>JBFWNU010000002.1:439658-984708 GCA_050250895.1 Vulcanimicrobiota bacterium | reverse complement strand
GCCCGCAGGGCCGCTCCTTATCCCGAACTGAGCGACAGCTCAGTTCGCTCCCTTCCCTCGAGCGCAGCGAGAGCTCCCTCTCGGCCCGCAGGGCCGCTCCTTATCCCGAACTGAGCGACAGCTCGGTTCGCTCCCTTCTCGCGAGCGCAGCGAGAGCTCCTCTCTCGGCCCGCAGGGCCGCTCCTTATCCCGAACTGAGCGACAGCTCAGTTCGCTCCCTTCTCGCGAGCGCAGCGAGAGCTCCCCTCTCGGCCCGCAGGGCCGCTCCTCATCTCGGCGAAAGCCGCAGGTATGAAGCTCGCCAGCTGCCAGCTCTATCGTAGCTCTCTGCAATGTAAGAAACCCTTTGTCATCGCGACCGACGTGTGCGACGCATGTCATGGTCTGATCCTCAAGCTGACCGCCGACAACGGTCTGGTGGGTTGGGGTGAAGCGGTGCCCGACCGTCGCCTCACCGGTGAGACGATGGACGGGGTCTTGCAGGTGTTGCGCGAGCACCTGCTGCCTCCCCTCTTCGAGCGCGACCTGTGGCAACTCGAGAGCCTGCACCGAGAAGTTTTTGCCAGTGTGCGGTCGTCGAGCGCGGTGGCCGCGGTGGACATCGCCATTCATGACCTCTTGAGTCGGGCCAGCCAGATCACTCTGTGCCAGTTCCTCGGGGGTCCGGCCCGACCGGTACGCACCAACTATAGCATCGGCATCACCACTTCGCAGGCAGCCGCCGATGAAGCCCAGGAACTGGTGCGCCATGGCTACAATGCGATCAAGCTCAAGGTCGGCGAGGATCCTCACGAAGACGTGGCCCGGGTGAGAGCCGTGCGCCGGGCTATCGGCCCTCAGGTGCGGCTGCGTATCGATGCCAACGAGGGTTGGACCGTGCCGGCCGCGCTGAAGGCCCTCCAGGCCATGGAAGAGCTTGACATCGAGCTGGTCGAGCAACCCGTGGCCAAGGAGAACCTCGACGGGTTCGCCTATCTGCGCCATCAGCAATCGATTCCGGTGGCGGCCGACGAAAGCGTGCACTCGCCCGAGGATGCCTTGCGCCTGCTGCGAGCCGGCGCGGTCGACATTCTCAATATCAAGTTGATGAAGAGCGGCGGCCTGTTGCCGGCCCGGCGCATCCAATCGATCGCCAGGGCCTTCGGGGCCCAACTCATGGTGGGCGGCATGGTGGGTGAGTCGAGACTGGCGGTCTCGGCGGCCACTGCCCTGGCCTCGGCCTGGGGATTCGAATACGCGGATCTCGACGCCGATCTGCTGGTGGTCGACCCGCTCTCGGACGAAGGCGCCAGCGTCGACGGCGAATGGCGCGTGCCTTCCGAAAGGCCAGGCCTGGGTCTCGACCACCTCAACCACGGGGCCCTCGAACTGCTCTGGGAACAGTAGTGGTTTTCCACCCGCCGGACATCGTCCCCCTGTTCGGCCCCTTCCTCATTTCAAGCCACGGCGTAGCCTTCTTGTTAGCGGCGGTGGTGGCGTATCTCTTTACCCGCCGCCGCGTCCCGCCTCGCTATCACCGCCACCTCGAGGACGTCTTGCCTTTCATGGTCGTGGGGGCTCTCTTGGGAGCCCGTTTGCTCTATGTGCTCCAAAACCCGGTCCTGTGGAGCGACCCTCGCGAAGCCTTTTCGCTTTGGAACGGCGGCCTGGTCTCGTACGGCGGGTTGGTAGGAGCAGTGCTGGCCTGGCTCGCTTTTCTGCGCTACCGTGGCCTACCGGTTGGACCACTTTCTGACGCTCTGGCCCCCACCGCCCTGGTGGGGTGGGGCATCGGACGCCTCGGCTGCTTGCTCAGTTGGTACGGGGAAACCGGAACGGTGACGACCATGCCGTGGGGCTTCGTGGTCGACGCAGAGCAACCACGCCATCCCGTGATGCTGTACCTTTCCCTGGCCCTATTCTTGTCAGCGGCGGTGGTGCTGCAACTCGAGCAGCGAACTGACTGGCCGACCACCGGGCCGGCCCTGGTAACCTACGGCCTCTCCCGAGCTAGCATGGACTTCTTCCGCGACTACGATCCCCACCTCTTGATGTACACCTCCCAGGCCTTTTGTGTGGTCCTGGTCGTGATGGGACTGGCCATCATCCGGTGGGGTCGGCCGCGCCGGGGCTGGCCTCGAATCGAGCCAGAAGTTAACAACCCGGAAACAAACGTAACTTGCGAGTAATAAGCCGCTGTAGCCTTCCCTTCTCCGTTGCGCTTTAATAGGGTTGCGGAGTGCACCTGTCATGGTTTCACCCCGCAGCAATCTCGACTCGGTCGGTGTCTCGGGAGGACCTTTCTGCTCAGAACGGAGAAAATGTAAAAATCCGATAATGAGCCGGTAACGTTTTTTTAACATCAGACAACTAGACGATCCTCTCCCCGGGTGGGAGAATAGGTATGACTTGAAGTCTGACCCAATCCACATGCGACAGGTGGGGACAATCTGAACAAGGAGAGACTGGTCCAGGATTTCGTCAACCTGCTGGGTGCGATGGAAGCAGCCGCTTCTGGCGTGAATCCGGCCGGTGCCCCGCCCGGTCATCCGATGGGCCGCGGAGGCGGTGGTGGCGGAACCCCTGGCCAAGAAGACTGGAGCGATGAGCCGCTGGACAACATTCCCGGCGGGACCATCGATCTATTTAACGACTACGAAGAACTGACTCTTGATGACGGCAGAATTCTTAGACGATACGAGAATGGTACGGTGCGGGTCGAAAACCCGGTCAGCGGCGTCATGCAAGAAGAGAAGGTCGATGGCAGCCTGGTCGTCTCGCTTCCCAACGGTAAGGTCCTGTTCCAAGAGTTTCGCGGCGAGCCGCTGCTGGTCTATGACACCGAGAATGGTGGTCCCCCAGGCCTGGCTCGCGTCAGTTCGGCCCAACTGCCGGGCGACATGGCTCCCAAGTTCGTTTTCCACTTCCAAGATTTTGAGTGTTCCCACCTTATCGAACTGGAGTCGTTGCGCTATTACCGCGTAAGGCGCTGCCCGGGCTAGAGTAGATGGAAAAAGAGAAAAAAGACGACAAGAAAAAGGTCAGCATCGGCGATGCTCTTGACGCGATCCGCAGCGGCAAGCCGTCGAAGGCTCCCGACAAAGTGCTCGACCGAGTGCCTCGTCGACGCGTTGGCCGCGCCACTGCCGCCTTCTGGATCCAAAATCTCCAGGATAGCATCGCTCGTCGCATGGATCATCTCTACGACTCGATCCGCGAGGATCCCGGGGCGCGCGCCCAAATGATGCGGCGCGACTTTTACGCCAGCGAGCGCTTCGTGATCCCCGCCAATATCGTGCAAGAGGTGGTGGAAATCACCCCGGATGGGGCACGCAGTAAGCCCGCTCGAATCGCTCGTTTTTCAGACATCGACAAAGTCGATATCGAGGGCGGCTCGCTCTCGGATGTCAACCGTTCAGGACAGGTGGTGTCACGCGAGACCGACGCCCAGAAGCTGGCTGGCGACGGCACCATCGACAAGATTGACCTGGAGGGCCACATCAAAGAGGGCCCGCCCCGCCGCCCCGATGGCAGCGTGGACCCGGCCAATCGATTTGGGCCGGTCAGTCAAATCGACACCGGCAAGTTCATCATCGAGGAAGTCAAGACAGCACCACGCCAGCGGCCGAAGAAGCTGAAAGTCAACCCGATGATCCGCAAAATGTTCGAAAAGAAACCTACTGCAGACGAAGAAGAAGACGACGACGACGAATAGACCAATTTCGGAAGGCCCCCTCGAACGGCGAGCGGGACGGGATTTTCGAAACGACTGGAGAAATATAAAACCGCCTCTTTGAGAGGCGCGACTGGAGACCGAAGCGCCGTTCGGTCACAACTGGCTGAGCCGCAAGCTCAACCGAAACAGAAGTATCAATTCAGCAGGGGAGATCACTAAATGGCTTCATACAGCACCAACATCGGCGTTGGCGGCGGAGTAGGCGTACCCTTTACGGGTGGCGGCATTCCGGTCGGCCAGGCCCAGCAATTCTACGGCGGCGGTAGCCCCATCGGTGGACCGACCGGACCGCAGTTTGGCTCGAACCAACTTATCTACCTCCTCCAGACCCTGATCGGAGCCCTTCAGGGACTGCAGGGCGGTTGGGGCGGCTTCGGCGGCTCGCCCTATAACTTTAACCAGGGCCTGCCTCAAGTAGGTGGCGTTGGCGGTGGCGGCGGTCACGTCGGTGGCGCTGGCGGCGGCTACGGTGGTGGCGGCGGCGGCGGCGGTGCTGTCGGTGGCGGCTATGGCGGCGGCGGCGGCGGTGGTGCTGTCGGTGGCGGCGGTGGCGGCTACGGTGGCGGCGGCGGCGGTGGTGCTGTCGGTGGTGGCGGTGGCGCCTACGGTGGCGGCGCCGGAACGTTCGGCGGTTTCAATGTCGGCGGCGGCTTCCGTCCCCTCCAAACCAACCTGGCCGGCTTCCAGCGTTATATCGACGCGGTCGACCAGAACGGTAACGTCAACCAGAACAAGATCAAACCCGACGGCGTCAGCACGGCCCAAGCCCGCGCCAGCATCGTCGAGGGCTACGCGGCCGAGTTCTACGCTGGCGGACGGCTCGAGAACGCGCAGGAAATGCAGCGCTACGCTCAGATCCTCAACAACGATCTCAACTCGAGAGACCCTCGCGCTCAGCAGGCCGCGACCTTCGCTCTGGTGGCCTCGCGCTACAAGAACGCCGGCGGCAACTACAACAACGGCAACCTCAAGAAGATTCTCGAGGCCACCGGCAACCAGGATCTGGCCGGCCAGGGCGGCGTTGGTGACAAGGATGTCCAGACGCTGGGCGCGGTTTCGGCGGCCCTCAAGCGCGGCACCCTCTCGCTCGACCAGATCTACGGAGCGGACGGCAAGGGCATCAACGGCATCAAGGCCGTTGACGACAAGGCCAAGTATGACCGTGCCATTCAAGCCATCCAGGTCGGCAACCTCGGCGACAATATCGAGAAGAACGGCGTCAATGTCGGCGCCGCGGGCAATGCCGGCAATGCTGGTAACGCTGGTAACGCCGGCAATGCTGGTAACGCCGGCAATGCTGGAAACGCTGGTAATGCCGGAAACGCTGGCAACGCTGGTAACGCTGGTAATGCTGGTAATGCCGGCAACGCCGGCAATGCTGGCAACGCTGGTAATGCTGGTAACGCCGGCAATGCTGGTAACGCCGGCAATGCTGGTAATGCCGGCAACGCTGGCGGCGCAGGCAGCGCCTACGGCGGCGGAGCGGCCGCTGGCGGCATCAACAACTTCAACTTCAACCCCTACGCGACTGGCTACGCTGGCGACCCTTACAGCCACCTGGCCTACGCCAACATGGATCCCTCGCAGCGCATCGGCATGAACTTCCTGGGCGCTCCTTCGGCCCTCGGCGGCGGCTTCGGCGGTCAGGGTCAGCAAGACCCGATGCAGCTCATCATGCAGCTGCTCTACACCCTGCTGGCCTCGCTCTTCCCCGGCGGCGGCGGCTTCAACCAACCCTTCCAACAGCAGCAGCCGTTCTTCGGTAACGTCGGAAACATCGGTAACGCTGGCAATGCTGGAAACGCTGGCAATGCCGGCAACGCTGGTAACGCCGGCAATGCTGGAAACGCTGGTAACGCCGGCAATGCTGGTAACGCTGGAAATGCTGGTAACGCTGGAAATGCTGGCAATGCTGGCAACGCCGGAAACGCTGGCAATGCTGGCAACGCCGGAAACGCTGGCAACGCCGGGAACGCTGGGAACGCTGGTAACGCCGGGAACGCTGGCAATGCTGGTAACGCCGGGAACGCTGGTAACGCTGGCAATGCTGGTAACGCTGGTAACGCCGGTAACGCTGGTAATGCCGGCAACGCCGGTAACGCTGGCGGCGCAGGCAGCGCCTACGGCGGCGGTGCGGCCGGTAACATCGGCGGCGGCGGCTACGGTGGCGGCGGATTCGCGGGTGGCGGCGGCGCCAGCTACGGCGGTGGCTACGTGCCTCCGGCTCCGGCCCCTTATATCCCGCCGGCCCCTCCCGCTCCGCCTCAGAACGGCGGCGGTTACAACTAGATTACAGACGATCAAACTTGCTGAATTGGCCCGCCTACCCCAAGGCGGGCCTTTTTTCATCCTCCCGAGCGGGAGGATTTTTCTTTATTCCTGGAAATATTAGTTGATATGAAGGCAAATCAGCTCGAAAAACTAGGAGTCCCCAGCGGATATCCGACCCAGCTCCTCCAGGTGGCTCTGCGACAGCAGGCGGCCAACGGTATCAAGAAGCGGACCATGGAGGCCCAGATCAAGGCTCTGCTGGCCGACCCCGAGGCCCACGAGAACGACCCCGTTTACGGGGCCGTGGCCAAGGCCATCAAGACCGGCAATCGCTCCGGCTACAAAGAGCGAGATCAGCCCGCTCCCTGGCGTCAGTGGGGGGCAGACCTCGACGAGCCCGCCGTCAGACAGATGCAAGCCGCCTGCCGCCTGCCAGTGGCGGTGGCCGGGGCCCTCATGCCCGACGCCCATGTGGGCTACGGCCTACCCATCGGGGGCGTGCTGGCCACTGATCGCTGCGTCATTCCCTACGCGGTCGGAGTCGACATCGCTTGCCGCATGCGCTTGACGGTGCTGGATATCCCGCCGGAGAGCCTCGAGGCCGAGAGCGACCGACTGATCGAGGTGCTCGAGAAAGATACCCGCTTCGGAGTGGGAGCACGTTTCAAGAAAACCCGTGACCACAAAGTCATGGACCGTGATTGGAGCGTCAGCAAAGTCACCGCCGAACTCAAGCCGAAGGCCTGGTCGCAGCTCGGCACGAGTGGTTCCGGAAACCATTTTGTGGAGTACGGGCTGTTCCATCTCGACCAGAAAGACCTGGGACTGGCAGCCGGCACCTATCTTGCCATTCTGTCTCACAGCGGAAGCCGCGGAACGGGGGCGGCGGTGGCCGCCTACTACTCCAAGCTGGCCCGTGCCTTCCACATGGACCTGCCGGATGATCTCAAGCATTTGGCCTGGCTCGAACTCGACCAGGAGGAGGGCCAGGAATACTGGGCAGCCATGGAGCTAATGGGCCACTACGCGGCCGCCAACCACGAGGTCATCCACCGTGAGATGGTCAAATCGCTCAAAGCCCGAGTTCTAGCCACAGTCGAGAACCACCACAACTTCGCCTGGAAAGAGCGCCATGGCGACCGCGAGGTGATCGTGCATCGCAAAGGGGCCACCCCGGCGGGCGAGGGAGTCCTCGGGGTCATTCCCGGCTCGATGGCGACGCCGGGCTTCGTGGTGCGTGGGCTGGGCTCGCCTGAGTCACTGCTCTCGGCTTCGCACGGGGCCGGACGGGTGATGTCGCGCACCAAGGCCAAGAAAGCCTTCGACTGGAAGACGGTCAAGAAACAGCTGGAACGAAGCGGGGTCACCCTGCTCAGCGCCGGGCTCGATGAGGTTCCGGGAGTCTACAAAGACATTCATCAGGTGATGGATGATCAACGCGATCTGGTCTCGGTCGTGGGTCGTTTTGACCCCAAGATCGTCAAGATGGCCCCGGCCGGAGAACGTCCAGAAGACTGAGGCTTCTCTCCAGCGCGTAACAAAAGGGTAACAATCGGAGGTAGACGCAGATCTACTCTCGGTACGTGCTCATCAACTCGTTTCGGTCCTCGACCACGCCGGTGCCCAGGACGGCGCTCCCTGCTTGCGAGCAGCAGCCCGCCGACAGCTTCCGCTATGTCGCCCTGGGCGACAGTCTGACCGCGGGAATGCAGGACTGGAACCTGATGGCGCGCGGGCAGAACGCCTCTTACGTTAACCAGTTCGCCCAGCAAGCCCGCTTGCCGTTTCAGCAGCCTTTGCTTTCGGGCAATGGCATTCCGCCGGCCTCGTTTCTTACCGGCGAGGCGAGCTTAGCCGGCACGCTCTGGCGCTACGCTCAGGTCGGGTTGGCGGCGGCTGTTCCGATGGCCAGCATCGCGGCCGGAATCGTTCCCCACGAGTATTTGCTCTATCCGCTCTACTGGGCGGGTGGCATGGGTCATAACCAGAATCGCGACGACTTCCAGAATCTGGCCATTCCGGGCTTTGAATTGCGCCACCTCAACGAGACCAGCAATGTCTACGACTTCATGGCCGAACTCAAAAACCACGCCCACAGCTCGGGCAACCTGATCGCGGTCGGCCCTTATCTGCGCGAGATCAACCAGGCCGGCAAGTCGGCCAAGCATGGGCTCACCGAGGTCGACCGGGCTATCGCCCAGCAACCCGATCTGGTTACCCTGTGGGCCGGCAACAACGATGCCCTGGCGGCCGCCCTGGCCGGACACGTGGACGATGAAAGCTTGACTCCGATGGAGGACCGGGTCTGGACCTACCACACCTATAATCCGCTCACCGGCAAACGGACCCCCCACCAGACCGAGCGACCCGTAACCGGCTTTCGCAACTCGCTGGTGGGCGAGAAAGGCGTTCTGACCCGGCTACTCAACGAAACCCGGGCCGAAGTGGTGATGATGAACATCCCGAACGTCACGGCTGTGCCTTTCCTCTTCAAGATGGGCGAAAAAATCGGTCCCCTCCCCTTTCGCCTGATCTTGCCCAATGGCTATGACGTGACCGACCGTATCGAGGACTATCGCATTCCCACCGGCGTGCGAAGCCCTGATGACGGTGCTCGCGACCACTTTCCCGATGGAACCATGGTGGGCATGGGTCAACTCCTGACCAAGATCATCAACGTTCTGACGTCCAAGGGCGACTTCGACCAGGCCATGGAGGAGATGAACCAGGAGCAGGTCTTTACCGAAGACGAGGTTCTTGACCCCGCCGAACTGGACCAGATCCAGAGCCGGGTGGAGGACTTCAACGGGCTGTTGACCGAGGCCGCCGAGAATCCCCGAGTGCACCTGGTGGATGTGAACGCTCTGCTCGAGCAAGCCAGGGCCACCGGCGTTCCTCTGCGAGGCTCCGGTCCTGAAGTGGTCATGGGCACGACCTTTACCGGCTTGCAGACCCCCTCGGGAGCCCACGGATTCTTTAGTTACGACGGAATTCACCCTAGCGACGTGGGTCAGGCCCTGATCGCCAATCGTGTCCTGGATACGGTCAAAGCCGAACTGGCCGACAAACCCGGCTACGAGCGTTTTGCCAATCTCGAGTCGATCGACGAGAAAGCCGTCTGGAAAGACGACCCGCATCGCCAGGTCGACCAGCGCCCGGCCCTGATCCTCACCAACTTACAGCCGGCTTCACTTTTTCGATTCTGACAGCCGGGCCAGGCCAAACCACAGGCTTGCGCCAGCCATCAGACCGAAGCCGTAACCGGGCAACTGCGACAGCATCCGAACCAGGCCCATGACGTATTCCTCCAGCGGCACTCCGGTGCTGGTTGCATAGAGAGCCACTAACGCGGCCGTGCAACAGGCTCCGCCCAGGACGGCGTGATAGCGGAGCGACGGCTCGAAGATGCTGGCCAGCAACAAGCCCGGGCACAAAAACATCGTGGCCGCCGCCATCGTCAACAACCGCACCATCAGACAGAGAGCACACAGGTGCAGCAGTTGGAGGCTCTCGCTCCAGGCGAGCACCAAATGGAGGGCGGTAGTGACGCCCACCAGCACCGCGGCCCCCGAATAGGCCCGGGCCACGATGCCCAACCAGGCCGAGGCCGAGCCGCGCAAAAGACCGAGAAACTCGGCTTTGGCGTCCTGCACGATATCCGGGTCAGGCTCACGCGGAGGCGGCACCGGCTCGATCGCCCAGGGCGAGGCGTTGGCGAACCACAGCACCGCCAAAAAGCCCCCATACAGATGCGCCATCGGCGCGAACAGCACCAGCCAGAAAATGGCCACATAGATCACTGGCGCCAGGCCGAGCGTCAGCGAGAGAATACAAAGAAAGTCGAGCACCACGCAGGTCAAGAAGAGCTTCAAAAAAGTCGGCACCGAGCTTTCTTCGACCGGGCGGCCCGAGCGGCCTGCGGGTCCTCGGCGCGCTAGCCCGTGGTGCGCAGGCCTGAGGCCACTCCCTGAATCGTCATTCGAGTGAGAGCCAGGGCGTTGTCGTCCTGGTTCTCCCAGCGGCGGAAGGCCTCGAGCTGGATGAAGTTGAGCGGATCGACGTAGGGATTGCGGATGTTAATCGAACGCTTGAGCCAGGGGATGTCGTCGAGCAGTTGCTGGCAACGAGTGACCTCGAGTAGAGCCTTATGACTGAGTTCGTATTCCTTCTCGATGCGTTCCCAGATGGCCGGCAGGCCGGCTCGCTGGGAGTAATGGCGGCCGATGTCCATATCGGCCTTGGCCATGGCCAGCACCGCGTTGTTGACAGTGGCCCGGAAAAAGCGCCACTGATCGTAGAGTTCGCGCAAAAGGTCGGTCGACTCGTGCACGAAGGCCGAGCCGAGGCCGAACCAGGCAGGCAGGATCACGCGGCTCTGAGTCCAGGCGAAGACCCAGGGGATGGCGCGCAGGTCGGCCAGGGTCTTCTGCCCTTTGCGGCGAGAGGGGCGTGAACCCAGTTGAAGCTTCTCGATGCCTCCCACCGGGGTGGCGGTGGAGAAGAAATCGACGAAGCCGGGCTGCTCGAGCAATTCGCGATAAACTCTGAGCGAGTTCTCGGCCATCCGCTCGGCCACCTCGAGCCACTGCGGCTCGGGGGGCGTCGACGGTTCGCTGCGCACTTTGACCATAGCCCAGGTCAGTTGCTCGAGGTGGCGATAGGCCACCTGAGGGTCGTCGTAGCGTTCCGAAAGCACCTCGCCCTGCTCGGTGACGCGCAGCCCGGCTTTGGCCACTTCGGGGGGAAGGCTCAGAATGCTGCGAGCGGCCGGGCCACCACCCCGGCCGAGGGCGCCGCCGCGACCGTGAAACAAAACCATGCGCACGCCGTGCTCGGAGGCGGTCCGCCGAATGGTATCCTGGGCCTTGTAGAGCCACCAGTTGGCGGCCAGATAACCGCCGTCTTTGGTACTGTCCGAGTAGCCGATCATGACGAACTGCAGCTTCTGTTGGCGCTCGAGATACTCGCGATAGTACGGGTTCTCGAACATGGCAGTGAGAATCTCGGGTCCACGCCGAAGGTCGTCGATGGTCTCGAGTAAAGGCACGATGGGTTGGGCCAGAATGCCTCCGCCCAGCCGCTGCAGCCAGAGCACCGTGAGCACATCACTGAGGTTGTGGGTCATGCTAATGACATGGGCACCGAGCACTTCGGGACCGAATTCCTCGACGCGCCGATTGAGCACCGCGAACATCGACAACCCCTCGCGAGTGGCCTCGCTCCAGCCACTGTGGGGAACATCTAGAGGCGTCTTCAACACGGCGTTGAGCAGGGCCACCCGATCGGGCTCGTCAAGTTCGGCGAAATTGTCGCACAGGCCACAGCGTGAGAGGATCTCGCTGGCCATGGCCTGATAAACTCCTGAATGCTGCCGCACGTCCAGCCGTGCGAAGTGAAAGCCGAATACCTTGACCTGCACCAGCCAATCGCTAAGCCCCATCTCGAGCTTGCCGCCGGGCCGATGGCCCAACAGGCTAGCTTGGAGCAGCCCCAGGTCGCGCTCGAGCTGGTCGGCTCGGGCATAGGCGCCGGGGGCTTTGTCGACCGCCTGCTCGAGGCGCCAGGCCAGGGCCACCAACCAGCGGCGATAGACCTCTTCGGTGGGCAGGTGGGCGACCTTCTCTTCCAAGGCCGGAAAGCGATCGAGGTATTTCTCCATGGCCTCCTTGAGGTCGGGCGCAAACTTGACCCGGACCGAGGACTGGGTCAGGTGGCCGAACAGTTCGCGAGCCACTCGCAGATGGTTCTTGAGCGCGGCCTGGCGCAGTAGCTCGAGGCTTTGCAGGGTCACCAGGGCGGTCACGAAAGGATTGCCGTCGCGGTCGCCGCCCATCCAGGAGCCAAAGCGCAAGAAGGTGGGCAGGCGGAAGCTGTGACCGGGATAGGCCTCCTCCAGCGCTCGGGTCAGATCGTCATAAAGCACCGGCACCACGTCCCACAGAGTGCGCATGAAATAGAGGCCCCGGGCCACCTCTTCGAGCACGGTGGGCCGGCGTGGACGCAGCAAGTCGGTCTCCCACAGGCAGCGTAACTCGGCCGTGAGCGACTCGCGATAGCGCCGCTGTTCCCGAGGGAGCCGACCCGGCACGTCCAACTTCGAGAGCACCTCACGAATGCGACGCAGTTTGCCGCGCACGGCCCGGCGCTTGGCTTCGGTGGGGTGGGCGGTGAAGACCGGCTCGATCAGCAGGCCGTCGAGCAACTCCTGGACCCGAACGGGAGAAAGGCCGGCTTCGGCCAGGCCCAGCACCACCGCCCGAATCGACTCCGAGCGGGGCTTGTCGCCACCTTCGCGCTCGCGTTCGCGAAGCACTCTAACCCGATGCCGGTCCTCGGCCATGTTGGCCAGATCAAAGAAGATGGTGAAGGCCCGGCAGACCCCGAAGGCGGCATCGATGTCGAGCCCCTCGATGGCCTCGATGAGGGCGGCCTCGGCGCCGGGTTCGCCGGCCCGTCGGGCTTTAGCCAGCTTACGAATGTTCTCTTCCAGGTGCAGCATCTCGGGGCCGTCCAGCTCGCTGATGACCTGCCCCAGCAGTTCGCCCAGCATGCGCACTTCTTTGCGCAGGGCTTCGTCTTTACGCTCGACTGTCTTCATGTCAATGCCTCCCTGGCTTGATGAACCTGAGCCACCAGGTATTTGCGTACCTTCTCCGGCGAGGCCACCGGTTCGGGAAAGCTCAGGCGAAAGGTTTGGGGTGGCGGTCCGGGCACCCTCAGGGTGTAGCCGTAACGGTCGACCGCCACCATTTCGACCTGCTCGCTGGGCAGGTCGTGCTGGTGGGACAAAATGAGTTGCATCGCGTCTTGATGGTCCTCATTCATGTGGTCGATGATGCCTCGAGCGGAGGCGACCAAAGGGTCGGCCTCGGCCCCACGATAGTCCTCGAGGTCGACCCAGGACATTTGGCCGAACCCTCCGACATAGCGGCACTCTAGGACCTTGAGCCGATAGAAGGCAAAGTCCTTGAAGCTCGCATAGAGTTTGGCCTGGGGATGCCGCTCGAGATAAGGCTCGCGGGCCTCGCCAAACTCTTCCATGGTGCCCAGGAGGGTAAGCCGGGCGGCCTCGAGCGGGTCGCCGGCGCGGTCTTCGGTGACCATGAAAGAAGCCCGCGGGTCGGCCGTAAAATTGGTGGTGTGCTCGGCCAGACGACTGAGCAAGAAGAGCGGGTCACCGTGGCTGGTGGCGGCGTGGCTCACCAGCGAGCCGAAGGGATGACCCTCGACGTGAACCGAGATGGTCGACAGAAAACCGGTCGTGGCGCCGACCAGCAACGAGCGTGAGCACTCTGCATGAGTTGGTTTTGCGGGCATCAGGTGGCCTTCGCGGCCGTCGACTCGCATTCCGCCCCACTCGACCAACGGGATGGCAGACGAGTTTTTCGGATCTTTTCCAAAATGCGATCCAGCTCACAGATCGGAGAACAGTGTAACTGTTAATGTTCACATGCCCGCGATCCGAAACAGAACAGGAGTTACCATGGCCACCACGCTGCCCGCCCAGAATGAGTCGACCGAACTCGACCTGCGAATCTATCAACAAAACAGAGAACTGCGCGCCCAAAATCACAAGCTTCAAGAAGAACTCGACCTGCTCGGAGCCAAGAATGTCGAACTGATCTTCTCGGTAGGAGAACTCGAATCTCAGGTCAAGACTCTCGAGCAGAAAGTGGCTGATTTCGATACCCGCCAACAGGCCATCGCCGAGGTCACCGCCCAACTCGAAGAGAGCCGTGCTCGAACCGAACGGGCCGGGGCCGAACTGGCCGAGATGGAAGAGAACTATCGCCTCAGCGAGAACATGCTGGGAGAGCAGCGGGAACTCAACCTGGAGTTGGCCGAGCAACTCGAAGTGGCTCAAGCTCGCATCGAAGAACTCGAGAAGTCGCTGCTCACTCTCAAACAGAGCTATCTTCACGAAGAAGAACCCGCACCCGAACACCCCCAATCCCCGGCCGAACGTTTGATTCATCTGCTCGAGGCCGAGCTGCACAGTATGAGCAAGTCGCTCGTGCAGCAGACTCTTGGCAGACTCGATTTCTCGGCCGAAACCCGCGAGCCCGACGCCTGGAAGAAAATTCTCGAAGAGCTGCGCTTCTCGGCCCCGCGTCTGGCCGTCAACGACCAGCAGGGCGACCGGGTCCGAGCGATTCTCAAGGGCTTCGAGACCGAGATGTTTGCCCCCGCCGTCAACGGTAAGGTGAATCCTGAGCCCGCCATCGCTCTGCCGAGTCCCGCGCCCGTAGCTGAGCCAGTCCCGGCCCCGACGCCGACGCCGATGCCGGTGGCGGTTGAGGCCGAGCCGGCCCCCGAGCCCACGCCCCAACCCCAAGCAACGGTCGAGGTCGAGGTTGCGCCCGCGCCCGAGGCCCAGCCTGAGCCCGAGGTTGCCGAGGTCGACTTTGAAGAACGACTGGCCGCTGCCCAGACCAAGATTGGCGAAGAGGCCCTGGCCGACTTCGAGAGTCTGGTCGAACTCGACCCCCACGACCCCCGCGCGCTGAAAGGCTATTTCGCCAGCCTGGTCTTCTGTCGCCACTGGGAAGAGGCCCTGACGGTCGGGCGCAAGATGCGTGAAGAGGGCGAGTGCACGCCTGAGTTCCACGAAGCAATGGACACCGTCCTGCGGAACCGTCTCGAAGAGACCCAGGCCCCGGTGGCTCGCAAGCAGCTACTGATCGAACTGGGCGAGCACCATCTCGACGAGCCTCGCAAAGCCCTGCGCTTCTTCCGCCAGGCCGATCAAATCACGGTCAAGGTTCCGGCCGACGGCGCCCTCGCCTATCATCTCTGCTGCCTGCTCGAAGACAGCGGCGAAGACCGCAGCCGTCACCTGCTGGCCTATATGACCAACCACCAACACCCGCCCGAACTGCTCGAGCATGTGCGCCAGATTTTCAACCACCCGCGCCATCGCAACGCCTTTCCGGCCGTGCGCACCATTCTCACCCTGGCTCGTCGCCCGCGGGCTCAGGCCGAAAACGTCCAGCGCAAAGTGGGCGGCTCGGTGTTGGCCAGCGAACCCGCGCTGATCAAGCCCGATGAGACCCGCGACTCCGACGAAACCCGCATCCTCAACTTCTGCCTGCAGCAACTGCCCCAGCGCGCCAGCCTGGAAGTGCCCACCACCAGCCCCGAGTTCGAAGCGCGACTGGAAGGCTCGCAACCCGCTCCTCAATCCTCCCGGGTGACCGAGATCGTGCTCGAGGCCGCCCGCACGTTCCGCGTAGCCACCCTGCGAGTTCGCGTCAAGTCGGGAGAGCCCACCTTCCTCATCGACGGCAACCAGCACCCCTCCCCCACCGTCGTCTATCACCAGTGCCTCGAGAACCTCGACCTGCACGAGTTGCGGTTTCTCATCTACGGACTGCTGTTCCAGATGATGCGCGGCCATCTGCAGGTGCGCCGAGCGGCTGCCAGCCTCGACGACACCACCCGAGCAAGATTGATCAACACCTGTGTGGACCACTATCTGGCCGTGGGACACATCCTTCCTGAACAGCTCCTGTTAGAGCTGCGGGCCGGCCAGAATCTGCGCGAGAACACGGAACTTCTGTGCAGTTTGACCAACCACGCCACCTTCGACGACCTGAGGGAACTCTGCTTCCAGGAACGACCCTTCGCGGCTGTCTTCGACCGCCTGGCCGACCGCTTCGCGAGTCGCGCTTCAGGCCTGACAGCTGCCAGCTTCGCCCTGGTCCGGGATGCGCTCGAAGATGGAGACCAGCTCAAGAAGCTAGAGCAAAACGGACTGGGCCTGCTCTACTGTGACCAACCCCAGATCGACCCGGGCCTTCTGGATCGCCTGCAATGGTTGTGGGCCGACCAGCTTAGTGCCTGACTTCTAAGCCACGCTGTATATACACAAAGAGAAGAAAAGGAAGAAAGACATGCCCAACGTAGCCACCGCGCTAGCCAACGCCCTGAATCCCCTGGCCCGATTTCTGGGTCGAAAACCGAGGCACCAGGCTCCGCCCAGCCCGCCGGAACCTGAAGAACTCACGACCCTCAATCGAATCCTGATGCTGGTAGTGAGGCGGCCAGCCACCCAGGAGAACTTTCGAGTCATGACCAACCAGATGAGCCCCGAGGCCGCCCTGGTCCGCACTCGAAGGGAGATCCAACGCGGCGAGGCCCTGGAGGCCCAGGTCCTGCTTAGCGACGGTTACCTGCTTCGCATGGACGTCGAGGTAGCCTGGGTGCTTCGAGACGACGGGAGCTACCTGGGGAGACTGGCGCTCAAGCCGTCTCCGGAAGGGCGCGCTCGACTCGAAGCCTACGTCCGCAAACTGTCCGTGGATTGAGACGGTAGTCTTCAGACGGTAGACGGTAGAAGAGTCGACTTGCGGGGCTCCCCAGGCGGGGGGTCCCGTTTTTGCGATTTTTTTGAGGCCGGCCTCGTAGACTGACGGTGTGCATATCCGTTCTCTTTTTCGAGCCAGGGGTCAGCTGGAAAATCGAGCCTCGAGGGGCCTGCCTGATCCGTCCACCATCGTAGACTTCTGCAGCCCGGGAGCGCTGCGAGACGGACTGGTGACCGACATCCACCGGGTCTTCACGATGTTGAAGACGGTGCCGCCCTCGGTCGTGCTGTTCGGCGGCGCCCGCCACAAAGAAGGCAGTCCAATTTACGAGCTGGCCAGAGAGATCGGTCGCAAGTTTGGTGTGCACGGGGTGCCCGTCAAATCAGGCGCGGGTCCCGGCGCCATGGAATCGGTGGTGCGCGGTCAGCTCGAGGCCGCCCAACTGCCCAAGACGCCCGCCCCCAAGCTGACCCATGGGGTCTCGCCTGCGGCGAATCCCGACGACGCCCGCACCCAGGGCATCAACATGACGCTGCCGCACGAGCCCGAGCTCAACCCCTATATCGAGGTGGGCACGCGCACCGAGTTTCTGCCCTATCGCAAGGTCGGGCTCTATGAGAACGTGCGTGGGATGGTGGCCGTGCCCGGTGGCTATGGCACCCTCGACGAGCTTTTCGAGGTGTGGGCCCGAGGCGCCCGAGGCCGTCACAACGACCCGATGGTGGCGGTCCAGCGCGACTTTTTCAAGCCGATTTTTCAGACTCTCCATCAGGTGGCCTGCAAAGACCGCAAGTTGATCAGTCCGCGCGAGTTCGGACTGGTGCAGCTGGCCGACACCTCGGACGAAGTGGTCGAAGAGATTCTCAAGGCCAAGAACGTGCGCGGGTTCGAGGAAGACCCCGAAGTCATGGAGGCGCGTCTGGTGGAGGAGTTGACGCGGGCGCTGCAGACCCTCGACAAACTAGAACCGGCCGTAACCTTCATCGGGGGCAGCCGTCTGGCCGCCGACGACTGGACCCTGGCCGCCGGTCAACAGGTGGCCAAAGGGCTGGCCAAAGCCGGCCTGCCCGTCCGGGTGGGAGGCACCGACGCAGTCGCTCGGGCCGTCTCGGCCGGTGTGCGAGAGGCCGACCCGGCGGCCAACGCCCAGGGGTTTCTCAGCTTTTCGAACCAGCAACAGGTCGACGGGCTCGATGTGCTTCAGCAAGTGGAAGACTCGGCCACCTTCGGCCAGATCATCTCGCTCAAGTCGCGAGCCCTGGTGGCCTTGCCCGGCGGCCTGGGAACCCTGGACGAACTGTTCTCGGTGCTAACCCAGATTCAAACCGGCAACATGCCGAGCATGCCGGTGGTGCTGGTGGGCAAAGAATACTGGCAACCGCTGTTTGACACCATTGGCAAGCAGATGCTGGGCGAAAACCCCTGTATCTCGCCTGAAGACCTCAAACGAGTCATCATCACCGACGATCCCAAAGAGGTGCTCTCGGCCATCAAGACCGGTCAGAACGAGCGCGAAGACGGCTGGTTCTCGGCCCTGGTGAACAAACTGGCTACCAAATATAATCTTTGGCGATCTGGCGCAGATGGTGCCCGCTAAGCACGTGAAAGACTCGAATCCGCTTTAGGCTGACCGGCGAAAGCTGTCCGATGGGCAGATACACGATCTTCTTGCCCAGCCGACTGGCGATGGTGCGAAAGACCGAGCGCGGCGGCTTTTCGGCCACATAGACGACATGCGTCTCGAGGCAGTAATCGATGGCGGCTAGCAGCAGAATCTCGGCTTTGTTCTTGGCCATCGGCCGGTAGTAGGCGTCGGTCCATACGTCCATGAGACGCCGAGGCGGATAGGTCAGCATCAGCCCTCCGTACTCACAACGGGCGATGCCGGGCCCGATGATCTTCGAAAAGCGGCTGCTGGCGTAGAAGGCCATGTCCGATTCTTGCGCATGTTCACCATGCCAGGTCATCTTCCAGGGAAACTTTCGGTCGCCGTGGTCCTCATCGAAGATGATGACCACCGACCCGGTGCCGCCCTTGGCCTTCTGGGTCTCTTTGACATAGATCTTCTGGTCGTCGGCCCAATGGCGCAGGGTGGTCCGCATATCGATGCCGTCGAGCAAGCTGGTCGAGAACGGCTCGACCCGGGTCCGCTCTTCCGACATCACCAGCACGCTCTTCTTCTGCAGATAGCGCCCATAGTCTTCGATGACCACGTCCTCAGGCGGATAAGAACAAATGCTGCCGCTGCGAAAGGCGTCTTTCCACTCCCCGGGACGCTTCTCTTCGGCCCGGCCTTTCATCCCCATCTCGCGCAGGCGAGGCTGGCGCCGTTCGAAGGACCAGCGGCGAAACTCGAACCCTTCAGTGTGACTATCGATGTGGATTTTGGGCAACCCGTGATTGCTGACGGCCCAGGGATAGAAGGTGGCCAGATCCCACAGCTCATAAGCATAGTTGTGGTCCACCGAGCCCCGGGCGCACATCACCAGTTGGTAGAGATCAGGCAGCAGTCGCCCCTCGAGGCGGGCATAGTTGCGCGCAAACTGGGTGAGCACCCGATGCTGCCAACGTTTGAAGACGTCACCGGTATTCTCTTCATAGAACTCGCCGGCTAGCAGACAAAGGTTGTGATAGACCTTCTGGCGATCCAGAAAACCGTCTTCGCCGCGACATTCGCCGTTGAGATGCTCGTAGATTCCGCGCAGCTCGCTGCGTCGCTCGTGGCAGCTCTTGAACTTGAAGACGGGAATGTCTCGCGCTATCTGAGGCGCACCCTCGAGTTCGGGGGCGTTGGCCCCGCCGAGCAGGCTCTCGATGCTCAGGTGGGGGTCGGGAATCCCCATCAGGTAGCGAGAGATGGCCTTGACCTGTTCGGGGGTCAGTTCGAGTTCCTCGGGACCGTCGCTGCTCAGACCCAACAGGGACTCGAGGGCCGACACCGCATCCTTGCCCGTGAACCGTTCAAACGGATCGCGCTGGCCTTCTTCGATCACCCCGTCGTCGGGTTCGGGCAGGGGGTCCAACCAGAACTCGTCTTCGCCCGGGCCCCCTCGCACGAACTCGTGCAAAGTCATGATGAGAGGGAACTCTCCCGAGAGCGAGCGGATGGTCTCGACATCGGGCTCGAACAGTTTCATCTTGGGCTCGGGCAAGCCCTCGCCCGGCTCGGCAGTGCCCTCCTCGAGGGCCTTTAAGATACCGTCGACGTGGGCCATGCCCACCACCAGCACCACCCGGCCGCGGGTGCAAAGCTGCTGCACCTGGTAGGCCATGTGCCGCTCACGCATCTGGTCGAGCTCGACGGCCTGGGGCATGAACTTCGCGAGATGGGCCTGAAAACTGGGGCGGGTCTTTTGATACTCCTGCCAATAGGCCTTGAGGCCCAGGTGATAGACCGAATACGGGTCGGGCAGAGCCTCGGGCACGCCGGGGTAGTTCCGGTGGATGTCCACATAGTGGACGGCCCGCGCGAGGTCTTTGGCCGTGCGAATCGCCTCGGCGAAGGGGTCGGTGGGTTCGACCCGATAAAAGAGGAAGGGGTCCTGGGGTGGAGCCTCGGGCCGGCTCGGCTCGGGGGCGCGGTTGGCCAGGTAGGTGAGATGGGGAAAGCGGGCCACCGCGTTCTCATAGGCTTGGCCGATGCCCGGCGGTAGCTCGACGGCTACGAAATCAGGGTCGGTCTCGCGAATGGCCAGACGCACGTACCTGGTGAACTCGACCTTCTCGTGCAAAATCGGGACGATGCGCAGATTGTCGCGCTCGATCCAGAAGGCCTCACGGCGCATAGCGCATCGCTTCCTCTCCGAGCACGGAGAGAATAGAGGCCCGCAGCGAGTCTTTGACGCTGGTGCCACGGGTATGGGCCACCTTGGCGGCATAGCGGGCGATGTTGATACCGTCGCGCACCGAATAGCGTTCGGCCGCCCGATGAGCCCGTTGCAGAAACTCGGCAACGTAGTCCAGCACTTGCTGTTCCAGAAAAGGCAGATTCTCGCGCAAAATCAGCAACTCTTCTTCCTTGTCGGGAAAGTCGACCAGGATCTGCGGCTGCAGGCGCGAGTGGATGTACTCGGGCAACTCGAAGGTGCTGGAGTCGTCGTTCATGGTAGCCACGAAGCGGAAGTCCTCGTGGGCTGCAATCTTGATGCCAGCGATGACCGACTCGACGTAGCGACGGGCATCCAGCAGGGGGGCCAGCGAGGCCCATGCCTTTTCGCTCATGCGGTTGCCCTCGTCGAGGATGACCACTCCGCCCCGCACCATGGCACTCACCAGGGGGCTGGCCACGTAACGAATCTCGCGCTCGCCACTGACCACCGGGGCCACGATCAAGTCCTCGGGTCGGGTGTCCATGGTGGCCTGCATCAGATAGACCTCGCGACCCATGCGTTTGGCCGCGGCATAGGCCAGCGTGGTCTTCCCCACGCCGGGCTTGCCCAGCAAACGCGGGTTCAAGGGCACATCCTCGGGGTCGATCACGGACCACGACGCCAGCAACTGCACCAGTAGCTCATCTTGCCCCACCCAGCTCATCTTGAGCTCGTCGGGATGCGTCAGGTGAAGGGTCACCCCATCGATGACAGTGGTCTCTTGCAAATCGTTCTCCTCTCGGGCCGCCCCGCCAGCAACTTTCCCGCGACGGCGGTCGTACCCCTCCTGTAACAAATTGCTAACCCGACAGTAGGACCCTTCCCCTACCATCAAATTCATGCGAGTCGGCTGCTCCCCCAGGTTGACCCAGCCACGCCCGGCCGCGCGGCCACCCCGCGCGCCCGGTTGGAATCCTCGTGAGCTGCTCGAATCGAGCAGCCACGACGTGCCGCCCTATTACACCTTCATCGGTCTGAGCGCCCTGGGCGGCGGAGCGCTGGCCTACTCGCAGACTGGCTCTAGCCTAACCCCGATGATCAGCGGCGGGGCAGCCGGGGCCACGGTGGGACTCTGGCTGGGAAAACGCCTGGGAATAGCCTCCAGATTCGCCGCTCCTCTGGGCGCTGCGGTGGGGGCGGCAGCCGGGTTCGGGGTCACCCTGACGGGCTTGTCCTGGGCAGCTCCGGCTTTTGCGGCTGCCACCGGAGCCCTGGCCGGTGGACACGTCGGCCGCACTATTGCCGACGAGATGCTCTAAAATTGCCCCGGCATCAAGGCCAAACCCATCATCAGAAAAATCCGCCTGGTCATACGCCAATTTGGCTGATGTCGTTGAACTTGAGCTTGGGATTCTTGCCCTGGGCGAAGTCGAGGTCCCACTGGCCGGGCAGCAACACCACCGGCCGCTCCCACAGGTCGAGAGCCACCGCCGACTGGCGCGAGCCCTGAAAGCCGTCGATGGCCTCCTCGGGCCCTTCCACCCAGCGCACCAGCTTGTAGGGTAGGTGCTCGTAGCGAATTTCCACCTTGTAGTCGTTGATGAGGCGGTCCTGAACCACCTCGAACTGCAGCATTCCCACCGCGCCCAGAATCGGGTCGCGAGTGAAGGAATCCTTGATGTAGAAGACCTGCACGGCGCCTTCGAGGCAGAGCTGGTCCATCGCCTTGTTGAAGTGCTTGCGACGCGAGGGGTCGACGATGGTCACCTTGGAAAAGTGCTCGGGGGCAAAGACGGGGATAGGCTCGAAGCGGAAATTGCCGCCTTCGACGATGGTGTCGCCCAGAATCAGGTCGCCCGAGTTGATCATGCCGACCACGTCGCCGGGATAGGCCTCTTCCACCACCACCCGCTCTTGAGCGAACAACTGCTGGGCGTAAGAGAGACGAACCTCCTGACCGGTGCGGGGGCAGTTGGCTTTCATGCCGCGCTCGAATTTGCCCGAGCAGATGCGCATGAAGGCAACCCGGTCGCGATGTTTGGGATTCATGTCGGCCTGAATCTTGAAGATGAAGCCCGAGAATTTCTCGTTGGTGGGCGCCACCGGCTGATCATCGGTCTTCCGGGGCCCGGGATGGGGGGCCATGGTGAGGAACTGATCGAGAAACAGTTGGACACCGAAGTTGCTGATGGCGCTGCCAAAGTAGACGGGCGTAAGAAGGCCCGAACGAAAGGCTTCTTGATCGAACTGCTCGCCCGCTTCGAGCAACTCGAGTCCGTCGTTGAATTCGCGAAACGTTTCGGAGTCGCACAGACTGGCCAGCTTATCCGAATCTGGAGCCATGACTTCAACCCGAGCCTTGGCCGACCCGTGCTGCTCACGCTCGAAAAGGTGGACCTCGCCGCTATTGCGGTCGTACACGCCCCGAAATTGCTGACCGTTGCCCAGGGGCCAATTCATCGGCACGGGCCGCAGGCCCAGCACGCGCTCGATCTCGTGAAGCAGTTCGAAGGGGTCCAGCGACGGTCGGTCCATCTTGTTAATGAACGTGAAGATGGGAATCTCGCGCAGCTTGCAGACCTCGAACAGCTTGAGGGTCTGAGGCTGGATGCCGCGCGCGGCGTCGAGGATCATGATGGCGCAATCGGCGGCCAAGAGCGTGCGGTAGGTGTCCTCGGAGAAATCCTGGTGGCCCGGCGTGTCCAGCAGGTTCAAGCGAAAACCCTTGTAGTCAAAGGAGAGCACGGTCGAGGTGATGGAGATACCGCGGGTCTTCTCCATCTCCATCCAGTCCGAGATGGCGTGGGTCTGTTTGCGCCGCGCTTTGACGGCACCAGCCAGCTGCACCGCTCCGCCGTAGAGCAGCAACTTCTCGGTCAGGGTGGTCTTACCGGCGTCAGGGTGAGAGATGATGGCGAAGGTGCGCCGCCGGGTCACTTCCTGGCTGAGACTAAGCGGTTTTTCCTGGGTCTCGGACATCTTGGCAATCTATCACCGGCCCGTCGCACTGTCAAACCCCGGTGAATGCAGGTCAGTTAATATTTCAGAAACTTTTAAGGCCTGGCTCCTGGGGTATTGTGCCATCGGAGGATGAGGACATTGTTACCAACCTACGGCTATCCGGACCCCTATGCTCGATACCAGCCATCTCAGTACCAGCCTTTCGGTCCCGGCCAGGCGATGACCGCCGCGCCAATCTTCGACAGCTACGTCTCGCAAGAACCCTTCAGCTTTGGTGCCGTGCCGACCTATGGCTATCAGAACACCTCATCCTACGCCTCCCCCGGCCACAGCCAGAATATGAACTCTTTCGCTCCCCCCAACTATCAGCCGGGCAATTATCAACCGGGCAGCTACCAACCGGGTAGCTATGAGCCCGGCAACTACACTCCCGGAAACTATTCGCCTTCGTCTTCCCAGGCCCCGCCCCCCAGCCAGCCACCGCCCGGCGCCCCACCCCAGGAAACCTTCGACCAGAAGTTCGCCCGCATCCGTCAAGAACTCGACGCCGAGCGCGAGCGCATCCGCCAGGATCAGCGCATGAAGCAGCAGCAGTTGCTGGACACCCAGTATCAGCGCACCCTGGAATTCATCCGCGGTGGTCATCTGGTCTAACGGACGGCAGTCGTCGAGCCCGCAACGCGATGCTTGACGATGTCGAAACCCAGGTCAACACCGACCGCTCGCGAGTCTACGCTGCGGGCATCTCCAACGGCGGAGCCCTGGCCTATCGCCTGGCCGCCCAAATGTCGGACCGCCTGGCGGCGGTGGCCGTCGTGGCCGCTGGCGACCAATTCGCGGCCGCCGCCATCACCCCGTTACCTGATGGTAGTCGCGAGAGGTCAGACAAGATTGAACCGAGACGCGATTGACAGTTAAAGTGTAATACTGTAAAATGCGATTATGTCGCAAGCCAATCGTGAAGCTTACAGCCTGGAAGAACTCCGCACGCGCGTCCACCGTGCTCTCGAGAAAAACCGCATCGGCTGGCCGGTAGGGCCGGTCTCGGCGGCCACCACCGCCCGCAACGTTCGCTACTATGTCCAACTTGGTCTGATGGATCGGCCGCTGGCCTATACGGGTGACCAGCCCGTCTTCGGCGAGCGCCACGCTTACCAGTTGCTGGCCATCCGAGCCCTGCAGGCACGCGCGATGCCGTTGCCCCGCATCCAGAGGATTCTGTTCGGCCTCAACCCCAAGGACCTCGAGGCCATCATCCGCCTGGTGGCCGTGGCCCAACAGTCGGGACCTCGCCCTCAGGGCCGCCAGGAGGGTCTGCCCAGCCTGCGGAATCCGCTGTTCTCCGACGACCGAGCCACCTTCATGGGCTGGCTGAAACTGTCAGATGCGGGCGGCCTGGCCGGCGCCTTCCCCTTACCCAGCAAGAATTAAAAAGTCGAGGAGTCCGAATCGCCAAAACCAAATCCAACATCGAAGGGAGGAAACCCGTACTGTGTAGCGTCGCGAGCATCAACCCCTCGGGGTGGCGCCTCGGACCCCTCTGGGTAGAGCCTGTTGCAGCAGGCCCTGCCCTTTTTTTTCGGGAACAGGAGCCCCGACACCTGGGGCAAACAGTGCCCGAGTGGATTCTCTCGCGACAGCCACCTTTCTGATCTCGGCGCCGGCCGCGCCGGCCCTGGACTGGCTCACTCCTTTGAGCTTTTCCCCCGCCGACGTGCCGCGCTTGCTGGCGGCTCTGCGCAAAGACTACAGCTCGGAAGAATCGCTGGCTTTGCTGAGCCTGGCCCAGCAGCGCCGCAAAGCCAGCGGCCGGATAGACCAAGCCGAACAACTCTTCTTCATCGACCAGGCCGATGAGCAGGCGAGTTCTAGCCTGGCCGCCCGACGTCGAGCCGAGAAGCTGCACCGGCTAGCCCCATCCGGCCCGATTCTCGAACTGGGCTGCGGGATCGGCGCCGACACCATCGAGTTGGCCCGACTGCGTCCGGTGATCGCCTTCGAGAAAGACGAAGCCCGCCTGCTGCTGGCCCGCACCAACTGTCAGCGGCTCGGATTGCAGGTCGACTTCCGGCTCGGCGACTGGTTAAGCCAGGAGCTTCCGGCGGCGGCCGCCGCCTATCTGGACCCGTCGCGGCGGCACGATGGCCGGCGCCGCCTGCGGCCCGACGACTGGGACCCTCCGCTCGGTCAGGCTCTGGCCCGGCTGAAGTCGTTGCCCACCGTGGTCAAGGCGGCCCCTGGCATCCGCGACGGCGAGCTGCCGGCCAACTGTCAGGTCGAGTTCGTAGGTTTCGACCGCACCTGCCCCGAGGCCGTCCTGTGGTGCGGGTTTGGCCTGACCGGCCGCCTGGCCAGCCTGCATACCGAGTCTGGCTGGCTCGAGATCGAGGGCGACCTCGACCCCGCTCCCACCGGCGGGCTCGAAGGCATGAGTTTCCTTTTCGAACCCCAACCGGCCCTGGTGCGGGCCCGCGCTTTGACCGGATTGTGTCAAAGCCTGGACGCCCATCTAGTGGATGCCGAAATTGCCTATCTGGTAGGTCCTCGCCAGGTCGAGGGAGAGTTGTTCTCGACTTTCTTCATCGAGGCCGTTTTGCCGGCTCGAGAGAAGATCTTGCGGGCCGAAATCCGGCAGCGTCAGATCGGGCAACTCGAGATCAAAAAACGCGGCGTAGAACTTGACCCCGACCAGTTCCGCAAGCGGCTCAAGCCCAGTGGGCCCAATCGCGGTGTGCTACTGCTGTTTCGCAAAGGGCGGGGAAGGCTGGCGGTGCTGGCGCGACGAGCGGGGAAAATGACGGACTCGCCGAAGGGTCCGGCGTGAGTTTACAGCAACGCATCGACGACGACATCAAAACCGCCATGAAAGCCCGCGAAAAAGAGCGGCTCAACACCCTGCGCATGGTCAAGACGGCCATCAAGAACGAAGAGATCGAACGCCGCGGTCCCCTCGACCCGGCCACCGCGGTGGCTGTGCTGATCAAGCTGACCAAGCAGCGCAAAGACTCCATCGAGCAGTTCGAGAAAGCCGGCCGCGAGGATCTCGCCTCGGTCGAGCGCAACGAACTGGCCATCATCGAAGAATACCTGCCGGCGGCCCCGAGCGAGACCGAAATCGAGGCGGCGGTCGACCAGGCCATCGCCGACACGAAGGCCGATTCGATGAAACAGATGGGTCAGGTCATCAAGACGGTGCGCGAGGCTTTCGCCGGGCGCCCTGTCGACGGGGGCGCCATCAGCGCGCTGGTCAAGAAAAAGTTGAGTTAAACCCTGAATCCAGAACCCCTCTACCACTTTCTGGCCGCGCAGGGTATCGACTACCGCCGCCACGATCACCCTCCCGTCTATACCTGTGAAGAGGCCGAGCGCCTGGTGCCGGCCATGGAAGCCGCCCGCACCAAGAATGTGTTCGTGCGCGATCGTCCCGGTAAACGCCACTTTCTGGTGGTGGTAGGCTATGACAAACGAGTCGACCTCAAAGCCCTGGCCGAGGTGCTCGACACCAGCAAACTCAGTCTGGGATCGTCCGAGCGCCTCCTACAGCATCTGGGGGTCGAGCCCGGCTCGGTCACCATTTTGGGATTGTTCAACGACCGGGAACAAAAGGTCGAGCTGGTGCTCGACCAACCGATCGCCGCCGCCGCCTCGGTGCGCTGCCATCCGCTGGTCAACACCAGTACCCTCGAGCTAGAGGCCGAGGGATTAGCCCGTTTTCTCGCCGCCACCGGCCACCAGCCCAGAGTTATCGAGGTTCCGGGGCTGTCATAAGGCGCCGGTGGGCCTCCACCGCGTCGATCAGGCCACGGCCCTGCTGATTGGCGTTGCCGCCGCTGTCCAGCGGACGGGCCGTGTCCATTAGAGCCGTCTTGATATCTTGCACCCGGGCCTCCGGATGAGCCTGCACCAGCAGAGCCACCACTCCGGCTGTCATGGGTGTGGCCATCGAGGTGCCCGACAGCGTGCGGTAGCCGTTCGAGCGATTATCGGCGGCCGTGATATTCACCCCGGGGGCGATCACGTCAGGCTTGGTCAGCCCGTCCACCGGTGTAGGACCTCGGCTCGAGAAGTTGGCCACCCGGTCGTCAGAGATGTCGCTGGTGGCGCGATCGTCGTCGGCCCCTACCGTCAAAGCGTCGAGGGCGTGAGCGGGGGTGCCGATGGTGCGCGAACCGGGACCCGAGTTGCCAGCTGCTACGCAGGGCACGATCCCGGCCTGGGCAGCGGCCGTGATGGCCTGGGCCACAGGATCGTCTTTGTAAGACTTGCTGGCTCGGCCGCCCAGGGAAAGATTCATGGCCCGAATGCCCAGCCTGTCTTTGTTCTCGACGGTCCACTGGATGCCGAGGATGATGTCCGAAAACTTGCCGCGGCCCGAGCCGTCGAGCACCTTGACGCCGACCAAAGAAGCCTCGGGGGCCGCGCCCTTGAAAACGCCGTCAGACATCTTGCCGTCGCCAGCCACGGTGCCGGCCACGTGGGTGCCGTGACCCTGGTCGTCATAAGGCTGGCTGCGCCCGTTGACCAGATCATGAAAACCGATGATGCGGTCGCGAATGTCGGGGTGGGGGGCGATGCCGGTATCGATAACGGCCACCGTCACCCCTTTGCCGGTAATGCCCTGGGCCCATAGTTCGTCGGCGCGAATGGTGGGAGCGCCGGTATCGAGCAAAGGAGAAATCTCTTCTTCGATGGGACGAATGATCTCGACGGGGGCGTCTTCGAAAACCTTGACGCCCTGATGGGTTTGACAGAACTCTTCGAGAAACCGCATCCCAGCCTGGTCGGCCCGCACGGCCAGACCACCAATCAGGTCGAGTTGGGCCTGCACCTGAAGCTCGGAGGGGTCTGAAAACGAGACCAGATCTTTGACTCCGGCTCCGGTCACGATCAAGTCGTAGGTTTGAGGTTTGGCGGCCGCCGGCAGGCGGGTCGAGGTGAGCTGGCTTGATACTGCTTGCATTCTTCCTCCGATGCTGACAGAACAATACACAGCCGGACCAGGGGTTTTGTTGCTACCAGGTAAACACCAAGCGTAGGGATTCACCAAAAGGAGGGGGAAACGGTTACTATGGACGAGCAGGAGCGCCGGTCGATTCTCCTCTGCGGGGGGTCCCCCACCGCCGGAACTTTCCGAACCTATCTTCTGGCTGAAGGCTATGAAGTGGTGCAATGTCTCGAACTCGAGAGCTATCGCAACCTGGTGCACCACTCGCCGCCGGCCCTGGTCATCTTTGACGACCCCCTGCTCGAGCAAGAACTCGCAGCCTGGCTGGGCCCCATCCGCCAAACCGATTTCTCGGGCGAGACCCCTTCGCTGGCCCTGGTCGAGCCCGGATTGGAGCGACCGCGCCTCGAGCGCTGGCTCGAATCGGGGGTCAACGACTTCGTCGAATGGCCCAACTCCGAGCTACTGGTGCGCGCTCGGGTGAAGAACCAGATCCGGCTGTTCGAGGCGCTTTGCCTGCGTGAGAAGGTCATTCGCGACGAGCTCACCGGTGTCTTCTCGCGTCGCTACCTGTTCGAATCGATGCGCCAGCATGTGAACCAGTATTCGCGACCCGGCCCCCCGGTGCTGTCGTGTCTGATGATCGACGTCGACCATTTCAAACGGATCAATGATCGGCTTGGCCACCTCGAGGGAGACGTGGTGCTGCGTCGGGTAGCTACCTCGATTTATTCGATGACCCGCAAGGGCGACATTGTGGCCCGCTTCGGCGGCGAGGAGTTCGTGGTGATGCTGCCCTCGACCGATGCTGATGGGGCCGAGATGGTGGCCGAAAAGTTGCGGGCAGCGGTCGAGCAGACGTGCCACGACCCGCAGGTCACCATCAGCATTGGCGTCTCGTGGTATCGGGCCGCCGAACCCGAGATGCCGGGGGTGCTCAAGGATGAAGAGACCATGGAGTTATTGCTGCGCCGCGCCGACGAGGCCCTTTATCGAGCCAAGAATGAAGGGCGCAACCGGGTCTGCTTGATGCGCGATTCGCCCGAAGACGAGCGGCGTGGTCACCAGCGCATGCCTCTCGAGGCCGTGGTCGAGTTCTCGCTGCCCTCGGGAGTGGGATTGCGCAAGTCGGCCGATCTATCGCTGGGGGGCGTCCGGGTGCACGATGCTCCCGAACTGCAGGTGGGCGACCGGGTCCACATGAGCATTCACCTGGCCGGTACCAAGCTCGAAGCCACCGGCACCGTAGCTTGGACCCAGTCGACCCGGGGCTTGGAAGACAGCTGCGGCATCACCTTCGAGACCTTTGGGCGGCGCTCGCGCGAGCTGTTGGCCCGCCACCTGGGCCACGCCTCGATCCTGCGCGGGGAGCCTCGAACCAGGAGATAACCCCTTTCCTGGAGGAGCGAGAAGGCGGCGCGAAAATTCTATCCAGATGAAATTCTGTTTCGCCCGGTCCGAGGCGGAAATGGAAGCCAATTTCGCCCTGCGCGAAGAGGTCTTCGTTCACGAACAAGGCGTGCCGCTCGAACTCGAAAAGGACGAACTCGACGAGTTGGCCGAGCATCTGGTGCTGTTCTCCAAGGGTGCCCCCATGGCCACGGCCCGCCTGGTGGAAATCGGCGACGGTCGCGGCAAGATCGGCCGGGTGGTGGTACGCCAGTCGGTACGCGGCAGCGGAGTGGGCCAGGCCGTCATGCGCGCCATCGAGGAGCGGGCTCGCCAACGCGGCATGGTCGAGGTGATGCTCGACGCCCAACTCGATGTCATCCCCTTTTACGAACGCCTGGGCTATCACGCCGAGGGACCCGAATTCGACGATGCCGGCATCATCCACCGGCGTATGTTTCGCCGCCTACCGGGTCTGGCCGTGGTGGCCGTCGGCGGCAACGCCGTGGTCGAAGGGTATGCCTCGATTCAGGCCTCGGTGATCCCCATCGTGGGTCTGCTCGAGGCCGGCTGGAAAGTCGTCCTCACCCACGGTAACGGCCCTCAGGTGGGTGCCTCTCTGCGCCGCTCGGAACTGGCCCGCGAGCAAGTCGCGCCGATGACGCTCGACCAGTGTGTGGCCGAGACGCAGGCTACGCTCGGCTACGACTTTCAACGGGCCCTGGGTGCAGAATTTCAAGCCCGCGGCCGGACCACCTTGCCGGTCTCGCTGGTGACCCAGGTCGAGGTGGACCCGAACGACCCGGCTTTCGAGAACCCCGAGAAACCGATCGGCCCGTTTCTGCTGCGCGACGCGGCCGAGGCGCGCCGCGACGAAGAGGGCTGGACCATTGTCGAGGATGCGGGACGCGGCTGGAGGCGGGTGGTTCCGTCCCCCGAACCCCGCCGGATCGTTGAACTGGCGGCCATGCAGGCCCTCGCTCAACAGGACGTCTTGATGGTAGTGGCCGGTGGGGGCGGCATCCCCGTCAACGCCCACCACGAGGGAATACCGGCCGTCATCGACAAAGACCGCACCGCCGGTCTGCTGGCCGCCCAAATGGCCGCCGACCTGCTCTTGATCTGCACGGCCGTGCCGAAGGTATACATTCACTTCGGAACTCCGGAGGAACAGCCCCTGGATGTGCTTACTGCCGAACAGGCCCAGACCTACATGGGAGCCGGCCATTTCGGCGCCGGCAGCATGTTACCCAAAGTAGAGGCGGCTGCCCGCTTCGCTCAGCGCACCGGCGCCAGGGCGGCCATCACCGACTCTACTCATCTGGTGGCAGCGGCAGCCGGACGCGAGGGCACCCAGTTCACCAGGTTTGCCTTCCACTCCTGACGGGTACGATCGCGGTGTGACTGAGACCCCGACTACCAGCCTCAACGGGCTGCCGCGCTCGGCCCATCTCCAAGTGCTGGATCGTCTGCTCCGCGCCCTGGTCTGCTGCACCCAGGCAGAAGAGGTGGCCGATCTGGTGCTGGCGGCCCTGGCCGAACGCACCGGGGCCGAGCGGCTGGCCTTTTTGGTCTGGCGTCCCCGGCCGCACTGCTTCTCGCTGCTCGGGTCCCGAGGCGAATTCGACGACGAAGTGTCGGCCACTTCGTATCACCCCAGCCCCGGCATCCTGTGGGAGATGGTCCAGGGGGACGAGCCGTTTCTGGTCTGCGACGCCCTGGGTTTTCCAGCCTATCCGGGCAGTTTTCGCGAGAACGCCCTCGAGGGTTTGGGAGGGGTCACCTGGATCCCCGTGACCGGGGCCGAGGGCCTGGTCGGCATCCTCACCCTCGACGCCAAACTCAAGGGCGATGAGCAGCGGGCTACCGCCCGGATGCTGGCCCGCCGGGCGGGCGAGGCCCTCGAGCGCCTGCGCTTGCAAGAGCAGCTGGCCCACCTCAAGAACGAGGTCAACCGCCGGCGCACGGCCCTGACGACCTTTGAAGAGTGGGGCGACGCTCTGGTGCAGCTCGAGGACCAGTGGTCCCAACTCGAAGATCTGCTAGAGGCGGCCAGGGTCGCCCTGGGGGCCGAAAAGGGTTCGCTGATGCTGGTCGACACCCACACCGACGAATTGGTGGTGCGAGCCGTTCGAGGTCTTGACCCGCGCGTTCAAGCTCAGCTTGAAGAAGGCCTGATGCCCAGCCGTCGTATCAAACTGGGTCAGGGGGTGGCCGGCCAGGTGGCTCAGTCGGGACAGCCTCGCATCGTCAACCGCGTCGAGTCGCAGAAAGATTTCCTCGACCCCGAGTCGAGCTTTGCCGAATCTTTGTTGTGTGTTCCGCTGCAATCGGAAGGCATGGTTCTAGGCGTGCTCAACTTGACCAACAAACGCAACGGCGACCCTTTCACCCGGCGCGACCTGCGCAAGGCTACCCGACTGGCCCGTCAGGCCGCGCGAGCCATCGACAATGCCCGGCTGTATCAGGCGGCCGTCAAAGACCCTTTTACCGGGCTGGCCAATCGCGTCCATTTTCACCACCGCCTGCAAGACGAAGTGCTGCGGGCCCGTCGCTATCGCCATACGCTGGCTCTGAGCTTGCTGAAGGTGGCCAACATCGAGGCTATGCGTGCCGTGCACGACCACGCCTTGATCAACGATCTGGTGCTGCGCCTGGCCCAGTGCCTATCTGACGCCTGCCGGCGCACCGACACGGTGGCCCGTCTGGGCGAGGCCACCTTCGCCCTGATCTTGCCCAACTGCGACGCCTTCCATGCCGAGCGTCTAACCCAGCGGATTCGCGAAGAGATCATGGGTCGCGAACTGCTCTGGACCAAAGCCACCCTGCGTCTGGACGTGCGCTTTGCCATCGAGACTTCCCTGGAGGGCGAAGCCCAGGAGAAGCTTTTGCTCAACCGTTGTCTGGCTCGGCTGGCCGAAGAGAAGAGCCGGCTCGCGTTTCAGACCCAGGAAGAACTGTTGGCCGTCGAATCAGGCCGCCATTAGCTGCCAACAATCCAACCAATTGCTCAGGCGTGCCTGGGCCACCGGGTCAGGGCCAAAGGCGATGCCCACCACGTGGGTCTCGCCGCCCAGGGCCTGTTGCCACACTGGCCGTCCCTGCACCTCGAGGATGTAGCCCGACTCCATCGGGATGGACAGCGTCACTTCCTGGTCGCCCAGCCGGTGGGGGCTGACCACCCGGATGCCGGTGGCGGAGATGTTGAGCGCCCGCACTTGCTGATTGCCCACGGCCACCTCGAAAACACGGGGATGCCGGGGTGCTCGTCGGCGATTTTCACAACCGGGCAACCGGGGTTGATGACGTCTTCTGGTAATCATTGTTCCTCCACAGGCGTTGATTCGCTGCCTGGATCATCGGTGTAAGGCAGGCTTTGCCTAGGAGGGATTCTACCCCGTCTGTCTAGGCCTTTCGGTCCGTCAGGAACGCCGTTCCACGGCCAGCCCGTCAAAAAAGACCAGGTCGTCTTCTTCTCTCAGGGTGACCGGGTTGGTGGCGGCCTCTTCACGGCCGTCAACAGGCCGCGTCAGACAAAAAATCTCGCCCTCGGAGCGCACGAAGAGGGTCCCGTTGGGGCCGCTGGCTGGCTGACCGGTGGGCCTTTCCAGGCGGCCTTGCCAGAGCTGTTCGCCGGTGTCCGCCGCTAGAGCGGTCAGAGCGGTCCTTTCGCCCACCAGCCAGGTCCCGTCCGGGGTCGCCTGAAGCCACTCGGGAGTCGACTTGCACTCGGCGCTCCAGGTCCGTTCGCCGGTGCGGGCTATCCGTTGCTCGACATGGCCTTGATGATCCGCCGTGAGAAACTGGCCATGTTCGTCGACCTCGAAAGTCAGGGCGGGAGTATGCTCTTTCCACAGCCTGGATCCGCTGGCCGAGTCGTAGCCGAAGAGAGTGTTCTTCTCGGGCATCAACACCGGCAGCCACCCTCCGGTCGGTCGCTGCAGCAGCAGGGTGCCGTCAGGTGTCAGTCGAGCCGCCACCTTGCCCGGGGCCGGGATGGTCCATTGGGTGTCGCCCGTTTGACCCTCGAGGCAGTGAATCTTCTTGTCGCTATAGACCACCAGGTCACCGGCCGGAGTCGCCCCTACCAGGGCAGGCTCGTGAAGTTCGCGCTGCCAGACGAGGGCACCATCCTGGCTCTCACGAGCGGCCACCAACCCGGGCTCGGTATAGAACACCCGCCCCCGGGCCACTTCGGGCCGTCCCGAACCACGATCCGAGATGGGCACTTCCCAGGCTATTTCGCCACTCTGGGTGTCGAGCGACTTAAGGCTGCCATAGTCCCGCACGAAGAGCCGCTCGCCGGCCAGGGCCGGCTGACTCCAGCAGGTCAATTGCTGGCGGGTCCAGACCGTCTCGCCAGTGTCGCTGCGCACGGCCCGCACGCCACTGCTGTCCTCGCACAAAAAAACCGTATCTTGAGTGGCAACAGGAGCAGTCTGGGCGCCCCAACGATTGGTCGAGGTGGCCCACTTCTTGACCATCGGCAGCCGCGACTCGTCGCGCAATAGACGGCTGGCCGCCTGGCTGAGGCTAACCATGCTGACAGCTTAGACCGGTCGCCTCAAAAGAAACTGATTTTAGCGCTTGCTGAGATAGCGCTTGACGCCGGTAACCGACATGAAGGTCGGATTGGCCTTCTCGTAGCGGTCGTAGTCGTCGGTCCCGACCCCGTCGGCCGCGGCCCGGGCCTGATCCCACTGGCGGTAAGCCCGAGTCAGGGCGTCGCCCTCGAGATGGTGATTTTGCTCGAAGAACTCCACCGTTTTGTCGAGCAAGCCGTCGATGGTGGCCAGATGAGCGGCCACATCGTCGAAACGACCGAAATGAGTCAGATAAAGGGCCGACAGCTCCAGTCGAGCCAGCTTTTCGAGACTGGCCTTCCAGGCCTCGCGGTCGAACTCGGGCGGGGGGGCCGGCAGCGAGATGAACTTGCCACCGGCCAGACGAACCGCGGCCACATCCCCCGTGAAGGCCACGTCCTCGAGCTGGAAGGCCATGTGATGGCGGGCGTGACCTGGCGTGTCGTGGACCACGAACTTCAGCCCGGCCACCTCGACTTGCTGCCCATCGGTCAAGGCCCTGACCTGAGCCTCAGGCACCGGCTCGACCGTGCCCCACAACTCTTGCATGCGGTCGCGGTAGATCCGGGCGGCGCTGGCCAGCAACTTAGAGGGGTCGATCAAATGGGGTGCGCCTTGCTCGTGCACATAGATGGGACAACCGTGGCGAGCCCACCAACCGCAAGCGCCGGCGTGATCGAGGTGGATGTGAGTTACCAGCACCGCCGCGATGTCACCCGGCTTTAATCCCCGGTCGGCCAGGTGGCCCTCCATGGTGCTCAAGGTGCTGGCCGGTCCGGTCTCGATGAGCACGTGACCGCCGGGACCTTCCACCAGAAAACTGGCCACCGTCTGAGAAGCACCGAGAAAGTGGTGGTCGAGAACCTGGATTCTCACTCTTCACCCTTTCCCAGTTCGGCCGCCAGGCCGGGTCGGGTAGCGTCGGCGATGGTGGCCAGTTTGCGGGCTCCCTGGTCGATCTCGCGAACGCCGTTCTGCAACTGAGCCTGTAGCCCCGACTCGAGATAGTCGCGCAGACAGGCGATCCCTTTGCGGATCTCTTCCACGCCGTTGACGAACATCTCTTCGAGCGCCTCGGCCGCCTCGCCGCCTTCTTCGTCGGGTTCGGGGGCGTTGTTGTAGTTGACCTCGACCAGGTTCTCGAACCAGTTGAGCACTTCGGTAAACTCGTCGGCCGTGATCTCGCCTGCGTCGATGGCGTTGACGGCCTGGTAGACCTTCAGCAGGTTGGTGGTCACAAAGGGCTCGCCGGTGCTGCCGGCCTGTCGATTCGGGCCTTCGGAAGTCTCGAAAGTCGAGCGGGCCGTACCCGCCTTGACCGGCAGCGGAGCCCCGCAAGACTCGCACAACTGCCGCTCGACCGGATTGTAGTGACCGCACTTCATGCAGGGCGTCTTGCCCTCGCGATCGGCCACTTTGAGCACCCCTTTGTAGGCGCTCTCCATCTCGACGGCGGCCTGCTCGAGCTTGGCCGCTGCGCCTTGCAAAACGTGGAGCATGCGACCCTCGAAGAACTCATCGAACTCGTCGATGGCCTCTTCCATCATGTCGAAGGCTTGCTGGGCCTTCTCGAGTTCTTCCTTGAGCAAGGCCGACTCGCCCTCTCCGGTGGCAGAAGCCAATTTCTCGCGAGTCTCTCCGAAGCTTTCGGCCACATTCTCGAGGGCGTCGACCAGCAGCGACTCGCTGACCCGTTGCAGCTCGACGTCTCTGGCCAGCTTGAGGATCAGGTTGATATCGGGGTAGGCGGTGGGGCCGTGGCCCCGCAGGGCCATCTGCACCACCGGCATGAGCTCTTTGATCCGACCAAAAGTGGTGCGAGATTGATGCAGCTCCTTGTCGATCTGGAAGGCCTTTTTCTCATCGAGAGCGTGAGCCAGCCGGTTCATGCAGCGCAGGTGCTCGTCAAAGGCGGCCTTCATGCTGGCCACCTCGCTGATGTCAGGCTCCTTGGCCAGATCATCGAGAGCCTTCAAGGCCTCGACCCGCTCGAACTGCACGGCCTCGCGGAGAGGCTCGAAGTTGGCTTTGGGGTCTTGCTGGTAAGCTTCGTGAAACTTGATGAGAAGGTTCAGCTGGGGAATCTCGGTCGGCCCCTCGGCCGCCAGAGCCTTGTGGCGAAAATCCAGTGACAAGAGGTTGATCTGAAAGGCAGCCCGGTCGACCTGGGACAGCCCGACCCGCAGGTCATTGGGATCACCGCTTTCGGCATAGTTGGCGATCATGTCGATGGCCTGGGCCATGATGGCAAACAACTGGTCGGCCGTGTCTACCAAACTGGCGCAAGCCTCGCGCCCTTCGGGTCCAAGACCCTCATAGCTTGCTTTGAAATCGGCCAGCGAATCGACCATCGACTGGCGACTCTGCTCGACCACCTCGAGCAGTTCCTCGACGGTAGCCGTACCTTCCAGGACCGCCTGGACCGTGGTCAACAAAACTCGGTCGCCTTGCGGTTGGGTATCTGTGGGCACTGAAGGGTCCTCCTAGAAAATCTAAGAGCCGGCTTCGCGCAAGCTCCGCCGGCTCCTACTTAGATTCGCTGTTTGGGTTTAGGTGTGACCGAGACGAGGGTCGTCGTAGTAGTCTTTGACCTTACCGTCGCCGAGCACCCGAGCCAGGGGGTCCCAGTTGCGGGTAATGTTCAGGTTTTGGTCCTGGTTGTAGATGTTGTAGTAGGCAGCGCCGCCATCCCAGGTGGGACGGAAGACAGCGGTCTCACCGTCGTACTGGCGACCCTCGCGGGACCAGGTGTCCCAGGGGTTGGCCGAGTGATGGGTGATGTGGTTGCCTTCGTTATTGATCTGAACGTTCTGGTTGCCGTCGTAGATGCTGGTGTTGGTGGTGACGCCCTGGGCGCCGGTGGCGCTCATGGTGATCTTGGTGCCGTCGCCAAGGATGATGGAGCGCTGTTTGCCTTCCCAGTCCTTGATGTGCTTGCCGTCGAGCTTCTCGTGGGGGTCGCCCCAGCTGTTGAGAACGTGGCCGTTAGGGTCGGTAATCTTGACGTCGTGGCCGTTCACTTCGACGTTGTAACCACCGCTGGTGGTGTATTTGATCGGCTTGCCATCCTTCTCCTGGCAGAGCTGGCCGCCGGGATTGCCGCCCGGGCCCTGGTGGCAGTGGTTCTGAGGGCCGCACTGATGGCCCCAGGGCTGTTGGTAGCCAGGGCAGCAGTTGCCGCCGCCACCCCAGTTCTGGCCGCCACCCCAGTTCTGGCCGCCGCCCCAGTTCTGGCCGCCGCCCCAGTAAGGGGGTTGCGGGCACCAGCCACCCTGCTGAGGAGGGCACCAGCCGCCGTTCTGAGGACCGCCGAACCAGTTGTTGCCACCAGGAGGATAGCAGCCGGCGTTGGGATAGTTCTGGTTGCAGCAACCGCCCTGATGGTGTTGTCCCATCTGGTTGCCGACGAAAGCGCCGAGGCCAGCGCCCAGGAGCATACCGAGCGGGTTGCCCGGCATCAGCATACCGCCGGCCAAAGTTCCGAGAAGGGCGCCGATCAGGGTCTTGCCACCCTGTCCGCCGAGAATATTGCCGCAACTGTTGCCCATGTTCGGGCCGTAGCAGCCTCCTGCAGAGATGTTGAATTGTCCGTACATCATTGCAGGATTCATCGTCATATAGCCAGCCATTTTTTGCTTTCCCCTTCGAGCGTGTATTTGGTTTCTAAAGGTTGTTGATTGTCTATCCCACCCGGCGAACCAGAGTTAAGTACCCTGGACCTGATTTAACAAACTGTTTACAAATATAACGTTAGACCCCCGAAAACCTGCTGGCGGGAACGCTTTTCGCCAACGCGAAGAAGCTAGTGTGGAAGCCGATCTCAACGAGTTCGAAGAGATGCTGGAAGGTCTCTATAGCCAGGGACGCTTCGATTCGTCGGGAACCTTCACGCTCAGTTCCGAGCGAGCCCTCGAGAAACTGGGTTCGTTTCGCCTGGCCGACCCCAGTCATTACATTCTCAACCTGGTCAGCGCCGCCGTCGGGGCGGGGGCCGAGCGAATCGAACTCGAGTGGAGCCCCCTGGAAGCCCGTCTGACGGCCCGAGGGGCGATCTTTCCCCGGGCCATACTGGGCGACATCTTCCAATACGTACTGGGCTCCCCCACCGGTCCCGAGCAGCACGCCTACCAGGAACTGGCTATCGGCCTGCGCGGCGCTCAGAACCTGCCGCTACGCTTCATCACGGTGGAATCGTGGGATCCGCAAAGCGGACATCGCCTGTGGCTCGGCCTCTCCGAGCCCCACGTCGAGAGCCTGCCCCCGCCCTTCCCCGAGCCCCAAACGGTCATCACCCTGGCTTATCGACGGCGGCCGATGCTCTGGTTCAGGCGTTGCTTCGACGCCAGCGAACGAGAGGCCATTCGAGAGCGGTGCATCGGCTTCAATCTGGCGTTCTGGATTGACGGCGAGCCTCTGCCGAGCCACGTTCCGGTCAACGAGCCTCTGGCCAAGCACCAGTGGCCGGATGGCTACGTGGCCCTGGGTCAAGATGGCCAGCTGGGTCGGGGGACCAATTCGCAACTGATCGTGGTGGTGCGAGGGCTGGCCTTTCGTCGCCCCCTCAAACTGGGAATCGGGGATGTCGAGGCCCTGGTGCGCCGCGACGACCTTCGCAAGGACCTCTCCCAGGCCGGGCTGGTCGAGGACGAGCGCTATCTCGAGGTGCTCTCGCTGGTCAACCGCACCGCTCATGAACTCAAGCTGCATCTAGTCGAGCAGGGCGACCTGCCCGACGACGTGGGTCACCGTCCTCTGATTCGCCAGGTAGCCCGGAGCCTGCGCACCCGCGGCGCCATGACCCGCTCGCTGCGTTTAATGGACCGGCTGGAGGGAAGCGAGCTGCAGAAAGCCTGCCTGCTCTACTATCTGGGCGATTTCGACCGGGCTACAGCCCTGCTGGAAGCCGAGTTGCCGCGGCTCGATGAACATGCCCGCAGCAATCGCTACCTGAATCTCGCCACGATCATGGCTCGCCAGGATCAGCGAGAGAAGGGCCGGGCCCACTGGGAGCAAGCCAAGCAGCTTTATCGGAGTCTGCATGGCCTGCGTAAACCCCATGTGGTGGCCGAAAGCCTGGAAGCTGGCCTCTGGTGGCTGGCCCCCGAGGGCGCGTCTGAGGAGCTCTGGGATCTCTGGAAGCAGGCCCAGCACCTGAAGGTCCATCTCGGCTCCAAGCATCGACGCCAGATCAGCTTGCTGGAGGTGGGGGCCTGGTTGGCTTTGCATCACGACCAGCCAGTCCAGGCTCTGGAGTTGGCTGGCCGGGCCCATGAACTGCGGGTGGAGGCCTATGGCCCAGGAAATCCGTCCCGCGGCGAGTCCCTCACCCTCGAGGCGCTAGCCAGCTTCTGCCTCGGTTGCCCGGAGCGGGCCCTGGCCCTGGCCCGCCAACGCGAAGCGCTCTTTCGCACTGTCTATGGCCCTGACCACCCCGAGGTAGGCACCTCCCTCTTGCTGCAAGCGGTGGTCACCGGCGACTCACGCCCGCTGGAGGAAGGCCGCCAACTGCTGGCCGCCTGGCTGGGCGCCGAACACCCAGACCTGGTCGGTTTAGACCAGGGAGTGGCCGTATTGTGCTACCGCGGCTGGTTCTATTCTCGCTCGCCGTGGCGCTGTAACTGGCCGGTGAGTTGGCCGCTCGAGGGTCGAATCTGAGAAGAGTCTAATTCTCGTCTCATCGAACGCTCATCGTGGCCCTGGAAAGCGTTCAAATCCGCCGGCTACTATCCCGTTGATGGCGAAGTATCCCTCTTCCTGGAAACGTCTGGCTACCATGCTCGCCGAGGATCGCCGTGACCTGGCGGTAGTCCTCGTCTACAGTCTGGTCACCAGTTTGCTCTGGCTGGCCGTCCCCCTGGCCGCCCAGGCGCTGGTCAATATCGTGGCCGTCGGGCTGTCGCTTCAACCGCTGGTGGTGCTCACGATGGCGGTCTTCGGTGGACTGTTCTTCGCGGGCCTACTGACACTGCTGCGCCTGGCCCTGGTCGAGCGCATGCGAGAGCGTATCTTCGCTCGGGTCGCTTTGCGCCTCTCGCAACGTCTAACCAGGGTTTCTCGCCAGGCCCTGGCCGAGCAAAATCCTCCCGAATTAATGAACCGATTCTTCGATGTGGTCAATGTTCAGAAGAGCTGGTTCAAGCTCGTGTTCGAAGGTCCCGGCGCGCTTTTCGAGGTGATGGTAGGATTGAGCCTGCTGGCTCTTTACGGCCCCCAACTGCTCGCCTTCGCCCTGGCTCTGGCCGGGGCCGGGTTCTTCATCCTCACCGTTCTCGGGCTGGGGGGCATTCGCACCAGCCTGGCCGAGTCGAGCCGCAAATACGAGGTGGCCGAGTGGCTGGAGGAAACCGCACGCTGCCACACGGGCCTGAAACTCGATGGGCATCCCGACTATTGGATCCGTCAGGCCGACCAGCGAGTGGCCAACTTCATCCGCGATCGAAGGCGCCATTTCGCCGTCATTCTAAGACAGTTCTGCGCTCACTATCTGTTGGGCTCGCTGGCCCTGGCGGGCATGCTGGGACTGGGGGGCTGGATGGTCATCAACCGGCAACTGACGCTGGGTCAACTGGTGGCCGCCGAGCTGGTGGTCTGGGGAGTGCTCAAAGCGTCAGACAAGCTGATTCGCCTGGTCGAACCCTTCTATGACCTGCACACGGGTCTGGCCAAGGTCGGCTATATCACGGCCCTGCCGGTCGATCGCCAGGGCGGGCGTCCCCTGCCCGACACGAAGCGAGGCGCAGCCCTCAACCTGCGCTCGGTAAGTCTGCGCCATCAAGACCGCCCGGCCCTCGAGAGAGTCGACCTGCAACTGGCGTCCGGCCAGCGGGTGGCCCTGCTGGGCAGTAACGGCTCGGGCAAGTCGACGCTGCTGCAATTGATGGCCGGCCTGCTCGAACCGGATCACGGCAGCCTGGAAATCGACGAGATCGACCTGGGCGAGGTCGAGCTGAGTTCACTCTGGCAAGCTGTGTCCCTGGCCTCGGCTCGTAACGAGATCTTCGAGGGCAGCCTGGAAGAGAACATCCACATGGGTCGAGATGTCGGTCATCACGAACTGCGGCGAGTGTTGTCCCTGGTGGGGCTACAAGACGACTTCGCCGGCCTCTCTACTCGCCTGGCCAGCATGGGTCGCAATCTCAGCGATAGCCAGCTGCAGCGGGTGTTGTTGGCCAGAGCTCTGGTCGAAAGTCCTCGCCTCTTGCTGCTCGACGACCCGCTGCCGGCCGTCGACGAGCCACGGCGCGTCGAGATCTACGGCCAACTCCTGGCCCCAAACCCAGGCACCACCGTGGTAGCCACCATGGCCGACCCCGAGGCCGTGCGTCGCTGCGACCTGGTTGTCGTCTTGAGCCGGGGCTGCGTGGTTGGCCAGGGCGATTGGCGCCAAATGGTGCGCAAGCCCGACAGCGCGTTATGGAAAGAGTTGCCCCACCTGGCGAGAGGTCTGGAGGAGTTCCTGTAGATGCCCTACCCCGTCGACTCGGAAAGCAAATCCACTGCCGAAAGCTATCTCTCCTACCAACTGGTGTCGGTGGGTCGACCCGCCCTCACCCTGGCCGCCGTATTGTTGGTGATGCTGGCCGGCCTGGTGGCCTGCCTGGTGCTTGTCCCCTGGCGCCAAACCGTGGTGGGCAAAGGAGAGGTCACCGTGTTCTCCCCGATGCAACGGCCCCAAACCGTGGACGCTCAGATCAAGGGTCGCCTGCAAAGCTGGCATGTTTTCGAGGGAGAGCTGGTGTCCCGCGGCGACCTGCTGTGCGTTATCGAGGACACCGACAGCAAGTATCTCGATCCCGACCTTCGCTTGCGCCTGGATAATCAGATCCTGGCCCTGGAAAATAAACGCCAGGCTGCCCTGCTCCGCTTAGACACCCTGGAAAGCCAACGGCAAAATCTGGAGCAAGCCTCGGCCGCGGCTTTGCCGGCGGCCGGCGAAAAGCAATCCCAGACTGTCCAAAAACGCGAGATGACGCGCCAGAAGCTCTTGGCGGCGGAGCAGAACGAGGTGACCTCGCGCCTCAATCTCGAGCGAGTCGAAAAGCTGTACGCCGCCGGCTTGCGCTCGCAACGCGATCGGGAACTCGCCGAGCAGAGTTACGTCAAGAGCCAGACCGACACCGTGGCCCTGCGCGCCGAACTCGACGTAGCCGCCCGCGACATCGCCATTGCCGGCCTCGAGCGCCAGAAAATCGCCACCGAGATCCAGGAGGAGATCCTCAAGGTTCGTGACGACTCGCTAAAAACTCAAGAGAGCCTGGCCGAGACCGACGAGAAGCTGGAAAAGCTCCGCAACGAATTGGGAGCTCTGGCGGTCCGCGAGCGCCTGCGCAAGGTTCTAGCCCCGGCCGATGGCCGGGTGGCCCGGTTGGCCAAGTTCGGACCCGGCGAGGCGGTCAAGGAGGGAGACGAACTGGCCCTGATCGTGCCCACCACCCAGGACCAGGCAGTGGAACTGTTTTTCACCAGCTTCGATGCCCCGCTCGTCACCCCGGGCAGCCAGGTGCGACTGATGTTCGACGGCTTCCCGGCCGTGCCGTTCGCAGCCTGGCCCTGGGCTGCCGCCGGCACCTTCGGAGGCACGGTGGCCGTGGTGGATGCCGTGGATGATGGCAAGTCGCGCTTTCGCGTGCTGGTTCGCCCCGATGGACCCTGGCCGGGGCCGGACCAGCTCAGGGTTGGGGGAGGGGCTACCGGCTGGGTGATGCTGGGAGAGGTGCCGCTCTACTACGAAATGTGGCGCCAGCTCAACGCCTTCCCGGCCGTGCCCCTCGACGACAAGAAAGCCAAGACCAAGCCGGTGATCCGACGATGAGACTGCTGTTTGCTATTCTGCTGCTGCTCACGCAGATGGCCTCGGCCCTTACCCTGGCCGACGTTCTCCAGGCGGTCGAGCGCAATCACCCCAAGTTGCGCAAAGCCGAACTCGAGCTGGAAGTGGCTCGGGCCAAGACGCTAGAAAAGCAGGGCGCTTTTGATCCATCGATCGGCTTTTACACCCTCACCCAGCGCTACAATAGCGAGGATAAAGCCAAGACCTTCTGGGGTACCGGCCTGGCCTACGGCTATCTGGACCGCTCGGGAATGAAGCTCCAGGCGGGTTATCGCAATCACCAGGGAGCGGTGAAATCACCTCTTTCGAACACCGGCCAGGCCGGCGAGTTTTTTGCCGAGATGAAGCTGCCCCTGCTGCGGGGAGCCTCCATCAACGAAAAGGCGGCCGAAGAGCAGCGTGCCATGGTGGGCGAAAGAAGCGCCGGCGCTTACTACCAGCTGGCCCGCCTGCAGACGCTGCTGGCCGCCGGCAGCGCCTACTGGGGATGGGTCGGTTCGACGCGCCAGTTGGAACTGGTGGAGACCAGCCTGCAATTGGCCCAGCAGCGACTGGACAACGTGGCGGAGCGCGTGGCCGCGGGCGACCTGGCCCGAGTCAATCAACTCGAGGCCGAGCAAACGGTAGCCAAACGTCGAGAGATGGTGGTCAAGGCCCGCCGTGAGGTGGAGAAAGCCCAGTTGAAGCTGGCTTACTACCTCTGGAACAGCCAGGGTCAAGCCCAGGAACTGCCGTCTTCTGCCCCCGAAGAGCTGCCTCAGCCGACGGGCCTGGAACCCGCCCAGTTAGCCCAGGCCGAAGTCGAAGCCCTGCGCTTGCGCCCCGAGGTGTCGAGCCTCGAGTTTGCCCTGGAGCGGATCGCCATCGACGAGGCGCTGGCTAAGAACGACCAGCTTCCGCAACTGGACCTCACCCTCTCCCCCGGAATCGATCCGACCGGAATCGGTATCTCGGTCAAGGCGGGCCTGGAGCTGGTCATCCCTCTGGCTACCCGCGGCGCCGACGGACGCCTGCTGGCGGCCCGGCTCAAGACCGACCAGTTGGCCCTTGAGCAGGTCGAGACCATCCGCACCATCGTGCTCGAGGTGCGCGATGCGGCTTCGGCCGTGGTTACCGCCGTCGAGCGCTACCAGCAGGCCAGCCAGGCACTGGCCCTGGCCACTCAACTAGAAGAGGCCGAGAAGCTGCGCTTCGAGCTGGGCGAAGGCACCCTGTTTCTGGTCAACCAACGCGAGAACGCCCGCCTGGACGCGGCCCTGTCCCTGCTCGAGTTACAAGCCGAGTATGCCCAATACCGGTTGCTACTCGAGGCCGTGGGGGGCCGCCTGTGAGAGTGCTGCTGTTGTGGCTTCTACTCTCGCTTTCTGCCTGGGGGGACCTGGACGCCCTCTTGCTCCAGCAACGACGGGGAGACCCTGGATGTTACGTCAGCTCTGGCTTCTACGACCCTCGCTCGGTCTCGAAATACCGTCGCTATCCAGGGCTTCACAACGGGTATGACATCGCCATGCTGGCCGGCTCGGCGGTGCGGGCCGCCTGGCCAGGCCAGGTGGTGGCCGTGACTCCCTGGTACGGTGACGAGTTCGGCATTACCGTCCGCGGCCGCGACGGCGTGGAGGTCACCTACGGGCATCTGGCTCCGGCCGTGTGGCCCGGCGATCGCATCGAACCAGGGCAGGTCGTAGGCCGGGTCGTGGTCGATCATGTCGACGTCAAAATGCGCGACGCCCGGGGAGCCTACGTCGACTTTCGGACTCGTCCCTACCGACCCCCACCGGCCCGGGTCCTAGCTGCACCTCGTCCGCCTCCGGACCCGGCGGTAGTGGCTGAAAGAGAACGGCGAGAGCACCTGGTGGAACTCGGCCTGGTCGCTCGCAACCAGCAAGCCGATGACCCCCAGAAGCTGCGCCGGCTGCTCGAGGCAGGGCTGATTTCTGAACGCGAGTTTCGCCAACGTGCGACTTTCAGCGTAGGTTCAGGGCCAGCTGATTGACTGAGACCATGATCTCGTCGATCGCCTTCAAGCCAGGTTGGCAGCGGTCTTCGGTTCAACCGGCGCAAGCCACCTCACTCACCGACACGTACACGCCATTCCAACAGCAAGACACCGTCCTCTCTCCCGGGGTCCGCAATGAGCTGCATGAATTTCGCAGCTTGCTGGCCGGCTCGGGTGGCTCGCGCTATGCTCTCACCCAGCTTGACCAGCTGGCCCGTAAGGACCCCGTGCCGGCCACTCTGGCGGCGGTGGTGAGCGCCTCCCGGACCCAGGACCTCGCCTTGCGCGCGGCGGCCGACCAGATTCTGGCGGACTGGAAAGCCCGTGGACTCTGGCACGGCAGCCACAACCCGGCCGCTTGCGTGGTGGTCGCTCGTCCCGAGGGCCTGACTCTCATCCCGGGTCGCACTCCCCAGCAACTCGCCAGTCTGGCCGGCCACGGTCAACTTAGCGCGGCCCTGACCGAAATGGACTACGGAGTCTTCGACCCGGCCGCTCTGCAAGGCGTCTCGGCCTTGCTGCGTAAAGCAGGCAGCGACGACGATCTGCGAGCCGAACTCAAGCCCCATCTGCAAGCCTTGACGGCGGTGCCCGAGCGGGCTCGTAACCTGGGAACCCTCGACCAAACCGACTACGAAGCAGCCCTGGTGGCGGCCTTTCCCGAAGTGCTCGACGAAGCGTTCATGCGAGCCGCGGTGGCCGATCCTCTCAACGCTCCCAGGGCGGACACCCTGGCCTCGTGGTGCGCTCGCAAGCCCGAACTCTGCGCCCCCATGCTCGAGCAACTGGCCGCCGGTGGCCGCCAGGAGTATGGCCAGCTGTTCTTGACCGCCTTGACCCGCCACGACTATCAACCCACTCCGCGCACGCTGGGCTGGCTGGTGAGCAGCACGCTGGCCTCCGCCCCGCGCATGCAGACCCCGACCGACTGGGAACCTCGTCACCTGCTGGGCTGCCTGGTCGAGGTGAAGAAGAGATTTCCCGAGCAATTCGAGCAAATCAGCGTGGGCCCGGGCCGGCGCCCGCTGGGCGACCACCTGCTCGACACCTTCAGAGATGGCTTCAGCTACATCGATGACGGCAAGTTTCGCTGGCTGGCCGAGGCGAGCTACGATCCCTTCCTCAACAGTTTGACCGAGCTGACCAACCTCAAAGACCGCTGGCCAGACATGCTCGACGAGTGCCGGCGCGAGCTGGCCCAGCACCCCGACGCCGGCGAGGCCCCGCCCCGCACGCTGGCAACCCTGGGCCTGCTGGCCCGCCAATCACCCCACAATCCGAGCCTTCGCGAGGAGCTGACGGGCTTGTTGACCCTGACCAGGGCAGCCCACCTGCCCAGCCTGCGGGACCTGACCCTGGATCTACTCCAGGGACGCGAACTGCAGCAGCAGGTGGCCCAGCTCGATCAGCATCCCGAGAGCGGCCTGGCCTCCCGCACCGCCTTCTTGCTGGGGGTCTGTCGCGGTCTCAAGCATTCCCACCACGACTACTCGGTGCTCAACGCCTGGAAAGCCGCCATCGAGAAGACCGAGCTACGCGAGTTGCCGACCAGCTTTGCCAACCTCGACACGGCCTTCTCGATGCACCAGCTTTTAGACGCGTCCATGCCCACGCTCGAGCCCAAGCAACGCCTGGACCGACTCAAGACCCATCTTGATCTGGCCCACGGCGACCTCGACACCGCCCGCGCCCTGTTCGCGGCCGAGGACACGCTGCGTGGGCAGAAGCCCGATTGGGAGCCAGACTGGAACCGTCTGGTCGAGTTCTTCAAAGCCACCCGCGATCTAGAGAAAGCCCAGGAGATGCTCACCCTGGAACGCTCGCTGGCCGGCACGACCCAGGACCTGCAGGTCGAAGAGAACGCCGTCTGGATCGGCGCCCAACGCCTCGACATCCTCGAATAGCCACGGCGTTTAGCGGCCTTCGGGTGGCGTTATACAGCGATAAGTGACCGAAAGTTCCGGGTTAAGGTCCCAGCCAAGCGCCCGCATCCGGGGAATCATCTGGGCTTGGGTGACATGAACAGCCATCTCTTGCCCGTCTCGGCGTATCTCCAAGTCCATGAAACCTTTACTTGGCGGCGCCTGGACAAAGTCAACAGGCTTCTCCACCCGGTAGCCATTAACAGACAACACCACATCACCCTCGCGAAGAGAAACGACGCTCCACCCGTCCCAATCGTTGATCAGGATACCGGTCTGGCGCGTGTCGATCTCCTCGACCGTCCGCGCCATCGATTTCAACTTCCAGGCCAGGTGAGCCCAGTCGGCGGGAGGCCGCGGGTCCAGGGCGAGGGACGGCTCGGGAGTCTGCAGACGAACCAACGTCGCCACCAGCGCTAGCAGCAAGCCTATCCATTTCAGGTCTTTCATTCGTCTAGTTTGCCACAGGTTGACCATGGTGAACAGCCCGTCTTCCAGCTGGAAGTGTCGCGTCCAAATATTGTCATCCCTTAACATTCTCAACCCACGGGAGAGGCCCAAAGGTGGTCCCGCCCAAACCTGACACGGTCGGGGCCTCAAGCGCGCCAGCAGCCATCCTGACACAGAACATGGTTGCTGAAATCATTTCAGCGGCAAAAGCTCCCCTCACGACCGCTCAAGAAGACAGCGACAAACCCTATAACCAAGCCATTTTTCCGCATTGATCCGGTCGACATTCTTGACTAAAATAGAGTTATGCCCTGATTCTTTTTCGAGCCGGAGGTCGTCCCATGTCTTCAACTCTGTCGGCACTTTCCCAGTCACTACAACAACTCTCGCACCAGGAGCTACATCGAAAAAACCGCGAGGCGAGCAGGCGCTCGTTCGGATGCGAGTGGGAGCTCGCCGCCCATCTGCTGGCCACCGAACGCAGCGGACTCTACCGCCACATGGGTAGTGGCAGCGTGGTGGGCTACGCCGTGACCCATCTCAAACTCCATCCCCAAAAGGCCGGCGAACTCCTCAGCCTGGCTAGAGTTTTCGAGCAGCTCCCGCTGATCTCAGAAGCCTTTCGCAAAGGCATGCTCTGCTGGAGCAAAGCCCGCGCTCTCAAGCGCATCGCCACCCCCGACAACGAGCGCGCGATGCTGGACTTCGCCCTCAAGAACAAGGCTCAGGCCGTCGAGCGCGCGGTAGCCCTAACTCCCACGCAACACAAGCGCGGCCAGGCTTTAAAGGCGTCGCTCGAAGCTAGCCAAGCTCAAGCTCAGCTGAAGCTGGAAGAGCCCACCAAACCGACCCCGGTCATCAAGCCGGCGCCGGTCCCCGAGCTACCGAAGTTGATCCAGGTGACTCTGCTGATGACCCCCGAACAGTATGCCACCTACGAGCAGGCGAAGGGCGTGATCGAGGCCCGCCATGGCAAGCGCGTAAGCAAAGAGACGGCGGTCACGGCGATGGCCAGAGGAACGCTGTCCACAGCTGATCACCGCAGCAAAGTGCGACACCAGGTCATCGTGCACGTGAATGGCGAGACGGGCCAGGGCTTCTACGACACCGACCGCGGACTCTTGCCTGCCGAGTCTACGGCCGTCGAGGAGGCGATGAAACAAACGGGCATCGTGGTGGCTGGTCCCCCAACTGAACTTCCAGCTGGAACTAGCTCGGCGAAACAGTTGCCACTGGTGCCAAGCCGATCCAAGACCCGGCCGGCCATTCCCTTGAGTTTGCTGCGAGCGGTGCACGCCCGCGCTTGTGGACGCTGTGAGCGATGCTCATGGGCGGGCGGAAATCTGGTGGTGCACCACGTCCGTGCCTGGTCCGAAACCAGGCAACATCGCCTGGAAGACCTGGAGCTGTTATGTCCGGGCTGCCACGCCGCCGAGCACGAGAAAGACTTCGCCACTCGGTCCGAATGGAGGGCGGCTCGCGAAGCCGCCGTGCATCGCCGGGGACTAAGTCAAGCTCGGGATGACTCGCCCAGGTCGGCAGATTCGACCCGCTCACCGCGGACGACCGTTAAATCAGGATAAGAAAACAGGCTGCGCGAAGGCGTGCATACCTTCATGTTGCTGGTGAGAACCTCGCAAGGCCCGCCCCGCAGAAGGGCGTGCAACAAGCCACCCAGATTGGAGGTTTCCGATCGTGGGAGGCTACCCCCGGCCATCGCGAACATCTCGCCTTGATTGCGGCGCGGACCCGCTACCAGTCTCCGAACGCGTCTGGACAACGTCGATTGTAGCAGCCTCGCGCGCCGTCCAGGCATGCACTCTGGGGGTCAGGGTGGAAATGAAACCCCAATTTTCTGGCCCGGGGTAGGAGCTGGTCAGTCGGAATGCCGATTCTCAACTCGCAACCATCCCGCCGGAGTTCCAGCCCGATGTGGCTCCCTCGAAGGGCCGCAAGAAACTCGGTCTCGTCGTGAATTCTGAAACCATTAGCCACGAGGAGCACGTCTCCCGTCGTAGGTAACGGGCCTGGGGGCTCGAATTGGCCAGGGATGTCCGACTACCGCATCGACCTCAGAAAGCTGAGCATTCGCGAGTGCTGGAACCTGAGCCCGGGTCTCTTCGGATTTGGCCTGCTCATGGCGGGTAAACTCTTCCGCTTCAACCTCGACGACGGCAAGCCGACGGCGAGCTACATCGAGAACCTGATTATCGTCCCGGCCGAGGAGTTCCCGGCCGAGGTCTACTATTGCCTCGAGAAAACACTCGAGTCGGCCAACCAGTTGGGCCTGGCCCTGGCCTTTCTCTACACCATCCCCTCACCCAAAGCGCAGGGCTACGCGGCTATTTTCGTGAGTCGCGACTTGCAGTTCCTGGTCGAGGTCAGCTATTCGCGACTCGATGAGAACTTCGTGACCGGCAATAGCGTGAGCAGTCGTCTGCATCCAACGGGAGAGCTAATCACCACGGGGCACAAGCGGACCTTCGACCCGCCCGAGGGGTTCGAGGTCGACTATCTTCCCGATCAGCCACTCGAACGGCTGGTGGCGCGCCATCTCGAGCGTATGCCGTCCAAGCCGATTCAGCCGCTGCCGACCGAGCGTAGCGGCCTCGAGCACCACGTGCTGTGTCGCAACCAGGAGTTCATCCGGCGCATGGTCGAGCGCGGGCTCTACGTCGCGTGCGAAGCCGAACCGGTCAGTCAGGCCGGCGCCACCTCGCGGTGAAGGCGCTGTCGAGGCTCTTCACGTAAATCACGTCGCCATCGGAGTCGTATGATAGGATGCGTGACCTTTCGCGACGACTGGGCGAGGCCCACTGCGGTGGATTCTTCTTCCGGCTAGCCTGGAAAGGCTCGCTCGAGGATGGCCTGGCAATCGATGTTGGTCGGCAGCGTTCCATACTCGCGGCCGCTGCCCAGGCGCGAGCCCAGATAGGCGTCGGCCATCAGCGAGGGGCCTTCGCGCAAGAGCAGGCTGGCCTGCAGGGCGATGGCCAACCCCTCGACCAGATAGCGGGCCCGGTACTGCAAGTTTTCGCCGTCGCGGACCTGGGCCTTGAGGCTGGCCAGGTGGGCGTCGTAACGGGGGTCTTGCCCTTGAGCTTCAGCCAACTCGCCCAGTAAGGCCGGCATGCTCTCGGGCTCTTTGCTGATGGCTCGCAAGACATCCAGGCACATCACATTGCCCGACCCCTCCCAGATCGACGACAGGGGCGCCTCACGATAGAGTCGCGGCAGAATCGACTCTTCCACATAGCCGGCTCCGCCATGGCTCTCGAGGCACTCGACAATCATGCGCGGGGCCCGCTTGCACACCCAGTATTTCGAGACGGCCGTGGCGATGCGCACCAGGGCTCGGCGCCCGGCACTGCCGTGCACATCGTCATAGCCCCGGGCCAGCCAAAGGGCCAGGCGAGTCGAGACCTCGGACTCGACGGCCAGGTCGGCCAGTACGTTCATCATCAGCGGCTGCTCGCTCAACAGCGCGCCGAAAGCTTTGCGATGGCGAGTGTGGTGAATGGCCTGCGCCAGAGCCTGGCGCATCAGGCCGGCGCTGCCGATGACGCAGTCGAGGCGAGTGTGGTTGACCATCTCGATGATGGTGGGCACTCCCCTACCCTCTTCGCCCACCCGGGCTGCCCAGGTGTGGTCATATTCGATCTCGCTCGAGGCGTTGGCCTTGTTGCCCAACTTGTTCTTGAGGCGCATCACCATCAGGCGGTTCTGGCTGCCGTCAGGCTTGAAGCGAGGCACCAGAAAGCAGGTCAAGCCCCGGTCGGTATAGGCCAGGGTCAGAAAGGCGTCGCACATGGGGGCCGAGCAGAACCACTTGTGGCCGGTCAGGTGAAAACCACCCTCGGCGGGCACGGCCCGGGTGGTGTTGGCCCGCACGTCCGAACCGCCCTGCTTTTCGGTCATGGCCATGCCGATCATAACGCCGTCTTTCTGGTCGGCGGGCAGAAAGCGCGGGTCGTAGCGACCGGCCAGAATGCGCGGCTCCCACTCGGCCGCCACCGAGGGTTCGGCGCGCAGGGCCGGAACGGCCGCGTAGGTCATGGTCATCGGGCATTCGACCCCGGCTTCGACCTGGGTCAGCAAGAAGTGCTTGGCGGCCCGCACCACCTGGGCGCCGGGCTTGGGGTCGCGCCAGGGCCCGGCGCAGACGCCAGCTTCGACACCCGTCTTCATCAACTCGTGATAGGACGGATGAAACTCGACCCGGTCGATGCGGTGACCGAAGCGGTCGTGGGTGTGCAACTCGGGGGGAAAGCGATTGGCCAGGTTGCCGAGATGAAGAAACTCGCTGGTGCCGATATGTTGACCCAGGCTAGCCAGCTCTGGCAACCCCCAACCGCCGTCATAGCGCTCGATGCCCGACTTGAGCACGGGGTCGGTCTCGAAGAGGTTGTAGTTCTCTAGCGCAGGAGGCTGATTGGTGACCTCGTGGGTATCGAGGTTGGCTGTGGTCAACGTCATAAGCCAAACTTCTGGCCCGACCGGCCCACGCCTTCCGCCGATCGGTCCCAAAAACGACCGACTGGCAACAATCTGTTCACCGACAGGGTGAAGGGCGGCGTGGTAGCTTGCCCTATGCGAATCGCCTCCACGCCGGCCGTCGAGTTTGCCGGAAAACGCTACACCATCGACACCTTTCCGGAAGATCCCGAGGGTGAGACCCACGAACTGGCTCTGCTTGAACTGGGTGAGGATACCTTCACTCTCGAAGGCGAGATCTACGGCGCCAACTATCGCGGCGCCCACGGCAACTATAGCCTGGAAGACGGTGTATTGAAGCTGCGCCCCGAGAACGGCAGCGAGATCGCCATCGCCGTGGGCGACCACGACCCCGAGTATTTCTGGCCCGGCCGGGACATCGACATCCACGGACTGCCCCAGTGGGAAGGCCAGCAGATCACCTTTCATCGCGTGCCCGACCCCGAGGCTTTCGCGGGCGAACTCAACCACCACGAGCACAACCTGGTGGGCGAGCACAAGTTCACCTCGCCCCGCATGGGCGAGTTCTCGATGCTCCTGCACCCCGACCGCAGCGCCGAGATCGACGGTCAGCTGCAAGGCAAGGAGGTTCACTGGAAGGGGCAGTGGCTGTCGACCTATCCCATGAGCTACTTCGTCATCGACGGCGGCAACGGCGACTTTCTATCGTGGCACAACAATCACGACCACGGAAACCACGACCATCACCATCAGCCCGACCCGGTGCAAAAGCTTATCGACATGCCGGTTGACGTCATCGTGACCACCACCGGTGACGACGCCGACATCCGCAAGGTCTACGGCATGGTGATGAACCCTAGCGAGCCCGCCGCACCAGCTCGGGGTTGAGCAGATAGCCAAAGCCCGCGTGGATCAACAGGCGGGCCACTTCTTCTTCGTCGACGCAATGGAGACTCTCGGCGGCCCGGCCGAGATTCCAGTCGGCCTCGGCCAGGCTGCGCAATAGGAAGGCGCGGCGACTCTGGGCTTCGGACAGGCGATAGCTCTTGAGGTATTCCAGCTTGCCGTCGGCTCGCAGGATCGCCTCGCCGATGTGGTTATCGACTCCGCGCGCCAGGTCGGTGCAGAAGCGCTGCAGGCGAAACGGACCCAGCTTGTACACCTGATGGGCCTGGACGGGCCGATTGACCAGGCTCTCAGCCCGCAAACTGTTGAGTTGGTGGTGCTGGCTGCGTTGGCGTTCTAGCTCGCGGCGCAACTCGTCGAGGTTCTTGGCCGGGCCGAAAGACACCCGGTCCTCGGCCGCGCGAAGATAACCGTAGTGGAGCACCTGCTCGGGGAAGAAGTCGGTCAAGAGCGAGCGATGCAGTTTGCGATAGTCCTGGGGATGACTGACCACGAAAGCGGCCAGAAACTCGTCGTCAACAAAAAGGAGCGAGCCCACCTGGTGAGGATGCCACTCAAAGCAAGCCAGGGCCCGCTCGAGCCCTTTGACAACCCAGCCGCTGGCGCTGGTCTCGAGACGAAAACCCAGGCCTCGCCGGCGCACCTGGCGGACATACTCGGGCCAGGCGATCTCGGGGCCTTTGAAATGGAGCGACAGAAAGCCCTCCATGGCCACATGCAAAGGCAGAAAGGCAACCTCGCCGGGGCCGGTGCGGCGATAGACCCGACCCAGGCTGCACAGCCGGGAAGGCTGGCCGAGCTGGGTGCCCTGGGGAACCAGAGCCGACCCGTCCTGACTAAAGCGCGCGATCAGGGCGTGAGGAAAGTAAGACAAATAGTTGGCCTTGCCGTCGGCTGAGGCGACCCTTTCTTCGGAGACCCCCACCGGGCCCAGGCGCAAATCACCCGGGCAATCCTGGCGCAACACGGGAGCCAGTCGCACCGAGCCCAGCACCTGGGTCACGCCCAGGCGAAACTGGTCGAAATTCAGATGTTGCATTAGCATGGAATGCGTCCCTCGAGATAGGCCTCGAGCTGGGCCAGGCCGAGGCGGCCTTCGGCAAAGCGCGCAAAGCCGATGGCCGTGGCCAGATCCTCGACTCGCCCCAACCCCAGAGTGGGCAGGTTTGGTCCCAAAGGACGGGGCAGGTAGTCTTCGGGGCTAAAGACCGGATTGAGGTGAATGACCGAAGCCTTGCCTCCCCAGCCACGATAGAGGCGAACCACCTCGGAGACGGCTCCGGGAGGGTCGTTCTCGTGCCCGTCCGAGACGATGATGACCAGTTCGGGCTGGCCAGCCAGCGCTTCGACCAACGGCCCCGCCAGGTCGGTAGAGCCAGCGGCCACCAGCTCGAGGGGCACTGCCTTGGGCTGGGTCCAGAAGGCTCGATAGTCCGGGTTGTGACTCAAAACGTAGTGAACCCCCAGCGCCACCGCCAGCGGTCGGTTGCGCTTGGCCCGGCTGCCCGAGGACGAATAGCTACAGTCGAGCACGGCCGCCACCCGGCCTAAACCAAAGCTCGGCACCAGCCGGGAGGCAGCTTCGCTCAAAGCCTGGTGCAGTCCAGCTCGCTCGCTGGGCGCCAGCGAAAGAGCATAGACGGCCAGCTCGGTCAGACTGGCGCGCTTGAGGTCAAAGGCGCGGGCTCCGGCCTTCTGCAAGCGCAGTCGCTCGCGGTCGGTCAGCTGGTGGTCGATGCCGGCCAGAAAACGCTGGCGGTCGATGCCATGACGGGCGGCCAGGCCCTCGGCGATGGTGTAAGGAAGGCGATAGACCGCCTCTTTCTGATAGTGGGCCTGGCGAAAGGTCTCGAACAGCGGCCGCTGGTAGCGCCGCTGGCGAGCCCCGCGAAAAAGAAAGCTAGCTTGCTCGGCCTCGAGCCCCAGATGGGCGTGGGTCACGGCCGGACGCAACTTGCGACGATACTTCACCAGGTCGAAGTCAGGCTCGCGCCGGCCTCGAAAATAATCGCGCATCACCGCGCGGCTGCGGCGATTGTTGACCTTCTCGTGGGCCAGGCGACGAAAAAGCCCGTAGGCACGCTGGGGCGGCAGCCCTCTCAGAGCGGACCGGATGAGGGAGTTCTCGAGTTGGCGGTCGTTGGCCCTGGTGTCGGCACCGGTGGCCAGCAGCCCAAACACGATCTCGGCCGTGTTGAAGTGGTTGATGCCAGCGGCCAGGGTGAGGGCATACAGCCGCCGGTAGTTCACCCGGATATACTCGTGCAAAAAGGCGATCGACACGGCTTGCTCGGAGGCTCCGCTATAGAACTCGGCCTGGCCGGTGCAGGCGAAACAGGCATTGATGAACGTCACCAGATCTTCGCCGGTGACCCGCTCGAAATCGATCATTAGAAGTTGCCGCCCGGGGAGAGAGCGAGGCGACGACGTAGGACAACTTCCAAGGCTGGTTTCGGAAATCGCCTCAAAGTCCCACGGACGCCCTAGAAATATTCCCTGTTCAAAACCGAAATCCTGCGAGGTTGGCGGCCCGGCGAAAGGGAATCGTGGCAGATGAGATACCTGTTTGTTCTCTGCTGTCTGCTGCTGGTCGCCCCGTCACTGGCCGCCAAGCCCCAGGTTCTTCGGGCCGAAGGGCGATTGAGCCAGGCCAACACCGAAAAGAACCCTCTCAACCTCAAGTTGAAAGGCAAACTTTTCAGCCTCGACGCCAGGGCCTTCGTGACCGACACCGGCGCGGTGAGGATCCGTGTCGCGGCCAGGAACCTGGCCGGGCCCCAGGCCTTCTTCAGCACCCATGTGGGCGTCTTCGGCAAAGCCGGCAAACTGCTGGGCGGCGGCGGCAAAAACGACGTCTATGACCAGAGGAAGAAGGGCGAGGAGTCGCTCAACCAGTGGGACATCCTGGTGCCCCGGGCTGACCTCGAAAAGGCGATGACCGTGCAATGCGTCTTCTATGAAGACACGACTCTGATCGGGAGGCAGTGATGAGAGTTTGGTGCTTGGTCGTTCTACTGTCCCTGATGGCTGCGGCCGAACCGCGGGTCACTCGCGCCCACGGATCCTATACCGGTGGCAGGGTGGTCCCGATTCGAGGCCAGAACTGGCGGGGTCAGGTCGAGTTTAGCCCGGTCAAGGATCTGCGCGACTGCCAGGTAATCAACTTGCGCATCCACCTTGCCAATCGAGGCAAGCAGCCGGCCTGCCTGGCCGTCTATGTAGCCCTGCTCGACGCCCGAGGAGAACTCCTGGCTGCCGAGGGCTACGAGGAAAGTGTCTTCCTCAAGGAGCCTGGAGCGACTTTGGAGCACCGCATCGACCTGGCAATACCACAAACCGTGCAGAACAAGATCGCCACCTACCGGGTCACGCTGGTCGAAGACACGCAGCGGTTGAAATAGCTTGGAGAAAGCCTTGGAGGGCCTCGCCAAACTGTTTACATTCCAGCGAGATTCCGATCAAAACCTTAAAACAAGTTACAGAACGGCAACACTTTTTGGACTGGCTCAGACCTCGCACTTGGCTACAATGCGGTCATAAAGGACGGGTCGCGCGTGCGCACTGGCGGGTGACAGGCGGCCCGTGACAGGGGAGTGTGTGTATGTCTCGTGTTCCAAGCCGAAAGCCCAGTCATCCTCCGGCCAAGTCCAAGCGACCGGCTGCTAAGCCCAAAGCCAAGCCTCGTCCCGGCGGCGCTGGCACGACCAGCAAGGCCAAGGGTGTCCCGGCGGCGCCCAGGCCGGCCGCGCGACCGGTAAGCCCCCAGTCGCGTGGTGGCGACGGCTACGTGGCCGGGCCCGCGCCCGGATCGACCTCTCCCAACCTACCCAACGTGGCCGGCTGGGGCCAGGCTCAGCCTGGACAGGCTGCTCCCGCTCAAAACGGCCAGCCAACTCAAAACGGCCAGCCAGCCCAGAACGGCCAGCCGGCCCAGAACGGCCAGCCAGCTCAGAACGGCCAGCCGGCCCAGAACGGCCAGCCGGCCCAGAACGGCCAGTCAGCCCAAAACGGCCAGCCGGCCCAGAACGGCCAGCAGGCTCAAACCGGCCAGCCGGCCCAGAACGGCCAGCCAGCTCAAAACGGCCAGCCGGCTCAAAACGGCCAGCAGGCTCAAAACGGTCAGCCCGCTCAGACAGCCGAACAGGCCCAGGCGGCCGAGCAAGCACGGGCAGCCGGTCTGCCCGAGGGCGTGAGCATGGAAGATGCTACCGCCACGGCCCAGCGCATCAAAGACCTGGTGACCCTGGGCACCCACATTCCGGGTCTGCTCCAGATGGGGCCCGAGATTCAGCAGAACGGCTTTAACGCCGAGCATCTCCAGAAAATCAAAGATGCCATGCCGGCTCTGCAGGGCGTCATCACCCCTGAAAATCTGCAATTCTTCAAGGGCCTCGACGCCAACGGACTGGACAAGATGTTCAGCCCAGAGAATATGCAGATCATGAGAGCCGTCTCGCCCGAGTTGGCGGCCAAACTCACCCCCGAGAAGATCAAGGAACTCAAGGAAGGCATCACCAAAGCCCAGGGAGCCCTCGACAAAGATAAGATCGGAAGCACCATGTCGTTCCTCGCTCCCTTCGTCGGTAGCCAGAAAAACGAGGGCGTGCTGCCGATGGTGGCTCGCATGATCGACGAACCCACCAAGCTGGGCGGGGCCGACCGGGCCCTGTCGATGACCGATGTGGTGCCCGTCTTCAACGGCATGCTAAACACCGACACCATCGGCGGCATGGTCAGCAGTCGCATCACTCAAGAGGCCCACCGGGCTGCCACCTATCGCAAGGACGGCTCACGCCGCATTCTGGCCCGGGCGGCCAATCGCTGGGTCAGCAACCATCCCGGCAAGGTCCAGGAGATCGGCTGGGGGATGGTGCGCGAGAAAGGCCCGGGCATGGCCCGCCAGGCCGCCTCGAAATACCTCGCGCCCCAGGGCTCTCCCATGGATGGGCGCACCCGGCGCAGCTTCAGCGAGCGAGAAGCCCAGACCCTGGTCGACGCCGGTCAGCGGTTACAGAAGATGCGTGGCATCCAGCCCACCGGCGATCCCCAAAACGATCGGGCTCAGGCGGCCATGACCGCGGCCACGGGCATTATCGACAAGTCCCTGCGGGGACCCGACGGAGTCATCAGTGCTCAAGAGGCCAAGAACGTGGCCGAAGCCGGCAAACTGCTCTACCAGGCGATGGGTATGTTCTACACCGGCCTGGGCGGCACGTATCAACAGTAGAGGCTGAGCTAAGCGCCGTTAGGAATCTCGAAGGTGAGGGTTTTGTGCGGGTCGACCGACTGGATGTCAAAGCCCTCGCTCGACGACTCCAGGTCGACCTTGCCGACGGCGTCGTAGGGTGCCTCGATGCGGTGCCTGACGAGCTTTCCATTCTCCTCAATCTGGCTGCGCAACACCACCTTGCCGTCCTCCACGAAGAGAGACTGGGCCGGGCTATCGAAGCCACCGAGTTCGTGGGCCTTCCAGGAGGAGTCCGGAGCGGCACCGTTTTTGAGAAAGCTCTCCACCCGAGGGTCGGTAATACTGGGGATAAACGAGCTCGAGGCTTGCACGAACGGCTTGTCCACCTGTCCGTCCGCCTGGATTTGCTTGAGGCACTCGAATTCGGTTCTGCGACTGGTGAACACGGTTCCATAGGCGATTCCAGAAATGCGACTGATCATATTGTCCTCCGAGACGAGGGGATTCATTGGTTGGCTCCAGCCTACCGGGATAGCGTCCACCGATTGTCCAATCCGGCCCTTCCAGGTTAACAAGATGTGAGAAGATTAAAGCCGCACCTTAGGACTCTCCGAGGTCTCCGCCGTCGTATTGCTCGCTGATAGCCAGCTTGCGAGCAAACTCTTCGAGGCTGTCGAGCCGGTGCCAGACCACGTAATAGTCGTATTCCAGACTTTGAGGGTCGGAGTAATCGCGGAGTTGGCTGAGTGTTCGAAAGCGTTCATACTCAAACGGCTCTTTGCCTCGCCGGTGGCCCTCGTCGACAGCTCGCTTGAAGGCGAGCGCGCGGCGGGCCTGTTCTTCACGCTGCAGACGCTGGACAAATTCGAGGTCTGACTCCGGTCGATCGGCTGCCAAAGTCTCTTCCAGGCGCTCCCTGACGGGCCGCCCTCCGGCCATGAGAGCAGCCAGGTTGACGGCGTCAAAGACCTCGGCCCAAGCCTGCCACGAGTGTGGTAGTGTTCCGTAGCCGCGAGCAAAATCCGCCATGAAGCCGGCCGGAGGGCGCCAGCGAAGCAGTTGGCCGATATCGAGCAGGGCGGCTCCGGCGTAGGCAAATTCCCAATCGAGCACCAGCAAATCCGAGCCGGCCCGGTGCAGGTTGGACAGCTTGAAGTCGCCATGCAAAAGCACCGGTCGCTCCGATAGCTTCTCGAGGTTCGGCAATAGGGGGGCCATCCAATCGGCATAGCTCTTGCGAAGGGGATCGCCTTCGAGCTGACTCAGGGCGTAATCGAGCAGTGCCTGAGGCAGGCTTGCGAAGGGCCGCTCCAACTCGAGGTTCGAGCCGAGAAAGCCACTGGCTACGAAGGTCGTCTGATGAATCTCGGCCAGAGCCCGTCCGACCACAAAGCCGTCTTCCCTGGTAAGCGGGGCGTGGGGCACGAACTCCAGCACCAGAAAGTCTTCGCCTTGCTCCAATACACGCGGAACCCGAAAGCTCTGCCACGGCATCTTTAGTAAACGAGCTTCTTTACGGCAACTGGTCGGATCGCGTCGGTAGAGGCGAAAGACCCGCTCCTGGTCGATTCGAGCCACGGCGTTGGCCAGCCCTCCGCCCAACACTTCCAGGCGCTCGACCGGCCCGACCCGGCTTTCGACCTCGTCACGGCTCAGTCGAGTGGCCTGTTCCCAATCGCGCTCGGGATTTCTCAACGAGGGCCCCTATACGGTCGCAACACAAGGCCGGTCGGGCACGAGAGCGGGAGGGTGTCCGGCCTCGACCAGGCGCGTCAGCAATTCTTGCAAGCCATGCTCGCAGGCCAGTTCGTGTTCTTTCGCGGTCACGGGGACAACCGTAATCAGGTTGACATAGTGGCCAGCCTGCGAGCGAAATCCTTCGATGCCCAGATTGGCCAGCAAGACAAAGCCCGAAAACGGACATTCCGGAGCCAGTGGGACCAGGGGCTGGCCCGGGTCGGGAAAAAGACCCGTGCCCATCCACGCGCCGGTCAGATGTGGGTAGTGGGCCAGCCGGCGCAACCACAGCAAAGGCCAGGCCTGCCCAGGGTCGTCAAGGTCGGGAGGCAGAGGCCATTGGCTGGGTAAGCGCATCATTACCTCGGCGAACCCATCTTCGTTGACCGGCAACTCCTCCGGCGTGGCCATGGGTTTGGCGCTCATGCCCACGCTAAAGATGAGGGCTTCCTGGTCTGGTTGACGGGCCTTGATCGAGCGGATGCTGACACTTACATCCGAGGCTGGCACGATTTCTTGCAAGCCCTCGGGCTCGGGCCGACGACCCAGCAGAAGGGCTAGATATCCCATAATCTCGTCATCAATGTCGGCGAAGTCGAAGCTAACTACGGTCCTGGACCTCACCTCGGCGGCCTCCTCGGACTCGCCAGTCAGGTCGAGGGCGTCAGCCAGTGTCCGCAGGCAGAGCCCGTCTTGCCATTCGGTCAACTCGCAAGCCCGGGTGGCCACCTTCACGCCGAGTTCTGGATCGTGGTGCGCTTGGACCGGGGAATCGACTAGAAACTGCGCATAGGCATTGGCGATGCGATAATCTTGCGGGTCGATCTTATAGGCCATCTGGATATCGCGGAACGAACCCTCAAAGTCTGACATCTCCCGCAACACCGTGGCCCGACTGAAGAGGGCCCGGGAATGAGCCGGCTCCTCCTTCAGGCAAGCGCCAAGATCGGCGCAAGCCAGTTCGCGCTGGCCGCTCAAGTCGTAAGCCACTCCGCGATAGTAGAAGACCTCGGCGCTGGCCCCCTCGGCTAAGGCCTGGGTAAAGAGTTCGATGGCGGTGGCGAACTCGCCATCTTGAAGCCGTTCGAGTCCAAGTTCTACCTGCATGATCCCCCCGGGGCGTTGAATTGCAGGCGAGCTTCGCGAAGGAGCCCGGACCGGCCTGTTCAATCCGGCTCTGGACCTTCCAACATGGGCAGAAACTCCGAGAAAGAGGCGGCTAGCCTGGTCGCTCCCCCTCGTGATTCCAGAAGAAGACGCCGCGACAGTTCTCCGCGAAGGAGACTTTCCATTCGCCCGCGCTCACTCCAAGCCGTGCCGCCGCTTAATGGGGGTTGAGTTCCCAGATGATGCGCAGGCCCTCGAGGGTCAACCAGGGATCGACCACGTGGATCACCTTGGTCTCGCGGGCCACGATCTCGGCCAGGCCGCCGGTGGCGATGACCTGCATGTCGGGGCCGAGTTCGCCCGCAAAGCGGGCCACCATTCCCTCTACCAGGGCCACGTAGCCGAAGACCAGGCCCGACTGGATGGCCTCGATGGTGTTACGGCCAATCACGTTAGGCGGACGCTCGATGTCGACCTTGGGCAGCTTGGCCGTGTTGCGAAACAGGCTCTCGGCGCCCAGCTGCAGGCCCGGGGCGATGGCCCCGCCCAGGTAATCGCCGTCGGCCGTGACCGCATCAAAGGTCGTGGCCGTGCCAAAATCGACCACGCAGGCCGGACCGTGATAGCGGTGCTTGACGGCGCAGGCGTTGACGATGCGGTCGGCCCCCACGGTGCGCGGCTCCTGGGCTAGAATCTTCACGCCCGTCTTGACTCCGGCCCCGACCACCAGGGGCTGGCAGCCGAGATAATCACGGCAGGCCCGGGTAATCGAGCTGGTCAGAGGAGGCACCACCGAGGCCAGGCAGACTCCGTGCAGGTCGTTGGGATCGACCCTGGCGTGGGCCAAAAGACCGAGAATTTGCAGGCCATACTCGTCGGACGAGCGATGGGCCGCAGTGGCCAGGCGCCAGCGCGGGCCGGGGTGATCGCCAGCGTAGGCCCCGATGGTCAACTGGGTATTTCCGATGTCGATGGTCAGCAGCATAGTTCGATGTTGTCGATCAGGCGCACCGCTCCCAGGCGAGCGGCTAGCGAAAGAAGACAACTTTCGACCGGACCGTCTAACTCCTCCAGGCTGGACCGATCCGCGCAAGACACGTACTCGAGGGCGACCGAGGGTTGGGTGGCCACCACCTGACGCACGCAGGCGCGCAGCTCTTCGGCTGGGGCCGGAAAAAGCTGGCTGGCCGTCTGGAGGGCCTGGTAGAGAACCGGGGCCACCCGGCGCTCGGCCGGTGTGAGGCGAGCATTGCGGCTCGACATGGCCAGGCCGTCGGGCTCGCGAGCGGTGGCACCCACGCGAATTTCGAGAGGAAAGTTGAGGTCGGCCACCATGCGCTCGATGACCTTGACCTGCTGGGCGTCCTTTTGGCCGAAGTAGGCCAGTTGGGGACCGACGGCCAGAAACAGCTTGGCCACCACCGTGGCTACCCCGCGGAAATGGCCGGGTCGCTGAGCCCCCTCCAGGGGTTGGCTGACCTGCTCGACCTCGACCCAGGTCTGAAAGCCGGGCGGATACATCACGGCCGCGGTGGGGGCCCAAACCAGGTCGGTGTGGCCCTCGAGCAGAGCCAGATCGCCGGCCAGATCGCGTGGGTAGTGCTCGAGATCGGCGGCCTCGCCGAACTGGGTGGGATTGACGAAGATGCTGACCACCACCGAGGCACACTCGCGCCGAGCCTGTTCGACCAGCGAGAGGTGCCCCGGGTGGAGGTAACCCATGGTGGGCACGAAGCCTACCGGGCCGGGCAGCTTAGCTCGCTGAGAGCGAAGGTCGGATAGGCTCTCGACCAACTGCACGGGCCACCGCCTTTCTCAGCTTCGAGTTGTAAGGGGTGGCCACTCCGTAGCGCCGGCCGGCCCGCACCACCGCTCCCGAGATGGCCTCGATCTCGCAGGGCGTGCCCCGTTCGAGGTCGACCAGCATCGAGGCTCGGTTGCGAGCGGTCTGCCGGGCCACCTCGGCCACCGCCGCCACCGGATCGGCAAAGGGCAAGACCACGCCGGCAGCCCGGGCCACCTCGGCCGCCTCCAGGGCGGCCGCTCGCATCCACAGGTTGGCCAGGGGATGCTCGAGCAGTTGCCCGTTGGTCAGGCCGAAGATAGCGGCCACCGGGTTGATACCGGCATTGATCACCAGCTTGCCCCAGACTAGCGAATCGAGATTGCTCTCTTGGCGCAAGGCCAGGCCGGTGTGGCTAAAGAGGTGGTGAAAGTGACTGTCGTCGGGTAGCACGATGGCTCCCTGGCCGGCGGGACGGACTTTGCCGGGCTCGAGCATGGTGGCTCCGAGCGTGGTGACGCCGGCCTCGACCCGCTCGGCGCCCAGGTGTTGGGCCAGCAGTTCGCGGTTGCCTAACCCGTTTTGGAGGGTCAGCACCCGACCTTCGGGAGCCAGGATGTGGCCGAGTTGGCGAGCCGTCTCGGAGGTCTGCCAGGCCTTGTTCATGACCACTACCTGGCTGGCTCCCTGGCAGTCGCCGGGCCGGTCGGTGACCGTCACCGGAAAGGCCTGACCGTTGTCCAGGCGCACGCCGTGACGATGGAGTTGTTCGAGGCCGGGCTTCCAGCTGCCCAGCATGGTAACTTGATGGCCGGCGCTGACCAGACCCGCCGCCATCAGGCAGGCCATGGCTCCTGTGCCGACGATCAGCATGCCGGCTCCTGCTCGAGGAGCTTGACCCACTCTTCTTCGGGCATGGCCACCGTGTGCTCGGCGGCGGGAAACTGGCGTTGCTCGATCTCTTCGCGAAAGCTGACCAGGGCCTGATGGACCTGCTGGTTGAGCTGGGCGTACTGCTTGACAAAACGCGGGGTGAAGCGGTCGAACAGACCGAGCATGTCGTGGATCACCAGCACCTGGCCGTCGCAGTCGGCTCCGGCCCCGATGCCGATAGTGGGAATGGTCAGTTTCTGGCTGATGAGTTCGGCCAGGCGTGGGGGCACGGCTTCGAGCACCAGCGAGAAGCAGCCGGCGGCCTCCAGGGCCAGGGCCGCTTCGACCAGGCGGCGAGCGGTTTCGGCCGTCTTGCCCTGGGTGCGAAAACCGCCCAGCTGGTGCAGCGCCTGGGGGGTCAGGCCGATGTGGCCCATTACCGGGATACCGGCGGCCACAATGGCCCGGACGGCCTCGACCCGCTCTACTCCACCCTCGAGCTTGACGGCGTCCATGCCGGCTTCTTGCAAGAAGCGTCCGGCGTTGGTGACGGCCTCGGCCACACTGGCTTGATAAGACATAAACGGCATATCGCCGACCAGCATGGGGCGCCGGGCTCCGCGGGCCACGGCTTTGCAGTGGTGGAGCATGTCGGCCATGGTGACGGGCAAGGTGTTCTCGTATCCGAGCACCACCATGCCCAGAGAATCGCCTACGAGAATGACATCGAATTCGGCCTGGTCAACCGCTAGCGCGGTGGGATAGTCGTAGGCGGTGATCATCGAGATCGGCTCGCCTCGGCGTTTCTTGGCCTGCAGGGTTAGAACGGTAGTCTTGCCGCGGCCGGGCAGACTGCTGACTGTGGACATCGGTACCCTCCTTCAGGTAGGGGTCGTTTCCAACGGACCTTATGAGATTTGGCTTGGAGGTCCCCGTCTTGCGATCGGGGCATCCAGCCTTATTCTGTCTCAAGCGCGGGCAGGATGCAAGGGGTCAGCCAACCCTTTTCCAGACGAAAGGCTCGGGGCGTTCCCGGGCAGCCGCCCCAGACCGGAATGATGAGATAAATCAGGTCGGGCCATGCCCTTTCGTGATCGCTTTGGCTGGGCACGGCCATCCCGTCGGGATGGCTGTGGTAGTAGCCGAGAATCCGCTTGCCCAGCCGGCGCGCCCGAAGCTGCGCCCGGAGGTGTTCTTCATCCTCGATTCGATAGCCCTCGAGGGCAAGATTCTCGGCCGGCCACACCTGTTCCACCTCCTCCTCCCCCACCAAAAAGCCGCAGGCCTCCCCGGGATAAGCCGCCCTCGCGGCCTCTCGCAGCGAGTCCAGGCTAGAGGCGGGCACGGATGACTCCGTCGCCCTCGGGCGGGGCGGCCGCCAGCAGCGTGCGCTCGCGCAGGATGGCCGACTCGCCGCGAAAGCGGATGTGCTCTTCCTGGCCCCAGGTATTGGCCGCCACCAGCGCCGAGGGCACCCCCAGCAACCGCCAGGCCCAGTAGCCCCAGATGCGTTCGCCCTGATCGAGCCAGTTGGTGGGAAAGGCGATGGCCTTGGGACGCTTCTTCTCGAGCCATTCGACGAAGGCATCGTCGTTGAGGTCCATGCAGATGCCCACTCCGAAGTCGCCCGCTTTGGTCGTGAACACGCGATAACCCGAATCGCCGGGAATGGCCCAGGGAAAGTCAGCCGAATAGAGCAGGGTCTTGCGATAGACGAACTCGAGCGAACCGTCGGGAGCGATCACCATGGCCGAATTGAACAGCACCTCGCCGGCCAACTCCGGAAAGCCCGCCACCATCCAACAGCCGGCCTTGCGGGCCAGCGGGCTCAACCGGGCGAAGGTTGGCCCTTCGGGCTCTTCGGCCACGGTGCGGGCGTGTTCGGGCGAGAAAAACACGTAGCCGGTCACGGCCATCTCGGGCAACACCACCAGATCGGCCTCTTGAGTGGCCAACTCGGCCAGTTGGCAAAGGGCCGCCATCGACCCCTCGAAGTCGCCTTTGCGGGCTTTGAACTGCACTGCGGCCACGCGCATGGGCTCCTCTTTCGCGCAAAAGGGATCCACCACCCTTTCCCTAACTAGATTGTGATGGGTAACCAAAAGGGATGTGGACCACTGGGTTGTCTGCTGAGCATTTTCGGCCTCAAGTCGGGCGATGTCGATCTGTCGGTCAAAACCGAAGCCGAGCTCACTCCCTATGAGCGAAACAAGGCTAAGTTCTATAACCGCCATGCCCAGGAGCAAGACAGCGCTCAGGCACCCTGTCCCAGCTGCCGCGATCAGATGCGCGAGACCGAATTCGAAGGCATCCAGTATTTCGATTGCGGCAAGTGTCGCGGCATCTACCTCAAGGAAGAAGCCCTTGACGCCCTGGGTAGCTACCAGGAGCTTCCCGATGAACTGGTCAACCCGCGCGTAATGAAAGTGGCCTTCTATAAAAACCCCGAGGGCCAGCGGCTGTGTCCCAAGTGTCGCGACAAGATGGAGGTCGACGACCTCGACGGCATCAGCCTCGACGTATGCAAGTTCTGCAAAGGTGTCTGGCTCGACCGTGGCGAGTTGCACAAAGCCGCTTCTTTGTGGAAAGCCCGCCGCGAACGCCAGGCCAAGCGCATCGTGTGCAAGTTCTGCAACTCGCCCAACGAGTTCGACGCCCGCGCCTGCGCTGGCTGCGGCGCCCCGCTCGGCTCTCACCACGAGCCCTAAAGATTGTTGAGCAAGCTCACCATCGGTAGAAAAGAGGCCAGGGTGATGAAGCCGACGACGCCGCCGATGAAGGCCATCATCAGCGGCTCGATCATGCCGGCGATGAGCTCGAGTTGGTGGGCCAACTGGTCGTCATAGAGAGCCCCGACCCGCAGCACCATATCCGACAGAGTCCCCGTCTCTTGCCCGACCTTGATCATCTGCAGAGCGATCTTCGAGAGCACTCCATGGGTTCTCAGGGCGTCATAGAAGCTACGACCGTTGAGCAGCGCCCGCCGAGTCTTGTGCAGACCCTCGGCCAAAACCACGTTGGTAGCCACTTTCTCGACCACTTCCAGGCACTTGAGCAAAGGCACCCCGGCATCGAGCATGGTGCCCAGGGTGAACAACACGCGCGCCTGACCGTTGAGTCGATAAAGCTTGCCGATGAGGGGTAGCTTGAGGATCAGTTCGTCGAACTTGCGACGCACCTGGGGATAACTCTCGATGTCGGCCAGCACTCGCGAGATGCCGAACAGGCCGGCGAAGAGGACAACACCCAGCGGAATCATCAAGAACGGATTGCGGGCCAGGGCCGTGACCTTGACCAACATCCGCGTGGGCCAGGGAAGTTCCATCGACATCTCGGTGAAGACCGGCAACATCATGGGCAGGATGTAGAAGATGAAAAAGGCGACCACCGTCACGGCCACTACCGCGATGACGGCCGGATAGGCCATGGTCGACTGCACTCGCTTTTCGAGCCCGACTTGTTGCTCGAGCAGGTCGGCCAGCTTCTTCAGGGTGCTGTCCATGGTTCCCGACTCTTCGCCGGCCGCGACCAGCGACACGAAGGTCTGCCCGAAAACATGGGGCTGCTCGTTGAGGGCTCGGGCCACACTCATTCCCGACTCGATGTCGCCGGCCACCTTTTGCATGACCACGTTGAGGCGCGCATCGTCACCGTTGGCGCAAAAGCGAAAGGCGCGGTTGATCGAGATGCCGGCGTTGACCATGGCAGCCAGCTGGCGACAGTAGATCGAGAGGCTGGCCTTTTTGACCTTGGGAGTCGAGGGCCCGCGCAACCCCGCCCGAGAGCTGCGCGGTTCGAGCACCAGAATGGTGCGATAGACCTCGCGCAAGCGTTGCTGGGCGAAGTCCAGGCTGGGCGCCGAGAACTGGCCGCAGACCAGCTGGTCGGCCGAGTCGATCGCTTTGAAGCAAAAGACATGCACTACAAGTGATCTCCGTCAAAGACCGGGGTGTCTTCGTAGGTCACCACCGAAAAGGTGGGCAGGGCCGGAAAGTACGGCGGCGGAGAGGCAGCGCTGGCCTCATCGAAATAGCTGGTGCCCATGATCAGACCCTGGCCTGAGGTCGTTCCCCAGGCCCCGGCGTCGACCTGAATCCGGCTGCCGTAACGATAGGCATAGCCGGCACCACCCGAAGTGTAGGACTCGACTGCATAGCTGCCGCCCCGACCAGACATCCCGGCCACCACCGAGCAATAGAGGTAGAGCGGGTTGTTGGAAGGGTGACTCGACGACCAGCTGCTGCCCTTAAGAGCCGACGAAACGGTCACGTCGTAGGCCACCAATCCGAGTGCGTTAGCGGCCGTGGCGGGTGAATCCAGCACGCCGTCGTGGTTGGCGTCGCTCGCGCCGTAGGCCAGCAATCCCTTCTGACCCGCCGTTTTGCTGACATTCCCGCTCGAGTCGTTCTCCCAACCTCCGATGCGAATGGTGCCGAAGCTGCTGGTCGACTTGTTCTGCTCGGAGACGATCGTGCGCCGCCCTTTGTTGGTGCCCCACAGATTGTCGACATCGTTGGTGGCATACACCACTCCATTGCTCAGACCCTGATAGGTCATGAACGTGCCATCGGGCTGGCGCAGGATGGTGTTGCCGACCGGCACGGTCAGGGGCGCCTTGAGCTTGGTTCCATTGACCGTGGCCGAGGCTGGCAACACCACCGAGCTATCCTCTACGGTGACCACCGTGTAACACTGGTTCGAGTCGATGCTGCGCACCCCCGTGCGGTACTGTTCGACCTTGACCCAGCTATTGGTAGCGTAACTTACGGTAGACGAGCCGGCCGTCTGACTGCCCCCGAAACCGAGTTGCATTTCCTCCACGGTTCCGCGGATATAGATACCACCCAAAAGCTTGCCGCCGCTGGAGTTGAGATAGAGCCCGTCGGTGCTGGGACGGCTGGCGGTGGAAGAGAACCCCCAGGCAGCGTCGCGCAGGCTGAAGGTATTTTCGGGCAGCTTGACCTTCTGCACGCCGGCCACGATGTTGTCCCGACCTCCGGCCACCAGGCGATTGTAGCGCGAAGCGATGGGGCCGCCATAGGGTGAATAGGGAATGCGAGCAGAGTCGTTGCCGCTCCAGTTGCCCTGGTAGTAGGCGAAGCCGTCCTGGCCGGGTCCGACAGCGCTATAGACACCCGAAGCGGTGAGCCCATGGCTAAAGAAGGGCTGGCCCGACGAGGTCCAATAGGAAGCGCCGTCCTTGATCCACAGTCTGGTGACGTCGTTGACGTGCACGGGGCCACCCTGCGGAGCGTCCGTGCTCTCGATGCCCATCACCAGATTGTCGGGCCACTGGTCGTAGAGAGCAGCGTATTTGGTGAGGGCTTCCTGAATCACCTGAGCCCGCGCCTCGCGACAGACGGCCCGCTGGTGATAGGCGCGAGCCACTATGGTGTAGCCACGGATAGGCACGCTGCCGTTGGGGTACGTCTCGGCATCAGCGCTCAGAGACCAGCGATAAGACCACTCGCTATTGAGGGCCACCGTTCGCCTGGTTTGGGATGGATAGACGGCGGCATGGAGAGGCTCGCGCGAAGCCGAGCCATCGGGAGGTTCGAGTTGGGCCCGCAGCCAGGCCAGGGCTTCGGTCACCCCCGCTTCGGCCACCAGCGAGGCCGTCACCGACTCTTCCGAGCGCAGGGCTGCGCGCGATTCCACCGGCAGGATGCGGACGAACGCGACGGCCAGGATCTGCAGTAGAAAGAGATAGATGATGGCCAGCATCAAGATCGAACCCTGTCGTTTCATAACCGCTCCTAAGACTGATTGTAGTAAGGAATACCGATGATGGTGGACAGCCTGATGCGCTGCATTCCCCGCCCTTCGAGCTTGTGTCGGATCAACTCGTCCGAAATCGCGTCGACCGAGAGCACCACCTCGATCTCGAGCGCCCCGGGGCGCAGATACTTGACCCGAAAGTCGTCCACATCGCGCCCGAGCACCCGCGGCTCGACGCTAAGATCCGGGGTCATCGGGTCCCGTCGCCTTCTCAGCACCACGTCCTGACCCCGACCCTCTCCCGGAACCATGGCGATCTCATAGAGGTAGAACGTCGGTTTTAGCCGCAACTCGCGCGCCGACGGCAGGGGGTTGTTGCCGAGAAAGTCGACAGGAGTCGAGAAGAGAACGCGGGTCTCGCCCGGCTGAGAAAAATCGTCGAGGACCTGGTCGGGAAAATAGATCGCCTCCTGGGCACCGGTGGGGTTAAGCTTGATGGCCGTCCCCAGCAAAGGCTGGATGCGGTCGAGCAGATTGCGGCCGCGCCGCACCATCTCGATACGGCCCGAGGAGCGAGTGAACTCCCACACTCCGGCTTGATAGAGCGACATGATAGCCAAAAGGATCAGGCTCGAGATGGCCATGGCCACCAGCAGTTCGGCCAGCGTGAAGGCTCTCAGGGGCGACGATGATAACCGCATAGCGTCACGCTCCTCGTCCGCTCCCCCTCGTTCCAGAACAGGGTGACCTTGATGACGGCCACGCTATAGAGGTGGCTGAGCGGGTCGTTGGACAGCCGTTTCATCTCGATTCTTCGCTGGAAGTTGAGATCGGGAAAGTCTTCGGCGAAAGGCGCGGCATTGAAGGCTCGGCGAGGACCCGTATCGTCGCTGGGGTCATCATAGCTGCCGTCGTTGAGCGGGTTGGGAACCGAAGGAATGTCCGGTTGAAAAGGCAGATTGCGTGCCCGGATGGTGTTGAGCATCTCGCGGCTCCAGAATACACCCTGGAGCCTTTGCTCGGCCCCCTTTTCGGCTTTGAGCGAATACCACAGCACCGAGGCCGTGCCCAGCAGTCCGATGGAAGCGACGAAGATGGCCACCATCACTTCGGCCAGAGAAAGTCCTCTTGTTGCGTCTGCTCTACCCATTTCGCCTCGGAAAGGCTATCGGCAGAACAGGGCTTCGAGTTAAGACCGGGTCCCTTGTTCGAGTTCAGCTTTGGTAGTCTGGCCCAGGGCCAGGGCTTTGACCTTAGGGTCTTTCCAGGAGTTGGGCTCGGCGCCGGTCAGCTTGAAGACACCGTGTTCCATCTTACGCCAGAAATTGGTCCGGGCCAGCACGCCATTGAGGCTGCCGTTGACGATGCAATAGTTCTCGTCGTAAGGATCCTCGTGATGGCGCGCGTGGTTCTCAGCCGACTGGCTGATGTGAAGTTTCTGCAGAAAGCGAGCCACCGTGGGAGGACTGGTCATATGCGACCAGCGGTGAGAAGCCTGGGCCAGCACCGCTCCACCGGTGAAGGTCAGACCCGCCGCCGCCAGGATGGGGTGAGGCGTAAAAGCGGCCAGTCCCGCCAGGGGCAAGACAAATGCTCCGGCGGCGGGGGCGATGTTTTCCCACACGCTGACATGGTCCATTCCCGAAGCCTGGTGATGGTTCTGAAAGTCCTCAGCCAGCCTACCCACGATGGGAGTGTCCTGGTCGGGATAGTTGTCGATGGTCCAGTGAAAGACCCCACTGGCAAAATCGGCGGCCACCAGTCCGGCTGCGGCTGCCGCCACGGCCCCAGCCCCGAGAGCTACTTTGCCAGCCAGTCCTGGGGTCGAGGCGACGTCGGCCACGATCCGGCCGGCGGTGATGGCGCCTGAGGCGACGCAGGCCGCTCCCAGCACTTTCGAGACGACCTCGATCTTCTTCTTGTTGCCGTCCTCAGTCTGAGGTGATTCGGCGGGGGTCCCGCTAGTGGCTGCCCGACGGGGGCGAGGGGTTTGGGTGTGGTGGTTCGAGATTCGCATTGTATGACCATCATGGAAGAGCGAACCGAAAGAAAACTTAAAACAAGGACCTACAACCAACCGTAACCAGAAACTTTACTTTCCAGCAAAAGACCGGCAAGAAGTCGTGGAGAAATCCAGCAATCGTCCAATTCGATTCACTTGACCACGGCCTCGAGCTTCTTCCAGGGGTCGGGTCGGGGATGAGCACTGGGGGTGGGGGTGGGCTGGCGTTCCTCATCCGGAAAGCTCACCTCAGCGGGGGGCTGTTCAGGCAAGTTAGGCAACTCGATCGGTTGCTCCTCGGGCTGCTCTTCAAAGTCGATGTCGGGCAGGGGTGGAGTCGGCTCGGCCGGCTTCTTGGGATAGCCGGTCGGTCGGACCACCACCGTCCTGGTGGGTGACGGGCGAGGCCGGTTGGGTCGAGCCGGATTGAGGTCGCGCTCGACCCGAGCCAACTCTTGCCGGAATCGTTCCTGGGGCGCCAGTCGCTGCGCCTCGCTCAAACAGTCACGGGCCCGGCCCAGGTCGTCAAAACGAGCCAGACCCAACCCCATCAACCCCAGGGCTTGACTCATCTGCTGTTTGGTCCCCTGATTGTCGCGATAGAGCTTGAGGGCCCGCTCAGCGTGCGAGATGGCCGTGCCATAGTCCCTGGTCTTAAAGGCCTGCTCGCTCTGCTTGAGCAGTTCGTTGGCAGCCACGCGCCCCGCCCGAGCCCTCTCTTGTTTGAGGGCCGCGACCTGGGTGGCATAGCTGGGATCGAGCGCGGCCAACCGCTCGAACTCGGCCAGAGCCCGCTCGGACTGCCCGGCTTTAGCAAAGTAGCCGGCCATCTCGGCTCGCGCCTTCTGCGCATCGTCACCCTGATAGCCCTCGAGAGCCGAGGCCGCCTGCAGGGCGGCCACCTCGTACTCTCCCCTGCCGGCCGCCTCGTGAGCCTTGGACATCAAGAAGTCGAAATGCTCACGTGTAGTGGCGCTCTGATCGACCTGGGCCACCGGCTGATGGCGTGAAGGTCGCAAAAGATAGAAGCCTCCGATAGCGACCAGGGCCAGCAGTAAAGCTACCAGCCAGGTGGCCTGGGGATCGCTGGCGATGGCCTCGGCCGTGACCGTGCGCTCGGACTCGTCAGAATCGGGCCGGTTGACCTCGTCGTCGACCCAGCTTTCGTCGAGCGAGTCGGGATCGTCCGGAATGCGGATTCTTGGATTGGGTTTGCCCCATTCGGTATCCGGCTCGTCGCCCAACCAGCTCTGTCCCACCGGCGTTTTGACTTTAGGCGCCCCGGCCCAGTCAGGCCCTGGGGCACCCCACTGGGGGTCGGTCAACGCGGGTGACGGTTCGATGCGAGCCACCACTTTCTTGCCTTTGCCCGACTTGGCCACGGCCACGGTCGAGCCGTTCTCGACCTCGGCAATGACCTCGACCTGCGGCTTGCTGGTCCGCAACCAGGCCCCGCACTTAGGACACCGATTGTGGACCGAACTAAACGTCTCGTCGCAAGTCACGCAAAACACACCCACATAATTCGAAAACCTGCCTGCAAAACCCCCTCAGAAACGGGAAAAAGTCTAGAATTGACGGGCCAGATGTTGTATTCTAGAAGAGTCAGATTCACTCAGGGAGGAGGTGTCGAACATCAAGACCGACCGCAAGTCCTCGCGGCCTTCTCCTTCCACCTTGATCGCCGTCTCTCTAGTCGTTACGGGCCTGGCTCTCATCGCGAGCCGGGCCGGTTTCTTTCTGCCCGGACGTCGGGCCGCAAAGGCCGAGCAGAGAAGGTAGGAGTTCGCTACCCGGGTGCCCAATTGGCCGCCCATGATTTCCTTGGAATCGACTTCTACCATCGACGAACTCTTTGCCAAGGCGATGGAGAGCATTCTCACCGATCTCGGACCCGAGCGTGCCTTTATCCTCTACGGCCAACGCGACAACGGAACCTGGAAAACCCAGGCCAGCCACGGTCTTGACGGAGATCGGGTGCTGGTCTCGGGTGAAATCAGCCTGCAGCCCCTGCGCCACGTGCTGGCCGACGGCGAGCCGGTGATGCTGCTCGATGCTCGCGAAGACCCGGAGTATTCCGGTCGCATGAGCGTCAATCTGTCGGGCGTTCGCTCGGTCATCTGTGTGGCCTGGAAAGACCGTTCAGACCAGGTCGCAGGTCTGGTCTATGCCGACGACCGGGTGCGCCGTTCGGCCTTTCTCGAAGACAACCTGGCCTGGCTGCTCGAACTGGCCGACAAGATCCGTCGCCAACTCGACGTGCTGGCCGGTAACACACCCCTGCCCCAGGCCGAAGAGGAAGGCCCCCCCTCGGGCGAGACCTCGGGAGAGAGTGACAGTGCAGCCGATTGGGACACCTTTCGTCGCCTGGGCCACAAGCTGCTCAAGATAGGCCAGGTGGGCAAAGCCGAACGCCAGCTCAAATCAGCCTTGAAGGCCGCCCGCAAAGGCGGCGAAAACACTCTGGCCGAGGCCAAGACGCTGCGCTCGATGGCCAAGGTCTACCGCGTTCAGCATCGCCTCGACGAATGCCGCGAGGTGCTCGAACGCGCTGCCGAAATCTTCGAAAAGCAGGGCCGCCCCCTGGATGTCGCTCGTTGCCTGAACACCCTGGCCGGCGGCTACTTCACGGATTCACAGTGGGACAAGGCCGAGGAACTCTATCGCAAGGCCGTCGAGTTGTGGACCGCCGAAGACCCCTATCACAAGATGCTCTCACCCGCCTTAACCCACCTGGGTGACATTCAGGCCAGACGGGCCGAGACGCTCTATGCTCGGGCCAACGAAATTGCGGCCAAGTCGTTGGGCGAAGAGCACCCCATCACCCGCAAGACCCGCGACCGACTGGGCAATGTCCAGGCCAAATTGACCGATTAAGCCGTCGGCTTATAGTTGGCCATGGCCTTCTTGGTCTCTTCGAGCGCGTCCTTGATGGTAGGAAAACGCTCTTCTTCGGTCTTTTCGAGCATCCGCAGGACGATCTGGGCCAGTGATTCGGGCATATCGGGCCGCAGCTCTTTGGGCGAAGCCGGCGGTTCATGCAGGTGCTTATAGAGCACCCGCATGGGCTCGCGGTCGTTGAAGGGCTTCTCGCCGGTGAACAATTCATAGGCCACCACGCCGACCGCGTACTGGTCGCAAGAGGGGCTGACGTCGGCACCTTCGATCTGTTCGGGGGCCATGTAGGCCGGCGTGCCCAGGGCCGTCCCGGTCTTGGTAAGCGAGACGTCATCGACGCCCCGGCCCAGTCCAAAGTCGCTGACTTTAATCTTGTTGCCACTCATCAGAATGTTGTCGGGCTTGATGTCGCGGTGAATGATGTTGTGGGCGTGGGCGTGCTCGACGGCGATCATCAGCTGGGTCATCAGGCTGGCTGCTTCGACGATGGGCAGGCCATCTTCGGTGATCTTCGAGCGCAAGGTGTCGCCCGGCACCAGTTCCATCGTGATGTAGTGCAGGCCCTCTTGCTCGCCCGAACCGAGCAACTTGACGATGTAGGGGTTATCGAGGTTCTTGGAGATTTCTATCTCGCGCTGGTAACGAACCATGAACTCTTCGTCCTGGATGGAGTCAGGGTTGAGGACTTTGATGGCCACGGCTTCGGCCGGGTCCAACGAGCGGTTGGGAAGGGCCTTATACACCCTGGCATTAGCCCCTTTGCCGAGCATTTCTACCAGGCGCCACTCCCCCACGAGCTTCAGCAGAAGCGGGTCGGTGGTATCGGCTTTGGCCTGCAGTTGCTCGAGCATCTTGCCGCGGTCATAGACAGCCTTGTAGTGGATGCCGCCGGCGATGGCGCTGGCCCCGAGAATGCCAGGCACCAGGGCGATGCCCTGAATAGAGGGTCCCCAGTCGCCCAGAATGAGCGAACCGAGAAAGGCCCCGAGCAGCCCGGCACAGGTGGCCCCCGCCCAGCCATAGGGGATCTTGCGAGGGACAATCTGGTTGGCCGCGGCGCCGATGGCTGCGGCTACGGCCAGCATCACCGAAAACTTGAGGATGTGGCCGATCAATTTGAAGAAGACGATTAGAATCAACCCGACCAGGGTCCATTTGACCACCTGGTCCCACGGTTTAGGAAGCTGTTCTAGCGAGAAACGTTGGCTGGAATCCATTGCTTGTTCTTTCTCAGAAGCTCCCGACGATAAAATTCCCTCACCCGGATAACTTCGTCGCGTGGTGGGACTCGCCTGCCGAACGGCCGGCTAGCCGTAGAGATACGGCCGTCGTGCCTCGACGAAGCGCTCGCGCCACCATGGATCGAGCGGAATACGACGCACCGGTTCACCGGCGGTGGAACGGTCGATCATCGTTCCACCGCCAGCGTAGATACCCACATGGGTAATCGACTGGGGCGGAAAATCCCCCGGATAGGTGTCTCGAAAAGCCAGTAGATCGCCGGGTTGCAACTGCTCCAAGTCGATGTGACAACCCACCTCGTCCGAGAAGAAACTATTGGCGTAGTCGGCCCCCTGCGGAAGGTGGCCGGTCCACTCCCAGTCGACCGGACGGGCCGCCACCGGCAGCTCGACCCCGGCCTCTTGAAAGACATGGCGAACGAAATTGGCGCACTGCTCGAGCTCTCCCGGGCGAAAGTCGCGACCCACCCAACCCTGGGCTACCTGGAGTATCTGCTGGGGATCCATCGGGGCGAATTCTACGACCCAACAGGACCCCCCTTGCCGGGGGTGAAATTCTCCCTGAATGGAGCCCGTCGAACACTTGCTGGCAAGCGACCAGATCGTCGCCTACCGCCTCGACGAGGCGTGCCTTCTGCCCACCCTGGTCAGCCCCGGCGTAACCGGCTTCCTGGGAGTTTCCCCTGATCAGTTGCTGGCTCCCAACACGGAATGGGTCGAGCGTCAGCACCCCGACGAGCGAGCCTTCATCCAAAAGCGGCTCGACGAGCTTGCGCCCGGTCAGGAGGCGGTCTTGAGCTATCGCGTGCTGGGACGGGGAGGCTATCTCTGGGTGACAGACCATGTGCGGCGCGAAGAGCGAGGCTTTGTCGGGTTCTGGCTGCAAGACTCAGGCCGCAACGGTCAGACCGACTTTCTGCGCAACCTCAGCCACGAATTTCGCACCCCGATGACCGGGGCCATCGGCATGGCCCAGCTCTTGCTTGAATCCGACCTCGACGTCGACAAACAGCTGTATGCCCGCACCATCCTTCGCTGCAACGAGCGACTGCTTCGCCTGCTCGACAACCTGCTCGACTACTCGCATCTCGAGATGGGCCGGTTGCACCGCGAGGCAGCCCACTTTGACCCCCTGACCGTGCTGGAGCGATTGGCCACCGCTTTTGCTCCCGAGGCCGAAGCCAGCCGCCTGGAACTGGTGGTCCGTCTCCACCCGGACTTGCCCCAGCAAGCCTTCGGGGACCGCCGGCGCATCGAACAGATCGTGGCCAACCTGCTGGACAACGCGGTCAAGTTTACTTCCCAGGGCGAAGTCACCCTCCGGGCCGCTCCCTCACCGCTGGGGCTGCGGGTCGAGGTTCTCGATACCGGCCCCGGCCTGGGCCCTGACACCCGGCGCGTTTTCGAACTCTTTCAGCAGGGGGATCCTTCTCCCCGTCGTCGCCACGGGGGATTGGGGCTGGGATTGGCTGTCTGCATGGGCTTTGCCCGCCTGCTAGGAGCCGAACTGGGAGCCGAGAATCGACCCGAGGGAGGCAGCCTTTTCTGGTGCGACTTCCCGCTCCAAATGGGCAGCAACTACTTTCGACCCGAGACCCTGGCCGGGGCCAGTCTCACCTTGACCGGGACCCACCCGGCCCGGCTCGAGAATGCCCGCCGCTGGCTGGCCAGCTGGGAAGTGCTGGTCGGCACCGGCCCCGAACTCGAATTGGCCTCTCCCGGCGTGCTTCCCTCCCGACTGGCCGCCGAGGCCGAGCAATTGCTCAAAGCCTCGCTGCGCCGCCACCGTAAGCGCATCTTGATCGTTGAGGACAACCCCGGCATCCAGGCCGTGGTGAGTCGCCTGCTCGAGCGCATGGGGCACACGGTGGGACGGGCGCGCAACGGCGTCGAGGCCGTGGCAGCGGCTCGCGAGGGAACCTGGGACCTCATTCTGATGGACTGCCAGATGCCCGAGATGAACGGCTTCGAGGCCACCCGAGCCATTCGAACCCTCCCCTCCCCGGCCCGCGACGTGCCGATCGTCGCCCTGACCGCCAACACCCTCGAGGGCGACCAGCGAGCCTGTCTTGAGGCCGGGATGAACGACTATCTTTCCAAGCCCGTCCGGCGCACCGACCTGGAGCGACTGCTTACGCAGGGTCTTTCCTCCCGCTCGACGGCCGCGCCGGCCGTCGAGTCTGCCCTCGACCCCGAAGTCATCAGCGGCCTGCTCGAACTCTCTGAGCCCGGCAGCGACAGTCTCTTCGCCAATCTGGTGGGACTCTTCGACCAGAAAGGCCAGCAAGAGATCCAGACGCTCCACAGGTTGTCGTCTCAATCCAAGGGTCCGGCCCTGTCGATTGCCGCTCACGGACTCAAGTCGACGGCCGCTACCCTGGGCGCGGTCCGCCTGGTGGAAGCCTGTCAAAAGCTAGAGAGTGCCGCCCGTAACGACGAACTGGCTAGCTCGGACAAGTTGGTGGAGAGGGTCGAGCGCGAATACCGCCTGGCCCTGGGTCAACTACAGGAGCAACTCGTCGCCTTGAAGAAGGCGGAGGGCCAATGAAAATTCTGGTAGCCGAAGATGATTTCGCCAGTGCTCTGGTCCTCGAGAAGGCTCTGGCTAAAGAGGGTTATGAGGTCGCCGTTTGCCAGAACGGTCGCCTGGCCCAGGATCGGCTCAAGCGCGAAGCCTTCGACCTGCTCCTCACCGATTGGATGATGCCCGAAATCGACGGCTTGACCCTGATTCGGTGGGCCCGTCAGAGCCTTGACCCGGTGCCGGCCATCGCCATGCTGACCGTGATCACCAACCCCGAAGCCCGGGCCCACGCGTTCTTGGCCGGAGCCGACGAATTCATCGGCAAGCCCTACATGCTCGAAGAGTTGCTCTCGGCGGTGCGCACCCTGCTGGCGCGGCGCGTCCAGGTCAAGCCCGACAAGACGGGTCCTATCGGAAACCTGGTCAGCGGCCCCAGCGACGAACCGGTGGCGGTGGTCATCGGCGCCGGCACCGGGGGGCCTGAGCTCTTGGGCAACCTGTTCACTAATCTCAGCCAAACCTGCTTCGAGAACGCCTATTTTATGGTGGTTCAGCACGGACCCGACTGGCTGCTCTATGATCTGGCCAACCGCCTGTGCGAAGAACACGGCCTCGATGTTCACCTGGCTGAACCCGGTGACCGGCCCCGGGCCGGCCGCATCTATCTGGCTCACGGCGAGCATCACCTGGTGCTCTCGCCCGAGCCGACCCGCATCGATTTTAGCGACGCTCCCCCCGAGAACTTCATGCGGCCTTCGGTGGATGTGCTCTTCCGTTCCGCCGCCGGCACGGTGGGTGAACGCTGTATCGGCATCGTCTTCTCGGGCATCGGCTGCGATGGTGCTCTGGGAGCGGCTCGTCTGGCCGGGGCCGGCGGCGTAGTGCTGGTGCAAGACCCCGACACGGCCGAGGCCGACACCATGCCCCGGGCGGTGCTCGACATGGACCTCGAGGCCCACAGCGTTGACCCCAGCGAACTACCCGGCCTGCTCTCGCAGAGCTTGAAAAAAGACGCCCGCCGCTAGCGGCCCAACAGATAAGCGTAGTAGCCGATGAATTCGCGGCTGATCCCGTAGGGTTCTCGCCATTCTAGACTGGTGGCGTGGGCACTCGCCACGGTCTGGATACCGGCCTGCCGCATGGCCAGTCGACAGCGACTAATGTGATAGTAGTGACTCACCACCAACACCGAACTCCAGCCGTGTTCTTTCAATAGCCGGGCCGTGTTGCGGGCGGTGTGCCTGGTGGTCCAGCCGTCGGGATCCAGCCAGATCGACTCGCTCGGCACTCCGGCCGCAACCAACCAATCGCGCATGACCTCGGCCTCGTTGTTGCCTCGAGGGTCGATACCTCCACTTACCAGGACCCTCTGGCTCAGACCCACCCGGTAGAGTTCGGCGGCGCGCTCGAGACGGGCCGCCAACCGCGGCGAAACCGTTCCATCCTGATACACCTCATTGCCCAGCACCACGATCAGGTCGACCGGGCGCAGGTCATCGCGCAGTCCGCTCACCACCGTGACCAGCACATGCCCCACGAACCACAGGCCCAGACCGAGCCCCAGGCGGAGTAGGTAGCGACGCAAGCGTTCCTTCACGAAGCTGCTTTTGGCCCCCCCACTCGAGCCTCCTGTCCGGGGCGAAGGGACCGTGCCAGCTTGAGCGAATGGTGCGGCGGGATGAAACAGCAAGGCCACACCGCGCTCGTGCTGTCAGGAGGGGGAGCACGGGGAGCCTACCAAGCCGGCGTGTTGCGCGGCTTGATCGAGATTGGCGTGGTGAAGGGACCCGAGTGTCCTTTCTCGATCCTGGTCGGCACGTCGGCCGGCTCGCTCACCGCCACCATGCTGGCCGCCAATGCTGACCGCTTCGAGCGGGGCCTGGCGGAACTGCTGGGCACCTGGGAGCAACTCAAGCCTTCGCGGGTTTTTCGCACCGATCCGGCCTCGATGGGACGTATCGCCCTACGCTGGGTCCGCGACCTGACCTTCGGGGGGCTGGTGGGCCAGGTGGCGCCCAAGGCTTTGCTCGACACCACCCCCCTCCAGACGATGCTCAGCCGCATCCCGTTCTCGCGCATCTCGCGCAGCCTTGCCTCGGGCCACCTCCATGCCCTGGCCGTGGCCGCCACCGACTATCGCGACTCCACCAGCGTGCTTTTCGTTGAAGGCCAACCCGAAATTCCCACCTGGGAGAGGGTCCACTACAAGGTAGAGAAAGCTCTCATCGGAGTCCCCCACCTGATGGCCTCGAGCGCTATCCCGTTCTTCTTCCCCACCATCGAAATCGCCGGCCACCACTTCGGCGACGGCTGCCTTCGCAACAACCACCCCCTGGCTCCGGCCATCCACCTGGGAGCCGAGCGGATCCTGGCCGTGGGTGTGCGCGAACCCCGCGCCACCAGTCTGCCCCGACTGGGTCGACCGACCCCGGGTGAGCTGGCCGGGGCGCTGCTCGACGCCGTGATGATGGATGCCATCGAAGTCGACGTGGAGCACTGCCGCCGCGTCAACCAGAGCCTGGCCGGGCGGCCCTCCGGGCCCTTCCGGCCGATCGACGTGCTGTGGATTCGGCCGAGTCGCAGTTTCGCCGTGCTGGCCCACCAGCTGCGCGACCGGGTGCCCCGCCTGCTGCGCTACTTCCTGGGCGGTCTGGGCGGCGAATACTCTACCGCCGAACTGGCCAGCTATCTGCTCTTTGACCCGCTCTATTGTCAGGCCCTCATCGGCTTCGGAAGAGAGGACGTATGGGCCCGCAAAGACGAAATCCAGGCCTTCTTCGCCGCCTGATCTGCCTGTGGTTGCTGCTCCTGGCGCCGGCCCTGGCTCAGGAGGTGCTCGAATACGGTCCTGGTCCGGGCCAACTCTTCCCGCGCTATGGGTTAGAGGGCGACCCCAACCTGTTTCTTACTCCCGATGCGGCCCTGGCCCAGAGCCAGACCGATCCCGAATGGCTGGAAGCTCAACTGGCGAAGTATCCTGATTCTCGACCACTCCACCTGCAAAAGTGCCGACAGTTGCGCCGGGACGGCCAGCTGGTAGCGGCCGCCGACGAACTCGGACGCACCCTGGAGTTGCCCGACCGCGAACTCTTGCTCGAGGCGGCCGAGCTGCAACTGCTGGCCGGCTATAGTCTGGCCGCCTACGACCAGCTGCGCCAGGCCGGGCGCCTGGATGCCTATTATGGCCATGTGGCCAGCCAATCCCCCTTTCGTGAACTCGAGCAATCGGGCTACGCTCGCCTGGTCGACGGCCGGTTCGGCCGCGGCCAAAGCCTGGTGACCATTAGCCACGAGGTTGACGAACAGGGCCGTCGGCTCACCCTGGGTGGCCACCATGCCCATCTGACCGAGACCAGCCTCAGCCTGCCCTGGCTGGGCGGAACGCTCATCATGGCCGACGCCCGTGGGGCCGAAGAAGTCTTGGCCCAACTCGCTCCCGGCGGACTGGTGGAAGAGGAGCTGGGGCGCTCGGTGGAGGGCCGCCCCATTCCCTCCTGGCGGGTAGGACGAGGCCCCGAAACAGTCTGGTTGCTGGCCGGTTTTCACGGAGACGAGCCCGAGAGCACTCGCCTGCTGCAGCGTTTTCTCGAGGAACTCAAGTCGCAGCTGCCCTGGACTCGCAGCCAGCGGGTCATCATCGTGCCGATGGTCAACCCGGACGGGCTCCACCTGGGCCAGCGCGTCAACGCCAACGGGGTCGACCTCAACCGCAACTATCCAGCCAAGAACTGGACGGGCAAAAAGGAAACCCCCGACACCTGGGGCGGCCCGAACGCCGCCTCCGAGCCCGAGACTCAAGCCGTGCTCGAACTCTATGCTAATCTTCCCCCCAGCCGAATCGTTTCGATTCATCTGCCCTTCAAGACGGTCAACTTCGACGGACCGGCCGCCGAACTGGCCAAAGCCATGGCCGTCCACAATGGCTACCCAATCAGCGAAGACATCGGCTACCCTACTCCGGGTTCGTTCGGCACCTACATGGGTCGCGAGCGCAACATCCCGACCATCACCCTCGAACTGCCCGAAAGTGACGACGCCACACTGTGGCGAGAAAACGGCCCAGCCCTCTGGACCGCCATAGCTCCCTAGAGGGAAAACCCAACTCCAGGTCAGAATACCCTCCTTACCAAGATGCTGAGATCGGCCCTGCGATTGTTTCCGCTCATTGTCGCACTCACGTGCGCTTATTTGTTGGTGCCGACTCAGGGCCGGGCCCAAACCGACCCGCTGCGCGCGGTCGAACTCGAGATCATCAAGCAGTGTAACGAGTATCGGGTTCAGAACGGCCTGCCTCCCTTCGAAGAGCATCAGAAACTGAGCAAAGCCGCCCGCGGGCACTCGGCCGAGATGCTCGAACTGGGCTATTTCGCCCATACCTCACCCAACCAGGCCTGCGAACACCTCAAAGACAGGCTGGTGCTGGTTAGCTACTACGACCTGACCATCGGCGAGAATATCTATAAATGCCGCGGCTACGAAGTGCCCGAGTTGGCCCAGAAGGCGGTCGAAGCTTGGATTCGCAGCCCCGTCCACCGCAAGAACCTGCTCAATTCCAGCTTCAATCGCATCGGGGTGGGCGTGGTCGGCGAAGGCGATACTTATCTCTTCACGCAGTGCTTCTCGTTCTTGACCGTCGAGGTGGTCGACCGGACCGTGCGTCCAAAAGGCAGCGGCTATGAAGTGACCGTGCACTGCCAGGTCCATACCGGACCGCGCGAAGGGGCTTTGCTCTATCAGGGTCGCAAACTGGCCGACTGGAAAGCCGATGGCAGCGGCGCCTTCACCGCCACGGTCGAGGTGCCCGGCCCCGGAGCCCTCGAGATAGGCCAGACCACCCAGCCGCACAAGTGGCGCATCGAAGTCGAGATGCCGCCCGGGCTCTAGTGCAGCCGGCAAATTCGTCCCCACCCTGAGGCGCCGCTCCATCCCGAATCGCGGCGTCCGAAGAGCACGGCCACGGCCGCGGCCAGGCCTAAAGAGCGCTGTCGGCCTGAAAGACCAGACGCAAGTTGCGGTGGAATTCGGGACCCGAGGCGACCATCACGCGACCGACATCGGGATACTCCACGATTTCGCTGGTCTCGCGAGTGCCCAGCGCCAGAAACTTCAAGGGTGTATCACTGGTGCAGCGAATCTGGTGAGCGACTTCTTTACCCCCCGGCGGGCAGGCGATCACGTCGTTAGGGCGCAGCGGGTATTCCTGGTCGCCAAAGCGCAGAATCCCTTCACCCTCGAGGATGAAGAACATCTCCTCGGCCACGTGATGATTGTGAAAATACACCGAGTCAGCCCCTTTGGGCAACACCGACAGGTTGTAGCCCAGCTTCTTGGCTCCGATGTTGTCCGAGATGATGCCATAGCTCTGGCCGCTGTCTTCGTGGACCATCTCGAGTTCGTCAAGATTGATAACGGGTTTCATGGCCGCCTCTTCTCTGTTGGCGCCGTTCAGTCTTCTTTCGCTTCGGTCGTGGGCCGGCCGTGGCCCGGGCTCGCCGGGCGGTGCTCCCACGAAAACTCGGAGCAAGCCCGGCCTGACCGGGCGGGGGGACGTGCTCCCGCGAAAAGCCGGAGCATGCTCCCGCGAAAACTCGGAGCAAACCCGGCCTGACCGGCCGGGGGCGGTGCTCCCGCGAAAAGCCGGAGCGCTCCCGCGAAAACTCGGAGCAAACCCGGCCTGACCGGCCGCGAGCGGTGCTCCCGCGAAATCCTGGAGCAAACCCGGCCTGACCGGCCCGCGGGCGTTGCTCCCACGAAAAGCGGGAGCGTGCTCCCACGAAAACTCGGAGCAAGCCCGGCCTGACCGGCCCGAGGGCGGCGCTCCCACGAAAAGCCGGAGCGTGCTCCCACGAAAACTCGGAGCAAGCCCGGCCTGACCGGCCCGAGGGCGGTGCTCCCGCGAAATCCTGGAGCAAACCCGGCCTGACCGGCCGGGGGGACGTGCTCCCGCGAAAAGCCGGAGCATGCTCCCGCGAAAACTCGGAGCAAACCCGGCCTGACCGGCCCGGGGCGGTGCTCCCGCGAAAAGCCGGAGCAAGCCCGGCCTGACCGGCCCGCGGGCGTTGCTCCCACGAAAAGCGGGAGCATGCTCCCACGAAAACTCGGAGCAAGCCCGGCCTGACCGGCCCGAGGGCGGTGCTCCCGCGAAAAGCCGGAGCATGCTCCCGCGAAAACTCGGAGCAAACCCGGCCTGACCGGGCCGGGGGCGGTGCTCCCGCGAAATCCTGGAGCAAACCCGGCCTGACCGGCCCGCGGGCGTTGCTCCCACGAAAAGCGGGAGCGTGCTCCCACGAAAACTCGGAGCAAGCCCGGCCTGACCGGCCCGAGGGCGGCGCTCCCACGAAAAGCCGGAGCGTGCTCCCACGAAAACTCGGAGCAAGCCCGGCCTGACCGGCCCGAGGGCGGTGCTCCCGCGAAAAGCCGGAGCATGCTCCCGCGAAAACTCGGAGCAAACCCGGCCTGACCGGCCCGGGGCGGTGCTCCCGCGAAAAGCCGGAGCATGCTCCCGCGAAAACTCGGAGCAAACCCGGCCTGACCGGCCGCGAGCGGTGCTCCCGCGAAATCCTGGAGCAAACCCGGCCTGACCGGCCCGCGGGCGGTGCTCCCACGAAAAGCCGGAGCGTGCTCCCACGAAAACTCGGAGCAAACCCGGCCTGACCGGCCCGAGGACGGTGCTCCCGCGAAAAGCCGGAGCATGCTCCCGCGAAAACTCGGAGCAAACCCGGCCTGACCGGCCGGGGGGACGTGCTCCCGCGAAATCCTGGAGCAAACCCGGAAGCTACTGGGTGTCGAGGTTGAACTTCAGGCTGACGTTCTCGTCGAAAGGAAACGAGCCTGGGCGCGAGTGGATGATCAAGCGAAAATCGTCGGAGGGCTCGGCGGTGGTCCAGCCCCAGGGCTTGAGCACGTCGAGCTTGCCTTCGGCCAGGAACTTCTCGAGGGGCTTGAAGACCTCGAGCCCCACCTTGCGGGTCAGCGTGACCAGCAAGATATGGTTCTTCTCGAAGGCCTTCACCAGTCCATCTCGCACGGCATCCTCGTCGAGACTGAGGGTGCCGTCGAGGTGCACCACCCGACGCTTGGGATAGGCCATCACCACGGCTTCGAAAGCAAGCGTGTCAGGCAGAGACTCGCCGCCCAGCAGAGCGACGGGTTCACCGTCGTTGCCGTAGCGCCGCAGAAACTCCTCGAGCTGCTTGCGCAGCGCCGGAAGATCCCGCGTCATCCTAGTAGAACTCGCTCGATTCGCCTTCGATGCGCTCTTGAATCAGCTCGGCCAGTTCGATGGGCAGGTTCTCGAGCTTCTCGACCACGATGTGGTGCTCATAGACCTGCTTGACGAAGTCGGTGCCGGGGCCGATGCCCACGCCGATAATGTGGATCTTCTTCTCGCGGGCCTCCTCGAGCAGTTTCTTGACGCCGGCCGTATCGCCCTCACCGTCGGTGAGCACGATGATGACCTTTTCATCTTCAGGGTCGGCGCCTTTTTCGATCATCTCCATCGCGGTGCGGATACCAGCCGAGTCGTTGGTCGAGCCGTGAGGGGCCCGCTCGATGTCGGCCAGAATCGCCTGGCGCTTCTCGGGATATTTGTCGTGCAGTTCTTTGTGAACCAGGGGCCGGTCCGAGAAGCCGACGATGCCGAACTCGATGTCGAGCGACTCGAGGGCCTCGCCGCCCATGATCAGGCCGTTGATGGAGTTGTCCCACTTAGGGTCGCCCTTCGAGCCCATCGAGCCCGACTCGTCCATCACGAACATGAACTTGTGGCCGCGCTTGCTGGGGTTGGTACGACGCAACCACACGTCCGGGTCCCACACGCCCGTGCGCTCATAGTTGGCTTCGCTGCGCATGGCCGCTTTGATGCTCAACTTCTTGCCGGTCTTGTGAGTGGTGTGCTCATACTTGGGCCGGGTGTTCTCGTTGAGGAAGTTAGAGAGCTCGCCGGCCAGTTCGTCGGCCATCGGAGCCACGTTCATATGATACTTGTCGTAATCGGTCTGAATGGCCTCGAACTTGGCAGCCAGGTCTTGCTTCTGACGGACCAAATCTTCCAGGTCGGCCAGGTCGATCTCTGAGGTCGAGCCGCCCTGAGACTGGCCGTTGGTGCGCTGGTTGCCGATGTCTTCGCGGGGAGGCTGGGCCTGCGATTTCTGGATGTCGCGCTGGTCCTGAGCCTTCTCGCCTTCTTCGCGGCGGGCGTCTTTCTGTTCGGTCTCGAGCTTTTCGTTGAGGTCTTTGTCGAGCTCTTGCATGATCTTCTCAGCCAGCTCTTTGGCCTCTTTTTCGCTCATCTTGGGCAGGTCTTTGGCAGGCGGGTTCTGGCCGGTCTGCTCAGCACCCTGAGACTGCTGACCTTCCCCGCCCTGCTCGCCACCCTGCTGACCGGGCTGACCGGGCTGACCAGGTTTGCCGGACTGCTGACCGGGCTTGCCCGACTGCTGACCCTGCTGACCTTCCTGGCCCTCACCCTGCTGGCCTTCGCCTTGCTGGCCATCGGCTTGCTGCTGGTTTTCGCCAGCCTCTTGCATCTCCTGGCCGGCCTGCTGCATGTCTTTGCCGGCCTGCTCCATCTCTTTGTCGCCGGACTGTTTGCCCATCTCTTCGAGCTTCTTGCCGGCTTCTTGCATCTTTTTGCCGGCTTCTTGCATCTTCTCGCCGGCTTTGTCGGGATTCTGGGCGGCCTCTTTCATCGCGTCGGCCGCTTCTTTCATCTTGTCGCCAGCTTCTTTGGCGTCCTTGTTGTCGTTCTGGCCCATCGGAGGCATGCCGGGGATGTTCGGCATGTTGGGCATCTTGGGGCCCTTGCCGCCTTCTTTGGCTTTGTCTTCTTCAGACTGCTCGCCGGCTTTGCCCTGCTTGGCTTCTTCGGGCTGACCATTCTCTTTGAGCTGCTTTTCGAGAGCCTCCTCGGCGGCTTTCTTGGCCTCGGGGTTCTTCTCGAGTTCTTCGGCGGCTTTCTTGAGGGCCTCGGGATTCTTCTTGAGCTCGTCCTGCAGAGCTTCTTGCATCGCCTTCTGCATGGCCGGGTTGTCTTTGAGCTGCTCCATGGCCTGCTTGGCGAGCTCGGGATTGTCTTTGAGCTGCTGCTGCATCTGCTGCTGCATCTGCTGCTGCATCTTCTCTTTGAGCTCGGGGTTCTGCTCCATGGCCTGCTGCATCGCCTCGGCGGCTTTGGCCGGGTCTTGCTTGGCCTGTTCCATCGCCTGCTGCATGGCCTGCTGCTGCTCGGGGGTCATCTGGTCCTTGAGCTGGTCCATGGCCTGCTGGGCGGCGGCGGGATCCTTCTGCATCTGCTCCGCGGCCTGTTTCATCAGGTCGGGGTTGTTCTGCATCTGCTGGCTCATCGCGTCTTGCAGTTGCTTGTTGTCTTTTAAAGCATCCTGCATCGCCTGCTGCATCGCCGGATTGTTCTTCATGGCGTTCTGCATGGCTTGCTGCATGGCCGGGTCGTCCATCATCTTCTCGGCGGCCTGCTGGGCAGCCTGAGGATCTTTCTGGAGAGCCTCGGACATGGCTTGCTGCATCTGCTTCTTGAGCTCGGGGTTCTGCTCCATCTGCTTGCCGAGCTCTTGCATGGCTTCTTGAGCCTTGGCCGGATCTTTTTGCATCTGCTCTTGCAGCTGCTGCATCTGCTCTTTGGTCTGAGCGTTCTGCTGCATCTGATCCTGCATCTGCTGCATCTGCTGCTGGGCGGCCTGCGGATCTTTCTGCATCTGCTCGGCCAGCTTTTGCATCTGCTCGGCCATCTGCGGGTTCTGCTGCATCTGCTCTTGCAGCTGTTGCATCTGCTGCTGAGCCGCCTGAGGGTCCTTCTGCATCTGCTCGGCGAGCTTTTGCATCTGGTCCTTCATGGCGGGATTCTGCTGCATCTGGTCGGCCAGCTGCTGCATCTGCTCGGCGGCCTTCTGCGGATCGTTGGCCATCTGGTTTTGCATCTGCTGCATCTGCTCTTTCATCTGAGCGTTCTGCTGCATCTGCTCGGCCATTTTCTGCATCTGCTCCTGGGCCTTGGCCGGGTCCTTTTGCATCTGCTGCTGGAGCTCTTGCATCTGCTTTTGCATCTCAGGATTATCCTGCTGCATCTGCTGCATCTGCTCCATGGCCTTCTTCATCAGCTCGGGGTTCTGCTGGAGCTGTTCCATGGCGCGCTCGACCATCTCGGGGTTGTTGCGCATCGCATCTTGCATTTCCTGAGTCATCGACTGCTGCATCGAGCGAGCCATGTCAGGATTATTCTTCATCTGGTCGAGAGCCTGATTGGCGGCCTGCTCGACGGCGCCGGGGTTCTGCTGCATGGCCTGCTGGGCGGCATTCTGCATCCCCTGCTGGGCCTTCATCTGATCGGCCATCTGCTGCATCTGCTCGGGGGTCATCTGCTGTTGCTGCTGACCCATCTGCTGCATCTGGTTAGCGGCCTGCTCCATATTTTGAGCGGCCTGCTGCAGAGAGTTGGCGTCAGGTTTGCCCTGCTGCTGGCCGGCCTGCTGCATCTGCTGGCCCGCCTGCTCCATCTGCTGACCGGCCTGCTGGCCGTTCTGCTGTTGGCTCTGCTGCATTTTCTGGCCGGCTTTTTGCATCTGCTGGCCAGCCTGGGAAAGATTCTGATTGGCGTCCTGCTGCTTCTGCTGCTGCATCTGCTGCTGTTTGGCCATCTGCTCGGGGCTCATCTCGCCCGACTGCCCGGACTGGCCGGATTGACCCGACTGACCCGACTGCTGATTCTGGTTGGCCTGCTGCTCGGGGCTCTGCTCGCCCTGGAGGGCCTTGGACAAATCGGCGATGTCTTGTTCGACCAGACGTTGGTACTCGGGCCACAGCTTCTCCCGCACGATCTTCGAGGACTCTTCGGCCTGCTCTTTGATCTCGACCGGGGTCAGGTCGCGCTCGAGGGCCGAACGCTTGATCTTGTAGGCTTGCTCGATATCACCCTTGGTGCGGTCGAAAGCGTTAGCCACATCGGCATCCATGGCGGGATCTTTCTCGCCATAGAACCAGTTGTGCATGACGCCGTTGCCGTATTGGACGTGCTTGGGAACTTTAGAACCGACCTGGGCGGCCACTGCTTCGGCCTGTTCACGGGTGAGCTTGCCTTCGGCCTCGCGCATCAACTTGTCGGCGATGCGCTCTTGATACCACTCGGTGGGGTGCTTGAGGTCTTGCTCGTAGACATCGTCCATGAAGGTGGGAGCACCTGGCAGGCGGCTGGAGAGGATCTCGCCGGTGCGAGCCGTCTCCACCGAGTTCTGCAGGTACATGTAGCCTTCGTCCTGGGCGTGCTGCTGGTCCACCGACCAGTGCGAGTAGCGAGCTTTGGCAGCCTCGCCCAGCACCTTGCCGATGGCGTAGTTTTCGCTCTTGTCCACCAGGTCTTGCTGGCGGATGGTGATCTCGTGCGAGCCGTCGGGATGGAAGGTGTGCTTCCACTCGTCGCCGGCGGTCACGGTGGTCCCCATGTCGCCGCCGATGGTCTTGGCCACGGCCTCGATCTGCTGCAAGCGGTCGCGCACCTGCTTGGTCACCTCGGCGTCGGTCGGCTTGGCGCCGCCCTTGGGCGGGGTGGGAATGGGAGCAGGTGCCGGCTGAGCCGGAGCCGGTTGGGCCGGACCGGCGGGAGCCGGGGTATTGTTCTGGGCCGGAGGGGCCGGCTGAGCCGGTTGCTCTTCCTTGCCGAAGATCTTGTTCCACCAGCTACCGGCCAGGTGAACGGTGTCGGTCTGGCCCGGGCTGGTCGCGCCCGATTTGTTGAGGTTGGCCGTGACCGAGCCGATGGCCGCCCGCCGCTGGGGCGGTTGGGGTGTATTCGCGGAGATGTTATTCATCGATGCCTCCAAGGCCCTACAGTCGGTTGGCCAGGCTTTCGCCCAGGGACTTCACGGTCTGCTGATCTTCAGCTCGCGATAGGCCGTCCACGTAGTAACCTTCGACGCCTTCGTTGAAAACCGTTTTCAGGTCTTTGCGCAGCGAACGGTCTTTCGGGTCGTCGGGGTTCTGCATCGGGCGTCCCACGTTATTCTTGATATACTTCAGCCAGGCCCGCATTCCTCGCAAGGTGTAGTGATAACCGTCCTTTTTGGCGGTGGGCAACTCGGGAGTCTGCCCGTTCTGCCGCTTGGCCTTGGCCCGGATGGTGATCTGGAAGTCGGTAACGGCTTCGGCCAGCCGGCTGGTGTCTTCTTTCAAGAAGGCTTGAGCGGACAGGGCTTTGAGCTTGTCTTCCCGACTGGCGGTGTTGGCATCGAAGCCTTTGAGATACTCTTGAGCGTCGCTCTTGAAGTCTTCCACCCAGGAATTGGCGATATGGAGAATCTCGGAGCGGTCGTTGATGTCTGGGAACCACTGCTCGGTAAAGCGGTTGCGCATCGCCGGCGAGAGTTCTTTACGTCCGCCGTAGTCGTTGGTAGCCGGGTTCATGGTGGCAAAGACTCGGAAACGCGAGTCGGCTTTAATGCGCTCGCCCAGGTGCTCGGTGAGCACCACGGCGCGGTCGCTGTCGAGCAGCGAGTTGAGGCGCTCGAGCACAGCCGGCTCGGCCAGGTTGATCTCGTCGAGGACGATCCATTGACCCTTCTTCATGGCTTCGATGATGATACCGTCGCGCCACTCGAATTTACCGGGCACGGTGCGGAACGAACCTTCCAGACCGTTGCGCAACTCGGCGCCCGTGTCTTCGAGGTCTTCGAAGGCTACCCGCAACTGGTCGTCGCCGAGGATACGGCCGAGGGCGTCGCGGACCGTCTTCTGAGCTTCTTTGGCAGCGTCGCCCTCGAGGCTCGGATTGCTCTTGAGAATCTCGACGCCTTTCTTGACCTCGTCGCCCATCTTGTCCAGGGTGGCCTGGAAGCGCTTGCTCAAATCGGCGTTGCCTTCGATGGCTTTGATGGCCGTGTTGGCTTTGTCGAAGTCGACTTCGACAGCCGGGAAGTAGCCGCCGATCAGCTCGCTGGTATCGGTGTGGTTACTCAGGTTGACGCGGCGGAACTCGTTATTGGTCTCGTGGGCCAGCCAGCGAACCAGTGAGGTCTTACCAGCAGCCGTCGGTCCCACCAGCAGCACCGGCTCGTCGAGGGCAGCAGCGCGGGCCAGACGGGTCAGCTTCTTGACCGTACCGGGGGTAGAAATCAGCTTGGCGCTGGCATCGGGGACATAATCGCCGCCGTGGGGATTGATCTCGAGGCTGGTATCGCCGATACGAATCTTGTTGCCAATTCTCTCCATCGTGATGGAGGCGTTGGTTTCGGGCGGAGCGCCGTCACGGTTGACCCTGGGGTCACCAAACGAAAGCTGGAAGAAGTGCTCGACGGTCTGCTGGTCGGCCTCTTCCATGAAACGCTCGCGATAGATGTCGCGGGCCTGCTGCCAGGCCAGTTGGAACTGGTTGAGCTCGGGGCTCACCTCGCTGTAGTGTTTGATGCGCTTGGCCAGCTTGAGCAGGTCGCGCAAGGTGAATGGGTAAGGACCGCCCTTCTTACCGACTACGCGGCCTTCGGAGGCTTTGACCATCTCGTTGTGCAGAATCGACATCTGCAACAAGACTTTGTCGTTAATGACGGGAGCCGGCGGCTTGGCCAGGATACCCTGGAAGGCTTCCAGCACCTGTTTGGCTTTAGGAGCGATGGGCATCGCATCCAGGCTCGGATTGGCGGCGAACTGGCGGTGCAGCTCTTTGAGAGCGTTCTTGTCACTGTTACCGAAAGCGGCTTCGAGGGCCACCACCGAGGTGGGGGTGACGGCTTCGGGGCTGTTGAGCACGTTGCCGCGCAGAACCGACTTGGTTTCTTTGTCGAGGTCAGGGAAGCTTTCGCCCAGTTTGCCCACGATCAGGGAGGCCGAGAAGTCCTTCTTGAGCACTTCGTTGAGTTCGGTGTCGGGCAGACGCCGCATGTAAATCTTGCGCTGGAAGCGGTCGAACATCGCCGCCGACAGCTCTTTACGGCCGGCGTAGCTGGCCGGGTTCTCGGTGGCGAAGACGCGGGTGCGACCATGAACTTTGACCCGCTCTTTGTCTTCTTTCTCGGTGAGCACGATGTGGCCCTCACCGTCGAGCAGCGGGTTCATGCGCTCGAGCACCGCCTGGTCGGCCAGGTTGATCTCGTCGAGCAGCAGCCAGTGACCGTTGCGGACGGCCGAGGTAATGGTGCCGTCGCGCCACACGAAGCCACCATCGGGAGCCGGCTTATAACCGCCGAAGAGTTCGACCTCGTCGGTCTGGTCGTGCATGTTGACCTGACGCAGACGGTTGCGGGTCATGTGGGCCAGGTATTTGACCAGCGCGGTCTTACCGGCGCCGGTTTCGCCGGTGAGCAGGGTGAACTCTTTCGAGTTGACCGCGGCGGCCAGCTTGCTCAGATTCTCGAGGGTGTTGGCGGTGTTCACCAGAGTGGCGGAGGCGGAGGGAATCCAGACCGAATCGTCATCGCTCTCGGCATCGATGATCTCGACGGCATCAAACTGGGTGGCCGCGGCGCGCAGCACCGGGGCCGGGGCCGACATGGCGGCGCTATTGGTTGGCGCCGTCGGGCCTTCTACCACCATCGTGATGGGGGCAGCCGTGTTGACCGGAGGACCGGCGGGTGCGACCGGGGCCGCCACTACAGCAGCTTTGCTGGTCACGGGCAAGGTGGTGGGGATGCTCAAGGCGGCCGCGTGGGTGTTCGAGTTCAAGAACACCTGATCACCCGGAACCGTGGAAACGGCTTTAGAAGCCGCCGGCGCCGCTTTCGGGAAGGTTCCTCTGATATTCCAGTTGTTGCCGTGAGCGTTGATGGTATCCATCCAAGTCCTCCTACAGTTAACGAGTTGTGGCACTCTCGTTTGAAACATTTATCTGAATCGAATTAAAGGATCCTGAAAACGCATGGCCCGCGCTTCTTTCACCTGTGGAAGAGTCTATTCGCGCCCCCGGAAAAAACTCTGAAAGGCTGAAGCTGGCCCGGAATGTCTTTGGCGGCGGCCTGGAATCGGGTTTGTCGACGAGCGGACCGGGGGACTGGCCCTAGTCCAAATATCACTTAGCGCATCAATATAACTATGATACACTATGCACATGAAAGAGGATCTGCTCACCATGGCCGAGGCCGCCGAGGCCCTCAACACTACCCGTAACACCCTCTATCGCTGGCTGCGAGAAGGCCGGCTGTCGGCTCGCAAGATCGGGCGCCAGTGGCGTTTCGAGCGAGCAGAACTCGACCGCTTCCTGCGCGGCCAAGCGCCCCACATCGACCTGCTGGCCGACCCTGGTCCCTTCCTCGACCAGCTCGAGTCGCTCCTGGCCGGGCCGCCCCCACGGACGGCCGACCCCCTGCTCGACGCCTTCAACCGCATGCTCAAAGTGGCCCTCGAGCGCCAGGCCGACAGTCTTCATCTTGGCCGCTGCTACACCGGCCAGGGTCCCGAGCGCCAGTGCTGGCTACGCGGCCGCGTCGATGGCGAACTGCAGTTGCTAGCGCGCCTCGACAACCGCTTGCTGGCACCCTTAGTTGAACAGTGGAAGCGGGCCGCCGCCTGCGATGTGCGTGAAACCAGCCTGCCCCAGGACGGACGCATCCTGGTCGAGACCGACCGCGGTCTACTCGACCTGCGCGTGTCGTTCTTGCCGTCCGCCCAGGGCGAAACGCTGACGGTCAAGCTCCAGAACCGCGACCAGAGCCAGCCCGATCTTTCCACCTTCGGCCTGCGCCAGGTCGACCTGGCTCGCTTGCGCCAGGCTCTGCGCAAGCGAGCCCGCCTGGTCATCATCGCCGGCGACGAGAGCCGCGACTCGTTGCTGGCCGCCTGCCTGGGCGAAGTGGCCGGCCCCAACCTTAAGCTGATGACCATCGAGAACCCGGCCTGGTTGACCCTACCCTGGGCCACCCAGGTGAGTCTGGCCAGCGTGACCGGAGCCAACCGCAGCCAAGCCTCGGCCCTTCGAGCCCTGATGCGCAGCGACCCCGACGTGATCGGTCTAGCCGCCTTGCCCGACCCCGAGGCCTTCGAGGCCGCTCAAACGGCCGCGCTGCGCGGCGCCCTGGTGGTGGCCGGCATGGCCGGCCGCGACTGCCGCGACGTCTTCTCTCGCCTGTCGGTGCTGGCTGGCTCGGCGCGCGCCCTGGCCCAGACCGTGGAACTCATCCTGGTGCAGCGACTCGTGCGCAAGCTGTGTCCCCATTGTAGCCAGCCCCAGCCTTTGTCCGAGGCCGAGTTCGAGAGCTTGCAGGCACGGGTAGACTTCTCCCTGCCTCGCGAATTTCGCCGGGCCGTGGGCTGCGACCGTTGCCAGCAGAGCGGCTATCGCGGCCGCGTGTTGCTGGCCGAGTCGCTGCCTTTCACTGCTCGGGTCTTCGAGGGCGAATTCGAGCCCTCTGACCTCGAGACCCAGACCCTCGCGCTAGCCGCTCAGGGCGAGACCTCGCTGGACGAACTCGAGCGCTTCTTGCTAGTGCGTGCCTGACCAGGGTCCCAGGTTTCGGTGGACGAAGACTCGCTCGTGCTTCAGCAACCAGTGAAGAAGACAACGATTGGAGCGCACAGTCCTAGAAGAAGGGGTAGCTGAACTACCGAGAGCAGTTCTTTGCCCAGCGAAGCGCGCTCGCCAGCGCAGGGGGCCCCACGAGCGTGGCTAGCGCCGGCCCCATCCCGGGGTCCAAGTCTCAGCCGGAGGCCGAGACTTGGGCTTCAACGTATACGCTCCCCAGACCGGTGGCCAGAGAGTGGCCAGGCTGGTGATCTGGTGGCTTGCGACGACCGCGCTTCGCGCGGCGTGGGACGTGAGCAAGGACTGTAACGCGAAGGGGTGGGCGTGACTCAAACGCACTCGGGAGCGACCGCTCGGCCACGCCCCCAGACCACGTCGAACCCAAGAGCGCGAAAGAAGTCGGGCGTGACAGGCTCGATTCGTCCCCAAGGGACTTTCTCAAAGAATTTCCGCTTGTGCGTCCAGAACCCGAACCCACGACATCGCTCCGAAACATCGCCAAAAAGGCCGCTCAGAGCCCCGGAGGCGGCCTTTCTCAAAAAATCTGGCGTTCGTTTCAAGACTTTGGCTGCAGTGGCCCCATCCACTATGCTATCCGCCTGCTGGGAGTGACCAAGAAAGAGGCCAATGCCTGTTGCCGCGTGGCCCGCCAACTCGAAGGCCTGCCCCAACCATATCTGGCTACAATCCCACCATATCCGATTCTTCGCCCTGGGCGGCCTGACGGTGCCGGCCAACCTGATCTTCCTCTGCACGGGCTGCCACCGCAACGTCCACGACGGCTTTCTCTTCATCGAAGGAACGGCTCCCCATGACCTGACTTTCCGGGACCGCGAGGGTCGCCAGTTCGAGGATTGACGGCCAAAATGCGATGAGGTTCTGCCGAGCCGCGCTCGACCCAGGTTATCTTCCCCAACGGGGAGAATATCTCTTACGACTACGATGACGAGGGCAACCTCACGTGTGTGACCGATTCAGGGTAACGTGACGGAGTATAGCTACTACAACGACAATCGGCTCTACGAAGTGACCGTCAAGCGGCCCAGCCAGGCCGACCGGGTGTTCACTTATACTTACGATGCCGGCGGCCGCCTCGAGAAGATCGTCTATCCCAGTTCGACGGGTATCGAGGCCAGGTTCGACGACGGTGCCATGACTCCCAACCTGATGACCGTCGACCCGGTCGCGGCTCTACGGAATGATGAGAACGCATGGCCACGACGCGAAACTGGACGGAAGGCGTCGTTCCCATCATCCCTTCCGACGCTGCGCGTCGGCGCCGCTGGGCCGACGGGGGCCGGCTGGAACGCCAACGGCCAGCTGACCAACCTGCGCTATCTCAAAGACGACGGCATGAGCGGCTTCGACAACGTGCTCGAGCTGGAATACGAGTATGACGATGCGGGCAACCGCACCGCCATGATTTCGACCTCCGGCACGGCTGACCCGGTGCGCTGGGAATACGACTATGACTGGCTCAACCGGCTGACCACGGTCAAGAAGAAGATCGGCGCCGGCAGTCTCTTGACCCAGCGCGTCTACGAGTATGACGAGTCCGACAACCGCACGTTCATGGACGACCACGTCAACTCCAAGACCTACCGTTATCTCTACGATGCGGCCGACCAGATCACCAAGGTCCAGGTGACCTCGACCTTCCAATCGCGCACCCCGGGCGACTTCTCCGACCAGGAGACGTTCGACCATGACCTAGATGGCAACATGACGCTGCGGACCGACGCGGCCACCAGCGACACCATCGCCTATCGTTGGGACGACCAGGACAACCTGATTCGGGTGGCGTTTTCTCCTGCCGACACCAAGGTGCTGCACACCTACGATGCCGGCGGTATCCGCAAGGCCAAGATCCTCGACGACGAGACGGTGGCCGAGAGCTTCTACTCGGGCTTGCCGACATTGAACGAGGTGGAGACGCCTACGGTTGGCTCACCCGTGGAGTTCAACTACCTGATGGGCCACCAGTTGATGGGCTTCGAGAGCGGTGGCGACTTCTTCTACCTGCTGACCGACGGCTTGTCTTCGGTTCGGGTGGTGGTGGACGCCAGCGGCGACGAAGTGGCGGCATACGAATATCTCGAGTTCGGTGAGCAGACCAAGACTGGTTCGGGCTCTAGTCCGAAGACCTTCGTTGGTGGACTGGGCGTTCACGATGATTCGGCACTCACCAACCTGCTCTATATGCGTAGGCGTCATTACGATACCTCATTGGGACGGTACATTTCTAGCGACCCGGCCGGTTTTCGTGGTGGAACGAATTTCTTCGCATACGCATCGAACGACCCGGTAAGTCTATTTGATCCCATTGGTCTCTCAGCGGTCCCAGCATTGCCCGATGCTTGGGCAAAAATGATCCGAGATGAGATCGGCAAGTACGATGTCTTCAAAGGCAAGGAAGAATCCTGGGCAAAGTTCATTCGGTGTCTCATTTATGCTGAAGGAGGGGATGACAACTTTTCTTTCCGCTACAACGATCCACGCACGACGCCCGAGGTAAACTACGACCGCGTCGGGCGATTGGTGCCCTGGGGGCCCGAGTCGCTACTCAAGTTCTGGTACACGGATATTGTCAACAACCAAGACCTCAAAATGGGAAGAGCCATGGTCGGGCTCTTTCAAATTGATATTGTCGCGCACCGCGGCTGGATTATAGAAGCGAGCAAGAAGCTCGAGAAGCCTGAGAACGTAGGTTCCGTCATTTATCCAGACGTCCAGATAGATATCGGTGTTAGAGTTCTCGCCCAAGAAGTTGGGTGGGTGAGAAACTATGACAATAAACGGGTTGAACCGGATGATCCGTCCACCTACTATACTCTCACCAAGGCATACCATTCCTGCAATGGAGAAAACCAGCACTTCAATCAGTGCATAAAATCGCTATTGGGGTAAGGCAATGAGACATAAAGGAAACATTGGACTGCTCGTGATCGTCGCAATCGTTGGCTTGGTAGCATTGATGGGTAGCTCCGAGGAGGTGAATCGCTGCTACATCATACGTTCTGCGGCCAAGCCCGGCGAGGCTTTCGGGGCGCGACGGGATTTCCCAGATGTTAGAAATTGGTCTATCGTAGAGAAGCGCGACATCGGAGCTTTCGAGGTCTTGTGTGAAAGGGCAACGTCCTTAAGTTTTGGAAGGATTGCTCGTGCAACCATTACTAGGCGTGGCGAAAGAACCGATAAGCCTTATCGAATATATGGTCGAAACTTTTGGATCGGAGGCGCTTGTGTTTACAGCACGGGCAAACGTGGTTTGTTGCTCTTCCACCAGTGGGGTGGCAGCCATGGCCAAATTTCAATGTTGCTGTTCGACTCGTCAGATGAACTGAAAGAGCTTGGGAGGCTCGATTCCCCATACGGGATTGCGATAGATGTAACCGACAGCGATCACGACGGCGTATCGGAATTCTCCGTTCGGGATCAGCGAGAAGATCCGAACGACTCTTTTGGTAAAGGCGTTTTCTTACCACGATTGCGAGTTTGGAGCGAAGAGCAGGCCAGATTTCGCCCGCTGCAACCATAGCCGCTCGAAATCTGAAACTGAAACGCCACCGCGGCGCTGGCGCGCCCTTTGCCCAAAGGGCGCTCGCCAGCGCCGCGGGACGTGAGCAAGACTGCAACGGAGAAGGGCGTGACCGTGGCTGAAAGGCGCGCGGGCGCAGTTCTCAGACCACGTTGAACCTGATAGAACTGCGCGAGAGGAGCGCGCCGGGGGCGACGGCTCAGCGACCCCCTCCGCGAGAGAAGGCCTAACCAGCGGGGGTCACTTCTCCGTCGCCGCACCTTCATTCGGCAGTCTGGTACGCCGAATTCGGCAGTGTAGGTTGCCAAATCGCCGGGCCGTTATCCGGGCTGGGGTCCGCGGCTGTGGGCGGCTGCGTCTAGTGCCAACCAAAAAGCGAAGCGCTTTCCAACCGCCGCCGCGGAAATATTGCGAGCGCTCTACTCGGGAGGCTCTCCCCCATCGTGCTACAATGGACCTGATGCTTTCTGCATATATCTCCCAGGCACCCCACTGGCGAGCCACACCGACCTGTGCTTGTGCTTCGACCACGCGCCGCGCCTCTTCCGTGCGGAACTCGACTTGCCCGCGACCGTGGCCGAGCTACCCAGGCTGGCCGGCGGCGGTACGGCACCAGGTGGTGCCGGATTCGGCACGTGGTAGCGCCGTACTCGGCCGAGGTTGCTCTTCCGTGCGGAGGTCGGCTTGCCCCGCGACCGTGGTCGAGCCACCCAGGCTGACGGCGGCGGTGCGGCACCAGGTGGTCGCCAGGACGCTCACCCCACGCCCCCCACAACCCTCTCCGTGCCCTCCTGATCTCCGCGATGTCTCAGGCGCCCCACTGGCGAGCCGCACCGACCTGTGCTTCGACCACGCGCCGCGCCGCCACGACAGACGCGCTTCAGGCACCGCCTACGTCCAGATCGCCCGCGAGTTCCATCTCTCCCTGGCCGAAGTTCACGCCGCGCTCGTCTACTATTACGAGCACCTCGACGAAATCCGCGGCCGTCAGGGAGGGGCGACTGCTTCATGGTGTCGACGTGCTGAAGGCTGACCCTAGTAGCCATGGCAAGAAAAGGGAGTATCTACGAGTTCGACTCGAGCTGCAGAAGATGCTAGCTTCTCTCGATCCGATGTCGATTGGCGGACCACCCGATGAGTACAGCCCTGAAGCCGACGCTCTCATGGTGATGCTAGCCGGCCTTTCGAACTGGGAGGGGCTTGCCGACGAGGTAGCTTCTGTGTTTGCACGACAGTTTTCCGTCCCGGTTCGACCGGTTACCTGCCAGATGGTGGGCGAGCGGGCTCGGATCATCTGGCAGAACTCTCAGTTCAGCCGCCGGCCGCCTCCCGCCCCGTGAGGCTCGGCCCAGGCGACCGGCGAGCGCGGGTCGAAAGAGTCCAGGTGAAGACTCGGGGCAATACGCTGGCCACCACGTTGCTGGTGGGCACCTTGATCTTGCTGCTGGGGCTCACGGCGGCCAGCACCGGCATCTTCCACCTCAACTTCGGCCTGAGGGCCGGCCACGGCGACCAGGCCACCAACGCCGCCGATGCGGCCATCGCCCAGGCGGTGGAGCGGCTGCTGACCGAGCCAGGCTTCGGCAAAACCGACGACCCCAGCCAGTCGGTCGAAGTGAAGCTGACCGACTCGGTCGGGCGGGTGGCCTTTAGCCAGCAGCAGGCCGCCGACTGGGGTATTCCCGAGTCTCACGACAATCGTGGTGCGGCCGCGGCTGTCGAGGGCTGGAACGGGCGCTCGCTGCCGGTCGATGCCATTCAGGTGGTGGCCGTGGGCGAGTCGGGCGGGGTCAAGCGGACCGTCGAAGCCATCTATCACGTGCCGGGCTTTCCTTATGCCCTGGCCTCGTCGGGGCCGGTCCACTCCAGTGGCAGGCTGGTGGTGGGCGCCCTCGACAGTGTCGAAGAGGCGGTCGACGGCTTTGAGCTCGAGGACCTGAGCCGGGCCGACTTGCGCTCCAACGCCGCCGGGTTAGCCGTCGAACTTGACGGGACCGACACCAGAGTGTCCGGCAATCTCGAGGCGAAGGGGTCGATCATGGTGAGCGACGGAGTCACCGTCGACGGGGAGTTGCGTCCTTTTGCCGGCCAGGTCGATCTGCCGCCTCTGGAGGTCGAACGCTACTTCGAAAAAGGCGGGCGGCCGCTGCTCGGGGGCGAGACGCTGGTGGCCGGAGTGCGCGAGTCGTCTGAGCATGTGACCAGGTTGTCGCAACTGCGCCTCGACGAGGGGGTGTTGCTGGTCAACGGCGACCTGATCGTCGACGGGCCGGTGGTGGGGCGTGGGGCGATTGTGGCCCGAGGCAAAGTCACCCTCAACTCGGGGGTGGCCCTGGCGGCCGCCAATGAAGTGGCTTTGATCGCCCAGGATACGGTCACCATCTCGGGCTCGCCCGACGGCTCCTATTTTCAAGGCATCATCTACACCGAAGGGGATCTGGTCGCCTCGGACATCACCCTGGTGGGCGCCTTTCTGGCCAATCATCCCGAAGAGGCGATCAACCCCGGCAGCCACGTGACCCTCGACAACGTCGGGTTGGTGTCGGTGCCTGAGGCGGCCGACTTTATCGTCAACCGCTCCCACGTCAGCTTCAGTTTCCGCAACAATGTGCGTGACAATGACCTTTTTCCGGTGGGAGATCAGGTGGTCAACTTCACCGTCGATTTCACACCCGAACAGATCAGCCAATTGCACACCCTCATCTTTCGGCTCCAAAGCAACGACCGCGACAACACTCCCCGGCATCAAATCAAGCGGCTGTTGCTCGACGCCAATATCAGCGGACCGCCCGGAATGGAGTTCGACGAACAGAACATGGACGGTCCAGAAGAAGGCGTCAACCCTCTCGACATGGTGGTCAATGCCCTGGTCGGTCAGGGTTTTAGTCCCACCGGCGGCACCCAGACCCAGGTGACAGCCGAGACCTCGATCTTTCACTTTGGGCTCAACGAGTATCTTAGCCAGGCCGACCGTATCCGGCTCAGGCTGTGGAAAGCCCACTAGCCTCTTCGAGCGCCTGCCAGGCCTGGCTCATCGAGGGATAACGGTCTTCGGGGTCTTTGGCCAGCAGTTTGAGCACGACGGCCTCGACTTCGATCGAGAGGTCGGGGCGAAAGTCGCGCGGGCTGGGCGGCGGGTCGCTCATGTGCTGCATCACCAGAGCCAACGGTTCTTCGGCTTCAAAGGGCAAGCGACCGGTGAACAGCTCGAAGGCCAGCACTCCGAAGGCATACTGGTCGGTGGCCGCACAGACCTCGCCTCGGGCCTGCTCGGGTGGCAGATAGGCCGGGGTGCCGAAGATGAATCCGGTGGCCGTAATGGTCGAGGCGTTGTGCTTCTTGGCAAAGCCGAAATCCATCACTTTGAGACCGTGCTCGGTCACCATGATGTTCTCGGGCTTGAGGTCGCGATGGGTCACGCCTTGCTGGTGGGCGTAAATCAGGGCTTTGGCCACCGGACGAAGGTAGTCCATCACCTGGGCGAGGGGCAGGCCGGCCCGAACCTTATCCCGCAGGGAAGTACCTTTGAGGTATTCCAACACCAGATAGAGTTGCCCGTCCTGGTTGCCATAGTCTTTGAGTTCGACGATGTTGGCGTGGACCAGCGAACCGCTCACCTCGACCTCGCGATAGAAGCGCTGGAGAAAATCGGGATCCTGGGCCAACTGGCGGTGCACGACCTTGACGGCCACGGGCTTGCTCAGGTCAAGGCTGGCGGCCGGATAGCCTAGATAGACGGCAGCCGCGCCCCCCTGGCCCAACTGCTCGGCCAGCCGATAGCCACCGAGTTCGGCTCCGGCCAGGGGATCGCTACCATCGGCGCGCAGGCTCTCGAGTTGCTCGGCCAGACGCGCCCTGGCGGCCAGCTGACGAGCTTTGAGAGCGCCCAGCCCAAGCAAGGTCAACACCAGCAGCAGCGGGCCAGGAGAGTGACGCAGGCGGGTCAGGAAGGGCCCCAGACCGCGGGCGGCGGGTAGGGCCACCGAGCCCAGCTGACCGGTGGCCCACTGCTCGGGCTCGATGATCAGGCTGGTCGGTTCGTAGCCGTCGGCCTCGAGGGTCAACTCGGCGGGGGCGCGTTGATAGACAGGCTCGCCACCGGCCCGCCCGGCCAGGGGAAGGTAAGCGGCCGGGTCGAGCTCCAGCGAGCCATCCGGCTGCCGCTCGAGAAAGCCCTGTTGGGAGCGAACCCGGGCATCGGGGGGATCGGTCTGCAACTCGAAACGGCGAATGCGCGGCACCATCTTGAGCTTGACGGGCACCCCGCGACGAAAGTCGATCTCTTCATAGAGACCGATGTAGTCTGGATGGATCAGGCCCACCCGCAGGCGAACCTGTCCATTCTTGAGAGTGAACGGGTCCATCTCGACCGCATAGGCCCGCCCGCTGGGACCGAGCAACTCGAAGCCCTCGGCCTTGAGATAGAGCTCGGCGCGCAAGTTCTTGCCCTGGGTGTCGACAGCCACGATCATCAGGTCGCGAACCTCGGCGGTGGCCCCCGCCCAGAGCAGTCCCATCAGCAAGACAATCTTAATCGCGCAGCGCAAAGGTTCGCTCCAGTTCGAAAACCTCCGGGGCGGTGCGGCCGGGCACATCGGCTTCGAGGCGAATGCGCACCCGCAGGGGCGAGACCACCCTGGCTCGGGTGTCGCCCTCGTGAAAGACCTCGAAGCGGGTAACCTGCTGGGCCAACGTGCGGCGGGTCTGGTTGGAGTTTTGGGCCACCGCCAGCAGGTCAGAGGCCGAGAGCAGCGCCGGCCGCGAGGCCAGAAAAACGACCGAGGGCGGCTCGGGGGGGCAAAGTTGGCGCACCACGCGGCCCTGCTCCGGCAAGAACAGATAGCAGATGGCTTCGGTCTGCCAGCTGGTCTGGCCACTGGCCGTCAGGCCCCGAGCTTGCACCAGAGCCAGGCCATTGGGCTGGGGGGCCGCGGCCGAATCGAGCAAAGAAACGGCCGAGGCATTGCTGGTAGCCAGGTCGCGGCCCAGCTTGGTCAAGACGTTGGTGGCCATCTGGTGAAGGCGCACCTTGGCGGTGGCGACCCCCGAGGCCCGGGCGCTGGGCCACAAGAGATAAAACAGCAGACCCAGCAACAGCAAGCTCAAGCCGGCGTAGATAATGAGCTCGATCAGCGTCACGCCGGTCTTGAAGCGCCTTTTCCCGGGGTCCATTACCAGGCTTTCTCGCAGGTTGCAGCGCGGTCCTCGCGGAAGCATGCGGGATGCGACGGGGATTGAGCCTGGCAGAAGTGGTCTTCGCCGCGGCCGTGGCCTTTGTGATCGGCATTCTCGTGCTCAACCTCTTCCCCACCTCGCTGCTTGCGATTGCTCGGACCGAAGCGCGCCTGGTGGCCAATAACCTGGCCCAGGACCGGTTGGCCAGACTGCAGCACACCAGCTTCGAGCAACTCGAGGTCGGCATCTACACCGAGGACATCACGGTGGAAGGGCAGCGTTTTGCCATCCGGCAAGAGATCGCTGAGCTGGCCGGACGAGATCCCCGCCTGTTGAAAAGCGCCCAGGTCGTGGTTTCGTGGCAGGTGCGCGGCCAGGACCAGCGAGTGCTGGCCGAGACCTACCTTAGCGGGGTGCGCCACTGATTTTGGCCAACCTCTAGACCAAACCGGGTGGGGTCGTGATACAATTTGGTATTCGGAGGAGTTTCGACTTTGAAAGAACCGTTCATCTCGTCACAGTTTCGTCCCGCGCTAACCACCCACCAGGGCCCAATCCGCTCGCTCGGCGGACCGGCCCCCGCACCCGCCGGAAAGCCGACCGAGGGGCCGGGCTTCCAGCAGTCGTTCTGCAAGCACGGCAGCGAGAAGCAGCCTGAGAAATTCGCCAGCGAAAAGCTCGGTTACGAGAAGGGCCAACCCGAGAAGGGCACCCACGAGAAGTTCGCTCCCGAGAAATTGGGACAAGAGAAGAATATCGAGAAGCTCTCGTTCAAAGCCGAGAACGAAAAGCTCGGCGAGAAGCAAGCCGATAAGCAGTCCTTCGAAAAAGGGCCCATCGAAAAGCAGAGCATCGAAAAGCAGACCTTCAAAGCCGAGAACGAGAAACTCGGTGACAAGTCCTACAATGAAAAGGCCGTCACCAACGAGAAGCTGGGTGACAAACAGGCCGAGAAGCAGACCTTCAAGGCCGAAAACGAAAAGCTCGGTGACAAGTCATACAACGAAAAGGCTATCCAAAACGATAAGTTGCTCGAGAAGCAGGCCGAGAAGCAGACCTTCAAGGCCGAAAACGAAAAGCTCGGTGACAAGTCATACAACGAAAAGGCTATCCAAAACGATAAGTTGCTCGACAAGCAGGCCGAAAAGCAGAGCTTCAAGGCCGAAAACGAGAAGCTCGGTGACAAGTCATACAACGAGAAGGCTATCCAGAACGATAAGTTGCTCGACAAGCAGGCCGAGAAGCAGAGCTTCAAAGCCGAGAATGAAAAGCTCGGCGACAAGAATCCCGAGAAACTCAATATCGAGAAATCCCTCGAGGCCAAAGAGTCCTTCAAAATCGAAAACGAGAAGCTCGGCGAAAAGGACCTGGAAGTGTTCAATCGCGTGCAGCCGACGGTCACGACGCTCTCGAACCGCTTCTTCGCCTAGCCTCTGAATGCAAGAATCGTGCGTCCTGTTCTACGGGACCCTTCAACATCCGGGTCTGGCCATTCTTTACGAGACGCTGCTCAATCGCCAACGGCGACCGGTGGCGTTCTTTACTCAAGAGCAGTTTTTCTCGGAATGCTCGCTCTATCTTGGGCCCGACCCGGGCACGAGCCTGGTCTATCTGCCCGATGGGGGCGTGCTGCCTTTCTCGACAGTGTCGGCGGTTTGCATGGACCATTTCTTTGTGCCCCCCGAAAGCCTGGAGGGCTTTTCAGAGCAAGATCGCGGTTACATTCAGCTCGAAGAGTGGGCCACCCTCATCGCCATGTTCGACCAACTGTCGGACACGGCCCTGATGGCCAACTTTTTTCGCCGGCCTGATACCTGGGGAACGCGCTGGTCGACCATGCGCACGGTCAGCGCGGCCGGGTTGCCGGTGCCCGAGATGCTGGTGACCTCGGATCCTGAGGCGGCTCGCGACTTTCATCGGCACCACCAGGGGCGCATCATCTATCGCCAGGTGGGCGACCCCGGCAGCCACTTCACGGCCATGGAAGAGGACCAACTCGAGCTGCTCGAGCGGTTGCCGCTGGCCCCGATTCATTTCGAGGCCGAGCCGTGGCCGGGGGCCGGCGCCCTGTGTGTGGTGGGTGAAGAAGGCTTGTTCGTAGGCGAAGCCGAGCCACCCGCGCAACTGCAAGAGGCCTGTCTTGACCTAGCCCGCAGTCTCGAGCTGAATCTGGGCGAATTCAACCTGCGACGGGGTCACGACGGGCAGTGGCAGGTGGGCTCGCTGCAGAGCTTTCCCAGCCTGGCGGCCCTATCTCACGAGACGGTGCGCTCGGCCGTGGCCGAGTTGTTGGAGGGCAAGCCGTGATCCTGGTCATCTCTTCGCCCGAAGACCCGATGGGTGTCGGCATCGCCGAGGCCTTGTCGGCGGCCGGGGCAGAATCGATGTTCTTTTCGGTGCACGACATCCCCGGCGAGATTCGTCTCGCTTTCGGCTCGACGCCTGAACAGGATGCCTTTCTGCTGGGTGGCGAGCGGATCGCGTGCAGCCGCATTCGGGCTATCTATCATCGCGTCGGCTTCTCGAACTTTCAAGTCTATGAAGAGTACAGCGACGAGGAGGTCGTGCACGTCAACCATCAGTGCCAGTCGGCCCTGGTGGGCTGGCTCAACAACTTTCCGGGTCTGGTGGTCAACCGGCCGCGGGCGGCCAGTTCCAACGCCAGCAAGCCTTATCAGATTCGCCTCATCGCCGAAGCGGGCCTGGCTGTGCCCGCCACGGTGGTGACCAACCGCGACCAGCAGGCTCGCTTCTTTTACGAAGAGCAAGAGGGCGAGGTCATCTTCAAATCGATCAGCTACCAGCGCTCGATCGTGCAGAAGCTGCAAGAACAAGATCTGGATCGACTCGAGCAACTGCAATACTGCCCTTTGCAGCTGCAGAGCTATGTGCCGGGCTTTGACGTGCGGGTCCATGTGGTCGGCAACCACGGTGTCTTCGCCTCGCGGATCGAGTCGCAGAAGAGTGATTATCGCTATGACAAAGAGTCCGAGATCGTGGCCTGGGACCTTCCCGCCGAGCTGGCTGAACGCTGCCAGAACCTGGCCCGACGCCTCGAGTTGCCGTTGGCCGGGCTCGACCTTCGCTTCACTCCCGAGGGCGAGGTGTGCTGCTTTGAGGTCAACCCCTCCCCGGCCTACGGCTGGTATGAAAACCGAACCGGACAACCGATCAGCGAAGCCCTGGCCTCGATGCTGATGGCCGGGCACGCGTGGTAGATCAGACGGTAGGATCAGACGGAAGTCGGTAGACGGTAGAAATCGACAGCGAAAAGTGTCCACTTAGAGACGGAAGTTGTTGCACGTGAAGGAATAGAAACCCGGATACATTTTGGAAACAGTTTAGAAACATCAAGACGTTACACTGGGGACATGCAGAAGTTGAGTTCCGTCCGCCATGCCGCCCCTCCCGGAGTTCGCTCCGCCACCGTCCCAACCGAAGAAGCTCCCTCGCTGGACAACTTCACCCAGGACCCGACCCCCGCCCATTCCCCCAAGTCGTTGTGGGGAGCGGCGTTGCTGGGGCTGGTAGCGGTGACTTCAGTGGCCGGGTGCACCGCCAGCAACCAGCCCTCGATCCAGATCGCCCTGCCGGAAGCTCCCGAAGGCACGGCCACCGGGCACTTTCTCGAGCTTGACGGGCACAAGCTGTTCGCCAATGAAGGAGGGGCCGTCAACTCCCAAGGCCAGTTCGTGGTCGGCACCATTCAGGGCATCGTGGTCGGCAACCTCAACCAGGCCGGCAGCCAGCATCTGTTGCGGGTCGAGGGCAAGGACCTTCGCTCGGACGGCGGCTCGGCCATCAACGAGAAGGGCCAGTTCATCGTGGGCACCAACCGCGGCATCGTGGTGGGCGACCTCACTACCGGCCAGGCCCGCTTTCTCAAGCTCGACGGGCGGACGGCCTTCGCCGACGAGGGCTTTGACGTCAACGATTCGGGCCATTTCCTGGCGGGCGCGCTGCAGGGTCTGGTCACCGGCCAGGTGGCCCAGGGCGAGGCCCACCTGGTGACCCTCGACGGCAAGACGCTCAAGGTCGACGATGGTCTGGACTTGAACGACCGCGGCCAGTTCGTGGCTGGCACCACCCGCGGCCTGGTCGAGGGCCATATCGACGGTGGGACCAGGCTGGTTCAACTTGATGGCCGCAAGGTCTGGGCTGACGATGAAGTACAGCTCAACAATCAAGGCCAGTTCATCGCCGGCACCGGCCCCGGCCTGATTCGCGGCGAGGTGGGTGGCCAGACCAGCCTGGTGAAGCTTGACGGCAAGACGGTGCGAGCCGACGAAGGAATGGACCTCAACGAGAACGGCCAGTTCGTGGCCGGCACTCTCTCAGGGGTGGTGCGCGGTGACGCCTCGCGTGACGAGGTGACCCTGGTCAAGCTCGACGGTCACAAGCTTTATGCCAACAATGGCGTGGACGAAGACGGCTATGACGACATGCCCGGCGACGGCCACATCCAGAACATCAGCGCCGTGCTGCGCGAAGACGGAACCTTCCTAATCGGCACCTCGTCGGGGGTGGTCACCGGTAACGTCAACGACGGCAGCGCTTTCGTGCTCAAAGCGGGTAATCGCGTGCTGCGACCCGACGAAGTGCTGGCCCTCAACGACAGTGGCCAGTTCCTCATCGGCACCCCGCATGGCGTGCTGGCCGGAGACCTCACTCCATGAAACAGCGCGCCGCCTGGCTTCTTACCTTGTTGACCCTGCTAGCCCTGGCCTCGCCACCGCTGGTCAGCGGTCCACCCGCCGCCCCGCCCCTGACCGTCTTGTTGTCGCGACGGGCCCCGGCGCCACAGCCCCCCACGGCCGTGGCTGTCGAACGGCCGGGCCATCGAGGCCAGCCTCTGGGATGGTCTGACTAGCAACTCAAAGGGGCCCGGCCGGTTCAAGGGCGAACGGGAGATCCATCATGAAACGACTGTTCCTGGCCCTGGCCATTCTTTGCTGTCTGCCCGCCTGGGCAGCCCCACCCACCGGGCTCGACCCGGCCGACATGGACACTACCGTGTCGCCGGCCGAGAATTTCTATCTGTACGCCAACGGCGGCTGGATGAAGCGCAATCCGATTCCCTCGGACCGCCCCCGCTGGGGCACTTTCAACGTGCTGGCCGAGAACAATCAAGCGGTCTGTCGCGAGATTCTCGAAGAACTCGGAAGGCAAAATCCCGCCCCGGGCTCAGAAGAGCAGAAACTGGCCGATTTCTACGCCTCGGGGATGGACACCAAAGCCATCAACGCCGCCGGCCTCAAGCCGCTGGCCGACGAGTTGGCTCGCATCGAGGCCATCACCGACCAGGCGAGTCTGCAAGCCGAGGTCGCCCGCCTCCACTCGATGGGCGTATGGGTTTATTTCAACTTCGGCGCCGTGCAAGACTCGAAAGACAGCTCGAAAGTCATCGGCCAACTTTCGCAAGGCGGGCTGGGACTGCCTGATCGCGATTACTACTTTCGCGACGATGAGGCGTCCCGGAAGATCCGCTCGGGTTATCAGGGCCACCTGGTCACTATGTTCAATCTGATGGGTCCTTCGGCCCAGGGCTCGGCCCACGACAGCTCTTATGTCTATGATTTCGAAAGCAAACTGGCCAAAGACTCGATGACACGGGTGGCCCTGCGCGACCCCGAAGCGACCTACAACCCCAAGACCCTGGCCGAACTGAAGGCAGTCAGCCCCCATTTCGACTGGGCCACCTATTTTCAACGGATGGGCGTCGAAATCGAGTGGCTCAACGTGGCCACCCCCGACTTCTTCAAGGCGCTCGACGCAGCCCTGACCCAGACTCCCATCGAGACCCATAAGACCTACCTGCGCTGGCACCTGGTCCACAGTCAAGCGCCCAGCCTGGCCGAGCCGTTCGAGACAGCGACCTTCAACTTCTACGGCAAGGCCCTGACCGGCGCCGAGAAGATGCAACCGCGCTGGAAGCGGGTGGTGGCAGCCACCGATGGCGCCATCGGCATGGCTTTGGGCAAAAAGTTCGTGGCCCGCAAGTTCCCCCCCGAAGCCAAAGTCCGCGTCGAAGAGCTGATCGCCAACCTGCGGGCGGCCCTACGCGAAGACCTCGAAACCCTCGAGTGGATGAGCCCGGCTACCCGCCTCAAGGCGGTCGAGAAGCTCCAGGCCATCCGCCAGAAGATCGGCTACCCCGATCAGTGGCGCGACTATTCCAGCCTGACCATCAAGCCCGGGGCCTATGCCGAGAACGCTCTGGCCGCCCAGGCCTTCGAGGTGGCTCGCGACCTGGCCAAGATCGGCAAACCGGTCGACCCCAACGAGTGGTATATGACCCCCCAGACGGTCAACGCCTACTACGACCCCTCCTCTAACGAGATCGTGTTCCCGGCCGGCATTCTCCAGCCTCCCTTCTTCTCGAACGACTACGACGACGCCCTTAACTACGGGGCCCTGGGCATGGTCATCGGCCATGAGTTAACTCACGGTTTTGACGACCAGGGCTCCAAGTACGACGCCAAAGGCAACCTGGAAAACTGGTGGACCGACGACGACAAGTTGCGCTTCGAAGGTCTGGCCGAACGCATCGTCAAGCAGTTCGACGAATACACCGTGGCCGATAACCTGCACATCAACGGCAAACTGGTGGTGGGCGAGAGCATCGCCGACCTGGGCGGACTCAAGCTGGCCTATCGCGCCCTGCAGAAGGCCTGGCAGAAAAACCCTCCCGATCGCAGCGGCAAGTTCAATCCCGAGCAGCGATTCTTCCTGGCCTACGCCCGCGTCTGGGCTATGAACATGCGCCCCGAATACGAGCGCCTGCAGGTCAACACCGACCCCCATCCCCACCCTCGCTATCGGGTCAACGGACCGCTGTCGAACCTGCCCGAATTCGAGCAGGCCTTCAAGATCCCGCCCGGCAGCCCGATGCTACGCGAGGGCGAGCGCCGCAATGCCATCTGGTAGATGGTTGCTGGCCTGGCTGCTACTGGCCAGCGGGCTGGCGGCGGCCCGGCCGGGGCTGCACGAAAAGACCTTCGACCAGGCTGGGGTGACCCGGCGCTACCTGCTCTACACCCCGAAACAGACCGCCGCCCTGGAAGGGGCACGACCTCTAGTTTTTGTCATCCATGGAGGCTCGGGCACGGCTCGCCAGATGGTCCGCATGACCGGGCATCGCTTCAACCAGCTGGCTGACCAGCACGGTTTCTACGTGGTCTATCCCGAGGCCGGGGGCGAGAAACTCTGGAACTTCGGCGAGGGCGAAATCTCGGCCAGCATCGAGAATCCCAACGATGACCTGGCCTATTTCAAGACGGTGCTCGAACAAGTCCAGAGTGTGGCTCCTATCGACTCGCGTCGGATCTTTGCCACTGGCATCTCGCGCGGTGGACAGGCCTGCTACTTCCTGGTGGGCAAGCTGCCGGGCGTCTTTCGCGCGGTGGCACCGGTCACCATGCCTTTGCCTGGCTATCTCGAAGACGACTGCACCGACGGCCCCCCGGTGGGGCTGGCCGTCTTCAACGGCACGGGGGACCCGCTGGTGCCCTATCAGGGCGGCATGATTCGCATCTTGGGCCGAGATCGCGACGCCGTGCTCTCGACCGAGAAAACCCTGGCCATCTTCCGCCGTCGCAACGGCTGTTCGCAGTCACCCGATTCGGTGCGGGCCATCGACGCTCCCGGCGATAACACCTCGGTCACCCGCACCAGTTGGCCTTCATCCAAAGGAGCTCCGGTCGTGCTCTACGAGATCAAGAACGGCGGCCACACATGGCCCTCGGGCCCGCAGTATCTGCCGGTCTCGATGGTAGGAGAAGTCAGTCGCGACCTCAATGCGGCGGACGAGATCTGGATCTTTTTCAGCTCGTTTCGCTGACGCGACCTTCCTTTCTCACGAGGGAGGCGGCCCAAACCCGCGAAAATTCGGGCCGTGGACATCTTTCAGGCACTCATCCTCGGGGTGGTCGAGGGGATCACCGAATACCTGCCCGTCAGTTCGACCGGCCATCTGCTGCTGACCCAGCGCCTGCTGGGCATTCCCGAGAGCGAGGCGGCTAACGCTTACGCCATCGCCATTCAGGCCGGCGCTATTCTGGCCGTTTTGCGCCTCTATTGGGGTCGGGTCAAACAAGTGCTGGAAGGCTTCATGGGCAAAAACCCCGAGGGTAAGACCCTGGGCATCTGCTTGATCACGGCTTTCTTGCCGGCGGCCGTGGTGGGCCTGCTCTTCGATGACAAGGTCGAAAAGTATCTCTTCGGCTTGTGGCCCATCGCGGTGGCCTGGTTGGTGGGCGGACTGGTCATTCTGGCCTTTCCCCTCGACGACAAGAAGGAAGGCAAAGGCCTCAGCGCCCTGCACTGGCGCGCGGCGCTGGGCATCGGCCTGATCCAGTGCCTGGCCATGTGGCCCGGCACCAGTCGCAGCCTGGTCACTATCCTGGGCGGAGTGCTGGTGGGCCTCTCTCTGTCAGCGGCGGTAGAGTTCTCGTTTCTGCTGGGCGTGATCACCCTGGGTGCGGCCACCTGCTACGCCGGCCTCAAGCACGGTGACGCGATGATCCAGAGCTATGGGCCCAGCGTCATCCTCATCGGTTTTGCCGCCAGCTGGTTGTCGGCCTTCGTGGCGGTCAAGTGGATGGTCAACTGGATCAAATCCAAAGGCATGGCCCTCTTCGGATATTGGCGCGTGGCCCTGGGCTGCCTGGTGATCGCCCTGCTGTCGTTCCAGAAGCTCTAGGTGGGCGCGCGTTGGTGAAACCGCGGAGTTCCGCGGGGGGGCGCGGAGGAGGTTAGGGCCTCTGGAGGCGTGAGCGCTCGAAAATGGGAAACCGCGGGGCTCCGCGGGGGGCGCGGGGAGGGCCGTGCATCTGGAAGGGTTGGCTCTCGACCGGATTTCTTTTTGGGATTGCCCACCACCTCGGTGGTCAGCCCCCCCATCGAACGAGCGCTCACCTGGTCGCCTCTGGCTCCTCCACCCCAATCTCTTAACCTTCCAAGACGGGCCACTGACCTCCAGAGACACCGCCCCTGAAGCCTCGGCCACACCTTCGCGAACTCTGCGTCCTCCGCGGTTTTTACATCGAGCGAGCGCCGACGTTGAAACCGCCGAGATACCGAGGGGTCACCGGAGCCGTGCGTCGGCCTTCTCTTGACACGTGCGCGCAGGCTGGAGTGGGCTCGCTGGCTAGGGTTTTGCCACATCGAACGAGGTGAGACCACTCTCAAGCGGTAAAATCTGCGCCGACCTTGAGGTGACCCGCTCAAATTTGGATCCCTTGGGATAGGGGTTTAGGCTCCCAGCGGGGGAGGGCGGTCCGCTAAGACCGGGCTATTCTCTGGCTATGGAAACTCGACAGCGAGCCGAAACGGGCGCGGGTGGCGCCCAACTCTCCAGCCAGGCTGGCTGTCAAGAATCGAAGGACTTCAGGCGTGGCGAGCGCGCCAGTCGCGACCAGCCTCCGCATGACGAGGACTGGTCCAGCGGTTGGCCGCTCGTGCGCCACGCCTACTGCAATCGCTATCCGACCCTGTAATCTCCTGGACTCTGTAACCTGTACCCGCTCATCAAGCCCGCTCCGGCGGGCTTCCTTTTTTGTTTCTGAGACGACATCAGGGCCGCACGGCAGTAGCCCCCTACGTCCCAGTCCCAGTTTCGGTCCGCTAACCAAAAAGCACGACCGAGAGCCGAGCCTCCGAAAACCACCGCCCCCTCCGAACCTTTGCGTCTCGGCGGTTTTCAACCCCCGCGCATCCGTCACCGGCCGAGCAGTTGGCGCACCCGGGCGTCGAGGGCTTCGGGAGTCAGGTCGGCGGCCCGAGGATTGCGCGTGCCCGAGCCGGGAAAAACCATGTATTCCACCTCGGGGCGCTGGGTGCCACCGGTATTGGGGTTCGGATTGACGCCGAGCTGCTGGGCCGCGTTATAAGAAATCTCTCCGATCTTGTTGGGCGGGCCCACATCGGCAAACACCGCCGGAATGGTCTTGTCGCCTCGCTTGATGAGGCCCAGATCGCCGGGTCGGGCTCCGACCTGACGAGCCACCTGAGGCGGCAACACGAAATAGGGGGTCTTGTCGGCGTTGACATATCCCTTGTCGCGAGTCTTCAAAGAGGTCTTGCTCTGATGGTACCGGTCGCCGTGGGACGGCCCCGAACCGTCGGTATCGATGGCGGCCCCAGCCCGAAAATAGAGACCCTGGTCGGTCCTACGGGCGTCGGCCAGGGTCCGCAGGTTGCCCAGGTCGGTCTTCTTGCCGGCTCGCCCATCGCGCACGGCGCTGCCCAGATCGCCCTGGCGACCCGGCTTGTCAACGGGCTTGACGGGTTCGCTCTCTTTGGCCGGTTGACCGTGCGCGGTCGCTCCCACCTCGTTGAGCCTGGCCAGGGTGTTGGGACCGACCACTCCATCGACACTCTCGAGCTTGTGATCCCGCTGGAATTTCTCGAGGGCGTCGCGGGTGTCCCTTCCGAACTTGCCATCGGGGTCGAGCTTGGCTCCGCCGCGATTGAGGATCTCTTGCAGTTGCTTGATTTTCGGACCCTCGTCGCCACTGCGCAGGGTCTGGCCCTGGTCGAGTTCAAGCTTGGGTTGCTCGGCCTTGGCAGGCCGCTCGCTCTGGCCGGGCGCGTCCGCATTACCGGAGGGGTCGACCTTGCCGGGCTGCTCGGCTTTGCCGGGCTGGTCTGCTTTGCCGGGCTGGTCGGCTTTGCCGGCTTGACCGGACTTGGCCGGTTCGGATGAAGAGCCACCGCTCCACCAATCCTTGATGCGTCCGAAGAGGGTCTGGCCCGAGCCTGAAGGCTTCTCTTTGGCCTCGGCGGCGGGGGTCCTGGCCGCGGGGCCGGCTTGCGTTTGCGGCTTCTGGGGCTTACCAGCTCTGGCCGCCGGCGCCGCCCTCCGGGGGTTACGGACCGGGGTCGGGGGTTTCTTGGGGGCTGCCTTGCCCACGGGTGCTGCTGCCATTGCTCACTACCTCTCTCCTTAAGACTAAGGAAAGGGCCCGGCGATGACAGGTGTCGATTCGGTAAAACTTATGAACTCAGAGTAAACAATGTAACAGCTTTCTGCGCGACACAGACACCTCGAAGTGCCTGTTAAAACACGAGAATTCCATCTTTAAAGACTCGAAAACCCAAAAGGAAACAACTTGGAGGAAAAAGTTAACGCGAGAAACAGAATCGTAATGGATGCCCCACTTGTTGGTAGCTAGCCTGGGCACGACAATGAAAGTATGGCCAGCTCAATCTCACCCACACCCTTGAATCCCAACTATCCCACCCCTACCCTCACTCGCCCCCAAGACCCGAACACGGGCTGGGCTCCGGCCACCCCTCCCCCACCTGGCTACGCCGGTCAGGCCGGCCAGGATATCACCAGGCTACGCCAGCTGCAGCTGCCGGTGCTGGTGCCCCCCGGGGCGCGAGAGCTGTTGCTCGAAGGCCAGTTTGACTTCCTCGAAGGACTGCCCGATCAGGTCAAGGTCGAGTTGGTCAACGGACTGCTCAACGACCTGGTAACCCCCGGCACGGTTAACAACCCGGCCACCCGAGCGCGCCTGCTGCGCCAGGCCTTCGCGCTGATCGAGCGGCGCGTCCATACCCCCGGCATGGGCAGCACGGGCTTCGACAGTCGCCTGGCTCGGCTGGCGGTGGACACCAACGACGCCCTTCGTCAGACCGACGATGTCGACCAACATGCCGCCATTCTCGAAAAGGGACTCGACGGATACCGCCGCTATCTGCGCCGCGACGACCCGGAGGTGATCACCGAAGACCTGCAGGACCCCAAACTGAGCCTGTTCGACATCGAGTCGGTGCTCGACCGCAGCCGGCGCGAAGCCGGTCCCACCCGGTTTGATGACCAGCAAAAGGCCGTGCTCACTTCGATGATCCGTGAGCGCCTCGAGGGACTCGAGCCCAAAGACCTCGACTATCTGAGCAACGCCGGCCGGGCTTTGCAAAAGATCGACCCCAACTTTGGCGGCGAGCGCTGGGCCGACCTGCTGACCGAGCTCGTCACAAAGCACAAAGACGACCCACGTTATGTGGCCGAACTCGACTGTGAAACTATCGGCCTGGCTCTGGCCCAGGCCCGCGGCCCGGCTCGCGAACGCCTGCTGCACCTGGTGCGCGAACTCTATCCCAGCCTCCATCGGCACCAACAGGAGGACCTGCGCGACCAGACCCGAGGTCGTGACGTGCATGGGCACTTCGTTCCCGGCGGACCGGCCGATGCAAGCCAGCCGGCCAACGACCAGGAAAAGGCCTGGCGGCTGCTCGACAGCTTGAGCGGCGACCGGGTCAGCCCGGCCACCTACAAGACGGCTCTGGCCCAGCTCCATCAGCTCGAGGTCGAGCCTCACCGGCTGGTCGGCTTTGCCCTCGACGCCTACGAAAAAACCCAGGACATCGGCTTTCTCGAGCCTTTGCTGAGCCGGCCCGATGCCAGCGGCAAGGTGGCCACCGCCATCGCCCAGCGCGTCACCTGGGCCGACAAGCGCGGCCTGAAGGAAGACGGCATCGGTCGCTACGCCGACGCCGCCATGGCCGGCAGCCGCAGCTTGCTGCTGCTGGCCGCAAAGCATGCCGACCAACCGGTGGCGGCGGCGGTGGCTCGCCGGGTGCTCGATAGCCTCAGTGAGGTGCCGCGCAACCACAAGATCCCCGTCGACTCCGAGTGGGCCGAAGCCCTGGCCAAACTCACCCCCTCGACCGCCCTGCTCAAAGGGGCCAACCGCCTGCGCTACGGCGCCTCCACCGAGGACTTCAAAACTCTCTATGCCACCATCAAAAAGTGCGAAGCCGCTCTGCCCAGCCTGCCCGAGCAACTCGACGAGGCCAGCGAAGCCCAGCTGCGCGACCTGTCGGACGCCTACAGCGACGCCCGCCGCGACCAGTCCGCCGATAGTGACGGCATCCGTCGCATCTTCAATGAACTGGTGCGCCAGGTGGCCGGCCTGCCCGCCGGCAGCTATATTCCAGAGTCCAACACGGGCCGGCTGTGGAGCCCCAACTATCGCGATTGGGACTCGTCTTACGTGCGCGACTTCGTGGTCTCGGCCAAAGCCCTCTCGCCAGAGCGACGCCAGGCGCTGGTCGAGCTGCTGGGCGACCTGCCCCGCACCGAGTGGCGCGACCGTCCCCTGGGCGACCGGGTCGGCTCGGACTATCATCGGCAAGGTATCAACCGCGCCTACCAGCACAATCGCTGGGACCTCGACGACGCCATCCGCGATCGAAAATGGCCCGAAGTGCGCGAGCAGCATCTGGACCAGTGCCGGCGGCGCGAGTGGGCTACTGAGGGCCTGCTGGGCCGCTTCGAAGCGGCGCGAAAACTGGGCGACCGGTTCGACCAGTTGGCCGCCTATGCCAAGGCACACAAGTTGTCGCCAGCAGAGTTCGATAACCTTCTGATGCTGGCTGGCAAAGCCTACAGCGACGACAATCGCGGGGCCATCGATCGCCTGCTGGCCCTGGCCGGCGACGGTCTGCAACCGGCCGATGTCAAGGCTATGCTCGAGGTCATTCCTTCGCTTGACACCAAGAACCTCGAGAAGGTGGTGGTCGGGGCCGGCAGCCCCGCCGATCTCCTCGACGGCTTCACCCAACTGGCCCTGCGCCGCCTGCAAGACCGGGCCGGACGCGAGGTGCGCGGCCTGTTCGACCCCTACGACCAGGATACCGACGAGGGGCTGGTGATGGCCGATTTTCTGGTCCGTCACGGTCAGGCCCAAGCCTTGCTGGTCGACAGCGAAGGCAAGTGCTCGCTGGTGGACCGCCTGCGCGGCGAGCGCGGCGACAGCGCCTATGGCTCGCGCCATAGCATCCTCGAACGCATCGTCAAAGACCCTCAATACCGCGGCACCGCCATCGAGCGCATGGCTCGCCTCAAGCAAGGCGTGTGGGACGACCAGGAGCTTGGGGCCCTGCGCCGCGAGCCGGCCGAGTCCGACCTGCAAAGGCTGGTCAACATCGGGGTGACGGTAGAGCAGGCGGGGCGGCGTGGTCGCCAGACGGTGGCCACCGACCTCAGGGGCTTGCGCTCCCAGGTGCAGGAGCTCGACAAACTGCTGGCCCAGGCCGGGCGGGACCGCGACGGGCTGCCCGCATCGATCGATGCGAATCGCCAATTCCGGGGACCCGCCGGCGAACTCGAAGCGGCCCGCCAAATCCTCGAGGCCAAAAAGGTCATGGCCCGGACCGACCTGACCAAAGCCGAGAAAGAAGCCCAGCTGCGTGAGGCTCTGACCCTCAAGGACGGCATGTCGTTTCGGGCTATTCGCAGCTTGATCAACGCGGCCATCGACTCGCCCAGCGACGAGATGCGCCTGTCGGTCAGCGCCGAGGTCGGTGTAGCCGTCGACATCCCCTTCTTTCTTCACGCCGAGGCCTTTGTCGAGGGCAAAGGTATCATCGAGGTCAAGAAGACCGAGTCAGGCGGGGTGGCCGTCTCCTTTGACGCCCGTATCGGGGCCGGCGCCGGGGTCGATAGCGACGCCCTCAAGAGCGGCATCAAGGGCAAGGCCTCGAAATACTCCAAGGTCAGCTACGTCTTCGCCAATGAAGATGAAGCGGCCAAGTTCATCCAGTCGATCATGCACAAGCTGCAGCTGACCGACGAGGACCCCAGCTATGACCAGCCTGTCTGCTTTCTCTCGGACGGTGTCTTGCTCGAAGGCGAGCTCGATCTCGGCGGCGTGGTCAAGCTCACCCAGGAGCACAACGAGAGTCAGACCCGCGTCTCTTACCCGGTGCCCTGGCTGCCTCGCGGCCAGCGTGAAGACACCGTCATCGATACCGTCAGCGACAAGAGCGGTCTGGAGATCAAGGTGGGCGGCATCGACTTCGGGGTCGAGATGTCGGCCTGCGACATCCGCGGTTCGCGCAACCAGACCGAAAACGGAACCGACCTGACCCTGAGCTTCATCGCCTCGAAATCGACCAGCAAGCAGCAGATCGAGCGCTTGCTCGACTCGCCTGAAACGGCCTTTTTCGACAACCTCTACGAGAGCATCCTCAAGATGAATCCCCATCTGCTCGAGCGGCTGCCCAACTACGACCAGCTGAAGGCCGACCCCGACAAGCTGAAAAAGGCGGCCATCGAACGCCTGCAGAAGGGCTTCACCCACGCCGATATCAAGGCCAGCGCCAAGGTGTCGGGGCGTTTCGACATCACTCTTTCGACCCCCGATCACCTGATGCACGACGGCCAGGGCATCGAGCGCAGCGCCGCCGCGGTGCTATGCAGCCTGGTCAGCGACTGCTTCAGCCCCGAGCCCAAGCACCAATGGTATTTCCAGACCGCCCGCACGGCCGTCGAAACCGACCTCGAAGCCAGCCTGAGGCTGCAGTACGGTAGTATCGTAAACGTTTTCGCCGAGTTGGGCCTGGCCTTTCACTCGCGCGACGCCACCACCCTCAAGGGCAGCCTGTTCCATGCCCGCCAGTCACTCTACGACAACCGGGCCTCGGCCGCCCAGTGCGAGACGCAGTTGCAGGAGTTCGAAAAAGACGGGCTGCTGCACTGCTTCGGGCGCTCGGCCGGGACCCTCAAGAAAGACGCCTTCGTGGTCTTGATGGGCAAGATGCGCCTGGAACTACTCCAGCACTTTGACTCGGAAGAGTTCAAAAAGCGCCACCCCGGCATGGCTCGCGAAGAGTTTCTGGCCAACGTCGACAGCTTCTTCACCGACGTCATGCGCTCGATGTGGGCGGGCCTGCGCAACACCGGTCGAAGCTTCGAAAGCTTCGAAGAGTTCAGCCAGACCGTCAATCTCGAGGCCGTGCGCCGGGCCAGCGCTTTTATCCAGGAGCACCACCTCGCCGATGAGGCCGACGAGCGCATCGTAGAACTCTATTCCAGACCCAGCTTGACCCCATCCAGAGCGGCTCGCTGAGGTTGCGAGAGCAGGCCGTGGAGTTCGGCCGGTTCATAGATGTGAGCCTGTAGCTTGAACTCCGCGGCCAGGTTGCGGCTGGTGGCGATGGGCAGGTCGCCGAAGGCTTCATTGTCCTGACCCAGGCCGCCAACGAAAGACGGAGTGCCCTTGAGCAGGGCCTCGGCCGGCACGCCGATCTCGCTCGAGAGGCCCACCACGGCCTGGCGAGCCTGATCGTTGCCGTTGAGATACTCGGCCGACTGGTCAGCAAAGCGCAGCATCTGGATCTCTTCGAGCACGGCTGCCCGCCGCTCTTCGGGCAAGCCGGCAAGTTGCTCGGCCAGCACGGCCTGAGAACTCTTGCCGTCAAACTCCGGCAGGTTGTAGGTGCGGTTGGGACCCACCCTGTCGTTGAGAGGATGCTCGGTGCCGGCGATCAAGGCTTTGGCTTCGTCGAACTGGCCGCCGTTCCAGCCGAATCGGTCTTGCAGGGCGTCCTGGTTGAGGTCCATCCAGGCCAGCGTCACCGGCACCCGGGCCGGAGCGGCGCCTTCTTTGTAGCTGTAGCCACCCTGGCCATCCATCAGGATGCGCTCGTCGGCGTCGTGGATGAGAGAGACCTGGCCCAGAAAATCGACCCGCTCCGGCGAGCGACCGGCGTTGCCGGCGATGGTCTTGACCGTCTCTCCCACGTTGACCGGATGCTGAGCGTTGTGATAGTCGCCCGAGTTGAGCATCAGGAACTCGGCCGGGGCGAAGGCGCTGGTCACGGCGGCCGGCAGACCCGCCACCGAGGCCGCCTGCAAAGCGGTCTGGCTGGCCATCGCCAATAGACTCTTGCCGGACAGCGAGCGCAAAGGCGCAAACTCGCCACTGCGGCCCTTGAGGGTCACTCGTTCCGTGGGCTGCTGCTCGGTTTCGACCTTGCCGGTGGGCTCGGTGCGAGCGGCGCGGGTTTGAAAGACCGATTGGAGTCGGGGGATGTCGGCGATTCTCATAGTGGACCTCCTGGTGATTCTATTGAAGCCGTCGTGGCTGACCTGTGACTGCCACAATGGCCCGAGTTCCAACCAGGGTTCCCAGGGAATGTTAAAAGTTTGTGACAACAGGAGTTCGCGCTCTTTCGCGAAGGGACCGAGGTGAAACGCCTACTCCTGCTGCTGCTGTTACTTGCCCCGGCCCTGGCCGACGACTACGAATTCCTGGGTGATTATCGCTCTCACCGGATGGTCGACAACCGCCTCGAGATCACCACCTCGAACCGCCCGCTGACGCTAACCTTTCATCAGGGCGAGGTCATCCGCGTGCAACTCGGACCTGACGCTGAACCCTCCGAAACGGTGCTGCAGCCGTTGCCCCCGGCGACCTTCAAGGTCGAAGACCGGCCCGAAGCCCTGAGCATCGATTGTGGTTATGCCCTGGTAGTGGTCAAGAAGAACCCGGTGCGCCTGTCCTTCTTGCGCTCCGACGGCTCGCTGGTCTTGCTCGACGACGAGTCGTTCGGCCACGGCTGGGACGGCAAGGAAATCCGCACCTGGAAGAAGCTCTGGCCCAAAGAGCAGTTCTTCGGCCTGGGCGAAAAGACGGGTCCGATCAACAAGGCCGGGCGTTTCTGGACGATGTGGAACTCGGACATTCCCGGCTACACCAACGAAACCGACCCCATTTATGGCACCATCCCCTTCTTTTTGGGCCGCCACCACCGCATGACCTATGGGATCTTCTTCGACAATCCCTATCGTTCGACGTTCAATCTAGGAGCCGGTAATGATCGGCTCTTCTCCTTCGGCGCCGCGGGGGGAAGCCTCGATTATTATGTCTTTCTAGGTGCCGACGCTAAGCGGATCCTTGACTCTTACACCCGCCTGACCGGACGCATGGCCATGCCGCCCAAGTGGGCCCTGGGCAATCAGCAGTGCCGCTGGAGCTACTATCCCGACTACGAGATCCGCGATGTGGCCCGCAACTATCGCCAGCGCAAAATCCCCGCGGACGTCCTCTATCTCGACATCCACTTCATGGACGCCTACAAGGTCTTCACCTGGGACGCCGAGCGTTTTCCCGCTCCCGAGGCTCTGTTACAAGAACTCAAGAGCCAGGGCTTCAAGGTGGTCACCATCATCGACCCCGGAGTCAAGGTAGAACCCGGCTACGCCGTGCACGACACGGGCCTGGCCGGCGACCATTTTCTCAAGTATCTCGACGGCAAACCCTTTCGCGGTCAGGTCTGGCCGGGCTGGTGCTACTTTCCCGACTTTCGCAAACCGGCCACCCGGGCCTGGTGGGGCAGGCTCGACGCCGACCACCGCGCCCGCGGCGTGGCCGGCTTCTGGAACGACATGAACGAGCCGGCCCTGTGGGGTCGCGAGATGCCGTTCGTGGTCGAAGGCATCAAGCGCTTGCACAACCTGTATGGCTATCTCATGGCTCGAGCGACCTATGAAGGCCTGGTGGCCGCCGATCCCAAGCTGCGGCCTTTTATCGTGAGCCGCGCCTCTTATGCCGGCATGCAAAAGTACGCCGCCATCTGGACCGGCGACAACTCGGCCACCTTCGACGACCTGGCCCTCTCGATCCGCATGGCTATCGGCCTGGGCGTGTCGGGTGTTCCCTTCGTGGGGCCCGACATTGGCGGCTTCATCGGCCGTCCAACGCCCGAGCTCTACATTCGCTGGATCCAGGTGGGTTCGATGATGCCGTTCATGCGCACCCACAGCACCCGCGACACCCCCGACCAGGAGCCGTGGTCGCTGGGCGAGCAAGTCGAGGACATCAGCCGCGCCGTCATCGAACGGCGCTATGCGCTGATGCCCTATCTCTACAGCCAATTGCACCATGCCCACCGCACGGGCACTCCCATCCTGCGCCCGCTCTGGCTCGAGTTCCCTGACGACGAGCTGGCCTATCAGGTGGAGGACGAATTTCTGGTCGGGCCGGCCCTGCTGGTGGCCCCGGTGGTAGCCGATGCCCAGCGCTTTCGCAAGGTCCACCTGCCTCCGGGCGGCTGGTGGGACCTCGACGCCAACCAGCTCGTGGCGGGGGATATCCTCACCGAAGTGCCCCTCGAGCGGCTGCCCCTCTATCAGCGGGCCGGCTCGATCGTCTGCCGCCGCCCACCCACCCAGTGGGTCGACCAGACCCCGCTCACCAGCCTTCAGCTCTCGGTGGTGCGTGGCCGGGGCGAGGCCGACCTGATCCTCGACGACAGCCTGACCATCGACGCTCCCACCGAAGAGATCCACTTTGTCCAGGGCCAGGCCCTGACCATCACCAGCCAGCCCGGGCCGCGGGTCAGCCAGATTCGCGAGCTGACCCTGACCTGGCACGACCTGGACCGGTCGACCCTGCGCCTGAACGGCCAGTCGGTGCCCTCGACCTATAACCCCGCCACTCGCACCCTCGAGGCCCGTCTGCCCTTCACCCCCGGTAAGCTGAGCCTGGAGTTCGAGTAGGCTGAGCAACGCCTGGCTCGCCCGGGCGGGCCTCGACGGGTGCCGGCCCATCGCGCCAAAAATCCCATCCAAATACCTGGCCGCATGGTGTTGCATATGATAGAATCCTAGTCATGTCCACCAAGCAAAAAAGCACAGAAGGAGCAGTTCTACCAACAGTTATCATGCTCTTGCTGCTAGTAGGTTGCTCGAGCGGCGCGAGCTTCACCAAGCTCATCAGCGCCCACACCGAAGACGCTACCATCCGGGCCCAGTCAGCGCTCAAAGAGAATCCCGAACTGGCCAACTATCGCGATAGCCAGGGAAGAACCCCACTTCATATCGCCGCCGACTACTGCAACCCCATGATGACGATGCTGCTGCTCAAAGAGGGCGCCGATCCGAACGCGGTCGACAACCTGGGCAACACTCCCCTACACTACGCCGTCTCGCCGACTCTGCTCAATGAGTACATGGCTCAGGAGAATCCCAACTTCCTCATCCTTCGCCGCATGAGCGAGGACCAGAGTGCAGTGCTGGTGCAGCTGGCCAAGGTCACCGACCAGACCATCAAGAACAAAGAGGGCAAACGTTGGGACGAGATAAACTCGTTCGAGATGCCCGAAGAGGAAGAATGACGACTTTTCACGGTCGAGCCTCGAGCCTGGCAGTCCCCATGGGCGGGGCCGGCTTTCTGGTCCTGCTAGCCGTGCTCGGGCTCATCATCATCACCCTCGACGGCCCTCTGGCCATGCATGGGATCAATGAGCGGGTCTGCGTCTTGCTGGGGGTCTTGTTCGCGCTGGCTTGCGCCGGCGCCCTGGCTCGAGTGGGTCTCAAAGATTACTATGCCCAGGTGAGCATAGGGCCTGACGGCGTCAGCGCGCGCGGCCCCCTGGCCCACCTCAGTCTGGGATGGGTCGAGGTGAAGCGGGTGGTAGAGCACTCTCTGGGCGCAAGTTTACTACTCAAGGACGGGAGCGAGATCGACTTCGGGCCGTCCCTGGCCGAATTCGAAGGAATCGGCCCCTGTCTGCGAACACACTTTGACAACTTCAAGAAGGAGCAAAATCCATGAAACGCACGATGCTGGCCATTTTGTGCCTGCTGCTGGCCGGTTGCGGCGGCCCGATCGCCAAGGTCAACGCCGACAAGACTCATTCGTCCAAGTGGAAGGTCACCCATCGAGGACTGACCGGCGGCGCCGCCACCACCGGCGAGTTCGAACTCACCACCCAGGGCAAGAAGTTCTATCTGCACAAGAAGGTTCTCAGCGCCGACCTGGGCGTGTGGACCATCCACGAATCCGATGTCGTCTTTGACGGTGAAAAGCTGCGCGAGTTCAACCGAACCTCGGCTCTCAAGGACAATCCCGGCGAGGTCTTTAAAGAAGAGGGCTTTGTCGAGTATACTCCCGACCCTGACTTTCTCAAGAACAACCTGTTCTGGAAGATCCCCAAGTCGCTGCCCACCGCCGAGGACGGCACCGAAGCGGTCGAGGGTGTCACCTGCAATCGGCTGATCTCCCGGCAACAAAGCGCCCTGGGAGGTGAAGTGGTCTTTCGCTTCTGGATCGACCCCAACCGCAACCTGCTGCTGCGCCGAGCCGATGCCGTGGGCGAAGACTCGGGCGGAGGCAAAGACGCGGTCCTCGGTTCAGACTTCATCTGCACCGAGGTCAATCTCAGTCCCAGCGTGGATGAATCGAAATTCACCGCCGTCCCCGAAGGCGAGCCAGAAAAAGTGATGGCCTACCAGTGGATCTAAAGAAAAGTGCCCCTCCTCGAGGGACACTTTTCTTAGGTGAACGCGCTAGCGTAGTTGTCAGCCAGTCCGGCTGCAGCGGCCTGCCCGCCCGCCGAGGGTTGGGCCAGATAGAGAGGTCCCCGATAGGGCGGGGTTCCGTGGCGCAAGTTGGGATCGACATTGGTGGGGGGAACGTCGGTGTCGTGGCTGGGGATCTTTGGCCCCGAAGGGCTGGGCGGGGTGTGCTTGAGTCCGCCAGAAGCGTTGCCGCCGGAGTCGACTTTAGGACCCGAGTTGCCGGGAAGGTGTTTCCAGCCTTTATCACCGCCGGAGGGTTTGAGAGAGGGGTCGGGCTTCTGAGTGCCGCGATTGGGCGCTGAGGGGGGAAAGTGAGTGGGTTTCTTCACGGGTCGCTTGATTCTGGGAGCAAAGCTCCGGTGTTTGCCACTTCCGCCGCCACGGATAGGTTGAGCCATTGGTGTTGTCCTTTCGTCTTTGCTCCTCTCTCCAGACCTCAGTCTAGCCAAGAGAGAACATAGCGAGGGACAAAAGTTGTTAAGGCACGGAAAACTTTATTACCATTCCGTAACAATTGGCTCCTGTCAAAACAGGGTGCTGATGAAGACGCGCTCGTTGGCCTCGTCCATGAAGACATCGCGCGTCCCCAGAAGATCTGGGCCTGATAGGTCTTACCCACCCGAGCGTTGGGTAGGGTCGTGTCGAACTGGAAGTTGCCAAAGCCGAAGCCGCGATTGCGATTGCGAAACTCGCCTTTTTCGAAGACCAGCACCTCGGCTGGCTTGACGCCATCCGAGCGCACTCCGGCGGTGACGGTGAAGGTTCCGACCCGCTGGGTCTGATTGGTGGGGCGGACGTTGAAGCCACCGAAGGCCTGGTTGAGCGCGATGTTGATATCGCCATGATGGTTTTCTCGTGTTTTGGCCAGCTTAGGTCCGAGCCGTGAAAGTTTTCTGAAAGTGTGAAACGAAGGAGGCAGGATGGAAATCGTGGAGTGCGCGGGAACCGACATCGAGGCCCTGCTGCCGGAACTGGCCCAGCTCAGGCTCACCATCTTTCGGGAGTTCCCTTACCTCTACGACGGCGATCTCGACTATGAATTGCGCTATCTTCAGACGCTGGTCCGCTCGCCCCGCAGCGCGCTGGTGGTGGTTCGCGACCAGGGTCAGGCGGTAGGAGCCTCGACTGCCCTGCCCCTGGCTGACGAAGAAGACGACTTTCGACGGCCCTTTCAGCAAGCCGGACTCGACCCCGACGAGTTCTACTACTTCGGCGAGTCGCTCTTGCTGGCAAGCTATCGGGGGCGCGGTCTGGGACACGAATTCTTCGACCGGCGCGAGGCCGCCGCGGCCCGCCACGGTTTCAGACGAACCTGCTTTTGCGCCGTGATCCGCCCCGAGGACCATCCCCGCCGGCCGAACGACTATCGCAGCCTGGAGCCGTTCTGGCACGGCCGAGGCTATCGGGCCGAGCCCGGCCTCACCACCGAGTATCGCTGGCAGGATCTCGACGAGGACCACGAGAGCCCGAAACCGATGCAGTTCTGGCTGGGCCGCCCCGACAGGTAAGGCGACGGGCGAGGGCAAAAGGCCCGGCGTGAGACGTATCATCCTTGCCATGACCGGCGCCAGTGGCTCGATTTATGCCATTCGCCTGCTGGAGTTGCTCAGGGCCGAGCCAGCCATCGAAACCCACCTGCTCATCAGCCGTTCGGCCGGGGTGACTCTGCGTCTGGAGTGCCCCGAGTGGAGCCTGGACCGAGTGCGCGAACTGGCCGATGTCTATCACAAAGAAAACGATGTGGCGGCCTCGATCGGGTCAGGCACCTATCCCGTCGAGGGCATGGTGATCGTGCCCGCCAGCATGAAGACGGTGGCGGCCGTGGCTCACGGTTTCGGAGACAACTTGATCAGCCGTTCGGCCGATGTCACCCTCAAAGAGCGACGGCGACTGGTGGTGGTGCCCCGCGAGACACCCTTTCACCTGGGTCACCTGCGCAATCTGGTGGCCCTGGCCGAGATGGGTGCGACCGTGCTGCCCCCCATCGTGGCCTTCTATCATCAGCCCAAAACGGTCATGGACATCGTTCATCACACGGTCGGACGCATTCTCGAGCAGTTCTCGATCAGCCACGATCTGTACGCCCCCTGGCAGGGACCTACGGAGCCGGGGAACGAGTGACTTCGGGGGTCGGCAGGTCGGCCGGATAAGAACCGAGCTTTCTCATTTCGGCACACTCCGCATCGCCGAACTTGAAGGTCGAAGCCGCCTCTTCGAAAATGGGGCGACTTTCGGCAAAGTCCTCGGCCCTCTGACTGAAGAGGAAGCTCAGCCCGTAATAAGCGCCCCCCACCTGATGAGAACGAAAATAAGCCAGCACCTCGATGGGCTGACCGTCGAGCGAGTGACGATAGGTCAGGTGGGGCAGGTCGCCGCTCAGCTGGCTGTCGACCACCTCGGCCTGGCTGCCCAACTCGGACTGCTTCTTTTCGGCATACTGCTCCGAGGTCAGGCTCTCGGTCAGGGGCTCGACCCCGACCACCAGGTTCTCGCGAAAGGGATCGTTGGGCCCAGAACGACGGCTCAGGCAAACCACTTCACTAGACTGGACCCGTTCGCGAACCTCCCAATCCTCGGGGGTTTGCAAACAAAACTGATAGCGTTCGCTGACGAAGCGGCCCTTGGGGTCAATCTTCTCATAGTGAACTTGCTGCCCGCAGCCGGAGGCAAATGTCATCAGCAGCAGGAATAGGACCGTGATGGCTGGCCGTCGCATACAGGCGGGTTAGGCACCCCAGAAGCGACATCCTCCCGTCTAACAAAGATTTCGTCTATGTCGATGAACCTCAGCGACCCGCAGTCTCTCTTCGAGTCGGCTCAGCAGGCACTCTTGCGCGGAGAAATCGCGTCTGCCGAGCTGATGCTCGAGCAGGCCAACGAGCTGGCCGGGGAAGGCTCAAACCTATACGCCGCAGGCTTGGCTGTGCTCATGGTCATTCAAGGCCGTGAGGATGAGTCATTGGATCTATTAAACGACAAACTGGGCGACAACCCCGAAGACGCCACCCTGCTGCTGGCCTTCGGCATGACCATGGAAAAGACGGGCGACCTCGAGGGAGCCGAGGATGCCTATCGCGAGGCTCTCAAATACGATGACGAGAATCCCGGAGCCCTCCACGGGTTGGCCGTGCGCCTCCAGGCCCGAGGCGAGAAGGAAGAGGCCGAAAAGCTTGCCTGCAAAGCCTTTCACAAGGTGCCCGAGCACCCTGTCTTCGCGCTGACCGCGGCCAAATTGCTGGAAGAGTGCGACAAACCTGATCTGGCCTTTCAGGTGGCCGAGCTCGGGGCTGCCTATAATCCCGACGAAGAAGAGTTGGTGCGGCGAGCGGTCGAGGGCGCCCTGCAACGCCAGATGCCCGACCGGGCCTGGGAACTGCTGCAAGAATCCAATCCCGAGAACCCCTGGGTGGCCGGCTGGAAAGCGACCCTGCTCGACCTCGACGGAAAACCCGAGGAGGCCGATGCCCTGATTGAAAAGAGCATGGCGGTGGCCGGCAATGACACCACCTATCTCTTTCTGGTCGCTTGCATCTATCTTCGCCGCGAAGACCCGCGCACGGCCGAATTGGTCCAGCGGATCCTCGAGATCGATCCCGGACATGGCGGCGCTTTCAGACTGCAGGCCGAGCTGGCGGCCGACGACGTGGAAGAGGTCCTGCGGCCCCTGGCTAAAGCCTATGAGGCCAGCCAGGACGCCATGACGGGGTGGGAACTGGTGGCTTCTTACTACGCTACCGGGCGCTATCTCGACGCTCTGGATCTGGCCGAGCAGTTACGCGATGACCCCGACATGCCTTCCACCCTCTACCCGACCTTCACCATGCTTTGTCACGCCGCTCTCGACGAGCCAGAGGAAGCGCTGGACTTCATCGAAGAGCTACCCTTCGAAATGGCCATCGCGGCCCTGGGTGAGATGGACAAACATGGCTCGGGCAGCGAGGCCGAAGCGAAAGTTCGCAAGCTGCTCGAAGAGAAATTCGCCGAGGAGGCCCCCGAGGTTCAACCCTGGGAGGTGGTAGCCGACCACTACATTCAGGGGCGCTATCAGGATTGCTATGACCAGTGTCAGGAACTCGACCGGGCCGACAACGCGCTAGACAGGCTCTTTCTGGCCTACAACCTGCTCAGCCTGGCGGCCCTGGGGCGGACGGACGAAGCCCGGGCGGGGGTACCCAAACTGCCCCTCGAGATGGTCGACTCGGTGTTGACCGAGATGGCCAGCTTCGGTGCCGGCAACGAAGCCGAGAAGGAAGTGCGCGAGCTTTTGACCGAGCGCCTCGAGGCCGAGCCCGAGGCTCCCGCCCCCGTGCCCCTGGAGCTTCCCCCGGGCGTGTTCGGCCCCGACGAGGAGTTCGAATGGGTCGAGGTAGATGAGGACGAAGAATTCGATGACGACTATCTGCTCGACGAGAGCACGGTGTTCGAAGAAGTCACCCTGGATAACGTCAACGCCTATCACCCTCCGCCGCCTCCTCCGCCAGCGCCCGAGGACGAACTACCCGACGGCGAGGTGATTCACACCGAACTCGACCCCGACGACGACGAATACGAATATGTCTGGGTGGAAGTCGATGAAGAGGAAGAGACGCCGGCCGAAGCTCTACCGGGTGACGGCTGGGACGGCCACGATTTCTAACGCTTGACCGGGTTGGTCAATTTGCCCAGACCCGAGATTTCACACTCGACCACATCCCCGTCCTGAAGATAGACAGGCGGGTCCCGAAAGACCCCGACCCCGCCCGGCGTGCCGGTGGTCAGGATGTCGCCGGGCTCTAGCTCTTGAAAGCCCGAGAGCAGCTCGATGAGCACCTCGACCGTGAACATCATGTAACGGGTATTGGACTCTTGCTGGACCCGGTCATTGAGGCGCAGGCGAATATCGGCGTGGTGGTGGTCGAACTCGTCGGGAGTGATGACCAGGGGACCGCAGGGACCAAAGGTGGGAAACGACTTGGCGCGATAGTATTGGCGATCGTCCTTTTGCGCCTTGCGGTCGCTGACATCATTCATGATGGTGAAACCGAAGACATGCTCGAGGGCCCGCTCGCGCGGGATGTTCGAGCCGCCTCGCCCGATGACGGCCGCCAACTCGACCTCGACATCGATGTATTTGCGCCCCTCGGGCAACAAAATCGTTTCGTCGGGGCCGATCACACAGGTGCGGGCCTTGCTGAAGAACATCGGATAATCGGGAGTGACTTTGGCCTGCTCTTCGGCGTGGTCTCGATAGTTGAGCCCCACCGCCACCACCTTGGGCGGACGCGGGACGGGAGCGGCCAGGCGCACTTCCTCCAAGGCGTAGTCAGGGCCGTCAGCCCGGATCTCGGGCGCGCCTGCGGCCAGATAGGCTCCCAGATCGGACCAGCGCCCGGCCGACACATCAATCACTCGGCCGTCACGCAATTGACCCAGCGCCGACTTGTCTTGCTGGACGAAGGTAACCCACTTCATCGGCTAAATCCTCGGCCGGCCACGGCCTGCTCGAGACCGGTGCGGCGCCAAGCCGGATACTGGTCCTGGTTGGCGCCCGCTGGCGCCTGGGCCTGAAAACGCTCGATTGCTCCGACCACGGCGGCCAGGTCGACCGTGTCCTGGTCTACCTGGCGAGAGAACTCGCCGAGGTATTGGTCCAGGAAGTGAGTGGAGAGATGACCTTCGATAAAAACCGGATGGTTGAGCACGAACCGGTGGAAGGGCACCGAGTTGGGAAAGCCGGCCAGCACCATTTCGTCGAGGGCCCCCAGCATGCGCCGGCGGGCCTGTTCGCGGTCCTCGCCCGAGGTGATCAGCTTGCCCACCATCGAGTCGAAGTCGACCGGCACCACATAGCCGGGGTACAGGTGAGAGTCAAAGCGCACGCCCGGCCCCGCCGGATAGCGCACCGCTTCGACCTTGCCCGGGCAGGGCCGAAAACCGCCAAAGGGGTCCTCGCAGGTGATGCGGCACTCGATGGCCCAGCCGTTAAGGGGAATCTCGTCTTGCTGGAGCCACATCCTCTCGCCAGCGGCCACCCGCAACTGAGCTTCGACCAGATCGATGCCGGTGATCATCTCGGTCACGGGATGCTCCACCTGCAGGCGCGTATTGACCTCGAGGAAATAGAAGTTGCGATCATCGTCGGCCAGAAACTCGAAGGTGCCTGCGCCGGCATAGCCGACCTTCCTGGCTCCGGCCACGGCCGCCTCGCCCATGGCCCGGCGGGTTGCCTGGTCGAGCAAAGGCGACGGAGCCTCTTCGATCATCTTCTGAAAACGGCGTTGAATCGAGCATTCGCGCTCGTGCAGATAAACCACCTCGCCGTAGTTGTCGCCCAGAATCTGAATCTCGATGTGGCGCGGACGCTCGATATATTTTTCGAGATAGATCGAGGGTGAGCCAAAGGCCGCCAGGGCCTCGCGACGAGCCTGTTCAAAGCCCGAGCGCACCTCGTCGGCGTTGTGGGCCCGGCGCATCCCGCGGCCCCCTCCCCCACCGGCCGCCTTCAACAGAACCGGATATCCGATCCGCTCGGCCTCGGCCACGGCCTGGTCACCGTCGGCCAAAGGTCCATCGGTGCCGGGCACCAGCGGCACACCCGCGGTGGCCATAGCGGCCCGCGCCTGGTTCTTGTCGCCCAGTCGATGGATCACTTCGGGACTAGGACCGATGAAGACGATGCCGGCCTCCCGACAAGCCCGCGAAAACTCGGCGTTCTCGGACAAAAAGCCATAGCCAGGATGGACCGCCTCGGCGCCGCACCTTTTGGCCACTTCAACCATCCCGGCGATGTTGAGGTAGGCCCCCCTGGCGTCGGGACCCTCGACCAGATAGGCTTCGTCGGCCAGGCGCACGGCCAGGCTGGAACGGTCGACGGCGGCGTAGGCTACAGCGGTGCGTACGCCCAACTCACGGCAGGCCCGCAACACCCGCACGGCAATCTCACCGCGATTTGCGATCAGGACTTTGGAGAACATGGACCCCAGTTTTGTGGCCGGGGCGCTGCTTCCTTCCGGCTACTGCCCGCCCAGGCGACGCGAGGCTCCCCGCTGGTTGACCATGGCGCGCACGGCTTGTTCGGCGTTCATACTGCCGGCCTTGTAGCCATCGTAGATACGCCCGCCTTCTTCATGAATGCGGTTGCGGGCAGCCACCACCGGGTCGTTCAAGTCGCCGGGCGCGATGTGGATGGGCGTGTTGTCATCGCGCAGCAGACGGACGTATTCTTGACCGTAGCGCACTTCCCAGGCGCCCAGCGTGCGCAACTCGTCGTTGGTAAAGCCACCCTCCGAGAAGCGAGCCCGCGTCTCTTCGTAGCGATTGGCATAGGAGTTGAGGAACTGAAATTCCTGACGAGTGAACTTGCCCTGGGTGATGCCGTCGAGCAAAAGACCCATCTCGGCGGTGGGCTCACCCAAGGGATCGGCCGGGCGCTCAGGCTGGACTGGCGTCTCCGGCTGTGCCGGTGTCTCGGGTTGAGCCGGTGTCTCGGCTTGAACCGGAGTCTCGGCTTGAACCGGAGTCTCGGGCCGGGCCGGGGTGAGGACCACAGGAGCGGGAACTTCTCGCGACGGAATAGAGCGATAGGGAACCTGCACGATGTGGCCGGCGCGCAGGTCTTCCGGTCGCTTGAGGCCGTTGAACTCGGTCACCCACTCGATCATGGTGCGCCCGGTGGCGTCGTGACGGAAGATCTCGTTGCGGGTAAAGCCATGATGCATCAGGATTCTGAAAATCGAGTCGTCGGGTCCCTCGCCCCAGCGGTCGACGCGCACCCTGGTCGTCTCGCGCTGGATCAGAGGTGCCCGTTGAACGGGTGCCTCGGGCTCGGCAGCCGGCCTTTCGGGCTCAGCCTGGACGGGACGCTCAGGCTCGGCTTCTACCGGCGCCCGGGGCACTTCGAGCGACGGCCTCTGGCTGCCGTGGGCAGGCACGCGAACGGTCTGTCCGGCGCGCAGCTGGTTCGGTCCGGCCAGGTCGTTCTGGTGGACCACCTGCTCGAGCAGGTTGGTCCCATCGGGGCCCTGACGATAGATCTCGTTGAGGGAGTAACCTTGATTGCGCAGGATATGTTCGAGGGTGTCGTTGGGACCCTGGCGCCAGCGATCGACTCTCACCTCGACGTTTTCGGCCGTGCCGACAGCGGCTGGCGCAGCCGGTCGCACGACAGCCGGGCGGGCCGGCGGGGGGGCGGCCTCGCGTCCCGGCAAGGGCACGGTCAGCTGCTGGCCGGCCTGAAGGGCTTCGGCCCGAGAAAGTCCGTTGGATTCGAGCACCAGGTCGAGCAAAGTCTTGCCGGCTGGATTGGCCGAGTAGATGTCGCCGGTGGAGTAGCCCTGATTGCGCAGGATTCCCTCGACGGTGTCGTTGGGCCCCTGGCGCCAACCGTCCACCCGAACCTGGGTGGTGGTGGAAGGCTGGGGAGCCTCGACCGACATGGCCGGCTCGACCGGCGGGGCCGGGGCCTGGGCCAGCAGCGGCGCGCCGATGCCGGCCACGGCCAGGGCACCCATCACTCCAAACTTCATCCAGGCTCGCCTGGGCGCAGCCGGTTCGCTGCCGGAGGCCGGGAGACCCAGCTCGGCTTTCTCGATGGCCCTTGCCTTACCGGCCCGGGGCGGAGCCTGATGGGCAAGACTCGGTTGCGGTCTGGCCGGCGCGGGTCGCGGCCTGGCGGGAGCAGGCAGGGCGAAATTCCCGACTTTGGGAACCTTGTCGACATCGAAGAGCCTCAGTCCGGTGGCCACGAAGGCCCCGACCTGGGGAACCTGGCTCAGGGTTTGGAGGGCTCCCATGCCCAGGGCCAATCCAGCCGGGCCTCCCCCGGCGCTGGCCGCCAGGGTCGCGTTCAGACTGTTGAGAACGCGCCCTACGCTAACCCAACCGGCGTCGCGGCCAGGTGAAAAATGGTCGGATGACCGGGGAGCGACCGGTGCCCGCAAGCGTGGCGCGGCCGGACGGTGGAGAATGGACTGGTTGGCCCCTCGAATTTGCATACTCGACTTATGTAAACCGAGAGCATCATAGGACTGTTAAATCTTACCCCGGTGGCGCAGCCAGTGCTCGGCTCGACCGGCCGCCCGAGCCAGCCAGGAACGGGGTCGAGTAGCGATCGGAATCAGCTCTTCACGGACCTCGGCCGCCGACGGCCGCTCGGCCTCGGCCTTGGAGAGCATCCGGGCCAGCAAGCTCTCGAAGTTGCGCGACAGCTCGGGGTTGAGTTCGCGGGCGGCCGCAAACGAGAAGCTGAACTCTTCGGGCTCGTAGCGGGTCACCAGTTGATAAAGGGTGGCCCCCAGGGCGTAGACGTCCGACCTGGGGGTCGCCTTGCCCATGTACTGCTCCGGGGGAGCGTAACCAGGCGTGCCGTAGGCCGTGGTGTCGCCCGGCTTCTCGGGGTTCATCGGGCGCGCGATGCCGAAGTCGACCAGTTTAAGGGGGCCGCGGACTCCAACCATCACGTTGGCGGGCTTGAGATCTCGATAGATCACGGGCGGATTCAGGCCGTGGAGGTACTCCAGCGCCAGGCAGATCTGAACCCCCCATTCCGCCACCTGGTGCTCGGGTAAGGGTCCTTCGGCGCTCTTGAGAATCGAGGCCAGGGTTGGGCCCTCGACGCGCTCCATGACCAGATACTCGGCCCCGCCCTCAGAAAACCGCTCCACGACTTTGGGCAGGCAAGAATGGTTGAGCTGCATCAACATGCTGGCTTCGCGCTGAAACAGTTTGCGAGCCTCGTCCCGCTCGTCGAAAGGGAGCAGGTTGAAGTCGACCTCTTTGAGCGCCCACACTAACCCCTTGTCGCGAGTGTCGCGGACCAGCCAGACGGTTCCGGCCGCCCCTTCACCCAGCAAACGCTCGACTCGGTAGCGGCCGGCCAACATTCGCCCAATTCCGGCCCGCTTCACGGCTGGATAACCAAGGACGGTCTAGGTGAGGGTGACGCGCTCGAGAGCCCGGGTGGCTCGGCGGCGCGCGTCCCGAATCATCAGCACATAGACGGGCAGCACCAGGATCGTCCACCAGCGAATGAACATCAAATTGAACCAGTCTCCGCCCTGGGGTAGGCCGGGGCCGAAAAAGGCCAGGCTCAAACCGGCAAAGGGGTGGATCAGCCACAGCGGCCCGGCGAGAAAGCCTCCCATCAAGAAGATGAAGGGGGTCAGCAAGAGCAGGGTCACTACGTTCATCAGGCCGCTGTTGCTAGCCTGGGCCGCGTCGCGAGAGATAGCCGAGTAGTAGACACCGTTGTAGGCAAAGAAGATCGCCATCAGACAGCTGATCGCCCATAGCATGACGGCCGAGTAGAGGTCGCCCCCCACCGCCAGGCAGATCAGCAGGCTCAGGGGCCAAAGGATGGTCAGCTCGCGCAACAACGGCCGCACGCCAGCCGCGGCCACCCCGTCGGCGCAATCGGCCGAGTTGATCTTTGAGAGCGCCAGGGTCAACAGCGTGCCGCGCTGACGCTCGGAGACGATGGTCGTGGCCGTGCTGCTCACCGCTCGGATCGAGGCGTAGACCACCTGGACCAGAGCTACGATCACAGCGGTCACTCGCACGGCCCCCTCTAGCGAGTCGCCCTCCATCAGGCTGGCCGCGCTGCTACACAGACTCAGCGGCAAGACCAGAATGGCTAGATAAACTCCATAGCCGTTCAACCAGCGGGTGAGCGAAGAACGCCGAGCCTCGACCTGGGCGGCCGACACCACGAACGGGTTCTCGGCCAACCGGGCCAACCACGCCTTGAATGACTCGAACAGCTTCATTAGCGAACCCTCGCCGACTCGGCCATCTTGCCGAGCATCTTCCAGAGCAACACCGTGCCCACCATGTAGAGCACCAGGCTGCCGGCCCACAGTTCACTGCTGGGCACCGAAATGGCCGCCGCCAGGGGGCTGAGGTAGGTGGCCATCGGCGTAAAAGTCTCGCCGCGGGTCAAGCCGTAAAGAAACCAGTCCAGCATCGGGCCGCCCAGCATGAAGAACCCGGCCAGAGCCGTGCCCCGGCGAGTCGCGTGTTGAGTCGAGTTGGAGGCGTACGACATGGCCAGTCCGGTGGCTCCGAAGAAGCCCAGACAGGCCAGGCACAGCGCCAGATAAGCCACCGCCTCGACCGGATAGCCGGCCAGCACCCCCAGGCCTAGAGCCAGCGGCGCCACCAGGCAAAGTTCGCGCACCACCGGCCACAGGCCCGAAGCCGCCTTGCCCCACAGCAATTCGGAGCCAGTCAAATTGGTCGAGACCAGAGTGTCGTAGGTCTTTTGCTCGCGTTCGAGGGTGATAGCCGAGAAGGTACCGTTGAGAGCCCGACTGGTGATATACAGCACCATCAAGACGGCCGAGAAATTGAGCAGTCCACCCAGGCTCTCGAGCACGCGGGCGGGGTTGCACCAATGGTCGGTGCTAAAGAGCAGATAGAGCCCCAGCGGCCCGAACAAAATCGCCAAACCGGCGCCGTATCGCTGAAGGTAAGCGCGCGCTCCCGACCCGAGAGTGCGCTCCTCTACCTGGCGAGTGCGCACGAAGATCGGGTTATCCCAAAGCTGACTCAACATCTGGCTCCTCCTACCCTGGATATTCTGGTTCGCTGGCAAGGTACCCTCTGGCAGAACGAACCGGGGTGACGGTAACAAGCTGGCAAACTTTTTTTAAGGCTGCTGGTCTAGGTTGGTGTTTGTATTGGAAGGTACCTATGTTTGACAAGCTGATGGGTGGGCCGCTGGTGGAGTTGATCGAGCGGATCGACAACACCCTGGTCTATCGCTGCAAGAAACAGCCCGCGCGGGGCGGCGAGATGTCGATTCGCGTAGCCGGACGCTCGGGAGCCACAGTTCGCCTGTGGGTCAAGATCGAACATGTCCGCACCCTTCCGGCCGGGGGCTATCTGTGCGTGGCCAACTCGAACAACTCCGAGGTCAGCACCCTGGTGCCGCCCCTCACCAACGGAGCCGGCCTGCGCTGCGCCGAGCGATTCAACCACCGCATGCCGCTGATCTGCTCGGCACTCGCCGCCACCACCGTCGACTTCAGCGTGGGAGGGCTGCAAGTAGCGACCAGCCAACGCCTCCAGCCCGGTCAGGTCTTCAACCTCAAACTGGCCAAAGGCCTCGACTGCAAAGTTCGGGTGGCCTGGTTTAGCGAAGCTTCGCGCCCCTTCCGAGCCGGCCTGGAATTCTACCAGCTGGATGCGGCCACGAAAGTCTTGCTAGGCCGCTATGAGCGCTCGCTCAAGGCCGGCAAGCCGTTCGAAAGCGACGGCCAGACAGTGCCCAGTGCGATCAGCCCCACCCAGGCCCGGTTGGCCGCGCTGGCCGCCCCCAGTTACGCCGACCTCCCCTCGCGCCTCGACGGTCGCTAAACCACGTCTCGGGGAGAATCGCTCACGGGAGACGGATAGATCGTCTTCATCATCAAGTCCCATAGGCGGTCACTGAGCATCGAGCGAGTCAGCATCATCAGGTGGGCCGAAGCCGTTACGGGGTAGCGCGTGCGGGGCTTCTTAGCGCGGATCGCCTTTTCGATGACGGCGGCCACCGCCTCGGGCGGTCCCCCGAAGCGGGCCATCGGACCGGTGGTGTAGGCGCTTTGGGTGATGTCCCGGACGGCCTTCTGGAACTTCTGATAAGGGCCCGGGGGTGGGTCCGGCTCCATTTGCGAGGCCACTCGGTCCGAAAATTCAGTGAAAATCAGGCCGGGTTGAATCACCACCACCTGGATGCCGAAGCCGGCCACTTCGAAGCGAAGGGCGTCGCTAAGGGCCTCGACCGCGTGCTTGGTGGCATGATAGGCCCCTCCGCCGGGAAAGGTCAGCTCGCCACCCATGGACGAGAGATTGATCACCCGACCCCAGCCCTGGTCCCGCATGCCGGGCAGAACCAGTTGGGTCAGCCGCACCAGACCGAAGACATTGGTCTCGAACTGGCGGCGAAGGGCCGCCATGTCGAGTTGTTCGAGGGCCCCCGAAAGGGAATAGCCGGCATTGTTGACTAAAACCTCGACCCCTCCCTCGACTGCCTCGACGGCCGTGACCATCGACTCTTCACTGGTTACGTCGAGGGTCAGACAGCGGCAACCCGCCTGCCGGCAAACCTCCAGGTCCTGCAGCTTGCGAGCGCTGGCATAGACGGTATAGCCGGCACCGGCCAAGCGTAGGGCTGTGGCCTGACCGATGCCGCTCGAACAGCCGGTAATTAGGACCCGGCGACTCATTCGCTGGGGGTCGGGGTGGCCGCCTCGACGTTAAGGGTGATGCGTGGTCCCTTGTCGTCTTCGACCACCATGTCACGCCCGCGCAGCAACTCTTTGCCATCGAGGGTGATCTTGTAGCTCTTGAGCCAGTAGCTGTTCATGCTATAGAAGATGATGGTGTATTCCGAGGGTCCGGCGTCGAGCTCGAGCTTGCCGGGAACCTCGATTTTGAAGTTCTTTGAACTCAAGCCGGCCGAACCCGGGTTGTTGGCCTTGATGGTGCCTTCCAGGGTCCCGGGCTTGCCGTCTACCACAATGGCCAGTTTGCGGGCCCCGGGTGGGGGACCTGACGGTCCGCAGCCCAACAAAACCAACATCAAAGCGAGTCCTACTAAAGCTAACTTTTTCACTATATTCTCCCTCCAATCCACCCGGTGATTCGTGAAGACAACACTGTCCCCCTGGTGCCAACTCTAACGCAATTCTAATGCATCATAACTTTAAACCCGGCAGTCTGGCCGCTATTATGGCCGGTGGAGGTTAGCATGCCAATATACGAATACCGTTGCCAGGCCTGCGGCAAAGATCTCGAGGTGCTGGTCCGCAGCGGCAAAGAGCCCACCACTTGCGAAGGTCGCTGTCTGTCGCTCGAACATGAAGAGGCCAATCAGGGCGAACTCAAACGCAAGATCTCCAGGGCCGGCATCATTTTCAAAGGAACCGGATTTCATGTCAACGACTACAGCGGCAATGGCGGTTCCAAGTCCACCCCCTCGTCGACCGGTGCAGACTCGAGTTCTTCCGACTCTTCGTCGGGTTCGAGCGACTCGGCGTCGACCACATCCTCCAAGACCGAATCCACCAGCAGTAGCACCAGCAGCAGTTCTGACTAAGTGCGCTGCCCCCACTGCCAGAGCCTGATTGAAAAAGCCGCCCGCTGCCCGGACTGCGGCCAGGCCCTGACCGTCCGGCACCAGCGGGGCGACTATCACGACTTCAAGGCAACCCTGGTCCCCTTTGCCATCCCGCCCGATGTCCAGCCCGGGAGCTATCAGATTCGGCTCGAGGTCGAGAACCTCCAGAACCACCGGGTCGGCTTCTGGGAGACCGACTTCGAAATTGTTCAGAAACCATAACAACTGACCCTCTAGACTGCCGGCTGGTCCGTGGGATAAGACCCTTGCACACTACTCCTAAAGTTCGCCCCGGGCCCGCCAGCCCGGGGTTTTCTCTTTTTTCCAGAGGCGAGTTTCGAACAGTTTTTTTTAAGCCGAAGCTGATAGTCTCAAATCATGCTCATCGGTCCCCGGCTCACGGCCGGACATTTTGCTCCGCGAAAAGCGGCTGCGGCACCTTTGCCGGCGGCTGCCGCGATCGATGAAACGCTTCCTTCGATCACCTCTTTAGCCCTGGAACTGGCGGACGCCACCCAGGAGGTGCGCTGCCCGCTGGGCCCCCAGACCGACAAGCCCGGCCTGACCCGAGCCGTTCAAGCCGGGGCTTCGATGGTCAGCCTGGCCCCGGTCGGACCGGCGGCGGTGGCCCTCAACGCCCAGCAAGCCGAGTTCCGGGGCGGGGCTTGCCCCTATCTGGCCAGCCAGGGACTGACTCCCGAGAGCATGAGCAAGTTCGAGTTCGCCGCCGCCGTGGCCCGGAATTTCGACAACCCGGTCCAGGTCTTCGAGGCCGTCCACGACAAAGGCGCGGTGGTACAGGTAGAACTGCCGCTGGCCGGCACCCTGTTGTTTGACGCGCGACCCGAGAGCACCCAGCAAGTGTTGATCGCCACCGAAAACAACCACGGGTCCAGCTTCGAGAAATCGAGCCTGCAATCGCACGGGTTGGCCAAACTGTTCGGGCGCGACAACATCTTTCTCAACAACGGCCAGGACTGGAAGACCACCCGGCAGGCCCTGGAACCGTATTTCTCGGGTAACGCTCTTCATACCGACGAGAAGACGGCCTCCATCGCGGCCGTGGTCGACCGCCACCTGGACGCCCTCGATGAGCAATTGGGCGTGGGAGGAAAGGTCCGAGTCGACCTGCAAGCCAGGCTAGAAAAGCTCACCCTGGATGTGGCCATGACCCACCTCTTCGGAGCCAACCTCGACGGCCCGGCCCTGGATGAGCTAAACGACGCCTTCGCCGCGGTGAAACGGTCGGTGGCCACCGAAACCCTGCTGCCCGGTAGGGTCAGCCGGGCCAGCCTGCCCGGAGGGAAAGAACTCCGGCAAGCCTATGCCACCCTCGAGGGCTGGGCCGACCGGTTGCTGGCTGCCCGCCGCCAGGCCGGAGTTGGCCAGCGCGACGCTCTCGACGGTTTGCTGTCGGCCCGCGACCCCCAGACCGACAAGCCCTTCTCGGACCAACGCTTGCGGCACGAGGTGCTGACGCTGATGTTAGCCGGTCACGAGACCACCGCCAGCATGATCTCCTGGAGCCTTTGCGAGCTGGCTCGCGACCCCCGACGGCAGAGCGAGGTTCGCGACGAGATCGCGCAGACCGTGGGAGAAAGCGTCCCCGACTTCAAGGAACTCAAGGCTCTAAGAGGGGTGGCCAGCGCCTGGCGCCAGAGCATCACCGAACATCCCCCGTCCTACTTCATCGCTCGCCAGGCTCTCGAAGACACCCGGCTCGGGCCGGCCGGCCAGGAAGTCTCGGTCAAGAAGGGCACCACTGTCTTGCTCAGCACCCGCCACGCCAACCAGAGCAAAAAGATGTTCTCGTTCGGCGGGGGCGGCCGCCTGTGTCTGGGACAGCTGATGGCCCGGATGGAGGCCGAGATGGCCATCACTCGAGTGCTTCAGCGGTTCGAGTTGGCGGCTGACGGCGCCCTTTCGACCGCCTCGCAAGTGTCGGCCCACCCTGCCGACGCCACCGTCGAACTGACCCGGCGTTCCAGCCACCATCTCGGTAGCTGGCGACTGGCGTCCTGATCAGCTTTTGAGAGGCTCGAATCCCTCGACTTCGGGAAAGTCGTCGGAGGAAAAGGCCCGGTCGGGCACCTGCAGAAACACATCGGACAGTTTGAGTGCCTTAGAGGCCGTCAGCCGCTTGAGCACCTGGTGGAGGTTCTTGACGTTGGCCGCGTCACCCATCTGATGGCGCGCCTCGAGCAGTTCGTCCTCGAGTTCGCCCGATAGGGCTGAATAGCGAGCGTCGGTCCCCCGCGAGAGATCGATGACGTCGCGTAGCAAGTCGCGCCAGTAAGCGGCCAGAAAGCGGGGCCGCTGGCCAAACTCTTTGGCCTGAGCGTCGGTCACGGTGGCGATGAGAAAGGGGCGGGCGGCAGCCACTCCATCGTGCATGTGGGCGTGAAAGACCACCACCTCGCCATTCTCCTTGAAGCGCCCTACCCGAATGTCCTCGGGCTCGAGCCAGGTCAGGCTGCACACCAGACAGGGCGCCTGATACAGCTTGTTGAGTCGCTCGGCTACGGTGCGGGCTCTTTCTTCACCGGCTTTGGCATTAGTATCGCTGACGGCGAACAGGCTGATGTCTTCACCCAGGGTAACCACGTCGTGCTCGTTGACTTTGCCGCTGAAGAAGACATCCCCATCGAGGTTGTTCTCGGTGATCTTCTCGACCGGGTCGACCGGCGGCGCGCCCGGGCCCACTCCATAGTTGTAGCCCACTCCAACGAGCAGCAACAGGACCAGCAACACCGCGATCAGGCCCCGACTGGGCCCTTTGCCTCCGTCGCTGGGAGCCCGCCGGGCCGGCTTGGGAGCCTTGCCCTGGCAGTGTAACAGAGCCTGGCGAAACTCTTCCATGCTCTGGAAGCGATCCTCAGGCTTAAAAGCCAGAGCAGTGGCCAGGGCCTCTTCCAGAGCCGGGGGCGCATCAGGGTTGAGTTCGCGAATGGGGGCGAACTTGAAAGCCATCTGCGACGCCCGGCGTCCGCCCGACAATAGATCATAGAGCGTGGCACCCAGGGTGTAGATGTCGGACCGGGCATCCGTCTCGCCGCTGCCGTAGTGCTCGGGCGAGGCGGTCGTGACGGTGCCCATCAGCTCGGTGTCCGAGGAGCGGTCGCCCTTATGGACGCGAGCGATGCCAAAGTCGATGAGGCGCAACTGGCCATCCGAGAGGATCACGTTCTCGGGCTTGAGGTCGCGATAAATGACGGGAGGGTCCTGCTGGTGCAGATAGCCGAAAATTTCGCATAACTGGACTCCCCAATCCAGCACCTGGTCGACGCTGACCCGATTGCCCTCGCGCTGATACCAGATGAGCGGCCGGCCCTGAATAAACTCGAGCACCAGATAGAAGAAGTCCTGGTGGTCGAAGAGGGCTTCGAACTTGACGATGCCCGGATGGTTGAGCCTCTCGAGCAGACCCTTCTCCTGAATGAGAGCCGGCACTTCTTTGACGCTCGAGGCAGGCACCTCTTTGAGGATAAACTCGCGCTCGCCTTTGGTGCCGACATAAACCACGCTCATCCCTCCCGAGGTGAGATAGCGCACCTGATAATCCCGCACCATGGCACCGTCTGGCAACACCAGTTTTCCCGAGCCGTCACGGGCCTGAACGCGCTGGTTGTTTTCCATGCTACCCCCTCAAGTGGTCAGATGTTGTTGACAACATCGCCGGGACGTCTCGAGTTTCCGCACCGCCAGAAGGGGAGCGGGTGGACATCGACGCAATCGTTCGCGTGGAACCGAAAGTCCTCCTGGAAGATAACCATTTGCTGTTCGTGGCCAAGCCTCATTCCATGCCGGCTCAACCCGACCCGTCGGGCGACCTTTCGCTGCTGGACTGGGTCAAGAGCTATCTTAAAGAGCGCTACTCCAAGCCCGGCGAGGCCTTCGTCGGGTTGGTGCACCGCATCGACCGGCCGGCCGGGGGGGTGATGGTCTTTGCCAAGACCTCTAAGGCGGCCGCCCGCCTGCACCCTCAATTTCGCGACCGCACCCTGACCAAATCTTATCTGGCCGTCGTGCACGGACAGACCCCCGAACACGGCCAACTGGTGGACCATCTGCGCAAGAATGCCAAGCAGAACCGCTCCTACGTCGTTTCGTCCGAGGCCAAAGGGGCCAAACGAGCCGAACTGCGCTTTCGTCTGCTAGAGTCCGCCCGAGAGCTTTCTCTACTCGAGGTCGAACTGATGACCGGCCGCCATCACCAGATCCGTGCCCAACTGGCCGCTCACGGCTACCCCCTGGTGGGCGACGTGAAGTACGGAGCCAAGCGCCCCCTCCGCGGCGGAAAGATCGCCCTCTGGTCGGGGCGACTGGGACTGCTTCACCCCGTCAGCAAAAAGCCCGTCGAGGTAGACTGCCGCCCCCCCGATCACCCTCCCTGGAGCTATTTTCTGGCTCTGGGTCGCGAATAGTTCAGCAGGCGCTCCTTGAGTTCCGGAGCCATAGCCTTGGACTGGCGGCTCGAATAGTCGTAAGCCACTTGCACCGAGATTCCGTCGGCCACCACCCGGCCCTGGCTTGAGGAATAGACCTCATAGGCCAGGGTGAGGCTCTTGTTGCCTACCTTCTCGATCCGCAGGCGTGAGCACACTTGCTCGCCCATGTAGACGGGCGCGTGATAGTTGCAGGTCACCGTGGCCATCACGAAATCGAGGGCCTCGAGACCCTGATGGCCGGTGAGGTCGAACCAGAAAGCGGTGCGCACGTTTTCGAAGAAGACCAGATAGTTGACGTGGTAGACGTGACCGAGCGCGTCGAGGTCGCGAAGCTCGACCCGTGAGTTCAGCTCGAAGTGAAAGTCCATGGGCCAACGTTCCCAACTAGAGCGGCGACTCCTGGCCGATGGCCTCGGTCCAGGCGAAACCGTCGTCGAAGACCACGCAAACGCGGGCTGCGGGTGAGGGCACCACCCACTCGCGTTGGCCGGCAAGAACGGGCAAGAGGACATCACCGACCTCGACCCCGACCACCGAACGGGGGCTGTCGACGCGCAAACGCACCTGCCCCTGCTCGAACTCGCATCCGACTCGGGTGGCCAGAACGGCCGAAGCCAGCTCAGGTTGGCTCGAGCGCAGCAATCGTCGCAGCAACCGCTGACACTCGAGGTTCGTGCCGATCATGAACGGCTGCCAGACCGGCTCGCTCAGGCGCGCCGCCGTAAACCAGCCGCCATAGCCGATGGGCAGCCCAAAGAACGGATCGCCGCGCCAGGGTCGGCGACAGGCCAGAGCCGCCAGCTCGAGCGCCCTCTGCGGCTGACCGAGAGCTTCGTAGAGCCAGGCCAGACAGGGGTGATCGGCCCCCCAGGCCGCCACCGCTAGCTCTAGCAAGTCGGGGTCGTTGCCGCCAGCCTTGACTCGGCAGGCCCGCAAGGCCAATCGGTGGTGGTGGCTGCCAGCCAATTCGGGCCCCAGGGCCTGGTCGGCCTGAGCGAGCAGGTCGAGAGCCTCGGGCCGGCGAGTGGCCAGGGCCAGACCAGCCAACAAAGAGCGAGCCCCGGCGGTTTCAGGGTGGACCGCTCCATGGTTGCGCAAAGCTTGTCTGAGAGCAGCCTGGGCCACCTTCTCGGCCTCTTCGGCCCGACCTAGCTCGAACAGGGCGACAGCCCGCTGACTCAGGGCGCTCTGGCTCGGTCCCGTCCGCAACCTGACCTCGGCTTGCTCAAGACGCTGTTGGGCCGGGGCCGCCGGGGCGGCCGGTTCGTGGGGTCGCCCGGCCCGCAACTGTTCGAGCCATGCTTGCTCGGTCAGGCTCCGCCGGGTGGCGGGGTGGTCGGGGCCCAACTCGCGCGCCCGGTCTTCGAGCACAAGCTCGAAAACCCGGGCTAGCTCGGTCAGGCGAGCCTGCCGGCGCAAACTGTCGGCGGCCATCAAGAGCACGCCGCGGCCGTCGCGCCCGGTCAGTTGAGCCGGCACGGCGGCGACCGCTCTGACGGCGGCTTCGGCCACCGTTCCCCGCAACCGTCGGCGAACCGCCTGGTAGTGGTCGTTATCGACCAGACCGCTATCAGTCAAGTCCTTGGTGAGAGTCGAATTCCAGCCGATCACCCGGGTCTCGGCCTGGGACAGGCCGCGGACGGGGGCCTCGAAGTCGACCCCATTGACTACCCAGGTCAACCGCGACCGGACCTGCTGCTCGCGTCGGCAAAAGGCGACCAGGGCGTCCTCGAGGCCGATAACGAAGAGTGTTCTTTCTAACTCGGCCCCCCGGGGCAGGGGTTGTCGGTTGAGCCAGATCGGAACGGGCGAGTGGCGGCAACGCCTGCGTAGCACCACCTCTTCTGGAAAGCGATTGACCAGCCCTTGCAGCAGGCGTCGGGCCTCGGTCCCCAGGCGGCGGTAAAAGCGAAAGTGAGGGATGCTCCCAGGCTCGAGGGCCGGACGGTGGTCGACCAGGCGCAATCGACCGGCCGGACCGTCGAGGAACATCTCGATGGGCTCCTCGATGGCGGCCGCGTAGAAACCGATGGCCAGCTCGCGCATAAAAAGGTTCTGCTGGCTCTGCTCCGACAAGAGGTAACGGTCGAGACGTTCCAACAGCGAGGCCTCGACCGTCAAACGGGGGTGCCAGCTCAGGCTGAACTCGTAAGAGTCGAGGGCGAGGTCGAGTCGTTGGGCCCCCGAGACGAGTGCGGCCGACACCAGGTGCAGCACATAGGTATCGGGCTCGAGATGGGTGCGCAGCAGCTCGAGGCCGCGAACGGGGTCCAGGCTGAAGCCGCCGGAGGACTCGGCCCGACCGTCGTCGCGAAGATCCTCGAGCAGAGCCTCGAGGGCCCCCTCGCCAGGGCTCACTGGAGGTCGGTAAGAGCCGACTTCAGCAGAGCGTCGCCAGGCTTGAGGCCGGCCTCCGCCAGGGCCTCGAGGGCCACGCGATAGCGCAGCCGGTTCTGCACCTCGGTCAATTCGATGCCCCCGCCGGCCTTGCAAAAGCCGGCTGAATCACTCACCGTCAGCACGGGCTTTCCGCGGAGCTGTTCGAGAATGGAGGGGATGAGCGTGGCGTGAGAACGACTCACGAAGATCACGTCGTAGCCCCCCAGCTCGCTGATGTCGGCCACCGGACGAACCTCGATCCGGACCCCGTCGGCGTCGCGACCCTCGAGCGACATCAAGGCGTCGGCGAACTCGCCTTCGCCGACCACGGCCAGGCGGGCTGTGGTCAGGGGTTGGGGCCACTCGACGTAGCGAATGAATTGGTATACGAAGGCAGTTTTGAGCTGGTCTTCGCGGGTCTGGGCCAGGGCCGGCAGCGCGAAGAGAGCGAACAGTAAGAGGCAGCGCGAGAGGTTCTTCATGGGCTCTGGCAATTTCTCTTGGCCGCAGGAGGAACCCTCTTCGCAGGAGATCCCGCGGAAGAAGAAAAGTCGTCCTGGCGACAGGGGGAGATCATGTCAGCACTCATCGGTTTCATCATTTTACTCTGGTTGGCTCTACCGACTGCTGCCGACGGGCTCGATGGACCGACGCTGGCGGTGCCCCACCCGCACGGCAAAACGATGTGCTCGTCGGGCTGCGCCCTGTCGAACCATCCCACCCCTCCCCTGTCCCAAGAGCGCTTCCACCAGTTGCTGACGGCCTTCGCCGACGAGCCGATGACCGAAGAGAGCCCCGCCCTCGAAGAGCTGCTCTATTTCGGGCGCCAGAGTCGTCGCCTGCTTGAAACCGAAGGGCCTGGCCCGCTCGATGTCGACCGCGAGAGATTGCTACGCCGCGAGTTGCGACGAGAGTTCGCCACGGTCGAATTTCGCATTATCGACGAGCAGAATGTCGTTCGAGTCTGGATGGAGCCCATGCGAGTCCCGCTCGACATCCGCCATGTTTTTCACCCTTTGAGGGTCAGCGATTTCCAACCGCCCGAGGCCTCGGGCACGGTCAAACGGGTCGGGCTGCACCACCTCTGGCAACGAATATGACTGGAGGGCCGCTACACAGTGGCCGGACCGTGGTTCACGGTCCTACGCAGCGGAGACGACTGGCAGACCCTGGAGAGCATTTGGATCTCTAATGGAGCTCGCACAACCCACGCTCGAGTGCAAAGTCGCGTGGTGCTCGAGCCAGCCTATCAAGAGGAGACACCATGAGAGCCTGGATTCCCATCTTTATCGCCCTGCTCAGTAGCCTGGCCCTGGCCGACCCGTGCGGGATGGTTCCACCCATCCAGTCGGTCGACGGTCCCGGTCCCGCGATCTCGCGCATCGGCAAGCAACAGACCTATGTCTTCTATCGGAATGGCATCGAGACTATCGCCCTGCGTCCCGGGTTTAGCGGCCGGGTCGACGATTTCGGGATGCTCATCCCCTTCCCCACTGCCCCGGCTATCCGCAAAATCCCCGATGCCACCTTCGAGCATCTGGCCGCCGCCGTCGACCCTCCGCCGGTGATCATCGATTTGCGCCCCCACCCCGCTATGTATGAAAGCGGCGCCCCCACCCGAGCGGCCCAGGGCTCGGGCGGACTGATGCTTGACCGGGATGAGGTGCGGGTCCTTCGCGAAGAAGCGGTGGGAATGTACCAGGTAGCGGTGCTCGAAGCCGGCAGCGCCGGGGCTCTCAGTCGCTGGATGAAGGAGCATGGATATCGCTATCCCGACGGCATGGACTCGGTCTGCGAAGAGTATGTGGCCGCGCGCTGGTGTTTCGTGACCGTCAAGACCCGGGTGGGTGACAAATCGGCCGCCGATCCCCGTCCCGGCATGCGTCGGGTCGAACCGGGCAAGACGCCGGGACGCCCCTTCGACGGCTATGTGCAGGGCATGGGATTTCGCTTTCCCAGTAAAGAACTGGTGGTGCCCATGCGCCTGTCGGCCTTCAACGCCGGCGAATTGAACAATGTAGTCTATCTACTGGCCGACCAGCCCATGAAAATCAAGGGCCTGCCCGACTCGTTCGTCAAGCGCCAACTGCCGGGCGTGGAAGTCTTTCGCAACCTGACCGAACCCCTGCCGCTCAAGATCCTGGGTGGCACCATCGACGACCTGTCGGCGGCCCAGCGCGCCCAGTTGCCAAGCCAGCGAAACCCCGATCCCAAGAACGGAATCGCTCGCGAACTGTTCGCCTCGGACCTGTTGGCGGTGGGGCAAGACGCTCTGCTGCACGACTTCGAGAAGAAGGAAAAGGCCTTGCTCGAAATCGGAGAGCGCCTCAAAATGCGCGGCCCCGAAATCAATGAACTCAACGAACAGTATCTGTCCAGCGGCCGCGAGGCTGCGCTCAAGCCGGTCCTGGCTCGGGTCAAGCAAATGACCCTGACGGTCATCGAAGGGGAGTTTCCGCGCGACCTTCTGGCCCGCGACAATATTCGCTTCGAGCCCTACGCTATGCCGGACTCGGCTAACCGGCCGGTGCAAGAGGGTCTGGCCCTGGCCGTCCTGGCGCTGCTGGGTGGCCTGTGGGCCGGCCGGCGCCGCCTCACTCTGGCCGGGCTGGTGCTGGCTACCAGCCTGACGGTGTGGGCAGCCGCCCCCACCGTCAACGCCCTGCTGGCCGCCCTGGCCGACCCCGAACGCGCCTCGAGCGCCGCCGACCAGTTGATCGAGCGGCGCCAGGAAAGCACCCCCGGCTTGCTCAAACTGGCCGCCGCCCAGGGAGCCGATCTCAGCCAGCGGGGTTTTGCCATCGCCTGCCTGGCCCGCATCGGCGGGACCCAGGTCGACACCCGCCTGCAGCGGCTCCATCGCGACCAGAGCGAGCCTCTCTTGCTACGCACCTGGGCCGCCGCGGCCCGCATCGAGAGCTCGTCTTCCCTCGACCAGACGCTCGAGCATTCGCAACTGGTCACGATGTTCCCGGCCGCCCGACGAACCTTTCAGCAGAAGCTGTCGGGGCAGCTGAGCGCCAGGTCGAATCTGCCCACCCAGAAGCTCATCAAGGCGGCCGCCACCAATCCCGAGCTCAGCTCGATTCTGGCCGGCATGGTCGATCATCTCGACACCGGCGCCCTGGCCCGGGCCATGTTTGAAGACCCCAGCCAGCAGGTGCGCCAGTTGGCGGCCGGCATGCTGGGCGCCCAGGCCAACCGGGGCACCCAGGTGGCTCCGGTGGTCTTGCGTTTGCTCAGTTTCAACCCCGACGCCAAAGAGGTCCCCTGGAAAGGCGGTCCCCTTTTCTTGCCGGGCTTACAGTGGAGCAAAGACCACGCCGGCCTGTTGGTCGACTCGATGGTTCGCTGGCTGGTCTGGGCTGAGCACCAGCAATTGGGTGACGATGTCACTCGCCCTCTCGAGAACAATCTCCGCAGCTATCAACTGTGGTCCACTCTCGGCGACCGCACCGATGCCTGGCGTTCGGCCCAGGGAGCCACGGCCTGGCTCAACGCCTGGGCGGCCGTGGCCGGAGAACAGCGAAAGCAGCAGATTCTCAACCAGATCAATCGCTAGAGCGAAGAAAACTTTAAGGAGAATGGAAGAACTTTACACACAGTTCACAGAAATTTAACACCACAGCGATTGTGCCAGCAACATGCCAGTAACATCCGCATGTTAACCTGGGGGCAATAAACACGCAGGAGAGATTCACGCCATGTCCGCAGCCGCCGTAGGAAACGCCCCATCCGCAGCCCCAGTAGCCGCCCCCCGTCTGGCTCCACGTCCCGAAACGGCCGCCGCCCCCACGGTGCAATCGGCCCCGGTCACCACCGGTGACACAGCCACCTTGAGCGTGGGTGCCGAGCGTCCCAATCCGTTCGCCTCGTTCGCCCCCTCCTCGAGCGAAGTCAGCGTCGACGGCTGGAAGCAAGGCAAGAACGACTCGCTGGAAGGCATCCTGCGCAACCAGGGCTACTCGCTCTCGGAGATTTACAAGCGGGATGAGGACGGCAAGACCCTCATCGACAAAGTCGCCTCGGCCAACGATTTGAAGAACCCTAACCTGATTCATCCGGGCCAGAAATTGGTCGTGCCTGGCAAAGAAAATGCTGAAGCCCTCTCCAGCCAGGATCTCAAACCCGGCGAAGAGCAGACCGCCAGCGTCTCTAACGGTGAAGTCGGAATCGACGGCACCATGAAGAAGAACGAAGACGGGACCAGCACCGCCACGGTGGCTACCGACAACGGCGGGGCGAGCATCAGCAGCAGCACCACCGTGCCGGAAAAGGGTCGAGCCGACACCGCTATCTCGGCTGACGGGGATACCGTCAAGGCCGAGACCGTGGCCATGAACGGCAACGGCAGCGCGGTCTCGCGCGTGAACACCGAGGCCGCTCCCGATGCCTCCAAAGTAACCATCGCCGACATCGACCGCAACCCCAACCTGGGCGCCAAGACCGATGGCGAGACCCTGACCGTGACCAACCCTGGCAGCAACGGCGCCGGTGATGTCACCACCGATGTCGACATCTCCGAGCGCAGCTCGGACGGCGCGGTCGAGAACTTCGGCCGCGGCGTGGCCGAATTCTTCGGCTTCGAAAGCGAGAAGCCTAAAGAAGGTTCGGCCGACGGAGCGTCATCAGTCACCGTCACTCGCGATGCCGAAGGCGCCACCACCGTCACCGGCCGAGTCAACGGCGAGGATCAGGTCATCACCCAGACCGTCGGCGACAACGACGACACCTGGCTCGAGCAGGGTGGCGAGCTGGTCGACCGCGGTTGGAACTGGTTCACCGGCCTGTTCTCGGGCGGTGCCGGCAGCGAAAAATCCGAAGTCACCCCGACCGCTCCGGCGGCCAATACCAACGGCGCGTTCGTCAATGAAGACGGCGTGCTGATGGGACCGTAAAGCTGCGCCTGCGCGCAGCCGCCAAGCCGCCGTCCCGAAAGGGGCGACAGCTCATTTTCGCTCCTTATCCCTCGAGCGCAGCGAGAGCTCCTTCTCCCGACCCGCAGGGTCGCTCCTTGCCCCCCTGAGATTGTGCAACTAGAGCAGATACGCGAAATAGTCGATGATCTCGACCAGCTTTTGGGGGTCGATGGCGACTTCTGGAATGTCGAAGCCCAAGAGGAATCGCTCGGCAGCGCGGAGCAGATAGAAGATCTGATGCGCGATTTGCTGGTAGACCTGTTTGGCTTGGATGTGCGTGGGTTGTGATTTGCCTGTTCTGCGGCTCTGAACTTCCATCCAAAGTCCGGCAGTGCGAAAGTTGTTCTTCGCCACACTCCTTGCGCCCGCCCGTTTCGGGCATCAATCATGTGAGTCAGATGCTGGTGGTGCTCGATGACTTGCGCAAGGGCGAACTCGACATCGAGGATGCGGCCGAGGCCTTGCAACGCTTTATCGAGATGTTCGAACTTTTCGAGCAGAAATGGCGCCTGCAGGACGTGAGCCTGTCAGAACAGCTCACCCCGGCCCTCAAGGACACCTTCGCGGGCAGTCTGGCCGGCATCGATCAGGCCATGGGCGATGGCTATCAGGCGATCGCCCTGATGGAAGGGGCCCTGGCTGAGGGTCAAGACACTCTCGACGCGGCCGAAGAACACTTGCTGCGCTTTTTTCGTGGGGTCTGCTCGCATGCGGCCAAGCTGCTAGAAGACCTGGATGCATTGAAAATCAGTCAGGGTAAGTCCGGTTCCCTTTTCAATCTGCCCTCGGTCTGAGCTTAAGCCTCGCCGTAAAAATCGGGGTTGGCGCCGGTTAGAAAAGCCAGCGCCAGGTTGAACAAGGCGTTGGCCGCGCAAGCGACGCAGGTGTTTTGGGCCACCACGCCCGCCAGCACATCGGTGTCCACCAGCATGGACCCCAGCCAGGCCGCTAGAATCATCAGGATGGAATTCTGGAACAGTAGGTAAGAAGCCGTCTTGGAGCGAGTAAGGTCGCGTCTTCTGGCGGCCAGGTGGATCCAGCTATCGAAGTCGCGAGTGAGCGTGAAACTGGCCATTCCCAGGCTGAGATCCTCAGCATAGAACAAGTCGTTGGAGCGCTTCACGATGGCCAGCGACCACAAGCCGACCGTGACACTCAAGAAAAGGGCCAGCATGGCCGTCAGACCGAGCAAAGGAGTGGGGATGGCCGCCACCCACGGCCAGGGGTTGCCAAAGTCATCGGGGGCTTTGAGGGTCGAGCCCAGGCCGGCCACCTGCAAGGGCAGCAGCAACACCACGATCCAGTATCCAACCGTGGGCGCTCCCGGCCGGCGCCGGCTATCGAAAAGGCTGAACGCGGCCAAACAAAAGGCCAGAGCCACATCCAGCAACAGCACGAAGCCACCCATGGCGGGGCCCAGCGGGGGAAAGAGAAAAAACACCAGGTAGAGAGCTCCCAGCGCACCCCAACCGGCCGCGGGGTAGAGGTCGGGTTCTTTTAAAGAGGGGAGTTCTGATTCGTCGCCCAAGTCGATGTGGCCCCCATCGCCTGTGGTTCTCTGACTCGGACCCGAGCCCTGCCCCGAGAAGGTGGGCAGGGGTCCTTACAGCGAAGGCGGCCGGGTGAGCGAACAGGATCGCCCCCAAGAGTTGCGCGCCAGAATAGCCGCGCTCGAAGAAGAACTCAAGCAGAAGAACGCCGTGCTGGAGCTGTATGCAGACTATCGCAACTGGGTCCAGCCGCCCGAATGTCGGCAGGCACTGGGCATTCCAGACTCTGATTCGAATGGCCAGGAGATACCCGACCCTCATCAATGCTTCGTGGCCGCCCGCTTCGCCTGGGAGCCGGCTTTGAAGGTGCTGCTCGGGCAGCCTCAGGGCCCCGCTTCGCCCTATCGGAAGGAGTAGCCGTGGAGGCAACCCTGGAAGCGCTGATAGAATCGGCCAAAGAGACGGCCCGGTCGAACCCCGAAAAGACCCTGGAGCGCCTGCGCGCGGTCCTGGCCGAGATGGCGCGCCCGCACGAATTTCGCAAAGCCCACGAAATCGCCTGGGGCGACGGCTGGGAGCTAGTGGCCGAACTCGAGGCCGACCTGGGCCGCACCACCCGTTCGCTCGAGGCTTTCGCTCTGGTTCCCTGGAGCGAGTCGCAGGACTTCGAACTGGATGTCTTTCGCAGCGTCGTGGCCGAGAAGCTGGGCACCCGACCCGACCTTAGCCCCGAGTTTCGCCCCGTCTTCGAGGAGGGCATCGTCAACACCGCCGTGGTCAAGGCCGCGCTGGGCGACGAGAAGGCCGAATTGGTTCGCCTGACAGGACCCAATCGTTTTCTGTTTCGAGCCAGTGTCGACGCTCATGGCTCGGCTTGCCGGCTGGAATTGGTGGTCTCGCTCGAAGGACAGAGGCTGACTCTCGAGGCCGGTTGCCTGGCGCCGGCTTCGGCCTGGCCGCAGCTGCGTTCGGCCGGGATTCAGGCCGCCATCTATGAATACGAACAGTCTTCATCGACCCTGAGCAAGGCCGCCTATCTTTGCTTTTCGGCAGGTTTCGAGAAGTTTGCACTGGCCCTGACGAATCAGGCACTTCACTTTAGCTCCCACAACCATGTGGCCCGGGCCTCGCGCGAGGCCTTGCTCGCCCGGGGCGTGCGGGTCTCACCCGGCGCCGAAGCGATGCTAGACTATCTCAACAAAGAGTTCCCACCCTGCAACAGTCGCCAGCGCCGGCCCAATCTCTGGGAGGTCGTGTCCTGGAAGCCCCCCATCACGCCAGCGACCGATAAGGCACCAGCCTTTTTCTTACCGGTCCTCGAAGCCGACCCCCGGGGCGACGGCCGTGAGAAATTCGGGGGCTTTCCCGACCGATTCCCCTCCGAGCACTGGCCCAAGTGCGCCCAGTGCCAGAAGGCCTTGAGCTTCTGGTTTCAGTTGGCCCATCGCCAGGGGCGACTCGATCTTGGCCTGGCCGGACGAACCCTTTATGTGTTCGTCTGCAGCAACCCCCGCTGTACCCCGCAAGAATATGACGGCGGAGCCAATAGAGTGATCTTGCTCGATCCAGAGCAGCATGGCCTCGGCCAGGCGATGCCACCCAGCGCTGTCAAGCTGTTTCCCGAAGTGTTCATCACCGGCTGGCAAGCTTACACCGACCCTGTTCCTCGAGCCGTGCGGGGGGCTTTCGAGTCCGAGACCGAGTGGGAGGCCATCGAAGAAAACCCGGGCTGGGGCAAACCCGGCGAGAAGGTCATGGAGATCCTCGACGAACTCACCTCACGCACCCGATTGGGGGGGCCGCCTTGCTGGCTCGAGCGACCAAAGCTACCGCCCGCCGGCTTTCGTTTCGTGGGTCAATTCCAAGAATTGTGGCCGCTCACCCAGCCGGCTCTGGCCAGTCAGGGCAAGCGCTATGCCGTGCGCGGTCCCGACTTGCAGGGTGGCATCGCGTATCTCTTCGTGCCCCGCGAAAGCGGTCCCAAGGAGGGGCGTCTCGGCTGGCAGAGCTAGCTAGGCCTAGAGCTTTTGCTCAGGCCCCTCGAAAGGCTGATAGACGAGACCCGCATTGGTGCGAACCACATAGCCCTGGTCGCGAATCTGAGGAGCCTGCTCGAAGTGGTCGGCCGCAATCAGACTGCCGGCACTCACGGCGCCGGCCACTCCCCCACCCATCAGCGAAATCATCAAGCCGCCCAACTGTCCGCCCTGGCTGGAACTGAGAGCCACGGTGGCCAGGCCGGCTACCAGCAGAGCCGCGCTGACGCCAGCGGCCGCCAGACCCTGCTGGCGCAACTCGACGGCCCGCTCCGGCTGCCAACCCTTCTGACAGACCTTGAGTCCCTCTTTGGGAACCGATAACTCACCCGCCTGGACTCTGTCAGCGATCGCGCTCAGGTCGGCATAGTCTCCCTGGTACTGGTGACCCAGCCGGGGAATGAAGCCGGTCGAGACCTGCCACTTGTCGGGCTCGGGAGTAGCGGTCTGGTTTCTGGCCGCCTGATGGTTCGGGGTAAAGGCGTGGATTCTCATAGTCTCAACCTAGCTCAACGGGCTGAAAATTGTCTGAACGGGAACAACGGTCGCGCCTATGGAATGCACGAGCGTGAACGGCGCGAGCCACGACAAGTACGCCAAGCCCAGGACCGAGCACTATCTCTGGACCTACGGCTCGACCTTGTTCATCCTGGTCTGTAACCTGTTGGCCTACCGGCTTTCGAACCAGTTCCTGGGCGAGCAGGGGTTCGCCGAATATGCCGTCGGCCGGCGCACGCTCTCTTACGGTTATCCCATCCTGATGCAGTGCCTGGGAGTGGCCATCACCCACCACGTTGCGGCCCGGGGCACCGACTCTCAGGACAGCGAGCGGGGCTACTTCAAAGCGGCCGCGGTGTTGCTGGGAGCGGCCGCTTTGCTGGTAGTAGTACCGGCCAACCTGTGCAGCGCTCAGGTCTCCTTCTTGTTCTTTGGCGATGTCGCCCACGCGGCTCTGGTGCCCCCCATTTCCCTGATGTTCGTGGGCGTGTGCACCACCACCCTGGCGGCCAACTTCCTGCTGGGACGCATGGAGATCGCCACTTCGAGCCTGATCACCATCGGCAGTGGTTTGACTCCCCTGCTGGCGCTCACCCTGGTGGGTCAGTCCACGGCCCAGGTCTTCGCCTGGACCGGCATCGGCTATCTATTGATCAGCTCGATCGCCCTCTTTGGCCAGGTCATTCCCAGACTGGAAGACGAACCTCTCGGGCCGGGCGCCTTTGAAGTGCACCTCAGGCGCTTGTGGGAGTACGCCGCCCCGCGCATTCCTGGCGCCCTGGCGCTGTCGGTCTTGCTCGGCGTTCCGGTGACTCTCACCAGCCACTTCGGCGATCTGCAGGTGGCCGGGGTGATCGCCCTGGGAGGCACCATGCTGACGGTGGCCGGAGCGCTGGTCAATCCGCTGGCCATGATCCTGGTTCCCCAGTCGACCCGCATGTTGCGGACCGGCCAGGGAGAAGATCTGCGCCGGCACTTCCTGGTGTTGCTCCGCTGGATCACCGCCGTCATGAGCCTGGGAGTGGTGGTGGGCTTCCTGGGGCTCAAGCCTGCCCTGACCCTCTACCTGGGACATAAACTGGCCGCCTCCTCGAATGCCCTCTACTGGATGCTGCCGACGGTGGTGCCTTACGCCTGGTTCTTCGGCTTTCGAAGTATCCTCGACGGGGCTCATCGCAAGGCCGTTAACGCCCACAATACCTATCTGGCTCTTGGCTGTCTGGCCACAGTGACCGTGGTAGCCCGCTGGCTGCACGGCCCGCAGCCTGTATTGCTAGGCTTTCTCTGCGGAATCTGGACGCTGGGCCTGGCCACCCTCTGGCGCACCTGGAGGGTCTTCGAGTCCGATGTTAACAAGACAGAGGCAAATCTGTAACATCCTGTTCACTTCGTGAACACTGAAACCAAAAGATAGTGTAGTTGGACCGGCTAATCTAGCGTCAGGAGGTTAGCATGCACGTCAGATCACGCCGGTCCCTTCGGACCCAACGCACCACTCAACCGGTTCGCACCGAGCGCACCGACACCCTCAAGGTTCCCTCGAGAATCGACCGTTCCGGCCCCTTCATCTCGATGCGCATGCTGGAGAACTGCCATTTCGGCTGGGGTCTGAATCTGGGCTCGGCCGCCCTGCTCTATCTGTCGATGTAGTCCATTTGAACCATTGTTTAGTTAGGTCCCTAAATATATACTGGCTAAACAATGGACCCCGACCTCCGTCGCGAGGCTTACTATGAGTCTCGTTTTCTCACCAGAGCCAAAGAAGATCCGAACTTCGATCCCGACGTCAGTCGGCTGCTGATCTCGCTCATTCAGGCCCACGATCGCCTCGAGCGACAGTTCTCGACGGCTCTGGCCCAGGTAGACCTCACTCTGGCCAGCTTCAATGTGCTGGCCATTTTGCAAGATCGCGGCGAGGTGCCGCTCAAAGAGCTGGGGTCGCTGCTGCTCAAGACTCCAGCCAACATTACCGGTCTGATCGACGGGCTGGCCCGTCGAGGCCTGGTCGAACGCCGGCCCCACTCCCAGGATCGGCGCATCAAACTGGCCGTCCTACTACCCCCCGGCAAAGAACTGATCGACGAGATCTTCCCCCGCTATCACCGCTTCTGCAAGTGCATGCTGAGCGGCCTGGAACAGGCCGAGCGGGTGAAGCTTACCAGCTTGCTCAAACGGCTGGCCTATTCTGTCTGCGAGGCCGACGAGGCCCAGCTATGAAAGGCTGGCTGGCCGTGGCCCTGCTGCTGGCGCTGAGCCTGACGGCCGCCGCCGAACCCACGGCGCTGGGCCTCGACGAGGCCATCGCCCGGGCGGTGGAAAGTAACCTCACAACCCGCGAGTCGCGCGAGCGGATTCGCGAGGCCGAAGGCTCGGTGACGGCTGCCTACGCCGCCTTCGCCCCCCAGCTAGGTTTGACGGTCGGCCAATTCAACCGCACCGTCAACCTTAAGGCCCAGGGATTCGACGCTCCCGGTCTGCCCATTCCAGCCCTGATCGGCCCGTTCTACAGCTTCGACTCGCGGCTGCAGCTGCTCTATAAGGTCTTTGATCCCAGGCGAGGCTTCGAGGTCGAGGCCGCCTCGCTGGGCCGCGACCTGCGCGAGGCCGAGTCCGAGCTGGCCCGGCGCACCGTCACGGTCTTGACGGCTGTCGACTACATCTATGCCCTGCAGGCCGAAGAGAAGCTGCACACCAGTCAGGCCGATGTCGCCCTGGCTGAACGGCTGCTGCAACTGGCCCAAAACCAGGAACAGGCCGGAGTCGGCGCCGGCGTAGACGTCACCCGAGCTCAAACCCGACTGGCCGAGCAACGGCTGACCCTGGCCCAGGATGAAGAAGCGGTCCGGTCCACTCAGCGCGAGCTACTGCGGGTGACGGGGTTGCCCTTGACCTCGGGGGTGCAGCTCACCGACCAGCTGCAGCTACTTCCCAACCCATACCCCGGCGAAGAAGAGACCGTCGCCATGGCCCGCTCCGAGCGCTTGGAGATGCGCCTGCGAAATTATCAGCTGTCGCTGGCCGAAGCCCGCCTTCACGCCACCGAAGCCGACAACTCCCCTACGGTCGATGTGGCCGCTGACGTGGGGTTCTCGGGCAATACACCCTTCGACAACTCGTTCATCACCCACGCGGTGGGCATCAATCTGCGCTGGCCCCTGTTTGACGGGGGAGCCACCGAGGGTCAGATCGAGGCGGCCAAAAGTCGGGTCACCCAGGCCCGGCTCGAACGCGACGACCAATCGATCCAGGTCGACAAGGATGTGCGGGATGCCTATTCGATCTTGCGCACGGCCCAGGCCCGGCTCGCGGTGGCCGGCCAGGCCGTAGAATTGGCGCGCACCGAACTCGAGATGTCCGAGGACCGTTTCTCGGCCGGACTGACCAACAACATCGAGGTGCTGTCTTCCCAGGCCGCTCTGACCAGGTTGTCGGTGCAGCGGGTCGATGCGCTGGCCAGCTACAACCTGGCCCTGATCCAGCTGGCGGCGGCCTCGGGTCGCCCCGACATGCTGCTGGAGGTTTTTCACAAGAGAGGTGTCACCGATGAGTGAGCAACAAGAACCCAAGCCCCGCCGCAACCCGATCGGCTGGCTGCTCATGCTGATCGTCATCATCGCCGGAGCCGCCTACGGCCTGCACGTCTATCACCTCTCGCTGCTGCGTCAGGTCACCGATAACGCCCAGATCGAAGGAGCCATTAGCCCCATCAGCGCCCGGGTCAGCGGTCAGGTGACCCAGGTGGCCGTGGTCGAGAACCAGCCGGTCAAAGAGGGCGACCTGCTCTTCGAGATCGATCCCCGCGAATATCAGGCTCGAGTCGATCAGATCGAAGGCGAACTGGCCGCCGCCCAGAGCAAACTGATGACGGCTCGCCTGCAGGTGCAACTGGCGCGCGAAACCAGCCAGGCCAGTCTGCTCGAGAGTTCGAGCGCTATCGAGGTGAGCCGCCAACAGGTCGTCTCGGCCCAACGCGCCGCCGACGTGGCCGCCGCTCAACTCGAACAGACCTCGTCAGCCATCGCCCAGGCCCAATCGGGCATCAAACAGAATCAGGCCGCCCTCGAAGGCGCGCAGACCGAGGCCGCCCGCCTGAGCGAAGATTCCAGGCGCTACGCTCAACTATTTGCCAAGCGGGAGATCTCCGAGCAGCAGTTCAGGGCGGCCCAGGCGGCTGCCGTCGAGGCCCAGAAGCGGGTCGAGCAGGCCCGTCAGGGTGTCCACGCCGCCCAGGCCAACCTGGCCAGTGCTCGCTCGGGTCGCCAGGTGGCCGCCCGCGGGCTCGACCGGGCCAAGGCTTCGGCCGAGGAGATGGAGGCTCGCATCGGCCAGGCTCAGGGCCAGTATGAGAAGGCCGAGACGACGCGCACTCAAGTGGTCTTGGCCGAGAGTTCGGTCAAAGCCGCCGAGGCCGAGGTCAAGCGCCTCAAAGCGGTGCTCGACAAAGCCAAACTCGACCTGGCCCACACCCGGGTGGTGGCTCCCATCACCGGCCGGGTGGCTCGCAAGAACGTCCAGCCGGGCCAGGTGGTCAACCCCGGAGCCCCGGTGCTAGCCCTGGTCGACGAGAGCGACCTGTGGGTCGTGGCCAACTTCAAAGAGACCCAGATGGAAAAGATTCGGGTCGACCAGAAGGTCGAGGTGGTGGTGGACGCCTTTCCCAACCAGCACCTGGAAGGCCGCGTCCAGAGCATCCAGCCCGGCACCGGCGCCATCTTCTCGCTGTTACCCCCCGAGAACGCCTCGGGCAACTTCGTGAAAGTGGTTCAACGCATTCCGGTCAAGATCGTGCTCAACGCTCAGGGCCAGGAACTGCCTTTGCATCCCGGCATGTCGGTGGAAGCCACCGTATGGCTGCAGTAGCACCCCCACCCGACGCCCAGGCCTGGAGGCCCAAGCACAACCCCTGGCTGATCGCGATCGCGGTGATGTCGGCCACCTTCATGGAGATTCTCGACACCTCGATTGCCAACGTGGCCCTGCCCCATATCGCCGGTAGCATGGCCTCGACAGCCGAAGAGGCTACCTGGGCCATCACCAGTTATCTGGTCGCCAACGCCATCGTCCTGCCGCTGACGGGCTGGCTGGCCGTCAATTTCGGCCGCAAGCGCTTTCTGGTCACCTGCATTATCATCTTTACCTTCGCCTCGGTCCTCTCGGGAGCGGCCACCAGCCTCAACATGCTGATCGTGGCTCGCATCCTGCAGGGTTTTGGTGGCGGCGCCATGCAGCCCACCGCCCAGGCGGTTCTGCTCGAGAGCTTTCCGCCTCGCCAGCGAGGAGCAGCCATGGCCTTCTACGGCGTCGGCGTGGTGGTGGCCCCCATCCTCGGTCCCATCGTAGGCGGCTTCATCACGGATAACTATACCTGGCGCTGGAGCTTCTACATCAACTTGCCGGTGGGGGTCATCGCCATCATCATGGCCCTGATCTTCATCGAGGATCCTCCCTTTTTGTCGCAACGCGCCGGCTCGAAGGTGGACTATCCAGGCTTCTTCAGCCTGGCCATCTGGATCGCGGCCCTGCAAATCATGCTGGACAAGGGCCAGCAAGAAGGCTGGCTCGAGTCAAGCCTGATCATCACTTTGGGCGTGGTCTTCGCCATCGCCCTGATGTTCTTTCTCAACTGGGAGTTTACCACCGGGGCCCCGGTGGTCGAGTTGAGCATCCTTAAAGACCGAAACTTTGCGATCGCCACCTTTCTCATCACCGTGGTCGGGGCGGTCCTGTACGGCTCGGTTACGGTCTTGCCGTTGTTCCTTCAGAACCTGGTCGGCTACCCGGCCTTTGACGCTGGCCTGGCCGTGGCCCCGCGCGGGGCAGGGGCGCTCTGCGCCATGCTGATCGTCGGGCCGATGCTGGCTCGCTTCGATGGGCGGTATTTTGTGGGCTTCGGCTTCTTCTTGCTGGGACTCTCCAACATCTTCCTGTCCCACATCAATCTCGACATCTCGATCTGGAACGTAACCAGCGCCAACATCGTCCAGGGGGTCGGTATCGGATTCATCTTCGTCCCCTTGACCACCCTGGCCAACGCTTACCTGCCGATGGAACGCTTCAGCATGGCCTCGGGTATCTATAACCTGATGCGCAATCTCGGCGGCGGCATCGGCATCGCCCTGTCCACCACCGCCATCGCACGCGGAGCCCAGCGCTTTCAGAACTATCTGGTCGAGCACATCACCCCGTACGACTCCGTTTATCAGAGCTTCCACCACCAGCTTTCGGGCCTGATCGTCAACCCGCAGGCGGCCGACGCCCTTACCTATGCCACCGTGTCCCAACAGGCGGCCTTGCTGGCCTATATCAACATCTATGCGGTCATGGCCTGGGCGTGCTTCCTGTGCATTCCGCTCATCTTTCTGCTCCGCAAGGCCGAGGTCGACGGGCCGGTGGCGCCGGCCCACTAGGGCAAACGACCCGTCGCGCCGAATCGTGCGGCATGGGCTGGCGCTCGTTCTTATTCACATTACTGCTCATCGCCTCACTGGCGGCCTGGGCCGATGACACGGCGGCCTCTCACAGTGACATCCAGGCGGGCCTTCGCCATAGATACCCCAACTGCAAGCTGGGCACGGTCCAGTTGCGAGACATGTGGGCGGTCGCCATGAGCCAGGATCCCTCTGGCCCGCGCCAACATTTGATGCACCGCTTCGAGAACCGCTGGGAGGTCATCGTCTCGGCGCCCGCCATCCCCGCCGCCACTCTGAGTGTCTACGGAGTGCCCAAGAAGTCGTGGCAACCCTTGTTGGGCCGGCCGCTCTCTCCAAAAGAGCTGGCCGAAGCAACCCAATGCGCCGACCAGCGGGCCTGGGCCTGGACCTCGCAGCGCGAGGTCACCGAAGACGACTGCGCCGGCCGAAGCGTGTGGGAATTGCTCTTGATGCGCAACGAGATCCTGGCGTTTCACGGCCGCCCTTTCGTCGACCCCGAACTGGCTCGTTATTTCCGCTCCCGCGGTTGGTACAAGCCCAACCCTGGCTATGACGCCGCCACCCTCAATCAGATCGAGACCGACAACGCCGAATTCATCCTCTATTATCTACTGTCCCAACGGCACTTCTGAGGACTTGAAAAAAATCCAAGTTTCTGCTACGCTGTTAGAACCTTTATGTTCGCGCGCAAGCACAGGGTTTCGGCAGACTTCATCGAGCAACAAGACAACAAGGTCACCTTTCGTTGCGATGCTCATCCGGGCAGTGGTCTGGTCCATGTGCGGCTTCGCCTGGTGCGCGACCGGGCCGAAGAATTCCCGGTCAGTCTTACCCTGTCCCACGTGCGCCTCACAAGCAAGGGTTGTTTTATCGCCAGCGGCATCCTGGCAGAAGGTCAGAACCCGCTCCCGGCCGCCGAGGCCCGCATTCACCCGGCGGCCGTTCCTTATCGGCGCAAACGCGAGCGCTCCGCCTGCCGGGTGCGCCTGCTGTCACCAAGTCTGCCCTCTTACCGAGCCCTGTCGGTCGATTTTTCGGCCTCGGGAGTGCAAATCGAAGTGGACGACGCCATCTCGGTAGGCAGTGTCATCCCGTGCTCGCTCGATCTGCCCCACCACGAAAACCTGACCTGCACGGCCCGAGTGGCCTGGTGCCAACCCGATGGCAAGACCTTTCGTGCCGGTCTCGAATTCTTGAAAGTCGACGCCCGGTCGTTTCCGGTCCTCGAGGCCTTCGAGCAGTGGCTGCGCTCGCCCGGTAGCATCCAAAAAGCGTTCCGCTCACCTCCCCGGGCCACCATCGAACTGCCCGAGCCACTCGAACCCTCGCAAGAGCCCGAAGCCAAGCCACCGGCAGGCACCATCGACAGCCTGAGCTATGACGACCACGAAGCAAGGATCGAGATCTCGCAATCCAACGGCCACCGCTTCTTGCTGATCTTTTCCCGACCTGTCTTCTTTTGCGACCAGCGCAGCCTGGTGGGACATGAATACGACGACGCCCTCGAAGTCGAAGAGTCTCCGCGCCTTCGGCAGCTCAAAAGCCGCCAGAAAGTGCCCCTCGGACCCCGCCAGGTCTTTTATCACTTCCAGTTTCTAAACCGCAAAGGCGAAGCCTCGGTCGAGGTCATCTCGGGACAGTCTCCGCAGGTCGAAGAACTGCGCTAGCGGGCTTGGGTCTCGAAGGGCAGCCCCTCGTGGCAGAACACCATGGTCGAAGACGGTCCGTCGAGCAGGCCTTCGTCGACCACAAAATCCAGCTGGGCTGCCAGGTCTGGATCGAGATCGTCAAGACATGTCATAGGAGCCTCGCCAGTCCGATTCACCGAAGTGGTCACCAGCGGCCGTCCGCTGGCAGCCGCCAGTTCACAGATCCAGTGATCGGGCAGACGCACCCCCACCAGGCCCGAGCTGCGCACCGCAAAGGGCAAAATCTCGGCTCCGGGCCCGCAGCGCCACAGAGTGGTGAAGCGCCCGCGATAGTTTTCCAGATGAATCCGGCACAAGCCACGCTGGGACGGGGTCAACAATTCGAACAACCAATCAGGGCTGGGGGGGATGATCGAAGCTGGCGAACGCCGGCCTTTGATGGTCAAGATCCGCTCCACCACTTTTTCGTCGCTGGCATCACCCGACAGGCCATAGAGTGTGTCGGTGGGCAGCACGCCGACCTCTCCGCGTTGGATGCGACGAGCCAGCTCGGTGAGATCGGGCGACGAAAAAACTTTCATTCCCACAACTTACCAAATCCGCCAGCGGTTCGCCAAGCATGAAGAAGACCTTCGCAGTCTATTACGGGCACGACCCCAGCTTGCTCGACCAACTGAGTGACTATGACTTACTCATCCTCGAGGCTCGCGGCTGGAATCCCGAGCAGCTCGAGCGTCTGGGCAAGAAGTTGGCCTACCTCAGCGCCAGTCAATTCGCCGGCTGGCGTGGTCAGCCGCCATGGTATTTCGGCCAGCGTCGTCACGACCCCGACTGGAACAGCTGGTGGGTCGATCCCGCCAACTTCTTTTGGCGACGTCACCTGAGCGCCGAGGCCGCCCGCCTCACCCGCCGATACGACGGGCTGTTTCTCGACAACCTCGACTGCGTCGACAAGTTTCCGGAGTGGAAGCCGGCCTTACTGGCTCTGGTAGCCCAGCTGCGCGAGGCTGTCGGGGACAAAATGCTGGTGGGGAACCGGGGGTTTGCCTGCCTGGATGCGCTGGCGCCCCTCCTCGACGGCGTGCTGTTCGAAAACGCCAATGATCGACGCTTTGATCAGGCCCAAAAAAACTGGGTCCAAGAACAGTCCGAGCGGCTGCGCATTCTAGGGCTGCGAGCCTTTGTGCTCGACTACCGCGAGCACTTTGATGAAGACAGCCACCACGAGATGAGCCGGCGCTATCCCGAATTCGACTACTACCTGGCCCCGGGAATCGATCTGCAAAGTCTCGCCTAAAAAGAGAAACCCCGGCTTGGGGGGGCCGGGGTGGGGATTGGGTTGTCTTGGGGTTTCGTGTGACCACATCATAGCTCGAACACCGGGGCCCAGACTGTGAGCATGATCACAAAAAGGGGACGAAATCTCTTTCGTCCCCTGAAGGTTTAAGCGAACATCTTGGGGCCGCCCATATTCGGAACGCCTGGCATTCCGCCGGGGCCGTTCATCCCGGGAATTCCCCCGGGACCGTTCATTCCGGGAATTCCGCCGGGACCACCGGGGCCGCCGGGACCACCACCCAGCAGTTGCTGGAGCGGGTTCTGTCCCTGTTGGCCTCCCTGCTGGGCCAGCTGGGCTACGAGAGCCTGGAGAATCTGAGCCAGGTCCTGTCCGCCCTCGGAGGGCTGTTCGCCGGCGCCGCCCTGTTCACCGCCGCCGCCACCGCCGCTTTGGGCGCCCTGCTTGATCATATCCATGATCTGAGAAAGAATGTCTCCGGCTCCACCGGCGCCACCCGCTCCACCCGCGTCGCCGCTCTGGCCGGGCTGTTGACCGCCGCTGGGCTGCGCACTCTGGGACTGCTGGGGCTGCTGCTGGCGTTGAGCCTGCTGCTGTCGCTGGGCCTGCTGAGGGCCGCGATTCTGACCGGACTGACGAGGGGCCCGATTACGGGTCGCGCCTCTCGACGGACCTCTGCTACTTACTGATCTTACGCCAGGTGAACCTGCCATTGCACACTACCTCCGAAATTAATTCCGAGGGACCTCTCTCCGTTTAGCTCGGCCTCTCGACTTCTTGCTCAGCATACGCCCCAAAACAGGTGTGAGAGTTTTTGGAGGGCCCTGAAACTGTTTCCAGCTTGTTAACATTTGACCCGGTCCATGTAAACGTCCAACCACCCGTCTACTTTTACGGTCTGACCAACCGTTCAAGAAATGCCTTCATCATAGGGGTTGACAACATGATAGGCTTGACATAGACTCCCGCTAGGCAAGCCTAATTTCTGAATTAAGCCAACCTGTTTAAGCGAGAAAACCCTTTGCAAACAACTCTCATCCATCGCGAGGAGGCCGAAATCCTCGAGGCTCTCGGGCGTCGGCGCCCGGATTGGCTTGACCCCTTCCGGCAAGAGCTGCCGGCGGCACGCCTGACCGCCTGCCAGCGTCTGGCCCAGGCCCTGCAGCTGGAAGAACTGGGTCATCCCCCCACCCTGATGCCGGCCCACCCCGACCAGATGCTACGGGGGTTAGCGGGCTACTCGAACGAGGGGCTCGAACGGCTGGCGGCCGAACTGCGCCAGAGCGTGGTCAATCTCGCCCTGGCTCGGGTGTTCCGGCGTTTTAGACAACAGGCGTTCGGTCAGCGTAACGCGGTCGAATGGGCGGCCGCTCGTAGCCTGGACGACTCGAGCTTTGCCACCTCGACCTTCTTTGAACAGTGGGTCTTCGAGGGACATCCCCTTCACCCGGTGGCCAAGCTGCGCAAGCACATGCCGGCCGACGGCTGGTTCGACTGGTCGCCCGAGGCCGAAGCGGTGGTGCGACTGCCTCTGCTTTCCATCGCCCCCTCGCACTTTCGCGAAACCGGCGCCGGCTTGACCCGGTGCCTGGTCGAGGCCTATCCGGAACTGGCCCCGTTAGCGGGCCGGCGTGCGCTGCTGGCGATTCATCCGCACCAATTGAGTGAACTGGGCAAACGCTATCAGCGCTGGCTAGAAGACGGTTCTGTGCAGAGAATCGACGGCCCGGGTCTGGCCGTCCGCCCCCTGATGAGTTTTCGCTCGATGGCCCCGATGGATTCGCTCACCAGACCCCACCTCAAAACCGCCGTCGACATCCAGCTCACCGGGGCCATCCGCACGGTCAGCCCCAACGCGGCCGAAAACGGCCCGATGCTGACCCTTCTGCTACAACAGATCAGCGCCCGCGAAGACCACTTTGGTGGTCGGCTGGTCATCTTGAAAGAGGAAGCGGCCGGCTACTTTGACCCTCCCGAAGCCGGCCCCGACCGATTCGCCCTGCAGAAGAGCCTCAGCCTGTTGTTGCGCCAGAATTCCGAAAGCCAGGTGGCGCGGGGCCAGGTGGCCATGCCAGCGGCGGCCCTGATCGAGGCCGCTCCCAGTGGTCGCGGCCTGGTCCTCGACGATCTTCTGGCCGTCTATCCCGCCAGCCCGGCCCGCTTCTTCCAAGACTACTGCCAGGTGCTGGTCGAGCCCCTGCTGCGGCTGCTCACCCTTTATGGAGTGTCCCTCGAGGCCCACCTGCAGAATTGTGTCATGGTTTTCGAGGGGGGCCGGCCGGTGCGCATGCTCTATCGTGACTTCGGCGGAGTGCGGGTGGCTCCGGCCCGACTGGAGCGGCTGGGTCTGGACACCCACTTCCATCCCAACTCGGCCACTCTGGCCGAAGATCCGCGCGAGCTGCGGAACAAGCTTTTCTACCCGCTCTTAATCAACCATCTGGGTCAGTTGGCTCAGGCTTTGACCCGTCAGGGCCACGGTTCCGAGAGGACCTGGTGGAGTCAGCTAGCCCGTCAGGTCGAGAGTTGGGCTCCCGACTTGATGCGTTCGCCCTGGGGCCCGGGCGATCTGGCCGCTCTGCTTGGCCCCACCCTCGACTATAAGCGCATGACCTTCATGCGCCTCCAAGAGATGGTGGTTGACTATAGCTACACGAAAGTTCCCAACCCTCTGGCCCGATGAAGCTTAGCAGCGAAGAACAACAGCGCCTGGAATACCTCCAGGCCAACGACCCCACCCTGGCTCCGATCTTTCTCGAGCAGCTGCCGGGAGCCCACGCCGACACACTCAAGCGGCTGGCCGGCTCGCTCCTGCGCGAGGGGTTCGCGGGCGAACCCCTCGCCGGTCTGTCCGACTGTCGCCTGGGGGCCGTGACTATCGAGCAGGTGGAAGGCTTCGCCCTGGGTCGAAACCGCATTCTGGGGCGCATCCGGGCCGGAGGCCGGGAGTTGACCACGCCGCTCGAGCTGATCGCCAGCGTGCGCACCAACCAGCCCGGTCTTCAGTGGGACCAACTCGCCCTCGAGCTAGAGAACGGAGCCGCCAACCTGGCCCTGGCCAGGGCTTTCTGGCAGCGTCGCGCCCACGGCCTGGCCGACCTGGGCTGCAGCGACTACTTCGAACTGGTCGAAAGGTTGGCCCAGGATCCCGGTTTCGACCGCGCCCTGTTCTCAGAGACGCTCTGCATCGAAGGGCACAACCTTCACCCATGCGCCAAGACCCGCCTCGATCTCGACCCCAGGGCGCTGATGGAGGGCTCGGCTGAACTCGAAGGAAGGCCCACCATCGGGCTCTTCTCGGCTGACCCCGGGCGGGTCGAGTGGGCCGGCATCGAGCCCCCTCGTCAGCTACTCGAAGAAGTCCTTGGCCCCTTACCCGGCGGCGACCGCTGGCCCCTGCCCGTGCACCGCTGGCAGCAACAGACGGTGCTGCCATCACTGGCTGCCGACCTCGAGGTCGGTGACCTGCGTCTCGAAGACTGGCAACGCGAAGTCCGCTCGACGGCCTCGTTTAGAACCCTGGCCGTGTCGGCCGGCTATCGCCTCAAGCTGTCGGTTTCGAGCCAGATGACCTCGACCCAGCGGTGCATCAGCCCCCAGACCACCCTCAACGGGCCAGCTGTGTCGCGCCTGCTCAACGGGCTGCGGTGCGAATTGGGAGCCGATTTCGTGCCCCTGGCCGAGCTGGCCGGGCTGCACTATCGCCCTCACCAGGCCAGCCCCCGTCTCTTGAACTGCATCGTTCGCGAAGGGACCGATCCCAAACTGGCCCCGGGCGAGATCCCCATCGCCTGCTGCTCGCTCACCAGCCAGGCTCCGACCGGTTCGGGCAGTCTGCTCGAGCAAGCGGTGGCCCGTCACGGCCGCGGCCCGGTAGCCTTCATGGCCGACTATGCCCAGTTGATCGTGCCGCCGCACCTGACCTTGCTCTGCGGTTTCGGGCTGGCCCTTGAAGCCCACCTGCAGAATTGCATCGTGGCTTTCGACCAGGGCCGACCCAGCCGCCTGCTGGCGCTTGACTGGGGCGGCATCCGCGCCTTCGCTCCCCGCCTGTCGGCGCGCGGTTTGGCCCTGCCGCTGGCCCCCGGCTCGGTGACCATCTCGCCCACCCTCGAGGCGGCTCGCGACAAGCTTTTCTATTGCCTTTATCAGGCTCACCTGGGCGAGATCGTGTTGCATCTGGCCGAGCGCTTCGAATTGGACGAAACCCTGCTCTGGGCCGAGGTCCACCAGGTCAGCGCCCGACACCTGGCCAGGCTCGAGCGTGACCCGCGCTGCCGGGCCTGGGTTCGGACCGACCGCGAGGCCCTCTATGCCCCCCGCCTGAAACACAAAGCCCTGACGCGCATGCGACTGGCCCCGGCCGCCGACTATCACTATGTGCCGGTGACCAACCCCCTCTTCAGGCAGGCCCGATGAGTCGGCGACTACGTATCTTCATGACGGCCTTTCTAGGGGCCCGGGTGGCCGAGTGGGTCTATCTGGTGGCCCTCAACTGGGCCGTGCTGCAAGCCACCGACTCGGCCCTCTATCTGGCTCTGGTCAATGCCTGTCGCCTGTTGCCGGGACTACTGCTGAGCTATCCAGCCGGAGTGCTGGCCGACCGCTTCGAGCGACTGCGACTCTACCGGCTGCTTACTTTTCTGGTCTCGGCCATGACGCCGGTGGTGGGTCTGTGCCTGCTCTGGGAGGCCCCCTTCTGGCTGCTGGCCAGTCTGCTCATCGGACGCGAGTCGCTGGCCTGCATGGACCCGCCCATCCGCCAGGCCTTGCTGGTCGACCTGTCGCGACGCGACGAACTATCCAGGGCCCTGGCCTGGAGCGCCACGACGATGAACCTGGGTCGCCTGCTGGGCCCGGTGCTCGGCGGCCTGCTGGTCAGCCAGACCCCCCTCATCATCCCCTTCCTGGTGGCCACCGCCCTGACCGCGACCCAGGCCGTCGGACTGGGTGGCGGCCTGGGCGGCACCCCGCGCGCCACCGACCCCCACGAGAGTGTCTGGTCGCTCTTGCGCACCCACCCCGAGCTGCGCTCGCTGCTCACCCTGACCCTGCCGGCCATGCTGTTCGGCTTTCCTTATACAGCCATGATGCCGCTGTTCGCCCGCGACCTGCATCACCAGGGCGCCGACGGGCTGGGCCTTTATCTCTCGCTTGCCGCCCTGGGAGCCTTGCTCGGCTCGCTGTGGCAAACCCGCGAGGGTGGTCAACCCCAGCTAGCCGGCTGGATGTTGCTCTTCTCGGCGGGCCTACTGCTGTTCGTGCTGGCCCGACCGGCCTGGCTGGTCTACGCTTCACTATTGCTGATCGGCTTTGCCGGCCAGGGCTTTCGGACCGGCAGTCGCATCCTGGTCCAACAATCGGTGCCGCCCCAGCTGCAGGGACGGGTGATGGGGCTGGCCCTGATGGACCGCAGTCTCATTCCCATCGGTGCCACCCTGATCGCGGCCGTGGCCACCTGGACCAGTCCCCTGGCGGCCGGCGTCCTCATGGTTCTGGGCTGCCTGGCCGGCGTCGGGGCGACCCGCGTGCGGTTGCGCGGCTAGAACATAAAGAAGCCCACGATTGTACCCTATCGTGGGCTTCGGGGGGCGGCAATCTTCTAGCAACGACGGCCTTTAATCCGCTCGCGACGCGAAGCGTCGAACTACACCTGGATGTGGTCGATCTCGCCGATCAGGCAACTCTGTTGGCAGACGCCTGCCACCGGGCCGAACTTGAGATGGGTCATCTGCTCGAGCTTCTCGATGGGAACCTGGTAGACCTGAAAACGCCCGGGGGGCAGGTCGCTCTTGAACAAGCTTCGGTGCCCGATCAGGTCTCGCTGCGACAGGACGAAGGCCGCGCCTTTGAGGCCCTCCTCGGGGTCGTTCCAGACCACCATCTTCCAAAATTCCTCGGGAATCTGGGTGGGGGGATTGATACGACCCTTGTTGTCGAAAACCGGGTCGTCGTCGCGGAAGACGGGGCCCGTAAAGACAGTCATCTTCTGGTCTTGCGTTTCGGCGTGGTCGAAGATGTGGTTTTCGAGTTCCAGCCATTCTTTCTGGTTGAGGTCCTGGTGCTGCAGAGAGGCGTTGGTATAAACGAAGGTGTCTTCGCTGGCCTGGCGAGCCTCGGGACCCCAGACCGGGTCGCGCCGGCGCACCATGTGACCACGGTCGATAGGGTTGTGGGTGTAAGCCTCGTTGCCCAGCTGATACTCGCGAGCCATGCGGCCATCGATGGCCCAATCGCCGTCGCGGGGAACATCTACCAGCTGGGCTCCGTCGATGTTGACGGCGGTGAAGATGGGAGCTCTTCGCTCTTTGTCCATCACGATCGAAAAATGAGTGTACTTGAGCACATGTTCGTTGGGATTGGAACGCAAAGGAGCGGCCCGATCGGCAATCTCGGGGGCCAGGGCAGGCAGCGGCAGGTCTCGCCCCAGAAACTCGGCCTGGTAGCCCTCGCGGCCCGGAAAATTGCGGACCTGTTCGTCGCTCGGAGCGGACGTTCGCGAGAGGGCGGCCTGGCGAAGGGCGTCAGACCTCGCTTCTAGATTGGGAGAACTGGGAGTAAAGCGATCTACCGGCTGTTTGTGCTGGTGCGAACGAGTCTTGACTCGCGCCTGGTGGATAGTGGGGGCGGTAGAAAGCCTATTTAACAACGAAAACTCCTCCTTGGCCTGGGCCGGTGCTGGAGTTTGAAGTTAACAACTCGGTCGGTTGCCATGAGTTGCTGACTCTTGAACATCCCGCCGATTGTTACAAAAAAGGCACGTTGCCTAGACGGCGGGCTCGGTAGGGGAAGGCTCGGGAGCCTCTTTCTTGGCGGGCTTTTTCTTCTTCCTGTCGGCCTTCTTCGAGCGGGGCTCTTCGGGAGGGGGAACGGGCTCGGGCTGATCCACCAGAAAGCGCCCGTGGAACCAGACGAACAGAGTCTTGGCCATGGCGGCCACCGGGATACCCAGCAGCATTCCCCAGATACCCATCAACTCGCCGCCGGCAAAGGCCGCGAACATCACGAACAACTCGGATACTCCGATGGCGTCGCTCATCAGCTTGGGCTGGACGGTCCGGTCGATGATGCTGTTCACCACGTTGATCACCACGAACACGGCTACCGCGAACCCCAGGTCATTCTCGGGCAAAAAGCCGAGAACGCCACCCACGATGGAGGTTCCGATGATTCCTAGAATGGGGATTGGATAGGTCATGCCAGCGATGAAAGCGATCAGGAAGATGTAAGGGAAGTGAGCGCCCCATATCGTGGACAGGATCCACAGCGCCACCAGGGTGGCCACGCCACAGGCCAAACTGGTAATGATGGTGGCCTTGAGGTAGCCGCCGAAGATCTCGTTCATCTTCAGACCCAGGGCCCGAGCGTCGTCTTGATAGTCGTAAGGCAGCCACTCGACAAATACGTCGCCCGAGTCGTGCCAATTCTGCAACATGTAGATCGAGACGATCAGGGCGGTGATGAACAGGAACAGGCCCGAGACCATCTGACCGATGAAAGCGGCCAGGTATTGAAAGGCCTTGCCCACCCAGCTGCCGATCTTGGAGGTGCTATCCTGGACGAGCTCGGCGGCACGCTTGAACAATTGGTCGCGAGTCTCGGTGGGCAGACGCAGCTTGTCCATGAGAAAATCGATCTTCTCTTGAATGCGAAAACGCAGCTCGATAGGGTCGTCGAGGGTGCTTTGAAGGGCCAACACCTTCTCCATCTGGTGCGAGACCTGAGGAAAGAGAAGGGCGGCCACCGCCAGCAGCGCTCCGATCAAGATGAGATAGACCAGCGAAATGGCTACACCGCGCTTGAGTTCTTTGACGGGGCCAAGCTTCTGGCCCTCGAGCAGATCGACGACCGGATTGAGCAGATAAGCGATCAGCCAGGCCAGGCCAAAAACCAACAGGGTGTTCGTGATGTGGGCCAGCAGCATGAAGCCGACCAGCAGTACGACCAGCCATAGGACCGTCCTCCACCAACCCATACCCGGATCTACCCCTGTCTTCTTTTCGTCCCCCATGGCCCGGCCTTGTTCTCAGGGAACGGCAAAACTCCTATCGTCCGAGGGCACGGATGGTGATCCCGGTATCGAACTGATTGGCCAGCGACACGAAGACATCAAGGATGTCGATCACGTCTGCGAATGCCTCGTCGGACGGAATCACCTCGACCACCAACTCGGCCCCGGGCACGTTCTCGAACCCCCACATGGGATATCTACCCCTCGAGATGGGAAAGCCGATGGTCTCGCCACTGGAGCTCAGGCCGAAGGTTCCGCGGTGTTCGCGCCAGATCTTGACGAAGGTGTGGGGTATCGGATCGGAGTAGGTCGGTTTGACTAACAGGCCATGCTTGGAGAAATAGATCTGATAGCCATCGTTGTGAGCGATGATCGAAGGTGGCCCTTCGCCATCCCAGATATAGAACTGGCGCCGACCGGGCCCGTCGGGCAACTGCTCTCGCACCGATTGCCCGTCGTAACGAGGCTGGGCGATGGGCCATTCGGATTGGTGTAGAGTGACCCGCAACAACTCGAGCTGCACGGCCATTTCTCGGAGCTGATCGGGGAATATCGGAGTCCCGTCCTGAGGAACCTCGTTCCAGGGCGAGTGGGGAGCCTGTTCGGCCATGGCCCGAAAGAGGATATCGAGGTTGTCGATCTCGCCTTTGCAGCCCTCGAGCCCCCCAAACACGCTCAAAAAGCACGGCTCACAATAATTCAGAATCTTGGTCTGACTGCCCAGGATGAAGCGCTGGCGCATTTCCTCCCACTCAAAAAGGGGACGACCGTCGGTGTAGTAGTCGACGATCTTCTCCTGACTCACGCGGCAGGGGCGAGAGCCCACGCCGAAGATATCGACGGCGATCTCGTGGGCTTTCGTGGCCGGGGTGGCAAGCATTGCTGGCTTTTCGAGTTTTCGGTGTGGCGACCTGCCCGCAGGAAAGGCCCACGCCGGGCGAAAAGGGCGGGCCGATGAAAATCTGGGCAATCAGTGACCTTCACCTCTCGCTGGGTGGTGACAAGCCCATGGATCTTTTTGGAGAGCACTGGGGTCGCCACTGGGAAAAGGTCGAGGCAAACTGTCGCCAACGGGTGGCCGACGACGACCTGCTGCTGCTGCCCGGAGACCACAGCTGGGCGATGAAGCTCGAGCAAGCCGACCAGGACCTGAGTTTCATCGCCAACCTGCCCGGGATCAAGATACTCTGCAAAGGCAACCACGATTACTGGTGGCAGAGCCTGGGCAAGGTGCGCAAGCGCTTTCCCGGGTTACACTTTCTGCAAAATGACGCGGTCCAGGTGGGCCCGGTAGCTGTGTGCGGCACTCGGGGCTGGGACCTGCCTGGGCCCGATGGCTTCGACGACGCTCATGACGAGAAAATCTACCGACGCGAGGTGGAACGCCTCAAACTCTCGACCGGGGCCCTGGCCAAGGACGCCAGGCTGCGCATCGCGCTGATCCACTACCCTCCCCTGACCCACCGGCAGGCCGAAACCGAATTCACGCAGGTGCTCGAGGCCGCCAGCATCGATGTGTGCGTCTATGGACACCTGCATCTCGGTGGCAATCACCGCCCTGTGCGAGGGCTGCGCAACGGGGTGCACTATCACCTGGTATCCTGCGATTTTCTCGATTTTTGCCCCATCCAGGTCGGCCATTGTTGATTGAAGGTGGACGGGGGCAGCTATTGAATAGGCGCGCGTGTTCTGGCTGAGGTTCATACTGCTGATGGCCACCTGGGTGGTGTTGTCGGGTATGTTCGACCCGTTTCACTTGAGCCTGGGGGCTCTGGCCTCCTTGTGGGTGGCCCGCTCGACCGGCAACATCATCCTGCGCGGGGATAGCGGCCCCGTCGATTGGGCCATGGTGACCCGGGTGCCGGCCTACCTGGTGTGGCTGGTCAAAGAGATCATCATCGCCAATATCGAGGTCTTCAAGTTGGTCTTGCGACCCAACGTGCTCGAGGCGATCTCGCCCCAGACCTTCGAGTTCGAGACCCACTTGCGCCAAGACTTCTCGCGCTGGGTCTTCGCCCAGTCGATCACCTTGACCCCCGGAACGGTGACGGTAAGAGTCGACGGACCGCGTTTCATGGTTCACGCCTTGACCGAGGGCATGGCGGCTTCGCTACCAGGCGAGATGGAACGTCGCATCGCGGCCACCTTCGAGCCCGGGTTGGAGCTGCCCAAATGATGGAAACCGCTTTTCTCGTCACTGGCGTGCTGCTCATCCTCATGATGCTACCGATGCTTTACCGCACGGTGATTGGCCCTACCACCATCGACCGCATGATCGGGGCCAACATTATCGGAACCAAAACGACGGTACTGTTGCTGGTGGTCGGAGTCCTCTTTCACCACCTCGACATGTTCGTCGATCTAGCCCTGACCTACGCCCTGCTCAACTTTTTGGCCTCACTCGCGGCAGCCAAGCTTTTGTGGCGGCGCCACCACGAGGACGGGAGTTCTTGATGCCGGGCCCGGTCGATCTGCTGGTCATCGCCTTCCTGGCCGGAGGCCTGCTTTTCTTTCTAGGCACGGTATTGGGAGTCATGCGTCTGCCCGATTTCTACACTCGCATGCACGGCGCCGCCAAGGGCGACACTCTCTCGTCAATGCTCTTGCTGAGCGCCTTCGCCATTCACGCCCTTCGCCATATCGACGTGGGCGAGGTGCTCTTATGCCTGAAGTTCCTTTTCATCGTCGCCTTTGTGTTTGTGGCCAGCCCCACCGCTTCGCATGCTCTGATCGAGGCCGGCTACCAGGCCGGATTCACCCCGTGGGTTCGGCAATCCGCCGCAGAGGAGGCCGCCGATGTGGATTCTTGACGTTTTCCTCATGATCTTCGTGATCGTGACCGCCATCGCCGCTCTCGAAGGCGAATGTTTGCTGACCTCGACCATCATCCTGGGGGCTTACAGCTTCTTGATGTGCATCGTCTACGCCACTCTGGGCGCGGTGGACGTAGCCTTCACCGAGGCGGCCGTCGGAGCGGGAGCCAGCACCGTCTTCTTTCTCGCCACCATCCTGCGAACCTCGCGAAAGAGTTCCAAATGAGGCGAGTCGCTTTTATCGTCTGTGTCTTCGTCGGTGCCCTGCTGCTCTACGCGTCGGGCGATTTTCCCGATTGGGGCGACCCCAACTCGCCGGCCAATCGCCACATCTCGCCGACCTACATTGAAGAGGCCTACGAAAAGACGGATGTACCCAACCTGGTCTCGGCCATTCTGGCCGACTACAGAAACTACGACACGATGCTCGAGACCAGCGTGGTCTTCACGGCCGGCTGTGCGGTGGTGTTGTTTCTGGGCGTCCCCCTGGCGCCGCTGGCCCGCTACCGCAATCCCGAGCCCGAGAGGCTCGAGACGGTCACGCCGCCCCGCGACCTGGTCATCGAGATTAGCTGTCGCATTCTTTTTCCAATCATTCAGCTCTTTGCCCTCTATGTGCTGGCCCACGGCCACCACAGTCCGGGCGGAGGCTTTCAAGCCGGAGTGATCATGGCCTCGAGCTACATCCTCCTGGCCATAGCCTTCGATCTCAAGACTGCCCTGTCGAAGTTTCCCCGCCAGATCTTTCTGACACTGGCGGCCGTAGGCGTCATCATCTATGCCGGCGTCGGCGTGATTTGTCTGTGCATGGGGGGCAATTTTTTCGAGTACGAAGCCTTGCAGCCGTTGCTGGGGGTCTCGGCCGCCCAGTGCCACTCGCTAGGCATCCTGGGGGTCGAGTGCGGCGTGACGCTGACCGTCTGCTCGGTCATCTTCTTTCTTTACGTGGATCTTGCTTCGGGCGGCCGTCAGGATGAGGGTCTCTAAGTGGAGTTCTTCATTCATAAGTTCATCTACTGGGCCTACATCGTATTGCTGATGGTCGGGCTGTACGGGGCCGTGGCCAAGGACAATCTGGTCAAGAAGCTCATCGGTCTGTCCATCTTCCAAACCGCCATGATCCTGTTCTATGTTTCGATCGGCCGCAAGCAGAACGCCAACATCCCCATCATCGATGCTCACCACGGTGGCCACGCGGTGGTCCATGCGGCCGACTATATCAACCCTCTACCTCACGTGCTGATGCTGACCGCCATCGTGGTGGGCGTAGCCACAGTGGGGGTTGCTCTGGCTTTGATCCAACAGATCTACAATCTTTATGGAACCACCGAAGAGAGCGAGATCCTGGAGCAGCTTACCCGATGAGCCATCTTCCCGTCTTGCTGGTGGTCGTGCCCCTGCTGTCGGCCTTTGCGGCTCACCTGGCCGGGCTCTGGCTGGGTCAGAGAGCCGCTTATCCGCTGGCCCAGGCGGCGCTTACCGCCGAGGTCGCCATCGCCCTGGGCGCGGCCCAACAGGCTATCGAGCACGGCGCCGTCCACTACCACGTGAGCGGTTGGCCGATGCCTCTGGGAATCGAGCTGATCGTGGACGGGCTCTCGGCTTTGATGACGGTGTTGATCGCGGTGCTGGCCTGGGTCAGCCTGCTGCACTCGGCCCCGCTGGTGGAAAAGGAGATCGGCCACAAAGCCCCCCAGTTTTACGCTCTGGCCCTGCTGCTGGTGACTTCTCTGATGGGGATCAGCCTGACCGGCGACGCTTTCAACTTGTACGTGATGCTCGAAATCTCGTCGCTGTCCACCTATGGGCTCATTGCCCTGGGCGGCGGCCGAGCCTATCTGGCCACTTTTCACTACATCATCATGGGCACCATCGGAGCTTCGTTCTATTTGTTGGGGGTCGGCTATCTCTACATCAAGACCGGCTCGCTCAACATGGCCGACCTGCACCAGATCCTCAAAACCCTGCCGGCCAGCGATTCGGTCCTGGTGGGTTTTGGTCTGATGCTGGTGGGGGCTCTGCTCAAAATGGCCCTCTTTCCCCTCCACGCCTGGCTGCCCAACGCCTACACCTATGCCCCGAACGCCACCAGTTCGCTGGTGGGCCCGCTGTCGACCAAGGTGTCGGTCTATATCATGATTCGCATGATGCTCTCGATCTTCGGTCATCAATTTACGGCCCGATGGGCCGGCTTGCTGGTCTTTCTGGCCTCCGTCGGCATCGTGGGCGGGTCCTTGATGGCGCTATCCAAACGCGACCTGAAAAAGGCCTTCAGCTGTATCATCGTGGCCGAGGCCGGTTATATGGCGGGCGGCGTCTGGCTAGGTAACACCTTGGGCCTGACCGGCGCCATCTTCCACCTGGTCAACGACGCCATGGTCACCCTGGCCCTGTTCATGATCACGGGTAACATCATCTATCGCCTCGAGGTGCGCAACTTCGATCAGGTCGGACAGCTCTTTCGACGCATGCCGGTCACGGCCACGGTCCTGTTGATCTGCGCTATGGGAGTGGTGGGAGTGCCACCCACCAGCGGCTTCATCAGCAAGTTCTATCTGGTGAGCGGAGCCATCCAGGCTGGCCACCCCGAATTCGCCATCGCGCTGCTGACCGCCAGTCTTTGCAACGCCGCCCTGTTCTTGCGAATCTTCGAGAGCTGCCTCTATGCTCCTGACGGTGAAAAACGCGGCGAAGCCCCCTGGTCCATGAGCCTCACCCTGGCCGGAGTCGGAGTTGCCTTGTTAGCTCTGGGCATCTTCTCGAACGCGGTCATCACCCACTTCGTGCTGCCGGTGGTGCCCGGTTGATGCTGATATTCATCTTGTGCGCCTCGTTGCTGGCCGTGCCCGGCATCCTGGCTTTACGCAAGAGCCCCAACGCGCGCGAGGCCTGCACGTTTGGGGCCGGCTTCTTGCTGCTGGGACTGGTTTTGACCCAGCTCGACCCGGTATTGCGGGGGCTCGTGCCTCACCAAAACCTGGTCGAGCTGTTTCCTAACCTCTGGTTGAGTCTGCGTCTCGACGGCCTGGGTCTCTTGTTCGCCCTGGTGGCCTCGAGCCTGTGGCTGGTGACCAGCGCCTATTCGATCGGCTACATGCGCGGCCTGCACGAGCACGACCAGACGCGCTACTATTGCTTCTTCGCGGTGGCCATCGCAGCCACCATGGGAGTAGCCATGGCCGGCAACCTGCTCACCCTCTATCTGTTCTATGAGCTGCTGACCTTCTCGACCTTTCCCCTGGTCACCCATCATCGCGACGCCGAGGCGGTGGCCTCGGGGCGCAAGTATCTGGCCTATGTCTTGGGGGGCTCGGTGGCCCTGGTCTTTCCGGCCATGTGCGCCGTCTTCGTCAACACCGGCAGCCTCGAATTCTCGGCCCTTCACCTGGGTGGATCGGACACGTTCCGAGCTCTGGTCCTGCTGGCCTTCGTGTTCGGCTTCTCCAAAGCGGCCATCATGCCGGTCCACTCCTGGTTGCCCAACGCCATGGTGGCACCTACGCCGGTCAGCTCGCTGCTGCACGCCGTGGCCGTGGTCAAGGTCGGCGTCTTCTCGATCATCCGGGTGCTCAGCGGTATCTACGGAACCGACTTGCTCAGCCTGATGGGCGCCGATCGCTACCTGTGCGCTATCACGGCCACCACCGTGTTGACCGCCGCCCTGATGATGCTCACCCAGGACAATCTCAAGCGCTGCCTGGCCTTTTCCACCATCGGTCAATTGGCTTACATCGTGCTGGGAGTGGCCACCCTGCAGCCCGCGGGCATCACCGGCGGAACCCTCCACATCGCCATGCACGCGTTCGGAAAGATCACTCTCTTCTTCTGCGCCGGAGCCATCTACGTGGCCAGCAAGAAGAAGAACATCAGCCAACTCGATGGCATCGGTCGCCGCATGCCTTTGACCATGGCCTGTTTCTTTATCGGCAGCCTCTCGATCGTGGGCGTGCCGCCCACGGGCGGCTTTCTCTCCAAGTGGCTCATCCTCCAGGGAACCCTCCAGGCCGGGCTCACGGGAGCGGCCATGTGCATCCTGGCCAGCTCGTTTCTCAAGGCCTGCACGCTTTTTCCTATCGTCTATCGAGCCTACTTCCGCCCCGTGCCTGAAGGCAGCCCCGAACACGGCGAGGCGCCCACGTTCTGCCTGGTCCCACCGGTCATCACGGCCGCCCTCTCGCTATTGCTCTTCTTCTATCCTCAACCATTCTTACAGCTAGCCCAGCTTTTTGGGGCGGGAGGTGCCTGATGGACGTGTCTAATGGTGAACCGAAAGTGCTCCAGCATGACGTAGTCGAGCCCTACCCCACCGTCTTTCGCATCATCTTCGGACTGACCAGCCTCTATCTCATCGTCATCCTGGTCTCTAGCTGGAGCCACTTATGAGGTTTCTCTATGCGCTCTTCGCCCTGTGCGCGCTGCTTTTGCTGGCCGACCCGCTGGTCGAGCGGCATCCCCATTTCGCCTGGGAAAGCTGGCCCGGCTTCTATGCCGTCTATAGCTTCGTGGCTTACGCCCTGCTGGTCTTGATCTCCAAGCACTGCCTGCGACCGCTGGTGGAGCGAGAGGAGGACTACTATGAATGAAGTCGTCCTGCCCGCCCTGGTCATGATGCTGGGAGCGGCCCTGGTCCCTTTCCTCAAAGGCGCTATCAAGAAGGCCTATCTCCTGGCCCTACCCCTGGCCAGCCTGTACAACGTCTGGCAGCTGCAGCCCGGCGTCGACATGGGCGTCTACGACTTTCTCGGTCAGCAGCTGATCCTGGCTCGCATCGACCCGCTCAGTCGCGCTTTCGTACTCATCTTCCACGTCGTGGCCCTGATCGCGCTGCTCTACTGCTTTCACTTCGATAACGATGTCGAGTTCACGACCGGCCTGGTCTATGCCGGGGCCGCCGTGGGCGCGGTTACGGCCGGCGACTATTTCAGCTTCTATGCCTACTGGGAAGTGCTCGGGCTGGCAGCCACCTTCCTGATTCTCAACCGCCAGACCGACAAGGCCCGGGCGGCGGCGGTGCGCTATCTCTTGCTGCACTTTGCGGGCGGACTGCTGCTGCTCTATGGGCTGTTGAGCTACATCACGGCCACCGGCACCAGTCGCATGGGTCCGATCGGCCTGGCCGCGCCCGGAGCCTGGGCCATCTTCCTCGGTCTTGGCCTCAACTGCGCCTGGCCGCTGCTGCACACCTGGGTGACCGACGCCTATCCCGAGGCCACCATCGGCGGCATCATCTTCCTGTCGGCCTTCACCACCAAGACGGCCGTCTACGCCCTGGCCCGCTGCTTCGAGGGGGCCGAGCCACTTATCTACATCGGGGCCGTGATGACCGTCTTCCCGATCTTCTATGCCGTGATCGAAAACGACCTGCGACGAGTGCTGGCCTACAGCATGGTCAACCAGGTGGGCTTCATGGTGGTGGGCATCGGCATCGGCACCCACCTGGCCGTCAACGGAGCCATCGCCCACGCCTTCAACGACATTCTCTTCAAAGGCCTGCTCTTCATGGCGGTGGGTGCGGCCATGCTGCGCACCGGCACCGCCAATTGCACCGGCCTGGGTGGCCTCTACAAAAGCATGCCGTGGAGTTGCGCCTTCTGCCTGGTAGGCGCGGCCTCGATCTCGGCGGTGCCGGGCTTCTCGGGTTTTGTCTCGAAGTCGCTGATCGTCAGCAGCGCCGCCGAAGAGCATCACATTGTGGTCTGGTTCGCCCTGGTCTTCGCCTCGGCCGGGGTGCTCCACCATGCCGGCATCAAGATTCCCTTTTTCACCTTCTTCAGCCACGACGCCGGCCACCGGGTCAAAGAGGCGCCAGCCCCGATGCTGGCAGCCATGGGTCTATCGGCCGCAGCCTGCGTGGTGATCGGATGCTTTCCCTACCAGACCGTCTATCGTATCGTGCCCTACGCCGTCGACTACCAGCCCTACACGGGCGGCCACATTCTCGAACAGTTGCAGCTCCTCTCCTTCGCCGGGCTGGCCTTTGGCCTGATGCTGCTGGGCGGCTTTGACCCGGCCGAAAAACGCGTCATCAACCTCGATTTCGACTGGTTCTATCGCAAGGGTTCGCGCCTGTTCTATGGGCTCTGCGATCGCTCCCTCAACGACCTCAACGAGGCCGCCGACACGGCCGTCATGCGCAACTTCCTGCTGCCGCTACGAGCCCGCCTGCGTCACGGCCTGGGGGGCTTCGTAGTCCCTCTGGCAGCGCTCGCCCTGCGCTTGTCCCGCACTCCCGCCCAGGTCGAGGCCTGGCAAGAACGAGCCTATCGTCGCCTGGAGCGTACCGCCCTCCCGATCGGTCTGAGCGCTCTCTATGCCATCATCCTGTTAGGCCTGCTTTACCTGTTCTAGCCGCCTGTCACAGGCTGTCATGTGGGCTTCGGCTTGGGCCGGTAAGATGGAACCACCCTGACCCATGGGTCAGGAGATCACCAGTCTCGGAGGTTAGGACATGATCGTTCGTCGATTAGCCGTCCTGGCTATGGTGGTCGCGATGATGTCCGGTAGCGCGTCGGCGCAGACAAACGTTCTCCAACGCCTCGACCGACTCATCAACGGCGGCCGCAATACGCAGTCCCATCAGAATCAGGCCCCGCCAGGGTTCTACTACTGCAGCCAGCACAACCAGTATTGCAACCATGCCCAATACGGCAACAACAACCAGGGCAACTGCAACAATAACCAGGGCAACAACGGCCCACCGCCCGGTTTCTACTACTGCAACCAGCACAACCAGTATTGCAACCACGCGCAATACAGCAATAACCAGGGCAACTACGGCGGCCCCCCACCCGGCCACTATTACTGCAACCAGCACAACCAGTATTGCAGCCACCCCCAATATGGCAACGGCAACTACAACGGGGGTTACCAGGGCAACCAGGGCCAGTGCGATGACAACGACCGGCACGACAAGCGTCATCGTAATCAGAATGGCCGCGGTCACCACAAGCACAATAACGGAAACCGTGGCAACCACAACGGCCAATACGGCAACAACAACCCGAACCAATACAACTACCCGGCCCACTATTGCAACGCCCACAAGATGATTTGCACCCACCGGCCGTAGTTAGACGGGTCGACAGACGGTGGTGCTACAGAGTTGGGAGCCGCGGCGTGGCCGCGGCAACTGACTGCGGATATGCAGCGAGGCGGACGAGCCATCGTCCGCCTCCTTTTTTTTCAGGGAAAGGGCGCTTCGTCGTCCGGGTTTGGGGGCTGATCCCGGCGGGTAATATTAGAAGTCTAAGGCGAGCTGAGATGCGAAACAAGATTCAAATCGTGGAACAAGAATGCCTCATCGACGGCCGGCGGTTGCTCGACCTGCTCCGTGAAGTGGAGCTTCCCCAGGCGAAGAAAGACGGCACTCCCTCGGTCGCCGGATCTTATGGTCCAGGCCTCTACCGCGATGTCTTCGAGACTTCTAAGGAGTTAGCCGCCTCAGGTGGCGCCAAGGAAGTCGTCGGCTTGCTCTGTGAGTGTGGCGCTTGGGGCTGTTGGAATTTGAGCTTCATCATCCAGATAGGCGATGAAGCCGTGACCTGGCGGGATTTCTCGCATAGTCATCGGGATTGGGACTATCGACAGCTGGGCCCCTTCGTATTCGAGCGCGAGCAATATCTGGTTGCCACAGCCGGGTAGGTTCCGGCGAAAGGTCTTGCGGACCCCAGGCTCGTAGACACAAATCGTATCAGATCTTGTGACACCGGGGAATTCCGCCATGCTCAAAAGATTACAACGGTTAGCCCTCAGCGCGCTGTTAGCTCTAGCCTTGTTGGCCTGCGAGGGAGGAGATGGTGCCACTGGGGCGCCTCAGACCGTCAGTCCCCCCACGAGCCTGAGCTTCCTGAGCCAGCCGCAGCGGACCGCCGGGACGACCATCCCCAATCTACAGGTGGCCATTCTTGACCAAAACGGCCAGGTCGTCACTCAGGCCACCAACCCCGTGACCATCTCGTTGGGCTCCAACCCGGGCGGAGCAACGCTGGCGGGGACGACGACTCAGAACGCGGTCAACGGGGTAGCGACTTTCAACGACCTCAGCCTCGACCGGGTGAGCACCGGCTATACTCTGGTGGCCTCGTCACCGGGCCTCCAGGGCGCTACCAGCAACTCGTTCGCGATCACCCCGGCCACCGCCGGCCAGCTAACCTTCTTGGTGCAGCCGTCGAACGTGCAGGTCAACCAGCCGATCAATCCGCCGGTGCAGGTTGAGGCTAGGGATGCCTTTGGCAACCTGACCAACGCCACCGTGACCATCACCCTCGGCAACAACCCGGGTGGGACCACCTTGAGCGGAACCACTCAGCTCACCACCACCGATGGCGTGGCCACCTTCCCAGACCTCGTCCTCGACCGCGGAGGTGCCGGCTACACCCTGGTGGCCACCTCCGACACCGGCATCATGGCGGCCAGCGACGCCTTTGGCGGGCTGCTCAGGGGAATCCTGGTCGGGGACACTCTCAATCGGCGGGTGGTGCAGTTCGACGACCTGAACGGGTCCAACTGGACTACCCTGGACGTGCCGGCCCGTCCTTACAACTCGACTCGAGACGGTCAGGGGAAAATCTACTTCACCGCCTCCGACTCGAGGATCCGCCGCGTGGACGACATCACCGGGGCCAACCTGCTCAGCCTGGGCGACGCGGGAAACCGCGTGAACGAGTTCAGCTTCCCCACTAGCCCGGCTCTGGATGGGCAGGGACGGATTTACCTCGTGGATGGCGGCAACAGCCGAATCGTCAGGATGGACGACCTGACCGGCACCAACTGGACCACCTTCGGCTCCCTCGGCAATGGCGTCAACCAGTTCGACGAACCGAACGGATTGGCTCTGGATGCGGCCGGAAGGATCTACGTAGCCGATACGTCCAACAGCCGGTTGGTGCGCTTTGACGACATGACCGGCACGAACTGGACTACCTTCGGGACCGTTGGCCCCGGGGTGAACCAGTTCTTCCTTCTCGCCGACGTGGCCCTGGATGCCAGCGGTCGCATCTATGTGACCGACCGGCTGAACCACCGAATCGCCCGCTTTGACGACATGACCGGGACCAACTGGGTCACTTTCGGATCAATGGGTAATGGAATAAACCAGTTCCAACGGCCGGTCGGCCTGGACGTGGGCACCGGCGGGCAGATTTTCGTGGCCGACAGTGACAACAGTCGGATCATCCGCTTCGACGACATGGCGGGAAGTAACTGGACGGTTTTCGGGACCCAAGGTAGCGGGGTAAACCAGTTCGATCGTCCCTTCGATGTCGATGCGCCCTGAGGGTGACAGTTCAGTTCTGCATATAGCGGCCGGCCACCATGGCCACGCCGCCGGCGGCCGCGATGGCCAGGCCCAGGCCGCCGCCGGCCGACATCAGGCCCACGCTGTTGGCTACCACCACTGACCCACCGACCATCATGCCCGCGAACCCGGCCCACTCCAAGGCGCGGCCTTGCTTACGACGGCTGATGGTCACCTGGTCCTGAGGACCGGGGTTGTTGGGGGGCGGGCTGGCCGCCGGCCGGGATGGATAGCTATAGCTCGGAGTCAAAGCGTGAATTCTCATGCAGCCAGGTTAGACGAATCGCCTCAAACTACCCTGAAACTAACCGAAAGCCCCGCTCGAGAGCGGGGCTTTCCCGTCGTATCGTCCGGCCGTTGCCGGTCGAGTCTGACTAGCCCTTATAGCGATAGCCGTAGGCATGGTGAACGAGGGGCCAGTCACGGTCCCAGTCACCCTGATAATCCGCTTTTAGCTTGTTGTGAAGCTCGGTGTTCCAGGTGGGATAATCCTTGTTGTAGTGGCGACGCGCGGCGTGGCCATAGCGGAAGGCCGGCTCCATGTCGTCAAATTCCCGCTCGCCGAAGCGAACGGTCGACTGTTTGCCGGCCATCTGCTTGATGGTGTCGTCGACATCCTGGTCGAGGTCGCGAGCGAACTTCGAGCCGAAGTCGTTCTTGGTCTGCTCCCAATCGTTTGCAAACGCGGCTTTGACGCGGTCCCAGGTGCTGTCGTATTCGGGCTTGTACCAGGCGGCGTGATGAGTCTTCATTAGTAAATATTCTCCCCATTTAGATGGAATGCATCAGGTTTAGAACTCGATGCTCGCCTAATCATAGCCGGCCTCGACCGTCCTGACCCCACTCCAGGCGCTCCTGTAGCCCCACCCTTTCGGATCTATCCATAGGCTAGGGCCTGTCAGGGATTACTTCCTGACAGGCCCTCAGCTACTGCATGAGAGCATCGAGCAACCCGGGCGATTACGAGCCCAGTCGGGGCGTTTCTCGGCGAAGTGCTGGCAGCCAGGTTGCTCGGTGTAGGGGCGGCGGAAGGCCTCGAGCAGTGCTTCGAGGCGAGTCGTCTCGCCGCTGGTTTCGACCTCGTCAATGGCCTCCTGGGCCAGATAGTTGCGAGGCACATAGAGTGGATTGACGGCATCCATGGTGGCCCGCCGTTCGGGAAGGGCCCGGCCCAGATAGCGCTCGAGCCAGGCCGAAAACTCGTCGCGGTGGGTCTGGCGTTTGTCCTCGTCGTAAAAGGCGTGAGCCAGGTCCTCGACGCTGGCAGCGCCGGGCAGGGCGCGAAAGAAGAGGGTCATGTCGACTTCTGCTCGAGCCATCAGACCGTAGGCTTCTTCGACCAGCTCGAGGTCGTCGGCCTGGCCCAGGCCGAACTTGGCCAGGTTGAACTCCTGGGAAGTGCGGTTGAACACCTCGACGTAATCGTTGAGACCTTGCTGCAGGGGAGTGTCGTCTTCGAACAGGCCGACCAGAGCGCTGGCGAGGCGAACTAGATTCCATTGGGCCACTGCCGGTTGATGGCCGTAGCGATAGCGACGGCGGGCGGCGTCGGTGGTGTTGGGAGTCCAGTCGGGGTCGAAGTTGTCGAGCCAGCCATAGGGCCCGTAGTCGATGGTGAGGCCGAGGATCGACATGTTGTCGGTATTCATCACGCCGTGCACGAAACCAACTCGCATCCAGTGCGCCACCATCACGGCCGTGCGCCGGCAGACCTCGCCAAACCAGGCGGCCCGGTCGCCCTCGAGTTCGGGAAAGTCGCGGTCGATGGTGAAGTCGACCAGCTTGGTCAACAGTTCGGTGTTGTCGCGGGCGGCCAGAATCTCGTAGTTGCCGAAGCGCAAGAAGGAGGGAGCCACCCGGCACACCACCGCTCCGGGCTCGGGCTCGGGGTTGCCGTCGTAAAACATGTCGCGAATGACCTGGTCGCCGGTGAGCACAAGGCTCAAGGCACGAGTGGTGGGCACCCCGAGATGGTGCATCGCCTCGCTGCACAGAAACTCGCGCAAGGAGGAGCGCAATACCGCCCGCCCGTCGGCGTGGCGCGAATAGGGGGTCAGCCCGGAGCCTTTGAGCTGTATCTCCCAGCGGCGATCGTCATGGACGACCTCGCCCAGGTTGATAGCCCGGCCGTCGCCGAGTTGACCGGCCCAGTTGCCAAATTGATGCCCACCATAGCAGGCGGCGTAGGGGTCCATGCCGGGCTCGAGGTCATTGCCTGCAAAGACCTGAGCAAAGCGTTCCGATTCGATTTCCTGAGCGGTCAGGCCAAGCAGGTCGCCCACTTCGCGGGCATAGGCCAACAAGCGAGGGGCTCGAACCGAGGTAGGTTTGACCCGCGACCAACAGGCGCCAAGCACCTGACGAGGATAGCCACCCTCGCGGGGATCACCGGGAAGTTCCTCGAGGAACCGGTTATCAAAGCGCAGATTCAGCGTAATTCTCCAGCGGCGCGCCGGCTGCGGCCGTCAAAGGGATCAACCCGCGCGGCTACCGTCTGGTTTCGGGCTGCTCTAAGCTGCCTGCTCCTGGCGGCAAGACTCGGCGGCTTTGGCTTCGAGCTGGTGCTGGCAGTCCATCTCGGTGCGAACATAGGCCTTGTTCTGGGTGGGGATGGAAATCTCGATGCGGCTTTTCTTCATGTCGTGGCTCCTGGAGGTGACTTGTGTATCTCTTAAATATCTCTGAACTGAAGATACCTCCGGTCACCCCCCAAAGTTGTTAAACCTAAGTGAACAGGCTGTTGGAAGGCACAAAGCTGGGGGTGGCGAAAGCCGGCAGATGAGTTCGAGCGCGCTGGCGGCCTTTCAAAACGGCAATTTCGGTCTGGCCGAAGAGCTCTTCCGCGCCGAGTTGGAAAAGACCGACGAGCCCGCCGTCACCCTGGCCAATCTGGCCGTTCTCTATCGCTTGACGGGCCGGCTGGAAGAGGCCGAGCGGACTATCCGCAAAGCGCTGGCGGTCGAAAGCGAAAACCGCGGTGATGATTCGCTCGAAGCGGCCTCGTGTCAGGCCACCCTGGGAGAAATTCTGGTTACGGCCGGACGCTACAAAGAGGCTGACCGGATGCTCAGCCAGGCCCTGATGGCCTATCGCGGCCATCGCGACCCTTCGGGACTGGCCACCTGCCTGTCGAACCTGGCCAGCCTGCGCCTGTGCGAGCGAGAATTCAAGCAGGCCCGCGAGCTCTTCAAAGAAGCTCTCACCTTGCGCATGGAAGTCTATGGTGAAGACCATCCCGAGGTGGCCACCGTCAAGAACAACCTGGCCGGCCTGCACGAGCAGTTGGGGGCCTACGACCTGGCCCACCAGCTCTATAACGAAGCGGTCGCCTGCTGGCGAGAACACGACCAGCCCAGCCACGTGGCCACCGGGCTTAACAACCTGGCCGAACTTTGTCGCAAGCAGGGTCGGTTGGGTCAGGCCCGCGAGCTTTTGGGGCAAGCGCTCGAGATGCATCGCCAGCGCTCGGGTGACGAACACCCCAGCGTGGGCACCTGTTATAACAATCTCGCCGAACTGCATCGCCTCGAGGGCAACTTCGAGCAGGCCGAGGTGTTGTTTCGACGGGCTCTTGGCATCGACCGTCGCTGCTACGGCGACGAGCATCCCGAGGTGGCTACCGACCTCAACAATCTGGCCGAACTTTATCGCGTGATGGGTCGACTCGAGATGGCGGAGCGTCTTTATCTGCGCTCGCTGGTGATCCGCGAGAAGGTCTTGCAGCCGTATCATCCCGATCTGGCCGTGACCCTGAACAACCTGGCCATGCTCTATCTGGCCCAGGGCCGCTATCACCAGGCCGAACCGCTCTATGTTCGGTCTTTTCGGCTATGGGAGGAATCACTCGGCGAGAGGCACCCCGACGTGGCCCTCAGCCTCAACAACCTGGCCGCGCTCTACCTGGCCAGCGGTCGCTTGGAAGAGGCTCGCGGCCTGTGCCGGCGAGCCCTGGCCATTCAGCAAGAAAGCCTCGACGAAGGCCACCCGAGCCTGGCCACCACCCTCAACAATCTGGGGGAAAGCGAGCGCGGCCTGGGCAACCTCGAGGATGCCCGCTCAGCCTTGCAACAAGCTCTGGATATTCGCCGCCGGCATTTCGGCGAAGATCATCCCGATGTGGCCACCAGCCTCAACAACCTGGCCGGCCTGGATCAGCAAGCGGGACAGCTCGAGGCAGCCGAACGAGGCTTTCAGCAGGCCTTAGAAATCTGGCGTGAGCGGCTCGGGCCCACCCATCCGCGCACGGCCACCGTGCGGGTCAACCTGGGCACGCTAGCTCTGGAACGGGGCCAAACCGAGGTTGCCGAAGAACTCATCTCGGCGGCGGTCTCGACGCTGACCGAAAGCCTGGGCGCCCACCACCCCGAGGTGGTCCGAGCCCGCACCAACCTGGCCACCGTGCTGCGACATCTCGGCAAAGACAAAGAGGCGCAACTGCTCGACAATGAAACAAGACGACCCGAGCCAGACCTCGAATTCTGACTTCACCCCCACTCCCCCGGCCCGAGTGGCCGGAGGGCTTGGTTCGGTCCGTGAGGCAGCCCGAGCTGTCAGCCAACAAACTGGCTGGTGGCGCGGTTTGGGCTGCCTCAAGAGAGCCAACCAGGAAGAGGGCTTCGACTGCCATGGCTGCGCCTGGCCCGAGCCCGAGCACCGCTCACGGGTCGAGTTCTGCGAAAGTGGTGTCAAAGCCATCGCCGACGAGGCCACCACGCGCCGCCTGGCTGGCGATTTCTTCGCCCAGCACAGCCTGGCACAACTGGCTCAGCAAAGTGACCAGTGGCTCAACGCCCAGGGCCGGCTGACCGAGCCGGTGGTGCTCGAACCGGGCGCCGACCACTATCGCCCCATCGAGTGGGAGGATGCCTTCCGACTGGTTGGTCAACGACTGCAAACCCTGGCGTCCCCGGCTGAGGCCGTCTTCTATAGCTCGGGTCGCACCAGCAACGAAGCAGCCTTTCTCTATGGGTTGCTGGCCCGAACGCTGGGCACCAACAACCTGCCCGATTGCTCGGACCTTTGTCACGAGTCGAGCGTCCGCGCCCTGCGCGAAGTGATCGGTCACGACGGACCCACTGTTCGCCAGGAGGATTTCTATCGAGCCGATCTCATCGTGGTCGTCGGCCAGAACCCGGGCAGCAATCACCCTCGCATGCTCGACGCCCTCGAGCAAGCTCGGGCCAACGGGGCCAGGGTCATCAGCCTCAACCCCCTGCCCGAGGCCGGACTGGTCCGCTTCAAGAACCCCCGCCAACTGGTCCATCCCATCAAGGCCTTCAACCTCCTCATGGGCGAAGGCACGCCTATGTGCGACCTGCATCTGCCGGTTCGCATCAACGGGGACCTGGCCGTCTTCAAGGGCATGCTCAAGGCCCTGCTCGAGCGTGAAGAAGAGCGACCCAACTCGATCTTCGACCACCAGTTTCTGCGCCAACACACCCGCGGCTACGCCGCCTTCGCCGACGACCTGAGGTCTCAATCCTGGGGTGACGTGTTGCGCTCGAGCGGATTGAGCCGCGACCTCATCGAGCGCGCCGCCGAGATGGTGGCCCGCTCGCGGCGTATCATCATCAGCTGGGCCATGGGCGTCACCCAACAGCCCAACGCCGTGGCCACCATCCAGCAGATGGTCAACCTGCTCCTGGTGCGGGGCTGCTTCGGCAAGCCGGGAGCCGGTCTGTGCCCCCTGGCTGGTCACAGCAATTTGCAGGGGGTGCGCCGGGCCGGCATCACGGAACGTCCCGATGGCGAGTTTCTCAAAGCGCTGGGACAAGAGTTCGGCTTCACGCCTCCGTTGGGCCACGGCTATGACGTGGTGAGCGCGATCCACGCCATGCTAGCCGGCCAGGTCAAAGTCTTCGTAGGACTGGGAGGCAACTTCGCCCTGGCCAGCCCCGACAGCGTCCGCACCGCGCAGGCCCTGGCCGGCTGCGAGCTGAGCGTGCAGATCTCGACCAAGCTCAACCGTTCACACCTCGTCACCGCAGGCCAGGCCCTCATCTTGCCGACGCTGGGCCGCACCGAAATCGACCGCCAGGCCGGGGGCCCGCAGTTCATCACGGTCGAAGACGCGCTGGGACGGGTGCATGCCTCGCGCGGTCACCTCGAGCCAGCTTCGCCCCAGCTCAAGAGCGAGGTGGCCATCCTGGCCGGTCTGGCCCAGGCCGCCCTGCCTCAATCGAGAATCCCGTGGAAAGCCATGGCCGAAGACTATGACCGCATCCGCCACCACCTGGGCCAGGTGGTGCCCGCCTTGCGCAACTTCAACTACCGGGCCCGCCGCCAGGGCGGCTTCTATCCCGTCAATCCGCCCCGCGAAGGGCGTTTCGAGACGGCCGATGGCAAAGCTCACTTCACCGTTCATCCCGTTCCTTCCGAGAGCACCGGACCGAGCCAATTTCTGCTGATGAGCGTGCGCGCTCACGACCAATTCAACACCAGCATCTATCGACCCGACGACCGCTATCGCGGCATCCACGGTGATCGCAAGGTGGTCTTGGCCAATCCGCAAGATCTGGTCGAGCAGGGCTTTCGCCAGGGTCAGCGGGTGGACATCACCAGCCACTTTCAGGGCACCCAGCGCAGCCTGAGCGGGTTCGCTATCGTCCCCTACCCCATTCCGCGCGGTTGTCTGGCCTGCTACTTCCCCGAGGCCAACGCGCTGACCGCCCTCGAGTCCGTGGCCGAAGGCTCGAACACTCCCACCTTCAAGCACATCGTGGTCAGCCTGAAAGCCAGTTCGTGAGCCGTCGCGCCGCCGCCAAGCGCTCGGTGTGGCGCTATCGTGCCGAGGGGTGCAAGACCTTCAAAGATCAGCTGGCCACCGAGGAACCCCTGCAAATTCGGGTGGGATTGCCGGGCCTGCCGGCCGTCGATCTGGCCGTGACCATGCGCACTCCCGGCCACGACTTCGAGCTGGTGGCCGGCTTTCTCTTCGGCGAAGGCCTCTTTACCCAGCCCGAACAGGTCGAGTCGATGACCTATTGCACCGATCGCAAAGACCAGCAATACAACGTGGTGAGGCTGCACCTGCGGGCCGGCGTGGCCTTTGACTCCGAGCGGCTGCGCCGTAACGTCTATACCACTTCGAGCTGCGGTGTGTGTGGCAAGCAGTCGCTGGATCAGCTTGAAACGGTGTGCCCCAGGCTACCGTATGGCCCGACCCGCCTCGACTTCGACTGGGTCTGCTCGTTGCCGGCCAGGCTCCATCACCACCAGGACCTGTTCGAGCGAACCGGTGGCCTGCACGCTGCGGCAGCCTGCCTGCCCAATGGGGAACTCGACCTGGTGCGCGAGGATGTCGGCCGTCACAACGCCACCGACAAGCTGGTGGGGCGCCTGTTTCTCGACGGCCGGCTGCCGGCCGACGACCGGGTCTTGTTGCTCAGTGGGCGGGCCAGCTTCGAGCTGTTGCAAAAGGCCGTGATGGCGGGCTTTGCTACAGTGGTGGCCCTGGGTGCCCCGTCGACCCTGGCGGTCGAATTGGCCGACCGCTTTCAGGTTACCCTCATCGGTTTCACCAAAGCGAGCGGCTTCAATCTCTACACCGGCCGCCAGCGTCTGGCCGACACCTGAAGGAGCTGGCCCGACCGGCCGCAAACGGCCGAACCATGAAGAAGTTTGCAGCCGCCCTCTGCCTGTCCCTCTGGCTCTGCCTGCCCGTGCAGGCCGAAGTCTTTCCCTTCGACTACACCGAGACCAAGCTCGACAACGGGCTGACCGTCATCATCCTGCCGCGCGAGACGCCCGACACGGTGGCTCTGCAGATGGTGATGCGGGTGGGCTCGCGCAACGAGGTCGAACCGGGGCGCTCGGGCTTTGCCCACTTCTTCGAGCACCTGATGTTTCGGGGCACGCCGCGCTTTCCGCCCGAGAAAGCGCAGGATATGCTAAAGCGCGCCGGAGTGGCCGGCAACGCCTGGACCTGGGACGACCAGACCACCTACCACAAGGTGTTCACCAAAGGCGACCTCGAGCAGATCCTCGACTATGAAGCCGACCGCTTCCAGAACCTGAAGTTCTCGCTAGAGGATTTCAAGACCGAGTCGCTGGCCGTGCTGGGCGAGTACAACAAGAACAGCTCGAACCCAACCGAGAAGATGTTCGAAGTGCTGCAAGCCACCGCCTATGACCACCATACCTATGAGCACACCACCATGGGCTTTCTGGAAGACATCCAGAACTATCCCAACCTTTATGACTACAGTCAGACCTTCTTCAACCGCTACTATCGTCCGGAATATGCCGTGCTGGTGCTGGTCGGCGACCTCGAGGTCAAGCCCACCCTGGCTCTGGTCGAGAAGTACTTCGGCCCCTGGAAAGCTGGCGACTACGCTCCCGAGATTCCCGCCGAACCCGGTCAGGTGGGACCCCGCCAGACGCACATCGAGTGGGGCTCTCCCACCTTGCCCTGGCTGATGGTGGGCTACAAATCGGCCCCCTTTTCCGACCTGCGCCAAACCGCCGCCATGCAGGTGATCGAGGCCCTGGCCTTCTCCGAGAACTCAGGGCTATATCAAAAGCTGATGCTCGAAGACCAGTCGGTGGACAAGTTCGAGCCCTTTTTCTGGCACAAGCGCGACCCATTTCTGGTCGGCATGGCCGTTCGCGTCAAGGACCCCGCCAAATATGACGAAGTGCGGCGCCAGGTTCTCGAAGCCTTTGAAGGGCTGCCCAAGCTCGCAGTCAGCCCGGAGCGCCTGGAAGCCGTCAAATCGCGGCTCAAATACGAATACGCGCTCAGTCTCGATAGCCCCCAGGCCATCGCCAGCAGTCTGGCCTGGTTCGTGAGCCTCGAACCCGATCCCCAGCTCATCAACCGCTACTACCAGGCCATCGAGGACCTGACCCTGCAAGACCTGCAAGAGGTCGCCTCGCAGCACTTCGTTCCCGACCAGCGGACCATCGTGACCCTCAAGGAGAAGAACTCGTGAAAAAGCTATTGTTGCTATTGTGGCTGCTCAGCCTCCCCGGCCTGACGCAAGAGATGCTGGTGCTGCCTGACCAGAGCCCGTTGGTCTCGATTCGTCTGATGTTCAAGGTGGGTTCGGCCGACGACCCCAAAGGTCAGGAGGGCGTGGCCGCCCTGACCGCGGCCATGCTGAGCCAGGGAGGAAGTCGCGAGTTGACCTATCCCCAGATCCTCGATCGTCTTTATCCCTGGGCCGCCGAGGTCGACGCTCAGATAGGCAAGGAAGTCACTGTCTTTTCGGGAGTGACCCATGGCGACAACCTCGACGGCTACTCCGAACTGATGACCTCGATGATCTGCGACCCGGGCTTTCGCCCCGACGATTTCGAGCGGGTCAAAGCCCAGCTCATCAACTTTCTCAAAGAGGACCTGCGAGCCAGCAACGACGAGGAATTGGGCAAGGAAGTCCTCTACAACCAGATTTACGCCGGCCACCCCTACGGCCATCACAACGCCGGAGCCCTCGACAGCCTGGAGAAAATCACCCTGGATCAGGTGCGCCAGTTCTATCGAACCCACTACACCCGGGGCGCCCTGACCATCGGACTGGCCGGCGGCTACCGTCCGGGCTTCTCCAAAGAATTCTACCTCGGGTTTTCCAAACTACCCGACGGACCCGTTCCCTCGCGCCAACTCCCACAGCCGAAGCCGCTCTCCGGCCGGGATCTGACCATCGTCAAGAAATCGACCCGCTCGACCGCCTTCTCGCTGGGATTTCCCATCCAGGTCAATCGCAGCCACAAAGACTGGACGGCCCTCTGGCTGGTGCGCTCCTATTTTGGCGAACATCGCTCGAGCAACAGCTATCTGTATCAGCGGCTGCGCGAAATCCGCGGGCTCAACTATGGCGACTACGCCTACATCGAGTATTTCCCCCGCGGCATGTTCTTGAGCCAGCCTGACCCCAACTATCCGCGCCAGCAGCAGATCTTCCAGATCTGGATCCGGCCGGTCGAGCCCCAGAACGGTCTGTTCACCCTCCGGGCCACCCTGTACGAACTCGAAAAGCTGGTCAACGAAGGGCTGACCAAACCGGAGTTCGAGGCCACCCGAGAATTCTTGAGCAAGAACGTGGCCCTGCTGGTGCAAACCGATGACCGGCGCCTGGGCTATGCCCTCGACGACAAATACTACGGCACCGCGCCTTTCGTGGACCGGGTCAAGAGCGACCTCGAAAAGCTGACGGTGGAGGATGTCAACCGGGTGATCCGCGAGAACCTCCAGGCCAAAGACCTTGAAATCGTGGTCATTACCGACAAAGCCGAGGAGTTCGCCCAGGCTGTTCGCCAGGAGACCCCCTCGCCCATCACTTACAACTCGCCCAAACTCGACGACATCATGCAAGAAGACAAAGTGATCGCGACTTTTCCCATCAAAGCCGACGAGATCGACATCCTACCGCTGGACAAGGTGTTCCGCTAGGGCTTGCTGCGGATGAACTTCTCCCCGAAGAAGGGGCTGTCGTCGATATCGTCGCCGATGTCGGTATTGCGACGAATGACATCGGCCAGGCTCAGGCTGTCGAGTTGCTCGCGCTGGTCGGCCAGGCCAGGGTCGTTCTGATACCAGAAGCGGTCGCCGTCGCGCAGACGGGTGAACTGGTCGACCAGAATCGACTTGAGAGTCGGCCCCACGGCCGCTTCTGGGGCCGGGTCCTCGGCCAGCAAGCCGACCCAGGCGTCGAGCTTTTCGACCTCACCGTAGGTATAGGTGAGTTTGCCGACCTTGACCGGGTCGCTGGTTAGCTGGGCGAAGCTGGTAATCGGTTCGAAGCCATAGGCCTGGCGGATAGCGTTGTAGTTGGGCAAGCCGTGGTCGCGTCCGCGCTGGATGTTGAGGGCGGCCAGGTCCATGCCGCCGTGGCCGGGGCGACCGAAGAGCATGTTGCGCACCTGAGAGGTGATCTTCTCGTCGGTGGGCTCCTGGATGAACCGGGTCAGTCCGCGCAGCAACGGCTCGATGCCGCCCTCCGAGAGGCGCTCGGGCGCGAAGTAGGTGGCCACCAGCGGCAGGTCCTTCTCGGGAATGGCTCCGCCGTCAGCGGCTTCGCGCCAGACGATGGGGTCGATCTGAGAGTGACCCATACGGTAGGCCGCGGTGGCGAACTCGTTGCCGATGCGACCGTCGACCTCGGGTTGGTAGCCGGCGTAGGCGGGCAGAGCATCGGGGCCTAGCAGGGCGGGCAGAAACTCGTTGTAGGTGATGGCCGCTATCTCGGCGCCCACCTGACGGCGGGCCCGCAGATAGAGCTCCTGGTCATCCCATTCGGGATGCTGGCGAGCCAGTTCATCGGCGACCCGATTATGCTCACGCACGAACAGCGTCTGCAGACTCACCAAAGCCAGGTTTTCGTTAGCGCGCGTGTCACCGGCCAGCAACAGGCTCTCGGTGGGCCGGCGCGTGGGGTTGTCGTTGGGCAGGCCGAGCGTGTTCGCCGGCAGCATCGGGCCGTGCTCGCTCTCGGCCACCCGCAACTTGCCCTCTTCGAAGCTGCGCAGGGCGGCTGCCCGCACCGCGTCCGAGCCGTAGACCATCGAGCCGTCGAGCCACGAGGTGATGGCGTTGATCTGCTGGCGGGGGTTGTCGGGTCCGGTGCCGGTGCCGTCAGCAGCCGTCGAACGCGAAAAGGGAATGATGGCCTTGCCTTCGCGCTTGGGATCAAAGGCCGGGTCACCGACGGGGACCGAGATGTTCCAGTCCATGGCTCCTGAGTTAGGAGTGGAAGTGATATCGTGGTCGATGAACTGGCCCCATGCCCAGACCATGCCCGAACGCATGGCCGGTTCGCGGTTGCGCGACGGGTCGGCCATGACGTTGTTACTGATCACCCGCGGATTGGGTCGGTCGGCTCCCGAGGGAGCCCCGGTCAGGTCGGCATAATCCACCGGCAGACGGCGAGGGAAAGCCTCGCCAGCCTTGCCCCAATCGGGGTTCTGCAAGTTGTTGCCGCGGCCGTCGATAGAGCGAAATTGTTCGCAACGAGAAGTTGTGATATGCATTGGTCTGGCCAGCATAGTGAGGGACACCTGTTCGATGGTGAACCAGATGTTAACTGGACTGCGGAGTCTCGTTTTGGGGAGGCCCTTCTTCGCCGTGGTCGGCTCGCAACTGGGCGTGGTGTAGAATGGCCACCAGGCTCACTCCGCCCAGGGTGTTGCCCAGCAAGGTGGGTAGCATGTAGTGACTCAGCACATGCCCCAGACCGGCAGCCGAAGAGAAAACCAGATAGAAGACATCCACCGAGCCCGCGATGATATGGGCGAAATGCCCCAGCCCGATCACGTAGGTCACCAGGATAATAACCCAGATGCGGGCCGTCTCGGCGAACGGCAAAAGCCATACCATCAGGGCGATGAGCCAGCCGGCGAAAATGGCGCGCAAGAAGATCGTCAGCGAATCGGGCTCGAGGGCGGCCATGCCGATCGTGTGCAGGACCTCGTGGACCGGCTGCTCGAGCAGGTTGGTGCCGGCCACGCAGGCCGCAAAAAGCGCAGCCCCGATGAGATTGGCCACCAGCACCACTGCCCACAGCCTGAACAAACGCACGAACATGGGTGGCTCAGGCTCGCTAAACAACGCCAGGATGGGCGTCAGCGTGTTCTCGGTGAAAAGCTGCTGGCGCCCCAGAATGACGATCAGAAAGCCCACGCAATAGCCGAACTTGGCCAGGAGCGGCGTCCACTCGGCCTCGGGCAGGTGATGGGTCAAGAGGGCCTCGGTCAACAGCGAGAATCCCATCGATAGACCGGCCGCCAGACCCGACAGGGCCAGGGCCATAGGTGGTCGCGAAAGCTCGTGCTCTCCTTCGATGCGGATAGCCTCGTGAATCTCGAGCACCTTGGGGGCAGAACGCTCGGCGGCCTGTTCTAAAGTCTTCTCGGTGGAAGTCACGACTGATTCTCTTCGACACCGTCCGGCGAAACACTCGAACGCCCACCATAAATGGTCCGGCACCCCTCCGCTGGGATGTCCCCAGGGTATTCCCAAGAGCTAGACCGAACATGGCCCCATGCCCATCCTCGGCCCGATTCCCATCGGCGACGACAACCCCACCGAGCTTCGCCCCTGGGTCAATCACGCTCTGATCGCCCTCAACGTGGCCATCTTTGTAGCCTATGGTTTTCGCGATGATTATGGCGTCGTGGTGGCCGAGTACGGCCTGGTGCCGGCCCTTCCCTCGCTGCTGGACGCCTTCGCGGCCATGTTCTTGCATGCCGGAGCGGGCCATCTCATCGGCAACATGTTGTTTTTATGGATCTACGGCGATAACGTCGAGGACGCCCTCGGCCATGTCGGCTATGCCCTGTTCTATCTGGCCGGAGGCCTGATGGCGGCCTTGATCCACGGGTTGGCCACGGCCGACAAGCTGGCCCCGATGATCGGAGCCTCGGGAGCCATCTCGGCGGTGCTGGGAGCCTATCTCTTGATCTATCCCAAGACCAAGATCACTTTCGCCGGCTTGCTGTTTTTCGTCAAGCCGTTCAAGTTCCAGCTGTGGGCCTTCGTAGCCCTGGGCGGTTGGTTCGTCTTTCAGTTGCTCGACCAGATGGATAGCGACCTGACCGCCAACGTGGCCTATGCCGCGCATATCGGCGGCTTCATCGCCGGCTTTGCGGTCATGGGGCTGCTGGTGATGGGGGGACGGGTCGAGCCTCACTGGGATTCGGCCAGGTGAGGTTGTAGCTGGCGCCGCGGTTGGTGTAGGAGAACCCTTCCGGCACGGCCTCGAGATAACCGGCTGCGACCAGCTCCTTGGGCTCGTCGGGATAGCGTCCGGTCTTGACCCGAGCCAGCTCCAGAGCGGCCCGCAGACGCACCGCCCCCAGCAGATAGAGATGCTCTCGATGGGCTTCGATAGCCTGGCTGAAAACCGGGATCTCGAAGCCCGTGATCCCGCAAATGCGGCCCCCATAGCGCACCTGATTATCGAGGCGGCGCGCGTTCTCGGGCAGGGTAAGCTGGCCCAGATGAGGATACCATTCCATCACCGCCTGGCCGAAGGTGCGCACCTCGTGCTCGACCCGCATCTGCAAAGCCGCGTCGAGTTCGGGCAACTCGGGATGCTGGCCGGCCTTGAGCCACTCGACGTGCTGCTGCTGGCGCACCAGCTCGAGTTCGGCCAGACGCTCGAGATCGTGCTCGGCCGCCAGCAGCGGCTCGAGGCGCTCGAGGATGCGCCGGTACGAGGTGGGAGGAAGCTTCTGCTGGGCCAGCAGCCGCTCGGCGGCCGCCAACCCCAGGCGCGACGTTCTCGAGGCCTGGAGCCACAACTCCCAGTCGGCATTCACGACCATCAGGCGGCCCAGCTCGGCGCACCTGAGGTAACAATCCAGAGCCGGCAACAGACGGCCCCTCTCCTGGTGGAGCGCCCCCCGGGCCACCAGGCTAGAGCCGAGGCCATACAAAGTCTCGCCCTCGGGCTCACCGGGCCAGTCGATGTGATGACGAGCCAACGCCTGTCCGGGCAAGACCCTATCGAAGGTCGCCGCCGAGCGCTGGACTTCGGCGTTCTCGACCACGAAGGCTTGTTTGGCTACCGAGTAGCCCTGCCCCAGGTCGAGATAGGCCGCCTGCTTGGTGGGCGAAAAGACCGGAGCCAACAGCGGATAGGCGTCGGCCGAGGCTGGCTCGAGCCGGCAGGCGTCGAGTCGCTGCTCGGCCCGCTTCTTGGCCGCCTCGGCTTCGGGCCACGGGTCGTTGGTGACGCACCCCACCAGGCTCACGAGCAAGACCGCCAACAACCAGCGCATCCTCCTGCTTTCGGCCGTAGACCGGAGGGGCCTTCCGGTCAAATGTTCATACTCTTGCAACCAGCCCGTCACCCGCCCCTGGTAGATTGGCGACACAATCTCAAGGAGAACCGGTATGGCTATCATTCGCGCCACCGGTCCGACCCTTCCGCTCACCCCATCCACTCGCCCTGACACCTTCACGCCCAGTCAGGAGCCGAAGTTCGATCTAGAAGACCGCCTCGAGCTGACCGCCGCTCGAGCCCAAGAGATCGAAGCGGGGATGGGAGAGCACGTTCCCAACCAGGTCCTGGTCAAGCTGCCGGCCGGCACCGATCAGGCCGCCATGAAAGCGTTGGCCGCCGACTACGGAGCCAACCTGGCCCAGGTCTTCACCATTCCCGACCAGATGAAGGCTGCCTTCGATGGCGAACTAGCCTTGCTCGAACTGCCGACCGGTCTGGCCGAGTCGAGCGCGCTCGCCGCCCTAGAGGTCGACCAGCGGGTCAAGAGCGCCGCTAGCAACGACCTGATGCGACTGCAAAACCTGCCCAACGATCTTCACGAAGAACAGTGGAACCTCAAGAACAACGGGCAGTTTGGCAAGGTCGGCGCCGACATCCATGCCGAGCAAGCCTGGGACATCACCACCGGGGATCGGGTCAACGGCCCCATCGTGGCCGTCATCGACAGCGGCATCGACATCGCCCACCCCGACCTGCGTCCCAACCTGTGGCGCAATCCCAACGAGAAATACGACGGTCAAGACACTGACCGCAACGGTCTCATCGACGACGTCTTCGGGGTCGACACCCAGAACGGCAACGGCAACATCGTCGACTGGCTCGGCCACGGCACCCATGTATCGGGCATCATCGGGGCCGTGGGCGACAACGGCCAGGGCGTGGCCGGCATCAACTGGCAGACCCGCCTGATGGGCCTGAAAGTGGCCGACGGCCAGGGCCGCATCTCGATGGTGGGAGCCATCTTCTCGGTGCTCTACGCCACCCAGATGGGAGCCAAGATCGCCAACAACAGCTGGGGCGGCCTGGTCGACAACCCCATCCTCAAAGACGTGCTGGGCGCCTCGCCGATGCTCCACGTCTGCGCCGCCGGCAACTATCAAAACGACAACGACGTGCGGCCCTTCTATCCGGCCAGCTACGACCTGCCCAACCTGATCTCGGTGGGCGCCTCGACCCGCCGCGACGAGCCCCTCACCTTCAGCAACTGGGGCGCCAACTCGGTGGACGTGCACGCCCCCGGAGCCATGGTCTACTCGACGCTGCCCCGCGAGAACTATGACGAAGAGAGCGGAACCTCGATGGCCGCTCCCCACGTGTCGGGCGTGGCCGCTCTGGTGGCCACCGTCTATCCCGACCTCACCGCCGAACAGCTCAAAGACCGGCTCATCTACAGCGCCGACCCCATCGCCGACCTGCACGGCAAGTCGGTCTCGGGCGGTCGCCTCAACGCCTATCGAGCCCTGGCCGATGACAAGATCGCCCCGGGCAACCTGGGCAATCCCGAGATGAAGAGCCTCGACGCCGACGGCTTCGAGGTTAGCTGGGTCAACCCCGGTGACGATGGCGACCAGGGCCAACTCAACCACATCGAGATGTTCGCCACCGTGGCCGGCCAAAAGCAACGTCTCACGCCGGCCTTCCCCGGCGCCCCCGGTAGCGCTGGCGAGTTCACCTTCCGCCTGACCCCCACCCCCGAGGCTCGCAGCCTCGAGGTGACTATGCGGGCCATCGACAAAGTGGGCAACAAGTCCGACACGGTCACCTTCGAAAAGACCCTGCCGGCCGCCACCACCGCCCTCTTTGACGACGCCGAGGGTCAGGTCGCCTGGCAGACCGACAGCTGGGGCCGGGTGGCCGAAGAGGGCCGAGGCATGGTCTGGACCGACACCCCCAACGGCGACTATGAAGACAGCCACGATTACACCATGGTCGGTCCCAGCCTGGATCTCAGCAAGATGCGCAGCACCACCCTCACCTTCGACGCCCGCATGGCCACCGAGAAGTGGGACTTCCTCTGGCTCGAGGCCAGCACCGACGGCGGCGAAGAGTGGGGCCACATAGGGATCGTGCGCGGTGACGCCTCGCCCGAGTGGACCGGCTACTCCTTCGACATGTCGGCCTTCGACGGCCAGCCCGATGTCAAGCTGCGCCTGCGCTTTCACACCTCGAACTCGCAGACCGGCGACGGAGTCTATGTGGACAACATCCGGGTGCTTGGGGCGGAGATCGGCGCCTAGTCGTTAGACGTCAAGCCGCTCGAGCCAGCCGCCGGATGTCGCAATCAGCGCTCCGCTCTGGATTAGCTCATGGAATTGCCTTCGGGCCTTTCGCCAGGTGCCATCATCGACCAGCACCCGGCCATGGTCGAGCGCGTCCCACAAGAGCAACCCCTGAGGGTCGCAGACCTCTTCGGGAGTAAAGCCGAACGGCTCGAGAGATGGAATTCCCTCCCAATCGAGCAGAAGCAAGTCGATTCGCGTGCCGCGCGTCATCGGAGCGAAGGCGGGTGAGACCACCAGAAGGTCGATGTCACTCGACTCCCAATGGTCGTTTCGAGCGCGGGACCCGAACAATACTGCCGAGGAGAATGGGATGCGCTCGGCCACCTTAGAAAGGTAGCGTTTCAGCTGAGCTTCGACTGGGCGAAGTCCATCACGGACTGGGACCATTCTAGGAGCTCCTCAGCGGTTCTTTGGTCATAAAAATCGGAAGGTGGACCACCTATGCCGTTGGGATAGCGTGAATCGATGTAGCTTCGATCCAGTTTTCGCGCCCGGTGAAACAACTCGTCGTCCACGGCAACTCCGTCCTGACGCAATCGGCTCAGCAGTTCGAGACTCGAGTGGGTTCGTTCGTTATGTCCTAACTCGACAAATAGAGCTTTCAACGCTTTCTCAGCAGCTTGTTGGCAGTGGAAGGCTGCAGCGGCATAGTGACCTTCTCGAATCAGGGTGTGGGCAACATCCTGATCGGTCCGTGCAGTTTGGAGCCACCATTGGGTTTGCTCGCGCATAAGGGCGGACTTCGACCCGATTCCCCGGGCCACCTATGCACTTTTCTCTCGTGGGTGATTCCTGTTTTCACCTTCCGCCTCACCCCCACCCCCGAGGCCCGCAGCCTCGAGGTGACCATGCGGGCCATCGACAAAGTGGGCAACAAGTCGGACACGGTCACCTTCGAAAAGACCCTGCCGGCCGGCACCACCGCCCTTTTTGACGACGCCGAAGGCCAGGTAGCCTGGCCGACCGATAGCTGGGGTCGGGTGGCCGAAGAGGGTCGGGGCATGGTCTGGACCGACGCCCCCAACGCCGACTATGAGAACAGCCACGATTACACCATGGTCAGCCCCAGCCTGGATCTCAGCAAGAAACGCAGCACCACACTCACCTTCGACGCCCGCATGGCCACCGTCGACATGTCGGCCTTCGACGGCCAGCCCGATGTCAAGCTGCGCCTTCGCTTTCACACCTCGAACTCGCAGACCGGCGGCGGAGTCTATGTGGACAACATCCGGGTGCTGGGGGCGGAGATCGGACGGTAGACGTTAGACGGTAGTGGTCAGACGGTAGCCGGTAGACGGTAGACGGTAGACGAGAAGCGGACGTTGCGCGACCGGGCCCGTCTGACGATTGTTCCCAACACCGGTGGAGCGGTCGTCGGGGCGGTGGCCAGGCGGGCTCGCTGCCACTGCTCGGAGCCGTTGGGCCGTTGTTGCTGATGTCCTGGTCGGAGGGAGAGCAGCTGGAGCGCTATGCCAGGGTCAAGGTGCCCTACTACGTCATCTTCGACCCGGCCGGGTTCTTGAGCCGGCGCCCCTTACGTGTCTTCGAACTCACCGGGCTCAATTATGTCGAGAAGGTGGACCGGAACTTCCCTGAAATCGGCCTCGGCCTGACCCTCTGGGATGGCCAATTCGATGGCCTCGAAGCGCAGTGGCTGCGCTGGGTCGATCCGGCGGGAGAAATGCTGGCCATAGCCCACGAGCTAGCCGAGCGGGTCGAACAGCAAGCCCGGCGAGTGAAAGCGAGGTCCAGTGTCGCCAAGCCCTGGAAGCCCGCCTGCGCGAACTGGGGGTCGACCCCGATACCGTCTGAGACGCTGGGCCGAAGGGACATCCCGGCCGCCACGAGAAATTGTCGAGCATGTCCAGAGTCTGCCTGTTGCTGATGCTCCTGCTGACCCTTCCCTCTCCCGCCCAAATCGGGGGTAAGAAGCGAGATCCCTACGAGAAGATCAAGACCCAGGCCCAGGCCGACGAGGTGGGTAAAGAGGTGCTGGCCGACCTCAACAAGCTGTTTGGCATGCGTTTGACCAAGCCGGTCGACCTGCATCTGGTCGACCCCAAGGTGATGGATGCCAAGTTCGCCAGCAGCCCCTATAAGGGGGCCGAGATCGGGCTTTACACGGGCATCGAGAACGGCCGCCATCAGGTATGGGTGATGGAGGGGTGGTCGCGCGATGTGTGCCAGGGGGTGACCGCTCACGAGCTCACCCACGCCTGGCAAACCGAGAACGGCCTAAACCACCAGGACCAGGCCTTGATCGAAGGCCTGGCCATGTGGATCGAGCAGCGCTATTATGACCATCTCGGGGCCTACCAGTTGGCCGAGAATGTGCGCGACACCGCCGACCCGGTCTATGGCGTGGGCATCAAAGCCCTGCTCGCCCTCGAGGACAAGGTGGGTGCCCTGAAAGTGTTAGCCGAGGTTCGCAAAGTGAGAACCGCCGACCAGCTTCTACCTCCGACCCCTAAACGCTAGAAGGCAGACCCCGCTGCCCCGACGAACCTCGCTCGGCAAGAAAGTGGGGGTTAAATGAAATTACCAAAGCGTTTCGGACATCTCGTCACCAGCCAGGTCGAAGACGAGCTACTCGTTTTCAATCCCGCCACCAGTCGTGTTCACTGTCTTCCCGCCAGCACCGCCCGGGTCTACGAGCTGTGCGATGGTGAAACCGAATGGCCCACGGCTGCCGCGGCCGTGGGTGAAGAGACCCTCGAACGGGCCCTGGAAGGCCTACGCGGCCAGGCGCTGGTCGAACCGTTCCAGCCCCCCAACTCTCGCCGCGCCTTTTTGAAGACGGCGGCGGCCACCGCGGCCATCGCCTCGCTCGGGCTACCGAAGCCGGCGGCAGCCGCCTCGATGTGCGTCAACGAGGGGGCGACCGGATGCGCCCTTGCTTGCACCACGCCGGGTTTCCCGCCCAGCGGATGCAACTTTTGCTGCAACGCGGCCTGCGCCGGTAACCTTTGCACCGATCCCTGTTCGGGCGGCGGCGGCTGTACGGGCAACTGCTTTTGCCTCACCTTCGTACGCTGCGCTGGAGGAAACTGCGGCGCCGGCTCCACCGCCGGGGACCCTGCATCACCCACCGGAGACCAAAATTTTTGCGACGCGGTCGGTATCGGGACCTCGGCTTTTTGCCGGATATGCGCCAACGGCGCCAGTCCGTTCAATGGCGAGTCGAACTGCCAGCGCGATTGCCAGCGAGCCCGGGGGGCGGCTTTTTGTGGGGGCGTGGATCCCCGCTTCGACTACTCTTGTTGCGAGAACTTCTGAGGCTCTAGAGCCTGGCGCGCACGGGTAATGCGCCGGTCGAGTTCTAGCAAGTCCTGGCGGAAGTCGGCCCGCCAACGCCGGCCCTCTTCACCGGCCAGGCCCCGGCACTTGAGATAGTTGGCGGCGGCGCTGCGAGTGCGCGAGTAGACATCTTCTACCCGAGCCCGCGATGCCTGCCGGGGCAGCCCCTGACAGGTCTCATAGAAGCGCTCGTAGTGGTGGGCCAGGCGCGCGTGAGCGGCCCGTATGTCGGCAGGATTGTCGGCGGCCAACTGGCGCGACACCTCTTGAGCCTGCCTCAGCACGGCTTGGGCCTGCTCGAGATAGCTGGGGTCGGCCAGGGCGGGCGCCCACAGCAGCAAAACCAGTAGCAGCCGTTTCATCGTTCCTCCAGCAGTTGGCGCGCCCGGTCGAGATCCTCGGCCCGGTTGACGTTGAGAAAACTCACCAGTTCGGGGTCGACGGCTAGCAACTCGGACCGCTCGACCCACTCCACCTCGAGATGCTGCAAGATACGACGGGCCGAGCGCTCTCCCTGGTCGAAAGCGGCGCGGATAGCCGGCAAGGCGCCGCGGCAATAGAGGGCGACCAGCGGTTCAGGCTCGGCTAAGCGGGGGACCACAGCTTGAGTCTCGCCCATACGCGCGCACAGCAGAGCCAACAGTTCGGGTCGCAACAGGGGTAGGTCGACGGCCACACAGAGCAGCCAGGCGGCCTCAGTGGCCTCGAGGGCGGTGAGGATGCCTCCGACCGGCCCTTCACCCGGATACAGGTCGGGCAAGCTCTCGAGGCCGCGGGAGGCTGCGCTCTGCTGGTGGTCCCCCACCAGAACGACACGTTGGCAGCAGGTTCGCAAAGGCGCGAGCACATGGTCGAGCATGGCCTTGCCGGCCAGCAGCACCTCGGCTTTCGGGCCGCCCAGGCGACGGCCCTGGCCGCCCACCAGGACGGCGCCGGTCAGAGTTCGGTGCCTTTTCCCGGGGTAGAGTCGGGCATGGGCACCTCTTGAGGAATGGGCGGGTTATCAAGAGGATCGGTAGGCTGCGTGACCGGCTCCTCGGGCTGGCCCAGGGGGTCCGTGTCGGAGTCCCAGGTCGGATTGGGCAGCGAGTCGGGGCCCGGCCCGGGCCAATCCGGATCGTTGGGCTGGGGAATGGCCAGCGGGTCTTCGCCGCTGGGGATGGCGTCGTCAGGGGTGCCGGCTTCGGTGGGCAGGCCCTCACCGACGTTACTCGGGGGCGGCGCGGGCAGCTGGTTGGTGGTCGTGTCCTGGCCGTGCATGCGGCAGAAGTCGGGGATTTGCCCGGGCGCGAAGTATTCCTTGTAGGTGTTCGGACAGCGCGAGTTGGCGCGCCGCTTGCTGTCGTTGCACATCAGGATGCCCTTCTTGCCTTCGACCACATCGCCGAAGCGGGTAGCGGGCATCCCTTTGAGAGCCGTCATCATGCAGCGCGACCAGATGCGGGCCGGCAGATCGCCGCCGTAGGAGTGCCACATCTTCGAGTTGTCATCGTTGCCCACCCAGACGGCGGTGGTGAATTCGGGCGTAAAGCCCACGAACCAGGCGTCTCTAAAGTCGTCGGTGGTGCCTGTCTTGCCGGCCACTTCCCGGCCAGGCAACTGAGCCTTGGTGCCGGTGCCCGACTCGACCACCCGCTTCATCATCTCGATCATCAGCGAGGCGGTGGTCTCGCTGAGCACCTCTTCTTGCTTGGGGAAGGTGTGGTCTTCGACGACCATGCCGTTGCTGTCGAGAATCTTCTTGATGGTGGTCGGCTTCACGCGAATGCCGCCGTTGGGCAGCACACTGTAGGCCGAAGCCATCTCGAGAACGCTGACCTCGACCGCGCCCAGAGCCAGCGACAAGTGCGGGTGCAGCTTCTCGCGGATGCCCATCTTGTAGGCGTACTCGATGACCCGGTCGGCCCCGACCATGGTCAGCAGCTTGACCGCCACCACGTTGCGCGACAGCATCAAGGCCTTCCACATCGGGATCGCTCCGAGGTAGGCGTGGTCGGAGTTCTTCGGAGTCCAGGTCTCGGTGGGGCTGACCCGATAGGTCACCTCGGTATCGGGAATGATGGTGTCGGGGGAATAGCCGGCCTCGATGGCGGTGGTGTAGACGAAGATCTTGAACGACGAGCCGGGTTGGCGGCGGGCCTGCCAGGCGCGGTTGAACTGGTTTTCCTCGGTCCACTTGGTGCCGCCGACCATAGCCCGAATGAAGCCCGTCTTGTTGTCGATGCACACCATCGCCGCGTTGTCGACATGGATCGCTCGGGAGTCGGCGGCCACCATATCGTGCACGATCTGCTCGGACTTGAGCTGCAGGTCCGGCTCGACGGTGGTGTAGATCTTGAGTCCGCCGCGATAGAGCAGGTCCTCGTCATAGCGTTCATAAAGCTGCTTGAGCACGTAGCTGGTGAAATAGGGCAGCTTGAGAACCTGGAACTCTTTCTTCTTGTGGCGCTTGAATTCGAAGTTGCGCGTCTCGGTCAGGGCGGCCCGGTATTCTTTCCACTCCAGAAAACCCACATCGACCATGCGACCGAGAACCAGAATCTGACGCAACTTGGCGTCGCGCTCGGACACGAAGGGGCTGTATTCGCTGGGAGCCTGAGGCAGGCCGGCGAGCAGGGCTGCTTCGGCCGGGGTCAGGTCCTTGCACGGCTTGTTGAAGTAGGTCTTGGAAGCGGCCTGAATGCCGTAGGCCCCCGAGCCAAAATAGATCTGGTTGAGATAGAGTTCGAGGATCTCGTCTTTGGTGAACTTCTTCTCGATCTGGAGCGCCAGCAGCATCTCGCGAATCTTGCGCTCCATGCTCTGAGTGGGCGTCAAGAAGAGGTTGCGAGCCAGCTGCATGGTGATGGTACTGGCTCCCTGGTGGGCGCCCTGGTGTCGAATGTCATAGTAGGCCGCACGGGCCACGCCGACCGGGTCTACCCCGCGATGGGTATAAAAGCGCGAGTCCTCGACAGCCACGATGGCCTTGATGACATAGGGAGAGATGTCTTCGTAAGGGGTCCAGGTGCGATTCTCTTTATAGAGGGAAGCCAGCAGATCACCGTTGGCGGCGTAGATGCGGGTCGTCTCGGAGGGCTCGTACTGGCGCAGGCGACTGACATCGGGCAGACCTCTGGAAAAGTGATTGAGCACGGCCACGAGGGCGGTAGCTCCGGCCAGGCAAAGGCCCGCCGTCAACAACAAACAGACCAGGAAGAACTTGAAACAGCCGCGGCGCACCTTGGCGGTTTTGCCTTGTTTACTCAAGTCCCTCGCCCGCCGCCGTTTTGTGTATGGCGTCGAGAACACCGTTCACGAAAGCCCCGGAGCGTTCGTCACCATAATCACGCGCAATCTCGAGGGCCTCGTCGATCGAGACCGTGGCCGGTATGTCAGGTCGGTGCAGCAGCTCGTAGGCTCCCATTCTCAACACGTTGCGTTCCACGCGAGCGATCCGGTCCCAGGACCAGTTGTGGGCCCGCTCTTCCAGTAGTCGGTCGAGGCTCGCCCTTTGTTCCCAAATGCCCCGAAGCATGACTTCGAAAAAATCCAGAACCGACGGCCGGGACTTCTCCTCTACATAGTTCAACGAGTCTTGATCCTCGGCCTCTTCACGGATGGTCCGCACCACCTCGTCCAGCGGCGTATCGACCACATCCATCTGGTACAGCCCGTGCAAAATCAGCACCCGGGCCCGGCGGCGTGGTCGCACCTAAACCTCCGCGAGTTCCCGTTTGAACTCGTTTTCGATGAAGGTGGTGTGCACCTCACCCCGGCGGAAGAAGGGATTGTCGATGATGCGCCGGTGAAACGAGGCGGTGGTGCTGATGCCCTCGATCTTCATCTCGGAGAGCACGCGCTGCATCCGCGCCAGCGCCTCGGTGCGGTCGCGCCCGTGGGTGATCACCTTGGCCAGCAGTGAATCATAGAATGGCTGGACCTGATAGCCCGGATAGAGGTGGGTGTCGACTCGCACTCCCGGCCCACCGGGAAAGTGCACGGTGGTCACCGTGCCCATGCTGGGCGCGAAGCCATCCTCGGGGCGTTCGGCGTTGATGCGACACTCGACCGCGTGACCCTCGAGACGCACTTCTTCTTGCTTGAGACTGAGCCTGGCACCGGCGGCCACCAGGATCTGTTCCTTGACCAGGTCCTGGCCACTGACCATCTCGGTCACGGGGTGCTCGACCTGGATGCGAGTGTTCATCTCGAGAAAATAGAACTTGCCCGTGGCCGCGTCATAGAGAAACTCGACCGTGCCCGCCCCGACGTAGTTGCAGGACCGGGCTGCCAACACCGCCATCGAGCCCATCTCTTCACGCTTGTCGGCGGGCAGGATGAGGGAAGGAGATTCCTCGATCAGCTTCTGGTTGCGCCGCTGCACCGAGCAGTCGCGTTCGCCCAGGTGAATGACGTTGCCATGGCTATCGGCCATGATCTGAAACTCGATGTGGCGAGCTCGACCCAGAAACTTCTCGAGATAGATGCGGCCGTCGCCGAAGGCCGACTCGGCCTCCATCTTGGCGGTCTGGAAGAGACGCTCCATCTGGCTGGCATCTTGAGCTACCCGCATGCCTTTGCCGCCCCCGCCGGCGGCGGCCTTGATCATGATGGGGTAGCCATGCTCTTCGCCGAAAGCGACCGCTTCGCTCATATCGCCGATGTCGCCGGTGCCCGGCAGGGTCGGCACGCCCACCGATTCGACGGTGGCGCGAGCCTGGCTCTTGTCGCCCATCAGCCGCATAGCCTCGGGGCTGGGACCGATAAAGTGCAGGCCGTGGCTCTGGCAGATGTCTACGAAGTCGGGGTTTTCAGCCAGAAAACCGTAGCCGGGATGGACCGCGTCGGCGCCGGCGATGAGCCCGGCCGAGATCACGTTGGGAATGTTCAGATACGATTGGGTCACCGGTCCGGGGCCGACACAGAAAGTCTCGTCGGCGGCCTGCACATGCAAGGACTCGCGGTCGACGGTGGAATGGACGGCCACCGTGCGAATATCGAGTTCACGACAGGCCCGGATGACGCGCAGGGCGATCTCGCCCCGATTGGCTACCAGAATTTTTCGAAACATTAACCCTCCAGAGCCAGCAGCATCAGTGCCTGGCCATATTCTACCGGCTCGCCTTCACTGGCGATGACTTCGACCACCGTGCCGCCCTGAGTGGCGCGGACTTCGTGGTTGAGGTTCATCGACTCCACGAACCCGACCACCTGACCAGCTTGGATCTGATCGCCCTGGCGCACCAACGGTTCAGCGAGATTGGTGGCTGCCTGGTGAAACAAGCCCACCACTTCCGAGGTTACGGGCAACAGTTGGCGGTCATCCTCGTCGGCTTCGTCCTGGTCCGCGGTCGGCAAGGGGGCGGGGGCAGGCGCCACCTGGCGCAGTCGTCGACGCAACTTGACTCGCGTTCCGTCGAGTTCAATCTCTAGTCGATGCAGCCGTTCTTGCTGAATCAACTGGGCCAGTTCGGCGATGGTCTCGGTATTCAACTCTTTTCCTCCCAACGCCCGGCCACGGCCCGCGGCAGTCCCGACAGGTCGGGAATAATCCTGGTCTGATGAAAGCCGGCGTCGACCAATTTGGCCTCGACCCGCTCCACCTGAAAGGGGGCGCATTCTAGTAAGATCTCGCCTCCGCCATTGAGGTGACGGGGGGCTCCGGCCACCAGACGCTCGATCACGTCAAGGCCCTGGCTGCCGGCAAAGAGAGCCTGGTGGGGCTCGTTCTTGACCACGGCCACCTCGGGCCGGGGTCCCTGGTCGATACCCACGTACGGGGGATTGGAAACGATCAGATCAAAACGACCTTCGACCGCCTCGAAAAGGTCACAGGTTTCAAACAAAATCCGGTCGGCGACCTCATGCAGGCGAGCATTCTCGAGAGCCTGCTCGATGGCGGCCGACTCGATATCCACGGCCACCACCTCGGCCAGGGGCAGCTCGAGAGCCAGGGTGATGGCCAGCACGCCGCTGCCTGTGCCCACGTCGAGGATTCTGGGGCGAGTCAGGCCCTGCCGCGACAGCACCTTCATCGCTTCTTCCACCAGCACCTCGGTCTCGGGACGTGGAATCAACACCTTGGGCGAGACCCAAAAACGGCGAGAGTAGAATTCTTTCCAACCCACCAGATAAGCCACCGGGACGCCGGTCTCGCGGGCGTCGAGCAAACGCCGATAGTCTTGCAGCTTACTGGCCGGGACGGCCTGATCGGCGCGGGCGTAGAGTTCGGTGCGAGTCAGGCCCAGCACATGCCCGAGCAGCATTTCGGCGTCGAGTCGCGGGGAACGGGGGCGGGTCGAAAGCAACCGCCGCGCCCCCTCATCGAGGGCCCCTCCTACCGTGGTGGCGGTGGGGGTTCTCACTGCACGCCCTCGAGCAGCGCCTGCTGCTCGTCGGTCTGAAGAGCCTCGATGAAGGGATCGAGATCGCCGTCCATCACCGAGGTCAGATTCTTCACCGACATGCCGATCCGGTGATCGGTGACCCGACTCTGAGGATAGTTGTAAGTCCGGATCTTCTCGGAACGGTCACCGGTGCCGACCTGCGACTTGCGGTTGGCGGCCAACTCTGCTTCTTGGCGACGCCGCTCCTGGTCGAGCAGCTTGGCCTTGAGAATCCGCATGGCCTTGTCTTTGTTCTGGTGCTGCGAGCGCTCGTCCTGACAGGCCACTACCAGCCCGGTGGGAAGGTGGGTGATCCGGACGGCCGAGTCGGTCTTATTGACGTGCTGACCGCCGGCACCCGAGGCGCGATAGGTGTCGATCTTGAGATCTTTGTCGTTGACCGAGATCTCGTCCACCTCTTCGGCCTCGGGCAGCACGGCCACGGTCACCGTCGAGGTGTGGATGCGCCCCGACGACTCGGTCTCGGGAACTCGCTGCACGCGATGGACGCCACTTTCGTATTTGAGATGACTGAATACCTCGCGTCCGCGGATCTCGAAAACCACCTCTTTGAAGCCGCTGAGTTCGGTGGGGTGGGCATCCATCACCTCGAGCTTCCACCCCTTGCGGTCCGCGTAGCGATTGTACATCCGAAACAGATCGCCAGCGAAGATGCCGGCCTCGTCGCCCCCCGCGGCGGGCCGGATCTCCATGATGATGTTCTTGTTGGCAAAGGGGTCCTTCGGTAGCATCAGCACCCGGATCTCTTCACTGAGCGCTTCGTGGCGCCGCTCCAACGACTTGAGGTCGTCACGATAGAGAGCCACCATCGAGGCGTCTTTTTCGGACTCGAGTTCGGCCCGATTGGTGGCGATCTCGCTGATGACGGTGAGAAACTCGCGCGCCTTGCCGGCCAACTCTTCGAGACTGGCCCGCTCCTGGGCCACCTCTTTGTAGGCATCCGGGTCGGTGAGCAGTTCGGGGTCGCAGAACCTCTCGGTCAACTCGTCATAGCGATTGACGATCTCTTGTAGTTTCAGTTCATCCAACATATTCCACCCCGGATTTGCCCCCTGACGGAGAGGATTCCTCCTATTTCTAGGGGATCCGGAGCTGCTGGCCGGGGTTGATCACATCGGGATTGCTGAGCATGGGCCGGTTGGCCTCGAAGATCTTCATATACTGGTTGGCGTCCCCATAGAACTTCTGGGCGATGGCCGAGAGAGTATCGCCCGAGACCACCGTGTAGAACTTGGATTGCTTGGGCTCTGCAACAGGCGCCGGAGCTCCGGCCGGCGGCCGGACCTTGATGGCGTCTTCGACGCTGGCTACCCCGGGCGTGTTGCCCACCATCAAAATGGCCTTCTCACGGGTCTCGTGATCGGGAACCACAGCGTAAATCTTGACTTTGTCGCCGTCGACCTTCAAAGCCAAGTCGCGCAACTCAAGACCGCTGCCTTCGAGCTTGTGCTTGAGGCTCTCTTCACCGATGCTCTGGATAGCGCTACTCAAAGCGTCGCCGGCCGTCTTGACGAAATCGAAAATTCCCATGTTGTGTTCCTCCTAGAAATCGGCGCGGAGCCGGTGATCGCCGGTGGTTCTTCCTGGCCAGTCAGAGAGCCTGCAGGAACCTGTGTTCGATTGACAAAGATTCAAGCATGCATGATCTCGATCGAGCGCGCGGTTACTACATCGAAGACTTCCTGGTCCATCTGAGCGTCGAGCGCTCGTTGGGCCGGCGCACCATTCGCGAATACGAGCACGATCTGAAGATCTTCTTTGATTATCTCGAGCCCTTTCTAGCCGAAGACCTCAAGCTATCGACCATCGACCCTCGGACCATTCGTGAGTTTCTGGCCCACCTGCGCCGCGAGCGCGACTACACGGCCAACGCCCTCAACCGCAAGATTGCCTGCCTCAAGGGTTTTTTCCGCTTTCTCGAGGCCGAAGGACACCTCCCCTCTTCGCCGATGCAGCGCATCTCGTCGGCCCGCGACGGCCGGCATCTGCCCAAAGTGATGACCGAAGACGAGGTCATGCTTTTGCTCGACACCGCCGAAGAACGGATCGAAAGCGCCAAGAACCGCGAGTTCGCCTTGCGCGACCGGGCCATTCTCGAGCTATTCTACGCCACCGGGATTCGCCTGGCTGAACTGGTGGGGCTTGACATGCATCGCCTCGATCTCGACCGGCGCAGCCTGCGTGTGATCGGCAAAGGCAACAAAGAGCGCCATGTCTTTCTCAATCGCACCGCCGCCATGGCCGTCAATGACTATCTCGATTGCCGGCCCAAAGCCCGTTGTCCGGCCGTCTTTCTCAATCGCTTCGGAGACCGGCTCTCGCGCCGGGCGGTCGAGATCATGTTCGCCCGGCTGATGAAGGAGGCCGGCCTCGAGAAGTCGGCCTCTCCCCATACTTTGCGCCACTCGTTTGCCACCCACATGCTCGAGGGCGGCTCGGACCTGGTCACCATCAAGGAGCTACTCGGTCACGAGAACCTCTCTACCACCCAGATCTACACCAACCTCTCGCGCACCAAGATGCGCGAGGTCTATGAGAACGCCCATCCGCGCGACGCGGTGGCCGATCAGAAGGGGTAATTCGGGCTCGGTCGAGAACGCACGGGCATGCGTTTTCGAACCCCGCTTTTCATCCTGATTCTGGGTCTGGTGGCCCCACTTTGGGCCCAGCCGCCGGCCACCAAGACGGTGTCGCAGAGCGACACCTATCACGGCACCGAGGTGAGCGACCCTTATCGCTGGCTCGAAGACGCCGCAAGCCCCGAGGTCAAAGCCTGGATCAAGGCCCAGAACGCCTACACCGAGTCCCAACTCGGCAGCTTCGCCGAAGGCAAAGCCATCAGCGACCGGGTGGGCCAGTTGGCCCTCACTTCGAGCCGCCAGTTCTCGCCCCAGATCCTGAGCGGACGCCTCTTCTATATGCGCGAGACTCCACCCCAGCCCCAGGCGGTGCTGGTGGCGGCCGACTGGCCCCAAGGCGAGCCCAAAGTGCTGGTCGACACCAATCAGGGGGATGCCAGCGCCATCCTCGACTTCTGGCCCTCGCCCTCAGGACGCTACGTCGCCTATGGGACCGCCACCGGTGGCAGTGAACTGGTGACTCTCAAAGTGGTCGACACCACCGAAGCCAAAGAACTGCCCGACCGGCTGCCCCATGCGGCCGGCGGCACCACCCCGCCGAGCGTGCTCTGGGACGCCGACGAGAAGGGGTTCGTCTACGTACGCCTGCCTCTGCCCGAACAGGTCGACGAGTCGCGCCTGATGTTCGACGCCTCGCTCTATCACCACACTCTGGGTGAGGCCTCCACCGAAGACGAGCCTGTCTTCGGCCAGGGGCTCTCATCGGTGGCCGAGTATCGCCTCACCGCCTCCGACGACGGCAAAGCGGCCGCGGTCATCGTCTGGTTCGGCGATGGCAGCCCAGAGCGCGTTTATCTACGTGGTCCCCAGGGCTACAAACTGGTGCTCGGTCCCGAGGCGGACATCCGCTCGGGAGGCACCTGGGACGGCCATCGCCTGCTGGTGGTGGCCCACGGCAATACCCCCCGCGGGCGGGTGCTGGCCGTCGACCCCGATGGCCAGGTGGAAACGGTCGTGCCCGAGGGCGACTGGGCGGCCCAGGCCGTGCACCCCATCCACGACGGCTATTTGGTAACTCGGGTCTGGGGCAGCGAGTGGCGCGTCGACCACCACGACCGCCAGGGCAAACTCCTGCGCACCCTCGACCTGCCGGCCGAGAATTCAGTGCGAGCCATCGCTTCGGCGTCAGACTCGAAGTCAGCCCTGATCAGCTATCAGGGCTGGACCAACCCCGACACCTGGGCGGTCTATGACGGCAACAGCGGCAAGCTCGACCAGATCTTCAAGGTCGAGCCGGCGGCCGATTACAGCAAGGTGGCCGTGCACCATCTAGAAGGCATTTCGGCCGACCAGACGCGGGTGCCAGTCACGGTGCTTTGCCTCGACAGCACCACCCCCGACGGCAATCGCCCCACCATCCTGACCGCCTATGGCGGCTTCGGCATCTGCATTGGGCCGCGCTTTCTGGGCCCCGACCTGGCCTGGCTCGAGCAAGGCGGCGTCTATGCCGTGGCCAACCTGCGGGGCGGAGCCGAATTCGGCGAGCGCTGGCATCAAGACGGAATGCTGGCCAACAAGCAGAACGTCTTCGACGACTTCTATGCGGCCTCCCAGGCCCTCATCGCGGGCGGTTGGACCGACACCTCGCACCTGGGCATCATGGGCGGCAGCAACGGCGGCCTGCTGGTGGGCGCCAGCCTGACCCAACACCCCGACCAGTATCGCGCCGTGGTGGGCATGGTGGGCCTTTACGACATGCTGCGTTCAGAACTGTGGCCCAACGGCACTTTCAACATCACCGAGTTCGGCACCGTCAAAGAGCCCGAAGGCTTCGCCTGGCTGTTCGCCTATTCGCCCCTGCACCACGTCAAGCCGGGCACGGCCTATCCGGCGGTGATGCTCGAGACCGGCGAGAACGACCCGCGGGTGGCTCCCTGGCAATCGCGCAAGTTCGCGGCCGCCCTGCAGGCCGCCACCAGTTCTGACCACCCCGTCATTTTGCTGACGCGCACCAACGCCGGCCACGGCCAGGGCGCCAGCTTCAGCCAGAAGGTCGGTCGCACGGCCGCGGCCCTGACCTTCATGGCCCACGAACTGGGCCTGCCCATGACCGCCTCCTCGCGCACCTACTAGCCCGGTCTGCCGCGCCGTCTTCCAGCTGGAAGTAGACCGGGCCGAGGGGCTGCCGAGCTTGGCCGCGGCCAGCCAGGTGTGCGCCGTACACACCGCCCTGCCCATTGGGCGGCGCACAACTCGCCGTTGAAGCATGGCCCGGCCGAGGCTGGTCGGTGCCCGGCGGGTCGGTCGGCCGGGCCTCCCGACCTGGCCGGGGCTGCCGACCGGGGCCGGGGCTCGCCGAGCTTGGCCGGGGCCAGCCCGGTGTGCGCCGTACACACCGCCTTGTCCACTGTGCGGCGCACACTTGCGCCGTACACTCACAGATCCTTACTGTACGGCGCACAACTCGCCGTTGAAGCATGGCCCGGCCGAGGCTGGTCGGTGCCCGGCGGGTCGGTCGGCCGGGCCTCCCGACCTGGCCGGGGCTCGCCGAGCTTGGCCGGGGCCAGCCCGGTGTGCGCCGTACACACCGCCCTGCGCATTGTGCGGCGCACACTTGCGCCGTACACCCACAAATCCTTACTGTGCGGCGCACAACTCGCCGTTGACGCCGGGCCCGGCCGAGGCCAGGCTCGCCGAGCGGGGCCGGGGCTCGGCGAGCTTGGCCGGGGCAGCCCGGTGTGCGCCGTACACACCGCCCTGCCCATTGTGCGGCGCACACTCCGTCCGGGAGATCTCGCCCACTCCGAGGGGGGCCAAGCGCGGCTGGCCGCCCAGGCTGTCATTCCGCCGCGCCGTCTTCCAGCTGGAAGTGGACCGGGCCGAGGGGGCTGCCGATCACCACCCCCCCGAGAACGAGCGGGAGAGGCTGGATTTCGCCCTCAAGAACAAGGCTCAAGCCGTCGAGCGCGCGGTCGCTCTAACCCCCACCCAGCACAAGCGCGGCGAGGCTTTGAAAGCCTCGCTCGAAGCGCGTCAAGCTCAACCCGAGCTAGAGTTGGCAGAGCCCGCCAAGCCGACCCCGGTGCTCAGGCCCGCGCCAGTCCCCGAGGTGCCGAAGCTGATCCAGGTCACTCTGCTGATGACCGCCGAGCAGTATGCCACCTACGAGCAGGCGAAGGGCGTGATCGATGCCCGCCATGGCAAGCGCGTGAACAAGGAGATGGCCCGAGTGACCCTCACCACGGCCGACAATCGCAGCAAAGTGCGACACCAGGTCATCATGCATGTCCATGCCGAAACGAGCCAGGGCCATTACGACACCGATCGGGGACTCTTGCCAGCCCCCGTCGAGGAGGCCTTGAAGCAAACGGGCGTGGTGGTCGCTGGCACCCAGACTCAACTTCCAGCTGGAAGTCGTCAGGCCGAGCAGTTGCCGCTTTTTCCCAGTCGGGCCCGGACTGCCGGGGGGCCTGGTGCGAGCGGTCTATGCTCGCGCTTTCGGCCGCTGCGAGCGATGCTGTGCTCAGGCGGAAATCTGGTGAGCCACCACGTCCGGGCCTGGTCCGAAACCAGGCGACATCGACTGGAAGACCTGGAGCTGTTGTGCCCGGGCTGCCATTCGGCCGAGCACGATAAAGATTTTGCCGAGCGGCCCCAATGGAGAGCCGCGCGGGACGCCGCCGTGAGTCGCCGGGCCAGCTCGCCCGCTGCGAATGCGCCAGACCGGTCCGGAGCGGATGAGCGATGTCCACTTCCGAACGAAAGTCGGACTACAGGATGAAATCAGTGGACAAGAAGTTCGACCTCCGATGGCGCACGATGTCGGCTACGATCTCTTTATTGACCTGATTCTGGTTGGCGGCCACCAGGGTGCGAATGGTGAACACCCGCAGCGCGTCCGAGACCGACAGAGTCCCCTCGGCCGAGTCCTTGCGGCCAGTGAAGGGGAAAGTGTCGGGCCCCCGCTGGCACTGGCTGTTGAGGTTGACTCGGCAGACCTGGTTGACCAGCGGATCGATCAGGCGCGCCAGCCGTTCGGGGTCACGCCCGAACAAGCTCACCTGCTGGCCATAAGGTGACTCGACCACATAACCGACCGCCTCTTCCAGGTCGTCAAAGGTCACGATGGGCACCAGGGGGCCGAACTGCTCTTCATGGTAGAGACGCATGGCCGAGGTCACCCCGCCCACCACGGCCGGCCGCATCAGCGTCGCCTGGCGCTCACCCCCACCGGGATTGAGCACTTTGGCGCCTTTGGACTGGGCATCTTCGAGCAAGCCTTGTAGATAATCCAGGTGGCTGGCGTCGGGCAAGGGAGTGATGGCCACCGAATCTTCCCAGGGCATACCGGCTTTGAGCTTGCCTACCGCCTCGCCCATCCGCCGGCCGAATTCGGTGGCCAGTGCCTGGTGCACAAACAGGATCTTCAGGGCCGTGCAGCGTTGGCCGTTGAACGACAGGCTGCCCTTGACGCACTCGGCCACCGTCAGGTCGAGCTCGGCGTCGTCGAGCACGATGCCCGGATTCTTGGCGCCCAGCCCCAGCACCGAACGCAGCCGATGGGGGCTGGGATGCTGGGCTTTGAGGAGATCGGCCACCCGGCTCGAGCCGATGAAGGCCAACACATCGACTTTGCCCGACTTCATCAGCGGTCCCACCGTGACGGCGCCGTCGCCATAGACGGTGTTGACCACCCCGGGCGGAAAGCAATCGCGAAAGGCCTCGAGCAGCGGCCGGTGCAGCAGGACGCCCATCTTGGGAGGCTTGAACACCACCGTGTTGCCCATGATGAGCGCCGGGATGAGCGTCGTGAAAGTCTCGTTGAGGGGATAGTTGTAAGGCCCCATACACAGCACGACTCCCAGCGGAGCCCGCCGAATCTGGGCCATGATGCCCTTCTCTAGAGTGAAGCGTGACGAGACGCGGTCGAGTTCTTTGAGGGCGTCGATGGTGTCGTTGATGTATTCGATGGTGCGGTCGAACTCTTTGAGCGAGTCGGGATACGACTTGCCGATCTCCCACATGAGCGTGCGCACCACCAGGTCGCGCTGCTCGACGCAGCGATAGGTGAACTCCTCGACCGCCTTGATGCGGTCGGTTACCGAACGGGTGGGCCACTCTCCCCTACCCTGGTCGAAGGCCCGCACGGCTGCATCCAGAGCGGCCATCGACTCTTTGGCCGTCTGGCTGGGATAGGAGCCGATGCAGGCCTGGCTGACCCCATCGAGGGAGACAGCCGCGAGCACTTCCTGGACAGGGCCGTCCCACTCCAACAGCTGGCCGTCGATGAGGTAGTCGCGTTGATGAAAGGGCTCGAGTTCGATCATCCCGAGGAATTTGAGGGCCGCAGGCCGGTTCCTCTCAGTCGCAGTTCTCCCAGAGGAAAAACGCCGAGGGTGGATGGTCAACCCCAAGGTAGTGTCTCCCGAGCCGGTCGAGCCTTTCGAGACTGGCACTATCGAAGGTCCCTACGTCTTGCCAGCTTGGGAGGTACCCTAGCGTCGCATAGTATTCGTCGACGAGTACCGTGTGCCAACCGTCAAAGTATCGCATCAGGTCGCACGGTTGCAACCTGACGAAGGCCTCGAAACCCGAGATCGGCCGGGGCAAGTCGAAATAGGGCGACAAGGCTCGTCGAAAGTGATCGAGCTGAGTCTGGCTGAGGGGATCTCCTCTGGTCTGGCAAAGCGCCTCAAGATGGGGGTATTCACGCAGCACTACGGGATCAGGGTCTTCCGCCATGGCATGAAAGCCTCGAATGAGGTGGTCGGGCTCGTGGCGGGCGAAGCTCCGGTTGGCCTCCAGCCTGAGCACCGCTCCCAGGGCGTCAGGGTAGCACATAGAGTAACCCCCGGCCTGTTGAGCGACATAGGTTAGCCATGGGGGCAGCGACCTATCCTGGAGAAGTTGATGCCAGCTTGACCCTAGCTCGGCACCCGCGATACCCTGCACCTCATAACCGATCAGCAAAGCGGGCATGAGCGGTCCTGTGTGCAGGGGCTCGAGATAGCGCAGATTGAAGCCCTCGAGCGCCTGGTCGATGGTCGCTTGCGAATAGCCTTGCCGAACTAGTTCGCCGGTCAATGGCTCGACGTCGCGCAACCTGACAAAGAGTTCTCGAGCTAACCTGGCCGCCTGCTTGACCTGCTCTCGGTCACTCACCCTCCAGGCTTTCTCACCAGGCCACTCGAATTCCGCCCAAGAGGATCATCGGCGTTGGTTAGACGCGACCTTGAGCCAGGGGAAGCGAGCCGCTCTTCGAAAACAGCCTCGGTGCTACCCTTGCTCGCCCTTGACGTGGATGGACCGATCAACCTCATGGGTCAACACCAGGCCGACGAAGTGTTCGAAGCGTGGGTTGGCGAGGTGCCTCTGACCATCGACCGCGGTCTGCCTGGGCGCCTGCAGCAACTGCACCCTCATTTCTCCATCGTCTGGTCGACGTCGTGGCAGCGTTCAGCCAGCTATCAAGTCGCACCCCTCGTAGGCTACCCGAGGGGCTGCCCTACATCAATTTTGACCGCTACCCGGCGGCCGCCCCCGGCCAATCTCGCAAGTTTCCCGGCCTTACGCGATGGCTCAAAGAACAGGCCGTTGCCATCGTCGACGACGAAATCGGGCTGGACCTGCGGGCGTGGGCGACTGGGCGGAGGGCTCCTACGCTGTTGGTGGAGATCGACCGCGTCGCGGCCTGGAAGATGGTCACGTCAAACGACTGCTGGGGTTTAGCCTCCGCTGCCGAATGACGCGACCTTGAGCCACCCTTCCACCTGGGCCCCGTAGAACCAGGCCGAAAACTCGCCATAACCCTGGTCCAGGAGCTGGCTGGCCGGGATAAACCGAAGGGCGGCCGAGTTGATGCAATAGCGCATCCCGGTTGGTTCCGGCCCGTCCGAGAAGACGTGACCCAGGTGGGCATCGCTGGTCTTCGAGCGGACCTCGGCGATAGTGATCTCGCCCGAGGCCGGATCGGGGATCTCGACCACCTCGGCGGGGTCGGCGGGGCGAAAGAAGCTGGGCCAGCCGGTGCCCGAGTCATACTTGTGCACCGAAGCAAAGAGCGGCTTGCCCGAGATGACATCCACATAGAGCCCCGGCTCGTGGTGATCCCAAAAGGCATTATCGAAGGGCCGCTCGGTGCCGTTCTGGCGGGTAATGCGATACTGTTCGGGCGTCAACAGCCGTCGTAGTTCGGCATCGTCGGCAGGCAATCCGCAACGAGGACGCTCACTCATCCCAGCAGCTTCGCAAGAACGCCGGCCCTGACCTGGCAAACGGCTGACCCCACCCCGGAAATTGTTGACTTTCTGTTACACCGGAGTAAACGGACCTGTTAACATCTAGACATCTTCCCACCGCGTGGCATACTCTTGGTGTGACCTACGAGCAGGAGTTGGACGCATGGTTGGGGCAGGTCGTGGCGCGCGCCGAGCGGAGTCCGCTCGCCCATGAGGGTTGGCTTCAAGAAAACCTCGAAGGCCTCAGGGCCCTCAAAGATGACCTGGCCGAAGCGCCCACCGCTCTAGCTCACGCCGAGCTGCTCTGGCACACCGAACGCTTCCTCGAGACTCTCTCGGCCGAAGAGGGACCCACGGCCTTCGCCTGGCTCAACGAACCTCTGCGGCCGCTGGCGCGCTATCTCGAGGGCGAAGAGCTCGATGGCCATCTCGAACCGCTGCTAGAGAACGCCTGTCTGCAACTGGCGTCGCGCCAGGTCGACCCCGAATTGCGTCAGGCCCTGACCAACCTGCATCTATGGAGCCAGGGGCATGCCAGCCTGGACGGGCTCGAGCTGCGCAGCCTGGTGGGTCAAATCGTCGAGCAAGCCAACCACGACCACGACCACCTGGCCGCCGTGGACCTGCAGACCCTGGTGCTGACTCTGCAGGGCTTTGACCTTGACGACCCCGAGTGGACAGAATACCTCAGCTATATCACCCATCAGCTCGAGAGCTGGAGCGACGAGTTCGGGCGGCTGGCCGACCAGCTGCCTCCCTCGCGCAGCCAGACGGTGAATGAGCTGCTGCAGAAGATTGATGCCGTGGTCGAGCAACTCCACCAGCATCCCGACGAAGCCGAAGAGGCCGAACTGCATCAGCTGGTGGGCCAGCTGGTGGGCGAGTGGAACGAGGCTCATCACGACCTGCTGGCTGAGACCATCGGTCGACAACCCGAAGAGGACACCTTTCTACACCTTCACAACCTGTGCCAGCTGGTGGCCGGGTGGGAGGAGGGCACTGTCGAACAAGCCAGGCTAGAAGACGAACTCAGGCTTCAGCAGCAGCGCTTCGATCAAGTCAATCTGCGCTTGATGCCGCTGATCGAGAGTCAAGCTCAAGCACTGTGGCAAGAGGCGCGAGAGGCCCTGACCGCCCTGACCGCGCAGGTGGCTTCGCACGGTCGGGCCGCCTATCACAGTTGTGAAGGTTACTGCAGCGCCCTGACGGCGCTGGCGCAACGACTACAAGCAGAAGGAGCAGCGACCTGATGGCAAGCAATGGTGGAGGTATCTTCGACCCCGGCACGCGTAGCCAAATGACCCCGTCGCTCATCGTCGATGACAAATGCGTGGTGCAAAAACCGAGCCTGCTGTTGTCGCAGCTGACCGGCCCTCAGGTGCCTGCCAAGAACGATCTGTTCGGCACCCAGACCTCGGCGGCCCGCCTGAAAGCGCTGCTGTCGGCTCCGCCCCAGGCTACCATCGACCCCAAGCTGCTGCCTCCCACCCCGGGACTGCCGATGGGTCACAAGGATAAGATTACCGCCAATGAACTGGCCGAGTTGCGCGCTTTACGCGCCGATCCTGCTCTGGCCAAGACGGTCTCGGGGCGCCCCTTTGAGCTCAACTCCGACGTCACCGCCATCTACCAGGCTGGCGAAGGGCGGTGGGACACGCATGGGGGCGCCCTTCGCGATCTGTTCTGGGACCGCTCGCCCAAGCAGATCCGAGCCATTGAACTTGCTTACAAAGACCGCATCGGCAGTGATCTAGTGGGCGAGCTCGACAAGGAATTCGGCGAGAACGACCGCAAGTTCTACGACTCGATTCGCAAGGGCGACCGCATCGGAGCGGCCGCCGCCGAACTGACGGAGGCGGCCCAGGGGGGCAAGGATCCGGCCAGAGCCAGCAAGGTGTTGCGTCGGCTGGAGCCAGAGGAGATAAGGCAAACTAAACTCCGCTTCGAACGGCTTGACCCCAAAGACCGCACTCTGGAGCAGGCCCTGATTCCGGCCCTCACCAACAAGCGCAATCCCAACAAGCAGCTGGCCCTGCAGGCGCTGCTGGCGGGCGACAAAGACAAAGCCGACGGGATTGGCCTGGGCCACCAACTGGCTCGAAAAGACGGCGCGGCCGTGGTCGAGAAGATGCGCGAGATGGGCCCCGAAGCCGTGGCCCGGGTGGACAGATCCAGCTTTAAGGGCAGTATGGGAGCCAGCCTCGTCAAGCTCGAGGGTACCGACCGCGATCAGGCCAAAGCTCTGCTGGCAGGCAACCTGCCCCGAGCCGATGCGGCCAAAGCCCGGGACGCTGTCGACGGCTGGGCAGGTATCGACAAAGACAAGCTCTTCGACGCCTTGAGCCCCAATATCGACGACCCCGTCCAACGACGCGATTATATGCGCAAACTCGAGACCGAGTATGACCAGCTGTACACCAAGCCGCTGCGCCAGGAGATCGCGCGGCTGGGTGGCGAGGACCGCGACCGGGCCGAGACCCTCCTGGCCGAGGGCCGACTTTCCTCTGAGAAGCGTCTGCAATATGCCCTGACCGGTTCCGAGGTGGATGGAATGGAGGCGGCCGACGCCATTACCAAGCTTGGTCCCGACAGGGCCAGGCAGGCCTTTCGCCAGGCCACCGTGAGCAAAGACCATCCCCAGGGACTCGACCTGACCAAAGAGGTCGACCGCCGCCTCGATGGTCGGGGAGAGTTCGAGGCCCGGATCGCCCTGCGGGGCGAGCCCAAGACCGCCGAAGAGAAGGTGGCCCTCGCCAAAGAGCGGGCCCAGTTCGAGGACCCGCCCAACAAATTGGGCACCGCCATCAGTGACAACCTCACCGACCCTGTCGCCACGGTCGTCCAGTGGGGCTTTGCCGAGTCGGGTGGCGCCTTCACCGAGACCGACGAGATCATGAACACCAACGTCGAAAGATCGGAGTATGCCCTCGGCCAACTGCATCGGGCCAAAGCTTCGGGCGACACTCAGATGCAGTCTCATTGGGACCAGCGGGTGGGCGAACTCACCGGCTATAACAAAGGGGATGTCGAGGTCTTTCGCGGCGAGAAGGACGGCGTGGCCGAGGGGGCAGCCCTGGCGGCCACCACGGCCGTGGCCATCACGGCCACCGTAGTGACCGCCGGCAGCGCCGCCCCGGTCACCACCGGAGTCTTGTTCACCGCCGCCGGGGCGGGCACCAACATCGCCGTCAAGAGCGGGGTCCAGGGTGAGGCCTACGACAACAACGATGCCGTCAAAGACGGCCTGCAGGGCGCTGCCGACGTAGGCGGAGCCATTCTGGGCGCCAAGTTGGCCGGTCCACTGGCTGCGAAGATGCCTACCCGCGTTGCAGCCGTCACCACCGAAGGCATCGTCAATGGGGCCATCGGCGCGGGTGTCTCGGGCGGCACGCGCGAGGCCCTCGAGGGCGGCACTGCCGAGGAAGTGTTCAAAGCCGCTACCGACTCGGCTATCATCGGCGGCGCTATCGGCGGCGCTTTGGCCGTCCCCCTCGACTACGTCGGCCAGAAGCTCTCGAACGCCCTCAAAGGCGAAGGGCCGGCAGCCAGCGCCGAGGCACGGGCAGCCGCGGCCGAGGCCCAGTCAGTCCGCGGAGGGGCCGGGGAGACACCCGCCGGCCCGGTCAAAGGCGCGGTAGAACCCCATCCGGTGGTGGAAGCTCCGGTCGGCAAAGTGAATGTGCCGGAAGGTCCCCGCTACGTCACCGACAGCGATCCCCTCAAAGCCCGTCTGGCCGAGCTGCCTCCCGTTCCCGAAAGCCCGACTCCGGCCCAATTCGAGGTTGCCAACCAGGCCCGCACCGAGGCTTTCCTGGCTGAAGACGCCGTGCGCGTCAAGCTCAACGAAGCCAGGGCCGCTGGCGATGTCGACGCCATCGCTCAACTCCAGGGTGAGTCCGACAAGCTGCGCCTGGCCTATCGCGAAGTGGACAACGCCTATCAGGACCTGACCCGGCAAAAGAGCGCCGTCGAATCGGCCAGCCGGAACCGACGATACGTGCTCGAGGAGCACGCCGACAAACTCACCGCCCAGGCAGCTCAGGAAGGCCGCATCACGGCCGAAGCAGCCCAGGACCCCAACGTTCGCAAGGCGGTGGCCTTCCAGCTTTACCAAGACGTCAAGGGCGAGGTGCAGCTCTTGAACAACGACGTGACCGCTCTGGCTCCCAATGTGCCCAAGAAGGGTGGCGGCTTCCAGAAGCTGGTCACCAGCGAAGGGGTCGATGCCAACATCCTGGCCGCCCGCACCCTGATCAAGGATCCACCCACCATCGAGATCGGTGGTCACCAGGTCAAGGTCTACACCTTAGGCGGCGGAGAGGCCCGCCAACTGGCCGATCTCGAAGCCACGCGGGACGCTCTGCAACGCATGCAAAAGAGTGCTCCCAACTCCCTCCAGGACATCAAAGAAGTCCATTTCACCTCCCAACTCAATACCAAGGTCGGGGTCGGGCCTGACGGATTGCCCCGGATCGAAGAGGCTGGCATGGGTTTCGTGCCCACCCCGGGAGTGGACAACCCCCACCTGACCCCCGATCAGAGCGACGTGGTGGTGGTGCGTCGCCAGCCCAACGAGAGCAACCAACCCTTGCTAGAAGCCAAAGCCAGAGCCCGGGAAGAGATCAATACCCAGCAACTCAAAGCCGTCAACGAAGGAGGCGGCTACGGCTGGAGCGACGAGCAGATCCAGGACTGGGCCAAGGTGCGGGTGCACGACTTCGAACTCGCCGACAGCCAGCGACGCGGCACCCTCTTTCACGAAACGAGCCACATCACCGATAAGCGCCTGGGGACCGGCGATCTCTACGCCAGCGAGACCGGAAAATTCGGTCCCTTTGGGGGCAACGGCTCGGTCGGGCCCGACCGCGCCCCGGTCAAGGGCACCTTCAGCCGCACCGAGCCAACCGACTACGTGTCTTTCTATGCTCAGGACCACGTCGGCTATAAGCTTCCGCGCGAGGACTTCGCCGAGACGGCCGGCTTCATCATGGAGTTTTCCAATCTCAAAGACAAGCCGCCCTTGGGACCGTTCACCCCCGCTCTGGAAGCCAAGATTCGTGGCGCCGGCAAAATGCTGGGCACACCTGAGGATCAGATCGAAGCTATCCTGAACCACTACGGCCGGGCCGGCTAGCGCCGTTCAAATTCCTTTAAGTGCGTTCGTCTACACTACACCGGTGGAGATCGGCACGCGTTCCATCGAGACCATCAGGTCAGCTTTTCGCTGGCTCGGCATCATGGCGCCCGTGCCCGACACGCCCCTCGACTTTGTCGAGATCAAAGGCTTAGAACACATCCACACCACGGAACTCGAGCCCGCCCGAGTATCGACCCGCAGCGCCCGGGCCCAGACGGCCGAGAATCTGCTGGTCCATTTGCGCCAGTTCCCCACCGCCACCGCGGTGGTGGCGACCGTCACCAGCGACGAAGATACCACCCAACTGGTGGTCGCCTCTCGCCCCGACGCGGTCAAGCAACCCGTCCTCGAAGGCATCTTTGAAGTGCAGCAACGCCTGGGCTCGAGTTCGATCCTCAAGGAGCTGGCTCGGGTCTATCCCTCGCGCCGCTATACGCTGCAAGAGTTTGGCGGAAGCGACCAGGTGAAGTCGTTCTCGGTGCCGGGACCCCATACCCAGGGAACGGTGGCCAGCCTGTTGCGAGATGGCGGCGACGCATCGCTTGAAGCCAACTATCGTGCGTTGGAAGAGCTGGTGGAGGACCTTCCCCAGGGCCGCGTGGCCATCTTGCTGGCCGGAGGATCGGCCGCCGGCAAGTCTCGGCTGGTGGCCAAGATTGAAGAGCTGGCCGCCGCCAAAGAGCGCAAGGTCACGGTGTTGGGGGGCGACCAGTATTTCCGCGACGCCGATGACCCCGACATGCCGCGAACCGAAGCCGGCACGGCCTTTTGGGACCATCCCGATTACATGCATGTCGACGATCTCAAAGAGGACATTGGCGACCTGCTGTCTCGCGGTCGATCCGACCTTCCACGCTACAACTTTCACGACTCTCCCCCTGGTTTCAAGCGTCTGGACGCCCCGCTCTGGAAATCCGAAGGCAACCTGCACGGCTTTCGCGAGGACCAGAGCGACACCGCCAGCCTCGCCCCGGACGGCATCCTGGTACTCGACTCGATTCACGCCGGCCATCGGGACATCGTAGCCTATCTCAAAGACTTGGGCCTGGAATACCGCACCGTCTTCGTCGACTCGCCCTCGGCCGATGACCGGCTGCTGCGGCGGGTGGTTCGCGACTATCAAGAGCGCGACGGTATCGGACCGAGCGAAGCCATCAAAGCCTGGGACCAGAGCGTGTGGCCGGGCGAGACCGGCTGGATTCGACCGGCCATGCTCGAGATGAATCCGGCCCGCGACGCGCATCTGATCCTCACCTTTCCCCAGGACCTTGGTCTGACCCGGCCACAACTCGAAGAGCGCGGCCAGGTGATGGAAGAGCTGGGTTTGCCGCCCACCTACGAAAACTTCGCCAAGACGCCCGAGCAGCTTCGCGGCTAGGGTTGGGCACTGGTCAGCGCTTCCAGGTTCTCTTGTCGCCTTTGCTGGTCTTGCTCTCCAGTTCCCGGTCCGGTCATGGTCGAGCGTAGATACTGTTCGGGCGTCTTTCCATCGCTGTTGGTGGCCTCGGGTCGGGCACCGTATTCCAGCAGCACCTTTACCGTCTCGGCCCGGCAACTGGTCAGAGCGCCGTAGAGCGGAGTAAAGCCCTGGCGATCGTTGGCGTTGACATCGGCCCCGGCCTGGACCAGTTTCTCGACGACTTCGTCGTAACCCGCCCAACAGGCCGCGATGAGCGGAGTCTGGCCCTTCTGATTACGCTCTTCCAAGTCGGCCCCGTGGCTCAGAAACAATCCGGCCATCTCGCGACCCTTGACCAGAAAGAGCGAAGGGGGGGCGGTCAGTCCATGTTCGAGCAACAGTCGCGCCACCTCCACGTTATCCACGGCGCAGGCGTCTTGCAGAGGGGAACGGAGATCATAGGTCAGATTCGGGTCGGCCCCCCGCTCCAGCAGGACCCTGACGCACTTAGCCCCCTTCCTCTGGCGCACGGCCAGCTGCAGGGGCGTCAACGACTGGGTGCCCTCTCTTCCTTCTAGTTCTGCGCCCGCTTCGAGCAACCTGACCAGGAGGTCCGCTCGGTCGGCCAGCACGGCCCGGTGAGTGGGCAAGAAGCCCTTGTGGTCGGGGATGTCGAGGGGGGCCTTGAGTTCGAGTAGACGCCGAGTCACCTCGGGGGCCCGGGTCAAAGCCAGGTGGAGAGCGGTGGTGCCGCCGTCGGGCCAGATGGTCTGACCCTCGACCGACACCGAAGTGAGTTTGTCCAGCCGATGGGCCTTGATGTCGGCCTGGCTGTGGGACTTCTCCAGATGGTCCAACTCGGGATCCCGCCCGCGCATCTGGGCTAACTCCGGATGGCGGAGCAGCAATTCCAACGCCTTTTGCCCGTCGCCCTGGTAGAGCGCCTCGAACAACTCGGAAAGCTCGGCCGACTTCTGAGTGGCATAGAACCACATGGTGAGCTGCTGTTGCGACTTGCCATTGACCACCATCTCGAATTGGTAGCGGCCCGGAGTCCAGCCCCCCGAGGGGGCCGGAACCCGAGCGTGCAAATCGTTACCCGACTTGGAGGGCACCGGGTGCGAACCCTGGCCGTCGGGACCGTTCCAACCGATCTCCAACTCGTCGCCAGCACCGATGTTGCGAGCGTCATATTCGAACTGCATGGAGGGGAGTTCGGGCGCAAACACGCGCTCCCACTTCGAATCAAGAGTGGGAAGAAAGCGGCTTACCTCGGCCTCTCCGGACGGCTCGGGCTCGGGACTCGGCGTCGATGGCGTCGATAGGGTTGATGGGGTTGGCGAGGTCTCGACCGGGGTCTCGGGCGAATTCGCAGGCGTGGGTGTCGGAGAAGCCACCGACGGACCAGGCCCTGGTTGGGCCGTCGAAAAAAGGGCCCTGGGGAGGGCGAGACCGTGCTCGCCCAGGCGCGTCCAAACCGGTTGCCGCCAGACCAGCAGCGCCAGGGCCAGACCGTTGACCAGGCCCAAGACCACGAAAACATCGCCCTTCTTGAAGCGACGCACCAGCACGATCGGCCCGAGCACCAGCACTCCTAGCAGGGCGAGGTAGACCATGCCTGCCCCGACGCGCCCCAGATAACCGATGGGGTAAGCCCACGTCGACCAGAAGACGGCGCCGAACAACCACAGGTTCACGACCACCAGCAGCGTCAGGGCCAACCATTTCTTGGACATTGTGCTGGCTTCGTCAGACTCAGACAGAGTCCCGCACCGCGCGGCCAGCCAAAATCAAAAGAGCCGCCCGGAGGACGGCCCTTCTAGCCAGAACGGAACCCGACTATTTGGTTTCTTCGGGAGCAGCGTCGCCCTCGGTGGATTCTTTAGGGGCTTCGGCGGGAGCTTCCTTGGGAGCTTCTTTGGTCTCGCTAGCCTTTTCGTCGGTGGGCTTCGGACGCGGTTTGCGGCCCTTCTTCTCGTCCGCCTTGGCTTCTTCTTCCTCATCGGGCGGCTCGGCGTGATCGGTCCAGATCTTGAGGGCCATGTTATCGCCCACTCGGTAGACCACGGTGGCCTTGGCCCCGCGTTCGACCAGGCCCTGACGCCAGGTCGAGTCATTGACGGTCACGATGACATAGGCGTTCTGGTGAACCACGGCCGCCTGTTCACCTTTCACGAACGTGATCTTGCCCTTGAAAGTGTTGGTCGGCACGACCACATCTTCCGCCGCAGCGGGACCGGCCGCCAATGCCAGGCCCATCGCAAAAATGGACAGAGCCCTGGTCAGAATGGAACGCATCTACACCTCCGTTTTAACGGGCTTTTTGAGCCCGAGAATTTTTTTCGTGCGGCATGCTTCGGGACAAACTGCCAGACTTCCTTGATCCCGGAGCATTCGGCCCACTATAATGAGCCCATGCCGTTTGACCACGGGCTAGGAGCCCAGTACGAATTTTCCTGGGAAATCCTCCGCCTGTTTCTGGAAGGCTTCTCGCCCATCGACCTCACCGGCCTGCCGCTAGCCAGCCATCAAGAAGCCATCGACTTCCTGGCTCCCTACGGCTATGACATGACCCATCCCGAGGACCGGGCCGTAGTGGACGAGGTCCATCAAGAGGCGGTGGCCTTCATCGAGCGGTTTCTCTGCCCGGGCATCCGAGATGGTGACCTCAACCTGGTGGTCCCCCCCCAGATCGCCAATCCGGACAGCGTGCTCGACCTGCTGGTCCGGGCCTCGGATACCGAGCGCGACTTGCTGGCCCAGTGGTCCTGCGCCGTGCTACGGGTGATGCACACCATCAGCCACGCTAACCGGGCCATGCGGACCCCCTACTACGAGGTCATCAAAGACCAGATTCTGGGGCGCTTTCAAGAGCACATCGCCACCGATGACACCGGCCAACTGCGCCTGGGCAAGGGTGAGGGCTCGGTGGCCCTGATGGGGGTCTTCTACAAAGAGCAGAAAAGTCGTTCGAGCTTGATTCTCAAGCTCTTGCACAAACCCGACAACGTGGCCTCCGAGGTCTACGACCGCATGGGGGTCAAGATGATCACCCAGACCAAGGTCGAGGCTTTGTTGGCCCTGAAATACCTGCGCAAGAACAACCTGGTGAGCGTGCCGCACATCACGCCGGGGCGCTCACGCAACACCCTGGTCAATCTCGACAGTTTCCGCTCGGCCTATGAAGCGCTGACCCGACTGACCCGCACCGGCAACTCGACCGAAGAACACGACCGCGACCTCGAGTTTGCCCGCCAGATGGAGCATCGTCCCGACGCGGAGGCGCGCGATGTCGAGAGCCGCATCGAGAACCCGTTTACGAGCCCCACCTTCCGCTCGATTCAGTTCACCTGCCGCCACCTGGTGAGGGTGCCCAACCCCACCCGTAGCGTGGTCGACCGCATGCGGGCCAGGCTCAACGACCCCGCCCTGCTGGAAGAACTGACCCGAGACCATCCCCGTGAGGTGTGCTTCTACTTCCCCTATGAGGTGCAAATCACCGATCACGACAACTATCTGCAGAGCCTCAACGGCGAAAGCTCTCACACCAGCTATAAACGGCGCCAACTCAGGGCGGCTCGCAAGCGCATTCTGGGCGAGGTCATCCAGACCACCCTCAGGCGCCAGAGCCCTCCAGCCGTCGACGGAGTCTCTCCCTGCGAGACAGGAAACTGCGCCGGCGTCCAGGAGTGAGGCGGGCGGTCCGCAGGGTCCGCTCCACCAACCGCAAAGCCAGTTGATAATCGCCACGCTGATGCTCGAGATGCTTGGCTAACTCTTCGCAAGCCTCGGCATCTTCAGGGTGCTCCTTGAGCACATCCCGCCACAGGGCGGCCGCCCCGTCGCGGTCCCCGGCGCGGCGACGCAATCGGGCCAATCGCAGCATACAAGCTCTTCGAGCCGGGCGCGGCAAGGGCCAATCCAGGGCCCGTTCGGCCAACTCGCGGGCCAATTCTTCCTGGCCCAAATCTTCATAGAGGCGAGCCAGGCCCACATCCTCGATGGGCTCACGAAAAGCTAGCGGGTCGGATAGATGATGACTGAGCACAGACACCAGTCCTACCATCGACATCAGGTCGCGCCGATTGTGCTCGGCCACGCCGGCCAGTCCCCTGGCGTCGCCCCCGCGAAGAAAGCGAAAGTAAATCTGAGGCACCATCCAGCCCGGCACGTCATCGTGGCGGGGCAGACCCAGAATCGCCTCTTCCAGGGTCTCGAGACGGCAGTCGACCAAACCGGCGCCCCAGATGCGGCGACACAGATGCAGCAGATCCAGATGCGGCATATCCTCGAAACAGACTCGCAAGCGATTCATCATGAATCTCGTCTGCAGAAGCTGCGCGTCAAAGCTCTTGCCGTTGAAGGTCACCAGGCCACTGGTGTCTTCGAGCAGAGGGCGCAGGTACTCGAGCAAGGCCTTCTCTTCGGCGTGCTCGCGCATGATCAGTTGCTCCAGACGCAGTTCGCCCTGGTCGAACCAGGCCACCCCGACCATAAAGGCATAAGTGCCACTGCCCCCAGAAAGCCCGGTGGTCTCGGTATCGAGATAGAGAACCCGCTCGGGGCAGATGCCTTCCAGACTGGCGTAGAGCGAAACCAATTCGGCACAGGGCAAAGTCAGCGCACCCAGCAGCGAACGAGGGCCGTATGGGGTAGCTAGCTCGACCCTTTGCTGATGGCGATAGAAGGCTCCGAACTTATTCTCGACGGCTTCGCCGGGCAAAAGAGCCTCGAGGCTGCGTTTGGGAGCGGCCTTTCTGGCCGGATTGACCTCTAAGCAGCCGCTGCGTTCGAGATGCAACAATCGCGCGCGAAGAGACATCTACCCCGTCAAAGCCTCGTCGATCTTCTGCTTCATCAGCTCCATGTTCTCGGCCGCTTCGCGAGCCTGGGACCCACCCGACATCAGGTGAGAGACATTCTGGCCCTCGGCGAAGCCGCGCACCTGGAGCAGGCCCTGGACATAGGCCCCGATACTCTGGGCGAAAAAGCGTAGATAAGCGTCAAGCTCGGCGCTTCGTCCCATCAAGGGAATGAGCTTCTTCTCGAAGCCCTGGCGAGCCACCCCGGCCCGCTCGAGCAGGTCGTCGATGCGTTCGCGCAACTCGTGGCGGGTGATGGTGCCGCTCTCGGCCGCTGAAAGCACTTCCTCGAGGGCGTTCTCGGCCGCCCCCGTGACCCCCATTCCGGTGATGTCGAGGGTGGCCTCGGGGCCGGTCGGAACCACCGGCAGAACCGCTCCACAAGCCTGGCACATGCGGCGGTCGGTGGGGTTGGCGGCGCTGCAGCGAAAGCAGGTGACCGTCTTGGGACCTCGGCCCCGCGGTGCTACCCGGCGCTCGACCTCTTGACCCAGTTCCAGCAGCCGCTCGAGGGTTCCCTCCATCATTTTCCAACCGGCCCCGAAATGGCCCCGGTCCTGGTCTTCAAAGTAGAGTTCCATCTCGGCGAAGGCCGCCCCATGCACGCCTAACAGGGCCATCATTTCTTGATTGACGGGGTCGTGGGGCTGGCGCGAAAGCTGTTGGCCCAGCTCCTGCTGGCGCTGCTGGTACTCGCTGAGCGCCTGGCGGAGCTGGCCGTCGGGCAGTTCGCCCTTCTGGGCCCGGCCCACCAGCTCGCGCAATCCCTCAAGGTGAGGGGCGTGGCGAAAACGGGTGACTTCTTCTTCGAGCCGTTGAAAGAGGATGTCGACCCCGGTGACCAACACTTCGAAGGCGTGCTCGAGCTGCAGCCTGGGAACCTGGTCGAGAGTGGGTAGCGGATTGAGACCGGCGTTGACCTGGTTGTAGATCTCACCCAGTTCGCGCCAGGCCTGCTCGGCCGCTTCCCACTGCTCGCGCAACTCGGGATAAAGACTCAGACGCAACACGCCCTCGAGCTGGCGCTGATAGAAGGCCACTACCTGGCCCACGCCGTTCCAGGTGGCATAAACCAGCCCCAGAGGGATTTTCTCGGGAGCCTGGTGATAGAGTTCTAGGGCCCGCAAGAACTCGTCGAGATACCGAAAGCGAGAATAGTGGGTCACCACCTGCTTGTCGAACTCGGCCAATTGTCCGAACAGCACCGTGCTCGAGCTGCCCAGCAACCGCAAGCCGTCCTCCAGGGCGGGACGCTGATTGGTGTCGAGGTATTGAGCCACCGCCCCGAGGCCCGCCTGCAGAGCGGTCAGAGCCTGCCGGGCTTGGGCCGTCTTCTGCTCGTCGCCATAAAGAATCTCGAAGCGATAGACGCGTCCCTCGAGCTCGGCCACGGGCCCCACCACCTGGTCCAGGCGCTGCTTGAGCTGGTCGACCTCGAGGTAGTTGTTGAGGTGGTTGATGCCCGCCTTGATAAAGTGGTCCAACGGCGGAAAGGGAGAGTAGATCTTCTCCTGGGTTTCGGCCTCTTGAATCTGTGAGTATAGCTCGGCCAGCCGATGGAACGAGCCCTGGAGACGTCCCGTTATCTCGCCCGCCGAGACCGCTTTGTCCTCGCCAACGGCCCGCTCTAGATCGTCGAGGTAACGCGCCTGAGCGTCGAGTTCAAGACCACACTGGCGCAGCAGCTCGTCCACTTCATCGGTGCGCAGGATGCCCCCCGCCAGTTTCTGGTAGAGCTCACGGCTCTCGGCGCAAAACTCGCGAGCGGGACCGAGAGCTGCTTGGACTGCCTCACCAGGCCCCTCGCCCGCGCTGAAATTGGTAGCAGCCTCCAATAGACGGGCGACACTCGGAGCCAGGAAAAACATTGGATTGGAGTTCGAACGGTGAGTTTAGATTCCTCTCCCAGGAGAGGCCCGGGCGACGGCAAAACCTATCCCATGCGATGGTTGCTGTTGCTCTGGATGGCCGGCGCGCTAGCCGGTCAGGGTACCCTGTGGGAAGAAGAGGTGGCCGTCAGCTTCGGGGCCGATCAGGCTAGCTACCAACCCCCCACGCGCAGCCAGCGCGATCTGGCGTATGCCATGGCCTCGGCCCTCAAAATGGGTCGCCTCGAGTCGGCCCGCGGACTGGCCGAGCGGCTCGACTATGAATGCCGGGCCCAGTCGGGCCTGATGATCTTTCAGGACCGCTATCAACGCGGCTGGGGCCGGGTGATCGCTCGCCCTGGGGGCCGTTCAGGCCTGGTGATCGAGGCGCCTCATCCCCTGGCCGATCGCGGCACCCCCGAGATCGCGGTAGCCGCCTTCGTGGCCCTCGAAGCCGACTTTCTGCTGGTGGCCGGGGCTCACCGTCGCAACCACCCCGAGCCCTCACCCCAGCATCCGTTCCACGCCATCACCGATATGACCCACACTCGCGCTACGGTTTTCAACGCCTGGCACGCCGGGGCGGTGGCCCCCGGCACCGTGGTGCTTCAGGTGCACGGGTTTTCTTCGCAGCGGGCTCACGAACGCTTCGACGACTTTCCCGAAAGCCGCCAGATCGTGCTCTCTGACGGTCTTGACGATGATTTCGATCCGCCCCGCCTGCGCCGTCTGCGCGATTGCCTGCAAGAGGACGGATTCGAGGTCTCGATTCCGACCTATCAAAGCAAGTCGACTCGCCATCTCGGGGCCACCACCAACGAACAGCGGCCCCTGGTCAGCGAAGGCTATTTCGTCCACATGGAACTCTCCGAGCGCCTGCGAGCCGACCCGGACGGGATCGCCCGCCTGATCAAGAGTCTCAGAAGCTGGTGGAACCATGAACCCCATCCGGATTGAGGACTATAGCAAGATCGTCTTTCTCACCGGGGCCGGCATCTCGGTGGCCTCGGGCCTGCGCCCCTATCGTGGGCCGGGCGGCATCTGGAACGAGCAAGAACTCGCCAGCCGCGCCACCGCCGCGGCCCTTCATCAAGACCCGGTGGCCAGTTGGCAAACCTTCGCCCCGTTGCGCCAGCGAGCCGCGGCCGCCAAACCCAACGCCGCCCATCAGGCCATCGCCGACTTTCAGGCCCGCGACCACAGCTGCTGGGTTTGCGTCTTGACCCAAAACGTCGACGGACTGCATCAACGGGCCGGAACCACCGGTGTCTTCGAGATGCATGGCTCGATTCATCGCACCCGCTGCCTCGACCCGACCTGTCCGCAAAAGCCGTTCGAAGATGACTACTGCGACCTGAACCAACCGCCCGGTTGCCCCACCTGCGGAGGGTTATGCCGCTTTGACGTGGTGCTCTTCGATGAGTATTTGCCACCGGTGGCGCCCATGGCTCTGCGGGTAGCCATGGAAGACTGCCAGCTCTTTATCGCCGTGGGCACCTCCGGGCTGGTCATGCCGGCCGCCGGCCTGGTGCATCAGGCGCGGGACCAGGGAGCGCGAACCATCCTGGTCAACCTCGAGGCGCACGAGGCCCAGAACCCCGATTTCGACGAGGTCTATCTCGGCCGGGCCGAGGAGCTGCTGCCCGCTCTGCTCGGATGTGGTGTATAATGACTCACCTCTCGCTTGACTCGCCAGGTTCAGAGTTGGGCGCAACAACGGCGACAGGAGTGACCGGCCCCCGTCCGAACAGCTCGAAAATGACCCAGGTCTACCGCGAGAAGAGCTTCTGGTTGGCCACCGCCGGAGAGTATCACCCCTCCCCTCCCCTGGCGGGCGAAGTAAAGCTCGACGTAGCCATCGTGGGCGGAGGGTTCACCGGCCTTTCCACGGCCCTGGCCCTCAAGAGCGCCCAGCCCGGCCTGGAAGTGGGCGTGCTCGAGTCGCAGGTCATCGGGTTCGGAGGCAGTGGACGCAACGCCGGGTTCGCTATGACCACCTTCGGCCTGTCCACCACTGTCACCAAGCTGCTCCACGGCCGCGAAAAAGCCCGTCAGGCACTGGCTTTCGCCGAGCGGGCGGTGGACCATCTGGGCTGCATGGTCGACCGCCACGGGCTAAAATGCGACTACGAACGGGTCGGATTCTTGCGCGTGGCCACCCATCCCGGCTACGTCAAGCGTTGCCAACAAGAGATCGAACTCGTGCAGGGCCTGGGCTTTGATGGATTCGAGTGGCTCGACGCCCAGGCCACCCGGGCCCGGGCCGACTCCCCCACCTACTTGGGCTCGATCTGGGAGCCGCGCATGGCCCTGGTCAACCCGGCCAAGCTGGCCTGGGAACTCAAGCGCGTCAATCTCGAACTGGGAGTGAGGTTCTTCGAACAAACGCCGGTCGGGGCCATCGAGAAGAACGGCTCGATTCGCTTGCATTGCCCGGGCGGCACCGCCATCGCCGACAAACTGGTGCTGGCCGCCGGCAGCTATTCGAACCTGCTGGCCCCTACCCGAGGCAAGCAACATCCGGCTTTCACCCACATCATCCTCACCGAACCGCTTTCTCCCCAACAGCTCGAGAGTATCGGCTGGCGGGGCCGGGAAGGGCTCGAGGATGCCCGCAACCTGCTGCACTACTACCGTCTGACCGCCGACAATCGCCTCTTGTGCGGGGGCGGCGCGGTGGGAATCCCCTATGGCGATGACCTGGAACTCGACCGCCATCCTCCCACCTTCGAGGCCCTCGAGCGCTTTCTCAGTCGCACCTTTCCCCAATTGCAAGAAACCCGAATCGAGTATCGCTGGGGTGGCCCGGTGTCGGTGCCCGTCGCCATGGTTCCCGCCATGGGGTATCTGGGTGATCGCAACGCCGTCTATGCTCTTGGCTATGTCGGCCATGGCGTCTCCATCAGCCACCTGGTGGCTGAAGTGCTAAAGGACCTGGTACTCGAGCAAGATACCGACCTATCTCGCCACTGGTTTGTCAATCGCAAGCTCTGGCCCTGGCCGCCCGAGCCCTTCGCCTACGGGCTGGCCCAACTCATCCGAGCGGTCCTGGTCGGAGAAGACTGGTGGCACGAACGAGGCCGCCTTTGAAGGAATCTCGTCGGGATGGTTGTCGAGCAGGCCGCAGCCCGAGAGAACGCCCTCGAGAACCGGCAAGATGCGGTTGGTCTGGCGGGCGCGGATGATTCTGTCCCACACCCACTCGAACTTCTTCCAGCCGGCCGCGTAGGCCAAATGGCGGGCTCGCCGGAGTAGGGTCTTCTTGCTGCTCGCTCCGCGGGCAATCGAACTCCAGCGATAGAAATCGCGGTAGGCTCGCCAATAGCCCTGCTCGAGCTGCTCGGGAGTCATACCGCGGGGCTGAAAGACGACGTGGCGCGTGTCGTAGCGGTCCCAGTCGCGGTGAAGAAGCCTTCCCTGAGCCTCGATGCGCGCAAAGAGAGCGGTGTCGGGATAGGGCGTCAGGATATGGAACGTGGCCGTCTCGATGCCCCGCGAGACTGCCCACTCGACCGTGCGCGCGAAGACATCAGGGCCGTCGTCGTCCATCCCGAAGACGAAACTGCCGTTGATCATCACTCCCAGGTCGTGCAGTTTACGCACGCACTCGTCATAGTCGCGGCCCAGGTTCTGGAGCTTGGCATGGTCTTTGAGGTTGCCGGCGCTCAGCGTCTCGAAGCCGACGAACAGACTCCTCAATCCGGCCTCGGCCGCTCGTTGCGGCAGGTCGGTCTTGAGCACCGACTGGACGGTAGCCGCCCCCTGCCAGAGCCGCCCCATTCCCGCCATTCCGGTGAAAAGCGCCTCGGCAAAGGGAGCGTTGCCGAAGATATGGTCGTCGAGGAAATAGAGGTGGCGTCCGGGCAAACGGTCGATCTCGGCCAGGGCGTCATCCACCGTCTGAGTATAGAAACCCTTGCCGCCCCTGAAGAACGCTTCTTTGTAGCAAAAGTCGCAACGATGGGGACAACCGCGGGTGACCACAATGGAGTTCGGCACCAGATAGTTGCGCCGCTTGATCAGGTCCCGGCGAATCGGTGGCAGGCCAGCGAGCGTGCGCCGCTGGGAGGTATACCTCGCCCTGGCCCTCCCCTGGCGATGGTCGGCCAGGAAGGCCGGCCAGGTGTCTTCGCCCGGCCCCAAAAAAATGGTGTCGGCGTGGGCGGCTGCCTCGTCCGGAAGCGAGGTCACATGCAGCCCGCCCAGGCAGACGTGGACCCCTCGGGCGCGATAGTGAGCGGCAATCTCGTAGGCCCGGCGGGCCGAGGTGATGTAGACCTCGATGGCCACCACCTCTGGCCGGTCGTCAAGGTTGAGCGGCTCGACATGCTCGTCTTCGAGCCAGGCTTCGTCGCCGGGTCCTAGATAGCCGGCCAGCGTGGCCAGGCCCAGGGGTGGAAAGAGCGAGTATTTAATGGGCCGCCAGTAGGGGCTGGTAGCCTCGGTCAGAGCAGGCAGGATAAACTTGACGCGCACGCGACCTCCTTTGCTTTACAACGCAAAGTATAATCCACGACAAAGACAATTGCAAGTCTGGCCGAGGGAGCCTCGGCGGGCGGGGTCGCGGGCGGCCGCCGGGTCGCCGCGGGTGAGCCACGCCGGTCATCCGGCAATGTAGGCTGCCGAATCACTCGCCAGGACGCTCAACCCACGCCCCCCACAACCCTCTCCGGGCCCTCCTGATCTCCGCGGTTTATTTCTCAGGCGCCCCACTGGCGACCCACACCGACCTGTCATTCGACCACGCGCCGCGCCGCCCTGACCGCTCCAGGCACAGACCGGTGAGGCTGAGCCTGGCGCGCTCGAGGGGTGTCATCGGGCCGGGACGGCGAGCAGAGGGCAGTCGACCTGGCGCAATACCTGCTCGGTGTGGCTGCCCACCAGAGTGTCGCTCAGGCTATCGTGCCCCAGCGTCGCCATCACGACCAGGTCAGGCCGGAAGTGCTTGACCTCCGCCACGATGGCATCCACCAGGGGGCCCTCGGCACAGGTCTCTTCCCAGGCCCCGCCCGGCGTTCGCACCTCGGGCCGGTCGCCCGCCGAGCCGACGAAGAAGAGCCGGCAGGTCGGGCTCGCCCCGAGCGCCCGCGCCAACCCTGCGGCCGCGTCGACGGCCAGGCTCGGCGAAGGGCTTCGGCCCACCGGAACGAGCACTCGCTGCAGCGACACCGCTCCCTCCTCGGACACGAAGCCACTGGCTCCGTGCGGCACGAACAGGGCCGGTAGCTGCGTCTTGCGGGCCACCGGCTCGGCCACGCTGGGGTGCAACAGACGCTCAAGCAGGCCCCGAGCGTGCGTGGCCATCACCAAAAAGTCGGCGTGATCCTTGTGAGCCGCATCGGCCAGGGCCCGCACCGTAGCGCCTTTGAGCCGCACCTTGCCCACCGACAGTCCCAGGCGCGGCACATCCTTCTTGGACGCGCCCTCAGGCAGCTCGCCCCAATGGATGAGTCGCTCGCGCACGCCGGGAAAGTCGCTCCACTGAGAATGCTCGCCGCCCGCATCCACGTGGACCACTCCCAGATGACCGCGGCTAGCCAGGGCCAACTTCAAGGCGTGATCGAAGGCGCGGCCGCTGGCGCGACTAAAATCGGTGGGATGGAGGATGCGACTGAGGCTCAACTCGAGAAGCGCTGGCGCAGCTTGCGATAATCCTCTTCCGACAGGTGGTCGCGCAGGTGCGAGAAGCTCTCTCCGGTGTCGAAGGTCTCGTCCTTCTTGAAGGCCCGCGTGGCGTCACGACTGATCTTCTTGAAGAGACTCTTCATCTCGTCCTGTTCCATCTCGCCCTGCGACTCGAAGTAGCGGATAGCCACCTCGCCCAGACCATAGGTCCAGCCATAAACAAAGGGGGCGCTCACCAGTTTGCCGATGATAGGGATGAGGTTGGCCACGAACAAGGTCGTGATCTGACCAAAGACGCTGGCCCCGCAAGCGGCCGCGATGTGGGCCAGCATTTTCTCGGGCGGGTCTTTGACCTCGAAAGCCTTACCGATAGCCAGCACCATGGCCGTCTGGATCGGCATCAACAGGACAAGATCCGAGAACGGAATCGGAACCAGCACGATACCCGCCGCCGAGAGGGCGAAGCTGCGGGCGATGTCGCGGGCCTTTTCCTGGGCTCCCACCGGAGTGGACGGTCCAAACGAGAGCGGGGGCAGAGGACGCGAGGCGTCGTGACGTGCACTGTAAAGAACGGGTGGAGACGACTCCCAGGAACTGGCCGCCTCTTCAGCCCCCGGATTATTCGAGGGGAAGTCGTAAGACTCCCAATACTGGGGGGGCGGCGGCGAGTCGGGCATAGAGGTCATCGGCGGCGGGGCTATCGTCGCCGCGGGCTCTTCACTGGGCGGACCGGAGGGGCGTATCGTCGATGTCTGGCGCAGTCTGTTGCCGCACTGACCGCAGAACTTCGCGGCGTCGCCGACGGAACCGCCACATTGATTACAAAATTTTGCCATACTCGTCTGTTGCCACCTTTTTCGGGTCCTCGCCTGCCCCTCCTTCTTTCCGCTCGTGGTTTCGGGAAGGCTGCAGGCCGATGGGGGCGAACCCACTTTGACGTTGAACCAGACCAGAAGCCCACGGTTACTGCTCGCACTGGCGACTCTCGTCGCTTGCTTGACGATGTACTGGCCCACCGGGATCCAGCCTGGACCCAGCCGGGTGAAACTCGCCCTGGCCTGCATTCCGGCCCAGGCCAGCCAGGCCCTGGTGTTGGACTTGACCAATCTCGACCTCGACCCGTTCACGCTGCAGTTTGTGTGCCAGCGGCTCAAAGCCAGTCCACCACCGCCCCAGGCTCAGGTGTTCATCCACTGGGTCGACGGTTCCGGTCGGCATGCCCAGTGGCAGCTCGAACCCCAATCCCCCGCCCCCAGCCTGGCCGACGATCCTGGGCTGACCCCGGCCCACGACGCAGCTGGGGGTCTCTGGCTGCAGAAGTATCCGCAGGGTCGGCTGTGGGCCAGCTTCGATCCCAGCGGCCCCCTTTCGGTGGGTCGCTGGCGTTTCGAAGGCGATCTTCCCCCCAACCTGCCGCGCGGGTCGCTCAGTCTACAGACCTTGGAGTTCTTCGGCCAGGATGACGAACTGGTCGGGGTGCTGGATGTGGCTGCTCTGGCCCGGTACAATCCTCAATTAGTCGACGAACTCCAAACCGAGTTCGCCCGCTGGGGCCTTGACTTCAAACAGGATCTGTTGTCGCTACTGGCCGGAGAAGTCGGCTTTTCGCTGGCCCGTCGGCCCGAACAGCTCGCCGAGGTGAAAGAGATGCCGCTCCAGGTCGTGGCTTTGCTGAGCGATCCGAGCGGTGCCGAACGGCTGGCGGCACGCCTCTTGCCTGCCGTGGTCAGCACCTCGTTGCCGACCTACTATCGTGAGGGCGTCGCCATTCGCCAAAGCCTGGATCAAGAATTCGCCTTCGCGCTGGTATCCGATGTTGTGTTGTTTGGCATCAACCTGGGGGCCGACGGCCTGGGCCAGGCCATCTCGGCCCGCATCGCCGAGACTTCGCTGGCCGACCAACCGGCCTCGAAGGCCCTGAGACAAGCCTTAAGCCCAGCCGACGGTTGTCTGCTGGCTGTGGTCGAGAAAGTCGGACCGGTGAGAGTTTATGCCGCTGGCGGTCCTGGCCGGGGTCACCTGGAAGGCCCCCTGGTGTTAGAATGGATCGCACCACCGTCTCAAAGGGATGCCCGATGAAAGACACCAAAGAACGAATCAGTTTCGCCGGCTACCGGCTCTTGATGGGAGCCGCCGCCCTGGTCATCGTGGTAGCCGGCCTGACCGCCGCCCGAGCTATCCTGGCCCCTTTCATGTTCGCCCTGTTGGTAGCTATCGTCGGCGTTGGCCCCGTCTACTGGCTGCAAGAAAAGAAAGTTCCTGGCCCGTTGGCGGCGGTGTTCGTGACGGTGGTAATTGCCGGACTCGTCTTTGGCGCGGGCACCCTGCTGGCCAACTCGATCAGTCACCTGATCGACATCCTGCCTAAGTATCAAGAGCCCTTCCAGAGCCTGCTAGAAACCGTGGAGGGTTATCTCAAACGCTTCGGATTTGTGTTGCCCGAGACCGGCACCGAAGTGAATGCCGGCATGGTGGTGGAACTGGTAGGCAATCTTCTCAAAGGACTCATGCGCCTGTTCTCGAGTTCGGCCACGGCCATCGTGATCGCGGTCTTCTTGCTGTTCGAAGCCACCGACTACCGCCACAAGCTTCGTTCGGCCCTGGACGAGTCGGTCGATGTCGACCGCCTCGAACGGGTCGCTCACGACGTTCAACGCTATCTGCTGGTAAAAAGCGTCACCAGCGCCATCACGGGTCTGGCCGTCTTCTTGATGTGCTTTGCGATCGGAGTCGAGTTGCCCATGCTGTGGGGGCTGCTCGCTTTCTTGCTCAACTACATCCCGGTGGTCGGCTCGATCATCGCCGCGGTGCCGGCCCTGCTGCTGGCGCTGGTGCAGTTGAGCTTCGTCCAGGTGGGAGTGCTAGCGATCGGATACATCGTGATCAACACCGGCGTGAGCAACTTTCTTGAACCGACCATGATGGGCCGTCAGCTGGGACTGTCGCCCCTGGTGGTCTTTCTCTCGCTGGTGTTCTGGGGCTGGGTGTGGGGTCCCATCGGAATGCTGCTGTCGGTGCCCATCACCATGCTCATCAAGATCCTGCTGGAAAACAGCGACGACCTGCGCTGGGTGGCCATTCTAATGGACGCCCGCCGCAATCGTCCGGGCGACCGACGGACTCTAGAGACCGATCCAGCCAAAGAGCGGGCCGGGCGCCAAACCGAGGGCGAGAGCGCCGAAAGCGCATAGCGCCAGGCCCAGCAGGGCCCCAGAGGGCATCTCGAGGGGCGGCTGTTGCTCCTCTTCGTCGCTGCTGGAGAATATTTTCAACACCAGGCCGAGATAGTAAGCAGCTCCGATGAATGATCCGATGAGGCCGATGGCCGGCAAGGCCGCCTGGCCGGCCTCGAGCACGGCCGAGAACAGGAAATACTTGGCCAAAAAGCCGCCCGTGGGCGGAAGACCGGCGAGAGCCACCAGGCAAAGAGCAAACGACCAGGCCCAGAGCGGGTTGCGCGACGCCAGTCCCCGACAAGACTCGATGGTTACTTCGGTCTGGAGGGCCTGCTCGAGGCAGAGCACAGCCAGAAAAGCCCCGACGTTCATGAACGCATAGACCACTAGATAGAAATAGAGCGCGCCATCGGCGCTGCCTTGAGCCGTAATCGCCATCAGCAGATAGCCGGCGTGACCGATACCCGAATAGGCCAGCATCCGTTTCACCCGGGTCTGGGCCAAAGCCATCAGGTTGCCGGTCAGGACCGAGGTCACCACCAGTCCTCCGACCATAGCCATCCAGACCGGGCTGAATTCCCCCTTCTGGTGGGCGAAGATGCGAATCAAGACGGTCAGCGCAGCCGCTTTGGTGGCTACCGACATGAAGGCGGTGACGCTGGTCGGCGCGCCTTCATAAACGTCGGGAGTCCAGTTATGAAGGGGGACCGCCGAAACCTTGAAGGCCAGCCCGGCCAGCACCAGCATCATCCCCGCCCGCACCAGCAGGCCCGGCTCGTGCTCGAGCGAGGCCATGATTTCACCCAGCCAGGTCGAGCCGGTCGCCCCATAAATCAGGGCCATGCCGTACAACATGACTGCCGAGGCAGCCGAACTCAGGATGAAATATTTGAGACCCGATTCTTGCGAGGCTGGCTCGTGAGGGAAAAACACGCACAGAAGATAGAGCGATAGAGAGAACAGCTCGAGCCCCAGAAAGATCACGATCAGGTTGTTGGCGGCGCCCATCAGCACCATGCCCAGACCGGCCGACAGCAACAGGGCGAAAAACTCGCCCCGAAAGCCCACACGATGATAATCGAGTTCGCCCACACCCACGGTGAAGGTGAGCAGCAGCGCCAGGCTCACTACCAGAGCCAGAGCCCGCGAGATTCCATCGTCGACCACCATCAGGTTAAAGCCGAGAAACGACTCGCGTCCGGGGCGCGTAAAGAGCCAACCGATCAGCCCCAACAAAGCCAGCGGTGCCAGGCGAGCGATGGGAGGCTCGGCTTGCTCTTCCTGACCACCCAGTTCGAGCAGCAGGGCCATCACCACCAAAGCCCCCAGGACCAGTTCGGGGACGATGGTCTGAAAGTCGGCTAACGACGGAAGGCTCAAAATCATCTGGTTCACTGGAGAATTCCCGCCGTTTCCATCCAAAGTTGAACAGGATCGAGCCAGACACCCGGCGCCGCGCCCACGACCACGACCAGCACCAGCAAAGGCAAGAACCCCGAGAATTCCCAGGCGCTGAGATCGCTGGTCGATTGTCGACCGGGCCCGTGCATGACGCCCTGATAGAGCCTGAGCAGATACCAGGCAGCGATCACGATGCCCAGGGAAGCCAGCACTGTCATTCGGGGAGACTGGCGAAAGAGGCCGGTGAGGATGAGCACCTCACCGGGATAGGAGCAAAGCCCCGGCAGACCCAAGGAAGCCATGGTCAAGAACAAAAAGACCACGGCCAGTCGGGGAGCCGATTGAGCCAGCCCGCCGTTCTGGTCGAGCTGGTCCGAAAGCCCCCGGCCGGCCAGCACCGCCACCACCAGAAACAGTCCACCGGTGGCCAGGCCGTGATTGAGCATCTGGAGGGTTCCGCCCGAGAGCCCGGTGCGATTGAGGGCCACCAACCCCATCACGATCATCCCCATGTGGGAAAGACTGGAGTAGGCCAGGGTTCCTGTGATGGTCGGGTCGCCCAGGGCACAGAGACCGCCATAGAGCACGCCAATCACGGCCATCACCAACAGGACCGGGGCGGCCGAGGCCATTGCCTCGGGAAAGACCAGCAGGCCGACCTTGATAAAGCCGTAGACGCCGGCCTTGGACATCACCGCCGCGACCACTGCCGTCACTTGCGGCGGCGCCGAGCGATAGAGATCGACCAGCCAGCCATGGAACGGCACCAGCGGTGTCTTGACCGAGAAGGCCAGAGCGAAGAGCACGAAGAGCCAGCGCTGCGTTCCCGGATCGACGGTGCGCAGGTTGGAGAAATCGAGATTGCCGTCGGTGCTCGCGGCCAGAAACAGAACGCCGAACAACATGGGCAGACTGCCGGCCAGAGTGAACAGGAAGAACTTGAAGGCCGCTTTGCGTCCGTTGGCTCCTCCCCAGCGGGCGGTCAGCAGCAAGGCCGGCAGCAGCATCACCTCGAAGAAAAAGTAGAACAGCAGTAGATTGTCGGCCAGAAACAGCCCCGTGAGAGCGGCCGAGAGGATCAGCAACAGGCCATAGAACGACTCGGCCCGGTCGATCTCGGGCGGGGTTAGGATCAAAGCCAGCGTGGTCAACAGTGGCGTCAGCACCAGCAACAGATAGCCCGCGCCGTCGACTGCGAGCGAGAAGGTCAGTCCGGCCGAGGGCAGCCAGGCCAGCTGGAAGTGGGGCCATTCGGGCCGAGACACGACCCACAGCGCCAGCAACAGGTGACCGAGCGAGCCGGCGATAGCAAAAGGCCGCCCCGCCTCACGCGTCTGGGTGAGGCAGCACATGCCGATCAGAAAAGGAACCAGTAACAGGACGACCAGACTCATAGCCAGGCACCTCCCGTCAACAGGTTGCATATCAGGAACAAGAAGACGGTCACCATCAGCATCAGTGCATAGTGCCTGAGTTGGCCCGACTGCATGTGGGTCAGCGCCCCTGCCAAACCGGTCGCGCCTCGACCCAGAAAGTCTGGAATGGCTTCGCCGAAGGCGGTGTCGACCGCGGTCGCGAGCATCCCGCTGAGCTTCTTGGTGCCCGTGCTCATCATCGTGTAGAGTTCGTCAAATCGCCAACCCGAGCGGAAGTAGGCCATCATATCCTCGTTGGCCGAGGCCCAGTCAGTGGAGTCACTGCGGCCGTGCAGATGGTAACCCAGCGCCAGGGCCGCGATCACCAGCACCGGCAGGATGCCGAAGAGAGGCACGTGCTCGACCTCGTGGGTGGGCGCCATGAAGACCGAGAACGAGGCCTGTCCCCAACCGGCCCCCAGGGCCAGGATGGCCAGGCATAAGCAACTGATCACCATGGGAGCGCCCGATGGATGCAGCTTATGCTCGAAGTGGGAAGGTCCGTGAAAGGTCATAAAGTAGGCTCGGGCTGTATAGTAGGCCGTCAACACGGCGGTCAAAGCCCCTCCGTAGTAAAACATAGGTGCCAGCGGCAACGGCGAGTGCTCGACCGCCAGGAGAATGGCCTCTTTACTGAAGAAGCCTGAGGTCAGGGGAAAGCCGGCCAGACACAGTCCGCCCACCCCGAACAGGAAGGCCACCGTAGGCATCTTCGGGCCCAGGCCCCCCAGCTTGCGCATGTCTTGCTCGCCGTGGGCGGCATGAATCACGATACCGGCCGACAAGAACAACAGGGCTTTGAAAAAGGCGTGGGTGACGAGGTGAAAGATGGCGGCCGAATAGGCGCCCACTCCGGCGGCCATGAACATATAGCCCAGCTGGCTCATGGTCGAGTAGGCCAGCACCCTCTTGAGGTCGGTCTGGACCATGGCGGCCGTGGCCGCCACGACGGCCGTGAAGAGCCCCATCGTCACCACCCACATTTGCACGTTGGGCCAGGCTTCGAAGAAGACGTGAGAGCGAACCACCAGATAGACGCCGGCAGTCACCATGGTAGCGGCGTGAATCAGCGCCGAAACGGGCGTCGGACCCTCCATGGCGTCAGGCAACCAGGTATGCAGAGGCAGTTGGGCCGACTTGGCATAGGCAGCCACCAGCAAAAACACGGCGATGGCCTGCGTGAGGGGAAAGACCGGATTGGACTCGCCCTCGGCGGGAGCGACCAGTTCGGGTCCGTGCAGCACCACGCTGAAGTCGGTGCTGCCCCAGATCCAGGCCATCAGGAAGATGGCCACCATCAGCCCGACGTCGCCGATGACGTTGATGACAAACGCTTTGCGCGCGGCGGCGGCGGCCGAAGGTTTGAAGTTCCAGAAGCCGATCAAGCCGTAAGAGGCAAAGCCTACGCCGCCCCAACCGATGAGCAGCACGATGAAGTTGTTGGCCATCACCAGCAAGCTCATCGCGGCCACGAAAAGATTCAGGTAGGTGAAGAACCGCCCGTAGTCGGGTTCGTCCTCCATGTACTCGGTGGAAAACCAGTGAATCAAGAAACCGACGCCGGTAATCACGCACAGCATGACGCTGGAGAGCGGATCGATGTAGGCCCCGAAGTCTACGCTCATCATCCGCATACGACCGTCAAACAATGACGTCGGGACGCTCATCCAGTTCCAGGCCACCACTTCGGTGGCGGCGGGATTGCCGCTCCACCACAAGTTCAGGGCGTTCGAGGCCGCTACCAGAAAGGCACCTCCCACCGCCACGCAGGCGACCAGACCAACCCCCACCCGGCCCAGGGATCGGCTGAGGGAGCCGCAGAGGAGTGCGCCCAACAGCGGCAGCAAGAGTATCAACCAGATTGCATCCATGCTCGCTAACCCTTCAGAGCGCCCAGGTGGTCGACGTCGACTTCGTGCCTGGTTCGAAAGATGGTGATGATGATGGCCAAACCGACCACAGCCTCAGCTGCCGCGATGGTCATCACGATGAAGGCGAAGATCGGGCCGTCGGCCGGACTGCCCATGGCGTGGGCCGAGGCCGCTCCAAACTTTGAAAAAGTGACCAGAGCGAGATTGGACGCGTTAAGCATCAACTCGATGCACATAAACATGACCAGAGGGTTACGTCGAACCACGACGCCCACCGCCCCAAGGCCAAAAAGGAAGGCGCTGATGAGCAGATAGAACTGCGGATTCTCGATCACTTGCGCCCCCGATGAACACCCAGAATGACCGCCGCCATGAGGGCCACCAGCAACAAGAAGGCCGTTCCTTCAAAGGGCAGCAAGAATCGTCCGAACAAAGCCATGGCAAACTCCTGGGCGGTGCCGGGCCCCTGGGCCACCGACCCGCCAACGGGACCGCCCAATACCAGCGTGGTGGCCAATCCGAGCGCCAACAGGCCTCCGGCCGTCAGGCCACCCAGACGCACCGGACGGGTCTCGGCGGCCGAGTCCACCTCGTCGTCGGGGGCCAGTACGGTCACCGCGAACAAAAAGACGACCATCACCGCGCCCGCATAGATCAACAGTTGGGCCACGGCCATGAACTGCGACGACAAGGTCAAGAACAAGACCGCGATGCCGAGCAGGTTCAAAGTGAGAAAAAGAGCGGCATAAACAGCGCTCGGCGCCGCCACGACCCCTACTCCAGATAACAAAACCAGGGCTCCCAAGAGCCACATCCCCACGTCTTGCAGCATGCTACGACTCCGACAACTCCAGGTCTCCCCGACCGACAGCGGCCGCCGAAGTGGCCGAGCCATCGAACTTGCCGGTATGGATCGGTGTCTTCTTCTTGATTTCCTCAGGCGGCTCGGGATCCCAGTAGACGGTGGTGCCGAGCGTGGCCTTCCCGGCGGGCTCGAGCAGATCTTCTTTGTGCATCAGCAGCGACTCGCGACTAAAGCCAGCGATGGCCGTGTTGTTCTCGAGAGTGATGGCGTTGGTGGGGCAGGCCAGCTCACAATGGCCGCAATAGATACAGCGCAAAAGATCGACGTCGAAAACCCGAGCGTGCCGCTCGCCCTTCGAGACGGGGTCGTCCTTGGAGTTCTCTTCGGGCTCGATATAGATGGCTCCGGCCGGACAAGTGCCCTGGCAAAGCAGACAACCAACGCAGCGCTCCAGCCCGTCTTCATACCGATGCAGCACATGGCGCCCTCGAGTGCGGTTGGGCACCTGACGCTTTTCTTCAGGGTACTGCTTGGTGACGGGCTTCTCGAGCAGATTGCGAAAGGTGATGGAAAGACCCTTGCCCAGCGCAATCAGATCATCAACCACTTTATCCATGAGCCAACTCCTGTCGTTTGACGCGATTCATTTTGCCCACCAGATAGAGCCCCAGCACCATGCCCAAAATGGCCAGTCCAAAGCCGGTGTGGCTCCAACCCAGCACGACCCCCACGGCCGTCACCACCAGGTTCATCACGCCCATCGGCAGTAGGGCCTGCCACCCGATGCGCATCAGCTGGTCGTAGCGAAAGCGAGGCAAAGTCGCGCGCAACCAGATGTAGACGAACATGAAAAAGGCGATCTTGGCCACGAACCAGAGCACACTGGAAGGTAGGAACGGCATGTGAGGCCCGCCCAGAAAGACCGTCGTAGCCACCGCGCTGACCGTGAACATGGCCGTGTATTCGGCCATGAAAAACAGCGCAAAGCGCATGCCGCTGTACTCGGTGTGAAAGCCCGCCCCGAGTTCTTGCTCGGCTTCGGGCAAGTCGAAGGGCGCGCGGTTGGTCTCGGCAATGGCCGAAATGCAAAAGAGCACGAAGGCCAAAAACTGCGGCACGACCAGCCAGGAATTCTGGCTCTGATAGTTGGCGATGTCGACCAGCGAGAGGCTGCCGACCATCATCAGAGGCGAGAGCAGGGCAGTCCCCATGGCCAGCTCGTAACTGACCATCTGGGCGCTGGAACGAATGCCTCCGATGAGAGAATACTTGTTGCCCGAGGCCCAGCCTCCCAGGACGATGCCATAGACGCCCAGCGAAGTGATGCCTAACAGGAAGAGCACCCCCACATTGAGATCGGCAATGTAAGGCGCGATCTCGTAACCGGCCACCTTCCACGGCTCGGTCTGCAGCGGGATCACGGCAAACGAGGTCAGGGCCACCGTCAGCGAGATGCAGGGCGCGATCAGAAAGAGGAACGGCTTGGCGTCAGCCGGCATCAGCTGCTCTTTGAAGAGCAACTTGAGGCCGTCGGCGGCCGGCTGCAAGATGCCGCCCGGTCCTACCCGGTTGGGGCCCTGGCGCCACTGAAAGCGAGCGATCAGGCGCCGCTCGACCAGGGTCATCAGGCCAAAGCCAGAGAGCAGCGCCACACAGGTCACCAGCGAGCGCAGTGCCACATCGATAAAAGCGGCCAGGGTCATGAGCCCACCTCTTCGGCGGCGGCTTCGGCCTCGAGTTCGACGGCCGGGGCCGGCATGCGGTCGGTGGTCTTGGGTCCGACGCCAAAGCGATGGTAGCGAATGGCCGGGCTCGGGCCGGGCGGCTGAACCGACTGGCCCTGAATGACGCGCAACGGCACATAGGCCGCCTCGGCCGGCTCGAGTTCGCTCTGAGGGGCCTCGAGGCCGAACAGACGAGCCACCTGGCGCGGGTCGTGTTGCCCGGGCACGGCCGGCGGTTGGTCGCCAGAGAGTATCCGGGCCACCCGCTCCACGCGGCTACCGGTGGCTTCGGTGGCTATCCACGGCGGAGCGTCGGGCGAACTCACCGGAATGGCCGAAAGGTCGGGTCTGGGAGTCCCCAGTTTACCCTGCTGAGGATAGGACCAGTGATGACCCGCGGGACCGGTGAAGTCGCGATAGCTGGCCCCCTGATAGAGCGGATTGTGCCGGCCGATGAGAGCGTAGACAGCCCGGGCGCTGGCCAGTTCGGGCCCTTTGCCCATGACCCGGCCCAGACTAGCCAGGGCTTGCCAGGCCGGCCGCGACTCGCCGGCCGGAGCCACAGCCTGGCGAGACAGCTGCACCATTCGGTCACTATTGGTGAAAGTCTGAGTCTGCTCGAGCCAGTGGCACACAGGCAGCACCACGTCGGCCTGCTCGGTGGTGGCGTTGGCGTGAACGCTTAGGACCACCAGGAAGTCACTCTTCTTCTTGGTCCCGGCCAGACAGTCGTCTTCGACCACGATCAGGGCATCGAGCTTAGCCTCGACCAGCTCTTGATAGCTCTTGCCCTCGGCTTTGGAATAGTCTCCCCAGGGTTCGAAGACGGCCTCTTTGAGCTCGACCAGACCCGGTCCCAGGTGCGGCAATACGCCCATCTCCTTGAGCCCTTGCGAGTTGGCCCCGCAGCCCAGTACCAGCAGGCCGAATTCGCCCTCGCACCCGCAGCTTGCCACCAGTCGTTCGGCTGCCTGAAAGACCTCGACAGGGCTGTCTTCGTGCACGACCACCACCACGCGATTCGAGACGGCCAGGGTTTCGAGCGCCTCGTCGAGCGAGTCGGAGTGCCGGCCGCCCGGTTCCCAGGGGCGGGGGCACGGACGCCGCAAAGCTTCCGGCTCGGCGGGAGTGTGACCCTGACGGCCTTGGGCCAGCTGGTCGCCGATTTCGGCCACCTCGCCGCGCAAGATCACGCGGGCGAATCGCTCCAGGCCGGCCTGCCCGGGGTGAATGACCACCAGCGAAGCTCCGGCGTTTACGCCCTTCTTGATGCGCAAGTCGAGCACCGGGTGGGTGGCGGTCGGGTCGCAACCCAGCAGCACGATGGCGCTGGCTTTGTCCAGAGCCTGGATGCGTCCGGTCGGGACTGGTCGCCCATCGTAGGCGGGTCCGCGACGATGGTCGAGATGCCCGCTCGAGAAACCGCCGCGAATCAGGCCGGCCAGCGTGAAAGCGCCCTCGTTGGAGAGGGCTGGTCCGGCCACGGCTCCGACCTTGTTGGCCTTCTCGAGGCCGGCCGCGGCCACTTCGAGGGCCTCGTCCCAGGTGGCTTGCTTAAGTTCGCCGTCGCGGCGCACCAGCGGGGTCAGCAGCCTGTTCTCGGCCGTGACTCCGCCAAAACCATAGCGACCGCGATCGCACAGCCAGCCGTCGTCGATGGCGTCGTTGCAGCGTGAGCGAAAACGGGCCACCTCGTCAAAACGGACATCGACCGTCAGGTTGCAGCCCAGCGAACAGTGGGTGCACACGCCTTCGAAGTGCTGTAGCTCCCAGGGTCGGGCTTTGAATCGATAAGTGCGCGAGGTGAGGGCGCCCACCGGACAGATCTCGATGGTGTTGCCCGAGAACTGGCTGTCGAAGGAGCGACCCTCGAAGGTCCCGATTTCAGAGCGGGCCCCCCGCTCGATGATGACCAGACCGTTCTCGTCCTCGGCCACCTCGCTGCAAAAGCGCACACAGCGCTGGCACATGATGCAGCGCTCACGGTCGAGCACCACGTTTCGGCCAATGACCTTCGACTTTTCGAAATGCCGCTTGGCCTCGACAAAACGGGTAGTCGGGGGGCCGTAGCGCATGGTGAAATCCTGCAGGTCGCACTCGCCCCCGCGATCGCACACCGGGCAATCGAGAGGGTGGTTGATCAGCAAGAACTCGAGCACGCCCTCGCGAGCCTGGATGGCCTCGGAATTGCGGGTATGCACCACCATGCCTTCCATGACCGTGGTGGTACAGGCGGTCATGATCGGCCGCCGCTGATTTTCAACGTAGACGGCACAGACACGACAGGCGCCCACCGGCTTGAGCTTGGGGTGATAACAATAAACAGGAATCTCGATGCCGATCTCGCGGGCGGCTTCCACCAGCAGAGTTCCTTTGGGCACGGCCATGGCCTGGCCGTCCATCACGATGTTGACGAGATCCGACATCAGTGAGCCACCTTGGATTTAGAATCGAGTTTCGAACAGCCGTGCTCGACATAGTGCTCGAACTCGTCGCGAAAATACTTGAAAGCACTCGTGATGCACGAGGTGGCCGAGTCGCCCAGCGGGCAGAACGACTTGCCACAAAGGTTGTCGCACACCGACTCGAGCAGGGCGATGTCTGCCTTGCGGCCGTGGCCGTGGGTCATCCGATGAAGGATGTCGACCAGCCACTTAGTGCCCTCGCGGCAGGGGGTGCACTTTCCGCAAGATTCTTCCATGAAGAACTCGTCGAGATTGAGACAGACTTTGACGATGCAAGTCTGGTCGTTGATGACGACCACAGCACCGGACCCGGCCATCGAGCCGGCCGCGGCGATGGCCTCGAAATCAAGACTGACATCGAGGTGCTCTTGGGTCAACAATGGAGCCGAAGCCCCGCCCGGGATGATGGCCTTGAGTTCGCCGCCCAGCACTCCTCCGCCGAAATCATAGATGAGCTCGCGCATGGTGGTGCCCAGTTCCAACTCGTAGTTGCCCGGCTTCTTTACGTGCCCGGATAGCGAGAATAGGCGGGTTCCCTTGCTTTTTTCGGTGCCCAGGGTGGCATAAGTCTCGGCGCCCATCCGCATGATCGCCGGCAGGGTCGAAAGCGTCTCGACGTTATTGATGACGGTGGGACAGGCGTAAAGGCCCTCGACGGCCGGGAAGGGCGGTTTCAAGCGCGGAAAACCCCGCTCGCCTTCAAGTGACGACAGCAGCGCCGATTCTTCCCCGCAAATGTAGGCGCCGGCACCGCGATGCACCAGCAAGTCGAGATTGAACTTGCTTTTGAGGATATTCTCGCCCAAGAATCCAGCGTCATAGGCTTCTTTGACGGCTTCTTCCAGAATCTGGGCCGCCTCGAACATCTCGCCGCGGATGTAGATGAAAGCGCGCTCGATCCCCACCGCATAGCAGCAGATGACGATGCCCTCCACCAGTTGGTGGGGCAGATAGGTGATCAGCTCACGGTCTTTGCAGGTTCCCGGTTCGGACTCGTCAGCGTTGACGCAAAGATACTTCGGCTTGCCCGGATTCTTGGGCACGAAGCTCCATTTGAGGCCGGTGGGAAAGCCAGCCCCTCCCCGGCCCCGCAGTCCCGAGGCTTTGATGTATTCGATCAGGTCCTCGGGGCTCATCTTGAGAGCCGCTTTGAGACCTTTGTAGCCGCCCTTCTTTTGGTAAGCCTTCAGGGTGTGCATGTCGGGCACATCACGAAACTCGAATAAGACACGCTTCTCGCCCATCACTTCTCCCCTTTCGCGGACCACGATTGGGGAGCTTTGGGATACCGGTCAGAACCGGCGCGCAATTCTTTGAGCAACGCCTTGACCCGATCTTCCTCGGCGTTCTCGAAAAAGCGGTCGTTAATCTGCAGGACGGGCGCCCCGCAGCAGCCGGCCAGGCATTCGCCCCCGACCAGACTGAAGGCGCCGTCAGCGGTGGTCTCGCCCAGACCGATGCCGAGCTCGTCTTCGAGCTGCTTCTGCAGCCGCTCTGAGCCTCGCAGCCAGCACGAGATGGAGCGACAGATCTTGATGACGTGCCGACCTACAGGCTGGCGGTGATACATATAGTAGAAGGTCACCAGCGAGCGCACCTCGGCGGCCGGCATACCGAACATCTCGGCCACCTCGGCCTGAGCCTCTTCAGGGCACCAGCCCAGCTCTTCTTGCACGGCGTGTAGCGCCGGCAGGATGGCCGAGCGGGGCTTGGGATAGCGCGCCATCAATTCTTCGATGCGAGCCCGGGTAGCGGGCGATAGAACATGCAAATCGGAACTCACGATACCTCACTTGGCGACTAGCGGTCGCAATCTCCCAGCACGAAATCGATACTGGCCAGCACTACCACCACGTCAGCCAGCAGCACGTCCTTGATCAGCTCGGGGACCAGCTGAACGTTAGTGAACGACGGGGTGCGAACCCGCATCCTATAGGGCTTGTTGGTCCCGTCGCTGACCATGTGAAAGCCCACCTCGCCGCGCGGCCCCTCGACCCGCTGATAGACCTCTCCGGCCGGTGGGGAATAGCCCTCGGTGAAAAGCTTGAAGTGATGGATCAGCGATTCCATCGAATAGGTAATCTCGTACTTTGGCGGCGGCACGACTTTGCGCTGGTCGGTGCGGTAGGGCACCCCTGGACCGGGCGGGTCGATCTTTTTGAGCGCCTGTCGACAGATGGCCAGCGACTGGTCCATCTCTTCCATCCGCACCATGTAGCGAGCATAGGCATCGCCTTCTTTGCGAATCGGCACCGAGAAATCGTAATCGGCGTAAGCCGAGTAAGGCATCTTTTTGCGAATGTCGATATCGATGCCGCTGGCTCGGGCCACCGGGCCGGTGATGCAATAATCGACCGCCATTTCGGGCGAGAGCACCCCGATGCCCTTGGTGCGGTCAATCCAGATGGGATTGTTCTCGAGCAGGTTATAGTACATCGACATCTTGGAATCGAGATGGTCGAGCACTTTGGCCACTTTGGGCAGAAAATCGGGCACCAGATCGGCCATCAGGCCGCCCGGCATGATATACGATGTCATCATGCGCACGCCCGAGACGGCTTCAAAGAGATCGAGGATGTACTCTCGCTCTTGGAAGCAGTATAAGAACATGCTCATGGCTCCTGCATCCAGGCCCGAGGTGCCGAGCCAGACCATGTGCGATGCGATTCGTTGGAGTTCGGCCAGCAGCACCCGGATGTGAGACACCCGCTCGGGCACTTCGACTCCCAGCAATCGCTCGACCGCCAGCGAAAACCCCAGATTGTTGGACAACGGAGCCAGATAGTCCATCCGGTCGGTCAAGGTGAGGGCCTGGTTGTAGGTCTTCACTTCAGCCTGCTTTTCGATGCCGGTGTGGAGATAGCCGATGTCGGGCTCGGAACGCACCACTCGCTCGCCATCGAGGGTCAAGACCAGGCGCAGCACTCCGTGGGTGGACGGATGCTGGGGACCCATGTTGATGACGGTCAGCCCCGAGTCTTCGGGGGGATGCGGCATCGTGACAGTGCTTGCCTCACTCATTAGCGATATACCGAGGTGGCCGGACCGGTCACCGGATAATCCTTTCGCAGGGGGTGGCCATGGTAGTCGCCCGGCAGCAGAATGCGTTTGAGGTCGGGGTGCCCTTCGAAGCGGATGCCAAAGAGGTCGTAGATCTCTCGTTCGAACCAGTTGGCTCCGCTCCATACCTCGACCAGGCTGGGGGCCACACACGGCTCCTCGTCAACCAGCGTCTTGACACGGATATCCTCGGCAAAAGCGGGACACATCAAGATGGCCGACAGGTCAAAGCGTGGCTCGCGGTCGAGATAATCGATGGCGGTCAGGTCGCTGAGATGGTTGAAGCCTTCGTCGCGCAAAAAGGTGGCGGCTTCGACCCAGCGAGAGCGATCGACCCACACGGTCAGCTCGCCCCGGTCCTCACGAAGACCGAGAAACTGCTCGTGCAGTCTCTCTTTTAGTTTTCCGACAGTGACCCTGGCAAAGTCGAGGTTACTCAACGTAGGGAGCCCTCCGGGCCATTTCCAGGCGCACCAGCTTGGGGTTCTCGGCGGCGGCCACGACCGGGCTGATACCGGGTGGAATGCCGGCCTCGATCTTCTCTTGGAGCATGGTGAATCCGGTCAAGAGCGCTTCGGGAGTGGGCGGGCAGCCGGCCACGTAAACGTCGACCGGCACGATCTTGTCCACGCCCTGCACGATGGCGTAGTTGTTGAACACGCCGCCACACGAGGCGCAAGCGCCCATCGAGATGACCCACTTGGGGTCAGGCATCTGATCGTAGATCTGACGCAGCACCGGAGCCATCTTGATCGAGACCCGGCCAGCCACGATCATCAGGTCGCTCTGGCGCGGTGAGGCGCGGAAGACCTCGGCCCCAAAACGAGCCAGGTCAAAGCGCGAGCCGCTGGTGGCCATCATCTCGATAGCACAGCAGGCCAGACCAAACAAAGCCGGCCAGACCGAGTTCTTACGAGCCTGCCGGGCGGGCCATCTTAACAGCTCGGCCAATTTGGTGGTAATCACGCCAAAACCCGAACTCTGGCCCTGAGCGGCAAAGAGAGAGTCGGAGGCGTAGATGATTTTCTGCTCGGGCTTTAACTTGTCCACTTGAAAGCCCCTTTCTTCCAAACGTAAAGGTAACCAACCACCAACAGAACGACGAACACCAGCATTTCGGCCAACAAGAAAGCGGCCGCTATCTGGTCGTTCTGAGCCTGAGTCTTCAGGATGGTGGCCAGCGGATAGAAGGCCACCGCTTCCACATCGAAGATCAAGAACAACATGGCCACCTGAAGGAACTTCACCGACACGCGCTTGGGCATCGGGACGATCTCTTCGATGCCGCACTCATAAGGCTGAGACTTGCGTGGATTTGGATTGCGCGGGCCCACCACAAAGGAAATTCCCAGGATGGTCCCGGCAATGGTAGCTGCCACCAGCAGCATCACCCCGATGTGAGTGTATCCGACTAATCCGTCCAAATGTTACAAAACTCAGTTTCTATAAGGAGTTGAGACGCTTGTGAATTTTATCACAATCTCCCCTTCTACGTAAATCCCAGAGCGCCTGCTAAGTCAGCTGGCCGGGCCGTCGTCGGGGGCGGGAGCAAGAAACGGCAGATGACCCTGGACCCATTCACCAATCAGATGGGGCCAGGACCGCTTGCGGTCGAGGTCTTCGACCTCGAACAGGGGCAACTGAAGGCCGTCGAGGCTGTCGATACCATCACCCTGCACGAGGAGAATCTTCTGCTCGAGCCTGGCTCACCCTGCTGAGTTCTAAGGCGTCCAGGTGCGGAACTGATAGAAGAACGGGTTCGGGTTGGTCGTGCCCCGAATCTCGGGAGCCAGATCAAAGTCGCCAGAAAGCTGAGCCTCGGCCACCGAACGGGCCCGCTCGGGGCCCAATCGCCCCACCGAGCGGATTCGCAAGATTTGGTAGGGCTCGAGATAGCGGCCATCGATGGTTACCGTGTAGTAGCCACGGATCCCGCCGTCGAAACCGCGGACCGCCTCGGTGTAGCTGAACAACTGGTCCTCAGCCAGCACGGGGGGTGGAAAGTGGATGTCGAGATTGAGCTTGGCCAGCACATCGGCCATGCCGGCCTCCGCCAACTGGCGTGCCTCGGCCCGCGCCCGCAATTCTGCCAGGGCTTTACCGCGCGCCTCCCGCCGACTTAGCGAGGCCAAGACCAGCAACAATAGCAAGGCCACCAACAGAAGCGCGCCGACCAACAGCGACCCTCGCCTCACGGGCTGCTCCTGACGGGAAGATAGACCACCCGGGCCAGACTTTGCAGTTGCCCTCGCCGGGACCAGGATAGAGAAAGGGTCAACACCCGCCCGTTGACGGTGGCAGAAAAGCCGGTCACTTCGCGCAAGAGCACGAGGCTCTGCCCGCCCTGTTCCCGGACCAGATCCGGGCCGACCAGACGAAAGTCGATGGTTAAGCGGGGTTGATCGGGCTGCCAACCTGCCGGCAGCGAGGGCGAGGGTGGCAAGGGTAAAGCGGGATAGAGGGGGGTGCTGGTGTCGACCTGCTCCAGACTCAGGGTAGACCCCGGCGTGACCCGGACCGCCCGCGAGGCCTCGCCGGCCAGATAGTCCAAAACCTGGCGAGCGGCCACGGTGCGACGCGTTTCGTCGCTCTCGAGGCGGTGAAACGAAGCCAGATCGCGGGCCAGGTCTGCGGCCGCCACGAAGGCCACCCCCAACAGCAAAAGGGTCGCCAGCAGCTCGAGCATGGTAAATCCGCGCTTCACTGCAGGTTCACGACCGGTTCTGGGGGCTCGCCGTTTTCGACGATCTGCCCGAAGTAGCGTGCTCTGGCCCTGATACGGACCGTGCCAGGGGCATAACCGGTCACGCCGATCCCCGGAGTGCGCAACTCGTGCAGCAGGTCCATGGTCTGGCCCCGGCGCGGGGCCGTCGACAACATCAGACTGGCGTTGCCGGTCTCGGGCTGTAAAAACCATTGGTAGCTGAGGTTGTCGATGGTGTTCCCGCCGGCGTCGGTCAGGCTGGCGGCGAGAGTGACCTGGGCGGCCTGAGGGACTGGCGTCGCCCCGGCCACGGTTACGGTCACGCGAGCGGCCGAGTCGAGCGGGCTGGGGGGTTCGGGGATGTAAGATAACAGGCGCAGCGGGCGTAGAGGGGGTGCTTGCACGGTCACCTCCACCGGCACCACCGCGCGCGCAAGAACCCGTTCTCTTCCCGGCCAGTTGGCCTCGAGTTCGCTGCTGGGACTGGACAGGTCCACTCCGGCCGGGTCGCAGACCACGTTGGCTGCGACCGAACTGTTGCTCGCGTGGGTGACCGTGCGTCCGTTCCAGACGGCCCAGCCGGCCCGAAAGTTATTGGGGTCGTTGGCCCAATCGCGAATCTCGGCCATCACTTGTTCACCCAGGGCGATCTGCTCGTGACCCTGCCCCTGGAGCCCGCTCTGACGGGCATTCTGCTGCAGCATCGAGGCCACCAGAACGACCCCGATCAGAACGACGAAGATGGCCAGAACCGCCTCCAGCAAGAGAATCCCCCGTCTACTCAATCAGGCCTCCGCCGACCAACCAGTTGCCCCCCTGGTCCCAGCCCGATTGGCTGATGGGCTGCTGATTGCCCCCCGATGTGTCCATCACCCACAGCTCCCCCCCGCTGCCGGTCCAATGCGTGTAGGTGACGCGAGAGCCATCATAGGAGAAAGCAGGATGGTAACCGTCGACCGAGGTCGGATTGGGGTTGGCCAGGTCCCCGGTCAAGGGGTCGATATCGTAGGTGCAAAGCTGAAACCCCTCGATACCCACCGCCTTGCGACAGTCAATCGAGAACTGAAGGTCCCAAACAGGACTGCCCCCATTGGTGTAGGGGACCGAAGGAGCCGGAGTCAGGATCGGGTCCAGCGCAAACCGCAAGGTCTGCTTGAGACCGGGACCCATAGCGTCCTGACTGTACAGCAGATACTGGCTGGACCAGTCGGTGCTGACGTAATTCGTGCCCGTAAAGCCCCAGCCCATCGGGGTGCCCTGATTGTAAGTCACCGGAAGGTCCTGGGCCACCAACCTCAGGCCCGAGCCGTCCACCCCGACCACATAGAGATCCTCGAGCACCGACGCCATCGGGGAGGGGTTGTATTCGCGCACACTAAAGGCCAGTTTGGTGCCGTCCGGGCTCCAGCAGAGATTGAAGATATCCGTCTTGGGTCCAGGGGGTGGCAGGGTCACCAGCCGAATATCCGTCCCGTCCCGGTTCATTACGAACAACCCGGCTGACCAGGAAGTGAAGGCAATGCAGTCACCGAACGGCGAGGCTTTGGGATAGGCGGCGTTGACGCCCGGAGGAGTCAAGCGATGGGGGTCGCTGCCGTCGCTGTTGGCGGCCATGATCACGCGCCCGCCGAACCTTTGAGTATCCCACAGCACCAGTCCGTCCCGCAGCGCCCAGACCTTTCCGGCGCTGGTGCCCAGTCGGCCCTGGACCTGGTTTCCTTCCGGGTCCTCTACAGTACACTCCAAAACGAACTCTTCGGGCGTAGCCGAGGAGCTATCCGAAGGCGGAGTCCATTCGCAGACGGAACGCCAGGCTCCACCCGACCAGCGCATTTTCTCGGCCGCCGCGCCTGAAAACTGCCCGGTATCCGGCTGACCATTAAGGCGGGTGGCCTGCCAGCGGATGGTCAGAGGTCCCCCATCCGGGTCCGAGGCCTGCACCTCGAGGCGCAGGTACTGGCCCACCTGGACCGAGGCCTCGATGTCGGTGGGTAAACTCGGGGACCGCTTGGGATAGTTCACCATCTGGTCGATGGCCGGCGGGCTGCCGCTGGGTGGCGGCGTCACCGTCGGCAGGACGCGGTTGGAGGCTCGGCTGCCATCGCTGTCCAAGCTGGGCAGGGCGCTTCCATCAGGCAGCCCGTTCTGGACCGAGACCAGACCATCGGGGCTCACGCAAACAGATACCAGTCCCCGAGCGGCCGAGGGTCCTCCCCCGCCGATGGTCACGTTGGTGGCAAAAAGCAAACAGGTCTGGCCCAACCAACCGGGCACGTTCGTCGTCAGGCGTCCGGAGGGCTCGAAGGCAAGCACGTAGTCCCCGGCCACCGGCAAGGTCCAGGTCGTCAGATCCAGTTCGACTCCATTGGCCGGCGGCAGCATCCCCGCAGCCCCGGACCAGCCTCCGGCCATCATGTAGACGTGGGAGAAGTCGCCGTCCCAGGGCCGGATTCGAACCACCCGAGGGGGCCCGTAGCCTTCCACCAGGTAGTAGCCGGTAGCGTAGCCTTCCGGCGTCAGGGGAATCACCAGCCCGGTGGGCATGCCCTCGCTCTGAGCCTTGGCCCGCAGGGCCCGCAATTCTTCGGCCACCAACTCGGCGGCCTGAACGCTCTCCATACTGCGCGAGCGATTGAGCCCGAAGGTCAGACTCACCAGCAAAACGCCGAGAATGCCGACCACGGTCAGGACCTCGAGTATGGTGGCTCCGCGCTTGTCCATTGCACCAATTTCGCGACCGAACAGCGCTGACCTCGCGCTTGTCACCATTTTTACCCTCCTCAACCTAGACTGTTGAGTTGAGCATAGACAGAACTAAACACGGCCAGGACCACGAAGCCGACCAGCAAAGCCACGAATCCCATCACGACTGGCTCGAGGGCGGCACTCAACGACTCGAGCAAGTGCTCGGATTCCAGGCTGAAAATCTCTGAGGCGCGTTGATAGAGCGCCACCATCTTGCCGGTCTCTTCACCCACGGCTACCAGGCTGGTGAGGAGCGGCGGGTAGACCTCGGGTTGCGACTCCATGCTCTCGGCTAGAGTCTCCCCCTCCTGAAGACTTGCAATCAAACGCTCGCAGTCCCAGGCAATGAGCGCGTCACCGCAGGCGCGACCGGCCAATCGCAGGGCTGTCAACACAGCCAGACCCTGACTCAACAAGGTGCTCATGGCCTGGCTGTAGCGGGTACTGGCCAGGGCGATCATCAGGCGGCCGACCACCGGCATCCGACGGCCCAGTCGAGCCAGTCCCCGGGCCCCGTGCGGTGTCTGGCGCAGCTCTTGCAAGATGGAATAAACCAGACCGGAGGCGCCCAGCGCGACAATCCAAACACCAGGATTGCGAGTCATATTCGTCATCAGCATCAACAGGCGAGTCAGCGCCGGCGGGTCGAGCCCGGGCGGAAGGGCTCCGAGAATCTGAGGAATGAAGACTCGAAACAGTAAGAACGTGAGGGCCAGGGTCACGGCCACCACGATGGCGGGATAGGTCAGCACGGCCCTGAGACGGTGGCGCGTCTGCAGATCGAGGTCGGTCCAGGCGGCCACTTGCTGGAAGGACTCGGCCAACAGGCCTGAATGCTCACCAGCCACCACCAGGCCCAGGTGCAGGTCGGAGAAGATACCGGGGAAATCCCGCATGGCCGCCGAGAGCGAGTGTCCCTGGCTGATCTTGGAGGCCAACTGCTCGAGGGCGCCCCCCAGAGCTGGATCGTCAGGGTTTGAGGCCAGGACTTCGAGGGCGGTGGGCACGCCTATGCCGCAGCCCAGCAAAACGCTCATGTTTCTGGCGAATCCGACCAGACTTTCGGGACGACAGCGAGCTTTGGCACCGGGCTGGCTCACAGGCGGGGGACGTCCACTCGGAAGACTGTCAGGCCGTTCTCTCGGTGAAAGCTCAGTTTGCCTTGATGCTCCTTGACGATTTGATAAGCCACCGACAAGCCCAGCCCGGTCCCGGCACCCACTGCTTTGGTGGTAAAGAACGGCTCGAACAGCCGGTCGGCCACCTCGTCGGCCACGCCGGGCCCGTTGTCGCTGACTTCAAAAAGAACCCGATCCCCCTGGGCGCGCACGGCCACCTGAACTTGTGGCCTGGTCTGCTCGGCGGCGGCATCGCAAGCGTTCAAGAGCAGATTGGTCAAGACCTGACGCAGGTCTGACTCACGTCCTCGGATTTGAGGCACCGGCTCGAGCTGGCAACCGAGTTCGAGGCCTCGCTTGCGAAGGGGAGCTTCGACGATCCGCAGAGTGCGTTCCACCACCTGGTGCGGGTTGACCGGCGCCATGGTCGGAGCCGACGGGCGCGAATAGACCAGCAGGTTGCTGATGATCTCGCGGGCGGTATCGACGGCCTCTTCGGCCATCTTGACCTGGCTCTGAGCCTTTTCAGGACGATCCTGGTCGATTCGCTCCGAGATCAAGCCGAGGGCCAGCTTGACGGCTGCCAGCGGAGAGTTGAGCTCGTGGGCGATACCGGCAGCGAGCTGGCCCACCGCCGCCATTTTGCTGGACTGCACCAGCTGGGCCTGTGACTCTTTGAGTGCCTGATTGGCCTGGGTCAGCCGGTCTAGCAGCTCAGCGATATGCAACTGGGCCGTGGCGAAGTAGCCGGCGGTCTGGACCATGGCCAGATCCGCCGGAGAAAACGCCTCGGCCTCGCTATGGAAGAGCCAGATCTTTCCAGCCGGACGGCCTTCCACCGTCAGGGGCGCATACAACTGACTGGATGGAAAGTGAGACAGACCCGGGCCCTCCATTTCGACCGGCTCGCGCATCGGCGCCGACTGGGGCCAGCCATGAACGGTTCCGTCAGCCAGCTCGAGGCGACCCGCCTGATGATGAGGGCAAAGTTCAGCCAGTAACCGCTGGAAACGAGTCACCAGTTGGGCTGAGCCTGGCTGACCCGCCATGTCGGTAAACCCACCGAGCATCAACCGTTGATAGTAGCTAACCCGCGCCAGTTCGTCTTTCTGCCGGGCTAGCTTTGCCATCATGACCTTGAGTTCTTGCTGGCGCAGACCAGACTCGAGGGCCGGGATCATCGGCTCGGCCACCAGGGCGATGAGATAGAGTTGTCGGCGTTCAAAGGGAGAAGGATCGGATTTACCTAGATAGAGCACGCCCAGTTGCTTCAAGGGCAGCGCAACCGCCATCCTCTCGGCTTCGAGCAGGCGGGGACGGTCAAGGTCCTGGCGACTGGTCAGGACCAGCTTCTGCTGCTGCCAGGCCCGCTCTACCACCGGTTCGGCCAGATCAAGCAACTCGGCCGATTCCAGGCGCTCGGCTGAATTCGACAGCCAACGAGCCGGTAGGAGCCGTCCCTCGCGGGGGAAGAAGAGAACTAGACTGTCCACCTCGACCAGCCGACGAAACACCTCCAAAGAAGCCCGGACCGTATGCTCGAGATCGGGGGTTGCCGCGAAGGTGTGAGCCAATTCCTCGAGCAAGCTGCGCTCGGCCAGCCGCTCCTCGAGTTCACCCTGAACCAGATGAAGATCCGTCTGAAGTTGCTGGTTGGCCCGGGAATGACGCTCTAGAAAGAGCGAAGCCCGCTCCTGGTCGCGATAGCTCTCCATCAACCCAACACAGCTAAGACTAGCCAGCACCGGAATGAGCCCAAACCAGACCAGGCTGTCATCACGACCAGCCAGGCAAGCGCTGGCCAGGACCGTGAGGGCCACCAGGGGAAAACTCGTAGAACGAGCGGCGCGGTAATTGGACTCGACCGGGAGCAGCCACGGGACCAGCCACCAAAGAGCGCCCAGATACACCACCACACTGGCTTTGAGCGCCTGGCTGGCCGGGTCGACCAGCAACCCCGCCCAGAGGGCCAACGCAATGGGCAGACCCTCCGTAGCCAGCTCGAGCGCGCGGGTGCCGAGATCGATATGGGAAGGCGCCAACCGGGAGGATAAAGCGAGCAGTGTCATCAGCCCTGCCCAGCCCGGACCGACCGAGGGCGACTGAGCGGCTACCAGACAACACGAGAAAATGAAGCTCACCCGGCCACAGTGACGCAAGCCTACCGACATCAACTCGCAAATCACTGCCAAGAAAAGCAGAGAGAGCGCAATCCACCAGGATGATGGCTGGCTGGACGCCGCCAGAGCGACCAGCAAAGTAACCGTCGCTACCAGGATGGAGGCAACTTTGAGCTGGCTGGTCGGACCTGGCGGCACAGACGTTGATTCGCACGCCGCGAGGTAACTCCTAGCGCTGTCAGACTCTGCCAGGAAGCCCAGCTCATGACGCAAACCCGCATAGTATCGTCGACCACTGGCGTGCATGGCTCAAAGGTTAGCCCGCGCCGTTCTGCCGGTTCTCTTCGGCCGCTCCTTAAAGTGAACTTCCTGTAAACAAGGGCGGTCGCCGACTCCAGAAGGGAGGCAAGCGGCGGCAAAGGAATCCGCAACCCGATGGAAGCACCCCAGATACGCATATTGATCGTCGAAGACGATGATAATCTGCGCGACTTGCTGGTTGAGGCGTTAGACGACGAGGAATTTTCGGTCCAGTCCGCCTCCAACGCCGAACTAGGGCTGGCTCTGGCCCATAGCAACGACTTCGAACTGGTGGTGACCGACATCAAAGTGCCAGGCATCGATGGGCTGGAAGCGCTCAGGCGTATGAAGCAGGAGCGGCCCGACCTGGAAAGCATCGTGATAACCGGCTACTCGACCGAAGAAGAGTCGATCCGAGCCGTCCGACTGGGAGTCAGCGAGTATCTGCGCAAGCCGTTCGAGTTGCCAGAGTTTCGCGAAGCGGTGGCCCGAGTCCAGCAACGAATCCTGCGCACGCGTTTGCATCGGCGCAATCACCAACTAGCGCGCGACACGGCCGTCTGGTTGCTCACCAAGGAGCAGCCCGTGCGTCCCGGCCTCGAGGCCGTCGAGCGAGCGGGTCTGGCCAAGCTAGCGGCCGAGGCGCTGGGCTTTGAAGAACAGGCCGAAGGCCTCGAGTTAGCCGCCCTGGTGGCCCTGGGGCCTGGACCGGATGCGGGCACGCCCGCCGCCCTGACGGAACTCATCGACGGGAAGTACCCTCGCCTCAAAGAGGTCTTGGGACAACTGGAGCGTTATCCCGACTGCCAGGGCGAGACGGGGGTGCTGGTGCGTCAACTCGAGCGCAGCGGTCAGCAGCGACAGCAAGAAGACGGTTTGCTCACGGCCGCCTACTTGTGCGAGGTGGCGGGCGACCTCGAGACCGCGCGTTCCAACTACTGCGACCTGCTGGCCGGCCAACCTACCGGCCGAACCCGGCTTGAGGCGTGCCTGGGATTGGCCCGCCTGGAAGCGCTCAGGGGCGCCCCCGAGGCGGCCCAGGAACATGTAGAACGGGCCTTCGAGCTGGCCCGAGAGCTGTCGCCAGAACTGGCCTGTCATGCCCACCTGGAAGGTGGGCTGACCCTGGCCAGAATGGGCCGTGCTCGAGCCGTGGACAGCCTCAGGCTGGTTCGACAGGAGGCTCCAGAGGGAAGTCTCAGCCATACCCGGGCCAGCCTCGCCCTGCTGTTGCTCAGCGACCAGCCCGACCCCGACGGGGAACTTCTCGACCCTTTACTAACGATCATGTTGCGCGCCATCAATCAGGACGTTCTGCTGGAAAGTCTCTGGTGGGTGTTACCCGGACTGCTGCGCCGGCCCGAAACCCCGCTCAGTCGTCGGACCCTGGCCTGGTTTCATCGCGAGGCCCCGGCCCAGGTCAAACGCAGTCTGGGCAGCGGCCCGCTACGCGACGAGGCCGAGCGTCGCCTGGCCTCGATGCAGGCGGCTGGCGAGGTCAAGCCCGAACGGCCGTCGCTGCGCTTTCACTCCCTGGGCGGCTTTGAGGTATTCAAAGGAGAACACCGGGTCGACACCCGGGATTTTGGCGGTCGCCAACCCATGTCGGTGCTGGCCTACTTGTTGGTGCACCCCCGACCGGTCGCCGAAGAGGTCTTGATGGAGACCTTCTGGCCAGACAACGCGATCAAAGCCCGCCGGCGCGTCAATCAGGTCACCTCGAGCATCCGCAAGACCCTCGAAGATCTGGCCCCTGGAGCTGTGATTCGCAATCAGGGCTACATCGGCTTCAACTTCGCGGTGCCGCACTGGCACGACTACTCTCAGCTTCAAGAGGCGCTGACCCGAGGCATCGGCGGCGAGTTCGCGTGGAACGAGGTGAGCGACCTGCTCGAGCAGGCCAACCGCCTCTACCGAGGCCCCTTCTGCGCCGGCAGCTACGAAGACTGGGCCCTGCTGATTCGCGACCAACTCGAGCGCGATCTGGTTCGCTTCTATCAGACCATCGCCGAACGAGCCGCAGAGCGATCAGACCATGCGATCGCAGCGCTCGGTGGCGAACGAGTGCTCGAACTCGACCGCTGCCATCAGGTGGCGGCTCTGATGACTATGGAGGCTTACCTGGCGCAGAGTCGCCCCGAGGCCGCTCTACGCTGTCTGGCCAACCTCAAGCAAGAACTTCGACGGGAAGTCGGACTCGAGCCAAACATCGAACTGCTCAGGACCGAACAAAAGGCACTTCTCATGGGCTAGCTGGCTGAAGATGGGCCCGAGCTCTCGACCTGGGGCAGCCCGACCAGTCGAGAGTCCCACGGTGGGGCCTCAATGCTCGTGTGAGGGTCGAAATCGGGCAAGTAGTCGTCCCAGGGCGGGATGGCTGCCAAAGCCGTTCCCGCCTTGGCCAGCAGCCCGCCAAGCTTCGACGAAAGGACTATTCCTGTCCGTAGGCCCCGGCAGCGAAACTCTCTTCGACCTCGGTGAAAGCCTGGACGATGTCGGGCGAGAAATGCTTTCCGGCCTCACCCGCGATGGCCGCGCAAGCCTCTTCGTGAGTCCAGGCACGCTTATAGGACCTGGCGCTGGTCAGCGCGTCGTAAACGTCGGCCACGGCCATAATCTGGGCCGACAGGGGGATGGCGGCCCCTACCAGGCCATCAGGATAACCCGACCCGTCCCAGCGCTCGTGGTGCCAGCGGGCGATCTCCTGGCCCATGTTCACCAGGGCGTTGCGGGGGTAAGTGCGGGCCACCGACTCGAGGGTAGCGTGCCCCTCGACCGTGTGGGTTTTGATCAGCTCGAACTCTTCCTCGTTGAGCCGACCGTTCTTTGCCAGAATGGTGTCTGGAACGGCCACCTTGCCGATGTCGTGGAGCGGAGCGGCCTGATAAAGATTCTCGATGAACTCTTCGTCGATCACCTCCTGGTAAGCGGGCATCCGCTGCAAACCCTCGGCCAGAAGCCTGCAATAGCGGCGAGTGCGCTCGAGGTGCTCTCCGGTGGACTGATCACGCCTCTCGGCCAAAGAGACCAGTGCCTGGATGGTGGCGAACTGAGCCTCGGCCAACTCTTTGACCTTCTCTTTCACCCGCTTTTCCAGCCAGCGGTTGTAGTCTTCGAGTTCTTGCTTCATGCGGCGCAGGCTGAGGTGAGTATTGACCCGAGCCATCACTTCGGCCCGATGAGAACCCTTGGTCAAGAAGTCCACCCCGCCAACGTTGAAGCCTTTCACCTTATCTTCTACCTCGGAAAGAGCGCTGAGGAAGATCACCGGGATCTCGGAGGTCGAGGCATCGGCCTTGAGCCGGGAACAGGTATCGTAACCGTCCAATTCTGGCATTCTAATATCGAGAAGGATCAGGTCAACCCGCGTCTGAGCGCACAGTTCGAGGCAGGCAAGCCCGTGCTCGGCCTCGACGACGTGGAACCCTTCCGCCTGCAGAATGCTCGCCAGGATCGAGCGACTGAGCGCCAGGTCATCCACCACCATGATAGTGGCGGCATTCGCCGGTGGGCTTGGACTTGTGGCCACTTCGGCTCGATGATGGTTACCCATCTTCAAATGATAAGAGCCTGGCCACTCAGTTGAAGCCTACCCCGGTAGACTGATGGGGTATCCGATCCACACTCCAGTGATCAAGCCCACAAAGTGAAGCTGTTCGCATGGTCGCCCCCGCCATCGGTGCTAAACTAAGGTTGCACCGTGACTATCAGCCGATCAGCCCAACCCCCTTGTCGCCAGGGATCCTCGAGGTCCAACCCCGAATACAGGCGGCCAGTGAGCATCGACGGAAATCGCCTGCTCCCCCCCCGCTATAAGGTTATAGAAGAGCTGGGGCGTGGCGGGATGAGCATCGTCTACCGAGCGGTAGACACCGAACACGACCGCGAGGTGGCTGTCAAAATCCTCAAAGAGGATTGCCCCAGCACCGAGCGGTTTCGTCGCGAGGCCCGCAAACTGGCCAGCCTGTCCCACCCCAACGTGGTTTCTTTCCTCGAGGTAGGCGAGTACGACGGCCGCGACTATCTGGTCATGGAGTATGTCGGCGGCGGGGATTTGCGGGCCTATCTAACCACCACACCCAGCCTGCCGGCCTTGCTCGAAACCTTCAGCCTGGTCTGCGCCGGCCTTGACCACCTGCATCGGCGCGGCATCGTGCACCGTGACCTCAAGCCCGAAAACATCCTGGTCGACGCCGCCGGCACCCCCAAACTGGCCGACCTCGGGGTGGCCCGCGAGATGGAGCGAAACACCAAGCTCACCGAGGCCGGCTCGATCCTGGGAACCTACCAATATGTGGCCCCAGAACAGATCTTGTCCAGCGATGTCACCCCCTCGGCCGATCTCTACTCGCTCGGGATTTGCCTGTTCGAGGCCGTGACCGGCCGGCTGCCGTTTACGGCCGGAAGCGAATACGAGACCCTGCACGCCCACGTCCAGAAAGCTCCGCCCAAAGCCAACGACTTCAACCCCGACCTGCCTGAAGGCGTGGTCAAGCTGATCGACGAGCTACTCCGCAAGGATCCCGAGCAACGACCCCATTCGGCCGTCGAACTGGGCGAGACGCTCCGGGCCCTGGCCGAGAGCTTTCACCCCCCGAAGATCGGGCGAGAACGCGAGCTCGACGAACTCGAGCAATACCTGCTCAACAGCCCAAACCGCGTGCTGTTGTCGGCCGGTACGGGCCTTGGCCGCAGCTGGATGGTGGCCCAGCTGGCCCGCCGCCTGGCGACCGCCCGGGTTCTGTCTCCGTTGGCCGGGGTGGCGGCCACCGTCGAGCATTGGGGCCAGATCCTCGAACTCGACCCAGAGCGGCTGGCTCAGCAGACTTTCGCCGACTTGACTGCCCACCTCCCCCGCCCCTGCGTGGTGCTGGTGGATGACGCCGAACGGCTGCCCGACGAACTCCTCGACCGCGTGCTAGGATGGCTCGGCCAACCGGTTCCCGAGGGCACAGCCCTGTTGCTATCGCTCAGTTCCACGCGGGCCGCTCGCCTGGGCGACCTCGAGGGCGTCGAGGAGGTCTGCCTGGGACAGCTCGATGACGAATTCTTCCAGGCTCAAGAGGTGACCGGTCTACTACGTTCCTGGCTGGTCACCCGGGCGGCCGGCTCGTTGCGCCTTTTCCGGCAAAATCTGACCGCCCTCAAAGGCGCAGGGTGTCTTGGCCCCAAACCCGTACCACCGCCGGTTCATCCCATTGAAGCCGCCTGGACCTATATCCAGAGCCAGAACGACGAGTTCAAATCCGTGTTGCGGACGGCCGTTTTGGCTCCCTGTCCGTTCACTTTCGACCTGATGGTGTCAGCCTGTGGCCTGTCCGAAGAAAAAGTCGACGAAATACTCGAACAGCTGACCGCCCTGGGAGCCGTCGAAAACACAGAATTTCACGGGGTCGAGCGGTTTCGTCTGGTGTGGGACGAACTGGGCGAACGTTTCAAGGCCGAACTCAGCCCCCGGCTGGCCCGACGGACGATGGTGCGCCTGGCCGACAGCCTCAACGAGTTGGGGGAAGACGCCGCCGCTCTAGGGGCCCTGCGCGAGAAAACCGAACAGTATTCTGAAGCCGCCGCCGCCTATCGTCAGGCCCACCGACGCTTGCAAGAGCTGGGCTTCGGGCGGGCTGCCGAACACATCGATCAAAAGCTCGAAGATCTGGCCGCCCGCCATCCCAGCGGCGAGTGGAAGTCGGGCGAGCAGCCCAGGGCCGAAGCGCCTGTGCCCCAGGCGCCGGCCGAGCTAGAGCCCGAAACAGAGCCGCTGGTCGAACCCGCGGCCGCCCCGCCGCCGAGTCCCGAACCCGAACCGGTCCCAGCACCCGTCCGAGTCGTCGAGCAACGCGAACCGGTCCCTGTGGCGGCTGAACACCGACCGCACTCGCCGGCCTCCACCATCGCGGTAATCCTGTTCATCCTGGCCGGGCTCGCGGTCACCGCGTTCTTCTTTCCCGGAGCACGAAAAACCCAGGTGACCATCAGCTGCGGTTCGGTCAAAGCCAACCTCACCATCGACGGCGAGCCGCGGGGGGTAGCCCCTCTGGAGGTGAAGCTTCGGCCCGGCGAACACAAACTCCAGGCCGAGCTCGACGGCTATGACCCGGTCGAGAAGACCTTCACACTCGAAGGCGAAAAGACCCGCGAGTTGACCCTCGAGATGACCCGCCTTACCGGCGAAATCGAGCTGGTCGTCCAGCCCGAGAACACCGAACTGCTGGTCGACGGAGACTCGCTGGGACAGACCCCCAAGAGCATTCTGCTGGCCCCGGGTGAACACAACCTGACCATTCGCAAGAAAGGCTTTGCCGAATTCACCGCCCCGGTGGTAGTCGAGCCTCACCAGCAGGCCAGGGTCGAAGCGACTCTCAAGCCGCTCGTGACCACTCTCTCGGTCACCACCCAGCCAGCCGGGGCCACCGTGACCGTCAATGGCAAGGAGAGCGGGAAGACGCCGGTCAAACTCTCCAAGTTGCCCCATGGTGACTATGAGGTCAAGATCGCTCTCGACGGCTACGCCCCCGTGACCAAATCCTACCAGCTCGAAAAGCCCGAAGAACTCGAGTTGACTCTCGAGGCCCTGCCCTCGACTTTGAAGATTACCTCGGACCCATCCGGGGCCACCGTCAAGATCAACGGGGCCGTCAAGGGAGAGACACCCTGCGAAGTCACCGGACTGGCGGCCAAGCAATACACCCTCGGACTGACCAAGTCGGGTTGGCTGGCTCATACCGAGAAGGTCCAGCTGGGTCCGGGTGAAACCGTCAACAAGTCCATCCAACTCGACCGCTACGTCCCGCCGCCCCCGCCAGCGCCCGTCTACCGCCCCCCGCCGGCGCCGGTCTATCGTCCCGCTCCGGCCCCGGCTCCCTGGCGTCCGGCCCCGGCTCCGGCGCCCGCCCCTTCCAACCCCTGGAGCGTGAAGTGACCCGGTGAACGGGGGCGAGTTCACCTACTGGTTGACGGTCGAGACTCCTGATGGGGTCTCGGCCCGCTTTCCCCTCGGTCAAGAGGCCAGAACCGTGGGCCGGGCCACGGCCACCGACGACCTGGACAAGATCGGGGTGGCCGGCGACCCCAGCCTATCGCGCCAGCATTTCGTGATCGAAGTCCAGCACGACAGGCTGGCCGTGCGGCGCTGTCCCGAGGCCACCAACCCCATCTACTACCGGTCGCTGGCCGCCGAGTCGTTTCAGATCGAGCCAGGAGATCACTTTAGCGCCGGTCGCTCTTCGTTTGGCTTGATGGCCGGGCCGGCCGTGCGTCCGAAAGCCTCGCCCACCGAGCTGATCCTGGCTCCGGACCAGCGCCAGACCATGCGCAGCCTGCGAGCGGAGCAGTGCCTTCGCGCCATTACCGAGCTTTTGCCCCGATTGCGAGGGGCCTCGGGGCAGGCCGAGCTTTTTGCGGGAGCGGTCGAACTGCTGCGAGGACTGTTGTCAAAGGACACGCAGGTGGCCCTGGTGGCCCCCGGAGACCCCGTCACCTGTCTGGCAGGCGATCAATTTCTCGCCAGTCGAGGGCTGGTTCGTTCGGCGCTGGAGCACGGCCAGACGATTCAGCACGTCTTCAGCGAGCGAGAAGGCGACTACACGCAGACGATGGGTGTCCATTGGGCCCTGGCTGTGCCGGTGGCCGACTCCTTCGCTCTTTACGCCCAGGGCTTTGATGCAGGGGCCAATCCTGGCCAGGAACAGAGCGTGCTGGTGGATCTGATCGGCGAGGCCTTGTCCCACTATCTGGTGGCCTCGCGAGTCCAACAGATCGGTCAATTCTTCTCGCCGAAACTGCGACCCTTGCTGCAAGGGGCCGATTTCGAGGTGCTGTTGCAACCGAGGCTGCTCGACGTCACTCTGGTCTTTTTCGACATGCGAGGTTCTTGCCGGACCCTCGAACAGCAAGATGTGGCCAGTTACCACCGACAGTTGACCGAACTCATGACCCGGCTGTCGGCCTGCGTGTTCGAACGCGACGGCATTGTCATCGACTATATCGGAGACGCCCTGCTGGCCTGCTGGGGTGCCCCCGTCGAGGTACCCGAGGCGGCCACCCAGGCGGTGCTGGCCGCCGCCTCGATGATCGAGACTTCGCTGGGGCTGGGCCACGCTTGCGGCGCCGGGGTGGCGTCGGGACAGGTGATGACCGGTCAGGTCGGAGCGGCGGGCCAATTCAAGTTTGGCGTGGTCGGGCAGGCGGCCAATCAGGCGGCCCGCCTCGAGGGCCTGACCAAGATTTTCGGCGTGCCCCTGTTGATCACCGGGCAGACCCGCTCTCGCCTGGCCGACAACGTGCCCTGCCGCTTCATCGCCCGGGCCCGTCCAGCCGGAATGGACCAGGAGGTCGAACTCCACGAAGTCGTCCTGCCACGCAGTTTTGGGGGCACCGAACTCACTCCCGAGCAGATCGCGGACTTCGAAGAAGGCCGCCGGCTCGCCGACGACCCGGTCAGCCAGGCCCTGGCCCGCCTGCCCTCGCTCGACGGAGTACTCGAATTTCAGCGCAAGGGCTAAGAGCCAGGCCCTATGGGCCCAGTTCGGCCGCAGCCTGGGCCGCCTCGCGCTCGAGGCGGTCGAGCCCTTCGAGGGCGGCCTGAGCGGCCGCCAACCCCGCTTCGGGCTGGTCTAGCATCAGCTCGAGAGCCTCGAGATAGGCCCGGTTGTGGTCCAGAGCCGCCTTCAGAGAAGCTTTCACGCTTTCGGGCAGGTTGATAGGAATCTGCGCGGCCGCCTGCTCGAGTTGAGCCAGGGCTGGCCGGACCGAATCACGCACTTCCGAGACCACTTCGGTATAGTCGGACGAGTCGAGTTGGCCCGCACGAAGCTCGTCGACCGCTTCACGCAAGGCTAGCAAGTTGGGAGACTGGTGCAAGGGGGTGTAGTCCTCATCTAGGTTAGTGTGGTCGTGGGCTGTGTAGTCGAGCGAGACCGGCTCGGGTTCGCCGAGAGCGGCCTGGCACTGCTGACAGCGCAGGGCCGAGATTGGGTTGCTAAAATGACAAGAGGGGCATTCCCTGAGGAACGCCCCTCCCAGGTCAGCCACGAAAGCTATCCTTTGGCGCCTTTAGCCGCATTTTGAATCTGTTGAAAAACTCCAAGCGAAGCCCCAATGATGTTATCTTGCTTTCCAGACTTGGCCGCGCTGACGATGCCCTTGATGCCCTGGGCCAGACCGGGGCCGTTCACGTTGGAAAGAATGTTGCCTAAGATTCCCATTCCACACTCTCCTGTCCTGTCATGATGTTGTATCTATGTGAGTCCAGGATAGCCTCCGCCTAAACCCTGAGGGGCCGAAATTTTGTTGCAAAATCTTTAAAAATCCTAACAATTGTTTGCCAGGGATTGCCAAACCGTAAATCCCTGGACATAGGATTTGATCGGCCGAGCTTAGAAGCCGGCGCCATGCCGATGCGCCTCTTATTCGTCCGAATCGTAATCGGTTTGTTGTTTCTGGTGGCTGGAGTGTCCAAGGTGAGCGACCCGGCCGCCTTCGCCGAGGCCATCTACAACTATCACCTGGTTCCGGCGCGCCTCATCACCCTCACGGCCATCACCCTGCCCTGGCTCGAAGTCCTGGCGGGACTGTGTCTGCTGAGCGGCGCTCTGACCCGCAGCGCGGCTCTCATCACCGGGGTGCTCTCGCTGGCTTTTGCGGTGGGCATCAGTTCGGCGCTGGCTCGCGGGCTCAACATCGAATGTGGCTGCTTCTCGGGCGGCTCCCCGGCCGACGCTCTTCACGTCGTGCTCAACCTGGCCGTGATGGTCGGCAGCTTTTGGCTTTGCCGCCGCGGTGGCGGGGACTGGTCGCTGGATCGATACGGCTCGCTGGAGGTGGAATGCTCCACCGCCGAATGAGGATTGCTCTGTGGCTGGTGACCAGCCTCAGCCTGGCCTTCAATCTGGTGGTGGGATGGGGAGCGGCTCGACGAGTAGCCGGCCCCCGCCTGGAAGGCATTCTGGCTCGCCTCAACCCACTGGCCGCCCGCTTCGAGGCCAACACGCCCGAGCACGACTTTGGCGAGATCCCTCCCGCCACCCCGGTCAAGGCCAGCTTCGAGTTCAAGAACGTGGGGCGCTCGAGCCTTCACATCGGAGAAGTGAAAACCAGTTGTGGTTGCACGGCCGCCGTCACCTCGACCTCGGACCTGGCTCCTGGCCAGAACGGAGAACTCGAAGTCACCTTCTCGCCCGGAGCGACTGCAGGCCCGTTCCAAAAGCACATTCGGGTGTTCACCAACGCCGCCGGCTCGCCCCATGAGCTCGAGATCAAAGGCACCATCCAGCCCGCCTACCGACTCGAGCCGCCCCATCTCAGCCTGGAAAAGGTCAGTCCCACCGCCGAACTCGATCTCTATCCAGAAAATCTGAAGTTCAAGCTGACCGGAGTCGAGTCGGCGCCCCCCGGGCTGAAGGTCGAGTTGAAGACCGAAGTTGATCGCGTTCGCATTCTCGTCTCGCGAAGCGACCAGGGCCCCACCCCGTTGGGGGGAGCCATCTGGTTGGGCACCGACCACCCCGTTTTCACCCGAGTCTCCATCCCCGTTTTTGGGGGGGCGCGACCGTGAGGCTGCGCGACTTGCTCCTCGGCAGCTTTGCCCTGGTCACGCTAGCCTTTTCACTCGGCCTGGCGCCAGTGGCGCTCAACCGCGGCAAAATGCCGCTGTTCAACCATTACTCCCCTCCCCTGGTCAAGGGGGTGCAATACATCAGCGTCGAGCAGGCGCGCTACTACCTCGAGCAACCCTTCGTGTTTCTAGATGCTCGCGAGCAGGCCGCCTACCAGGCCGGTCACATCCAGGGAGCCGCCCACTGGAGCCCCTTCGAGGCCACTACGGTCAGTCCCAACCAACTCAAAGCTGCCACTGGATTGGTGGTCTATTGCGATGGACCTGCCTGTGGAGCCTCGTCCAAGCTGGCCAAAGAACTTCTTGCCCAGGGCTTTACCCGGGTGTTGGTGATGACCGAAGGGTATCCCGGCTGGGTGAGTCGCGGCTATCCGACGGAGGCAGGAGCCAACTCGGGCGCGGGAGACAGATAGCCGCTCAACAGAGCTTCGGTGCCCTGGGTGACCAGATGTTCGGTGGCCACCGCGGTCGCGGCACCAGCCACGGCCGGGGCATAGATGCCGGCCACTACCCCGGCCCCGACGGCCACGGCCGTCTTGACCAATTTATTCTCCATGGGCGAACCCGGTTCGACCTCGCTGGTCAGCACGGTGACCGTGGTGGCCACGCCGACCGCCAGGGCGGCGGCCGGATAGTTGGCCGCACAGACGGCTACGGCTACCGTGCCAGCGGCTGCTCCAGCCACCAGACCCAGGGCTTCCGAAGCAGCTTTCACGGCCTTGTTGCCAGCGGGTTGCGAAGTTCCCTCGGAAATCTCTACCCGGTCCCCGGTCGGGGCCTCGGACTCGGCCGGACGCTCGGCTCCCATGCGGGAGAGAACAAAAGGGCGAACCAGGGTGGTAGCTATCTGCAATTTGCTGGGAACCATCGTGCCTGGAGAGTACCACCAGGAGCTTAAATTTCTCTTGAAAAAGCTTGGGCAATCGTTAAGAAAGTGTTAAATCAACATGTTCGAAGATCCCAACAAAATGGCTTCAATTAAAGGTTGCAACCGCCGAACATCGAGGCTACAATAGGGTATGGTCAACTCCACGTCAGCCCTCGGTATTCCTATCGTTCCGCGTAATCGCGACCGGGCTCCTTTAGCCAGCCAGGAGACTTCGATCCAGCCCACCTACGACGAGTTGGCCCTCGAAAACGCCCACCTGCGCGGCGAACTGAAGAAGGCTCAGGCCGAGGCCGGGCCGATTCGTCTCGACCCGGCCGCTGGCAAGTTGGTCATCAAGGGTCTGAGCACCCCCGACTACAGCGTGGACCGCCTCAAAGTCAAGACCGAGGGGCTGGGCGACCAGCTCGCGCTTGATGCTTTCCTGGCCGACGGCCGGCCCGCCCTGCCCCCGCTCGAGAAATACAAGGACATGGCCGTCGAGGTCGAAGATCTCAAGGCCCGCATCCCCGAGGCCACCATCAACCGCACGGCCACCAGCGCCGGCGCCGAGGCTCTGGCCAAGAACGGAATCCAAGACCTCGATATTCGAGTCGGAGAAGGCGGTCGCCTGACCGTGTCGGGCAAGGTCGACAAGCTGATCGACATCCCCTTCGAACTGACCGGCAAGCTCTCGGTCGGCGACGGGGGTAGCCTGCGCTTCGAGCTCGAGAAAAGCCACATTTTTGGGGTCGTGCCGGTCCCCAAGTTGGTGCTGGGACTGGCCGCCTCGATGACCGGTAGCAAGCTCGAGAAAGTGGGCGTTCGCCAGCAAGACAACGCCTTCGAATTTGACCTCGACGGGCTTTTGCCGCCCAACATCCAGATGGGGTTGACCAATATCGACTCGCGCAAAGGCGAGTTGATCATCGAGGGCGGCAGCAAGCCGACCCGCGAAGCCCCCAGGCCGGCGTCCAATCCCACGGTCATCACCGAGATGGGTCCCTGGGGCATCTATCACCGCCGCGAGGAATAGCGCTCCACGGCGTCTTGCCTCGCATGGCGAGGATTGAACGTGTCCGACCTGCACGTCATTCCGAGAAGTTAGCCAGGCGTTGCGTTAAGTCGCTCTGATGGGCCCGGATCCTGGTCAAAAGCCCTTTCCATCCCTGCTGAGTCCCCATCAGACCTTCAGCCAGGGCGTGGTAGTCGACCGAAAAACCTGGACTGGCGGCCGAACGCCCCGGGGCAGGAGTGTTCGTTGGTACAAGCCGAGGAGACTGGGGACCTTTTGTCGCGAGACTGTAGTCTGTGCCTAACATCATCTTTGTCAACCTCCCTGGTTTGGTGTTGCCAGGTTATCCGACGGCTCTCTCTCAATACTCCGTGAGCCGCTAAGAACCGGAACAGGTTGTAAACAGGTTGCTCCTTCGACCCTGTTGTGGGGCACGACCAACCTGATCTCGGAGACCGGACGAAGCCAGGCTCGCAACCTCGTCACGAGCCAGCTTTCCTTGGGAAATATTAGGTGTTGACTTTCTGGCCTCGCCCGGCTAGACTGTGGCGTGACTTCCCGACTACAAGCGCTTTCCGCCGAGGCTCGCGAGATTCTGAAGCTGGGGCTGCCGCTCATCGGCGCCCAACTGGCCCAGATGTCCATGTTCTTTGCTGACGTGGCCATGCTGGGGCACCTCGACAAAGAGTCGCTGGCCTCGATGTCGGTGGGTCATTCCAGCTTCAGTTTCTTCTTCGCCTTCGGTATCGGTGTGTGCGCGGCCGTCAACCCGCTGGTGGCTCAGGCCTTCGGGGCCGGTCGCCGCCACGAGCTAAGCGACACCGTGCGACGGGGCCTGTGGGTGGCCCTGATGCTAGGGTTGGCCGGTATGGCCGCTCTGAGCCAGGTTCGCCACGTATTTGTGGCCCTGGGTCACCCGGCCACCTTGATCGAGCTAGGCACCATCTATGTGACCACCGTCTCCTGGTGCCTGGTGCCCGCTCTCTGCTTTAACGTGCTCAAGAATGCCCTCGACGCTGTCTCGAAGCCCCAGGCCGCCTTCCGGATCACCGTGCTCGCGGCCTTACTCAATGTCGTGCTCAACCGCATCTTGATCTTCGGAGCCCTGGGCATCCCCGGGCTCGGCATTCGCGGGGCAGCCCTGGCCACCGTGATGGTGAGCCTGCTAGAAGTGAGCCTGGCCCTGTGGGTAATCCATCGCTGTGATGAGTTCGAAGACCTGACCGAATTGTTCATCTTCCCAGGCTGGAGCAAGCTCTGGTCGGTGTTGTCGGTGGGCCTGCCGATTGGAGTCACCATCGGAGCCGAGTGTGGTTTTTTCGTGGTCGGGGCGCTGATGATGGGTCGACTGGGCGTGGCCGAGTCGGCCGCTCACCAGATTGCTCTGACCTGCGCCGCCACCGCCTTCATGATTCCCCTGGGTCTGAGCCTGGCCGCGTCGGTGCGGGTGGGTCAACTGACCGGGGCCGAGCGCCATGCCGAGGCGCGTCTGGCGGGCTGGGTGACGATGGGGCTTGCACTCGTCTTCATGAGCGCCAGCGCCAGTCTTTTCCTCAGCTTTCCGCAGGTCTTTCTGTCGGTCTTCATGGAAGTCGACCAGACCGACCCGCAGGTGCTGGCCATGGCCACTCAACTGCTCTTCCTGGCGGCTGTCTTTGCACTGTTTGACGGACTGCAGATCACGGCTACCGGGGCCCTGCGCGGACTCAAGGATGTCAAGGTTCCCATGGCGATCGTAGTGGTCAGCTTCTGGGTCTTCGGCTTTGCGGCCAGTGGCTGGTTGGGCTTTTACACCCCGCTGCGCCACCAGGGTATCTGGGTCGGCTTCGTGGTGGGGCTGGGCGTAGCCGGGTTGAGCCTGGCCACCCGCTTCTGGCATCAGACCCGCCGGGTGGGCGAGCATCTCCGAGCTTAGCCGCTACTGCCAGCCCTATCGGCTGCCTTTGAGCCAACGCCAGGTTCGACGGGCCCTGCGACTGGGACTGGGTCGGGTCCACCTGCACCATCAGGCCCATGGCCTCGAAGACCACTCCGAAAGCCTTTACCAGGCCTGCTTGCGCAATCTTGTCTATGACGCCCAGTGCGAGCCCGGCCGGGCTGCCTGGCTGTTCCCGCTGCTCAGCCAGGACCAGAAGAAGGAACTTCTAAAGCGACTGGCCGTGGCCAGCCGCGGCGCGCCTCGCCCTCGAGACCTCCACCAGCATGGTCAACTTTGTCTGCGTCTGGCCAAAGAGGGATATCCTGAAGCTCGCCAGGTGCTCTACGCCACGGCGCGCTTTACTCGCACGGGCGAGGGTGTGGGGGATGACGAGATCCTGGAACTCGATGGGGCGGCCGGGCTTCTCTGGCTGGTCAGGAAGGCTCTCGGCGCCCGCCTGCCTGACCGAGTTCTAGCGGCGGTGCTGGACCACCTCATCTGGCGGTACGACTACGATCATACCAGGGGTGAAGCCGAGCAGGTCCTGGCCAACAGCCCTTTCAAGGACTGTCTGGGGATCCTGGCCCCGCCTCCCAAGGCTCCCCCCGTTCTTCAGTTGTCGAAGAAGACCGCCGCCCTGCTGTCGGTCTCTCAGCTCCTGGAGTGCATCGACGACAACGACTCCCGCTACTACAACCAGGCCGTGAGCCTGTGGCAAGGCGCCGCCAGCCAATCCCAGCTCGAAGAGGTAGCCCACCTGTTGGCCAGGGAAGAATCCTCCCATCGACTGGTCCATCTACTCTCGATCTTTCGCAAGCGCCAGCTGCCGCTGTTCGACCGCTATAGCGATCGGTTCTTGCGGCTGGTCGACCATCCCGATGACCAGGTGCGTCGCAGGGCCTGTAAGGCTTTGGCCGCGGTTCGCCATCCCGCTATTCGCCAACTGGCGTTGGCTAAACTCGCTTCGCAGGACTGGCTCGAGGGTCAGCTCTCGCTGTTTTGCTCGAATCTGGAGGCGGGCGATTCGGCTATCTTGGCCCGACACCTGAGAGTCGATCGAGAGGCCGAGCGCCACCACTCCCTAGTTTTCCATCTGGTGGAAGTGTGCCAGGCCAATCCCGGGCCAGAGCTTGATCAAGTCCGGCATTTCATCTATGAAACCTCGCCTTGCGCCAACTGTCGGCGAGCGATGATGACCGCGCCCGCTTTGACCAGCCCATGGATAGCGGCCGAATGGCCCTTTGATGTCAACAACTTCGACGACTAGCGGTCGAAAGGGGCACCCCGACCCGGGTCGAAAGCTGCCTCGGTGAGATGGGACGCCATCGTCATAGGCTCGGGGTTCGGAGGCAGCGTGAGCGCGCTGCGGCTCACCGAAAAGGGCTACAAAGTGCTGGTGCTCGAGAAAGGCCGGCGTTTTTCGGCTGAGGACTTTCCCCGCACCAACCGAGAGATTTCTCGCTGGCTCTACGCCCCGGCGTTGGGCCTGCATGGCATGTTCAAGATGACCTTTCTGCCCCACATCACGGCCCTCTCCGGAGTCGGCGTGGGAGGGGGCTCGCTGGTCTATGCCAACACTTTGCCCGTCCCCTCCGACACGTTTTTCCAGGCCGACTCCTGGCGCCACCTGGGCGACTGGAAGGCCGAACTCGAGCCCCACTACAAAGAGGCCCAAAGAATGCTGGGAGCGACCACCAACAAACTGCCGGCCGATGCCGACCGCGCCCTGGAACAGATGGCCGCCAAACTGGGGCGCTCGGACCAGTATTCGATGAACCCGGTGGGGGTCTACTTTGGCGAGCCCGGCCAGACCCACCCCGACCCTTATTTCGGAGGGCGCGGACCAGCCCGCTCGGGCTGTATCGGTTGCGGCGGCTGCATGTTGGGCTGTCGCTACAACGCCAAGAACACCCTCGACAAGAATTACCTCTACCTGGCCGAGACAGGCGGCGCCGAGATTCGTCCCAACGCCAGAGTCAACTGGATCGCTCCCCTACTGGGCGGCGGCTATCGCGTTTCTACCGACAGTGAGCACTTTTTGGCCGACCGGGTCTTCCTCAGTGGTGGCGTGCTGGGCACCGTGCCGCTGTTGCTCAAGCTCAAGCACACCCCCCACGGGCTTCCCAAACTGTCCCACCATCTGGGCAACTATGTGCGCACCAACTCTGAAGCTCTCATCGGCGTGGTCAGCCGGCGCAACGACCTCGACTTCTCGCAAGGCGTGGCCATCGGCTCGATCCTGCAAACCGACGAGCACTCTCACATCGAGCCGTGTCGCTATCCCACCGGCTCGGACTTTTTCCGCTTTCTGGCCGCCCCCCACGTGCCCGGCGACAGCACGGTGGTGCGCATGGCCCACCTGCTCCGCATGTGGGCCACCCGCCCGTTCGACTATCTGCGCAGCGTACTGACCACTCGCTATGCCGAGCGCACCACCATCTTGCTCTACATGCGCACCCTGGAAGGCTATCTGCGACTCAAGCAGGGGCGCAGCTTGTGGACGGGCTTTCGTATGGGTCTGACCTCCGAGCACGGCGACGGTCCCCGCCCGACCAACTCGATACCCGAGGCCACCGAGTTGGCCCGCCAGTATTGTCGCGAGGTCGACGGCTTCGCCCAAAGCCTGATTACCGAGACTTTGCTCGGGATTCCGACCACAGCCCACATCCTGGGGGGCTGCTGCATGGGCGCCACGGCTCAAGAGGGCGTCATCGACACGGGCCATGAAGTGTTCGGCTACCCGGGCCTCTACGTGGTCGACGGCTCGTCGGTCTCGGCCAACCCCGGCGTCAACCCTTCCTTGACCATCACGGCCATGGCCGAACGCGCTCTGGCAGGGATTCCGGCCCGCCCATGAACCTCTCGGTAGGGGCGCGCATCTGCTGGCAACTGGCGGCTCTCGAGACCGTCTGGAGCCGTCACCAGCTAATCGGCCCGGCTCACCTCTGGCTGGGTCTGCTGAGTCTGGGCAAGGGACTTCAGGGCACCTTCGGCGAGGACCTCACCCTGGCCCCGGGCGAGTCCGAGGTGCTGCAACAAGAGGTGGACCGCCTCATCGCCACCCTTTCGCCGTTCGGGCTGGTGTTCAAGAAATGGCGTCACGCCGTCCGCGATCGGATGGGCTATGGCGACGGCCCCGAGACCCAATCGGTGGTCCATCGCAGCCCTGAAGCTCGAGCCATCTTCGAGAAAGCCCAGGAGTTCGGCCATGGCGGCCAGGTCGACAGTCTGGCCCTGCTCAAAGCCCTGGTGCTGGAGCCGGGCGAAGCGGCCGCTGTGGGATTGGCCGAGATCGGCGTCTATCTCGATGAGATCTGCGACGCCCTTCACGGCGACCAGAGTGGTCCCAACCTGGGCGCCGCCTTTGCCGAGCCCGCCCGGCTCCCCTCGCTAGCTCCCACTCCCATCGATGTCGAGCAGCTGCGACTGCAGCAGCGCATGGTGGGCCCCGCCCAGGCCGCGCCCAGTCTGAGCACCCGCCAGGGCAAGCAACCCCTGACCAAGTTCGGACGTGACCTGACGGCCCTGGCCCGCCAGAAGAAGCTGGGTCCCTTCGTCGGTCGCCAGAGAGAACTCGAACTGCTCACCCAATCCTTACTGCGCAAAACCAAGAACAACCCGGTGCTGGTGGGTCCGCCGGGGGTTGGCAAGAGCGCCGTGGTCGAGGCCCTGGCGGTCGAGATCGTCACCGTCGAAAAGCATCCTCTAGCCGGACGCCGCATCCTCGAGGTATCGATGGGAGCCCTGGTGGCTGGCACCAAGTATCGAGGCGAGTTCGAAGAACGCGTCCAGGCCCTGCTCAAGACGGCCAGCGCCGATAAGAACATGATCTTGTTCATCGACGAGATGCACACCATCATGGGGGCCGGCGAGGCTGAAGGCGCCCCCCTCGACGCTTCCAACATGCTCAAACCGGCCCTGGCTCGGGGCGAAATCTCGCTCATCGGAGCCACCACCGCCGAAGAATACCAGAAGTTCCTGGCCCGCGACGGGGCGCTCGAGCGGCGCCTCGACAAGGTCATCGTGGAAGAGCCCGGCGAGGACGAAGTGTTGAAGATCCTCGAAGCGGTGGTCCAAGGACTGGCCAGGCATCACGAAGTGGAGTACTCGCCGCGGGCCGCCCAGGAAGCCTACGCCCTGGCGGCCCGCTTCGAGCCCCAGCGGTTCTTTCCCGACAAGGCCATCGACTTGCTCGACCAGGCCGGCGCCCGGGCCCGGCGCACCGAGAAAGCCACCGTCGACCGCCGCCTCCTGGGCGAAGTCCTGGGGGCCCGCGTCGGCATCTCGATGGATGTGCTGCTGGGCAGTCTCGAGGCCGAATCGCCCATGGTGCTGGGCTTTGAAGAGTTTCTTCGCCAGCGCCTGTTCGGCCAGGATGAAGCCATCGAGAAGGTCTGCCACCGCCTGATCCTGGCCCACTCGGGGTTGGGTGAGCGCAAGGGCCCGCTGGCCAGTTTTCTCTTTTTGGGCCCGCCCGGCGTGGGCAAGACCGAGATGGCCCGCCTGCTGGCCGCCTATTTCTTTCAGGACCAGATGATCCGTCTCGACATGTCCGAGTTCTCTGAGGCCCACACCGTCAGCCGCCTGGTGGGTTCGCCTCCGGGCTACAAAGGGCCTGACGAGGGCCAACTCACCGGTGCGCTGCAGAACCGCCCCTACTCGCTGGTGCTGCTCGACGAGGTCGAAAAAGCTCACCCTCAGGTCTTCGACCTTTTTCTGCAGGTCTTTGACGAAGGTCGACTCTCGACCGCCTCAGGCAAGCTGGTGGACGCCTCCCACTGTATCTTCGTGATGACCTCGAACCTGGGGGTCGAGGCCAAGCCTGACCGCCTGGGCCTTCGCCGCCGGGACCAGGGCGCGACCGCGGGTGACACGCGTCAGGCGTTACTCGAATACTTTCGACCCGAGTTCCTGGACCGTATCCACGAGGTCGTCCGTTTTGCCCCCCTCGAGCCCGAGGCGGTCCGCTCCATTCTGCGCACTCGCCTCGAGAACGCCGCCGACAACCTGCTGGCCCGCCACCGAGCTCGGGTGCGCTGGAGCGACAGCCTGCTCGACGCCCTGGCCGAAGAGGCCGCCGAGGGCGTGCGCCAGATCGACCGCCTGATCGAACGCCAGGTGTTGATTCCGCTGGGCAAACTGGCCCTCGCCCGCCAACTCGAGCAGGGGCGCACCTATCAGGCCGAATGGGTCGACGACGCCTGCTCGTTCCAACTGGTCGAGGACGAATTCGGCACCCGCCTGGACCCCTAGGGGTCGCCATCGGGTGGCGACTCGGAGCGTCGGTATCTCAGAACGCCTGGCCCAGGATGAAGCGTCCGGTCCCGCTGACATCGAGCGGATGCTTTCAAACCAAACGAACTTGCTTCAATAGGCGCTCACAGCTTTCATTAAATAGAAGGGTCGGCGGGAAATTTCGCGTAAACAACGCTCTCTCGGTGTCATAACTATTAGATGCCTATCTGCCAGGGAGGAAAGACAAGTGAAAGAAGAGGAACGCCAGGGCGCAGAAATCAAATTCTGCCGTCAATGCGGCCAACCCCGACAGAGCGGCGAATCGAAGTGTCAAGATTGCGGCCGATTCTTTGAACAAAGAGGGTCTAGTGAGCCTCCCTCTGGATCGAGTTCCTCCCACGCCAGGTTCTCGGTGCCAAGGAGATACGATACCCTGCGGAGTTTGCTCGGACTGATCGTCATCCTAAACGGCCTGGGCGTGGCCGGTTTGCTCGTGTTTTTTGTCTACTCCCTCTCAAAGTCATCAGCCATGGCTTTCCCTTCCATTTGCGCACTGATGGGCGGCCTGATCGAGTTTTTGATCCTCGTAGCGTTTCGAGAATTCGTGATGATCTTCGTCGATATCGAAACTAACACTCGAGTCATCGTGGCCCACGCAGAAGCCGGTCTGGGAGACTGATCATGTTCTGTCCTTATTGCGGAAAACAAGACGCAGGGCAAGAACGTTTCTGCGCCTTCTGCGGAAGTCAATTTGCTACTCCCGAAAGAGCAGCACGCAGAAACGCGGGTTCCACCAATATCTGGCTACTCACTCTTATCGTGTCGGTGGTGGTGGCACTATGCGGACTTCTACCAACCATTTTTGGCTTCGGCACCAAAGCAGAGGCTCCCCATGCTGTTCCTGTTCTTAAGGCTGAGAATCACGGCCCGGTGGAGAATGAAACCAGACCACCTCGACCCAACCCTGGCAGCGATACCGGGCAGACTCTCCCTTCCAGATCTGTCACGGCCAACCTCGATGGGAGCGCCGCGTTGAAGGAAATCCGCGCCATTCCAGTCAACGATGCGTCCTCTCGCATCGCGGTCTTCAGCGCCGAGGGCACCTGTCTTTGGACAGCCAAAGACGAGCCCGGCAGCCCCGGATACTTCATCGACGCTCATTGGACTGTGGCGGACCTCGATGGTGACGGTTTGGACCAAGTTATATACTCATTTCCAAATCGGGGAGGGCCGCCCAGCATCTTCGCCACCCTAGATTGGGACGGTTCAAAAATGGTCGAGAAGCGTAGGGGAGCGTACTTTCAGATGGCCGATGGCCTGACCACCGTTCAGTCGGCGGAAAATGTCGAGTCGCGCCTCCCTAAAAGCACGACAGGCGCATATCTTTCCACCATTGATGGCCCTAGCGAAGTGAGGGGAAGACTCAAGGGAAGCTTCCAATTTTCGGCCACTGCCTCCCCAGGAATAGTGCTCACAAGGAGCGCCGAACTACTGCCGGAGGACGGGGGATTTCGAGTGACGCGCTGGCTAGGCGCGTGGGTCAATCTTCCATCAAAAGGGCTGCTCCTACCGAAATCCCTGGTGGAGCCCCTCAATGAATCGGACCTCAAGGGATACTCCGCGATGGAACTTACTGTCATTCGCAATCAGGTCTTCGCCGTCCATGGCAGGGCCTTTCAAGACCGCGAACTCCGCCAACATTTTCAACAGCAAGCCTGGTATCAAGAATCACCCACCTACAAGGAGACCGACATCTCAACCATTCAGAAGAGGAACGCCACGTTCGTCAGTCATTACCAGAACCGTCAAAATCTGACCTGGTGAAAGGGCGTCAGGTCAATACCGGCAGACATCTATACCAAACGCAAAGGAAGAACAAATGCGCACAAGTTCTCGATGCATTCTCTTGGCCGTGATGATTATCTCATCGTTAGTCGAAGTTTCTGCCAAAGAGGTTAGCATCAGTTTATCCAAAGAGTTTCCCCCCTACCGCGTCTCTTCGCAACATTGGTCTATCGACAATGCCCATGTCCTGAGGAATAGCCTAACCCGTAAGAACATGCGAGTCGCCGGCCACGATTATTCCTATGGCCTGATGCTTCATGTCAACGACCTCGTTGAAACTGGGCGGACCTGCTTCAGCGAGGTTTACTGGAACCTCGACGGAGCATTTTCGGCTTTCAAGTGCTCAGTGGGTTTTGACGACCATTCTCAACGAATGGGTGCGGCCAGCATAACGATTTACGGAGACGGTCAGAAATTGCAGGAGGTCACCTTTGCTGCTGGCGACCTCGACAAGATGGTGGACATTCCGGTGAGAGGCGTGAGACAACTACAGGTGAGAGTGGTCGTTAACAACTTCGGCACTTTCGTCGACCTTGTCAATCCCACTGGATTCAGAGAGGAAACTCAGGCGACCCAACTGGAACCCGGGGCGCTAGCGCGCTTCCCTGGAACCTGGAGTTCGTCCACCGGATCCACCATTAAGATCACCGACCGCAGCGCGGACACGCTCCCGCTAGAGGTTTGGTCCAATGGCAAGCTGGTCGGAAGCTCGGTGATACATATCGACAAGCACGACCAGCACAACGTCTGGTTTTCCTATCGATGGCAGGGTGCAACCATCAACGGGGTCTTCTCGAACGGCCGAGGCGAAGGCGTTCGGGTCTGGGACGGAACGGGCTGGGAGGCCTCTTGGCGCAGACTTTGAGGGGCTAGCTAGTGCTGCGTCAGCTTAAAAACGTCCCTACCTCCGTGACGGGCGGAGCCGTTTTGATTATAACTAACTGCCAATGGCGGTAAAGGCAAAGACCAGGTGCCCAGGGGTTCCAGGCTCAGGTCCGGCTGATATCGCCGGAAGCGAAAGTCGATAGCGTATCTTAGCATCGAACGGCTTCCCAGGCGGCCGCGAGCTCGTCGCTATCGGCCTGGCCTAAGCGCTCGCCCAGGCGGGCTTCGAGGGCTTGGAAGCGGGTCACGAACTTGGCGCAAGTGCCGCGCAGGGCGGCCTCGGCCTCGACTTCGTACTGGTCGGCCAGACTCACCAGAGCAAACAACAGATCGCCCAGCTCTTCGCGCCGCTCGGCGAGGTTCTCGGCCGCCTCCAGTTCGGCCAGCTCCTCGTGCACCTTGGCCAGGGCCGAAGCAGCGTCGGGCCAGCGAAATCCCACCTCGGCGGCCCGACCCTGGATGCGTTTGGCCGTTAGCAAGGCCGAGAGGGCGGGTGGAAGGCCGTCCATCAAAGACTTGCGGCGACTTCCCTTTTCGGCCATCTTGATGGCCTCCCAGCGCTGTTTGACGGCGCCGCTGTCGGGCAGGTGTTCGTCGCCAAAGACGTGGGGATGGCGGCGCACCATTTTGGCCACGATGCCGGTGGCCACGTCGTCGATGGAAAAGCGTCCCTCCTCGGCCGCGATCTGCGCGTGGAAGACCACTTGCAACAGCAGGTCGCCGAGTTCTTCGCACATTTTCTGATCATCGCCCGAGTCGATCGCCTCAAGGGTTTCGCAAGCCTCTTCCTGCAGAAAGCGAGCCAGGCTCTGATGAGTCTGCTCGCGATCCCAGGGGCAGCCGCCCGGGGCACGCAGGAGGTGCATCACCTGCACAAGTTGGGCAAAGGGGGTGAGGTTGGGGTCTAGCATGGCCGAGTCCTTGCAGATCGAGGGCTCGGATCCTGTGAAGGCCGGCAGGTGAGTGCCGGAACAGACCAAATTCCCCAGACATGCCTTTAGTCTCGCACATTCCCCTACCGACGTTCGCCCAGCTCAGGGCCGGGGGGCACCAGGTGCTCGAACTCGATCAGGCCCGCCATCAGGACATTCGCGAACTGCACATCGGCTTTCTCAACATGATGCCCGATGCCGCTTTCCAGGTGACCGAGCGTCAATATTTCGGGCTCATCGGAGCCTGCAACCAGATTGTGCAATTCTTCGTCCACCCCTTCACCGTGCCGGGCCTCGAGCGCGACGCCGAGACGCGCCAGTATATGGACCAATACTACAAGGACTTCGAACGCATTCAGGCCGCTGGTCTGGACGCTTTGATCATCACCGGGGCCAACGTGACCCAGCCCGACCTCACCAAAGAGCCTTTCTGGTCCCCCCTCCGCGAGGTGGTCGAGTGGGCTCAAGAGACGATCACCAGCACCTTCTGCTCGTGCCTGGCCAGCCACGCCTTAGTCGAGATGCTCTATGGCGTCAAGCGAAGAGGCCTGGATCGCAAGCGCTGGGGAGTCTATCAACACGTGCACAGGGACCGCCTGGTTGCCCATCCCCTGTTGCGCGACGTGAATACCAAATTCGACATCCCCCATTCGCGCTGGAACACCCTGGATCTCGAAGACCTGGAACGGGCCGGCCTCAAAGTGCTGGTGGTAAGTTGCGAAGACGACGTGCATCTGGCCACCAGTCCCGACGGCTTTCGCTTCATCTTTAGCCAGGGTCATCCCGAATACGATATCAACAGCCTGCTCAAAGAGTTCAAGCGCGAGGTGCTGGCCTATGTCGACGGCAAGCGGCCCACCTTTCCCCCCTTTCCTCAACACTATTTCTCGGAATCTTGCCAGCGACTGGGCAGAGAGGTCGAAAGGACCGCCCGCCGGCGTAGGGCCCAGGGGCAGCCTTACAGTCAGGAGGAGTTTCCCGAGGCCGAGTTTGAGCCAGAGTTGCACAACACCTGGGGCGACTCGGGCAAGGCGGTCTTTAACAACTGGCTCGGATTGGTCTATCAGCTGACCCATGTCGAGCGCAAGCAGCCTTTCCTCGACGGGGTCGACCCCGAGGATCCCCTGGCCTCGCTCTAGCAGGGTATTCTAAGCTCATCTCGGAGTAGCGTTCATGAAAAACGAGACGCTAGCGATTCACGCCGGTTACGAAACCGATCCCGGCACCAAAGCGGTGGCGGTTCCCATCTACCAGACCGTCGCCTACGAGTTCGACAACGCCCAACACGGCGCCGACCTGTTCAACCTGGCCGTGCCAGGCAACATCTACACCCGTATCATGAATCCCACCACCGACGTGCTCGAAAAGCGAGTAGCCGCTCTGGAGGGGGGACTAGCCGGGCTCGGACTCTCGGCCGGCAGCGCCGCCGTCAACTACTCCATCCTGACCATCGCCGAAAAGGGTAACAACGTGGTCTCGGTTCCGCTGCTCTATGGCGGCACCTATACGCTATTCGCCCACATGTTGCCGGCTCTCGGCATCGAGGTGCGATTCGCCGAAGACGACTCCCCCGAAAGTCTGGCCCGGCTCATTGACGCCAAGACCTCGGCCGTCTTTTGCGAGTCGATCGGCAACCCGGCCGGCAACATCGCCGATCTGCAGGCTATCGCGGATATGGCGAAGAGCCACGGGGTGCCGGTGATTGTCGACAATACGGTCGCCACCCCCGTGATCACCCGTCCCATCGATTGGGGTGTCGATATTGTCGTCCACTCCCTGACTAAGTACATGGGCGGCCATGGCAACTCGCTGGGGGGCCTGATCGTCGATTCGGGGAAGTTTCCCTGGGCCGACAACGCCGAGCGCTTTCCCGTGCTCAACCGCCCCGAACCGGCTTATCACGGCGTGGTCTACACCGAGGCCCTGGGGCCGGCCGCCTACATCGGTCGAGCCCGCACCGTGCCGCTGCGCAACACCGGCTCGGCCCTGAGCCCGCTCAACGCCTTCTTGTTGCTACAAGGCATCGAGACCCTGCCGCTGCGGATGGAGCGCCACTGCGAGAACGCTCAGGCGGTGGCCGAGTATCTCGAAGGCCATTCGCAGGTGGAGTGGGTCCACTTCGCCGGCTTGAAAAGCTCCGAATACTACGACCTGGCCCAGAAATATTGCGGCGGCAAGCCCTCGGCTCTGCTAACCTTCGGCATCAAGGGTGGCTTCGAGGCCGGCCGCAAGTTTTATGACGCCCTCAAGCTGTTCAAACGGTTGGTCAACATCGGAGATGCCAAGTCGCTGGCCGCCCACCCGGCCTCGACCACCCATCGCCAACTCAACGACGAAGAGCTCAAGTTAGCCAAAGTCACCCCCGACATGATTCGCTTGTGCATCGGCATCGAGCACATCGACGACATCAAAGCGGACCTCGACCAGGCGTTGAATAGCTGCAAATAGTAGGGATCTGTCCCCGGGTCGCAGAAGCTGCGGCCGATTTTTCGCGTCTTTGGAGGATGTATGAGCTACATTGTGGCCGTTGAGGCCCGTCAGATTCTAGACTCTCGGGGCAACCCCACGGTAGAAGTGGAAGTGGCCCTCGACTCCGGCGCTACCGGCCGGGCCGCGGTTCCTTCGGGAGCTTCGACCGGCGCTCACGAAGCTGTCGAACTGCGTGATGGCGACGACTCGCGCTACATGGGCAAGTCGGTAGAAAAGGCCGTCGCCAACGTGGTCGACCAGATCGGCCCCGAACTGGTCGGCTTTTCGGCCCTGGACCAGATGGACATCGACCAGATCATGCTCGAGATGGACGGCACCGAGAACAAGAGCAACCTGGGTGCCAATGCCATCCTGGGCGTCTCGCTCGCGGTGGCCCGGGCCGCCGCCGACCACCTCGACCTGCACCTGTTCAGCTACCTGGGCGGACCGTTTGCCCACCTGCTGCCGGTGCCCATGATGAACATCCTCAACGGCGGTCAGCACGCCGACAACAATGTCGATGTGCAAGAATTCATGATCATTCCGGCTAAGGCCGAGCGTTTCGCCGACGCCCTGCGCATGGGCTCTGAGGTGTTCCATCACCTCAAGAAGGTGCTCAAGGGCAAGGGCCTGGCAACCGGGGTGGGCGACGAGGGTGGCTTTGCTCCCAACCTCAAGTCCAATGAAGAGGCCCTCGAGGTCATCATGGAGGCCATCGACAAGGCTGGCTACAAAGCCGGTGAGGATATCTATCTGGGTCTGGACGTGGCCGCCACCGAGTTCTACAAGGACGGCAGCTATGTCTTCACCAAGAGCGACAAATCGGTCCGCTCGAGTCAAGAGATGGTCGATCTGTATGCGGGCTGGATCAAGAAATACCCCATCATCAGCATCGAAGACGGTGTCTCCGAGGATGACTGGGAGGGCTGGAAGCTGCTCACCAAGGCGCTGGGCGGCCAGATTCAGCTGGTGGGCGACGACCTGTTCGTAACCAATACCAAACGTTTGCAGCGCGGCATCGACGAGGGGGCGGCCAACTCGATCCTGGTGAAAGTCAACCAGATCGGGACCCTGTCCGAGACCCTGGAGTGCATTCGCACGGCCACCCGGGCCGGCTTTACCTCGGTGATCAGCCACCGCTCGGGCGAAACCGAAGATGCCTTCATTGCCGATCTGGCCGTGGCCACCAACGCCGGCCAGATCAAGACCGGATCGCTGTGCCGTTCGGACCGCGTGGCCAAGTACAACCAGCTGCTGCGCATCGAAGACTTCCTGGGTGGCGCGGCTCGCTATCCGGGCCTTGACGCCTTTCGGCTCAACCTGAAGAAACAAGCTGTTGGAGTCTAAACACCAGGTGATGAACACCGTCCGCAGTCTGCCGTTCCACGTCCCCTACCACAGTTCTACCGAGGTGGAGCGGGTTCAAGAGGCCCTGGCCGACAGTCACCTGTCGGGCAACGGCCCCTTCACCAAGAAGGTCGAAGCGCTGCTGGAGAAAGAGTTGGGAGCCGAGCGGGTCTTGATGACCACCTCGTGCACCCACGCTCTGGAGCTGGCGGCCATGCTGCTCGACATCGTGCCGGGCGACGAGGTCATCGTGCCCTCGTTCACCTTCGTGTCGACCATCAACGCCTTCGTGCTGCGCGGTGCCAAGCCGGTTTTCGTCGATATCCGCGAAGAGGACCTCAATCTCGACCCGGCCCTGGTAGCGGCGGCCTACACCGACCGCACCCGGGCCGTGCTTCCGGTTCACTACGGCGGCGCTCCCTGCGCCATGGACGAACTGGTCGAGCAGGCCGAGCGTTACGGGGCCACCATCGTCGAAGACGCGGCTCACGCCATGTTCACCGACTACAGGGGTAAGACGCTCGGCTCGTTCGGGCGTCTGGCTACCTTCAGCTTCCACGCCACCAAGAACTTCAGCTGTGGCGAGGGTGGGGCGCTTCAGATCAACGACCCCGCCCTGGTGGAGCGGGCCGAGATCATTCGCGAAAAAGGAACCGACCGCAGCCTCTTCCTGCGCGGTGAGGTGGACAAATACACCTGGCGCGACATCGGCTCGAGCTATGTCATTTCCGATCTGTTGTGCGCCTTGCTCTACTCTCAGCTCGAGGCTCGACAGACCATCCAACAGCGCCGCGGCGAGCTGTGGCACGCCTATCGACGCGAGCTTGCGGGTTGGGCTGGCCAGAATCAGGTCACGCTGCCACCTCTGCCAGCCCACGACCCGGCTGCCTACCATCTCTTCTACATCTTGATGCCGACGGCAGACGCGGCCGGGCGGTTGCTCGAAGCGTCGCGCCAGCAGAAAGTGGGTCTGGCCAGTCATTATCGGCCGTTGCATCTGTCGGATATGGGGCGAACCTGGGGCTATCAAGCGGGGGATTGCCCGATCACCGAATCGGTCGTCGACCGACTGGTGCGGCTGCCGCTCTATCCGGATGTGGATGAGCCAGCCCGCAATCGGGTCTTAGAACTCGTCACCGGTTGTACACCCTAGGAACCCCCCAATGTCCCAAGGCGCTTCTTAGCGGTTAGCGTTGACGAAGAGAGAGAAAGTCACTACGACGCCGACCACAACCATTACTAGAAACCCCATAACCCTAGACATTCGCGACGGGTCGGCCAAGACCTACCGCCCGCCGGATAGTTCCGAGGCAATATCGGATACTTTTGCCTGTCCTTCATGATCGGCGAGGCTGACCAGCACCACCGCCAAGCCTGCAAAAAAGAAGGCGGGCGGCAGCTCTGACAACTGGCCGAAAAAGGGTCCGACGATGGCCAATTTGGGAGCCACGAACTTGAAGATCGGAACGCAAAGAAAGCCGGTAATCATTCCCGCAATGGCCCCGCGAGCGGTCATGCCAGGCCAGAAAAGCGACAGGATCATCACCGGGCAGAAGGTCGCCGAGATGCCCGACCAGCCGAAGATGACGAACCAGAAAATGGTGCGCTCGGGTACGGCCATCGCCACCGACACAGCCAGGATCAAGGCCACCACGGCCAGAGCCACGGTCAGGTTGCGACTGGTGGCCACCAGTTCGTCATCTTTCATCTCGGGCCGCAACACCTTCTGGTAATAGTCCCGCACGGCGGCACTGCCGGCCACCACCAACAACGAGTCGATGGTCGACATGATGGCCGACAAGACGACGGCCACATAGACGCCCACAATCACTACGGGAAAAAGATGGTCCACCATATACGGAAGCACGCCCTTGGCTCCGGTCCCAAAGAAAGCCTCGGGATCTCCCTGGCAATAGAGGGCCCGGCCGACCATGCCGGTAAGGACCGCGCCACCATCGGCCAGCAGCGTCCAGACGATGGCCACCGTCGCTCCCGGCTTGATCTCTTTGAGCGAGTCGAGGGCCAGATAGCGCACGAAGATCTGGGGCGAGCCGAGAAAGCCTAACCCGATCAAGGCAAAGGCCAACAGTTCGGGCACGGCCGCCAGACTGTAGCCGGCCTGACCCATGGGATGCAGCAAGCTGGGATCCTGAGCGGCCAGAACAGCCGTCATGGCCGACCAACCGCCAATCCTGGCCAGGCCCACGATGGGCAGCACGACCAGACCCAGGAACATCAAGCTGCCCTGGAAGACATCGCTCCAGACCACAGCCAGAAAGCCCCCGCTGGTGATATAGACCATCACCACCCCGAAGCCCACCAGCGCCCCCACGAAGTAGTTCCAGCCCAGAAACTCGTTGAAAGCCTGGCCGGTGGCGTCGATCTGGGCACTGACATAAATCGTCACGAAGATGACCAGCGTACCGGCCGCCACCTGGCGCAGGCGGTGGCTGGTGTCGCGGAAACGCGATTCGAGATAGTCGGGCACGGTCACCGACTCATAAAGGTCGGTCAATCGTTTGAAGCGGCCGGCCATCAGCAACCAGGCGACCGCCACGCCAAGGGTCTCGCCCAGGACCACCCAGAAGGCCTTGACGCCGACCACAGCGCCCATCCCCGTCAAGCCGAGCAGCAGCCAGGACGACTCGCCGGTGGCCCGCGACGAGAAGGCGGCCGCCCAGAAACCCAGCTTCTTGCCGCCGGCGAAATAATCACCCAGGTCTTTCATGCGGCGCGAAGCCACCGCCCCAATGACCATCAGGATGGCCATGTAGACACCCAGCACGGCCAACTTTACGGTTTGGGGATCCATAAGAGCGGGGTTCTAGGTGGTATCGCCGGGCTCCTGGACCAGGATTTGGCGGACAACCTGCGAAGGGTGGCAGATCCCCGAAGGAGAGCCAGCCTCTTTATGCTTTATTTGGCCAACTCCGCCGCTATTACGGAGCAACTCAACGCCATCTTCGAACCCATCGTGAATCTGATGGCCAAAGTCCTGTTCTTGCCGATCGGACCTTTCCCGCTGATCGTGCTCACCCTCATGCTGGGGGCGATCGGATTCACCCTCTACTTCAGGTTCATCAACATTCGGGGATTCAAGCACTCGATCGACGTCATTCGTGGTCTGTATGACAATCCCGAAGACGAAGGACAAATCAGCCATTTCCAAGCGCTGACCTCGGCTCTCTCGGCCACCATCGGGCTGGGCAACATCGCCGGCGTGGCCGTGGCCATCGCCCAGGGAGGTCCGGGCGCGCTGTTCTGGATGATCCTGATTGCGACCTTCGGCATGACGGCCAAGTTCACTTCGGCTTGTCTGGCCATGCTATACCGTCAGAAGAACCAGGACGGCTCGGTGAGCGGCGGACCGATGTATTACCTCAAGATCGGGTTGGCCGAACGTGGTATGGCGGGTTTGGGCCAGGTGCTGGCGGTGGTGTATGCCATCTTCATTATCGGGGGCTCGCTGGGGGGCGGCAATATGTTCCAGGCCAACCAGTCTTTCGAACTAATCGCCACGACCTATCCGGCCATGGCCGACTACGCCCTCCAATACGGTGTCTTTCTGGCCATTCTGGTGGGTCTGGTCATCATGGGGGGCATCGAGCGCATCGGCGCGGCCACTTCGAAGGTCGTCCCGGTGATGGTGGTCATCTACATCACCGCCTCGCTCTTTATCATCTGCAGCCACATCACTCTGCTACCCGGCATCATCGCCAGCATCATCTACGAGGCTTTCAACCCCGACCAGATCTTCACGTCGCTGCATGGCGGAGTCCTGGGTGTGTTGGTCATCGGTATCCGCCGGGCCGCTTTCAGCAATGAGGCGGGAGTGGGCTCGGCCGCCATCGCCCACTCGGCGGCCAAGACCGACGAACCGATTCGTGAAGGGATCGTGGCCATGATCGGCCCCTTCATCGATACCATCATGGTTTGCTCGATGACGGCCCTCGTGCTCTTGATCACCATGGACGACAACAGCATGCTGCAGCGCTATCGAACCGCCCAACGAAACGTGGTAGCGGCCCAGCAGGCCTATCAGGCCGACCCCAGCGAGTCCAACCAGCTGGCGCTGCAGGCAGCCGAGCAAGAGAAGGCCGACAACGAAAAGGGAGCGGCCCTGACCTCCGAGGCCTTCGCCGCCAAGATTCCCTTCTTCGGCCACGTGCTGACCCTGGTCGTCTTTCTCTTCTCCTACTCGACCATGATCTCGTGGTATTACTACGGCGAGAAAGGTTGGGAGTTTCTCTTCGGGTCCACCACCGTCCGAATCTTCCAGGGTCTCTTTCTGTGCGCGGTGGTCCTGGGAGCGGCCGTGCACCTGGGGGCGGTGCTCGACTTCTCTGACCTGATGATCCTCAGCTGCGCCTTTCCCAACATCATCGGCGCGGCCCTCATGCTGCCGGTGTTGCGAGAGAAAGTCGACAAGTACTGGGAGGATTTTCAGGCCGGTAAGTTCCAGACTTATCGGTGAGCATCGACGTCGCTGTCTTTAGCAGCAAACCCTACGATCAGCAGTTCATGTCCGAGGCCAACGGCGAGCATGGCCATCGGCTGAGCTTCTTCGAATCGCGCCTGAATCTGCGCACCGTCAGCCTGGCGGCAGGCCACCAGGCGGTGTGCTGTTTTGTCAACGATGAACTGGACTCGGTCGTGCTAGAAAAGCTGGCGGCCCTCGGGGTCAAGAAGATCGCCATGCGGTGCGCCGGCTTCAACAACCTCGACCTAGACGCAGCCCGTCGCCTGGGCATGGTGGCCGCCCGGGTGCCTGCCTACTCGCCCCACGCCGTGGCCGAACACGCCATGGCCCTGATTCTGACCCTGAACCGCAAACTGCACCGGGCCTACAACCGGGTTCGCGAGATGAACTTCAGCCTCGACGGCTTGCTGGGCTTCGACCTCAAGGACCGCACCGTCGGGGTGGTCGGCACCGGCAAGATCGGCCAGGTGATGGTTTCGATCTTCAACGGCTTCGGTTGCAAGGTGCTGGCCCATGACCCCTATCCGGTGGCCGAATTACCGGCCCGCTACGTGCCTTTGCCCGAACTGCTCGAGCGGGCCAAGATCGTGAGTCTGCATTGCCCGCTGACTCCCGAGACCCACCACCTGATCAACGCTGAGGCTCTGTCACGTATGCGGGCTGGGGCCCTGCTCATCAATACCAGCCGCGGCGCCCTGGTCGACACGGTGGCGGTCATTGATCACCTCAAGTCCGGTCATCTGGGTGGCCTGGGGATCGATGTCTATGAAGAAGAGAACGAACTCTTCTTCGAGGACTTCTCGAGCCAGGTGATTCAGGATGATGTCTTCGCCAGGCTCCTGACCTTTCCCAATGTGGTGGTCACGGGCCACCAGGCCTTTTTCACCCAGGAAGCCCTCGGTAACATCGCGGCCACCACCCTGGCCAATCTGACGGCAATGGCCGCCGGACATCCGTCAGGCAACGAGATCTAAAAAGGCCCGGTCTGGTCGACCGGGCCTCGTCAAAGCTGGGAGTTAGCCAAGGAAGCCGTTGACCTGCTCGCGCTCGAAGGTCATGAAGCTGCCGTTGGGGTTCTGATTGTCGATATGAATGGCGCCCTGTTCGGCCGAACCCTCTTTGGCCAGCAGAATCACGTCGGTCGACTCGACGCCGGTGCGGGCGAAGATGCAGACGTCGCCGCCGGCCAGGGTGGCAAAGCCCTCGACCTCGGTCTGACTCTTGGCTTCGAATTCGGCGTGGGTGGCGCCGAAGAAATTGTCGTGGGAATCGATCACCCCTTTTTTGGGGTTGGTGTCTTGCTGGCCGTTGTCAGCAGACATGACGCCAATCATGGTCAGACTAATCTGGGTGCCCATCTCGACCGCGTCTTTGGGCTCGAGCGGACTGGCCTCTTGACCGGGAAATTGCTTGGTCTTGAGGTAGGTTTCGAGGGTGGGTTTGGCCCATTGAGGGACTCTATCTTGAATCATTATGGAATAAGCTCCTGTGTTAGGTTACCTGAACATTGTCGACCCTTTGCGTTAAGCTGCCGTTAAACCCACCGTGAGAACTCTCACCTAACCGGGCGCTGCCTTGGGATAGGCTGCCAGTGGAGGCCACGAGGCGGGTCATCAGCGCGAACTCGTGGCCGGCTATCGGCGGCTCCTGCCTGCATCGTCAGGCAACTACTAGACCGTCGGGTTTGCCTATGGTAGAATACGCGAGTGAAGAATCTTAGCCAAACACTGAAACTGCAGCTCGCCGTCATGGGGGGCTTTCTTGTTTCTCTCTGGTCGCTCGAGATCGTCGACGAGGTCGTGCTACGCGGCAATCTAGACCGCCACGGTATCGTGCCTCGCTCGCTGGACGGATTAGACGGCATTCTCTGGGCTCCGCTGCTGCACGGCAACTTTGCCCATCTGTTGGCCAACAGCGTGCCGCTGTTGATCCTCGGTTGGTTGATCTTGGCGCGTGGTGGTAAAGACTTTGCCGGCGTCACCGCCATCGCCTGGCTGCTGGGCGGTCTGGGCACCTGGATGTTCGGCCACTCGGGCGTTCACATCGGGGCCAGCGGGGTCGTCTTTGGCTACCTCGGCTACCTGATGGCTCTCGGCTACTACGAGCGCAAGTTCACCACCGTGCTGCTCTCGCTGGGGGTCGGCTATTTCTTCGGTTCGTGCCTGTTTGGTATCCTACCCGGGCAGCACGGCATCTCCTGGGAAGGCCATCTATTCGGCCTGCTCGGCGGCATACTGGCCGCCCGGCTGCTGGCGCGCAAATCCTAAGGCTGTCGAGCCGCCTCGGCCTTTTTCTCGATAGTGAACTTCGGCACCGCTTTGCGAAACTTCAGCGCTCCGCGATAGGCCGCAACTTCCACCGCCGGATCGGGTAGAATCTCGACGGTGCCGCCCCGGCGCATGAGCGGCTCCATGCTGTCGAGAAAGCCGGCCGGCATGCGCAGGCCGCCTTCCAGGTCCTGGCTGCCTCCAATGGCCTTTACCACGTAGGGCGTTCCCACCCGGGTCTCGTTGACCAGGATGGTGGGGCCGACGCAACGGATAGGCGAGCGGGCCACGATCCGCTCGCCGTTAATCGAAATCGCCTCGGCGCCGGCCGCCGACAACTCGGTAACCAGCGCCTGCAGGTCCACGTCGTGGACGATAAAGGGATAATAATCCTCGTCTGGGCGCGGTTTGCGGGGGCTATCCTCGAGTGTAATCACGACCCCCGGTCCCACCAGGTCTTCGAGACCCGCCAGAGCCCGAGCCTGGCGCACCTCCTGGCTGGTTTCGCGGGCGTCGGTCTCCCGAGTCGCCAACTCCTGGTCGAGGTCGTTGACTTTACGCTGCAGGCGCTGGTGCTCTTGCTCGAGCTTTTCACGCCGCTCGCGCTCTTGCTTGAGCTCGCTGCGCGCCGAAACGATCTGGTCGAGAAAAAGCTGGCGTTCGCGATACTGCAGGACCAGCACCGCGCTCAAGGCCAGGGCCACCAGCGAACAGGCCAGGACCGCGTAAGAATAGCTCTTCACCGGGCCACCACGATATATTGATAAGGCAACAGCGAGCTGTTGACGGTGGTCGAAAAACCTGCCTGGCCGAGCTCATAGCAGGTCTGGCTCCAGGACAAGCGCATCTCGGGGCTCGGGCCGACGGGCAGAGAGCGATTCTTGAAAAAGTCGACGATCACGACCCGGCCACCCGGTTTAAGCGCCTTCTTGAGACTACGGTAGTATTCGATGCGATGGTCGATATGGTGAGCGGTGTCACAGAGAAAGATCAGGTCGACCGATTCCGGCTCGAGATTGGGATCATCGGGACTGGCCAGGTGTGGCTCGACGTTGTCGAGCCCGTCGGCTTTGGCCAACTCACGAATGGGGCCAAAAAAGGCCTGCTCGAGTTCGACCGCCAGGGCCTTCCCCTGCGGCCCGACCGCGCGAGCGAAATGGCGAGTAAAATAGCCGGAGCCGGCGCCGATGTCGGCCACGGTTTGTCCGGGTTGGAGTGCGAGAAAGGCCACCACCTCGGCTGGTTTCTGCCAATCGTTGCGACCCGACTGCTCGAAAATCCGCACCCACTTTTCCACCTCGCGAAAATCGTGGTGATGATGATGCCCCTCCTGGGCCAGGGCCGGAAGGGCCAACAGAAGGGTGAGCAACAAAGCGCGCATGCAGAGGCACTTACTGCTTCAAAGCCTTGGACACCTTCCGGCAAACGGCAACAACCTGTTCATAGGCCCGTAGCCTGCCTCTGGTAGGCTGCCCTCGAATTGGGGAGTACGCTATGAAAATCACCAGTCGAGAGCCGATCTCCCGCGACGTCACCTATCAGCTTCCGGTCACCGGACGCGAACTGCTGGGCACGATGCCGCGGGACTACTTCGACCAGAACCCCAATGCCGACTCACCGTACGTGCCCTGCCAGAACGGGGCCTGCCAAAACCTGCCTCGGGAGGTGTGGCGCGACCAGTTGCTGGTCGACGGGCAGGGCCAGCCCGTGATGCGCACCGTCACCCGCCACATCGAAGCCCGTCCTGCCGACCCGACCTTCGCCTTTCTGGGCTGGGGTGCCGGCGGCGCCGTTGGTGGAGCCATCGCGGGTGCTCTGATCGGATCGCTCTACGGCCAGCCCGGCCTGGGAGCTGTGGCCATGGGTCTGGTCTCGGGCCTCGCCCTGGGAGGATTTGGGGCCCATCGCGCTTCGCAAGACCGGGTAGCCCTGGTGTGGGACGACCAATCGGCCATCCATCGAGGCATGATCGGTTATGAGGAGTCCGTTCGCTCGGGTCGCCTCGACGGCCGCGACGGCTACTACCACACGTTCACGCCGCGCCTCGAGCGCGAAGCTGTGGCTGCCTATCGGACCCCGCGGGTGGTCCACTATCGTGAGGGAGAGACACCGAAATGAGAATCGCCGGACGCCAGAAAATCGATGTCGAGGTCACCTATGACCGCCCCGTCACCCGGCGCACCAAGCTGGGCAACATTCCTTACGATTACCACTCCTACTCGTCCCATCGCGACCGCTACTTTACGTCTTGCGACCAGGGGGCCTGCGAAGGCCGTGGCCGCGAGGTCTGGCGCGACCTGCCGGTCTATGGCAGCGACGGGAAGGTGGCGATGGAGACGGTTACCGAGCGCATCGTGGCCAGCCCTGACAGCGCCCTCTGGGCGGGAGTCCGCTGGGGCCTGATTGGCGTGGCCGGAGGGGCCCTGGTGGGCACCATCGCGGCCGCTGTGACCAACTCGCCTCTCGGCCTCGGGGCGAGCCTGGGTGCGGCCGCTGGCGGGGCGTTGGGGGGTGGCCTGGGAGCCAACCATGCCATGGGGGATCGGGTTCGGCTGGAATGGCAAGAAAAGCCCGTTCTTGAAAGAGAGTTGGCTGGCTACTACCACGAGGTAGACAGCCGCTACACCACCCGCTGCGATCGCGACTGGGACGGGCATTACCGCTGCCGCCAGGTTCATGACGGCTACGACCACGAATTTCGACCCGAGGTCTCGGGACACTCGGTGGGCAGCTACACGGCTCCGGTGGTCGTCCACTACCGGGAGGACTGACAGCCCTATCCGGGAACAGTCATCGAGTGAAACTCGATGTCGTCTATAGCGGTAACCTCCAGGGTGTAGATACAGCCGCTCGCAAAGCCGAGCAGTTGCGCTTTTCAGGTCTTTGGGTCACCGAAACCAGCCATAACCCCTTTTTCCACCTCTTACGCGCAGCCGAGGCCAGTCCCAAGTTGACGCTGGGCACGGCCGTGGCCATCGCCCTGGCCCGCAGCCCCTTCACCCTGGCCCAGACCGCCTGGGATCTGGCCGAGTTTTCGCAGGGCCGCTTCTGGCTGGGCCTGGGCAGCCAGGTGCGCGCTCACATCGTGAAGCGGTTTTCGATGCCGTGGGACAAGCCCGTGGCCCAGATGCGTGAGATGATCCTGGCCCTGCGCGCCATCTGGGAAGCCTTTCAGACGGGCAACAAGCTCAATTTCGAAGGCGATTATTATCGCCACACCCTGCTCACCCCGTTCTTCAATCCCGGTCCTATCGAGCACCCGGACATTCCCATCGGGTTGGCGGCCGTGGGTGAAAAGATGACGGCGCTGGCGGCCGAGCTGGCCAACTTCGTGGTCCTCCATCCGTTCACCAACGCAGAATACCTCAAGAACGTCACCATGCCGGCGGTCAAAGCCGGACTCAAGAAGGCCGACCGCCCGCGAGACGACTTCACCGTGCTGGGCAGCCTCTTCGCCATCACGGGTGACGAGCAGCAGCAGGCTATGCTCGACCAGCTGGTGCGTCGGCAGCTCTCGTTCTATGGCTCGACTCCGGCGTATCGGGGCGTGCTCGAGGCCATCGGCCAGGATGAGCTGGCCGAAGAACTCCACAAACTCTCGCGCCAGGGCGAGTGGAAGACGATGGCCAGTTTAGTCGACGATGACCTGCTAGCCCGCTTCGCCGTGCGGGGAACCCCCGACAAGTTGCCGGGCCTGGTGGCCGAACGCTTCGGCGGCATCTACGACCGGGTCATCCTGAGCGTGCCGCTGGTAGACCACTGACTCGGCTCGAACCCGGCACCGTCGAGGTTTGGCGCATCTGGCTACGGCCCGACCACGATCTCGAACACCGCTACGCGGCCCTGACCCCCGAAGATCGGGCCCGGGCCGACCGCTTTTTATTCGACAAAGATCGACACCAGCTGATCTTGTCTCACTTTGCCCAGCAGTCGATCCTGGATCTTTATCTGGGGGCTGGCCAGTGGCAGCTGAGCCGGGCCGAATACGGCAAGCCCCAACTGGTGGGGAGTGGGCTGGAGTTCAACCTCAGCCACGCCCACCAGCTTGCGCTGATGGCGGTGGGAACGACCCAGCTCGGGGTCGACGTCGAATACACCGAGCGTCCGGTAGAGTATCTCAGTCTGGCCCGGCGCTTCTTCGCGGCCGACGAGGTGGCTCTTTTCGAGACCCTTTCCCCCGCCGAGCAAAGCCAGGAGTTTTTCACCATCTGGACCCGCAAAGAGGCCTATATCAAAGCATTAGGGGATGGGTTGTCCCATCCCCTGGATGCTTTTTCGGTCAACCTCGACCGCCAGACGCCGGCCTTCCATAACTGCCCGGGCTGGAACCTTTACGAACTCGATGTCCCTCGGGACTATCGAGCCGCTTTGGCCACCCGTGGCCCCGTGACGGTCCAAATGCGCGACTTTAGGCCCCGTTGATGATCTGCCACTTGGGCAACATCTTCAGGGTGGGTAGGCAGCGGATCTTGGTTTTCATCTTCTCGCCCTTGCGAATGTCCTTGCGAGCGCCCTCGCACTGGGCTATCCACTCGTCGGCCCAGGCCTTATCAGAATAATAATCGCGGGCTTTGGCGGCACACTCGTCGAGATAGGTCTCGGCGCCCTTATCGTCGCCCTGCATGTAAGCGATCATTCCACGAAAGTAGGCGGTCGGCGGAAACTTTCGGTCTCGTTTATCGCATTCGTCGAGATAAGCAGCGGCTTCTTCGAGCAACTCGGAGTTGGCGCCGCGTTTCTGGGCCATCTCTTGTTGGAACGATACCAGTTTGACGCTGGCGTTATACATGGGAGGCTCGGGCCACTTGGGAGCTAGACTGGAAAGGCGATCCATCTCTTTGACCACGCCGTCGAAATGGTGAGTGCTCTTATACGACCCGAGGCCCTTCACCCGCTGGATGTACATCGTCTGGGCGTCGCCATAGTGCGAGGTCAAAACCGCGCCCTGCGAGCACCGTCCCACCATGCTGAAGGCGCCGAGGGCCAACACGATGCACACCAAGCCGATAATGTTTCGGGTCTGGTTGGCCTTTCGATTGCTCGCCCCCATAGCGTGCAATTCGGCGTTAGCTTTGGCGGCCCGCTCGTCGGCCGGCCGAGGTTGGGCCATATTCGGGTTGAGCGCAGGGTGAAAGCTGGCCTTCTCGTTTTGCAGATCGTGTTCGTTCTCTTCCAAGACAATTACCTCCCGAAGAAATTGTTAGCCATCCACCGGGACGGCTCCTTCGTTGATGAGACTGGTTTTCAGAATTGCATGGATTCCTTTGAGGGGATTGACCATCTGGGTCACCCGCAGGTCGACAAAAGAACTGGCCAAAGCCATGGCGCGGGGACGATCCAGGGCCATCTTCTCCTCCATCAGGGCCATCATCTCCTCCACCGCCATGTTGGCCGCCTCATCCAGACTCTCGGCTAGACCAAAGGTCACCCAGGCACCGCTGGCCAGAGCCCGCGGCCGGCCGATGGACTGGTCGTGCAACACCAGTTGCAAGCGAGCCGAGCGCATGGGACATTCGATAGCCGTGCCCGAAACCTCTCCATCTCCCTGGGCAGCGTGGCCGTCCCCTACCGACAATAGAGCCCCTTCGACCTCGATCGGCAAGAACAGGCGGCTGCCAACGGTGAGCAGGTTGCAGTCCAGGTTACCTCCGGTGCGCGGGTGGGGCCACCAGCCCGGGCGCCGCTCCCGATCCCGACTGGCGATGCCCACCGTGCCCAGGAAGGGAGCCACCTCGATCTGGTGACCAAACTGATTGGTGGCCCGGCCGTGGGCGATGCTCCAGAACAAACCGGCGCTGCCTTGAGCCAAATGGGCCGAAGTCCAGCCCCAATCCTCGGTCACCAACTCGAGCATGCGAATCTCGAGGGTTTGCCCGGGTCGAGCCCCCCGCACCGCCACCGGACCGGTCAAGGCCGGCCCATCGTCAAGTTGGCCGCGCGAGACGATTCGGGCCAACTCGCGGTCGGGCAAAACGCGCTCGGTACGCCAGCCCACCTCGAGGGTCTCGAAGTCGACCACCGCCCCCGGGTCGACGGTCAGCACCGCCGCGTTGTCGCGGTGAAACGTGCCGTGCAGATGCTCTCGCCGGGCCGCCAGCCTAGTCGGGATAGGCATACTCCAAATGGTCGATCTTGAGGTCTGCCCCTTCTTTGATGACCAGCATGCGCACATCCATGCCGCCCTTTTCGCTACTCAAGGTAGCGAAGGCCCAGCCGTGCCAACTCTCCATCGGAGCTTCGGTGACCAGGTCAAAGTCGCTGGCCGCCTCTTCGACGGTCATTGGCAATATGCCGATGTCCGTGTCGGTCACCACGGTGGGCTTTCCGTACTCGTTGGTGGCGGTGGCGAACTCGGACTCGAACGCCTCGCGGCTCACCTTCTTCTGATAGAAGCTCGAGGTCATGGAGTAGGCTCCGGTGAGGTCCTGGCTGGCCAACGCTTTGCCGAACTTCTCGGCCACAGCCATCGACTCGGCTTCCTTGTTCTCGGCGCTGGTGGTCGAGCCACCGCCCCCGCCGCACCCGCACAGGAAGCTAATGAGGGTCAAAAGCAGCAGCTTTCTCATCTGCGGATATTCTGCGCCGTGCTCTGGAGGCCTCTAGCAGACAGGATTTCGGGCCCGAGGCCGGAACGCAAGCGAAGTGTTCGAGCGGGAATTCTCTCTCATCATCCCCACCTTCAACCGGGGCGAGTCACTGCTCGAGGTGTTGCGCTACCTCGAGACTCTGGAGTACGCCCGCGATCAGTTCGAAGTGATCGTGGTCGACGACGGCTCGACCGATGGCAGCTTCCAGGCAGCCGCCGAACTCGAGGTCGACTACCACCTGCGCCTCCTCCAGCAGTCCAATGCCGGAGCCGGCGCGGCCCGTAACCACGGCATCCGCGAGGCCACCGGAGGCTTCTGCCTGTTCATCGACGACGATGTCTTTCCGGCCCCCCACTTGCTCTACGATCACCACCAGTGCCACCAGGGCGAGATGCGCCTGCTGGTGCGCGGCCCGGTGATCAACATCCCCAGCCTGCCCCTGCCCCCCGAGCCCGACAATCTCTGGAAGCACTTTTCCATGAACTATCTGTGCACGAGCAATGCCTCGCTCCGCACCGAGCTATTGCTCGAAGCCGGCCTCTTCGACGAGAAATTCGACCGCTGGGAGGACGCCGAACTGGGCGTGCGTCTCAAGCGCATCGGAGTCAAACGCCGCTTCACCCACCGGGGCTACGTCTTTCACCTCAAGCCACCCCTCACCCCTGAAGAGACCCTGACCCTCGCCGCCCGCGACGGGCGCTCCGCGGCCCAACTGTATCGCCGCTATCCCACCTTGGCCATGAAGCTTCGCAGCGGGCTGCACCCCCTCAACTTCCTGCGCAACGAACTCTTTACCGCCGCTCCCCTGCGCGGACTCTATCGCCGCTGGCTCGAGCAGGCCCCCAGCCCGGCTGCGGCCAACTGGGCCCGCAATCTTCTGGCCGAGCGCGAATACCTCAGCGCCGGGCGTCGCGAACTGAGAAAGGATTAGCATGGATCTCACCGTTGGCCTGTGCAGCCGCAACCGCAAAGGAGTGCTCGAGAAAGTCTTACTCTCGCTGTGCGACCAGACCGTCTCGCCCGACCGCTACGAGGTCGTTCTGGTCGACGACGGCTCGACCGACGGCACCGGCGAAATGGCCGAAGGCCTCGACCTCCCCTACTCCCTGGTCTACGTTCGCCAGCCCCACTCGGGCCTGGCCACCGCTCGCAACACCGGCATCAAGAACTCTTCCGGCCGGGTCATGCTCTACATCGACGACGACGTGCTGGCCGACCCCCACCTTATCGAGGAGCACCTCAAAAGCCATGACGAATGCGACAAATGCGTCGTCAACGGCTGGGTCAACCACGTCACCGAGCCGGTCCGTCCCCCCCAGCCCAAGTTCACCATGGCCGACATCTCGACTTCTTTCTTCTGGACCAGCAACGTCTCGGTCAAGCGACATCACCTGCTCGAAGCCGGCCTGTTCGACGAGGACTTCACCGAGTACGGCTGGGAGGACCAGGAGATCGGCCTGCGCCTGATGGCCCTCGGCCTCAAAGCGCGCAACAACTATAAAGCCATCGGTTATCACGTCAAACGCCCCCCGCGGGCCTGCGATGTCCCCGGCGCCCTGGCCCAGGCCGAAGCGAAAGCCCGCAGCGCCCTCATCTACATCGGCAAACACCCCCGCCAACGCACCCGCTTCTCCACGGGCACCCACCCGCCGCGCCTGGCCTGGGCCCGCCTGACGGCCTTCGGAGGTGTCCTCGAACGCTACCTTCGCCACCAGCTCGGCCTCGACTCGGGCCAGCCGCTGAGCGAAGAGCCTCTGACCTCTCACCAGGCCTGGTGCCTCAAGCAGCTCTCCACCATCCACTACTTCCGCGCGCTGCGCGGAGGTAACGCTCGGTAGGTCTCGGCCGGGCGTGGCGGGCGGGTTGGGCCTGGGGGTTCACCGCGAGAATGCCGGGCTTGAGCCGGAATTGGGCTGGTCGGCCGGGCTCGGCTAAGACCGCCGAGGCTTCGCCGGGCCTGGGGCGCCTGGCGGCCTTGCCGGGGTTCGCCGGGTCTGGCCTGGTTTGGCCTGGTTTGGCCTCGGCGGGTCAGCCTGGGGGGTTCACCGCGAGAATGCCCGCCGTGCCGGGCTTGAGCTGGGCTGGACCGCTGGGCTCGGCTGAGACCGCCGGGGCTTCGCCGGGCCTGGGGCGCCCGGCGGGCTTGCGGCGGGGTTCACCCCGAGAATCGCGGGGTGAAGGTGGGCCGCCGGGCGCTCGGCTGATCGCGCCGAGGGCGGGCTGGACCGCTGGGCTCGGCTAAGGCCGCCGGGGCTTCGCCGGGCCTGGGGCGCCCGGCGGGCTTGCGGCGGGGTTCACCCCGAGAATCGCGGGGTGAAGGTCGTTTTCGGGGGTTCACCCCGAGAAATCGCGGGGTGAAGGCCGATTTCGGGGGTTCACCCCGAGAATCGCGGTGTGAAGGTGGGCCGACAGGCGCTCGGCTGATCGCGCCGGGGTTGAGCCGGGCGGGCTGGACCGCCGGGCTCGGCTGAGGCCGCCGGGCCTGGGGCACCCGGCGGGCTTGCGGCGGGGTTCACCCCGACAAATCGCGGGGTGAAGGTCGTTTTCGGGGGTTCACCCCGAGAATCGCGGTGTGAAGGTGGGCCGCTGGGCGCTCGGCTGATCGCGCCGAGGGCGGGCTGGACCGCTGGGCTCGGCTAAGGCCGCCGGGGCTTCGCCGGGCCTGGGGCGCCCGGCGGGCTTGCGGCGGGGTTCACCCCGAGAATCGCGGGGTGAAGGTCGTTTTCGGGGGTTCACCCCGAGAAATCGCGGGGTGAAGGCCGATTTCGGGGGTTCACCCCGAGAATCGCGGTGTGAAGGTGGGCCGCCGGGCGCTCGGCTGATCGCGCCGGGGTTGAGCCGGGCGGGCTGGACCGCTGGGCTCGGCTGAGACCGCCGGGGCTTCGCCGGGCCTGGGGCGCCCGGCGGCCTTGCGGCGGGGTTCGCCCCGAGAAATCGCGGGGTGAAGGCCGATTTCGGGGGTTCACCCCGAGAATCGCGGGGTGAAGGTGGGCCGCTGGGCGCTCGGCTGATCGCGCCGAGGGCGGGCTGGACCGCCGGGCTCGGCTGAGACCGCCGGGGCTTCGCCGGGCCTGGGGCGCCCGGCGGCCTTGCGGCGGGGTTCACCCCGAGAATCGCGGGGTGAAGGTCGTTTTCGGGGGTTCACCCCGAGAAATCGCGGGGTGAAGGCCGATTTCGGGGGTTCACCCCGAGAATCGCGGTGTGAAGGTGGGCCGCCAGGCGCTCGGCTGATCGCGCCGGGGTTGAGCCGGGCGGGCTGGACCGCCGGGCCCGGCTGAGGCCGCCGGGCCTGGGGCACCCGGCGGGCTTGCGGCGGGGTTCACCCCGACAAATCGCGGGGTGAAGGTCGTTTTCGGGGGTTCACCCCGAGAATCGCGGGGTGAAGGTGGGCCGCCGGGCGCTCGGCCGAGCCGGGCGGGCTGGACCGCCGGGCTCGGCTGAGACCGCCGGGGTTACGCCGAATCGCGGTGTGAGGGCCCAGCTAGCCGAACACCACCGAACGAGCGCTCGACAGCGAACTTTCGCTCGCCGGCTCCGACCCCGACCAAACCCTGGAGAGCACGGGTCTCACTCGCCATTCGGCAAGGTTCGGTGTTCATACAACGGCAATTCGGCGGCAAAACTTTGCTTACCGACCGGCAACAAAGCGGCCCGAACGACTCTGCGACAATGCGGGCATGGAAAGAATCGGCCACCGGATCAAGCGCTTCCGCAACAAGACGGGCCTTTCTCAGGTGAAGCTGGGAAAGAGTGCCGGGTCTGCAACCGCAAGATATCGTTCTGCGAGCAAGGCCACCGTCAACTCTCGAAAGCCGAGCTAAAGAGGGTCGCCGATGCGTTGGGACTCACGTTCCTGAAGCTGACCAACGGCACTGACTGGCAGACGCCGGCTAGCCCGGTCGACTATGGCCGTGTGTTCCGCGGGCGACGGGCCTACGTCCACGAACTCGAGCGAGAGCCGGCCGAGCGCTTCTTCACCCTGCGGCGAGACCACCCACAGCTCGCCACCTGGCTCGACCAAAAGATCGCAGCGCAACCATACGCTGAACTGGCCCGCGCTGCCGAAGCGACGGTGCCGGTCCGGTCGTCGCGCGAGGCGGCGGTGGTGCTGCACCTGTTCGCCCACGGGGGCATCCCCCAGCAGCTTTCGCCCCAAGGCTGCGGCTTTCTCACCTGGCCGGTAGTGGACCCGCTCAATCGCGAGGTGGTGGGAGCCTTCAAAGTTCCGGCGGTAGGAATCGAGCTCGGCGGAATCTCTTGCCTGTTTTTCGCGGATGTGGCGATGAGGTCGGCTTCGACCACCTTCGTGGTCGACTTCCTGGTGGGGATGAAGACGGGCCCGAGCATCCGATGGATGGTGGTCGAAGTCGACGGAGAAGAACACGATGCAAGCCGGGATAAGATTAAGACCCGGTCGCTCGGCCTGCCGACCTCGCGATTCAAAGCCGAAGACGTGCTCAGCCAGAGCTTTATCGAGCTTCTGAAAGGCAAGCTCCTTTGAGCCAGGGAATCTGTCACGATGCGACTGTTCGAGTTGGTCTTGCTGGTCTGCCTGGTGGCCGTGATCGCTATGGCCAGCGGGCGCCAGTCGATGGAGTTCCAGGACCAGCACCTGAGCGAGGTGATCGAGCTGGTCGGTGAGCGCCTCCAGACCAGGGTCTACGTGTGCCCCGAGGTGAAGGGCACGGTCACCGGCACCTACTATGGCACTCCGAGCGAGATCCTCGATCAGGTGCTCGAGCCCCTCGGCTATGCCTCGGCCACGGACCACGGCTATCTGGTGGTCGGGCCGCCCGGTCAGTGCCGGGTGCCAACCGTCAGCTTGAGCGTGCACGACGAAGACGTGGTCCAGGTCCTCAAGACGCTGAGCAGAGCGATGGGACGCAACATCTTCGTGGGCCCATCCGTTGACGGGCAGGTCACGGTCGAACTCAAGGACGTGCCGTTACCCGAAGCCCTCGACCGGGTTTTGGCCGGTCTGCCCGGCGAGTTTGGCTACAAGATGCTCGAGCACTCCGTGGTGGTGGCCAGCCTAGAGAAGCTCGCCGAGGTCCCGCCCGCTTGCCTGATCGACCGCGAACCAGGCGGGGAACCGCCGCCCGACAGCATCCGGCAAGAAATTCTACTAGAGCGAGTCCCGGCCGCGAGGGTCATGGAATATCTCTTCCCTCAGTATCCCAACGTCCAATTCACTGCCCACCCGACCATGAATGGCTTCTATGTCGAAGGTGGCCGCGAGGATATCCTCGCTATCAAGCGATCCATCCCGGGGCTGGACCGCGCACCCAGCCCTCCGCCGAACGTGGTCACCGTCAACCTTCGGGTCCGCAACCTCGAGCCGACCGAAGCAGCCGCAGTGCTGAGAACCCTGCTGCCCGATGTAACCTTCGCGACCGACGAACAGGCGGTCGTGGCCACAGGCCTGCCCGAGGCGATTCAGCAAGCTCACGAGTTGCTCTGCGAACTCGACCGTCTGCCCAGGCCGGCCGAGGAGAAGTAGGGCCGGGGTGGAAGTCGGCTGGCATCTGTGGGACTAAGGACGTCGACTGTGGATAGAACGGTTACTTTTCTCTGCCTGGCCAGCCAGTTCAAGGGGGTGGCGTTTCTCGAAGAGTGCCACCGCCAGGGCTGTCAGGTGTTGCTGCTGTGCGCCGAGAAGACGCGCAATGAAGCCTGGCCCACCGAGGCAATTAGCGAACGGTTCTTCATGCCCAAGCTCGGCGTCTATCCCGACATCATTCACGCCGTGAGCCATCTGGCCAGGGAGCACAAGATCGACCGCATTGTGGGGATGGACGATTTCGACGTGGAAATCGCGGCCCGCTTGCGCGAGCATCTGCGGGTGCCGGGAATGGGCGATACCACGGCCCGGTATTTCAGAGACAAGCTGGCCATGCGGGTCCAGGCGAGAGACGAAGGGCTGCCGGTGCCCGAATTCGTCCACCTGCTCAACTACGACGAGGTGCGCGAGTATCTGCAGAGCGTGCCGGCTCCATGGGTGCTCAAGCCCAGGTCCGAGGCGGGCTCGGTGGGTATCAAGAAACTGCATCACGCCGAAGAGCTGTGGCACTATGCCGGCCAACTCGGCGACCAGCAATCCCACTATCTGCTCGAGCGCTATTTGCCCGGCGACGTCTTTCACGTCGACTCGGTGGTCTATGACCACGAAGTGCTGTTCCACCGGGCCAGCCGCTACGGAGTGGCGCCGTTCAATGTGTGGAACGAGGGCGGCGTGTTCTCGACTCGCAGCTTGAGCGATGACGACCCGCTGGCCCAGGAGATGTATGAACTCAACCGGCGCCTGGTCAAGGCCATGCGCTTAGTGCGCGGAGTCACCCACACCGAGTTCATCCGCAGTGGCGACGGCAAGCTGTATTTTCTCGAGATGGCCGCCCGGGTGGGCGGGGCCAATGTGGACATGCATGTCGAGGCGTGTAGTGGCGTGAACCTTTGGCGCGAGTGGGTGCGCCTCGAGTTGGCCTGTCTGAACAAGCAGCCCTACTCGGTGCCCGCGCCCAGGCACGAGCACTCGGCCCTGCTCGTCTGCCTGGCCAAGGACGAGCATCCGGATCTGTCGGCCTTTGACGCGCCCGAAGTGGTGTGGAAAATGCCGCGAGCCTACCACGCGGGGTTCGTTTTGAGGTCACCCGACGCGGGCCGGATCGACCAGTTGGTCGAACAGTACCGGGCCAAGCTGCAACAAGAGTTCTCGACCGTGCCGGGCTAGCTTTTGGGTTCGTCGGCGACCAGGTTGTAGAGCACGATCAGCTTCTTCTTGTCCTGGCCATTCTCTTGATAGTTGGCCCAGCCACCGAGTTGGGGGACCGAACCGCGGTCGCGCAGCTTCTTGGGCATGGTCTGGCCGGCGGCGGTGAACTTCTGGCTGAGTTCGGCCACGCCAATCTCGCCCAGATTGAGTTCGAGTTCGATGGTCGGGGTCCAAGCAAGCCGCTTCTGGATGTCTTCGGGAATGGCCAGGCTGATGTGCACGTCGCTGCCGGCGGTGGTGCCCGTGAACTCGCCGTCGAACTTCTTGCCGGGCCGATCGATGCGATAGGTCCCTTTGAGATTGCCAGCGTCTTGCTCGACCTTCAGAGTCAACGAGATGTCGTCATTGACATCCCCAAAGGTGCCATAGAAGGTGCTGGGAATCTGCTTGGGCGGCTCGGGGGTCTTGGAGCAGCCCAGCGCCAGCGTGAGAACGAGACAACACAATACGACATGTTTGACCATGAAATGGGGTTCGATAGGCCTCATCAGAGGGCCTGCATCGAGGTTGCCTAGCGTCGGGACTGGTGCAGCTTCATGAAGTCGAGATTGTAGAGCACCACCAGCTTCTTCTTGGCCTGGCCGTTCTCGCTAAAGAGAGCCCAGCCGCCCAGTTGGGGGATCGAGCCCAGGGCCCGGATCTCGGGAGGAACCTTCTCGCCGATGGCTTCATACTGGCGGGCGATCTCGACTTGCGTGGCTTCGCCCAGGTTGAGGGTCAGCTCGAGCTTGTCGGACCAGCCGAGCCGCTTCTGCGAAGTCTCGGGCACCAGCAGGGTCAGCTTGACCTCATTGCCCGCAGTGGTGCCGGTAAAGTCGCCTTCGACCGGCTTGCCCGGCCGGCTGATGTCGTAATGGCCTTTGAGTTGCCCAGCCTCTTGCTGGAGGTCGATGGTCAGAAAGGTTGCGTCGTAAGCGTCTCCCAGGCTGCCCTCGAAATGGTCGGGCAGCTGTTTGGGAGGCTCGGGCTTGGCGCAGCCGAAGAGAAGACAGCACAGAATCAGTGACAAGAGCCTGGACATACGACCCTTTTCGGAAAGGGACGGTCAGGTCCTGGCCAGTTCGATGAGGGCTTCCACGGCCGCCTTGACGTGGGGGCGGTGGGTGCGAAAGCAGAGCACGCAGATGCGCAGGGTGTAGCGACCGTCGACGAGGGTGCTCGACAGAAAGACCTCTTTGCGGGCCAGCACGGCTTCGAGCAGGCGGCGTCCGGCCTGATCGCCCTCGGGGTGGCGAAAAGCCACCAGCGAGAGTAGCGGGGGGGCCAGCATGTCGAAACCGGCCGCGGCCAGGCGGGCATAGGCCCAGTCGGCCAGGTCGAGCTTCTCTTGCAGGCAGTCGCGAAAGGCCCCCAGCCCGTGCAACTGGAGCGGCAGCCAGACCTGCAGGCCGCGGAAACCACGGCTCTGCTCGGGAGAAAGGTCCGAGAAGTTGATCTGGCTGGTGTCGAGGTCCTGGAGGTATTCGGCCTGGGCAAAGAAGCTGGCTCGCAAGTGCTCGCGCTGGCGCACCACCACCGCTCCGGTGCCGTAAGGCAGAAAGAGGCCCTTGTGGGGGTCGAGGGTGACCGAATCGGCCCGTTCGATGCCGGCCAGCGCCTGGCGGCCGCGCTCGGTGAGCAGGAAGAAGCCTCCGTAGGCGGCATCCACATGAAACCAGAGTTGGTGACGCTCGGCTATCAGAGCGAGCTGTTCAAGGGGGTCGACGGCGCCGGTGTTGGTGGTGCCGGCATTGCCCACTAACAGGCAAGGGCGCAGGCCGGCGGCTCGATCTTCGGTCAGCATCTGCTCGAGAGCGACGGGGTCGAGGCGTTGGTCGCAGGTGGGAACCAGGCGCACGTTAGCCCGGCGGAAGCCGGCCACGCGAGCGGCCTTGGCCACCGAAAGATGGGCTTGATTGCTCACGTAGACGGTGCCGTCGAGGAAGTCTTCGGGTTGGTGGTGGTCGCGGGCTGCGACGGTAGCGATCAGGTTGGCTAGCGAGCCGCCGCTGGTAAGAACGCCGCCAGCGTCAGGGCCAAAGCCGACCAGATCGCAGAGCCAGCTAATGACGTTCTGCTCGAGCTGGACCAGGGGGGGAGCGGGTTCCCACAGGCCCACGTAGCGATTGGTGGCCGCCGACCAGAGGGCGGCCAGGGCCGAGGCGTAGAGACCGCCGCCGGGGATATAGGCCAGATAGCCTGGGCCGGCCGTATTGATGGTTTGGTCGAGACCCCGTTCGAGTTGGTCGAGGATGTCCGCCAGCGGGCGACCGTGTTCTGGCGGTTGAGGTTGGACGAACGAGAGGGCCAGCTGATTGGCCCCCTCGCGACCATGGCTGGCCGCCGACGACAGTTGCGCCAGCTGCGAGACGACCCGGTCGAGGACCTGTCGGCCCAGAGCCAGGCTCTGGTCGAGGTCGGGTTCGAGAGGATGCATCAGCCGGTTCGCGGTCCTAGTTCCACCACTTTGAGATCGGTGAGAGTCCGCTCTTCGAGGGTGAGGATCATGAGGGTGCGCACCTGGTGAAAGCCGACCCGTCCACAGGCTCCGGGGTTGAGGTGAAAGACCCCCAACTTCTCGTCTTTTTGGATGCGCAAGATGTGGGAATGGCCGCAAATGAAAAGCGAAGGTCGCAACTGGGCCACGCGGGCGCGGATGCCTTTGGCGTAGCGGCCGGGGTAACCTCCGATGTGAGTCATGAAGACGCTGGCGCCCTCGCACTCGAAGAGCTGGTCTTCGGGGTATTCCAGGCGTATCTCGCGGTCGTCGATGTTGCCATAGACCGCCCGCAGAGGCTTGACCTCGGCCAGGCGGTGAGCTAGTTCAAGGCTGCCGATGTCGCCGGCATGCCAGATCTCGTCGCACTTGTTGGCCCAATGAAGCACGGCCGGGTCGAGATAGCTGTGGGTGTCCGAGAGCAGGCAGATGTTCAAAACCAGTCCACCTCGCCGCGAGTCCAGGGGTTGTCGAGCACGATGGCGCGAAAGCCCACGAATTTAAGGATGATGTCCGGCAGGTCTTCAAAGCGTGCCGAGGACTGCATGTGGGGCTCGAAGTTGATGGCGCATCCACCTTTCTTGGCCATAAACGGACCCGAGCTTGCCCAGGGGGTGCAGGTCCATTCCCAGATGTTGCCCGACATGTCCAGACAGCCATACGGGCTGGCTCCGGTGGGATGGGCGTCGACCGGGGTGGTGTGACGGCGCTCGGACTCGGCCGAGTTGAGCCGGCTCGACTCGAACTGGTTGCCCCACGGATAGAGACGACCGTCGCTGCCACGGGCAGCTTTCTCCCACTGCTGTTCGGTGGGCAGGCTCTTGCCCAACCAGGCGACGTAGTTCTGGGCTTGATGATAGCTGACGAAGACCACGGGGTGGCGGGCCTCGTGGGGAGCGTAATAATGGGTATGACCAGGCTCGAACTCGGTGTATTCGAGGTGCGTCACCGGATAGCGATCGATCCAGAATTCGGGCAGGTCGACCTGGCCGTAGTCGGCCTCGGTATCGATGCGCTCGTGCAGGTCGGGCCGCAGGCGAGACTTGCGTTCGGCTTTGTTCTCTCGAGACGAACCGAGCCAGGCGGGGCCGGCCGGCACCCGGACCATGCGGGCGGGTCCATAGTAACGCTCGAGCACCTTCAACGACAACTGCTCGTAGAGGCCCGGTCGGCCGGACCGGTCCAAACCTCGGAGAAAGTCGGGAGTGCCAAAGCGTAGCGCGCCAGCCAGCATCGCTTCCGCCTGGCTGTCGGACAGTTGCAGTCCATACAGGCCCACCAGCAGGCTCCGGCCAACCGGTTGAGCCGTTGTCTCTTCTGTCAGCAGCTCGAGCAGAGCGGGGACGGCCGCTACCGGCTCGAGGATCCAGTCGGTCAAATCCTGCTGGTGGAGGGCGGCGGCCCTCACCAGCATCGCTTGAGCCTGAGGACCGGGTTCGAGCAGCTGGAGGTGAGGCTTGATGACCGCCAACCGGTCCAAGGGCAGCAGGCTGCGGTCGCGTTGCCACGCCAGCAGTTCGGAGTCGAGCACCTGGCGGGCGTGTAGCAAGGCCAGTTCGTTGGCCGAGGTCCAGCCGACCACCTCTTCGATGATGTACTCGTGGGCCAGCTCGAAACTCGCCTGACCCTGGTCCGATAGCGCCCGCACCAGGCGAGCCTGGACCAGACCCTCGAGCAGTTGGGCCAGCTGGTCCGGGGGCTGGCCCAGTCGCTGGGCGAGCTCGGAGAGGCCGAGCACCGCTTTCGTCCCGCGGGCGGTCACCATGGCTTTGAGCAGACGACGGGCCGATTGAATGTCGCTACCGAGGGTAGTCAGGGTGGTCTCGAGATAACCCACCAGCACGGCCCGAATCCCCCCCATCTGCTCGTAGAGGGCCAGGTCGATCCGATTGCCCTGACGGGCCTCGAAGAGACGGTCACAGACAATCTGCAGTTCGGGAGGATCGACCCCGTCATCGTCGATCTTGTCGAGCAAAAGCTCGACCAGCTCTGGCTGCCATTCAAGACCGAACAGCCTGGCCGGCCCCACGATCGCCTGGCGGGCCTGTTCTCGCTCCAGAGCGCGCACCCGGAATCGATTGTCGAGCACGCTGGGAAGATGCTCCTCGAACTCGGACATCTCGGCCAGAAAGTCTTCTCGCATCGAGAAGACCAGATGAGCCCGCGGGGGCGGCGTGGCCACGAAGCCGGCCACCTCTGCGATGAAGCGGGTGCGGACCTCGGGCGGGCAGTGCACGAAGAACTCTTCGAACTGGTCGAAAACCACAGTCAGATGACCCGATAAGCGGGCCGTGGCCGTGGCCATGGCCTGGACCAGACTCTGCTCGGGAGCTCCCAGCTGAGCCAACAAAGTAGCTAGAGGGTCGCGCAAAGGGCGCAGATAGAGATTCAGGTCGCGGGGCGGACCCAATTCGACCAGTACACCAGCCCGCAAGAGCGAAGTCTTACCCACGCCCGAGCGGCCAAAGATGACCAGCAGGGGCTCGCGCAAAACGCGGCGCGAGAGCTCGACCACCTCGGCTTCACGGCCAAAAAAGATGGCTCGATCCTGGGCCTCGAAATAACTGAGGAACTTATACGGCCGGTCGGGAGTAGCCAGCAGGCGGCCCGACGGCCCGGCCAGCGCCGGCTCGGAGAGCGGCCCCAAGCGGGCTACCAGCTCGGCAGGCGACTCCCCCACCACCTCCACCCCTCGACGTTGCCACCAGCGAGCCTCGCCGGGCGGCAGGGTGGCCAAGCACTCGATCTCGCCATACAGCAGGCGAAACTGGCGAAAGAACGCTTTGAGCCCCGACAAGCTGTGGCTCTGTCCCAACAGCAGACACGGTTGGCCCACCAGCTCATCGGCCACCCCAGCCAGCCGCTGTGGTAAGGCGGCCAGCCACTGGTCGGCGTCGCTGTCGGTCAACAACAGAGGGTCGTCGGCCAGTTGGATTACCCGAGGACCTTCGAGTTCGTCAAGACGCGGGTCGGGAAAGAGACTGATCACCAGCTCGGCCCCCTCGAGCCAGGGGACCCATTCGGGTCGAGAAAGCTCTCGGCACCAGTTCCGATAAGCTGCCAGGAGTGCGTCCCGACCCCCGTCCTCTTCCAGGCTCTGGGCGGCCAGTGCCCACTCACCGTCGCCGAAAGGATTCTCCCCCCCCAACGGGCCGGCCACGACCACCGTCAAGCGCCCTCGCAGGCGGGCTTCGGGTCCATCACCCGACAGACCGGTTAGCAGCTCTTCGAGCTGGTCCAGCTCGCCCGGTTCGATCAATCGAGGGGGCAGGCTCAGCCCGCGCATAGAGGCGACCGCAGCCAGGGCCACGCCCAGCTCGGCCTGGTCTGGACAGTTGCTCGACCGCACCAGTCGATGGTGGGCGAAGGCCGGCTCGAAGCGGCAGAGGCGTTGTTCGAAGGGACCAGGCTCGGCCGGCTCGACCCCCACCACCACATCGATCGGTCCGGGCAAGGAGACGCGCCGGGGTCGATGGCTGGCCCGTAAAGACCCGGGCGAGGGGCAGTATCGATAGAGGGGAACCGCCAGCCGGCCGCCGGAGGGGCCGAAGGGCTCGAGACTGAGCTCCCCCAGGGCGCGGGCGGCAGCCTCGGTCAGGAGCACCAGATCAGGCTCGAAGCCTGACTCGAACAGGCTCTCCAGCACTTGCTCCACCACTAACCCGCTCACCTCCCCTGAGGGTTGGGGCACCAATTCTCCGACCCCTAGTGCGGCTCGCAGTCCCTTGAGCCGAGGCAAGATCTCGGCCACCTGGGCCCGAGGCGGCACGATAGCCAGACGGGCCTCCTCACCCCAATGCAACACCTCGCCGCCCTGGGCTCGGGTCCACTCGAACAGCTGCCGATCCGGCTCTAGCTGGTTGCCGGTCCAGCCCAACACAAAGCGAGGAGCGTGGCGAGCCTGACCGCCCGCGACCAACTGTTGGCGGCGCTCGCGATCCAGCCGGGCCTGACCGTCTTCGATGGTCAAGGCGGTGGGTCGTGAGGCAACCTGGGTGAGGACCGAGGGGGCCAGGCGCACGTGGCCGGGCCGAGTCCCATCCAGCAGCTGCACGGCAAAGTCGACGGCCGGTCCGGTCAAAGGATCATCCTGGCTGACATCCCCCAGATGCAGGGCCATGGCGTAATCGAAGCTAGTGTCGAAGGCGGCTTCCAGCAGGCTCATCTCTTCGAGCAAGCGAGCCACATCGCGCAGAGCGGGGGCCAGACTCGAAAAGGTGGCTCGCAAACGCCCGTCGCCGTCGAACTGATGGGGTTGCTCGGCCAAGATCGTGGCCATCGCCCGACCCAGACTATCCACAGCCAGCGCCGCCAGGCTCGGCCCGGCCCGACCGACCAATACCAGACGAAGTTCGGTCAAGGCGCTCCTCCATCCCAGGCTGTGCGAAATCCCACCCACTGTTGGATGAAGTCGGGAAAGCTCTCGAGGCGGGTCGAGCAGTGCAGCTGGGCTTGATAGCAGACCGTGCTGCCGCCCTTCTGGGTCTTGAACGGAGCGCCTTCCTTCCAGGCACTGGCCGTCCACTCCCAAACATTCCCGACCATATCCTGGCAGCCAAAGGGACTGGCCCCGTTAGGAAAGCTTCCCACCGCGCTGGTAGCCTGGCGCCCGCCCTCGGCCGAGTTGACCCGGTGGGCCTCGAACCGGTCGCCCCACGGAAACAACCGTCCGTCATCACCTCGCGCGGCCTTTTCCCACTCGGCTTCGCTGGGCAGGCGCTTGCCCAGCCATTCGGCATAAGCCACAGCGTCAAACCAGCTGACGAACACCGCCGGGTGGTCCGCGTGTTCGGGGCGAAATCGATGGGCATGCTCGGCGCGAAACTCGGCGAATTCGGCGTTGGTGACCGGGTGACGGTCGAGGTGGAACTCGGCCAACCAGACGGGGGCTAGCTCGGATTCACTCTCGATGGCCGGCCGCTGGTCGGGCCGCAAAGCCTGCTTGCGCGCCTCTTTGTTCGCCGACGTACTGCCCATCAAGAAATCGCCCGCGGCCACCCTCACCATTTTCTCGGGACCAAAGAACCTCTCTCTAGTTGCCGCCTGAAGAGTCTGATGAAGGGCCGGACTTCTACCGGGGTCGAGCTGGTCCATCAAATTCGGGTTGCCGAACCGGCGGCAAGCCAGGGCGATCACCTGGCTCAGGCGATCGCCCGGATCGAGTTCATAAAGACGAGCCACGAGGGCCCGCGCCACCGGACCGGAGGGGTGGCCCTCGGTCAGCAGGCTGGCCAGCACCTCGCGGTCCCGCTGATCGGTCCATTGGCCCAACTCGAAGCCGTGGATCGCCGCCGCGCGCACCACCAGGTCCCGCTCCTCAGGCGAAAAGTCCAGACGCGACCGCTCACGCGCGATCAGATTGAGACGTTCGGCACTGAGCAAGCTGCCCATGGTCTGCCAGCTCTCGAGTTCGGCTCGCAAGACCTGGCGAGCGTGCCGAACTGCCAGCTCTTCTTGTGAGGCCCAACCGATCACTTCCGCGATGATGTACTCGTGAGCCAATTCGTATTGACCGCCCTGGTCGTCGGCCAGGGCCCGCACCAGGCGACTGGCCACCAACGAGAGCAGCGTCTGCTGGACCAGCTCGAGGGGTTGCCCCAAACGCTCGACCAGCTCCTCGATGCGCATCACCGCCTTGGTGCCGCGCTCGGTGACCATCTGCTCGAGCAATCTGCGCACGAAAGGTAGCTCGACACCCTCGGCGGCCAGATTGCTGAGAGTGGTGTGGAGATAATCGACGAGAATGCTACGCACTCCACCCAGACGGTCGTAGGCCTCGAGATCCAGGCGACTCCCCTGGCGGGTTTCATAGAGACGGTCGAGCACGATCTGCAGCTCGGGTGGCTCGACCCCCTGACGAAAGAGCTCGCTCAGCAACCGCTCGACCAGGGCGGGCTCGACCTCGAGTCCAAACAGTTCGGCCGGGCCGATAATGGCCCGACGAGCCTGTTCTTCACCCAGTGAACGCAACCGGAAACGGTGATCCAGGATGGTCGGAAAATAGGGCTCGAAGTCGGCCATCTCGGCCAGGAAGTCCTCGCGCATCGAGAACACCAGATGGCACCGGCCGGGCATCCGCGTGACCAGGCTGGCCATCTGTTCGAAGAACGGCGTGCGGGACTGGCGGTCGAGCCGAACAAAGAACTCTTCGAACTGGTCCAACACGATCACCAGTTGCCCAGAGATGACCTCCACCGCGGCCTCGAAGGCCTCGAGCAGGCTGGTCCGGGCTCCCACCAGCGGCTCGAGTTCAGACAGGATGAGTCTCACCGGTTCGGTGAGACAGCGAACCACCAGCACCAGGTTCTGAGGGCGCGGCAGGCGCGCCAGCACGCCGGCCTGCAGGAGCGAAGTCTTGCCCACGCCCGAGCGACCGTGCAGCAGGCAGACCGGCCGCGTCAACAAGAGCGAATAGAGTTGCTCGGTTTCACTCTCGCGCCCGAAGAAGATGCTGCGGTCTTCAGGATCGAAATAGTCTAGAAACTTGTAAGGTCGCTCGGGAGAGCGGGCCCGCCGGCGAGGAATCTCGCCCGATGGCCGAGGCGCGGCCTCGAGCAAGCGACGCTCGAGCTCGGCGAAATCCTCGACCAGAACCTTCACCTGGCGCCGCTCCCACCAGTTGGCCAGGCCCGGACTGACCTCTTCCAGGGCCAGCACGGTCAGCTGCTGGGGAGTCGCCGGACAGCGCAGGCGCAACTGCCGATAGAACACCCGCAGCGGCTCTTCAAAGCCCGCCGAGGCGACCAGCAAGAGCGGCTGCGCCGCCAGGCGCTGCTGCTGTTCGCGGTTGAGGCGGATGAGCTCGGCCCCGCGCTCGTCCCAATCCGACTCGGTGAGAGTCCACTCGCACTCGCCCAGGCGGGGGTCGGGAAACAGGCAGATCACCCGTTCCCGGGGCACCCGGCCTACCAATCCTTCCAACCGCCCCGGCGGTAACTGCGTTAGCCAATCGCGCAGACCCACTTCGAGGGCCTGGCGACCGAGTTCATCTTCGGCTTCTTCCAGTCGAGCCGGCAGGCTTCCCTCAAGCGCGAGGCCGCTCCACTGGTCGAGGGCTTCGGCCAGAGCCGGCCCTTCTCCACCGGCCAGGGCAGCGCAGACCAGCGACAGGGTCTGGTTGGCCAGAGCCTCCGAGAGCACGGCCAGATGATCGGCGCGATGGCGTCCCACCAACCAGGTTTTGAGTTCTTCCGGGCTGGTCACCGCCGTCACCGAAGGGCCCCAGCCAGGATGACCGACCAGCTCTCGGGGCTGTAGCGGCGAGGCTGCCAGGGCTTGGCGCAAACCCTCGACCTGGCCCGAGCGGGGCGGTTCAAATCCCCCCAGGAAAAGGGTTCTGCTGGGCAGCTCCAACTCGAGTTCGGCGGTCAACCGGCTCGCTTCGGCGGCCAGCGGCGGTCCTCCCTGAGCCAGGTCGAGCAAGCTCTGACCGTCAAAAGCGCTGATGCAGCTGGTGCGACGAAAATGGCCGGAGGGCGGCCAGGCCAACTCGGCGGCCTCACCTGACATCACGACCAAATCGGGTTGAAAGCCCGACTCGAGGGCGCTCAAAGCCTCCTCGACCGCGGCGCCGTAGAGTTCTTGCTCGAGCACCATCGCCGGCCCCAGAGCCAGACCACAGCGCGGAGCCCACTCAAGATAGGCGGCCAGCTCGAGCCAGGCTGACGCCGGCAGAACCAGAAAGCCGACCTCGTTCTCAGCCACTTTCCACCACCCCGCCAGACGGGTGGCCAGGGCCAGCATGGCCCGTTCCCACTCGGTGCGACGGGTGGGCTCGAGGGTGTCGAGCAGAGCGGCCAGCACCAGGTGTCCGCCAGGCTCTGGGGCTGTCGTTCGGTGCTTGGGTCGACCCAGAAAAGTACGGATAGGACCCACACCCTTGAGGTCGATCACGCCCTGATCTTCGAAGTCGAAAGCCAGGTCCAAACCCGCCAGCTGCGCGTACACCGACTCGGAAAGATGGACGGCGTCGACCTCGCAAGCCGTCTCGAGTCGTTTGGCCACTGAAAGCGTGTGACCCAGAATCTCGCCGTCCGGTGTGACCACCACCTCGCCCAGATGAACGCCTACCCTCAGGTGCATGGGATTGTCGGCTCCGCGGCCGCGATTGTGGGTCAGCGCACCCATTTGCAGCTCGATGGCCGCCTGCACCGCCCCCCGGGCACTGGAGAAACTGCACCAGACAGCGTCGCCCTCCTTACGAAAGAGCTCTCCGCCGTTGGAGTCGACAGCCCGTTCCGCCAGCCGATAATAAGAGTCGACCAGCAAGCGGATGATAGCGGCTTCGTCGGTGGAAAGGCGGCTCGAGAAGCCGGCCAGGTCGGCAGTCAGGATGGTGCGTAGCTGACTGGTTTCAGGGCCTGGCAAGGCCTTCAGCCAAGCTGGGGAAGCAGGTGCCCCATTCCTTCACGCTTGCTGTTGAGATAGCGCCGGCACTCGTCGTTGGGCGGCTCGACCAGCAGCGGCACCCGCTCGCTAATGGTCAACCCGTGCTCTTCGAGGCCGTGAACCTTCTTGGGATTGTTGGTGTACAGCCGAATGGGTCGCTCGCCGTTGAGATCGCGGATGATGTCGGCAGCCACTTTGTAGTCGCGCAAATCCAGAGGCAGGCCCAGGCGATGAAACGCCTCGATCATGTCCACGCCGGCCACGGCCTCTTCCTCGACCGCCTTGATCTTCTGGAACATGCCCAATCCCCGTCCCTCATGGCCGGGTAGATGAATGACCAGAAAATGGGGGGCCTGGGCAGCCAGACGCATCGCCTCGTGAAGTTGGGCAGCGCAATCACACGAATTGACCCCCAACGACTCGCCAAACAGACAGGCCGACTGGACCCGCACCGGCAGATGATCCACCGGTAGTTCGCCCTGAATGGCCGCGAAGGCGAAATTTCCGCCATGGTTATAGCTCACCATGCGAAACCTGCCGAAAACGGTAGGGCGAACGAAGTCTGCCAGTCGTTGGGTTGTGGTCACGAAACCCCCCTTGAAGAGTTTGCCACTAATACGAGGCATTCCAGGTGGGTTCCTACCGAAACACGACCTCGTCGCCGTCGAGCTCGATCGTGATCAGCGAGCGCACCTCGACACCTCCCAGCTTCTCGCGGCCGCCTTCGAAGGGCTTCTCGAACACCACCGCCAGGCCGGCCACCTCGACCCGGGCCTGGTGGCACAGTTCGAGCAGGCCCACCAGGGTGTTGCCCCGGGCCAGGAAGTCATCCACCACCAACACCCGCTCGCCCTCAGGCAGATAACGACGGGACACCGAAAGTCGAAAGGTCTCTCCCGCGGTGCGACTGAGAACGTCGACTCCCAGCACCTCGTCGGTCAGGTTCTTGAGCCGGCGCTTGCGGGCGAACACCATGGGTACCCCCAGCGCCTGAGCGGCCGCAAAGGCAGGCAGCAGGCCGCTGGTCTCGGCCGTCAGCACGCGGTCGACCCCTTCGAAGCCGAGGGCCAGCAGCCGTCCCATCAGGCTCATCAACTCGGGCTCGACCTGATGATTGAGAAAACTATCCACCAGGACGATGCCTTCGCCCAGATAGCGGGCCTCGCGCCGGGTGTGCTCCAGTAAGCGATCCATAAGCGCGCCTTGGCGGGATTTCGCGCCGGTCCTGCGAAGCAACGGGGATGGCCGGCATCTTTCTTCTCGACGGTCCTTCGGGGGCGGGTAAAACAACCATCACACAAGCTCTTCTAGAGCACTTCGGAGAGCGACTGGGCTTCTGCCAGCGGGTTACCACCCGGTCTCGGCGCGACGGCGAATCGGGCAGCGACTATCAATTCATCGACGCCCACGACTTCGAGGCCCGATTAGCCCGGGGCGAATTCGCGGCCTATCGCAAGTTCGAATTCGGCATGAGTTACGCCCTACCGCGCCAGCCTGTCGACGCAAGGGTCCACGACGGCCAACACGCCCTGGCCATGATCGATCTGGGTACGGTGGGCATGGCTCGCAAATGTTGGCCAGCCAGTGTGGCCTTCTTCCTGATCACGCCTCCCGACGAACTCGAGTCGCGCCTCAAAGCCCGGGGGGCGCACAGCCATGCCCAGATCGCCGAAAGGGTTGAAAACGCACGCCAGGCCCTCGAGTTCACACCCTTTTATGACTATGTCATACCCAACCGGCAAGGTTGTCTCGAGCGGACCCTCCAACGGATGATCCGAATCCTCTCCTGGGAGATGGAGGAGGTGGGCTAGCTTTTGCATCGCCGCCTTCTGCTAGAGCAACTGGCCCGCTACCGACCCACCCGTCCGGGCTACCAGTATGACGACAGCCAGCGCCTCCACCAGATACTGGAGTTCGTAGAAGCCACTCCCGAATGCTTCCACCGCCACCCCCCGGGACACCTGACGGCTTCCGCTGTCGTACTCGATCCCACCCTTTCCTACCTCGCCCTTACCCATCACGCCAAGCTCGCCATGTGGATCCAGCTGGGGGGTCACTGCGACGGTCATCCCGACCCCCTCGAGGTGGCCCGCCGCGAGGCGGCCGAAGAGGCCGGGCTCACCTGTCTCGAACTGCTCGAACCGGTCCCGTTCGACGTCGATGTGCTACCCGTGCCGGCCCGGCCGGATGTACCCTTTCACTGGCATTACGACCTGCGCTACCTCTTCACCAGCCCACGGGTCGAGCTGGTGAAGACCGAAGAGTCCAAAGACCTCGGCTGGTTTTCCCTGGAAGAGGCCACCCAGCTCGCCAGCGAGCCTACCATGCAACGTCTACTAGCCAAGGTCAAGGCCTTTCGAGCCCGGACGCCGATGTCTAGAAACAACTCCTTTACAACCCTGTAACACTTTTCCAACAATTTTCCAAGGTCCTGTACCAACTCGGCAACCTATTGTCATGCGAGGAGGTAGTGTGGAGAGATGGCAGTAAGAAGTACGACAGCAAAACCCCCGGCGCCGGCCCGCAAAGCCGCGCCGGCCAAGAAAGCGGCCCCGGCCGCAGCTCGCAGCACCCCAGCCCGGCCGGCCGGACCCGCCGCTGCGCCCAAACGCCCGGAGTCACCTAGCAAAGCAGGCAGCACCGTGGCTCAGGGACTCAAATCGTGGGGTGGAACAACCCGCGGCCTCGGCAAAACCGAGCCGCTCCCTGACGGTGGGGTCAAGCCCACAAAGAAGGTCGAGGCCGGTAGCAACCTGACCCGTGAATCCGAAAGGGCGCTGGAGGCGGCAGGTTTTGCCAACCCGAGCCAGACCCAGGTGCAACAGGCCAATCAAGCTTTCAAAGAAAGCAACAACCTTCCCAGCATCGACAGAATTCAGGCCGGCTCCGAGCTGAAGACTCCCGAGGACCTGCGCCGAGGCGAGCTGTTCAACCGTCTCAGCCAGTCGGTGATGCCCGGCGAGGGGCAGTACGGAATGCCCGCGGCCGGCTTCACACCCGAAACCAAAGACCTGGTCCAGGGCAAGGACGGCCTGGCCGGGCTTGCCGCTGAGCACGGCAGCCAGGCGGTCGAGAAAATGTTCAACGATCATATGACGGCCATCGGTCGGGACTATGTGAGGATGGACACCAGTGGCAGCCCCCAGGACGCCATCAACTTCACCCTCAGAAATAGCCGCGACCACTTCAGCATGGGTGCCATCGCCGGGTTCAACGGCCCTTCCAGCGACTAAGGGCCTACGGCAAGTAACAGAACTTGTTGTGATGAAGTCCCGCCAATAGACGCACGTAGGTCCCAGGATTGGCTCCGAAGAACGCCCGCACCTGACCTGCCGGCATGACGTAGGCCATGGTCGGCTCGACGGCCCCGGCGTTGACTCGATAGATCGACTCTTCTTTCCGGTCGGTCAATCCCGCGAGAAAGGCGCCTCGCCCCAGGCTGACCGAGTCTCCGTCGGGGTGGGTCAGGCGGACCTTGCCTTCGTCGATGAGAAAACACCGGTCCACCGCTTGCCCGACCGAAAAGAGCACCTCGCCCGCCTCAAAGCGGGTCAGCTCCATAAAGGCCAGCAACTGGGTCTTCTGATAGGTGGTGAGCGGTCCGAGCAGTCGGTTCTCGCCCAGCACGGGCCAGGAGCCCTGCATCTTGTTGGCCGAGACCCGTTCCAGGACCTCGTGCAACCCGGTGCCCTCGATGAAGTTCAAGAACTCGCGACGGCCGATGGCCAACACTTCCATGGCGGTCAGCGCCACCACATCGGCATAGCGCGGCTGGCTCAAGACCAGAGCCATCTCGCCAAAATAGTCGAAGCGGCTGGCCACCTTGATCACCTCGCCATCCTTAATCACCTGGGCATCGCCCGAAATGATCACGAAGAACTTGTCGCCGGGCTCGCCGGTGCGAATCAATACGGTGCCCGGCTCGACATTCATGTAGTCGGCAATCGAGAGAAACTCGAGGGCCTTACGGATACGAAACTCCTGAAAGATCTCGATGTGGGCCAGCACCTCGAGCATCTTCTGGGCCTGGGTCACGTCGGGCAACTCGTCGAGTTTGATCGTCAGGGTGTTCTCGACCCCGGTGGGAGCAAGCCGCAAGGTGCTGGGCACGGCCGAGTCCGAGACGTGCGTCAAATAGAGATTGCGACGCTTCTCCTCAGGCAGCTCGGCCAGCACACTGGTGGGCGTGTGAATTGGTGGGACGCCGGCCTCATGAAAGACCAGGTCGGCATCAAAGGGGAAATCGAGCAGGTCTTTGACTCGATCCTGCGAGAGCCGGCCGCTGTCGGCCAACTGCCCGAGCATGGTCGGTTCATAGAGCGTATCGCAGGAATAGGCGAACCGTTTGCCACCGAACTCGAGATCAAACCCCAGGGTGGGAATGGGGTGGAAGGTATACTTGAAACAGAAGCGCCCCCCGGCGATATGCATCGGCTCGCCCACCGTCACGGTCTGAAAATCGAAAAGACTGCGAAACTGCGTTGAGGTGAGGCCGGTGACGCCACCGTATTTTCGCATGAAACTCTCGAGCACGGTGGGGGTGGTGTGCAACACCACCCGACCCTCCTGGAGCACCTTTTGCAGAGTGCCTGAATCATGATCGGCGTGACAATGGGTCAGGATGATATCCTCGACCAGTCGGGTGTCGATTCCGCTGCGGCGCAGCCAGTCGGTGGAGTGCACCGGCGGGTCGACCAGAACCCCGCGCCCGTTGAGCCAGATGAGAAAACCCGAAGTCGAACTCTTGGCGTCGAAACCGTGCCCGCTGCCAATGACGGTGACTCCAAAAACTGGCGGTGTGTAGCGCTGACCTTCGAGACTGAGCGATTCGAAGGGAAGAGGTGAAAAGGCTACCTCGTGTTGCTCGCTACCCCGACGGAAACGATAGTGGTCGCGCGGTAGCGCCTCGATGACAACTCCGTCGATCTCGGCCACCCCGTCGCGGTCGAAGGCGCGCGGAGTGACCATGTCGTTGAGTTGCAGCTTGCGGCCGTCGGGACCCTCCTTGAAATAGCTCATCTCGTCGGCCAGGTCGGGAAAGCCAAACGAGTCACGGCCACGATGATACTCGTGGGCATAGTCTAGTTCGGCGGGGCCGAAAACCGATTCTTTGAGCACCTGAAGTATCGGTCCGAGCTGCTCTTGCCGGCAAACGAATCGAGTCGTTCGTTGCTTGACGTAGAAGTTGAAGTAGACCGGAAACTCCAATTCGGCCATGGTCACACCCTGCTGGATATCGAACAGTCGCTCGGGCAGGATGAAAATCTGGGGAACGCCCTCGCTCGAGACGATCGTGTCTTTGATGGTCTCGGGATAGGCGCCGATCTGGGCCCGAAACTCGCCCCACTCGACGAGCACGCCACCCCGCTCGAGGGTCGTCGCCTTGAACGCGATCGTCGATTCAGTCGACATGCAGGTCTACGATCTGCGACCCTTCGAGGGTCACCGAAACCGAAAAGCCGTGATTCTGGGCGCGCTTGAGTTCCGCCAGAAACTCGGACCCGAGTCCGTCGGGCTCGAGAATCTCGAGGGTAGCGTCGGCAGTGGCCCGGGGATGCCCGGTACTGACGAAGACCCGGCGCAAGACGGCTTCGTCTTGACGATAAGTTTGGATGCTTCGGACTTTTCCGTAGAAGGTTCGGCGGCTCATCCCCCACCATTCCGGACGGGCGTTTCAGTCCCCTTCACCCGGCCCGGGAGGAGAACAAATGTTCTAGTTGAACGAAATTCAAGATGCTACAGAAACGTTTCCTCGACCTTCATATCTGTTTTTGCGTGGTGGCCCTGGCCAGCCTGGCCGGGATCGACTTTATCTTCTCTCAATTCGACTACTGGCTTCTCTAGGGGAGCCGCGTCGCGGAGCTCTCGACGCTGTCGCGTCGACAGGGAGCGCCGACTGCGTCGGCGGGAGAAGGAGCCGGGCGCTTCGCGCGGAGTTCTCGACGCTGCGCGTCGACAGGGAGCGCCGACTGCGTCGGCGGGAGAAGGAGCCGGGCGCTTCGCGCGGAGTTCTCGACGCTGCGCGTCGACAGGGAGCGCCGACTGCGTCGGCGGGAAAAGGAGCCGGGCGCTTCGCGCGGAGTTCTCGACGCTGCGCGTCGACAGGGAGCGCCGACTGCGTCGGCGGGAAAAGGAGCCGCTTCGCAGAGACCTCGACGCTTTCGCGTCGACAGGGAGCGCCGACTGCGTCGGCGGGAAAAGGAGCCGCTTCGCAGAGACCTCGACGCTTTCGCGTCGACAGGGAGCGCCGACTGCGTCGGCGGGAGAAGGAGCCGGGCGCTTCGCGCGGAGTTCGCGACGCTGCGCGTCGACAGGGAGAGCGGCTGACGCCGCTAGAAACACATATCTCGGAGGGAGCGGTAGCGACCGACGCTTCTTATCCCGGCCCGAAGTGCCGCTCCTTTCCCTCGAGCGAAGCGAGAGCTCCTTCTCCCGTGAGCGAAGCGAGCGCTCCCCGTGAGCGAAGCGAGCGCTCCCCGTGAGCGAAGCGAGCGCTCCCCGGCGAGCGCAGCGAGCAACCCTGACATAGTTGTAACAAGAAGGCAACGAAAAGCATCCTCCAGCGTCATACGGTGGGCCCACAGAAGTCTACTGGAGGAAGCAGTGAAAATCATTGGCCTGAACACCTACGTCCCTACTACCCGAGCAGCCGCGGCACCCGCCGCCCAAGCCCAGCCCGAAGCGGCCCCGGCGGCCGACAGCTTCGAAGCCTCAAAGAGTCAGGCCCCTCCTTCGACCCCGGCCGCTTCGCTGGCCGACACCGCCCAGCAAACCGCCGTCAAAGTCGCCCTCTCGAGCGGGCTGCAGGGTCCCTTAGCGGTCGTGCTGGCCCAGCAGGGCGTGCGCTCGGTCGAACAAAAGGACACTCCCGCCAGCCGCGCCACCGTCGGCAAGGTCTATCTGCAGGCCCTGGCCGGCCAGACGTTTGATCCTCAGGCGGCTTCCAAAGCTCAGGAGATTCTCGATATCAGCTCTTCCCACGGTAGCGGCGCCGGCGCCGCCTACCTGACCACCCTGCGCGACATCGCCATGACCGGCGCCCAGTCGGTGCCCGGCACCGGCTTTGACCTGGGCAATCGTGACACCAACACCCGCGCCCAGGACGACTTCTATCAGCACGTCAACGGAGGCTGGTTGGCCAACAATCCCATCCCTTCGGACCAGTCCCGCTGGGGCCGCTTCAACGAACTGCGCGACGCCAGCACGGCCATCCAAAAAGAGATCCTCGAAGAGTACGCCTCGCGTGACGACTTCACCCAGGGCTCGGTCGAGCAGAAGCTGGGCGACTTCTACTACAGCGGAATGGACACCGCCACCATCGAGGCCGCCGGCTTGACCCCGGTCCAGCCGATGCTCGATCGCATCGCCTCGATCACCGACGCCGCCTCGCTGCAGACCGCCATCGCCGACTTCCACAACCAGGGCATGCCGGGCTTTTTCGAGTTCGGCTCGACCGAAGACTACAAGAACAGCACCCAGACCATCGCCGCCGCTTACCAGGGCGGGCTGGGCCTGCCCGGAAAAGCCTATTACACCAAGCAAGACGAGAAGTCGATCAGCATCCGCCAGGCCTACCAGGCTCACATCGGCAAGATGTTCGAACTGATGGGTGACGACCAGCAAACCGCCGCCACCAAAGCCGAGAAGGTGATGGCCATCGAGACTCGCCTGGCCGAAGCGTCGCTCGACCGCGCCGAGATGCGCGATCCCGACGCCACCTATCACATCATGAACCGCGACGAACTCAACGCGCTGACCCCCAATTTCAACTGGAACAACTATCTCGGAACGCGCGGACTAGACAGTCTCGAAACCCTCAACATGGGCACACCTCGCTTCTTCCAGGCTCTCGACACGGCCCTGGTCGACACCCCCGTCGACGACTGGAAAGCTTACCTGCAGTGGAACGTCCTCAACTCGACCGCCAGCGCCCTGCCGGCCCGGTTCGACGAGCAAGACTTCGACTTCTACGGCAAGACCCTGCGCGGCGTCGAGCAGCGCCCGCCTCGCTGGAAGCGCATCTCGGAGGCCACCGCCGGCACCCTCGGCATGGCCCTGGGCAAAGCCTACGTCGAGCGCGCCTTCCCGCCCGAAGCCAAAGCCCGCGCCGAGGAGATGATCGAAAACATTCGCGGGGCCATCGGCCAGCACATTCGCTCGCTCGACTGGATGAGCGACGAGACCAAGAAGCAGGCCCTCGAAAAGCTGTCGACGGTGGCCGTTAAAGTCGGCTATCCTGACGAGTGGCCCACCTACGACGGACTGGCCGTCGACCGTAGCGCCTATGCCAACAACGTGCTCCGCAGCCGTGCCTTCGGCGCCCACGAAGACCTCGAGAAGATCGGCAAGCCGGTCGACCGCAGCGAGTGGCACATGAGCCCGGCCATGGTCAACGCCTACTACAACCCGCTGGCCAACGAGATCGTCTTCCCGGCCGCGATCCTGCAACCGCCCTTCTTCGACGCCAACGCCGACGACCCCATCAACTACGGCGGCATCGGCGTGGTCATCGGCCACGAATTCACCCACGGCTTCGACGATAGCGGAGCCCAGTTCGATGCCCAGGGCAACCTGCGCAACTGGTGGACCGAAGAAGACCTGGCCAAGTTCGAAGAGCGCGCCGGTGTGATCAAGACCCAGGCCAACAACTACGAGGTCGAACCCGGCCTGCACCTCAACGGCGACCTGGTGCTGGGCGAGTCGCTGGCTGACCTGGGTGGCGTAAATCTGAGCCTGACGGCGCTGCAAAACTCGCTGGCCGGCTCGAGCTTCGACGCCAAAGTCGAGGGCTTTACCCCCGAGCAACGCTTCTTCCAGGGCTTCGGCCAGATCTGGGCCACCAACGCTCGTCCCGAATACGTGCGCCAGCAGGTCCAGACCGATCCCCACCCGGTCGCCCCCTTCCGCGTCAACCAGACCCTGAAGAACACCCCGGCCTTCGCGGCTGCCTTCGGCGTCGACTCGAACGAGCCGATGACCCTTCCCGAAGAGCAGCGCGCGCAGCTCTGGTAGGTCGGCCTGACAGGGAGCAGCCTGCGGCTGAGATTTCGCCGCTCCGCATCGACAGGGAGCGCCGACTGCGTCGGCGGGAAAAGGAGCCGTGGGCTTCGCCCGGAGTTCTCGACGCTGTCGCGTCGGCGAGGAGCGCTGACTGCGTCGGCGGGAAAAGGAGCCGAGCGCTTCGCGCGGAGTTCTCGACGCTGTCGCGTCGGCGAGGAGCGCCGACTGCGTCGGCGGGAAAAGGAGCCGAGCGCTTCGCGCGGAGACCTCGACGCTGCGCGTCGACGGGGAGCGCCGACTGCGTCGGCGGGAAAAGGAGCCGAGCGCTTCGCGCGGAGACCTCGACGCTGCGCGTCGACAGGGAGCGCCGACTGCGTCGGCGGGAAAAGGAGCCGAGCGCTTCGCGCGGAGACCTCGACGCTGCGCGTCGACAGGGAGCGCCGACTGCGTCGGCGGGAAAAGGAGCCGAGTGCTTCGCGCGGAGTTCTCGACGCTGCGCGTCGACAGGGAGAGCAGCTGACGCCGCTAGAAACACCTATCTCGGAGGGAGCGGTAGCGACCGACGCTTCTTATCCCGGCCCAAAGGGCCGCTCCTTTTCCCTCAAGCGAAGCGAGAGCTCCTTTTCCCGTGAGCGCAGCGAGCGCTCCTTTCCCGCGAGCGAAGCGAGCGCCTGGACAGACGTTCGACGGGACGCGATCTCAGGGTGTCGAAGAAGTGGGGAGGCAATCTTTACCTTATAAGAAACTTGCGGTCTGGCAACGGGCCATGGAGCTAGCTCCTTTGATTTACCGCTTGTCCGAACGCTTTCCCAGAAGCGAGATGTTCGGTCTCACCTCTCAGATTCAGCGGGCCAGTGTGTCCATAGCCGCCAACATCGCTGAAGGCCAAGCTCGAAACTCCTCAGGCGCCTTCGCCTTCCATTTGAACATTGCACTCGGGAGCTTGGCCGAGGTCGACACTCTACTCGACCTGGCCATACGCCTGGGCTACCTCGAGCGCCGAGAACTGGGCCCGACAGTGGGTTGCATGGCCGAGGTTCGGAGGCTCCTCAATGGCCTGGTAAGACGCCTGCGAAATGAGGGAGCGGCGTCTCGTTGAGGTCGGCCGTTGGCCGACAGGGAGACGCTTCGCGGAGTTCTCGACGCTGCGCGTCGACAGGGAGCGCCGACTGCGTCGGCGGGAAAAGGAGCCGAGCGCTTCGCGCGGAGACCTCGACGCTGCGCGTCGACAAGGAGAGCGTAGAAACACATATCTCGGAGGGAGCGGTAGCGACCGACGCTTCTTATCCCGGCCCGAAGGGCCGCTCCTTTTCCCTCAAGCGAAGCGAGAGCTCCTTCTCCCGTGAGCGAAGCGAGCGCTCCCCGTGAGCGAAGCGTGCGCTCCCCGTGAGCGAAGCGAGCTTACCGGCGGGCCAAAAGCGTCTCTTCCAGCGTGTCGAAAATGGCGTCTTCGCGGCGCCAGAGGTGGCCGTAGGCGGCTTCGTAGGCTTCCGCCTCGTCGACCTGCGATTTCTTGGCCTTCTTCGGCTCTTCGCCGAGCAGCAGGCTGGCCAGATAGGGGTTGTGTTTGATGGCTTTGCGCAAGAACTTAACGGCCTCTTTGTCGGCCGGGTCGACCAGCAGTTTCACCAGGGCCGGATGGTAGAGATTCTCGGTCACGCTCTGCGAGGGGAAACGTTCGAGCAGGTCCAGCACGAGTTCGCCGCGGTCGGTGTCGAGCAGCATGACGAACAGGTCCTCGCGGATGCCGGGGTCGTCGGGGGCCAGTTCGAAGCAGTGCACGGCCTGTTCGACGGCGGCGTCGTCTTCCTGGGCCATCCACAGGGCTCGAGCTAGGAAGCTGCGGGCCTCGAGATAGTGGTCCATCGGTTCTTCGATGTTGATCTCGGCCCCCGAGACGACGGCCTCGATGATGGTATGAGCCAGGCGGCGCTCGGCGGCCACCACGGCCTGGCCGGCCAGTTCGAGCGACTCGTTCTCGTAGTCGGACGTGCGCGAGAGTAGCGCGTAGGCCGGCGAGCACACGCGCGAGAGTTCGAGGGTGTGCAGGGCCAGGGCCGGAGAGACCTCTTCGCAGTCGGCCAGACTGTTGAGAGCCTTTTGGTAGCTCTCGGTGTCGGGTAACTCGAGGCCGGTGTGGGCGGGCACGTGGATCTCGAACGAGGGATGGGGGTCGTGGCCGTTCTCGGATTCGTCCTCTTCGTCATCGAGTTGGCGGCCGCGGTTGGGAAAGGGAATGACGTTCGAGCGCGTCTCGTAGTCTTCGCCTTCGAGGGGTACGGCCGGGCCGTACTCCTCCATCAAATTTTCGGGCAGCAGGTTGGACAGACCGAAGGGAGGGGTGGAATCGTTGTAAAAGCCCAGCGCCAGCAGGGCCCCGGCCACCTCGAGGGGAGGGGCGGTCTTGCCGCGACGAGTGCCCAGATACTTGTTGATTTCGCGCTTGGCAGCGCGGTTGCGCTCTTGGATCAGGTCGAGATTGCGCTTGGCCCGGGCCCGATGGGCCACTCGAAAGAGCTTCTCGGCGGGCTCTTCGACAGTGACGATGAGATGGTCGCCGGGCTCGGCCCGGTTTTCCGAGAGCCAGGCCCAGAACTCTGGTCCCAGCGGGCTGCGCAGGCTCTTATCGACCTCTTCGGCGGGCACCTCGAGTTCGGGTCCGTTTTCGAGGGCGAGTTTGATGGGGCCGTCGTCGCGGCGCTTCTCGGGCTCGTGAATAGCCGGCCACAGGGCCATCTGCAGGTCATAGTCCCAGGTCAGGGCCCGCACTTCGAAGTCGTGAAAGGACAACACGTGACGAAGTCGAGCCCCGCGAATCAGATGAGGCAACCAGCCAAAGCGACTGCCTCCTACGGACCGAATCAATCCGCTGGTGCGAACGATGGAACGAACGGTCGAACGCGGATTCTTGGAGTCGAAGTCTTTGTCGGCTTCGAGAGCCGCGATCATCTCGTCGAGTTTGAGGGGTTCCTCAGCCTGGCGAACGAGGTCATGAACGACGTCTGTGTAGTTCGGTTTCTGAGACATAGGCCCCGGTTCCTTACCGGGGCCTCAAGAACCTGCGAACCCTAAGAATTGGCCGTAATCCACCGGGAAAGAGCGGTGTGCCCACCCAGGCCCGTGGAGAGGAAGGCTACGCCTACGAGTTTGCATCGGCCGTTGTCAATAGGACGTTCCCAGACGCGTTCTCCCTCGACGGTCAGGGTCTGGCCGTCTCCCAGGGTGAGGGTCATCTTGAAACAGATGCCCGGGTCTTCGTCTTCGTGGGTGACAATGCGGGCACCATCGGCCGAAAGGTCGAGGGCAAAGCTGCGGGTGTAGGCTAGAGAGTTGGTATTGGAGCGATAGTGAACGGGAACCACTCGGTCGAGGCGTGGACTGGAGCGGCGATTGAGAGCATTGGTCACGGCACAGTTCCTCCAAGTTGAGTATCCCGCGCAGGAACGGACCATCTAGGCGATTTTTGTTAACCTTACGTAAACAAGATTTTAACGATTTGTGACCAGAAGATAGGTCAGCGTCACCTGCTGATAGTCGGCCCAGCGCCGCTTATAGGCGATATCGGTGCCGAGGTCATAATAGCGGAGGCCCTCCTGGCACAGCTGCTCGACCATCAGGCTCTGGCTGACGTTGCCCAGGCTGTAGTCCTCGAGGTCATGGCGAAAGCTGAACTGCAGCCCCCGAAAGGTCGCGCCGAGCACGCCGCCGAGAATATAAGCGACATCCTCTCCCTCGCGAGTGAGAAACAGCAGCCGCAAGTGATTGTCGGCCATGAGTCGCGCAACCATCAGGCGATAGAAGCGATTCATGTCTCCGCTGTCGATGCCCACCCGGCGCAGACCCTTCCAGCTGGTGCGTTCGATGGCGATGATGCGCTCGTAGAGGGCGGCGGGGGTCAGAGACGGATCAAACGATTCCCAATCGAAGCCTTCTCGCGCGAACCGTTTTCGGGCTCGTCGCAAGCGCGACCGAAACTGGGCTGAGCGCCGTGCCAAGAAGCCTTCCAGACCGTCTTCGAGCGAGAAAAGGTGGCGAACCGTGGGCGGGCCGGGGTGGATCGAAAAGCGGTTCTGCTCCTGCAGGGCTTTAGCCAGGATGCCGTCGGGGGCCACGCCCGACAGACAGACCATGGTCACCGCCTGGGGCACGATTCGCGCAAAGCGGGCGAACAAGGCCTGAGGGTCGCCGCCGACCAGCGGCGTGGCCAGCAGCCAGGATGACTCCAAAGGGTTGAGCACATCCCAACCCCGCGGGTCGCGTGAGCGCATGAAGGCGATGTAGCCGGCGTCGGTCTCGAACAGAAAGGGATCGCGACCGGGCGAGAAGGCCCGATCGGCGGGCAAGATCCAGGCCGTCGATGAGCAGAAGGCATCGATTTCGGGAGTAGCCAGAGCCGCCTGGTCGAACCGAGCATGCTCTCGGCTCAGGTCCTCGAGCGAGAGTTCTCGCATTGTCTAGAAGGCCAGAGTTCCAATCCAGAGCAAGAATAGACCCATCAGACCGAGGGGGGCCAGGACCCGCACCTCGGGACTGAGCCAGCGGTCGAGCAGCTTCTCCTGCGAGCAGAACAGATAGGCGCCGGCGACCAGATTGAAGCTGGCGAACCAGGGCAGCAGCCAGGCGAAATCCAGGCCGTGAAACTCGGGATGGGTGGTCAACTCGGTGACCATCAAGCCCAGACTACGCATCGCCAGCAAGCCGGCGGTGGGCAGCAACATGGCCACCGGATAGAGGATGCCGACTCGGGACCTCAGACGCTCGGGAACGCGGGCGAAGATCTTGGTCGACAATAAGGGCGCCATGACCGCAGCCAGGAAGAAAAGGAACGTGCAGACCTGGGCGGCCGGCAAAGCCTTGAGTTCGACCATGGTGAGTTCGGCTCCGGTGGTCAGACGACCCGTTTGGGCTAGCACTTCCGGCCCTAACAGATGCTCGATTCGAAGAACCGTAACCGTATGCAAAACCAGCAGATACATGAGAGCCAGCAAACCAGGGGCCAGCACAGCCAGACTGGCCTTCGAGGGGCTCAGTTCGGACATGGGCGTCGGCGGCAGCAGGCGAGCCATGGGCAGGCGAAAACTCTGCTGGCCTACCATGGCCACCAGTTCGAGCTGCTCGAGTTCGTCTTCGTCAAAGCCCGGGTCAAGGCTATAGTTGATCAGGCCCAGCGGCCCCTGAAAACTGTTACGCTCGAAGCGCAGGCCCAGATGGCCCGAGATCAGCCGAACCGAGACATCCCGGGCCAGTGTCTCTACGATCTTGAGAGTGCCCCGATAGCAGGGAGCGCCGAACTTGTTGGTGGCGATGCGCGGGTCGATGACTTGAAAGGTGAGCTCAGCCGGCTCCGGCTGGGCCTCGGGAGCCAGTGTGGCCGGCTGTTCCTGGCGCGAGGCCAGCTCGGCGACCAGCTCGGACAGGCCACTGGTGTCGATGGGCACCACCAGCCGCGGGCGATAGGTGGCGTCGGCTCCATCCAGGCGCCAGGGAGCCCGCATGAGGTCGCGTCCCCGCATGGGAAAGCCGGTGCGAACCCATTCTCCCTGGTACTCGGTGGCCAGCTCGACCTTGCTACCCAGAGTTTCGTAGCGATGCTGGCAGTGTTCGAAAAAGGGCCGGCTGGCTTCGAGCCAGATGGCCAGCATTTCGAGCGCAGGCTCGATCCAGCCAGGGTCGGAGGGCAACAACCAGCGGCCGCGCATCCACTGAGTGTGGGCATAGGTCTCGCCCCACTCCTGGGGCAGAAAGACCAGGCGCAGGCCCGCGTAGACTGGTTGGTCGGGCACGGCCAGCGAATCGATCGCAGCCAGAATCTCGTCGCGAAAATCGATGGTGGTCTTGCCCGAGAGCCACTGGCGCAGCACGGCCGTATCGAGCCCGCCCCGAGCGGCCGCCGCCACGGTGCCGAAATAGCGGGTCAGAAAGCCGACCGTGTCGCGAAAGGCCTCGCGGGCCTCGAGCGAGTCACCGGCCTGGGTGCGGGCCACCAGACGAGCCAGCAACTCGTCTAGATAGACCGGGGCTCCGGTCGGCGCGCACAGCGTTTGGGCAGTCTGGCTCATTAAGCTCAGATTATTTCAAGCGTTTGAAAGAACCCTGAAATTGCGCAGGTTTCGCCCGACGAGTATGGAAAGCCCAGGGCCGTGTCAGAAGAAAATATCCTCGAAGAGGGCAAGAGACTCTCGGAATCGATGCTCTGGTCGATCCTGCGCGACTACTACGACCGCAGTGGATTGACCGCCTGGAATAGCGGCTCGATTCCTTTTTATATCACTAACACTCCTCGCCTGGCAGCCGCCTGGGCCGATGTGGCCGTCGGTTATCTGCGCGATCTGGCCCAGGCCGAGCTGCTCGACTTCGAGGCGCCGGTGTACATGGTGGAACTCGGCTCGGGCTCGGGCCGCCACGGCTTTCTGTTGCTGCGGGCCCTCGCAGAGCTGGCTCAAGCCCACCCGCTGCGCAACCTCAAGATCTGCCTGGTGCTGGCCGACCTTTCCCAGCGCAATCTAGACTTCTATCGCTCCCATCCGCGCTTCGAGACGTATCTGGAGGCGGGTCGGCTCGACTTCGCCTGCTTTAACGCCGAGCAAGACGAGATGCTCGAACTGCAGTACTCAGGCACCACCCTGCGCGCCGGCGAGTTGAAGAACCCGATGATCTTCGTGGCCAACTATCTACTCGACAGTCTCTCGCAGGATGCGTTTCGAGTCGAGAGCGGCGAACTCAAGGAGTGCCTTCCCCGACTGGTGGCGCCGGCCGACATCGATATGGACGACCCCAAGCTGCTCAAGAAGATCAGGGTCAAATACGACTACCATGAGGTCGACCCCGACTACTATGAAGACGAAACCTGGAACGCCATTCTCGAGGAGTATCGAGACAGGCTGGGCGACACCGCTTTTAGTTTTCCGGTGGGCCCCCTTAACTGCCTGGCCAATCTGGGCCGGGTGGCCGGCGGCCGTTTGTTGTTCTTGACAGCTGACAAAGCCTGGAGCCGCATCGCCGACCTGGTCGGACTCGACGATCCCGATCCGGTGCTGCACGGCGGAGGTTTCTCGATGACGGTGAACTTCCACGCCCTCGATGTCTATCTGAACAAACTGGGGGGCCTGGCCCTGCACTCGACCCTGCGCGACGCGGTGCTCGAAGCCTCGGCCTTCGTGCTCGAGCCCGGGCTAGAAGACTTTCCCGAGAGCGGGCTAGCCTTCGAGAAAGCGATCGAAGACTTCGGGCCGATCGACTTCTTCAGTGTCAAAGAGTGCCTTCAAAGCGAGATCAAAGAGCCCTCTTTACGCCTGGCCATCGACCTGCTGCGCTTGAGCCGCTGGGATCCGCAGACCCTCTACGACTTTAGCGAAGCGCTGTTAGAACGGGTCGAACACGCCGACCCCGACGTCCAGCGTGAGGTGCGCATCGCTCTGCTACGGGTGTGGGACAACTTTTACTCGATCGGTGACGAAATCGACGTGCCCTTCGAGATTGCGCGCATTTTCTATCGCCTCGACCACTATCTGGATGCGGTCAAGTTCTACCGGGTATCGCTGGACATGTTCGGCTATCACAAGATGACCGTCCACAACGTGGGACTCTGCTATTACTACATGCGCGAACTCGAAGAGGCGCTGCACTGGTTTGACCGGGCCCTGGAGCTTGACGCCGACTATGGCCCCTCGCGAGAGTGGCGCCTGCGAGTCAAGGCCGAGATGGGCGAGGTCAGCGAGGCCTATCGACCGCTTTACGCCAGTGGTGAACGGCTGCGAGCCGTGCCCCAATCCCCCCGCAAGACCACTCCGGTGGGATAAAAAAAAAGCCACCAGGTTTAGGTTAGCACGCGGAGAGAGGTTGGACCTGGTGACTTGGGTTATTTTGTTGTGCCCCAATCATAGGAGATTCGAGCGGTTCTGAGGGTCTTTTGAAATTGACTTTTTGTTACCCGGGTTAACAAAGTGTGACCTCTTGTTAACCGAGCGCTGCCGCCGCCAAGAAATACTCCAGCTTGAAATCGATCGGGTCATCGCTGGCGCTCAGTTCGATGCTATCGGCTTCTCCCGGGCGATAGCTATAAGTGGCCCGCCCTTCTTCGCGGGCTTTGTAGTCACCGCAGAACTTGCCCACCGGCAGAGGTGGACCCGACACCGAAAAGCATTCTTCCAGCCGGCCAGAAAGGTCGCGATGGACGGGCCAATCGTGATGACTGACCAGCACCTTGCCCGAGTCGAGCAGAGCGCCCCCGCTAAAGTCATGCGCCTGCCACCAGGCCACGGCTCGACAGCCCAGACGCCGGCTGGCCAGCGCGGCGGTGGTCACGAGGGTGGCCGGGCCAAGGGCCACCCGGGGCGGGTAGCAGCAGGCGGCGGCTATGGCCTGATAGCGAAGCTGCAGCGGGTCGAGGGGACCAGCCGGCTCGAACCTGCTCCAGGCGCCCACTTGCTGGGGGTGCATCGCCAGAAAGTCTAACCTGGCCGGCTCGGCCTCGATCATCAGCACAAAGTTGCTCACGCCCGAGCTTTCGACGCTCCCCCTCCCGAGCCTTAGCTGGCCAGCCGGGCAATGTCGAAACAGAGATCTCGGCCAGCCTTCAAAACCGTTTGGCGCGGCAGATCGAGGTCCAACAGGATCAGGCTGCAAGGAAGAGCCTGCTAGAGCCGCGAACGAGCGGCCCATGAACAAGCGAATCCTTTCTGTCTTCGTGCTGGCCGGGGTCGCCTCGGGCGCCCTGATGGCCCAGCCCAAGACGCCCCCGCCCGACTACTTTCCGGTGCCGATGGGCGCCACCTGGCAATACCACACCACCACCTCGATGAACACCGAGATGGACATGACCCGCAAGGTCGTCGACGTGAAAAAGCAAGCGGACGGCACCTATGCCGTGCAGGTGGATGCCATGACTCCCGACGTGACCCACATGGATTACACCAAAGGCAACGGCTGGGTGCTGCTCCACAAGACGGTGATGGCCACCAACAATTACACCATGGAATACGCCGGCCCCAAGAAAGAGCTGATGAACCCGCTCAAAGTGGGTCAGACCTGGGAATACAAAGGCAAGGCCGGCGGCTATGACATCATCGAGTCGAGCAAGGTTACCCGCGCCGAGAAGGTCAAAGTGCCGGCCGGCGAGTTCGATGCCATGGTGGTCGAGACCCACGCCAATCAAGGCGGCAACGAGTACGACATGACCCAGTGGTACGTCAACCACATCGGAGCCGTGAAGATCACCACCACCGGAGCCATGGCGACGACGACCGAGTTGGTCGACTACAAGCTCAGGTGAAACACTTAGCCCCGGGCATCACACTGCTCAAGCGCTATGGTCCCTACAAGAACGGCTGCTGGCTGCTCAGCGCCAACGGCCAGGCAGCGGTGGTCGAGATGCCTCCCTATCTGGCTCGAGAGCGGCCCCCACACGTGCGGGTAGAGTCTTTCACCCGGCGCCAGAAGCTGCAGGTCAAGTACGCCCTGATCACCCACGCCCACTACGATCATTGCGCCAGCCTGCTGCACTTTCGTCGGGCCTTTCCTCGGGCCACCTTCGTAGCCCACCGCTCGGTCGCACACTCTCCCTCGATGCAGCGCTGGTTCGGTCCGCCGGACTATCTCGACGAGGTTTTCGACGAAGGGCTCTGGTCGAGCCACCTGGGGGGTGAGCCGCTGCACGTTATCTATGCTCCTAAGCACTCCTATACCGACCACCTGGTCTTTTTTCGAGGGGCGGTGATCGCCGGGGATTGGGTGTTGGGCGACCTGCGCGACTGCAACGCCTTTGTGTCGATCGAGCACAAACTGGAGTCGATCGCCAGGGTTCGGGGCATCTTGCGGCGGCTTGACTATGGGGTGCACATGGCCTTTTCGGGCCACGGTGACCACCTGTTTTACGACGTAGACTTCGACGGATTACTCGAGCGCAGCACGCGATAGGCCACAAACGACGGCGAGTCCTCAAAGGGCAGACGCTCGTCGGCCACCTTCTGCAGGGCCTCTTTGAGGCCCGCGAAGCGCTCCTGCCGAGCCCAGTCAGAGATGCCCTCGAGTTGCTGCTCGAGCAGCACCAGAGTATCGTAGCGTACTCCGTCATTATTGCTGGCATCGAGCAACCTGGCCGTCTCATCGGGTTGCTCGAGCAGGCGGGCCGCAAATTGCTGCCGGAAAGTCTCGGGCATCTCGGTCATTTTGACGTGGGTCCAGGTGGGGCGCTCGCGCTGAATTTGCTCTGGATCGAGCTGCATGTCGACCGACAGATTGTGGGCGTTGGCCTGGCGCTGGTCGACCTGCGAGCGAGCTTCGAGACTCATCCGATCGAGCGGGCTGGTGACGGCCAGCACGGTGACCCCGTCGGGGATGGGCTTACCCTCGACGTAGTTCTTGAAGAAGTCAGAGTTGGCCATCACCTGCTCGTAGCCGGGGCGCACCGCATAGGTGAGTGGGCTGGTCAGGCCTACCGAAGCCAGAGTGGCCAAATTGAACGAGAGGCGAGCCAGCTCTTTGGTGCCGCTATAGGCCAGGTCGACCAGCGGGTTCAAACGCATCAACTGCGAGACCGGCAACTCTTCGACCGGTCGCAAGACGGCGCTATCGACCAGGTAGAACGGCATCTCGGCCACCCCGGGCGGGGCCGGCACCGACATTCCCTTGCCGATGGGCGACGATAGCACTACCACTTCGCCCACCCCGTTCCCACCGTCATAGGTAAAGGGATCGTTGTCGGGTCTGGTCTCTGGATTCAGGGCCAGGGTATAACCCACGAAGCCCCCGGCCGAGTGGCCCACCAGCACGGCCTTGGGCGCGACGCTGTCGACAATCTCGGCGGCCATCCTGGCGCAACGCTCGGGTTCGCCGGCGCCATAGCTCTCGAGCTGATGGGCAAGTTCCCCCTCGAGGCGCTCGAGCTTGCCGCTGAAGCTATCGGCCAGCTTGTCTTCAGGCTGGCTCACCAGCATCTCGAAACGGCGCAGCACGGTGGGGAGCAGGTCGAGCACCACCTCGGCCGAGTCGTCGTGGCTTTGATAGAGGTTGTGGTTGAGTTTAAAAAAGTCTTTTAGACCCTGGCGGTCGCAGCCCAGCAACTGGCCGAGGTTCTGGCGAGCAATCTCGAGTCTGGCGAAGTTGACCTCGCGCGAGACTTGCTGGGCGGATTCTTCGATGGGATGCCCGTCCCGAACGCCTTCATGGGTGTGGTTGTCGACCGCAAAGCCACGTTCGAGGGCATAGTCCTTGTAGGCCTCGATACCCTCTTCGCCCACCAGAGTGCCGTGCAACAACAGCACGGGACGGCCGTTGCGGGCCTGGGGTTGGCCGGGACGGGGATACTCCAACCGGGGACGGTTGATGGTGAGACTTTGCATTGCCTGGCCACTCTACTGCACCGGGGCTGGCCGACTGTAACCAGGTTGTTACGAGTTGGCGAGCTGGGCTAGCGCCTCGGGACAGCGCTGCCAGTGCACGCTCCAACGGCGGCTAAAACCGTCGCGACCGCCGAGCAGGCGTCCCCCGAGTCCGGGATTTTTGGCCTGCGCGCGATGCAGCCGCCGATAGAATGCCGGTTCACGCCCGAGGCGATGCTCGCACAGGGCGGCCACAGCCAACCAATCGGCCGAGCTGTCGTCGCGAAAGTTGCTCCACAGCTCGTGGGCTTGCTCGTATAACCCCAGCCGAAAGTAAAGTTCGGCCAGACGTTCGAGCTTGCTGAGCACCGGCTCTTCTCGGCAAGCTCGCGAGGCCACGCCGATGGCCTGATGAGGTTGGCCGGCATCCCAGAAGTGTTGAATGCGCCGGTCGAGTTCTGCTTCGCTCATGGGCTGGTTGGTCGACTCGCTGGTCTCGTGCCAACGAACCCTCACCTGCCGGCCCTCTGGGCTGACCAGTTCGAGTTCGTCTTCTCGGACCAGCAAGAAGGCGACCATGGCCGACAGGAGAGTGGTCATCAACTCGAGTTCGGCGGCGGTCGGGTTGGGCCGTTCGGGCCGATCCTCTCGCACCAGCACCGGCGCCCCGGCCGCGTGGATTGGCCAGCCATAGCGCGCGAGTTCGAGTTTGAGGGCTCCCTCGGGGCAAGCCGCTCGCAACGAGAAGACCTGATCGGGCGAGAGATGAACCTGCAAATGAGAGAGAAAGGTGCAGGTCAGTGGGTCCTGGGTCAGCCCCTCGACCACGATCTGGTCTTCGCCCTCGAGCATCTCCCACGGCTCTAGCTCGAAGTAATCGGCCGCCCACTGAAAGAACTCGGCGACCTGCTCGGTCGAGACATCACCGTGACCCAGGTAGCTATAGTCGAGCTGGCTGTGACCGAGAAACGCGCGCACGGTGTGGCCCACCCCGGCGTCGAGTTCGACCTCGATGCCCAACTCTTGGGCCACCTTCTCGATCGCCTGGAACAACTCGGGCCGGTCCACCATCAGCTTGCCCGGACGCGCCTGCTCGCTTGCCGCCGCGGCCGCCAGCAGGCTGGCCGAAAAAGAAGTAAGCTCGGCCTCGGGCGGCACCAGATCGATGGTTCGCACCAGCCCCTGCCCGGCTTCGAGCCAGACCACCGCCTCTACGCGTTCGGCCCTGAGGCTCACCCGGGAGCCTATCCAGGTCTCTGGTTGCTTTGATCGATTCGACTGCATCGCCGTCCCCCTTGAGCTTTATTCAATTTCGGCGCGGGTCAGTCGAACATCCTCTCGAACGTAGGGGCGCTAGAGCAGGCCGAAGCGAGACAATTCCGCTTGTAAGCTGCCGACTCGCTCTTGCAAGTTGTAACGCACCCGATAGGCCGGCTTGTCGAGGTCGATCACCAGACTCAGGTCGATGGGAGTGCCCACCAGAATGGCCTCGGCCGGAGTGGCGGCGATAGTCTGGCGCAATTCCTCGCATTGCTCCTGCGAATAACCCATGGCCGGCAACACGGGGCCCAGATGGCTCCACTTTGCGAACACTTCCAAAAGCGAGCCCACGGCATGAGGACGGGGGTCGATCACCTCGCACCCCAGGCGGCGGGCGGCTAGCAGCCCCGCCCCGTAGCCCATCTCACCGTGAGTGAGGGTGGGACCGTCCTCAATCACCACCACGGGCCGGCCGGCCACCGCCTCATCGACCTCGATCACCGAGGCGGCCTCGATCACTCGCGCCGAGGGGTTGACCCGAGCCAGGTTGGCCCGCACATGAGCCAGGGCCGCAGGCTCGGCCGAATCCACCTTGTTGATCACCACGACGTCGGCCGCCCGCAGGTTAGCTTGGCCGGGATAATAGCTCAGCTCGTGGCCTGGTCGATGGGGGTCGACCAGGGTGAGATGAAGGTCGGGGACCAGGAAGGGCAGGTCGTTGTTGCCTCCGTCCCACAGGATCACTTCGGCCTCGGCTTCAGCCTGTTCGAGGATTTGAGCATAGTCGACCCCGGCAAAGACCAGATGACCCTCTTCGAGATGAGGCGCGTACTCCTCGCGCTCTTCGATGGTGCACCGATGCCGATCGAGGTCCGCCAGGGTGGCAAAACGCTGCACCGCCTGGGCCTCGAGATTACCATACGGCATCGGATGGCGCAGCACGGCCACCTTCTTGCCAGCTGCTTTGAGCAGGGCCGTCAACTTGCGCGAGGTCTGGCTCTTGCCGACACCGGTCCGGACCGCGCAGACAGCCACCACCGGTAACTTGCTCTTGAGACAGGTCGAACCCATGCCCAACAGCCGAAAATCGGCCCCCGCCGCCAGGGCGGTGGACGCTCGTTCCATCAGATACGGGTAATTGACGTCCGAATAGGAGAAGACCACCTCATCGACCGTTTGGGCCAGCCTGGCTAACTCTGATTCGGGCTCGATGGGAATGCCCTGGGGATAGAGGTCACCGGCCAGGCCAGGGGGGTAGCGCCGCCCCTCGATGCCGGGAATCTGAGTGGCCGTGAAGGCCACCACCTCGTATTCCGGCCGATCTCGATACACCATGTTGAAGTTGTGGAAGTCGCGGCCGGCCGCTCCCATGATCAAGACTCGTTTTCGCATGCTCTGAGCCTAGCCTGTCGGAGGTGGGCAGGCAAATGACCAGGGTCATCGTTCGTTGGCGAACAAGCGACCGTTCGCTGTTCATACAATGGTCATCCAGGGGCAATGATCTGGGAACATCTCGGCAAAAGCCGTTCCACAGACCTGCGCTAGCATGGAGCCATGCTCGACCGCAAACGCAAACCCTCAGCCTGTTTTCCCCGTTGCCACAAGGCCCACCGGCTTCTGCCGCTGGAGAGGCTCCCGGCCGATCCGACGAGAACTAATCAGAATGTGCGACCCAATCCGCTCCATCCAGGGCAACTGGTTCGTGCCGAATGCCCCCGCGTCCGCTCAAGCGCCAGCCCAGGAAGCTCCCAAGCCCGCGAAGTCTGAAGCCTATGCAGGCGGAGTCGAGAGCCCCGGCCTGAGCGCACCCGAAGAAAAAGAAATCGGCGAGCGCCACGAACAAGACCTGGCCGAAAAGTACGGCGAGTGGGAGGACGAGGCCGCCCAGGCCCGCCTCGAGCGCCTGGCCGAACGGCTACTCCCGCTGGTGACCCGAGACGACGTGGACTATGCGTTCGCCCTGCTCGACACCGAGCTCGCCTTCGCCTCGGCCTGCCCTAACGGAACGGTCTTCTTTACCCGCGGTCTGTTGGCGACGCTGGTCGAGGACCGTCACCTTTGTTTCTTTGCCGCTCACGAGCTGACTCACACCGAACGTCGCCACTACGCCACTCGTCAGGCGCGTTTCGAAGAGGTACGTCGGCAGGTGGGTTTCACGCGCTCGCCCGAAGAGCGCCAGATGCTCGAGTTCGCCGCCCTGGCGGCGACGCGCCACCAGGAGGAATACGAAGCCGATGCTGGCGCCGTCGAGATGCTCGCTCGCCTGGAGCTAGGCGCCGAGGTGGGGACCGAGGCCCTGGCTCTGTTGGAAGAAGCCTATCGTCACGTCTCGCCGAAGGCGCTGAGTCACAATCCCCTCGACCTGTCCAGTCATCCCCCCTTCCAGGAGCGGGTGGCCAGACTAGGTCAGGCGCCGCCCGATCCCTTGACTCTGGTCCATCAACTCCGCCGCCACTTCGCGTGATGTTAACATCCGGTTGCCTTCGAGGCCCTCGAGTGAGGTTAGATTAGGGGTCACATACACCGACAGGAGAGCGTCATGCTAGTCACCAGCCCTCCGGTCCGGCCAAGCTCTTACGAAAACACCGATGCCCGTCCCTCATGGTCCCCGGACGGGCAGAAGATCACCGCCGAAGTCGGTCGCGACGCGGTGGTGGTCAGCCGCGACAACGAACTGCTGGCGCGCCTGGGACCCGACGACCGCTGGGTGGGCACCCCCCAATTCAGCCCTGACGGCAGCCAGATCGCCTATGGCTGCTACACCACCCCCGAGGACAAACCCTTGCCTTCTTGGGGCGTCTACGTCTGCGACGCCGATGGCAGCGACCCGGTGGCCCTCACCCATAACGGCCGCAAGCCGCAGTTTAGCCCCGACGGCAGCAAGATCGCCTTTCAGGGATATCACGATCTACGCAAGGACCGGGTCGCTATTATGGACGCGAACGGCTTCAACGAGCACACCGTGTCCAAGAAGGGCGCCTATCAAAAACATTTCTGCTGGAGCCCCGACAGCCAGCAACTCGCCTATGAGTCGCTCACCGAAGACGGTCAGCAGATCCGTCTGACCGATGTCAGCGGCGACAATGACCACTGGTTGACCGAAGGACAGTTCGGCCAGTATTGGGATCGCCACCCCGAGTTCGCCCCCGATGGTCGGTCCGTGCTGTACGAACGCCACCACAAGAAGCTGCCCCTGGATGAATTGTGGCTGGTCGACCCGGTCTCCAAGCAAGAAAAACTGCTCTACAACCCGATGGGCCTGGCCCTGGACGCCGTGTGGAGTCCCGACGGGCAAAAGATCGCCTTCATCGCCAACGAAAACGGCGGACTCGACTATGACCTCTACGTCATGGACAAGAACGGTCACGGGGTCAAGCGATTGACCACCACTCCCGCCACCATCGAGCACGCCCCGTCGTTCTCGCCCGACGGCAAATCGCTGGCCTATTTGACCATCTCACCGGGCAAAGAGGGAGACGAGCGCTTCGGCTTGCGCATCGTCGACCTGTAGGAAGGCGCGCGGTGCCGGTGAAGTAGGGGGTATGCGACCCAAGCATCCCGGCTGTCTCGGCGCCGTCGCCCTGTTTTTCGCGGTGGCCATGGCTGCCTTCGGCAGCTTCGGTCATCTGCTCGACCTCCAACGAGCCACCTATTGGGAGGCGGCGCAGCCTGATCAGCTGACCATCGAGATCGTGCCCGAGGACGAAACCCACTATCGCCTGGAACCGCACTACAGCTTTCATCCGCCAGGCGACAACCGGCAGAGCACGGCCCTGTTTCCGGGAGGGAAGACCCCCGACCTGAACCTCACCCTCGACGAGGCGACTCACCTCAAGGCCGAACTGCTGAGCGCCAATCTCGTCTATTACAATCCAGTAGCTCCTTCGCAGAGCGCCCTGGTCAAGAGTCTTGATCAGCCCCTGGGGCGAGAACTTTTCAGGCTATGGATCATCGAGGCTTTCATCGTCGCGCTGCCGTTTGGCTTTTTCTGGCGCCAGGCCCACTATTACGCTTTGTATAAAAAGGCCGAAAACTTGAGCGGACAAGAGACGGGACTGTTGGGAGAGGAGTGGGGCGAGGTGGGCGTCATAGACCAGGGCGAGCGGCTGATCTTCCGGCCCCGCGGAGCTTTCCTCCATCAACTACTGCTGGCCAGCGCGGCCATCTTATTCTTGATTGTGGTGCTGACCAGCGATAGCGACGGATTGACCCCGCTCCAGGCCCTAAAGTGGGGCGCCATTTGGGGTCTGGTCGTCTTAAGCGTTCTCTACTGGCGAGCCCTGCGCCGCCCCCGTTTGCTGTCGCGCGAAAGCCAGCCTGGGATTACCGCTGTGAAGACCGAAAAAGGTCGGGTCTGCCTGGTGGGCCAGGGCCGGCAGCTACAGTTCGGACCCTTCCCCCTACCCGAGCGGCCGCTACAACGGTTGGCCCAGCGGGTCGCCGGCGTCTTGGAGGTGCCCCTGACATGAAGGGACTGGCCGAGCCAAGCCTGCGCAATCTGTCTTCAGAGGTCGAGGCCAAACTGACCGCCTGGCGCGATCCGTCGCGGCCCGAGCGGTTACGGACCTGGGTCGACCAGATGGCCCGTCCGCGCAACCGCATGACGGGTCGCGCCGCCCAGTTCGAAGTCCAGCGCTTTCTGGAGCAGATTCTGACCGTCTTCGGCTGGGAGGTCCAGCGGCAAACCTTCAAGGTCACTCAGGAGATGGCTCGCCTGGCCACCAACCTGCCCCCCGGGGCCGACTGGAAAGACCTGGTGGGACTGGAAGGAGTCAACCTGATTGCCCGGCGTCCGGGGCGCGGCGCCAATCGAATCCTGGCGGCCCACTACGATTCTCTTCATGGTTCGCCCGGAGCCGACGACAACGCCTCGGCCCTGGCCGTGATACTAGAAGTGGCTTCACTCAAGCCAGAAGCCCCTCTCAGCCTGGTCTGTTTTGACATGGAAGAATGGAATCTGTTGGGAGCCCGCCACTTCGTGCAAAACCTGGACCACCCGCCCGAGGTGGCCATCGTGCTCGAGAGTGTCGGCTATCTCGACTGCCAGCCCCGCTCGCAAAGAGCGCCTCAACAGCTGGCCCCCCTCTTTCCGGGCCAGTTCGAGAAGCTACGAGAGAACGAGTTTCGCGGCGACTTCACCCTGCTGGTCTATCGCCAGGGAGCGCTCGAGGCCACCCGCCGCCTGGCCGAGGGCCTGGCCTGGCAGGGCGGCATCGAAGCGGTCTTGATGATGCGGGATCCGCTCGAGGTGATGCGACGACCGTCGGCCGAATTCGAACAATTGGTGCGAAGTTTCGGACGCAGCGATCACCTGGCCTTCTGGGAGGCTGGACTGCCGGCCCTGATGGTCACCGACACGGCTGACTTTCGCAATCCTCACTACCATAAACCCAGCGATCTGCCGGCCAGCCTCAACTATCGGCGGATGAGCGAGGTGGCGCTAGCCACTGCCGCGGCCCTGGTTCACTAAAATAGCGAGACATCTGAGGGGTTCGGCGGTTGAATGTCGAATGAGCTATCAGAGGAGAGTGAGACTATGCTGAATCTCAGGGCAGTGTTGACCGGGTTCCTGGCGGACCTGGGCTCGACCTTTCTTTTCAGCGCCGCTTTGGTCATCGTTCTACTGGATCCGGGCAGCACGAGCATGAACCTTGCTTCGCGGCTGGACGGCACCATCTGGATCGATGCAATCTCTCTAGTGATCGGACTTGGCCTGACCGCGATTGGTGGTTTTGTGGCAGCTCGCATGGCCCCTGGCCGTGAAGCGACCCATGCTGCCGCGGTCGGCGTCCTGTCGCTAATGGCCTCGATCATGATGGTTGGCGACCTGCAGGGAGCCCCTGCTTGGTACGCCACCCTGGGCCTGGGACTAACCTTCCCGGCCGCCTTGTTCGGTGGCACCATCGCGGCACTGACCCGTCTGACCGAACGCTAAGCGTTTTGGCCAGCGGTAGCGGGCACGCCTCGGCGTGCCCAATTCATTTGGTGCAATAAGTTCCACCGAGAGGCGACCCAGGACACATGCAGATACTCAAACATCTCGATGGTCAAAACCAACCCCCCGAGTGGACCTTCTGGCTGGCGGTGGGCGCCGCCCAACTGGCCGGCACCGTGTTCGCCCAGATCGCATTCGAACGTTGGAATCGACCCGAGTTCATCACCGGCTACATCCTGCTATCGATGGCCGTGGTCAGTCTGTTGCTGGTCAAGCAAGGCTTGGATCGCCTGCACGCGCTGCGCCAGGGGGGCTGTCTCGAAGAACTGTGGACCACCGGCATCCGGGCCTCGCAGTTGGTGGACGAAGTGGCCCTCAAGCCGCTACGGTCGCTACCCAAGGCCCTGCCCGTTCTGCTGCTGCTGTGGCCCCTGAGCCACGGCCAGGCCGCTCTTTCGCCCGCGCTGATGGTGCTGTTGTGCACGGCTATCGCAGCCGCCGCGGCCGCACCCGCCTTCTTCTTTGCCGGGGCTGGGCGCCCGGCCGCTTACCTGCCCGGGCTGGGGCTGATGGTGGTGGGCTTCTGGCTGAGCCCCCTGGGCTTGCCACCCATGACCTTCCTGATGCTGGCCGGGCTTTTACACTGGCGCTATGCCGCCGCGCGCGTGCTCGAGACCGAGCCCGAGCGAAGGGCGCGGGGGACCTGGCTCGACGGCCGTTTCGACAATCTGGTAATCAGTCGCGAAATGGGCCGAACCCGCGCCTACCACTTCCTTCCCTACTGCGTTCCGGTGCTTTTGCTCGGCTATCAGCCCGGCTCGGGAACGGCCATTCTGGCTGCGGTCTACCTCGTCTGCATCAGCTCGCTGCGAACCTCGGCAGCCCTGGCCGGCGAACGCGAAAAGCGCAGCCTCGACCTGCTGGTGGGAACGGGAATGACCCACCTCGAGTTCTATCGCGGTTGGGTCGCGCTGGCTGAAGTGCCCGGACTGGTGGCGGCCGGCCTGGCCGGTCTGATGCTTCTCACCAGCGACTTTGACGCCTACACTCCCCTGGCCTGGGCCGCCCTGGGGCTGGCTCCCCGGTTGGGCGCCGAATTAGGGCTATGGGCGTCGGCCAGGGCCAGCGACCGGGTGCGGTCGGGCCTGCGCCTGCTCACCGGGTGGGTTGCCTTCTTCGGCACCGCCGCCACCCTCTGGGGTGGGCTGGCCATCACCACCTATCAGTGGTGGGGCGGGGGCCGTCGTTGGGAAGACTTCTTTCTGATCTACGCGCCTCTGGCCTCGCTGGTAGTAACCGCTTGTGCCGCCGGTCTCTGGCTGCGCACGGTAATGCTCAAACAGCTGGCCGATACCTGGACGGGGGTGCAGCCTAACACCCAGACTTCTCGCTGGGTTGGCTATGTCGAACAGGCAGCGGCCAGCTTCTGGAAGCCCGGCTTTCTCTTCTGGGTGCCAGCGGCAGCTGCGTGCACGCCGACCCTGGCCAACGTGATCGATCACTTCGATGACGAGACCTGCTACATTCTGGTGCTGCTGGTGGGGTTCGTGGGCCTGGCCTCGGCCCTGCCGTGGCTTTTGTTCTGGCGGCCCGTCAACCGTGCTTGGACCGCCCTGGGCCCCGGTTCGGTAGCGGGACGCCTGATTTACCACGTCGTCCTGGCCGTCTGCTGTGGGCTCGTCTCGGCCGGTAGTCTCGACCTGTTGATGCAGGTGGCCGGCCAACCTGCCGGTGAAGCCCTGGTCCCAGGCTTGACCTGCGCGCCGCTGGTGGGTCTGGTGGCTGCCTCGAGGGTGGAGCGATGAGAATCGGCGTCGTCGGAGGTGGGGTCTTTGGCCTTTCGTCCGCCTGGGAACTCGCTCGTCGGGGACATCAAGTCACGCTGTTCGAGCGGCGGCGAATCCCCGCTCCTGACGCCTCAGGCACCGATATCTCCAAAGCCATCCGGCTCGAGTATGGAGCGACCACCCACCTCTATGCCCCGCTGGTGGCGCGAGCCTTCAGCCGTTGGGGAGAGGTCGAAGCCAACACCGGCAGCTCGGTCTTTCACCGCTGCGGCGTGTTGTTTCTTTCCCCTGCCTACGAGCCGGGCGGGTTCGAGCACGAGAGCCAGCGCCAATTGAGCGAGATGGGACTGGCCGGCCAGGTGCTCGAGGCCACCGAGGCCGCCCGCCGTTGGCCTCAATTCAACTGGAACGGCATGGCTGCGGCCGTGCATAACCATCGGGGCGGCTGGTTGGCGGCCTCCCACGCCGTGGAGGCGTTGGGTCGCTGTGCTGCGGCCGAGGGGGTAACCATCCATGAAAAGGCCGAGGTCGAAAATGTCTATGAGAGCTCGAGTGGAGCCTCTATCCGGGTCGACACTACCATCCACGAATTCGACCAGGTGGTAGTGGCGGCCGGACCATGGTTGGGCAAGCTCTTTCCCTATCTAGCCTCGGGGATCAGGGTGAGCCGCCAGCGGATCACGCACTATCAGCCCGCCGATCCCGGTAGCTTTGATTATCCCGTCTGGGTGTGGGACATCGTCAATAGCGGCTGGTACGGCTTTCCGACCAATCCTGACGGGATCGTCAAAGTGGCTCTCCACCGGCGTTCAGAGACGGTGGACCCCGATATCGAGCGGGTCGAGGACCCCGAGTTTCGCGAAGAGAGCCGGGCCTTCACCCGGGCCAACCTGCCAGGACTGGCCGAGGCACCCATCAGCGGTCGCATCTGCCTTTACACCAACTCGGCCAGCGGCGACTTTCTCATCGACCGGCTGCCCGGCTCGGAGCGCATCGTGCTGGCCGGTTGCGGCAGCGGCCACGCCTTCAAGTTCGGGCCGGTGCTGGGCGAACTGGTGGCCGATCTGCTCGAGTCAGACGAGGTCCACCCCGCCTTTCGCCTGGGGGCCAGCGCCGCCGTCGAAACCTGGTAAACCCTCGAGCCATTCGAAGCAGTCTCGCCAGGCGAGATTGTCCGGCTCGAGGCGAAAGAAGCCGAAATGACCCAACTTCGTCCGACCGGCCCGCGAGGGCACCATTTCCAGACACTCTCCCCCACCGTAGCCGGCCACCAGGGCCCTCACGGCCGCCTGGGGGGCCCAGTGATCATCGCTCACCCAATAGGCGCGCAGAGGGGCGTCAAAGCGCCGATAACGCTCGGCCAGGTCGGGCTCGGACCAGAGGTAGCCGGCGGTCAGGCACCAACCGGCCCACTGCAGGACCGGCCCCCGGGGCACGTCTTCTCCCAGGCCGAGCCGACGGGCCGGCATATACCCGAAGACTCGGCACAGAGCCGGCAGGACCAGGCGCCAGAGGAGATAGAGCTTGTAGCGCTCGAGCCCCGAAAAGAGCTTCCAATAACCGCTCTGAGAAGCCACCGTCAGCACTCCCGCTAGCCGAGTCCGGGTCATACCCACCAGTTGCCCGCCGGCGCTATGGCCCACCACCGCCAGGCCGAGACCCGGAAAACGCTCGCGCATGCAGGCCAGAGCCGCCTCCAGGTCCAGTTCGCCCCAATCCCGCAGGCTGGCTTGATAGCCGCGCAGATCAGCCGGGGCCGAGCCGGCCACTCCTCGATAATCAAAGGTGAGCACGGCCAGGCCCCGTTGGCTCAAGGCCTCGGCAAAGCGAGCGTAGAAGCGTCGCGGCACGGCCATGGCGTTGGCCAGGACCACCGCCCCGCGGACGCTTTCGGGACTCCACAGGTCGCCCTGCAGAAGGGCTCCGGGAGCCTCGATCGTAACGGCATTTCTCATAGCTTCACCAGCAATACCTCACGGGGACAATTATAGCGCAGCGGCAGGGTATCGGTGACCCCGCGGCTGACTAGCATAGTGGTCGGTCCGCGCTCGAAACGCAGGCCGTTCCACCGATAAAAGAAGGCCCCGGGATAGAGCTTGCCGGCTCGCTCGGCCAACACCATCTGGCCGCCGTGAAGGTGCCCGGCCAGCACCAGTCGAGTGGTCGGAGGGACGAATTCGATGACGGCCGGGTCGTGGGCACAAAGCACGGTTGCTCCCTTTTCGGGCCGTCCTGAAATCAAACCGTCGCCGCCGTCCTCTAGCCAGTTGGCACCCGCCTCACAAACGACCTGCCGAACGCGCTCTTTGCCCACCATCCGGTCGTGGTTGCCGGCCACCGCGCCCACCGGGGCCAGGCGAGCCAGGTTGGCGACCAGGTCGGCCAGCCGACCCAGACCCGAGGCGGAGTCGACCAGATCGCCCCCCAGCAGGATGTGATCGGGTCGGCTCTGTTGGGCCGCCTCGATCACCTGAGCTTCGAGCCGCATCGGCAAACCGGCCCGCAAGTGCAGGTCGCTGACGTAGAGCAGGTCGAGACCCAACGCCAACCCGAGGCTTTCACGCCGAACCAGCAGTTGGCCCGAGGCAGCCCACTCAAATGTCGAGCACGTCCTCATACCACAGCACCACGGCCAGACACCCCACGCACCAACAACGCACGAAGCCCTGCCCCACGAAACCTCCAAACAGCATCACGCAAGCAATGGGCACCACCGTGGCCATCACCTGGATGGTTCCTCCGGCCCGCGCCGTCAGGGCCAGCGAGTCTTTCACCGGCGTGGGCGAGCCATCGAGAACCAGCGGAAAGAGAAAGACGAACTGGGCTTCTACCGCATAGAACGCCAGCGGCACCAGACCAAGGAAATCCCATCGCCCGACTTGATAGGCGACGAAGAGAGCCGTCAGGGCGGCAGCCGTGGCGAGGCCATACTTGAAGAAACCGAGTCCCTGATAGTTGGCGGGGCGCATCAAGGTGGGACGTCCTCTGACCACCCCCAGGGCCTGATTCATCCATTGGGCTCCCGAAAGAAAGCCCTGGCGACCGGCCTGAGAGGCGGTCTGAGCCAGCCCGCTCGCGGGGTCGTCATAGATGGCCATGGCTCTCTTGAGCAGTTGGCTAGCCTCCATAGACACCTCCCTCGACGAATAACCAATGCATCCAGGCAAGCCATGCTCCGCCGTTGCCGAAGACCAGCAACCGGTGCATCAGGGTCTCGAGCCGCTTGCAGCGCTTGCGATGGAAGACAAATTCGTCATAACAGATGAGCGTGGTGGTGTAAAGGGTGACCACCAGAATCGGCAGCAAGAGAAAACGAGGGTCGGGAACCAGCGAGGCCCAGCCCATCAAGACGGCCAGGGGAAAGCCTCCGGTGGCCAGAGCCAGGAGGTGGCTCCGGCGCTCTTTTGGGCCTGCCGAAACAAAGCAGCGGTGGAAATACCAATCGGCCAGGCCGCCGGTAGTGGCTACCACCCCGAACAGCGTGAGCGCCCACAGTTGCCACGGATGGCGCTGGGGTTGGCCGACCCAGTCAAAGCGCGAGTCGGACCACCCTAAGTAGCCGAGGCCCGCCCCGAAGAGCAAGGCCGGAGCGAACAAGGCCAGCAGACTGAGGGCGTCTCTCGGTTCGGCTGGCTGGGGATTAGACTTTAACGGCAAGGTGTCCGGGCGTGCCTCGCCGGGCCACCATTTCTGGGCGCGGTCAGTCCAACGACGTAGGGAGGCACGGGCTCTCATCGCTATTTCGTTCCCGTAGCCGGTCGGGACGAAACTAACCTGCCTGGCGCAACTCCTGTCGCAGACGCCCGATGGCGCCCACCAGACGACTCCAGGCGGCCATGGCTTGAACTCGGTTGCCCTGGCGCGCCCAGCGCCGCATTTCGTCGGCGGCGTCGACGGACTCCCGCGCCTCGAGCATCGCCAACGAGCCTTTTAGGCAGTGACCCATCGCCGCCATCTGCTCGAGATCTCCCGCCAGCGCGTGGGCTTCGAGGCGGTCCGTCAGCTTGGGCGATTCTTCGAGGAAGGCGCGAATCGCCTCTTTGAGCACGTGGCGCGAGCCAAAGCGCTTCAAAGCCGTTTCGCGGTCGAAAGCCAGTAGTTGCATGTCATCCTCCGATCACTATCAGACCACAGAGGAGCCATGGTCCGAAACGGTCTGGAGGATAAACGGGGGGGCATCCTACCGGACAGCACTGCTCGGCGCCAACAAACGAAGCGCCTGGTCAAGCTGCGGGTCCTTCGAGGACCAAAGCTGGGTAAGGCTGCCCGACACGGTCAAGTCGGGATCCAGGCCCCGACCGTCGATGTCGGCCCCAGCCGCCGTTCGGTAGCGGGCCGTGGTCAGCTTGAGAGCCGAGCCATCATCGAGTTGGATGATATTCTGGACCGTGGCTTTGCCGAAGCTGCGGTGACCAACCACCTGGCAATAGCGGTGCTCCCGCAAAGCCGCCGTGGTGATCTCGGCGGCGCTGGCCGTGTGTTCGTTGACCAGCACCACTAGCGGCGGCGGTTGGAAGAGCCAACCCGGCGGGCTGTGGGTGTCATGGCCGACGGCCGAGCCGTCACGGGTTACCACCGAGACCACCCGCCGACCCGCTGGCATCAGCAAAGAGCAAGTCTCGACAGCCGCCTCGAGATATCCGCCTCCGTTATTGCGAAGGTCCAGCACCATCCCGGCCAGATTCTGGGCTCGCAGGGACTTGAGGGCTCGGGCGACCTCGGTCGGAGTGGAGTTTCCGAACACACGAATGCGGATGTAGCCAATATTCTGGCCGGAGGCCCCTTGCAGCAGGCGATAGCTGACGGTGGACTCCGCCAGCCGCTGGCGCTGAAGCGACACTTCCCGGCGCCCCTCCTGGCGGCGCATCCGCAGCGCAACCGCCGTGCCCGGCTGACCACCCAACATGGAGCGGACGGCGTTGACCCCGAGTTCGGGCGAGCCTTTGCCATTGACGGCCAGCACGACATCCCCGACCAGAATGCCAGCCTTCTGGGCCGGTGACCCTTCGGCCACATCCAACACCAGCAAGCCGTCGGTCGCGCTGGCATCCTCGACCACGTAAAGGCCCACGCCCCCACTACTGTCGGCCTCGAGACTCTCGAGCAACTGGGCGAAGTCGTCGGCCGACAGATAGGTGCTGTAATGATCGTGCAACTGCTCGACGGCCGCCCGCAAAGCGGCTTCTTCGAGTTCTGGATGCTGCTCGAGCAATTGCTCGAGGGTCAGGTCCGCACTCTGCCCGCCGCGCAACTTCCATTCGCGCACGGCGCCGTCGCGTGCGGCCCGCGCCAGGCCGTCGTAGGCGGGAGCCTGGATGGAGCGATCCCGCAACAGGCTCAAAACCCTTTGGACCTTCTCCCCCGCCCGTGGTGGCTTGGCCAGGCCCGGTAGAGCCGCGATGATGACCAGCCAGAATGCCAAGAAAGTTGTTAGATGCTTCAAACGACCTCTCCGATGTCAGGATCATCTAACAACATAGCAGGTCAGGTCAAGCGCGAGTATAGTACGATCGGACCAGGAAACTTATCGGCTTCTCAGCGGTTTATGCATCTCTTTGCCCGAGGTGCGGTCCTGCCGAATGACGTTCCAAACCAGCCAGCCTCCACTGGCGGCTGCGCCCAGAAAGCAGACTACGGCAAAAGAGGGATAGCCAAAGATGGTGGGGCCGGCCGTCTTGACTCCCATCATCAGAGCCGCTCCCAGGATCAGGGCCCCCATGACCAGGCCCACGGCCACCCGATTGGCGATCTTCTGAAAGCTCACCAACAACTCGCGCTCATCGATGGCGTCCACCCGGACCGTGAAGGTGCCCCGCTCGAGGTCGTGGAGGATGTTATTGAACAATCGAGGCCCGTCCTTGAGAAAGCTACGCAGTTCAAGCGCCTGGTCGAGCACCAGGGTCTGGTTGAACTCGGAGTCGAGGCGACGGAGCAGGATTGGGGGAGCGTGCCGCCTCAGGGCGTCAGAAGGATTAAATTGCGGCGCCAGTCGGCGGCCGATCTCGTCAAGATTGAGCAGGGTCTTGGCCAGCATCGTCAACTCGTAAGGAACCTGAATCCCATTGTCGCTGGCGGCCTCGCAGATGTTGAGGATCAACTGGCCAGATTGCATCCGCTCGATTGGCTGCTGATGATGGTCAGCCACCATTTCGGCAATGCGGCGGCGAAAGCGGGTTTCGTCGCAGCGCTCGCCGCGTCCGCTGGCGTCGAGGGCCGTTTCGGCCACCGTATCGCCATCGCGTTCCCCGATGGCCAACAGCAGCCTGGCCAACACGACTTGCAACCCTCCCGGCATGTGTCCGACCATGCCGAGGTCTAGGAGGCAGAGCCGCCCGTCGGGGGTGATCAAGACGTTGCCAGGGTGGGGATCGGCATGGTAGGTGCCGTGGTAGAGCACCTGGTTGAGGTAGGCCTGAAAGAGCCTATCCGCCAGCCTCTCGCGGTGCTCTGCCGACAAAGAGATCAAGGTCGCGTCTTCGGGAAGCTTCTCGCCCTCGACATAGTCCATGGTCAAAACCCGGTCGGTGGAGAAATCGGGATGGGGGCGAGGGACCATCAGCTCTTCGTATGACTTCAGCTGAAGGCGAAAGTGTTCGAGATTGCGGGCCTCGAGATAGTAGTCGAGTTCGCGCGTGAGCGAGGTGGACAACTCTTCGACCATCTGGCGCAACTGATAGCGTCGGGCCGTGCGCGAGTGGTTATCGAGGGTACTGCTGACCTCGCTGAGCACCTGCAACTCTTGCTTGACGCGCTCGCGAATGTGGGGCCGTTGAATCTTGACCACTACCTGGTGGCCCCCGGGCAAGCGGGCCCGGTGCACCTGGCCCAGCGAAGCCGAGGCTAGCGGCAACCGCTCGAAATGCTCGAAGACCTGGTCGGGGGGCTCACCCAGTTCGCTCTCGATCACCGTGGCCACCTCCACATAGGACAGAGGTTCGACGTTGTCTTGCAGGCGCTCGAGGGCCCGCAGATAGTCGTGGGAAAGAAAGTCGGATCGAGTGGACAGCAACTGACCCAGCTTGACGAAGGTGGGACCCAGTTTCTCGAGGTCTTCGGCCAGGCGGGCCGGCCCCGCCTCGACCTCGCGGTCGTTCACCCAATCGGGCACGGGGGTGCGCTCGAGCATGGCTTTGCCGCCGTGGCGAACCAGCACTTCGAGCAACTCACGATAAAGCTTGAAATGGCCGGGGACAACGTTTCCTGCGTTCATAGCTACAGGATTGCTCAGCCTTGGCTTATCCGGCCACACCTATTAGGACGCGCCCCGCCCCCGCCAGCGGATAGAGGTCAGGCCCATACCCTGGGATAGGGGGGAGCGAACCCACCGCGGGCTGCCGCCCTGGGCCTGGATGTCTAGACTGAAACAAAGAAAGGAGACTATCCCCATGCAAATGCTTGATAAAGTTCTCAAAGAAATCGATCCCAAGATCGAAAAGAAGAAACCCGAAAGGAAGCCAAACAGCAAAGAACAGAACGTCATCGCTCTCGATCAGAAGCTGGCGGAACAGCTGGCCGACGAACTCGATCGTCACCAGTGCTCCATGTACGTGCTCTATCACCAGTATCAGAAACATCACTGGCTGGTCGAAGGCCCCCAATTTCGCGACCTGCACCTCTACCTCGAGGCTTCTTACACGGCCGTCCAGAAGGACCTCGATGCTCTGGCCGAGCGGATGACCTTCCTCGGCGGCATCCCCACCTCGAGCCCGACGGCCCTGGCCAAGCATTCTTACATCGAGCACGAGCCCGAAGGCTATTTCCCGGTACGGACCATGCTCAAAAACGACCTGGCGGCTGAACAGGTCCTGTGCCAGACGCTGCGCACGACCATCGCGGCCGCTCGCGAAGGCCACGACTTCGGCACCGCCCGCCTGCTCGAGCACGTGCTCGACGGCTGTGAAGACCGGGCCCATCATTTAGACCACTATCTGGCCGAAGACGGCCTGAATGCCTGATGTTAAAAGCCTGGCTGCGCCATCATCTGGCCGTCTTCTTGCCAGACCTGCGACTGGCTTCGGTTCAGGCGCTCTCGGCCGAGCTACTGGCCGAGCGGCGCCTGAGCTTTCTGTTGCTCGACTTCGACAATACTCTAGCCGAGTGGCGGGCTGAAGAGTTGGCTCAGCCTCTGCTCGACTGGTGCGCCCGCATGCGGTCGGCCGGCTTTTCGCTTTGCCTGGTCTCGAACGCCTCGCGTCGCCGCTTGCAACGCCACGCCGACCGGCTCGGCATCGAATGCTTCTCGCGGGCCGGCAAGCCCAGTCGCCGAGCCCTGCGCAAGGCCATGCAAAAGTTGGGAGGCCAGCCCCATAACACGGCCATCGTGGGCGACCAACTGTTCACCGATGTCTGGGCAGGCAATCGTTTGGGCATCACCACGGTGCTGGTGACCCGCATTTCCACCCGCGAGCAGTTCTGGATGATCCCGGTCCGCTGGCTGGAAATCAAACTGTTGCGCTGGCTGGAGACACCATGCTCTTGATCCACAATCCCGTCTCGGGATTCCAAGACGCCGAATTCGGCAGCCGGCTAAGCGCCGCCATCCAGGCTCACGGCGGAGAGTATCGGGCCACCACCGGCCCCTCCCAGGCCACCGAGCTAGCCCGGCAAATCCAACCTGATCATCTGATCGTAGCCGGCGGCGACGACACCCTGCGCGAGGTGCTGGCCGGGATCGACCTCGAGCGCACCAGCCTGGGCATCGTGCCCGTGGGCACTTTCAACAATGTGGCCCAGAGCCTGGGGCTGCCGGTCGATCCGCTGGAGGCGCTCGAAGTGGCCATTCACGGACGCCTTGACCGCATCGACCTGGGACTGTACAACGGCTGCCATCTCTTCATCGAGAGTGCCGGAATGGGGTTCGTGACCGACGTTTTCGAGCGGGCTGCCCAGGGCCCCGAGGAACACGGTCTCAAGCGTTGGGTTCAGGGCGGAGTGGCGGCGGCCACCGCCTTGTTCGAATACTCCCCCACCCGCTTCGAGTTGGAAGTGGACGGGCTCGTCTACCAATTCGAAGCCGCCGACCTCACCATCGCCAACCTGCCGCTGCTGGGCACCAACCTCCGGCTGGCCCCGCAGGCCCGCCCCAGCGACGGACATCTCGACATCTGTGTGGTGCCCGAATGTAGCCGGCTCGAGTTGGTGAAGACGCTGCCGGCCGCCCTGGCCGGTGAGCACGAGGTGATCGAATTCAAGGCCCACCGCGTGGTCGTAAGGCCGAGCCAACCTCAACCCATACGCATCGACGCTGTCGTCACCGGCCCGGTAAAGCAAGCCGAGTTCGTCTGCCTGCCGGGGGCGTTGCAGGTTCGCTTACCCCAGATTGCCAGTTGACAAGGAAGCCGTTGCCTCTTTTGCGAAGTTCCTCCTCTTGTTGCCGAAGTCAGAGAACATGGAGGACCGGCGCCGTCACACCCGTCTGCACCAGGTAATGACGGCCGAAGTGGAGGGGGATTTTCCCGCCTCCCGTCTGTTCGTAATCGACATCAGCAGCTCGGGATTTCGAGCCACTGGCGAACTCTTCTTGCCCAAAGACACCGACTGCGCCATGACCCTGCGCCTGGATCGCGACGGCCCACCCCTGCGGGGGCGAGCCAGGGTCATGTGGACCTCTGAATTGGCCAGTCCCGACATGTATCAGCTGGGCTTTCGCTTCACCGAACTCGACCCCGGCTCCGAAGAACGCCTGCTGCAAGCCGTCACGAAAGTTCGCACCAAGGCTTCTCAGATCGAGAGCCTGCGGGCCGGGACCAATACCCTGCGCACGCTCACTCCGGAGCAGGTCGAGCGGATGCGAGTGCTGGTGCTGGTCAGCGAGATGCTCAACGAGTCGGTCGACATCGAAGATGTCTTGCAGAACGTCATCGACGTGGTGGTTGAAGCCCTGGGAGCTGAACGAGGTTTCGTGATGCTCGACCGGGGGGCGGCCGTTCCCGAAGTGGCTGCCGCCCGCGGCCTCGACCTCGAGGCGGTCCATCGCGGCGAGGTCTGGTACAGCACCCGGGTGGTCGAGGCAGTCATGGTGGAAGGCGAGGGCATCCTGTCAGTCGACGCCGTCATCGACCCTCGCTTTCGCTCGAGCGAAAGCGTCCAATTGCTGGGCACCCGCTCGGTCATCTGTGTTCCCCTGCGCAGCCGCAACACCCGCGGACTGGTCTATCTCGATAATGCCATGAAAGCCGGAGTCTTCTCAGAAGCCGACCTGGCCCTGGCCAAGATCGTGGCCGCGCTGTCGGCGGCGGCCATCGACCGGGCCTTGTATTTTTCCACGATGCTCCGCAACGAAAAGATGGGAGCCCTGGGTCGCCTGGTCGCCGGGCTGGCCCACGAGCTACTCAACCCCCTCATGGCCATCCGCTCGGCCGGCCAGATCCTGACCCGCCAGGGCGCTAGCCTCGAGCAGACCGACACCGTCATCAGCCAGGCTGACCGCTGCGCGAGTCTGGTGCGCGATCTTCTACGCACGGCCCGAGGAGAGAAGACTCCCTACGAAGACCTCTCGCTCCAGCAGTTGCTCGAGTCGACTCTTCCCCTGCTCAAGGTCGACTTTCGCGAGCGCAAGGTCGATCTGGTTCATCAGTTCGCCCCCGACCTGCCGCTGGTGCACGGCAACGCCGACCAGTTGCGGCAGGTGCTGGTCAACCTTCTTTCCAACGCTTGCGAGGCATGCGAGGGCACCCCCGGGGCCCGGGTCACTATCGAAGGCACTTCGCGGTCAGGCATCGTCCGTCTACGCATCCACGACAATGGACGGGGCATCGCCCCTGAACACATGGATCGCCTATTCGAACCCTTCTTCACCACCCGCGATCAGGGCACCGGGTTGGGTCTGTCCATCGTGCACCGCATCGTCACCGAGCACGGCGGCACCGTGACCGCCCACAGCGGTCCCGAATGGACCGTTTTCCAGGTCGACTTGCCCGCTGTTTGACATCTGTTCACCAAACTTTCACATGCTGGCCGGTCCTGGCACGTACCTTCACCTTGCGGAGAAGCAAAGAAGGTCCAACATGAGCATCAAAACCATGGGTAACTCACTATTTTTCGTTGCCCGCGAAGCCAGCGAGGCGGCTAAGAACGACCCTGCCCTGGCTTTGCGGACATCGGCCACCGTCCTCACCGACACCCTGCTGAAGGGCGTTGACGATTCGGTCCGCCTCGGCTACCAACAGAGCATCGTACCGGTAGTGCGCGCTGGCTTGCTGGCTCTCGACGTGCATCGTTGCGGTCAGACCCTGCACGATCCCACCAGCACTCGCATGGACAAAATCATGGATGTCGCTCGGGTGTGCACCGACCTGGTCGGTCTGGCCGGCGGCGTGGCCATGCTGGCCCTGCCCCAATACGCCAAGACCGGCTCGGCCCTGATGGGCTTCGCCTACGCCGCCGACGCCGTCACTCACGCCTATCGCGGCATCACCCATGTCGACCGGCGCATCAAATACTGGGAAGCCCAGTTGGCCAAGCCCAGCCCCACCGAACCCCCGGCCCAAGAACCCAATCCCGGCCAGAAACCTAAACCCGTCCCCACCACCCTCACCATGGGCGGCCACACTTTCTAACCCCCTGGCCTGCCTTGCCGGGGCTTGCCGAGCGGGGCCGGGGCTGCCGACTTGGCCGGGGCCAGCCCGGTGTGCGCCGCACACACCAGCCTGCCCACTGTGCGGCGCACACTTGCGCCGTACACTTACAGATCCTTACTGTGCGGCGCACAACTCGCCAGCCAACACCCGCCGAGCCCCGCCAAGCTCAGGCTAGAAGAGGCGGCGGGCGGTTTCGCGGCCGCGGCGGACGCAGTCGGGGATGCCGACGCCGTCGAAGGCGTTGCCCGCCAGGCCGAGACCGGGGTGGGTGGCGGCCCGAGCTTCGACCTTGATCTGCCACTCGCGATGGCCGACCGAATACTCGGGCAGACCGTTGCGGTGGTGATGGACGAAAGTGGCCACGGGCTCGGCTTCGAGCGCGGTCAGTCGGGCCAGGTCAGAACGAGCCAGAGCCACCAGGTCGTGGTCGGGCCGCTCGAGCACGGCTTGATTATGCGCCCCCCCGAAGTAAGCTCGGATGTGGCCCAGGTGGCCCGGGTTGCGTCCCGGCCACTTGAGGTGAGAAAAGGTGCAGGCGAGCAGGTGCATGTGCTCGATGGCGGGCACGACGAAGCCGTAGCCTGGCGGCAGGTCGGCCAGGTCGTCGAGGTCATAGACCAGGTTGACCAGGGCGGCCGAACTATAGCGAACTCGCGAGAAAAGGCCGGAGAGATCGGAATCGAAAGCGAGTAATTGGGCCGCCTGGGGCCCGGGCAGGCCGACCAGCACGGCCTCGGCTTGATGCGATTCGTCACCGGCCTGGAAGCTCCAGCCGGGAGCAAGCTTGGACACCGGCGAGTTGAGGTGCAGGCGGTCGGCGGGCAGGTGGTCGACCAGGGCCTCTACCAAACGTTGCGAGCCACCCTTGAGGTTAAAGAAGAGGTTGTATTGAGCACCCGAAGCTTTGGCCCCTTCGCCGGTGGCCCGCAGGCCGCGGATGATGCTGCCGTGCTCGCGTTCGAGCCGAAGGAAAATCGGCATGGTGGCCTCGAGGCTGAGGCGGTCGGGGTCGGCGGAGTAGATGCCGCTGACCATCGGCTGGGCCAGGCGTTCGAGCACCTCGCGGCCGAGACGACGGGTGACAAAACCCGTCAGGGACTCGTCCCCGGCCGCCTGGCGAGCGGGGATGAAGGGCTCGAGTAAAACTCGAAATTTGCCGGGCCAACTCACGATGGGCGAGCGTAGAAACTGCAGCCAGGCCGTGGGGGCCATCAAGCGAAAGCCCTGGGGGATGGGATGCAGTTCGCGGTCGCGCACGATGAACGAACCGTTGGGCTGGTCCTGGGTGGTCACCACCTCGGACACCATGTCGAGTTCGCGAACTAAGTCATAGGCCCACGGCTTGCTCTTGAGGATCGAGTCGGGCCCGGCCTCCATGATGGCACCCTCGTGCTCGATGGTCTGGATGGCTCCGCCAAAGCGGTCGCCGGCCTCGAACAGATGAAAGTCGACTCCGGCCTGGTGAGCCTCGAAGGCGGCTGCCAGGCCGGTGATTCCCCCGCCCACGATGGCTAGCCGCACGCGCTGACCTCGTGCACCAGGTCGACCAGAAACTTGACGTTGTCGACCGGGGTCGGGGGCAAAATGCCGTGCCCTAGATTGAAGATGTGGCCCACCGGACCAGCCTGCTCGAGCACCTTGCGAGCTTTTTCTTCGATGATCTTGCGATCGGTCAAGAGCAGCACCGGGTCGAGGTTGCCTTGCACCGGAGTGTCGCCCAGTTGTTGGCGGGCGCGGTCAAGCGGGGTCATGTAATCGATGCCGACCACCGTACCCCCCGCCTCGCGAATCTCGTCGAGCAACAGGCCCGTGCCTTTGCCAAAGTGAATGCGAGGAACGCCGGCCGGCAAGGCGTCGAGGACCTGCTTGCTGTAGGGCATCACGTAGCGTCGATAGTCGTAGGGATCAAGGCATCCCACCCACGAGTCGAACAGTTGCACCGCGTCGGCTCCGGCTTCGATCTGACGATTGATATAGGCCGAGGTAGCCCTGGCAATCTTCTCCATCAGGGCTCGCCAGGCGCCCTCATCGCCATACATGATGCGCTTGGTGTGCTCGAAGTCGCGCGAGGGTCCGCCTTCGATCATGTAGGAAGCAACCGTGAAGGGGGCTCCCGCAAAACCGATCAGCGCGGTCTCGGCCGGCAGTTCGGCGCGGATCAGACGAACCGCCTCGTAGACGTGGGACAACTCGTCGGGGTCGGCCTCGCGCAAGCTATCGATGGCAGCCGCATCGCGCACGGCGGGAGTGATCTGGGGCCCGTCGCCCTTGACGAAATCGAGCCCCAGACCCAGGCTCTCGACCACCAGCAAGATGTCCGCAAAGAGGATGGCCGCGTCGGTGCCCAGCACCTGACAGGCGTGCACCGTGACCTCGGCGGCTAATTCGGGGCGGCTGCATAGCTCCAAAAAAGAAACCCGCGAACGCAGTTCGCGGTATTCTTTCATGTATCTCCCGGCCTGACGCATCAGCCAGATCGGGGTATGTGGAACCGGCTCTCCCCTACATGCTTTGAGAAAAACCGAGTCAGCCACTAGCGGGATTCAGAGGTGATGACCTCGTCGATGATACCGTACTCTTTGGCTTCTTCGGCGGTCATGTAATAGTCGCGCTCGGTGTCGCGCTCGACCTTGGCCAGCTCCTGGCCGGTATGGTCGGCCAGAATCTTGTTGAGGGTCTCGCGGGTCTTGAGAATCTGACGGGCGTGGATATCGATGTCGGTGGCTTGACCGCCGATGCTGCCGATCCAGGGCTGGTGGATCATGATGCGACTGTATGGCAGGGCGTAGCGCTTGCCGGCGGCGCCGCCGGCCAACAGCACGGCCGCGGCGCTGGCGGCCATGCCCATACAGATGCAAGAAACGTCAGGCTTGACCAGTTGCATACAATCGTACATGGCGAGACCCGCCGTGACCGACCCACCCGGACTATTGATATACAGGTCAATGTCCTTGTCGGGGTCTTCTTGCTCGAGGTAGAGCAACTGGGCGATTACCAGGTTGGCTACCGAATCCTCGATCGCTTCACCCACGAAGATGATCCGATTCTTCAAAAGACGCGAGTAGATGTCGTAGGCGCGCTCTCCCCTGGCGGTCTGCTCTACGACCATTGGCACGAGTGTATTGCGATACATTAGATTCTCCGTAAACCGCCTGGGCGGTGAATATTCTGGTGAGCGCGCTTTCGTTGGGAGGCAAGTTCAGACCTGCCGGCAGGGAAAAGGGTGCCCTCCTCCAGAATTACTTAGGTCCTTAAAGAAACTTTTCTGCCTCCCGGCCGATTGATCGATTACGTGTATAGACAAAGGCTCATAGCTCTAGGTTTGCTGGCGGCCCTGGCCGCCCCCGTCGCGGCCGAGGTGACCACCAGTAGCGTCCCGGCTGTGGTCGAGCAACTCAAGCAGGTCTACGGGGTGGTTCAGCCCAACCAGAACATCGGCTTGCCCGAACTCGTCGCTCTGCAGCGGCGCCATTGGCCCCAGGCCTGGGTCTCGGGCACCTTCTATGACTGGCGCACCACCTCGATCTACCGGCGCGCGGCCGGACTCCACCTGGGTTATGACATCGCGCTCCCAGCGGGAACGCCGGTGGCGGCCGGTTGGGGCGGCAGGGTGAGCTCGGTGGCCAACTGGTCTGGGCCCGAGTACGGCGTCACCGTCACCTCTCCGGACGGCACCAGCGTCACCTATGGCCACCTCGACCCCACCGTCTCGGTGGGCACTACCATCGAGGTCGGAGAAACCGTTGGACTGGTAGTGCGAGACCATGTCGATGTCAAGATGCAAGACGCTACCGGTCGCTACGTGCCCTTCGGCGAAGGTCAAAGCGACGGAGTCCCGAGCTGGGCACCGGCCGGCCGCGAGTCGATCCTGGTGAGCTGGCTGGTGGCCAAGAACAGCGTCGAGATGGTCGAGCAAGACATCTGGCAACACCAGAGCCTGATTGCCCGCAACAAGCTCGAAAGCGAACAGCTCAAGCGCAAGATCCCGAGCCTGGAAGAGGCTCTCAAGCTGATGACCGATTACGAGCAGCGTGGCCTGGTCTCACGGCGCAAGGTAGAAGAGACACACCAGGAACTGGCCGACGCCAAAGAGCGGATGCGCCTGCTCAAGAAGGCCGATCCCTCTGCTCTCAAGCGCCTGCAGCAGCAGAAATCGGCCGCCGCCAGTCGCTTGCAGTCCCTGGAAGGGCTGGCCCGACGCGAAGGCTATAGCTGGAAGGATGTCGACGCTTTTGTTAATCGCTGGGTGGCCAAAGACTCCTCGCTCAAGACCGCCGTCGAGAAATACAAGAAAGAGAACGGCCAGACGCGGCGAGACAGGCTGGCAGCCCTCGAAAGTGATGTAAGCCAGGGCAGGCAACGACTCAAAACCCTGGAAAATCTCTATGAGATGGGTGGTCTCTCTCGCCAGGACCTCGAAGCGGCGCGCGAAAATCAACTTCTGCTGGAAAAAGAACTCCAAGCACAGAGGAAATCTCCCACGCCTTGAAGGAAGCTCTCAGGTGTGTCAGATGAGAGACTGATCCTGCTGGTCGAGGACAATCCCGACGACGAAGCTCTGGCCAGGCGGGCCCTCAAGAAGGGTGTTCCGCGCAGCCGCGTCGAGGTGGCCCGAGATGGCGAGGAAGCCTGCCATGTCTTGTTTGATGGTGAGTTGTCTCCCAATCTGATCCTGCTCGACCTCAAGCTCCCCAAGCTCAATGGCTTTGAAGTGCTCAAGCGCATCCGCGCCGAGGAGCGCACCCGCCTGATTCCGGTCGTGATCCTCACCTCTTCCAAACAAGACCGCGACCTGGCCGAGGGCTACAGCCTGGGATGCAACAGCTACATCGCTAAGCCCATCGACTTTCGTGAGTTCGCCGAGGTGATCCGTCAACTAGGAGAGTACTGGCTGGACACCAACCAACCACCGCCGAGGAAGCCCTAGCAATGAGCGAGGTCCTTCGGCTGTTGCTGCTGGAAGACTCGCCCGAAGACGAGTTCCTGCTGTTGCGCGAGCTCAAGAAGGGCGGCTTCAAGGTCCAGCACACGCGCATCGAGACGGGCGAGGCTATGCGCCGAGAGCTAACCCACGGCGCTTGGCAACTGATCGTGTCTGACTATCGCATGCCTGCCTTTAGCGCTCCGGCCGCGCTGGAAATCTACAAAGAACTCGGCTGCGACCTTCCTTTCCTCATCGTTAGTGGAACGGTTGGCGAGGACACGGCCGTGGCCGCCATGCGGGCCGGCGCCCATGACTTTCTGGTCAAAGGCAACTATAGTCGTCTGGTTCCCGCCATCCGACGTGAGCTTCGTGAGTATGAAGGACGTCAAGCCCGCCGCCAGGCCGAACAACTGGTAGCCGAAAACGAGCGCCGTTTTCGAGCCCTCATCGAGAACGCCCTCGACATCATCACCGTCATCGACCAGGACCTCAACATCGTCTACGTCAGCCCATCCCTGAGAACCGTGCTCGGCTACTCGCCCGAGAGTTCCCTCGGGAAGTCCTTTCTCGAATTTGTCCACGAAGAAGACCGACCGCGACTGCGGCAATTGGGCGAAGAGATGTTCACCACCCCGGGACTGTCCAAGACGGTCTCCTTTCGTCACCGCCACCTCGACGGTCGCTGGCGGGTGCTCGAAGCCATGGGCAAGCGGCTGGACGCCTTCGGGACCGGGGTGGTGGTCAACAGCCGCGATGTCACCGAGCGACAACTGGCCGAGGAGGCCCTGCGCCAGTCCAACGTTCGCCTGGAAAACGCCCTCGACGAGCTTCGCCAGACTCAGGCTCAGGTGGTGCGTCAAGAGCGCTTGAGGGCGCTGGGCGAGATGGCTAGCGGCATCGTCCACGACTTCAACAACGCGCTGTCTTCAATCCTGGGCTTCTCCGAGACGCTGCTGATGTATCCCGATCTACTCGAAGACCGCGAGCAGACTGTCGAGTTTCTGCAGATGATCAACACCGCCGCCCAGGATGCCGGCGGGATTGTCGAGCGCCTCGGAGAGTTCTATCGCAACCGCGAGAAGAACGAAGCTTTCGCCCAGGTCAACCTGGCCCGGGTGGTGGAGCAGACCATTTCCTTGACCCAGCCCAAGTGGAAGGGTCAGGCTCGAGCCGACGGCAGAGTGATCCAGATCAACACCGAACTGGCCGAAGACAGCTTCATCTTTGGAGACGAGGCCGAATTGCGTCAGGCTCTGACCAATCTCACCTTCAACGCCGTCGACGCCATGCCCGAGGGAGGCACCCTGACCTTCCAGACCAGCCTCGAAGAGGACCGGGTAGTACTGCGGGTGGGCGACACCGGCACCGGAATGAGCGAAGAAACCCGTCAGCGTTGCCTCGAGCCCTTCTTCACCACCAAAGGTCAAAAGGGCACCGGCATGGGCCTGTCGATGGTCTACGGGATTATTCGACGACACCTCGGAGAGGTCACCATCGACAGCCGCTACGGAGAAGGCACGACCTTTTTACTCTCTTTTCCCAAAGAGTACGTGGCTCCTAGCCAGGAATGCGACCCGGCCGCCGAGGCCCAGTTCGAGCAACGGCCACTCAAGGTGCTGGTGGTGGAGGAAGAACCGCTGGTGCGCAAGGTCCTCAGCACCTATCTGCAGGGTGACGGCCATGTCGTGCTCACGGCCGACAAAGGTTCGCAAGCCTTGCAACTCTTACCCGAGGGCTTCGACCTGGTGGTGCTCTCGTCGATCCTGCCAGACACCGGCGGAGAACTGCTGGCCGAGCGAGTCAAAGCCCAATATCCGGACACTTCCATTCTCCTGCTCTGCGGCTTCGGATCCGAATCGCAGAGCCCCAGCGTGGATGCGGTCGTCTTCAAGCCGTTCACTCTGAGCGCTTTTAGAACTGCTCTAGGGCAGTTGTTCGGCGGTGTCGAAGTCAAGGCCTGAGTGACCCACCCCAGCGACCCCGGGGCATAATAGCAGGGGGGTTATTTCGCGGAGAGAAAGTCTATGGGAACGGCATGAAAGAATCCCGGGTCTCAACCATACTCTTTAACGAGTGGATCTGTCTGACCAGCGAGCACGAGAAGACCCTGGCGCGCATTGGCAAGCAGGTCTACCAGGGGTTTTCCAAGGGCAAAATCGCTGACGAGTCCACCCTCGAAATCTGCCGCCGCATTTCTGACACTTTCAAGCAGGCCCGCGAAGCCCGTCTGGCCATGGAGGACGATCTTCGACGCGAGACCTTTGGCGAAGAAAACGAACTCTTGGCCCCACCCGAGGGCGAAGGCAAACAGAAGGTCAAGTCCAAGCTCACCAAGGCCAGCAAGAAAGCCGAATTCGGACTCAAGAAGCAGATCTTCAAAATGATCGTCAACCGCAACCTCTCGGGCTTCAAGGTCGAGGTGCAGGAGCTTTCCAAAGAACTGGGACAGCGGGCCGTGGTCTTATCTGACCACAAACCGGTGATGAGCGACGAACTCCACCTCGATCTCTGCCGGCTGGCGCGGCGCCTGGAAGACGACGCCGACGCCAAGTGGAGAGAGATCCTGGCCAATCACGAGGGCAGGAAGGAATCGCGGCAGTCCTTCCATCTGAGTTTCATGCAGTTTGCCGTCAGCTTTGCCGACTTTGCCAAAAACACACGCCTGAAGCCCTTCATCGAGAAACTGATCAAATACGACTACGAAGCCGAGCGCAAGAAGCTGCGCCAGCGCTATGAAGAGCTGAAGGTCGGCTCCAGCCTCGAGCACATGGCTGAAGAGGACAAGAAAGAGAAGTTCGCCCCCGAAGAGGTAGCCGACCAGATGCAAGAACTGGAAGAGGAGTACCTGGCCCCCCCTCCGGCAGCCAACGCGCCCACCCTCGCCAACCGCCCCCAACGATCCCAGCCTGCACCTCAAGAGTCGCCTCCGGTCGCTCCGCCCAAGCCCGCTCGACCCCAGATCGGTCGTCCGCCGAGCGCAACTTCAGCACCGCCACCGCCGGCCAGCCCTCCCCCGGCCCCCCCCAAGGCGGCTCCTCCCCCACCGCCGGTGCCAGAACTTGACGAGTTACCTGCTCCCCCCGCCCGCGAGCCGGCTCCCGAGACACCAGAGTTCAGCTTGCCTTCGCCGCCAGGCCGAGGCTCTCTAGCCGATCGTCGCATCGCAAGACCGAGCGAGCCCACCCAGTCACCCCAGGGACGGCCTTTGCCGCCGCCCCCCAGGAATGTGCCTGAGCTGAATCTCGAGTTGGACCTCCCGGCCCCTCGCTCGCGCGCTCCAGAACCCGAACTGGCTCCCCCGCCGCCACCGACGCCTCCGCCCCCACCAGCGCCGCCACCACCACCCGCCAGTCGGCCACTCGACGGGCAGCGCCTGCGATCGGCCTTTCCCACCCCGCCCCCTCGCCGCGAACTTCCGCCTCTCGACGAGTGAGGAGCGAACCAGAGTTCCTTCTCGCCGACCCGGTCGACGCTCCCTGCTAGGCGTAGCGCCGGTTGCTGCCGCCGGCCAGATTGGAGTAGGTGCCGGCCACCTTGCGATGCCAGCCTCGGTCGGTGGCCCAGCCGCGCCCGCCGCCGTTGACGGCGGCCAGTTGCTGGGCCAGGGGGGCCCTCGAGTTCGAACCGAAACGACGCCTCAGGTTAGCGAACGTCCGGGCTCCCGAGTAGATCTGGTTGACCGCCCCATCCCAGCGTCGGGGGGCGTTGGGACTGCTGTCGTAGGCTCCCACCCCCATGTGCTTGTTGACGCCCACGCCGAGACGACCGAAGTTCGTCTCGTGGCGACTGATGGCCATCAACACCAGGGGATCCACATCGTGCTGGCGGCCGGCGGCTACGAAATGGGACCCCAGACCTCGCCCGGCCAGGGGTGAGCCCGCCAGTTTGCCTTCGATGAACTCGGCCAGCTTCTTGTCGTCGCCGGCCAGCTCGGGGGGGACCTGCGGAATGTCAGGAGTTGGGCCGCTCTGACCGCTGGGTGTGGCGGAAGACGCCCTGCCGGCCGGAGAGCCACCCGAGGGGGCCCCTCCCGAGGGTGCTCCTCCCGAAGGCGAGCCCCCAGCGGGCGACCCTCCACTGGGCGCGCCACCCGAGGGCGAGGGAGAACCACCCGACGGAGCACCGCCCGCGGGCGCCCCACCAGCCTCGGGAGAACCGCCGCCCTGATCCTGTCCCTGGCCAGTAAGCTGAGCCAGTTGGGCCTTGAGTTGCTCGAGCTTCTGAGTTAGTTGAGTTACTGCTTGTTGATCGCCTGCAGCCTGCGCTTGCTGGAGTTGCTGCTCGGTCCTGGCAATCTCTTGCTGGAGCTGCTGGACCGGGTCCTGGGGTTGTTGCCCGAACGCTTGCATAAGCTGCTGCAGCAGCTCGGCGTCGCCTGCCCCACCGTTGAGGGCTTCAGGGGAAAGGCTAGAGAGGTCGGGAATGCCACCGGGTCCTGCTCCCGGATTGGGGACCCCGGAAAAACCGAGGTTGTTGAACTGAGCGCGGTCGATACCGCCTAATGGACTGAGCATAGCCTCAGCATGCCATACTCACTTTTTGGTTGGCCTTGGACACAGCCGGCGGGATGTTAATAGCCTGTTACAACTCTCAATAGAGCGAGGCCGCCTGATAGCCTCTGGCCAACTCTTGGAACTGGCGGCACTGCCGCTCACGCCAGGACTGGTCAAAGCCCAACTCGTCGGCCATCAGCTCGGCCACCCGCGGGGCCGCCTCGACGGCCGCGGCGGCGTCGAACAAAAGCGCGCGCACCCGCCGCGACAACACGTCTTCGACGGTCCGGGCCAGTTCGTGACGGACGGCCCAGACCACCTGGCCAGCAGTAAGATCGAGCTTGGGGTGGAGCTGCTCGCCCAGCCCTAGCTCATCGATCAGTGCTTGATCGCTGCCATAAACGGTATCCGAGCGACCTCCACCGTGCACCATCAAGTTCTCGGTCACGCATGGCCGATGAGCAAATCCGCCCACCAGCTCGGCCCGGTCGACGACGTCTTCGGCCATCTTGCGATAGGTAGTCCACTTGCCGCCGCAGATGGTGATGAGCCCGCTCTTGGAAATAGCGATCGTGTGATCACGAGAAAGGGCCGAAGTGGACTCCTTGTCGGCCTTGACCAGGGGACGGATGCCGCTGAAGACACTCCGGACATCCTCGAGACCGGGCGGCTCGGCTAGATACCCGCGGGCCGTCTCGAGAATGAAGTCGACCTCGGCCCGGGTCACTTCGGGCTCGAGCTTGGCCGCATCGACGGCTTGATCGGTGGTGCCCAACAGAGCCGAGTTGTTCCAGGGGATGGCGAACAACACCCGACCGTCTTTGGTGCGGGGCACCATCAAGCCCGTCTCGGTGGGCAGAAAGCGACGGTCGAGAACCACATGGACCCCGGTGCTGGGCGAGATGATGGGACGCGACTCGGGCTGGTCCAGTTGACGGAGCTCGTCGGTAAAGGGTCCGGTGCAGTTGATCACTACCCGGGCCCGAGCCTGAAAGGAGGCGTCGTTTTCCAGGTCGATCGCTGTGACGCCCTCGACCAGACCCTGGGCGTCTTTGAGCAACGCGGTCACCCGGCAGTAGTTGAGGGTCACCGCCTGTTTTTCGAGCCCGGTTTGGACCAGGTTCACCAACAGGCGCGAGTCGTTGAACTGGCCATCGTGATAGAGCACCCCGCCGCGCAGACCTTCGGTCTTGATGGTGGGCAGGTGGGCCATGGTGTCGGCCTTGCCCAGCCAACGACTGGCTCCGAAGCTGTGGCGGCCCGAGAGCAGGTCATAGACCTTGAGCCCGAGACCGAAATAGGGCCCTTCCCACCAGGTATAGTTGGGCACCACGAACTGCAGGTCTCCCACCAGATGGGGTGCGTTCTTAAGCAAGAGCCCGCGCTCGCGCAGCGCCTCCATCACCAGGCTGACGTTGCCCTGCTCGAGGTAGCGCACGCCACCATGCACCAGCTTGGTGCTGCGGCTGCTGGTGCCTTTGCCGAAGTCCGACTGTTCGAGCAAAAGCACCGTATAGCCGCGGGCGGCCGCATCCACGGCCGCTCCCACCCCGGTGGCTCCCCCGCCGATGAAGATCATGTCCCAGACGGGGGTCGAGCCAAGGCGTGCCAGCAAGCTCTCGCGCTTCATTGTTCCCAGCTCTTGGCCCGCTCGAGCGCCCGGGCCCAGCGGGCCCGTCGTGCGCTCACCTCATCGGCCGAAAGGCGGGGTTCAAAGCGCCGGTCGACCTGCCACTGGTCGGTCAGCTCGTCGGTGCTCTTCCAGAAATCGACCGCCAGACCGGCCAGGTAGGCCGCTCCCAGGGCGGTGGTTTCGGTGACTTTGGGTCGCACCGTGGGCACGCCCAAAAGGTCGGCCTGAATCTGCATCAGCAGATTGTTGGCCGAGGCTCCACCGTCGACGCGCAGTTCGACCAGGTCGAGCCCCGAGTCGGCTCGCATGGCCTCGAGCACGTCGGCCACCTGAAAGGCGATCCCCTCGAGGGCAGCCCGAGCGATATGAGCGCCGGTGGTCCCGCGCGTCATTCCCACCAGGGTGCCCCTGGCGTACTGGTCCCAGTGAGGAGCCCCCAGGCCGGCGAAGGCCGGCACCAGAAAGACCCCATCAGTCGACTCGACCCGCCCGGCCAACTCTTCGACCTCGCCTGCCGAGCGGATGAGGCCCAGCCCGTCTCGCAACCACTGGACCACGGCTCCGGCCACAAAGACGCTGCCTTCGAGGGCATACTCGGTGCGCTCGCCCAGCCGCCAGGCGGCCGTCGTCAGCAGGCGATGCTTGGAGGGGACCGGCTCGTCTCCCACGTTGAGGAGCATAAAGCAACCGGTGCCGTAGGTATTCTTGGAAAGGCCTCGACGGGTGCAAAGCTGCCCGAACAGGGCCGCCTGCTGATCGCCGGCGATGCCGGCCAGCGGAATCGAGCGGGGAAAGATACCGCTGTCGGTTTCGCCATAGACCTCGCTCGAGGCCCTGACCTCGGGCAAGACACTCTCGGGGATGTCGAACAACTCGAGCAGAGTCGGATCCCAGCGGCCTTCGGCCAGATTATAGAGCATGGTGCGCGAGGCATTGCTGACATCGGTCACATGCACCCGGCCCGCCGTCAACTTGTAGACCAGCCAGCTATCGACCGTGCCGAAAGCCAGATGGCCGGCCTCGGCCAAACGCCGGGCCCCCTCGACGTTAGCCAGGATCCAAGCCAGCTTGCTGCCCGAGAAATAGGCATCGATCTCGAGCCCGGTCCGTGCCCGAATATCCTCGGCCCGACCGTCAGCCCGCAGCTTGTCGCAGAACTCGGAGGTGCGCCGATCCTGCCACACGATAGCGTTAGTCAAAGCCTTGCCGCTACGCCGGTCCCAGACCACGGTGGTCTCGCGCTGGTTGGTGATGCCGATGGCCTTGACCGCCTTCGGGTCGACATCGTTCTGGGCAAGCACGGCAATCGCCACCTGCAGCTGCGATGACCAGATCTCGTCGGGCCGATGCTCGACCCAGCCCGGTTTGGGAAAGATCTGCTCGAACTCTTTCTGAGCCACTCCGCAAACCTTGCCGGAGTGGTCGAAAAGAATCGCTCGACTGCTGGTGGTGCCCTGATCGAGGGCCAGGATGAAACTCATCGGCCAGCCTTTTACCCCGCCGGGACCGACCCCTTCTTCGACGCTATCGCGTCGACAGGGAGCGGCGTGCCGCCGAGAAAGGAGCCGGCGCTCCTTATCCCGGCCGAAGGCCGCTCCTTCTCCCGTGAGCGAAGCGAGCGCTCCTCGCCCGCAGGGCCGCTCCTTTCCGCGAGCGCTCCTTACCCGAGCGCAGCCAGGGAGTTCACCACCGAGATCACCTGGTCGGGCGAGAGGCCGATGGCCGAGACGTTGTAGGCCGGGAACTCGCCTTCGACCTCAGAGAGCCACTGGGTGGTGATCTCGTTGTCGTCGATCTCGAGTACGGCCTCGCCGAAAAGGGCGCTCGAGAAAGTGAAGCGGCGCTCACCCGGGGGAAAGTCGCCGACCCCCCCACAGGTGCCCTGAACTTTGACGGCCAGGCCGGGGCCCGACCAGCTCAACAGATAGCTGTCCGAGTCGCAGCGCAGGCTGGGCTCGCCCAGGCCGTCGGGAAGCCAATTCGGCACCAGGGCGGGAAAGGAGAGTTCTTCCAGGATTGCTCTGCTTTCGGCTTTCATTGGTTCGGCAGAAAGACTCGGAAGGAGGTACCGTAGTTGGTGATTTGATTGCGAATCTTGTCGCTGGCCTCGCGGCCGTCGCCTAAAGCGATCGAGATGTGGCCGTGGGGGTGACCGGCGCCGCGATTCCAGACCACGACCGCACCGGGAGGCAGGTTGCGCAACTGGTTGGCCGGGACCCGTACTTCGCGAAACTTGGGATTGCCGGCCAGCTGGTCGGCGGCCATGTAGGCACTGGCTCCGTGCACATTGACGCCGTGGCGGCCCAGGGCATTGGCTACCCATTTGTAGCACCAGCCGCCCGGTCCGTTGGCGTTGCGGGCGGCGTCGGAGGCCAGCGAGCGCCCCCAGGGTGTTCCGCCCTGAATCGAGCCGAGGTCGACCGAAGGAGCATTTCCGGCCGAGAAGGTGTCGCCGCCGTTGGGGGCGCCCAGAAAGCCCCCCAGAGGGGCGCCAAAGGATCGACCGGGGTTGAAGCCGGTACCGAAGCTCGGATTGTTGGGGCTAAAGCAGTGGCCTCGCGAATCACCACCCAGCAGGTTCGAGCAGACATCGCCCCCGAGCAGGCCCATCATCAGGCCCAGAATGAGTTGGAAGAGTCCGGTCAGGGGGTTTTGGCCACCACCGCATGAGTAGCCTGAATAACCGGCCTGGGGCACTCCCAGGCCGAGCTGAAAATTCATTCCGAAATTCACCGCGCACCTCGCAAGATAGTATAGTCTTGCTTCTAGACTCACCGATCGCGAGCGACCATCTAGCGACCGAGTGGCTAACAGTTTGTTACCGATGTTAAGGATGTTGCGGTTTCGTTTCAGGAATGGGCGCGCCGGGCTCGAGTAGACGGGCCAGATCAGGGTCGCGGCGCTCGAGGGCGATGCGCTGAGGGGTGCGACCACGGGAGTCACGCAGTTCACGGTTGGCACCAGCCCGAAGCAAGGTCAGCACGATTTCGGACTGGCTCATGAACGAGGCCTTGTGCAGCACCGACTGGCCGTTCTTGTCGAGAGCCTCGAGATTAGCCCCGGCCTCGAGTAATCGCTGGATGTTCGCCATGTTGGCGGCTTCTACGGCATGGTGTAAGGGCGTCCGTTTGCGACCATCAACAGCCTCGAGTTGGGCTCCTTTGGCCAGCAGGGCGTCGATGGCGGCCCGATTGCCCTCGCGAGCGGCCATCATCAACGGGGTCTCGCCGAGTTTGGTGGCCCGGTTGACGTTGGCTCCCCGCTCGATGAGGGCCACGGCCAGGGTCGAGTGACCCTCGGCCAGAGCCCGAATCAGGGGCGAGGCGCCCAGGCGGTCGACAGCCTCGAGGTCGGCTCCCTTCTCGAGCAAGAGATTGGCCATGGCGGCGTGGCCGTGAAAGCAGGCCACATGCAGCGGACTGACTCCATCCTGAGCAAGCTTGACCAGGTCGGGGTGAGTCTCGAGCATCTCGGTGACGGCCTTGATGTCGTCGTCTCGGACGGCCTCGTGGATGGTCTGGGACCAGGCGGGGGCGAGCAACAATAGGAGAAGAATGAACAGTCGGCGCATGGGCGCTCGTTATACCTTGCCACCCGCTATTCCTCTGCCGTTTGCCGCCGGCGCGAGGTGGCCGTCACCGAAGCCACCACTCCTACCGCACAAAGGTTGGTCAAAAGCGCGCTACCCCCGTAGCTCGCCAGCGGCAGCGGCAGACCTACCACCGGAGCCAACCCGATGGTCATGGCCACGTTGACCACCAGTTGAAAGGCCAGCAAAGTGGCTACTCCCGTGCACAGCAGCGCGCCGAAAAGGTCGTGGGCCAGATGCGCGGCCCGGATGGTGCAGATCAGCAGCATGGCGAACAGAGCTAGAAAGCCGAGACAGCCGATCAACCCCAGCTCTTCGCCCAGCACGGTGAAGATGAAGTCGGTCCAGTTCTCGGGCACGAACCCATGTTGGGTCATGTGCCCGGCAAACAAGCCTTTGCCGAAGATGCCCCCGGATCCGATCGCCGTTTTCGACTGGACCAGGCTGTAGCCCATTCCCATCGGATCGTGCTCAGGGTGGCGATAGATCATTAGCCGGTCCTTCTGGTATTCCTTGAGCACATGGGGCAGGGCGGCTATCCCAGAAGCGATCAAGGCCCCCAGCACCACCGGGGAAGCTCCGGCCACGAAGACCATGACCAGGCAGACGGCCACCAGGACTAGAGCAGTGCCAAGATCGGGCTGAGCCGCGATGAGCACGAAGGGTATGCCCATGGCGATAAAGGTGAGTATCAGAGTCTTGAGAGAAGCAGCCGGCTTGCCCTCCTGGTCAGAGCGCCAGGCTAGCAGGGCAGCCAATACGATGACCACGACCAGCTTGGCGAACTCGGAAGGCTGAACGGCGCCCAGGGGGCCCAGGGCGATCCAGCGTTGGGCTCCCTTGGCGCTCTGCCCGATGCCGGGCACCATCACGGCTACCAGTGAGCCCAGACATACCAGATAGGCGGGAAGGCTCAACTTCCGTAGCCAGTCATAATCCAAGCAGCCCAACAGCCAGGCCAGGGTCCAGCCGATGAAGAGAAAGAGGCCCTGCCGACTGGGCTCGGCCTCGGCCCCCGTCCAGCGCGTGGCCGACACCAGCGCCAGCCAACCCAGGGCGCTCACCCCCAGGGCGCAGGTGTAAAGGGGATAGTCCTGGCACAGCAGCACCGGCAGCAGTCGTCTTTTCATCGCGGGGCTCCAAAATAGTGGTCAATCACCTTGCGCACCACCGGGGCGGCATTGCCGCCGCCGTAACCGCCAGACTTCTCGAGAAAAGCCACCACCACGATTTGCGGCTTGTCGATGGGTGCAAACGACACGAACCAGGTGTGGTTGCGCCCGTGGTGGTTAGAGACGCTGGGCGAGTTTTCGACCGTGCCCGTCTTGCCCCCCACCCTGGCCAGGGGCGAATCGGCGGCCACCGAGGTTCCATAGGCCACCGCACCCCGCATCCCGTTACGAACCGACTGAAGATACTTCGGATCGATGGGCAGTTTGCGAACGGGCTTGCTCTCGTGTTGGTAGACGACCCGCCCGCTGGCATCGACGATCTGGTCGACCAGGTGGGGCTCGACCACCTTACCGCCGTTAGCTACGGCCGCCGTGACCACCGCCATTTGAAGGGGCGTGACCAGCAGAAATCCCTGTCCGATGGACATGTTGACGGTGTCGCCGACATACCACTCGTCGCCCACCCACTTCTCTTTCCAGGCCGGACTGGGCAAGAGGCCACCGTCTTCGCCGGGCAGGTCGATGCCGGTGGGAGCACCCAGGCCATAGAGAGCACAGAATTTGCGCAGGTTGCCGATGCCCATCTCTGCCCCCAGGCGGTAGTAGACCACATCGCACGAATGGGCGATCGAATCCTCGAAGTTGATACTGCCGTGGCCCGAGCGCACGAAGCAACTGGCCCCGAGATAGCTGCCCCCGCAGTAGAACACCGAGCCCCCGGTGCAGAGCTTTTGCTGCAGAGCGGCGCTGCTGGTGACCAACTTGAAGGTCGAGCCCGGCGAAAAGGCCGAGCCGAAGGCGCGGCTGAGCAGGGGATAGTTGGGGTCTGCCAGCAGCCGGTTGTATTCTTTGGGCTCGATGCCTCGCGCGAAGGGCCGGGGGTCGAACTGGGGCAGACTGGCCAGGGCTAGCACCCGCCCCGTCTGAGCCTCGAGGGCCACCACCGCTCCGGCCGAATCTTCACCATTGAGTTGCTTGAGTTCGGCCAGTTTCTCGGCCAGCGCGGCTTCAGCTACGCCCTGCAGTTCAAAATCCAGGCTCAAATGCAGGTCACAGCCGATGATGGGACGGCGCTCTTGCGACTCGCGAATCGTCCGGCCCAGCACGTCGATGTTGAGGTGGCGCACTCCGCGGTGGCCCTTGAGATAGCGGTCATACTGTTTTTCCAGCCCGCGTTTCCCAATGATGTCCCGGGCGCGGTAGCCCTGGCCTTGCAGTTCCTTGAGTTCGTCGGCGTCGATCTCGCCCACGGTGCCCAACAGGTGCGAGGCCCTCTGGCCAAACGGGTAACGGCGAATGGACTGGGACTCGACGAAGAGACCTCGGGTGGCCCGAGCCAGAGCCGTGACCCTCACCAACTGGGCCTGGTCGAGGCGGGTCTCGAGTTCCAGTCTTTCTAGCGGAGCCTCGTGATAGGCCTGGCAAACTTTGTCGAAAAGCGGCCTGGCCGGCTTGCCCAGGGCCTGGCCCAGAGCCTGGCAGACGGCCTGGCGGTCTTTTAGCTCGGCGGGCACGCAGTTAACCACAAAGCGTGGCTGGTTACTGACCAGCACCCGGCCGCTGTGATCGTAGATGCGTCCGCGAGGAGGCGAGACCAGTTCGACGGCGACGGTGTTGCGGTCGGCCTTCTTCTGATAAAGCTCGTGCTCGAGCACCTGCAGTTGGTGAAGTCGAGCGGCCAGCATCGTCACCAGCACGGTGCCAAGCATGGCCGCCAATCGAAGCCGAAAGCGACCGCTCGAAGGCAATCGAATCGGTTCGTCTTCCACCTAGTTTTCGCTCCGCACCGCCAGGGGGGCCAGACAAAGCCCGTGCAACAGAGCCAACCCGACCACCCCCGCCAGAGTCAGCGAGCCGGCCAGGCCCAGAAAGGCGATGATGGCCGTTTCGCCCAGCACCATCAAGACGGTGGCCAGACAACCGACCAGCACCATCTCGAAGAGGCTTGACTCTTGATGGGCGCCGGCCAGCCAGCCGGCCAGCACGTAGAGCACCGCCATCGGCCCTTCCAGACCCCCACGCACGGCCCCGATCAGCAGGCCACCCCAAAAGCCGGCCCAACTGCCGGCCGTTTCGCCGCCGTGGCGGCCGGCGGCCAGCACGATCAAAAGAACCAGGTCCGGGGTGGTCCCGCCTGGTCCCAGGCCATGCAGGTGCGTGCTCTGCAGCACCGTGGCCAGCAGTATCAGGACCGCCGTCCCGAGCCAGCCGATCAAGAGCCCTGCGCTCCCAGAATCAAGACTTCAAACAAGCGATCGAAGTCGGCGGTCGGCTCGACGGTCACCGTTTGAAAATTGGCGTCCTCGAGCCGGTCGACCCGCACCACGCGACCCACCAGCAATCCCTTCGGGTATTCGCCGTCCAGCCCCGAGGTATAGACCTTGTCACCGGGTTTGACCCGGGCGTCGGGGTCGAGGTAACGCATCCGAACCTGGCGGTCGGTGCTTCCCACCACCACTCCGGCCGTGTCGCGCACTTTGCCGGCTACCACCGAGGACTGATCGACGAACAGACGCACGCGGCAACTCTCGTCGCTGACCGAGTCGACCTTACCCACCAGGCTCTTGCCGTCGGAGACCACCTGGCCGACCTTGACGCCGTGCTTGCGACCCAGGTCAAGCCGCATGAAGCTCAACCATCCCTTAGGGTCGCGAGCCAGCACCGTAGCCACTCGAGCGCCCTCGGGAACCCTGCCGTCCGGAGTGCCCAACAACGCTCGCAGGCGCTGGTTCTCCTGGCGCAGCGATTCGAGGCGACGGTCCTTCTCGTCGAGCATCAGGCGCTCGGTCATGTCCCAGTTCTGCTCGGGTGCGGCCGCTGAGTAAGCGGGCTGCAAGACCGTGTTCATGATGCCGTCGAGCCCTCCCCCGCCCATCTGCATATCACGGGCGAAAGTCACCGTCACCAACAGCGAGGTGGAGAGCAGCAGGGAGGCCACCAGCCAGTTGCGAGGGCGGCCCGGTTGGCTTGCGACCCCGCGCCCTTTGGGGGCCAACACCCGCTGGCGCAGCAGCCGGTCGTTGAGCAGGCGCCGCATGCCATAGGCGGCCGCCTGGTCGTGGCCGGTGGGCAGGCGAAAACGCAACCGGGTCTCTTGTTCCAGGAACTCGTCCAGGCGGCGTAGCATCGAACCGCCGCCGGTCAAGATGGCTCCATCCTCCATCACGTCGGTGAGCAACTGGCACGACATGCTGGCCACCAGCGCCCGCACTTCTTCGGCGATAGCGTCGAGCACGGGCTGGATGACCCGGCCCACCTCGGTCGAATTGAGGGTAACCGAAACCGGCTTTCCGTCCTGGGTGCCGCGGCCCGAAATCTCGAGGGTGCGTTCTTCGGCCAGGGGCAGCGCACATCCCAACTGGCATTTGATGCGATCGGCCGTGTGCTCGTCGATGCGAATCTGGTGCTGGCGGCGCACGTGTTCGGCGATCAGTTCATTCATCGAATGGCCGCCCCGGCGCATCACTCTGGATTCGACCGGATTGCCCAAAGAAATCACACCCATCTGGGTGGTGCCCGCCCCCAACTGAATCACCAACCGAGCGCGGGGGGCCAGCACGTCTTCACCCACTCCGGCCGCGCAAGCCAACACTTTGTCGACCAGATAGACCTCGCGGGCGCCGGCCCCACGGACGGTCGACTCGAGAGCCTTCAACTCCACGCTGGAGAGGTCGGCGGCCACGGCCACCGCCACCCGCGGGCCAAACAGCACGCCGTGCTTAGACGCTTCCAGCGCCGAGCCGAGCAGGCTGCGAGCCCGCTCATAGTCGACCACCACGCCGTGACGTAGGGGGCGCACGATCGAAACGCCCTGAGGCTCGCGCCCTTCCATCTGAAAAGCCTTCTCGCCCAGGGCCAGCACCTTGCCTTTGGCCGAGTCGACGGCCACGCAACTGGGCGAGGCGACTTCGCGGGTGCCCACCGTCAGGCGCACCTGAGAAGTACCCAGACACACCCCCACGTCCACGCGAGGACGGGCTACGCGATTGGCCAGGGAATCTCCCAGAGTGGCGTTTTGCTTGGGCTTCTCGGCCAACAACGGCGAGGGCCCCTCCATGCTCTCGGTATACAGCATGCGTCCTCCTTAGTTGATGCCCAGACGGGCCAGCAATAGTCCCCGGGCCACACACCCGGTGGGGTCGGGAGCGATCTTCACTTCCAGTCCCAGTCGCTCGCTGAGAAAGCGGGCCATTCCCCGCAACTGAGCGCCGCCCCCCGTGAGCACCACTCCGCGCCGCAGCACATCCTCAGACAGGGACGGGGGAGTCCGATCCAGGGTGCGACGAACCAGGTCGAAGATGCGCTCCAGGGGAGCCTGCATGGCTGTCCGGATTTCGACAGACGTAACCTCGACCCGCAGCGGCAACAGCGTGCGTAATTCGCGGCCGGCCGCCTGGAAGGTCTCAGGACCCTCGCCGGGCCAGGCGGAGCCTACGCCAAGCTTGATCTTTTCGGCCATCTCGGGGGAGATCTCGAGACCGTGAGCGATGCGCAGGTGCGCCGTGATGGCCCGATCCAGGTCGACCCCTCCCACGCCGATGGCATCACAGACGACGATGCCCGGAGAGATGGCAGCCACCTCGCTGGTGCCCCCACCCAGATCCACCACCATGGCGGCCAGCGGGGCGCCCACTTCAGCGTCGATGCCGAAGGCAGCTGCAATTGGCTTGGGCACGGGTTCCACCTTGCCGGCCCCGGCGTAGGTCAGGGCCTCGACCAGGGCCTCTTGCTCAAACCTGGTCACGGTGACCGGCACGGCCACGCGCACAAAAGGCTTGAGTTTCTTACGCCAACCCAGGGCGCGGCCCAGCAGCAGACGCAGCATTTCACGGGCAGCCAGCGGGGCGGCCACACATCCGGCCTGCAGGGGCCTGAGCGCCCTGACGTGGTCGGGGGTCCGCCCCTCCATCGCTCGGGCCTCATTGCCCACAGTATAGACCTCCGGCAGAGTCGGATCGTCAGCGATGACGCTCGCCTCTTGGAGAATTACACCTTTTTTGTCCCTGGCCACACGCACCACGGTGGTACCCAGGTCAAGTCCCAATCGCATAAATTCCCTCCCTGTCCCATCGTCTGGAATTTAATTCAAGAACATGCGTTCCCTCCCGAAGAACGAAAAAACGTTCGCCCCGCCATGGTACGAATGTCCTTTGACACCCTCTCAGCGATACTGTAAAATAGAACTAGTTTATTCTAGGAGGTCCAGGTGGTCATCACGACTCTGACCGAAAGCGAGCGAGAAGGATCCAAGCACTGGAGCCGATCCACTCTCAGCCCAGACTGGCCCGAAATCGTCGACGCCATCACCCGACTTGACGGCCACGAACATACCCTCCTCACCCTCGATACCCCCGAGCACAGTTACATGGCCATCGGTGGCGGAGCTAACGGCCGCTACACTGTCCAGGCCACTTTCGACTGGGGCGACTTTGTGGCCATGGTCCATCCCGAAATCGAGGGCGACGATCAGATCATCATGGCTGGCCAGCCCAAGAATTGCCCGGCCAAGGCCATCGTCAATCGCGAAGAGGCACTCAAAGCGGCCCGCGCCTTCGCTCTGTTAGGGGCTCTCGACGCCGCTGCCGCCTGGGAGACAATTTAACTTTCCTGAAATCTCTAGCTGAGGCCGGCCCACTAGTCTGGGAACAACTCCGGATTGGAAGGTTCCTATGGCCCAGCTTCAGACCATCGGTCCCCGCCTGACATTCTCACGCCCTCTAGCTCGCTCGGCCCCTCCGGCCGCCAAACCTCAAGCCCCTCCCGTCGAGAGCTTCGAGCCGAGCCTCGAACTGCCGCTCGCGGCGGCTGCCCCTACCCGTTCGCGCGGCCTGGGCAAGACCGCGCTGTTGGTCGGACTCGGCCTGGCGGTAGGAGTCATCGGCACCATCGCCATCACCAATCCGCCCGAGCCCACCGTACCCGCTCCCACTACCCGAGCCGAGCAGCGAGCCGTTCGCTACCTCGAGACCCTGCAAACCATCGCCGATTCCGACGGTGGCCACTTCGAAGTCGACCACCCCTTCTTGCCGATTCGGGTCAAAGCCAAAAGCACCGAACAGGTCTATGGGCGGCTCAAGAGCGGTCAGAGCGTCTATTACCAACGCTTCGTCGAGCAAAAGCCCAGCGAGATCCGCGACTTCAACGACCTGCGCGACACCACCCTGCGGGTGGTCCGCGACAAGCTCGTCGACGGTCTGGGCGACCTTTCGCGCGACCTCGAGCGCGAGCTGCGGGCTATCCTGGCCGACTTACTCAGCGGCATTCTCGACCCGGAGGCAGTCAGACGATAGTCGGCTAGCCCGGGCAACAGCCGCCGCTCGAGGCGGCCTCGGGCACGCGGCCGTCGCCAGCGTGTTCGAGGTCGGCCGTGAAGACATAGAACTCCCAGGGTAATCCGTCGGGGTCGTGGGCCCAGAACTTGGTCTGCAAGGCATAGCAGCATTCGACCCCCTCTTCCCGGATGGTGGTAACGCCCGCTTCTTCAAGGCGCCGCTGGATTTCGACCAGCTCGACCGAGGTGGCGCAACGAAAGCCGATATGATTGAGGTGCCCGAGGCCCACCGGACCGGGCCCGAGGGTCAACACTACCGGCGGCTCGGTCAGCTCGAACCTGGCATAGTCAGGCTTGTGCTTGCTCGGTTCGAGTCCGGTCAAAGCCCGGTAAAACGCCAGCGACCGGGGCAGGTCGGTGACGTTGAGCGAAACGTGGAATTTCCAGTCTGAGGTTGCCATCCAGCCGCCTTCGACGGGCGGCCGCAAGTCGCCTAGCCGGGCACCAGGCAAACCGCCTGACGCTGACTAAAAAGCGCTCGAAAGTCTTCCACTGCAACGCTCTCGAGGCCGTCTTCTTCAGAGCGACGACGGGGCCCGTCCCGGGTCCCGCCGAGCAAAGTGCCCGGCTGGACATCCTCGGCCTGCATCGGGTTGAAGAAAAACACCCGCTCAGAACGTAACGACTCGACCACCACCGAGTGGGGCTGGTCATCCCAGCGCAAGGCGAGCGGAAAGTCAGACTCGCCGGCCCGCAGTCGGGCCAACACCCTTTCTGGCTCACGCTCCTCCACCAGGGGCTGGCCCAGCACGCCCTCGTGCAGAGCCTTGAGTTCCTCGATCAGTTGCTGCATGCTGCTCCTCTTTGCTGTGAGTCCCGAGGCCTCCTGGAAGGCGAACAAGGCCCTATCCCGAACCCTCGCAGCGGGTATGAATCCTTTCGAGGCTCAATTAGAGCGCGTTCTCAAGGGCGAAGCCGAAGCCCGCCCCCTGCTCGAGGCGTTCGTGGATGGGCTGGGCCAGTGGTTGGGCCAGTTCGAGACCGCCCTCGAGCCCCACCCCGAGGAGATGGTCGAAGCCATGCAGCCCTATCTCGAAGAGATCACCTCGCGCCTCGACCGCTGCCAGGATCTGGCCGAGGCGGCCGTCGAGTCCGAATCTCCACGCCAGGCCCTGCTCGAGCTACGCCAGGTCCACGCCGAAGTCAATCAATGGGCGCTGGCCTTTCGCGATGCCATGTGGGAGGCCCACGGCCCCACCCCCATCGCCTGGGTCAATCGCATTCTCGAATCGGGCCGTCGCTATCTGGGCGGCGCCAGCCTCGAATTCGGACTGAGCCAACTGCTCGACCACCACTTGCGAGAATTGGAGGCAAGGCTGTCCGGTCAGGGAGGGCCGCCTTCGGCCGCTCGCCTGGTCGAGGCACTGCGAGCGCTGCAGGACTGGGCCAGAGGTGCCACCGACCTGGGCGGGCTCGAACTGGAACAGGCCTTCCAGCGCTTGGCCGCCACCGCGGAGGTGGCGGCCGAGTGGGTCCGCGAGGGGGGGCTGTGGGGAGTGAGCCGTCTGCTCGAGACGCTCGAGGCCCAGACCGACCCCGAGGTCATCCTGCTGGCCGTCGAGGGAGCGCTGCTCGAGGTACGCCGGCTGGCCTCACGCTTCGAGATGACGGCGGCGGCCGCCGAAGCCTGGCACCAGACTCGCGAAATCAGCGCCGCCATCGGCGACACCCTGGCCGAATTCGACGAGACGATGCTGGCTATCGCCGAAGCGGTCGAAGAGGCCGAAGAGGTCGATCTGGCCGGCCCGGTGCGCGACTTGAAGAATCGACTCGATGCTCAGATGGCCCACCTGCAAGAAGTCGCCGCCCGCGAAGGGACGGCCCCCTGCCCCTCTTGCGGCTACCTCAACGCTCTCCACCGGCGCCTGTGTTCCCACTGTACCGTCAAGCTGCCGGCCATTCAAGGCGCCGACCGGCACCTGCTGGACCTGTCCGAGGATGAACAGGAGGGCACGGAATATGAGAACATCCTCAAGCTGCGCCAGGCCTGCCTGGGCTTTCAGCAGGGCACTTCTCCGCTGTCGCTGTTGACCGAGCGCTTGAGCCAGTTTCAGGCGGCCATCTCCAAGGCCCGCCAGCTGGTGCCCGCCGACGAGGCGCCCAGCGAAGGCCGGCTCTATCTGGGCGCTCTCGATGATCTCGAACTGGCGGTGCAGACCCTGGCCCAGGTGGAAGTGCCTCAAGACCTCTCGCTCGAGCGTGGCCTGTCGCTACTCTTACGGGGGGCCCGCCGGCTCCAGCAGGCCCAGGAACAGGTTCAGAGCGCCTCTTAGAGGAAGCGTCGGCGATGAAGTTGCTGTTCACCGGGGATGCGGGACGGATCGGCTTGAGGCTGCGTCCGCTGTTAGAGCGTAATCACCGGGTGGTCTGCGCCGATCGGCGTCCCGGGCCGACCCAGCGACTGGTGGGAGACCTGAGCGAACCAGGGTTTTGCGCCCGGGCAGTGGCCGGCACCGAGGCGGTGTTTCACTTTGCGGGCACGCCCCACCCGGGGCCCGACACCTACGCCAACAATCTGGTCAGCACCGAGAACCTGGCCCGGGCGGCCGCCGAGGCGGGTGTCGAGCGGTTCGTTCTGGCCAGCACTATCAACGTCCAGGGGCAGGGCGAGTACCAGCCCTACCCCCGCCTGTTCAAGCCTCGGCGGCTGCCCTTCGACGAAAGCGACGACTGCCACGCCGAGGACGACTATGGCCGCAGTAAGCTCGGTTGCGAAAAATTCCTCGAGCAATTCTCGCAAGAGACCTCGATGTCGGTGTTGTGTCTGCGTCTGGCCGCCGTCTGGGAGCCCGAGCGGACCGACTCCTACCTCCCCCACCGCGGTCCTGGCCAACTGCGCGAGGGATACCTGATCGACCCGTGGCACTATCTCGATTTGCGCGACCTGCATCGAGCCTGCGAAGATTACCTCTCCCTGGCCGCTCCTCCATCGTTTTCCGCCGTCTACTTGCTGGCCAGCGACACCACCGCTTCGGTCGAAACGCGCGCTCTCTTCGAACGGGGCCTGCCGGGCTGGCTGGACACCTTTCAGCCCCCGCCGCAGGGCTATCAGGCCTGGTTTAGCAACCGCAAGGCCTCTGCATTGCTGGGTTGGGAGCCGCGCCACAGCTGCCGCGCCGGCTTCTGGAAGCGATGGTTGCGGCGATGAGCGAGCTGATTTCGGTGGTGGTCTGTGTGAAGAACGGTGAGGCTTTCCTCGGCCAGGCCCTGGCCAGCATCCAGGCCCAGACCCATCGCCCTCTCGAGGTCCTCGTGGTCGACGGCGGATCGACCGACGGCTCGCGCCAGATTGCCGAGCAGTCCTCGCTTTGTCGCTGGATGCCCCAACATGGTGACACTCTCCCCGACGCCTACAACACCGGCATCCACCAGGCTCGAGGCGAGTGGATCGCGTTTTTGTCCCACGACGACCTCTATCGCCCCGACAAGCTGGCCGACCAGCTAGCGGCCCTGCGGGCCCGCCCGGATTGCCTGTTTGCCACTGGAAAGGTTCGCTTCTTTCTGGAAGGCAGCCAGACTCCCGCGGGCTTTCGCCCCAAGCTCCTGGTGGGCGAGCATCCGGGCAAGATCATGGAGACCCTCTTGGCTCATCGCAGCGCCTTCGAGCGAGTGGGCCTGCTCGACCCGGCCTATCCCAACGCCCACGACGTCGACTGGTTCGCTCGGGCCGGTGACCTGGGGGTCGAAGGGGTCATGCTCGACGCCGTGGTGGTCGACAAACGCGTTCACTCTGACAACACCTCGATGGTCGAGCACAATCGTCTGCTGGCCACCGTGCTCAAACGTTCGCTGGACCGCAAGCGTCAAAGAACCGAGCCAACCAGCGGTGGACCACCTTGACCGAGGGACGGACCGGCAAACCCCAGCAGGGCAACCCGTTCAAAGCCGAGCCGATGCGGGCCAGGTCGCCAGCGTCCGACCACGGCAACAGCAGCAGGGTGCTGGCTCCGATCGTCCGCGCCAGCCGCGAAACCGGCGCCGGACCCTCGTCCGCCCCCAACAGCAAACCTCCCACCAGGGTGGCCGGGGCCGCAGGCTCGAGGCGCTCGAGCTGGCCATCGAGCTTGAGCGAACGATAAACCGGGTAAACCGCGCCCGGGCCCAGCCCCACATAGTCATCGCCCAGGCAAGACCAGCCTTCCAGGTGCCGGCAGAGAAAACTCTTGCCGCTGCCGCCCCGACCCCCGATGAGCACCGCTCGTCCATCGCGACTGACGGCGGCCGCATGCACCAGTTGGCGCTGCTGTCGGGCCAGCCACAGATAGATGGCCGTGCGCAAGGGAGCTCCCAGCTCGTGGTCCGAGAGCCGGCCCGGGACCCAATAGTAGGCGAGCGACTCTTGCCACAGACAGACCGGCGCCTCGGGCCCGCACTGGGTCAGCCGGCCCGGCCCAAAGTCGGGACAATCGCCGCGGGCCTGGCGCCAGCTCTCTTCCAGGACCAGCTCGGGCGATCCGGACCAGAGTCTGACCTCGAGGCCGCTCGGGCCAGGCTCGGCGGGACCCAGCGCCCAGGTCAGCCGCTCTAGCAGCTCGCTGTCGGGACTGCCGACGCGCAGGTGCTCGCCAGCGACGGAAAAGTGTCGCCAGACCAACTCGCGCTGGCTCGACCAAAACTGCTCGGCGCGGGCTAAAAGATCAAACAGCCCGGCGATGGGGCCACCCGGCCGACTCATCGACCTCGTGGATCGGGTCGAGCACCAGCAGTTCTTGCATGTCGTCAAAGCGCTCGAGCACGGGGGCCTGGAAATCCTCGGCCCGCCCATGGTGACGGGCCGGAGGCAAGCTGGGGGGAGCGGTGCGCGCGACCAGCAGCCCTTCCGAGAGGACCTGCTCGGCGAACGCCACCACGGCCTGTTCCAGGAGCGGCCGCTCGACGGAATAGCGAGGCGCCAGACGCTCGCTGACTTCACGCACCGGCACCCCGAGCAGCAGCTGCTCCCAGATGGCAGCGGCACTGCCCTGAAGACTGTAATACAGGCCTTTCACCAGATGGACCACCACGACTTCGCCCTCGATCTCTTCACTCACGACATCCGGACGTCTCAACTCATAACTCAACTCGGTCATCAACCTCGCTTCGCTCCCGAGGACCGGCCTCCTCGCGCGATGATTTTCTCGACCAACCTCGCGACCAGGGTCTGCTCGGGGCGAACCCCCCAGAGCTCGCGCAAGAAGAGCCGTAGCGAGCCGCGCCGGCGGTGGCCCCGGCAATAGAGCAGATACTGCCAGAGGTAGTTGGCTGGAACCCAGCTGCGGGCCCGCACCGCCAGACGGTGTTCGAGTTGCTCGCGCCAGCTCAGCCTTGGCGCGGCGGGGCAGGCATGCCAGTGCCCCAGCTGCTGGACCCCTTCCACCGCCTGGCCCAACACCCGGCGGGCCCGTGCCTCAGCGTAGAAGGCATCCCAGTCGAGCCAATGGTTCCCGAGCAGGGTGAGGGCGTCAGCCACCAGGCAGCGCCCCGGCGAACGCACGGCGTGAAGGGTCAGGTGCAGCAGCTGGTCCTCGGGGCCCAGAATGCGAGCCCGCGCCCCCTCGAGATCGACCTCGCGGCTGCGTCGCCAAAACTCGCGGTCGGCTTCGGGCCAGACACACTCTGGCACCGAGTAACGGTGCACATCCAGTTCATGGCCCTCGGAATCACTGAAAGTGTAAGTATGGCTAGCCCAGCCCCAATAGCGCCAGCCCAGCTGCTCGAGGCGCTGCCAGGCAACTTCCCAATCGGCCGGGGCGATCAAGAGATCGATGTCGCTCATAGGCCGCAGAGCCGGGTCGGGATAGACGAAATTGGCCAGGGCAGCGCCTTTGAGCAAGATCGGCACCACCCCCACCTGGTTGAGTTCGGTCACCAGTTCCACCGTCTGGCGGCGCAATTGGCGCGAGCGCGACCAGGCGTGGCGGTAGCAGTGTTTGAGCACGCCAGCGCCCGGCACCTGAGCGCCGAGGCGACGATAGAGCAGCGGCAACAATCGCGTCTGATCGCTGTCGAGCACCTGATGGCCGAACAGTTCGAGCCACTGCTCCCAGCTCTGCCGCGCCAGTTCTGGCTCGCTGGCGAAGGCCGCCTGCAAAAGCAAGGGGTGGTCGCTCATGCCAACCCGGCCATCTCTCGAAAAGCTTGCGAGCGATCGGCCAACTCGGCATAGGTTCCCGAGGCGGTCAGGCGACCGTTCTCGATGACATGAATGAGGTCGCAATCCTTGACCGTGGCCAGACGATGGGCCACCACCACCGCCGTGCAGTCGCGGGTGGCCCGCGCCATGGCCGAAGTGACCTGCCCTTCGGTGCGGTGGTCGAGACTGCTCGTAGCCTCGTCGAAAATCAGAATCTGCGGTTTTGGGTACAGGGCCCGGGCGATCCCCACGCGTTGGCGCTGCCCCCCCGAAAAGCGCACCCCTCGCTCACCCAGGGAGGTGTGCAACCCATCGGGTAGGGTGCGCACGAATTCCTCGAGTTGAGTGAGAGCCAGCACTTCCCACAACCGCTGCTCGTCGATCTCGTGGTCGGCCACCCCAAAGGCGATATTGCGAGCCAGGGTGTCGTCGAGCAGATAGATATGTTGAGGAACCAACCCGATGCTCTTTTGATAGCGCCGCAGCCGCTGCCCTTCGAGAGGCTCTCCGTCGTGGAGGAGTCGACCCCGGGTGGGCGTGAGCAGACCGCACAGCAGAGCCACCAGGGTGGATTTTCCGGCGCCGGTAGGCCCCACCAGACCGACCCGGGTGCCGGCCTGGATGCGCAACGAGACATCCAGCCAAGGTTCCTCTCCGTAGCCAAAGACCACCTCTTCGAGGGCGACCCCCTCGGTCAAAGCCAGTCCGGCCAACTGCGGACCCCCGACCTGGGGCGGCGATTGTTCCAGGTCCTCAGCCAGCACCCGCGTCACCGTCAGGTTCGAACGAATTAGCGTGAAGCTCTGAAAGGCCAACTGCAGGGTCGGCATCAGACGGTAACCGGCCAGGGCGTAGAGCCCCAACAAAGGAATGACGTGCTCGGGCGCGGGATAGCGGACGACCAGATAGAGCGTGGTCAGCAAGAAACCAAGAATCACCATCGTGCGAGTCAGATAGGTAGCCACGGCTTCCAGGGTCGAGCGCACCACACCCATGGTTTGAACTCGCTCCACCGGGTCCAACACGCGCCCTACGAAGAACTCTTCGAAGCCCCCAAGCCGCGCTTCTCGCGCGCTTTCGAGGGCCCGGTGAGTGGCCAGCTTGACTTCGCGTTGGGCGGCCCAGGTCTGCTGACCCAGGGCCTGCACCCGGTGACGGCAATAAACATAGGCGCCGGCGTAGAGACCGCCCAGCACCAACCCCATCAAAAGCAACAGCAACGGATCGTAAAGTAGCAGCATCAACATCACCAGCACCATGCTGCCGACCCGGGTGGCCAGCCGCAGGGCCGGTTCGAAGACCCCCCGGGTCACCGCTTCGACAGCCTCGACGTGGCGAGCCAATTCGGCTGTATTGCGGTTGAGAAACCAGCTGTAGGGTTGGCTCAGGAACCCCTGCAACAAACGAGTGACCAGCCTCAGATGCAGGTCGGCGGTGAACCGCTGGGCCCGGTTGGCCATCACCACCGCCATGATGTTGGTCAAGATGACGGCTACCACCATGCCCGAACCGACCGCCACCAACAGCTCGTGGTGACTCAACTGGTGGCGAGCCAGGAAGTCCTCGAGGGTCGGAAACTTGGACAGCAGGTCGGGCTGGACTACCAGACCCATAAAGGGCAAAACGGCCCCCAGACTGACCAGTTCGAGCACCGAGGTGAAGACGGTCAGCACCAACAGCCCGAACAACCCTCGAGCCGAACCGGGCTCTAGCAGAGTGGCCAGGTAACGCCGCACGGTCAAAGGTTCTGCGCCCAAAAAAGGGGACCTTCTACCAGGGTTCCGGGATGCCTCCCAACGAATAAACGCGCCGTGACCGGACCGAGCTTAAGCGTGATTGTGCCTGTCTTTAACGGCGAGGCGACTCTTGCCCAGGCGCTGGAATCCGTGCTGGCTCAAAACTATCATCCCCTGGAGATCGTGGTGGTCGACGACGGTTCGACCGATGACACCCGGCAGGTGGCCGAGGCTTGTCCCCAGGTGGTCTACTTGAGCCAGGCCAATCAGGGGCCCTCGGCCGCCCGCAATCGTGGCATTAAAGCCTCGTCGGGCGAGTTGGTCGCTTTTATCGACGATGACGACCTGTGGCCCCCTGGCAAGCTCGACTGGCAGGTGGGCCGGCTGCTGGCCGACCCTACCCTCGAGTTGGTGCTGGGCCGCATTCGATGGGAAGGGCTCAAGCAGTTTAGCGAGCCGGTGGTCGGTTTTCAATTCGGGGCGGCTGTGTGCCGGCGAAGCCTCTTCGAGGCAGTGGGGCTCATCGACGAGGAGCTGCCCATGTCCGAAGATGTCGACTGGTTCATGCGAATCCGCGAGCAAGGGCGGCGCTTCGAGATCTCTAGCCGGATCGCCCTGCACTATCGACGTCATCCCGACAACATGACGGCCGACTCTTATCTCAGCGGGCAGCATCTGGCTCGCGCCTTGAAGCACTCGCTCGACCGTCGCCGCCGTCGGGGCAAAGCCGAATCCTTACCCAGGTTGAGCCTGGTCGCCCAGGACGCCGAGGTGCGACGGTTCTTGGAAGAGCGTCACGTCGGTGAGTGAGCTCGAAACCCTCTGGCATAGACTGCTCGGGCCGGCGCAACCCGGTCCTCTCGATTGGCTCGACGAACTCGACCCACGCCTGCATTCCCTTTTGCCCATGCTGGCCATTCGCGAACAACACGAGCATCCGCGCCTAACGGGCTTGCGCCGCTACTATTTCACCCGAACCCAACTGGTCAAGCAAGACCTCGAAGAGGTCGCCGAGCTGTTCGCCGCGGTGCGCTGGCTGGCGACCGGAGACGCGGCCCTGATGACCCAGGCCTATTCCGACGAGTCCTGGCGGCCCTGTCTCTATCTCTCGGTGTTGATAACACCCGAGCAACGCTGGCATTGCGCTCGCTTGCTCGAGCAACGAGGTTGGAGCGGCGGCCCGCCGGTGGCCCGCCCCGAGGAAGGCTCGAGCTGTCTTTATCAACGGGGCCAAACGCCGCTCGTGCTGCGCTGGCACGCACTCACTGAATGCCGGTGGAGCGAGGCCGACCGGGGCTTGCTCGAGCGAGCCGAGAGCTTTCATTGGCTGGGCCGGCCGCTGTGGCGGCCATGCCCCAGCGATGCCCTGCTGCTCAGTCTGGTGCGCCAGGAAGAGCCCTGGTGGGGAGTGGATGCGGTGCAACTGAACCGCCGCCACCCGATTGACTGGGAGCTGCTGGCCTGCGAAGCGCGGCGGCGCCGGGTGGCCAGCCAGGTGCGGACCGGTCTGCAGAGGCTGGCCCCCTGGTCCTGTAACCCGCCGCTCTCCCTCGACCCGGATCTCTTCGAGCAACTGGGGGAATGGGCCGTGCGATTCAGGCTGGGGTTCGTGCGCGAGTACCTGCGCGGCTGTCCGAGTCGTTGGGCTGATATCCTGGTGGGCTTGCCCGGGTATCTCTGGCGACGGGTGGTCAGCCGTTGGTAGTCAGTCTGGCCGAACGGTTCGCCGAAGATTGTCGTGAGGTGCTGGCCGAGCTGGCCCTGACCCGTCATCGCCTGGTCATCGCCAACCTGACCGTCGAACTGGCTCTGGCCGAGCCCCTCACCGCAAAGCTCCTGCCGGCCCTGGCCCACCATGCTAGCGGGGGCGCACAGGCTGACTTCACTATCTTCGCCTGGCACGGCGCCCAGGCGCCTCTGCCCTCGCCGCCTTGGAGGCCCCAGTCCTTTGGGCCGCGCGCCCGGATCGAGGACATGTCGGATGCCCGGTTCTTGACCGTGTTCGAGGGGGAAGAACAATTGCTGCGGATGATAGACCTGGAAACCGGTCACGGTTTTTACTGGGCTCCGGCCGCCGAACGCCTTCCTTATTACGAGCTGGCCGCGCCCTTTCGAGTGATCTTTAGTCGGCTGCTAGGCAGCCGCTCGAAGTGCATGCTGCATGCGGCGGCGGTGGGCCGGGCCGGGGTGGCCGTCTTGCTGCCCGGTCGAGGCGGCTCGGGCAAATCCAATCTGGCCCTGGCCAGCCTCGAGGCGGGCCTCGAGTTCGTGGGCGAGGATTATTGCCTGGTCGACATCGAGCAACTACTGGTGCACGGTCTGTATTGCTCCGCCAAGCTGCATCGTCACGATTTGCCTCACTTTCCGTGGTTTGAGCCGATGAATTCCGACCAGGAGCCCAAAGCCGTGACCTTCCTGGCCCGCTCCCAGGGCCACCGATTGGCGGACGGACTCGGTCTGCGAGCCATCGTGATGCCGCAATTGGGCCAAAAGGACGTTCTCACCCCGGTAACGCCCGCCCAAGCTCTGCTGGCTCTGGCCCCGAGCACGGTCTTCCAACTGCCTGGAGACAGCCAGGCGACCTTTGCCGCTCTGGCTCGACTCTCGCGCCGGTTGCCTTGCTACCGCCTGGAGCTTGCCACGCGAGCGGGCGGCGCCGAGAAGCTGAGAGAACTCCTTGAGTAAGATCGACGTCATCCTACCCGTGCACAACGGAGAGCGATATCTGGCCGAAGCCCTGAGCAGCCTGCTGGCGCAGAGCCATCGGCCTGACGACATCTGGGTCATCGACGACGGTTCGACCGATGGCACCGCCCAGGTGGCGGCCCAATTCCCCGTGCACTATCACTGCCAGTCCCAATCGGGAGCGGCCGCGGCCAGGAATCGGGGCCTCGAACTGAGTCACCATCCTCTGGTAGCCTTTCTCGACGCCGACGACCTCTGGCTGCCGGACAAACTCGAGCTGCAGCTGTCCAGTCTGGGGCCCGAGGTCGAACTGGTCTTCACCCTGGTAGAGGAATTCTTGAGCCCAGAACTCGATCCGAACCATCCCTATTTAGTGCGCACCGAGCCGATGCCCGGCAAACTGCCTTCTACTCTGCTGGCGCGGCGCAGGCTATTCGAGCGGGTGGGACCCTTCGCCACCGGTTGGAAGGTGGGCGAATTTATCGATTGGTATGCCCGGGCTCAAGAGGCGGGAGCTACGGTGACGATGGTGGACCAGGTGCTGGTGCGACGCCGGATCCACCGAACCAACCAGGGTATCACCGAAGGCGACGCTCGGCAGGACTTCGCCCGCATTCTGGGGGGCGTGCTCAGGCGCCGGCGCCAGACTTGAGCTATCTGTTTACATTTTTGAAAAGATTTTGCTAAACTGTCTTGACCGGCGCGGGGTAGCGCGTGATAGGGGGAGGAGTGAAGTAGGAGGGGTGCATGCAACAGGTCACTGGCGGCCTTAATTTCAATTTCTACGCCGGTCCGGCGGGCGGCTGTTCTTGGAATGGCGGAATCAATCAGGGAGCCTCGATGCTGCTGGGTCCGCCCATGTTCGCGCCTCCCATGGGGCCCTGTTTCGGTTTCGACTTCAACGCCATGATGCTCTCGCAGATGCTGATGAACTTCATGCAGAGCGGCATGGCCCAGGGGGGATGGCAATGCCCCTGCCACGGCCAGACCGGGTTCTATCAACCCTTCAACGATCTTCCTTACTTCTTCCAGCCGCCCCGAGGCCAGCAACCGCAGGGCCAACCCGGCATGCCCGGCGGATTTTATCCGCAGAGTCCCGACGAAGAGTTCTTTGGCCCCTGGGTGCCGCCCCAGCAGTGGCAACGTCCTCAGGTTCAAGAACGCCCCACCCGTCCCCAACCGCAAGAGCAACGCCAACCCCAGGAACAGCGCCAGGGACCGCCGGCCCCGCGGCCGCAGACCGTTTCCCCCAAGGACCACCCCAAGACGCAGACGGCCAACTACAACCCGACCAGGGACGCCACCGACCTCTACGAGGCGATGAAAGGCGGCCTGACCGGCTGGGGTACCGACGAAGACGCCGTTTTCAAGGCCCTCAAGGGCAAGTCGCCCGAAGAGATGAAGGCCCTCAAAGAGAACTATCGCGACCACTACGGCCGCGACCTGATGAAAGACCTCAAGGAAGAGCTCGGCACCAAGGACTTTCAACGGGCCGAGTCGCTCATGAAGGGCGACGACACCAAGGCCGACGCCATGAAGATCCGCGACGCCATGAGCGGGTTGACCGACGACGAAGAGGCCGTCTACGAGACCCTCAAAGGCAAGACCGCCGAGCAACGTGCCGAAATCAAAGAAGAGTATAAGAAGCTCACCGGTAAAGACCTCGACAAACGCATCAAGGAACGGTTCAACAAGAACGAGCAGAGTCAAGCTCTCTCCTTGCTCGAAGGCGACGACGCCAAAGCCGATGCGGCCAAACTGCAGGACGCCATGTCGGGAATCTTCGGCGACGACGAAGAGGCCGTCTACAAGACCCTCGAAGGCAAGAGCAAGGAAGAACGGGCGGCCATCGAGGACGAGTACCAGAAGTTGACGGGTCATTCCCTGCGCTCGCGCATGGGAGAGCGACTCAACCAGGACGAGCGCGCCCGGGCCGAAGGCCTGCTCGACGGCAAGACCGCCGAGGCGGACGCCGCCCGGCTGCACGATGCCATGGACGGCTGGGGAACCAACGAAAAGGAGATCTTCCAGACCCTCGAAGGCAAGTCAAAAGAAGAGCGCGACGCCATCCTGGCGGCCTATAAGGACAAATACAAGGTTGACCTCAAGGACGCTTTCAAAGACGAAATGGGCGGCAACGACCTCGAGAAGGCCAACCGTTTGCTGAGTGAGGGCGACGTCAGCGACGCGGCCAAGCTCAAATACGCCATGGACGGCTGGGGCACCGATGAGGAGGCCATCAAGAAGGTCCTTGAAGGCAAGACTAAAGACGAGATCGCAGCTCTGCGCCAAGATTACCAGGCCGAGACCGGTCGCGATTTAGACAAAGACCTCAAAGGCGAACTGTCGGGCCGCGACGAGTTCGACGCAACCATGGCCCTCAAGGGCAAGGCCGAGTCGGTGGAAGAAGCGCTCGAGCAGGCCAACGAGCGGCGTGACTATGAGCGCAAGGGGCTTTCCAACCTGGCCAGTCGGGCCATCATGGACACCTTCACCGACAAGGGTAAGCTGCTCGATGCCAACACCGACCGGGCCAACGAGCAGTACGAGCGTTATCAGCAGGCCCTGCGCGAGGGCCGCAGCGAAGACGCCCAGCTCGAAAAGCAGCGACTCAACCAGCTGCTCGGCTACTCGGATGCCGATGTCGAAACCTATCGCAAGGCCGAGGATAGCGCTGGCGAAGCCATTGGCACGGTGGCCGCCACAGCCGCCTCGGTAGCCGTGGTGGTAGGCACCGCCGGCACGGCCACTCCCCTGGTGGCGGCCGCGCTGGCCGCCGGCGCTGGTGCCGGCACGCGAGTGGTCGCCTCGGCGGCCGTCAAAGGCGGCTCTTACGGCGTAGGCGACATGGGCACCGACGCCGCCATCGGCGCCGTGGATGGCCTGGCTACCGTGGCCGGCATGGGCGCGGGCAAAGCGGCCGTGGCCGGATTGCGGGCCAGCGAGTCGGCTCTAGCCGGCAGCCGGGTGGCCATGCTGGCCACCGAGGGAGCGGTCGACGGTATGATCGGCGGAGCCATGTCGGCCGGCGGGGCCGAGGCTTTGCGCGATGGGACCTGGGACAACGGATTTGGCGCCGGCCTGCAACGGGTCGGTATGGCCACCGGCATGGGGGCCAGTCTTGGCGCCGTGGCCGGCGGCGGGATGGCTGCCGCCATCGGCGGAGCGCCGGCCCTGGTACGCAACACCCGCCAGGGTTGGGATAAGATGGCAGCCGGCGGACGCAGGGCCATGGAGATGGGCGGCGATCTGGCCAGCCGGGCTGGCGAAAAAGCCAGGGTGGTCTGGGGCCAGATTCGCGAACTCGACGCGGGTAGCCGCCAGGCCTTGCGCCGAGCCCTAAATTCGGGCGATGGCACCGGCTTGACCGGACACGCCAAGGCTCTGTGGCAGAAGTCGCGCGAACTCGACCACGCGGCTCTGGACAAGCTCAAGGGCTTGTGGCAAAAGTCGCGCGACCTCGATCACGCGGCCTTCGACAAAGTCAAGGGCTTGATGGGCGGGGGCGGCGAGGGTCGCATGGGCCAATTGGGCGAGACCGCCAAGAACTGGTATGCCAGGGCCCGCGAATTGGACGGAGCCGCTCTCGACAAACTCAAAGGAGCCTTTCGCACCGGCGACGGCAGTGGTCTGACCGGTCAGGCCAAGGCCCTGTGGCAGAAGTCGCGCGAACTTGACGGAGCCGCTCTGGACAAGCTCAAAGGCCTGATGGGTGGAGGCGGCGAGGGGGGTCGACTGGGCCAAATGGGCGACACCGTCAAAGGCTGGTTCGACAAGGCGACGGCCCTGGACCGGCGCGCTTTAGACCAGCTCAAAGGCGCCTTCAAGAGTGGCGACGGCAGTGGCCTGACCGGCCAGGCCAGGGCCCTGTGGCAGAAGTCACGCGAGATGGACGGGGCTGCGCTCGACAAGCTCAAGGGAATGCTGGGTGGCGGCGGCGAGGGAGGTCGTCTGGGCCAGATGGGCGACACCGTGCGCGGCTGGGTTGACAAGGCCAAAGCCCTCGACGGCCAGGCCTTGGACAAGCTCAAGGGAGCTTTTCGCACCGGCGACGGTAGCAACCTGACCGGCCAGGCCAAAGCCCTGTGGCAGAAATCGCGCGAGATGGACGCGGCCGCTCTCGACAAGCTGAAAGGCATGCTGGGTGGAGGCGGCGAGGGGGGTCGTCTGGGCCAGATGGGCGACACCGTCAACGGTTGGCTCGGCAAAGCCCGTGAACTCGACGGCCAGGCTCTCGACAAGCTCAAGGGGGCCTTCAAGACCGGTGACGGCAGCGGCCTGACCGGCCAGGCCCGAGCCTTGTGGCAGAAGTCGCGCGAACTCGACCAGGCAGCTCTGGGCAAGCTCAAAGGAATGCTCGACGGCGGCGGGGCTCCACCGCCGGTGCTCAAGGACGTTCCCGTCCCGCCTCCCCTACCCCCGGTGCGAACGGTGGCCGACCAGGTGGCCGGCTTTGCCGACCAGCCCATGTTGGGCCGCTTTCGCAACATCGACAAGTTCCGCGAAATGGCGCCCGACCAGCAGCTCAAGGTGCTGGAACTGGCCAACAAGCACAAGCCCGAGGCCGGATTCTTCGACGGCATCTTCGGCACCGCCAAGCCGAACCGGGTCGAAGGCAACCTGGCCCGTCTGGCTCGCGAGGGCAAGCTGAACCAGCTCGACCATCGGGGGCAGACGCTGCTCGACAATCTGGTCGAACTCGACAACGCCCCCCTGATCGCCTCACTCAACCGCGGCCAGTACTTTGACGAAGTGCTCGAAACGGTGACCACGCCGGGCACGATTCGTCAGGGCAATCGCGGCACGTGCTCGGGCAGCAGCTGCCAGTACGTGCACGCCAAGTCTGACCCGGCCGACTATGTGCGGGTGATGACCGGGCTGGGTGAAGAATCGGGTGAGGTCACCCTCAAGACCGGCAGGCGCTTCTACCGCAACGAATCGGGCGTGGCCGCCGACAACAGCACCCGGCGCAGCGCCGACCGCATCTATCAGTCGACCGCCATGGACCACGTCAGCCGCCGCTACGACAACAACGTCACCGGCTCCAAGGGTGGCGTGGGTGGCCACCTCAAGGACGACGGCAGCCTCGACTACGGTGGTCTGTCCGACAAGCACGCTCGCCAGATCCTCGAAGATGTGGGAGGCCGAAAAATCGTCGACCACGGCTACTCGAACGGGGCTAAGCACCGCTCCGATTTCGAGCAACTCGTTCGCCAGGCCGAAGAACGGGGAGAGCCTATCCATGCCACCCTGGACTGGTTCAAGGGCGACCCCGACGGCGGCCTGCACGCCGTCAACATCGAGCGGGTCGACGACGACTTTGTCTACATCCGTAACCCGTGGGGCGCCGACGATGTGGGCCAGACCACCAAGAACGCTCCCGTCCGGCAGGTCCTCGACAAAGAAGGCCGCTCCCGCATCGCCAAGGACGTGTTCTATGATCGGCTTTACTCTTATCGGCACGAGGCCCGACCGACCGACCTGATGCTGGCTCGGATAGAGAACATCGAAAATAACATGGCTCACATCGGCGAAATCAAGGATGTCGGATTGGATCGTTTCCAGCGAGCCTATCCCGAGGTCCGTTTTCCGAAGGGTCAAGAGATGGAAGCCATGGATGCCTTCCGGGCCAAGATGCTCGACATCCGCAAGACCTTATGGAGCGGAAACCCATCGGCAGGGGAAATGCAAGCCATGGTCAAAGAACTAGACGAATTCATGAAGCCCTACGGGGTGCCTGACTTCGGCACGAAGTTTATCGCCTGATGCAGATTCGCTCGCTCATAACCCAGACGATCTCGGCCTTCAAACCCGTCGCGAAGGCCGAGTCGGCCCCTGCTTCGGCGGCGCCCACCCTACCCGCCGCAGAGTCGGTGCCTACCGAGAGCGCCGTGCTCAACAGCGCCCCGCCGCCGGTGGTGGCCAGGCCCAGCGGCCAGCCCTGGCTGGCCCAAACCGAGCGAACCGCCCTGGGTGCGATGCCCGCAGAAGGAAAAATGGCAGAACTGTTCCACTATACCCCCGGCCAGGCACCGCTTCCCGAGTGGAAGCAAGACGCCATGCGGGGCGAATTACGCACCCTCGACGAACTGGGCTATCTCAAAGCTGGCGATCCCGAAATGCTGCAAAACTGCAAGCCCGAGGGCGCCTTCAACCTGCTTTCTCAGGGCGAGACCATCTATTACAGTACACACCCCAATACCGAGGCCACTCCCATTAATGGTTGGCACCAGTTGACCGAAGTCGCGCAAGCGGCTCGTCTTAGGGTCCCGCGCTAGCGGGGACTCTCCCGTCGGGTTCAGAAGGGTTTCCCCATGCACGCGCTCCTGGTGGAAGACGCCGCCGAACAAGCCGTTATCGTCGAATGTTATCTGCAACTAGGGGACTCGCAGGCCCAGGTTCAACACGTCGAGACCCTCGAGGCGGCCCTGTCAGCTCTGGGCAAGACCGATTTTGACGTCATCATGCTCGATCTGGGTCTCCCCGACAGCAGCGGCCTCGAGACCGTCGCCCGCGTCCACGCCCATGCCTTTGCCACCCCGATCATCGTGCTCACGGCCACCGGCGACGAAGAATTGGGCATGGCCTGCATCCATGCCGGCGCCCAGGATTTTCTCGAGAAGACAAAACTCTCCCCCGAAAGCCTGGGTCGTGCGCTCACTTATGCCCTGGCTCGCAAAGCCGACTCGGTGTTTCTGGATCTAAATGTCGAACTGGGCCAACTGAGCACCCTGGTCGACGACACCCAGCAGAGTGAGCCCGATCCCGATGTGGCCAAACTCTATGAAGACTACCTCTCGACCAAGCACATCTCGGATACGGTGGCCTCAAACCAGCTGGCTGGCCAGCTTGCTCAGCGGAACTACAGCGCCAGCCAGGTGCTGGGCTTGCACACCTACACTCTGCGGCGCCTCAGTCGCGAGGCCAGCGAGAGGCAGGTGCGGTATTTTCTGGCCCGCGGTCGCTTTCTAGGCATGGCTGTGCTGGCCAGCCTGGCCGACGCCTATCAAGAGGCTACCCGCGGGCCCGAGCAGCGCGCTCCCTCGCGCGGCTCGATCAGTGCTCGGGTGACCAGCCGCCTGCAAGACGTCCTAAAACAGCTGCACAGCACCAACACCAGGCGGCCTATCGCAGAGCCGGAGCCACCTCTTTAGCGAATCGCTCCAGGGAAGGCCCGCGACCTGCGTCGGGAAAATAGACGATGATGTAGTCGATGCGAGCCAGGTCACGATACTCGGCCAAACAGTCGATAAGGGCCTGAGGCTCGGTGGGATACAGCATCTTCTTCATGGCGGCGATATCCCTGGGACCGCGACCACTGGCCTCGAGCAGACTCGTGATCTCGTGCTCTGAAGCCAGCATGACATTGATGTTCATGGTGCGCGTGATGGCGGCGGGGTCGCGCTGTTGCTGCTCGCAGTGGCGGTCGAGTACCTGATTTTTGTGCTGCACGTCCCCGATGCTGCCGCTATAGTTCGAGTAGTCGGCGTAGCGGGCCACCGTGCGCAAGGTCAACTGCTCTCCCCCACCAGCCAGCCACATGGGAGGATGAGGATTTTGCACCGGTTTGGGATGGTTGATGGCCCCCTTCAACTCGGCGGGTTGGCCGCGGTAATCCTTGACCTGGCCTTTGCCGACCGTGTAGTACTTGCCCTCGAAGGCAAAATGGTCCTGAGTCCACATGCCTTTGAGGATCTGAGCGGCCTCATCGAGCTGCCCGATGCGGACCGCCGGCTTCTCGAACGGATAGCCGTAAGCGACGGTCTCGTGCTGATACCACCCGGCCCCCAGGCCCAGGTCCAGCCGGCCGTTCGAGATGACGTCGATATTGGCCGTGATCTTGGCCAGCAGGGCCGGAGGGCGATAAATGTTGCAGCCACACATCTGACCCAGCCGGATGGTCGAAGTGGCTTCAGCCAGGGCGGCCGTGGCCGTCCATACCTCGAAGGTGGCCTCGGGCAAGGCTTCGGGCACCGTATGAAAGTGATCATACAGCCAGACGCTGTCATAACCGAGGCGCTCGGCCTCGAGGGCGACCTCGCGCATCCGAACGTACTGAGGAAACCCCGGCTCGACGTCGACCAGGTCGAGACGCCAACCCTGGGGGGTAAAAGCTCCAAATCGCATGCCGTCGCCTTCGGGTCCCACCCCTGCTCGGCCTGCGGCCGACGGGGAGCAGCCTGCGGCTGAGATTTCGACGCTGCGCGTCGACAGGGAGCGGCGGCGTGCCGCCGCCGGGAGAAGGAGCCGTTTCGGCCTGCGGCCGACAGGGAGCAGCCTGCGGCTGAGATTTCGACGCTGCGCGTCGACAGGGAGCGCCGACTGCGTCGGCGGGAAAGAACGGCCGCTCTCCATCTCTCGAAGCGAGCTCAGCGAGCTTCGCCCCTTATCCCGGCCCGCAGGGCCGCTCCTTTTCCCTCAAGCGCAGCGAGAGCTCCTTCTCCCGTGAGCGAAGCGAGCGCTGCCCGTGAGCGAAGCGAGCGCTCCTCGCCCGCAGGGCCGCTCCTTAACGCGGCCGAAGGCCGGCCTATGAAGTTCGGACTGTTCTCTCTCAATCACGACGCCTGTAGCTATCCCGACGGTATTCGAGCGGTCGCCCGGCGGGCCGAAGAGCTTGGCTATGAGTCGCTCTGGGCCGGCGACCACATCGTCTTGCCCGATCCCTGGCAAGCCCCTGCCCCCCTCAAGCCCGAGGAACGGTTGCTGGAGCCAGTAGTGGCCCTCACCTTCGCAGCCGCCGTCACCGAGCGGCTGCTCCTGGGCACCGGCGTGATCATCCTGCCCCAGCGCCAGCCTCTGGTCTTGGCCAAACAGTTGGCCAGCCTCGACGTGCTCTCCAAGGGTCGTCTGCTGGTGGGCATCGGGGTCGGCTACCTCGAACCGGAGTTCAAGGCTTTGGGGGTTACCCTGGCCGAACGAGCCCGCCGCACCGACGACTATCTGGGTGCCATGCAGGCCATCTGGACCCAGGCACCGGCCAGCTTCGAATCTGACTTCGTCAGCTTCTCGGGGGTGAGCGCCAGTCCTCGACCCGACCAACGCCCGCTGCCGCTAGTGATGGGCGGCTATCATCGGGCCACTTACCGTCGCAGCGTGCAGATGGCCCGCAGTTGGTACGGCTTTGCCATGACTCCCGAAAAGCTGGTCAAACATCTCGAGGGCCTAAAAGAAGCCGCCGACCGCTACCAGCGTCCCCCTGAACTGGGTAAACTGGAAATCACCGTCACCCCGCGCGAACTGGCTGAGGGCGACCTGGAACGCTATGCCGCGATGGGCGTAGACCGGGTCGTCCTCTACCCCCCGCGAGCCGTTCCCCTGCAAGAGTTGCTGGAGTTCGTCGAAACCAACGCTCCCTAGACAGGGAGCCGTTTCGGCCTCCGGCCGACGGGGAGCAGCCTGCGGCTGAGATTTCGACGCTGCGCGTCGACAGGGAGCGCCGACTGCGTCGGCGGGAAAGGAGCCGTTTCGGCCTCCGGCCGACGGGGAGCAGCCTGCGGCTGAGATTCCTTTCCCGAAGCGAGCTCAGCGAGCTTCGCCCCTTATCCCGGCCCGCAGGGCCGCTCCTTTTCCCGCGAGCGAAGCAAGCGCTCCTTCTCCCTCGAGCGCAGCGAGAGCTCCTTTCCCGAAGCGAGCTCAGCGAGCTTCGCTCCTTTTCCCGGCCGAAGGCCGCTCCTTTTCCCGCGAGCGAAGCGAGCGCTCCTTTCCCCGGGAGCGCGGCGAGCGCTCCCCGTTCAGCTTTCTTTCAGACCCGGATGCTAATCTACAATCAGCGAGTGACCGGCAGGAGAAAATCGTGCAGGTCAACACTTTATCCCGAGGCGCCTACCCCAGCGCGCCCGCCCCCACCGTTTCTAGCAAACAGCCCGAGACGGCTGCCCCTCAAGACAGTTTCACGCCCAAGAACCCTGATTACAAGACCCCGCTCATGCACAAGCTCGCGGCCGCGGCCGTGGTTGGCACGGGGGCCTGGGTCAGTTACAACGTCCTCTCTCAGATCGCCGCCCAGCCGGGCATCGGCGCCAAAGTGGCAGCCGGAGCGATGGCTCTCGGCGGAGCAGCCGCAGGTTATGTGGCTGCCGACTTCGGCAGTGGGATCTTCCACCACTGGGTCGACAACTATCCCAACCCCGACAAACCGGGCATGGTGGGCAAGATGGCTCGCGAGTTCATCCATCACCACTACCATGCCCACGACATGGAAGAGGTCAGCCTGACCTCGAACCTGTGGAACGCAGGTCGCTTCTTGTGGGCTCCGATGGGAGCCATGGCGCTGGCCAACCCGCACTATGCCGTGGCCTCGGCCGGTCTGGCCTTTTTGAGCGCCGGGTTCATGGCTCAGGGCTTCCACCGCTGGGCCCACATGGACAATCCCCCGGCCCTGGCCAAAGTGCTGCAGAAGGTCGGCCTGGCCCAGACCCCCGAGAATCACAACACCCACCATCGTCCGCCGTGGGATCAGAACTACTGCATCGTCAACGGCATGTGGAACGAAACCCTGGCCAAGAATGACTTCTGGCGCAAATGGGAGGTCGGCATCCAGAAGGTGACCGGGGCCGAGCCAAACTCCTGGAAGGATCCCAGCGTCAAGTCGCTGGCCCTGGGCGAGATCACCCACGAGGAGTTCCTGGCCCACCGTGACGAGAACCGCAAAGCCTTCATCGAGAAAATCAAAGAAGACGGAACCATCCAGCGCTGGTCCAAAGCCTAGCCTGCTCGACGGAATTCGGGCGACGAATAACGAAGACAAGACGATGCGTCTTGTCTTCTTTCTTTTTCTGCTGAGTCTGTTGGCCTGGGCCGAACCACCCACCGAGAGAATCAAAGAGCTCGAGGCCAAGGTGGCCAAAAGCCAGCATTTCGACTTCGAGTTGCACAACGAGTTGCGTCACCTCTACGGCGATGTCGACCAGGGGCGCTCGCTTCATCATTCGGACGTCATCCTCAAGAACGCGCCGATGCATGGCTACATTCTCGACATTCTAGCCGGCTGGGAGAAAGACCCCGCCAAAGCAGTCGAGAAGCTCTCTTACTGGCCCCGCAAATACCCCCGGTTTCGCTTCGTCAAAGCGGCTTGCTACTTGCGAGCCGGCGACCTGATCAAGTCCAGCGATCCTCACCGAGCGGCCGTGTTCTATCACCGCGTGGCCGGGATGCAAGACGAGGAACTGGCTGACAATCGCAACCTGGCGCAGATACGACTACAGCCGCCTCCCCGCTTGAGCGGGCCTCCCTGGAAAGTACCGGTGCTCGAAATTCGCTATTTTCCGCTGGCCGCCGACGGCCAGACGCTGGACCTGGCGGTCACTTCCAACGTGGGTGACTCCCTCGAAGTGGTCCGCAAAAAGTGCGACCGCTTGACGCGAGAGACCGCCCAGGCCCTGGAAGAGGGCAGTCGTTTTCGGGCCTACAAGAACCCGAAGGCTAAGCCCAGTCTCGACTACGTGATCGTCGACACCCTGGAGGTGCTCGAACCGGTCCCCCACGACCCCAAAAAACCAGGCTACTCCGACTATCACAAGATCCTCGAGCGGGCCAACATCCGCGACTACGTCATGAAGAAAGGGGTCAAAGAGGTCTGGATCTGGGGTTATCACTCGCCCCAACTAGCGCCCTGGGAGTCGGACCTGGCCAGCGTTCACGGTGACATCTCCAACAGCGATCGCGACCCCGCCGACCTGCCGATCTTGCCCCGCTCCTACACGGTCTTTCACTACAACTACCAACGCGAAACCTCGGAAGCGGTGCACGATCACATCCACCAGATCGAAGCCCTGATGGACCACTATGGGCACGACCTATGGGCTCGCTTCGTGGGCAAGCCGGGAGCCTGGCGATGCGGGAATTGCCACTTCCCGCCCAACGGCCGCCACGACTACGACTGGGCCAACCAGGAGTATGTCCAGTCAGACATCGAGGATTGGAGGCCTGAGGGCAAAGGTCAGATGAAGCGCCTCAACTGCGACCGGTGGGGCGGCGATAGCCTGCGCTGGTTCATCTATTGGATGCAAAGCATGCCGGGCGCCGAGAACGGGCTGGTCTTTGGGGGCAAACCGCTGACCAACTGGTGGGTCTATATCGGGGACTATGATGCGGCCGTTCACCATCGGGTCGGTCTGGTCGGGCGATGATCTTGATCATCGCGGCCGGCTAGCGGCCGTGGCAGCATGAAGCCATGAACATCGACAAGATTCTGGTAGCCTACTCCAGCCGCTACGGTTCGACTCACGAGATCGCCGAGTGCATTGCCGAGCAACTTCGCGAACTGCAAGACGGCCGGGTCGACCTGTGTGAAGCCGGGCAGGTCCAAGACCTGCCGAGCTATCGGGCCATCGTGCTCGGCAGCGCCATCTATGAGGGCCACTGGCTCGACTCGGCTCGTCACCTCTTGACCGACCACGAAGACCAGCTTCAAGGCAAGGACCTGTGGCTGTTTTCGAGCGGGCCGGTGCAAGAGGGCAGCCCGGCCGCTCTGCTGGGCGGCTGGAAGTTACCCGAGAACCTCGAATCGGTAGCGACGCGCTTGCGCCCCCACGACATCAAGGTCTTCTCGGGCAAATTCGACGCCGACCGTGTCCATCTTGACGACTGGTGCCTCCAGCGCGAGATGCGCCTCGAGCACGCCGATTATCGCGATTGGACGGCCATCGGGGCCTGGGCTTGCGAAATCGCTCAAACCCTGATGGCGACGGCCAACTAGACCTTCTGCGTCAGGAGATCGGGCAGCAAGCGAACCAGGTCGATGGTGCTGATCAAGCCTACGACCTGGCGCCGCTGGTCGACCACGATCACCCGGTGAACCCGCAACTGGAGGATCAGGGCCACCACTTCGCTGAGGGGCGAATCGGCCTCGACATCAATGGGGTTCTCGTTCATGATGTCCTCGACCTGAAGCCTCAGGTCGACGGGCTCGAGGTCGGCGACTAACTCGGCACACCAGAGGTCATGGGCGAAATCAGCATAGCGTCCGTGGGGGGCCCGGTGAACCGCCGACTGAGCTACGTCCGATAGCGACACGACCCCGATCAGAGTGCCCTGGTCATTGACCACCGGCGCCCCCGAGACGCCTTTGATGGTCAGCAGTTCGACCAGTTCCTCGAGATGCATGTCAGGAGAAACGGTGGTGACCTCGCGGGTCATGCAATCAGATGCCAGCACGGTTGTCAGGCCTTTCTCGGCTCGCCGGCCACCGGATCGGATTCGGACTCGGACTCGGAAGCCTCAGGTTCCTCCTCGACCTCGGGCTCGGCTGCCACTCCGTTGTGGTGTTTGACGTGGCCCCGTTCCTGGTCGGATAACTTCTGCAGGCGCCGAGCCATCGCTCCAAAAGCCTCATCGAGAACTTTGTAGGCGTTGTCGTGGGCCTCGTGTTCGTCCGAGGACTTGGTCACCGTGACCTCCCCCCGACCCGGCACCATGACCTCGAGCACCACTCGATAGCCAACGTGGGTCGTCCGGTGCCGATGAGGCTGTTCGAGGTGCACCACGCAAGCGGTGATGTTGTGGTAGCGGCGCTCCAGGCGATTGGCCGCCTGGCGGATGTGCTCTTCGAGTCCTTCGCTGGGCTCGACATCATGAAAATGAATCTCTACAGGTCTGTTCATAGGGTACCTCCTAAACGCTCCAGGAGCTACCGCGATTGTGCCTTAGCCTGGGGCCGGGCGAAATGATGCAGATCATCCGGTTCGGGGACCGAGGCCGCCGGGCGAAAGTCCTTATAGAATTGACCGACATAGCCAAAGTTTTTGGGCTGCAGGGGACAGACCACTTCGTCGGCCTGGTGGGATAGATACTCCACCGTCTCGGGCGGAGCGACCGGCACCGCCACCACCAACCGCTGCGGATGCTGCGGGCGCAGTGCCATCAAGGCGCAGAGCATGGTGGAGCCGGTGGCCAGCCCATCGTCTACCAAGATCACACGCTTGCCGGCCACCTCCAGCGGTGGAAGTCCCGGACGAAAGCGTCGTTCCACGCGTCTCGCCTCGCGCAGCTGGACCGAGATCAGACGTTGGATCGTCCCTCGGTCGCGAGGCAGCCGCCCCGCCGTTTCAGGGTTGGCGACCCAGACGCCACTGGCGGTGACGGCTCCCAGAGCCACCTCGGGATGGTGAGGATAGCCCACTTTGCGGACCACCAGTGCATCCAGAGGAGCCTCGAGCAAGCGAGCCACCTCGCGCGCCACGGGCACTCCACCCCGGGGCAAGCCCAGCACGAGGTCGACGCTGCCGCGGTAGTGAGACAGCGCCTTCGCGAGTTCGGCTCCCGCCTGACGACGGTCCTGATAGATCATGTCCTTAGTCTAGCTTGCCCGAGGCCTGGGCGAGATGACGCGGATCAAGTTTAGATGGGGAAGCAGCTGTGGCAGCGCGGCCGTCAGAGCATCATCGATGGTCTCGACCAGTCGCAACTCGAGGCCCCCGCGAACGGATTCTGGCAAAAGGGCCAGCTCCTTGGCGTTGGCGGCCGGCAGGATCAGTTGTCGAAGGCCGGCCCGCTGGGCGGCCAGCAGCCTGTCGGCCAGAGTCGAAACGGCTCGCAACTGCCCGGTCAGGCTCAAGCAACCAATCAGGCCGACCTCGGCCGGTAGCTCGAGACCGCTGGCTGCCGAAGCGACGGACGCCAGTACCGCCAGGCCGGCGGCAGCCCGGTCGCTCGCCACGATCTCGGGAAGGTGGAGATGGAAGCCGCCCTGAGCTAGCCCACGCGCCATCAGCAAGCTGCGAGCCATGAGGGCGACTTCATGCAAAGCCGGGGAGCCGGTCAAGAGCAAGTCGTCCTGGTGGGGCAGTTGCAGCGCCTCGAAGGGCACCAGCGAAACTCCCTGGCTGGTGGCTATGGCTGACTGGGCCAGACCCACTCCAGCCAGCGGCAGGCGGTGAGCGGCCGGCCCGAGCCATTGCGCGAGGAGGGCGCCATCGGGGGTTTGTTTCAATCGCTTGGACCGGGCCGCTATCCGGTGCAAGAGACCAGCTAGTTGTTCGACTCCGGCTTCGTTGGTGTAGCCGTCGATCAGGTCACCGATCAGCTGCTCTGGCAGAAGGACATCCTCAGGCAACAGACGGCCCAGCGCCAGTTCGATCTTCGCCTGGCGGGGATAGCCAGGCAACTCGATCAGCTCGAGCTTCGAGCGCAGGCTGACGGGCAACTCCTCGACCGAGTGGGTCAGCACCACCGGCATCACGCCCGACAGGTCGAAGGGCAATCCCAGGTAGCGATCCCGACAGCGCTCTCCCAGGGCCAGCAGGCAGCGAGCGGTGGTTTCGTCCAGGCGGTCGGCCTGAAAGACCAGCACGGGATTGAGGGTGCGCGCCCGTCGCAGGGCCTGGTAAAGTTGACCGAGGCTGGCTCCGGGGGCGTTCCAGGGAGTGCCGCAGAGCCAGCTCTCGCAATCAACTCCGCTTAAATCGAGCTGATCGAACTCTCGGCCCAGAGCTTCGGCCAGGGCCAGGGCCAGGGTCTGCTTGCCGGTGCCGGGGGGCCCGCAAAAACAGAGCAGCTTTGAACCGGGAAGAGCCAGGCGATCCAACAACCTGGCCTTGACCCCATCCAACCCGTCGACCTGTTGGTCGAGGTGCTGGCGCACCGCTTCGAGGTCGGTACAGTCGGTGGTGGCTTTGGTCCAGGGCAATTCGAGAAAGAGCTCGAGGCCGGTGAGCACGTTCTGATACTCCACCGACTCGGGCTCGAATCGCTCGAGTTTATCGATCTCTTGATGGACGGCCGCTGCCACATCCTCGGGGGCCTGGCACTCGGCCAGCCGGTCCCTCAATAGCGCCACGGCAATCGATCGGTCGACCTCGACATCGACCTCGTCGTCGTTCCAGTCGAGCCTGCCCACCGGCACCTCGCCACCGTTCTCGAGCAACTCGATGCGGTCGAAGAGATACTCCAGGGTCAAGCGCTGGGCATCCTCCAACCGCTCGGCTCCCAACACGGCCATTCCCTCGTCGGTGGAAAGGGTCAAGGCGCTGGCCAGAAAGCTGACCAGTTCCCCGGGGTTGGTCATCCTCGAGGCCAACCGGGCGGCGGTGTGACCGGCCTCGCCGGCCAGTTCAAAAAGACGGCCGGACTGCTCGATCAATTCCTCGTGAAGCTCTTCTTCGGTCTCGCTTGCGCCCGACTGGGCCGCCAGCAGTTCCACCTGCGCCACCGGAAAGGGCTGCTGTCCGAGGTCTCGCAAGCGAACGCGGTCACGCCCTTCAACCACCAACTCGATGGTGCCGTCAAGCCGTTCGACCCGATGAACGACGGCTCGCACGCCCACCTCATGCAGGTCATCCAGGCTCGGTTCGTCGATCTCGGGACGGCGTTGGGTGAGCAAGACCAACAGCTTGTCGGCGCTCTGGGCGGCTGCTTCTACGGCCGCCATCGAGGCCGGGCGTCCGACCGTCAAGACGGTTCCGGAGCCGGGAAAGAATACGCCGTTGCGCACGGCAACGTAGGGGTGCGCTCGAATCTGCACTGGCTAATCTCCTTTGGTTCGATTCACATCCTATCTTAGAATCGGCCGATAGGAGCCACACTTGCGTCGTGTTAGAGCAGTATTGACTGACCCAGGTCATACCCAGGCAGCCGGTGCACGGCTAAGCTCAGGTTATGAGTTATACAGTGATGGTGGCCCTGGATGGGTCGTTGCTTGCCGAACGGGCGTTGCGCCCCGCTCTCGATCTAGCCCGCCTGCAAAACGGCAAAATCGTGTTGGTGCGGGTCCTGCCCACGGTGGTCAGCATCGCCCAGGATAAAGACCTGTTGCGGTTTACTCCCACTGCCGACGACCGGCGTGAAGTGGAGGAGTATCTCGACCGGCAGGCCGACCAGTTGCGTCAGGCCGGGTGCCAGGTCGAGGTGATGGCCAGGGAGGGCTCGGTTGCCCTGGAACTGGCCGCCCAATCGGATCAGGTCGATCTTTTGCTGATGACCAGCCACGGCCGTTCGGGCTTCGAACGTTTGCTTTTGGGCAGTACCACCGAGGAGGTGGTGCGACGAGCCGACCTGCCGGTGCTGGTGTTGCGCTCTCAACCGGTGCGCCTGGCCCAGGTCAAACGCATCCTGGTTCCCCTGGATGGGACCAGCCTGGCCGCCAGGGCCTTACCCACCGCCTATCAGATGGCCCGTCTCACGGGCGCCTCGGTCGTCTTTTGTCGGGTCACCTACGGCGACCTCGAGCCCGACCACCCTGAGCGCCAGCGCGAAGAATCCGAGGCTCGCGAATACCTCGCCCACATCCGAGCGACCACTCCCGAGGACATTCCCAGCGAGACCCTGACCTGGTCCGGCTCGATTCCTCGTGGCATCCTCCACCTGGCCCAGCACCAGGCCATCGACCTGGTAGTCATGGCCACCCACCAGCGCAGCGGGCTAGCCCGAGCCTGGTGGGGCAGCGTGGCCGAGAATGTAGTCCGGGGCTCGCTCTGCCCGGTGCTACTGGTCCCTGCCAGCTAGTCCAACATCCGAGCCAGAGCCTGTTCCAGGTCGTCGCCCACGGCCACGACCTGACCCTGCTCGTCGGGGTCGAGTCGATGCTCGCCGGACAGCTGATTCTCGAGCACAGCCAGGTCCGCCTCCGAGGCATCGCCCTGGCGCTGTTCCAGGCGTCGACGACACACCTCCGGCGCGGTCTGAAGGTCGAGTATCGTGAACTCGGCCCCCACTTCTTCGGCCAGGCGTCGAAACTGCTCGCGCTGGGAAGCGTGCAAGAAAGCGGCATCGACGAGCACGTGATGATGGGCCGCCAGCATGGTTTTGGCCTGAGCCACCAGGTGGTCATAGGTGCGCTTGGATGCCTCGCGGGTGTAGATGCCCTGGTTGACCCCAGAGCCCGAACTCTGGTCAGCCGCCAGACCGTGCAGGCGTTTGCGTTCGAGATCCGAGCGCAGACGGACGGCACCGAGCCGTTCGAGCACCAGCTGACTGAAGTAAGTCTTGCCTGAGCCCGACAGTCCGTGGGTCAGCATCAAGCGCGGTTGGTGGCTGGCGGCATAGCGCTCAGCCTGAGCTAGAAAGGCCAGCAACTCTTCTTCGAGGGCGGGGTCGTGGGACTGCGCCAGGCGAATGGCCGCCACCTTGGCTCGGACCATCACCCGATAGACCAGATAGTAGTCGAGTAAAGGCATTGCCTGATAGTCGCCGGTAACCTCGAGGTAGCGATTGAGAGCGCGCCAGGCGAAGTCGGGACGGCCCCGATGCTCGAGATCCATAAAGAGAAAGGCTATCTCGTTGAGCACATCGATCCAGCGCAAGTTGTCGTTGAACTCGATGCCGTCGAAGATCAGCAACTGGCCACCACCCAGGTGCACCATATTGCCCAGATGCATGTCGCCGTGGCACTCGCGCACAAAGCCCTCGTCGTGGCGCTGCGCCATCAACGGGCGAAGGCGAGCGAAGGTCTCTTCGGTCCAACCCCGGAGGGCCTCCAAACGCGCTCGGGCCGGATGGTCGCCGATCAACTCCAGGGTCTCGTCGAAATTCTCGATGGCCGGAGCCTGGATGTTCTCAGGCAAGCCGTGCTCGCTTTGAGGACCCGCCCGGGCGATGCGGGCATGGAAGTCGGCGGCGATCTCTGCGATGGCGTCGATCTGCTCAGGCGTGACCCGATCCTCGGCGATCTCGCGATCGAGCAGCCCGCTCTGCTCGAATTGCCGCATCTTGACGGCATAGTCGATGACCGGACCTTCGCCCTCCAACACGGGCTGGTCGGGGGTGCCGGTGACCGGCACCACGTCCAGATAGATGTGAGGAGCCAGGCGAGAATTCAAACGCAGCTCTTCCTGGCAGAAGAACAGGCGCTTATCGAGGCTAGAGAAATCGAGAAAGCCCAGGGCCAGGGGCTTTTTGAGCTTGTAAGCATAGTCGCCGGTCAGCACCACCCAGGAGATGTGAGTCTCGACCACTTCAAGGGGCCCTGTGGCTTCGGGAACCTGAAGACGGTCGATGTTCAAACTTTGGCAGGTCGTGATCATAAGCACCTCCTCTTAGGTACAACTTAGAACAAGCCCCAGAGTCTCGCGATGACCGGGATCATTTCGCCGAAAGCAGATCGAGGGGCGTGACCACGCCCACGAGCGCGCCCCGCTCTTCGACCAGTAGCCGGTGCACCTTGTGCCGCTGAAAGGACTGGGCCGCCTTGTCGAGAGAGTCGTGAGGGCTCAACTTGATGGTGGTGCGGCTCATGACGTCTTCGGCTTTGAGATGCAGCCCCCCCAGGACCGGCGGAGCCAGACTGTAGACGGCCAGGTCGTTGAATGATACCACGCCGACCACGCTGCCCTGGCTATCGATCACCGGAGCCCCGCTGATGTTATGCTCAAGAAAACGCTCGACGATCTCGGGCAGGGCCGTATCGGAGTCGATCGACACCACCTCTGTGGTCATGACATCGGCCACGCATTGGGCCGACGTGAGCAAAGCCGGGGCGGCGCCTTCAAGATTGCGAGCCCGGCGCACCGTCACCACACGCAACAGTTCATCGAGACTGGTGTCACCCGCCTCGACCTTGACGATGCCATCCTCGAGCAGAGTGCGCATCCCTTCGCTGCGGGCCACCCTCCAGAGCAACTCCTCGGAGGGATCCTCGAGCATTTGCTGGCGCACGGCGGCCGTTACCGGCAACAACTCGAACAAACCCAGCCGACCACGATAGCCACGCTGATCGCAGTGTTCGCATCCCACTGCTTTGAACAGCCTTTTCGGCACCACCTGTTCGTAGGACAGACCCAGCAGTCTGGCCTGATCCTCGCTAAGCTCAGTGGCCTGGCGACAATGGCGACAAAGCCGCCGAACCAGGCGTTGGGCCACCACGCACAACAACGAGCCAGCGACCATGTGCGGCTCGAGTCCCATGAGAATCAGGCGAGTGAGCGTCGTGGGAGAGTCGTTGGTGTGGAGAGTCGAAAACACGAGATGCCCGGTCTGGGCGGCTTGAACGGCGATCTCGGCGGTCTCCAGGTCGCGGATCTCTCCGACCATGATGATGTCCGGGTCCTGACGCAAAAACGAGCGCAGAGCCGAAGCGAAGGTTACGCCCGCCTTGGGATGGACCTGCACCTGGCTGATTCCAGCCACCTGATACTCGACCGGATCCTCGACGGTCATGATGTTGACATCGATCGTGTTGAGGATGCGAAGAGCTGCGTAGAGGGTCGAAGTCTTGCCCGAGCCGGTGGGACCGGTGTTCAAAATCATGCCATGGCTCGACTGCAAAAAACCGTGCAGGGTTTGGTAGTCCTGTGAGCTGAGCCCGAGCTGTTCGAGTTCGAGCAAGACGGCGCTGCGGTCGAGAATGCGCAAGACCACCTTCTCTCCAAAAAAGGTAGGGATCACGCTCACCCGCATGTCCACCTGGCTGGTGCCCACCCGCAAGCTGGTGCGACCGTCCTGAGGCCTTCTCGATTCGCTGATATCGAGTCCCGAGATGATCTTCACTCGGGAAACACAGGCCTTTTCGACCCGCTTGGGTAACTCGACGATAGTGCGCAGGATGCCGTCAATGCGGTAGCGGATCCTCAGGTAGGTTTCCTGAGGCTCGATGTGGATGTCCGAGGCCTTCATCCGCACTGCCTCGCCCAGCATGGCGCTGACCAGGATAATGATGGGAGTAGCCGACTCGGAGGAGTAGTCCTCCTCGCGAGTGAGCATCGATTGGAGCCGCTCGAGGGTGTAATCGGCGGGAATCTGTTCGACCAGCAGATGAAAGCCTTCGCGGCCGAGGAGTTCGCCCGAAATAGCCCCTTCGATCTCGTGGCGACGCGCCAATACGGGGCGTATCTGCAGGCCCGTGATGTAACGGAACGTGTCTTCTACCGTGATGTCGAAAGGATCGGTGGTAGCTAAGAGAAGCGTGCTCGAGCCTTCCTCACGCTGGAGCGGATAGACACAAAAACTCTCGAGCAGGGCTCGGGGAATCTGGCTGGCCATCTCGGGATCGAGATTGTCGGGGCCCAGGTTCACCAAAGAAAGGCCATAGACCGCGGCCATGGCCTCGAGCATCTGCTCCTCATCGACCAGCCGTTCGTCGACCAGCACCCGTTCGATCGGCTTGCCGCGCTGAGCATCGGTGCCCGCCAGCACGGCCACCTCGGTCCGAGTGACCAGGTGATGGTCGACCAGATAGTCGATGAGCCTATCTGGGTCCACTAGTTAATGCAGTCCAACAGTTTTGGCACAACAGTGCATAACCGGTTCGCCAGCTGGGCCCAAAATCTCTTCCAGCTCGGTCAAGCAGGCCATCAGCCGTTGATGGCGTCGGCCTAGCTCGCCGTGAAGCTCGCCCTGGCGGGCATGCTCCTGGCGCACCCCTTCGTGGACATCGAGCATCATCACGCCCTCACCGCAATCACAGGCCATCGAGTTCTCGTGGACTGCAATCTTCTGCACCAGCGTGTCGATGGCGATAGCGTGCAGCTCAAGAGTGCGGGCTCGAGACTCCATCCGCGCGATCAGTTCTTTGAGGCAACTGGTCGCCCGCTCGGACTCATTTCGCCATTGATAAAGCTCGGCGTTCCACCGATCGTGCTCCTGGTTCCAGATTTCATGTTCGTTGTGCATATGTTCACAGCTCATGGCATACCTCCGTGTCTCCATTCTAGGTCCCGTGCCGCCCCTGAAGCGATGATCCTGATCAGCGCAGGGCAGGCAAGTGCGATTCTCTCCAGTCCGATAGCTCGACCACACGCGACTCGAGTTCGCCGAGACGCCGGTCGAGCGATTGAAGCAGGTGTAACGGTCGGGCACGAATCTCACCTGCTCGCTTCCAGCCTATCCACCAGGACTGCAGATCGCACTGATCCCGGTCAGGTTTGGCGCAGAATCTCGGCCAATTCGTCTTGCTCGATGGACTCGACTTCCAACAGGCGAACGGCCAGCTTGTCGAGCAGCTCCCGATGCTGCTCGAGCAGATGACGGGCCTCGCGACTGGCTTCGACCAACCAGGACTTCACCTCGAGGTCGACCAGGGCAGCGGTAGCCTCGCTACAATCCCGAGCCAACGTGCCATCAGGATTGAGAAAAGCCGAGTCGCGACGGGCGCATTGGCCCGGGCCGAGCGTATCGCTCATGCCGAACAGACACACCATCTGGCGAGCCAGCGCCGTGGCCCGCTCGAGGTCGTTCTCGGCGCCGGTGCTGACCTCGCCAAAGACGAGCTCCTCGGCCGCTCGTCCCGCCAGCAAAACCCGTAAGCGTTCGACCAGCTCGCAGCGGGTGGTCAGGTAGGAATCTTCGCGGGGCAGTTGCAAGGTGTAGCCGAGAGCGCTCAGGCCTCGCGGCACGATGCTGACCTTGTGCACCGGGTCGGCGTGGGGGCAGTGCAAGGCGACCAGGGCGTGGCCCGATTCGTGATAGGCCACCCGCTCTTTCTCGCTTTCAGAAAGGCGACGAGACTTTCGCTCGGGTCCGGCCACCGTCTTCTCGACCGCCTCCTCCAGATGAGCTTGCTCGATGGCGGTACAGCGCTGGCGGGCCGCGATCAGGGCGGCTTCATTCATGGCATTGGCCAGGTCAGCCCCCGAAAAGCCGGGAGTAGAGCGCGCCAGTTGGCGAAGATCAACCTCTTTAGAAAGCGGTTTGCCTCGGGAGTGGACCTGAAGGATGGCCAGCCGACCCTCCAGGTCGGGCGCGTCGAGCACCACGCGCCGGTCGAACCGTCCGGGCCGCAACAAGGCTCGGTCGAGCACCTCGGGCCGGTTGGTCGCGGCCAGCAAGATGACTCCTGCGTTGGGGGCAAACCCGTCCATTTCGACCAGCAGCTGATTGAGGGTCTGTTCGCGCTCGTCGTTGACCGACCCGATGCGCACGCTGCGTTCGCGCCCGACCGCATCGAGTTCGTCGATGAAGACGATACAGGGCGCATTGGCCTTGGCCTGTTCGAACAGGTCGCGCACGCGCGAGGCGCCGACGCCTACGAACATCTCGACGAACTCGCTGCCCGAGAGCGAATAAAAGGGGACCCGCGCTTCTCCAGCCACGGCCCGGGCCAACAAAGTCTTGCCGGTTCCGGGCGGGCCGAGCAGCAGGACCCCTTTGGGAATATGCGCCCCCAGGCGACGGTAGCGGTCGGGATGCTGCAAGAAGTCGACCACCTCGCTCAATTCAGACTTGGCCTCTTCGCAGCCGGCCACATCGGCAAAAGTCACGCCGGTAGCTCGGTCTGCCACCACCCGGGCTCGACTCTTGCCCATTCCTACCAGGGCGCTGCCGGGCGAAGCCATGCGGCCCAGAAAGCTCCACAGCCCCACCAGCAGCAGGAGCGGCAAGACCCAGGTCAGGAAGAAGGTGACGAACACGTCCGGCCTGGTGCCCACAAACCGGGTGCCGGTTTTCTCGAGGTCGGCCACCAGGTTGGGATCCTCGACCCGGATGGTGCGAAACAGGGTGGGATGGTCATCGGGCTTCTCGGGCTTGAGCTTGCCCACGATCTGGTCGCTCTGAATCTCGCATTCGAGCACCTGGCTCTGGCGGACATGCTCTTTGAACTGACTATAGGTCAAGGTCTGGATGGTCCGCTCCAACAAAGCACCCTGCCACACCCAGAGCAAGAGCAACCCGAGCGCCAGATACCACCAGCCCATATTCTTCTTGGCCCCTGTCATACCCGTAGCATAGCCTCTAGCAAGAATTCGGACGATGACCTGGGTCATCTGCCCAGATGATCCCGATCATCGTCACCCGCCCGGGCCACTGCTAGACTGAGAGCGATGACACAGACGAACTTGAAAGCCTGGCACATTCGAGCCAGCGACTATCCCATCAACGGCAGCCACCAAGAGCGGCTTCAGTTCGCGCTCAACTACGCTGTTCTGGCGCCCTCTACCCACAACACCCAGCCCTGGCGCTTTCACCTCGAGGACGGCTCGGTGGAACTCTACGCCGATCGGCGGCGCGCCCTACCGGTCATCGATCCCCAGGACCGAGACCTGGTGATAGCCTGTGGGGCGGCCCTGTGCAACCTCTTGATCGCCCTGCATCACTACGGCTGGGGAACCCTGGTCGAGCAGTTTCCCGAAGGCCCGGACTCGGATCTACTGGCCCGAGTGTCGCTGGCGGTGCCTTCCCACGCTTCGCGTCAGGAGCACCGGCTCTTCGATTGCATCCCGAAACGACACACCTGCTATCTGCCTTTCGACGAGGACCCGGTGGGCCGTGAAGTCTTGCGCGACCTGGGTCGAGCGGCCAGCCAGGAGGGGGCCCGACTGGTGATGGTCGACGACGTCGATCGGGTCGAGTTGATCGAGTTGGTGGAAGAGGCCGATCGAGAACTCGAAGCCGACCCGGCCTATCGTCACGAGTTCGCCGAGTGGATGCGCACGAACTACTCTCGCCAGGGCACCGGCGTCCCCGGCTATAGCCGCGGGCTAGGCAATCTGTTTTCACTGCTCTCTCCCGGCCTGGAGCGCCACTTCGACCTGGGAGCAGGCCATGCCGAACAGGATCGAGAGCTCATCTGGGGCTCTGCTCTGCTGTTCGTCATTTTCACCGACGAAGACAACCCCCTGCAATGGTTGTTGGCCGGCCGAGCCCTGCAGAACGTCCTGCTGACGGGGGTCAGTCACGGCCTGCAGGCATCGACCCTCAACCAGCCGCTGCAACGACCCGAGTTGCGCCCCAAGCTTGTCCAACTCCTAGGAGCCGGCGGGTATCCTCAGGTGGTCGCGCGCATGGGCCGCCCTCCACTTCAGGTCCAGCGACCGCCGACCCCTCGTCTGCGGGCCAGTGACGTGCTGGAATGACTGCGCTCACCCGGGCCGACGCAGCCTGGCTGCACATGGAAGAGCCCAGCAATCTGATGACCATCACCGGGCTCTTTCTGCTCGAGGGTCGCCTCGATCGCCCGTGGCTCGAGCGCCACGTGGTGACACCCTTGATGTCTCATGACCGCTTTGGCTGCAAGGTGGTCGATCCAACCGTGGGCCCGCCCCATTGGGTCGAAGACGCCGAGCTTGAACTCGACCATCATCTGGTCATGACCGAATCGACCCCTGAGCGGCTGCTCGACCTGGTCGGTCAGTGGATGAGCCAACCCCTCGACCGGTCGCGTCCGCTCTGGCAGATCCACGCGGTCTGGTTAGGGGCCGATACGGCCCTGGTCATCCGAGTGCATCACGCCATGGGCGACGGGGTTGCCATGATGAAGGTCCTCACCAGCCTGGCCGACAACCCGCCCCCGCCCTCTCGGGGCCGCTCGCCCCGCCCGGGGCTGGGACGCGTGGGCGCATGGTTGTCGGCCCTGGGCGAGCTGATCTTTGGCGTGTTGCTCTCGCCTGAACCGGCCTCGAATCTCAAGGGCTCGTTGGGCCGAACCAAGCTGGCCGCCGTCTCTGGCCCTATCCCTCTGAGCGAGGTCAAGCGCATCGAAAAGAAGGTCCGGGGGACCGTCAACGATGTGCTCCTGGCCACCTTGACCGGGGCCCTGCGCCGCCATCTGCAAAAGACCGGCCAATCGCTACCGGCTAATCTGCGGGCGGTCATGCCGGTAGATCTGAGGCCGGCCCGCGACCTCACCCTGGGCAATCAATTCGGCCTGGCCTTCGCCGCCTTGCCCGTCGGAATCGACGATCCGCTGGAGCGATTGCGCGAGTCCCGTCGTAGATTGCTCAAGCTCAAGAACACTCCCCACGCGGCCATTCTCTATGGGGTGTTGCGCCTGGCCGGTTGCCTGCCGGTGAGTTTGGAACTGGCCCTGGTACGCCTGTTCGGTTCGCGGGCGAGCCTGGTGTCCACCAACGTCCACGGACCCGAGCAACGACTCGTCGTGGGAGGCGTTCCCGTCAGCCAGTTGATGTTCTGGGTCCCTCAATCGGGCCGGTTGGCTCTGGGAGTCAGCATCATCAGCTACGCCGGCGAAGTGCGGGTAGGAGTGGCCAGCGACGCCGGCGTCGTCGACCCCCAGGCCTTGGTAGCAGAATTCGAGGGCGCTTTCGCCGAGCTAGCGATGGCGACCTAGTTTTTCGTGGGCCGAGACCCATTCGTCAGACGAGATCGCGGCCGCAAGTGACAGTTCGCCGGCCAATACCGTGGCAGCCACAATCTCGGCCAACTTGTAGACCTTGCCCACTCCATAGCAACCCAGCATCTCGAGGCACTCCCGCTGGGTGGGCAAGCCGGTCCCGCCGCCATGGGTAGCCACGATCAGGCAGGGAAGAGTGATGGAGAGATAGAGAGCGCCCTCTCTGGTGATCTCGGTGTAAAGCATGGCAGCGCTGGCTTCGGCCACGTTGGCCACATCCTGACCGGTGGCCAGGAAGACAGCGGTGATGCCGTTGGCTGCGTGGAGCCCGTTGTTATTGGCGCCCGAAAGAAAGGCCCCCAGATTCGCCACGCCGTTGTGATGGTGAAGACGTTCCGGGGTGGTACGCAGCAGGCTCCAGAGGGTCTCGTGGTCGACGGTAACCTCGGCGGTGACGCGTTTTCCCCGGCTGTGGATGATGTTGATCATCGAGGACTTCTTGTCGGTAGCCAGATTGGATTCTAGATAGAAGTCCTCGATTGCCGCGTCGTAATGCTCGAGGATCCAGTTGCAGGCTGCCAGGGTAGCCCGACTGACCATGTTCTGGCCGGCCGCATCGCCGGTGGTATAGTCAAAACGCAGATAGACGAACCGACTGACAAGGTAGTACTCGATGTGCTTGAGGCGGGCCACTCGTGAGGTGGCCTCGGCCGCCCGCCCAATCTCCTGCTGGTGAGTCTTGATCCAGTCGGCGAAGAGCCGAGCCTGACGAGCGTCGCCGAAGAGAAACACCGGCGCTCTCTGCATCTGGTCGCCCACCACCGAACAGCGGGCCCCGCCGCAGCGGTGCAAGACCTTCATACCCCGACCGTAAGAAGCCACCAGGGTTCCCTCCGAGGTGGCCATGGGCACATAGAAGTCGCCTTGAGCGTGCTCACCGTCCACTTTGAGCGGGCCGGCCAGGCCCAGCGGTACCTGAGCCACGCCAAAGAAGTTCTCGATGTTGCCGGCCACGCACTGGGGGTCGAAAGAGTGCGACTTGACGTGCTCGAGTCGCACTCCGCAACGCTCCTCGACGAACCCTTGTCGTTGAGCCACCACGGCCGGAGCGTAGTCATCGTCGAGACTGCGGGGAATGTGGGTGGGATCATGCTGACGGCTAGCCAGGGTATCTTCCACTTTGAGTCTGAGCCGGCCGAAGGGCGCGGTGACAAAGACCATTTCAAGGGTGTGCTCGCCCTCCCCCAGAGGCTCGACATCGAGCACCAGCGAGAGGCGGTCGCCCACGGCCAGTTCGAGGGCGTCATCGGCGTTGAGACGGTCTAGAGTGAAGGAGCGTTTCGGCAACTGGGCCAGAATGCGGTTCAAGGCCACCGGCGCGCCATCGAGTCGAAACGACTCGACCCCGAGCACCATGACCTCTCCCAGCCGATTCTTGAGCGAGAAAGCGACCCCCCGATGGGTGTTGCGCAGGCTGGAGCGCTGATAGAGCTTGCGCAAGACGAGGCTAGGAATGAACGGCATCGCTATCCGGCCACCGAGCGAGCGGCCAGGACCGCTTCGGGGGTCTGGTGGCAGGCCCGGGCCGAGACCAGATAGACCGGCACGTGGCAGACCCGCAGCATATTCTCGGCCACGCTGCCGCACACGAACCGGTCAAAGCCGCTCCGGCCGTGAGTCGTCATGACCACCAGGTCGATGTTGCGCAGTTCCACCATTTCGATAAGCACGCGGGCCGGCGACCCCCACTCGTGCCGCAGCTCGACGGGAATCGAAGGATGCAGCTCGGCCGCCAACTTGCTCAGATACCCCTCCACCACCCGCTCCTCTTGCTCGCGATCACAGACGGTCACGAAAAGCGGATCGATCGGCAGAGGCTCGACCACTCGCGCCAGCACCAGCGTGGCACCGGTGGCGGTGGCCAGACGGGCGGCTTCGGGCAAGGCGTGCCGACACAGCTTCGAGCCGTCGAGGGGGACAAGGATTCGCCGGACCTGATCGAGGTGGAGCTGCGTCGAGCGCACCACCAGCACCGGGCAGGGTGCCTGGCGCACGACCTTCTCGGTCACGCTGCCCAGCAACAGGCGATTGAATCCCGAGCGCCCGTGGCTGCTCATCACCACCGTGTCGACCTGGGCGGCCCGCTCGAGGATGACCTGATGGGCTTCCCCAGCGTGAGTCTCGCTGCTGGCCTCTACTCCGGCCGCGCGAGCCGATTCGACCCGCACGCCGAGGTACTCGCGGGCGGATTCGGGGGGCTCGACACCCACCGGAAAGACTTGAATGAATACCACCGCTCCCTGATGCTGACGGGCCAGTTCTAGGGCGGGAGCGATAGCTCGTTCGGCCGTCATCGAGCCGTCTAAGGGCACTAGTATCGTGTATGACATCTTGAAGTCCTCCGGCTACCAGTTTAGCAGACGTGAACCGAGGAGCCTATGACCTTGATCAGGCGGGCCTGGGCCGAAAGGGGTGGTTCGTTTGGCCACGCCTGGGTGGCCGAATGAGGCTGGGAGGCGCGAAAACCCGGTGATACATTGGCACTATGCTGGGGACTAACACTTCATACCTGGGGAAACTCGACCCTGCCGCCGCTCGTGATTTCCAGGCACGGCTAGAGACCCGTGCGGTGGTGGCTGGTCAGGCCCTCTTCTCTCAAGGCGATAGGCCCACTCACCTATTCTTGATGCGAGACATCTGGGCCAAAGTCTCGGTGGCTACCCCCGGGGGACGGGAGATGGTCACCGAGATTCTCTTTCCAGGAGAGTTCTGTGGTGTGGTCTGCGGTCTGAGCGGCCAGACCTACGGAGCCAGTTGCATCGCCATGCTCGACGGAGGGGTGGACCAGATCAGCTGGCCCGACTTCATCGAACTTTGCGACCAGCACGGTCAGATGATGCCCTGCGGGTTGGCCACCTGTTGCGCCAAGTTTCGCCAGCAGCAAGAGATGCTGGCGTCGCTGGCGGTGGAAAAGGTGCGTCAACGAACGGCGCGGGTGTTGCTGGCCATCGCCAGCAAACTTGGCGACGCTCAGGGAGGTTGTATCGAGTTTCCTCTGCCGTTCAGCCGCCAGGTGCTGGCCGAGTTGATCGGCACCACCGTCGAGTCGACCGTACGAGCCCTGTCCGAAATGCGTAAAGACGGATTAGTCAGGGAAAACAACGGGCGAATGACGCTGTTGCGGCCCGATTGCATTCGCCAATCCCTGGCCGTAGTCGGAGGCTAATCCACCAGGCCGAGTCGCACCGCTCGGGCGGCGACATGAGCCCGACTGCGAGCCTCGAGCTTGCTCATCAGACTCTGCACGTGCTTTTTGATGGTTCCCTCGGCCAGCGTCATCTGGTCGGCGATCTCGCGATTCGAGAAGCCCTCGGCCAGCAGTTGTAGCACGCTCGTCTCGCGAGCCGTCAGGGTCGGTCCTTCAGGATGAGCCCGGTGGCCTCGCTGACTGACCAGCTCGCGCAACATGTGGGTCGGGGTCAGACTGCCGCCCAAACCCGCGGCCCGGATGGCCTCGACGATCATCTCGCCGGGTGCATCCTTGAGCACGTAGCCTACGGCGCCGTCCTGCAGCGCGCGGGCGAGATAGATGCGCTCGCCATGCACCGTCAACATCACGATCTTGAGCTCCGGATAGCGATGATGCAGCTCACGGGCGGCCTCGAGCCCACTACGGCCGGGCAAGCGAATATCCATGACCACCACGTCCGGTCGCTCCTGACCGGCGATTTGCAGCGCCTCTTCGGCGGTCGACACCGCGCCCGCAATCTCGATACCTGGCTCGTCAGCCAGCGTCAACATCAAGCCGTTGCGGACCACCGGATGGTCGTCGACCAGCAAGACTCTAAGAGCCGTATGGTTAGAATGGGTAGCTGCGATCATTGTTCCTCTTTCACAGTCTACCCCAATTTGTCAGGCATGGAGATGATCCGGGTCATAGTGAAAAACTTCTACCTGGTCTAGACTGAACAACGTGATAACCGACAATCTTCGCCTCGAAAGGGACCGCCTGAGGACCCTGGTAGACAGGCTGCTGCAGGCCCAGGAACAAGAACGTTTGTCGCTGGCGCGTGAACTCCACGATGGCTTGCTGCAATTCGTCATCGGGGCCCGCCTGCTGGTCGACAAGGCTCGCCGCCGACCCGACCCGAGGCTGTTGAGCACGGCCTCGGAGCGCCTGGAGAATGCCGTGGTGGAAGGTCGTCGTCTAATTGGTGAGCTGCGCCCACCCAGCCTGGAAGACTTTGGCCTCGGCGAGATGCTGTCGGATCTGCTGGACCGCATGAGCACCGATAGCGGTGTCACCTTCGACCTCGAGATCGAGCTCGATGATACCGAGTTGCCTCCCATCTTCAAAGGCAATCTCTTCCGCATGACCCAGGAAGCCGTCCACAACGTGGTGCGGCACGCCCAGATCCATCGAGCTCGGATATGGCTGGGTCACCTGCCCGGAGAACTGGTGCTGCGGGTCGAAGACCAGGGTGTCGGATTCGAGCCTGAGCGGGTCAAGGCCAGCAGCGCCAACCTGGGTCTGGCCAGCCTTTCTGAGCGAGCCGAACTCCTGGGCGGCCGCTGCCAGCTGGAAAGCCGGCCCGGCCAGGGCACGGTCGTGGCTATTCACCTGCCCTGGCCTCCGCCCGGCTTTCTCGAGCCATTCTCCCAGCGCGGCCAGCTGAGCCCGAGCTATCTGAGCGAGCTACGGGAAAGGGCCCTGGCAGCGGTGTCTGACCAGGAGACCGGCGAGCCTCTGAAAGAGCTTCGCCTGCACAAGGTCATGCTCGAGATGCGCAACACCGAGCTCCATCAAGCCAAACTCGCCCTCGAGCATGAACGGGACCGTTATCGAAACCTTTGGGAGTATGCCCCGGCCGGCTACCTGACCGTAGACGCCGAGGCTCGCGTCACCAGCGCCAACCTGACCGCCTGCGGCCTCTTCGGTCTCAAACGCCAGGAAATCGAGGGCCTCTCGCTCTATGATCTGGCGGGGCTCGAGCAGCAAGCCCAGCTGAAGGCGTTTCTGAGTGAAGGAGGCGAGCGAGAGATCTGGCTACAGCGCGGCGAGACCGAAAGGGGATTTCTGGCTCTGGTCGACCTGCGGGTCGACCCTACCGGCGCTCGCCAGGTGCTCATCAGCGACGTAACCAATCTGCGCCTGTTGCTGGATCAGCGAGCGGACCTGACCCGCGAGGTGAACGAGCGGCGACTCGGTCAAGGCCGCCTGATCGGAGCGGTGGCCCACATCCTCAACAAGCACCTTCAAACCATCCTGGCCCGGGTCGACCAGCTCGTCCTTTCCCAGCCAGACAGCGACCGGCCCGCCCTCGTGGCCGAGATCCGTAGCGCCGCCGGGCGGGTCACGGAACTGTGCCGAAAGCTCGTATCGAGCGCCGCCGAAGGCCTGGTCGAGCCGCGCTCGTTGGACCTCAACGAACTCCTGAGTTCGCTGTTGCCCGAGCTCGAGTCCATGCTCGCGCCGGCTCGTTGCGTCATGAATCTGGCCGTGGGTCTACCGCCGGTGCTAGCCGATCCTGCAGCCCTGCTCGAAGTCATCAAAGAGCTGGTCCGCAATGCCGCCGACGCCTTCGTAGACGGCCAGGGTCAGGTCACCCTGACCACCGGCTGGAGCCAGGTCCACGGTCGAATTGTGTTAGATATTCAGGACGACGGGCACGGTATGGACGCGGCCGCTCGGGAGCTTGCCTTCGAGCCCTTCTTCACTACTCGCAAAGCGCGACGAGGCCTGGGTCTGGTCGAGGTCATGGGGTTGGTCGAGGCTCACAACGGTGACCTGCAAGTGCACTCGGAAGAGGGCTTCGGAACTACCGTTCGGCTGCTGCTGCCGAAGGGTGAGTAGGTAGCTTGCGAACCACCATCAGAGTCGCGTCGTCACTACGATGCAGTCCTTCCACCATGCGGGGTACGGCCAGAGACAGCGTCTGGTCAACCAGACCTTCGAGCAGGCTCTGGGGCGACCGCCCCTCCTCCGCGAGGGCCTCGCCGAAGCCATCGGTCCAGGTGGCTACCATCTCGCCCGGCTCGAGTTCGACGGGAGTGGCCGGAAAACGGGCTTGCTCGAAAACGCCGAGGACTGGGCCAGAGAGATCGAGCTGCTGGCAGCTTCCGTCGGTGCGCCGAAGAAGCACTGGTTCCTGTCCGGCGTTGACCACCTCGAGCAGCCCGTTCTGAAAGAATAGGAAGGTAGCGGCCACGAAGAGATCGCTGGGCAGGAGTTGGTGGAGTTGCTGGTTGCACCGCGAGATGATTTCGCCAGGCGATTGGGGCCCGTCGAGATGTTCGTGCAACAACTGGCGCAGCAAGGGCAGCACCACCGCGCCCGGCAGGCTTTTGCCGCTCACGTCGGCGACGTAAAACACCAAACCTCGCTTGCGTGCAATCACCTCGGCGGTGTCGCCTCCCACCGGCCGATAGGGCAAGGAACAGATCCCGTATTCCAATCCCTCGCTCTGGTCGCGCCGCGGCGGGACCAGGTGCCGGTCCAGATTAGCCGCCGCCGACAGCTCGATACTCAGGCGAGAGCACTCCTCGCGGCTTTTCATCACTAACTCGTGCAACGGTTCGACCGGATGCAGGAACAGCAGCAAACCTTCCCCCTCCAAGCGTGAGTAAGTCCGATAGTAGGGTCTGGGCGGTCCTTCGGCGTGACGCATCCAGATCAGAGTCGGCGGGACCACGGCCTTGCTCGGGTCGCGAAAGGGGCAGTTGTTGCGACAAAGATCGAGCGCCAGCACAGGCGAACTGGGAGGGGTCTGACCGGCTCGACAGCCACAGCTCTGCTCGGCCTCTCCATACAGATAGGCGTGGTGAACGGCCGCACACGGCCGGTCGAGCACCTCTTCGCGAGACAAACCCGACAGCTCGAGATAGGCCGGATTGACGGCCACAATCCTGGAGTGGGAATCGAGTAATACAACCCCCACCGGTAGGCCGTCAAAGAAAGTATAGAAAGCGTCGTAGAATTGTTTCACCGGGCTCACCCCATGCAACCATCATGAGGTGAGCCGCGCTGGCTCGCAATGACCTCGGTCAGTTTCCGAGCCAGGTGGAACGAATCAGACGGGCCACCTGCTGAGGCTCGGAACGAGCCAGATCCTCGACGCCCTGATTGACGCGGGTCTCAGTCTCGTTGCCGTCGCGGGTGCTCAGCAGATCGAGCAGGTTGGCCGGCCCGTTGTATTCGAGGATGGTCGGTTCGAACTCGACCCGAGGCCGGCGCGTCGACCAGAACATGAACAGCAACCCCAGCCCCAGGCTCAGAGCCGCGCCCAACAACAACGAGGGCACCGACAGCCAACCCTCGGACACCACCGGTGGCTCGACCGGGGGCAAAGCAGCCCGGGGGGGAGTCATCGGCATGGGTACGAACTCGACGGCCATCCCGTCGCCGCGAGCACCGTCAAATCCGACCGCCTCCTTGACCAGACGGGTGAGCTGCTCGCTCTGACCCTGATAGGCCGAATCAAAGGCTACGGCGCAACTCAACCGCTTGACGCGGGGCATCTTGTGAACGGTCCAGATATAACTCTCGTCGGCCATGACCTTGGTGGCCTCGCCGATCTTCTCATACTCCCAATTCTTGCCGTCGTGGCTCAAAGCGGTCGCCGGCTCGTCAGAATTGCCGGTCCGATTGGCGCTTTCACGCTGGACCTTGCGCAGCACCTCCACCTTGGATTCGCCCGGCCCGCCATAGTCTTTTCGCTTGATCTCGACTTCGGAAAGATCGAACTCGATGTTGACCACCAGAGCGTTGCGACCGGGAGCGATGCGCTCGAGCAAAGCCTGCACCTTACGGGTGGTCTCGGCGGTGAGTTCTTTCTGAAAGTCGCTCTTGACCCGCTCCGGCTCGGTTTCGAGCACGTAAGGACCCTGGGGACCCATCAAGCTGACGTTGCCGGGTTCGAGGTCGGGAACCGAGAAGGCCACCAGGTGAAAGATGCCGCGGATCTGCTCGCCAGAGAGGTCTTGCCCCGGCTGCGTTTCGACATAGACCGAGGCGGTCGTGGGATGCTTCTCACGCGCGAACGGGCTCTCGTTGCGGGCGATCTGCACCCGAGCCTGAACGACCTGGGGAATCTGACGCAAGGTCGCCGACAGATCCCATTGCAATTGCTCGAGGGCCAACTTCTTTCGCTCGCCACTGGTGGCATAGCCACTCGCCTCGGCGGGTCGATCGTGGAGTCTGGGCAGGCCCTCGAGCGAGAGCTTCCAACTGGCCTGGGCGCGATCCTCAGGAGCGACCACCACACCCTGCCCGGGAACGATCTGGTGGGTGATGCCGAACCTGCTCAGCTCGAGCGAGACTTCGCGTTGGCTCTGTTCCGAGAGTTCGAAAGGAAACAGCGGCCTGGGGCTTCGGGCCTGTTGCCATCCTTTGAGAGCGACACCCGAGAGCAAGAGTAGAGCCAGCAACAGCAACAGCCCTTTCTTGAACCTGGGTTCGAGTTCGAGCAACCAGCTCAGGGGAGTCTTGGGGGGATGGGCAGTCTTGTTTGTCTTGCTACTGCGAATGCCAGAATGAATACCAGTGGCCATCAATGCACACTCCTCACGTTTGTGGACCCGGTCGACCCGCGCCGCCACGCATGGGATCGACCTCTGCCTTTTCAGCATAGGGCGCGAGTGTTAACAAGAAGTGAATTGCAACTTAAAGGCTTGTAAACGAGCTCCAATTTTGTTTCGCCAATGTTAACTTTTTTGACCGAAAGGTCCCGGGAGAAGCCGTGCTCGAGTGAGAATGCCCCCGAATGTCGAGCGCGCAGTTTCCCACTCTGGTCTGGAAGTTCCGGCAACGTCACCTGGCCATGCTGGTCGAGGACCCCAGCCTGGTTGGAGCGGGAGAGACCGAAAAGGAGGCCATGCTCCACCTGCGTGGCCAGTTGGCCGAGCGCCAGAACGAGGACCTGGCGCCCCCTCACACGACCCTGAGCGAGGCCGAGCTGCTGCGGCTCGAGGTCAAAGTCCGGCCAGAATTCGAAGAAGAGGGCCGGCTCCACCCCTACCCAGTGGAGTTGCCGGTGCCGGTGGTGGCGGTGGCCGCGCGCCATCGGTCCGGCCTGGGACTGTGCTCGCTGCCCCTGTTGAATCTGCAATTCTTCTTCCAAGAAAAGCGCTCGCTGCGAAAACTGATCCGTCATTACGTTCGTGAGCGCTTGACCCATCTCACCCCCCGCCAGTTGCGAGCCTACCTGCCGCCAGACGAGCTATGGCTGAGTTTCTTGCGGAGCAAGAATACGGTCGCCTCGAGCGGTCCGTTGTTGGCCAGGGCCGGTCAATTAGAGGCGGTGGCCGACCCTCTCGACTCGCCCGAATACCGTCGCCAGCTCGGCCCAGCCTATGGTCGCAGGCTACTGCAAGAAAGCCTGGTTACGGCCTTGACGCAACGGCAGAGCAACGTGCTGCTGGTGGCGCCCCCAGGAGCCGGCAAGACGACTCTGGCTGCCGCAGTGGCCCGCAAAATCGGGCGCAGCCGGGGCGGGCGCCCGCGCTTTCACTACACCGGGGCAGCCCGCATCATCGCCGGCATGCGCTATCTAGGCCAATGGGAAGAACGCTGCGAGCGGTTGGTGGAGGAACTCACCGCGTGCGACGGCTGGCTATGCCTCGACAACCTGCTAGCCCTGATCACGGTGGGAAGCTCCGGAACGGACTACAGCCTGGCCTCGTTCTTTCGACCCTACCTCGAACGGGGTGAACTTAGAATGGTGGCCGAGAGCACGCCTGCCCAACTCGAGGTGTGCCGTCGCCTGATGCCCGGGCTGACCGAACTGTTCGAGATCCACCCCATGCCCGAGTTTCGCCGGCTGGAAGCTCTGGACGTGCTACAGCAGATGGCCGATAGTGCTCGCGTCAGCGTGCATCCCGAGATCGTCACGGCCATCTACGAGCTTCACCAGCGCTTCCTTCCCTACCGGGCCTTTCCCGGACCGAGCGCTGAATTCTTCCGCACCCTGCTGGCCCAGGACACCGCCCCTGACCTACCTCGAGTGGTCAACGAATTCTCGCGCATCACCGGGCTGCAAGAGGTATTCTTGCGCGATGATCTCACCCTCGAGCCCGACGAGGTCTTCGAGACCTTCCAGGCCCAGGTGGTGGGGCAGCCGGCCGCCTGCCGTCGAGTCACCTCGACGGTCTTGACCTTCAAAGCGGGCCTCAACGACCCTGAACGCCCGTTGGGAGTACTGCTGTTCACGGGACCCACGGGAGTGGGCAAGACCGAGATGGCCAAGGCCCTGGCCCGCTTCTTCTTCGGTGACGAACAACGACTGCTGCGCCTGGACATGGCCGAGTTCTCCGGCCCGGGCGCTGCCGAGCGCTTGCTGGGCAGCTCGCAGAAGCCCGGACCGCTGGTGCGTCGCCTGCGCACTCAACCTTTCTCGGTGATCTTGTTTGACGAGATCGAAAAAGCCGCCCCGGAAATCTTCGACCTGCTCTTGAGTTTGTTCGATCAAGGTCGTCTGCTCGATGGCCTGGGCCGGGTCACGACCTTTCGCAGCGCTCTGCTCTTGATGACCAGCAACCTGGGCACACCTCGGCCGGCCCTGGGGTTGACGCCCGATCGAGCGGCGCCTCCCCCTGAGCACGAGGTCAAAGCCTTTTTTCGACCCGAGTTCTTCAACCGCATCGACGCGGTCATTCCCTTCGACCCCCTCGAGCCTGTCACCGTTCGCCACATCGCCGAGCTCGAACTGGCTCGCCTGGACACTCGCGAGGGACTGGCCAGCCGCAGCTTGCGACTGAGCTATACGCCGGCCCTGCTCGACTTTCTGGCCCACCAGGGCTACGACCGTCGCTACGGAGCCCGCCCCCTGCAGCGTCTGGTGGAAGAGGCGGTGGTTACGCCGCTGGCCCGCTTTCTGGTCACCCACCCGGGCCTTCGCGGTTCCACCTTGCGCCTGGACTATGACGGCCGGGAGGTGACGATCTCGCTTTGAAGCACCTAGACTTCAAAGCGCCGCCTGGCTGGTGGCCGGTCGAGCAGACGGCCACTTCCCTCAGCTGGACCACCCGCCACAGCGACCGAGTGGCGGTTGACTATCGTCCGCTCCCCCTTTCGCTGGCTCCCGACCTGCTGGACACCTATCGCCACGACCTGCGCTGGTTGGCGGCCACCCTGGGAGGAGGCCTGCTCAGCTGCGAACTGACTTCTCATGGCCTCGCGGGCGCTATCAAATACCCCCTCGAGCACGGCCTGGCCTATCGCCTGCACCAGCTCGTGCCGGTGGCCGAAGGTCACTTCGAATTCACGTTCATGGCGGCCGAGTCAGTCAAGAGCCAGCCCCGCTCGCGCCTGGTAGCTGCTCCCGGACCCCCGGCCGACCCTTACGGCTTCAGCTATCCTCCGCCGCCGCGCTTCTGGCAACGTCCGAAGCACTGGCTCTACCCTCCTCGCCCGACCCTCTACGAGCCGTGCGATGCGGCTGTCCACGACAAAGTCTGCCCCGCTCACCCCCTAAGTCGGGTGCGCGCTCTGCCCAAGACCTTCCGGGACGCCTTCCAGCTCTGCCCTCCCGCCACCGGCGGCATCCACTCCGGCGCCTTCATGGCCACCATCCCCGAGGGCTTCTCGCCCCTGCCCGACTCACCCCTGGAGAACTGCTATGCCCGTCCGACCTTCGGCGGCTGGCGAACCCTGCTAGCGCTACGCCGCACCGCTTCGCCCCGTCGCCTCGAAGACCTCGCCGACGAACTGTTCTGGCAAGAAGGCGCTCAGGCCGAGTTCCTCTGGCAGGGCCAGGAATGGGGCGGCGCCGTCCGCTCCCTGCCCTGGGCCGATAGCTACCTCGAGCTACTCTGCCTCACCCCCCGTCCCGCCCGCCCCACCGCCCCCGCTCTCCTCGAGGCGCTAGCCGCCTCACTGCGCTAACCGTGGGCGCGGTGAGTCCGATGGGCTCGGCGAGCTCTTGCCTCGGCGAGCTTTTGTGGCCTCGGCGAGCCCGGGGGGCTTGGCGGGTCTTGGCGAGGGGCGACGGGTAGGCCATTTGGCAGCATGGCACGCCGAATTCGGCAGTGTGGGCTGCCGAATCTGTCGGGCCTGGGAGGCGGGCCTGACGTATCCCGTCTTCCAGCTGGAAGTAGTCGGCGCCGCGAGGCGAGCCCTGTCTTGGTGTTCTCGGCGGGTGGCGGGCTCGGCGAGTTGGGCCCCCAGCTGGAAGTACTCGGGGCTGGCGAGTCGCGTGGACTCGGCGACTCCGCGAGCGGGCTCGCGGATTGGCACTCGGCAGCGTGGTACGCCGAACTCGTCAGTGGGTGCTGCCGAATTACCGGGCCTGGGTGGGGTGGGCTGGCGAAGCCCGTCTTCCAGCTGGAAGGACTCGGCGCGGCGGGTGAGCCCGGCGCCGCTGGCAAGGGGCGGGGCCGTCTTGCAGACGCCGCGACCGTCGTCGGCACCTGGCTGGTCTTGCCCGGCGGGTCGCGGCCCTCGGGCTGGCCGGGGTGGGCCTGCGAAGCCCGTCTTCCAGTTGGCGGTCCTGGCGAGTCCGATGCCGCCGCACAATATTATCAAACCTTAACATTCGCAGAGACGAGCTTTCTAGTGAACACAGGTCCGACCTCAAACTCCTCGCAGCAGCCCCTGCCCGGCGCTGTCAGCCACTCCCACGACACCAAGGGCTGGCGAAGTCGTTTCGCCACCGCAAGCCCTTCTCGCGCAAACCTGCGCAGAGCCAACAAAACGCTGCAGCCAAGCCGTTTGAACGCGTTGATCAAGGTGATTTTCTTGAGTAAAATGAGATCACTGCTTGATTCTTCTTCGACCGGAGGTCTTATGTCTTTAACTTTATCGGTGTTTTCTCAATCGCTGCAACAACTCTCCCACCAGGAACTCCATCAAAGAAATCACCAGGCGAGCCAGCGGGCCTTTGGTTGCGAGTGGCAACTGGCAGCCCATCTGCTGGCCACCGAGCGCAGCGGCCTCTATCGCCACCTGGGCAGCGGCAGTGCCGTGGGTTACGCCGTTACCCATTTAAATCTGCATCCCCAAAAGGCCGGCGAACTTCTCAGTCTGGCCAAGACTCTCGAGCAACTGCCTCTTCTTTCAGAAGCCTTTCGCGAGGGCAGACTCTGCTGGAGCAAGGTCCGCGCGCTGAAGCGGATCACGACGCCTGAGAACGAGGCCGAAATGCTGGAGTTCGCTCTCAAGAACAAGGCTCAGGCGGTCGAGCGCGCCGTCGCTGTGACTCCCACGCAGCACAAGCGTGGCCAGGCCCTAAAGGCCTCGCTCGAAGCTCGCCAGAGTCAGCCCGAGCTAACGGTAGATGAGCCCGCGAAGCCGGCCTCGACCCCCACCATCCAGCCAGCCACGGTCCCCGAAGTGCCGAAGTTAAGGCAGGTCACTCTGTTGATGACGCCCGAGCAATACGCTCGCTACGAGCAGGCGAAGCGTCTGGTCGAGGCCCGCCGGGGCAAGCGGGTGAGCAAGGAGACGGCGGTGGCCGAGATGGCTAGATTGGTGCTGGCCTCAGCCGACAATCGCAGCAAAGTGCGACATCAGGTCATCGTTCACGTGAACGCCGAGACCGGCCAGGGCTTTTATGATACCGACCGCGGACTCTTACCGGCCGAGCCGGAGGCCGTTGACGAGGCGATGAAAGAACCCGGCATCGTGGTGGCTTGCGCCGACACGAGACTCTCAGCTGGAAGTGGCCAAGCCGAGCAGTTGCCGCTGCAACCGGTTCGGTCCAAGACCCGGCCGGGGCTTCCGGTTGGCTTGGTGCGAGCGGTGTATGCCCGGGCTCTGGGCCGTTGTGAGCGTTGTTCGTGCACGGGAGGTAACCTGGTAGTGCATCACGTTCGCGCCTGGTCCGACACCAGGCGACATCGACTGGAGGACCTGGAGCTGTTGTGTCCGGGTTGCCACGCTGCTGAGCACGACCAAGACTTCGCGAATCGACCGGAATGGCGGGCTGCCCGGGATGCCGCTCTGCAACGCCGGGCGGTCGGGTCAGCCCTGGGACCCTGGCCGGCCGCCGGCCCGCCACTGGTGCCAGGAGCGCTCTCGCCGTGAGAGACCCCAGGCATTGGCCGCCTCACTCGACTGGAACGTGTGGGCCCGTGGAGTCCCATCTTCCAGCTGGAAGAGTCGGCGGTGCTGGCGGGCGCGGCGGGTTTGGCCACTCGGCAGCGTGGTCCGCCGAATTAGGCTCGCCCGCAGCGGTGTTGTCGGCTCGCGCCGGGCAAACCTGGGGGCCCTCTGCCCGGCTGCCAGGCAACCGCCGCCTGGCCACGGTCGCAATGGCCACTTCGCCCTGCCCCACGGTCCCATATTCCAGCTGGAAGAGACGGCGCCGCTGGCGGGCGCGGCGGGTTTGGCCACTCGGCAGCGTGGTCCGCGGAAGTCGGCTCGCCGCAGCTCGGCTGCCAGGCAACCCGCCGACGCGGCGCGGGGAAAGATGGCCAGATGCCCACCGTGGACGAAGTCGCGATCTCGCCAAGAGTCGTCTGCCTGTCTGACACCCATAGTCTGCACGAGCAGGTGGAAGTGCCCGAGGGTGATATTTTGCTTCACGCGGGAGACCTCTGCAACCATGGAACCAAAGGCGAGGTCAAGGCCTTCGACGCCTGGCTCGGGCGCCAGCCTCACCGGCACAAGCTCTTTATCGCCGGCAACCACGACTGGCCGTTCTACAAGCATCGTCGCTATGCCGAAATGTGGGTCAAGCACGGCATCAACTTCATGTCTTCGGCCATGTGCATCTGGGCTATGGGCAACTGCAGGAAGGGCCGACGCGATTTGTCAACGCCTGCATTTGCGACGAAGACTACCGCCCTACGCGACCGCCGATCGTGATCGACCTCTAGAGTGCGCGCACCCGATTGTTGCGGGCCTGGTGCTCGAGTTCAACCAGGCCGAGCCGCTCGAGCAGTGGCGGCACGTACATGGCGAACCGGCCACGCAGGCCTTTCTTGAGGCCATACCAGCCCCCGATGGGATTGTCGGGTGAGCGGCCCCAGGCCTCGACCGTGCCAGCGGCGGCGGGCTTGTTCTCGTCGGCGCTCCCGAGCAGAACCCAATCCCCGGCTTCGCGCAACATAGCCGGTAGGTCCTCGAGGCAGCGGGCGTCGTAGAAGAGGGTGGTCTTGCCGACCTGGCAGACCAGTCGGTCTCCATCGCGATACATGGTGTATTCCGAGCTGCCTGGAGGGGTCTTGAGCTGCCAGGGGTTGTCGCGGGTGCCTTCTTCGTTACTCATGCAAGCAGTCTAGCCAGGCCCGCCCCGGTCGTCTTGTAAATAAGTGACAAGATTGGGAGCGAAGTCGTCGGGGCCCTGGGCCGGAAAATAGCTGCGGAAGCGACCAGGAATTCCACCCGCAAAGAGCTTGAATTCCTTCACGAAGTGAGCCTGATCGAAGTAGCCGCAGTCGGCAGCCAGTTGACCCAGCGTGCCCTGGGGACCGTGCATCAGCCGGCGGATGGCCTGTTGAAAACGCACCACCCGGGCATAGGTGCTGGGAAGCAACCCGAGGTGCTGCTGAAAGCTGCGAGTGACCGTGCGCGGCGCCAGGCCAAAGCTCTCGGCTAGCGTTTTGAGGGGCAGGGTCGGATTCTCGTGCAGGCGGACCAACATCTGACTGAAGGTCTGATAGCCGACAGTCAAGTCCAAGCGGTCCAAAAAGAACGTGTCGAGGAGTTGCTTGCGCTGCTCGAGCTGCTCACAATCCCGCAGGCTGGCCTCGAGTTGTCGGCCCTCGGGGCCGAACACCTCGCTCAAGGCGGGGGTATTGTCGGTCCACCGCGCCACCGAGCCGCCCACGAACGGAGCCAGCCCTCCCGGGTGAAAGCGCACACCGGTCACCACGACTTGCCCCTTCTGTTCGATTTTGATGGGATAGGTCCGTTGGGCATCGAGGTTGGAATGGTGGTGGCTGACTGGCCTCTCACCCAGCCGGGTGCGCCGGTAGGGTGCTCCGAAGTTGAAGATCAGGTCGGCGCGGCCGTCCACATAGACCTCCACCACCAAGTCGACCTCTTGACCGGGCTCGGGCGAGACCGACCAGTAGTTCTCGATGAACGCTGACAGAGGTGGTGCAGGTAGGGCTAGACGATACATTTGCGAGCCGACGCTAGGAGCGGCAGACCCTTTCGATCTCCTGGTTGATGCCGGGCGCCAGCTTCCAGTCGGGTAGCGTGCCGTGCAGAGCCCCCATGACCGCGCCGGCCAGGGCCGCCAGGGTGCCCGGGTCCTGGGCAGCGGCGGCCTCGAGTAGGCAGCGCTGGGGTTGGTGGGCGTGGCTCTCGAGCAGATAGAGGAGACTGGGTACGGTGGCCAGGAGGTAATCGTCCGAGCCCCACTCGGCCATCGCCTGGGCTACCGTCAGGCCGCGGGCACGGGCTTCGGGGATGACCAGGGCGGTGTACTCCGAGAGCTTGCCCTCCCAGCCGTCATAGCGGGGAGCGCGGGAGCGATAGGTGGTGTCGGTCTCGAGGTCGCCCACCAGGCGGTGAAAGTGATCGAGATAGCGGTGGGGTGCCGGCGGAGAAGGCTGGGCCATCAGCTCCCACAGCAGCGACGAGAACCACAGGCAGCTCACCAGCGAAGCGGTGTTGTTGTGAGTCAGGGCGCTGCCGAGCAGCACGAAAGCGACCGCTTTGACGCCTCCCTGGCGAAGGCGCCCCAAGGTCAGAGGGGCGATGCGCCGCAAGGCCCCGGCATCGGGAGTGGCCACCCCCGTGTGGGGCCACTTGACCCCCTGGCGGAAGCGTTCCTGGAACTCGAGAAATGAGGCCGAGGGCTGGGCTACCGGAGCTTTGGCCAGCGTTTCGACCAGGTTCACGTTGAACTGCAGAGGGTTGGTATCGTAGCCCAGGGCCCGCAGGGTGGCTAACGAGAGAGCGGCGGCCTCGCTGCCCGCGGCGCCCGCGAAAAGACCCCGCAGCATGCCCTGGCTCCGGGCCTGGCCGCGCTGCGCGGCGGCCGGGCCCCGGGTCACGAAGGCGCCCAGGCGAATAGGCAGGGTGCCGCTGGTCACCAGACCTTCGATGATGTGGCCTTCGATGCCGCCCAGGTTGACGCTGCCGCGACTGTAGCTATAACTCTGAGACATGGCCATCTTACTGGTCACGTTGACATCGCCGCGGTCGAGGGTACCCTTGAGGCGCTCGAGACGGCTCTTTTCACCCTCGGGCAGCTTGTGGGTCCGGAGAGCCCGGTCGAGCAGGCGCGAGGCGTCGTCGCGGCGTCCGGCCTGCATGGCCGCGATGGCTTCACGGCGGGCCCGGGCGGCCATGGCCACGGCCAGGCTCTGTTCCACCTCGGGATGGGCCTCGAGGGCAAGGCGCTGAGCGCTGGTCATCAGGGGCAACTCGAGCGGGATGTCGAGGCCGTGCTCCTGGCCGTCCTGGGGCGAGTGCCAGCTGAGGCGGGCCGTCACGGGGGCGGCCACGCCGGCTGGCAGATGCAGCCGGAAAAGCTGCTCGATGCGAAAGTCGGCGATCAGATCAGAAAGGAGATAGGCTCCGTCGCGACTCTCGAGTTCGCCCAGGGGCTCGATGGTCACCCCCTCGGCCAGCGGCAAGAGGCGCAGCCTGGTTTGGCTTCCGACCGTCGAGGCCAGGGCATCCAGTTCGACCTCGAAAACCTGGGTCAACTGCTCGGGTGTCTCGACGAAGAAGTGGTTGCCTCCCCCACTGGCCGCCATGGAACGAAGCAGCGCCTCGTTGTAGTCGGCTCCGAAACCCAGGGTGGTAGTTTGCAGGCCGTTGACGGCGGCCTGGTGGACGGCGTTGCAAATAACGTCGGGGTTGGTCTGGCCGACGTTGGCCTGGCCATCGGTGAGCAGCACCACGCGATTGAGGCGGGTGGCGGACAGGTTGCGCCCTCCCTCGGTGGCGGCCTGAGCCCAGCCAGTAAAGAGGGCCGTCGAGCCTCGCACCTGGATGCCCTCGATGAGCGGCAACAGTTGCTCGGGGCGACGGACGGCCTGACTGGGAATGAGCACGTCGACGCGATCGTCGAAGATCACGATGGATAGATAGTCGCTCGGCTGAAGGTAACGCACCGCCAGCGAGGCGGCCTTGCGAGTCAGGTCGATCTTGGCCCCTTCCATCGAGCCCGAGCGGTCGATGACCAGATTGAGGTTGAGGTCGGGCCGCGCTTGCTGGTGCTGGGGTCGGGGCGGCGTGATGCGGATTAAGACGTCAAGAGTGCAACTGGCATCGCTGCACAAAGCCGGTCGGTCAGGGATCCACTCGAGCATGGAACGGGCTTCGGCGTCCTGCGGGATCAACCTGGAAGTTAACAAAAGGTTGGGTTCTCGAACGGGCAGCCTTGTTAGCTTGAGAACGTCATGAGAATCCAAGCCCTGCCTTCCACCCAAATCCAGCGCTCTCGACCGGCTGCTCCGGCTACCGCGTCCGTTCCGGCCGAGCCGGCCGATCAGGTCGAGACCGGTCCTCCCGACCGCAGCCAGCGGATCAATCACTTCGTGGCCCAGGGCAAGGTCCAGGCGACCTCTTACCTGCGCGATCTCTCGGCTGCCTACGCGGGCGAACTGGTGGGGATGACCGTGGGCTCGCTCATCATGGCTCCCATCGCGCTCCAGGCCGGCAACCTCTATCTCTTGACCGGCGGCGCCGCTCTGGCCGGCGGCCTGGGAGCCATCGGCTCCTACATGCTCAGCCAGAAGACGGCCAAGAAAGCGGCCGAAGAGGCCAACAGCAAGCCCGGCAAACTGGGAGGGGTCGACCTGGCCCTGGCCGGTGGTCTGGCCTTGAAGTCGCTGCCCAAGTTCCTCTATCCCACCATCGTGGGAGCCACCGCCGCCGAGCAAGAGATCATCTATCGAGGGCTCGATTCGTTGCCTTTAAGCGGCGTCACCAGCGCGGCCACCATTGACGTAGGCCGGGGCCTGCAGGCGGTGGGAGCGTCCGGGCTGGCCACTCCCCTGTTCTCGCAAAGTCGCATCTTCCTGGACCGTGACGAGATGATGTACCCGGGTTGGGGCGAGAAGGTGACCATCCACGAGGTCGGTCACACCTTCGACTTCACCCAGGGCTTCGGCCCCATCGGCAGCCGCAGCCAGTGGTCGGGCGGGTTCGGCAAAACACCCTTCGTGAGCGACTATGCCCACACCAATCGCATGGAGGACTATGCCGAGTCCTATCTCGAGTACCACACCAATCCCGAGGGATTGCGCCAGGTCGCGCCCGACAAGTTTCGGGCCATCGACGCCTCGCAGCAACAGGGCGTGGTAGATGTGGCCATGGATCGTCCCGCAGTTCGCAGCGCTGGCAAGTCGGTGGCCCAGGCCATCGGGGCCGTGCCCTATGCCCGCAACGTGCTGGAGCTGGCCGGGTCCCTGCTGGCACCCGCCGCCCTCTTTCGGGGAGCGACCCAGCTAAGCGAAGGATTGCGCCAGGACGACGAAGTCAAGAAGTTCGAAGGCAAGCTCAACCTGGCCAGCGGAGCCCTGCTGTTCGTGCCCGGTGGGGCTCCCCTGGCCCTGCTGGCCTCGGGCTCGCAGTTCGTGCTCGGCGGCCAGGTAGCCAACGGCAGCATGACGATTGAAGAGGCCAACCAGAAGGCCGACACCATCCTGGCTCTAGCCACCGGTCCCTTCGGAATGGTGGGCCGCGCGGCCCAGTCCGAGATGGCCAAAGCCGGAGTCGACCTCGACGATGACCGCTACCGATTCGACCTCAAGGCAGCTCCGGCCAGCCCGGTGGGAGCCGTGCTCTCGACCATCGGCGGCCTGGCCCTGGGCAGCCTCGCCGGCAGCTGTATCGGCACCGCCCTGGGTGGCCCCGTGGGGGCGGCGGCGGGAATGTTCTGGGGTCGTCTGGCCGGGGCTGGCGTCGGACTGGGTGGCTATGGTTTGTATGCAGCCTGGAAAAACAAAGGCGCCGCGGCCGAGGCCGATCCGCTGGCCCTGACCAAAGGCGACAAGGCCTTCCTGGCCAAAGTCGTCGGCGGCGCAGCCGCTGGCGGAGTGGTCGGCTCGGTGGCGGGGGGTTGGGGCGGCGCGGCTGTCGGACGGGCCATCGGCACCGCCCTGGCGGGAGCCGCCGGAGGCGTCACCGGCGCCACCCTGGGGACAGCCGTGGGCGTGCTGGGGGGCAGCTACGTGCTGGCCAAAGCCGGGGCCGCCCTCGGCCGCCAGTTTGACCACGGTGAAGCGGCCTAATGTTCAAACTTCGTTAATTTTCTTCACTCAGGGACTACCTATGATGACCCGTGGGCTGATCCGGCTGATCAAGCCCAGGAGGAAAGATGTCAGACTCGGGAGCAATCGGTAGTCCCACCCGGGGTCCCGAACCCCAACAACAAACTCTTCTAGGCCATCCGGTAGGCCTTTTCACCCTGTTTTTTGCCGAGATGTGGGAGCGCTTCTCCTACTACGGCATGCGCGCCCTGCTCGTGCTCTATATGATCAAGGGCTTCCTTGGCATGTCCGACAACCAGGCTTATGGGGTCTATGGCTCCTACACCGCCATGGTCTATGCCACGCCGTTCATCGGCGGCATGCTGGCCGACCGCATCCTGGGCGCTCGCCGAGCCATCGTCATGGGCGGCTTACTGATGGCCGCCGGCCACCTCTTGATGACCTGGGAGCAGCCCACCGCCTTCTACACGGCTCTGGCCCTACTGATTGTCGGCAACGGATTCTTCAAGCCCAACATCTCGACGGTGGTGGGCTCGCTCTATTCCGCCGAAAGCACCCGTCGCGACAGCGGATTTACCATCTTCTACATGGGCATCAACCTGGGTGCGGCCATGTCGCCGCTCATCTGCGGCTATGTGGGCGAGACCTACGGCTGGCACTACGGCTTCGGCCTGGCCACCATCGGCATGCTCATCGGCCTGGCCGTCTTCGTGGCTCCCACCGTGGTCTGCCAGATGATGATCCTGGGCGGCGCTCTGGCCACCGGAGTCAGCCTCTTCTTCCTCCAGAACAACCCCTACCAGTTGGCCATCAACGCCCTCATCGCGGTGGCGCTCGTCACGGCCGGCGTTATCGCCTTCATAGCCCTGGGCCGGGGCGGCCTGCCCGATGAGGCCGGCCAACCCCCCGACCCCGAGGCTCCCAATCGCCCCGTCTTCGGCTTTCCGGCTCAGTACGTCATCTATCTCGGGGTGCTCATCGCCATTCCCGTCATCGCGATGCTGCTACAAAACCAGCCCATCGTCAAAACAGGTCTATCTCTGTTTGGAATCGTCTGCTTCGGATGGTTGCTGTTCCAGGCCTTTGGCTGCGAGAAGGTCGAGCGCGAACGGCTCTTCGTGGTGCTCATCCTGATGTTCTTCTCGATGCTCTTCTGGGCGTTCTTCGAACAGGCCGGAAGCTCCATCTCGAACTTCACCGACCGCAACATCGACCGGGTCACCGAAGAGCGCCAGATCACCGCGGCCGATGTGGGCCAGACCATTACCATCGAACCCAATCAAGAGCAGCTCGGCTACAAGCTCAACGACAAGGTGTTCGTGCTCACCGACCTGGATGAACTGCGCAAGGGCGAGAACAAGACGGTCGAGTGGCCCATCACCCAAGAACATGTCGGCATGGGCGTGGGAGGCTCCGAGCTGCCGGCCTCGCTCTTCCAGGCCGCCAACCCCACCTTCATCCTGATCTTCGGACTGGTCTTTAGCGCCCTCTGGACCTTTCTGGGCCAGAAGGGCGTCGAGCCCAGCACTCCGGTCAAATTCGCGCTGGGTCTGCTACAACTCGGCCTGGGATTTGGGGCCCTGTGGTACGGCGCCCAACACGCCGACGCCCGGGGCATGGTAGCCGTCTCATGGTTGCTGCTGGCCTATCTGCTGCACACCACGGGCGAGCTGTGCCTGTCGCCAGTCGGGCTATCGATGGTCACCAAGCTCTCGCCCAAGGCCATCGTCAGCACCGTGATGGGAGCCTGGTTCCTGGCCACCGCCTTCTCGAATCTGCTGGCCGGCATCATCGCCACCTTCACCGGTGTGAGCGAGGGCGCCGAGGCGGCCACCATCCCTCCCCCCATCGAAACGCTGGGAGTCTACGGTCACGTCTTCGGCATCATCGCTGCCTGTGGCATGGGCTCGGCCCTTTTCTGCCTGATGATCTCGAAGCTGCTGACCAACTGGATGCACCAGGGCGAACAAGAAGACGAGGTCTAGCCGCAGTCACACCGAAAAATAGAGGGTGTCCGATTCGCTCGAACAACTGTTATCCAGCCTGAGAGACCAGGGGGGCACCCTCGATTCGAGCGGCCAGTTCATGGTCGACCTCCAGAAGGCTCGCGAGAAGCTGCGACAATTCCAGCTCTCCGAGCCTTGTTTTTATCTGCTCAAGCTAGTCCAGGGCCTGGTCCGGGCGGGGGCCGAAGAGATCGACATCCGGCTGGATCGCCTGGCGGTCGATGTCACCAGTTCTCTGCCGGAAGGCAGTCCCTTGTTTCAGGCTCCTAAGGTCGTCTCGTCCCTCTCGTCGGCCGATGGCGAAAGCCCGGCCTTGCGTCACCTGTCGGTGGCCCTCAACGCTGCCTGGGCCATGAAGCCCGAGAAGATCGTCTGGGCGGCCTGGGGTAGCGGGCAGGGCTACGGCCTCGAGATCACCCCCGACGACCTGGCCCTGGTCCGACTCGAGCAATGTCCCGAGTGGGCGACGGGACGCAAGCAGCGCTGGGTTCGCTTCGCCATGCGGCGACCCTCGACTCTGACCAACCTGGCCCGTAACCTGGCCGCCGAGCACCAGAAAGTGCTGGCCCGCTGTAGTTTTTCGGCCGTTCCCATCTATCTCAATGAAGACCGGTTACAGGCCTCCTGGCCGCGCCCGCTGGTGCACCGCTGGCACCGGGGCTTGAGCCCGAGCTTCTATCTGGGCCAACGCCTCGAGCTTGACGCCGAGGGGACCCTGGCGGTGGCCAGTCCCGAGATCGGCCATCTCACGCCCGAGGACGGGGCCTATTATCAATGCCATTCGGTCACCGCCCACGCGGATTCGAACTTTCCCACTTTCTGCACCCAGCTGGTGGGCCCCCGCCAGCCCCTCGGCATGCCGCTGACCTGCCGCCAGGCCATGGCCGTGCCGTTGGGATTGGAGGGGCCGAGCGAGGTTCGCTTCGTCATCGACGGAGTCACGATGGACCCGCTCCAGCTCGACCTGGGGGTGCCCGGCCTGATCTGCCTGGCCGAGGCCGAGGGGCTGCGCACCGACCTTTCCGAGTTCGCCGTGATTCGTGACCCGGCCTTCGACCAACGACTCGAAGAGTTGCGCAGCAGCGCCGCCTCGTTGCGCCAAGCCATCACCTCTAACATCTACCGGCTCCCCTGCCATTTTCAGGATGCGTCAGAAGACAATCGGCAGCTGCTGAGCTGTATCGGATGCTTGTTCGGAGGCCCCATCGTCGGCCTGGTGGTAGCCGGGGTGACCTCGGCCGCCGGCAATCTTTCGGAGCGGGCCAAGATGGCTCGCTTCGGGCAATTGCGCCGCAAGGTCGAAGAGCGGTTACGCTAACAGCGCCGGCTGTGGTATACTCGTAGGCGGTGACCGGTAAGAGCAAGAGACTATCCACTCTCATCGCCCTGGTAGCTTTGCTACTGGTGGGTTTTACCCTCACTCCCCTGCACGGCCAGACCGCCTCCATCGACAGCGAGACCGGACAGCTGTGCAGCCTCGACCTCGACCCCGGTCCTCTGGCCGTCACGCCCCCCTCGGCCACGCTCACGGCCGCCGGTGCTTTTTCCCACGAGGTTCTACCCGAGGCGCCACCTCGCAAGTCTCAGACCTCGAACGGCCGCGGCCGCCTCGGCCGAGCTCCTCCCCGACTGTGCTGACAACGACTGCACTACGCTTGAGGAGATTTCGGTATGAAGAAGATTTTGATATCCCTGGGTCTGATCGGCGCGCTGGCGGCTCCCTGCTATGCCTTCTCGTGGGCCCACCTCGGTTTGATAGCTCTGCAGCGAGGCCCCTACCTGGCCCTGGCCGCGCTGGTGGTCATCTCGATGTTCTGCAAACCTAAGCCGGGTCAAGACGACGACGATTCAGCATAGTTTGAGGCCGCCGCTCTAGACTGAACCTACATTCAGCAAGGAGCGACCCATGAAACTCACCGCCATCCAAGGACCCCGCGTCCATCAAGCCTCCACGCCCGCCAATCCGACCCCGGGTAGCCCGGCTCCGCAGCCGCCCCAGGACAAAGTCGAGATTTCAGGCAACGGCGGTCCTCTCAACTTTCTCAAGGCCCACGGCGGCTTCGTCGGCTCGTTGGCCGGCACGGCCATCGGCATCGGCTTTGCCGCCACCACCGGCGGAACCGGTAGCAGCTATTTCTGGGGCTCGGTCGGCGGCGCCCTGGGCGGCCGCATCGTCGGCAACTTGATTTCCAACAGCGGCGAAAGCGAGCCCGTGGCTCTACCGAACGCCCTGGCCAGCCTGAAGAAGAACGCTCCCAGCATCGGAGCCGTAGCCGGCATCGCCACCGGAATCGCCCTGGCAGCGTCGGCCGACCCCCTGACCGGCGGAGCCATCTTCTGGGGCGCCCTGGGCGGCGGCATCGGCGGTCTCTGGACCGGCAACATCATCCAGAATTCCTAAGCGAGGAGCCGGCGCTTCGCGCGGAGACCTCGGCCTGCGGCCGACAGGGAGAGCCGCTAACGCCGCTAGAAAGGAGCGAACTCAGCGAGCTTCGCTCCTTTTCCCGTGAGCGCAGCGAGCGCTCCTTTCCCGTGAGCGCAGCGAGCGCTCCTTTTCCCGCGAGCGCAGCGAGCGCTCAGTCTCGCACGGCTAGTTCAAAGCCGTCGATGTTGACCAGGTCCTCTTCGATGGCCAGCTTTTTGCCGCCGCCGGCTTGTAGTTCCAGCTGTTGTAGGGCCAGGGTCATCGCCTCGGCACCTTCGAGGGTCAAAAGGTTGGCCAGGGCGCCAGCGGTATTGGGCAGCTGGCGCAGGGTGTCGAGCAGGCGTTGGGCTTTGGCCGGCTCCATCTTGTCCATGCGGTGGAGCAGGTCGCGAACCAGGCCGGGCACCTGGTCGGGATTACCGCCTCCGGTGACCATCTTCGCATAGAGCCGATAGGCCGCGCCTTTGACGGCGTAAAACCGGCCGACCTCGGAACCCTCGGTCAGAGCGGTGAAAGCGCTCAGACGGGCTTTGAGGTCGATACCGGCCAGGGGCTTGGCGAGCAGGTCGGCGAATTGCCCGGCCGGCAGGCTATGGAAATGCTTGTCTCTGAGTTCAAAAAACAGGTCTTCGTGCTCTGAACTGGCCAGATAGCCGAGGGCGTCGCGGCGCTCGGCGTCCTGGTAACGACTGACCTTTTGCCAGCGTGTCGCCAGCAACTTGCCCGCCTGCGAGCAGGTGTGTCCTCGGGCCAGCAGAGTGGCCAGGCCCTTAGCCATTGTAGGGGCCAACTCGCTACCGAAGTGAAAGACGCCCGAGGCCTCTAGGGCCTCGAATTGCTCATTCGGCGACGCCGAGTTGGACTCGAAGACCGTCAGGATTTCGGCCACCGCTTTCGGACCGACTCTGGCCTGCAACAGTCGACCGGCAGCTTCGGCCAGCTCGGGTTGCTCGGCGAGACGGGCTTTGAAGAGCTTCAAGCTGACCCGACTCACGGCCTCGGCATCTTCGTGACACCCAACGCCGGCCGCCAGGAAAGCGAGAGTGGCAGGATCATGTCCGGCCGAGGCGGTCTCTTCGGCGCATTGCTGAAAGGCCGCGACCACCCGGTCAGACGCCTTGGCCAGGGGGGCCAGGATGGCCGCGGTGGTTGCGGCCGGAACCTTATGGGCCTGGTCCAGGACGCGCTGGCAGGCGTCAACGCCAAAACCAGCCTCGAGCAGCGCACGGTAAGCCTCAAAAATCTGGTCGTTCTGCAGCAGGTATTTCTCGCCCCCGGCGATGGCGGCCTGGGCGTCCGGGCTGCCGAGCTTGAGCTGAAGCAGCGTTTGATTGAGCTTGCCGATCTGGGTGAGAGCGGTGTGGCCATCGCGGGCCTGAGCAACGGAGCGCCAGGTTCTATAGCTGGCCATCTTCACGGCATAGAAACTCAGCGGCGACGGGGCCTCGAGCAGGCCGAGTTTCTCATAGGCCGAGCGCCGCTCGCTGAGCGACAGTCCGGCCCCGGGTTCCGCCAGTAGTGACTCGATCTGGGCCGCCCCCGAAGCGTGATAATCGTGGTCGAGCAGCAACTGGAAGGCTTCGACGCGCTCCGGCTCGGCGGCGATGCTACCCAGGTGTTGGAGGGCCCGGGGCAGCCCCTCGCGGCGGTCGCCCGAGCCGACCAGTTTCTGGCAGACGGCCTGGCAAGTCGAGGTCTGAGCTTTGGGACTCAGGCCGGCCGCAGCCAGGCGGTCGAGACAGCTCGAGAGCTGGGCCGGTGTGGCGTAGTTGCCGGCCGAGCTGTAGCCCTTAGAGAAGGCCTGTAGCTGGTCGAGCTGGTCGATGCGACCTAGCAATTGACCGGCTGGCAAATTGGCCTCGAGTTCGGCCAGAACCGGGAGCGCCTGGGGGCCCTGACCGCGCTCTAGCAAAGCCACCAGGGCCCCGAGGGGATGGGGCTGGGAGTGCAGCCGTTGGCTGTAGAGTTCGAGCACCCGAGCCAGAGTCGGCCCCTCAAGCTTCTGGCGGGCAGCCGTCTCGGCCAGCGGAGCCAGGGCCGGGCTCTGGTTGGTGGCCCGAAAGGCACTAAGGAAACTGTCGACCAGCTCGGGGGTCAGGTGGTCTCCTCTGGAGCCCAGACCGGTCAGGACGGTGGCCAGACGATCCGCATCGCAGTCGAAGGTCGAGCCTACGGCCTGAATGGCCCGTTCGGCCGGAAAACCCGCTTTGAGCAACGTGACGTAAGTGCCGAAGTGACCCGGATGGGCCATCAAGTCAGGATAGAAGTCGAAAGCCTGCTGCCCTTCGTTGGCCCCGCGGCCCTCGAGTGCCTGGCCGAGCTGCCGCAGTTGGGCCACGGTGTGGGCCCTTTCTTGACCGGCCTCGAGCGCCCCCGAGTAGGCGGTCAGACAGGCATCCTTGACCGTGTAATAGCTGAGAGGTTTGCCCCCCGAATGCAGCTGAAGTGCCTGGTAGTCTTGCCAACGCAACGAAAAGTCGGTGCCCTTTACGGGACGCCCCAGTCGCTCGACCGCCCGGCGAGCCTGGGGTACGTCGAAGTGATTGGACAAAAGGGCCTGGTAGGACTCGAGCTGCTTGCGGTCCGAGGCCATAGCGGCGAGATGGGCGCAGGCCGTGGACAGGTCGTTCCACTTGCGCTCGTTGCCCAGCGTCCTCCAACAAGAGACGATGGTCGCTGTCGCCTCGCCGGCCGGAATGCCAGCCTCGAGCATTCCCGACAGCGCCGAGTAAAGGTGCGCAGGCGCCTCGGCCTGATGGTAGCGAGGATGATCGTAGTCAGAAACAAAAGCCCCCGCCTGCTCGAGCCAGGTCAAGTGCTGCTCGAGGTCTTTCGCGCCGGCCTTCGCCTGCATCTTCTCGAGCAGGGCGATAGCCTGGTCGCAGGGCAGGCGATGCCCAACCAGCCGGGTCAGGGTTCGAGTCACGGCCGGCTCGTTACCGGCCTGTTCGAAGTAGTTCGCGAGCTGGAGTAGCGACTTGGACTCGAATCGGGCCCCCACGGCCGCCTCGACCAGCGGCTTGAGTTCTTGATTCGCGGGATGGTGCTCGAGGGCGCTCAAGAAGGCGTCGACCACCTCGGAGGGGGCTCTGGATGCGCCCAGCCTGGCCACCTGCGAGAGGTCGGTCTGGGGCCACCGTTGCTGGGTCCGCTGAGCCTCGACCGGCGTAAAGCCTCCTTCGAGCAACTGCATGTAGGCTTCGAATTTACGGCCATCGGAACTCAGGTGATCGGCGTAGTAATCGAAGGCCGCTCCGGCCGGCTGAGCCTCGAGTTTCAAGGCAACCAGGTGCTTGCCCAGCCGCTGCAGCTCCTCGAGGGCGTCCGGCCGTCTGGAGTTGGCGAAGGCGGTCCAAGCTTTCTCCTTGACGGTGTAGAAGGCGAGAGGCCGTGGACCCTCGATCAGATCGAGGGCCTGCATGGACTTCAAGTCGGCCGAGGTGGCTCCGGTGGCCCTCATCACCCCTTGCAAGTGAGCGGCCGCTTCGGGGTGAAACTTGGCCTCGACCAAAGACGCATACAGTTCGAGTGACTTGGGATCAGCGGCCAGTTTGGCTGCCTCGTTCCAGGCCGGCTCGAGATAGTCACCAGCGCGGTCGAGCTGCGACACTCCGGCCCAAAGACGCTGGGCAACCTCCACCGCTTCATCGGCCGAGCGACCGGCCTCGAGCACTCCGGTAAGGCCTCGGGCGAAAACCGAGGCGGCTTCGGGGCGGGTATACAGCGGCTGGCCATACTCCTTGCCAAAGGCGGGAGTCCGCTCGAGCAGGCGAAAGTGGTCGCCGGGCTGGAGTTTGCTGTTGCCGAGCACTCGGTGTAGTCGAGCCGCCTCTTCCCCAGAGAGTCGCTCGAGACAGTCGTTGAAGACCGCCAACGACCCGAGGTCCGAGGTCAGGTCCTCGGCGTAGCCCAGGGCCGCCGAATTGCGGCCAACTGCCAGGGCGCTAAATCTGGCCAGGGTTTGGCTGGCTCGCTCGGCCGAAGCGCCGCCCTGGCGTGCTTTGGTATAAAGGTCGAGCAACTTCTGAGCCGAGACGAGATCTTTGAGGAACGGACTGGCTACCTTGAGCTTGCTGCTAAACTCAGGGTCACTCAATCCGATGGTAGTCATCAGGCGGGCCGCGGTCTCGAGATCGCTGTCTCGCGCCAACTCCTGGATGGTCTCAGCCCACTGACCCATTCCGGCTTGCCCCAGTCGACCGGCGATGGTCTCGTCATTGCTGTAGCCGGCCACATAGGTCAGGCGCTGCTCGGGAGTCTGAACGGCGTCGATTTCCTGGCTCTTGGAGGGCACGGTGGCCAGTTCGCGCACCAGGTTACCGGCCTCGAGGTTGGCCACCGGCAAGCCCTGGCGCAACAGAGTGATGCGTTGGGGCTCGACTTTAGCCTCAGGCCACCCGTTCTGGGCCAGATTGTAGGCCTGGTAGGCCGTCACCTGCGTTTGCCAGGCATAGGGCTCGAGCCTGGTGTCGCAAAGAACCTCGCTCAATTTGTCGAAAGGCTCGCGCAGGCCATAAAACACCTCGAGTTCCTTCACGTCGTCGAGGCTACTGAGGGGAACCGGGTCGCCCTCACCCTCTTTGACCAGCAGACGGTGGGGCACGTTCTGGAGCGCCTGGGCCGCGTGGTGTGGCGTGATCCGCTCGGTGGGCGAGCAGAACGGAAGGCGCAACCATTTCTTCAGGTGGTATTCGACCGGCAGCTCCTTGAGGCGCTCGGCCAGGGTTGGACCCACCGGTCCCCCCACGGCCGCCGCCGCGGCCGTTGCCACCGGCACCGGTGCATGGCCTGACCGTCCAACAGCCAAGCTGACGGTGTCGCTGGAACCGATGGCAGCCCGGGCCGGCTGAGCCAGGCGTCGGGTTAGGCGTGGTCCGACCTGACCATAGGGACGAATCTGCACCCCACCAGACTAACTCAGCACCCTGAAAAATCTCTGGCTCTAGAGGGCGTCGCGGGCGGCCACCAGGTACTGCTCGGCGCTCAGCAGCGAACGAGCCACCGACTGGCCGAAGAGCTTGCCGCTGCCCAGACGTTGCCGACCGTCGAGCAACAGCTCTTCGATCGATTCGGCGAAGCGACCGACATCGCGCCCGGGCATGTCTTCTTCGACCTCGTTTAGATAGGGGTCGAGCCGGTCGCCGAGGGCAGACGTGCCGTGATGAAGACAAACTTCGATGGTGTGGCAGCTATCGATGGCAAAAAGGATATCGTGGCGGGCCGAGAGCAGCCTCGATTGCACCCGCGTGTTGCCCTGAGTAGCGGCCAGGGCCTCCTCCAGGGCCTCGTCGAGCTGGGCTAACAAGCTCTCGGAGCGGGCCTGGGCGGCGGCGGCGACCTCACCCCGGTCGGCCGCCTGGCCAGCGATGCGCCGGATGGTCCTTCCGTGTTCTGAGACATCGCGGTCGTTACGGTCGAACTCGATGGCCCTGAGAGCCGGACGATAGCCATCCACAGCCCGGCTGGCTTGATCCGATTCTTCCGTGGTGCGGTCGTTAAACTGGCGCGCTTCGGCTAAATGGGAAAGGGCGCGTTCGACGGCCTGGCGCCCGGTGTTCAAGGCTAACATGAAAGACTCCAAGTCTTCCGCGTGCCAGGTTAGCTTAGTCGCGGCCCAAGGGCTCGAGGATGAACAGAGTGTTGCGGTTACGGCAGACGCAAGTCCACCACCAGCGGCAGGTGGTCTGAACCCAGGTCCGGGCCGACCCGGCAGTCGGCAATGCCGATGGTCGGGCTGACCAGCACCTGGTCAATGGGAATGCGCAAGAACAGGGGATGGCTGGGCCAGGTGGTGAGCACGCCAAAGCCCCGTCGCGAATTGACCAGACCGGCTTGCTCGAGGCGACGCAGAGGGGGCGACCAGCTGGTAGCGTTGAGATCTCCAGCCAGAATCAGCGGAGTGCCCTCGACCCATTCGGCCAGGGCCGTCAGGTGCCGGTCTCCCATCTGCTGATAAGTGGAGTTGATGGGCGGTGGCGGGTGGGTGGCCAGCAGCCGAAAATCACCGAAGTCGGCCAGCAGGCTGGGCACCCCGGCCCCATAATCTGGGGCCTCGAAGCTGACCGGCTGGTGGCGCGAAAACAGGGCGATGCCAAAGTTATCGGGGCGGGCCAGAATCTTGCCGTAGGGAAATCCCATCCCCTCCAGGGTGGGCACCAGGTGTTCGCGCACTTCGAGCACAGCCAGGTAGTCTGGATTCTCGGCCTCGATGAACTGCTTGAGGATGTCGTAGTTGCGATTACTTGAAAGAAAGTTGACCAGCACCAGGCGACGGGTGGGCCCCTCTACCGGAGGGCCTCCGAAATAGAAGGGCAGGAAGCTGGCCGAGACCAGCAGGCTGGTCAGCAAGCCGGCCGCCACCGAGGCCCATTCCTTGGCCGCTGCCACCAGACCGGTGAGCACCAACAGCAGGAACAGCTGTTGGACGCGAAAGTGGCCGCCCAGGGCCAACGGCCAGACGGGAACGTAGCTCAGCAACACGGCTGCCACCAAACAACCCATGAGCACTCGGGCCGCGATCTTCATCGTGAGCGGGTTCGGCGCTGTGCTATACTGGCCCTATGGCGTTAAGAACCGGAAATCCCACTCTCAGTGAACGCACCTTTGCCCAGTGGCAAACCACCATCCAGGAGGTCCCCCAGCGCATGTCCCTGGACGGGACAGTCCATCGCACCTTCTTCCTTTTGTGCCTGGTGGTAGCCGCCGCCGGCTCGGTGTGGGGGTTGATCGACAGCAATCCCGACCTGCTCTTCCCCGTCTGCATCGGGGGTTCACTCACCGGCTTCGTGCTGGCTCTGGTCACCATCTTCAAGAAAGAGTGGTCCCCCTATACCTCGCCCTTTTATGCCGGGGCCGAGGGCCTGGTGCTGGGCACCCTCTCGTCGATCTTCGAGCGAGCCTATCCCGGTATCGTGCTGCAGGCCGTGGGCCTGACCTTCGGCACCCTCTTTTGCCTGCTGCTGGCTTATCGTTCCGGATTGATCAAACCCACCGAGAACTTCAAGTTAGGAGTGGTGGCTGCGACCGGCGGCATCGCGCTGGTCTATCTGGTCAGTATCGGCCTGCGATTCTTTGGCACCGACGTGCCTTTCATTCACGACGCGGGGGCGGCAGGGATCGGTTTTAGCCTGTTCGTGGTCGTCATCGCAGCTCTGAACCTGGTGCTCGATTTCGACTTTATCGAGCAAGGCGTCGAACATGGCGCACCCAAGTACATGGAGTGGTACGCGGCCTTCGGCCTGGTAGTCACCCTGATCTGGCTCTATCTAGAAATCCTGCGGCTACTGGCCAAGATCCGCTCCAGCGACCGATGAGGACTGGCCAATAGCCAGGTCCTGGGCGTGTGGAGTGGTCCTGGAAAAGAAGCGGTCCAGGGCCTCGTACATGCGGGGGTCGCGTTGGGCCAGCAGGTTGCGATCCGGCGGATACTGGTGGGCAATCATCTGCCCGTCGGGCAGACGATAGCGGTGGGTGGCGACCCGCTCGTGATGAAGATAGCAGTAGACCGCGTCGGCGAAATACTCGGTGGGATTGGTGTCGGCATCGAGAATGGTCAGATGCCCACGGCCGGGGCGCTCACTGAGCTGGCGACCGGTGACCTTTTCGACCACGGTGATGAAGTCCTCACCATAGACCCGGGCCAGCGGCATTCCCGGGCGCGGTCCCCACTTTCCCTGCCGGCGTAGACGTTCTTCGGTCGCCTGGAAGGCGGCCAGAGCCGGCCGGTACAGACCACGCAGCCGATCGCGGTGAGCCGAGATGCCCAGGTCCTCGCGTTTGGAGAGCTGTGGCCCCGCGGGCTCGAGCAGAAAGTCCATGGCATGGGCCATCTCGTGCAAAATCATGTAGTCACGAAACGGAATCTCCTGATCGCGACGCAGATCGGGCAAAGGATAGGTAATGGTGCGCTCGGTGGTCGAGTAGTGGGCATAGCCTTCCGCGGGTGTCTTGAGCTTGAGCCCGTGGTCGGCCAGACGATTGAGGATATCGGCTCCATAAGGACGCAGGCCGTCGACCAGCAGGGTACGCAGAGCGGGCTCGAGCGGGTCATCGAGCATGCGGTTGACGGCTGCGGCCACCGGGTCGTTCTTGGGCCGAAGCAGGCTAGCATCCAGGCGCGCCGGGGCCACCTCGGCTCGAGCCATCGGTGGTTGGGGCCTGGAGTAGCTGCGGGTCAGGCTGGTGATCTGCACAGCCCCAGACTATAAGCTGGTGGTATTACAGCTTGTTACCGCGAAGTTTCGGCTCGGGCGAAAGGTCGAGGCTATGGCACAGTCCGTTGCCCAACAACAGCACCAGGTCGCGTTCGGGGTGGGCCAGACGGCGCGCCGTTTCGACCGCCTGGCCAGGGTCGGGGCAAACGCGCACCTCGCTGCCTGCGGCCCAGCCGGCCAACACCTCGGGAGCGAGATCGCGGTTCTCGTCATCGTCAAAGAACGAGGTCACCACCGCGGCTTCCAGGCGCGGGCTCTCGAGAATCCGCTCGAACGAGCGCCGCACTTCGAAGATGCGATCCAGAAAGGTCAGGCACACCACCAGCCGCGATTCGGGATGATGACTGTCGAGCAATTCTTCGAGGCTTTTCATCAAAGTGTCGACCTTGATGAACCCGGTGGCCAGGGCAACGTAGGTGGTCGGCTCCTGGGCATACAGTTGCAGGCGGCCGGGAGTATCGGCTCGCTCCAACCCGGTCACCACGGCCTGGCGCAATTGGGCGAAAGTGCCCGGCAACTTGCCCTCTTTCCACAGCACCCAGGCGCCGGCAGCCGCCTGGGCGGCATTGTCGGCCTGAAAGCGACCCACCACCGACAACCTCACCTCGAAGCTCTCTTCACCCAGTCGCAGTCGCATGGTGGTGCCCCGCGTGCCCGCTACCACCTCGGTCGCCTCGTAGTCTCTTTCCCACAGGGTGAGGTTGCGGGGGTGAAGGCGGGCGATGGCCTGCTCGACGGCGATCGTCTGACGGCCGACCACTACCGGCGCCCCGGGCGGCAAACCGCCGGCCTTGTGCCAGGTCGGCCCGGCCCGGTCTCCCAGCAGGGCCAGCCAATCGGGCGCTCCGTCTGGTTTGAGTTGGGCTCCGTGGTCGTTGCCAATGGGAGTCAACAGAGCCAGGGCGGGCTCGGGAAAGACCGAAGCGGGATCGAGCCGCAACCCGATGTTGGCCTCGACGATGCCAAAGGCCACCTGCTGTTCGACGAAAAATCGCCCCAACAACCAGTAGCGCAGATCATAAGCGGCCAAAGGCCCCAGCTCGGCGGGCAGCCCTTCGACCAGGGCCTGGAGCTGAGCAGCCAGTCGAGTAAACTCCTGGGGAGCGATCCAGCGTGGGACCGGCTGGCCGGCCTCGAACAACTGGTAGCGCTCGCGATTGCCTTGCAGGGTCTCTTGCAGAGGCGGCTTGGTGCCCAGTCCCAGCGGTCGCGTCTCGCCGGTGGCATCCAGCAAGGCCCTGACGATGAAGGCCAGAAAGCGGGCCGTCGAAGCCTTGCCGCAGGACCCGGCCACCACCGTCACCGGCATGGTCAAGTCGCGGCCTAGACCTTGCTCGAAGAGCCAGGCGCAACGGCGGTTATGGAAGTCTTCGAGCTGGGCGGGAAAACCGTGTTCTTGTTCCACCCAGCCCATCAGCTGGTCGAAACTCACTTACGAACGACTTTCGCGATGCGAACTCCGGCTAAGATCATGGCGATACCTACCCACTGCATCCAGCCCAGATGCTCGTGCAGCACCAGGCTGGCGGCGATGAGCACCATAGGCCGCTGCAGCAGGTTGAAGATCGACATGTTGGTGGCCCCCACCAGGTGCACGGCCGACAGGAAGGCCACGTTGGCCACGGCGGCCGCCAGTCCGATCCACAGTCCGACCGGAACCATCGCCATCGGGATGGGGTCGATGAAAGGAGCCACGAACACCAGACTGACCACCGCATTGATCAAGAAGATATAGGTCGAGACCAGGGCCGGTTTGAACTCGGCCGTCACATCCTCAAGACGCGTGCGGTAAATGGTGGAGCTGGCGATCGAGCCCAGTACGGCCAGCAGCCCCACCGGGTGAAACACCATCGATCCGTTACGCAGGGCGTCGATCGACAGAGCCACGCCCAAAAAGCACAGCCCGAAGCCGAACCAATACTTGCGCCCCAAGACGTCGCGGCCTTTGCGCTGGTTGGTCAAGGCCACGAAAGCCGGAGTGGTGGTAACCAGAGTGATCACGGTGACGGCCGGCAGGAACTTGACGGCCACCAGCGAGCAGAAGTTGGTAAACAACAACAGCAGGCTGACCGAGGCCATCTTGCGCACGCCGGACCAACCCACCCAGTTCCAGGCGCGAGTGAGTGGCAGGATCATACAGGCTGCCACCACGTTCTTCATGACCAACAGCTGCAGCGGAGTGGCCGCGCCCCGATAGCCCAGCTTGGCCAGAATCGGTTCGATAGCGGCCGCCAACAGGGCGACCAGCACCCAGCTGGAGGTCCACTTGCTCATCGGGCCATCCAGTCGACGATCTGGCGGGGCTTGAGCCCCGACCAGCCAAACTGAGACAGGCTACGACCGGTGCTAGCAAAGTCCCGGCCGCTCAGGACGGAGGACAGGTTAATGACCGAATCGATCATCGGGGTGGCTACGCCAGCCAGGCGGGCCAGTTGCTGGACCGGCACCAGCGTACAGGGCACATCCTCGGTCAGGTAACGATGGCGCAGGGTGTCGGGAGCCACGCTGTGGCGGTAGTTGGGCACCTGTCGAATAGCCTCGAGCAGGCTGCCGGTGCCACCGCCGTAATAACGGTTGAGCAGTTCGGCGGCGGGAATGAGGCTGGTGCCGTAAGCCTGAGCCACGCGCTGGAACTCGCGCTCCATCGACTCGAGCAAGACCACCGTGTTTTCCGTGAACCCCTCGTAATAGAACAGAAACGGCTTGCCGCGATCGATGCTGTTCATATTGACCAGCACGGTCAGGGCGTGGGCCAGGGCTCCAAAGTCGGTCAGGCCGCGCTGCACCAGATTCTCGGCCGGCTCGAGGCCGGGGAAGAAGTTGGCCATCAGAGCGGCCGCCTGGCGGGTCTGCGACTGCCTCGGGCAAGAATAGTAGGTCCAGCGTTTGATGCCGCGAATCCAGATGGCGTCGTCGCCCTGAGCCCGGCAGGCAAAAAGCGCATCGGTCTCGATCACCCGTACGCCGGTGCGGCGCTGCTGGGCCAATCCATGTTCGAACAGTGCGCTGCCGCCGAACTTCGACGAGAACAGGATGACCTGGTGACCGGCCTCGAGGTAAGGACCGTAGCGACGGCACAGCTCGGGATAGGCGTCGGTGGTGGTGGCGACAAACAGCGTCCGGCAGTCGCCAAAGAACCGGTCCGGTTCGGTGGTGACCTGCTTGACCGGATAATATCCCTCAAGATGACCAATGACGCGCACGGCGCGATGGTAATCGAGCCCCGCAACCTTCTCGGGGCTGCGCACCAACAGGCGCACCTCGTGACCACGGCGAGAGAGATAACCGGCCAGAGCGCGGGCCGAATTTCCCCCCCCGATAATCCCGATAGCCTCCTGCGAAGTGCGCCGTCTTGGCGCCGCCAGAGGAGAGCGTTGGGTGTTGGGATAGACGAGCACTTACGACCTCTCTTCGTTAACAGCTACCCTAGTGCGGGACTTTCTAAAACTACCCGACTGCCCTGCGCCTTCGAAGGCACACTTTGTTAACATCCGGTCTTCGGGGAGAAACCGGGTGACTTCCGCGGGGAAGTCGGTCCCGCCCAGGTGTGACCCTGGAAGTCGCCGCCGACCGCGCCTAGAGACTGCTCGACGGGCCTGGCGGGGTGTGCTAAGGTAGCAGGGTGCTGCTGCTGAAGCTCTTCCTCATCCCAATGTTGATCAAGGTGTTGATCCAGACCGGCCAGCCCAAGGTTTGCGCCGCCCTCTACGGGGCTTGTTTATTCACCAACGGCCTGATCTTCGATGTGGCCTTCACCGGCGAGTGGAGCCGGGTGCTGGTCATTCTGGTGGGGGCCACCGGACTGTCCTTGCTGGTCTTCTGGCTGCTTAAAGAACTCGACTCGACCGGTTGGCCTTACTGGCTGACGCTGGTGGTGGGCTCCGCCGCCCTGCTCGTCTTGTTTTAAGATGAGTCGTGGCGTTTTGCGGCAGGCGCGCATCGCCCTCGATAGCGGGAATTTCGCTCTGGCCGACTCGTTGGCCATGTCTGTGCTCAGGTGGGACCTGTCCAATCTTGAAGGGTTGAAGATACGAACCCTCGCCCTCGAGGCGCTTGGCAAGCTCAGCTACGCCGCGATTACCAGCTCCCAGGCCGGAGTGGTCTCGGGTGATGGAGCCTACTACGAGCAAGCCGCAGAGTTTCAGATCAGACTCGACCAGCTTGACTCCGCTGCTTGGAGCCTGCGCGAGGCCGCCGGGCTCTATCGAGAGGCGGCCCTGCCCGACAAAGCCCGAGCAGCCGAAGCTCGAGCAAGTTGCTTGGGGGATGGGAATCACTAAACCCAGCCTTTCCGGGGCTCTAGCTTGGACACCCAACCGCAGCATCCCCGAGTCACGGTGAGGTCCCCATAGCTCCACTCGAGCCGCTCGCTGTCTCCACACCAATGGCCCGGCCCTAGCCAGGGACGCAGCCGGGCTTCGATCGCTCTACGCCGCCGGCCGCCCGCCGGTTCAGGCGTGCGAGACGCCGTTGAGACCGCGGCGGGTGGCTTCGATGGCGAGTTGAGTGCGATCCCGTACGCCCAGTTTGACAAAGAGGCCGCGCAAGTCGTTCTTGACTGTGCCCAGCGAGACATTGAGTCGCTGAGCGATCTGGATATTGGCCAGCCCTTCGGCTACTAAACTTACCAGCGCAAACTCTCGCCCTCCCAGGCCGTCCCAGCCGCTCGCTCTGCACGCCCCGCCGCGGAGCTGGGCCAGGACCGCCTGAGCCACCCGGGGATGAATGTAACAGCCTCCCTGGGCCACGATCTGCATGGCCAACAGCAATTCATCCGGCTGAGCCGATTTGACCACAAAGCCGCTGGCGCCGGCTCGAAACGCCCGCACGGCCAACTCGACATCGTTATGGGAAGCCACCGCCAGCAGCGGCACCCCGAAAAACGAGTCGAGACAACCTAGTTCAGAACCGTCCAACAAGTCCAGCAAGACCAGAGCTGAACCGGAACGGGCGAACTCCTCCGAGCAAACTTCACTCGGACTGCACTCATAGACCACTTCTAAGCCCGGCTCGGACTCCAGTAGCAGGCGCAGGCCCTGGCGTGCCAGGACCAGGCCGTCAACCAACGTGATACGCATGCTCTTCCTAGTCGTTGAGAATGACCGCTTCCAGGTCCTGGGCCTGGGCATTAGCACCTGGCAGGGTCACTTGAGAATTCGACATCAAAGAGAGGTTTGCATTCTGTAAGAAGAGTTCCAACGTGTTCTGAGGCGAGGTCAAGGCATAGATCAGCTGAGCTGAACTGCCGGTGATCTTCACCGCGATGGCGTTGCCCGAGGCGGCGTAGGGAGCATTCGTCAGGTGCACAGGAGCGGTGGGCGGCCCGGTCAGGCCAAAGCCATCGAGGCTATTGCTCACGAACTCGCTGCCAAAGTAGGCAACGTCTGAGAGGTCGTCTACGGCCAGGCCCCTCGGACGCCCCACCGTGTCGATGCGGGTCGAATTGGCGATGTCGAGGATGCTCGACAACCCGTTGGCTGTATTGATGCTGGCGCTCAGCAAGGCCGAGCCGTTGAGGTCGAGAATCTCGAGCACCGGTCCGCTGGCGAAGCTGACGGCAACCTCGGACAGTTGGCTGGCCACCGGGAAGTCGAACTGCTGGTTGGGAACCGCTCCACCGAAGGCGTCAGGGACCTGGAAAACCACCACCCCGTTACTGTTGTTGGTGACAAAGAGAAACTCGTCGCTGCCAACCGCCAGGTTGGTCAAGTCGAAAGGGAAACCGGCGAACGGAATCTCGGCCAACTGCTGAACCTGTCCGTTGGTCGGGTTGAGCTCGAGCACGGACAGGGGCGACCCGGACTTGGTGGCAAAGAGCCGAATATTGGCTCCGGCGGTGACCATCTTACCACTTTCAGAGAGATCGGCGGGAGTGAAGCCCAGCGTGTTGGAGCGCAACAAGCTGAGCTGGCCGTTCTGCTGACTGATGGAGTACACATCCAGGCCACCGTCGACGGCTACCAGCAACAACTGCTCGTTGCGCAGCACCAGCAGGTCCGAGGGATTGGCGCCGGTGCTGGCCACCTGGCTCGAGTTGCCGAGGGCTCCGGTCGTGATATTGAACGGGAAGACATCGATCTGATCGTTGCCGCTGTCGGAGACATAGAGGTAACCGCCCACCGGACCCGGGGCGGGAGGCGTGGGTGGCGTGGTCCCCTGGAAGACGGTGACCATACCGGTGGCCTCCTTGCCCGTGTCATCATCGCGATAGGTCAAGGTGTCGACCCCGAGGCTCTGTCCCACGACCGAGTGAGAAGTCACCACGCGCACATGGGTTCCGTCGCTCGTCAAACGACCGGACCGGGTGGTGAAGGGGACCAGGTTGCCGTTTCCGTCAAAAGCATTGACGAAGACGAACGCCGTCTGGCCGACCTCGATGGCATTGTTGTCGAAAGTCAACGTGAGGGAGCCGTTGGCCGGCACCGGCAGGTTGTCGGACAACTCGCCCCCGTCATCGATGTTGCCGTCGGCGAGTTGCGAATTGTCGGGGAGGGCGACCTGGAGAATGCCGCCTGGAGTCACGGTACCGGCCTGGGTGCCGTTGGTGGGGGTGGCGATCTGTCCACCGCCGCCGAGGTTGTTGAGAGTCACCTGGCCCTGCACGCCCAGGAAGTTGAACAGGCCCTGGGTGTCAGCGTTGGCGAAACCCATCGAGCGGTTGGTTTGCAGAGCTTCTCCGCTAATGGACTGAAGGGCCCCCGGATACAGCTTGTGAGGAACCGTGAGATCCCCGATAAACCGACCATTGCTCTGAAGAGTGAATAGACCCTGCCCGCCAAAAACGGTGGTTCGCTCACTAAAGGGGATGAGTTGGGTGAATCCCAAGCTCAACAGGTTGAACCCGGCGTCGAATACTTCCGTGGCCCTTCCAAAGCAACCGAAGAAGCTCTCGGTGTTGCTGCCCAGACGAATCTCTTGAGTGAATTGATTGTTGGCGAACACAGCCGGCAGGCAATAGAGCACGTGATTGCTGTCATAGGCTTTGCCGACCTCTCTCACGCGGATGCGGATGGTTCCTTCGGGCAGGTCTTTATCCTGGGCCTCGGTGGTGGTCAACAGATGTTGCTCGGTGATGAAGTTGGTTCCCGGAATGCGAATGTCTTCATCGAAGGGGTCCACCGAGCTGCGCTGCGGCTGCGGCTGCGGGTCGTTGACCACGAACGAGTTCAGCATGAAAAGGCCGTTAACGGCGCGCGTTAACAGCAATGACCGCTGCAAGATGGCCGCGCTCTCCAGCGGTGTTAGAACCACCTGGCCCTCGGAAATACGAGACTCGTTGACGCTACCGTCTTCGTTGCACCCCCCGAGAAATAGCACCATCAGCGTGGCCAGCACCAGGCTGGCCGCCTTGCTAACGCCCATTACCCAATCCCCCTTGTAAGTCGATACCTCCTGGCTGGAGGCCCCAAATCGGCTGGAAGAGTTCCCGTCGCGGGTGCACTCCCCTGGCGAGGTCAGGCCAAAGACGGGTGGCCGCCCGGCCAAGCCTGGGCTAGCCAAACGACTAACCCAGGCCTAGCACGAAGATCTCGTCTCGGTCCAGGAGAGTCCGACGTAACACGACGAAATTGCCTTTGAATAGGGCCCTTCCAGCCGAGAGTCCTGGCTCGAAGTAAAAGGGTGATTGAGGGTCACGTTGCCCTGGTGGGATCAATTGATTGATCTCTTCAAACCCGCCGTTGCGCCAGACCACCGGTCGCACGTCGGGAAATTCCATCAATCCGACCACCACATCGTCATCGTTGAGTCCCATGACGGTGTGGTTGCCCACCGTGCTTAGCGTCGGCCCACCGATAATGCGGCCGCGCTGGACCCCGCCCGGGGCATCCTCCTGGACCAGGATATGCCCGGCCAAATTGATGCCCAGATAGCGTGGGCCCACCAGACCGGCCGGCACATCGGTCACCTCGAAGCTGGTCAATCCCACGTTGGGACTGTAGCGGAAGTTGACCACTCCCGCCGGCGGGCCCACCAGACTGGCGAAACCGACAAATTCTCCCAGAGAATTGACCCCGGTGAGCTGAATCCCGGTGCCTCGCGAGACCATGCGGCCACTCTCGGCCTCGATCTGCGCGATGATACCCAGCGACTGGCTGGGGATGTTTCCATCCATGTCGACTCCCCCGTCGCTGCCCCAGATTTCGACCCGGTCGACGTTGGGTGGATCGCTGATTCTAAAGTCCCCATAGATCCAGCCGCTATCAGAAATGAGGCGAGCCGCGGGACTGCCCGCAACGGCCTGAGCCGGGGGAATCACCGGAAAGACCTGCGCGACATCCACCTGGAGCAAGGAGACCCCGTTCGGCCCCCGATTGGCAACCACCAGGCCGTGATTATCCATGACGCCGTTGAAGGTCGCGTTGAGGATCGGAGTCAGATCGACGGGATTGGCTTCCAGGTCCTTCACCTGGACCCGGGCCGGCGAAGGCGTAAAGAACAGCACCCGTCCGTTCGCATCCAGGTCTTGCGTGGTGAAGGGACTGGTACCCACCAGGTTCAGGCTGCGCCGGGCGATGGGAACCTGCACCGCCGCCACCTGCGGAAGACCTAGAAAGTGAGCTGTGGCCACCAAAGCGTTCCAACCGGCGAAGAAGGTGCCTATGGCCGCCAACAGCAACTCCAGCACGATGGCGACGGTTCCGGCCACCGTCCCCTCGAGAGCCACGGCCAGACCGCCTACCACCAGCTGAGCCAGGGCCGAGACCAGGTCGATCCAGGCGGCCAGGATGTTGGCCTCCTGACCGGTGCTCAGGGCCAGTTGCAGGCCGGTCAGATTGACAGACTGAGTAGCTCCGGCCCAAAGCTTCTCGGCGAGCTTGATGCCGGCCTGGAGGTCCCCGGTCGTAGTGGGCGCCTCTTTGAGCCTGCCCAAGCCCGCCATGAAGCTTTCGACGATGGGAAAAAGCATGTAGAACAGGCCGGTCATGCCCAGCGAAGCACCACCAAAGTCGCCAAGGGCGATGGTAGGCGGGAGCGGATCGGACGATCGCAGCCCAGAACCCGGGCCGTAGATCCAGTATACCAGGCGTCCGAGAGCGGGCGTGTCGATATTGGCGAAATCGATGGCTGTGCCCGGTGATAGCGTCTGGGCGGTAAACAGATTGCCCAGACTGAAACCGCTCACTCCGGGCAATAGATTACGCTCGACCTGAACGGCTCCGACCAGTTCAGGGCGAATCGGCGTCAACGGCGTGATGTTCTCCTGGCCGTTAGGCAAAATCTCCTGCCGAATGACGTTGACGAAGCGCCAGCCTTCGTTGCTGAGCTCAAAAGGAGTGTTAGGACTGCCCGGGTTGGGCTCTTTACGAGCCACCGCCACCCGACCGTCCCGGTTGAAGGCGTCCTCTTCGGCCTGAGTTCGCTGAACTGGAGCGGCCAGCAAGGCTCTGACCAGGGCCAGCATCAACGAGTTCAAGCCGGGGTCAGCGACCAGCTCGGATAGCGTCAGCTGTTGAAGTCTGGCGGCCAGATAGTCGACGACCGGCTGGAACTCGGGCAAAGCCCGAATTCGTTGCACCAGGGTCGCTGCCGCGTTGGGCTCGGTCACCACCAGACCAGGTGAAAGAAAGACCCAGGTGAGAGCGGTGCTGGCCGCGTCGAACAAGAGGTTCGCACCGGGCAGCGACAAACCCAGGGCCCGCACTTTGCCGGCATCATCGAGAACAAGCAGGGCCTGGGCCCTGGTGTTTAGCACAGAGGTCGCGAACTGGCCCGTGCCGTCGACGTTGGCCGGAGCCAGAAAGGCCGACAGCACGCGCAGGCCCGTGCCACCGATCTGGCTCAGGTCGACGCGACCGGTGGTAAGCCCGGCGGCCGGCGCCCCCCCGTTCTGCCCTCCTCCCCCACCAGCAAAGAAATCCTCGACCGATTGGCCGTCACATCCCCCCAGAAACAAACCAGCTCCCGTGCCGCCGAGCAACTGCAAAAAGGCCCGACGGGGCAATCCCCTGGAAACCATCCCAATCCCCCTTCGAAAAAGGGAGACTTCGCCCGCACCAGGAGCCGTCCTGGAGTGGGTCGGCCAAAACTCGCTTGACCCCGCGGCTAACCCGGGCTGTCGTTGCTGGTCTTCTGGTTGCTCAAAGAGCTAGACTCGACCGGTTGGCCTTACTGGCTGACGCTGGTGATGGGCTCTGCCGCCCTGCTCTTGTTATTCTAGATGGGCCGCGGAGTCTTGCGACAGGCCCAGATCGCCCTTGACCGCGGGGACGTTGCCCTGGCTGACTCGTTGGCCAGGTCTGTGCTGCGGCGGGACCTCCAATCTTGAGGGCCTGGAGATACGAACCCTGGCCCTAAAGCCAGTCTTTCCGGAGCTCTACCGGCGGACGAAAAGGTGAAATGATGGCCACAGGGCGACCGGCCTTTGCGATGGTCACCTCCTCACCAGCGGTCACCAGCGCCAAAATCGCCGAGAAGTGAGTCTTAGCCTCATGCACATTGAAGGTCTTCACGCGGTGATCATAGCACGACCTGGCCTAAGGGCCTGTCAGGGATTAAGAGTAGCATTCCGGGCGCTGAGGCGCCCCTGTGGCAAGGCGCGTCTGACCGCGCATATCGGCAATATGTAAGGGAAGCGCAACGCAGCCACAGGGGATGGATCGGCGCCCCGAATGCACGAGTTATTTCCTGACAGGCCCTAAGTCAATAGTCCACCTGCGGTTCAGGCCAGCACTTTGTCGAAAGCCAGCTTGACCAACTCGCCGTCGACCTTGCCCTTCTCGGCGTCGCCGACCAGAAATTTCGCGATGGTGGGCAGGTCGAGCTTGGCCTCGACGGGACGGTTGAGGTTGGCCTTCTTCCACTGCATCGCGTCGATGGTGTCGGCGATGCCGACCACCCGCGCCAGACTGGGAACGTTATCCCAGCCGGGAGCGCTGGCGGTCTTGCAGTAAGCCCAGCCGTTGGGCCGCTCGTGATGCAAGAGCACAGCCTGGCGGGCCTTCTCTGAGGGGTTGAAGGCCTCGAGTAGCGGTCCGACGATGTCCGGGTGGACATGGTTGGAAATCTTAGCAAACCAGTCGCCGGCCTTATCGTCGGGCCATTTGCCGGGGAAGTCGAGGATCTTCTCATCGATAGCCAGCTTTCCGATGTCGAATAGCCCGCCAGCCTCTTTGAGAGCTGCTCGATCTTCGGCAGCCAGCTTGCCGTCGGCCAGAGCCTCGGCCAGCGGAATACCGATCTGGTCGATGGCCCGCTGCATGTGGGCGGCGGTGTAGCCACCTTCGAGTTCGCCCAGGGCCTGAGTCAAGACCGACTTGACCTCGACCGAAGGGTCTTCAAGCTGCGGCCGCAGACCGGCCAGCCTCGACCCCTCAAGCTGCGACTGCCACTGGGGATTATCAAGCAGATTGAGTAAACCGGCGCGGGCCCGCTCGTTGCGCCAGACGCCTTCGAGGGTGCCGACGCGAGTCGACTCGACGGTGGGCTGCTCGGCCAGCACCACCAAAGAACCGTGGCGATTGTCGGCGTTGACCACCAGGCTTCCCTGGAAGTTCTGGCCCAGGGCGGCCAATTCGTCGAGGCTCTGGCGATACTTGCCCAGGTTACGTGTCACGTCGGTCAGCGAACTGGCGCCGGTATAGGCCAGCACCTGGCCCAGGGTAAGGTTCTCGGGAAGCTCTCCCAGTTTCTGCTGGGCGTAGGGGCGCAAGTCTTTAAAGGCCAGGTCCTGGTCCAGCCGACCGCGATAGGCATCCTCGGCCGGATAGAGCATCCAGGTTCCGGGAGCAGCTGCCGAGGCTGTCTGCAAGGCCGTCAGAGTGGCCGTCTTGAGGGCCGAAGAGGTGGCCAGGGTGGGGGCGGCCGGAGAACTTGTTTGGACCTGGTCAAAAGGAAGGGTGAGCTGTTGTTCGACTTTGGCGGGGGCAGCGGGTCGGCTGGCCAAAGGCTTGGCCGCGGGGGCATTGACGAACTGAGGAATACAAATAGACGACATTAGTGAGATTCTCCTGCGTGTGTTTGGCGCCCGGTGGACCGGGTCTGTGGACCTGCACTTAGATTATCGTAGGTGGCTAAACAAAACCCGAAAGGATGGCCGGCGCCAACGGCCCAAAGTCCTAGGCTCCGGCCTTTGGTGCTTTCTGGTAGCGGCCTCGAACGCCCTGAACCTTGCGCGCTCCAGTTCGACCCAAGGTGAGAGTTCTCTCCAGCAATCCACACCGACCCCAAGAAATATCTCTAGCCACCTTTCGCTAACTCCAAATGTTGTCCCAGCCCAAAAATCGTCTCAAAAAGATTCTACACCTTCAGAAGGATCAGCTCTTCGTCCAGATAATATCCGACGATGATGCACATGCCGAAGCAGAAATTCGTTGCCATCGAGCAGGCGATCGGCGACGAACTCATCCTCTATCACCCCCAAACTCGCCGAGCCTACAGCCTTAGCCCCACCGCCGCCCAGGTCTATCGGGCTTGCGACGGAGCGACGTTGCAGTCCCAGGTGGCACTCTCGTTAGGGAAAGAGGGTCGGGACTTGCTGCAGGCCGCTCTCGATAGACTGGCCACTGAGGGCCTGATCGAGGCCGAGGGCTCGACCACGCTTGACCGCCGTCGCTTTCTGACCCGAGTAGCTCTTTTGCCAGTGGTGTCCAGCGTGCTGGCTCCCGAGCCAACCCTTGCCGCCAGCGGTAGTTGCTTGATGAGCGGCTTTTCGGGTTGTGCAACCTCGTCGCAGCCGGCCGGCCCACCCGGGGCTCCGACCGGCTGCGTTGACTGTTGCGACAATAGCCCCACTTGCGCTTGCCCCGCCGACTGCGGCAAGTGCGTTTGCGTGGCCGCCTATCGGTGTAGCGATGACGGAATCAATCCTATTCCATGCAATACTGCCACGGGCCCCAGCATCTGCCACGCTGGTTCGACCGACTTCTTCGACAGCCGCACTTGCGGTTCCGTGCCCGACTTCGGAGCAATCGAGAAGGACTGCGACGCCGCCCGCATCGCCACCAGCTTCTCGACCCTGTACGCTTGCTGTCGATGCTGAGTTCGTCCGAGAAAGGAAGAGGGTGACGCCCAGGCGCCACCCTCTCGATGCTACCGTCTACCGTCGGATGACTACCGTCTCCTAGTTCCGGCTCACACCAGCCACGTCGGGAATCACTCCGGTCAACTCCAGGCCGTCGCCGATCTTGCGCACGCGCACCAGCGAATCCGGGCGAATCTCGCCACCGATGAGCTTCTCGGAGAGAGGCTCGAGGATGTGCTCGCGCACGGCTCGCTTGAGCGGACGCGCCCCGAAAGCGGGGTCGTAGCCGACTTCGGCCAGGTAGTCGCGGGCCGCGTCGTCGAGTTCGATGGTCAGACCGCGGTTGGCCAGCAGGTGCTCGATACTGCGCACCTGGATGTCCACGATGTCGCGGATGACCTTCTGGTCGAGGCGATGGAACAGGATGCGGGCGTCGATCCGGTTGAGGAACTCGGGCCGGAAGTGCTCGCGCAGCGCCGCCTCCACGAACCTGGTGGCCCGCTCTTCGTCGGGCTCGTTGAGCAGGTGGGTGGAGCCAATGTTGGAGGTCATGATGAGGATGGTGTTGCGGAAGTCCACCGTGCGCCCCTGACCATCGGTCAGGCGCCCATCGTCCATCACCTGCAACAGCACGTTGAAGACGTCCTGGTGCGCTTTCTCGACCTCGTCGAGCAGCACCACCGAGTAGGGTCGACGGCGCACCGCTTCGGTCAACTGACCGCCCTCGTCATAGCCGATGTAACCGGGAGGCGCACCGATCAAGCGCGAGACGGCGTGCTTTTCCATATACTCGGACATATCGATGCGCACCATATTGCGCTCGTCGTCGAAGAGGAACTCGGCCAGGGCTTTGGCCAGCTCGGTCTTACCTACGCCGGTCGGACCCAGGAAGAGGAACGAGCCGATGGGCCGGTTGGGGTCTTGCAAACCCGCCCGGGCCAGGCGAATGGCCTTGGCCACCCGCACCACCGCTTCGTCCTGACCCACCACGCGCAGGCGCAGGCGGTCCTCCATCTTGAGCAAACGCTCGCTTTCGGCCTCGAGCATCTTGTCGACGGGGATACCCGTCCAGCGACTCACGATGCCAGCGATGTCCTGCGGGGTCACCGCTTCACGCAAGAAACTGCCCTGTTCGCGGGCCTCATCCAGACGCTGCTGGGCGGCGTCGAGTTCTTTCTGCAGGCGAGGGATTTCGCCATACATAATCTCGGCCGCGCGTTGCAGCTCGTTGCGCTGTTGGGCCTGCTCGGCTTCGGTCTTGAGGCGGTCGAGCTGCTCTTTGAGGTCGCGAGCCTGGTGGACGAGATCGCGCTGCTGCTGCCAGCGAGCCCTCATCCCTCCAAGCTCCTCTTGCTTCTCGGCAATCTCGCCGCGTAGCACCTTGAGGCGGTCGCCGGCTACCTTTTCGTCCTCGAGCTGCAGGGCTTGCTCTTCGATCTGAAGACGGGTGATCTCTCGCTGGGCTCGGTCGATGACGGCCGGTACGCTCTCGATCTCCATCTTGATCTGACTGGCCGCTTCGTCGATCAGGTCGATGGCCTTGTCAGGCAAAAAGCGGTCGGCGATATAGCGATGAGAAAGCTTGGCCGCCGCCACGGTGGCCGCATCCTCGATGCGCAGGCCGTGGTGGACTTCATACTTCTCTTTTAGGCCACGCAGGATGGCGATAGTATCGTCAAGGCTCGGTTCGCCCACATAGACGGGCTGGAATCGCCGCTCCAAAGCCTTGTCCTTCTCAACGTGTTTGCGATACTCGTCGAGGGTAGTAGCCCCAATGCAGCGCAGCTGGCCGCGGGCCAAGGCCGGCTTGAGCATGTTGGCCGCGTCCTGGGCCCCTTCGGCGGCGCCAGCTCCCACCAGGGTGTGAAGTTCGTCGATGAAGAGGATGACCGAGCCTTCGGCTTTGGTCACTTCTTGCAGCACGGCCTTCAGGCGCTCTTCGAACTCACCGCGGTATTTGGCTCCGGCCACCAACGCTCCCAGATCCAGCGCCAGCACGCGTTTGCGGCGCAGGCTCTCGGGCACGTCTTCGGCCACGATACGGCCGGCAATGCCTTCCACAATAGCCGTCTTACCCACGCCGGGCTCACCGATGAGCACCGGGTTGTTCTTGGTGCGACGAGACAACACTTGCATGGCCCGGCGAATCTCTTCGTCGCGACCGATGACCGGGTCGAGCTTGCCTTCGCGGGCCAGCGCGGTCAGGTCGGTAGTATAACGCTCGAGGGCCTGATACTTACCTTCAGGCTCGGTATCGGTGACCTTCTGCCCCCCGCGAATGGCTTGTAGAGCCTCTTCAAGCTTGTCCGGTTTAAGTCCAAATTCGCCAAGCAACTTGCCGGCTTCAGACTTGGCCCTGAGCAGCCCCAATAGAAGGTGCTCGGTCGAAACATAGTCGTCACCCATGCGGTCTTTCTCGTCAAAAGATGCGTCGAGCACCTTCTTGAGCTCGCGACCGATGTAGTTGTCGGCCCCGTCGACCTTTGGCCCCGAGCCGAGCTTCTGCTGCAACCGTAGATGCAACTCGCGCACGGGCACGCCGGCCTTTTCGAGCAACGGGGGAATGATGCCGCCTTCCTGGTAGAGCAAGGCGGCCAGAAGGTGCAAACTTCCCACCTCCTGGTGCTGGCTGCGGCGCGCCACGGTCTCGGCCGAGGTGAGCGCTTCGCGAGCTTTGACTGTCAATTTGCTGAGATCCATTGCTATCTCCTTAGGCTTTTGGCGATGGTGATCGTGACGCGTCCGCGAGGGGTAACGAAGGTCAGCCCGCGGCGCTCGTAGGGAACACCATCATTGTCGAATTTTTCATAGTCGGTAAAGGCCCGGCGGGCCAGTTCTAGCTCTCTGGCGAATCGGTTCTCGAACAGCACGTCGCCTGCGAGGGTCCGGATTAGAAAGGCATCGCTCATCGAGTCGAGCAGAAAGGCCAGGGGGTCGTTTTCGAAGGTCGATGCCCAGGCTGACGGTCCCACCCCGCGGCGCTGTAGCCGACTCAGGGAGTGGAGTAGAGCCTCAAAGACATCTGGTGGTTGAAAGGTGCGCTCGTAGAGCCGGCGATTGCGTTGCCGGCGGGGTGCCCGCACCGGAACCAGAGCACCCGCGTTCTCTTCTACTAGCAATATTCTGTAACGTCCGCTTCTCATAGCCGCCTCCAGGCCCATGATAGCGGATGGTCCGATGCCGATGACTTGAGATCTGTTAGAGGAGTGATAGATCTCGAAAGGAAATTCAAGCCCATGCACCAGGCACTCAAAGACTTGCTTGCTCGCGCCGGCGGCGAGCGCATCGTGGTCTTGACCGGGGCCGGCGTGTCAGCCGCCAGCGGTGTTCCCACCTTTCGAGGCGAAGAGGGCTATTGGACGGTTGGTTCTCAGCACTATCACCCGACCGAGTTGGCCACCAACCAGGCTTTCAGCCAGATGCCAGATGATGTCTGGTCGTGGTATCTGTATCGGCGCGGCGTCTGCCGGCAAGCCGAGCCCAACTCGGCCCACCTGGCTTGCGTCGCTCTCGAGCAAGCCCTGGGGGACCGATTTCTGTTAGTGACCCAGAACGTTGACGGCCTGCACCTGCGGGCCGGCAACAGCCTGGAGCGCACCTACCAGGTGCATGGCAACATCGACTTCATGCGGTGTTGGAACGACTGCACGCCCGGGTTTGTACCCATTCCTGAAGGGGTTCCGTTCAAGCAACGAGGGGAGAGCCTCGACGACCACGACCGCCGCCTGCTGGTTTGCCCGAAGTGCGGAGGGCTGGCCCGGCCTCACGTGCTCTGGTTTGACGAGTGCTACGACGAGGCGCACTTTCGCTTTCACTCCTCGCTCGAGGCGACTCTCACCTGCGGAGCCCTGGTGGTCGCGGGCAGCTCAGGAGCTACCAACCTGCCCATGCAGATGGCCGTGATGGTGAGTGGACGTGGGGGCGTGATGATCGATATCAACCCCGAAGCCAATCCTTTCGCCCGCATGGCCGAGGCTTGCGGCGGGCTATGGCTCAGGACCGATGCCGTCGACGGCTTGAGCCAGGTGGCCGAATGCTTTAGCGCAATCGCTTGAAGATCTCGGCCGGAATCAGCACCAGGGGAACGGCCACCATCGTGAGCACGGCCAGGGTGGCGGGGTCGATGGTGGCCAGATTGAAAGCCTTGGCAGCCGGGGCGAAAAAGAGCAGCCCCACCGTCAGCAACCACGAGAAGAGACAGGCCGCCGGGACGGCTTTGTTGTTCCAGCTCACGGCTGAGGTTACCCCGAAGTCTAAATGCAAGAAGTTGAGGGCGTTGACGAGACGGGCCGTCACCAGGGTATAGAAGGCGGCGGTGCGGGCATAGACGTGATCGTGCAGATGCGTGGGGGCGGTGAACAGACCGTCGACATAGAGCAGGTCGAGCACGAGCAGGAAGAACGCGGCCAGCGTAGTGCCCGTTACCGCAATCATCATGAAAAGCCGGCGTGTTAAAATGGGCGAGCGCGGGTCGCGGGGCGGGCTCTTCATGAAGCTCTCGTCGCCCGCGCCCAGGGCGAAGGCGACGGCCGGCGCTCCATCGGTCACCAGGTTCATCCAGAGAATCTGAGCGGCCGTCAGCGGTAGCAGTAGCTCGCCGTCATAACGCAGCCCCATCAGGCCGGCAATCAGAGTGCCCACGAACATGGCCACCACCACGCCGAAATTACCCGAGAAGAGGAAGGCGATAAACCGCTGGACATTGGCATAGATCGAGCGGCCTTCGGCCACGGCCTCGACGATAGTCGAGAAATCGTCTTGCATCAAGACCAGGTCCGACGCCTCGACGGCCACAGCCGTGCCGGACCGACCCATGGCCACCCCAACGTGGACCTTCTTGAGGGCAGGTGCGTCGTTGACACCGTCGCCGGTCATGGCCACCACCTCACCCTGGCGCAACAGGCACTCGGCCAGATGAAGCTTCTGGTCGGGAGTGACCCTGGCAAAGATGTCGTGGGTCTTGACCGACTCTTCGAACTCGGAGTCACTCATGGCTGCCAGTTCGCGACCCGAGATGGCCGGCTGACCCTCGCCGATACCCACCTCGTGGGCGATCGCGGTGGCCGTGGCGGGATGATCTCCGGTCAGCATGACCACCCGGATGCCGGCCGCCCGACAGCGTTCGATAGCCGGCGCGACCGTCTCGCGTGGGGGGTCGGCGAAGGCCGCCAAACCCACTAACACCAGCTCGTTCTCGAGTTCGTGGACCTCGGCCACGGCCGCAACCTTCCGGTAGGCGATGGCCAGGGTGCGCCAGGCCCGCCGGCCAAACTCGCTCTCGCTGTCGCGCAGCTTCTTGATCAGGTCTTCATCGAGCGGCTGCGGGCCCTCGCCGTGGTCGAAATGGGTGGCCAGCGACAGAATTTTCTCGAGGCTGCCTTTGCAATGCAGGGTCAGCTCTTCCCCCTGGCGCCAGAGGTAGCTGACCATGGCCCGGTCTGACGAGAAGGGAGCTTCGTCGACCTTCTCGCGCTGCTGGCGCTCGGCTCGCCAATCGAGGCCGGCCTTTTCGGCCAGGACCAGTAAGGCTGCATCCATCGGATCGCCGACCGCCGTGCGCTGGCCGTTCTCCTCGGCCAATTCCGAGCCACTGGCCAACAGTCCGCAGCGGGCCAACTGCACCACCGCCGGGCCGACCTCATCGATCACCCCTTCGCGACCGTAACCGTCGCCACTGACGCCGAGCACACCGGCCGCCAGCGCGATGGACTTGACCGTCATCTGGTTGTGAGTCAGAGTCCCTGTTTTGTCGGTCATGATGACGGTCACCGACCCCAGCGTCTCGACCGCGGCCATCTTGCGGGCCACGGCATTGCGCTGGGCCAACCGGCGGGCCCCGGCCGAGAGCGATACGGTGAGCACGGCCGGCAGTCCCTCGGGCACCGCGGCTACGGCCAGGGCCACGCTGAACATGGCTACTCTCAGGAGCGTGTCGGTATCGGTCTTGCCTTCGACCAGCAGCACGGTGGCTCCGATAATGACGGTCAACACCGCCACGCCCCAACCGATCTGTTTGCCCAGCCCGTCGAGACGATTCTGCAGCGGAGTCTTCACGGCTTCGGTAGTCGACAATCGCTCGGCGATGCGGCCAAGTTGGGTTTCTTTACCGGTCGATACGACCACAGCCGTGGCTTCACCAGCCGTGACCACCGAACCGGCGAAGACCGAGTTGGTGCGATCGGCTACCGGGGTATCCGGCTCGACCAGGCCCACCCTCTTGCTGACCGGCAGACTCTCGCCCGTCAGCGGGCTTTCATCGGACTGAAAGTGAGAGGCTTTGAGCAAGACTCCGTCGGCAGGAATGCGATCCCCTTCGCTCAGATACAAGATGTCGCCGGGTACCAGTTGCTCGTGGGTCACGGCCTGTTGAGCCCCCTCTCGCAAGACCCGGGTCTTGACCTCGGTGGCCTGCTGCAGGGCCTCTAGAGTGCGCTCGGCCTGGTATTCCTGGGTAAAGCCGAGCAAGGCGTTGGCCACCACGATGGCCAGAATGATCAGGGCGTCGTAGGGGACCCCGTGAGCCCCTTCGGTATACCACGCGCCGAAGGCCACCACGGTGGCGGCCAGCAAGATCAGCACCATGGTGTCCTTAAACTGGCCTAACAGAATGGAAAATGGTGATATCTTGCTCTCTTCGGCGAATCGGTTCGGCCCAAAGTGGTCCAGGCGCCGGTCCACTTCGGCGGCGCTCAAACCGTGCTCGGCCGTGACCTCGAGTTGACCGATCAGGTCCTCGACGGCCAGGCTGTGCGGATGCTCAGGTAACTTTGGGGGCATAGCGGGGGTTCACCACCAACACCGGACAGGGGGCCTGATAGAGAACGGCTTCAGTGACGCTGCCGCAGATCCAGCGAACAAAGCCACTCCGGCCGTGGGTCGTCATGACGATGAGGTCAATCTCTTCGGATTCGGCTACCGCCACGATGCCGCGGGTGGGAGTAGCGGCGTGCATCAAAAGGCGCGTCTCGACCCCCTCGATGCCGGTTCTCACTCCCTCGAGGTATTCGCTCGCCATGGCCTCTTCGGCGGCGTGGGCCGCGGCCACGCTCGGCAATGCGTGATCTAGATCCGAGGTGACCAGAGAGCGAAAGAGAAGCAGTTCGGCCCGGGCCGCTCGGGCCATAGCGACGGCCGGAGCTACGGCCGCCATACAGATCTCCGAGCCGTCGAGCGGGACCATCAAGCGGCGGAACGGTCTGAACTCGACCCTCTCGAGGGCTTGACCACCCACCACCAGCACCGGCTTGGAACAAGCCTGCACCACCCGGGTGGTGGTGCTGCCCATGAGCCAGCGACCCAGCCCCCCCTCACCGTGGCTCGACATTACCACCAGGTCGACCTGGTCTGAAAGCGCCAGGATAGCTTCTTCCGCCCGCTGCTGGTCCTCGCTGACGCTGACCTGCAAGCCCCGCTGGCGAAGCTTCTCGGCATGGTTTTCTAGATACTCTCGATAGCCAGCCTCGGGGCCGCTACGCAAAAGCAGCAACTGGCCCTGGCGCAACTCGGCCACGTAGGCCGCATATTCCAGCGAGACCTCGCTGAGGGCGGAGCCATCGACCGGCACCAGGATACGCAAGTTCATCCCTGGTGAATTGCAAACGGTCGCCAAAACACCTTCCGAAAGCTGTCTCGATCGGAAAAAATGCAGGGGCAGCCTTTTTCCTAGAGAAGTTCAGAGGATGGCCAGGCTGACTCCAACCTTGACTTGCCCCAAATGTTCAGGCGTTGCCGAGTATGACATCAACCGTGGCTGTTACCGCTGCCCCAATTGCTATGGCAAGAAGACCACGCCCAAGCCGGGACCGACCGTGGTCCGAGCCCAAGACGATCCTTCCATGACCTGCCCGAAATGTTCGGGCCCGGCCGAGTTCGACGCCGACCGAGGAAGCTACCGCTGCCCAAAGTGCAGCGGGCCCAAGCCGGTCGGGCCGCGCGGGCCCGAGGTAAGCCTGGCCGAACTCGAGCGGCGCTGCCAGACCAAACAAACCCGCCAGGTTTTCACGCAGTCGTGTAAAGGCTGCGGCGCCCAGGTCGAGGTCGCTTCTGACGAGCACGCGGCCGACTGTCTTTTCTGCGGGCGCCGGGCTCAAAGTCAGCACGAACCATCCAAGGCCTGGGTCGACCAGTGGGTTATCGACTTCAGCGTCCCCCCCGAGGCTGCTCTCAAAGCCATGCGCGAGCACCTCAAGACTCTCTGGCTCAGGCCCACCATCCAGATTGGTCAGCGGGCTGTCCGCCAGGTGCACGTGCCCTTCTGGGCCTACGATGTCAAGGTCACCACCGATTGGAATGCCAACGCCCTGGTCGAAGTCGAACGAAACTGGTGGCAACGACTCTGGGGTCAAGAAAAGGTCTGGCGCCAGCAAGGCATGAGTGGTCAGCGCAGCCATCGCTACGACGACTGGCTGGTGTGCGCATCGCAGGGTGTGCCCGAACAGGTGGTGCGCCAACTCGAGCCCTTCCACACCCAGGCGGCCCACGAGGGTCCGGTCGACGGCGCCCTCGAACTGGGCACCCTGGGCCCTCGCCAGGCCTGGCCCCTGGCTCAGGCCGGCATCCGCCGCAACGAATATGTTTGTTGCCGCGACGACATCAAAGCCCGCGAGCGGATTGAACACGACGGCGACCTCCGGGTGGCCGGCGCGGTCGAGTTCGAAGAGCCGTTGGGCAAGAGCGTGGCCCTGCCGCTCTATATTTTCTCGACCAGAACGGTGTGGGGCCCGATGCAGGTGGTGGTCAACGGCGAAACTGGCCAGGTGGGCTCGAACGTGCCCTATTCGCTGGTCAAGCTGATTCCGGTGGCCTTCATGGCTTTGCTGCTGCTGACCCTGATCGGAGTCATCACCTGCGGCGGAGCGTTTTTGCTGTACGTGCTGGTTGGGGCGGGGGCCATTTGGCAATCGCGCCGCCAACAGATGGCCGACGAGGCGACTTTTCTCGACGCGGGTTAGCCTTTGGCCAGCTCAGCCTGGTTGGCCTTGAACCAATCTTTGGCTCGCTTCACCTCGCGGGCGATGTCCTCATCCACCTTCTTGTAGTCGATCTTGGCGTAGGTGAACTTCTTGTCACCCAGGCGAACGCTCATGGTCTCGAGAGCGTGCAGGGCCGAGTCATCGACCCGAGACCAGGCGCTTCCGTCGTGGTGCACCGTGTCTTTGCGTCCCAGCAGGTTGTCGAACTTGATATCGTAGGTGTTCTTTTCATGATCATCGAGCAGAGCCACGATCTTCTCGGTGGAGGAAAGATGGCGCAGGTGGGCGAGCGCTTCGGCCGCCTCGGAGCGAACAAAGGCGTTCTCATCCTTGAGCATCCCCTCGAGTTCGCTTGCCAGTTCAGCCTGGCCGTCATCGGCTACCACCTGGGTGGAAATCTTGGTGGCTCGTCCGCGCACGCCCGGGTCCTGGTGCTTGAGCAAGGCTCGCGTGCGGCTGGCGAACTCCTCCTTGGAGCTGATGGAGCGGACCTTACCCTCGAGCCGAAAGAGGGCGATACTGATCACGGCCGGCTCGTCCTCTAACGCCTTCAGAAAGACCTGGACCGTCTCGTCACTCTTGTCCCAATCACGGTTCTTGGCCAGCGACTCGAGAGCCTCATAGCGAGCACCCAACTCTTTGTCGTCGCTAGCGATCTTATTGAGGGAGGCGATCGGGCCCGAGTCGGGATTCTCGATCAGGGCCTGGCCGGCGGCCTGCAGCGCCCAGTATCTCACCGCTTTATCCTCACTGGCCAGGTGCTTCGAGACCGTGGCGACGTAGGCCTCATCGACGGGATTGCGCTTATCGGAGCGAGTGTAACTCGAATAGGTCTTGCTCATGCCGTCGAGGGCTTCGGCCAGGACCTTGGGATCCTCCGACGTCGAGGCCAGGTAAAGAAAGCCGGGTCCGTTGCTCTTCTCGTTTTTTTCCTTATACTCCAGCTTGCCGTCGGCGATCTTCTGACCCAATTGCTCGGCCAGCTTGACGGTGGCCTCGTCGGCGGCGGGGGCCGCCTCGGGGGTGCCCACCTCGGCCGGCGTCTCGGCCAGACTGGTGGCCTGGGCGACGGGCGTTTCCGTAGTCGCCGGCGGCTGACCACATCCCATCAGCAAGGTAGTCACCAAAGCCAGACCGATCGTCGAATTCCTCATCATGCACTCCTCGAAACTATTGCTGGCGCCCGTTTGACTCCCAGGAAAGAGTTCCTCCCCCCCGAAGAAATCTCGGTGGACAGCTTCCTGAAAGAAGCCCGTCGGGGCGGGCGCGCCGAGTCGGGAGGTGAATTCACGGTCACTGGAGGAGAGGCCCGTCGCAAGCTGCTCGACTCTGCTCCGCCAACCCCCGCCGGTGGTTATCTGGTCCTACTTCGGGATGCCCTTCGCCAGGCCGGTTTCGAGCCAGGCCATGTCATGATCACCCAGGCCGAACAGGGCCGCTTGATCGGGGTCCGCCTGGCTCTTTCGGGTGGGCCGGCTTTGCTCAATCAGCCGTCGGTGGTCTATCGAGCCCTCGAGGCGCCGTTCAGCCGTCCCGAACCCGCCCTCAACCAGTTCACCCGCTTTGCCTTCTGGGCAGTGGGGTTGGGAGGCAACCTGCGCTACGAGTTTCGTGGCCCTGAAGGCCGGGGCGAGTTCAGCTTGCTGGCTCTGGGCGGAGACGCCCCGTCCAAGACCTGTCCCCTGCCTAACCAGGCCGACGAGGTCCGCATCGAACTCTCCCCCCATCCTCTACCCGACTACGCTCCCCTCTCCCGGCTGGTGACCAACGCCGAATGGCTCTGCCACGAACCAGTGAGTCTGTGGCCGGGAGAATCGCTGCGGCCGCCGGGAGCCGCGAGCAGCAGCCTGGCGGTGGGGGCTCGCCCCTGCAACCTGTTGCAGACTTTCTTTGAGGGCGAGGGCCTGGCGGTGAATATCCAGGGCGACACCTATCAGGCTCTGCGACCTGGACTATATTCCCTCCATCCCAAACCAGAACGCCAGTTCTTCTTTTTGCGTTGGCGCCCTGACTACGGAAGACCCGCCTGGCTACAGCAATTCGATGGCCAGCCCTTCGGACAACGCCGCTGTCGCGCGGTCTTTTGGGTGGCGATGACCCGCCGGCCTGCCGAAGTGGCGCTTTCTCCCGGGGATTACTTCAGCGAGTCCTCTCCCCTCGAGGGCCCGCCAGGCCTGGCGGGCCGAGTAGTCTGGCCCGGCCTCAAGCGCGATGTTTGGGGCTATCGATTGGTGCGCGACGAGGCTTTCGAACGGGCCATCGAGTGGTGTACCTCGATTGGACACGAGATGGCCGCTACCATCAAATCCCATCTGCAAGACCTGCTCGACCAGATCGCCGCCTCGAATCTCTGGCGAGCCAGCCTGCGCGAGCGCCTGCGCCAGGAGGCTGAGGTCTTATGGGGATAAAGCGAGCCTTCGCCAATATCGAGTTCATGATCGTGATCGCGATTTTCGCCATCCTTGCGGCCACACTGGTGCCCAATTTTCTCCGCGCGCGAATCGAGGGACAGGCCAGGGCCTGCACCGGTAATGCCAAGAACTTCGCCATCGCGGCCGAGATGTATGCCGGCGACAACGATGGCCTCTATCCACCCAACCTGCAAAGGCTGGTCGGACCTTACCTCAAAGCGCTGCCCACCTGTCCCGCCAGTGGACAGGTCACTTATGAGTATCAAACCACCATCGCTCCCGACCGCTACACGGTCTTTTGCTCGGGCTCTAACCACCCTCTGCTGGACGACGGCTTTCCCCGCGCCGGCAGCCAACGAGGAGTGCAAAAACGCCCATGAGATGCCCCTCTTGCCAGAGCTTGCTATCAGACCAGGCACGTCGCTGTGAGTGCGGCCACGAATTCCGCCACCAGCGAGACTACACCAGGCTGCAGGTCCCGGTCTTGCTCGCCACCCTTGCCCTGTGGACCACAGGCGCCTATCTGGCCGTGCGCGACATCCCCGAGGTCAGCCTGTGGTGGCCCACCCTCATCACCATGTTCGTGGTCTACAAGCTGACGAGCTTGCGAGGTTCGGCCTTTTACGACAGCCCGCGAGCCCCCTGGATGCCCATCAGCATTCTCACCGGCACGCTGCTGGTCACCGGCCTGGTGAGCCCCCCTGGCCAGGTCGAGTTTCCCAGGTGGACCTATGTGGTCAACGGCCTGCGCACCGGAATGATGCGCACCAGCGTCGAGAGGACCTGGGGACCACCGGTAAGTGAAGAAGAAGGCCTGTGCGAGTATCGTCGCGGTGATGAGTGGGTGAAGGTCCGCTACCGCAACGACACGGTCGACGGCCTGGCTGGCAGCCAGTTGCTAAAGCCTTCTGGGGTGGTCGTCTTACGCCTGGGCGAACCCAAAGCGAGGATCGACATCCTCTTTCCCAATGAACCCGGACAGACCGTGCATGATACGACGCTCGGCACCCTGAGCCTGGACACCCATCGCCGCAAGATCACGAGCATCGTATTGGAAGGCCGCGGTCCGCCACTCACCCTCTAGACAGCCGACACCGGACATGCTATGCTTATTTTGCCGTTTAGCTAAATAGCGAATTAACATGAATGATGTCTTCAAAGCCCTCTCCGATCCGACCCGTCGCAAGATCCTCGAACTGTTGAAAGAGGGCGACATGTCGGCTGGCGAATTGGCTGAACACTTCGACCTCTCCAAGCCCACGCTGTCTAAGCACTTCAACGTGCTTAGCCAGGCGGATCTGGTCTGGCGCGACCGCAAGGGCACGACTATCGTCTACAGTCTCAACGTGAGTGTCCTGGAAGATGCCCTTCTGGGATTGATGAACCGGCTCGGCATCTCGAGCAACGGTGGCGGAGGAACCCATGAATAACAATCGTATCGTCGTCGTCGTCGTATGGCTGGCCATGGTGGCTCTCAGCCTTTGGGCCTGGACCATCATCCCGGCCGGCGCCCACGTGCCCATGCATTGGGATCTGCACGGCAACCCCAACGGATGGGGATCTCGCGATCAGGTCTTGTGGGGCGGACCCGGAATGACCCTGTTCGTGCTGGCCACCATCATGCTGGCCGCCCGCTTTGATCCGCGCAAGGAACACGTCGAGCAGTCTCGCAAAGCCATCGATGCCATCATGGTCATCCTGGTGCTGTTCATGCTGGTCATCCACTGGGCGGTGCTGTGGGCGGCCACCGGACACCCCGTCGACATCAGCCAGGTGGTGCTGGTAGCCATGGGGCTGCTCTTTGCCGGCTTGGGCAACGTGCTGGGCAAAACCCGCAGTAACTTCTTCGCTGGCTTTCGCACCCCCTGGACGCTCTCCAGCGAGCGAGCCTGGGCGCTGAGCCATCGGCTGGGGGGCCGGATGTTCGTAGCCCTGGGTCTGGGCACATCGCTTTTCGGGCTGCTGGGCCTTTATGGCCTGGCCACCGGCTACTTCGTGGTTGGGCTGTTCTTCAGCCTCGGCTTCACCTTCTACTATGGTTACAAGATCTGGAAAGAAGATCCCGACAAGATCGAGCCAGGCAAGTAGCCACCAGGGGTCGCGCTGCGACCCCTCTTTTTATCAGGACTTTTTCAGAGTGGTGGCCTAAATTCGGACCATGACTCATCCTGAACGAGACAACAGAGACATCTCTCCACGCGACACCATCCAGTTTCTGAAGTCCTTTTCAGACTGGCTGAAAAAACCCGAAGGGCGGCTGGCGCTAGCCCAGCACAGCCCCGACCACGCCGACGAGGTGCAGCTGGGCAAGCAACTGATGCGCCATTTCCGCGAACACGGGTTTCGCTAAGCCGTTCACGACTCACTTAGGGCGCAGCCCGGCCAGGCGCCGGCGCAGGCGGGCCACCTGAGCGGCGTCGCCCAGGGCCTGATGGCAGGCCAGTTGCAACTGCAGGGCCGGTTCGAAGTCGGGCCTTTTCTGTTCGAGGTGGCGCAGCCGGGACAACGCCTCTTGATAGCGCTGCTGCGAGTAGAGGCTAAAGGCCAACCCCAGGGTCGCGGTGTCTGATTCTTGCAGCGAGAGCGAGGTGCGAAAAGCTCGCTCGGCTTCTACCGGGGCAAGGGTGGGGCCGTGCATCTCGCCCAGCGAAGAGTAGACGCGCGAGAGCTGGTATTCGACGGTGGGGCGGCGCGCCTGGTGAACTGCCTCGAGGGCCTCGAGGGGAAAACGCTCGACCGCCTTTTGGAGCCATTCGAAGGCCTCGTCCCGCTTGCCCTGATGCTGGTAATGGTTGGAAATGTCGTAGTAGAAAATAGGATAGTTGTAGGCGTCGCGCTCCAGAGCCTGGTGGAAGGCCTCGAGGCTGCCGGGTTGACCCACCTTCTCCAGAGCCAGACCCAGCAGATGCCAGTGGCTCGCCTTGTCAGGAGCCAGCTCGACCGCTCGGCGGGCCGACGCGAGCGCCGCGGCCGGTTGGCCCAGGCTGTTGAGCAGCACTAACCCACGCTGGTGCCAGGCGCGGTCCTCGAAGGGGTCGATGGATAGGGCACGGGTGTACTCGGAATAAGCGACCTCGAACTGGCGGGCAGCCAGGGTCTGATCGCCCCGATGAAGATGATAGTCGACCAGGATGAGGGGCCATTGCAGCACCGCCAGTAGCGCCAGCCCCGGCCCGCCCCAACGCCAGTTCTTTCCAAGTGACAGGCTGGGGGATTGAGCCAGGCTCAGTCCGGCCGCGGCGGTCATCAACCACACCACGGCGGGGTAGCGCAATTGGACATCGACCGAATCATAGAGCAGAAATCCCCCCGCGCCCAGCAGCAGGGCGCGAGCCAACGGGTGGCGGTTCCAGAACGGCCAGGCTGCCCGCAGCCCCAGACCCAGCGCGCAGAGGGCCAGCAGCAGTGCCGGAAAGCCCTCTTCGCAAGCCAGCGTGAGCAGCCAGCTGTGGGGAGAACTGGAAAAAAATCGCACGTCGTTCTGGACTCGGGGGTAGACTCGCCGAAAACCTCCCGGGCCCACGCCCAAGACGGGATAGTCCCGGGCGATGGCCAGGCCCGCCGACCACAGCTTGAAGCGAGCCGAGGTAGAAGAGTCTCCTTTCACCAGCCGCTCGGCCCGGTGCTGGGCAAACTGGGTTCGCTCGCCCTGGGGGTCGAGGGCGCGGGTGAAGCCGAGCACCAGCATCGCGACCAGAGCCAACATTCCCAACCCCTGCCCGAGGGGCGGGCGGGCCAGTCCCAATCCGGCTACGATCAGCAACAGCATTACGGCCATGGCGGTGCGAGAGAAGGCCATCAGGACGCATACGATCAACAGGGCCGCCAGCACCGCTCCCAGCAGCCAGATGAGCAGTCGGCGGCCGGCTACGGGTGGGTCTTGCCACCAGGTCAGAGCCAAGGCCAGGGGTAAAAAGAGCAACGAGAATCCGGCCAGCGGGTTAGGCGCCTGGAAGGCACCGATCATATAGGGATAAAACGGAGATGGCTGGGTGAGACTGAGAAAATTCGCCGGCAACACCAGCACCGCCGCCGCCACCACGGGCACGACCCAGCGCTCGGGAGCCCAGCGACTACCATAGTCGGCCCCCATCACGAACACCAATCCGGCCACCAGCAGGTCCATCCAGACCACCAGGGCATCATGGCGAAAGGGCGAGGCCAGGGCTGAAATCAGGCTCCAGCCGATGAGCCCGGCCAGAGCCAGACTTACCCCTCTGAGCGCCTGGGGCACGCGGGGCCCCTGCATCAGCCAGAGAGCGCCAGCACCAAAGCAGAGAATCCGACCTAACGGCGCGCCCGCCCCCAACAGCCCTCCGGCGTCGGACTCGAAGAGTAGATACCCCAACAAACCCGCGGGTTGCTCGGGAGCCACCAGGTAGACCAACGAGAACACCACCGGCAGGCTCAGCCCGAGCGCGAGCAGAGCGACTGCGGGTCCGACGCGCTCTTCCCCGGGGGGCGGTGGGGCTGTCATAACCGCACCTTTGTGGCCCACCCGAGGTTTCCCTGGCAACAAAAAGAGCCCTGGCCGAAGCCAGGGCAACCGGGGGCTCACAAGATTTGTGGTTAGTGGTGACCTTTGTCGTGATGGTCGTCGTGCTTGTCCTGGTCGTGTTTGTCCTTGTCTTTCTTATCGTGATGCTCATCGGGATTGGCCATGGCCACGATGGCCACGGGATTCTTGGCGGGCGACAGTTGGATAGCCTCGGGATTGACGTCGGTGTAGACGGGGCCGCCCAGCAGCGACAAGGTTACGAGTCCGTTCAGCAAGAGGTTCATTCGAGTTAGAGTTCCTTTCAGTTTGCCCTAACTTTTTCGACCCGGTCCGGCGGACCTGAAGTGGGGGATTACCCTCCTCCGGCCAGGGTGCCTTGATGAAAGGGCATGGCCACCTCGATGGAGTCTCCCTCGAGAGGGGCCGTGCCGCGCAGGAAGGGCTTGGCCCTGGGAGACTCGGCAAAAGCCAAGGCGAGCTGGTCGATCTGCTCGGCCTGGTCGAGACGCTCGAGGCTGCGTAATCCTTGACCGACCTGATGAAGCAGATCGATGGCCAGCTTGCCTCGTCCGTCCAATTGATAGCACATGGCCAGGGCGAGATTGAGCTGCAGCCGGGCTTCGACGGTGGGAGCCGACTCGACCAGCAGCCGCTCGAGCCCGGCCCGAGCCAGAATCAAGTCGGCCTCTTCGCCCTGGCGCAGATAGCGATCGTAGCAGATGAGCGACTTGACGAATTCGGGCAGAGCCCGACCGGTATCGCCAAACCGACCCAACAGCTCGAGAGCCCCATCGTGGTCGCCTAATTCAAGCCGCATCTGGGCCTGGCGAGTCTCGTAGGTGGGCAGCCAGCCGCCTTCGAGCATGCGGCGACCGGCCCCGAGCGCCCCCTGCAGACGCTCGCCGACCGTGCCCACCAGCTCGCGCCCTCCGGCCAGGATCCGCTCGAAGGCCGGAGCCGAAGGGCTGTCGACCGGTGGCGCATCGTCGGCCTCGAGGGGCTGGGTCGCTCCCAGTGTCTTGAGCCAACGCAAATAGTGGGGATAGGTGCGGCGATGAAAGACGGCCAGCCTCAGCGATGCCTCTTTGTGACCGAGCAAAAAGTCGCGAGCGGCACTGACCACCTCGGCAGCAGCGAACTCGTCGGAGAGCTCGGGGTGGGTCGAGGGCACGTGGGTCATCACCACCCGACGGGCCTCGACCTGGCCGGCCATGGCCAGCGCCTTCTTGCACAGATTGCGCAGGTCGCGGGGCGAGGCCGATTCGATACGAGGCAACAGAATCAGCTTCAGGCAGGGCAGCTTGCCAGGGTCGACGCCGACGGGAACGTCCTGGGGTTGGCTGGCCCAAAATTCGGCCGCCGTCGGGCCGGCGCGTTCGAGCACATACTGGCCCACCCGATCCCAGTCACCGCAAGCGATGAGCACGTCGGCCGGCTCGCTGGTTGGGTCTTCCAGCACCAACCGCAGGGGCACCTTGGGAGCCTGCATCAAGGTGGTGGGTCCGCGCCGGGCTAGAAAGCTGCTGAAGATGGACCGGAACTGGTCGGGCTCGGCCTGGCTCAAACGAGCCAGCAACTCGGCCTCGAAGGGGTCGGCCGGAGTGAAGTTCTGCAATTCTTGCAACCAGTCGAGGGGAACGCCTCGGGGATGGTCGGTCAGATAGACAAACTCGCATTTATCGAGAAACTCGTTCCAGAGAACGATGGGGTCGTTGGCCATAGCGGGGAATCCGTTCGCCACCGTGCTGTTCAAATCCCGGCAAAAAACCCGACGAGAAGTCACGTTATGGTCAGCCCATGAAAATCGCAGCCGCCACCGTCCAACCCAGGCTTGCTCCCAGCCACACCGTGGTCAGCGCCTATATCGATGGCCAGGCCTCCGGCATCGAAAAGCAGGTCTTGCGCGGAATCGACCAGTTCGAGCGCGCCTTTCAAAAGGCCGACTCGGGGTTGACCGTAGTGGTCGACGGCCAGCGCCGCGACGCCGCCTCGGCCAAGAAGATGGGAGTTCTGTTGATGGCCGCTCCCCTGGCCGCCGGAGCGCTGGTGGGCGCGGTGGCCGGAGCCCAATTCGGTATGTTCGCCGGCATGGCCCTGGCTCCGGTGACGCTGCTGAGCGGCTATAGCATGATTTCTGCCGCCTCGGCCGCCCCCAACTGGCAGGCCGGCGCCCGCTACACCATCGGTCAGGGCTCGCAACCCACGCCGGTGACCAAAAGCGGCGTCAACCGTCTGCACGACCTGGTGGTTAGCAACGCTAAGGCCTTTCCCAACAGCCGTCACGTCATCTATTTGTCGGGCCACGGCGAGCACGACGAGGTGGCCAGCATGAAGTTCAAAGACCTGGCCGCAACCATGAGCGACACCCAGGTCGATGTGACCGTGCTCGACGCCTGTCTGACCTCGCAGCTCGAAGTCATGACCCGGCTGGCCCCCTGGGCCGGGGTGGTGCTGGCTTCGTCCCACGTGGTGCCGGCCAAGGGCCTGCCCATCGAAGAACTCTTCAGCCAGAAAAACCTGGCCGCCGACGACCTGGGCCAGTGGGCCGCCACCGCCGAGAAGGGCACCTTCTCGCTGGCCGCCATCGATACCCGCGCTCTGCAGAGCGAACTCCTGCCGACCCTCGACCAGCTCGGCGGCCTGCTCGCCCGCGAGCTGGAATCGGGTCACCGGGCCGACATTCGCCGTGCCCTGGCCCGGTCGAAATCGCCCGGCTTCTTCTTCACCGAACGGGTCGACATGAGCAGCTTCCTCGATAAGCTCTCTCAGGCTCCCCTCTCGGAGGTGACCCAGCAGGCCGTGAGCAACGCCAAAGAGGCCATGAAGAAGACCGTCCTGCACCAGAAGAACGCTCACAGCTTCACCTTTGCCCTCGACCGCGACCGCAACGACCAGACCATGCCGGCCGGCTGGCGCAACTTCCTCGACGCCGCCGACTACGGCCGCAAGCCCCTCTGGCCATACTGAGGCGCGTCGGCTTCGCCGCCGACAGGGAGCGCCGACTGCTTCGCGCGGAGATTTCGACGCTGCGCGTCGACAGGGAGCGAGCTCCTTGTCCCGGCCCGAAGGGCTAGCCGCCCAGGAGCGTGGCTAGAATGCGGGCGTGGAAGTCTCGCTCGTGGCTGTCTTCGATAGCCTGGTCCTCGCGATTTTTCACCGAGAACAGGGCCGAGAGCAAGAAGTAGAGACGTTCGCGGGGTAGGCCGGCGCGGATGATGTTTTCCACCACGCGATGTTGGCCATTGACCGTCACTTTGGCCTGGTCGAGTTCGAACATCGGGCCGTCGCGACCCAGCGAGCGAGTGATGATGGTCTTGAACAGGTCCAGGCGAGGATGGAGTTCGTAGGTGCCGAGCAGGCGAAATTCGGACTCTAAGGCCCGCTCGATGGTGGGCGCTTCGGGCTCAGGCGGGGGCTCGGGCGCGGGCTTTTGGGCCAGGACGGGTGTAGGCTCTGGGGGCGGCGGGGCCGTGGCTCTGGGGGGATCGGGCCGAGGGGTGGCCGGACGGAGCGGCGTAGGAGCAGGTTGATGGGGCTGAAGGGCCTCTTCGGCCAACCTCTGCATGAAGCCCTCCAACCAGGAGCCAGCCTCGAGCACCAACACCATCTCCTCCCCCGTCGGCTCGTGCCCGGGGCGACAATAACGCAACTCGCCACGAATCAGAAACTCGCGCTCGAGGTCGGCGATGCGCAGGTAGCGCCCCTCGGTGATCGGGATGACGTGCAGTTGCTCGAGCTGGCGCTCGAGACCCGTCTGGTTGCCGATCAGATTCCACCACGCCAGCACACAGCGCTGGGCCGAGGCAAAACCCGGATCCGCCGGGGTGGGAAAGTCGGCGATCAGGGTGGTCAGCAGTTCCTGGTGCCAGGCCAGCAGCTTGGCACGCACATCGTCGAGGCTGTCGGGCTGGAGCCCGTCCCAGGTTTCGGTCGGCTTGAACGGCCCCTGGATACAGCCGATAAAGCCACAGCCAGGGAAAACATCGAGGGTTGCCAGGCAATGCCCATCGATCACCAACTCGATACCGCCCTCTCGGACCTCACGCGCCAGGCCCAGCTGGCCGCGGTACCAGCGGTTGCGGCGAGAGACTCGAGCCAACCATTGGGTGTCGGGGAAGCGCGCTTCCAACTCGAGGGCGTCGACTTTACTGCGAGCGCGATTGGCCTGAGCCCTGGCCTCGACCTGAAGGCTCCGGCTGACGTTGTCGAGCGGTGTCAGCAAAGGACGCAGAGCCTTCTCTTGCCGGGAATCGAGGCAGACAAGGTCGCGGTCGGGCTCGACGTAAGCCAGCAGCTCTGGGCTCAGGGAAGAGGTGGGGAGAAAGCACAGTCGGTTCTCGTCCTGGCGTTGCTGATGCAGCTGCCGGTAATTCAAGGGTTGGCCGCGGGTGCCCTCGAAGAGCGGACGGCAAATCAGGCTAGCCGTGAGGGGAGCTTTCGGGCGTGATGCCACCAGTCGGCATAAGAGCGCCAGAAGATAATCGCCTTGAAGCTTGGGATCCAGGTCTTCGACTTGGGCCCCGGCCGCCGCTTCGAGCCGGTCGAGAAGTTCCTCGAGATGGGAGTCGGCCGCCACTCCGAAGCGCTCAGGGTGGACCCGGAGGTTGTCGTCATTGACGATGGCGATGATGGGCACGGTTTGCTCGCGGACCAACTCTTCGAGGAAATGGTGCTTGCGATAGACCAGGATGCGACTGGCTCCCAAACGAGCCAGGAGGCCGATCTGGCCCGCGGTTTCACCGTCGAGTTCCACCCGGGCCACGTAGTCGCCCTCGGGAAGGGTCAGCTCCTGACGGCTCGGTTGTTGCTCGAGCTGAGCCAACTTCAGCTCGCGTTCGAGGCGAGGGCCGCCGTCGATCAACTTGTAATCGCCCAGGATGCGGCTCATCTGACTGTATTGCTCGCGAGTGAGCACCAGATAGCTGTCGGCCACCGGGCGCGGGGGTTGGTTGAAGAGATAATACGATTCGCCGCGGCTGAACAGTTCCTGGAGCGAGACGTAGCCGTGGTTGGTGGGAAAGAACTCCCAGGTCATGAGGCCGGCCCGAAACTCGTCGAGATCCTCTCGAAACCCCTGGCCACGAAGGCCCGCTTCGAAGCAGAACAAGCCGCGTAGAAAAGGACCGGCCAGGGGATGCTCGGGGTCTTCTCGCCAGCGCAAGAAAGCCGGCTCGGCCAACTGACGGGCGTCGGCCAACAGCCGTGGTAGGATTTCGCCCCAGCGTTCTTCTTCGACCAGGTCGCCATAGTCGTCCGTGGCCACGAGCCTGTCATCGTTGACCACCGCCGAGAGCCCGCCCAGGCCGGCGGAGACGTAGCGAGCCGCCAGGCGCCGGTGATGATGGAAGATTTCGACCCGCATGACCTGAGCCAGGCCGGGCTCCAGTCCGATTTCGCCCTCGAGGCCGGACAACGGTGCCCGAATCTCGATCTCTTTGCCCAGGCGTACGGGCTGCTCAGGCTTGGCGAAAAACCGCTGACGGGCCAGCGCCTTTTGATAGGCTGGCCGGGCGTCGAGCGGAACCGCCACGAAGTGGCTCAAATACCGCTCGATCGCCACGTCCCCAACCACGACGGTCATTTGCTCCATCTCGACCGCCTCGGGCCGACCGGCCAGATAACCCAGGGGACGGCCCCGCAGTTGCTCCATGGAGAGGCGCTCTCCGCCCAGGGTGACAAAGTATGGAAACTGACGCAGGGCTTGCGGTGCGAACTTGATCTTATGCTCGATGAGATAGTCCATATAGGTGGTGGCGGCCGCGTAGTTGCCCTGTTCGATGGCCTGCTCGAAAAGCGGCTCGACCCCCTGGCGCAGCGCCTTCATGGCCTCGACATAGGCCTCGTTCTCGACCACCTTCTCCCAGTTGGCGTCGACCTGAAAGTCGGGATGGTCGACCACCGCCACCAGCCCGGTGGGGAGGCCGTGGCCCGGGTCGATGGTGCGGTCGCAGAGCCTCTTGCCCCCTCGCAGGAAAGCGATAAAGGACAGGGTCCGCAGGTTGTCTTCCACCAGCCCCAGCTCGCCCCGGATGGTGCCTTCCAGTCGGTGGCGCGCTCGCCAACGACCAGCGCCAAGCACCGGCTCTTGCACGGGTTGCGCCTCGAAAGCCCGCTGGCGACCGTAGGCCGCCACCGCCTGCATCATCAAAGCATGACCGTCAGTTAGCTCGGGAAAGACGGCCGTGAAGACGGGCTCGGTCTGAGCGTCGGCCTGCAACACCACCTCGGCCGGGTCCCAGGGCGGCACATCCCATAGGCGCCGGGTAGTGTAAAGGGTGCCGGTGGCTCGAAAGCGCTCCAGAGCTGGCCGCAGACACACCTGCTGTCCCTGGGCGTTCTTGAACAGCGGCAGGTCGATCAGGGTCGACTTGAACTCGCGCCAGCGGTCAAGATTGGGCTCGTAGCGCACGGCGCGGCCGATGGCGTCAAGCAGCAACCGCCGGCGGGCGGCTTCGAGTTCAGGCGCGACGCCGACCTGGGCGGCCAGTTCGAGCACCATCTGTTTGAGATGGGCTCGAAACCAGGTCATCAATTCGCGAAAGGCAGCGTCGTCGACGATGTCGCTCTGGGACACGTTGAGCTTGAGCGCATCGCACTCCAGTATGGCGTTGACCTGGGCGTAGGGCAGGCTGAGGTGCTGCTCGGCCACCCGGATACCGTTCCAGACAAACTCGATGCGCGACTGTTCGGGGGGCTCGAGGGGCAGCCACAGCAGGGCTCGGTTGAGACTCTGGTCGGAAATGATCTGCCCCGTCCCGGGGGGACGCCGGTGCTCTTCCAGGTTGACCGCCCTCCAGGTCAGCAGCGGAGGAAGCACCGGCAGGCCGTTGGCCGGGCGACCGTTCACGGTGACCTCGACGGGAGCGAAACGGCAGCCCATCAGCATCGTCTTGCCTTCGGGGGGCAGCCCCATCAGCTTACTAAAAAACTTCCCCACGGTCCGCCAACTGACTCGCTCGCGGACATGGATTCTAACCATCGGCTGGCGGTCGGGCCAGGGGCACTGTGCGAGCCGCGTAACGCCCTCGCCGGTGCGGGTCAGGGCCAACCGATGGCCCGCCTGCCCGTCCCAACTGTCCACCGTCACCGTGCTGGGAGACAACCCCAGAGCGGCGTTGAGGCCGATGGCCAGCAAACGCAGACGCAGATGTTCACGGCTTTCTTCGTCGCCTGCGAAGAGGCTGGCGAAGAGGTTTTCCAATTCACTACGGCTGGGCGCCTGGCCGTCGTATTCCAGGATGAGGTCATCAGCATCGTTGTGGCAGCGAATGAACTCGGTTTGGCCAACCACGGCCGAGGCGGCCAGCATGAGCACGTAGCGATGGGGGTCGGTAAGCTGGAATTTCTTCATCTTCTCCCGAGCCTTCTTGGGGTCGAGCGTGAAGTGGCCTACCGACTCTGGGCCGCTCTCTTGATAGGCGGCCAGAAATGACTGGACATCCTGACTCACGCCGGGGCCTTCGCCTTCGGCCCGCTGGATCCCCCGGCTCAGGCCGGTTGTCCCGGCCCTAGAAGGAAGGCGAGCCTGAGCGGAGGAACCTTACAGGCCGTGTCCGCCTCTGTCTATCAACAGATGCTCGAGCAAGGTCAGCGACAGGTGGCCGAGCTTCGCTTTGTCGACGCCGTGGGTTGCTTCAAGCAGGCTGTCGAGGCGGCCCCGGCCGAGGCCGATGACGATGGCGTGAGAGCCCGTCTGGCCAGCTGCTACCTGGTGTTGGGGCAGTGGGATCAGGCCGAGCGCCAGCTCAAGAAGGTGCTCGAGCGAAAACAGCAAGACAAGGTGCGGGTCGAGGCTCTGCTCAGCATCGCCGAACTGCATGACATGCGGGGCGAACCCGGCATGGCCGGCGAGTATCTGGCCAAAGCCCAAGAACTGGCCTTCACCGTCGAAACCAGCGACGTGACCACGGCAGCTCTGGCTAAAATGGCCGAACACGCCGGGCGCACCGGGGCCGTGTCGCGCGCCAAAGAGCACATCGATCAAGCCCTGGCCGAGGCCGAGAATCTGCCCGAATCGGCCGAAAAGCGTCGCCTGCAGGCCTCGCTGTGGACTCAACTAGGTCTCTATAACTTCCGGCTGGCCCGCATCAAAGAGGCCGAATCCCAGGTGCGCAAAGGGCTAGAATGCCTGGGCGAAGACCCGCCCTGTCTGACCCGGGCCCAGGTGTTGCGCTACCTGGGCGTGATCAGCGGCCTGCGGCGCAAGCATCGCTCGGCCCTGATGAGCCACCTCGACGCACTGTCGATCTACAAGAAAGCCAGCTGCCCCTTCGGCCAGGCCAAGGTTTATGAGAGCATCGGGCGCACTTTTCTGGCCCTCAACCGCATGGAAGAGGCCATCTTCAGCTTCAAGCGCTGCGAGTCGCTGTGTGTGCAATTGGGGGCCAACGCCGAACTGGCCACGCTCTACGGCAAGCTGGGCCAGGTGTATATGCTGCGCGAAGACTATCACAACGCGGCCACCTTTTTTCGCAAGGACCTCGAGCTGTCGATCCGCTTTCGTAACCCTTACGCGCTGGGCTACTCCTATCGCAACCTGGGCCAGTGCCTGGTGCAGCTCGAGAACCTCGAAGAGGCCATCCGCAACCTGCGCGAGAGCCTGGCCCTGTTCGGCCACGTCGAAGACACCTTCAACGTGGCCCGAGTTCAGATGGACCTGTGCCAGGCCTATATCCGCCGGGGTCAGGCCACCGAGGCGGCCCTGCTCTGCTCGCAAGCTCGCGACATGTTCCGCGAGCACAAGATGTTCAAAGAACTGTCTTTCTTGCTCTGTTTATCGGGTTCGATCGCCCGCCTCGAGGGCGAGCACGAAGAAGCGGCCCGCCGGCTCAACGAATCGATTCTGTCGCTGGCCGAACACGGCGACTCGGCCTGGCTGGCTGAGGCCTATTACCAGCGCGGCCTGCTCTCGAAAGACCGGGGCCAGCGCAAACAGGCAGTGGCCGACCTCAAAAACGCCGTCCGGGTAGCCCGTCGAGCCGGCCTCTCGCGCGAGACCGGACGCTATCTCGAAGAACTCAAGTCGCTCGATGAGCGCGAGCTTTACCTGACCTGGATGGAAGGCCTGCGCGACGCCCACATTCCTAGCTTTGAAGAGCGTCTGACCAAGAAGTAGCCAGGCGAGCATAGAACTCGTCGACCCGACCCGGCAAACCCGCCACCTGACCGTCACCCAACTCGACCACTCGCCATTGGCCATCGCTGCGCCGGGCCACGTCCATGGTGAAAAAGCGGGCCGGCAAGCGGGCGGCCAGACTGGCGAACGGCTCGCTCGGCGGCCCGGGTCCCTCCAGTTCGTCGCCCCAATAAGGAAAGCTCAGCAGTAGCCGACCCTCGGCGAAGAACAGGCGATACTCGCGAAAGGTCGGCAAGCCGCTCAGGGGATGGACGCCCACCTGCTCGAAGGCTTCAAAGCGCCGCACCACCAGTCCACCCACCAGATCCTCGCCCTGGCGCTCGAGGAAAGTCTCGACCACCCGGCCTGGCTGGTCGGCCCGGGGAATATAGCAGGCTTCGAGCCACTCGTGCTTGCGCGACTTGACGTAGTCCTTGATGACCACTGGCTGATCGCCGAAGCGGGCTAGCAAATCGTGGAACTGGTCGGGCTGGTCGGTCCAGACCGACTCGGGGGTCATCCCCTCGAGATAGGGATACGAGGGGGGAAACAGGTGGCAGAAGCGGTACTGCTCGGGGGTGTGGACCAGGCGGCCGTCGAGGGCCTGATAGAGCCGGTCATACTGCTCGGGCCGCAACATCCAGCCGCGATAGAGACAGAGCCCTTCGGCGGGCAGGCGGCGCAGGGGGGCCCCGGCGGTCAGATCCTCAAACGAAACCAGCCCCCGTTCAAAGCCGTGGCGGCCGGCCGCCTCCCACTCTTCCAGATAGTCGGGGTCGACCTCTCGAGCAGCCAGCGGATGGTTGCAGAACAGGATGGTCATAAGCCTAGGTTTGAGCCGAGAAAAAGGTCACCTGCAACTTGCCCGTGCGAGGGTGGCGGGCCACCTCGGCCTCGACCTCATAGACCTCGGCCAGCAGGTCAGGCCTGAACACTTCGTCGGGAGTGCCCTCGGCCACCACTCTTCCCGCCTTGAGCATCACCAATCGATGGCAGTATTGAGCGGCCAGGTTGAGGTCGTGAAGGGTGAGCAGCACTCCGACCCGCAAGCGCGTGAGCAGGTCGAGCAACTCCAGGCAGTGGCGCACATCGAGATGATTGGTGGGCTCATCCAGAACCAAAAAGCGAGGCTCCTGGGCTAGCGCCCGAGCCACCAGCACCCTCTGCTTTTCGCCCCCCGAGAGGGTCCCCAGCACGCGCTCCCCAAAGTCGGGCAAACCGACTGCGGCCAGAGCCTGGGTGACGGCCTCGCGATCGGCCTGGCTTTCGCCCCCGAGCTGGGTTTGGTGCGGAATGCGGCCCATAGCCACCATCTCGGCCACCGTATAGTCAAACGAGGTCAGATTCTCTTGCAGCACGGTGGCCGCCCGCTGGGCCAACCAACGGGGAGACTCCTTCCACACCTGATGCTCGTCGAGCCAGACCTGGCCGGCCCGTGGCTGGTTGACGCGATAGACGGTGCGCAACAGGCTAGATTTTCCGCTGCCGTTGGGACCGAGCAATCCCACCAACTGGCCGGCTTCGACGGCGAGGCTTACCCGGTCGACGATGGTGCGACCGTCGACGCCCCACTCGACTTCTTCGAGGCGCAGATTCATCGCTGCCTCCCGGCCATCATCCAGAGAAAGAAGGGCCCACCGGCCAGGGCGGTCAGAATGCCCACCGGAAGCTCTCGGCCTCCCAGCCAGACGCGGGCTAACAGATCGGCCACCACCATCAGCACCGCGCCTCCGGCCAGCACCACCGGCAGCAGTCTGCGATGATCGGCGCCCACCAGTCGTCGGGCCAGATGAGGAACCATCATGCCCACAAAGCCGATGGCTCCGCTCACCGCCACGCACACCCCGGTGAGCACGGCCGACAGCGCTAGCAACTGCTTGCGAAAACGGTCGGGCTCGATCCCCAGCGTCAGGCTGGCTTCTTCGCCCAGACTCAGAGCGTTGAGGGCACGGCTTTGCAAGAGCAGAAAGAAGGTGCCGAGCACCAGCACCAGGCTGGGCCACAGCAGGTCGCTCCAGGTGGCTCCCGAGAACCCGCCCAGCAGCCAGAACAGCACCCCTCGCGTCATGCGCTGGTCACCCATCACGGTCAGCAAACTGGTGAGAGCCGCCAGCATATAGCCCACCGCCACCCCGGCCAGGAGCAGGCGCTCGGGGGCCAGACGGCGTCCCTGGCGGGCCAGGCCCTGGGCCAGCATGAGGGCCAACAGGGCGCCGGCGAAGGCGGCCGGCTTGACCAGGGCGGGCAAACCCAGCAACATCATCAGGGCCGCCCCCGTGGATGCGCCCGAGGACGAGCCCAGAATGTAGGGATCAGCTAGAGGATTGCGCACCACCGCCTGCAGGGCCACACCCACGGCGGCCAGACTGGCCCCCACCAGGGCGGCCAGCAAAACCCGGGGCAGGCGAATATCCCAAAGAATTTGGTGGGCCGTGGTCGAAGGTCCTCCAGGGCTAATCAGACTGCTCAGCAGCGTCGACACAGGCACCGAAACGGAACCAACGAGCGCGGCCAGGGCCAATACAACCACCAGCAAAGTCCACATCCCCAACGAAATCGCCCAGAAGGCGCGAGCGCTCACGGCCAGTCCTTTTGCAGGGAGCCGTTTCGTCCTCCCGAACCTCAGCAGGGATGCAGCCAGAGATCCGCCGCGAACTGGTCCGCACCCTGTTCGAGGTGGCCATGGCCGACGGCAGCTTCGATCCCGAAGAGCAAGAGGCCATCGCCGATATCCTCGCCAATCTCGGCTTTCCCGAAGACTTCGAGATGCCCGAGCCGGGGGTGCCGCGCAATACTCCCCGCCTGAGTGAACTGCTGCCCTCGCAAACTGACCGTATCGCCGCCATGCGCAGCGTCCTGCGGGTGGCCCATGCCGACGGGGTGCTGGCTGCGGGCGAGCTGCGCTACATCGACAAACTGGCCGACGAAATGGAGATTCCCCTCGAGCAGCTGGTCGAACTGCATCGCGAGGTTCTCGAGGAAATTTAACACCACGACAACTCGTGGACCGCAGAGGCGGTGTATCTTCGCGCCATGAGTTGCGCAATCCACTCGGTATCTTCTGCTCCGGCCACCGCCCGGACCCACACTCCCGGCCGCCAGCCCTGTGTCTTTTTCGACCGCGATGGCGTGTTCAACACGACCGATGGCTTCGTCAATTCGCCCGAGGATCTCGACCGCCAGCTGATGCCCGAGGCCGTCGAGGCTCTGGCCAGACTCTCGCGCGAAACCGACGCCAAATTGGTGCTGGTCACCAACCAGGGCGGAGTCGGCTATGGCAAGATGACGCCGGCCCAGGCCGAGGCCATTCTCGAGCGACTGGAAGAACGAGTCGAGGCGGCTGGCGGCCACTTCGACGCCATCTACTACTGCCCGAACCGCAAAGACGAACTGCCTCCCAGCGGCGAACTGTCGGCCCGCAAGCCCGAGGCCGGAATGTTCTATGCCGCCGCCAACCACTTTGGGGCCGCCATCGATCTGGCCGACAGCTACATGGTGGGCGATATGACCACCGACATCGCGGCCGGCGAAAAGGCCACCCCGGACCTGACCACCATCTTGCTCGACACCGGCATGGGCGGCCAAGACGGTCACGCTCAGGCAGTGCCCGACCAGCACTTCAGCGACCTCTCGGCCGCCGTCGACTGGCTCATTCCTCAGCTGAAGAGATAGCGCTCGTGCATGCGGTGGCAATAAGCCACCAGGTTAGAATACGAGCTGACCGTCTGGGCGAGCACATTGTCGGCGGCGGGCGGCTGCAGATTGGCCAGAAAAGCGTAGACACAAGCGTCGAAGCTGCTGGGTTGGTCGCCCAAAAGATAAAGCTTCTCGCCCATCAGGTGGCTCAGAGCGGCGATGTCTGCTCTGCCTCGCTGTTCGATTTCGGCGGCCGTGTGGCGGCCCATCCCCTGCCGCTTGAGGGTGGTGCGAGTGAGACTGCGCAAAAGCGGCGGCATGATCAGGCTCAGACCGGGCGGCAGGCGCGAGAAAAAGGCCTGACGGGTCAAATCCCAACCGGCATCGTCGATCCAGCGAAAGTAGAGCAGGGCGAAATAAAGATGCTCTTCGAGCATCCGCTGCACCGCCACGCCCAGGCCCTGTTGCTGGGAGTCGAGCTCGCCATCGAGCGCGTCGCCCCGCGTCTCCTTGAGATAGTCGATGATGGCTGAACTGTCCGGCACCAGTTTGCCCGACTCACTCAGAAAGGGCAATTTGCCCTTGGGCCCGTTGGGGCGGTCTTCATAGACGTTCTTGTACTCAAGACCGGCCATCTTGAGATACATTTCGGCCTTCATGCAGAAGGGGCTGGCGTTGAGCAGCCCCATAGCCGGATGAAACTGATGCAGTTGGAGCATCAGGCCAGATCGGTCCAGCGCCCCGACCGGCCCGCCAGCAGAGTCTCGAGGATCTTGGCATGGAACTCGCGCTCGTGCGAATCCTCGATCTCTTCGACCGCCCGGTTGACGATGCTATAGACGGCCGAAAGCAGATAATAGAGATGGGTCTTGGAGCGTTCTTTCGAGTTCATCAAAGCCAGGATGACCCGGTGATTAGGATTGAGCCGGGGCTGGGCCCCATGCTTTTTGCAGCTGAAGAAAGTGTTACGAGCGGTGGCCCCGAGCTGCACCTCGTCAAGAAAGTCGTCGCCGAGTTGGAAGTCGTGGTCCTGGCGCAAGAACTGAAACTCGCGCTTCATGGCTTCTAGAAGTTGCAGGCTCAAATCACTCATTCCCAGGCTCTTTCCACTCGGATAAACTCCTCCAGGCTGAGGGTCTCGGGACGCCTCTGCCCAGAAATTCCTGCTTTCTCCAAAACCGCTCCCGGCTCCTCGATGAGGCCGCGCAAGGAGCGCAGAAGCGTTTTGCGGCGCATCGAGAAGGCCTGGCGAACGAGGCGAAAGAGCCGATCGCGGTCGCACTCGAGCGGTTCTTCCCGCATGTGAAGGTGGACCACCGCCGAGTCGACTTCGGGTGGCGGAGCAAACGAGCCGGGTTTGACCTTGAAGAGCAGCTTGGGGCGGCAAAAATAGGCGGCGAAGTAAGTCAGCGAACCGGCTTCACGGCTGGCCGGCGAAGTCAGCCGCACGGCCACTTCCTTCTGCATCATCAGCCACATATCGCTGACCAAGCCCTGACCCTCGAAAAACAGCTTCTCGAGGATAGGCCCGGTGATGTAGTAAGGCAGATTGGCCACCACCTTCCAGCGTCCCCCTTCGAGCTGAGCGGCCAGGTCGGTCTTGAGGAAGTCTCCCTGGACGACCTTCAGATTGGGGTGGCGTGGCAACTTCTCGGCCCATCGGGGGTCGATCTCGAAGGCCACCACCCGGCCGGCCCGCTCGCACATGGGAACGGTCATTGCTCCCGGTCCCGGGCCCACTTCCACCACCTGGTCGGTCGGGCCAAGCTCGGCAGCCTCCAGGATCTTCTCCACCACCCGGCGGTCTCGAAGGAAATGTTGTCCCCAGCGTCTTCCCACCTGGTCGCGTTCGAAAGTTACAATCCGTTCACCCCCTCCCCTACCCCAACTGGTGGAATCCAGGTGTTGGTTAGCTGGCGGCTGGGTATTCCCAAGGCGTAAACGGCCGATGAGCCGTTTAAGGTCGACCAGGAAATGGCCGACTCGAAGTGAATTTTAATCAAGTTTGGCGTTGGGGAAGATTGGCCTCTGGAGGATGTAGGAAATGACTAGCTCGACCGCCCCGAGCGGGACCGTGCCGGTGATCCCGGGTGGCACGGTAGCCGTTCAGCTGGGTCCCCCTATTCCATGGTATCGGCGTGTGCCCAGTCTGCGGCGCCTGGTCTTCTTTTCCATTTTTGTCTTTCTGATGGCGGTCGGCACCCTGGTGGGCGGCTTCGCCTATATCCAGCAGGTGGTTCAGCCCCTGGCCAGCAGCGGGGTCGACGGTGTCGGCCCTGGCATCTTCAAACAAGAGGAACACGGCCGGGTCGTTTTCCAGGATAAAGAGCGCATCAACATCCTGGTGCTCGGCATCGACTACAACTATGACTCCAAGGGCATGCTCTATACCAAGAGCGCCCGTTCGGACACCATGATGGTGGTTAGCCTCAATCGGGAAGCCGGCTATCTCAACGTGGTCTCGATCCCCCGCGACACCCAGGTCTTGATCTCGGAAGAATTCGGCTACGACAAAATCAACAGCGCCTACGCTCTGGGTGGCGTCGAGCAAGCCATCGAGACCGTCAGCGAGTTTCTCAGAGTTCCCATCCATCATTATGTGATCGTCAAAGTCAGTGGAGCCAAGGACATCGTCGAGGCCATCGGGGGTTTGCCCATCAACGTCGAGAAGGACATGGACTATGACGATAACTGGGGCCACCTGCATATCCACCTGAAAAAGGGCCCTCAGGTGCTCAACGGCGAGCAGGCCGTGGGTTACGCCCGCTTTCGCATGGATGAAGAAGGCGACCGCGGGCGCATTCGCCGCCAACAACAAGTCATTCGGGCTCTAGGTCAAAAACTGCGCGAGCCCAGCATCCTGACCCGCCTGCCCGAACTGGGCAAAATCGTCAAGCAAAACATCGAGACCGACCTCAAGCTCATCGAAATGGGCGACCTGGCCAGCCTCTACAGCAACTTCGACTTCTCCAAGATGCGCTCCGGCGCCATCGTGGGCGACGATGCCGAAGCCAACGGAGTATCGTTCATCGTGCCCTACGCTCCCGAGAACGAAAAGACGGTGCGCCGACTGCTCAAAGATGACAACTGGATCGCCAAGGGTGACTTCCGCGTTCAGGTCCTCAACGGCACTCCCGATGCCGGCGCAGCCACTCGCCTCGCCGACGAACTCAACCTGGAGGGGCTCAATGTCGTCGATGTGGGCGAGGCCGACCGGGCCACCTATGCGGTGACCGAAATCATCGAACATCGCAATCTGCCCCGAGCCCGCGGCGTGATGATGTCGCTTTTGGGCGGGGCCAAATATCGCCAGGCGCACAGCGACCAGGAGTCAGACTATGACCTGACCATCGTGGTGGGCAGCGACCGCACCCGTCGTGAGGCCTGGACTCCCCCGCCCCAGGAATATCCGGTCTATCGACCGGCTCCCCACAATCCCCCGCCCCAGCCCGAACCCGAGCCAGAACTGACTCCCGAGGACGAAGTCGCGCCTCCCCCGGCCCCCGAGCCTGAACTCGAGTTCGAGCCCGAACTGGCTCCCGAGCCCGTTTCTCAACCGCCCGAACCAGCGCCCATCCCCGAGGCCGTGCCTATCGAAGTCGGACCGCCACCCGGCGCTCCTCCGGCTGCCCCGCCACCGCCCGAGGCTACTCCGATTCCTTAGTCAACCAGGCCTCGAGCTGCTGCTCGACCAGAGCCAGGTTCTTCTGGGCCAGGTTCGAGTTGGCCGCCCAGCCCAGAGCACGGGCCGCCAGTTGGCGTGTGAGCCGAGAAGTGAACCCCGGACTTCGGGCCAGATAGGCCGCCACGGCCGAACTCAGATAGAGCGGGGTCGTGCCCCGCAGGTGGACCAGCATCGTCTCGACGGCCCGTCGCATATCCTGGCGAGCCTCGTTCCAGCGGGTCTCGAAGGCCTCGTCCCGGACAGTCTGCAAACCCGAAAGGTCGGCCGCGAGGTCACTCACATCGAGCAATAGATAACTCTCGGGCAGGCCCTGTCTATCCGCATAGGTCTCGCCCAAGACGCCGTGGCGCATCAAGTGGACCTTGCACGGCCTGGCCCGTGTCTCGCGGTGAAGCTCGAAACAAGACAACACGGTTCGGCAGCCCATCGGCCGGCCCGAACGCTCGGGGTCCACGCCCAGGTAGAGTTGGGCCGGGAAAAACCTGCCCCGATATTGGGCGAGGGGGATCGGCTCGGTGCGGCTCCAGATCAGGGCCTCGCCTTCGAGGCGATAGGGTGAGAGATCGCCGACGGTGAACCAGAAGCCCTGGCCAGGCACAAGATACTCGAGCATGGCGCCGATGGTGGTAGCCTCGTCTTCTGAGCCGAGGAATTGCTCCCAATCGTGGTCGAGCTCACGCCCGTCGAGCTTGAAATCACACGGAGCGAAACGACAGCGGGTCTGAAGCTCTCGATGGAGCAGAACGCGGCGCCGAGAAAAGCCCAGAAAACTCGAAGGAAAGGCGTGCACCACGCGCAAAAGCCAACCGCCCTGCGAGCGAGGGCGAACCTCGATCGAATCTTCTAGCAGATTCCAGGCCAACTCGCCCCTGGGACCAGACAGGCTGCAGGTCAGCTCGATCGGTTGGTCCAGCAGGCTGGCGTTGAGCCCGGCTGCCAGACTGGCCAGGGCCGCCTCACCCAGTCCCGCCTGACCCAGAAAGGCCCCACGGAGGAGCTCGAGGTCAAAGGGTGCCTGGTCGAAACTGGCCTCGATGACCAGGCGCTTCGAGTGAACCTCGACCGCGACGGCCCGGGCCTGCAACTGATGCAAGCCCTGGATGATGCGAAGGGCCGCATAGGCCGGCAGAGCTTCTTGAAAAACCCTGAGCTTCTCGCGAGCCCGCTGAGGATCGAGGCGGAAGCTCCCGCTAGAGTCCAGCACGCCCTCGTCTCGAAGGGCAACCAGCAGGCTATCCACTGAGGCCAGTCGCTCGAAAGGCCTCCTCCAGATCGAAGATCAGGTCTTCGCCTTTCTCGAGCCCCATCGACAGGCGAATGCCGCCGGGATCGACCAGGTGCGAAGCCTGCTCTTGACAGGTCATGGCGGCGTGAGTCATCGAGAAGGGATGCTCGATGAGGGTCTTGATCTGCCCCAGGCTGACGGCCATGGTGATAGAGTAGGCGTTCTCGGCCACATAGTCGATGAAACGACCAGCCCGGCTGCCGTCGGGGTCGTCGAGGGCAAAGTAGACCAACGTTCCGGGGGCAAACAAGCCCTCGTAGTCGACCATCTGGCGCCGGGCCAGGTCATACTGCGGAAAGCTCTCGAGCCCCGGATAGCGGACGGCCTTGACGCAAGAGTGCTCTTCGAGAAAGCGAGCCACCCTCTCGGCTGTCTGCTGCTGTTGACGCACCCGCACCGGCAAGGTGGGTAGACCGTAGACCAGCACCGGCCAGGCACTCTTGGGGCTGAGCACGGCCCCGAAATCCTTGCGAAAACCCAGCAGCGATGGCTCGAACTCTCGTTTGCCAACCACCACTCCACCCAGGTCGGTGCCAAAGCCCCCGATGTTCTTGGTCAGGCTGGCCACCACCAGATCGACTCCCAGTTCGAGGGGGCGTTGGCAATAGGGGGTGGCAAAAGTGTTGTCGACCACCACCCGGATACGCTCTTCCGGAGGCCGCTTCTGATTGACCCCGTCGACCACCTTGACCACCGCTTCGATGTCGATCAATTCCAGGTCGGGATTGACCGGAGTCTCGAAATAGACGACCCGCGTCTCGGCTGTCAGCTCGCGCTCGAGCAGCTCGAGGTCGTTGAGATTGATGCCGTTGGCCGCGATGCCGAAGCGCGGCAGCCAGTTCTTGAGCAAGCTAAAGGTGCAGCCGTAGAGCACATGATGGGCCAGCACTCGCTCCCCGGCTTTGGCCGAAACCCCCAGGGCGGCCGTGATAGCGGCCATGCCAGAAGCGAAGCAGACCGCCATATCGCCCCTCTCGGCATAGGCCAGATTCTGCTCGAGCATGCCTCTGGTGGGTTCGTCGAGGCGATCGTAGATGTAGATCGGGGCCTGGTCTTCGACGTGGCCCTGACCGAACATGGTGAAGCCCTCCGCCCCGCGCACACTGGTGTCGAGGCGATAGGTCACCGACGACGACATCGGCGGCACCACGTGATGTTGGTAGTCCCAGCGGGCGCTATCGAAGCGCCCGTGGATCAGGTGAGTCTTTTCGGAGTAGGGATGACGACTTTCATCAAGAGCACGGGCGCGAATGCGCTGCCCGCGCTCTTGCATGCGTTGGCTCAAGCTTTCTTGGTCGGGCATGCCCGGCCATTCGCAGGCCGGTCAGGCTTTTCCCCTGACCATCCGACCCGGGTTGATCAGACCTTGGAAATCTCCCGCTCGTCGAGACGAGCCTTGATGAACTCGATACCGGCGTCGATCTTGCGCCGCCCGAAGTGGTTGGTCAGATCGCCGCGGGTGCGCTCAAGGCAACCGCGAGCCACATCGGTCGACCGACGCAGGCCTTTGGTGATGGCATCGGGGAAGTCCATCGTGATCAGGGTGTAGTAGATGTCGTCCATCACGGCCAGCACGCGCTCGGCCTCTTCGAGCTGCCCCAGGCGGATGCGGTCGAGAATGTGCCGGCGCAACTCGCCGACGGCCTCGGCCAGGCCGTTGAGGAAAGGCGGAAAGTCGACCTCGAGCTGTTCGGGCTCGGGCAGCGGTCGGCCGCAGATGACGGCCTGGGTAATGCGCGCCTCGGCATACTCTTTCTGAGCGTCTTGCAGAAAGCCGGCGTGAAAGATGCTGGGATAGTCTTCGAGGGCTTTGCAGGCTTGTTGAAGCAATTCTTGAGCCTGGGTCAAGTTCTTCTCGGCCTCGTCGAACTCGCGGCGGTGGATGGCACGGATAGCAAGGCTCGAGGCCTTGATGACTTTGCGATGCAGGTGAATCCCCTGGTCGCGGGCCTGGTCGATGCGCTCGAAGCGAGCGCTGATGCGTTGTGCGATCTCGTCAAGCTGCTTACTTGTAGACATGAGGAACCTCCGGGCAAGAGCTTTACCTAGGGATTCTGTGTTCGATCGCCAATACCCTGGTATCATGCGCTTTTGGCTTATCCTGCTGGCCTTGCTGGCCGGTTGCGCCACCACCACGCCCTCGGCCCGCCTCTCTCCCTCGCCCCGCACGGTCAACTATCTCGACTATGAAGTCAAGCGAACCTGGGAACTCGGCATCGAGGTCGAGGTGCACCCCATCGCCCAGAGCCGAGCCCGGCGCGAGGACCTCGAGGCCATCAACCGTGAGCTACTCAAGCAATACCAGCGGCCGGCCGATTTCACCATCATCTATCGCGATCAAGACGGCGAGCTGGCGCAATACTCGGTCGACGGCGACAACTGGATCTGGCGCGACCGCCTGCGCCTTCCCTCGGAAGCACCCACCGGCGCCTTTCCGGGCTACGAGCCCGAGGAGACGCCCACGCCCACTCCCTCACCAGCCGACGAAGGCGCCTAGCGCCCCGATCGGGTCGTAGGGATTCTCGTTTAGCCGTTGCCCGAATTCGCGCATATCATCGCCTGGAACCGTAAACTCGAGGCGACCGTCGGCGCCGATCGCACCGGTTGCGCCGGCATCCACACCTAAGGTCACCAGATCGCGCTCGGCGTCATAGCTGCTGTTGGTGCTAAAATGCGCGCTGGGCAGCCCGTAGCTAAAGTTCAGCCGTCCGTCGAAACTGAGGCCGCTGCCGTCAGGATAGTGGAGCGAGGCGCCCTGGCCGATGCTGGCGGCGAATCCCGGCAGGGAGACTTCGCTACCGTCGGGGCCATAGGTGACCGCGCCTCCGACGCTACCACCCAGGGTCTGGCGTTGCTCGTAGGTCAATCCATCCAAACTAACCGTCTGAGACTCCGCATATTCGGCCCAATATCCCCCCCGATACCCGAAAGTGCCATCCGGGCCGTTGATCGGGCTGGCCCCGCCCCCAACGGTGCTTTGGGCGTCTTCGGAGAGGGTCACCCGGTCGCCGAAGTTGGTGGTGGTGGACTCATTGCAGGTGGTCTCTGTCATCAGTTCTGGTCGGGCTCCGGATGGAACGGTAGTCTGACATGCTTTGGGGTTCGATGAGACGGGACGCATGCCATGAGCCTAGTGGTCGGGTTTGGCGTTCTGCTTTGAATCGGGTCGCGTAGCTTTGCCAATTTGTAACAAACGTTGGAGCGGAATCGGCGAGTCCTGTCCCTTCGGAGGATCTTTCCTACCGATGTGTTGACCCCACCGGGCTACGCTTGGGCCAATTTGATGTCCGGTGGCCAATCAACAGTACCTGAACCAGCAAGCGGACCTGGCGATTGATCGAGGTGGAGTCGGGGTTGGTTGGAGGCAACTGCCCTTAGAGCGGCGGCCGTGATGTTGGACCAGAGCGGAGCGACCACGACGGGTCCACGCGAAGATGTCCTCCCGGCTATCCCTCGGATTCCGGTCGTTCCTTGAGATGCATCGAACTTGGAAGAAAAACGCGCTGAGAATCACGGCTGCCCACGAGACTTTCACGGTGAGCTTCATAAGTCTGGATTGGATGCGAATAAGACAGGACTCCAGGTGGAAACGCTCATCCACTCGAAGGTAGTAAACGAAGCCCACAACCGGCCAGGGTTCGGTGAGCCACTGAACTCCCACGAGCAGTGGTTGAATGACTGGGCCCTAAGAGCGTACAAGAAGTCATGAGCGAGACTTGGAGATGGAAAGTCGTAGCAATACGGGAGCCCGTGGATTCTCGCGGTTTGGAGAGTGGACTGGGATTAGATCTCTACGAGTTGATTCCCAAACGGGCCGAAGAGCGATATCCTTCATTCATTCATTGCGAGATAGGCACAGAGAATACCGTCTTGGGACCGATTAGGCTGCGGCCATCGACGCCGCCGTTTGCGAGACGTCCGCGTCGATGGCTTTTCCGGGTCGAAGTCAACGAGGCAACTAGGCCCTTTATGAGGCCAGGAATGTTTATCAGGCCAAAGTCCGAGTTGGACTCTGAGTATCCATACGTTTATGAGTTCGGACCTCCGCCAGGAGACGATTCGCCCTTCTTGACTCGGTTGGCAGACAATTTCAGGCGAAGGATCGTAGAGAGAAACGTCACCGGGGTGCTGGCGCGCCCTTTGGCCAAAGATGGGCGCTCGCCAGCGCCGCAGGACGTGAGCAAGGACTGCAACGGAGAAGGGCGTGACCGTGACTGAAAGGCGCTCGGGCCCAGCTCTCAGACCACGTCGAACCTGATGGAACTGCGCGCGGAACGGTAGCGCCCCGGGGGGCGACCGCTCAGCGACCCCCTCCGCGAGAAAAAGGTCTAGTAGCGGGGGTCACTTCTCCGTCGCCGCAACCTAGCCAGCGTGAGCCCACTCCAGCAGCCATTCCAATAGCCCGCTCTCGGGCTCGCGTTCCAGCTCGCGCCCCCGGCGATCACGCCAGACCAGCCCCTGGGGAGCCACCCCGCTAACGCGCAGGATGCCCCGATGGATGTTCTTGTGGCAGCGCGAGGACACCACCACCAGATTCTCAGGCACGGTCGGTCCGCCGCGACAGTAGAACACTACGTGATGCACATCGAGCCAGAGTCTGTTGGGGCAGCCCGGGCAAGAGCAGCGATAGCCATCCCGCCGCAGCACTGCCCGGCGCTGGGCGGCAGTCGCCTGACGCTTGCTCGGACTGAACCGCAGCCGTCCGGCCAACTGCAGTTTCGACTCGCCCGGACACACGTGTGTCTGCATCGCCAGCGCCTCGACCGGAGCGACCAGGTCCTGGGCGGCCTCAACCTTGAGCTGCTCTACCTGGCCACCCAGAAAGTCGGCCAGGATCCATTCGAACGCCTCGGCCGGTTTGACCGTGCCCCCATGGTCTCTCGAGATCACGGTCACGGCTCGCGACCACAGCTCGGACACTTCAGGAGCGACCCGAAAACGAAGCTCAACCTCCTCTACCATATTCAGGGCCGCCTCGGCCGGAGTGTCGCCGCGATTGGCCCCGGCCACCAGGCGAGCCAGCCGATGAGGCTTGAGGCGCACCGCCAGGTCAAGCCAGGCCTCTTCGGTCTCGGGCGTCACGATGCGGGTGACCACGCGCAGATTGGACCAGCAAATTCGGTTCTCTTCGTAGGCTTTGGAAAACAGCGGCAGCTCTTCGAGATGGCCGGCGATCCGCATCGAATCTAGCGCCTCGCGTTTCTCGACTTTGATCAGCCGGGCGAAGTGGAGAGCCGAATGGCAGCCGGTCTCGGCGCAAAAATCGGTGCGCTCGATAGCCAATAAACATCGCCCCAGCAGGATGCGAGTCAGGGCCAGGGTGTTGGCCAGGCGACGGATCACCCTTTCCAGCCGCTCGTGAGGGAGCTTGCTCAAGTTTTCGAGGGTCCAGAATTCGCGACCCACGTGTGCGCGGAGGGGCTGGCGTCCGGGTTCTCATCCGAGCGGTAGGCCAGCCACCACCGACTATGGCGCGACCTACGACGACCGTGGCCGGTTGAGCCAGATCGATTGCGCAAACGGGCTAACTCCCGTGATGAGCGCCAGCTATCAGTTCGACGAGGTCGGCAACCGGACAAGGAAGACACTCTCGCTCCCCACCAGGACGGTGGTCGAGAACTAGCTACGGGGGCTGGTGCTGTCATTCGTGTGTCATCCGCGACGGGGCTCAGCCCCGTGCCTGCTCGAAGAAACAGCTGCAGCATCTCGGCAACAGCTAGCCGCCAGATTAATGGGCGTATATTACCGAGCACAGCACGGATTTCAGACGGGGCGACCCGACAGAAGCAGGTGGGGCCTGCTGGTTGATAGAGAGGGGAAGGTCTTTGTAGGAAGGATCAACGAAGCTTTCGAACACGCGAACGATGTGATTGTAAACTGGTTAAAGAGTCGTCGGGCCATTCCCAAGAAGCCATGATCTCGGCCGAGCTATTCGACAAGATCAAACTCTGGCAGCTAGAGAAGAATATTTTAGCCGAAAATGCAGGCGATGCCATCGTTTTGACCTCAGGCATTGGTTTGGTCAGTTACCTGACCCGGGACGGAAGAGTTCTCGTCGAGGGGGACGGCATTGTCGATTCTTCTCCGTTGGAGGATGCCGAACCCGACGAAGCCAGCACTTTTCTTGTTCATGCGGCCCGTTTTCTCGAACTCCCAGAGCTGCTTCAGCTAGTTGAACCTGCCCCGCCCGCCGCAGATGACTGCGACATCTGCCAAGGAACACGCTGGTCGCCTCGTAACAAGAATGTCGTCTGTTTCCGGTGTCATGGGAAAGGTTGGCTTGCGCCGCCCACTTCGCAGTGCGCTGACTAGACTGAAACACGCTCTGGGACGTGAGCAAGGACGAGTGACGGTGAAGAGGGTAGGCACCCGGGGTCCTTTCCGAGTCGCGACTGAATCCTCGACGGCGGACCCAATCCACAGGTAAGCATCCGAACTTGAGGGTATTGACGGCCCTGGCAAGAACCGAAACTCCACGCAAGGGAGAGGGAAGCTTTGATCGGACACTATGAGCTGATAGATATTCGCACCTTTCTTACTGTCGTGGAGTCGGGAAGCATCAGCAAAGCGGCGAGGCAGTTGGACATCGCCAAATCTATGGTGAGCCAGAGGATGGTCCGTCTAGAAACCGCTCTCGGAGCGGAGCTGTTGCGTCGCTCCAACAAAGGGGTGGAGTTGACCGAACGTGGAGCTCAGTATTACGCTCAGATCTCTGATGCTTTGCTGGCGCTCGATGCCGCCGCGGATTCGCTGGCGGCTGACTTCACGAAAGTCAGCGGAACGCTTAAGGTGAGCGTTCCAACCTCTTTCACGAACGCCTTCTTGAGTCCCGTCTTGCTGGACTTCTTGAAGAAATACTCTAGGATCGAAATGCAGATTGAACTTCACGATCATAGAGTGGACCTGGCTGCCGAGGGCTACGACCTGGGAGTGCGTATCACCAGCGAGCCGCCTCAAAAAACGGAAAACTGGACCGAGATCGGGTTTAGCCGCAGAGCAGTATGTTGCAGCCCCGCCTATGTAAAGAAGTTTGGGGTCCCTCGAGATCGAAGGGAGTTGATCGCTCATCTGGGTATCGGTTATGCCAACCTGGAGGGAGAACGCCTTTGGAGTTTTGTGGAGAAATCCGGGGCCGAACAACTGCTGCCCGCCGGCAGTCGGCTGACTACAAACAACGGGGAAATGATGAGGGACGCGGCGGTGTCGGGCTTTGGGATCACCGTTCTGCCGCTGTTTATTGTGGCTGATGATTTGCGAGCGGGACGCCTCGTTCGTGTCCTTCCCAACGATGAGCCCAGGCCGGACCGAATCGTCCTGGGTTGTGCTCCTCGTCGCTCGCGCTTGCTTCGTGTACGTCTATTGGCTGAGCATGTCGAGGAGTCTCTGAAACGAGATCCTCCTTGGGAGCAGGAGCTTCCCCCTCCCTGGCGTTCTGAAAAAGAGAACGCTGCATTCTGATTCTGGTCACTTCCCAGAAGGGTGAGTGAGAGCATAGACTCTAAGTATTCTCCTGAGGAAAGGGATTCCATCATGACTATCAGGTATCGCAAACTCGACAAAGACGACGCTGCCCTCTTGCTGGTGGACCACCAGACCGGTCTCATTTCGCTCGTGCAAGATTTTTCGCCCAGCGAGTTCAAAAACAGTGTCCTGGCTCTGGCGGCCTGCGGCAAATATTTCGGGCTTCCCACGATTCTTACCACGAGTTTTGAGCAAGGCCCCAACGGTCCCCTGGTTCCGGAGCTGAAGGAAATGTTCTCCGATGCGCCCTACATCGCTCGACCAGGACAGATCAATGCTTGGGACAATCAAGACTTCCTGAACGCGGTCGAGGCCACAGGCAAGAAACAACTCATCATCGCCGGCGTAGTCACGGAGGTTTGCGTAGCCTTTCCGGCTCTTTCGGCCATCGAGGCCGGATACGAGGTCTTCGTCATTACCGACGCCAGCGGGACCTTCAGCGAGGTAACCCGGGAAAGCGCCTGGCTCAGAATGCAGGCTGCGGGGGTTCAGTTGCTCACCTGGTTTGCCATGGCCTGTGAACTCCACCGCGATTGGCGTAACGACATTGAAGGGCTGGGATCGCTGTTTTCGGCTCACATTCCCAACTATCGCAACTTGATGAACAGCTATGCCGCACTCACAGGGGCGAGGAGCTAGCGACCAGCGGGTCGGTCATCGGGGCTCGGTCCAGCTCCACCGGATTGCGGCGAGACCTGGCTTCATTAGAGGCGAAGGCGACTTACACGTTTTGCAGAAACGCAGATAAGGCATTCTTCTCGAGATGAATACCAAACTGTGGGTGAAGACCTTGGCAAAACTTGAGGAGAATCTAGAGGCCGAGCTTAAGTGTCCGGAATGCGGCTCGTCTCCTCTAGAACTCCTGCCTGTAGGCACACCAGCGCATTCGCTGGTTGTAAGATGCCTTGCTTGCGGAGCTTGGACAGATGTTCGACTAGGCAAGAACCGGGGTGGCCAGCCTCTGAGCCGCGAACGGCCGGGGGACTTCTCCGTCGCTCGGCCATACCTCGGTGCAGCCGGCTTGCCAGGCTGGCGCGCGCACTGAGGTAAAATAGGCGTATGAAACCTCTCTCATCGCCCTCGAACCCGAGGCCCTCCACCACATGACCCGTCGCGGCAGCAGCGGCCTGGTCATTCATCGCGTCATCCTGGGCCGCTGCCTGCTGGCCCTTCAAGCCACCGGTCGCTATCAGGACTTTGGCTGGAGTGGCCCTATCCACTATGCCATCCGCCTGCTAGGAAATCACCAAGAAAGAGGCCAACACCTGTCGTCGCGTGGCCCGCCAGCTCGAAGACCTGCCACAAATCACCGCGGCAGCCGAGCGGGGCGACATCGGTTGGGCCAAGCTGCGTGAAATCGTCAGCAAGGCCACTCCTGAGACCGAGCTGGTGTGGCTCGAATTGGCCTCGCTGTATTCCACCTCGGTCATCCGGCGCCTGGTGGCCGCCACTCCCGCCGCACCCAGCTGGGCGCGCCGGTCCAGACCCGCGCTTCTGGTGCGCGATCCCATCGGTTACAGCGGCGGCATGAACCTGGATGCCTACTGCGGAAACAATCCGTTGACCTGTGTGGACCCGGATGGGACAAACCCGCGGGGGAACCCGTCCCATTGGATTCTGCATACCATCAGCCTATCACGAGCTATCAAAGGGGAAACCCGGTTTCGCAAGCGGCGCCCCCCCTCGGCGCACGTTGCAGGAGGTTCAAGAAGCAATAGACGAAACCTTCGAAAGGTATCCGCTTGTCCGCCGCGACGCGAAGCACAGAGTGTGGATGGAAGCCGCGCCTCACCTAACTCATCCTAGAGACGCGATAGGACCAAGATATTGAAGCAAATCTACGAGCTACGAGTCAAAGAAGCGCCCGCACATCGGGTATTTTTGCCCAACGAGGGGAAGTCTTTAGACCCGATTCCAGTCAGAGTGATTCAGGTCTCGCATGATGACCCGCGCCTCCCAACGATAAGATCGCTCCAGCAAGAGCTACGCAGTCGGGGGGACCACCTGTTTTCTGGCTGGGACATTTCCTATCGATACACCAAGGCGGAGCTTAGCGCAGCGTCCCTCCTCCTTCTAACCGTATGGGATGCCTTTGAGCCCACAGGCGAGGAATGTGGTACAAAATATGATGAGTCGACCTCTTGTGATGTTTGTGGAGCAGGGCGGAGCCAAATAGGTCCGCTCTATCTTCGGCCTAGTTCCATTCCAAAAAAGAGGGTGATGACGAGTTCGATGTCTTCGGAGAGAATCTTTTCGGAGGCGTTGGTGAAGGTCTTGGAAACTGCCGGTGTGACCGGGGTCGATTTTGAGCCGATCCTGGCGAAGAATGGAAAGAGAATCGCTTGGTTTCAGCCAAAGTATACAGCCCGTACAGTTTCGATAGCCCCCCCAACGGTTGTTGGGGGTAGTCTTTTTGAGGGAGATTCAGATTATCGGGATCGTTGCCCGGTCGGAAGAGCCGGTCATGTGCTTGGCCTGAACCGCCATTCGGAACTATTTGTTCGTAGGCAGGACTGGGATGGCTCCGACTTCGTTACAACCAGCGAATTGCTCGGGAGGCGTAGCGGAATATTAATGCCAGCGCCACTGGTTCTGGTTTCTCAGAAAGTGCGGCAATTACTCGAGAGCATCAAAGCGAAGGGTTACGCTCTCGGGGTAGTTCGTTTCGCGAATTGAAACGCCACCGGGGCGGTGTCGCGCCCTTCGGTCGAACGGCGCGCGCGAGGAAAAGCCTGACCCGCCCAGAAGCTCGGGGCGTGTCGAACTCAAAGAGGCCCTGGCGCTAATGCTGGCCCAACGCTTGCAAGTCGCGCCCGTGACCGAGAAAGACCTCGAGGAACTTCGCGCCAAAGCCGCCGCGGTGGCCGCCTCGCAGCAGCGCAAGCTGGCCGGACCCATCCGCAAGGCCCACGAACTGGCTCAAGAGCTGGGCGTTCGTCCCCCGGTTTTTTTTCAAAAAAACTTTCCAAGTCGGCCACCAGGCCGATAAGACGACCTCGCTCCCAAACAGCTCCATAGATCCACCTGAGGCCTCTTCAGCGAGGCTCAAAACAAGATTTTGACATTCGAGTCGCCGAGCCCCTTACAAAGCCCGGACATCATCTTCTCGAAGGCCAAAAAACCCTATAACCAAGCCATTCAAGCCTGTTCGATCTTTTGCTCGAACGGCCCTCGCCTCGGTAAAATAGGCGTATGAAACCTCTTCAAGAACACACCCGCGAAGCTCTCATCGCCCTCGAACCCGAGGCCCTCCACCACATGGCCCGCCGCGCTTCCTTCGGCCTGGTCATCCACCGTATCTTGCTCGGCCGCTGCCTGTTGGCCCTTCAAGCCACCGGTCGCTATCAGGACTTTGGCTGCAGTGGCCCCATCCACTATGCTATCCGCCTGCTGGGGATCACCAAGAAAGAGGCCAACGCCTGTCGTCGCGTGGCCCGCCAGCTCGAAGACCTGCCACAAATCACCGCGTCAGCCGAGCGGGGCGACATCGGTTGGGCCAAGCTGCGTGAAATCGTCAGCAAGGCCACTCCTGAGACCGAGCTGGTGTGGCTCGAATTGGCCTCGCTGTATTCCACCTCGGTCATCCGGCGCCTGGTGGCCGCCACTCCTAAAGGCGGCCTGCCCGGCGAGCGGCCGCCCTCCGAGGTCGAGAGTGAAGAGATCACTTTGCACCTCGACCCCGAGACGAGCGAGCTACTCAAGCTAGTCTTGCATTCTCTCTCGCTCGAGCTAGGGCGCAAGGTCGAACTCAAAGAGGCCCTGGCGCTAATGCTGGCCCAACGCTTGCAAGTCGCGCCCGTGACCGAGAAAGACCTCGAGGAACTTCGCGCCAAAGCCGCCGCGGTGGCCGCCTCGCAGCAGCGCAAGCTGGCCGGACCCATCCGCAAGGCCCACGAACTGGCTCAAGAGCTGGGCGTTCGTCCCCCGGGGGACGAGTTCTTCATGGCTACCACCGCCGTCGACGGCGAGAAGTGCCCTGGCAATCCGGACGTCGAACTGGCCTGTCGCGCCGAGCCCCACTGGGAGGTCTCGCCGAAGCTGAAGTTCAACCCTGACGCCCGCGGGCTCACGCCCGCCCAGACGGAAGCCCTAAAGATTCGTGACTGCTACTGCTGCCAGACCCCCGACTGCCCAAACCATATCTGGCTTCAATCCCACCACATCCGCTTCTTCGCCCTGGGCGGCCTGACCGTTCCGGCCAATCTCATCTTCCTGTGCACGGGCTGCCATCGCAACGTGCACGATGGCTTTCTCTTCATCCGTGGCACGGCGCCCGACGGCTTGAGCTTCTGGGACCGCCAGGGCCGGCAATTCGAGCGATAGTCGCTCCTGAGGTAGCGGCCGGCTGACGATCGAGCGAACCAGCGAGGCCGACCGTATCTTTAACGAAACCGCCCGGTGCGGCCACCGAGCCGGGATGGGACGAGAATGGCAACTTGTTGCGGCTCTTCTACCATCTGGATGGCTCGAGGATCCACAGCTTCGAGTATACCTACGACGATAGCGGCAACCGCATCACCATGGTCGATACGCCGGCCAACACGGCCAACGCGGTGGCCTGGAAATACAACTACGATTGGCTGGACCGCCTGGTGCAGGTCGAGAAAGGCGCCAACCTTGGCAGCACTTCGGTGGTGCGATTGTATGGCTACGATGAGTCCGACAACCGCATCAGCGTGGACATGCAAGACCTGATGACTCCCGAGCTGCATACCTTTGCCTATGACAACGCCGACCAGCTTTCTTCCCGCTCGGTCACGATCGGCATGGGCTCGCCGGCTCTGGTGGAGTCGTTTAGCCACGACAATGATGGCAACATGATCGCCCGGGTTCTCGACCCGAGCGGTACGCCAGCGACGACCAACTACTTCTGGGACGACTTCGACCGCCTGGCGGCCGTCGAAAAGCCCGATGGAACCACCGTCAACGTCTACGATTCCGGCAACCTGCGTAAGAAGAAGGTGCGCGATGACGGAGTGAAGCTCAAGAGCTTCTACTCCGGCTTGCCTACCGTCTCTGAGGTCGACGGCTCCGACGCCTTCAGCTACCTGATGGGGCACCAGTTGCTGGGCTTCCAGAAGGGCAGCGACTACTTCTACTTTCTAACCGATGGGCTGTCCTCGGTGCGGGTGATGGTTAAGGCCTCGAACGGGGCGACTTCCAACTTCCTCCACGACGAGTGGGGGGTGAAGGACCCGAGTTCCGACTCGGATAGCCCGAAGACCTACGTGGGTGGGCTTGGCGTCCACGACGACACGGCCGACACCGGGTTGCTCTACATGCGGCAGCGGCACTACGATCCGACCTTGGCCAGGTTCTTGAGCAAGGACAAAGTGGCGAATTTGAATCGGTATGCCTATGCGGGCAACAAACCGGTCGAATTCGTGGACCCTTCAGGACTGATTCCTGGTCGAGATGCCGGTGAGATGGTCATCCCGTGGGCTGATCAACCAAGCGCGGAGCAGTATGTCCAGGGGCAAAAGGCAGCCGCGGTCTTTGGCTTAGGTTTTCTGCCTGTCGTAGGCGAAGCCATGGCTGTAGCGGACTTTGTCGGTGCTCCGGGTCTGCTGACAGGACTCGGGGCCGCAATCAGCGTCATCCCTGGGGGAGTCAATCTAGCACGTGGAGCTAGAGCGGCTCGTTCCGCCGAAGTCGGGGGCTAGTGATACGAGCTGGCAACTGCGGGAAGGATCTTCGCGAAGCTAGGTTCGTCATGGACGCAACAGGTCAATCCCTCGACGAACTCGTAGATACTGCAAAACGTTTGACCTACATGAACGATGTCGAGCACTCCGTTTTCAGAATGAAGGATGGGACGTTGCAGATGTTTAGCGGCGGACGTGACGGAATCAAGATCGGATCAATTATTGACGAGATAAAGACTTGGGTGGGACATACCCATCCATACAGCCTGCCGCCTACTGGGCCTTCTCCTGGGGACTTTGCGGTTCTCGACAGACTTGGCCAGAAGAGTTCCTGGTTACTCGAACATGGTGAATTCACAAAATTCTGGAGAAAACCATAGATGGGAATCTTTATCGAAGGTGTCACCAAATGCGCGCTATGCGAAGAGCAGATTGACGAAGAGCCTATTGGTTTCGCGAACATCGTTGCAAATGAACGAGAAGCCCTCTATAGATTCAATGAACGCTTCTTTCACCAAGCGTGCCTGACAAGACACGTTGAGGGGGCTTCAATCCTAGAGGTCCTTCGCAATTGGGAAGAGGCACGTCCGGAGCCAGGGCAATATCTTTGCGATTTGTGCAAGCGAAGAATTGAAACCCCCGACGATACCCTCGGCCTAGGTCTTTTAACTACCGAAAGAGAGTCACCTCTCTACAAGTTTAACTATAAGATGGTCCATCGCTCCTGCCTTGGCAGGCCGGCCTTTCGGCATGTATTGGAGGCATTCCAGGGGGAATGCGAAGGGCGGCGATTCAAGAACGCGCGCCTGGAACGTATCCTGGATGGCGCATTGGCAGATTCAAAGAAAGCTTCTAGCTCATGACCGAGGACTGAAACGCCACCGGGGCGCCGGCGCGCCCTTTCACGAAAGGGCGCTCGCCAGCGCCGCGGGACGTGAGCAAGGACTGCAACGGAGAAGGGCGTGACCGTCGCTGAAAGGCGCTCGGGCGCAGTTCTCAGACCACGTCGAACCTGATAGAACTGCGCGCGGAACGGTAGCGCCAAGACCCAGGCCCAAGACTCGGCTTAGCCGGGGCTTGGGCCTTTCAAATTGTCGGTGAAGGGCGGCCGTCGTGGCCGTTGGGCGGGCTGGGGCCGGCGGCTCAGTGGGGCTGCGCCTGGTGGCCAAAAGCGAAGGCGCAGCCCCCATCGCCGCCGACGAAAATTTCGCGAGCAATCTTGTGTGACAAGTGACAAGTGTGGTGGCCGCGGCCGAGCTGGCCAGGGCAGGTTCGCCCCCCGTCCCCCTCCGGGGGCCACGGCCGGCAGAAACAAGGGCGGTCCTCGGTTGGGCGGTTTCTGCCGGCCTTCATGCGGGTCCCTTTCGCGCGCGCCTCTATCGTGTTCAACGTGGTGCGAGAGGCGCGCCCGCCGCCGGTCCAGGCCCGGCGACCTGAACCCTCCGTTGCAGCTGCGGCCACCTCTCGCGGCGCCGGCTATCGCGCCTTAAGGTTAAGGACGAGCCGGCGCCCCGGCTACGTTTCAGTTCGGGCTAGAACTCCGGCGTATCCGGCAGTTCCTGAGTGCCACGAAAGACATCCTCCTGAGGCCCATCAGGCGATAGACGATTCGAAACTGGGCCGCGTAGATCTTTTCACGGATGCTGGGTCTCGATACTCGGGCACGATCCGACCCATACCAGGCAGCCATCTCAGGGAACGGACATGGGCAACGATCTCGGTGGCCACTTTCTTGGCTGCTGCAGGGTTGTCGATGGCAATGTAGTCGCAGATCGCCTCGAGCATCGCTAGTGCCCTGGGCGACCAGGTTAGTCTTCGAGCCATTTTGCGAGACGGTGTTCCACCTCTTCGTGGGGGATGCCCTCGCCTCGATTCAACTCTGCGATCGAGGCGTTGATCTCCGCCTTGAATCGAATCTTCTCGAGTTCTGCCGCGAGTTGCTCAAAGGGAGTATCCTCCGGCAGAGACTCGACGAGCCTCATGAAATCTTGCTTGGTCATCATGCTATCCCAGCTTTCCCGAAGCGAGGCTCTGAAGCCTCTGGCAGGTCACCACCGAGCGCAGGAAGACTCTCAGGGCTTCCGCCAGTTCCTTCTGAGTCCATCCTTTCTACTTGCGAAGTTGAAAGAGGAACTCTCCGATAGTCGTTCTCTGGTTGTTGGCAACGCGATGACAGACCCCACTCACCGCTTTCGAGCGCTCGCCGTCACCTTTCCCTGCATTCGGCGCTTTATCGACCCCGAATGAACGACTTTGACCGCACCGTGCTCGAGGCCCTCAAAGCCAGAGTCGACCCCCAACCCGCCTGCGCGAACTGGCCGGGCAGGCACCCATGCCCAGCAAACCGGCCAGGGTCTCCGTCGCCGCGAATTCGTGACCGGCGAACGCCTACTCGCCGGACACTAGCATCCGGCCAGAAGTTCGCAACTCGATCGCTTCAGAGACCTGATTCTTTCGCCATCCTCCGGCTACTGTGGTAGGATGAGAACAGCCACAACGAGGAAGCGCTATGCTAGACATCCATCCCGAAGACCTCGAATACCCCACCAGCGACGGCAAACCGATGGGTGAGACCGACGAGCATCGAGACCAGATGATCGCCCTCATCCAGACCCTGTCCGACTACTTCCGCGACGATCCCCAGGTGTATGTGACCGGCGACCTCTTGCTCTTCTATGAAGAAGGCAACAAGCGAAAGCATCTTTCGCCCGATGTCATGGTGGTCCAGGGCGTCGAGAAGCGCCGGCGGAAGCATTACCTCCTCTGGCGCGAAGGCAAAGCTCCCGACCTCGTCTTCGAGATCACCTCGGCCTCGACGCGAAAAGAGGACATGGGCAAGAAACGGCGCCTCTACGCGACGCTGGGCGTGCGGGAGTACGTGCTCTTTGACCCCCGCCAGGAGTATCTGGAGCCTCGCCTGCGACTGCTGCGATGGAATGGTGAAGACTACGTTCCGGTGGTCGGCAAACTGGTTCTCGAGACGATCGGCCTGGAACTGGCGGTGGTCAACGACGAGTTGCGCCTGGCCCGACCCGACGGCACCCTGCTCGCAACCCGCGAAGAGTCCCTGGCTGAGGGCGATGCGGCCCTGGCCGAGGCCCAACACCGACTTCAAGCGCTCGAAGAGCGACTGCGACAACTCGAGGGCTGAAGCCGTCCAGCGAGGAAAAGCCCGACCCGCCCAGAAGCTCGAGGCGTGTCGAAATCAACCTTGCTCTTGCTGTTACTGCTCTTCTCCCCTGCCCTGGCCGAGCCGACCCTATCGCTCATGGGCAACGCCGAACAGGGCTGGCCACTGTTCGTAACCGTCACGGCCGAACCCGGGGCGAGCGCCACCATCGAGTGGGCCGACGAAGAGTTCGACCTGACCGAGGGCGACGATCAGGGCCAACTGCGCACGGTTCTGCCCGTGCCCCGCGATCTCAAACCCGGCAAACATGAGCTGGTAGTGCGCCTGGGCGACGGCCAGACCCTGTCTCGCACCATCCCGGTCAAGAGTCGCAACTACGGCTCGCAGAGCATCACGCTGCCAGAATCGACCCTGGCGAACTACGACAATCCCCAGAACAAGGCCGACGACGAGGCCATCCTCGAAGCCCTCAAGCCTTTTGACCCCGAACAGCGCTGGCACGGCCAGTTCCACTACCCGGTCGAGGCTCCCGAGAGCACCGGCTACGGCCTGCGCCGCACCTATAACGGCTGGAAGAAGAGCTGGCACAAAGGCCTGGACCTAGCCGGCTGGGAAGGCGAAGCGGTGCTGGCCCCGGCTGACGGAGTGGTGCTGCACACGGCCCGGGGCATCGTCAATGGCAACACGGTTGTGCTCAGCCACGGTCTCGGCGTGGGCAGCAGCTACTTTCACATGAATTCGATCGCCGTGCGCGAGGGCCAGAAGGTCAAGCGTGGTCAGAAGATCGGCACGGTGGGCGGCACCGGGGGCTTTGCCCCCCACTTGCATTGGGAAGTGCGGGTGTTCGGCCACCCGATGTATCCCAAAGCCTTCTTCGTCATTCCCAAGGCCTGGCTGTAGCGATTCCGCCCAGCACATGGCCGGCGACGCCCAGCTTGATCTTGGCCTCGCGCCAGCGCTGACTGAAGAACGACGGCTCGGGCGGTGGCTCGCACCCTTCTATCAGGGCATCGGCCAGCCCGCCCAGCAGTTGCCCCGAGTAGCTCGGCTCGAGCCTGTCCACCAGCTCTGCGGGGATGCCCGAAAAACCGAAGCGGGCTCCCAGCAAGGCCCCGGCGATGGCGGCATTGCTATCGGTGTCGCCTCCCTGGCTCAGCAGCGGCTGCAGGCCCGAGAGAAAGTCGGGCGGTTGGCGCCACAGGGCCCAGAAGGCAAACGGCACCGAGTGCAGCACATAACCAGAGGTGCCCAGTTCGGCAGCCGCAGAGTCGTCGCCGGCCCTCTGCCAGCTTTGCTCCATGGCTGCCTGCAGTCGTGGGTCGAGCTCTGGCAGTAGCTGGGAGAGGCTGGGCCAGTCGGCCTCCTGGCGCACTAATCGGTGCACGGCCAGGGCCACCACCAGGGCCCCGTCGATGGCTCGGGGATCAGTATGGGTCACCAGGGCGTTCTGGCGCACCAGCCCAGGCTGCCACTCCACCAGTCCCATCGGGGCCATTCGCATGGCCGCTCCGTTGCCGGCCGAGGCCGTGCCCCGCTTGACTCCCACCGCCCGCAGCAAACAGGCCCGCAGGGTGGCCCGGCCAATGCCCGGCGGAGCGGTCAAGAACCACCGGAACAGCCGGCGTCCAAAATCCTCGGCCTCCTGGCCACGGGTTAGCAGCGAGCGGGCTACCATCACGGCCTGCTCGGTGTCGTCGCTCACATAGCCGGTCTGGCGCAAAAAACGATAGCGGCTATGCTGCTCTCCGTAACGACGCCGGATAGCGGCGGGCTTCAAGCCTTCGAGGGCAAAGCCCAGGGCGTCGCCAACGGCCAGGCCGACCAGCGCTCCCCGAGCGCGGTCTAGCAGCAGCCGGCTCGTTGCTTTTCGACCTTGTCGAGCCATTCGGGGTCGACAGCCGGAAAGGGAGCGTTGGGCTTGCGACCGTCCATGCGATGGGCCACGAAATCTTCCACCGTCGGCAGCTTCAAATAGGGGTTGGTCTTGAGCTGCTCGTCGAGAGTGGCCACCGTGACCTCGCCATAGTTGTGGCCGGGATACATGTTGGTCGCCTCGGGCAGCTTCTCGACCAGCCCGCGCAGAGTGTAGAACATCTGCTCAGGGTCACCGCCCACGAAGTCGCAGCGACCGCAGCCGTTGATAAACAGCGTGTCGCCGGTCACCAGCGACTGGCCGTTCACCCAGTAGCTGACCGAGCCCGGCGTGTGCCCGGGAGTGTGCACCATGGTCACCTCGAGGTGCTTGCCCAGAGTGATCTTCTCACCCGAGGCGTGGCGGGTAAGGTTCTCACACCGAAAGCCCGACCAGTCGACCTCTTTGTCGAGCATGTGCACGGGGATGTCCTTTTGCTTGAGCAGCGGGTCGACCATGTTGACGTGGTCGAAGTGGCTGTGGGTACACAGTACCCCCGCGATCTCGACCTCGAGCCTGGCTGCCTCGTCGAGAATCGGCTGCAACTCCCAGGCGGGGTCGACCACCATGCAGCTGCGGCTGGAGCGGTCTCCGATCAGATAGATGAAGTTGTCCCAGGGGCCCAACTCGAATTGATGAATGAAAATGCCCTCCACAGGCCCTCCTAATAAACCACCACGCTGCGGATCGACTCGCCCTTGTGCATCAGCTCGAAGGCGTCGTTAATCTTCTCGAGCGGCATGGTGTGGGTGATGAGATCGTCGATGTTGATCTTGCCGTCCATATACCAATCGACGATCTTGGGCACGTCGGTGCGCCCTCTGGCCCCACCAAAGGCGGTGCCTTTCCAGACCCTTCCGCAGACCAGGTTGAAAGGCCTGGTTTGGATGACCTCGCCGGCCCCGGCCACGCCGATGATGACCGAGACGCCCCAGCCGATATGGGTGCACTCGAGGGCCTCGCGCATGATCTCGACCTTGCCGATGCACTCGAACGAAAAATCGGGGCCGCCGTCGGTGATGCTCTGGATGTAAGGCACCAGGTCTCCCTCGACCTCCTTGGGATTGATGTAGTCGGTCATGCCAAACTTCTCGGCCATGGCCTTCTTGGCCGGATTGATGTCGATGCCGATGATGCGCGAGGCGCCGGCGATGCGGGCTCCCTGAATGACGTTGAGGCCGATGCCGCCAAGCCCGAACACGGCCACCTGGTCACCGGGCCGCACCTGGGCGGTGTTGATGACCGCTCCCAGCCCGGTGGTCACGCCGCAGCCGATGTAGCAGACCTTGTCAAAAGGCGCATCCTCGCGGATCTTGGCCAGGGCGATCTCAGGCAGAACGGTGTAGTTCGCGAAGGTCGAGCAGCCCATGTAGTGGTGCAGCTTCTGGCCGTCGACCGAAAAGCGGCTCGACCCGTCGGGCATCAGCCCCTGCCCCTGGGTCACCCGGATGGCCCCGCACAAGTTGGTCTTGCGCGAGATGCAGCGCTTACACTCGCGGCACTCGGGGATATACAGTGGGATGACGTGGTCGCCGGGTTTGAGGCTCTTTACGCCCTCTCCCACTTCGACCACCACTCCGGCCCCTTCATGGCCCAGAATCGACGGAAACAACCCCTCGGGATCACGCCCCGATAGCGTGTAGGCGTCGGTATGACAGATACCCGTCGCCTTGAGTTCGACCAGCACTTCGCCAGCCTTGGGACCCTCCAGGTCCACGGTTTCAATCGAGAGAGGCTTCGCCGCCTCGAAGGCCACTGCCGCTTTGACTTTCATAGATGCACCTCCGGTGGGAGGGTCTGCGAGGTCGACCCGCCAGTTCCTTCAGCGTCTTTAGACGGTAGCCTTTAGACGGTAGACGGTAGACGGTAGTGGTCAGGGAGTTCCGTGCGGAAGTTAGGAAACGGGCTCCCACAGTTCGACCCGGTTGCCTTCGGGGTCGATGAGCCAGCCGAACTTGCCGTAGGGGTATTCGTCGATTTTGTCGTTCACGTCGACCCCCTCTTCTTTCAAGACGGCCACCAGCGCCTGCAAGTCGTCGACCCGAAAGTTGAGCGAAAAGGGTTTCTCTGAAGGCTTGAAATGGTCGGTGTCTTCGGGAAAGAGAGCAAAGCTGGCCTTTCCGCCGGCCTCGTCCGCGATGACGGCGTAGGTGTTGCCATCGAACGGCAGCCCCAGATGCTTCTCGTACCAGGCGGCCAAAGCTTTCGGATCCTTCGCTTTGAAAAACACTCCACCAATTCCGGTCGCTCGCTTCATGACTTCCTCCCGCTCGTTTTTGGCTGTTTGCGCGATCAGCGGGCGAGTTCCTCCAGCGCTCGCCGGTGCAGGGTCGTATCACCCTCGAGGCCGGGGCGGGTCAGGATCAGGGTGTCCCCGCGCAGCTCGAAGACGAACTCCTGGGGCTCCATCTTCAGGGGTTGCAGTAGAAGCCGGTCCTCTTCAACCTGCCAGTAGCCGTGGACCGCAACAGGGCTAGTCTTGCATCCGTCCAGGCGCGGGTAGGAGCGATAGCGCCCGTCGGCCTCTAGATAAAGGGCGCCGCCGTGGTCGCCAACCCAACTTCCCTCGAGGAAAACGGGCGCAGGACGCCAGGCCCACACCAGGGCCACCACCATCAACAGCAGCAGGGGTTCCTTCCAGCGCATAGTCCCAGCTTAGCCGGTGCGAAGGAACGAAACCGTGACAAAAGGCATTTTCAGGCCTTGTTCAGGTCTGGGCCATAAGCTGGAAAGGATGAAGATTTCAGGCCTTCGACCGGTCATCACCCGCCCCCGAGTGGCCCGGGCCCAGAGCGGGCCGCTCGATCGCGTCGAGCTTAGCGGCGGTCGGCCCCTGGGCCAGGTGGCGCTGCTGGGAGCCGGGCAAGCAGCCGCGCTGGCCGCGTTGCCGCCGGCCGCCCAGGTAGCCTTTCTCCACGTATGGCCCAGCCTGGCCGGGGACCCCAACTTCTTGCCACTGCTCGAACAGGGAAAACTCGGCCAGAGCGACGGCCAGGCGACCACCATCGAGCACCTCGAGAAGATGGCGGGCCAGCGGGCGAGGGGTCTGGATGGCCACAAGTTGATGGCCGAGACCGTGGCCGCCATCGCCCGACCCGAGTCGGTCCGACAGGGCAACCGCTACACCTGCGGGGCCACCAATATGGAGGCCGAATTAGCCGCCGAGCCCGCCAGTTTTGCGCGCGTCGTCGAGGGCTTGACCAATGCCGGTGGCAAGGCTGCGCTCGATACCGGCTTTCCGCTCGAGCGAGCAGCCGGCAGCGAGAGAGAAGACGGTAGCGGACGGACCCAGCTCGACCGGGTCGTGCAGGGCGCGTTGATGGGGCTGGCCGGCATGCGCCACGGAGAGTATCTGGCCCTTGAAGACCGCTTCTCGCAAGCGCCCGATCAGAAGGGGCTCGACGGCATCGACGTGGCTCTGATGGTGGCCGTGGCCCGGGGCCAGGACCAGACGCTGGTCATCGCCGACCAGGCCACCCGAGAAACCCTGCGACAGGCTTTGATCCAGACCGAGGTGCCAATGCAGGTGGGCGCCAACTGGGAAGGACAGGACCACATGCTGCTGGTCAAACCCAGCCCCAGCGACGAGGTGCAGTTCTTCAATCCCCAGAGCGGTCCCGCCAGCCTGCCGGTCGAGGACTTGCTCGACAAGCTCCAGTATGCCGTGTTGCCCGCTGATGGCTTGGGCCCGCTGCCGGAAGGCCTGGCTGCGCCCATTCGCCTGGCCGACCTGATGGGCTAGACCACTCCCTGATCGAGCATCGCGTCGGCCACTTTGAGAAAGCCGGCGATGTTGGCTCCGTCAACGTAGTTGCCCCGGCGGCTGTAGCGCTCGCCGGCCTCGATGCACTCGCTGTGAATGGCCTTCATGATCAGGCGCAGGCGCGAGTCGACCTCTTGCCGGGTCCAGCTCATGCGCATGGCGTTCTGGGACATCTCCAGGCCCGAGACGGCCACGCCACCGGCGTTGGAGGCTTTGCCCGGGGCATAGAGCACTTCCTTTTCGACGAAGAGGTTGACACCCTCGGGCACGGTCGGCATGTTGGCCCCCTCCGAGATGACATAAACGCCGTTCTCGACCATATTCGAGGCATCCTTGATGCCGATCTCGTTCTGGGTCGCCGAAGGGAAAGCGCAGTCGGCCTGGTGGTTCCAGAGGGGATTGTGGTCGAGGGTGGGGTCAAACGGCGTGTAGATGGCGTGGGGGTATTTCTCGATGTATTCGGCCACCCGTCCGCGCCGCAAGTTCTTGAGCTTCATGATGTATTCGAGCTTGCCGCGATCGACCCCGTCGCCGTCGAAGATGTAGCCGTTCGAATCCGAGAAGGTCAGCACTTTCGCGCCCAGGTCGAGCAGCTTCTCGATGGTGTATTGGGCCACGTTACCGGCCCCCGAGACCAGGCAATTCTTGCCCTCGAGGGTCTCGCCCCGGGTCTGCAGCATCTCGGCCGCGAAATAGACCGCTCCGTAGCCGGTGGCTTCGGGACGAATCAGCGATCCTCCCCATTTCAAGCCTTTGCCGGTGAGCACGCCCACGAACTCGTTGCGCAGGCGCTTGTATTGGCCGAACATGTAGCCGATCTCGCGGCCGCCCACGCCGATGTCACCGGCCGGCACGTCGGTGTCGGGACCGATGTGCCGGGCCAATTCGGTCATGAAGCTCTGACAAAAGCGCATCACTTCGGTGTCGGACTTGCCTTTAGGGTCAAAGTCCGAGCCGCCTTTACCCCCACCCATGGGCAGGGTGGTCAGGCTGTTCTTGAAGACCTGCTCGAAGGCCAGAAACTTCAGAATGCCCAGATTGACGGACGGGTGGAAGCGCAGTCCGCCTTTGTAGGGACCGATGGCGCTGTTCATCTCGATGCGAAAGCCGCGATTGACCTGCACTTCGTTCTGGTCATCGAGCCAGGGAACGCGAAACAGGATGACGCGCTCGGGCTCGATGATGCGCTCGAGAACCTTGCTCTGGCGATACTCGGGGTGACTTTCCAGCACCGGCCAGATGGACTCGGCAACCTCCTCCACCGCCTGGTGAAACTCAGGTTCGGCCGGATTCTTGGCCCTGACCTGACCCATCAATTCGGATACGTAGGTTGGCATGCAGTCCTCCCCGGTGAAGTGTCGGGTGGGTTTTTACACCGGCTTACAAACCCCTCCAATGTTGCTGTGGCCGTTCATCTTGGTAATGAGGGGTTGGTCAAAACGCAGATGCCGGGTGAATTTGCGTCGACTCACCGGCTCTTGGGCCAGCAGCCACTCCCAGTCGACCCACTCGCCGTCTTTATCGCCGACCGTGAAGTAGCCCACTCCAAAGCAAGAGATGTTCTGAAAGAAGTGGGTCCCCTGGGAGGGCTCGACTTTCAGGTCTTTCATGCCGGCCTCGATGATGACCCTGGCCCCGCTGATCTGGTCCCAGGTCACCGGGATACCGAGCCAGGGATCGGCCGTGCCCCAGCGACCCACCCCGATGGCCAGATAGGGACGCTCCTCCCGCACCAATTCGGCGTTGAAAAGCGAAAACTCGTGGCCCACCTCACGGCTCTTGGCGCGTTCGAATTCTTCGGGATCGACCAGCACCACGTCAAAAATGTCCGAGAGCAGGGCGTTGCCCAGCACGCGGGTCGAGCGGCAGATCAGATCCTCGTCATCGAGTTCTTCGAGCTTTAGCTCTTCGATCTCGTGACCGGCCACCATGGGCCGCATCTGCAGAAAGGCGAACTCTTTGGGCGCGTCGGGGGGGGTGCGCAGGTTGACGGCAAACTCGATCTCGACGGGAGAATTCATCGCCCATTCGCCCATGTCGGCAACCATGTCGAGGATTCTGGCCAGGGGAAACAGCTCGGTCTTGAGCACCGGGGCAAAGGTCACCACCCGCGCCCCGCTCCGCCGGATACCATCGTAGAGGGCGCGATTCTCGTGAGAATAGGTCGAGGCCACGTTGGCCAGGGTGCCGTCGTCTTCGGCCACCTCGAGGTCGTAGCGCTGCAGCTCGAGGTTGTCGTCGCCATCGGAACTGGGAAGCCGCAGGGCATAGAAATTGTTCTGGCTGTTCTTGACCGTATCGTCGAGGTCGGCGAACTGGGTGGAATGGCGGGGGTAGCGAGGGCAGAACTGCACGGCCCGATGGCCTCCCACCACCGTCTCGCCCAGGCCCAGAGCCACCGAGGCGATGCCGTCGACCGTCCGCATCGGCGGCCGGGGATAGTAGTTGTGCGAACGAACCACTCCGGAAAAGTCAGGATAGAAGCGATCCTGGTGCTGGCTGCCCACCAGGCGCTGCACGATCACAGCCATCTTCTCTTCCTCCAGGCGATGGGGAGTAGAGCGGATATAGGCTTTGCTCTGGTTGCTGAACGTCGAGGCGTAGACCCGCTTGATGGCGTCAAAGAAGCGCTGGCGCCGAACGTCCTTTTCGGGGCTATTGTTGGCCAGCATGTAGGTGCCATAGACCCCGGCAAAGGGCAGATACCGCGAATCCTCGAGCAGACTCGACGAACGCACCGCCAGAGGATAGCGGGCGATGTCGAGATAAGAATCGAGTGCCCCCTGCACATCCTCGGGAAAAACGCCCTGCAGAAAGCGCCGCTCGAGCTCGGCGTCGTCATCGCTGCGCAGGGCGAACTCGCGCAGATCGTTGCGATCGAGGAAGCGGTCGAATACCTCGGTGGCCAGCACCACCGCTGGCGGCACCGCGATCTCGACCCCGGGGAAGGTGTCGCGCAGGTTGAAGTTCGACAGCAGCGACACCACGAAGCCGAGGCCCCGGGCTTTTCCCCCCATCGAGCCCCCCCCGATACGGGCGAAGCTGCCATCCTCGAAGTTCTCGGGATCAAAATCGACGATGGTCCCGCGATAGCGTTCGCGGCGCCATTCGCGCAGGCTGTAGAGCAAGTGGCGCCGGACCCCTTCGATGGATTCGAAGTGACTCACCCGCGAGGCCCGCAACCGATGGGCCAGCCAGAACTCGGTGCGAGCCTTGAGCCAGTTGGAGAAGTGGTTGCGTTCGGCATGATAGCGAATCGACTCGGCCGGAACCTGCTCGATCTGCTGCTCGAAGGCCCTCAGGTCGGCGGCCCGGGCCACCTCAGCGCCGTCGGGCATGGTAAACACGAATTCGCCGAAGCTGAAGTAGCGGCGCATGAAGTGTTGGAGCTCTTGGAGCAAGGTGGGAGAGGTTTTGAGCAGAAAGCTGGTTCCGATCGATTCGGCGCGCTGGCGCAGCTCGGCCGAGTTGGATTGCAGCAGGATGGGGATGTCGGCGTTGGACTGCTTGACGTGGGTGGCGAAACGAATGCCGGCCTCGTCGTCGATCTTGTCGTCGCGCGGAAACTTGATGTCGGAGATAACGCCCAGGATGCAGCGATGATAGGTGAGGTAATACTGCCAGGCTTCTTCGTAGGTCGAGCACAGCAAGATCTTGGGTCGGGCCCGCATGCGCAAGAAGCGTTGGGAGGGGTTGACCCCCTCCGAGATCAGACTCAGCGAATGGAGGAAGATCTGGCTGTAGATCATGGGCAGATAGGAAGAGTAGAAGTGGACATTGTCCTCGATCAGGATGATCGACTGCACCCCCACCATGCGCGTGTCGTGTTCGAGGTTGCGCTTGTCCTCGACGAACTTGATGATGGCGATGAGGATACGGAAATCGCCTTGCCAAAGAAAGACCTTCTCGAACACCGAAAGGTCATGGCGGTCGGCTAGCTGATTGAGGCCTCGCTCGTCGTAAGTCAACAACACCACCGGCACGCCGACGCCCAGGTCTCGCACCCGCTGGGCGAAGTCCAGGGCGTGCATGTCGCCGGGATTGAGGGTGGTGATGACCAGGTCGATCTCGCCGGGAATGGTGATGATATCGAGAGCCTCTTTGCCGCTCGAGACCCGGACCAGGTTGGGGACCGTGATCAAGTTGAGGTTGTGGTGCTCTGAGTAAAGCCTCTCGTAGAGCTGGCCGTCCTCTTCGAGAATGAAGCTATCATAAAGGCTGCAAACCAAAAGGACTTTCCGCACTCGATACTGCATCAGGTTTTGGAAAGAATGGAAACGGCTCGCGTGGCCGTATTCTTTGAGCAACTCGTGGAAAGCGGTCATAGAGGCCGAAGTTCCTGAGCAGAGAGCCAAAACCCTATCATGACATATATTGGTTGGTTGATAGCCGTCCTGTTCTCGACCCTTCACATCCTGGGGATCGTGAGCGCATTTCATGCCATTCTCTACGCTCGAACGGCCCAGGGGGCGATCGTCTGGTCTTTGTCGCTGTTGGCGTTTCCCTATGTCACCCTGCCGCTCTACTGGACCCTGGCCCGCGACAAGTTTCAGGGTTATGTGAAACTGCTGCGGGCACGCGCCCTCTCGGGCGACAACTATCGGCAGGTGGAAGAATGGCTGCGCCAGCTCGACCAGTTCCGCACGCCTCTTCCTGACGATCGGCGCCGCCGGGCCCAGGTCTTCGAGAGTCTGGCCCGCCTGCCGTTCACGCGAGGCAACGCCGTCGAGTTGCTGGTCGACGGTGAACACGCCTTCGGCACGATGTTTCGGGATATCGAGAAGGCTAAAGACTATATCTTGCTCTTCTTTTTCATCGTTCGCGACGATCACCTCGGCAATCGTCTCAAAGAGCACTTGCTCGAGAAGGCCTCGCAAGGCGTGCGCATTTTCTTTCTGTATGACGAGCTCGGCTGCATGGGCCTGGGCACCTACATCGAAGAGTTGCGCCGGGCCGGTGTCGAGATGATGCCCTTCAACACCACCCAGGGCAGCGCCAACAAGCTCCAATACAATTTTCGCAACCACCGCAAGATCACCATCATCGACGGCCGGGTAGCTTTCGTGGGTGGGATGAACGTCGAGGATGATACCTTAGGGCTCAACCCGTTCTACGGCCCCTGGCGGGACACTCACGTACGGCTGGAAGGCCCGGGCGTGCAGGGAGTTCAGCTGGTCTGGATGGAGGACTGGTACTGGGCTACGCGCCAGCTCCCCAAGCTCGAGTGGACCCCTCAGCCCAGTCGGGACCAGGATCGCGACGTGCTCTATCTTGGCACCGGACCGGCCTCGCAACTCGACGCCGGCGTCCTATTCTTTGTCCACTCGATCGACTGCGCTCGCGAACGGGTGTGGATCACCAGCCCCTATTTCGTACCCGACCCGTCGGTGACCGACTCTCTGATTCTGGCCTCGCTGCGAGGGGTCGATGTGCGGATCATCCTGCCTCAGCGTTGGGATATGTTGGTGATGTACCTGGCCGCCTTTTCCTATTTCCCCGAACTCGAGGGGACCGACATCCGCATCTTCCGCTATCAAGCGGGTCATCCCCATCAAAAGGTCATGTTGGTCGATAACGACATCGCCTGGGTAGGCAGCGCCAATATCGACAATCGCTCGATGCGTCTGAATTTCGAGGGCAACCTGGTGGTGCTGGGAGCGGAGTTTGCAGCCGAAGTGGAGGAAATGCTGGTCCGCGATCTCGAGCGGAGTGTCGAGGTCGGTCCCGAAGACTACTATAGCAGGGGACTGGTTTTCAAGCTGGGGGTCAAGCTAGCCAGGCTTTTCTCGCCGATACTTTGATACGATGGTAGCCGAACTCGAAGGCCTTTTGCGCAAGCTGCAGGCAGCTTTTTCACGAAGCAACTGGGGCCGGCGCTGGTTGGGAGGTGGTCGCGACTTCGACCGCCCTGGAATCGTATTGCTCGAAGTCGATCAGCTCGAAAAGGGTCCGCTGGTGCGGCGGCTGCGAAAGTCTGAATACTGGCACTGCCCCCTCGAACGCGAGGAAGATCCCCCCGAGCCGCCGCCTCGCCAGGCCTCGCGTCCGGTGGTCACCATCCTGATCTGGTATCTACCGGCCCTGATTCGGGTCGGCTGGGGGCTGGTCAAAGAATGGTTGGGCGAGGAGAAGGTCAGCTGGCCGGATCGGATTCTCAGTGAAACCCGGGCCATGGAAGCCGAGATGGCCATCTGTTGCGGCGAGCCGGTCATCTGGGTGCGGCGGCTCGAGCAGGCCGCCGCCCGCCGCGTCTATCTGATGGCCGAGGCCACCGTCACGCGCGAGTATTCCGTCTGGCTGTACTCCGACTCGCCCAGTCCGGCGGCCTTGTTGCCAGCCGCCCTACGCCTGCCCAGTGGAGGCTACAGCCCGGCCGTTCTGCTCGATCTGGCCCGCCAGCAGGTGCGCAGCCGCCAGGTCATCGAGAGGGTCGAGCCGCAACCGGCCGAGCCTGGCCGCCTGAGGGTCATGACCTATAATGTCCACGGTTGCGTGGGCATGGACGGACGGCTCTCGCCCGAACGGGTCGCCCGGGTCATCGCCCGCTACGCTCCTCATGTAGTGGCTCTGCAAGAACTCGATAGCGGACGCAAGCGCAGCCGCTTCGACGACCAGGCCGAACGGCTCGCCCAACTGCTCGAGATGGATTTCCATTTCCAGGCGGCCATGGAGACGGGTGGAGGCGAATACGGCAACGCCGTGCTCAGTCGCATTCCCATGCGGCTGGTGAAGGCCGGTCCTCTCCCCCATCCCGGGGGTCTGGTCTACAAAGAGCCGCGGGGAGCCATGTGGGTCGAGGTCGAGTTCGAGGGCACCAGCATCCAGCTGTTCAACACCCATCTCGGACTGATGCGAAGCGAACGCCTGCAACAGATCGAGTGCCTCCTGGGCCCGGAATGGGTGGGCGCAGCCAACGGGCCGGTGGTGGTGTGCGGCGACATGAACGCCGGACCCGCCACCCGCGAATACGCCCTGCTCGGTGGCAAGCTGCGCGACAGTCAGCCGGACCAGTCGAAGAAAACCTGGTTCGGGCGCTATCCCGTGCGTCTGCTCGATTATATCTTCGTCGAGGGCGCGCTCACGGTCGAGCGGATCGATGTGCCTCGCACCCGCTTGACGGCCGAAGCCAGCGATCATCTGCCCTTGATCGTTGACCTATCTAGCCACTGGCCGTCTGATCTTTAAGCAGATTGACCACGTATTTGCCGAGCAGGTCGACCTGTTTGGTGTCCAGGGTGCGAAAGCGAATGCCGCACAACCAGCTGGTGGTGGCCGGGTCATAGCGTGAGGTGACCACCTCTCCGCGGCAATTGAAGTGTTCGAAATCCTTATAAGGCCCGACGTTGAGACCCACGAACTCGCCCTCGTTGAGGCCGTCATCGCCTTGATAGAGGGCCCCACCCGCCCCCATGTTGATGACCCGGCCGCGAAAGTTCCCCCGCTCGACCTTGATCTGGCAAGGAATCGACGACAACACCCGGACGATCTTACGCCGCTGGAAGATGCTCTCTTCGTCGAAACCAATCTCTTTGAGGATCTTCTTGACCCAGGAGCGGCTCATGCGTTCGGGACTGTCGGCGTAGGTGACGCCGATCTGGCAGCGTTTGGAATATTTGGTCTTCTTGACCCAATTGACCTTGCAGCGAACGCCGCTTTCAATGGCCGCCTGGCGGTCGTTCTCGAGTTGGGCCACCGAGACCTTGGGCCGCTCGCCCACCGCGCCGCGATAAACCAGGCTCACCCGAGTGCCGGGCTTGATCTCTTTGGAGCATTCCAAGCGCAAGCCCTGAAGACCCATATCGATCACGGTGGCGGTGTTGATCTCCTTGATGTCGATGCAATAAACCGCAAAACGACATCTTAGCCGGATAACCCTGCGCCGGTCCTCGGTGAGGTCGGCACTGGGCTTGAACAGCGAGACGAAACCGCTGATGATGTCCTTGAGCACCTAGCATGGTTTGTGCTCGCCTGCCCTCGTCCCTCTGTGGCGGCTAAAGTCCAGGGATGGGTTCTGGCCGTGGTAGCGAGGAAGCCTCGGTGCGCTCGTGATAGCAGGGGTAACAGGTGGGAGAATAGAGCGCCTCTGCCCCCAATAACACCGACGGTCCTTCGACCAGGGCCCGGCCGTGAACATCGTGGCGCAGGTTGAAGACGGCCTTGCGGTTGCAGAACTTGCAGGTCGTCTTGACCTCTTCGATGGCGTCGGCCAGTTCGAGCAAACGAGCCGAGCCCTCGAACAGATGAGAGCGGAAGTCGGTGCGCAGACCGTAGGCGATGACGGGGATGTCCAGTTGGCGGGTGAGTTCGCGCAACTGGTTGACCAGAGAGCGGCTCAAGAACTGGCATTCGTCGATCAGCAAACACGAGACCCCCCGAAAACGCTCGAAATCAAGCTCGGTATCGGGCTCGACCACCAGGTCGGCGGCGTACTCAAGACCCGCCCGAGAGCGGATCACCGTCTCGCCGAAGCGCGTGTCGGTGGCCGGCTTGAGCACCAGCACTTTCTTGCCCTGCTGTTCGTAATTGTGCCGAACCGCCAGCAGGTTGAGAGTCTTGGCGCTGCCCATGGCGCCATAACGGAAGTAAAGCTTGGCCATTGAAGGAAGTTCTAAGGCGGCTAGAATTTTCCTCGAGAACCTATGTTCGGCTCGGCTTAGAGGTCGAGGGCCAGCATGGTGTGCTGGCGCAGGTCCTCGAGCAGTTCTTCGCTCAGACCTAGATGCATGGCCACATCACGGATGTAGTCATACTCATGGGCGGTGGTCGAGCCGTCGGCCAGCGACACCATCAGCATCAAGCGAATCAGGTCCTGGCGTTCTTGGGGGTCTTCCAGACTGGCGGCCAGATCGTCTAAGTCGGGGGGATCCTGGTGGGGACCCTCAGGCAGGATCTTCTTGAGCAGGGCCTGTTCTTCGACCGACGTGTGTCCGTCGATTTCGCACAGTTGTTGGAGAGCGCCGATTATCTTGGCAGTTGCGTCTTGCATCTGCCAGAGTTCCGCGTGCGGAGTGTCAACCCTCCAGGCGAGACTGGCAACCGCGAAACAGGTTCATCACCGCCTGAGCCATCCGGCCGATCAGTTCAGGCTCGTTGCGGGTCTTGGCAATGGCCGTGGCCCCCTGGAGAAAAGCCATCACGCTGCGGGCCAGGGTGTTGGCGTCGCCGCGGGGCAGGTGGCCCAGGTCCATCGCTTCTTCGAGGGCCTTCTGGATAAAGCCCACTCGCTCTTCAAAGATCTGTTCCAGGCGGGCTCGAATTGTTTCGTCCAGCGTGCTCATCTCGACGGCCAGGTTGCCGAAGCAGCACCCCACCATCAAACCGCGCTGAGTCTTGCACTGGCGACTGCTTTCGCAGGCCGAGTCGAACAGCGCCGCCACCTTTTCCAGGGGCGGAATGGGGCGAGAAAAGAGCGCGCTAAGATCGGCGCGATATTCTTCGGCCCGCCGGTCAAGGGCCGCCAGCACCAATTCGCGCTTGGACTCGAAAAAGTGATAAAAGCTACCTTTCTTCACTCCCGAATGCTGGCACAACTCCTGCACGCCCACATCGTTGTAGCTGCGAGAGGAGATCAATTCCAGAGCGCTATCGAGCAGTCGGTCTCTGGCATCGCTGGTTCGGCCCATAGGCCGATGGTAAGCCGCCGCAGGGCGTCTGTCAAGAACGATACTTGACCGGTCGGTAAAGTTTTGCTATGGTGTCATCGTGCCAAACGATATGGCACCCCACCGGCCGGCCGGCGAGCGACTTTACGTTCCACCCTCCCACTGTTCGCGCTCCTCGGTCGGCCGGGCCTTTTAGCGAGTGGCCTCGTAGGCTGTGAACAGCGCGGCGAAAAGGTCGGGCACCAGCAGCATCCGCTCCGGGGGTTCGACGAAGGCCACGCGCATCTGGGTGAGGCCGGGGTTCTTGGCTCCGACAGCGGGACTATAGAAGCCCGCCATCGGTGCAGTCAACAGAGTCCACTTGCCATCTTCGCGTTCGACCGCTCCCTCGCTGGCGCACCACAGCACGAACTCCAGGGCATCAAATCCGGGCTTGGCCAGTTTGCGCACATCGATCACCGAATAGATCGAGGCATCCGGACGCGACACGATCACGCCGGGCAGCAATTCTTTCATTCGGGCTGAAAACGTGGTCAGCATCGCTTTGTAATAGGAGCGTTGCTGATCGTACCACTGGCGCAGCTCTGCGTGGTCGAGTTCCCCCAGGGCCGAGAAGATGTACTGTCCCAGAGTGTTCGAGCACAGACTGGCAGTATTCTCGGCCACGCACTGGGTGTGGAACTCGAGGTTGTCGGTGACCAGGGCGCCGATGCGCAGGCCACAAGCGTTCCACACCTTGGAGGCCGTCTCGATGCTGACCCGGCGGCCGGTGATGCCCGGCACCTCGGCCTCGGTGATGCCCCACACGCTGACCGGGCCCTCGCCCTCGTAGAAAAGTTCGCGGTAGGCTTCGTCGCTGATCAGCCAGAGGTCGTGCTTGACGCACAGGCGAGCCAGATCGACCATGGCCTCGTGGCTGTAGAGCGCGCCGGTGGGGTTGTCATAGGGAATAACCACAAGGGCACCGGGTCGGTGTTCGACAATGGTCTTCTCGATATCTTCCATGGAAGGAAGGGAGAAGAAGCCGTCGTCTCTCAAGTCGCGCGACACCGAGACGGTAGCTCGACCGAGACGGTTTGCGAAAGCCTTGTAGTTGGTATAAGCGGCGTCGATCAGCAACAGGGGCGTTTGCTCGCTGCCAGCAGGACCGCAGGTGGCCACGATGATCAACTCCATGGCTTGGCTACCGCCGTCGGTGATCTGGCAATGCAGACCTTCGGTGGGATTGCCGGTCGAGGCAATGATGTTGAGAAAGGCGTCTCGAGCGGCCTGAGTACCGACCGTGCCGGTGTATTTGACGACGCCGTCGGCGAACGGGCTATAGGCGCCGCCGAGGCTGGCCAGACGGGCCCGCATGGCCGGATGCATGGGAAGGGAAACGTTGCCGATGGCCACGTTGAGGGCCTGGGTATCGTCCTGGCGCTGGTCGAAACGAATACCGGCGATGCGAATGGCCGAAGGCTTGCGACCCTGCATATGCTGACTGAGACGGGGTGAGGAGGTGTGTAACATGGGACGTTTGTTCTCTGCCGCCGGGCCGGTTCCTAGCCGCCTCACGCCCCGAATTTTTCAGTCATTGACGACAAGATTTCTATCATAAGCAAAATTTACCGAATCCCAAATGCGAAAAGAAACGAACTCGTGATATACTCGAAAACTGGGGAACCGGACGCTTGGCTCGGGGGTGGTTCCCTCCACACCAGAGAGGAATACGTGTGAAAGCCCTGGGTTATCTCGAAACCAAGCTTCATCCCACTTTTGTATCCACCCAGATTCTGAGTCGCAAACGACTCCTGTCGAAGCTGGACCGTATCTCCATGGTCCGCCTGGTGCTGGTGCACGGGGCCGCGGGTTCAGGAAAAAGCAGTCTCCTCTACGACTGGGTGCGCCAGCAAGAAGCGCGGGTCGGCTGGTATAGCCTGGCCGAAGAAGATCGGGATCCCCACCTCTTTTTTCCCTACTTTCTCCGTTGCTTGAGCTCGAGCTACCCGGGTAGCCTGACGCGCTCAGAGAACCTGCTCGAGTCGGACGTTCCGCTCGAAGCCTTGTTCAACGAACTGGCCACCAGCCTGGTCAACGAGGTGCTCCACTACCGCAAACGAGTGGTCATGGTGCTCGACGACTATCACCTGCTCTCCGACGTGCCCTTGATCCACCGCTGGGTCGACTTTCTAGTCAAGAAGGGACCGCCCAATCTCTCGCTGGTTTTGGTGACCCGCGAGCTTCCCGACCTGCCACTGGCCTTATTACGAGCCAAAGGGATGCTAGTCGAGATCCGCCAGGACGACCTTCGCTTCGATGAGGAAGAAGCGGCCGAGCTCTTCCAACAGGTCTGGCAACGCTCCATCCCTCCCTATCTGCTGAGCCTCTTGCTAGCCAAGACCGAGGGTTGGGTGACCGGGCTGCAGCTCGTCTCTCAGGCCATCGAAGGCAAGCCTGAGGCCGAGATGAAGAGCTATCTCGAGTCGCTCGAAGGCAAAGAGCAGTTCATCTACAACTACCTGGCCACCGAGGTCTTCGAACTCCAGCCAGAGGGCGTCCGCAATTTCCTAAAATTCACCTCCATCGTGGACCAATTCTGTCCCGAGCTGGCCTCGTTGCTCACCAACGAGAACGCCATCGAGCGCATTCAGCACCTGGACTCCTCGCGACTGTTTCTGGTGCATCTCAACGGTGAGGGCGAGTGGTTTCGCTATCATCACCTCTTTCGCGATTTTTTGCGGCGCCGGCTGTCGATCGACCACAACGCCGACGAGCTGGGTCGGCTGCACCTGCAGGCCGCCCAATGGTTCGAGGAGCGGGGCGAGGTGGTGGCGGCCCTGAGTCATTTCGTGCGCTCGGGCCATCTCGAACAAGCGGCCGCCAACCTCGAAAAGTTCGGCACGCAGCTGTTAAGCCAGGGCTTGCAGGATACGGTCTCGGCCTGGTTGGCCGCGCTGCCCGGCAGCCTGCGCAACAACCACCCGGGCCTGATCGTGCTCGAAGCCGAGGTCCACGACCTTCGCGGTGACTGGGCTCAGGCCGTCCAGGGCTACCAGAGGGCCCTGAGCGTCTACACCCGGGCGGGGGACCGGGAGAGTCGCGCAACGACCCTCGAGAAACTCAGCCTCTGCTACGTCAAATACGGCGAGACGAAGATGCTGGTGAAGACCTGTGAAGAAGGCCTGCGCACCTGCGGCGAAGAGGATATCGCCCTGCGTTCGATGCTGAGTTCATGGTTGGGCTCGTCGCTGGTCTATTCGGGTCAGGACTGGCAAAAGGGGTACGCCCTGGTGAAAGAGGGGGAGGCTCTGGCCCAGCGTTCGGGCGACCCCCGGGCCATCTCGTGGGCCTGCCTGACCTATGGCTTTGCCTATCACTTTCCCCAGGGCAACTTTCAAGAGGCCCACAAGACCCTCAATCACGGCATCGACTTCTTCAGCAAGGCCGGCTGGTCGCTGGTGGTCTATCAGCTCTCGATGAACAAGACCGTGCTCTACACCGTCGAGGGTAAGCTCGACAAAGCCTGGGAATTGATGGAGGACACGCTGAGCCTGGCTCATCGAGCCGGCCACGTCTATGTCACCAAGGGCCTGGAGATCATCAAGGCCATGGTCCTGCTCGAGCGCGGCGACCTGCATCGTTCGAGCAAAGCCATGGAGGCGGTCGAAAGCGGAGAGATTCCCGCCCAGTACAAAGCCTTCCACTACCGCAACCGGTTGCTGCTCGAACTGCGCCTGGGCAACGTCGAGCAGGCCCAGGTGCTGGCTGAAGAGCTGATGCGCTCACTGGAAATCACCGGTCACGGCATGTACGCCCCCGAGGGGTTGTTGGCGGTGGCCTATCTGCGCTGGAGCGCTTCCCTGCCCGGCGCCCTCGACATCTGCCAGCAATTGGCCGAACTGTGCGAGACAGCTCAAGCAAAGTTCTACCAGATGCGGGTGCACCAGTTGATGGCCGCTATCTACCGGGCCGATGGCCAGAGCGAAAGCTCGGCCGAGCACCGGGATCTGGCCATAAACCTGGCCGAAGCCAACGGCTACTACGACTATTGGGCCACCGACTCGTTGGGATTGGGGCTGCCGTTACTGCTCGAGGCGCTCCTCGGCCATAGCCACGACGATTTCGTCCACCACGTGATGTCGCTCAAGACCGACGCCATGATCGACGAACTGATCTCTCGCCTCGACGGCGAGCCCGAACTGCGCCGGCGCACCCTGGCCGTCTGCGAAAAGCTGGACAAAGGCTGGGCTCAGGCAGTTGCCCGCGGACTGAGTCAGAGCGAGCCTAGCGAAGATGAGCCGGCCAGCGAAGCACCCAAGGCCTATCCGGCCGCTCCGGCCAAGCTGGTGGTGCAGGCGTTCGGCAGCCTTTCCATCACGAAAAACGGTCGCTCGCTTTTGGCCGGCAAGAGGATTCGTCCCCAGGTCATTCGCTTGCTGAAGTACTTTTTGGCTTATTCCGATCGGCTCACCCCGCTCGATCAGTTCATCGAGATCTTCTGGCCCGACGCCCCCCTCGAGAAAGCCAAGCACAACCTGGCCTCGCACATTTCTTTGTTGCGAAAGGCCCTCGAACTCGAGAAGAGTCGAGGCCCCCAGGTGAACCGGGTGGGTAACTCTTATCAGCTGAGCCTCAACCAGGGGGCTGAATTCGACGTGGCCGAGTTCGAACGCCTGATTTCGGAGGCTCGTACGGCCCTGGCCCAGGGCGAACACGAAACGGCGGTGGCTCGCTATCTGCGGGCCGAGTCACTCTACCAGGACGAGTTTCTTTGCGACGAACTCTACGAGGACTGGATCACCAAGCGCCGCATGAGCCTGCGCAATCAGTACGACCTGGCGGTCGAGTTTCTGGCCGACCACAGCGTGCGCGAACGCAAGTATAGCGAAGCCATCAGTCGCTATCGCGATCTCCTCACCGAGGATCGCCTCGACGAGCGCATCTTCGTCAAGCTGCTGCACTGCTATGACGAACTCGGCGATCGAGCCGCCGCGCTGCGGGAGTACGAGGCCTTTCGGGCCAAGTTGGCCGAGACGACCGGCCTGGAGCCGACCGCCTCGACCAAAGCCGTGGCCGAACGTCTGCTCGAGCGGGCTCTAAACTAGCTCGGCCTCGCCCAGACAGTTGATCAGCTCGAGTTCGGAGAGCCCGGCCGAACCAGCGGCTGCTCCCAGCACCCGCTGCACCCTGGCCGGAGTGGGCTCGATACTGAGCTGGCGCAGGCAGGTCTCGACCACGCCTTCGTCCGAGCAGGCTCCTACCCGGTGCCGACGAGCCAGCCCGAACCTTTCGGGGTCGAGGCTGCTGCTCGATCCGCTGCGACAGGCTTCGAAGGCCACCTCGCCGGCCACGGGCTGGTGCGGCCACGGTCGCAACTTGAGCAATCCACCCACGATAGCCAGGTAATCGCCCAGCCCAGAGCGCCGGACATTCTGTCCGAGACCGTTCACCACGAGTTGTTCGAGGGCCGGCAACCCGCCCGTTCCAAAGGCCGAAGCCAGCACGACCCCCACTCCTGAGCGGGCGGCCACCATGGCATACCAGGTCCCCATCGAGCCAAAGCCGTCGAGCCACAAGACCACCTGCTCGAGGGCCGCCTGGGCTTTCAAAGCCCGTCTCAGTCCCGCCTCGTCCAGGGGCGCCCGCAGTCGCACCAAGCGGCCCGAGCCGTCCCAGCTTTCCAGTCCGAGCTGTCCGGCCGCCGCCCGTACTTGCTCGCGATTGGCAGGCATGACGACCGCGGTGGCGTCCCACAATTGGGTGTTACTCATGACAAACCTCCTCCAGGCAGCCAGGCCACAAGGTCGGCACCCCGTACAACCTGCCGACCGCCAACCGATAGGTCTGCCACAGCTCTCTGCTCCAACCCGAGCGCACCATCACCTCGTCCGCCGCCAGAGTGCCGGCCCGCTGGGCCAGCCCCAGGCCGCTACCCCGCAACTCGATGGCTCCCTCCTCGAGGGCCGCCAGGGCGTTGGCCAGAGCCAGGCCCCGATCGTTGCCACCGCCCCATCCCAGGCGTAACTTAGGGAAGAGCCGGCGTCCCAGGCGCAACAGCTGGCGAACCTGGTCGGGCTCGAGTGTGCCAGTCGAGTCGACCAGAAAGACACACTCTACCCCGGTCTGAGCGTAGCTGTCGAGCCAGGCCAGGAGGCGCTCCTGGGCCAGCCCGCCCACCCCTTCCAGCACGACCGCGAAAGGCCGTCCCACCAGCCGAGGCAAGACCGGCTCGAACTCATGGAGACACTCTGCCTGGACCACCACATCAAGGCGTGCCGAACGTCCCGCCAACAAGCCGAAGCCACGCTCGATCTCGCCTGCCTGACAGGGCACCGCCAGACTCAGCCTGGACTTGAGATCAATCGGCAGCCTGGTCAGCAGCCTGCCCAGCAAAGCCTGGCTGGGATGAGGTCCACCCAGTTGCCCCAGGCAGATGTGGTCAAAGCCCAGGCGCTCCAGCTGACCGACAAAGGAGGCCGCCAGCTTGTCATCGGGCAGCGAGATGGTGGGCGACTCCATGCCCAGCCTCAGGCTCTCGTCGGTGACGCGGGTGGTCACCTCTGAGGCAGCTACCTGCTCGACGAAGTCGCCAACCGGAGTCCAGCCCGGACCGGTTTCGAACTCGAGGGCGCCTTCGATCAAAGGCCGGCGGCGGCCGTGATCGTGATTGTTGAGACAGTCTCGGCAAGAGCAAAGGCGAAGCGCCTGTCCGCCGTCGAGCAGGACCGAGGCCCGATAGGCCAGCAAGCTGTGGCTTTTCGGGGCCCGAAAATCGGTGAGCATGACCACCGCATCCGTGTCGAGTCCGGCCACGCGCTGAGCCCCCTGGCGGCAAACCGCGAACCAGCCAAACTGGGCATAGAAGCCTTCCAGCTTCGGTGGGGCCGACGACAGTCCCAGGTCGATACCGTAGCTGTAGGCTAATCCGTGCACTGCCTGCACCAGACCAAGCCCGACATAGCGAGAGCGATACTCCGGCAGGCAGACGGTTCGTCCGAACTCGGCCAGACGCAGCTGGTGGCGGTCGGCATAGTCGAGCAGAGCGCTCAGATCGAATCCGCTCTGGGTGCAGTAGTGATACGTCGCCGAGGCGGGCAGGCCCCCCAGGGGCCGAGCCAGTTGCTCGAGCACCGCCAGGTTGGGCTCCTCGCCCGGGGGAAGGATCAACCGCGCCCCGCCGACCATGATCGGACCGTCCTCTCCTTCTACGAAGGCGCCGACGTATCGACAGTTGCGATCGTAGGGGTCGATATCCAGGTCAGGCGCCGTGGCGTCGAGGTATCCCGCATCTTTGTAGACATGGGCGCGGATGGTGAGGTATTCTTTGATATCCTCGAATGAGATGAGTTCACCATATTCGAGGAAGAGCGTTTGGCCGGTTGCGGCCGGCCGAGTGAGAGCTTCAGGCAAGACCTTGCCCCCCTTTCCCAAAGAGAGTTCATACACGGTACCACCGCACGTTCAACAGAACGTCAACAACGAATCGGCGCAAACCCTCGACAAATAAGAGATTGAATGCCACTCAACCCAGTCGACTGTCTGTTGAGAAGTTGTTGAGTTCGGCCGATAGAGTGGGTCCATGTTCAAACAGACATTTTGGCAAAACTTCTGGAATCTTTACGCATTCTTCTACGACACCCTGACCCTGTTGATCCCGTATCGACGGATGCTGAGCGACCTCGCGGACGGGCTGCACCTGCACAGTTGCCGCAAGGTACTCGATGCAGGCTGCGGCACCGGCAACTTCTGTCGCTTGAGCGAGCGCGACAACCCCTCCGTCGAAGTCGTAGGAATCGATCGGGCCGGCGCGATGCTGCGGCGCGCCCGCAAAAAATGCCGGGCCGCCAATCTCTACGCGGCCGATCTTGACGCTCCGATCGCCTTTGATGACCAGAGCTTTGATGCCGTAGCCTGCTGCAACGTGCTCTATTCGTTGCCGCGGCCCGAGGCAACCCTGGGCGAACTGCAACGAGTGCTGCGTCCGGGAGGACGTCTGGTCATCTCCAACCCCAGCCGTAACTTCGCCCTGTCCCCCCTGGTGCTCGACCACCTGCGAGCCGCCCGCACCCCGCTCGAATGGCTTCAATTCGTTCTGATGCTGCCTGCCCTGGGGATCGTTACCCTGCTCAACCTGATTGTCGTCAGCCAGGGCCGCAACCGCCAGTTTCATTTTCTCGAACCCGATGAGTTGCGCAACCTGTTGTCCCAGGCGGGGTTCTCGGTGCTCAAGGTGGCGCCGACCTACGCCCAGCAAAACTACCTGGTGGTGGCCGTTAAACAAGATACCTGAACAAAGGTAGACATCGCCGGTCAACTGCCTTAAAATACATGGGCTGCATGAAGATCTTGCCTACTACCAGTAGCGCCAGTCCGGTTGCTCGCCGGGCCGGCCAAATCAAGGGACCGACCTCTCTCCCCGTCGATCCCACAGATCGCAGCGAAATCGGCCAATCGTCGTCCCCGGCCGGGCAGCCTCGCAGCCAGCCGCCCACCCGGTCCGAACCCTCGCCCGAGCCGTCTCCCGCAGTGGAGACCGCGCCCCCTGCCCCTTCCGGCTGGCAGGGGGTTGACCTCGAAGTGGGTGGTCCCTCGGTCTCGGCCGCGCGCTGCGACGCCATTCTCGAGGTGAAAGATCCGGTCAAGCGCAACGTGCTGGTCACCCAGTGCTATACCGACCTGGCCCGCGAGTTTCGCGACTGCCTCGGCAGCGACAGCGGGGTCAACTGGTGCGCCTGGGCCAGTTGGGCCTCCAAGCACGTAGGGATCACCATTCGCCAGGAGGACTTTCCCTGGCTCAAGCCCACCGCCGCCATCGGCGCGGTTGCGGCCGCCGCCACCGGACCCATTGGTCTGGTCGCTGGCCTGACCGCAGGCGCGCTGGTGGAATTCATGTCCCAACGCAGCGCCGACGCCATCAGCGACGGCAACGACGAAATCTTCCGGCGCACGGCCCGTAACTACGCCCGCTTTGTCGAGGCGTTCGCCAACGACACCGAGCCCGACCCGGCCAAGCTGCAGAAGTTTCTGGATGGCATCGGCCCCGACGGCCCCTCGGAAGAAGGTGGCTTCAGCCTGGTCAAAGAGGGGTTCCAGAGCTACTACCAGGCCAAGTTCGAGACCGATCCCAAGAAAAAGCAAGAATTGACCCTGTTGGGCAACGCCCAGATCGTGTGGGACGAGCAGATCACTGCCCAGGCAGATGTCGTCAAAGCGCTGCCCTGGGGCACCCGCTCCCTGGTGACCCGCCATCACCTGACGCTACCCCTGCCTGATAAGACCCTGCGCTTGGGCCAGGACGTGCCCTTGCCTGAAGGCGGCTATCCCCAGCATCTGCAAACCATCGAAAACCAGAAGCTTCAAGACATCTTCGACCGCTTCGAGGTAAAGGACACTCCCGCCGGCAGCGGCACCAAGGACTACACCGATATCCAGCAGCGCATGCTCTACATCCTCAACCTGTTTCGCACGCACCACGAGCACGCGCCAGCTTTCGGTGACACCCACACCCCGGATCAGGTCGGCTACATCCGCCTCGGCCTCTTGCCTCCAGGAGAACTCTAACACCGTTTACAGCTTTCAGGCTTTTTTTGGACCCCTCGGGTAAACTCGTGCTAGTCCTAGAAAGAGTCTATAAAGATGCAGATTTCTCACAACCCAGCCATCCGCCAGAACGCCGAAAGCCCTCGCCGCATCGGGTCGCAAGAATACCCGAAGAACGAGGCCCTCGACAGTTGGGCCGGGAGTGCCGAAGTGCACACCCTGCCAAACTTCTTCAGAATGGCTGCCGCCAAATACGCCGACCGCCCCTTCATCGGCGCCAAAGGCGAGAAGGATTATGAGTATCTGACCTACGCCCAGACCCTCGAGAAGGTCGAAGACTTCCATTCAGCCCTGATCGCACTGGGCGTTGCTCCTGGCGAGCGGGTCGGCACTTACATGGACAACACCGTGGAAGGGCGCATCACCGACCTGGGCGCCCTCGACGCCGGTTGCATCTCGGCTCCGCTGGTCGATAAACTCACCGACGAAAAAGTTCAATCCACCCTTCAGACCGCCGCCCACAAGGTGCTGGTGGTCGACAGCGCCAGCCGCCTCAAGCAGGTGGTCTCGCTCGAGAGCCAGTTGCCAGACCTGGCCCACATCGTGGTGCTTGATGGCGTCGACACCTCGGAGGTCAAGACCGGCAAGCAGCTCCACACCTGGAGCGACCTGATGAATCGCGGCCACGCTGCTGCTCCGGCTCACGCCGACCAGATGAAAGAGCGCCGCGAAGCCATCAAGTATGACGACGTGGGTGGCATGGTCCACACCTCGGGCTCGACCGGCAACCCCAAATGGGTGGCTCTCTCGCACGGCAACTGGCTGGGCACCATCGACGGCGTGGTCAAGAAGTTCACCGGCAACGACGCCGAGACCGTCTCTAGCGTCACCGCTCAGAACGAAGTCTACCCGGCCGGCGCCCCCGAGGGCCACGTCATGGGCCGGGCCGTCAGCAACGCCGTGGCGGCGATGGGCGGCAAAGTCCCCTACCCTGCCGGTCAGACCGGTTTCCTCAAAGACCTGCGTCAACTCCAACCGACCTTCCTGGTCCTCTCGCCCGCCCACTACCAAAACTTCTACGACGGCGCTCAGAAGGCCGCCCACAAACAGACCGAGCGCGTGATCTCTCCCAAAACCGTGCGCATCGCGGCCGCTACCCTGGGTGGCGTGCTGGGTGGCCTGGGCGGCGCCTTCATCGGAATGCCCGTCGCCGGCGCGGCTCTGGGTGCCAGCCTGGGCGGAGCCGTCTCGAGCGCTTCCGAGGGCGGTCTGCTCGAAAAGATCAACCACCAGATTTCCCCTGCCAAAGCCGAAGGCGAGACCACCATCAGCCCCGGTCGCGCGGCCGCGCTCTCGGCCACTTTCGGCGCGGCCGTGGGTGCCCTGGGTGGCGCCCTGGTCGGCAACCCCATCGGCGGAGCCGCCCTGGGCAGCGCCATCGCCGGCGGGATCGGCAGCCTGGCCTCGAAGCTCAAGTTCAGCAAAGCCCAGGCCTTCGACTGGTCGGTCCAGTCGGCCCAAGAATTCTACGAAGCCAAGACCAAAGGCGATGTCAGCCTGACCACCGGATTGAAATTCGCCGCCGCCGAAAAGGCGGTCTTCCCCAACGTCCGTCGTGAGATCGACAAGAAGACGGGCGGCAACATCAAGTATATGCTCAGCGGTGGCGCCGCCCTCGGCTCGACCCTCGAGAGCTTCTTCCGCGGCCTGGGCTACAAGGTTTCGCAGGGCTATGGTCTATCCGAGACCACCGGCCCCATCACCCTGGGCAACCTGCACACCACCAGCGAAGCCGCGGTCGACCCCAAAAAGGCCGGTCTGGCCGGAGCCGGCATCGGCGCCACCGTAGGCGCGGCCGTGGGTTGCATCGTGGGTGGCCCGGTCGCCTGGGGCGTAGCCGGTGCCGCTCTCATCGGCGGAGTGGCCGCCTGGGCCGCCGACAAATTCACCCAGACCGAAGTCTTCTCGGAGTTCGACTCGGCCGGCAAACCGGTCGCCGGAGCCGAGGTCAAAATCGGCGAGAACAACGAAATCTTGCTCAAAGGCCCCGGCGTGATGACGGGTGGCTACCTCGACCAGCCCGAAAAGACGGCCGAATCGTTCACTGCCGACGGCTGGTACAAGACCGGCGACTGCGGCCGCATCGAGAACGGCAACCTGATTATCAAAGGCCGCATCAAGAGCCAGTTCAAACTTCCCAACGGCGAGTATGTCACTCCTGAGCCCATCGAAGATGCCCTGCGCGCCTCACCCTATATCAAAGAGGCCGTGGTGGTCGGCGACACCGCCAAATCGCGGGTCGGAGCGCTGGTGGTGCCGAACTTCGACGCGCTAACCGAGTGGGCCAAGCAGAACGGCGTCTCGACCGAGCCGGCCCAGATGGCGGCCGACCCGAAGGTCATCGAGCTCATCAAGTCGGACGCTTCCGAGCGCACCAAGGATCGCATCGGTTACGAGCGAGTCGGCAGCGTGGCCGTGCTCGACCACGAGTTCAGCGGTGACGAAGTGACCGGTAAAGGCAACTTCGTGCGTCCCGTGGTGACCGCCCACTACGAAGAGAATATCCGCCAGATGTTCGCCTAACCGCGGATGGATCGCTTCTTTCGCAGCCTGGGGTTCAGCCGAGGCGCCATCCAGATCGTGCTTCCACGCACCGACTTTGCCCTGGGCGAGGTCATCGAAGGCGAACTGGTCTATCAACTCAAGCAGCCGGCCGACGGCCATCGCCTCAGCGTTGACGTGCGGGCCAGCCAGTCAGTGACCGAGCCCAAGGTCGAGCGAGTTCACCGCGACGGCCGCTGGCATCGCGAAGTGCGTCGCTCCACTCGTCAGCACATCCTTTACGAGTATCGTCAGGAACTCGATGGCCAGCGGCGCTACGACGAAGGAATCTATCCCTTCCAACTGCCCCTGCCCCGCCAGTTCAGCGATCTGACCCCCGATTCGGACCTGGTGAAAGTGGCGGAAATGGCGGCTTCCCTCTCGACCGGCATCCCCATCCAACGCGGCCCCGTAGTCTGGACCGTGGAATGCAAACTGGAGATTCCCTGGAGCCTGGGCATGACCGACAAATTGAGGATTCGCGTCCATCAGCCCACCGCCCGGGCCGAGGTCGCCCCAACCCCGAAAGCCAAGAAGTTCTGCGGCGGCTGCGGCACCCCCCGCGAGCCGGATGACCGCTTCTGCACCGCCTGCGGTAAGCCGTTCTAGGCCTGCCCGGGCGGGGCTGACCTCAGCGACCCGTCGGGCCGGGCCCGGCGGACTGCCGCGCGCGGAAGTGACATGGCCAGGTTGTCTGGCTTGGCCAGTCTTCCAGCTGAAGTCGCCAGCGCACCCTTGCCTCCTTGCCTGCCCGACGGCCCAGCGGCCCAGCAGGCTTCCGCGGCGAAAGTGTCCAGGCGGGCTGCTCGCCCAGGCCGCGACCCGCCGGGCCGGGCTGCTCTTCCGTGCGGAAGTGGCCATGGCGAGGTTGTCTGGCCTGGCGGGTCTTCCAGCTGGAAGTCGCCAGCGCACCTTGCCTGCCCGACGGCC
>JBFWNU010000002.1:0-439574 GCA_050250895.1 Vulcanimicrobiota bacterium | reverse complement strand
GTGGCTCGCCAGTGGGGCGCCTGAGAAATAAACCGCGGAGATCAGGAGGGCGCGGAGAGGGTTGTGGGGGGCGTGTTGTGAGCGTCCTGGCGAATTTACCGGCCGTCGGAGAAAAGTGTGCGCCGTACAGGCCGAAATCCCGAGTGTACGGCGCACGTGTACGCCGTACAACGGTCGTTTCAAAGTGTACGGCGCACAACCCGCCGCCCAGGCCAAGCCGACCCGGCGGCCAACGCTCTCCAGGCACCGCTTACTTTATGCGTTAGGGTTTTGCCACATCGGACGGGGTGTGGAGGCCGAATTTAGTCCCCTCGCGACTGGCCGGGCCGAGGCCGGGTCTTCCAGCTGGGAGTCGTCAGCGCACCTTGCCTGCCCGACGGCCCAGCGGCCCAGCAGGCTTCCGCGGCGGAAGTGTCCAGGCGGGCTGCTCGCCCAGGCCGCGACCCGCCGGGCCGAGCCGGCGGACTTCCGCGCGGAAGTGGCATGGCGAGGTTGTCTGGCCTGGCGGGTCTTCCAACTGGAAGTCGCCAGCGCACCTTGCCTGCCCGACGGCCCAGGGGCCCAGCAGTCGTCCGCGACGGAAGTGACCAGGCCGGCTAATCGCCCAGGCCGCGACCCGCCGGGCCGAGCCGGCAGTCTTCCGTGCGGAAGTGGCCATGGCGAGGTTGTCTGGCTTGGCGGGTCTTCCAGCTGGAAGTCGTCAGCGCACCTTGCCTGCCCGACGGACCAGCGGCCCAGCAGTCGTCCGCGACGGAAGTGACCAGGCCGGCTAATCGCCCAGGCCGCGACCCGCCGGGCCGAGCCGGCAGTCTTCCGTGCGGAAGTGGCCATGGCGAGGTTGTCTGGCCTGGCGGGTCTTCCAGCTGGAAGTCGCCAGCGCACCTTGCCTGCCCGACGGCCGAGCGGCCCAGCAGGCTTCCGCGGCGGAGGTGTCCAGGCGGGCTGCTCGCCCAGGCCGCGACCCGACGGGCCGAGCCGGCGGACTTCCGCGCGGAAGTGGCCATGGCGAGGTTGTCTGGCCCTGGCCCGGCCATTCGGCAGCGTGGTACGCCGAATCTAGTTCCCTCGCGACCGGCCGGGCCGAGCCGGCAGTCTCCCGCGCGGAAGTGGCCATGGCGAGTTTGTCTGGCTTGGCGGGTCTTCCAGCTGGAAGTCGACTCGCCAGGCGAGACCCGGCGGACTTCCGCGGCGGAAGTGACCAGAAGATCGCGGCGCAGCCGCGCCAGTGTTTCGACGCGCAGCGTCGAGTATCTCAAAAACTCGACGGCTCCGCCGTCGCTCCCGTCTCACTGGCGAGCGCAAGCGAAGCCAGTGCTCCCCTCTCCGGGCGCAGCCCGGCTCCCCTCTCGACGACGAAGTCGGCGCTCCCCTCAACGACGAAGTCGTTGCCAACGTTAGGCCAGCGAGTCGTGGACGCGGGCGAGTTCGCCGTCGTCGAGCCAGATGCCGTGGGCGATGCAGACGTCGACCTCGACCGGGCAGGCTTGGGAGAACTCGGTGCGTTTCATCGTCTCGCCGCAGACCGGGCACTCCACCGGGCGGTGCAGGGCAATGCCGTCCAGGCGCTCGGCGCTCAGGATAGGGCGAAGGGGGGAGCGTTCCAGGGCCACCCGGGTCATACTCAGCACCGCTTCAAACTCGGCCCGCTGATAGAACGAACCATTGCAGCCGGGGCAGAGTTCGATCTTGGCCAGGTCTTTCGCAATGGAAACGTCGAGCATTCGGGATTGGCAGCGGGGGCAATTCATTCTGGGTGTACCTCTTGATTGTTGAGTTCGATCCATTCGCCGATGCTCGGGACTCGCACGGCCACCGGGCCTTTGACCCGGGTTTGGCAGGACAGGCGCCAGCCCTGTTCGAGTCGCATGGCCGGCAGCCGTTTGGCCTCTCGACCTTCGGGGGGCGAGAGAAAGTCGGCCCCTCGCACGACCTGGACGCGACAGGTGGTGCAATTGGCGTTGCCTCCGCAGACGTGGCGTAGCTCCTGGCCTACCAGGCCGGCGGCTTCGAGCAAGGTGACGCCGACGGGAACTCTGTCCCTCAGGCCGCGAGGCTGGAACTCGACCATCACTTCTTTGCTTATCGGCGGCATTCCAGGGTCTCCACGTGGCCGTCGGGATGGCCGGTCACGACGACATCCGTCAGACCCACGAAGAGGCCGGTCTCGACCACTCCTACTAGCGCCGAGAGGCGCAACTCGAGGGCGCGGGGGTCGTGGATCGGCCCAAAAGTGCAGTCGGCGATCAGGTGGCCTCCATCGGTGAGAAAAGGCTGATCGTCTTGCTTGCGCAGGTTTGGCTGGCAGCCGCAACGTTCCAGCGCCAGCAGGGTCTCGACCTGGCCAAAAGGCACGATCTCGACCGGCAGGGCAAAGCCCGGGCCGAGCACAGGCAGATGCTTGGAGGGGTCGACCATGATGACCACCCGATCGGCCGCCCGAGCCACCAGCTTTTCGCGCAAGAGCGCCCCGCCCCCGCCTTTAATGAGATTGCCCTCGGGGTCGACCCGGTCGGCGCCGTCGAGGGTCACCTGATTGGCCAGCCGGCTGGGGTAGTCGGCGGCCAGGGGAATGTTCAGCTCCCGCGCCCGGGCGGCCGTGCCCTCTGAGGTGGGAATACCTTCGATGGTCAAGCCGCCGCGGATTCGTTCAGCCAGCAGTTCGAGCATCTCGAGGGCGGTCGAGCCGGTGCCCAGGCCCACCCGCATGCCGTTCTCGACATAGGCCAGGGCGGCCTCGGCCGCCACGCGTTTGGCGTTCATTACTCGGTCCTCCGGCGGCGCACTCGCCGTCGCTTGCGTTTGCGGGGCGAGCCGTCACCGCCGGAATCTTCCCGCTCGACCCGAGACTGGCGGCGGAACGAGCGCCAATAGTCGAGTTCTTCGGTCCAATGACCGCTGGCCTTGACGAAAAGCTCGAACAGGTCGAGCGACTCACCGAAGTAAGACTTCTGGTGGAAGGATTTGGGGGCGGCCGCTCGCTTTTTGTTCTTGGGGCGAAGCCGGCGTTGGGCCAGGAGAATCTGCTGAACCCGCTCGCCGTCGCGGCGCGAGACGCCGATGGGTTGCAGCACGCGATGCGCCGTCTTGCGCACGATGGTGTCGGGATTGGAGCCGCTCAACAAGCCTTCTTCGAGAACCAGGGGTAAAATCCAGGCCGCGAAAAGGACGGCCCGGCTGAGTTGACGACCGCCAGCCCGCATGTCGTCGGCCGACTCGAGCAGCCGAAAAAGCAACTCTCCGTCAGGATCCTCCACCATCTTGCCCCGGGCCGAGTCGACGAGGTAGCGGTCGACATGAGGTTCCATCAGGCCCAACAGGCCAGACTCTTCGAGCAGCTCGAGTGAGCGGCAAGCCGACCCTTCCTCGAGCAGGCGGGCAAAGTCCTCGAAGACTCGTGGGGGAGCGCACTTCGAGATAGCCTCGCGCGAGTCGCACAAAGCCTCCCAGGTCTTGGCTTCGATGCGAAAGCCGAGCCGGGCGGCGAACTTGATGGCTCGCAGCAGGCGGATGGGATCCTCTTGAAAGCGAGTCCAGGGGTCGCGGATGGTGCGCACGATGCCGCGCTGAACATCCTCGACCCCGCCCACATAGTCGATGACCGAAAAGTCGGCTACATCATAGAAGAGCCCGTTGATGGTGAAGTCGCGCCGCAGCGCATCTTCCTCGGGGCTGCCGAAGGTGTTGTCTTCCCGCACGAGCAGATCGTCGGATGCGTCCAGGCCGCCGGGATCGCTACGAAAGGTGGCCACCTCGACCAGTCGCCCGGCCGAAAAGTGCACGTGAGCCAGGCGAAAACGGCGCCCGATCAGGCGGCAGTTGCGAAAGAGCTTCTTGACCTGCGAGGGACGGGCCGAGGTGACCACGTCGAAGTCCTTGGGTGCTCGGTTCAAGAAGAGATCGCGCACTCCGCCCCCCACCAGATAGGCGGTATGGCCGGAGCGATACAGACGATATAGCACCTTGAGGGCGCAAGGATCGATGTCCTTGCGGGAGATCGGGTGCTTGTCCCGAGGTATGACCCTGGCTGGCATCGGCAGGCATTTCCCGGCGACTTGCCAGTTTCCTGTCACCATCGCGGGCCGAGCCCGCCTTGGGAAGGCTTCAAGAGGACTCGAAGAATTTTCGACGAAGGCCAATCGTCTAGTTTCACTTTGGGAGGATCAACACGATGCGCTCACTGTTCCGCGTCGCTCTAACGGTGGCCCTGGCGGCAACCGTTTGTCTCTCGGCTGGCGCCGATGAAATGGGGTCGGCCAAAATGCACGGCAAGACCTGTCATACTTTGACGAACACGCCGTTCGACATCAACTGGACGGGCTTCAATACCTGGGACCGCTCCGCTACCTATCCCCTCGATGGCGGAAAAGTGCACATGTGGCTCTCCACCGACACTTATCGTCCCAACCGTAAAGGCGCGATGGGTGCCGACGAAGAGTATATGCGCCTTGGCCTGCGCAGCCGGCTGGGCGTTTGGGCCAATGGCCGTGTGGCCAACCAGCCCCCGCGAGCCGTGGTCTCGCAGATGGTCGACCGCATGCGTGGCATCACCTGTGGCAACTGGAGTTCGGCCGAGCAGGTGAATATCGCCGGCATCCCGGCTTTCAAGGCCACCGGCACCGACGCCTTCGGCAACTACTGGTATGAAGTCTACGCTCTGCAGCGCTGGGGCAACACCTATGCCTTCGCCGTTCGCACCGACTACTCGAACCGTTGGAACACTCAGCTTCATGACGAAGTGGCCTACCTTGTTACGCACATTCACCCCTCCAGCTGGGACGGCCGCTAGAGCACTCTTCGCGCTGGTCGCACTCTTAGGGCTGGTGGCTCCGATGGCCGCCGGCCCTTTGTCTGAGCGGATCCTCTTCGTCTCGGACCCCCAGGGCATTCCCAAGCTCTATGTCGTGCGACCCGACGGCAAAGAACTCAAGCGAGTCACCGCGTTTCGCGGGCCCGAGACCGAGCCAGCCCTTTCCGCCGCCAGCGGCCTGATCGCCTACCGCGGCATCGAGGACGTCGTGGTCAGTTCGGGACGTCTGAATTGGGATCTCTTCACGGTGGATCTCAAGGGCAAGAACCGGCGCCGCCTGACCAAAGGTCCGTCTGACGACCATCATCCCAGCTGGTCGCCCGAGGGGCAGCGGCTGGTCTTTTCCACCAATCGTTGGGGGGCCAACGAGTTAGCTCTGCTGCGGCTCGAGGACCTGTCGGTCCAAAGGCTGACCTATGACCAGACCGACAACACCGCTCCATCCTGGTCTCCCAACGGCGAGCAGGTAGCCTTTGTCACCCATCGCAACGGCTATCCCGAGCTTTATCTGTTCGATGTCGAGCACCACACCTTCGAGCGCTTGACCCAGGACGAGGGGATTGTCGACGGCTCGCCGACCTGGTCGCCCGATGGCAAGAAGCTGGCCTTCGGCAGCGAACACGGCCCCCGCAAGCGACTGGCCATCAAAATACTCGACCTCGAGACTCGCACGCTGACCCGGCTGGAGCTGCCCAAGAATCCCGCGTTTCCCTGTTTTTCTCCGGACGGTTCCGAATTGCTGTTCGCGGCCGGAGTGTCGGGCCAGCGCTCGCTGTATCGCTATCGCTTCGAGGAGGATTCGTCCGACTCGTTTCGCCTGGCCGAACACCTTCCTACCAGCGAGAGCGACTGGAGAACGGTTCCCCTACCGTGGTAGTCGAGCTCGACTTGCGCCGCCAACCCCCCGACGAGGCCCGTCGCCAACTCCGCCACCAGGCAGCCGCCCTGCCCGGTCAAGCCAGCCTGTTGGTGCGCTCCTTTGCACCTTTGCGCGAACTGGTGGCCCAACTCGAAGGCAGCTGGACCTGCTGGCCGCTGGTGGACGGCCCTTCCGCCTATTTCTACCTGCTGAGTCATCCGCGTCAGGCCGAGCCCGCCCTCGACGGCCTGCGTGAACAACATTTGGAATTTGAACGGCTTTACCATTCGATGGTCAGCCTGGCCGTGGAAAAGTCGACCGATGTCGGAGTGCGAGACCGCTTCACGAGCCTGCTCGAGGACCATCTTCAAATCGAAGAGCGCCTGCTCTTTCCACTGTTTGAAGAGGTGACCGGCGACACCCGCACCACCCGCGAGCTGAGTTACGAGCACCAGGGCATCCGCCGGGGGCTCGGGCGACTGCCAGGTTTTCTCGAAAAGGTCGTGGCCGGTGCCTCGAAAAAGGAGCGAGATGCCTTTGAAATCGATTTCTTCCACCTCATCGAGCACCACGTCGAACGCGAAGAGAAAGCTCTTTATCCCGTGCTCGAGACTCTCGGCGCAGAAAGGTTGAGCGAGCTACTGTGAATCGTTCCACCCTCTTATCGGTAGCCGGCCTGGTGATGCTGGTCCTGGTGGGAGTCGGGCTCTTGCTGCTGGTCCCTCGCAAAGGTCGCGCGCCCGAGCCGCCGAGGCCGACTGCCTCGCGCACCGCCGTCCCCGCCCAGCCCGAGGTGCCGCCCCACCCTGAGGCCGAGTCCACCCTCCGGCAGTATTACCAGGAGATCGACATGGCCTGGGCTGATATGGACATGAGCCTTTTTGACCACATCGCCGACGATTTTACCGTCGACGATGCCAGCGGCACCAAGACCCGGGATCAAATCGTGGCCGACTTTCGGCAGATTCAAGCGCAGTTCGCCCAGGTCGATGACGTCATCGTCAACTCGCAGGTGACGATCGAGTCGATCGACGTGCGCGGCGATACCGCCGAGGTGCGGGCCCGGGCCGTGCTCACCTTTGACCGACCCGGCTACCATGTGGTCCAGACGACCGAGTCCATCGACACCTGGGCCTATCGCAACGGCGATTGGTGGTGCGTCCACGACAAGGTCTTGTCGCAGAAGATGGAATAGCCTCTAGCGACGCACGAAAGCGAGCGGATGGCGGGCCGGATCGTTGAGTTGGTCGGGATCGGTGTCGAACGGTTCGAAGATGGTGGTGACGTTGTGATTGGCCAACCCGGTCTTGCCTAACTCGGGATAGTGGCGCATGGCCACGCTCTTCGAGCCGTTCTCATCGAGCCATTTCAGCCCCTCAGGGGTATAGGTCTCCGCGTTGAAGCTCTCGGTGAAGAAGCGGTCGGCCTGAAGCCGGCGCGAAGCGTGCAGAATGAAGATGGTGAACATCGTCTCGCCGAAGCCGAAGTTCTCGGGCCGCTGAGTTTCGGCCAGGCAACCGATCTTGAAATCGATCTGCTCGATATCATAGTTGTAGACCTTCTTGAGGTCGGCCAGGGTCTCGGGGTCGCTGGTGAGATCCTCGAAACTCTGGATAGGCTCGAGCCCAAGGCAGCGCCGCATTTCGTTGTAGCGGGGCACGCCGCGCTCACGGTCCCGCAAGACATCCACGGCCGCCATGTCGAAGAAGCCAAAGCCCGGCACCGACAAGTTCTGCAGCGTGCTGGGATAATTGTTGAGCACTAGCTGACCGGGATGCTGGCAGCCGAACGAGTGGAAGACGTTGGCCTGGCCGAACTGCTTCATCAACTGGTGGGACTTCTTCTGGCGAATGTCGTTGAGGCCGACCTCGCTGGTGGGTCCTCCGTCGATGGACTTCATCTGCAGGGTGTCGGGCAAGAGCGAGTGAAGGATGGCATAGTCCGAGACGAACTCTTCACTCAGCCAGGCCGGCACGCCGTATTTCTCGGTCTTGTTGCCTACCAGTCCGCCCGAGACCTCGTCGGCGATATTGAAGTCGGCCAAAGCCTTGCGATGGGTTTCGGGCTTGAAAAGCTTGGTGAGAGCTCCATACCAGTTGGCCAGCATGGCCGAGTGCAGCATCTTGTTGGGCAGCACGTTCGGAGTCCACTCGGTGGTGTGGATCTTGGCCATCAAAGCCGAGTTGATCAGGCGTGCTTTATGGAAGAGCTGGTCGTCGTTCCACTCGGGATAGGACGCCTTGAGCATGTCGCAGATAGCGTTGTGTTCTTTGACGAACATCGTGTGCATCATGGCCAGACCCAGGGTCCAGTTGCGATTGAATCCGGTCATCTCGACCCCGTCTTTGCCCACGGGCAGATTGCCGTCTTCGTCGAGGGCCATCTTGCCGTCCTTGAAGCTGCGCAGGGTGGCCGCCTTCTCGGCGCTCGAGCCGTAGAGCTGCGAGCCGTCCCACCAGTGGGTCACCTCGTTGAGATAGGTCTGGGGAGTGTTGGCCTCGTGGGCTTTGCGAGTAGGGTCGTCGGCCGTCTTGGGCACCAGCATGTGAGTCATGTGCAGCTGCTGGCGCTTGGGATCATCAGGGGCCAACGGCACTTGCATCAGGTCCGAATTGCGGTTGTCACCGTGGCTCACCCAATCGTGGGTCTCCATCTGAATCCACCACAAAGCCAGCAGGTTCAGGAAGGGAACTTCCTTGACCTGATTGTCCTTGCGCGTCTGGAGAATACGACTGATGAGACGAGGATTCGGCACCATCAGCATTTTCTCGTTCTGGAAGGTCTTCTCGCGGGGCACGATCCGCCCGAAGCGAGTGCCAGCAGCGCCCTCTTTGGGATTGGCAGCATTGTTCCAGCTGCCGTCAAAAGTGCGATTGTACCTGGTCCACTCGGGCTGGGTTTGGCCGGGCTCGGCGAAGCCGGTCAGTTCGCCCTCGGGGTAGGTGTCATAGAGATTGTTGTGATTGAGCCGGTCGCGGTGGTTTTTGAGCATCAAGAGGCCCTGCACGAAGTTCTTGCGCGACCAGGTGGTCCAGACCTCGCCCTTCTTCTCGTTGCCCAGCAGTCGGCAGGCCACTCCCACCGCGGCTCCGCTGATGGCGCCCACCATCTTGCCGGCCACGGCCAGGCCGGTGGCCAGGGCCGACCGGGCCACCGGAATCTCGCGGGCCACTTCGGGTGCGGCTGGGCCGGGTCGGGGAGCCCCTTTGACGACCTCGTCTAGAAAGGGATTGGCGGCGTGGTCATGGGCGATGTCAGTGGCCAGGTTCTGGCGCGCTTGTTCGGCCAGACCGGCGTAGGTATCGTCAAGAGTGGTGGCATCCTCGAAGGCGGTGGCGGCGGCCTGGTATTTCTCCTGACGAAAATAGGCCGCTCCGAGCAGGGCGCGAGTGCGGGGATCCGAATCGAGGCTCGGATTGGCGGTCAAGAGGGCGACGGCTTCGTCGAGCTTTCCCTGTTCGAGAAGTTTCTCGGCCTGAGCATGGGCAGCAAGGGGCCGAACCGGCGTGGGCATGGGCGTGATCTTCATCTGTATCTCTGTTTCTTATTTATGGGTGTGGTTGTGGCGGACCAGGATGAGGCTATCGTCCGGGCCTGAAAGTATCCTTATCGCGCCGTTTTTAGCATGCTTTCAGCCCCGGGCCCTAGGCTGAACGAGCTATGATGATCCGCGCCAAATGCCTACCCATGACGCCGCCCGCGCGACGGGCCGCGCACCCGACTCCATCTCAAGGCCCGCCAGCCGACCTCTTTACTCCCGAGGTGCTGGCCGCTTGCCCCCACGCCCGCGCCGCTTTCGAGGCGATGCAGCAGGCGGTCAAACCGTCCCTGGTCGAGCACGGCTCCTGGCAGGATTCTATGACCCCCGAGAAGTTCTCCCCCACCACCACTGCCGGCCTGGCCTGGCCCTCCGAGCGCGAACTGGCCGAAGTATTGGCCGGCGCCGCCCGCAACGTGCCGGACAACGCCCTGAGCGGCGAGGCCGAGGGCGAACTGCGCGCCTTCACCCGCGAGCGCATCGACAACATTCAGCATCGCCAGCTCGCTGACGGCCAGTGCATGCACCGGCTGGTCCACAATCAACAGCTGCACGGTGGGCCTGTCGAAATGCACTGGAACCCCAACCTCGAGAAACTGGTCGACCTCTTCGGCCTGTCCTCGATGGGCGGGCTCATCCGGGTGTCGGACGCCTCGAACGAGGCTAACCCCGACGGCAAGAGCATGTTCGGAATGGCCCTCGAGCTGGTGGGCAACCAGGGTCAGGTGACCGACATCCTGATGACCGGCGGAAGCCCCCGCACCGAGGTGTCACAGGCTCGGGATCCCGAGTCACAGCTGGCTCTGTTCAACATGCTGGACCATCCCAATAAGGTGGTCGGTCTGGCTCAGATGGCCTGGGAAGTGGGCCCGCTCACGGCCGGTCGGATGGTGGTCGATGTCGGCCGCATGAAGACCCAGCTCGACAGCCTGGCCGAGCTGACCGCCTGGAGCCGGGCGCCGTTTCGTCTGACCGGCAAAGACGGCAACCACTACCTGGTCAAGATGCGGGCCACCCCGGCCGCCCCGGTCGAGGCCGGCGCCGCCGAGGGAGCGACCTCGGCCGAGCGGCTCAGCCACGAGTTCAACGCTCGCACCGCCCAGCAAGAAACCCGCTGGAAATTCGAACTGCAGTTCATGCAACCCGGAGACGACCCCAACGATGGTCGCGAACAGTGGTCAGGACCCTGGGTGACGGCCGCAGAGATCGTGGTTCCCAAAGCCGGCGCTCAATCGACCCAGCTGGCCGAGGCCGCTGAAGAGACAAAGTTCAACATCTGGAAAGGCAAAGAGCCGCACGACCAGGGGCCCGACGCCAACGTGTTCTATCCTCACGGCAAGACGAATCAAGCCCGCCTGTGGGCCTATGGTCAGTCAGCTCACAACCGGGGTCTTTCCAGCTAGTCTCACCGGTCCACCTCCAACTCATCCGCAGGAGGGAGTTGCATCACTGGGCGGCCCAGAATCGCAACGCCGCCACGGCCACTTCGCTACACCATCATCTAGGGACGTTGTTCGACCGTGAGCAGCTCCAGCAAATGATGACCGGCAGCCTTGACCCCGCCAGTGTGGAATGGCTCGAAGACGAAGTTCGTATCGGGGATCAGACACTTCCCAAAGTCAGCTAGAGGGCCTGACCCGACTTGACGCCGAACATCATCAGATGGGGAACGCACGCGTCCATCGGTTGATCGCGTGGGCTCTGCTCGGAGCCCTGCTGGTCTGCCTGGTGGGCGCGCCGGCCGTGGCCACTACGGTAGACGATCAAGAATCCTCGTTCTCGTTTCGCCTCGACCTCGATTGGACCGCCCTGGGCTTCGACACCGCCTGGTTGGCGGCCATCTTCTCTCCTCCCGCGGCTGCTCCGGTATGGTGCCCCGCGGCCCTGGCCTCGCACCCTCCCGGTCCGGCGCCCCTCCCCAACAAGCTGGCCAGCAGGCCGCCCCCCGCTACGCTCCTGATCTAGCTGTACCTCCCTTTTGTTCAGCTCAAGGAGCGCCTCATGGAATTTCTCTTTCCCGAGGGCCAGCGCTTCGAATGCGTCGAAGGCTGCGCCCGTTGCTGCACGGCGGGCTGGCAGGTGGTCGTCGAGCCCCCTGTCGAGAAAGTCGTGCGCCAAAGCTACCTCGCCCTCGAGGTTCTGCAAGACACTCACCGACCGGCTCTGGGTATGGTACGCGGTCAAACGGTCTTGACCAATCAGGGCGACCGCTGCGTCATGCTCGACGAAAACCTGCTCTGCCGCCTGCACAGCCGCCTGGGCGCCAGGGCCAAACCCCGGCCATGCCGAGGCTTTCCGTTCATCCTGCAGCCGACACCTGACGGAGTGGTGGCCGGCCTGTCGTTCTATTGCCCGGCCGTCCAGCGCAACGAAGGCCGCCCTGTGGCCGACTTTGCCAGCGAACTGGAAGAGCTGGTCAGCAATTCAACGCCCGATATTCTGGGTCCGGTCAAAGTCTGGCAGGCCAGTCTAGCCTGGCCCGATTATCGCGACCTGGAGAGGTGGTTGCTGATTCAGCCTGACCTTAGCCACGGATTGGGACGAGCGCTCCTGGCCCTGGGCGATTGGTCCGTCGGGGCCGTTCCCTGGCGAGAGGCCCTGGAGCGGGAATTGCGTGGCCCAGAGCACGACCTCACCGGCTGGTTGAGCTGGTCGGTGGCGGCCGGCCTGATCAGCCTGCTGGAATGGGGTGGTCAACCGGACTTCTGGACCAACTTCACCCGGCTGACCGAGGGCTCGGAGGTGGAGGTTCCTTCCCTCGGACGCACCTTCTCGCGCGGCCAATCGAGTCCCCCGCCGACCCAGCCGCTGGAGCGCTTCCTGCGCCACCTCGTCTATCGCAAGGTCCTGCTCGACGGAGACAACCTGCTGGCCGGGCTGCTCATGTTGCTGGCCTTGCCCGAGCTGCTGGCCTTCTACGCCTCGGCTCGGGGCGACTTCTGGTGGGCGGTCGAGCGCGCCGAGTATCACCTGGTGGGACACTCGCAGCGGGGTAACGCCTTCTGTCGCTCCTTCGTCGACTCGATGATGGCCGGCTGGCAGAGCCTGCATCCCCTACCCCGCGCCAGCTAGCCAGGGGTCAGGCCACTACCGGCTCGGCTTTCTCTTCGACGCCCTCGTTGTGCGCTTCGATGGTGGCCACCGTTGCCCGGGGGCGCACCAGCCAGAACTTGGTCAGGGCGAGCTGCCAGTTGGCCAGCAAGTCCTCGGCCCTGTTACTGCCGGTGAACCGATGGTGCTCTTGCACGAGGGCCTGCAGTTCGGCCGGGTCGTCGACGGGCACGGCTTCGATCAGCTCGGGATTGAGTTTCCGCTCGACCGTGCCGTCCTCGTCATAGAGATAGGCTCTTCCTCCGGTCATGCCGGCCCCGAAGTTGCGCCCGATGCGACCGAGCACCACCACACAGCCCCCGGTCATGTACTCGCAGGCGTGCTCGCCTACTCCCTCGATGACGGCCGTGGCCCCGCTGTTGCGCACACAGAAGCGCTGAGCGGCGCGGCCGGCGGCGAAGAGGCGCCCGCCGGTGGCCCCATAGAGGACCGTATTGCCCACGATGGCGTTCTCGTGCGAGCGCAGATGGGACTCGTCGGCAGCCGGGCGGATCACCAGCTCGCCACCTGCGAGCCCTTTCCCCACATAGTCGTTGGCCTGGCCGGTCAGCTCTAGATGGAGGCCTTCGATGCCGAAGGCACCGAACGATTGGCCGGCCGCTCCCTCGAAGCGCAGGTGGATCGTTCCCGGCTCGAGGCCGTGGGGGTGGCGACGAGCAATCCAGCCGGAGATGGGTGCGCCCACGGTACGGTCAGTATTGTAGATCTTGACCGGCCCAAGCTCCACTGGACCTTCTTCGAGGGCCGGCCCCAGCTTCTCCAGCAGCGAGCGGTCCAGGTCGCGACCCTGCTGGGGACGCTCGTTGCGCCCACCCTCATGGGAGGTGGCCAGGTCGTCGGGGGGGCGCCACAGGAGCGGCGACAACTCGAGGAAGCCTGCTTCCTGCTCGAAGATGACCTGCTCGAGCAACTCGGTTCGGCCGATCACCTCGCTCAGCGAGCGATAGCCGATCTGAGCCAGCAGCAGGCGCACCTCGTGGGCCACCCCGAGCATGTAAGCCATGACCGACTCCGGCGTGCCGGGGTACTTAGCCCGCAGGTCGGCCCGCTGCGAGGCGATGCCGACCGGGCAGGTATTGGTGTGGCAACTGCGGGCCATCAAGCAACCCTCGGCCACCAGGGCGTTGGTGCCGAAAGAAAACTCGTCGGCTCCCAGCAGGGCCGCGATCAACACGTCGCGGCCGGTCTGAAAGCCGCCGTCGACCCGCAGGCGCACCAGACCGCGCAGGCGGTTATTGACCAGCACCTGCTGGGCCTGAGCCAGACCTAGTTCCCAGGGTAAACCGGCGAACTTGATCGAGGATAGGGGCGAGGCACCCGTTCCGCCCTCGCTGCCGCTGATATGGATGACATCGGCAAAGCCTTTGGCCACACCGGCGGCTACCGTGCCTACGCCATCTTCACTGACCAGCTTGACGCTGATGCGAGCTTCGGAATTGATGCGTTTCAGGTCAAAGATCAGCTGCGACAGGTCTTCGATGCTGTAGATGTCGTGATGGGGCGGGGGCGAGATGAGAGCGACCCCCGGCGTGGTGTGGCGGATGCGGGCGATCTCGTCGGACACTTTGTGGCCCGGAATCTGGCCCCCCTCGCCCGGCTTTGAGCCCTGAGAGATCTTGATCTGCAGTTCGTCGGCCGAGACCAGATAGGCGGGGGTGACGCCAAAGCGCCCCGAGGCCACCTGCTTGATGCGGCTGTTCTTCTCGGTGCCCAGCCGAGCCGGGTCTTCGCCGCCTTCGCCGCAGTTGCTCATCCCTCCCAGGCGATTCATGGCGATGGCCAGGGTCTCGTGAGCCTCGGCCGAGAGCGAGCCGTGGCTCATGGCGCCGGTCGAGAAACGGGCGACGATCGACTCGAGGGGCTCGACCCGCTCGAGTTCGAGCGGGGGCCGATGCTTGACGAAATCGAGCAGGTCGCGAATGCCGATGGGCGGTCCCGCGTGACAGGCTGCCGAATAATCGAGAAAACCTGGCGGCCCCTCGGGCAGAGTTTTGAAAGAGCTGATCTGGCTCTCTTGCAGGGCTTTGGCGGCAGGTTTCAACAGCTTCTGAAGCTGGCGGACCAGCTGAGGCGAGAAGCGGTGAGGTTCGCCTCCCTTCTTGTACTTGTAGAACCCAAAGCTGGCCAGCTTGCGCAGCTCGTCAGCCAGTAACTCACCGTAGGCCTGGCGGTGACATTCGGCCACCCGCGAGGCCACTACCCCCAGGTCGGCTCCGCCGACCAGACTGGCGGTGCCGGGAAAGTAAGTCTGGACCAGGGCGTTGTCGAGTCCGAGGGCCTCGAAGACCTGGGCTCCGCGATAGCTCGACAACAGAGCGATGCCCATTTTGGCCATGATCTTGAGCAAGCCTTTTTCGACCGCCTCGATGAAGTTGAGCTGAGCCTGGCCCGCCTCCAGGCCTTCCATCTGGCGCCCGCCTTCGCCCACCATTTCGGCGATGGTCTCGAAGACCAGGAATGGATAGATGGCGTCGGCTCCAAACCCCAACAAGCAGGCGAAGTGGTGCACCTCGCGGGGCTCGCCGCTGGCCACCACCAGCGAAGCCCGCAAGCGCAGCCCGCATTCGATCAGGTGCTGATGGATGGCGCTGACCGTCAAAAGCGACGGAATCGGAGCCCGAAACGGATTGAGTTCGCCGTCGTACACGATGATCAGCGAGGCTCCCTGCCGGACCGCTTCCTCGGCTTCATTGCAGAGATTCTCCAGGGCCTCGGCGATGCCCTTGGCCCCGGCGTGGACGGCGTAGACCGAGCGGAGAATGATGGGCGGATAGACGGCTGGGTCGAGCGAATTCAGATGCTCGAAGGCCGCGCGGCTGAGAATCGGTCCGGGAACCTCGAGCAGATTGGTGGTCTCGGGTGACTCGGTCAAGATATTGGCCCGCCGGCCCAGCAGGGTGCGCAGACTCATAGCCAGGCGCTCGCGCAGCGGGTCGATGGCCGGGTTGGTCACCTGGGCAAAGCGTTGGCGAAAATAGTGAAAGAAGGGCCGATTGATGGGCGAGAGCACGGCCGGTGGTGTGTCGTCGCCCATCGAACCCACCGGCTCGTTGCCGCTCATGATCATCGGGCGAAGCACGGCGATTTCGTCCTCGTGGGTGTAGCCGAAGGCCTGTTGCCGACGCAACAGGGTGCCCTTCTGGGCGGGTGCGGCCAGCAGACTGGTCTGGTGGTCGACCGGCGCGTAAAAGACCTCCTCGGGCACCGGACACACCCGCTGGGCATACCACTCGCCGTACGGGCGCACCTCGGCCAGTTCCTGCTTGATCTCGTGATTGAACAGGACCCGACCGCGTTCGGTGTCCACCACCAGCAACTCGCCTGGGCCGAGTTGTCCCCGTTGCTTTACTCGCTCCCCGGCCAGATCGACCACCCCGGTTTCGGAGGCCGAAATGAGCAGGCCCGACTCGAGGATGGTGTAACGAACCGGCCGCAGGCCATTGCGGTCGAGGATGGTGCCGACGGTCTGTCCGTCAAAAAAAGAGATAGCCGCCGGGCCGTCCCAGGGCTCCATCAGGCACGACGTATATTGGTAGAACTCGCGCCACCCTTTGGGAAAATCGTCGGGGTCGATGTTCTCCCACATCTCGGGAACCATCATCAAGAGCGACACCAGCGGAGGCCGGCCTCGCTTGAGGAAAAACTCGAGCACATTGTCGAAAGCCCCCGAGTCGCTGACGTCAGGGTCGATGACCGGGGTCAGGTCGAGCGCCGCCGGGTCGTTGCCCTCGGCTCTCAGGGCCATTTCGCGCGCTTGCATCCAGGCCCGGTTGCCCCGCAAAGTGTTGATCTCGCCATTGTGACAGAGCATGCGGAAGGGATGGGCCAGCTTCCAGGTGGGGAACGTATTGGTGCTGTAGCGCTGGTGGAACATCGCCACCGCCGAGGCATAATCCGGTTCTTCGAGGTCGGGATAAAAGCGCCCCAACTGGTCGGCCATGCAGAGGCCCTTGTAGACCAGGGTGCGATAGGATAGCGAGGCCACGTAGAACTCGTTGATTCCCTCTTCGCGGATCAGGCGCTCGGCTCGGCGCCGGGCCAGATACAGGGTATGCTCGAAAGCGGTGCCGGCCGGGACCTCGGCGCGCGAGACGAAGATCTGCTGGATGTGGGGGCGCGACGACAGCGCCCGCGGACCGATGGCCTCGAGGTCGATGGGCACTTCGCGCCAACCCAGCGGCTCGAGCCCGTGATGCCGCAGCGTCTCTTCCAGCAGGCGTCGACAGCGCGAGCGGGCGCCGGCCAGAGTCAGCGGCATGAAGACCATTCCGGCGGCCAGATCCCCCCGCGGAGGAGCGGTCTTGCCGGTCACGCCTTGATAGACCCGTGCCAGGAATTCGTACGGCAGCTGGGTCATGACGCCGGCCCCGTCTCCCGTGCGGCCGTCGGCGGCCACCGCTCCCCGGTGGGCATGATTGGCCAGGGCTTCCAGCGCCATGGTAACCACGCGCCTTGAGGGAGTGCCGTCGATGCGGACAATGTAGCCGATTCCGCAGGCATCCTGGGGCTGGGGTAGGGGCTGAGGACAGCCATGGGGCAAAGAAGTTGGCGTGTAAAGGGTCATTGCGGCCGAGCCTTCGAGGCCGAGCGAATCCTTCCCCTTACCCGATGGGGTGAATCAGCGTCGGGCGTAGTAGACCACCTGGATGCGGCTCACGTCGCCGCTGGCCAGAGTGTTGAGCACGGTATCGAGGAAGGCGGGGTCATAGGTGAAGTTGACCCCGGTGGCGCCCTGGATCACCAGATCGCCACCGGCCGCGACCAGGCCGCCCTGGACCTTGAAGTTGTGGTTGTTGGCCTTGATGAAGAGGTTGTTGCGGCTGTAGATCAGGCCTTTGAAGTCGATGTCGCGGGGGTCCTGTCCCACGGCGGCGTAGGGGTTGGGGCCGCTGAAGTATTGGGAAAGCGTGCGGCCCCCCAGCAGCGCCTCGCTGATGTAGACCGCCATCTTGTCGTCGATGACGCGGGCGATGCGGTTGTTGTCGAAGCCGTCGGGCAGGTTGTCGACCCTGATATTGCCATAGTAGGCGCCGTGGGCGTTGGCCATGTCGTTTTGGGAATTGACCAGGAAGTCCTTGAGGCGCTCGTAGCGGGCCAGCGTGATGCCGGGGTCAGCCGCGAAGGTGTTGGTGCCGAAGGGGTAATTGTCGTATTTTCCGGCCAGATAGTTGTTGACCGCGCCATCGAAGAGGTCTTTGATGCCATAGCCGGTGGGTACCAGGCCGTTGCCGTCGTCGTAGTCTTTGTAGGTCATCTCGTTGTTGTTATAGACATCGAACTCGGTGGCCAGGTCCATCAGCATCTGATAGTTGGCGTCAGACGAGCTGGTGATCAGCAGTTGATCGCGGGGTTCGGCCGAAGGATTGATCTGCTGGTCGTCTCCTTTAGCGAAGGCAGCTCGTTCCGGACCCGACCAGGAACCTGCCATGTCCAGATCGAGATTGGGCGAACCGGCCCCATACTGCCAGGCCGTGTTGGCCGAACTCTGCTCGAGAGCCTGACGATAGAACTCCCAATCGACCTCGGCGGTGGAAGCGCCCCCGACCCAGCCAGGCACGGGCTCCATGGTCACCGAGCCCTCGGCAAAGACCGCCACACCAGCCGTCGGAGAAGCCGACAGGGCACTGTTTCCTTCCAGGGTAACGTCGCCGCTGTCCTGGGCGATGAGGGTGCCCTGCCCCACCGTCTCTCCCTGGATGCGAACGTCTCCGTCGACCTTGAGCCGGCCCCGGGAGTCGGGTCCGAGGCTGCCATCGGCCTCGTAGCCTAACGCGAGACTGGCTCGGCTACCCGTCTCGCCGCTGATGGTCAGGGCCCCACCCACCTCGACATTGCCGCTGACCATGAACTTTCGATCCTTGAGATGGGCGGCCGTGCCCGCGCCCGAAGTATCGGGGATGGTGTCGGTGTAGACGGCGTCAGGGGTGCCGGACGGATTGGCAGTGGGACTGGAGAAATAGTGGACCGTGGTGGGATCCACAAAGTGGTACAAACCCGAGGCCATGGTAGCCGTTCCCCCTGGCGCCGCTCGCAGCTGATCGGCGGTCAGGGCGGGCGGGTCGTAGTTGCCGGTGGAGTTCGGGGTGAAGATTCCGTGGGCGGCCGCTTCGGCCGAGTTCTTGAGGGCCGGGTTGGTCCCCAGACTGCTACCGCTGACCGACATCACGTGCCCGTCCGAGTCGAGCACGGCGCTGGCACTGACCAGGATGTCGGCGGTCGAGACGGCCTCGCCTGAGCCAGGGTCGGTGCCGAAATCGACTTTGGAAGGAGCCGGGGCCACGATATCCTGACGAGCCCGCACCTTGTTTACGGTGGGGTCGAGGCTGCGGATCTGCCAGGTTCCTTCGCCGCTGGTGGCCACCACCAGGTGGCCGGCAGAAAGCGCCGAGGCGTCCACGATAAAGGCGCGCTTGAGGGTCGTATCGAGCACCTGACTGGCCTGTTGGCAGCCGCCCATGACGATCAGGTTCGAGCACCCGCCGGGCAGCGCTCGCCCCGAGGTTCGAGGCACCTGGAGGGCGCCTCCGGCCAGACCCGCCACCATGTGATTGACCGAACTCATATTGGCGGCCACGTCGACCGTCTGCCAGGCGTTGGGGTTCCCCGGGGCGGCTTCGATAGAGGCTTCGGTAAAGGCTTGAAAGGCGACCAGGTCGGTGCCCGACAACTGAAAGTGGTATTGAAAGGAACTCTGCCCGCCCGCCAATACGCCGACCACCTGATAGACGCCGTCGCGCTCGCCTTCGAAGACCACCATGCCGGGCATGTTCACGACTTCGGCTAACGCCTGGTTGGTGCCGCTGGGAGTCCCCCAGGCCGGATCAGAATCGAGCCGCATGCGAGCATACTCCACCCCCGAGCGAGTCGCTTGCTCGGCCTTGAGATGAGCGTCAGACACGCTCAGTAGCCTTAGGTGCTGGCGGTTGAGGGCCACGAAGCTCACGGCCAGGATGGTCAAGACCGTCACCACCACGATGGCGATGAAGAGGGCGATACCTTGCTTGTTCTTAGCCATTGAGCGGGGTTGCCTCCAGATGAAGTTCGAGGGTCTCGTCGCGAGCCTCGGAGCCAGCCATGCGAGCGGCCTCCCGTCGGTGCAAAAGCAGTTCGAACAGTAGGGTCTCGTCTTCGGGGGCCAGACGAAACTCGACCACGTCTCGGGCCAACACGCGATAGCCTTCCAGACTGTAGCCGGTGGGCAAAGTCATCGTCTCGGGGTCGTTATCGAGGTAGTTGACGAAATCAGACCAGGCTCCGGTGATATTGGATGCCACGCTGATCTCGAGCCGGATCAAGCGGCCCTGGGGCTCGGTGGTGGCGTAATAGACGAGATAACGATTCCAGCGCGGCAGGCCCGAAACCGCGTCGAAGTTGGCCGCCCCGGTCCAGTCGTCAAGACCAGTGACACAAACGGCGTGACGGGCCGATCCGTTGACCGTGCGAGCAGGACCATCGGCCACGGCCAGGCTGGACAAAGAAGTTTGAATCACGTCGCGCTCGAGCCAGACCAGAGCCCCACGCCCCTGGTTCTGGAGGTCGTTGCGCATCACCGAGAGCCGAAACGAGCCCTGGCCCAGGTCAAAAACGCTGAAAATCGCGGCCACCACCAGCATCAAAAGCGACATCGCCAGGATGGTCTCGAGCAAGGTCTGGCCGCGCTTCATGAGCCGGCCTCCGGATAATAGAACTGTCCCACCCTGGTCGACATGCGGCCCTGGCCCGCCCGCCCACTTTGGGGGTCGCGGTTCCACCACCAGACCTCGACCTCGAGCCAGTAGCCAGCCCCGTGAAGCGGCGGATTGGGATCGAGTCGGGTCGAGGTCACGCGATGAAAGAAGACGGTCTGGTTGTCGCTGTCGGTGGTGTAGATGCCCACCGCCTCATCCACCGGCACCGGATCGTAGAGGCCTTTGCGGATCAGTTCTTGTAGGCGGGCCCGAGCCAGAAAGGTTCCGGCGGTAAGGTTGGAGGTCTTGGTGGAAGAGCCCAGCAGGTTAAGAAAGAGACCGACCATCGTCAGCAGGGCAACCGTGAGAAGACCGATGGCCAGCAGCAACTCGGCCAAACCCATTCCTGCTCTGCGCGCCCTCCCCATCCCCAGAGTGTAGCCCACAGATGCCTATTCTGCAAGCATCAGACCAGGGGATCACCTTGTAGTCGGCCGCGGCGTTGCGCCTCGATGAGCTGCGCCAAAACGGCCACGCCCTGACGGAACAGCGGTTTACCAAGAGTGGCGAAGGTGAGCCGCAAGAAGCCGGCCGGGGCCGGGGTTCCAAAAAAGGCCTGGCCCCGAGCCACCATGACTCCGTGCTCCCGGGCCTGCCGAAAAAGCTCGCCTTCGTCGATGTCCGGGGGCAACTCGAGCCACAGCGACAAGCCTCCCTGGGGTAGACGGCAGACACAATCAGGTAGCAACTCGGTGAGAGCTACGCCTGCAGCGTCACGCCGTTGCCGATAGAGTTCGCAAACCTTCTGAAGGTGAGCCTCGAAATGGCCCGCCTCGAGAAACTCGGCCAACGTCGCCTGCATCAGCGACGACGAGATCAAGTCGGTGGCTCCTCGCAGCTGGGTCAAGGCCGCCAGGCGAGCGGGCGAGGCTACCAGGGCTCCCAGTCGCAGGGCCGGCATGAGCGACTTGGAAAACCCGGTCAGATAAACCACCCGGTCGTGGTGGTCCATGGCCTTGAGACAGACGGGAGCCCGGCCGTCGAGGGCCAGCGTGCCATAGACATCGTCCTCGAGAATCAAAAAGTCATATTCTTCGGCCAGATCGAGCAGAGCCCGGCGATGGGCCTGATTGGTGACCACTCCGGTGGGGTTGTGGTAGGTGGCGATGGTATAAACCAGAGGCGGACGATGAGCCCGACACAGCTCCTCGAGCACCTGCAGATTCATCCCTTCGTCACCCATCGGGACCTCGAGCCAGCGTTGGCGCCGGGACCGCAACAGCTCGAGCACGCCGGGATAAACGGGAGCCTCGATGACGACCGGCCGGTCCGGCGTGGTCAGGGTGCGGACGGCGAGATCGATGCCCTGTTGAGCCCCGGACGTGATCAAGATCGATTCGGGCGCGGCCGCCAATCCGCGTCCCAACAGGATGCGGCTCATCTGGACCCGCAGGCTCTCCTCGCCGAGCACGGGGCCATAGGCCATGCTCGAAGGCTGTTGCAGGGCTCGCCCGAAGCAAGCCTTCAGCTCGCGAACCGGAAAGGTCTCTTCAGCCGGGGTGGCCTGTCCCAACAACAAGCGGGTGGGGAGTCGGTCGAGCAGTTCGGCCAGCGAGCCACCCACCCGGGGGGCGATGGCCGGCGGCAACGAGCCGGGCTGGGGACGTTCACTGACAAAGGTGCCCCTGCCCACCACCGACTCGATGAATCCCTGGGCCTGCAGTTCGGAGTAGGCGGTCTGCACCGTCAAACGCCCTAACTCATGCTCGTCAGAAAGGCGACGAACAGTGGGCAAACGGGCTCCCGGAGCCAGAACACCCCGCTCGATCAGCGAGCGAATCTCGTTGGCAATCTGGCGGTAGAGGGGCAGCTGCCCATCTCTCTGCAGTTCGAGCTTCATGCTCACACTATGCTCCGAATCGGCCCAGCTGTCTAGATCCAATTTGAATTGGTCTGGTCCAATCAGTAGCATTGTCCCTGGTGGCGTCGGCCCGGGCATGCTAAGTTAGAAGAGCCGCTGAAGGGAGCTTTCCGCCATGACGATTCTTGCCCAACCTAATGTTGACTGGACCGAGTTCTTCTCTGACCGCGCGCTCAACCTCAAGAGTTCTGCCGTGCGCGAGCTGCTCAAGGTCACCGAGCAACCGAACTTCGTCTCGTTCGCCGGAGGCTTCCCCGCACCCGAACTTTTCCCGGTCGCCGAGATCTCCGAGACAATTACCAAGATTCTTCAGCAACAGGGTCCCCAGGCACTCCAGTACAGCGCCACCGAAGGGTATCGCCCCCTGCGCGAGTGGGTGGCCGCTCGAGCTCGCAAGTTCGGGGTGCCGGCCAGCGTCGACAACGTGCTCATCACGACCGGCTCGCAGCAAGCCCTCGACCTGCTGGGCAAAGTGCTCATCAATCCCGGTGACCCGGTGGTGGTCGAGACCCCTACCTATCTGGCCGCCCTCCAGGCCTGGCGGCTCTACGGAGCCAATTTCCTCGGCGTACCTCTCGACGAGGCTCCCACCTCGCTGGCCAACCTGACCGTCCAGCCCAAGTTGGTCTACTGCATTCCCAACTTCCAAAATCCCACCGGGGCGACCCTCTCGGCCGACTGTCGCGAAGCCCTGGTCGAATGGAACCAGGCTCGACCCGTCTGCCTGGTGGAAGACGATCCCTACGGCGACATTCGCTTTGCAGGTCAGCGTTTGCCGCGGCTCATCGAGTTCGAAGCGGCGGCCCGCGACGACGAGGTCTACAATGGCTCGGTAGTGTACCTATCCACCTTCTCGAAGGTGTTGGCCCCGGGCCTGCGGGTCGGAGCCATGCTCGGCCCCCGCGACCTCATCGCCAAATTGGTCCAGGCCAAGCAAGCCAGCGACCTGCACACTCCCACCCTATCGCAGATGGTGGCTCATGAGCTGGCCGAAGCCGGCTTTCTCGAGAGCCAGGCCCGCAAGGTGGCCGAGTCTTACCGCGAACGTCGCGATGTCATGCTCGAAGAAGTCTATCGCATCTTCCCGGAGGGCACGAAAGTGACCCCTCCGGAAGGCGGAATGTTCCTCTGGCTCACCCTGCCCGAGGGCTTTAGCGCTCAGCTCCTCTGGGAGCGGGCCCTCGAGCAGAAAGTGGCCTTCGTGCCCGGCACCCCGTTCTACCCCAACCAGCCCAAGCCGAACACGCTGCGCCTGAACTTCTCCAACAGCAACCCCGAGACCATCCTCAAGGGCATGAAGCGCCTCGAACTGGCCCTGCGTTCGCTGTAATGGAAACACCCCGGCACGTCCGGGGTCGAGCCAGGGTGGCGAAGTTAGCACCATCGCGACGGCAGGCCCGACGAGATTGTCTGAGCTCTGGGCGACTCCGCGCTCTTCGACTTCTACAACCTGATGATTGCTCGGGTCAGGGGCTATCCCTTGCCGGCAGGACTTCGGCTCGAGAAGCTCGGAACCGCGCCGATGAAGATCCTGGTCACGGGAAGCGCCGGCCACCTCGGCGAGGCGCTGATGCGCAGCCTGCCCCATCAGCTCGTGGGCGTCGATCGCCTAGCCTCTGCCTTTACCCAGCGCGTGGGCGATCTGGCCGACGCGGCCTTCGTCGACCAGTGTTGCCAGGGCGTCGAGGTGATTTTACACACGGCCACCCTGCACAAGCCCCACGTGGCTACCCACAGTCGCCAGGACTTCGTCGACACCAACATCACGGGCACTCTCAACCTGCTCGAGGCGGCCAGGAAACACGGCTGCCGGGGTCTGGTCTTCACCAGCACCACCAGCGTCTTCGGGGCGGCTCTCACTCCCGCCGCCGGTAATCCGGCCACCTGGATCACCGAAGAGGTCAAGCCGATTCCCAAGAACATCTACGGAGTGACCAAACGAGCTGCCGAAGACCTGTGCGAACTCTTCTCTCGCTCCTTTGGTCTGCCCACCCTGGTGCTGCGCACTTCTCGCTTTTTTCCCGAAGCCGATGACAACCCCGAGCGGCGCAACGGTTTTGACGACCTCAACCTGAAGGTCAACGAATTCCTCTATCGCCGGGTCGAGGTCGAGGATGTGGTCGAGGCCCACCGGCTGGCCGCCGAAAAGGTTGGCCGTATCGACTTTGGCCGCTATATCATCAGCGCCACCACACCCTTCGGCCCCGAGCACCTCGAGCGGCTCGGCCACGACGCGCCAGCCGTGGTGGCCGAACTCTTCCCCCACTATCCCGAGTTGTTCGCTCAGAGGGGCTGGAAGATGCTGCCCACCCTCGACCGCGTCTATGTCAACGAGCTGGCCCGGCGCGAACTGGGGTGGCAGCCTCGCTTCGATTTTGGCTCGGTGCTCGAGCGATTAGCTACGGGCCAACCGGTCTTTTAGCCCCATCACGGCAGCCATCGGCATGAAAGGTTATCACGCCGACACCTTTGCCGACGGGCCGTATCCGGTTGCCCCCTAGAGGTACTTCGCCTCGATCTCACGGAAGAAGGCCGCCGCCAGCCGCTCGAACTCGGCCCGGTGCAAGCCAATCTCGTCGCCCACCGCATACCCCAGCACCGACTGGTCGGGCTTATACTTGATCGACTTGTCTTCTTCAAGAAAGCTCCCGGCCATCAGCGAGTTGCTCAGCATTCGCACCTCATTGAGGGGATTGCCGTCCTTCTTCTCCTTGGCCCGAGCCCGGTGCACGAAGCAGCCCTCGAGCACCAGCACCAGGTTGTTGAAAAAGTGAGGTTCGAACGTGTGCAGAGCCCCTTCCACCGCATCCTTGCCGGCAGCCGCGTTGACCACCGCTCCATAGGCATCCAGCTGAGTCTGGATGCGAGCCCTGCAGGCGTCGATGTAGTCTTGAGTATAGGTGTTGACACAAAGCATGCATCCGCTTTCGCCCGCCGGCGGGCCAGACCCCGCTGTTGGGCCCTACTTCCGCGCGGAAGACCAGGGCGGAGCCTCGGACAGAAGCGACCGCAGTTCGCGGCGGCGCAGGGTCACCGCGCTGACGCGACCAAACTGGGGATGAGCCGCCAGAATCTTCGCGCGGTCGGTTCCGGGAGGCAACTCGACAGACTCCAAGGAGAGTCCCTCGACCTGGACCAGGACATCGCTTTCCAGTTGGAACCACTTGTCCCGCACGACCCCAACCCCGTCGCCGCACACGCTGATGCGAGGGTCGGCAATCGGTTCGCCGAGTTCGACCGGGTCGAAGTCCATGCCGGTCGAAACCAGCAATTGCTGGCCGCGCCTAAGCCGGTGGCCGGTGACGCAATGCACTCGTCCTTCGGGATCAAACCAGGCGAAATTAGTCCCATCCCAGGCCCGGCCAGACTTATGGAGGCATCGCAGGCCATCGGAGAGGCTGCTCTCCTCGAGGTCGCCCCAGACAGTCCGCACCTGGTCGGCCGTCATGCCGAGCGAAACCCCGTCCACCGACCAAATCGGCGACGGGGTTTCGAGCGCGGTCTCGGGGGGTGCAAACAGGCAGGCGCAGACCGCTAAAAAGAAGCCGAGTATCAGTAGATTAGCGCGCATGCGCGGCCTTCTCGGGCCTATTCGATCTTGTTCTTCTCGAGCAACTCGATCACCATCTGGCGGGCCTCGTCGCCTTCGGCAACCAGCTTGCCGGTGCCGTCATAGACCTTGAAGTGAGGTACGCTCTGCAGGCCGAACTGCTCGGCGACCGGCGACTTCCAATCGATGCCGCGGTGGCCGGGGCGGTTGATGTCGACCTTGCCGACCACCACGTCAGGGTCTTTGGCGGCCAGTTTCTCGAGATAGGGGGCCACAGCCCGACAGGGCGGGCAGTAATCGCTATAAAAATCGATGATGTTGGTCTTGCCCCCGACGAGGTGAGGCTTCAAGTTGATGACCTCCCCCTCGGAGCCGGCGTTGAGCTTTTTGTGAGTCTCGGATTCGGCCAGTGCGGCCACGGCCATGGACAGGCTCAGCAAGAGCGTCAGGAACAGACGAAAAGATTTCTGCATGGATATCCTCCTGTCCGAATGATTCTGACAAAACCAGGACATTCCCGCTCCACGACTGACTTTCCGTCACGTCCCCATAGGGGTTTACAGCCCTGGATCACCGTGCTATAATCACAAACCAGAAACTGATGACGCGATCCGACGTAGCTCAGTGGTAGAGCAACCGGCTGTTAACCGGTTGGTCGTTGGTTCAAATCCAACCGTCGGAGCCATAGGCCCCCCACCGGGGCCTTTTTCATATCCTGAGGTGAATATGCGTAGAATCTATTTGTTGGTGTTGGTCTTGCTGAGCCTGGCCCCGAGCCAGGCCCAGATGCTGACCGTCACGGGCGAGTTTCGGGTGGTCGATGTCGACCCCAAGGAACAACGCATCGGGGTGGCGCGGGTCGAAGACGACCCCAAGTTGCGCCAGAACTGGATCTACATCAAACAAGACACGGTGGTCATCCAGCGCCAGCAGCTCAAAGATGGCAAGTTCAAGGACGAAGTCATCACTCCTGAGGGCCAATGGAAGGCCTTTCAGGGCCATGTCGGCAAGGTCCTGAGGGTCCACGGCGGGCGCGACTGGGACGGCTCGATCGACGCCAAGAACATCTGGATGTGACCGTCGACCTGGTCCTGGCCACCCAGAACGCCCGCTATATCCATGCGGCCTTCGGCTTGCGTTATCTGCAGGCCAACCTGGGTGAGCTGAGCAGTCGGCTGCTCGAGTCGACCATCAAAGAGCGTCCGGTCGACTTCGTCGAGAAGCTCCTGGGCTACGGTCCCCGGCTGGTGGGATTGTCTTGCTACATCTGGAACGCCGCCCCTGCCCTCGAGACGGTGCGCCTGCTCAAGCGGTTGCGGCCCGATTTGCCAGTCATCGTGGGCGGTCCCGAGGTCAGCCACGAACTCGATCAGCCCCTGGTCGAGGCGGCCGACTATGTGGTCACCGGCGAGGGTGAGGTGGCCTTGCCCCGCCTCTGCCAGGCCCTTTTGGGTGGCCAACGACCCGACAAGGTGCAGGCCGGGGGTTTGCCGCCCCTCGAGCAACTGGCTCTCCCCTACTCTCTTTATAGCCAGCAGGATCTGCGCCAGCGGGTCGTCTATGTCGAGGCCTCGCGGGGCTGCCCTTTCCGCTGCGAGTTCTGCCTGTCGTCGTTGGACAAGGCCGTGCGCAGCTTCCCCCTCGAGCCACTCTTGGAAGAGTTCGAGCGCCTGCTTGATCGCGGGGCCTTGCGCTTCAAGTTCGTGGACCGCACCTTCAACCTCAAGGTCGAGACCAGCCAGGCCATCCTCGAGTTCTTCCTGAAACGCTATCGTCCGGGCATGTTCTGCCACTTCGAGATGATCCCCGACCGGCTGCCCGAGGCCCTGCGCGAGACGATCCGGCGGTTTCCCGCCGGGGCCCTGCAGTTCGAAGTGGGCATCCAGACCTTTGACCCCGAGGTGGGCGAGCGCATCTCGCGGCGCCAGCACTACCAGCGACTCGAAGAGAACCTGCGCTTTCTGCGAGACGAGACGGGAGTGCACGTGCATGCCGACCTGATTGTGGGCCTACCGGGCGAGACTCTCGAAAGCTTCGGCCGGGGCTTTGACCGGCTGGTGGCCCTGGGTCCGCAAGAGATCCAGGTGGGCATTCTCAAGCGACTGCGAGGCACTCCCATCGGGCGCCACGACCAGGCGTTCTCGATGGTCTACGACCCCAGCCCGCCCTACTCTCTGTTATCCAATTCGACCCTCGATTTCGCCACCATGCAACGGATGGGGCGCTTTGCTCGCTTTTGGGACCTGGTGGCCAATCAGGGGCGCTTTCCCAGGACCATCGGCAGGCTGCTGGGCGAGCGCCCGTTTGACCGCTTTCTGAGCTTTTCCGACTGGCTCTTCGAACGCACCGCCGCCACCAGCGGCCTGGCGCCGACCCGCTTGGGGCAGCTGTTGCTTGAGTTCGATCCGGCCCTGGCCACCGAGCTCGCAGCGGATTTGGCCAGCGACGGCCAGCAGCTGCCCCCCTTCTTGCGGCGCCAGGCGCGCCGGTTAAGCCAATCCTCGCCGGGGTAAAGAGTGGCTATGGAAGCCACTTTGACTCTCGAAGCACAGATGCATCAACTGGGCCGCCAGGCCCGCCAGGCCGCCCGCCAACTGGCTCGCTCGCCTCGCAGCGCCCGCGATGCAGCCCTTCAGGCCGCCGCCCGCGCCCTGCGTGAGCACCAGGCCGGCATCCTCGAGGCCAACACTGGCGACCTGGAGGCGGCCCGGGCCAAAGGCATCTCGGGAGCCTTTCTCGACCGCCTGCAACTCGACGCCAAAAGGGTCGAAGCCATGGCCGCCGGGCTCGAGCAGATCGCCGAACTCGAGGATCCCCTGGGCCGGACCCTGGCCGCCTGGGAGCGCCCCAACGGGCTAAGGATCGAGCGACGCAGCATTCCGCTGGGGGTGATCGGCATCATCTACGAGTCGCGACCCAACGTGACCGCCGATGCGGCCGGATTGTGCCTCAAATCGGGCAACGCGGCCATCCTGCGCGGAGGCTCCGAGAGCGCCCACTCGGCCCGGGCCATCATGGAGTGCCTGGCCGAGGGCCTGCAGGCGGCTGGCCTGCCGGCGGGCTGCGTCTCGCTGGTACCTACTCAGGATCGCGAAGCGGTGGGGATCCTGCTGCGTATGCACGAGTATGTCGATGTCATCGTGCCCCGAGGCGGCAAGAACCTCATCCAGCGGGTCATCGAAGAGAGCCGCATCCCCACCTTCGAGCATCTCGACGGCAACTGCCACACCTATCTCCACCGCAGTGCCGACCCTTCCAAGGCGATGGCCGTGACCGTCAACGCCAAGATGCGCCGCACGGGTATTTGCGGGGCCACCGAATCGCTATTGATCGACCGGGTCGCGGCGCCAGAGCTGTTGCCGCCCCTGATGGACTTTCTCAGCCAGCTGGGTTGCGAAGTGCGGGGTGATGACCAGGCCTGCTCCCTCGACTCGCGTCTCAAACCAGCCGGCGAGGAGGATTGGAGCACGGAGTATCTTGACGCCATTCTGTCGGTCAAGCTGGTTGACGATGTCGAAGAGGCGGTCGACTGGATCCATCGCTACGGCTCTGGTCACACCGAATGCATCGTGGCCGAGGATCCGGCTGCCGTCGAGGCGTTCTTGAACGGGGTCGACAGCGCCATCGTGCTGCACAACGCCTCGACCCAGTTCGCCGACGGTGGCGAGTTCGGCATGGGCGCAGAGATCGGGATCGCCACCGGACGATTGCACGCGCGGGGTCCGGTGGGGGTCGAACAGTTGACTACTTACAAGTACGTGGTGCGCGGCGACGGCCAGACGCGGCCTTAAGGCAGGGTGCCGACCAGTCGTTCGGCCACGTTCTCTCCCACACAGCGGGCGGCCTCGGTCGACAGGAAGTGAAACCACAACGGGCCGGTGAGCAGACCCAGCGTGAGGCCTGCCGGCACCGCAATAAGGGCCGCCAACAAGCGACTGCGCGAGTGCTCGAGAATGGTCATGCGAAATTCGCGCGCCAGCCACGAGGCCGGCCCTCCCATCACCGATCGATTTTCGTCGGTCTCGAGGCCGGCGCCAGTGAGCGCGGCCGCTCCAGCTCCCACCAGGGGTCCCACCAAAAGCGCCAGGATGGCGGCCACGAAGGTGGTGATGCGAACAATCAAATTGGTGAAGCTGCGTTGAAAAGTGAGCTGCATTGGTGGTCCCTCATGACTACTCTAGCGACCGCCTCGCGCTCGAATGTAACAACCGGGTTAACCGCCGGTGGGAAGGATGTTTTCGACCGCGACCAAAAGTCTCGGCCATGCGCACAATCCTGGTGGTCGACGACGAGCAACAGATCCGCGAATTGGTCCGCCTTTCTCTCGAGCTGGTGACCGACTGGAAAATCACCCAGGCCAGCTCGGGGGAAGAAGCGCTGGCCCGGGTGCGGATCGAGGCTCCCGACGCTATCTTGCTCGACTATCACATGCCTGAGCTCGATGGTCTGGGCACCTTGGTCCGGTTGCGAGAAGAGCCCGCCCACCGAACCATCCCCATCTTGATCTATACGGCCGACCGCCATGCCTTCGCCGGCAAACCGCTGCCCGAAGGTCTGGCCGGGGTCATCTTCAAGCCGTTCAACCCGGCCGCCCTCAAGGAGAAGCTCGAGTCTCTGTGGTAGGCTTGCGCCAGGCCAACAGCCCGGGGTAAGGCGTGCGATTGCGATAGAGGATGTAGAAGGCCAGGACCTGCATCCCCACGGCCAGGAAATAGACCCACGCCGGAAACTCGGTAAACGACAGGTCGTTGCGAAAGGCCCACACGCCCAGGGCATTGTTGCCAACGTGGGCCAGCATCCCTGGGAAGATCGAGCCGGTCAACAGGGCCACGGCGGTGAGCAGGGTGCCGATGAAGGCGGTGGGCAAGATACGGTAGATGGACATGTGAAAGAGCCCAAAAATCACCCCGACCGCCAGGGCGAGCGTCAGCGGCCGCAGACGGCGGCGCAGACCATAGAGGAGAAGCCCGCGAAAAGCTAGCTCTTCGAAGATGCCGGGCAGAATCGCGATCATCACGATCAGCCAGGTTAGAGTGACGTTCTCGGGCAGCAGCATTTTGGCCATCTCTTCGGCCATCGAGCGCGGCATCGGCAGCACCTTATCGAGAAGGATGCCCAGACCGGTGGCGGCCAGCTGACTCGACGGGATCAAGAGCAGCACAGCCAACAAGACGGCTGGCTTGAAGGGCCGCAGGGCCAGAGCCTGGCGAAAGTCGAGGCCGTAGGCCCGAATCATCAGGAGGGGGCACAGTCCGAACAAGACCAGCTGATTGAACAGAACCTGGCCGGTAAGGCCGGCCAGGGCTTCGACGTTGGGGGGAATGACCAGCAGAGCCGCGGCCATCAGACCATACCAGCCCAGCACCCGGCCCCCGAAATGCTGATCGCGATCCAGGCTGGAAGCGGCCTCGCCCTGAGTTACCAGTTCTTCGGAGGTGAGCATGCGGGTGGTGTAGGCAACCAACCAGCTCGCCATCAGCACGTTGGCCACCACCCCCAACAGCAGGAACGGCCAATCGAATCGTCCCACGAAGATCTCTTTGACGGCGATGCCGGTGTTGGCCACCGGCACCAGGCAGATGGCGCTCCGCGAGGTCACTTCGGGCAGCGCTCCTGAAAGAGCCAGCACCACGCAAACCACAAACACAGGAAAGTAGATGAGCTGGGCCTCTTTGTAGCTCGAAGTGCGTCCGGACACGGCCAACAGCAGGGCGGCCAGCAAGGCGGCCAGTCCACCGAAGACCAGCAGCAAGGCCAGCACCGCCATGGGAGGCACCGAAAGCTGGAAGGTGGGGGGCAGGTCGATCAGGCGAAAAGTCACGTAAAATAGGACGTTGATCACCTGGATGATCGCGATCAAGCCCGCCACGGCCAGCACCGCCAACTGCTTGGCCAACACGATCTCCTCCCGGCGGGCAGCCGAGGTCAGCAGCGTTTCCATCGAGCCGCGCTCTTTCTCTCCAGCCAGGATATCCATAGCCGCCACCGAGCCGCCGCCCAGCAGCAACAGGACTACGAAGGCCGTCATGTAAGGGCCCAACATGGCCCCGGTCACCTCGGCATTGGTAGCCAGGTTGTGCTCCTCGACGGGAAACAGCCCCCGGGGCGGGGTGACGAAGCCCCGTTCGGCCAGCTGCTCTTCCACCACTTCGGCTTTGACCTCGAGCAAGGCTTCCCGAATCTCTTGATAGGCTCGGATGGAGCGATCTTGATCGGCTCGGAAAGCGATCCGGACGACCGGCACCCCCTTGAGCCGCCGCGCCTCGCTGGCCGGGCGGATCTCTTCGGAGTCAGGTGGCTCGGCCTTGTGTTGCCGCTCGCGCTCGAGGGTCTGCTGATGAGTCTCGGCAAATAAGATGAAATCGATGTCGCCGCGCAGCAAGGCTCGCTCGGCCTGATCTTCTAGCGACTCTTTGAACTTGCGACCGTCGAGGCGCCGACCCAAGAACTGGCGTAACTTGGGCGAGGGTTCGCCTTGCAGACAATAGAGGTAGATCGGTTGCGAAAGCCCACCGGAGCGACGGGCGTGAATGGCCTGGGCGGCCATCAACAGCACCGGCATCAACCCGATAGGCAAGATGACCGATAACACGATGGTGCGATGGTCGCGAAACACCATCCGCAGCTCGTGATAGAGAACCGTCCAGACCGTCGACCAATTCACGAGGTCGTTGCCTCGGGCTCGTTGAGCACCTTGACGAAGACATCCTCGAGATAGTGGACGCCAGTGCGCTCGCGCAACTGTTCGAGGGTGCCACAGGCCAGGATCTGGCCCCGGTCGATGATGGCGATGCGATCGCAGAGCTTCTCGGCCTCGCTCATGATATGGGTCGAGAAGATGATGGTCTTGCCCTTGTCGCGCAGCTCGGCCACGATGGCGTGAAACTCGAGCGCATTGAGAATATCCAACCCAACGGTGGGCTCGTCGAAGATGATGATGGGAGGATCGTGGGCCACCGTTCTGGCGATCGAGACCTTCTGCTTCATCCCGCTCGAGAGGCGCTCCACTCTGGCGTCGGCGTAGTCGCCCAGGCCGAGCCGGGCGATCAACTCTTCGACGCGGGCCGCCACCCGATCCCTCGGATACTTGTTGATCTTGGCGAAGAACTCGATGGTCTCGCGGGCCGTCAGCCGCGGATAGAGAGCCGTCGAGGCTGAATAGAATCCGATGCTGCGGCGCACCTCTTCGGGCTCGGTGACCACATCGTGCCCCATCAACCGCGCCGATCCAGAACTCGGAACCAGCAAAGTGCTGAGCATCCGCAAGGTGGTCGTCTTGCCGGCCCCGTTGGTGCCTAGCAAGCCGAAGACCTCGCCTTCACGACACTCGAACTCGATGCCGCGGACCGCCTCGACCGTGCCGCGGCCCTCGTCGATGTAGGTCTTGGCCAGCCCTACGACCTCGACGGGATTCATGAGTTCCTCCGGAATAGGCGGTCCTTGGCAAACTTCCAGAAGCTGCCGCCATAGCTACCGATGACCATATCTTCATAGGCCAGAATGCGCGTGGCCAACCAGACAGCCACCAGCAGCAAAAAGAGCTGCACCAGCAAAGTGATGGCAATCAGCGGCCAGTTGTAGACCCCATGAATCGCTTCGCGCCACATCATCCCGATGTTGAGCACCGGTACCAGGGCCAGCCCGGGAGTGAACTCGACACTGCTGTCCGAAATGATGGAAACCGGCAGCAGGGTGAGCATGAAGATGGGGGTCACCATCGCTTGCCCCTCGCGAAAGGTGCGAGCGAACGAGGCCAGCAGCATCATTCCCGATCCGATCATCATGGCCATCAGCACCGAGCCGATGAAGATCACGATGACCGAATCCCAGCTGATGGTGAAGCTCAACGAGTCAGCCAGTTCGCGAGCCAGAGGCGCGATGATCGAGCGCATGGAGACGATCATCGCAGCCAGGTTCAGCAGCCCCGCCAGGCTGGCCATGGTGCTGACATAGAAGTACTTGGCCAACAGCAAGTTGATGCGGGGCGTGGCGATGGTCATCGAAGTTTCCCAGGTGTTGCGTTCGCGCTCACCGGCCGTCGAATCAATGGCCGGATAGAGGCCGCCGATGGACAAGATCACGATGAGCGTGAAGGGTAGGAAGATTCCCAACAGATACTGGCCCACCTCCTGTGAGGAAGAGCGATTGTCGGCTTCAATCCAGAAGGGTTGTAGAGCGCGCAGTTCCAGCCCAAGCTCGCGCACCTGGCGCTCGAGGTAGAGGGTGTGATAGGTGGTCAACACCTTGCTGAAGCGTCGCCTGGCGACCTTCGAGAGGTCCTTGGAGTCATCGAAGACCAGCTTGACGACAAACCCCGGGCTGCCATGGTTGGGAATGATGTCGACCAGCAGGTCCAGCCGACCGGCCCGCAAAGCCTCGACCGGATTGCCGTCATCGACCAGGCGGATATGGGCGTCGGACTCGAGCAATCCGCGCAGTTTCTCGTGCTCGGCCGGTAGGCCGTGAAGCATCAGTTTCGAGACCGACTCTTGCTGTTGGCCATCGACAAAAGAGATGGCGCTCATCATCAACCAGACCATGAGGGGATAGAGCAACATCGGAACCAACAGGCTGTAGAGCACAATGTTGGACTCGCGAAAGGCAGACTTCAGCTCGTGCCGATAAAGCAGGAAGATGTCAGACCAGCAGATCTTCAAGGCCTGGGGGCTTTCGCGTTCAATAGCAGATCTCCATCTTTAAACCCTTCGAGTCGAACTGCTCTAACTCCGGCACCACTCGAGAGGTGCCCTCGGCCTGGGCACCGGCCGCTCGCAGTAACACCAGCGCGTCAAGGATGTCGTCACGAGCCACCAACCGGCGCGGAAACTCGCTCAGCCAGGGTCCTTCGTCAAGACCTAGCAGCCGCCGGCGCTCGACCAGCCCCTGGGGCTTCTTCTTGGCGAACTCGAGTGGACGCCCGGCCAACCGGCAGAACACCAACTCGGGGTGTGTCTCTCTTACGAAGCGTTGACGAGCCGGGTTCATGGCGGCGTCGAGTTCGCGGATTCGCGGCAGGAGATAGAACGTCTGCAGGCTCATGCCGTGGCCTCGCACCTGGTCGTAATGCTCGGCCTGGAGCAACTCTCGTGGCGGGGCGGGAAAGACCGAGGCCCGCCGGAGCCCCAGCCGAGCGCGGGCTTCGGCGTCGGCCCGACGAGTTTGGCCCAGGGCCGGCAAACCGATGGGCATATCGACGGCCAGGAATTGGTAGCCAAGCTCGAGTACCTGGGCGAAAGTGGCGCACAGGCGCAACTCTGGCGGGGACCCTGAGCCGGCCACCAACCAGCCTCCGCGACAGCCGTCCACTCCGGCTACTCTCATGCAAAGCGCTTTCGGCGCGGTGGCCAGGCAGGCCCTCTGGTTGGGTCGAGGCGAACCAGAGAGGATGCTCGTGGCGGGAATGTTGCTGGCCCTGACCGGATTGGCTCTGTCCAGACAGGCCGCCTCGATCTGGTCGCTCGGCCAGCCCGGTCCGGCCATCAAACTGGCGGCGCTGGCCTGCTTGTCCTTTTTTGCGGGGGTGGGCTTGCTGGGCATGGCCGGGCTGCGCCGGCTCAAGCAGGACGAATGATCGCTTACTATTGCGACCACTTCGTGCTGCCGCTGCCCGAAGCGCACCGGTTTCCCATGGCCAAATACCGCCTTTTGCGCGAGCGGCTTACGGGCCATCCCCAGTTGACCCTCGAAGTCCCCGTGCCAGCCAGCGACCAGGAACTTTTGCTAGCCCACACCCAAGACTATCTCGACTCGCTCAAGACGGGCAACCTGCCCCGCCAGGAAGTGCGTCGGCTGGGATTTCCTTACAGCCCCGAGCTGGTCGAACGCTCGCGGCGCTCGGTGGGAGCCACCATCGCCGCCTGCCGCACTGCCCTCGACCAGGGATTGGCCGCCAACCTGGCCGGGGGAACCCACCACGCCTTCGCCGACCACCCCGAAGGTTTTTGCGTATTCAACGACAGTGTGGTGGCCCTGCGGGTGATGCAGGCCGAAGGCCGTCTCGAGCGGGCCCTGGTCATCGATTGCGACGTTCACCAGGGCAACGGCACCGCCGCCCTGGCGGCCAATGACCCGTCCATCTTCGCCTTTTCGATCCACGGTGAGAAGAACTTTCCCTTTCGCAAGGTCCCGGGCGATCTTGATGTGGCCCTGCCCGACGCCACCGACGACGAAATCTATCTAGCCCGGCTAGCCCCGGCCCTCGAAGAGGCGTTCCGCCGCTCTCGACCCCAGTTGGCCATCTATCTGTCGGGCGCCGACCCGTATCACGGCGACAAGCTCGGTCGACTGAGCCTGACCAAAGCCGGTCTGGGACGACGCGACCAACTGGTCCTCGGGCGCTGCCGCCAGCTCGGGCTGCCGGTAGCCGTCACTATGGGCGGTGGCTACGCCCCGGATCCCGAGGATATCGTCGACATCCACGCCCAGACGGTCACGATCGCTGCGGCCCTGTGGGCAGGTCAGCCCGTCTCGGCAGCTAACAACAGGCCATGCTCAGCGTCAGCGGACTAAAAAAGGCCTTTGGTGGTCGCGATCTGTTCAGCGAGGTCACGTTTGCCCTGACGCCCGGTCAGCGGGTCGGCCTGGTGGGACCCAACGGTTGCGGCAAGACCACTCTGCTCAAGATCCTGGCCGGCCAGGTGGCTCCCGATGGGGGCTCGGTGGCCCTGTCTCCAGAGTGCGAACTGGGCTATCTCGGCCAGGAGGGACAACTCTCGCCCGATCGCACCCTGTATGCCGAGATGCTCGAAATTTTTTCGGCCACTCTGGCTCTGGAACAGCGATTGCGCGAGCTCGAGCACGAGATGGCTACGCTCGAAGGAGCCGAACTCGAAGCGCTACTCAAGCGCTACGATCGGCTGCAAAACGAGTACGAGACAGCCGAACCTCACCTCATCGACGCCCGCATCCGCACGGTCCTGGCCGGAGTGGGCTTCAGCGAGCGCGACTTCGAGCGACCTTGTCGCGAATTCAGCGGAGGCTGGCAGATGAAGGGAGCCATGGCCCGCCTGCTGCTGGGCTCTCCGGACGTGTTGTTGATGGACGAACCCACCAACCATCTCGATCTGTACGCGGTGGAGTGGCTCGAGGAGTATCTGGCCAGCTACAAGGGCACGGTCCTGATGGTCAGCCACGACCGCGCCTTTCTGGATCGGGTAGTCAACCGGGTGCTCTCTTTTGAGTTCGGTCAGGTCGAAGACTACGCCGGCAACTACACCTTCTTCTTACAAGAGCGCGAAGAACGCCACGACCGACAACTGGCCGCTTATCAAGCCCAGCAAAAACAGCTGGCCCACGACCAGCGCTTCATCGAGCGGTTTCGGGCCAAGGCCACCCTGGCTAGCCGGGTCAAAAGCCGCGAGAAGCGCCTGGAGAAACTCGAGCGGATCGAGGCTCCCACGGGTCCGGCCAAGAAGATGAAGGCCGGCTTCTCGAGCGGCCTCACCAGCGGTCAGGAACTCTACAAGGTGATCGATCTGGCCAAGAGCTATGCCGGGGTCGAAGTCTTTCGAGACGTCAACTTCGAACTGGTCCGCGAAGACCGGCTGGCTCTGGTGGGCCGCAACGGGGCCGGCAAGTCCACCCTGATGCGCCTTTTGGCCGGACTAGAAGAGCCGGATGCCGGCCGGATCAAGGCCGGCTATCGGGTCGAGCCTGTCTATTTCGCCCAGCACCAGGCCGAGGCGCTCAGCCCCCACCACACCGTGCTCGAATCGCTTGATGAGGTGGCTCCACCTGGCACCACCCAGACTCGTCTGCGGACTCTGCTGGGCTGCCTTCTCTTCGAAGCCGACGACGTCTTCAAGCCGATTTCGGTGCTCTCGGGCGGCGAGCGCAGCCGGGTGGCCCTGGCCCGTTGCATCATCCGTCCTTCCAACCTGCTGCTTCTGGACGAGCCGACCAATCATCTCGATCTCGACGCCCGAGAATCGCTGCTCGACGCGCTCGAGGACTATCCCGGCACCATCGTGCTCATCACCCACGACCGCCACTTCATGGATGGGTTGGTCACCCGCGTGCTCGAGTTGGCCGGGGGCCGAGCCCGCGTGTTTCTGGGCAATTACAGCCGCTACCGCGACAAGGTCGAGCAAGAACGACGCCAGGCCGAGGCGGCCAGAGCTGCGGCCGCCAAAGAGGCCAAGAAAAAGCCCATCAAGAAGTCGGCCTCTCCCCCGCCTCGGGGCCGCCAGGTGGAGTGGAAGCTCGAAGCCCTCGAAACCAAGATCTTTGGCCTGGAAGAAGAACTCGAGTCGCTGGCCGCCCAGCTGGGCGACCCCGCCCTTTATCAAGACGGCGCCGCCCATGAGTCGGTCCAGAGTCGGTATGCGGAGGTGGAAGCCCAGATCGCCGAACTGACCGCCATCTGGGACACCATGACCTGAAATTCGCATGTTTTTCAGGGCTTTCGGCTAGACTCCAAGAGTGAAGATCGGACCGGTATCCCTACCCATCGTCAAGGCTCGCTCAGCCGGCAGCGTCCCCGAACTGCCCGGCGATCGGTTTGACGCCTCTCCCCCATCCGCTCAAAGCTTCAATCCGTGGGGTGTGGCGCTGGCCGGGGCCGGATTGCTGGCGAGCTGCACGGCCACTCAGGCCTGTGCGCCCGTCACCGAAATCGCGCCCCAGGCCACCGACCCGGCCATCACCCAGGCCCGCGGTCCGCACCTGGCCTATCTTCCTCAGACCACTCCCAACGGCTTTCTTCTGCTCAGCCTGGGTGGTACCAACAGCCTTCCGAGTGACTTCAGCGCCTTTGACACGGTGGCAGCCGAGCAAGGTTTCGCGGCCCTGGCCCTGGACTATCCCAACACCGTCATTACCACCTCGTGCAAAACCAGCCCCGAGCCCGACCCCTGCACCCTCTTTCGCCAGGAGATCGCCACCGGTCAGCCGGTGAGCCAACTGGTCGAGGTCAGCCCCGACAATTCCATCGAACACCGACTCGAGGCCCTGCTGGCTTACCAGGCCAAACACGACCCCGAGCATTTTGGCCAGTTCTACAGCCACAACGGGCCAGTCTGGAACAAGATCGTCGTGGTGGGCCACTCGCAGGGCTCGGGTCACGCCGCCTATCTGGCCAAACGCCACCCGCTCCAGGCCGTCATCATGCTGGCCGGCCCCCAGGACACGACCGAGGCGGGCCCCGCCTCGTGGGTGAGCGCCCCCGGAGCCACTCCTCCCGAACGTTTCCTGTCGCTACTGCATCGCGATGACTTCTTTGGCAGTGAAAGTCAGCTCAACATCGCCCGCATCCTGCGGGAAGACCCGGCCGCCCCGGCCTCAGCCAGCGGGCCGGTGGTCATCAGCGACGAGCCCGTGAGAGACCCTCACATGTCGGTCATCTCGCCGATCTTTACCGGGGTGTGGCAGAACCTGCTAAAACAAGCGGTTGAGTAAGCCGGTCGAGGGCTGCCACCGCATCCACCAACCCTGACCCCTGCACGGTGGGCTCTCCCCCCTGGGCCAGATGGCGGGCGCTGTCCTTCAGCGCGCTCTTGAGCTGTTCGGGCGTAGCCTGCGGGTTGGCCTGCAGCAACAAAGCCGCAATGCCTGCGAGCATGGGAGTCGACATCGAGGTGCCGGACTTGGTCGAATAGCCGTCGCTAAAGGCATCGGCCGAAGTGATCCGCACTCCCGGGGCGACGATGTCGGGCTTTGTCAGCCCATCGGGACGAGTCGGCCCGCGGCTCGAGAAACTGCCAACCTTGTCATCGCTAATATCGGCGGTGCCTCTATCATCAGAAGCTCCCACCGTCAAGACGTTGAGGGCGTGACCGGGTGTCGTGATGGTGCGGGTGAACGGGCCCTCGTTGCCCGCCGCCACCACCGGAAAGAGCCCGGCTTGCCAGGCCGCCTCGAGGGCCTGGGCCAGAGGGTCGTCAGCATAGGGCGTGCTGGCCGTACCCCCGAGCGAAAGGTTGAGAACCTTGATATTCAAGCGGTCTTTGTTCTCGACCGCCCACTGCACGCCCTTGATGATATCCGAGAAACGGCCCTCACCCTTCTCGTCGAGCACCTTGATCCCCACCAGACCGGCCTCGGGGGCCGCCCCTTTGAACAAATGCTGCGAGGCCGTGCCGTCACCGGCGGCAATACCGCTAACATGCGTGCCGTGGCCGTTGTCGTCGTACATCTCGGTCTGACCGTGAAGCACATCGTGAAAAGCCACCACCCGGCTCTTGACATCGGTGTGGGGAGCGATGCCCGTGTCGAGCACGGCGATGTTGACGCCCTTACCCGTCAGGCCGCGCTGCCACAGCTCGGGAGCCCGGGTCACCGGCACCCCGATATCCAGTTCCACCGCCGGATCGGGCTCGTCGATGACGGGGATGGTTACGGGTGCATCAAAGCTGGCGCGCACATTCTGGCACTGACCGATCTCGTCGAGCAGCTGAGCCATGTTGCGGGTGGCGACCTCGACCGCCAGCCCGTGCACGATGGGAAGCTCGGCGTGAATGCGATTGCGACTGGCGCTGACATTGAAGAACCCGGCCCGCAAACGGTCTAGATCGGTCTGGTGGTCCGACTGCAAAATCAGCCTGACGGTATCGGACTGCTGGTTCGACTCGGGCAGAGCGAAGCTGGCCCTGTGGGGCTGCCTGGTGACCTGACCTGTGAGTCCACGAACCTGCAAGTCTTCCTCCTGTGGACTCTCATCCTATCCGCATCAATCGCCCGTGGTTTGTCAGGGATGTTAATTTTTGCGGAAGACCGCTCGCCGGGCACGGCCAGTGCTCCCGCGAAAAGCCGGAGCAATCCGGGCCACAGCCTTGGTTCCAGCGAAATCCCGGAGCACGCTCCCACAAAACCCCGGAGCCAGCCGACGCTTGCCGGGCCACGGCCAGTGCTCCCGCGAAAAAGCCGGAGCAATCCGGGCCACAGCCTTGGTTCCCGCGAAAAGCCGGAGCACGCTCCCACAAAACCCCGGAGCCAGCCGACGCTCGCCGGGCCACGGCCAGTGCTCCCGCGAAAAGTCGGAGCATGCTCCCACAAAAACTCGGAGCAAAACCCGCCCACCCGCCGAGGTGGTCGTGCTCCCGCGAAAGGTCGGAGCATGCTCCCACAAAAACTCGGAGCAAACCCGGCAAACCCGCCCAGGCGGCCGTGCTCCCGCGAAAGGTCGGAGCGGGAACTTCCGGGCGGAAGTTGACTACTCGGAGGTGGCCACTCGGGCCAGGGCGGTGAAGGCGACCCCGACTCCGATACCGATGGCGGCGCCACCGGCGGCACCGATGGCGATACCGCCAGCATAGCCGAAGCGGCCGAGCATAGCGGTGTGGCGCAGTTCCTGACGCTCGGTTGCTTGCTCGAGGTCCTGCTGGGTCAGTCCGTAGCGTTGCTGGAACGACTGTGAGGCCGAGGCGAAGCTGCGACCGTTGGCTTCGTTGAGCAACAGCGCTGCTGCCTGGAAAGGTTTCTGATCCGGATGTTTCTCGACATAGGCCGCCACCAGGTTAAGAGCCGAGCGAACCTGGGCGTCGTCAGAGAAGTGGTTCTCGAGGGTATTGTAGAGGCTGGCCATCGACTCGGGGCTGATCTGGCTGTGGCTCGAGACGTAAGCCATGTAGCGCATCGTCGAATCCGCCGAGCCGGCCCCTGAGGAGCGACCTTTCACCTCGCGCAGCAACGCCTCGGTGTGAGGGCCGAAGATCTGGTCGGGGTTAGGGCCCAATTCCCCTTTGGGGACCCAGTCGGTGACGGTGGCCCAGTAGGGCTTGTCCTGGCTGACGTTATAGGCGCCGTAACCAGCTCCCAGAGCGGCACCGATCGCTCCGCCGTAGACAGCCGCCTTGGGAGCGGCTTTGGATTGAAAGTCATTGCCCTGAGGGTTGACGTTAGAAGACCACCAGGACCTCATTCCGGAAATCATGACCCGATTTTGCCCTGCCGGTAGCGCCCAGATGTGAAATGGGGATGAACATCGGGCTACTCGAGGTAAGATGCCCGAACGTCGACCCGGTCGGGGAACTGATCGACCCACAGAGTGCCGAACTGGTCGCTGCTCTTGAAGCTTTCGTGACCGTCAGGATGGAGAGTGTAGCTGTCGATATCGCAGCTCCAGCTGGGCCCGGCCGACTGACAATTCCAACTGGTGAAGTCGTGACCGCCGTTCTCGCCGACGCTGACCACGTAGCCTTTCGGCGAGGGAAGAGTGAAGCTCTCGCCCTGGGGCTTGATCGGCTGCTGAGGAGCCTGATTGACCACCGCGATACTGTCGGTTCCGCTGTGCTGACGGGCTTCGGCCACCTCGGCCCGGATGCGAGCCACGCTCATCTGCGCTTCGGCCAGCGTTTCGTCGGTGTGGTAATCGGAGGCAAACTCGGCGCGCGTGTAGCTCTCGGCCGGGATGCGAGCCGGCCCATCGGCCATCGCCGGAGTGGCGGCCGCGGCCACGGTGCCGAGCACCGCCAGGGCGCGCATCGCATTGGCTGCTTTACCGGTATTGAGAGCTGCTAACATTGGTTTGCCTCCAGGTTTGATGAGCCTAGACTACGGGGCCAACGTTAATAAAGTGTAAAAAAGTGGGGACAGCGGCTACGCCGCTGGAAAGGAGCTCCGCCGAGCGCTCGCCTGCGGCGACAGGGAGCGGCCTTCGGCCGAGGAGTCTAGGTAAAGCCGATTTGAAAGCGGTCGAGGCCGGGGAGGCCAGCCGAGGCGGGCGTAGTGGCCGAAGGCGTGGGCAAGGCAATGCTCCAAGCTATCGGCGTCGGTGCGAAAGACGCCTTCGTGAGCGAGGCGGCTGCCCGACAGAACTACCGTGTAGTGGTCGAACTCGCCTGCCCGTCGAGCTCATAGCGGAACGCTTCGCCGCATCGTCTACCCCGGCCTACGGGGCAGCTTGTGCTTTGCGTGCCATCGCATATGGGTCACCCAGCGCTCGTATGTCTCGCGAGATGTGGGGGGCCGCTCGAAGGTGGCCGTAAGACCGTCCTCGAGGAACAAAGCGATCGTCTCGACGACATCGGCCGGACACTCGAGCCTCTTAAGCTCACTCGGCTGGATCGGTCCAAGCGCCTCACGAAGCTTCGAAATCTCGTCTCCAGACGGGGTGAAGTGAACCCGGTCCAGGCGGATCACACTCTTGAGAAGATCCCCCGCGTAATAGCTCGCTTCACACAGCGGCTCCACCAGCAGCCTTTCGAGGGCAAGCGGCAAGACCCACTTAAGCCCGATTTCGTGACTCACCAGAAAGCGGATGTCGTCGATGCTCAACCGTTCCAGCGGCAGCCTCCGCAAGCTATAGGCTCGTCCGTCCACCGCCGAGTTATAGGTCGGCTCGCCCCAGTCCAATTCTTCTAGCTCCTGCAAGCTCTTGGCCATACTCGTGACGTCAGGGACCGGTTCCACCGGGGCCTCCATCGCAGTCGTCGTAGTCGCCATACCTGGCGCACTCCTCGCGCAGAGCCTGAGCCAGTTCCTCGGGGGCCAGCACGAGCCCAGAAGCGAACGGAGTGGGGAAAACCTCGACCCGGCGCCCATCTTTGGCCATGCCCGGAGTCCACTTCGCAAACCACTCATCGAGCGCAATCGGGGCGGGGGCGCAGTCGGCCCAGATGTCGGTGGCACAGGCCAGCGCATACTCGGCCCGAGGCCAGACCGGCACGTATTCCCCACCCCCCTCGTCGCCCCGCAACACCCAGCCGTCAGGCGACCGCAAGCTCCATAGCTCTTCCCAATCCGCCACCCGCTTCACGAAGTGGCTGAACCGGCCGACGCCAGACAGAGCTGACACATTCTCGAACTCCTTGGGCGAGATGCTCATCGCAACCAGTTCGCGACCGAGACCCCCCGCCCCCTCGACCCGGCGGCGAAGCCGCCCATGGATGAACGACGCGAAGCGTCGACTACCCCAAAACCTCGAGTTGAGCGACAGCTCAACTCGCTCCCATCCCGGAGCTCTGCTCCGCTCCCCTCTCTGCGAAGCAGCTCCCCTCTCCGGGCGCAGCCCGGCTCCCCTCGTCGGCGGCGCAGCCGTCGTTCGCTCCCATCCCGGAGCTCTGCTCCGCTCCCATCTCTGCGAAGCAGCTCCCCTCTCCGGGCGCAGCCCGGCTCCCCTCTCGACGGCGCAGCGGTCGCGGCTGCCCCCGCCCCCCTCGACCCGGCGGCGAAGCCGCCAAATGATGAACGACGCGAAGCGTCGACTACCCCAAAACCTCGAGTTGAGCGACAGCTCAACTCGCTCCCATCCCGGAGCTCTGCTCCGCTCCCATCTCTGCGAAGCAGCTCCACTCTCTGCGAAGCAGCTCCCCTCTCCGGGCGAAAGCCCGGTTGCCCTCCGCCCCCTCGACCCGGCGGCGAAGCCGCCCAATGATTAACGACGCGAAGCGTCGACTACCCCAAAACCTCGAGTTGAGCGACAGCTCAACTCGCTCCCATCCCGGAGCTCTGCTCCGCTCCCCTCTCTGCGAAGCAGCTCCCCTCTCGACGGCGCAGCCGTCGCGGCTCCCCTCTCGACGGCGCAGCCGTCGCCCCTTTGATGATAGTTTAAGGCCACTCCCTTAGCCTGCTATCGGAGGGTTTATGAGGATTACCGCGCTACCCACACGCACCACCACGCCGGCCAGGGCAGCCAGCCCCACGCCACCACCAGCGCCGGCGGCCGAGCAAGACTCGAGCACGGTAGCCACCGTGCTGTCGCTAGCCGGCGGGGCGGTCAGCCTGGTGGGAGGGTTGACCCACAACTCGCTGCTGACCGCGGCCGGCATGGGAGCCTTCGCCGTGGGCTCGGGGATGCACGCCTATCGCATCGGACGCGAGCCGATGGACAGCCAGGCCACCCTGGCCCTGGTGGGCGGAGGAGCCATGGCCTGTAGCGGCGCGCTGCTGCTGTTTGCCTTGCCCACCCCGCCCCCGGCCCATGAGGGCCCGCTGCCGCAGTTGTTGAAGAACCCGGCTATCGCCAACATCTTCAAGGCTCTCGGTTAAGCTACGAACGGCTGAAAGGCGGCCTCGCGGCCAAAGCCTTCCAGGTCGAGCCCGGCCAGACGTCCTCCCAGGCTGTTGGCCATCAGGATCGAGATGGCTACCGGGGTGGCCGCCAGGATGAGCAACTCGTTCTTTTTGCTGGGCTCGATACCGAGTTCGTCCATCCGCTCGAGGTTGGAGAGAAAGCTCGAGGCCAGCGGAGCCAGATTGCCTCCGGCGGCCGAGACCATCGAGGGGTCGACAAACGAGCGCCCGCGATTGGGCAGTCCGCGGCCGGCCGCCAGCAAGAGCATACGGGCCTGAGCGGCCACGATGTCTTCCAGGTCGGCATCGCGATCATTGTTCATCTTGCGGTTGCCGTTACAGCGGCCGCGGTTGTTATTGTTGGTGTTGCGCTTGTTGTCGTTCTCGCCGTTGAGCTTGTCGGCGTTGGCGTTGTCGCTGGCGGTGAGGCGCTTGCCGCCGAGCTTGCGCGAGCCGTCACGGAACGGTCCGCCGATACCAAGCTTACCGCCGTGGTCGTAGAAGTCGAACAGCTGGGGCGAGCCGGTGCCGAGAAAGCGGGCGATGGCCGGATAGGCCTGCTCGAACGACTCGCGCTTGATCCCGTGGTTCTCGCCTCCGCGCAGGAGCGGAGAGAGGGTGGCGCTGAGATTCTCGATACCATAGTAATGGCCAATGGTGTCCAGGCGACTATCGCCTTCGCGGATGGCATTCTGCAGGGTAGTCAGTTGCTGCTCGTTGAGGTTCATCTCGGTAGCCACCGTGCCCATCTCGATGTTGGTGTTGTGATAGCGTCCTACGTTGGGGCCAAACGAGCCGAGGGCGCCGGTGGAAGCGGTTCGGGCAGTGGTGAGCGAGTTGGTCACGTCGACTCCCTGGGTGTCGCGCAAGGCACCCCGAATCTTGTCGAGTTCGCCATTTTCGAAGCTGACGATGCCCAGGCGCTGGTAGTGTTCGTAATTCGCCAGGTTGTACTCGGTGACGATGCGGGCCCAGTCCTCGGGCGGACGCGTGATGCGCTGGAGTTGGCGTTGAGCGTCGAGGTAGCCTCCGCCGTAGTTGCCGTAGCCGCCGTAACCACCGTAGCCTCCATAGCCACCATAGTTACCGTAACCGCCGTAGTGAATGGGCGGCAAGGCGTCGGTCTGGTGAGCCAGGTGGTACATCTCGTCTTTGTGGTGGATGGGCTGCATTCCGTCGGAATGGCCCACCAGGCCCGAGCCCACCGAGAAGATGGTCGGTCCGCCGTGGTGCCCCAGGCGGTTCCAGGCGATGTTCTCGGGAGCGTTGTTGGCGAAGTTTCCGTTGCCGTCCGAGAGCACGGCCAGGGTGCCTCCGCCGGGCAGGCGCAAGAGAATCTCGGAGGCGGCCGTTTGAAAGCCGAAACGGCTGTAAGGGTTGTCGCCCCGATGGTCGAACTGGAACGGGCCCAGCGGGTTTGCGTAGATGTTCTGGTTGAAGTTGGTGTCGTTGAAGTCATAGCTCCACCACACGCTGCCCCACTTGCCCTCGTGCACGTCGACGATGCGATGCTCGTTGGCCACGCCGCTCTGGGTGAAGCCGGCCCGCATCATGTTGCCCGTGAGAAAGTCGCTACGCCGATCGATGCCGAAGATGTGCTCGAGCTGGTTGGTGTGGTTGACCCCGGGCATCACCAGGTCGAGGGCGAAGTTGCCCACCGCCTGGGCGGTGAACCAGTCGCCGCGCACCTGGGATTGGGAGGTTCCGGTCAGGGCGCAGATCTGGTCCTGAGTGCTGGTGTGGTTGGTCAGGCCGTAAGGGTATTCCGAGAGCACCCGCTGCCACTCGTTGCCGTTGGTCCAGCTACGAAACCCGCCCTGGCCGCCGTAGCCGCCGCCATAGTCATAACCGCGGCGACCATGGTTGCGCCCGTCATAGACGATCATGTCGCGCATGTCCAGGGCATAGACCTGCCCCTCCGAACCGGGAACCTCCTTGAGTTTGACCGCCTCGGGATTGAAGTGCATGTTGTTGAGTAGCATGGTCAGGCTGTTGAGCTGGGCCCTGCGGCTGTAGCTTCCGTCCTGGTTCTTACCGACGGCATCCAGGGTAAAAAAGCGGGTGTTGCGGGCCTGGTCGCATTCCAGGCCTTTGAGATAGTCGAGCATGGCCGTGTCACGCACCTCGGAGGTGATGGGAGCGGCCTGGTCGATGGGGTCCACCGGTTTGGTGTCGCCCACGGGCGCCAGTTGATTCCAGTCGGGGGCTCCGGCCTGCTTGTAGAGACTGGCCACTTTGGCCATCTGGGCTCGCCAGGCCTCGGTGTCGGGGTTGTCGACCCCGGCCGCCTTCAAGGCTTCTTTGAGGTTCGAGTTGGGAGGCATCTTGCCGGCCGAACTTGCTCCCTGGTTGATCAGCACGTCCAGCCCACCGCCCTCACCGGTGAAGTTCTCGTGCTGGAAATACTCCTGATGGCTGGCGGCGGCGCCGTTACCGATCCAGAACTGGGTGAACGCCTGCATGGTGCGGGCCAGGTCGTCTTTCTGCTGCTGGCTGAACTGGCCGCTCTGGCCGGCCGCCTCGAGAGCCCTGAACTCGTCGCTGCCGGCGGCGCCGGCTCCGAAGAAGTTGGTGATGGTGCGCTCTCCGGCCGGGGGCGGAGTCACGTTCTGCTGGTTGTTGCCCGTCTCCCAGCTGGGGGCGCCAGCGGCGATCCAATCGCGCACCGCCTGCACCCGCTCGTCGCGCTGGGGCGAGTTGTCCATCTGAGCATAATTGAGAAAAGCCGACTCTTCGGGCTTTCCAGCCACCACATAGGGAGCGCCGAAGCTGTCCTTGGCCTTCATGAAGGCCTCGTAGGAGGAGCGCTTCTCCTCGGGAATATGCTCGGCCCAGGTGGTCGAGATCAGCTCGTGAACGCGGCTGGCCAGGCCCGACTTGTCCACGGGTTCATCGGCTTTGACTTCCCAGTTCGGCTTGCCGGCCTTTTCCCACAGCCCGACTACCCCGGCCAGGTGGTCCTTGTAGGCGTCGACCTCGTCTTGATTGTTGACTCCCAGACCCTTCCAGAACTCGGGCACATCGTCAAAGCCCGGGGGCATCGAGGCGTCGCGACCGTCGAGCAGCATCTGATAGCCGTCGTCGGCAAAGTTGTCGTAGTTGAAGTAGTCGGGGTGGCCACCTCCATAGGCCTCCTCGGCCGCGCCCTTGAAACGCTCGAGCATGCCCTTCATCGACTCGGCCAGTTCTTTCTTCTCTTTGTCGCCGAGTTTGCCGGCCTTGAGTTGCTCGAGGCGTTTGGGGTCGATGCCGAAGTGCTCGACCTTCTGGTCGGGCTTGGGTGGGCCGGCCTGCTTATCCCACGAGGGGGCGCCCCTGGCGATCCACTGCTTGAGGATATCGGCTTCGCCGGGCTTGAACTGGCCAGTGAAGTGAGAATTGGTCAGCAGTCCCGATTGGTCAGGCTTGCCGGCCACTACATAGGGAGTGCCGTCTTTGAGCTTGGCCTGCATGAGGGCGTCGTAGCTCGACAGATTGTCGTCGACCTGACTGACCGGACGCATGAAGGCCGGAAAGCTATCGTAGAGTCGCTGGATGACCTGATGGGCGGCCGCCTCTTCCGAGAGCTTTTCGGCCTCTTTGCGAGTTTCTTCGGGATCTTGCTTCTTGGTCTTGAGTTCTTCAGCGCGGGCTTTGAGGTCGGGGTCGTCGGTGTCGGCTGCCGCCTGAGTCGCCTGCTCGACTCGCCACTGGTCGGCCACCTTTTCGGCGCCTTTCGAGGGTGACTCGTGTTGCCCCGGCGACTTGCTGACTTGATCGCTTTTGCCAGCAGACGGGCTTGGAGAGGGTTTCGAGGGAGCTGGCGGTCGAGCGGTTGTGGTTGTCTTTGGGCTCGAGCTATTGCCGGCGGGTTGGGTTTGGGCCACTTGCAGAGATCCTTTCGATGCTCCGCGAGCTATCCTCAGTATGACCAACCCCGGCCCGGCTGTGAATGAGTCTCAAGTTAAAGGGTTGTTGAAATTGTTAACGCTCGTTAACACTTAACGCGGGAGCCCCGCCAACAGCAAATGCTCAAGGTCAGGTGGAGTTGGCGCCGGGCGGGTCGAATATGACCAGTGGAATGCCCTGATAGGTCAGGTGGAACGGGAGGTGAGCGATGAAGTTTCGCACGACGTTATGGCAAGACAAAGCCCGCAACGTGGTGGGCATCATCATCCCCGCCGAGGTGGTCGAGAGTCTGGGGAGCGGCAAGCGTCCGCCGATCACGGTCACCATCAACGGCTACACCTATCGCAACACGGTAGCCTCGATGGGGGGAAAATACATGGTGGGGGTCGCCGCCGAGCATCGGGTTAAAGCCGGCGTGCAGGGCGGCGACACGGTCGAGGTCGACATCGAACTCGACACCGCCCCGCGAGAAGTCGTCTTGCCCGACGATTTCCGGCTGGCTTTACGCAAGGCCAACGCCCTCAAACGCTTCGAAGAACTGGCCTACACCTATCGCAAAGAGCACGTGCGCGCTATCGAAGAGGCCAAGACCGCCGAGACGCGGGCCCGGCGCATCGAACGCGCCCTCCAGAAAATCCTGGCCGGCCAAAAGTAGCTTCACCACCCGCTGGATAGGCCTTTGCGAGGCGAGTATTGAGGATAATTGGGCTGGGTCACTCCCGGGAATCGGCCCTAGGGTTGACGCCCCGCAGCAGCCCGGGCCACCGTTGACGCAAGTGCCTACAATGCCTACCACGACAGCATGGCCACTTTGAACCTCAGAAATCTGCCCGACGATGTGCATCACTACTGCGCCTTCGGGCTGCCCTGGCCGGCCGCAGCATGGAGGCTGAGGCGCGTGAAATCATCACCGCCGCCGTGCGTCCCCAGACCCATAGCAACTCGCTCGAGGGGTTGCAGGAGTTCGTTCGGGAACTTTATCACGGGCAAGTGCCAGAAGGCGTGGTCGAAGACTTTCTGCAAGGTCGACGGCGCGAGGCCGCCCAGGATTGATCGCGCTGAATGCTTCTACGCTCCTGGCTTACTTATACGGCGAGCCAGGCAGCCAGGTCGTCGCCACCAACCTGGGACACAGCTGCATGTCGACCGTGAACCTGTGTGAGGTGTTATCGCATTTCACTCGCGATGGTCACGATGGGCGGCTGGTCTTGACCAGGCTACTGAACAGTCCCATTGAATTCGTTGGATTTTCCGCAGCCGACGCGGCGGAGAGTGCGGCTTTGCTACCGGTTACTCGCGTCCCCGGCCTCTCGTCGGGGGATCGCGCCTGCTTGGCCCGCGTTCGGGGCATTCCAGCTCTTACCGCCGACCAGGTCTGGCTCGAATTGGGACTCGACCTCGACATTCGAGTCATCCGCTAGTCGCGATTCAGATTTCTTTCGGTCCGGGCTGCTAAGCTCACACCATCTCACTCACTAAAGAAGACCACGCCAATGCAGATGCGAGTTGCTACCGGGGTGCCCGTTACCTATGCACGCCCGGCCAGCCGGCCTGTCGCTACGCCAACCGAAAGCGAGCCGGGCTGGATCGATACGTTCAAGAATAGCGCCCTTTTTACCGCGGGCGGACTGCTATACAAGTTCGCCAATCTCAAGAGCAGCCTCAGCCAGAAGCTGTGCGGCGGGCTCGAAGGCGAGCCGGGCTCGACCTTGAAGCGCCCGGTCGTGCTGGTGCCCGGCTTCACCACCGAGATGACCACCTTCGAACCGCTGATGGAGCACCTCACCCAAGACGGGGCCAACGGCGGTAGGCCCTATTATATTCGAGACGGCCAGGTCTTTCTTGATCCCGAATGCAGCCAGACGGCCCAGCCGGATCCCGAGGCACGGGTTTTTCGGGTCGTGCCCCACGGCAAGTGGGACGCGCCTCCCGACATGGCCGCCCAGTTACACAAAGATTTGCCCGCCATTCGAGAGTTCACCGGAGCCGCCAGGGTGGACGCGGCCGCCTATAGCATGGGGGGCATCTCGACCCGACTCTTCCTCGACCAGGAGGGAGATGGAATCGGAAAGCTGATGATGATTGGCACGCCCAACCGGGGCACCCGCACGGCCAGTCTTTGCCACTGGGCCATCACTCAGGGAGTCGGCTGGGCCATGAGCCTGGCCGGCATGGAGCCGGCCGCGCTGCCGGCCCTGGCCTGGCTTCGCTCGCTGGATGAAGGCGAGAACCCTCAACTGGCCAGCCTCAACGACCGTCTCGAGCGCCAGATGCAGCGAGTCGAAGATGTCCGCACCGTCGGCTCGGATGGCTTCACCACCCCGGCCTACGCCGAGTGGGGCTTTGCCGAAGGCGACAGCCTGGTCGAGGCGGCCAGTCTCAAGCTCAAAGAGGTATGCACCTCGATCCTGCCGGGCGGTGGCACCAAGTGCCACCAGGGCTTGCCCGACGATCCCGAGGTGTATGGCGAAATGCGGAGTTTCTTCGGCTGGGACTAACCCCGCCAGCGCGTCGGCCCCGTGGCTGGGCCGATTTAGCCGAACTCGGCCAGCGACCAACCTCCGAAGCCGCCCAGGGCTGCCCCCAGCAGGGCGGTGGTGGGACTGCCGCAACTCCAGCCGGCCAGAGCGCCGCCAACCAGGCCAAGGGCGCCTCCGGCGGCCATGCCGACAAATCCGCCCGATTCTTCGCTGCCAGAAGTGCGCGAAGAGATATAGGCCCCGGCCCTCCAGCCGAGGCCGATGCCGGCTCCGATTCCTACCAGGGTTCCGGCGGCCGCACCGACCAGACCGGCGGCGGTGCCGGCTCCGGCCCCATAGTAGCCGGCCAGGGCCCCGGCGGCCACGCCAGCAGCCAGGCCGACCAGTTTTCTGGCCGGCACCGAGCGGGTGAATCCGTCGGACGGGGTTTGTCGAGGCTCGGGAGCCTGGGGGGAATGAGCGCGATAAGGCGTCGATATCTGAACTTTAGCGGGTTTTACGATCATGTTATCCTCCTGCCTGACCAGACTAATCGTCTCGCGTCACGGCGGCGTCAATTTCGCAAACCCTTGGAGAGCTCGCCCCAAAAGCGCGGGAAGTCCTCGATGTGGGGCAGATGGCCCAGCCCTTCGAAGAGCACGAGCCGGGCATCGGGAATCTGGGCCACGGTGGCCCGGGCCAGACGGGGATAGTCGCCCATCGTCTCGGCCACCGCCGAGGCCACCTTATCCTTCCCCAAAGCGGTGCGATCCTCTGTGCCCACCATCAACAGAGTCGGGACCTCGAGCTGCGAGAACTCGTAGCAGACGGGCTGGGTGAAGATCATGTCATAGGTCAGGGCGTTGTTCCAGGCCAGGCGCGGATACTCAGGGCTGTTCAGGGGGGCGGCCAGGGGGTAGACCCAGCGGTCATAGGCCGGCTTCCACTCGCCGCCATAGTAGCTCTTCTGCTGATAGGCCTTGATCTTCTCGGGGGTTTTGGCCAGCTCCTGAGCGTACCATTCGTCGATGGTAGTGTAAGGCACCTTGAGTTTCCAGTCTTCGAGACCAATGGGATCGACCAGCACCAGCTGTCGGACCCGCTCGGGGTACATCAGGGAAAAACGGGTGGCCACCATCCCTCCCATCGAATGGCCGAGCACGATGCACTGCTTGACCTGGGTCTGGTCGAGCAGGGCTGCGGTGTTGTGGGCTAGCTGCTGAAACGTGTACTGATAGTGGGCCGGCTTGGTGGACTTGCCGAAGCCGATTTGATCGGGGACCACTACCTCATAGCCGGCCTCGAGCAAAGCCCGCATCGTCTGGCCCCAATAGGCGCCGTTGAAGTTCTTGCCGTGAAGCAAGACCACCGTCTGGCCGTTGGGGCGCGGACTGCGTTCGTGCATGTAGGCCATCTCGAGGTCTTGCTGCTGGGAACGAAAGTGGAAGCGCTGGACCGAAAAGGGATATTCATACCCGTTCAGATCGATATCCACGGGCTGATCGCCCCAGGCGAGAAGGCTCAAAGACAAAATGAGAACAAAGACGCGCATAGGCTTATGAAAGCCAGTGGCGAGCCCGCTGGCTACATCCCGTCGGGTGGCGGGCGCCTATCCCGAGAGCTCACCACGCCGTCTGATAAAAGGAGCCGGAGCCGCCGTAACCTCGGGTCCGTCGTTCCCGTTCGTCCCGGTGGCGGCGAATGTCGACGGCTTCGCGCTCTACCCTGCCGCTGTGGAAGCTGCTCTCGCGGCTGTGGTCGAGCGACTCCAGGGCCAGGTCCTCGGTGGCCCGGTAGTTACCGTCATGGTAGGCGCCCTCGGCGAATCGATAGTCGTGATCGGCTGCCTGAGCCTCGCGCAATCCTACGTGATTGGACACGCCCTCCCAACGGCCGAAGTTGTCGGCGTGGCGAGCCCTGGAGTCAGCGTCGCGGCTACCCAAACGGGCATCCGAGAGCAAATCGGCGGCATCCTCGCGCCGAATGTGGTAGGTCTGATGGAAGTTCAGATGAGGCTTGATGCGGTGCGGCCCCACCTCGATGCTGCCGTCGCCATCGACCTGGCTGGTGGTCGTAAGGGTCGTGCTGGCATCGAGTTGACGCCGGGTGCGTCCGACCCGGCTGCCGTCGGCCAGGCTTCCCGATACGGTTCCATTGGACTCGACGCCAAACTTGGCCGTCCGTCCGTCCGAGGCCGAAGGATCGGTTGCCTCGATGAGATGCTCACCGCGCGGCGTAATGGTCTGACTCACGCCATTGCCATGCAGGCGAAGGCCGCTCCTGGTCAACTCCATGGCCACTCCGGCCAAAAAGGTCGAGCTGGCTCCGGCCACCCGCAGGCCTGCCTCCTCAGCGGTCAAAGTGAGGCCGCTGCGAAACTGTGCTTGGGCCACAGGCACAGCCTGGTCGGTGGCCTGAGGGCCGCCGAAAGTCAGGCTCGAAATCAGACGCTCATCGCTGGGCGTGGTGACGCCCGGCCTGGCTTCGGCGTGGAAGGCAGACCACACCTGGGCGGGGGTCGGGGCGCTCCACGGGACGATGGGGCTGGGCGCGCCGGGCTCTTGCTGCAGGCTGATCAGTCCGTCCTGGACGACCAGGGACGATTCGCCCTGAGGGTGGGCCATCGTTTCGACCATGGTTTGCATGTCGATAGTCCTGGGCTCGGGGCGTGGGCGGTGCATCCGCTGGGAGATATTTTGATATAGCGTGTTCATTACGGACCTCCTGAGGAGTTGTCCAAATCTTAACAACCGGGGCTCAAATTTTTTGGAAACTATTCCTCCCGCAGGCCGGCGGCCGGGCTGCGGGCGGCCATGGTCCTGGCCGGCCCCAGGCCAGCCAGCAAGGCTGCCGCCACCGACAGGATGACGGCCTCCACCAAAAGGCGGGGCTGCAGCGAAAAGAACAGCGTCCAGCCGAAAGCCCGCTGGTTGATGACCAACACCATGACGGCCGCCAACACCACCCCCGTGGGCAACGCCAACAAACCGGCGAAAAGGCCGAGCAAACCCGATTGCACGGTCAGCAATCGGCCCACCTGAACTCGGGTCATGCCCAACGCCCGCAGGGTCGACAACTCGCGAATCCGTTCCAGGCCCAAAGCCGTGAGCGAGCCGAAGATGCCCACCAGGGCCACCATCAGGGCCAGGCCGCGCAACACTCCGGTGACCAGGAAGGTGCGCTCGAAAATCTCTAGACTGAGAGCCTTGATCGAGGCCGTCGAGCGCACTTCAAGGCGGCCCAGCCGCTGCGCCTCGAGCACCACCGCCTCGGCCTGTTCGGGGTCCTCGAGATAAAGTCCGATGCCGCTAGCACCCGGGCTTTTCCAGTGGCGGGCGAAGACATCGGCTCGCATCAGGGCCAACCCGCGTTCGGGACCATAGCTGTAAAAGATGCCCGCGATTGTGAACTCTTGCCAGCCAGCCTCGGTTAGCAGGCGCAACGGTTGGCCAACCTCTAACCGGTAACGCGAGGCGTAGGGCTCCGAAACCAGTACCGCCCCGGCTTCGAACGCGCTCCAGGGGTCGTCCACGGCCTGGCGAAATCGCAGCGATTGGCGGTAGCGGCCCCCATCGCGCACGGCCACTAACTGGGTTTGGCCGGTGCTCGAGACCACCGTATTCTGGCTCTGGGTGGTATAGTCGCTCACACCGGGCAAAGTCTTGAGTTGCTCGAGTAGCTCGCCAGAAAGCCGCTCCCCGCCCAGCATGGCGGCTCGATCGGGCAAGGTGATGTAGACATCCGCCTGGAGGGTGGTTTCGAGCCAGTTGCGCAAGGTGGTCCGGAAGCTATGGACCATCAAGCCGATGGAGACGGTGGCGGCCACCGCGATCATCAAGGCCGAGGTGGCGATGCCGGTGCGACTTAAAGTCGCGGGAATGGAGCGTAGAGCCAAACGCAACTCGAGGGGTAGAGGCCTGGACGGAACGAGGCTTACCAACAAGGTGACCAGGCCGGGGGTGACCAGGGCTGCCCCGACCAGGACCAGCAACAGCGTCAGCAGGCCTGCCCACAAACCCGGCAGGCGCACCACCAGGCCGGCAGCCAACAACAGCAGCAGGCCGGCCAGACCGACTCGACGCCAGGCCAGGAGGCTGGCGGCTTCGAGGCCGGACCGATGCACCAAGAGCGCCGGCAGAGTGTGCCCGGCTTCGCGGGCCGGGCCGAAGGCCGCCGCCAGACTGGTCAAGATGCCCAGGCAAAGGCCTTTTACCAACACCAGCGGGTCGATGGAGTAGCTGGTCAACTCGAGCACGTAATAGAGGTCATTGAGGGTGCGAGTGACCAGAAAGACCAGTTGGCGCCCCAACCAGCATCCCAGGCCCAAACCGAGGAGCGTGCCCAGGCCTGCCACCGCCAGTGTCTCGCTCATGACCGCCAGGAAGAGTTCCTCGGGCAAGGCGCCGAGGGTGCGAAGGCGGGCCAGAGCGGGACGCCGATGGACCACCGAGAAGGCGGTCACGTTATAGACCAAAAACATGCCGACCACCAGCGACAGCAAGCTGAGGGCCTTGAGGTTGAGGTGAAAGGCCGAGGTCATTTCCTCGAGGGCCTGGCTCTGGCTGCCCGAGGGCTCGAGGGTGGTCGAGGGGGGCAGCCAGGCGGCCACCGGAGCCGGATCGACCAGGCTCAGATCGATGCGACTCAAGCGTCCCTTCTGGTCGAGGATGTGCTGGGCGGTCGAGATATCGGCCAGCAACAGATTGGCCAGGGCCGTCTCGGATGCGCCATCGGCCGGCTCGAGCAACCCCGCCAGGCGCAGGCTCAGCCGGCGCTGGCCGAGGCGGGCAGGAATGGGCGAGCCCACCGAAAGCCCCAGCCGCCGGGCTGTCTGGCGGGTCATCACCACCCCGTCGGGCGAGCCCATCAGCCCGCGCATTCCGCCCCCCGAGACCAGGGACGACCCCTGTTCGAACGGGGCCAGGGGGTCCAGGCCCAGCAGATGCAGGCTCACGGGTTGCTGCAGCTCGAGCGTGACGAACCCCTCCACCACGGGCCTGGCCGCCACTCCGGGAAAGGTCTGGCGAAGCTCGGCATAAAGGGTTTCATCGAGGCTACCGGTGGCGGCGCGAACGAGGTGAGTGGCCCCCCCAGTCAGAGCCCTGGAAGAGAGTTCGAAGGAGCGCCGGGCACTCTCTGAAGCGAGATCCATGGCCACTACCACCGCCACCGCCAGGGCTACCCCGAGCACGCCCAACCAACCCAACCAGGGAACGGAGCGTAGATAGTTCCAGTAGGCGCGCCGAAGCAGCAAGTCTACCAGTTGATTTCGAGGTCGGTATCGCCCACGGTGAAACCGTCGGTGCCCACCTTGAGGTCGGTCTGGGGCGCAGCCACCGCCGGCAGCGTGTCGCGAACCTCAGGCAGACCGTCAAAAGCCGCGTTGAGACCCAGATGGTAGGCGTCGGCAAAAAGGCGCAGGTTGGCCCCTCGAAAGCCAGCTTCGGTGGTAAAATCGCTGGCCATTCGCTCTTGCTGGGCTTCGGCCGACAGGTTGTGGAAGGCCACTACCTGGTTGACCTGACCGCCGTTGGCGGTGAAATACTCGAGCCGGGCAGCCGCTTTGTCGGGGTCCCCAAGGGTTTCGACCAGTTTCTCGCCGATTCGGGACGAGACCGGGGGCAGCAGCGTAGGCTCGGCGACGCCCCCCGGCTGGGAAAGCACAGCGATGAGGACCGCGTCGAGAGCCCCGGCCATCAGACCCATGGCCAGGGTCTGATTGGCGATGGCCTGGCTGGTGTCGGCGATCTGGGCGGCAGCTTTCTCGCCGATGGCCTTGAGCTTGTCCAGGGCGGCCGGGTCGATATTCTGGCCAGACTCCTTGAGACGAGCCATTAGCTGGGCATTTTCGGCCACTTTGTCACGAACGCGGTAGTCGGGTGTGGGCTGGAAATTGTCCTCGAGGAAGGCGGTCTTGACCCGCGCCGAGGCCTCTTGAAGCTGATCGCCACCCCGGGCCAGTTCGGCCAGCTCGCCGGCCACGGCCTTGATCTCGGACGGGTTGGCGCCATATTGACAGAAACGCGCCAGACCGCCAGCCACGGTTTGAGCCACTGCAGTCGAGACTTGCATACTCCGAAGGTAAACTTGCGAGCTGAAAAATGGTTGAAACCGTGACGGGGAGAACGTGTGGGCCATGAAGGCTCGTTATCTGGCACTGGCCCCCATGGTGGCCTGGAAAGAGCGTTCCCGACCGCTCGATTGGTCGACCGAGTTCGGCCGCCAGGCCCGCCTCGAGGTCGAGATCGGCTTCGGCAACGGCGAGTATCTCGTGCGCCGCGCAGCCTCCCATCCCGAACTCAACCTGGTCGGCATCGAACTGACCTGGGGCTCGCTGCGACGGACCCTGCGCAAGCTGCACCAGGAGCAGGTCGGCAACGCCCGCCTGCTGTGGGAGGACGCCCGGGCGGCCCTGGCCTTTGCCTTCGCCCCGGCCAGCATCGACCGCGTCTACGCGCTGTTTCCCTGCCCCTGGCCCAAGAAACGCCACGCCAAGAATCGTCTCTTTCGCCACCAGTTTCTGCAATTGGTGAACAGCCGCCTACGGCCCGACGGCTCGCTGACGGTGGTCACCGACCATGCCGTCTATCGCGACGAGATCGTCGACGAGGCGCCCGGAGGAGGTTTTGCCGCCACGGTGACCGCCATCGGGCCCGAGCACCACACGAAGTACGAGCGGAAATGGCAAGAAGGGGGTCAGGTCGAATTCTACCGACTCGACCTGACCAAGACCGAACACTTCGAAATCAACGCTCCGCAGGAGGTTACCCTGGAAAGACTACGCTGCCCGAGCTTCGCGCCAGAGCGCTATCAGCCCGACGATCTGCACGGCTCCATGACGGTCGAGTTCAAGTCGTTTGTCTACGATGCCTCAGCGGAGCGAGGTCTGCAAGAGGTGATCACGGTCGAGGACGAATTCACCCAACACTTCTGGATCGAGATTCGACGGAAAAAGGACCAGTGGTGGGTGGCTCCGGCCCCGGGCTGCCAGGTGGTTCCGCTGGCCAGCGTGCAGATGGCCCTGGACCGCGTAGCGAAGGCGATGGTGCCGTGAGCCCTCTGCGCCGGCGCAAACTGTTGAAGCTGTTCGCGGTTACCGATGTCGACGGCAACGGGGTCATCGAACTAGAGGACTATCGCCGCGTGCTCGAGTTCTTGAGCCAGCGTCGAGGCTGGGGCCAGGACCATCCCGACTATCAGCGGCTGCAGACCATGTTGGCCAAGAATTGGGAATCGTTGCAATCGACCGCCGACATCAATGGCGACGGCATGGTCACCCAAACCGAGTGGCTCACTACCTGGGAAAATTTCTACCAGCAACTGCCCACCAGCGACTCGGTACCGGCCTGGTTCGAGCAGTTCGCCCGAGCCCTGTTCGAGGCCCTCGATATCGACTCGGACGGACGGATCTGCAAGGCCGACTATCAGACCTTTCTAGAGGCTCACGGCCTGAGCGAAGATGTCGACACCATCTTCTCCAGGCTGGATCTCAATGGCGACGGACATATCTCGTGGGACGAGGCGCTGCAACTGGCGGCCGAGTTTCACCTCGGTGACGACGCCGACGCGCCTGGCTGCTGGCTCTATGGAGAACTGACCGCTTGATGGAAACGGGGCGCATCTTGCAGGGCCGCTACGAGGTGCTCGAATACCTGGGCCAGGGCGAGACGGGTAGCGTTCACCTGTGCAAAGACTTGCATCTTCCCGGCAAGCAGTGGGCTGTCAAAAAGATGACCTCGGGCCCGGCCCTGGGGCGCGAGGTCGAGATCATGCTCGGACTGCGTCACCGCAACTTGCCGGCCGTCATCGACCACTTCGCCGAAAACGACGAGAATTTTCTGGTGCTCGAATTCGTCGAGGGCGAGAACCTGACCACCACGGTGGCTAAAGAGGGTCCGATCAACGAATTCGAGGCCCTGCGCTGGGCGGTGCAGATCTCTCGTGTGCTCGGTTATCTGCACAGCCTGCCCAAGCCGGTTCTTTTTCGCGACCTTCGCCCCGAGCGGGTGATCGTGACTCCCGACCGCCATATCAAGCTGGTGGACTTCGGTCTGGCCCGCTACCTCGAGCCGGGCCAGAGAGGCACCCAATCGCGCGGTGCGGTGGCCTTTACCCCGCCCGAGCAGCACCTGGAGGGCGGTTCCGAGGACCCCCGCTCGGATCTCTATTCACTCGGAGCCACGCTCTTTTTCGCCCTGACCGGCAAAGCTCCCAATCCGACCGGTCACAACAACCTGTCCAGACTGGCCCCGCAGCTGTCCCGCGGCACCGTCGCTCTGGTCGAGCGCTGCCTCGAGCCCAAGCCAGAGAAACGCTTTCCCAGTGCTGATTCGGTCACCTTACGGCTCGAAGAGTTGCTGGCCGGGGCCCGGGCTCAGCGGCGGCTGCCCCGCCGGGTGCCCTTGCTCCTCGGAGCCATCCTGCTGGTCGGCCTGGTGCTGGGGGCGGCCCTCTGGCTCAACCGCCAGCACAAGGACTCCTCCAGCTTCGCCTCGCCCGGGGCGGCCGACCGCGACCGGGCCGAACTCTTGCTGGCCCGGGGCGAGTATGAAGAGGCCATCGCCATCCTCAACGACCTGGTCACCCGCGACCCCCTCGACGGCCTGGCCCATATCTTGCTGCAGAACGGCTATGCCCGGGTGGCCGGGCAGAAGTATCAGAAGATCCCCGTGGTCACGACCCTGACCGACCGGGCCGGCGGAGGCTACGAGTTGCTCTACGGCTATGCCCTGGCCCAGGCCGAGATCAACCGCCGGGGCGGTGTGCGCGGGTTGCCGGTGGTGCTCGACGTCTTCAATGACCAGGCTCAGGTCGACAAGGCAATCAGCTACGCCCAGACCATCTTGCGCGACAAGGCTTATCCCCTCTGCCTGGGGATGTACTCCTCCCAGCACACCCTGGCCGTGGCCCAGCTTTTCAACAACGCTCAGGTGCCTCTATTGACCCCGGTTTCTTCGGACCCCCGGGTGTTTGACGCCGGGCCCTACGTCTTTTCGACGGCCGACCCCGACACCCGGCGCGTGCGGGCCCTGGCGGACCACTTCCGGCGCGAGGGATTCGAGCAGGTCTCGGTGGTCTTCAACGAGCAAGACGTGGTCTGTCGCAGCATGGCCGATGAATTCGTGCAGCAGTTCGAGCTCGGCGGCGGCAAGCTCGACCGCGAGCTGGGCTATCGCGACCAGGATTTCGCGCCTTGCGTCGCGGCGCTGGTGGCTGACCCTCCCAAGCTGCTGTTCGTGTCGGACTATCGCGGCGGTCTGGTGCGCGAGATTGTGCGCAAGGTGCGCGAGGAGGGGCTCGACCCGGCCATCGCCACCGAGATCGCTCCTTTCGAGCCCGACGCTCCCGAGGGGGTGGTCATCACCACCCAGTTCAAGCCTGTCCCCGGACCGTTCCTCGAAGAATACAAGCGGATGTTCGCCAACCGCATCCCCTCGATCCGGGCCGCTCAGGCTTATGACGCCCTGGAAATGGTGGCTCGCTTGCTCGAAGAGCAGGGTACCGATCCCAAGACCCTCGGTCAGGTCATGCGCACCACCGTCTCCGAAGGAGTTACCGGCAAGTTCTCACCGGGTCAGGTACTCGAAGCCCGCCCGATCTACGTGGTCGAAGTGGTGCGCGGAGAGTGGATTTATTCAGACCCGGTCGTGCCCGGCCCGCGCGTCAATCAGAGCGGCCAGCGCACCTAAGTCGCTCACGCAATGATCGGCCTGGCTGGGCCCGGACCCCACCAGGCAAGTCATGGCCGCCCCCAGGTTGCGTCCAAATTCGACATCCGACTCTTTATCGCCCACCACCAGGGCCCGCTCGGGCGTCAGCCCCAATTGGCGGGCAGCCTCGAGCCCCAGCCCGGGGGCCGGCTTACGGCACGGACAATCCGCCTGGGGATGATGCGGGCAATAAAACATGCCGGCCAGGCTCAGGTCTTGCTCGGCCAGCAAAGCCTCGAAGCGGGCGTGCACGGCTTCGAAGGCCTGCTGGTTGAAATAGCCCCGGCCGAGGCCAGACTGGTTGGTCACCACCACCAGGGGCAGCCCCAACTGCTTCAACCGGGTCAATCCCTCGACGGCCCCGGGCAAGAACTCGACCAGAGCCGGATCACTCAGATAGTGCCGGTCGTGGATAATGGTCCCGTCACGGTCGAGAATGACCCAATCGATACTCAGACCGGCACCGGCTCGAGACGCTCGCTCAAAAACGGCGGCAGGACCATGGCGGCGTGATGCATCTGGGGGGTGTAGTAGCGGGTGGTGAAGCCGCGCTCGCGCTGACGACGCTCGAGCAGGCCAGCGTCGATGGAGCCCGGATCGGTCTCTAGCGAAGCGAAAGCCAAACACCAGTTACCACTGGGATAGGTAGGCACCGGAATGATACCCAGTCGCACCACCGGAAAGACCTCGCGCAACTGGCGCACCATCGTCACGATCTGGTCGCGATAGAAGAAGGGCGAGCCCGCCTGTAGGCAGACCATGCCGCCGGGAGCCAGGGCGTTCTTGAGGCTGCGATAGAAATCCATCTGAAAGAGCGCCTCGGAGGGACCCACCGGGTCGCTCGAGTCGACCAGGATGACATCCAGGTCACGAGCCTTGCGCAGATACTCGGCCGCATCGGCCGGGGCGGTCACCAGCCGGGGCTCTCTGGCCAGGCCCTCAGAGAGAGTTGGCATGAACTGGTTGCACAGCTGAATAACCCGCTCGTCGATATCCACCAGCACGCCGCGCTCGACGCTGGGATGGCGCATGACCTCGCGCATGGCTCCCCCATCGCCGCCCCCGGCCACCAACACCCGACGGGGATTGGGATGGGTCAATAGGGTTACGTGAGCCATCATCTCGTGATAGATGAACTCGTCGAGTTCGCAGGCCTGCACCTTGCCGTCGAGCACCAGCATCCGCCCGAAGTCTCGGGTTTGGAGAATGTCGATGCGCTGATAAGGACTGGTCTCGGTAACCAACACCTCGTTGACCCTAACCGAGAGTTCCCAGCCGTCGTGATAGTCTTCGGTAAACCACAAATCCATAGCGCGGCCAATACGCCATCGTCCGGACTTATCCCCCCCGGGAGCGGCTGCGCCGGGAAAAGGAGCCGTGCGCTACGCGCGGAGATGTCGGCCTGTGGCCGACGGGGAGAGCTCCCAGGGGCCCGGAGGCCGCTAGCTATACCAGAGAAGGCTGCAATCGCGGAGGAGTTCGGCGGCGATGACCGAGGTGCGCAGGCTGGTGTCGAGTCGGGGGATGACCTCGAGCACGTCGAAGGCTACGACGTTCAGGCCAGCGCACAGTTCGATTGCCTTCCACAGCTCACGGTTGGTGGCTCCCAGCCCTTCGGGGTTGCCCACGCCGGGCGCATAGGCGGGATCGAGCACATCGACATCGATGCTGATGTAGACGGGCCGGTCGCCGATCTCGGCCACGGCCGCCCGCGTAGCCGTCTCGAGGTCGACCTCGTGGAGGGGCAGCATGCGCTGGTGGTGGCGAACGTAGTCCTCTTCCTCGCGGGTATAGGCCCGAATACCGATCACCCAGACGCGTCCACGGCCCAGCTGCTCGCCCACCCGGCGAACCCAGGTGGCGTGGGCATGCCGGTCGCCCTCATAGACATCGAAGGCATCGAGATGGGCATCAAAAGTCAGTACCACCAGGTCGGGGTGAGCGCGAGCCACCGCCTCGACCGTGGCCTCGGCGATCGTGTGGTCGCCGCCCAGGAAGATGGGTCGGGGCTCGATTTGCTCGAGGCTGGCGCGCATCTGGTCAAAGCTCGAGCAGTCGAGATCGCCGTGATCGGCCACCTTCAGGTCGAGAAAATCGCGCCCGTAGCGCGGCACGTAGGTCTCGAGCAAAGACGAGGCTTCGCGCACCGAGCGGGTGCCGGCCGAGGCCCCGCCCCGGCAATCACCGGGTGATTCGAAGGGCAAACCATAGAGATGGCAACCCGAATTGGGTCCCGGAGGTTGGGCGCCAAAGAAGATCACAGGGGCAGTTCCACTTCTTGAAGATGCTCTGGGACGACCACGTGCCAGCCGCGACCGGCCAGACGCGCTCGCTGAGCCTCGAGGGCGGAAGGGTCGCCGTGGGTGAGAAAGGTCGTTTGCGGGGTTCCTTCGAGCCCCTGGAGCCAGAGATCGATTTCCTCGTAGTCGGCGTGGCCGGAAAAGCCCTCGAGCTTGTCGACCGAGGCTTTGACTGGCACCCACTCGCCGAAAATCTTGATGCGGTCCTCGCCATTCTGCAATCGCCAGCCACGCGACCCCACCGACTGATAACCAACCAGCAGCACCTGGTTGCGGGCATCAGGAAGATAATTCCTGAGGTGATGGAGGATGCGACCGCCGGTGGCCATGCCGCTGGCCGAGATGACGATGAAGGGCGGCTTATAATTGAGGATCGCCTTCGACTCGGCCACCGACTCGCACAACTTGAGATTGGGAAAATCGAGCAAATCGTCGCCGTTGGCCACCCGGGCGAACGCCTCTTCGTCGTAATACTGAGGGAACTTGCGGAAGGTTCGGGTGGCCCGCACCGCCATCGGCGAGTCGATGAAGACCTGGATGCGCGGCATGCCGTGGCTGCGTGCCAGGCCGTTGAGAATATAGAGAATCTCCTGGGTGCGCTCGACGGCGAAAGCCGGTATGACCAGCACCCCGCGGCGGTCGACGGTGCGGCGGATGATTTGCATCAGGTTGCCTTCGATGTCGTGCTCGCCGTGCAGACGATCGCCATAGGTCGATTCGAGAATCAGGTAGTCGGCTCGGCCGGGTGGCTCGGGATCGCGTAGGATCGGGGCCTCGCGCCGGCCCAGGTCGCCCGAAAACACGATACGGTGGGGGCCGATGTCGAGCGCCAACCAGGCGGAACCGAGGATGTGTCCAGCGTCAGAGTAGGTCACCGTGACTCCGGGCACGACTTCGAAAGGCTGGTGATAGGGATGGGACTCGAGGTGGCGCAGACAGTCTTCGGCGTCGACGATCGAATACAGCGGCAGAGCCGGCTTGTGCTTCGACAGGCGCTTACGGTTCATGAAGTTGGCTTGCTCTTCTTGCAAGCGAGCCGAATCGCGAAGCAGCAACTCGGTCAACTCTTTGGTGCCGTCGGTGCAATGAATGGGGCCGTCAAAACCATCGCGGGTGAAGCGAGGTAGGTAGCCGGTATGGTCGATGTGAGCGTGGGTGAGCACCACCGCCTCGACGCCGGTGGGGTCGATGGGTAGCTCTTGCCAGTTGCGGGCCCGAATCTCTTTCTCGCCCTGAAAGAGGCCGCAGTCGATCATGAACCGGTGGCCCCGGGTCTCGATCAAGTATTTCGAGCCGGTCACGGTCCCGGCCGCCCCAAGAAAGCGCAACTTCATCATGGGAAAGGGCTTTCGGGGCGCCGGTGGGGGCTCCCCTGCGCCGTCAGGGGATGCTCACGTTAGGGACTTTTGCCCCGCTTTAACAACCTGTTCATCATTCAGCCCCCCCGGAGCAGTATCTTACCTGCGTGCTGTGAGTGCGATGAGTGCTCGATGGAGTGCCGAACTAGTGTCGGCGGGAGCCGTGGTAGGTGGCTGAGACGCGGCGACAGCATCCTGGAAGACCCGTCCCGAGGGCCGGGTCTTTTTGTGTTCCAGAGGAATTCTCCAAAGAGGAGCATAAGAGGCCAGAAATGATGCGTGGATGGTTGATCGCCTTAATTCTCTTGACCGGTCTTGGCGCCTGGGCCCAGGACTCCGCCTTGCGCTACCCGCCCGATCTTGCCGGTCGGCTGATCGAACGGGGTGACGTGCGAGAGATCACCAACTGCAAGCAGCGTCTGCGCGACGCCTCGAGCCAGAATCCTTCGCTACTCGAGGTCAGCGGACCACCGCTCGAGGGCATCGCGGTGGCTCCCGAGTCCAACCAGCGCACGGTGGCTCCTCCGGCCCAATGGACCCTGCCTCCGTTCGCCGACCTCAATCCGGCCCTGCCCAGAGAACTGCCGGAAGAGGTTCGGGCCCAGTTAGCGGCGGCCGAGGAACGTCCCGAGGCGACTCCCGATGTCTGGTCGAGCCTGACTCCGGACACGGCCAAACCGTCGGCTTTGCTGCGACCCCGCGTGGTGACTGCCGCCGAACGCCTGGTTCCGCGTGACTTCGAGACACCGACCGCCTTTTCCCAGGCCCGCTACAGCGAGAACGGTGAAGAATTCTTCGAGATCTCGCTGTTCGGCGGCACCACCAGCTTTCGAGCCGAGGATGCGTTCATGGCCCTGCGGGCGGCTGCCCCCGATCGTGAGCGCATCGAGGGCATCGGCGCCGACGCCTTCTTGACCCACCTTGAAATCGCCGCGCCTCAACCCGAGCAGCCCGAGCCGGCCGCACCGGCCCCCAGTCCGAACGCGCGGCCTTTTGACGAGATTCCGACGGTGGGCCCGGCCAGACCGGATCTGCTCGACCCGGGGCGCACGGACGCGGCGGGGGCCCCGGCCTTTCAGTCGATCCCCACCACTCTCGAGGCGAAGAGACCAGAACTCAAATCCCTCGAGGTCCCGGCCGAGGCCAAGCCGGCTACGACCCCCCCCCAGGAGATTTCCATCCTGGTGGCTTACTTCCCCGACCAGGCCGTCACCATGCAACTGGCTGTCGACCGCCGCGTGGGAACCTTCCAGAACCTGGTCAACCTGGCTCTTCAGGCCCAGCGCAAGCTGATCACGAAGGAGTGGTAGAGGACAGGATCGGCCGAGATTGGTTGGCCTCGCGGTCCTGGAATCGCTCGAGCGCCAATTCGATGAGCCGGTCGAGCAGTTGGGGATAAGGTAGCCCACTGGCCTCCCACAGGCGGGGATACATCGAAATCGGCGTAAATCCGGGCAGAGTATTGACCTCGTTGAGATAGACCCTCCCCTCGGCATCCATCAAGAAGTCGACCCGAGAAAGCCCTGACAGGTCCAGGGCGCGGTAGGCCCGCAGGGCCAGCTGCTGCAGTTCTTGGACGGTGTCAGCGGGCAGGTCAGCCGGAATCTGCGTGACCTGACCATCGGTCTTGAAATACTTGCTTTCATAGTCGTAGAAGTCTTGACCGTGGATGATCTCGCCCGGCACCGACACCTCGGGAAAATCGTTCCCCAACACGGCCAACTCGATCTCGCGAGGATTCTCGACCGCCTTTTCGATCAGGATCTTGCGGTCGAAACGACAGGCCAGGTCAATGGCCCGGGCCAGTTCTTGCCGGTCTCGGGCTTTGCTGATACCCACGCTCGAGCCTAGATTGCAGGGTTTGACGAAACAGGTGAGCCCGGGCATCTGCTCGAGTTCGGTCAAAATGGTCTCGCGCTCGAGTTGCCAGCGCGAGCGCAGCAGTTCGGTCGAGGGCAACAGGGGCAGCCCGGCCGATTGCCAGATCGCCTTCATGATGGCCTTGTCCATCCCCACAGCCGACGAAAGCACGCCCGCCCCGACGTAAGGCAGCCCGGTCATCTCGAGCAGACCCTGGATCGTGCCGTCTTCGCCATAGGGGCCGTGCAAGACGGGAAAAACGACGTCGATCGTCTCGACTGGCTCTTCAGAAGCCTGGGCCGGCACCAGCGCCTGACCCCCACTGCCAGGCGAAAGTGTCAACCCGGCCGAATCCGACTCGGCCACCCCGGCCTCGAGGGCTGCTCGGGCCGCCACGGGAGGCAACCAACGCCCCGCTCGCGAAATCGCTAGAGGAACCACCTCATAGCGCTGAGGGTCGAGGTGGGCTAATACCGAGCGGGCGGACATGATGGACACTTCGTGCTCGCCCGAACGCCCACCAAAAATTACTGCTACACGAATTTTTTTCACGCTGAAAAGGTTCGCCCGAAGCCCCTGCCCAACCTGCAGAAAAGGAGTTCGGGCCTAGTTTTTGTATAGTATTGCTGGCAGGAGATTTGTTTGGGGAAGTCTGGCATCACATTCGATGAAGCCTGGATGGACAAGGTCCGCTGTCCGGCCCACATCGTCATCTTGTTCACGCGCCAACTGGCCACGATGGTCCGCACCGGGGTTCCTATTCTGGTGGCGTTGGACACCCTGTCGCACCAGCCTGAACACCCGAATTTCGGCGAGGTAATCAGCACGGTAGCCGCACGGGTCGCGTCCGGTCATCACTTCAGCGCCAGCCTGGCTCTCTTTCCTCGCATTTTTCCCAAAGTCTACCTGGCCATGGTGAGCATCGGCGAGAACACGGGTCACCTGGACGTCGCCCTCGAGCAGTTGGCGGATTGGCAAGAGTCGGACGACAAGCTCTATCGCCGGGTGAAAGGCGCTCTCACCTACCCCGCCTTCGTGATGATGCTAACCTGCGCCCTGACCCTGATCCTCTTCTACACGGTGCTGCCCAATTTCATCAACATCTTCCAGGAGATGGACATCGAGCTGCCGATGACCACCAAGGTCATGATCTTGATCACCAACCTGGTCAAGAACCCGGGCGCCTGGGTAGTAGGCCTGGCGTTGGCTGCAGCCATCCTGGTCGGGATCCGCGATCTCTACCGGACCGAGGCCGGTGGAGTCGCTATCTTTCGATTCTTGAGTTCGATCCCGTTGCTCGGAACCATGCTGCGATTGGCCACCACCTCACGCTTTGCCGCCGCCGCCAGCGCCCTCATCAATGCCGGGGTCGACCTGCCTCGCAGCCTGAGGATGAGCGCCCACGCCAGCGGCAGTCCGGTGCTGCGGGCCGATGCGCGCTGGCTGTCTGAAAGTCTGCAGGAGGGAACGCTAGCCTCAGACCATATGGCCACCAGGCCCGACATCTATCCCACCACCCTGACTCACATGATCAAAGCCGGAGAAGAATCCTCGCACCTGGCCGACATGTTCAGTCGCGTGGCCGGCTATTACGACACCGAGGTCGGCTTCAAGATCGAGACCCTGGGAGCGGCACTCGAGCCCCTCTTGCTCGGATTCGTAGCTTTCGTGGTGGGATTCATCGTGCTCTCGGTTTTGGTCCCCCTCTATAGCTATCTGGGGACCCTCGCCTAACTCGGCTTTTCTAAGAGGGCGGGGTGGCGGTCGAAGCGAAGAGCCTGAGCCCATGAGCCGTCGCTTCTACGTAACCACACCGATCTATTACGTCAACGCCCCGCCACACATGGGCACCGGCTACACTACCATCATCGCTGACGCGCTGGCTCGCTACCACCGCATGCTGGGTCACGAGGCCCTGATGGTGACGGGCAGCGATGAGCACAGTCAAAATATCGCCGACAAAGCGGCCGCGGCGGGCCTCTCACCGCTCGAGTTCTGCAGCCAGCTCATTCCCGAGTTTACCAAAGCCTGGAAACTGCTCGACATTGGCGACTACGGCTTCTATCGCACCTCGTCACCTGAGCACCGCCGCACCGTCCAGGCGGCCTTCCAGAGGATCTATGATCAGGGTGATGTCTACAAGGCCGACTATTCGGGATGGTATCACACCACCGATAATCGCTTTCTCGACGAAGCCGAAGTGCCCGACAATCCCGAGAGCGAGCCGTATCTCAAGCATCTTACCGAAGAAGCCTACTGGTTTCGCCTGAGCAAGTATCAAGACTTCTTGCTCGAATTTCACGAGCAAAACCCCGAGGCCATCATCCCGGGCTTCCGGCGCAACGAGATGCTCAATCGCATCCGGGGCGGGCTGCGCGACCTTTGCATCAGCCGCAGCAGCACCGATTGGGGCATTCCTCTGCCGTGGGACGACCGGCATGTCTTCTATGTCTGGGTCGACGCCCTCTGGACCTACATGACGGGCAGCGGCTTCGATGCTGAAGCCGCGGTCAAAGCAGTGGCCGAAGGCAAAGATCCCCTCTCGGTTCAGCCCGAACACAACTTCTGGCCGGCCGACCTCCATATCATGGCCAAAGATATCCCCTGGTTTCACACCATCGTCTGGCCGGCCATGTTGCAAGCTGCCGGTCTGCCTTTACCCAGGCAATGCCTGGTGCATGGCTACTGGAACTTCGACGGCACCAAGATGAGCAAGAGCAAGGGCAACGTCTTCCACCCCGAAGACGCCGTGGCCCTGGTGGGCGCTGATGGGGTCCGTTACTTCACCCTGCGCGAAGTGCCCGTGGGTCTGGATGGAAACTTCTCGGTGCGGGCCCTGGCCGAGCGCTATAACTACGATCTGGCGAACGACTTCGGCAATCTGGTCTATCGCGTATTGACCATGGCTTCGCGCTTTCTCAAAGGCACGGTGCCGGGCCAGGCCGACCACGGAGCCGAACTCGAAGAACTGATGGGCCTGCGCACTGCGACAACCAGCAAGACGCTGGAGCACTATCAGAAGCTCGAGTTCAAAGAGGCGCTCGAGACCATCTGGGTGCTGGTGCGGGCCCTCAACCGCGTCATCGACGAGCAAAAGCCCTGGGAACTTGCCAAGGACGCCACCAGGCACCCTCAACTCGAAGCCTTTTTCTCGGCCGTCCTCAACTGCCTGCGCAGTGTGGTGTTGTTGCTGACTCCGGTCATGCCCGGCGCCTGCGACCGACTGTGGAGCCAGCTGGGCCTGTCCGGCACGGCCACGGGTTCAAGCCTGAACACCGCTGGCGAGCTACTGACCGGCGCTACCACCATCGGCAAGGCCGCCATCATCTTTCCCAAGCTCGACCTGGCCAACCTTGAAGACGAGTTCGTCCAGCGCAAAGAGCAACAGACGGGCAAAAAACCCGAAAAGCCAGCCAAGAAAATCGAGGAAAAGAAAGTGGAAACCTCATCCATCGAATACGACGACTTCGTCAAAGTGAAAATGATCACCGCCCGGGTCGTCAAGGCCGAAGCCGTCGAGGGGGCCGACAAACTGCTACGTCTGACCTTAGACGACGGCTCCCGCCAGGACCGAACCATCGTGTCAGGAATCCGCAAGGACTACGCCCCCGAAGAGATGGAGGGGCGGACCATCTGCATCATCGACAACCTCAAGCCGCGCAAGATTTTCGGCATCCTGAGCGAGGGTATGCTGCTGGCCGCTGGTGGCGGGGATAGCCCGGTCAGCCTGGTGACGCCCATCCACGAACTCCCACCCGGCACCCGAGTAGGCTAGCTTGTCTCGTCACATTCTGCTGATAGACGATGACGATAGCGTCCGCGAAATCCTGCGGCGAGGCCTCGAAGAGCACGGCCTGAAAGTCAGCGAAGCCACCGACGGCGAGAAAGGTCTGCGTCACTTTCGTAATGATCCGGCCGACCTGGTCATCTGCGATATCGTCATGCCCAACAAAGAAGGCCTCGAGACCCTCAAAGAGCTCAAAGAACTGCCCAACGCCCCCAAGGTGATGATGCTCTCGGCCGGCCTGCACGGCAACACGGTCTTTCTCGAGATCGCCAACATGCTTGGCGCCGATCAGGTGGCCAGCAAGCCGGTAGAGTGGGATATCGTTTGGGCCAAGGTCCAGGCTCTACTCGGACTATAATCTGCTATACTGAGCAGGTGGGACGTTCAAGGGGATTGACGCTGGCCGAAACGGTGCTGGCAGCAGGCCTGGTGGGGATGATCGCGGTGGTTCTCATCGGCGTATTCGCCAAGCTCCTGACCTCGACGGCCAAGAACTCGGATCTGTCGGTGGGTGAACACCTGGCCAAGAAAGTTCTTGATCGGGCGGTGCGCGAAGGTCCACCCAATTGGGGCACCGGCGGGGTCGCTAACGGCCAGATGGACATTTATAGCCGCGACACCACCAATCAGATCACTTACCTCTACACCGTAACACCGACCCTGGTCACCACTCCTGCCTCGGCCTATCCCATGGGCGTGGTCTATCAGGTGACCGTGCGGGTCGAGTGGTGGAAGGACTCCACCGATTCCACCGGATCCCGCCGTGACATGGGACGGCTTTCCACTACACTGGGGCAACTGGTTTATCCTAACCAATGAAGCGACGCGGCTTTACAGTGCTGGAAGCAGCCCTGGTCCTTCTCATCCTGGGCTTCTTGACCCTGACCATCTTTGGGCTATTCTCCATGGGTAGCCGAGGCTTCCAGCACGCGGTCCTGCGCAGCGGGCTTCAAGGCGACGCCCGCCGGGTCGGAGCCCTGCTCGAACGCGATTTTCAACTGTCCCACTGGGCCACCATCGGTGTGCTCGAGCGCACCGTGACCTTCGAGGGGATGACCGTGCGTCGGGATGCGGTCGTGTGCCACGGGCTGTCTGACTGGTCCAATCCCGCCAACTTCGTCAACGGAGTGACCCCCCGCTGGGACCGTTACATCGTATTTTACGCCACCCAGGAACGCGGCTTGGGACGTCTGGTCCACCAAAAAGTCGAACCGGGCGGAACGTTGCCCAACATGCTGCCGTATCCGGACCTGGGAGTGAATATCGACGATGAGCCCAAGTACAACAACGACATTTACTCCACCGGCATTCTGGCTCAGAGTGTGTTATCTTTCATGGTGGAAAAAGACGAGGCGGATCAACTACTGAACGTCTCGGTCAAGTTCCGAGGGCGAGGGCGTAAAGCTATCCAGACCGAAAAAGAGGTCGACGAGACCCACGAGGTCGTCTATAGCTTGAGGGCTCTCAACACTTTTCCGGAGTTGTAGGGGTGGACATGGCAAAGCTACGGCAACGAGGAATCGCGCTCTTTCTGCTCATCGTGATCACGAGTTTGTTGCTGATTCTGCTGGGCGCTTTCTTCCAGGTCAATCGCGATCAATTGACCCTGGCCGGCTACAGCAGCCAGAGCGAGAAGGCCAATCGAGCCTGTGCCAGCGCCACCGAATACTGTTTTTTCCGGCTCGAACACAACAAATTCTGGGCCCGAGCCGCTTTCGACGACGACTATACCGATGGCTCGGTGGCTCCCGAACTCGAGGTGCGCGAAATCGGTGGTAGCCACCGAGTCGAAGGCAAACTGACCGACCTTGACGCCGAGTTCCGCGTGGTCGTCACCAACAATCTCTCGGGTTCGAGCGAATCCGGGGGCGTGCCGGTTTCGGCCTGCCGTTTGCGCATTACCGGCACCTGTGGAGGAGTGACCCAGCAACGCGAAGTCTTGTTGCGCATCGCCCCTCTGTTCGACGGAGCCGCCGTGTCCTCGGGCGGCATCAACATCGAGGCCACCGGGCTCAAGCTCACCAGCGAGCACCCGTTGCGCAATCAGATCCGCTCCAAGGGCGACATTCACGTGCCTTCCGCCAATCGACTCGACTTCGTGCCCGCCGTGGCCCAGGCCGACAAAGGAGTGATCTGGTCGCAACAAGACGTCACCGTGGGCGGTCAGTCGGTCACCAACCAGAGCGTGATGGCCAACGCCGTTAGCCAGACCGGGGGCCGTTTCATTCCCGACGCCAAGACCAGCTATGACATTCACGACCTCAAGATCAGCGAGGTTGGCGTCGACGCCAACACCAGCGTCAGGTCCGGTCTTTATCTCTTTTCGCGGGTCCAGGTCGAATACGAAGTGGGCGGGATCACGCAGACGGCCTCGGTCAAGGTCATGGAACGCCGCACTCGGGCCATCGATGACGCGGGATTTTCCAGCGGTGAACTGCAAGAATTCTGGTATGTCAGCGAGCCCGGGGGTATTCCCGAGGGGGCTCGCATGGCCGGCACCAGCGTGGTGGGGCACCCTCGGGACTCGACCTTCTGGCTGGTCGACAATCGGGTCAAGGTCAATTTAACCGAAGACTGGATGGCCGTCGACGAAGATGCTCACCTGCACGTGGATGGCGACTTCGGAGTGGCCTCCTATCAGAACGACATAATCCCGCAACTGGTCTTTGGTGAATTGGTGGGCGGGATCGGGGATGGAGTCGCCGAGGAGAACTCGGGCTCGATCATTGTCGACGGCGATCTGGGGGTCGAGGGACCGATCAGAGGGGCCGGCAAATTGCTGGCCACCGGCAACGTGCATCTTCGCCCTAACTGGGCCTCGGTGACGGCCGACGAGCAGGCCGACCTGTCCATCTACGCCGGCAAGGATATCACCATCAAGCCCCCCTACAACTGGGAGGCCGGAACCGCGGTTGATCGCTCTCTGACCTTCAATGGCTTGCTCTACGCCAAGGACAATGTCGAGATCCAGACCCGGACCAATCAACCGCTCAATATCCGGGGGGCGGTAGTGGCTCGCAACGGGATGATCAACATCCACGACGCCAGCCAGGTCACCCTGCACTACGACCAGAAGTACGTCGACCACATCGTGCGCGAATTGCCCGAAGACCGCATCCATCTCGAACGTGCCCTCTGGAAAGGCTAAACACGCGGCTACATTCCGGCAACAATGTTCACAAAATAGCAAACCCGACCGTCCAATTTGAGTTCATCCAGGCTCTATACTAGCATTCATACAGCAGGAAGGAGCCACTATCTTGGCATTCGGAGTCGCATCCGCCCTGAACCCTGCGCGGGCTGGGCTGGTCAAGAAAGGCAAGAACGGCCTCCCCGTTCCCGATACGAAAGCTCTCGGTCTGAAAGCTGCCCGGCAGAAGCCCGGCGCTACCAAGCCCTCTCCGGCTCCGAAAGCAGAGACACCCAGCACCGCCGGCACCAGCCTGTTAAACGGGATCATGCAAAACTTGCAGAGCGGTGCCCAGGGCGGCCCGGTGAGTCTTCCCGGCGGCCTCAAACCAGGCGGTCTGTAAACTTATTTCTCGGTCGCTTTAGCCAACAGATGACCGGCGCCAGCACCTACGGCTGCCCCGATCAGGGTGCCCCCGATGGTGCCCAGCAGCGATCCGCGTAGTCCCATCACCAGGCCGATGGTCAACAGGCTGAACGCCTGGGCCAAAGGGTGCGAGCCGAATACCCCGATAGAGGACTCCATGCCGCGGGTCATGCCGATATCAGCTCCGATCAATCCGCAGCTGAGGCCGCCGATCACCGCTCCCCCCAGACGGAAGGCGTCGCCTCGCGTCAGCAAGGGTTCCTCTTGAGGAGTCGTAGCCGGGACGGCCGGGGGCGGGGTAGAGGCCGGAAACAGCGCCCGGCTGGCGTGGGGGAGAGTCATGGGATGTCCTGCAATCAACATAGCTTGACTCTAGGGGACGAGCCTGAAAGATACCTCAAAGCAGCAGAATCCCGAAAAAAACGAGGGGTGCGGCCGCTGAGCCCGAAGCCGTAAAGGTCAGCGGGTCACCATTCGTGGGGGGGTCCCGTGATGCATATATGCAAATCCGGTTGAATATGATATAATTGAACTGGATTTTGGAGGTGAGTTCTATGCGAGGAGTGCTATCAGGTGACCGGCTCTTGTTGCTGACCGTGTTGTCATTTTTGGTCAGCGGCCCGGCCCTGGCCGAGGGACCAGGATGGAAAGCCCAGGTGGGCGATTTCCTCACCCAGCCCGCGGTAGCCGGCGCCCTTTTAATCATCGGAGTGGTCGCTCTGGCGGCGACCGTCATCACTCTAGGCTCAGGCGTGGCCGAGGTGACTGCTTTCTGCGCCATCGGGCTCTTCTTTGCCGGCCGCTATCTCGCGGGTGAAGACATTTGGGTCCCCCTGGCTCTCTTCGTGGGTGGCCTCATTTGTCTGGCGGTAGAGATCTTTGTGATGCCCGGGGTGGGAGTCTTTGGAGTCATCGGGATTCTGGGCATCGGTGGTTCCACCGTGCTGTCCTTTGACAACTGGGAAACTGGTTTAACCGTTTTTCTTTCCGCGCTGTGCGCGGCCGTGGGCGGAGGGTTTGCGTTGCTCAAATTCCTACCCGAAAACCGACTATTCCGAGGGTTTATCGTGCTCGAGCCGCCCGTGAGCCCCCCTACCCCCGTGACCATCACCTCGAGTATCGAGATCGGCGCGGTCGGAGTTTGCTCGAGCCCCTTGCGGCCGGGCGGAATCGCCGAGTTTGACGGTCGCCGCGTCGACGTGGTAACAGAAGGATCCTTTATTCAAAAGGGTCACTACGTCGAAGTCGTATCTGTTCAAGGCAACAAAGTCGTCGTCCGGGCCACTCCTGGTCAGGACTAGTAATAGGGAGGAGACCCTTCGTGGATTTCGGATTTGTTCTATTCTTACTGTTTATCGCATTTATGTGCGTGCAGTTGCTATTCTATTTCGTGCCCTTTCCGCTCTGGCTGAGCGCAGTCTTCTCGAAGGTCCGAGTGGGTCTTGTGGAGCTGTTCGTGATGCGCTCGTTTCGCAAGATTCCGCCGCACGAAATCGTGCTTCCGGCCATCACGGCAAACTACGCGGGCCTGCCCATCAGCGTGGCCCAGCTTCAGACCCACTACATGGCCGGCGGCAACATCCGCAATGTGGTGGCTGCTCTCATCGCTGCCACCAAGGCCGGTATCGAACTCGACTGGGAGACAGCCACCTCCATCGACCTGGCCGGTCGTGACGTACTGCAGGCGGTTCAGATGAGCGTCAACCCCAAGGTCATTCAGACTCCCCTCATCGAGGCCGTGGCCCACGACGGTATCCAGGTCAAAGCCACCTGCCTGGTGACCGTGCGCACCGACATCTCGAAACTGGTCGGTTCGGCCGGTGAAGAAACGGTGCTGGCACGCGTCGGCGAGGGTATCGTGACCGCTATCGGTAAGAGCCGCGACTTCAAGCAGGTGCTCGAAAACCCCGACCTGATCACAGAGGCCGTGCTGGCCACCGGGTTGGACTCGGGAACCGCCTTCGAGATCCTCTCCATCGACATCGCTGATGTGGATGTGGGTGAAAACATCGGAGCCCGCCTCCAAATCGATCAGGCCAACGCCGATAAACGAGTGGCGCAGGCCAGGGCCGAGCAGCGCCGCGCCGAGGCGATGGCTCGCCAGACCGAAATGCGGGCCCGCGTCGAAGAAATGCGCGCCAAAGTGGTCGAGGCTGAGGCCGAGGTGCCCGAGGCGATGTTCGAAGCTCTCTCATCCGGGCGCTTCAACGTGCTCGACTACTACAAGCTGGAAAACGTCATCGCCGACACCAGGATGCGTCAGGCGCTCGCGGGTAGCGACAAAGCCCCGCAGAAAGGCTAAAACACGATGTCCTATATCTTATTGACCATTGTCCTAGTTTGCGGTGGCTTCTTTCTCTTCTATGTTCCGATCGGGCTCTGGCTCGAAGCCGTCTCGGCCGGAGTGTCCATCAGCCCCATCACCCTGGTGCTGATGCGTCTGCGGCGGGTCGATCCGGCGGCCGTGGTGAAACCCTTGATCATGGGACGTCAGGCGGGCCTGGCTGATTTGACCGCGCACGGGCTCGAAGCGCATTATCTGGCCGGTGGCCAGGTCTTCAGACTGGTGAGAGCTCTGATCGAAGCCAACAAAGCCAAGATCCCCCTCGACTTTGGACGCGCCTCGGCCATCGACCTGGCCGGCCGCGACGTTCTCGAGGCGGTCTCGATGACCGTCAATCCCAAGGTCATCCAGACCCCCCCTATCGCAGCCATGGCCAAGGATGGTATTCAGGTGCGAGCTATCTGCCGGATTACCGTCAAGGCCAACATCGAGCGTCTGGTCGGCGGCGCCGGCGAAGAGACCATTCTGGCCCGCGTGGGCGAAGGTGTGGTCACCACCATCGGCTCGGCCGACAGCCACAAGAACGTGCTCGAGAACCCGAGCATCATCTCGCAGCGGGTCATTTCCAAGGGTCTTGATGCGGGCACGGCTTTCGAAATTCTCTCCATCGACATCATGGATGTCGATGTGGGGCGCAACATCGGAGCCCACCTGCAGATCGACCAGGCCGAAGCCGACAAGCAGATCGCCCAGGCTCGCGCCGAGCAACGACGCGCCGAAGCAGCTGCGCGCGAGGAAGAGATGCGGGCTTCCGTGGTCGAAATGAAAGCGAAAGTCGTCGAGGCCGAAGCCCGGGTTCCCCTGGGTCTGGCCGCGGCTCTGCGTTCGGGACGGCTCAAAGCGAGTAACTGATGGATATCTTCAGCCAACTCAAAGAAGCCATCGCCGAGGCCGAACGCCAGGCCAAGGAGCAGATGGAGAAAGCCGTGGCTGCCCAGCAGGCTCAGGCCGCCAAGCAAGCCCAAAAGCCCCGGCAGCAGCAAGGTCGGGGCGGAGGGCAGCAACGCCGCCAGCCACAGCAGAGGCAGCAGGCTTTGCAGCCGACCGTCGAGGCCGCCGAGGTCTTCTCGGTTCCCGAGTGCGACCCCGAGCCTCACCTTCACGCTCCCGAAGAGGCAGTGCGGGTGGAACGCAGTGTGGGAGCCGTCGTGCTGGGCGGCCTGAATCGCGACCAGTTGCGGCGAGCCGTGCTACTGCGCGAGATCCTCGGGCCGCCGCCCGGTCTGCTCGACGACTAACTTGAAAGCCCCGGCTCACCAGCCGGGGCTTTTTCTAAAGGGCCGCGCGGGTCACCACTTGACGACTGCAGGCGAGGACCTCCTGGTTGTCCAAACCCAGCGGGTGCGCGACCGTCTGTTTGAAAGCCAAGAAGCGAGCTACGAGTCGTTCGAATTCAATGCCCCGGTAGCCCAGGTGTTCGACGACATGGTACGCCGCAGCGTGCCCCATTACGAGGCCGTGCAGGAACTCATGGCCCGGCTGGTGCTGGCCAGAGGGGCCGATGGCCCCATTTATGACCTGGGCTGCTCGACCGGCAACACTCTGGTTCGGTTGGTCGAGTTGGCGGAAGAGCCTCTGAAACTGGTAGGAGTCGACCAATCCCAGGCCATGCTCGACCACGCTGCCCAAAAGCTGGCCCCCAGACGTGAAAGGCACGATATCGAACTGGTTCGAGCTGATATCGAGCCGCCCGAATTCGCCCAGGGACCGCCCACGGCCGTGATTCTCTCGCTGGTGGCGCAGTTCTTGCGACCGGTCCGCCGTCAGGCTCTGCTCGACCAGATTAGAGCACGGCTCAAGCCGGGTGGATGCCTGGTCATGCTCGAAAAGGTCATCCTGCCAGGCCGCCAGACCAATAACCTCTATATCGAGCAGCACCACCATTTCAAGCTTGAGCAGGGCTATTCGGTCGACGAGATCCGGCGCAAACGCGAGGCCCTCGAGAACCGGCTAGTGCCATTCGAACCCGAAGAGAACCTGCAGATGCTCGGCCGGGCCGGATTCAGCGAGGTGAGCATTTTCTTCTCCTGGCTCAACTTCCAGGGCTATTTGGCCCTAAAGGATGAGCAGGAAGACGCCGGTTAATCCCACCACTACACTCAGACCCTGGCCCCGCGAGACGGGCTCGCTCAGGGCCAACCAGGTAATCAGCAAGGCCATCAACGGCTCGCTGGCGGCCACCAGCGCAGCCAGCGACAGCGGCAACAGCCGCAAGGCCACCATCGACAAAAAAAAGCCTCCGAAGACCACGATGGCGATGGCCGCCTGAAGCTGCCATCGACTCGAGGGCAGCGTAAATGGCCGCAGCCACGCTCCCAATCTGCCGGTGCAGAGCGCCAGCAGCGAGAGCGCCACCACGCTGGCCGCCATGCGCACGAACGCGGCCTGCAAAGGAGGCACCTCGACCAGAGCCACTTTGGCCAGGAGGCTACCCAGCGCCATAGCCAGGGTGCCGCCCAGGGCCAGGCAAACCCCGACCGCGCGACCCTCGTGAGCCTCGCCTTCGGCCCGGTGCCAGACCACCCCGGCCACCCCGGTCAGGGTCAATACCATCCCCACCGCGTCGACCACTCCGAAACGCTCGCGTAGCACCAACAAACCGAGCACCACGCTAAAGACCGGACCCATCATGCCCAGCAGCAAGGTCAAGCGGGGCCCCAGCCGGGCCAGGGCCGCAAAAAACAGGCTATCTCCGAGGGCCATGCCGAGCAAGCCGCTCAGCGCCAGGCACGCCAGGTTTTCGTGGGACAGTGGCGACCAGGTCGAGCAAAGCAACAGCGCCGCTCCCAAATAAGCCAGTGTGAACAGACCGCGCCCCAGATTGAGGCCCATCGGCGAGCCTTGCTTAAGCAGCCGAGCAAAGGCGATCGAGCCGAGCACCCAGGAGGCATTGGCGACCAGGGCGGCCCCGATCCCGAGACTCGCGGCGGTGGGCTGCATGGGCTCAGTTACCCCCTCATTCGGAGTGGATCCTGCGCCGAAATGATGTTGCAAATCCGGCGTCGATCAGCCAGGCGCCTGGCAGGAGTCAATAGCTGCGAGTCGGCCTGGCAGGATCGCATCGCCGACCGGTCTAAGCCCTGGCCGTGGGGGAGCGCTTCATCATCGTCTTGCTGCTATTGGCCCTGGGCGGATGCTCGCGCTCTTCCAACCAGTCCCCTACCCCACCAGCCGGCATGGTGTATGTGCCTGCAGGTGTCTTCACCATGGGCAGCGAGCAGGCCGAGCCCGACGAAGCTCCGGCCCAGCACGTAGAACTCCAGCCCTACTTCATCAGCATCAAGCCTGTCAGCCAGCAAGAGTTCGCTCGCTTTCTGGCCGAGGGTGGCTTTCGCGGACGGGCCTTTGCCAGAAACTCAGAGAGTTTCGAGCCCGAGTCGGGTCGCGAGCAAGACCCGGTGCTGGGCGTGACCTGGAAGGCTGCCGAAGCTTACTGTCGCTGGGCCGGCGGGCGGCTACCCAGCGAGGCTCAGTGGGAACGAGCGGCCAGAGGCAGCGACGGCCGGCGCTTTCCCTGGGGCGAGCAACTCGACCGTAGCAAACTCGACCAACCGACACCGGTCGGTTGCCTGGCGATGGTCGGCCATCAATGGGAATGGTGCTCGTCGCGCTACGCGACTTACCCATACCGCGCCAACGATGGTCGCGAAGACCTCGGCGAGGTCAACGGCGCCCGCGTCATCCGTGGGGGCGCCGCCGATGAGCACCCCAGTTGGTGGCGCTGCAGCAATCGTTTCCGCCTCTATCCCGATCAGGACATGGCCGTGGCGTCCAAGACGGGCTTTCGCCTGGTGAAGTCGGTGGGCCCCGACCCCAGCCCCAACTCCTCCGCCCGGATGGAGCGCAACCCCGCCCCCTACTTCCAACTGCTCTCGGACCGAACCACTCCCGTACCCACCCCCGCAGAGGATCGGGCTCATCGCCTGGCTATCGAGGCCCCCCCTGGCCGACTGCTTGGCTATGAGGCCACGCCCGAACGCGTCAAAGCCTATTTCATCCCCCTCGAGCGACTGGCCGAGCTTTCGCGCAAGGGGCGGCGAGATCGATTCGCGGGCCTGACCAAGCTGCTCGGACTCAAGCCGGGCATGGTCATCGCCGACATCGGCACCGGCTCAGGAGCTACGCTCGACGACTTCTCGCGAGCGGTAGGAACCACCGGACAGGTCTGGGCCACCGATGTTTCCGCCTCGGCCCTGCAGTCAATCCAGGCCTGGATGCGGCCCGCCCCCGCGCCTGATGAAGATGACTATTTCTTCCAGCGGCCCTTCCAGCCGCCTCTCGACAATGTGAGACTGGTACTTCACGACGTCACCGACTGCCTGCTGCCCGACCGCAGTCTGGATCTCGCCTATCTGGGACAGGTTCACTATTTCCACTACCCGCGCGCCCGGGCCGGCGCTTCGGCTCCTCTCGAGCAGGTTGTCCGTTTCTACGCTTCGATTGCCCGCAGCCTCAAACCGGAGGGTAGGATGGTCATCCTGGACTGGTCCGAAAACAATCCCATCGTCGACCCCGATCACGGCAACATCACCGCTGACGAGGTCGTCTCGCAAATGAAGCAGGCCGGCTTTGAACTGGTGAACCACTCGGAACTCGTCTTGACCTCTGAGGGCCTGCGTCCGGCCAAAGCCGCCGATCGAGCCAAATTGCATTCTTTGTTCATCTTCACAAGAAAAGGGGACGATTCATGAGAGTATTACTGCTGCTACTGCTGGCCTCGACCTGGGCGCTGGCCGCTCCGGGGGGGTGGGACAAGCCCCACCGCGGCGAAGGCCCGGCCGGTGAGTGTGTGACTAACGGCCATTGGACCCTCAAGGTGGGACCGGTCGCCTACGCCAACGACCTGGCCGAGTATGAAAAGCTCGACTGGAAGCCCTTCGAGGCCGGCAAACGCGAGGCGCACATGAAGTTCCTCAAAGAGTCGGTCTTCGGCAAGCATCTGCGAGTCTGCCTGGTGCCCGTCGAAGCCAAGAACCTGAGTGGTGAGCCCCGCGATTTTGGCGTCACCAGTCCAAACTGGCGCCTGCGGTGCGATGATGGCCAGACCTTCGCTCCTTCAACCTTTAATCAACTCGTGGCCATGCGCCATCTTAAGTCCGGCATGCCCAAGGACGCACCCCTGGGCGGCGGCAAGACGGGCAAAGGGACTCTGGTCTTCTTCATTCCTGACTACGATCAGGCCGGCGCCCTCTTTTTCGAATCGCTGCGCCACAGCCACGACGGAGAGACGCAGAGCCTGGTCGTCAACATCGGCAAGGTCAAGAGTCCGAAGGGGCAAGGTCAACAAAACGCCACCGTCTTTGCGACTCCCGCCAAAGGCAAGCCCGGCAGCGCCCAAAAGCCCCTCGAGGCCAAGGGTCCGGCCGGCTCGTGGGTGAGCAACGGCCACTGGCAGATGCGGGTCTCTAAGCTCGCTGACGTAACCACCATGGAAGAATACGAGAAGCTGCCCTGGACCAAGCGCCTGACCTCTGAGGATGGCCAGAAGCACTTCGCCTATATGCGCAAGTACGTCTTTCAGGACGGCAAAAAACGTCAACATGTGATCTTGGTGACACTCGAAGCCAAGAATCTCACCTCGGACAAGCTGCACTTCGGTGTCAGTCAGCCGAACTGGCGCCTGACCGCCAGCGACGGCAAAGAGCGCGGTTCGGGCTTGCATAACCAGGTGGTGGCCAGCTGGGCGCTCGAGGGCGGCATCCCACGCGACACCCTGGTCAACGCCGGGGCTGGCAGCGGAGGCACCCTGGTCTTCTTTCTGCCTGTAGGCGTCACCCCGGAGTCGCTGCATTTCACCGCTCTGCGGCATAGTAAGCACGGCGAGACCGCAAGCCTGCAATTGCTGCTCAAGTAACGCTGGCGCGAGCGACTGCATGTGGGGTATAATTGCTCGTGGCAATCGGCCCTCTACAGAGAGAACCAGCCGTCCAGGTCGGCCGGCTCGAACGACCGAGACCGGCGGCCTCGGCCGTGGTTCGGGCCGAGGAGACTCCGACCGCCTCGGATTCCGTCACCCTGGCCCCGGCTCCGCCGACCGTCAGCCCACCTGAACCGCCCGCCCCCCAGCCCGTCGCCACCGCGCCCGCCAACAATCCCACCGTGCTGGCCATGGAAGTTACCGAAGAGGCCACACCCAAGCCGGCAGCCGGGGGGGTTCTCACCCACGCCGATCATCTCGACTTGCAGCGTCAGGCCAGCGCGGTTGGGGTCCATCGGCTCGAACTTCAGGGCACTGGCGGAGTCACCCATGTGGTCAACATCCACGGCGCCAGCCCCGCCGAACTCAAAACGGTGGAAAAGGCGCTGGCCCAGTTCGCCGCCGTCGACCCCCATGGCATGGTGATGCCGGTGATCAAAGATGTCTTCATGATCGACGACCTGGGCAAAAGCCGCGAGACCGGCCGCGACGTTCTGGGCACCGCCGTCAAATCGGGCGAGCAAACCTCGATCTCGCTGTCGCGGATGGCCTCGAGGGGTCTCAAGAAGAATCCCCTCGAGTCGCTCAACCACGTCAAGAAGGTGCTCTACCACGAGATGGGCCACGCTGCCGACAACCGCTACGGCCTCTCGACCGAACCGTTCGGCCAGGGCGACCCCAAGGCCGTGGGTCCCGGCGGCGATTTCGTCACCAACTATGCTGCCGTCAACAAGAAAGAGGACTGGGCCGAGTGCTTCTCCGAGTTCTTCCAGGTCAAGACCTGCGCCGGCAGCCTGACCGATGACGAGGCCATCTCGATGGCCGGCTTCGGTTGCAACGGTCAAGGTCGCTACCTCGAGAAGCTCGGGGCCGTTCCGCGCCAACTCAATCCCGACAAAGCCTTGACCACGTTCCTGCCGGGATGGCTGCACCAACAGCCAGAACTCTCTATCCGAGACATGCTCAGTCGCTATCAAGACGACGGGGCCTTTCGGACCCACCTCACCCGCTCGGTGAAAGGCTTTCTGCCGGCCCTGGCCGACTCGACGCTGCGCGACTACATGCGCTCCAAGTGCGAACTGATGGAAGTTCCCTGGAAGGGCGTATCGTGATTGACTGGGAGATTCGCCGGCTCGAACGTAGCGACGGAGAGTGGAAGCCCGGAGCCGTAGTGGGCACCGTGCGGGCCCTGGCAGGAGTGGGTCAACTGGAAGTGCTCGACGAGGACTATCGTCGCGCCCTCGAGGAGTTGTTCACCCAGGAGCAGTTCGTGCTGGCCGGCCGCGAGCCGGTCCCCGGGGGTGGAGAGAACATCACCGCCGACATGCTCGAGCCCTGGAGCCTGGCCACCCTGGAAAAAGTCCGCACCAGCCTGCCTGCCCGCGGTCTGGTGGCCCAGGAACGCTCAGGGCAGCACGATCGGCATTAAACGCGCCTCGCCGGTGCGCGAAGCAATGAGCAGATGATTGTCGGGCACGACCTGCCAGCAGAACCCGGGGGTCGTCTCCTCCGAGGCTACCAGCACGAAATCGGTCTCGTCACCGGGCTCATGTTCATAGAGACCTTCCTGGCAGCGCAGTTCGCGCCCACTAACGTAATGAAGACTGGCCCCGTCGTCTCCCTGGCTGGAGTAGCGTGAGGCCACGATGGATTCGCCGTCGCAGACCACGAAGTTCATGAACGAACTGTCCTCGACGCCCGCCTCGAACCGGAGTCGCTCGAGTTCGGCGATGGTGGCCAGGGCCCCTTCGCAGAGCCGCTCCCAGCCAGCCCCCCGGCAGCGCCGATAAAGGTCCCAAAACAAGGCAAAGGCATGCTCGGAATCGGTCGATCCCCGAATGGCCGCGAAGGCCTCATCCGAGAGCAGATTGATGAGCCGCCGCTTCCATTCGCGAAAGCCGGCCAGGCTGCCGTTGTGCATGAATGTCAAGTGCTCGATGGCGAAGGGGTGGCAGTTGAGATAGTGCACGCCAGTGCCGGGCGAGGCGGCTCGCACGTGCGCCAGGATGCAATCACTCGTGGTGACGCGGGCGATCGAGCGCAAATTCTCGTTGCTCCAGGCGGGCGTAATCTCGCGAAAGAGCGCCGGCTCTGGTTGGCATCCGGGACAGTACCAGGCCACTCCGAACCCGTCGCCGTTGAGGGGTTCGGGTCGTTCGAGGGCGTGGTAGCTCTGATGGATGAGCGAGTGGACCGGCTCGGTCACCAACTGGCTGATCAATAGCGGACGGCCCACGTAGGCCACAAAGCGACACATGGCTAGAGTTGTTCGAGTTCGGCCTTGAGCTGGTTCGCTTCCTCGGGCGGAGCCAGCTCGAGCCGGCGCCGGAGCGACTCACCCCAATGCTTCGGCTGCGGAAAGCCTCGCCGCTGCAAACCGCGCCCCGCCTCGAGGGCGGCCGCCAGGTGGGCGTCAGGCGGCAACTTGGGCAGCACCAATCCAAGCAGACGCGAGATCCCCTCGCCGATGGCCGGACTGGGCCTTTTCTCGGCCAGCGAGTCGAGCAGCGTCAACCTGAAGACGAACAGGTCCCACTCTTGTCTCTCCACCGCCTCTTGGCACAGAGAGTTGAGCTCGAAGGCCAGGTTCTCGACCAGGGCCGGATGCTCGAGCTGGGCATCGACTTCGGCCAAGACCGGCGCGATCCAGGCCGGCCGCCCCAACAGGGCCCTGGCGCACTCACGCAACACCGGATTGTGAGTCGACTCGGTCAGAGACAAAAGCGAACGCATCACCCCGCAAAAGCCCTCCAGGTCTTCTTCATCGAAAGCCTCATGAGCCAACCCCGCTAGCCGGGTGAAAAGCGGGTAGCGTAGGAACGGATCCGACAGGTCAAAGCCTGCCGAACTAGCCTTCTGGCGCAGCGGATCCATCCTTTCTACTTCGCTATCTGCCGGGGTCGGGCCTTCGCCCTCTGCTCGCTTTCAGCTGCTGCCCGGCCAGGCCCGGCGAGGGGCGGGCGGGCTGGGCGGTGGGCCGGATTGTGCGCCGCACACCAGGCAAGCCGAGCTGTGCGGCGCACACTTGCGCCGTCCACTGGTCAAACCCGACTGTGCGGCGCACACGGCGGGGCGGGCCAAATCTAGCGACCTGTCTTCCGCGCGGAAGTGGCCGGGGCGAGTTGCCGACCCCGCCCCGGCGGAGGCGGCTGGCCATTCGGCAGTGTGGCCTGCCGCGGGCTTGCGCGAGCGCGGCGGGAGGGCCAAATCTAGCGACCAGCCTGTCTTCCGCCCGGAAGTAGCCGTGGCGAGTTGCCGGCCCCGCCCCGGCGGAGGCGGGCTGGGCGGTGGGCCGGATTGTGCGCCGCACACCAGGCAAGCCGAGCTGTGCGGCGCACACTTGCGCCGTACACTGGTCAAACCCGACTGTGCGGCGCACACGGCGGGGCGGGCCAAATCTAGCGACCTGTCTTCCGCGCGGAAGTGGCCGGGGCGAGTTGCCGACCCCGCCCCGGCGGAGGCGGGCGAGCCATTCGGCAGTGTGGCCTGGCGAACCCCCGCGGGCTTGGGCGAGCGCGGCGGGAGGGCCAAATCTAGCGACCAGCCTGTCTTCCGCCCGGAAGTGGCCGTGGCGAGTTGCCGGCCCCGCCCCGGCGGAGGCGGGCTCGGCGGTGGACCGGATTGTGCGCCGCACACCAGGCAAGCCGAGCTGTGCGGCGCACACTTGCGCCGTACACTGGTCAAACCCGACTGTGCGGCGCACACGGCGGGGCCGGCCGAACTAGCGACCTGTCTTCCGCGCGGAAGTGGCCGGGGCGAGTTGCCGACCCCGCCCCGGCGGAGGCGGGCGAGCCATTCGGCAGTGTGGCCTGGCGCGGGCTTGCGCGAGCGCGGCGGGAGGGCCAAATCTAGCGACCAGCCTGTCTTCCGCCCGGAAGTAGCCGTGGCGAGTTGCCGGCCCCGCCCAAGCGGAGGCGGGCGAGCCATTCGGCAGTGTGGGCTGCCCGAATCGCCGGTAGGGCCATCAGGGCGGTTCCGCGGCGAAGCCGCCCCAGAGTTACGACGCGAAGCGTCGACTACCTCAAGACCTCGAGTTGAGCGACAGCTCAACTCGCTCCCATCTCGGAGCTCCGCTCCGCTCCCATCTCTCGAGCGTAGCAAGAGCTCCCATCTCGTCGGCGAAGCCGACGCTCCTTGTCGGCCGCAGGCCGAAACAGCTCCTTGTCGGCCGCAGGCCGAGAACAAGCGAAAAACCCCGTGACCGAAGTCACGGGGTCCTGTTAGCTACCGTCTACCGTCTGACGTCTACCGTCTCGACGCTAGGCGACTAGCCTCTGCTTAGCCCTGGGTGGGGGGCTGCTGGGGGGGCTGCTGAGGAGGCTGCTCGGGAGCGCGGTCGCCAGCGATGACGACGTTGTCCAGGTAGAAGCCGTCCTGGTTGACGGAACCGTCGGAGGTGAGGCGGAAACGGATCTGGACGTTCTTGCCATCGTAAGCCGACAGGTCGATGGAGTTGGTGGCCCAGTCGGAGCTGCCGGTAAACTCGGCAACTTTGTTCCAGCTGATGACCTCTTTGGTCTGGCCGCCGCCGCCCTGACCGGGATCCTGCGGCGGAGGAGGAGCGACTTCACCGATCTCGACCGCGACTTTGTCGTAGCGGTTCTCGAGAGCGTACTTCGAGTCGAACATCAAGGTGCTGCCGCGCAGTTGGCCGAGGCTGATCTCGCGGGTGGTCAGCGCGCTGTTCTGGTCGTTGCCGTAGTCGCCGTTCGGGGAGTCGGTCCAGGCTTTGCGGCCGTCGACTTCCACCTGACCCCAGCTCTCGGTGCTCCAGTTGCTGGTGTCGCCGTCGATGGTGTCTTCGAAGGCTACGGTCGCGGCCGGAACGGTGACGCTGGTGGTGCGGATCTCGCTCAGGTTGCCGACGTTGTCTTTCACCTTCATCGCGAAGTGGTAGGTGCGCTCCTGGCCCGAGAGGGGCAGGGACACGGGGATGTTCTCGATGGTGCCGGTCACGCTGGGGGCGTTGGTGGCGATGGGGCTAGCGGCGTCGAAGCTGGTCTGGCCTTCGGCGGCCTCACCCTCGACGATGGGACGGTCGCTGACGCGCAGCACGTAGCCGTTGGCCTGGCCGCACCAGCCGTCGTCACCGGTGGCGGTGAAGTTGAGGACCGCGCCGCCGGGGGCTTCGGAAGTGCCACGGAAGTCGTTGGGAGCGCCCGGGGCGATGTTGTCTTCTTCGAGAGCGTTGAAGGCGTTGAGGCGACCACCGGAAAGCACGCGGCCTTCGAGCTGGGGCTTCTTGTCGACGCTGTTCATCAGGCGCGACTTGAGCTCTTCGTTGCTGATCTCGGGGAACTGGCTGACGATGAGGCCAGCCACGCCAGCCACGTGAGGAGTGGCCATCGAGGTTCCGCTGAAGCTCTGGTAGGTGCCACCGGGGGTCGAGGACAGAATGTCCACGCCAGGGGCAGCCAGGTCGACGCTGGTGGCGCCGTAGTTCGAGAAACTGGCCAGCTGGTCGTTGTGGTCGGTAGCGGCGACCGAGACGATATTGTCGAGGTCGAAAGCGCTCGGGTAGGTAGGACGACGGTCGTCGTCGTTGCTCTCGTTACCAGCCGCGAAGATGTGCAGAGCCGGGGAAGCGGCCAGAGCATCTTTGAGGGCCTGGTTGAAGCCACCGCCACCCCAGCTGTTGGAGGTGATGCGGGCGCCGTTCTGGCTGGCATACATCACGCCTTTGATGGCGTCGGCCAGGGTGCCGGAGCCGGAACCGGTGAGGAACTTGACACCCATAACCTGGGCGTTCCAGTTCACGCCAACGACGCCTTCGCCGTTGTTGCCGCGGCCGGCGATGGTGCCGGAGCAGTGCGAGCCATGGTCGTTGTCGTCCATCGGGTCGCCGCTGTCGTTGGTGGCGTTGTAGCCGTGCACGTCGTCGATGACGCCGTTGTTGTCGTTGTCGATGCCGTCGCCAGGAATCTCGTTAGGGTTGACCCAGACGTTGGCCTGGAGGTCGGGGTGGCTGTAGTCGACGCCGGTGTCGATGACGGCGATGACGGGGCCGTTCTCGGCGGCGCCTTTGCCGGTCGTGATCGACCAGGCTTCAGGAGCGTCGATGTCGGCATCGGCGGTTCCGCCGGTCTGACCGGTGTTGTTCATGCCCCAGAGGCGGCTGTCGAGGTCATTGGGAACCACCGGCTCGGCGTTGCCGAGGGTGTGCAGGATGTCGTTGGAAGCGGCGTACTGGACGCGGGGGTCTTTGTCCATGGCGGCCATCGCCTGGGCGGTGGACATGCCGGCGGGCAGCTTCAGGTGAACGAGCTCACCGTTGAAAGCTTTGAACATGTTCTGGGGAACATCGAACTTCTCGATCATCGTCGCGCCGTAGTCGCTGGCGAAGTCGGTCATGGCGTCGAGCGAGGCGTTGGGGCCGAGCTTGACGAGCACTTCGCCTTCGACGTGCTCAGGAAGTTTGGAAGCGAGCGAAGCAGCTTCTTTGGCGGTGGCGGAAAGAACGCCAGCCAGGTCGACCCGAGGGGCGGCGCCGGAAAGGGACACCGACTCGGAAGGGGCAGCGGCTTCTTGCTGGGCCGCGGGAGCGGCAGCGCGAGCGCTGGGCGTGGACGAGACATAGGTCTGAGGGCGGATTTGGGAAATCATCATACTCTCCTAGATGTTGTTGGGTTTTATCGGTTTAAACTGGCCCCTGTAGCACGGGCCGGTGAGACGTCTAGAAGGAGAATATTGATTTGAACGGGCCATGTTTTGAACTACGTATGAACATTTTCATGATTGTTTAAGGGTGCGCCCCGACAAGCCGCGGGCCAGGGGGCCGACAAGGCGTCCCGCGAGCGGCGCGGCGTGCAGCGACTTAAGCCGCGAGGCAAACCTCCGAGAAGAGAGTCGTGACCAACGATCGCATGCTTCGTTCCAGCGTCCAGGCAGAAGCCGATCTGACTCTAGCGCGACGATCACCCGAGTCTGCCGTCGTCTATCCGCTATTGGGTCTGGCGGTCGCCTTCTCGACCTCGATGTTCCGGGACTATCCGATCGAGATCGGCTTGTTGCTGGGATTGATGACCGCCCTGGGAGCAGCTCGATTCTGGACCTACACCAGGATGCTCGAGCACTACCACGAGGCTCCCGCGCACTGGCTCCAGCGCTTTGCCTGGAGCACCTACCTGGCGGCGGCGACCTGGGGCGGGTTAGCGGCTCTGGCCGTCTATCGCTATCCGGGGGAGTGGACCTCGCTGTTCGTGCTCTTAACCACCGCTGGCATCGGCTCGGGTGGGACTGGCTCCCTTTCCTCCCATCGCACCATCCTCAGAAACTTCTTGTGGCTGTTGCTGGCCCCCGCGGCGCTGGCAGGGGTGGCGGTCCAATCGGCCTCCGAGCCCACCGTGATCGTGATCTACGGTATCTTTCTCTGGTCGCAAGCGGTGCGCCAAAACCGTTGGATCATCAAAGCACTCGAAGACCGAGAGATGCTGCGACGCCAGGCCTGGGAACTCGACCGGGCCCGACGCGAGGCGGAGCGGGCCAACCAGGTCAAGAGCACATTTCTGGCCACCCTGAGCCACGAGATTCGAACTCCCCTCAACGGTGTGCTGGGAATGACCGGGCTTCTACTCGATACGGAACTCGACCTCGAACAGCGAGATTTTGCCGAGACCATCAATCGCTCCGGCGAGGCCTTGCTGGCCCTCATCAACGACATCCTCGATTTCTCGAAGCTGGAAGCCGACATGATGGAACTCGAAGAACTCGATTTCAGGCTGGGCAGATGCCTCGAAGACGTTATCGAAATCGTCTCGCTCAAAGCCCGAGAAAGGAATCTTGGTCTGCCCGTCTCGATCGACCCCCAGATCGCCGACTGGGTCCGTGGCGATCCGACCCGGCTGCGTCAGATTCTGCTCAATCTACTATCCAATGCGATCAAGTTCACTCCCGAGGGCAGTGTCGGCCTCGAAGTCAAGCCATTGAAAAAGGGTTGGCTGCGTTTTGAAGTCGTCGACACCGGCATCGGCATCCCCGAAGAGAAAATGGGGCGCCTATTCCAGTCGTTTTCTCAGGTAGACTCGTCCACTTCGCGCCAATTCGGCGGAACGGGTCTGGGACTAGCCATTTGCAGGCGATTGTGCCAGGCCATGGGGGGCGAAATCGGTTGCAGCAGCAAGGTCGGACACGGCTCTACTTTCTGGTTCGAGATTCCGCTGCCACCAGGAAGCCCAATGCCCCAAGAGGAGTGGTCTTTCGGCCGAGATCATCGCGTCCTGGTGGTGGACGACCATCCCACCAATCGCCGCATCTACGATCGACTATTGACCAGCTGGGGACTTCAAGTCTCGACAGCCGTCGACAGCCTGGAAGCGCTGGGCCTGATCGACCGTGGGAGAAGCTTTTCGCTAGCGCTGATCGACTTTCGCATGCCAGGAATGGATGGGCTCCAACTAGCCGGCGAGTTGAGGGCTCGATGCGGGTCGTCGATGCGCCTGCTGTTGATGACCAGTGATCCGGGACAGCTTGTGACCGAGGGGTTGTTTGACGACATCCTGACCAAACCGGCGCGCCACGACAGCCTGCGGCGGGTCGTCGGCGAGTTGCTCGAGCTGACCCAGCCGGGGAAAGCCCCCGACCGCCCCGTCCGCGCCGGGCCGGGTCACCGCATTCTGGTGGCCGAGGACAACTTCATCAATCAGAAATACCTGCTCCGCCTGCTCGAGAAGCGGGGGTTCGTGTGTGACGTGGTAGCCAATGGGCAGGAAGCAGTCGAGGCCGTCCACCTGTCCTCTTACAATCTCGTCTTGATGGATTGTCAGATGCCAGAAATGGACGGCCTCGAGGCCACCCGCCGGATTCGCGCCCGCGGGCTAGAGCGACTGCCGATTGTTGCCGTCACTGCCAACGCCAGCGCAGAGGACCGCAACGAGTGTCTGGCGGCCGGGATGAACGACTACATTACCAAGCCGGTCAAAGCCGAAGAACTCGCTCAGGTCCTGACGCGTCATTTGTCGGGCTCGCCGGTGATGACGACGTTGTCGACATAGACCCCGTCACGGTGACGAGAACTGTCGGTCTCGAGGCGCACTCTGACCTTGAGGTCTTTCTGTCCGTCATACTTCGAGATGTCGATCTGGTGAGTCTTCCAAGCGTCAATGCCGTCGAAAGAAGCTACCTGTCGCCATTTACGCATCCACCAACTGCTGCCGTAGACCTCGACGGTAACGGCGTCGTGCTTCTGCTCGACATCATATTTCAGGTCGATGTTGAGCTTGCTGTTCTTGAGGCCTTCCAGAGAGAACTCCTTGGAAGTGATGGCCCCGTCGTAGTTGGCGTCGTAATCACCAGCCGGGCTATCGGTCCAGACCTGACCGCGACCTTCAACCTCGACACGAGCCCAGCCAGCATCGGCGGTCCATTCGGAGCGCTGGCCGTCCATGTTATCCTCGAGCACCACTGGCGTGGTGGGCACGGCCACCTCGACGGTCTGGGCCGGCGAGCGGTTGCCGACGTTATCGATGACTTTCAGAGAGAAATACATCTTGCGCTCCTGGCCCGAAGGAGCGAACTTGACCACCGTCGACTCGAGTTGACCCGAGTCTTTGGGAGCCTCGATGCGCACCTTGGTGGCCTGGTCAAATCCGACCTGACCAGGCGCGGCCTCGCCGTCCACGATGGGATGGTCAGAGTAGCGCAGCTCGTATCCATTAGCGTGCCCCTCGGTCCCGTCGTCACCGGTGGCCGTCCACTGCAGCTGGGCCGACTCGGTGCCGATCTGCTTGACCGCCAGGTCGGAGGCCGGAGCCGGTGCGACCTGGTCGTTCTCGAGCGCTTTGAGGGCGTTGAGGCGACCACCCGTGGTCAGACGACCGGCCCACGGCTGGGGCATCTGATCGACCCCCGAGAGGATCCGCCGCTTGATGTCCTCGGGCGTGGCATCGGGGTAGGCTGAAGCGACCAGCGTAGCCACGCCGGCCACATGGGGCGTGGCCATGGAGGTGCCGCTCAAGCTCTGGTAGGCGTTACTCGGCTTGGTCGAGTAGATGTCCACGCCGGGAGCGGCCAGATCCACCGAGCCCGAGCCGCTGTTGGAGAAGCTGGCCAGGCGGTCCTGGCGATCATGAGCGGCCACCGAAATGATGTTGTCCAACTCGTAGGAAGCCGGATACACCGGGCGCACATCGTTGTTGTAGCCTTCGTTGCCGGCGGCGCACACATGCAGCGCGGGCGAAGCGGCCATCGCATCATAGAGAACCTGGTTGTATTTGAAGCCGGCCCACGAGTTGGAGGTGATCTTGGCCCCCATCTTCGAGGCGTAGAGCACGCACTTGATCGAGTCTTCGGTGGTGCCCGAACCGGTCGCGCCCAGGAAGCGCAACGGCATGACCCGGGCTCGCCAGTTGACGCCAACTACTCCGGTTCCGTTGTTGCCCTCGGCCCCGATCGTGCCGGCGCAATGAGTGCCGTGACCGTTCTCGTCGGTGGGGTTGCCGCTGTCGTCGATGGCGTTGTAGCCGACCAGATCGTCAATCACCCCGTTGCCGTCGGTATCAGCCCCGTCGGCCGCCTCATTGGGATTGCGCCAGATGTTGTTGCGCAGATCGCGATGCTCGAAGTCGACTCCGGTGTCGATGACCGCCACCACCGGACCCTCGTTGGTGCCGGTACTGATGTTCCAGGCCAGGCTGGCCTTGCAGTCGACCCCGGCGATGCCGCCGTCTTGACCGGTGTTGGAAAGCCCCCAGAGCTTGCCGTCGAGATCGTTGGGGGTCACCGGCTCGGGGTGGTCGACCACGGCGTGCAAAATGTCGTTGGACTCGGCCACCGCCACCCGCGGGTCGCGCCGCATGGCGGCCAGCGCTCCGGCCACATCGAGACTCTCGGGCAACGACAAAGACATCATCTCGCCCCCGATGGCGGCCAGCATGCTGGCAGGCACATCGAAGTGGCACTTCACCTTGGCGCCATAATCGGCGGCGAAAGTTTCGAGACTGGCGGCCTTGAGGCCGGGGGCCATCCTGACCAGCACTTCTCCGGGGACATACTCCTCGTCGGCCATCTTCAGGCGCAGCGAAGCCGCCTCGGCCGAAGAAGCATCGATGGCCTCGGCCACCGAGAAAGAATCGCGGGAGGGCTCGAAGCGGTCCAGGGGCTCGGCGGCTTTGGCCGCGATGTGAGGAGCAATAGTCGGACTGCTCTTGATGGTTGTGATCATGACGCACCTCTCTATGGGCCTGGTGGGCCCGTTGGCAGTCTAAACCGGGGTCAACACGCAGAAGTAACCGTTATATGACCGTTCTGACAAATCTCGGATCGGTGACCTGTCCGGGCGGCAACAGATTGGCAACAAAAATCGACCCCTTACAGCTCATAATAGAGTGAGGATGATTCTACCTAGCACGCCAGACAGCTCTCCACTTGCTTCCCCTCTCGCCAACCTGGTCGCTCGCGCCGCCTCGCTGGCCGACGCCCCCGTCGAGGTCATCGTCACCGAAGACAAGGTGGTGGTCGGGCTCAACCCTACCACCCTCAAAGAAAGCGCGGCCAAGCTTCGTTCGCAGGCAGCCGACCTCAATGCCAAGGCCGAGACCCTGGATAGCGACGCCTCGACTCAGCGCAACAAAGCGGCTGAGCAACACTCGACCGCCGGTTTCCAGCACGTCACCGCCGATCAGGCCAAAGGCGAAGCCACCGAATTGACCAATCAAGTCACCGCCCAGACGGCCAAGAAAAACCAGCTCGAAGCCGCCATCGCCGCCGCCGAACAACGCGCCGCCCAGGCTCGCGAAGACGCCTCGGACGCCGAACAAGAAGGAATTCTCTATCGCTACCAGGGCGAAAAGCTGCTGGCCGGCGCCAACGGCGACACATGCGCCCTGGAAGGGGCCTTCGCCCTCATCGCCCTGGCCGACAGCCACCTCAAGACCGCCAGCGGCTTTCAGCATGCCGTCAGCGCCGCCGGCCAGGAGGTCGCCTCGCTGCGCAGCCAGGCGGCCACCGTAGTCCTTTCCATCCAGGACACCACCACCCGCCAGCAATTTCTAGTCAGCCAGGCCAACAAGCTCGGGGCCGAAGCAGCCGCCACCGACGCCAAAGCCGACGACTTCAACCGCCAGGCCGACAACTCGACCCATCAGGCCCGGGTAACCCGCGCTCAAGCCAGCGAACTCGAATGGAAAGCCCGCGCCCAGGAGAACCTGGCCGGACTCTAGCAGGGAGTGACCTTCTCGGCGGTAGTCGGGCTCGAGACAGCCGGCTGGCTGATGGCGCTAGTCTCCCTGGCAGTCGCAGCCAGGCGACTCAAGAGCTTGGTGACCCCCATCCAGATAGACTTGGAGCCTGGACCAGACTGGCTCGAGATCGGCGGTGACGAGTGGAGACTCAAGCTTCCGCCCGCTCTAAGCGTCAGCACCTCCACCAGCCAACCGCATTTCGTTCAGTTCAAACGCGAACCCCATGAGTTCGCCTCGGATGTCCTGGTGGAGCGAAAGGTCGGGACTATCCCGAGCGATTGGATGTTGTGGTTGCAGGACTTGCGGGCATCTGTCCACGCTATCCACCACCAGGCCGGTTGCGGCTTCGTCTTCATCACCAAGACTCGAGAAAGTGCCGTCTACGACTTCATTCTCAACCGAAAGGGAACGACCTGGCGGGTGACGTTGTCAATCCACGACGACCTCCTCGACGAGGCGACCGCTCTGACCGTGGCCAGTACTTTGCAGGCTTAGGGTCAACAGTTCGGTGTCCGAACTGGTGACCAGTCAGAACCACGGCGAGCGGCGGCGGTCCCCCGGCGGACCGCGACTAAAGACCCGGGTCGGCGCGAATGGTCCCCCGGAGGATTTTTCTCAAAAAAGTCTATCATCGGCACAAGAACGCCGCCCAACGATCCGTCACCCAAACGCCCTCTCAAAGGCGCTGGAATTCCCCTCACAGCGCCTCCAGCCGGAATTTTGACTTTCGCGCCATCGAGCCTCGCTCCAAAGCCGGACATCATCACACAGACAACCGAAAAAGCCTATAACCAAGCCATTTGGGCGTGTTCGATCTTTTGCTCGAACAGCCTTCGCCTCGCTAAAATAGACGTATGAAACCTCTTCAAGAACACACCCGCGAAGCCCTCATCGCCCTCGAACCCGAAGCCCTCCACCACATGGCCCGCCGCTCGGCCACCGGCCTGGTCATTCACCGCATCCTCCTGGGACGGTGCCTGCTGGCCCTTCAAGCCACCGGTGGCTATCAAGACTACGGCTGCAGCGGCCCCATCCACTACGCCATCCGCCTGCTGGGAGTGACCAAGAAAGAGGCCAACGCCTGTCGCCGCGTGGCCCGCCAACTCGAAGTCCTGCCTCAGCTCACCGGGGCCGCTGAGCGGGGCGACATCGGTTGGGCCAAGCTGCGCGAGATCGCCAGCAAAGCCACCCCCGAAACCGAAAAGCTTTGGCTCGAGCTGGCTTCGCTTTATTCCACCTCGGTGATTCGCCGACTGGTGGCCGCCACTCCCAAAGGGGGCCTACCCGGCGAACTGCCCCCGACCAAGATTGAGAGCGAAGAAATCACTTTGCATCTCGACCCCGAGACGAGCGAACTGCTGAAGTTGGTCTTGCATTCGCTTTCCCTCGAGCTGGGGCGCAAGGTCGAACTCAAAGAGGCCCTGGCCTATTTGCTCGCCCAGCGTCTACAAGCCGCTCCGGTCAAAGACAAAGACCTCGAAGCGATGCGCGCCCGTGCCGCTGCGGTTGCCGCCTCGCGCCGGCGCAAATTGGCCGGACCCATCCAGACGGCCCATGAGTTGGCTCAGGAGCTGGGCCTTCGTCCCCCGGGGGACGAGTTCTTCATGGCCACCACGGCAGTCGATGGTGAAGAGTGCCCCGGCAACGCTAGCGTGCAGCTCGCTCGCCAGGCCGACGCCCATTGGGAGGTCTCGCCGAAGCTGAAGTTCAATCCTGACGCCCGCGGGCTCACGCCCGCCCAGACCGAAGCCCTGAAGATTCGCGACTGCTACTGCTGCCAGACTCCCGACTGCCCGAACCATATCTGGTTGCAATCCCACCACATCCGCTTCTTCGCTCTGGGCGGCCTGACGATGCCGGCCAACCTGATTTTCCTGTGCACGGGTTGCCATCGCAATGTCCACGACGGCTTTCTCTTCATCGAAGGGACGGCCCCGGACGGGCTGACCTTCCGAGACCGCGAGGGCCGCAAGTTCGAGAGCTGATGGGGCTGCGCCAGAGGGGAGCGAGCCTTCGCTGCGCTACGGCTCGGGTCTTTGAGGTACTCGACGCTGCGCGTCGTAGCCCTGGCGCGGCTTCGCCGCTTGGGCCTTTCAAATTGTCGGTGAAGGGCGGCCGTCGTGGCCGTTGACGGGTTGGAGCCGGCGGCTCAGTGGGGCTGCGCAACCTGGGTCAGAATCTCGTTGACGACGGCCTTGCTGAGGCGGTAGCGCTGGAATCGCAATGCCTCGAGAAGATCACTGGCACGGGGAATCAGTTGCTGGTGGAGGGCCTCCTCGGCGACCGTCTTGGTGCCAATGACAACCGGGACTTTGAAAGTCCTGGCCGTGCGTCGACCCGCTCCATCCTCAAGCAGCAGAGGCAGCTGCAGTTCCTCCGCCAGCGCGATGGCCGCGCTCTCGCCAGATCCGAGATGTGCTCGGCAGGACTCAAAGGTCCGCTGGTTATTGATCGCCACGGTGCGAATCCAGTCGAACTCTCGAATCTCACGCGCTCCCGGGCGGTCGCCCCCTGCCAGAATCTCCCGCTCGACCTGCTCAGGGATAAGCACCTCACCGAAGATGCCCTGCAACAGGTGAAGGTAGCCAGTGCGAGCGTAGCCGATGATCGGCCCCGCATCGGAAACGATCCTCAATCGCGCTCTTTGTGGGCTCGCCAGGCCTCCCACTCCTCGGCGGCTTCGGAGCCGGTCAGGTTCACCAGCGGAATGCCATGCTCGTCAGCGATATCCATGAAGCCCTGGCGGTCCAGGCCAAGTACTTCGGCCGCTTTGCCAGCCGAGATCGAGCGCTGGCGGAAGAGGTCCAGCACCACGAGAGCGCTGATATAGCTAGGCAATTCCGAGTCGCCCTTGCCAGCCAATCGCAGTATTTCATCAGGCAGCTTCAACATCAGGCGGTTTGCAGGTCCCTTATCTTGTTGTTGAGGATCATGGCTTGCAGCAGACACTTGATGGCCATCCTGTCTTGCTCGTCCATCTTCTCTACGGCCAGGAACTGGTTGAGAAGTTCCTTGTCTTGGAACTGCTGCTCGGGCCGTTCGTTTTCGTCGGTGGTCAGCTCGTCAACGCTGACTTGGAGTGCGGATGCAAGCTGCTTCAAGACTCTCAAACGAGGGCGAACCTTGTCGCTTTCATACCTCGTGAGATTGCGGCCTTCTAAGCCGGCCTTCTCCTCGAGTTGGCGTTGACTCCAGCCTTTTTGCATCCTTAGATGACGAATTCGTTGACCTAACGTCACATCCAGAAATCCTCTCTGGCGAGTAGTTAGCTCCATATTATCGGCTTTCAAGAGAATCCACAACTAAAACCAGAGCAAACTTTCGTTCCTTCAAATGAATGTCTTCGTGGAATATTCTCAAAATTCGTATCCTAAACACGTCATGTTCGTTGGTAAAATCTCAGCTTTCAAAGGACTTGCCCGTGACAGACCCAACTCACCGCTTCCGAGCGCTCGCCGTCACCTTTCCTTGCTTCCGGCGCTTCATCGCCCAGGGCCGCCTGCCCGAGCGAGCCGAGCCCCGCGACCTGACGGACCTGGGCGGGCTCAGTCCCACCGAGAACACCATCGTGCCCTTCTTGCTGCACGTCTCGAACCGCTACGACAACCCCTTCGAACTCGATGACCTGATCGGGGCCTTCACGCATCCGCGGCACGTCACTTGAAGGACGAGGCCGTCTACTTGAAGAGGTGTTACTCTCCGTCGTGGTTTGGAGATCAGAAGATTGTGTATAGAGTAGTCTTCTTGATATCATTGCTCATCACGCCCATCTATGCTGATGGCGATGTAAGGCTGAACCCTAAAAAGTGTGTGATATCTGATGTTGGCTTGGGGATGTCGCCGCTCCAAGTTCAAGAACGCTTAGGAGATCCGCTGGAGAAAAGAATCTACGCGGGGTTGGACTATCAGATATGGGTGTATGACGAACAACTGGATATCCAGTTCATTGACGTAGCAAAGGCAAGGGATTGTCTCCTTTTTCCGGGCACGCTGCAACAAACCAGAGGTCTCCAGGTCGTTAGCGTTACGGGCCACCAACTTGTCCAAGAGGGGAAAATTCTTCTCTCCTTCGGCGATAGCGAAGAGAAAGTCCTTGGCGTCCTTGGAATACCCGGTCGTATAGTGGAGCTGTCGGACTCCAGCATGTACCTGTGGAGAGGCTGGAAGGTGCAAATGGTGGGAGGTTCACTTAAGCGAATCACGCTCTGCGGAGTTGAGCGAGAAGATCACGCTCGTCCCAAAGACTGAAACGCCCACGCGCGCCAGGAGCGCGCTCGGGAGCGACCGCTCTGTGGCCAGCACCTTCCAAGCTTAGGGTCATCTGACCCAGGCTGACGCGCCGCAGAGCGGGTATACTGGAGGCGTGACGGCTATTCGTTTGCTTCCCCAGGCCCTGGGCCTGCCGGGCCGGCGTCGGGCGGATCTGGTTTGGGACTGCCTCGACCCGCGCCGACAGCGCCGGGTGCCGTGCGCAGTCTATCTGCCGGTCGGACCCACCAGAAGCTGGATTGTCTTCTCCACCGGGTTCGGCGGCAACCGCTTTGACTACGCCAAACTGGCCCGCGGCTGGGCGGACCGGGGCCATGGGGTCGTGGTGGTCGAGCATCCGGGCTCTTCCCGCTCGGCCGCCGTGCGCTTGCTGCCGCGGCGATACCTTCGTCCCGGCCCGAGCCTCCGGCGCTGGGTCTACAATCCAGCCTGTCTTGCCAACCGGCCGCTCGATCTTGGGCTGGTCATCGACCGGGTGCGCATGGAATTCGGGCCTGGTCGAATCGTGGCCGCCGGCCATTCCTTCGGAGCCTACTCGGCCATGGCCGTGGCCGGGCTGCCCGTTCCCGGGCTCGGCGACTTCGCTCATCCGGCCGTGTCGGCGCTCATCGCCATCTCGTTTCAACCGCCCGGACAACTGTTTCGGGCGAAGGACTACCAGCGTCTGGACCTTCCCGCCCTCTGGGTTCTAGCCGAGCAAGACCATACCGCCGACGGCACCACCAGCCACCAGCGACTGGCTCTGCGAGACCTGCTACCCACCGCCTCGCTGGTGGTCGTTCCTGAGAGCGACCACATGGACCTCGCCGACATGGGTCCTAACCCTCGGGCCACCGACACGCTGCTGGCCGTCTCTCTGGATTTTCTCGGCTGAACCCTTTCAGGTTGTGTTCAGAGGCTTCGCTTAGGCTGACCCCATGGTTCAACCCGGCTCTGCTCCGGCGACCCTGGCCCTGAGGGGGCTCAAGGGAGCCGGACGGTTTCATCTCTTTGGCCGCGAGCGAAAGCGTCTCGAGGCCGCCACTTCGGCCTTGGAGGCCATCGACCAGTATCAGGGTCGAGAGGTCAACTATCACGGGCCGGTGGCCCTGACCCTGGCCATGGGCGCTGCCGTCGAGCCCGGGGCTCGACTGGCCGTCTACAAAGATGTCCTGGCTCAGCTGGCCGAGCAGGCGACTCTGGGGGCGGCTCCGGCTTCGATGCTGGCCGCGTTGGCTTTGAGAGAATTGACGGTGGCCGGCCAGGGAGACCAGCCCGCCGAGGCCGCCGTGGCTTCTTTGCTCGAAACCAGCCCCGGCCACTTCAGCTCGTTCGTGCTGAGGATGCCCGAGGTTTCGGCTCGCCAGCGACTGCTGCTGTTAGCTCGCGAGCAAGACACCGAACCCATCGCCCTGGGCGAGATGCTGGCCGCGACAGCCAACTCGCCGGCCAGCCTGGATCTAGCCGGCCGGCTGCTCGAGCGCCTCCCGGACACGGCCGAGGCCAGACTGCTGCAACGCGTCAAGCAACTGGCCCTGGTCGATGCTCGAGCTCAGGTCGCAGCCATCCAACGGGGGCTCGAGGCGCACGGGCGAGAAGAGTCCTCGGCCGCCCTGGGTTTGGCCATGGTCGAACCTCTCGACGGTTGGGAAGATCGAGCCCTGGTGGCCAGTGCCGCTCTGGCTGACTGCCATCCGGCCTGGCGCGATTGGGCCAGCCAGATGGCCGCCGGGGTAACCCGGGCCCGCACCCGCAGCCAGATTCACGAGGCCGCGCTCGAGGGAGCCACCGCCGGAGCGGCCACACCCGCCAGCCTGGCCCAGGCCTGCAGCCAGGTGCTCGACGCCGACCTCGAGCTCACCCCGAGGGTGCAGGCCTATGCCTGGCAAGTGCTGCAGCGCCCCGAAGCAGAGTTGACGGGGGCAGCCTCGCTGGTGGCGGCGGTGGTGGAAAGAGATCCCGACACCCAGCGCGGTCGAGAGACGGCGCGCAAAATGGTGGATCGTCTCCTGCCGCTGGCCTCGCCGGATCAGGCCGGCGCCCTGGCGGCCCTGGACCGCTGGACCGAGGGCTATTTTCGCGATTCGCTTGTAAACGAGGCCCAAACAGGCCTCAAGCGGCTGGGCGCGGACGCCTGGGAGCGACTCACAGGATCCGACTCGGGGTTGGCTACCCGGCTGCGCAACGAGCCCGCCGAGGCGGCCATGCTGAGCTTGTTGGCCGGAGGCTTGCGCGGACTGTCCGAGCAGGGCGAGGGATCGCTTTTGGCTCGGGTGCTCGATCGCGGGCTGGCGGCCCAGCTTCCTCGCAGCAAGAAAGACTTCGAGGTCGACTGCGCGGCTGCTCGCGAGGGTCTCAAATCGCTGGCGAATAGCCCAGGAGAGCTGGGGAAATGCGTGGGATTGCTCACCCAACTCGAAGCCCGCCACGGCTTTGGCCACCCGGCCGAGAAGCTGGCTTTGCTGCAGATTGGCATCCGCTATCTTAGCGAAAAGGAGCCGACCGTGGGCGAGCTTGCCGCCCTGCTGCTCACGGCTCGTCCCCTCGATCAGAAGCTGGCGGCCAGGCTCGAAAGGGTGGCCACCCAGACGCCTGACCTGGCAGCTTTTGCCGACTTGCTACCCAGTCCCGACGACGAGCTGACCCGCTCCTGGGCCCAGAGTGTCGAAGGCAACTGCGTCTCGGTGGCCGTCATCAAAGCTGCTCTTCAGCAATATGGCACCGGGGTTTTCGATGAGCTCTCCCCCACCGACGATGGCTGGCGGGTGGTCATGCAAGACGGTCATCAACTCACCCTTTCTCGGGCCGAACTGGACCTGGCTCGCGCTAGCTCGAACTTTCGCGGCTCGGGGGTCGGGCGGCGGATGGCCGATGCCTGCTTTGCCGTCATGGCCAAGCGCCTGCAAACCGGCAAGCACGCGCCGGTCAAGAGCTACGAGAAGGCGCTAGACTGGCTCAACAACGGCGAATTCGCCCCCAACTGCCTGCGCTATCTCGGCCTTCGTCAGAACGCCTACCGCATCGCCCCCTGGAAGGTGGACGACCACGAGGCGGTCATGGTCTCGAGCCGCAGTCATTGCGTCCATGTCGAAAACCGCGGCGACGGCTCCAAGGCCGACCACTATGGGCGACGGGTCGACTTCGATGGGACCGACACCAACGGCAAAATCACCTGGGACAACCTCGCCCTGGCACCGCGCGCCCATCCGGCCCGCGCCGTCACCATCCCCTAGATGTTGGGGTCGCCGACGACCGAGATATTGTCTAGATAGAAACCGTCGCGCACCACCGAGCTGTCGCTTTCGAGTCGAAAGCGCAGGCGGACCGTCTGGCCGTCGTAGCGCGAGAGGTCGACCAGATGCTGCTTCCACTCGCTGCGGCCGGTGAAGTCCTCGAGCTTGTTCCAGATCTTGTTGTCGGTGGAGACCTCGAGGTGGAGGCGGTCGAAGCTCTGCTCGATCTCGTAGCGAGTGTCAAAAAGTAGCGCGCTGTTGCGAATGGCCGCCAGATTGATGGGGGGCGACACCAGCGAGGCGTTGCGCTCGTTGGCGTAGTTGCCGTTGGGACTGTCGGTCCAGATTTTGCCTCGACCAGGCTCGTCGATGCGGGCCCAATCGGCTTCGGCCGTCCAGCCCCGCTGGTTGTTGTCAAAATTGTCCTGAAAGGCCACGGTCGAGGCGGGAATCTGGGCGGTGGCCGTGCGGATCTCCGAGAGATTGCCGAGGTTGTCGGCCACTTTGAGGGCGAAGTGGAGGGTCCGAGGTTGACCCGAGGGCGGCAGGTTAAGCATCACCTGCTCGATGGTGCCGGTTTCGGACGGCTTGGGAGCGACCAGCGTGGTGGCCTGATCAAAGCCGACTTCGGACTCTCCCGCCGGGCCTTCTACAATAGGCCGGTCGGCATGGCGCAGCTGGTAAGCCGAGGCGCGACCACACCACCCGTCGTCACCGGTGGCCGTCCAGCTCAGGCGCACCGTGCGCGCGCCAGCGGCCTCGGTGCGAAAATCGTTGGGAGCTCCCGGGGCGATGTGGTCGTCTTCGAGCGAGTTGGCGGCGTTGAGGCGACCCCCGCTAAGGACTTTGTTGGTCAACTGGGGTAGACGGTCGACGCCATTGAGCAAGCGACCCTTGATGTCGTCGTTGCTGGCCTCGGGATAGGCGCTGGCGATGAGTCCGGCCACGCCGGCCACGTGGGGCGTGGCCATGGAGGTGCCGCTGAGCGTGGCGTAGCGGCCTCCCGGCACCGTCGAGAAGATGGTCTTGCCCGGGGCGGCCAGGTCGACGCTGGTAGCCCCATAGTTCGAGAAGCTGGCCCGCTGGTCGTTGCGGTCGCTGGCGGCCACCGAGACGATATTGTCGAGGTCGTACGAAGCCGGATAGGAGGCGCGGGCATCGTTGTCGTTGTTCGAGTTGCCGGCCGCGAAGATGTGCAGAGCGTGAGAGGCCTCGAGGGTGTCGCGCAGGGCTTCATTGAAGCCACCGCCTCCCCACGAGTTCGAGGTGATGCGGGCTCCCATGCGGTCGGCATAGAGCAGACCTTTCACGGCGTCGGCGGTGGTGCCGCTACCCTGGCCCGAGAGGAACTTGACGGCCATCAGCTGGGCCTTGTGGTTCACCCCGACCACGCCCTCTCCGTTGGTGCCATCGGCGGCGATGGTGCCGGCGCAGTGCGTGCCGTGGCGATTGTCATCATAGGGATTGCCGCTACCGTCGATGGCGTTGTAGCCGTGCACATCGTCGATGACGCCGTTGCCGTCGTTGTCGATGCCGTCGCCAGGAATCTCGCCGGTGTTGGTCCAGAGGTTGGCCCTGAGATCAGGGTGGCCGGTGTCGATGCCGGTATCGATCACGGCAATGACCGGGCCGTTTTCTTGCAGGCCCTTGCCGGTGGTGATAGCCCAGGCTTCGGGGGCATCGATGTCGGCGTCGGCCGTGCCTTCGTCTTGCCCGGTGTTGTGCAGACCCCACAGCCGGGTGTCGAGATCGGGAGGAAAGACCGGGTCTCCGTAGTGGGACAGGAGTTCGTTGGCGCAAGCGTAGGCCACCCGGCCGTCGCGCCCCATGGCGACCATGGCTTCGGCCGTGGTCACGCCCTCGGGCAAGCGGAGATGGACCATCTTGCCGCCGATCTTCTGGCGCATGTCGGGAGGAATGTCGAATTCCTCGACCAGGGTGGCTCCATAGTCGCCTACGAAGGCCTCGTCAGCCTGGAAGCCGCGGTGCAGCTTGACCAGCACTTCCCCTTCCACATGCCCGGGCAACTTGGAGTCTAGCGACGCTATCTCTCGCGATAGCTGCGCCGTATCCTGTGGCCCCGCGATTTCCCCCTCCCGTGCGGCCAGTTTGGTCCCAAACGCCTGGGCGTTTCGAACCGAGGTCAAAGCAGAGATCATTCTTCCTCCTGGAGGGACCATAACGGAGGAACTCTCGCCAAGGGTAAACTTTCTGTGAACATGAACAAAGGGCCGACAAATTGTCGACCCTCTGTTTGCTTTTGAAAACGGGTGCTACTGTTTGGCTTCGACCGTTTCGGCGGGCGCTTCGGCCGCAGGAGCGGGCGGGGCGGCGGGTGGTTGCTGCTGCTGAGCTGCCGCCTGTTGAACGGCGGCGGTGGCTTGCTGCACACCCTGCAGCAACTGCAGCTTCTTCAAAGCCTCGGTGTCGCCTTTGTTGGCTGCCTCGTTGAGCGCCTGAATCTCGCTACCACTTTGCGTGAGCTGGGCGCGAATCAAGATACGGGCAGCCTCTTCGACGGTGTTGCTGTCGGCCTGCAGATGCTGTTGAAGCTGGCCGAACTCGGGCAGTTCCAGGGCCGTCTTCATCATGTCGCTGGCGAAGATTTCGTTTTCAGCCGCTTTGAGTTGTCCGGGGTCGATCGAGGCCAGGCGAGCCTCATCGGCGGCTTTCGACTTGGACTGCACCAGCTCGAGCACGGCAGTGGAAACCGCCATCTCCTTGGCGGCCTCGGCGTCGTTGGCCTCGAGCCGGGCTTTGAGATCGGCGCTGAGACGGGGGTCGACATCGCTGGCCAGCAGTCTCACGAACGACTGGCGGGCGAACTCGGGCTCGACGCCGTGCTCTTTGGCCACAGCTTCGAGCTCGGGCGACTGCAGCGTCTCGGCGATGGTGGGGTTGGAAGAGAAGACCTGATTGATGTAACCCTGCACCTGTTCCTGGGTGGGACCTTCCGCGGCCGGCGTGCCGCCGGCTTCTTTGGCCACGTGCTCGAGGCCGGCCCGTTCGAAAGCTTCCAGAACCTTCTTGGCTTTACCCTCGGCGCTGGCGGGGTCGGTGGCTTGCTGAATCGGGGCCAGCTCGCTGAAATCCTGGGTCAGATTAGCTTTGCCCAGCTTCTTGAAGAGCACCTGAGCCTCTTCGGCCGAGGTGCCGGTGTCTTTGAGAGCAGCCTGCACCTGACTCGAGTTGAGCAGCTGTTCGAAGGCAGACTTGTCGAAGTTGGCGTCGAGGAAAGCCTCCATCTGCTTGCTGCGAGCGTCTTGCCAGGCGGCCAGCGCTTCGGGAGCCTTCTGCTCGAAGGTGGCGATGGCTCCACTCAGATTCTGGGTGGCCTGCTGGAACATCTTGGCCGCTTCGGCCTGATCCTTGGGCTCGTGCTCGAACTGGCCGCTGAGGGTCAGCAGAGCCTGATTGAGTTTGGCGCCGGCCTCGGGGTCGGCTTCCATCATCTTGCCGAACGCTTCGGCCATGGCTTGCTCGTGGGCGTTGAGCTTGGGTAGCTCCTGGGGCTGGGCCGAAACGCCCGAGAAATCGAGCGGAATCTTGCCCTCGAGCACACCGATACCCTGGGCCAGGGCCTGTAGCCCCTGGCCCGGAATCTCTTGACCGAGCTTTTCACTGGCTACCTTGGCGAATCCGTCGAGCTGCTCTTTCGACAGTTGGCCGTTCTCGGACTTCATCACGGCCTCGATCATCGAATCGAGCAGCTCGGCGCCAAACATCTCGCGGGCCGTCTCGACCGCCTGGGCGGCACCAAACTGACCGTCGATGGTGAGTTCCTTGCCGGCCGACTGGTCGCCCTTGGCTGCCTTGCCCAGCAATTCGCGTTGGTGGGTCTGGCCCGGATCCAGCTGATGGGTGACGAAGTCTTCGTAGCGATCACGCATGTCGCCCTGAAAACCGACTTCGTCGAGGCGGGTCCTGAGAGTCTCGTTGCCCAACACATTCTTGGCCACATCGCTCACCATGTGGGCCACCACCTGGTGCTTACGCCACTCGCCCTCGACCGATTTGTCGAGTTCACGGAAGCTGGTCAGCCAGGCCCTAGTGGCGTCGGGGGCGCCCGTCTTGAGGCTGTTGAGGGCCTTGCCAATCTCTTCGATCTGAGCAGCCCGCGCACCCGGGTCGGTCGAAGTTGCGTAGCTGCCAAAGGCTTCTTTAAGCTTGGCATAGGCGTCGGGATTGGCCTGCTTGAGGGCTTTTTCTTGCTCGCTCATCTTCTCGACGAAGGCCTTGGCCTGTCCCTTCACTTCGCTGAGGGTGGCCTTGCGCGAGCGGGCTTCTTTGCCGAAGATGTTGGTGATGAATTTCCAGATTCCCTGGACGATAGCTTTGGTCTCTTTCGGGAAGAGCGCGGCGGCCACGATGCCGGGCACCAGAACCACGGGGGCGGCGGCCAGCATTCCCATGCCGAGGCCGGCGGTCATGCCGGCGAAGGCCACGCCCGAGCCCACGGCGCTGAGCAGAATCTTCTTGCCGTTGATCTGACGCTGCAGCTGGTCGAGGCGCTGCTCGATAGGAACTTCTTTTTCGACCCACTCGCCCTCGGGCATCTGAATCTGCTGCTTGACGGTCGTCTGGCCAGACTCTTGCAGAGCTTTGAGCTCTTTCTTCTCGCCGTTGAGCTTGACCATGTCGCCGATGGCGTTGAAACCAACGATGGCGCCAGCGGGACCGAGCGAAATCGGCAGGGCCAGGGCCATGGGGGCAGCGAAGCCGAAAGTGGCCGCGGCCGAACCGACACCGCCACCGATCAGGGCCAGCATCGAAACGTTCTTCTTCTGAGCCTTGGAGATCTCTTCGAGCCGCTTGTCGATGGGCATATCGACTTCTTTGATGGCGACCTGCTGTTTGAGTTGGGGATGGATCACCTCATGCGTGTGCTTGACGGTGGTCTCGCCCCGGGCCAGGGCCGCTTGCAGCTCTTTCTTCTCGGCAGCCAGGTCTTTGAGTTCTTTGACGGTGGTCATGACGTTGGCGCCATAACCCATGGCCAGACTGGCGCCGGCCAGCCACGGGGTCCAGGCGGTGGCGCCGGCCAGGACAGTGGCCATGGTGCCGGTACCGAGGGCTCCGCCGTTGGCCATCAGACCCAGAATGCTGCTGGCGCCCGCCCCGAGCAGCAGCCCGTTGGAAGCCAGCTGGGCTTTGGTCTGGAGAATTTGGCTCGAGAGCCGCTTGGTCTCTTCCTTGGCCGACACCGGTCGTGAAAACTGGTCGTTGACGCGCAACTGAACGATGTCGCCGTCGGATTCTTTGCGCTGCCGGCGGACATAGTCTTTCTGGTCTTCGAGCCCTTTGAGGGTCTCCATCGTCTTGTTGATGGTAAATCCAGAGGTGCCCACCGCGATGAGGGGGGCGCCGGGGATGTTCCAGAACCCCAGCAACGAAGTCTGGGTGATCAGGTTGGCGAAAGTCGACACACCGTTAAGCATGTTACGGCGCTTCTCGATGGCTTCGCCCGCGGCCGAATCGGCCAGTTTGAGGTCGTGGGTCTTGGGTCGTAGACGCTCGATATCTTCTTTGAACATCACCTGGCCATCATTGGGAACCAGGCGAGCGTGAAAATCCTCGATGGGAGCGCGGCCGGTGTCGGGGTCTTGCATCAGCATCGCCTTGGGCACTTCCATGGTGCGGGCGATGGTGGTGTTGGCAGGGTTGGCCGGGGCTTCAAGAGCGACCGGCTCGATGCTGCTGCCTTCGGGCATGTTGAGGTCGGAGCGAACGGCCACATACTCGGGCACGACGGCGCCCATCTTTTCGAATTCAGCCTGCCGCTCTTCGGGGATAAAGGCCAGCATGCTGGAAGACTCTTCGTTGCCCGCGTCGTCAACGCGTTTGAGACCAATTCTGTCGGGGTCGACCCGGACCACCGCGCCGATCAGGCGCTCTTTGCCGTGGGTTGGTTGGCCTACTTGAGCCGAGTCTTGCGGTTCAACCGGGGTCTCGGTTTCGGGTCGGGCTTTGGCCGGTGGCTTGCCAGTGGCACCCGTTTCGGCTCTGTGGATGTGATTGTTGGTCGGATTAACCATTTTCGACGCTCTTCTCCCCTTAGGCTTATCTGGTTCAGATTAGCGTTCGGTCCTGAAAACTTCCTGAACCCTCGACTTGGCCAAATGTTAACGAACTGGGCCCGATCATTATAGTCAGTTCGTGGTATCGAAACAAGCCGCAGCCCATGACGCTATCGGCCGGCTTCGAGTCCTCAACTTCAATAACCGAGGGGGTTAGCGCCTGCCTGACAGTGGCAGTGACCGGTGAAACGTCGAAATGTTTACATGTTGGCATCGACCTGTCCATAAAGCTCTGATCTTGCCAGGGCTTTCGCAAAGCGGCTATAATCGCCCCGTGAGTGCGCCGGTGACCGAACACTTCTCTGACCATCTCTACGAGGGAAAGGTCAATCTCAAGGATCTCTTGCCCGACGAGATCGAGCAGTTCTTTGCCCAGCTCGGCGAGCCCGCCTATCGGGCCCGCCAGCTGATTCGCTGGCTCTATGTGCGGGGCGAGAGCGAGTTCGAAAACATGACCGACCTCTCCAAAGAGCTGCGGGCCCGCCTGATAGATGTGGCCGTCATTCCCCAACTCAACACCCGCCGCTTCCAGAGTTCCAAGAATCAAGACACCACCAAATATCTCTTCGAGTTGCCCGCCGGAGGCGAAGTCGAGAGCGTTCGCATGCGCTACCTCGAGAATCTCGGACCGGGTCGAGTGGCGGTCTGCATCTCCTCTCAGGTGGGCTGCGCCATGGCCTGCGATTTCTGTGCTTCGGGGTTGCTCGGTCTCAAGCGCCACCTCAAGACCTGGGAAATCGTCGATCAGGTGCTGCAGATCCAAAACGACGTGCGCGAGCAAGACGAGCGCGTTTCGAACGTCGTCTTCATGGGCCTGGGCGAGCCCCTCCACAATTACGACAACGTACTGCGGGCCATCCGCTTGCTGAACCTGGCCGAGGGTATCGGCATCGGCATGCGCCATCTCACCGTGTCCACCTCGGGACTGGTGCCCAAGATCCGGCAGTTGGCCGAAGAGAAACTGGCCATCCGCCTGGCCATCTCGTTTCACGCCACCGATGACGAGCTGCGCTCCAAGATGATGCCCGTCAATCGGCGCTGGCCCATCGCCGAGCTGCTCCAGGCCTGCCGTGAGTATCAGGCCGTTACCGAGCGCCGCATCACCTTCGAATACATCTTGCTCGATGGGGTCAACGACTCGGTGGCCGAGGCCCAGCGTCTGGGCGAACTGCTGGAAGGCATTCACGCCCTGGTCAATCTGATCCCCTGGAATCCGGTCGAGGGCATCCCCTACCAGCGCAGCCGGCCAGCCGCCGTGCGCGCCTTTCAAGACAAGATCGAAGAGTTCGGCATCAAGTGTACCGTCCGCCAGGAAAAGGGGTCGGATATCGACGCCGCCTGTGGGCAACTGCGCCTGCGCGACCTGGGCGAAACCCGTCCTCGGCGGGCCCGCACCGCTTGAGTTGGCTCGACCGTCTCGAGCACTTCTTTCAGGACCGGCTCGAGGCCATCGAGGCCCGCGACGCTCTCGAGCACTGCTACGAACTCGAACGTCTGCTACCTCGGTCCCTGGTGGCTCGCCGCTACTGTCCCAACCGAATCATCGTCCCCGAGATGCTTCCCGTCCCCCTGCTGGGCGAGTTGGAAGGCGAGGCCGGCCGACGCGGCTGGGTCACGGCTGCCCCCTGGCACCAGCAACTGGGCCCGACCGGACTCGAGTTCGCCTATCCCGGTCGACCCGCGGCTGACTATCTCGTCGAGGTCGTCGGGGGGCTGGGGTTGGGCAAGTGCGCCCTGGTCGACCGCTCACGGGCGACCATCGTGGGACGGGCCGAAGAGGCGGAGCTGCGGTTGGGCTTTCCCGGGTTGTCACGGCGCCATCTGGAGCTAGCTGTAGCCGAAAACGGCTTGACCGTGACCGGTGAAGGTAAGACCGGCCACTGGCCGGCCGGTAAGGACTATGAGATCCTGGGTAGCCGGCTTAGACTGTGGCCAATTCGAACCTGACGCCGGGAACGAGCTTGGCGCCCTGCTGATAGGACCAGGCATCCATCCACTTCTTGCCGGGCGGTTTCACCTCGAGCAGAACGACGCTTCCCTGGCCGCAGGCCACCACCGGACCCTCGCCCTTGAGGACGTCGATGACTTCGCCCGGCCTTCCCTCAGCCGAATGGACCCGGGCTTTGCCGACTTTGATCGGTTGCTCCCCCAGGCGCACGGCCGCCCCGGGTTCGTGAGCCAGGGCCCGAATGAAATTGCGCACCCGCTCGGCCGGTTGGCTCCAGTCCACCATCAGGTCGTGCTTTTTCAAAGGCTTGGTGTAGCCACCTTCAGCCTCGGCCGGTTGAGGAACCCGCGGGGCCGTGCCGGCGGCAAGCGCAGCCACGGTTTCTTTGAGCAAGTCGGCCCCCATCCCGGCCAGGCGGGCCATCAGCTCTTCGCCGGTCTCGTCCTGACCCAGGGGCGTCTTGATGGTCAGGATGAGATCTCCGGTATCGTAGCCCTCATCCATGAAGAAGGTGCACACGCCCGTCTCGGAGTCGCCGTTCATGACCGCGGCCTGCACCGGAATGGCTCCACGATACCGCGGCAGCAGCGAGGGGTGGACATTGATGCAGCCATGGCGGGGAAGCTCGAGAATGACGGGCGGAATGAGCTTGGCGTAGGCAGCCACCAGGATGACGTCGGGGGCGTAGGCCCGCAACTGCTCGACCACCTCTTCATCCCGGATGCGGGCCGGCTCGTGCACGGGAACGCCCAGTTCGAGGGCCCGGGCTTTGACCGGGGTCGGCACCAGTTGCGAGCCGCGCCGCCCCCGCGGACGGTCCGGTTGGGTGTAAACAGCCACCAGGTCACAGCACTCGGCCGTGGCCTCGAGCGAAGGCACCGCGAACTCGGGGCTGCCCATGTAGATGGCTCTCATTCCTCGAGTTCTTCCTCTTCGTCAGGAACCTGGGTGGCGTCGTAGATATTGATGGCCGTGTCGATAAAGAGCTTGCCATCGAGATGATCGATCTCGTGTTGAAACACCACCGCCAACAGCCCGTCGGCCTCGTGGACCACGTTCTGGCCTGACTCGTCGATGGCCTTGACCACGATCTTTTCGTGACGCTCGACCTCACCTACCAGGCCCGGGATCGAGAGGCACCCCTCGGGCCCGCTGGCCCGGCCGTGATGCTCGACGATGCGGGGGTTGATGATTTTGAGTGGGCCGTCACCGATATCGATCACTAGCAGACGCTGGGCTACGCCCACCTGGGGACCGGCCAAACCAATACCGTTGGCCGCGTACATCGTCTCGACCATGTCTTCGAGCAGGCGAGCCAGAGGAGCGTCGACTCGCTCGATCTTGGTGGCTTTGCGGCGAAGAACGGCCTCGCCCACCATCTTGATGGGAAGGACCGGCACTACTTTTTCTTCTTGCTCGACTTCTTCGAGGACTTGGCCGGAGTCTCTTCGGCATCAGGAGTAGGAGTGGCTTCGGGCGCCGGCTTCTTCTTCTCTTCTACTTTGTCATGCTCGACCAACACACCGGGCTGGACGTTATTGAAGGAGTTGTTGTAGTAGATGCTGTCGGGCTGATAAGAGACGCTGGCGCCGGGCTTCATCTCTCCGGCCTTGTGGACCCACTCCTGCACCACGTCGCCGGCCAGGTTCTTCAACTGCAGGTGGATGACGACGTTCTTGAGGGTGTCCTCGGCGGAAGCGTTCTTGACGGTGGTGGAGATCCGAATTTCGGCATTGGGGCCGGGTTGTCCATAGCCACTGTCATAGAAATCGAGCTTGGTCACCTGGATCGGGGAATCCTTGTTCTTGCCGTCGGTCTTGACCGTCTCGGCCCACGTGGCCGAGACGACGATCAGGGTAAGAAAGGCAGCCAAACCTGCCTGAAAAACTTTTCGCATTTGCTCCTCCTTGGACTGCTAGGTGGAACCGGGACGAAAGCCCGGAGTTTCGCTACATCAGGCTCTGCGGATCAGGGTCGACCAGAAATCGAAAATCGGACATCGAATGAGCCAGAGCGTCCAAGGTATTCCGTGCTGTTCTGGCCATATCCTGCACCCTCGATCCCTTCAGCAAAAGGTGCCAACGGTAGCGCCCGCGGATCCTTTGCAAGGGACAGGGGGCAGGTCCCAACAGCTGGGCTTGTTCGATTTTCGAGCCCAGCTCGTGACCCAACCGATGGGCTGCCCGGGCGGTGGCCTCTTCGTCGAGCCCCGAGACGCCCACTCGCACCAACCGGCAGAAGGGCGGATAGAGTGAATGCTCGCGGACGGTCAATTCATGCTCGTAGAAGGCCCGAAAGTCGTGATTGGCGGCGGCCACCAGACAGGGATGATCGGGGTCCATGGCTTGCACGAAGACCTCGCCGCTCCATTGCCCACGGCCGGCCCGGCCGGCCACCTGCGTGATCAGCTGAAAGGTGCGCTCGCTGGCCCGAAAATCAGGCAGGTGGAGGCCGCCATCGGCGTTGACCACCCCCACCAGAGTGACTCCCGGAAAATCCAATCCCTTGGCCACCATCTGGGTGCCCAGCAAGACATCGGCCTCGCCCTGGGCGAAGCGCTCGAGAATCTGGCCGTGGGCCCCGGGCCGGCTGGTCGTATCGCGGTCCATGCGAGCGATGCGAATGCCCGGTAGACTCTTGCCCAGCTCCTCTTCGAGTCGCTCGGTGCCGGCGCCTTGATAGCTGAAATTGCTGCCTGAACAGGTCGGACAAACGGAGGGTGGGGGGCATTGGTAGCCGCAGTAGTGGCAGACCAGTCTCCCTTGAGCCCGATGAAAGGTCAGCGAGATACTGCAATCCGGGCACTGGCACACGTGGCCGCACTCATAGCACTGGAGATAGGCAGAAAAGCCACGCCGATTTAGCAACAGGACCGTCTGTTGCTTGAGGGCCAACCGCTCGGAAATGGCTTTCACCAACGGATACGAAAGCAGCTTGTTGCGGCCGTGGCGGCGCATGTCCACCCGAACCACCTCGGGCAACTGGCCACCCGTGGCGCGCTCGGGCATCTCGATCAACCGATAATAGCCTCGCTGGGCCAGATAAAAGCTTTCCAACGACGGGGTGGCGCTGCCCAACACGATCGAGGCTCCCGCCCGCGAGGCCCGGAAGGCGGCCACCTGGCGGGCGTGATAGCGGGGCTCCTCACTCTGCTTATAAGAGTGCTCATGCTCTTCATCGATAATCACCAGCGACAGGTCGGTCAGCGGGGCGAAGACGGCCGAACGGGTGCCCAGGGCCACCCGCGCCTCGCCCTGGCGCAACTTCCACCACTCGGTGCGCCGCTGCACCGGGGAGAGGCCCGAGTGCAGCACCGCCACCGTCTCGCCCAGGCGCCCGCGATAGCGTTCCATGGCCTGGGGAGTGAGGGCCACTTCGGGAACCAGCACCATGGCCTGCCCGCCCTCTTCGAGCACTTCGGCCACGGCCCGCAGATAGATCTCGGTCTTGCCGCTGCCGGTGACGCCGAAGAGCAGCACCGGCTTATGCTCGCGGCGGGCTGCGCGGATCCCCTCGAGGGCTTCGTGTTGCACGGGAGTCAGTTCGGGCTTGGCGTAGCCGCCCAGCTCGACCCCCTCCACGGCCGCCTGTTTGAGTTTTCGCCCCTTGCGCTGGCGGGTCGATTCGGCCCGCAGCCGGTTCATCACCGGAGCCGGGATGACGGCCTGCAAGCTGAGCTGCCAGGTGGTCACATAGAAGTCTCTCAGCCAGGCCGCCAACTCGAGCATGGCCTGACCCCAGATCGGCTCGGGGTCGAGCAGCTTGGTGATGGGCTTGACCTGCTCGGGGGTCAGTCCGTCGGGTAGGCGGCCGGTGCGCTCGATGACCACTCCCATCACGGTGCGCGGGCCGAAAGGCACCTGCACGCTCGAGCCCGGCCCAACCTGCTGGTCGAGCTCGTCAGGAACGGCATAGAGGAAGGCCCGGCTCAACGCCCGGGCCTTCACATCGGGTATGACCTGGGCGTAACCCGCCAATCACTCTCCGTCTTGGGGTTTGGTCTCGATGGCGAAGGCTTGCTCGAACCCCTTGCTCTTGAGTTCGGTCAAAGCGGTGTCGAGGGCCTCGCGGGTCTCGAAAGGGCCGACGGTGACTTTGAACATCGGATTGTCGGCCTGGTCGCCCTTGTCGATGGTGGCGGCGTAGCCAAGCTCTTCGAGTTCAAGCACCCGCTCCTCGGCGTACTTCAACTGGGTAAACGAACCGAGCTGAATACGCCAGCCAGCGGTGGCGGGCGCCGGAGTCTCGGAGGGAGCCGGGGCGGGCACAGGGGCGGGGGTGGCCACGGTCTCGGTGCGCAACTCTTCGGCGCGGGCCAACACGTCGTCGGCGGCGCGGGTGGGATTGTTGATGCGGTCGATACGATAGACGACCTTGCGGGGGACGGTCTCGTCGAGGCGAACCACGCCTACAAAAAGCAGGTCTTCTTTCAAGACGTTGAGTCTTTGCTCGCAATAGACTCGCTCCCGCTCTTTGTTGAAGTGGTAGCTGTAGATCGAAAGCTTCTGATCGGGGCTTTGCTTGCGGATGGTCTTGGCCATGGCCCCGATCAAGACTTTTTCTTGGCGAAGCATTTCGGCATTGCTCTCATCGCCGACAATAAGGATAGCGTAGGTGGCCGACTGGGCCGAGGCGGCCAGCGATGCCAACAGGCACCAGCCCAGGACCAGGCCGATGAAACGTTTGTATGAAAAGCTTGACAAGAAAATCCTCCCAACCCGTCCCTAAGCGTAGGACCATGGGTATAAGTAAGTTGGAACGCGCAAGTTCATTGCTATCAACAAAAGTCCTTCCCTTAAGTTGCGGAGGATCCTCGCCCAAAGTGAGACATTACTTTCCTTGAAGAGGTTTCGTAGGGGGAAAATGATGAGTATCAAACGACCAAGAAGCCGAGGCTTCACCCTGATCGAGCTGATGATCGTGATGATGATTATCGGCGTGCTGGCGGGCCTGCTGTTGCCCAACTTGATGCGAGCCCGGTTCAAGGCTTTCCACGCCGGCTGCATCTCGAACGAGAAGAACATCGCCACCGCCCTGGAAAGCTATGCCGCCGACAACAACGGTCTGTATCCCCCGACCTTGAACACCCTGTCGGCCGGCCCCCTCAACCAGCGTTTCATTGCCGCTCTGCCGACCTGTCCCAGTAACGGGCTGGCCTACGACCCGTCGTATACGGTCGACAATGCCACCGGCAATCCTGGCTACACCCTGGCCTGTCCGGGCATCCACTCGTTCCAGCTCGACTATATTCGGCCGAACTATCCCCAGGTCCACAACGGACTTCTCGACGAGCGTTAACCGCTGGCTTGCTGCTGGCTCATGATCGACTGCAGCAGACGATTCAAGCCGCCACGCTGGCCTTCGGGAGCCTTCGAAATGGCGGCTTTGATATTGGTGACCGCCTCTTGAAACTCTCCCAGTCGGGCGCAAGCCTGGGCCAGGTCTTCATAAATCTCCCAGCGGTGGGGATTCTCGTCGAGAGCCTTGCGCAATTGGTGGGCGGCCTCGCCCCAACGACCCGAGCGCCCCAGGGCCCGGCCCTCCAGCCACAAAAAATGGCCTCGTCGCTTGGGAAAGACGTGTCCCGCCCGCTGAAAAATCTGGACGGCCCCCTCGAGGTTGCCGGCCTTGCGCATAGCCCGCCCCAGTTTCTCGTGCAAGACCGCGTTGGTCGGAGCCTCGACCACCGCTTTCTCGAGCACGCGCACGGCCTCGTTCCATTGGCCCTTTTCGCCCATCAGGCTAGCCAGCGTCTCGAGCACGGCCGGCCCGCGAGGCTCTAGCGCCAGGGCGCTCTTGACATGCTCTTCGGCCAACTTCAGATTGCCCCGCGCGATGGCGACCTCGGCCAGACCGCGCAGGGCGCCGGCCTCTTGCGGGTCGCGCGAGAGGGCGGCCTGAAAAACCTCGGCAGCCCGGGCGGGATCGCCGTTAGCCAGGTAAGAGAACCCCATCTCGACATAGGCCTGCCCGAGTAAGGTCGTGTCTTCGAGCTTCTCGAGATGGGCCGCAAACTGGCGAAAGGATTGAATGGCCTGGCCATGCTTGCCGCCCTTGGCCGCCGCTCGAGCCTTGTAGAGATGTAGCAACTGCAGGCTCGGGTCAAGTTCCAGCGCGCGCTCGTATTCGGCGACGGCCAGGTTGGCCAGCCCCTGGCGCACCAGGGCCTGCCCCAGCATCCCTCGAGCCTGGGCGTCGTTGGGCGACAGGTGCAGACTCCATTTGAGATGGCGAACCGCTTCTTCGTCCTGGTCGCCCTGATAGTAGAGCATGCCCAGAGCCTTGAAATAGTCGGGATTCTGACCGTCGAGGGTGGCCGCTTTATGCAGTTCATTGATGGCGTCGTCGAAGCGTCCGGCACAATAGTAGGCCATGCCAAGGTCTTCACGATAAACCGGGTCGAAAGAGTGGAGCTTGACGGCCTCTTCATACTGCTCGATGGACAGGTCATCGTAGTTCTTCTTGAGATAGATTCTGCCCAGCCGGTTGCGCATCTCGGCGCACTCGGGATCGAGGGCGACCACCTTCTCGAAGTGCTCCATAGCCCGATCGAGATCGCGCTTCTGTAGATAGATCTCACCCATGCGGCGATGCACCAGCACGTCTTGCGGATGGAAGACCAGAGCCTCGTTGAGTTCGTTGAGCGCGTGATCATGCTGACCGTGCTCGAGATAGATGTCGCACAGGGCCAGGCGCGCCTCGCGGTGGCCGTGGTCGAGTTGCAACGCCTTCTGCAGCTCGCGGGCAGCCAGATCCGAGCGGTTCTGGGTCTGGTAGAGAAAACCCAGGTCGGTGCGCAAACTGGCATCGTCACCCTTTTGCTCGAGGGCGGCGATGATGGCATCCTCGGCCGAGCGATAGCGCCGCGTACGGGTATAAAGGCGACCCAGCAAACTGTAGGTATTGGCGTCGGTAGGGTCGAGATTGCAGGCGATCTCGAGATAATGGATCGCCTCGTCGACCTTCTCGTCGGCGGCCAGCAACAGTCCCAGCTGGCGGTTGGCCTGCAGGTGCTGAGGCTCGTAGCGCAGCACGATGCGGTATTGGCGCATGGCCTCTTCCACCGCGCCGGCCTGATGATGCAAGAAGGCCAATCGGCAGCGCAGGTCGCCGTCGCGCGGCGCCAGTTCGAGAGCGTCGTTGAGGCACTCGATGACGTCTTCGGGCTGGCCGACCTGCTGATAGAGGTCAGCCTGGACCAGAAACGGCTCCGGGTCGTCATCAAGCCAGCTGGCGGCCGCCTCGAGAGCCTCGAGCGACTCTTCCAAATTGCCCAGCACCAGATGGGCCTTGCCCAAACCCAGATAGGCCTCGCCATACTCGGGATTCTTCTTGATGGCCTGCTGAAACTCGAGGCGCGCCTCGTCGACGCGGCCTTGCAACAGAGCCTCGTTGCCGGCGTCACAATGGGCGCGCGCTTCGCGGGTGGCCAGGTAGTAGGTGGGCTCGAGCTTGGCTCCGCACTCGACACAATTTTCACGGCCCGGCGGATTGCTGGCTCCGCAGTCGGGGGCTCCGCAACGCACCCGCGGCCCCTCGGGGCGGTCGGGAGTGAGGCGATGCTGAATCTCGTCATCACGGCGGGCCCGCTCACCCTCCCAGTTCATCGGCTCGCGATGGGCCTCGACCGCCTCTTGCACCCAACTATCCGAGGCTAAACTTGGGGCCAACGGCTGAAAATAGGGAATACTGGTCATTCCCGGCCCGGGCTTATTGATCGCCTCCTCCTCCTGGGGGGGCGCAAGTTCGTCGGCTGTCTTCGAAAACGGGTTGGGCGGCTCGGGCTCGGGTGTCTCGGGCCGCCTGGGAGGCGGCTCGGGCCGCAAGGGCCGGGTGGGCCGGACCACCGGGGCTGCATAAGGATCAAGCCCGGCGACATCGTCTGAACTGAGAAACCTCTCGAGTTCGGCCTTCATCTCGTTGACGCTCTGATAGCGTTGACGCGGCTCCTTGCGCAGAGCCCGGTCGACGATCTTTTCCAGCGCCCTGGGCACGAGCGGATTGAGGGCGCAGACCTTGCGCGGCTCTTCGTCGAGCAGCTTGCGCATCATGTCGACGGGATGATGGGCGTCAAAGGGCAGCTTGCCGGTCAATAGCTCGAACAGCACCACCCCCAGCGCGTAGATATCGGCTCGATGGTCGATGTCCTTGGAGCCTCTGGCCTGTTCGGGGGCAAAGTAGGCCACCGTGCCCATGATCTGATTGGCCTCGGTCAAGCTGTGGCTATCGGCAAAGAAAGCCAGCCCGAAGTCCATCACCTTGATGCGCCCGGTGGGCGTCACCATGATGTTGTCGGGCTTGATATCGCGGTGAATCACGCCCTGGTCGTGAGCGTAAGCCATAGCGTGCAGCACCTGCCAAAAGATCTGCAGACGTTCGGTCAGGGCCTTGCCGCCAGTGTTGGGTTTGCCGCGGTATCTTTCGCCCAGGGTCTCGCCCTCGACGAACTCCATCACGATATACGTGATGTCCTCTTGCTGACCGAAGTCGTAAATCCTGACGATGAAGGGGCTATCGAGCCGTGCCACCGCCTGGGCCTCGCGCTGGAAGCGGTGGAGCAGAGCCTCGGTAAGCTTCTTAGGAGGAAGGACCTTGATGGCTAGGGGACGGTTGAGAATCGGATCCTCAGCCGCGTAGACGATGCCCATGCCACCCCGTCCGAGTTCTTTGGTGACCCGGTATCTGCCAATGGGGACGCTCATTGCGTGGGGGGTGTTCGCCTCCTCGAACTGGCGACGAAAGGGCGCCCTCGCAAGGACGCCCTTTCAAGCCTCGCTTTGAAAAGAATCTTCGTTAGCTGGCGCCAACAGCCTCTTTCAAACCAGCCGCTTTGCGAAGCTCATCGGCCTTGTCGGTCTTCTCCCAGGTCAGGTTGAGATCGTGACGGCCAAAGTGCCCGTAAGCAGCCACAGCTTTGTAGCCCGGCTCGCGCAGTTTGAGCTGCTTGACGATGGCACCGGGACGCAGGTCGAAGTGCTTCTCTACCAGCTCGGAAATCTTCTCTTGAGGGATCTTGTTGGTACCGAAGGTATCGACCGCGATGCTGACCGGCTCGGCCACGCCGATGGCGTAGGACAGAGCGACTTCGCAGCGATCGGCAAGACCTGCGGCGACCACGTTCTTGGCCACCCAGCGGGCAGCGTAGTTGGCCGAGCGGTCGACCTTGGTGGGATCCTTGCCCGAGAAGGCGCCGCCACCGTGGCGAGCCATGCCGCCGTAGGTGTCGACGATGATCTTGCGGCCGGTCAGGCCAGTGTCGGCTTCAGGACCGCCCAGCACGAACTTGCCGGTGGGGTTGACCAGGATGCGGGGGCTGACGATCTTGCCGCTTTCTTCTTTGAGCATCTTGGTCGGCACGATGGGCTTGATGACGTGCTCGACCAGGTCCTTGCGGATCTGCTCGAGCTCGATGCCGTCGTGGTGCTGGGTCGAGATCAAGATGGTCTCGATGGCTACCGGCTCGTCGTTTTCGTAGCGCACGGTCACCTGGGTCTTGCCGTCAGGGCGAAGATAAGGCACGGTGCCGTCGTGGCGAACCTTGGCCAGTTGACGGGCCAGCTTGTGGCTCATCATGATGCCCAGGGGCATCAGCTCTTCGGTCTCGCGGCAGGCGTAGCCGAACATCAGGCCCTGGTCGCCGGCGCCCATCGACTCTTCTTCGCTCTTGGCGCCCTTATCGCGGGTCTCGAGAGCAGCGTCAACGCCCTGGGCGATGTCGGGGCTCTGCTTGTCGACCGAAATGAGGATGCCGCAGCTTTTGCCGTCGATGCCGTAAGCCGGGTTGTTGTAGCCAATCTCCATCAGAGTGGCGCGCACGATGTCGCTGATGTCGACATAGTTGGCCGACGACGAAATCTGTCCGGCCACGTGGATGCAGCCCGTATGGGCGAACGTCTCGCAAGCAACGCGAGCTTGGGGGTCTTGGGCCAGGAACGCGTCGAGGATCGCGTCCGAGATCTGGTCACAGACCTTATCGGGGTGACCTTCGGTCACGGACTCGGAAGTGAATAGGTGGTAACTCAATGTATGTATGCCTCCAATCGCCCAGACGAGGCGAAAAGTCACGGGGGCTTCCTGCCCCCGTCCTGGATTCCTGCTAATTTCGGTGGTTTCTCCGCGCGATGCCGTCATCGTGTGAAGTCTACACTAGCCAGCCTTATACCCTGGAAAACAAAAAAGACACCCGATCGGGTGTCTTTTTTCGCCGGCAGTTTGACTTAGAAGAACTGGAGCCAGGCTGGGCCGCTGCCGAAGCCACCCCCACCGAAATTGTTGCCGAGGCCGCCGAAGGGGGACGCCTGCTGAAAGCCTCCTACGCCGAAACCGCCAAAGGCTTGTTGCTGGCCGAAGCCCAACCCTCCGAGATTTTGGGTGCCGAAGGCTTGCGGCTGGCCAAAACCCTGCTGACCGAAGGGGTTGAGGTTCGCCCCCTGCAGGCCACCGAGCATGCTGCCCAGCCCGGGCAGTGCGTTCGACAGGATCTGCATCTGGAAGTCGTTATTGCCGAAGGCGCTCTGAGCCAGCCCTGCGGCGATGTTGAAATCTTGCTGACGAGCCCCCAGGATGGTGTTCCATACCTGCATCTGCTCTTCTTCGCGGCGCCGCATCTCTTCTTGCATGGCCGCGTCGCCGCCATTGGTGCCCGCCCAAGCCTCGGCCAGGCTGGTGAGGATGCCTACCAGAGAGCCGATGCCCTCGAGCAGGCTATTCATATCGACATTGGATGTGCCGCCTGTGCCGGCGGCAGTGTTCGCGGGCGTTGTCGCCGCTGTCGTTGTGGTGGTCGGTGTGTTATTGACCGGTTGCGCTCCTGCTTGATTAACTGCCATGTGTGATATCTTCGCCACCCCCCTTCCCATCCCCGCTGATGATTGTAAATTCTTTGTAAACCTTAACGTTTACCGAAAGGGCTTTTGGAGGATTTGGTTCGAGGTTGGGGCCGGGTTGGTCATCGGCTTGGCGCGGCGGAGCTTCGGCATCGCGAGGGCCGAGGCCCGGTCGGCGGGCGGCCCCGGCCGTATTACGCCGGCCAAAGCAAAAGAGACCCGTCGCCGGGTCTCTGGGAAGAAGGCTATGAGTCTTTTACCAGCTGGCTTTTTTCATGCCCGGGATCATGCCCTGGTGAGCCAGCTCACGCAGCACGATGCGAGACACTTTGAACTTGCGGTAGACCGCCTTAGGGCGCCCGGAAATCAGGCAGCGGTTGAGGACGCGCACGCGGGCGCCATTGCGGGGAAGCGACTGCAATTTGAACATCACTTCCTGCTTTTCCTCGAAGCCCAGATTGGGGTCTTTGAGCTTCTTGCGCAGCTCGGCGCGGCGCTCTTTCTGTAGTTCTGCCAGACGCTCGCGCTTCTTGTTGCGAGCAATCGCACTCTTTTTAGCCAAGTTCTTTTCCTCCAGCCTTCTTCTCGAAAACTTACAGGCCGGTACATTACCATTCCCTGCGCTCGAGGTCAACCCCGCCGTGAGGCCAACAAACCGCTGTTCGCTTAGCCGCCCAGACAGCACCCGAACGCCGCTCCGCCAATAGCGTTGAGACCGACGGTCGTCCCGCCGCAGAGCGGTGGGTTCGCCCTTCCGGTCGCACCCCGCGCCACTCGGCCAACCAGGGGATACCCCCGGATGCCTCCCTGGCATACCGGCGCATACAGTTTGAGCCTGGCCTAGGGGCTGACCGCGTCGTCCAGAAAGCCATCGCCTGGGGTTGTCTTTTTCGAAAGGACGACAAAATGAAACTACTCCGCTATCTGCTGGCCCTCGTGCTGGCCGCCGCCCTGTTCGGCTGCGATTCCGGCTCAAGCGACGAGACGCCAGTCTTCTTTCCGCCGGTGGTGCAAGTTCCCCCGCGGGCGGTCTACACCATGAACAATAGTCCGGGAGGGAATCAGATCCTGGTCTTTGGGCGAATGGCCGACGGCTCGTTGTCGGTATTCGGTCAATTCGCCACCGGCGGAACAGGTTCGGGCGACGGGCTCAACGGCTCGACCAACGCGCTCGAATTCCAGGCCGCCACCAACCGATTTTTCGCCGTCAACGCGGGCGACAACACCGTTTCGATGATGCAACTGGCGGCCGATGGCTCGCTGTCGGTGCTTGACCGGGTCAACACCGGCGGTGTGCGACCCATCAGCGTGACCGTGTCCAACGACCTCGTCTATGTGCTCAATTTCGGAGACGCCGGCACGCCCGCCAATATCGTCGGCTTTCGCGTTAACGGCAATAGCCTGCAGGCCATCGCCAACTCGACCCGAGGCCTGAGCGCGCCCTTACCCAACCCGGCCCAGATCGAATTCAACCCGGCCGGCAACGTGCTGGTGGTGACCGAGCGCGACACCAACTTTATCAGCACTTTCACCGTCAACACGGCCACCGGGCTGACGGCCGGCCCGAATTTCAACGGTTCGGCCGGCGCCACTCCCTTCGGATTCGACTTCACCCCCGGGGGAGCGCTGGTGGTCAGCGAAGCTCAGCAAGCGGTGGTGGACGGTAGCACCGTGTCGTCTTACACCGTCGACGCCGGCACCGGCAACCTCAACCAGGTGAGCGCCTCGGTGCCCGACACCGAAACCGGCGCCTGCTGGGTCGAGGTCACTCCCAACGGAGCCTTCGCTTATGTCACCAATACCGGCAGCGATAGCGTGTCGGGCTATAGCGTGAGCAACAACGGAGCGCTGGCGCTGCTGGATCCCGGTGGAGTGACCGGGGCTACCGGCGATGGTCCGGTCGATGAGGCGATCACTCCCGAGGGCGATTTTCTCTATGTGCTCAACCGCACCGATGGCACTCTGAGCATCTTCGCCATCAACGGCAACGGCTCGCTAACTCCGCAACCGACCTTCGCGGGCCTGCCGGCCACGCCGGTGGGACTGGTGGCTCGATAGAGGCGTCCAAACCCAGGCTGGGCCTGTCGGGTGAACTCGTTCGCCTGGCGGGCCCAAAACAAACCCACCGGAGAAATCCTCGTCCTCCCCAGGGGAAGATCCCGGCAACGGGAATGCCTGCCAGGTGACCGACAGCCGTTCTCGCATTCTCGGCCTGGCTTTACCCATCATCGGGGGAATGGTCTCGCAGAACGTGCTCAACCTGGTCGACACGGCCATGGTCGGCACGCTGGGCAACGCGGCTCTGGCAGCGGTCGGCCTGGGCGGGTTTGTGACCTTCATGTCGGTGGCCTTCTTCCAGGGCTTCGCCTCGTCGGTGCAGGCCATCGCCGCCCGTCGGGTGGGGGAAGGCCTGCAAGAGCGGGCGGCCTGGCCTCTCAACGGAGCCTTGCTGATGGTGGTGGCCCTGGGAATCCCCGCCTCGGCCCTGCTCTACTGGCTATCGCCCTGGCTGCTGGCCCTGGTCAACAGCGACACTCAGGTGCTGGCTGTGGCTGTTCCGTACTACAAAGCGCGAGTCTTGGGAGTGGTGGCCATCGGAGCCAACTTCGCCTTTCGCGGGTTCTGGAACGGCACCGACCGCTCGCGCATCTACATGCGCACTTTGTGGGGCATGCATGCCCTCAACATCGTGCTCAACTATCTGTTGATCTTCGGCAAGTGCGGCCTGCCTGCACTGGGGGCCACCGGCGCCGGCCTGGCCACCACTCTGGCTCTCTACTTCGGCACTCTGTCGTATCTGGTGCAAGCGCGCGCGCTGGCAGCCGACAACGGCTTTCTGCATGGACTACCCAGCCGCGACACGATGCTCAGCCTGCTGCGCCTGCTCTGGCCGGCTGGCCTGCAGCAGTTTCTGTTCGCCACCGGCATGACCACCCTTTACTGGATCGTCGGTCTGGTGGGCACAGCCGAGCTGGCTGCCACCAACGTGCTCATCAACTTGTTGCTGGTGGTGATCCTGGTCGAGATCGGCTTCGGATTGTCAGCCGGGGCCCTGGCCGGGCAAGAACTGGGCCGGGGCGATCCCGAGCGAGCGGTGGCCTGGGGATGGGAGGTGGTGGCCCTCTCGTTTCGCTTTATCGTGCCCGTCTGCTTGTTGGGCCTGTTGGCCCCCCGGCTGGTGCTGGCGCCGTTCATCCACGATCAGGCCACCCTCGAGATGGCCCTGTGGCCGGTGCGCATCATCGCTCTGACCTTGCCGTTCGACACCTTCGGCATGGTCTTTCTGCACGCCTTGCAAGGCGTCGGCGACAATCGCCGGGTGCTGCTGGTGGTGATCGGGACCCAGTGGCTCTTCTTTCTGCCCACCAGCTATCTGGTAGGGCCGGTGCTCCATCAGGGATTGATCGGACTGTGGCTGGTCCACGCCGTCTACCGGATCACCCAGGCCGGTCTTTTGACCCTTTTGTGGCGCGGACGCAAGTGGGTCGAGTTGCGCGTATAGCCGAAAACGTTAACATCTTCTCGGGGCTGGCACACCCTCGGTCCAGCTTCACCCTCTATGCTGGCCCCAAACCAGAAGAGGAGTGTTGTTTATGGTGAACATCCAGATCGACCGCGGTGGCGGCCCGGGAATGAACGGCCTGGGGGGATTCGGTTTACCGGGCGGGCCCGAGCAGGCCATGATGATGGTCATGCAGTGCGTGATGCAGATTTTGAGCATGGTGATGGGCGGGGGCGCTGGCATGCTGCCCATGGCCGGTGGCTTTGGGGGTGAGGGACCCGGTTTCGGTGGGAACCCGGGCGGCGGGGGATTTGGTCCCAGCGAGGGCATCACCAACTTTCTAGGGGCCGGTCCCGGAGGACCGATGATGAGTCCGGTGAATCCCGGGATGCCCGGAGCCCCGGGCAGCGGTCAGGCGGCCATCGACCTGGCCCGCCGCTATCTCGGTCGCGACTCCATCGGCCTGCGTGGAGACATGCCCCACTTCACCGCCGCTGGCGGGGTCACCAATAACTGTGCCGATTTCGTGAGTTCGGCCCTCGAGAGCCAGGGACTGTTGGGCGGCCATCACATCAACGTCAACGAACTCGAGCAATCGCTCAAAGCCCAGGGCTATCGCCAGATTCCGGCTAGCGAGGCCCAGCCTGGCGACGTCTGGATCAATCACAGTCGGGGCCACACCGAACTGGTGGCAACCCCGGGCGCGCGCACGCTGATCGGCTCGAACGGCAGCGCCCGCCAGCGGGTCAGCGAGCACCAGAACAATCCAGGCTCCGGGGTCTATTACACCCGCCGCTAACCAGGACCGACTCTGCCAGCCGGCGGCCGGGCTCACGCCCGGCCGTCTTTTCGTTGTGCCACCGAGTTCCGCCAGGCTGACTCACAAAACGTTAACATCTTGTCCGCATGCGAACGGCCCATGCACACCCTGATTCCTGCAACCCCCGATATAGTGATGGAAATCAAGAACACGGAGGCAACGACAAATGGCTTTAGACGGAATCATCGGACTTGCAAGCACCCTGGGACAAGCGGCCGGAGCCCTGGTTGGCGGAGCTATCGGCAAAGGCGTCACCGAACTCGACAAGATCTTGCGCGAAGGGCTCGACGGTGGCGACGACCAGCAAGAGTGCGGCTTCGACGGCCTCAACGCGGCCTGCGAATTCGGCAAGAACGGACAGATGCCGGCCCTGGGTGGGGGCGGTTCAGCGGTCAACATCATGGTCGCTTAGTCAAAAATTCAAGCAAACCAATCCAGAAGGTCAGGCCTAGCGCCTGGCCTTCTGGCTATTACATCAACATTTTGGCGCGGTGGTAGTATTCGATCATCACCGTCTCTGGTTCGGTGTGGTAGTGATGTCGCAGCAAGTGTTCGCACTCGTGATACTGATCGATGGCGGCCTCGGGGCGCCCGCCCTTCATCAAGGCCTTCATCACCATCAGATGCGCTTCTTGGCGGGCGGGCTCGAGCTTGAGGCTCTCCCGGGCCGCCTCGACCGCCTCGCGAAAATCTTCGCTGTCAAAGTGCAGATCGGCCAGCTGCAAGGCAGCGTCGGCGGTTTGGCGCTCGTAGCTCTGGCGACGGCGCAGGGCCCAGTCAAGAAAGCAACCCTCGAGATAAGGGCCTCGGTAGATATCGAGAGCTGCCTGCAACTCGGACTTGGCCCGGTCGGTCTTGCCTTCGCGCAAGGCGGTCTGACCCGCGGTCAGGTGCTCTTCGAGCACCTTGGCATCGTGCCACACCGAGACCTCGGGGTTGGTCCGCAGGGTCTCTCCGATGCGCTCGACCACATCGAGTTGAAAACCCATTCCTTTGAAGATGCGGCGAATGGCCGAGGTGTTCCAGTAGAGCCCCTTTTTGTCCAGGGTCTCGCTTTCGGGCCAGAGGGCTTCCATGAGAATCTCTTCGTGCACCTGGCGACCCCACTCGTAGCCGAGGTAGGCCAGCAGAAAGCGGGTGCGCTGGGTGCGCCAGATGCGGTCGGGCACGATCTCGCCGTCGACCTGGACCTCGAAAGGACCGAGCGAAAACAAGCGGATCAAAGACGGAGAAGCCACCGCTTCCACCCGCACCGTCAGCTCGCTGGCCGACTTTCGCACCTCGGGATCGGCATCTTGCCTGAGCAAACGCCAAACCGATTCGGGTACGTGCGATTGCTCCTGGCCCAGCAAACCCACCAGCCGGTTGCGGTTCTCGGCCCCCAGCAACTGTTCTTCGAGCATCTTGCAGAACAGCCCCGGAAGATGGTTGATGAATTGGCTGAGAAAACCTGGCAAAGGATGTTTGGAGAGTGTCTCGAGCAGGGCCGGGATGAACCACAGAGCGTGCTTGGTGATGTCGCGGCTCAGCGAGGGGGACAGCAAACGGCGGCTGATGGCCTGCCAGCGCTCGGGATCGATCTTCTCGCCCTCGGCGATCAGAGCCACGGCCGACAGCGCCACCGCATCGGCGAAGCCAAACTTGAGCAACGAGGGAACGGCCCGGCGCAGCAAGCGCTTGGCGTCTTCATCCCCGACCTGGCGCAGCAGCAGGCCACCGTAGTAGTCGGTGAGGCAAGAGCGAAAGCGACCCACCGAGGCGGCCACCTGGGTGGCTCGATCGACCCACAACCTGACCTTGGCTGCATCCTTGCGCAGGGCAGCCAGGCGAGCCATGCCGAGCTGCGCCTCGACCACTGCCTCACCTTCAGGGTGGCTTTGCAAAAGATCTTTGTAAGCGGTGGCCGCTCCGTGCACATCGCCGGCCCGCTCGAGGGCCTGAGCAATGGCCAGAAAGCTCTCGCTCTGACCGCTGTGAACCTCGGGATTAGAAGGCACCAGCCGCTGCTGCAGGCTTTCTTCGGAACGAAAAAGAGCCAGCAGTTCCTTGTCGAGGCCGGCGTCGTCGAGATCGGCCTGGTCGAGCACGGCCTTGACCAGACGAACGATGCGAGCCTCGAGGGGAGGCTTGGGATCGCTGTCGTTAGGCTGTTCGTAGTAGAGTAAGGCCTCGGACAGGGAGTCGACGTAGGGACCCACCTCGGTGAGGGCCTGGCACAGGTCTCCCACCACCTTCTCGGGCATCACGGTCAAGGCCGAGGCGGCCGCGACCTGATAGAGCACCTGTCCCTCGAGGCCGCAGGCAAGGCCCAGCTTCATGGCCATTTCTCGAGCCCGACTCACCCGTTCGAACTGGCCGCTCTGGGGGGTGGCGCCAAAGGCCGCAAAGAGGGTGGTGAGGCTGGTCAGAAGGACGCGTCCGACCTCTTGCTCGAGGTTGCGCTCCTGGCGCTTCTTCTGGCGCTTGTGGAGCTGTTGCTTGACCAGCTCGAGAAAGCGCTGGGTTTCGAACGGCTTGCGCAGAAAGCCGCCGATCCCGATGCGCTCGGCCCTGGCGTCGTCTTCGAGCGAAGAGTAGCCCGACACGGCCAGAGTGCCCACATCGGGTCGGTCTTTCTTGGCCTCGCTCAAGACCTCGATGCCGTCCGGTCCGTCGACCCGAACATCGGCCACGATCAAGTCGAAGGCTGTCTCTTTCGCCGCCTCGATGGCTTCATAGCCGGTCTCGACCGAGGTCACGTCATAGTCTTGATAACTCAGAATCCGTTCCAGCAGCGACCGCATGTCCGGGTCGTCTTCCAGCAGGAGGATCTTGGGTTTTCGCTCCATGGACTCCCTGTTCAACCCCGCGCCAGCGGCACCTTCACTACGAATGTGGCTCCCCTACCCTCAGTATCCTGGTAGTCGATCTGGCCTCCCCAGCGGGCCATGTTGGTGCGACTCAGCGACAGCCCGAGACCGTTGCCCTGGCCCAGTTTCTTGGTGGTGAAGAAGGCTTCGAAGAGCCGCGGTTTGACCTCTGGAGGAACACCCGGTCCGTTGTCTTGGACGGTTATCGACAATTCACGCTGATTGCTGGCGAGGCGGATGGCGATGCGTTTGTCCGGGGTGTTCTCTTCACTGAGAGCGTCGATGGCGTTCTTCAAGACATAGACCAGGGCCCAATAGAGGTCTCGCATGACCACCATCACCTGATGGTCGGGCAGGGGTTCGGGCTTGTCCAGTTGGATCTTCGAGGCGCGTAAGAAAGGCTGCACCGAGGCCAGGGCGTCGGCCAGAATGAGGTCAAAACTGTGGGCCTGGGGAGTGGCTGCGTCCGACCCCTTATCGGCCGGGCGACTGGTGATCAAGAGACGGTCGGTGACTCGCTGGCAACGGGCGATGGAGCGCATGAGCGATTCCATGCTCTCGATGGCCGGCTGGGGGTCGCCTCCGTGGTGAAGGTGCATGTCGATATGCTCGGCCGCGATGCGAATAGCTCCCAGAGGAGTGTTGAGTTCGTGAGCCGCGTTGGCCGCCAGGCGACCGGCGGCGGCCCACTGGCTAGACAGCACCACCTCTTGCTGAGTGCGCTTCAATTGCTGGTAGGACAGTTGCAGGTCACGGTGGAGACTGTTGATCTCGAGCGTTTGGTCGAGAAAGTCCTGCAGCAAGATACACCACTCGTGCTGGCTTTCATGAAAGGCGTCGGTCCGCTGACTCAGACAAAGCAAGTTGCCGCTCGGGCCCTCTCCCGCCCGGAAGAAATGACTGGGCCAGCGCCGTTCGTTGACTACCAGCTCGCTGCCCTGGAGCGGATAGACATCCAGGGGGCGAGCCCCAAAGAGGACCCTCTCGGCACCCGTCATTTGCCGCAAAGCGTCGCCCGCTCGGGCCAGCAGTTCCTGGTCCGAAGCCAGGCTGCCGGCCGCCAACGCCTCGAAGCTCTCGAGCAAGAGGCGCAGGTTGCGGTTCTGATCGGCCACCTTTTGCTTTTCCTGGGCTTCCCGCAGAGCGGTGGCCTGGACCTCGCTCAGACGCCGCAGGGCCAGCATGGCGCTGCCAGCGTGACGACCTACGGCCGAAAAGAAATCCTGAAGAAACTCGGGAAAGACCCCGGCTTCGTCCCGACTCAGAAAGAGCCAACCTTGATTGCCGAGCCGGCAAGTGAGAAACGATCTCCCCCCGCTCCAAAGGGGGCAGGGCCAGGGCTCGGTCGGGCTGATCCCGGCCTCGAGCGAGGCCGGGAGCGGCTCGCCCTGCGCCAGCCCCCAGTCCCGACCCGAATCCTCGCTCAACACCGCGGCCACGCGGCCGGACGGGTCACCCAGAATCACCAGACCGCCATCGGCCCCGGTCAGGCGCAGGCTCTCGTCGAGCAAGAAGCGACCCAGGTCCTCGGCCGCACGAGCCGCCTCCATCTGGCGACCCAGACCGTTGAGCAGCGACAACTGCTTCTCTTTGCGCACCAGCATGATTCCTTTACGGCGGCTCTCTAGCTCGCTCTGGCGCTGGGCCTGGCGGGTCTGCCGAATCTCGGTCCTGGACTCGTCGAGCTTCTTGCGTAACTGGAAATAGGCGAGCAGAGTGTCCGTGTCCACCGTGGTCAGCAAGAAGAGCAAGGGTAGAGCCAGCAGCACATAACCGCCCCCGAGCTGGCTGAGGTAGCCCAACATCAGCGCGACGGCCGGATAGCAGACCACCAGGAAGATGTCGGAGCGAAAGGGGGGACGAGGTGTTCGCGTGAGTAGCGAGGCCACCACGAACAGCTCGCAGGCAAAGAAATAACTCTCCGAAGTCAGTTCGACCCCGCTCTGCAGATAGATGGCCGTGACTGCAGCCGGCACCAGAGCCCGGCCACAGTGGGCGATGCCCAGGTAGTCGACGCGGGCCACCAGAGCCACCAGAATGGTCGCGATCAGGTTGACCAGGACGGCCACCCCCGGCGCGTGCCCCGGCAGAATCAACAGGGCCAAAACGACGGCTGGGGTGACCCGCTGGGGGACAACCTGGGAGCGCGACGAGCCCACCAACAGGTCGAGCAAGAGCACCGTCACGCCATAGACGAACACGGTCGGACCGACCCTCACCTGATTGCCGGCGACCCCGAGCACGGCCACCAGACTGCAGGCCACCCCGGCCACCAGCCAGGTGAAAGCAGCCACAGAAGACGGCTGGCTCACGTCTCGGAGTCGGGAGTCGTCGCTCACCCAGCCAAGGTTCTCAATCTCGCTCGCTCCACCTTTTGTGGTCATTGTTTACAACTGCCGAGCGTGATCAACTTCCAGACAAGCTGGCTGTGCTATAGAAGCAGTATGCGAGTGCCTTCCGACCGTCGCGTTCATCCACCCGAGCTCAAGCGCAGCGCGCCTCCCGGAGCCTCGGCGGGACGAGTCGAGCCGGCCCCGCCCGTCGATGGATCGACTCTGAGCACCCTCGACCCGGCCCCTCCCAGGAGTCGAAAACCCCTGCTGGCGGCCCTGGCCTGGACGGCGCTGGCGGGGGCCCGGCTGATCGGAACCCTGGGCGGCGGCCCCACTCCCCCGGCCATCGCCTGCGCCACGCTCAACGACGCGCCCCGCCTCGAGCAGGTGCTCTCGTGTGAGGGCGTGACTTCACCGGCCCAGCTCAAGGCCAGCATTCATCAGGCCAACTACGCCTGGGAGGGCTTGCGAGGCCACTTTAGCGGAGGACTGGAGAGCCTGCGCGACCGGCCGGGGGCAGCCGGCCGCATCACCGTCTGGCCCTACGGCCAGGTGATGGCCGCCGCCCTCGACCAGGCCAGGGTCACGGGCGACTACAACGACTTCGAGCAACTGGTGAACGGCCTCGAGCAATATCGCCACCCGGAGGGAGGTTACGCCTCCTCGCGAGGACCTTTCGGTCTGCTGGGAAACCGCTTCTACGACGACAACGCCTGGCTTGGCCTGGTGTTCGTGCAGGCCGCCCAGCAGGTGCCCCAGGGCGGCTATCTCGAAAAAGCGGAAGAGGTCGCGGCCTTCTTGCGCTCGGCCCAGCAGCCTGACGGCGGCCTGTTATGGGAAGAAGGCAACCCCAATCCCTCTTACAACACTTGCGTGCTCGGCCCCACCATCGAACTGTCGCTGCGGCTGTATCAACAGACGGGCGACAGCCGGCACCTCGATTTTGCCCGCCAGTTGACCGAGTTGATGGACAGCCGGTTGCGCCAACCCGACGGACTGTATGCCGACAACGTCAACCTGGAAAGCGGTCGGGTCGACCCCACCGTCTGGTCCTACAACCAGGGAACCCCGGTGGGAGCGCACCTGCTCTGGTATCGGCTCACTGGCGACCCGAGCCACCTCGAGAAAGCCCAGCAAACGGCCAGGGCCGCCCTCCACCACTTCAGCGACGACGTTCTGTGGCGCCAGCCGCCGGCCTTTAACGCGGTCTTCTTTCGCAACCTCCTGCAACTCGAGGACCCGGCCGCCGAGCAGGCCCTCGACGGCTATCTCGAGCGGGCTTGGAGCCAGGCCCTCGAGCCCTCCAGTGGTCTCTTCAATCGCTCCGGCAACGGACTGGGCTCGTACGAAGGACACGGTCAGTTGAGCACCATCGATCAGGCCGGCCTGGTTCAACTCTATGCTTTGCGCGACTGGCCCGACAGCCAGCGCCACCAGATCAGCTAACCCAAACTGTTCACGTTCTGCTCACAAAATGTGCGGCAAAGAACCCCCCGGGTCCAGCTGGGTTCCTGCTCGGCCGGCTATATTACTACCAGAATAGCTGTGGACGGAGTCGCCCGACTCCGAACCTATCTCTCCTTCGTGCGCCCTCCCTGCGAGGGCTTTTCTTTTTGGACACGAACGGACACCCCCATGGAAGACCAGAACGAAGATGTCTGGGCCGTGCTGGCCGACGCCTTTTCTTCCCTCGACCAGGTTGAAGATGACGTGCGCCTGGACGTCAAGGAGCAGTTCCACTTTCGGGCGCCCCAGAGCGATCGCTTCCCCCAGACCCCTCTCCATGAGAGCAAGCAGTATCTTGCTTTCGAGCACGCCGCCGACGAACTCTTCAACGACCGGATCGACAAGCCGACCTTCCTGGAGCGGGTGGGTCAACTCAGCCAGCAACAACGTCGCATCCTCCATTCCCTCGAGTCACCTAAAGTCGAGCGCCGCTACGCCGGTCTTTCGGCCGACGAAAATCGACTCTACCACGAGATCCGCCGCTGTTTTGGTCGTCTCTGCGAGGGGGCCGAACTGATGCTTAGCTTTCGCACCACCGACAATCCTGAAGTCGTCCGTCAGGGCATCGGCGTTCTGGCCGAGGCGTTCGTCGACCTTGATCTCGCCCAAGAAGAAGTGGTCGAGCTAGGCCAGCGTCGCGGCTAATGTTAACTCGGCTGTTACACTCGACCTCCTCCTGAACAGCTGGGGTCCTGTCGGGCCGGCTACTATCAGGGCAGAAATTCGGGAGGAGATCGAAATGAATCTAGAGAGAATTGGCCTCAACGACCCCAGCGCTTACACCAGAGGCAGCGAGCACAAGGCTCAATCGACCACCGATAACAAGGATGCCGAGGCCGCCTCGGCGGCCAACGGAGTCGCCCCGGTGGCCCCGCAAGCGCCGCCCGCTAACCAGTTGCCCACCGACCAGATCGTGACCGGGCCCCAAGAGGCCAGCGGTGCTTCCGGAGCAGACGGCCTGATCAAGGGCCTGCAGCAGAACTACGGCCCCAACGCCGGCCAGGACCCGGCCACGCGCCCGGCGGCCGCAGCCTAGTCGCCCCGCCCTCGACCGGGCTCGGGGTCGAGCCCGGTCGGGACCACTTCGAGAGAGTCACCCCCGGTTCAATCTGTGGTATACTCCTGGAAGGCTGCGCAACCGCGGCTAAACGAGCGGGAGTCGGGGCAACTATCGTGATGAAAAGCCGATATCGTGGGATCATCGTGCCCACGGCGTTGTTCGTTGCAATGTTCGTGTTGCTCTTATCCACCGTGCTCATCGCCAGCGTTTCGTATAACTTCAGCCTATCCCTAGGCTCCATCGAGGCAACGGAATTTCGCTACCTGAGTCTGGGCGCCGCCAACGAGCTTCTGTCAGACCTCAATAGCGGCCTCGAGCCGACCACCTATTCGCGCGACAACCCTCGCCGGGTGACCAACGGCGGTCGGGTCGTCGAAAGCTGGGTTGAACCGGTGGACCAAGAGGCCAAGACGGTCCTGGTGGTCGCCCAGACCTACTCACCCGGTCAGGGAAAACCCGAACAGATCAAACGACTCGCCAACTTCAAGGAACGCACCCTGGCCAGGGTCTACACCAACGTGACCAATACCGACAAGGACTCGCCCGATCCGATCTATTACAGCGAACTGTCGGACTCGGGGGCCTGGAATCGCTTACCGGACCTGCCCCGGGCCCGCTATTCTGACGCCGGGGTTCTGGAGTACAAGCCGGGTGAAGTGGCCGGGAGCATTCCGTACATCTCGGGTTCTCCGGACGGGTCGGCCTATGTCGTCTATGCTCCCACTCTGGACGGCTGGGATGATAAGCCCAGCCCGGCCTTTTTCTTTGGCATTCCCATCTTCTTGCCATGGGGAGACTTCGCGCTACACACCATGGTCAATGGAGGCAACCAGGGCCTGACGGTGGGCGATCTGGTCCCGGTGGCGCAGGTGCTGGTGGGTCAGGTCAAAGACGTCACCGTCAGCAAAGGAGCCGTAATGTACAAGTTCTCGCACGATGACGGCGACTGGACGGCTCTACCCCCGGTAGAAGAAGCCACTTTTGTGAATGGCGAAATGGTGAAACAACCCGGCAACTATCACGTTCAGGGCGTGGCCGGCCCTCCGGCCGCCTATGAGGGCGGGGTGAGCGTGCCTGTCTACCGCCGAGGTCAAGACTCGATCTACACCTACACCGACGAAACCAACCAGTGGACCATCACCATGCCCCCGGGCAAGGACATTTTGCTGATGGCGGCCGATCAGGGCGGCCACGAATATGTCCAAACCGGTGATCTCGAGCCGGTCGGAATCAAGTACTTGCTGGATATCTTGATCGCCAACCTGACCCAGATCTATCCCAATACTCACACCTCGGCCCTGTACCGGCATGCCGACGGCGAGTGGACGCCCATCCCCGATCCGCCGGCCCGTTTCTACGACAAGTCGGGTCAACTGGTGGACAGCTCATATCCGAAGAAACGGGGACCCACTCTGGGCGGCATGGTCGGGGGTGACGAGGACGAGTTGTTCGTCGTCAACCGCCCTTCAAAATCTGGTTTGGTGGATACCGTCTACAAATACAGCGCGGGCGCCTGGGAGCCAATCCCCTCGCCCCCCAACAAGTATTTCGACAGTTCCGGGGCCGAGATCGAACAGAGCGGCCTGCCGAAGCGGCTCGAGGTGGGCATGGGCTCGGACGGTCAACTGATTCTCAGGGTTCCGACCACCAAAGGCTCGGATGCGATCTTCCTTCAGACCGACGAAGGCTACGATATCCTGCCGCCGGTTCACGGCGAGGGCGGTTCGCTCGAGAAGTTTCTTTCCCAGATGTCGGCGGGACAAAAGCGCGACGGCAGCGGCAAAGGGACCTATTACGTGAAGGCCACCTACTTCTAGGAGACGCTGGTGCGAAGACGACTCGAGCGTGGCTTCAACATGATCGAGATGATGTTCGCCATCTTCATCTTGACGCTGGTCCTGTTCGGCCTCCTGGGGGTGCTGACGTCCGTCTTGCGCAATCAGGCCGAGGGCCGGTCTTATGAGAAGGTCAGTATCGCCGCCAACGCCATCTTCGGCCAGGCCGGCGACGCCCTGACCGAGCACTTCGATCACGACCTGGTCCCAGAGGTCTTTGCGGCCGGGCGCCAGCCCTTAGCGAGTCTCGAGGGGGTCGAATTTGAATTGACTGAGACGCGCGAACGCGACGACCTCAAGAGAGTCGACATCACCATCTACTGGAAGGACAAAAACGGCGCCGAGCATCAGAAGTTCATGACCACCAAGTTCCTGAAGGGCCAGCCGTGAAAACGCGATTTCGGGGTGCGACCCTGGCCGAGGTGCTGGTCGTGAGCACCGTCTTCTCGGTTCTGCTGCTGGCGATCTGGATGATCTATCACTCGTCGGTGAGAGCCGAGCGCTTGATTTCTTTGAAAGCGGACATCGATCGCGAGATTATGGCTGCCACCCGCCATCTCGACTCGTCCCTGAAGTCGTCCCGGCTGACTGCTCCCAACGATTGGATCGAACCCGAGTACGTCACCTCGCTCGAGTTGACCCCTCTGATGCTCGCTCCTAATGGCGAGCCCTCGGTCACCGCCGAAGGTCTGCCGGAATGGGGCGAACCTTTCACCATCTCGTTTGAAAACGGAGAATTGGTGCGCCTCACCAGCGAACGCCGGGTGCTGGCCAAATTCGGCGACGAGGGTTCGGCCCGCTTCATTCGCCGCAGCCGAGGCATGCTCGAGATGGAAGTCCATTTGACCAAAGAGGGAACTCACGGCGCCCGAAGTTCCCGGCAGACGACCTTTCAATTTCGTCTCTTCAACCAATGACGACATCCCAGCCGACGGGCCACCCCCCGCTCAACACGCACGAACTCCACCTCTGGGCTCTGCAACTGCAAATGATGTGGGGCTCGGGCGTGCCCCTGGTGAGGGCGCTCGAGTCGCTGGCCGCCAGCGAGCAACCGCGCCTGGCCTCGACCTCGGCGATTCTGGTGACCAAGATCAGCCACGGGCGGCGTCTCTCTGAAGCCATGAAGAGCCTGGGTAATACCTTTAGCGCCTTTGTGGTCAACCTCGTCACTGTGGCCGAGAACTCGGGGCGCCTGGCCGAGGTCCTCGAGCGAATCACCCAGCAGTCGGCCCGCCGCGAAACGATGGAGCGCTCGCTCAAGAGCGCCCTGGCCTATCCCGCCTTTCTCTGTCTGGTGTCGACGGCCATGGCCGCGTTCATGGCGCTTTACATGTTTCCCAAACTGCTGCCGTTCCTGACCGGACTGCGGGTCCCCCTACCCTGGCCCACCCGCCTGTTGATTTGGGCCAGCCAGAATCTGGCCTCGATACTGCTGATTCTAACCACCCTGGGAGTATGGGTGGGAGCGGTGGTGGCCGCGAGTTCGGACCCACGGGTCGAGAGGCTGAGGGAATGGCTCTGGTTCGAGACACCGCTGCTCGGCAAGCTCAATCACGAAAGAGTATACGCCGACTGTCTGGCCGACCTCCACTTAATGCTCGACGCCGGTTGCGATCTGGTCACCAGCCTCAAGACTCTCTATCTGCCCTGGCCAGGATACCGTCGACGGTTGGCCCAATGCATCGAAGAGGTGCGCCAGGGTACAGAGTTCAGCGAGGCTTTGCGAATCAGCGGTCTGCTGCCCGAGAATCTGCTGGTGCAAATCAAGGCTGGGGAAGAATCCGGCCAACTGGCGGTCAACTTCAGGCGGCTCTCGGAGTTCTTCGACCAGTCCATCAACTTGCGCACATCGCAACTGGTGACGCTACTCGAGCCTTTGATCCTGACGGTCATGGGCCTGCTCACCGGCTTCGTGGTGCTGGCCACTTTCTTGCCCCTCTACAACATGGCCGTCACCAGCCTGTAAAGCTGCAGCTTCCGCGACGAAAAAGTTAACATTCGTTGGGAACTGTCACACCTGGAGAACTCCTGTCGTTTCTATACTGGCCGCAAAGAGACGAGAAAGGATCCTCATACCGATGGACATGCAGCTCGAACGAAGCCTCGCTCCCCAGATGCTGGCCGGCCAATCGCCCGATATGATGGCGATGGTGGGCTCGCTGCCCCAACTGCTGAACACCTATCTGGGAGGCAACCCCCCCGCCCCCGTAAACGCCGGCCTCCCCCCCGAACTCAAGATTCCCGCTCCCCCCATGGGCATGCCCCAGATGCCGCAGAACAAGAATCTGATGGGTGTCACCCCCGGCAAGTTTGGCGGGATGCCGGGCGCAATGCCGCCGCTGGGCTCGAGCCTGGGGCTGGGCGACGCGCTGACCCGCTTTCTAGGCGCGGCTCCGGCCATGCTGGGCAACGCTTTCGGGGGCGGTACACCCGCCTCGTCACCCGCCGACGGAACCAGCAATTTCACGCCCCCTGCCCTGGGCAGCGATCTTTCGGTCAAACGCGACGAGCAAGGCCGCCAGCAGTTGCAAGACGCCAGCCAGGGTCAGGGCCGAGCTCAGGAAGAGGCCAAGAAAAGCGCCCAGGGCAACACCGAGGCGGCCCGTGCCTTCAGCGACACCGCCCGCCAACAGGGTGAGGCCCAGCAAAACTTCTTGCAGAGCGCCGGCCAGAATACCCACAGCGGCAATCAGAATTTGCAGATGGCCGACAGCAACACCCAGCAGGGTCGGCAGGCTCAAGAGATGAGCCAGGCCCAGAAAATGGTAGCCGAGGCCCAGAAGGCCGTTCAGCAGATGGAGAAGGCCAAAGAAGCCCAGGGCCGAGCCGTGGAGGCCTCGGGTCGGGCTACCGAGGCCCAGGGCAAAGCCACCGAAACTACCGGCCAGGGCGTGGAGACCACCGGTCATACCACCGAAGCCAATGGCCATGCCACCGAAGCCACCGGAGTGGGCATGCAGGTTTCGGGCCAGGGCCTGATGGCCAGCGGCGCCGCCTTGGCGGCCGGCGTCTTCACCGCCCCCGCTGGGGCCGCCCTGCTGGCTCAGGGCGCGGTCCTGGAAGCTGGCGGCCTGGGGCTGCAAGCCACCGGGAAGGGCCTGCAAGCCAGCGGCAAAGGTTTGCAAGCGCAGGGCCAGGGGCTGCAATCCACCGGGCGCACCACCCAGGCCCAGGGCAAACAGGTGCAGGCCCAGGGCAAGCAACAGCAGACCAAAGCCAAAGCCAACCACCAGAAGGCCAGGTCGAAAGAAGACCAGGCCATCCAGAAGGCCGAGAAGTTCCTAGAAGAGATGAAGAAGTTCCTCGACCAGGCCACCCAGCACAAGTCTGACGCCAGCAAGAACTTCGCCGAAGCCGACCAGAACCGCAATCAGGCCGACCAGGCCGGCGAGCGTCGCGACCAGGCTCAGAACCAGGCCGGTCAGGCCAACCAGACCGCGGCCAAAGACCACCAGCGCTCGGAAGGGGCCAGCGACAATCTGCGCGCCCTCGACGAAGCGATGCGCAAAGCCTTTGGCCAGGAGGCCGGGCGCGGCGGCCAGCCGGGTCAAGCACCGGCCGGCAACCCCCTGGGCGGTGCTTCACCGACGGGCTCGCCGCTGGCTTCGGGGTTCGATGACGCAGCCCCGATGGAGGGCGCCCCCGGCCTTACAGACGGCCAACCCAAGCAGAAGAAAGACGGCAAAGTGGCGGCTCAGGCCAAAACCAAGCCCAAAAAACATCCCCATCGTCAGCACCACGAACGCCGAGTGGAACACGCCCAGCCTGGTCACGGCGGAGAGCACTCGGGCGGCCATCAGCACTCTGGTCACCAGCCTCCCCAACCTGTTCACCAGCCCGAAGCCGAAGTCAGGCCCGTCTCGGCCCCGGCCCCGCAGACGGCGACCCAGCCTCACCCGTCCCGCCAGGGCGAGCACCCTCCAGCCCAACACCGGGGTGCCCCCGGCCAACCCGCGGGCCAGGTGCACTCAGCCCCTCACGGCCGCCCCGGCGGCCGCGCTCCAAGACCTCAGGGCGGCAAGCCTTTGATGGGCCTGCTGCGGCCGATGGGTGAGCGGCGCGAACTGGGGAGCGAGAAGGGCCAATCCTCTCTCGGCCGGGGCGAGCGCCAGCCGGCCGCCGCCCCCACGACCTCGTCCGAGCCCTCGAGCACCCACACCGGCGGCGGCCGCAAACAGGGCGCGGCAACCTTCAATGTCGAGCAAGACAACGTCACCGTCAAGCTCAGCGATCTGCGCTAGTCCCAGACGATGGCCCCGCACAACTCAGGCAGGCTCGCGGCCCGCGCCGGGGTGACGCCCCAGAGGTGAGTCGCCTCACCGACTTGGGACCGGTCGCCGAGCCAGCCTAGCCGAAGTCAATGCCCTCGGGCAGGGTCCGTTCGCGGGTGGCCCGCAAGGCTGCGGGCAAGCGCCCGGACGGGTCCCGGTCGGGGTTCGCGAAGGCGGTCGTCTCGGGCGGGATAAAGTCGTCTTCATCGGCCAGCACCACTCGCACCGACCAGGCTCCGATCGACAGCACCTGCCCAGCTCTGAGGGGATGCCAGTGGCCCGGCGCCAGGGGCTGGCCGTCGAGCTGGGTGCCATTGGTCGAGTCGAGATCGCGCACCATCAGCTTGTGGTCGAGCACTTTGACCTCGGCGTGCAAACGCGAGGCCATTTCGTCCTCGCAAATGAGGTCGTTGAGGGGGGCGCGTCCGATCATCAGAGCCTTCTCCCCCACCGCTATGCGCTTTGAACCGGTCACCAGGCTGAACATGCAACCCTCATGTCCTGGGTCAGGCCGGCTCAAACAGTGAACAATCGTTAACTTCTTGTAAATTCTTGCTCGAAAGACTAGATTTGGGTGCCAGAACCGGGGAGAATCATGGCTGGAGGTGGTCCACGTATGGCTTTTGGGTTTTCTATGCCGACAGCGCCGGCGCAGCCCGTCTATAACGGGCCCACGCAAACCGACCCGGGCAATAGTCCCGAAGCCTATCGCAGCCTACCGGGCGGGACTACCACCCAACACAACACCCAGGCCAACGGGCTGACCCCTCAACGCAGCTTCAACCTCGACGGCAAAACCAAAGTGCTGCAGGCCAATCAGCAGTTTTTCGACCACTGGAAGGCGGTGGCCGAAGAGCATCCCGTCAACGACAGCCCGGCCGCTTTCGGGGCTCTGGCTCTGGCCCTGCCGACCCAGCCGCCAAAGCACTACGCCAAGACCCAGCTCGAAAGTCCCGAAGTGCGCGTCCTGGCGCCCTCTGACGAGAATCGGGTCCAGCTCGAAGACGGCAAGCTCACTGGCGATCAGGCCATCATCGACACCTTCGTCACGGCCGAACAAGTTCACGACAGTGCCACCTCGCGGCTGGGACGCGAGCTCAAGTATCGCAGCCCCGACGGCAAACTCTCGGTCCATCTGGATGCGCCTGGCATCGCCGATGCGGCCTATCGTCCCGGCACAGGGGCCATCGCCTTCTCGAAAGACCAGAGCGTGGGCGACCCCGATGTGGTGGCTCACGAGCAGGGTCACGCGCTGATGGACGCGGTCCGCCCCAACCTGACCTCGCGCGACACCCGCACTACAGCTGCCGGTGAGGCCTTCGCCGACGGGCAAGCCTTGATTCACTCACTGGATGACCCCGAGGTTCGCAAAGACCTGCTGGCCCATTGGGACAAAGGCGAAGAGTCGAGCCTGGCCAGCAACATCGGGGAAGGCAACAACCAGGCTTTTGCCAAGTTGGGCGACGGTCCGGCCCCCGGCACCCGCGAGGGTATCCGCGACCTGGGAGCCGGCCCTCCGGTCAAGCTCGACCCCGAAGATGACGGCCACGAAGCTTCGCGCCACTTCGGTAGCGGCTTGTATGATTCGCTGCAAGGAGTCTATCAGGACGTTCGCAAGGCGAACCCCGATCTAAGTCCCGACGCCGCCCTGGAAAAGGCCCGCGACGTGGTCGGGAACGATCTGACCCGCGCCCTCGACTTCATGCATAACGGCAACGCCACCTCGCAGGAAGAACTGGCCGAGGCCATGCTGAAGGCGGGCCGAGTGGATGGTAGCGGAGCCCATCAAGAGACCTATTTGCGCAGCTTCAAAGGCAACGGTCTAGAGATCACGGGTGAAGGGCTGGGGGCCAGCCAAGAGCGCCTCGATCAGCTCAACGCCAACCAGGCGCTGCATCTTCCGGCGGCTGTCGCCGGCCAGGACTATGAGCTTGTCCCCAAGCCCTCGCGCGACACCGGGCGCAAGGACCAAATGGGTCTTCCTGTCTGGGAGAGCGATCCACCCGACACTACCCCGGCCTCGCGAGCGGCCAACGAGTATCTGGCCAAGAATGCCGGCGAACTCGGACTGCCGCCGCTGATGGCCCAACGCATCTATCACAACGATCGAGGCGAAACCTTCATTCAGGCCGGTCGACTCCCGCTGGGAGCCAACGGAATGGTGCCCGCCGGCATGCTCCACTCGGCCGTGCTCGGGTTCGACAAAGCCGGTCAGCTCATCCACCTTGACTCCCGTCAAGACGAGAGTCGGCAGCCCTATATGCCTAACCTTCCGGGCCTGCCCCAGGGAGGGCCAGGACTGCCCGGCACGGGCTTTCCCAGCCCGTTCGGCGGAACCGACTTCGGCAGCCACTAGACCAGGGCTTTTCCGACAGACACCGGGGGTGGTGGTGGAGGGGCAGCGCCGCCCAACCGCGACTCGAGCGACGAGGGCTAGACGACGTCCAGCCCGGCGCTACCCTGGGCCGCCGTGTGCCTGGCTCGTCCGAGGGGCAAAGTGCCGGCAACATCCGGAGGCCGAAGCCCGGCTACACTCTCGAAAATGGTAACTGCCGTCAACAGTAACCCCGGATGGAACGCACCCTTTCGCCCTCAGCCAGCCGTTCTCGAAGAGACGGTGGGGATTCCCACCGACGAATTCGTGGCCTCGGCCCGACCCCAGGACCTGGGTCGCCAGCAGCGCAGCAACTGGTGCTGGGCGGCCTGCATTCAGATGGTGATGGGCTTTCACGGTATCCCAAGCCAGCAGGCAGCGATTGTGGCGAGCACCTTCGGCGCACCTATCGATCGCCCCGGGCGACCCCTCGAGATCCTGGCCAATCTCAACGGACTGGCGGTCGATGCGAACGGCCGCCCGGCCGCGGTCTCGACCGACTCTACCCACCTCGACGACGCCACCATCGTGGCCGACCTGGCTCAGCGCCGCCCCTTGATCGTGGGTTTGACCGGCCACGCCTACGTCATGACCGGTGCCTATTTCCATCGTGACCAGTTCGGCAACCCCGTCATCGATGGGGTCGTGCTGCGCGACCCCTGGCCCGACAGCCCTTCGCGCCAGGAGATGTCGGCCGCCGAGTTCTCTCAACGCCTGCAATTCGCCACTCGCATCCGCGTCGATCGATAGAAGACCGCGGCCTTATCGCGTCACCAGGTTTCTTTCAGGGTAGAGCCCTAGACTGGCAATATGCAAGTTGCCTGGCGACCGCATAGCCCCGTGCAAAGAGCGGCCCTGAGCCGGTCCCAGGCGCCGAGCGAGCCGCTCGATTTGGTCGAATTGGGCCAGGGCTTGATGGGAGTGGCCACCTACGGGATGCACAAGGCCCGGGGAATCATGGCCTCGCGAATGCGCGGCGGGCTAGCCGACAGGCCAGCCGTCCTGCTCGAGCGTCCCTTTGTGATGGTGCAGGGTTTTCGCTCCAAGGTGGGCGGCTTTCGCCCTCTCCTCGACCACCTGACCAAAGATGGCCACAACGGTGGGCGACCGTATTACGTCAAAGGCGGCAAGGTTTTCAGCGACCCCGGCTGCAAGCAGGAGTGCCAGACACCCGAGCCCGGGGCGATGGTGTTCAGGGTGGTGCCCCATGACCGCTCTCAGAGCCCCGAGGACACGGCCAGCCAGCTCAAGGAAGAATTCGCGGCCATTCGTCGCTTTAGCGGAACCCAGCTCTTCGATGTAGCAGCCCACAGTATGGGCGGCCTGGGCGTGCGTAAGTATCTAGACGAGAACGACGACCGGCTGGGCCGCCTGATGATGGGAGGCACTCCGCACCGCGGCGTTCGTAACGCCACCGATGGCTACAAGGTGATTGCCAACCGGGTCGGCTGGGCTATGGCCCTGGGCGGACTCGCCCCGGCCGCGGCCGCCGCTCTCAACTGGATGCGGGCCGAGAACGAGCGTCCCGGAGCCAATCCTCGGCTGGAAGACCTCAACTCGCGCTATGCTCAACAGATCTCCAAGGTCGAGGCAGCCATCACGGTGGGAAGCGGGGATTTCTCGACCCCGGCCTTTGCGGCCGGCGACCGCGCTCCCGGAGACGGCCTGGTCGAGCAATCCAGCCTCTATGCGCCAGGCGGTCAGGTGGAACTCTTCTCGGGCGGGGCGACCAAGGTGCACCACTGCCTGTTCTCGGATCCCGATGTCTTCGACCGCATGGTCGACTTTTTCCGCTGGAAACCCCAGTCCTGATATAGATCATTTTTTGGCCGACCTGGGTGTGGCATGCTAGGGAGAGTAGAATCCCCTAGGTCCAAAGTCCTAGAAAAGGACCCGTCCACGGCCCCAGGCGAGAGACCTGCCCGGCGAGCTAGACTGAGATCATTCGAAGACCAGGAGAAAGAACTCAGTGATTACCCTCGCCCCGCAAAAATCCATCGCCGATGCCCTCGCTCTTCCCGAAATGTCGACCGTGACGGTCCGCAAGACCCTCAAAGCGGGGGAGACCCTCTGGGTTCAGGGCAACCAAAACAAGTTCTTCTTCTTCATCCACTCGGGCCTGATCAAGCTCACCAGTTCTTCGGGCACCGGTCGTGATGTCATCACTGAGTTCCTGTTCGAGGGCGATGTCTGCGGAGCGCTGTGCGCCCTCGACTGTCACCCCTACCCCACCACCGCCAAGTGCGTCCAGGAGACGGAGGTCTCTATCATCCCCACCGCCGCCTTCCACCAACTGGCCGAACGCCACCCTGAGGTGATGATCACCAGCGCCCGTTGCTGCCAGACCAAGATGCGCTTCCAACGCGAGATGATGGTGGGGATGGCCGTCGAGCGCGCCGAGCAGCGGGCCGCCCGGGCCCTGCTGATGCTAGCCGGACGGCTGGGTGAGCGGACCCCTGGTGGCCTGCGCTTGAAGATGCCCCTCTCCCGCCAGGAATTCTCGGAACTGGTGGGCACCACCGTCGAGACCGCTATCCGCGTGCTCAGTCGCTTTCGCAAGCAAGGTCTGCTGGAGGAGAAGTCGGATATGATGATCTTGCGCGGCGAGGCCCAGTTGATGAAAATGGCAACGGCGGCGTGATCAGCGTCTTCTTGCTGGACTCAGAAGCCGTAGCGCGTCGGCACCTAGCGGCCCTGCTTTCGCTTTGTCCAGACGTGGTCGTGGTCGGCCATGGCAACGGCCGTGTCAGTCCGGCCGAATTGGCCTCTCTTCAACCTGACGCGATCGTGGTCGGGACCTATGACCGCCAACTTTTGCGAGAGCTTCGCCTGGCCTGCCCTCGAGCCGACATGGTGGCCTGGGTCGACCGCACCCAACCCGAACTGATGGCTGGATTTGCCAGTGCCGGAATCCACACCGTGGTAGACCGGGCAGGGGACATCGAACCGCTGCTGGCCGCTCTGAGGAAGGGAACGGCTCGGACCACAGCCAAAGCTGTCCACAATGGACAGCCGGTTCTTCCGCGCTTTTATGAATCTTGAGCGATGTGAGGTCTATCTGCTTGATGCCGATGGGCTAGTCGCTTGCGCCAACGCCTGGGCGATCCGCCAGAGCGGCTACACCAGCTCTGAACTAGAAGGCCGACCGTTCTCCGAGCTGTTCGAAAGCCGGGGCACCGACCCCGAAACCGGCATGATCCTGGGGGATGTCAAGCGCAAAGACGGCAGTCGAACGCCGGCCGAGCTGCAGTATGTCAGTGCCGAACACCAGCGCCTGGCCGTCATCCAGAGTCGCCTGGAAGAGACCCAGGCCGAAGAACGCTTTCGCAGCATCTTCGAGTCCGCTCCCAACGGCTTCATCCTGGTCGACGAGACGGGCACGCTGGTCATGGTCAACCGCATGGCCGAAAAGTTGTTTGGTTACCATCGCTCCGAACTGGTGGGACAGTCGGTCGAGCTGCTGGTGCCCCCAGAGCTGCGCGCCCATCACGGTCAACATCGTCGGGGGTACGCCGAGAAGCCGCGGACCCGGGCCATGGGGGCGGGCATGCTGCTAGAAGCTGTGCGCAAAGACGGGAGCCGGTTTCCGGTCGAGATTGGGCTCACACCCGTGCCCACTTCGCATGGACAATTCGTAGTCGGGTCGGTGGTCGACTTAACCCAGCGGCGCAAGTCAGAGCAAGACCTGGAGCGTTATCGCGATCATCTGGAAAAGATGGTCGAAGAGAAAACCAGCGAGCTTCAACGAGAAACCGAAGAGAAAACCAAGCTCGAAGAACGCCAGCGCCTGGGCCGTGAGCTTCACGACTCGGTTTCGCAGGCCCTCTATGGCATCGGACTCGGCGTTCGCACCGCCCTGGCCCAGCTCGAACGCGATGCCCAAAAAGCCAGAGAACCGCTGGAGTACGTGCTCTCGCTGACCGACTCGGCCCTGACCGAGATGCGGGCTCTTTTGTTCAAGCTCCGCCCCCAGGCGCTCGAGAACGTGACCCTCTCCGAGGCTTTGAGCGGCCAGCTGGCGGCCCTCAAGGTCCGCTACGAGCTCGAGACTGAAGCCCAGACCCCGGACGAAGAACCGGCCATGCCGCTCGAACTCAAGCATGCCGCGTTTCGCATCGCGCTGGAAGCCCTCAACAACGCAGTCAAGCACGCCTATCCCCGCCGGCTGCAGCTGCGTCTGACCTTTCCCGAGGCGCAACTCTATCTCGAGATCGAAGACGATGGGCGGGGCTTTGACCCCGATGGCGACTTTCCCGGCCATCACGGCCTGGCTTCCATGCAGGAGCGCGTCGAGCGGCTGGGCGGGGAACTCGCCATCGAGAGCGAACTTGGTGTAGGAACCGCCATTCGCTGCCGACTGCCCCTGGACGAATGATCTAGATCAGAGCAGTTCTCTTCAACCCTGTGGTTCTATAGGAGCATGAATAACGGGGGCGAACACGCTCAGTTCATTCACTGTCTTCGCCTGATCGGCGAGAACGTGTTGTGCGGGCGATATCAGCAAGCCGACTCGATGGTCGATATCCTCCTTGAGGGATTCGACCACCACCATGACCTTTTCAGATCCAAGGTCCAACCGCTGCTCGCGTCGCTGGACGCTCATGGGCCGATGGCGCGAGCCGTCGAGCGCTACCACCGGTCGATCCGCCAGTCTTTGCTCGAGCTGCGGGCCGAGGTGAAGGCCTACCAACCGGTGAACATCGCGGAGGTGGAGCATCTCCTCGAAGAGCACGCCTGGCTCGAGCGCGAGCAACTAATGCCGGTGCTGCGCCAACTCTGGAGCCTAAACCTCCAGGGCCTCGACGACCTGCCGCTGCTCGACGTCATGTGAAGGAACCGGACCCCCGTTTTACAAACTGGGGTCCATGGGGATCCGCATCCTATTGGTGGACGACCACTCGGTGGTTCGCCAGGGCCTAAAAATGTTTCTGGGGCTCGAGGCCGACCTCGAGGTGGTTGGTGAGGCCGCCAACGGCCTCGAGGCTCTCGAGCAGGTGGCCGCGTTACAACCTGATGTGGTTCTGATGGACCTGCTCATGCCCGAGATGGACGGCATCACCGCCATCCGCGAGGTGCGCACGCGCCACCCCGAAGTCGAGGTCATCGCGCTCACCAGCGTGCTCGAAGACGCCTCGGTAGTAGGCGCGGTCAAAGCCGGGGCTATCGGGTATCTGCTCAAGAACACGCAAGCCGACGATCTCTGTCGGGCCATTCGGGCAGCGGCCAAAGGTCAGGTTCAGCTTTCCGCCGAGGCGTCGGCCCGCCTGCTGCGCGAGGTGCGCGCCCCCGAGAATCCTGAAAGCCTGACCGCGCGCGAAGACGAGGTTCTGCGATTGATGGCCCAGGGGCTTTCCAACAAAGACATCAGCGACCAGTTGACGATCGCCGAAAAGACGGTCAAGACCCACGTTTCGAATATCCTCTCCAAGCTCGATGTCAAGAGTCGCACTCAGGCCGCGCTCTATGCCTGGCAAAGCGGAATGGTCACCCGCGAAGACCCCTGACAGGACCCGCCCCCACAAGCTAGAAGGGCCCAACATGGGTGGAATACTTGGCGGCTCCAGTGGGGGCCAAAAGATGAACTTGCCCCCAGAACTCGACGAGCGCATTCGAGCCAATCCCGGCGACGAAGGTATTCTGCGCGAGGCCATCGCAGCTTCGGGCGGGCAAGACAAGGCACTGATTCGTTACTTCATGGAGCTGGCCGGCGAGGATGTCCGGCACAGCTTGAGCTGTGCCCGTCTGCTGGGTGCTACTGAACGCAGAGCCCTGGCTGTGGTGCACTACCAGAAGTATCTCCAGGGCCACCCCGAATCTGAAGTGATGGAAGAGTTGGCCAGCCTCTACGAGAAGCTCGGCAAGCACGAGCTCGCTGACAAGACCCGCCGGCGCATTTAACGGTTCCTTGACGCTCACAGACTACTCTGTCTTTAGTGAGATGAGCATTGGTTGGACCGCCCCGGCGAAAGCCGGGGCTTTTTCTTTGCCCTAACCCCCGGCTCGAGTGACCTTCAGGCCCTGCTCTTCTAACAGAGTCTGGATCTTGTCGCGATGGTCTCCCTGAATCTCGATGGTGTCGCCCTTGACCGTGCCCCCGGCCCCGCAGCTCTTCTGAATGAGCTTGAGTAGCTCTTGCAGGGCCGGTTTAGCCATGCGGGTTTCGAAGATGACGATGGTGTCTTTGCCCCGGCGCCGCTCGCGCCGCATCTTCACCTTGCCAGTGCCGGTGGTGCGCGAGAGCTTCTTCTGACACTGGCAGGGCAGGTGCTTGCATTGCGAGCACCAATCGGGGTCAGAGGAATAGGCTAGCTCCATCCGAGCCTGCTTCCACGGCCGCCACCGGCCCTCCTAGCGATGAAAGTGGAAGGCAGTGCCCTGGGGACCTACCGTGATCGAGTAATGACCGAAATTGCGGTGGACGGCCGTGCCCCAGGGACCGATGCTATAGCCGTTGCCGCGATAGATCGAGCTGTGAGGGATGGCCCCATGGGGCCCCACCGTGTAGCCGTTGCCGTGATAATAAGCGCCGTTGGGTCCGACGGTCAGGCCATGGGAGCCGTGGTCGCGATGAATGTAGGCGCCGGTCGGGCCGAGGCTGTAGCTATAGCCGGCCCCGGGGTAGCTGCGAGGCTGGGGGCGCGAGACCGGACCGGGAATGGTGCCAAAATAGGTGGGATGACCGGTGGGAGCGATGGTCGAGTAGTTCTGGGCCTGAGCGGGGGCGGCCGCAGCGCCCACTGCCACTACCGCGCCCAGGGCCACCAATCCGGCTTTGAGCCAGCGATGTTTCGTTGGGGGGGCCGAATCGAACTCGACCGAGTCCAGCACGCTAGGAGTAGAGGGCTGAGCGGCCGAGGTGGTGGGTGGAGCCAGGCGGCGTAGATTGGCGCCGGCCGGGGGCAGCGAGACGTTCATTGAGCAATCCTTCCGTCCGCGCATGGCAAGCATAACGCTGACAGAGGGACCTGCCTATTGCATTTGTGTTAAATGGCAGCCGTGTTGCGACGAGCCAGGATGTTGAGCCACTTCTCCGTCCGAGCCGGTCGCTGATCGTCGGTGATCCAGATTCGCTCGATGGTCAGCGAGGTCTGCAAGGCCAGAATGGGTCGAAACAAATCCTCGGTGTAGTCGTTGAAGAGACGACCGTGTTCGACTCGCTCACTATTCCCATGCTTGAAGGACAGATAGATCCAACCTCCTGGCTTGAGCGCTCGAATGAGCCGGTGCAATACCAGGTTCATCTCGACCTTGGGCACATGGAGCAGACTGGCGCAGGCCCAAATTCCGTCGAACTCGCGCTCGAACTTGAGGTCCCAGAAAGCCAGCTTGAGCGTAGGCTGACCGGTCAGCCGGCTGCTGGCCTCGACCATCGCCTTGGAAGGGTCGGTGGCCGTCACTCGAAAGCCCAGCTTGAGAAAGGCGGCCGCGTCGCGACCCGACCCGCAGCCTACATCCAGAATGTGCCCGCCTTCAGGCAGACGGCGCAGAAACGGCTCGTACAGACTCGACACGTCGGCTCTTGTCGTTCTCTCCAAGAAGGCCTCGGCGTTGCGCTCATAGTAGCCGATGGAATTGATTTCTAATTTCATCACGATATAGCCCCCAATCAGCCCATTGCCAGGGCGGCCCCGATGCCGACGGCGAACGGTAGCATAGCAAAAGCGGTCCGGGCTCCGGCCCGTCCCCACTGTGACGAGCCGCCGGCCTTTTCGGCCAGACCCGCGCCCCACTCACCCACCTTGATACCAAGATGGGCGTTGATCTCGGCGCCACAGACGGCGCCTACCACGCCCCCCATGGCCAGGGCCGACAGCGTAACCAAAGGATGGCTGGGAAGCGAAGCAGGCAAAGCGCCGGCCAGCAGCCCAACCCCGGCCAGACCGGCCAGGCCTCCGACCAGAGCGCCATTTTGACGGCACATCTTGAGCGAGCCTTGCTCGAAGCAGTCGGCCCAGGTCGGCGCCTGGGTCTGATTTGAAGCTTGTAAGAGTGGTGGAGTATGAGTCGGTTGGATAGGGTTAGCATTGATCCTCATGGGCACACCCCTCCTGTTGCTCTCAGGCTAGCCCGACAACCTTAAAAAACCCTAACATTTTCGAAACCCAGCCGTGGCGGGGAGAGGATGGGCCCAGACTCAGAGCCACCCGATTCGCTAGTCCCACCACAGATACAGCTGTCCGCTCTTTTCCAGCTGACGGGCCAGCTCTTCCACCGTTTCGCAGCCTTGTTCGACAATGTCAGGGCACCACTGATAGAGCTCTTTCGCCAGGGCTAGAGCGTCGTCGATGGGAGCGAGAAAACGACCGGTCACGGTATCATAGTTCACGCTCACCAACCGAAACGGGTGACGCTGGGCCAGCTCGGAGAGCCAGTCAATCAGGTTGCCGCTACCCACGTCGCAGTTGACTCCATCGGTCTGCATCACGGCCAGAGCCCGCAGCGGGTCTTTGCCAGGGATCACCAGCAAATGGTCGGGACCGCTGGTCTGCACCACCACACAACCGCGCGGCAGAAAATCGTCCTGCACTACCTCGAGCGAGAAGTCGCGGTCGGACTTTACATAGAGCCGAAAGGCGCCCGGCTGCTCGGTGAGCTCGATGGGCTTACTGCCGCAAAGCTCGGCCAATTCGGCCAGGGCCGCCTGGAAGCGTTGGCTCTGCGCGGCTCGGCGTAGCGAGGGCCGACGGGCTCGGCGATAACGAAATTCTGGCTCGGGTTGAGGTGAAACCTCAGGGGTGACCGAGGCGGGCCCGTGACCGGCCAGCTCTTCGGCCAGCTGGTGGTGGCCGTAGAGCCTGGCCGTCTCGAGAGCGACCGAGTCGACCTCGGCTCCGGCCTCTAACAGTCGTCGAGCCAGCCTCAGGTAGCCATAGCGGGCAGCTCCGGCCAGAGGCGTGCCCAGCGACCCCTCGATCTTTGGGTCGACCCCGGCCGCCAAAAGCACCTCGACGGCCGCCAACATCTCGTCTTCCGAGAAGGCTACCAGGTAACGAACGCCTTGATCGTTGTACTGTTTCGAGAGGGTGGGTGCCCCGGCCGCGTCGTCTACCCATCGGGCCGACCCGGCGACCTCGGCCAGAGCCGCTTTGGTCCTGGCGCCCAGCGCGAGCAGGGCTCGGATCACCTCGGTCTGGCAGTGCTGGCAGGCCAGGGAAAGGGCCTGATTGAGCAGGGCCTTCTGCTGGCCCACGGCCGGGAAGTCGAGCAGCCAAAGAGCCAGCTGCGGGTGACCCGCCTCGATGGCCACGGTCAGGCTGCTGGCTTTATCGCAGGCTTGTCGCGCGGGCCTGGCCCCGGCTTCGATCAGAGCGCTAGCCGCTGCTTGGAAGCCTTGCTGGCAGGCCAGCAACAGCGGAAACTGGCCGGCCGAATCGGTGGCTTCAGGGTCGGCGCCGGCGGCTAGCAGGCGAAGTGCAAGCTCCGGATGCCCATGTTCAAGCGCCAGCATGAGGCCGGTGCGTCCCAGACTGAGTCCCATCTTCCGCAGCTGGTCGACCCCCAGGTGGCGGGCCATCGAGGCTGCGCTTTCGTCCTCGGGTTCGCGCGAATCGGGATTGGTGCCGGACGCCAGGGCCCCTTCGAGCCGTTCGGCCTGACCGTGGCGACAGGCCTCGAGCAGTTCTTGCTCGGCCGGATCGCCGCTGGCTGCCTCTACCGCTCCGGCTTCGAGCAAGATCTTGACCAACTCAGCCTGGCCAGCCAGGCGAGCCAGCTGGAGCGGCGTAGAGTTGGCCGGCGCCAACTTACCTTCGGGCAAGGTGACAAAACTGCTGGGGCGATGGAGATCAGCTCCGGCTTCGAGCAGCGCCCGCACCATCTCGGCGTGACCGAAGACGCAGGCCATGGCGAGCGGTGTTACCGTGGTGTGCTGCGGCACGACCTCGGGATCGGCGCCGCCTTTAAGCAAAGCCAGCACCACCTGGGTGTGGCCACCCGTAATGGCCCCCGTTAGAGCCGTATGAAGACCACCCGCGGAATTCGGATCGGCGCCCGCCTTCAAGAGATACTCGACGATGTCGAGATGACCACGCCCGGCGGCGGCAGCCAGGGGCAGCCCAGAGTACGTCTCGACGTGGAGGTCGGCCCCCTTCTCGACCAGGGCGGCCACGGTCGCCACGCGACCGGTGGTCACCGCCCACACCAGTTGATTGACCATCTCGGGCAGCCAGGCTCCAGCCTCGATCAGAGCGCAGCGGATATCGTCGCGACGCGGGTGGACCAGGTGATAGACGTGTTTCTTGCCTTTGGTCGCGTTGGGATCGGCCCCGGCCTGTAACAGTTCCTCGACGCGCTTTAATGAATTGGCCTCGACGGCCTTGATCAGCTCTTGGGACATATAGCCGGCCCTTCGTCATCCCGGTCGCCCATACTTGCTCCGGGCAAGGTTTACAAGGCCGCAACAAGCCCAGTCGCCCGGCTAAGGCATGCTATGCCCATGAGGGTTCAACCAGCCTCACTGCCTGCTCACCGGCCAATCAAGACAAAACAAGCCCAGGAGCCCGGATTGCTGATCGTTCAGATCGACGGGCTTTCGGCCGATCATCTCGATCGAGCCATCAACCAGGGTCTGATGCCCAACCTGCATCAACGCCTCAAACAGGGCGCGCTGGAGCTTTCCGAGTATCGCTGTGGCCTGCCCAGCCAAACCTCGGTGGTGGTCGGCGGCTTTCTCTACGGCGAGATGCTACCCGGCAATCAGTACTACGACAAGGCGGCCGGCCAGATCCGCGACGGCTCGTCGCTGACCAAAGCCCACGAAGTCGATGGTGAACTGGCCGCCCGCAACCAGGGCCTGCTCGAGCATGGCTCGGTCTATGTCTCGCCGCTTTCGGGGGGAGCGCCCTCGGAGAAGGCCTATTTCACCCTCAGCGACATGGCCGCCCATCAGGCCAAAGGAGACGGCCTCAAGGAAACGGCCAGGGAGGCTCTCCACCTGGGCAAATTCCTGTTGGCCCATCCCGCCCACGCCGCCCAGACAGCCGTCCATATCAGCCGGCGAATCTGGAGCGAGTGGCGACTGCGCGACCAGACCCACCGGCCTCTGGGCACCATCGTCAAAGACGCCGTCAAGGAGGCCTTTGCCTCCGACGCGGCCGTCCACGCGATGGCCGCCGAAATGAAGCGGGGCGAGCCGGTGATGTATGTCGACCTGGCCCACTTCGATGGCTTGTCCCATCCTCATGGGCCGGGACCGATCGCTTTCGATTCGCTCAAGTATGTCGACCGCGACCTGAAGGTGCTCTTCGAAGGCATGGACCGGGCCGAGCGTCCCTATCAGATGGCCCTGCTGGCTGACCACGGCCAGGTCTTCGCCTATCACTTCGACGACCTCTACGGTCAATCCATCCAGGAGCTGACCGAGAAGCTGAGCGGCCAGACGGTCCTCTCGCTCGATTTCGGCTCGGGAGCCAATCTCTATTTCACGGCTCTACCGGGCCTGCTCGAGCGCGACCAATTGCCGGCCGGCGTCGTGGCAAGCCTCAAGCAACATCAGGGCGTCGCCCTGGTGGTCACGCGAGCCGGTCAGGCCACCCTGATCGAGGGCAAGGAGGGCTCGGTCAAGGTCGACGCAGAGGGGGTCAAGATCCAGGGCGAGGATCCCCTGGCCCGTTTTGGGCCCACCGAGCTTTTGGCCCGCCAGTTGCACCGTCAGGCCCACCGGCCCAACGGCGGCGACATCATCGTCTACGGCGAAAACTACCGTGACGGTCAGATCGACTTCTCGACCGGCGACTTCCGCGGCCTGCACGGGGGTATCGGGCTGGGTCAGGACCGGCCGTTTCTCGCTTTCACACCCGGTATGAACCTCGACCCGGCCAGCCTCGAGGGAGCCGACGATCTCTATCGCCAGCTCAAGACCCACCTGCCCGCCGACGCGCGCAAATAAAAGAGGCCCGACCGGTTGCCCGGCCGGACCTGGGTCCACCCTCTAGAACTTGAGCGAGAAGGTCGACATCACCTGGACGCCTTCATAGCTGAACGGGTGCGCGACTGCGGGCCCAGGGCTACGTTGAGAGCCGGTACCGTCGGGGACGGAGTCACCCTGCTAGCAAGGTGGTCGGTCTCGTCATAGTACTTGAAGGTCGGGCTCCAGGTGGTCTTGTCCGAGATGTTCCAGTCGAAGCCGAGTTCAGGGATGCCCTGGGTGATATCCCAGTTGTTGAATCGGGTTTGACCGATGGTGGCGGCGTAGTTGTTGTATACGCCCAGCGGGTCGATATGGCCGAAGACATCGAGTTGGGTGTAACCCGCCCGCACCGCGAAGTCGTCGGTCACGTCATAACCCGCTCGGCTTTGGTTGCGAAAGTAGCGTGGGCCTGCTCCATTTTGCCAGCAGACGGGCCACGATCATGGCCACTTCCCAGCGGCTCGCGGCCCGGTCCCCCTTGAAGGTACCGTCGGGGTAGCCTTCAACCAGACCCTTGGCGGCCAAAGCCGCCACCGCGTCCCTGCCCCAATGGGCGTCGGGAACGTCGGGAAACAGTGGAGCCGCGTAGAGCGGCAGGGTGAGAGCCACGATCAGGCTCATCACCATCAGTCGTATTTTTCTCATGGGGGTTACCTCCTCAGACAACCTGAGGATGTCAGAGTAATCTTCAAGTCGGGTGGCGAACATGACTGTGATCAAATTTGCTCGAAAGGTATCGCATGCGTTTTCCCGACAGTCCGCACGAGCAGGCCGGGCGCCTGGTAGCGGACCTTCAGGCTGGCGCCATCACGCCAGCGGTTTTTCTAGAGCGGCTCGAGCAGATGGAGGCCCGCCTCGAGGCCTGGCACGCTCGCCTGGAACAGCTCGTTCCCGGCGACGAGCATGTGGACGAGGTCGAACTCGTGCAAGACGCCGCCGCTGCGCTGCAGGCCATCTACGAAGGGTTGGGCCAGTTGCGGGATTTGGCTGAGGGAGGTCAAGTCGCGGCGGCCGGCCTCGAGTTGATCGAAGAGGGCTCGGCCATGCTGGTCGACCTCTTGCAAGTTACCGACGATAATCTCGAAGAACTGAACAGGTATCAGGGTCCCCTGATCGAGGATGGGATCTTCGGCTAGGGGCCTGGCATTTGGGGCAACCGCGGAGTTCCGCGGGGGACGCGGGAGGTTGGCGCTTGTTTTGTACTTGGCCGTTTCAGTCCCGGGATTAGCGAGCCCCGTTTTCTAGCCAGCGGAGACTCACAGGCTCTCCGTCTCTTAAGATGTCATAGAGGAGATGGACTCCAGGACTCCCCCTGAATCGACCTCAGCTGCACGAGAGCTCCGAGGCATTCTGCGAACCGGATCGCCCAGGTGACTTCTTCCCGAGAGATGCTTTGAGCATCGAAGGGGTATCCCATGGTTTCGGTCTCACCAGCGGACCTGAGGCTAACGAGCTCGTCACGCTCGTAGTATCCCACGTTCGGCCCTGGCAAAACGATCCGCGTTATCGCTCGAATTGACGGCCCTCGCGGTCGCGGAAGGTCAGGCCGTCGGGGGCTGTTCCCTCGATGAAAAGAAAGCCGTCGTGGACGTTGCGATGGCAGGCTGTGCACAGGAAGATCAAGTTGGCCGGCACGGTCAGGCCGCCCAGGGCGAAGAAGCGGATGTGGTGGGATTGTAACCAGATGTGATTGGGGCAATCGGGGGTTTGGCAGCAGTAGCAGTCGCGAACCTTGAGGACCTCGGTTTGGGCGGGTGTGAGCCCGCGAGCATTGGGGTTGAAGCTGAGCCGCCAGTGGGGTTTGGCTCGACGGGCGAGCTCGACCTCGGGGTTGCCGGGGCATTCGTCCCCGTCAACGGCGGTGGTAGCCATGAAACACTCGTCCCCCGGGGAACGAAGTCCCAGCTCCTGGGCCAACTCGTGCGCCCTCTGAATGGGCCCGGCCAGTTTGCGTTGCTGCGAGGCCGCCACCGCGGCTGCTCGAGCGCGTATCGCCTCGATGTCCTTCTCGGTGACCGGTGAGGTCTGCAAATGCTGGGCCAGCAGGATGGCCAGGGCTTCCTTTAGCTCGACCTTGCGGCCCCGTCCGAGGGAGAGGGAATGCAAGACCAGCTTCAGCAACTCGGTCGTCTCGGGGTCGAGGTGCAGGGTGATCTCCTCGCTCTCGACCTTGGTCGGCGGCAGCTCGCCCGGCAGACCTCCTTTGAGAGTGGCTGCCACGAGGCGGCGAATGACCGAGGTGGAGTATTGTGAGGCCAGCTCGAGCCAGAGCTTCTCGGTTTCAGGCGTAGCCTTGCTGGCGATCTCGCGCAGCTTCGCCCAGCCGATCTTTCCCGCCTCGGCGGCGGCCGTGAGCTGCGGCAGTTCTTCGAGTTGGCGGGCCACGCGGCGACAGGCGTTGGCCTCCTTCTTGGTCACTCCGAGCAGGCGGATGGCGTAGTGGATGGGGCCGCTGCAACCGAAGTCTTGGTAGCGACCGGTGGATTGAAGGGCCAGCAGGCAGCGGCCCAGGAGGATGCGGTGGATGACCAGGCCGAGGGAAGCGCGGCAGGCCATGTGATGGAGAGCTTCGGGCTCGAGATGCGTGAGGGCTTCGCGGGTGTATTCTTGAAGAGGTTTCATACGCCTATTCTACCGAGGCGAGGGCTGTTCGAGCAAAATTACGAACAGCTAAAAACGGCGTGGTTATAGGATTTCTTGGGTGCCCAGATGATGATGTGCGGGCTTTGAAAGCGGCTCGATGAAACGATCGTCAGAAATCCTGAAAAAAGCCGGCTCCGGAGCTCTCGCGCGGCTCTGACGGGAAGTTTGTCGGCGATGTCGCGAGATGAGTATTTTCTCGCGGCTCGCAACTTTTTTTCAGAAATCCCCCGGAGGACGGGGGCGTCCCTGGCAGCTCGGCCGCGGCCACCACATGAGTGCTCGCGAAATTTCCGCTGGCGGCGATGGGGCTGCGCCTTCGCTTTTGGCCACCAGGCCAGCCCATTGAGCCGCGGGCCTCGGCCAGCCCAAACAGCCTCTGCCGGGGGGCGGGTCGGCGATTCGGCAGCCCCACTGCGGAATTCGGCATACCAGGCTGCCGAATGAAGGTGCGGCGACGGCGAAGTGGCCCCCCGTGCGCAGTTATGTCAGGTTCGATTTGGTCTGAGAATTGAGAATTGCGCCCCTTTCAGCCACGGTCACGCCCTTCTCCCTTGTAGTCCTTGCTCAGCCCAGCCCCCGGAATGGGCCATTGACAGAATTGTCATCTCAACCGCATCCTCTACATTATCGGCCAAGCCAGTCACCCGGGCTCCCTGCCACGGAGCCAAACTAGCGGGCATCCAATATGATACCTGTATCCCGGGGACTGGATCTTGCGGGGAGATAAAAACCCGCCAGGGGGAAAGGTGGTCGGGTTCACTTAGAAGGACGAGGTCGTTAACTGATGTGAGACAGAAGACTTTCCTGCTACCAAGCTTCCTGTCTAAGGATTTGACAAATTCAACCATCTGGCTGAAGCCGCACTTGACATAGAAGTCCTCCAAGGTTTCGTTGGCGGCGTGACCGATTCTCTTTAGACTCATATTTCCCCCATTTCGTTGTATCCGTCCTCGAACAAGTTGTCACCGTTATACCAATAGAGACGATCGGCCCAATCATCGTAGTGCTGGTTGATCCAGTATAGCTCAGTTTGGAGACCGCTTCGTTTGCTGGGCTTCGTCTCAAGTGCCCTGACTAAGTCCTGCTCAGTCGCTTCCTCCATGTTGAAGTATATCTTCTGCCGGGGTCGTTCAGCTTGCTGAAGACTTTCGCCTTCCATGCGGCACCGGGGCTCCATCCGAGCCAATCCGAATTCGTTCGCCGAGCGAAATCTTCAAGGAACTGGAAACGTCCTAGTGCAAATGGTCTGGGACAGTCCCTCTCTTCCGACGAAAGCCGCCCCTGTTTTCTTAAGGACTCTGAGAACATGTCACCGTGGCGGTCATTGGGTCAGGAGAGACGCTCCCGCTAGGTGGGGGAGCCGACGCCATTGTTTCCAAGCTAAGAACAATTAGGGACGCGAAGATTGCTGCTCCAAGCCTAACTTGTGGAGGCCCAGGGGTGGCCACGAAAGTGTCCTTGCCTGCTTTCAATGCAGGTCTCAATGGTGCTAAACCCTGGGCGAGAGCCCGTCCAACGCCGGCGGCAGTGGTAACTGGGTCGAGCCCTCCTGGGTCAACTCGACCAATCGGATTGTCCAAGGCATAGACATAACGATTCAGATTCGCCACCCGGTCCCGGCTCAAGAACCTGGCCAAGGTCGGGTCGTAGTGCCGCTGTCGCATCTACAGCAAGCCGGTGTCGGCGGTGTCATCGTGGACGCCCAGGCCACCCACGTAGGTCTTCGGCCTTGGAAGTCGCCCCGTTCGAGGCCCGGACGGTCGTCGCTCGCGTCCGGCTCGGGTCGAGGACCCTAACCCCCTCCGCGCACACGTGTGTCAAAAATTTTTCAGATGCGGCCGCCCAACCGCCTCGGAGGAGCCTGGCCCCTAGACTGCTCGTGACAGCCTCTCCAGGACCCCCTCAGGCACTTGAACAGCCGAGCTTGAAGAAATCTTCATTTTGGCCTCGAAAAGCTCGAATAATCATCGCTCAGAAAATGCGCAATCGCCTATGAAATAAGGGTTATAGCCGCATCGAATCTTTGACGAACAAGGGGGGCAAAGACTATCATGGATTCATGATTACCGATGATAAGCAACGCGAATTTTGGACCGTCGAAAACTTGAGCAAGCTCCCTCACGAGCGGCTGGAAAGGGTGATCCGTCGCCTGGCCAACACCCTGGCCCTGACTCGCATCCTGCTGGGGCGATGTCTGTTGGCTATCGAGCGCACCGATTTTTGCGCCGAGACCGGCTGCCATTCGGCTATCCACTTCGCCCGGCTCATCAAAGTCGAGAAGCGCGAGGCACTAGATTCGATGCGGATCGCCGGCCATCTCGAAGAGCTGCCGCTGTTTTCCCAAGCCTGCGAAGAGAACAGAATCTGCTGGTCCAATCTGCGTGTGGTCACCCGCATCGTGACGCCCGAGACCGAAGAGGCCTGGCTTGACCTGGCAGTGCGCCTCAAACCCCACCGGCTGGCTCGTCTGGTGGCCGGGGCCAACCGCGGTGACACTCCGGCCGAGGCGGCCCTGAACATGGTTGAAGAGGTGGAGCTTCGTTTTCGAGTCGCTCCTGAAGTGTCCGAGCTGTGGTCGCGAGCCGTGGCCGTGATCTCGAGAGACAATGGCGGCACGGTCAACCCGGCCGAGGCGTTCGAGCTGATCCTGGCGGACTTTCTGGGCGGGCAGGTGGAGCAGTTCAAGGTTGAGGCAACCCAGGACCTGGCCGCTCCGGTCGAGGCGCTGGCAATGCAGACACACGTGTGTCCGGGCGAGTCGAAGTTGCAGTTGGCCGGACGGTTGAGGTTCAATCCCAGCAAGCGTCAGGCGACTGCCGCCCAGCGCCGGGCAGTGCTGCGGCGGGATGGCTATCGCTGCTCTTGTCCGGGTTGCCCCAATCGACTCTGGCTCGACGTGCATCACGTAGTCTTTTACTGTCGGGGCGGACCGACGGTGCCCGAGAATCTGGTGGTAGTGTGCTCGCGCTGCCACAAGAACATCCACAAAGGGATCCTGCAAGTGAGCGGGGTTGCTCCCCAGGGGCTGGTCTGGCGCGACCGTCGCGGACGTGATCTCGAACGCCAGCGAGAGAGCGGGCTATTGGAATGGCTGCTGGAATGGGCTCGAGCCGGCTAAGTTGCGGCGGCGGAAAGTGACCCGGTCTCTTTCCCGTCGATGGGGTCGCTGAGCCTCGCCCCTGGGGCGCTCCTCTCGCGCGCAGCTATGTCAGGTTCGACGTGGTCCCCATCTCCGGATGATGTGATAGTATGCCACCTCCGGCCCGGCCTGTCTATCACACACTCCCTACACCTCTCGGCGGGGGTTTGAAAAGCCAAAGCGTCCCTGACCAGAGCAATTTACACCGAAGGCGCGTTTCTAACCCTGGTCTATCCCGCCCCGGCTAGAGTGGTGGTAAAGCAGGAGGAATCCAGGAATGAACGTCTCATCAGCCACCCTCAGAGAGAGCCAGCCCCGCACCTTCACTCGCGTGGACAGCGCTCCCCAGTTCAATCAGAACAGCAACGCCAGCACCGAGGCCCTCAACGAAGGAGCCTTCTCCAGTCGCGCCGTGTCTTTTACCACCAACACCGGTGTACGCGAGGTGCTCTCGGAGGCGCTGGGCCAGCCCGCTTCTGGCAACGCCTTTCGCACCGACGAAACGGTGCCGCTCGAGGGCTACGACTCCAACAAGCTGAACAATCCTGACCATAAGACGCCCAAGTACATCTTCGGGCGGGTGGCCCAGCACTACAAGCTCGACAGCGTGCAGGGCGACAAGGCCAAAGCCGAACAACTGCTGACGGCCATGCTGCCCGAGTTGCGGGCGGCCGGTCTGGAGGTGGTCGGGGTCGAGGGCGACCGGATTCAGGTCAAGACCGAGGTCGGCTATGAATGGGTCGATGTGGTCCGCGGCGCTGGCAGCGACAACCCCGGCTGGTGGTGGGGCTCCGAGGGTAAAGGCACGGCCCAACCCACGGCCAACTCCAAGCAATGGGCGGCGGCCACCGGCCAGACCGGGGGCAACTCCAACGGCAACGCCTCGTCCGGTGCGGCCAGCTTCGCCCCGAGCACGGCCCAGGGCCCGAAGGCTACCCCGCTGGGCAACTCTATCGACCGAGCCGCGGTGATAGCTATCTTGAGCAAGTATCCGCCGACCAACGAGGGTGTCCGCCAGGCGATGCCCGAACTGCAGGAGCGCTTTCCCGGAGTGCAACTGCTCGAGCACCCGCAGCGTCTCGACAAGCTGAAGTTTCCCAACGGAGCCGTGGTCGACGTGGTGGTCGGGGCTGGCGGCAATGACCCTAAGTGGGGATGGATGCCGGAAAACTGACCCAAAGCCATGCTATAATTCGATCCATGCTTGGGGGAACGCGCCTGACAGGTTGGGGAACACGGGGAACGCTATCCAACGTGCTGGTGATCCTGGTGTTGGTGGTGGGAGTGCTGGCGGTGGCCAGCGCTGCCACTTTGTTCCAACTTGGCCTCACTCATCAGGATAACGCCCGCGACGGGGCCCGCCGACTGGCCGAGAGCGCCGTTCAGGCGACCGTCGCGCGGCTCTTGCAGGACCCCCTCCTGGATGGCAGCAGCCTTCCCAGCGTCGAGGTCAGTCTACCCAGTTATCCCGGCGCCATCGGGGCGGTGGCGCTGGATTCTGGCGAGGCCGGACGCCTGGGAGTACCCCTGAGCGTCAACAACCTCAACGGCGGAGGCGACCGGCCGGGCTGGGGCAGCACGGTGGTCCGAGCCCAGACGGCCAACCTGGTGGGAGTCGGACGCTACCGTGGCCGTGAGCACAAGCTCGAGGTCATCTTGCATGTTCCCAGGTTTCCCTACGTCGTCTCTTCGAGCGTCTCGATCACGGGCGACAAACTGCACGTCTTTGGGGTGTCGGACCCGACCGCCCTCAACGGCGGCTTTGCCGTGCCTCCCAACCAGCGAGAGCCCGGCCATATCGTTACCAATGCTCCGGACCAGACCGAACCGTCGCTTAAGCTGATCGGGGGAACGTCCACCATCATCGAGGGAGACGCCCAGTCGCGAGGGACCGTGGACGTTGCTCCCGGCGTCGAGGTTCGCGGCGAGCAACGGTCGATGGCCGATTTGGTGCCCTTGCCTCAGATCGACATCGCCACTCTGGACACGGCCAGCCGGCCCGGGGTCAGCGTCATTTCGAGCGGGTCGCTGGGGGCGACCACCCTTTCCGGCTTTCACCGCCGCTCGGGCGATCTTACCATCAGCGGAGGCCTGGCCCTTGACGGAGGTATCGTCTATGTCGACGGCGGTGTCACCGTCGATGGCGGCTTAAGTGGCAGCGGCGCGGTCATCGCCACCGGTCCGGTGACGGTGCGCGGCGGGGGCGCTTTGACCGGGTCGTCGGGCACGGCCGTGGTGGCCGGGGGTAACATCAATCTGGAGGGCACCTCTGACGTTCAGGAAGCCGACTTTCGCGGACTGCTCTACACCGAAGGAAACCTGCTGGCCCGCTTCACCAACGTGGCCGGGTCGGTGGTGGTCAACAATCCCAACCCCAACGGCAGCGTGAAGCTGGAAGAGTCGACGCTGGTGGAAAGCGCCGACATCGGCTCGATCAGCGTACCCGTGACGACCATGGTGCCGGGTCCGACCGGCGGGCTGACGCCCTTGCCCCCCACTCTCCATGCCAACCTGATGACGATGGGGGACCCTTACGGATTTGGAGTGGCTCCAATTACCCAGGACGTCGGCAGCACCGGTAGCACCGCTCCAGTCCTCTTCACCGCCAACATGAACGGGCCGCGCGAGGATTACTCCACGCCCCCAAACGGCTATCCGGTCACTCATCCTCCCACGGCGGCCGAACCGTGGTACGAGATCGGCGTGCCCAGCCCGATGCCGGCCGACCCCATCACGCTGGGAAGCATTCGCATCAACAATCCCAATCCAGCCGGACCCGCCGATACTGTCGACGCCAACGGCGAGGGCTGGCAGGACGCCTTCCTGGGCGATTTCACCGACCGGGCCAGCGCCCGTGCGGCCCTGGTGTCGGTGGCCAACGACTGGGGATCGCCCAATGCTGACGCAGCCACCGACGCCTTCTTGGACGCGGCTGCCCAGCACGTAGTGGACACCGCGCCCGAGTTCGTCACCACCTGGAACGCCAACAGCCGGGCCCTGGGCGAGGCAGTAGTCAGCGGGACCGGGACCGGCCCGCTGGTGCCGATGGTCATCATGTGGCAACTCGATCTGAGCCAGTTCTATAATCTGGCCGACCGTATCAGGATCCTGTCGTGGCGAGATCTCTAAGACGACTGGGGGCCATCTTGCTCGAACAGGTCGTGTCCATTGGCCTGCTTGGGCTGGTGCTGTTGCTAGTCGCTGCCATGACGGCTCAAACCGGCCGCGGCGGCCGGACGGGTCGGGCCCGCTATGACGCCAACTGCGTGGCTCAGAGCACCCTCGAACACTATCAAGCCGTGTCGCCATCGCTGTTGCCGCTGGGTCCCCTGCCCGACATCTCGGGCCAACTCAGCGATGGAACGCCCTATTTGATCGAACTCGAGACCTATAGCCTGGGCGGTAACGGCATCGCTACCGGGCTCGGTGACGACGACATTCGCGGGATGCGGGTTCGACTCAGCTGGGGCGACAACAGCGGCTCGCACCAGGCGCTGGCCGAGGGACTCTTGACGAGGATTCCGCGGTGAGTCGCCGAGGCGGCTGGACCATTATCGAAGCAGTGGTAGGACTGGGCCTGGCCGCCATCGTCATGGTGGTGGTCAGCCAGGTGCTTGTGTCGACTTCCAAGCTGACCCAGAAGCAGACCCAGGAGAGTCTGGCCGCGGCCCGACTGCAAGCGGCGATGCATCAGGTCGAAGAAATGTTATTCAACTCCTCGGCTGCGGGCATGACGTTTTATCGCGGCACCAGTCCCGATGGTGGGATTCTGGCTGTTCATCCCTTCGAGGCCGGTGCTTTCCCTGGTGCTCCGCGCTGGCTGGACCACTGGGAGTGTGTCGTCTGGGACGCGGGCAGCGGACGACTCTACACTACCTCGAGCCCGTCCGCCGCGGCGGCTGCTCCTACCCAGGACGATGTTCAGGCCATGACGGTGGCCGAATGCGACCAGGTGCTGCAGGCGGTGCTTCCCGGCCCCAACCTGGTCAACGGACATCTGCTGGCCGAGCAGGTGACCGATTTTCGGGTCAGCCTCGAGCCCGGCCCCCTCTTTCGCATCGAGGTCGAGTTGGAGGTGCCCGCCAACGAACATCAAAATGGCCCCTCCAGGGAGCACCTACGAGCCGTGAAGTTGATCCATCCGCGCAACCACCAATGAGACCTCTGGCCCTGCTGGTGTTGTGGTTGGCTTTGGCCTATCCGGCTCGGGCCGTACCTGACGAGATCGAACTCTCGGTCGCGGCTTTTCCAGCCTGCGAAGTCTATCTCGACACGCCAACCGGACTGAGCTTTCTGGGTCGTTCGGGCGAACCCATCCGCTGCTCTCCCCCGGTGTTGCGGGGCCCCGATGGCAAGCCTACCCAGTATGCCGCCGGCGAGCTGGTGCTCAAAGCTCCGAACCACGCCGAGCTGCGGGTAACCGTGGCCGCTCAGGATTGGGCCCGGGGTCGCCTGCCGCCCCAGGGCAGCTATCGTCTGCCGGCCGATTCGCCGATGGTTGCGGCCGTCGATCTGCTCACAGCCCATCCCGGACTATTTCTGGGCGGGCTGCTGGTGCTGCTCGCGGGCCTGATAGCTACCTTGCGCTGGCGCAAACAGGCCCACCGCGGCGCCGCCCAGCTCGAGGTGTTGTCGACCATGCTCGACACCAGCGGCGATCCCATGGTGGGCAAGAATCTGGGACGCTATCGGGTCGAGGCCCGCCTGGGACAGGGCGGCATGGGAGCGGTCTATCGCGTCAAAAATGACGTGGGCGACTTTGCGGCCAAGGTCATCTACCTGGATGAAGAAAGCGGGGTGTCGCTGGATCGATTCCGGCGCGAGTTCAAGCTGCTGAGCCAACTCAAACACCCCACCTTTCCGCGCAGTTTCGACTATCAAGAACAGCCCGGTCTGGCCTATTGCATCATGGAGTTCGTGAGGGGCAGCACCCTGCGCAAATACGTGCGCCCCGAGGGTCAGGCCTGGTCGTCGGTTTATCCCTTCATCCGCCAATTGCTCGAGGGGCTCGACTTTGCTCACGAAAAGGGTATCGTCCATCGCGACCTCAAGCCCGAGAACATCATGGTCGAGGGCAATCAGGTCAAGATTCTCGACTTCGGTCTGGCCCGCCATAGCGATATCACGGCCGTCACCAAGACCGGTCAGGCCTTCGGAACCCCGCAATACATCGCCCCCGAGCAGATTCACGCCAGCGGCAGCGAAGTGGATCGGCGCACCGACCTCTATAGCGTGGGAGTCATTCTCTATGAGTTGCTGGCCGGCAAGCCGCCGTTTTTTAGCGAGGACACTCGCACCCTCCTGAAGATGCAGCTCAACGAGCCCCCGCCGCCACTGGTCGTCCAAGGGCTGCCCGAAGGCCTGGAGGGGGTCATCAAGGTGTTGCTGGCCAAGAACCCGGCCAACCGCTACTCGAGCGCCCGCCGGGTCATCGAAGCGCTCGACGAAATCGAGGGTGCCGGTTCCCATCAGGCGACCATGGAAGTCCAGCGCCCCTCAGACTAATCCTAGCGCCAGTTGATGCTCCCGCAACAGGTCGAGTTCGGGCTCGGCTCCCAACTCTTTCATCCAGGTCTTGCGACAGCGTTCGAAGAGCTTGATGGCCTGGCTGGCTCGATGGGTGTGGCGCAGAGCCTGCATCGCCAACAGACAGGCCCATTGGGCGTGCGGGTCGATCGTCAAGACCTGGTTGCCCAGAGGCACCACCGCCTCCCACTGCTGAGATTGCTCCAGTCGCCCCAGCAGCGTTCGAGCGATGCTCAAGACCTGGCCCTCGATCGTTTGGCGAGCGGTCACGGCCCACTCCATATAGCAGGCCGGCAAGAACGGCCCGGCATAGCCCAGCACCACGCGGGTAGCCGCCTGGTCCCAGCTGGGGTCGTGCTCGGAACCTGTCGCCTGGGCCAACCGGCGCAACTCGACCGCATCGTGATGCTCGAGCAGATCGGGGTTGAGTTGCAAGGACGAACTGCTGCGGGCTACCACCTCGGTGCTCTTGAGATCTTCGGGCAGATGGGCGCGCAGGGTGGCCCGCAGGGACGACAGGCTGAACTTGAGGTTGTTACGGGCTTTTCTGGGGTCAGAGTCGGGCCACAAAGCCTCGGTCAACACCTCGATGCCGATGGGTTGATCCCAGTGGTGAGCCAGCAGCGCGAACATCCACTTGATGTATTGGGTCTTCCAGGTCTTGTCGAGAATCTGGGTGCCCCCCAGTTCGACGGTCAGGCCGCCCAGCGAGCGCACCCTCAGAGCAGCCCCTTCGTGCTGGGCCGCCAGCCCGCCGGCCGGTTGATGAAAGCGCAACACCAGCTCGCCGATCTCGAGCAAGTCGCCGTGGTGCAACTCGCGAGTAGCTCCCGGCTCGACTTCCTGGCCGCGCCAGCAAACGGGATTGGTGGCGGATTCGGCCAGTAACCGATAGCCGCCGTCAGGGTCGGCCGAGATGGTGGCGTGAGCCCTCGAGACGGTGGGATGGTCGAGGCTGACCGTGTTGTCGCGCCGTCCGGGTCGCCCGATGGGGTGCTCTCCGGGGCCCAGCGGCCAGATCTCGTTAGAATAAGGAGCCGAGTAGCCCCTCAGATAGGCCGCCGGGGCTCCCGTATCCCAGAGCAAAAGGCGGTGGCTGTCGACCTCGAGAAATCCGCCCACTTCGAGTTTGCCCGAACGCACCAGTTGGCCGTCTTTATAGACCCGGCCGGCCGAGCCCTGACACTGAAAGCGAAGCTGACCGGCCTGAAAGGTGAAGCGCAGCTCGGGACCCCCCTCGAAGGCGAAATCGAAGCTGGCTCGATTGATGGGCAACACCTGGCGGGGTCGGTCGGAAAACCGAATGCGTAGCTCGAGCGAGGTCTGGACCACCTCGTCGCTGTGGTCGCGTCGGACCGGTATGGTCTCGCCGTCTTGGGTCATGACTATTGGTTCGGATTCAGGCTCGGCCCACCCTGACAAGAATAGATTCGCCAACTGTCCTCTTGCCAGGTGAGGTGCCACTGCCAGGTCTGGCCCTCGCCAGGCGGAGGCGGCGCCAGGGTGACGGTGGCGTAGTGCTCGTCTTCGGCTCCGGGCGTGGTTTGCCTGGCGCTGAGCTGGCTCCGATTGCGGGGCTGGGCAGTCCAGTGGGTCAGGCGCTCACGATATTCGGCGGCCGAGAGCTCGGCCTGAACCGAGCGCGCCAGCAAAGCATAAGCCTCGGACCAGCGCTGGGCTCGCAGGTGCTCGAGATAAGCCTGGGCCACCCGGTGCGAACTGGAGATGCCCACTACCGGCCCCGCCGAGGCAGGCTGGCTGGGCAGGCGCGGCAGACTGAGCAGAAAGGCCATCATCACCAAACCTGCGGCCACCGCTAGCAATATTACGGGCCAGGGTTGGCCAGGTTCGCCCTCGGTGGAGGCCTGCGTGACCTCAGGTGCCAGCCGTTCAAGCTGGTCAGCCGCCTTCTCGGCCAGACCCTCGGCAGCCTTGAGCTGAGCTTGATTGAAGGCTGCCGCCTGGCGGTGGTCAGCGTAGAGCAAGCCCAACAGCTGTCCGGAACGGCCGATGATGGGCACCGCCAGAGCCGAGGCGTAGCCGGGAGGCTGGCCGAAAATCGGGTCGCGACCTGTATCCAGCACCAGGTGGCTGTGGCGCTTTCGACCTACCCAGTCGATCAGGGTCAGATCCTGCGGCTCGGCCCCTCTTAGTTTGACCAGCACCCACTCGCCGCTGTAGCTAAATACCGCCAGGGTGCGGAAACTGGACAGGATCTCTTGCAGAAAATCTCGGCAAACCCCGAAGAGATCACTTTGTCCTCGGGCCTCGGCAAGTGCTCGCTCGATCCTGGCCTCCATCACCATGGCTTCCCCCAGACCCGGATGGCTCCTCTAATTGCGCGAGCATGTGGGCGCAACCGCGCCGGTTCATGGTCGGATTCGACCACGAGCGACGGCCAACTTCTCAAGGACCTGCCCCAACCCCGGGTCGATACTCTGGCCGCCGAAGCGGTGGCCTCAGGTTGCGACTTGCCGACGGGGTAACGTTCGACCTCGACCCGGTCGAGTATAGCGAGCTGGTCCTCTCTATCGAACGCCTAGTAGGGTAGCCTTTCCCGCAGGTGCGCGCGAAACTCTTCGTCGAGGTCGGCTTTGGTCTGCATGGCCAGACCCGTGCCGCCGCTGCCGACGGTGGCCAGGGCACCGGCCCAGAGCTTGCCCAGCACCGGAATGGTCCACAGCGACCAACCCGAGAAGACAAAGCAAGCCAGGACACCGGTCATGACTACCGCCGTCTGTCTGCGCTCGGTGGTCCAATCAAAGCGAGCCTTGATGTAGCGCAGTCGCGAGCGCACGTCGTGGGCCAGGCTGTGCATCTCGCCCACCAGAAACTTCTTGAGCTGCTCGTAATGCTCGTCGCGCACCAACTGGCAACCGCTCAGGTCGGTCTCGTAGCCGTCGACGCAGTAGATGGCGTGAACCCCCGGGGCGGCCAACTTCTCGGTCTCGATGGTGACCCCGGCCTGCACGTAGGTGATGGTCGAGCCTTGCACCAGGCTGATAGGAATGGTGATCACTCCATCGGCCACCGTCAGGCGGTCGTCGGGTAAGTCGGGCGCTGACTGGTGAAGGAAGATGTCCCGCTTGGACGAGCCTTCCTTGATCTTGCCCTGGGCCTCCCAGAACTGGGCCAGACGCAGGGACGGGGCCCGCAGACAGATGCCCGAACTGTCGTTGCCGCTGAGGTAACGCTCGGCCAACACATAGTGGGAAGGCAAATAGCCGTTCCAGTCGCATGGGTAGTTGCCGCTATAAAGCGAGCTGTGAGCGTTGGTGCCGGAATTGACCGGAGTTCCATCGCACAACACTACGATGGGCGCGCAGCCGGCTCGGCTATAGAGCGCCTGGGTCTCGGCAGCCACCTGCTCGCGCGAGGACTGGCGCCGCACCGTCAACCCGAACCAGTGATAGTCACGGCCGTGGCGACTTTCGGTCTGCAGGATTCCGGCTTCGCTGACGCTGATTTTGTGACTGCTGCCGTCGGCTTGATTCCAGCTGAGTTCGATGGATTCGGGCGGATTGCCCAACAAGACGTTAAGTCCGTGAACCAGAAAGCTGATGGCCGTGCGCGAGCCTTTGGCCAGGGGCGTGCCAAAGCCGGCCAACACTTCGCGGCTGGGCAGCTGTTCGAAATCGGGCTCGACCATGACACACTCGATCCCGGTCCACATCAACTGAAATTCTAGCCGTCTAGCCCCGGCCAGGACGCCGGCCTGGACCAGGCGCAGCAGGTAGAAAGCTGGATCGCCCGTCTGGAATTGGGCCATCTTGGCCCGGGCCTTGAAAGGGTTGACCGAAAAATGCCCGCTCGAGTCGAGCGCTCCGCGAAGCTTTTGCTGCTCGATAAACTTGCGCAGATTCTCGTTCATGCTCAGGCCTTCAAGATCGGCCCTTTCATCCCCCGTCAGAACAGGACCTGATCACAGCCTGCTCCAATACCACTAGATGAACATCTGGAGCGTCCCCCCGGCGGCCCTGGCCGGTCTGGTAGGGATTGTCTGCTATCTGGGCATGGCGGCCACCCGCGTCAGATCGGTGGTCCACAACCTGATAGAGTATCTGGTCGAGAAAGCCGGCAGCGGCGTGAGTTCGGCCTCGCGCGGACAGGCTCGCGGGTCGTTGACCCCCGGATGGGTCAACCCTCTCGGATGGTCAACCATCGTGGTCGCCTTTGCCTTGATGGTTTATCTGGGTCTACGCTTCGGACCGCTATGGGCGCTGGGACTGGCCGTGCTCGACTATATCCTGAAATCTTTCGATTTTCCGATGCTACCCACCGTCGACCAAACCTACGGCCTGGTGCTCAAGAAAGCTCGCAGCACCGCCCCTCGACTGGCCGAGCAACTCGAGGCCCATCGTCCTGATTATCAACATAAGTAATCTTGTCCGAATCTTGACAGTGCTGTGATAGACTGGTGAGGTGAGCCAAACAGGAATCTGGGGACGCTGGCTAGGTCGCAAGCCGGTAGAACGACGCCGCGAACCCCGGCACGACCAGTCTCTCGAACTCGAACTTTGGGCCGACGGCCAACGGCTGCGCGCCCAGTTGCTGGATCTTAGCTGGAGCGGTCTCAAGCTAATGGTGGCGGAACTCAATCACGCCCCTAGAACCTGCAGCGTCTTGCTGCCCGAGTTGACCCCCGAGCTGCCCTGCGGCGTGGTCGAACTACGGGTAGCCTGGAGCCGTCCCAAGGGAACGGGTCGGCTGCTCGGGGGCGGCTACATCGACGGGGCTCCACCCAAGAACTCGTGGGCCTGGTCGCTGCTCGACACCATAACGAAAAACCAGGCCGAGCTAGATGCCCGGCCTGATCGCTTGCTGTGAACTATTTGGATGGAGCTAGAAGCCGACCATGCCGTCGGGAACGTTCTTGAGTTCGACGTAGCTCTCGGCCGGGTTCTGGCGGTCGATGTGGGCGCCAACGGTGGCGAAGTTGCCCTCGTCGAGCTGGACGATCTGCACCAGGTTGGCCGAGGCGGCACTGAATTCACCATAGGCGGCAGTGTTGATCGGGCCGGAGGCTTCCATGGCTACGCTGCCGACTTTGGTGTCGCCTTCGAAGTGAGCAGTGGCGCTCAGGCCCATCTGCTCGACTTTGACTTTGCCGGGCTCGCCTTTGGCCTGGTCGAAGGGAGTCTCGTCGGCCTGAATCAGCTGTCCGATCTGCTGGGTCAGTTTGAGTTCGACGGCATCAACCTGCTCGGGGGGAATGGGGACGTGCTTGACGTCCTGGCCCTGAAGGCGGCCGGTGGCTTTGAAATTGTCGACGTCGGGACGGGCCCAGGTCGGAACGTGCTGAATGGTGCTCATAAAATCTCTCCTACTGTCGGGTTACCGGCCTAGACTAACTCAGCGCTCTTAAAGACGTCTTAAAGTTTCTGAAACCAAGAAAAAGGCTCGCGATTGCTCGCGAGCCCTGAGGTCCGTATGGTCATCTATGAGAGCCGATAGAAGTCCACGCCAATTTCCTTCTATCGACAGGGCCCGACGCCGATGTGCAGGAGGGTCGGCTTAAGTCGGGCCCGGTATGTGCTTAAAGAATACCGGGCCCAGGACGGAGGGAAGTTGGCAGGCAGAGCTAGATCCGACTTTTTCGTTGCAACGGTGTAAACACACAATTAACGAAATCTCTATTCCTCGCAGACCAGTTATGGTGTAGAAAGTGGCCGGAGGCTATTATGCGCATTCAAGCTTACCAGCCTGTCTCACGTCTCACGAACTCACCGCCCTCGGCTCCCCAGCCGAGCAACCCCAAGGTCGACGCCTTCTATCGGGGCGCCGGCGCGACCGGCGACTGGATGGGCCGGATCGACTTCGCCCTCACCGGCGGAGCCCTCGGTCTTGGCCTGGGGGCCGCCCTGGGTGTGGCTCTTTCCAATCACCCCGCGGTGGTGATGGGTATGACCGGAGTGGTGGGCGTGGCCGGCGCCATCGCCGGTCACGACCTGGCCCGCTATGCCAGCAACCTGGCTGGCCGGGTGGGAGCCTCGCTCGACGAGAGCAACCCCGTGCGCGGCGAAGCTCTGGGGCGGGTGGCTCTGCGGCTGGGGTTGGCAGCCGCTGGCGGCGGCCTGGAAGGGGCAGCCTTCTCGGCCCTGGTCATGGGTGCCGGCGGCGGCCTCAACTACGCCTTGCAGCCTAGCTAGTGGAGGCTTTGGCACACCCGGCAGTGCGGGGTTTTCTCGGCTTCCGGGTGGGCTTCAACACCCGCTTCTACTATCCGATTTTTGCCTTACTCTTTCTCGATTTTGGCCTGACCCTCGAACAGTTCGCTCTGCTCAACCTGCTGTGGTCGGCCGCCATCGTGCTACTTGAGGTCCCCTCGGGAGCCCTGGCCGATATCATCGGCAGACGTAGTCTGGTGATCCTGGCCGCGACCATGATGGTGGTAGAGATGGGCGTGATTCTGCTGGCTCCCGACGACGCTCCGGCCGTGGTTCTGGCGCTGTTTGCCCTCAACCGCATCCTCTCGGGCGCGGCCGAGGCCATGGCCAGCGGGGCCGATGAGGCACTCACCTACGATGCCCTGGCCGCCGACGGGCTCGAGGACCAATGGCCCCGGGTGCTCGAGCGCCTCACCGTGGTGCAGAGCGGAGCCTTCTTCACGGCCATGTTGGTGGGCGCGGCGGCCTATGACCCCGACTTTCTCAACCAGCTCTTCGGTTGGCAGTTGAGCAAAGCTCAGACCCTGCGGTTGCCGGTCTGGCTGACCCTGGGCAGCAGCCTGCTGGCCCTGGCGGCCGCCCTCTCGCTGCCCCGGGAAAAGAATCGCCCGGAGTGCCCCGAGCACCCCTATCGCGAAGCCTTTGCCCAGGTCGGCAGCGTGGCCCGCTGGCTGTTCTCGAAGCGCTCGGTGCTGACCGTGATCGCCGCGGTAATCCTGCTCGACCACGTGGTGCGGCTGCCGATGACCCTTTCGGCCGAATACTACCGCAGCATCGGCTACGACGAGGCGTGGCTCGGGGTGCTGGGCGCCGCTCTGGCCGGAGTCAGTGCGGCCGCCGGCAAACCCTCGCGCTGGCTGGCCGAACGGGCCAGCCGCACCACCGTCTTTATGATCTTGAGCACCTTTACCCTGACCGGCCTGGTGGGCCTGGCGCTGACCATCCCGTTATGGGGCGCCCTCTTCATGGGAGTGTTGGCAATCTCGATCCAGGCGGCCAACTTCTTCGCCAGCTACTATCTCAACCAGGCGGTCGACTCGCAGCGACGCGCCACCCTGCTCAGCTTTAAAGGCCTTGGTTCTAACCTGGCCTTTGGCGGCATCAACCTGGTCTATACCGGCATGTTGCGGGCCCTGGGCGGCGGAGAAGACCTGTTTGCACGGTCTTTGTGGGGCCTACCCATCTACTTCGCTGCGCTCTGGCTTATCTTCGTGGTGTGGGTCAATGCCAGGCCCAGTCGGCCGAAGCCATCGCCCGCGCCGCCAGACGACTGATCTCGCCGTCGGGACTGTCGAGCAATCGGGTCACGGCCCGGGGATCGGTGAGCTTAGGATATTCGATGTAGGTCTCGAGCACGAGGCGCCGGTGCTCGGGCCGGGCCAGGGCTTCGACCAGCAACTTGCGCTGGCGCCAGAGGTGGTCATACGCCTGCTCGTGCCCCGCCAGAGTGGCCCGAGCCAGGCTCACGGCGCCGTCGACCGACTCGAGCCGGGCCACCGCCTCGACCAGCGGCTCGATTTGCGGGCTTTGAGGCTTGTTGAGTTCAGCCTCGAGCACCACCGCCAATCCTTCGCCAGCACGCGAGGTGCCGATGCGTCCCAGGGCCAGGGCCGCCGGTATGGCTTCGGGGCCGTCTAACAGATCCAGCAGAGCCGGCACAGCCGTCTCGTCACCCAGTCGCTCGAGGGCCTCGAGCAAAGCCAGTCTCGTCTCTGGCTGACGGGTGGCCTGAAGCGCCGCCAGCAAACGCAGGGTCACGCCCTGATGACGCGGGTATTCGCGACGCAGTTCGCCCAGCGCGTCGAGCACTGGCTGTCCCCCAGCCGGGATGGCCTCGACCAGACACTCGGCTGCCTCGGGCGAGGTCCTGGCCAGGTCGGCCAAGACCTCAAGGGCCCCCATCTCGCCCCGGTCCATGGCCCGGCGCAACTCGCACAACAACTCCACCCGGGAGTATTCGCCATCGTCCCGGCTCTTTCATCTCGGCGGTCTTGGGCGGATCGCGTGGGGCTAACACGGAGCTAACGAAAAGCAAATTTCTCTCTAACGAAACCTGAGCCAAGCTTAGTTTGTCTTAAGCCATGCATTTAGCCGGATCCAGGGAGTCGGCGATGCGGACCTCCCACCGGCAACCCGAGGGAGGAGTGTATGCTGGTCGTCACCAGTCTCAGTCGCAGCTACGGCGACTTCAAAGCGGTCAATCAGGCGAGTTTTACTATCGCCCGAGGAGAGGTGGTGGGGCTGCTGGGCCACAACGGCGCCGGCAAGACCACCATCATGAAGATGCTCAGCGGCTATCTAGAGCCAGATATCGGGAGCATCGTGGTCGACGGGGTCGACCTTTCGGCCGATCCGGCCACCATCCAGCGAGGGCTGGGCTATCTGCCCGAGAGCCTGCCACTTTACCCGGAGCTTTCGGTGGTCGACTATCTCGACTACGCAGCCGAACTCAAGGGCCTGGAGGGCGAGGCCAAGGCCAACGAGTTGCGCCGAGTGGTGCGCGAAACCGACTTAAAAGACAAACTCCTGGCCCCGATTTCTACTCTCTCGCGGGGCTATCGCCAGCGGGTGGGAGTCGCTCAGGCCATTCTGGGACAACCCCGCCTGTTGATTCTCGACGAGCCGACCAACGGCCTGGACCCGGCCCAGACCGACCAGATGCGCCAGCTCATTCGCAAGATCTCGCTGGACGCCACCGTCATCCTGTCCACTCACATCATGCAAGAGGTCGAGGCAGTGTGCGACCGGGTGCTCATCCTGCGCCGGGGCGACCTGGTGGTGGACGCCAAGCTTGCCGACCTGCGCCAGAGCAAGCAACTCTTGCTAGACACCAGCCTGGTGCTCGAGGCCGATGCCCTGGCCGAAGTGGACGGCGTGTGCGAGTGGGAGCGGGTCGAGCCCGAGCGCTATCGAGTCAAACTGGCCGACGATGCCGACCCGCGCCGGGTGGGAGCGGCCCTGGCCCGAGTGGTGGCCGGGGCCAAAGCCGAACTTTATCAGCTGCAGGTCGAGCAGCGCGATCTGGAGACCCTGTTCCGACAGGTGAATCAGGGGGTGGAACGTGCGGCCTGAACTGCGCCGGGTGATCGCCAAAGAAGTCACCCTCTTCTTCTCCTCCCCCATTGCCTATCTGTTTCTAGCGGCCTTTCTCGGAGTGACCCTGTTCGTCTTTTTCTGGGTCGAGGCGTTTTTCGCGCGCAACATCGCCGACCTTCGCCCTCTTTTCGAGTGGATGCCGCTGCTCTTGATCTTCTTGACCAGCACTCTGACCATGCGGTTGTGGAGCGAAGAGCGCCGCACGGGCACCCTCGAGCACGTGATGACCTCACCCGTGCCCTTGCTCAACTTCGTGCTGGGAAAATTTCTGGCTTGCTGCCTGTTGTTGGCCCTGGCCCTGGCCTTGACCCTTCCGCTGACCTTCACGGTGGCCTGGCTGGGTCACCTGGATTGGGGTCCGGTGCTGGCTGGCTATGTGGCCGCCTTCTGCCTGGGTGCGGCCTACATTAGTCTGGGGCTGTTCGTCTCGGCCCGCTGCGACAACCAGATCGTCAGCCTGCTGAGCTCGCTGGCCCTGGGAGGCCTCTTCTATCTGGTGGGCAGCCCCACCGTCACCCAGCTGGTCTCGCATCAGGCCGCCGACTGGATGCGCCTGTTCGGAACCGGCTCGCGCTTCGAGTCGATCACACGGGGTATCATCGACCTGCGCGACCTCTACTTCTATGTTTGCATGGTGGTGGTCTTTCTGGCCCTCAACACCTTCGTGCTCGAGCGCGAGCGCTGGTCTAGCCAGGCTACGTCAGGCCGCCATCAGCAAGGGTGGATGCTGGCCGGACTGCTGGTGGCCAACGCCCTGGCCGCCAATCTCTGGCTGGGCCAGCTGGGGATGTTGCGGGTCGACACCACCGAAGGCAAGCTCTATTCTTTGTCGCCGGCCACCCGGGAGTACCTCGGTCAGCTCGAGCAACCGCTCTTGCTGCGAGGCTATTTTAGCGCCAAGACCCACCCGCTGCTAGCGCCGCTGGTGCCGCAGCTGCAGGACCTGATGCGCGAGTATGCCCAGGCCGGGGGCGATAAGGTGCGAGTCGAATTCGTGGACCCGGCCGACGACCCCGAGGTCGAACAGGAGGCCAATCAGGAGTTCGGCATTCACCCCGTGCCCATGCAGATCGCCGACCGCCACCAGGCTTCGGTGGTCAGCGCCTATTTCAACGTGCTGGTCAAGTATGGCGACCAGCAGCAAGTGCTGGGCTTTCGCGATCTCATCGAGCTCAAGTCGGGTGGCGAGACCAACCTGGAAGTGGCCCTGCGCAACCCCGAGTATGACCTGACCCGAGCCATCAAGAAGACCATGCAGGCCTACCAGGCCAAGGGCAGCCTGTTCACTGCCCTCGACGAGCCCGTCAAGCTCACCGCCTATGTCTCGAGCCGCCTGCCCGAGAGCTTGACCGAGGCCCGCACCAACCTCGAGAAAGTAGTGGAGGGCTTCAAAAAGGACGGTGGCGATAAACTCCAGTTCGAAGTCATCGAACCTGAGGCCGACGGCGGCCAGGTGGCCAAACAGATTGCGGCCGACTATGGCTTTCGACCGATGACCACCAGCCTGCTCGGCGGCGACCATTTCTATTTCTATCTGACCTTGAGCCAGGGCGACAAGGTAGTCCAGCTCTCGCTGGGCGAGATCACCGAGGCGGCCTTCAAGAAAACCATCGAAGACGGCCTCAAGCGGTTCGCCCGGGGCTTCACCAAGACGGTGGCCCTGGTGGCTCCCCCCTCGGGCTTCGACCAGCTCAAACGCCGCCTGGAGGAAGACCTCCAGGTGGTCAAGACCGACCTCAAGGACGGCCGGGTGCCTTCGGGGACCGACCTGTTGATGGTGGTGGCTCCCGACCAGCTCGATGACAAACAGGTCTTTGCCGTCGACCAGTTCTTGATGCAGGGTGGCACGGTGATTGTGGCCAGCTCGCCTTTCGACATCAACTTCTCGCGCGGCCAACTGGCCATGCAAGAGCGCCAGAGCGGCCTCGAAGATTGGCTGGGCAGTTATGGCCTCAAGCTCGACCAGCAGATGGTGCTCGACCCCCACTGTGCGGCCCTACCCATCCCGGTCACCCGCTATGTGGGCGGAGTGCCGCTGCGCGAAGTGCGGATGCTCCCCTACCCCTACTTCGTGGATGTGCGTGAAGAGCAGGAGCACCCCATCCTGGCCGAGGTTCCTCAGGCCACCCTGGCCTGGGCCTCGCCCATCACGGTCCAAGAGCAGAAATCCCGCCAGGTGACCGAACTCTTGCACAGCTCGTCCGACAGCTGGCTGAACGCCTCGACCGAGGTGATGCCGAGCCTGGACGCGGCCGGCAACAGCGGCTTCACCCCCACCGGCAGCCAGGCCAAACGGCTGTTGGGAGTGGTGGTGAGCGGTCGTTTCGACTCTTACTTCGCCACCAAGAAGGCTCCCGTCGAGCGAGCCAACCTGCTGGCTCACTCGCCCGACTCGGCCCGCCTGATCCTGATCGCCTCGAACGACTTCTTGCGCGACGAGGTGTTGGGGCTGATGGCCACCGGCTCCGGCGAATACCGCAACACGACCAACATGATGGCCAACGCCGTCGACTGGTCGCTCGAAGACCAGGGCTTGCTGAGCATCCGCGGCCGCGGTCACTTCAACCGCACGCTACCTCCGATAACCCGCGAGCATCAACTCATCTGGGAATACCTCAACTACGGCCTGGCCCTGCTGGCTCTGATGGCCGTCGCCCTGGCCCGCCGCCTCTGGCAGCACCACCGCGAGCGGGCCTATCTCAAACTGTGGGAGGTGGAGAATGCTTAGGAAAAAGCTACTCGTTCTGTTGGTGGTGCAACTGGTGGTGGCCGGTGGTCTGGCCCTGGCCAACCACCGCACCCAGCCCGAGCCCTCTCCGCTGTTGAGCTTCGAGCTGGCTCAGGCCAACCGCCTGGTCATCGCCGACCCGGAAGAGACGGTGGTCTTGAAGCTGCAGGGCCAGGACTGGATCCTGCCCGACTTTCACAAGCTGCCAGCCAACTCGGCCCGGGTGAAGACGCTCTTGAGCGATCTCTCCAACCTCAAGACGGGCTGGCCGGTGGCCACCACGGCCAGCGCCTTCCCACGCTTCGAGGTGGAGCAGGACAAGTTCCAGCGCCGTGTCGAGTTCTACCAGGGCGAGAAGTTGCTGGGTCGCCTCTATGTCGGCAGCTCGCCCTCGTTTCGCCAGGCCCACGTTCGGGTCGACGGCGACCAGAAAACCTACTCGGTCTCGCTCAACTCCTACGACCTGCCCACCAGCGGCGAGGCCTGGTTTGACCCTGGCCTTTTGGCAGCCAAGAACCCGACCGTCATCGAAGGTGGCGACTATCGCCTCGAGAACTCGGGCGGCTGGAAGCTGGCCCAGGGCGAGGTCGACTCGAACAAGGTCGGCCAGTTGACGGCCGCGCTGGCCCACCTGCGGGTGACCGCTCCCGAACAGGTCACCCCGGCCGACACCAAGGTGCTCAAGGTGACCGCCGCCGATGGCCAGCACGTCTATCAGCTCTTCGAGTCAGGCGACCAGACCTACATCCTGCGCAACGACTACGACCTGGTCTTCGGCCTGCCCAAAGCTGCCTACGACCAGCTCACGGTGGACCATACCAGGTTGACCCAGCAGAAGTAGGTCCATGCAGCTACTCGAGGTGGTCAAATCCCTGGCCGAAACCTTCGACCTCGAGACGCTCAAGACGGTGGTCGAGCAGGCCTGTGTGCGCCTGCTCGACTGCCGCCGGGCGCGGGTGCGACTGGCCGGTGAAGAGGTCTCAGAGGCTGAGTCAGAGCTGGTGGTCTTTCCTCTCCAGGACACTGACGATGCCTATGGGCTGCTCGAAATCTGGACCGGCGCCCCCCTTGACGTCCCCAACGCCGAGCTTCTGGCCGGCCTGGCCTCGATCGCCATCAAGCGCCAGATGCTTCTCGACGAGGCCAGGGCTAAAAGTCGATTAGAACGCGACATGGCCAGAGCCGGCGAGCTGATTCAGTCGCTCTTGCCGGCCTCGATGCGCCTGCCCGGCTACGAGCTGGCGGGCTTGCTCAGACCGGCCCACCTGACCGGAGGCGACCTCTATGACGTGGTCGAGTTTGGCGATGGCCTGCGAGCGCTGCTGGTGGCGGATGCCACCGGCCATGGGGTCGACTCGACCATCCTGGTGAGCCAATGCAGGGCCTATTTTCGGGCCCTGCTTTCAGAGTGGTCCGACCCCTTGCAGGTCGTCACCGGGGTGAATCGCCTGCTAGGTCGCGATCTCCACGACCGATTCGTCACCGCCTGCCTGGTGGTCCTCGACCTCGAGTCTCACGAGCTATTCTATGTCAGCGCCGGGCACGGTCCCCTCTTGAAGCTCGGCAGCCAGCTCGAGTGGTTGCCGGCGACCGGCCCACCGCTGGGTGTCGACCTCGATTTCGAGTGGCAGCTGGCCGGCCCCTATCCAGTCGAGACCAACGAACTCTGGCTGCTGGGGACCGACGGTCTGGTGGAGTGGCGCAATCAAGCAGGGGAACAGTTCGGCGAGGACCGGCTACGGGACGCCCTGGTGGAACTGAAATCGGAGCCCTGCGACAGGTTGCTTCCCCAGTTGTTCTCGCGGCTGGAGAGTTTCGCCAAAAACCCCCAGACCGACGATGCGACGGCCCTGGCCTGGCGGCGGTTGTCAGGAAGGAGAGGGGAAGGCGAGGTTGGGGCGGCGAAATCGTGAGCATGCGGATCTTGATTATTTTTCTACTGCTGGTGGCGCCGGCCCTGGCCCAACCCGGCGATGCCGACGTTCAGGCGGCCGGCAAACGGCTGTGGCAAAACGAGTGTGGCGGCCGCATCGACGGGCTGACCTCGTGGAACCACGGCGAGAGCTTTGCCTCTTTGGGCATTGGGCACTTCATCTGGTATCCGGCCGGGCAAGAGGGTCCGTTCCAAGAGAGTTTTCCCAAACTGGTCGAGTATCTCAAGGCCAACGGGGCCAAGCTGCCGGCCTGGCTCGAGACCACCAGGGACTGCCCCTGGAACAGCCGCGACGCCTTCATGGCCGACTTCAACGGCCCCCGCTTGAAGAGCCTGCGCCGGCTGCTCTCCGAGACCACGGCCCTGCAAGCGCGCTTTGCGGCCCAGCGGTTGTCCGAGACCCTGCCCAAGATCATGGCCGAACTCGAGCCGGCCGAGCAAGAAGTGATTCGCCAGCGTTTCGAGCGAGTGCGGGGCAAGGGCATCTATCCGCTGCTCGACTACGTCAACTTCAAGGGCGAAGGCACCAGCCCCAAGGAGCGCTACCACGGCCAGGGCTGGGGATTGTTGCAGGTGCTGCAGGAGATGCGCGACGAGGCCAATCCGCTGGCCGATTTCTCGAAGGCAGCCGACCGGGTGCTCACTCGCCGCGTCCAGAACTCCCCGCCAGAACGCGGCGAGTCGCGCTGGCTGCAAGGCTGGCGCAATCGTGTCCACGGCTACGCGCAGTAGCGCCCTTCGGGCAAGGGAGCCTCGACTTCGTCGAGGAGAAAGGAGCGGCCAGAGGCCGGGAGAGGGAGCGCCGACTTCGTCGACGGGAAAAGGAGCGAATCTCTGCCGCTCTTCGGGAAGAGATAGGTAAGCCCCCGCCCTACCGCATCCAGGTCATCGTGTGGCAGGACGGGGTGGCCCGGCGACTGAGCTCGGCGCCGTTCACGGTCGAGCCTCGCCGCCGGACCCAGGACTAAGGCTCCCTTTTAACCTGAGCGGCCGAGTTCACGCGGGAGAAGACATCGCCCAGAAGTTGCAGGTCGCTGGGCTTCTCGACAGGCTTGCGGGGCAACGGTCCTCCGCCGGGACCCTGGGGCCCGATGCTAGTCGGCACGTCCGGCGCCTTGCCTGGCATCCGAGCCCGGGCGGCTGCCACCCCGTGAACGGTCACATCGATGGCTGCGTAGGTGATCTTTCCGGCCTCCCGCATATCCCCGTCACGAAACGGCTTGGTGAAATCGCTCCGCACGCGCTCTGCCCCTCGTCTCACGTCGTTCACGAGTGCTTGCGGGTGATCGACGTATTGCATTCCCTTCTGGGCCACTCGCTCCATGGTTTCCAGGGGACGCCGAAGGGTCTGTCGGGGGTCTTTGAAGTCGTCATACGTGTCCATCAGCGAACGTACACCCATCGTACAAAATTCAACGCCCGTCCCGTTCATGGGGACGGCTGCCTCGAGTTCTCCACCGAGAAACACAAGCGAGTCCTTGACGTGCTGCTGACTTCCGAACTGATCGGCCATCCGCTCCATCAAGCCAGGTTGGCGTTCGGGCGGCAAGAGTACTCGGCTCCCGTCTTTACGGCGTTTCAGCTCGTAGCCTTGGGCCACGGCCTGGCGCCGCAACTCGGCGAGTTGCTGCTGCTCGGGGCTAGTGCGGCTTCCGGTCGCAAGCACGTCTTCGGGCCCCTTTGGCCGGGCTCGAAGAGGGGCCTTGGGCCGGTCGACGGGGGACACGGGGTTTTGTTTGTTGGTGGCTGAGATGCTGTCCATGGGGACCTCCTTGGTTGGGATGAGTCCATGGTGAGGCCTGGCGGCTAAGAAATCAGTGACAACCGACGCCGAGAGTCGGTGTCGCCTGTCACCGCAGGAGCCCTGCGACGGCCTGCGAAGGCTGGACTATGAACTCTGTCATAATGCCATTCAAGATTGCCGACACTAATCTACCACCGGAAGATCTGCCTCTGCTCGAATTTTGCGACGGCCGGACACCGCGCACGGTGGCAGCCTCACGCCTGGGAATGAGCGACGAGGCCCTCAAGGCGGCGCTCGAACGGTTCGACCGCGAGGGCTTGACCGCTCCTGCCGAGATGCCCCAAGCGCACGACTATCTGGGCCAACCGGTGCAAGACGAGATGATGCTCTATCATCGCCTACGCACGGGGCTACTGCTGCTCAACGGTCCGGCTCGGCGCCTCTACGAACTGTGCGACGGCCAGACCCTGGTGCACGAAGCGGCTGACGAAATGGGTGGCCTCGGGCTGTTGTGGCAGGCCCTGGGCGAGTTTCGCCGGCAGCGGATCATTCCGGTCGACACACCGCTCGCCTGCTCGGCCAGTCGCCGGACATTCCTGGCGAGTTTTGCCAGGGCGGCCGCCGTGTTGCCTGTAATCTCCCTGGCGGCAGCCCCTGGGCCGGTGGCGGCGGCTTCGGCCTGTATCGACGACCAGGGATGCACCCAGTGCGACGCCATGGGGGTACCCTCAGCCACCACTCCCCCCAACGGCTGCGTGTCCTGTTGCGACAGCACCGCCTGCTTTTGCCAGGACCTTTGCACCGGAGGAAGCTGCACCTGTTTTTGCATGACCCAGCGCAGTTGCCCGGGCATCTCGGGCACGCCTTGCTCGGCCGCTGATTCGTGCACCGACGACAACCCCGACGGCTTTCCGGTCTGCGTCGAGAACGGCACCAATTTCATCTGCAACTTTGGCGGCTTCAACATCTGCCAGCGCCGCTGTGACGACGCTCGTCAGGCCGCGATCATGGGCGGCAGTGGCAACTACTACTGCTGCGAGGGCCCCTGCTCCTAACCGCTCTGGCGCAGCCAGGCCAGCAATTGGGCTGGGGTCGACTCGGGCTGCTGCTCGAGGCGACGGGCCAGGAGGCCCAGGGCATGGCCCACGGCCATGCTGTTGCCGCGAAAGTTGGGCCGATCCTCGGGCAGGCTGCGGGGCAGGCCGGGCGCCTCGAGGTCGATGGGTCCGTCCAGGCTGCGGAAGGTGTGGGCCGGCACGCCCTGCACGCCCAGCACGCCGGGCAACACAGCCGGAAAGCCTCCGGCAAAGCGATTGGCGGCCGAGGCGACCAGCAGCGAACTGGAGGGTATGCAGTTAGACCAGCCCTCTTCTTCGCGCCCGGCCAGCGACAGGCCGATCAGGGGAATAGCCTGCTCGACGGCCCAGGCCACGGCCTGTTGGGCCAACTCGGTGGGGCAGCGCAGCTGGTGATCGAAGATCTTGACCGGCACGATCTCGGCCTGGCTGGCCCACCAGTGGACCACGCCCGCGATGGCCGTGCCGTGCCCGATGTGGTCGAGAGTATCGTCGGAAACCAGGGAGTGGCCCGGAGCCACCCGGGTGAGGTGCGAGTGGTGAGGATTGACTCCGCTATCGATCAGGGCGATGCGGACCCCGCGTCCGGTGAATCCGGCTAGCACGGGGCGGCTTCGACCACCCGACCGGCCTCGAGGCGCACCACCCGGTCGGCCTGCTCGACGGTGGAGTCGCGGTGGGCCAGCACCAGCACGGTCAGGCCGCGTTCGCGCAGGGCGGGGAAGAGGCGGGCCTCAGAGGGGCCGTCGACGGCCGAAGTGGCCTCGTCGAGGATCAGCACGGGAGTCTTGCGTAGCAAACCGCGAGCCAGGGCCACCCGCTGGCGCTGGCCGTCAGACAGGGCCAGGCCTCGCTCGCCTACCAGGGTGGAAAGGGGGAGCTCGATGCCGGCCAGGGCAGCCGCCTCGTCGAGTTCGGCCTGGCTGGCCTGGGGGTCAGCGAAACGTAGATTGTCTTCCAGGCTAGCATTGAGCAGATAAGCTTCCTGGGGGACCAGGGTCACGGCCCGGCGCACCGCCCTGGGGTGGATCTCGTCGAGCGCGATGCCGCCGATGCGGATGGCTCCCGAGGCAGGCTTCTCGAAACCGAGCAACAGCCAGATCAGGGTGGTCTTGCCCACCCCGTTGGGGCCGGTGAGGGCCACGATCTCGCCGGGGTCAAGACGCAGGCTGACGCGCTCGAGTAGCGGTCCGCGGCCGGGATAGGCAAAGCTGACCTGATCCCACTCGATAGGGCCCGAGACCGTCTGCGGTTCGAGTTCGGGAGGGTCGGCCGGGGGCAGATCCAGCACCTCGAAAACGCGGTCGAGGGCAGCCCGGCCGGTGGCCAGACGAAAGCCTCCTCGGGCCAAATCTTGCACGGGAGCGAAGAAGCGCACCTGATAGGCGGCGTAGGCCAGCAGATCTCCGACCGTCATCTGGCCCGCGAGCACCTGGCGGCCACCCCAGTAAAACACCACCATTCCGGCCACTCCGACCAGGATGGGCGGCAGGCTGCCGGCCCCCACCGAAAGCCACTGGTAGGAACGCAGAGCCCCGAGAATGCCGAGATTGTGCTGGCGATAGCGCTCGACCTCTTCGTCCTGGCAGTCGTAAGCCGCCGTCATGCGCACCCGCCCCACGCTCTCGACGGCGAAGGCCAGGGTCTGGGCGGCGGCGTCACGGATGCTCATGGCTCCCCGACGGAGCGGGGCGCGCAGGGCGCTCACGGTCAACAACATGAAAGGAGCCACGCTGAGGGTGGCCAGCGTCAGCCGCCAATCGAGATAGAGCAGCATGCCCAGCGAAGCCAGGGCCGACAGGGCCGCGGCCAGCAGGCCGGGGACCACGTCGGTGGCGACCCGCTGGGCCTCGGTCAGGTCCTGGTGCAGGCGGGCCACCAGGTCCCCGGTCCGGGCGCGTACAAAGAAGCTCTGAGGCAGGCGCAACAGGTGCGAGAAAAGGTGGGTCCGCATCGCGATCAGAATCTCGGCCGTGGTCAACGCGTTGAGGGTGCGCCCCAGGCCGCGGATGAGCCAGCCTATCAGGGCCAGACCGACCAGGGCGCCCAGGGCCGGCACCAGGCCGGCTTCGTTGCGTGGCACCAGCACCTGATCGACCAGGTAGCGTCCCACCAGGGGATAAAGGGTGCTCAGGCCCACTCCCAGCAGAGCCAGACCGAACATCAAAACGAGCTTGAGGCGAAAGCCCCTGAGAAAAGGAACTATACGAGCGAGGGCCGCCATCGCACTTCCCGGTAGTAGCACATGCGGCCCGAGGCGCACAGGTCGGGCGTCTCGCGCACCTGGACGGCGAACTGCTGGACCTCGTCTTCCGACTGTCCGGCCCGCACTCGCTCGACCACCGCCCGCACCAGCTGCAGGCTGGCCAGTTTGCGCAAGCCCGACGCCTCGCGGCCGACGATCTTGAGCGAGTCGACTCCCATGGCGGCCAGGCGCGGCAGGGCGCACAGGCCGCAGGGCCCCTGGGGCAGACCCTTGGGCGAAGGCGAGCAACCGCAGTTGTTGTTGGCCCAGAGCACTTTCTGCAGTTCCTTTTGATGGGTGGCCACGCGCGCCGCATCGGCAGCGTCGAGGGGCTGCCCGCGGCGCTCCCAGGTCTCTTGCCAGGGAGTCATGCAGAACGGTTTGAGCGAATGGGTGGTGGCACACACACCCTCGTCGTAAAAGCAGCCGTCGTTGAGGATGAAGACCTCGATCTCGACCTTCGGGCACGCCTTGCGCAAGGCCTCGATCTCGTCGAGGGTGACCTGGCGGGGCAGCACCACGCGCTCCACTCCCAGATGGGTGAAAAAGTCGATGGAAGCCCGGTTAAAGCACGAGGCAAGACTGCTCAGGTGGAGCGGCATGTCCGGCAGCTGCTGGCGCAGACGCAGCAGCAGTGCCAGGTCGGCCACGATGAAGGCGGCCACTCCCAACTGCTGGGCTCGACGGGCTATCTCGATTTGAAAGTCGAGCTGCTCGGGAGTGAAGCCCTGACCGTTCAAGGTGAGAAAGACCGGAATCCTGGCTCGTCGCACCATCTCTCCCAGCTCTTCGTAGCTCTGCAAGTTGCCGCCCAGGGGCGAGCGTCGATTGAGCCAGGTGAGGCCACCGAAGCGCTCGTGCCACTCGGGCGGGGTCAGCCCGCAATAGAGCTCTTCGGCCCCGTGATGGACCAGCATCTCCACTTCCATGGCCGAACGGGCCGGCGCCAGAATCTTCAAAACAGCAGCTCCGGGTCAAAGACCAGGCGCGAGAAGCCGTGAAGGGCACCCACCAGGGTGGTCGCCTCAGCCACCGCAAAGGCGGCGTTGCCGCGGTGAAAAAGCTGCGACTCGAGGGTGGGTGAATCCAGCCGCGTCAGATAGGTCAGGCACTCGCGCTGGCAGGCTCCGGCCGTCTGAAACTTCTCTTCGGGCGGGGCCGACAGCGACCCCACCGCACAGACGCGGCCCGAAGCCACATGCACGAACGGCGCTCGCAGGCTGGCCTCGAGCCCCCACTCCGGAGCGGGGGGGGCGGCCGGTCCCAGGGGCACGTCCACCTCCACTCGCTCGACTCCCCAGCCGGCCAGGGCTTCGCGAAAGTGAGGGTGGGCCAGAGGCGAGGCCTCCCAGGCCGGATGCTCGGGCGAGCGCGGGTCGCGCAGGCAACGCGAAAGCAACCGGCCCAGCACGGGCCTGAGCTGGCGTTGGCGCACCCGCCCAAGCACGCCCCAATCATTGCACACCACTTCAGTCCCGCTGGGCAGAAGATCCAGCAACTGCTCGACCTTCTCCAGGCAGGCATCGTTGACTTGCGGCGTCAACAGGGTGAGGGCGAGACCTCGCTGCTGGGCCGCTTCTAGCATGCGAGACAAAGCGGCCGGCTCGGGCAGACGAATCTCGCACGACTCGTTGCCGAAATAAACCCGACTGTAGGCGGGCGAACCGAGGCGTTCTTCCAGGCCGGCGGCCAGAGGCTCGACCACCTCGCGCAACAGGCCTTCGAGCTCGGGCGGGCACCAGCGGTCCCACTCGAGTTGGCGCGGATGGTTGGCCACCATCGCCCGCTCCACTAGCGTGGAACCACCATCATGTCGGTGGTATCCCAGGGCATCTCGACCTGCTGGACCACCTCGCCGGTGGCGATGTCGTAGCGAGCCACGCTGCGACCCGAGCCGCAGAAGAACAGGCGCGAACTGTCGCCGGAGACGGTCAAGATACTATACGACTTGGGCAAGCGAACCATGCGCGTCACCTTGCGCTCGGCCAGGCTCATCTCGACCAGGTGGTTGAAGATGATGTAACCCTTCTGGCGGTCGGGGGTGATCACGGCCGAAAAGGGGACCAGCGATTCTGGGGGCGGACCCGCTTCATAACGATCGAGCTCGCCGGTCTTGAGGTCGAGGGTCAACAAGCCGATGAACCAACGCTTGGTAGAAGGGTCCTCGGTGAAGATCGGCAGTGAGGCCACCGAGTCGCATTCGCGATAGTGGACCCACTCGGCGATGATGTCGGTCTCGCCCTCGCCCTGATACTCGGGATGGCGTATCGACTCTTTGAGCGTGATCTTGCGCGTCCTGGCGTCCATCACATAAACGTCGCGGCCCAGCAAATACATCTCGCTGCCGTCGTTCTTGAAGGCCAGCATGCTGATGCCGGCGGGGGCGGGAATGGTGGCCACCTTCTTGCCGCTTTCGAGATCGACCACGGCTACGTAGCAATCCTCGGCGCGAATCGACTCGCGCTCTCGGACGCTGGGCAGGATGTAGAGATAGAGGAACTTCTCTTGCGGGTCGGTGCACAGCCCATAGATAAAGGCCCTTAAATAAGGCAGTTCTTTGGGCTGGGAGAGGGTGAGGGTGCGCGTCAGCTTGCCGCTTTTGACATCCAGGATCTCGACGAGTTCGCGGGCGCCGGTGATCAAGTAGAGGCGAGAGCGATCGAGGTTGGAATAGAGAAAGGCCGGAGCCCCACCGCGGGTGGGAATGGCCAGTTCGGTGGCCAGGGTGGCGGGGTTGACGATGGCCGCCCCTCCCCGGCCCACCACCACCAGACTCTCGTCGCCAAACGCCGGCGCCAGCAAGACCAGCAAAACCAGTAGCCATCTCATTTGATGAAGTCGATGTCCTTCCAGTCCTGCTCGATGGCCTGACAGTCTTCGACCCAGGAAGGGTATTGCGACATCTCGTCGGGCACCTGGGCCGGCCACCAGCAGTCGCCGGCGCAGCCGTAGAGGTCGCGATACATCGGTCGGCACAGACTCTGCTGCCCCCCGTCGCCGTCGGTCTCCCAGCCGGGCTCGAAGACCGTGGTGCAGCCCAGCTCTTCGAGGGTTTGCCCCTCCACCTCGCCGCCTCCGTTGAGTCGTCGCACATGCTCGCTCATACCACTACACCCTCCGTCATTCTGGCTCGAGAGCCCGAGAGCCGGTCGAGAAAACCGGGGGCCTCGCGGGCCAGGGTCAGATAAACTTCCAGCACCAGCTTCACCCAGGCACGCAGCCAATCGCAGGTATGCAGGTTGGGCTTGCGATGGTCGCCGTGGCGCTCGAGCGCCTCGTGATAACAGCCGCCTCGGCACAGGGTGCGAATCCAGCAAGTGTGACAGCCCAGCTTGTTGACCGGGTGCACTTCCCGGCGCAGGCGGTGAACCGCCTCGGCATCCAGGCCCTGCCAGACATCGCCCAACACGAAGTCCTCGTTCCCTTGAAAACGATGACACAGGGAAATTTTGCCGGTGTAATCGACCCCGAACAGACCCAGGCCGGCCCCGCACGGATAGACGCGTTTGCGGCCGGCGTGAATGCTGCTGAGCATATTGGTGAGATTCGAAAAGCCGAGGTAGCGTCCGGCCCGGGCTTCTTGCACGGTGCGCTCGCTCAAAATGCGAAAGTCGTCGAGCAGGCGCTCCATCTCTTCGTCGCCCAGGTGCAGTTCGGCCCGCGGGTCGGTGACCGGCGCCAGCCCCACCTCGAAAAAGCCCAGCTCGTGCAGATAATCGAAGATCGGCACCACCGAGCCACTCTGACGCGTCAGGGTCACCCTGGCCCCCACCGGCCGCGAGCGCACGTGGGTGAGCAAGGTCTCGACCCCTTTGAGCACCCGATTGGACGAGCCCCGACCGTTGACGAAGGGCCTCTGGCCGTCTTGTACCTCGGGCGGCCCGTCGAGGCTGATGGAGACGCCGATGCGGTACTCATCGAGAAACCTGGCCATCTCCTCGGTAACCAGGGTGGCGTTGGTGGTCAGGGAGTAGCGGAGCTTCTTGCCCGCCTTGCGAGCCTCGTCCTCGGCGTAGAGCACCGACTGCTTGAGCAGAGGAAAGTTCAGCAGCGGCTCGCCGCCGAAGAAGGTCAGGTTGAGAGTGCGCACCGAGCCCGACTGGCGAAGGAGAAAGTCGATAGCCGCCCGAGCCGTCTCGGGCTCCATCTGGCGCTTTTTCTTGGCCGTGGGCAACACGTCGGCATAACAATAGACGCAGGCCAGGTTGCAGTTCTGGGTCAGGTTGACCACCAGCGAACGTAGAGTCAGGTCTTTGGGTGGGGGCGGAAAAGCCGGAGCCTCGCCCGCCCTGAGCAGGTCGGCCGCCAGCAGTTCTTGCATCGCCGGCCCCTCGGCCACCTCGCCGTCGATGGCCTTCTGGTAAAGCTCGAGAGCCTCGGGGGAGAGTTCGAACACGCCCCCGTGCTCGGGATGGAAGATGTGGGAGGGATCGATAAAGTGGACCGGGATCGCTTGCATCAGACGTTACCTCGATATTCGGGCACGACCACCTTGAGCAGCACTCGAGCCCGATAGGTCTTGAGCGCACCGGTGGGGCGATAGCGAGCTACCACCCAGGCATCGCCCGTGTTGTTGCGGCGCACTCGCTCGGGGTTGGGGGCCAGGGTGGCGGGAGCAAACAGGCCGCTGGCGTCGAGTGTGCCGATGTAGGAGGGGTCGTCAGCCATGTCGGTGCCGGCATAATCCTCCAGCGACCAGGTTGGCTGGACCAGGCCGAGGCTGATGTCGTCGTCGGTGTTGGGTTTGCCGTCGGCTCCGAAGCTCAGCGCGCGGGCCTCGAACTGCAAGGGCACCAGGGGAATCTTGCCCCCGCCGATGCGGGCGGCCGGGTCCTCGGGGCTAATACGAATGCCGTCGACGCGCGGAGCTAGCTTGAGGGTAACCTCGCCCGGCGTGTCGGCGAGGCTCAGCTTGACCTCTTGTGGTCGGGTCAGACGCGGCACCTTCAGCTTTACCTTCAGCGCCGGGCCGGACTCTTCTACCCCGGCCACCGGCAAGCTCGACTTGACCTCTTTGCCCGACCCGCTGCGATAAAGCGTGACGGTGACTTCGCCGCCCTCGGTGACGATAGCCTCGGGGCTCACCGCCAAAAGCCCCGGTTGATTGGCGGCCACGGCCCGCTCGCTGCCGGTGGCCCCCAGGGGGCCCTGCCAACGAAAGTCGAACCAGCCCTCGGGGGTGGCCGAGCCGACCAGGCTGCGGGTCGCCCCCTCGAAGCGCCAGTGATAGCCGGCCGTGACCTGACCCTGGCCGCTGCCTTCGACGGTGGTTCCGTCTTCAAAGGTGAGCGTCTCGGTGTAGGTCGAGCCGTCTTCGGCCACCGTGCGGCGGCCGGTATACTGGCCCTTACCGGCTTGATGCCCGGCCACCAGGAACTCGCCCGTCACCGGCTCGCCCGGCGTCCAGTCGGTCTCGAAGGGAAAGCGCGCCGTCAGGGCGGTGAGAGCAGCCTGAGCCGCGGTGGGCCAATCCAGGTCGCGGTAGATCATCGGAATGATCGGAAAATAGCCTCGGTGAAAGCCCTCGAGCCGCATCCAGGCGGCCTCTGTCCGGCGCTGGCTGGCGATGACCTCGTAGCCGTGACAAGACGCGCAACTGCGGGCGAAGGTCTCGGGCAGGGCCGGGTCGTCGGTGGGCAGGGCGCGGGTGCGCAGATAGCCCTCCAGGTCGGCCATCTCGGCCGGCGACAGGGCGAGCGAGTTGGCCAGGTCGGCCACGATCTCGGCCGCGTACTCTTCGTCGAGGTCGAGTTTGTAGTTGCGGTTCATCCGGTCGACAATGCGTCGCCACCCCTCAGGGGTAGTTCGGATCGACTCGATGGTCGGAATGCGACCGGTCTCGTCGGGAGTGTGGCAGGCGATGCACAGTGTGCGCACCGGCGAGCCCTCGGGAAGTCTGCTCTGGGCCTGGGCAGCGCCGGAGAGCAGCAGTGCCGAAACTAGACCCACCAATAGCCATCGCACCATCGGAGGTGGTTCGTGCACGGTGCACCGGCACCTTCTCGGCTATTTCTTGCGTAGACTCTTGACGAAAGAGACGATTTTCCAGCGGTCTTCCTCTTTGAGCTGCTTGGCAAATCCGGCCATGCCCGATTTCGGCACGCCGTTGCTGATGGTGTTGAAGATGTCCTGGTCGCTGTCGCCCTGGAGCAGCGGGGCGGTGGTGAGATCGCGAGGCGGTGGCTTGATCCCAGCGGCGGCGGGGCCGTCGCCTTTTCCTTCCTTGCCATGACAGGGAGCGCAAGTGCGCTTGAACAGTTTGGCCCCGACGGCCAGCGAGGCGTCGTCAGCAGGGGCTTTGCCATCGGCCCAGAGGGGCATGGTCAGGCTGAGGGTCAGCAAGAAGGTAGCGAGATACTTCATCGCACCAGCCTACCATAATCTGACCGGCGGGCCAACCCGGCAGGGAAGCTCCCCAGCAAGGCAGTAAGCCATCGGGCGGTGCAGACATTACACGACTTTCTGGCCGACAGCGTCACCCTGCGCCTGTTCGCCGTCATCGGACTGGGGTACGTCGTCGGAGCCTGGCGCATCCGAGGCTTTTCGCTGGGCGTGGCGGCGGTGCTGTTCGTAGGGCTTGGCCTGGGCGCCTGGGACCCCCAGGCTTTCGACATCCCACCCGTCGTCTCGGGGATCGGCCTGGCCTTGTTCGTCTACACCATCGGACTGGCCTCAGGTCCGGGGGTCTTTCAAGCCTTGCAGACTTCCCAGGGTTTGCGCCTGAGCCTGCTCACGGCCGTGGCCGTGCTGGCGGCGGCGGGGGCCACGCTCGGGTTGACGAGCCTGGCCCATTTGCCGGGAGCCCAGGCAGCCGGGCTCTTTTGCGGGGCCACCACCAACACCCCGGCCCTGGCGGCCCAGCTCGAGATGCAACAACGACTGGCCAAAGTGAGTAGCGACTCGGTCGACCTGGAAGGACCGGCGGTGGGTTATTCGGTAGCCTATCCCTTCGGGGTGCTGGGCGTGTTTGCGGTGATGGCGCTGCTGCTGCGTTCGACCAACCCGGAGCAAGAGGTCGCCTCGTATGACCAGGAGAGTGGCGGGGGAAGAGGCCCCGTGACCGCCCGCAACTATCGCGTAACCAGGCTCAAGCCGAACACCAACCAGCTGGAGGTGGGCTGGGTGGCCGAACATTGCGGGCTGATCGTGGCCCGGCGACTGCACGAAGGCCGATTGGACACGGTCGAGCCCGAGACGGTCCTGGCCGTGGGCGACATCGTGCTGGCGGTGGGCAACGAAGAGATGCACGCCCAGGCGCTCGAAATCTTGGGCGAACCCACCGACGAGCACCTCGAGCAACAGCACGGCCAGGTAACCTACGGACGCTTCTTCGTGTCCAACCAGGACCTGGTGGGCAAGCGGCTCGAGGAGTTGCACCTCGAGGCCGCCTATCGGGTGACGGCGACCCGCATCCGCCGCGGCGATGTCGAGGTGCCCGCTTCCTCCCACTGGCTGCTGGAAGAGGGCGATGTAGTGCGGGTGGTGGGAAGAGCCCCTGACCTCGAGCGCGCCGGCAAGTTTTTAGGCGACTCGCTAGAGCAGATTGCCCACACCGACTATCTCTCGGTATCGCTCGGAATGGTGCTGGGAGTCCTCATCGGGAGCATACCCATTCCGGTTGGCAGCCAGCCCTACCCCACCCTGGGGGTGGCCGGTGGTTGTCTGGTGGTGGCGCTCATCCTGGGCAAGCTGCGCCGCACCGGCAATATCGTGTGGACCTTGTCCCTGGAGGCCAATCTGGCTCTGCGCCAGATTGGCCTGTTGTTCTTTCTGGCCTCGGTGGGAATCAAGGCGGGTGGGCAATTCGTCGGCGCCATGCAGACCAATGGTCTGCTGCTGATGGGTTGTGGGGCCATCATCACCTTGACCTCGGCTCTGATTCTGGGCCTGGGCGGGCGCCACCTGGGAGTCAATCTGGTGACGCTGCTGGGTGTGATCTCGGGAGCTCACACCCAGCCGGCCTGCCTGGCCTACGCCAACTCTCTCGTCAAGAGTGACGGCGTCAACATCGGTTATTCCTCGGTGTTCTCGGTGGCGATGATCACCAAGATCGTGGTGGCCACCACCTTGCTCTCGCTGCTACGCTAGCGATTGCTGACCAATTCGCCGGTGAGCACGCCCACCAGGGCGGTCCCGCAAGCGATGAGGCTGCAGGCGATGAGGCGTCCGAGGCTGGCCACCAAGAACCAGCTCGGCACCATCAGGGCCACCGACATCACGGCCAGAGTGGCCAGAAAGGCCGCCGCGACCGGCTCGACCAGGCGCACATCAGGCGAGACGACCCCGATCAGAAAGGCTCCCACGAAGTAACTGATCAGCACCACCAGACCTTCAATCAGAAAGCGGGTGTGCTGGGCGGTGTGCCCGCCCAACAAGAACTTGCCGGCGAGCGCGCCAAAGACCAGTTGAATTGCGACAAAGACCACCAGGCTCAGGACCAGCCAAACGGGTGAGAAGACCTTCTTCATGATGACTCCTTCCGCGGGCTGCACTAGCTTACGACGGCCCTGGAGTCTGAAGAACACTGTACCGGGTCACAGCTTCGGGACTTTCCCGATACTTGACAACCCAACGGGTCCCATTATAGGACATTTATTCCATATATGCAACATTGAGCAATGTAAACCACACCAAAGAAAACCTAGAAACTTAATAATGGCTTCTGACAGGGATATAGAGCGAATCAGCCGAATGGCTGATAGCCACCTTCACGACAAGTCACCCCCCCGCTCGTGAAGGTGGCTTTCTCTTTGGCTACGACTCGAGCCACCCGCCCTGGGTCAACAGGCCCCGCAAAGCCTCCAGGAACGCTTCGACGCTCTGCCGCGCCTCCTCGACGTCCGCCTCGCGAAAGATGACATCGCGATGGTAGTCGGCCTGTTCCCGCTCGCGCTGCAACCGGCCCAGCACCCGCGAACTGCTGGTTGGCATCAGGTCGCCCCGAACGAAGAGCTCGTTGAATCGCGAGGACACGCCCAGGTGGGTGCGGGGCTCCTCTCCGTGAGTCAACAAAGCTGCCCGAGCAGCATGCAAGGCGGCATAGTAGTAGCGGGCCACGGCGTCCCGATGGAAGCCATTCTGACCCAACAACTCGGCGGCGGCCCAGGAGGACTCGGCCAGGGCCCACTCATCGCGCGCGTTGCGGCGCCGGTTCTCGTCGGTCAAACGACCACGCCCTCCTCGAGGATGTCGCGAGCCAGTCGCCGTTCCCGATTGCGAAGATGCTCGAACTCGGCCTCGGCCATCACCAACGGCGCCAGCGGAATGGCAAAGCCGGTTTCTGCGTTGATGTCCGTAGCCACGTCGTAGATGGCCCATCGCGTCTTGACCGGGGCGGTATCGACCTTGACGAACAAGTCGAGGTCAGAGTCGGGCCGGTGGTCGCCCCGCACTCGCGAGCCAAACATCCTGACCTCGAGCAGGCGCTCTCCGAGCAGGGGCTCGAGGCGGCGCCGAAACTCTTTGGCCAACTCCCAGTCGCGGTGATCAGGCATAGTGGAGGGTTTCGTTCGCTCGGGCCGGTGTCCTTTGGAGCCGTTTGCCCCGCCACCGCCCGATACACCGCTCAGAGAAAATCGGCTATAATCCAACGATGGAGTCATCGCGAAGCGGACGCAAGGTCAGTTGGGCCGAGTACCGCACCTGGGACGACGAGTCTCGCTGGGAGATCATCGACGGCCGGCCCTATGCGATGACGGCGCCGCGAGTCGCCCATCAGGCCGTTCTCACAGAGCTACTCGCACTGCTTCACGCGCATTTCAAAGGCCGTCCCTGCCGGGTCTTCGTGTCCCCAATCGACGTTCGTCTCTCGGAGTATGACGCGGTCCAGCCTGACCTGATTGTGGTTTGCGACAGGGCTCAGATCACGCCGACCCATATCGAAGGGGCGCCCACCCTGGCCGTCGAGATCCTCTCGCCTAGCACCGAGCGCCACGACCGGGTCCGGAAGCTCAGGCTCTACGCCACGGCGGGCGTGAAAGAATACTGGATCCTGCGGCCCTATCCGGCCCTGGCCGAGGTGCTGTCTTTGGATGGTGACAGCTATCGCATCGCCGGCACCTACACCGAGGCGGAGACCCTCCGAAGCCCGGCCTTCCCTGACCTGTGTCTGAGGCTGGAGGACGTTTTTCCGCCCCCCGACGGGGAACTCATCGAAGAGGTGCGAGAGACCACGCCACCCTACCCTCTTCCTCGAGTTGAGTCCGAATACAGTGGACCTTTTTGACGGAGATCGCGGCCATCGACCTCTTTCACCCCCACTAACCCCTCTGATCACGTGAATGGGGCGCCCCGCCAACGCCTCTTTCAAGGCCCTTAAGGTCGTCTGCGCGCCCCGGCTGCGGCCTCCGGCCGAAGACCCCCAGAAGAGAGCTTGTTCAGACGGCGGAATTCCGCCGTCTGAACAAGCCTGGTTGGATTGGTATCCATCGGGCACAGTCCTGTCTCAGGCCCGGATCGGGGTACTGGTGAACTGGTGGAACGTGAGTTCACGAAGGCTTAACTCTCTGCTGGTGAGAAAGCGCACCACAATGGACATCTGTTCGTATAGGTTACGGTGGAACGACGTGTTACCCGAGAGCCGACACTTTGATCGAGACCGAGCCCGCGCTATAGTCGAAGGTTTCTTGTCAACTCACGATTGGCACTCCAACCAAGACAACGACGACTACTATCTCGAGGGCTGTCTTGATCAGCTGTTGATCCAAGAGTTCGGAATCTGGATAGCCGGTTGGCGCTCAAGCGAGGACGGCGGCCCCGTGGTCAGTGAAATTGACCCGGAAGGTCCAGGCGAAAACATTGTCACAACGGTGCTCGCGGCTGTACAGCAGTGGCGAGAATTTCTGGAGGAGTTCGACGGAATTCTAGCAGAAGTACCAATGAAGACCGGGTCAAACGCGGCCGCCCAGATCGAGACAGTTGCCGCCCGCTTAGTGCCCATGATTATTCGGAGGACCGAGACCTCGGATGCCTGGTACAGGACTTGCGCCCTGACGCTCAACTGGTACCTGGAGGCGAGCGCTCACAGCGACCGACACACCAGAGCGCTGGTCGAGAAAATCTTTTCGGGCCACTTCCATAGCTGGACCGAGCCAACCAAAGCACAAATAGAAGAAGCTTCCAGGCGGGTGGGCGAGGTGGTGGGCGCCACCATGATCACCCAAGAGGACAGCCTGGAAGTTTGGCTCAACGTGCGCGAGCCTCCGAATGAGCAATGGAGCCACTTTTGGCGACAACACAATCCACTTCGCTCAGATGGACATGTCATGTACATTAAACGCACTGAGAAGGACGAACACATGCTGGCCGCTTTGACGGCATGCCGCAAATGGGCTGATTCCACCCAGCCCCTCACGTTTGAAGTCCTCACAGCGTGGCAAAAGCTCGTCTTAAACAAGAACGGAGTCCACTTGCGAGAAACCGACGCCTTTGCAAAGAATGGCCGGGAACGTTATGGCGTAGCGAATCTTTCGCTGTTTGACCAAAAGCTGGCAGAAGCGAATGACACCGCGCTTCACCCAATCTGGAGAGCAGCGATGGCGTATCTCGACTGCTGCTTCTTCCACCCCTTCGCGGATGGAAACGCAAGATTAGCGCGACTGGTTGCCGACGCCGTCCTCTGGCGCAATGGCCTAGCGTTCAACTATGTGGAGCCGGCATTCGTGATAGCCAGAAACGCGCAGGACGACCGCGGCGGTACAATCCTCGCTATCACCTTCGATCGGCTCATCGGGCGTCGTGGTAGAACGCCCTGATTTGCTGGGTCCACCTGGCCAGGTAAAGGCGCTCGGCGGCGAGACGCAATAGCGTCTCCGCCAACGCCTCTTTCATGGCTTCGGGGTCGTCTCTTCATCTGATGTGCAATTGCCGCGCCGTCTTCCGTCCCTCGAGTCCGGTTGCGGTCAAGATGGCGAAACCATTCTCGTCTTCCTCAGGTTGTGGTAGGATACAATGGAGCCGGATCGAAACCCGTCTCGTGCCCGGAATCGGGCCCCCGAATACGCGCCGTATGGGCGGTGTCTCGACATTCCCGTCGAGTCTAGGGGCAGCCAGCGAAATCGCTGGGTAGTCAGGCCAACGACAGCCTGACTTTTTCATATCTCGACAAGATGACAGTCCAAGTCGGTCCAACCGTGGGCGTAGCGCTTCATGCGATGCTTGTCCCCCTGGTAGCCTGCGTGGGCGTCCGCGAGGCGCAGGAGCGCTTCGTTGCCGTTGGTCTTGGACCATTTCGCGCCCCGACGATTGGTCTTTTGCTCGAGGGCCTCTATCTCCTGACGGGCGGCTTGCAGCCTACCCTTCCCAATGACCACGACGGCCAAGATGAAATACTCGCCCTGGCTGTGCTGGCCGGTTTCATCGAGGAAGAGGTGCAACTTGTCATCGTCGCTCACCCGGGGTGGTCCTTCACCTGCTTTGAATTGGATTCACGCTGGAAGGCTCCTTCCGAACGTGTTGTCGCCAAAGGTCTTCCGACCCTCGTGTCCGGTTTAGTGTCCGGTTACCGTCCAACTCACCCAACAAAAAAAGCCCGAACGAACGGGCTTTGGCAGGGGTGACAGGACTCGAACCCGCGACCTACGGTTTTGGAGACCGGCGCTCTACCAACTGAGCTACACCCCTATGCGGTCCCCATTATAAGCACCTTCCCCCCCCAGGTCAATCCCGGCCGAGGAAGAAAACATGGGGTAAAGACGACCAGAGCCGGTGGAGGCCATCATGTTTCACGAGAACGCCATCTGTTATCGCGCCCAACGGGCGGCCCGCAATAACCCCCAAAGCCTGGTCCAGTGGCTGACCTACCCCCTGGTAGTGCTGACACCGGGCCTGCTGGTCACGGCCTGGGCCGGCGACCACTACGACGGCCCCAGCCTGGCCCTGACCCTGACAGCGATGGCCCACTTTCTCTATTTTGCCGCCCGCTCGCTGTTCGGGGCGCTAGGCGCCTTCGCCAAAGAGCGCGATGCGCAGACCCTCGACGTGCTAGCCTCGACCCCGACGAGCGCCACCGAGGTCTTGCGGGGCCACCTGGGCATCTGTCTGTGGCAGCGCTTGCGCGAGTTCGTCTTTTTGCCCCTGGTGCCGCTCTTCTATAACCAGGTCGAAGCGCCGCCCTGGTTCTGGCTCAAGTGCGTGCTGATCACCCTGGTGGTGGTGATCTGCTACACCTGCCTGGGACTCTTCGTCTCGAGCCGCTGCCCCGGGCACTTCCAGGCTTCTCAGTGGGGTTATGCTTTGCTGGGAACGACCTTCCTCGGTAGCTTCCTGTTCGATGCCATCGGCAACAGCAGCGGACTGGCCTGGTCGCAGGTGGTCAACCCCGTAGTGGCTGCGGCGGCCCAATTCGGCTTCGCCTGCCGAAGCAACTCCATCGGCAGCTTCCTCGTAGCCCACTTGCTGGTTGCCCTGGTCGCCTATCAGTCATGCACGCTCGAAGGGGCCCGCCAGTGGAAGCGCAGCAAGCCGTTTCGCCCCCGTCTTCCCGGCCTCGACCGCCATCCCCTACTCTATCGCGAATTGAGCTTTTCGAAGCCCTGGCTCTATCCGGCGATCATGCTGACTACGCTGGTCGGGGCGCCGCTGGCGCTGGACTGGCGATTAGAAGAGGCCGCCACCCTCTCGTTGTTCTTGCATCTGATCTACTTCGCCACCCGGGCGGGCAATCAGTCTGCTCGCGCCATGGCCGCAGAAGGCGAGCGACGCACCCTCGAGAGTCTGCTCTCGACCAGAATGACTCCCGGCGAGATCTATCTCGGCAAACTGGGGGTCGTCACCATGCCCCTGCTGATGGAACTGGCGGTTTTCTCGCCCCTGTTTCTGTTGGCCGTGGCTCAGGTCCGGGACGGCTCGCTCTGGAACGGATTGCTATTAGTCGGACTCACGGCGCTGGTGATCGGTGGTATCTCGGCCTTTGGCCTGTGGGCCTCGACGCGTACGATGTCCACCAGCAAGGCCGGCCAATGGGTGATGGCGGCTGGCGTGGCGGCTTTCCTGGGTAGCACTGTGCTGGACCTGGTCTTCACGGTGCTGGGCACAAGCCGCGACTTCCTGATGTTCAGCCTGACCAGCCCGGTCATGGCTCTTGCCACTCTGCTGTGGGAAACCAACCACAGCCACCTCTTCTGGCTTTGCTGCGTGTTCTATCTGGTGGTCACGCTGGTGTTCGCCCGCCTCGGCACCCGCCTCTTTCAGAGATTGGGCTACCAGACGGTCTTGGAGTAGAAGTCGGCGATCGCCCGATCCGAGGTCACCAGCGAACAGCCTCTCAGGCTGGCCGTGGCCTCCATGGTGAGCCGGGCGGGCTCGAAGAGCCGGTCGGTCGATAAGGTCCAATAGAGCAGGGCCGAGGGGTCCAGGACCACCACTGGCTAGACTTCGTCCCATTCGTCGACGGTCGGAACGTCGGGGTCCTCGTGCAACACCAGCCGCCCGCGCACTGCCTGGAAGGCCTGCTCGACAGAGGTGGCCGCGATGTACGGGACGATACGCAGGACGGGGCGATTGTTGTCGGTGACCACCAACTCTTCCCCGCTCTCTTCGAGTTCGCGAAACACGGCGAGCATGTGAGCCTTCAGCTTGCTTTTGGACATTTTGCGCGGTTCGACCCTGGTCATGACTATAGTCAGAGCAATTGGCATTCGGGGCCGATGTCAATACAGCCAGCAGCCCTGGCCTCGTCGATTTCGAGGGACGCCGAAGTCTAGCTCGAAACACACTCTATGGAGAGAGCCATCAAGAGAGTCGTACATCGGCGGACCCAGGGCGACCAGGAGCCCCTCCACCGCCGGACGCCCCAGCAGGCGATCGCTCAATTGGAGGAACTGCGCAGGATGTTCATCGCCCGATTCGGCGATCCGGATCAACCGATGGCCAGGGTCGTGACTCGGCGAACTGTCAAGTGAAGCTGGGAGCCGATTTTCGAGACCTGCTCGAACTGCTGAACAATCACGGCGTTCGCTACCTGGTGGCCGGGGGATATGCGACTTCGGTGCACTCGGTTCCCCGTTACACGAAAGACCTCGACATCTGGTTGGAGGCCACTCCTGAGAACGCCCACCGGACACTGGCCGCCCTAACCGACTTCGGCTTCGGCGGGCTCGGCTTGGAGGAGCCTGACTTCACAGCCGAGGACCGCATCATCCAACTCGGTTATGAACCCAATCGCGTCGGGCTACTGACCAGTCTAAAAGGTCTCGACTTCACTTCTTGCTATCCGCGCCGGCTGGTGGTCGAACTCGACGGACTCGAGGTGGGTTTTCTGTCCGCCCGCGACCTGATCACCAACAAAGAGGCTGTGGGTCGGCTCCAAGATCTGGCCGATGTGGAACAGTTGCGTCGATTTCTCGAATAACTCGACAGGGTGACATCACGACGCTAAGATGGTGACATCATGGAGTCACGATCCCAAAGAATCACTTTGCGCAACGTCTCGCCGGAATTGGCACGTAAGCTCAAGAATCGCGCCCTGCTGGCAGGGACCAGCCTGAACTCGCTAATCCTGAACCTTCTAGAGGAGGCGATGGACCACGATCAGCGCTACGAACATCTAAAGCAACGATACGCAACCTGGACGCAGGACGACTTCGAAGAGTTTCAGCAGTCCTTGGCCGCCCAAAGAACGGTTGACGATGCCCTCTGGCAATAACCCACCGGCGGGCTATCTCGCTTTCGACACGTCAGCCTATTCGCAACTGAGGCGCGGACACAACACCGTGCTACGTTGGCTTGCCGCCGCCGAGCGAGTGGACGTGTGCACGGTCGTGATCGGGGAACTCGAAGCTGGCTTTCGGCTCGGGGCTCGCTATAGCGAGAACATGGCCACTCTGCAAGATTTTCTGGCCGAGCCGTTCGTCTTTTCACAGCCGATTACCCAGCCGGTGAGCGGTCTCTACGGTAAGCTCTTCGCCGAGCTTCGCAAGAACGGAACTCCCATCCCTACCAACGACATCTGGATCGCCGCGGCAGCCGCTCAGGCGGGGGCTCATCTGGTCACCTTTGACACTGACTTCCGCAGGGTGGGTGGTCTCGCCCACACGGTCCTCGACTGAGGGGCGATTCTGGCCAACTCAGCGGTGGACTTCGATACAGGTCCCGTCGGGATGAAGGGTCAGCTCTTGGAAGCGATAGCCGCAGCGGGTCGTGACCTTGCGCACATCGTTGGCGCAGAACTCGACCACCTGCTGGCAGCTGGGGTTGTCTTCGACCTCGCGGATGTAGCGCGAGCCGTTGTCGGTGGACTCCCAGCGGAAGCCGTCAAGCAAGAGCAACTCGGGGTAGTCGAGACGGGGGTCTTTAATCGAGCAGATGGGATCATCGATGCCGCGCTGGCGCAGGTTGTCGAGCATACTGGCGTCGACCAGGCCGCGCGAGGTATAGCGATAGCCGCCGGTCACAGCCGGAACGGGGCGGGTAAGAAGAGCTATTGACATACTATCTCCTTGAAATCGCTTTGAGCGATTGTCGTGCAGACACTATTCCCTGGCAAACGCAAATTTAGGTTAACTTTTGTTAACAAACCGCCAGATTCGAGCGAGCCCAACCTTTAGGATTTCTTCGCAAAGCTCCCCAGACATCGATGTCCGTGCTATGATAGCCAAAGATTTATAAGGAGTTGTCATGGTGAAACGTCTACTGGTCGCGAGTTTGTTTGCGCTATTTCTCTGGTCTCCGGCCCTTGCTGGCGTGGCTGGCGAGGGGGATGGTGGGCTCATTTTCGAGTTCAATTTTGAACAGGTCTATCAAGAAGACATCACGACAGTGACCCGCAACGTGATTCAAGAACACCTCGCCCACATCATGGGGATCGGCCAGGTCAACGGCGTGACCCATTTCAACCGCGAAGCGACGGTGGCCTACCCCGAATATGCAAGCGCAATAGCGGCCCTCGACGCACAACTCCGGGCCGACATCAACGGCGTAGCCCGAAACGGTCAATTTTACTCCAACACGAGTTATCTGGGGGACAGCACGGTGGTCTTATCCCAGGATTTCGAACGGCGTGACGACGGACAGACCGTGGTCACCGAGACCAACACCGAGGTGATCGTGCAACCTGGAACCGTGTTCATCGGAGACCTCGACAATATCTCGAGCATTATCGTGGAGTCTGGTCAGATCAATGTCATCACGACCGACACCGAGACTACCACCCAGTTTTATACCGACATCACCACCAACAATCTAAGCGTGACCTCGAACTACCAATTGGTCGTCAACAAGTGCGTCAGCCCCATCGTGCTCGACCTCGATGGCGACGGCAAAATCGAAGCCTCCAACGGGGATTGGATGCCCCACACCACCGTCTACAAGAAGCGACTGGCCTTCTTCGACCTGCGTGGCAACGGTTTTCCGATGTTGACCGAATGGGTCGGCCCCAATGACGGCTTGCTCTGCCGCCCCAAAGCTGACGGCCGCATCGACGGCACCTGCCTCTTTGGCACCTCGACCGGCTACGAGGATGGTTACGAAGCCCTCTCGATGCTCGACAACAGCAATGATGGTCAAATTTCTGGCGATGAACTGGCCGGCCTGATGGTCTGGCAGGACAAGAACGGCAACGCCTATCCCGACCAGGGCGAGGTCACCTCGGTGCAAGACCTGGGCATCACCAGTCTGGCCGTCAACCACCAGAAGTTCGTGGGCCGCTTCGTGCGCAACGGCGACGCCTTCAAAATGTATGACTGGTGGCCGAGCGCCTCAGAACTCAATAAGTTCAACCTGCAGAAATACCAGGCTTCGCGCTAGTCGCGAAACCATAGAGAAAAGGGCCCGGCTGACCGGGCCCTTTTTCGTTTGTCAAGCTGGAGTGGAGGTGGTGGCCGCCACCGCCGACTCGAACGCCTCTCGCAGAGCCGGGTCAAAGCGCCCTCCGAACTCGCGCATCAAAGTGGCCAGGGCCTCTGGCTGGGCCTCGGGCTTGGCCAGGGCCACCTCTTCGACCCAGGCCTCAGAGAGAGCCAGGATGCGAGCCAGCGGGGGGATCTCTTCGCCCATCAGACCATCAGGAAACCCGCTGCCGTCGTAGCACTCGTGATGGTGGCGAATGATCGGGCTGACCCCTTCCAGCAGCTTGACCCGGGCCAGCATGGTGGCGCCGATCTCCGCATGGCGAGGGTCGTGGGGATCCGGGCATTTCACCTTGCCGATGTCGTGCAACAAGCTCGCGTAGCAGAGCAACTCGATTTCGGGCTCACTCAACTGTAGCTTCCTGGCCAGCTTGGTGGCCACCCGGGCCACGTCGACCATGTGGTCTCGCGAGATGTTGTCGAAAACCTCGAGCACATCGACCAGAATTCCGACGATCTCGTGGTGAAAGCCACGCAACTGGTCGAGCACCGAACTATTCGAGAGGGCCACCGCCGCCTGAGCGGCCAGCAGTTCGAGATAGCTCTGATCTTCGGCGGTGAAACTTCCATGGCGTTTGTTGACGGCCGTGAGGGCACCCACCGGGGTGCCACGCCAACTGACCGGGCAACAGACGAGCGAGCGGGTCTGAAAACTGACCGCCTCGTCCACTTTTTTGCTGTGGCGGGGGTCGGCGACCGTGTCGTTGATGGTCTGGGAGGCTTGATTCTTGATGACCAGACCCACCACTGATTTGTCATCGAGCGGCAGACGCAGGTTCTTGACCTCTTGACTGCGCGGTCCGACCGACTCGCGAAAGTAGAGATCGTGGCCGCTCTCGCCAATCAGAATGAGCGAGGCTCCCTCCGAGTCGGCGATAGCCATGGCGTTGCTGAGAATCTTGCGAATGACCACTTGAGGCTCGAGCGTCGAGGCAAGGTCGCGAGCAACCTCGAGCAAAGCGCGCAACACCTGGTCCTGAGGATGCTCGGACGAGACCGCCACCGGCACCGGCTTCTCGAGGGTAATGGCCTGAATCTCGCGCGACTTGCGCGTGACCTGGCTGCCCGGAATCATATTGTGCATGGGCAGACTCAACTGGCGATAGCGGTCGCTAGGGCGAACCGGGGCTCGCGTGACCTCGGTGGCAAAGGCCCGCTCGACGGCGGCCTTAAGGTCGGTAATCATGGTGGTACGCGGCTCGGCCTCGAGACCGGTCCGCATCTTGATGAATTCGCGGGCGAAGGTGTCGGTGGGGTCCACCATGGCCACTTCGAGAGCGCCGGGCTTTTCTTTTAGTGGTAGTAGCCGAAAGCGGTCGACCATCTCGCGGGGGATGAGTTGCCCCACCGCCGGATCGATGGGATAGCTCTCAAGATCGACCGACGGCACGCCGCTCAACTCGGCCAGGGCCTGGAGAAGGATGGTTCGGTCCACATTCCCCTGCTCGACCAGAACCTGCTCGAGCCAAAGTCCGCTGCGCTTGGCCTCGCGAGCCGCATCCTCCAGGACACGCCTCTTGGCCACCTTGTGCTCGAGCAGCCAGACTCCTAGTCCATTTCGAAAATCCATGGTCTCACATTACCCTTCGTCGTCTTCGGATACTGGTGTGACACGAACCAATCTTTCCCTGGGAAATACCAACTCTATTCTAACCGAAAGTTGCGAGCCTGGGGGAAGGGGCTTGCCAGGAATGTGGGGACACTCGGTCTCCCATAGGACCTCGGTCAACTGCACCAGATGCCGATCAGGCAGATTGGCCAACACCACGGCTGGCGTTTCCGAGAACCGGCGCTCTTCGAGGTGGCGCAGGCTCCAATAGACTTTGCGGTCGCGTTCCATCTGGTCGGCCTGAGAGACGGCCTGAGCCAGATGGGCGCAGCGAGCCACCAGAGACTCTTCGTCGTAGAAGGGTGCCCCGGCCAGGCAAGCCTTGAGCTGACGCTGCATCAGCAGGTCACTGTAGCGCCGAATCGGGGATGAAACCTGGGTGTAAGCGTCGAGCCCCAGACCGCTATGCCGAATCGGCTTGTAGCTGCTTTCGCCTTTGCGAAACATCCGTCGCAGACGGAAGAGCACGTCGGGAGTGAATTTGGTGTCGGGTGGGATGGGCTTTTCGGGCGGCTGCTGACCTCGATAGAGGCCGGCTACATCGTGGGCCGCGAAATACTCGCCAGCCGTGCGATTGGCCAGGATCATCATTTCGCTGACCATGACCTGCGACTGCGAATGGGCATTCTCGCGCTCGATGAGAATGCGCTCTCCTTCGACTCGCACGTTGATGCGCGGAAAAGGCACGGTGACGGCGCCCTGTTCCTGGCGGCGAGCGCGCAGGGCGGCCGCGATGTCGTAGAGCTGGGAGAAGGCGCAACCATCGGCGAGCATCTGGTCGGCCTGGTCATAGGTCAACCGCTGGCTCACCTTCACCCGGCTGGGGGTCATCTCGACGCCGAGCGGTTGGAAATCGTGGTCGTAATCGAGCAAGAACGAAAACGCAGGGCGGACAGGACCGGCGATCAGACTGGCAGCCTCATCACCGAGCACCTCTGGCAGCATGCGAATCTTGCGTGAGGGTAGATAGACGGCCGTGCCCCGAATCGACGCTTCCTCGTCGAGCACACCGCCGGGCTCGACAAAGGCCGATGCATCGGCGATGTGGATACCCACGCGAAAGCCCTGGGCGGTCTCTTCCAGGCTAAGAGCATCGTCGATCTCGGTGGTATAGGCGTCATCCACGGTGAAACACTCGAGATGAGTCAGGTCGCGGCGCGGCTCGGCCAGAACCTCGTCGAGCCGGCTGGCCGCCTGGCGAGCAGCCTCTTCGACTTCGTCGCGAAAGTCGATGGGTGTGCGAAAGGCATGGAGCAACAGGTTCTCGTCGGGGTGAAAGTGCCCGGCCTTCTGCATCAGGGCAAAGGGCGCGTCTTTGCGAGTGATACCGAGGTCTTTGAGGAGCTTGTTGATCTCCTTGAATTTGGTGGCCTCGGGCCCATGGACCGCCACTTCTTTGATACGGTCGAGATAATAAGCCCCGGCCTCGGGGGCCTCCGCCGGATAGTCGACGGGAGCCTCGGCGTTGGGCCCCTTCCACAGCTGTTGGAGCCACTCTCCGACCACCGCAAGTTCGCGCTCCTTGCGTTGTTCGGTCTCGAGCCGCTGCTGAATCTCTTCAACCTGGGCGCGAGGGCGGGGCCGATAGCTGTTGCCCTTGCGTAGAAACCACATGCTGTCGTCCGAGAGGGCCCGATACAGGCCAGACAGCTGCTCGACCCGAGCCTCGCCGAAGTAGAGTTCGGCCAGCTCGTCGAGTTCGAGTTCAGCCTCTTCGTCGTCGACCAGTAGCTCCCAGAGTTCCTCCAACGGCACTTCGGCCGCGATCTGGTCGCGTTGCTCGGAGGCCTTCTTGAGATGCTCGGTGATGGCTTCTGGGGCCGAGCCCGGGGAAAGGCTATCCGGCACCGAGAAGAGCACCTTGGAAGAAGGGACTTTACCCTGGCGGTTCTCTTCGGTCTGAACGAAGAGCGTCCCCTTGTTATCAACCTTCAAACAGAGAGCGCACAGCACCCTCTTCTGTTGGACATACTCTATCAGAGTCCCAGGACTGGCCACCGCCAAGCACCTTCGGCGCGCCCTGGGAGAGGCCTCTTCGGGCGAGCGACGAACCCGGCGCCTATGGGGCGCCAAGACGACAAGCATCTCGACGCGGCCTGCCGCGCTGCCCGCCTGGCCGGCCAACGGATTCGCGCCGATTTTGGCCAGGCCGTCGTCGCCGGCACCAAGGGCCCGAAAGACCTCTACACCGAGACCGATCTGGCCTGCGAAAAGCTCTTGTATGACGCCCTCACCCAGGAATTTCCCGACTACGGCTTTCTGGGCGAAGAGGGTGGCCGCCGAGGGGCCCCGTCCCCCGCGCCTTGTTGGGTGGTGGACCCTCTGGACGGCACCACGAACTTCACCCACGGCTATCCGCTGGTGGCGGTGACGGTGGCTCTGTTGGCCGGCGGAACCTGTCAGGTCGGGGTGGTATACGACCCTTTGCGTGACGAGCTCTTCACCGGGGCGCGCGGTCGACCGAGCCGGCTCAACGGTCAGCCCATCAAAGTGAGCCACCGGCGACGCCTGGAGGAGGCACTGCTGATTACCGGCTTTGCCGGAGGCGAACGCCAGGTGGCTCTGATCAGTGCGATGCAACGTGCGACCCATGGTATCCGGCGAGACGGCTGCGCTGCCCTGGATATTTGCTTTGTGGCTTGCGGTCGGGCCGACGGGTTCTGGGACTGGCAGCTGGCCAGCTGGGACATGGCCGCAGCCGCCCTGATCGTCGAGGGGGCCGAGGGCACCGTCACCAATCTTACCGGGGGCAGCCTCGAGCTGACCGGCGGCCAGGTGTTGGCGAGCAACACCTACTTGCACAAAGAAATGACAGAAACCATAGCCAACCACCTTTAACAACCTGGCAACATAGCATTTTTTCTGATAGACTGTTGGATGGGAGTGGCGTGCCCCGAACAGCCGCGCCAGCCTACCGCTAAAGAGTAGGCGGCGGGGTGCTCAAGCGAGAAGAGAGGCTATAGCATGTCGGGAACGTCGAAGTCGAAAGCAAAACGTGGGTCTGGCTTGCCCACCACCATGATGATCGCCGCCCTGATGTTGGCGCTAGGCTTCACTGTCGTGGCCATGGGCTTTAATCATCTAAACGTCAGCGCCCGCCTCACCAACGCTCAATATGCGTCGAATCTTGCGGATTCAGCCATTGCCAAGGCGATCGAAGAGATCATCCTCGACGAGGACTTCGGAACCCCTTCTGGCTCCGGCACCCTGGTGCAAGTAACCCTCCCCAATGCGCCAGCCGATGCGGTAGGCGTGCTCAGCTTCGACGAGACCGAAGCCGATGGCCTGGGAATCAATTACTCGTTCAATAATCTGGACTCTGACACTTCAGCCAGCGGAGATGGTCGAGAGGTTCCGCCTGAGGCGGTCCATCTGGTGGCGGCCGGTCGATGCAACGGCGTGGAACGAAAGGTGGAGGCGGTCATCTATGTACCCCGCTTCCCTTACGGACTGGCTGCCAACGGGCCCATCAACAGCGAAGGCGGTTTATTGGTGGCCGAGGTCGCTGATGCCAGCGTCCTCGACGGCGGCTACCCCATCCCCGACGATCAGCTGCTACCGGGGAACGTGGCCACCAATGCAACCGACGCCACCACCTCGATCGATTTCAAGACAACCGTCGGCAATATCTCCATCAAGGGTGACCTGCAATCTCGAGGCGGGGCGAGCTTGAACGGGGCCGTGGCGACGCCCGCCGACTGGGCCTCCATTGTAGAAGGCGAGACGCGTTTGGGAGCAGATCAGGTCGACCTCCCCGACATCGACCTGACGAGCTATGCGCCAAACTCGAGTGATCCCGACGTGACCACGATGACCAATCCTCCGACCCAACCCTCGCTCACCCTCAGCGGAGTCACTCGTTCCGACGGTGACCTTACCATCGCCAATGACCTCGATCTCAACGGCGGCGTGCTCTACGTCCAGGGAAACCTGACCGTCAATGGAGGCATCAAAGGGAAGGGCGCGGTGGTGGCTACCGGACATATCGGGATTAGCGGCAATAGCTCGGCAACTTCCGACAACCGAGCTGCCTTGCTCTCGGGCACGGGCATCGATCTGGTGGGTACGAACAAAAACGCCGCACGTTTCGAAGGGCTGGTCTACTCCCACGGACCGGTAAATGCTAGCAACATCACGCTATCTGGCACAGCCGTCTCGACGGCCACAACGTCGTCGAGCTACACCAACGTGGATCTCTACCAGGTAGAAGAATTCAGCGACTTCACCGTTACCAGCACCTCAGGCTCAGGCTCCTATTTCGACCCCAACGCTATTCCTAACAAGCCGCCCATTAGTTTGGCTACCTTTGGAAATCCAACCTGGAGCATCGGTCCACCTGTGGCCCCGCTCGACCCCAACAACTTTCTCTATACTGGCGGCGAATTGTCCTTTGGCTATGGCAATCCCCATGTGCGCTTCGTGCTCACCGACCCGGTGACCGGCGCGGGCACCCTCGAGGCCGCAGGCGTCGGCACCTACAGTGTCAGCGCGGCCCAATTCCCCATCACCATCGCCAGCCATACCAACCTGACCACCGAAGCACAGATCCGTGCCGCGCTCGAGGTCGAACTTGGTCACCCACCGTCACCCGGAGAATCCCTTCAGTTAGACATGGCCGCCAAACAACTATTCTGGGCCCCAGGACAGGGCCTGACGAAAGACTACAAGGACTTTCGAGTCGGTGGTGGCGACGCCGGAGTCGACCCCGGTGGCGGGGGCGGCGGTGGTGGTGGCGGGGGTCCCACCACCACCACCCTCTTCTCGGTGCGCCTGAGTGACTTCCTCAACCTGTCGGAAAAGCTGAGAGTGCTCTATTGGAAAGAACAACGGGTTGGTGAATAAGCGAGCTTTCACACTCGTCGAAACCATCTTTTCGGCGTTATTTATTTCGCTGGTGGTGTTGGCGATCATGAATCTCTACCCGGCCGCGATGGTGGCGGTGAAGCGCAGTGAGGGAAGAATCCAGGCCAACCTGCTAGCCCAGTCGGTGCTCGAGAGGATGCGAACCGAGAACTACGACAGTCTAGCCCCGGGCCCTGGACCGGCTTTCGCAGCCGAGACCCACGACGGAACAACCTATACGCCGACGGTCACGATCTTCGACCCCGATACGACGCCGGGGAGCGACTTTACGATGGGTCTTCGCGTCCAAGTCCAATGGGAGGTTAAGGGTCAGCAGTATGCAGTCACCCAAGAAACGCTGGTCAGCGCCCTCCACCGATAAGGGTTTTTCCTTGCCTGAAGTGCTGGTAGCTGGTACCATCACGCTACTATTGTTGGGGCTTATCACCCAGTTCCTCATCCCAGCGATGCGCTATTCGGCTGAGGGCAACATGAAAGTGGATCTCCAACAGAGAGCCATCCTGGCAATTAACCGTCTGGTCTCCGATCTCCAACGAACCAATGCCACCGGCGTGACCTTGGCCCTGACTTCGCCGGTGACGGTCGGGATCGTGCGAATCGAAAAGATCGGGAGTGACGGCTTTCCCAGTTGGGACGACGAGATGCAGGTCTATTGGTACGACGATGTCCGTAAAGAACTGCACTGGGAGACTTATCCGCCCACCCCACCCTCGGTTCCTGTGACGTTTACGTCCGCCCGCCCCGCCATCATCACTCCCAGCGACCTGCAGAGTATCGCCATCCAAACCGGGGGCAGCGAGCATACCCTGGCCCGCGATGTTACCTCTTTCTCCGTGGAGGATGCCGATCCCGACCCGGGGATCAAAGGGCTGCTCCGCATCGACTTGACTCTCGAAAAGGAAATCCCCCATACGGCACGCAAAGCTACGGTCGAGATGACTCGATTTGTGCAGCTTCGCAATGCGCCGTGAGCTACTCGTAATTCTTCTTTGCCTGGCTTGTGTCGCTTCGTCTGCGGGGGCAGAGGAGGTCTCGGTCGACGTAGAGGTCTCGGGAACGAGAGAGCCGGCTACAGTGTTGCTACTGCCCGAGGGCTCTACTCGCGAGCAACGCATCGGCACCACCGACCAACAACTCGTCATCCCCAGCGAGACGGTCCCGGAGCGTTATACGCTGATCGTTCGTCCAGGTCCGGGAGAACGCGAATTCTTGCTTCCCGCCTACCTGACTGGCTGGCGCCGAGACGACCTGGGAAAAACAGAGTTCAAATGCTCTCTTCTTCCCCGTCGTATCAGCCTTACTTTCGACCTGTTCCCGGAGGATTCCCGAATCTACCGCGAGGAATTTTCCTCAGACAAGACGCGGGACACGGCCAATCTGGGTTTCTCGAAAAACCCTTTGTTGGTCGATCGCTTAGACCTACAGCAGGCGGACGGAACCTTTCTTCCGCTCAAGTTACGCTTCGAGCGCTCCGGATACCAACCTGGCCACCTCGAGGTCAACGTGAATACGGGCTCGACCAGCGAACTCGAGGCAGAGGACAATTCTGGCGAGCGCTACTCCTACAAGAAGGCCGCCGTGAACTTGGTGCCGCAGGGTTCACCGGCGGCTCGACTTCAACAATTTCTGTACTGGCACCAGTACAAGCCTGGACTCATGTTCACCCTCGACGCCATCATCCTCGGCGTTCTTGTGGCCATTCCCCTTTGGGCCATCCCGGCTCGCCGCCAGCGCGAGCGCGAGCGAACCCGCCTGGCCGTCATTGACGGCTACGAGTCAAAATTCACCGGCGAGGACCCCAACCTGGGCAAGGTGCTGGGGGCCTATCGTCTGGTGGGGCGCCTGGGAGCGGGTGGTATGGCCGTGGTCTACAAAGCCATCCCCGAAAGCGAACTGGCCAATGGGCCTGAGGCGGCCGAGAAGGCGGCGGTAGCCATCAAGCTGATGAACCAGGAATACACCGAAGACCCCGACTTTCGCCGGCGCTTTGACCGCGAGGTGCAGGTCTGCCAAGAACTCGACCACCGCAACGTGGTGCGTCTGGTCGACTGGGGGCAGGAGGGCGGAGCTCTCTACATGGTGATGGAACTGGTCGACGGTCAGACCCTGGGCGACATCCTCGACGAACAGAAGGCCCTCGAACCCCAAGAGTTCCTCACCTATATGGAGGGCATCTGTCAGGGCCTGAACCACTCGCACAAGAAGGGCATCGTCCACCGCGACCTCAAGCCCTCCAACATCATGGTCACCAAGAACGGCCTCATCAAGATCATGGACCTGGGTCTGGCCAAAGGCGACCGTTCCGACCACAAAGTGACCCAGACCGGCGACGCCCTGGGGACGCTCGCCTACATGCCGCCCGAGCAATTCACGGGCGGAGTGGTAACCCCCTATGCCGATCAGTATTCGCTGGGCGTGATGGCCTACGAAATGCTGTCGGGGCGGCTGCCCTTCGAGAGCGACGGTGACCCGATGGGACTGGTCATGAAGCACCTCAACGAACCCCCCGTATCGGTGCGCGAGTGGAAGCCGAACCTCTCGGAAGAACTCGACGCGGCCGTGTTAAAGATGATTGCCAAAGAGCCGAGTTCGCGCCATAAGAACATCCAGGCTGCCTACGAGGCTCTCAAAGGCGCCATCGAGTGATCGTTTAGGCCCAACACGCCCTCGTGCGGCAGTTCGAAACTCGACCGTCCATGAGTTTGCAACTCGATCGCCTTTGAGGCCAGACTCTTTCGCCATCCGGCCCCTACTGTGGTAGGATGAGACCAACCAGAGTGAGGAAGAGCGATGCTAGACATCCATCCAGAAGATCTCCAATACCCGACCAGCGACGGCAAGCCGATGGCCGAGACTGACCTCCATCGCGACCAGATGGTTTTGCTGATCCAGACCCTCTCCGACCACTTTGGCGACGACCCCCAGGTCTACGTGTCGGGCAACATCTTGCTGTTCTATCAGCAGGGCGACAAACGCAAGCACCTCGCTCCCGACGTGCTGGTGGTCAAAGGCATCGACAAGCGCGTGCGCAACCACTACCTGCTCTGGCGCGAAGGCAAAGCACCCGATGTGGTCTTCGAGGTCACCTCGGCCTCGACGCGCAAAGAAGACCTGGGCAAAAAGCACCGCCTCTACGCCTCGATGGGCGTGCAGGAGTATGTGCTGTTTGACCCTCGCCAGGAGTATCTCGAACCGCGCCTGCGTCTGTTGCGCCTGGCCGGCGAGACCTACGTGCCGGTGGTCGGCAAGCTCGTTTTGGAGACTCTCGGCCTGGAGTTGGTAATCATGGACGACCAGTTGCGCCTGATGGGGCCTAACGGCAGTTTATTGGCGACTCCCACCGAGCGAGCGGCTGCACTTGGAGCGACCGTGGCCGTCAAAGAACAGGCTCTGGCGGAGAAGGAGCAGGCTCTGGCGGAGAAGGAGCAGGCTCTGGCGGAGAAGGATCAGGCTCTGGCCGAGAAGGACGAAGCTCTGGCCGAACTTGGAGCGACCGTGGCCGCTAAAGAACAGGCCCTAGCCGCGAAGGACGAGGCTCTGGCTGACAGGGATGCCGCTCTGGCCGACGCTGAACGCCAACGGCGCCGTCTGGAAGAACGACTGCGCCAGCTCGAAGGCTAGGGAGAGAGCCTTTGCAGCAAGAGTTGCTGAACCTCGCGGGCCGGTTCGCCTCGGCCGAGCAGGTGGTCCGGATCGTTGAAGGCGGCCGGGTCGTCGTAGCGGGCCATCAGGTCGATGACCTCCAGGCCGCTCTCGGCGATGGCCTGGCGAGCTAGAACCAGCTCGTCGCTACCCTCGACCAACCGGCGATAATAGGGGCTTAAAGGGCAGGTTGCCCCCACCACCCTCAGATTGGCCCGGCGACAATCCTCCACCAATCCCAGGAATTGCGCTTTTTGAGCGGGATCGAAAGGTCGGCTGAAGTTGACCCGAAAGCGAGCTTCGGCAAACTCACGCCGCACCTCGGGAGCAGCGCTTTCCCAGACGGGGATCACTTCGGGGTCGAGCTTATTGATGAAGTAGCGGCGGGTCAACCGGGCATTGACGGGGTTGGCCAGTGGAACCACCGGATAAAACCGGGTGGCCTTGAGATACTCCAAAGGACCTCCTCCGTAGATCTTGTGATAGGAATCAGGATTGGTGTAGAGGACGCCCTGCTGCAGGTTGTTGCGGATCGAACGCCCTCCCGAAAAGCTGTGGTAGTCGACCTGCAAGAGCACAGCCTCGAGGGGAAAGCCCTGCTCGAGACAGTAGTTGAGTTTAGCCCGCATCTCGGCAAAACTATCGCCTGCCTGGGCGAGATTGAGCATCCCCTCGCCGCTGAGGTTGAGGGCCGCAAAGTGCGAATCGCCCAGCGCGATGCGACGCGGCTTGAAACGCTGCATCATCTGCTGGCGGCCTTCGACCGGCAGGATGACGAGCCGGCGCACGGGCCCATAGGCCAGCCCGTTGGCCAGTCCGAAGAGAAGGGCCAGCACCAGACCGCGATAGAGAACCGGCTTAAAACTGGAAGTAGATGAAGTCATAGGAAGAACCCAGGTTACCGACCAGATAGGTGACGTTGATGAGCACCAGATAGACCAGCCAGCGCACGGTAAAATGGCACCGGTCCAGGCCTTCCAGCGGATAGGTGCGAGGCCGTGTAAGCCATTCGCAAAGCCACAGGATGACCACTCCGATCAGCGCGCAGTTGAGCGTCTCGGAAAGCAGCGGGGTGAACTGCCCGCCGGCCAGGGTGATGCGAGCCAGATAGCTCAAGGCCTCGGGCAGGCTCTCGGCGCGAAAGAAAACCCAGGCCAGGTTGACGAAGGCGAAGGTGGCCAAGATGGCCGGCAGATCGCGCCCTTGGACTGCCCTCTGGGGGTCGCGGGCAGGCCAGGCCAAATAGGCCAGGCCGTGGAGCAGTCCCCAGGCCACGAAGGTCCAGTTGGCGCCATGCCAGAGACCGCTGAGCAAGAAGGTCAGCACCAGATTGCGGCTCTTGCTCTGGCGGTTGCCTCCCAGGGGGATGTAGACATAGTCGCGGAACCAGGTGGACAGGCTGATATGCCATCGTTGCCAGAACTCATGCAGGTCGCGAGCCAGGTAGGGACTGCGGAAATTGGTGCAGATGTCGATGGAAAAGAGTCTGGCCGTGCCGATGGCGAGATCCGAATAGCCAGAAAAATCCGCGTAGATCTGAAAGGCGAAGAGCACCACGCCCAATACCAGTGGCCCCCCGTGCAAAGTCGAATCGGCGAAGACCTGATCCACCACCACCGCGCAATTGTCGGCCACCACCAACTTCTTGAAGAAGCCCCATAGCATCAACCGAAAGCCCTCGGCGGCCTGATGGTAGTCGAAGGTGCGGGGCTGGCGGAACTGGCCCAGCAGATGGCGCGCCCGCTCGATGGGGCCGGCCACCAACTGGGGAAAGAAGGCTACGAAGGTGCAGAACTCGAGCAGGTTCTCGGCCGGTTCGCAACGGCGATAGTAGAGGTCGATGGTGTAGCTCAGGGTCTGAAAGGTATAGAAGCTGATCCCCACCGGCAGCACCACGGAAAGCAGCGGCAGGTTCGGTTGAAGGTGGAGCGCCCCCAGTAAACGTGCGGCCGAGTCGATGAAGAAGTTGAAATACTTGAAGAACCCGAGGATGCCGAGGTTGAGGGCCAGGCTGGCCAGCAGCCAGGGTTTGCGCTGGTCCTGGGCGGTTGTTACCAGTCGCCGACCAATGAGGTAGTCGCCCACCGAGCTCAGCAGCAGCAGTCCGAGAAAGCGCCAGTCCCACCAACCGTAGAAGACATAGCTGGCGAACAGCAGACAGAGATTCTGGCCTCGAGCCGAGCGAAGCAGCCAGTGGAGGATAAACACCAGCGGCAAGAACAGCAGAAACTCGTCACTGGCGAAGACCATGGCCGGGCATTCCCCCAGCGGCGACTAGCGCCCTCCGAACTCGATCAAGTCGGGTGCCGGCCGCCAGCCTGCCGGAGCCTCGGGACGCTTGAGGCTCTCGGACAGCCGGTCCAGGGTTTGGAGACTGCGGGCGGCCGAGCGACTGCGGGTTTCGTTCCAGGGGTTCCACCACTCGCTCTCACCCGGAATCTTGGTCGAGGTCAACTGCAGGATCAACTCGTGCATGCGCGTCTGGGTCCCCTCTTCTTGCCGGTCAAACAGGCCGCGCAGTTCGGTGAGCTTGGCCTCGAGCTCATCCATCGTCTGGCGGGCCTGCTGCAGCTTGTCGGCCGGCAATCCGGACACGCCCTCGAGAGCGTCCAACTGCTGCGAGGTGGCTCGATAGACCGAGTTGGTCGACTCGAAAAGCGGCTCGATGACCTTTTGGATCCGCTCGGGTGAAGGGCGATAGCGGTCCGCTTCGGCCTGCTGTTCGAACCGGCGCGCCAGGTCGATCACTTCCTCGGCGGTCTTCGGACGGAACTCGTAATCGAGGTTGAAGGCCCCACCGCGGTAAGAGTAATACATGCCCTCACCGCGCTCGATCCGCTGGAGATTATAGAAGGCACCGTTATAGTAGGTGCTCGACGAACCGCGCTGGAGGGTCACCAGGGCCCTGGCCAGGGCGGGATCGACTCGCCCGTTGGGCGTGTTGAGGAAGAGGGCGTCGGCCAGTTCGAAGTCCTCGAAATTGCGCAAGTCTACGTATTGGTTACCAGTCTGGTCGAGCTGATAACGAATAGCCTGTTTCGCTTGCAGGGCGAGCACGGCCGCCAGGCCGTCTTTGGACCAGGCGGGCTGGGTCGAAGCCACCCGCTTCACCACCTCGAGCTGATCGGCAGTCAGACTGGTCTTTGCGCGCAAGAGATAGTCGGCCGCCTGACGCACCTGCTCGTGACCGCTCAGTAGGACTCGCTCAAATCCTTCGGGAGTGTAGCCGACGCGGCTGTAGTAGCTCTCGCTCCAGTGAATCTTGCGAAAGGCCTGGTTGGCATCGAGGGGATCGCGCAGGTCGAACTGACCCACCGAGGCCAACTCGTCGTAGGAGTGGATCAACTCGTCGCCAAGCATTCGGCTAATCTCGGGGGCCGGCGTCAGTCCACTCAGTTGACCGGCGGTGGCCAGCCCCAGCAGCGCCCCGGCGATAGCCAGGGTCCTCCAGCCGGGCTTCGAAGCTTTGGAGTCAAACTCGACCCGCCCACCCATCGACGGCAGTTCGGCTCGGGCGATGGGAGCGCTGGCCGAGATGGTGGGCGGCGCACTGTTGGCCAGGCGCTCGAGAGTGAGGTCTCCCTCGTCATCGTTGAAACTCGGCGTGGGTCGAGCGGCCACGGCAGCCCGCAGGGCCAGGGGGGGAAATCGGACGATGCTCATCAATCGGGTCGGATGGCCACCGAGAACTCGTTGACCAGAACCTCCTCCTCTGTTCCTTCCAGCGACCCGTCAGGCGGGCGGGAGGCATTCAGAGAGAGCACTTTGTAGGAGTTAGGGAACTTCAGGTTCTCGGGTGCCTCTTTGGGCACCTCGAGCTTACCATCGTTGGCAAAACCAATAGTCCAGAGGTCTTCGGTGATGACGGGCTTGCCGTCTTGCAAAGCCAGCCGGCCTTCGGGAACCTCGACCTGCCGGCGGCCGTCCGAAATGGTCACACCGTTCGGATGACCCGTCAGCCGCACGCCGTTGACCAGGTTCAACTCGAGTTCGAGCAGGCGATTGTCGATGTTGCGGGTATGGCCGGCCGAGGGCGCGGCGGCGGTCCACTGTTCCCAGCGACCGTGGCCGGACCGAACCAGCGTGCCCGGCAGTCCGTGCAGCTTGAGTTCGATGGTGGTTCCCGGCGTTCGCTCGACCATCGTCTGACCGGCCAGCGTCAGGGCCGAGGCGGCCAGGACAGTGCCAGCGGCAACCACCAGGCCCGGCACGAAATCGGTCTGATACCAGGTCAGCGCCCCCGCCGCGGCCGCCAGGGGGAAGCGGGCCATGCCGATGTATCCCAGGCCCTTGCCGGCCAGCCGAGTCAAATTGGACGCGGTCGAAGCATAGCTCACTTCTCCGGCGTGGACGGGCAAATAGGGAGCCGGCACCAGCGGGGCGACCTCGCGGTCAAAACCTCGAAATGTCTGGTGCTGGGTGGGCGCGAACTCGATGGCCAGCTCTCCCATCCTGGTGAGCAGTCGGCCATTGATAAGGTGGTATTCGGGCGCGGCTCCCGGCTGGCCGATGGCCAGTTGCCCGCGACCGAGGACCTCGATCTGCTGGCGTTTGCCCACGATGAACGACCGCCCATCCGCGAGCTTCAAGTCGACCCGGTCGAGCCGTTGCTGACCCTGATCGTTGCCAACCATCGTCCCTTTATCCTCTGCCCAGACCCTCGCTCCCGAGGGTAACCGAACAGAGCCCTGCACCTTCATGCCTGCGAGCCTACCGCCCCGGCCTGAAAACACCCCTAAATTTTGCCCTATGCTGGCGGGGTGGGTGGGCGATGTGAGCGAACGCGTGACGGTATGACTTGTTTGCAGATGCTGTTGCCCAAAGGTCGGCTGCAGGACAAGGTGCTGGCGCTGCTGGCCCGGGTGGGAGTTGAATTCTCGTTTGGGTCCCGCTCTTACCGACCCACCTGTTCGGACCCCGAAGTCGAAGCCAAGTTCTTGAAACCCCAGAACATCGCGGCTCTGGTCAACCTCGGTCGCCACGACGTCGGATTTGTCGGTCACGACTGGATGGTCGAATTGGGCCTGGATGGACCCGACTCGAACCTGATCGAAGTGATGGACCTGGGCTTTAACCCGGTGCGTCTGGTGGCCGCCGTGCCCGAAGCCCTGCTGGTGGACGGAGAACTGCGCGCCCCCTCGCCGATCGTGGTGGCTTCGGAATACGAGCGGCTGACGCAACGCTACCTCGAGCAAAAGAAGCTGGAAGCCGTCTTCGTCAAGACCTTCGGGGCCACCGAAGCGCTGCCGCCAGAAGATGCCGACATGATCGTCGACAACACCTCGACCGGAGCCACCCTGGTCTCCAACCGCCTGGTCATCATCGACACCCTGCTGCGCTCGACCACCCGCCTGGTGGCCCATCGCGGCCTCTACGAAGACGCGGCCAAGCGGGATAAGCTCGAGCGCTTGACCATGTTGATCAAGGCCACCCTCGAGGCCGAACGGCGCGTGCTGCTGGAGATGAACGTGCCCTCCGACAAGATGGAGCAGCTCATCGCCGAGCTACCGGCCATGCGCAGCCCCACCGTTTCACCGCTCTACGGCGAGAAAGGCTTTGCCGTTAAAGTGGCCGTGCCCAAGAAAGAGACTCCCAGCTTGATTCCACGGCTGCTGGCCCTGGGAGCCACCGACATCCTCGAATACCAACTGGAGAAGATCGTTCTTTGATTCCCCAGGCTCGAGCCACCGTCCAGGCGATGAAGGCCTACCGGCCGCCCCTCGAAGGACGACGCCAGGCCATTCGGCTGGACTTCAACGAGAACACCGCCGGCTTTCCCGAGCTTTTGCCCGGCCTCGAGAGTTCGCTTTTAGCCGCCTATCCCGAATATCAGTTGCTGCTCGACCACCTGGCCAGCTGGCTGGGCCTCGACCAGGAGCGCCTGCTCATCACCAACGGCAGCGACGAAGGACTGTTCGTGGCCGCTTTTACTTTCGTCGAGCCAGGCGAAAAAGCGGTAGTGTCGGCTCCGACCTTCTCGCTCATTCCCCACTCGCTGCAGCTATGCGGGGCCGAACTGGCCGAGGTGGTGGTGTGCCCCGACCTGACCTTTGACCTGGACGGCCTCGAGGCCGCCCTACCCGGCGCCAAGATGGCCATCCTGGCCTCGCCCGACAACCCCACCGGAGCCATGCTGCCCCAGGCCCGGCTGGCCGGCTGGCTGGAGCGTTTTCGGCAGACGTTGTTCGTCATCGACGAGGCCTATTTCGAGTATTGCGGTCAGACTGCCCTCGAGCTCGAGGCCGACAACCTGGTGGTGAGCCGCACCTTCTCCAAGGCCTGGGGCCTGGCCGGCCTGCGCCTGGGCTATCTGGTGGGCCACCCCCAGGTGATCGAATGGATGCGGCGGGTGCGCTCGCCTTATTCGGTCAATAGCCTGGCCGTCAAGACCTTGCTCGAGATGCTGCCCCACCGCCAGCGGGTGGTCAGCTATGCCGAGCAGACCATGCAGCTCAAGCAGCGAGTGCTGGCTCGGGTGCGCGAACTGGGCTATCGGGTGACCGAGGGAGAGGCCAACTTCTTCGTGCTCTGGGCCGGCCCCGACGCCCCCAAGCTCGAGGCCTTCATGCGCGACCACGGCATTCTGGTCAGGGACCGATCGCAGTTGGCCCGCATGGGCGGCTCGGTGCGGGTGTCGGTGGGCAGCCCGGCCGAGATGGAGAAGTTTCTCGGCGTGCTCGAAGAATTCGGCCGGCGCATGGCTCTGATATTCGACCTGGACGATACGCTGGTGGATACCTCCGAGAGCTATGACCGCTGCATCCTCGAGCTTTCGGGAGCGACCGCCGCAGAGCTGTCGGCCCTGCGTCGCGAGGGCGGTTTCAACGACGACTGGGAGGCCACCGCCGAACTGCTGCGCCGCCGCGGGACGCCCGTGGAGCTGGCCGAGGTAGAACGGCGTGGTCAGGCCCACTATCTTGAACTGGCTCCTCAGGTCGAGAAAGCCCTCTTTTTGCCTGAATCGCTATCTCGGCTGGCCCGCCGCCACCGGCTGTTTGTCTATACCGGACGGCCTCGCCCCGAGTATGCTCCGGTGTGGGGCGAGCGCCTCGACGGGCTGTTTGAGGAAGTGCTCTGCAAAGGCGACCGCCCGGGGCGCCCCAAACCGGCTCCCGACGGGTTGCTCGACCTTCTCTCGCGCCACGGCCTGGCGGGCGGCTACTATGTGGGCAACTCGGTGGACGATATCGCCGCCGGCAAAGCCGCCGGCCTAACAGCCCTGGCCGTGACCACCAACCAGAGCGAAGAGACTCTGCGTGGGGCCGGGGCCGACTGGGTGGTGGAGTCGGTGGCCGGCCTCGAGCAACTGTTCATGATGGAGGAAAGCGATGCGTGAAGCCAGCGTCAAACGTGAAACCCGGGAGACCCAGATCGAGCTGAAGCTAAATCTCGATGGCGGCGAGGTCGACATCGCCACCGGTCTGCCCTTCTTTGACCACATGCTCGAGGCCTTCGCCTGTCACGGCCGCTTCGGTCTGTGGGTGCGGGCCAGGGGCGATATCGAGGTCGACCCTCACCACCTGGTGGAGGACACCGGCATCGTGCTGGGCCAGGCCGTGGCCCAGGCGCTGGGCGAGGGTTATCGCGGCATCGAGCGGGCCGGCTGCTTTAGTTTTGCCATGGACGGAACCCTGACCAATGTGGCTCTCGACCTGTGCGGTCGGGGCACGCTGGTGTGGCAACTCGAGTTCGGGCCCTTTCCGCTGGGCAATCTCGATCCCAACCTGTTTCGCGAGTTCTTCAAAGGTCTGGCCGACTCGGCCCGGGCGGCCATTCACGTGCATCCGGTGGCCTTCGACAATGACCATCACCTGATCGAGTCGGCCATGAAGGGGTTCGGCCGGGCCCTGCGTCGGGCCGTGACTCCCCTCGAAGGCGGCCAGACCCTGAGCACCAAAGGGATGATCGATGCTTGAAGTGGTCGACTATGGCGGGGGCAATCTGGGCAGTCTGCAGCGTTGCCTGCAGCGTCTCGAGCTTGCCTATCGCCTGACCGACACCCCCAGCGGCGAGGTGCCGCTGGTCTTGCCCGGCGTGGGCGCCTTCGGAGCGGTGGCCAGGGGGTTGGCTCAGGGGGGTCTTGACGCCCGGGTGAAAGCGGTCGTGGCCGACGGCGTTCCTTTTCTCGGCATCTGCGTGGGACTTCAGATTCTGCTGGACGCGAGCCAGGAGTCGCAGGGCGTCCCCGGCCTGGGTCTCGTGCCCGGCCAGGTGGTCAAATTCCAGGCCCGCAAGGTGCCCCAGATCGGCTGGAACAAAGTTACCTCGCCCCAGGGCTGGCCGGAGGGGTTCGTCTATTTCGTCAACAGTTATTACGCCGTTCCCACCCGCGGCGAGGACGTGCTCTATGAAGCCGACTACGAAGGTCGCTTCTGTGCCGCCGTCCAGCGTGACAACCTGTGCGCCTTTCAGTTTCATCCCGAAAAAAGCGGCGAATTCGGCCATCAGCTCTTGCTGCGCTGGGCCGAGGAGGCCATCTAGATGTTGTGCCGACGCATCATTCCTTGCCTTGACGTGGCCGACGGCCGCACCGTCAAGGGGATCAAGTTCCAGAATCTGCGCGACATCGGCGACCCGGTCGAACTGGGTCGGGTCTATCAAGAGCAGGGGGCCGACGAGCTGATGTTTCTCGACATCTCGGCCACCCACGAAGGCCGCACCACCATGCTCGAGGTGGTCGAGAAGGTAGCTCACGAGCTGATGATCCCGTTCTCGGTGGGGGGCGGCGTGGCGAGCCTCGAGCAGGTCAAGCGGCTGTTGCGCCGGGGGGCCGACAAGGTGACCGTCAACACGGCTGCCGTCGAGCGGCCCGAACTGGTGGCAGAGATCGCCCAGGAGTGCGGTTCGCAGTGTTGCGTGGTGGCCATCGACGCCCGCCGCCAGGGCGACAGTTGGCGAGTGGTCACCCACGGCGGACGCAAGACCACCGAAATCGACGCCCTGGAGTGGGGAGCCCGGGCGGCCAGTCTGGGGGCCGGCGAGGTGCTCTTGACCTCGTGGGATCAAGACGGAACCCGCAGCGGTTTCGACCTGGCTCTGACCCGGGCTTTCTCTCAGCTTTCCATCCCCGTCATCGCCTCGGGAGGAGCCGGCGGGGTGGAGTGTTTCGTGGAGGCTTTCGGTGAGGGCCGGGCCGACGCGGCCCTGGCGGCCAGCATTTTTCACGACGGAGAGTGGACGGTGGCCGCCCTCAAGCAAGCCATTCTCGAACAAGACCCCCAGATCGCCTTGAGGTATCCATGTTAGTTTGCAGTATCGACATCATGAACGGGGCAGCCGTGCAGCTGCGCCAGGGCAAGGAACACGTGCTGACCAGCCCTACTCCACCGTTGGAGCTGGCCCGCGAGTTCAACCGCTATGGCGAAGTGGCCGTCATCGATCTCGATGCGGCTCTTGGCCAGGGCGACAATCTCGAGTTGTTGTGCGAACTTTGCCGGGTGGCCGACGTTCGCGTCGGTGGCGGCATTCGTGATCTTGACCGGGCCAAGCGCCTGCTGCGAGCCGGGGCCCGCCAGTTGATCATCGGCACGGCCGCCACCCCCGAGTTTCTGGCCAAGCTGCCGGCCGAGCGGGTATCGGTGGCCATCGACCACGTGGGGGGCCAGGTGGTCGACCACGGTTGGACCGCCTCCACCGGCGAAGACCTGCTAACCCGGGCCAACCGGCTGGCTCCCCATTGCGGAGCCTTCCTGTGTACCTTCGTGGAAGACGAGGGAGGCATGCAGGGCATCAACCTGGCCGAAGTCGAGCGGCTGGGCCGCGAACTGCCCCGCCCGGTCACCTTCGCCGGCGGAGTGCGTTCGGCCGAAGATGTGGTGGGCGTGTCGCGCCTGGGCCACGACGTGCAGGTGGGCATGGCGCTTTACACCGGGGCCCTGGTGCCGGCGGCGGTAGTGAGCGACTGCCTGGACTGGGAGAAGTGCCCCCAGATGCCCACCGTGGTCAGCGACGGAAAGCAAGTCTTGATGCTGGCCTACTCTACCCCAGAGTCGCTGCAGCGGGCCCTGAACGAAGGTAAAGGCATCTACTTCAGCCGCTCGCGCAACGAACTGTGGGAGAAGGGCCTCACTTCGGGCTACACCCAGCGCCTGATCAGCTGCCGGACCGACTGCGATCGCGACACTTTGTTGTTCACCGTCGAGCAGACCGGCCCGGCCTGTCATACCGGTTCTTACAGCTGCTTCGGCTCGTCTAGCTTCTCGCTGCCGCGGCTCTTCGAGATTCTCAAAGAGCGCAAGAAGACCAGCCCCGAAGGTTCGTACTCCGCCAGCCTGTTCGCCGATCGCCGTCTGCTCCAGCGCAAAATCATGGAAGAGGCTTTCGAAGTGATCACCTATGCCGATCGCCGCGAACTGGTCTGGGAACTGGCCGACGCCATCTTTTTCTTGAGCGCTCTGGCTGTGGACGAGGGCATCGAGTGGGGCGAGATCGAGGCCGAGTTAGGAGGTCGTCACAAGTGATCCCGATTCTGACCGAGGCGGCCGCCCACGAGTGGGTAGGACGCCTTCACCTGCGCGACGACTCGACGGTGAGCGAGCAAGTGAGCGCCATCCTCGAGCGGGTGCGCACCGGCGGCGACCAGGCTGTCGCTTCGATCGCTTCTGCCCTGGGCGATCCAGCCCCCCGGGTCGTGTCCACCGAGGTCGAACTCGAGACCGATGTTCGGGCCCTGCTCGAACGCGCCGCCGGACGGCTGCGGACCTACAACCAGGCGGTCATGGCAGCTCTCGGTTCGGTGCGGGTCGAGGATCACGAGGTGATCGCCGGCATGGACTTTCGCCCGGTAGAGCGGGTGGCGTGCTATGTGCCGGGCGGGCGCCATCCCCTGCCCTCGACAGCCCTGATGACGGGCCTGGCGGCCCGGGCCGCCGGGGTGCCTCACATCGCCCTCGTCTGTCCCTCGCCCCACCCGGCGGTGCTCTATGCGGCCCATCTGGTGGGTGCCGAACGCGTCTATCTGATGGGCGGGGCTCAGGCGGTGGCGGCGGTGGCCTTTGGCACCGAGACCATCGAGCGGGTCGACATGGTGGTCGGGCCCGGCAACGCCTATGTGACGGAGGCCAAGCGCCAACTGCAGGGGGTGATCGGCATCGATATGCTGGCCGGGCCCAGCGAGGTGGTCATTCTGGCCGACGAGGGAGCCAATCCTGAGTGGGTGGCCCTCGATCTTTTAGCCCAGGCCGAGCACGACCCCAACTCGCGAGTGGCCCTGGTGACCTGGGACGAGGCTCTGGCCATCAAAGTCAAAGCTGCCATCGACGCGGCCCTGGGCTCGGGCGACTACCCTCCCTTTCTGGCGAGCTCGCTGGCCCTGAGCGCGCTGCTGGTCTTCGAGCAGCGTTCGACCTGTCTGGAGGTCGTCAACCGCATCGCGCCCGAGCATCTTCAGTTGGCGGTGGCCGACCCGTCAGAATTCCGGACGCAGCTGCGGCACTATGGCGGGCTGTTTCTCGGCTACCAGGCCACCGTGCCTTTCGGCGACTACCTGGCCGGACCCAACCACACTTTGCCGACCGGGGGCACGGCCCGCTTCTCCGGCGGACTGTCTCCCCTCACGTTCCTTCGGCCCCAGGGCTGGATGCAGACCATCGACTCCCCTACCCTGCTGGCCGCCGACACCGCCAGCTTCGCCGAACTCGAGGGCCTGCGGGGCCACGCCCGCGCGGCTCGGGCTCGCCTTGGCTAGTCGGCTTGACGAACTCGGTCAGGCAAGGCCAAGCCCCATGTCTGCGAGAAATGATATTGCGCAAAAACATGCACTATAGTATAATTTCAGGTATTGCAGAAAGCGAGGACCCGCCAATGGGAGAACGTTTTGGACTCAGCGTTGTTCACTCTATCTAAGAACAGTCGGCCTATTTTTCATGGTGGCTCTGCCCACCACAGTGCTGATCGTCTGGCACAGCGGCGCCAAAATCGGTGCCTCTTTTGGACCTGAGTTCGGCCTGTTCCTGATCGGCTCTGGCGTAGCCCGGGGCAACGCCTGGGCCGTAGAGAACCTCCAGAAGGCGATTCGCCAGTGCTTGATTCTGGGCTACTGCCTGATCTTCTGGGGGCTGGCCGGACCGATGATGTTCAAGATTCCCGCTCTGGCTTTGTTGTTGCCGGTAGGGCTGGCGATGGTGGTGTTCGGTCACCCCTGCGCCGGTGCGGTAAAGAACAGTCCTGGCGAGTTTCCGGTGAGGCCCGGGGCTCCCAAATGGAGTCCGACCGACATCCTGGTCGCGACGCTCTACGCGCTCGTGGTCATCGGCATGATCTACCTGTTCTTCAATTCCATGGTCTGAGACCGCTTCGGCGGTCTCTTTTTTTTCAGTATTCTTTCGATAGCGAATGGCATGTTAACCGCGGACACACACAAAACTCAGGAGTCTACAGCAACGATGCGTATCCTATCCAATGATCCGAGCATGCGCGGCGAACGTGCCCGCAACCATTCCGATGGCCGTCTTCGCCAGAAACGCGGCGACACCCATCTGGCCACGCTCGAGGACCGCTATGGCGAGATTTCCGACCGCCGCAGCGACACTCATCTAGAGACTTTGCGCCACCTGCGCGGCATGTCGCTCTCGCAGATGGTCAAGGCCGAGCCCGAGGTTACCCACAAGCCTGGCCTCAACGGACGCCACCGCAATCAAGACGGTCGCATCCGGGCCAAACGCGGCGACACCAGCATCGACACCCTGCGCAAGACCTATGGAGCCGAGTTTGCCCCCGGCATCCCGGGCACCCTGCCGCTAGAGATTCTGCGCGCCGCCACCGGCATGTCCCTGACCCAACTGGTGAAGCACCCCGAAGTCTTTGGCTAATTGGTCGGCTGCGTGGGGGTATGCTATACTTTAGTTCTGGGACGTGGCCCCGCCACGCAGGTTCCTCGAGAAACTGAGAGAAATTCAGTTCCGACGGACCGAGCTGGTGGGATGGGAGTGCTATGTCCGCCGGAACCCCGTCCGTCCGCACCTATGGAGGACGACTGCAGAAAGTAAGCAACACACAGGGCGTCGCACCCGGCCGCCGATTTCGGCCATCGTCCGAGGCTCGCGTCGTATTTTTCCGCTCGTTGGCCGTGATGTTTCGGTCCGGTGTTCCTGTCGAGCGGTCCTTGATGTTGTTGTCCGAACAGATTGAAGATCCTCAGATGGCCCAGGTTTGCGATTTCGTGGCCACCAAGGTTCGCAGTGGGCATTATCTCTCTAACGCCATGAGCCAATGCGAGGGAGCCTTCACCGGTCTGCAGCTCCGTCTGATCCACATCGCCGAATCGGCGGGCACGATGGATGATACCCTGCTGCAGCTGAGCCTCTACGAGGAACGCCATCGGGCCATGGTCATGAAGGTCAAGAGCGCCATCACCTATCCAGCCTTCACCTTCGCAGTGGCTTTTCTCATGCTCATCCTCATCCCACCCTATCTCATGGAAGGCATCTTCCAGATGGTGAGCGGTCTGGGCCAGGAACTGCCTCTGCTGACTCGCTGCGTGATGGTGGTCTGCTCGGTGCTGCGCAGCGGCTGGTTCTATCTCTTCGGTGTGCTGGCCCTGGTGGGTCTCTCGATCGGGCTGCCCAAACTGTGGCAGCGCGAAGAGGTGCGCTATCATGTCCATCATCTGCTACTCAAGCTGCCCCTGCTGGGAGAGACCTTGAGAACGGTGGCGGTGGCGCGCTTTTCGCGAGCGCTGGCCGTGCAACTCGGGGTCGGCATCGCTCCTCTGGTGGCTCTGAGCCTGGCCGCCAAAGCCTCTGACAACGCCGTCTTGGAGGAGCTGATCGAGACCTCGGTTGGGGCTCTGCGAGACGGCTCTCATCTGGAAGAATCGCTGGCCGCCTGCGGGTTCTTTCCGCCGATGGTCCTGCACATGGTCAAAGCGGGCGAAGAATCCGGGGCGCTAGCCGACATGCTGACCCGCATGGCCGACATTTACGAGTTCGAACTCGAGAATACCCTGGAGATTTTCACTTCGTTGCTCGAACCGATGGTGATGCTGTTTATGGGCGGAGTGGTGGGGGTGCTGGTGATTTCCACCATGACCCCCATGATGAACGTGATCAAGAGCCTGTAGTAGAGGCAGGCGGGGGGGCGGGAGCGAAATGGCCCCGCCCATGAGCAATGCTAACGTGAAATTAGCCATCCTCACCAGTGGTGGTGATGCCCCGGGGATGAACGCTGCGGTCAGAGCGGCGGTGCGCACTGCCCTGTTCGACGGAGCCCGGGTCTACGGGGTGCATGAAGGCTTTCAGGGTCTGGTGGATGGTGGTCGATCCATCGAGCCTCTCGACTGGGGTTCGGTGTCGGGCATCTTGCAGTTGGGGGGAACCCATCTGGGCAGCGCCCGCTGCGCCGACTTTCGCACGCCCGAGGGCCGCCTCAAGGCGGCTCGCAACCTGGTCGAGCGGGGCATCGACCGCCTCATCGTAGTGGGCGGCGACGGCAGCCTGACGGGGGCCAACGTACTGCGCAAGGAATGGGGTCAGCTCAAAGCCCGCCTGATAGAATCGGGCACGGTCACAAACGAAGAGGCCGAAGCTTTGCCCAATCTCACCGTCGTCGGACTGCCCGGGTCCATCGACAACGACTTCGCTGGCACCGATGTGACCATCGGCACGGACACCGCCCTCCATCGCATCGTGGCGGCCGTGGACGCGGTCTATAGCACCGCCTCGAGCCACCGGCGCGCCTTTGTCATCGAGGTGATGGGCCGCAACTGCGGCTATCTGGCCCTGACCTCGGGGCTCGCCTGCGGGGCGGAGTGGATCTTGATCCCCGAGGACGCTCCTGACGGTGCCACCTGGAAAAGGGAGATGGCCCAACGCCTGCAGGCCGGTCGGGAAGTCGGCCGCCGAGCCAGCATCGTCATTCTCAGCGAGGGCGCCTGCGACCGCCAGGGCAACCGCATCACCGCCGAAGACGTGCGCCAGGCCATGGTCGAGGAATTGGGCGAAGATGCCCGGGTCACGATTCTGGGGCACGTCCAGCGCGGTGGGGCTCCCAGTGCGTTTGACCGCAACCTCGGGACCTTTCTGGGCCAGGCGGCTGCCCGCGAGGCGCTGGCGGAAGAATCCAGGGGGGGCGCCTGGTTCGTCGGCCTGGTGGCCAATCGCCCCAAGAAACTGCCCCTGCCTGAGTGCGTCGAGCGTTGCCAGGAGGTAGCCCTGGCCGTCGAGCAAGGCGACTACCAGCGAGCCATGAAGCTGCGCGGTGGGTCGTTTGCGCGCTTGCACCGCACCTGGAGCACACTGGTGCAGGCCCGTCCGCGCCAGGAGCGGGGCTCGAAGCGGGTGGCCATCTTGCATTGCGGCGGTCCGGCTCCCGGCATGAACATGGCGGTGCGGGCGAGCGTGCGCCTGCTGCTCGATCGAGGCCACACTCCACTGGGCGTCACTCAGGGATTTCGCGGCCTGGGCGATGGCCATCTGAAAGAACTGGATTGGATGAGCGTCACCGGCTGGTCTCACCTGGGCGGGGCCGAGTTGGGAACCCATCCGGTCACGGTCTTGCCCGGCGAGTTCTACCACCTGGCCCGTAGTATCGAGAACCACAGCATCGACGCCATTCTGATGATCGGGGGATGGGCCGGCTACGAGAGCGTCTTTCGAATCTATAGCGAGCGCAGCCAGTTTCCGGCGTTCAACATTCCCATGGTATGCATGCCGGCCACCATCGACAACAACCTGCCAGGCTGCGAACTCAGTGTCGGGGCCGACACGGCGCTGAACTCGATCGTATGGGCGGTGGACCGCATCAAGCAATCGGCGGTAGCCACCAATCGCTGCTTTGTGGTCGACGTGATGGGCCACGACTGTGGCTACCTGGCCCTGACCAGCGGCCTGGCCACGGGGGCCGAACAGGTCTATCTCAACGAAACCAGCATTTCTATCTCGGATCTGCTGGGGGACCTCTCGCGCCTCTCCGACGGCTTTCGCCTGGGCCGCCGGCTGGGGCTGGTGATCCGCAACGAAAAGGCTCATCCCCTTTACGACACAGATTTTATCTGCGCGCTCTTCGAAGAAGAGGGAGGCGACCTGTTCGACGTGCGTCAGGCCATCTTAGGGCATCTGCAACAGGGGGGCGACCCGACCCCTTTCGATCGGCTGCTGGCCGTGCGCTTTGCCGTCCACTGCGTCGAGCAGCTACACCACGAGCTGAGTAGCGGCGGGACGGGCGCCTTCTTCCTGGGCCGCGAGGGCTTTTTGGAGATGGAGGATTTCCCCCGCCTCATCGAGCGCGACCATCATCGCCCCCGCAACCAATGGTGGATGCAGTATAAGGAATTGGCCGCCCTGCTCGGACGGGGCCAGGCCTAATCGACCGGCACGACCTGCCGGTGGACGACGACCTGGTTGCGGCCGGCGCTTTTGCCCGCATAGAGGGCTTCGTCGGCCACCTGTAACGTTCGCTCGAGATCTTTCTGATCGGCCCCGCAGAGCGGAGCCAGGCCAAAGGTGATGGTCAACTTGCCGGTCTGGGGGTTGCCGGCGTGGGGCACATCGAGGCCCTCAATCTCGCGACGCAGGCGCTCGGCGGCGACCTGGGCCACCTCGGGACCCTGCTCGGCAAAGACGATTAAGAACTCTTCGCCCCCGAAGCGATAGACGTGGTCGCTGGCCCGGGTGGCACTTTCGAGATGGCTGGCCACCAGACAAAGAATCTCGTCTCCTTTCAGATGACCATAGGTGTCGTTGTACTGCTTGAAGTAGTCGATGTCACAGATGGCCAGCGTGTAGGCGTGACCGTAGCGGCTATAGGCGTCGAGCAGGCCGCGCGAGTCGTCGTTGAACTTGAGACGGTTGCCTACCTGAGTGAGGGTGTCTTTGCGCGACTCATCCAGCAGCTTCTGGCTCAACGCCTCGAGTTCGTTGCGTTGCTGGGCCAATCGCGCGTGAAGCTCGGTCACCCGGCGCGCGGCCAGCAGGCGCAGCTCGAGTTCTTCGACATCGACCGGTTTGGGCAGATAGTCGTCAGCCCCTGAGCGCAGCCCGTCAAGAACGTGCCCGCGCTCGGAAAGAGTCGAAAGCAACACGAAATAGGTGTAGTGCTCAAAGGGCTGTTCGCGCACGGCCCGGCAAAGCTCGAGACCGTTCTTGCCGGGCATGATGAAATCGCTGAGGATGATCTGGGGAGCGTGCTCGAGATAGGCTTGCCAGCCCTGGTCGCCATCGGCGGCTACGCTCAGCTCATGGCCGAGTCGAAGCACAGCCTCACGCAAGACAGCTCGCTCTGCCTCTTTGTCGCCCACCACCAGAACGTGCATTTGGGGGGATTCTACGCGTCCTGGTTGCAGCCTCCCACCATAGCCGTCGAGCGATGGGCCAGAGCAACCTCGCCCAGGTCGTCGTGCAAATAGCGGCTAGCCGCCGGGTCCTCCCGTAGATAGGCATCGAAGAAGGCGGTGGTGCTGCTGTTGACCATGGTGGCCAGGTTGCGGTCGAGTTGACCCAGGACCTGGGCGAACTCTTCATGGCGGGCTCCTCCCACCAGCACGTGGTATTTGTCTGGGCCCGGGGTGCGGTAGTAAGGCGTCAGATGGGTCTTGGCCCCTCGACCCATGGTAAAGAGCGTGTCACGACTGCCACTCATGTACAGAATCGGCTGGTCGATGTGGTCGTAGCCGTTGACATCGAGCCCGAGCAAGCGGCTGGGGGCCGAGTCGCCGTAGGGCGACATGGCCACAAACGCATCGATGCGCTCGTCGCCAAGATTGAAGTGGTGGCCATCGTGGGCCTGCACCGGCAGACCAGCCATGGCCTGGGCCGTAAGGGCTCCAAACGAGTGCCCGGCCAACCCGACGTGTTCCAGGTCAGGCTTGGCGTCGGTCTCGATCTTGCCTTCTTCGAGGCGGTCGAGACAGAAGCTGACATCTTTGCCCCGATCGACCAGCTCGCGTTGTTGGAAGGTAGACAGAGGGCCGTGGCGCAGCACCGAGTAAGTGTCCGAGCCCACATGGGTGGGCTGCAACACCAGATAGCCGTGGCTGGCCAGATGCTTGCCGATGTAGTCATAGGTCAGCGAGTTGCCGGCCAATCCGTGCGAGAAGACCACCACGGGGTGTTCCTCGTTGGGGTCGCCGCCCTCGGGCGAATAGACTTTGAGGGGAATCTTACGGTCGCGAGTTTCGTCGACAAAGCCCTGCTTGGTCGTCTTGACCTGATAGGGACCGCGCTCTTCTTTGTAAGCGGGCAGGTCTGGGGGCCGCAGGGCGTCGATGGCATCCTCGAGTCGCCCCTTGAGCGACTCGGCTTGCCGTGCAATGGTATTTAGTCCGGGCAGAATCCTCACGGTTGGATTCTAGCAAGCGCTGATTGGTGGATTGCTGGATCTAGCCCGGGCTTGTTGCCGCCAGTTCGAATCGACGTAAAGGATGCAGGCTCAAACCACCGGGTCCCGAGCGACTCTCGAGCAGCGAGAAACTGCGCACGGTGAAACCTTTGAGTTCTTCGGGCAACTCGAGTTCGGAGAACGATTGCGGCTCTTTGCAGCGAGCCAGGGTGATATGACTCTCGAAAGGCTTCTTGTCCTTGGCCAACGAGAGCTCCTTGCAGCAGTCCTCGACGGAGGCCACCAGGGCTTTGAGAGGCTTGGATTTGACCACCGAAAGATAGAGGGTGCGGGCCTCCTCAAGCGAGGGGTGGCCACCCAGACCGGCCAGACTAACCTGAAAGGGCTCGATGTCTCGCGCCGCAGCCGCAAGTTTCTTGCTGAGCAGCTTGCTCTTAGCGACCTCGAGCTCGCCCAGATAGCGCAAAGTAAGATGCAGGGCCAGAGCCGGAACCCAGCGCGCGTCCTGGTCGAGCTGTTTGCGCCAGGTCTTGCGCTCGCGCACCAGAGCCTCGCGCAAGAAGCGAGGAGGCTCGACGGTCAGCAACAGGTGCTGGCTGAACTTTTTGGTCGGTCCGGTGCGGCGGGGTCGTTTCATCCGAGTATTCTAACACCCCGAGAGTCACCATACCAGCCAGGAAGGCTTTCGCCGGGCTGCGAAAGGCAGGCTATGCAACCGAGTGAAAACGTGCTGGTGCTCGACTACGGCTCGCAGTACAACCTGTTGATCACGCGCCGCCTGCGCGAGTGCGGCGTCTTTGCCGAGCTGGTCGACCCGGACCATCCCTGGGACGAACTGAGCCGCTCCTCGCCACGGGCGGTCATCTTGTCGGGCGGGCCTAACAGCGTCTATGACGAGGGGGCTCCCGGTTTGCCCTCGGGCCTGATCGAGAGCGGCGTGCCCATTCTGGGCATCTGCTACGGCATGCAGCTGTTGAGCCGCCACCTGGGCGGCGAGGTGGTGCGCGGCACCGTGCGCGAGTACGGCCCGGCTCGCTTCAAGATGAAAGGCGACAACCCGCTCTTTGCCGGACTCGAGGGCGAGCAGGCCTGCTGGATGAGCCACGGCGATCGGGTCGAGCGCCTTCCCCAGGGCTTTCGCGAACTGGCCGTCACCGACAGCGCCATGGCTGCGATGGGCGACCCCGACCGCAACTATTACGGTCTGCAGTTTCATCCCGAGGTGAGCCACACTCCTGGAGGCACCAAGCTGCTCAAGAACTTTCTCGAGCTGGCCGGTTGCCGCTTCGAGTGGAACGCCGAGTGCTTCGTCGAGGCCACGGTGCGCGAGATTCGCCAGCAGGTGGGCTCGGCCCGGGTGGCCTGTGCCCTCTCGGGCGGAGTCGATTCAACGGTGGCCGCGGCCCTGGTGGGCAAAGCCATCGGCGACCAGCTGATCTGTCTTTTCGTCGACAACGGCCTGCTGCGCCAGGGCGAGGCCGACCAGGTGATGGAGAGCCTGCGCGAGACCGGTCTGCATGTGCGCAAAATCGAGGCCGAAGAGCGCTTCTTACAGGCGCTGGCCGGAGTGGCCGAGCCCGAAAAAAAACGCAAGATCATCGGCGAGATGTTCATCCGCGTTTTCGAGCAGGCCCTGCACGAAGAGCCCGACATCGAATATCTGGTCCAGGGCACGCTCTATCCCGACATCGTCGAGAGCGGCCACGGCGGCAAAGGCAAAGCGGCCACCATCAAAACCCACCACAATGTGGGCGGGCTGCCCGAGGACATGAAGCTCAAGCTGGTCGAGCCCCTCAAGACCCTGTTCAAAGACGAGGTGCGCCGGGTGGGAGCCGAGTTGGGCGTGCCCCGCGACATCCTCGAGCGCCAGCCCTTCCCCGGCCCGGGAATGGCCGTGCGGGTGCTCGGTCCGGTCGACAAAACCCGCCTCGACACGGCCCGGGCCGCCGACCACATCGCTCGCAGCGAGATTTTTCAGGCCACCATGGAGAAACATCCCTGGCAGTACTACGCCGCCCTGCTCCCCGTCAAGAGCGTGGGGGTGATGGGAGACGCCCGCACCTATGCCGACGTGGTGGCCGTGCGGGCGGTTCATTCTGAGGACGCCATGACGGCCGACGTGGCTCGTCTTGACTGGGACCTTCTGGATCGCATCGCGACCCGCATTGTCAACGAAGTAGAGGGGGTCAACCGGGTGGTTTACGACATTACTCCGAAGCCGCCGGGAACGATCGAATGGGAGTGACATCGATGACTTTCTTGCCTGTGGAAGAGCAGTTCGAGCTGCTCAAACGCGGCACCGCCGAAATCATTTCAGAGGAAGACCTCAAGGCTCGCCTTAAAGAGAGCGCCGAGCAAAAGCGCCCTCTACGCATCAAGCTGGGTCTTGACCCCACCGCGCCTCACATTCACCTGGGCTTTGCGGTGGTGTTGCGCAAGCTGCGCCAGTTTCAGGACCTGGGCCACCAGGTGGTGCTCTTGATCGGCGACTTCACCGCCCGGGTGGGCGACCCCAGCGGACGCTCCGAGACGCGCAAGGTGCTGACCCCCGAAGAGATCGAAGAGAACGGGCGCACCTACGCCGAACAGTTCTCACGCATTCTCGACCCCGACAAGACCGAAGTGCGCTTCAATTCAGAATGGCTCGGACCGATGAGCTTTGCCGACGTGGTGACCTTGAGTTCGCGCTACACGGTGGCCCGCATCATGGAGCGAGACGACTTCGAAAAGCGCTTTCGCGAAGGAGTTCCCATCGGCTTGCACGAGCTGATCTATCCCCTCATGCAGGGCTATGACTCGGTAGCTCTCAAGAGCGATGTAGAGATGGGCGGAACCGACCAGAAGTTCAACAACCTGGTGGGTCGCACGCTGCAAAAAGAGTACGGCCAGCCGCCCCAAATCGTCTTGCTCATGCCGATTTTGGAAGGCCTCGACGGGGTCAAGAAGATGAGCAAGAGCCTGGGCAACTACGTCGGCATCACCGAGCCTCCTAACGAGATGTTCGGCAAGCTGATGTCGATCCCCGACGACCTGATGCGCCGCTATTTCGAGCTGTGCACGACCGTGCCCATGGATGAGGTGGACCGGCGCCTGCGCCAGGACCACCCCCGGGACGTGAAGTTCTGGCTGGGCCGCGAGATCATCACCATTTATCACGGCGCCGCCGAGGCCCAGGCCGCCCAGGACGAATTCGTGCGGGTCTTTTCGCAAAAAGAGATTCCTACCGACATGCCCCAGGCCGCCGTGCCCCGCGGCGAGACCAGCGACGGCAAGCTGTTTATCGTCAAGCTGTTGACGCAGGTAGGGCTCGCTTCATCCAATCGCGAGTCACGGCGCCTGGTCGAGCAAGGCAGCGTGAGCGTCGATGGCGAGAAGGTGACCGAGATGGTCGACCTCGACCTGACGGGTTCGCCCATCCTCAAAGTGGGTCGCCGCTACGTCCAGGTGGTTCTCGAGTGAGAAAGGCCTGGCTGCTGGTTCTGCTGTGGTGCTGCGGCGCCCTGGCCGAGCCTTTGGCCGGGCCCTCGGATCTGGTCTTCAGCCAGGGACGTCTGGTGGTGGCCGAATTCGCTGCCGGCCGACTACACGGCCTGGAAGGGTGCCCCAAAGGCCTGCGGCCCTGGTCGGTGGCCGAAGGCGAGGGCGCCTATTGGCTGGCCGATCCCCTCAACGACAGAGTCGGCCGGTTAGACGCCACCGGCTGGACCGAGTTCGAACTCGAAGTCAAAGCTCCGACGGCCCTGGCCTATCGCGGTGGTCGCCTGTTTCTGGCCGAAAAGTTCGGCCGGGTGCTCGAACTCGATCCCCGGTCAGGTGGAATACGCAAGGTGGTGGCCTTCGGCCTCGACGGTGTGGGCGATCTGGCGGCCGGCGAAGGCGAACTGTTCGTGAGCTTGCCAAACCAGGGTAGCGTCGAGCGCATCAAGCTAGACGGCTCGGGCCAGAGCGAACTGGCGGCTGGCCTGAACACCCCTCTGGGCCTGGTGGCCGAGCCGGGCCACGTCTATGTAGGCGAGGCTCTAACGGGCACGGTCTGGGAATTGCCTCTGGACCGTCCCGGTCAACGGATGGTCGGCGAGACCCACACTGGCCTGTGCGCCCTGGCGCGGGAAGGGCCCAATACCCTGGTCGCCTGCAATCTGCTCGACGGTTCGCTGAGCGAACTCGACCTCGAGAGCGGCCAGACCACGGTTCGCCTGGCGGGGGGCCAGTCCGGTGGCAGCCTGCGCTTTGAGCTAGAGAACCGCCTCTTTGCCGCTGGCTTGACAGCGGTCGAGCTAGATGAGGGCCAGACCCCCGTCCACGCTCCCCTGCTAGGAGCCTTCTTCGCTCGCCCCGAGCAACTGGTGGGCGTGGTCGACTCGACCCTGGGCGAGGATGGCACGGTCTATTACTCTTTGACCCGCAACGGCCAGATCGTTTCTGGCTGGGGCGAACGGGCCCGGGTGGTGGCCGAGGGCCTCAAAGATCCGGCCGGCCTGACCAGTGCCGGGGGTACCCTCTATGTAGCCGAACTGGGCCGCTCGCGGGTGGTGGCGGTCTTACCTAACGGAGGCCTGGTGCCGGTCCTGACCGGCTTGTCCGAGCCGGTGGATGTGACCCGCCTGCCGGGCAAAGGCCTGGTGGTGATCGACCGCGACACCGGCCGGGTGGTGCTGCTGAGCCAGCGGGCTCCCCTGGTGATGGCCTCCGGTCTGTCCCGGCCGACGGCTGTCGAGGCCCTGCCTGACGGCGATCTGGCGGTGGTCGAAGCGGGGGCCGACCGGGTGGTGCGGCTGTCGGCCGATGGCGCCGTGGTGCCGCTACTGACGGTGGCTCCCGGGGCCCTGGTGGCCAAAGAGCCTGTCTTCTGGACGGTCATTGGCGGTCTGGCCGTCGACCCCGTGCTGCAGCGCCTCTACGTCGCCGTACCCGGCGAGCACGCCATTCGCGTCATTCCCCTCGACCAGTAACTTTCCGTCCGGAAGTGGCCAACTCTCGCGCCGCCCGCCACCCCGCGTCTTCGGCAAAGTCGCTCTCGTCTTTCTGGCGGGACTGATGGCACTCTGGCTGGTAGCCTGCTTATCTACCTGCGCAGGGATCGTATAGGGGCTCGAGACACCAAGGAAGGTTCCCTCCGGGAAGCGAGCTGGTCTCTAATGAGAGGATGGACCTCTCCGCTCTAGAGAAGCGTCTGGAGACCCTCAGTGACAAGCAGCGTGACGGCAAGTTCGTGGCCTATTGGATGCAGTCGGCTCAGCGGGCCGAGCAAAATCCGGCCCTGGAGTTCGCCATCTGGCGGGGCAACCAGTTGGGCCTGCCCGTGGTGGTCTTTTTTATCGTGTGGGAGGACTTTCCCGAGGCCAACTGGCGCCACTTCGACTTCATGCTGCGAGGGCTGGAGAAGACGGCCCGGGCCCTGCGTCGTCGCAACCTGGCCTTCAGCCTGGCTCATGGCGAGCCGCTTCGAGAATTCGTTCGCCTCACTCGAGAGGCTGCCGAAGTGGTGCTCGATCGTGGCTATCTTCGCGAGCTCCGAGCCCTGTACCGCGAAGTGGCCCAAACCTTTGACGGGAGGGTTTACCAGATCGAGGGCGAGGCGGTCATACCGGTCGAACGGGTCTCGGACAAGGCTGAATACGCCGCTCGCACCCTCCGCCCGAAAGTGAAGAGGTGGCTTGAGCCATATCTTGACGAGATTCCCACCATCACGCAGCAAGCCAATTCCTATCCCTGCCAGGACGTTAACTTCAACCTCGAGCTGAAGGTGCCCAAGACGGTCCAGCCGGTAGAACTCGTCTCGGGCACCGTGGCCGCCCGGCGTCGCTTCAGCTCCTTTCTCGACCAGATCGATCGGTACGACCAGCAACGAGCCCACCCCGAGGACCCGGTGGTGTCGATGATGAGCCCCTATCTACACTTCGGGCAGATCAGCCCGGTGTGGCTGGCCCTACAGACGAAGAACGAGGCGTTCATCGAAGAATTGACGGTGCGCCGCAGCCTGGCCCAGAATTTCGTTTTCTACACTCCGAACTACGATCAGTTCAGCTGTCTGCCCGAGTGGGCACGCACCACGCTGCTCGAGCACAAAGACGACGAGCGGGAAGTCTATTACACGGCCAAGCAGTTAGAGGGCGGCCAGACTCACGATGAATATTGGAACGCCGCCCAGCACCAGATGGTGAGTAGCGGCTATCTGCACAACCACATGCGGATGTACTGGGGCAAGCAGATACTGACCTGGACCAACACGCCAGAATATGCTTACCGGGTGGCCCTCGAACTCAACAATCGCTATCTTCTCGACGGACGCGACCCCAACTCGTTCGCCAACATCGGATGGCTGTTCGGCCTGCACGATCGCCCCTGGAAGGAGCGGGCGATCTTTGGCAAAGTGCGCTGTATGACCCGTTCAGGGCTAGAGCGCAAATGCGACCCCGACGCCTATGTCGAGCGCGTTACTGGGGCGAAACCTCGACTTCGACATCACCTACCACCAGACGCTGATCGGTGAGTTCCAGGTCGAGTTCGCGGCGCGCCAGGGTGCTGCGATAGGCGGCCAGCTTCTTCTGATACTCGCTCAGTTGGTCTTGATAGCCCAACCGGGCCGACTCATATTCGAACAAGCGGTCCTGGTGCTGGTAGTAAGCTTCGAGGTGGTCCCGGCCATCCAGGGCCAGGGCGGCCAATCCACCCGCCCCCACGGCGGCCGGTATGGCCAGGGCGGCGCTCAACAGCCAGCCATGGGCGCCGTGACCAATGAGGTATCCGCCGGCCAGCGCCCCGATGCCGCCGATGACCCCTCCGACCACAGCCGGCACTCCGTCGTCATCGAGCCCGAACAGATTGGATGCACCCAGGCCGACAGCGACCCCGCCCAAAACTAGCGGAGGCAGCGCCAGGGCTCCGGCCACGAGGCCCGAGGTGGTGCCGAGCCAGCCGGCGGTGGGTCCGGCCAGCAGGCCCGCGCCCAGGCCCAGAGCACCGGCTCCGAGCCAGGCCTGATCGAGGACCTGGTCAAGGCGATAACCGAGGGTCGGCTCGGGTTTGACCGGCTCCTTCGGTGGCGTAGGCTCAAACAGCCGATCCACCGGCCGAGAACGGACGGATGGCGTGGAAATCTGCACACCTCATTATCAGGGCTCGACCGGCCGCAAGGTTTAACGCCAGGTAAACCGTGGACCGAGCCAATCGATCTCAGCCATCAAGGTCTTCTGGTTACAGCCCGGTGAACTCCAGAGCCTGCTCCCGAGTCATTCCCGCCTCGAGGTTGGATCTGCAAGGACCCGGCGAGCGCGGCCCGAAGCTAGAGAGATGCGCTGGCTGTTGCTGATCATGCTGCTGACGGCTCCGGTGTGGGCCGAAGAGGGACTGGCCTCCTACTACGCCGACAAGTTCCAGGGTCGACCGACGGCCAGCGGTCAGCCGTACGACCGCGAGGCCCTCACGGCAGCCCATCGCACCCACCCTTTCGGGACCCGGCTGCGGGTGACCCGGCTCGATACCGGCCAATCGGTGGAGGTGGTGGTCAACGACCGGGGTCCCCACAACCCTGAGCGGGTCATCGACCTATCGCGACGAGCAGCGGAAGAACTCGATCTCCTTCGCGACGGAGTCATCCGGGTCGAGGTCGAGGTCATTCCCTAGAGGGCCTTTTCGACCAAGCCCGAATTTATGCCGTTATCAACCTGAGGGGGTTTCCGATGTTACGCCTTGTTTTGATCATTTTTGTCGGGGCTGGGATGTTGATTTTCCACGGAGTGAGCGAGTACAAGCTCTCCAAGGGCGTCAGCACCACGCCTGAAGTGATCAGTCTAGAAGAACTCGAAAAAGGGGTCCCTGCCAACCCCTACCGCACCATCGACGAACACGTGCCGATGGGCGCCGGCAGCATCTATTATGGTGAACTCGAGAGCGACTCGATCGACTACGCCTACTATCCGATCTTCACCGACGCCGAAGTCGCGGAGGCCGTCGAGACACTGGCTCCCAAGCACGGCGGCGATGCCGACCAGATCACCTTCGCCGAGGCTTTCACCGTGTTGACCCCGCACGTCATTGTCAAGACCAAGCGCTGGCGCACCAAGACTGCGCTGGGTAAGGCCATCGACGAGGACAAATTTCCCACCAAAGTGACGGGGATGGTGGTCAACGAGATCGACTCGCTCAAGGGCGACGAGCGAAAGCTGCTCAAAGAGAACTTTGCCAAGCTCGATGTCGACAACTGTGTTCTCTTCGAGGAGGGTCGCCAACCCAGCTCGGGCGGATACGCCTTCGGCGTGATGGCCGCCGGCAGCCTGCTGGGTCTGCTCGGCCTGGGCCTCTCGGCCTCGGCTCTTCGGGGTTAGACAGGCGGCCCGCCCCCCACGAAGTGGGCGGGCGCGCGGTCCGCTACAAGACAAATTCTGAGAACAGCAACTCCTGGTCGCTCAGCTGGCGCATCCATCCGATGATCATTCTGGCTTCGGCCTCGTCGGGGCCGATGCCCTCGGGGATGGGAGCGAGGTCGCGCCGATAACCCGCGTAGTTCCCTGACTTGTGAGCCATCGCGCTGGTAGGGTCGTAGACCCATCGAACCTCTCGGGTTCGCTCCACCACCACGGCCCGGCCGTCGGGACCGATCTCGACGGCCTTGTAATGGGGGTCGGACTCGGGTCCCATGCCTTCGATGAACATACCCATAGTAAAATGATGGAGCGAGCGGTTGAGCTGGTTGTATTCCAGAGCATAGCGAAGTCCCTGGAGGGTCTTCTCGCGGTCGTGGACGCGAACCAGTAGCTGGTTGTCTGCTCGCACGAGGTCACAGCCCGATTTCTCGAGCCACAACACGGTGGGTTGACTGACTTCTCCGATCACGACGAATTCGCGGCTTTGATAGTATCGTTCAACAAACAGGCCGGCGAAAGCCAGCAGGGTAATCAGGGTTACTAGCAGAGTCTTCTTCATCACATACCTCCTGATCATCCAGGTCGCCAGAAGGCCCGATCTATTGTTGAGGGTTTGTAACTCTTTTTGACCTAAGTGAGCGCTTCGAAGCCGGGTTTGCAAAACGGATGCAAAAAGGCCCGCCACCTCGCGGTAGCGGGCCATTTTCCCAACGAGAAAGGCTACTCGAGAATGTCGGGAACCATGTTCATATTGGTGTCGTGGTTGGGATCGGCCAGAGTGCCTCCACCATAGCCATTGTAGACGTCGCCGAAAGGTGTGCCAGCGAACAGGCTGGTGACCTGATCGCCCGCGAAGGTCGGGAAGAATTGATGCAGATTGAGCCCATTGGCGTCGAAGAAATTCGAGGCCGTCAGGGTGCCCATCGACATGTCGGGTTGGTTGAGCGCAATCGGGTTGACCAGCGCCTGACGGGCGCCGGCCAGTTGCTGCAGGAACGGTTGTAGTTGCATGGCCGTCAAGCCCCGCAGGTTGATGAAGTCGTTGGTCTGGTCGTCGGCTTCGTTCTGCATAAAGGCGATGGCCTGACCCAGCAGGTCATAGGCCGAGTCGAGTTGTTGGCCGACCGGGGTGAGATTGGCGCCGGTGACGTGGTTGAGCAAGTTGGGATTGCCGGTGGCCAGCGCCTGGAGGGTCACCAACTGAGGATTGTTGAGGACAAACCCCACATCGCCGCTCAGGTCGTAGGAACTGACGATAAGAACGAAGGCCAATTCCTGCTTGGCCAGACTCAACAAGGCCAGCACGTCTCCGTAGTCGCTCTCGACCGTGGTCACGGGAGGACCGGGGAAGAGATCGGCCACATCAAAGAGTTCCCAGCTGCGCTGGAAGCTCGGGCTGACCTTCTCGAGACTGGCGATGGCCGATTCGAACTCCATCCGGGCCGGTCCGGCCAGATACTGGCGCAAAGCCTCGCCGTTGGGCGTGGTGTTGGCAAACGGCACAGGCCGGATCAGAGCGCCGAGGTTAGGGCGCCGCAACGGGTCGTAGCCGGCCGCATCGAGGATGTCACCAAGATTGTTGAGACCGTTGTCGGTGCCGTCGCTCTGGATGTTATCGAGCAAGGCGGCCAGTTGCGTCAGGCCGTAAAAGAAGTTGGCCGTGTCGGCATCGTTGCCGGTCTGGCCGGCGGTCAGGTCGGCGGCCGCCTTGAAGTAGCCTCGGGCCAGCAAGAACCCGCCGTTCTTGAGGGCCAGAAAACCGAGGTCAAAGATCTGGTCGAGGGACAGACCTGCCGTGGGCGGGTTGGTAAGCGCGGCTGGGAATGCCGTGTTGGTGCCACCGTCGGTGACGCCAGCGGCGGTCAGAATGGAATTACTCGACACGGCCACCCCATTGACGATGGTGACGTTGCCCAGGTCAAAGTCCACAGGCTGGCCGACCACGAACACGTTGCTGCCGTTGACCACCAGCGGAGCCGTGGAAAACTGCTCGATGAGATAGAGACGATAGGTGCCCGGAGCCGGCAGCGTCAGGGCGAAGTTGCCAGCGTTGTCGGCCTCGACCGAAAACAGGTTACCAATCTGGTCGATGCCCACGATGACGGTCCCCGTGACGCGGCCTCGGAAGACAGCGTTCTGTTGGGCTGGTTGACCTCCACCGTTAGTGCCCGAAGAGAAGTTGATATCGCTGTCGGAGTCATTGCAGGCCACCACGGCCAAACAAAGCAACGACGCCAACAGCAGACGAAAATGATGAAAGAATGGATGCATATAACCTCCCGATACCGGAGGGTTTGTCAGGACTCGCCGAGGTCCTTCTCATCGTAAAACTGTTAACACAGACAGTCCATCAAAGCAGGGCGGCCAAGAGTAACCAGGCGGCTTCCTGGAGGACACAACGGGCCTGAGTTCCGCAGCCGTTATCAGCCAGGGCCTCGAATACCAATTGCTGGCCTTCCACCAGCAACTCGCGTGCCCAGGTCAAGGTCTCGAGAGTGCTAGGACAGGATTCGCTCGCGAGTAGTTCGTGGGCTAGCTGGTCGGCCTCGACGCTGACCGAAAGGGCCTCCTGGTCGAAGTCGGTCGAACACAAACAACGGGCGACGTGATAGAGATTGGCGCGAAGTTCATCCATGGGTGGGACCTCCTGACTCGAGCATAGCCAGTCCGCCTTGGAAAGGCCTTGACCCGGGGGAATCTCCGTGGATGACTTTTATCGGCCCCGGTCGGGGCCTTTCTAGCGATAGAGCCTGACGTTGCGGACGGCCTCGAGCGACACCACCTGGTCGCGCTTGGCCTGACCCACTTCCAGGCGGAAGCGGAAGGGATTCGTTACCAGGGCCGTCGGCGAATCGTCGCTGGGATCGAGAGCCGTAAAACGGTCGACCTCACTGGCCAGGGCCCGGTCACTGGCCGGGTTGCGGGCGGCGAGCACCGCGGCCGGATTGGCCGGGGCGATGGTGGTGGTGGGAGGCTGGGGTAGAAAGGCTTGCAGCAGGCGACGACTGCCAGCATCCCAGTAAATGACCGTGTAACCCTGATAGCTCGGTTCGAAGGTATTGGGGTCTTCGAAGTAAGCACCCGTGGCGTCCTGGGCCGTTTGAAACGACAGAATCAGATCGCCGGTGGCTGGCGTTCCCGAGGGATATTGAAGGAGCACACTGCTCGCCGGTGCTTGAGCCAGGGATCTTGCGATCTGGTTGGCCGCCACCAGGAGATCCTGCTGGGAGTCCTGGCGGGCATTAGTGCGGCGAATCCAGTTTCCGCTCATGGTGATGAGGCCGACCAGCAGCGTGGTCACCAGGGCAAAGATACCCATGGCCACCAAAACCTCCAACAGGCTAAACGCTCGGCGCCTCATAACTCGTTGAAACTCGCCACCTTGACGGGGCCGACAAGGCTGTTGGTGAGGGCGTCGTACTCTCGGTTGTAGATAAAGTTGGCCTCGCCCGCGATGGTCAGATCGCCCCCTGAGACGATCGAGCCGATCACGGCCGCGTCGTTAGCCAGGCTGACCGACCCGTTGGCGTAGAGCACGCCCTGGAAGTAGGCGCGGCCCAGAGCGGGCAGGCTGGGGTTCAGCTCGAGATAGTCCTGCACGTAGGTGTTGGTCTTGGCCTGGTCGACGATGGGATCGCCGCTATACCAGAAGCCGGTGTAGGGGGAGCCACTCGGATCGGTCATTCCCCGCACCGTCCACAGTTGGTGGTCGAGGTTGAAGTAAGGATCGCCCATGCTGCCTTCATGCCAGGCTCCGTTCCAGCTGTGTCGATAGAAGTAACCCATCTGGTCGAGCGCGTGGGTCACTTGCTGGGCCCGGGAGTCGCTGCTGTAGGTGGGCAGCGCCTCGACCGCATCGCGTACCTGGCGCAGCATGGCCGCGTCGTTCCAGACGGCAAAGGTTCCATCAGGATTGGGAATGCGCATGGCTTCGGTGTTGCCGCCCAGGGCGGTGGCGTTGCCCAGACGATACTTGACCCACCACACGTCGACGAGCTGGGGAAAGGCCGTAAAGGCCGGTACGGTGAGCCAGGTGTCGACGCTTCCCACCAACCCGGAAAAGCCGCCAGGCCGGGCATAGCTGGCCGGCGACTGAAGAGTGATCTGGTCGAGCAAGTTCACCACGTTCTTGGCCTGACTCCAGGTCACGCCGATGGTGGCCGGGTGGAGGGCGGCCAGAGTCTCGAGATAGCCGCTGGCGTCGGCGCCCTCGAACAGGATGTCTCCACCTGCCAATACGGCCGCGCCGTTGGGCTGATTGGTGATGACGGTGGCGTTGCCGCCGACGATGTGGATATCGCCAGTCACATAGACCGAGCCAAAGCCCAACAGGCCTCCGTTGATGGTCAGGTCGCCGTCGACGAAAAGGCTGCCGTTCTGCAGGTTGATATCGCCGTCAATCGTCTGGTCGCCGGCTAGATAAGTCTGGGTATCGCAGTAAATGCCACCCGTGGCAATGGTGGTGGGTGGTGGTGAACTGCTGGCCATAGACACCATGGTGGCCACATCGACCTGAGGGATGGGAACCTTGGGCACGTTCGACTGCGTCTTGCCGGGATTGGCGGCCTCGATGGCCCCATCCAGACCACTGGCCGAGGTCAGTTCGCACTGATTGCCGATGCTGAAGGTGCTGGGCGGGCCGGCCCAGAGCACGCCCATCCCGGTATTGTTGGAGTCGTTGGCGTGAAACTGGCAGGCCACCGGGGTATGGTCGGTGAGACTGGTATAGCTTCTGAGGGTGGCATCGGCTCCGAACTCGATCTTGCCATTGGCACCCATGGCACCACGATAAGCCAGGCCTCTGGTCAATACGTACCGCAGCCGTCGCGTTACTCCGCTCGACTGGGCTACCACGATGACATCGGCCGTGTAGGCAGGCACCGTTTGCCCCCGGTAGTTGGTAGCAACCGAAGCCGAGGCGTTGTTCAAATTATTGACCGAGCGCGTGGGCGAGCCCGGGTTGAACGTGATCTGGTAGCCAGTCTGAGCATCGCCGTAGGTCAGGTCGGAACTGAAGTTGGAGTCGAAGGTCAACTGCTGGATCAACCGGTTGAGCCCGCCCTGCCCCAGAGAAAGGGCGGCCGTGAGATCCTCGCTGCGCCGGCTCATGCCGAACAGACGCTGATTGGTGGCCACCATTGCGGTGGTATACATAGCCACCAGCGCGATGAGCACCAGTGTCATGATCAGCACGCTACCGCGTTTTCTCTTCATAGCTCCTCCTCAGTAGCGAGCCACCGCAGCGGCCTGAGTCTGCAGTTGGAATCGTGCCTGTCGTTGCTTGCTCTCGGGATCGACGCTGCGGCTCTCCCAGGTCACCACACAGGTCAGGTTGAGCACCTGATAGTCAGGGGTGCCCGGGGTCGAACCCAGCCGTTCGACCTGCGTGGTCAGAGTATGGGGACGCCCGTCGGTCTCGATGGTGACCACCTCACCGACCCCGATCAGCCCGACCAGGGTGTTGAAGTCACCGCGTTTGAGTTCGTCGAGATGAGCCTCGGCCAGGGAGGCAGCCACGGCCGCCTCGTGGTTCGAGGCACTGCCGTTATGGGCGGTCAACATCAGCCCGATGAGTAAAATCATGGTGAGCGCGATCAGCGCCACCGCAAAAGCGACTTCAGCTAAATTGAACCCACGATGTCCCCTCACCCCCCGAGTGTAGCACATGAATCCAAAGCAGACATCCTGCCTACGGCTGATTCGGGAGTCGGACCGGCGGGTGACATGGGGGGGGTGAAACAGACCGGTCAAGGCCTGTCCAAGGCTGGTGGGATAGGCTTGTCTCATGATCAACACCAACCTTCGCCTCGCCCCGGCCCCGCTCGTTCGCCGAGCCGCCCCTGTCCTGACCCAGGAACCGGCCGCCCCGCGGAACGGGTGGAACTCAGCCAACCCACCTTCGTCCCCTCAGGATTCAAGCGACTGGGACTAGCCCTGTCGCTGGGCCTGGCCGTGGCCCTGTCCCCGTATGCTTCCCTGGCCCAATGCACGGTCCACAAGAACCCGCTGACCCTCTTCAGGATTCTTTCGGCCCCGGGTGGCACAATCAAGGGGTGAGGGTCTGTTTCACGCCACAATGCGACCCCGTCCGGGCTTTGCCCCGGCGGGCGGCGCCGCCAACCGAGGAGTCGAACGAGCCGGTCGAGACGGTCGAACTCGGTCCCAAGCCGACGATTGCGGCCGAGCAGTTGCGAGCCGGCGGGCAAAAAACCGCCTGGGGCACTTTGATGGCTCTGGGCGGCCTCTCGGTGCTGATAGGAGCCAACCAGTTTCTGGTTCCCGCCACTCCCAGCCTGTCGGTGATGGAGACCGTGGGGGACTATGTCGACACCGTCTCGAGCCTGTCGCACCTGATGCTGGCGGGCAAGTTCTATGCCGACGGAGCCAGCGCGGCCAAGCAGCTGATGCAGACCGCCGACCCCTTGCAGGACGTTCCGCTGGTGACCATCGACCGGCCCGTGATGATCGTGCCCGGTTGGACCACCAAAGCCGAAAAGTTCGACCACCTGGTGGCCCGGCTCACCGAGGGTGGAAGAAACGGCGGGCAGGCCTACTACGTGCGCCACGGCCAGGTCTTTAGTGACAAGGACTGCACCCAGCCCACCCAGGTCGAGGCCGGAGCCCGGGTGTTCGTGGTCGTATTCGACGATGTCCTGGACACTCCCGACCAGTCGGCGCCGCAGATCGGCGAGGCTCTCGAGGTGGTGGCCAGGGCCACCGGTTCCGACCGGATCGACACCCTGGGCTACAGCCTGGGAGGCCTGGCCAGCCGCGTCTATCTCGAGCAAGGCGGCGAGCGGATGGGACGACTGATGATCCTGGGCACCGGCAACCACGGAACGCGCTTTGCCGAACTGGCCACCCGGCTCATCGAGAAGGATGTGTCGTGGGCAATGAACCTGGCCGAACTCAACGCCGCTCATTTGCCCGCCATGCGCTGGATGGCTTCCGAGGCCAACAATCCGCGCCTACAAGAGTTGAACCGGACCTGGACAGATCAGCTAGCCCGGACCGAGGGGGTCAAGATCGTGGGCTCGGACGGACTGTGGACTCCTTCGATGGGCCGCTCGTCTTTTGTGGGTGGAGACGGCATGGTCGAGTCGAACAGCCTGGCCATGCCCGGCGTCGAGGTCGACGTGCTCCCCGGCAAAGGTTACAAACAACACGGGAACTTGCCCAACGACTCGGCCGTCTATCGCGAGATGGCCGAGTTCTTCAACTGGCGCTGATTTTGTGCCAGGCCCATTGACCGGCCGCCCCGGCCAACAGCACCGCGCCAGCCACGGCTGAGCCGCGCAAGATGAGTTCTCCGCCAGCGACCATGACACCGGTAGCCAGAGCGGTCTTGGCCAGGGTGCGCCCCCAGTGAGACTCGAAGCCCAACTTCTGGCTGGCCAGTCCGGCCAGGGCGCCGGCTTTGTCACTGACAAAACTCCCCACCTTCAGGCCCAGTAGACCCGCCCCCACGGCGGTGCCAATGACGGCGGTGCCGGTGACGATAGCCACCGGCAAAGAAGCGGTGGCCGAAGTGGCTCCCATGGCCGAGAGCAGAGAGCCCGAGAGCAGTCCTCCGACGAACAGTCCGGCCAGGCCCAGACCCGCCATTCCCGCCGCCCGATTGACCCCGTCAGCCACTCCTTCGACCACGTGCGACGTCTTCGTCAAGCGATCGAACGGCGCCGGGACGGGGGGTTGACGGCGCGGCCGGGGGGTATGGATGGCGGGGCGGATCCTCACCCTGTGAGTCTAGGGGTGAGGCCTCAAAGTTCTCTGAACGATCCTTGGAGGACAAGGCTCGTCCAGGGTGTAACGCATGCAAGTCGTGTCTTTGGTCGAAAAAGAACTCGAGCGGCGGAGGGCCTTCCGTAACCGGACCGTGATCGGAGGCAGTTTCGCCTCCAAGCCCATCTTCGTGGTCGACCTCAGTTCCACTGGTTTCGGCGCCACCGCCTACGAGCCTCCGGCCGAACGAGGCAGCTTCGACCTCCACCTGCCCGAGGGGCAGGTGCGCGTCCAGGCCGAGTTGCGCTGGTCCAAGTCGCTGGGTCCCAACATGCACCACGCCGGCTATGAGTTCTCTAAGTTCGCCTCGCCCAGCGATGCCGAGCATCTCGAGCACTTCGTGGCCAGGCTCAACACCCAGCAGCAGCGCGAGTTGGCCAAGGGACCACTGCGTAGCCTCTCCGATCCCGAGCTCGAGCGGCTGGCCCTGCTGGCTCGCGTCAGCTACAGTCTCAACGCCAGTCACGAATACGAGCGCACCCTGCGCACCGTGATCGAGGTCTTGATGGAGACCCTGCGGGCCGACCGCGGGCTGGTGCTGCTCGACCGGGGCGGGAGCGTCCCCGAGGTGGTGGTAAGAATGGGCACCTCCGCCCGCAGCCACCGCGGCCTGGAGTTTAGTCTGATGGTGGTCGAAGAGGTCTTGGAAAAGGGGCTACCGTTGTTGTCGATCGATGTCGAGGGCGACCATATGCTGAGCAGCTCAGACAGCCTGCGCACCCTCGAGACGATCTCTATCCTGTGTATCCCGATGCGGGCCCGGGGCCGCAACATGGGCTTGATCTATCTCGACAGCAGCTCGAAGTCGGGCCACTTCAAGCGGGCCGACCTGGAACTTGCCACCATCATGGCCGATCTGGCCGCCTCGGCGGTGGAGCGGGCTGAGGTCTTCACCAAACTGCTCCACGGTGAAAAACTGGCCGCGCTGGGCACGCTGGTGGCCGGGTTGGCCCACGAGTTGCGCAACCCTCTCGACGCCATCATCAATCTGGCCGACATGGGCCGCACCGGCGAGGGCGAGCCCGGCGACCACGACATCATTTTTCAACAGGCCAAGCGCTGCGAGCGCCTCATCAAAGATCTGTTACGGGCGGCCCGGGGCGGCGACAAAACGACCTTATCCGATGTATCCGTAGCCGGCATGTTTGCCCGCGTGCGTGACCTGGTCGGAGCTGAATTCCGTTCTCAGAAGGTGACCCTGGTGACCGAGCCGGGCGCTCCCGAATTGATGGTCCGGGCCGACATGGAGCAGTCGATTCAGATCTTTCTGAACTTGCTGACCAACGCTTTGCAAGCCGTCAAAGGAGCCGACGAGCCGAAGGTCGAGTGGTCGGTCACCTCTTCCGGCGGCAGGGCCATCTTTACGGTGGCGGACAACGGACCGGGCATTCCTCCCGAGGCCATGGGACGAGTTTTCGACCCGTTTTTCACCACCCGGCCCGAGAGCGGTGGCATCGGTCTGGGTCTGGCCATCATCCTGCGTCTGGTCGAGGACCAGGGTGGCAGCGTCATTGCAACCAACCGGGTTGGCGGCGGAGCGATGTTTCAGGTAACCTTACCGCTCGCCTGACCAGCCGCTCCTTTCCTCGAGATGCTCGTTCGAAAGGACTTGAGCGCCTCTTTGACCAACTCTGAACTAAGAGGAGGGGTCGGACGTGGGCAAGAGAGCATTCACCCTGGCAGAGACAATGGTAGCCCTGGCCGTGGTGGGCCTGCTGGTGGGAGTCGGCCTCCTCAGCTTTCGCCAGACGCTAGCCCGTCAGGGTTCCCGCGGTATGGCTCAGATTCTGGCCTCCGATTTGCGGTCGGCCCGGGCCCTGGCCCAATCCAAGAATCAGTTTGTCTCGATCGGCTTTCCTAACGAAGGCCAGACCATCCCGACCTCTGGCTCCTACGTGGTCAAAGAGGGCATCGAGGCGGGCCACACGACCCGGGTCCATCGGCTTGAGCGAGAGTTCGACTCGGCCGTTTTCGTCGGCACCTGGCCGAGCGCCGTGCCGATGGCTCCAAGCCAGGCCAAGAACCTTACCGCCACGGATAGCCTGGTACCCTCCGTGTGGCTGGGGGACAGCCCGGAATACAGCTTGATTTTCGGTCCCGACGGGTCGATGGTGAGCAACGGTTTGCCGACCATCAACGGCGAGGTGGCCTTGTTGGTGGTCAACTCGCTCACGGCCAGCCCGGGTCCCTCAGGCTTCTTCCAGGCCAGCGCCGCGGGTGATCCGATGACGGTGCTGGTTTCTCCGACCGGCGTCATTCGGGTGGTGGAGGGGGCTTACCAATCGACTGGCCTGGCGGCCAACGGCGATCCGCTCCAACTGGCCGCCCCACCCGATCTGGCCTCGAACGGCAGCGCCACTCCCAGGATCGTCTCGGTCGAGTTCTTGCCCAGTCGCAACCCGGCCCTGGGCCATACCAGTCTCAGCCGCACCTACATCGAGATTCATCCTGACGCGGCGGCAGTGGGCGCGGCCACCGAGTATGGTCTGGCCACCATGCAGATCACCGCTACGGATGCCGACGGTGGGCCGCTCTACTTCGAGGTCAGCAGCCAGGGCTCTGACGGCAGTGAAGGCAGCTTCACGACTCCCGCTCAAGGTCGGATGGAGTGGTTGGGCCAGAACTTCCAGGCTCAGGTATCCTGGCGTCCCCCGCCCGAGGCGTTGCCCGGCACCCGCTATTCGTTCCGCGTCGAGGTCAGCGACCAAACCGACTTGATGGCCTCGGCCACCACCGGCGCAGGCTTGCTGCCCGAACTCGAGACGCTACGGCCCGGGCGACTGGCGGTCGAATCCTACGCTCATGAGGTGCGTATCGGCAACCTCGAAGGGATCGATCTGGTCAAGATCACTCCCGACGGCCAACAAGATTCGCGTCCGCGCTTCACCTATGACGGCACCCGGCTGGTGACCTTCGGAGGCAACTCGGGACTGGACCTGTATCTGCTCAACGCCGACGGCACGGATCGTCAGTTGGCCAAGCAGTTGCCGGCCGACGCGGGCGATTTCGACTTTGACCCCACCTCGACATTTTTGGCCTATACCCACGACCATCGAACCGTTCTCAAGGACAGCGGTGAAGTCGACATCAATGGCGACCCGATCATGGTCGAGGTCGAGGTGTTCACTCTCTCGGCCATTCACATTACCTCGCGCGAAGATCTCTTGCTCAGCGGCGAGGCTACCGACTCGGGCAGTTGGGACCCGGTGGTCTATAAGACCTACGTCTTCTCGAGCCATGTCTCCAGCAACGGGCAGAACGTCGACCACGATGTGGTCACCTTTGGGGGCTATCCGCCCACCATCCAGTCGAGCAACGGCCAGTTCACCACGGGTTACTACGACCGCGGTTCGCTCTTCAACCCGATTTTCCACGACTATGCGGCCCGGGTCGAGGCGGGCCAACTGACCCTCGAGACCACTAGCGCCAGCGAGATCCTGCTACCCAACGTGCGTATCCCTCTGATTCGCAACGAGGCCCGCAGCCGCATGGCCTGGTCCGGAGATGGTCGCTATCTGGTCTTTGTCGACAACTCGGTGTTGAAAGTGCTCGAGGTCTTTAGCGACTCTGGTGCCCGTTTGACGGGCAGCACGCCCGTCGAAATCGTGAGCGGCGACCAGTCTTACCCCCGGTTGTCACCAGACGGCCGCCAGGCCTACTATCTCGCCCGGGCGGGCAATCGCGTCCATCTTTTCCGGGTTCCGGTCCTCGCCGGGGCAACTCCCGTCAATCTCACCGAACGACTCGGAGGCGCCCTGAACTATGACATCACGCAGTAGGTCGGGCTTTAGCCTGACCGAGGCGGTCATCGCCTGCTTCTTGCTGGCCAACGCCCTGCTGATGGCGGTCTGGTTGTTCGATGCCTCGCTGCAATCGCTGGGCGATAGCGAGCAACGCCAGGTGGCGGCTTTGTTGGCCGACAACACCATGGACGAGATGCGCAACTTTCTGGCTCCTGACTTCTCGGTGGGACTGGATTCCTACAACGGGGTGACGCGGCGCGATCCCCACCACCCCGGTTTCACCATCACCACCAGGGCCGAACTCAAGCCGCTGGCCAGTCCCTGTACCACTCTGGAAGAGGCCTATCCGGCCGCCGCAACCTACCCCAGTCCCGGGCGCAAGATCCTGGAAGAATCGGCCTGGCAGACCGAGGTGACGGTGGCCTGGTCGGACCGGGCCTCGGACCGGGTGGTGGTCAACTCGCTCATCGGCGATTGGCGCAAGCCTGATTTCACGGTCTCGGTTGAACCGGCCGGAGTCGTCCTGGCCCCCGAGGGCACCGCCGAGTTTCGAGCCAGCGCTCGCGACGCGGCCGGGCGCAAACTACCCGACCTGGTCTTTACCTGGTATGTGGCCCCCCACGACGGCAATGGTTCGATTGCCAACGTCAGCCGCGACGGGCAACAGGCGACCTATCAGAACCACGTGCGCACCTACGGAGGCGACTTCGAGATCGTGCCGGGACACTGCGAAGTGCGGGCTCGCGGCTACTATCGCGGCCAGGTGGTTCAAGGGGGGATCGTTGTCGAGAACCAGTAGGGGGTTCAGCCTGGCCGAAGTGCTGGTGGCCACGGCGCTGTTCATGTTGGTGTTGGCCGGATTGGGCTTTACCCTGCGCCAGACCCTGTTGCTGGCGCGGCTGCAGACCCAGCGGACAGGGGCCTCCGAAGTGGTCCAGGTGCTGGCCCGGATGCGCCAGGACGCGGTGGCGGCCCTGGGGGTGAGCAGCCCCAACTCGCACGAAGTGGTCTTCGAGCGCCTGCGCCCCGACCTGACCCTGGCGGTGCGGGCGGCCGGCGGAGACCCCTTCGCGCCACGCCATCGCTGCCGCATTCGCTATAGTTTCACCGACGGAGTGCTCTATCGCTCCATCGAGGGCATCGGACCGACAGCGCGCCAGCGCCTGCTCGAGGTCAAGTCCTTTGACGTGCTGGGCCAGGACCCGATCACGGTCCGGGTCGAGGTCTCCCAGAGCGCGCGAGTCGAGGTCTTCGCCACCGAGATCTGGAGAGCGCCCCAATGGTAAGGCGGCGTGGTTTTCTCATCGTGATGGCCCTGCTGCTGAGCTTGCTCATCATCGTGGTGGGTCTGGCCTATATGGGGGCCCGCCCCGGTGAATATGCCGCCTCCCAGGCCGCAGCCGCGGCCGTCGAAGCCCGCAACCTGGCCCGAGCGGGCATCGAAGACGCCAAGGTCAAATTGAGCAAGGACGAGTTCTTCCCCACCGGCATCGGCGACGAGCAGGTGGTCTTCAGCTATGTCGAGGAGATGTATAGCCTGAGCGAGCCCGGACGTCTGGTGGGCACCTATCGCGTCAGCCTGGATCGCAGCTACCGTTCCCAGAACGTGATCTTCATCGTGGCCGTGGGTACGGCCGGCAAACTCAAGAACCCGCGCGCCCGCTATTCGATCTCGGCCGAACTCGACCTCGGAGACTTTCACTTCAAGAGCTGGAACGAGGGTCTGCTGCCTCCGCTATGAGCGCCGACATCTCGTGTTCCCGCGAACGAGTGGGCCTGGCCACTCGCCAACTCGCCACTCTGGTCGAAGCCGGTGTGCCCATCTTCCGAGGACTGTCGGTGATGGCCCACCACCAGGAAGACTCGGGCCTGCGGCGCGCCCTGGAATACATCCTCACCCAGGTCGAGCGGGGCCAGCGCTTATCCAGGGCCATGAGCGACTTGCCCCAGGTTTTTCCCCGCTCTTATGTGGCCATGGTGGCGGCCGCCGAAACCACCGGACGCTTCGCGGCTCTCCTGGGCCGCCTGGCCGAATGGCTGGAAGAAGACGCCCGGGCGGTGCGCCGCGTGCGCAAGGCGATGATCTATCCGCTGTTCGTGCTGAGTTTGACCCTGGTGCTCGTCACGCTGATGTTCCTGACCGTGATTCCGGGCTTACTCGAGACGGTCGAGCAACTCGGCGCTCCCCTACCCTGGCCGACGCTGGTGGTTCGCCAGTTGAGCCACTGCTTCTCGCAACCGATCTTCTGGGTGATGGGACCGCTTTCGCTGTGGCCACTGGTGCGCTACCTACGCACCCCCCTGGGTCAGGCCGAACTCTTCTCGCGGGCGCGACTGTTGCCGGGCATCGGCCCCGTCCTCATCTATAGCTGCGCCGCCCGCTACGCCTCGACGCTGGCTCTGCTGCTCGAAACCGGCAACGAGATGCTGACCTCGGTGCGGCTGGCCGGGGCCGCCAGCGGCAGCCCGCTGTTGCGCGACGACAGCGAGCGCATCGTGTCTTTCTTGCGAGACGGCGTGCCCCTGGTGGCCATCTGGGACAACGAACCCCTCGATTACCCGGCCTCGATGCGCCAATTGGTCGGTCTGGGCGAAGAGGCAGGCCACCTGTCGGTGGCCCTGCGACGAGCGGCTGACGGGCTAGCCCAGGTCGCCGCCGATCGCATCGAGACCATGACCGCCATGCTCGAACCCTTGCTGCTGGCCGGCGTAGCCGTCACCGTGGGCTTCGTGGTGGTGGCCCTGCTGTTGCCGCTCTCGACCGTGCTGGCGACGCTCTAACGCAGCTTGAGCGAGAGGTCCTCGAGCCGAGCCTGGCCGTTACTGACTTTGGCCGTGCGGGTCTCGGTCTGGTACCCCGATAGATAGACGGAAAGCTCGATGGTGGACGGAGAAGCGGGGAAGCGACGGTTAATGCGAAACTCGCCGCCGCCGGTGGTGGTGAGTTCGCCCGGCCCGACTTCGTAGCGCTGGCCTGCGATGCTCAGCACGAAGCGCCCCGACTCGATGGCTTTGGCCGACATCTCCTGGCCGCCGGCGTCGAGCAGACGTCCGCTGACCTGGACCGGATGGGAGGCCTGGGGCTCGGCCTCGGGCAGGGGGCGATCCATCAGGGCGTAGATCAGCACGAGGGCCGCAAAAAGGAAGGGTGCCCAGGCGGCGCGAGCCAGACCGGAGACGCGGCTGGGCTTGCGGATGGTCGTGGAGCGTTCGACCCAGTTGGCCCTGGTCAGCTCTTTAGAGAGATCGCCGGCCAGCCGCTCGACCTTGGAGAGTTCGGCATAGGAGAAAGCTCCGGCCCTGGTGCGATTGAAAGCGAGCAGCACCCCGACGGTGACCCCGTCTTCCACCACCGGCACGCAGACGGCCGAGCGGAAGGCGTTTTGTTGGTCACGAAAGCGGTCCTTTTGCGAATCGAGCACCAGCACGCCCTTGCTCGACTGCTCGGCTTCGAGCAGCAGCGCGCTGCCGCTGATGGACTCGATCTCGTCCTGGTTGACCCCTTTGGCCGTGCGCACAATCATCGGACCGACGCGACTCTCTCGCAGCGAGACGATGGCCCCGTCCGAGCCCGAGAGAGCGAGCATCTGGTCACGGACAGACTTGAGCAGGCCTACGACCGCGGACTTCATGCTCGGGGATCTTTTGGCGAAGACGAGGCCGATCCCTGTGCTAGATAGGCCAAAGCTCGATGTCATAGGGCTTGAGCGCGGAATCGACGAATGACCAGGACCATCGGCTCGACCCGGGCCTGGGCAACCAATCGAGCACGGTTCGACCCATTTGAGGGTCCTTTAACGGTGACCGGTTAGGTTGACCCTGATGGATTATGTGGGCTTCACCAACTCGATGCTGGAACGGTTGAAGGCACCCGGTCGCAAGCCGGCCGACGCCTCGCGTCAAGAGTGCGCCGAGGCCTTGCAGCGGGCTGCCGGTGAAGACGTATGGGAACAAGCCGGTGAAACCGGCCGCGAATTGCTGGCTTCGCAAGACGCGGCCATGGGCGAGAATACGCTGCGATTTTTCCAGAGCCGAGAGGCGGTCCTGGGTGAGTTGCCCCCCGAGAGCCGCGCCGGGGCCATCGTGGCGCGGCTGTTGGCGGTGGTCGACGAGCCGCTCGACCTGAAGGTGCACCTGATCAGAGGCGAAGAACTCAACGCCCAATCGAACTTCGGCGGGCACCTCTACGTGAGTGAAGGGACCCTGGAACTTGGCGACGCTGAGCTGGCCTTCGTGCTGGCTCACGAAATCGCTCACACCCTGGCTCGCGACCCCTTGAAGTTGCGTGGGATGAAAATGATGGCCGGGCTGATGGGCGAGCTGCCGGGAGCCCTCGCCGCCAGAGAGCAGCAGCTGGCCGTGCAGCGCGAGATGGAATTCGAGGCCGACCGGGTGGGGCTGGCCCTGATGAAGAAAGCGGGATTCGACCCGGCCAGAGCCATCGCCATGGTAGCCAGTTGGGACGAGGCGGATCCCACCCATCCCAGCGGACCCGAGCGGGCGGCTAACCTATCTCGATGATCACTTTGCCCGAAGCGTGGCCGGTCTCGGCGTAGGCGAAGGCCTCCTTGACCTGGGCGAAGGGATAGACCTTATCCACCAGCGGTCGCAGCTGACCCGCCCGCAACAACTCGCCCAGATGAGCCAGCTGTTTGCCGTCGGGCCGCATGAACAGATAGCGGTAGTGGCAATCCTTTTGGCGGGCCCGCCGGCGCACCGACCAGCTCATGATGCGAATGGCCCGGCGCAGCAGCCCGTTGAGCTGGAGTTGTTCGGCGGTATAGGGATCCAGCGGCCCGGCGATGGAGACGACCTTGCCTCCGGGCTTGAGGATGTCGAAGGAGCGAATCAAAGTCTCGCCGCCGAGGGTGTCGAGCACCAGGTCATAGCCATGGAGCAGCTTCTCGAAAGCCTCTTTGCGATAGTCGATGGCGTGGTCGGCTCCCAGCGAGCGCACCAGCTCGTGCTTGGCGGCGCTGGCGGTGGTGGCCACCTCGGCCCCGGCCAGGTGGGCCAGCTGAATGGCCAGGCTACCGACCCCACCGGCTCCGGCCTGGATGAGGACCTTCTGACCGGCCTGGAGTTCGCCCACATCGTGCAGGGCTTGCCAGGCGGTGAGTCCGGCCAGGGGAATGCTGGCGGCCTGTTGATGACTGAGGTTGCCTGGCTTATGGGCCACCGCGGCAGAGTGCACGGCGATCTTCTCGGCCAGGGTCCCGATGCTCGACTTGGGCACCCGAGCGAAGACCTCGTCGCCCACCGCGAAGCCCTCGACCTGGTCGCCGACCCGCTCGACCGTTCCCGAGAGGTCATTGCCCAGCAATAGGGGGAAGCGGGTGGGTCGGATGCGCCGCAGCATGCCTTCGCGCAGCTTCCAATCGAGGGGATTGAGGCTGGCGGCCTGGATGGCGATGAGCAGCTCGTTCGGGCGACAAGCCGGCTCGGGAACCTCGAGCAACTCGAGCTTCTCGGGTCCTCCGTATGAGTGGATACCCCAGGCATTCATGGTCAGCTCCACTTCACCGGCCGCTAGAGCCTTCCTGTTTCAGCCTTTGTTCAGGGGCCAGTCCTAGCCTGGGCGCATGAAGAAGGAAAACGCCAACCCCCTCGTCGACCTGCTGGCCCTGTTTCTCTTCGTGGGCTTGAGCGCCACGGGTCTGGTTCTGCGCTGGTCTTTGCCTCCAGGCAGCGGCCGGCTCGGGGTGGACCCTTCGGCCCACCCCGAGCGCAGCATCTGGTTGCTCTGGGGGCTTGATCGACATCAGTGGGGCAATCTGCATTACTGGGTGGCGATTGGGCTGGCGGTGGTGCTGGTGGTCCACCTGGTCTTGCATCGCAAGTGGATCGTGGCCGTGGTCCGTGGACGTCGTCGCGAAAGCGATGGCCTGCGTCCGCTCCTGGGGGTCGTCGGGCTGCTCGTGCTGATGGTGATGGCGTTGGCGCCCCTGGTGTGGCCCACCCAGGCTGTGCAGCGCTCGGGGCAACAGCCCGGCTTGACGCTGCTCGATCTGTCGGCCTTGACCGGAGTTCCCCTGGATCACCTTCACGACCGACTGAAACTGACAACCGCGGCCGACGCTCAGGAATTGACCGAACTGATGGGGCGGGGCGAGTTGGTGTCGGCCAGTGTGGCCGAAGCGGTCAAGGCCTATTATGTGGCCGGGGGTGAGCCCATAGACGGCAAGCCCGACGTTTATGCCGGTGACTGCCTGAGCTGCCACGGGCAGGACGCAGCCAACATTCGTCCCCTCGGGGCGATTCCCGACCCACAGGCATTGGACATTCTACGCCGGGCCCAGCCCGCCGGCCCGCACGGGCCCTTGCGCACAGCCGGCCCCGAAGAGTTGAAAGCCTATCTCGCGGCGATTCGGGCTCGCCAGCAGGCCGCTGGTCGTTAGGCCGAAAATGAGCTAGAATCGAACGATGCTCCGTCTGTGCGCTTTGCTTCTGCTCGCTTTGACCTGCCTGGCCCAGGCCACCCCCGAAGGCGACACCACGGCCTGCAAATCGAATCTCAAGAACATTGCGACCGCGCTGGAAATGTATTCGACCGACTTTCACGGGGCCTATCCCAACTCTCTGGCGACGCTGACTCCCAACTACCTGCGCTCCATCCCCACCTGTCCTTCCAGCGGACTCGACAGCTATAGCCTCTCCTATCGAGTGGCCACCGACCCCCATCGCTACGGATTTTGTTGCCTGAGCGGAACGCACCCGGGCCATCCTCGCAATTATCCGGCCTACAATGCCATGGCCGGGTTGGTAGAGCAGCCCGAGGCGACCGAGAACCTCGAGCAGTGCCAGAGCACGATGAAAGAGCTTTCGGTCGAGGTCATGCAGCCGAACGAAAAGCGGCCGCCCATTGAGCAGACTGCCTCGGCGAAGTGCTGCGGCATCCCCTATCTGATCGTCCCCCGCGACGACGGCAGCGTCTTGATCGAGTGTGGGTCGTCGGCCCACATGGCCGAGGGCGAGGCTCCCCTTCATCCTCGCTACGACTCCCGTCAGGGAGGCTTCGACCAGGACCGACTGCCGCTCGAACCACCGGCGTCGGAGGCTCCCTGGCAGATGATCCTGGCGGTCATCTCGATGGTCTGCCTGTTGGTGCTGGTGGGAAGCAAGTTGCGTTAGATGGCGCGTTGGGTCGCCGGACTGGGGTTCGCGGGCCTGGTGACGTGCTTCGGGCTCTACCTGTCCGTTCCCGACTGGGCCGCTGGCTTTACGTTCGTGCCACCCTGGGTGTGGTTGATCCCCGGCCTGCTGTGGACGGGCTTGGCGCTGTGGCTGGAGCGGCGTCTGGGCCTGGCCTTGCTGGCGGGCTGGCTGCTCTTTGGGCTGGTGATTCCCGAAGAAGGCCGAGCCCTGTTCGGCCGAGGCGGAGAGGACGGTGAACTGCGGGTGGTGTCGCTCAACTGCAGCAGTCGGGCCGCGGTGATCGAGCGACTGGCCGAACTCAAGCCCGATGTCGTCTTGCTGCAAGAGTCGCCCCGGCGCGAAGAGTTGGCCCAAGCGCTGGAAAGACTGTGGCAGCCAGCCCATGTGAGCTGGGGCCCGGAGGCCTCCATCGCCTCACGCTTTGCCCTCGAGACGGTGGACTTGCCCTCGACCCAGCAGGTGCATGTCCACCGGGCCCGCCTGCTCTTGCCTGCTGGCCCCCTGGAGCTTGCCAGCCTGCGACTGCGCCCGCCCATTGTTCGCTTTGATCCCTGGAGGCCGAGCTATTGGGCCGACCATCGCGCGGCCCGCCGGGAACGGACCGAGGTGGTGAGCGGCCTGATGAGCGGTTTCGAGGCGGACCTGGTAGCGGGCGACTTCAACTCGCCCGCCCACGATCGCGTGTTCAAGCTGATGGCTCCCCTTCGGGATGCCTATGGCCAGGCCGGACACGGTTGGCCCAACACGGTGAGCGACGATTTGCCGCTCTATCGCTTCGATCAGGTCTGGCTGGGGCAGCGGCTCGAGGCTACCGACCTGCGGACAGTCTCGGTGGAGGGCACGGACCACCGGGCCGTGGTCTGCGACTTGCGATGGAAGTAACGGGCAACTCGAAGCTCAGCGCGGTTTCTTCGAGGGAAAGAGTGCCTCCGACCAGGGCGCATCGATCAGTCATGGCTTGCAGGCGCTCGGCTGGTGGGTTCGGGCCCAGCCGCAGGCGACCGTGCAACCGCCCTGCCTCGAGTCCCAATTCGAAAGGGAGACTGGCGTCCAGGTGCGTCAGGCAGTCGTCCACCAGGCGATAGGCTATCAGGGCGCAGGTTGGGGCGACCTGGTCAAGAGCCGGGTCTAAAGGCTGCTCGGGCCAGGCCTGCGAGAGAGGAACGCCCTCGAGGATGGGGTTTCGCAGGGCGGCCACTTTGGCCCGCAGTTCGCCGGCCAGGCGACCGACCAGTTCAAGGCAGTGCTGGCGCAGCCTCGGGTCGACGGCGGCCTGTGGCCGAAGCTTGCGCCACAGGTCGAGGACCGGCTCGATTATGTCGCTGTGAAGCTCGGTAAGCAACAACTGGCGCTCGGTTTCTTGAAGGGCGGCCAGGTGGTCGAGAAGATCGCTGGCCTGGACCGAGCGCAGCAAGACAGGGCGGCCGTCACGTTGGCCTCGCAGCGCCGACACCCAGGCCTTCACCCGGGGCGACTGGCCGGCCTGAAGCTGCAGTTGCAATCGGTAGCTCGACTGTTGGCCGGACAGCACCGCCGCCGCGGCTCTGGCCTCGGCTTCTCTGCCTTTGCCCGCCACCAGCGACGAAAAGCGATGTCCGCTCAGTTGAGTCGGATCGGTGGCCAGCAGATTGGCTAAAGCTTGATTGACCTCCAAGATCGTCTGGTCGCCGTCGCTCACCACCACGCCCCCGGTGGCCGATTGCAGCAGAACCTCGAATTCTTCTTCCGAGGGAAGATAGCCCTGGGCCACCCCGGCTCGAAAATTCGGCCAGAAAAGACGCCGAACCTCGGGCGGGGTGGCCTGGTCAAGCTCTGAGGTTGTCAGAATCTCGTGCCCGGCCAATCCTAACTCGACGGCCTGCTCTGGCACCAGCCCGACCTGACGGAAGAGGTCCACGAAGTCCAGGAAATTTCGAGCCTGGGACATCTTACCCTCGCGATAGTGGGCCCAGCCAGCGCAGCGCCAGAACACCGCTCCGTCCTTGAGGCGGGAGCGAGCCTTCATGACGAAGTCGACGAACAGGCGCCCGTCTTGCTGCTGAAAGTCGAGGATGTCGAAGCGGATGTCTTTGACCACCGAAGTCAGGGCGTTGTAGAAGTCTAGGTAGGCCACTGGATCCAGCGGTTCGGCCACACCCAGGCCGTCGGCGGTGCCCTCGAAGTAGCGAAAGACCGCATCGACGTTGCGCTTCTCATAGACTTCTTCGAAGAAAGCCGCTTGCAGCTGGATGGGGTCCTTCTTCATCGAACCTCCAGCGGCAACTCGAAGTGAACGGTGGTCCCCCCGCCGGGGGTGGCCTGAACCTCACAGGTCCCTCCGGCCAGACGACACCGTTCGAGCATGCCAGCGATTCCGAAACCGGGCGGCCTCGAACCCACTCCCCTACCCTGGTCCACCACCTGCCCGACCAGCCTGCCAGCGCGCTCGTACAAGACCACCCTGACCGTATTCACACCGGCATGGCGGGCCACATTTTGCACGGCCTCCTGAACCACACGATAGACAACCGCTCGAAGGCTACCTGCCAGGTCACAGGCGATGTCCAGGTCGAGATAAAGGTCGCTCTCGAGCGCGTGCCGGCTAGCCAGCGCTGTCAGCGCCTCGGCCAGGCTCTGTCCCAGCTCCAGAGGGTTGCTGAGGTGCTCGTTGAGTCGTTGCGCCTCGAGACGCATCCTGTCAGCCGCCTCACGCAGGCGGTGGTTCGGAGCCTCTTCCAGTGACAGAAAAGCCCACAGAGCGGCTGCATCCTGAGCCACTCCATCGTGGATATCGCGGGCTAAACTGGCTCGCTCTTCCTCGTGTCGGTGCAGCGCCTCGTGGACCGGGTCGGGCCACATCAACTCGCCCGAACGACCCGGGGCCCGGGGGTCATCGGGGACCACTCCGAGTTGGCGAAAGAGGGCCAAATAGTCGGCGAAGTGATGGCCCGCTACGATCTTTCCGTCACGCCAGCGCACCCGCACCGCGTAGCGCCAGTCGACGGCCCGCCCACTCTGGCGGGTCGTACCCTGCAGTCGACAATAGCCGAAGAGATCGTCTCCGTTGGCCATGGTCTCGACCGGATCGAGTTGCCGGATTTCGATGGCGGCGTCCAGGGCGTCGTAGAACTGCAGGAACGACGCGCACGCGCCGCCCTGCGAATTGCGCCCCCGGGTGGCTAGAAAATCGGCCCACAGCGCCAGCAGGCGCTGCTGGCACCACCCCACTCCATCCCCCATCCTGCGCTCTTCTAGGGGTAGTCGAGAACCCCTCTAGGGGCAGGCGCGATTGAGCTGAAAATTCGAGGTCGCGTCGCCCTGATTGTAGTACAACGCGATCTCATCGAAGAAATTGCCAGTTACGGCCAGGTCCGGGTCCGTATCTCCGTCCAGCTCGCCGAGCGAGCTCCCGCGGGAACCAATGCGGTAGCGGTGGTGCTTGCCCGGGTAAAGGCGCCACTGCCATCGTTGGTGTGCACGACCACGCCTGGCCCGAAGCCGCAGGCGGTAGCAAGGGTCGGCATCATATCACCGTGGAGATTTCCAACCACTACAGAAAACGGATTCGAGAACGGCGGAGTCAGAGTGGAGTTGGTGGTGAAGTCACCCGAACCGATGAAGTCGCCATCGCACCCCCCGGAGGCCAGACGATGGCTCGTCATCGCTTGCGGCCTGTGGCCTTGAGGACGAGGCTCGTCCGGTCACCCACCCCGTATTTGTTGAAGAGTGACTTGAGCTGCGTCTTGATGGTGCTGGCAGACAAGCCCAGACGGGCCGCCAGCTGCCTGTTGGTGAGGCTTTCTCCGCAGAGCAGATCCAGCAGTTGCTGTTCACGAGGACTGACCGGCACGGGGCTGGCGCCTTCGAAGCGGCGCAGGTTGGCCAGGATGGAGGGCGCAGCCTTCGGGCCGACATAGATTCCTCCGGCGGCCACCGCCTCGATGGCCGCCAGCAATTGCTCTCCGGCCACGTTCTTAGAGATGAAACCGCTGGCCCCGACTCCGAACGCTGCCTTCACCGCTTGCTCGCCAGGATCGTCGGCAACCACCAGCACCGGCGTCCGGCTGGCCTGGCAGAGAGAACTCAGGTGCTCAAGAGCCAGACCGTATAGCACGACCTGGCTGTGGTCGAGCAAGTCGAGGGCGGGCTCGAGTTCAAAAACCATCTGTATTTGCCAGTCCGAACCGTGCGACAGCAGGCAACCAACCCCCTCAGCGAAGAGCCCGCGCTCGACCAATAATAGGACGGTCATGACCCTCCACTTGGGAACCGACCTGGTTGATTCCCGTGTCCAACTGGCCACCCGAGCGCGACCCATTTGGCCGTATTTGCAGGTCGGTACCTACCCATCGAAGAATTTCGGCGCTCCGTGAGAGTCGTACTTGTGGATGACCACCAACTATTTCGGGATGGCCTGCGCGCCCTGCTCGAGGCAGATCATGCAGTGCAGGTCGTGGGTGAAGCGAGCGATGCCGCCAGCGCCATGCAGATGCTGGCGGACACCGCTTGCGATGTGGCTCTGGTCGACCTGTCGCTGGGTCGAGGCTGTGGGGTCGAACTGACCGAGCAGATTGTGTCGCGCCACCGTGGGCTCCCGGTCCTCATTCTCAGCATGCACGACGAACCCGAGAAGGTGCGAGCCGCACTCCGGGCGGGGGCCAGCGGCTACGTGCTCAAGACGATCGGACGTGAGGAACTGGTTACCGCCATCCAGGCCGCGGCCCGCGGTGGCACCTATTTCTGCGGCCAGATCGCCGCCCCCCTGCTGCAATCGCTGCGTCGGCCAGAGGCTTCGGACGTGCCCCGGCTCACCGAGCGCGAGCAGAGCGTTTTGCGCCTGGTGGTAGATGGCGACAGCAACACGGCGATTGCCGGCAAGCTACACTTGTCGGTCAGCCGAATCAAAGTGCACCTCAACAGCCTCTTCAGTAAATTCGGGGTTTCTGACCGCACCACCCTGGCCGTAGAAGCCACTGCCAGGGGATTCTCTGGCGCCTAGTCTCTCAGGTGCACGGACAGACGGGTGAGGCAGCCTGCGTAATGTAGCCGCAGGGGCCGTTGGCCACAAAGAGCCACACACTCTGATTTCACCAAAATCAGGGTCGCCCGGATTCGGCTTGCAGGTCTGCCCACAACTACCGGCCACCCCGTTGACACTCGAATACGCCCACCGAAGCGGCCGCCCCAGGCATGGGCACGACGGCACTGGCCACTACCGGCAGTAGAGCCGCCTTTCCCAACGCGACCAGAGCCTCACGGCGTGTTGTTATTCGGTCGGACCCGCGACCGGGTTCAAGAAAAGGGTGACTCGCTTCACCCAACTGGCCATCCTCAGGCTCGTATCGAGCCCTGGCGGGATAAGCGCGTCCAGGAATAGGCGGGCAGAACAAGAAGGTACTGTGATGGGTAAGCCAAGCATCGAGACTGCTGTCGAATTTTTCGAGCGGGTTTGGGAGAACGAAGAGAAAGACCTGATTTTCACAATGTTCGATGGTCAGGCCGAGGGCTTGCTGACGGAAGCGATCGACCCCCAGGGCTATCTCTCTTTCTATGAGTCGATCAACGCGTTTCTCAAAGACTTCGATGTCGAGATCACCGACTGGATGGCTCAAGGCGAGCAACTCTCGATTCGCTGGTTAGCCCGGGCTCGACATCGCACCAAGGACAAGGCCATCTTCTGGCCGGGCTCCTCCTGGGGCACCTATCGCGACGGCAAGATCCTCGAATCCCAGAACTACTTCGACTTCATGAACCTCTTCGAGCAACTCGAGATCGTTCCCGAAGAGGCTGTGGCTCGAGGTCTGGCCGGGGAAGAGTTCTTGGTACGACCCCGAGCCGCGGTGCCAATCCTGTCGGAGAGTCCGTCCCAAGCCGAACTGGCCGCCGCCTTCGAGGGCTCGTTCGACCCGACGGCCTCGCCTCGCGAGCAACTCGAGCAGTTGCGGGCCACCGAGCGACGCTTGCTCTGCAGCGAACTTCACGACGGACTAGCCCAGGATCTGGCCACCTTGTGGGTCCACCTCCAAGCCGGAGAGCACCAGGCCAGGCCGTCACCTGAACTTCTCAAACGCTGCATGCGGTTGGTTCAAGCCATGAGTCGCGAGCTCAATTCTACCATGGCTCGCCTTCGAGCCGGACTGCTAGCAGGCAGCCAAAACCTGGCCCTTCGCCTGGTCGAATTGCGAGAGAGACCGTCCTTGGAAGGATTGCAGGTCGAATGGAGCATCCGGGGTGAGCTCGACCGGGTGCAAGGGGTCGCTGCCCACTTCGCCTGTCGGATCATCCAGGAAGCTCTTTCCAACGTGGTCAAACACGCTTGTGCCCAGTCCGTGCGGGTCGAACTCTGCCTCGAACATGCAAGTCTTTATCTCGCCGTCGAAGACGACGGGGTCGGTTTTGAACCCGGCCTGACTGCTGGAGGCCTCGGACTTGTCGGTATGCGCGAGCGCTGTCAGGCCTGCGGCGGCACTTTCCAACTACGGTCGGGTCTCGGCGATGGCACGCGAATCGAGTGCCACCTGCCTCTAAACCCATCAAGAACTGCCCTCTAGCTCGTCAACTGCAATTTTCACAACAGGAGTAGAAGCTTAACCCAACACTGGCTGCGGCCGCCCGAGCAGCGTCACAATCGCGCTGGCAAACCTGTCCCCCCGCGAAGAGGCAGGAGCCGTCAGTGCTGGTGCCGTCTTCGTAGCAATTTCTCGCCGTGATAAAGGTGTCTCCAGAGCAAGTCCCGGTCGTGCAATCGAAGCCCTGGCAGAAGCGAAACTGCTGGCAGTAGCACTGGCTACAAGTAGGACAGGCGGTGGCACAGGCCCCGCCACAGCAGGGACTGCATTGGTTGGGAACCGTCCCCATCGGAATACCGTCGATGCTGCAGCTGGTGGTGGGCGGGTTCTCCATCACACACGCCGCCGACATCGCCCGAGCGGGAGTCGGTGCTAGCACCGACGAGACGACGGGTAGGCAGGCCGCGCTGCCAAGCAGCTTCAGCAGTTGGCGCCGACCAAGGCCCGCAGCTCGGTGGGTATCGCTCGGAATCAGTCCGTGTTCCGCGAGAGAGTCCAGGGCCTGCCAGACGACCTCGCGAGAACCGATCTCCTCAGCGACCACCTCGAGCGATGTCTCTCCGTCACATCGAGCGTATACGGCCGCCGCGACCTCGTTCAAACAGATCGCCTTCTGGAGGTGGTGTAGATAGACCAGCGTCTCGTTCGCTAGCGGAGTGAGAAGGGCGGGATAGCGAAGAGGCATCGCTCCCTCCGACTCGCGTTTTGTGGCTGGTCGCTCGTGTTCGCTCATTGGATGCTCTTTGTTACTCATGGTGGGTCTATGGAACCCAATCTGGCCGTCGAAGACATCCCCCGGGTGGGCAGGTGGTGGCTCTTCTTCTACAGGATTCTTCAGGAACTGGCTCATCCATGTCGAAACGGCAGCCATGACCAACGACTCCACCTGGCTGATTCACGAATGGTTTCGGCGGGTCTGGCAAGAGGGGGACCTCGACGCTATCGAAGAGCTGATGCACCCCGAGAACCTATCACTGGGACTGGTTAACGACCCGGTCGGCCTCGAGTCGTTCAAAGCCGTCTTTCGCACCTTTTCCGAGATCCTCTCGGATGTGAGGGTGACCATCGAGAAAACGTATCAGGAGGGAGACGGGATCGCGGGACGCTGGCTCTTGTGCGGGACCCACCGGGCCACCGGACGGTCGGTGGCCTGGCCGGGGGCCCTCTTTGCCCGGGTCAAAGATGACAAGTTTCTCGAGTGCACCAACTACCTCGACTACCTGGACTTCTTCGTGCAGATCGGAGCTTTGCCCGGCGACACCTGGGAGCGATGCCTGGACCAAAAGCATCAGGGCTTCTATGGGGCCACCCTGGGCAAGGCCACGATCTCGGACCTGCAACGCATCTGGGACGCCGAGGAAAGTCGTTTCGCTGTGCTCTTCGAAACCAGCGCCGCGGCCATGGCTCTGGTCGATCGCCAGGATCGCATCGTGGAGATCAACCGGGCCTTCGATTATCAGTTCGGGGGTGACAGCGAACTGATCGGACGCTCGTTTCACGAGTTGATCCACGAAAGCGATGGTCACGAAGAGGCCGAACTGTTCGCCGACCTCTGCCGCGGAAAACTAGACCAATTTCAGTTGGAGCTGCGCATGACCCGCGGTCAGGCCGTGGTCTGGGTTCAATTGTCAACGGCGGGGCCTCAGGCGACCCCTCAGGGAGACCGCATCTTGCGGGCTGTGCAAGACATCACCACCCGACGCCTCGAAAAGATGGTGCGGTTTCAGGAACAGGAACGCCGGATGCTGGCCGCCGACCTGCACGATGCCCTGGCCCAGGAATTGGCCACCCTGGTGGTCCAGCTGCAACTGGCCACGACCCTTCAGGACAAGAATCCCCAGGACGCCCGAGAGGCGCTACAGCAGGCCCTTACCCTTGGCCAACGGATGGGCAAAGAACTCTCAGGCATGATCAGAAGTCTGCGCAGCCCCGTGGGTGAAGGGGTCCAACTGGCCACGGCCCTCGAGGATCTGGCTCGGGCAGCCAGCAGCGACAGTTGTCGGGTCAAGTGCCAACTGGCCTTGAGCACTCCGGTGACGGCGGGCTTGACCTCGCTCTTCGCCTACCGCATCGTCCAGGAGGCCGTGCAGAACGCCCAGCGCCACGGCCGGGCGACCGAGGTCCGCGTGGCCATCAGCGCCCTCGATGGCCGTCTGAAAGGCCGAGTGGAAGATGACGGGTCGGGTTTCGAATACCAGGAGCTACCCGGCCACGGGATTGCCGGTATGCGCGAGCGTTGCGAACTGGTGGGAGGCCGCTTCTGGCTCGAGAGTAGCCCGGGTCAAGGCACCAGCATTCGCTTCGAGTTACCCCTACCCAAGCGATAAAAGTCGTTAGGTGCAACTCTCACAGCAAGAGTAGAAGCTCACCCCGGCTACGGCGGCCGCGGCCCGTGCGTCGTCGCAGTTTCGCTGGCAGATCCCGGCAAAGTTGCACCCGAACATGACGGTACTGTCGTCGTAGCAGTTCCGCGCGGTGACGAGAGTATCCGTAGCGCAACTACCGGTGGTACAATCGAACCCGACACAGAAGCGGCGCTGGAGACAGAAGCACTGGCTGCAGTCTGGACAAGCCGAGGCGCATAGGGTTCCGCCGCAGCAAGACGTGCAGTCGTTGGGAACCGTCCCCATCGGAATGCCGCTCAGGTCACAACTGGTCGTGGGCGAATTTTCGATAATACAGGCAGCGGACATCGCTCGAGCCGGCGTCGGGGCTAGCACGGACGAGACGACGGGTAGGCAGGCCGCGCTGGTCAGCAGCTTCAGTAGTTGGCGCCTGCCGAGGCCTGCGGCTCGGGGGGTATCGCTCGGAATCAGTCCGTGCACCGCGAAGGATTCTAGAGCCTGCCAGACGACCTCGCGCGAGCCGATTTCCTCAGCGGCCACGTCGACCGACGTCTCTCCGTCGCATCTCAGGTAGACGGCCCCGGCTACCTCGTTCAAGCAGATCGCTTTCTGGGAGTGGGGCAGATAGACCAGCGTCTCGTTCCCCAGCGGAGTGAGGAGGGCGGGATAACGATGGGGCATCGTTCCCTCAGGCTCGCATTTCTTGGCGGGACGATCCTGCTGCTCGAACTCACCCATTGTATCTTCGTTGTGAATCATGGTGGATCCATGAAACCGAATCTGGCCGTCCAAGACATCCCCCGAGTGGACAGGTGGTGGCTCGAATCACCCGGCCCGGGTCAGACCGATACCAAAGCCAGCGCTCCTAGACTCCTACTCTCGGCCTTAGCGCGGTTAGCTCACCGGGCGTAACTGGCCGGCGGGACGGAGGGTGACCTAAAAGGCCAGCACCGTGTCGCGCGAATCCCCAACCGAGAGCAGGACCGAGCCGTTCACCGAGAGCGAAGATCCACTCAGCCGTTCGACGCGGTCGTCGCGAACGAACATCGTCCCTCCGTCGGCCGTTGAAAGCACGTCACAGCGGGCGGGATAGAAACTGCCAGGGGCGAGGCCATCCACCTCGAGCTTGTTATCACGGGAGAGGTGATAGCCCGCCGTGATCGGGGCGACCAACGACTCTACCCTGCTCGGCTCGGAAGGCGAGAAAACCGTGGCTGGCTCGGGAAGGTCAGGCCTGGGATGCGCCAGGACTGCCGCCAAAGCGAGGAGCCCCGCCACCTCGAACCATCGCCTCACGGGTCGAGCTTCGGCGGGATATCACTGACGGCCTGTCGTTGGCATCCCAGCGTGGCACTCCCGGGCCCAACGAATACAATAAAGGACTTCTGACGCGAAAGGAAAACTCCCTCGACCTCGAGGGGTATTCATGAAGTCTTTTGTCACGGTCATTCTCTGTCTATTTCTACTGGCTGGGTGCACAGGGGGTGGCAGCGCACCCGGCGGCACCGCCAGCGCCGGGCCCGGGGTCTCGGCTGGAAGCGTCTCGGTCCGCCTGGCTCCGGCCCTCATCCCCCGGCAGGAGGCCGTGCTGGCCCAAAGCGGAGCCGACCAACTGCTGATCAGTCTGTCGGAGCCCGAGACAGGCCGCCAGGTGCACCCGTTGGTGGCCTTTGACCTTGACCGTAGCCTGGCCCTGCAGAGCTTTACCGTCAGCCAGGTCGTGCCCGGCACCCATCTGCTCTCGCTCCAAATTTTCGATAGTAGCGGAGCCAGCTTTCTGGACCAGGAGCAACTGGTGGTAGTCAATCCTGGCCAGGTGACCCAGGTCAAATTCGAGGCCGGTAGCCCGATCGAAGAACCGACCCCCATCGGCTTTGTTCCGCTGGAACGCTTCACCGTCGACTCCAATGGCAATCAGGCCGATGGAGCGGCCTCGCTCGACCTCAAGAATTTCGTTTCCTCTGATGGAAACCTGATTGTCTTTGGTTCGGACGCGACCAACCTGGTGAGCAACGACAGCAACGGCCATCGCGACATCTTTCTGAGGAACCGGGCCACCGGTCAGACGACCCGGGTGAGCCTGGACTCGAGTGACCTCGAGGCCAATGGCGACAGCAATCAGGCCCGCCTTTCCCGCAATCAGCAGTTCGTGATCTTCACCAGCGACGCTGACAATCTGGTGCCGGGTGACACCAACGGACAATCGGATGTCTTCGTGCGGGACCTTCAGGCGGGCACCACCGAACGAGTCTCGCTAGACCAGTTCGGGATGGAGATCAACAACGACAATCGCGTGGGTGAGTTGTCGGCCGATGGCAATCTGGCCTTCTTCTTGAGTCAAGGCCTCAACGTGGTGAGCAGTCCCATCTTGACCAACTTCCAGCTCAACCTCTACGCCCGCAACCGGATGACCGGTCAGGTCGAGTTGCTCAGCATTTCTGCCTCCGCAGGCGAACCCGACGGCGGTTCGGCCGAGACCATGTCGTCAGGGGACGGAAATTTGGTGGCCTTTTCCTCCTTCGCCACCAACCTGGTGACGGGTGACCTCAATGGAGTCACCGACATTTTCCTTCGGGATCGCGTGGCCAACACGACCACCCGAATCAACAACAGCACGCTCGGCGAACCTGACGGAAGTAGCAATCAACCCTTCATGACCCCGGACGGCAACCTGCTGGTATTTCAATCCAACGCCACCAATCTCGTAGCTGGTGACACCAACGGAGCCACCGACATCTTCTTGCTCGATCGTACCGCCAACACCATCGAGCGCATCACCCAGGGTCTCAACGGGGCCGAGACCGATGGAAACTCGGTCGTTCCCACCATCTCTGATGACGGACGCTTTGTCGCCTTCAGTTCGTTCGCCACCAACCTGGTGGACCTGGTAGACACCAACAACCTCAGAGACATGTTCATCTATGACCGGCTCACCGGTCAGACCGCGCGTTTGAACCTGGACCCTCAGGGAAACCCTCCGGCCGACGGCGGCGCGGCTTTCTTCGGCATGATTTCGGGCGACGGGCGATTCATCGTCTTTCACTCGGAGTCAGAGAACCTGGTAGCCGACGACACCAACGGGGTGATCGACGGGTTCGTGGCCCGCAATCCGTTCTTGCCTTAGCCCCAGGCCAGATAGAACGGCAACCGATGCTCCAGAGCCACTTCGAACAGCTCTCGTGCTCGGATTAGAACCCCTGGCCCGCCCTCGCGCTGCCGGAGTTGCTCGAGGGCGAGGGCCATCTCTTTGACCACCAGTGACGAGTCGGGGCCCTGCCAGAGCACCTTGCCGCTGGAGTTGAGCAGGCTGGCGGCCACGCCGGGAATCACCAATCCCGTCTCTTCGTCACAGATCTGCATGCATTCCTCAAACGAGCCAGAATCGGCCCAATGCTGGCCGACTGCCTGTTGGAGTTGCTCGACCTGTTCGGGTTCGAGCCAGCGCCAGCTCTCGCGGTTCACCTCGACGACACGGTATTCGGCCCGTTCGCTGACCTGTCGATAGCCGGGCTCGTCGGCGGGATGGACAAAGTCGCGCAAGAGCGGCAATTGAAGTTGTTCGACCAGCCGTTGGAGCAGCTGCAGTCGCTGGGCGAGGGGGGCGATGGGCAACAAGACCCGGGTCAGGCCAATTCCGAAGCCGGCGCTCATGGGGCTTGGTTCTCGGTGCCGGAAGGTTGGCCCTGGGTGCCGCCGAAATCTGGCCGATGCTGCAGTTGACCGATCCCCTGACGGTGCTGGACAAGCTGCCGGAAGAGCAGTTTCTGCTGGTCTACGAGACGACTGGTGAAGAAAGCAGAGCCGAGCAGGACGAGCTACACGAGGATTTTCGCCATTCGTTCGGCCGCATCCTCGATCGCCTGGCGCCCGGGTGGGGCGAACCGGACTTCCTCGGCACCTGGGAGGACGAAGACTTTCCTCCCTGGTACGACGCGCTCTTGATGGCCTGCTGGAATCGCCCCGAGGGCACGGCCTATCTGGCCTATCAGTGGTCGGGCCCAGAGGTGCCGTTGCTGCTGGTGCTTGGCCTTCGCCCGGCCTAATCACACCAGCGCCCTACTGAGTTAGCACCCCAAAGGCGCGCAGGCCCGAGGCAAGGGTCCACTTGACCACATTACAGGTCCGCGCCTGGCGGTTGCTCAGCAGCGTCTTCTCTGACTTCGAAGCGAAGGTCCAGACCTTCGAGAATTTGTCTCTGTCGTGATAGTCGGGCGCGTCCGCCTGGGTCCACTCTCGCGAGAACTGGTAGTAATTCGAGGGGAGCTCGTAGGTCGGGTCGGTGCGGTCGACGTTCCAGTCATTCCAGTCCGGCTTCCAGTTCGACAGAGCCATGGCCTCGAAGTTGTCAAACTCTCTGGCGTTGCCCTGATGGACGACCATGTTGGCGTGAGCGGGAACGCCCATGTCCTCGACCATGTGTAGCAGAACGCCCAGCAAATAATAGGCCTGTAGTTCGTTGCCGGCCTGGTAGGCAGCCCTGGCGTCATTCCACCAACCCTCGACATCGTTCGAGCCTTCGTTGGTGCCCTGATGCTCGACCCGCCTGGCCTCCAGGTCGAGCCCGTAGGAATTACCGAGAGTCTTATCGCTCTCGTCAAGCGGCAGCTCGTGGCACTCGCTGTTGGCCCCGTCGAGCAAAGCTTTGCGGACGGCCGGGGCCTTGAGGGCCGGATACTGGTCGGCCAGTTGGTCGATGGCCCACTCGGTCAAATACGAGTGGGTGGGGTGGGTGGGATTGCTATGCCGGCTATCCCAGGCGGCGGCCGGTAGGCAGAGAATCATCACAAGGGCCAGAGCCCGAAGTTGGAGCATAGTGCCCCCCAATCCTGTCCGCTGTTCCTGCGGCCCGCTAGAATCCCTCTATGGGTTCGCCTGCAGGCTCGAGAGTGAAGCCGGCCTGGTAGTCTTGCAGGCGCACCCACCAGTCGCCGGGATAGGCCAGGCTGGTGAGCAGTTCGGCCACCGTCTGGCGAATGCGTTGGCGGATCGAGGGGCTCTCATCGGGGCGCCAGCCATAAAAGTCCGAGCCGGGATATTTCTGCCAGCTGGACACGGTGGCCCGAATGCGAAGGTGGCTGCCCTGGTCGCGGGGAGTGATGGTGACGAGGTAGCGGTAGCGGCGGACCGGGGGGTTGAAAAGACCGGGATAGTCCTCCTGGACGAAGTCGGTCTGAAACTGCAGCAAGCCTGCGTGGCTCGAGCTGTCGGGCACGAACATGCCCGCGCGCGCCAACACCGGCGGTAGGGCGCGGGCCAACGTGTCGGGGGAATGGGTCAGGGCAAAGGTCATCTCGACCGGACTCTCGTCGGCCAGGGCCAGCAGGGTGTCTGGGAATTCTAGCAGCAGGTCGTTCCACCAGTAGCGCTCGCGTGTTTGGCGTGGAGTCAACAGCTCGGCCTCGAGGTCGGTGTGCTCGAAGCGAACCGTGTAGCCGTCGTCGAGTTCGGCCTCGAGGTAGGAGCCGCGGTGATGCAGACGGGCCCGGCGTCCGGCCAGATGCTGGGCCCAATCCGCCGCTTCGAGCTTCGCGCCATCATGGGTGGCCGCGGGTGGTGAGATGGTGGCATGAAAGCGAACGGTGCGGCCGTCGAGTTGGACCATCGTCGGCAAGAGCAGCAAAAGAAGCAGGCGAATCATGCGGGGCCAACTCCACGCTCGAGCAAGAAGGCGGCGGCCTGGTCCACGGTGAGGGGCAAGGGGCTCCAGTCGATACCGTGCTGGCGGGCTTGGACCGCCAGGTGCGGGATGGGTGGCAGCTCTTCAGGGGGAAGGCTTTCGAGATACTCGGCTAGCGGTCCGTCGAAGGTCTTGCGTCCGTTCTCGAGCAAGATGAGGCGCTCCCCCAGGGCGCACATCTCGTCGAGGCTGTGGCTGACCACCACGATGGTCAGACCCTCCTGATTCCAGCTCTTGAGGTTGGCCAGCAACTGGACTCGGCTGGGAGGGTCGAGTCCGGCGGTGGGCTCGTCGAGAATGAGCACGGCCGGGTCGAGGGTGAGCAGGCTGGCCAGGGCGACCTTGCGCATCTCGCCGCCAGAGAGGGCTCCCGGGTTGCGCTCGAGGAGGTGGTCGGACAGCCCGACCATGGCCAGAGCTTTGGTTAGCCGCTGGTCCTGGTTGTCCAGGCGAAACTGGCGCGGTCCGTAGAGTAGCTCGTCGCGGACGGTCTTCTCGAAGAGCTGATGCTCGGGAAACTGAAAGGCCAGAGCCACCTTTTGGCGGGCTTGGCGGCGGCGGGCCGGGGTGTCCAGGGGCACACCCTCGACGAGCACCCTACCCTGCTGAGCCGGGATGAGACCGTTGAGATGGGCCAGCAGTGTGCTTTTGCCACTGCCGGTCGGTCCTGACAGGCAGACCAGTTCGCCCGCCTCGAGGCTGAGGCTGACATCGACCAACGAGCGGGCGGCCAGCGGATTGCCGGCCAGATAAGTATGGCTGAGGTTCTCGACAATCAGCATCGCCTGGTTGCTTCGTGGGACCGCGAAACGAACCTGTCGGGCTAGCAACGTCACGGCAACCAGCCAGGCGGGCCGATGGCCTTAGGCTCACGACAGTCCTTCGCGCGCGATAGGAGAAACACATGCCAGCGATTTCCCAGTCCCCCAGGGCAGCGGCTCTTTGAAAGAGTCCGACCTCTACCCGCCGGTCAAGCGCTTTCTCGAGAAACAGCACTACGAGGTGAAGAGCGAAGTCGGCGACTGCGACGTGGTGGCCGTGCGCGGGGATGAGCCCCCAGTGGTGGTCGAGCTGAAGTTGAGCCTCAACCTCGAAGTGGTGCTGCAAGCCGTGGACCGCCTGGCTCTGAGTCCCAACGTCTACATCGGCATCCCCGCCCCTTCGCGGTTGCTGGCCCGACGACGCAAATCGGTGCTCAAGCTGGTCAAGATGCTGGGGCTGGGATTGTTACTGGTCGATGGTGAGGTGACGGTGGCGGTCGACCCGGGGCCGTACCGCCCGCGGTTGTCACGCCACCGACAGGAACGCCTCCTGGGAGAATTCTTGTTGCGGGTGGGCGATCCCAATCTGGGGGGCTCGAACCGCCGCGGCGGGGTGATGACGGCCTATCGTCAGAGTGCGCTCAAAATCGGCTGCCATCTGCAGGCTCACGGAGCCACCAAGGCCTCGCAGGTGGCCGCCGCGGTGGCAGAGCCCAGGGCCCGCGACTTTCTCTATCGTAACGTCTATGGCTGGTTCGAGCCAGTCGGGCGGGGCGTCTATCGGCTCTCGCCCCGGGGCGAACGAGAGATCCGGCAGTGGCTCGAGCGCGACTTGTGACGGGTCCTTAACGTTGCCCCCGCATACTGGCCGTGGAGGGCCTCAGCAATGCACATCTCGGCCGGCGCAACGCCACGCACCACGCTGCAAACGAAGTTGACTCGGATGCACGCCGAACTCGAATCCAAGGGCACGGTGGACGATCCCGTCTCGAGCCAGATCCACTGGTGCCAGGACAAGATCCAGTCGCTGGATGTGCGTTTACGCGGCTATGACCAGCCAGACTTGCAAGGCGTCTACGACGCCGCGACCCTGAAAGGGATGGGCCACTCGCGCAAGGCGGCCATTTTGACCCTGGCCACCGCCGGGGCGGCCCTGGCCACGGGTGCCGCAGCCTTCTTGCTCAACGGCAACGCAGTAGCAGTAGGAGCCGGCCTGGTGACCACCTTGAGTCTGGGTCTGGCCGGTGTCGATCAAACGCTGCGGGCCGGTGAGGCGCACCAGACCGCCCAGGAAATACAAGCCTGGGGCCAGGCCTTTAGTCAGGCTCCCAAGACCTACTGAGCCGGAAGGTTGTTTCTCAGGTAGTCGAGCACCGAGTAGGAAGTGCCGAGAATGGCGTTCACCGAGCCCGGATTGCCCGAGTTGTCGGGATCGTGGAACAGGTTGCCATTGCCGTCCTGGCGGAAGACGAAACTGGGATGAGCATCATCAGGATTGACGAAAGCTCCGTCTTTGCCGTCTCCCCAGAGAACCTTCCCCTCAGGAATCTGGGCGATGGGCAGCAGGCTGTTCCCGAACTTATCGCCGACATCGGCCAGAGCAGTGCCGTTGCGATCGCTCACCGCCGAGACGGGCTTACCCTCGAACTGGTCCACGAACTGAGAGCCACCGCTGACCTCGTTGGCTTTGAAATCGACGGTGCCGTCGCGGCCCACGTCAAAGCCAGTGACCTTGCCGTTGGCATCTTTGACCTCAGAGACGGGGTGAACCCCCTGAGCCGGCCTGGTCACGCTGCTGTCGGCACTCCACGGTTGAACCTGACCCCTGGCGTCGGTGGCCGAGAGCTGGTGGTTGGCGTTGAGAAAGCCCACGCTGACCCGGTCCGGGCCGGCGTTGCCGGCGGCATGGACCACCTCTAAACCCTGGCCCTGCAGGCGCCCGATGGCCTCGTTGGTCTTGAGCCAATCCTGGGTTCTGGCATCGGGTGGAAGCTTCTTGAGGGCGTCGAAGATCTGGCCTCGCTGCGAGGCCAGATTCTCGGGCGTGACCGGAAAGCCGACCATGCCGCTGAGTTCCTTGAAGGTCGGATCATCGGCTCGACCGCTGCTGACGTTGACCACATCACCCTTGCGAAAGTCGCGCGACCCGTCCTCGAAGCTGTCCGCCAGATTGGACAGGTTATTGCCGGTCTGGCCCTGCTGCTGAATGCGCTCCACGCCGAAGCCTTCATTTTCGAGCCCACGCGCGATCACCTCACCGTGGGCGGCGTCCGCCTTCTTGTCGCCGTCGATGTCGACTTCTTTGTTGTTGAAGCGGTCGAGCACGAAGACCTTACGAGGATCCGAGTCTTTGCGAGGCTCTGCGCTCGGTTGGGCCTCGGCTTTCTGGGCGGCCCGGCCCGGGTCGGCCTGCTGGGCCCCGGCTTCAGGCTTGGACTTGCCCAGGTTGAGACCTCTGGATTGGACCTCGGAACCCGAGTTGCTGGCCGGACTGAAGGCACTGCTGACGGCCGATGCAAGCGTCTTGGAGCGCTGGTCGGGAGCGCCGGCCGTCTTCGCCTCGCGACTGATCCTGGAACTCGCCGCCGGGCCCGCCGCACCCGACGCTCTGGGTGTGGCTTTGGTGGCGCCGGTTCGGGCTACCCTGGCTGCCGGCCGGCTGGCGGCTCGACCGGAGGAACTCGGACGGGCAGGGGCCTTTCGGGCCGGAGCCGGGCGGCTCACGCTGCGGGCGGCCACTAGCGCTCACCTGCACAAAGAATAGAAGAAAGCATTGGTTGGTCCACCTCTCTCGCGCTGCTACAGGCTTAGTCTATCGAGACCCACCGAGGCACGTTGTTGCCAAAACGTTGACGACATTGCCAATCTGTTACAATCTTGCCCAACACCCGGCGCCATGAGTGGCTGGTGGCGAGTCGGCCTCCAAGAGCTTTTCCAGCGTCCAGGGAGGCTTCCGCCACCGCCGCTAGTAAGGTAGAATCAAAGGCAATGAATGCGAGATTCGAAGAAGAGCAGGCCATCGGCCAGGGCGCCATGGGTCAGGTCCATAAGGCGCTCGACCCCCGTCTACGGCGGACGGTGGCGGTGAAAACGCTGCTGCTCGATGACGAATCCTCGAAGGCTCGCTTCATCCGCGAAGCCCAGGTCACGGGCAGCCTGGAGCACCCCGCCGTGCCGCCGGTCTATGAACTCGGTCAGCACGAGGACGGAACACCCTATTTTGCCCTCAAGCTACTCGAAGGCGAGACGCTCGAGGCCGTCTGCCAACGATTGTGCGACGGCGACGCCGCGACTCATGCCGAGTATCCTTTCTCGCGTCGCTTGCAGATCTGCCTGAGGATTTGCGAGGCCCTCGAGTTCGCCCACGCCAAGAACATCATCCACCGCGACCTCAAGCCCGAGAACGTGATGCTGGGTCACTACGGTGAAGTCTGGCTGGTCGATTGGGGCCTGGCTCGCGAGCCCGAGACGGCCGCGGGTGAGGCGCGTCTGACTCAAGAGAACAGCTTCGTCGGCACCCCCGCCTTCGCCGCTCCCGAGCAAATCGCGGGCGAGGCCAACTTCAAGACCGACCAGTATTCCTTCGGCGCCCTGATGTACTACCTGTTCACCCTCCAACCGCCCCACCCCGGCAAGACGGCCATGGAGGCTCTCACCTCGCTGCTCAACGGCAACATCAAATCCGCCGAGAGCTTCAAGCATCCTATTCAGGGGCGAGTCCCGCGCGAGATTTGCCGGCTCATCCATCGTTGCCTGGCGCGCGAACCAGAAGAGCGATTCGACAACCTCAATCAAGTGGGAGCCGAACTGCAGGCGCTGGTCGACGGCGACGTGCCGGCCGTCTGTCCCCACACCACCGTCAAAAAAGGCCTCACCAAACTCGCCCACATCATCGACAACCATGGTCTTTGGCTGGGCCCCATCCTGCTGGTCTGGCTGGCCTATCCGCTCAAGGATATCCTGGGCCTGATCATCGACCTCATCAGCCGGGCGATGGCCCCCTAGCATGTCATCGCATCGCACGCAACTGATCTTTCCCGCGGAACTCTGGAGTCAGGTCCAAGAGCGAGCCAGAGCTGAGGGTCGTTCGGCAGCTGATCTCGTTAGAGAAGCCACCCGTGAGAGGGCTCTTCGTCGACACCTCTGCCTGAGAGCCGCTGCTTGACTAAAGGGCAGCCTCGAGGGCCGACAGCAATCGCTCATCCCAGCCGCTCAGGCGACCCTGCTCGAGCACCAACGTGAGCACGATTTGTTCCTCGACCACCTCAGCCCCGGCCCGCTCTCCGGACACGATGCGCCAGCGAGGGCGTCGAGCCAGGGCTTGGCGCCCAAGCTCATCCTGGCCCAGTTCTTGCAGAGTGGTGGTGAGCCACTCGAGGAAGCGGTTGAAGTCCCAACGCTGCGACTCGTCAGATTCGACCAGCTCAGGCTCGACTTCCAGAGTCAGCCCGTGGAGAGTGCCCAGTTCGACCAGGCGGCGCTTGAGGTGCAGACGCGTGGGGATATGCCCCTGGCTGGGCACGTCGCTCTCACCCAGAGTCTCGAGCTGACGAGGATGGCCCACCAGCGTCACCGCGCGCACGGTGGCCAGGGCAAAATAGTGCAGCTCGCTTCGTTGGCCCTGGCCGCCGGCGATCACCGCCCAGCCGGCTTCGAGCTCGATCACCGAGTGGCCATGCAGGCTCTGCCCCGAGTCAAGATGCACCACCATCTCGAGCCCGGGCTTGGCCTCGACCAGCCGGCGCAGGATCTGGGTGGGATCGCAGGCGGGATGAAACGGCATCGACCTAGAGCAGCGCCTCGATCTTCTCGCGCATCTCGTCTTCGCCAAAAAGCTTGTCGCTGTAGCTATACCAGCCAAGCTTGATGGTCAGCAGTCCGTCGGACAGCTCGATGCTCTTCTCACCGCCATTGCTGGCGTCGGTGGCCGTATTGACGATGGCCACACGCTGGACTTTCTCGCGCAGGGCCTCTTTGCCCAGCTCGTCGCAACCGACCTTCTTGAGCACCCGGCAAACCATGGGGAAGCCGTAATCTTTGTAGGAGTCATAGCCGTAGAGCACGTCTTTGTCTTCAGGAAAGCTGCTGGTCTGCAGCTCGACAGGCAGTTGAAAGCCCAGCTCTTTGTCGAGCTCGGCCTGAGCGTCGCTGAGGCCTTCGGCGGCGCTCTGGATCTTTCGGCGTTCGGCAAGTCCCATTGGGTATTCTCCTCTCGGTTCGGCGGCGTGATAGCCAGAGTGTAGCCCGATCAGTCAGGCTCGAATGTGACCTTTGGCACGGGCCCTTCGCTAGCTTACCACTCGACTACCTTCAAGCCGGCGACCCGGCCGAATTCTTTGCTTCTTCAGGCAGTTCCAGTCCCTGGCAACTTCCAAAGAGTGCCTCCAACAACGACATTTGAGGATAGTTTTGGGTCTCGAGGTTAGGCTCAGACTCATGGTCAGGAGTGTCGCTACCAGCCAGCCCCCCGTCCGCCTCGCCAGGGTCGCTCCCAGGCAGCGCGAGGCTGTGCTGTTTAGTCCCACCGACGATGGCTTTGACCGCGTGCTCAAAGTGCCGGCCAAGCCTCTGAAACGGCTCGAGTCGGGTGACGTGGTGGCCAGGACCTGCCGCGATTGGAAGCTCGAGCGCTTCGCCCCCGACGGCTCGATCCGCTACACCATCGACCTGCACGACACGGCCCGCAACGTGCTCATCGATGAGGACGCCGGCCGGCTGTATGTCGAGACCCACCGCATGTTCCGCGCCTATGACCTCGACAGCGGCCAACAACAGGGCACCACCTGGCTGCCGGGCTGGCGCCAGGAAGGCGTCGTCGGACGCGACGGCTTGTTGCATGTCGAGGGCGGGCGCGAGGTGAAGACCTTTGGTCCCGACCTCGAGCAGGTGCACGCTTTCAAGATTCCCTTTGCTCCCTCGCGCACCAGCTATCTGCGCCACCAGGACACGTGGGTATTCGAGGACACCGACGACCGCAGTCCCAACCAGACGTTGATTACCGACCGCCAGGGAAACCCGCTCTATCAGTCGCCGGGCGAGGCGATCTTCCTGGATACCAACGCTCCGGGGGACGAGGGTTGGATGATCCAGCGGGTGGACGAGGGACGTCACGAGCTGGTCCATTTTCAGGCCGATCGGGCCGAGGCTTTCCCCTGCCCGCCCTCGGCTTTGATGGCTCTGCCGGTCGGGGACCGGGTGCTGTTGCTCGCCACGCGCAGTCAGGAATCGGTGCTGGAGAGTCTTGGATGGCGCGTCTTCTCGCGCCAGGGTGAAGAGGTGCAAACCATCGGGCTGGAGGGTCGCCAACCGCTCGAGGTCTACCACGCCAAAGATCGCATCTACACCCTCGACCTCGACCCCGAGGGGCAACGGAGTCTATCGCTGGTCGACCCCGAGGCAGCCTCGGTCACGACGGTCATGTCGTTTGGCAAGGTCGAGCGAGCGCCGCTCGTGGCCGTGACCGACCAGGGCCAGCTCGTAGTCGCAACAGAGCAGGGAGTGACCGTCCTCGACGGGCACGGCCGGCCGGTCGAGTCCTTCGAGCATGTCTGGGAAGCCCGTGACGCTCTGGGCAGCCAGCTGGTCTCGCGCAGCTACGGTTTCGAGCACTCCTATTTCGACAATCGGCACCTGGCCCGGGGCTCGGGTGAGGGGTGGGACTCTTTCACAACGGCCGCCAAAGCCCGGTTCTCTCAGGGCGCTCCTCGCGACCGTGGGCCCTACCCCACCAACGACGGTTGCCTCAACTTTGCTGTACCGGTGGAAAAATCCGAGGTTCTCGAGGAACTGGGTCTGCCCCAGCCCGCCTTCGAGCAAGTGCTGAGCGAGGGAGGCGAGATGTCGCGTTCCACGATGCTGCCCGAACTGGGGCACACCTGCCTCGAGCTGTTGGAGAAGCCAACCTTCGACAGGTTAGTCAACGCCGAAGACGGCACCTATCGGGTCAAGCCCGACGGTTCGTCGCAGTGGGTGTGGGGAACGGGCCATACAGCCACGACCGCTCTTCCGGTGGGCATCGGAGACCGCGTCTATCTGCTCCACGGTGACGACCATGGCGAAGTGGCCCTGGTGCCGGAAAAGCGTGACATTCTGCCACCCATGCGCTTTGGCCTCGAGTCGGCCGTCAAAGGCCTGGAAGTGGTCGGCGGTCACTTGCTGGCCCTGGGGGCCGACGGCTCGTTGCTGAGGCTCCAGCCGACGCTCAAAGAGGGCGAAGAGCCGTTCACGGTGACCAAAGGCGATATCACTTCGCGCGAGGGAGACATCGAACTCGGGCCTGATGTGGTGGTGGTCTCTGACTTTTCGCTAGACATCCGCCAGGACTAATACCGTAGCGACGACAACACCCACAATGACCCCGCCAACGTCAACAACGAGACGACGCCCAGACCGATGGTCTCGCCCGGGCCAAAATAGGCGGCCAGTCGATTCACCGCAGGGTCCTGGGGGCTGTAGAGTACGTCCACGGAGCTTCCTTCGGTCCAGTTGCGGTAGTCGTGCCAGCTGACCCAGCTCTTCCCCTCGTATTCCTCGTCATCGAGTTCGAAGCGATAGGCGAGATGGTAGGTCTCGTCCCCCTCGGCATCACGAGAAACCCACCGTTCGATAACCTCGGCCTTGGCCACCTCGGCCTCGGCCGAGAGCGCCTTGTAGTGTCGCCAGGAAACGACCGTGCGATAGCCCAGAAAGATCCCCAGGCCAATCCCGGCCAGGACGAGCAGAACCAGCAGTACGATGCCACGACGCTTCACCCGGAAAGATTCGGTCCCGAGCGGGGGGGCTTCCTCCAGGCCGAGCCTAGCCGCTGACCGGAGAGACCCGCTCGTAGACGTCGGCCAGGGGCAGCGAGCATCCGATCGAGGCGAATTGCAACTGGGCCCCCAGCCCTTCAAGAGTCGACACCAGCCACTGGGCATCGGCCCGCCGGGCCCAGTGCTCGACGCGGGGTTCGCTCTGAGCCACCAGCACATACTCGGCCAGGGTGTCGATGGTCTGATAGAGCAGACGCTTCTGGCCTCGGTCGAACTCCTCGGTCGAGGGTGAGAGCACCTCGATGATGACGCGAGGATTGATGAGCACATCGCGCCGGTCATCGTGAAACCGGGGTGGCCCGCAAAAGACGGCCAAGTCGGGATAAGAAAACAGTCCATCGGCCCAGGTCCTGACCTTCATGTTGCTGGTCAACACCTGGCAGTCTTGTCCGCGCAGGCTGGCGTGCAGCAGACCGGTGAGGTTGGCCGTGATGGTGTCGTGCTCGAGCGTGCCCCCGGGCCCGGGGCCGGCCTTTAGACCTTGCCGACAGGGACAGCCCTGGCCTAGCATCACGAAGCCCACGTTGCACGCAGACCGCCACCCACGCGCCCGTGTCCACGAAGACACGTCTCATTGACCGTAGAGATAGCGGTCGTGCTCTTGAGCCCCGTCAGGGGGCCCTTCCTCGACGAGGCCGACCATCGCCCGTAAGGGATTCTCCTCCGGCGGCAGCTTGCTCTCGCACTCATCCAGATAATTCTGCTTGCGCTGCATGATGTCTACATCATCCTAGCGCGCCTCGCCGTGAGGAGCAATGGCAGCTTGTTAACCTGCGCGCAACACGCGGATCGACCGCAGGTGCCAATCTAGCGGTGCACGCGGCATTCCATGCCATCGAGGTCCGACAAATGCATATCACTCAGGCCCGTCCTAACGGGCTATCTCGCCTGGCTCCGCCCGGAGCCGAGAGCGCCGCTGCACCCCTACCCCAGGCTCTGCCTGAACCAACCGATCAGTTCACGCCCAGCGAGCCACAACCCACACTCTGGAAAGGCCTGGCTCTAGCCGGCGTGTTCATCGCCGGAGCCGCCACCGGGGCCACCGTGAGCGGGCTGGCCCAAAAGCCCGTGCCCTCGCAGTGCCAGTGCCAATGCCCCCAGGGCGAGCGTAGCCATCCCGACGACTGGAAAGAAGACCTCGGCGGGACGCGTTCTACGCCTGAACGCGGGCCGGTCGGCAAAGGCGCCTGGGAGGGCCGGGGGCTGGCTGGCGAAGGCGAGTGGAGCAACCCTGACGACTGGAAAGAAGAAATCGGCGGGTCGCGGCCGGCTTCAAAGCCCGAGCGCGGCCCGGTCGGCAAAGGTGCCTGGGAAGGCCGGGGGCTCGCTGGCGAAGGCGAGTGGAGCAACCCTGACGACTGGAAAGAAGAGATCAGCGGGCCCCGTTCCAAGCCTGAGCCTGCGAAGTCTCACCGTTCCGAGTCCCGCAGCCCGGTGGGCAAAGGCGCCTGGGAGGGCCGGGGGCTGGCTGGCGAGGGCGAGTGGAGCAACCCTGACGACTGGAAGGAAGAGATCAGCGGTCCGCGTTCCAAGCCTGAGCCTGCCAAGTCTCACCGTTCCGAGTCCCGCAGCCCGGTGGGCAAAGGGGCCTGGGAGGGCCGTGGGCTCTCTGGCGAAGGTGAGTGGAGCAACCCTGACGACTGGAAAGAAGACCTCGACGGGCCCGAGGTCGAGCCCGACTATCGTGGGCTCGACGGCGAGGGCGGCTGGAGCAACCCTGACGACTGGAAGGACCGCTTCTAGGCGAGCGCTCGCTAGCGAACGAGTCGTGAACGAAAGTTAGCAACTCGCTCGACGGGACGGTCTTTGGACCCGGCGAAGCCCTCGCGGCTATGCCAAAATATGACCTTCCCAGTCTTACCCAGGCCGATCCCTGGCAACCCTTGCCCGAATGCCACCGAGTGCTGATCTATCAGCTCTCGGGCAGGGTGGTGTGCAGTCCGCCAGCTGAGGTGGCCCGAGCCGTTCTCGACTGGTCCGGCCCGCGCCATTGTCGCCTGCCGAACCGGGCCCGAGACTGGACCACTTTTCGCAGCGACGTGCGCTGGCCCAAAGCCCAGGTGGCTTGTCTATGCCTTCCGTTAGAGGACCGCTGGGCCTTGCGCACCCGCCTCGACGCCAAAGGCCGCATCTGGCAGACCGATGTGGGCCTTCAAGCCGGCGAGCATGGGGTGCGCGTGGTCGTGCGCCTGCACTGCCACTGCGCTCGCTCGAAGGACCGCCCTCCCCCATCGCGGCCCCAGCTGGTGGAGTCGCTGGTGAACGGCGTCGAGTTCGTGCAACTGCGCCGACTGGGCCGGATATGGCACCTCGATTCACCCGACGAGCTCGAGGTGTGCAAGCGGCTGTTGCTCGACCCGCGGCGCGAGCTGGCGGTGGTGGTGCTGGCCGAAGGGCCAAGCTGGCGACGCCGCTATGTAGTATCAGACCCCGAGTTGCTGACCCGGGAGTTGTTAGGACTTGCCCACCTGGTCGTTCTGCCGGCTCGGCTGGCCGGGGTGTGGGAGCGAGAGCTCGGCCGGCGCTGGTCGATCGACCCGGGCGGAGCCAGGACGTTCTTTCCCGATTGGACTACGAAAGCCTCGACCCGGGAGCATCGCTGCCTCACCGCCCGCGGGGCGCGCGAGCAGTTCGAGAGCGAGGAGGCGGTGGCCGAGTACCTTCGCCACCGGGTAGCGACCGAGTTGGCTCTCTTCGAGTTCGAGAGCGAGGATCTGTTTGTGGGGCCGATTTGAGCCAGGGACCCGCGGTTCGAGCGGGAATGGAAAAGGATGCTCGACCTCCAATACCCCATCTTGCAAGCGCCGATGGCCGGCGTGTCGACCCCCGAGATGGCGGCGGCGGTGAGCCGAGCCGGCGGTCTGGGAGGGCTGGCCGTCGGGCATCTGCAACCGAGGGCCGCAGCGGCTGCCATCGAGGCGACCCGCGCCCTCACCGACCAGGCCTTCAACGTGAATCTCTTTTGCCACGCCCCGGCCCGCCAGGACGAGCCTCGCGAGCAGGCGTGGTTACGGCACCTGACGCCCAGCTTTGCGCGGTTCGGGGCCGAGCCGCCGGCCGGGCTCGAAGAGCTTTATCGCAGCTTTGTCGACGATCCCGCCATGCTCGAGGTCTTGCTGACCCAGCGCCCGGCGGTGGTGAGCTTTCACTTCGGTCTTCCCTCGCTAGCCACCATCAGAGCCCTCAAACAGGCTGGCATCGTGCTGCTGGCCAGCGCTACCAATCTCGACGAAGGCCGGCAGGCCGAAAAAGCGGGCATCGATGTCCTGGTGGCCCAGGGCTACGAGGCGGGAGGTCATCGCGGCTGCTTTGACCCCGAGGCTGCCGACCTGACCCTGAGCACCAGCGTGCTGACCCGCCTGCTTGTTTCGAGGTTGTCGCTACCGGTGGTAGCCGCCGGTGGCATCATGGACGCCGCCGGGGCCCGAGCGGCCCTCGAACTCGGAGCGGTGGCCGTGCAGATGGGAACGGCCTACGTGGCCAGCCCCGAGTCGAGCGCGGCTCCGGCTCATCGCCAGTCGCTATTGCACGGTCCGGGCGAGACGGTGATGACCCGGGCCATCTCGGGGCGACCGGCTCGCTGCCTGCGCAACCTGTTCACCGAACTGCCGGCCGGTCCGCCCCCGCCCGACTATCCTCGCGCCTACAGCGCCGGCAAGGCCCTGCACGCGGCCGCGCACCAGACCGGAGAGAGCGGCTTCGGGGCCCACTGGGCCGGCCAAAGCGCTCCCCTGGCCCGGGCCGTTGGGGCCGGTGATTTGACGGCCGAGCTGGGGCAACAGCTCAAATAACCAAGAAATAGCGGAGTTCGCGACGGCTCTGGTTAAGTTAGGGCCAACGTGGTGCCTCCGGCCAAGGTTGCGGGCAATCGTGGCGGAGGTTAATGGTGTCCTCGAACGGGTTGCATCGACCGTCTGGTCGTTGAAGAAAGACATTCGCTATGTTCCTACTCCCCCGGCCGTAGTCGAGGCGATGCTCGATCTGGCCAGCGTCGGGCCGAGGGACGTCTTCTACGACCTGGGTTCGGGCGATGGCCGATTGGTCATCGGGGCGGCCCTGCGAGGGGCCCAGGCGGTGGGGATCGACATCGACAAGTCGTTGGTGCTGCGCAGCCGTGTCCTGGCCGTCTCTGCCGGGGTTGACGAACTGGCCAGCTTTCGCCACCAGAACTTCTTCGAAGCCGACTTTCAACCGGCCACGGTGGTCTCGCTGTATCTGTTGCACAGCGTCAACCTGGCCCTGCTTCCCAAGCTGCAGGCCGAGTTAAAGCCCGGGACCCGGTTGATCTCTCACAGCTTCGACATGGGCCTATGGAAGCCGCAGCGCGAGCTGATGGTCGAGACCAAGCTGCTCTTCTTATGGACTGTTTGAGAAGAACCGGGTCTCAGGTGAGCAGCAGCTCGCCCTGGGTCACCGTTTCGGCCTCGGCGACATCCTCTCCGAGCACGGTTTTCAGCACCCGGTCAGTGACCTCGGAGAGATACTCCTCGAGGGTTTGAGAAAACTGTTGAAACTCGGGCCACAGGGTCTCATCGACGAAACGCCTCGAAACGCGCGCCATCACGGTGGCCCGACGCTGACCGTGGTAGCGGTAAGGACGGATGCCGTAGCGTCGCAGCAGCGTCATCAGCAGTCGCTGCTTCCAGGGGTCGGGCACGGCAAAGCGGAACTCGACGGGCGGGTCTTCGCGCTCGACTTGCGCGAGTCGGGCCAGGATGCGGTCCCGGGCCAGACCCGCGGCCACGCGCTCTCCTTCTTTGTCGGTGTCGGCGAAGATCGCCTCGAGCAGCTTGAGCTTGTGAATCAGTTTGGCTTCATCCATGCCCATGGCATGCCCGGGCCGAGCGGAGTTGAAACTTCCTCAATCGAGGCCGAGGCTCGTTCAAGGCTGACGCGGTGGGTGGGGTTTGGTCAGATACTGGATGTACCACGCCGCCCAGGGATTCGAGTCGTCGACCTGGTCGAGGCGAGCCTGCCATTCTGGCGAGGTCAACAAGCCGAGCTTGCGCACCAGCCAGGCATACTGCCGGAACTCCTTGGGCAGGTAGCCTCGGGTCAGCATGTCCAGGACCCGTTGCCGGATTCGGTCTTGCTGATACGGCGTCAGGGCACACTTCGAGATGGCCCGGGGGATGTTCGATTTGAGGATGCAGCCGAAGGCCAGACCGCGGTCCTCTTCCATTAGCTCGATGCAGACCTCGGCGGCGGCCAGGTCGCCCTGTTTGGCTCGCAAGATGAGCGGACGAAGGATGCCCGTGAGCCACCGTCGCTCTCGGTAGTATGCCTGGACTTCGACAGGACTCCATTTCACACGGTAGCGGCGGCAGTAGTCGTGGTAGCGTTGGGCGACGGCCTCGAAGGTCCAGTTTTCGCACTGATCGAGCTGGGGGGCTCGTCGAGTCATTGGGTAGCGGCGAGGTGGGCTCTGACGGCTTCGATCTTCTGGCGTAGGGGAGCCAGGTCGAGCCGGCTCAGGTCGAAGTCGACCGAAGCCAGCAGCTTGGCACTGATGGGGCAGGCTTCGCCGAGAAACTCCTCCAGGTCAGCCCGGAACAGCTGCTCCTGCTCGCCCTCGAGGGGCAGCATTCGGTCGCAGAGGCGCATGAGGTCGAGCTTATCCAGGACCGTCTTGAGCTGGTCGAGGAGCTCGGGGGTGCATTCCTCGGGCAGGTCGTCGAAAGTCACGGTAACTACTTTCTACAGTCTCCCGGTTTGTCCCTCAGCGCTCAGGCGCGAATACGTGTGTTCCGCTAGTTGTGAGGACGACGGGGGGTCTGGAGCGAGGAGGGGTGCTGCTCAGGAGGGAACGGGGAAGCTTGGCCAGTCTCGACGAGTTCATTGGATCAGGTGCCCTTTTTCGAGACCAGACGGAGTGCTTTCTGCAAATTTACGGTGACGGGTCCGACTTCTTTGAGGACGCGAGTTCACGGTTGTTGCTTCGCGAGGCTTTGCCCACCTATGCGGTTTACGTGGTGCCGAAGGCTCTGTGGTCTAGTCGATTTGGTGTCAGGTCAGCGGTTGGAATGCCCCGAGCCTGACTGGCAATTCGACCGGTTCGGGAGCATGGACGGCATCTGGTATCTTGAACGACCACCCTTTGATTGTGTCCTGGTCTTTCCGGAGACGCACGTCGTCTTCGCCCGCAGTGAACTGCGCTTTGTGCTGGCATCGCTGGTCGAGAAGGAGTGACAGCCTCTGTCACTCACGGCTGTTAGGCTCTTCGAGGAGGGCAGGTTACGCCTCAGGCAAAGTACACGTCAACAACCATGGATGCACTCAAGTTAGAAGAAATGGATTGCGCTCCCTTGTTGGCCAATTGGGCGAGACGCTGGGGCCAGCCAGGGCTGGAGCAAGCCGTGACAGTCAAATTCAGCCGACGCATGACGGCGACACTGGGAAGGTGCTGGCCGGCCCGAGGCGAGATTCGCCTGAGCCAACCGCTGCTCACACGATACCCCGAACTGCTTGAAGAGGCCCTGTGTCATGAGTTTGCCCACTTCGTGGTCTATCGTCTGCATGGAAAGGCTCGACCTCACGGCCGCGAGTGGCAGACCCTGGTCGACCTGGCCGGCTACCCACCTCGTACGCAGGTTGAGGTGGTCAGTAAGAACCCGCAGCCGAGGACCGTCTACATCCACCGCTGTCCGGTTTGCGGAGCCAGCCGCAAGGCGGGCCGGCCGATGTCGAGCTGGCGCTGCAGTGAGTGTGTCGAAGCGGGGCTGGATGGCCGCTTGGAAGTGGTTACCCGATGAATTCACCCTTTCTTGACCCGGACCCGAAGCTGGTCTTTCACCAGGGCGACAAAGTGCTGGGCCTGTGGGATGCCTTCCCCGTCAGCCCGGGGCACGCTTTGCTGGTGACCCGACGCCTGGTGTCGGATTGGTTTGCAGCCTCGCCGGCCGAACAGCGCGAACTGATGGAGGCGGTCGCGATCGCCCGGGACGCAATCCTGGAGAGACACCAACCTGAAGGTTTCAACATCGGCATCAACGTCGGCGAAGTGGCCGGCCAGACGGTGCCTCATCTCCATGTTCACGTGATCCCTCGTTATCGCGGCGATGTCGGCGACCCGACTGGCGGGGTGCGGAGCGTGATTCCGGGGCGGCCCAACTATCTCGACGATGAACGCCGGTTAATCGCTGGCGATGTCACCGACCCCTTGCGGCGAGTGCTGATGAAGGATCTCGACCAGGCCGTGCAGTTGGACATCGCAGTGGCGTTCATTCTGCCCAGCGGAATCGACCTGGTGGAAGCGCACTTAAAAGATCTGCTACAGCAACGTGACGGAGGCCTGCGTATCGTCACCGGCGACTATCTTGACCTGACCGACCCGGATGCCCTGATCCGCCTGCTCGACCTGGAAGGCAAGGTCGAGCTGAGGGTATTCGAGACCGGCCGGAGCCGCTCGGGTTTTCACCCCAAGTCTTACCTGCTCATCGACCGCAACGGACGCGAGACGGCCTATGTGGGCAGCTCCAACCTCACCCGTCCGGCCTGGGAAGAAACGGTCGAGTGGAACTATCGAGTGGTCGATGAGGCGGCCGGCCTGGCCCAGGTGCGGGCGGCCTTCGAGAGCCTCTTCCGTCATCCTTACACCGTTCCGCTCACCTACGACTGGGTCGAGCGCTATCGGGGGCGGCGGCGCAGCCCCGAGGCACTGCCTCGGCAGCCAGAACTGGTGGCCGAGCCGTTGGCTCCCCCGCCTGAGCCCCACGAGATCCAGAAGGAGGCACTGGCCGCTCTACAGGCCACCCGCGAGGCCGGCAATCGGGCCGGGCTGGTGGTCCTGGCCACAGGCCTGGGCAAGACCTGGCTGTCTGCTTTTGACAGTCGTCCGTTTCGACGCGTGCTGTTCGTGGCCCACCGTGAGGAGATCCTCAACCAGGCTCGCGACACCTACCGTCGCATTCGGCCAAGGGCTCGACTTGGGCTCTACACGGGTCAGGAAAAGGTGCCCGAGGCCGAGGTTCTCTTCGCGAGCATCCAGACCCTGGGCAAGGTGAGCCATCATCGCCTATTTGACCGCAAAGCCTTTGATTATATCGTCGTGGACGAATTTCATCACGCCTGCGCGACCACTTATCGCAGGCTCATCGAGTATTTCGAGCCGACCTTCATGCTGGGTTTGACGGCCACTCCCGAGCGCTCCGACGGTGGCGATTTGCTGGCTCTGTGCGGACAAAATCTGGTCTATCGGTGCGACCTGGCCCGCGGGGTCGAGCGCGAGTATCTGAGCCCCTTTCGTTACTTTGGTGTGCCCGACGAAGTGGACTACGCCAACATCCCCTGGCGCAGTTCGCGCTTTGAGCCAGAGGCTCTGACCAACGCCCTGGCCACTCGCCAGCGGGCCGAGAACGCGCTCGAGCAGTATCGACTGCGAGGCGGTGAGCGCACCCTGGCCTTCTGCTGCTCGATGCTTCACGCCGACTTCATGAGCGAGTTCTTTCGCGAGCATGGCTTGCGGGCCGTGGCCGTGCATTCCGGTGCAGCGAGCGCTCCCCGAGCCGCCTCGCTAGAACGGCTGGCTCGCGGCGAACTCGACATCATCTGCTGCGTCGACATGTTCAACGAAGGAGTCGACGTGCCGACCATCGACACGGTAATGATGCTGCGCCCCACCGAGTCGCGCATTCTCTGGCTGCAGCAGTTGGGCCGCGGTCTGCGCCGGGCCGAGGGCAAATCGCATCTTTCGGTCATCGACTACATTGGCAATCATCGCAGTTTTCTGCTCAAGATCGAGACCTTGCTGGCCGAGATGACTGGTGCCTCTGGACGCGCCTCGGACGCTCAGCTCTCACACGCTCTCAAGCTCATCGAGCGTGGCGAGTTCCTTTTGCCGACCGGCTGTGAAGTGGTCTATGACCTGGCCGCGGTGGACATCCTCCGGGGCCTGCTTCGTTCTCCCAAGAAAGACGAGGCGCTGCGCCTCTATTATGAGGACTTCGTCCATCTGCAAGACCATCGGCCTTCGGCGGTCGAAGCCTATCAGGACGGCTACAACCCAGGAGACGCCAGGGGGGGCTTCGGTTCATGGCTCGGGTTCGTTCGGATGATGGGGGGATTGAGTCCTGCGCAAGACGATGCCTTCGTTAGAAATCGAAGTTTTCTCGAGGATTTAGAGACCACCAAAATGACCAGAAGCTATAAGATGGTGACTCTACTGTCAATGCTCAACCAAGGTCGATTCCCGGGTTCAATCGCGCTGGATGAACTGACCGATGGGTTCATTCGAATCGCCCAGAGGAATGCTAAGCTTCGGGCAGATATCGCGGCTCCCCTCGAGGATGCGGCTAAGGTCCGACGCTCAGTTGCCAAGAACCCAATCAATGCGTGGGTTCAAGGGAATTTCTTCGACTTTGACGGCGAGACTTTCCGCTCTGTCGGCCTGGAAGGCAGCGACGCGTTTCTGGAGTTGGTGAGGGAATTGGCGGAATGGCGCCTGGCGGAGTATCTTGACCGGCCATCGTCCAAGAGCAAGGCGTTTGAGGCCAGACTAAGTCACCGCGGCGGCAAGCCGGTTGTCTCCTGGGAGCAAACGGGCCCTAGCCCTTCTGGCTGGACCAAACTCACGGTCGACGGCAAAGCGTATCACGGTGAGTTCTTGTCGTCATCTCTGGAATTGGTTCGCGACAAGGAAGGTGGTGCAAACTCGCTTCCCCAGCTATTGCGCGGCTGGTTCGGACCCGACGCCGGCTTGCCTGGCACCGTACATAGAGTGAACTTCGAGCCCGGTTCAAGTGGCTGGGAGATGCTCCCGGTCGGCTTGGCTAGCCAGGGACCGGTTCGTTGGAAACGCTACTCCCGCGAACAGATTCCCGGACTATTCGGTCTGGAGTTCAACACTGGTAGTTGGAATCAGGGCTTTGTGGTTAGTGACCGTCACGTCTTCCTGCTGGTGACGCTTGACAAACGCGATATGCCGACGGCCTACACAGACCACTTTCTCTCGTCAGGTGTGTTCCAGTGGCAAAGCCAAAACCGTACCGTCCAGGATAGCAAGCACGGCAGAATCATCAGTCAGCAGGCGGAGGACGGTTTGCTGATCCACCTATTTATTCGTCCGCAAAAGCGTAGCCCGTTCATCTACTGCGGCGAAGTAGACTTCGTCGACTGGGAGGACGAACGCCCCATCACTGTCCGCTGGCGTCTGCATGAGTCGGTGCCGAGTCGTCTCTACGAGGAATTGGGAGTGCCATCAGCTTAAGGGGCCAGAGCCATCTCAAGAACCCGACCTGTAGAATCGCCAATCAACAGCTTCCCCTGGCAGAATCTCGCGCAAGCTCGGTCAGCCTCCGGAAGCAGAAAACGGCGCGGATGCTCACCGATGAGCTGAAACTCCAGGCCCTGTTCACACTGCGCCCAGACGACGGTCCAGCCAGAAGCACAGACAAGGCCCTCGGCCCGCGACGGGAGATAGGCCAGAACGTCACCACTTGATGTGATGACGCGGGCAAGTAGCGAACCGTCGGTGGACCGCCAGGGCCAAACCGCACAGCGCCGGTCCTCGGCACGGGGCGAGGGCCAAGAGTGGTTGCAAATCTCTTGGGGAAAGTCGATAGGATAGCGGGGCACATCACCGGACTCCAACCGGGCCAGGTCAGGATAGGACAACACCTCAAAGTGACGTGCTCCCAGACTGCTGGTCTCGACGTAGAGCTTCTCTTCGAACAACTCTGTATAGACCGGCCAGAAGGTTCGATGTGCTCTCTCGAGTTCCAGCGACCTCGCCCGAAGTAGGTGCACCTCGTCGCCTTCGATGACCACCCAGAACTCACCGTCGTGCCTGTTCGACCAGCTCTCTATAGCGCGCGAGCCGATAGCCTCTAGTGCTTTGGTGTCCGTGTCCAACCGATAGACCTGCCTTGGCGCGCCGGCCTCAGCCGCTGACCCCACACACAGGACACTACTTGCCTCCGGGCCCGCCACCAAGCCCTGGATGGAAAGGGGGTAATTCCTTCTGCTGTCGCGTCCAACCACAGAGAGGTGGTCCCGGCCCGCGACAACGAGTACGTCCTGAGCCAACAAAACGTCGACCGCCGGGGAGTCGACCCGGACCTCGCGAGCCAACCTACCAGCCAACGGCTCCGTCAGGGCCGACGGATGACCATCTCGCGAGGAGAAACGACCTCGACCTCGGCGGCCTCATTCAACTTGAAGGTGCTCTGAACCCAGTTCCGTAGCGTCGCGCCTCCGAAGACCCGGGGCGCACCAGAGTCGGGATTGGCGGTCCGGTTGATATACCCGTCGACGACCCGTCCGCTCTCTCCCAAGAAGATAGACACGCGCTCGCGGTCCTCGCCGAATCGGTCCGAAAAGTCGGTCGGCACGTTGAAGAAACCCTTCTCGTAATAGGTCTTACCCAGTGTGATGCGAAAACTTCGACCGGGCAACCGCTGGGGGACAGCGGCTTCAGGGGGAGGCGATACGGTCACGGCCCCAGAGCGCGCGACGGCCGCCTTTCTCCGTCGTGACCCGTTCCATTCGGGCGAGAGGGTCGCGATCAGACTATCCTCGAGTCCAGCGGCGAGATTGACGTGAAAGTCTCCGTAGTGGAGCAGCCCGTTGTCGACCAGAACCAGCACATCAACGGCCTCCCCCGCCTGCAACAGCCGCCTGATGTTCTCGTGGTTCTTGATGTTGGTCGACTGGCCGGACCCAGGGTTCTGATACTGGTCCATCCTCGTTTTGAGGTCTTTGATGGTCTTGCCGAGGTACTTCACGTCTCCGTCGCTGACCAGAGCATAGAGGAGATTATGCGAGGTGGTGTGGCGTTCGAGCTGGCAAACCGGCTGGCCGTTCTGCAACGTCCAGTGACCAACACATTCAAATCCGATCTTCAACAGGCGGTCCATGCCCAAGACTTCTACACGCGCGGGGACAGACCTATCACCGAGCGTCGATTCGATGTAGCCACACCCAACGAGCCAAGCCCAAAACAAGCCTCTCTCTGGCCACCTGGGGGATGCGGCAAGCCAGGCCTATCAATCAATATCCACGTCATAGGCCACTCCAATCTATCAGAGCAAAGAACTACGTCACCCAGGGGGAAGAATGAACAAAGCAATACCGGTATTACGAATAATAGGCTTAGCTGTCACGCTCTTACTAGTCTGGGGGGCTCAGGCAGGTGCCGACGACCAGGTTGGAATTATATTCATTCCCAGCGAGACAGACGCCGATTGCCTAAGAAATCATCAACAGTTCTACGTCAAAATTCGGGCTCGGGCAGCCACCCTCGACGAAGACAAATGGTATTGGAGACGGTATTTTGCCTCGGTCCGTAGTCAGATCTCCATCCTCGACGCCAGCGACGGTGAATGGAAGCAAGTGAGTTGCCTCGGCGACCCTAACGTCTTTCAGAAGGAGCATGGTGAAGACCACCAACGCATCATGATTTTTAACCAGCCTTTATTGGGCCCCGCTCCGTATGTTGGGGGTGGCATTCGGCTGAATCTGGCTCTAGTGAAGGCCAAACTCGAAGACGACAATTTGACCCAGCCCTTCTTTCAGGTCCTGGCCTCCGTAACCAAGATCGCTGGTGTGAGCGTACCCGCCAATGCTGATGAATACTCGGAGACGATTATGAGCGGCGTTGAATCTGTTCTACAATTCCGGGATAACGTGCTGGAGGTAAGCTACTCGACTGTCTTGGAACGCCCGCAAGCGGGTCACTATGTCATTTACAAGGCCAACAATAGAGCAATTGACAACGAGTTCATCAACAAGGTAACGACGATGGTCAGAGACTGCACATGGGCTGACCCGACCGAGGCCACGACCAAGCTCATCTCTCGGGTACCTGCAGGGTTCCAAAGAGAGGATCTCTCCATGATGTTGGTGGAGGTCACCCATACAACCCACCGCGAGGACTGGTTTTCCCTCAAAGAGCTGTCCAAGCCCTATCGAGACTTTGTGGCACAACGGGCACTGCTAGCCGCCTCCAGGCATAAAATGCCGGCTTCGCCCTCTGGCTCCCCTGGACCCGCCTTTAACCAAGTTGCCAATGAGAGTCAGACCACGCCGCTCATCAATCAAGTAAAGGCAGATCCTTCTTACGACGCCCTGGTGCGGGCCGTTCTTGCCTCGCCAAATCTGATTGCGAACGACCGGCTGACCATTCTCGGTGAGATCGACGCCCAGACCCAGAAGATGGTCTCGCCCCCGCCTACCACCGGGACGAGTCCTGGAACGGAGCCAACAAACGAGGAAGCCAGGGAGGTGCGGCGATAGGGTCCCGGCGACCGTCCGCCTGTCAGTTGCCTTGAGGATTAGCCAGGTGCATCGACTTTGGCCGCCTTCCTCGACAATTCCTCGAAAAGCTGGCAAAGTATGAAAAGGAGGACGCCGTGCCCTACATTTCTTCGATCGAGCAGATGGGTATCCAAAAGGGCCTTGAGCAGGGCCTAAAGCAGGGCCACCAATCCGGCCAACTAGACGAGGCTCGTCACACCGTGGTTTCGCTGCTAGCCGCGCGCTTTGGGCAAACCCCTCCCGGACTCGAAGAGTCGCTGGCGGCCCAACAAGACCTGGCCGAGCTGAGACGGCTGGCCTTGCGAGCCGCTCAGGTGGCTCGCCTGGAAGACTTTTAACCCGGCTAGCCCACCAACTCACGCAGCACCTGGACCGCCTCGGGACAGCTCTGCCAATGCCCGCGCCAGCGCTTGCTGAACTCGTCCTCCGAGCTGGCCTGCAAGAGGCGCGCCCCGAGGTCGGGAGCCTTCTTTAGCACCTTCTTCAGAAGCCGCCGACCCGAGGCCAGATGACCGACCCGACATTCGCAGAGCGCTCCCACCGCCTGCCACTCGGGCGTCTTGTCTTCGCGAAACGTGCTCCAAAGTAACGAGGCCTCGTCGTACACGTCCAGCCTGAAGTAGAGGTCGGCCAGCCAGTGGCGCCTCAGCGAGCTGGCCTGGAGGCTAACCGCCCGTGTGGCCAGGCCGATGGCCTGATAGGGTACGCCCTGAGCCCAAAGCTCCTCGAGGCGGGCGCCGAGCTGCTGGTCGCTTTCGGGCACCGGGGTGAGTTCCGAGGGCTCGAACCACTCCATCACGACCTCGCTCGGGGGGCGCCCTGAGTCGGGGTCAAGAAAGGCTATCAAATGGTCCAAAACAGAGATCATCAGCTCCAGCTCGTCGGCCGTCGGATGCACCCGCTCAGGGCGGCCAAGGTTGAGCAGCATCGGCAACCCCAGCGGGTGAACCACCCACCCTTTGCTCAGAACCTCAACTTCCAGGGCCAGGTGAGGGACCTTGGGCGAAGCCTGAGTCAAGAATAGGGACGGGAACGAAAAGACCGCCCCGGTTAGGCCCGACGCGATGAGGTTGTAGAAGTCCAGAGAATAGTAGACCCTTAAAGCCGGCAACGTCCGCAGCGGCGCGAGGTGGAGATAGAGGGGCTCAGCCCTTAAGCCCTCGAGCATCAGATAGCCGCTCGGCAGCTCTAAATCGTAGAACTCGTCGACCTTGCGAAAGAACTCGCCGACCCTATCCGGGTCGAGATCGTGGTCGATCAGATAGCCGTAGCCCGCTCCGGCCTTTAACTGCTCCAAAATAGGTCTCATCGTGGACCAGGCCAGTGAAGTCGCACTCGGGTCCACTTCCATCGAGATGCCATCGAGTTCTGAGAGCCCGCCCAGGGCAGTCACCTGGGCTGGCGCCTCGACCAGCAAACGACCCGGCGGTGGAGCTTCTCCATCGTGGATTGCTTGAAGCAGGCCGCGAGAAAAGTGGGTCAGGCCACTGCCAACCGGAACGAAATCAAGGCTACGCAACCGTTGACTTTCGCCGTCAACCCATATGACCGCGTCAGCCTTCCCGCGGTCTATGGTGGTCAGGCCTAGTTCGACCTGCACCCCCACCCACGTGCGGGGCTTTTCCTCGAGGTCCCTGGTGGACATTCGCGCCTCCATGCTTTTGAATTCCACTCAAGTTAGAGGCGCGGACAACGAAACTCCTCCCGAACACGATTCGCTCCGGCAAACGCAGGCAGCTTCCCGGGCCACGCCGAGTCGTCTAGACTCTGGGCAGAGTCTGGTCGCCGATCTTGATCTCGTCTTCGAGCCACTCCAGACTGCCCGGTTCGGTGGTGACCATCAGCTGCTTGATCTCATCAGTGGTCATCTCGTGGCTCAGCAGCGTGCCCAGCGACTTTACCGTGGCAGAGTTGCGCTCGCTCAGGGCCCAGATCAGCAGATCGCTCAGATTCATGTCAGAGTGCCTGTTAAACCGGTTGAGAGCGTTCTCGAGCTGGATGGTCTCGGCCAATTTGCCCTCGTCAGAGAGAAGTTGTTTGTCGTTGTTGAGCTGCTTTTCGACCTCGCTGCGAGCGATGGTGGGCAGCTGGTGGGTCGGCTGGCTGACTTCGCTAGCCAAAAGCGAAGCGTTGCGATCGAGAGCTGCCACGATGTCAGAACCGACATGCGGGCAGTCATAAAAGTCGTTATAGGCCAGACCACCCAGGGCGCCAAAGGCCGTCCCTAGGAGGCAACCCAATACACCGCCGAGCACGGCCGTCCCGCCGCTCACCTGGCCGATAACGGCCCCGGCAGTCGTTCCGAGGGTCGCCCCGCCGACCGCGCCACAAAGACTGGTGTGCTGGGCCACCCAATCCTCGCGCTGACTGCGGCGAACCGCCCCTCGATACATGTCGAGCACCGTGCCGCCGCGACTCTTCTTGATGAAGACCAGGTCCTTCGAGAGCTGGGTAGCGAGATCTTGATCTCCCTGACACAGAGCGGCCTGCTGACGACGTTCGAGCGCACCAATGGCCTGTTGGCGCTTCATTGAGCCAACCTTCATGGGCTCCTCCTGCATTGGGTTCGTGAGAGAGACTTGGCCACCACAAGTATAGAGCTCAAGGTAGCTGCCCGGCGTCACAAACAGGTTAATTGACGACTCACCAAGTCGACCGTGCAATGTAAACACCAGGTTATCAGATTGTGAACAAACCGACACGCTGCTGGGGATAAGCCGGTGGACAAACTCGCAAGACCCTGCTCGGGGTTGGCTTTGAGACGCTTCAAAGCCCGAAAAAATCAGGGGTTGACGAATCGGACGAGATGGGTTAGATTGCATTCACTCCAGTCACGGAGTCGCCCCGCCAAGCGAGAGAGGCGGTGGGGTCTAGCACCCCCGACGGGCTACGGTCGAAGGGCTAGAGGTTAGACGCAAACCTTCGTGGTCTACCGCGCAAGCGATGCACCAGCAAGCGTCTCCAGGGTCTTCACTGGAAAGACGAAGACAGGCTCGAAGGCCATGCTTTGGAACCCGCGAGGGGAAAGGGCGACCGGGGCAACCCGGAAGTGCCGCCAGACAATGCCAAGCGAGAAGTCCGGTTGGTGACCGGCAGCGGAACACTCGACTCCGCGCCACTCCACGGTGGTCAAAGAGTGAGGAGCACCTGCCTGAAGGTGTCCGGCCCCGCCCGGTGATGTGGGGAGTGCGGTGACGCGCACAAAGCGGAACTGCGACGGTTCGAGCGCAAGCGAGAACTCAAGCCGTGACAGCCGGCAGGCTGTGAACAAAGAGCGCAGGGGTGCATCGACCCAAAGAGATGCTGAAGTCGCCCTCTAGTTGGGGTGATAGGGCCCACGGCCCAGGTCGGAACCGCGAGGGTCAAGGCTGACCGAGAGACATCTCGAGAGCAGCGCCGGCGATGGGTAGAAGTGGGGGCTCGAGAGCAGGACGGCACTCGAGTAGCGGAACGAAGGCAGCCGCGCGAGGACGAGAGTTCTCGCCAAAGACTTCGGGGTTGCGATCAGACCGCAGAATCGCTCAGAGCCGACTGGACAAACGGGAGGCGAGGCATCGCCTGAAAGCCCACGGCGGTGGAGCCGGTGGGTGGCAACTCGGGCCGGGCGCGAAGGCGCCGAAAGCGGGGGCGGAACTGCTAGAAACCGCGACGCGAAAGCGTGAAAAATGGAGCAGGGGTAGCATACAGACCAGAGCAATGCGCAGCGTTTCGTCTGAAGGCATTCGAAACGAGGCCCGGCGCACTAGACGGTCCCGCGAGGGAGAAAATCTTGGCGACAAGAGCCGGCTTAGGCGGACCACGGGAGCCTGGTGCAGGTGGGAAGGCGGCCAGGCAACGGTAACATTCGATTTACCGTGACGCCCCAGCGTCGAATGCGAATGTTAGAGTGTTCGACTCGAATAAGCGAAGCAGGCTGGCCGGACTGGGAAGAAGGCGAGCTATGAAAGACGCGGTCTTCGGATCGCGTCTTTTTCTTTTTAGTCGGCGGAGAGTGCCTCAGCCGGCCGACGGCCGAGGCCTAGATGAAAAAGCTCCAGGGCCGCGGCGAGATGACTGATCAGGGTGCGCTTGGTCGAGCGCAGGTCGGCCAGAGTGGCCACAGCGGTGTAAGGAACCAGGGGCAACGCCAGCGGCGTGACGAGCAAATAGAATGGGCTAAACCAGAGCTGGCACCAAAGGAAGCCAAGGATGGTGTACTTCCAGCCGGGTCGGGTCGGGCTGCGGCCCAGCTGTGAGCCAAGCTCGGGAAGTTCGCGATGCAGCCGCTCGACAGCCTGGTCGATGCGCTGATTGCGCGTGTCGACCGTGTCGCCCTGGAAGGCGAAGCCAGACAGATCGGTCGCCAGGTCGCTACCGTCGAGGTAGAGCGTCAGGGCCACCCCACTTTCATCGAGGGGCAAATCGTGCTGGTCCACCACCACCCCATCGACCAGCCAGCGGCAGGTGGAGGCCCGAGGGATTGGCTTTTGGCGGCCCAGGTCGTAGAAGTAATCCAATCTAAACAGAGCCAGGCAATCGGGGTCGTCGGGCAGAGCCACCAGTAGCGGTCGGGCATCGGTGAGGCGGTCGGAGAGGGCTCGACGATGGGCCGAGCGGGCCACGCTAGGAGCCAGCCGCAGGCCCTGACCCGAGAGGCCGCCCACGGCCAGATAGATCCAGGCCTCGATGCCGTTTTTCGAAGAGAAACGATAGGGCCAGTGAGAGACCAGTTTGGGAGCCGGCCGAGGGTGGGTCAGAGCCACCGGGTCGAGACGACGCCCATCGAGCACCAGATCGGCCGGACAAGCGTGAGCCAGCTCTTGCAACTCCTTGGCCTCGGCCGCGTTCTGGGCAGCCGGATTTCCGACCGCTCGGGCTACTCCGATGAAGACCTCCAGGTTCTTGGCCGGGCGGGTCCGAGCGCTTTGCAACAGCTCTTCGCCGGTCCAGACGAACTCGGTCTGCTGGTCGGTCTGGCTCAGGCGAAGGGTGAAGGGGCGGCCCTGACCCACGGCCGCCGACAAAAGCCCGGCCAGCAGATGGGTGAGAAAGCGCGAGTGCTTCCCGGCCGGCTTCTCGAAAGCGGCCTGAACCTGGGCGAGTTCGGGCAGTTCGTCAGGCTGAAAGCGAATCTCGGTGGCCACCGCTCCCTGTCGAACTCGGATCTGCTCGGCTCCGCTCACCACGGCGGCCTGAACCAGCTTGAGGATCCAGGCGCTCGAGCGGGGCAGTTGGTGAGCTCCCAGCTTGAAGGCCGCTTGATGGCCCGCGACGGTGAAGGTTCCGCTCGAATCGACCCGACCGACGGCCCGCTGCAAGGCCAGAAACTCGCTCTTTGCCATGGAGAGAAGGTTCGCGGCTCTTTGCATTCGCCCTCGAACCGGGAGTAAACGGAAGTTAGCAATTCGCTCGACGGGACGGTCTCGAGCCTCGCCGAAGCATTCACGGCTATGCCGAACGATTGCTATGATTCGCCCTGGAAAGACGCCATCCAAAGTCGGCCCAGCGGCGCGGCGCGAAGCGCCGAAGGGAGCGGCGAGAACGCCCGACCCTGCCCAGCCTCCTATTCTGATCTTGCGTTCTCGCCGTTCCCGTCAAGCCGCGGCCGGGCCGACGCCCGAAGGTGGTCCAGCCCTTCCTGGAGTTCTTCTTCCCGGCTATCGCCAGTGCGGTCGACTGGTCTGAGCCGGTAACCTCTCTCGATAAGGAGCTGCAGGCTATCACCCGCGAGGCCGAAATGGGCCCGCGCGAGTGTGACCTGCTGCTCAAGGTGCGCCTGCTCGACGGTCGCCCAGGCTGGTTCTACTTCCAGGTGGAAGTCCAGGCCCAAACCGACGACCACTTCGCCCGCCGGGTCTACATCTACAACTATCGGGTCTTTGATCGCTTCGGAGAAGATCTCTGTTCGCTGGCCATCCTGGGCGACACCTCGCCGACCTGGAGGCCTCGGAGCTTCATGCGCGATCGCTTCGGCTGCCGGCTGGAGTTCCACTTCCCCACCGTCAAGCTGCTCGACCTGCGGCCGCGCCTGGCCGAGCTCGAAGAACACCCGAACCCTTTCGCGGCCTTCGTGTCATTCCACCTATGGACGCAGGCGACTCAGGGCAAGTATCGCCGCCGGGTCGATATCAAGGCCCGCTTGCATCGTGGGTTGTTTCATCGAGGGCTCAGCCGAGCCGACATTCTAAAGCTAGCCGGGTTATTGGATTGGATGATGACCCTGCCACCGCCCTACTCTTTACAATTTGCCCAGAAGCTGGCAGAGTATGAAAAGGAGGACGCCGTGCCCTACATTCATTCGTTCGAACAGATGGGTATCGAGAAGGGCCTGGAACAAGGCCGTCAGGAAGGCCTCGAGCAGGGTCGCCAGGTTGGACTCGAGCAAGGCCGTCAGGTTGGACTTGAGCAAGGCCGTCAGGTTGGACTCGAGCAAGGCCGTCAGGTTGGACTGGAGCAAGGTCAGATCGAGAACTCTCGCTGGATGGTCAAGTCGTTGCTGTCCTCGCGATTTGGCGAATTACCAGCCGAACTCGAAGCAAGTCTGGCTAAACTCAACGACCTGGAGGAACTCCGGCAGTTAGCCCTCAAAGCGGCCCAGGTGGGCCGCCTGGAAGACTTCTTGCTTTAATACAGCTGCCAGAGGCGAATTTTGCCATCATCGCTGCCGGTGGCCAGGGTCTTGCCATCAGGGCTGATGGCTAGCGCCCAGGTGTTGGACAGGCCCGGCTTGACGACGCCCACCGGCCTCAGGCTTGCGGCATCGAGGATCGCGACCGCCGACATCCCGTCACCGCAGCCGACCGCGATGGTGCGATTGTCGGACGCAAGCGTCAGACAGCGAATTTCTCCAGGCACGCCGTCGGCAGCGAGCAGCTGGCGCGACGGAATGTCGACCACACTGACATAGCCGTCCATGCTGCCCGAGACCAGCAGTTTGCCGTCGTGGCTTACGGCCAGACTGGTGACGCTGCGACCCAGGGCGGGCGTGTCCCAGGCCTGCTCCTCGTGAGCAGGATCCAGCACGGTGGCCGCCTGGCCGTTCGAAAAGGCGAGCAGGTTTGACCCGCTCGAGTAGTAGACACTGTAGGGGCTCACGGGGTAGTCCTTAGCCACCGAAGGCCAGGCCATCACCCGCCCTCCCGCGGCCAGCAGCGACTTCTTGCCGCTCTTCCACTCGACCAGGCGAAAACCATCAGCGCCCGTCTGCTTGACGGTCTTGGTCTTACCGAGTGGCTCGAGCGAGGGCAGCTTCCAGCTCTCGAGCACACCGTCCCCGCCAGTGGTGAGAGTCTTGCCGTCGGTCGAGAAACCCAGGGGAAAATGTCCCTCGGGCAACTTTCCGGTTGGTTTGCCGGAGGCCACCTCGAAGACCGTCACCTTTTCGGGCAGCCAGCTGAGCAGATACCTCCCATCGGGACTGAAGGCCAGATACTGATCGTAAAACCCATCGTGCTCGAACTCGCGGATGAGCTTGCCCGAGAAGGCGGGCAAAGCTTTCACCGGAGCGGCCGAAGGGGTTGCTCGGGGGGTCTCGACCACGGGTGAACTGGGCCGGCTGCAGGCGGCCAGCGCCAGCAGGCAGGTCAGCAAGAGAAGGTTCCGCATCATCGGACATTCTTCGTGACCGATCTAGTAGCCTGGCGACCAGGGCGCCTTGCCTCGACGCCGACGACGAACAGAAGGCAAACATCGGGTTGCCAGCTTGTGAACAAACGGACACACGATTGGGGATAACCCGGTGGACAAACACGCAAAACCCAGATCAGGACTGGCCTTAGAGAGCTTCAAAGCCTGAAAAAATCAGGGGTTGACGGATCGAGCGAGATGGGATAGATTGCATTCACTCCAGTCACGGAGTCGCCCCGCCAAGCGAGAGAGGCGGAGGGGCCTAGCGTCCCCGACGGGTCACGGTCGAAGCGCTAGAGGTTAGACGCAAACCTTCGTGGTCTACCGCGCAAGCGATGCACCAGCAAGCGTCTCCAGGGTCTTCACTGGAAAGACGAAGACAGGCTCGATAGCCGGCTTTGGAACCCGCGAGGGGAAAGGGCGACCGGGGTAACCCGGAAGTGCCGCCAGACAAGGCCAAGCGAGAAGTCCGGTTGGTGACCGGGCAGCGGAACACTCGAGGCCGCGCCACTCCACGGTGGCAAGAGAGAGTGAGGAGCACCTGCCTGAAGGTGTCCGGCCCCGCCCGGTGATGTGGGGAGTGCGGTGACGCGCACAACAGCGGAACTGCGACGGTTCGAGCGCAAGCGAGAACTCAAGCCGCGACAGCCGGCAGGCTGTGAACAAAGAGCGCAGGGGTGCATCGACCCAAAGAGATGCTGAAGTCGCCCTCTAGTTGGGGTGACAGGGCCCACGGCCCGGGTCGGAACCGCGAGGGTCAAGGCTGACCGAGAGACATCTCGAGAGCAGCGCCGGCGATGGGTAGAAGTGGGGGCTCGAGAGCAGGACGGCACTCGGGCAGCGGAACGAAGGTGGCCGCGCGAGGATGAGAGTTCTCGCCAAAGACTTCGGGGTTGCGATCAGACCGCAGAATCGCCCAGAGCCGACTGGACAAAACGGAAGGCGAGGCATCGCCTGAAAGCCCACGGCGGTGGAGCCGATGGGTGGCAACTCGGGCCGGGCGCGAAGGCGCCGAAAGCGGGGGCGGAACTGCTAGAAACCGCGACGCGAGAGCGTGAAAAATGGAGCAGGGGTAGCATACAGACCAGAGCAATGCGCAGCGTTTCGTCTGAAGGCATTCGAAACGAGGCCCGGCGCACTAGACGGTCCCGCGAGGGAGAAAATCTTGGCGACAAGAGCCGGCTTAGGCGGACCACGGGAGCCTGGTGCAGGTGGGAAGGCGGCCAGGCAACGGTAACATTCGATTTACCGTGACGCCCCAGCGTCAAAGGCGAATGTTAGAGTGTTCGACTCGAAAAAGCGAAGCAGGCTGGCTGGACTGGGAAGAAGGCGAGCTTCGAAAGACGCGGTCTCCGGATCGCGTCTTTTTCTTTAGCCGGTTGGCACGAGCCGGCTGGTGACTGGTCCAGAGGTGGGCTCGCGGCCCGGGTGGTTCGCCTGGAAGACTTCTAGAAGACTCGATTGAGAAAATCGGCCAGGCGGTAGCCGGCCAGCGTCATCCGCTTTTTCGACGTCTGGCGAGCCCTGGTGATGTAGTCGTTCGAGAGCAGGTCACCGGGATGCAGGTCGTGATAGACAACCTCGGTGGCCAGGTCGTGGCTTTCATCAGCCCAGGCGCGCGGGTCGACCACGGCAACCTCTGCCTCGACCCGGGGCAGTTCGGCCCGAAAATCGCGAGCCAGGTGGACCACCCGGCTGCTGTTGGCTCCGTGCAGATAGAGGCCGCCGGCGGCGTCCCAATAGCTGTGCAGCTTGACCCCCTCGTCGTCAGGGCGCAGATGAATGAGGTAGTCGTTTCCTCCCCTATCACCGTTGGGAGTCTCGGGCGCGAAGCGACTGGTGGCGTGCAGCGGCTGGTGGATGTCGCCGATCAGGTGGGCCAGCCAGCTCAGGGCGATGGCCTTCTGGCGTCGACTGGCTCGCCGGTCTTTAAGGATGCGAGTGTTGTGATTGATGGCCCAGCGAATGTCGACACGGTCGGGCAGACGGCGAGGGGCCACCCCGTCGAAGAAGGGGATGTTGGTGTAGTGCCACTCGGGATGGTCGTAGCGCTCGTCGTCGCGGATCTTGTCGGGCCAGACAGCGGCCTCGGCCAGACTGATGTCCTGGTCGGGATGCTCGTGCAAGAGCAGGCGAATCTCGGCCCTGGCGCGGGGCGACAGGTCGGGCCCGGCCACTTCGGCCACAGTCCGGTGGCCTTCGGCGTTCCAGGCCTGGGCTGGTGAGACCAGCCAGGCGGCGGTGATGATCCCCAGTAGCAATCGTTTCATCACCAGTGGTTACTCGTAGGACAGCCTTTCCTCCTGTTGACAGCCCGCGAGTCCTATGCCAATATTAGCTGTGCGAAAACGCGATCTAAAACGGGGCTTTCGCTACCTTCATAGCACCGGAGAATGGTGGCTCTTGCAGCCGGCCGCTCAGCCTCCCTGTCCGCGGAGGCTGGCAGAATTGTTGCTCGACGAGCTGGCGCCGTGTCCCGCCCAGCTGGCTGCGGCCACGGGCGCTCGGGCTCTGCGCCTGGATTCATCCCGGCGGGCCAGACTGGGGACACTGGCCAAACCGCCACAGCTTGAAGTGCCCGTCTTTGCTCACCTGCCAGTCGACTTCACCGAACCGGCCAGGCGAGCGCTGCTGCTCATCTACCAGCTCTACTCGACCCCAGCGGTGCGCTACGCGCTGCGCGCCCTGCTGGGTCCGTGGCGGCCGCACCTGCGCAGGGTCGACCGGGCGCAAGGCTGGACTGACCAGCGATTCCTCGGAAGGGGTCGCCAGGTTCAGGCCCGTCTCTTCTTGCGTCTGGCCGGCGAATTGTCGCTGTCGCTCGAAGAACTGATGGCGCTGTGCCCCGGCAACGGGGAAAGCGGACTGGGTCAGTTTCGACAGGCCTGGCTGGCTCGCAGCCTAGCCCAGGTCGAGCAGCGGGATTGGGTCTCGGCCCTGGCCGTGTCGCTGATTGTGCCCGGTCGCTTTCTGCCCCTGGAGGGGACCGACCCCACGGTGCTAGAGTTCGTGGACGAGGCTCGGCAAGCCTCGGATAAGGCCTGGAATGAGGCCGCGCGACTGTTCTCTGTTGGCTCGGCAGCGGCCTACCGGGCTGTCTTTTTGCTAGGGGGCGAAGCGAGCCTGGTGGTGCGCGCCCTCGAGCTGTCGCCCGGCCGGGACCTGCCCTTTGCGTGGAATCTCGGCCGCCGCCAGTATCGACGCTTGCTGACCTGGTATTGCCGACTGGTCGAAGCCGGCGTGCCCCCTGAAACCTTGAAAAACCTGGCTCAGCGAGCCGGGCACAAAGAGGCCTTCGGGTTGTCGCTGCTGGCAGAAATCAAGCGACCGACGGCCAGGCTGCTCTCGGTGATCGGTGAACTCTTTCCGTCCACTGGCCTGACCGACGAGCTGGCCGCCCTGCCGCCGGCCGAGGGTGGACTCGACGAACTGGTTCGCTTGCGCGAATGGCAGGGCAAACCGCCCCTTCCGGCCCGGCTCGAGCCTGACGATGGCCGCGAACTGGTTGTCCTGCGCAAGTTGGTGGCGGACTATCCCGAAAGGTCCGAGTTGAGTGCTCGGCTGGCTCGCCTGGAAGACCCCACCCATCGTTGGCGTCTGGCCAGAGCCAACGGCCGGCGGCAGGCCAAGTATCTGGCCAAAGCTCTCGAGCGCGAGCGCCGGGCTTGTCTTGAGCTGGCCCAAGAGCGAGCCTGCGGGCGGCTGTTGACGCGCCTGAAGGGTCCCCAGGAGAACCCACGGCGGGTAGCCCGCCTCTTGGGGGTGGGGCTAGAGCTGGGTCCACTGTTCGAGCGCTTGCGGAACTTCTCGAACTGGCGTGAACAGGCGCCCAAAAATCGTGCCTGGCTGGAGCAGGCCGCCGGTCGTGGCCTGCAGGTGCGGGCCTGGCTTGACGGGTTGGAGGAGAGGGTCGAGATTAGCGGTCGGGCCGTGACTCTGCGAGTCGAAAACGATCCCTGGCAAATCGTCGAGATGGGCGTGCCGTTTGGCACCTGTCTATCGCTCGAAAGTGGCTCGTGCGCCTCGAGCGCCGTGCTCAATGCCTTGGAGGTCAACAAGCGAGTGGTCTACGGTCTGGATCAGCAAGGCAAGATCGTGATGCGCAAACTACTGGCCGCCACCAACGGCGGCGGATTGCTCGGCTATCATACCTACAGCCACCTCCATGGTGGCGAACTGGTGATGGAGGAGTTCTGCCGCCGTTTTGCGGCCCGCTGCGGATTGCGCCTGACCGGGCGCGGCAAGCCCGAATCGTTGGAAACGCTCGACTGTTGGTACGACGACGGCGAGGTGGCCTGGTCCAACCAGTCGGTTCGCCCCCCCACCGGTTGGCCAGACAAGTCCGATGGTCGCCAGGCCTGGGCCTCGCTCTGCTTGCGATCGGGTCTGACCAGCCCGGGCTTTGTTCCGGCCAGTGCTTCGGACCTGTTCTGGTGGATACGCTGGGGCCTGCCCACCTCGACCAGCATGCTGAACTCGCTCTATCCTCTCCAAACGCTGGTGGCCTTGAGCTGGGAGGGGTGGTTTGGCTGGCTCGAATGGCCGGTCTATCACAAGCTCTCGGCGCTTATCGAGGGTTGCCGCCCCAGCCTGCAGGGAATGCGTCAACTGGCTCGCGTTCTGCGTCTGTCGGCGGGTGGCCGGGTAGGCGGCAGCTGGCACGAACACCGCGGCAACGTTCTAGTTCCGCCGGCTCTCGTGCTGCTGCCTATCGAAGAGTTGCTGGATTGCCTGCAAGACCTGCTGAGCCTGGCCTCGGTAACGGTGGCTGGGGTGACGGATCTCATCGAGGTGGCCTGGCTGCGAGACGGTCGCATCTATCTCGGCGGCCGGCGCTGGAAAGGTCGGTTGCAACCCGCCCTGGTGAGGCTGGCCCAGCGCCATCGCCTGCCGGAATTGACCGGCCCCCTGCGTCGCCGCCTGCGCCGTTGCCGAGAGATGGACGAACTCGAGCAGACGGCCTTGGCGCTGGGCACTCAGTCCGACCCGCGCGACCGCCACTGGCTCGAGAATCTGCTCGAGCGCCATCCTACCAGCCTGACCCTGGCCCGGGCGGCGGCTCGCTGCGGTGGCTCTGCGGCTAGCTACGAGCCACCCTCCGGCCTGGAGTGGAGCCGCGAGCCCGACTGGCTCAACGCGCTGCGCGAGTTGGCCCTGCCGCGACTAACCCGGCGATTGGTGCGCGCCCTGCGACGCGGTCAGGGCAAGCCGTCGGAGTTGCTCGAAGCAGTGGCCTGGCTGGGGCTGGTCGACCCCCGGGCGGTGGCCCAGCGCTACGGTCTGACCGGCGCCGTGACGGACAAAGCCCTCAACCTATTTGCCTGGTCGCAGGGAAAGACTCCGGGAGAGCCCCCGCCCGGTTTCCGAGACGTTCGCCTGGAGGGCTCGCTGCTGGCCCAGGCCCTGGCGGGCGACGGGATCGCCTTCGACCAGTGGCTCCGCCTGGGTGGTGGTCGGCAAGGGGGGCTGGGTCTGGCCGATGTGATTTCGCCTGAGCGCCGACTGCAAGCGGCCCTGGCCAGTGAGCAAATTCCCGGTGGTACGCTGGCCTGGCTGCCCCACCTGGCCGATGACCAACTGCACCGACTGGCCGAGGGCCTCGATATCATGACCGGCTGGCCCTGGCTCACTAGCGTTTTGGAGCGACCGGCCCTGCGCGAGGCCCTGGCTCGCCGAGCCCACCACCTTCGCCTGGGAGAGTTGATGGATGAGGCCGCCCAGTGGGCCACTCTAAGGGACTACCTGGTGCTCGAACGGGCCTTCGGACCCCGCCTGGACCTGCGCGCTCTGCGAGAGAGCCATCCCTTGCTAGAGCAGACCTACCGGAGGCTGATAGGTTCGCCAGCGAACCAATCGTGAACAAGAGTTAGCAACTCCTTCGACGGGGCCATCGTCGACTCTGGCGAAGTAGCCACGACCATGCCAAACGATGCCTATGATTCTCCCTGGAAAGACGCTCTGGTCGACTTCTTCCAACCGTTTCTAGAGTTTTTCTTTCCCGCTATCGCCGCCCAACTCGATTGGTCTGCGCCGGTCGTTTCGCTAGACAAGGAACTCTCAGCCGTCACTCGCCAGGCCAGGGCTGGCCCAAGACGAACCGACCTGCTCCTGCAGGCGCGCCAACGCAACGGCCGACCGGGACGGTTCTACTTTCAGATCGAGGTCCAAACCCAGCATGACCGGGACTTTGCTCGTCGCGCCTATGTCTATCATTATCGCGTGTTCGACCGGTTCGGTGAGGACATCTGCAGCCTGGCCATTCTGGCGGACCCCTCGCCAAGCTGGCGTCCACAAGGATTCAGTTGGGAGCGATTTGGATGTCGCACCGAGTTCCAGTTTCCGGTCGTGAAACTGACCGACTTGCGCCCCCGCCTCGACGAACTCGAAAACAACCAGAACCCTTTCGCAGCCTTTGTGTCGTTTCACCTCTGGACCCAGGCCACGCGCCGCAACTACAAGAAGCGGGCCGAGACAAAGGCCCGCCTCTATCGGGGTCTCTTCCATCGAGGCTTTAGCCGAGGCGACATCGCAAAGTTGATCCGACTGTTAGACTGGCTGATGGCTCTGCCACCGCCACACTCTTTACATTTTCTAGAGAAGCTGGCAGAGTATGAGAAGGAGGACAACGTGCCGTATATTTCCTCGATTGAACAGATGGGTATCGAGAAGGGCCTTGAGATGGGCCGGGCTGAGGGTCGCCAGGAAGGCCGGGCTGAGGGTCGCCAGGAAGGCCGGGCTGAGGGTCGCCAGGAGGGCCAACTGGAAGGGGCGCGCCAGATGGTGGTATCTCTTTTGGTGGGTCGTTTCGGCGCCTTGCCCAAGGCTCTCGAAGCGTCCCTGGCGGCCGTGACCGAACTAGACGAGTTGCGCGGGCTGGCCCTGCGGGCGGCCCAGATCGAATGCCTCGAGGAGTTCTCTACCAGAGAGGCTTGAAGTCACGATCGAGCTGAGTCAGGAACTTTCGCCAGCCGAGCGGCAGGGTGGGATCGTTGCGACCTGCCCGCAGATGAAACGAGATTCCGTGCTGGTTCTTCTGGAAAGGCACGCAGGCCCGATAGGCCCGCAGCGCCTCTTGAGCCTCTTGATGGTCGGGTCGAGCTTCACTGAGTTTGGTCAAGAAACTGCCCAGATCGACGCGGGCACTTAACAAGCCATTGCTCGACAAGCTTTGGGCCAGCACCGGGCGCACTGGCCCGGGGTCGGCCGCCAGCCGTTCACCCAGCCGATCCAGGGCCGGTAGCAGTTGGCTCTGGAGGCGAGCGGTGTCGATGACGGCAAAGCTCGGGGTGGTGCTGACCGCCTCTTTGGCCATGGCTACGGCGGCCTGGGTGGCATCGGGCTGGTTGAGGTGCTCGGGCCGCAGGATGTTCTCGAGCTCAAGACCCCGGGCCCGGATGGGATGGGCCGAGGCCAGCACCAGACCGGCCCACGGCGCTAGCCTGGACATGACCTCGAGCTGGCCCACCAGACAAGCGTCCAGAATGGTGATGTCGACGGGGTGGTCGCCCATGCTCTGGCCGAGGGCTTCCATGTCCATGTTGGCTACCTGGCTGCGGTTGCCGTGACCGCTCAAGAAGAGTATCTGGCGAGCTTGAGGAGCCCGACTACGGCTCTCTTCAACCAGCGAGGCCAACCGCTGAGTGCCGGCTGGCTCAAGCGAGGGACGGCTGGGGCCGTTGATTTCCAGACGTTGCTCGGCTTTCCACTGGGGCGCTTTGAGAGCCCGGTGGAGAAAGAAGGTGGCCGGTAGCGCGAACAGGGCCAGGCCGGCTCCGGTTCCGGCCAGAGCGCCGACAGAACCGGCCATGGTGTAGCCGGCGGCTGTGCACAGGGCAGCGGGAAGAAGGCCGATGGCGGTAAAGAGCAGACCGTCGTGGGTGCGCGAGTGACGCTGGCCGTCAAGCAGCACCTGCAGTTGACCGTCAGCCTGGTGCTCGGCCCGCTCGAAGCGGTCCACGGCCCTTAGCTTGAGGGTTTCGATATGAGCCGACTTGGCGTCGATATAGGCGCTGACGGCGGTGAGAGGTTGCCTGGCTGGAGTGGCTGCATCGATTCGCATGGCACTCCCTTTGAGACAGGATAACGGCCGGGCCTGAATTTTTCTTGAACCGGTGGATCGACTTTGCCCCATACCTAGAACCTTGGAGGAGTAGTCCATTCCGATTTGAATTCATACGAATGAGAATCCAGCTTTTCCTCACCATGCTACTGCTGGCTATTTTCTCGGTAGCACAAGCCCAAACCAGCGAGATTTCACGCCTGGCAACAGCCGTCTACGAATCGGGCGTCCAGCAGGGCAAATTGGTGCCTTCGGGGGACCGTCAGGCCGCCGCCCGGGTGCAGTCGATTGGCGAGACGGTGGCCCGGGCCAGCAAGCGGCGAGTGACCTGGAAGTTTCACCTCGTGGAGGACACAGAGCCCCAGGCCTTCACCTTCGGAGAGGGCGTGGTGGTGGTGTCGACCGGTTTACTCGACATGGGCCTGACCGACGACGAGTTGGCGGGGGTGCTGGCCCACGAGGTCGCTCATGGCACCGAGCAGCACACTGCCCGGGTGCTCAACCTGCAACGCCGGATGCTGGAAGTTTTGCTCGAAGCCAGCCAGGCCCAGGAGATGGCCCAGAAAATCCAGGCCGAGACCCAGAGCACGGATTCGATGGAGTATCATAGCAAGATGGTCACGGTAAATCGCAAGGTCAGTGACATCGAGCGCAAACTCAAGAACATCGAGGGAGAACTAAAGTATCAGCGCCAGCTGAAACACTCGGATGAAATCACGGCCGACATTGTCGGGCTTCGTTATGCTGTCACAGCCGGCTATTCTCATGAGGGCCTCGGGACGGCGCTGGACAAGCTCCTGGCCCGAGGAATCAAAGAGTTCGGCAGCGGTCACACCGGTGAGAGCCTGAGCCACCCACCGCTGGCCCAGCGTATGACGATTCTCAAAAAGGTCCAGGCCGATTGGGCGGCGGGGCGGGTCCGCTAGAGATGCTGACCCTGATAACTTTCCTCCTGCAACTGATCGAGGAAGGTCCGCATCTCGGCCAGACGTTGGGCGGCCAGTTGCTCGGCGTAAGGACCGCTCTTGATGCTTGTCGGCGCGGCCGCGGCCAGGCTCTCGAGTAGGCGCACCGAGCCAGCCAGGTCGGGCGTTTCTTTGCCGATGATGGCCAGAATGCGAGCCGCTCCCATGGCCCCCATGAAGTCGAGGGTTGCGGCATCGTGCACGACCAGGGCCTTGTTGGTGGCGGGCTCTTTGTTAACGCTCGACCGCATGCCAGGCTCGCGCCGCCCGATAGCGAAGGGGCCGCGATGAGACTCCCTGCGCACCTGCGGCACTGGCTCCATCCCTGGCCTGGCGAGACGACCTTGCCGCCACCAGCCAGGCTTCCCGGGCAGTATCCTGCCGATCCCCCTCATCAGGCCGTAATAGAACAGGCACGCCGGGGGGGATGGGGAGCCCTGGAAGTGGACTGGATGATGGCCGCTCGGGGAGCAGAGTATACCACCGAGGTCCTGCTGCTGGCCCAGAGGCCCGAGTTCGCTCTGCCACGTTTGCGCCGGCATCTGGCGGCCTGCGACTATAGCGGGGCCGAAGAGCGGGCTGCCTCGACCGATCCGTCGATCGCCCGGGCCTACCTTTTCCCGCAGCGACAGGACTGGCTGCAGGAAGCCCTGCGCCTGACCCCGCCCGAGGGCGGTTTCGGCCTGGTCCGACTGCTTTATCACAGCCTGAAGGAGGTGGCTAGCGCCGAAGCTCTGGCCCGCCAAGAGCCTCCCGAGATCGAAGGACTCTATCCTCTGGTCGACCGGTTGGGGTCAGCCGCTTTTCCCTTCTTACGGGAGTATCTCGAGCGCACCAGCCAGGCCGAGGAGCGCCCGGCGCGAGATGTCGCCAGAGCCTATTCTTTACTCGCACTCTTGCCGGATGACGCGGCTCTTGAATGGCTCTTTTCTAGCTGGGAGCATAGTGCGGCGCGAGCGGCCTGTCTGGAAGCGGCCCGTCGCTATCCCGAGGGCACGGCCCGACTCTGTCCGGCTGAACTTAGGCCCGTCCTGCTGCCGGCCAGGGGCGCTGACAGCAGGCTTCCCGAAGCCGCCCCAGAGAACTGGCCCGAGGTGCTGGCCCAGCCGCTAGAAAAGAAATCGCGCAAGCGCAAGAAGCTGGCTATCGAGCCTCTGGAACACGAACTCTACCTGGACTGGCGCGAGCACGAGCGCCCCACCTTCAAGCCAAAGCCCGACTACCAGCCCGAGCCCCCCTATGGAGCGGTCGACTTCTTCTATCTGTCTGACCAGGACGCTCGGCTGGCTCTGGCCAACTGGGACCCGGCCGCCGACTTTCTCGGGTGGTCGATGACCGACCATCTCCTGGCCAGATTCGGGACGGCCATGGCCGCGGCTCTTCCCGTCCTGTTGCAAGAGCGACCGGCCGAAGTGCTGCCGCAAATCCAGGCCGCGGGCTGGGCTCGGCTGGCTCCCCTGGTGGCGGCCGAACTCGGTCACCCCACCCGGCGCCGCCCCGCCCGACGCTGGCTCTTGCGTCACCCCGAAGCGGCCGCTATCGGACTTATACCAGCTCTCTTTCAGGCGGACCGCCGCGCCGAAGAGGGGCTCGAAATCCTGGTCAGAGAGGGTCATGGCTCGCTGGTGGCTGAAGTGGCCGAGCGTTACCAGGTGGGTGAATTGGTGCGCGACCTGCTCGAGACCACTCCCCTCGAGGCCCTTCCCAAGAAGCTACCCGACCTGAAGAAGGTCGCATTTTTCGACTTCGAACAGCTGCCTCCGCTGGTGCTCGAATGTCAGCAGCGACTACCGGTCCAGGCCGTGAACAGGCTGGTGCAATGGCTGGCCATCTCGACCCCCGACGAGGTCTATGCCGGCATCTCGCTGGTGCGCGAGCAGTTGACGACCGATTCGCGGGCCGCATTTGCCTGGGCTTTGTTCGAGCGTTGGCTCCACTCGGGAGGCAAAGCACGCGACGACTGGGCCTTCTGGACCCTGGTCTGGCTGGGCGACGCGAGCTGCGTGCGGCAGCTCGTTCCAATGATCGAGGCCTGGCCGGGCGAGTCGGCCCACGCCCGAGCGGTGACGGGCCTGGACATCCTCGGCGCTCTGGCTACTTCAGAGGCGCTGGAAGCAGTCTTCCGGATGGCCTACGCCGCCCACTATCCCGGGCTTCGCAAAGCGGCCATGGCCAAGTTGGAAGAACTGGCCCAGGACCGAGGGCTGGCCACCGAGCAACTGGCGGACCGCTGCCTGCCCGGCAGCCGACTCGAGCCGAGGCAACTCGATTGGCAGAGCCGAAAGGAGCCCGACCCCGATGTGGCCGAGCTTTTGTTGGTCCAAACTCGGCGCTTCGAGCAAGCCATGTGCGCTCGGCGACGGTTCAACGCCGACGACTTCCGCAACTACATCCTGAATCACAATCTGGCCGTGGCTCTGGCCCGCCACCTGGTGTGGGCCACCTACCAGCAAGACCGCCCTCAGGCAACCTTTCGCATCGCCGAGGACAACTCGCTGGCCGACCTCGATGACAACGCCTTCGAACTCGAGAACGAGGCGGAGATTGGCCTGATCCATCCCCTGGAGTATGACTCCGTCCTGGCCAGGCGCTGGGGAGACGTTTTTGCCGACTACCAGCTGCTCCAGCCATTCGAACAGCTCGGCCGCCAGGCGTTTGGACCCAGCTACGCCATCCACCACTATCTCGGCCGCCAGGTAGCTCAGCAGGCTCTGCTCGAACTGCTGGACCGCGGCTGGCGCGAGCCTGCCAGCGATAGTCCGCTAGAGAGCCTGGTCCGAGGGGATTTCGAGTTGTGTTTCTCGCCGGGGGTCTTTCCCGCCAAGCTGCGGCCCGACAAGCAACACACACTCAGCCACTTCGAAGGTCAAGCTGGCCTCGACCCCTTCGCCCATAGCGAAGTAATCCGCGACCTCGAGTTCTTGACTTCCGGCTAGGCCGCCACGGCGGGCTCGTAGGTGGGCTGCAGCTTGAGGTTGAGTCCGGCCAACAGGAGCATGCCGATTCCGACCAGGCAAACCCCGGACCAGCCCTGGTGCTGCCAGGCCCAGGTGGATAGAGCCGAGCCCAGGGCGGCGCCGAGAAAGTAGACGACTTTGTAGATGGTGTTGAGCCGGGTGCGGGCGTCGTTGTAGAGTCGGTAAATCTCGGATTGATTTGAAATACTGGCTCCCTGAGCGCCCAGGTCGAGCAGCACGACGGCCACCACCAGGACCGGAATCGACGGACCCGAGACCAGTAATACCAAGTAGGAAAGCAGCATCAAAGCGATCAGAGCGAGCAAGAACTGCTTGACCTGAAGGCGATCGAGGTAGCGTCCGGTCAAGTTCGAGGCCAGGGCGCCGGCCAGCCCGATCAAGCCGAAGGCGCCGACGGCGTCGGGTCTCAGGCCGAAAGCTGGCCCCTGCAGATAGAAGGCGAGCGAGGCCCAGAAGGCCATTAGCGACCCGTAGATGAGCGCGCCCGTGAGGGCGATGGAGCGCACCTGCGGACGACTGAGGAACAACCCATAGAGCGAGGCCAGCAGCTCGGAGTAAGACAGTCTGTCATCAGGCGGAGCGACGGGCATGGTGCGGTAGAGCACCAGGGCCAGCAGACTCAATCCGAGGGCCATCACCACATAGACGGCCCTCCAGCCGAGGTGCTCGCCCACCAGCCCGCTCAAGGTTCGCGACAAAAGCACTCCCACCAGACAGGCGCTGAGCACCATCCCCAGATTACGACTGCCGTTCTGGTGGCCCGCCACATAGGGAAAGACCAGTTGCGCCTGCACGTTGGTAAAACCAACCGCGAAGGCTAGAGTCAGGAACACCGCAAAGCTCGTGGTCAAGCCGGCGGCCAGAGTCACCAGGATGTCGACCCCGAGCATGGCCAGCAGCAACTTCTTCTTCTCGACCACGTCGCCGAGGGGTGCCAGCAGAACGAGCCCGGCCACATAGCCAAGCTGGGTCAGGGTGAGGACCAGTCCGGTGCGGGCCGGTAGTTGGCCGAAGCTATGGCCGATCTCTTCGAGCAGCGGCTGGCTGATATAGATGTTGGCGGCGGTGACGGCGGCCGTAGTGGTCAAAAGCCAGAGCAGCCGGGGGGAAATCTCTCGCATCTCGCTCTGAGCATAGCGCCTTCGGATTGATAAGGGAAATATCTAATTGATATAGAATTAATCGCCAACGGAGATTAATTGTGGAACTGCGACATCTGCGCTACTTTGTGGCCGTAGCCGAGGAATTGAACTTCACCCGGGCCGCCGAGCGAGAGATGGTGGCGCAATCATCCTTGAGTCAACAGATTCAAGATTTCGAGTCGGAGTTGGGCCTGCAACTGTTCGCCCGCTCGACTCGCAAGACCGAATTGACCGCTGCCGGCCACGACCTGCTGGCTGACGCACGAGCCATTCTCAAGCGGGTCGAGCGGTTCGAGCAGCGCGCCCGGCGCAGCAGCCGCGGTCAGTTGGGGCGCCTGCGCCTGGCCGCCATCTCCAACCTGGCCAACGCCGAACTGGCCGAACTCTTGCGGGGTTTTCGGCGCGAGCACCCCGAGATCGATGTGGGTCTGGATGTGCACCCCTCGCTGTGGCAGGTGGCCGCCCTGCGAGAGGGCACCATCGACGCCGGCTTCGTGACCCTGCCCGACAGCTTGCTGACCGGCCTGTCGCGAATTCGGGTCCGCTCGGGCAAGATGGGTTTGGCCGTGCCGACCGGTCACAGGCTGGATTCTCGGGCCTCGTTGCGGTGGCGCGACCTCGAGGGCGAGTCGTTGATCTTCGTCGATCCGGGAGCGATCATACCCGATTATTACACGGGCTTCGTGACCCGTTGTCGCGAGGCTGGCTTTGAGCCCGAAGTGGGCCAGTACGCCACCAACGGAGTCACCCAGATCTTCATGGTGAGCGCCGGCCTTGGGCTGGCTCCCATCTACATCCCGGGGCGCCCCGGGGACTGGCCAGGAGTGAAGATCCTGGCCTTGCCCGAGGACGCCCCCGCTCTCGAGGTGCTCTTTGTGTGGCGTCTGGCCTCACCCGCCCTGGACCGATTCGTGACTCACCTACGTGGGTTCTATGGAGTCTGACCAGGGCGACTTAGTTCTGGCCGCTCGACTGCCAATCCATGGCTCGCAAGACCTGCAAGATCTTGGTGGCTGACGGACGGTGGGTTATGTCAGAGCCCCTCTCGGCGGCACCCGGAATCGGCTCCCCGGCGGTGCGAAGCAGAGCGCCATGACCTCCGTTTTCCAGGCTCTTCCAGTTGTTGGCCACGTAGGCAGCCGTCTCGGCGAAGTCCTCGCCCGGACTGGTCTTACCGTATTCCGAAACACTGCTGCGGTCGCCCCACTCGGGCCCCAGGTTGGGTGCCTTTTCGGCCTGAAGGCCGTGACCGGCCTCGTGGGCCAGGGTCTCGCTAAGCAGCTTCGGGTCATTGAAGACACTGCGGTCGAGCGCGATCTTACCTTTACTATCGGTCTTGCCCAGGGTGTTCGAGGTCCAGTCGGTCTGGCCGTCCTTACGCACGCCCTGTTTGCCGAGCTGGTCGACCACCGCCACCTCCTTAGCGTGCTTGCGCAAGGCGGGAGGCAACGACTCGACAGCCGTCCCAAGCTGGCCGAGCTGCTCGGGTGTCAGCTTTCCGTGCACGGCCACTCCCAGGTCCTTTCCGTCTTTGTCTTTGAGGGGCTGACTGCCGTCCTGCTTAGCATTGCTGAAGGCCTGATCGACGTGTTGGATGATTTTGTGCTGGTCGCCGTTGAGGCGTTCATGCACCTCTTTGCCGCCTTCCTTGTAGGTGCGGCTAAACGAGTCCTGAGTCTGACCGGGAGCCTTCCATTGATACCAGTCGTGCTTGCCGTCCACCGAGTTGAGGGTGCGATACTGCTCGCCTGGCCTGGTGGCGGGCTGCCAGGGACTGTTGGGCTCGCCAATCAAGCCCTGGGCGGGACCACCCGGCGCGGGCCCGTGCGTCGATGGGGGCGTGGCTTGAGGGCTCGAGCTGGTGGCGCCGGGTCCCTGCACGGCCGAAGGGCCACTGCCCGAGGGAGCGGCGCCATTGCCCGAGCCGGCCTGACCGTCGCGCTGGCCACCGACGGACTGGGCGGCCGCGGCCGAACCGGCCCGGTCACGGGCACTCGAATCCTGATAAGCCTGCGTGATTCCGCGGCTGAGTGTCGTTCCAGCCTTTGAGGGCTTCTCGCTCGGCGACGGCGAGGCACTCGTGCGAGCGGGCGCTGACCTGGTCGCGGGGGCGGTTGTCTTTGGTTTGGCGGCTGCCGGTTTGGCGGCCCTGCTGGCACTTCCCGAACTCGATGGCCGGGAGGTCGAGCCGGACGTTTTGGGGGGTGATTTGGGTGCTGAACTAACAGATGAGCTAGCCATTTCTCTCTCTCCTTACACACTGCTACCAGCTTCAGCCTAGCTGGCGGAGCGGGAGAATTTTGTTTCCAACTTGCAGAATCTGTTAACAGTTCTTTACACTTTGCAATCTTCCGTCTTTTAACAAATCGGGCCAGGACTCGAAGCCTACTTTGTGGTGGTCTTCAAGCGATGAAGGTCCAACCTCTTCGCTTTGCCGGATCCAAACCCGCGGATGAATTCGTGGTGCCCACCAATGGCCAACGGGTCCACCTGGGAGCCCGCCTGCGAACGGAACCCGAGGGCGCCCGTCGGGTGAAGTTCGTCTTCGACGGCGACGGTCGGCAATTGCATGGCGTGACGCTGCTCGGATCGTGGGACGCGGGGGGCAACTATAATCGAGAGTGGAAAGACTCGGCCGTGCCGATGCGCCAGGACGAGCAAGGTCGTTGGACGGCCGAGGTGGCCCTGGCTCCCGGCCAGAAGCCCTGGGAGTGGGGCGTGGTGGCTGACGGCAGATGGGCGGTCTTTGAAGAGGGCAATCTGCGCCTGGGCGACGAGGCCGAGGCCACCTACTCCCCCACCACCCTGAAGTCACGCGGTGCCCACCGCGAAGGGGACAGCGTGGACCTGGACTACTGGGCTCCCAACGCCCGCCAGGTGGATGGCGTTTTTGTCACCGGCAACGGCGTCGAGCGCTTTCCGATGGTGCGCCAAGCCGATGGCCACTGGAGCGGTAGAGCCGGCTCCTGGGACCACCTCGAGGGCAAGGCCTACGGCTTCGAGGTGACCACCAGCGAAGGCGAGCGGGTGTTGCGGGTGGACCCCTACGCGCGGCGACGCCAGGGCCCCCAGCGCGGTCTGGCCGATCTCTATCTCGACCCCAACAGCGGACAGGAGGTTCACCAGTTCATCAAAGGAGCGGTGCGCTTCACGCGCTTTGAAGTGCAGGGCCAGGCCGACACCGTCACCCTGACCTTGCGCGATGAACAGGGCGTGCTCGACAAGAGCCGCCTGCTGGCCCGACTGGGCGAGGGTGGTTCGCAGCTGGTCGGTCGCTTTCACGGTCGTGAGGCCAATGACTTTTGGCTCGAGAACGTCCAACCCGACGGCCGCATCCACCTGCTGCGTCAGGGCGAGGCCTGGGCCGCCACCCTGCCTGCCGGGCTCGAGGGTCTCGACTATCGCTTCGAGATGATCCAGGCCGGCCGATTGGTGGGCGATGCCAACGCTGACGGCCAATTATCGGCCGAAGAGGCCAAAGAGACGAACTTTAACGACCCCTATTCGGCGCGGCTCGACGGCCGCCATCGCTGGCCCAGGCTAGGCATTCTCAGCGACGCAAGCTTCGACTGGAAGAACGACCAGGTGGCTCGCACGGCTAAGAACGCCAACGAGATGGTCATCTATCAGATGCACGTCGGGTCGGTCTTCGGCCAGGCTAAGAACACGGACCGCACCACCTTTGAAGATGTGCAAAAGCGGCTGGATTACTTCCAGGATCTGGGAGTGAACACCCTCGAGTTCTTGCCGACCGGCAGCTTCGAGGGCTCGCGCGACTGGGGCTATATCGGTAGCAACACTCTGGCCACCAGCGAGCAGTACGGCTTCGAGGATTCGGACGGCCGCTGGGTCAGCGGGCTCGAGGCCCTGCAGCGGTTCATCGACGAGGCTCACGGTCGCGGCTTCCGAGTGCTCAACGACGTGGTCTACAATCACTTCGGAGGCGAGTTCAACGATTCGTGGCAGAGCGATGGCAAGAACAATCCCTGGTTTTCGTGGTCGCAGGGCGGCCTGCGCTTTACCCCCTGGGGGCCGCTGCCCGCCTATGACAAAGAACCGGTAAGACAGTTTATTACCGACCACGCCCTGGCCCAACTCGACGAGCTGCACTTTGACGGCCTGCGCCTGGACTTTACCCATCCCATCCACGACCAGAATGGCGGCGGAGGAACGGTCGGCTGGGAGATGCTCCGGCGCATCAACCGCGAGGTCGATTTCTTCCATCCGGACGCTTTCATGGCCGCCGAGGAGTTTCCCAACCATCCCATCGTGGTCACACCGGTGGGCCCCAATGGCCAGGGTGGAGCGGGCTTCGACGCCATGTGGAACACCGAGTTTCAACACCGCCTGGTCTTTGACCACCACAATCCCTCGGTGCTGCAAGAGGCAGCCCACCACGGCCCCACTCGTATGCAGAAGTTTATGGACCACCTGACCGGGCACCCCGGCTTTCTGAGTTCGGCCAACTCGGTGACGGTGGTCTCGAATCACGACGAAGTGGGCAACGCCGAGCGGACCATCAAAGTGGCCAGCGGCGACGGCGAGCCCGATGTCTGGGCCCGGGCGGCCTCGCGCCTGACTTTTGGCGTCGGCATGCTGAGCCCGGGCGTGCCCATCTTTTTCCAGGGTGACGAGTCGCTAGCGACCAACACCTTTCGCTGGGGCATCCCTTCGACCTGGGATGTGGGCTGGGAGTGGCCGGCCGACGGGCCGCGCGCCCACCATCACGCCTTCGCCCGCGAGGTCATCCACCTGCGCAATTCCAGCCCGGCTCTGCGGGCAGACTCGGAGGCCCGCCAGGTGCACTGCAACGACGATGCCTCAGTGATGGCCTTCACTCGCGGTGACGAGTATCTGGTGGTGGGCTCGCTCAACCACCAGCGCCTCGACGGCTACGGCCTGCAACTCGACGGCCACTGGGATCTAGTGCTTAACTCCGACGACGCGCGCTTTGGCGGCTCAGGCCAGCCCGTGCCCGAGCAACTGCACGGTCCCCGCCCCCAACTCGACCTGCCCGCCGGTGGGGTGCTGGTTTATCGCCGTCGCGGCGCTCACTAGATTTCAAGAATCTTTCAACGCCCTGGCCTAGACTTGGGTCATGGTCATCAACGGGTTTTCACGCTCCTATTCCCCTCCAATAACGCGGCGCGCCTCGGTACCAGACAACGCTCCTGTCGACTCCTTCAAGCCCTCGGGTTCGATGGCCAGCAAAGTGACGGCGGTGGTAGGCGCGGCGGCTGGAATCGGCGTGGCCCTGGCCGGCGGGGACCTGCTCACCAGCGCCTTCATCGGAGGCGCCGTCTTCGGTGGACTGGGTGGGGCAGTGGGAGCCTTTTCTCGCCAGACCGATCCCGTGCTGGTGACCGGTGAAGTGCTGGGCAAAACCCTGCTAGGGGCGGCCGTGGGTGTCGGCGTCGGCGCGGCGGCTTTCGCGGGTGGACCAGGCGGGGCGGCCCTGGCCGGCGCAGCCGCCGGCTACCTCTGGAACCCCCTCTGCAAAGCCTTTTCTCCCTTTCCTGACTGAGCGGCCATGGCTTCGATGATGGCGGCGGCTTTGCCCGGACCATCTTCCTTTGCCAACTCCCCCGCCACGAACTCGGCCGAACGGCGATAGTCGGGGTTGGCGAGTTCTTTGAGACGACCCGCCAATTGCTCAGCCGATGCGCCCTCGAGCGAGAGCGGGATGGGTCCGCAGCCTTTCTGGAGGACCCGTTGCCCCCAGAAGGGCTGGTCGGCGAAGAAGGGGCAAATCAAGGTAGGCAGCCCGGCTCGCAAGCCCTGAGCGGTCGTGCCCGCCCCGCCGTGATGGACCACGGCCAAACACAGTGGGAAGAGCGCGTGATGAGGCGCTGATTTCAGAGCGTGTACGCGCTCGTCATTACAGTGATCGAGGGCTCCCCAGCCCAGGCCCAGCACGGCCCGGCAATCGGCCAGGCGCACCGCCTCGACCACCCGTTGCGAGAGTTCTTGCGGATTCTGGCTGGTCATCGAGCCGAAGCCAATATAGATGGGCGGCTCGCCGGCCCCCAGAAAATCGGCCAGAGCAGGGTCAGGCTGCCACTCGGCCGGGTCGTCGAAGAACCAGTAGCCGGTCATGAAGTGCTGGTCGGGCCAGTCGGAGGGCCGGGGTAGCACGGCCGGTGAAACGGCGCAAAGACTGGGATGGCTGAGCGAATCAAACCATGGTCCGGGGGGCAGTCCCAGCTCATGGCGCCAGGCGTTCAACTGGTTCAGGTAGGGCAACCGCGAAAGCCGGAACAGCTGGTAGAGTGGCCGGTTCAAATAGCCCAGTTCGCGAGTGAAGACGGGGGGCGGAAAGTGGTGGGTCGGGGTCAGCGGCAGAAAGTGGGCTCGCAGATAAAGCGCCCGGTTGGCCACCGCGGCATCGTGGGAGCCGACCACTTTGGGATGGCTGACGATGACATCGCAGCCTTCGGCGGCCCTGCCGATAGCCCGGAACATGCGGTGAGCGGTGGGTAGCACGTCGCGCCACCAGATACGAGCCAGCGCCAGCGGTCCGCCAGAGAGCTTCTCTTTGACTGCGGGTGATTGGAGGAAAGCCTCGATGTCAAAGCCCAGGCTGTGAAACTCGAAGCCGTGCGAGCGAACCCACTCGCCCGCGTCGTCAGGACCCGCCAGGCGAACGCGGTGGCCACGGGCTTTCAACGCCTGTCCGAGAGCCAGCATGGGAGCCACGTCACCCCGGGTGCCCAGGGTCATCAGCGCGATGGTCAAGGCCATCGCCGAGGCTTCGCTTCAGTCGCGCCGAGCGCCTCTGGAGGGAAGGCCATCGCTGGCCCGGAGTGTAATCCTGGAGGATGCGCTGGATGTGTTTGCTGTGGCTGCTTACGTCCGCGGGTGTGCGATGAGTGAGTTCCTCTTGCGGCCCATTGGCGTTGTTCGCTCTGCCTTGAAGTCGCGGGCCGAGGCTCCGATGCAGGACGCGAAGGCGCTCCCTCGGCCTGGGTGGAAATCCAGCCGGCCTTTGCCACCGCCCTCGATGGCCTGGAGGTCGGCGCCGAAGTGGTCCTGTTGACCTGGCTGCATCAATCGAACCGCGAGGTGCTGCGGGTACGCCCTCGCAGCGAACCGAACCGAGCCGAACGCGGAGTCTTCTCGACCCGATCCCCCGACCGCCCGAACCCCATCGGCCTGCACCCAGTGACGATCCTCGAGGTGACTACGTCGGGCCTGCGGGTCGAGCCGCTCGAGGCCATCGATGGCACACCGGTCCTGGATATCAAGCCCGTGTTGAAAGGTTAGCCGGTGACCGGGTCTTTGATGACCACCGCCTGGCGGATCTTGTGGCTCGATTGGAGCGGTTCCAGACGTGCAAGAGAAAGAGTTAGCAACAAGCCCGCCCAACGGCCACGACGGCCGCCCTTCACCGACAATTTGAAAGGCCCAGGCCCCGGCTAAGCCGAGTCTTGGCCTGGGTCTTGGCGCTACCGTCTCGCGCGCAGTTCTATCAGGTTCGACGTGGTCTGAGAACTGCGCCCGAGCGCCTTTCAGCGACGTTCACGCCCTTCTCCGTTGCAGTCCTTGCTCACGTCCCGCGGCGCTGGCGAGCGCCCTTTCGTGAAAGAGCGCGCCAGCGCCCGGGTGACGTTCTCAATGGTAATCGTTGCTGGGCGAGGAGCCTGATGATAGGATTACTCGAAAGACTCGTCCCTCGCGAAGCTGGAAGGTCAGCCCGCCGGGGTAAGCGACATACTCCGATGGGAAGTACGGTAGTGGTTCACCGAGGGTTTCAGCGACAATCGTCCCAGGGTCTCCTGTCCGAATAACGACCTTTCCGTCGAGTTCAAAGCGCGTGCCTCGAATATACTCGGCAAGATTTGTGTGGGAAAAATCCACCTCGACTTCTCGCCAGGCGCAATGACGCTTCGAGAACCTCGGTTCATCAGCTGGATAGGACACATCTACTCGCGGTTCCCCCAAAGAATCGACGATGACTTCGTAATTCATGCCAACCTCGACTCCATTAACCGTATAGCGGGGGGTTGCCGAAACTCGTTGGAGCGAAAAGGCTAGAAGAACAACAAAGATTCTCAAAAATGGACGCATTCGATCCCCCGATCATACCGTTGATAAGGTCCAAACATCTTCTCGGGATGGTCAGTGCCGAATTTTTCTATGACCCCTTCGGAGCCGCCATACTTTCGATTCAGGCCAATGTGAGTCAGCTCATGGAGAAGGTCACGAGCGATACTTTCTGGCTTGTTGAGGCAAACTTGTATCTGCAGAGCGATCGAATCTCTATCGGAGGTAGCTTGCTTGATTCCATCATGGTTCTTGTAGTCCTGAAGAGCCTTGTGATAAGCCTTTGCGAGATCTTTATTATCCTGGGGGAAAGTTGAGTCCGATTTCCCTACGCTGATGATTTCCTCGCCCAGGATGTACTCTTCATATGGAATCCCCTTAGGAACTTCACAACCACAAGTGTTTTCGCCGGTTTGCTCTCTACGACGCAATTCTCGAAATCTTGCCAGCGCGAGGTCTATAGCTTGCTGGAATCTTTCTTCAAACGGAGCGATGATTCCGCGCCAACCGAGCTGGTCGCTCAACTGGCTGCAGGCTTCCTTAAGGTCCGAGGTGGCCTCAAACTTGAAACCAGTGGGGTCAGTAAATCCTGTTGGATTTTGCCCGACGTACCCATACAGATTCAAGCCACCCCTAAACCCAATCGGGTCCCGCGAAATGAATCTCCCTAAGGTGCTGTCATAATGACGCTGGCGCATGTAGAGCAAGCCGGTGTCGGCGGTGTCGTCGTGGACGCCCAGGCCGCCCACGTAGGTCTTCGGACTCACCACCGGGCCCGAGTAGGCAATCTGCTGGCCGAACTCGTCATATTCGTAGTATGCCACTTTCGACCCCCCGCTGTCTAACGCTCGAATTCACGTCCTCGCGATCACGAAAGGTCAAGCCATCGGGAGCTGTTCCTTCGATGAAGAGAAAGCCATCGTGAACATTGCGATGACACCGGGTGCAGAGGAAGATCCAGTTCGCCAGCACGGTCAGGCCGCCGAGGGTGAAGAAACGGATGGGGTGCGATTGGAGCCAGATGTGTAAGTCCCCCCCAGCGGCGCGTCGCGTAGCGACGACAGGGGATGATTGATGTGAACGTCGCCGACGTTCTAGCTAAACCTCGTGAACGTGCGTTCGAATCATTCCCGTCAAGCCGCGGCCGGGGGGACGCCCATTGGGTTAGGGCAGTCCGGAGTCTGGCAGCAGTAGCAGTCGCGAATCTTCAAGGCCTCGGTCTGAGCCGGCGTGAGCCCGCGCGCGTCGGGGTTGAAGCTCAGCCGCGGCGAGACCTCCAGTGCGCCTTGGCCCGGCGAGCCCGCTCGACCCCGGAATTGCCTGGGCACTCCTCCCCGTCCACCGCGGTCGTGGCTTTGAAAAACTCGTCCCCCGGGGGACGAAGGCCCAGCGCCTGAGCCAACTCGTGCGCCCTCTGAATTGGGCCGGCCAGCTTGCGCTGGTGCGAGGCCGCCACCGCGGCCGTTCGCGCCCGCATTGCCTCGAGGTCTTGGTCGGTGACGGGAGCGGTCTGCAGGCGCTGAGCCAACAAGAGGGCCAGGGCCTCTTTGAGTTCGACCTTGCGCCCCAGCTCGAACGAAGGGGAATGGAGGACCAACTTCAGCAGCACAGAGGGCTCGGTCGTCTCCGGGTCGAGGTGTAAGGTGATCTCCTCGTTCTCAATCTTGGTGGAAGGAAGCTCACCAGGTAGGCCACCTTTGGGAGTGGCGGCCACCAGGCGCGGGACGACCGAGGTGGAATACAGCGAAGCCAATTCGAGCCAAAGCTCTTCGGTCTCAGGCGTGGCTTTGCTGGCGATCTCGCGCTTGGCCCAGCTGGGTCGCCCAGGGCCTGTTTTCGCTCTGGGCCGAAGTCTTTTTGAAATTTCTCCGGGAAGCGCCGCCGGACAGCCGTCCTCTGGGGGACCGGCCCGCCGCCGCGAGCTCTGCTGCGAGTTGAGATGGAGGGCCATCGACGGCACGGCGGTTTCGGGCTGGTCGGCCGAGTGGCTTCGGTAGTCAGGGCGGTGGTCGCCTCTCGAAGAGCTCGTCGCCCGGCGGACCATCCGACAGCTCTTCGCAGGTCGACCTGAGTGCGGACGGTCCCGCCGGAGATGACGCCGCTGAGAGTGAGCGTGGTCAGTCGCGGACAGCCTAATTCTGCCCGCTCGATTGCCAGCCCATGGCCCGGAGAACTTGCAGAATCTTGGTTGCCGAAGGGCGCCGAGTGATGTCTGAGGAGCGTTGTCCGGCGCCGGGGATGGGCTGTCCGGCGGTGCGCAAGAGGCCTCCGTGGCCACCATTGACCAGGCTTTTCCAGTTCTTGGCCACATAGGCCACAGTCTCGGCATAATCTTCGTAGGGGTCGGTGTTGCCATAGCCAGAGACGCTCTTCTTGCCCCACTCGGGGCCGAGCTTGCGCGCCTTGTCGACCTGCAGTCCGTGACCGGCCTCGTGGGCAAGCGTCTCGAAGAGCTTCTTCGGGTCTTTGAGCAGACGACGGTCGAGGGCGATCCGGCCTTTGCTATCGGTTTTGCCGAGAGTGTGAGATTCCCAGCGGGTGTGCCCGTTGTGGCGGGTTCCCTGCTGGCCCAGGTTGTCGACCACAGCGATCGAGCGCGCGTATTTGCGCAGGGCCGGGGGCAAATCCTGGATCGCCTTGCGAAGCTGGTCTTGTTGGGCGGGAGTGAGTTTGCCGTGGACCTCGACTCCGAGGTCTTTGCCTTGCTTGTCGGTGAGGCGCACCGAGCCTTCGCGTTTGGCATTGCGGAAGGCCTGGCCGAGCAGCTGCATGCGACTGTGCTGGTTGCCCTTGAGGACTTCGTAGAACTCGCGTCCCTTGTCTTTGTAGCTCCGGCTAAAGTAATCGCGCCGCTGGCCCGGGGACTTCCACTGATACCAGCCTTCTTTCCCGTCGGCTGAATGCAGCGTGCGGGATCTTAAGCCGTGCGCATCGGGGGCGCTCCATTTGCTGCTCGGTTCCCCCACCAATCCTCGAGCCGGGCCGCCAGGAGCGGGCCCATACTGGGTCTGGCTCGGTGTGGCCGGGGCGGGACGCGGTCCGTCGGGAACGGTATCGGCGGCTTGGTATGGCGACAGTGTGACCCTATCTCTGGCCCCGCTGGGGTCGGGCCTGGAGGCCGGCTGAGCGCGCAACTGCGTTCTGGTCACAGACCTGGAATGGGCTACCTGGCTAATCATCGCAACTTCAGCGTAGAGGGTCGGGCTAGAGGATCTTATTGAAAACCTGCTCCGAATATTGCCGAGATGTTACGAGTCGAGAGACACCACCGTTATGAAACCGTGATGGAACGGTTATCGGGGTCAGGCCTATGCTCGGCCTATGAAAAAAAATGCTGTATTCCTTACCTTGTTTGGGCTGGCCCTGGTAGTCGGTCTGGTGTTGTGGTCGCGGGTCGACCCGGCCGTTCAGGTCGCGGCCAACTGGTGGGGCCTGGGAGACTTGCCCGTCCCGGGCCGCTTCAAGGTGCAACCTTTGCCGCCGAACTATCCGCAGTATACGGCCGTGCAGGGCTTGATCGAACGTGTGGATGGACCCAGCTATGACTGGTCGCCGCCCAACCCTGTTCAGGCGGTAGCCCAAGAGGCGGTCTCGACCTTCTCGGTGGATGTGGATACGGCCAGCTACAGCAACGTCCGCCGCATTTTGCGCGACGGCCAACCGGTGCCCAAAGCGGCCGTACGCATTGAAGAGATGCTCAACTACTTTCACTACGACTACCCGGCTCCCGTGCGAGACCTGCCGTTAGCCATCACCGGGGAGGTGGCGGACTGTCCCTGGGCCCCCGAAAAGCGATTGCTGCGCATCGGTCTGAAGGCTCGCGAGATGCATCCGCAGCAACTGCCCCGCTGCAACCTGGTCTTCCTGATCGACGTATCGGGTTCGATGCAATCCGACGACAAGCTGCCGCTGCTCAAGCGCGGTCTGGCCACCCTGGTGGAGCATTTGAACCCTCACGACCGGGTGGCCGTAGTGGTCTACGCGGGGGCGGCCGGGCTGGTGCTCGATTCGACCGAGGCCGAGCGAAGAGGGGCGATTCTCGAGGCTATCGAGCATCTCGAGGCCGGCGGCTCGACCAATGGCGGCGAGGGGATAGCCCTGGCCTATCACGTCGCCCGCCGGAACTTCGTGAAAGATGGAGTGAATCGGGTGATTCTGGCTACCGACGGTGACTTTAACGTGGGCGCGAGCAACGACGAGGCGCTGATTGAGCTAATCGAGCGCATGCGAGAGTCGGGCGTGGCTCTGTCGGTTCTGGGCTTTGGACGCGATAACCTCAATGACTCGGGGCTCGAAAAACTGGCCGACCACGGCAACGGAAATTATGCCTACATCGATAGTCTGAGCGAGGCCAGACGCGTGCTGGTGGAGCAGGCCGGGGGGACGCTGGTGACGGTGGTCCAGGACGTCAAGCTGCAGCTCGAGTTCGACCGCGAGCGAGTGCGCAGTTATCGCCTGGTGGGCTATTCGAACCGCGTCTTGGAGAACCAGGACTTTGCCGACGACCGCAAGGACGCAGGCGAGATGGGTTCGGGGCAATCGGTTACAGCCTTGTATGAGTTCGAGCCCGTCTCGGGGCCGGGCCGGGTGGCTCGCCTGAAGATCCGCTATAAGCAGCCCGGTGGGTGGGAAAGTCAGTTGATCGACGGCGTGCTGACCGACTATGGAGTGACCCTCGACGAGGCTTCGGAGGACTTTCGTTTCGCCAGCGCCGTGGCGGAATTCGGAATGGTCTTACGCCACGAGGGTGGTAGTCTCGACCGGGTGGTGCAAGCCACCATGGACTGCCGGGAGCCGGACCGTCGCGAGTTTCACGAAATCGTGCGGCGCTATGCGGCCTGGCGGAATCACTCGTGAGAATCTTGCTGGTCGACGACGAGGAGTCGCTGCTGCACGGTCTGCGTTTTAGCCTCGAGGCCAACGGCTTCGAGGTGCGGACGGCCTTGGACGGCGAGCAGGCCCTGCGGCTGGCGGCCTCGTCGGTCTTTGACGCCATCTTGTTGGACATCTTGATGCCCCGCCTGGATGGCCTGGAAGCTTGCCGAAGCCTGCGGGCGGACGGCTATGATCGGCCTATTCTGTTGCTGACGGCGCTCGATGACGAGGTCGATAAGGTGATCGGGTTGGAGGTCGGGGCCGACGATTACATCACCAAGCCTTTTGCCACCCGTGAGGTGCTGGCCCGCATTCGAGCTCACCTGCGGCGCTATCGACGTCTCACCGGAGAACAGACCAGTGGCCTGGCGGCCGGGCGGTTGCGGCTGGATCGAGCAGCCCGAAGAGTGTGGTTGGACCAGCAGCCGCTCGAGCTGGCTCCGCGAGAGTACGGGCTACTGGAGTATCTGCTGGAGCGGCCGGGGGTGGCGGTGCCGCGCCAGCAACTCTTGCGCGAGGTCTGGGGCTGGCGCTATTCGGGCGATGACGCCACCGTCAACATGGCAGTGCGAAGGCTGCGCGAGAAACTGCCCGAGGGCATGTTGGTGACGGTCCGCGGGGTGGGCTACCGACTGGAGGTCGAGTGAGTCTAGGACGGAGCCTCTTCATCTCTTATCTGGCTTTGATCGCCTTTTGCCTCCTGGTGCCGGGTTATGTGTTGCTCGAGCGCCAGCAAGAGCAGGCCGAGCGGGCGGTGGTAGCCGAGTCGACGGCCGTAGCCGGGCTGGTGGCCGGTCTTTGGGACCATGACTCAGCCGCTCTTTCGCGCCAATTGCGAAGATTGGGCCTGGCCTTCGAAACTCGCATCCGGCTGGTGGACCGCGACGGTTGGGTGGTCGACGATAGCGGCGGAGGCACGGCTCTGGCCTGGGTGGGACGGCGTCCGGGGGCTCGCCCCAACGCTTTCACTACCTCTCGTTTCGAGTCGCCGGCGATAGCCCGAGCCCGGGGAGAGGGGATGACGGTAGTGATGAGTGACCTGCCGCCCGAGAGTCCGTGGCATGGCGAACTGCGGGCCGTGAAGACCCTGACGGTGGTGGTTCCCTGCCGGGGCGGCTCCGTGCACCTGAGTCGCTCCCTGGTGGGATTGCGCCTCGAGCAGTTGCGCTGGCAAGAGAGCCTGGCCGGACTCCTGCTGAGCTGCCTGACGGTGGCCACCATGCTGGCCTTTGCCCTCTCACGCTGGGTGGCCGCGCCGGTGGCGCGGGTGGCGGCCTGGTCGTGTCGCATCGCCTCGGGTGACTTTGCCGACCCTCGCCTGGGCGGAGGCTGCGCGGAGCTGCGGATGCTGGTGTCTAGCTTTCAAGAAATGGCCACTCGTCTGGCCCGGCGCGATGAAAGCCAGCGTCGCTTCGTGGCCGATGCCTCGCATGAGCTGAAAACCCCGCTGGCCTGCATGGCCGCTCTTTTGGACGCTCTAGACGAAGGCGGTGGTCCCGACTTGCTGCGGCTGGTTCGAAAAGAACAGCTGCGCCTGCAGAAGCTGGTGCATGACTTGCTCACGTTGCACCGCTTCGAAGGCCCTTTGCCGCTAGAGTGGGTGGAGTTGGCCGAGGTGGTGGATGAACTTGGCGTGACCGCGCGGGTGGGCTCGGCCCATGTGCTGGCCCACCCGGTAGCGCTCCGGCACGTGCTCTCCAACCTGATCGACAATGCCCGAGCCGCCTCGAGGGGCATGGTAGAGGTCGCCTATGAAGATGGGTGCCTGAGCGTGCGCGATGATGGCGCGGGCATTCCGGCTGGCGAACTGCCCCGGATCTTCGACCGCTTCTATCGGGTCGACCAGGGCCGGGCTCGCCGCGACGGTGGGAGCGGGCTGGGCCTGGCCATCGTGCGCCGGCTGATGCTGGCCCAGGGCGGTCGGGTCGAGGTCGACAGCGAGCTAGGAGTGGGAACCACCTTCCGGCTCTGGTTTGCACCGGGATTGAGTGTCTAGAACGAGTTGCTGGAGATCGGCGAGCCGGCGCGTTGGCGGGTGCGTAACCCATCTTGCCGATAGCAGCCGATGGTACACTCCTGGGGCAACCGGCGAGCGGCGGCGCACAGCTCGAGCAGAGGCTCGACTCCGCCGTGGCTGGGCCACTCGTCCTGACTGTCGAGGATCCGGCGTCCCAACTCTTCGGCGGGCGAGGGATCGGCGGGCTGCATCTCGCTCTCGCCGTCCGGGCTAAACCGCATGCGCTCATCCCAGGGGGCGGAGTTGTACTGGTAGAGAAAGGTGGTGAAGTCAGGTGCCATCGGGAAGGGGCTGGTCCAGCAGCTGGCGTGAGCGAAAAGGAGCTGGCCAGGGCGATGGTGAGCCAGCGGCTCCAGGTCGCGGTTGTCCACACGGTCGAGGTCGTAGGCTACCGCCAGGCCGGGCAGCTCCGACGGCCAGGCAGCCAGCGGCGCCGAGAAAAAGGCGGCCGCCGCCTCGGCCAGGATCTGACTGGAGCGGTCCTGGAGAGCGAAGACCCGGGGGACGGACAGCCCAAGCGCGTCGAGCGCCTCGCCCAGCAAGACGAGCCCCTGGCGGCATTGGGCGTAGTAGTCCTGGACGAAGGCGTAACGACCATTCATGCCACGGTCGAATCCATCCGGACTGACGAACAACAGGAGGCTGGCGTTGAGAGCGAGATGCCAGCCGCGCAGCTCGCTACAAGCCAACCGGCGGGCGCGCTCGACCATGGCTTGCAACTGGACTACGGCCAGGGCCAGGTTGTCGTCGTTTTGGGCGAGCAGCCGGGGTAGCAGGCGATGAGGCAGCTCGGTGTCTCCGCTCATCAAAGCGTGAAAGCCTAGAAGATAGGCCAGCCAGGGGTCCTGGTCAACGGGGCTCTGTTGCAGCAAACGGACGGCTTCACGGTTGAGGCGAAGCTCCTCGAGGTTGGCTACTAGCTCGGCCAGGAAATCCCCACCCGGGTCGAGCTGATGGGCTCGGGCCAGACAGGTGGCCGCGAACGCGTGCAGTCCATACTCGTAGGCCCGATGGGCGAAAGCAAAAAGGCTATTGGGGTCTTGGGGGTCAGCGGCGCGGGCGAGTTGGGCGAGATCAGGCGTTGGGCGAGCGTCGCAAATCAGGGCGAAGGCGTCGAAGGCGGCCCGAAAGGCAGCCGCGCTGTCGAGCTGACCGGGGTAATCCAGCAGCCCGCGCAAACGGCCATAGGCAGCCTGCGCGTCGGGCAGAAGCTCCCGCGCCTGGCTGAGGACCTGTTCGAGTTCGAATTGATCCATGACCGGATCTTAGCAGCCTGGTCAAGCCCCTGTGCCACGGGAGTCGCACGTTGCCCGATGGACCATGCCGCAATTTTTGGCCCAGCGTCGCCTAAAGTAACGTTCGCCTACTCAGAGAGCTTCCGATTAGAAAAACCCGCGCGGACCAACGGGGACACGGACCCAGCGTCTCAATCCTCGAACTTCCTGCCTTCCCCATCCTCAAAGGTCAAATCATCAGGAGCCTCGCCTTCGATGCGCAGGTATCCCTCGTGGACGTTGCGGTGACAGGCAGAGCAGAGAAAGACCAGATTCTTTGGCACGGTCGGGCCGTCGGCGGAGTAGTAGCGGATGTGGTGAGCTTGAAGCCAGAGATGGTTGGGACAGTCGGGGGTTTGGCAGCAGTAACAGTCGCGAATCTTGAGGCACTCGGTCTGGGCGGGGGTGAGGCCGCGGGCCTCGGGGTTGAAGGCGAGCTGGTTGGAAGGCTGCCAGTGAGGCTTGGCTCGACAGACGAGCTGGGCATCAGCCTCGGGGCAATCCTCAGTGGTCATCGCGGTGGTGGCCTCGAAGAGTTCCTCGTCCCGCATGGGACCATGAGCCAGGCCCAACTCGACAGCCACCTTGTGGGCCTGGGCCAGCGGTTCGGCCAGGCGGCGCTCGTGCGATTCGACGACGGCGGTGGCCCGAGCCCGCATCTTCTCGACATCTCTCTCGGTGACCGGACGAGCCTGCAGGCGTTCGGCGAAGAGCAAGCCGATGGCCTCGCTGAACTCGACTTTGCGACCCAGTTCGAGAGAGAGCGATTGCAAGCCGAGGCGAACCAGTTCGCGATTCTCTGGGGTCAGACGCAGGGTGAGTTCTTCGCATTCGGCTTCGGTGGGCTTGGCCTGGCCCGGAAGGCCACCGTCGGGAGTGATTGCGGCCAGTCGAGCGATGGTGGTGGCGTTGTAACGGGCGGCTAGCTCCAGCCACAGGGCTTCGGTTTCGGGGCTGGCCTTGCTGACGATTTCACGCAACTTGGCCCAGCCGAGGTGGCCCGACTCGGCGGCGGCAGTGAGCAGCGGCAGGTCTTCAAGGCGGAAGGCCACTCGGCGACAGGTAGTGGCTTCTTTCTTGTTCAGGCCCAGCACACGAATGGCGTAGTGGATGGGGCTGCTGCATCCGTAGTCGCGGTAATGACCGGTGAGCTGCAAAGCTAGCAGACAGCGTCCAAGGAGCAGACGATGCCGGACCAGGTTGACGGCTGCTTGTTGAACGAGTTGATGGAGATCCAGGGCTTCGAGTTCGACGAGGTTTTGACGGGTGAATTGAAGAGGGTTCATCCTCTGATTTTAGCTGCTTGGGGTCCGTTCGAGCAAAAAAGCGAACAGCCAAAAACGGCTTGGTTATGGGATCCAATGGCGCCACGAGAGATGATGTCCGGGCCTCGGCGGCCTCGTGATGAGGTCGAAACCAAATTTTACGCAGAGATGGCTCAGAGCGAAGCTGTGGCGCTCTCACGGCTATGGTTGATCGTGGAGGTGGATTCGGGGGAAAACCGCGGCTGCCGAGAAATTTCTAGAAATTCTTGGGTCCAGCGCGCTGCCGCCATTCCTCAAGCAGAGAGCCGACCGACTGCTCGGCCGGGTCGGCCGGCTGCCGCCTTGACTCCCCCGCCAATCAAACTATAGAATAATCTCGACAATGAGTTCCATTTACCTTCCCGCTGAGCTAAAACGGCGTCTCGTCGAAGCTGCACGCAAGCGAGGCTATGTGGTCGAGCGGGGTCGCCAGTCCCAACTGGTGGACTACATCGCCTACCTGGTCGAACAGGACGAACAACGCAGCCCCACCTTCGAAAGGGCCCTCGGTTTGCTGGCTGGACCCCAGGCACCGCCCGACGACGAGGCGATCGAGCGCCTTTTGGCCCAGCGCCGCCTCGAGAAGTGACGCTTCGCGTTCTGTTCGACACCAACGTCGTACTCGATGTCTTGCTAGCCCGCTCCCCCTGGCTTGAAGACGCCGCGGCTCTCTGGCGAGCGATCGACGAATCGCGACTGGTGGCCTGCCTACCGGCCTCGACCCTCACCGACATCTACTATGTTGCCCGCAAGTTGACTGACCGCGAGCGGGCCCGGAAGGCGGTGGTTGTTTGCCTCGAGACTTTCGAGATCGCCCCGGTCGACCGGCTCGTGCTCGCAGCGGCCCAGGCCCTTGAGGGTGCCGATTATGAAGACGATGTGCAGATTGCCTGCGGCCAGGCGGTCAGGGTCGAGGCTATCGTAACTCGCGACCTGAGCGGCTTCGTGGGTTCGCCGCTGCCGGTCTACACCCCGTCGCAGCTCCGCGCGATGTTGAACGCTTAGCCCTGGGGAGGCTCTTTGCCGGTCATTTCGTCAAACAGCGACTGGCCGTATTGCTCGCCTTGCTCGAACATGGCGAAGGTGCCGCCGACGGCTCCGGCGGCCGTGCCGACCACCTCACCCACCACGCCGTTAGCCACTCTTCTGAGGCGGCCGGCCTGGTCGGGGTCGCCGGGCAGTTTCTCGAGCACCTTGTCGACCCACTGGTCCGACTTGGTGAGCACGCGCTCGCGCACTTTCTCGCCCTGAATTCGCCACAGCAGGTGGCCACCGGCCACGCCCAGGACAGCTCCGGCGGGACCGCCGCCGAGGGCGCCCAGGGCGGCCATGTTGGCCGTCATGCCGGCCTGAAATAGAAGTTCCTGGTGGTTACTTTCGACCCGGGCCGCGTGCAGGGTGCCGCGGGCACCGCCAGCGGCGGCGTTGGCCACCAGACCGCTGGTGCCGAAGACCACTCCGACCACTTTGCCGGCCACCCAGCGGGCCGCCTTTTCAAAGCAGTCACCCAGCCCCTCGGATGTGGGCGGCGGCGCCGAGGCGCGCCGGGGGGTGGGGGTGGGGGTTGTGAGAGTACAGGGTTGAATCACTTATGTCTATCCTCCGGGGCCAGCCTATCGGCTCGGGGGCTGCGAGATCTTGAAGATTGTGTTTCCACTTCGCTCATTACTCGTGACCCCGGCCTGGCGGAGTTTACCCGGCCAGTCTTCGCTCTGGCCGGGGGACGTTACATCGGCCTGCCGGCAGGCGCTCCGCGCCGGGCCTGGAATGGATGGCGGATGCAGGAAGGCGTTCTTTTCAACCGGTTTGACGAGGTTCATGAGCTTGGCCGTGGCGGGATGGGAGTGGTCTATCGAGCCCACGACCCTCGCCTGGATCGCGAGGTGGCGGTCAAGTCGCTGCGGGGCGAATTGAGCCAGAGCGACGAGGCCCAGCAGCGCTTCGTGCTCGAAGCCCGGGTCACCGGGCGCCTCGAGCACCCTAGCATCCCGCCCGTCTACGAGTTTGGCCAGGGTGAGGACGGCAGCCCGTTTTTCGTGCTCAAGCTGGTGGAAGGCGAGACTCTGGGGGCGGTGATCGACCGTCTGAGAGCGGGTGACCGAGCCACCCACGAAGAGATGACCTTCAGCCGCCGCCTGCAGATCGCCATGGCCCTGTGTGACGCCCTGATCTTTGCCCACGAACGCGGCTTTCTCCACCGCGATATCAAGCCCGACAACGTCATGCTGGGCGGCCACGGCGAGGTCTGGCTGATGGACTGGGGGTTGGTCAAAGAGAGTTCGGACGAGGACTCTTCGGGCGAGTTTTATGGCACCATGGAATGCGCCGCCCCCGAGCAACTCGAGGGGGTGACCAGCGAAGCCACCGACCAATACGGGCTGGGCGTGCTGCTCTATCAGCTGTTCGCGCTGGAGAAGCCGCACCCCAGCGACAATCGCAGCCAGCTCTTGACTTCGATCCTCTACCACGACCCACCCGCGGCCGAGTCGCACGTGCACCCGGTTCAGGGCCGGGTGCCACGCGAAACCAGCCGCATCATCTCGCGAGCGCTCAAGCGCGACCCCGCGCAGCGTTTTGCCAACATCGCCGAGCTGCGTAAAGAGCTAGAGATCGTGCTCAGTGGCGACATTCGTCCCGTCTGCCCCCATACCACCATCAAGAAAATGCTCCACCGCCTGGGGCGCCAGCTCGACAACCACAACCTGTGGCTGGCTCCCCTGTTGACGATGTGGCTGCTCTATCCACTCAAGGATCTCTTGCCCTGGCTATGGCGCATCATCTTTGGCTAGTCACCCCAGCGGCGCGGCGCGTAGCGCCGATAGGGAATGACGAGAACGTCGCTACCCCAACAGTCTAACGTCCTGGACTTGCGTTCTCGTCGTTCCCGTCAAGCCGCGTCCGGGGTGACGCTCATTGAAGTCACCCCAGCGGCGCGGCGCGTAGCGCCGATAGGGAATGACGAGAACGTCGCTACCCCAACAGTCTAACGTCCTGGACTTGCGTTCTCGTCGTTCCCGTCAAGCCGCGTCCGGGGTGACGCTCATTGAAGTCACCCCTGCGGCGCGGCGCTAGCGCACCTCGAAGGTGGTCTCGAGGCCGCCCTCCGAGCTGGTAGCTGCCCACAGCTTGAAGCGACCCGGCTCGACCACCCAATTCATCTTCTGGTCATAGAAGCCCAGCTCGGCCGAACCCAGGTTAAACTGCACCGTCTGTTTCTGGCCCGGCTCGAGGCTGACGCGTCGAAAGCCGCATAGCTCCTTGACCGGCCGGGTGACGGTGGAGGCCACATCCTGCAGATAGAGCTGGACCACTTCATCACCGGCTCGCTGGCCGGTGTTGGTCACCTCGACACTGACGGCCAGCCGGCCGTTAGCGGGCAGACTGGTCTGGTCGAGCTTGAGGTTGGAAAGCGCGAAGGTGGTGTAGCTCAAGCCGTGACCGAAGGGATAGAGCGGGGTGACCGGCAGGTCGAGATACTTCGAGGTATACTTTTCGCGGCTGGGCGGCCGGCCGGTGCTCTTGTGGTTGTAGTAGATGGGCACCTGACCCACTGCCCGCGGAAAGGTCACGGGCAGTTTGCCGCCGGGATTGACTTTGCCGACCAGGGCGTCGGCCACGGCGTGGCCGCCCTCGGTGCCAGGGAACCAGGCTTCGAGAATGGCCGGACTGTGCTCGGCCAGCCACGGCACCGCCAGAGGCCGGCCATTCATCAGCACCACCGCATAGGGCTTGCCGGTGGCGGCCACGGCCTGCACCAGTTCGAGTTGGCGACCGGGCAAGCCCAGTTCGGTGCGCGAGGCGGCCTCACCACTCTGGACCGCCGTCTCGCCCACGACCAGCACCACGAAGTCGGCCTGGCGGGCCGTAGCCACGGCCTGCTCGAAGTCGCCGGCGGCGGTGGGCGTGGTGGCCAGCCGCTCGACGGCGATGCCGCCCACGGTGCCCACGTTGCTGCCGCCTGCGCTGGCCATGATCGGTGCGTCGTGAAAGTTACCGCGCGCGCCGACCGTGTCGATGGCCACACCTTTGGCGTGGAGCACCCGCGTGCTGGGTCCTACAGCGGCTTTGAGACCCTCGAGGATGGTGACCGAATCGGTGGGGTGACCGTCGCCGCCCCACGAGCCCAGGATGGCCGAGGGGTCGTCGGCCAGCGGACCGATTACGGCCAGGGTCTTGACCGGGGCCAGCGGCAGGGTGTGATTGTCGTTCTTGAGCAAGACCAGCGAACTGGCGGCCACTCTGCGGGCGGCGGCCCGGTGGGCGGGAGCCAGCAAGATGCTATCCACCAGCCCTTCTTGACAGTAAGGATTCTCGAACAGCCCGAGCCTCACTTTGAGGCGCAAGATGCGACGCACGGCCTCATCGAGCACGTCCATGGGCAGCCGTCCGTCGGCCAGCAGGGCGGGCAGATGCTGGTTGTAGAGGCTGCTGACCATCTCGATGTCGACTCCGGCGCTCAAGCCCACCCGGGCCGCTTCGGCCTCGCCGTCGACATTGCGATGGTTGAGCATCTCCTTGACCGACTCATAATCGCTGACCACCACCCCGTCAAAGCCCCACTCGTCGCGCAGCACCTCGGTCAGAGTCCAGTGGTTGCCCGAGGTGGGCGTGCCGTTGAGATCGTTGAAAGCGCTCATGAAGGTGCCCACCCCGGCCTCGACGGCCGCTTTGAAGGGCGGGAAGTAGACCTGGCGCAGCACCCGCTCGCTGACGTCGGTGGTGTTGTAGTCACGGCCGGCTTCGGCCGCCCCATAGGCCACCCAGTGCTTGGCACAGGCCACCACCCGGTCGGGCTGGCTGTAGTCGTCGCCCTGAAAGCCGCGCACCCGGGCGGCGGCCAGGGCCCGACCGAGGTAGGGGTCCTCGCCCGCTCCTTCAGAGATCCGACCCCAGCGGGCATCGCGGGCGATGTCGACCATGGGTGCGAAGGTCCATTTGAGGCCATCGGCGGTGGCTTCGCGGGCGGCGATTTCGGCCGACAAACGAGCCGCCTCGGGGTCAAAGCTGGCCGCTTCGCCCAGCGGAATGGGAAAGACGGTGCGATAGCCGTGAATCACGTCGAAGGCGAAGATGAGCGGAATGCCGAGGCGCGTCTCTTCGACCGCGATCCTCTGCAACCGGTTGACCCGGGCCGCCCCCCGGATGTTGAGGGTGGTGCCCAGACGGCCTTGCTTGAGTAGCTCGATGTGTTCGGGGGGCAAATCGCCCTCGCCGACTCCGCCGAACATCTGAAGCTGGCCCAGCTTCTCTTCGGTGGTCATCTTGCTCAGCAAAGCTTCGACCCGGCTTTCCACCTCGGGCTGGGCCTGGGCCAGGGCGGTGGTCACTAGTAGAAGGAGTAAGAAAAGGCGAATTCTCGGCATAGCCGCGCGCCGTTCGACGACGGGAGCGGGCTTCCCTTACAGCTCGAGTTGGCCGTCGGCCTGATGCCAGGTCGCAAGCCACCGAGGAAGCTCGGGCGAGGCTGCCTCGACCCCGGTGGCGGCTAGCACTTCGGCGCTGGGCACATTGCCGTTGCGACCGCGGAAGAGACCTTTGATGGCACCCACGGCCACCGTACGGCCCTGGCGAACGAAGCGCTGCTCGATGAAGAACCACTTGTCGTCCCAGCCCACGATGCGGCTTTTGAGTTCAAAGGTCTGGAAGGGCTCGAGCGAACCTTTGTAACGGATCACGGCCGAGCCCACCAGCGGGCGCCAGCCGTGCTTCCACAACTGCTTGCCCAGGCCGCAGCGGACCACCAGGTCCATGCGGCCGAGATCCATCAGGGACAGAAACCGGCCGTTATTGAGGTGGAGGTTGGGATCGAGATCAAAGGGCCAGACCCGTAGCTGGATGACCCCCTGGTCGAGGGGCTGCAGAGTCGAGCTGCACAGGGCTTTGAGGATGGAGTAGAGATAGCGAAGAATCAGGCTCATCGGTGTCCCCCCTGGCGAGGCACGCTTTCGGGCCCGGGGCGTAGATAGGTGGTGGCGAAGGCGTAAAAGAACCAGCGCAGATAGGCCGGTAGCCACTTGAGCACGCGGAAGCGGCTTTGTCCGTGTTGGCGCTCGTACCACAGGGCGGGCACCTCGCCGATGCGCCAACCCAGACGATGGACCTTGACCAAAAGTTCGAGACTATAGGTGAAGCCAACGTCCGACTCGATCACGATGGTGTCGAGCACCCGGCGCGAGAACAGCCGAAAGCCGCTGGTGGGATCGCTGCTGGGCAGTCGGGCCAGATAGTAGAGCAAGAAGGCGGCGGTGCGCACCAGGGTGGCCTTGAGCCACGGACAACCCTGCATGCAGCCCCCGGGCAGAAAGCGATTAGCAGTCACCAGATCGCACCCATCCCGGCAAAGCTCGACCATGCGGTCGAGGATGGGAGCGTTGAAATCGTCGTCGGCCGGGATGACGATGACCGCCGGGGCGCTCGACTCGGCAAAGCCAGAAAGCACCGCTGCGTGAGCGCCCCGACCACGGTTGAGCACGGGCACCAGGGCCAGCCCCTCGAAACCCTCGATGGCGGTGAGGGTGGTATCCTCGGGAAAGTCGTAGCAGATGAGCACGCGACAGGGTGTCTTGACGTGCTCACGTAGCGAGGTGAGGGTGGGAATGATGTTCTCGCCCTCGTTGTAGACCGGGATGATGATGTCGAGTTGGCTCATAGATCCATCCAGATTCGTTGTTCGAGGACGCTCCGGGCGGCCTCGAGCAGTCGTTGTACCCGCAGGGCCTCGGCCAGGCCAGGACGCATGGGGTGGCCGTTCTCGATGGCGTCGAGCAGGCGGCTGACCAGGCGAGAAACCAGGGGGACTCGGCCGTCGCCCTGCCCTTCTACGTCGGGGGGCGTGCAATCTTGCCAGGGCTGGTCTTTGAGGGCGACCTGCAGGCGAAAGCCGCGGGCGAAGTCGCCACTGTTGTTGGACAGCACCAGCGAACCATGCTGGCCATAGACCTCGAGGCGATGGCCTGACCCCTGGTAGGCATCGGCGGCCACCGACAGGGTCGCAGTCAGGCCGTTAGGAAAGCGTAGGAGCAGGTCGGCCCCGGCCTGGACATCGGCGCCATGGCCCCCGCTGTCCTGGCCTGTGAGCGAGGCGATGGGGCCGAAGAGCCACTCGAGATAGTGGAAGGTGTGCGACGCGAAGTTGACCAGGGTCCCTCCCCCTTCGGCCGGATTGGTCTTCCAACCGGTGGCCCCGAAACGAAAGGCGCGGCTCTCGAGCCGCCAGCTGAGGTGAGCGTGACGCAGGGGACCCAGGCTGGGCAGGCGTTTGCGCGCCTCTTGCCAGGCCGGAATCTCGGGAAAGAAAAGGTCGATGCCGAACTGGCCGCCCGGCTTGAGGCGGGCGGCGCTGGCCAGGTCGGCGGCCAGCGGTTTCTCGCAGAAGATGTGCTTGCCGGCGGCCGCCTCGATGAGGGCCGGCTGGGCCGCCGGAGGGACGGCCAGCGAGACGATGTCGACATCGGACCGCGCCAGCACGGCCGGGGTATCCTGGCGGGTGAAGACTCCCAGCACGGTGGCCCGAGGGTCGCTTTGCCAGGCCGGCAGGTGAGCACTGCGACCGAAGCCCTGACCGATGATAGCGACCTTCATGGGCTAGATCACCCGTGGCGTGGGCAGAGGAATGATGAACTTGTTCCTGAAGCCGAACTGCCGCAGTTTGGGGATGAGTTCATCGGCAATGTGCCAGGCCAACAGCAGGGCGTAATCGGGCTGAGGCTCGGCAAACATCAGGCCCTCGTCGACCACCGGGATCAAAGTGCCGGGGATGTAGTTGCCGATCTTGTGAGAGCCCTTCACCTCGACCACGGCTTCGAGGATGCCATCGTCAAGCCCGGTATAGCTGATGAGCGTGCTGGCCCGGCTGGGTGCGCTGACCCCGATAATCCGTTTGTGCTCGGCCCGGAGTTCGGCCAGCAGAGCCCACAGCTTGAGTCGCGATTGCTGGACCTGATGACGGAAGAGTTCGAGACTGGCGTCGCTCAAGCCGGTCTGTTCGAGTTCGAGCTGGGCCCGCACCGAGTCGTTGACGGGGTGATCCCCCCGGCGGGCGGCATAGACTCGAATCGAGCCCCCATGGGTCGGAATGGGCTTGACGTGAAACACCTCGAGGCCGTGCATGCCCAGTAGATGCTGCAGGCTGTGTAGCGAGTAGTAGCGCAGGTGTTCGTGATAGATGGTGTCGTACTGGACCGTCTCGACCAGGCTTAATACATAGTGGGACTCGGTCAAGAAGACTCCCCCGTCGTCGAGCAAACGCAACACCTGCTCGAGCACGCTATGAGGCTTCTCGATATGGGCGAAGACGTTGGTCGCGGTGATCAGTCCGGCCGGGCCGTGCTCGGCCAGAATCTGATCCACCACGGCCGCCTGAAAATACGAGAGAATGGTGGGAATGCCCCGCTCGATGGCGATCTTGCCGATCTCTTCGGGGGTGATGCCGCAGATGCGGTGTTTGTCTTTGAAGTTGATGAGCAGGTTGCCGTCGTTGGAACCGATGTCGACCACCAGTTGATCGGGCTCGAGACCGATCAGCGGCACACACTCTTCATAGAGCTGGGCAAAGTTCTCGCGCAGGATGCGAGTGGTGCTGCTGGTGTAGGGATAGCTCGAGGGGAAAAGAATCTGGGCGTCGACCACGAGCCCCAGCTGAATGAGTCGGCAGTTGGGGCACAACAGAAGATCGGCCGGATAAGAGGTCTCTTCTTGGGGCTGCGAGCCGATGGCCGGCATGGCGTTGACAGGCGGGAGGTAGCCCACGAAGAGCAGCGACCGTAACTCTTCGCAATCGCAGATCTGGCAGCGAGAGACGACACTGCTGGTGCCGGTTCCCAGGGTAGTCATAGAGGGCCTCCGATGGATGGTTTGAGGGGATGTATCGTCAGGCACATTGCAGGAACCAATCGACATAGCGCTGGATGCCTTCAGCCAGGTTGACCTGGGGTCGATAGCCCAGGCCTCTCAACTTGGACAGGTCAGGGCACCGTCGTGGCGTGCTGCCGGCCAGCAGAGGGCCGGGCTCGAGCCTGACCGTCAGCTCCATGGCCTGGGCGGTGAGTTCGGCCACCTCGCCTATGGTCGACTCGACATCGTTGCCGACATGGTAGATCTCGAGATGCTGACCCTGCTCCTGCAGCAGGTTGACCCCGGCCACGAAGTCGTCGATGTAGACGAAGGCCCGGGTTTCGCGCCCGTCGCCCTGGATGGGAAAGGCGATGGGTTGGGGTTGATCCCGCAGTTCGCGCAAGCGGGCCGCAAATTGAGGAATGACGTGGTCAAAGCCCATGTCGGGGCCGTAGACGTTATGCGGACGCAAGACCATGACGCGCTCAAATCCCGTGCGGCCATAGTTGATGGCCATCAGCTCGGAGATGATCTTGCCGCCGCCGTAAGAGAAGCGCGGATTGAGGGGGTCCGGCACTACCAGAGGCACGCTTTCGGGGGTGGGAACCTGACCAGGAGTCTGATAAACTTCGGAGCTCGACATCAGCAGTAGCTCGGGGACTTCATGGAAGCGGCAGCCGTCGAGCACGTTGACCATACCCTTGACGCCGACCTCGAGCACCAGCGCGGGTTGCTCGTAGAAGTTGGCCGTACCGTTGATGTAGGCGAGATGCCAGACTGCGTCCATGCCCCGACAGGCTTGAATGACGGCTTCGGCATGGCGGATGTCGCCCTGGATGAATTCGACCTCGGCGCCGGCCAAACGCCCCGGCGAGCCTCGCGAGTTGTCGTCAAAGACCCGCACCTCGTGGCCGGCCTGGCATAGGGAATGAACCAGGGCCGCGCCGATGAAGCCGCTACCCCCGGTGACGAGAATGTTCACCCGATGGCTCCCCAGACATCCAGCACCGGGGTCGAACCGAAATCGAGTTCTCGATAGCAGTCGTGGGGCACGCCGACCACCACGGCGTCGACCTCGAGGGCCTCCTCCAGGCTGACGAACTGGACGTGAGGATGGTGGGCGTGATTGACGAAGGGGTCGTGACACACCACCTGGGCGCCCCGTTGCAGCAGCAACTTGCGCACTTTGAACGACAGCGACTCGCGCGTGTCGTCGTTGTTGGGCTTAAAAGCTAGACCTAGCAGGGCGATCCGCTTGCGGCGCAGGCTGCCCATCTGTTCCACCAGCTGGTGAACCAGAAAGTTGGGCAGGCCCTCGTTGACCAGCATGGCGCTGTGACCGAGGAAAAAGGTGTTCTGACTGAAGGCGGCCAGTTGCATGGTGTCCTTGAGCAGACAAGGGCCGGCCGTGAGCCCGGCCCGGGCAAAGCCCTCGAGCCGCGGATAATCATAGGTCACGGCGGCGTGAATGCGCGCGAAGCTGGCTCCGGTGCTCTCGGCAATCTCGTAGAACTGGTTGCTGATGGCGAAGTTGATATAGCGCCAGGCGTTACAGAAGAGCTTGGCCAGCTCGGCTTCGATGGGCTTGAGCACGATCGGCTCGGTCTCGGTCAGATTGAAGAACAGCTCGCGAGCCCCATCGACGGCCTGCTGGTCTAAGCCCGAAACAAGCTGGGGTAGACCTTTGAGTTCGGTCAAGGCGTGACCTTGCACAATCCGCTCGGGACAATAGGCGATGGCCACCGGGCAGCCCCAATCCTGTAGGTGGTCGGCCAGGGTGCGCAGCACGCCGGGCGCGATGGTGGAGCGAAAGATCACCAGTTGCTCGGGCGAGTGGAGCTGCTCTTTGAGTTCGAAAAGAGCGGCGATGAGGTCCTGGACGCGGGGGTTCATATACTCGTCGACCGGAGTGCCGATGGCGATCATGACGATGTCGCTGCTACCGATGACGCCGAGGTCGGTGGTGGCCGAGAGCAGGCCGCTATCGATGGCCTGGGTCAGGCGCTCGGGCCCCTCTTGCTCGAGGTGGGGCATCTCTTTGCGGGTGACCTGCTCGACCAACTGCTGATTGCGGTCGAGCAGGTGGGTACGATAGCCGGCCTCGGCCAGTACGATGCCCAGCGGTAGCCCGACGTGGCCGCAGCCACCCACGATGGTGACCGTCTTCATGGCAGCACCCGGGCCAGGTAGAGGGCGGCTACGTGTTGGAGATGGCTGAAGGTATTGGCGGCAATCATGTGGCGCAGTTCTGCCGGCGTGACCAAGCCGATCTCGAGTCCGGCTTCGGGCACGAAGTCGGCGGACGCCGTCTCTTGCTGGCACTCGACCGCGAAGACATGGAGCTGGTTCTCGAGCCGGCCCGTGTCGGGCCAATAAGTGCCCAGGGGGGTGGCCGTGCCGGTCAGGCCGACTTCTTCTTGCAGCTCGCGCAAGGCGCACCGCAGCGGGGACTCGCCAGGGGCCACCGTGCCGGCCGGCAGCTCCCAGGTGAATTGCTCGACGGCCGGTCGATACTGGCGCACCAGGGGAATCTTGCCGCTCGGGGTGCGGGCCACGATGGCCACGTAGTCGGGCAGGGTCAGCGAATAGTAATCTTCGACCTTGCCCTCGAAGCTGACGTCTTTGCGTCGCAGGGTGAGCCAGGGGTTGGTGACCAGGCCGACCTGAGCGACCACTGTGGGACCGGTGGACTTCACCGGGCGCACTTCTTCTGACCGGCGTGTCATCCTTCTTGGTCCAGGGCCCTGGTCCACGCAGGGTAGCCCGGGGAGGGCGCGAACCGCGAGGCTATGAGAAATTGGTTCGCCATCGCGATGCTGGTGCTCGGCCTGGCCGGCTGTGCCAACGAAGCCAGACAGCATGAGCTACAAGCCGAGGTCGAGCGGCTCACCCAGCAGATCAAGCAGCTCGAGATTGAACACCCCGAAGTCGAAGAGCTGGCCCAGCGCGAACAGCGATTGGAGCGGGCTCTGGAATTGCATCGCGAACAGGTAAGCCAGCAGCAAGAGACCCTCGCGCGGCTCGAAGCCGCCGATTGGAGCCAGGCCGTGGAGTTGGATTTTCGATGAGATGGCTGTGGATCGTCGCCCTTGCCTGGCTGGTGGCTTGCGGCCCCAGCCCCGAAGAGCAAGAGCTGCAAATCCTGCTGGCCGAGCGTCAGGAGCGCCTGGCGAAGTTACAGGATCGCGTGGCCCATCTAGCCGATGCCGAGCAACGAATTTCCAAGTTGCTGGCCGAGCAACAAGAGCTGAGCAAAGTTCGACCCTTTCAGCAAACCCTGGAAGACCCCGAGCAGATGGTCGAGCATATCCGCTCAGAACTGCCCCCGGGGGTGACTCTGGTCAAGGCTTCCGAACTGCAACCCGGAACGGCCGAGTTCCGCTTTCGTCGGGCCGAGCTGCGCTTGTCGGGCCCGCCGGCGCAAATCAAGGCGGGGCTGCGGGGGTTGGTCAGCTCGCAGGTACGGCCTACGCGCCTGGTCGACCTCAAGCTGGCTCCCAAAGGCGGCCTTTTCGAGGGCACGGCCACCGTCGACTTTTATCTTCGGGCCTGGCCCCAATGAATCAGAGGTGAAGCCAGCGGGAGAGGGAATTTCTCCAGCCGGTGGCAAGCCCGACGAGTCAAGACGCGGTAGGATTGCAGCGGTTAAGACCGCGGACTCTCAAGCCTGAAGTTCAGGCGCTTTTCTTTCGCAGGCTGCATACCATGACCCAGGTGGGCGTGGGGCTGGTCCAGGCCGTGAGCTATCTCGAGAAGGGCGAGCCGGATCCGTATTTCAGCCTGGTGCTCGAGGAGGTGGTGGGCAGCCTCGAGCGGGGCAAGATGCTATCGGCGGCCCTGGCCCGCAGCGGGGCGTTCGATACCCTGTTCGTCCAACTGGTGATGGTGGGTGAAACGCACGGCGCCCTGGTCGAGACGTTCGCTCGCATTGCTACCGTGGCCGAGAATCAAGCCCGGCGAAGAAAGGCCCTGGCTTCGGCTTTGACCTACCCCGCCTTCTTATTGACGGTGATGTTGGCCGTAGGCCTGCTTTTCGTCTTCTTGATCGCGCCGGGTGATAGCGGGCTGATCAAGCTGCTCGGCGAGGACGTGCCCGCGCCCACCCGCCTGCTGGTTTTCATGCTCAACCTGTTGACCAGCCCGCTCTTTCTGGGTGGGAGTCTGCTGGCACTGGTCGTGACCGTCCTGGTGCTGCGCCGCATCTATAGCGCTAGCCCGGACATTCGCCTGCAACTCGACGAGTTTCTGAGATCGGTGCCGGTGCTGGGCAGACTGCAGACTAGTCTCGACATCGCCCGCGCCCTGGATGTGGTGTCCAACTCGATGCGGGTGGGCCTGGATGTCCTCAAGAGCTTGCAGTTGGGGGCCAACGTCTGCCAGAATCGAGCCACACGGCGCGACCTGAGAAACGCTATCCAGAGTGTCACCCGTGGCATGGGCCTGGCCGATTCGCTGCAGGAGCATACCTCCTTCCCGCCCATGGTGGTGCAACTGATGCAGGTGGGAGAATTGTCTGGTAGACTCTCAGAGATGGCCGCAGAGGTAGCCCGCCTGATGAGCGAAGATGTCGAGCGCCGCCTCGATACCGCCCTCAAGCTGGTGGAACCGATTCTGTTGTCAGCTGGTGGGATGGTGGCCTGTTTCGTGGCGGTGGCGGCGTTTATGCCCATTATGAAGATGGTGAGCACCTTCGGCGCTTGAAGAAGGGCTTTAGTCTGCTCGAAGTGCTCTTTGCCCTGGCCGTCCTGGCGATTGCCGCCACCGCACTGGGTCAGGTGCTGGTCTCGAACCTGGTGGCCCAGCACAACATCACCGAATCGGCCCGAGCCCGGGCCGTAGCCGAACGCCAGCTGGAGCGGGTGGTCGACGAACTCAACAGCCTGCCTCTGGGCGACGCCGACGACTTCTGGAGCCAGGAGTATCCGGACCAGACCGACGCCTGGCGGACCGGCAACCAGCGCATCGGCCACACCGACTATCGCTACTGGGTCACGGCCGCCACCGTTAATGAAGACGGCGGGGGGCGCCTGGGCGCGTCTTCAGCCGTGAACGGTCTGAAGATGGTGCGCGTGACGGTGAGCTGGAACTCGGACGGAGATGCCGCCCGGGACGGGCGGGGTAGCATGAAAATCTACTCCACCCGCCTGGTGAATCGAGAGATGCGATGAGACGAGGCTTCACGCTGGCCGAGATCGGGGTGACGACGGCCATTTTCTCGCTGTTCTTGATCTTGTTCATCGTGGTCATGCGCAGCAGTTCGCAACTGTCTCAGGGCATCAGCTCGGAACAAGACAACGTCTTCGCCCTGCAGAAGGCCCGGGGCAGTGTCGAGTCCGACCTGCGCGAAACCAGCTTTTCTCAGCTCAAGACCAAAGTGGTGACAAAACTCGGGCAGGATATTCCGGCCGTATGGTTCTTGTCGGCCTACGACCAGGTCGATGGGCGCTTTCGCACTCAAGACGACGGCACGCCCCAATGGAACACCAATATCCTCTATTATTTGGCCGCCCCCAAGAAACACGACCAGCTTTTCGGACAGACGTGTGACGGCTATGATGCCCGCTGCCCCCACAAATTCCTGGTGCGCCGGGTGATTCGCAAGCGCCCCTGGGAGGAAGCCCCTGACTTGCCACGGCCCGAGGAGAAACTCGTTCCTGACGCCAACATCGACCACTGGGTGGTCGTTCCCGAGGACTACAGCCTGGGCTTTCCCGAATTGGGGACCGCCCCGGCCTATGTCATGGAATCACGGTTGGTGGCCAGCGGTTTGCTGACGTTCGAGGTTCACCTCGGTCCCGACCCGACCTGGCCCAACGAGGTCGAGGTGGTGTGCTCGGCCTTCTCGAAGGAAAAGGCAGGCCAGGGCGTGGCCGTCGGCTCGGTTTCGCTGATCGACTCGGAATGGACGGACCATCTCGTTTTCTCGGTCTTTCCGGTGCATTGAGGAGTAGACAATGAAACAGCGCGCGGGATTTGTGCTCATCGCCACCATGATGGTGGTGCTGGTGCTGAGCCTATTGGTTCGCGTGGCTCTCCTTCGCCTGCCGGTAGCCAATACGGCTTCCAACTTGAGCAGCGACAAAGAACGGGCCCGCCGGGCCGTGCTGTCGGGGCTCGACTATGCCGCCTGTCAATTGCGCGAGGACCCCCATTGGAGGGGCAACGGCAATACGGTGGTGGTGGACCAGCCCGATCTCCACATCGAAGAGCAGCAGGGCAACGTGCTGGGCCGTATCACCGACCCGGACGGCTCGGTGTCTGAGTTTCGCATCCGATTCAACTTCTACGACGGCAGCCCCGGGGCCATTCCCACCGATGGCCTGCCCGACCCGATTGCCGGTTGGCGATTCGAGACCCGACGAGTTTCCATCAACAACATGAGCGGCCAGGAAGAAGCCGTGGTACCCGAGGGTCTAGGGGGAAGTTATGAGGTCCTGGACCCCACCGTCGGTCCGCAGGCCATTCCCGCCCACTCGGCCTGCATCTTCGTCGAAGGTAGGGTGGCTGGCAAATCCCACACGGCCCCCCAGGTGGCCAGCTCGATCTTTCGAGCCGTGCCCGACCGCAGCGTCGATGACGCCGTCATCATGGCCGGCGGAAACCTCGACATCCGAGTGGCCGAGAGCGGCAAGGTCTGGATCAAGTCGGCCCACCGTCGGTTTGCCCAGGGGAAGGCCATCCGCCTTCGGTCCAAAGGCACGATGAAGCTGCGCCGCCCCAGCGGTAGCGCCCCCCTCAAGATCGACCGCAACAACCTGACCGTGGAACTGGGCTCAAACGGCACGCCCGAGTTCCTGGCCGGCAATGCCACCGTCACCACCAGCCATGAAGAGCCCGGCGACTCGAAAGACTTCTATCGCCTGCGCTGGAGCCAGGTTCGTCAGGCTCGCACGGTCACCGACGACCCGCGCACCGTCTGCCTCTACGGCGGAACCTACGTCTATGGGCTCTCGGACCCGGCTGATCCCGCCAGCCTGAGCCTTGCCTGGCTCGACATGAGCTACGATGACTACCGGGCCCGGATCACCACCGACCCGACCTTTGATCCCTTCGCCACTCCCCTGGGACACGACTTCCATCAGGTCCGTCCCAGCGAGAATCTGGCCGCCTGCCCCGACGGCATTCTCTGGCACAAGGTCGCCATGAAGTTCCTGGACCCGCTCACCAACGAAGAATATACCACTCAGGGGCTCTCCTTCGAGAACAACCAGACCGAGATTCGCGTGTTGCCCTCTCCCGGTGGCCACAGCAGCTTCGCCCTGGTACCCACCTTGCCGCCGCGCTTCATCAAAACCGCCCCGCTCCCAACCTACGCACTGGCCAGCGATGGGGTGACTCCCGACCGGATGAAAATCCAACTCGAGCGATGCCTCTTCTCGGTCGAGGGAGACCTGCATCTTCAGGGTAGCTTCATTGGCGAAGGGACCTGCCTGACCAGCACCGGTGAGGTCAGAATCCTTTCGGGAAGAACCCTGAGCCTGGCCTCGAACGGCGTGAGTACGGCCCGCTTGATGACGGCCGCGGCAACGGCCATCAACGAGTCGCTCGACGTGTCCGACGATGGCTTTGAAGAAGCCGAGCCCGACGAAACCATCCCGATCCCTCCCGGCGAAGGTCGCAGCGCCTCGGTGAGGCTGACTATCTATGCCCGGGGCGATCTCAAGGTCTCGTCCTTCGCCTCGTATCTGGGCCCCGACGGTCGCTATCGCAACCTGACCTTCCGCGGCCTTCTCTATAGCTGGGGCGACGTGTATGTATATGCGGCCGACGGCGCGGCCGAGTTGGTGGGAGGACAGGCCAGCCTGCAGGGAGCGGTGGTGGCCTATGGGCAGGATCCTTCCGCCGCCTCGGGGCCCGGCACCAGCGCCAGTCTCGGTGGCGACGTGCGCGTCTTTGGGCGCAACGTGTGTGTTCACTGGGATCCGCGCTATCTTCCCAACCTGGTGGAAATGCAACCCGAGGGAACGGCCATCTACACCATCGAGAGATCGGCCCTGCACTTCCATCCTTAGGCCGGCAAGGACATAGCGCCTCTTGACCACTGCGACTCGGGCCGCTCTGGTGGGGCTGCTGCTCTTGGTAGCGGGCATCTTGAGCCCGATCCCCAGCGACCCCCTGACCTCGGGGCTGCTGGTGGCGGCCATCTTGTGGGCCGAATCGAGCAGCTTTCGCCTGACCGAGAACTATCAGTTCTCTCCGGGGGCTCCCCTTTTGCTGGCCACGGCCGTGACTCCAGGAGCCGGGCCGCTGGTGGGAGTGGTGGCCATCGTGCTTTGCTCGCTGCACCACCTGGATCGAAGCCTGGCCGAGAACCTGGGACAGAATCTCGCCCTGGCCCTGGCTTATCTGCTGGCCGGGCCCATGGCACGAATGAGCGACCTGCCCCTGCCGGTCCAGGCCCTGTTGGTGGCCCTGGTATACCTGGTTTCGCGGCTGCAACTGGAGGCCTGGCTCGAGGTGCCGCAGCAGGCCGAAGAACGGGCAGTGTGGCGTCAGCTCTTCTTGCAGATTCGGCCCCTGGAGCTGGGCCTGAGCCTGTTGGGGGTAGCTCTGGCCATGCTCGCCTCGGTCTACCCCTGGGCCCTGCTGGCGGTGGCTCCCTTGCTGCGCCAACTGGACCTGGCGGCCGAGAACGTCCTGGGCAAAGCCAAGGACAAGACTTTTGCCCAGGCGCTGGTGCGCATCCGCCAGCTGGGAGATCGGGAGAAGGCGGCCCGGCGCGCGCTCAGCCGGGTTAAACAAGAGAAGAGTTTGCTCGAGAACTTCGCCCGCCATCTTTCCTCGCACCCTACCCCCCTGGAGGCGGCCGGCCAGCTGGCCGCCACCACCCGCGAGTTGCTACCGGTGAAGAATGTGGCTGTCTTTCTGGGCGAGCCCCCCGAGCCTGTCTCTTACCTGGTGGAAGAGGCTTTGGGACCCCGCCTTCAAGCCCGATCGCTGCTGGCCGTGACCGAGCCGGCGGTCACCGAAGCCCGCGCCTCGGGCAAGGCCGTGGTGAGACTGGAGGAACCTGACGACAAGCGACTGTTCCCTACCGACGCGGCCGTGGCCGCCCTGCCCCTGGGCGAACTGGGTGTGCTTTATGTGGGAAATGACGAGGTCTTGTCCCAGACCCAGCTCGACCAACTGCGCTGGCTGTGCCAGAAGGCCACCCTGGCCCTTGGGTCGGCCCTCGAGACCCACCGCCAGGTCCAGGCCAAGCGGCAGGCAGAGCAAGCGGTGCTCAACCTCGAGAAGCGAGTCGAGCATCTCTCGGCTCTGATCTCGGGGGCTGAAGCGGTGGCCTCGTCGCTTGACCCCGACACCCTCCTGGAGCGGTTTCTCAAGGTCGTCAACGAGACCATTCCCAACCGTGGCGGAGCCTTCTTTTCCCCGCGGGGCCGGCAACGAGAATGGGGCCAGGTGCCTGAGGTGAGCCCGGCCGGGCTGGCCCAGGCAGCCGAAAAGCGTCAGGCCTTCGAACTGCCTGGTCCGGTGCTGCTAGCCCCCCTGACCACCGGGTCCAGCTGCCTGGGCGTGACCGCCCTGGTGGGTCCAGCACCGTTCTCGGACGAGCAGAAAGACCAGCTGTTCATCTTGTGTTGCCAGGCGGCCATGGCCTTGTCCAACGCTACTCACTATCAAGAGTCGGTGCAGGCCAAGCTGGAGTTAGAACGCTCCCAGGCCCACCTGGTCCAGTCGAGCAAGATGACCGCGGTCGGTCAACTTTCGGCCGGGGTGGCCCATGAGCTGAACTCTCCCATCGGAGCCATCTCGATCTGTCTCGACGAGGCCCTGGAGATGTTCGACAGCCATCCCGAACTGGTGCAAAGACTGCTGCGCCGAGGTCAAGAGGCGGTCGAGCGTTCGCGTGAGATCATCTCGCGGTTGATGGTCTATTCTCGCCCCGAGAGCCGGACCATGACCCCGCTTGACTTGAACGGTCTGGCCCGTGACACGGTCGACTTCCTGTCCTATCAGCTCAAGACGGCCCGGGTGAGCCTGAGCCAGGATCTCTCGCCCGACCCGGTGATGGTGCGAGGCGAATACCAGGCTTTGCAACAGGTCCTGACCAACCTCTTGCTCAACGCCGCCCAGGCCATGGAAGAGATGCCCGAAGGCGCCCGCCCGCTCACCCTGGGGGTTCGCGCTGGCAAAGAGGTCGAGCTGTGGGTCACGGACGGCGGCCCGGGCATCGCCCCGGACCAGCTGGAGCGAATCTTCGAGCCCTTCTTTACCACGAAAGAGCCAGGCCGAGGCACGGGGCTGGGCTTGTGGTCTGCCCACCAGATTGTCGAGCGCCACCATGGCCGGCTGGAAGTGGAGTCACAACCGGGCCAGGGAGCGACCTTTCGCGTCATCCTGCCGCCCGTCTAAAGGCCGGCCAGGCCAGACGACTGGGCAAACCCGTACCGAGCCATCTGATAGACCTTGACCAGTTCGATCGCCGGCTCGCTGCCGAGCGAGGCCATGAGTTCTTTGCGATAAGCCTCGTAGTGGTCGATGGCCTGCTGGTGCCGAGACAAGCCGAGCAAGCACAGCATGGTAAGTTCGTGAGCCCGCATGTCGTCGGGCTGAATGCGCAAATACTCGGTGCTGTATTCAAAGGCCTCGCGATAGCGGTGCTGGGCAAATCTCGACTCCATCAGCTGCAAGAGGGCTTGCTCGTAGATGCGCTCGTAATGCTGGCGCAGCTCGATGGCCCAATCCATATAGCAACCGTCAAGATAGGGCCCGCGATAGAGCCGCACCACCCGACTGCAGGCGGCCAGCGCCTTTTCGGGATTGTCGTTGGCCAGGCTCTGGGCCCGCTCGTGCGCCTTCACCAACTCGAGCGAATCGTTCCACCACAACAGGCGAGGGTTGAGGGCCAGCCGCTCGCCGGCCCGTTCGACCGGGTCGAGCTCCTCTTCCAGGCCGGCATCTCGCAGGCATTTGCGCAGGCTCGAAACCGAGGTATTGACGTTCTTGCGCCCCCGTTCCGGGGCCTTGGGCCAGAACTCCTCGATCACCAGCTCGACATGCAGCGAGCCCGGCGCCACCGCCAGCAGGCGCGCCAGCAGGTACTTGACCTTCTGCGTCTTCCACTCTTTCTCACCGACTTGCTGCTCGCCGACGTGGGTGACCATGCCGCCCATGGTCTGCACCCTGAGCAAGGTTCGGCTGGACTCGGCCCTGGCCGGCTCGAAAGCCTGCAAAAACGACCGCAACTCGGATTGCTCGCTGGCTTCGAGTAGGGGCACCAGGCTGTCGGGCAACCCCACCTGAGACTGGGCCAACAACTCGAGGGCGAGTTTCTGAGTGGCCGCCGACATGGACGCAAAGGCTCCGGTCAGGAGGTGAGGAAAGCTACGCACGAATTGGCGTGCGAGCTCCACGGCTGAGCTTTCGGGTCGGACCCGGGCCACTTCGAGCAGGTCTGGCAACAGCGACGGCAGCGACTCGACCACCTCGGGCTCATGGTCGGCCTCGGCCAGAGCCTGCAGAGCCGAAGTGAGCAGGGCTGGTCCCGGATCGGCGTCGAGGGCCGCCAGAGCCAGCACGCAGACGGCGCGCGGCACGGCCAGGTCGAGGCCTTCGAGGCTGGCACGGGCCCGTTCGAACAGTTTGACGGCGGCGGGGTGACCCGCTTGGCGCAGCAACCTGGCCGCCTCGAGTTCGGACTGGGCCAGGGAAAGAGGGCCCAGCCGGCCGGCCAGCGCCAGGGTCTGAGTGACCCGCTGCTCCAGCTGCTCGGTGCTGGCCTGGGCCACGGCCAGGCGGGCCAGGCCGAGATTGGCCTGCAAAGTATGCGAAGAGGCCACGTCTTGCTCGAGCAACTGAGAATAGGCCCGGCGAGCACCCTCGAGATCGCGAACCTGCTCGAGGGTTAAAGCCAGCGATAGGAGGCTCATACTCTCGATGGGCTCGTCGTCGTCTTCGGGCTCGGGCTCGTCTTGACCGGCCGCCTCGAGAAAGCGTGCATACGCTTCTTTGAGGGGGCCAGGCACCTGGTCAGGCAAACCTTCCAGGGGTGGCCAGGCGTCCGGCGAAGCGGTCACCACCGCCAGTGCAAAATCCCCCACCGGGCTGCCGTCAACGGCTTCGAGCAAGGCTTGGAAAGGGTGCAACGCCCCCTGGACCCGGGTCGGTAGCGTCTGACCCGTCAATTGACCGATAGCGCGCAGCATCAGCCCCAAGAAGACCTGTTCGCCCAGGCCCTGATTGTGGCCCTGGGCGCGCGCCAGGGCGCGAGCCAGATTGGCCGGGCGCTCGACCTTTCCAGGGTGAGCCTTCTCGGCCCACGCCCCCTGTTGCCCCAGAGACCACAGCAAGGCCTCGCGCAGGGTGCGAGTCTCTTCTTCCTTTTCGGCCTTGACCTTGCGCTCGAGCAGATAGCCATTGATCAGTTCGAGCAACTCGGGAATCTTGAACGGCTTCTTGAGATAGCCCGCCACATTGAGCTTGACTGCTCGCAGGGTCTCTTCCTCTGAGGCAAAACCCGAGACCACGATCGAGCCCATGTCGGGCTGCAGTTCGCGGGCCCGCTCGATGGCGTCGAGGCCAGTGATGCCCTCCATCCGGATGTCGGCCACAATCAGGTCGTAGGGTTCGATGCGAGCCTTCTCAAGAGCCTCTTCGCCGCGCGAGGCCGAGGTGACATGCAGACCGCGCGCCTCGAGAACGTCGCGAAGGACCTCCCGCAGGGTGGGGTCGTCTTCCAACACCAAAACTCTGACCTGCTTAGCCACCGGCCCTCTCCTTCGCCCACCGACAACGGTCTCCTCGGCGAGTCGGGTTTACAAAATGTTTACATTAGAGAGTCGCCATTTTTCTCCGATTTTTTTGGTCCAGCCTATTCTGGGTTCAGAAAACAAACGAGTTGCAGGAGAGAACGAACATGGCGATTTCACCCTTCACTTTCAATCAGGACCCCGTTTCCACCCAGATGTCCTTCCGTAACAACCTGACGGCCAACCAGAATGCCTACCAGAACATCTGGAGCATCGTCGGAAACCAGGACGTCCGCCAGTTTCCCCCGGCCCAGGGACCGGCTCAGATGCTGGTCAGCCTGCTCGAGAGCCTGACCCAACTGGCCCAGGGATTCGGTGGCTTCGCCGGCCAGCCGGTCTCGCCCACTCCCATCGACCCCTACTTCACCTTCACCGACTACTATCCGGGCTCGAGTCTGCCCAACCCCCAGCCGCCCGTCGAGCACCCCCTGCGCGACCGCCAGATTTTCGACGGTGGCGAGCATCGCGATGTCCGCTTCCAGCGGGCCCACGCCGGCCGTGACGTGCAGAAGGCCCGCGGCCACCAGGGCAACGACGTGTTGGCCCAGGAGGGCGGACGTGGTGGTGACCGCCAGGTCATCCGCGGCGGCCAGGGCAACGACTTCGAACTGGCCCGCGGCCAGGAGGGCAATGATCGGCAACTGGTGCGCGGTGGTCAAGGCAACGACGAAACCATCGCCCGCGGAGGTCAGGGAGCCGACCGTCAGGTGGTCCGGGGAGGCCGCGGAGACGATGTCTTGCGCGCCAGCGGGGGTCTGGGCTCGGACACGACCCGCGTGCGCGGCGGCGTGGGTGACGACCGAGTGGTCTTTAGAGCCAGCCGGGGCGAGGACCAGGTGCGTCTTTCGGGCGGGCAGGGCGACCACGACGTGGCCGTGATTCGCGCCGGTGACAAGGCCGTGACCGTGGTCAATGAGCAGGGAGAGGTGCTCTTCACCCAGGGCGAGGGCGGCAACTTGATCAAGCTTGACGGTTTCGAGCGCGTGCGCGTGGTAGGAGCGCAGGAGCAACAGCAATAGCCCGAGAGAGGCAAGTCCCCCGTGAGCGGGCCCCAAACGGGCCCGCTTTTGCTTGGGGAGAAGACCTCGGGGCGGCCGCAAGAGGGTGGCATAAGTTGTCTTCCAGCCTGGAAGGTCGAATCAAAGAGGGTCGAATCGGCGCGGCCTCAGATCGCCATTTGTAAACCCGAACAGCCCGGCGGCGCCGGGTCCACGTTCAGGAGGTCTGGCGGGGCAGCGTGACGTCGCCGACGACCAGCGATTCGTCGTTTTCTTCGAGCGAGACTTCCTGACCGGGTGGCACCAGCTCGGCCCGAAAGCGGGCGAGTTCTTCCTCGTACTCTCGGGTCTGTTGCTCGAACTGGCGTTGAGCCTCGCGATTGCGGTAGCCCACCAGCTGGTTGTCGTCGAAGACATTGCCGAAGATCAGCTCTTGACCCCAACAAAGGCCGCCAGCCACACCACAGACCATGCTGGCTACCATCCAGAAGCCACTGCCCCCGTTGGCGGGAATGGCCGCATAGCCGGCCGCCGCTCCCCCGGCCAGGCAGGCGGCGAAGGTGAGGCGGTGGGCCCATTTTTTGAGCTGGTCGGAGGGCTCCCGGCCGGTGACTTTGGTCAGGCCGTAGAGAGCACCTTTGGTAGCCAGCCAGCCGGCCGTGACTCCCCCCAGGCCGCCCATGGCCGCCCCGGCCGCCAGGCCGGGCCAGCCGGACCAAACCATGGCCCCCACTCCGGCGGCTCCGCCGGCCGCGGCCGAAGCCGCGATGAAGGCCGACAGCCCGACCGCCCCGCCGATGTTCATGCGCTCGCGAGGGGGAGGCTCGGGGGGCTGGGGAGCAAACAGGTCCTCGGTCCTGGGCGACCTGGGCGGGGCAGCGGCAAGCTGCACGTGGGGACCGGGATGGAAACTTCTAACCTGCACTGGACGCGCTCCTGCATCATATTGGAGCTGGTTGGATCTATAGTCTAGCCCTTGGAAGGACGGTCGCGGATTGCAGACTTGTAACGATTCTCCGGTCCTAAAAAAGACCCCGCTTAGCAGCTCTTGTTGAGGTGAATCACGCCAAAGGCTGCACCGGTCGGATCGGTGAGAATGGCACCCCGGCCCACGCCCTCAAAGTCGGTGGCGGGCATGCAGATGCCGCCGCCGAGTTCTTTGCAGCGGGCCACGGTCTGATCGCAATCGTTCACGGATAGATAGAGCAACCAGTGGGCCTTGGCGCCGTGCTTCTTGGCCTCGGCCGGCAGTTCCATCATGCCGGCCGCCGGAGCCTGACCGTTCTTAAAGATGGTGTAGGTCATGTGGGCCATGGGCATGGCTTCAGGGGTCCAGCCCAGGAGCTTGGTGTAGAACTCGGAGGCGTTCTGGGTGTCCTCGGTCATAAGTTCATTCCAGCAGACGGTGCCCAGGCCGGTGGAGGCGGTGGCTTCGCCGGTGCTCGACTTCCAGAGGGCGAAAGTGGCTCCGGTGGGGTCGACCAGCACCGACATCCTACCGAACTGACCGACCGAGAAGGGCTCGACGCGAACGGTAGCGCCAAGTTCGGCAGCCCTTTTGGTCATGGCCTCGAGGTCGTCGACCAGGAGGTAGCACATCCAGTGGCTGGGGACGCCCATCTCCTTCTGGGCCGCGTCCATCGCATACATGCCGCCCACACCCTGCTCGCCAGCCATCACCATAGTGTAGCTCGGGCCGTCGCCCATCGGCACGTCGTTGAGGGTCCAGCCCATCAACTCGGTGTAGAAGCTGCGGGTCTTGGCGGGGTCGGTCGAGGCCAGGTCGGCCCAACAGAAGCTGCCTGCTGAAAGCAGGGTCTTTTCACTGGTTGCCATTGTTCAAATCCTCCTACGGGCTTCTACCCCGGCCACCCGGCCTGGAAACGATTGGCTAATAAACCGGCACCATTTTGGGCTGGAGATTGGCTGGGCGTGGGTAGGTAACATACTCGCCAGGGAGCGAATCGGGCAGGCCGGCAAGTTCCTGGGGGGCCCGTCCGAGGTCGAGCATGACCGACTTGCCGGCAGGTACCAGCAGGCTCTGGGTATGGTAACAGTCGTGAATCGAGGTCAGAGCGCAGCCGTAATAGTCGGCCTGGATCTGGATCCGCTCGGGCGAGACGATCGTGAGGTGGTAACCCGAGCCGCCGGTCAGGATGTTGAAATCTTCAGGGCCATCGTTCTTGAAGCGCAGGCGCAGGTGACCCTGCTCGAGCAGAACCTGGCAGGGAATGGTGCCCCACCGATTGGGAGGCGGACCCGGCCTGGCGGGAGCGGTGCTGGGCGCTGTTCTGAGAGGGGGTGACGGTGCCGGCGCAGAGGGCTGGCTCGGGGCCTGGTAGACGGCCGCCAGGCCACCCACCGCCAAAAGAAGGACCAGGACTTCGAGACTTCGCTTCCACATGACCTAACGGTCGCCGGAGTTGCTCACTTATTCTCGCTGTCCCGCGCTGACTTTGGCGGCCAGGGCCAGGCCGACGACGGCCTCGGCTCAACCTTGTGGGTGTCCTGTAGACTCCTCTTGAGAGCTTTGGCCGAAGGCGCAACGAGTCGCTCGTGCTTACCTCCGGGACACCATGGATGACACCGACCGGGCAAGCTGATGCAAAAGGCTACGGAAGAAGTTCATTCTTCGTTCAAGAATTGTTCATCTTCTCGGCCCGGCCACAGAACGGTCACAGAGAGAAGCTGCCTAAACTCGAGGAAGAAACGGAGGTAGTGATGCTCAACACACAATATTCGAACGTAAACAGTTCTTGGTCCGCCCCCTCGCCTGTGCGCGATATGGCCGAACAGGCTCTCTCGGCAGGTACGTCTACGGCCGTTCAGGACCCCTCATCCGACAACCCTCTGGGTGCGTTGTCCCCCGAAGAGAGGCGAGAATACCTGGAAGCTTATTCGCAAATGAGCGGGGGTTGGCAGGACTTCTCGGGGGCCGACAAGCCTCAAGTGTTGGACCGCAGATACTGGCTCGACACCCAGTTGAACTCTTTGAAGCCGCCCGCCGAGGCCCCAACCTCAGCCGAGCCCCCCGCCGCCGAGGCCCCAGCAGCCGAGCCGGCCGCGGGGCCCGAGCAAACGCCGAACAACGGCAATCAAGGCTATCGTGGTCGGGGGCGGCCGATCCCCGTGCCCGTGGTCGTCGTGCTTGCCCCCAGCACTCCGGGGCCCCAACCCGCTCCCGCGCCGGCGCCAGCGCCAGCGCCCGCGCCCGCGGCGGCGGAACCGGCCACGGGCTATAGCTATCTCAAGGGAGACCCCACCCAGCAGGCATAGGCCGACAAGACCCGCCCACCCGGGCGGGTCTGGGGCCCGGATTGCCCGGAATGACTTCTGCATGAGAGCCCTGAGAACGCTGTTGATCGGTGAGAAAGCAGCCCGAGCGACGGGGCGGGACCTCGGCCACACCCGTTCATCCTTTGTTAACATTCCGTTAGCATTCCGTTAACATTTAGTCGCCCGCTTTTGTAGGTTCGGCCGAGTTCAATGCGGTTTGATGTTCTTGCAGGAGGTAGCGATGCAGACACAATCAACCGGGTTTCAAGTGATTCGAGCGGCTCTTCGTGGTGGGCTGTGGCCCTATGAGTGCTCGCAGCTGGCCAGCTATTTGCGCAAGCATCGTTTGCCCGAGACTGCCGAGCGAGTGCTCGCCCGCCTTACCGAGTATGGCCTCGTGCCGGAGGTGGCCACCGCTCTGCTCGAGGAGATGTGTCACCGCGTGGGGGTGGCCGGTCTGGAGCGACAACTGGCCTGGCTCGAGCAGACCGGAGTGCTCGTGAACGGTCCGGACTCACCCCGCCGCTACGCCAAGCATGCTCCTCTGCCGTATTATCGAGCCATGTGGGGGCTGATCGAGGCCGGCTACTCTCACCACCACGCGCTGACGGTGCTCAGAGCCTGTTGGCGGGCGGTCGAGCCTCTTGACCAGTTTGAAGTGGTGCTGGAATATCTGGCTCGGGGCCATCAGCCGGGTCTGGTGGTCGAACTGCTGAGCCACTTCGAACCGGTCGCGGCCGTAGCCCTGGCCGAGGCGATCGGCCGTCCCATCGGCAGAACCTCGGCGGCTGCCCGCTTGAGTGGCTTTCTGACCGTGCTGCCTGCCGAGCTGAGTCCGATGGTCTGCCTGGCCGCGTATCGACTCTACGCCCGTCTGTTGCGTGAGGGCGTGAGTTCAGCGGACAGTTTGCTCGGGCTGTTGACGCAATTGGCCACCATGAGGCCCGAACGTGCCCGCGGCCTGCTCGACACCGTCGCGGCGCTCCCCGGTTCGGCCGACCTGCATCTGGCCAGACTGGCCTGGGCCGAGGATCTCGACGACGCTTTCAAGCGCGTGTTGCGCCCCCGCCGGCACGCCATCCAAGCCCCTCCCAAGACGGTCCTGGGTCGGCTCCGGCGCTGGTTGGCCAGAGCCGCCTGAGAACATCCGCAGGGCTTTCGGCGTTCAGCCGTAAGTGACGATCGGCACGGAATAGGCCGGCCCGCTTTGCTACTCTGCCAACATGCTACTCGAAGTTTTGCTCGGATTCGCCGGTGGGGTCGCCTGGTCGGCCTTCGTCGGCTATCGTCTCAATCGCAAGAACGCGCTTCCACTGCCCGTTCCAAACTCGTCGGCGCCGGCAGGCCCCGGAACTCAACAAGCGGCCATCGTGCTGATGAACCTGCCTCCCGAGACCTCGGCCGAACTCTTCTCTCAGCTGACCCCGGAAGTGGTCCAGCAGGTCACCATGTGCATTGCTCAGCTGCCGGTGATCGACAGCGGGACGCGCCAGCGGGCTCTGGATGCCTTCCGAGCCCACATAGGCTCGGGCCCGGATCTCCACCAGACGGTCCGTGCCTCGCCGCGGGCGGCAGCGGCGGCCATTCTCAAGCTGATGCTGGCCGACGAGCCGGTTGCGACCTCGCTCACAAAGTAGCCTGGCTCACAGGGCTATGGTGATCGAAGTCACTGTTCGGGCTCCCCTGCCCTCCTAGTATGTCACTATCCCACAGGAAAGTGACGAACTGGTGAAAGTCAAAGCGGTTCTCTTAGCTCTATTCCTCGTATTGGCGGGCCCGAGCTGGGCCCAGACCGACCAGCAACTGCTCCAGGAGCTGCAGGTATCGGCCCAGATCACCCGCAGCAACTACGCCACCTCGAAGTCGATGATCGACATCGCCCAGATGGCCGGCGACAACCAGCAGTATCAACTAGCGGTCTACGAGATGCAGTATACCGAGCAGTTCTACAACTACCTCGAAGGCCTGGCCCAGAACCTCGACGGCCTGCGCGCCCCGGGCGGCTACCAGCAGTATCAGGCCAACCTGATGGAATACTGCTACCGCACGAAGTTCCGCGACTACCGCTCCTACCAAGAGATTCAGCCCAACCTGCAGCAGTGGATCGCCCAGCGCCAGTGGGAGGTCTCTACTCCCGAGGGCCAGCAGTCTTACTACGCTCGCCGCCAGATGGAAGAGCAGAACTTCCAGGCCAGCCAGCAGCGCATCCGCGACAACAACGCCGCTTTCGACAGCTATATGCAGGGACTGCGCCAGGCCGACGCCCAGCGCGACAAGTACCACCACCAGTACGTCAACACGATTCACGACCAGTACGAATACGTCAATCCCTACGACGGCCAGAGCTATCTGTATCCCAACACCCAGACCACCAACCCCGTAATGCAGAACCCGGACGGCTCTTACACTGAATTGGTCCCCTACGAAAAATACTAAAAGTCCACCCCAAAGAGCGGGCGCAGCGATGCGCCCGCTCTTTCTTTTGGGGGCGGGTTCGGCAGGCTGCGGGGTCGGTGGTTGGCTTGGCGTGCGGACTGGCTCGGCGTGGCTGCGGGCGGCGGGGCGGCGGGGCGGTGGGTCGGTGGTTGGCTTGGCGGGCGGCGGGGGGTTGGCGGGCGGCGGCTGGGTTGGCTGGCGGGCGGCGGGGCGGCAGGCTGGGCTGGCGGGCGGCGGGGGGTTGGGCGGGCGGCGGGGTTTCACCCCGAGAATCGCGGTGTGAAGGGCGATTTCGCGGGTTCACCCCGAGAAATCGCGGGGTGAAGGTCACTTTTGGGGGTTCACCCCGAGAATCGCGGGGTGAAGGGCGATTTCGGGGGTTCACCCCGAGAAATCGCGGGGTGAAGGTCACTTTTGGGGGTTCACCCCGAGAATCGCGGGGTGAAGGGCGATTTCGGGGGTTCACCCCGAGAAATCGCGGGGTGAAGGTCACTTTGGGGGTTCACCCCGAGAATCGCGGGGTGAAGGGCGATTTCGGGGGTTCACCCCGAGAAATCGCGGGGTGAAGGTCGATTTCGGGGGTTCACCCCGAGAAATCGCGGGGTGAAGGTCGCTTTCGGGGGTTCACCCCGAGAAATCGCTGGCAACCTCGGCCGGGCTGGCCGGGCGGCGGCTGGCGGGGAGGGCCGCGGCCCTGGGCTAGCTGGCGGGCGGCGGCCGGGCTGGCTGGCGGCGGGGCGGGGAGGGCGGGCGGCGGGGGTTCACCCCGAGAAATCGCGGGGTGAAGGGCGATTTCGGGGGTTCACCCCGAGAAATCGCTGGCAACCTCGGCCGGGCTGGCCGGGCGGCGGCTGGCGGGGAGGGCCGCGGCCCTGGACCAGCTGGCGGGCGGCGGCCGGGCTGGCTGGCGGCGGGGCGGGGAGGGCGGGCGGCGGGGGTTCACCCCGAGAAATCGCGGGGTGAAGGTCGATTTTGGGGGTTCACCCCGAGAATCGCGGTGTGAAAGGGTCGCTTTCTGGAGAAGGCGCGACGCACTGAGCCAGGGCCGTGGCGAAAGCGGAGGAGTAAAGCGGCATAGCGGCGTAAATAGCATTCGATGCCCCTTCGTTGTTTCTCATGTGCCGCACTACTACTGCTACTTGGCGGCTGTTCGCCGAGCAACTACAAAGACCGAGTGGGGCGCTGGTACAACGACGATGCGATCTTGCTGTTCACTCCCGGAGGCTATGTCGTCCACAACGGCCGGCAGGGCCTCACCTTGCTCGAAGCCGTCAAGTCCTCAGGCGACACCGTCGAGACGCGGCTGGTGATAAGTGACTCGAAAGACTCGGACCTGGCCGGGACCTGGAGGCTGGATGTAGTCTGGATTGACGGCAGGAAGCACCACGGCACTTTAACCTATCCCGACGGTCGCGGGGTCGAGTTGAAGTACGCCGCCGACCTGTTTCCTGGCTCATCCTCGCTCGCCTCGGATCTGGCAGCGACGTCGTTGGCCGGGCGCTGGCAGGCCGTGTCGGAAATCCCCGACGGCTTTCCCGAGGTCTTCGAGCTTATGGCTCCCGACCTCTATGTGGCCGTGATGCGCACTCGAGGCACTCGCGAACTGATGGCCGACCGGTTCGAAATCAACCGGGATCAATGTCGCTTTGCGGAACGCTCCTACCAAACGAAGCTATCCGAGGACAAGCTCGAACTCACCCAGGTCGGACGAGACGGTCCGGTCGGACCCGAGGTGGAGTATCGCCGCGTCAAGCCCCCCGGCTAGGGGGCGCTGGAAGGTGGCGGCCTCGGGGGAGTCTCCGGGAATGAACGGGATGCCACGATTCGCGCTCGGAAGTGAGCCTGGGCGGTGGCGAAAGCGAAGGAGTAAACCGGCCTAGCGGCGTAAATAGCAAATATGTCGATCGGTCGTTTCCTATGTGCCTCCATGCTAGTTCTGCTTTGTGGTTGTTCGCTAAACAACTACAAGGACCGAGTGGGGCGGTGGTATAGCGACGATGTGATTGTGCGCTTCACTCCAGGAGGCTTTGTCCTGCATAAAAGCCCGAAGGGACTCACCTTGTTGGAAGCGGTGAAGTCCACGGGGGACGCGGTCGAAACGCGAATGGTGATGAGCGATTCTAAGGACGAAGGGTTGGCCGGCACCTGGAAGCTGAATGTCGTCTGGAGTGACGGCAACAAACACCATGGCACTTTGACCTATCCCGACGGCCGGGGGGTTGAACTGAAATTCGCCGCCGACCTATTTTCCGGCTCGAGTGCCCTGGCTTCGGACATGGGTGCGGCTTCCTTGGCCGGACGCTGGGAGGCCGCCTCGGGTGCCCCAGATGGATTTCCCGAGGTCTTCGAACTGATGCCACCCGACACTTATGTGGCCGTGATGCGAGTGCGGGGGACGCGCGAGCTGATGTCGGACCGCTTCGAGATCAACCGCGACCAGTGTTACTTTGGAGGACGCTATTACCGGACGAGACTAGCCGAAGACAAGCTCGCACTCACGCAGGTCGGACGAGACGGACCGGTCGGGCCCGAGGTGGAGTATCGCCGCGTCCAGCCGCCAGGCTAGTGGTCGGTCGGCGGCAGGCCGGTCGGGACTTGACAGGGATCGTATAATCGGGGGCACTACGACATAAAGGGGGGTCCAAATGCGGACACCGTGGCTTCGAATTTTCGTTCTCTTCTTGCTCTTAGGATTGGCAGCCTGCGACTCGAATTCGGGGGGAGACAACACCCCCAACGAAACAGGAGCGACGGCCCCTCCAGACCCAGCCACGATCACCCTGGTCAGCACCCTGGAACTGCCCCGCAGTGTAACCAGGACGGTCAGCACTCTGACCTTCAAAACGTCCAATAGCAGCGGCGCGACCACCTCGGTCTCGAACCCGATCCCGAAAGCGCCGACCATTACCGTACCGGTACCGGCCGACTCGACGAGGCTGATCATCGACTACAACGATGCCGGCGGTACTCTGGTCGAGCAATGGGGCACGTCTCTCAGCCTCGCACCGGGACAGAACGTCGTCTTCCAGGGTGTCAATCCGGTCCAGGTCAGCCTGGTGCGCTCCATCGAGATCAAGGGAGCCAATCCCGTGCCCTTCGACAGCGATACCCAGCTGACCGCCGAGGCCACCCTCGACAACACGACCAAGAGCGATGTCACCAATCTGGTCACCTGGAGCCTGACCGGCAGCGGATCTGTAAGCCGCACCGGCGTGCTGCGAATGCCCAGGTCCTCGACGGCTAACGTTTCGGTTGCGCTCAACAATGTTCGCGCCAGCCGGGTGTTCAACGCTAACTCCGCCCGGGAGCTGCCCAATACCCTTTCTGTGGTCCGCGACGACAACAACCAACCCTTCACCACGATTGGGGTCGGGGAGCGTGTCCGAGTCAAGTTCATGCAGCGTTTCGACGACGGCATGGACCGCGAAGTCAATCCCCCTGTCGAGATCCTGGTCGATGGTCCCGTCGTGGAATCCGCGGCCTCCCTTTCCCCCGACAAAGTCGTCGAGGGATACTATCCCGTCAATTGTGTCTTCAAGTTCATCCACACGGGCGAGCGCGGGGGGCAGTTTCGGGTCGTCAACGCCGACCGTCCTTACACGGTCAAGCGCCAGGTGGTGACCACCGTGGCCACGACCCTGCGGGGGCCGGTAGTTCACGACTTCAACGGCGACGGCGTGCCCGACGTGGCCGGACCTCCAGTGGGCAGCCTGTCGACCCTTCGAGTCCATCGCGGTCGGGGCGACGGCACGTTCGAGACCACGGCCCGGGTTGAAAACACCGGCCTCACGGTCAATGGCAACTTGCTCACCGCCGAGGCGGACATCAATGGTGACGGTTTCGAGGACCTGGTGCTCGCCTCGACGGGGCAAGCGCGGGTGGTCTTCCGCTCCGGCGCCACCGGCCAGTATCGTAGTCTCACCCTTGCCGCCAACCCCACTGCCCTGCAAGCCGGCTTTTTCCGCGCGCGGCTCGGGTCGGTTTTCGTCATCGAAGGAACCGCAGCCCAACTGCTTCAGAGAGATCCTGACAACATCGTAGACGTGCAGGTGGTCGGGGCCACCCTGGCAGGCGGGCTCAATGGTCAAGAACGATTTGGCAAGATTTTCCAACCCCTGGCCCGAGACGAAGAACTGGTTATTCTCCGCGGAGGAAGTAATCGTTTCCAGACCCAGACGATTCGCGGCAGCTCGCAAGGCAACGCCTCTGTGAGTCAAGCCGAGAAGATCATCGGTGACGCAGTTCCTGGCGACTTTGCGAGCTTCATGCCGCCGGCTCCGACCCTTGGCCCGCTCGAGAGTAACCTGGCGGTCCTGAGCCAACGCCCGAACTCGACTGACCCAGTGCTGGTCTCGCAGTCAAGCATCTTTCTGGCTCAGCCTAACTCGACCAGCCTGCCAGCCGGAAGCTGGAACCGCCTCTTGACCCTCTCGACCCCCGGCGTGACCCGACCCGGCGAACTGGTCCTGGTGTTATCGAACACGGCCGCAACCGCCGTCACTCAGATCCTGGCCCCGGTGGCGACGCCGGTATTCTATCAAGACGTGCCGGCGGCTGTGCTGGGCAATTGCGTCGCCAGCGATCTGAACGCGGATGGCTGGGACGATGTGGTGGGACTCAACGGCAACAACATCCACGCCGTGCTAAATAACATCGCGCCCTAGTCCCGGGGACGGCCGAGTTCGGCCAGGTCCTGGACCTGCTTGCCCACCGGCGAGCCGGGTTCGGGCTTGGATTGAGCGAGTTCGGCAAAGCGGTTGAAGCCGGCCTCGACCCCGGCCGCCAAGCCGACCGAGAGGCCTTGCAGGGCGCGGCGGTAGGTATCGGCGACCTGGTCGCCCTCCTGATAGGTGGTGCGCTTGACCTCGTCGAGCTGGGCCTGAATGTCGGCGGTGATCTGGCGGTCGAGGTCGTGGCGCGATTCAACTCGGGCAACCAGAGAGGTGGCGGCCAGTCCGAGCACGCTGCCCACGGCCAGACCGGGAGCTCCGCCCAGGAGCAGGCCGGTAGCGGCTCCGGCCAGGGCGCCTTCGAGGGTCAGCCAGCGGCGGTGCTTGGCAGCGTCCATCTTGTCGCCCAGGGCGTCGGTAAAACCTTGGGCCAGACCGATACCCGCGCACAGGGCGGCTCCGACGCTGCCGGTGACCAGACCGGTGGCGATGCGGGCGGGGCTTGACCATCCCCGGGTGGTGGCGAGATTCTTGACCCGGGTGGCCAGAGTCGCGGGCAGGCGCTTGACCGCGTCGATGGTGCCTCCGACGGCGCCTTTGCCTTCTTTGTAGCCGACCCTGGCCGACCCGATCAGGCCGGCGGCCAGTCCGACGGCCACCCCTTTGATGAGCCGCTCGCCGGTGTCGTCTGCGGGCGTGACCACGGCTTCGACGCGGTGGCGCAGGCCTTCGGCGATGCGGCTGCTGGCGCCGCTCTCGCTATACAGCTTGGTCCAGGCTCCGCCGAAGACGCCTTTGGTGGCGGCGGCCGTGGCCAGTCCGACCAGGCTAGCGTGGCTGACGGCGTAGACTCCGAGCCCCAGCAAGAGTTGGCCAACCATGGTGATCTCGAGCGCTCGAGTCGAGATTTTCGCCCGCTCCTCTTCGCTGGCCCGACCGACCTGCAGGGCCGCCACCGCGCCGGTGACGACCGACGGACCTACCGAGTTCATCAACTCGACGGTAGCTCCGGCCACGCCGCCCATCGCCTCGAGGCTGCGCTGGACCAGACCGGGCCGGTGGACGGGTAGATGTGGACCGACCAACATATCACCAGCTTAAAGGACGGAGTTTGGACCGGGATTTGGACCGGGCCTGGAACTGTTTGCCAGGGTGTTAAACAACCACGACGTGACGGGCTTGGGCGCCGGTCACTGCCGAAAGGGGAATGGCCTGGTCGAAGGTGGCCAGGCAGCCTTCTCTGGCCACGGCCAGGGCCAAAAGGTAGAGGTCGGTCAGTTGCCCGGGTCCGTGGACCCGGTATGGGTCGAGCCGGCGCTGGTCGAGCACATCCTCGTCGAGCCAACTCCGACAAGATCTGGCCCGCCGTCTTCCGCTCCTGGCGGGCGAGTTCGCGAACCGCGAACAGAACGTCGTCGTCGATATTGAGGGTGGTTCTCATGCATCTGCTGCTAGCCCATCACCCGCGTTCATCAAATCAATCGACCACCGGGGTCTGATTGCCACGGATGGGGAACTGTCTGGGTATGTCCGAGTTCGAAGTCGAGCTAGCTCGAAGAGTGCGCGCCGAGCGGGTGCGGTTTGTCTGTCTGCAGTCGGCCCTCAACGTCGTCTTGAGCCCCCTGGGGGCTTTGCTGGTGAGCGCCGGCCTGGTGGGCATCGTGCCGTGGTGGAAGCTGGTCGTCTGGAACGCAGTGATGATGACCCTGGCCTTTGTTCGTGGGGCGGTGCTCAAGCGCTTTCCTCAGGGTGAGCTAGACGATGCCCGGGTGCGACAGTGGGAGTTGGCCCTGGGTGGGACCATCGTAGCGGTGGCCCTGTGGTGGGGGCTGGGCTCGCTGGTGCTTTTGGCCGGGACGGACCTGACCACGCGAGTGTACCTATTTGCTTGCGTGCTATTGATCACGGCGGGCACCAGCTCGACCTACGCCCTTCATCCGACCATCGTCCGACTGGCGGTGCTCGGCCTGATAGGGCCGATGTTCCTGTCATTTTTGCTCTCGGCCCAGCCTTTCCACCGCATCCTCGGGCTGGGCGGCGTGCTGTATCTGCTGGGGTCCGAGCGGGGGGTACGTTTGTTGGGCAGGCTCTTCGTCAGGACCCAGCGACTGGGGCAGCAGCTCGAAGAAAACTACGAGTCGCTGCGGCGCTTAGAAGCCCTGCGCGACAGTCTGACCCACATGATGGTTCACGACCTGCGGACGCCGCTGACCAGTGTGGTATTCTACGCTCACTACCTCGAGGAATCGCAAGAGTTGTCGCGGCGAGGACAAGAAATGGTCAGCAAGATCCAGAGCCTCACCGGGGTGATGGCCGAGATGATCGAGACCATTCTCGACGTGAGCCGGCTCGAGTCAGACCAGATGCCGCTGGCCTATCAAGACACGGGAGTCGACCAGCTGGTGAGCCAGGCGCTAGAGCGGGTGGGGCCGGGCCGCTCGCGGGTGGTGATCGAGGGCGATCAGGCCAGGCTGCGCTGCGACCGGGACCTGATGACGCGGGTACTGGGCAACCTTCTAACCAACGCCCTGCGCTTTAGCCCCGAGGAAGAACCGGTGCGAGTGGTGACGCGGTCGGGGGGCGACCTGCTCGAGGTGAGCGTCATCGACCGGGGACCAGGAGTGCCCTCAGCCGAGCAGGCGAGGATCTTCGACAAGTTCTCGCAAGCACAAAGAGAACACCGCACCACCGGGTTGGGACTGACCTTCTGCAAGCTGGTGGTCGAGCGTCACGGCGGCCAGGTGGGGGTCGAGAGCGCCGAAGGAAGCCCTACCCGCTTCTACTTCAGGTTGCCCGCGGAGTAAACGAAGGGGAGCCAGGCGAAGGCGACAAAAGGCCTTCCATGCGATCCGAGCACGGCTCTCGTTGCGTCCCCTTGGACGGCTTACGGGGGGTAGCGATTCTGTTGGTGGTGTGGCTCCACGCGAGCTTTGCGGGCTATGTCGCAACGCCGAGATGGTTTCCTTTCGGCGGGCGAACGGGGGTGGCCCTGTTCTTCGTGTTGAGTGGCTACCTGATCACCTCGCTGTTGCTAGCCGAACAGAAGGAGCATGGCCGGTTCGATCTCAAGCAGTTCTACATCCGGCGAACGGTGCGGATTTTTCCCATCTTCTATTTGTACGTGCTGGTCCTGGTGCTGTTGCGGGCCGCTCAGGTCGTCTACACCGATACCTTCAGCCTGTTGGTGGCTTCGTCGTATCTGGTCAACTGGTTCCACACCCATCTGCATCACAACCTCGAGCACGCCTGGTCGCTGTCCTACGAGGAGCAGTTCTATCTGGTCTGGCCCTTGCTCTTGCGCTGGTTGGGAAAGCGGCGGGCGGGGTGGCTTGCCCTGGGCCTTGGCCTGGGCTGGCCGCTCTTGCGCATTCTCAAGAACGGCACTCTGGATTTCTCCCCGGCCACCATGCTGCAGGCTACCGGCTTTGGCACCCTGATGATGGGCTGTGCCCTGGCCATCTTCCTGGAGGACTCGCCGGCTCGCCCCTGGGCGGCGACCCCGGTGATCTCGGTGCTGGCGGTGCTGGGTCTTCACGCCTACGCAACCCAACTGCCCGGAGTGCTGCTGGCGTTTCTGCCCACCCTGCGCGATGTGGCTCTCACCGCCCTGGTGTGGTGGAGCGTGGTCAACCGGGCCTCATTGCTCAGGTTCGCTCCGCTGGTGGCGGTGGGGCGGGTGTCTTACAGTCTCTACGTTTGGCATCCCCTCTTTATTAGCCGACTCGAAGTGCCGTTCGCTCGGGGATGGCCGGCCTGGCTGGCCCTGCTTGCCTGTACGCTGGCGTCATACTGGCTGTTGGAACGTCCGCTGGCTGCCTATCGGGCCAGGTTTCGCCGCTCGGGTGGGGCGCAGGCGGTCAGCCCGCCTAGTAGTTGATCGAGAGTTGCTGGTCGCCCACCACCAGCCAGCCGTCGTCTTCTTGCAACTCGAGAGCGGCTGGCTTGACGGGTTCGTGGGGGTCGAGGCTGGAGTCGACTTCTTTTGTCTGGGTGCGCAGGGCCACCAGACCGTTCACCAGGCTGATGTAAGCCGTCCCCTCCTCGTCGACCACGGGAGACGACATCGACAACTGGCCGCCACCCAGGTCGGTGGAGAAGGCGACTTTCCCGGTGGCGGCGTCGATGTCATAAAACTTGCCGAACCAGGTGGTGGCGTAGAGGTGCCCCTTCTGGAACGTGGGTGTGCCGGTAAATTTGTGGTCATTGCGGATGGTCCACTTGCGGATGCCTTTGCGGTCGTAGGCGGCCAGGATGCCAGAGGAGTCGCCAGCCACCAAATCTCCGTTGGCGGCCACGGCTACTCCGGTGGACACACACGGCCCCTGGGCGTCGACTCGAGTCTCGACCTTGCCTTTGTGATTGAGCACGATCATTTCGTCGAGATAGATGCCCAGGCCCACGCGCCCGTCCGGGCCGGCGCTGATACCGGTCATCACCTGCTGGGGCAAACGATAGGTCCAGCTTCTCTTGCCGGAGGAGTCGAAAGCGGTGACGTAGTTTCGCTCGTCTGCGACTACCGCTTTGCCATCGCTGGTAAGGGTGGGAGTGGAGCTATACTGATGGCGATTCTCGAGGCCGAGGAGCGAACGCAGACTGGTTTTGCGCAAGTCTTTCGAGAACTTTTGCTCGCCCTCGGGGGTGTAAGCCTCGAGGCGCGTGCCACGAGTGACGATATAGACAGTCCCGTCCGGGGCCACCGCCGGAGCGTGGCCGCTGTCGGCATCGACCTGGATGGGGGCGAAAAGTTGCTGGCCGTCGGGGCCAAGGCCGTGGAGGTGACCGTCGTCGCTGCACACGAAGGTGCGCCCCTGGGCGTCCGCGCCCACGGCCGAGACCGGGGTGGAGAAGTCTTCACGCCAGCGCACCTGCCCGTTGCGGTCGTAGCAACTCAGTCGCCGGCCCGAGGCGTGGCAAACTCCGTCGGGCACAAGAGCCGGGCTGGCCAGGCTGCCGCCGCCCAGGGTGACACGGTCGCCCTGGCGCGTGCCAGGGTCGGGCTGGCGCGAGAGAACGCGCGAGGCCTGATCGATGGAAATGGACCGACGGTTGGCTTGGACCTGCATAGCAACAGGCTAACAGCGCGTGCTTAAAGGTTGTGGAAAAGGTGGTAGCGGCCGTCGGGGCCAGCCAGCAGCGGCAGGCTGGCCAGGGACACGGACGTTCAAGCTAGCACCGCCTGAATAGCGGTTTGCAAGATGGGCATGGATTGGCTGCATCGCCGGACGGCCTCGATGAGTTCCTGGCGCGGGTCGGCGGAGTGGGGCAAGAGTAACCGGGCAATTTCGGGACTGATGGCTTCTTGCCACTTGTCTTCAGCCTGGTAGGCAAAGCGTTGGCGCCGGCCCTCGCTTTCGACCACCACCCGCACCGAGCCCGGGCGGCGCATCTCCACGGCCACAGCCGCCAGCGTTTCACCCCGGGCGTCGCGAGCGGTGATGCGAGGGCGGGGATTGAGCGAAGCACAACGGCCGAGCGTGGCCTCGGGGTCAGTCCACTCCTGGTCGATAAGGAAGCGACTCGTGCCTCCCCCACTGGAGTTGGGAATCTGCACCTCGCAACTGAGCATGTGAGGGCTCTCGAATTGGAAAGTCCAGGTCTGGGGGTGAGGTGAATTCTCCCAGGGGACCAGGCTGGTGGTCTGCCCTTCGCGCACCACGATCGGCTTGGGAATGCTCAGGCCAGGGTCGAGGATGACGTAGCCCTGGTCATTTTGGTGGCGGAAGGGGATGACCACAGCGGTGTGGCCAAAAGCCAGCGGATTGCCGTGTTGGAGGGCCTCGGGGAGACTGACCGGACAGATGTAGGCGGGCAGTCCCCGACCCCGCAGGTCGTCGCGCAAGGTGATGGCCATGCCCACGCAAGAGCGGCCGCCAACTTTGGCCATATCGCCCACCAGGTCGGGAGCATAGCTCTCGAAGCCCTGGCGGAAGGTGCATTCAGCCGGCTGGCCGTTGAGGTGATTGACGAAATCGAGCATGGGCAAGAGCGAATTGTAGCGATAATTGACGGTGTGCCGGGTCAGCGTGGGAGCCAGTTGCTGGGCCAGTTGTTCGCCCTGCACCTGGATAGGCTCAGGACGGGGACGCAAAGTCGGTGCCGCAAAAACGGGACGTTGGGCGTGGGTCTCGCCGGCCTGAAGGCATACCTGGTCTAACGATGCGGCCCGGGTAGTTTGAGGCGGCCTTCGGGCGTACAAGGCTAGCCCCACTCCTGCAATCTGCATGGAGACAGACTAGCCCCGGCGGCTGAAATCAGCCTGAAAGACGAGCCAGGGTGGCCGCCGCCCGGGCGCGAAAGTCTCTTGATGAGACGTTTTTGCTTAGTAATGTGGTTGATGTTGCTGGCGACCCTGGTAGGGGTGGCCGAGACCGACAAGGCGGCGGTGGCCCGGGGCCAGGAGGTGTTGGTGACGCTCGATGAAGGCAACTATGCCGACGCCTACAAGGCCGGCGCGGCGATGCTGCAGCAGGCCACCACTGCCGACAGTTTTGCCGCTTCACTAGCTGCAGCTCACCAAGCCGTAGGAGCGCGAAAGAGCCGCAAGTTCGTCAAGGCCACCCACCATAACCAACTCAACGGGGTGACCGGGGACTTCTACGTGCTGCGGTTCACCTCGTCTTACGCCAATCTGCCCAAGGCCGCCGAACTACTGACGCTGATTCGCGAGGATGCCAAATGGAAGCTGGCGGGCTATCAGATCGTCAAACCCGAGGCTGTCCCAGCCGGCTTATAACCGCAGAGGTTGGATGAAGCGGTCAGAAGTCGTATAATATGCCTATGAGCGACGACCTCCATCAGCTTCGCCAAGCCATGACCGCGGTCGGAGGCCACCTCCAGGACCTTCAAGCCGAACAGAGTGCTACCACGCGAGAACTCTCCACGGTTGTAGGAGTGGTCGGGGACCTGGGAACCCATATGGGGAAACTCCAGGAGGACGTGGGGAAACTCCAGGAGGACGTGGGGAAACTCCAGGAGGATTTGGGCTACGTCCAGCGGGACGTTGCGCGACTGGATGGTGCGGTCAAGAACCTTCAAGCTCGGTCGGTTCACATGGAAGCCACCACCGTAGCCCTGGGGGGCACCTTTGCCAGTATCGAGCAGATCCTTACTAGGCTCCTGGAAGACCGCGCAAAAGTGGAGAGCGTGGTCAAGCAGAACGAGGAACTGACTGGCATCGTCAGCGACCTGGCTGCTCGGGTCGAGGCTCTCGAGCGGCGCGCTAGCTAAAACTTTTTCAGCCACCGCGAACTTTTCCTGAGCCCGCTGGCACTATCACCCGTTAGACGGAGGTGAGTGCGTGAGTTCAGCTTATGGAGCATTTGCGGTCGGAAACTTGCTCGGGTCAAGAGGCGGTCAGGCCGTGGCCGAGCAATCCCCGAGCATGACCGACAGTCGCCGGCAAAGGTTGTCGCAGCTGGTGGGCCGGGTTCAAGACGGCGAAGAGGGGGCCTTCGAGGCCTTCGTGCGCGAAACGCAAGAGCCGGCCTATCGCCTGGCCTGCTCGCTGCTGCGCGACGCCGATACGGCTCAGGACGCCCTGCAAGAGGCCTACCTGGCCGCCTATTCGGCCATCCACCAATTGCGCGATCCCCAGGCGGCCCATTCTTGGATGCTGCGCATCGTCACCTATCAATGCCGTCGCTTTCAGCGGCGCACGCGTCCGGGGTCGCTGGATGCGCTGGCCGATGGCGGCCAAGAGCCGGTCACACCGGCCGAGAGCGAGGGCACCGAGCAACGCCTGGATCTAAGCCGGGCCTTTGACGAGCTCAACGACCAGGACCGCACCGTCCTGACCTTACGCGAAGTGATGCAGCTTTCTTACGATGAGATTGCCCGGGCGCTCAAAGTGCCGCTGGGAACTGTCCGCAGCCGCCTGGCCAAGGCCCGGCTGCGTTTTGCCAAAGCCCTGCAGGGAGAGGGAGACCGATGAAACACGAATGCGCGAATTTGTTCGAGACGATTTCCGACTGGCTGGATGGGCACGCCTCGCCCCTAGATTCCAAGCGGGTCGAAGCCCATCTGCACGAGTGTAGCGAGTGCCAGCGATTGGTGGGCTCTCTGCGCGAGTTGCCGGCGGTAATGCCGGTGGCCCGACCCCTCCCGGCCGACTTTGCCAGCCGGGTGGCCGGCCAGGCCGAAAAGCAGGTGGTTCCGATGCTGGCGGTTCACCGCGCCGTGGGCCGATTCTCGCGCTGGCTGGATGGCTTGATCTCGCTGTCGGGCTCGCATCCGCTGGCCGCTTTGCTCGAGACACGAGCAGTGCGGGCGGGCCTGCGCGGACCCTCCTTCTGGCTGGCCACGGCGGTGTTGGCCTACGGCCTGCCGGGGTTGGCCATGAGCTTCATGGGGCAGGGCGTTTCGGCTCGATTCTTTGTGGCTACGGTGGGTCTGAGCCTGCTCATCGCCCTGCCGCTCTATCACTTCGCCTCGGATATCTCGATTCTGCGCTCGCTGGTGCGGGGTCGGTGCCTCGACGAGGTGTTGACCTCGGGCCTCTGCGCCGGCGGAGTGTCGGACGCTCTGGCAAGTTTTAGTCTGCGCTCGCTGATGCGGGTGGGCCTGCCGGTGGCCTTCATCCTGGCCCTTGGAGCAGGCATCTTTCCGGCCGCTTCCCGAGGCCTGGTATTGACCGCGGCCCTGGGCTGGTTGCCACTGACGGCCTGCCTGCTCTTTGTGGGCTCGTATCTGGTGCAAGCCGTGATGGTGGCTCCTCGCTTTGGCAGCGGAGCTGCCTGGGGCGCCAGCCTGATGGCGACCGGACTGGGAACTGTTCTGGCCGGAGGTAGCGGCTGGCTGCTCTGGCACGGGCACGGGATGGCCTGCCTGGTCTTCTCGCTGGCAGTGGGCGGATTGGCCCTGGTCGTGGGACGCAGCTTCACAGTGGCCGCCCTGGAGCGCGCCCTCGAGCCGCCGGCTCGCACTTATCGGCGCAACCCCTGGGTCGGGGCGGTCAGCGACAATCCCATCGTGCAGCGCGAAATCGCCCGCCTGGCGGGAGCCATCCCGGGAGGACTGGGCGGGCTGTTTTTGGCTCGATTGGTGCTACCGACGGTGGTTCTCACGGTGGCCGCAACCCAACTGATCTGTCTGCCCTACGCCGACTGGCGCGGGGGCTTCGAGGCCTTGCTCGGAGTGGTTGCCTGTCTATCCTTTGTGCGCTGTGCCCTGCGCACCAGCTCGGCGTTGGTGGAAGAGCGCGAGCGCGGCACGCTCGAGACGTTGCTGGCTTCAGGCCTCAACGAATGGGTCTTTTTGCGCGGCTGGCTGCAGGTGGCTTGCGTGCCCGTGTATCTAGAACTGGCCTCGGTGCTGGCGGTGGCCGGCCTGGCAGTAGCTTTCGACCCGACGGGGCTGCACTGGGCCGATTGGGAAATAGGCTCGGGCCTGCTGATCCTGTTAGCAGCCCTGCTGATGCCGTTGGCCGGTGGCCTGATGGGACTGGCCGTGTCGGCCCAGGTCCGCACCCGCAGCGAGGCCGGCACCCGGACTATGGCGGGCCTGGCCCGAACAGGTTGGACCTGGCTGCTGAGCTGGGCCGCAGCCTGCTTGGGAATCGGCCTGCTGGGAGTCGTACTGGGAGCCGACTTGAGCGACGAGGCATGGTCCCACATCCTGAGCGAGACTCTGGTGCTGGGCGCTCTCGGCCTGACCTGTCTGAATGTGGCCGTCTCGTCACGGCGAACCCTCGAGACCAGCCTGAGCCAGCAGTGGGAGCGTCAACCGGTCCCGGTCTCGCCCCGCCGCAGTGGGCAACGAGTCATGTTGGTCCCGGCCACCGCCCTGACTCTGGTGGCAGCCTTGCAGGCGGGTGGTCTGGTGGGAATGTTGGTGCTGGAGACCTTCGCGACCTCGGCCACCATGGCCGCCTCTTCGGCCCTGGCCACCGTCGTGCTGTTGATCACCCTGACCTCGCTCTGCTTTGGTCCGCTGGCCAGAGCTCTGGCCAGCCTGTGCGCCCAATCCCTGGCCAAAGCCGTGGCTCTGGGCGCGGGTCTGGGAGCGGTTACGGGCGGCCTGCTTTCGACGGTGCCCCTGGCCGGCCGGGCTCTGTTCCAGGCCAATCTGGTGGCGCCCGGCCCGGCCGCCGAACTGGCGGTCCTGGCCTGGTTCGGCGCCTTTGGACTGGCCCTGGGGGCGGCTTTCGGCGGCGCCGGTTTCGTGCTCTTTGATGAGAACGAGCCAGTGCCGCTGGGCCCGACTCTGAACCGGGCAGCGGTGGGAGCTTTGCTGGTGGTGATGGTCTGGGGCGGCCTTCGCATGGTCTTGCTGGATGTGCCCGAGGCCCGCACGGCCGAAGTGTCGCGGATCTATGAGCAGGCCCGCCGGCGGGAACTGGCCCAGGCGGCCGTCAGCCCTCGCGACAACGGCTTCGAGCAGGTCGCGGTGACGTTCATGCGCAGCGAATCTCCGGGCCAGCGCGCCACCATGTTGGGCGAAGATCTCAAGGCCCTCTCCTGGGCGGTCGAGGGCGATCGCGAGAAGATCCTGCAGGCACTGGACCAGGAGCAAGAGCGGGCCGCCCAGGACACCGAGCGCTTCGACCAGGCCCTGCTGCGCCTGAGGACGGCCATGGAGCGCCCCGAATGGGTGGTGCCCCCGCGCTGGAGCGAGGGCATCGGAGCGATGATGCCCAACTTCATCCTGATGCGAGCGGTCAATCAGGGCCTTTATGTTCGGGCCCTGCAATGCGAGCGCGCGGGTCACTATGACCAGGCCCTTGACTACTGCCTCTTCGGCCTGGACTGGGCCGACCAGCTGGCCGGCCAGGGGCCGCTCATTCACGGGCTGATCACGGTGGCCCAGGAGGCCATCGCCGGCGACGCCCTGTTGGGCCTGTTGCAGCGACATCGCTTTGGTGAAGCCGACTACCAGCGCATCCTGACCGCTCTGGACCAGCAGGAGTGGAGCCAGCAAGCCTACCTGCAGCATCTTGACGAAGAGATGGCTTTCGGAATGCGAGCTTTCCAGGAACTGGATTCTGGCGAGATCGACGACCTGAGCGGTAGCGAACTGGCCCTGTTGGCGCCGCTGGCCCTGCCGGCCGTCTACAAGCAGCGCGAGCTGCAGATCTATTCGGCCGGCTTTCTGGCCTGGCGCGATTGCGCCCTGGGGGGCCGAATGCCGGGCGTCGACACGGTCCGCCCGGGTAGCCTGGCCTCGGTCTTGCTACCCAACCTGACCCGGGCCAACCAGCAGGCGCGCCTGTCCTACGCCCGTCTGGAAGCAATGCGCACGGTGGCAAAGCTGGAGCTCTATCGACTCGACCACGGCGAGTATCCGGCGGAGTTGGCCCAGGTGGGGGCCGGGAACGACCCGGTCACTCCGGGTGGACAGTTCCTCTACGCCCGCCAGGGTGACCGTTTCGTGCTCAAGAGCCAGGGTCCCGACATCCGCGGAATCTGCCAAACCGAGGACATCCACGTCTGGTTCTAGAGCCGAGCCCGACCGGCCCCGTTGGCCGGGTCGGGCCGTCAGGGTGGTCAGGGTGGTCTACCTGGCAGGGGCGACTGGGGATGCCCCGAGTGTCCGCGGCAGCGCAGGTAGAGTGGTTAAGCCGCCCTCACCGTTCGAGACAGCCCTCGGGCGCTTCTCGCCGACGGAGACCCAACCTTCGGGAATGGTGGCCTCTGCGGTGGTCAGACGAAACATTCCAAGGCCGCCCAAATCAGAGGTCACCGAGAGACCGCCCGGATAGGCCCAGAGTTCGGCGTAACAGGTTCCACACCACGACCCGTTGGTCCAGCGGTGGGATGGCGGTCCGAGAGTTCGCTTCAGCTTGGCTTCAGTGAGTGGTGGCTCGACCAACAGGACGGAGTCTCGCTGAAGCCAGCGCCCCGTCACGCATTCGACCCTGCCGTCGCTTGCGATCAGAAGGCAGGCCACCGGAGGGCTCCCGACCGTCCGATAGTTATCGTATTCCCGACGCGATGGGCCATGAACCGCCTCGACCTGGGAAAGGGTCATCCCAGGACGGATGCCGGCGATGGAATAGACGGGTGCAGGGATTTCCGTCGCAGGGGGCACTGGTTGACGAGTGGGGGGAGGCACAGGCTTCTGCCTCTGGGCGGACTCGGGTGGCTTGGTGGAGTGGTAGCCAAAGCATACCGCGATGGCCATCAACAGAGCTAGAACGGCCAACAGGTCACGATTTCGCTTTCGGGCAACCGTCATCACTAACGATTATGCCCACGGTGACAGTCTGCCAGACCCCGGTCCGGGGCAGTGCTGGTCGGCCTAGTCGTTGAGGCCTTTGCCGGCCAGGATCTGGGGGATGCTTTTTTCGACCCGAGAGGCTCGAGTTTCGGACTTCTTGGCTCCCGAGAAGTGCAGGATGTAGCCGCGCTGCCGGCCGGGGGTCAGGGACTCGAAGGCTTTCTTCAGGGCAGGCATTTGGTCGAGTTTGGTTTGTAGTTCGGCGGGGATGGGCTCGGGATTGGGTCTAAAATCAACCTTCAGGCCGGCCTTCTCGACCTCGACAGCTCGCCTGACATAGTCTGCGACCACCGACTCGTCGATGTCCTCGAGCCCGGTGAAGCGCATTTGGCGGGCCGCCTGGGTGCTCTCGGTGGGTTGGATGAGGATGTCCCGGGGGTCTTCGAGCAGGGCGCCCTTCACGAAGAGCAGGGCGCAGGTGGCCTTGAAAGACAAGATCAGGACCACGTTGCTGTCTTGCACCGTGTAACACGGCTTGCGCCACTTCCACTCTTCGGTCAGTCCGCAGCCGAGCAGGATGCTGCGGAGCTTCCTCATCTCCTCTAGCCACTTTCTGGGTTTGCCGAGATAGTCGTCGACCCTGGGATTCGTCATGGGTCGGCCTTCGGGGCCAGCCGAGTCGCTCCTGGCGGCGGCAGCGGCCCGCTCGGTCTGGCTGGTCGCAGTCCTTCGCGCCAGCTCGCGGGGAAGGCCTCGGGGCCGTTGTTGGCTCCGAGCAGGGCGCCGAGGAAAGGGCTGTCCTGGCGCGCCAGACGGTCCCGCAAGAGTTGCTCGAGGTCGGCCCCGTGGACGACCTCCCAGAGCAGTTCGGCGAAGAGGCGCCCGGCCTCAGCCATGCGACGACCGGGGTGAGTCAGGGTCAGGCGTTCGAGGCTTTGGGCAATGGCTGTGTCGCCGATGTAGAGACCCCAACGAAGCCCGCCCAACCGGTCCACTAGCGACGGCGCGAGCGAGACTGGCGGCTGGGCCGGCTATCGGGGTCTTGCCAGCGCACCTTCTTGATGGACCGGCCCAGACCGCGCTCCATCGAGCGCCACTTGGTCGCGTCCGACGGGGTCAACAGCGTGAAAGCCCTGCCCTGGCGACCCATGCGGCCCGTTCGGCCGACCCGGTGCGTGAGCAGCTCGTGGTTCTCGGGCAACTCGTAATTGATGACCAGTTCCACGTGGTCTACATCCAGCCCACGCGCGGCCACGTTGGTGGCCACCAGGATGCCGACTTCGCCGTCCCGGAAGGCTTGCATGACGCGATCCCTCGCGTTCTGGCTCATGTTGCCCTGGAGGGCGGCCACCGGATAGCCCTCGCGCTCGAGGATGCGAGTGAGCTTTTTGACTCCGTACTTGGTGCGCCCGAAGATGATGGCCGACCCGTCGCCCCGTTCTTCGAGCAGACAGGTCAAAGCTTTGAATCGTAGCCCTTCGGGCACCTCGCAGGCAAGGTGCTCGATGTCGGGCACATCCTCGGGGGCCGTGTCGATGGCCACGGTGCGCGGTTTGTGCAGATACTTGCGACTGGCCTGATGAACCCAGTCGGGCATGGTGGCCGAGAAGAGGGCGGTCAGATGGTCGTGCTTGATCGAGCCGAGGATGCGCTCCACCGCGGGAGCGAAGCCCTGGTCGAGCATCTCGTCGGCTTCGTCGATGACCACGTAGTTGACGCGATGGAGCTTGAGGGTCCCGCGCTGGATCAGGTCGAGCACGCGGCCCGGCGTGCCCACCACGATCTGGATGCCGTCGCGCAGACGCTTTTCTTGGGGCCCGATGGCCCGGCCACCAAAAATAGTAAGGGTGCGCAGGCGGTCGGCTTTGGCCAACTCTTCAACCACGGTGGCGATCTGAGTGGCCAGCTCGCGGGTGGGGGTGAGCACCAGGGCCTGGACCTCTTTCTCGGAAGGCTCGACATATTCCATCATGGGTAGCGAGAAGGCCAGGGTTTTGCCCGAACCGGTGCGGGCCTGACCGATGAGGTCGTGGCCGTCGAGCAAGAGGGGTAGGGCCTGAGCCTGGATGGGCGTGGGGGTGTCGATACCCATACGTTCCAGGGCTGTGAGGCTGCTCTTGAGAAGGTCAAAAGAGCGAAAAGAATCAGACAAGGGGAATTTTCCAAACTGCCGTGAACGGCGATAGTGCTTGCATCTTAGCACGATGTGTCAAGTCTGTCGCGCTTTTCGGCAAGGTGCGAATGGCCTTGGTGCTCCCTAAAAGGGTGAAGAGACCCGGAAGAAGTCGAGAAAAGCCTCCCAGTGACTGTGCAGGTGGGGGTGCAGACGGCGCCTGGCCCGGCACGCGTCCTGAGCACACCGGTAGACCTCGACCAGCTTATCGGTCTGATTCTCCAGGCGGTATTGGTGGGCTTTGTCCAGGGCGCTGGCGGCCAACTTCAGGCGGAGTTCGGGCTGCTCGAGAAGGGCCCGCAGCCCCTGGGCGAGCGCATCCGCGCTAACCCTGGTCAGGAGCCCATCCACGCCGTCGTCCACGGCATCTCGGGTTCCCGAGGCGTCGACAGCGACCACGGCCGCCCCGCTGGCCATCGCCTCGAGGGTGACCAGTCCCTGGGTTTCGGTCACCGAGGCGAAGCAGAACACGTCGGCCGCGGCCAGATAGCTGGGGACCTGAGACGAAGCAATCAGTCCCAGAAACTCGACGCGCGCCTGAAGGCCGAGGCTATCTCGCAGAGCCAACAGAGCCCCTCGATGGTCACCCTCCCCCAGCACCGCCAGTCGCCAGCGAGGGGTCTCGGGCAAGAGTGAGAACGCTTTGAGGAGCAACTCGAAGTTCTTCTCCTCGGCCAGGCGTCCACAGCTCACGAAAACGACTTCGTCCGGCTCCCAACCAAACCGGCCACGAAACTCTAGTTTTCTGCCCGGCTCGAAGCGAGCCGGGTCGATGCCGGTGGCCACTACCGAGACCTGCTTCTCGATACCGTAGATTCGGGCCACTAACTCTCGGATACTTTCACTGGGCACGACCAGGTGATGGCAGGAAGCCATGAAGTGACCCAGCCAGTGAGTGATTAGCTCGCGCACCCGGTCCTTAGGGAACGGCTGGGCGTAGTGGGCATAGTCATGATAGCGGGTGTGGTAGCTAAAGACCAGCGGAAGTTCATGGCGCTCGGAGTGGTTGACTGCGGCCCGGCCCAGCATCGACGGATGGTGAGCATGGAGGACATCCGGCATGGCGGTTTCGATGAACAGATCGGCGAAGGGAGAAATCGGCACCACCAGGGGATACTTCTGAATGGGCAGGTCGAAGGCCGGGTAGCGAATGACGAACCGCTCGGGCGGCAATTGCTCGGGAGACTCGGGCGCGAAGACGTAGACCTGATGGCCCTTGGCCAGCAAGCTATTGCGAAAGCTCTCGACCGAGACGGCCACGCCATTGATTACCGGCTTGTACACATTGGTGTAGTGTGCGATATGAAGGGACGGCTCGGTCAGCGACGCGCTCCGCATTTCTTTGTCTGAACCCTGCCAGAGACCAGACAAGCCCAGGCAACCGTAATCACCGACCCCAGGACCGCCGGCAACAGGGGCACCCCGCCCAGAGACGGCCCGAAGGCACCCGCCACTTCGACGCCAAGCCAGGCTCCCGCGAACCCCAGCGTCATCGCAACGAGGAATCCCCCCGGCAGTCGCCCGGGAAAGAACACGCGTGCCATATCACCGCCTATGGCAGCCAACACCAGCAAGACCAACCAGCCGAGAACGGACATCCTAACCTCCAATGCCTCTTCTGCGAGAGCAGCGAGACCCGATCACCTTCGGTTCCTCGCTCCTTGACCATAGAGCAACCCGGGGTCGGCTTGAAGACCCGGGGGTACTTTGGTGCATGGTATCCCTGGCTGGTCGATTGAAGTGGCGTGGTACAAGAGTACTCCTTGCCGAGGACCTCCGGATATTTCTTCCTGCCGGTTGCCGGTTTAGAATGGAGCTACCTTGTTGGGATCGCTTATTACCAATTGCGCGCGGAGCCTGGTTCTGGGGGTCGTAGAGCCCTACCCGCTGCTCCCCCTGGCCTCGATCCTTCTGCTGGGAGTCTGCTCCCAATGGCTGGCCTGGAAAATGCGCTGGCCAGCCATATTGACCTTGCTTGGCACCGGCCTACTGGCAGGCCCGGTGACGGGCTGGCTCGATCCCGACCGGATGGTCGGAGAGCTTCTGCATCCGATGGTGGCGCTAGGGGTCGCGGTCATTCTCTTTGAGGGAGGCCTGAACCTGAGAATGATCGACCTCAGAGAACCAGACCTGGCTCACAGCGTCTGGCGGTTAGTGCTTCTCGGTTCGCTGGTGACCTGGGCCGGCGCGACGGCAGCGGCAATCGTTTTGCTCGGCCTGTCCTTTGAAGTCGCTTTGCTGCTGGGAGCGGTCCTGGTGGTCACAGGTCCAACCGTCATACTACCTATGCTTCGCCAGGTGGGTCTGGGAGGCAGAGTAGGCTCTTTGTTGCGCTGGGAGGGCATGCTCAATGACCCTATGGGTGCAGTATTGGCCCTGCTGGTTTTTGAAGGGATCCGCTCTGGCAGCCTGGCTCAAGCAGGCGTGATCGCAGCGGGTGGCGTGCTGAGGACCCTGGTCATCGGAGTCATCGGGGCTCTGGCTGTTGGTTGGCCCCTGGCCCGCTGCCTACGACGTTATTGGATCCCTGATCACCTGCAGGCCCCCCTGGTGCTCGGCCTGGTGCTCCTCTTGTTCGCGCTCAGCGATCGCCTACAGCCGCAGAGCGGGCTGCTCTCGGTGACCCTGCTTGGAATGTACCTCGCCCACCAAAAGGGACTGGAATTGAGCCACCTGATGGAATTCAAAGAGAACCTCAGCGTCCTTTTGATCTCCATCCTGTTCATCACCCTCACGGCACGTCTGAAATGGGAGTCTCTGATGACCTCCCAGGCCCGCTGGTTCCTATTCGTGGTGGTGGTCATCTTCTGCCTGAGACCGGCGGCCGTCCTGATAGCCACCCTGGGAAGCGGCCTCAGCTGGCGAGAGAGGTTGCTGCTCGCGTGTATCGGTCCCCGCGGTATTGTAGCTGCCGCGGTAGCCTCCGTGTTCGCCCTTGAGTTGGGTGTGCTAGGCTACCCGAGGGCCGAGGATCTCGTGACCATCACCTTTCTGGTCATCGCCGCCAACGCGGCCTTCTCGGGACTGCTGGCGGGACCGCTGTCCCGCCTCCTGGGCTTGACCAGCTCCGGACTCGGAACCCTTTTGCTGGTAGGCAGCCACGAGCCGGCCCGAGCCCTGGCGCGGCTGCTGCATGACGAAGGAGTCGAGGTCTGCCTGGTAGACTCGAGTGCTTACAATGTCGCTCTAGCCACCCTGGAGGGGCTTTCCGCCCACCAGGGTGATATCCTGAGTGAAGCCCTCAGACTGCGCTTGGACATCGCGGGAGTGGCCACAGTCATCGCGCTCACCCCAAATGAACAGGTAAACACACTGGCCGTCTTGCGCTACCGCCAGGGGCTCGGGCGGAGTCACGTCTTTCGCCTTTGCAGCCAGGACCAGAATCCGGGGGCGGTAGGGCGTCAATTCTCGCGCCTAACGCAAGGAGAGTTCGAACAGGCCTGGGAGCAAGGCTGGCGACCAGAAGTCCTGGAACTGCAGGACCAACACGAAGCGACTTCTTCGGCCGCCCCGCTCTTCGTCTTGAGAGAAGACGGGAGTTGGGAGGTGGTCTCTAGCGACTCGGCCGCTCGTTCGCGACCCGGCGACAGAGTGCTGGCCCTGACTCCTCCCCCGAACAAAGACCTGGGACCAGACGGCTGACCTACTTGCCGGGCAAGGCCCGACGAGGCCTCAGGCGAGCCTCTTCAGAACCGCCGTCGTGCCCGCCTTCCTCCTCGTCATCGTCGTCATCGTCGTCATCGTCATCATCGTCGTCATCGTCGTCATCGTCGTCATCGTCCACGAACTCCGGGCCGTTGTCGGGCAGGGGCTTGTCTTCCTCCACACTGTCTTGTTCCTGCGTCACCAAATTTCGCGGCAGTGGCCCGGCTGCCGAGAGCCTCTCGTCTTCATTCTCGGGGACATCGAGGGCTCCGAAGGAACGCTCCGGAGAATCGAGCTCGTCGGTCTCCTGGCTTTGCTCACTACGCGGAATCGAATCAGGGGACCCGGCCACGGCAGAGGTGGGGGCCGGCTCATCGGACAAACTCTCATTGGCGCTATCGCCCGGCAACTCGCGAGCCAGAGGGGCTCCCGGGACAGGGTCCACTGAATGCTGGTGGCGAATGATCTCGAGCCGGTCGTCTATGGACTCTAGCCCTCTGTGACGCTTCTTGTTTCTTATCATAACGATGTGCTTCTCCTTGAAAGAACTTCCCTCATCAGGGTTGTGGGCCCCGGGATCGAGAGCCGCTCTACCAAGAGCCTAGCAGACCCTCGCTACCCACCAAAGGTTCCCGATACCCTAATCAAGGTATTCGGTTACTGAATAGGCATTACAAAATGCCTATGTTTGCCTCCCCAGAGGGTCTAAGCTCAGTACGAGTCCGTTTCAGAGCGAACGGCTCGCGGAAGAGGTCGACCTATGTCAAACACTGTCCTGGGAATTCTCCTGGCGTTGTGGTTATTGGGAATGATTAGCGGGTTGCTGGGCTGGTATGTCCATATCCTGCTCGTAGTGTCGCTGGTTGGAGTGGCGCTTCGACTAGTAGAAGCGAGTCGGCCAGACGAGCCACCGGAGGAGCACCGCTCCACGGAGCCAAATCCGACCTATCATCTATTCTCGCGAAAACCCAAGTAACGCCGATCAGTTCTCGCCGCACGGCGGCCGCCGACGCAGTATACCTGTACTGCGACGGCATATTTGCGTACCTGGCGAGGCCTTCGGGTAGCGATTATGGAGCCAGCCCGCAAACTTTGGGAGGCCGTAGAGGCATTCGGCCTCGACGGCTTGAAATCTGGCTTGAGAGATTCCAATCGGCGAGTTCGACCGTTGCGGTCAGGAAGGGGCTATTGATGAACCCCTCAATGCAGGCCCTGGCCGATCAAACGTCCGGCCCGGCGGTGGTCCTGGCCGAAGGCCACCCGGCAGTTTACTGTAACCGCGCCTATCAAGAGCTTTTCCGCGAAGGCCCCACCGAACTCACCAGGTCCTTCGATTGGACCTCGGCGCGTCATCTTGTCGACGGAGTCGAGATGCGCTTGATCACCTTCAAAGTCGAAGGACCGACCGACCGCGATCGTTCCCTTTCTGAACGCCTGGTCGAGGCTCGCGAAGAAGAACGAAGCAGTCTCTCGCGAGAGGTCCACGACGGTGTTTTGCAGTGCATCATCGCCGCCCGGATGGTGCTCGGGAGAGTGCTCTCGAGAGTCGCTCGCGCTACGGTCGAGTATGAGCAACTGGTGAGCGTGGACGACTGTCTCATCGAGGCCAGCCGCGAGGGACGCAAGCTGCTCGAGGAGCTGCGGCCCTCCGCCGAGGCGATGAGCCTGGCCCAGGCTATCCGGCAGTTCCTGGAGCGAATGACCAGGGAGTCCACCCTCGAGTTCGAATTCGACAACCACCTTCTCCCGGGCGATTCATTCCCTCCGGCCATTCGCAGCAACCTCTACCGCGTGACCCAGGAGTGCGTCCGAAACGTGATCAAGCACTCAGGCGCCAAGAAGGCGCGAATATCATTGGGACAATCCGACGAGGAGGCCTGGGTCAGAGTCGAGGACCGGGGCCGTGGCTTTGAGGTAGGGCGCACTCTGCAGGCCGGGTCTCACATCGGGCTGGCCTCGCTTCGAGAGCGGGCTACTCTGTTGGGCGGTCGATGTTCGATCGTAAGTAGGCCCGGACGCGGTTCGACCGTCGAGATCCGCGTTCCCCTCAGCTTTTCAGCCAGCCACATCGGTTTCTCCCGGCTAAAAGAGCGGGCTCAAGCGCTCTTGCTCAAGCGCCCCTCCGAGCCGGCCGAGGCGGCCGAGGCGGCCGAAATGAGCCCCGAAGAACTGGGGGGTCTGCTTCACGAATTGCAGGTGCGCCAATTAGAGTTGGAGCTCCAGAACGAGCAGCTCCAGGTGGCTCAGGGCGAACTAGAAGCCGCGCGCGACCGCTACCGTGACCTCTACCAGCACGCCCCCATCGGCTATCTTGAAGTCGACTCTGAGGGGTTGGTGGTGGCCGCCAACCTCACCGTCTCGTCCATGCTGGGGCGGTCCCGCGAGGAACTGCTGGGCACACCTCTCCCATTGCTTCTCAGACCAAAGTTCCGCAAGCAATGGCAGGCTCACCATCCTGGCGACGTCCAGATGCTCCGTGAAGCTCAACCCGGCTGGTTCTGGGCCCGGCTGGAGGGGCGTCCGGCCGACCAGGGCAGAGAGCGTCGCCTGGCCGTAACCGATATCAGTTTGCTATGTCAGGCTCGCGAGAGCCAGGCCAGGCTGCAGGCGCGCCTCGACCTTGCTCACCGACGAGAAACTCAGGCTCGCCACCTGGGCCCGGTGACGCCGCCCTTGATGGCCCGGCTTGAGGAGATTAGACAGAATGCGGCCACCCTGCTCACGGATTTGCCCGTCGACAGCGCCCAACGCGAGCCGGCCGGACGAATCGCAGCAGCCGGGCGACAGGCCGCCGAGCTATGCCAACAAGCTGCCTTTCCAGAACATCGACAGCAGCAACCGGTAATACTCGACGAACTCCTGGCCAATTTGCTCCCTTCTCTGCGTTGTGAGGTCGCGCCCGCCACCCTCGAGTTTCTTCCGCTAGCGAGGGGGGCCGAAGTGTTAGCCGACCCTGCTCGGCTGGCTATCCTGGTCGACAATTTGCTGGAGAATGCCGGGCGGGCTATCAAACCCAAATCGGGGCGTATTACCCTGAGCAGCGGGGTGGTCCGCCATAACGGTCAGGAGCTGGCCTATCTAGAGGTAGCCGACACGGGCGCGGGCATGGATGCGGCCACCCGAGCCCGCATCTTCGAACCGTTCTTTACCACTGAACCCAACTGCCGTGGTCTAGGTCTATCCGAGGTGCTAGACATCGCCAAGAGCCATGACGGCGAGGTGTCGGTAATGAGCAACCCCGGCCGGGGTACGACCGTGCGCGTCCTATTTCCGAAGGTGCCCAGTCTGAGCCCGGTGGAGGCTTAGCCCCCATGACGAAGACATCTTTTCCGGTGGTGGGGGTTGGAGCCTCGGCCGGGGGCCTCGAGGCGTTCGAGGAGTTCATTCGCGCTATCCCCGAAGGGAGCGGCGCCGCCTTCGTCTTGATTCAACATCTAGAACCCACTCATCCCAGCCTGCTGACCACCCTGGTGGCCAGATGGACCGAACTTCCGGTCACCGAGGCCGAGGATGGCGTAGCGGTTCTGGCCGACCACATTTACGTGATTCCCCCGGGCCAGTACCTGACCCTGGCCGAAGGCCATCTCTACACCTTGCCCCGACAACGCAGCGAGCGATCGGTGCGACTGCCTATCGACGTCTTCTTCCGCTCCCTGGCCCATGACTGTGCCGAACTGGGGGCCGGAGTCGTGCTCTCCGGAGCGGGCTCCGACGGAACTCTGGGTTTGGCCGACATCCACGCCGCCGGCGGATTGACCATGGTGCAGGACCCTTGCGGAGCCGCGTATGACAGCATGCCACGCAACGCCCTGCAGACCGGACTGATAGACTATACCCTCGAACCCGGGCAGATGCCTGGCCAACTAGCGGCTCACTTTGGTGGCGACAGGGTCCGGCTGAGAATTAGCCGGGCCAAAGCCTCCAAAACTTCTTACGCCAAGGCGCTCTTGTTGCTTCGGGACCACACCGGTCACGACTTTTCAGGCTACAAGGACAACACGGTGGGGCGACGGATCGAGCGACGGATGATGGTCAACCGTGTGGATTCTCCGGATGACTATCTGCTCTTTCTACAAAGTCACCCGCACGAGCTGGAGAGGCTCCATCGTGAACTCCTGATCGGAGTGACCAGTTTCTTTCGGAACCCTGAGGCATTTGCTGCGGTGGAAAAGTCGGTCTTGCCGGCCCTCATCCACCCGGACCGGTCGGCGACTGACCCGGTCAGGATCTGGGTGGTGGGTTGCTCCACCGGCGAAGAAGTCTATTCTCTGGCCATCCTCGCTCAGGAGCGCTTGGAGTCCCTAGATCGCCGCCTCAGACTGGCGCTTTTCGCAAGCGATATCGATCACGACGCTTTGCAGCGGGCCCGCGAAGGGGAGTATCCTACCGGAATCGCCCTGGATGTATCCGAGGCTCGCCTCAACAAATTCTTCCAAAAGGGAGAGGGCGGCTACCGCGTGAAGCCTTTGCTGCGAGAGCCGATCGTCTTCTCCGAGCACAGCGTGATTAAGGATGCGCCGTTCTCCCACCTCGATCTGATCAGCTGCCGCAACCTGCTGATCTATCTAAGACCAGATCTCCAGCAGAAAGTGATCGAGCTATTCCACTACGCTCTCAAACCCGAGGGCTACCTTTTCCTGGGCAACTCCGAATCGGTGGGTGGTTGCGAGCACCTGTTTCGCCCCATCGATAAGAAGTGGAAGATCTACCAACGCGTTGGCGATGCTTCGGTTCGCGCCGCCCTGACGCTGATTCCCAGACAACGAACAGCGGTGGCCATGGCCACCCGCAAGGTCCCGACCAAAAGGCCCCTGCGAGAATTGCTAGAGCGCAAATTGCTGACCCGCCACTGTCCTCCGGCCCTGGTGGTTGACGCCCGTGGCGAAATCCTCTATACCCACGGCATGACGGCTCCTTTCCTCGAGCCGCTGAGGGGCAAGACCGACCTGCACTTGCTCAATATGACCCGCGAAGAGCTCCGACCCGAGATGATGTCCATCGTTACTCGAGTGAGGGCCGATGGGCGGCCCTTGACCTCCCGCAGCGTTTATCTTGTGAGCGGAGGGCTTTCACAGAGGGTGAGGGTGACGGTGGAACCCCTCGAGGACGAGGATGAGTTGCCGGCGACCCGGTTACTGATTCTCTTTCAAAGTGAGCCGGCACGAACCGAGGTGGAAGTCCTTGCGCCCCACGGCCATGAGCGGCTCGAGGCGGCCGGGGCAGACCAGTTGCTGGAGTTAGAGAAAGAGCTTCACGCCACCCGAGAGTATCTAAGGACGACCATCGAGGAGTTGGAGACCACCAATGAGGAGCTACAGTCCACCAACGAAGAGTTGCAGTCGGCCAACGAAGAGCTCCAGAGCACGGTCGAAGAGCTAGAGACTTCGCGCGAAGAGTTGCAGTCGGTCAACGAGGAATTGATTACCCTCAACTCGGAGTTGCAGACAAAGATCGAGGAGTCGACGCGGTCCAACGATGACCTCAGCAACCTGCTCAGCAACCTGCTCAGCAGCCTGGAAATCGCCGTCGTGTTTCTCGATAACGAGTTGCGGATTACCCGCTATACGCCAGCGGCCGGCCGCGTCATTCATCTGATTCCCGCCGACCAGGGACGGCATTTCGGCGACATCACCTCGCGTCTAGATTTCAGTCAGCAGCGATTGGTAGCCGAAGTGGAAGGTGTACTGCGCACTCTCTCCTCGCGCCACCGCGAGGTCCAGGACCGGGATGGGCTCTGGTACGCTATGTCTATCCTCCCCTACCGCACCTCTGGGAACGTGATCGAGGGGGTGGTCTTGACCTTCCTCAATATCACCTCCCAAAAGCAAGTCCAGGAAGGCCTGCGAGTTCATTCCCTCACGGTTGAAAATAGCCCGGCAGCGACCCTTTTGACCGATGCCGAGGGAATCGTGCTCTACGCCAACCCGGCCGCCGCCGTTAACTGGCCGGTTGGGTGTCGTCCGCCTTTTGTGGAGCATCCGCTAGAGGATTTCTGGGCCACGCTGCGGGCCGGAGACACCTGGAAGCAGGATTATTTTCACTCTGGCCCCGACGGGACACTACAACGCTGGTCCCTAGACGTTACGGCGGTTGGCCGCGAGGGGGGCGAGCCCAGCGGGTTAGTGGCAGTGCTGGTCGACCCTGAGGGCCAGCGCCATCAGTCCCATCCCCACCGGGCTCTAATCCAGGCCCGAGGACTGCAAAAGGTACTCGCCAGGCTAGCCCTCGCAATAGCTCGCGGCTGCCCTCAACAGGAACTGACCGAGCAACTGTGCGGCTGGCTGACAGAAGAAGCAGGCTACGCCTGGTCAGAGCTGGAGCTGTCGCCGAAGGGGCCTGAAAGCCGCTTTCGTGCCGGCCCAGAATTGCACTGGCAAGGCCGGCTCCTAGCCCCGCTGGTGAGGCGTCAGAATGACCAGTCGTCGGTCGCTTTGCCCCTCACCTATCAGGATACCTTGCTGGGCGTCTTAAGGCTGGGCGATGCAACCCCCGACGCCTTCGAGCAGGGAGAGGTCGAGCAACTCATGGATCTTGCCGACATCCTGGCGACGCTGCTCCAGGCTCCGCCCGGCGAACCCGACAGTCAGCCGCTCTAGAGGTACGGGGGCGAGAGGACCCGGATAGCCGGCCGTGATGGCGAGGCTTTTACCCAAGACGAGCCCTAACCGTCAGTCCTGGTGGGAGCGTGAGCTTGCTGAAAGGCTTCATAGTGGCGTTCAGCCTCTTCTTTGGCATAGCCATATCGCTCCTGGAGCATCCCCATGAGCTTCTGACTATCGCCCTTGATGACATCCAAATCGTCCTTGGTGAGCTTGCCCCACTGACGCTGGACCTCACCCTTTAACTGGGACCATTTGCCCTTCAAAATATCTTCGTTCATAACAGCCTCCTTTAGGCGTGACTTAGTTGATTTCGACCGCTGGCGTTCCAGGGTTTCCATGAGGGTACGGCTTGGCGAGCATTCTTGGAAGTTACTGCAATACCCGGACCCAGAGTATTCCGAATCAAGCCGGCGGACCCGACGGTGGGTTCTCGTCAGGTTACGAGCATACCCTCAGCAGGGTATTGCCGGCCCTGGGGGCTGCGCCGAGGGTCTGCTAGGCTCTTAACGGAGCCTTCGATCGAGGGTTGCCGTCCCCAGTCCTCTCAAACGACCGGGCCGCTACCAACCTCCCAGGCAAGCAAAGGAGCCTCTAGAATGCAACCACACCACACGATGAGAGCCATCGTCACATCTTTCCTTCTCAGTGCTTTGATGTCCGCGCCGAGCTTCTCGGCACCGGATGTCCGGGTCTTGCTAGACCAACGACCAATGAACCTCGATCAGCCGGCCATCATGCAGGAAGGTCGAGTGCTCGTGCCTCTAAGAGGCATCTTCGAGCGCCTGGGCGCCGAGGTTGTCTACCTGCCGGCCAGTCGCAGTATCAAAGCCACCAGGGACCGAACCCAAGTAGAACTGGTACTCGGCAGCCGCAGTGCCCTGGTTGATGGCCGAACGGTCTACCTGGATGTCCCCGCCGCCACCTATTCGGGGCGAACAATGGTTCCGCTGCGGTTCATCTCTGAGGCTTTGGGAGCGGATGTCGTCTGGCAATCGGCTTCGCGGACGGTATCGATTACTGCTGCCCCGCCCATTGCCCAAAATACACCGGCCCCGACCGAGCCCGCCCCGGTAGCGCAGCCAAGGGCTCGTCTGGAGATCCAGAGCGTGCTCCATTCATCAACCGCTCCCCTCCGCCCCGGCGACCAACTGCAGGTGACCATGCTAGGCGACCCCGACGGTCAGGCCACCTTCGAAGTACCGGGTATCTTCGCCGAAGTCCAGATGCAAGAGGTGCGGCCAGGCCGCTACGAGGGAAGCGTCACCATCCCCAACAACCTTAGCATCGAGCGAGGCACCGTCGTGGCTCGACTGGCCGGCAACGGCAGAGAGAGCCAGATGGAAGCCAACCGCAGCCTCTCTTTCGCCCTGGCCCAAAACAACGCCAACACATCTGGCCGCAACGCATACAATCTGCTACCCCAGGCCAACAGCACCGTGACGGAATCCCGTCCCAACATAGAGATGCAGTTTGACCGGCAGGTGTATCGGCAAACCCTGCGCATGCTGGTGGATGGGCAGGACGTAACCAGAGCGACCAACCTATACGGAAACCAGTTGCGCTACCGACCCTCGGTCGACCTGAACTCAGGGCTGCATCAGGTCTACGTGAGTGCTCAGGATAGCTCGGGCAACTCGATCCGTCAGCAATGGAGCTTTTACGTCGACGCCTACGCCAACAACAACAACAACAACAACTACTACTACTACAGCGACCTTCAGCTCATCAACCTGCGTGATGGTATGAGCGTGGACCACGTGTTCAATGTTCAGGGTCGAACGGCCCCATATGCCAACGTGCGCGTGTCCGTGCAGTCGTCGCGCGCACTGATTCCGGGCTTGCTCGACATCGGCGGGCCACGCCTGCAAGGGCAAGGCCAAGCCGACGCCGATGGGAATTTCAACATTCAGATCGACGCCTCGTCGCTAGGCTCCAACACGACGCTGGCTCTGGTTGTCGAATCCACTGATTCGGCGGGACGCAGCCCCACCCCCCTCAATCTAGACTTGACCCTTCGTTGAAGAACGGGAATTGAAAGGACTCAAAAAATGAAACGCATCGTGGGTATTCTCACCCTTGTTACGCTGGCGCTCACCCTGGCGGGGAGCCTGGCCCCCCAGTCCGCCGAGGCTCAGCTACTTCTGGTCACCGGGCGCTACCGAGTGGTCAGCGTCGAGCGGGCCGAACAACGGATAGGCGTAGCCCTCCCCGAAGACGATCCCAAGGTTCGCCAGAACTGGGTCTATCTCAAGCCCGACACCGTAATGGTCCGTCGCAATTACTATAAAGGCGGGTATTTCAAAGATGAAGTCATCACCTACAACAGCATGTTCGAGGTTTTATCCAATCATCGTGGCGAACTGGTGAAAATTCATGGGGGTCGCGATTGGGATGGCAGCATCGACGCCAAGAAGGTTTGGATGTAGCCCCGCTAGTTTGGCTTCGTCTTCCAGCCCGGAGCGGGGTCGATCCCCCCCGGGGGGGATTGGCCAACCGCACTGCGGGTCGATCGGTCCACGCCACCGTCACGCCGACCTCGCCGTCTTCGTCGAATGATCGCTGGCCAGTTCTTCTGAGGAGCAAGGAAATAGCCTCCAAGCTTGAAGTATGCGACTTCAAGAGGAGGCCAACAACGAAACTATACCGGCGTTTTCAAGGCGTTGTCTTAGCCTCGGTCTTGCCCATCGACATCGCCATCACCACCAGGATGACGACCAGCAGAGCGACACCGCCGAATATCAGTAGCGTCGAGGTATTATCGGTCGTCCCGGTAGCGGCGGCGGGCTGGCGCTCGATGATTTCCCTGGTCGTAGTGGTGGTGGACGTGTGGGTGGGAGCGACAACTGGGGCCGGATTCACTTGGACGTCGACCTTGGGGGCGGGTAGCTGGGCTGGCTCGACATTGACTTCAAGGTTTGTTGTCGGCTCAGCAGCTTCGGCCGCCTCGGGTGTCTGGCTGACGGCGGACGGCTCACCACCCGTGGTGGACGGATAATCCTGGGCCATGCCCAGGATAGGTACCATCATCAATATTCCTGTCAGAAGCCCGCTACAGATAAGTCTTTTCACAATCTTTGTCCTCCTATGCGACCGGGAGTGAGCGCAAGCTTTGCGCTCCTCTCACATCACCTTAGGGCGAGAGCCGCCTGAGCAATAGAACCCGTCGTCCCGAGTGTGAAGGATCCGCGTATGCAACAACGACCGAAAGGAGAGGATCGGTGAGACTACCAGACCCGGGCGAGTAGACCTAAACTGAGGGAGCCGGACCAAACTCGATGGTGGCGGCAGACATACTCTACTGAGCAAGAAAGAAGGTTGGACGATGAGTATCATGGGCTGGATTTTCTTTTTGATTGTCGCCGCGGTGTGCGCCTGGATCGCCAGCGCTATGGTCCCTGGAAGCATCCCTGGCGGTTTTTTGGTAGCCATGGTTTTAGGAGTGGCCGGGGCCTGGATAGGCACAAAGTTGATCGGTGATTTCGGGCCGAGCCTGGCCGGTGTGGCCGTCCTGCCGGCGATTCTTGGATCGGCGGTCTTGATTTTCGGCCTGGCCCTCATTTCGGGGCGAGGCAGAGGCGGCAACTGATCAAGTGGCCGGCAGCCCCCCCGCCCGTCGGCCCCCGAAGAAGCGCCATCGGCAGGGGTTGGAGCTGTCCGGCCCAACCAGGCGGCGGCGAAGAGCCTGGCTAAAAGCGAAGAATAGCCGCAATCTGGCCGCCGCCGGGCACCATTTCCGGCGAGAGCACACTGACGCTGCCGCCATTGCGGAGGGTGTCCAAACAAGCGCGCTCCGACAGTTCTTCCGTCCTGCCCCCGTCAGCGACCAGCAGGTGCTCCACCCTCCCCTCGGCCGCCGCCTGGAGGCACTCTTCGAGGCCGCAGATGCTCCGACCCGTGCCAGCGCCAGCCTGGAAACGCCCCAATTCCTGTTGCAGACGCTCCTCAAAGAGGCCCTTCACCCTTTGCCAGCTAGCCTGACGAAGCTCGGAGGGTGACTTCCTTTCGGGACTACCGAGCACCGCTTCGGGCACGGTATGGGGGTACCGGTCATGCGTGCGGTATTCACCCACCACATACTCGACCCCGGCCAAAACCAGAGGAAGCCGTTCTTCCAAGAGCACGCCTTCCACCACTCGAGCCAAGGAACCCATCCATTCCCCCAGGGCGACTTTGCGGAGGTCTTCGTTGCCGCCGTGACCGTGATAACTCGAGGTTGGCGCTCCCCGGGATGCGGCGCGGCCGTGATGTTGAAGCTCGGGGCTGATCTCGGTGGCGTCCATGAACTCCTTGAGAGATTTCGCCGTAGCTTCTAGCGAAAACACGCTCACTCCCTGCGCGCCGCACAGCAACAATTGAACTCCGTTTAGGTTGAGGCTCAGGACGTAGTAGTTCTCGTTGGTGGCGGCCTTGAGCAGAGGCTTTACGTAAAATTGATCGGCCACCACCACCCGGTCTTGCACGGGAAAAGGCAACTGGTAAAGACGACGGGTGCCACCCTCGAGGTAGATCGCCAGTCCTTCCATCTGGTAGGACCAAAAGAGTGTGTCGATGAGTAGTTGCTCGGTCGGTTTAAGTAGTGCCGCGACTTCGTCTTGACGAAGGTTTCTGGCTTTGAGTTCGGCCTCGGCTTGACTTACCAGATTCTTGAAACGAATCTGGCCCTGGCGAGCTGACGGGCCAGATCGGGCCGTATCCATCAACAGCGTCACGCAGGTCTTGGCTTGCACGTCGGCGAGTTCCAAGATTGCTTTACGATTGAGAGTGGGTGATTCCATGCATTCTTCTTCCTATGAACATTAGTCTTGATTTCTCAGTCGCCCCCGGCACCGATGGCCAAAGCCAGCCAAGTCCATCCTCTTCAGCTTAGAACCAAGCTCTCTCAACAGGAAGACTCCGAAATACCAGGAGGCTCGAGCAGCCTGTCAGGAATCCCGGTACAGGCGTACCTTCTTGCCAGAAACTGCCAGTGTTTCCTGTCCACCTGCAGCTGTCGGTAGCCCCTAGAATCGACGGAAGGAACCCGTCAGATTCTCCACCTCCAAGTCGACGCTCACCGGAACTTCGGAGGTGCTCTCGGCAGCTTCCAGCCTAGCTTTCCAGCTCTTGAGAGTCTGGTCGGGAATCGGCCTGGCCGAGATGACGGTGACGCGGACCACCATCAAGGTGGTTTGCCCCTTTTCCACAGCAACCTCGACCGAGTCGCCCAGGCGAGCATCAGGAACCTCGGCCAGACGTTCCTGGAGAAACGAGGTGACTCGCGCCTGAATGTTATTGCTGGACATGCCCTGCTCGTTGGCACTACGGTGCAAGACGGTGCCCACGCGCGATTCGAGTTCCAGGTCGAAAGTGCGCAGATGACTATCGTCAGATAGCTCCTTTGAGAGCTGGTCCTGCCACCGTTGAATCTGCAGCGTGGTCATCAGGTGCGATCCCTGGACGACCCCTTGAATCAAGAATCGCTGCTCGGGGCGTGAATCTTGACCGCCCGCAGCCGATCCGGATTCGGGAACCTCGGCCGCGTTGACGTGTGCCTCCAAGAGCACGAGCCCGGGCTCACGAGCAACCAGCGCATTCAAGTGCACCTGGACCTCACGCTCTCGGGCCAGCTTGGTCCCCTGGCCGGGCGTGGAAGTGTCTGGAACGTCGTAGTGGACATCCTGCTCAGCGGTGGCGCTGCGCACCAGAAGGCTACGAACGGTCAGCAGAATCGGCTTGCCGTGGAGTAGAACCTGAGCTGCCGCCCGCTGGTTGACCTGGGCTTGCAGGCCCTCCACCATGTGAGGAGCAACGGTGAAAGGGCTGATGACGGTCACGATCAGATGGCGTGAGGCGGCATCGGCCGGGGCCAGGCGAAACGATTCCAGTTCGAAGGGATGGTTGGCCAGAACCTGGCGCAGCAGCACGTCCAGGGCTTGAAGTTGCTGCTGCTCGACGCTAAGATGCGCCTTCGATCGGTCATGGAAACCGGTCGAAGAGGCATAGACCGACTGGACCGTGCGCACCAGCAGAGCCACCCGCACATCGGGCAGGGCGTGGTGCAGTTGCTCCTGGATGAGCCTCTCTAGGGTCGCGACCTCGGGGGGGCGAAACTCCTCGCGAGCTCCGATCACGGCCACCACGGTCAGCACCTCTTTGGTGAGGCTAACCTCGAGCGAATCGAGCGAAGCCCAGGGAACGTCCACGAGGTAGGCAGACAGAACTCTCTGAGTGGTCGCCCTGCCAAGCCGCTCTCTGACCAGGCCGCTCAGCTGTTGAGCGAGAAACAGACAGGTCAACAGCAACAGCACCAATTTGACGACGATCGAAGTTTTGCCGGTCGCCATCGCTCGCAAATCCCCGGCGCCAGCCATCAGGAAAACCACGCTGGCAGCCAGCTCGATGGTCAGCAGGTTGGTAAAGAATAGCATGAACGAGCCGAAAGCATAGTGCCATGAGATCTGAGAATAGAGAGCACCGGCCGCGGTCAATCCGGTGACCGCCAACGGGGGTACCAGGGCTACCGCCACGGCCACTCCGGCTACCGATGCTTGCAATCGGGGGTGGACTGTGCAATACGCGCCGGCCAACCCGGCCGCCAGTCCAATAGCGAGGTCATAGAGCGTTGGCCGTGTGCGCCCGAGGATCTCGCTGATGCTGAAGTCGATGTTGACGGGAGACACAAACAGCGCGACCAGGACCGAGGTTCCGACCACCAACAGCACACCCAGTCCCTCAGCCAACAGCGACTGATTGAAAGTCTCGGAATCCCCCCGCGCGGTAGCCATTGCCAGACCCAAAATTGGCCCCATCAAAGGTGCGACGATCATGGCGCCGATCACGGTGGCGGTCGAATTCGAGACCAATCCGTAGGCTGCGATCAGACTCGAAAGCACCAGCAAGACAATGTAGCTCGCACTGACGCGGGCCCCCAGCCCGATCTGTTCGACGGTAGTCCTCATTTCGTCTTGGGTGCAGACGATTTTCCACCAACCGCTAGTCATTCGGTCAACTGCGAACAATCACTCGCGGCGCCGGAAGAACCGGCGGAGTGAGGGAGCCCAGAATGCGATACTTCATCCATGACAGGCTCTTAGCATAAGGCTGAGCCAAACGTCTCCCTAGACTAGCGGGTACTCTGCCGATCGGATCCCCATACTCCCTGGCTACCTGGCACATACCCGCACTCTGGGTATCTTCGTGTCTTCTCGAGCGCCCGTCCACCGTCCAGGCCCACGTGCAGCTACGTCAGGGCCTGGTCGTTAGTCGAGGTCGGGTGCGTCGGCAATCAAGGTCTCTGTCGTGATGACCATAGAAGCGATGGAGGCTGCATTCTGCAAGGCAACCCGCACCACCTTGGCAGGGTCCACGATGCCGCTTTTCACCATGGGGACGTAATCCATCACCACCGCGTCATAGCCGATTCCCGCCGCCATCTCCTTGACCGTCTCGACCACCACAGAGCCCTCGGCTCCCGAGTTGTCGGCGATGGTGCGCAGGGGGGCCTGGATGGCTTTGCGCACCAGCGAAACTCCCAGGTTCTCGTCGCCTTCGAGGCTGAGCTGGTCGAGCAGAGGAAGCAAATTGATGAAGGCTGTACCTCCACCGGGAACGATCCCTTCCTCCACCGCTGCCCGGGTGGCAGACAGGGCATCCTCGAGTCGATGCTTTTTCTCCTTGAGTTCCGACTCGGTGGGGGCGCCCACCCGAAGCACGGCTACCCCACCGGCCAACTTGGCCAATCGCTCCTGGAGCTTTTCTCGTTCATAGTCACTGTCGGTGTTCTTGATGGCACCTTTAAGTTCAGCCATACGAGCTTTCATAGCCGCTTCAGACCCGCTGCCGCCGACGATGGTCGTGGTGTCCTTAGTGATCTGCACCGAAGCGGCATCGCCCAAGAAGTCGATCCCGATCTTATCGAGCTGGTGCCCTAGCTCCGCCGCGACCAACTGCCCACCGGTTAGGACCGCCATATCCTGCAGCATCTCCCGCCGGCGGTCGCCGAAGCCGGGGGCCTTGACGGCCGCGCATTGGAGAGTGCCTCGCAGTTTGTTGACCACCAGGGTCGCGAGCGCTTCGCCCTCCACGTCGTGAGCGATGATCAACAAGGGCCGCTCGGCACGCACCACCAGCTCCAACAAGGGCAGGAGTTCGGACAGGGCGCTGATCTTGTTGTCGACCAGAAGAATCTTGGGTTTTTGGAAGCGCACCTCCATCTTTTCAGCGTCGGTGACGAAGTATGCCGACACGTAGCCTTTGTCAAACTGCATCCCTTCCTCGTGCTGAAGGTCGGTCTCCATGGTGGTGGACTCTTCCACCGTGATGACCCCGTCCTTGCCGACCAGTTCCATCGCCCGGGCCAGCAGCTTGCCGATAGCCCGGTCATTGTTGGCGGCGATGGCGCCTACCTGAGCGGTGTGCTCGACGCTCGCCACCGGTATGGCCATCTTGGCAATGCCCTCCACCAGCACGGCCACGGCTTTGTCAATGCCCGACTTGAGCAACATCGGATTGGCGCCAGCGGTGACCTGGCGCAACCCTTCGTGGAGCATGGCCTGGGCCAGAACAGTGGCGGTGGTAGTACCATCGCCGGCCACCTCATTGGTCTTGGCGGCCACCTCGCGCACAAACTGTGCTCCCAGGTTCTCGAAACGGTCCTCGAGGTCGATCTCTTTGGCCACCGTGACCCCGTCCTTGGTGATGGTGGGAGCCCCGAACTTGTTCTGCAACATCACGGTGCGGCCTCGCGGGCCCAAGGTTCCCTTCACGGCATTAGCCAGAATATTGGCACCCGCCTCGAGCTTGCGACGGGCGTCTTCATGGTAAAATATTCTCTTTGCCGACATCGGCGTTACCTCGATTCTTGGACTGGCGTGCTGTAGGCGACGAGCACCCCCCGAGCCTAGAAACAGACTAGCCCTGACCCCAGACGAGGGATAGGGTCGGTTGTACTCACCCAAGGGACCCCTGTACTCGCCCCAGGTTCTCGCCTGGAGGTGGACGACCGTGCGGAGAATTTTCGAGAATACGGCTAAAAAGAGGCCTTCGGGGCGGCAGCCAGAAGGTCATGACAGACCCCGAACCCGAACCAACACCCCGCCGAAGACCGTCCTGCGAAGATCGGCTCAGGGAAGAGAATATCGGGTCTCGCGAATCCTCACCTGGAGGGATGCATGAGAGTCGTCCTTGCGGATGATCATCCGTTGGTCCGCAAGGGCATTCGAGCCACCCTGACCGAGCGGGCCAGTATAGAAGTGGTGGCTGAGGCAGCCACCGGCGATGAGGCTCTTGAAGCCGTAACAGAACACCGACCCGACCTTTTGATCCTCGACCTGAGCATGCCCGGTCTGGCCCCCCACTTGATGATCAAGCAAGCCCGCCAAGTCCAGCCGGGCCTGAAGGTGTTGATTCTGACCGCCTACGATGATGATGTCCATGTGCGCGGACTCAATCAGATTCCCCTTAGTGGCTACCTGGTGAAGGATGAGGCGATCGAGCACCTCTTGCAAGCTATTCGAGTCATTGAACAGGGCGCCGTCTGGTTTAGCCAGTCGGTGGCTGACAAGATCCGCGGCCTTTCCCACCAGCTTGCCGACCCCGACCGGCTCTCACTCAATTCGCGCGACCGTGAAGTTTTGACTCTCATTGGACGGGGCCTGGACAACAAAGTCATCGCCCAGGAACTGCACCTGGCTGAGCAAACAATCCGCAACTACGTCAGTTCGCTGTATCAGAAGCTCGGAGTCAACTCGCGCGCGGAAGCGGTAGTCTGGGCTCACGACCACTTCCTTCAACAGGACCGCTAGACCGGCGGCTACTCCACGCATTCGGAACGGCGTACTGTCGGGTTCGCTGCCAGCGTACCCAGGCTCGAGGGATCCCATGAAGTCGGAAAACGTAGCCATCAGCCCTGGGGCTTCCCCGTAAGAAGATGACCAGCGATTTGATCGACCCCACCTAGCGCGTCTACACCTCGTCGAGGTCTTCCCACAGGAAGGCGCGACGCTCGGCGCCCCGGCGAAGCTGTTCTATGTGCCGCTCCAAAAGAGCCTGTAGCTGGGCTGAAGAGGCCGGAAGAAAGGCTCCGTAGGCTATGATCGTCTCACCGTCGATGTGGTCGCAAAGCTCAAGGATGCGAGCGTCATCTCCACGGGCGTCGCGGACCAGGGGCAGGAGGGTGGCCTCAGACCAGGTGGCGGCGCCGCTCAACAGCTGCAACTCGTCAGCCAGGCCGGCCCGCTCCTGCTCAATCAGTTGGAGGGTTTTAGACTGGTGCTGGCGGCGCGAGACCACAGCCGCCTCACCATAAAATCGCGTCACCCAACGGCAGATCGAGACCAGATGAGCCAGGTCTTGCTGAAAAACGTCCGAGCTTTCCCTCATAGGGCCTTGACCAACCTCAAGAGGATCTCGACGCAGGTTCCCCGCCCCGGCGACGAGCGCACCGAGAACTCGCCGTTGGACAGTCTCGTTTGTTCGGCCAGGCCGGCCAGACCGTAACGCTGCGAGTGAACCAGTGTGAAGAGGTCGCCGGGGACGTCAAAGCCTATCCCATCATCCTTGATTCTCAGCCGGGTCCCGGTGCGAACCTGCTTTAGACTAATCAGGATATTGCTCGATCGGGCGTGTCTGAGGCTGTTCAACAAAGCTTCCTGAGCGGCGTGAAAAAGGCAGAGCTGCTCGGCCAGGCTCCGGATCGGGAGCTCGTCCAGGTCCAGGCGGACCTGGGTCTGGCCGTTCGAATGCTCTCTGACGGCCCTATCGGCCAGGGCTTCGATCGAGGCCGAAAGGCCATAGACCTCCAGGGCCGTGGGGCGTAAGCTGGCTACCAGCGCCCGGATCCGACGGATCATCGCGATCACACGCTGCTGTAGTCCGGGCAGCGAATCCCCATCGGTCGAGGCGCTATCCAGCCGACGCTGCAGGTGGGCCAGCGAAAAGCCGATGGCTATCAATTCCTGCAAGATGCTATCGTGCAACTTCTCGGCCAAGGCTCTTCTCTCGGATTCGCGGCATTCCAAAACCAATTGGTTGACTCGCAGCGTTTCTAGCAAACGCTCGGTGGGGTTGGACAATACCAGCAGAAACCCGATCCTCTGACCCGAGCCGTCCGTGACCAGGCTGCGGGCCGCTTCCGCCCGGAACGGCTGCCCCCCTTTGCGCACCCACTGAACCTCGAAGCGATTGAGGGCACAGGAGGGATCGCCCGAGAGCACTTCGGCATCCCTCTCGGAGGCCAACAACATCTGCAGATCGCTATGCAGCAACTCAGGCGCCTCATATTCGAGCAGCTGGCCGGCCATCCGGTTGCAGTCCAGTATGCGAAACTGCGTGTCGGTAAGGATTGCAGCCGACGGTAAAGCCTCTAGCAGGGGACGGGAGATGGCAGTCATGTCCGGTCGTGGCCTCTGTGATGCATCGCACTATCCCGCTCCTTCAAAGTGAACACCCTCCAGCCAAGTCTAGGTTGCCAGGGGGCCGCCAGAAAGACGCGACAATACTCCTGGATGCAGCCCGAAAGTACGCTGAGGGGGGATCGGTGTACTAAGTTGCTCTAACATGACCCGTGTCAGGGCTGGAGGAGGCCGGGGGGTGGCTCAAAAAGGGGGAAACCATGAATATTCTGATGGTTTCCTCTGAGATGACTCCCTTTATCAAGACCGGCGGGCTGGCCGATGTGGTGGGCTCCTTGCCGGCGGCCCTGCGGGCCCGCGGCCACGACGTGCGGGTGGTGTTGCCGCGCTACTCGGACATCGACGGGACCAAGCACGGGTTGCAGCCGTTCCACGGGCCGATGGGCGTGTGGATGGGCAACCATCAAGAGTGGTGCTCGGTGCTCTCGGCCGAGGGCCAGGGCGGGACGCCTGTCTATTTCATCGAGCACAACCAGTATTTCAACCGCTGGGGGTTGTATCACGACCAGTGGCGCAACGACTACGGCGACAACGCCAGTCGCTTCGGCTTCTTGTCGCGGGCGGCCTTGCAAGTCTGCCTGGATCTTGACTGGATTCCGGATGTGGCCCACGTCAACGACTGGCAGACGGCACTGGTTCCGGCCTATCTCAAGCTCTGGAATCTGCCGGGGTTGGAGCGTTGCGGCTCGCTCTTGACCATCCACAACATCGCTTACCAGGGCATCTATGCCAAAGGCTGCTACGATTATCTGGGCTTGGGCTGGGAGAATTTTCGCTCGGAACTCTTTGAATCCTACGGCGGGATTAACTTCTTGAAGGGCGGGATCGCCTTTGCCGACGTGGTCAACACGGTGAGCCCGACCTATGCCGAAGAGACGCGGCAGAACATGGGCGAGGGTCTCGAGCCCTATCTGTGGGCCAAAGGCGATCGCTATTTCGGCATTCTCAACGGGGTCGACTACGACGTCTGGTCGCCCGACAAGGACGATCTGATCCCGGCCAAATTCTCGGCCAAGAACCTGGCCGGCAAGTGGAAATGTAAGCAGGCTCTGCAAGAGCAGTTCGGCCTGGAGGTCGATCCCGAGGTGGCTGTGCTGGGCGTGGTGGGTCGCCTGGTCTCGCAGAAGGGGCTGCATCTCTTGGCCGAAATTTTGCAAGGCCTGATGACCACCATGGAGATCCAGCTGGTGCTGCTGGGCTCGGGCGACAAGGACCTGGAGGGTCACTTCAACTGGGCCACCGGAGCCTTTCCCGGGCGGGTGGGAACCTACTTCGGCTTCTCGGAAGAGCTGGCTCACCTGATCGAAGCCGGCAGCGACTTCTTCGTCATGCCGAGCATCTTCGAGCCCTGCGGACTCAACCAGCTCTACTCGCTGCGCTACGGAACGCTCCCCATCGTGCGGGCCACGGGCGGGCTCAACGACACCGTCGAGAACTACGACGAGGCCAGCGGTGGGGGCACGGGCTTCAAGTTTCACACGCCCACGGGGCACGCCCTCTACAACACCATCGGTTGGGCGGTCAGCACCTTCTATGACCGGCCCGACCATATCGCTAAGATGCGAACCAGAGCGATGGGCCAGCATTTCTCCTGGGACGACAGCGCGGCGGCCTACGAGCAAGCTTACCAACTGGCCGCCGAGCGAGCTTTGGCTCTGGTCTGATGAGAAGAGTCCTCTGGCTTTGCCTGGCTCTCACCCTGACGGCAGCGGCCGGACCAGGCTGGGTGATGCCCGAGTGGCACCGCCTCGACCTGTCGACTCCTCTCGCGCCAGCACGGCGAGATGCGCGCCTGGAGGGAGCCAGTCGTTTCGCCTGCGCTCAGGGCGAGCTGATTCAGGGAGCTTTCGACTCGGCCTCGGGCACGTCGGTGCTCGAGCTTGGCGGGGTCTGGCGAGTCGAGGCCGTGGTGGACCGCACCGATGGTGCGGTGCGCACGATCCAGCGTCCCAACCTGCGCGTGGTGGGGGTGGCCGACGACCGAGTCGTGGTTCGTTGCCCGGTGGGTCGGTATGAGGGCGGAATCAAGACCGCGACAGGGCTGGTTTCGTTCGCGCTCTCCCTCAAAGACGGCAGCCTGCTGTGGACCAGTGACCCCGTAGCCGTGCCGCTGGTGCGCCAACCCCGCTGTGGACTGGTCAGCCAGGGGGACGTGTTCGAATTCTATGAGGCCCCGCGGGAGGGTCCCGAATTCGCAATGGTCAAGCCGGGCCTGCTGATTTTGCGGCGTCACCTCTCGGACGGCAAAGTGGTCTGGTCACGCCGCCTGCACGACCCCTCGCGGGTGCCCGCCGACGGCCTCAAAGCGGCCAGGGCCGATGGCCGAGAACTAGTGATTCGCTACGGCTACCTGCTGATGGAAAACCACCAGCAGGATCGCGTCTACCGCTTCGATCGCCGCGACGGCAAATTGCTTCACTAGGAAGGGCGGCGCACCGTTCTCAGCGGTCGAGGGGAAAGCGGGCGATTCGTCAAAGCCTGACGGGTGCCGATTCAGATTCCCGAGATGACCGTCAAGGACGAGATCGGCCGGGGGGCGGGGACGATTGTCTATCGGGCTCTCTGGCGGGGTCGGACGGTGGCTCTGAAGGTTCCCGCCCAGGACTACGGCCGGGAGCCGGAGTGGGATGCCTGGTTTCGCCGGGAGGGCGCCCTGCTGGCCTGTATCGACCATCCCGGGGTGGCTCAGGTGCTGGAAGTCGGCGAGGTGCAGGGCCGCCCCTATCTGGTGCGAGAGTATGTGGCCGGGCGGACGCTAGCCCACCACCTCCAGAGCGGGCCTCTGCCGGCGGGGCAGGTGAAGAATCTGGCCGTGTCCCTGGCCGGCGCCCTCGGCGAGGTGCACCGGCGGGGGTTGGTCCATCGCGATATCAAGCCGTTGAACATCATCCTGGCCGACACGGGCGAGCCGATGCTGATCGACTTCGGCCTGGCCACCCGCTTTCAGCTGGACGACGCCAGCCAGGCGGTGGGCACGCTGCTCTACAGTTCACCCGAACAGTCTCGCATGCTCAAGCGTCCGGTGGACGGGCGCTCCGACCTGTATTCGCTGGGGGTCGTGCTGTTTGAATGTGCGGTCGGCAGTCCGCCCTTCGGCAGTGATGACGTGGGCGAGTTGCTGCGCCAGCACGCGGTTGCACCCGCTCCCGATCCCCGCTCGCTGAACCCGGGCCTCGAGCCAGAACTGGCGGCTATCATCAGCCGGCTGCTGGCCAAGGATCCCGACGATCGATATCAGAGCGCGGCCGACCTGCTGGGCGCCCTGGGAGCCCCGGTTCAGGCTAGTCTAGAGAGGCCGTTGGTGGGTCGCCAGGCCGAACTGCAGGCGTTGCTGGCGGGCTGGCAAGAGACCCAGTCGGGTCAGGGCACGGTGGTGCTGGTGAGCGGTCCGGCGGGGTGCGGCAAGTCGCGATTGGTGCGAGAGTTTCTGGCCCTGGCCCAGCCCGAGGTCCTGCAAGCCAAGTGCGAGGAGGGAGACCCGATTCCTTTGCGGCCCCTGATCGCGGCCATCGACGACTACCTGGCTCGCACCGCCGGTGACCTCTCGCCGGCCCGCAACGCGGCCGAAGAAGCCGGCCCCATGGTAGGTCGCTTCTCGGCCCGGCTGGCCGAACTGGTGCCCGAAGAGACGCGGCACGCGCAGCCCGACCGGTTCTACCAGGCTCCGGTGGATTGGCTCCTCTCGCTGGCTCGACTGGTGGGCGGGGCGGTGCTGTTTCTCGATGACCTGCAATGGATCGACCGGGCCACCCAGTCGGTCTTGAGGCGTCTGGATGAAGCGGCCCGCGGGGCGCCACTGATGGTGGTCGTCACCTGCCGCGACCAGGCCGAGCCCGAACTCTCGGGTGAGCTCCACAATCCCCTTCTGGTGAAACTGACACCGCTGCCCGACGAGCAACTCGAGCGGCTGGTGAGCGCTCAGCTGGGTGGACGAGAGCTGGCTCCGGCCGTGATGAAGAAGCTGATCGCTCGCAGCGCCGGCAACCCGTACTTTCTGGAAGAGTATCTCAGGTCTCTGCTGGATGCCGGAGTGTTGCTGCCCTCAGGGCCGTCCTGGCGACTGGAAAGCGGCGGGCTGGAGAACCTGGAGCTAGGTGGTGACGCTCTGGCCCTGTTACGCCAGCGGACCCAGGAGTTGGGCGAAGCCGAACAGGTCGAGGTGCTGCAAACGGCGGCTCTGGCCGGCAATCGTTTCGAACTGGGCTTTCTCGAGGCCCTTCACCCGGGACGGGTAGTCGGAGCAATCGACCGGGCCAGCGAGCTGCACCTGGTGGAACTGGGAGCTGATGGCAGCTATCACTTCGTCCACGACCGGGTGCGGGAGGCGCTGCTGGAAACGCTCGACTCGCCCACGGCCGCCGAGATCCACCGGCGGTTGGCCGACTTTCTCGAGACCACCCAGGGTTCGATCTATGCCCGGGCTCGGCATTGTAGCCTGGGCTACAGCGGCGAGCGCGTCTTCTCGACTTGCTTTCGTGCCGGTCAGCAGGCCCTGGAGAACTTCGCCTTCGAAGAGGCCTACAAGTTCTTTTCGCAAGCGCTCGAGGCTGCTCCCGAGACGGCCTGTTGGGAGTTGTTCGACGGTCTGGGGCGAGCCTGTCTTCATCTCAACCGGGTCGAGGAAGGGGCCGGCTACATCGAACGCGCTCTACACAGCTGTCCCCAGCCAGTCGAGCGGGCCGATCTTTGCGGTTTGCTAGCTCAGGCCCACCTGTCGGAATTTGACGCCCGGCGCTCACGGCAGGCGCTGGAGCGAGGGCTTCGCGAGTTGGGCTACTCTCCTCCCCGACCGGCTCTGCGGGCGGCCAAGGTGGGGCTGCGACTGGCCACTTTCATGTTGGGCCATCGGTGGGGGTGGTTGCCACGTGAGAGCCGGCCCGCTCGTCGCCAGCAATTAGGAGCCCTCTGTCGACTATACCAGCGCTACGCCATGCAGCAGTGGTTCGAAATGGATTATGTCGGCATGCTGGACGTGGCTACCCGAGCCATGACCTGCGCCCTGCGCCTGGGCGACTCGCGCGAGATGGTGCGCTCCCACTGCCAGCTGGCCTATCTGATGGGCCTGCTTGGCAATCCGCGCGGGATCAAGGTGTCTATCACCCGAGCCGAGGAGCTTTCCCTCGCTCTCGAGGACACGGTCAGCCTCACCCACACCCAACTTTTCGAGGCTCTGGCGTTACAACTGGTGGGCGACGCCCGCGAGTCCGAGGTGCGGTTGGCCCACCTGCTCGAGACCCGAGCCCGCTGGCTCAGTGCGGCTGACCACGCGGTTGGGTGCACCGACCTGATCTGGAACCTGCTGAGCCGGGGTCGGGCCGAATCGGCGCTGCACTGGCTGGACTATCTATTCCGCCATCAGCGCGTCAGCAGCCAGCCCTTTAACGAGATGGAGGGTCTGGTCTTGCACCAGTATTCGATGGCGGCGCTGGCCCTCAAAGGCCGCCAGCGCGAGGCTGCCGACTGTGGGCGCCTGGTTTTGGACCGTTTTCCCGAGCCCAACCACATCCGTCACCTGGGCGCCAACTACTACGGCTATCTGATCCTGGTGCAAACCGAACAGGGAGAATTGGGCGAACCACTGGAGGAGGCTCTGCGTGCCTTTGACTCGCTCGGCATCTCGCCCGCCTTTACCGCCCTCCAGCGGCTGCATGGTTTCTTGTTCAAGGCTTATGCCTGGCTGGCCCGCTGCCAGCGAGCCGAGCGCCCGGCTCCTCTCCTACCCCACTTCGACCAGGCCCGCCGCCAGCTGGCACGAGCCTCGCGAATTCCTCAGTTGAGTGTTCACTGCTTGATTCTGGCCGCGGCGCGCCGGCGGTTGGGCGGGGATGCGGGCAAGGCTCTCGATAGCCTGGGACGGGCGGACGGCCTGAGCGCTCGCTCGGACAACCCCTGGGCAACCTATGAACTGGCCCTGGAGCGAGCGCGTTGCCTGCGAGCCCTGGGTCGCGAAGAAATGGCCACCAGCTATGCTCACCAGGCTTTCGCCATCGCCCGCAGCGAAGGCTGGCTGCCCCGGATGCGGCGGGTCCGCGAGGCATTCCGCCTGGACCGGGTGTCGAGCCAGCCCTCGGGCAAGACGGACCGGGCCAGCCGCAGCCGCCAACTGGACCTGCTCTTGAATCTGGGCCTGGCCTCGCGCACGGTGTTCGAGCCGCGGCATCAAGCCAGAGTGGTGCTCGACGAGCTGATCAAGCTCTTGGGAGCAGAGCGAGGTTTTCTCTTTCTCGAACCGGAGGGAGACCGTCATACTCTGCTGGCCGGCCGCGACGCCGAGGGGCGCAATCTGGGAGAGGACCAGGATTACAGCCGCACGGTGCTGGCCGAGGTGGCGGTGAGTCGCGCCCCGGTGATCGTGGCTTGCGATCAGGACGGACGGGCCATCGGTTCGGACAGTATTCGAGCGCGAGGGCTGCGCAGCGTGCTGGCGGTTGGGCTCGAGGTGGGCGACGAGTTGCGAGGGGTCGTCTATCTAGATAGCCGGCTGGCTCGGGGCATTTTCGACGACAGCGACCTGCAGATCGTGCGAGCCCTATCGAACCATATCGCGGTGGCCATCGAACATGCCAGGGCCACCCAGGTAGAGTTGCGCTACCAGGCAGAGCGACGCCAGCGTGACCTGGCCGAGGGCCTGCGCGATCTGATGCGTGAACTGGCTTCGACGCTGGACAGCCGCGAGGTGCTAGAGCGCCTGCTGGAGCGCCTGGATGACCTTTTGCCGAGCCGGAGCGCAGCGGCCACGCTGTTTGCCACCGGCCAGACGGTGGCCCGTGGGTTCGCGGGAGAGCCGTCGCCTCCAGAGCAATCCAAACCAGAAGAGGGACGGCTGGTCTGTCCCCTGATGCAAGGCGAAGAGCAGCTGGGGGCTGTCTGGTTGGAGGATCCGGGCGGATTCGGGCCCCGCGAGGTGGAGTTGCTGGCCACTTTCGCCGGTCAGGCGGTGGTGGCGCTGCGCAATGCCGAACTGTTTGCCGAGGTCCGTCGCCGGGCCACCACCGATGAATTGACAGGCCTGGCCAATCGTCCCCACTTCTTCGAGTTGGCCGAAAAAGAGCTGCAACGGGCTCGGCGCAGCGGAGCGGGTCTATGGGTGGTGATGATGGATGTCGACCACTTCAAGCGTTTCAACGACACCTATGGCCACGCCGTAGGCGACCACGTGCTCGCGCACGTGGCCGACCTTTGCCGCCAGAGCCTGCGTGAAGTAGACCTGATCGGACGCTATGGTGGCGAGGAGTTCGCCATGGTGTTTCCCGACACGGGAGTCGAGGCCAGGGTGGTGGCCGAGCGACTGCGCGAGACAATCGCCGGCACACCTTTGCTGACCGAGGGTCAGGCTTTGACCGTCACGGTCAGCCTGGGTCTCTCGCGCTGGTCCCCCGAGGAACCGGCTCTCGAGGCGGTTTTAAAGCGTGCCGATGCGGCCCTTTACCAGGCCAAGGCCGAAGGACGCAATCGAGTGGTGGTGGGCTAGGACTGGCTTCTGAGCTGCTCGCAGACCAGAGCAGCCTGGACCAACGTTTCGAGGTCGTCCTCCTGGGCCGCCAGGGCCCAGCAAGCTTCGACCCTGCGCCCCGGCCGCGGCTCGATGAAGCGACGCAGCCGACAGGTCCCAAGCTCTTCGAGTTGAGGATCGATCTTGCTGCCGTCGCGAATGTAGCCGCGCCCTTTGCTCTTTGGCAACTTGGCGTAGACCCGCCCATTCTGACCCCAACGGTCGCCACCGTAGAAGGTCATGATGGGACTCTTGCCCGGCCGCCGCACCTTGAGACACCGCCTCGTGCGACCGTAGCTGGGCTCGAAGCCATACTCCAGGTGTAGCTTGCTCTCTTCGGCTCCGTTCTGGACTGCCACTACCCGGGTGCCGAAAAAGGTCTCGACCTGGTCGGCCTTCTCGTCAGGAATCTCGCGAGTAGCAACGATTTCCACGTCCATCATCAACCACTCCGACGCTGCAGCAAGAAGCACTGACGGCAATAGACCGGGCGCCCGGGTCGGGGCACGAAGGGCACGTGAGCGTCCTGGCCACAATCGGCGCAGACGACTTCGTGCCTGGTGTCGCCGCCGTCGTCCTGCCGGGGCGAGCGCTTCTTGCGCTCTTCTCGGCAGGGCTTACACCGGCTAGGGTCGTTCCGATGGCCTTTCTCGTAGAAAAGGGCCTGTTCCAGGACGCTAAACGTCCATTCTTCTCCACAGCTTCTGCATGGAGGCATAATTGTTGGTTCGAAAATAGATATCACCTTTCCAATCTGTCATTCTGGATCCCATCTCCCGAGGCGGGGAACCCGAGGGCTCAACCCGTGGGACATTGCTTATGGGCAATATTACGAGGGTAACCATCCCTATCATAGCAGCAAGTGACGAAAAAAGCCAATCCCCCCCCTGGGACCGGAGTTGCCCAGGTTCACTGCACCCCCACCGCCGCCAGCGCCATATCGATGAGCTTGATGGCGGGAAACGGGGCGATGAGGCCACCGAGACCATAGATGAGCAGGTTCCTGCGCAGCACATCGCCGGCTCCGGCGGCCACATAGGGCACGCCTCGCAGGGCCAGGGGAATCAGAGCCACGATCACCAGGGCGTTGAAGATGACGGCCGACAGGATGGCGGTGGTGGGCGAAGCCAGCCCCATGATATTGAGCTTGGCCAGCGCCGGGTAGGTGGTCATGAAGGCCGCCGGAATGATGGCGAAGTATTTGGCCACGTCATTGGCGATGCTGAAGGTGGTCAGCGAACCGCGGGTCATCAGCAACTGCTTTCCGATTTCCACGATCTCGATGAGCTTGGTGGGGTTGGAGTCGAGATCCACCATGTTGCCGGCCTCTTTGGCCGCCTGGGTCCCGGTATTCATGGCCACGGCCACATCCGACTGGGCCAGGGCCGGAGCGTCGTTGGTGCCGTCCCCGGTCATGGCTACCAGGCGACCCCCCGCCTGGTAGTCTCGAATCAGATTGAGCTTGGCCTCCGGAGTGGCTTCGGCTAGAAAGTCGTCGACCCCGGCCTCGGCCGCGATAGAAGCAGCCGTCAACTGGTTGTCGCCGGTGATCATGACTGTCTTGATGCCCATCTCGCGCAGCTCGAGAAAGCGTTCTTTGATGCCTCCCTTGACGATGTCCTTGAGGTGGACCACTCCCAGAGCCCGGGGCGCTCCGGTCGAATTGGCCTCGGCCACCACCAGGGGCGTTCCCCCCTGGCGCGCGATGGTATCGGCGGCCGCCTGCACCTGGGGGGGAACGCCGGCACCCCGCTCTTTGAGGAAGGTGGCCATGGTGTCGACAGCTCCTTTGCGGATCATCCGCCCGTTGAGATCTACGCCACTCATCCGGGTTTGGGCAGTGAAAGGCACGAACGTCGCGTTCAGAGACTTCAGTTCCCGCTCCCGAAGGCCGTGCTTTGTCTTGGCCAGCACCACGATACTGCGCCCCTCGGGGGTCTCGTCAGCCAGCGAGGCCAGCTGGGCCGCATCGGCCAGAGCCTTCTCGTTGACGTCCGGGGCGGGAAGAAACTCGGTGGCCTGACGATTGCCGAAGGTGATGGTACCGGTCTTGTCCAGCAGCAGCACATCGATATCACCAGCCGCCTCCACGGCGCGCCCTGACATGGCGATGACGTTGGCCTGGATCAGGCGGTCCATTCCGGCGATGCCGATGGCCGACAGCAGGCCTCCGATGGTGGTGGGAATCAGGCATACCAGCAGCGCGATCAATACGGTGATGGTGATGGGCGAACCGCTCCCGGCCGCCGTAACGCTGTAGATGGAGAAAGGCAGCAGAGTTACGCACACCAGCAAGAAGATGATGGTCAGAGCCGCCAGCAAGATATCCAGGGCGATCTCGTTGGGCGTCTTCTGCCGTTGGGCCCCTTCGACCATACCGATCATTCGGTCCAGGAAAGATTCGCCAGGATTGGCGCTGATGCGCACCACCAGCCAATCAGATAAGACGCGGGTGCCGCCGGTGACGGCGCTGCGGTCGCCCCCGCTTTCGCGGATGACGGGGGCGCTTTCGCCGGTGATAGCGCTCTCGTCGACCGAGGCAACGCCTTCAATCACGTCGCCGTCCCCGGGGATTTGTTGGCCAGCTTCCACCAGAACGATGTCTCCCTGGCGCAGCGCCGAGGCGGGCACCTGCTCGCGAGGGCCCTGCCGATCGGCCGACTCGAGACGGACGGCCTGGACATCTTTGCGGGCCTTGCGCAGGGTGTCGGCCTGAGCCTTGCCGCGACCCTCGGCCATGGCCTCGGCGAAGTTGGCGAAGAGCACGGTGAACCAAAGCCCGGCCGACACGGCACCGATAAAGGCGGCCGGCTCCTCACCGCCGACAAACAAGCCGTGCAAGAACAACAGAGTGGTGAGGAGGCTGCCCACCTCGACCACGAACATGACCGGATTCTTGAGCTGGTGCCGGGGGTCGAGCTTGGCCAGACTCGATACGAGGGCGGTTCTGACGATCTCGGGATCAAATAGCGGGCGAGGTTGGTGAGTCATGATGCGGTTTCCTTAACTCCTCTGCTCGTCGAGAGCGAGGTTGAGTTCTAGCACGTTGACCAATCGGTCTGAAGTCAGGGGGCCACCGGGCGAGAAGGCGTGGTTCTGGATCAAGCGCTCGATCTCGCCGACGGTCCGGCCGCGGGCCTCGGCCACGCGGCGGGCCTGATAGAAGGCCGCTCGCGCGCTAATGTGGGGGTCTAACCCGCCGCCGGAGGCAGCGGCGAGGTCGGCCGGTAAAGGGTTGTCGGCAGTGGCCCCGTAGGCAGCTACGGTAGTGGCGGCCCGCTCGGTCAGGTCCGAACTGGTAGGCGACTTATTGCTGCCTCCGGCCCCGGCTCCGTTGTAGTCGACAGCCGAGGGGCGAGGCCAGAAGTAGCGGGGTTGCTCGAATTTTTGGGCGATCAGGCGACTGCCGACCAGGCTGCCGTCAGACCTTCTGAGCAACGACCCCTCGGCTAGCTCCGGCACCAGCAGACGACCTGCGGACCAGACGAGCAGACTGTAGCCGGCCACACAGACCAGCATGGTGGTGAGGGTGATTTTCAAACTAGCGAGTATCGTGTTCATGGGCTGCGTCCTTTCACAAGCCTAGATGAGGAGGTGTTCGACAATGGGGCCCAGGGCAGCCGCCGGAAAGAAAGTGAGGGCCCCGAAGATGACGATGGTGGCCACCAACATGATTCCGAAGGTGCCATCCTCGACGCTCAGGGTGCCAGCCGACTGGGCGGTGGGCCTCTTGGCCGCCAGGGAGCCGGCGATGGCCAGCGGCAAGATGATGGGAATAAACCGCGCCAGCAGCATCACCACACCAGTGGCGATGTTCCAGGGCGGAGTGTTGTCGCCCAGCCCCTCGAAGCCAGAGCCGTTGTTGGCGCTGGCCGAGCTAAACTCGTAGAGCATCTCGCTAAACCCATGAGGTCCGCCATTGTTCAGGCTGTCGACTCCCCAGGGCGTTACCGCGAAAACCGCCGTTCCCACCAGGATGAAAAAGGCGTGCGCCAGCATGGCCAGGGCAGCCAGTTTGACCTCGCGTGCCTCCACCCGCCGGTTGAGATACTCGGGTGTGCGACCTACCATCATTCCGGCGATGAAGACGGCCAGGATGATGTAGACGAACATGTTGATCATTCCGACGCCGACTCCGCCGTAGGTGGCGTTCAACCACATTCCCACCAGCGGGAAAAGTCCCGTCATAGGATTGAGGCTGTCGTGCATGGCCCCTACCGAACCGTTGCTGGTGGAAGTGGTGAGCACGCTCCAGAGCGGACCGGTGGTCGAGCCCAGCCGTAGCTCCTTACCTTCAAGGTTGGCGGTGGTCTGCTCGATGGGTAGCCGGGCGAAGGCCGGGGTGGGGGCTTGTTCGAACCATACGGCGCCCCCCACTTTGACCAGTAGCAGCATCATCATCACCCCAAAGACAACGGCGGCGTGCCGGAGGCGGCCGACGATGCGTCCGAACATCCAGACCGAGGCCATGGGAATGAGAATGATGCTCACCATCGCCAGGGCGTTGGCCCAGAAGCTCGGGTTCTCGAATGGGTGAGTGCAGTTGGGACCAAAGAAGCCGCCTCCGTTGGTGCCCAGTTGCTTGATGGCCAGGAAGGCGGCCACGGGACCGCGCGAGAGGGTCTGCTGGGCACCCTCGAGAGTGGTGGCCAGGGCCGCTCCGTCGAAGGTCATCGGCACGCCTGCCAGCACCATCAAGGTGGCCACCACCAGCGATACGGGCAACAGAACCAAGAACACGGCCCGCTGGACATCGACGAAGAAGTTGCCCATATTGGGGCGGCCCGCCAGCCCCCGGGCCAGAGCGGTCAAAGCGGCCAGTCCCGTGGCTGCCGAAACGAACTGCAACCACATGAGCGAGCACAGCTGGGTGAGGTAGCTCATGGAAACCTCTCCCGAATAGTGCTGAAGGTTGGTGTTCGAGGTGAACGATGCGACCGTGTTAAAAACGAGGCTTCCCTCGATGGCGCCCTTCCCATCGGGGTTGAGGGGAAGGTGTTGTTGAAGCGTCATGAAGGTGAAGCTCACCACGAACATCACCAGGTTGAAGGCCAGCATGGCGACCAGGTATCGCTTCCAGTCCTGCTGCTGCCGGCCGGGCTCGCCGGCCACGGCGAGAAACAACCGGTCCAAGCGCTGCCTCAAGGGCCCGCTATCGATGCCAGGGTCCATGGCCCAATGCATGGCCGCGCCCAAGGGCCACGAGAGCAAGGCCGTGCCCCCCACGATCAGCAAGATAAATAGAATGGCGTTCATGGTTGCTCCTGGGATTGGGTCCGGGCTACCACTTCGGTCAAGCCAAAGAGAGTGGCAAAGCACGAGAGCCCTAGAAAGAGATAGAGTAGACTGCTCATTGCATGGACTCCGGATTGAGCATGGCTACCAGCAGGTAGATGAACAAGATGAGGGCCACGATGAGGCCTATCCAGTAGAGTGCAGTCATGAGTCTCCTCGCTTTCTGTGTGTGCGGTGATTATAGACACTCACTGGTCAATGGCGGCTCAAGCGCAAGCCTCCAGGGATCAAGAAAGGCTTAAGACGCCCCCGCCTTTACGGAACCTTAAGCCAAAAAGTCTTTGCGTTCATCCTCGCTTGAGGCGCCAGGAGCTAGGATCATCCGGCAAACCAGAGGTTTGTCAACATCTCACCCAAGGAGCCCTTTCCAATGAAGAGGATTGTATCTATTCTATTGCTGCTCGGCCTGTCGGTCGGGCCGGCCTGGTGCCAGGAGAGTGAGTCTGAGACGGAGCCCGGACGCCCCGCCACCATCATCGTGGACCGGCCTAGCTTCGGTAACGGGAGCAAGGTGGTCGGCGATGGAGTCGCGTCGCTGGAGTCAGGCGTGCTGGTCACCACCACGAAAGCGGGCGGGCAGACGCTAACTCAAACCCCGCTGCTTTTTAGGGTTGGAACCTCCGGCGACCTGGAGTTCCGCCTGGCCACCAACCTGCTCAACTATCAAGATCCCAATCTCGGAGTCGGCGATCTGGCGCCGGGTTTCAAGTGGAATTTCCTGAGCGAGCCCGGCGCCTCGCTCAGCCTGGTAGGTTCGCTGCAGGTGCCGAGCGGCAGCAGGACTTTTCGAGCACCGGGCTTGGTACCGTCTTTGAGCCTGGCCGCCGACTTCCCGCTCGATGACTCCACCGGACTGCTGATCAACCTTGGTGCGCTCTCTCCAGGCGATGGTCGCGACCGGGTCCTCCAGACGTTCGGCACTGTCGGCGTGAGCACTCCCCTATCCGACAAGTCGAGCATCTACTTCGAGTTCGCCGGTTTCTCTCCGGCTGCCCCCGGGCAACCCGCTACCACGGCCGCAGACGTGGTGGTCACCTACCTGGTCGACCCCGACCTGCAGCTCGACGCCGCAGTCTTCAAAGGATTCTCTTCCAGCGGACTGGACTGGGGATTCACTTTCGGAGTCTCCACTCGTTTCTGAGGCGCCCGTGTCATCACCCGAAAGCATTCTCCTGGTCGAAGATAGCGACTCGGTCCGCAAGTTCCTCCAGACCTGCCTGAAAGGAGCCGGCTTCTCCTTGACGGCGGTCGCCTCTGGCGCCGAGGCCTTGCGGGCCGTTCGAGACCAGGCGCCCAACCTGGTGCTGCTCGACCTCGGACTACCGGACATGGACGGCCTGGAGGTGCTCAAACGCTTGAGAGAGTGGACGCGGGTGCCCGTTATCATCGTCTCGGTTCGGGACCAGACCGACGAGATCGTGAAGGGACTCGAAGCCGGCGCCGAGGACTTCCTGGTCAAGCCTCTGGGAGCAAGTGAGTTGCTGGCTCGTCTGCGGGCTGTGCTGCGACGCGCTCGTGGGGCTCACACCGCGAGATTTCGTTCCGGTCCGCTAGAGATCGACTTTCCGTCGCGACGGGTCTGGTGCCGAGGCCGTGAAGTATCACTTACCCCAACCGAGTATCGGCTGATTCGAGTGCTGGCCAGTGAAGCCGGACGGGTCTTCACCTACGGCCAACTCTATCGCTCGACGTGGGGTAGGGCATTCCCGGGGCGACGCGCCGCGCTCAGGTTTCACATCCGAAATCTACGTCAGAAGCTCGAAGACGATCCGACCCGTCCAGAACTCATTCTGACGGCCATCGGCGTGGGCTACCGCTTGCTCCCAGAACCACCTCCCGGGCCTTAACCCTTTCTTGAGGTCTGGCCCGGTCAACTTGACCCGACGCTGACCTCGCATGACCTATGCTAACGGCGGAACAAAGGCTGCTAGAGAATGAACCAACGCCCGGACCCAGACCAGTTGCTCGCCCGGCTGACCGCTTCGCAGCTGCGCGAGACACGCGGCGAATTGAAGATCTATTTGGGCTATGCGGCCGGAGTAGGCAAGACCTTCGCCATGTTGTCGGCCGCTCGTCAACTAGCGGCCAGCGGGGTGGATGTGGTGGTGGGGCTGGTGGAAACCCACGGCCGCCAGGAAACCGAAGCCTTGCTCGACGGCCTGGAGGTCCTTCCCCGGGCTCAGAGCGAGTACCGCGGCGTCCAACTCGAGGAGTTCAACCTCGACCTGGCGCTGACTCGCGCTCCCCAGGTCATCCTGGTCGACGAACTGGCTCACACCAACCAGCCGGGCAGCCGCCACCCCAAGCGCTATCACGATGTGATGGAACTGCTGGAAGCGGGCATCGATGTGTACACGACCGTCAACGTCCAGCATCTCGAGAGCCTTGGGGACATCGTCAAGCAGATCACTGGAGTCACCGTTCGCGAGACGGTCCCCGACCTTGTCCTGGAACAGGCCTCGCAGTTGGTGCTGGTGGACATTCCCCCGGAGGAACTGATCGCCCGCCTGGAACAGGGCAAGGTCTACGTGCCGGCTCAGGCGGAACGGGCCGTTTCGAACTTCTTTCGCCCAGGCAACCTCTCGGCCTTGCGCGAAATGGTGTTGCGCGAGGCCGCTCGTCGCGTGGACGAGGATGTGCGCACCTACATGCGACACCGCTCGATCCCTGGCCCCTGGCCGGCCGGGGAGCGCCTGCTGGTCTGTGTCGGCCCCAGCCCGCTCAGCGAACGATTGGTACGAGCGGCCAAACGACTGGCCGACGTTCTAGACGCCCCCTGGGTGGCGCTACACATCGCCACCGACCAACTCTCCCCGGCTGAACGCGAGCGAGTCACCCGCCACCTCGAACTGGCCACGCGCCTGGGGGCTGAGGTCACCACCCTCACAGGCCAGTCGATGGTGGCCGAGGTGGCCGAGTTCGTTCGTCGTGAAAACGTTACCAAGATCGTGGCGGGAAAACCGCTGCATCGGGGTTGGCACGAAATGCTGCGAGGCACCCTGGTCGACCAGATTCTGCAACAGACCCGCGGGGTGGACATCTTCGTAATCGGTGAGGGCGAACGAGAGACTCAGGCCGCTCCTCGCCGCCGGCTGCGCCCCCGAGCAACCGTGTCACCTTATCTGTCGGCGATCCTTCTGGTGGCCCTGGCCACCCTGCTGGGGCAGCCGATTCTCCCACGCTTTGAACCAACCAACCAGGTGATGCTCTATCTGGCCACGGTGGTCTGGGCAGGATATTACCTGGGTCGGGGACCGTCGTTTCTGGCCTCGGTGACCAGCGTGGTGGCTTTCAACTTCTTCTTCGTCCCTCCCCGCCTGACATTTCAGGTGGCCGACCCCGAGTATCTCCTGACCTTCCTGGGCCTCCTGCTGGCGGGCCTGTTGGTCAGCCATCTCACCTCCCGAGCCCAGGCGACGGTGAGACTGTCGAGATCGCGAGAGGTTCAGGCCCTGACGCTCCTGGGTCTGACTCGCGAGCTGGCCAGAGCAACCAACGAGCAAGAAGTGATCGACACGGTTGCTGGCCACGTGGAAAAGCTCTTCGGTGCGGCCGTCGTTTGTCTGGCGAGCGAGCCGACAGGCCTTCTTCGGTCTAGCTCGCTGGAGCAAGCCGAGCAGGCTGTGGCGGATTGGTCTTTCCGGCACTGTCAACGCGCCGGGAGGGGGACCGATACGCTGGCCGGGGCGACCAGACAGTGGCATCCCGTGATAGGTCCGCACGGTTGCCTGGGGGTGGTTGGCCTGCCTGAGGCAGTCCGGGTGGGTGAAAATCTAGAACTCTTGGAAGCCATCCTGGGGCAGTTTGGCGGCACCCTGTCCCGAGTTCGTCTGGCCGTGGCCAATCGCGACCGGGAGTTGGTAAAAGGGGCTGAGCGCCTCCAGAGGGCCTTGTTGGGCTCGATTTCTCACGATTTGCGCATTCCCCTGGTGTCGATCACGGGGGCCCTGTCCACTTTGCTCGAGCCCGAGATCGAACTCGACGAGCCTGCCCGCCGCGACATGATCTGCAATGCGCTGGCTGAGGCCGAACGTCTCAACCGCCTGGTCGCCCATCTACTGCAGATGAGCCGCCTCGAAGCCGGCGCGATGAATCCCAATCTGGTAGCCTGCGACGTGGCCGACCTGGTATACACCACGGTCGAAGCCTACCGGCGGCGCGTGGGAGGAGCCAGGGTGGAGGTTCACATCGACGAAAATCTTCCTTTCGTCTCGATGGACTACGTCCTCATCTCGCAAGTTCTCACCAACCTGTTGGAGAACGCCAGCCAGCACGGCTCGGGAGAAATCACCGTGTCTGTCCAGTGTAACGCTCGAGAGGTGGAGTTCTCGGTGAAGGATGAGGGCCCGGGGGTAGGGATTGACCAGCGAGAGCATGTGTTCGAGCGTTTCTGCCGTGGCCAGAGAAAGGCCGACGGCGGTGCCGGACTCGGCTTGTCGATCTGCAAGGGTCTGGTGGAGGCCCACGGAGGACGCATCTGGGTCGAAGGCTCCGACTTTCGTTTTGTGCTGCCGCGACGAGCCATGTAAGCTGGGTCCATCGGGGCTGACCTCGAGCCCTCGAACGTGGCACCCGATCAGGTTGTGAGGGGATTTGTGTAGCTGAGCCCCGAGAAACGAGCAAAGTCGAGGTCGGAGGAGAGCAGCGTTGCTCCGTGTTCGAGGGCTAGTGCAGCCAGGTGGGCATCAGAGACTAGCGGCCCTCGAGCCTGACCCTCACGAATCACCTTTTTGAGCACTGCCCAATGGCCCGGCCCGGGGCCAACCCAGGCTACATTGTCGCGTTCGAGCCAGGAATCCACAATGGCGAACGCCTCTTCGGGATCGAGGGGCTGGTCCAGGAGCCGCGAGTTGGTGGAGATGCGTAGAAAGGCCAACACGACCGGCCAGCAGAGCCATACCGGTTCGTCCTGGCTCAGCAGGTGCTCCAACCAGGCCCGAGCCTGGCCGTGACGGGGATTGCAGCTGTCATAGGCGTAGAGGAGCAGGTTGGCATCGACAAGGTTCATCGATGGTCGGCGCCCTCGCCAACCTCGAGAAGTTCCTCGATGTCATCATAGCTTAGTCCAGGCCGAAGCCCGAGGGGACGAGCCTGAACGATGAAGGGCTTCTGCTGACGAACCCGTCTGGACAGACCTGCTCGAATAGCCCGATTCACTACCTCCTTGAAGGAGAGGCCCGACTCGCGAGCTTCGCGTTCTAACTGCAGGGCAACATCGTCATCAAGGGTTAGAGTAGTTCGTTTCGACACATCAAGATGCTAACATTCCAGGCCTCAAGATGTCAAAGGCCGGGCCCAGGCCGGGATGCCACCCCGGCAGCGAGTTGACTACCACCCGGAACGCTGGCTGAAGCCGCGAGCACCTCGGTGCTGAAGGATTTCACGGCCTGCGCGTCAAACTTAGTCGAGATTGTCTTTGGGCCTGGATGCGAACATCGACCGGCTTCGCTCCTACGGCCTGCACGGTCCGTCGGAGCCTACCCTTGGCCACGACCGTGATCTAGCCCGCGCAGTGGCTTGACTGCCGGCGCCCCAGCGCGCCCCGACGATCGCTCGCGACCCCCTGCCCAAGCCTCGCTCTTGCTTTGGTGCGTCCCGTGCGGTCTGGCTAGAAGAAAGGAGGCGACCCCGATGCGACGTTATCCTAGCGGAGGCAGCACACTGCTCTGGGTGGTAGGAACGATGTTCGTCCTGCTGACTATGGTGGTGGCCCTCCATCACCAACAAGTCGTGTCCAAGTCCGCCGTGATGCGCACCGAGGCCGAATTGAGATTCCGCGAAGGCCGCAACTTCGCTCTGCGCGAGCGCCTGCTCGGCACCCCTCAACCGTGGGGACTGAAAGTGCTTGCCGATATCGAAGACGTCACCGACGACTCCTCCCATCCCATCCCCGAGAACTACTCCCAACAGATTTTCACCCGCGCCGACGGACGCTGGGCCGGGCTGCCCGATCTGAAAGCCGCCCAGAGCGCCCACGCCCACCGTTACCTGGAATTCAAGCCAGACACCAGCGGTGTTTACGCCGGGGTGCGTCGCGACTCTTACCAGGCTGTCGAAAGCGACATCCCCGGCTACGCCGCCTATGCGCCCAAAGGAGCGATCCGGGTGGGCGAAGTGATGGGTTGGCAGAACCCGGCCCACGACGACTCCACCGACTCGACCGACGCCTACTCGGGTGTGCCGGCCATCCTGGGGGCCCAGGGTGACATTCAGGTAGAAGAGATGGCCTATGGCGAGGCCCACTCCCAGGGCGGCGAAGTGGCTATTGGCGACGGCGCCGGCCTGGGGTTCGTGGGCACCCTGCCTCTACCCGCCTACGAAGACAACCTGATGAGCCAGCTGCAGAATGCCAATTTGAGTCTGACGGCCTCGGCCGCGACGGGCAACAAAACGGGCCTGTTCAGCAATCACATGGAACTGGGCGACATGCTCGACGTGTTGTTTGGCGCGAGCTTTGATCCCGAGACGCTGCTGAGTGTGAACCAGGCTTTCAACTTTCCCGTGCCGATGATTCCGGGGGCCAGCATCGTGGTGCCCGGGGTGGTCTGGGAGATCTGGTTGCACGTGCCGTTCCAGCCCGACCTGGGTTTTTCGAGTGAGCATGACCCCGACCTGGCCAGACTGACCGACATCGCTAGCGAACAGACCAACGCGGGTAAAATGCTCGAAGAGGCCCGTCAGCAGCTCGAGACCGCCAAAGCGGCCCTTGAGGCGGCTCAGGCGGCGTACGCGGCCAATCCCTCCGCGGCCAACCAGGACGCTCTGGAGGAGGCTCAAGAAACCTACGACGATGCCCTCGAAAAGTTCGAGGATATCCAGGACTTCCTGGAGGACTCTTCCGAGGAAGCCGGCGACATCGCCAGCGGCAAGCTGGGCTCGGGCATGTCGTCGCTGCCCCAAACCCGGGCTGAGGACCCCTCCGGCCGGGACGGCCAATGGGGCTGGAACTACTCCAAGACCATCGGCAAGATGTTTGATCTGGTCACGGCCGTGGCCGGCGGGGCCGACCTGAAAGGGGTAGCCGCGGCCATCAGCAGCAACGTGCGGGTGGTCCACTACGGCCCCGAAGACGAGGTGCCCCAGTTCGAGTGGAACGGGACGACGTTTGTGTCACGTTCGACCTGGACCGTTCCCTCCAGCCGAACCCTGCGCTATGACGGTAACATGGAGGTGCGGGGCGACCTGTGGCTCCAGCGCGGCACGGTCATGGTGGTCAACGGCAACCTCAGGGTGGTCTCGCCGGTGGCCACTCCCTCGATCTCCAACGCCTTCAAGCCGAGTGGACGCGTCTTTTTCGAAGAAGGCTCGAGTCTGATTGTCAAAGGCAACTTCGAGTGCCAGGGTTCGTCGGGCTTCGGCTCGATCATGGTGGCCGGCGAGCCCGAGGAGATTCATCCCATCAGCGCGGCTTTGCTGGTCGACGGCGACGTGAGCATCCCGTTCGGTATCTACTCGGGCCACACCATTCCCGACTTGATTGCGGCGCTCGACCTGCCGGGCACCGCCAGCGGCGCCGAAACCGTCCAGCAACTGCTGGGCCAGGTGGCTCCGCTGTTCTCGAAGCTGGCCGGACCGTTCCATCTGCGCGCTCCCTATTTCGCGCGTTACGCGACCACTTTCCAACTGGTGACCATCCCGTTCCCGCCGGTCGTGGTGGTGACTCCTATCCCCTCGCCCAAAGAGAATCTGCTGGTCTTCGTGGCTCGAGCTCTGAGCTTTGCCTACACCGGCGGACTCAATCTCACGGTGGGCGACAATCTCTATCCCCAGGCCGATTGGTGGCCCTTCGGCACGGGCGTGGTGCCCATGGCTTTGACACTGGACCTGGGGGCGGCCGTGGTTGCGGCCGGCGACGCCCAGGCTTTGATCGCCTCGGGTGAATTCGACCAGGAACAGATCCAGGCCGAGGTCGAGGAGTTCGCTGAAGAACTGCAGACGCGGGCAATCCAATGGGCTATCGACGAAGTCAGCCAGAAGCTGGTCAACGAGGCGGCTCGCATCCTGACTCCCGGCGGTTTTGGCCCGATTGTCGACACGGCCAACGCCATCGCCAACGAGCTCGACTCGAACGAAGACGACATCGAGAAGTTCTATCTCGACTTCGTACAAGACTTCGAGACTCGGGTCGGTGACCACGGCCGCGACCTGTTGGGCCGGCTGCTCGAAGTGACCAACGTGCTCGACGCTGACGAGTACCTCAAGGAATACGCGGGGTTGCTCGTGTATGGCCGGACCATTACCATCGGCAACCAGGCCCGTCAGGTGAGCGGGATGTTCATCGCCGACCAGGACCTGGTCAGCCAGGCCGGCCTGACGGTGGGCACGCTGATGTCCTATCACGGCTCGATTCGCACCCACGACTTCCTTTACTATCCGTATTTCAACCAGGCATCCCTCTATGTGCCCAAAGCGATCGAGGGAGACGACGCTCTAACCCGCGCCATGGTGCAGGCCTATGGCGCGGCCAACGACAGTGAGGCAGCAGTTCAGGTGGGGCCGCCCCCGGTAACCCATCACATCACGGCGGGAGGTGAACGGCGATGAAGAACCGCGCATTTACCATCATCGAGGTGAGCCTGGCGCTAGCCTTGATCTGTATCTCGCTCCTGGTGATGCTGTCGGTGTTTAGCACCAGCAGCCAACATGCGCTACAAAGCCGCAATCGCAGCGTGGCCATGCTGATCGCCAACAGCCTGATGGACGACATCGAGACGCACACCTTCGGCGACCCCGAGCCGCGCTGGTGGGCCGAAGAGACCGAGCAGCCGGTCACCGTTTGGGTGGCCGGCCGCCAGCAACAGATGGTCTTTCACAAGACCGTCACCTACGAAAACGGCAGCTGCGTCGGTCAGACCGCCGGCAACTCGGACGTGGTCACGGTAAAAGTGACCTGGAAAGAGGGAGTCGGCGACGATCAGGTCGAGGAACTGCTGCTCGAAAACAAGGAACTCGAGGTTCGGGTTCCGGTCTGGAGGTAGCCATGAAAAGAGCATTCACCTTGACCGAGATTTTGATCTATGCCGGCCTGGCTCTGGTGGCCGGGGTGATTCTGGCTTCGGTCATCAAACTCAGCAATAGCACCCGCCAGGCCACTTCGTCGTCGTACCTGGTAAGCGGCTCGACCGAGACGGCCATCTCCTGGCTGCGTCGCGATATCAACGAGACGGCTTTGACCTCGATTCAGGTCTATCCCAACGCCGACATTTCAAGCGAAGCGCCCGGTTTGTCGTTGGTCTCGGCCCGGGCCTACGACCCGGCTCTCAAGAACCAGTTGCTGGTCAATCCCTGGGGCGCTCCGCGCTGGGACAAGTTCGTCTTTTACACGCTGGAGACCAACGGGGAGCAGACCGGAGACCTGGTGCGCTGGGAGCGCAACATGCCGAACAAGAACTACCTGCCGGCCTTTGCGGACATGCTGCCCGGAACGCTGGCCGAAGCCGCTCACCGCCGGGTGCTGTTGAGCCATGTGCTGGCGCCCGAGCAGACCGTCGAAGGGGTCGGCCCGGAGGGGTCGGTGGTGACCGATGCCTTCGGTGGCTTTCGGGCCCAGTTCGTGGCTCGCCAGGGGGGGTCGGGTGGAGCGGAGTACCTCACCACCCGCAATCCACGGCGGGGCGACCCGCACGACAACACCCGCTTGCTCGAGGTGGAGCTGAAACTGCTGCACTCGGGCCAGCGTCACCCCGACTACTACGCCATCAAGTTCCGCTCGGCGGCTCGATACTAGTTGGAAGGAGTTCCGGCGGCCTGGTCGGGCAGGGGGCTGCGTTCGCTTTTGGCCCGGCCCGAGCGGGCCGGGGCCGGGTCATCCTGAGCGCCATCATCGGTGAAGATGGTGAAGTCGCCGATGGTGACGGCATCGGGGTCGATATCGATGTCAAAAGTCGCGGTGTCGCCGGTCTGCGCTAGCTTGATCACCTCGAGCGAGCGCTGGTCGCGCTCGATGGCGGGGGTGAGCTGGTCGGCCATGGTCTTGAGAGCGGCCACGGCCGACTGGCCGGCCTGCTGCTCGCCGTCGAGCTGGTCATACTGCTTGCGCAGCGGCCAGTACTGGTCGAGGACCTGCTTGCGCTTGGCCTGGGCGTTGTTCTTGTAGAGCCAGGAGCCGGCGGCGCTGATGCCTCCGACGGCCATCAGGCCGAGGCCGAGTTCGGGCGAAAGAGTGCGGGCGAAGAGGCCGGCGGCGGCCGCGCCCATTCCCACCAGCTGGGTGATTCCGGCAATCTTGATGTGCTTGGCCAGGCGATGATCCTGGGGCACCAGCGGGTTGAACCCGTCGGCCAGCTGCCCCATGCGCAGTTGCTTGCTGAGCACTTCTTGCTGATTCTTATCGGTTTGGGCGCGCAGGGTGTCTTGCACCGAGGTGTTGAAGGCCAGCCGCTTTTGGAGGACCTCGGGGTCGACTTCGTCGGCTCCACCGAGCTGGCCGGCCGGCGTCTCGGGAGCGTTGAGCACGAAGTCGAAAGCGAACTTCTGCAGGCCCAGTCCGACCGAGGTGGCTGCTTGTAGCGACAGCCGGTGAGCGGTCTCGAGCACGTTCTTCTTGACCGGGTCTCGCTCTTCTTGGGTGAGGGCCTCCAGCACTTTGGCCACGATGGTTCGCTTGTCGTCGGCGGCATCGCTGCGGCCGAGCACGGCCAGACCGAAGCGACTGCCCAGCTTGTCGGCCTCGGTCTCGTTTTTAGAGAGGAGGTCGAACGCTTCGTAGTGGGCTCCGGCGGCGCTGCGGTCGTAAAGGCGCGGACAGGTGGCATTGTCGGCTACCCGGGCCAGCCAGCGGCGGGCCGGGTCGTTAGCGTGGCGGGCGATGCCGCGCAGGACTTCGTGGCCGATGTGACGCTGGTCTTGAGCCCGGCTGCACTGATCGAGGGCTCGCCGGCCATAGTCGGCCAGGTCGGCCTCGGGAGTGGACCCGACCGGGCTCTCGAGCACCTTGGCCAGAGCCACGTCCTGGGCCAGGCTACCGGCATCCTGGTAGAGGTAGGCTCCGCTGGCTTTGGCTCCCACATCGCCCAGGGCGGCCACCCGCGAGTCGCTGGACTGGGCCAGGGTGTTGAGGACGGGGTAGATCAGGTTGCGAGCGTCTTCGTTGTTGCGCGACTTCATGCGAGCGGCGCGGCCAAACTGGGCTAGCAACCGATCGGTGTTCTGGCCGACCACGCCTTTGGTGATGGTATCAAGCGCAATGGCCTCGGCTCGAAAAGCTGTCTCGTGAAAGAGCTTGACGGCCGACGCCTGACGGGCAGTATTGGCCAGCAAACGTTCTTCGTAGTGGAGGCTGTGGCTGGTGATGCCGTCGAGGAAAGACGCACCCACGTGACGTCCGTCGGAATAGGCTTCGGACGCTTGATGCCAGATGGTCTTGTGCATGGCGTTGTAGCCGACCCAGGCCAGGGTCGGGCCGATGTTACCCCCTACCCCGTCGGCCAGGGCTCCCAGGGCGATATTCTGGGTCTGATAGGCGCTCTCGGGATAGAGCCGCTGGGCGGAGGCGGTGTTGGCCACTTCGGCCACGATGCCGTCGGCACTGCCGGCCGCTTCGCGGGCGATGGCGGCAAGGTAGTTCTGACCGACCTGACGGGCGTGCTCAAAGGTCTGACCACCCTGGCGGTGGCGACCCTCCTGGGCAAGTTGGCGCACGCGGGCGCGGTTTGGCGCAGCCTGGACCCTCATGGCCCTATTGTGGGGAAGGGCTCTGAAAAGAGACTGAACCGGCGCTTATCCGCCCGGATGCAGGCCCGACCGGGGGGGGCGATTAAAAGCCAGGGATGGATTGTAGTCTTCATCACGTCATGGACCCAACGGGTTTCGTGCCCAGGGCGGTGTGCGGTCAATGGACGCAGGGCGAGATCTTGCTCAACAATGTCTCGGATTTTCTCATCGCGCTGGCCTATGTCTCGATTCCCATCCTGCTGCTGGTCTTCGCCCGTCGGCGGCGGGACTTGCCGATGTCCTGGATATCGTGGGTCTTCGCAGCCTTCATTTTGACCTGTGGGGCCACCCACGTAATGGAGATCATCTTGTTCTACTATCCGATCTACCGGTTGGCTGGCTGGGTCAAGCTGGCCACCGCGATCGCCTCGTGGGCGGCCGTGGTAGCCCTGGTGCGTATCCTGCCGGCGGCGTTGGCCCTGCGCTCGCCGGCCGAACTCGAGGCGCTCAACGAAGCGCTGCAGCATGAGATTTCCGAAAAGGAGCAGGCCCAGAGGAAGCTCTCTCGTAGCAACCAGGAACTCAGGGCCAACGAGCGTCTCAAGGACGAATTTCTGGCTAACGTCTCGCATGAGCTAAGAACCCCCTTGACCTTGATTCTGGCTCCCATCGAACATCTGCTCAGCTCGGACCAGCCCGATTATGTGAGCAACGCACTTCTGACCAGCCAGAACAACGCCTTGCGTCTGCTCGAGCAGGTGAACGCCCTGCTCGACTTCTCGAAGGTGTCGGCAGGCAAACTCGAGATCCACCGCGAGCCGACTCCGGTAGCCGAGATGCTCGAGCGGCTGAGCAACGATTTTCGCCTGCTGGCCCAACGCCAGAAGGTGGAGTTCGAGGTGCGAGCCGGCAGTGATGACAGTGTCTTGCTTGATCGCTATCTCTTCGAGCGAATCGTGTTCAACCTGCTCTCGAACGCCTTCAAGTTCACCCCCTCGGGCGGACACGTGAAGGTCGAGTTAAACTACGCCGAACCGAACCTGATCTTGACCGTGAGCGACGATGGTCCGGGTATACCGGTCGAGCAGCAGGCTCATCTGTTTGAACGGTTCCACATGGTCGACGGCGGAGTGACGCGACGGCAGGGCGGCACCGGGCTGGGTCTGGCCCTGGTGAAGGAGTTCGCCAGCGTATTGGGCGGTCAGGTCGGCCTGCGTAGCGCCGCGGGCCAGGGCAGCACCTTCACCGTGCGCTTGTTGGCCCCGCGCACCGAGGAGAAGGGCCAATCCATTACCGTCGCCAGTGCCAAACTGGCCAGTTGGGAAGCGGTCGAACCCAGCGCCGTAGCGGTTACCAACGGCGCCAGCGGCCGGGTGCTGGTGGCTGAGGACAACCCGGAGCTGGGCCACTACTTGCGATTACTGTTGCAGGGCTTGGCCGAAGTCAGGCTGTGCCGCGACGGAGTGGAGGCCGAGGCCGAAGTGCGGGCCTGGCGCCCCGAGGTGGTGTTGACCGATGTCATGATGCCCGGCCGCGACGGCTTCAGCCTGTGCCGGGCCATCAAGGCCGATCCGGAGTTGCGCGAGACTCAGGTGGTGATGGTCACCGCACTGACCCACCGCGAAGCCCTGCTCAAGGGGTGGGAAGCGGGAGCTGATGAGTATCTATTCAAGCCCTTTCACCCCACCGAACTGGTCACCCGGGTGCGTTCGCTGCTGGCCGCGGCCCAAACCCGGCAGGCCCTCGCGCAGGAATTGCGCCGCCACAACCGACAGCTCGAGGAGCGTGTCGAAGAGCGAAACCGAGAGCTTCAACTAGCGGTCAGCGAAGCCCAGCAGGCAAACCTGGTCAAGAGTCGCTTCCTGGCCAACCTGAGTCACGAGCTGCGCACTCCGATGGTAGGAATTCTCGGACTTTCCCAACTGGCTGAACGCGAGGGACCCGACGAGATGCGTCGCTCGCTGGCGGCCATTCACCGGGCCGCTCGATCGCTTGACTCGTTGCTGGCCGACCTGCTGGAATTTTCGCGGCTCGAGGCGGGCAAGCTGACCCTCCGTCCAAACGTGTTTAAACTGGGCGACTTGATCGCGGATCTGTCCGCCAGCCTCGAGGCGTTCGCCCGCAGTCGCCAGGTCGAGCTGCGCTTCGAGGTCGACGGCGAGCTGCGCGGGCGGCACTACCTGGGTGACGAAGCACGCATCCGCCACGTGCTCCTGAACCTGGCCCAAAACGCCCTGAAGTTCACTCCCGAGGGTTCGGTGACGGTGCGGGCGATGGCCGGAGCGGGCTTGCGGTTCGAGGTGGAAGACACCGGGGTGGGCATTCCCACCGACCAGCTCGAGTCGATCCTCGAACCGTTCACTCAGCTCGACGACTCGCTGGCCCGCAACGCCGGTGGAGCCGGCCTGGGACTGTCAATCTGCGCCGAGTTGCTGGAGCTGATGGACAGTCGCCTGCAGGTCGAAAGCGAACACCGGAAAGGCTCCTGTTTTGCCTTCGAGCTGCAGTTGCCAGAGACCGAGCCGAATCCCGATCAGGCTCTGGTGCCCAGGCCGGGGCTGCGGATTCTGCTGGTCGAGGACAATCCCATCAATCGCAGCGTGATCACCCGCATGCTCGAAAACTCTGGCCACCATGTCGAGGCGGCCGCCGACGGCTTACAAGCGCTCAGCTTGCTCGAGGGCGAGCCTTTCGAGCTGGGGTTGTTCGACCTGCAAATGCCCGGGCTCGACGGCATCGGCTTGACTCGCATTCTCAAACAAGAGCGCGGCGTGAACTGGCCTATTATCGCCTTGACGGCCCACGGTGAGGACCACTATCGAGAGCAGGCCCTCGAGGTCGGCATGTGCGATTTCTTGATCAAGCCGGTGCCGCTCGAGTCGCTGCTTCATACCATCGCCCGCCACACCCAATTAGAATAGCTTCTTCCTGGCTCTGAACCGGTCGCGGCGACAGCGATTCAGAGTGCGTCCGACCAGGCGGCGAAGCCTTTGCGGCAGGCCCCTGAAGTTGGCTAGCAGATGGTCGTAGTCGAGCCTGTCGGCCCCGGCCAGGGGCAGCGTTACGAGGCCAGGGGTGAGTCGAAAATGGTCGAGCAGGGCGCGCTCGGGCGAAGCCACACCCTCCACTACCGAGCCGATGAGACCGGGGTCGGCCAGCCGGTGAAACGAGAACTGTCCTAACGGCGTATCAAATCGCCGTGGTCGCTGGCGGGTCACGCTGATGACGCCTTGCGGCGGTGCGACGTAACCGTGGAGCGCCAGTGCGCTCAGCCCGCTGACGTAGGATTGCGGCACCAGGCTATTGGCGATCTCTACGGCGGTCGCCTGGCGCTCACTCACTAGATACAGGCCGCGACGCAGCCGCAGGAGCCGTCCCGAGCGAACCCATCGCTGGAGCTGGCGGTCATCGACCCGGAAGTGAGTTCGGTCATAGAGCGGCCGCTGTTCGAGGGCCTGGAGGAATTGAGCGTATCGCATCGCCGTTTCTACCGGGTCGAGGGGGCGACTCCTGTGGAACAAGTTGTAAACTCAAAAGTGCCTATGGTTTTGAGTGCGCGAAACCGGACATTTCGGGGGGAAGGTGAGCCAGGGCCTGGAAAGATCAGCCTATGCGCGATCAGGATCTGCTGGAACAGCTGGATATCTTCGAGGCTCAAGATGACGCCGAGCTTAGAGCGGCTCGGCGCCCGGCCGGCCCCGACCTGGTAGTAGAGTTTGAAGCCATGCCCACCCGTAGCAAGGACGGAGGTTTGGCTGCCTTTTGGCTGGCAACTTTGTGGCGCTTCTTGGAGGATACCCGGCGCAGCACCGAGGCGTTCGAGGGGTTGGCCTTTCAAGCCCTGGCCGAGAGACTGGACGCGGTCGAATTCGGGCGGCTCTATGGCCGGGTGCGGCAACGACTGACGCTGCAACCGCCCCAGGGGGTGGAACTGCTGGAGGCCTACCGCGTGCTCAACGGCCGGGTGACCTCGTTCGCGGGAGTCAACACCGACGGCGAGTTCTGGACGGGATTCTATCAGGCGGATGTCTTCGAACTTCACCCTGGTTGATCGCGTCGGCGGCCCAGTCGTTTTTCCCCGGTGACCACACCGCAGTCTCTGCAAACCCGCGAGCGGCCCCAACAGGTCCTTAGCATCGGGGGGGTCGCGGCCACGCTCGTTCAAGACCCCCAGCTCCTCGAGGGCCGCTCGAGCCCCGCCTTCTTCGGGCAGCATCTTGAGAAGCGAGCCGTCGCAGAAGCCCAGGCCGAAAGTCTCCCACAGAGCCAGGTCGCCCAGGCCCCGAGCGGCCAGGTAGTTCTGAGCCGGATCGCACTCAAGCAGCCGCCGGGCAACCCGGCCACTCTCTCGAGCATTCGCTTCGGCGCTGGCCTGGGTTCGGGAGCCGGCTCGGTTCGCAGCGGCTCGGGCCCGGCCAGCTGCTTCAGGCGTTCCAGGGGTTGCGCAAGAATAGGTCACTCTCGGCCATCGGCTCAAAATTTGCGCAAGCAAAGGAACCTCTCTCAGGGCCAGCTGGCAGACATGGTCGAGGCGCTTGGCGGACATTCTCAACGTGAGCAGCGACTATCTGATGGAGGGCTCGACCGCCGAGGCCGCCAGAGCCAACTTCGAAGACCGCGAACTGCTCCAGCAATTCAAAGAGGTCGACAGGTTGCCGGACGAAAAGAAGGCCTTCATCAAGCGGGTATTGGACGCGCTTGTGGTCAAAGAAAAGCTTCGGGAGCTGCTTCATAATGGACAGGACGACTCTTCATCTGGTGGACGCTTTGCCGGACAGCGAGGTCTATGCCGCCGGAAAGTATCTTGAGTATCTTCGAGTCAACTCGGAATCAGTCACCCTCACCGAGGAGGAGTTAGCTGCAGTCGATCAGGCCATTGCTTCGCTCGATCGCGGAGAGTCACTCTCTCATCAGGAAGTAGGCGAGATGGATTCCCAGTTAAGATGGTCTCTGGAAGCGGCCGCAGACCTCGAAGCGTGGCTCCCTCGGGGGTGAAGTCTGGCTCGATGGCGCCTTGCTAAGCCGATCTGGCCACCGTTTTCCCGCCGACGTCGAAGTGGGCCCCGCTTTGGACCTCATCTGGCGGAGGGGCTCGCTGAGACGTCGGCCCCAGGCCACCCTGCGATGACCGCGCGAAGCGCGGTCGTCGCAAGCCACCAGATCACCAGCCTGGCCACTCTCTGGCCACCGGCCAACCCAGCGCCTGCATTGAAGCCAAGACTCCGGTGGGCCTTGCCACTCCCGTTTCGTGCGCAGTTCTATCAGGTTCGACGTGGTCTGAGAACTGCGCCCGAGCGCCTTTCAGCCACGCCCACCCCCTTCACCGTCACTCGTCCTTGCTCACGTCCCGCGGCGGTGTCGAGCGCCCTTCGGTCGAAGGGCGCGACGGCGCCCCGGAGCGCGTTTCTGTTTCGTTGATAGTGCTAGCTCTGCCACAGCAGTCAACAATACTAACTCCAAAACGAGCAGATCCGCGAGATGAGAAGCGCAGCGAGGTAGAATAGTCAGTCCGTCGCTTTGAGCGAAAGGCGATGGTCAGCGACTGCCTGCTGTAGCTCCCTGCGAGTGAGCCTGCGCGGTACACCATTGGCGAATATCACCAAACGCTCGGAAGCGGAATCTGAATCGTCAAAGATTAGAAGAGGCGTCTTAGCTTCCTCTTCATCGGTTAACGTCGATATGGACCGCCCACACAGGAGTCGATTTAAAGTTACCCGGGAGGAAAGCTCGATAGCTTGTTGTGTATGGAGAAACTGTGATGCCGCAGCCATTTCTACTGGATATCGACCTCCGTTCTGTATGGGATAATCTATGGCGACGGCGCCGTAAATTTCCCGTAACAGGCTAGGTGTGTAGGTAGGTCGCGGCCGGCTCCGGGTGATACAAAAGAAAAGAGCAATGACAGACATCCCGACTATACAGGAGATGATGTGCGTGCGCCTCATTTGGGTAACAAAACCGTTGGTATAGGATATCCAAATGTCACTGCATCTTGCTTGACCGCCTCCAGGCCACCATTGATGGTAGATTGGGTAGTCGGGAGTCCCGAATACTTACTTTTGAGATTGTTTAGAAAAACCGCCTCTGCCGTATACGCGGCCTGCTCGTCGGCGACCTCGTTTTTGTACCGGGCTCCGGCTTCGTGAGTGCCTTCGTGCACGAGTAAGGCCGCAAGTTCAACCAGAAACGATGTGTAGGTGTCATTGACCCGCAACATAACTTGGTGAAAGTCTGCCTCGCTCATAGAACCAGCTTGTCGACGTTCCAATGCGTTCAAGGTCCTCGCCGCAACAGCAGGTGGAGGGGAAAGCCCCAGGCTGGTAGAGTTTACGTAGATCTTGCCCCCCTGGGAATATCCACGGACACTCTTCCGAAAACCATAAGTACCGATTTTCAGGTTTGCCTTCAAATAGATCGCTCCAGAATCCTGAATAGCCCGCAGTCGCGGGACGATATTGGGACTCAATCCGCTACTGTTAGCTTCGATGAAATTGATGGCGTCAGTAATGGCTGCTTGCTGAGCAGCATCCAAACCGCTGGGGTCCGTGCAATTCAACGGATTATTTCCGCAGTTGGCATACAGGTTCATGCCACCGCTGTAGCCGATGGGATCGCGCACCAGGAACCTGCCTAAGGTGGGTTGGGACGGCTTTGAATGACCCGCGTTCAAGGGCGGCACACCGGGTACGCGCCTTTTCGGAACCAGCGAAAGCGCCGGTCTGGACCGGCGCGCCGAGTTCGATGCGGTGGGGATGGCGGCAAGGCAAGCGCCCATAAAGAAAAGATTCGACGGCACCAGGCGAATCGCTTCTCCCCGATAGACTAAGAGGAGAAGTCAGGCTGGGAGACAGACAAGGTTCGGCCGCGCATGAAAATGTTGGAACGACTCGCCGATGTTCTCGAGGTGAGCGTGCAGAATCTTCTGGTGGGCGGAACCCAGGATCTGCTGCACCGCCCGGATGTCGCCCGTCTTGCTGGCGGCCGTCGTGGCGAACGCATGCCGCAGGCTATGCGGCGTGGCCTTCACATCGAGGGCTGCCTTCTCGCGCTGGCGCTGTGCAGCCACGAGCTCTGTTCCTCGAGGCGCTTCCCGGCCGGGGGTGTCCGCGGCCACGCCGCGGCACCTCGGCCACCGGGGCTCGCTCTCGTGCTCGGCGGTCTCGAAGGACAGGTCTTTGGCCACCAGGTCGACCCGATCGGATCTCACGCCGCCGGGGACGGGGCTGCGCAGGTCGCTCTTTAGCAGGCGGGCGCAGCCCCTGGAGCCGGTGGCGCTCGGCGCGGGAGGCGCGCAGCGCCGACCAAGCCGAAGGTCGCCAGCTCGGATGAAGGTCCGAAACCTTGGAGCAGTGGCCGCGGCGTTCTTGTTCTCTGGTGGCCAAGGCCGCGCTCTCTGCAGACCGCGCAAAGCGGCCCCAGCAGGTTCCTGGCGCCGGCGGTGACGGGGCTGCCGCTCGCTCTTTAGCCTGGTCAACGCAGCCCCTGGAGCCGACGGCGAATGCCTGCGCAGTGGCCGCAGCGATCTCGCTCTTTTCTTGTTCAACGCTGCGGTCTCTGCTTTGCCGGCCCAGGCCAAGCCAGCCGGCCACTCTTTAGCCACCAGCCGGGGACGCGCCGACGTCAAAGCCCAAGTCTCGGCTACCCGCTCTTGGGTCCGTTCGAGCCGAGTCTTGGGCTCCGGTGGGCCTTGCCACTCCCGTTTCGCGCGCAGTTATATCAGGTTCGACGTGGTCTGAGAACTGCGCCCGAGCGCCTTTCAGCCACGCTCACGCCCTTCACCGTCACTCGTCTTTGCTCACGTCCCGCGGCGGTGTCGAGCGCCCTTCGGTCGAAGGGCGCGGCACCGCCCCGGAGGGCGTTTTAGCCCATTGGTATTGCAGGTCATTGTGCCACCAATGCTGGCAAGCCCCCTTGCAAACGTCGTGTCTTCGCCGCTCATCAGCTATCGCGAAGAGGTTTAGCAACAACCTCAGGCTCTTCAACTGCTCATCTTCCGGAAGTTTGGGAATCTTGTCGTGTCTTCCCAGCAGTAGCAGGACCGAAGGAGTGAACGTGGACTTCTGCTCGGAGCGCTGAACGGCGAGCTGCGCATCGCTGTCGCGAAAACGGGCCTCCTTCGCATACCAAAGCAAGAACTCTAGAAAGCTCGACCGACCTTCGTACGAAAGCTGTTCGAAGTAGCTCAGCACGGTTGAAAACTCCACCAAGCCTTGTGCAAATCCGTTGATAAGATAATCACGATACTTCATCTCAAAGTTCAAAGAAGAATGGAAACTCCGGCAGTTCAAGTATTTCCGGGACGACTTCTGGTGCAACCGGAACAATCACCTCCGGTATTTGCGAGGTGCCGGGTAGGAATTCGATATATGGCTTTCCAGATGTCAATATCTCCTGGATCATCTCGGCTTTAGCCGGATCGCCTTCCCACATCACGTCGCGCCCACTAAATCCCCCGGAGGTACCCGTCCCCAGCTGACCCCCGCCCGGACCCCTGGGCAATGATCTGATGGCACGCGCACGAGCCTTTGAATTTCCGCCTCGAATCATGTAGTCCACATCGCTTTGGTCACCCGTGGTTCCTTTGACTTGACTTCCGTGAACGATAATGCGGGCGTTCGGGTCTTTCGCTCCAAGTTGATTGACTGCATTTTGAATTTTCAGAGTCTGCCCTTCGGTCAGTGGATTCTCGCTTAGGTTGTGGAGAATGACCGTCCCTGTTGGGCCTACCGTTACTCCTGGAATGCGTGCATACGGACCCAACGGGCGAGGTTTGTAGCGCGGATTGTGAGCCCGCTCATGTGCGTCGTAGGTTACCCACCCGGTCTCCAACCCGCTCGGATCCGTGCAGTTCAGCGGATTATTTCCGCAGTAGGCATACAGGTTCATGCCACCGCTGTAGCCGATGGGATCCCGCACCAGGAACCTGCCTAAGGTGGGTTGGTAGAAGCGATTCCGGAGGTAATACTGGCCCACATCCGCGTCGAATTGTTCTCCGCTGAACATGAAGGGGTTGTAGCTGGATGTGCTGCTCGAGGCAAGCAAGTTTCCAAACTCGTCGTAGTCATAGCTGTCGGTGACGTTACCGCTCTCATCAGTCAGAGCGATGATCGAGCCGATGCCATCGCGGAGATAGAAGCGCCATCCATCGGCGGTCTTGATTCCTTCGCGGAAGACGCCGAGCAGGTAGTCTGCCTTGACCTGGCTACCGTTGAATTCGGTCAGCAGTTGGTCGCCGCTCCAGAGATAATTCGATACGGTCCCGTCGGTGGCTGTGTGGCTGAGGCGCTGGTTTAGGCCGTTGTAGACGTTGTGTGCCGTGCCGTTCGCGGTGGCGATGGCTGTGGGCATGTCGCGGAAGTCGTAGGTGTATTGTTGCAGGTCTGAGCCGATCCTGAGGCTGCTCGGTGAGCCTGTGCCGTTGTAGGCCATGGAGACGGCTTCGGGACCACCGCTCATGAGCTGGTCCGCGGCGTTGTAGTTGTATGCAACTCCGTTCTTGGCAGAGCGATTGCCGTTGAGGTCGTAGGCCAGCGCAACATTGGCAGCAGGAGTGCCGTTGATGGACCGGGCCACCGACGTGACCTGGTAGCGGTCGTCATAGTTGTAGTCTTCGACGGTGGTCGCCGAAGAACTTCTCAGGGTCTTCTGACGGCGATTTCCGACCTGGTCGAAGGTGTAGTCGACGCTCGCGACGGGGGAACCGCCGTTGGTGTAACTAATCTGGGCTACGCGCCCACGGTCGTCGTAGGTCGCGTTACAGCTGATGCCGTTGGGATAGGCAATCGAGGTCAGGTTCTCGGCGAAGTCGTAGCCATAGACAAAGCTCTTCCCACCCTGGGTGGCCATTTGGAGCTGGTTGCGAGCGGTCCAGGTATAGTCGGTCCTGGCCCCGCTCGACGAGGTTACGGACCTGGTTCTATTGACCTCGTCATAGGTATAGCTCACCGACTTGCCGCCGGGATAGTTGACCGTCTTTAGGGTTGAATCGAGGAAGTATTCCCAGCTTGTGGACCCGCTTGCATCGGTCATCGAATCCATACGGTCAAGCGTGTCGTAGTGGTAGCCGATGTTGGTGCCCGTCGTGGCGATCGAAGTCAAACGGTGGCCGGAGTCGTATCCGTAGCGAACCTGAGGGGCGCCGTTGCGGTCCCAGGTGGTCAGATTCCCGACGGTGTCATACCCATAGGCCTCGAAATCTGAACCTGGATAGGTCACCCGGGTGACGCGATTTAGTTTGTCGTAGCTATACTCTGTGAAGTCGTCCTTGGGGTTGTAGAATCTTTTGACGTTGCCGATGGGATCATACTCGTATCTGATCCTGTCGGGAACGGAGGGCAGGTTGACCTGCGTCACCCGCTGGGACTTATCATACGTATAGCTGGTCGTCTTGAGGTTTCCATCGATGATGTCGCGGAGCGTCCCATCAGCGTTCCAATTCCACCGGGTCACAGACCTGACGTTGTCAACGTCGGGGGGCGAAGTCACGCTGGTGAGGCGGTCGAGCGCATCGTAGGCGTAGTCCCAACGCTTCTGACGAGCGTCGATCACGGCCGTTCGCCGGCCCAGGGTATCCACCTGGAAGGTCGTAACTCTGGTCTCTGGATCGGTGATGCTGGTGAGGTATCCGTTAGAGTTGTAGCCAAAGCTGGTGGCGTTGCCCAAGTGATCGCGAACCTCAGTCAACAAGCCATTGCCGTTGTATTCGAAGTAGGTGAAGTGCCCTTCGGGATCTTTGATGCTGGTCAGGTTGCGATGACTGTCGTAGGCGAATTCAGTGATGGTTGGAGTGCCGCTCGAGTTCAGGCGCTGAACGCTGCGCAGGTCATCGGTGGGAAACCAGGAGAGCGAGGTGATAATCCCGTTCTTGTCTCTGACAGAGGTCGGGTTATGCCTGGCGTCCCAGCCAAGCACCACATCGTGACTTAAGGTGTCGATGACCCGGGTGATGTTATCGTTGGGGTCATACTCGAATTGAGTGTCCTGGTTAAGCGGGTTGAGAGCGGTCCGAATCAAGCCACGGTCGTTCTGAGTGTAGGACCATTGCTGGGCGGACACCCCTGTGCCATGCCGATCGAACTTCGTGGGCTGGCTGCTCTGCCAGCCCCTTTGACCGGGGAGATTCTTGAGCGAAGTCTGGAAACTCACGACGGCGTTCGAGGAGTCGATAGCGCCAACCGTGAGGCCACCGGGTTGCCGGAGCACCGGGGCTACCCGGAGATCCGCGCGTCCCCCCGAGGCCGTATTGAGAGTGACGCCACTGAGCGTGTAGTTGCCATCCAGCGGGTGGTAGGGACAGGTCAACTCGAGGTAGTCGTAGGTGTACGCAATGTTCTCGGGCAGTCTCGCCTTCTTGAGCAGTTGGGTGAAGCCGAGACCCTGAACGTAGTCGTAGTGAACCTCTCGATTGGCCCAGTCCTTCACCGAATCCAGGCGAGGACGTTGGCCGATGCCAGGCGGAGTACTCCAGGTAAAGAGCACCTGACGCCCAACCGGGTCGGTGATCTTCTCCATTCGAATCCCGTCGGCGTTCCAGGTGTAGCTGGTCGCATTACCGTTGCGGTCTTCGATACTGCTGAGCAGGAAAGTAAAGACATCGTGCCGCGCATAGTTGAACTTGATCCCACTCTTTTCGGTAATGGTGAAGGTGTTGGTGCCCGTTTGGGTGAGCTTTGAGGTTATGGACGGATCGGCAGCCTCGAAGTTGGCCCCATTAAGGACGAAGACCTGGGTGTTGCCATCGGGCGTCTTCCGGGTCATGGTGCCCTGGGCGCCCAGTTGTAGGTATTCCTGGAAGGTCCAGCGCCAACCTTGCAGGGCATCGAAACCCTCTCGGGTACTATCGTGATGGCGGCCAACCACGATGGGTAAGCCTCGGGTGGTGAGGACGAGATCGGGATAGAACCCGTGACTGCGTCCTGTGGTCGGGTCGACCACATGGGGCAGATTGGAGAGGGACTCGGTGGCTTGCGGGGGGCGCACCACGCCGAAGGCCGGCGTTCCAAAGACGCAGCGAGGGGTGGTATCACCCTGGGTTACCGTCGGGTTGTTGGGGTCACCGGGGCCTGGCTCCAGTCCATCTGGCCAGGTGTAACCGTTAGGATTGATCACTCCGAGCGGGCCAGGCAATTGGGATGGAAGAGCCTGGGCGACAAGCAAGGGATCGCCGATGTCGAGTTCCACCCCAGCCTTGGCCAAAATCGACTCTTGCGCCGCGCTCGTTTCGTCGGTGATAGCAATATCCACATCAGCGTGAATGACCTGGCCCGGTCGCACTGAGTCCCCACCCACGTCATGGTGGCCGTCCCATAGGAACTCGATCCTAGGGGCCGGGTCGGTGTTCCCGGTAATGGATTGGGTCTCGGTGTGAATCACTTCCCCACTGAGTTCATCCACCACGTAGAGGGTTGCGTCAAAGGCGCTCGGAACCCAGGTCGCCGGAGCCGTCGTGAGTTGGAACGCAATCGAGTTGGGCTGACCACCTTCATAGGTATTTCGGGCGTCGGTGAGCACGGCCATGTGACCACGAGCCTCAATTTCACCCCAGATGGCGACATCACCGTTCTGCACAAAATCGACGTCGAGAATACCGGGCCCCGGTAGGCCGGCGCAAGCGAAAGCTTCGAAGCTGGTGCCCTGGAGGTCGCCGAAGACTTCCTCCAAGTTCTCCCAGGTGTCCGTCACCCTCCCCTCGGGGTAGGCCACGTCATAGACAATACGGGCCATCTGCTCAGGAAGACCGGCGGTAGCATCGGCCGCATAATACTCATAGGCCACGGTGTAATTCGTGTCCAGGTCGGTCTGATTGTAGGCCGAATTGCGGTGAGTCCAGTTCATGGCAAAGTAGCTATCAGGCTCACGCCTCGGTTGGCCACCTCCGCCCGTCGTGCCGCCGCTGGTGCCCCCCGACGTTCCGCCACTGGTTCCGCCACTGGTCCCCCCAGAAGTGCCTCCGGTCGTGCCACCCGTGTCCGTGCCCGAGGTTCCACCGGTCGTGCCGCCAGTATCGGTGCCCGAGGTTCCGCCCGTCGTGCCGCCGGTGTCGGTGCCAGAAGTTCCGCCCGTTGTGCCGCCGGTGTCGGTGCCCGAGGTTCCGCCGGTCGTCCCGCCGGTGTCGGTGCCCGAAGTTCCGCCGGTCGTACCACCCGAGGTCCCACCCGATGTCCCGGTTGTTCCGTCACCGTGGCCCCCATCGTGGCCCCCATGACCGTGACCACCGTGGCCGTGACCACCATGACCGTGACCGCCGTCCCCGTGACCGTGTCCATGGCCGTTGCCATGGTGGTCGTGGCCGTATCCATGTCCGTTACCATGCTGGCTGTGACCGCGGCCATGCCCGTTGTCGTGGCCGCCCCGGCCGGACGAGTAACCGCCACCGCGGTGGTGTGAGTTTCGGATCCGCCAGGAGTTGTCTTCCCAGGCCTTCGCCCGCGACCGGCGATAGAGGCCGGCCTTGGGCCACGGCTTGTGCGCACCTCGCATCCGAGCACGAATGCGGTCTGCGGGTGTGGGCGAAGGCTTCGTTCTGGTTGATGTCTTGGGCTTGGACTTCTGCTTGCTCTTGCTCTTATAGTTAGAGGCGCCAAAGAGCTGAAAACGGTCGACCGTATGGAGAACCTGGAGGGGGAGGGAATCCCCTTCTGCCCTCCCCACGAATTCGAACGACCTCTCTACATCCAGGCTGGCTCCGCCCGAAGCCACGCGCCGGAAGGGTCGAGAAGCGCCCAGACCTGGAATAAAGTCTTCGAAGTACATCGGGAACCGCTCGCCAAAGAATTCATCCGAGAGGTAGCCGTATCCGTCAAAGGAGTCCCCCGTCGCCTCCCATTCGTTGGCCTGACGCCGGGCCCACTGGTCTAGCGTGTCGCTGGCCAAGAAATGCACGACCTCAAAACTCGACTGGGTCACCTCACCGCCGTTCTGATACTGGAAAACGGTCCAAACTCCGGGGTCGCGAGCGGTGATGCCGCAATAGGCTTGAAAGTCCGCCAGATGGATGGGCAGAGATTCACTCGAGACAACAAAGCCTTCTGGATGCTCACGGTCCCAAACGGTGATCTCGAGACTGTAAGCTGCGTCAGGGGAAGAACTCTCGCTATCGACAGCGCCGACACGGCGATAGCTGAACTGGATGGAAGCAGCCGACCCTCGCGCCGTACGATTGTTATCGAGGTTGGGACTTTCGAAGTCCCAGACGAAGTCCTCGGTCGCCTCATCCAGAGGATAGGTCTCACTCAATAAGAGCTGGTAGTCGACATCGTACATCACCACCGGTTCTTCCACCATCTTGCGGCCGAGGCCCGGAGCCGGAACGCGACTCCAACGAGAGTACGGCGGCATGACATCCGGACCAGGGGGTGTGATAGAGGGTAGGTCCTCGAACCCCGGGGTTGCGGCCCGAAAACCCTTTGCCGGAGGGGGCAACACTCGCCTGGGCGTGATGGGTTTGGTTGGTGTCTCTTTGGCACCGCCAGCCACTGACGAACGTTTGGTCGTGCCCGGCTCGAACATCTTGGGGGAGAGCCCGGGTCGCAACTCGGGTGGCACGTTAGGGTCGTCACTGGCAGCCACGCCCGGGACGGGCAATTTGGGAGCGTACTTGGCCGGGTCGAGACCAGCCTGATGGAGTGCGTCCACGACCAGTGGGTCCAAAGTTGGGGGAGTTGCCAAGTTGTCGGGACTGACCGTTTGAGGGGGCGTGAATCGCGATGGCTCCAGCGCTAAAGCAAAGGCGGGTGCGATCGGCACTGCGCTCAAAAAGAAGGCCACCAGTAGCAGGTAGGTCACCCAGCGTGTGAATGCACTCTCGAGAGACGTGCCAATGGAAAGTGCGGAACGTCTGGAAACTCGCTTCATTCATCCCCCCAAAGAAAGCTTAGAGATACGAGTCTGGATTATTCAGGCTTCTTATCGAGATGACCTTTTGACGCAATTTCAATATTTTCATATGCTCAACAGGAAGGACTCGCAGTGAAGACACCGCTTTGGTGACAGTCAGGGTCAATATTAAGTCATCCCTCTCAACAGATAATCAACGAAATTTCTTCACAACAATCGCCGAGAAGGCCCACAAGAAGGTTATTAGCGGCTACACGGGACGCAATCGAGAGCAAAAGACGAATAGAAATTCCTTCGATAGGCCGTCTGGATTTGACGAAGAATACTTGTTGGACATGGGGGACTGTATCGACATGTCTAGGACGAGAGGGTTCCAATGAGCCTGGCGCTGCCTGAGACATTGCAGTCGCAACCCACCAGTCCTAGCTGGACCTCGTCCCTATCGGCCTCTTTGCGCGAACTGGCCTTGCTAACGAGACAGATGGCGGTGATGTATCGGGCCGGGGTGCCCATCCTGTCGGCAGTGAAGGCCCTGGCCCACCAGACCGAGGAGCCGCGGCTCGCCTTCTTGTTGATGGGAGTGCTGTGGTCGCTCAAGA
>JBFWNU010000001.1:3913001-3947236 GCA_050250895.1 Vulcanimicrobiota bacterium | reverse complement strand
AGCCGAAGACCGAGCAGCCCAAACCCGAAGCGCCAAAGCCAGACGCTCCTAACCCGGACGCCCCGAAGCCGGACGAACCCAATACTGAGCAACCCAAACCCGACGCGCCTAAGCCTGACGCTCCTAAGGCCGACGAGCCGAGGACCGAGCAACCCAAACCCGACGCGCCTAAGCCGGACGCTCCTAAGGTCGACGAGCCGAAGACCGAGCAGCCCAAACCCGACGCGCCTAAGCCAGAACCGCCCAAGGCCGACCAGCCGAGAGCCGAGGAGCCCAGACGCGACGCGCCTAAGCCAGACGCTCCTAAGGCCGACGAGCCGAAGACCGAGCAGCCCAAACCCGACGCGCCTAAGCCAGAACCGCCCAAGGCCGATCAGCCGAGAGCCGAGGAGCCCAGACGCGACGAGCCTAAGCCAGACGCTCCCAAACCTGACGAGCCGAAAACCGAGCAACCCAAACCCGACGCGCCTAAGCCGGAACAACCCAGGCCCGAACAGCCGAGAGCCGAGGAGCCCCGACGCGACGAGCCTAAGCCGGAACCGCCCAAGGCCGACCAGCCGAGAGCCGAGGAGCCCCGACGCGACGAGCCTAAGCCGGAACAGCCCAAGCCCGAGCAACCCAGGACTGACGCGGCCAGGCCGGAGCAGCCCAAAACCGAGCAGGCCAGGGGCGACGAGGCCAAGCCAGACCAGCCGAAAGGTGAGTTCAAGACCGAGCCTGCCAGGGGCGAGTCTGGTAAGGTGGCCGAGGGCGCCGACCAGCCCAAGCCGCACGAAGAGAGCAAGAAGACCGAACGGCCTATCGACACGGGCAAGGCCGACACGCTCAAGTCCCTCGGTTCAGGGACCCGCCGAGCCAGTGTCGGCATGAGTTTCAAGCCGAGTCTTCCGGGCGAGTTTCACACAGCCGGCCCGGCGGCCCCGTACGACCCCGTCGGCTATTCAGGTGGCGCCCGTCTGGAGCCGCGGTTCGAGCGGGGAATGGCCGAGCGCATCCGCCCCGAGCACGATCCAACCAACAGGGTAAGAGAAGTGTCGCCACGCCCTCTACCTGATCCAGGGCGCTTCCGGCTGCGCGGCGAGCTAAGGCCTGAGGACAGTCAGCGGCCCGAGCCGAAGGCACCCACCCCGATCATCTCGAACTTCGAAGAGCAGCGGCGGGCTTTGCAGGCCGAACGCCTGAAGAGCCTGCTGGGCCCTAAAGCCGAACCCGAAGTCGGCCCAGAGCCAATCGCGGTCGCGCCCACCGAGAAGGTGGCCGCACCGACCGTGGCCACTTCTGTGGAAGAGGCCAGGGTCACCGAAGAGATCCGTCCGCTCGAGGCGCAGCCTGCCATCGACACCCCCTCGCGCAGCGCCAAAGACGAGCAGCGCGACGATGAAGTCAGGCTACGGCGCGCCCTCGAGCGAGCGCGTCGCGAGGACGACACTCAAGAAAGCAAGCTCGAGCCCGAGCACGAACAGCCGAAGGAGAAGAAGGAAGAACACAAGGCTCCCAAGGACGACGGGCCGGATGGGGGCAAGCAAAAAGAAGAGAAGAGCCATGACGAAGTCAAGGCCAAGGCGCGCTTCAAGGCTGCCGCCAAGCGGCGCACCGCCAGTGGTAGCACCACCAGTAGCGAGGGCGCCAAAGTCCGAAGCCAAACCCGCTCCAATCCAATCGAATTTACCACGGCCAGCCGTGGTCGGGCCGGCGACCAGGCCGACAGCACCTCGGATACCAGTCGCGACACGAGTTCGAGAGCCGGTGAGCGTGACGGCGAGGGCCTGGCCAGGCTCGATGACACTCAGAAGCAAGAACTCGAGACCCGCCAGGACGACCTGGCCCAGCGGGCCAACGAAATGGTCGAGCGTCAGGCCGCCAGAGAGACCCAGGACACTGTCGATTGGACCGGAATTCGCCGCTCGAATACTTTCGCCGCCGCCCGTCACGAACTCATCGAGCGACAATCTCAGCAGTTGCAGCAGCGCTTCGATGACACTCGCCAGGCAACTAGCTCCGAGACGCGATCCAACAGTGGTGGCGACGGTCAGGACCAGAGTTCGAACCGAGATCAGCAGTCCGATCAGCAGCACCATCGGCGCCACGACAGCGACAAGGGACATCACCGAGCCAGTAGCGCACGTGCGAACACGGGCGACGACGGCCCCCCGCGTGAGGAGGGGATGAAGAATCGCCAGCAAGACTCCGAGCAGGACGGACCCGACCGGCGTTCGCGCGGTCGTACCGACGAGGGTAACCGCCGACAGGGTGAGCCCGACGGTGGTGACGACCGGCGTGCCCATCGCCCCCATCGCGAAGAGGGCCACCGTGAGCGCCACTCCGAGGCCGACAAACGACGTCAAACCCCCGAGCGTCACAGCGAGCGGACCACCCAGCCAGAGAGCGACCAGCGCAACGCCGAGCGACGCAATGAGGAACGTCGCAACGAGGAACGCCGGGACGAGCGCCGGGACGAGAAAGAGATCCCGGGTCGCGATCGCGAAGGAGGCGGCCGACGCCAGCAGGCTCAGAAGGCTCAGCAGGAACAGGACGACGACGAATAAGCGAGCATGAAAACCCCTCTTCAACGCGCCCGAGCATCTCTGGAAGGATTGTCGGTCGGAGACGCTCTGGGAGAGCGCTTCTTCGGTCCGCCGTCTGAGGTAGTGCCGCGAATCGCTCGCCGTGAAGTTCCACCCGGGCCCTGGCGCTACACCGATGACACCGAGATGGCTCTGTCGGTCTATGAAGTGCTCGAGCAGATCGGAAGAATCAACCCCGGTGCTCTAGCCGACGCCTTGGCCCGACGCTTTGACATCACCCGCGGCTACGGGGCCGGCGCCCGCGAGCTGATCCTGGCCTTCCAACGCAGTGCCTCGTGGCGAGAGGCGGCCCAGCTTTTCGAGGGGGAAGGATCTTACGGCAATGGAGCCGCGATGCGGGCCGGACCCATCGGCGCCTTCTTCGCCGACGACCTGCAGGCGGTGGTAGACAACGCCCGCGAGGCCTCGCGGGTCACCCACACCCATGTTGACGGCCAGGCCGGCGGTATCGCCGTGGCCGTGGCGGCCGCTCTCGCCTACCACCAGCGGTTCGAATGGCCGAGTTTGCTCGAGCGAGTGCCTGCCGGCCAGGTGTTGGACGGACTCACCCGGGCAGCCGCGCTGGATCCGGCTATGGAACCGGTCCAGGCAGCCCGCGAACTAGGCTCGGGCCAGCGCATCAGCGCTGCCGACACCGTGCCATTTGCCATCTGGTCAGCCTGGCGTTCCCCTGACGATTATGAGCAATGCTTCTGGGCCACGGTCGCCGGCCTGGGCGACCGCGACACCACCTGCGCTATCGCCGGCAGCATCGTTTCCCTCTCCTCCAACGGTCCGCCAGCCGAGTGGGTCGCTCGCCGAGAGACCCTGCCCCTGGAGTGAGCGACAACCCGCTCCAGGAGCTGCTCGACGAACTCCATCAGGCCGGCGAGTGGAGCTCCCAAGGAAGTTTCACTCTCAACCGCGAGAAGGCCGCCGAGAAACTGGCCCGCTTTCGCCTGCCCGAGCCGCACTACTACGTCCTCAACCTGGTGGCTGCCAGTTTTGCCGCCGGAGCCAAGGCGCTGCGATTTCGCATCGATAGCGACGACCTGGAGCTGAGCTACGACCTGGACCCGTACAGCGTCGATGAGCTGCGCGGCGACCTCTCGGCGCTGGCTTTGCACCAGGACGAGCCGCGCCTGTTCGAGTTGGGCGTGGCCATGCAGGCGGCTGGTGCCCTGGCCCCCTCCCGCTTGTGGCTACAATGCGACGGCCGGCGCCTACGCTATCGCCCGGGCAAAGCGCCCGAGCAAGAGCCGGCCGAACCGGGCTTCGGATTCTGGCTCCGCGAAACACCCGGATCGCGCACTTTACGCAAGCTCGTTACGGGCCAGCGTCCCGAGCAGCTGCTCTTGCAAGAACGCTGCTGTCGAGCCCGCGCCCCGATCGTCGTCAACGGCACCGCCATCAATCTCGCTAACGAGCGCGAGGAATACACCGTAGCGGCCCTACTGGAGCACCCCGACATCGAGTTGCCCACAGCTCCCCGAACGCGCTTGACCCGAGCGGCCGCCGGGCCCTTCGCCGGATGGTTGGGGCTAGCCCAGCATCAGCCCGACGAAAACATCTGGGTGGTGGTGCACGGGGTGAGCTTTCCCTTGGACCGCCCCCTCGACATCCCCGGAGTGGAAGGCACCATCTTCTGCGATGCTTTGAAGAAAGACCTCTCCCAGCAGCGACTCCTGCGCGACCAGACCTTCTGGAACCTGCATTTCGAATTGGCCGAGCTGGCTCGCCACCTGTGGACTCTGTTGCCCTGGCCACCCAACGCCTCCCGAGCCTTGCCCACCCGCGACGAGGCTGGGGAACAGGCTCCCTTACAGAACGACGAACAACTTTCGGGAAGAGCCATCGTGCGCCAGCGCGAGGGTGACCGCAAACTGGTGCTCCTCCCCTCTCCCTGCCATACCGGGCGCGTCTTCTACGGACCGGGCGAAGACTTTCTCGACACTCAGTTAAGCCGGCTCGGGGTGGGCACCCTGACGGTTTCCCATCCGATTTGCAATCCGCTGTTCTGGGGGGTCTACCCCGATTTTGACCAGGAAGACTGGGCCGGCGTGGTGGCCAACCAGGTCTTGCAGGCAGGCTGGGAAGAGGCTCCCGTGGCCGGCTGGAATGTGCCTTTCGCCCTGGTCGAATTGCTCCATCGAGCTTTCCGCGAGAGAGGCTTGCGATTGACCCGGTTTCACCTCTTGCTGGCTCCCCCCTGGCCGCCCGAGCAGTTCGAATTGACCCGCCAGGGAGTGGTCGACACCGACTCAATGACCCCCTGGCCCGGCCCCGAGCCCGACCTGGCCGTCGGCTATCCCTCCAAGTATCTGGTCATCGACGCGCCACTCAAGTTGAGCCCGTGGGACTTCCCGTTTCAGGTCAGCTACGCCCAGGCAGAGGCCGAACTCCCCCTGTGCCGGGCCATGACCAGACTCGCGCTGGCCCAGAAAGAAGCGCTCGGCTCGGGTCCCGTCCCCCTGGTGAACATTCCGAACGGAGATTTTCCTTTCTTCGGGTTGGGTGCCGAGATGGTCGCCCGGGCTTTAGTCCCTTAGGGACGCCCGTTCTTATGTCCGAAGAAGGGAGTGTCGTCGAGTTCATCGGCGATGCTGGTGTTGCGACGGATCACGTCGATGAGGCGGGTCGACTCGATCTCAGGCCGCATCGTGGCCAGGTCAGGATCGTTGGCATACCAGAACCTGTCGCCATCGCGCAGGCGCTCGAACTGGTCGGCCACGATGGTCTTGATGGTCGGACCAACGGCCGCTCCGGAGACCGGCTCCTCGCACAACATGCCCACCCAGGGGTCGAGGCGGTCGATGGAACCGTAGACCTGCTCGAGCTTCTTGGCCAGGCCCGGGCGGCTGGTCAACTCGGCAAAACTCGACCATTTTGGCAGTCCGATGGCGCTGCGCACCTGATTGAGCCCGGGTAGTCCGTGGTCTCGCCCGCGAGCGATGTTGAGACTGGCCAAATCCAGACCTCCCTGGCCGGGGCGTCCGAACAGCATGTTGCGTACGGCCGTGGTAATCAGGTGGTCGGTGGGGGCCTGAATGAAGTTGGCCAGCCCCCGCAGCAAGGGCTCGATACCGCCCTCGTCAAGCCGCTCGGGCGCAAAGAAGGCAAACGCCAGCGGCAGGTCGCGTTCGGGAATCGCCTTTCCGTCAGCCCCCTCACGCCAGACCAGCGGTTCTAACTGGCTGTGACCCAGGCGGAAAGCGGCGGTGGCAAAGGTGTTGCTGATGTTGGGGTTGACCTCGGGTCGATAACCCTGGTAGGGCCTGAGGGCGTCCGGACCCAGCAGAGCCGGCAGATACTCGCGATAGGTGATGGACTGGATCAGAGCGCCCACCACCTTGCGAGCCTTCTGATAGAGCTCTTCGTCCGTCAAGCTGGGGTCAGCCTGGGCGAACTGGTCGGCCAGGCGATTATGCTCGCGCGCAAAAAGGGTGTGCAGCGAGAGCAAGTCGAGGTTCTCGTTGGCCCGCACATCGCCAGCCAAAAGCAGGCGGGGTTCGGGTTCTAGACCAGCCCCCCCGCCGGTCGGGGTCCTTCTGGCTCTAGCCTAAGCGCCGGACTGGAGCTGTGCCAGTTCAACCGGACTGATGCCCAGCTCGCCGGCAATCTTCTCGAGATAGGCGAGTTCGTCGGGGGTCAAGATGTCGTCGGCTCGGGCCACAGCAAAGACCCCACGCATCAGCTCGAGATTCTGCTCGTGGTCGCCGCTCCCGCTGGCCGGGACCGCGTCAGGGGCACTTTTGTCGAGTCCGAACTTGGCCAGGATGTTGGCGATGACGGCCTGCTCCTGTGGGCCAAATGACCCATCGGCCGTGGCCACCCCCAGCAGAGTGGTCAGGATCTCTTTCTTGCTTTTCACCGAGTCATTGTTATTCATTTCAGTCTGGCCGTCAACGGGTCATCTGGCTATACAGTTCGAGATAGGCCTGCACGGCTTGCTCGGGAGCAAACAACCGGAGAGCCCTTTGCCGGGCGGCCTCGCCCATGCGTTGACGCCGCTCGGCATCATCGAGTAGTAGCCTTAGATTGGCCACCAACCCGGCCAACTGGCCCGGCTCACAGAGTAGACCCGTGACTCCATCCTCGACCACTTCTGGCACTCCGCCCACGCGAGTGGCCACCACCGGCCGACCTCCCAGCATGGTCTCGAGGATGGCCAGCCCGAAGCTCTCTCGCTCCGAGGCGTAGAGCCCACAGTCGCAGGCCGCGACGAAATCCGAGACCGGCTGGTCGCTAAGCACGGTGATACCCGGTCCCACCGCCAGCTGCGAGGGGTCGCCTCCGGCCAGGATGACCAGGTGGGCCGGGCGCTCGAGCCTTCGAAAGGCTTCGACGAGAAGATCCACTCGCTTGACCGGGCGAAGATTCGACATATGCAAGAGCAGCGGCTCTTCGCCAATTCCCAGGGCCCTGCGCACTTGCTGGGCGGTTCGGGTGGGTGGAGCGAGCCTGGCGAAGTTGTAAATCACCCGGGGTCGGGCCGTGCCAAAACACTCCACCGTCTCGTCGGCCAGACTCTGCGAAACGGCCGTGACCGCGTCAGAACTGAGCAGGGCGTGGCGAATGGCGGGGGCGAAGCTGGGATCTCGACCCAGCAGCGAGACATCGGTTCCGTGCAGCGTCGTGATCACGGCTGGCCCCTGACCCAGCATCGAGCGAGCCAGCCAAGCCGCGGTAGCATGAGGCACGGCGTAGTGCACATGGAGGATATCCAGGGGCACCGAGCGAGAGACTTCGGCCAACTTGACCGATAGGGGCAGAGTGTAGTCCGGCACCGGGAAGAGTCCGTGGTCTTTGACCTCGACCGGATGGAAAAACAAATTGGGGGCGCTCAAGTCCAGGCGCACCGGCGGCTGGTAGGTGACGAAATGAACCTCGTGCCCGCGCTCGGCCAACCCCTGGCCGAGGGCCGAGGCCAGCACGCCGCTGCCCCCTACCGACGGGTAACAGACCATCCCGATTCTCACCGCGAACGCCTTCAGCAGCTCGTGTTGAGCATCCTTTCAGGGCGGACTGCCAGACTGGGCGAATGAGGATCGACTATCCACGCTTCGCCCGGGTCTTTCTCGAGCAGAGTCGACAACTCGCCCGCCAGACCGAGTCCGACGCGACCGGTCCCCACGACCTGGTCGAAATCGCGCCAGCTACCGTCGACGAGCCCGCCCTGCTGGCCCGCCAGGTCCAGCAGGCCCTGTCCAGCACCGCCTCGCTGGCCGTGGCCGGCATTCCCGTGCCCATGGCGGCAGCCGTGCTGGCCGTGCAAGACCAATGGGGTCCCGAGGTGTTTTCCGAACTCGGCGACCAGCGCCACGAGGCCCTGAGCTTTAATCTCGAGGGTGACGCCACGGACCGCACCCAACGCCTGCGGAAGATGGGGCAGGCCATCACCCAGGCTGGCGGGCTACCCGAGGGACGTTTCTACGTGGCTCACGAAGAAGCCCTTCACTACGAGCCCGCCTCGACCCGCCCCGGCGGTCGCGTCTATGCTTCTGACAGCTTCATCGACCAGGCCAGCGACGAGGCCCTGGCTTTCACCCTGGGCCACGAGTTAGGCCACGTAGACCAGCCCGGCGATGCGGCCGGCATGGTGGCCGGCACGGCTCTCGAGAAAGTGCTCAAGTTGGGCGGGCTCAAGGCCGAGGCTGCTGCCGTCGAGGGTCTCTACAAAGACTGGAAAGAAGCCATCGAAAAGCGAGCCGACCGGGCCGGAACCGGGGCCGTGCTCAAGCTGGGCCTGGACCCCTGGAAAGCCTATGACGACGTGACCAGCCAGGTGCGCCTGGGTAAAGAGCGAGAACTGGCTCTGCAGGCCCACATCGCTGAGGTGTTTCGCGCCCGTTAGCGAGGCAGGGCTTTCTGAATGGCCTTGACCTGCTCTATGGTCAGCAACTCGGCCGGCACCAGCCGGGGCAAGAGTTCACGCCAGGCATCGTTGGCCTCGAACACCGGCTTGAAGAGAGCCAGGGCACGGTGGCGGGCCCCATTGCGATAGAGCTCGAGAGCCACCCAGAACCGCAACTCCTGGTTCTCGGGTGACAACTTGGCCAGCAAAGGCTCGAGGGCGGCCGGGTCGTGGTCATCGACAGCCTTGATCATGGCGTTGTAGGAAGCATACTCCTGATGCATGCCGAGCAAACGCTCGAGCTCTTCCAGAGGGTGAGGATGGTCCTCGACGCTCAGGTCGACGATGGTGTCGGCCACGGGATTTCCGGTGTCCTTGGCAGCCACCACCACCATGGCCGCACTCTGCATGCCGCGCAAGTCTCCGCCCTCTTTTTGAGCCGCTTTCAGGGCCGCCAGTAGACGAAACTCCAGCGGCCCTCTAGACTGACGAAAGGCCTCCGCCATGGCTTGCGACACGGTGTCCTTGTCCATCAGATTGGACTGCACCACGAACTGCTCGCCTTCGATCGAGACCGCCGCCGGAATGCACAGTTCCCCGGTCCAGGAAGCCGTACGCCCCTGGGCGTCGACATAGCCAACCTGGCGGCGGGCCGCACCCGAGTCTTCGGTCAGCAGCCTGGTCAGGGCCGCCCGAGGCGTCTCACCTTGAGCCATCAGGGCCAGGCCACGGTAACCGAAAGCCGAGTTGGTAGCGGCTTGCGTAGCCGCTGCTCCCACTCCCGGACGAGCCCAGGGCACGTTCGCCCGAACATTGAACCAATGGCTCTCGACGGCCACGCCCAGACGGCCGGTCTGAGGGTCACGGGCCACGATGGAGTAGGTGCCGAGCATCGGTTCGGCCAGGGCCATCTGGCTCAACAGCAGAAGCAGAAGGAACTTGCGCATAGCCTCCCCTTTCCGAAGCGGCCCCAGAACCCTGCCTTTCATAGTCTTTTCACGGCCGAAGGCTAGGCTGGCACCATGGTTATCTATGGACATCCGCCCTTTGCCAAGTACGTCAAGCGCGACGAGACGCTGGCCCTGGCCAGTCGCATGCAACGCACCGGAAACAGCATCCACGTTGGCGCTGGTCTTGACCCCGCCGAGTCGGCCGCAGTCGTGTTTATGCGCAAGGCTCCTGAACTCGAGGGCGACAACCTCGACCAGATGCTGACCTCGTCGGAAAAGCGCACCGAAACTCTGGGCAAGACCCGGGCCGTCTCGCTGGCGGTCGGTGGGCTCGGCGTGGTAGCCAGCCTGGCCGGACTGTTCGTGGCCGTGGACGGGGTCGTCCATCCGGGCATCAAAAGCGTGATCGGTCTGGCCGCTTTCGGCCTCTCTCAGTGGGGTGGTCGCGCCGCCATCAATTATTCCAACCGACTCGAGGCCAAGATCGAAGAAGAAAAGCGCCTGCAGATGGCCATTCCGGTGCTGGTCGACTACATCGGCAAAGAGCGAGTGCGCGAGCACCAAGAAGCGCTCGACGCCATCAAGAAGCTCACCAACGTCGAGCGCAAGAACACCGAATTCGAGTTCAAGGACGAGGCCGTCAATATCGGCGGCGTCTGGGTTCCTCTCGAGGCGAGCTAGCCCACGAATTCATCGCGAGCGGCCACCGCCACGTCGGGGTGGTTGGTGAACAATCCGTCCAGGCCGGCAGCCAGAAACGCTTTCACCTCGGTGGCCATATCTCCCAGATTCTCGGGGTCGGCATCGGTGCGCAGCTGAGCCGGAAGGTGACCGTTGTCTCGGCCAAAGGTGTAGGCATGCACCGCCAGCCCGTGGCGATGGGCCTCGTCGATCAGCCCGGTGGCCCTCTGACTCATCACTTCGTCGCCATCGCGGGGCAAAATCAAGTTCTTGGAAGGGGCCACGATATCGGCATAGCTGGCCACTTCGGCCAAGCCCTCGGGCGTCAGCAGATCGGCGTAGGTGCGCGGGTCACCTTTGGCCGCGAAGTCGGCCGGGGATCCGCTGTCGTCTACCAGTTGAGCCAGGGGCGCGTCGATCATGCCGCTCAACTTCTGCAGACTGCCGGGCTCGAACGACTGAATGATCACAGGCAAGTTGCTGCCCCTGAGCTGGTCGACCAACTTCTCTTCGATGGGCAGCCCGATGCTGGCAAAATAGCTAGGATGCTTGGTCTCGGGATAGATCCCGATCGAGCGCCCCGTGGCCCGGCTCATGGCCTGGGCCACTCCCATGACTTCTTCGAGGGTGGGAATGAGAAACTTTCCGTCGTGAGCCTGGGCGGCCCGGGTGCGTCCGCGAGCCTTCAGGGTGCGAAGCTCGGCCAGGGTGAAGTCCTCGGTAAACCAGCCCGTGATATTCTGGCCGTCGATCTCTTTGGTGGTGTGACGGTCGGCAAACTCGGGATGGTCGGCCACGTCGGTGGTCTCGGCGATGTTGTTCTCGTGGCGGGCCACCAGGTGGCCGTCTTTGGTGGGCACCAGATCCGGCTCGATGTAGTCGGCTCCCTGAAGAGCCGCGCGAATATACGAAGCCAGCGTGTGCTCGGGCAAATAGCCGCTGGCACCCCGGTGACCGATGACCACCGGCAGTCCGCTCGCTCCGCCAATGGCAGCGCCGGCGGTATGAGCGGCCGTGCCCGCCAGGCCAGGCAAGTCGGGGGCGCGGGAACCAGAAAGTTCAGTCTGGTCGAGGGTAACCGTGGCTGGCGTGGCAGAAGCGTTCGCAGGCCGGGTAAAGGTGCGCCCAACAGCCAGGGCGCGAGATGCGTGCATGGACCCGATCAACATGCTGTCAGAATAGCGTCAACGGCCGAAAAATGCCTGAAAGATCAGTTGCGCAAGTGGGCCATGGTAGTGATGGTGACTTGTTCGGGAGTGGATGCTCCGTAGCGGTCTTTGGTGGCAGTGCATGTCAGGCCGAGCCGATTATCGGGAGTCAGCACGAAGGTGCAGGCGGTGATATCTGAAGCCAGCTTGTGGCCGCCGTTGAAGAAGCTGTTGATCGGCCCGCCACTGAACGTCTCGATGGGAGCTGCCGTCGTCTCCTGGGCGCTGCCCACCACCGACACCTCGCGCCGATAGATGCCCTTGGTAGCCGCATCGTAGTAGTAGACCACATAGTGCTGCCAGCGCGGCTCGACGGTCGTCTCGTCGTATTGAAAGACGCCATTGGCATCGATAGGCGACAAAAAGGCCACGCCGTTGCCGCCAGGTCCCAGACTCACGCTGGCCACCGTGCTGCGCTCGGCGTCTCGGCCAAAACGACCCGTCACAACCTGGCAAGACTGCAAGAGGTCGGTTCTGGTAGTGCCTTGCTGCCAGGCAGTGGCTCCCAGGCGAAAGACTCCAAACAGCGCCGCCAGCAAGAGACCAAAGACAAACGCGCCCACCAGCGTCTCGGCCAGAGTCAGACCTGAGTTCCGCCTCTTCATTGATGAACCAGCGTCTTGAAGCGCACGCGACGGTCGTTGCGCCAGCTCACCTCGACCTCGACCGAGCGAGTATTGGTGGTGTGGTCGGCGCACGTCACCTTGAGCACGAACTGCTCGCGGTCCTGGGAAGCACCCGGATAAGGGGCCGGGGGAAAGCCGGTGGCCGCGTCCGGGAGGTTGGGCACCGAGCCATCAAACGTGCCCACGGCCATCTGGTCGTAGCCGCCCTGTTCCACCGTCTCGAGAAATTGGCGCCCCAACTCGGTGGCCGCGGTAACGGCGGTGGATTCCCGTGCCAACTTCACCCCCGACAGGAAGACACCCACCAGGACCACGACCACCACGGCCAATAGCCCCACCGCGATCATGATCTCGAAAAGGGTAAAACCGCGGCGGTTCAGCGCCCCATCCACAACAGAATCCCTCCACCAGCCCCGCCACCGCCGCTATCGTCGATGAAGAAGTCTTCTACATAGGTCACGCGGGTGCCGTTGGTGAGGAAGAGGTCGCCCGGGTCGACGGTATCGCTGCCGACGGTCACACTGGACTGGGTTCCATCGTCTTTAGCCACCACCGCGCCCAGGATGGTTACCTCATGGTGAGCGTAGAGCGAACCGTGAGTAAACACCAGGCCCTGGAAATAGGATGTGCCGAGGCTCGTATAGTCGATGGCCTGGGCGTAGGCCAGCATCAGATTGACCAGATCGTAACGGTTGTTGTCGATGGCCGCGTCAAAGGAGCCGGTGATCAAGTTGTTGTTGGCCAGGGCGTTGAGGGCCGCAATCTCGGAAGAAGAGCCGTTAGAGTGGGCGTAAAAGAGATCTTCTAGCTCCTGAAACTTGGTGATCATGGCGTCGCGGGCCGAGCTTTGCGGCTGAGCGTTGAGGCGTGCCACCAGCGTGCCCGCCGCGTTGGGCATACGGCCGTTGGTGGTGCCGTGGCTGGTGCCGGCATTGGAGATCTCGCTGCGGATCATGTCCAGCGTGCTGCCCACTCCGAGCGTCGGTGAGCTACCCAGCTGGGTCTGAAAGTCCTGAATCGAGTTGCCCAGCTGGTTCCAGGCTGCCGTCAGGGTCGAGTCTCCGGTGATCGAGTTCATGTAGGCGGTTCCGTCGAACCCCTCTAACTCGACGTTGCCCTGACTAAAGAGCGCAATCTTGTCGGGGGAGGAGGCGGTCACGCGCGCGTCCCCCATGAACTTGGTGTCGCCTCCGACATAAACGGCGCCATCGCCGGTAATCGAGCCGTTCACGGTCAGGGCGCCGTCGACGTAAAGTTGCACCCCCTGCAACTTGAGGTCGCCGTTGACGGTCAAATCCCCGGAGTGATAAAAGTCACCGCCACCCGAGAGCACCGTGGTGCCGCTGGTGTTGATGCTCGGAGTGGCCGCCCCGGTCTTGGCTGCAATCTTGGCCAGGATGTTTACGTCGCGCACCGGAGGCTGGGGGGTGCCGATCTCGATGCCCCCGCCGGGAGTGTAGCCGCTAAGATTGACGGCCCCCGCCGCGTTGCTGGTGGTGCCGACGGTGCCGGTGATATCGGCGGTGCCGGTGCCCCCCCCGTTGTCCCAATAAATGATATCGTTGACGCTGGCGCTGAGAGTCGAGCGGATGTCGCCGGGGACCGCGGTGGGGTCGGATTGACTTTTGATTCCGTTGACCAGCACGTCGCCCCGCATCACCACCCGACCGCCGCTATGAATCGGGTAGCGCGCCAGGTATTCGCCATTGTTGATGCGCACGATGGCCTCGACGGTGCGCCGAGCCATACCGACCTCGGCGGTCACCACCAGGCTGGCGCACCCGGCCGGGACTTTGTTGGCCCCCTGATAATTTTCGGGTTTGGTGCCGTCAGAGTTGTTCACCGATTCGAACTCGGTGAAAGGAGCACCCGTGGTGTTGAAAGTCAAGGTGTAGGTCCCTGGCACACCAGCCAGGCTCTTCTTGGTGAAGCCGGTCACCCAGGCATCATCATTCTCGAGCTCGGTGACGGCATCGATGACACCGGCCTGAGCCAGATACAGTGCGGCCACTTCGTCCCGATGGTGCTGGCTGAGAAACAACTCGCCCCGGACGGCCAGAAAGAGGGCCCCGACCATGGTCGTCAACACTGCCAGCATCAGCAGCAGCGTGATTAGCGCGATGCCCCCGTCCCGTCGCCTCGTCTCCACCTTCCAAGGGTAACACGAAAATAGCTGGCTAGCAATGTCCCCGACCAGTGCAGGCTGATACGCGCTCTGACGCGAAGAAGAACACGGCAGGAGTTCGCCGATGAAAGCCGTGATGGCTCCCGTGCCGCCAGAAATTCTAGCTTTGCACAGACGCACCGGCGCTGATCGCTATGACGAGATGTGGGAGGGCGTTCTGCACATGGTGGCGGCACCAAACCGTGAGCACCAGGACCTCAAACCGCGCTGCTTGCGACTTCCAGCTGGAAGTGCTCGCGGGCGGCCTCAGTCCCGGTTGGTGGGGACCCAGACCTGGCCGATGCGGATGCCCTCGTCTTCGATCTCGAGTTGCTGGCTCGAGACGTTGAGCGAAGCGGCCAGGTCCTGCACCTGCTGGCGCTGGCCAGCGGCCTGGGCATAGAGGTGAAAGCGAGCGGCCTGGTCCAGGCTCGGTCCCCGTTTCTTGAGACTGTCGAGCACGTTCAGGCCGATGGCCCCGGTGAAGAAGCTGGCGGCGCAAAGGCCGGTGCCCAGCGCGCCCAGCCGATAGCCCAGGAGCATCTGCCCCACGAAGGCAAAGGCGCCTATCGCCGCGGTTCCGGCCGCCCCGACCTGGGTCCATTCCAATCGTTCGCGGCGAGCTGCCTCCTGGCTCTCGAGCCAGGCCGCATAGTCGGGCAGACTCGAGGCTCCCGAGCGGGTCAGACTGGCGCGGTCCTGGGCCAACCTTTGCAAGGCGAGTTCCCTCTCCGGGCCGGCCGGCTCGGCGCCCCAGACACGCTCGAACGAATCAATGGCGTTCATCAGGTCGCCACCGGGAACCGTGCCGTTCTTCAGGCCGTCGGTCAGGCGGGCAAACGCCTGGCCGTTGGGATCGCTCGTGACCACGAACATCTCACGCACGGCTTGACCGGGCTTGAGCCTTTGCTGGGGGCGAGTCAGTGGGTCTTGATTGTTGATCAGCATGCTACTCCTGAAGTGGCTCGAGAAAGAGCACCTGGTCGCCGATGGTGACTGTGTCTTCCTCGATATCCAATTTGAGTTCCGGCAAGACGGGAGGCTGGTCCAGGATGGCGCCGGAGAGAACCTGAAGAGGATTGAAACTTGCTCCCGGCGCCAGGAAGTGGCGCGGGTCCAGCTCGACCTCGGGATGGGTCTGACGAAAGGCCAGGGCCTGTTGATAGGCTTGAGGTAGCTCCCAGCCGCGGTCCTTCTGCAGCTCGGTCAGCAGGGGGTCGAGAGCGTCGAGCCTGGAAGCCTCTCGGGCCCTTAGATAGAGATAGCCGAGCAACCGGTCGGGACTGGCCTGAGGATGCTCGAAGGCGGCTCGAATCAGCTCGGGAAGGGCCGCGCGAGCGGCCGGATTTTCTAGCTCCGCAGCCAGTGATCTCAGCGCCTGACCGGCCGGGGTCGGAGCCGGCAGCAGCAGCTCGAAACCAGACTGGATGGCCCCTTCGGTGGGCAGCACGCCCACCGCCGTCGACCACAGGAACTCGGGCTTCTTGGCCCAGACGGGCTCGAGTGCTCTGAGCACATCGAGGCTACCCAACGGGTTGGCCGCCGCCAGGGCCAGCGTCTTTAGCACGGGTGTATTCCTCAAGCGCAGGCGCTCAAAGCCATGCTCGAGTCCCGCCTGCAGCTCGTGCGGGCCCGGCTGGGCGTCGAGGTACTCGACCAGGCGATGAAGGCTGTTAAAAGTGGCGGGTTGACGCACCAGAGCGGCTGATTCAGGTCTGGGGCTCGTCTTGAGCTCGTCGGCACAATAGAGGTTACTGCGGCGCTCTCCATCCAGGTAGCATCCGGGGCGATGGGCCCCGGCCATCCTCCAGTAGAGCTGACCCAGAGGCACGACTTCGCCCTCTGAGTCGAACTTGCAGCCCATCTCTCGCAAGCGGCGCAGCTTTTGTTGGTCTGCCGTCGGAGGGCTGAGAGGCTCCTGGCTATAGAGCTGGTCCAGGGCCGTCAGATGGGGCTCGTTCATCACAGGAATGGGCTCGCAGCCATCGGGGACGGAAATCCTGATATCCGCCACCTCCCAACTAGCGTGGCGGTCGAAGCTCTTCTGGCGCAGATTCGAGACTGCTTCGCCGGCCGAAATGGGCCTGTCCATCGACTCGGCATCGCGGCCGAAGTCGTTGTGGCGATAGAAGGTGAACCCCTGGCGAGCCAGGTGTTCGGCGACCCGATAGCTGGACAGCATCAGGCTCAGCCTAGCCAAGGGGGCTGAAAGAGTGCCTAAATTCCTCACGCGACCAGCGCCTTTGCCGCGATTGTGGTGGTCTCGAAGCGCTCAATCTCGTTGAGGATCTCGGCGGCTTCCAGGGCGGTTCGCAAGAGTGGTTCCGGCTCTAGAAGCCACGCCTCTTGCAGGTGGCCTAAGAGGTGGGCGACGCAATCGGCGCTCATCTCGACCGACTCGGCCAGCAGGGCTCTGGCCTCGTCGATCAGGCCATCCGACTGGCTTCGCAAGCCTTCAATTTCTTGTAGATACTCTTCTAAAGCCTGGGCTACCAGACCCACATCGACGATTCGATCGGCTAGAATGGCCTCCACCACCTGACAGACGAACTGATGGATATTCACGTCCTGGCTCCTTCCTGGATGGATTCCTCCGCTAGTCTAAAAAGTGGATCTCAGGGAGATCTCATCCAGGCGGTCTTGAGACGCCACATCTTGTAACAAATCGTTCACATCTAGCGGTGTGCCGCTGACAATCGGCTTTGCTCGGTCGGATAGGCTTTGTCTCGAGCAAAAAACCCCGTCAAAGGAGCCATTCCATGAACTTTTCACCGCTACAGACCTATAACCAGAAGTCCGTTCTCACGCTTCCCGGACCGGAACCCACTGAAGACGCGTCGTGCCCTGAGAAAACCGTCCAACAGAGCTGGCCTGACCGCGGTAGTGCCATCACGACCATCGAGAAAATCGGCAAAATGACCGAGAAGGCCTCACGAGCCGTCCACGAGGGAATTGCCGGCGACGATCGGGACCGATGGAAGAATCAAGTATCGGTCAGCCTCGACATCCTCTACAACCAGAAGGGCTTCAAAACCAAAGGGAGTTCCTATCTTGACCGGGCTGGCGACCTGATCGCCGACATCCTCGCCAAAGGAACGTCGTCGCGAACCCTCAACGCCATGATCCTGGCCATGCCGGCCAATCCGGATCAGGTCCTGCTCAACCTGGAAGACATTCTGAGCGCTTCGCCCATCGTGGAACCGCGTTTTTAGAAACCGAGCAGGTCGAAGCGGATGATGGGATTGACGATCACCGCCAGCACCACCGAGACGAACAGTCCGAGACTGACTCGGCCCAGGTCCTTGGCGATGATGTGGAGGGTCTCACGGCGAGAACGGGTGCGACCGTGGCTGGCCAGGGTCAAACCCAGTTCGCGGCCGGCCAACAGTCCGACGAACACCCAGGTGGTGCTCATGGGGATGTTGCTGAGCGCTTTGAAGTAGTAGAGGATCATCGCGTAGACGAAGTTGATCAGTGTAGCCTGGCGTATGTCCGAGGTCTGGTGCTTTTCAGACACCACCTCCTGGATGGCGCCACCGCCCTGATACATCAGCAGACCCAGGCCGATGACCAACACGAAGCAGTAGGTGAAGCACTGGGTGCCGTTGAGGCCGCGGGGCAGATACACTCCCACGTTGGCGGCATCTTGCATAATCCAGACCGACCACAGGGCCCCGGAAGAGATCCACTGGGCCAGGGCCCACCAGGGGCCGGGCTCGTCGTCGCTGCGTCGGCGGCTGGGCACGAACAGGTGATAGGTCAGCATCCACAACCCGAAGGCGCATAGGAAGGCGATGTAGTAGCCGGTGGTGCTTTTGAAGATGACCGAGCGGAGCGAGGTGCCTGAAGCGGCAAAAGCCGACAGCACCAGGAACGTGGTGGATACCGGAATGGAGCAACGGGTCAACACCAGCAGCACCAGCGGTGCGCACATCTGCAAGAAAGTGAAGCTGGTGGGCGCTTTGTCGAAGCCCTCGGCCATCAGGCGACCGTAGGACACGTCGCCGTGGTAGGTATAGAAACTATAGAGGGTGGTGACCAGGAAGATGCCGCCGACGTAGATCCAGAGGTGCCACCAGGGGCGCTTGCGGTTCGAGCACAGGAAGGTACCGAGGGTCTGAATGCTGTCGTTGGCGATGACCGAGTAGCCTGCGAAGGCGAATCCGACCCACATGGCCACCGACGGGATGCGGTAGGTCAGAGCGGCGATCAGCGTGCAAATCGCCAGTGTCCAGAAGAACTTTTTATCTCTTTCGTTGTCCATTTCCGGCCTTTACATTCCTGCTCAGAGTGTTTCCCCCGCGCCGATGGGTCGAGCATAGGGCATAACGTACCGGATTCCAACCAGGAAAAGTAACCAGAATGGGTACAAACGGACAACCGAAGTGAGTGTTTTTACGAACATGCCTTCTGTTTACGAGCTCAATTCTCGATGGGTAGCGAAATGCCGGAGATATCCACAGCCTCGGCCAAAATGGCCAACCCATGAGCGGGACCGGTCTCGAGATTCTGGACCTCGGTGCCCAGCAACCGAGCCTGCAAGAATCGCCCCAGGGCGACCTCGGCCGCTTCGCCAGCAGCCACTCGCCCTTCGACATAGGCCTCGGCTGCCGCCGCGTCGGCCAGACCCAGACGAGGCACCAGGCCCGCCAGCCGATTCCACGGCCCGGTCAGGTCGGGACGCTGAGCGGCGCCCTGTTGTAGGCCTTGCCACCAGGCGTCACTCTGGCCCGGCTCAAGCACTGTAGCCAACTCGGCCAACCCCTGGCCCCGTGGCACCCCCAAGAGCCAATGGGTAGCCAGCTGGACCGGGTCGGCGCCCCAGCTGGCCGCCTGTTGCACCAACTCCGCGGAGGATCCGTGGGGGCGGTCCGCCAGGGCTTGCAGCCGCGTCTCGGCGGCGCGTCGACGCACGCGCTCGACGGCCACCGCGGTCAATCCCTCGAGGCGGGACGGGCGGCAGTGGGCTTCTAGACGGGCCTGAAGCGAGGGATCGGCGCTGGCCAGGGCCAGCGCCACTCGGCCCTCCTGGGGAAGATCGGCTAGCCCCGAGAAGGCCAGATAAGACTCGACGGTATCGAGATGGTGGGCGGCTTGACCCGGCCCAAGCCTTGGTTCGAGCTGGTCGAGGGTGTGGGGGAAGTCAACCAGATCGCCTTCACGCTCCATCAAGCACTGATCGTTGAGCATTCGTTCGGCCAGGGCCAGCGGTTCAGCGGTGTCGGGCAGTCGCTGCCCAAGCTGCTCTAACACCTGACGGCGCAAGGGGCGAAACTCCTCGCGCTGGGCGCCTCGACTCGACACCATGACGCTAGCCTCGAGCCGGTCGGTGTCTTCGGCCGACGGGCGCGCGAAGGCGCGATGGACCAGAGCGGACCCTGAGATGAGCGAGCGGACCTGCACCCCGTCAGTCTAAAGGGCTTGCCTGAAATTTCCCGGAATCAGCGCCGGTAGCCGCGGGGACCCGCCACCACGAGGTGAGCCTTGATGGCCTCTTTGACTTCTTCGTTGGCGAGATGGTGGAGTGGGTATTCCTGAATCACTCCCAGCTCCAGCAAGACGCGACGTGCTTCGGGCCCGAACAAGGGCCCTCCGAAGATGGCCGCCGGTGCCTGCAGAAGGTGAAGATTGTCGAGCACCCGTCCCCGCAACGTCTCGAGCCGCTCGGCCCATGGCCCGAGTCGTGCCTGGAGGGCATCGTCATCCACCACTCTCAAGCCGGAGGCGTCGGTCTTGAGGCCATCGAGCGGAGCGTAGATGATGGGGCCGGGGGTATCGAACTGCTGGAAACAGCTCTCCAAAAAGACTCCATCGCTATAAAAGTTGATGCTACCAGGTCCGTCCAGAGCACAGGGCAACAGGATCAGGTCGCCCACCCAGCGCTCCGAGCCGACCCCGCAGAAAACACCGTGAAGACCCACTCGCTCGCGAGATTCGAGACTCTGAGCACAGCGAAAACTACGTCCAGGAGCGGCATTGGCCCCCAGAAAGAAGGGCCCTACCTCGGTGAACCACTCGACTTCGGGGGCCCGCAGCGCCAACCCCTGAGCGATATCACGGCCGTCGACGACCAACGGCACCGGGCATGCCGGGCAACGAGAATTGAGCGCCCAATGCTCGGCGCCGGTGGCCTGCATGGCGTGGCGCAGCTCGGTCATCGAGCGAGGCACGCCGTAGCCCCCTCCCCCACTCTTTTCAAAGTCGAAGCAGTAGCGATGGCCTGTTACTGGCGGCGTGGCGCCTCGACGCATCTGCAGCTCGCCATCCTGGTAGAGCAAGCAGTCGCCCTGGGGCGCCCCCATGCAGACATAAGCAAAGCGCCTCACATCACTGGCGGTGGCGGCCAGCAGGGCCGGCTGGAGGTGGGCTTCTGGCCCGGTTCTCGGCAGCGTGCCCGCAATCAACCGGCTCAGCACCTGGTCGGGAAGAAGAGCGGGCTGCAAGGGCGCCCCGAACTCGAGCTGGACCCGGCGCCGCGACAGGCGGACCACGATATCGGTGGCTCCGCCCCGCACGGCGGCTTGAATCAAGCGCAGCAAGTAATAGCCGGGAACGGTCCAGTCGAAGCTCTCACCCAGCTTCTTGCGGGCATGCTCGGGCGAGAGGGTAAAGGCACCCGATGAATCGGTCGAGCCCTCGGCTCGGCGGGCAGCCAGATAGCGGTCGAGTTCGTTCACGGGTCCAGACTGGGAATGTAGGTGTTGCCAATCCAGACACCCTCGTCGCTCAACTCCAGGTTGGCGACCGAGGGTTGGGCCAGGCTCTTGACCAGGCGCTCGACCTCTTCGGCCTGCTCTTGCTTGCGGGCAGCCAGTTCACGCTGCTCGACCACCAGCCCGGCGTAGACAGGCAGGCGTCCCAACGACTCCATCTGCGGCTGGGACTGGCGGGCCAGTTCGCTGGCGGCCGAGGCGGCAACGCCGGCCAGCCCCACCACCAGGGGCAGCGCTCCGTAGCCGGCCATGGCTCCCATGAAGCCTCCCAGACCCACGGCTAACCCGCCGCGGACCATCCACTTGAGCTGATCGTCGCGGCGAAGGGCACCAACCGCGAGTTCTTGGGCCAGCCCCCCGATCGATTGGGCACCAGAGTTCTCGAAACGGTTCTTATCGACGGCCAGGTTGGCCAGAGCACAATCACGGTCAGGCCCGGTCGCGTTGGCCTGCCAGCGCTGACTGGCGAAGTCGATGGCGCCCAGAATATCCTGACGCGAGTAAGAGTCGAGCCGATTAGCCGAAGCCAGGTCGGCTTTGACCTGCTGGCGAGGCTGGTCGGGTCGACCCAACATCGAGTCTTCCAGACGTTGGCGAAGGCTCTTGCTTTTGGCCAGGCTTCTGGCGGCGCGTACCTGCATGGGACAAGGCTAGCAGTCGAACCTGAAAACACGCTGATAGCCAGGTGTCCCGAAGAGCGGCGGCGTAAAATGGCCCTGGCCGTGCTGGCCGACGCGCCCGCAATCAAGGTTGGACTGCTTCACACCTGGTGGTATGAAGCCGTGCCGAATGTCACATCGCCGGCCACGCCCTCGGGCTAAGATGGCGGCGAAGAAAACTTGGAAAGACGAGGATGGATCGATGAAGAAATTGCTGATGGTTGTTTTGGCCGCGATGGCGCTGGGCAGCGGACTGGCCAGCGCCGACGACCTGGCGCCCGGGTTGTCCCAGGAGCGCTTCAAGAGCATGGACGGGATGGTCGATCGGGCCATGGCTGCCTACAACGCCGACAACTGGAAGAAGTTCTATTCGGAGTGGGCCCAGATGATGGCCGGCGTCTGCACCGAGCAGGCCTATAACAGCCTTTACAAAGGCCAGTACAAGAAGAACTTCGGCAACTTCAAGTCGAAGAAACTGATCCCCTCGCGCAGCACCGTGGCCGACATGAACGGCCTGCTCGTCTACGAAGCGACCTTCGACAAAGGCGGCAAGGCCGATCTGGCCGTCAACTTCTTCAAAGAGGGCGACATCTACAAGATTCAACAGATCCAGGTCAATAAAGCCCAGTAAACAAGAGCCGCCCGATCGGGCGGCTCTTCTTCAGATGTTTTCAGTCCGGTTCGATAGAGCCGGAACTGGTCACTCAACCTTGCAGCTCACGGAAAACTGGTAGGAGTTCCCCGTGATCATTGCCAACGCATCGCCGACCTTCTCGGCCCCAAGTCGTCCCGTCGCCAGCGCCGGGTCTCCCGTCAACCAAGACCCCGTCGACCGCTACACTCCAGTAAAGGCTCCACCCACGGTGGGACAGATGGCGGTCAAGGGTGGTCTACTGCTGGCCGCCGCAGGACTGGGCGCGGGTTGCGGCCTAGGACCCGGCCCCGGAAGTGTGGCCGGAATGCTGACTGGAGCTCTGGTCGGCACCAGCCTCGGCTCCACGATGGGCGGGTTTGAAGTCTCGATGCTCGCCCCCTTCTGCTCGACCATGGGCCTGCTGGTGATTACCGTCCTTCTCCGATTTTCGCGGTGGCCGGAGCCATCGCCGCTCCCGCTGCTGTCCTACTGCTCTACAAAACGAGCCAGGAAAGCTAAACCGAGCCGTAGGCACCGCGGGCGTGGTCGAACAGCTTCTGGCTGTTCTGCCAGGCGGCCCGGGCCTGCTCTAGCAGCGGTTCGGGCTGCTCGGCCTGGCGCGCCTGGCGAAGATAATCGAGTGTTTTGTAGGCTTCGCCAATGGCTCCCGACACCCCGAGGTGAGCCTTCTCGAAACTCTTGGGAACCGAGCGAGACTTCATGTCTTTAATGCTCTCGAGCAGCTCCTGCTCCACCTCGAACGACTCCTGGCGAAAGTCTTCCTCGCTCATCGAACCGTCCTTGACACCCCGATAGAGCCCGCCCACGCGCTGCTGAGCGCCGCGGGCTCGACCCAACACCTGACGAATCACATGGAGCCGGTAGGTGTTGGTGGTCTCGGCGCTGGCCTCGGCCACGATGTGATGTCCCTCGAGAGGATGATCGAGGTCCCAAAGCCGGAAAAAGTGAAAGTAAGCCCAGGATACTCCGCCAATCAGGAGAACACAGAAGAAAAGACATCCTGCAAAGGAATCTCCCGCTGTGCGACGGCGAGCACGTAACCCCCAGGGCTTTCGGATGGTAGTTTTCATCTTCAGCCTCCGGTAAGACTTATTCCCACCGTTCTAAAAATGGGACAGGGGAAGCAATTCTTTTTTACCCAAAATCCCGCCGACGGCCCAGGGTCTGCCTGAGTACCTCGCGCGATTGCTGCCAGAGAAAGCCTTCGCCCGAACTGGCCCGAACGAGAGCGGTGGCCACCGCCGGCAAAGCAGCCGTTCGATAGATGAGATAGCGTGGGCTCCACCAAGGCTCGAACTTCTCCTTGAATCGATGCAGGCCTTGAAAGTTATAGAACTGGTTCAGGTTCTCGTAGATATAGCGCAGGGCTTTTTCGGGCAGCGGGTCGTCAGGATCCGAGCCCACGCCCGAGAGCGGGCTCAAGCCAAGACTGAAGCTCTCGACACCCTCCTGACGAGCGCGCTCGAACAGTTCGACGAAGATGGCATCCATCGTGCCCGGAGGTGCCTCGGGCAAATGGCGCATCAGGTCGACGGTCCACTCGTTGCGCTGATACTCGGGCACTAGATTGGCGAAGGCCACGACCCTGCCGCCGGGATCATGACAGGCGATGACGCGGGCGTTGCTCACATAGTCTTCGGCGAACCAACCCAGAGTAAACCCCTTTTCTTGCCCGTTGACGCTGGTCAGCCAGGTGTCGCTGACCAGCTTCAGTTGATTGACCAGGTCATGGTTGAGGGGAGGTTCATGCAGCTCGAGTCGAAAGCCCAGTTTTGACAGCTTGTTGAGGGCAGTGCGCAGGTTCTGCCGCCTCTTGCCCTTGAGCGAGAAGTCGGCCAGCATCACCACGGCCTCGTCCCCCAACCCGAGCTGGGCAAAGCCGGCTTGCTGGTAAGTTGGCAAGCCGTCGGGCAGGACCTGAACAAAGGCGGGCTCCCAGTCTCGGCCCTTGCAGAACTCGACAAACTCGGCGATGGCTGCGCTCAAGTCCTGGTCTGGGCCGATGGGATCGCCCAGAGCAAGGGCTACCCGCCCCTTCACCAGATAGGCGACCACCGAGCCCCCCGAGGTGAAGTAGTAGGCCTTGTCCGAGAGCAGGGCAAAAAAAGCCAGAGACGAGTGCCCATGGGACTCGACGATGGCTCTGGCGCGCTCGCGTTCCTGGTCGCTGGCGGCCCCGCGATAGAGAATCGGTTGTAACAGCAAGAAGACCGAGGCGCACAGGGTGATGGCACCCAGCCAGGCGATGGTGCGGGAAAAGCCCTCTCCAAATGGCGTGAGCGCAGGTGGTGGTTCCATCACGAAGCTCCAGAGCGTATGCCCCAGGGCTTCACCCCAGCTAAACTCGCCAGGCCGGTAGTGGTGGTCGAGTAATCCGAAGCCAAGGGTGCCGTAGCAAAGCACAAAGGCGAAACTGGCCACCACCAACTGTCCCGCCCGACGCATCGAGGGCGCGTCGGAGCGAGCGTGAAACTCGCGCCGCGACAGCACCAGCAAAATCAAGGCCAGCAAAGCCAGGCCGGCTTCTTCGCCGTCCAGGCCTTTGGCTAGATGGCCTACCACCGAGCCGGCTAGACCCACAGTCGCCAGACCCCAGGCCGCACGCTTGCGACGCCAGAGTCCACGAGCGACCAGCAGCAACACCAACCCGCTGACGGCCGTGGCCAGGCGCGCCCCCTCGCGCACGGGCGCATCCAACCAGTGGCTCAGCGTGGCGATGCGCTCGGCCAGTCCCGGACTCAAGCTCGAGGCCAGTGTGACCAGCCCCGACAGAGCCGTCAGTGCGGCCAGGATGCGAACCAGCCGCCCTCGCACCAGCTATTGCTTAGGCTCGGCGACCAGTTCTCGCGCGGCCGCCGAACGACCCTCGACAAAGTCGGCCGAGCGAGCACCGCCCTGACCGCCAAACTTGGCAGCGATGGCGGCCACCTGCGAGTCTTCGCGACTGTACAAACTCCAGTGGCGGTCACCGCTGGCGGTGGTGTAGTAGACGCCGACCATGGGAGCGTCGGCATATTTAGCGAGCATCGCCTGGCCGAGTTCTTCCCGGTTGAAAGGACAATTGACCACCGGAACCTTCTGTCCGTCGATCCTGGCCACGAAGCTCGAGCCCAGGGCTCGCTCGACCTGGCCGGCCGCGAAACGCCGCACGGCGTCGCTGGATTTGTCCAGCTCAGTCATCAACTTCTCGGGGCCGTGGGCAGGCTGGTCGGGGGGCCTCACTTCAGGAGCCTTCTTGCCCATTTCCTTGAAGCCAGCGGCGGCCGGATGGCCTCCCCCTCCGAACTGGGCCGCGATGTGGTTGACTTCGAAATCGGTGCGGCTGCGCAGCGACCACTTACGAGCCCCGGCCGTGTCGTAGTAGGTGGCGATAAAATCGGCCTGTGGATACTTCTCGAACACCACGCTGGCCAGTTCGTCGACGTTGAGGTTGGTATTGATCGCCGGAGCCTTGTGACCGGCGATGTTGCACCATTGCACCAGGTCGAGCATCCGCTGGTTCTGCTCGTCCATGAAGGCGGTCATCTCGACCCCGTCGCGCTTGAGGGTCTCGATATCGAGCTTGTCCCACGATTTGGGACCATCCCACTCGGCCACTCCCATGGCCGTGCCCACCTCCTTGGACAGGGGCAGGTCAAAGCGCCACAGGTCGCGGTCCTCGGCGTAGGCCACCAGGGCCGGCAGAGGCTGGTCGGGATGGAAGTAATGCCAACTCAATCCGGCTCCCGCTCGCTCTTGATCGACCACCACCCCGGGCACGCCCGTCAGGCGCTCGGCGGCCGTGTCGTGATGGTCGAGAATGACCACATCGGCCACCTTTTTCTTGAGTTCGTCAAGCACGTCCGGCAAAAACGAGAAGTCCACCACGGCCACCCGCGCATCGGGTGGTAGATCGGGGGGAGGAGCCTGGTACCCCATCGGAATGTATTCGGCCTGGTCACCCAGCTTCTTATAGGCCGCCCAGGCAGCGGTCCGTCCGTCCCGACAGCCGCCGTGGTAAAGCACGTGGGTCACCGCTTCGGGATGGTGCTCTTTAGCCAGTTGAAAAATCTCGGGGATGGAGGCGGCCGAGAAGTTGGTGAAGCCTCCTAGCAGCGCCTGATAAGCACTCTCTTTACCCTGGCGGGCCAGGGCTTGGAGATTGGGCTGGGGGCTCGTCGAGGTGAGTTCGACGGTTTCTTGCGGGCGAGCCTGCTCACACTTCGGGGCCTGGTGAGGGGTGTGATTGACGGCGCGTTTTGGCGTGGGGCGTGACTCGCAACAGCTACAGATCTGCATAGGTAGACTCCTTCACCCTGTAAGCATCGCATCCACCCCTAAAAAAAGATAGAAAAAAAGGGCCGGGAAGATCCCGGCCCTCCTTCGAGTGGCAAATTGGCCTATTTGACGCCAGCCATCATCTTCTCGCCGCGACGCTTCATCTCTTCGGGCGTCACGTCTTCGACATGGGTGGCGATGGCCCAGGTGTGGCCGAACGGGTCGACGATCATGCCGTAACGATCACCCCAGAAGGTGTTCTCGAGCGGCATCATCTGTTTGGCTCCGTGCTCGATGGCGCGGTAGAAGACCTTGTCGGCGTCCCCGACATAGAGGTGCAAGTGCATACCAGAGCCACCGTTCTTGGGAGCTTTGGCGCCTTTCATCTCGTCGCACAGGAAGATATTCTGGCCCGCAATCTGGATGCAGGCATGCATGATCTTCTTGCTGCCGGGCATGGTCATGCGGTGCATCTCTTCGGCCATGAAAGCTCTCTTGTAGAACTCGATGGCTTTGTCACCGTTCTTGACCACCAGGTGAGGGGTGATCATATTCATTCCCTCGGGAATCGGTTTTACGTTCATTAGTGTTTCCCCCTTATGGGTTGGCGCCGCCGCCTGGTGCGTGGGTTCGCGGCCGCGCCGTGTTGAGATTTAACGCACTCTTACTTATTCTCCGCGCCAAGGATTTCTCAAACTCCCGAAAAAAGTGAACGGCTTCACAGCGCGGTTTTCAGCCGGTGGCTAGAATACGGGTGGAGGTAACAAATGAATCCCACAGTCCTGATTATCAATCAACAACTCAAGCACCAGCTTCAGCTTCAAGAGGTGCTCGAAGTTCGGGGGTTCAGGGTGTTGACCGCTCGCGACGGCGCCGAAGCTCTCACCGTCGTCGCCACCGAGCAAGTCGATGTCGTGCTTGCCGAAACTCAGTCATCGTGGATGGGGCCCGATGAACTGGCTCAAGAACTGGCCAAATTCTGGCCCGACCTGCCCCTCGTCTTCATCGCCGCCGAACCCGTCAAGGTTCCCGGCCAACTGGTGGTGCTGCCCACCACCCCCGCCCAACTGGCTGAAGTACTGCACCTGGCCGTGCAAGCTCCCCTTCCCATCGCCGCCTAGACGCCTAAACCCGTCGGCGCCCCCCTACTCCAGGGGGGCGTCATTTTCTAGCAAGTCACCTTCTTGCTTGCGCTCCTCGGCGATCCGCGCCTCCAGATGGCGTTCGGGCTCCAGCCCTTCGGTCCCGATGCGGACCTGGCGTTTCGGCTTACTCACCGTCGGTTCGGTTCGAATATTGAAAGTCTGCTCGGGCATGGCGATCTCATGATGGTCGAGGGTTTCCTTGACCAGTCGGATGGCTTCGCCTCGAACCTTGAGAAAGTCGGTCTCGCGCTGGTCGACCCAGCCCAAGACTTTGAGGTTGACGGTCCAGTCGCCCAGCGAGTCCACCATCACTGCCGGACCTGGTTCCGCCATCACACCCGGGGCCGATTCCAGGCACTCCACAACCAGCTTCTGGACCTGCAGCAGGTCGGCCTCGGGGCTAACCCCCACCTCAAACACGAAACGTCGCTCCGGGTTGCGAGTGTAGTTGAGAATCGAGGCTTTGAAGACGGTCGCGTTGGGGATCCTCAGATGGTTTCCATCCAGGGTCAACAAGATGGTGGCCCGCGAATTGAGGCGGACCACCCGGCCTTCATGTTCGTCGATAGTGACGTGGTCGTTGGGAGCAAACGGTTGGCGCAAGCTCAGCAAAACACTGGCCAGGCTGTTCTCGGCGAGATCACGGAAAGCGAAACCCAGGGCGATGCCGGCCACTCCCGCCGTGCCCAAGACAGCCCCCACCAGGGCCGTTGCGTCGAGAATCTCCAGGGCCACCAGGATGCCCACCAGCAGAATGGCAAAGTAGAGCACTTGCCGGATGAGATCCTGAAAGAACAGGTTGTGGCTGAGCCGAGCGAACAACCCGTCCCAGCCGGTCAGGGTTCGGGCCACCAACCAGAATATCCCCACGACCACCAGGGCGATCAAGATCAAGGGAAGTTCGGTAAGCAAGAGTTCTAGCCGCTGGCGCAGCTTGGTCCAGGCAGGCGTCAGACGATTCTCGACGCCGGACTCGATGGTAACGCCGTTGTCGACCGTCAGGATCCCATCCACCCGCTCGGCCAACTCTCCGGCTCGCAGCTTGGCTTCGAGCGAGGGGGCACTGCCACGCAGAACGGCCACTCCGCCACGAACCTCGAGGGTGACTTCGCCCAGTCCGTCGACCTGGCGAAAGGCCTGCCGCAGTTGGGAAGTCAGTTGTTCGTCGCGGCTGGGCTCGGTCTGAGCCCAACCCCCGAGAGTCAGCAGCAAGAACAGAAACAGCCAGGCACGGTACGGCATCGCCTCGATCTTATCGAGGCCGCCGTTGAGCCAAAGCGGCCAAAAGGGTCAAGCCGGGGCATCCGGTCGCATAGAGGCTAGTTGCTCAGGTGAGCGCTGGAGGCGTCTTCCACCTCGGAGGTGCGGACGAAGTCGATGTGACCCTTCTCGAGGTCGACCGCCTTCAGGCGGATATGCAGCTTGTCGCCCACATCGACGGCCTCGAAGCCCTCGACCAGTTTACCTTCGATGGGCGGGTCCATTACGCGCACGAAGGTGCCCTTCTTGGGATTGTCGCCGGTTACCACAGCTTCATACTCCTCGCCGATTTGGCTGGCCAGATAGTGCGAAACAGCGGCTTTGCGGACCTGGCGTTCGGCCCCCTTGGCGGCGCTCTCTTGCTGGTTGCAGCGGTCGGCGATCGCCTCGAGCTCTTCCATGGTGTAAGGACAAGGTTGGCCGGCCGAAGCGGCCTTGAGCAGCCGCTGCACCACCACATCGGGATAGCGGCGATTGGGAGCGGTGGAATGCAAGTAACCCAGGTCGCCCCCACTCACCCCCTGGCCAAAATGGCCTTGCAAGGGCTCACCCGGCGGCGTGGCCACATAGTCACTCCCGCCCATCAACTTCAGCATACTCAGCGACACCTCGCCGTAGCCGTCAGGGTTGCGTGCCTTGTATTCCTCGAGAAACCGGGCCAGAGCGGCCGGGTCGGCGTCGGCAGGCAAGACAGCCAGCTCGGACGCCATCTCCTTGCCTTCGGGCAGGTGCGAGGCCGCCTGGGCGGCCACCTCGCGCATCCGATCCCAACGCCCCGGCTCGGGAACCGCCCGCTGAAAAACCGGAAATCCTTTCTCGTGCAGAAAGCTGGCGTTGGCCACGTTGGTGGCGATCATCATATGAGCCACCGCTTCGTTGGCCGAGTTCTTCTCTTCGTTGACCAGATCGACCAGATGACCATTCTCGACTACTGGTAACACGCGGTCGGTCTCGAAGGCCAGCGCGCCCCGGCGTTGGGCGGCCTGGCCCAACAGCAGGCCGGTATCCATCTGCAGCCGCACCTGCTCTTGCATCTCGGGGCTGGTCATGGCGGCCGGCGGTTCGCCGCCTTTTTCATACCAATCAGAAACGGTCACGTAATCGAGCTTGGCCTGGTTACGGACGGCCGCTTCGAAGACGGTCGACTTCTCGACCTCGCCGTCGGCCCCGATGATGAGTTCGGTCACCAACGCCCGGCGGTCGGCGTCGGGGTTGAGCGAGGTCCAGTCGGTGGACATCTGCTTAGGCAGCATCGGATTGACTTCGCCCGGAGTGTAGACGGTGACGGTATTCAGCTGACACTGCTCATCGAGGGGTGTCCCCTTGTCGAAGGCCTCGGCGACATCCGCGATGGCCACCAGCAGCCGCCGGCGTCCCCCGCCCAGGTCCTCGGCGAAGGCGAGTTGATCGATATCCTTGGTGTCGGCATTGTCGATGGAGGCCCATTTGAGGTGGCGCAGGTCGCGCACTCCCTCGCCCTCCAGCGGCACCGGCCCACCCATCTTCTCGACCTGCTCGAGGGCCTCAGGGGAAAAGCCGATGGTCAAGCCCCGGCTTTCCATGGCCTCGCGGGTGACCTCTTTCAAGACGGCTACCGGCACTCCGACATCCTCCTCGTGGTGGGGCTCTTCCACCCTTGGGGCCGAAACTTCCCCGGCCGAAAGGTCCGAGCGAGCCTTATAACTCGGGTCCTCGGTGGTTCGGGCGGGACCGACTCCATCGCGTGGCTCTGCGACCTTGGCGGCGGTGTCGGCTCGACGAGCAGGGGCAGCCGTTGGCTGGTTGGAAACAGGTTCAATACGCACCCGCCCATTCTAGCACTGTTGGCTGAGGCGGGGAAGGGCGAGCCAGGCGAGAAGCAGACCCCATGAGCTTCATCGCCTACGAGGACTACCTGGCCTATCCCCCTGACGAGATGGGTCGCAAGGCCACCGAATACTACCAACTGGTCCGGCGCCGCCGCACGGTGCGCGAGTTCGACCCTCGCCCCGTACCCCGCCAGGTCATCGAGCAGTGCCTGCTGGCGGCGGGCACCGCCCCCAACGGAGCCAATCATCAGCCCTGGCACTTCGCCGTGGTCACCGACCCCGACCTCAAGAAGACCATCCGCCGGGCGGCCGAAAAAGAGGAGCAAGCCTTCTATCACGGGCGGGCTCCCCAGGAGTGGCTCGAGGCCCTGGCTCCTCTGGGCACCGACGAGCACAAGCCATTCCTCGAGGTGGCGCCCGTCTTGATCGCCATCTTCGCCGAAAGCTATAGCCAGCAGGAGGATGAGAAAGTCAAGAACTACTACGTCAGCGAATCGGTGGGCATCGCCACTGGCATTCTCATCACGGCCCTGCATGTGAGCGGGCTCTGCTGCCTGACCCACACCCCCAGCCCGATGGGCTTTCTCAACCAGATCCTCGACCGGCCCAAAAACGAGAGGCCCTTTCTGCTGCTGGTGGTCGGTTACCCGGCCGAAGGTGTCAAAGTGCCAGATATCAGCAAGAAAAATCTGTCAGAAATCTCTAGCTTCCACGGAAGGTGGCCCTAACGACAAGCGGAATTTTGACGATCTAAGTAGATAGCCTCGGGCCCGGGGCGTCCTGGTGGGCCAGATCGGAACTTGCGTGCTGACTTTGCGTAGTCGTCGGCGTGGTCCCCTCCACGGACCGACCCCTTTTGAACTCGCCTCTCTGTGCGCCTTCGGGGTGCTCTTTCGTGACGATTTCCTCCCTCCTGCCGAGGCATCGCGAGTGCGGTCGCAGGGCTTGAAGCTGGCCCGGGGCAATCAGATGAAGGCGGCCGGCGTGGGCCGTGGCGAGCGCCACCAACTGGCCCCGAAAACTCGCGGAGACCGCATCGCCTGGGTCGAGTCACAAGGCTCGACCCCCGGCTTTCAACCCTTCTTGACCCAACTCGAGCGCTTGCGCCGTGACCTCAATCAGAGGGCCTATCTCGGTTTGCGCCGCTTCGAGCTGCAGTGCAGCTACCACGAAGCCGGCAGCCCGGGCTACAAGCGCCATACCGACACCTTCGCCGACCATGGCGCCCGGCGTCGTCTCTCGGCCGTGTATTACCTCAATCCCACCTGGCGGCCCGAACACGGCGGAAGCCTCACTATCCACCTGCCCTCGGGCCCCCTCGAGGTCGAGCCCGTCCACAATCGACTGGTCTTGTTTCTCTCGGACATCGAGCACGAAGTGGCTCCAGTGCAAGCGCCGCGCCTGGCCCTGACGGCCTGGTTCTACTGCCAATAGCAGGAGACCACGCCTTCGGTGTGAAGGTCGTGGGAATGAAAGCAAAGCCACGCAAACTCTTCATCCGTAACGCAGTCGATGCCGACGCGCCTGAAATAGCAGCCCTTTCCGGGCGCGTCTACAAGGACATGCCGCCCTATTCAGCGCCGGTCATCCGGGGCCAGATCAACAACTTTCCCGAGGGGAACTTCGTGGCCATCTGCGACGAGAAGGTGGTGGGCTACTGCGCCACCCTGCGCATCTCGGAAAAGCGCGCGTTTCGCGAGCACTCCTGGAAGCAGATCTCCGGCGGCGGCTACGGATCGACCCACGAGCCCGAGGGCGACTGGCTCTATGGTTATGAGGTCTTCGTCGATCCTGACTTTCGTCGTCTGCGCATCGGGGATCGTCTCTATCGCCAGCGCCGGCAGCTGTGCCAGCACTATCGCCTCAAGGGCATCATCATCTGCGGTCGTCTGCCGTTTCTCTCCAAACGCATCCGTCGAGTCGGCACGGTCGAGAACTATATCGAGGCAGTCCAGAACAAAGAGATCAAAGACCCGACCTTCGGCTTTCAGGTGCGCCAGGGCTTTGAGTTCGTCAAGGTCATCAAAGAGTATCTTCCGCTGGATCGCGACTCTCTCGGCCACGGAGCCCTGATGATCTGGCGCAACCCCGAGGTCAAACAAGAGGGCCCGCTTCCCACTGCTCCCAGCACGCGCAGCCCCGGCACCGTGCGGGTGGCCACCGTGCAATACCAGCAACGTGGCATCTCTTCGTTCGCCGAGTTCGAGCAGATCGTGACCTACTTCGTCGACGTGATGGGCGACTACAAAGCCGACTTTGTGCTCTTCCCCGAACTCTTCACCCTCCAATTGCTATCGATCGAGAACGAGGCGATCCCGCCCGAGACGGCCATCGACCACCTGACCGACTATACCGAGCGTATTCGCGACCTCTTCCATCGTCTGGCCATCAAATTCAACGTGAACATTATCGCCGGCAGCCATCCCACCAAGGTTGAAGAAGGGCACATCCGCAATATCTGCTATATCTGCCTGCGCGACGGCTCGGTGTATACCCAACCCAAGATCCACCCCACTCCCGATGAGCGCTACTGGTGGAACATCGAGGGCGGCGACGACCTCGACGCGATCCCCACCGACTGCGGCCCCATCGGCGTGCTCATCTGCTACGACAGCGAGTTTCCCGAGCTAGCCCGCCACCTCACCGACCAGGGGGCCAACATCCTGTTCGTGCCGTTCTGCACGGCCGAGCGCCAGGGCTACCTGCGCGTGCGCTACTCGGCTCAGGCCCGGGCTATCGAGAACCAGTGCTATGTGGTGCTGGCCGGCAACGTCGGCAACTTGCCCCGAGTGCACAACATGGACATCCAGTATGCCCAGAGCTGCATCCTGACCCCCTGCGACTTCTTCTTCGCCCGCGATGGAGTGGCCGCCGACACCACTCCCAACGTCGAGACCGTGGCCATTGCCGACCTGCGCATGGACGCCCTCAACCAGGCTCGCAACAGCGGCTCGGTCCGCAACCGCAGCGACCGCCGCCACGAACTCTATGGCGTCGTCTGGCGCGGCCGCAAATAGCCGCGGCGGCGCGGTGAGCCAGGCCGAGCCTTCGCCGGGCAGGCGGCGTGGGCCGCGGTGGCGAGACTTGCCGAGCCCAGCCGTCGGAATGCTCCCTCCCCGCGTCAGCCAGGCCGTCTTCGGCAGATGCCTCGGCAGCACGGCGTGGCCGGCGGCCGTCCGCGGGCGCGAGCCCAGCCGCGAGCCAGGCCGGGCACGGCCGATGCCTCGGCAGGACGGCGTGGGCGGCGGCGACCGGCTTTCGCGGCGGGCGGCGCCGTGGCCGGCTGGCCTGACCCGCGGCGGGAGGAAACTCAAGGCGTGGAGGGCGGCATCTCCTTGGCTCGCTTCTCTCGAGTCATACTTCCAGCTGGAAGTACTCGCTTGACGGCGACCGGCTCCGGGGCGGGCCGCGCCGGCCAGTCGGTGATTACCAGACCGCCGCGAGCCGGCCGCGCCTGTGGGCCGCGGCGAGCCGGCTGGGAACGCAAGGCTTGGGCGCCGGCCGAGATTGCCCAGACCGCCGCATCAGCCGGGACTGGTGAATCGCGGCGCGAGTGGACGCGGGGTTGCCGACCCGGCCACGACGAGCGCGGCGGCAGGAAACTCAAGGCGTCGAGGGCGGCGTCTCGCGCGCTTCTCTCGAGTCATACTTCCAGCTGGAAGTACTCGCTTGACGGCGACCGGCTCCGGGG
>JBFWNU010000001.1:3456148-3912991 GCA_050250895.1 Vulcanimicrobiota bacterium | reverse complement strand
GTTGCCGACCCGGCCACGACGAGCGCGGCGGCAGGAAACTCAAGGCGTCGAGGGCGGCGTCTCGCGCGCTTCTCTCGAGTCATACTTCCAGCTGGAAGTACTCGCTTGACGGCGACCGGCTCCGGGGCGGGCGGCGCCGGCCAGTCGGTGATTACCAGACCGCCGCGAGCCAGCCGCGCCTGTGGGCCGCGGCGAGCCGGCTGGGAACGCAAGGCCTGGGCGCCCGCCGAGATTGCCCAGACCGCCGCATCAGCCGGGGCTGGTGAATCGCGGCGAGTGGACGCGGTGTTGCCGACCCGGCCACGACGAGCGCGGCGGCAGGAAACTCAAGGCGTCGAGGGCGGCGTCTCGCGCGCTTCTCTCGAGTCATACTTCCAGCTGGAAGTACTCGCTTGACGGCGACCGGCTCCGGGGCGGGCGGCGCCGGCCAGTCGGTGATCCGCCGCGAGCCAGCCGCGCCTGTGGGCCGCGGCGAGCCGGCTGGGAACGCAAGGCCTGGGCGCCGTTCCAGTCAAGCCGAAGTCGAGATGGAACCCGTGCTAACCATCCCGCTTAGAACGACTTCCAGCTGGAATTGCCAACCCGGCGCCGCCAAATATTGCGATACCTTAACATCTCTAAGGTATGGAGTCGCCTGAATGATAGTTCGACCCTAAACGTGACGCGAGGACCCTCAATAGGACTATCAGGCCAATCTCTGTGTCGTCGAGGACGGCAAAATCGTTTTCTAGTCAAAAACCCTCCTCGCGGCCACTTGCAAAGCGCGCGCAGAACCCTATAACCAAGCCGATCTTTCGCGTTGACCGGGAAGATCTTCTTGAGTAAAATGGGATCATTCCTTGATTCTTCTTCTACTCGGAGGTCGGCTATGTCTTTGACACTATCGGGACTTTCCCACTCACTGCAGCAACTCCCTCACCAGGAGCTGCACCAGAGAAACTGCCAGGCGGGCAAGCGTTCTTTCGGCTGCGAATGGGAGCTGGCCGCCCACCTTTTGGCCACCGAACGCAGCGGTCTCTATCGTCGCATGGGAAGTGGAAGTACGGTGGGCTACGCCATTACCCACCTCAAGCTGCATCCCCAGAAGGCGGGCGAACTCCTCAGCCTGGCCAGGGTCTTCGAGCAACTGCCTCTGATCTCAGAAGCCTTTCGCGAAGGCAAGCTTTGCTGGAGCAAAGCCCGCGCTCTCAAGCGGATCAGCACGCCCGAGAACGAACGCGAGATGCTGGAATTCGCACTCAAGAACAAAGCCCAGGCAGTCGAACGCGCCGTGGCTCTGACTCCCACCCAGCACAAGCGCGGCCAGGCTTTGAAAGCCTCGCTCGAAGCTCGCCAGAGTCAGCCCGAGTTGACCTTCGCTGAGCAACCCACAGAGCCCGCGCCCGTAGCGCAGCCAGCGCCGGTCCCTGTGGTGTCCCCGTTGAGAAAGGTCACTCTGCTGATGACCCCCGAAGATTTTGCCGTCTTGGAACAGGCGAAGAAACTGGTCGAGGCACGCCGGGGCAAACGCGTGAGCAAAGAGGCGGCCGTGGCCGAGATGAGCAGGGCCCTTCTCGCCTCAGCAGACAACCGCAGCAAAGTGCGTCACCAGGTCATCGTGCACGTAAACGGTGAGACGGGCGAGGGCTTCTATGATACCGACCGGGGACTGTTGCCGGCCGAGCCCGAAGCCGTCGACGAGGCTATGAAGCAAAGCGGCATCGTGGTGGCTTGTTCCCAGCTCGAACTTCCAGCTGGAAGTAGCCCGCCCGAAGTTCCTGCAGAAACTAGTCAGGCCAAACAGTTGCCCCTACTGCCGAGTCGGTCGGGCCGGCCGGGGCTTCCCGTGGGTTTGGTGCGAGCAGTCTACGCCCGCGCTTTCGGCCGCTGTGAGCGATGCTCATACACCGGCGGCAATCTAGTGGTGCACCACGTTCGGGCCTGGTCCGAAACCAGGCTACACCGACTGGAGGATCTAGAGTTGCTGTGCCCGAGTTGCCACGCCCTCGTGCACGACAAAGACTTTGCGACTCGGCCAGACTGGAAGGCCGCCCGGAACAACGCCGTGCAGCGCCGGCGCACCAGGTCACGCTCGGGATGACTTGTGTTCGTAGGCCGGTTGGGGAACAGAAATGTGACCTAGCTGGGTCAGCCCATCCGGCAGTGGGTGCCGCCCAATGCCCGCTCCCCGCAGGCAAGCCCGACCCAGCCCCCGCCCCCGCGAAGCAAAGCCTCGACCGCCGAAACCCAGGCAACCCGGCCCAGCCCCCGCCCCCGCAAAGCAAAGCCTGGACCGCCGAAACCCAGGCAAGCCGGCCCAGCCCCGCGGCCGCAGGCAAAGCCGGGCGCCACGACCCGAGCCCAACAAACAAAACGGCAGCCGGTACTACTACCGTCTACCGTCTGTCGACTACCGTCTTAAAGGCCACTAGCCCGCCGGAATGAACACCCGGTGCGAGGTTCCGTAGTTGGTGATCTGGTTACGAATCTTGTCGCTGGCCTCGCGCCCGTCACCGAGAGCAATCGAGATGTGGCCGTGGGGGTGACCCGGGCCCTTGTTCCAGACGACGACCGCGCCCGGGGGCAGGCTCTTGAGCTGGTCGGCGGGCACGCTGACCTCGCGGAACTTGGGATTCTTGGCCAGTTGGTCAGCTCCCATATAGGCACTGGCGCCGCTGACATTGACTCCGTGGCGGGCCAGCGCCTGGCCCACCCACTTGTAGCAGTAGCCGCCGGGGCCGTTAGCGTTGGAACCGGCGTCGGCAGCCAGGGCCCGACCCCACTCGGTGCCGCCTTTGATGTCGTTCATGTTCACGCCGGGAGCGTTGCTGTTGCCAAAGCCCGGCGAGCCCGGCGCGCCCAGGAAGTTGGTGGCTGAGCCACCCATATTGCCAGCCGGACTACCGCCGGGAAAGCTGCCTCCTCCGAAGCCGGGGTTCTGCAAGGGAGAGAAAGCATTCTCCCCGCCCGGATTGAGCAGCCGTCCTAGTAAGCCGCCGGTCAAAAGACCCATAAAGAGCCCCAGCACCATCTGCAACATGCCCATCAGGGGGTTGGGGCGCTGTCCGAAGCCGGGGAAACCGCCGACTCCCATAGGGCTACCTAAGCCAAAGATCGCCATGGATCGATATCCTCCAAGAGGTGAAGTCTTATCCCTATGGTCGCCTTTTGAGGTTGGACGGGGAACGGACCGACCCCAAATTTGTTAACCTGGTATCACAAAATGATTGCCGGATTGTAAACCTGCAGAGGGAATGCCCGACGCCCCTTCAGAATAGGCGGCCATGCAGATTCAGGAGCTAGAACCTCAGGCGCTGTGGCGCCACTTTGCCGACCTCAACGCCGTGCCTCGCCCGTCCAAGAAAGAAGAGCGAGTGATCGCGTTCATGCAGAAGTTCGCCGAGGGATTGGGTCTTGAGACTCTGACCGACGAAACCGGCAATGTACTGGTCAAAAAGGCTGCTTCGGCCGGCTTCGAAAGCCACCCGACCGTGGCCTTGCAGAGTCATCTCGACATGGTCCATCAGAAGAACGCTAAGACCGATTTCGATTTCGCCAGCCAGGGCATCGCGATGGTGGTCGAGGACGATTGGGTGCGGGCTCGGGGTACCACCCTGGGAGCCGACAACGGGATCGGAGTGGCCGCCATGATGGCCATACTTTCTGCCAGGGACGTGGCCCATCCGCCCCTCGAGGCGCTTTTCACTATCGATGAAGAGAGCGGCATGACCGGCGCCAAAGGGCTCAAGCCGGGTTGGCTTCAAGCAAGCTACATGCTCAATCTCGACACCGAGGACGATCGCGAGTTGACGATCGGTTGTGCCGGAGGGGTCGATGTCGTTGGGCAGGGCACCTATGCCACCACCGAGGCTCCGTCCGGCTCTCGATTCTGGCGGCTCGAGGTGAGTGGTCTCACCGGAGGCCACTCCGGGATGGATATTCACCTGGGTCGGGCCAATGCCAACAAGGTGATGAACCGTCTGCTCTTTGAAGCTGCCAGTCAGGGTGCGCGTGTGGCCAGTATTGACGGTGGCGGCTTGCGCAATGCCATTCCTCGAGAGTCGGTGGCCGTCGTGACCACCTCAGGCGATTTGAAGAGCGCCCTGGCAGAGCTGGCCGACTCGATCCGGCACGAGTATGCCAGCACCGACCCCGATCTGGTCATCCACTGCGAGGCTGTCGAGCCATCCGGCCCGGTGCTCGAGCAGGGCTTCCAAGACCGCCTGCTAAGGGTGATCTACGCCATCCCCGACGGTATCCACCGCCTCAGCCCCGAGGTCGAAGGCCTGGTGCAGACCTCGAACAACCTGGCCCGGATCGAGGTGGCCGAGGGCCGTTTTAGCCTGGCCTGCTTGAGCCGGGGCTCGGTGGACACCGAGAAGATGGACCTGGCCCGGGCCATCCGCTGCAGCCTCGAACTGCTCGGCGCCGAGGTGAAGACTTCCGGCGCCTATCCCGGCTGGGCGCCCGAACCCGAGTCGAAGGTGGTCAAGGTCATGCGCGAGACCTATCGCGAGATGTTCGGCCACGACCCCCACGTGAATGCTTGTCACGCCGGGCTTGAATGCGGGATCATCGGCAAGAACTATCCCACCATGGAAATGATCTCGTTCGGACCCAATATTCGAGGAGCTCACTCGCCTGACGAACGGGTCCAGATCAGCTCGGTGCAAAAGTTCTGGCGACTGCTCCTAAAAACTCTCACAAGACTGTGAAGATCCCCTTCTCCTAGGAGGTCTGAAAGCGCCCGCTGGCCAAGGTCTTCCGTAATGGGAGATCCACGACAAGACATCCAGGATGCGATCGCCAACCGGGATAAGAATGCTGTTAAACGACTTCTGGCCGCGGGGCTAGACGTCAACTCCAATCTTGGCGGCGGCCTACGGCCCATCCATGTGGCCATCGGCACCAACGACCGTGACATGATCTCCTTTCTCGACAGCTCTGGGGCTGACCTGGCCATTCGCAGTGGCGACGGCTCGACACCACTGCACTACGCGGTCAAAGAGTGGAAGACCGGAGATACCTCGCAAGAGAAGGTCAAAACGATCGAGCACCTGTTGCGCCTGGGGGCCGATGTCAATGCCACGAACGCTCAGGGCGTGACCGCCCTCGACCTGGCTACGGCCGCCAACCAGAATACGGTGGCCGCGGCTCTGCGCCGCTATGGCGGCAAAGAGGGGCCGGGCGCAGCCTCGCTGCCAAAAGAGTCCACCGAGACCACGGTCAAAAGACACCTGAGTTCGCTACAGGCTGGCGCTCCTGCCAACGAGACCATCGACGCCATCGTGACGCTTTGTAAAGCCGAAGACGAGGACGGGCTCAAGCAGTTGGTGCGACACATTTCTGCCGGCGCTCCCCGCATGGAGCCCGATGTTGGCTGCGACCTGCTGGTCGAAGTCGGGCGACTGTGCGCCAGCCGCGAAGATCTGGCCTCGGCCAACCGCCTCTTTCAAACGGGCAAGCCGATGTCGAAGAAGGCCGAGAAGCCAGCCACCAAAGGCCGATACTCCTCCTTTCTGGCCTTTCGGGGCCAGGCCGGCCAGACCGCCTCCTCCGGCGGCGGGAGCGGCGGTACCATCGTCAAAGCGGTGGTGGGGCTGGTCGTGTTGGCCGGGCTCGGTTTCGGCGGCTACAAGTTTGCCACCCGCGAAGGCGGTGGTCCGGTGGCCGTCGACACCCCCACGCCCGTAAACACGCCCATCGCCGTTCCCGCCACACCGGGGGCGACTCCCAGCGCCACTCCGATGTCGGCCTCGAGCAAGGCCACAGCCGAAGAGAAGCTGGCTGCCGCTAAGAAGGCCCTCGAGGAGAAACAGTGGGTTCTGGCCGTTCGCGAAGGCGAGCAAGGCCTTGACGCTGGCGCCCAGGGTGAGCTACGCAAGGAAATCCTCCAGGTCATCGCCGAAGGCTATCTCGGGGGAGAAAACTATGACGGGGCCAAGAAGGTCTACGAGGAGCTCAAGGATGAAGAGGGGTTGGGCCGGGTCAAGCGAGCCCTGGCCTTGCGCGACGTAGACCAGCTGTTAAACCAGGCTCGGCGCGGCTTGCGTCGCGGCGCAGTCGAGATGGCCGAGGCTTCGGTCGACAAAGCCATCACCAGCCTGCGCGACCACGAGGGCGAGCCCGAGCGCCTGGCTGACGCGCTTGCCCTCAAAGGCGACATCCTGATCGAGTCCGGTCGGTTCGGAGCCGGTGAAGATACGATCAAAGAGGCGGCCAAACTGGCCCCCGACAGCGAAGAGATCCAGAACAAGGTGGCCTCCGTCAATCGGGCCGCCAAGAACCGCCTTTCCCGCAAAGCCATCCAGGGCAGCTTCTCGTTTCCCGCGACCTCGGGCTCGGGGGGTGCCCGCAGCGCCTTCTACTTGCTTAGCGACTCACCCAAAAACGAACTCGGCCACGGCGGCGAGTATTTTCTGGGGGACGAAGCCAAGTTCAAAGCCAAGATCGCCACGGGAGAAAAGGATTCGACCCCGGCTCTCAACGTCGAGGCCAAAGGCACGGGCAAGCCCTGGACGGTGTCGGTGCGAACCCAGAGTGGTAAAGAACCTGACCCCGGCACCCACAAAGGAACGATCGTGGTCAACGGCACCTCCATCCAGGGCGGCTTCAAGATCCACGAGATGCAGGCTCTCGACAACGGTAAAGTCAACGTTTTGTCGATGGACTTTCACGGCACCGACGAGAATGGTGAGCCCGTTTTCGGTCGCGTGCGTATCGATAGTAGCTTCTAGGCTACCGGGTTGGCATCCCACTAGAACTTGACGGGTGGGGCTGTCATGCCTAGAATGTTGACTGATGAGTCAGTCAACAAAGAGGAGCATCCAGCGCAAGCGGCGCCGCGAACAGTTACTCGATGTTGCCATGGCGCTGTTTGCGGCCGAGGGCGTCGAGAAGACTACCGTCGGACGGATCGCCGCCGAAGCCAACGTTTCCCACGGACTGCTCTATCACTACTTCCGCAGCAAGGAAGATGTGCTCCACGCGGTGGTCGAGCGCTACAGCCTGCTGCCCGAACTAGCTCCGCTGTTCGAAGGGGCCGAATCGCGTCCGGCCACCGAATTCTTACCGGAAGTGGTGGCCCGCATTCGCCACTTGCTCAACGAGCGCCGCGAGGCCGTCTGGTTGCTCTTCGTCGAGGCCCACAAAGACCCCGTCTTGCGCCAACAGTTGGAAGCGCTAGGAGGCGGAGTTCGCGAACTGCTACGCACCTATCTCGAGGCCCGCGCCGCGGCCGGCGAGCTCAAAGAACATAACACCAAGTCTCTGGTTAGATCCTTATTGGCTCTGATCTTTATGGACCACCTATGGCCTGGCGAGGGGGACGTCCCACAGGAGGGTCTACAATTCTTGCTACACGGAGTCCTCAAGTGAAAAGACATCAACGTCCCCGAGGGGTTTCGGCCCTGGTGGTGGTTATTGCCACCCTGGCGCTGCTGGCAGTTGCCTACCTGGGGCTTCGCATCCTGACCCGCCCGCCCGTGGTCAAAACCACCAATGAAAAGAAACCGGTCGTGACCGTCTCGACCGAAGCCGTACGCTTCGAGAAACTTGAGTCTCGTATCGAGATTACCGGCACTATCGCCGCCCGCGACAAGCTGACGGTCGGGTCCGAGGTCAACGGCCTGCGCATCGACCAGGTCCTGGTGGAGGAGGGTGACTGGGTCGAGCGGGGACAAGCCCTGGCCACTCTCAACAGCAGCGTGCTCGAGGCGCGGCTGCAACAGCTGCGAGCCCGCTACAGCCAGGGCGAAGCCGCTCTCTCGAAGGCTCGCCAGCCCAACCGCCAGGAAGAGATCGCGGCCCTCGAATCAGCCCTGCGCCAGGCTCAGTCCAACATCGAACTCGAGCAATCGAACCTGGCCCTGGCCAAAGCCAACCTCGAGAACGCGCGCCAGAACGCCGAACGCTATCAGAACCTGTATGAAAGCGGAGCTATCGCGGCCGAGCAGGTCGAGAATCGCCAGACCGAGTTCCGGCGTCAGCAGGCCCAGGTGCGGGCCGCCCACGACCGCATCGAGGCCGCCCAGTTCGCCCGCAACCAGGCCAAAGAGCGTTTGGCCCAGGCCAAATCCGGGGGACGGGCTGAAGATATCGATATCGCTCGGGCCAGCCTCAACGAGGTCGGGGCGCAAATCCAAGAGTTGCAGGCTCAATTAGCGCAGACTCGCATTCTCGCTCCGGACAGCGGATGGGTGCTGAACCGCTCGGCCCACCTGGGGTCGATCGCGAGTGCTGGCACCCCACTCTTCACCATAGCCCGCGGGGGCCAACTCGAGTTGCTAGGTGAACTTCCCGAAACCGACCTGGCTCGGGTCGACCTCGGCCAGGCTGTCCAGGTCACCCATGGCCAGACCTCGGTAGAGGGAACCATCTGGAAAATCTCACCCGAGGTCGACGAGGCCACCCGCACCGCTATCGTTCGGGTTGCTCTTCCCGACCGCTCTGTATTGAGGCCCGGCATGTTCGCCAAAGGCGAGATCCAGTTGGGCCGTTCCGAGGTGCTGACGGTTCCCGCCGAAGCCGTCCGCGGAGAGAGCCCCGACTATTTCGTCTACCTACTAGAAGACACTACCGCCCGCCGTCAACCGATCGAGGTGGCGCGCCGCAGCCAGAATAGCGTGGCCATCAAGCAAGGCCTCAAAGCCGGGCAAAAGGTCATCGTCGAGGGGGCCGGCCTGATCCGCGACGGAGATACGGTCTCGCTACAATGAACATTTCAGCCTGGTCTATTCGCAACCCGATCCCTTCGATCGTCTTGTTCCTCTTGCTCACGCTGGCCGGGTTCGCGTGCTTTTTCACGCTGGGCGTCGACGAGAACCCTAACATCGACATCCCCATCGTGGTGGTCACCGTGGCTCAGGTCGGCGCCGCCCCGTCCGAGCTCGAGACCCAGGTCACTCGTAAGGTCGAAGACGCCGTGGCCGGCATCGGCAACATCGAGCACATCAACTCGACGGTCGTCGAGGGAGCCTCGACCACCAGCATCGAGTTCGTATTGGGCACCGACACCGACCGAGCCGTCAACGACGTGCGTGATGCCATCTCGCGCATCCGCCAGGACCTGCCAGCCGATGTGCGCGAGCCCACCGTCAGCCGGGTCGACTTTGCCGGCGGCCCCTTTGCCACCTATACCGTCTCGAACCCCAATCTCAACGTCGAGCAGCTCTCCTGGCTGGTCGACGACGAGATCTCTCGCTCGCTGCTTTCGGTGGGCGGCGTTGGCCAGGTGCAACGCGCCGGTGGTGTCGACCGCCAGATCACCGTCTTTCTCGACCCCGTCCAGGTCGAAGCCCTCGGTCTGACGGTCGATGGTGTCAACGCCCAGCTGCGCAGCCGCAACATCGACCTGCCCGGGGGGCGCGGCGACATCGGCGCCTCCGAGCAAGCCATTCGCACTCTGGGCAGCCGCCAAACCCTCCAGCAATTGCGCGACCTGCCCATCGGGCTACCCAGAGGCGGCTCGGTCCCCCTCAGTCGCCTGGGCCACATCGAAGACGGCACCAGCGAGCCCCGCCAGGCAGCCTTGCTCGATGGCGAGCCGGTGGTGGCCTTTAGCGTGGTGCGCAGTACCGGCTCGAGTATGGTCGAAGTGCAGGAGAAGGTCGAAGAAGAGCTGCATCGGCTCGAGCATTCCGACAGCCTTCCCGAAGGCACCAAGATCACCCGCATCCGCACCAACGCCAAGTTCGTCGAGATGTCCTATCACGCCACCGTCGAGCACTTGATGCTGGGAGCGGCGCTGGCCATTCTGGTGATCTGGCTCTTCCTCAAGGACTGGCGCGCCGCCGCCATCTCGGCGGTGGCCATGCCACTCTCGATGATCCCGACTTTCTTCGGGATGAAAGTGCTGGGCTATACCCTCAACAACATGTCCTTGCTGGCCCTGGCCCTGGTGATCGGTATCCTGGTCGACGACGCCATCGTCGAAGTCGAGAACATCGTTCGCCACATCCACATGGGCAAGACGCCCTATAATGCCTCGCTGGAAGCCGCTGACGAGATCGGGATGGCGGTGGTGGGCACCACCTTCACCATCATCGCGGTCTTCATCCCGGTGGCGTTCATGGGCGGCATCCCAGGCCAGTTCTTCAAACAGTTCGGTGTGACCGTGGCCCTGGCCGTGTGGTTCTCTTTGTTGGTGGCCCGATTGCTGACCCCGATGATGTGCGCCTATTTTATGGGCATACCGCCTCACGACGAGTCCAAGGGTGCGGTGATGAGGACCTATGAAAAGCTGCTCAAATGGGCCCTGCACCATCGCCTGGCCACCACCTTTCTGGCCGCGGTGTTCTTCTTCTTCGGCCTGTCGCTGTTTCCGCTGATCCCCAAGTCGCTAATCCCTCAAATCGATCGTGGCGAACTGCAGATGAGTCTAGAGATGCAACCGGGCACCACCCTGGCAGAGACCACCCGGGTGGCCAAGCAGTTGACCGAAGTGCTGGCTAAACCCGACGGCACCAAGCATGTCTTCGTAGCCGTGGGCTCTCCCAGCAGCAGCAGGGGCCGCTCTGGCGGCGACGGGGGCGGAGTCAACAAGGCCACCTTCTTCGTTGAACTCGCCCCTCGTGGCGAACGCGACCTCTCGCAGCAAGAGATCGAACACCAGTTGCTGCCCGAGGTCAAGAAAGTAGCCGGCGCCCGCACGCGGTTCGGGGTGACGCAGGGCCTCTCTGGGGCCCTGACCATCCTGCTCTCCTCCGACGACCCCGGGTCGCTCGAGCCATACTCCGACAAGCTGCTGGTGGCCATGCGCCAGCTACCCATCCTCTACGATGTCCAATCGTCGGCCGCTCTCGAACGCCCCGAGCTTCTGGTCAGGCCCGACCCCGACCGCGCCGCCGAGCAAGGCGTCACCGTCGCCCAGATCGCTCGCACCGCCCAGTTGGCCACCCTGGGCGATCAAGAACAGAACATGGCCAAGTTCGACCTCCCCGGTCGCCAGATCTCCATCCGCGTTCAGCTCGACCCTGAGCGTCGCACCAGCCTCGAGACCCTGCAGAACCTCAAGGTGGTGGGAGCCGGCGGAAAGCTGGTCCCCCTGAGCGCCGTGGCCGAAATTCTGCCGGGCTATGGGCCGGCCCAGATCGACCGTTTCGACCGTCGTCGTCAGGTCAAAATCCAAGCCAACATGGTCAAGGGCGTGGCCCTGGGCGAAGCCCTCGAGGCGGTCCACAAATTGCCCGAATTCAAGGCGATGCCCGACACGGTGCGCGAGCAACCCGCCGGCGACGCCGAGATTCAGCGCGACGTCTTTCAGGGATTCGCCTTCGCCATGGCCGCGGCCGTGCTGCTCATCTATGGCGTGCTGGTGCTGCTCTACGCCGACTTCCTGCACCCGGTCACCATCATGCTCAGTCTGCCGCTGTCGATCGGTGGTGCCCTGGTCGCTCTCATCCTGGCCGGCCAGGCGCTGGGCCTGTATGCCCTCATCGGCATCGTGATGTTGATGGGCCTGGTCACCAAGAACGCTATCTTGCTGGTCGACTATTGCATTATGGCCCAGGAGCGCGGGGTGCCACGGGAAGAGGCCGTGGTCCAGTCGGGCGACGCCCGCATGCGACCGATCCTCATGACTACGGTAGCCATGATCGCCGGTATGATGCCCATCGCAATGGGTATCGGAGCCGGCGCCGAGGTGCGCCAGGCGATGGCGGTAGCCGTGATCGGCGGCCTGATCACCTCGACGATGCTGACCCTGCTGGTGGTGCCGGTGGTCTACACCTACATCGACGACCTCAAAGAATGGATGGTGTCTCGCGTGGCCCTGCGCGGCCCCGACGACTAGCAGCAGCGCCGGCTGCGCCGGCGAGGTGGGAGCCGCTTCGCGGAGGTGGGAGCGTCGGCTTTGCCGCCGAGGGGGGAGCCGCTTCGCGGAGGTGGGAGCGTCGGCTTTGCCGCCGAGGGGGGAGCCGCTTCGCGGAGGTGGGAGCGAGTTGAGCTGTCGCTCAACTCGAGGTTTGAGGTAGTCGACGCTTCGCGTCGTCACTCTGGGGCGGCAAGCCGCCGGGCGAGAGTGCTACCATGACGGACTATCCCGAGTACGGCACCACCAGGTGCCGAATTCGGCGCTACCACGTGCCGTACTCACCCCGGCCCCGCCAAGCCCCGAGTAAGACACCACCAGGTGCCGAATCCGGCGCTACCACGCGCCGTACACCGCCCCAGCCCGCCAAGCCCCGAGTACGGCACCACCAGGTGCCGAATTCGGCGCTACCACGTGCCGTACTCGCCCCGGCCCCGCCAAGCCCCGAGTACGGCACCACCAGGTGCCGAACCCGGCGCTGTCACCTGCCGGACCATCCACCGGGCCGGCCAACCCGAGTACGGCACCACCAGGTGCCGAATCCGGCGCTACCACGTGCCGTACACCGCCGGGCCGGCCAACCCGAGTACGGCACCACCAGGTGCCGAATTCGGCGCTACCACGTGCCGTACTCACCCCGGCCCCGCCAAGCCCCGAGTACGGCGCCACCAGGTGCCGAATCCGGCGCTGTCACGTGCCGTACACCGCCCCAGCCCGCCAAGCCTCGAGTACGGCACCACCAGGTGCCGAATTCGGCGCTACCACGTGCCGTACTCACCCCGGCCCGCCAAGCCCCGAGTAAGACACCACCAGATGCCGAATCCGGCGCTGTCACGTGCCGGGCCACCCCTGCGCGAAGGATTGGGGCGAGCGTAAGCGGAAGCCTACCGCGACAGGGGGCTCTATATGCGAAAACTCGTTCTAACTCTGCTCTCAGTGCTCGTGCTGACGACCCTGGCCGGCGCTGAGCCGACCTATAAGGACGGCCGCATCACGGCCGAGTTCGTCAATGCCGATATAGTCTACGTGATCAAGTGCATCGCCAAGGCTATGAACCGCAACGTCTTTGTCGGTCCAACCGTTCAAGGCACCGTGACCATCTCGTTCCAGGACGAACCCGCCGAGAGCGCTCTCCAGAAGCTTTTTGCCTCGCTGACCCAGGAGTACGACTACAAGATCCTCGAGCACACCGTCGTGGTGGCTACACCCGAGAAGCTCAGCGAGATTCCCGACGACATCCTCGACGCGAGACGTGCGAAAGAATACACACCGCCCGCCCCAAGCGCCGATGCGCCGGCCCCCCCGGCAGCCGCCCGCCGTCCGACCCCTCGCCCCGTCAAAGTGGCGAGTCCCGGCGAGTTCAATACCGAGAGCTATGACTACGTGGGAGAGACCGGTTATCGTGAGGTGGCCAAGCGACCGCTGTCGACTTTCTCGATCGACGTCGATACGGCCAGCTATGCCAATTTGCGGCGATTTCTCAACGACGGGAACAAGCCTCCCAAAGATGCCGTGCGCATCGAAGAGCTGGTCAACTACTTCAGCTATGATTATCCCGAACCGCAAGGCCCGGTGCCGTTTGCCGTCAACACCGAGTTGAGCGAATGCCCGTGGAACGCCGATCACCAGCTACTGCGCATTGGGCTGCAGGGACGGCGTATCAAAGAGGGAGCGACCCCGCCCCGCAACCTGGTCTTTTTGATCGACATCTCGGGCTCGATGCAAAGCCCTGACAAGCTGCCGTTGCTACAACGAGCCCTGGGGCTCCTGGTGAAGAAGCTCGATGACCAGGACCGGATCGCCATCGTGGTTTACGCGGGCGCCGAGGGATTGGCTTTGCCCAGCACCTCGGGCGACCAGCAAGAGACCATCGAGGCCGTCATCAACAACCTGCGAGCGGGCGGGTCGACGAACGGCGCGGACGGAATCACACTGGCCTATCAGGTAGCCCGCGAGAACTTCAAGCCGGGAGCCATCAATCGCGTCATTCTGGCTACCGACGGCGATTTCAACGTGGGTATCACCGACCGCGGGTCGCTCGAGCGGCTCATCGAGCAAGAGCGCGAGAGCGGGGTCTTCTTGACGGTGCTCGGCTTTGGCACCGGCAATTTGAAAGACTCCACGATGGAGCAGCTGGCCGACAAAGGCAACGGCAACTATGCCTACATCGACAGCCTGATGGAGGGCCAGAAGGTGTTGGTGCGCGAGGCCGGCTCGACTCTGGTGACCATCGCCAAGGATGTCAAGCTGCAGGTCGAGTTCAACCCCACCCAGGTCAGCTCGTATCGGCTGGTCGGCTATGAGAACCGACGGCTCGAAGACGAAGACTTCGACAACGACAAGAAGGACGCCGGCGAACTGGGTGCCGGCCACTCGGTGACCGCCCTCTATGAGCTGGTTCCGGCTGGTAAGCCCGGCCAGGACCAGCCTTTGCGCTATCAGAGCGCCCGCCAGCCCAACCAGGCTCACGCCGATGAGTTGGCCCAGGTCAAATTGCGCTACAAATTGCCTGATGAGGATACCAGCCGCGTGATGGCCATTCCCATCAAAGAGAGACTCTTGGCCTTTGAACAGGCCTCGCTCGACCATCGATTCGCCACAGCGGTGGCGGCCTTCGGGATGGTGATGCGCGAGTCCGAGCACAAGGGCTCGGCCGAGTTGGGCAAAGTGGCGAATTGGGCCTCGGAGTCGGTCGGTCGCGACCGTTCGGGAGACCGCCACGAGTTCGTGCGCCTGGTGGAGTTGGCTCGCTCGCTGGAACTCGATCGGGCGGCCCGCTGATGCGCCGTCATTTCGCCGCCGCTTTGCTGACCCTGGGGTTGGCCTGCAGCTATCCGGGAGGGCCGCGCACGGTGGTCTACCAGGGAGAACGCTACGAGAAGCGGCCCGAGACCGGATATCGGGAGACCGACGAACAGTTCTTGTCGACCTTCGCCATCGATGTCGACACCGCCAGCTACAGCAACGCGCGACGGTTCATCGAGGCGGGTCAACGGCCGCCGGCCGAAGCGATCCGACTCGAGGAATTTCTCAACGCCTTTGACTATGACTATCCCCAGCCGGGGGCCGACCAGCCGATTGCGCTGGCTACCGAGCTAAGTGTATGCCCCTGGGCTCCGCAGCATCAGCTCCTGCGCGTCGGCCTGCAAGCCCGTGGGCGACTCGAGGGGCCTAGGCGTCCGCGCCGCCTGGTGCTATTGCTCGACGTGTCGGGCTCGATGGCCGACCCGGACCGCCTACCGATGCTCCAGCAGGCTTTGGCGACTCTGGTCAACCGGCTCGGTCCCGAGGACCGATTAGCCATCGTAACCTATGCCGGCATCTCGGGCGTGAATCTGCCCAGCACACCCGGTGACCGCCACGACCTAATCCTGGATGCGCTCGAAAGACTCGAGGCCGGAGGAGCCACCGACGGAGGCCGAGGGCTGAGAACCGCCTACCAGATGGCCTCCCAACACTTCGACCCTCTGGCCATCAACCGCGTGATTCTGGCCACCGACGGCGACTTCAATGCGGGCTGGACTGAGCGCAGCCAACTACTCAAGTTGATTGAAGGCAGTGCTCAAGAAAACATCTTTCTAAGCGTGCTCGGTGTAGGTCGAGGCAACCTCAACGACACAAACCTGGAATATCTCGCCGATCACGGAGACGGTGACTACGCCTATCTCGACACCCTCGAACGGGCCCGGCAGGTGTTAGCTCGACAGATGGATTCGAGCTATGAGACGGTCGCCCGCGAGGTCAAAATCCAGGTCAAGTTTGACCCGGGTCGGGTATCCTCTTATCGTTTGATGGGCTATGAAAATCGACGCCTTGCCGACCAGGCTTTTGACGACCCCAAGGCTGATGGGGGCGAGCTGGGGGCGGGACAATCCGTCACCGCTCTCTATGAACTCGAAGCAAAGGCTGGTGAAGGAGCGCTCGGTGAAATTAGGGTTGCTTACCAGAAGCCCAACCAGGACTCAAGTCAGAGCCTGGTTTCGAAGTTGCCGGGCAGGGCGCTGGCCTTCGAACAATCTTCCCCAGACCAACACCTGGCGGCGGCAGCGGCCACCTTTGCCATGCAACTGAGTGACTCGAAGTTCAAAGGCGACGGGTGTCTTGAAGATGTGTTGATGTGGGCTGCGGCTTCGCTCGCAAGTGGTCACGTCAAGCAGCGCTACGAGCTTCTCAAACTGGCTCAGGCCTCGGCCTCGGACGAAACCAGCGACTTCGATATCATCGGCCACGACGAAAGAGTGTCCGTATCTCTGCTCTCGACTAAACCGTTTGAAGGCGACGACCTCAGGGATAAACGTGCTGGGATCTACCGTGTCCAGACGGGCCTTCCGGCGAAGTTACTGGCGCCACTAAACCCCCTGGCTCTGCGCCACCCGGACCTGCCTCCCGAGTTCTGGGGCAGGGCGGTGGCCACAGCGCATGCCGAACTAGACTTCTCAAGGCCTAAGCGGCCGGAGGGGTTGGGCCTGTTTCCCTAGACCCGTTCAAGCATTTTTGAGGACGCTTCGATAGGCTAAGGCGAGAGGTACCATTATGAGGATTCTACCAGTCAGCACGCCCATCGCCGGCTCTTGCCATCGGGCCCACGGTAAGCCCGCCAACCCGAGCGACCAGGACCAGTTCGCTGGTACGACCCAAGACCTGGGACAAGAACGACGCGAGTTGGAAGCCTGGCGCCGGCAACTCGATGCCCGTGAAGCGATCGTGCAAGGGAGAGAGGGTCAACTCGACATCCGCGAAGGCCAGCTCAGAACGCGAGAATACAGCGCCCTCAGCAGAATGTACGAATCTCGCGCCCACGGCCCCGGCCCCCTGGAAAGCTTCGTCGCTGGCGCGGCCGTTGGCGTGGCCGGACTCGCTATCTATCTAGCCAGCCACTAGCCCTGCTGGTACTCCTGTTCGAGTTCGTCGGCGTCTTGATGGGCTAGCGACATGTCGGTCAGCACCGCTTCGATTTCGCGCAGACCGCGCTCGGCCGGGGAGAAATCCTGGCCGTCGCAGTCGAGCATAGCGTAGAGTCCGGCCGCGAAATCATCGATGAGGCGAGCCGTCTCGCGCATCATCTCGGCCGCCTCGGGAGGCAACTGGGCCTCGAACTCCTTGAGGCTGTCGATGTTCATGATGTCCCGCTTGGCCAGCGTCTCTTCGAGCACCGCGCCCACCCGGGCCCGGTAACCCTCGAGATCGAGTTGGCCCGAGCGCAAGCCCTGGTAAGCCTCGTGCAGAAGCTTAAGTTGTTTGGAACCCGCTCCGTGCGCAGCCTTCTCTTCGAGCCCTTCGCGATGAACGTAGGAGACCGATTCTTCGTCCGGTTCGGCCGCTCTGAGCGCCTGACCGCAACCAGAGCAACTGGCCTCGCGAATGCTAGTGACCTGCCCGCAGGACGGACAGGTCACGTTCAGGGCCTGGCTGAGCACGTCGGGCAACTGGCTGTTACCCTGGCTCATCGTTAGCCCAGGAAAGAACCCAGCAAGTTCTTGACGATGTCCATTGCCTGGGCGCCCTTCTGAGCTTTCTCGTCGCCTTTGTTGGCCAGTCCACCCTGGACCTTCTCGAGGATGCCACCGATGAGGCCGCCGATGCCGCCACCACCGCCACCGCCACCGCCGCCGCCACCGAGGACGCCGCCGAGCATTTTACCGATTCCGCCGAGCTGACCCATAGATTCTCTCTCCTTTACAACCGTATCTAGCTCTAGGATAAGCCCTGGCAGCGACAAAACTTATTGCCGACATGTAAATCATGTTAACGCCAGATTGCCAGATGTTACAAAGACCACCATTCCGTCAGAGGCTGGAACGCAAGCGTCCGGCGGGCCGTCCAATAGGAGCGCCGGTTGGCCGCCGACGCCTCGGCGTGAAGGAAGGTAAAGCCCGAGTCGACCAGTTCCGTCTCGGCCCCTCGCACCAGGGCCTGGGCCACCAGCTTGCCCCAGTGGGTCGAGCGCACTCCCATGTCAAACAAATAGGCCGAGCCATGCTCTTCGGGCTTGAGGATGAGATAGCCCACCGCCACATAGGTGCGCCGGTCTTGAGCCACGATCAAGGGAAACTCTTCAAAATCGAGCTGGGCAAACCGAGCTATGCTGGCCTGCAGATAGAGAGCCGCCTGGGCCTGGCCCCCGGGGGGCAGAGTGTGATGCAGATTGGCCGCCGCCAGTGTGGTTACGAAGGTGCGATCGCGTTCCTGGCCTCGCCGCAGGCGAACCCCAGCCCGCTCCTGGGTCGAGTCGTCGTGGACCGCTGGAGTCTTGCCCAGGCGATGGCGACGCAGGTGAAAACCCAACGACGACCAGAAGGCGCGCTCGCGAGGATCGGTCAACTCGACCATGGGCTGGCGACCGCCCAGCTCACTAGCCTGCCAGAGCTGGTTGGCCACCGCCTCGAAAGACCGGGTCGGATCGACCCACAGATCCCACAGGCTGGCTACCTCACGGCCCGTCTCGAGTTCGATCATCGAGCAATCCCAGGCGATGTAGCCGGCCGGTTCGAGGCTATGCACTTGAAGGTCGAGGTCGGTCAGTTCTTGCAGCCGGCGTTGGCGAACCCGCTCGAGGCTGCCCGGGCGAAAGGCGTCGCGAAAAGCGGATTGGCCGGCCACGATCGAGGCGACCCAGGGGCGGCTCACCGGCGTCCCACCCAGAGTTCTGGCAGTTCTTTGACCGGCGTAAGCTCGAGTGGAGCGGCGGCCACCACCAACGAGCCTGCTTTGAGAGCCCGCTCGAAGCCAGGCTGAGGCTCGAGCACCAGCGCCCCTTCATAGTATCCATCGGGCAAATCGGCCACGCTGGTGGCCGCCCCCATCAGACAGGGCCGCAGCCCTTTGTCGAAGAGCAGTCCGCGCAGACGCTCGAGAGCGGCCGGGTCCGAGTCGACCAGCATCAGACGACAGCCCGCCCGGGCCAGTTCTTCCACCAGGTCAGGGCGGCTTGCTCCCAATACCATCAGGCGATGCCCGGGGCGCAGGTAGCGAAGAATCATTCCGCCTGTCATTCCCTAAAAATAGCCGATTCCGCCGCGTGCGTCCAGGCCGAAAAGTGAGGGTTCCCCTCGCAGGTGGAAGACAACGTCGCGTGGTATCTTTCTGCTCATAAATTAGGGAAGGCTGGTGCACCAGTTGTCCGAACCTCAACAGCAAGAGTCGCGCCAGGAGTGGACGACCAAGATCGGCATCGTGATGGCGGTTGCCGGCTCGGCCGTCGGTCTTGGCAACTTCTTGCGGTTCCCTGGGCAGGCCGCTGCCAACGGTGGGGGAGCCTTCATGATCCCCTATTTCATCGCTCTCTTACTACTGGGCATTCCCATCGGGTGGGCCGAGTGGACCATGGGGCGTTACGGCGGCCAGCGCGGTTTTCATTCGGCGCCGGCCATCCTGGGGGCAGTGGCTCGCAACCGGGCCTTTCGTTACATCGGCGTGGTAGGAGTGCTGATCCCGCTGGTGGTGAGTTTTTACTACACCTACATTGAAGCCTGGTGTCTGGCCTACGCCCTGAAGTACCTGGCTGGGGGCATCGGCATCAACACCGCCGCCCCCATCCCCGAGCAAACGACGGCGGCCAAAGACTTCTTCGTGCACGTCACCGGCCAACTCCAGAACGGCCTCAATACGGGTGACACCCACTTCACCTTCTACTGCTGGATCGTGACCTTCATTATCAACATCTTTCTGGTCTATCGGGGCATTTCGGGAGGCATCGAGAAGTTCTGCTCGCTGGCCATGCCGACCATGGCCATCTGCGCCATCGTGGTGCTGGGCCGAGTGTTGACGCTGGGGACCCCCGACCCGTCTTTGCCCGACCAGAACGTGATCAACGGGTTAGGGTATATGTGGACACCCAAGTGGGAGTATCTGGCCAACCCGCAAACCTGGGTGGCGGCAGCCGGCCAGATCTTCTTTAGCCTCTCGGTGGGCTTCGGCGTGATCATCAACTACGCGTCTTACATGAAAAAGAAGAGCGACGTGGTGCTCAGCGGCCTGACCGCCTCGGCCACCAACGAGGTCTTCGAGGTCAGCTTCGGTGGCCTCATCACCCTCACCGCCGCTTTCATCTTTCTGGGTGCCGCCGGGACTGCCAGTGTCCAGGGCAGCAGCTTTGGCCTGGGCTTTTCGACCCTGCCGGTGGTCTTTGCCCAGATGGGCGGTGTCGGCAACATCATCGGCTTCGTCTGGTTCTTCATGTTGTTTCTGGCAGCCATCACCAGTTCGATCTCGATGTATCAGCCGTCGTTGGCCTTCTTCCAGGAAGCGCTCGGTTGGAGCAAGCAAAAGACCACCACCCTGCTGGTGTCCACCTGTGTGACGGGCTCCTTCCTGACCATGTATTTCAGCAAAGATCTCATGTTCTTGGCAACCCTCGACGACTGGGTGGGGACGCTGTTCATCTTCATCCTGGGCAGCATCCAACTCATCTGCTTCGGCTGGATGTTCGACCTCGAAAAGGGGTGGGAAGAAGCCCACCAGGGCTCGAGTATTCGCATTCCGACCTTCTACAAGGTCGTCATCAAGTACATCGCGCCCGTCTATCTGCTGGCCATCTTCGGCAGCTTCTGTTATCAGAATTTACCCGAATGGATCAAGGCCGTGGCCGCCGAGCCGACCCGTCAATATGCGGTGGGCTTGATCGTGGTCATCATCGGCCTGTTGGTGACTTGCCTGGCGGCGGGGGAAAAACGCTGGGAAGAAAAGGGATTGGGATTGGAAGGTAAGGCGGAATGAGTCCTGCCGGTTGGGTGTTTCTAGTGGTGTCGGTCGGCTTCGTCTGGGGTCTGGCCATCTGGTGTTACGTCAAGATTCTAGGAGAGGATCCGCCTGAGAACTAGCCAGGGAGCTCAAGCCGAGCTCATACGACTCTTTGGCCAACTCACGCCGAGTGAAGCGAGAGCCTTCCAGGCTCGAGTGGAGGAGGTGGCCTTCGAGGGCGGCCTGTGGACCGAAGTCGAGGGCAACCGCCAGCCGGTGGGTTTGACTTTTCTGCCTCGACTCCTGGAGCGGGCCGACGAGCAACGCCTGCAAGAGATCGCCTGGCAGGTCCGGCTGGGCTTGCGCCGCCTGACCACCATTCTCGACGAGAGCCACGAAGCCGACCAGTTGTTGGCCCTGTCTCCCGGAGAGCGAGATTGGGTGCGCCATTGCCGCTCGCCCCTGGGGGAGAGGGTCTTTTGCCGCCTGGACGCGCTTTTGCCCGAGACGGGCCCGCGGTTCATCGAGACCAACGTGGTCGGCATTGGAGGCATGACCTATGCTCCAGCGGCCTCGGCGGCGGTGTTCCAGGCGCTGCGAGCGACCTTTCCGGACTTTTGCAATACAGCCGGAGTCCATCCCATGGAGGACCCTCGCCTGCTGCTTTTGCGCGAGTTGCACCTGCAGGCCGAGCGCCTGGGCCTGACCCACCGCCTGGTGATCGGACTGCTCGACGACTCTCGCCTCTACCGCCTGGGGGGCGAGATGGGCCGGCTCGAAGCCTTTCTCAACGGCTATGGGGTGACGGCCGTGGTGGTTGACCCCCGCGAACTCGAACTCGATAGCCAGCACCGCATCCAGGCCGGGGGTAAGACCATCGACTTGATGTATCGCTTCTTGGAACTGGGCGAACTGGCCGAGATCGAGCGCGAGGCTCCTTTGACGGCCCTGCGAGAGGCTTTTGCCCAGGGACGAGTGGTCCCGTCGGTGGCCGGCGACCTGGATCAGAAGTCGACCTTCGAGATTCTCACCAACGAAGCGTTCGCTCACTGGTTCACCAAACCTCAGCAGCGTTTGTATCGGCAGCACGTGCAATGGACGCGCCTGCTGGGGGAGCGGCGCACCACCGACCCTGCGGGAGATTCCATCGAACTCTTACCTTTTACTCGGACCCACCGAGAAAGTCTGGTGATCAAGCCTAATCGGGGTTTTGGCGGAGAAGGCGTGGAGCTAGGAGCGCAACTTACCCAGTCAGAGTGGGATCAGGCTCTTGAGCAGGCGATGAGCCGGCCCGGCTCGGCTGTGGTGCAAGCCTATGCCGATCCGGTGGTGTGCGAACTGCCCGCTGTCGGTCCCGACGGACTCGAGTGGCAACAGCGGTTTCTGACCGCCGGATTGTTCCCCAGTGAGAGCACCCTGGGAGCCCTGGGGCGCTATAGCCCCGGCCCGGTGGTCAACATTTGCCAAAAAGGAGGCGTGGTTCCGTTTCTGGGATGTCGTCAGGGCTGATCCGGGCCTGGTTCGAGCTTCACCCTCACCTGGCCACCGAGAAAGGCTACCCCGGGCTCGACGAACGAGCCCCCTCGTTTGACCAACAGGAGATCGAGCGCTTCTGTGCGCGGTTGGCCGATATCGAGGGCGATGGCAGCCTGGACGGAAGACTGCTGGCGGCTCTCGCTGGCACCGTCGACTTTCCTTACCGGCGCCTGAAGGTGCTCGAGCACAACCCGGTGTTCTATCTCAAAGCCGGGCTGGATGCTCTCGAGAGCCTGGAACTGCGCTACGATCAACCTCCCTGGAAGGCGGTGCTGGCCCGCCTGGAAGGGCTCACGCCTTTGCTGGCTCAAGCCCGAGCCCAGTTGACCACTCCCCAGGTGCCGGCCGTCGAGGTCGCCCTCGAGATGGCCCAGGAGGCCATCGACCATCTGGGCACAGCCTTCGGTCGAGCCCACGCTCCCGAACGGGTAGCCCGAGCCGCCGACGAGGCGCGGCGGTCGGTCGATCACTTCGCCGAGTGGTTGGATCGCCGCGAACAGGCCGATTTTCAACCGATGGGAAGAGAGCTGTTTCGCGACTTGCTGGCCGCCGAGCACCTGCTCGACGACCCCCTCGAACGCTGGCAGAAGTTAGCTCAGACGACGCTCGAGCAGGCCAATCGACAACTGGAAAGGGTCGAGCACCTGCCCGACCCTCCCCCACCATCGGCGGAGTTCGGGCGGGCCGAGATTCTCGACTACTATCGCGACGAACTCGAGACGGTGCGGCGCTTCGTCGTCGAGTCCGAGCTTGTCAGCGTGCCCGAGGGCACCCTGCACCTGGTCGAGACGCCCGACTATCTCGAGCCGCTGGTGCCCGGGGCCTTCTATCTGGAGCCGGCTCTCTTTGCCGGCGACCGCACCGGTCGCTTCTTCCTTCCCTCCATCCCTGACCCCCTCGACGAAGCGACTCGCCTGCGCTACGCTCGGCGCATCCACTGGGGCGGCTTTCGCAACCTGGTGGTCCACGAGGCGTATCCCGGACACCACCTGCAGTTCTTGCACGCCGGACTACACTTTCGGCCCCTGCGCAATCTGCGCGACAACGACGTCATGCTGGAAGGCTGGGCCCTCTACTGCGAAAGCCTGATGGAAGAGGCCGGCCTCTACCCACGCAGGCCCTTCGCCCCCCGCCTTTACGCCGCCCGGATGCGAGCGCTGCGGGTGCTGGTCGACATCGGCATTCACACCGGTGAACTGAGCCTCGAGGCGGCCGTCGACCTGATGGCCGAGCATTTGGGCGACGGAGCCCGCGGCTGGATCGCTTCTGAAGTCAGGCGCTACGCTCTCGAACCGTCCCAAGCCATGTCGTACCTCGTCGGAGCCCAGCTGATCCTGGAGTTGCGAGAAGCGCTGGCGCCCCAGGACCTCAGGAGTTTCCACGACCAGTTCCTCTCGTTCGGGCCCATCCCCATCCCGCTGATCCGCCAGGCCATGCTTACAGAAGCTGGTCTCTGAACAACTTCTGGCGCAGCTTCGGGGGCAACTCGTCGAGCAACTCGAGAAAGACGGCGTTGGTCCAACCGAAGCCGATCTCGTTGCTCGAGTAGCCATACGCGATGCCCTTCGAAACGCTGGCGCTGCGCTCGACCACATCATATTTCTCGACGATGGTCTTGGACTTTTCGAACTCCTCCATCACCAGGCTCAAGAAGGCTAGCGTCAAGCGGTCGGCGTCCTGATCGTAGCCATAACGGCGCAGGCCCTGCACGGCCACCATCTGCAAAGGGGCCCAGCCGAAGGGAGCGTCCCATTGATTGCCCGAGCTGTAGGTGCTGGTCACCACCCCTCCGGGACGCTCGAACAAAGGCAGGTTGGCCTTGACTCGAGCGGCCACGGCCGGTTCGACCAGACCGGTCCACAGCGGGAAGAAGGTGGTGGCAAACGGATAGTTGCGACGCTTGCCGGTGCGGAAGTTGTAGTCGAAGAACTGGCCGGCCGTGGGGTCCCAATTGTACTCCATGATCTTGGCGCGCCGCTGGGCCGCCCGGTCGAGCCAAATCCGGCCGTCCCCACCGAGTTCGCTCTCGAGGCGAGCCATCTCGAGTTCATAGCTGTAGAGCAGACAGTTGAGGTCGACCGGCAGATAGTGGATGACATCGATGTTGAAACGGCCGAAACGGTCACTGGGGTCATAACCCGATTCGCGCATACTGCGGTCGCCCTTGTAGAAAAGCGGGGTCAATTCGTCTTTGGCGCGGTCATAGTAGAGGCTCAGATCATAGCCAGGATCGGCCTCGAGGTCGCGATAGGCTTCGCGAATCTTGTCATAGTGGTTGCGACCGTCGGGGTCGCGCTCGCCCGAGAGCACCTCGGGGGCCGGGCCCTCGCCCAGTGAAAAGTAGCGCGAAAGGCCGGTCTCGGGCACCAGGTGCGGCGGGCTCGTCCACAGGGCATAGGTCTTCTCGAGCATCGGCATGGCCTGGCGCAGCCACTCGCGGTCGGCTGTGTAGCGATACACGTCGCCCACCATGGTGGCCAGGAAAGGCGGCTGCGACCGCTGCAGATAGTAGGTGCGGTTGGCGTTTAACACCTGCCCGTAATAGCGCACCTGGTAGAGGTGGTTGTCGACCATCTGGCGAGCCTGCTCGATTCGGCCGGCCCGCAGCAGCCCCAGATTGATGAAATAGCTGTCCCAGCCGTACATCTCGTTGAAGCGACCCCCGGGCACCACGTAGGGATGGGGCAGATAGAGCAGCCCGTGCACTTCGAGAGGGCCTTCCGGGAGGGGCCGCAGCTCGATGCGGGCCAGCTTCTCGGGGTCGAGTTCGCGGGCCAGCCGCTGCTTCACCTGATCATACTCACCAGGAGCAACGTACACAGGCCAAACCTTGCGCTCGCCCAGCTTGGGGTCGACGGCGGCCTGATCGAGTTGGGACAGGCCACGCGATAGAGTGTCCCAACTCGCCTCGATGTATTCGAGCACCGAGTCGGATGGCTCAGCCCAGGCGATGGTGGTGCAAAGCAAGGCTAGAAGCAATAGGCGGGGGCTCTTCATGTTGGCGACTTCGGTTCGACCCCATAGGGGATCCTCCGCCGAAGCTCCCGAAGGGGGTATCGATGTCTGAGTCGTTACAAGCTGTTATCCGAGCGCTCTTTCAAGTGGCCTGGGCCGATCAGGTGGTGAGCCCCGTCGAGGTCCACGCGCTGACCAATATCCTGCGCCATTTCGGACTGGCTTTACCCGAGGTGATCTGCCTGCTGGACGAAAACCTGGCCGAACCGCCCCAGGGCGCCCCGATCCCCCTCGATCAATACTTTGACGACCGCGAGGCCCATCTGCTGGCCCTTCAATCACTGCTGACGGTGTGCTATGCCGACGGCGTTCTGCAGCCCGAAGAGGCAGGTTACATCGAAGGCCTGGTGGTGCGCATGGGCTTGAGCGCCGCCGAGTTGGAGCAGGTGCGCCAGAAAGTGACCGGTGGACGCTGATGTGGAACAAGAAAGCCGAGAAGACAGCCGCCGACCGCGCGGCCGAGCGTCACGACATCAGCCTGAGGGTTCGCTCTCGCGACCTGCCCGGTTACCGCGCCATCACCCTCGATGTCAGCCGCACCGGTCTGCAGCTCGAGACCGAAGAGATCTTGCCCACAGGCAAAGTGCTGCAACTCGATCTCGAGTTCGACCATGAGCAACTGGCCGACTTTTCGTGTCCGGCTCGGGTAATGTGGGCCAAACCCGATGGCAGCGACCGCCGCTCGCGCTTTCGAGCCGGGCTTTCGTTCGAGCCCCAGGACGATGCCACCCGGCGCAGCCTATCGTTGATGGCGACGATCCTGCAGACTCGCTCTGAAGCCGACCTCGAAGACCTGCTCGAAGAGGCCAAGCGGCTGGATCCAGAACGATCCGACACCTTCCAACGGGTGGTCGGGCGCAAGCCCAGCCGCCAGACCCGGCCCATGCAGCACATCGGGGTGCTCATTCCGCTCAACGTCACCCTGACCGGTTACCAGTGGGCCGGTGGCTGCCTCGAATTGCGCTTTAGCGAGGGGCAGTCCGCCTACAGCCTCTACTTTCCCGACTGCCAGTGGGTGACCGACGCGGCCGTGGCCACCGCTGCGCCGGTGGTGGGGATGTTTGCCACCTATGGCTCCGAGGCTCTGCGCAAGCTCGAGTCGCGGGGCAACAAGCGTTGGCGCCACTACCGCTTCGTGACCGAAGGACACCAGCCGGTGTTCGAGGTCCTCTCGCTACCTTGCCAACCCAGACCACCCTATGCCTAGCCAGCTTGATCTAGAGTTCGCCCGGCGTCTGGGCGCGGCTGCTCGAGGGCGCTTTCCAGATGATCGTATCGAGATTCGGCTCTTCGGCTCGCGCGCCCGAGGCGACCATCACGAGGATTCCGATCTTGACGTGCTCGTGCTGCGAGATGGCGAGGATCGCGACACGCGAACGGCCCTGCTCGATCTGGGCTGGGACATCGCCTATGAACTGGAACTGCCCTACCCAGCTTCGCTCCAGGTGATGAGTCGCAGCCACTTCCAACGCCTCCTGGCACTAGAGACGCTCTATGCGCGCGACATCCAACAACACGGAGTGGTGATATGACCAGCGAAAACCGACGCAAGAACATCGCGCTAGAGCAAGAGCGATGGCAGGCCGCCTTGCGCTCGGCCGAACTGTTGGCCAGCCACGGAGAATACGCTGATTCGGTCTCGCGGGCGTACTACGCCATGCTCCATGCGGCCCGAGCGGTTCTGTTGCTGGACGGGCTTGAAACCAAGACTCACCTGGGCGTCAGTCAGTTGTTTAACCTGCACTTCGTCCGGGAGGGCCGGGTTCCGCCCGACGTGGCTAGATTGCTCACTCGACTCCAGGCCGAGCGGGAGGCAGCCGATTATGACCGCGCCGCTGTCTTCACCGAGAAGGCCGCAACGGAGGCGCTACAGTGGGCGAACGCGTTTTGTGACCAGTGCTTAAGGACTCTTTCCGAGGCGACTGATTAGCTCGAGGCATGAAGATCGCGAACTTACCACGCCACCAGGCCCCCTAACGCGCCGGCCACCCCACCCGACCAAAGACGTCGGCGCGTTGCTGCTAGGCCTGACCGATGTGCGCAATCAACTGATGGAACGAGCCAACTCCTAGCGAACAACGGTAGGCTGAAGCTGGCCAAAACCGCAGCCGCCCGGATTGGGGTTTGCGAACGGCCCCTGACCATCGATGGTGATGGTTCCTTCCAGGTGGAAGTTGAAACAGGGGGCGCCGTCGGTGACCACCCCGCCGGCGATGCGGTCCAGGCTAATCAAAGTGTTCTGGGCAAAGGGACCCACCGTCTGATCGAGCAGGACCGACAGGCGGTTGTCGCCCGCCTGAGGCACGCCAATATCGGCATTGACTACGAACTGGCGCTGAAACACCACCGTCATCCCTTCTTGCCCGGTAATCTCCACGGTGGTGGTGAACGGGTTCTGGGTCGAGCAGTTAAAAAAGGCCTCGATGCCGATGGTGTCGCCGGCTCCGATGGTAGTGGTCAGGATCGGCAGGGCAGTCGGAGTGCCCTGCTCCTGGAATTCCAGGACTCGGCCGGGAAGTCCGGTGGGGATCGAGCTATCCACCACCACATTGATAGGATTGGCACCATTGTTGGTAAGCGAGAAGATGCCCGTGTTCTGAGGGCAAGCGGTCAGCCCGACAAAGTGGAAAAAATCCTCGAGGGTTCCGGTCAGTACCAGGGGACCTTGAGCCGTGGCCGTACCGTTGATGGTGGTGCTGAACTGGTCACCTCGGAGGTCATTGGCAGCCACGAAGACGCCACCGGTGAAGCCTGCTGGAAAGGGGATCACCTGGGTCAACTGGTTGCCGGTGTCACCGTCGAAGACTCTCACCGAAGGCACTCCGCCCGGGCCGGCACCGGCGACGATGTCGTCGACCCCGTCGCCGTTCACATCGCCCGCGGCCACCCGCACGCCGCCGGTAAAGCCGTTGTCAAAAGCGAAAAAATCGTGAATCGGCTGAAGGTTGCTACCAGAGAACGCCCGCACCCGCGGGCCACTGCCGGCGCCGAGGCCTGCTCCCACGATGAGGTCGTCGAACCCGTCATTATTGACATCGCCCCCGGCCACGAATACTCCGCCCTGGAACTGCGGGTCAAAGGCGAAGAAGTCTTGCAATTGGCTTGCGTTCTGGCCGTCGAACACCCGGACCTGGGGTCCGCCCCCGGGGCCGGCGCCAGTGATAATGTCGGTTCGCCCGTCGTTGTTCACGTCGCCCGCCGCCACGGTAACGCCCCCCGTGAAGCTGGCGTCGAAGGCGAAGAAGTCGCGCAACTGGCTGCCGTTCTGGCCATCGAACACCCGCACCTGGGGTCCGCCCCCAGCCCCTGCGCCAACGATGAGGTCGGCCCGTCCGTCGTCGTTCACATCGCCGGCCGCCACGAACACTCCGCCCTGAAACTGAGGTTCGAAAGCGAAGAAACTTAGCACCTCTTCGCCGCTTCGGCCATCGATCACTCTGATGTGGGGTCCGCCCCCAGGGCCCGCCCCCACCACCGTGTCAGGGATTCCATCTCCGTTGATGTCGGCACTGGCCACGCGAGCGCCGCCCTGGAAGGAAGGGTCAAAGCCGAAGAATTGACCCAACACGCCCTGGTCGGGCATAGCGCCGTCGAAAGCCTTTACCAAAGAGTTTGGTCCGCCGGCGCTGACTAGCACGTTCCCGGCCGGCGCCCGATAGTCCACGTTGATAGTGAACGGACCGCCGGCCGTGGCCTGAGCCTGCCCTTGAGCGGGGAAAACAACATTGGGGGAGGTCGAACTGAAGACGACAAAGGGCGTCACATCGACATTCGGGCCCTGTCCCACCACCTGGAGGTCAAAGGGTTGCCCCGCCTCGACGTTGGCCGGATTGGGCGAGGCGGCAAGCCCCGTCACGCCGACCGGCGCCACCAGGTCGAGGATGGGGTTGTCCACTTGCACCGTTTCGCCGGCCTGGAGGTCAAAACCGAACAAACCTTCGCAACGAAGCGCCGAATTGCTCAGGAACTGGAGACGGATCTCCTGCAGGGTGATAGGCACCTCGAGATCCAGTCGGTTCCGCTTGGTGAAGGTCTGCGAAAAGAGGACAGCACCGTTGCCGTCCATTCCGGTAGCGCGAAACGTGTCGACATCGGCAGGGACAATCCCGTTGCCGCGCGCGAGCGTGAACAGAAAGGCGACGTTGGCAGTGGGGCCTGCTTGCCCCGCCTGCCCTGAGGTTTCGTTATCGGCGCTGTCGCCGTTGCAGGCGAAAAGAAGTGCGACTAACAGGCTCGCGAGTAGAAGTTTGGCTCTCATGGTCCCCCCTAAAAGTCAGGGACTCTTCTAAGATCTTCTGACCGACTCCTACCTTAGAAACCTAAAACAAAAAGGGACGGGCTGGGCCCGTCCCTTTCGGCTAATAGACCTGCGTCTTAGTAGCGGTCGCGGTCACGGTCGTGGCCTCGGCCACCACCTCCGCCGCGCCGGCCACCGCCGCCGCCACCGCCGCCGCCGCCAAAGCCACCGCCGCCGCCGCCGGTCTTGCGGCCGCCGCCCTGTCTAGAGAAACAGTCACGACAATATACGGGACGAGAACCGCTCGGAACGAAGGGAACCTGAGCTTCTTTGCCACAATCGGCACAAATCGCGGTGTGCATTTCACGGCGTCCGCCGTCTCCCCCTCCACCACCACGGGAGTCGTTGTGGCGGGGACGTCCCCCACCCGCTCGCTTGCGCGCTGCGCGACAGGCAGGGCAACGACTAGGGTCGTTGTCGAAACCTTTCGACGCGTGGAACTCTTGCTCGCCTGCGGTGAAAACGAAGGGAGCCTTACACTCGACGCAAGTCAGCGTTCGGTCTACGAAAGACATTTTTCTTTAGCCTCCTAATAAACGGCCATGAGATTTTCGAGGCTATCGACGTCTTGACTTTCAGCTAAGACCTTTTCGACGGACCACGTAATCGTGATTCTACCTGATAGCGCCCGGTTGAAACAAGCCCTTTCGACAGAATCTGGTCCACACCTACCAAAAAACACGCCCTCGACCTGACACTTTTCGCCATTCAGTGTTCGTTCAGAGGCTCCCACTATTCTTTCGGTATGAGGATTCAGGGGTCTCGCCTGGGCACGCCCGGCCCGGCGCCGTGTCGGCCTGCTGTTCGACCGAACCCGCCGGGAGCGGTCGATTCGGTCAGCCTGTCCAAGCCCCGCACGGACCGTAGCTGGCTCTGGAAGTCGCTTCAACAGGCGGTAGAAAGCACCACGGCCAGCAGTGTCGGTGGCCCCACCGGTCTGGTCTTGACCCAGGCCCACCGTCAGGCCGTGGTCGAGGTGGTGCGCGACCTCAAGCAAGCCGGGGTCGAGTTCTATCAGCACCGGTCGGGCTTGAGTCGTCTGCTGGGCAAAGAACGCCACCTGGATGGCAACGAGATCTTTGACGAGTTGACCTCGGCCGGCGACGAGGCCATTCGAGTGCGCCTGTCTTCCCAGCCAGAATATGACTACTTGCGCAGCCTGAGACAACTCGAATCGTTGGATGTCGGGCTGTTGGGAGCCGAGCCGGTCACGCTCGACCGCGGCCGTCAGTTGCGGGCCGCCCACCGCCTGTGGGAGTCGGGCTTCGATTCGGGTTCCTCCAAACTCTCGTATCTGCTCGACGGCCGCTCGGCCTCGTTCGAGCGCGAAGGGCACTCTTATAGCGGCTGGTCCACGGTGGCGGCCGACTATTTCAGAGGCAGTGGACTTGAGGACCTGCTCGAGAAACCAGAGCTTGCCCGCGAACTCAAGCAGTTGGAGAGTCAGGGGAGTCTGATGGGCAACGACCCGGTGGCCCTCTACGAATCGGCCGAACGAGGTGGTCAGCCGAGCATCGCCTGGACCATCGACAAGACGACCTTTCACCTGGCCAAAGTGGCCACTCCCGACCCCGAGGGCTTGCGTGAGGCCCTCGACCAGGCCCGCGCGGGATTGCAGTTTGTCCAGAGCCAGCTCATCCCGGGGCTGGGACCGTCGGAAATGGCGGGCCTGCCAGCCGTCTATCAGGTGGTCAACACGCCTTGCCAGGGCCACACCCCCGGTTCTCAACTGGAGTTCGTCAAGCAGCTCTTCACTCACGCTCCCGAGGACGACCGCCGCCTGAGCGGCGCCCTGTCCCGCTACGAATCGCTGCGCAAGAACTTCGACGGCCAGCGCCTCGAGCAGGCGGTGGGTCTCACTTGCAGCTGGCTCAAGCGCACTCCCCGGGCGGCCGAGCAGGCCATCATGTTCGGCAAGCTCAAACCCGACGATGCCTTGCGGCAGGTCGACGAAGCAACTGCGATCGGCCTGCTCGGTCGGCTGGAAAAGATCATTGGGCCCGGCAGCGACGCCGAATCGCTGCTCTCCAAGGCCTCGCTCAATTCGACCGCCGCGACCCTGTCAGACCAGGTGGACCTGGTGACCATGCTGGCCTACCACCAGAAGTCACAAGACCGGTTCCGTCGCTATGACCTCGAAAAAGACTACGAGAAAATCCTGGCCACGGGCAAGTCGGCCCCTGAGGCCCTCGACGCTCTGGGGCAGGCGACCCGGCAGCAACTCCATCAAGGCTCGCCGGAGTTCATCTTCCCGGCCGCCGTCTTCGCCCTCAAAGGCGGAACGCCAGACCAGCTCGCGAAGGTTCGCCACCAGCTGGGCACGCTCTGCGGCAGCCGCAAGTTGGCCAGCCGCGATTGGCATGCGACCGCCGAGACGCTGCTGACCGGTGCCCTCGCCCCGGCCACGCTCGAACGAGCGCTCGAACTGGGCTGCGCCCTGCTGGTGGCCACCCCCGCCGAAGTGCTCAGTCAAAAGCAAGAGATTCGTCAGGAAGCCTTCCTCAAGCAGGTCGACGAACTGGTGGAACTGGTTCAATCCCGGCCCGAGGCGACCATTTCTGACCTGGTCAAGACGATGACGACCAGCGACGCCCGGCTCGAAACCGAGAATGACCTGGTGCGCGTAGGTGGGTTCGAGGTCAAAGTCGAGGCCTGACCTCGGTCTCGATGCGCCAATGGTAGGGAGAGGTCGTTTGACCGACCCCGACCGGAGCCGGCCCCTCGAGGCGGACCGAGACGGCGAAGTGGCCGGTGGCGTCGGATTTCCACTCGGCCACCTTGTGACCGCCGACCAACAGGGCGCCGGTCCGAGGACCTTCGTGGACTCGGCCTCGCAAGTCGAGGCGCATCGCTGAGCCCTGGGGCGTATAGACTTGCTCGAGGATCTCCACCGTCTGATAACTGAAGACCTGGGTGAAGAGGAAGGTGTCTCCCTGTCCGACGACTCCGACGCCAATCCTGTTAAAGCGCGGATTGAGCAGGTTCTTGCGATGCGCCGGGCTGGCCATCCAGGCGTCGACGGCTTTGCGAGCCAGGTCGGGCTCATCGTAGCCGCGGCACTTATAGATGTTCTCTCCGAAAGTGAGGTCGAAGTGGCGGCTCATCAATAATCGATCGCGCAAACGGCGGTGGTCCTTCGTCGGAGAGGTGTGCCCGAAATAGCCGAGTTCGAGCATCTCGCTCGAGTGTTGGCGGGCCGCCTCGAGCAAGCGCGGATGGGTCTTCAGAGTCGGCAATCCGTGAGCAGCGCGAATCTGGTTGCAGCGGTCCACGATCTCTTGCTCGACCGTGGTGGGGTCGGCCCCGGCGAGGGTGGTCAAGAGCAATCCGATCATCAGGAGTTGGCGTCCCATCATGAGGCAATAACGGCTATTGGTCATCATCTTGAAGGCGTGATCTCCCTCCTTCATAGACAACAGACCGACGGCAGCCCGCCGGGTTACTGGGAAATTCGTCCCAGGACTTCTGGGCCAAGCTGGGCCTGCACGTGAAAACGAACGGTGCTCTTGGGACCCTCGCTGGCGGCGGCCCCCACCAGTTCGACCCCCTCTTGCCCGAGCGGAAGCTTGAGCGAGCCTCCTGCCTCGCCGACCACAGACCGGATGATGCCGGCCAGCGCTTTGTCTGGCAACAGGTCGGCCAGCTGAAATCCCTGGCCCTGGCGATGGCGCTCGAGTTCGAAATGCTCAAGATCGGGAGTCACCTTCAACTGGCCATCCTCCACGCCCAGAGCGAATGGAACCAGGGCTTTGGCTTCCACCGTGCTCGGGGTGACGCTCTGCAGCAGCGAGCCCAGGCCTGGCTTGGACGCCGCCTTCTGGGTGGCCACCACCTCGGCCATCAGAGCTGGCTGCCCGTCGTGCCAGATCAGCCGGGGCAGTACCGGTTGGCCGTCTTTTTGGGCCAGGGCGAGGGAATAGCCCGAATTGGCCTGATTGACTTTGGCCATGATCGCGGGCCAATCGAGACCTTCCATTCGGGCCTCGAGTTCACTCGAGGCGACCGTGACCACCACCGCCTCGGGGTGTTGCGAGAAGCTGGCCGGCAGGACCGGCACCACCCCTTCGTCGAGGGTTTTACCGTTGAGTCCGACCAGCACCCCCTGGTCGCTCATGCGCAGACTGGACAAACGAAGGTCGAGATTGCCCAGGTCGATACCGCGAGCCCGCCCATAGAGCTGCTCGAGTTCTTGATTGCCGTGCTTTGATAGCAGGCTGACTCCGCGGTCAAGACCCTGAGCAACCATCTCTTCGGCGCGCCCGCGCAGTTGGGCCACGGCCTGCCCCACCCCGTCGCGAATGCCTTGATGAAACTGTTGATGCACCTGATCGTTGACGGTTTGGCCCAGCCAGCCGGCCTGGGAATGGCCCTGTCGCTCGAGCCGGGACAGGCTGATGTCGAGCGCATCCAGACCCTGGGTGTTGGCCTGCTGGGCCAGATGCAGATCGCTCTGCCCGTCGCCGGTGACATCCTGGCCCAGCCAGACATCAAAACGTACCGAAGCCAATTGCTCTCGGGCGCTCTTGAGCGCCACCGAGAACTGGGCATCCTGCGCTTCGAAGCCCTCGCGCAGCAACGAGCCAAAAGAACTCTCGGCGCCGATCTCGCGCAATTTTCTGGCGCTCTCGAGACGGCCCTCGAGGGCCTGACGAGCGGCCCCGGACTGCCCTGGCAAGCGGGCCCTGGTGGCCGCTCCATCGAGGTCGAGCTTGAGTTGGGCCGACCCCGAAAGGTCCACCTCGGGCTTCTCGGCCCGAATCGACAACTCGACCGAGCCGAGGTAAACACCGGGACCCTTCAGACTATCAGGACGAACCGGAGCATCCGTTTCGGTGGGTCCGACCTCGAGCTTGAGTCCCGATTCGATGGGGTCGATCGCCAATTCCAGGGCCAGTGGCAACCTGGTCCGCTCGAGCTGACGAAAGCCCAGCGAAGGAAGATCGACTCCTCCCACGTGAAAGAAGGCCTGCTGACCCACCGGCAGGGGCGCTTCGAGATCCAGCAGCAGCTCGGTCTTGGGAATCTCGACTCGGGCCAGGGCCTGGTTGAGATCTCGGGCCACCTGCTCGAGTTGCTTCTGCACCTCAGGGTGAGCGCGAAGCTGTCGCGAAAATCTGGTGGTCGAGCCCTGCGGCAGCAAGATGGACACGCCACCGGTAGGAGGCCGCAACTGCTCGGTGGTCTGGACCGCGCCACCGCTGGTGGTCACCCGCGAATGCGCCACGGGTGCCGGGGACGATTCCTTCGCGGGCGGCCCGAAGTGCGCTTCCAGCGGCAAGGTCATCGACAGGCGTGGTGGTTCTTGCAGAGCGGCCCGATTGCCAAAGTAGCCGATGCCGGCCAGGCCCGATAGACTGGCCGCTAACATGGCGCCGCCGCGCAAGAACCACTTCAGGGCTCTGCGCCGTCTCGGGCGGACATCGGTCGAGGGGGTCAGGGTCGCCTGGTCAATCGCAGCCGGCTCGGCCTGAGGGGTGGCCCCGGGTGGCGCGGTACGCGGCGGCAGAACCTTGCCGGCGGGCAAGCTGTGGATGGTTGGACCCATACTCTATCTATCCCGACGCCGGCAAGCCGCGACAAGCCGCCAAGTTGAACATCCCGTTAACGATTGTAACTATTTCAGGATGTAAGTGACCGACATCTGGCCACCGGCCTTGATGTTGAGCATATCGCTAGCCGAAAGCCGCATGAGCGGCGTGCCCACCCTGGTCGAGAAGGTGTAGGGGTCGAAGTCGATGCGAAAATCGTGATATTCCCACCCGTGATCCACCGCCACCGGAAACTCGGCCTGAGGGATATGAACCCGTTGCTGGGCCACATAACGACCCTTGAGCGCCTCGTCCATGGCCTGGCGCCACTGGCTGGAGCCCATCTCCCAGCCCAGATACAATCCCTGGCCGCCCCAGCTGTCGGCCGGCTTGAGCACCAGTTCCTGCTGCTCCCTCTCGATGCGCTCGAGGTTCGGCCCGTCTTCGACCACGGCCGTCCAGGGCACGATAGAATGCAAGAACTTCAGGTCGGATCTGGTCAGCAACTCGGCCATCTCGGGGTTGTGAAAGACGGCCAGCAGGGACTTGACGGTCAAAGGCTTGCAACGAAAGGGATTGACCAGGCACACCGCCCCGGCTCGATAGGCATCGAGCAAGGCTCTAGCGTCGCCCCCGTGCGCCAGAATGTCCTCGACCAGCACCCGCCGATAGACCAGGTCCAGCGGCTTGCCATCATAGTCACGGAGTTTTCCCTTCGAGAACTCCAGCTCGCGAGGGTCGGCCACCACCGTCTCGATGCCCGCCCGGTCGAACTGGCGCTTGAGCACATCGAACTCCGACACGGTGCTGACCGTCACCCAGTCGACGATGCCGACCCGAGGTGTCCCGATGCCGCCCCACAGATTCCAGGCCTTGAGCAGCAGCTCGAGGATGCTTTTGCCGGCCTTGAGGCACCCACCCGGAAACTTGGCCCGAAACTGCTTCCAGGCTGGCGTCTTGAGCAGCAGCTCGCCACAGGCGTCGAGATAGGCGGCTCCGCCGGGACTATCCACATTGAGCTCGACGATGCGAAATCCGGTGTCTTTGCCCCGGGCGGGGCCTAGAAAGCCGTCCACCCGGCTCACGTGAATACCCAGCCCGAAGCCCGCCGGTAGCCGGATCAGGTCTTGTTCGGCCTCAGAAATCCCCAGCGCTTCGAGCCAGCGCGGCCGCAGCAGCATCGGCTCGAGCCGAGTCAGGATGCGCATCAGCCGAGCTACCTGAGACTTGATCGGGGCGTAACGCTTTTGCGAGATGACCGCCGGAGCAAAGCAAAAGGGAGCCACATCGTCGCCCACCATGATATGCTGCTGGCGCAGCTGATCACAAAACTGCTGGTATTGCTGGCGGGTCCCGACCGGGTCGGCCTCGAGCAAGCCACGAAAAGCCTTTGCCGCCCGGGTGGCGGCGGCATCGCTGGGTATCATCGCGGCAGTTTCTCCGCCCCTGCGGCCGCCCCTGGTCGAACGCAAATTTTAACATTTGGTGTCTTCTCCTACCGGCGAGCACCCGATACGATGGAGCGGGAGGGCCATCAACCAGTTTGTTCGACACCGCCCCCGATCTGACCAAGATGGTCAAGACGGCCATCCGCGTGATGGTCAATGACTTCCATGCCGAACGCGCCGTGGTGGTCTTCGCCGAGCAGCCCACCAGCCAGCCACCCAGCCTGGGCATCTACGGCTTCGAGGGTGACATCTGGCGCGAGCCGACCATCTATCGCCCGCTCCTCGAGCAGGTCCTCCACAAGAACAAGACGGTCCTGTGTTCTGACCTGCGCGAGCGCCCTCAGATCCGCTTCAATCCCACCCACCGCGCTGCCGCTTGCGTGCCGCTGCGCTCCATCACCGGCGAGCCCCTGGGCTTTTTCTATTGTGACCACACCCGACCCGGCGCGCTCGACCGCCACTTCGGCCAGCTCAAAGAGATGGCCGCCGCCTTCGACAAGCGCCGTATCCAGTTGCTGGCAGAGACCTCGAAAGGCCAGCGCAAGCCGCGGCGTATCAGCCTGTGGGCTCTGATCGTGGGCAGCCTGGCCCTGCTCTGTCTGGTCGGCGCCGGCTTCACCTTCTGGTATCTCCAGACCAACTCCGGCGGCTAGCGGGGCTGCGCAAGAGGTGCCCAGTGTTGGGCTACTCGGTGGCGTAGAGCCCCTCGATCTGGTCGGCGAATTTCTCGGCCACCACCCGGCGTTTGACGCTCAGTTTGGGGGTGAGTTCGCCGGTTTCCTGAGTCAACTCCCGCGGCAACAAAGCGATCTTCTTGACCTGCTCATAGTTCGAAAACTCGCGCAAGACCCGTTGGCATTCTTCCAAAAGAAAGCCGCGCAGGGTCTCATGCTCGACCAATTGTTCTGGTTCGGCCGGCAATTGACGGTCTTTGATGAAGCTTTCCAGGCTGGCGAAGGACGGCACCACCAGGGCGCTGATGAACTTGCGATTATCACCGATCAGCACTGCCTGTTCTATATAGGGACTGGACTTGAGCGCCTGCTCGATCGGGGCGGGAGCCACGTTCTTGCCGTTGGACATCACCAGAATCTCTTTCTTGCGATCGGTGATGCGCAGATAGCCGTCGCTGTCGAGTTCGCCCACATCCCCGGTGGCGAACCAGCCGTCGTCATCGATCACCGCCCGAGTGGCCTCGAGGTTGTTGAAGTAGCCGAGCATCGTGTTGGGACCGCGGGAGAGGATCTCGCCATCGTCGGCGATCTTTACCTCGACATGCTCGAGGCATTTGCCGACCGTTCCGATCTTGGGCCGGTCCGGGGGGTTGAAGGTGATGCCGGGGCTGGTCTCGGTGAGGCCGTAGCCCTCGATGAGCGAGAAACCAGCGTGAAGGAAGAACTCCCCGACATCGACTCGAAGCGGGGCTCCGCCCGAGATGAGGTGGCGCATGCGACCGCCCATGGCCTGATGGATCTTCTTGAGCGCCAATTTGAACGCCATGGCATAGGCCAGCTTCAGGGCCCGGGGCACCTTGCCCTGGCAACGAGCGTCGAAGTATTTCTTGCCCACTTCCATGGCGCCCGTGAAAACTTGCTGCCTGGCCGACGAGCCGGCCGCCAGCCGGGCCATCACCCCGGCGTGAATCTTCTCGTACAGGCGCGGCACAGCCGGCATCAAGTGAGGTCTAACCTCGAGGATGTCGTCGCGCACGGTTTCGATGCTCTGGGCATAGCAAATGGTGGCCCCGCTGGCCATCATTGTGTAATAGACGACCCGCTCGAACACGTGCGACAGGGGCAGAAAAGACAGCTGCACCTCGCCGGGGGTGATGCCCAGGTGGTCGAGGACGGCCGTGCAGTTCGAGACGAAATTGCCATGCATCAACATGGCTCCCTTGGGATCGCCGGTGGTGCCCGAGGTATAGACCAGGCTACACACGTCGGTGGCCTCGATGGCAGCGATGCGCCGCTCGATCTCGGGCCGGTGGGTCTCGAGCAAGCCGGCGCCGAACGTGAGAAAGCCCGTCCAATCAAAGAGACGTTTGTCGCTCCCGAGACCGTCGATGCCCTCCATACAAACCAGTACCTCGAGGTCGTCGGCCTCGGCGGCCAGAATCTTGCGGGCGTGGTCGGCCGTGGCGGCCACGGCCACCCGGGCGGCCGAGTCGTTCAGGATGTATTCGACCGCCTGCTCGGATAAAGTGGGATAGAGGGGAACGTTGATGGCGGCGGCTTGCATGGCGCCGATGTCGGTAATGACCCACTCCGGTCGATTCGACGACATCAAGGCCACTCGGTCTTTGGGCTCGACACCCAGCTCGATGAGGGCGGCGGCGAACTGCTCGGCCTCCCGCAGGGTCTCGCGATAGGTGTGATAGAGGTAACCCTTGCCCTCCTTCCAACCCAAAAAGGGGACATCGCCGTGTTCGGCCACGGCCCGGGCCATCAGGCCCGGCAGCGTCTTGATAGGGGCCGACTCGGCCCAGCGTTTTAGGGGGACGGGATCGTAAGTTGAATCAAAGCGGGACATCGTGCGCTTTTCCTCACGAGGGGCCGGCCTACCTGTCTTGTAAGTGGCGAAGAGGGCAACCCTGCGAGCGGGCGAACTGACCGTGATGCTGACAGAGCAGCTCAAGAGTCTGGGGGTTGTGGCCACCCCCCCGCGGGGCCAGACGCAGGCGTTGGGGATCCTCGAGTCGTTCTCGGTGGCCCACATGCAGAGCGCCGTCGAGGCCGGGGCCCAGGTGATCCAAAAGCCGCGCGAAGAGCTGCTCACCGAGGTCCTCTAGAGCCGATGGCTCGCCTCCCTTCACCGGCCTATCCGCTGGTCGGGCGTCGCTCTGAACTGGCCCAGCTCAAGACCTGGCTGGGCGATCCCGGAGTGCGGCTGATGACCCTGGTGGGTCCGGGCGGCATTGGCAAGACGCGGCTAGCTCAAGAAGCAACCAGCCTCTGGGGTCAGGCCCTGGCCTGGGTTCGGCTCGAAGACGTGCGCCCGGGCGAGCACGCTCTGTTATCGCGGTTGGGCCAAACCCTCGAGCTACCCGAGTGTGGCTGGGATGAGTGGCACACCCGGCTGGACACGGTGTTATCCGGTTCGACCCTGATCGTCTTCGACAATCTCGAGCACCTGCGCGAAGAGGCCGGACAACTGACCGAACTGCTCGAACGCCACCCCCAACTGCGCCTGCTCACCACCAGCCGCGCGCCTCTGTTGCTCGCCGGTGAACGTCTGTTGCATCTCGACCCCCTCGATGAGGCCACGGCCACCCGGTTGTTGATGGAGCGGGCTCGGGCGGTGCGTCCCGATTTTGTGGTCAACGACCAGAACCGCGAGGCAGTCGAGGAGTTGTGCCGGCGCCTTGACGGCATTCCCCTGTGCCTCGAACTGGCGGCGGCGCGACTGCGCCACCTGGGGCTGGTCGAACTCAATGCCAGTCTCGAAGACAGCATCGAGTTGCTCAGTGGGGGCGGCCCCGACCGGCCCGCCCGCCAGCAAACCCTGGCCAACACCCTCGACTGGAGCTTCGGCTTGCTGAGCCCCACCCTGCAGCAGTCGTTCTTGCGGCTGGCCGTCTTTCGCGGCAGCTTTACTCACCAGGCCGCGGCCGAGGTCGGCTGCCCCCGCCCCGACTTGCTCGAACTGGCCGACCAGAGCCTGGTGGCCACCCGCCACAGCCTGGCCGGAGAGAGCCGCTTTGCCTTGCTAGAAACAGTCAGAGCCTACGTCGGCCAGCGCCTGGGAGAGGCCCCGGAGGTGCGCCAGGCCCACGCCCGCCACTATCTCGACCTGGCCGGCGAGTTGGAAGCCTGGCGCGGCGGTCGGGGCCACGCCGCCGGGTTGAAGCGCCTGGCCCTCGAGCGGGCCAACCTGATGCAGGCCCTCGAGCAACTCGAGGGGCCTCAAGCCCTCGAGCTGGCCGGATTGCTAGGCTGGTATTGGGAGGCCTGCAGCCTGCTCGAAGAAGGTCGCCGCGCCATCGAAGGGTTGCTGTCGCAAGGCGAGTCTGCCCTGGCGCTGCACTTTCTAGCCACCCTGATGCGCCACCAGGGGGACTATATCGGGGCCGGCGGCCACTATCGCCGGGCCTTGGAACTGTGGCAAGATCAGGCCCGTGCCTCGGAAACCCTCTCTGGCCTGGCTCAACTGCGTTTTCGCGAGGGCGATTATCGCGCCGCGGGCGAACTGTTTGAAACGGCCCGCCAGCAGGGCGATTATCCGCGCCAGGTCGATGCTCTCAACGGCCTGGGACGGGTGGCCTGGGTCGAGGGTCGCCTGGACGAAGCGGTCGATCTTTTGCACCAGAGCCTGCGCCTGGCCCAGCAGCAAGAATATCCCCTGGGAGAAGCCTGGGCCCACAACGCCCTGGGCGAGGTCCATCGCAGCCGTCGCGAGCGGGGCCAGGCCAGCCGCCACTTTCGCTCGGCCGCCGATCTCTTCACCGAGCTGCACGAATTCTCGCTGGCCGCCCTGGCCCTGCAGAATCTGGCCTATGTCGAGCTGAGTCAACAGAGCTGGGAGGAGGCCGGCAACGGCTTTCGCGAGGCTCTGGGCCTGTGGCGCAGGGCCGGAGCCCGCCACGGTTTGGCCCTGTGTCTGATCGGTTTGGCTGGAGTGTTGGCGGGCCAGGGCCGCGACCGCCTGGGAGCCAGATTCTTAGGCGCCGCCGACCAGCTTCTGGCCTCGATCGGGGTCAAGCTAGAGGCCTCTGACAGCCAGGACTACGGCGAGATCGAATCGCGCCTGCGCAAGGCGTTGGGCGCGTCGCTGGCCCAGGTGCGCACCGAGAACATCGGCTTAGAAGCCTTGCTTAAAGAGCTTGACTCTCATCAGCTCGAGGGGCTCGAAGGCCTGACCAGTCGTGAAGTCGAGGTGTTGCGAGTGACGGCCACCGGGGTCTCTAACAAAGAAATCGCCGAGGCTCTTTCGATCAGCCCCCAGACCGTGATGGTCCACCTGCGCTCGATCTATCGCAAGCTCGGGGTGCCGTCGCGTACAGCCGCGGCCCGCTGGGCCTCGGACCACGGCCTGACCCCGGCAGACTAAGGGCCTGTCAGGCTCCCCGAAGGCACGAGTTGTTTCCGGAAAGGCCCTAAGGCGCGAAGCCTTCTACGAACAGCTTGGCCACGGTGTAGATGGTCTGCATCGGATTGGCTCCCACCGAGGTCGGAAACACGCTCGAGTCGCACAGGTAGAGTCCCTCGACTCCCTTCACCCGAAAGTGCTCGTCGACCACGGCCCCCAACTTGCAGCTCGACTGCATGTGGGCCGAGGTCAGCACCGTCGAAGCGCTGATAAAGCGCAGATTTTGCTCTATCGTCTCGGCCTGTTCGGGGCTGGTGAGCACCAGCAGGTGGCCCGGCTGTTGACCGGGCAGCAACGGCTCGCAGGTGGGCAGATATACCTCGCGGGCTCCGGCCGCGAACAGCATGCGGATTGATTGAGCCACGCCGTGAGCGAGCTTCTGCTTGTCTTTCTGATGCAAGCTATAGCGCACGACCGGACGGCCCTCGACCAGCTCCACCCGATTCTCGGGATGAGGCTCGTCCACCACCAGCACGCCGAAGCCGCCCAAATGCGGAAACGCCTTGATCCGTTCGGCGATCTCGGGCCCGCTGCCGGGCATCATCACGGCCGCATAGCCGGGTCCGGCGGCCATGCATTCATACAGCAGATCGCCCTCGGGAACATAGACCGTCGAAGGCGTTCCCTCGAGGTTCTTGATTTCTCGGTCGAACCGACCGATGAGAGGGATGGAGGGGTGCAGCACCACGCCGCGCCCCACCTCGGGGCCACCTAAACCCGAGCGCAGCAGGACGGTGGCCGAGCCCTTCGCGCCAGCACATAGAATCGTCTGCCGGGCCCGAATCTCTCGTCGTTGCCCGGGAGCGAGTCCCAACTGGCAGGGGTCGACCACCACCCCCCGGTTCGGCCAGGGCTCGAGACCGCGGACCTCGACTCCGACGGCCCTTCCCTCTTCCACCACCACTCGCTCCACCTCGGCGTCGGGCAGCATCACCAGGCCTTGCTCGAAAGCGGGCACGAGCAGCGACTCGACCGATGAGCGCTTATCGGTGGCTACCCAGGGCGATTGCCCGGGGGGGTAGGTGTTCAGGTCATAAAGACGCGGCTCGAGCCCGATGGCCTCAGCTCCCTGCCAAAGAATGTCGTTGTTGGCATTGACCTCGGCCCGGTCCGGAGAGCGCGTGCCCACTTTCTCCTCCACCCAGGTATAGGCGTTGGCAACCCGTTCGGCCGTGGCCCATTCGACCCCCCAGGCGTCCAGGCGCGTGCGGACCAGGTCGAGGGTGGGAGCGAAGGCCAGGTCGATATTGACGGTGGTGCCTCCGCCCACCACCTCGGCGTTGCGCACGAGGACCGACCCATCCGCTGTGGGCACGGCGCCTCCACCTTCTTTCAGGCGCGCGACCTCGCGGGTGTCGACAAAGCCTGGACGGACCAGACTGCCGCGTTCGACCAGAGCCACCTTATAGCCGTAGCCGACCAGTTCGTGGGCGATGACCGAGCCGGCCGGGCCGCTCCCGACTACCACGAAGTCGAGGTTGTCCAGGTTGCCCGGCGGCAGGCGGGGCCACTCCATCCCGTCCCCTTCGAGGGAGGGGGCCTGGGTGCGGGCCAGCTGCCAGCCGATCGGCGAAGAGTAGATAAATCCGACATACAACTGGCGCAAGGCGGCCGCTTGAAACCGAAGGTCGGCGCGCTCGGACCCGGCCATGGCGGCCAGGCGCCGGCCCAGTTGCGGGCCGGCGAGCCCCTCCAATCCCCTCAGGTCGAGCCCGGACCCGAACGCTTGCCAGGCGGACTCCGTCAGCTGATCGCGCCCCTCCATCCCGGCTGGATAGAACAGCTCGAACAGGGCCTCGTGGGTCTGGCGCGGATCGCCCCAGGCGGACCCGACCAGCAGCAGAGCCAGCAGCAAACAGTTACGCATGCCCAGCCGTTCGGTCCGGTCGACTTCAGGTTCCTTTAAGCGGGTCGTGTGAAGATAGAGCCACATATAGATAAAAATCAAACAAAGGTCATCTCACTGTGAAAATTGCATCTTTCCCCCTGCCTACGCCAAGGGCAAACCTTCACGCCAGTCCTCAGGCGGCCCCAGCGGCCGCATTGCCCGAAGACTCCTTTCTTTCATCGGTTCAGGAGCACGCCCAGAGCTGGGGCCACCAGGGCAAAAAACTCGGAGCTCTCGGTCTGGTCGCCTACGCCACCTCGCAAGTCCCACTCCAGGTGATGATGCGCCTGCCAGACATTCCTATCCCCGCCGCCATCGCCCTGTCCATCGGCACCATGGCCGCCGTCTCGGTGGAGGAGCGCTATCTCGGCATCGGCAAAAAAGTGGGTCAGCTGGCCCTGGGCGCCGTGGGCGCCGGAGTCGGCGCCGCCCGCCACATTCTGGGCTCGAAGGCCGAAACCACTCCGGGCCCGGTCACTTTAGCCCAGGCGCCGGCTACGGGTGCCGCCCCTCGCGAAGCCCTGCTGCCCTCGCTGCTCCACCGAGCCCAGGGCGGTGCCCCCGCCCGCAACAAGGTGGTCGAGATCGGCGAGGGGATCGGAGCCACCGCTGGCACGCTCGTATGCGCCTACGGACTGCCCAACCTGGTCACGAACATGTTCGGCTACGACTCGCTGGTGGGGCAGGTCATGGGGAGCATGGTCGGCCCCCTGGCCGGCATGGTCATCGGCGGCCTCGAAGAGAACTTTCTCGGAATCGGTCGGGCCGCTGGCGAATTGGTCGGCACCGGCCTGTCGGCAGCCGGGGTGAAAGCTCCCGTCCGCCAACCCGCCGTCAAAGAGCCCGGGGCGCTCAAGAAGGGCTTTCTCAAGCTCAACGGAGCCATTGCCGAGCCGATCGTCGGCTTTCTGGTGGACACCACTTTGACCACCAACCGTTTGCTAGCTGAAAAACCGGTCCAGAACATCCACTTTAACGACCGTCCCGAACCCAAAGTCAATCGCCAGCGACTGGTCGACAACTTCGTGTCCCTGACGGGCATCTACGGACCCTCAGGGAAAGAGCAGGCGGTGACGGCCGAACTCACCACCCGCATGCAGGCCCTGGGCTTTGCGGTCGAGCGCAAAGAAGACGGCACCCTCATCGGCACCCTGCCGGCCAGCCCCGGCCAGCAAGACGCACCGACGGTCATGCTGAGCGCCCATCAAGACACGGTCGAGCCCACCAACCCCGGTTCGATCCGCAACGACGGCAAGCGCATCTACACCGACGGGCGCCACGTGCTGGGGGCCGACGATCGGGCCGGACTGGCCGAGATTCTCGAAGGCGTGACCAGCGTGTTGGAGCAACAGCTCGACCATCCTGAAATCAAGCTGGTCTTCCCGGTCGATGAAGAACGCGGCCTGCGCGGAGCCAGCCGACTCAAGCCCGAAGACATCTCGACCCGCCCGACGCTCGGATTCGTGGTCGACTCGCTGAGCGTCAAGGACGTGCATCTGACCAACGACGCGGTCATCGTCAATCCCGATTCGATCAAATATCAGTTTTCGCAAGAAGACCCGCTGATCCAGGTGGTCTTCCAGTCGATGGCCCGGGCCGGTCTCGAGCCCCGGCCCATTCACGCCCCCATCCTGACCGGAGCAGGCTCTGACGCTAACACCGTGGGCTTCAATAGCGGTCATATCCGTAGCCTGGCGGTGGGCGCTGGCGAGCGCGACATGCACACCGGTATGGAGCACATCTACATCGACGACCTTGAACAGGCCGCCCGGCATGTGGTCGGCTACATCACCAATAGTTGCGACCTGCGGGTCGAAGGTGACGCCATCGTGGCTCGCCAGGCGGTGTCGTAGGCAGAAGGCCAGCCGGAACCAGCGGGGAAGTTCTCTGGGATGGACTCGCTTTCGCCCCTGGCCGCGCAGGCCGCTCGCACTTTCAAGTCCCGCGCCGAGGATGCGGGCGGAGAGCGCATTCTGGAGTTTCGCGTGTTTGGCTCGATGGCCCGGGGAGAGGCCCACGCCGGGTCAGACCTGGACATCTTCGTCATGGTCGACCAGCGCGACCCCAAGCTTGACCGCGCTATCATCGAGGCGGCCTGCAGTGTAGAGGAAGAACTCGGCTTTCCGTTCCTGGTCTCGCCCCGCATCATGGCTCGAGCCCACTTTGAGGAACTGGTGCGCCGAGAACGACTCCTGGCTCGCGATATCCTCAACGACGGAATCCCGCTGTGACCGAAGAGAACCGCCGCCACAATCAGGCCCAGCAATGGAGCGAGGCCCGGGAGGCCTTGGAGGAAGCGCGCCTGTTGCTAGACCACGACAAGACGAAAGGCGCGGTGTCGCGGGCCTACTTTGCCGCGCTGCATGCGGCCCGGGCACTCTTGCTCAGCGTCGGGATGGAAGCCCGCACCCATACCGGGGTCTCTCACCTCGTCTACCAGCATTTCGTCGAGCCGGGCCAACTCGATCCGGCCATTGCCCGCTATCTGCGCACCCTGCAGACGGCCCGGGAAGATGCTGACGATGAGACGGCCGCCGTCTTCACCCAGAGAATGGCTGAGGAAGCCTTGCAACAGGCCAGCACCTACCTTGATCATGTTGGCTTGCTCCTGGCCTGAACGGCACGAAATGGCAAGAACGGCAACCTGATGCTCACATTTATTACGGAATGACAACCTGAAAACGCTTGGTCTGGCAACCACCCTGTGCTTTACTGGTAACAAGAATTTCGGAGGAGACGATTGGATGAGCACGCCCAAAGTCAACAACCATCAAACGACCCAAGCCCGGCCGGTCCAGCCGAAGAAGACCGAGACGCCAGCCCCCAAAGAGGCCCCCAAGGCCGCCCCCGAGGAGAAAGTCTCCCTCACGAACACGCAAGGCGAGAAAAAGGAACCCGGCCTTTCCAAGCATGTCGACGCTCTGAAGGGCAACTTCGGGCCTGAGTCTGAAGAGGCCAGGGCTGCGGACCAGGGCGAGAAGGCCAAAGAATCTGACCCACCCAAGACTCCCGAGCAACAGAAGACCGACCTGAATCAGCAGATTCAAGATCTGCAGCAACAGATCGAGGCCGAAAAAGATCCCGAAAAGAAAAAAGCGCTCGAAGAGCAGCTAGCCAAGCTTCAGGCGGACCTCACCAAGGTCGACGGCGGCGATCAGGCCCAGGACGGGCAGAACGCTGGCGAGGCGGGTGGAGCCGAAGGTGGCGCACCGGTAGCCGGTGGCGACAATAACCCGGCCGCCCGAACCCCCTGGCGTCGCGAGCAGCAAGACTGGGGAGGACCCCAAGGTGCCGGAGGCCCCCAGGGTGGCGGCGGACCTCAAGAGGCCGGCCCCGCCTCGGGTCCGGCCCCTACTACCCAGCCTTCTGGCAACGTCAGAGAGTGGGTCGCTCAAGCGATGCAGATTCTCCAACAAGATGGCGTGGACATGTCCAAAGTGCGCGAGCAAGACATCTATCTGATGATTCAAAAGGAATCGGGAGGCAACCCCAACGCCCAGAACAACTGGGACAGCAACGCCAAGGCGGGGCATCCTTCCAAGGGCATCATGCAGTGCATCGACAGCACCTTCAATCAATACAAGTCGCCCGGTCATGACGACATCTGGAATCCCGTCCACAACATCGTGGCCGCCGTGAAGTATGCCGTCGCGCGCTACGGCTCGACCTCGAACGTGCCGGGCGTGAAGAGCATGAGTCAGGGTGGAGCTTATCGGGGCTACTAAGGGCCTGCGCTCAGCCGTGATGCAGGACGAGGTTTGAGACCCCAGCCGAGTCGGCGTCGAAGGTGAGATAACGGCGGGCCATCCAGGGGCCGGGGTTGGCGATGGTGGTGCGGCCCACCTGATCGGTGCCAATGCCTTCGTGGATATGGCCTGAGAGAACCAGGTCGGGCTGATGGTCTTGAATGACCTGGCGCAGGGCGGTCGAGCCTACATGACGGCCTCGGGTCAGATCGCAGGCCACTCCGTGCGGGGGCTGATGCGAGACCAGAACGAGCGGCCGGGGGTGAGCCTCGGCAAAGAGTTCGGCGGCCAGATCGCGATAGTTGTTTTCGCTGCGTTCGTAGGGACAATTGCCAAAAGGCAACCCCCCCGAGAGCCCCAGAAAGCGAACCCCGGCGAGGTCGCGGGCCCGCCCGTCGAGGTCGACATCGAGTTCGCGCAAGGTGGCCTCGGCCTCGGGCAGGTCGCAGTTGCCGCACACAGCCATCACTTTGCCATAGCGAGCGGCGGCCGCATCAATCACCTTTGCGACGATGGCTCCGCCGCAGAAGTTGGTCAGGTCGCCGCCGAGCAAGACCAGGTCGGCCTGCTCGTCAGGCCACTCTAGCCCTCGCTGACCCGCCCAGTGTAAGTCGGCCATGAAGAGAACGCGCACGAGCGAGGCTTTGACAGAGAGCGAAGTTTGGCCTACCTGAAATCAGGTATTAGATCAGGTAGAGTCATTTACCCGATCACGGGGATGCGGGGGCCCCTCCGGCCCCCTATTATCGAGATACACCTTTGAAAGGATTTAGAGTCTTTGTCCACCTTGACCCACGATTATAAAGTAGCCGATATGTCCAAGGCCGAATGGGGCCGTAAAGAAATCACCCTGGCCGAGGTTGAAATGCCGGGCCTGATGAAGCTGCGCGAGCGCTTCGGCAAGAAGAAGCCTCTGGCTGGCGCCCGCATCGCCGGCTGTCTGCACATGACTATCCAGACCGCCGTTCTCATCGAGACCCTGGTCGAGCTCGGCGCCGAAGTGCGCTGGTCGAGCTGCAACATCTACTCCACCCAGGATGAGGCCGCTGCCGCCATTGCCGCCGCCGGCATCCCCGTGTTCGCCTGGAAAGGCGAGACCCTCGAGGAGTACGACTGGTGCATCGAAGAGTCGCTGAAGTTCAGCGAAGGCCGCGGCCCCAACATGATCCTCGACGACGGTGGCGACCTCACCAACCTGGTCCACGACAAATACCCCGAGATGTTCAAGGAGATCAAGGGTATCACCGAAGAGACCACCACCGGGGTGCACAACCTCTACAAGCGCCTCAAAGAGGGCAAGCTGCTGGCTCCCGCCATCAACGTCAACGACTCGGTGACCAAGTCGAAATTCGACAACCTCTATGGTTGCCGCGAGTCGCTAGCTGACGGCCTAAAGCGCGCCACCGACATCATGGTGGCCGGTAAAGTGGCTGTGGTGGCCGGTTACGGCGACGTCGGCAAAGGCTGCGCCCACTCGCTGCGTGGTTTCGGCGCTCGCGTGCTGATCACCGAGATCGACCCCATCATCGCCCTGCAGGCCGCCATGGAAGGCTTCGAAGTGACCACGATGGAGGAAGCCGCCAAGGTCGGCGACATCTTCGTCACCGCCACCGGCTGTCTCGACATCATCCGCCCCGAGCACATGCAGGCCATGAAAGACAAAGCCATCGTCTGCAACATCGGTCATTTTGACATCGAGATCGATGTGGCCTGGCTCGAGAAGAACGCCAAAGAGATCAACGTCAAGCCTCAGGTCGACCTCTTCGAGCTGCCCAACGGCAACCAGATCATCCTGCTGGCCCGCGGCCGCCTGATGAACCTGGGTTGCGCCACCGGTCACCCCAGCTTCGTGATGAGCACCTCCTTCACCAACCAGGTGCTTGCTCAGATCGAGCTGTGGACCCGCCACGACGAGTACAAGCTGGGCGTCTACGTGCTGCCCAAGCACCTCGACGAAGAGGTCGCTCGCTTGCACCTCGAAAAACTCGGCGTCAAGCTGACCACCCTGACCGACAAACAGGCCGAGTACCTGGGCGTCGAAAAGCAGGGTCCCTTCAAGCCCGAGCACTACCGCTACTAGTCAGACGGTAGTTAGCAGACGGTAGACGGCAGTGGGGTAGTACCCCCCGCCGCCCGCTTAGAAGCCGGCCGGATGGCCGGCTTCTTTCATTTTGCGACGCCGGGACAAGTGCCCGGCTCGGGTCGCCTGGTCTGCTCCGTTGGCCGGCGGCAAGTCGGTCGTCGGTCTCGAGTTCTTGCCTTGAAGTCACCTTCTTTCGGAGAATGTCGATCCAGCCGCTCGCCGAACGACCACATGGTGGAGGGGCTAATCAGACAAAGGAGACTCAAACCATGGCTACTGGAACTGTAAAACTACATCGCGTGCTGACCGCCAAACCCGAGAAGGTATACCGGGCTTTTCTCGAGCCCGACGCGCTGGCTCGCTGGCTGCCTCCGCACGGGTTCACCTGCTCGGTCGAAAAGCTCGAGGCCCGGGTGGGCGGCCAATTTCGCATGACCTTTCGTAACTTCACCACCGGCAACGGCCACTCTTTCGGCGGTACTTATCAGGAACTCGTGCCCAACGAGAAGCTCCGTTACACCGATGTATTCGACGATCCCAATCTGCCAGGCGAGATGGTCACCACGGTCGAGCTACGGGCCGTCAGCTGCGGGACCGAACTCAACATCGTCCAGGAAGGGATCCCGGCCGCCATTCCCGCTGAGCAATGTTACCTGGGCTGGCAACAATCCTTGGAATATCTAGCCAGGCTGGTGGAACCAGAAATTCCCGCCCCCTAGACACGACTCGAGGCTCGGGCCCGAGTCTGTCAGAAAAAGTGTCAGAAGCCGGTCGTTGACCGGCTTCTTTGGGCAGGCCGAAAGGCTTGACGACAGGAATCCTTGAGCAATGACCTCGATTGGTGGCCACCACCCCGCGGGCCACGTCCGGCACGGCAAAGAAGCCGATGCGGCCAAGAAGACTGCCACCCAGAAGAAGACGGCCACCCCTAAGAAGGCCGGCGGCGCCCGGGGCGTTCCCAAGCGCGAGAACGTGCTCTTGCGCAAACTGGTCGAGACCCGCAAACTCAAGCGCATGGCCGGACGCAAGGCTCGTAGACGCCGCGGCCGCAAGCGCAAGCGCAAGCAGCAGCAGCAACCACAAGAGGAGAACCAGGATGCTGGATCCTGAGACCGGCCTCGAGATCGAGATCAGCAGCCCCTGGCAGCCGGCCCCGATTGACCTCGACGAACTAGACACCGAGGATCTCGAAGTGGAACTCGACGGGGCTCGCGAGAGCGCACTCGAGGAGTTGCGCCTGCTGCTCGACGACTTCATGACCGGCGAAGAGAGCCGCGAAGAGACCGTGAAAGAGCTGCGCACCGATCTCGAAGAGTGGGAAGCGGAAGTCCACGACAACCCGTTCGCCGAGTTCCCCCAGCTGGCCCAAGGCTGGAACGACTGTCTGGATTCGATCATCGAGGGCTACAGCCTGATCTTGATGGGCATCGACCAGGACCAGCCTGAATTTCTTCAGGCCGGCTACCTGATGGTCGAAGAAGGCATCTACGGCCGCGGCGAATTGTTGGCCTGCGAAACCGATTGAGGCACTCGGTTCACATTACGCGCCGACAACCTTACGGTGTGCCGGGCATTCCCTCGAGCTTGAGGCCCAGATACGGATCGTCGAGGTCCACCTTGAGCACGTCGCGATAGAGTTGCTGGCGGCAGTCCTCCGGCCGAGGCAGGGTCGAGAACCCCGCCAACAGACGATGGGCGGCCGGGCGCAAGACCTCGCGGCTGGCCTTCGAGTCGGCCTGGAGCGCCCGCCCGGCCAACTCGCCCTGGCCGGGGATCAAGGCTTCTAGCTCTTGCCGACTATGGGGCTCGCCACTGATGTCGCGAATGGCGCCCGTCTTGTGGGCGGGCGCATCGAGTGCCTGCAAAAGTGGAGCCTCGACGAAGCCCTTGCCGACCATGGCCATTCCCATAGCGACCCCAGCCTGGTCGTGACGGCGACGAACCTGTTCGGGGTCCTGAGCCAAAAGCTCGAGGCTCTGCGCCAGTTCGGCCCGGAAATCGCCGGGCAGATAGACTCCGGGCAGAGCGTCGACGACCCGCCCCTGGCTGTTGCAAACATAGAACACTGTGTTTCCCTTGAGGGTGCGCTCGAGCACCCTACCGTTGCCGAAGTCGATCCTGACTTTCGGAGCGGGCCTGACGCTATTCCAGGCCAGGATGAAATGTTCATCGAGATAGCGAGCGGTTTTGGTGTCGGAGAGCAGCACGGCCCTCACGGTGCGTGCGTTGGTTCAGCACCAGCGCTCGTCGAGGCGCCCCACCATATCAAAGAGCAGAATCGGTTTGCCTTCGCGCCGGGCCCGCCCCTGAGCCTCTTCCCAGGATTGCCAGCGAACCCCGGCCAGCTCGACGTTTCCGGCGCCAGGAGAGGCCATGGCCGCTAATCCGAGGGTGGTAAGCATCAGCAAAAGGTATCTTTTCATGGCGGGTAACGTCGCACACGGGGCAGGCTTATTCCTGCCGGACCGGCACGTCGCTACCCAGCGCCGTTCCAGGCCAACCCAAAAAGCCGGCTTCATTCTTACCTCGAGAAAAAGATTCCTTTCGAACAGAGTAAAATCTTGGACATCGGGGTAAGTTAATTGGGTAGGGCGATCGACGGAAGGGGCACCAATCATGCTTTTAGACTTTCTTGCCGGTCCGGTTGTCGACTACCTCGACGGTGAACAGAGACTGTTGGTGTTGCGGTCGGACCGCTTCTACGCACGCGGGAAGATCTTGATGGTCCGCATCAATCTACCCGATGCCAGTCGCACCCGCCCCATGCAAGTGGTCGTCGAGAGTTGCCGCAACCTGACCGGAGGTGGGTTTGCCCTGGTGGCAGTGCTCTTGGGAAACGAGCCTCTGCCAGCCTGGGGCCAGACAGGGCACGACGACACCGCCTTGCGAGCCTACCAACGCGTCGAATGCCAACTCTGCGTGGTTTCGAAAGACCTGCCGGGCTATCGGACCAACACCCTTGACTTCAGTCAGGGCGGTCTGCAACTGGTCTTGCCCGAGGCAGTGGCCCACGGGGCCTCGGTGTTGCTGCGACTGGAGTTTGATGTCGACAGCTTGCCCCCCATCGAATGTTGCGCCCAGGTGGTGTGGTGCAAAGAATGGCTGCGTAACCTGTTCAAGGTCGGACTACAGTTTGTCCGCGTCAGCCCCGAAAACCGGCTCGCCCTGCGCCGCTACGAAAAAATCGCCCGTCAGCGCCAGAACGCTCCCATCGACCACCAGTTACATTTTGAAGATGCCTATGCTCCCGATGTGCCGCTCGAGGTAGAACCGTCCCACGAGTATTTCACCGGCAGTGGGCACGAGGGTCGACTGCGAGGCTATGAACGCAACTCGAAGGGCCTGACGGTGCGTCTTAGCGAGCCTTCAGGGAATCTGGTAGAGTACCGCTTTGAGGGCGTGCGCGGTCTGGTGGACAGGGCCGGCGAAGCCAGCACCCGGTCGTTGGTGGGAGACATGCTCACCCGACCCACCATCCGCGGTTGCAAGCGCTATATCTTCGTTGACCCCTTCGGCAAAGAGTTGATGGAAGTGGTGGCCTCAAGTTGCAAGAGGGAGGTTAGAGATGAAGAAGACTGACTCCGTTCGCATTCTCGAGAGCCTGCCCGACCCCGTCATGGTGGTTGATGCAGCCCGAAAGATACGCTATGCCAATCCCGCCGCGGCCAGTTTTTTGGGCAAGCCGTTGGGCAGGTTGACGGGCACCGTGTTGCCGCGCCTTGGCCAGGAACAGGTGCGCTTGCAGATGTTCGATTGGGACGGCAATCCGGCGCTCCTGGTGACCCTGACGCCGTACTGCACGGCCAAAGAGATGCAAGTGTCGCGAGCCCAGACCAGGCGTCTTGAAGAACACATTCGCGAGATGGAAGAGCGCCTTGATCACGCCCGGGCGAACGTGCGCGAGGCCATGGCCTTTGCCGAGGAGCAAGCGGAGGAAGCCAGCTCGAGGCTGTTGCTTCGCCTGGATTGCGAAGAGCTACACGAGGAACTGAGGCGAGCCGAAGCCCAATTGGCGCGAGCGCGCCAACGCACCAACGACCTCGAGGCCCAGGTCGAGACAGCGGAAGAGCGAGCCTACCTGGCCGAGAGCGAATGGTTACTGGCCGAGCGAAGGGTGCGGGCCGCCGAAGAACGCGCCTCGCGGGTCGAGGCTCATCTGGCCCACGAAACCCTGCAACGACTAGACGACCCCATCACTGGTCTTCCCAACCGGGCTCTGACGTTCCACTTGCTCGATTTGTTGATCAAGCGAGCCCAGCGCTATCGCCAGCGAGTAGCCCTGGTCGGAGTGTCGCTACCGGATGCCTCTCCCAGGGTGCTCAGCTTCGCGGCTGGACGCCTGGCCGGATTGCTTCGGGGCAGCGACGTGCTGGGTCGCATCGACGAGCAGACCTTTGTCATCATCCTGGCCGAGCAGTCCCCCGAGGACCACATCGAGACCATGCTCACCGTGATCAAGAGCCGCGTCCAACAGACTCTGCAGCGATTCGTCGTCGCTGGCGAGACCATCTATCAGGGCCTTGAGCTGGCCCATTGCATCTATCCCGAGCAGACCCAGTTGCCGGGGGCGATGCTCGAGCAACTCGAACAGCAACTGCCCATGTATTGCTTCAACCGCTACGGGTTGTCGTTTAACTAGGACACCCAGCCGGAGCGCCGAAAAGGCGGCCGTATGATGACGGCCGCCTTTTTCTTTCTGCTGATCACCGGCAGCGCCGCCGTGGTGGCCCTGGGCCTGACCCGCGGCCAGACCCCAGCGATCAAACTGGCCGTGGTGGTGGGCCTCGAGGTGGTCGCCCTCCCTCTGGCTGCCACCTATGGCGCCTATCGGGCCGATCGCCTGATGTTCGAGGGCCGTCAACGGGCCTGCCAGAGCAATCTCAAGAACCTGGCCGTGGCAGTCGAGTTGTACGCTGCGGATTTTCAAGCTCCTCCGGCCCGGTTGAGCTTGTTGACGCCGGACTATCTAAGGCAGATTCCGACCTGCCCGGGCCATCAACTGGCCGGCGCCTACGACTCCGATTCTAAAGGGCAGGAGTATTGGCTGGGTCCGACCGGTCCCGCTTGCCCGAACCCTGCCCCCGAGTTGGGCTACGTCCACTGGCTCAAAAGCCGAAATTAACTACCGATTCGGGTCCGGCCCGAGCTTGCTCACGGAAATTAACAAATCGTTCAACCCGTCGAGCAGACCTCGGCATAGTCTCAGCCTATGCAGATCTCGGCTGTCACCCAACGTCCGGCGCTTTCCGTTAGACCCGCAAACCGTCCCGCCCAGGGACCGGCCGTGGCCACCGATCAGGTCAGCCTGAGCGAGGCTCCCACCCGCGTCTACTCCGAGCCGTTTGGCAAAATTCGCCACCTGGCTCTGCAGCTGGATCACGACGTGCCCACCAACATCCGCAACGAGGTCTTCAACGCCTGGTTCCAGGTGTTCGAGACCATGGACGACAAGACGCGCTTCACCATCGTGCTCGAGTCTGACGAAGACCGCCAGGCCCTGGCCCAACGCCTGGAAGAGCGCAACATTCCCAACCGCGAGCGTTTCGGCTTGATGGTCAACGATGGCCTCGACATCACCATGTGGGCTCGCGATCAGATGGTCGGCTTGCGCAACGCCAACGGCACCTCGCGCCTGCTCGGCCAGACCACCATGCGACCCCACGGCGACGACGAGCTGTTGCCCCCGCGCATCGCCGAATTCGCCGGAGTCGAACTCGACGCAGACAAGCGCCTGGTCACCGACGGTGGCGACGAGGTCTCGAACAGCAACGAGAGCTTTCTAGGTTTCACCTCGCTCTATTTGACGGCCAAGAAGCTGTACGACGAAGAGCACCCCGGCCAATCGACCACGCCGTTCTCGGTGAGGATGGTCGAAGACAACACCAAGGTCGGCTATCACTTCGAACCCAACCTCTACAAATCGACCCGGGGTCCCGGTGAAGAGCACTGGTTGGGTCTGGCTCAGGGCATCTTCGAGGAGAAATACGGGCGCCCGGTCACCGTGGTGGGGGCCGACGACCCGAAAACGCCCGAACTGGAGGTGCCGGCCACCTTCCACATCGACATGGGGCTGACCCCTGTGGATGACCACACCATCCTGGTGGGCGATCCCAGCTGGGCCCTTTCGACCGTGGCCAGCCTCAGCCCCGAGCAATACGCCGACCACAACCGCCGCCTCAACGAGAATCTGGGCACCGAGGGTCAGGACCACCTGGCCGCGCTGGTCCATCAGAACACCGAGGGTGACCCGCTGCTGCAGCATCAGTTCGACCACAACGCCCAGCTGATGCGCGAGCGTGGCTACAACGTAGTGCGGCTGCCCTATCTCCAGGGCCCGCCCGAACTTTCTTGGGTGACCTATAACAACTGCCTGATGGAGAACTACATCGACGACGGCGGCAACCAGGTAAAGCGCGTCTTCTTGCCCACTTACGATTTGCCGGCTTTGGACCGCCGCGCCAGTCAGGTCTATGAATCGCTCGGCTTTGAGGTCGTCCCCCTCAAACTGCCGGCCCTGACCTCGTGGCGGGGAGCCATCCGCTGTATCAGCAACGTCTTAGAACGAGGGCCGGCACAGACGGCCTGACAACGAGGGGGAACATATGAATCCGATCGGTCATCGAGGTCACACGCCAACGCTCACGCCACGCCGAATCGAGACCACGCCAAAAGAGGCCTTCGCCGATACCCTCGAGCTGGGTCGCAGTGCTGATTTTGCCACTCACCGCGAGTGGCTGCTCACCCACGGGGAGCTTGTCAGTGGTGGCGATGACGACTTCAACGAAGAGCCTTCCAACCGCGATCTAAATCAGAGCGCCCTCGAGCAACGCCTGCTCGGCGACCTGGGCGAGGACGCTCGCATTCAATATCATCAGGACGTGTCGCGGTTAGAAGGGCGTATCCTGACCAGCGATCAGCTCTTCGCCGAGTTTCACAAACTGGCCGGCGATCCCGAGATCCCCTTCGAATATATCACCGACGGCTGTTACGCCCGAGCCCACAAGATGTGCGAAACCATGCGCGAAGATCAGGTCAACTGCGGCAAGATGTTCGTGATGCTTGAAGACATCGGCAACCCGGGACGACTCGAGGCCGACAACAAGTATATGCACGCCGAGTGGTGGTATCACGTAGCTCCCCTGGTGTTTGCCGAAGACGAGTCCCACCAGGTCTCGGCCTACATCATGGACCCGAGCATGGCCGACCATCCCCTGAAAGCCGAGGAGTGGATCCACCAGATGTGGGATGAGGAGACGCCCATCAAGATCGACATCACCCGAGCCCCCCAGTACGGCCCGTTCGAGACCGATGGAGCCTATGAGGACTTCGACCAGAGTATGGATTCGGCCCACCGCACCATGGAGCGCTACTCGCGCGAGCTCGAGGAAATCAAAGAACGCTACGATCGAGACCATCCCAAACAGGAAGCGCTCATCGCAGCGTAGGGGGATTGGTCTGGAGAGCCCTTCGGGCGGGCTCTCCAGACACTCTACAAGGTCATATGCTAGGTGTGATTGTGCCAGCAAACCTTGTCAAAGCTTGGCCCAAATGTAGAGAAATTGTGTCCGCTGCCAACTTCTGTCACGCGAGCCGCCTAGGCTTGAGCCATGCGATTCTCGAACTTTGAAGACCTGCTGGTTCGCACTCAGGACCCGCGCACCGCTCTAGACGACTATCTCTGCGCCCTGTCCGGCGCGGGTGGAACGATTCCCGAGATCATGCTGGCCCAGGCCGACCTGGCTCTGGCGCATCTCAAGCGGGCGCTCCACTCCCAGGTCCGGTTCCGGGCTCTGGTCGACCGCCGTGTTCGGGATCGCAACTAGTGCGCCCGCCCGACCGGGCGGCCTCTCGCTCAGGGGGTGGCAGGCGAAGCAGGCCCATCACCATAGGCCAGCCGATGGCCACGTAGAAGGCGGTCACAGTCGGGTCATGCTCGACCCAGACGACGGCCCCAAGGCTTGCGTGGAGCAAGAGACAGAAGAGAAGATTACGAGGCATCGAGGCCAGCCGCTGCGCCCCCTTCAGCAGCGGTTCAGGCATACAGAATTCGCCATCGAGCCATCCCAACAGCAGCACCACGAGATAGACGGGGATAGGCAGCAATAGCAGGCTGAGCAGGTGGCTTCTCCAGAATTCGGTGCTGCGCAAGAGTTGCCACGCCGACAGGACCTCGGCGGGATGGTGGAGACCGCGCCGAATCCAGCCTGTCCCCGCCGGCTCGAGTCGTCCCCCGCGCTGGCGGGCCACCAGGCTGACCTGACCCAGCGGCGCCGTCTCGAACCAGATGCGCACATCACCCGGCTGGGGTTGGGATTCGTCACGCATGCTCGTCAAATACCGGTCGCCAACCCGGCGGACCGGGCCAGAAGTCGAGAACTGGGGCAGTTGGAGCAGCACTTTCGAGAGGGGCGCCGGCTCGAACTCCAGGAGTGGTTCGAGCAAGGCCGGCGCCAGTTCGTAGGCGCCCAGTCGGACCCCTTGAGGCCCTCCGGGTTGGCCCAGGTGGTCGTCATACCCCGTGCCGATCCGAAGCGAGTTCAAGCTGTCGAGACTCGGCGAAGTTCTTGAAGCTGGCTCAAAGCCCCTGAAGTGCCAATCGAGGCTACTTTCGGTATGGCTTTGTCCGGCACCGCGGCCGGTAGTGCGCTTGCGCGTTACCTGCCGTCGTTGATAGCCTTCTACGCGCCGGTCCAGGGCCAGAGCCTGGGCCTGGGCACCCAGGACCGGGTCCCGGCGAGTCTCGGCTTGCAACTGGCCGGTCAAGAAGACGATTTGGCCTTCGTTGGCCTGATCGACGCGCTCAGGCTCGGCCTTGACCACCTCGAGGCCAGCCTCTCTGCGGTGTTGAAAGCGCGTCGCAAGATCTTTCTGCAAAATCCAGTCAAACGCCAGCAACGACAGGATGCTCAGTCCAAGCAGGCCTCCCGCCGACAGACCGATCAGCAGAACTGCGAATCTCTTCAACTTCCTCTGTCAGCCTGGCCGGTTCAAAAGCTGTCGGCGGCTGGCTCCTCTCCCCTTTGTGAGTGTAGAACGAGACGCTCAAGCCACTCTGAAAAGCTCGACCAGGGCCGGTTGGGACTGCTTTTGCTCAGCTCTTGGTCGTAAGGTGCGACGAAGGCCCGCCTTCTACGGCCATCAGCGGGCGGGTTTGCTCATGCTCTGGCCACGGTATGTACACTAGCCATGCGTGCCCAGGAAACCCATGCCTCGGTGGTTCTGATCGGCGGCGGTATCATGAGCGCCACGCTCGGACTTTTCCTCAGAGTTCTGGAACCCGACTGGACCATCCAGGTTTTCGAGCGCCTTCCCGAGGTGGCGGCCGAGAGTTCCGATGCCTGGAACAACGCCGGCACGGGACACTCCGCCTTTTGCGAACTGAACTACACGCCGCAGCAGGCTGACGGTAGCGTGGACATCGCCAAGGCCCTGAAAATCGCCGAGCAATTCGAGACCTCCAAACTGCTCTGGGCCTCTCTGGTCGAACGCGAGATTCTGCCTGACCCGGGTTCGTTCATCTGCCGGGTGCCCCACATGAGCTTCGTTTGGGGTGACCAGGGCGTGGACTATCTGCGCACTCGCCATCGAACCCTCACCCAGCACGCTCTCTTCCGGGATATGCTCTATTCCGAGGACCGGAGTCAACTCGAAGCCTGGATCCCCCTGATCATGGATGGGCGCGAGCCCGGAACTCCCCTGGCTGCCACCCGCATGGAGATCGGGACCGATGTCAATTTCGGGGCCCTCACCCGGGCCCTGTTCGCCTACCTGGCCTCCCAGGAAGGTTTCGAGCTGCATTGTGCCCACGAGATACGCGACCTCGACCGGGGCGGCGATGGCCTTTGGCACCTGAGCGTGAAGGCTCTGGCCGACGGGAGCCGCCGCTGGCTCAGCGCGCCCTTCGTCTTCATCGGGGCCGGCGGCGGTGCTTTGCCCTTGCTGGAGCGCTCGGAAATTCCCGAAGCCAGCGGCTACGGCGGCTTTCCCGTCAGCGGGCAGTGGCTGATTTGTCGCGATCCAGCCGTGATCGCTCGCCACAGCGCCAAGGTCTACGGACAGGCCAAAGTGGGCGCTCCGCCCATGTCGGTCCCCCACCTCGACACCCGACGGATCGCAGGCGAAAAGGCCTTGCTATTCGGTCCCTACGCGGGCTTTTCCACCCGCTTTCTCAAGCAGGGCTCATTGCTCGACCTGCCAGGGTCGATCACCCTCGACAATATCGCTCCGATGGTTTCGGCTGGCTTGCAGAACCTGGCCCTCACCCGCTATCTCTTCGACCAGGTCACTCAGTCGGACCAGGAGCGACTCGAGACCCTGCGCGAGTTCGTGCCGACTGCCCGGTTAGAGGATTGGCGTCTGGAACTGGCCGGTCAGCGCGTCCAGATCATCAAGAGGGACAAGCACCTCGGCGGTATTCTGGAGTTCGGCACCGAGCTCGTTTCCAGCGCCGATGGCTCGCTGGCGGCCTTGCTGGGAGCCTCGCCGGGGGCCTCGACCTCGGTGTCGATCATGCTACAGACCTTGAAACAGTGCTTTCCCGAGCAGCTGGCCAGCCAGCGCTGGCAGTCCACCCTGCGCGAGCTCATCCCCTCTTATGGTCGCTCGTTAGCCGGCGACGAGGCCCTGGCACTGGCCATGCGCGAGCGCTCCACCCAACTGCTGCGGCTGATCTGACCACCCAACAATTTTACTATAGGAAAATAGTATCCTATTACTACGCGCAAATAATGAACCTCGGAGAAAATTGCGACGTATGGTTCACGACGCTTGCAAACCCGAATTCACAGAATACGGAGTGCATCAAAGTGAAAACACGCATCTACATCCTCGCCCTTCTGATCGTCAGCCTCTTTGTGGGCCCCGCTGCTCAGGCCCAGGGTCGCCTGGGGCAGTTGAAAAGCAATCGAGCCGAAGTCGTCAGCCCCAAGCCCCGGCCTCCTGGCAATACCCGGCTCTCTGGCCCTGGCCGAAAGCTCCTCAACCGCAACCTTTCCGGCCGCACCCGTGTCCACTATCCAGTGAAGCCCGTCAAGGCGCCCCAGCAGCCATCACCGGGAATCCTTCGCTACTCGACCAAGAAGCCTCCAACGAAGGTGCTCACCGAGATGCCCACCCCGCCCGAACTGCGGCTTCCAGGTCCTCTCGGAAAGCCCGAGGTCCCTCAGGTCGAGACTCCGGTTGACCCGCCAACCTTCGCCGAAGACGACTTCTACCAGCCGGACGATGAAGAAAACGAATACTACGAAGAAGATTCTGGCCAGCCCGCCAGCGGCATCCACATCTCGCTTCCCGGCGTGAACGTTAGCATCCCGCTCGGCCCCGAAGCAAATACTACATTCCAAACCAAAGCCGCACCGGGAAGCACCTGGCTCAAGGTTCTCGGCGGTGACGAGTGGACCGAGTCGCTCGTGCTCGACCAGACCGGGCCGCTGCAGTTGCAATGGGAGACGGGTGCCAAGGCCACCTCGATCTCGTGGATACTGGTGGCCGACGGCCAGGTCTTTCAAGGCCCCGTGGACGAGAACTCCTTCGTTCTGGACCCGGGTGAGTATGTCCCCGACAGTACCTCGTCGGTCATCATCCTTCGCCTCGACGGGCCTGACGGCACCAGTTGGAGCAATCCCGTGGTGGTCACCCAAGGTTTGAACTAATACAGACTGACTCCGCTTGCGCCCGCAATTCAAACGAAATGGAGTCTCAAAATGACAATCCGATACTTCACCCTCTGGATATTCCTGGTCAGCCTGTTGTTCGGGCCGGCCCTGGCCCAAGACCAGCAACCGACCCTGCCTAACTCGTCTGCCCGTGGTCCCAAGGCCGGCCTGAGGGTCGCCAAGCTCGAAATCAAGAGTTTGAACAGCAAGGACTTCGGCACCTGGGGTGACAAACGCGTCGTGGTGGGTCCCGAAACCGTGCTGCTGCGGTGGCGGTTCAACGGGTCAGGCCTCAAAACGGCGACCTGGGAGCTCTTTCAGGGAGCCAAGCCCCAGGGTAGTCCGAAGGCCGCCGGTTATGTCAACAGCTTCCCCTCCAAGCCCGGCTACTTCGCCGAGTTCAACCTGCCCCTGGCCAACTACGGACTGACGGCGGGCCACACCTATACCGTCAGAATGAAGGCTTTTACCCGCGACGGAAAGACCTATCACACCAACACCGTGCACATCGCGTTTAAAGCAGCTCCCACCAAGCCACCAACCCTTGACCCGCGACCTGACGTGATGAATTTGCTGATTCACCTGAATTCCCTCGAGATCGTCAAAGCCGACGAATCTCAGGACGAGCCCTACCTACTGGCCGGCGTGCTGTGTATGGACGGCACCACCATCGACCCGGCCAACCTGCCCAGCTCACCGGTCAGAATCCTGACCTTCACCAACCGAACCCACGGCAATCTGAGTTCGTATCCCGCCAAGACCCACTGGAAAGAGGGCGACAAGATCCCGGTCCCCGGCTACGCTTCGACGGTCAAGACGCAGATCCGTCCGCTCGGCCCGCAGCAGTATGACCAGGCCCCTCTGATGACCATCCTGGTGGCCGCCCTCGAAGAAGATGCCACCTCGAACACCGCCGCCGACAAAACGCGCTCGGCCGTTCTCAGTGCGCTGAAGAGCGAGGTCAACGCTTTCAAGAACAACGGACTCAATCTGCTTGGAGGGTTGCTGAACCCGGCCTCTTTAAACCCCAAGGTCGAGGCGATCGGAGAGAGACTACGCCAAGTGGCCATCGATGTGGCCACCGACCAGACCCTAAAAGAAGCCATCACCCCCTTCGGCGCGCCGGGTGTGGTGGACCCCGACGACTATGTCGGCCATAGCCACGTCTTGCTCAACTACAACCAGCTACGCGACATCCGTCCGGGCAAACCCAAACACTTCACCTTCGACTTCGGCAACGGCAAAGCCCACTACCGCCTCTCGCTGTCTGTCTACGCACAGTAGTCAACCCTTCCCTGGCCCCCGCTCTGGCGGGGGCCTTTTGCTTGGGGTCGCACCAACGTTCGGCAGGAGGCCGTGGTCGTGCCTCAAACCAGCCTCGGTGAGTGCCGAACTGGTCCAACGCTTTGTAGATACCTTCTTGCAGGGGCTTGAACTCGAGATGGAGTCGATCCGCGAGCAGTTGCAAGAGACCCTCATTCGCGTGGGGCGCGGCCAAAAGAGCGACGACCTCTACACCTTCCACTGCCAGCGCGGCCTGGATCGCCTCTCGGCCGGACAGAGCGGGGTGCTGGTGGCAAGCGACGGCGCCCGGACCCCGGTCACGGTCGAAGAACTAGCCGAAGACCACGTCGTCCTCAAGTCTGAGGTGGCCTTTGATCCGAGCGCCAGCGACTATGGTCTGGAGGTGGTGCCCTGGTTTCTCTACGAGAAGATGCAGCAAGACCTCAAGCGGCTGCCCGAGGAAGACCACGGCTACCATCCCCAGATGGCCTTGCGCACCTTCGGCAAGCTGCCCGTCGAGCGCATCGGCCAGACCGCTGGCCTCGACGAGCCAACCCTCAACCCCGCTCAGAAACAGGCCGTCGAGCACGGCCTCAATCATCAGCTCTCGTTTCTGTGGGGACCGCCCGGCACCGGCAAAACCACCACCCTGGCCCGCCTCATCACCCGCATCCTGGAACAGGACCGGCGCATTCTGGTGGTCTCCAACACCAACACCGCCATCGACCAGGTGCTGGCCCACCTCAAACGCCAACCCGATACGGCCGAACTGGCCGGCCAGGGCAAGCTGTTGCGCCTGGGCCAGACCGAGCCCGACGAGCCCTGCGCTCTGGGCAACGTGGTCAAGGCCAGCTATCGCTCCCTGGTCGAAGAACTGGTCGACTGCCGCGACCGGCGTTCGGCCCTGCAAGAGCGATTGGGCAAGGTGGCGAAAGCGGTGGTCAAGCTACACAGCCAGGTCGAGCCCGAACAGCTCGATCTTTTCGGCGGCGGCAACCCCGGCCTGGAACGGCGCGAGCTGCGCGAGATTCTTGACGGCCAGGCCTTCGACCAGGTGGTCGACCTGCCGGCCGAAGAGCAGCTGGCCACTCTCGACGAGCTGTCGAACCAGCTGCAGTCAGAGTTGACCGAAGCCAAAGCACGCGTGCTCGAGATCCGCCAGACCCTCAAAGAGAGCCGCGAGTCGGTGGCCAAATCCGCCCGAGTAGTCTTTTCGACCCTGGCTAACCTGTCGGTGCATCCCCTGCTGGAAGGGGCGACCTTTGACACGGTGGTCATCGAAGAGGCCGGTATGGCCGTCTTGCCGGCTGTCTTTCTGGCCGCTGCCCGGGCTAGCCAGCAGGTCATCGTGGTGGGCGACCCCCGCCAGCTGCCCTCGATCCTGAGCAGCCGCAACCAGACGGCCCGGCGCATTCTGGGGCGCAGCATCTTCGAGGTGACGGTGCCCGACCCGAGCAATAGTCCTTTGGTCTCGATGCTCGACACCCAGTATCGTATGGCTCCCGAGATCGGTGAGCTGGTCAGCCGGCTGTTTTACGAGGGCAATCTCAAGAACGCCGACTCGACCGGCGAACTAGCCGAGAAGACCGGTCGCGAGCCTTTTCCCGGGCGGGGCGTGACGGTGGTCGATCTGGCCGGCAAGAGCACTTGCCAGCGACCGCCCAATAGCAAAAGCCGCTACAACGAAGAGTCGGCCGAAGTGGCCGTGGCCATCGCTCGCAAGGCCCTGGGGGATGGCGTGGAGGACATCGCCATCATCACTCCGTACCGCGAGCAAGTCCGGGTCATCGAGCGCCTCTTGCGAGCCGAAAACCTGGACGGAGGCAGGGTGACCTGTTCGACAGTGCACCGCTTTCAGGGCCACGAGCGCGAACTGGTGGTGGTCGACACGGTGGATGCCCCGCCACTCGAGCCAGGTCACCTGCTCTGCGATCAAGGCCTCAACTCGGCTTCGGCCCAATTGCTCAACGTGAGCATCTCGCGGGCCCGAGCCAAGCTCATCCTGCTGGCCGAATTCAAGTACCTGGCCACCCGCCCCACCGGGGTGCTGGGCGACTTGCTCAGACAGGCCGTCCAAGGCGGCCAGGTGGTGCGAGTGGCCGTGCAAAAGCGGGTCGCTCCCAAGGCTCCGGTCGGTGGTACCGGCACCCGCAGCGACTGGGACTAGTAGGGATTCTTTGGATAGACCACGTCGGTCACGATGGTGGTGGCCAGGCCGGCCCCCAGGCAGCCCAGCGAGAGCACCGGTGACACCGAGCCAGAAATGAGCAAACCCGTCGAGGTCAGGGCTTCGCCTAATCCACGAACCAAACAGGCCCGCGAGATGCTGGGGTCGGCATACATCGTACTCGCGTCTAAAGAGGCATACAGATCGATGGCCGCCTTACCCCCGTGCAAGAAGCCAAGCACCTGAGCCCCGCTGCCCATAAACGCGCCGGAGGCAGAGGAGGCGTTGCCCAGGCTGACGGCTGCTCCGGTGACCGCACCGGCAACGGTCATCAGACTGCGCACCGGGTGGGTCTTGACGTAGCCGGCCAGGTCGTGCTGGCGGGCGGTGGTCTCGCCCTTCTCGCCAGCAGCCGCTACCAAGTCTACCACGGTGCGGGTCAGTTCGTAGCTGCCGGCGGCACCGGCCAGGGTGCCCACCGTCGCCCCTACCCCGGCACCGATCAAGGCGGGGCCGTGCAGGGCAGCCAGGGAGATGTCGAACCCGCCTGCGATGAAACTTCCGGTGGCCCCTAAACCGGCTCCGATCAGGCTCCCTCCCAAGAAGCCCGAACCAGCGCCGACTCCGGTTACGAAGGTGGTGAGCGGACCGGTCAGACGATCGAGCTTGCGATGGCGGCGCCGTTCTGAGGGGGTGGCGCCGGTCACCCGGCCGATAGCGTCGCCGAGTTCGGCCCCCAGCTTGAAACCACCCACCAGACCACCAAATCCGCCGATGAACATGCCGGCTTTAGCGGCCAGACTGGTAGAAGTCCACACGCCCTGCAGGAAGCCGAGGGCGCCGTGGGTCGTCACCGAGGACACAGCCGGCCCCAACCCGGCGCCGAAGGCCGAGCCGAGCAAGGCTCCGCCGACCACCCCGGCGTAGATGGCGGGCAGGGTGATGCCCACGCCTACCAGACCGCCCACGCCGTATTTGGAAAGATTGCCCAACTCGCTGCCTTGATCGAAACGATCGTCTGGCTCGGGCGCCTGCTCGGGGGCCGGCTGACTCGGCGCAGGGCGAAACACGGGTGTGGAAATGCAGGGCTTGACTACCATCTATCCTCCTGGAAATAGACGGCACGGTGAACCGTTGCTAGCCTATGGCAAGGTCATGAAAGAATCCTCAAATGCGGCCGCGAACGGCCCGGCCATGGACAAGATCGTGCTCATCACCGGGGCCAGCCGAGGAATTGGCGCGGCTACTGCTCGGCTGGCCGCTGAGAACGGCTATGCCGTGGCTATCAACTATCGGACCCAGGCCGAGGCGGCTGAGGCGGCGGCCCGAGCGATTCGAGGGAAAGGTGGTCGAGCCATCACGGTTCAAGCCGACGTGTCGGTGGAGGCTGAGGTGATGGCGATGTTCGAAACCGTCGACCGCGAGTTGGGAAGGCTGACGGGGTTGGTCAATAACGCTGGCATCCTCGAGCGTCAGTGCCGGGTCGAGGACCTGACCTTCGAACGACTCCAGCGGATCATGACCACCAACGTCATCGGCAGCTTCGTGTGCGCCCGCGAGGCCGTGCGGCGCATGGCCACCAGTCGCGGGGGTCGGGGCGGAGCCATCGTCAACGTCTCGTCGGTAGCGGCTCGACTGGGCTCGGCCGGGGAGTATGTCGATTATGCCGCCTCGAAGGGGGCCCTCGACACCATGACCCGGGGTCTGGCCCTGGAGGTGGCCGGCCAGGGCATTCGCGTCAACGCGGTCCGGCCCGGCTTTATCTATACCGACATCCACGCCGACGGGGGCGAACCAGGGCGGGTCGACCGGGTCGCCTCGGGTCTGCCGATGGGCCGGGGTGGCCAACCCGAAGAGGTGGCCGAAGCCATCCTCTGGCTTTTGTCCGACAAGTCGTCCTACACCACCGGCAGCTTCCTCGAGTTGGGCGGCGGCCGCTGAACTAATGCAGCTGGGGCGTGGTAGCTGCCGGAGGAAAAGCCCTGAGGCACTCTTCCATGGTGGCGTGGTGCAAATCGAGCACCTTCTGGATGTCGGATTGGTAACCGCCGGCCAGGTTCCATACCACCGGCACCCTGTTCCGGGCGCAGAACTCGAACACCACCCGGTCGCGCCGGCGCAGTTGCTCGGTGGTCATCCAGCCGCCCAACGGGTCGTCGAGATGGGCATCGGCCCCGGCCTGATAGATGAGCAGGCCGGCTTCCATCGAAGCCAATAGCCCGGGCAACTCGTCGAGAAAATAGTCAGGATCGCGCAGGCTACGCATCCCACCGGTAGTAAAGTGGCGCACGAACTCGACACCGAGTTCGGCCAGGATGTCGTCGGTGCCGTTGCCATAGTGAAAGTCGCAATCGAGGATACCTACGATGCCGTCGACCGGGCGAGCCAGCAAGGCGGCCACCATCAGCCCGTTGAAAGTGCAAAAGCCACTGCCCCACCGATAGCCGGCATGATGAAAGCCGCTGGTCGGCGAGCAGGCCGCCCCCCCGTTAGCCACGACGTGGCGGGCTGCCGATACCAACGAACCGGTCGTCCACGGCAAGGAGCGGGCCACCTCTGGCGACTCGTTACCGAAGCCGTTGGGCCGTCGGCAGGCCAGCACGTCCTCGACATACTCCCGCTGATGGGCCAGGCAAAGCTCGTCGACGGTGACGGGCCTGGGTTCGACCAGGTCGAGGCTAGGCCAGCGTCGCCGCCACTGCTCCACCAGCAGGGCCGGCTTGCCGGCACTGGGACTAAACGAGTGGTTCGAGGCCACGCTCTGGTATGGTGAATAGAAGACCTTCACGAAAATACCGTCAGAAACCTGAAATTCCCGCGGAGGGAGACAGTTCCTGCGACCGAAGCCGCCTCGAATCTCGGACTGGAGTGAAGTCGATGCGAAGATTCCTGGCCATTCTTTTGTTATTATTGGCGGGCTGCGGAGGAGGGGGCGGTTCGGCGCCCGGAGGCACCGGTTCCGAAGGCCCCGGACCCGGCGGCAGCAGCGGTTCGATCACCCTGCGGGTCGACCTGGAGAGCGGGGTGGCCCGGGTCGAGGACCTCTTGCTGGCCACCACCGGGGTGCAGCGAGTGACCATCGACGTGCTCGATCCTCAGACTCGTCTGGCGGTGGTCGGGCAAACCGTGGTCACCCTCGAGCAGAGCGGCCCGGTTCGCATCGGCGGTATCCCGCCGGGCCTGCGCCTGATCCAGGTGCTGGCCTTCGATAGCGGCACCTCCCCCATCGGCACCTTCGAGACAACGGTCAACGTCCTGGCTGGCCAGACCACCCTGGTGACTGCCTCTTTCGACGGCTCTCCTTCGCCCAGCCCCTCACCGGAACCCAGTCCCACCATGAGTCCGACTCCGCCCCCAACGGGCCGGCGGGTGATCGTCAGCAACGAAGGCTCCGACGATCTGACCATCCTGTCGGCCGGCGACTATACGCCCCTGACTGGCTCGCCACTCTCTCTGGGCGCCGGCAGCGGCCCCTTCGGGTTGTCTTATGACGTCACTCACCAGCGCGTGTTCGTCACCCTCAACGGTAGCGGTCAATTCACCGGTATCGATCTGGCCACCCTCACTCCGGTGGCCGGCGCTCCCACCGGGGCCTTTTCGCTTCCTGCCGATGTGGTCTATAACGAAGCCGGCGATCTGGTCTACGTCAGCTCGCTGTTCACCAATCATCTCCACGCCTATGACGCCACCGGACTGACCGAGTTGACCGGCTCTCCGGTCACCGCTACGCGAGCGGGCGAATTGGCTTTCGACGGCAACAACAACCGCGTCTACATCAGCAACAATAGCGGCACGGGCAACTTTCAAGCCTTTGACGCCAATAGTCTGGCCCTGGTAGGCAGCTTTCCTACCGGCGGCAGCTTCGCCGACGGCATCGAGTATGACCCGGTGCGCAATCGCGTCTACATCACCAACGACACCTCTTCGACGGTGGCGGTCTTCGACGCTGCGACCCTGACGGCCATCCCCGGCTCTCCTTTTGCCGGAGTGGGACGCATCATCTCGGTGGCTGTCGACAGTGTGCACGATCGCATCTATACGGCCAACTTCACCAACAACAGCTTCACCGTCTTCGACGCCACCGACATGAGCGTGGTAGGAACCTTTCCCACCGCCGGCTCGGCCTATGCCATCGCCTACGACGAAACCGCCGACCACATCCTGATCGTCAACAACAGTACCAATAACCTGACTGTCTTCGACGCCGCCACCCTGACCGAGATCACCGGCTCGCCCTTTCCCGTGGGCACCAGCCCACGGGATGTGGTGGTCGAACCAGTGACCGGGCCCTAACGCTCGCCCACCAGCTCGAACATCAGCCGTCGCACCTCGTCGGCTGCCGGCTCAGGGCCGGCCAGCATGGCGAAGAGCTGATCGACCTTCGGATTGGGCTGGCTCGGACGGGCCTTGTGTAAGCGCTCGAGGTCGAGCGACCCATCCCCCTCGAGAGCGGCGGCCACCTGAGCCAGAGCCCGGACCCATTCCAGCCGCGAGACCGATGAGACAAACTCGAGGCTGGCGATCATTCCCAGGGCACTGGGCGTCAGGGTAGCGCCGGCTTCGGCCAGCTGGCTGGCCAGACCGTCGGCCACCGCCTCGGGCAGCTGCATCAGCTCGACCATCTTGCCGGCGAGACGCAGTCGTAGGCGAGCCAATCCTGGCTCGGACCAATCCAGCAACAACGAGGTCGCGCCCCGACGCCGGGCCTCTTCTTGCAGTTGGGCCACGAAATCTCGCAAGGCGGGTCCTTCGACCGCTGCGGCCTCGGCCGTCAGGTCCAACCGGCACAGTTCGAGCGGTAGCGTCAGGGAGGCCTCTCCCGGCTGGACCTGGGCCACGGCCACCAGCAACGGCGCTGGCAGGCCCACCCGCTCTTCCTCGAACATGTTGCGCAGACACACCAGCAAACGTTGCTCACGGCCACCGGTGGGATGAATGGCTTGCAGAGAAACGGTCACCTTCGACCGGCCCTCGAAGTCAAGCGAGAAGGACCGAATCTGGCCGCCGCCGCTGACGCGCGCCAGACAGTCCGGGAGGCAGATATGGGCAAGGTCGCCGGCTATATAGCCGGCGGGCAAGCTCAGCTCGAGTTCGAGAGCTTGACCCACCGCCGGCCTGGCGGTGGACAGCACCGCCTCGAGTGCCACCGAACCCGAGAGCTCGGACCAGTCCTGGCGAAAACGGCGCGTAACCTCAACCAGAACATCGCCGTCAAGGACCTCGAGACGATCGGGATCATCGGCCTCGCCAATCAGTCGATACTCACCCTTGCCGGTGGGGGTCGCCTGGCGCATTTCACTCATCAAGGCCAGGGCCGCGATCGAATCGCAAGTCGAATAGAGGCGACCGTCCTCACCGAGTTGACTCAGCACTTCGCCAGCCAGGACCATGGCCGCGGCCCGATCCGAGGGACCGCCCAGCCGCAACAAAATCGCGGCCCGGTAGGCAGCTGCCAGGCGCTTTGCGACCGCCCCATCAGCCTGGAAGCCGTGACGAGCCGCGCCGAGGGCTTCCAGAGTGGATTGACCAAAGCGAGCCTGCAGATAGGTCGTCTGAGGGTCTTTACTCGGAGGGGGCCAGGCGAGATTGGAGGCTCTCAACACGTCGTCGGCCATGGCCACCGCCTGCTCAACCAGAGGCCCTAGTTCAGGCGCATCCAACAGGCTCAATTGGCGTAGATACAGGGCTGCTTTCGGTCCCCAGAAGCTGTCGTGCCGGCCACACTCGGGATAGAGGGCAAAGCCCATTCCCGGTCGGTGCATGCGCTGCTCGCGCTCGAGGCCGGCCCGTATGACAGCTTCATACTGAGTGCGGTTCGAGCCATCGGCCAGGCTCCAGAGAGCGGCCGCAGCCAGAATCTTGGCGGCCGTCTGCTCGCAACAAAGATGGGTGTAGTCGCTGGTCGCCCGGGCCAACCGGCCCATCGGACCGGCAATACTGTCGAGCCGGTGCAGGCTGACGATCTCCGGGTCGTCGCCCCGGTCGAGGCTTTCGCCCTGGCCCAGCCAGGCGATGGTCCGACGCAGACCTGACACCTGGCCCGGTAGCTCGACCCGACCCCGGACCAGGTCCCCGAGCCCGGTCGGGATCGACTCGACGCGAGCCAGGTAGGCTCCGGGGTAAGCCGGAAAGAGAAGCTTGGCGCCCAGGTCCACCACCTGGTGTTCGAGGGCCACCTCGACTCCGTCGCGCTCGAGCAAAACCCGAAAGGGCCCGGTGCCCGCTACCACCGCCAGCCAGCCGACCACCTGATCGTCGGGATGTACGAATTGAGGCAACTGCAGGTGCGCCTGGACGGGGCGGGTCGAACTGAAGGTGAGGCGTTGAAAGCTCCAGTCATCGGGCCGGACCAGCAAGGCCTGGACCTCGAATTGAGCCGGGACCGAGGGCAAGAGCAGCTGCAACTGCGCCTCTTCGACCCAACCCGCAAACAGGACCTCGGCCTTGGTGGCTGGCTCGTCGGCCACGTTTGCGGTCAGGTAGCGCGGCCCCGCCAGTCGGTCGAGGGCTATGGCCTCGTGCAGGTCGTCGAACTCCAGGCAGCCGAAGTCGAGAGCGCTGATGTCCTTGACGGTTTCCTCGATCTCGACCAGGTCGGTGACCCCATAGCTCTGGTCGAGGGCCGCGTGAATAGCTTCTAGTGAGGCGACCACGGGCTCGAGTTCAAAGCCGGTGATCACTCGAATATCGTCGAGGGCCAGAATATCCCTGGGATCGACCATGGCCACGCGCAGCAGATTATCGGAATGACTGAGGGGAAAGACCCGGTAGCGACGGGCTAGATGCTCGGGCAGCAACTGCGCCATCTCGCTATCCGGCTCGATCGTCTCGAGGTATTCCAACCCGCAGAGGTGAGCAGCCAGCCGTCCCCACTCGAGACCGGCCTGGGAGGCCGCCTCGAACAGGCTAAGACCGGCCCACTGCATCCGTTGCCGAATCTCGCGCAGCTGAGCCCGAGAGATTACACCCTCCCCGGCCAGGCTCTCGAGGGCCTGCTCGGTGTGGGCGGGCGAGAAGCCCCCGAAGGCGCAGGTTTGCTGGGGTCGCACCGAGCCGGTGCGGGTCTGCGAGCCGAGCAAGCGAGCATAGTCTAGAATGCGCCCGCCCAGCCTGGCCTCAGGGTGGCTCTCAGAGCCCAGCCGCAGGTCCTTGACCACCACATAGAGACGGCTGTCAGCCGGTCGGTCGAGTTCGATGGTCATCGTTTCTCCGGCCTGACAGTGGTGCGGCAGCGTGAGGTCGGCCTGAGCCGCAGGCGGCGCCAGCGTAGTTGCCCAACCTTCCCACGGTCCGTCGTCAAGAAAGGCTCCCAGGGCCACCACGCCCATCGGGGCCGGCACTTCCAATTCGATGACCTGCCCTGCCTGCACCGATTTCACCAGCATACTTCGCTGGCCCACCCAGAGGCACTGGCTCAAATCCTCGAGGTCGCGGCGTCGATAGCCGCCGCGCAAGGCTCGTCGAACGGCGGCCTGAGCCCCATCGCGGTCGCCCCGGGCCAAACGGCAACGCGCCTCCAGGGCGGCTGCGGCGGGATGGAAATGCCCCCGGAGCGCTTCCAGGGCTGCCTTCCAGCGTTGCTCTCCGGCCAGCCTCCAGGCCTGGCTAAGATCAGGTTGGGGTCCAGGCTCTCCTCCAGGCACCGCCAGCGGGTCGAGCACCACCACCCTCAGCTGGCGAGCCGCAGTCTGGGCAATCAGCCGAACTCTCCGGCCATCCACTCGCTCGAGACAAAAGGCTTCCTCGGCTCGACCCAGCTCGCGCAGATAGAGACCGCGCACGCAGTGACTGTCCTGGCCCGGCATCAGCGAGCCGCTCCAGATCCCGCCCAGGGTCGAGAGAATCGTCTCTTCCCGCTCTCGCCGGGTGCTGCCCACCAGCGGCACGGTGGCCGTCTGACTGCCTTCCGAGGCTCGCTGGAGATTGAGGCTATAAGGCCCCTCGCCGTCGAGTTCGAGGCGAACCCGCAAACACCCATCCCGAGCCACCGCGTAGCCCCGACGGACGGGCCGGCCGGCCTCGACCAGTTCGACCCACATGCCCCCCTCGACCGGTTGGCCGAAGCTCTCCACCTGCAACTCCAGGTCGACCAGGTTCTGGTGGCGTTGCAGTTGCTCGAGGCTAGCCACCAGCGGCGCGAGTTGGTAGCCAGCGACCTCGAAGTTGCAGCCCCCCCGCTCGTCCCACTCCCAACCCACCGAGTATCTTCCGGCCGGCAGGCCCGCCAGTACCGCCGCCCCTGCGCCGTAGCGGTCGAATCCCACCGTCAGTTTACGCACCACCGTCGAGGCCTGGCGCACCCACAGCTGGGTTTGCAGGCCAGCCGCCAGCGGGTCATAGACAAAGAGATGCACCTTGTCGTCGTCTTGCCGATAGAGAGCTTTATCGCTGGTCACCACCGCCAGCTTCGGTTCGGGCAGGGAGGTGGGCTGGAGTTCGAGCCCAGGCAGCAGAATGGGTGCGTCTTCGAAGGTCGAAATGGTGTAGTCGTCGGGGGTCAGCCAGGGAACCTCGCGCTCGATCGTATCCCTGGAAAGAAAGACAAAGCCTTTGCCCTGCAAATAATCCATCGGTTCACCCTCCCTGAGTTTATTGAACTCAGCTTAGGCCAACACTACATAAAACATTGTGAGCAACTTCACAAAAGTTCGAATCTACTAGCGGCGGTGGCTAAGGCTCGTCGGGGTGCGGTCCGTCGTAGTGGCGGGTGGTGAGCCGCCGGCGCATGCTGGGCGAGAATTGATGCCTGGCGTAGAGGGCATCGAGCTGCTCGATGTCGGTGAGGCTGGCGGGATATTCGAAGATCAACTTCCATTGGTCCCGGACCGTCTCCCAGACGGCGTGGTCGGGGCTGCTCTGACCCTGAATCGGCCCGGTGTGGCCGAAATAGCCATCTTTGTAGGGGACTACGTGAACGCCGAGCTGCTCGACCTTAAACCGCTCACGGGCAGCCTGTTCTAGCGCCCGGTTCACCTCCAAGCGTGGCCAGATATAGCCTACATAGACACGACCATCGTCGTATTGCCTGACCAGGCTGGCCTCGCCCACCACCGGGCAAACCCACGACACCTCGCCGTTGGCGGGGTCGACCTTCACCAGGCCCTGCCGTGCCTCGATATAGAGCGCGCCACCCTGATACCAGGCTCCCCAGTCCCAACGACTGTGCTGGAAGTGTAGCTTCGACTGCCACACCTGACGGCCGCTGGGAAGACTCAAGGCTTTGATCCCCTGCTCGCTATCCACGAGCAAAAAGTTGCCGGCCACCGCCAGACCCGGATCGGCGAACCCGATGGAGCGCCCCCCAGACTGATAGGTCGTGCGCGGCACCAGGGCCCGAAATCTGCCGTCGCTCACGATCCCAAAGGCAGCCTCTGGTGAGTCAAAAGCCCGGCGCACGGCCACCGGCGTGCCGTTGGGAGTCTTTCTCAACACGCGCACGTCGCCCATAGCCTTGGAGCCGCCGCTCGGTTTGTCGTGCCGATCGTGGTCGCGATAGCTGACGATGTAGGTGACCTGTTCGAGTTTGCCGATGAAGCGTCGGGTATAGGGAAAGTGCGGCACCTCGTTACCGGCCATCACCTGCTCTTGCACCACCGTGTCCATCAGGTAGTGACCCAGGAGCTTACCGGTCCGGGCGTCGAGCACGGCCAGGTAGGACTGGCCCGGGTCCTCAGCCCGGGCCAGTGACGAGAGAACGAGCAGCAACAACAAGAGCCTACGCATCGAGACAGATTCCGCGAGAGGGCAGTTTCGTCCCCCACCCGGGCAAAAGTGAGAACCTAGTTGCTCGAGACCCGGCTCTGTCGGCTATAAGCGGCCAATCGCAGCAGAGCTTCGGAAAGCCTTATCGCCCCCAGCGCCGGTCGCGGTCGCGGTCGTGGCGCTTAGCATGAGGGCGGCGGGACCAGTTGTTGCGCTGGTGATCGTTGGGACCGTTGGCGTAGCCGGCGTTGCCCTGGCGGATGATGGAGTTGGCATAGGCGTTGACGGGTTGGCCCACGGCCACGTAGCGATAGTCCACGGGCACCCCGTTGGTGTAAAACTGGGCCTGGTTGGCGGCCACGAAAGTGATGCCGTTGCTGTTCTGGATATAGACTCCCTGGCCGTTGACCTGCCAGACATTACCGGCCACCATGGTGGTCTGGGCGGCCGCCGGGATGGCCAGAAAGAGGGTAGCGATGATTGCTAGGGTCAGTTTTCTCATTGGGTCCTCCGAGATTGATGATAGTTCAAGTGTAGGCCGGCGGCCTTAAGAGCATCCCGGCGCCGGCTTAAGTTTTTCTCAAGTTTCTCGAGGGCGCCGGGAGCGGGAAGTCCCCGCCCAGCCGAGAACTTCGTAAGGTGGAACCTTCATCAAACGACAACGTGACTATCCCGCGCTGGCTGCTGGTGGGATTATGCGCACTCGCCGCCGTCGGCCTGCTGGCCACCGTCTTTCTGCTGGGACGCGAATCCAACCGTTCCCCGGTGGTGGCCCAGGTCGAGCGCCCCACCACCAGCGAAGAACCGCCGTCGCAACCCCTTAAAGTCGAGCCGCCGCCCGCAGTTCCGGCACCGGTTCCGCCGGCCCCCGCCGTATCCCAGCCACCACCGCCCCGGCCCGTCGCCGTTCGGCCGGTGGCCCCACGCCCCCAACCGGCGCCGGCCCCGGCCGCGCCGGCGCCTCACCCCCAGCCCGTCCCCGCCGTCGCTCCGCCGCCGACCGACCCTCCGGCGCCTCAGGTTGATTCGAGCGAACAGGCCGAGGTTGCCAACTATTTTCGGGCTCTTTCCAAAGCCACCGCCTCGAGCCCCAGTATCGACGACCCTCAGGCCTTTGCCACCGGTGTGCTCAACCGAAGCATGGCCGGGGACACGGGGGGCTTCGACGACCTGATCGAACAACAGCGAACCGCTCGCAAAGCGGTAGCGGCCCTGCATCCCCCGCAGGTGTGCCGAGACCATCACCAACTTACCCTCGAGATGATGGACCAGGGTCTGGCTCTGCTCGAGGGCGTCAAGAATGCCACCGTCAGCCACAACGTCGACGAATTGACCCGCCTGTCGGGACAGGGCCAGGCGCTCCAGGAGAAGGTGGATCGACTCGACCGCCTGGGCCGCGGCCTCAAGCAGCAGTATGGAGTCGCCGAACGCTAGCCGGGTGGGCATCCTCCGAGATGGGGGTTCGGTAGCTCGATGGCTATCATGCTACCCGTCCTTCCCTGCTAGACTGCTGGCATGACCACGAAGATCAGTGCCCAGGAGGCCGTCACCGCCAAGATGCGAAAGGCCGGTTGCACCCCGGCCCAGATCCGTCGCTTTCAAAGAAACCGCCATCGCTATCTTGAGGAGGGAGCTGGCCAGCTGCCAGAGAGCGAACTCGACCCGGTCGATTCCCTCCCCCGGCTCGAGGCGCTGCCCCTGGGCGACGAGGTCCTGTTACGCCAGGTAGTGGTCATCAAGCTCAATGGAGGGTTGGGAACCAGCATGGGCCTGGAGGGTCCCAAAGCCCTCTTGCCGGTCCGGGGGAATCATAGTTTTCTCGAGCTGGTGGTAGGCCAGCTGTGCCACCTGCGCAAGACTCAAGGTCTGGAAGTGCCGCTGCTGCTGATGAACAGCTTCAACACTCAGCAAAGCACGAACCAGGCTCTGGCCGAGATGGGCTTTGAGCAAGACCATCCGCATGAGTTCTTGCAGTCGCGCATTCCCAAACTGACGCCGGACGGCGAGCCGGCTCGTGATGACGGGCAGCCCCACTACGAGTGGTGTCCCCCCGGGCACGGAGATCTCTATCCGTCGCTCAGAGAGTCGGGGCTGGTAGAAAGCCTGCGCGAGCGGGGTATCCGCTGGGCCTTCGTCTCCAACGTCGATAACCTGGGGGCGGTGCTGGACCTGCGGATCCTACGCTGGTTGGCCCAGGAGCAGCCCCCGTTCTTGATGGAGGTAACGCGGCGCACCGAGTCCGACCGCAAAGGTGGACACCTGGCTCGCCACGCTCAGACTGGTCAGCTCTTGCTGCGCGAAGTGGCCCAATGTCCCGAATCAGACGCTGAAGCCTTCGGCGACATCGAGCGACATCGTTATTTCAACACCAACAACCTCTGGCTCGACCTCGAGGCACTCGATGAGCGGTGGGACGACCTCCCGCTGATCGTCAACCGCAAGCCGCTTCGACCCGATCAACCCGATTCGCCCCCGGTGGTCCAGCTCGAAACCGCCATGGGAGCGGCCATCGGCACCATCGAGGGAGCCCGCGCGATCGAAGTGCCCCGGACCCGCTTCGTGCCGGTCAAGACGACCAGCGATCTGTTGGTGGTGCGCTCTGATCTATTCGACCTACGCGAGGACTTCAGTCTGGTGCGCACGGACCAGGGGCCTTTGCCGGCGGTGGACCTTGATAGTAATCACTATAAGCTCATGGCCGATTTCGAGTCGCTGGTGAGCGGGGTTCCCAGCCTGAAGGCCTGCCAGGGGTTGCGGGTGGAAGGTCCAGTGCGGCTCCACGACCAGACCGTTCTGGAGGGAGAAGTGCACCTGGTGAATTCCAGCGACCAACCTCGGCAGGCTCCCGCGGGCCGTCTCGAGGGTCGTCATCGGCTGTGACCAACGGCGACTACGCCGAACTTCTAGCCCTGGCCGGTGACACGGCCGAGGGTCATTTCCGCCGAGCCTTGCGGCGAGCCGCCCGCAAGGCGCTCAGCTGGCCCATGGCGGTGGAACAGATGCTGGCCGAGGGCCGCCCTCTGACAGAGCTGGAGGGAATCGGGCCGGTGCTGGCCCGCCGCCTACGGGAGTGGGGCCAGGCTTCACGCCCGACCGAGCCCGCCCTGCGGGCTCACTTTCTCAGTCTCGATGAGGCCCGCGCCCGGCTGCGCGGCCGGCCGGATTGGAGCAGTCAGCTGCGGGGCGACCTCCATTGTCACACCGATTGGAGCGACGGCACCCAGCCGTTAGAAGTGATGGCCGAGGCGGCGGTCTTGCAAGGTCATGAGTATCTGGCCATCACCGACCACGCCGGCGGGCTCAAGATAGCCCGGGGACTGGATGCTGCTCGCCTAAACGCCCAATGGCAGGCCATCGACGAGTATCAGCCAGAAGCCCGTGTTCGACTGCTGCGCTCGGTCGAACTCAACTTGAGTCCCAAAGGACGCCCCGACCTGGCCGACGAGGTGCTGGCCCAGGCCGATATCCTGATCGGCGCCTTCCACTCTTCGCTGCGTCGCCCGGAGGACCAGACCGAGCGCTACCTGGCCGCTCTCGAGTTCGGCCACATCCACGTGCTGGCTCACCCTCAGGGACGCATCTACAACTACCGATCAGGCCTCCGGGCCGATTGGGATATCGTCTGCGAACGGGCTGCCGAGCTGGGGGTCGCTCTCGAAATCGATTGCTACCCGACCCGCCAGGATATGGCCGCTCCCCTGCTGGCCAGTGCCGCCCGGGCCGGCACCATGATCTCGCTGGGTAGCGACGCCCATAGCGCCCGCCAACTGGAGTTCCTGACTTTCGGGTTGGCGGCCACCCTGGAGGCCGGCATCCCCCCCGAGCGGATTCTAAACTTTATGAGTTGCGACCAGTTGTTAGCCTGGGTCCACCAGAACTGACCGGCGTCATCGCCGTGGGTGCTCCCGGACCCACTCGAGCCGAGTGGGGTTGTGGAGCCGACTTTCTGATGGTCGGTCGGGACCTTGCCCAGGCCGGGGCCGGGGCCGACGAAGTCAGGTGCCAGCTGGCCTGGGCCCTCGAGGGCTAGTTGCGAAAGCTATCGAAGAAGGCTGCCTCCCGATCGGCTGCTAGCTTAGGAGCCAGAGCCGGGATCGCCACCGCTAGAGCTTGCTCGAGAGTCTCGACCGCCACCAGTTCTAGACCTTCGCGAAGCCTGGTCGGCAACCGATGGAGTTCGGCCTGGTTGGCAGCCGGCAAGACGACCCGTTCCAGTCCGGCCCGACGGGCGGCCAGCAGCTTCTCTTCGAGATGATCACACCACTCGAGCTGCCCGGTCAGGCTGACCGGCCCCATCAGACCCACGCGAGGGTCAATAGCCAGGCCGAGCCAGGCCGATAGCGACACCACCGCCAGGGACAGCCGGCAGTGAGCGACATCCGAGGCCAGGATGCCATCGGGCAGATGCAGGTGTAGCCCCGCCCGCGATGGGGTCATTCCGAGGCTGCCGCGGCGGGCCACCAAAAGGCTTCGGGCCAGGCTGATCTGGTCATGCCAGAGCTGGGGATTGGGGCCGGTCAACACCAGCCCCTCTTCGCCCGGTAGTCGGATGGCCTCGATGGTCACAGCCGCCCCCCCAGCGGCGGTCATGGTAAGGGCGCTGACCCGGCCGGGCTGGGGCAGTCTGGTGCCAGGACGTCCCGGCCCGAACCATTCACACAAGTCAGCCACCTCGACGACCCGCTTGGAGGTCTCGTCCTCGACCTGCCGGCGAGCCAATCGGGCCGAGAGTTCTCGGAGCAGACGCTCGAGCTGGGCCACTCCGGCCTCGTCGGTGTGGGCCGTAATCAGCCACTCCAGAGCCTCATCCGGCAACTCGATCGAAGCGGGCTCGAGGCCGGCGGCTCGCAGCTGAGCCGGCCTCAGATGGCGGCCGCCGATGGCTACCTTCTCCTCGCAGTCGTAGCCCACCAGGTAGAGCACCTCCATGCGGTCCCGTAAGCGGACTGGCAGCCGTTCGATCGATCGCGTCGTGAGCACCACCATCGCTTGCGAGAGGTCCAGCGGTAGCCCCAGGTACTCGTCCCGGCAGCGTTGTCCCAGGCTCAACAGGCTCTCGGCGCCGGTCTGGTCGAGGTCGTCGAACTCGAAGGCCAGGATGGGATTCATGCTCTGGGTCCTGCGGAAGGCCTGATACAACTGTCCCACCGCTGCCCCGGGTTGGGTCCAGACCGTGCCCACCAGGAAGGCGTCCGGGTCATAACCGTTCAGGCTGAGGAAATCGACCTGACGCCCCAAAACCTCGGCCAGAGCCTGGACCACAGCCGTTTTGCCGCTGCCCGCCGGTCCCACCAGACACAGCACGGGCGGAGGCGAGCCGGCCAGGCGCATCCAGGCCAGCCGATCCAGCAGCCGCTCTTTGACCTCTTCGAGTCCGTGCAACTGGCGGTCGAGCACCTGTCTGGCCTCGCTCAGGTCGAGGTTGTCCTCGGTTCCCTCGGTCCAGGGCAACTCGAGGAACAGTTCGACCCCGGTGAGGACGTTCTGATAGTCGATCGAGTCGGACTCGAGGCTCTCCAACTTCTCCAGTTCGCGTCCCACGGACACCAGGATATCCACTGGCAAGTCAAGCGCCGCCAGCCGTTGCCGCAACCTCTCGACCGCGGCCGATTCCTCTGGCTCGTCTTCGTTGTCCGGAGGCCAGACCAGGTTGGCAGGAAACTCCCCTCCGTCCTCGATTTGCTCGATGCTTTCGGCGAGATACTCCAGGGTCAGACGCTGGGCCTCCTCGAGCCGTTGGGCTCCCAGAACGGCCAGGCCTTGCTCGGTCGACAGGGACAGAGCCGAGGCTAGAAAACAGACAAGTTCTTCCGGATTGTCGAGGTCGGCGGCCAGCCGGGCCGCGGTGTCGCCGGCCTCACCGGCCAGCTCGAAGAGACGACTGGATTGCTCGAGTAGCTCCTCGTGGAGTTCTTCCTCCACCTCCCCGGTACCGGTTGGCCCGCCCAGCAGTTGCACCTGGGCCACCGGATAAGGCTGCCAGGCGAGATCGAACAACCGCACCCGGTCGCGCCCTTCGACCACCACCTCGAATCCGTTCTCGCGCTCGGTCACACGGTGCACCAGGGCCCGCAAGCCCAGCGGGTGCAAGTCATCGAGGCCCGGCTCTTCGACCACCGGGTTCTTCTGGGTCAGCAATACGATCGTCTTGTCGGGCGAGTCCATGGTGGCCCGCAGGGCCGCCACCGAGGCCGGCCGGCCCACCGACAGAATATTGGCCGAGCCGGGAAAGGATACGCCATTGCGCACAGTCAGAAAAGGATGGGATCGAATTTCCATTTTTTTATAGCTCCTGAAAACCTTTTTGTCCCATCCTAGCTCGGGCTAAGTTGGAACCACACTTGTCGAGTGTTAGAGCTGTATTGCGAGAGCCCAGCCTCCCGACTTGAACGCGGTCACGACTGTTCGGCCGAAAGGGCTCTGGGCCGGGTGATCCAGTTGCGCCCGCTCTGACCGTAGGGGAGCTAACGAGAGAGCCACCCGTGCGGGTGGCTCTTGAGCTACTTGACCTTGACCTCTATCGGCTTCTCCTTATGAGGAGCCAGCATGGCCATGGTCAGTTTGAGCATGCCGTCTTTGTATTCGGCTTTGATGTCGTCCGACTTGACCTCGACCGGCAGTCTCACCCGACGCGAGAAGCTACCGCGGTGCATTTCAGTGAAGTAGTAGTCGTCCTTCTCGACTTTACTCTCGTGCTTGCTCTCGCCCTCGATCGTCAGGGTGTTGCCGAGCAGGCTGACCTTGATGTCATCCTTCTTCATACCAGGAATGGCAGCCTCGACGATCAGGTTGCCGTCGTCACGATACATGTTGACCGCCGGGGTGGCCGATTCGGCCAGCAGGCGACGCGGCCAGAAGCCACTGAGCATGGCGTCCATGGCCTGACGCATTCGGTCGAAGTCCCCCCACGGGTGCAGCCAGGTGTCGTGGGCCTGGACAACTTTCTCTTCATTCGGTTTTTGTAGGGTCGTCATGTTCAAGCCCTCCTTTTCCACAGAGTGTTGCACTGTCATGCTAGCTCGCTGGGGTTCGCCTGGAAATGATCCCGGTCATCGCGCTCAGGCTAAGGAATCCCACGCCTTACGGGAGTTGACGTTGGTGTGACGATTGGCTGCTAGCCTGCCAGCAGACAAATAGAAAAGGCTGGACAAACACATGGTAGTAAAAATGGGACCCGATCAGATCTTCAAGACGGGATTCGTGCGCATCGAGCGCAAGCCCGGTGAAAGCAACGAGCAATTCGACGCCACCAAGGACCAGGCTGTCTTTCCGAGCGAGGGCCAGGAGCACAAATTGGAACTCGACGGTAAAGTCGACGATGTCATCCTCAAGGGCCTAAACCCTGGCTATGGCCAGAGCCTCATCACCGAACTGAGCGAGCTCGCTCCGCACGCGGCCAAGATCGCCGCTGCCTGCAAGGCCTCCGAAGCGTTCCTGGCCACCGCCGAGGTCGACCTGGGAACGGGCAGCAGCTGGTGGGTCATCCCTTCCTACAACACCCAACATGAGATCACTTCTTACGACTTGCTGGCGGGTCCCGGCCCTCAAAAGCTCAACGTCAGGTTCGCCGAGGGTGGACTCGACGTGATCGTCTCGAGCGACGACAAGCAGCGCGACCTGGGCCACGCCATGCGTGGGCTCATCGCAGCCGACGGCAGCGTGACCCCCACCCTGGAAGGGGTCAGTTGGAAGCTGGCCGATTAGGGCTTCTTGATCCACTCGTTGGACACGAAACCCGTCTTGCCCTTGTACTTGCCCTCGAGCACTTCGACCCCGCGCACATCGCGGTCGCCCTTGTACGACTTGACCTCGGTCACTTTGACCTTGGTGCCCTCGTCGACCAGATAGAGCACCCCGCGCCTTTCTTCGGACTGGAGCTGGGTCGGGTTCATGGCGCCAATCGAGCGGTCGAAGTCGCCCCAGTTCTTGATCACCACGGTAAACTCGCGCTCGGTATGCAAGAGCACCGTCTCACCCACCTGACCCAGGTTGGGGTCAGGTGGGGCGACCGCCTCTTCCACCCGGCCGCAAGCAACCAAAAAAAGCACAGACAAAACCAACAAATACCTCATCGGCCATAGTTTGCTGCGAGTCGAGGTCGAACCTCTCTTTACACCTTGACCTGGGCGGCCGAATCCGCTACACTCTCCACAGCAAATATTGCTAGACGTGTCATGATCATTTTGATTTCTCTCTAATAGCGGTCCACGACCGCCCCCACCAGCGGCCCCCTGCCGCCCGTTTCAAAGAAGAGGAATCAGCCATGCAGTTTCATTCCAACCCCGTTCCCGAACATGAAGAAGTGCCCTTGGCCGACGATGGCCTGTGGGAAGAGACCGTCGAATACTGGACCGAGCGCGGCTCCCCCGACGAGGCCACCAACCTGGCTTTCGTGCTCTCGGTCAGCACCGACCCCGATCCGCACGTTCAGTTCGCTCAGCTGGCCGAGATTCTCAGCCTGACCGAGGCCCAGGGCAGCGAGATCGTGGGCCAGGAGTGCTACTACCTCTCCAAGCCTCGTCCTCGCACCCTGATCGGCCCCGGCAAGGCCCGCGAGATCGCCGACCGAGCCCGCGACCTGGGAGCCACCCTGCTGGTGGTCGACGCCGAGCTGAGCCCTTCGCAGGCCCGCAATCTCGAAGATGTGGCCGGCATTCCAGTCAGCGACCGGGAGGGAGTCATCCTCAACGTCTTCGTGCGTCAGGCCCGCACCCGCCGCTCGCGAGTCCAGGTCGAGATCGCCCAGCTCGAGTATCTGCGTCCCCGCATCCGCGGGGTGGGCCTCAACATGGACCAGCAGATCGGGGGTGTCCCGGGCGGGCGTGGCCCAGGCGAGACAGCCTCAGAACTCTTGGCCCGCAAGCTCGACGGACGCCTGCTCGAACTCAAGAAGGTCGAGCGACGCCTGGGCCGCAGCGACGAGAACCGTCGGCGCGGCCGGGCCGACTGCCGGCGCATCGCCCTGCTTGGCTATACCAACGCCGGCAAGACCTCGCTGATGAACGCCCTCACCGACGAGCAACTGTCGGCCCGCGACCGGCCCTTCGAGACCCTCGACACCACCTCGCGCAGCCTCACCCGCCACGGCGGCACCGTCTTGCTCAGCGACACGGTGGGCTTCATTCGGCGCCTGCCCGAGCGTCTGTTAGCCAGCTTCGAGTCGACTCTGTCCGAGGTGCGCGACGCTTCCTTGCTGGCCATCGTGGTCGATCTATCCGACTTCGAGTGGCAACATCACCTCGACATCACCCTGAGCATGATCGAGCGCCTGGGCGCCGCCGAGGTGCCCCGTTTCTACATCTTCAACAAGCTCGACCTGGTCGACCAGGTGCCGCCCCTCGACCACTACCTTCCCCACCGGCTGGTCAGCAGCCAGGCCCTGGGCGACCTCAAAGAAGCCCTGCTGGCCGAGGTTCGCCGCGATCAGCCGGTGACCGAGTTACTGATCCCCTACACGGCTACCGAGGCCATGGACATCGCCCACGGCCAATGCCGGGTGATCGAGAGCGAGGCCCGCCAGCAGGGTCTGTGGCTGCGGCTCGAGGCCAAACCGGCAGTGCTGGCCAGATTGAGGAGTCTGCTATGCATCTGATCGAGGCCCACGATCTGACCATCAAAAACGGCAGTCGCGTGCTCTTTGACGGGCTCAACCTCGCGCTGGGCCAGGAACGAGCGGCTCTAGTGGGACGCAACGGAGTGGGCAAGTCCACCTTGTTGCGGGCCCTGGCCGAGTCAAGCCAGGTGGTGCGCCACACCCAGCCCTACCTGGTGCCCCAGCTACTACCACCCGCACAGGCCAGTGGCGGCGAGTCGCGTCGCCGGGCTCTCGAAGCAGCCCGCCAGGCCCAGCCTGCCTTGCTGCTGCTGGACGAGCCTACTCAGGACCTCGACCAGCCCGGTATCGAATGGCTGCGCGGCTGGCTTGCCGACTATCCGGGGGGCTTGCTGGTTGCCTCGCACGAGCCTGAACTCCTGAGCGATTTCAGCCACTTCTTCCTGGTCTCCGAAGCCGGCTGCGAGCTCTACTCGGGCCCCTTCGAAGGCATGCTCGAGCAACTCGAAGCTCGTCACCGAGCCAGCCAGGAACGCTATCTGCGCCAACTTCGCCAGCTCGAATCACAAGAAGAACGCAGCCTTTATCTGGCCCGCCGGCGAGCCCGCAAAAAGCAATACGGCCGCGCCCGCGAACTCGACCGAGCCACTCCCAAAGCCACGCTCAACACCAAGCGCGATCAGGCCCAGGACAATCATGCTCGCTCGAAGCGGGTGCGCGAGGCGCGACTGGCGGCCATCCGCCAACAGACGCGGGCGGCCCGCCGCAGCCTACGCGTCGACCTGCCCCTGGTGCTGCCCCCGCCAGCCCAGTTTGAAGACCCGGCCCCGGTCATTCGCCTGGACACTCCCCAGCTGGCCCTCAGGCTCGCCCATGACCGCGTAGCCGTGACCGGCCCCAACGGTTCGGGCAAGACCACCTTGCTCGAGTTGATGGCGCAGTCGGCCGACTCATCTCGGGTGGGAGTGGTGGCCCAGGGCGGCAGCAATTGGATGCGCGAAGAGTGCCTGCTCGATCAACTCGGCGCCGAGAGCCTGGCCGCTCACCAATTTCCGCTGGCCCTGGCCCGGCGCCCCTTGCGCTCGCTGAGCCCTGGCGAGCGAGCCCGGGCGGCGCTGATCTGGCTCTATCATAGCTCGGTGTCGATGTTGATCCTCGACGAACCCAGCTACAGTCTCGACCTGCTGGGCCAGCGCGCCCTGGCCCAGGCGCTGCAGGCCTGGCCGGGAGGGTTGGTGGTGGCCAGCCATGACCGCACCTTGCTGGCGGCCGTCGATTTCGACTGGGAGCTTGCCCTGAGTTAACAGTCTCGCAAACCCCCAGGCCACCGTCCGTTCTAGACTGACGGAGTGAAAATCGGCCCCGCCATCATCCCGATGCGTCCTCGCCGCCAGACCGACGAGCTGTTTCTGCCCGAAAAGGTGGAACTACCGCCCGAGCCGGTGGCGCCTGCTCGGCCCTGGAGGTTTCCCGACGAGCCCGTGCTGCTCGGGGTCGGCGCGGCCGTGGGAGCCACCATGGGAGCGGCGGCCGGCTACTATGGCGGCTACGCTCCGGCTGCTCTGGGGGGTCTGATCGGAGTGACCTTGACTCCGGTGGCGGCCATGCTGATGAGTAGCCCCAACAGCCATGAGAAGTTTTCGCGGCGCTGGCTATTGCCGGCCTTCGGAGCGGCCCTGGTTCCGGCTGGCGCGCTGCTGGCCGGCCATTTTACCGGCACCGGCCCGGCCATAGGTTTCGGCGCCGCCGGGTTGATGGCCGGAGCGGTCGGCCCGATTTCTAGTTGGATCGCTTACGAAGAGATCACGGGTCGCGAGCAGCGCTATCAAGACGCCCTGGCCCAGTTTCGCCAGGCCGACCGCGACTATCGCGACTTACTGGCCCGCAGCCAGGTTAGAGAGAAGGCCGAACTGCTTCTCGAGGTCGGCCCGGTGGACTTGCAACTCGACGAAGACGCCATCCGCGTCGGAGACATCTGGGTCGACCGCGAAGCGCAGTCCTAGCGCGGCGCGAAGCGCTAGTCGACCTTGTCGAGGTCGATGTCGCCAACCCGCAGATAGTCGCCGAAGTCGTCAAGATTGATTTGGATGGGGTGACCCAGCGCCTCGGGAGTGAACAGGTCCTGAACGCCCTGGCTATCGCCCAGCAGAGACTTCTCGTGGGCCGCTCTCAAGTTGCGCTTGAGCACGTTGAGTTGGGCTTCGAAGTCCAGACCGGGAAGCTTGGTATCTTTGGGCAAGCTGCGCGAGAGCGCGTTGACCATCACGATGGTGTTGTGCAGGTCGAAATCTCTTATCGACTGGGCGGTCGCCCTGGCGGCAACAGCCACGTCGTCGCCTCTCACCGACTTGACCAGGGTGCCGTAGAGCCGATCGCACTGCAGGCTTGAATGGTCGTGGGGATCGACGTTACGCCCCGGATTCTCGTGCCCGGCTCGGTAGAGGTCGACCAGCGCCTCGGCTCTTTGCTCGGGAGTCAGCCTGCCAGCCGGAATCTGCGCCTGGTTGAGAGCGTTACCCAGATACTTGATCAAGCCCTGCTCAAAGGCCGCTTTCAAATGCGTCTTGTAGGCGACCTGACAATCCTTCGAAGCTTGGTGCAAGGCCACGGCGCCGGCCTGATCACGCTGGCTGGCGAAGGTCAGGACCTGTCCCTGGCCGTCGGTAACCATGGTCGGCATGCCGGCGAAGAAAGCAGCGTAGGCGTCCGCCTTGTCCTTGCCCTGGGTGGCTTGCAGGTTGAAGCCATCGGCCTCGAGCTTCTGCAACTCGCCAGCAGCTCCGGGGTCGGGAAAGACGCTGGCGTCGTGACTGTTGTAGAGAAAATCGATACTCTCGAACTGGTAGGGCTGGTTGGCGTGATAGCTGTGGCCCATCGGCGACCTGGCTACCGACGCCCCGAAGTGGCTGTAGGCGGCCATCGGCCCCGTCCGCGTCTCTCCGTTGAGAGTTGCCGAGGCGATGACCCAGCGATTGCCCTGCAAATTCTGCAGCGCCTGGGCCAGACCCGGCTTACCGGCGGTCTCGGTCGGAGTGGCTCCCAGCAGGGCGGCAGCGTCGCGCAGGTCACCCAGGTTACTCACCCGCATCGAGTCGTTGCCATGAATCACTTCGAAGCCATAGGGGAAGGCCGGGGTTTGCTTGAGCAGCGTCTTGAGAGCGGCGTCGGGGCTGAGCTTGACTTGCTTGGGCATGAAGGGCAGTCCCAGGCCCGGCTTGACCAGCTGAGCGTCGTGGTCTTGCATGGCCACCAGCACATCGCGCAGCTCTTGCTGTTGTTCGGCATCGAGATGCTGACGTAGCGGCCCGGTGCCCTTGCCTTGAAGAACCCCGGACGGACGCAAAGTAGACCACAAATGACCCTGCACAGACGACATAGGCTAAGGCTATCAGACCAGGTTGAAAGGAGTCTGAAAGCTTTTAGGCGTGCTGCCGGGTTTTTACGGGATTTCGCCGGAGCAACCGGCACCCACCCCGACCCGGTGTAGTCGGCGGCTTAAGAGCCGGGGAGCAGCCGCCTCCCGAACAGCCTCGGCGCCCAAGGCACCAGCAACATGTGCAGTTGGTTGCACAGCTCGTCAGACAGGCACCCCCTCCACTATTGCAGCATGGGAGCATACTCGACCGACGCGTAACGGGCTTTTCTGCCGCCAAACTGTGAGGTCGGACAATTGTAAACTCTTCTTGGCGACGAACCGCCGGGTCTGCTCCGGCTCTAGCGTTGGCGCCGCACCAGGCTGGGCGCGATCTGCATGTCGGCGGCCGCAGCTGGAGCCCCTTTGGCCAGGTCTTGCTCGGTCTCGAAGGCTTTCACTAGCTTTTGGAGGCTCTTGAGAGCCTGGGTGAAGAACTCCTGGCTGGTGCTATAAGGAAAGTCGCCTCCGCCTTCGAGCTCGTCAAAGAGGTCGCGATAGAGTGGGTCTTTCAAACAGACCTTGAGTTCCTCGGCGTCGGCCTGGAGTTCGCCCAGTAAGAGACGGAGTCGCACCCAGCGGTGGTAGTCCCAGCGAAACTCCTTCAAGAGCAGGGCTCCGGCCCGCTCGCCCTTGTCGACCATGGCCTGGATGGCCGCGGGGGGCATGTCGAGATTGAGGCCTCCCTCGCTGCTGGTCAGACGAACCTCGACCACCCGGTCGCGTGAGCCCGGCAGCGTCGACTGCAGATTGTCGCGGAAGTTCTGAGCAGTGGACCAGATGGCCGAGCCCAGGGCCGGCATGTTGTCCCCAATCTCTTCCCAGCGATAGCCGATGAACTCGTTGGCCCGGGGCAATACCACGTCCTGGTCAGGAGCAACCCTGGCGCCCGGGCCACTGCGGCCCGCCCCGCGGAATTGATCGGGCAGCCCGCCCAGGGTGATGCCGAAGGTCGGTCTGGTCGGCAGCCAGGAGTCGAACATGCTGACCGGAAAATTACAGCCGATTCCGCCGTCGTTGAACCAGCATCGCTGCAGGTCCTCGGGACCGGGCTTCCAGTCTTTGCGCGCTTTGGAAAAGTCGGGCGTGTAGAGCGGCACGGCCGCGAACAGGATGGGAAAGCTCAGGCTGAGACGGGTGGCAAAAAGCACCGGAAGCTGCTGGGGCTCAGGCAGAAAGTAGTATCCCTGGCGCCTTAGTTCGCTGTCATCGAGTTTCTTGGGCTGATAGGCGTGGCGCACCAGATGGTCCACCACCGCGGCCGGGAAATACTCGCGCATCTCCTGCTCGCGAAACAAGAAGATCTGCTTCTCGAAGGGCAAGCCGAGAGGCTGGCGATGGCTCAGACTGGTGGTGACCATACGCAGCTTGACGCGCCACTCTTCCAACTCACCGAAGGTCAATACATGTCCCTTAGGGTGCCCGGCCATGCGGGCGAACCAGTCATGCAACCAGTCACACAGTGCACCACCCGGCTCGGAATCGGTGCCCGTGCAAAAGCCGTAGCCAATCTCCTGGGGACGCTCGAGAAAAGGTTGGACGGCGTCCAGACAGTCGTTCTTCAGGTCATTCCAAAGCCCGAGGCAAAGCTCTCGCAAGGCGGCGCCGACGACCAGCAAGAAAGCGAAAGAGAAACCGAAGGCCCACCACGAGCCCTTCCCAACCACCAAAGGCACTACGATGGCCAGATAGAGCGCCAGCACCGCCCCGCCGACGATCATCCACCGGGAATTCCACAGCTTCAGTATGCTGGCGGTGCGGCCTTCGCCCCGACCGTGCAGGGCGGATAGCACCTGGCCGAGTTCAGGCCTGGTGGGCGCGAGAAACAAGACAGCCGCCTCCCAGAGGCGACGCAGCCGGGGTCGGGGCACAAAGCGGGCGAAGAGAAAGCCCGGTTTGGTCAGCTCCTGGTTGAGCTTGCGCAAACCCGCAAAGCCCACTTCAGACGAGTCGAGCGCCTCGGCGGCCCGCCGGTTCTCTCCCATCTGGGCAGCCGCGGTGGCAGCCGCCGCAATGGCGCCGGCCGAGGTGCCGCCAATGTTGCGAAAGGTGTATTCGTCGGCCAGGGCCAGCACGGCCGGCGGATAGACGATACCGCTGGTGAGGCCACCCTTCATCACCAGATCACATTCCTTCTTGTCCATTCGACCCCCAGTCACAATTGATGACGGAGACTTCGTAGTCGGCCCAAGGCGCCCTCCGTCTCACGCCCTTCGCTAGTCGTCGTCGGGTTTGCTCACGTCGAAGACGGCGAACACCGGCAGATGGTCCGACAACTCGGACTTCGAGAGCTTCATCGACTCTGGCGAGTTGTCCGCATACACGACGAACGTACTGTCGAGGGTGGTGCAACTACCGGACACGTATTCTTTGGTAAGGAAAGTATTGGCGTAGATGTGATCGTACGAGCTCACATAATGGGAGGCATCACCACTGAAGGTCGACTTGGGATCCTCGTCAAGCTGGCTCAACCCAGCGGCCTGACTCAGCGCCTTCATCTCGGCCCGAGTGCCGGGATAGTTGAAATCGCCGGCCACCAGAATGTCGCGCTCAGGCAAAAACTGGCGAAGCCAATTCGAATGCCTGCCTATCGCAGCCACTTCATTGGCCCTGGTCCCCTCGGGATCGTTGGTCCAGCGTGTGTGGAGCAGGATCATAGAGAAGTCAAAACCTCTGCGCACGAAGGACACGATAAAAGGATCATTGCGAAACTCCTCGGCGTGGTCCCAGAGCCCGCCCACTACCCCGTCTCCCAGCTCGACCCGGTCGCGTCGCCACAAAGCTCCAAACGCTTCGTGGTAGTTGCCCTGGGGTCTATGGGTTCGCACTCCGAAGACGTAACCCCAGCGCTCGTTCGTGGTGGCTTCCAAGGCGGCCCGAAGCTCTCTTAGCTCGGTTTCAGACTTGAGTTCTACAACGCCGCAAACGTCGAAATGTTGGATGACCTTTGCCAGTTTCTTGAGGTCGTGGTCCCTCTCTCCAAGAAACTGAATGTTGTAGGCCGCCACGATCAGGTTGTCATCGGTTCTTTCAGGCACAGACTGGCTCTGCCCGAGCACCGGAATGGTCCAGGTCAAAACCACGGCCAAAACAAGCCGCACTAGTGCCATCCATCTCGTCAAGGTCAACTCCCCCCTTCTCGACCATGCCCGTCCTAAGCCGGCGGCTTGGTCCCCGACTGGATCGAAGCCAATTCTCGATTGCCGAACCCGAAACCTCTCCTTCCAGTCGAGAAACAGAAAGGGCAATCTCGAATCCTTATTCGAAAGACACTCTTATACATCAGTATGAACTGGAGAGGCTGACCTCTTGTCAGCCATGAGGTCGTCACCGCGTTGATAGGCAGCACGCGGACAAAGGAAGGCCTAAGAGCACCCTTCGCAGCATCGATAGTTCGCGGCTCCGCCCGAGGCTGCATCGGCCCGGGCCGCATCGCAATTCTTGCGACAGGGGTTGAATGCTCCAAAAACGCAAATGGGGTTGGTGCCATCCTCGAAGCAGCGTCCAACTCCAGAGGATGTATCGTTGTGACAGAACTGGCCGGGGGTGGTGCAATCGCCTCCCGAGCAAGTACGCCGTCCAAGGCACCAACAACTTGTACAATTGGTTGCACAGCTCGTCCCGCAGCTGCCGCCGCCGTTGTTACAGCAAGGCGTACACGTCATTGGCGGGTCTTGGACCGTCGCATTGCACTCATCAAAAGTCTCCATGATGCAAGCAGAGGCGGCGGCCGAGGCGGACGGAACCAATTGAGACAGCACCAGCGGAAGGGCGGCCACGGTCTTAAGCACGCGCCGCCGGGTGGGATGCCCTTTGGGAACCAGTTCATTGCTGCTAAGTTCTTCCAGGGCTTGCCAGAGCGCGTCGTCTCCGACCTCCTCCTCCATCTCTTGCACTGGCCGGCCGTCGCAGGCCGCATAAATCCGAGCAGCCAGTGGTTGCAATAGATGAACATTGGCCGTTTCGTAAACGTAGACCAGCGTCTCGTCTCCAAGCTGTTGAGACTCTGACGGGTAGCGAAAGGGCATGAACCCGGCGGTCAGCAAGTGCTTCTCGCCGAAGCTGGCCAGGATTTCGTCCAGTGTGGTGTCTGGCGGTAGCTCGCCCGCGACCTCCGAGAGGAGGGTTTGACCGTCGCAGCGACGCAGCACCGCGGCCTCGACCTCGGTTAGCGCGTGCACTTTGTCGTGGGCCTTCTGAACTGCTCGGTGACCCGCGTCGTCTGAAACCAGGGTAACGTGGCGGTTGATCGGGGGCATCCTCCCACCGGGCTGGTAGTAGCTATTCCTCAAGTGACCCTCCTGGCGTCAAGCCCATTTCAAGGGGTCGCGCTCTCTCTCCTTCGGACGCCGTACCCCAGCTTGGCGGCGCGGGCCACGACCCTCTCACCCGCCTGGAGGAATCGGCTTGAAGCCCAGCCCACGCAGGGCGTCGAGAACCCGATTGAAGCCGACCAGCTCTTGCTCGAGCCGCACGCCATACCCCAGGTGATGGTCGAGCAGGTCTTGATAGAGAGCTTGCTCTTGAGGAGTCAGGTGTGGCAATTCGCGACGGGCTGGTGAGGGCTCGGTGACCCAGCGAGACCGGTGTTCGAGAAGGGTCGCTCGATCCATCAAGAAAGAGACGGTCTGGGGAAAGGCCGCCCGTAGCCCGTCGAGGATGGCGAAACCATGGGTATCGATGTCGCCCCAGTAGTAGATCGGCAAGCTGCGCAGCCAGGGCAGACCTGAAAAGAGTTCGACCGCGTAGCCTCCGCCCAGCAACACCAGGCTGTCGGCCAGGTCGGGAAAGGCCAGGAAGTTCACTTCGTTCTCGGTTACGAACACCTGGGATACCCCCGGCTCGAAGGCGGACAGCTCTTCGACCGTCAGAGTCAGATCAGTCAGGCCCGCAAACCCCTGGCCCAGAAAGCGTAGGCGCACCCGGGGCGGCCGCCGGCGAAAGCCGAAGCGCTGCTCGAAGCGACTCTGGTCGAGGTCGATGGCCTCGGGGGGCAGGGCCAGCTCGAACAGTTCGGCCAGCACCCGCGCATGCTGCTCGAGAAACTTGGTGTGGACTCCCTCGAGATCGAGTTGGCGAGTGTAGATGCCCGGCCGGGGATGGGCGCCCATCCAACTGACCGTGCGCAGCAGGGTGGGCCACTCATCAAACAAGGTCAGGGCCTGCATGGGGCGGCGCCCCAGCCAGGGCTGGAGCGGGGCCGGAGTGAGATCTAGCAGTTGGCGAAAGCGCTGCAACTCGGCTCCCTTGCGCAAAAAGGCGGCCAGCTGATCGATGGAATCGAGCCAGATGGCGCCGGGCACCTGGTTCTCGCCGATGACCCGATGGCGCACGCTCTTGAATTCCAGGCGATAGTCGCCGCGGGCCAGCTCGGCGATCCAGTCCTGCACTTCGGCAAAGCGCGAGGCCAGCTCGGCAGAGGTCGGCTTCTTCAAGCCAAGGCGAAGCGGGAAGAGCTGTTGGCCCGTCACCAGGGCGGCCAGGAACTTGCCCTGCTCCCACTGCTTGGCCAGCCGGGCCCGGATGTCGGCGGGGCGGGTCCAGCTCAAGAAAGAGCGGCGTCCTTGCGCCGGCGATACTCCTCGATGGTGAGATTCTGGATGGCCGACTTGAACGTCTCGCCATCGTTATGACAGAATCCCACGCTGGCCACATAAGGCTCGATGATGTGGATCTTTTGCAGCGGAGTCACGATCATCAGCTGCAGGTCGAGGGTCTGGAAGAGTTCGAGACCAAAGCGGGTAGACTCGTCCGACGAGCGGCTGAAAGCCTCGTCGATGACCACGAAGTGGAAAGTGCGCGAGCGGGTCGCGCCCGCCTCGAGGCCAAACTGGTAACTGAGGCTGGCGGCCAACACGGTGTAGGCCAGCTTCTCTTTCTGACCGCCCGATTTGCCGCCCGAGTCGGCATAGTGCTCGTGCTCTGTGTCGTCGGCCTTCCAGCGCTCTGAGGCCGAGAAAGTGAACCACTGGCGCACATCGGTCACCTTGCGGGTCCAGCGCCGGTCGAGTTCGGCCTGACCCTCGCGACCGCGAAAACGCTCGATGATTTCGCGCACTTTGAGAAACTTCTGCTCGGAGTATTGCTCGTCGTCGCTGCCCGTCAAAGCCCCCTCGGTGCAGGCCCGCAGTTCGCTCTGAAAGTCGCGAATCTCGGCGTCGATGGTGCGTTGCAGCTCGAGCACGATGTAACGCCCGGGATTGTAATCGATCTGGCGCAGCGAACCATTGATCTGCTCGACCCGCTCGCGGATGCTCTCACGCTCGCGGTTGAGCTGCGACTGGAAATTGGCGATCTCGCGGATGGTGTTCTCGTTGAGCAACTGCTTGAATCGCTCTTCAAAACGGGGCAGGTCATCGCGGTGAAGACGCTCGAGCAGCTCGGCAAACTCGGCTCCGGCGGCCACGTTGACGTCCATCTCCTGGGTGTCGAGGGGATAGTCGTTGCAGAACTTGCCCATGGCCTTGAGGATGCGCTCGCGGCAACGTTCGATCTTCTTGTCTTCATTGTCGATCTGGCGGGTCAGCCATTCGCGCACATCATGCTCGCGATTGGCACACGACTCGACCGTAAGCTGATGCTGTTCCAGCGCCTCGTGGCGGATCTTTTCCAGCACCGGAAAACGCTGGCGCTCGTCCTCGGTGGGTGGGACGGCAGTGGCCTCCTCAAACAACTCGCGGGCCACCAGTTGCTTTTGCTGCACCGCTCCCAGCTCTTTCACCTGAGCCTCGAGTTCGCCGTCGAGCTGGCGCAGCCGCGCTTCAACCTCGTGCAGGCGAGCGGTCAGCTCCACGAGTACATCCGAGGCGCTCTCGAGCGCCCGCTTCTCCTCCTCCAGATCGGCGATCTCCTTGACCAGTGGACGCCAATCGATCTCTTGAAAATCGCGATACTCCTCCAACTGCTTGAGCACGATCTGCTGCTCGCGCAACTGAGCCAGGGTCTTTTTCTGGGTCTCGAGACGCATGGCCATCGAAGCCATCTCGGCCGCCAGCGCCGCCTGCCGTTGTTCGAGCACGCGGATCTTGGCCTCGTTGGTCCAGCCCAGCACATAGCGGCTACGGTCGTCGAGGGCGTGCCGGTCATCCTTCTCGTGGCGCTCGCCCTTCGCTTTGATCTGGCCGCTGGGCGTGATGGCCTTCACCTCGCGGCGAAAATCCTCGAGGCTGGCGCAACAGGCAAAATCAAAGCGGCGCTTGAGTTGGCGGTCGAGCCAGCCATAGTGAGGCGTGTCGGGCTTGATGTCGACCTTGTAGACCAGCGAATTGGTGGCCTGGGCCGGCGGCGGCGGGCCCACCTCGGGCAGCACCCGAAAATAGACCAGCCGTCCCCGCAAGCGGGTCTGATCGACCCACTCGGCCACGCGCCGATAGTGGCGGTCGGGCACGAGTAGCGAGAGGGCGAAGTTGTGTAGCAGGCGCTCGATGGCCCCCTCCCAGTCGCGCTCCTTGTCTTGCACCTGCAGCAGCTCGCCCACGAAGGCAAGCTCTGATTCGGGCAGTCCCAGCTGGGCGCAAAGGCGCGAGCGGATCTCGACCTGATGCTGGTGGATGTTGCTGCGCCGGGCTCGCAGGCTGGCCAGCTCTTGCTGCAGCTCGTGGTGGGTGTCTTGCAGCTTGCGGCCTTCGACCAGCAGTTCGGTGCGCTGGTTCTCGAGCTCGGCCTCTTGCTCGGCCTGTTCGACCAGCAGCCTGGCGCCCCGGCGACGCTGCTCGAGAAACTGCTCGGCCTCGACGGGTTCGCTCCAACCCAGCGATTTCACTCGCTCGAGATAGCGCTGGTGCTTGTGTTGGCGCCGCTGGCGCATTTCGGTCTTGTGCTTGATCTCGACCTCGAGCCGCTGCAAGCGGTCGCCTCCGTTGGCAGCGATAGCCTGGCGCAGCTCGCCCCGCTCGGTCTCACCCTCTTGCTGGCTCTGGCGCGCACTGGCCAGGCGGTTCTGCAGACGCTCCTCGTCGGCGGCCAGCAACTCGAGGCGTCGCTCCAGCAGGCTGGCCTTGAGCGTCATGAAGTAAATCCGCAGGCTATCGCGGCAGGCCCGCGACTCGGCCACCTGTAGCAGCAACTCGGCATGGCGACGGCAGTCGGCCACCAGCGGCGTGAGGGCCTCGACCTGGGCGCGGGCTTTGAGCACGGCCTCGTGGGCGCGGTTGAGGTCCTCATAGTGTCCGATGAGAGCCTGGATGCGGGGCTCAACGTCGAACTCCTCGAGCATGTGCTCGCGCACGAAGCTGGTCAGGTTGCCGACAGCCTTCATCGAAACCGTCTGGTGAAACAGCTCCAGGGCCTGATCGTTGGCCAGCCCGAAGCGCCGGCGAAAGGCTGCCGAATAGGGCGGAAAGCTGTCGAAAAGCTCGGCCCCGGCCTGGCGCAATCGCTTGCGCAGCACCTTCATCTCGCCCCCGAAGTCGCAGAAATCGCCAGCCACCGAAAGCTCCTGGTCGGCCACCACATAAAAGCGGGCCGGCTGGCCGGTCGCTTCCTTCATCCAGAACACCTGGGCCAGAGTGACCTTCTGTCCATAGTCGCGATTGAAAAACGTGCCCAACACGACCGAGTAGCTGTTATGGGTGCGATGGGCCACCGGCCGGGTCTGGGGGCCCACCTCGCCGCGCGTGGCCTTGTAGTAGCCGAGAAAATACGACCGCAGCGAACGCTCCATCTTGTCGGCCCCGGCGGCGCGATTGTATTGCACGCGATGGGCCGGCACCAGCAAGGTGGTGACGGCGTCGACGATGGTCGACTTGCCCGAGCCGATGTCTCCGGTCAAGAGCGAATTCTTGCCGCCCAGTTCGTAATGCCAGACCTTGCCGTCGAAGGTTCCCCAGTTGTACAACTCGAGACGCTCCAGGCGAAAGCCGCGCAGGCCGGGAGTCTGGCCAAAGCCAAGGTCGAGGGTCTGCTGCGAGGCTTCGTGGATCACTTCGCGTGCTCCTGATACTCTTGCAGACGCGCCTCGAACTCGTTGAGCCACTGGGCGTCGACGAAAGCCTTCAAGATGCGCCGCACTTCATACTGGTGCTGCTGACCCTTGAGCGGGCGCACGAAGCCCAGCTCGATGACCTTGTTCAGGTCGCGCTCGACTCGATCCACCTGGCGCACCTGGTTGGTGCCGTCCGGCAGAAACAGCCGCACCAGCTCCACGATCTCCTCGCGCGAGAGGATCACCCGGGTCGAGCCCCCGGCGGCGTCGTTTTCGGCCAGTTTGCGCCGCAGCAAAGCCAGCAGCAGGCTCACCCCATAAGAGAGCTGGCGGCGCGAAACCAGGCGCGGCAGAGGCTCTTCTCCCTCTTCCGGCGCGCGGGAGCGCAAGAATGCGTGCCCCTCGGCTTCATCGAGAATCAACTCCAGCCCGAGCACCTTGACGTAGTCGCGCACCCGGCCCTGCAGGTTGAGCAGGGCCTGCCACAGAGTCGCATCGCTCTCTTGATAGAGCACGCCCTTGAGCAGCGGTATGACCAGCTGAGAAAGCTGTGAGACTTCGGAATTCATCGCGTATAGATCACCCGCGGCAAGCGCGCTTTGCGCCGCCGTTCTTCGTCCTCCCAGACCACTTCATCGCTCCTACTCTCGTCGAAGACGATCTCGAAATCCTGCTCTTGCAAAGAAAGATAGGTCACCAGCTCGGCCAGACCCTGCTGCAAAGGATACTGTTGCAACAGTTCGCCCAGGGTCACCTGGGAGCGCCCGCCCAGGGCCCGGCGAACCTGGCCCAACAAGCGGCTCTTGTCGACGAACACTTGAGAAAACAGCCGCTCGGTGTCGAGATCGGCCTGGGCTAGCTCGAGCCGCTCCGAGGGAATCTCGACCTTCAGGGGCGGAGTGAATAGCGGCCGCTCCATCGGCAAAGCAAGCTCCGGCGCGATCTCTTCGATGTCCATGAAGTTGCCTTCGGGAGGCGACTCGCGCACGGCCACCGCATGCCGCTCGACATTCTTGAGGATCTCCATGATGCGCCGGTTCTCGAGCCAGGCCTGATCGTCGATGAAGCGTCGGAGCTGCTGGGAGAGAGCCGAGACCGTGCGCTGGGTATGCTCGCCGGCGGCTAGCCAGTCGTAGTGGACACGCCGAATGCGGGTATCGGGTTTCATCGAGGAGATGGCCGGCAGTTCCAGAGCCCGGTCCAGCAAGTCGCTGAACTCCTCTTGCTTGCTGGCTGAAAGCAAGAAATCCCAGAAGGCCCTGAAGCTGCGGCCCTGGTCGGAGTCGATGATGGCGTCGCGCTCGCCGAAGATGTCGTCGAGCAACTCGCCTTTGGTGCCGTCCCACAGGGCGATGCGCTCGCGCGAATGGCGGTCCAGGCGGCGAAAGTTCTCTTCGACCTCGCGAAAGTCGCTGAGCAGCTCGCGGGCGGTGACGGCCATCTGCAGAAAGCGATCACGCAGCGAGGTGTCGTCGAGCAGCTCGAGCCGGCCGTCCTCGAGCCGGCCAATCTCTGCTTCGATCTCCTCGGCTCTTCGCCGCAGCTCGGCGATGCGCACCTCGACATCGGTCTCCGAGCCCTCCACGATCTGGCGCAGCAGGTTGAAGACCGTCAACAGCCGCGACTCGGTGCCCACGAACGGCCGCTGCACCAACCCCGCCAGCCAGGCGATGGCCTTCTCGCTGGCCGGGGTCAAATCGAAGTGGGGCTCGTCTTCGCCCACCGGATAATACTTGCGCAGCCAGCCGCGCTCATCGCCGGCCCACTCGTCGAGATAGGCCGTGGCGTCGCGCCGAAACTGGTCTTCACCGTGAGTCTGGCGCAGGCGATAGAGCTCGTCTTCGAGCTTTTCGGCCAGCTCTGAGAGCGGATAGACGCGCACGTTGGGCAGCACGTAGGTCTGGTGGAGAAAGCTGGCAATCAAGGGTGCCAGGTCGGCCCGCAACAGTCGCCAGGCAGGATGGCTCTGGCGCAGGGTCTCGAGGGTGGCGTAGTCGAGTTGCACTCGCTCCGCTTAGCCTCTGGCGCCGGATTTCCTCTGTCTAAGGCTGCTGGAAGGCCGACAGAAAGCCGTCGACCGAGCCGGCGTTCGCGGCCGTGACCGCCAACTCGCGCAGACGGCCAGGGTCGCTGACCCCCTCGAGCCTCTCTTCGACCGTCGCCGGAACAGCCTCAAACCGGCTCTGGAGAATGGCAACGATGGTCTGACGAGACTCTCTAAGCCCCTCGAGGCGCGCCTCTTCGAGGCCCTTGTCAAATCCAAGAAACGACAGGAGTCGCCGGTCGTAGGACAAAGCTACCCGGATGGCTCTCGATCTGACCGGAATCCACAACGTTGGCGAGTTCTACTCGCACCACTATCTCGAGGCGGTGCTGGGCAGCGACCTCAAGGACGTGCTCGAGGGCTGGAGCCAGCGCGAGAAAGAGAGCGGACAGGCAGCTCCGAACAAGCGCCTGGCCAGGCTGGCCGAGACCTACTTCCAGGCCCGCCACCTGGCCTCGCAAGAGCGCGAGCCGGCCGAGCGGTGGAGCCGGGCGCGAGAGTTTCACGCCAAACTGCTAGAAGCCCTGGGCTACGACTATCAGCCCACCATCGAGGCCCTCCCCGACCAGCGAGTGGTGCCGGTGCTGCTGAGCCAGCGCCGCGACGGCCGGCCTTTTCTGTGGGTGGTGGATGCTCCCTTTCCGGGCGACGAAGACGACTCGCCCCTCGATGAGCAGCCGCTGGTGGCCCAGCTGCCCAAAGACGCCGGCGAGGCTGCCCTGCCCGAGGCCAGCTGGCGCGAGCTGCTGGACGGGCCGGTGTTCAAGCAAGAGAGCCCTCCCCGCTGGGTGCTGTTCATGGGGGGCGAAGACATCTTTCTCATCGACCACTACAAGTGGGGCCAGGGCAAGTATCTGCGCTTCGAGCTGGGCGACCTGCTCAGCCGCCGGCAAGACGCGGCCCTTAAGGCCACTGCCGCCCTGTTGCATCGCGAGGTGCTCAACCCCGAAGACGGGCTGTGCCGCCACGACGCCCTCGACGAGGCCAGCCACAAGCACGCCTTCGCCGTCTCGACCGACCTCAAATACGGAGCCCGGGCGGCCATCGAGCTGCTGGGCAACGAGGCCGTGCGCTACAAGCGCGAGGTGGCCAAAGAGGCAGTCTTTAGCAACGACCAGCTGGCCCGCCAGCTGACCGAAGAGTGCCTGGTCTATCTCTATCGCCTGCTCTTTCTGTTCTACGTCGAGGCGCGCGGAGCCGAGCTGGGGGTGGTTCCGATGCAGTCCGACGCCTTTCGCCAGGGCTACTCGCTCGAGGCCCTGCGCGACCTCGAGCTGGTGCCGCTGACCACCGCCGAGGCTCGCGACGGGTTCTTTCTGCACCACAGCCTCGAGCAGCTCTTTCGGCTGGTGCAAGAGGGCTTTCCCCTGCGCGACCAGCTGGCGCTGGACTTCGACCAGATCGTGCACGAGGGGTTCAGCCTCAACGGCCTGCGCAGCCCCATCTTCGACCCGGCCCGCACCCCGTTGCTGCGCGGAGTCAAGTTTCGCAACCTGGTGGTGCAGCAGGTGCTGCAGCTGCTCTCGCTGTCGCGCGAGGGAGGGCGCAAGGAGCGGGGGCGCATCTCGTATGCCCAGCTCGGCATCAACCAGTTGGGCTCGGTCTATGAAGGCCTGCTCAGCTACTCGGGCTTTTTCGCCCAAGAGGACCTGTTCGAGGTGCGCTCGGCCAAAGAGGTCGACAACGAAGAAGCCCGCACGTTCTTCGTGGCCGCCGGTCGGGCCGGAGCCTTCGACGAGCAAGAGTTCGTGCGCGACCCCTCGGGGCGCAAGCGAGTGCACAAGAAGGGCAGCTATCTCTTTCGCCTGGCCGGACGCGACCGCGAGAAGAGCGCCTCGTTCTACACTCCCGAGGTGCTCACGCGCTGCCTGACCAAATACACCCTGCGCGAGCGCCTGCAGAACCTGAGCGCCGACGAGATGCTCGAACTGACCATTTGCGAGCCGGCCATGGGCTCGGGCGCCTTCTTGAACGAGGCCATCAACCAGCTGGCCCACCACTATCTCGAGGCCAAGCAGAAAGAGCTGGGCCAGAGCCTGGCTTCTGACGACTATCAGCGCCAGTGGCAGAAGGTCAAATACCACCTGGCCGCCCACAACTGCTATGGCGTCGACAAGAACCCCCGGGCGCTCGAGCTTGCCAAGCTGTCGCTGTGGCTCAACACCCTGTCGAAGTCGGTCGAGACCCCGTACCTCGACCTGCGCCTGGCCACCGGCGACAGCCTCATCGGTTGCCGACGGGCCGTCTATGACCGCAAGGCGCTGGCCAAGAAGTGGCTCAAGCAGCCTCCCGAGCGGGTCAGCCGGTGCGGGGCCGGCCAGGTCTATCACTTTCTGGTGCCCTACGAGGGGATGGCCTCGTTTGACAAAGACAAGGCCGTCAAAGAGCTCGAGCCCGAGGCCCTCGAGGCCATGAAGAAGTGGCGCAAGGCGATCACCGCCGCCTTCACCGCCCCCGAACTCGACAGCCTCGAGCGCATCTCGCAGCGCATCGACAGCCTGTGGCAGAGCCACACCGAGCAGCGCCGCACCGTGCTGGCCCAGCTGCGCCAGCCGGTGCGCCTGTGGGGCCAGCCCCGGCCCGAGAGCCAGTGGCACCGAGTCGACCAGAGCCAGGCCGTCGCCGCCACCCTCGGGCGCGGCACCGCCGCCGGCCGGCGCCTGGGGGCGGTGATGGACTATTGGTGCGCCCTGTGGTTCTGGCCGCTGGCCCAGGCCCACCTCTTGCCCAGCCGCGACGAGTGGCTGATGGAGGTCGAGGCCCTGCTCGACGGCGACGTCGACCAGTTGAGCCAGCAGTTCGAGCGCTTTGGGGTCGTGCGCGAGGTGACCGGCCGGGTGCGCTTCGTGCACTGGGAGCTGGCCTTCGCCGAGGTGTTCGCCGAGCGGGGCGGCTTTGACATCATCGTAGGAAACCCGCCCTGGGTGAAGGTGGAGTGGAAAGAAGGGGGCGTGCTGGGCGACATCGCTCCCGAGCTCGAGGTGCGGGGCGTGTCGGCCTCTGACACCGCCAAGCGCCGGGCCGAGGTGCTGGCCGGCCAGGCCGAGCGCGAGCTGTATCTCGGCGAATACCAGGAGGTGATGGGCACGGCCCAGTTCTTAGGTGCGGTGCCCAACTATCCGTTGTTGGCCGGGCAGAAGAACAATCTCTACAAGTGCTTTCTGGTGAACAACTGGAGGCTGCTGAGCAAGGCTGGCATGCAGGGCCTGGTGCATCAACCGGGAGTCTTTGACGACCCGAAGGGCGGGCTGCTGCGAGCCGAGCTGGCTCGGCGGTTGAAGTGGGTCTGGCAGTTCAAGAACGAGCTGATTCTGTTCGAGGGGGTCGACCATCAGCGGCCCTATTGCACGACCATCACCGCCGGCGAATTGAGCGAGGCGGTGCGCTTTCGGCTGTGCTCGAACCTGTTCCACCCCCGGACGCTGGGGGAGTCGGAGGGCCACGATGGCTTCGGGGCCGTGCCCGGCATCAAGGACGACGAGAACCATTGGGACCTTCGCGGACATCGGTCGCGGATTGTGGAGGTGGACGAGGCCACGCTGGAGCTGTTTGCCACGCTCTATGACCCAGCCGGCACGCCGGCTCTCGAGGCCCGAGTGCCGGTCGTGCATAGCCGGGAGATTCTCAACGTGCTGCGTCGCTTTGCGGCGGTAGACCGGCGGCTGGGGGATTTGGAAGACAGATACTTCCCGACAACCTGCTTGGACGAAACCCAGAGTCAGAGGAACGGCACGATCCGAAAGGATAGCCTAACGCCAGAGCATCCATCGAGCTTGATTCTGTCCGGCCCCCACTTCTTTGTCGGTAACCCCTTCAACAAGTCCGCTAACGTAGGTTGCAGACACAACCAAGACTATGCGGTCGTGGATCTCGACACCTCACAAGAAGACTACTTGCCTCGAGGGGTATACACACCGGCCTGCTCGCCAGTGGAATTTGAAAGGCGACTACCGAGTTGGAGAGGAGTTCCCGTCAATGATTACTATCGTTTAGTCTTCCGCGAGATGGTAGCCCCAACCGGCGAAAGGACCTTTGTTTCGGCCGTCGTCCCGAAGGGGGTCACTCATATCCATACCGTCTACGGTGTATGTTTCGAGCGACTGAGTGATCTTCTGCATTTTGCCGGCCTAAGTTTCTCGATCGTATTCGATTTCTTCGTAAAATCAACGGGCCGGGGCCATCTTGACCTGGGACTACTTGCGATTCTGCCTTTCAAAACGACGCGCTTCACACCAGCCATCAAGTCAAGAGCGCTGCGACTGAGTGCCCTGACCAGCCATTACCGGGAACTCTGGGCCGCGAGCTTCGACGGATCAATGAGTCAAGACTCGTTTACTAAGAAGGATCCACGCTTGAAGAGCTGGAGTGAGTTGAGCGGGACCTGGACCCGGCGGAGTTGCCTGAGAACTTCCTTCGAGCGCCGGCAGGCCTTAGTCGAATTGGATGCGCTCGCCGCACTTTCCCTCGGAATGAGCGACAAAGAGCTCCTGGCGATCTACCGGATTCAATTCCCGGTTCTACGAATGTACGAGGCGGATACCTACTACGATACCAAGGGCAACATCGTGTTCACCGTCAACAGAGGACTTTCGGGCGTGGGATTGACGAGAAAGGAATGGGAACAGGTCAAGTGGGCCTGCAAACAGGAAGACCTACCCGAGTTCGCAAAGACATTCTCACCGCCCTTTGACAGCTGCAATCGTGAGTCCGACTTGATGGCGGCCTACGAGGCATTTAGCGGGCGGGACATTGGCCAATCGAGAAGTGAGGAAACCTCCCAGGGGTAGTAGAGCATGTGGATTTCGAGGCTGGCGATTCGGAATTTCCGTAATTTCTTGGCGGAAGAGTTTACCTTCAAACCCAATGTTAACACACTAATCGGTGAGAACGGTTCGGGAAAGACCAACGCCCTTCACGCGCTCCGGCTGTTGTTGGACAGCAGCCTTCCTCGATACGCTGAGAGATTGGAGGCCAGTGACTTCAATCGCGCCCTCGGTCCCTGGTCAGGACATTGGATTATTGTTCAAATAGATCTTGCGGGCCTCGATGATTCCGACGAACACGCGTTGATTCGACACGGATGCGGTCGAACTGAAGAGGACGACGATACCGGCCGCTACACATTGATCTTTAGGCCAAGCCTGGAAAAGCGGGCAGAACTTCACCGCCTAGGCGACAAAGGTGACCTGGCGGCGACGGCCGCCTTCATGAAAACGATCACGCTAAAAGACTACAAGACAGACTACTTCGGTAAAGGCACCGCGAACTTTGTTCGCGATCAGGTTTACAAACGCATCGTGGGAGATTTCGAGAAGCTCGTATTTCCAGATCCTCGCCGCGAGGACACGAGACGAGTGGGCGCGTCAATGGAGAGAACTCTTCTGTCGAACGAGGTCACTTGCACGTTCATCAAGGCGCTTCGGGATGTGGTCGCGGACCTAAGAAAGTGGGACAACCCACTAGTAAACTTGCTGAAGAACTGCGAGTTTGTCGACGGCGATGGCATCATCAAACAGGTTGAGACGCTCAACAAAGATATTTCCGAGCTGGCCGATGTTGTTGACCTATCAAACGATATTTCCGCGACTCTTCTCAAAGCTGTTGGCAGGACCTACGCGCCCGAGGTGAAGATCGAATCGACGTTACCCGAACAATTGGACGCATTGCTGCGGCGCCTGGTCCTCAAAATCAAGGATATGACTGGTGTCGAACTGCTTGATGACGTTGGTGGGTTGAGTCTCGGTGCCGCCAACCTAATCTATTTGAGCCTGAAGCTACTTGAGTATGAGTCGAACCTCGCCAAGGACCGTTCCGGTCACTTTCTTCTGATTGAAGAGCCGGAGGCTCATCTCCACACTCACGTCCAGAAGACGCTGTTTGAAAACTATGAGGGACACCGAACCCAAATCATCGTCTCGACCCACTCCACTCACATCTCTGCGGCCTCAAAGATCAGAGCAGTAAACGTTCTAAGCCTCGGCAAGGGGCGAGCGTCGGTGTTCTATCCTGCGAACAAATTGGAGGAGGCTGAATGCTCCAAGATTGAGAGATACTTAGACGCAGTCAGAACGACCCTTCTCTTTGCTAAGGGTGTCTGTCTCGTCGAAGGAGACACCGAATTGATCGTGATTCCCGAACTCGTCAAGCGGGTGTTTGGTGTTCGACTTGATGAAGTTGGAGTCAGTCTGATCAAAATGGATGGGACCGTTTTTGAGCACGTGGCGAAACTGTTTCACAGAGACCGGCTGCGGCGTCGGTGCTCAATCTTAACAGACCTGGACACATCGCTTCTCGGGCCTCTCCCCCCCCCGAAGACCGGGGAGAAGAAAGAGATAACGCGAGCCCGGAATGCTGAGCAGCGTGGGAAGAGCCGAAAAGCTAAGTTGGAAGAGGCCTTCGGAGGCAACGAATGGGTAAAGCTGTGTCACGCGCGATATACCTTTGAAGCAGATTTTGCGCTGACGGGAGACAATCGTAGTTATTTCGAAAGCTTGGTTGGCAATATCTACAAAGACCCTAAGACAAAATCAGCGGTTCTACGCCAACTTCCAGACGACTCCAAGTGTGGCAAGGCGGCCGTCCGAATGGCGAAGAAGGCCGGCAAAGGCTGGTTCGCAATGATGTTGGCCGAAAAACTCGACAACGGTGTCGAAACACCTGCGTACATTCTTGAGGGCGTATGCTTTGCTGCTGCCTCGGCACTCAACGAGTCGGTGTTGGCCGATATTGGTCGGCACAGGGCCGGCCTAGCAAAGGGTGACCCTTTTTCAATCGAGGAATTTTGTCAGGCAAATCCTACAGACCCACTCACTAAGGTGCGTGCGTATCTAAAACCCACATGAGCGAACTGAATGACCAGCAAAGGCAGGCGCTCAAAGCACCCGGTGACGCATTGGTCCAGGCCTGTCCGGGGAGTGGGAAGACCCGAGTCCTAGCCGCGAAGATGCTCCGCGATGTCGCACGCCTTCCCGAAGGGCGAAGGAGATTTCTTGCCGGACTCACCTATACCATCCGCGCAGCTGAGGAGATCACGCGACGTTTCGCAGACGCTGGCGTTCGCGATGCTCGACTATGGGTGGGCACGATCCACTCATTTTGCCGAGAGTGGGTCTTGCATCCATACCGGTGCTATAGCCCACCGCTGCGACGATCATTCCGAGTGGCTAGTGAAGGAACTATTCGAGAAATCCTAGACCGCCTCAAAGCGGGACACGATCTCGACCCTTGGATTGAGATCCCGACCAGGTTGGGACTCAACGGCGAACCTTTGGAAGCCCTCGGCCTAGACCGCGATATTCATCGCGATATCATTTACAACTATCACCAGGAATTGAAGGCCGCCGGATTGGTCGACCACGATCAGTGTCTGTATTACACATACAAACTCCTGAAGAAGCTTCCGTGCGCCTGCAAGAATCTGGCCCGACTGTTCGAAGGCATCTACCTCGACGAATACCAGGACACGAGTGAGGTTCAATACTCGATACTTGGTCTGATTCTAGGCTCGGGCTCGACCCGAATCTTTGTGGTAGGAGATCCAGATCAGGCGATATATCGGTCTCTTGGCGGCGTTGTCAAAACGGCACCTGAGCTTGAATCGATCTTTTGCCGCGAAGAGATCGCCCCGCTGGAACTAAGTGGGAACTACCGTTCTAGCAGCCGTATTGTAGATTTCTGCACGAACTTCCGGGTTTCTAACTTGAATGTTGTCGCGATGGGAGATGGTCGGGACACCAGGGGATGTATCTCCTTCGACCGATTGACTTACGGCCGGCACAACGTCGCTGATCGAATCGCCTCTCTCATCCAGGGTCACGTTGGTAATGGCGTGGCGCCTGAAGAAATCTGCGTCTTGGCGCCAAAGTGGAGGGTGTTGCTCCCCGTCGCCAGAGAAGTCGCCGCGCTACTACCCGACATTCCTGTGAATGTGCCAGGTGCGGCCATTTTCAAAGAGTCAGATGGCGTTTGGCATCGTGTCATCGCATTGCACTTTGGGGAACCCAACGCTCGAAACATTCGATGGCGGCGTGGAGAAGCGGCCCTCCTGCTCAGGGAACTCAGTGATGAGTTCTCCTTGGACGTTGTGAGCACTTCGGCAAGAGCGTGCATTAGGGTCATACGCGAGATACGCCCGCATGACACAGGGATCGCCTATCTGAAAGAGCTCCTGACAACGTTTCTCTCTCAATTTGTGAAATTGGAAGCTGGGGGACCCCTAGCCGAGTCGATCAACGCTTACCTGGCAACTATCGCCGGTCGTCTCGGATGGCTCGAGACCGAGATGGACTTTGAGTTCTTCAGGAGTTCCTTCACCCGGACAGGCGTCCAAGTCACAAGCTGCCACGCAGTGAAGGGACTGGAGTTCGAGGTGGTAATCTGCTTTGGCCTTCTGAAGGGGCACTGCCCAGCATGGGCATCGGTGATTCATTCGGACGACGAAGGATGGGACGATTCGATACGCTTGCTCTATGTTGTCGCCTCCCGTGCGAAACGCTCCTTGCATCTGATATCGGAATTCGGCTTTCGAACCAAGCGCGGCGGGAACTACGAGGTCACCCCGACACTGGAACGGATTAGGTTTAGATACGATGCCGATCAGCTCTGATAGAATTCGACCCACCCCGGTCGGCCCCTCGAAGCGAGCAGGCGAGGGTGGTGGAGGAGCCCCTGGAACTGATAGTCAAGTCTACTCAAACTTGGAGGTCCGTGTGTAATGTCGTTAATTGGTCTCAGCGAGCAACAAATCTCAGACCACGAGAGTCACTTTCTCAACGTCCTCGAAGCCGGGGGCGGGAAAGCCGGCAACGTCACAATGCGAAGCAAACTCAAATGGCCAGATGAGTTGTATACTCAGATAAGAGCACGTCTGATGTCTGCAGGAGCGGGACCAGTCCACTCGGCCTCAGGCCGCCAGGCGCAAAATAGCTAAGCCTGAGCGCGCTCACCGACAACTCACCCAGGTTCTACAGGACGCCCTGTTGGCAACGCTCTAGATCTGATCCAGGCGGCACCCTAAAAGTGATCCACCCTGATGTTCGATTTTAACTTAAGGACCCCTCCGCCGCCGGACCTTTCTTGGCGGCCTTGGTGCGATAGGATTGGCCTGCGGGGTGCTTGACCGGCCCTGAATTCTGCGGGGCGGTGGAAGCCGCCTTGTGTGGACGCGAGCTAACCGCGGCCGAAAGAAGGCTTGTGCTCGATTTCTTTCGCCGTAACGCGCCGTTACAGACCGAGGCCGTTCGGCGAGCGTTGGCCACAGCCGTCGACGAGAAGGGCTGCTCTCTGCATATTCGCTTCTATCTAGACACCGTTCGTGAGGCACGCTTGAGGAGAGACCATGGCTAACTACAGAAACTTCCACGGATTGGCGGCCCCAGTATTCACCAAGACACTGGCCACGGACCAGCTACTGATCTACCCTCAGCTCGAAGAACTCCACGAGGAATTGGACACGCTCGTTTGGGAAGGCGGCGTGGGTCTGCTCACCGGAGAGATGGGAATCGGCAAAACGACAGCCTTGCGGGCCTTTCTGGCCAGCTTGGACCGCATGAGTTGCGAAGTTGCCTACGCAGGCTCGAGCCGCCATCCCAAGGGCATCCTCGAGCAACTCATCGAGCGGCTCGGCCTGGCACCCTGCCGTTACCGTTCTGACCTCTTGCGCCAGCTCAGCACACGCAGCCAGCGCCTTTACCAGGAACAGCGCAAAAAGACCATGATCCTGGTGGACGACGCTCACCTGATCGAAGACGGTCTGCTAGAAGACCTGCGGCTCCTGACCAACTTCGAGATGGATGCCCAGGACCCGCTGGTGCTCGTGCTGGTGGGCCACCCGGCCCTGCGGCTACGACTTCAGAGGCCCGTCCATCTGGCTCTATGGGACCGTCTTCGCATGCACTATCGCCTGGAGGGCCTCTCCCGAGAGGAGACCTTCAGCTACATCGAGGCCCACCTCAGAGCCAGCGGAGCCAATGAAGGGCTCTTCACCGACAGCGCCCGGGCTGCCCTTTTTGACCACTCCCAGGGTATTCCTCGTCGCCTCAACCGACTGGCGCTAGCGGCGCTCAAGAAGAGCGCCCGCCGCAAGCTCACGCCCATCGACGAGGAACTCGTCAACACCGTCTTGTCCGTCCTCCAGGCGGACTGAAACCCAAGCCACAGGAGGAATCAACATGAACGAACCAGAGACCCAGTCCACGATCCAAGCTCCCCTTTGCCTGGTCGTGGGCATCGACTTCAACGACGAGGGCGACTTCGCCCGAGTGATCTACGGAGACCCCCAGGGCCAGCTTTTCGTGCTGGGCTGGCGGGGATTTCGAGACCTCGATCACTTCGAGCGCTACTGGAAAGACCACATTGATGGCGGTTGGAGTGTTCTGGTGGCCATCCCCTGCTGGGCGCAGGACTCTATTGGCATCGTATCCTGGCTTGAAGCCAGGGACGTCACCGTTTACCGAGCCAGCTTCACCGGACATCAGCGGGAGGACCTGGACCTGTGGCGGTTGCCCGGAACCTACGCTGGCGCCCTGGACTTGTGCCAATCCATGGCTTATCGCTACAACGCCCCGGTTCTTCTGGGCGACTACTGGTCGGAGATGCTCTCGCTCTGCCACACGATGCAGAAGGTATCCAAGAACCTTGGCATCCTCGTCACCGGGCTGACGGCCTCCGTTCCGGGTGAGCCAACATTGAGGCCGTGTCCCTTCTAGACCAGCGAGGCCTGGCCCGCGCCGGGTCAGGCCTCACCTTTTGGCCAAATAGACTTCACAAAACTTGGCGGCGAGTGTCCCCAGCTACACTCGACATCCTCAACCCGGACGTGGGCCGTCACATCGAGCCTTGCTCAGGCACTCGGCAGCGAGTAGCGCGCCCCTTCAACCTGAACCATCGAGGTTTTGTCGACCGAGACCAGATGGGTTCGTTGGGCCTGGTAAGGGTGCGCCGCGGGCAACATCAAGCAATGCTCCTCGACGAACCGGTCCCGGATGGTGCGGCCGTCCGAAAGCTTGGTCTGCTGAGCGCGCGCATCCAACTGGGCGACCAGCCGCTGGCAAATATCGTCGCGGGTCTCTCCTTTGGGAATCGGGGTCATGTGCTGCAGCCGAACCCCTTTGCCTCGGGCCTCTACACCACCCTTATCGTCGCCTCGGGCCACGCGCGCAAAGCAGGGCTCGAACAGATAGTGCTTCAACAGCGCTGCAAAGCTCTTGGTCAGCTCCCGGCGCGGGAGCACGACCTTCTTCATGGCTGGTCTCAGGTTATCGTACACGCAACGATGCGGCACGCCACGAAAGTGAGCGAAGGCGCGCACATGGCCATCAAGGAAAGCGAGCTGGTCGCAGCGTTCGTAGAGCCAGGCGAAATCACGCTTCGAATACATCAGGCGCATCAGGAACATCCAGAGCTTCCTGCGCTCGCCAGCGATGTCCACTGTGACTTCGAAGAAGTCCACCTGAGCCTCGTCACCCGGACGGTGAACGAGGGGGATGTAGACCTCCGCTTGGCGGCGTTTGATCTCTCGAAGAATCCGCCGGACCGTGGTCACTCCGACCTGGATCCCCCGGCTTAAAAGCTCGGTATGGAGGCGGCTGCCGGTCACCCGCTGCTTCTGAGTAGTGCGCCCTTCCCATTCGGCGAGGATTTGCTCAATCTGCGACTCCGCCTGGTCACTCACGGGACTCGGCCGTTGAACCTTCGGCCGGGGTGACCCGGGCTTCGTCTGTAGGTTCGCAAGGCAGCGTCGCACCGTGTTCCGACTGCAGCCGACTTCTCGGGCTGCCTGCCTTTGACTTTTCCCTTCCCTGATTACTTTGTCTCTGATAACATAGATTTGATCCACTTTCAGCATCCTTCCTCCGGAACTTGAAGTCTTTTCAACTCCAGTTTACCGGATAACGGTGTTGGGGTGGATCACTTTTTGAGCGTTGGGTGGATCAAATTGAGAGCGTTGCTAACAGCAGCTTTTGTAGCTCGTAGGCGGTGGCCTGAATCGGCGGGCTACCCACAACTCGGAGGAGCACTTTCGGCTTCTTGGTGTCGTGAAGCTTGCCTCGGCTGCACTCGGGACAAACATCGCCCTTGTGCAGCTCCTGGTGCTCCACCGGGACCTTCTGGGCGCCCGTGAATTCTGAGGTCGGACGCCGACCGTGGCCTTTGCGCTTCTTCTTTGGGGGCGGCTGCTCTGCTCCGTCTTCAGACGAGGCACCTTCCTTCTGGTCTTCCAGAAGGTCTTTGACCAGGGTCTTCAGCTTCTCGGAGTTTCGAAATTCTGGGCGGACATGCTCGAGTAGCAGGCGGACCGCCTGACGAAGCTTCTCCCGCTCATCGGAGGCCAACGGACCGGTTGCAGTCGCATCGATGATGTCCTCGATTTCCTGGACATAGATCTCCACGACCTTTGGGTTGCGCCGTTTGCTCAAGAGAAACCTTTCCGCCGCGGGATCCCCGTGACGGCGTGCAGATTTCTGCAAACCTGGCGAGTTTCATGCTGACAAGGGCACTAATTTCGGCCAGCTGGCGTGATGGGCCGCCAGACCCGCGCGTTAGGAATCGTCGGGCTCGCCGCCGCCGCCAGGAGAGCGTGAACCTGATGCGGTTCAAGCGACTGGCTCGGCGAGTTGGAGGTCGGCCACCACCCATATCGCCCTTTCGAGAGCCGCTTCTGTGCGAGCCAATAGCCCCCGCCATCGTAGCAGAGAACTCTCACGGCCGTCCGACGTCGATTGATGAACAGGAAGACGGCACCGGAGAACGGGTCCTCGAGAAGCTTCTGCCGGCACAGCGCAGCCAGCGAGTCGATCCCCTTACGCCCGTCGACCGGCTCCATGGCCACCAGATCCGCATGTGTGGCGTCAGCTGCAGCACGCTCAGCCTGCGAAGGCCCGGAAGATGATGCCGAGGTCGGCGGCGGTGGCCCCGGAGATGCTAGCCCGGAGACCACCTCCCGGGGCAACTTCGAGCACGCAAGCGAGGTTCTGACCTGGTCGCAAGCCCGAGCGGACCTCAAGAAAAGCCGGTGCCGGCAACCGCTCCTCGCCCGCTTGAGCTTGGCGTGGTCCAGCCTCAAGGCCTTGGACACCGGCCCAACTCCCGCCTCGCAAGCCAGCTCGGTAGCCCCATCCCAGATCTCGTCCGGAGTCGGTGCTGCCATCCAGGTTTTCTCTTGGCGCCAGAGCTCCAGGGCCTCTCTCACTTTCTCCAGGCGGTCTAGCATTCGTCGGCCTCCTCGGTCAGATTTCGGCCACCATACCACCCTCAACTCGCCTTTCCAAGCACGCTTGCCGACAGTTCACATTTCAGTTTCTGCTTGACAAATCAAGCATGCTTCATATATGATGCGACCAAGCGGTTTCGCCGCGACAGAAATGACAAGGAGGACAGCTCAAGATGAGCCACAACGTTGACCCTGGTGTAGAAAACGTCCTGGACCAGGATGTTGATTTGGCGGAGTATGCCAGAAGAGGACAGCGGCCCCCTCTCGCGAGGGGATACCGCCTGCGCATCAATGGTGACGCTTTCGTGATCAGCCAAGCGACTCCCACAGGCCGCGATATCCTAACGCTTGGCGGTCTATTGCCCGCGGAAAACTACACTCTTCGGGTGAAGCTGTCGAACCAGCGACCGAAAAAGGTGAAGTTGGACGAGCGAGTAGATCTGACGGTCCTGGGAATCGAAAGATTCAAGGCTGTGCCTCGGGACCAGACGGAAGGGTAATGGAGTTATGCGCCGTCAATTCGACCTCTTGCCTAACGACGAGACCTTTCTTAACGATTATGGGCTGCCCTGGGAATCGGTCCTCGACGGGTCGAGGTGGGTGCTGATTCATGACTTCCCGCTCCCGCCTGGCTACACAGTGAGGAAGGCCACCGCAGCGATCCGAATTGAGACGGGATACCCAAACGTAGAACTCAACATGGTCTATTTCCATCCGAGGATCGCTCGAGAGGACCAACAGAGAATCGGTGCAACGGACGCCCAGCAGGTCATTGAATCGAAGACATATCAGAGATGGTCGCGACACCGGAGCAAACAGAACCCTTGGCGCATTGGGTTTGATAGCCTGGAGACCCATATAATTCTGGTAGAGGATTGGCTTGAAAGGGAACTTCTAAAATGAATCAAAAGGTCGTAATCGCTTTGACTGAATGTATCGTGGATGGTCTGAGAGAGGGCCTCTATCGAGGAAATTCAGAGTGCGCTGCGGTCATACGATGTGGATGCAGACACGGTAGAAACACACTGCGGATAGTCGGTCGGGAGATCATCCCCGCAGCGAGGGAGTCATTGCCAGGCCTGATAACCGGGATGTCCCTTCCTGAGGGAGGGGCTTTCCTTGTTGTGCTGCCGCGGAATTGCGAAGCCCGGGAACTGGAGAATGAACTACTAGCGAGCCTCCGGGCCCTATCGGGTGCGCCACACGGTTTGGTCAGGATGCAACCCGACGGAACTATGAAGGGCCTCGTGCTGACAAGAGAGCACACCTTTGTTCCTATCGACAGTATCTACACGGTCGGCGATGAAATTAGAGTATCCCCATCCGCCGCAGACTGCGACACTCGGCTGGGCTTCGCATCGTCACACTTACAGGCCTTTGATCAGGGCACTTTTGAATGTCTCCGTCGGCTTTCAATAGCGGTGGTGGGTGTCTCTGGCACCGGCAGTCCTGTTGCGATTCAGTTGGCTCGGCTGGGTGTCGGTGAACTGGTTTTGGTTGATGACGACATCGTCGAAGTACGCAACCTGAACAGGATCCTGCATTCCACGGCAGCGGATGCTGAAGCCAAGCGTTCAAAAGTCGAAGTCCTTGCAAGGGGAATTGAAGAGATGGGATTGGGGACGAAGGTTCGACAGATCAAGAAAAATCTCTGGACACCGACTGCAGTGAGAGAGGTCGGGGAATGCGACATCGTCTTTGGGTGCATGGATTCAGTGGATGGCCGCTTCCTGCTCAACCTGCTTGCCTCACACTACAATCAACCCTACTTCGACATCGGCATCCGGATTGCGACGCGTAAGGGTCTAGGAGGGCATCGTCCGATCGAAGATGTATGTGGGACCGTACACTATCTGAAACCTGGGGGCTCAAGTCTGCTGACCCGGGGTCTGTTCACGATGAATCAGGTGAGCGAAGCTGGACTGCGACGCGACGACCCAGAGGCCTACGCCGCCCAAGCGGGAGAAGGCTACATCACTGGCGTAGTCACTCAGCGGCCAGCAGTCATAAGCGTGAATATGTTAGCCGCATCATTGGCCGTGAACGAGCTGCTGGCAAGGTTGCACCCGTTCAGAGAGGAATCCAACGAAAGATATGCCAGCGTTGGCTTCAGCCTCGGTAGCATGGAACTCTTTTGCGACCCTGAGTGTGCGACCTGCCCGATTATCGCGTCGAGACAGGGCCTGGGGGACGTAGTCCCACTTCTGGGACTATCAGAACTCTCGGCGGCCTGAATCAAATGGTGATTAGCTGGCTCGTTCAGGCCGTCGAGGCCATTTTGATAGGAGTTCGTGACTGGTGGTCGTCACGCCGTCCAAATGTCCGGTATTCGACCATTTTAGTAGAGGACGAACTCCCCCGACGGTTGAGCGGACGAAGACTCTATATCGTTGTCGAGGCTGAGTTCCAAGAGTTGGCCGTCCTGACTTGCCCTTGTAGATGTGGGGCCATTCTCTATCTTAACCTCAATCCCGACGATCGGCCATGCTGGCGAGTGCAACTCGACGCCGATGGAACTACGTCAATTGAGCCGTCGATTCGGCGTCTCGTAGGTTGTCGTTCGCACTTTTGGTTTCGAAGCGGTCATATAGAATGGGTGACCACCCCCGCACCAGGCAAATTATAGCCGACAAGAGTTGAAATTCCATCAATCTTTGATTATCATCTTGGAATGAGCACAAAGCTGCCGGAACTCTTCTTCGGACTGGTCGGTCCAATCGGCACCGATCTTGCCCTCTTGACGACCTCTCTCGAGGAGAGCTTGAAGAGCCTTGGCTACGAAAGCAAGATCATTCGCCTGATAGAGCTCGTTCCCGCGGATGAACCCACCGTCAGATTGCCAGCTGACGAACGGTATAGAAAGCTCATGAAACGAGGTACGGACTTTTGTAGCTCCGTGAGAGCGGCTGACGCGTTGGCGCTTCTCTCGGTCAATGCGATTTTCGAATTTCGGCAACAGGTCTGGGGTGAGACTAAGAAACCAGACCAGGAGGGGATACTTCCGCCTCTTCCCGCACGGTCCTACATCTTTCGCTCCATAAAGAGGAGGGAAGAAGTCGAGACGTTCCGGCAAATCTACGGCCGTTCGTTCTTCCTCCTCGGAGCCTATGCGCCTCACGAGTCGAGAGCGAAGCGTCTTGCTAGACTAATCGCCGATTCTCGTAGAGAGAAGCAACCCGAGAAGCACCATGCGACGGCACTCGAACTAATCGCTACAGATCGGAAAGAGGAGGGAGTCTCCTATGGTCAACGCGTTCGCGACGCGTTCCACCTTGCAGACGTTTTTTTTGACCTCAGTGTTAGAAAGGAGCGCCTAGATGCGCAGGTCAAGCGTTTTATTCACCTACTTTTTGGAGCGCCATATTTAACTCCAACGAGAGAAGAATTTTGTATGTTCCAAGCCTACGGTGCCGCTCTTCGTTCGTCAGCACTTGGTAGGCAAGTGGGCGCCGCTGTCGCCACCCTGGATGGAAACGTAGTGGCTCTGGGCATGAACGAGGTCCCAAAGAAAGGCGGTGGCGCCTACTGGGCCGATGAATCCACTGACCGGAGAGATTTTGTGACCGGGGAAGACTCTAATGACATACTCAAGCGCCGGATATTGGACGATATCATTGCAAGATTAGTTTCCTCCCCAAAGGTGAAGAGCCAATCAGGCTTACTAGAATTTTTGGAAAACCTTCAAATGAGCGAGCCACTCAGAAAGGAAGTCTTCGAAGGCGCACATTTCGCTGACCTTATCGAATTCGGTCGAGCTGTTCACGCAGAGATGTTCGCAATCGTTGATGCTTCCCGTAGAGGTATATCAACCCAGGACCACGTCATGTACGTAACAACATTTCCCTGCCACGAATGCACACGACACATCATCGCCGCCGGAATCGCTGAGGTAGTCTTCATCGAGCCGTATCCAAAAAGCTTGGCCGAGACTCTACACGATGATGCCATCCAAGTTGACAGCGAATGTAAGGATGGAAGCAGGATAAACTTTCGGCCCTTTGTTGGAATAGCTCCGAGAATTTACATGGACTTATTTCGGATGGGTAAAAGACGAAAGGACGAGAGTGGAAGGATTCTCAAATGGTATCTTGGCGCGCCCTATCCCAGAATAGTGGAATCCGCCAAGGCATATCTATACAATGAGATAGGCTATACTAGTTCCATTAACGGTTAAGGGAGACATCAAGATGAGTCAAACAACAGACAACCTGGCCAGTTCGGGGAGAGATGAAACATTGGTTAGGGGTATTGCCGACTCTCACGCCGAGAAGATGGCGTCCTGGCCCGGGTGGAAGAAGGAGGAAATGCTCAAGGAGGTTACGATTTCTCGAAGGAATCTGCTTCCTTCCGAGAGCGTTCCTCCAATCCCGAACGTGAGGGGTCTCGAGTCTGGTGACCACTATTAGTGGGCTTCGGAGTTTTCGTAATCATGTCAAGTTTAGGCGAATACCTTGCCTCGATTCGCGCCGACCGAAATCTAACGCTACGACAAGTCGAGGAGGCTACCAACCGCGAAGTCTCCAACGCTTACCTAAGCCAGATCGAAAACGGCAGAGTCGGGAAGCCTTCTCCTAACATTCTGCACGCTCTCGCCGTGCTTTATGACATCAGCTATCCGAAGTTGATGGAAATGGCTGGTTACGTGGTGCCGTCAAAGAAGCGTGAACCGACCGAGCGACACGGGAGCATTGCAACCTTCGCGGAACATCACCTAACCAGCGAGGAAGAGAGCCAGCTCCTCGCCTACCTAAAATTCATTCGAAGCCAGAACCCGAAAGATGCCGACGATGCGTCCCAACGATAGCTGGCTAGAGCACGCTGACCTTCGTAAAGTCCAGGAACACGCCCGCCGGCTATTGGACGCGGCGGATGCATGGAACCGTTTCCCCACCCCCGTTGACCAACTCTTGGCGGCAGCCGCCGTCAAAGTTGCCCCGAAAGGAATATTCGATCCCACAAACATTTTGAATTTTTTCAAAGCTAATGCATCTCGTTTGGCTTCAAAGGCAACGAGGATCGTAACACAGGTCAAGTCAGCGCTGTCCAAGATACTCGGCTTGTACGACGCCCAGGAACGAGTCATTCACATCGACGAGACTTTGGGAGCTTCCAAAAGAAATTTCATTAAGCTCCACGAAGCCGGTCACCATCAACTCCCTACGCACCGCCAGATGTTTGGCCTGTTTCAGGATTGTGAGCAGACGCTCGCGCCCGAGATCTCTGACCAGTTCGAACGAGAAGCGAACAACTTCGCCAGATTTGTTCTATTCCAAGGAGATACCTACGCTCAGCTTGCTGCTGACAGTCCACTCGAAATCAAGACACCAATCAAGTTGGCGAAGAAATTCGGTGCCTCCATTTACGCATCCGCCCGCGAGTTCGCTCGGACCAATCATCGAGAGTGTATCGTCTACGTGCTCGAGCCGATTGAGTATGTGGAGGGGTTCGGCGCCCAAGCCACGGTACGCCGCATCGAGCCTTCTCCGTCTTTCACAGCGAGGTTCCATCCGCCTCAAGACCATATAATCACCCTGGACCACCCATTTGGTTCCCTTCTGCCGATCGGTAGGCGAATGACTAGACCGCGCCAGATAGTCCTCCAAGACAAGAACGGGCTTTTCCAGGAGTGTCTGGCCGAAGCCTTCGACACCACCTTCAATGTGATAATTCTCATCTACACACACCGAAGTCTGAATAAGAAAAGTATTATTGTCTTCCCGCAATAGAGCCCAGACCAAAGCTCCAGCCATCTCTGCTCTTATGTTCCACGTCGACATCCCGCAAGCAGGTAACCACGCCTGACAGGTCCAACCTCCTGGAATGTTCCCCTCGCTGGTAGCGGCCCAACTCAAAGAGACCCTGCTCGACTACCTCAAGACCACCTTCAGCTTCAGCGACCCGGTCTTCGAGCAGGCGTTCTTCGACTACCTGGCCGGCCCCGAGGGCATTTTCAAAGGGCCTTACCTCGACCTGCGCCTACCCTTCCAGCAGGCCGATCCCAAGGCCCAGCTCTTTCTCGAGATCCGGCCAAACTTCACCCCCTACGAGCACCAGCGTCAGGCCTTTCTGCGCCTGCACTCGCGCAAAGGGCAGCAACCTCACCATACGCTGGTGGTGACGGGCACCGGGTCGGGTAAAACCGAGTGCTTTCTCTATCCCATCCTCGACCACTGCTATCGCACTCGCGAGCAGCGGGGCATCAAGGCCATCTTGCTCTATCCGATGAATGCCCTGGCCACCGACCAGGCCCGCCGTCTGGCCGGCATTCTGGCCGAAGACGAGCGCCTGCAGGGGCAGGTCACGGCCGGGCTCTATGTGGGCGGCCAGGGGCAACACCGGGTGGCAGACGCCGAGCACCTGGTCGACGACCGCGAGGTACTGCGCCAGTCGCCTCCTGACATCTTGCTGACCAACTACAAGATGCTCGACTTTCTGCTGCAGCGCCCCGACGACCGGGCCCTGTGGGCCCACAACACGCCCGACACCCTGCGCTATCTGGTGCTCGACGAGCTGCACACCTATGACGGCGCCCAGGGCAGCGATGTGGCCTGCCTGATTCGGCGCCTCAAGGCGCGCCTGGCCATCCAGCCCGGAGGCCTCTGCTGCGTGGGCACCTCGGCCACCATCGGCGAGCGCCACCAGGCCGAGTCGACCCGCCAGTTGCTCGACTTCGCCAGCCAGGTCTTCGGCGAAGGGGCCTTTTCTGAGCTGTCGGTGGTGGGCGAGTCGCGCCAGAGCGTGGCCGAGCGCTTCCCTCTACCCAAGCCTGAAGACGCCATCTCACGGGTGCCCGAACCCCACCAGGCCAGTCAGCTGCTGCTCGAGAGCTATCCCGACCCCCAAACCTACCTGGCCAGCCAGTCGGCGCTATGGCTCGGCCAAACCCAAACCGACCCGCTGGCACTGGGCAAGCTGCTCGAGCGACACACATTTTTGCGCCGCCTGTTGACCTCGCTGGGGGGAAAGCTGCGCTCGCAAGACGAGCTGTGCGAAGACCTGGCCCGCCTCGAATCGGACTTTGGCGAGCTGCCCGAGGACGTGCGCCCCCACGCCCTCGACTCGTTTCTGGCCCTGGTCTCCCACGCCCGCCACGAGCAAGAGGGCCGGCTGCGCCCCTTTCTCACCTGCCAGGTGCAAGTCTGGATTCGCGAGCTGCGCCGCCTGCTGCGCGAGGTGGGTCCCGAGCTTCGCTTCTTCTGGGAAGACGAGCGGCGTCGCCAGCCGGGCCAGCACGGGCTGCCCATCGTCTATTGCCACGAGTGCGGAGTGTGCGGGGTGGGCACCCTCGAGCGGGTGGGCGAGCAGCGCTTTCTCACCGCCACCGCCGAGATCGGCCGCGCCTTTCTCGAAGAGAACAAGCAGGCCCGCTTTCTGCTGCTCAACCAGACCCGCTCCGACGGCGCCTTCCCCCACATGCTCAACACCTCGACCATGCGCTTTCACTACGCCCAGGAGGCGGCCGAAGGCGAGATTCCGGTGGCCGTCTCCAACGAGACCGCCAAGCCCGGCAGCGGCCCGCGCAAGTTCGCCGGCCAGTGCCTCGAGTGCGGAGCCGACAAGGCCCTCAGCATCCTGGGCTCGCGAGCGGCCACCCTCTCGAGCGTGGCCATCTCGCTGTTGTTCAACACTCCCTACAATCAAGACAAAAAGATGCTGGCCTTCACCGACTCGGTGCAAGACGCCTCGCATCGCTCCGGCTTCTTCGGCGCCCGCACCTACCGCTTTCACCTGCGCACCCAGCTGCAGCGGGTGCTCGAAGAGCGCGACCACGACCTGCCGCTGAGCGAATGCGTGAAGGCCCTGCTAGCCGAGGGCGAGCCGGCCCGGCTGCTGGCCGGCTTCTGGCCCTCTGATCTTGACGACTATCCCCTCTACCTCGAGAGCCTCGAGCAGGGCACTCCCGAGCGGGTCTGGCCCCAGCTCGAGACGCGCCTGGGCTGGGAAGTGGCCATGGAATACGGCTTTAGCGCCCGGGTCGGTCGCACCTTAGAAAAGACCGGCTGCTCGACCGTCTATTTCGACCCCCAGCGCCTGGATGCGGCGGCCGCCGCCCTGGCCCAGGACCTGATCGAGACCAGACCGGTGGCCGTGAGCAAGCTCGAAGAGGCCACCGTGCGGCACTTTCTCGACGCCTTTTTGCACCGCCTGAGGGTGCGCGGAGCGGTGCTGCATCCGCTGCTGCGAGGCTTCATCGAAAAAGACGGCAACAGCTATTTCTTGAGCAAGAAGAAGAACCCGCTGCTGTCGCCCTTTCCTCGCGGCACGCGACTGCCGCGCTTTCTTCACTCGCACAGCAGCCACGACATCTTCGACACCTACCGGGGCAGCACGCTGCACTGGTATCGCGACTGGGCCTCGCGCTGCCTGGGAGCGCCCCAGAAAGACGACGGCATGGGCGCGCTCTATGCCCTGGCCGTCAAGCGCCTCGACCAGCACGGCCTGCTCGAGACCCTGCCCAGCGGCCAGGGCCAGGCCAGCGGGTTGCGTCCTGAAGCCATGTGGGCCAGCCGCCAGGTGGGCCAGGTGGTCTGCCCCCACTGCGGCCAGCGCACCACCCTGGCCGCCACCTCGCTCGACCGCTGGGTTGGCCAGCGCTGCCCTCGCTTTCGCTGCGACGGACGCCTCGAGCCGGCTGCCATCCAAGAGAGCTACTACGGGCGCATCTATCGCTCGGGCCACACCACCCGCATCGTCTCTTCCGAGCACACGGGCCTGTTGCAACGCCCCGACCGCGAACTGCTCGAAGAGCGCTTCAAACGCGGAGCCCCGGGCGATCCCAACCTGCTGGTCTGCACCCCCACCCTCGAGCTGGGTGTCGACGTGGGCGACCTGTCGGCCACCATGGTGTGCTCGGTGCCTCCGGCTACGGCCAACTATCTGCAGCGCATGGGCCGGGCCGGCCGCCAGACCGGCAACGCCTTCTGTCTGTCGATGGCCCTCACCCGGTGGGCCTCACCCTGGACGCGGCTTGACGGGAACGATGAGAACGCAAGTCCAGGATTGCTAAACGGGCGCGGTGGCGACGCTCTCATCATTCCCTACCGGCGCTGCGCGCCGCGCCGCTGGGGTGACGCGCCGCCCCCACGATCTCTATTTCTACACCCAACCCAAAGAGATGATGGCCGGCCAGGTGCTGCCTCCGGGCTGCTTTCTCAACGCCCCCGAGATGCTCAAGCGCCAGATGGTGGCCTTCGTGCTCGACTGCTGGGCCGCCCAAGAGGACGAGCTCTCGGCCGTGCCCCGCCACGCCTTCCAGACCCTGGGAGCCGGCCGCGAGAAGTTTCCCGGTCGTCCTATCGCCTTCTTCAAGCAACACCAACCCGAGCTGACGGCCCGCTTTCTCGAGCTTTTCGCCGACGAGCTCGACGATGCCAATCGCCAGGCCATGCAAGAGTTTGGCCTGGGGCCGGCCATTCCGGCCTGGCTCGACGACGCCTTCGAGGCGGTGGCCGAGCGCCGCAACGAGCTGCGCAAGCAGGTCGAGAGCCTCGAGAAGCGCTTTCAGCAGGTCGAGCAAGACCCCGACAGCTCGGACGATCCCGACCTCGAAAAGCGCGAACTCGAAGACTCGCGCCGGGTCTTGAAGCGCCTGCTCAAGGAGCTGCGCGAGAAGTATCCCCTCAACATCCTCACCGACGACGGGGTGCTGCCCAACTATGCCTTTCCCGAACCGGGAGTCACCCTGCGCTCGGTGGTCAAGCGCAAGGACGACGGCCCCGTCGACGAGCGCTATGAGACCCGCGAGTACGTGCGAGCCGCCAGCGCCGCCATTCGCGAGTTCGCTCCCTTCAACTCGTTCTATGCCGAGGGCCGCAAGGTGCAGGTTCGCCAGATCGACATCGGCAGCAGCAGCCAGCCGCTGTTCGAGCAGTGGCGCTTTTGCCCCGAGTGCCACCACATGACCCGCCAGGCCGAAGGCAAGGCTCCCGAGCGCTGCCCGCGCTGCTCTTGCACCGGCTTTGGCGACACCGGCCAGCTGCGGGTGATGGTGCCCTTTCGCCGGGCCTCGGCCTTCTCGAACCCCCTCGAGAGCATCTCGGTGGACGAGACCGAAGAGCGCCAGAACGAGCGCTATACCACCGTCAACCTGATCGACGTGGGCCCCGAGCACATGCGCGGAGCCCGCCTCATCGAGTCGCTGCCTTTCGGCTTTGAGCTGCTGCAGAAGGTCACCTTGCGCGAGGTCAACTTCGGCCAGCATCGCCCCACCGGAGGCCACCTGCGGGTGGCTGGCCAGCCCATCCACGAAGACGGCTTCACCGTCTGCGACCAGTGCGGCAAGGTGCAAGAGGGCGACAAGATCGACCACGCCTTTCACTGCAAGTACCGGCGCGGCACCTTCAAGGAGAAGTCGAAGGCCATCTTGCTCTATCGCGAGGTGCAGTCCGAGGCGATCCGTCTGCTCTTGCCCATGGCCGCCGAGAACATCGACGCTCGCCGGGCCTCGTTCGAAGCCTCCCTGCTGCTGGGCCTGCGCCGCCACTTCAAGGGCAACCCCGGCCACCTGCTGGTCAAGGCGGTGTCCGAGCCCGACCCCACCTCGGGAGCCCGCCGCCATTACCTGGTGCTCTACGACGGCGTGCCCGGCGGCACCGGCTATCTGGCCGATCTGTGGAAAGACGACAACCTGCTGACGGTGCTGACTCCCGACATCCACTACTTGCTGACCATCCCGCGCGACGGCGAGTTGCGGGGCGACCTGCGCGTGCTCGACCGCCTGATCGAAAAAGAGAATGCCGCCCACAAGAACCTGGGCGATGTGGCCTGGCTGATGCGCCTGCACGAGGCCGAACTCGAAGAACAGCGCGTCGCTCAAGGTATCGAGAACCACGAGTCGCCCGACTCGGTGGTGCCCGACGAGCCAGACGATACCGACTTCTTGGCCCTTCTTCTGGGTGAGGAGGGCAAGACAGAGGTCGAGACGGTCGAGCCCCTCTCGCTCTATGCAAACGACCTGGCCTACGCCCGCGAGGCCTTCGAAGAACTCGATTGCAAGCTCGAGTGGCACGACCACCTGAGCGGCTTCTCGTTCCACGCTCCCGAGGACCTCCAGGTGCGCTACCACTATCTGCCCCCCGAGCTTCGCCAGGCCGACTGGGAACTCAAGCTGACCACCGATCGAGAACTGGTTCAGAAAGCCCTGGTCGACTCGCGCCAGGACGAAGACCGCTGGCCCGAGTGGCAACTGTTCTGGGACCAGCACCCGCTGGCCGAGTGGCTCAACGACCGCGTACTCTCGCTGTTTATCCGCCACGAAGCGCCTGTGCTTCGCATCGCCGGCCTACAGGGACCGGTCTACCTGTTTCAAGCCGTGCTATCCAACCTTCGCAGCCAGCCGGTGCTGGTGCGCTGGTTTGGCGTTCGAGGCACCGAGATTCTCGAACTCGACGAGCTGCTTCCCCACCTGGCGGCCCTCACCAACCCGGGCCAGGACTTTGACGGCGCGGCCCTCTCAGCCGGCCTGCCCGCGGCTATCGAGATGGCCCGCGAACATCTCAAACGGCTGCGCCAGGAGCGCGGCCAGCAGGTTGGCGAGGCTCTGCGGCCCGAGCTGCGCCGACTGATGAAATGGCAAGAACGACGTCATCAGGCCCTCGACGCCGAGATCGTGGCCAAGGGGCGAGCCCTGCGCCAGGACGAAGAACGGCGCTACGCTGACGAACGCGAAGAAATCGACAAGCTGGTAGACTCGCGCAAACGCTGGGTGAACGAAGGAATGCGAACCGCCGAAAAGCCCTATCTTCGGCTTGCCGCCGTGCTCTGCTAGGCGGGTGGCGCCTGGAGGCTCGAAAGAGCCGTGAGGAAGTCCTCAAAGGTGGCCGCGGTCGCAGCTGCCAGCGTCAGGGAAGAAAGCTGGCTCGGGTCGGACACATCCTCAAGGCCGCCGAGTTGCTCGAGAAAGCCCTCGCCAAACCGGGCGGCCAGCACGGTCCGAATCGAATCTCTCACACCCCGGGCGTGGCCCACTTCGACCCCCTCAGACAAGCCCTTTTTGTGGCCCTCGGCCAGGCCCTTTTCCATTCCCATGCGCTCGACACTGGTGATGTACGGCATCTTATTCTTCCTCTCGTATCTTCTTAGCTGAGTCCAGAAGACTTCCTCCTGTTCCCGACTTAGCTGCAGAAACCAATCAATCAACCTAAACAGCTGCCGGATCTGCTCCCGGGTGAAGCCGGTCTTGTAGAGCCGGCGCACGAGCCGCTGTTTGATGCGCTGCCGCTTCGGGCTATCGGGGCCCGCCGACCGGACATGCAGATGGGCGGCGACCACCGGGCCGAACGGGTTCTTGTTGGCTTCGAGTTGGCGAATCACGGGGCGAAGCTCTTCGAGCTTGACGGTCGGAAACTCCAGCCGATGACGACAGCCGAGCAGCTCTTCCTGGTGGCTGTCCGGGCGCCACGTCCGGCTCGGGTCGCCGAGCACGACCAGCGTACAGACCGGCTTGCCGAAGTGAAGCCGGATGCGATAGTGATAAGCGAAGAGTCGGGCCGAGAAGCCGGCTTCATGCTGGTTCTGGACCTCGACATGAACGAGAATACAGCTGGCCTCGCCGTCGAGCCTGGTCACCTCCATCAACACATCGACCCGCCGGGCTGTGGTCGCGGCGCTGCCGAGTAGCTCGTTGTCGAGCACCTGCCAGCCGCGGCTCCAGTCGATAGCCTGGTGGACCTCGGGAAACAGCAGCTCTAGAAAGTGTGGGAAGTAGACGCGGAGCGCCTCTTTCCACGGGGAATCGTAGGAATCCGACATCCGGCCATCTTCGGCCTTGCGATCCGGGCTCCCGTCGATGGAATTGCTAACCTTTGTTCAGGCTTCGTTCGCTAGCGAACAACCGTGCTGCAGTCCACCAACGGGGCCATTTGTAGCTCTCGCGCGACGATTCGGCTCCTGAGCCAGACATAGCAAATCGCATCGGCCGCGTCTTCGGCAGACAACGGCGAGTTAGCTCCAGCGGCGGTCGGTTACTCGTGATCAAACAGCCATAATTGGTCGGCTGAGTCTCGAACAATCGGCTGCTTAGAGCGCGCCCGATCGGGCCCGTAGCGAATGGTGGCACGCTTCGAACGGTTGCTAGAGAAGAACTCCACCGGTAGATTTTCGTTGCCGAGCACCCGGCGAAAGATAGGGATGCGCCGCAGAAACATGGCTTCGAGCTGCTCGACGTGGTGGTCGCGATAATCATGGACCTCGGGCTCTGGTTTGTCGGGGTCGGGCCGGGTGAGTCGTCCGATGTATTGCTCCAGCCGCGGCGAACGTCCCATTGGCATAGCCAGAAAAAGCGCCGAAAGCGGCGGGCAGTCCCAGCCCTCGCCGACCAGCTTGGAGCTGGCCACAAGCACCTGGACCTCGCCCGCAGCGAAAGTCTCGGAACACCTTCTTGCGAGCCTTCTTCCCCACCGCCCCATGAAGAGTCGCGACCCCAACCTTGCCCGCCAATCTGGCGTGTCCCCTTTTCCCGGCCGCCGGATGCGAAGCCCTATCTGGTCGATAGAGCCGACAGGAAATCCTCAAAGGTAGCCGCGGTCGCCGCCACCGGTGTAAGGGAGGCAAGCTCGGCCGGGTCGAACATATCCTCAAGACCGCCGAGGTCGCGGCGCTGCCGAGTAGCTCGTTGTCGAGCACCTGCCAGCCGCGGCTCCAGTCGACCTGGTAGACCTCGAGAAACAGCAGCTCTAAAAATTGCGGGAAGTAGACGTGGAGCGCCTCTTTCCACGTAGTCGGGCCTAGCGGCGCGGCGCGCAGCGCCGATAGGGAATGACGAGAGCGTCGCAACCGTGCCAGTCAAACATCCCGGACTTACGTTCTCGTCATTTCCGTCAAGCCGCGACCGGGCCCGACGCTCATCAGCAATCGTAGGAATCCGACATCCGGCCATCTTCGGCCTCGCGATCCGGGCTCCCGTCGATGGAATTGCTAACCTTTGTTCAGGCCTTGTTCGCTAGCGAGCGACCCCCGCCAAAACTCGAGACAAACGTTCGACAGGAGCCGACCCGGCCCGTCGAAGTGTGGGGGTGGCTTCAACGAATCCTCGTCTTTCGGGGCGGGGCGCACTGTAAGAGCAGGGCGATAAAACGGAAGGAGCGCAGCCATGAAGTTGAAGCACCGTGACTGCACTCCCGTTCGGGTGATCGTTGTGATCTTTACGATTATAACGATTCTCGGAATCATTGCCAAGGCTTGCCTGGTGATGTAGGGAGCTCTGGGCGGCTCCGGCCGCCCCTCTTCTGGCCCCTTAGCGGAGCGAGGATGGCCTTTGCATCACCTGTGAAGACAGGCTCAGGGAGCCGTCTTGAGCTCGCCCTCGTCATCCAGGCGGGGGTAGCCGGGCGGCGTCCCTTCAAGTTGCTGGTGGAACGGGTTCTGGCAACTCACCACCGGGGCCGCATAGGCATAGCTCACGCCATGACAGTCGGGCAGGTCGCGTAGATAGTTCGGCGTCAACTCCTGGAGGGACGCCGGACGCTCGCCCTCGTGGTCGGTGGCCCACAACTCCAGGGCCGTGCCGATGTTCTTCAGGTTGGACCGGCATACCACGGGATTGAACACCAGCGAACCCGGAAAGCCCAGCCCCAGCGCCAAAGCGAACACGATGCCTCCCACCACAAAGGGCGCCAGGACCTCGCGACCTGAGCGGCGTCCCAGCACCACCGCGCCTACCAGGTATCCGGCCAGGGCCAAACCGCCCCAGAAACCCAGCGGAAGAAAGAGCCCCATCAAAAACAGCGAGCCCAGCAGCACGGCCCCGCCAAAGAGCGCCAACCCCCGCGAGCGGGTCCACAGCCCGACAGTCAGCGGCACCGCCAGAGCCGCCAGCACCAGCGGCTTGGGCGCCACCGAGAAGTAGGCCAGCGGTCCCGAGTCCATCCACCCGGCCACATAAAGCGGACCATTGCCGAAAAAACTTGTCATCGTCTCACCGCTACGCCGCTCATCCCTTCAAGGTTCAAGAAAACGGCTCGGCCTCCTAGGGCCCTAGGAGATAGCCGAGCGATAACGAAGCGGGCCAAATGAATCCTGCTTTACAAGGCTTTGTCAAGATCCTTTTCCAGATGGTCTGGGCTGACGACGTAGTGACCCCCAACGAGGTCAAGGCCGTGACCGGCGTGTTGCGTCAACTGGGCCTAACCCACCCTCAGATCGTGTGTATGCTCGACGCAAACCTCACCGAGAAACCAACCGACCCCCCTGTCCCCCTCGACGAGATCTTCGAAGACCGCAACTTCCAACTCGAGGCGCTCAAGTCGGTCATGAAGATCTGCCTGGCTGACGGCCGACTACAACCCGAGGTGCAGGGCTACATCGAAGGCACCATCATCCGCATGGGCGTGACCGCCAGCGAGCTCGAGGCCATCCGACAGGAGACGATGAAACGCTAATGCTTAAGTGGATCTTCAAAAAGAAAGAAAAAACCGCCGCCGACCGCGACAGCGAGCGGCACGAAGTCTCGATTCGGGTCAAATCGCGCCAGCTACCGGGTTTTCGGGCCCTGACGCTCGATGTGAGCGCCAGCGGCCTGCAGATCGAGACCGAGGCCCTGCTCGAAAAGGGCCAGATCCTCAACCTCGAACTCGAGTTTGACACTGAAGAGCTGCCCGACTTCACATGTCCGGCCGAGGTGATGTGGTCGAGCGGCGACGACGAGCGTCGTCGCTATTCAGCCGGGCTGGCGTTTCGTCCCGAGACCGACGAGCAAAAGCTCAACACCTCTCGCATGGGGGCGGTGCTCGAGACGCGGTCCAACGCCGACATCGCCGTGCTGCTGGCCGAGGCCAACCGCATCGACCCCACCCGCGAGGCCTTCTTCGCTCAAAAAGAGATGGCCGCCAGCGGCGGAGCTGCTCACGTGGCCACCATGCCGATGCCGACCGTCCCGGCCCCAGAACAGCCCATGGCGGCGCCGGTGCCGGCTCAAACGCCGGTCCAGCCAGCCAAGTCGATCCCGATGTTCAAAGACGCGCCGGCTCCACCCCCGGAGCACCCCGGGGTCTTGATTCCGATGCACGTCACCGTCACCGGCTACCACTGGGACCGCGCATCCGGCAACCTGACCCTGGCCTACACCGAGGGGGAGCAGCAGCATCAGCTGGTCTTCCCCGGCTGCCAGGTGTGCCACGACCAGGGTTGCGGACACTCCGACGTGGTGGTCGGACTTTACGCCACCATTAGCTCCGAGCGTCTGCGCGAGGTGAAGGCCCAGCGCGGCAACCAGCCCTGGAAGCACTACCGCTTCATCGCCGAGGCGGGCGAGCCGATGCTGGATATCATCTCGATGGCGGTCCAGCCGGGCTAGCCCGACTTGCAAAAAAGGTTACATTCCGGTCAAGCATGTTCACGCGCGCGCGGTTATCCTGGGTCTATGAAGATCACTAACGTTGCCACGCCTCGCACTTACACCAGCGCAGCCAGTCAGCCCCAACCGCCGGCTCAGCAGCCGCCTCAGGATACGGTCGAGCCCGCTCGGCCTAGCCTGCTGAAAAAAGTGGGCATCACCGCTCTCGGTGGTGGCAGCGTCGGCGGTGCCGTTGGCTTCGTAGTCGACCTCGCCACCGGCAAAGGCTTCGGTGGTCCGGCCTGGGCGCTGGGTGTCTCCATCGGCCTGGGTGCTGGCGCCCTGCTCGGCGCGGGCGGCTACTTCGCCGCCAAGAACGCCGACAACTAGGCGTCAACCAAGCAAAGCCATATCCAGGCAGTGCAATCCGGGTTCGCTGGCGGTGAGCCTGGCTCCGGCCTGCAGCAGCAGATGGCGCATGGCGTGGTTCTCGGGATGAACCCAACCGCGCAGGGTGGTCACTCCACGGGCCAGCGCCGAATAGGCCAGAAACTGGAGCAGCAGCTTGCCAAGCCCAAGCCCCTGATGGCTGTCGACCACGGTGATGGCGAACTCTGCTAACTGAGGCTGGTCGGGCAGGCGAATGAGGCGGGCCACTCCCACTCCGTGGTGATGGTCTAGAGCCAGCAAAGCCACGTGGTCCTTCTGGTCAACCCGCGTCAGCAGCTCGAGGTCGTCGGCCGAAAGGTGTTTGACGGCCCGCAGAAAGCGGTTATAGCGCGAGCGAGCCGAAAGACGCTCAAAACCCGCTTGAATAGTGGGTTTGTCGTCAGCATCCAGAGGCCTGACCAGCACCCGTCTTCCGTTGCGCAACCAGCACACGATCATCGCGCCCATTGTGGACCTGCGCCTCGTTCAGGTCAATGACCCGAACGGGTCTCAGCGGATCACCGCCTGAATGGCCCGGCGCACGCTGTTACTGGCGTTCTTCTTGACCACCCGGGCCAGCGAGTCTTGCAGGCGGTTGGATTCTTGCTCGGTCAGCTCGCGCCCGGTATAGGCGACCACCGTGATGGCGTTACCCCGCAGTTCACGCAGGCGCTCGAGCACCTCGAAGCCGTCGATGTCGGGCAGGCCCAGGTCGAGGATGACGGCGGCGATGTCTTCGTTGGCGGCCAGCAGCTCGAGGGCTTGCTGGCCTGCGTGGGCAGCCAGGCTGGGTTGCTCCATCTCTTCGAGCAACTGGCCGAGCAGGTCGGTGGTGGCCTTGTCGTCGTCGACCAACAAGACCCGGCGGCCGGGGCTCAGTCCACCCAGCAGAGACTTCAGGTCCTTGCTCTGGATCGGCTTGGTGAGCCAGCCTTTGATACCCAGTTCGAAGCCTACCCGGTTGTCGTCGAGCACGCTGGTGATAATGACCGGCAACTGCGAGGTCTCGGGGTTCTCGCGAATGCGACGCAGGGTCTCCCAGCCACCCAGGCCGGGCATCATGATGTCGAGCAGGATGGCGTCCGGTCGTAGGGTTTTGAGCATCTCCAGGGCCTCTTCGCCGGTCTTGGCCAGATGGACTCGGTGACCCGACTCGCTGAACTCCTGGTACATCATCTCGAGAAAGCTGGGCTGGTCGTCGACCACCAGCAGTTCGGGTCCATCCCCTTTGGGCAGCAACCGGCCCAGACCTTGCGCGCCGATTTCGCTACTGGCGGGCAGGTAAAAGCTGAAGGTCGAGCCCTTGCCCGGAGTCGACTCGAGGTCGACCCGGCCTCCGAGCAGGGCCGCCAGCCGCGACACGATGGCCAGACCCAGCCCGACGCCGGCCTTGCCATCCGAGAGCTGCGAGAAGGCCTCGAAAATGCGTCTTTTCTCTTCCGGGGTGACGCCTTTGCCCTGGTCGCTGACCGAGAACTTGATCTCGCCCTGCTCGCGAGCGATGCGCAGGCGGATGACTCCCTCGTTGCCGGCATATTTGATGGCGTTGGTGATGAAGTTGCCTAGAATCTGGCCGAGCCGCTCGGGGTCGGTCCACAGCACGATCGGGCCATCGATGACCACCACCCGCAACTGATAGCCTTCTTCCTTGGCCTGCGACTCGAACGACTCGAGTAGTTCGGCCTGCAATTGCTTGGCCGAGACTTCCTGATGGGTGATATTGAGGCGGCCCGCCTCGATGCGCTCGAAGTCGAGGATATCGTTGACCAGCGACAGTAACTGCTTGCCGCTTTTGTGGATGTGGACCAGGTTCTGGTAATGGCGCTCGGGCAGCTTGTCCTCGGTCTTGCGCAACAGGATGCGAGAGAAGCCGATGATGGCGTTGAGCGGGGTGCGCAGCTCGTGGGACATGCTGGCCAAAAACTCGCCTTTGACCTGGGTGGCCGACTTGAGCTGCTCGTTGGCCTGCTCGAGTTCGGTCATCTGCTCGGCGATCTGCTGGCTGGAAGATTCGAGCTGGTCGAGCATGCGATTGGTGCCCTCGGCCAGCACGCCGAGATCGTCGGGATAAGAGACGGGCACACGCGCCACGGCTTCGGGCCGGGTGCCGGCGAAGATCTGGTCCACCGCCCCGCGGACCTTGCCCACCGGACGCGAAATGGTCAGGTTGACCAGAATGGTCGAGAGCAGAGCCCAGCAAGACAGGAGTACACAGAGCCAGCCCAGACCGGTCAGGCTGACGATGTCGGCACCAGTCTCGCCGAGCTGCATGGCCTGCATGGACAGCATCAAGAAACAGGGAGTGGCGGTCAGGCAGACTCCCAGGATGAGCATGCGAGTGCGCAGGGGCAGGGCCATGGCCTCGACCTTGAGCCCGCGCTCGCGCATGACCAGGGAGATCTCGCTAGCCACCGTTCCGGTGATGACCAGGTTGAGGGGATAGCCGAGGGCGAACGACCCCACCCCGACCCCCAGAGCCAGAAAGGCGCCGGCCACCAACCCGTGCCCGGCCAAGCCGAATTCGGGGCTAGCCCACAGGCGATAGGTGAAAAAGCCGTAAGGCCCGATGAAGGCCAGCAGGGTGTAGAAGAGATTGGTCTTGAGCGGTGACTCATAGGCGGAGCGGGCCGCCTCGATGATGGTGGCTTCGTCGGCCCCCTCTTTGTTGGTCAGCCAGCGGTCCATCGGTAGCATGGCGTAAATGCGATAGGCGAAGAAGATGATGGTGCGAGGAACGTATATCCAGGCCAGCATCGCCAGGGCCGTCCCCCGGGCCTCGATGGGAATGCGAAAGTGGGATAGGCAAAAGAAGCTCAGACCGAGGTTGAAGAAGAGGTCGAGAACGAAAGAGATCAGGTTTGAGCGAACGATGAAACGCATCTGGATGCGTCCTCGCGTTCGCTGGTAAATGGCTGGTTCCCCCCAGAAGTTAACAGTTCATCGACCCCACCCCCACCGTAGGCTGATAGGATGAAAGTATGCTGCAACCCACGCCTTCCCTCCGTTTTTCAGCCCCTCCCGGAGCCCGCTCCGCGCCTCTCCCCGCTCCCAGCCAGCCCCTGGATGTGGTCGAGACGGGACAGGCTCCGCGCTCGAAGTGGTCGATGGCGGGAGCAGCCCTGCTGGGTCTGGCGGCCATCACCACCCTGGCCGGCTGCCAGTCGGGCCCCGAGCCGCCATCCACCAGCATTTCGCTGCCCCAGGAAGCGCAACCGGGCCAGGCCACCGGCCTGCTTCTCGAGGTGAACGGCCAGAAGCTCTATGCCGACGAGGGAGGCGACATCAACTCCTCGGGCCAGTTCGTGGCCGGCACCAGTCGTGGCATCGTGGTGGGCAACCTCAACCAGCCGGACAGCCAGCGCTACCTCGAACTCAACGGCCGCCGCCTGTATGCCGATGGTGGCTCGGCCATCAACGAGCGAGGCCAGTTCATCGCCGGCACCAGCCGCGGCCTCGTGGTGGGCGACCTCAACGACGGCTCGGTGCGCTCGCTCGAACTCAACGGGCACACGCTCTATCAAGACGAAGGCATCCAGGTCAACGCGCAGGGACGCTACTTGAGCGGAACTTCCCGCGGTCTGGTCAGTGGGCTGGTCAACAGCGGCCAGGCTCAACTGGTCCAACTCGAGGGACGCACCCTCTACACCAGCGACGGCCTCGACCTCAACGACGGCAACCAGTTTATCGCCGGCACCAGCCAGGGCGTGGTGCAGGGCGACCTCGACGACGGTTCGGTGTCGCGGGTGACCCTCGAGGGCCGCCGGGTCTATGCGGATGACGGAATGCAGCTCGACAACCAGGGACGGTTCGTGGCCGGCACCAGCCAGGGTCTGATTCGAGGTCAGGTGGGAGGCTCGACCAGCCATCTCACCCTGGACGGCAAACGTCTCTACGCTGACGAGGGAATGGCCCTCAACGAACAGGGACAATTCCTGGCCGGCACCAGCCGCGGGGTCGTGCGAGGCGACCTCGACGACGGCTCGCTGACCAGCCTGACGCTGGCCGGTCGCACCCTCTATGCCACCAACGGGGTCGATGAAGACGGCGACGAGGACCACTCCGGCGACGGCTATGTCCAGAACACCACCGCCGCCCTCAATGAAGATGGCAGCTTCATCATCGGCACCTCGCGCGGCCTGATCACCGGTAATGTCAACGACGGCTCGGCTTCGGTGCTGAAGATGCGCGAGCGCACCCTGTATCCCAGCGAGCTGTTGACCCTCAATCAGAACGGTCAATTCTTGCTGGGGACCAGTCAGGGGCTCGTGGCCGGCGACCTGACTCCATAGCTTGCGGTACTTCTGGCTTCCCTCCGGCAGCCACGGAGATGTTCTTCCCCTGGTCGGTCTGGCCCGCGAGATGCAGCGGCGGGGCCACGACTGCGTGTTCTTCGCCAATCCCGCTTTCGAAGCGGCGGTCATCAGCGCTCAAATCGAGTTGCACCCGGTGGGCACGGTGGAGGAGTATCACCTGGCCACCAGCGATCCCGACCTCTATCATCCGCGCAAGGGATTAAGCACCGTCGGCAAGTTTCTGGCTTTGACTCTCGAGCGCGACTTCGAGGCGATGCTCGAGCGTCTCACCGACCAGCCCACCGTCCTGGTGGGCACGACCCTATCGCTGCCGGTGCGGTGCCTGGCGGACTACCGCCAACTGCCGGCGGTGACGGTGCACCTGCAGCCCTCGGTGGTGCGCTCCCATGTCGATCCTCCCCTGCTTGACCCGTCAGCCCGCCCACTGCCGGCCTGGCTCGATCGGCTGCTCTGGTTTGGGCTCGATCATCTGCTGGTCGATCCGCTTTTGGCCGCGGCCGCCAATCGTCTACGCCGGCGCCTGGGCTTGACCCGCATCCGCGGTGTCCTGGGCCGCTATCAGCAACTGGCCGACCTGACTTTGTTGTTCTTTCCCGAGTGGTTCTCGGGCCGGCCTTCGGATTGGCCCGCAAACCTGGAGTTCTGTGGCTTTCCTCTTTATGACCTCGAAGGGGCCACCCAGTTGGATGCGCCCATCGAGAACTTTCTGGCCCAGGCCCGTCAGCAGGGACGACAGGTGGTCGTCTTCACGGGCGGCACCGGATTCGGCAATCTGCCCGAGTTCTACGCCCGAGCCGTCGAGGCGTGTGGCGACCGGGCCGGCATTCTGCTGACGCGCCACGCCGCCAACCTGCCCGAACGCCTGCCAGACAACGTGCTTACGGCCCACTACGCTCCCTTTAGCCAGCTCTTGCCCCGGGTCGACGCCATCGTTCACCACGGCGGCATCGGCACGCTATCGCAGGCTCTGGCCGCCGGCATCCCTCAGGTCATCTGTCCTCTGGCCCACGACCAGTTCGACAACGCTCGCCGAATAGAACGTCTGGGCTACGGCCTCTGGTGCCGCCAACCGGATCAGCTGAGAGAGTCGCTGTCGCAGGCTTTCAGCAAGCCAGGCCCCGACCGGCCGCTCGAGAGCGGACTGGGCCTGGCGGCCGACTGCCTCGAGCGTCTCAAGTGCAGTTGAAGCAGCAGGCATATTGGCTGATGCCGTTGGCCACGGCCACCGCGCGGGCGGCATTGCAATCCCGCTGGCAAACGCCCGGAAAGGCTCCACATAGTGGATCAAAGTCCTTGACGCAAGACTGCTGCATGCTGACGGCCTGGGTGTCCCCCCCCGCACAGGAGCCTCCGGCCCCGCCCACGACATTGATCGACCGCATGCAAAAACAGGTGGCGCAATCGCCCGGACAGGTAGGGCAACTCGTGCCGAAAAAACCGCAGGTGCCGCAACAAGAAGCGCAGTTGGTGGGGGGAAAGCTCGCCGGTTGATTGATCGAGGTGCAACTGGAAGGGGTGGTTGCCCCGCAATCGGCGTCGCATCCCGACGTCGCACTGGCCGGCCGGGGAACGCCGGCACTGAGGATCACGGGAATGGCGGCTGCTTTGCCGGCCGTGGCCAGGAAGTCGATGTCAGCAACTTCCCCTGGCATTCTAGATCCAGGGTTGGCCCGGGTCCGGTTAGGGTGTATGATGATCCCCGATGACGGGCCCTCACACCATAGCCGTTCCCCTGATGGGCGCTTGTGGCGTGTTGCTCTGGAGGCTGCGCGAGACGAGTCGCCCGGTCACTTTGAAGGCCCTGATCATCCCTCCCCTGGGAATGAGCACCGGGCTGGGCATGTTCTTGGACCCTCCCGCTCGCGTGCCCCTGGCCTGGGCGGCCACCGCCTTCGTGCTTGGCGCGATTTTCTTTGCCACCCCGATGAATCGACATCCCGACGTGGCACGTCTAGAACACGCGCGAGGGCGGCTCGCCGGCTCGCATTCGGCCTAGCCAGCTTCCCTCGTCGCCAAGCTGCTCGACGGCCCTCTCATAGAAGCCAAGGTCGCCGTCAGCCACCAGGGCCTGAAGAGCGTCCGTGGCGGCCTGCCGGTCGGGCGTCGGCGAGCCCGTCGCCAGAATGTTTTCTAGCAAAGCCTTGCGCTCCTCGCCATCGAGTTCAATCTGCTCGGCGTGGACCTGGTCGGGATGAACGGCCAGACTGACCCTTCCCTGGGTCTTGTCGACACCAGGAATGGGCCCACGAAAGGGATCTGTCCCCTCGAGTTCGATGCGCACTGCCCCCACGGGCGTACCAGCGGCATCGACCAGGCAATACGACGCATCGGCCGCCCCGTTGCCGCCCAGGCGATGGAGGGCGACGGCCGATTTCATACGCTCGAGCCGCTCAGCCACCGCCGGGCGTAGCCGAGCGCGGTCGGGTCTGACCGACTCGTGGCTGGCTCTGGTGTGTTCGGCATCCAACTGGGGATAGAGGTCGACTAGCGAGTGAAAGTAGACGGTCGCTCCCGGCTCGCCCGGAGTGGTATCGACGAAGAGCACGGCCTTGGGCCGAGCCAGGGCCGGTCCCTGGGGGTCAAACTCGTCGACGGTGGCGGGCGCCTGACATAGAACGGTCGAGAAGATACCGGGCGGTCCGTCCTCGACGCGTTCTTCCACCACGCGAAAGCGAAGCTGCTCTTCGGCCAACCCTCGCAGACGAAAATGAGCCATTTCTGGATGTTTGCCTGGATCAGGAGGCAGCGCGGCGTAGAGGGCTTGCCGATCCTGGTGATACAGATCTTTGTCCATCTCCAGCATGCGAGTGGCCGTCTCGCACTCTTGCTGAAGGCGCTCTTCGGCCTGGCCGGCCGGCAGGTCGAACGGTCGAGCACCCTCGACCACGCACTGGGTGGGAAGGTACAATTTGCGCGAAACGTAATCTTTGAATTCTGGTCTGAGCTGCATAGAAACCTCTCTTCACTAGCAGCCTAACTCGACAGGCTGACGACGACCCCAAAAAAACCTTGGCTATTCCTTGACCAGGCAACTTCCTCGCAACGCCCTGCCCTCAGCCGGAAACTATATTCGACCATCTCTGGGGGCATCAGGTCGACCAGGCCAAAATCGACGAACTGGCCCGCCAACTGACGGTCACCTCGCCCGCCGACCCCGGCCGCGGATTGCTCACCACCCAAAAGGCGTTGTTTGCAAAAGACCCTTCCCAGCCGGTCACCGTGCTGTAGGGCGAGCGTGAACAAAGCCAACGGAGGCTACGTTTCGCTGGCCGACTTCCTCAGCCCGGCCGAGGCCGAGGCGATGGGCGCCCACTCGAACCAACAACCGGTTCTGTATCTCAATGCCGTCCAGCAAGAGAAATCGCTGGCCCAGGTGGCCACTGCAGCACCTGTTCGCCTCGGCCACGACCCCCAGGACCGGCGCTGGTTGTATGAATTCATGGCTCAGGCGGCTAGCGTGCTGACCGGCCACGAGACGGCCAATCCCAACGACTATCAGCTAGAGTCGATGGGCCGCCCCTTCGTGACGCCGACGATCGCGGCGTCAACGATCCCGACCTCTATCATCCGCGCAAGGGGTTAAGCACCGTCGGCAAGTGCTTGACCCGCATCCGCGGTGTCCTGGGCCGCTATCAGCAACTGGCCGACCTGACCTTGTTGTTCTTTCCCGAGTGGTTCTCGAGCCGGCCTTCGGATTGGCCCGCGAACCCTTCAGCTCGAGAGCGGCTGTCGCGGGCAGCCGACTGCTTGCAAGGTGTCAAGTGCAGTTGAAGCAGCAGGCATATTGGGTGAAGCCGTTGGCCACCGCCACCGTGCGGGCGGCATTGCAATCCTTCTGGCAAGCGCCCGGAAAGGCGCACAGCGGTTCAAAGTCCTTCAGGCAAGACTGCGGCATGCTGCCGACCTCGGTGTCCCCGCCGGCACAGGAGCCCCCGGCCCCGCCCACGACATTGATCGACCGCATGCAAAAACAGGTAGCGCGATCGTCCGGACAGGTAGAGCAACTCGTGCCAAAAAAACCGCAGGTGCCGCAACAAGAAGCGCAGTTCGTGGGGGGAAAGCTAGCCGGTTGATTGATCGAGGTGCAACTGGAAGGGGTGGTTGCCCCGCAATCGGCGTCGCATCCCGACGTCGCACCGGCACTGAGGATCACGGGAATGGCGGCTGCTTTGCCGGCCGTGGCCAGGAAGTCGATGTCAGCAACTTCCCCTGGCATTCTAGATCCAGGGTTGGCCCGGGTCCGGTTAGGGTGTATGATGATCCCCGATGACGGGCCCTCACACCATAGCCGTTCCCCTGATGGGAGCTTGTGGCGTGTTGCTCTGGAGGCTGCGCGAGACGAGTCGCCCGGTCACTTTGAAGGCCCTGATCATCCCTCCCCTGGGAATGAGCACCGGGCTGGGCATGTTCTTGTACCCTCCCGCTCGCGTGCCCCTGGCCTGGGCGGCCACCGCCTTCGTGCTTGGCGCGATTTTCTTTGCCACCCCGATGATCCGCACGTCCAAGATGGAGTGGCGCGATGACGCCATCTATCTTCGCCGCTCGCCAGCCTTCCTGTGGGTAATGTTCATCCTGGTAGCCATCCGCCTGGCCCTGCATGGCTACGTCGAGCACCTGGTGTCGCCGCTGCAAACCGGAGCCCTCTTCTTCCTGCTGGCCTTCGGAATGATCCTGCGCTGGCGGGCCGATTTGCTGCGCCAATACCGCCAACTGCAAACGGCTGAATCCCCGGCTCAGTGAGTCGAGAGATACTCTTTCGCCTCGCCCGTGGCCAGGTCGAGAGGCGTCTTGCCCTCCTCGTTCTTGACCTCTTTCGAGGCGCCTTTGGCCAGCAGTAGCTTGACCAGTTCGACATCGCCCAGGCCGGCCGCGTGGTGCAGGGCGGTAAAGCCACTCTTGTCCTGGGCTCTGACATCGGCGCCCTTTTCTATGATCACGATGGCCAGGTTGCGAAAGGGATGGTCGGGGTCGGCGCTGTTGATCTGGCGCAGAGCCAGCAGCAGCGGCGGCGCCCCCTTCGACTTGCCGTGTTTTCCCTTAGCCTTCGGATTGGCGCTCAAGGGAGCGCCGGCCTCGATCAGGGCCAGGGCCACTCGGGCCCGACGGTTGGCGATGGCCAACTGCAGGTTGGTCTCGGCCAGCTGGTTGCCCCCGATGACCAGTTGAGGATGTTCCTTGAGAAGCTCGAGGGCTCGGTCTTCTCGATTCTGCTCGAGAGCCGTGAAGAACTCGCCCTGAAGCTGGGCGGCGCCCAATCCGCACCCGCCCAGAACGACCACTACCAGCAGCAGCAACCATCTCATCCGGCTTGCTTCTCGACAAAGCCCGACCACCCTTTGGCCTCTGGCGGAGTCGGCCGTAGCGGCAACGACGCCTGCGGGTCACGGATGGCGGCCAGCAAGCTGCACTTAGGGTCGGCGTGTTCGGCCACCTCGACGAAGCTTTCGGCCTGCTGCGAATGGCCGTCCAGACGGGCGAACAGGGCAGCGTAGCAAGCCAGCGAGGCCAGGTGTGCCGAACGCTCGGTTCGCCGCATGGCCTGTCCCAGCGCGCTGCGAGCTTCGAGCGTCTTGCCCTGGCGAAAATCGAGACAGGCCTGGAGCGCCGCTTGTGCGCCGGGCGTGATGGCTCGGGCCGCAGCCAGGTGCCGCGCCGCTCTATCCCAGTTCTCGTCGTGATAGAGATGCGCCCAGGCCAACTTGGAATGGATGTCGGCCTTCTCGACCTCGGGGAGGTCGAGTTCGAGGACCCGCGGACCGGCTTCGAGATAAACCTCGAACCGGCCCCGCCACAACTCTAGATTCGCCCGCAAGACCTGGTAGAGGGGCTGGTCAGGGTCGAGGGTCTCGAGGGCCGCGAGCGTGCCGGCGGCCAGGTCGATCCGTTGCCGACGACAGTCCGACAGATAGCGATGGAACAGGCTCACCTGTCGAGCGTTGGCCAGCACGGGCAAATCTTTGGTCAGGCCTCCCACAATGGCCTCGACTTCACAGACCAGCTTGCCACCCTTTCCATCGTTAGTGTAAGACAGAGGAAGCACCGCGATCGCCAGCATGACCAGGTTCGCCGCCGCCAGGGCCGGAAGAGGCGACACCGTTTCTTGAAATCGGTAAAGCTGGGGCCAGGTCAGGCTCAGCGCCGCGGCGTTGGCCAGCATTCCCCCGGTCAGGTAAAGCGACCAGCGCCAGCGTCCCGGTTGAGAGAGGAGCTCCGGATAACCCGTGAACGGGAAGGCCGAAACGGTGACCTCAAGCTCTTTCCAACGCCCTCGAATGACCATGGGGCCGAAACCGAGGTGGATGCACCAGGGTCGAAAACCCAGTAACCTGGCCATCAACAGATGGCCCAGTTCATGCAGGACAGCCGCCACCGGCAAGCATAAGAGCAGCCACAAGAAGCCCGTTAGACGCGTTTGCCCCCCGACCGTCGCAGCCACCGCCAGCAAGCCGACCAGGGCCCAGCCTGCCGCCACCAGTCGGCGCGTTCGGCGCCGCCGGGCTTGTTGGCACTTGCGGCACACCACCGTGCCATCGTCCCCCGGCTCGCTAAAGGCGGCGGCAAACGCACACTCGAAGCCGCAATGGCGGCACTGGTTGGGAGCCAGTGCGCTCAGACGCCGGGCTTTGACCACCATCCCCAGCCCCACGAGCCCGAACATCCCCATCACGGCCAGGACCAGATAGAGCAGGTTGTCGGCATAGGACCGTCCCCAACCGGGATCGATGTCGGCCAGCACCGGCAACAACAGCAACACTCCGAAGAGAGCTGCCACCGACAAGAACACCAGGTTCAGCAGCATGGTCGAGTGCGGGGTCCTGGTCGGCGCGGCCGGTTCTTTGTCGGCCACGAACAGGCCCCGGCTCAACCCCGCAAGATAGCTCCCACATTCACCATCCGCACCGGTCAGGGCCTCGAGCACATGCCAGGTTCCCAGGCGCTGTCGCTCGTCGGCCGCGGCCTTCTGCTCGGCCTCGACGAGGGCCACCAGCAGAATCGTCGAGAACAGGCCCTCGTAGCCCACCGGCTCGGGTTCGAATTCAGCCGCCTTCTGCCGAGCCGCCTCGGCTTGCTCGTCGCCCAGGCAGCGATAGGCTCCGCAATCCGTCTGAGCTGTCAAGGCCCACAACAGATGGCCGCTGGACACGACCGAATGGCCCAGCTCCAGCGACCGTGTCGTCGCCGCCTGAAGGGCCGTTTCGAGTTGCCGGGTGAGTTTCATCTTTCACCAGGATACCACTCCTGAGCAAACCGTGGGCGACCCGTTCGCCTTCGAGCCGGCTGATCGGCTCCGGGGAATGGAAGCGCAAGCGCTCCTAAAAAGTCTATCCACACCCGCCTAGGGCAGGTCAACCCCCTTGGCGAAAGGCGTCTGCGAAAATGAAAGATTACCACCTACGCTGTACCCTCCTGGACACCGACGTGGAAGTCGTGCGGCACCTGCGAATGCCAGGCGACCTGACGTTGTTGGACCTGCATTTGGCCCTGCAGGCGTCCATGCTGTGGGAAAATCGGCATCTCCACAGCTTCGAGATCTACGGCGAGGTCTATGGTGACCCCGAGTTTGTCGAGGGCAGCAATGACGAGAGGGTTCCCCTGTGGGAACTACTGGTCGACCGTCCCGACTTTCTCTATCGCTACGACTTTGGTGACGACTGGCAGATGGGCATCGAGATCCTTCGACCCTACGCGGCCAGTTGCCACTATCCAATGCTGCTGGCCGCGGCCGGTCCGGCCCCGCCCGAAGATTGCGGCGGCATCCCCGCCTTCGAGGCCCTGGTCAACCCCGACCACCCTGAGCACCAACAGATGGTCCAGTCAGTCGGACACGACTTCGACTTTGAAGAACCCGACTATCGAGGCATCGACCGGGCTCTCGAGCGGTATTTCCCGCCCGACGACCCGGCTCCCACCCTGCATGTCTACAAGACCGCTCGCCTCAACATCAAGCAAGCCATGGTAGCTGCCTTGCTCGAAGAAGAGCCCCTGCCTCTCAGCGAACTGGCCCGCCGGCTAACGCTCACCGGCGTCAACCTTTCCGCTGGCGAAGAGAGCCTGATCAAGTCGTGGCGCCAACAGAAGCCCATCGTGAAGAACTCTGAAGGCCTGTTCGAGCTGGATCGAGACAGCCCCGAGTTCGCTCAGATCCTGACCAAGCTCGAACCCCACCGCGCCGCGCTGCGCTATCTGGTCAAGCGCTTCCCTCGCGAAGAGGGCCTCGAGATCGTGGTGGTGATGTCCGAACCCGGAGGCGAAACCCTCAACCTCCAATCCGGTCCTCGCGATGAAGACCTCGAGTTGCTCTTCTCTACTGTCGACGAGGCACTCCAAGAGAACGAGCGACCAGAAGCGCTGGTGGTCGACGATCGGCGCCTGGTCGACTTGCTGCGCGACCACACCGGTCTCAAGGTCGAAAGCCGCCGCGCCCTCCCCCTGGTGGAACGTGGCATGGAGACGGTCGAGAACCTGCTGGAGGGCATCGACTGGACCTTTGAAGGCGTCGACCGCGAGGTTCTACACCACTTTCTGCTCACGGCCGCCAGTTTCGCCCTGACGGCTCCCTGGCTCGAGATCGAAGAGGAGCAGCTCATGCTGGTCGAGGGCCTGACTCGCAACCCGGTCCTGCTCAGCCTCTGGGGAGGCGAGACCGAGCAATACGGCCTGGCGGTCTTCACCGACGACCGCAGCGCCTCGGACGTGCTGGCCGAGCGCGACGGGGCCAAGCCCGAAGCCCTGGTCACCTACCTCGAGGGGGCCGAAGCGGTGCATCTACGGGATGAGATCGACGATCTCGATCTGCACACCTTGGACGTGGATGTCGTTCCCTATTGCTTTACCGACCGGGGAGCCGGAACTACCAACGACTTTCGACTCATGACTGACCTGATGGCCGTGGCTTTCGAGTTTGATCTCGAGGGCGACTCGGAGCAGATCGTCACGCTCCGCGACGGCCGCGAGGCCCGCGTCACCTGGCCGACCTCCCCCGCCGACCTGGCTGACGCCACTCCGCGCCTGAAAAAACCCGGTCGTAACGACCCATGCTGGTGCGGTAGCGGCAAGAAATACAAGCAGTGCCACCTGGACCTTGACTGGGACTAAGCCGCCCGGACCTTGACTGGGACTAAGCCGCCCGGACCTTGACTGGGACTAAGCCGCCCTGGCTAGCCAGCCCTGAATTCCTCCTCGCAACACCTCGTCCTCGTTGAAGCGAACGATCGGAATCGACACTTCATCCCGCAGAGCATCGGTCCACGGATCGTGCCCCTTTCCATCCAACTCAACGAAATGCCAGCCCGAGCGCGTCCCCACCAGCAGGTCCAGGCAGGCTCGCCGAGACAGCAGCACGCCAACCTGAGCAAAGATGATAGCCTCCGACGGCCCAGCCAGATACAAGGCGGGTCGACGACGCCCGCCGATGCCAAGCCCACTCACCGGGTCAATCACGGTCTCGGACTCAAATCCCCAGGCCGCCGGAGACTCCCAACAGGGACGGGCCCCCTCTACTAGCAACTGGAGATGCGCGAGCATTTCCAACCTCGAATCGAAAGCCTGATCCCGCAAGTAGAGCTGGACTTTGCTCAGGTCTGGCCGATCCCCGATGAGCCATTCGAGTTGCCGACACTGCTCGGGATACTTTTGGCGCGCGGCCACCAGTCTGACAAAACTGGGACGGTCTTGCTTGGGATAGAAGCGATTGCTCGGTGCGAACCGCTTCCGGGCCGCAGCCAGAGAATCTTCCTCGGGCTCGTCCAGGGTGCTCCGCAAACGGCCCACCGGAACCTCGAGTAGTCGCGCGAGTTCGATGAGTTCGCTCGCGGTCGGAGGCCGGCGATTGTTCTCTAGATCTGACAACCTGCCACGGCGAAGTTCGAGCCTGGCCTCAACCTGGCGCTGGGTCCACTGCTTCCCCTTGCGGGCAGTTCGAATTTGCTCTCCAAAGTAGCCTGGAATGTTCATATCACGATTATCATCCACCCACTTGTCCGGAAGGTTGCGAGAACTTTAGCTGGCTATTGCCGATTCTTTGCTAAAATTGTGTTAGCGAACGCGCCCTGTGACCCGCAGTCTCAGCCCTGACAGCCCATTCCCGTCCGAGCCCCTAGTGATCGTGTGTTCGTTATCGAATCTTGGCCTCGCCGAAGCAACTGGCCAAAGCCGGCGGTACGGCGCTACCTGGTGCCGTACTCGGCCCCGCCGGGCCAAGCCCGGGGTACGGCACCACCAGGTGCCGAATTCGGCGCTACCACGTGCCGTACTCGGCCCAACCGGGCCAAACCCGGGGTGCGGCGCTACCCGGTGCCGTACTCTGCCCCGCCGGGCCAAGCCCGGGGTACGGCGCCATCAGGTGCCGAATCCGGCGCTACCACGTGCCGTACTCGGCCCAACCGGGCCAAACCGGGGCCGACCGGGCCAAGCCTGGGGTACGGCACCACCAGGTGCCGAATTCGGCGCTACCCGGTGCCGTACTCGGCCCAACCGGGCCAAGCCCGGGCCGACCGGGCCAAGCCTGGGGTACGGCACCACCAGGTGCCGAATTCGGCGCTACCACGTGCCGTACTCGGCCCAACCGGGCCAAACCGGGGCCAACCGGGCCAAGCCCGGGGTACGGCACCACCAGGTGCCGAACTCGGCACTACCACGTGCCGTACTCGGCCCAACCGGGCCAAGCCCGGTGTACGGCGCCATCAGGTGCCGAATTCGGCACTACCACGTGCCGTACTCGGCCCAACCGGGCCAAGCCCGGGCCGACCGGGCCAAGCCTGGGATACGGCACCACCAGGTGCCGAATTCGGCGCTACCACGTGCCGTACTCGGCCCAACCGGTCCAAACCGGGGCCAACCGGGCCAAACCGGGGCCAACCGGGCCAACCGGGGTACCAGGGATTAGCCAGCCCAGCGCTCGAGAACCGAGTGGAGTTCCTCGGGAGGCACGGGCTTGCGGAGATAGTCGTCCATACCGGCCTCGAGGCATTTCTCTCGTTCGCCCTCGAGGGCGTGAGCCGTGAGGGCGATCACCACGGGCTGGTGGCCGGCCCGGGCGCGAAGCCGACGGGTGGCCTCGTAGCCGTCGACCTGGGGCATCTGGCAATCCATGAGAACCACGTCGAATTCGCTCTCGGAGAGCAGGCTCAGGGCCTCGCCTCCGTGCGAAACAGCTTCGGCCTGGTAGCCAAGCTCTTCCAGCTGCATCAGCAGCACGCGACGGTTGATGGGGTTGTCTTCGGCCACCAGGATGCGCAAGTCTGAACTGCCGGGCCGGGGAGAGGTGGTGGCGGGTGCGGTCGACTGGGCGGCCCGGGGAAAGGTCGCGGTGAACCAGAAGAGCGAGCCACGTCCGACCTCGGATTCGAGGCCGATCGTCCCGCCCATCATCTCGACGAGTTGCTTGGAGATGGATAGACCCAGGCCGGTCCCTCCATAGCGCCGCGACGAGCCGACGTCGACCTGGCTAAAGGGGCGAAACAAGCGAGCGCGCTGGCTGGGTGAGATGCCGATGCCGGTATCCTCGACCTCGATCCGCACTTCGAGCTGTTCGACGTTCGAGCGCAGGCACCGCAGCCGCAGGTCGATGCGACCATCATTGGTGAACTTGACGGCGTTGTTGAGCAGGTTGAGCACGACCTGGCGCAGGCGCATGGCATCGCCCTCCACGAGGGGCAGATCGGCCGTCTCGAGGCCGACGGTCAGGCCCCGGGCCGAGGCGGGCTCGCGCATCAGCGCTACGCACTCTTCGAGAGTCGCTTGCAAATCAAACGACTCTCTCGCCAGACGCAACTCGCCGGCCTCGATCTTCGAGATGTCGAGGACATCGTCGATGACCGTCAAGAGCACCTCGGAGCACATCTTGACCATGTCGAGCAATTCGTTCTGCTCGGCGTCGAGAGCGGTCTGGCGCAACAGACCCACGGCGCCAACGATGCCGTTCATGGGAGTGCGAATCTCGTGGCTGACGTTAGCCAGGAATTGGCTTTTCGCTTGATTGGCGGCGTCGGCCGCCTCTTTGGCCAGCAGCAGGGCCTGCTCGGCCCGGTGTCGCTCGATGGCGATGGCGGCGGTCTGCGAGAGCACTTCCAACACCTGCAAGTCCTGCAGTAGAGACTCGTGTTGCTCGAGGCGATAAAGAGCAAAGACGCCCAGCTTTTCGCCGTTGGAACTTAGCAAGGGGAGACTCCAGCCCAGGACCAGGCCGTCCGGGGGGTGCGGCTCCTGGTCGACTAACCAGATGCAAGCGCTGACCGCCTCCACCTGGCTCTCGGTCAGCCGGGCCAGACGGTCGAGCACCTGAGGTAAGGGAGCTCCCCGAATGATCAGCTCCTTGACCTCTTTCTGCCCGGCCAGCAGAAGGTCGCGGTGCTTGCGTTCGGTCACGTCCATGCAGATGCCGGCCAGGCGTGCGACGGCTCCGTCGCGGTCGCGCACCACATCGCCTTTGCCGTGCACCCAGACCACATTGCCGTCGGGCCAGACCAGCCGATACTCCTCATCAAAGGCGACCTTTCCCTGGGCCGCCGCCTCGAGCGCCGCCATGACGCGCTCGCGATCGTCAGGGTGCACCGCGCTGATAGCCGCTTCGAAGGTTCCGTCGAAGCTACCCCGAGGCAGGCCGTGGATAGCCTCGACCTGGGGCGACCAGACCACTCGCTGACTGTGGAGTTCATAGTCCCACGTGCCCATGTGTCCGGCATCGAGGGCTCGTTCGAGGCGTTGTTGACTGTGGCGCAACGCGTCCTGGCTGAGCTGCCGGACGATGCCGAATGCGATCTGCGAGGCGCAAGAAGCAGCCAGACTCTTCTCGTCGTCTTCGAACTCTCGCGGCTGGTCGTAATAGAGCATCAATTTCCCCAGCAGCCTGCCTTCGGCCACCAGGGGAATGAAGTTCAGCGAGCGGATGCCCTCCTGGGTGACCACCTCGAGGAATGGCTCGAGACTCGGGTCTTCGAGGATGTCGGGTACGAAGACGGGTTGGGGGTCGACGGTGTCGGGAGCCCAGGGCGAGTGGGCCTCGACAGCCTGGCGATAGCTATCCGAGAGATGAGTCCAGGCTTTGAAGCGCATCTGCTGTTGCGCGTCGAACAGCAAGACTGCAGTGCGGTCAGCACCCAGCGCGCTGCGTAACCCGGCCATGGCAACCTCGTAGATCTCTTCTAGCCGGACAGCCCGAGAGACGGCTTCGGTCAACGCGTAGAGTTCGCCGAGTTGATCGGCTCGGCGCTGCAAACCTTGACGGACGCCGATCATACTCAAGCACTTGGCCTCTGTATCCAAAACCCCTGCATCCAGGAGGATGGCAGTCCGTCATCGTAGCTTGGGCCATGCCAGTGACACCCGATACAGTCTTACGCTACACCTTCGCCCACGTGCCCGCCCGGGCGCTCTCGACCGCGGTCGAACTCGACCTCTTCACTCATCTCTCCTCCGGTGCCAAGACGGTCGAGGAACTGGCCTCCTGCACCGGGGCTTCGCCCCGGGGCGTGCGGCTCCTGACCGACGCCCTGTGGTCGATGGAACTACTCGAACGTGAGGGCGACAGACTTCGTCTTTCCGAGGCTTCAGAGGCGTTTCTGGTCAAAGGGCGCCCCAGCTATCTAGGGGGTCTGACCATTCAATCCGACATGTCCTGGGAGAGTTGGTCCAAGCTGACCCCGGCGGTAGTGAGCGGGACGACGCCGGTCCCGGCCCTCGAGGGTGATCGGGGCGAGTTCTTTGCGGTCTGGGTCGACGCCTTGTTCAACCTCAACTACCCGGCCGCCCAGGCGGCCGCCCGTCATTGGGCGGCAAGCCGGACGCGAGTGCTCGACATCGGGGCCGGCTCGGGAGTTTGGAGTATTGCGGCCGCCGAAGTGGCTCCTCAGGCCCAGGTCACGGCCGTGGATCTGCAGCCCGTGCTCGACCGGGTCACCCGTCTGTTCGCGAAAAATCACGGCGTGCAAGACCGCTATGAATTTCGAGTGGGAGACTTTCATACTGTCGATTTGGGCGAGCAAGAATTCGACCTCGCCTACCTTGGCCACATTCTTCATTCCGAAGGAGATCGCCAATGTGAAGAGCTGCTCCAACGGGTCTACAAAGCGATGAAACCGGGCGGAGTGCTGATCATTGCCGAGATGATTCCCGACTTTTCCAATCGGGGCAACCTCTTCCCGTTCCTGTTTGGTCTCAACATGCTGGTTCACACCCATGACGGCGATGTCTACACCCGGGAACAGCTCGAAACTATGTGTCGCCAGGCTGGTTTCACCGGGCTAGAATGGTTGGACGTCCCGGCCCCCCATCCGCTGTTAGGAGCAACGAAATGATCCAAAGAATTCTCTGTCTCTTCCTGTTGTGCGCCCTCCCCGCCCTGGCTCAAGAAGCCACCGGCGGGCCTGTCCCCAAGTTCAGCTTTCCGCACGAGTCCGGCGCGATCTCGGCCGAGGGCCTGAAGGGAAAGGTCATCCTCATCAACTGCTGGGCCACCTGGTGCGGACCTTGCATGGGCGAGATGCCCGACCTGGTCAAGCTGCAGGAGAAATACAAAGACCAGGGACTGCAGCTGGTGGGCATCTCCTATGACCAGTCTGAAGAACAGATGAAGAAAGGCGCCGAGCGCCTGCAGCTCAACTTCCCGGTGGTGATGCACGACCTTCCCGAGGTGCAGAGCTTTCTCGAGAAGCTGCCTCCGGTAGAGGGCATCCCCACCACCTGGGTCATCGACCCCGACGGAACCATCGTGGCCCACCATATCGGCGCCCAGCCGCTGGAAGCCTTCGAAGCCCTGGTCAAACCCCACCTGCCCAAGCCATGAGAGTCTGGCTGCTACTTTTGCTGGCCGTGGCCCCGGCCCTGGCCTTTCCCTCCAATCCCGAGGCCCGGCGCATCGCCCTCGACGGCACGCGCAACACCCGAGGTTTGGGAGGCTTGCCCGCGGCTGGCGGAACGGTCGCCTCCGGCAAACTGATCCGGAGCGGAGCCCTCTGCTTCGCGTCGCGAGCGGATGCCGAAAAGCTGTTGGGGATGGGTCTCAAAACGATTCTCGAACTGCGGCTCGACTCCGAGATCACCAGGGACGGGCCCGACAAAACCTATCTGACCGCGCCTCTCAAGAAGCTCCATTGGCCCATGGCCAACAGCCATGGGCTGGGTCGAGAAGCCTATGGGTCCTATCTCGAAGAAAATCGACCCCTGATCCGCGACTTCTTCGCCCTCCTGGCCAAGCCCGACACCTATCCCCTCCTTTTTCACTGCTCGGCCGGCAAAGACCGGACCGGCATTTTGACCGCCTTGCTGCTGGAAAGCCTGGGAACCCCCCGCGAGGTGATCCTCGACGACTATATCCACTCGCGTCGCATCACCCCCAAACTGAAGGTGCAAGAGGACTGGATCGCCGAGGTATTCAAGGCTGTGGACCAGGCCGGCGGGATCGAACCCTACCTGTTCGGCCTGGGAGTCACCCCCGAGCAATTGGCGGCGGTGCGCTCGAACCTGATCTCAAAGAGCCACTAAGAACGAGACCACCGCTCCCGCCAGCAGCGGTTGATAAACCCAGCCCACCAGTTCTCGTGGGTCGACATTCACCAGTCCGGCGCAATAGATGACCACGGCCGAAACGGGTGAAGCCGTGCGCCCGTAGGCTCCCGAGAGGCAGGCCATGGCGGCCAGCCGCTCGTGGCCGGGCCCGAGCTTGACCAGCAAGGTCTGGGCAAAGGTCAGAATCGGCCCCGAGCCCGACCCCGATAAGAGGGCCAGAGCCAGAGGGAAGAGGATGGCCATGCTCACCGTCAGCCAGGCGTGACCGGACACGGCCGCCAGAATGAGGTCGGCCAGACCGACCGCCGCCAGGCCGGCTCCAAAGCACTGCGCCACGATGGTCAGCGAGATGATGCTGGCGTACGCTCGGCCCATCCCCTCGAAGAACTCGCGAACGACGTTCGGTTCGCGACAGAGCAAACCGATGGCCAGCACGCCCAGCAGCATCGCTCGCACCACGGGAAGGCCCGAGGCCACCGCTTCCCAGGCCTCTCCAGCCGGGGCCTCGAGCAACCAGCCCAGGGGTGGCAGTCCTGCGTAGGCCAAAAGCAGGAGGGTCAACGGCAGCAGCGGCACCAGCGCTTTACCCAGATGGACCTGTCCGTGGGAGTCGAGGGCCCGGGGTGCGGACAGCGACTTGCGCACCTGCCACTGAAAGACGGCCGCGGCTACCAGCAGTCCGAGCAAGCTGGCAGGCCACACCCGGGCATAGATGAGGGGAGCGGAAAGCTCGGTGGTGCCGGCGATGGCCATCGGATCCTGGGCGGCCGGATTGAGCAGGTCGCCTCCGAAAGAGGCGCCCAGCACCAGCGCCGCCCCCGACTGCACCGGTGACAAACCGCTAGCCTGCATTAAAGGAACAAGAATCGGTCCCACAGCCGCCGCGGTGCTGGTCTGGCTGGGCACGGCCACATTGACCAGATAGGCCACCACGATCCCCCCGGCGGCCACGGCTGCTCCCGCCCGTCGCAGGGGCCGGGCCAACAACTCGACCAGGTGGCGGTCGCAACCCGTGTGGGTCATGACCGCCGCAAAACCCATGGCGGCGCAGATGGGAGCGACCAGGCCCGCCACCATGGCCCGGGCAAAGACATCGAAGATCAAGAGCGGCTGGCCGCCCAGGCAGGCCAGCACGAAGCCTCCCCCCAGGAGCACCAGCCGCACCTCGGCCCGGCGGGCCAACAGCACGACCACCGCTGCTACCACCAGAATGCCCACCAAGCTCTGCATTGGCGGGCATTCTGGCTGCTAGCGGAAGACGCCTTTCGCAGACCACTTCGACCTGTCCCAATCCTGATTGCGTGACGCCAGATGATAGCTGTCACCCACGCGCTCGTACGCTAGGGTCGGCAGGTCGTCGAGCCCCAGGCGCTCGGCTTCGGTCACGCCCGGAATCGGCCCGCTGACGGCCTGGCGATTCTTCTTGCGCGGCGCCAGGTAGTCAAAGGCCGGCCGCTCCAGTGCTTCGAGTTGCTCGGGATAGTGGCCGCGTTGCTGACGATAGTTCTCGAGGGCCGCCATCGTGCGCAGGCCTTCGAGCCGGGTGAGCGCCTCGCAGAACAACGACTGGGCTCGCGTGATGTTGGGCAACAGCGACGGCATCACCACCGAGAAAGGAAACCTGGCCCGGACTTCTTCGAAGGTGGCCGTGCTGTTTAGCGAATAGAAACTGCTGCGGTGACCGAAGAAGAGGTTGGTATAAGCAGTACGCTCGCTCTCGAGCAGAAAGGCCGGGGCGCTACCCGGGAACTCATCGCTGGTGTTGCGGTCGAAGAGGCGAAGCACGGCCAGATACTCGTGGTCCATGGCCTTTCCGAAGTGGAGCGGATCCAACTTGCAGCCTTCGACCCCAGCTCCCAGTTGGCGCCACTGAGCCGGGGAGAGCTGACCGCTGTTGGCCAGAGCCGTCAAAGGGCCACCCACGTCGAGGACGTTGTTGACACAGACCATCTCGTGCACCAGCACACCGGTTCCGCTTTCGCGAGTTCCGAAATCAAGAGCCAGCAGATAGGCGTCAAGAGCCGCCTGAACGTCGCCCTGAGACTCACGATACAGGCCCAGCACCACCAGCCCTTTGACGATGCCTCGTTGGGTCTGAAAGTCAGGTGTCTGGGCCTCGGGGCCAAAGCCGTAGACCGCCATACTCGAGTATTCGGGACGGGCCACCGCCTCGCCAATACGAGGCAGGATGGCCTCGAAGGCGGGCACGGCCTGACCTACCGGTCCCACCAACTCGGGCGGCAGATGCTCGAGATTCACCTGGTAGAAATCGGTCAGAGCCAGATAAGGAGCCTTACTGGCCTGAGCGGCCTCGCGGTCGAGCACCTCCTCCAGCACCGCATAACCGTTTTGTTCGGGCTTGATGGGAGCCATCATTTCTTCGGTCATCGCGATCTGCAATTGGCCCACCCACTCGGGCTCGACCATCTGCACGGTGAGCACGTGGCGAACCACAGCCCAGCCGGCCAGGCCGAAAGTGGCCGAACTGATGAGCACGCCGATGATGGCCTTCTTGACCAGGCGGCCCAGTTCTTCAGCGGGCTTCGGCAATTCGTCATAGCCGACCGTGGCCGCGCTCAAGACGCCCAGCAAAAGGCCAACCATAGCCCCCAACCGCGACCAGTCGCCGGTCCAGCTAACCAGGTCGGTGGCCGGGCCGTAGGCGAACCAGAGGTTAGAGGTCAACAACCTCGGCACCAGCCCCAACAAACTGCCGCTCAGGCCGCCGACCATTCCAGCCACTGCCATGGCCAGCCAGCGGCTGCGCAGAGCCAGTCGCAACATCGACTCGCGATAGAGGCGACCGAGCTGAGAGACCATCAGGCCTCCCAACCCCAGCGCCACCAGGATAGCCAGCAGACTCGAACCGAGGGAACGCTCGAGGTTGTTGCCAAATACGGCCAGCATCCAGGCGGCCAGGCCACCGGTCACCGAGACCACACCGGCCAAACACCAGCCTGGAGCCAACAGCCCACCCTCACCCGCTTTACCTCGAGGCAAGAACCGGCTTGCCCCCAGAAACCAGAGAACCCCCAGAGCCAGACCGAGCTGCCAGGGCCGCCCCAACGCGCTGGCCAGCCACGGCATGGCCACGGTGCTAAGGCTCAGACAGGCAAAGGGTAGCGGCTTGGGACTCCACACCCGCCGCAGCAGCCACGGCACCGGCACGGTGGTCAACACCCGCTCGGCCGTTCGCCTGGCGAAGTCCTCGGGCAAAATCTGCTCTTTACGCAGCTCTTCACCCAGTTGCTCAAGAGCCAGGCTGGCCTGGTCCCATTCCCCCTCGGGAGCCGGCTCGTATCCGTCGAGCCAGGCCGAGAATTGCTCGAACTTTGCTTCGGTCATGATTTCCCTCCCATAAACACTTCGAGAAAACGCTGGCGCGCCTTGGCCAGCCGCGACTTGATGGTGCCCACCGGCACCTCGAGGGTGCTGGCCATCTCTTCATACGAGCACTGGCAGACCTCGCGCAGGGTCAGAATGGTGCGGTCTTGCTGGCCCAATTCGTCGAACGCCTGACGCACGCTGAGCTTGTCCTCGGGCGAACTCGCCGGAGCGGCCTGCTCGGCCACCGCCTCCAGCGTCGCCTCGGGCTTGCGCTTGCGGGCCAGGTCACGACAGCAGTTGGTGATGATGCGAAAAAACCAGGTGCGAAAGGCGTTCGGGTCCCGCAGCTTGCCAATATTCTGGTAGACCGCCAGATAAGCATCCTGCACCGCGTCCTGGCTCAGCTGCGCATCATGCAAATGCGACAGCGCCAGCCTGTAGGCGGCCTGCTGGGTCGCCTGGATAAACGGCTCGAGCGCCGCCGAGTCGCCCCCTTGCAAGCGGGTGACCAGGTCGAGCAGTTGGGGGCGTTCCATGCTCACTCGTGTTTCCAAGCTGCCCGACCGCCTTCCTATTTGGGTCAGTGTGATGTCCAAGCAGAGTCCCTCCTCGTTCGACCCATGGACGGAGCTGGCACGGATTTTGTTCGCGGTGGGTCAGAATTTCTTTTGGGCTTGGGCTGGCCTGGCGGGCGTTGGCTGGCATCGCGGGCTTTGGTGGGCTTGGCTGGCTAGGCAGGGCCGAGCCCGGCCAAATCCGGGGTACGGCGCCACCACGTGCCGAATCCGGCGCCACCACGTGCCGTACTCGCCCAGCCCAGCCCAACCCGCGGTACGGCACCACCAGGTGCCGAATCCGGCGCTACCACGTGCCGTACTCGCACGGCCCAGCCAAACCCGGCGTACGGCGCCACCACGTGCCGTACTCCGCCCAGCCCGGCCAAACCCGGGGTACGGCGCCACCACGTGCCGTACGCCGCCCGGCCCAGCCAAACCCGCGGTACGGCACCACCAGGTGCCGAATCCGGCACTACCACGCGCCGTACTCCGCCCAGCCCCGGGACAAGCCCAGGTACCGCACCACCACGTGCCGTACTCGCCCGGCCCAGCCAAACCCGGGGTACGGCACCACCACGTCCCGTACTCTAGCCAGCCCGGCCCAAACCCACTCCAGCCTACCAGGCCTCAGAAGCCGACGCCGAAGGAAAGGCCGGGGTGACGCGAGCCGACGAAGAGCAGCGTCAGGTTGTAGCGGTCCCAGCTGTAGGTCACCATGGGATGGCCGTTGACGCCGTCATAAGCGAACAGGGTCGACCAGTGGTCATCGAATTGGTAGGAAACGCCGGCCGGGATACGGACTTTGTCGTCGAACTCGCCGTACATCGCTCCCACATAGACACCCAGGCCGTCAGCCACTTCCTTGGAAAGGGTCAGATAGTAAGCCCGGCCATTGGGCGTGCCGATGCGGTCCGAGCTGGTCCCCAGCACGACCGCGGGACTCGACGAGGTCTCGCGCACGAGGCGCCAGTTGACCAGCAGGCCCAGGTCCTGGCCGAGAGGGTTGTACTCGACGCCCATCTGCAGGTCATCGTTGAGTCGATAGACCAGGGTATTGCGCCACTTGGCCCGGTCGACCTCGATGCCGGGTACGACCCGGGTAGTGTAGGTCCAGCGGTGTTCTGCGATAGAGGCGGCCCCACGGACCGCGCGACCCTCACCGGGTCAGCCAGGTCAACTGGGTGTCAGCGAGCCGCCCGAGGCGTGTTCTTCGGGAGCGGCCGGAAGCAGCGGCTCGAGCATGGCCTCGAACTCTTCCAAGGTGCGAGAGCCCTCGAGGCGATGGACGATCGTGCCCTGGCCGTCGACGATAAAGCTCACCGGAATCGCCTTCACCGGACCGACCTGCTCGAGGAAAGACGCAACCTTGGGCTGCTTGGCCAGCACCGACACGAAGTTGAGGCCGAGCTTGTCGAGACCCTGGCGATACTGGGCCGGTTGTTCGTCAAACGAAAGCCCGATGACCACCAGACCCCGATCTTTGTACTTCTGTTGCAGCTTGACCAGAGCGGGCATCTCTTCCATGCAGGGCCCGCACCAGGTGGCCCAGCAGTTGATCAGCAAGACCTTGCCCTGGAGGTGCTCGGAGGCAAGCACGCCGGCCGGTTCGAGCGGAAACTCGAAAGCGGGCATCTTGCCCCCCGTAGCCGCGGGAGTCTTAAGGGCCGCGTAGCGAGCCAGCCAATCCTCGGGATTGGAGTTGAAGCGAGCCTGGCACTCTTCTTTGCAAAAGTAGACGGTCTGGCCGTTGGCTTCTTGGGATACAGGACAGTCTTCGAAGTGAATCTGCCCCTCCTCGACCGAACACACCAGGCAACTCGTTTGCTCGGCACCCAGGACCGGCACGGCAAGAAGGAGTATGAGCAACATCAGGACTCGCATTGTTTCGGGTTCTCGCCCCGAAGGGGCGGTCCTCCCCATACCGTGGGATAGGGGGGGGCTATCCACGAAGATGGTCTTGCCTCTAATGGTTTGGGCTATGCTCGAAAAGCCTTATGGCCCAAGTCAACCTGCCGCTTCTAAAAAAGATCTTCCTCCGGGGCAGCCTGGTGTTGGCAGCGTTGCTTTTGCTCGCCGTGGTCGGGCTCTTTCTCTTCTTCGAGCCGCTGGCGCGGCTGGTGTTAGCGCCCATGCGCGAGCAGATCAATGGAGACATCCGCTTTAGCCACGCTCGATTGGGGCTGGGCGCGGTACGCCTCGAGGATGTGAGCGTGACGAACACCCAGGGCGAGCCGGTGATCACCGCCGACGAGATGCTCATCGATTTCAACCTGCGCAGGTTGCTCACCGACCACTGGGCCCGCGGGATCGATGGAATCGTGCTCACCCGGCCGGGCCTACGTCTGGTGGTGGACAAAGCGGGCCAGTTCAACCTGGCCGGGCTACTGCCTGAGAGCACCAGTGAAGGCGGGGGTTTCCTGAGCCTCTACGAGGGCAGCATCACCCTCGAAGACGGCTACGCTATCTATCGCGACGCGCGGGGATTGGGCTTGCTCTACGAGATGTCCGAGGTGGATGGCTTTTTGCAGTTTCACGAGGGTCAAGCCGAACTCGACCTGCGAGTGCGACCGATGAACGCCGAGAAGGCCATGCCGGTGGTGGGCTCGGTGCGCTTTGACCCCCCGGGGGTGCATCTGCGAACCACCTTCGAAGACCTCGATCTCACCCCCTTCACCGGCATGGGCTCGGCCCTGATCGAAGAGGGTCGGGTCAGCGGAGATCTGACCCTGCACAGCCAGGCCGAGAGCTGGGGAGGACTGGCCGGTCAGGCGTTTGCGGTGGGCGAACTCGAACTGCACGACTTGAGCGCCCAGGTGCCCAGCCTGCCGGTGGGGGTCGAGCATCTCTCCGGCAAGCTCGAGGTGGCCGGCCGCACCGTCAGCACCGAAGGACTGACCGGCACGGTCAAAGACAGCCCCTTCAAGCTCTGGGGCGAAGCGGGATTGGGGGGACTGTATCTCTCGCTGCAGATGCCCGAACTCGATCTGGCTCGGGCCCGTGAGATCGTGGCTCAGGCACCGGCGGCCAAGGGCAAGGTGGCCCTGGATGCCACCATCGAGGGCACCCCCGAGCGGCCTCGCATCGAGGGTCTTGTGACCGGCCAGGACCTGCGCGTCGAAGGGCGTCCGCTCGAGCGTGTCAAGGCCAGATTCGAACTCGTCGACCAGTTGCTGACCCTCCAGGAGATCCAAGCCCAGAGCCCGCTGGGCAATTTCAGCGGCAGCGGGTTGGCCTTTCTGGAGGGTGAGCCCGGGGTGTTGTTGCACCTGCAGGGGCAGGGCGCCCGGGTCTCTGAGATGGTGCCGGGCGTGGCCGAAGAGGCCGATTTTTCCGTGGCCGTGGTGGGCACCCAAAAGCAACCGCTGGTGTTTGGCCAGGGTAGCCTGCGCGGGCTGGGCGCCTGGAGCCAGGGCTTGACCGAGGCCCGAGGTCGATTTCTGGCGAGCCGCGAGACCGTGATGGTCTATGACGGGTCGGCCAGCGGAGCTGGCTCGACCGTCAATCTGCCCTTCACCTTCGTCGATCCCGAGACCAAGGAAGTGGTGGGAGTCGCCAACACGCCGGGGTTTGCCTGGTCGGGCGGGGGGGCCAGCGCCAACCTGGCCGGCCGAGCCACGTTCTGGGGAGACCTGGATGAGTTGGAGAGCCTGCGCGCGGTAGGGCATCTCGAGGGCGGCAGCGTGAGTTACGGCGGCTATCAGGCCAGCGGAGTGCGGGGACCTTTCGCGGCTAACCTGCAACAGCTTCTGCTGCCCGACTTGAGGGCCGAGGCCCTGGGTGGTTCGGTGGAAATGGCCGCCGAGGTGTGGTTGAACGAGCAGAGCGTGGACCTGGTGGCCCGAGGCAGCAACCTCGAACTCAACGGGTCGCGCGGCGACGGGGTGGTCAAGGTGCTGGGCCGCGGCGACGGCGCGGCCGTGTTCGCGGCTGCGGCCGAGGCGCCCAATCTGAAGTTGGTGGCTCAGGGCCAGCGCCGCCCGGATGGTGGCGTGCGGGCCCTGGCCTGGGTCGACGCCTTGCAGCCGGGCCAGGGACGCGTGCTGGCCCAGGGGGCGGGCTACGGCAGCCTCAACGACCTGCAACTGGTCTACAATGGAACGCTCCAACCCACTCAGCTCGCGGTGGACCGCATGCTCTTGAGCGGTGAGGGTCGACTGCGCGGCAACTTGCTGGCTCTCGAGCGCAATCTACTGACCTGGGAGACTCACTTTACCCCTGAGGTGGACCTGCCGGTGATCGGCTATCATGGTCATGCCTATGAATTCTTCGGGCCGAACATGGCTCCGCCGCTGGAGCCGGTGGTTTACGACAGCTTTCCCTTTCCTGGGCACAACTCGGTGCTGGTCAACGGGACCACCAACCTGGCCACCCGCCGATTAGATTTCAACTTTATCGCCGCCGGCCTGGATCTGGGCTGGCTGGCCACCCTCAATACGATCGAATTGCCTTTCCAGGTCGAGTCGGGGCTGGTTTCGGCCCGAGGTCACCTGGGCGGCAGCTGGAGCAATCCCCAACCCGGCGGACGAGTCGAGGTTCCCTGGATGGTTCTCTCACGCCCCGGGGCCGAGCAACGCTACTACTACTCGATGGCGGCTCGCCTCGACCAATCGCTCAATCTCTTGTTGTCGGGCCAGACCTTCGACCCTCGGCTGGAAAGAGGCGAGTTTGGCCCCGACATGATCTCGGCTCAGGGCAAGGTCTCGGCTCAGGCTGTCGACCTGCGCCTGAAGGTCTCTCACTGGCCGGCCCGCGAACTCGCTTTGCTGGCCCCCGAGAGCATGGCAGGACTGATTCCCTGGGGTCTGGTTTCGAGCAACAACCTGCACCTGTGGGGCAGCCCCTCGAGTCCGTCCCTGGCCGGGACCGTCGAATTGGAGAACGGCGGCTTGCGACTGGCCGACCAAACCATCCCCATCGACCTGGCCCGCCTCGACTTCAGCGGCCAACAAGGGGAAATCCGCCTGAGCGACCTGCTGGTGCAGAGCGGCGACGCCCAATTGCGAGGTCGAGGCAAACGCACCGCCAGCGGTCGGCTGGAGGGGGACTTCTGGGCCGAGAGCTTCCCGCTGGCTCGCCTGAGAAACGACCTGAAAGGCAACGCCGACGCGGCCGCGCACCTGGAGGGCACGAGCCTTTATGTGGCTTTCGAGTCCGAGGCGGTCGACTACCGGGGGGTGACCATCGAAGAGCTGGTCTTGGGGCGAATCCAGCGTCGGGATGACGAACTGGTGACCGACCCCGAGCATGGCGTGCAAGTTCGCATCGAAGGCGACCGGGTAGCCATCCGCATTCCTGACCAGGGCTTTCACGCCCGCCTGGAAGACAGCGTGGTCACCGCCTCGGGCGCGGTCTCGGCAGGGCTTCCGACCCAGCCACTTTTGAGCTATCTGACCTCGCCCGACGGGCCCGACTTTGGACGAGCCGGCGTGCCTTTTCGGGCCCAGGCCACCCATCTCACCGACCGGGCCGTGGCTCTGCTGATGGATCAGCAGTCAGGACCAGCGCGGGTCACCGCCAGCGGAACGCTGACCCTGGAGGGACAGTGGTATCGCGACCACCTGCTGGCCGCGGGACCGGGCCTTCCCAGCTATCAACTCGAGCTGCAAGACTTCGAGCTGCAGAGCGGCGACCGCAAGATCAGCCTGGAAGAGCCGACCACGATCGCCTATCGACGCGACGGCACGGCCGGCCGCCTGGTGGCGGGAATGACTGCCTTCGACTTCCATCAGGGCGAAGAGCGGCAGGGCCACCTCGAGGGGGAGGCCAATCTGGCTCTGATGCAGGCGCCTGACGCCCGCCCCGAGAGCGAACTCCACCTGGGAGCCGGAGGCATCCCTTTGAGTAGCTTCTTGCCCGACTGGCTTAAAGCCCAGGGCAACATCGACAGCCTCGAAGTCAACCTGAGCGGACCGCTGCTGCGGCCCGAACTGGGAGCCTTCCTCCAGTCCGATCAGGCCGAACTGGGTGGCGTGTCCGTGGTCCAAACCATCGTAGGATTGGCCAGCGAAGGCGACGGTCGAGTCCGTTTTCAGGGGCCTAGAGGCGAGCCTGCCAGGGTGTTCCTGGGGCCGACTCCCAGCCCCGACCACGCCCTGAGCCTGGACGGCTGGGCCGAGTTCGACTGGCGTCAGGCCGAGCCCGTACCCCAGGATCGACTGGCTCCCGTCTGGCAGGGCCGCGAACTCCGGCGCGACTCGCAGGTCGAGATGCAGGCGAGCCTCGTCGATAAGGGACTGGCCCTGGCCCAGGCGATTCTGGGAGAGAACTATCAAACGGCCGGCAACCTGGAAGGCAACCTCACACTCCAGGGCCAGCTCAACGCGCCCGACCTGACCGGCCAGGTGCAGGTCAGCGACGGACGGATCCAGGGTGAGACGTTCGGCGAACTCAGCGGCCTCAACAGCCTGCTGACGTTTGACCGCATCGGCGCCGACGAGGCCGAGGTCTCGCCGGTTGGTCGCAATCTAGACGGTGCCATCATCAACCGCTACGCCATCGAGAGCTTCCAGGCCCAGCTCAACGGCCAGCCCATCCAGGCCGGCGGCAAAGCCGAATTGGTCGGCCTCGAGCCTGTCTATATCGACGCGCGCCTGTTCGGAAAGGACCTGCCCTTGCGCCTGCCCGACCTGTTCTCGGGCAAGTTCACCATGGACCTGGCGGTGGAGGGTCGTCCTTCGGCCGATGGCCAGACGGTCGTTCCGGTCATGGTAGGCAGCATCGATATTCCCCAGGGCAACATCGACCTTCCGGTCAAAGCGGTGGAAGGTGAGGGCGTGCAGTCCGAGGTGTCGCTGCCCCCCGTAGGAATGGATCTCGACGTGAGTCTGGGCGACGATGTGTGGGCCGAGGCCATGGACTCTAGAGTGCGAGTGGGCGGCGACCTGCAGGTCCGCCGTCAACCCGAGCAACCCATGCCTTCCCTGTTTGGAACTCTGGCGCTCTCTCGCGGCACCATCCGCATCCCCTTTTCAGACATCCGCTTGCAGTTGCGCACCGGCGAAGTCCGCTGGACCGGACCCGTCATCCCAGAACTACAGGGAGTGGTGGCTCAGACCGATCTTGGCGGCTATCGCATCTACGCCACGGTCAGCGGCGTCTATCCCGACCTGCGCATTTCCTACAGCTCCCAGCCTTATCTCACCCAGTCCGAGATTTCTCGGCTGCTGGTCATGGGTGGGCTTCCTTCGGCTTTGACCGGCGAGACCACCGCCTCCACCGACCCTTCGGTTGGGAACTTCTTGACCACGGCGGGAACTTCGTATCTCACCGGATTTCTGACCAGCCCTTTGACCGAGGGAATCGGTCGCGCCTTCTCGCTGACCGAGGTCTCGTTCGACTATATCCCTCCTGCCGATTACGTCATTAAACTGGCCAAGTCGCTCGACGAGCAAGACCGCTTCCTGCTGACCCTGACCCGCGTCATCCGCTCCAACGGAGACACCGAGAACCTCTACGGCATCGAGTGGCGGTTTGCTTACAACCTGCTGGTGCGGGCCGCTTTCGACGAACTGGGCAGCCCGCGCTTCTGGTTTCAGACGAGTAGTCGATTCTAGAAATTTCTGTTACCATCAAAGGTATGTCGAGGCGGGGAATTGCTTCGCTCTGGCCAAGGTGACGAACCTGCGAAACTTCTTCGGAGGGCTGCCAGACGCAGAGAAGATCCCGACGCTCGACACGTTCCGCGCCAGCCCGGACATGAACATCGCTCACGCGGTCGACGCCGTTCTCGACATGGTCGACCCCAGCAAGCCCGAGGATATCGCTCTTTTGCTGGCGGTCCGCAATCTGGCCAGCAATTTCGACTCGGAACGCGTCGGCCACGCCTTCTTTGAGGGCCTGGTCTATACCAACGGCAACCTCACCGTCGACCATGAACTGGTGGTGAACGGCGCCGTCGTGGCCGATGGCGCCCCCGGCAAGGGCAACGTCTACCTGCACGGAGGCAGCCGGGTAACCTATCTCGAGGACCTGTTCGAACCCGGCACCAACTCCCTGATCATCTACGGGAAACTCCAGGTCAAGACGTGGAACGAATAAGAGGGCTGACCCTCCTGGAAGTGATGTTGGCCATCGGCGTGGTGGCCATCGCCATTTTAGGACTGCTGGGCCTGTTCGGCAGCGGCCTGCGCTTGCTGCGCAATTCGAACCAGATGTCGCAGGCCAACGAGATCGCCAACGAAGTGCTCGAAGAGAGCCGTGGTCTAAGCGACATACCCGTCGGGTTCAGCTTCGATGGCGCCGCCAATCAGCCACCGGACGCGGCTACCGGATTTCCACCCGCCCCCTACCCGTCGTTGGCAGTCGACGGTCAGCGATATGACATCAAAGTGACCACCGCCGCCGACCCGGCGGGGGTGGCCGTACTGGTCGAAGTGGCCTGGGCCGCCCAGAGTCGGGTGAAACTGGAGTCGCTACTGCAGCCGTGAGACGAAGGGGTCTGACTCTGCTCGAGATGGTCCTGGCCGTGGCTTTGTTGGCCATCTTGCTGACCACGGTCTTTTTCATCTTCGAGACCAGCGCCGAAGCCTTCGTGACCTCGGGGGCCGAAAGTGACATCCGCAACCAGGCCTCGGTGGCCAAAGAGGCCATCAAGCGGGCCGGGCGCGAGACCGACTGGGACAGCCTCACGGTGGCCCCCGAGGCGATCTCGTTGTTGACCCATCGCGACGCCGACGGCCACGTCGTTCGCGACGACCAGGGCAACCCGGTCTGGCAAGCCTATCTGGTGTTCTTCCAGCAAGGCTCGGAACTGCACCTGCGGAGACTGCCGGTGGCCATCCCTTCGACGGTCGAGCCCATCGAAGAACATGACTTCGGCAGCGGCCCCCAGCCGCTCTCGACTTATCTCAGCGGAGGTCGCGTGTTGGCCCGGCAGCTCGACCAGGCCGAGTTCCTGGCTCCTGTGCCGGGTCAAGCCGTGTTTCGCCTGATTTTCTCCATCCCCCGCAGTCGCAACCGCCAGGACCATCGCTTGGAGATTCGTGCGGGACTCGCTACCCGCAATTAACAAACCCTTAAGAAAGTCCGTATTTTCTTAACATCTGTCCCCCTACCGGCTCGGTCCTCACAGGCTATGCTAGAGGCACACACAACACAGGAGATAGCTAGTGCCTCTCATCGAACGCTCACACACACCGCTCTTTCAACGCGCAGCCCAGGTCCTTCATCCCCGCCAGCGTTGCCAATCCAAGCCGCGGGTTTCGACCCAATCCCAGCCGGCCAAGCCCTCGGGCAAGTCCGAGGCGCCCTCGAATAATGGCCAGGCGCTGGCGGCGGGCCTGGCCAACGGCTTCGCGCCCAAGCCCGACAAGCCAACCACAGACACCTCGGTGGAGTTGCAGGGTGGCGACGGCGACACCAACTTCGACGTCAAGACCGGCGGCGGAAACGACGACGTGACGGTCCTGCCCGGCAAAGGGAAGAATAAAGCCTCCGTCGACACCGGCCCCGGCGACGACCAGGTTTTCTACGACGGTTTCGACTCCGACCAGGGCAACAACCAGGCCAGCTTCCAGGGCGGAGAAGGCAAGGACTTCTTGCACATCGGCTCCCAGAACTTCACCCTCAAGGACTCGGAGGGAAAGGTCCTGCACAAGGAAGGCGAGGGTCAGAGCCAATACGTGGCCGATGGCTTCGAGCGGATCGCTGTCAACGGCCAAAACCTGGGTGCCGAGGCCGGCCAGGAAACCGGCGCCGGCTTCGGACACTCGAGCCCGGGATTAGACCAGAGTAAAGACTAGACCGGTAGTTCTACAGCGGCCTGCATGGCCGCCCGCAACCCTTCCAGACGAAACGGCTTGGCCAGGAAGTTCTTGACGTTGGGTTGCACTCCGTCGCGCAGGCTGTCCTCGCGATCGTAACCACTCATGAGCACGATGGGCACTTCGCCTCGCGATTCGAACAAGCGGCGCGAAGCCTCGAGGCCTCCCATACGCGGCATGGAGAGGTCCATCAAGACAGCCGCCACCGGGCGGGTCTCTTCGACCAAACGATCGAGCAACTCCTGACCGTCGCTGGCGGTGCATACCTCGAACCCCAGTCGTTCGAGCATGCGGCTGGCTACTCTCAGCAGTTGCTGCTCGTCGTCCACCACGTAGACCAGCGGGCCGGAGCCGGTCACCTGGCGAGGCGCTTCGGTGACCATCGGCAGCAGAACCTCGACCAGGCAGCCCTGACCGGGTTGCGAGCGCACCCGCAGATCTCCTTTGTGGGAACGCACGACCCCCAGCACGGTCGACAGACCCAGGCCGCTGCCGCGAGCCTTGGTCGTGAAGAACGGGTCAAAGACTCGGTCGAGGTGCTGGGGCGCGATGCCACAGCCCGTGTCCTGACAGCTGATCCAGGCATAGCGTCCGGGTTCGACTTGCCAGCCGCCGTCGGCGCTCACGCTCAGAGTGTCCACTTTGAGGGTTATGATGCCCTGTCCATTGATGGCTTCACGGGCATTGGTGATGAGGTTGAAGAGGACCTGTTGCAGTTGGGAAGAGTCGCCCATCACCGTGGGGCCGGGCTGGCTCAACTCGCACCGCAGCTCGACCGTCTTGCCCAGAGTGGGTGACATCATCCCGGAAAGATCGAGCACGGCCTGGTTGAGATCCACCACCGAGGTCTCGGGAGTCGACTTGCCGGCGTAGGCGAGCATCTGGCGCGTCAGGCCTGCCCCTTTCTCGATGGCCTGCTGGATGCAACCAAGCTCGGCCTGGAGAGGATGCTCCGAGCTAAGGCTGTCTTGCACCAGGCTCAGATTGCCCAGGGCCACCCCCAGCAGGTTGTTGAAATCGTGCGCCAGACCACCCGAGAGCACCCCCAGGCTCTCGAGCTTTTGAGCCTCGCGCAGACGGTCTTCGGCGGCCACCCGCTCGATGGTCGCTCCCAGTCCCACACCGACAACCTGGAGCAGACCCTTGGACTTGGGAGCCAGCAAGTCGGGATCGCAAGAGGCCAGATTGAGAGCTCCCACCACCTTTCCCAAGGCTATCAACGGCAGCGAGGCGGCGCAGCGAAAGCCCGCTTTGACCAGGGTCTGATGGACCGGAGACGAAGACTTCGACAGGTCGGGTAAGAAAACCGGGCGCGCCTGGTTCACCAGCGGCGACAAGCCAACCGCGCTGGGGGGTATACGAGATCCCACGGGCACGGCCTGATGGCCATCGACCAACACCACCGTCACCTCGTCTGGACCACTCAACGAGACGATACTCATTCGGCCCACCGGTAGGATACGACCCAGGCGCTCGAAGACGAGCCGGAACGCCTCGTCTCTTGAGGTTGCACCGGAGAGCTTGGCAGACAGCTCCGAGAGCACCTCGAGCTTCTTGATGTAGACCTGTTCGGCTTCCAGTTCCACGGCCAGCCGGCGCACCAGTTTCAACCGTTCCAGGGTCGCTGCCAGCATGGCGGCAACCTCGTAGGCGGTATGCAGGTCGTTCTGGTGCAGGCTGCCGCCTGCCAGGTTGAGGGTCCCGATGGCGCTCTCTCCCACGATCAGGGGAAAATTGATCGCTTCGCGCAGACCCGGGTCGGCCAGGAGGTCGTTCTCGAGAAATTCGGGGTGGGAGCCGATCCGCCAGGCGTAACTACGCCGGAGCTCAAGTGCGCGGGCCATGGCCGTATGCTCCAGCGGCAGAATCTTGCCCTGAGGCAGTTCGGCCGCACAGCCCGACAGAGCGATGACCTCGACCGATTGCCCGTCGGGACAAACAACGGCCAGGCTGACTCGCGCCACCGCAGTGAGAAAGGCCAACGCCCGCGCGACCTCATGATAGGCCTCGCGCTCGGTCTGGGCCCGACTCAGTCGAGTCAGCAGGCCCATCAGTGCCTGATGCCGTCGCTCGGTCATACCTAGAGGATTAGTCGAACAAGCCCCGCTCCCTTGCGCTGAGTCGCCATCACTTCGAGCTTGACACCTTCCCACTCCAGGATGTCGCCCACCACCGGCACGTTCGCTTTGAGTTCCAGCACCAACCCACCCAGCGTCTTGACGCTGGGATGGTCGAAGGAGCGGCCGAGGTGCTGGGTCAACTCTTCGAGCAACACGTCGCCGCGGACCAGGTAGCTGCCGTCCTCCTGACGCGCGATCGGGTCCACCTCCTGGTCGAACTCGTCTTGAATCTCTCCGATCACTTCCTCAAAGACGTCTTCCAGACTGACCAGCCCGGCTGTCCCTCCGTATTCGTCGAGCACCACCGCCAACTGCAGGTGTTCGCGGCGAAAGATTTCGAGCAACTCTTCCAACCCGGTGGAGGCAGGCACATGGCGCGCGGGCCGAAGCAGTTCGCTCAGGTCTCCCTGCTCGCCCCGGGCCACCACGTGGCGAGCCAGGTCTTTGGTATAGAGAATACCGTCGATATGATCCAGGCTCTCGCCGTAGACGGGATGCCGAGAATAGCCTGTTTCACAAACGCGGTCCAGGGCTTGGGAGAGGGTCAAATCGCGCTCCATCCCCATCACTCTGGTGCGGGGCGTCATCACGTCCCCGGCGGTGCGCTCGGACAGGTCGAAAATGTTCTCGACCATCAGCTCTTCGGAGGCCCCTACCAGCCCCCCCTCGCGGCTCTCTTTGACCACCATCTCGATCTCTTCGGGAGAGAAGAGGTGCCGGCTTTCGTCGGCCGGCGGCACCCGCAACAATCGGAGCAACAGGTTGCCCATGCCGTTGAGAGCCACGACCAGCGGCAGGAAGACTTTCTCGACCAGGGCCATCAGAGGACGCAGAACGATGGCCGTGCGGATGGCCGACTGCAAGGCCAGGGCCTTGGGCACCATTTCGCCCACCACCACGTGAGGGTAAGTGAGCAACAAGATGGCCACCAGGGTCAACCAGGCCTCGTGATGGTCGCGATGGAAGAGGTGGGCCAGGCCTTCGGCCAGAGCCGGCTCGCCCACCATTCCCAGGCCCAGACTAACCACCGTGATGCCGACCTGGGCGGTAGCGATGTAGCGATTCATGCGGTCGTCGTCGCGACGGATGGCCAACACTTTGAGGGCCGCGGTGTCACCCTCTTCAGCCATGGTCGCCAGCCGGGTCTTGGAGGCACCTACAATGGCGAACTCGGCGGCCACGAAGATGCCGTTGAGCAACACCAGGATGACGATAGCGAGAAAGGCGATCACGACAGCAACCCCCTCTTGCGCAAGCGTTGGACCAGGTTGTGATCGGCTGGGATCGATACCTTCTCGAGGGCTCTGTCGCGCAGCTGGTCGACCCGAAAAGACAACCCTCCGAGCGGAACCTCGTCACCCACCCTGGCCAGCCGCCCCAGGTGCTCAAGCATCAGTCCGGCCAGAGTGTCGGACTTGAGGCTGGAAAGGGCCAGGTCGAACCAGCTGTTGAGTTCCTCGAGCAAGGCCGAGCCGGACACTTCGATTCGCTCGCCGACCATTCGCAGCGGAAAAGCCACCGGGTCATACTCATCCTGGAAATCGCCGAAGATCCGTTCGAGCAAGTCCTCGAGCGTGACGATTCCGGCAGTGCCGCCATACTCGTCGAGCACTACCGCCATGTGAAAGTGGTCCTTTTGCAGCCGGGCCATGAGCTTCTTGACCGTCAAAGTGTGGGGGACCGCCGGGGCCTCCCGCACGAGTTCGCTCACCGGTCTCGGCTCGGCAGCTCGGCTGTTGGCGAGCAGGTCTTTGATATGGACCACTCCTACCACCTTGTCAGGAGAGTCTTGATAGACCGGCAGGCGCGAGAACGGAGACTCGGCTACCAACTTCAGCAATTCTGAAAGGGGCGTGTCGACCGAGGCCATGGTCAGGCGATTGCGCGGAACCATGGCCTGGTGCGCGGTGTAGTTACGCACCCGCAAAGCGTTGTCGAGCAACTGCGACTCGACCTCGTCGAGCACGCCGCCGGTCTTGCTCTCGCCCACCAGCATCCGAATCTCGTCAGCCGAATGGAGATGGCCGTGACCGCTGTGCTCGGGCAGGCGCAGCAATTTCATCAGCAGGCGGGCGCTGCCGTTGAAGAAGCTGATCAGGGGACTCATCAAGCTGGTGGCCGCCCGCATGGGGTAGGAAGCCAGCCTGGCCAGTTGCTCGGGAAACTGCAACCCCAGCGACTTGGGTAAGAGCTCGCCAAAAATCACCTGCAGCCCGGTCAACACCAGTAACACGGCGGTGGCCGTCGCCGCCGTCACCGAACCCTCGGGCAGGCCGGCCGCCTGAGCATAGGGCTCGAGTCGCACCGCCAGCCGGGTCTGCCCGTAAAAGCCCAGCACCAGACTCGACAAGGTGATGCCCAGCTGAGCCGCAGCCACATAGCGGTCGAGTCGCACCGAGTCACCGACCACGCCCAGCAGCCAACCGGCGGTCTTGTCGCCCCGCTCGGCCATCGAGGCCAGCCGGGTCTTGCGTGAGGCCACGGTCGAAAACTCGGCCGCCACAAACAGCGCGTTAGCCGAGACGAGCAAGACGATGAAGGCCACCGCCCACATCAGGGTCTCTCCCCCAGCGGTCGCCAGATCCCCTGATAATCCTCGTCGTCGGTCCCCACGCACAGTTCGCTACCTGGCAGCGAGCAGGGAGCCAGGGCTTCGACCTTCAAGCCGTCGAGCACCCACAGGCGTTGGGGATCGACCTGCCAATCGCGTTTTCCCAGCGAGTAGACGAAAGATTGAAACGGTCCCAGGTTGCCCGGGTCGTAGCTGGCCACGCAGAGCAGTTCGCCCCGATGCCAGAGCAGGTCGCTGCAGGCCCGCAAGCGGTGGTCGCCAAGGTCGAGCGCTCGCACCTGGGTAGGGCCAAAGCGCATCGGGTCGAGGGCCAGCGGTCCCCAGATCAGTTCGCCGGGCTGACCGTTGCCCCCCCGGCGCCCCAGCACCAGTATGAGCTGACCGTCTTGCTCGATACACGCGATCCCCTCGAGCTGACGCGCATCCTCGGTATCGCCGTCGGCCCCCGGCTGGTCGAACTGAAAATGGCCCAGGACTTCACCGAAATAGAGTTCAGAGCCGGGCACGCGCTGAACCCGCAGGCGGAATATCCGGCCGAAGCGTCCATGATAGTAGCCGCTTTCCGCCACCAAAAACTCGCCGGCACGCCCCGGCAACGGGCAGCAACATTCGATATCGTTGGGCAACTCCTGGCCTGGGCCCCAGTTGGTGATGTTGAGCGACTGGTAGTTGGGTTTGCCGTCTTTGGACAGGCGCAGCACTCCCACCCGAGCGGCCCAGGGCGGCTCGACGCCAGCCTTGGTGTCGTGCACCACGAAATAGGTGAAGCGGCCGGGCATTTCGGCCATGCCGCTGTAGTCGGGTGCCTGAGCCCAGGCCAGGCCTGACAGCAACCAGCAATAAATCCCCCAGCGAAGAACAGACCGCATCGCCCAGGCTTAGTCTAACGACGGCATTTCCCTCTCTAGGGATCTGGCCGGCCTTCGCGAATTGGCCAGGATGGAAGAACGCAAGCCTAAAGATCCCCTCGGCATCGCTCTTCTCGTCTTTTCAGGCCTGGTTGCAGTCGGCGGTCTTGCCTTCTTCGCTTACAGCCTCTGGCACGGCATCATGGGCCTGGGCGAGAGCCTCATGCCAGCGGCCATTCCCGGCAGCACGACCCTGCATCTCGAGCGACCGGGCACCTACACGATCTTCTATGAGACCCGCGACGAGTACGCCAACTTCAACGGCTACGAACTGACGGTCACCGGTCCCGAAGGCAAGGACATTGCCTTGACCCCCCCGCGAGGGACCACGACCTATAGCTTCGGTGACCGCACCGGTCGCAGCGTCTTCAGCTTCGATGTCTCTAACCCGGGCGACTACCGCCTGGAGGGCACCTCTGAACCCGACCAGCCGCCGGCCCAGCTGGCCGTCTCGGACCGGATGGACTCGGAAATCTTCGCCCTGGTCATGAACGGTCTGGCCATTGCGGCGACCACGGGGTTAGCCACCATCATCCTGCTGGTGCTGGGTATTCTTCGTCTGCGTTCCAACCGCACCAAAACCTAGCGCCCGTGGCCGCGGCCACGTGGACCTGAACCGCGCCCTGGAATCCAAGGAATGGCCCGATAACCTGGTGGTGGTGCGCTCGGTTCACCCAAAGTTAGCGCGCTCGGTCCTCTTCCCTGAGACGGCTTACCTCATGGCTCCGTATTCTCTCGCGGACCTGGCCGGGCTACGGGCGCCCCGGATGGGCGGGAAGGAGCCCGCTGGAACTTCCGAGAAGCGGAAACCCGTGGGGAGCAAGTCCTCAAACCAGCGTTAGGGCGAGTGATTGCGATGAAGAAGAGAATTGGTGTTATCGGAGTTGGAAGCGCAGGCCTGTTGACCCTGACCCATTTCTGCACCTGGCTGTCCAACGAGTGGGATGTCGTATCGATCCACAATCCAGCCAAGAAGATCATCGGCATCGGAGAAAGCACCAACGGCGGCTTCGTCGGTGTGCTCGAGCGGGGTCTGCACTTCTCGCTGGCCAACGACCTGGAGAAGCTCGACGCCACCCTGAAGTTCGGCAGCAAGTTCACGAAGTGGCGCGGCCAGGGCTGGGTCAACCCGTTGCTCGACGGCAACATCGCCATCCACTTCAACAACTTTCGTCTCAAAGATCTCTGCTACGAGCGGCTGCCCGAAATTTGGCCCGAGAAGTTCAAGGTGATGGAAGGCGATGTCAAGTCGCTGATGAGCCACAGCAACGGAGTGACCGTCAACATCGACGGAGTCGACCACGAATTCGACTATATCGTCGACTGCATGGGCTTTCCCGCAGACTATTCTGGCTATACCATCAGCGACTGCTCGCCGGTCAACCGCTGCTTGATCCACAGCGTCACCGACTTCGACTATGAGCCCTACACCGACCACATCGCTACCGAGCACGGTTGGATGTTCGGAGTGCCGCTGAAGTCACGCAAGACCTATGGCTACATGTACAACGACAAAATCACCCCGAAAGAGGTGGCCTCAGCCTCCATGCGCGAGCTCCTCGAAGCCGAAGTCCTCGAGACCAAAGAGGCCGAAGAGAAAGAGTACCGGTTCAAGTGCTATTACAGCAACCACATGATCAGTGGCCGTATCGCTCGCAACGGTAACAAAGCCCTGTTCTTCGAGCCCCTGGTGGCCAACTCGATTTTCCTCTACATCTTCGCAGCCCGCCTGTTCTATGATTTCATCGTCAACAACGTGCCCGCCGACGAGTGTAACCGGCAGTTCGTCCAGGCCGTCAACGAAATGGAAGACGTGATCACCTATTATTATCAGGGCGGTTCGACCTTTGATAGCGAGTTCTGGCAGACGGCGCAAAAAGAGGCCCGTGCCCGCCTCAAGCGCCGGGCGGCCTTCACCGAGATGATGAATCTCTACAAAGACTTCAAGTCCCGCGGCATCCTCCACCACGCCCGCACCTACGGCTGGGCCCCCCTCACCTGGGAGCTCATCGACAAAGAGATGGGCTATCACTACATCAGCTAGTGCAACATCCGGCAAATTCGTCCCCACCCTGAGGCGCCGATCCATCCCGACTTCGCCTCCGCCAGGGATGCCCGGCGGACGATGGCCAGCACCGGCGGCTGCGCCGGTCACTCTCCCCAATCGACAGGTGCGCTCACACTCGGCTGAAGAGACCGAGCGAGGTTCGTCGACCACGGGGCACACCGGCCGACAGCAAGCCAGAGCGAGCAGCGACGTCCAGGCGACGTAGCGATGGGGAGGCGTGAAGCTGGCAGGGACGGGTTGGGCCGCGCGTGGACTCCTGATCGACCGGCCCCAGGTCTCCGCTTTACCCCACTCGCGAGCAAGGCTTGTTCGCCACTCGACCGCCCGGTACCTCCCGGAGGAAGGCCTCCCAAGCTTTCTCCAACCCGACGAAAACCATCAGAAAACCCTTTAAAATAAGCATCCTAAGCCTCCTTAACCCCTCGAATCCCGGCTCCTGGCCAAGGAAATCGCGACGAGTGGAAACATTCTTGTAACATTAGCCTGGCAAAAAAGAAGCGACCCGAAACGCGCATCCGTAACATATAGACACACGACAAAACAAGATTGAGGGAGTAGCGCAGAATGGCAACGACGATCGGAAGTCTTTTTCCTGACTACAACAGCATGGTATACGGAGCGGCCTCGCAGGCCAGCTATTTCCCGGGATTCGGACTTCCGGGACTGATGCAGACGTCCGGCCTCGCCCCTGGGGTCGGTGGTATCGGAGCTGGTGGCATCGGCGGAATCGGTGGCATCGGTGGCGCTGGCGCGGCCGGCGGCGGACAAGCTCAGGTCCAACAACTACTCCAAGCTCTAATGATCGCTCTTCAACAGCTCGCCTCCGGCTATCAGGGCTTTGGCGGCAACCACGGTAACGCGGGCAATGCTGGTAATGCTGGTAATGCGGGCAACGCTGGTAACGCGGGCAATGCTGGTAACGCCGGCAACGCTGGTAACGCTGGTAACGCCGGCAACGCTGGTAACGCTGGCAACGCTGGTAACGCTGGTAACGCCGGCAACGCTGGTAACGCTGGCAATGCGGGCAACGCTGGTGGTGGTGCCTACGGTGGCGGTGGTGCTGGTGGCGGTGCCGCTGGCAACGCGGGCAACGCTGGTAATGCCGGCAACGCTGGCGGAGCTGGTGGAGCCTACGGCGGTGCTGGTGGCGCTGGCGGAGCCGGTGGCGCTGGTGGAGCCGGAATGGGCGGTGCCTACGGTGGCGGCGGAGCAGCCGGTGGAGCCGGTGGAGCCTACGGTGGCGGCGGCGGCGCTCCTCGCTTCCGTCAGAGCGGCAACGATGGCCTGCAGCGCTACATCGACGCCGTCGACCAGAATGGTAACGTCAACAACAATAAGATCACTGCCAATGGCGCGATCTCTACGGGTCAGGCCCGCGCGAGCATCGTAGAAGGCTATGCAGCCGAGTTCTACGCCGGTGGACGTCTCGAAAACTCGGCCGAGATGGGCCGCAACCTCGATGTCCTTTACGGCGACCTCAACTCGGGCAACCCGGCCCGCCAGCAGGCAGCCAACTTCGCCCTCACCGCTTCGCGCTACAAGAACGCTGGCGGCAACTATGACAACGGTGTTCTCAAAGATATCCTGAACAAGACCGGCAACAACGACCTGGCCGGTGGCGGCGGCGTGGGCGACAAGGATGTGCAGACCCTCGGCGCGGTAACCGCAGCCCTCCAGCGCGGCACCCTGAGCCTCGACCAGATTTACGGCCCTAACGCTCTCGGCAAAGCCGTGAAAGACAACGGTAAATACGACCGGGCCATTGGTGCGGTGCAGGGCGGCGACCTCGCTAGCAACATCGAGGGCGGCGGCGGCGCTGGCGCGGCGGGCAACGCTGGCAACGCCGGTAACGCTGGTAACGCTGGCAACGCTGGCAACGCTGGAATGCAGTCCGCTCTGGGCGGAATGCCCAGCACGGGCAACCCGATGATCGACTACCTCATCCAGATGCTGATGCAAATCCTCTCGCAGATGGGCGGAGGAGCTGGTGGAGCGGGCGGCGCCGGAGATGCTGGCAACGCGGGCAATGCCGGTAACGCTGGCAACGCCGGTAACGCGGGCAACGCTGGCAATGCCGGTAACGCTGGCAACGCCGGTAACGCGGGCAACGCCGGTAACGCGGGCAATGCCGGTAACGCTGGCAACGCCGGTAACGCGGGCAACGCCGGTAATGCTGGCAACGCCGGTAATGCTGGCAACGCGGGCAATGCCGGTAACGCTGGCAACGCCGGTAACGCGGGCAATGCCGGTAACGCAGGCAACGCTGGTAACGCGGGCAATGCCGGTAACGCAGGCAACGCTGGTAACGCTGGCAACGCCGGTGGATGGCGCGGACGCTCGATGGCCGGTGCCGGTGCTGGCGGAGGTGGCGGCGCTGGCGGCGCCTACGGCGGACACTAAAACTAAGACTTCAACCCAAACGTTGTGGCCCTCTGGAGCCCCGGCTTAGGCCGGGGTGCCTTTTTTTTTCCGGGCCGCCCCCTGGAATGCTGTCCAAACGGAAACAATCCGGTAACAATCCGGAAACCTGGTTTTCATCTGGAAAACCTCCGGTGAATGGTCAGCTGATAGTCTAGAGCTAGAGGGTTCTATCCACACGCTGAGGAGTAGTACGCAATGGTCCAAGTCATGAGTCCCCCCACCGCAGTTCTGACCGAGAAGGGCGTTCCGGCGAATCTGCTGCCCCCCTTCACCAGCCGCGACTACCGTGACTGCATCGGAAACTTCGCCACGGGCGTGGCCATAGTGACGGCCGGAGAAGGTGGGACCAAGACCGGCATGACCGTCAACTCGCTAACCTCGGTATCGCTCGAACCGCCCTTACTGCTGTTTTGTCCCAAGAACGGCAGTCACACCCTCGAAGTTATTCGCCGGACCGGCACCTTTGCAGTCAACCTCTTGACCGACGGCCAGGGCGACCTGTGTGGTCGCTTTGCCGGTCGTTGCGAAGGGGACCGCTTCGCAGGCGTGGCTCACCGCACTGGCCCCTTCACGGGTGCGCCCCTGCTCGACGGCTGCCTGGCGCGCCTCGAATGTCGAATTCACGCGATCCACCCCGGCGGTGACCACTCCATCGTCATCGGCGAAGTGGTTGGCCTTGACGTGGGGGAATCCGCTTCCCCCTTGTGTTTCTGGACGGGAAAAGTTCGCGAGAACGACTGGACCCGATAGCAAAAGTATTACCTCTCAGTCCTTTCCCTGGTGCCCCGGCTACGCCGGGGAGCTTTTTTTGGAGGGGCTTTCCCGAAGGACTGTAGTGGGGCACACAGAACGAAGCTACAGCAATGACCCAAGCAGGTGACATCCTGGTTCTTGTTGTCGAGGATGACGAGCGTCTCCGTCGTGTCATCGTCTCGGCCCTGGAAGACGAAGAAGGCCTGGTGGTACTCTCGGCCGGCTCCGGCGACCAGGCTCTGCAACTGGCCAAAGAACAACCTTTCGAGCTAGTCATTACCGACATCAAAATGCCGGGAGTGGACGGCCTTGAGGCTTTGCGGCGCATGAAGGTCCAGCGGCCCGAACTCGAGAGTATCGTGATTACGGGCTACTCGACCGAAGAGGAGTCGATCCGGGCCGTCCGGTTGAGGGTGGGCGAATACCTGCGCAAGCCGTTCCGCCTCGACGACCTGCTCGACGCCGTGGCGCGTGCGGTCGGCCGCATTCGCGACGCCCGCAGCCTGCATTTTCGCGAGCAGTCGATGCTTGAAACGACGCTGTGGGCCATCGAGGCGATGGTGGCTTCGCTGCCAAACCAGGAAGAATCGGGATTTGGTTGCCTCGAGCGGGGCCGATTGGCCGGGCGGGTGGCCGAAGCTCTGGGTTATGACCGCGCCACCGCCCAGAATGTGCAGGTCGCTACGCTGGTGGCTGCCCTCGAGCGCGCCCAGGTCAGCCCGGTGTCCGCCTTTCGCCAGGGATTGCCCGGCAGCATCAAGGCCATTCTCGAGGGAGGTGAGGCCCACGACCAGAAACTGGCTTCGGAAGTGCTCGAAGCCGCCCTGGCTTATCCCGAGGTCGAGGGCCGTGTCGGTCGTCTCATGCGCGAGTTGGCCAAACAGACCAGCGAGAACGAAGGCCGAGAAGAGTTATTGGCTGCGGCCTACCTGTGTGAAGTCTCGGGCGACCGCGAAGCTGCCGTTTCGGCCTATGAAGAATTGCTCAGCAAAGAACCCCGCCCCCATCGCCGGGTCGAAGCCTTGCTGGGGTCGGCTCGCCTGCACGCTGCCGGAGGCCAACTGGGCCCCAGTCAAGAGTCCGTGGCCAAGGCGGTCGAGGTGGCCGGCGACCTGCCCACCGATGTCAAAGCCCACGTTTTCCTGGAAGGCGGCCTGATTCTGGCTCGGATCGGCTCGGACCGGGCTTTCGGACTGCTGGAGCAATCGCTACAAGAGGCCCTGACCGGTAGCGGAGACCAGGCTCGCGCCCAACTGGCTCTGACCTTTCTCGGCCGCGGGCGCCAGGAGTGGATCGAGCCGGCCCTCAACCAACTGCTCTCGGCGGCCCATCTCGACGTCTTGCTCGACTCGGCCTGGTGGTTGCTACCCGGGCTGCTGCGCCACAATCAGGCCACCCCCGCCGTGACACGCAGCCTGCGGCGGTTGGTCAAAGAGCTGCCTGGTCAGGTCTTTGCTCTGATCGACTCGACGCCGCTCAGCGAAGAGGCGCAGCTCAACCTGGTCAAGACCCTCACCGAGGCGCGTCCGCGCGGGCTCGAGTCACTCTCGCGGCAACTCTCCAAGAAGACGACCTTTGCCAGTGTCCGTCAGGCTCTAGAGAAAGCTGAATCGGCTGGTGTCGAGGCCGGAGCGCCGTCGTTGCTGCGCATCTTCTCGATGGGCGGCTTCGAGGTCTTTCGCGGTGAAGAGCGCCTCGACAGCAAGGTGATGGGAGGCAAGAAGCGCTACTACGTGCTGGCCTACGTCGCGGCAGCCGACCGGCCACTGTCAGAAGACGAGCTGATGGAGCAATTCTGGCCCGATCTCGGAGCCAATAGCCGTAAACGCCTCAGCCAGGCCATTTCGGTGCTGCGGCGCGGCTTGCGTCCCGAGTCTGACGACTCGGACGTCAACTACATCCTCAAGAGTTCGGCCGGCTTCTCGCTGAACCCTGAAGTGCCCTACTGGCACGATTATCAAGAACTAACCCGGGTACTCGACAACGTCGAGCATCTCGACGGCTCGCAGCCGTGGGCCAAGGTCGGCGCCTATCTCGAACAGATGACCCGCCTCTATCGCGGTCCTTACCTCAGCGGGTGCTACCTCGACTGGGCGCTGCTCCAGCGCAGCCAGCTCGAGCAGCGTATGACGGCTTGTTTGCTCAAGCTCAGCGGCATCGCCAGCGAACAGCACATGTTTCAGCAAGCTCTTTACTGCTCGGAGCGGGTGCTCGAGTTCGACAGCTGCAATCAAGAAGCCGCTCTGCGCGCCATGGAGGCCTGCCTCGAACTGGGTCGCCCCGAAGGCGCGCTCAAGCTGTTTCAACTGTGCCAGAAGTCGCTCAAGCGCGAACTCGACCTCGAGCCCAGCATCGACCTGCTGCGCGCCCAACAAAAAGCCCTTCTCATGGGCTAATCCTGGCCCGGGCCCGGCGCGTCACAGCGGCCGCCTCGCCGGTCCAGACCGAACACTTGCTCGCTATCCTCCGGCAGTTGTGCGCCGCACAATCCGATCTAACCCGTGTGCGGCGCACGACCCCCGCCCGGCGGCCTGGACCTAGCCCGGCGCGCCGCGGCGGCGAAGCCGCCTAAAGTTTACGACGCGAAGCGTCGAGTACCCTCAGAACCTCGAGTTGAGCGACAGCTCAACTCGCTCCCCTCTCGCACGGCGAAGCCGGCGCTCCTTGCTCGCTACCTTCCTGGAGTTGTGCGCCGCACGTCCGATCTGGCCAGTGTGCGACGAGGCAGTCTTCCGTGCGTAAGTCGCCCCGGCGAGTTGCGGCGGCCCGAGAGATGCTGCCGAGCTTGGCGGTCTTCCACCTGGAAGTCGCAAGCCGACTCGTCGGGCCCTGCCGGGGCGGGCCCAACCCGGCCGTCTTCCGCGGCGGAAGTGACCAGGGCGAGGTCGCCGCCCCTAGCCGCGACGTCTTCCGTGCGGAAGTCGCCCAGTCGAGTTTTTCTGAGCTTGGCCGCGGCGGCCTGGATCGAACACCTGTCGCTATTAGCCGGCGATTATGCGCCGCACAGTCCGATCTCGCCAGTGTGCGGCGCACGACCCTCACCCCCACCCGGCCTCGCCCGCGGGGCGGCCCGGCCTAGCCGGGCGCGCCGCGGCCCTGGGCAGAACGCTCGCCCGCCCGGCGGCCACTTCCACGTGGAAGTCGAGCTCTAGCCCGGCGCTTGTGCCTAGCCGAGCGGCGGCGAAGCCGCGAAAAGACTTACGACGCGCAGCGTCGACTTTCTCAAAAACCTCGAGTTGAGCGACAGCTCAACTCGCTCCCCTCTCGGAGCTCTGCTCCGCTCCTTCCTCGCACGGCGAAGCCGGCGCTCCTTGCTCGCTACCTTCCTGGAGTTGTGCGCCGCACGTCCGATCTGGCCAGTGTGCGACGAGGCAGTCTTCCGTGCGTAAGTCGCCCCGGCGAGTTGCGGCGGCCCGAGAGATGCTGCCGAGCTTGGCGGTCTTCCACCTGGAAGTCGCAAGCCGACTCGTCGGGCCCTGCCGGGGCGGGCCCAACCCGGCCGTCTTCCGCGGCGGAAGTGACCAGGGCGAGGTCGCCGCCCCTAGCCGCGACGTCTTCCGTGCGGAAGTCGCCCAGTCGAGTTTTTCTGAGCTTGGCCGCGGCGGCCTGGATCGAACACCTGTCGCTATTAGCCGGCGATTATGCGCCGCACAGTCCGATCTCGCCAGTGTGCGGCGCACGACCCTCACCCCCACCCGGCCTCGCCCGCGGGGCGGCCCGGCCTAGCCGGGCGCGCCGCGGCCCTGGGCAGAACGCTCGCCCGCCCGGCGGCCACTTCCACGTGGAAGTCGAGCTCTAGCCCGGCGCTTGTGCCTAGCCGAGCGGCGGCGAAGCCGCCCAAGGTTTACGACGCGCAGCGTCGAGTGCCCTCAGAACCTCGAGTTGAGCGACAGCTCAACTCGCTCCCCTCTCGGAGCTCTGCTCCGCTCCCCTCTCCGCAAAGCGGCTCCTTCCTCGACGGCAAAGCCGGCGCTCCTTGCTCGGCGGCGAAGCCGACGCCCGGCTAGCTGCTAGCCGGATCGATGGGTAGGCGCAGGCGAAACACGGTCACGTCGTTCTCGCGTCGGTAATCGAGCTGACCGTCGAGGTCCTCGGCCATCTGCAGGCTGACCGAGAGCCCCAGACCCGTGCCCCGACCGATCTCCTTGGTGGTGAAGAAGGGCTCGAAGATGCGGTCGCGGATGTCGTCGGGGATGCCGGGGCCCCAGTCGCGAACCTCGACCCAGACATAGGCATCGTCATGGCCGGTGACCAGTTCGACACGGGGGTTCTCGAGCTGCTGGCTGGCATCGCGCGCGTTGAGCAGAAGGTTGGTCATGATCTGCTGAAGGTCCGCCTCGCGGCCCAGGATGAGCGGCACCTCTTCGAGGCGACTCACCAGGGTCACGCCGTCGCGAGAGAGCTGGGGCTCGACGAAGAGGGCTGTTCGTTTGGCCACCTCGACCAGGTTGATGGGGGCCTGGTCGGCCTTCGAGGCGCGCGAATAGACGAGCAGGTTGCCGATGATCTCTTTGGCGGCCATGGCCGCCTCTTCCGCCACTTGAAGATGTTCGGCTACCTTGGCGGTCTTGACCTTGTCGTTGGCCCGGCCGGCCATCTCGAGAGCCAGCAGCACCGCCGCCAGGGGCGAGTTGATCTCGTGGGCCATGCCAGCGGCCAGCTGGCCCACGGCCGCCATTTTACTCGATTGCACCAGCTGGGCCTGCGACTCTTTGAGCTGCAAGTTGGCCCGCGACGACTGCTCGAAAAGGCGACTGTTGCGCAACAGGGCGCTGGCGTGGATGGCCACCGTCTGAAGCAGCTCCTGGTGGACCGAGGTGAAGACGTCGGGGTCGACTGAACTCAGCAAGAACACGCCCAGCACGTCATGCTCGGAGGGAAGCGGTAGGGCCAGCTGGCTGGTGGGCCGAGTGACCAGCATGGGCTTACCCGTCTTGCGCACGTCTTCGGCCAGCCGGCGCAGCTCTTCGCCCGGAGCCTGAAGGGGCCAGTGCTCGAAGGCGGTCAACTCGTCACCCTCCCAGAGCAAGACGGCGCCGGAGTGATGCGGCACCAGGTTGCGCAACAGCTCCTTGAGCGAGCCGGCCAGCTCGATGGAAGACGACGTGGCCGCCAACTTCTGGAAGCCGTCAAGCAAGATAGATTGTTGCTGCACGGCCCGTTCGAGAAGTTCGTTAGAATGGCCCAGCTCTTCGAGGGCCTTGCGAATCTCGGTCTTGCGGGTGGCGGCGACGATGGCCGGGATGAGCGGATCGGCCACCAGAGCCAGTAGTTGTAGCTGGCGCTTGGTGAAAGGCTTGGGCCGGGTCTTGCCGATGTAGAGCACGCCCAGATCGCGCAGGGGCAGGGCAGCTGCCATCATCTCGGTCTCCATCAGGCGGGGTTGCTCGAGGTCGGCCTTGACCGTCATGACCAGGCGCCCCCGCTCCCAGGCCCGAGAAACCACCGGCTCTCCTAGAGCCAGCAGCCGAGAAGACTCGATCCGCTCGCCCAGCGGAGAACGCCAGAAGATGGGCACCAATTCGCCGCCCTGATTGGCGAAAAAGATGATGCTGCGACATTCGACCAGTCGACCTACCATGTTGGCGGCAGCCCGCAGCGTGGGGATCAGCTCGGGACTCGAAGCCAGCGTGCGGGCCAGCTCTTCGAGGATGGTTCGCTCTTCGAGCTTGGCCTGCAACTCTTCGCGCGTCTCATCCAGGCTCTCGGCCAGCTCGCGGGCCACCCGGGCCTCGGAAGTGAAAGAAGAACCCTCTCGCTCGCGGGCGGCCAGCGTCTGCAGGACGATCTGGGCCGAGATGGTTCCCACCACCGGCAACGGAGCCAGCCAGAGCAGATAGATGGGGTCCTGGCGCACCAGCATCACGCCCGCGCACCCGGCCGCGACACTACCGACCTGGAGCGGAAACATTAACGAACGAGCCTCGACCCAACGCTGGTCGGCTGCTCCCAGACCTAGCCAGCTAGGATGAAAGAGCGAGACAAGGCCGATGTAGACGCAGGCAGGAATGAGCAGATCGAGCCACCCCTCGGCCCAACCCATGCGGGTAGCCAACCAGCTGGCCACCAGGGCCAGACTGGTAGGGATGGCCTCGAACAGAACCTCGGCCAGCGACTGGCTGCGCACCCCGCGCACCGCCAACACGATGCCGGCGGCCATGGCTGCGGCCGGTAGCCCGACCCCGGGGGCGAAAGCCACCACCAGCAAGCAGGGGAACGAGAAGGTGAGCCAGCCAAAATCGGGCAAGCGCACGGCCGCCCATTCGACCATCACCGGCACCACGACCAGCAGGCCGGTCAACCACAGGTTGGTTGGCGTCGTCCCGCCCAGGCAAGCACCTAGCAGAGCCAGGCAGGTTACCAACAGGAGTATTCGACGCGACTGGGCGTTGAAGGAAGCCACCAGGGGTTCCTTCAGCGTATCACCGGGCCACCCCTACGATGCAAGAGCGCGCTTTTGCTCGGGGAACTGGTGAATCATCGCATCGACCAGAGAGAAGAAGTCCCAGGTCATCCGCAGCAGCTGGTCGGAGGACATTCCCATTCCCAGCCGGTCGTAGCGGGCGTAGATGTGACGAACCACGGCCGGAGCTTCGGCGCTGGGAGTGGCGCCCACGTGGCCCAGGTTGAGCACGTCGTGCAGGGTCGACATCGCCGCGGCCAGCTCGGCACCGGCAATCTTGCCATCGCCATCCTGGTCGAGCTGCAGCCACAGCGGGGTCACCGAGCTGTCGGCGGCGGCGTCGTGCAGGGCCAGCTGCTGATTGAAGTCGCCACCGAGCACGATGGCCATTCCATAGAAGAAGCGGTCGAGGTCGAGCAGGCCTTTGCTGGTGACCACATCCGAGATGGTCACGGCGGCGCGGTCCATGGCGGCGGCGATGGCGCCGATGGTGGGCACGAGCTGCGAGCCGACGCCGAACTCGTCGGCCAGCTCGTCGAGGCCCTTCTGCAGCAGCAGCAGGCGTAGTTCTTCGAGGCGGAAGCCGCCGGCGCCGGGGCCGTGCTCGCTGGCGTAAAGGGCCACGGTCTGAACCAGCAGGCGGGCATCAGGGGCCAGATAGCCGAAGACTTCGGTGGCCCGAGCCAGGTCCTCTTCACAGCCGGCCACGTAGGCGGTGAATTCATAGGCGCGCATCCGAGTCGAGGCCCAGGCAGCCAGCTCTTCACCCTGCTGAAAGCGGGTGAATTCGCTCATGTCGGCCGGGCGGCGCATCGACAGGCCATACTCGAAGCGGCCTTCGAGGTGGTTGGCCTGAGCCGAGAAGCCCGAGATGCGGGCCAGGCTGGCCAGCTCTTCGTCGAGCAGCGAGAGGTCTTCGCCGGTGGCGGCCACGGCGCGGGTGTAGCGGTGGGGGTTGCCGGTGGTGGGGAAGTCGGTGCCCACCGGGCGAAGCTTTTCCACGGCCAGCGGCACGCGGTTGGCGGCCGCGGGGCGGTGGTCGAGATAGACGATGCTCAGCAACTCGTCGACGGCGTCGGTGAGGTCGCCACAGAGCAAGGTCAGCATCTCTTTGCGGGTCAGACGACCCGAAAGGCCGTCGTGCTTGGTGAAGGGGTCAGCGGTGGGCTGGTCTTCGATCAGGCCCAGGTTCATCAGCGGGGCGCCCGCGATGAGACGCAGCAGGCCGTGATGGAAAGCGTTGAGGTTCTTGGCTTTGCCGTCGGTCGGCAGGGGAGCCATCGCGTAGTAGGTGGGAGCCTGGTCGATATATTCGTCGAAGATGCAGCCGGTCAGACGCTCGAGCACGCTGGCGAAGGCGCGGTCGAGGGCTCGGCCGTTGGTGGCTCCATAGCGCTTGACATCGTCGGCCTGAAGCAGGGCGGCGATCTTCTGTTCGTGAGGGGTAAAGAGTTCAGGGCTCTTGGCGGCGCGCAGCAGAACGGCGCCGTTCTGTTGGCCGCTGGTGCCGATCTGCATGGCCCACAGGCGCGAGATGGCTTGTTCTTCGGCGCTGAGCAGGCTCAGGCGCTGGCGCTGAGCGCGGCCACGGGCGCTGAGGGGAAGGCCCTGGCCCAGATAGAGAGCGGCGCCCCAGCTGTTCCACTCGGGACGCAGCAGAGCCTTGGCCTCGGAGACCGACAGGCGCTGGGCCAGTTCGGGCGAGCGCACGCACAGCATCTCTTCGAGGCGCAGCGGGTCGGCCACCGACATCGGGCCGGCCTGGAGGGTGCGACCGAGCTGGGTCTCGTTGAGGCCACGCTGGCCGGTGCGCTGGCTGCGGGCTTTGACGCGACCAACGGCTCGGTTGAACCAGTTGTTCTTCTTCTCTTCGACTTCTTGAGCGTCGGCCGAGCCGGTTTCCTGGGTCTTCTTGCTCTCGGAGTTCTTGGTCTTGGAGACGGCGCCCTGAGAAACGGCGGCCTGGCTCTGTTGGGCGGTCGGCTTGTTCTTGCCGGTGGTCTGTTTGGTGGTTTGCTGGTCGGGGCGAGTTTCTTGGGGCAGGCTATCGGGCTGCTGCCGGGTCCAGAGTTCCCAACCGGCTTTGAGCTGATTGAGCGCCGTGAGTTGAGTCCGAACCGGGGTTTGGCGAGCCTCCTGTTGGGGGGCTGCTTGTTCGGCCTTCTGTTGGGCCTGGGTTTCTTCGGCCTGGGGAGCTTCCGGCATCGGCTGGAAGACTACCTTGGTCGGGGCCTGGCGGGTTATCAGGGCGTTCATCACATGCTAAGGATACGTCGCCCGGGTTCCGGGGGGATTCCGCACCGCCCCCCAGATGTTAACAGATTGTAAAACCCCTCGAGGAAATTCCAAAAGATCCCAAAGTCGATTTTAGGAGCCCTTCCTTTGGTGCCTTTTTGGAAAAGGTTCGGAGCGGTGTTAGCATCTTGTTACAGGTTTGCTAGCCCCAACCCGAGAAGGGCGGCCCCGTGAGACTCCTGGCAGCCTTTTTGGCCCTTTTCCTGGTCGCTTGCGCCCCCACCGAGAAGGTCGAAACCCCGACCGTCCAGCCGGCCCAAAAAACCGACTTCCCGTTGGAGTTCTACCCCGGGGCCGAGGTGAGCCAGCTGGTGAAGAACGGCCGGTTGGCCATCGCCGTGCTGGTGACCGACGACTCGCCCGCTCAGGTTCGCGAGTTCTATGCCCAACGATTGCCCGGCGGTCCTCAAACCATGGAGTGGACCGGCGACGGCGTGACCTGGTGGTTGCTCTTTCCCAAAGAGACGCCCTCGCCCAGCCAACCTTCGACCCATGTCAGGGTGGGCACCGGTCCTCGCACCACCATTCAGCTGCGCACCAATCTGCCTGGCCCCCTCTAAAGGAAAGCGACCTGTTCACCTGGTAAAGAGGCGAACTCGAATCACGGGGAGGAACAGTGAGCCAGGCATTCCAAGTCAAAACCCTCGACCGCATCCTATCCGAGGCCGGTGAACACAACGAGGGCGGACTGCCCCGTGTCTTGAAAGCCAAAGACCTGGTGCTGTTGGGCATCGGCGCCATTATCGGAGCCGGCATCTTCGCCACCACCGGAACGGCTGCTTGCGGAACAGCGGACCGGCCCGGGGCGGGTCCGGCCCTGGTCGTCTCGTTCATCCTGGTGGCCATCACCTGCGGTTTCTGCGCCCTCTGCTACGCCGAGTTTGCCTCGATGATCCCCATCGCCGGAAGCGCTTACACCTATGCCTACGCCACCATGGGGGAACTGGTCGCCTGGATTATCGGTTGGGACCTCATCCTCGAGTATGCGGTGGGTAACGTGGCAGTGGCCGTGTCGTGGGCCGGCTACTTCAAAGCGCTCCTAGCAGGATTGGGGATACACATACCCGATTGGATGAGCACGGCCCGTGCCGACATCACCCCCGAGATTGCGGCCTCTGCCCCCCACCTGTTCGGTGCCCCCATCGTCTTCAACTTTCCGGCCATGGCCATCGTGGCCCTTTTGACCTGGCTGCTGGTGCGGGGTGTGCGCGAGTCGACCACCACCAACAACATCATGGTGGTGCTCAAGCTGGTGATTATCCTCTTCTTCATCGGCGTCGGCATTTTCTACATCAAACCCGAAAACTACGTTCCCTTCGCTCCCAATGGCTGGAAGGGCATCCAGGTAGCCGCAGCCCTCATCTTCTTCTCTTACATCGGCTTTGACGCCGTATCGACGGTGGCCGAAGAAACCGAAGACCCCGGTCGCAACTTGCCGATCGGCATTATCGGCTCGCTGATTATCTGTACCGTCCTGTACGTGATTGTCGCGGGCGTGCTCTGCGGCGTAGCGAATTACACCACCCTGGGCACTGCCGAGCCGATGGCTACCGCCTTCGAGAATCTGGGTCTGCACTGGGCCTCGGGCGTGATCGCGGCCGGCGCGGTCATCGCGATGACCGCCGTGTTGCTGGTCTTCCAGCTCGGCCAGCCCCGCATCTTCTTCTCGATGTCGCGCGACGGCCTGCTGCCCGAGTTTTTCGCCAAAGTGCACCCCGTCTACCGCACCCCCTACGTGACCACCATCGCCACCGGAGTGGTGGTGGCCATCGCCTCCGGATTTCTTGACATCTCGGTGGTGATCGAGTTGACCAACATCGGCACGCTCTTCGCCTTCGTGCTGGTGTGCATCGGAGTCATCATCCTGCGGCGCACCAAACCCGACGCGGAACGGCCGTTCCGCACCCCCATGGTGCCTCTGGTGCCCATCCTGGGCTGCATTTCTTGCTTCTACCTGATGCTCGGCCTACCGACCTTGACCTGGATCCGCTTCTTCGCCTGGCTGGCCATCGGTATCGTGGTCTACTTCGCCTATGGGATAAACCATAGCCGTTTGGGTCTTGACCCCGCGGGGCCGAGCCCGACCGGCTTCAGCGAAGGCCCTCCCCATGCTTGATCGTTTGGTGCTGGCGCTTCTGCTGACTTGCCTGTTCCTGGTGGCAGGTGCCCCCGTCGCGGCTCAGCCAGCGAGCGCCGAGGGCAAACGGGATATTGAACTTCCCTCCCAGTGGAGCCGGCCCGAAATTTCTGCCTCGGCCGTGCCCGATCCCAGGATCGGCATCAACGTCCACCTGAAGGTTCGCCACTTCGATTTCGACTCCAACACGATCGGCACGCCCTTCGACGTTCTCGAGGGTCGGCGCCAGGCCTTCGGATTCGTCCATCTCTATATCAACGGGCGCAAGAAGAACCGTCTCTACGGTCCAGATTTCTACCTCAAAGAAGACGAATTGACCCAGCCCGAAAATCAGGTCGAGTTCATGCTGGGAACGCCCGGCTACGGCAACTGGCTCGTCAACGGTCGCCCCGTATCGCGGGTCATCAAAATCAAGAAGCCCGAGCGCCCCAACCAGACCCGACCTTCCCGCAAACCCAAAAAGTAGAGGAGCGCTCCCCCTGCCGGCCACGGCGGCTAAATTCCGCAGGCCGCTTCGACTTCATCTAGCCAGCGGCGCTGACTGAGCACGCTGGCCAGTCTTTCGATCTCCTCACCCAGCGCGCGGTCCTCGTCCACCGGAGGCACCGTCTCCCAAACCTTTTGGCTGGCCAGGGCGGCCGCCACGCCGGGTGCTAGCGGGACGCGAAAGCGCAGGCCCTGGGCAGCGGTGAGCAGTTCGATGGCGAAAATCTTCTCGACGTTGATCACCACCCGCAAAGCCATCAGGGCCGACATCGTGCCCATGTTGACGTGGTCTTCTTGAAAGGCCGACATGGGGATCGAGTCGACCGAGACAGGGTGCGACAGGATCTTGTTCTCGGCCACCAGGTAGGCGGCCACGTACTGGGGCATCATCAGGCCCGAGTTGAGTCCGCTCTGGGTCACCAGAAATGGCGGCATACCGCTGACGTGATAGTTGAGCATGCGGTCGATGCGCCGCTCCGAGATGTTACCCAGCTCAGACAGAGCCGCCGTAACGCCGTCCAGGCATTGGGCCATCGGCTCGCCGTGAGCATTGCAGGCGGACAGGGCCCGGCCCGGAAAGATCAGAGGGTTGTCGGTGGCCGAGTTGAGTTCGATGTTGAAGGTCTGAGCTGCCCGCTCGATGGTCTGGCGCGAGCTGCCGTGAACCTGGGGGGTGGTTCGCAGGCTCAGACAATCTTGCAGACGGGCCGTATCGAGCAGGGCACTGCCGGCCGTCAGTTGGCGAAGATTGCGAGCCACTTTCACCTGGCCCGGGTGCGGTCGCACGGCGTGGACCCGCTCGTCGAAAGCCGATGGATTACCGCGCAAGGCCTCGAAAGAACAGGCGGCGGCCAGGTCGGCCAGCCGGGCCACCTGCAGGGCCCGCCCCACTGCCAACCCGCCGATCCCCACGATGGAGGGGGTGCCCGAGATCAGGCTGAGGCCTTCGCCCTCGGCTAGCTCGAGGGGCACCAGACCGGCCATGGCCAGGGCTTCACCGCCGGAAAAGAGGGCCCCGCGGTAGTCGGCCTTGCCCTCTCCCATCAGCACCAGACCGGTGCTGGCCATGTGGGTCAAAGACCCGATCGACCCCTGAGCCGGCATGACCGGGGCCAGACCCCGGTTGAGAAACTCGAGCAGGCGCTCGACCAGCACCACCCTGACCCCCGAGAAGCCGAGGCTCAGGTTGACCGCGGCCGCAAACAGGATGGCCCGCACCACCTCGACCGAGAGGGGTTCGCCCACGCCACAGGCGTGGCTGAGGATAATGTTGCGCGATAGTCGGGGATAGTCCTCGGGGGCCAGCCGCACCTCGGAGAGGCCGCCCACCCCGGTGGAAGTGCCGTAGATGGGCACTCCCTGGGCCAGCAGGTCGAGCAGATTCTGGCGAGATTCTTCCAGCCGGTGGCGCCGGTATTCACCCAGGCTGACCTGGACTTCGCTAGCGGCCACGGCGGCCAGATCGTCGAGGGTCAGGCTGCGCTCATCGAGCACAAGTTCTTGTTGCATGGCTATTGACGGTCTTGACCGGTATCCCAGGTCTTGGAGTAGCGTTCCATCGGAATCATCCGATTGTAGCTAAAGGCGGCAGCATCCTTCTTGGGCGGCTCATAATGCCAGTCGACCCGGAGCAGCTCTTCACCGATCTTCTCTGGCGGCGGTTTCCAGCGTTGATAGGAGAAGACCACGCTCTCGCCGGGCTCGAGAGTGGCGATGGGCGTGATAACATCACCCCGGCGGATGAAGAGTTGGCCGTCGATGACGGCCAACAAGGCCCCCTCGGCCTTCCAGTTGGGAAAGCCACGAAAGACCTCGGGCTTGTCCAACTCGGCAAAAACCACGGCATTAGCATTGACCTGAAAGACCTTGGCCGTGCGCAGGGTGATCTCGATGCGGTCCAGGGCCGTGATGGCACGCCGAAACTGGCGCGAATCTTCCTCGCGCGCCTGCGAAACCCGCCAGGCCTGACCGTAGAAGCCCAGCACCACCACCAGCACCATGCTAAACAAGAGCATGGCGACGAGCAGTTCGGGCAGGGTGACGCCCCGTTTCACCACGACAGCTCTTCGCCTTTGGACAGGATGTAGCAATCGACCTCATAAGGCAGGGCCTCGGTCAGCACCTTCGGTGCCTCGACCCAGGGTGGAAAAGGATTGAGGGCGGGAGCGTCCATGGTGATCTTACGCAGGTCGGGCACGTCGGGAACGGGTTCGAGGGTGTTACCCCGCACGCCGGCGTGCAACCCGTTGATCAGCCGAACCTGGTCGATGGCCCACACGTTGGCCACGGTGCGACGAGCGAGCTCGCGCTCTTGCAGGCGAGTGCCCGAATGCAAGATCCGCGTGTGCAAGGCCACATAGCCGAACAAAGCGATGCTGATGAAAAGGATGGCCAGCATCAGCTCGAGCAGGCTAAAGCCCAGGCTACTCTTCGAAACGTTGGTCCGAAATCGCGATAACCGCATAGCGAGACCTCACTTTCTGGGCAGAGGGATAACTGGCCGGCAGCACGTCAGGACCGGTGACGCTTTGCAAGCCGCGGTCGGCGGCGGCCATGATGCCGTGGGGCCAGACCTCCCAGCGTTGGCCGTTGTAGCGCAAAATGACCGGGGTCTCGGTGATCCCCGCGGGCTTGGCCTGATAGATGGCCTCGCTCTGGGTGGACGGGTCCACCCACTCGCGCACGATTCCCTGACACCAGAGTTCTTTGCCGTTAGTGCCGAAGGCGGAAGGCTGGTCGCCGAGCGAGGCATAGACGATGCGCCGTCGGTCCAGCGTGGCCTCGGTCAGGCCTTGCTCCTGGCTGTAGCGATAGCCCGTGATAGCCGGTATGCGGGCGTCGAGTTCTCCATAGGGGGTCAGCACCTCGCCTCCTGGCACGGCTCGCAAGCCGTAGCGGGGTTTGCCGTCCTCGCGCCACTCGCCTACCGTCTCGTGCGTGTAGAGGCGGCCGTGGTAGCGCAGCAGCGAGGTACGATTGCCCTCGAAGCGCCCCACCAGGGTAGCCTGACGCTCGTTAAGCTGATAGACCTCGAACTCGCTCGAGGAGAGGGCTCGGGTGGCCCAGACGCCGCTGGCATCGGCGGCCAGCACGTCGAGGTCGGGATAAACTTCGCCCTGCACGCTATAGCTGTCGCCGTTTAACTGCAGCGGGTCCCAGACAGGGCTCCACCGCTGACCGCTATAGGCTAGCACCGCCGGCCAGCGCACCAGCAGATTGCCAAAAGGTGCATCGCCGCCCTCGCGATACTGGAAAAAGATGTAGTGGAAGCCGAAGAGCAGCAGCTTGTCGCCCACGGCCGCCCGGCCTGCGTCGGGCCGCACCGTGTACCATTCGACCGGCTGGCGCCGGGGGACCGACGCCCACTCCTGGCCCTGACCCGACGGGGCCAGCACTTCGCTGGCAATCTTGACGGTGATCTGTTCCCCACCCGTGCCGGGACGGGGTTCGAACCATACGGTCTTGCGAATGTTGGGCTCATCCAGGGTGCCGGCATTGGCGAAAGCTATGTGCGACCACTTGTCGGCCGAAGGGACGGTCAAGGCCGCGATGGGTTGGGGTAGATTCTCGGGACTGAGAGAGTTCTTGGCCAGAGCTTTGGACACGTCCTCAAGGTCGCTCCAGGCAAACTGGGAACCGGCCAGTTCCAACTCGACTAACTGCTCGGTATCGGGAAGTTCGGTATAGACCACTTGCGGCCCGGCGTAGACCTTGCCGTCCTGGCGAGTCGGAATGAAGTCGGCCACGATGACGTCGCTGGGGAGCTTGCCTGAAGCGGCAAAGACCGGCCCTCCGGCGGCGGCCAGGTTGGTCAGTTCCTCAGAAGGAGCGGGCAGGGCCGTGTTCTTGAAGTCGGGAGTAATGACGCTGCCCTGACCCAGAAAGAGAAATGGGGCCCGGCCACTGCCCACGTTCTCGGCGGGCCGGGTCTCTTCGACGATCATGCGATAGGTCTCGCTGACTCCGTTGAGGATGCCCTTCGAGACGATCTCGTATTTGGAGACCCCCGCCTCGCCCTGCTCGCGATACTCGAAGATGTGGAGATAGAAGGTGGCCCCCGAATCCATCGTCTCTTGATAGTCGTCGAGCAAGCTACGCCAGTTGGGGTCGGCGCGCATCACTCCATAGGCGTAGTGGCCGCCCGACCGGGCCGCCGACCGCGCTTTCAGGCGCAGCTCGGAATTGAGCGACAGACGCAGGTCGACGCGATTGGTCGAGACCAGGGCCACGGAAACGAAAAACAGGAAGACAGCGATGAAGATGGCCGTCAGCAGAATGTTTCCGCGGCGGGGAGACATAGCCCCAGTCTACAGGATTTATTGACTGGTCGCCACGTGGATAAGGATCCCCGCGGCGCCGCCCACCAGGGCGCCGGTCAAAGCCCCGGCCCCGGCCCCCAGCAGCACGCCGCGGGCCAGACCCAGATGGCCCAGGGCGGTGGTGTGGCGTTGGACCAGCTCGACCGAGACCTCGTTGAGGTCGTCCTGGCCCAGCTTGCTGGCCCGGGCAAAGCTATCGGCCGCCCGCTCGAAGTCGGTCTCCCACTGGGTGTGGTGCACGAATTGGCGAAAGGCCTCGACCGGTGACGAGCCGTGCTTGGCCACGTGGGCCGTAATCAGGTTGAGGGCCGAGCGCACCTGGGTGTCGTCACTCAACTGATTTTCGAGCGCGTTGTAGATGCCGGTCAGGTCGTTGGGCGAGGTGGCCGGGGTCTGATTCTGCAGATAGGCCAGATATTTGAGGCTATCGTCGGCCGAAGTCGTATCTCCCGAACGAGAGCGCACCAGCTCGAGTAGCCGTGCGGTGTCGGCGCCGAAGACCTGAGTGGCAGCCGGACCCAACTCGGCCCTGGGGGTGAGGTGGGTGACCGAGTCGAAATAGGGCTGATCCGCGAGCACATTGTGGGCAGCCGCAGCCGCTCCCACGGCCGCACCGACTCCGCCGCCGATGGCCGCGCCTTTACCGGCCTGACTGGCGAAATCCGAACGACCGCCGCTGACGTTTTGGGCCCACCACTGCTGGGCGCTTCCGAAAACTTGCATGACCTGTACCTCGGCCTCAGCCTAACGGGGCGGGAAGGGCCAAATGTTAACGGTCCGTGAAAGTGAGGAGAGATCCCTCCAAGTCGCGAAGGCGCGGCGATGCCCCGCCCCAAGAATACCGACCGCCGGCGCCGGCAGATCGTGGCCGGCTTGCGTCAGGTGCTGGCCGAGCGGGGCTATGAAAAAGCCACCATCGCGTCCATTGCCAGAGCGGCCGGGCTGACTTCGGGTCTGGTCCACTACCACTTCGCTTCCAAGCAAGCGATTTTGCTCGAATTGATTGCCGAACTCCGGGAGCAGGTGCGGGCACGCCAACAGCCTGCCGACCACCCCAAGGAGCAGCTGCGGGCCTTTATCGAGGCCCGGCTGGCCCGGGGCCCCGATGCCGATCCCGAAGCCGTGGCATGCTGGGTCAGCATCGGGGCCGAGGCCTTGCGGCAACCCGAGGTGGCCGCCGTCTATCAACAATTATTGGCCGAGCAGAAGGCTGAACTCGAGACCATTCTGGCCGCCTTGACCCCTCGTCCCGAAACCGACGCTGTGGCCATTCTGGCCGCCATCGAAGGGTGCTATCAACTGGCCTCGGCCGCCCCGGAGTTGGTGCCCGTCGGATTTGCCTTCGAGGCGGTGTGGCGCATGGCCGGCGGGCTTTTAACAAAGATTTAACATTCTGCCAGCCGATCCCAAAAACGAATCCAAACGCTCCTGATAGTGTGAATACAAACCCCCCTCAGGAGCGTTCGATGTCCAAATCCCCCACCGTCCAAAAGAAGGCCCCGCCGACACCCACCCGCCGACCGGCCACCGCGTCCACCACCAGGCCCCGCCAGGCTGGGACGGCTCCCAGGACTCAGGCCGGCGCCACCGACAAGGTCAAGGTCGATGGCCCCGGCAAAGCGCCCAGCACCGAGGGTAGAAGCCTGGTCGGTGGCATCATGAACTGGGCCAGCACCACCTACGACAAAGCCATGGACACCCTTGGCTTTGGCGACAAAGCCAGGACCGACGCTCCGGCCGGCCAGACCACTCCTCAGAAGGCCGATGCTCCGCAGGCCCCCCAGCTGCAGCTCAAGGACGGAGAATTGCTCAAGCGCGGCCAGGCCGACGCCGACCAGACCCGCACCGTCCAGGAGATGCTCAAGAAAAACGGCGCCAAGGACCTCGATGTCGACGGCATCTATGGACGCGACACCCAGAAGGCGGTGGCCGACTTTCAGAAAAAACAGGGCATCAAGATCGACGGGATCGTCGGTCCCGAAACGCAGGGCAAGCTCAACGGGCTGGGGGCCAAGCAAGCTCAGGGCGCGACCCCCGAGGTCAAGCCTGATCAGACCCAGGGCCAGACCACTGGCCAAGAGCCCAAGCCTGCGTCCAAGTTCGAATTGGGCGAGGGCCAGCGTCTGGGCCGAGGTCGCCAACCCGATGCCGAAAGGACCACTCAGCTCCAGGAGCTGCTCAAGAAAAACGGAGCCGACATCGATGTCGATGGCAAGTTCGGGCGTGATACCGAACGGGCCGTGCGCGACTTCCAGAAAAAGCACAACCTCGACCCCGACGGAGTGGTGGGCCCCGACACCCAGGCGGTGTTAAACGGCGAGAAGCCACCCTCGGGCGGGCGCAAGCCCAATGGCACCGATCAGGGCGGCAAGGTCGATCAGACCGATGTGGATACCAGCGGCACCACTGCCCAGTTGGCCCAGCGCATCCTCAACTCCGACCGCATCGACCTGCTGGGTAGCCATGTCAGCGGCGTGAAAGACGACGCTAACGCCCTGGCCAACATCAAGTCGGCGGCCAACGGCGGCGCCGTAAACCGAAGCCGGTATGGCAACGCCCCCGGCGGCAACGTCAAGCTGAGCCCCCAGATGCTCAAGGGCATGCTGGAGCTGAGCAAGAAATACAAGTTCCGCGTGACCGAGATCGCGGGCGGAAGCCACAGCCGGTCTTCGCGCCACTACTCCGGCATAGGTTTCGATATCGACCGCATCAACGGCCGCCCCGTCAACGCCAGTAACCCTTACTGGAAGGCCTTTCTGCGCGACGCCCGCAAAATCGGCGCGACCGAGCTACTCGGACCCGGCCATCGTGGGCATTCCACCCACCTGCATGTGGCCTGGCCACGCTAGCAGGCCCAGACCATCATAGCCGGCGCTCACCAGCCGGCCGTCAGCCAGCGGTAAGACTTTGCGCACGAAGTCCCCGCGCCGGCCGAGTTCTTGCGAAAACTGGCCCGACCACAGGCGGATGCCGTCGTCTTGCCCGCCCGAGAGCAGTCCCCGGGGCGAGCGAGCCAGGCAGCTAACCGGGCCCCGGTGGCCCACCAGGCAAGTCGCGCTGCCATCGGGAGCGAAGGCTCGAATGACCGCGTCCTGACAGCCAGCCAGCAGCCTCGGGCCGTCGCCGGCCAGACTGAGCACTCCCGAAGGACTGAGCCATTCCCGCAGTAACCGGCCGCTGCGAGGGTGGTGCAGGCGCAGATGACCCGTCTCGCAGCCCACCCACAGCCCCTCGTCCGTCAACAGCAGCGCCCAGGGCCAGCTCGGGCAAGCAAAGCTGGCGATCAACTCGCCCCGCTCGGACCACAGGCAGACCCTGGCGTCGGCCCCCGCGCTATACAACCCGTCGGGGCTGGCCAGGAGAGTCAGGATTGCCCCCCCGTGGGCTTGAAAGCTGTGCAGCGGCTGGCCTTTCGAATCCCGGCGGATGAGTTGGCGATCCCGGCCTCCGCTCCACAGCTGCTGACCGAACCAGGCCAGGGCCGTCACCGAAGCCTGGTGCCCGGCGAGCACGGCCAACGGTTCGAGGTCACGGTTCCACAACCTCACGGTCTGGTCGCGCGAAGCGCTGGCGATGCGCCCATCGGGTAGCTCGAGCAGGTCCCAGACATAGCCAAGATGACCCGCCTGAGGAGTCTGACTGCGATAGATCACGTCGGTGCGCAGAACGTATTTGGTGCCCCGGCTCACCGCCTGGCCGTCGTGCCAGAACGAGTGCTCGAAGACGGCCCCGGTACCGCGGCGGGGGGCAACCGTCAGACAGGGCTGAGAACTCCACCGGTCGGGATAAAAGCGGGTCGAGCCCCCATCGAACTCGCTGCCTTCATTGAGATAGACCATGACGGTGAGGAAACTGCGGTGATAGGCATCCGGGCAATAGGCTCCGTCGCGGTGGCGTGAGAACTGCTGGCCATCACGGTAGCGGCAGCCGCGAAAGCGGGAGTTGAGTCGATCGAGCTGCCACTGGCCTCCTCCCGGAGCTGGCCACACCGGGGGCAAATGGGCGCGCAACCGCTCCATCAGCCGCTCGGCCAGGCCCGGGTCGTCGAGCACCAGCCGATCGTTGTCGCGATAGCTGGCAGGATAGTCCTGACCGGTGGGACGATAGCTGGCGGCCTGGATGAAGTGCCGACACTCATCGGGCGTCAACACGTCGTCGAGAGTAAAACAGGTCTGCATGATTCTAAACTCCCATTTATTAATTGGTCAACCAACCTAAAAATATCATTAGAAGACCTCTCGTGTCAACGATCACATACGGCACGCGTTTTTGCTTCTAAACTGATCAGGTGACTGCTAGTGGACAGGCCAAGGCCTGCATGAGATAATGCGCCAATGTCCTGGACAGCCCGCCTGATTGTGCTTGCTCTGGGCCTGATGGTCAGCATTCCGGCCGCTCTGGGTTGGCTCATTCCGCTGCAGCGGCGGGACCTGGACCTCATGCTGGTGACCCGCCAGGCCTGGCGGTTGGCACCCGAGGCCGACTCGCGTATCGTGCTCATCCCGCTCGACCCGAGAACCTTGCGCAAACTGGGCAAACCGACAGCCTTCTGGGGCGACGACTACCGGCGGGTCATCGAGCATCTGTTGGCCAATGGAGCGGTCGCCGTAGGAGTGGATGTGTTCTTCAATCCCCCCTATCAAAATCTCGACTCGACCGTCGCCACGACTTTGCAAAGCCAGCTCGAGAGCCTGGGCATGACGGTGTTAGAGAACCCGGTGGTGCTGGTCGAACTGGCCCAGTCGGGCACCCGCAACGCCCGGTCGGCCCCTCAACTGGACCTGGCCGCCGATGCCATGGGCAATCTCGCCTTCGCCAATCTGCAGGTGGATCCCGACGAGAAGGTGCGGCGACTGCCGATGATTGTTTCCGAGCGCGATCGCACTCTGAAGCTGTTCTCGGGACGGCTGGCCGAACTGGCCCTCGACCAGCCTCTCACCCCCGACGAGGTTCCCAGCGAACGGGGAGCCCTCTTGATCAACTACCCCAGCCGGTTCCAGTGGCTGAATTTTTCGCACCTGCTCGATTTGCCCCGCCTGGACTTAAAAGGCAAGGTTTGCCTGATCGGTCCAGGCGAAGACGATGGCGACGTCCACGCCACCCCGCTGGGCGAGAAATCGGGGTTGGAGATCCACGGCGCGGCTCTGCACACGCTGCTGAGCGGTAACTACCTTCGTCGCCTGACGCCAGCCTCGTCCTTGCTGCTTCACCTGGTCTTCGTCGGCCTAGGACTGTGGCTGGGCTCGCGCGGGGGCCTGGGCATCTCGGCCGCGGCGGTGGTCGGCAGTATCTACACGGCCATCTGCCTGATGATGTTCGCCACCACCGGCCTCATCTGGCCACTCACCTCGGGTCTGCTGGCGCTGGTGGTCACCTGCAGCGCCGCCTTCGGGCTGCAGTATCAGAGCCTGCGAGAATCGCGGCGCCACCTGCGCGACGTGCTCGGACGCTATGTCTCTCGCCAGGTCATGCAGAGCCTGCTCGAGCACCCCGAGAAGCTGGGCTTCGAGGGCGAGCGCCGCACGGTGACGATCCTCTTTAGCGACATCACCGGCTTCACCGAGACTTGCGAAAATCTGGCCCCGGAAGAGGTGGTGGCGATGCTCAACCGCTACTTCCAGGAGATGGTGGCCATCGTCGATGCCCACGGCGGCACGGTCAAGCAGTTCATTGGCGACGAGATCATGATCTTGTTCGGGGCTCCCGAACCTATGGACGATCATGCCGCCCGCGCCGTGGCCACGGCCGTGGCCATGCGCAACCGCCTGGCTGAACTCGACCGCCCCGACGCCCCTCCCGGCTTTTATCACGTCAAGATGGGGCTGCATAGCGGAGAGGTGTTGCTGGGCAACATCGGCAGCTCGGAACGCAGCGAGTACACGGCCATCGGAGATAGCGTCAATCTGGCCGCCCGCATCGAGGCCACGGCCGGGCAGATGGGCGAAACGATCCTGGTCAGCGCCACCACCGTCGAGCTGGCTCGGGGCCACGATGATAGTTTTCCGTTCGTTTCACGAGGACTCAAGAGCTTCAAGGGTCGAACACAAGAGATGGAGGTCTTCTCGTTATGAGATTGCGCGTGATATTGCTGGTGATGCTGCTGGCAGCGGCAAGTCTTGCCGCCGCCAACGGGCGCCTGGCGATGGTTCTAAAAACCGAGGGGGATGTGAAAATCAAGATCGGCGACAAGGTCGAGCCACCCCAGACTTTGCAGGTGTTGCCCGAGGGGGCGGTGGCCAGCCTGGCCGAAGGCGCCGAGTTGCGCCTGAGCTATCTCTCCGACCGCAGCAAGGAGACCATTGAAGGGCCTTGCACGGTCAAACTGACCACCAACGGGGCTGAGCTGGTCAAGGGTGAAGGCAGCCTCAATCGGGTCAAAGCCGACGGCTCTCAGGTCATGGTACCCAAGAACGAGAAGATTCAGCGCGCCGGAGGCCAGCTGCAGGCCCAGCTCTACGACACGCGCATCGAGCTCGGCGAGGTGGCCATGGCTCCGGTTCCGCCCGATCTGCAGCGAGGACCCATCGAACTGGCTCCCTCCATCGTCTTTTCTCGTGGCGAACAGGTCCGATTTCACGCCCGTCCGGCTCGAGGCCCCTATCGTGTGATCATTACCGAGGATGTGCCGGCGGGTATCGGCAACTATCGAGCTTATAACGCCAACTCTTTGACGCCGAAGCTTCCCATCCAGCCGGGCGCCTACTACGTCCGCCTGGACACCGGGGCCGGCAGCGCCGAGACGGGGATCATCGTGCTGGACAAGGAGACGGCCGACAGCCTCGACGCCCTGCGAAAAGAGGCCAAGACCAAAGAGGACAAATTGGCCGCCCTGACCACCATGGTCGACTTCGCCCTGGTCGACGAGTCGTTGGACTACGTCGAGGAACTCGTCAAAGAATACCCCGACGACGCGGGACTTCTCAGCTACAAGGCCATGCTGCTCAAAGTGCTGGGAGATGAAGAGCAGGCCCGCCAGACCTGGAAGCAAGTCCAGGAGATGAAGAAACCGGCGAAAGAGTGAGCAACGACGACGCTGTCTTAGAAGTGCTGGGGTCCGACGCGGGCTTTGAAGAAGGCATGCGCTGGCTGCGTAAAGTCTTGATGGGGCTTTGCGCGGGACTACCTCTGTTCTGGTATTACACGCTTTCCCAACGGGAGGGGCTCGGTTATTTGACCGTGCTCCCCCTGCTGCTGGTGGTGGGAGCGCTGGCCTTTCTCTATCTCTTCCGGCAGCTGATCCGGGTCGAGTTGGTGCTCGACCGCGAGCGCCAGCAGTTGCTGCTGCGCCGGCGTTTTTTGTGGGTTCGCCAACTGGTGCCCCTGGCCGGACTCGAAGAGTTGTGGGGGGCCGCCTGGGCGGGCGAATTTCCGGCTGCGCCGGTCAACTACTGGTGGGAGTATGTGACCTTTTTGATCACCCGCCAGGGCCGTCGCTTTCGGGCCAGCCGCCACGGCGACGACCACCGGGCCGCCGCCCGCCAGGCCGAACGTCTGGCGACCGAATTTGAACTCGAGTTTCTCGAGGGCGAGACCGAGCAGCAAATGGTGGTGCGCCCTGGTCCAGAAACGCCGTCGGTTCACTTTCGCTCCAGCCCTCGGGCCGCTCTTGACTGTTGCGCGGTGGTCTTTTGGGGCCTGTTTTTGACCCTGGCCCTGCCGGCTGGCTGCGCGGTCTTCGTGCAATGACCGTCCGGCCCGAACTGCTGGCCCGGCTGGAAGGCTATCGTGGCGAGGGCAAAGTCGATTCTTCAGGAAGCTTCACCCTCAGCGAGGCGCGGGCCGAAGAGAAGCTGCGCGAGTTTCGCCATCCCGAGCCGCGTCTCTATGTGCTCAACTTGCAGGCGGCCGCGGTGGCCGGGGGAGCCAGCTGGGTCGACTTTCAGGGCGACGCTGACGACCTGATTCTCGAGTCCGACTGCTTGCTGCCCGACGCCACTCTGTTAGATCAGCTCCATTCACTGGTGTTCTCGACTTCGGCGCCACCGGTCTTTCGCGAACTGGGCATCGGCCTGAGCGGGGCCCAGGTGCTCGAGCCGCGGATTTTGCGACTCGAGGCCTGGGACGGCAAAAGGGGGGCCGTGCTCGAATACCAGGGCAAGAAGCTCGTCTATCAGGCCGACCAGCCTCGACCCGCTCCCAGTGCCGGCCGGGGCGAGGTCAATCTGAGAATCCATGTCCGCGAGCGGGTGGGCCTGCGGACCGCTCGCAAGTTCTTGACGCGCATTTCGGGTGGCATGACTCCCGACTCAGAAGAAGACGCCGTCTTTCGCCACTGCAATCGCAGTCCCGTGCCCGTCACCTTCAACGGCACACCAGCCGTTCGCCCCTTGCTGTTGGGCAGCGGCCAAACGGTGGGCTTTAACGACGGTGCCGATCTGAGCCATCACCCCCTGGGACAGCTCGAAGGCGTCACCTGGCAAGAGTCGACCGGCCCTTTCCGTGGCATCCTGGCGATCGGTGGCAAGTTGCCCCCCTGGGTCACGCTGGTGCTTCACGGTGTCAACTTTCGCCTGCCGGGCGAGGCCTTCGGGGCCAAGAAGCTGCGCGGGGTGGTCTATCTCGAACACCTCAAGAAGGACCTTTCCCAGTGCCAGCTGGTCCAGGATCAGAGCTTTCTAGCCGTCATCGACGAGCTGATCGCCCTGGCCGCCCACCTATAAAGCATTCTGGGGAATCGGCCGCATGAGGACCACCTCGGCGGTGACCTGGCCGTCGATGACCGATGCGCGCCGACCCAAGATGACGCCGTCATCATTCATGTCCTGGGCACTGATTTGCCCCTCGTAGGCAATCTCGAAATTGGTAACGTCGGAGGTCCGCCAGAGCACCATTCGTTCTCCCTGCTGGCCTAACAGAACCCCCCGATTGTTGAGAGCGATCAATTGGACCGGGCGGTTGAACGGGTCGGCCGGCACGGGTAGCTCGCTCACCTGGCCCTGGGTATAGAGGTATAGCTTCTCCTCGGCACCTGAACCGCGCTCGTTCCAGGCGAGGTCGCCGCGATCATTGAAAAGGAGCTTGTCCGTCCCCCGTAGATTGGGCACGTCATCATCGTAGGGAGTTTCGCGAATGACCGAGATGCGAGCGGGACGAGGGTCGACCCCGACGATAGCTGGCTTCCAAACGATCAGCTTGGTCCCCTCCGGGGTGAACATGATCACGGCCACTTCACGGTCTCGGTTGATCCGATAGTGCTCGTTGAAGATGGTTGCGATCGGGTCCAAGAAGCTGCGCAGGTTGAGGCTGACCGAGGCATTGAGTTGGGGGTCATAAAGGCCGAGGTCGTGATCTCGGTCGGCCAGGGGGTCGGGATTGCCCCGGTTGGATTTATAGTAGGTGAAGACCACGACGCCGTTCTCGTTCACGCGCGCAGTCTCGGTAGCTCCGTCCTGAGCGCTCGGGGGAGTGAGAATCCGGACTCCGTTGCCTTGACCCTGGAGATAGAGCTTGTTGATGGTCTCGTCGCCTTGGTTGGGACCGACCGTTTCATCGGTCACCACGTGGCCGTCGTCGGCGAAATCCTGGAGATTTAGCTGAGGCAAGCCGCCCACCCGAGACAACGTTCCGTCGGCCTGTCGAATCCGGACGTAGCGGTCGGGCGGGTCCGCTGTGGTGGTGGGCACAAGGGCCTGAAAAGCGACCAGTTCGTCAGCCACCACGAACAGCGGGCCCTCGACGGCCTCGCCTCCAGAGCCCCCAACAAGGGTGTGGATGACTTCGATGCGATAGCGGGTATCTTCGACTACCGTAAAGCGAAGGGTGCGTCTGGACTCGTCCCGGAGAAAGGTCTCGGTGTTGATGGCCTGCCAATTGAACCTGTCCGCCACCATCAGCAACTCGAGTTCGAAGATCTGCCCCAGTTGCTCGGGGGTGGGGGTCCAGATGAACTCATAGCCGGGAGCGGCCGGACCCAGGTTGGGCGGCCCCCCGCCGCTAGATGTCGGCAACTGGGCCGGAACGAACACCGAACCGGGGGGGGACTGGAGCGGGGCGATATCATAGGGCAGCGTTCGGGAGTAAGACCCCAACGCCCCCAGCAGATTTAGGCCCGGTGCATTGCCCAGGGTGTCATCCCCAAGGAAGGACACCAGCCCGTAGACTGGCATCTTGAACTCTTTGCCGACCTTGACTTCCATCTCGGTGACCGGGACCGTGAGTTGATAGTATTCCAGGGGAGTGAGCACGAACTGCCGGGCAATCCATCCGGCCAGGCCCTTGCCGATATGGCGCAGGCCCGCATCGACCAGCCCCACGCAACTAAAGCCGGCGGTGATGGGAATGACGTCGTCACCCTGGTCTCCAATGATCGCATACTGGGTGCCCAGTTTCGACAACCAGAAGGCCGCGGCTTGCTCCTGCTCGGATTGCGTCAGCCCTTCGGGATGTCGACGGGGACCGAGATAGACATGGTCGTCGGAGAACTGGATGTGCTCTAACGAATTGATGGTGCAAGGTCCCCCCGGCATTTCGATACATCGGCCGGGGTCCGTGTTGAGAGGAGCCTCGTCGTTGCCTTCCTTCAACAAGATCGCAACGTGGCCGGGACGCCAGCGTTTGCCGTCAGACTCCGAGAGCACGAAGAGGATATCCCCGGTTTCGAGGTTCTCGGGGGGGATATCGGTGACCAGATAGAGACCCAGGTCGGTGGCTTTGAGGCCCATAAACCAGGAGAAGTGGTTCACAGCGTAGGTCACGCCCCCGCTCGATTGAGTGCCGGCCGGGAAATTGAAATCCCAGTTGGTCAGCTCTGAGCCGGTATCGACAATCGGATTGACCGGGCTGGAGTTAAACGATAGGAGAATGTCCTTGGCTGCCAAGGTGGCAAAGGGCAGCGTGATGAAGATCGGTGTATTGAACACCAATCCGGTCGGCTCGAAAAGATACTGCAAGAAGTTGGCGCCCAGCGTCTGACCCGACGGCATCGTGATCGAGATCTCGAGGTCGGCAGGGAGGGCTCCCGGAGGGATCAAAAGAGAGACCCCATCCGGCAGGTTCACCAGACCACCCTGGCTGGCCACCACCCGGACGGTGTGGCGAGTCCCGGCGTCGACTCCCGGCACCACGGCTGGCTGGACCTGCGTTTGGAGCGTCAGGACCGGCACGTTGGGGGGAACGAAGTTGTTTAGCGCACCGCCGGACCCGGTGACCACGAAGTCGTTTCCGCCGCTTTCGCACCCGGTGAGGCCGACCAGGGTGACTCCGGCGGCGACCGCCGACTTGAGGAAGATACGCCTGTTGACCTGTTTGGGCTCCATATACTCTCCTCGCATGAAGCTCGCACTTGGCCGAGGGCTTCATTTTCTGATGAAGTGGGTTGACGAGCCCAAAGTTTTCGGCTCTGTAGAATGGCCACCTCTGACTCAGAGTATACAAACCACCAATTTTGCGTCAGGAAAAGAGAAGTACAATCCGACAATGAAGCCCGGCCCCAGGAAGCATCGGTTCCTGCCACCCTCTCCGCGATGAGGGTCTTGATCGTGGGCGCCGGGGCCGCCGGCGTCTTCGCCGCCCTGCGAGCGGCCGCACTCAACCCTGAGTTGAAGGTCCTGATCCTCGAGTCTGCCGCCAGCCCGCTGGGCAAGGTGCGCATCTCGGGTGGCGGGCGCTGCAACGTGACCCACGCCTGCTTTGACACCGGGGAGTTGCTCGAGCACTATCCCCGGGGCGGACGGGCGCTCGTCCGCCTGCTCGAGCGGTTCGGCCCGGCCGACACGGTCGAGTGGTTCGCCTCGCGCGGCGTCAAACTCAAGACCGAGGCCGACGGTCGGATGTTTCCTGTCACCGACTCGTCGCAAACCGTGATCGACTGCCTGCTCAACGAGGCCGATCGGCTTGGAGTGCGCATCTTCACCAGCCATACCGTGCGCCGGTTGGAGGTCGATCACCACCACTTTGTGGCCCACACCCGCCAGGCGAGCTTCGAGGCCCAACGCCTGCTGCTGGCGCCGGGGGGTTCGCCCATGGCCTACGCCTGGCTGGCCGCCATGGGGCATCGGGTGGTGGACCCTGTTCCCTCGTTGTTCACGTTCAAAGTCCAGGACCCGCGCCTGACGGGACTGCAGGGTGTCAGTCTGCCGTGGGTGGCGGCCGAAGTGGCCGGCCAGCGGGCCGAAGGGCCCCTGCTCATCACCCACTGGGGTCTGAGCGGTCCGGCCATCTTGAAGCTGTCGGCCTTTGCCGCTCGCGAACTGCACGCTTGCGGCTACCGGGCGACACTCACTCTGGATCTCGCTCCCGACCAAGATCACGAAGCCCTGCGCCAACAGTTGCTGAGCTGTAAGTCGCGGTCGACCCACCTGGGCAACTACAACCCGCTGGACCTGCCCAAGCGCCTATGGGAGAGCCTGTTGCGCCATCACGGCCTGGACCCGGCCCAGCCCTGGTCCCAATCGCCCAATAAGCAGCTCAATCGACTCAGCGAAAACCTCAAGCGCGCCCAGTTTGAAGTTGGCGGCAAAGGAGTGTTCAAAGAGGAATTCGTGACCGCCGGCGGGCTGCCCCTTAGCGAGCTCTATCTGGACACACTAGAAAGCCGAAAATGGCGGGGTTTGCACGTGGCCGGAGAGTTGCTGGATGTAGACGGCGTCACGGGCGGATTCAACTTTCAGAACGCCTGGGCCTCGGGTTGGGTGGTGGGCGAGGCAATCGCGAGCGGATCGTAAGCAGGGCTCTTTCCCTCCGGGCACAAATGTTTCTGCCGGTGGATTTTCTAGCGACTTTGCAGAACCATCCCGACGCGATCGTGGGGCTGGATGGCACGGGGGATGTATCGTTCGTAAATGCAGCCGCCAAAAAGCTCGCCGGCTCTGACGAGTGGGCCGAGCTTCTATCTCGTCATGGGCAAGACCAGCGCCTGGAAGTAGAACTGGTCGAGTACGAGATTCGACGCCAGGAGCTACCCGACGTAACCCTCTATTGGCTGCGCAGTCTCACCAGCCTGCCTCTAGCCGATGTCGGCACGCTCCAGACCTTCGAGGAACGAGCCCTTCAGGCTGAAGCCAGGGCCCTCGAGGCCGATGAGCGCTTTCGGCGCATCTATGTCAAGTCGGGCCCGGCGGTGGAGAAATATGACGAGGCGGAAGAACGGGCCCGCCGCTCGGAAGAGGCGGCCGCCGAAGCCGACCGGCGCTTGAGTGAAGCCCAGGCCCGAGTGGAAGAGGCCGAGCGTGCGGCTGCTCGCGCCGAAGAGCGGACCCTCGAAGCGAATATCCGCTTTCGCCGCATCTATGAGATGTCCGGAGTGGAAGAACTCGAGCGCCGGGCTGAAGAAGCCGAGGCTCGGGCTGCCGCCGCCGACGCCCGAGCCGAAGTGGCCGAGTCGAGCCAGCTCGAGGCCGAAGCCAGCGCCCGCCAGGCCGAAGAGCGGGCGACCCGGGCCCAGAGCCGGATCGACGAGGCCAACGAGCGCTTCCGCCGCATCTATGAGAAGGCCGGACCGGCCGTGGAAAAGCTGCAAGAGCTAGAAGAGAAGCTGCGCGACTCCGAAGAGGAGGTGGCCAGCCTGCGCGAGCAACTCTCTCAAGAGCAAGAAGAGGCCAAGCGCGCCAGCACAGTGTTGCAGGCGGCTCGCTGGAAGGCCAACACCCTCGAGCAAGAGTTGGCCGAGCTGACCGCCGAGCGGGATCGCCTGCTGGCGACGGGCTCGGGGCCCGCTCCAGCCCCCGACCGCGATACCGAGCGGCTGGCCTTCGAGGACCCCCTGACCGGATTGGCCAATGCCAACGTGCTGCCTCGCGTGGTGGCCTCGAAGCTCGAGCAGGGTCAGGTGGTGGCTCTGCTGGTGGTCGACCTGGATCGATTTCGGGTGGTCAACGATACCCTCGGCCAGAAAACCGGCGACGAGCTGCTTTGTCAGGTGGCGGACCGCTTGCGCGATTGTCAGGCCGAAGTGGTCTGCCGTCGCGGCGAAGACGAGTTTTTCGTGCTGATGGTAGCCTGGGCCGGCGGCTCGGTTGAAGACCAGGCGCGCGAGCTGGCCCGCCAAACCCTCGAAAGCCTGTCGGTGCCCTTCGAGCTGTCCGGCCAGTCGGTCAGGGTCTCGGCCAGCGTGGGCATCAGCTATAACCCGACCCACGGCGAAGACTGGTCCGACCTGCTCGAGAATGCCGAGCGCGCCCTCTTTCACGCCAAACAATCCGGCCGCAACCGGGTCGAACTCTACACACCCGAGCTTCAACAGAAGATTCGAGCCCAGTTGACCCTCGAGAGCGAACTGCGGACCGCCCTCGACGGCGGCCAGATGCGCCTGCACTACCAACCGATCGTGACCATCGAGAACCGCAAGGTGGTCGGCGTCGAGGGATTGCTTCGCTGGGAACACCCCGAACGCGGATTGCTGAGCCCCGGTGACTTTCTGGAAGTGGCCCAGGACTACGGCCTGATCGTCCCCCTGGGCGAGTGGGCCATCCGGGCTGCCTGCCGACGGGCGGCCAACCTTCCTCCCCAGCTCTATTGCTCCGTGAACGTTTCGCCCCATCAACTGATCAGCGCGGGCTTTGCCGAGCGCGTCCTGGCCATCGTCGAAGAAGAGGGCATTCCCGCCGATCAACTGGTCATTGAAGTGCCCGAAAGCGTCTATAATCTGGCTCCCGACCAAACCGAGCGGGTGCTGGAGGTGCTAAGCCAGGGGGGCATCGGGCTGGGTATCGATGACTTCGGCAGCGGCCACTCGTCGCTGCGCCAACTGGGCTATCAAGGCGTACGCTTCCTCAAGATCGACCACTCCCTGGTGGCCCGTCTGCCAGCCGATCCCCACTCGGCGGCGCTCTGTCGCGCGGTCATCGGTCTGGCCGAGAGCCTGAGCATCCCTCCCCTGGCCGAGGGGGTCGAAACCGAAGAGCAAGTTGCCTTCCTAAGCGAGCACGGCTGCAAACTGGCTCAGGGATTTCTCTACTCCAAACCCCTTCCCGACCAGCGCGTCTCGCAACTGGTTGGTCGCGGCTAGAACTTTCTGTTATCCTTAGCAAGGTGACACGCAACCGAGGCATAGCCATCGTAGTAGTCCTGATGGGGGTCGCCCTGGTGGCCGTCATCGCCGGAGCCCTGGTCATGATGGGCTCGAACGACCTCAACCGCAGCTTTAGCAGCGTCCAGAGCGAAAAAGCCTATTTCGCCGCCGAAGCCGGCGCACGGGCCGCCCTGGTCGAACTCTCCAACGATAGCAACTGGCCCGGCTTTGGGTCGGTGCAAACCCTGCCCGACGGAGGCTCCTTCGACGTCGGGGTCTACCCCTCCGGCGGTGCCCCTCCCCCCAACGGAGCCAACGTACCCTCGGGTCACGTCTACGTGCTTTCGACCGGTCGCAGCCCTAACGGGTCGGCTCGGCAAGTGGGCTTGCTGGTGAAGATCGGGGTCGGAACCCTCGATTTCGCAGTGGTGGCTAGAGACTCCATCAGCCTCTCGGGCAGCGGCGCCATCGACTCGATGGATCCCGTTACCGAGGTTCTTCTACCCGACCCCGCCAGCGTCGCGACCAATTCCATCGCCGACGGCGCCATCACCATTACGGGCGGCTCGTCGATTCAGGGCGACGCCAATGTGGGACCAGGCGCTCCCAGCACCGCCTTCGCCCTCGACAACCCCTCCATGGTCACCGGCGTTCAGGGCACGCTCAGTGGCCCCATCCCGCTGGACCCGGTGGTGCTGCCCGACGATCCCAGCAGCGCTCCTCCGGTCACGGTCGACGGAGTCGATATCCTCAACATCAATCCCGGAACCTTTGGAGATGTCCACATTACCGCCAGTGGGCAGCTGGTGCTGGCGCCGGGCACTTACGTTTTCAACAGCCTTCTCCTCGACGGCGATTGCAAGCTGATCGTTTCCGACGCGACCGAGATCTACATCGCCAACGGAGCCACGGTCAATGTGGGAGCGGTGGTCAATCAGACCAAGCTACCTACCAATCTGAAATTCTTCGTCGAGTCTGGCGACGTCTCGCTCAACGGCGCCGCAGCCGCCTACTACGTGCTCTACGCTCCCGACTCACCGGTCACCCTGACGGGCAGTTCCGCGGTTTTCGGCAACCTGGTGGGACAGTCGCTCGACCTCAGCGGCAACACGAGAGTGCACTTCGACCCTGCCAGCGGCGGCGCGGCTGCCGGCGGCGGCTCGACCACCGCCACCGTGGCCAGCTATCAGCGATTTTAGTTAATTCTGCACCCTCACCTGGCTACCCAGCGTCAGTTCGGTGCGCTTGTCCGAGGCGGTGGCCACGGACACGGTCAGGTCCAACCTCAAAGTCTGGGCTGTTGCTCCCGGGGTCACCACCAGGCTAGACACGTTGCGGGCCACCACGCGATTGATGGCTGAGGCCGTGAAGGTCGCCAGGGCCGGCACCGCTGGCACCGGCGGCACCAGGGTGGGACCGCCCGGGTCCACCTCGTAGCGCACCAGGTCTCCATTAGGATTCAAGACGTAGCCGATCCAACTATGCCACTCGAGGTTGCCCGAGGCGTCATAGGTGTAGAGGCGATAGTCGGGCTGATCGCTGGTCTTGAGGGGGCTCAAGAAGAACACATGGTCGGGGCCCGGCCCGTAGGTCACGGTGGCCAGGTTCGACATGCTCAAGTCGTCGTTGAGTCGGCGCAGCCCCAGCCCTGCCTGCTGCTGCACCGTTTGCGACACCTCGCCCTGCTGAAAGTAGCGAAGGCCGGCCAGCACCAAGAGATAAAGGCTGCCGAGCAGGCCCAGCAACAGGCCCATCGCCACCGCTACCTCGACCAGGCTAAACGCTCGTCTACGGATTGACCACATACGTCTCTAACTCGACCTTGCGATCGATACCTTGCTCGCTCCAGGCGGCCGTGACCCTGACCTCTTTGCGTTCGTTGACCACCGTCTCGTTGACATCCAGGGTAACATTGAAGACCACCTGGCCGGGTTGGCCGTTCACCAGGGTGGGGACCGTCACCAGATTGCCCGGTGGAGGAATGGCCACCACCCCGGCATAGGCTTTTGAGGCCTCTCGCTCCAGGGTATCGCGGGCCAGATGCAGGGCCAACGAATAGTTGCGGGCCTGGGTCGACGAGCGGCGCGTGGTCACGAATACGCCAAAGACCAGCAAAAGCGCCACCGCAAAGATGCCCAGACCAAACACAATCTCGAGAAGCAAACTGATGCCCCGGTCAGACCTGCTCACCCCGGGTTCTTCCGCCTATTCGAGCACGGGGCCTCCCTCGAGACGGTCGAGAGTCCAGCCGGTGGGGGTCTTCACCAGTCGCCAGTGCCAACTCTTAGCCTGTTCGGGACCGATTCGCTCGAGAGCCAGCACGCACTTCGAGTCGTCCTGCTCTTCGACGGCGGGCCGGCGATACTGAAGTTCCCAGGCGTTCTTGCCCTGACTCAGCCAGGTTTTGACCCGCTGCTCGAACTGCTCTCGCGTCAGTTTCTCGCGCAGGCGCGGCGAGAGTAACTCGTAGGCGGTCCCGAGTTGGCTACCCTGAAGGGCGCTCAGGAAGCTCCGAGCGATGGTCTCGGGTCCGGCCGTCTCGAGGGTGGGCAGCTGGCTTTTGGGTGGAGGGGGGGGCGGCTTCTTGCCCCAGCCTAATAGCAGCGCCAACAGGAGGATGAAGGCCGCCAACCCACACACCACCAGCGGCCATCCGCCCACGAAAGGCTGTTGGAGTGACGCCTGGGCTGGTGGCGTGACGGGCACTTCGGCTTTTAGGTGCCCCCCCAGCTCGACGCCATAGCTCTCGAACTCGGACAGATTGGCGTAGGAGAAAGCGCCCGGCTGAGGGGCGTCGACATAGAGCAGCCCGATCAGCTCGCCCTCGCGTAAAATCGGAGCGCACACCGCGGCCCGAAAACCAGGCTGAGGTAGGCCGCGAAAACGTTCGTCTTGATGGGCATCGAGCACCAACACCGGTTTGCCTTTCTGTTCGACCTCGGCGATGAGCCAGGCGATCGCTTCGTCGTCCAGGTTGGCGTGAGGGAAGTTCCGCATGGCCCGCACGGTCAATTGCCCCCCGCTCTTGAGAAAGACCAGGGTGCGGTGGTCGCGCCCCAGCCGCCCCAGATGCTGACACGCTTTCTTGACCAGGCGCGAACTCATCCCCGCCAATCCTCGAGTGCCTCGAGGCAAAACGGCCTGGTTTGCGGATTGGAGAACACGTCCGAGCGTTCCGCACAGATTCCGGGGCCCCTCCCGGCGGCTTGGCGAGTACGGCGCCATCAGGTGCCGAATTCGGCGCTACCCAGCGCTGTACGCCTGGCTTGGCCTGGGCATGGCCTGGGCTTGACCTGGGCTTGGCGAGTACGGCACCACCTGGTGCCGAATTCGGCGCTACCCAGCGCCGTACGCCCGGCTTGGCCTGGACTTGGCCTGGGCTTGACCTGGGCTTGACCTGGGCTTGACCTGGGCTTGGCGAGTACGGCGCCACCTGGTGCCGAATTCGGCGCTCCCCAGCGCCGTACGCCCTGCCTGACCTGGGCTTGGCGAGACCCCGGCCTCACCTGGGCTTGGCGAGTACGGCACCACCTGGTGCCGAATTCGGCGCTCCACGGCGCCGTACGCCCGGCTTGGCCTGGGCTTGGCGAGTACGGCGCCACCTGGTGCCGAATTCGGCGCTACCCAGCGCCGTACGCCCGGCTTGGCCTGGGCTTGGCGAGTACGGCACCACCTGGTGCCGAATCCGGCGCTCCCCAGCGCCGTACGACCGGCTTGGCCTGGGCTTGGCGAGTACGGCACCACCTGGTGCCGAATTCGGCGCTCCACGGCGCCGTACGCCCGGCCCGACCTGAGCTTGGCGAGTACGGCGCCACCTGGTGCCGAATTCGGCGCTACCCAGCGCCGTACGCCCGGCTTGGCCTGGACTTGGCGAGTACGGCACCACCTGGTGCCGAATTCGGCGCTCCACGGCGCCGTACGCCCGGCTTGGCCTGGGCTTGGCGAGTACGGCGCCACCTGGTGCCGAATTCGGCGCTACCCAGCGCCGTACGCCCGGCCCGCCCTGAGCTTGGCGAGTACGGCACCACCTGGTGCCGAATTCGGCGCTCCACGGCGCCGTACGCCCGGCCTCACCTGGGCTTGGCGAGTACGGCACCACCTGGTGCCGAGTTCGGCGCTCCACGGCGCCGTACGCCCGGCTTGGCCTGGGCTTGGCCTGGGCTTGGCGAGTACGGCACCACCTGGTGCCGAATTCGGCGTTCCACGGCGCCGTACGCCCGGCTTGGCCTGGGCTTGGCCTGGGCTTGGCCTGGGCTTGGCGAGTACGGCACCACCTGGTGCCGAATTCGGCGCTCCACGGCGCCGTACGCCCGGCTTGGCCTGGGCTTGGTCTGGCTTGGCCTGGGCTTGGCCTGGGCTTGGCCTGGGCTTTGGCCTGGGCTTGGCGAGTACGGCGCCACCTGGTGCCGAATTCGGCGCTCCCCAGCGCCGTACGCCCGGCCCGACCTGGGCTTGGCCTGGGCTTGGCCTGAGCTTGGCGAGTACGGCACCACCTGGTGCCGAATTCGGCGCTCCACGGCGCCGTACGCCCGGCTTGGCCTGGGCTTGGTCTGGCTTGGCCTGGGCTTGGCCTGGGCTTGGCCTGGGCTTGGCCTGGGCTTGGCGAGTACGGCGCCACCTGGTGCCGAATTCGGCGCTCCCCAGCGCCGTACGCCCGGCTTGGCCTGGACTTGGCCTGGGCTTGGCCTGGGCTTGGCGAGTAAGGGCACCACCAGGTGCCGAATTCGGCGCTCCACGGCGCCGTACTCCCTCGGGACGACTGAACTCGCGAGAATCGCCAGGCCCGGAGAGCGGAGCAAAGCTGAATCCCCATAAAGGAGCCCGGCGGCAACGGTGGAAGGGCTGGCGATGCGCTGGTTACTTCTGCTTCTCTTGATTGCTCCGGCCTGGGCCGAGCCCGACTTTGCGGCCGAGGCCAAACGGGCCGAACAGCTGCTGGGCGAATATGTTCGTCTGGCCACCGTCAACCCACCGGCCGATACGCGGGCCTCGGCCGATTTCGTCCAGAAGTTGCTCGAAGCCGAGGGAATCGCGGTAGAGCGGTTCGAGTCGGTGCCCAACAAGGTCAACCTGGTGGCTCGCCTGCCGGGCCAGAGCCGCGAGGGCGCCGTGGTCTTGCTGCACCACATGGATGTGGTCCCGGCCGACGCCAGTCGTTGGCCGGTCGACCCCTTCTCGGGCGCGGTGAAAGACGGCTATCTCTACGGCCGGGGCTCGCTCGACATGAAAGGGGTGGGAGTCGTCCAGCTGCTCACCTTCCTGGCCCTCAAGCGAGAGGGCGCGCCCCTCGCCCACGACCTGATTTTGCTGGCCACCGCCGATGAAGAGACGGGGGGTGAAGACGGGGCGCAGTTCTTGCTCGAGCAGCACTTCGACAAGGTCAAGGCCGACTATGTGCTCGACGAGGGAGGCTCGGGCACTCGCGACTTGCTGGGCGCCGACGGCCGGCTGGTCTATGCTATCTCGTGCGCCGAGAAGAAGATCCTGTGGTGCAAACTCAAAGCCACCGGCCACGCCGGCCACGGCTCGCAGCCGAGAGCCGACAATCCCAACCTGCGCTTGCTCGAAGCCTGGGAGCGGCTCGACGGCATCGGCAGCAGCGGCCAAAGTCCGCTGGTCGAGGAATTGAGCCGTCGCATCGGGCCGCTGGCCCAGAACCCCTTCACCAACGCCGTCGTGCGCGATACGATGTCACTCACTTCGTTGCGGTCGGGAGTAGGTGACCCGCCGAAGGTCAACGTGATCCCGTCACTGGCCGAAGCGACGCTGGACATCCGGCTGTTGCCCGACACCGACCTGCCGGCCTTCGAGGCCGAGATTCGCCGCCGATTGGAGGGACTCGAGGGGGTCGAGTTCGAGGTTCTCTACGCCATGGGCAACACTCCGGTCAGCTCGTGGGAAACACCCCTCTTTCGCTCGCTCGAAAAGGCCATCAAGACGGAGCATCCCGAGGCGGTGGTCACCCCTTATCTGGTGCCCTTCGGCACCGATTCTAACGCCTTTCGACTCAAAGGCGCCAGGGCTTACGGCTTCTTCCCCATGATCCTCGATGCGAGCCTGATCTTCTCGGCCCACAGCGACAACGAACGACTGCCGGTGGCCGAGTTCGAACCGGCTCTGCGCATCTATTATCGGGCCCTCAAAGACTATCTTTCAGACTAGTTTCAGGCGTCGGGAGTATACCGCGCTTGTATGGCAAAGCCGACGCGGCGAAAAATCGGACTAATGGCACGTCTGTGCACGGACCTGGGGGCCGGCCTGTTAGAGAATGGCGCCGAAACCAGCCGGGTGGAAGAGACGATCCGACGGGCCGCCGAGAGTTTCGGGTTGGAAGCCGAAGCGGTGGTCAACCCCACCGGCATCACCCTCTCGGTAGGCGACAAAGAACCCATCACTCGCGTCATCCGCATCCATCGACGAGGGGTCGACCTGACCCGGGTAGCCCAGCTCAATAGCGTCTCCCGGCTGCTTTATGAAGGCCACCTCGAGATCGAGCAGGCGCTCGAGACGGTGGCAGAGATCCGTTCGGGCGAAGAGGACCTGTCTTTTTGGCGCCGGGCCGCTTCGACGGCCGTGAGCGCGGCCTGCTTTACCTTGCTGGCCGGCGGCGGCCCCGGCGAGGCCCTGGCCGGCCTGCTGGCCGGAGCCATGGTGGCCCGCCTGTTGAGCCTGCTAGAGAAGAACTTTCCCCCCTTTATGAACTATTTTTTTGCGGCCCTGCTGGTGACCTGGTGGTCGTGGCTGTGGGTGGGCCGGGGCTTTTCGGGAGCCGCTATTACGGTGGGGGCGCTCACCCCGCAGATGCCCGGTCTGGCCCTGGTGGCGGCCATGCGGGACCTGATGGCCGGCGAATTGGTATCCGGCACGGCTCGCGGAGCCGAGGCGGTGCTGATGGCTCTGGCCATGGCGGCCGGAGTCACCACCGGCCTGAGTATGCTGACGCGGATGGGACTATGAGTGACAGTCTGCTCATCCTGATCGCGTCCCTGGCTATCGGCATCAAACTGCGGGTGCCTCCCCGCGCATTGCTGGCCGCGGCCGTCATCGCCTCGGCCGGCTCGGCCGCGGCCCAGCGCGTGCTCGACACGGGCGGCAGCCAGCCCGAAGCCCTGTTCGTGGCCGCGATGGTGGTGGCCCTGGCGGCCGAATTGCTAGCCCGCCAGATGAAACTGCCGGCCCTGGTGCTTTCGGTGCCCGGCATCATCCCGCTGGTGCCGGGCAGCCTGGCCTATTCAGCCATGGCCGCCATGGTCGAAGGGGACAACAGTCTGGCCGCCGAGCGAGCGGTGCTGACGGCTCTCTCGGCCGGCGGTGTTTCAAGCGGGCTACTGCTGGCCACCGCCCTGTGCCGCCAACTCCCCCGCTACGGGCCGCGCCGTGCGCTGCTCGAGGAACTCTCGCCCGAAGCCCAGGAACTGGTCGAGCTACAGGGCTAACCCACTTTGGAAGAGAATCTGCGCGGCCGGAGGAAGTTATGGCTATCCGTGAAGGTGCTTGGGACTGCCCGGCCTGTGGGCGCGAGAGAATACCTGGTCCGCAAAAGTATTGTGGCAGCTGCGGCTCGCCGCGGGGCGAAGACATTAAGTTCTACTTACCCGACGACGCTCGCGTGGTCGAAGACCAGGCCGAGCAGGCGCGGGCCCAGTCAGGTCCGGACTGGAACTGCCAGTTCTGCGGGGGCGACAACCCTGGGTTCAACGAGTTCTGCTCGGGCTGTGGCTCGCCCAAGGACCCCTCCAAAGCGCGGGCCCAGGTCGTTCACCACGACCAAAAGCCCGAGCCCAAGCCCAAGCCAGCGCCCAAGAGCGGCGGTTGCCTGAAGGCATGCCTGGTCGCCTTCGTGGTGATGCTGGTGTTGATCGTAGGGCCCTGCGTCTTCCTCAACGGCGCCTCCGAATCCCAGGCCACCATCACCGCCAAACAGTGGCAGCGTTCGATCGAGGTCGAGAAGCTGGTGACCGAGACCGACACTGACTGGAAAAAAGACGTCCCGCGCGACGCCAGGGTGCTCAAATCGACCCGCAAGCTCCGCGAGACTCGCCAGATCAAGACCGGCTCGACCACCAAAAAGCGCACCGTCACCAAGCAGGTCAAGACCGGCACCCGCAAGGTCAAGACGGGCACCAAAGATCTCGGCAACGGCTATTTCGAGGATATCTACACCGAAGAGCCGGTCTATGAAGATCAGCAAGTGACCGAGACCTACGAAGAGCCGACCTATCGCGACGAACCGGTCTATGACACCGAAGTGACCTATCAGGTCGACCGCTGGAAAGGCCAGTCCACCGCCGAGGCCAGCGGCAGTGACGATAACCCGCAATGGCCTAAAGTGGCCACCGACCGGACCACCCGCGAAGGCAAGAAATCAGAGCATTACAGCCTCACCCTCAATTCCGGGGGCCAGAGTTACACCTACGAACCCAAGAGCGAAAGCGAATACAAAAGCTATAAGATAGACCAGAGCGTGACCGCTACCATCAACCGCATGGGCACCGTCACCGAACTCAAGCCTTAGGGCCTGCCAGGAAATAACTCGTGCATTCGCGGCGCCGATCCATCCCCTGTGGCGGCGTTGCGCTTCCCTTACATATTGCCGATATGCGCGGTCAGACGCGCCTTGCCACAGGGGCGTCTCGACACCGGGAATGCTACTCTTGCTCCCTGACAGACCCTTAATCGAGGCGCTCGGGGTCGTAGGGCCTGAGCAGCTCGCCGGCCATGGCGACCTCGAGGTCCTGGGGGGTGGTCTCTGCTTCGATAAAGCGTCCCCGCACACCGTAGCTCATCAGCACCCGCTCGCGAACCTCTTCGACCCAGCGGGGCGGGCCCTCGATGACCAGCGGCGCCTCGGCCTGACCATCAGGAACGTCGAGACTCACGAAAATCTCGGGACGAACGGTGTCGGGCCTGTCGATGGGCCGACGGGGAACGCGCAGACGAAACTTCACCAGCCGTCTTTCTTGAGGGTCTCTATCGAGCCCAGCGTCAGGAAGAAGTGCTCAGGGTCGCGGCGGTAGAGCTGCAACATCCGGTCGGGGCTACTGAAGTGCTCGAGCCCCAGCGAGAGAACCTCGGTAGCCGAGTCCGGATACACCTTGCCGGCATAAGGATTGATGAAGTGGTCCTCGAGAGCGACTTCGCCCTTCTCGTAATCGCCCTTGGGCACCAGTTGGTCCAGAGGCGTAGGGTCGGTGGTCGAGTTGCCGGCACTTTCAGCCCGAGCCCGCACCCAGCTCTTGTTGGCGATGCCGACGGTGGGATTGCGATACTCGGCCCGGTGAGCCACCTCGTGCAACACCAATCGCTTGAGGTCTTGCTCCTGCAGTCGCTGCCGCGCTTCGGGCTCGAGCGGCCTGGCATCAGGCGCCGTCAGGCGTTTATCCATCGGGTCACCGAGATTGACGTAGTCACCCTGTAACCGATAATACGGCCGCTTCGCCTCGTAACGGAACTCAAGCTTGTCGGGCATGGGCAGCCCGGTCTGGTGGTGAAACTCATTGACCCAGGCCCGAACCTGGTCGGGCTTGATGCCCCGCTCTTCGAGCTTGGCCAGGGCCTCGCGAGTAAAGGTGACCGAGGCTCCCGCGTTGCGAACAGTGGCGTTGTCGCGCAGGCGACTCAAGAAAGCAGCCGCCAGGTCTTTGGCCGGCTCACGGTTCTGGCGTTTGAGTTCGTGCTCCTGGTCATCGACCCGGGTCCACTCCTTGTCAATCTGGCCAAGTCGCTCGTTGAGCTGCTTTTGCTTGGCCGCGTCGGCCGGCGAGAGGTGCTCGGCCGGCACGTTCAAAACGCGTCCATTATCAGCGTAGATACGATTCTGCTCGTCCAGCAATTGGTCTCCCCGCAGCTTGAGGGCAGGGTCGGGGTGTTCCGAGACGAGCTGATCGAGGCGCTGGCGAAAACCGGGCGCAATCTGGTCCATCAAGGCCATGCCCCGGGCCACCAGGCGGCGATGGGATTGGTCGAAAGGAGCCGAGTCACTCGGTTCACCCGCCCAGCCGACCGTGTTGCGAGAAAGATCGCTGCCCGAGTCGCCGATGAGGTCGGCCTTGGCCGGCTGCGACGAGGCCGAGAGGAGATGAGACCCGATGGCTCCATCCTCAAACGATAGGGTGGTCGGGACCGGCTCGGTCGGGGGGGGGGCGACCGGCGCCGGAGCAGCCTCGAGGGCTATCGGCTCAGGCGGGGGCGCGGGCCCCAGCTCGACCGACTCGCGAGGGGTCGGGGTGGGCAGTCCCACCAACGGCGCCTGCTGGTCGCCACGGGCGACAGCCGGTCTCACCGGGGGAGCCGGGTTCAGTCTGCCGATCGGGTGATTGGGAATGGCCGCCATTCCCCTGGTAGTTCGCTTGAGACCCTCTGAAAACCTGGAAGGGCCCCGAGCCGACGGCCCGGAGCCCTGGTCAGGGAAGCGGATTCTAGATCTGCGATTCGGGCAGGGTGTTGGCCTTGGCCATAGCCCAGCCGGTGCCCACACCGGCCACGGCCGAAATCGCGCCGCCGCCGATCATCGAGGCCGACCCGATGATGCCGGCGGCGTGAGCGAAACCAGCACCCAGGAAAGCGGCGCCCAGCTTGGCGCCGATCCCACGGTCCTGACGGCAGGTCGCAAAGCCGGCCACGGCCCCAATGGCCGCGCCACCGAGCATACCGTATTTGGGGCCGGCTACGGCGCCGAGAGCGGCCGAGCCCAACATGGCGGCGGTCCAGACCCCCGACTGCGCCGGGGTCGAGGTGCGCCAGCTGTCAACGGGAGTGGTGGGTTCTGAAGGGGCGGGAGCTGGTCCAGGAGTCTGAGCATTGGAGGGGAGGCTGTAGGATTTGTAGGATTTGAGAGCGGTTACGTTCATTTGTTAAGACTCCTTCATAAACTATGGTCAGTTTAGCCGGGTCTCTTTTGCTGAACTTTGTATCGTGCCGTTTGGGCACCCGCCATTCTTTACAGAATTGTAACCTGAGAACCAGGCTCCCGGATCTCCCGGGCTGTACGGCGCTGGGTAGCGCCGTACTCGCCAAGCCCAGGGCGGGCCGGGCGTACGGCGCTGGGTAGCGCCGAATCGGCACCAGGTAGCGCCGTACTCGCCAGGCCGAGGGCGGGCCGGGCGTACGGCGCTGGGTAGCGCCGAATTCGGCACCAGGTGGTGCCGTACTCGCCAAGCCCAGGCCAAGGCCGGGCGTACGGCGCTGGATAGCGCCGAATTCGGCACCAGGTGGTGCCGTACTCGCCAGGCCCAGGCCAAGGCCGGGCGTACGGCGCTGGTTAGCGCCGAATTCGGCCCAGGTGGCGCCGTACTCGCCAAGCCCAGGGCGGGCCGGGCGTACGGCGCTGGTTAGCGCCAAATTCGGCACCAGGTGGCGCCGTACTCGCCAAGCCCAGGCCAAGGCCGAGCGTACGGCGCTGGGGAGCGCCGAATTCGGCACCAGGTGGCGCCGTACTCGCCAGGCCCAGGCCGGGCCGGGCGTACGGCGCTGGGTAGCGCCGAATTCGGCACCAGGTGGTGCCGTACTCGCCAAGCCCAGGGCGGGCGGGGCGTACGGCGCTGTGGAGCGCCGAATTCGGCACCAGGTGGCGCCGTACTCGCCAAGCCCAGCCAAGGCCGAGCGTACGGCGCTGGGGAGCGCCGAATTCGGCACCAGGTGGCGCCGTACTCGCCAAGGCCAGGCCAAGCCCAGGCCAAGCCGGGCGTACGGCGCTGGGTAGCGCCGAATTCGGCACCAGGTGGTGCCGTACTCGCCAGGCCCAGGGCGGGCCGGCGTACGGCGCTGGGTAGCGCCGAATTCGGTACCGGGTGGTGCCGTACTCGCCAGGCCCAGGGCGGGCCGGGCGTACGGCGCTGGGTAGCGCCGAATTCGGTACCGGGTGGCGCCGTACTCGCCAGGCCCAGGCCAAGGCCGGGCGTACGGCGCTGGGTAGCGCCGAATTCGGCACCAGGTGGTGCCGTACTCGCCAGGCCCCGGCCAAGGCCGGGCGTACGGCGCTGTGGAGCGCCGAATTCGGCACCAGGTGGTGCCGTACTCGCCAGGCCCAGGCCAAGGCCGGGCGTACGGCGCTGTGGAGCGCCGAATTCGGCACCAGGTGGTGCCGTACTCGCCAGGCCCAGGGCGGGCCGGGCGTACGGCGCTGGGTAGCGCCGAATTCGGCACCAGGTGGCGCCGTACTCGCCAAGGCCAGGGCGGGCCGGGCGTACGGCGCTGGGTAGCGCCGAATTCGGCACCAGGTGGCGCCGTACTCGCCAAGGCCAGGGCGGGCCGGGCGTACGGCGCTGGGTAGCGCCGAATTCGGCACCAGGTGGTGCCGTACTCGCCAGGCCCAGGCCAAGGCCGGGCGTACGGCGCCGTGGAGCGCCGTACTCGCCAAGCCCAGGCCAAGGCCGGGCGTACGGCGCTGGGGAGCGCCGAATTCGGCACCAGGTGGCGCCGTACTCGCCAAGCCCAGGCCAAGGCCGAGCGTACGGCGCTGGGGAGCGCCGAATTCGGCACCAGGTGGTGCCGCACTCGCCAAGCCCAGGGCGGGCCGGGCGTACGGCGCTGGGTAGCGCCGAATTCGGCACCAGGTGGCGCCGTACTCGCCAAGCCCAGGGCGGGCCGGGCGTACGGCGCTGGGTAGCGCCGAATTCGGCACCAGGTGGCGCCGTACTCGCCAAGGCCAGGGCGGGCCGGGCGTACGGCGCTGGGTAGCGCCGAATTCGGCACCAGGTGGTGCCGTACTCGCCAGGCCCAGGCCAAGGCCGGGCGTACGGCGCCGTGGAGCGCCGTACTCGCCAAGCCCAGGCCAAGGCCGGGCGTACGGCGCTGGGGAGCGCCGAATTCGGCACCAGGTGGCGCCGTACTCGCCAAGCCCAGGTGAGGCCGGGCGTACGGCGCTGGGTAGCGCCGAATTCGGCACCAGGTGGTGCCGCACTCGCCAGGCCCAGGCCAAGGCCGGGCGTACGGCGCTGTGGAGCGCCGAATTCGGCACCAGGTGGTGCCGTACTCGCCAAGGCCAGGCCAAGCCCAGGCCAAGCCGGGCGTACGGCGCTGGGGAGCGCCGAATTCGTCACCAGGTGGTGCCGTACTCGCCAGGCCCAGGCCAAGGCCGGGCGTCCGGCGCCGTGGAGCGCCGTACTCGCCAAGCCCGGCTATTCCAGGTAGGTCTCGGGCTCGAAGGTGGTGATGATGTCCATGATGGGCGCGGTGGGTTGGATCTTGAGAGGCTCGAAGACCTGGAGGACCTTGCCTTCCTGGGCGTCGATGGTGACTACCTGGGGGGGTTGGCCGTCGCCCGCGAAAGAGACCTGCCACAGTTGCCGGTCGCCATGTTCGCGCAGGCTGGCCTGGCGCGGCCGGCGGTCGGTCTTGAGGTGCTCCTGGGCCAAGCGAGTAGCCTCTTGTTCGGTCATCGCGTCATCCTTTCCGAGCCAGGCATGCGAGCCTCGACAATCCAGTCAAAGCTGGGAGTGCGGCGGCCGTCTTGCCAGAGGACCCCGCCCGGGGCGTAGGGGATGCCGGTGGGGTGGACCTGCCAGTCAGTGAACAGGGCCCGGACGCCGTAATAGGCCAGCGGATTCACTTCGCCCGGCTGGCTGAGCCCGTCACCGTTGGTGTCTCGCCAGAGGGCCAGGCCTTGCAGTTCGTCACCTTCCAGGCACCCGTCCAGGTTGTCGTCGAGGGCGGCCAGGGCCTGATAGCCATTGTCCCAGGCCACCCAGAAGGTGACGCTGCCAAAGAGCTGCAGACCCGTGTGGATGGCGCCGGTGCGGGCCGGGTCGTAGACCAGCCAGGCGGCTCGGGGGGTAATCCAGGGCCACTGCTGAGGCAACCCGGTCCCGTCGAGGTCGAAGGCCACCCGAGCAGCGGGCTGGGTCAGTTCCTCGAGACCTTCGCCCTCAAGGCCGATCAGGATCGGAGTCACGGCCCGAGGGGCGTTCTGGACCACTCCCATCTTCTGCTTGAGGGCGGCTACCTCGGCAGCGTCTTTCTTCGGGTCGAGCAGAGGGATAAGATAGCCGCCCGTCTCGATGGTCAGGCTCTGGCCGAAATAGCGCTCGTGCTCCTTGCCGTAGGCAGCTTCGAAGACTCTGCGATACTCGTCGATGGCCTGTTGCTTGCGACCGGCTTGCTCGAGACACCAGGCCAGCCCCAGCCTGGCCGTCAGTTGATCGGGCAAGAGGGCCACTGCCTTGCGATAGTGCACGATGGCCCGCTCGAGGTGCTTGAGTGCCTGGGCCGAAGTGAGTTGGTCTACCCGCTGGACGTCCACCGGCGGCTCGTGGGCACGAGCGAAGCCCGGAACGTCCCCCCGCGTGTCTTTCTCGACCTCGACCGAGGTCGACCGGTAGGCGTAAGCCATGGAGTGAACCCGGGCCAGAGCATAGTGAGCCTGTCCGTCGTCGGGATGAGCCTTCACTCGCTTCTCGAGATTGGTCACCAACCGCTTTACCGGCACAGGTTCCATGGCGGGAACGGCGTAGCGGGCCCAGACGGGCACGGACAATACCAGGAGCAAAAGCAGCAGGCGTCGCATCAGGCTAGCTTGGCCGCCGGTCAGGGGTCGACCTCCCTGGCCAATGGAAGACTGAACTCGATGACGGTTCCGCCTCCCGGAGGACTGCTCAGTTCGAGACGCCCCCCATGACCCTGCACCAGTCGGTCGGCAATGGCCAAACCCAGGCCCGAGCCGCGTCCGCTACGGGTGCTGTAGCGTTCCTTCACCCGCTCCAGGCAACTGCTGGGAATACCCAGGCCGTCGTCTTCCACGCGAATTTTCAGCCGTTCCCCCTCGGGACGCATCGAGACCACGATGGTGGCGCTGGGCCCGGCGTGTTTGACGCAGTTCTCGAGAAAGATCTGGAACAGTTCGCGGGTGCGGCTGCGGTCGGCCCAAACCATCAGGCGGGGATTGATGGCATCGAGCCGCAAACTCACATCCTGGAGTTCAGCCGGACCTTGCAGCGATTCGGCCGCCTCCATGAGGGGTTCCACGGCTCGAAAACGTTGCAGATGAAGTTCGGGGGCTCCGCTCTCCCAGCGGCACAGGTCGAGCAATTGGCGGACCATCCTCGAGACGAAACTGACTTCCCGTTGAATCCTTTGCACCTGGCGGCGGGCTTCGTCCGGGTCTTTGACCAAACCGTCAGCCACCGAACTGGCCCAGCCCTGGATGGCCGCCAGCGGGGTGCCCAGATTGTGGCTGACATCGGCCAAAAACTCGCGACGAGAGGCTTCGAGTCGCTCGGCCCGCACCTTTTCGCTGTGCAGATTCTCGGCCGACTCTTTTAGTCGGTCGGCCATCTGATTAAAGCCCCGGGCCAGCGCCACCAACTCCTGGGGTCCTGTTTCCGGAACGCGTTCTTCCAGTCGGGCTAGATCCAGACGCTCGATGGCTCTGACCAACCGCAAGACCGGGGCGGTCAGCAGTCTCGAGATGGGGAAACTCAACAACAGGCAGGCGATCAGGGCCAGGGCCGAGGCTCGTTTTCGGGCTCGACGCCCTGGAGGCATCCCGCCCATCCCGTGACCGCTGATGGGCAGGGAGGCCACCAGGGCTCCTACGGTCCGTCCCTGGGCATCACGGACGGGGCACCAGGCCTCGACCCGGTCCGGCCACACCGTATGGCTGCGCCCGCCGTGGAGAGCCAGGTCAAGGGCTCGTGGGTCGGGGGCAAACCACCGACCGTGAACAACCGTGGAGCCGGCCTCCTCATAGAGCACCACATCGCAATCCGCCGGCCAGCGGAGTTCTTCCACCGGGGCGCCGGCTTCGAGATTGCGCACTTGCGCCCCCACCAGCCGGGGCCACTGGCCGGGCTCGATGCGCCCGTAGGTGACCTCGAAAAGCCAGGCCGAGAGCAAGACGAACAGAGCCGCCTGCGACAGGCTCATCAAAGCGAAGGTGGTCGCGATGCCCGGGCTCAGGCTTCGAATCGGTAGCCGACCCCCCACACGGACTGGATGGGGGCCGGCTTGCCAGGGCGGCTCAGCTTGCAACGCAGCTTACTGATATAGAGATCGACCCGGCGCACGTCTCCCGTCGCCTCCCCCGGCCCCCACACCTCTTCAAGTAGCTCCTCGCGCGAAAAGCTCTTGCCCGGAGCCAGAGCCAGGACGCGCAGGAGGGAATACTCGAGGGGGGTCAGATCGATCTGTTGGCCCTCGAGCAACACCCGCCGCGCCTCGGGCTCGACCAGCAGAGGGTCGAGGGTGCGACGAGTCGCCGGCAGCCGGGCCCGTCGCAACAGAGCTCGGGCCCGGGCCAGGAGCTCCCGGGGAAGAAAGGGCTTGACCAGATAATCGTCGGCCCCCAATTCGAGTCCAGTCACCCGGTCCGGGCCCTCGCTGCGAGCCGACACGATCATGATCGGAACCGGCGAGTATTCGCGCACGCGGCGAATCACCTCGAAGCCGTCGGGCCCCGGCAGATTGAGATCGAGCAGAATCAGGTCCACCCCCCCGCCAGCCAATTCAAGAGCTTGAAACCCGTCCGCGGCAAGCACCACTTCGAAGCCGTGACCGCCCAGATAGGACGACAGAAAATCGCTCAAGTCGGGGTCATCCTCAACCACCAGGACGCGCCCTGTCGTTGTCGGGGCCTGATACGACATAGTCCCATGCTGAGTTACGATTGCACAAAACATGCCGGCAAATGTATAGAAACTGTATCCCAAACCGAACCCCAGGGGGGAAGCCGGACAACTTTTTGCTAAGATAGAAGAATGGGTGGAGTGCGGGGTTTTTCTCTCATCGAGGCCATCATCTCTCTTTTGCTGGTGGGCGTCGTTCTGGCCGTGGTGGCCGGCATCGCCTCTGAATATGCCCGGTTGAGTCGTTCCGTGGGTGCCCAGGACACCCTGGTGGAGGCCCTCACCCTCGGGGCGGAACGGGTGCGATGTGGCTTCCGGCAGGCGATCGAGGTCGTCTCGCCAGCGCCCGGTAGCAGCGCCGCCACCGCTGTGCTCACTCTTGACCAGATTCCCTCGAGTCCGCCCCGCCTGGCCCTGCCGCCTCTGCCCCCCGGCAGCAGTTGGAGTCCTTATCAGGCAAATTGGCGCAGCCGAGTGACCTTTCTCAGCGATGCCCGTGGTTTGGTCCGCCGCGACACGACCGCCGGAGTGACTCGCGAAGAGGTATTACTCCAGGGCGTAGAGGGCTTCTCTTGCCGGTGGCAAAGCCCGGATAGAGTGCTGGCCTTTCAAATCTCGGTGCGCGTCAACGGCAACTTGCGCACCCTCGACCAAACCGTCAACCGGGTGGTGGCTCCATGAAGCGCCGCGGAGTGACCATCGCCGAACTCTTGGTGGCCTTGCTCTTACTCACTCTGTTGTTCGCCTATGGCGCGGTCAACTTGCGGGGCAACCGGACCAGCGCCGGCAGCCGGGCAGCCACCGAGGCGCTGGTGGCCGAATTGATTGCGGCCCGAGAGCGAGCCATCGCCGAGCAGCGGCCGGTGGCGATTGCCTTTCCGGTCAATCCTGGCGAGGCGCACAGCCAGTGGTGCTACCAACTGTTGGGTGAAACGCGTCCGGCCGTCACCCGCCAGGCACGCCTCTCTGACGACCGCCAGGTGTGCGTGTACCTCGGTCACTGGCCGCTGACGGCCCCCGCCACCAACACCGTCGACCCTCCCGAGACGCCCGCACTCGACCTCGATGGCTGGAACGCCCCCCGACCCACCGACCCCACCCTGGTCTTTACTCCCGCTGGCAGCGTGGTCAGCAACGGCCTGGTCCTATTCGACGGGGCCTGGCACCTGGTGGTGGCCAGCGGTGTGAGCTATGGGGTCAGCGCCGCGCCCGGCGGCACGGCACCGGTCAGCACCACCCCGGCCTACGCCGCCCTGACCGCGGCCAGCCGCCCCTTCACCATCACCATCGAGCCCGGCGGAGCGATCAGCAGCCGCTCGGGCATCCTCTCCGCCACCGGAGTACAGCAGACAGAGAGTCCTCTGGTCGTGTCCTCGAGCCCCTCCCCTCCTCCCATCACGAGCGCCGGCACCAATGCGCCCGTCATCGCCGAGGTTGGGGCCAGCCCCCTTCCCCCCCCTGGCTCCACCCCCCCCGGCATCGACACGCTGGTGCGTAAGAACGCTCACCTTAGCGTGCGTATCTATGCCACCGATGACGATGCGGGCGAAGAGCTATTCTGCAGTTGGCAGGCCCGCCAGACGGCCGGCGCGGCCACCACCGTCGGCGTCTTTTCGGCCGATGGCCAGACCCGTATGCACTACGATGCTAGCCTGGGCCAATGGGTCGGTCAGGGCGAATGGAAGCCGCCGGCCTCGTCCTCACCTGGCGATGTATTTGAACTCGAGGCCACGGTCAGCGATCGTGCTCATCAAACCACTACCGCCAGCGGCTCGGCTCTGGTGACCCTGACGGTGGTGCCTGAAGAGAAGCTGGTCTATGAAGCCAATGGCGAGATCTACCGAGCCGACGCTGATGGGCAAGGTCGCGTCAACCTGACCCAACACCCGGCCTACGACTACCAGCCCCGGTTATCTCCCGACGGCAGCACGATCTTGTTCGTCTCGGACCGCAACGGTGGCACCTGTAACATCTATCGAATGAACCTCGACGGTTCGGGGCTCAAACAGCTGACGAACCTGCCGGGCTGCGAGATGGGCCCCTGCTTTTCACCCACCGGCGCCGGCTTTGCCTACTGGCACGAAACGGGGGGGACCAAGATGCTCTGCTGGCGCTCGTTTGACGGAACTACCGACGGTGCCATCTATGGCCCGGTAGCCGCCGGCGACATCGACAACAAAATCAGTTGCGCCCCCGACGGCCAGACTCTAGCCTTCGGTCACACCCAGAACGTCTACGCCGTGCGCATCGACGGCACCGGCTTTACCACCCTAAAAACCGGAGTCGACGACCCCGACTGGCACCCAACCGCCACCTCGCCAGCGCGGCTGGTGTGCGATTCCGCCGGCGGACCCACGCTCAGCTACCTGGATGTCGACCTTAGCTCGCGGGCCGTCCTGGCTTCCAACGATCTCAGCCTGCCGCTGCTACCCGACGACCCGATCTGGTCGCCCGACGGGACCCAGCTTGCTTTTCGAGACTACGGAGACACCGGCGAGTACGCCATTGATGTGAGCGGGAGCAACATGCGACTGCTGATCCCGGGCGTGCTCAACAAAGCCTCATGGTCGCGATGACCCGGCGCGGGTTGAGCGTGGCCGAGACGGTGGTGGCCATGTTCATCCTGGTGGCCGCCATGCTGGTCCTCATTACCCTCTTTCACGCTGGTCTGCGCCAGACCACTCGGGTCAAAGCCCAGGCCATCGCGGCCAATCTGGCGCGCAACCGGGTCGAGCAGTTGCGGGGCTGGGCCAACGCTCCGGCCGGCGGCGGCTTCAACTATGATGACTGGTCGCCCTACGCCGACGTCACCGTCACCGATCCGGCCTTTCCCGAATACCAGGTGCGCATTCGCTCCCTGGGTCATCGACTCTACTCTCCCTGTTCGCTCTTCGAGTCCGAGCAAACCGATCCGGTCTACGGCAACGACCTGGCTCAGCGCGTCGAAGTCACTGTCAGTTGGGATGATCAAAACCTGCGTCTGACCACCCTGGTGGGGGCCCCCCGGCGTCTGTGGGGCAGCCCGGCTCTTTCGGTAACACCCAACTCGGCGGGGCCTCTCTCCCCCGGCACCAGCGTCGATTTTTCCGTTCAGGGGCTGCGAGCCGGCAACACACCCATTCCGGGCCTGGTCTATCAATGGTACGTCGAACCGCAAACGGGTAACGGGACGATCCTCCCGACCCGGCGTGACGGTTCTACGGCGCGCTTCACCCACCAGGTCCTGAGTCCCACCGGAGCCGCTCTGAGCGCTCCTGGCACTTGCCTGGTACACGTGCGAGCGGTCTATGGTGGAGAGGAGAAGGATGTGGTCGTCGGCCCCATCTTGCTCAGCCCGTGAGGAGACGCGGTTCGCTACTCATTATGGTCTTGCTGTTGCTCGGCATCCTCTTTGCGCTGGGGCTTGGCTTTCTGAGCAGCCGGGTGAGTCGCTATCGGGCTTCGGCCTCGTCGCGCGCGGCGGTCCAGGCCGAGGCTCTGGCCTACGCAGGACTGGAGGATGCCCGGGTCAAGCTCAATCGAGACCACTCTTTTCCCCCGGCCGGGGCCGAGGAACAACCGAGTTTCACCTTCAGTGAAGAGCTGACCGACCTCGACGGTCAGCCAGCCGGTTACTACCTGGTCACGGTGGATGTGCTCTATGGAGGCTCACCCTATGACCTGGTGCGAGTAACCTCGACCGGCGCCGTCGGTCCCCGCGACCGTCCGCTGGCCCGCCGCACCTTTCAGGCCGAGTGGAACTCCCAGACTCGCGCTGGGGTGGAGGCCGGGCAATGGATGAACTTCCGTGATCTTGGCAGCGACTAGACTAGGCGGGGTTGTCCCGGTCATGGATGTGGGCCGGCGGACTGGTCGCTTCAACGGCCGTGAATTGTTCGAGCACCTCGTAGCGATGGTTGGCTCCGGCCGGCACGACCCACGAATCGCCTGGCTCGAGTATGACAGTCTGCCCCTCGAGTTCCAGGCGAGCCTTACCCGAGATGACATACCCCACCGTCTCGTAGTCTCGCCGCCCGGCCGCTTTGCCCTCGCCGGCTTCTTCGTTGCGCCACAGTCGCATACCGATGCGCGTGCCCGTGGCCAGGTAAATCTGGCCCATGGCGCCCTGGGGTGAAAAGTTGGAATTGATCTTCTTGATTGTGGTGTCTGGCATGATTTCTCCTTCGTGGGTCGATCCTAGCAGCTCGCCGGCCTCGGCCGAACATCGTTCCAGATAGAGGACCCCACCCCCAAAGAAGAGGCACGTGAGGATGCCCAGCCGTGACCCGGGTGGCGGTAGTGAGTCAGCCCGGCCGGGGCTATTGTCATGACATGCTGTTTGCCCGCCTCGTATCGCTTTTCTGTCTATGCCTGGTGTTGACCGGGTGCCATCCTCGCCCTGACCCCGACCCGCGGGTGAATCAACGAGCCTTTCGCGTTCAGCCGTCCCCGGCCGGGGCTGCCCCGCTGGTATCCTTTCAGGGACCCGACTTCTCAGAATTGGCTCAGCAGGTGGCCCCCACGGTGGTCAACATCGCCGTGCTCAAGTCCGCGCCCACGCGGTCAGACTTTCCCTTTCGCCTACCCGGTCGCTCAGAGCGCTTGCTTCCCGGCCAGGGCAGCGGTGTCATCATCGACCCCGAGGGTTGGATTCTGACCAACAACCATGTCGTCTCCGAGGCCAAGCGAGTCAGGGTGACCACGCACGACGGCCGCGAGTGGGACGCCCGGGTGGAAGGCACGGACCCGAGCACCGACTTGGCGCTGATCCAGATTGAATCTGACGAACAGCTGCCGGCAGCGCCTCTCGGCGATTCCGAGCAGACGCGGGTGGGGGAATGGGTGATGGCGATCGGCAACCCGTTCGGTCTCGAAGAGACCGTTACCGTGGGGGTGATCAGCGGCAAGGGCCGGGTCATCGGAGCCGGCCCCTTTGACGATTTTCTCCAGACCGACGCCTCCATCAATCCCGGCAACAGTGGAGGCCCCCTCTTCAATGCCCACGGCCAGGTGATCGGCATCAACACCGCCATTCTGGCCGCTGGCCAGGGCATCGGTTTTGCCGTCCCTTCTAGCCTGGCCGCCGAAATCGCCGAGAGTCTACGGCGCGAAGGCCATGTGGTGCGCGGCTTTATCGGCGTTTCGGTGCAACCCCTCACGCCCCGTCTCAGACAGGCGTTGCAGCTTCCGCCCGACCTCGACGGAGTGGTGCTGGCGGCTGTCTTGCCCGAGGGTCCCGCGGCCGCGGCAGGGCTGCAGGCCGGCGATGTGCTCACCGAAGCCGAAGGGAAGGCCATCGAGACCCCCCGCCAGCTGGTGGATGCAGCCACTGCGGCCGAAGTGGGTTCTCGCTTCGAGGTCACCCGTTATCGGGATGGCGAAAGCAAGACCGTCACTTTGACGGTGGCCGAGAGGGATGCCCCATGACCCGCCTTTGCGGTCTGTCCGCCCTTACCCGGACGGCCACGAGTTGAGTTTCGCGGTCCCCCTATCCGATTCGTCCGGGGGACCTTCAGCTACCCAAGCTGAGAATCGGAGGAATAACTATGAGTAGATTAGACCCATTTAAAAGCAATCCCGACCACGACCATCTGACCACCAATCAAGGCATCAAGGTGCCCTCGAACCAGGACTCGCTCAAGGCGGGCGAGCGCGGACCATCGCTGATGGAGGACTTCTTCTTCCGCGAGAAGATGACCCATTTCGACCACGAGCGCATCCCAGAACGTGTCGTGCACGCGCGCGGCTTTGGCGCCCACGGCGTCTTCGAGGTGTATGAGAGCCTCGAGGACATTACCTGCGCTCGCTTTCTGTGCGAGCCCGACCGACAGACGCCGGTCTTTGTTCGTTTCTCGACGGTGGCCGGCAACAAAGGTTCGGCCGAGACCGTCCGCGACGTGCGAGGATTTGCCACCAAGTTCTATACCGACGAGGGCAACTTCGATCTGGTCGGCAACAACATTCCCATCTTTTTCATCCAGGACGCCATCAAGTTTCCCGACCTGATCCACGCCGTCAAAGCCGAGCCTCACAATAACATGCCCCAGGCCGCCAGCGCTCACGAGACCTTCTATGACTTCTGCTCGCTCATGCCCGAGTCGATGGCCATGTTGATGTGGTTGTTCTCGGACCGAGCCATTCCCCGCAGCGTGAGGATGATGGAAGGCTTCGGTATTCACACTTTCCGGCTGCTCAACGCCAAAGGCGAGAGCAAACTGGTGAAATTCCATTGGAAGCCGGTGCTGGGAATGGCCTCGTTGGTGTGGGAAGAAGCCCAGAAAATCGCCGGGCTGGATGCCGATTTTCTCAACCGCGACCTGTGGACGGCCATCGAAAACGGAGACTTCCCCGAGTGGGAATTCGGTCTGCAAATCTTCACGGAAGAAGAGGCGGCCGAGTGGGACTTCGACATCCTCGACCCCACCAAGATCGTCCCCGAAGAACTGGTGCCCGTGCGGCGCGTCGGCAAGATGACGCTCAATCGCAACGTCGACAATTTCTTTGCCGAGACCGAACAGATCGCCTTTCATCCTGGCCACGTAGTGCCGGGGATTGACTTCACCAACGACCCTCTCTTGCAGGGCCGACTCTTCTCTTACACCGACACCCAACTGATCCGCCTGGGCGGACCCAACTTCGCCGAGATTCCTATCAACCGCCCCCGCGCCTCGGTCAACAACAACCAGCGCGATGGCTACGGCCGTCAGACCATCAACCCCGGGCAGGTAGCCTATGAGCCGAACATGCTGGCGGGCGGCTGTCCCTTTGCACCGGGCGCCGAGGCGGGAGCCTTCCGGCACTTTGCCGAGAAGATCGAGGCCCACAAAGTAAGAGCCCGCAGCCCCCTCTTCAAGGTCCATTTTCGCCAGGCGACCCTGTTCTGGAACTCCCAGACCAGCGTCGAACAACAACATATCATCGATGCCGCCAGCTTCGAACTGGGCATGTCCAAGTCAGAGAATGTACGCCAGCGCATGGTGAACCTGCTCTACCACGTCTCGGAAGAGCTAGCCAACGGGGTCGCCTCCAAACTGGGGCTGCCCAAGCCTGACGGCGACTTGAAATTTCTCGAGCACTCCCCCGCTCCCTCGCCGAGCGACACCGGCCAACGTCACGACCAGAAGTCGGATGCCCTCAGCATCGAAAAGAACAAGGCAGCCACGGTCTCGACCCGGCGCGTGGCCATCCTGGTGGAAGCCGGGGTGGACAAAGGCCAGGTGGAGAAACTGTTCCAGGCGCTGCAGAGTCAGGGCGCCGAACCGGTGGTGGTGGGGCCTCACTTCGGGCACTTCCACGGTCTGGCCATCGACGACACCTATCACACCGCGGCCCCCTCTCTCTTTGACGGCACCATTCTGGCCGGGGGCCAACTCGAGCAGAATCCTAAAGTCGCGACCTTCGTGAAGGATACCTACGAACAGAAGAAACCCCTGGGTGGGCTGGCCGAAGGCGCAAGGGTGCTCATCTCCATCGGACTGGCGGTCAAACTCTCCGAAGGAAAGTGTGTCAGCGAGCACGGGGTCGTGACGGCCGGGGCCGACCAGGTCGAGAGCTTCGGCCACAAGTTCCTTGAGGCCCTGGCTGAACATCGCCATTGGCAAAGACCCGCTCCCAGCCTCCTCGGCTAGTCATGCCTGAAGTTGCTCTCAAACTGCTGACCGCCTTCGTCTGCGGGCTGATGCTCGGACTCGAGCGGGAGCACCGAGAAAAGCCGGCCGGCTTGCGGACCATCGTGCTCATCACGGTGGGCTCGGCCCTGTTCATGGTCGCCAGCGAACTGGTGGGACAGGCGACCGAAGTTGCCGCTCGACTGGTGTCGGTGGACCCGGGCCGAGTGGCCGCCGGAGTCGTCTCGGGCATCGGCTTTCTAGGCGCTGGTTCGATCATCGAATCGCGGGGAAGCGTCTATGGACTGACCACGGCCGCCGCTATCTGGGTGGCGGCCGCGGTCGGGCTGTGCGCGGGTCTTGGCTATCACGCTCTCGCCCTGGCTGTCACGGTTGCAGTGGTGCTGGTCCTGACCTTGCTCTCCCCTCTGGAAGACGCCCTTCGCAAGCGTCACCAACAACGGCAGACTCTTGAGCTGGAGTTGCCTAACGACGGTCTGCTGTTGCGCAAAATCGAGATGGCTTTGCGCGAGCATGGAGTGAGGTCTGAGGAATTCGAGGTGCATCATGCCGACGAGCACCTGATCCTCGATATTCACCATCACGGTGGTCCTATCAGTCACGCCCGCCTGGCCGACACGCTTTCCCGGATAGAGCGGGTGAAAGGACGGCCGGTACAGCAAAAAGTCCTGAGGCAATCGGGGGGTCATCCGCCTCAGGACTGAGTTCTTTCAAACTCTATATTATAATAGTTAAATATGAACGTGTTGTCAAGACAACCCGAAAGGAGAGCAGCCATGTCGTTGCTTCTAGAAACCCTCGAGGTCGAACTCGACCGCATCCAGACCAAACTGCGCGAAGGGGTCTCGCAAACCGACAGCAGCCAGGAGAAGGCCTTGTTCGAGACCTCGGCCGAGGTCCTCGGCGGACTCCGCAAGGCTTTCAACCATTGCCGATTGGGTAGTGAAGAAGCCTGGCAAAGCCGATAGACTATCCTTTGGTATGGAGGGCTGCTACCTGAGAGGATGATGGTCCTCGACCCGCCCGCCGTTAGTCTTAAGGCAAGTCAAATCTGTCACCAAAATGGATACCTCGGCGCCCGCCTCCCGGGCGCTCTTTTTTTATCCCCCTCGGGTGAAGTAGTCGGTCAGAGTCAATCCAAACAGTAACAATAACCACAGCAGAGCCCCGCAGGCCAACAGTCGCACCAGTTTGGTGCTCTTGCGCAAGTGCATGAAGATGCTGGCCACCACCGCTGTCTTGGTCACTGCAATGAAAGCCGCCACCGGCGGGCCGAGGTGGCCGAGATCGAGATAACTCAGCCCCACCGTAAGCCCAAGCAGCACCATCAAAGCGAGATAGGCGAGGGTGTTCATCCTGGCCCCCCGATCAGATACAGGCAAGGAAACAGGAAGATCCAGATGATGTCGACCAGGTGCCAATAAAGCCCGCCCATGATTACGGGGGACGGGTCGTCGAGCACATGGGGCCGGTGGCGCAACAGATAGATCAGAATGCTCATCGCCAGCACGCCCATCACCATATGAAACGCATGCAGGCCGGTCATCACGAAATAGAGCCAGAAGAATAGGTTCTCGTCAGGGCCCCGCCCGTGACTGAGTTCGGTGTGCCATTCGTGCATCTTGATTCCTAGAAAGGCCAGACCCATCAAGGTGGTCGCCCCCAACAGCCACGAGGCCTTTTTAAAGCGCCCCTCGCGCGTGTGGTCGACGCCGAGAGCCACGGTGTAACTGCTGGTCAGCAGCAGGGCCGTGTTGAGGGTGCCGAGCAGCCGATCGAGATGATGACTGGACTCGACGAACTCGGGGTGATGGGTCATCCGGGCCAGCAAATAGCAAAGAAAGACCCCACCGAAGAGCATCAACTCCGAAGCGAGGAATAGCCACATTCCCGCCTCATAGGCTTCCAGCTGCTGCTCGCGATTGCGAAACGGATTCATGTCGGCACCTCATAGGCGTACGGCTCGCCGACCTCGGGTTTGCCGTCGAAGTTCTCGTGGGGCGGGGGTGACGGGGTCTCCCACTCGAGCCCCACCGCTTCCCAGGGATTGCGTCCGGCTTCTTCGCCCCACACCAGAGAGTAGGTCAGATAGAGCAAAGGCAGGACGTAGCCGAAGGCCAGAAAGACGGCTCCGGCCGACGAGAGCACGTTGTAGAACTGAAACTCGGCCGGATAGCTGTGATAGCGTCGCGGCATGCCGAGATATCCTAATACGAATTGGGGCATGAAGGTCAGATTGAAGCCCAGGAAGATCAAGAAGGCGGACACCTTGCCCAGCGCGTCGTTGTACAGCCGCCCCGAAAGCTTGGGCCACCAGAAGTGCAGTCCGCCCAAATAGGCCATCAGCATGCCCCCCACCATGATGAAGTGGAAGTGAGCCACCACGAAGTAAGTGTCGGTCAGGTGAACATCCACCGCCAGACAGGCCAGAAACAGGCCGGTCAGGCCACCCACCGTGAACAGGCCGATGAACCCCAGGGCGTAGAGCATGGGGGTCGAGAAGCGGATGCGACCCTTGTAGAGGGTGGCCGTCCAGTTGAAGACCTTGATCCCTGAGGGAACGGCGACGAGAAAACTCAGCAACGAAAAGATCATCCCGGCGTAAACGGATTGCCCGCTCACGAACATGTGATGGCCCCAGACCAGAAAGCCCAGCACGGCGATGGCCAGGCTGGCCCCGGCAATGAACTTGTAGCCAAAGATCGGTCGGCGAGCAAAACAAGGAATGATCTCGCTGACCACCCCCATTCCCGGCAAGATCATGATGTACACCGCCGGGTGGCTGTAGAACCAGAACAGGTGCTGAAAGAGCAACGGGTCACCCCCCATGGCCGGGTCGAAGATCCCAACGCCCAGCAGGCGTTCGGCCGCCACCAGCACCAGGGTGACGGCCAACACCGGGGTGGCCAACACCATGATCAGGCTGGTCGCGTAAAGGGTCCAGATGAAGAGCGGCAGCCTGGTCCAGGTCATGCCGGGAGTGCGCAGGCAATGGATCGTGACCATGAAGTTGAGGCCCGTGAAGATGGTGGAGAAGCCCGAGATGAAGATTCCGGCCACCATCAAGATGACATAGCCGTTGGCATAGGTGGTGCTGTACGGCGTATAGAAGGTCCAGCCGGTGTCGACTCCGCCGGCCAGAATGGCCCACAGCGTGAACAACCCACCGGCCACGAAGACATACCAGCTGAGCAGGTTGAGCCGCGGAAAGGCCAGGTCCTTGGCTCCGATCATCAGGGGAGTCAGAAAGTTGCCCAAGACCGTGGGCACGGCCGGGATCAAGAAGAACCAGACCATCACGGTGCCGTGCACGGTGAACAGACGATTGTAGGTGTCGGCTTGCACCAGATCGCCGCCCGGAGTCACCAGCTCGAGGCGCATCAGGGTGGCGGCCAATCCACCCACCAGAAAGAAGCCGGTGATGGCCACCAGATACAAAATGGCGATGCGCTTGTGGTCGGTGGTCAAGAACCACGATCTCAGACTGACGGGACGAGACAGGTAGTTACTCACCGTTGCCCTCCCGAATAAAAGCGATCAGGTCGAGGATCTGCTGCTCCGAAAGGCGGCCCTCGTAGGTTGGCATGATAGTCGGAGCAAAGCCGGCCACGACCTGTCGAGCGGGATAGAGGATGGAGTTGCGGATGTAGTCCTCGTCCACGGTGGCGGTGGTGCCGTCTTCGAGGGCAACCCGATTGCCGTAGGCGCCCGGCAGCCGGGGAGCGTTGTTCTGACTGTGGCAGCCGGCACAGCCGAACCTGTCGAAAAGCACCCGTCCCCGCTCCGCCGGTGAGAGGCTGTCGGCCGTGGTGGTGCGTAGCCAGGCCTCGAAGTCTTCAGGCTCGAGCACCTCGACCTGGCCGACCATTTTGGCATGGTCGGTGCCACAGTACTCGGCGCAGAACAGATGGAAAACGCCCACCTGGTCGGCCTCCAGCCACAGTTGGCTGTATCGGCCAGGCAAGACATCGTGCTTGAGGCGAAACTCGGGCAGGTCGAAGCTGTGGATCACGTCCTCGGAAATCATCCTCAGCAGGACTTTCTGGCCCCGGGGCACCACCAGACGGTTGATGGTCTTATAACCGTTGGGATAGCGAATTTTCCACATCCACTGCTTGCCCACCACCTCGAGCTCGAGCTCGGCCTGAGCCGGCATCGTGTAGAGGGTATAGTAACTGCGCGCCCCCAGGCCAAAAAGCACCAGACCCAACAGGGTGGCAGCCGCAATCCAGCCCAATTCGAGGGGCAGCAACGAGCTGGGCGGATTGGTACGGTCCACGCCGAGGTTGCTCTCGCGATAGCGGATCAAGAAGAAGACCACGGCCACCAGGATGCCCAGCGCCAGCACGGCGCAGACGGCAAACACGGCCAGAGCCACCCCGTCGACCGCGCCAGCCGCCGCCGAGGCCCGCTCGGGCCAGACAGGCAGGTCGCCTATCTTCACGATTGCCTCCGGTGCATATAGTTGATCCATCCAGCCAGCAACAAGACGGTAGCCAATCCCGCGATCTGCATCAGGCGCATGATGGCCAGACTGTAACGGCCGGTGCTGGGGTCATAGTGAAAACAGAGCAACAGGATCTGGTCGACCGGATCCCCTACTCCCCCGCTCGAGGCCCGCTGCAAGGCCAGCTTGATAGCCCGAGCCGGAAAGCTGATCCCCAGCAGATAGGAAGAGACTTTGCCCTCGGGCGTGAGCACCACCAGCCCGGCGGGGTGGGCGAACTGATCGGTGGGAGGGTCGTAGACCGATTCGAATCCCACCGTGTCACACAACCTGTTGATCTGTTCCTGGCCGCCGGTCAAGAAACGCCATCCCTTTTCGGCGGCCGGCCGGTCGTAGCGACTGAGGTAGGCGTGCTGCTTCTTCCGGGCCAACTCGGGGCGCTCCCGGGAGTCGATGCTCACGCAAATCACGTTGAACTCGCGACCCACACTCCACTCGAGCTGACCCAGGCTATCCACCAACCCGCCCTGAATCTGGTGGCAGAGCATCGGACAGTGATAATATCCGAGCACCAGCAGACTGGGCTTGCCACCGGTGAGTTGGTCGAAACGCACCTGTCGACCTTGCTCGTCCAGAAACACCAGCTCCCCGGGCACGTCGGCGCCCAGTCGCTGGACAAAATCGACCCTGGGTGCTTCGGCCCTAGCGGGCTGAGGCAGAATTAGCAGCATCAACAGGATGAGGAACGGCATGGCGGCCTCCTTGCTTGAGATAGATGGCTGCCGCCTCGTCGAAGGAGCGCGACGGCTGCGGCCACACGGGAGTGGCCTTGGGAGCGGGCGTGGAGTAGGCCTTCAGGCCGATCTCGGGAGGGGTTCCGTCGAGGCTGTTGACCCAGTGGCAGTGGAGCAGCCACAGGGCGCCCTGCGTGACTACCAGAAAGACCAGCAATCCGATGGCGCAGTCGCGAATCATACGATAATTCATGGCCTCTCCTGCCTTTCATAGAAGATGGCCCACAGGCCGGACAGACCCACCAGAGCGGCTAGATCCAGCCAGTGCAGCTGAATACCCTCGGGGAACAGCGCGGGTAATACCAGCCAGATGACGTGCACCGGGGCCACCAGCAGGGTCAGGGCGGCCAGCCGCCCCAGCCTGCGCGCGTCTCGCTTGAACGAGCCCCACACCAGGCACAGAAACGGCAGCAGCAGATAGACTAGAAAGAGCGTCCAGGCCAGCGGGGCCCACGGCCCCCACACCCGCGACAGGTACCACCCCGAGTGGTGAGGCAGGTCCCCGGACCACACGATGACCAGTTGCGAGAAGCTGAGATAGGCCAGCAGCATGACCGACACCAGCATCAAGCTGCCCAGGTCATAAAGCAGCTCGGGTCCTACTCCCCGCCGGCACAGCCACCATACGATGAAGCAAAGCGCGAACAGGGCCTGGCTGACCATGATCAGCAGACCGAAGATGGTCGAGTAGAAGTGCACCTCGAGGCTGAGAAACCAGTCGACCGCCATCGAAGAGCAGACGATCAGGTGAAGCACCAGGGCCAGACCCGTGTATTCGGGCGCCTGGTCGCGCAGACGCGGCACGAAGATGACCATTCCCACCCAGGCTGCGAAATAGAGGCTGCTCCTGATCAGGACGGCCAGGGGATTCATCCAGTCGTAGCGATACAGCAGCGTCTCGTTGCCGGCCGCATGCGCCCACGGATAGAGATAGCCAAGCCCCAAAGCGATGGGGAGGAAGAGAAACGTCATGGGAACGATGGTGGCCGCCGCCGCTTCGGCCACCGGCAACAGCGGCTTGCCCCAGCGCCCTTCGGTCAAGCGGTGGACCATCATCCAGGTGAGCGATCCCAACGGCAAGCCGATGAGGAGCAGATAGCTCCAGAGATAGGCCTGCGTAGCCCGGCCGGGCTCGAACCACAGACCGGCCAACCAGGCGATGACGGCCACCACGGTCAGGCTGCGAACGGCGGTCATGGGGTCTCCTCGTACTGCAACTGCAGCACCCGCAGGTAGTGGACGATGGCCCACCGATCACTGGGAGAAACCCTGTCGGCGTAGGGATACATGGCTCCGGCCCCGTTGGTGATCACCGACCACAGGTGCTGGTCGGGGACCTCGCGCAATCGCTGGGTGTGCAGGCTGGGAGGCTGGGGAAAGCCCTTTTGGACAATCACGCCATGGCCGTGCCCGGTGGTGTCATGACAGGGCGCGCAATAGATGTTGAAGCGCTCTTGCCCCCTGACCAACAACTCACGGCTCAGCGGCGGAGGCGGTTCGCTCGCCAGGGCGGGCACGGTGCCCGGCGGGGGGCCGACCGGAGCCTGGCCCTCCAGCGCATCGTAGCGCGGCTGCTCTTTCATGTCGGGGCAACCACAAAGGCTCAGGCACAACAGCAGAGCGGCCAGGCTAGTCGAGCGCATGGACGGTGGCTCCTTTCACCGGCAGCGGCAGGTCGGCCTCGACCAGCAAGAAGAAGCCGTCGGTGGAGGCGCGACGAAACGCCTCGACCTCGAAGACGGGGTGGTGCAAGCGGGGTAGTCGACAATACCACAGCACGCTGACGACGGCCGCGAACGAGCCAAACAGGACGGCCAGTTCGAAAGTGACCGGCAAGTAGGCCGGCCAGCTGAAAGCCGGAGTGCCGGCCACTCGAAACGGATAGTCGACCACGGTGGCGATGGTTTGCATACCGAACCCGACGAGCGCGCCCAAAGTCGCTCCCCAGAAGACATTGCGCGAGACGCGTCCCGGCTCGGCCGCAAAGAACTCCTCGAGCTCTTCCACCGGATAGGGGGTAAAGGCGTCCAGCAATCGAGCCTGGCGCTGATGCAGCAGCCGGGCCGCGTCGAGCAGGTCTTCTCGGCTTTGAAACTCGAGCAAGATCATTCTTCGCCCTCACTCACCTCGTAAATGCTGATGGCGGGCAGCGTGCGCAAGAAAATCATGAAAAAGGTCAAGAACAATCCCAGCGTGCCGGTCAGGAGCCCCCAATCCCAGAGGGTGGGAACGTAGATGCCCGCAGACGAGGGCAGAAAGTCGTGATGCAGGCTGTTGATCACGATGAGATAGCGCTCGAGCCACATGCCCAGATTGACCAGCAAGGAAATGACGAAAATGGCCGCCGGCCAGGTGCGGATCTTGCGCCACCAGAACAGAGCGGGAACGGTGCAATTGCACAACAGCATCGTGTACCAGACCGGTGCGTAAGGCCCCACGAACCAGTCGCGAATGGTGGCGACCTCAGCGGGGTCATGACTATACCAGGCCATGAACATCTCGCTGGCATAGCCGTAGGTGACCAGGATCGAGGTCAGCAGCATCAGCTTGGCCATGTTCTCGAGATGGCGGTTGGTGATGAACTCTTCGAGCTGATAGTAGCGTCGCAGTGGAATGGCCAGGGTGGCCACCATGGCGAAACCCGACAGGATCGCCCCGGCCACGAAATAGGGTGGCAAGATGGTCGAGTGCCAACCCGGCACGATACCTACGGCGAAGTCGAGCGAGACGATGCTGTGGACCGAGAGGACCAGCGGGGTGGCAAAGGCGGCCAGGAGCAAGTCGGCCCGCTGGTGCAGCACCCAGTGGTGAGCCGAACCCCGCCAACCCAGGGCCATCACGCCATAGACCTTCTGTTTCCAGCCGGTGGTGGCGTCGCGCATGACCGCCAGATCGGGCACCAGACCGAGGTACCAGAACAGCAACGATACGGTGAAATAGGTGGCCACCGCGAACATGTCCCACACCAGCGGGCTGCGCCATTGCGGCCACAGACCCATCGTGTTGGGGTAAGGCGCCAGGTAGTAAAAGAGCCAGGGACGCCCCAGATGAAGCAGAGGAAAGACGCCAGCGCACACCACGGCCAGCAAGGTCATGGCCTCGGCAAAGCGATTGATCGAGTCGCGCCAGCCCTGTCGCATCAACAGCAGAAAGGCCGAGATCAAAGTGCCGGCGTGGCCGATTCCGATCCACCAGACGAAGTTGGTGATGGCCATGCCCCAGCCCACGGGGATGTTGATCCCCCACATTCCCACCCCACCGATGAGCACCACCAACCCACTGACCACAAAGGTGAACAGCAGCGCCAGGGCCACCGCGAAAGTGGTCCACCACACCCGGTTGGTGGGATGGTTCAAGACGATGGAGGTGATCTTGGCGGCAGCCCTGTTCACGTCGGCTCGAGTCCCGCTCTTGGGTTGCCCTGATGTTCCAGGTAGGTGGTGTGAGGACGGGTGTTGAGTTCGGCCAGCATGCTGGTGTTGCGAGGATCCCTGGCCAGCCTGGCCACGGCCGAGTCGGGGTCGGCCAGGTTGCCGAAGGTGATGGCCCGAGTAGGACAAGCGGCCTGACAGGCAGTGATCACCTCACCATCGGCGATAGGGCGATTGGCTTTGCGAGCCGCGATGTCGGCTTTGCGGATGCGCTGCACGCAATAAGAACACTTTTCCATCACGCCGCGATCGCGTACGGTCACTTGCGGATTGCGCAAGGGAGCCACTTCTTGGCGGGGGTCGACGTAGTTGAAGAAGTTGAAGCGACGCACCTTGTAAGGACAGTTGTTGGAACAATAACGGGTGCCCACGCACCGGTTGTAGATCATCTCGTTGAGGCCGTCGTGGCTATGCAGGGTCGCCTCGACCGGGCACACCTGCTCGCAGGGAGCGTGTTCGCAATGCATGCATGGCACCGGCACGAACAGCTGCTGGGGCTTGAAGTAGCTGTCGATCCGAATCCAGTGCATCTCGCGCCCTCGAGCCACCTCCTGGGGGCCCACCACGGGGATGTTGTTCTCGGACTGGCAAGCCACGGTGCAGGCGTTGCAACCGATGCAACGATTGAGGTCGATAACCATGCCCCAGGCCACCTGGCCGGGCTCGGGCTCGGGATAGAGTGATTCGGTGGGTTGCTCGCCGAACAGTTCCCACTCGATGACGTGGTGGTGTTGGGTGGTGATCACCTCCGTGAAGCCCTGGCCGGGCTGCATCTTCACCGGTGTCTGCCACAGTGCGTGGCCCAGACGATAGGCCTCGGGGCCGAGGTAGAGAGTGGCGCAGTTGGCCGGATGCTGTTCGAGCTGGTAGTGGGGCACCTCGAGTTGGGCTCGCTGGGTGGACAGGGCCAAGTGGCGGCCCTCTTCGAGGTCGCCCGAGGCTAGAGCCGGCTGCCCCCAACACAGGCCGGTGAGGGGTCTCGGCAGTTCTTGCAGCCAGGCGTTATGAGCCAGGCCGCCGTCGACCAGATGGGGATCGGGCCGAAAGAGCAAGAGAGGCTCTTCCTGGGCCGGTGCCGCCGGCTGAGCCCGTTCGACCGGCTCGTGGGGGGGTTGCTCCTGCTCCAACCAACCCCGGGCCAGGTCGAGGCGGGAGCCGTAGTGGCGGCGCAAGGCCTCGAGCGGGGCCAGTCGCTCGCCCAGCAGCAGAGCCAGTACCTCGTGATCAGAAACGCCACCGTAGAGGGGCTCGACCAGCGGCTGCACAAAGCCGACTCGACCATCATAGTAGCGTCGATCCCCCCAACTCTCTAACGGGTGCGCTCGTGGGATAGCTAGTTGGCATGCCTGGCTGGTCTGGTTAGCAAACTCGCTCAGATGCACGCTCCGCTCGAGCCCATCGAGCCGCAGTTCACCCCCCGACTCCATCACCGGATCGCCGCCCAGGATGAGCAACCAGCGCACTTCTCTCTTCTCGAGCCCCTGCCGCAACGGTTCGAGGCCCTCCTCTTGAGGCTCGGCCGAATAGCTCACGAGCCCCCTAAACTTCTGATTGAGCCGATGGATCAACACCTGGGCGCCGGGTGACAACCAGGGTCCACCCATCACCACGCAGCGGCCTTGATGGTCGTCGAGTTCGTGGACCAGGGCACGCACCAGGGGAGAATCCTGGCCGTCCTGGTGGTGGACCCCCGCCTTCTTGGCCAGGGCCCAGAGAGCTTGCTCGAGGGCAGCCGGATGCAGGCGTCGGCAGTGGTCGGCCACCTGGCCGGTGGCACTGGGAGAGCTTTCGAGCACGTACAATCGGGACATTTCGGGGCCGGGTTGACGATGTTCGGCGAACTGCCCGGCCAAGCGCAGACGGTCGGGATGGGTGCCCAGAAAATCTTCGTCAAAGCTCACGATCAAGCGGGCATGCTCAAGCTCGTAGTGGGCTAGATAGGGGCGGTCGAAACCGCTGAGGGTGGCCGGGGCGGGGTCGTGCACGAACCAGCGGGCCCGCGGCATGGCCTGCTGCAGGCGTTGGCGCTGGGCCTCGAGCAGCGGCGAGCGAAGCGGCCGCGAGAGGATGGCCAGGCCCCGACCCTCGGCCACTCGGGCTCGGGCTATCAGGCCGGACAGCCGACCCAGGTCGGTAGTGCCGAAGCGACGAGACGGGTCGTAGAGGTCCAGCAAGGCGGCGTGCATCTGAGGATCGGTCCCTGAGCCGTGGCCCACCAACCCCACCGGCCGGCCGCCCAACGTCTCGACCAGCACGCCTCGCCCAAAATCTCGATAGGACAGAGTGGTCGCAAACTGGCTGTCGAGGTTCTCGCGCTCGACCACGGCGGGAACGATCTCGGCAGCCCGTCGGCAGCCGCCGAGCAAAGCCAGGCTGGTGGTCAGCAACTTCAGAAAGTGCCGGCGACCCATTTCGCCCAGGGCGTCCGCGTGAGAAGCGTGTCTCACTTCATCACCTGTGACAGGCTGTGCATGAGGTCAGACCCTCGGTATTGACGTGATACTCTTGCATCAGCCGGTCGGGGTCGCGAGGTGGCTGGTCGACGGTATTGAAAAGAAGCTCTTGGTCGCGCAGGCGAGGGCCTGGATCGCGATGGCAATCCAGGCACCACGACATGGTCATCGAGTGGGCCTTGCGCATCAGCGGCATTTTGGCGACCGGACCGTGGCATTCGGCGCAGCCCACGCCTTTGCTGAGGTGGATGCTGTGGTCGAAGTAGACGTAGTCGGGCAGATTGTGGACCCGCGTCCAATGGATAGGCTTGTTCTGGTAAAGGCTCTGGCGGACGGGCTCGAGCATCTCTTCCTGGGTGAACAGTTGCGAGTGGCAGGTCATACAGACGCTGGTGGCAGGGACGCCCGCAAAAGCCCCTGTTTCGACCCCCCCGTGACAATAGCGGCAGTCGAGGCCCAGGCGGCCCACATGGTGCTCGTGGCTGAAGGGCACCGGCTGGGCGGGGGCATACCCCTCGCCGGTGATTTGGTCCGAGTGAGCAGCCAGGGCCAGGGCAATGACCGATCCCAGCGAGCCAACCACCAGCAGCAGCACGATCCAGCGAAGAAAGGGGTCGGCTTGTTTTGTAAAAGGCGGCTGCACGCATTTTTTCCCCCGAGGAGTTTCCCTCCGAGCCTACCGGAGGCTACCGGCAGCGGATACATACGTGCGGTCCGCGGGGGGGCATCCTCAGGAGGTAGGGTTCTCCGCTTGCATCCTGAAACAAGCCGAATGCGACGCCTGCTATTTTTGACTTTGCTGCTCGCCCTGGCCGGGTGTCAACCCGCCAACGACGCCTTCGACCTGCCGACCTATCCCGGGGCCCTCTTCCTGGCCAAGGAGAGCGGCGACAAAGACATGGGTGACTATATCGCCTACACCCGCGTCTTTATGTCCAACCACGGCGAGATCGAGGTGCGCAAACATTACGACGAGTTGCTGGCCAAGCAACCGGGTTGGAACAAACTGCGCCCCGGCCATTGGTCCGACGGCAACTGCACTCCCGACTCTTCGTTCTACTATTGCAAGGCGGTCGACCCCAACCGCAAAGGCGGCTATATCGTGGCCCAGGGTGATGCCGACGGCACCCACATTCGTATGTTCGAAGTCGTGCCCAAGTCGGCCCTGACCCCCACCCCTAAAGCGGAGTGACCTTGTAGCTCACGATCTGGGGTCGCCCGCTCTGCCCGTCGATAATCCACTGCTGCCGGAACCACTGAGTAGCCTGCCCTTCGGGTGTCCAACCCACCTCGAGTCGGACGCTGAATCCCGCCCCTTCGGCCTGCACCTCGAGGTTGCGCACCTGGTGGCTGACCCGGGGAAAGAGCGCGACCACCTCGGCATACCAGGTCTCGAAATCCTGGTGTGAGCGAAGCGTTCTTTCAGGAAACTCCACCACCATCCGCTCCCCATCGAGGTAAGGCAGGAAGGCGGCCGCCGGGGCGGTGCGGTCAAACAGCGAGAACCACTGATAGACAAACGAGCGCACCTCGTTCTCGGTCAACGACTGGCGAAAATCCTCGCGGGTAGGAGTAAAACACTCGACCAGCACCAGTCGCGGGGTCAAGGGCTTGAGACCGTGATGCACGTTGGAGGGAACCGAATAGGCTCCTCCCGCGGCCACTTCCATCTCTTGCCCGGCGACCGACACCAGGCCCCGACCCTCGAGCAAATAGGTCACCTGGTCGTGAATGTGATAGTGCGTCTGCAGCGGCTGGTCATCCACCGGCGCCTCGATCTCGAGCAAGACCATGGTCAGACGATCACTATAGAGCACCCGGCGCCGGATGCCCGGGCCCACCTGCTGCCACGGTACTTGCGGCCACAACTGCGGCCCCACCAGCTTCAACGGGGGCACCTGGTGGTCGCGCGAAAGTTGGCGGTCATCGGTGTGCAACACAGGTTGAGCGGCAGCCAACCCGGTCACGGCCACCAACGCAAGCAGAAGATATCTCATGCCGGATGCTTCGGGCCGGGAGGCCCGCGTCCTCGAAGCCCCGACTCTACCCGAGGAGAAAAAACACCCCCATACAGAGGACATCCAGCCCGTCCAAAAAATAGGGGCCGATGCAGAGAAACCTGATCCTTCTACTATTGTTATCCGTGGTGCTGGTAGGCTGCCAGCCCAAGACCGAGCCCTCCGGCCCCGCCACTCCGGGCGCGACCGGCTCGGAGGCGACCACGCCCGAGGCGGCCAAAGCCGCCCTCGAGGTGAAGATCGCCGAGGGCAAAGAACTCTCTTTCGAGCCGGCCAGCGGCTGGTATGACCCGCGGACCGACACCCGCACGGGAGCCATCACTGTGGGCAGCTACGACTTCGTGGTCACCCCCCGCAACATCAGCAGCGTGGCCGATGTAACCGAGGGCCAGACCCGGGTGGTGCTGGGTCTCAAGAGCCCCGAAGGCTCCGAATTCAAGACCCCTATCCCGGCCGGCGAGTATAAAGACGACGCCATTGCCTACACCGACATCGTCTACTTCGAAGACGGAAGACAGCAGCGCTATAACTTCGAGAACCCCAAGGGGACGGTGGTGGTGAGCGACCTCTCCGACACCGAGATGTCCGGCACTTTCGACCTGACCGACGACAAGGGAGCCGCTCTCAAAGGCGACTTCAAAGTCAAGGTGACCAGCGAAGGGGCGGCCGGGGAGGGCAATCTGCCTTATGACTTCCCGGCGATGGAAGTGGCGGCCAAGCCCGGCGACCTGGTGTTCGCCCCCTCTGACAAAGAGATCAACGACATGCTCAAGATGGGCAAGAAGAACCCTCGCGGTTTCCGCGACCGCAAGATGGTAAAACCCGGCCCCGAGACCTCGACCGTAGAGGACGAGGGCAAGAGCTGGGAGGTGCCCAACTCGCTGGTCATCAGCCTGAGCAAAGACGCCAAGGCCAAGAAAGGCGACATCGTACTCAGCTTTCCGAAGTATGACGACATGACCCGAGGCATGGTCATCGATGCCGCTGACCCGACCAAGCCCAAAGTGCATTTCTTCAAGCCGGTCTACGGCTCGAACAAGCCCGAGGGCGACCAGTTCAATCAGCCGGTCGAGCCGGGCACCTTCCGGGTTGTTCACGACGGCGTCGAGACCGGCGTCAAGGTCTTGCACCCCGACGGCAGCGAGAAGGGCCTGGGCCAGGTCATCAACGTCTCGGGCGACAAAGTGCTGGTAAGCACGTTTGGAGGCGACGTGGCCGTGTTCGACAAGTCCGACGTCGAGCCGCTACCTTTGCATCCTAAGCTCAAAGCCGGCGACAAAGTGCAGGCGCCGTTTGCCAAGGGTGTTCGCCCGGCCACCATCACCAAAGTGGACGACAAGATCGGCCGGGTCTGGCTGACCTTCGAGAATGCCGGCACGGCCGAGGGCTGCTTCAGCTACGGCGAGATCCTCCCCTAAGCGAACCGAACCCCGGTTCCAGCGAAGGCCCCTTCCTGGGGCCTTTTCATTTGTTCACAGGGCGCTAACACCGTCGAGCCGTCTTAGCGTCATCATGCCTTCCATGAGGAGCGATGTGGTCGTCCGCGCCCTGACCAGCCAGGCCTCCACCCGCCGGGTCGAACACACCAGCGGGAAGGTCGATATTGGCTTTGCCCGCGACCCCGATATCTCGGCCACCGGCCGTTTCGTGGCCTGGATGGGGCACCACCCCGGAGCCACCGCTGGCACCTTCGACATCTATCTGACCGACCGGATCAGCGGTCAGACCGAGCTGCTCAGTCGTGCCCCCGACGGCTCGCCCGCCAACGGCGGCTCCGAGGCGCCTTCGATCTCGGCCGACGGCCGCTACGTGGCCTTCGCCTCGCACGCCAGCAATCTGGTGCCCGACGACACCAACGGCGCTCGCGACATCTTCGTCTATGACCGCGAGCAAAAGTCTTTGCAGCGGGCCAGCCTCGACAGCCAGGGCCAACAGCTCGAAGGCTATTGCAGCCAGCCGGTCCTGTCGGGGGACGGTCAGCACGTGGCTTTCACCTCGGCGGGCCTGGGACTGGTCCTACGCGACCTTGAAAGCGGCCAGCTCGAGCAATTGGCGGGCACCCAAGCGAGCAGCCCCGACCTGTCTAACGACGCGGGCGTGGTGGTCTGGTCTGAAGACGAGCAGGTCGTGCGCCTCGACCGCACCAGCCAGACCCGTCAGGTCGAACCCGGCTGGGCTCCCCAGCTGTCGGCCGACGGCCAGACCCTGGCCTATCTCGGCCGCCAGGGGCTGCAGGTCGCCTCGGTTAATCACACCCGGGCGGTGAGCCTCGACTGGCAAGGCCGACCCCTCGACCGGGTGGGTGGCTTCACTCTCTCGGGCGACGGTAGCACCGTCGCCTACCAGGCCGAAGAGGGTCGGATGGTCCTCGAACGTCGACTCGACAGCGACGAAGTGCGCCTGGTCACGGCCGACCGCCGGGGCGGGTTTGACTATGGCGAATCGACCCACCCCGTACTGAGCCACGACGGCAGCACCATCACCCTGGCCACCAGTTGCCGCAACCTCGGCCCGACCACGGTGCGGGTCGACCAGGGCTATGAGCCCTATCGCATCTTCACCATCGACACCTCGAACCTGCACCTGGCCATGGAGCAAGCCATCGCCGAGGGCGAGACCGCCGCCCCCCTGCCCAGCCTGGTCATCCACGACGACGAGGTCGAAATCGGCGGCTTCAGCCTGCCTCGAGGTTAGCCGGGTGGGTCAAGCAACACTCGCACCCATCGTTGGAGTCCGGGCGCTATCCGCTGCCCCCTTTGGCGGGCGGGCGAATGATCGTCTCGAAGAGTCTCGAAACCATCCCCAGTCACCTACGAGGCTGAGCGCCCAATGGACCTGAGCAGCACTTTAGTGGCCAGGCCATCGCTCTGGAAGGAGTTGGTGGCTATTGAGGATGAGCCGAAGCTGCTTCAACGACTTGGAGAACTGGGTCTGGCCTGGGCTGACCCGGGCTCTGGTATCCCCCACCAGACAATAGAGCCTCGGCCAACACAGATGCAGGGCTGGATGGCGGCCAAAGCTCACTGGCCTGACGCGAGCCCCGTGATCGAGTGGATTCAGCATCGCGACCCCCTCGACGCGCCCTTCTATGAAGACGACCTGAGGCGCGAGATGAGGCGTCCCATCAACCGAATTTTCCGTCGTCTGACCCGGCTAGCACCAGGTGAAGGATTGCCCCCGGGTGGCCTGATTTTCCATCTTTCCCGTTGCGGTTCCACTCTTTTGAGTTCCCTATTGCGCGCCTCCGGAAGCGTGGTGCTCTCCGAGCCTCCTGTCCTGGACGAACTGCTGAGGCCCGTCCAGGGTGGCCCCTGCCATCCCGATCAGCTGGCCAGCCTCGTTCGGGCAATGCTTGGAGAGAGTCGCGGCTTGCTCAAGCTCGATAGCTGGCATGTTCTCCACCGGCAGGTCTACGAGCAGGCTTTTCCCACCACCCCTCGGGTCTTTCTCTATCGTCACCCAGCGCGAATTCTAGCCTCCCACGAGCGGGAGCCTGGACTCCAAATGGTATTCGGATTCTTGCGACTCGCTGAACTTGAGGTCCCCGACGGCGTGCCCTACCCAGCCAGGAACGACTACGCCGCCAGAGTGCTGCGAATTCTAATGGAGGCAGCCCTGGAAGGCTCATGGCTTTTGATCCACCAGGAGCAGCTACCTTCGGTGGCCTGGCGCGAGCTGGCAGAACTCTTTGAGAAAAGTCCCACCAACGAACAGGTCCAGAAGATGCAGGCCCTGGTCGCGTTCGATGCAAAGAATCCAGGTCAAGCCTGGCAGGAATCCACCGCTGATCCTGCCCCCCATTTCCAGCAGCTCTGCCTCGACTACGGCCTTGAGGAACTCTATCGCGAGTTGGAATCGGCCCGGCTCGGCTGACCGCTGAGGCAGCTTCGACGTCTATCTGACCCGACAGAGTCGGCGGCCACACCTCCAGACGGCGCCGCCGCCAGCCTAACCCCGGCCGAGACCACCCCGGTGGTTCTCTGCGGAGGCACCGCGTTTTCTGTCAGCCCCCCCGGAGGGCTGCACTACCTTTGCTGCGACTGCCCTTGAGCGGCGGCGGCGAACCCTCTCGAACACTGTTGTGGTGACCCCTCCTGGGGGGCACCCGCGAGATGCCTTCGGAGGTGTCGCGCCTGGGCGGCAAGCGCTAGGCTGGTTGCATGCGCAAACTCGATCAATACGAGAGCAAGAGAGACCTGGCGGCCAGCGGCGAACCCTCGGCTGAGGGCTCGAGGGACGGCGCGGAGAAGCCTTGCTTTGTGGTCCAAAAACATGACGCCAGCAGTCTGCACTACGACTTCCGCCTGGAAGCGGGCGGGGTCTTGAAGTCGTGGGCGGTCCCCAAAGGCCCCTCGACCGACCCGAAAGACAAGCGGCTGGCCGTGCTGACCGAGGATCACCCCCTCGACTATGCCGACTTTGAAGGGACGATTCCAGCCGGTCACTACGGCGCCGGGCGCGTGATCGTATGGGATACGGGCACCTACCGTAACCTCACCATCGACGATGACGAGCGGGAGGTCGAGGTGGAGGACGCGGTCGAGAACGGCCACGTCAAAGTTTTTCTCGAGGGGGAGAAACTGCGGGGAGGCTATGCGCTGATCCGGATGAAAGCACGTCAGGACTGGCTGCTGATCAAGGTCGACGACGAGTATGCCGACGCCCGCCGCAACCCCGTCAGCACCCAGCCAGAATCGGTCAAGAGCGGTAAGACCATCGAGCAACTTTAAGCCGGTTCCCCTGCCTTAGGGGGCCCCTCCCCCCATCCAACCGTAGGTATTGGACGAACCTTCGCCCGACTAGAATCAAGGCGATGGATGCTTCATTGTTCGGCTGGTGGTTCACGCTCCTGGGCTTACCTCTGCTGGCTTTGGCGTTCTGGGATGTCCTCCACACGACCCTCCACCTCGATGGGGGCGGCCCGCTGACGCGCCTATTCTCGGACGGGGCCTGGAAGGTGTTACTGGCCGGCCGCCGACGAGGCTGGACTTCGCACGAGGCCATTTCTCGTTTCTCTCCGTTCCTCTTGGCCTGGCTGCTACTGGTGTGGAACGGACTGGTGTGGGTGGGGTGGACGCTGGTCTTCTGCAGCGATTCTCACGCCGTGGTCGACACTTTTGCGCATCATCCCGCCACTCCGCTCGATCGTCTCTACTTCGTAGGAAACACGATCCTTACCCTGGGTCTGGGCGACTTTCGCCCTAATGGCTTTCCCTGGGAACTTCTGACCGTGGCTGCCGGCGGCAGCGGCTACTTTCTAATGACCCTCTCGGTAGCCTATCTGCTACCGGTATATTCGGCGGCCATCCAGAAAAGGCAAACGGCCTCGTATGTCAGCAGCTTGGGCACTACGCCCGAGGAGTTGGTCGAGGCTTATCGCGACGGCCTTCTATTAAAGGGCCACCTGCGTGAATTGCATCGCCAGGTGCTGATGCTCAGCGAGAAGCACCGGGCCTATCCGGTCCTTCACTTCTTCCACGGCTCCAATCCCGACCTCTCGTTAGCCCTACGGATGGCCACGCTTGACGAGGGCTTGAGCCTGCTCCAGTTCGGTCTGGCCGAGGATGTCTCGAGACTGCCCATCAAACCGCTGCGACAATCGATCTCTCGCTATCTCGACACCCTCGAAGAAGCCCACATGGAGCCTTCGAAGCAGCCCCCCTCGTCCCGAGACCTGAGCCGGCTGCGAGACCTGGGCTTCGAGACGGTGTCCCAGGCCGAGTATGACGAACGCCTTACCGAGTTAGCCATGCACCGGCGGTGCCTGTTGGGGCTGGTCGTCTGCCATGGGTGGGAATGGAGCCAGATCTAGGCGGCCTCCAGATACTGACGCATCAACACTTCCTCCCAACGGTCGAGGATCCGCTCCAGGCAAAAGCGTCGATCGCCGGCCACCCGCGGCCGACCTCGGGTGCGCCATAGGGCCAACCGCGCCTCCACAGCCGCCGGGTCATCGGCATTTACCAGTTGCGCATCAGGCTGATGAAGTATCTCGGGTGCAGCTCCCAGAGGGTGGCACAATACCGGAGTTCCCAAGGCGTTGGCCTCGGCCAGCACCAGCCCGAACGTCTCGGCAAACTTCGACTGGGTGTAGAGCACACAGAAGGCTTCGGCGACCTGCTCGAGCACCTGATGATGGGTAAGGGGGCCGAGAGCGATGACCTCTTGACCGCCCGCCGCCGGCGCGTCCAGCAGGTAGCCCGGGTTGGCCACATAGAGCCGCAACTCGGGCCACCGTCGGTGAAGATGGGCGAAGGTCGAGAGCACCTGAGCGAGTCCCTTGTGCGGGGAACTGAAGAAGACCAGCTTGTCGCGCCGGACCGGGCGTCGAATGGCGCGCACGTAATCAGGCACCGGATTGTAGATGGCCTTGATCAGATGCGAGAGCTTTGCCTTGTCAGGCGTACGTTCGTGGTCAAGGACCCACCGGCGGTGATGACGGCTAACGGTCACGATGCCGAAATTGTACCGCTGGGCCATCTCGAGCAAGCGCCGACGCCGCGTTCCAGGAAAGCAGTGCAACCACAAACACAGCCTGGACGTAGGGAATGCCCGTCGCAGCCACGGCATGATCTTGTGCGAGCGCACATTCACCACCACCTGAGGAGTCGACCCCAGCGGTTGAGCTTTGTAGCGATAAGGCACATAGCGGACCCCCCCAGAGCTGACATCGAGTTGTTGGCGACCGTTCTGGGCCACGGTAACGGTATGCCCCCGCCGGGCCAGACCCTCGCTAATCCGAATCACGGTGGCTTCTGTGCCCCCCAACCCTGTCTGCTCGAGTGAGCACGCCTGGTAGGGGCCGGCACAGACCGAGTCGATGAAGAGGATTCTCATGGCAGGCTCACCACCGCCCGCCGGCGCGTCTTGCCGTTGGTCTTGCCATTGTGCCCGTTGCCTCCGTAGGCAGGCCAGGCTAGCTGGCGAGACACGCCAGGGATGTCGGTGTTGAGGCGCAGAAGTTCGGGCCGACTGACTTCTTCGATGATGACTCCCGAGAGATCGATGGGAACCACCACCCGCTCCCAGTCAAAAGCGGCTTTGTCCTCGGCCAATAACAGTTCACGGTAGAGGCGGGCTCGTTGCCACACCACCTTGCGGTCGTCACAGCGACGATTGGCGACATAGTTCGTATCGTCGGCCACGGTCAGCGAATCGGCCATCTCGATTTTGTCGACCAGGGGCTCATCGACGAAGAAGGTGATGCAGCCACTTGCCAGCACCCGATTGCGAATCTCGCGGTCCTCCTCGATCGAGTCAAGGTATCCGCCCAGTCGCTGAAAGACACTCTTTCTAAACAGGGCCGAGTTGACCAGGATCCAGTCGCCAGGCGTCTGGGACGGGAACTGGGTGTTGGGAAGAAAATCGTCGACCAGCGAAACCCGTTTGTTGATCGTGTAGCTCGAGCCGTCTCCCTTGATCAAACGGTGAGCGGTAAAGGCGACTTCCACGGTCAGCTGGCTGCCTGGGACGACCCCGATGGATTCCCAGTCGAGGATGGGGTCGGCCACCTGTCCCGTCATCTCGAGCGCCCGGCTCTGGATCAACAGCTTGTGGCGGTCGGGAATATCGTCCGAGTCGTGAAAGGTAATGGCGTCGTAATTCGATAGAGCTAGCCCCACATTCTTGGCTTGAGCGGTACCCACGTTTCGACCCAGTTTGATATAGCAAAAGTTCCTCTCGCTGGCGTACCGAGCCGCCAGGCGGCTGGTGCCGTCGCCCGACCCGTCATCCACGACGGTGACGGTGAAATCGTGATAACTCTGCGCCAGTGCCCCTTCGATGGCACGGCCCAGATAGCGCTCGCGATTGTAGGTAGGAATAGTGATGTTGACTCTCATCGATTCTCCTAGATCAGTTCTAAAGTGGACCCCTTTCGGAGTCTAGACCACCGGCTCGAAACCGCCGCCCTTCGGGGGGTTAGAGGCGGGGTATACCGGGGGACGGAACCTCAGAGCAGCAGGTCTACGTCACAGTGCCCCTGTTGGCGATTCACTTTGAGAGAGACCGCCTCTTCATGGCTGCGGACCGTGAACGAAACCAGGGCCTCGCCGACCTGGAGGTCCTCGACCGTGACGGATTTCAGCCCCGCCGGCAACTGCGGATGGGTCAGGGTGAGGCGGGCCGGGTTGGCCTGGACATGTAAACCCAGGCACGACGAGAGCAGCGAGAGAGGAGCAATGGCCGCCCACGCCTGGGGAGAGCAGGCGTTGGGATAGCGGATAGGGCTGCCCTCGGTCTGGCTTCGTGAGAAACCGCAGAAAAGCTCCGGCAGACGTCCTCGCGGAAAATGAGCGCTGGCCTCGAGCAAGCCAGCAAAGGTGGCCCTGACCAGTCTGCGAAAGCCGTAGCGAGCCAATCCTTCGGCGCAAAGCACGGTGTCATGAGGCCAGACCGAGCCGTTGTGATAGCTGAGCGGACTGTAGAGAGGTTGATTGCGCCCGATGGTGCGAAAGCCCCATCCGGTCCAGAACGTGCTCGAAGCCAGTTGACTGGCGACCTTTTCAGCCCGCTCCTCAGAGACGATTCCCATCCACAGAGCGTGCCCCGGCGCCGAGGAGAGAATCCGGCAAGGTGCGCCTTCTCCGTCCACGGCCATCACGTAATACTGCAGTTCCTCATCCCAGAAGACATCTTCGAACACAAGCCTAACGTTCTGCGCTCGCTGCCGGCTGCGCTCTTCGAGTTCAAAGTCACCCAGTTTGCGAGCTATCTGACTCAGGGCCCGCAGGGCGGCGTAGTGGTAGGCCTGGACCTCGAGCAGTGCGATTCGCCCCGTAGCTTGCTGGCCGTTGCGATGATAGACGGCATCGTCGGCATCTCTCCACCCCTGATGGATCAGCCCATCGGGTTGACTTTGATAGGTCAAAAAGCCGTGCTCATCGTGCCGGGCACAGTTCTCCATCCAATCGGCGGCAGCCAGAATGTTGGGACGAATCTCCTCCAACAATTCGACATCACCCGTTCGCTCGAGGTAAGCTCCGGCCAGGACCACGAACAGGGGGGTAGAGTCAACGGCCCCATAATAGCAACCGTAAGGCACATCCCCACAGTTGGCTCGCTCCGAAGTGCGCAGTTCATGCAAGATCTTGCCCGGCTGACTGACCCGGGTCGGGTCTTCGTCTCGAGCCTGATGAGCAGCCAGAAACCGTAAAATTCCTCGGCTCAGACCTGGCCATAACCATAGGGTGCGCAGCCCGGTCACCAGGGCATCGCGTCCGAACGCATCGGCAAACCAGGGCGTGCCGGCATAGGGATAGGGGCCGTAACGAGTGTGAGTGATGAGCATGCGCAAGTCGAGTTCAGAGACCTCAAGCCAGCGGTTCACACTGTCGTTGGAAGTGGTGATCTCGACGGTTGGCAACCAGGCCCGACCGTTGGTCGGATTGTGACCCTGGCTCTGCCAACAGGTACAGCGCACTACCACCTCCAGGGACTCTCCGGGCTCCAAGTGCAGAGGCACAGTCAATCCGTCAGCAGAAAATTTGCCCCCTCGGCACTCGAGCCGGCAGCGCCTGAGCCTACCATCCTGACCGCGGTAGCTGAAGGTGCAGCCCTCGGCCGAAACCTCGCGATGGATGGTTCGGTCGAGTGGCGACACGACTTGACGGATCTCGAAGATATCGGCGAAGTCGGTCGAGAACTCGAAATTCAAGACGCTATCGAGGGCTCCCCGGGTCAGGTTGGTGATCTCCCAACGGTCTTCCAGGTGGTTTTCTTGCAATCTCAGGTTGCGTTTGGCGTACAGCGAGCCCCGGCTGAGATCGCGATGATCTCGGTTGATAAGATGGCAGGTGAGCGCGCGACGATCTTCGTGAAGACGGTGGCACAGGTGATGAGGGGCAGCCTCGGCCAGCCTGGCCCGATACCGGTCGAGAAACCTGCAGCCGCGGTGAAACAAACCCTGGGCCTGGGCCAGGCGAATGTCTCCTCCGTCGGTGAGGATGACGAAGCTGTCGTTGGCTTTGAGTACCTCGAACTTGTCGTCTGTGCCCGGCTGCAGGCTGGAAAGAGTTGTTTCCACAGGATTGACGTTCATACCCGGCATGGTAAGAAAGGTAGCTCGCCGCGGCCAGACCCCACGGCCTCCCCAGGGGGCATCCTCAAATGCCCCTCAGCCCGGATGTCCCCATGAGTCACCCAGGGTATAAAGCGCAGCGTCCTGGGGACGGCTAGACTGACAAGTGCCATGTCCTCACATCCCCTTTCTCTTCCGGAGCAACAACTGAGAGCCATGGGTTATCGCATCGTCGATACGATCCTCGCTCATCACCAGCGTCTCGACCAGCTTCAGGCCGGCAATCTCGCCTCGGGCGAGCAGTTGCGACAACTCCTGGCCGAGCCCTTACCGGAAGAAGGCCAGGACCTGGAGATGGTGTTCTCGGATGCCTGTGACAAGGTCTTCAACCACATGATGTACTCCAATCATCCTCGCTTCATGGGGTTTATACCCTCACCGTCCAACCCCGTTTCGGCCCTGCTCGAGGCTCTGGTGGCCGGGTTCAATCCGTTTATGGGCGCCTGGCATGAGGCGTGCGGGCCGACCACGGCGGAGATCGTCCTCATCGACTGGCTGCGGAACCTGGCGGGCCTGCCCGAGACGGCGGCAGGCATGGTGGTGAGCGGCGGCAGCGCCGCCAATCTGACCGCGCTGACCGTGGCTCGCCATCACCAATTGGGCAGAACCCCGGCGGGGGGTGTGATCTATTTCTCGGACCAGACCCATTGCTCGCTGAAGAAAGACCTACGCGTGCTGGGATTCAAGCCCGAGCAGATGCGCGAGCTTCCAAGCCGGGGAGGCCGGCTCGACCTGTCCGCGCTCCAAGAGAGCCTGGAAAAGGATCGAACCGAGGGATGTCAGCCCTTTTGTATCATCGCGAATGCCGGCACTACCAACACGGGCGCCATCGACCCCCTCGACGAACTGGCCGACCTGAGCCAATCCCACGGGCTTTGGCTGCACGTCGATGGCGCCTATGGAGCGGGTGCGCTGCTGTGCCCGGAAGGACGGGCCCTGCTGGCCGGCATCCAACGAGCGGATTCGCTGTCGCTTGACGCTCACAAATGGTTGTTCCAGCCCTTCGAAGCCGGCTGCATCATGGTTCGCCGGGGCCAGCTACTCAAAGAGGCCTTCTACGCTCGTCCCGACTATATGGAGGACCTCGATGGCGGCTTCAATTTCAGCGATCACGGCCTGCAACTGAGTCGTTCGTTCAAGGCTTTCAAGCTCTGGTTCACCCTCAAGCTCTTTGGTCGCAAGACCTTCGCCCAGGCCATCGAGCACGGGCTCGAAATGGCTCGCTTCGCCCAGCACTACCTCGAGACGTCCAGCCGTTTTCAAGTGGTGACCCCGGCCAGTCTGGGGATTGTGACCTTCCGCCATCCCGACCTCGATGACGAGCAGCACGGTCAGCTGGTCCAAACCTCCTGGCAGGACGGTTATGCCGTCATCAGTTCCACCCGAGTCGAGGGCCAGACGGTCCTGCGCCTGTGCCCCATCCACCCGGGCCTCGACCAGCAACAGCTAAAGACCACCATCGTCTGGCTCGAGAAGCTGGCTAGCCAGGAGACCAACCCCGGGATGGGATAGAGAAATCCCGAGGGCGGTGGGCGAGGTCGCGGGGGTACGTTAGGAAATGATCACACCATCAAAGAGGAATCATGAGAGTTCATTACATCCTGGTTTGTCTCGCCCTCGTCATGCCGTTTTGGGCGGCCGCGGCCGACGATACCCACCTGTCCACCGAGAAGCTGATCCACAAGGCCGACGAAGGCAACCGGGCCGAAATCGAGTTGGCCAATCTGGCCCTCAAGAAGAGCAACGACAAAGAGGTCCAACAACTGGCCGGCCGCATCATCGACGATCATCGCGAGGCCAACGAGACGGTCAAGCAGCTGGCCAAAGAACACGGAGTCAAGCTCAACGAAGGCAAGACCAAAGCGCACAAGGACCTCCACGCCCGTCTGTCGAGCCTGCAGGGCGAAGAATTCGACCGCGAATATATCAAAGCCATGGCCAAAGCTCATCAAAAGGACATCGACTTCTACAATCAACAGGCCAAATCGGCCCCCCACGAAAGCCTGCGTGATTACTTCAGCCACACCGCCCCCGTCCTCAACACCCACCTGGCCAAAGTCAAAGAGATCCAGACTTCTCAGGCCAGCCGTTAGTCAGTCAGTCACCCAAAACAGGCCGAGGCCCTCGCGGGGGCCTCGGCCTTTGTGTTTCTTGCTAAACCTTCTTAATGGCGTGAGGCGGCGGGTTGGCGACTGAACAGGCGAGTGGCCGCCTGGCAGAACTGGGGCAGGTCGTCAGGCTGTCGCGAAGTCACGATGTTGCCATCTTCAACCACGGCCTGATCCACATAGTTGGCCCCAGCGTTCTTCAGGTCGACGGCCACTGCTTTATAGCACGTCATCTTTCGCCCTTTGACCCCGTCAGCCGAAATCAACAGCTGGGCGCCATGGCAGATCGAAGCGATCGGCTTCTGGTTGTCGACAAAGTGCTTGACGAAGTCCACCGCGCCGTCTTCCAGGCGCAGCTTCTCGGGCGAGTGTCCGCCCGGAATGATCAGGCCCTGAAAGTCTGCCGGGTTGGAGTTCTTGATGGCCTGGTCCGAGCGCAGCTTGACCTCGCCCGACTTGCCTTCGTACTCGTGGTCTTTCTTGGGCGAAATGATGCTGATCTCGAAACCCTGGCCCCGCAAGTGCTGCAGCGGTTCGTTGGCCTCCGAGTCTTCGAAGCCTTCCGTTAAAATCATGGCTAATCTCCTCATAGAAATAGCCTCCTTTCAGTTGATGTGTTTCCAGTCTAGGGCGGGAACCACGCGAGGCCATCAGGCCTCGGTATCTCGGGCGCGCATCCTCAGGTTGCGAGCCAACCACCACCCGAGGGCGACCAACCCTCCGGCCACCAGCAGCTGGCGCGGACCAGCCTGGTAGCGGGCCCGGGGATAGTGACGTTCGGGACGCCCGCCGGCGGGTCCGTCAGGCCCCTCACGCAGGGCCATCTGCAGCACCTGAGCCAGATGCAAGGGCCGGCGCGAGGTGGTCTGGCACACCTGTTCCTGGCAGCTAAAACCGTCGGCCAGCAAGAGCGTGTCGTCGTCGGCCTGGCGCACCCGAGGCAGCAGGGCGCGTTCGCCACAGGCTATCGACAGCTCGTATTTCTCCTCCTCGAAGCCGAACCCGCCCGCCATACCGCAGCAGCCACTATCGAGGATCTCGAAGTCCAGGCCCATCCGCTCGAGCAACTTTCTCTCTTGCCGCAGTCCCATAATCGACTTGTGATGACAATGACCGTGGAGCAGGGCTTTGCGATGCAACCGGGGCGGCTCGTAGCCCTCGGTTTGCTGCAGAGCTTCGGCCAGGGTGAAGGTCTGGTGAGCCAACCGCCGCGCGTCTTCGTCGTGCGGAAACAGGTTCACCAGCTCGTCGCGAAAGGTGGCCACGCAACTCGGCTCGAGCCCGACCACGTGGGTGCCGGCCCGAATCTCGTCTCGCAGACTGTCCAGGATTTGTCGCAACAAGCGCCGGGCATGAGTGAGCAACCCATAGTCGTAGAGCGGTCTACCGCAACAGAGCGTGGCAGCCGGTATGACCACGTGGTAACCCGCATGCTCGAGCACCTCGAGGCCGGCTTTGAGAATCTCGGGATGGAAGTAATTGTTGAAGGTGTCGGGCCACAGAATGACTCTGGTCTGGCCTACCGCCCGAAGAGGCTGACGTCGAAACCAATCGGTGAAGGGCTCTCCGGCAAACCTGGGTATGTCTCGCTGCGAGGCGATACCGGCCGCCAATTTGGGCAGCCCGGGAATGCGCGTCAGCAGATTGGCCAGCCAGGGCGCAAAGGCTGCCATCCGGGCCCAATACATGATGAAACCGAAGGCGTAGGCCGGGCGCGGACGCCGGTGGTGCTCATAATAGTGGGCCAGGAATTCGGCCTTGTAAGTGGCCATGTCCACACTCACCGGGCAATCCGACTTGCATCCTTTGCAAGCAAGGCACAGGTCCAGCGACTCTTTCACCTCTTCACTCTGCCACATCTTGTCGATCTCTTCGCCCTGAAGCATCTCGAAGAGCAGATGGGCTCGACCGCGGGTGGTATGCTTCTCGTCGCGAGTGACCATATAACTCGGACACATGGTGCCACCTTCTTCACGCCGGCACTTGCCCACACCCACGCAGCGGGTAGTGGTCTCGGCGAAGCTGTATTGGTCCTGGGGAAAACGGAAATAGGTTTCTGGCAGGGCGGGTCGGTAGTCGACTCCCAGGCGCAGATTTTCATCGGGGCCATCGGCATCGACGACCTTGCCCGGGTTCATCTTCCATTCCGGATCCCAGATCGATTTGAACTCGCGAAAGGCCTCTACCAACCGCCGGCCGTACATCCGCTCGAGCAACCAGCCTCTGGCCTGGCCGTCGCCGTGCTCCCCTGACAGCGAGCCGCCGTAGGACAGTACCAGGTCGGCGGCATCGCTGGCAAAACTTTTGTAGCGGTCGATGCCGTCCCGAGTGCGCAGGTCGAAATCGATACGACAGTGGATACATCCCTGGCCGAAATGGCCATAAAGAGCACAGTCGTAGCCGTAGTTGTCGAGCAACTCGCGGAAGTCCCGCAGATACGGGCCCTCCTTGAGGGGGGGGACGGCTGCATCTTCCCAACCAGGGTGAGTGACGGGATAGGCAGGGACCTTGGCGGTGGCGCCCAATCCTGATTCACGAATCTCCCAGACCACGTCCTGGTCTGACTTGTCCTCATAGACGACTCCCGAAGGCCCCCCCTCGTCGCAAAGTTCCTTCTTCGCCTGATGGGCTCGTTCGTTGGCTTCGGCTTTGGTGTCGGCTCCGAACTCGATCAGCAGCCAACCTTCGCCGTCCGGCAGCAGAGCCGCGTCTTCATAGTGAAGATCTTTGCGCTTCATAAAGCTCAACAGCTTGTGATCGATCCCCTCTAACCCGATCGGCTTGTGTTTGAGCACATCCTCGATATGATCGGCCGCTTCGTAGATGTCGCGATAGCCGAGCACCAGCACCGTTCGGTGGGGATGATAGTGAATCAGGTCGACCGTGGCCTCGAGAATGTTGACGCAGGTTCCTTCGCTGCCCACCAGCGCCCGAGCCAGGTGAAACCCGTTCTCGGGCAAGAGCTCGTCGAGATTGAATCCAGAGACCCGACGAGGGATATCGGGATAGCGCTTGCGGACCTCCTCCGCCACGCCATCGCGCAGCCCTTTAAGGCGTCGATAGACTTCGGACTCGGCACCGCCTCCCTGGCAGAGTCGAGCCAGCTCGTCGCCATCCAGCTGGCGGGCGGTCATCTGCAAGCCCGGGTAGGTAGCTATCTCGAGGGCGTGGACATTGTCGACCGTGCGGCCGGCTTCAAGCGAATGGATTCCGCAGGAATCATTGCCAATCATGCCGCCGAAGGTGCACCAGCCGTGAGTGGAGGGATCGGGCCCAAAGGTCACCCCCATCGGCTCGGCCTGCTTGCGAAACTGGTCCAGTACCACGCCTGGCTGGACCCTGGCCAGTTTGCGGTCCGGGTCGATCTCGAGGATGCGATTCATATGGCGACTCATGTCCAGTATGACTGCGGTATTACAGCACTGCCCGGCTAGACTGGTGCCTCCCCCTCGGCAGAGGATCGGCGCGCCCAGGTCCCTGGCCACCGCGATGGCGGCCATCACGTCCTCGCCATCTCGAGGAAAGACGACTCCCAGCGGCACCTGTCGATAGTTGGACCCGTCGGTGGCGTAAAGGGCCCGGTAACCATCGTCGAACGCGACCTCCCCCCGCACCTTGGCGGCCAGAGCCCGACCCAGCTGCTGGCGGTCTCCCTGAAAGCGGCCTCGGCGGCCTTCGGTCGTCCTCAATTCTAGCACGTCGTTCTCCTCTCAATTGACCGCGAAGCGCTGGGCGTCGCGCTCCCGAAACTCGATGCCCAGGCCGGGTCGATCCAGAGCCGGCACCAGGCCGCCCTGGCGCAGGGCGGGCACCCCGTCGAACAGCATCTGCTCGATGCGCACGTGATCATGAAAATACTCCAGGTGACAAACCGGCAGACAGGCGCAGCAGACACTGGCGTGCAGGGTGGGCGCGCAGTGCGCCGAGAGGGGCACCTGGAAAGCTCTGCAAAGGGCGGCCACCTGCAGAAATCCGGTCACCCCCGCACACCGAGTGGCATCGGCCTGCATCACGTCGACCGCTCCGGCTTCGAGCATGCGCCGGAAATAGACGAGCCGATACCCATACTCGCCAGCGGTCACATCGAGGCCCGCCGGGCCCCGATCGCGTATCAGCCGCAGGCCAGCCAGATCATCTGAGGGAACGGGCTCTTCAAACCAGCTTACCCCCGCCTCTTCGTGAAAGCGGCGGGCTAGTTCGAGAGCCTGCTTGCGCCGGTAGCCGCCGTTGGCATCGACGAACAGGTCGGGCCCGTCTCCGATGGCCTGGCGCGCCACCCGCACTCGCTCGGGATCATCTTCGGGGTGGCGACCGACCTTCATCTTGACCATCGAGATGCCCTCATCGACCCAGCCCGAGAGTTGCTCACGCAACCTGACCAGGTCATACGAGGTAAAGCCACCCGAGCCATAGATTGGGATAGAGCTCCGGGCGCGGCCTAACAGGTCGACCAGCGGCAACCCCAGCAAACGAGCTTTGAGGTCCCAAAGCGCCACATCGACGGCGGCCACGCCATAAGATGTCAGGCCCGGCCTTCCCAGATTGCGCAGACAGTCGAGCATCTCCAACCAGAGGGCCGGCCCCTCGAAAGGGTCCCGGCCCTCGACCACCGGGCGCAACTTCGAGTGGATCAGGCTGGCGACCGAGGCGTGCGCGTAGCTATAGCCAAGACCGGTATGCTCCTGGCAATCCAGACGCACCAGCACCAGAGTGGTGGAGTCCCACTTCAGGGTTCCGTCCGACTCGGGCGCATCGGTAGGAACCTGATAGGCTCCCACCCGTAGATTTTCGATCCTCACTGACTGTAGCCGATGGTGGACATCAAGGCGGCTTCGGCCTGGCGAGTGTCGATGCGCGTGTGCTGAACCACTACCGGCACCTGCGAACACAGCACGCTGGCAAAATCCTTGCCTTTGGGAATCGTCTCCGGGTCGCTTAGTTCATTGAAGCGAATATGCTGGGTGCGCCGAGGCGCCACCGTCATCCGGTAGGGACCTGCCGGCTCCCGGTCGGCAAAGTAGATGGTCAGTTCCAATTCGGCTTGCTCGTCACCGGCGTTGAGCACGCAGATGGTACCGTGGCTCTCGAGTTCGGGCTTGGGTCCGTGGCTCCACTCGGGAATGTAGCCTTCGGCCAGGGCCCACAGCTGCTTGCCTGGGGGGTTGTTCATGGTATTCGATGAGCTTCGGGCGAGCGGGTATCAGGAAGCTCTTCTCCTTTTCCATTTTTGCCTTTGATGGCCAGCAGAGTGCCGGCCGCCAGGGCGCCAGCGGCGGCCATCAGCAAGCCTTTGTGAGAGCTGACCCACAGTTGGCGGCTGCTGGCCCGCGCCCGGTCACTGAAAGGCCCTCTGGCGCCAGCGTCCCGTTCGATGGGCGCGAAAAGATTGTCAGCTCGCTCGGGATCGCTCGGTTCCTCGCGCATCTGAGAACTGTAGCCGTTCTCGGCCAGGTACCTGTCACCCACACCGGGAAAGAATTTGTTGAGGTTCAAGATGAGACTCGAACGCATTCCCACGCTCATTTCGCGGGGGGTCTCGCTGACGGCCCAGTGAATCGCCTCGGCGGCCACCTCGGGCTCATAGATCGGAGGAACCGGCTGCGCCTTCTGACCCATCTTGTTACGCGACCATTCGAACTGCGGCGTGTTCAAGGCCGGAAGCTGCACCATCGAGAGACTGATACCGCTATCGTCGTGCATCAACTCCGAGCGCAACGATTCGCTGAAACCCTGGATGGCATGCTTGGCCCCGCAATAGGCTGACTGCAAAGGAATGGCTCGATAGGCCAGAACGGAGCCAACCTGGAGGATCACGCCCTGGTCCCGCTTTTGCATGTGCTCGAGGGCCACCATCGTGCCGTGAACGGCGCCGAGGTAAGTCACCTCGGTGACCCTGCGAAATTCTTCCGCCTGCATCTTCTTGACGGGCGAGAAGACGGTGACCATGGCGTTATTGATCCAGACGTCGATAGGACCGAATCGCTCCTCGATCTGTTCGGCGGCATGCTTGACCTGGGCATAATCGGCAACGTCGGTGGAAATCGCCAGGGCTTGCCCTCCCAATTCCTCTACCTCCCGCCGAGTAGCCTCGAGTCCCACTTGGCCGCGCGCCAAGAGCCCCAGACGGGCCCCGTCCCGGGCGAAGCGGCGGGCGGTGGCCCGGCCTACTCCGGCGCTCGCTCCGGTAATGACTACCACTTGACTCATAGGTGCAGCTCCTTCCGTCTGCTCATCGTAGGAACCGCGAAGCCCGCGAGCCAACACCCAACCGGGTTAGGGCAGGGCATACCAGGGTTGACCGTCGGATCCAGAACCAGAGGATAGGCTGGCTGGATACCCCCTGGGGTTGTGGGCTGACGGCATCGGTGCCAGGCTGAAAGGCATGAGTGATACAGTTGGAGATTTCATTATCAAAAGATTGCATCAATGGGGCGTGCGCCGTATCTTCGGCTACCCCGGCGATGGTATCAACGGCATCGTCGGAGCCCTTGACCGGCATGAAGACTTACTGAGTTTCGTGCAAACGCGCCACGAAGAGCTGGCTGCCTTTATGGCCTGCGCCCACGCCAAATTCACCGGCGAAGTCGGCGTGTGTCTGGCCACCTCTGGCCCGGGCGCCATCCATCTGCTGAACGGTCTTTACGATGCCAAAAAAGACAACATGCCGGTGGTGGCCATCGTGGGCCAGCAGGCAACCACGGCCATGGGGTCTGACTATCAGCAAGAGGTCGACCTGATCTCGCTCTTCAAGGACGTAGCGCATCACTATGTCCATATGTGCCACACGCCCTCCCAGATTCGCACGCTCATCGATCAGGCCGTGCGCATCGCCTGGGCCGAGCGAACCGTGACCTGCATCATCGTGCCCAACGACCTGCAGGGGCAGCCGATGCAAGACCCACCCCGCGCTCACGGCGCGACGTTCAGTGGCATCGGCTACGCTCGGCCTCGCATCATACCCTACCAGAGCGATCTGCAGCGCGCCGCCGAAGTGCTCAACAGCGGCAAGAAGGTGGCTATGCTAGTGGGGGCGGGCGCACTGGGAGCCAGCGACGAGGTCATTCAGGTGGCTGAACGTCTCGGCGCCGGAGTGGCCAAGTCGTTGCTGGGCAAAGCCGTCCTCTCGGACTATCTGCCCTGGGTCACCGGAGCCATCGGATTGCTGGGCACTCGCCCCAGCTGGGACCTGATGATGGAGTGTGACACCCTGCTGATGATCGGCACGAACTTCCCCTACTCCGAATTCCTTCCCCCCGAAGGCCAGGCTCGCGGAGTCCAGATCGACATCAAACCTCGCCACGTCGGGCTGCGCTACCCGATGGAAGTCAACCTGCACGGCGACTCGCGCCAGACCCTTCAGGCCCTATTGCCGATGCTGACCGCCAGGTCCGATCACAGCTGGCGCCAGCGCATCGAGAAGTCGGTCAAGACCTGGTGGAATACGGTCGAGTCGCGGGCCATGCAAGATGGCCAGCCCACCAATCCTCAAAGAGTCTTTTGGGAACTGTCTCCCCACCTTCCTGACGACTGCGTCCTCACCTGTGACTCGGGCTCGGCAGCCAACTGGTTCGCCCGGGATCTCAAGGTCAAGGAAGGCATGCTGGCCTCGCTCTCGGGGGGCCTGGCCACCATGGGCCCCGGAGTCCCTTACGCGATCGCCGCCAAGCTGGCCTATCCCGAACGCCCGGTGATCGCCTGCGTCGGCGATGGAGCCATGCAGATGAACGGCCTCAATGGATTGATTACCATCTCGCGCCTCTGGCAGGATTGGCAGGATCCCCGTTTGCTCATCCTGGTGCTCAACAACCGGGACCTCAATCAGGTCACCTGGGAGCAACGCGTCATGGAAGGTGACCCCAAGTTCGAGGGCTCGCAGAGTCTACCCCCGCTCAACTACGCCGAATTTGCCGAACAGCTCGGTCTGCGCGGTATCCGGATCGAGAAGACCGACCAGATCAAGAAGAGCTGGAAGCAGGCCTTTGCCGCCGACCGCCCGGTGGTGGTCGACGCCCTCACCGATCCCAACGTCCCTCCCCTGCCCCCGCACATCAACCTCAACCAATCGGTATCCTACGGCAAGGCTCTGCTCAAGGGCGACCCGGACGCCTGGAACACGGTGGTCGCCTCCATGCGCGGCATGGCTGCCGGCTATATGGAGAAGATCAAGTCGGTGGTGCGCTAATGGGTGCGCCCGGGGATGGGCCGGTGGGATACCGGTGAGGCTCGGTAGCGCGGCCCAAAACCGGCTAGGCTGGAAGCATCATCAACATGAGGAGAAACACCATGCCTAAAGGTAAAAGCCACGGACCGCAGATCAAAGACGACAAACTCTACGAACGTCTTCGGGAAGAGGGCAACAGCAAAGAGAAGTCGGCCCGCATCGCCAATCAGGCCGCTCGCGAAGGCCGCAGCTCGGTTGGCAAACGGGGTGGTCATTCGAAGAAATATGAAGACTGGACCAAGAACGATCTCTACGATCGCGCCAAGGAGCTAGACATCGACGGCCGCTCTCAGATGAACAAGAGCGAGTTGATCAGTGCCCTCCGGAACCACTAACACCAACGCCACCCGGGCCTCGCTCGAGGCCCGGGTGCGCGCCGTCTCTCTCATCTGGAGGAGCCCAAGCGTCGGACCCCTCTTTCTGATGTTGGACCACTTGCACTGAGGTCATCAGGGTCCGAGTGGTAGGCGCCGCCAACACCACGCCCAGCACTCCGAACAGAACCGCCATCAGGGATTGGCACAGCAGGGTCAGGGCCGGAGGTAGCCGCACCATGTCACGATGCACCATCGGTGTAATGAGCCACGACTCGAGCAACTGGATGGCCGCGTAACACAGGCAGGCCCACATGGTCTGCTCAGGTCCCACCGAGAAGGCAACCAATAGGATGGGGACGCCCGCGAGCAGAGGGCCGAGGTAGGGAATGAATTCCAGCAATCCCGCTAACAAGCCCAGGGCCAAAAACATCGGCAGATCGATGAGCCAGAGCCCCAGCGTGGTCAGCAAGCCGATGATGGCCATCGAGTAGAGAGTGGCCCACAAATAGCTGGTCATGTCTTGATAAAGCCTCTTGAGCATCCGATCGACCAGACCACGTTGTGAACTAGGCACGAGTTGCAGCAAGCCTCGGCGGTAGAGGGCGGGCTCGAACACCAGATAGATGGCCAGGGCTAACACCAAACCGGACCCGGTGAGCGCTCCCACGGCGGTCGAGCCGATACCCATAGCCCGGTCGAGAATGAAGTCTTGCTCGACGGAGTCGTTGACCGCCTCATAGACTCGCAAGAGAGTCGGGTGTTGGCGCAGTTCGGCCTCTACTTGACGCAGAGAGGATGGAAGCGTCTCGAGCAACCCCTGGGTCTGGGCGACCACCTGGGAGCCCACCGTCCAACTCGAGGCCAGGATACCCAGACAGAGTCCCCCCAGCACCAGGCCAAAACAGACCCGATAGCCGAGCCCCGAGAGCCGCTCCAGACCAGAGATGATGCGGTGCAAGAACACGGCCAGGACCAGGGCCAGACCCAACAGCAACAGGACGTGCCGGCACCACCAAACGACGACGAGCAGCCCCAGGGCAGCCGCCCATTGCCACGGCTGGTGTCTGTCTCCATGCTGAACCACCCTGACAGCCTACGCGGGCCGGCCGATGGTCGCCACCCGCCTGCGGATGAGGTGAGGGCATCCGCCGTTCCCCCCACCGAGGGGTAACCCGGGGATGCGGCCGGTTCATCCGAGTGCGTCTGCGAGCGCGAGTCGCATCAGGCTAGACTGGACCGGAATCTAAAACATAAGGAGTAGAGAATGAGATTTCAAGACGAGGAAATCGACGCAGGAATGGAGATGACGAACCGCTAGCCATGACGAACACGACAACATCAGAAAACGGACGTAATGTGGCCAACTGGGAACGATTAGTGTCGGCGGGACTGGGCGCCCTTCTGGTAGCCCGCTCCTGGCGGAACTCGTGGACCGGAACGGCCGTGGGGGCGGCCCTCACCTATCGCGGTCTCTCGGGACACTGCCATGTATACGAGGCGCTCGGACACTCGAGCGCGAGCGGAGAAGAGGGAACCGTCTCTTTCTCGCGGTCAGTGACCATCGCCAAACCCGCCGAAGAAATCTTCCGGTTCTTCCTCCAAGATGTCCACGATCTGGCTCGACTCACCGGTCCGGTGATAGTGAGCCAGAGACAAGACGACGGCACCTATCGCTTTAGCGTCTCGGGGCCGGCAGGCACCTACCGCTGGACGGCCCGATTGCTCGAGATAGAGCCTGGACGAAGCCTGTCCTGGGAGACCATCGAGGGCGATATCGACAACTGGGGCACAATCGATCTTTCGGAAAGTGCCCGGGGAACGGTCCTGAAAGTCAGTCTCGCCTATCGAGTGCCCGGAGGGAATCTCACCGCTACTCTCGCGCGGCTGACCGGAGACGAGCCCCACGAAACGCTGGAGCGAGCCCTCTGGCAACTGAAATCTCACTTAGAGGTCGGCGAGGCCCCTACCATCGAGGGACAACCCATGGGAGCCGGCCGGGAAAGGTTGAACGGATGAAAGCGCTAGTTTTTCACGGGGTCAAAGACGTTCGGGTAGAAACGGTGCCCGACCCGCAGATCCTCAACCCTGGTGACGCTATCATCGAGGTGACCGCGACCGCCATCTGTGGTTCGGATCTGCATCTTTATCACGGCTACATCCCCACTATGGAGACCGGAGATATTCTCGGCCACGAATTCATGGGACGGGTAGTCGAGGTCGGCAAGAACGTGCGTCGCCTCAAGAAGGGAGACCGGGTAGTGGTGCCTTTCACCATCGCTTGCGGAAATTGCTTCTTCTGCGAACGCGACCTGTGGTCTTTGTGTGACAACTCTAACCCCAACGTCGTTCTGGCCAATAAAGTGTACGGCCACTCACCGTCAGGCTTGTTCGGCTATTCGCATTTGCTCGGGGGCTACGCCGGAGGCCAGGCCGAACTGGTCCGGGTGCCCTATGCCGATGTGGGTCCCATCAAGGTGCCCGAAGGGATCAGCGACGAACAGGCTCTGTTCTTATCCGACATCTTTCCCACCGGTTACCAGGCCGCCGAGAACTGCTCGATTCGGGATGGCGATACGATCGCTGTTTGGGGCTGCGGGCCGGTGGGACTGTTCGCCATCAAGAGCGCCCAGATGCTAGGGGCAGAGCGGGTCATCGCCATCGACAGCGTGCCCGAACGCCTAGAACTGGCCAACACCATCGGCGCCATCACCGTCGATTATAATCAACACAACCCTCTCACCAGGCTGCCCGAGCTGACCGGCGGCCGCGGTCCCGATGCCTGCATCGACGCTGTCGGTTTGGAGGCTCACGGCACTGGCCCGGGCGCTATCTATGACCACGTTAAGGACACCTTGCATCTGGCCACCGACCGCCCCAATGTCTTGCGTCAGGCGTTGCAGGTCTGCCGCAAGGGGGGCGTGGTGTCCATCCCGGGCGTTTATGGAGGGATGCTGGACAAGCTGCCGTTCGGAGCGGCCTTCGCCAAAGGCTTGACCCTGAAAATGGGACAGACCCATGTTCATCGTTATCTCAAGCCTTTGCTCGAGAAGATCCAGGCCAACGAGATCGACCCGACCTTCCTTATCACTCATCGCGACCCGCTCGAGAACGCCGCCGAGGCTTATCAGCGCTTTTCAGAAAAGGCCGACGGGTGCATCAAGACGGTGCTCGACCCCAAAGCCATGCGCCGAACATCGCAGGTTCAATCCGAACTCGAAGCCACCACTGGCTAGCAGCGGCTGCGATTGCCAACCCATTCCTCCATGGCTGCCAGCCCGAACAGACCTACCACCCGAACGAAATGGTTCTGGGGTATGGTCGGGCTGGCAGTCTTGCTGGCGTTGTTCGGCTGGGCCTGGCGCAGTGGCGGAAATGACGGGCTGAAGACCACCTGGGCCACCCCCGCTGCCGGACAGACCACCATCGCTGCCTTGTTGGCCCACCCTCAACGCTACCAGCAGGGCAGTATCACCTTGACCGGCCGGGTCGACGAGTTTCTTGACAACCAGGCAGCCAGGCTGAGCAGTGAGACGGGTGACAACCCGCTGCTGGTCATCTTCGAAACCCCACAGCCTCGCCTCGAGACCGGTCTCGAACTGACCGTCGAAGGCCGGTTGAGACCAGCGAGCACGGTCCCCCCTAATCGGCTGGGCCCCTCGGCTCGGATGGAACTCGACCGCCAAAAGTTCGTCTTCATCGTGGCCGACCCGGCCGATGTCATGGTGGCCGACCCCACCGACTGACCCACATGGGCGCCCAGGTCGGCCACCATGGTTCCCCACCCGGCGGATGTCATCGCCAGATACGCTAGAGGCTGGGAAGTAGCCCGCCTGATGATTAGACTCACCAAACGAGGCACGGACGGCAACGAAAGGAGAGGCGCGATGCGAACGATCGAGCTCAATATCAACTTTGACAGGCGAGGATTTGAGGGTTGTGTGACCGGGGTCCTGGACCACCAAACCGCTGACCGGTTGCTCGATTGGCTGGCGGCCTTTCCCGATCGGGACCGCCTGCTTCTCGACCTCACCAGGGTCGAACTTTGCGCCCGCCAGGGATCGGCCGCCTATGCCAAGCTGCGCTCCCAACTGCCCCGCTGGGCCAACGTCATGGTCGAGGGTGAAGAATGCTGCAGGTGAGCTAGAAATGAGGAGATACATGAAGGATCTTAACAACAAAACCGTGGTCATCACCGGCGCCTCTAGCGGCTTCGGCGAAGGCGCCGCCCTCAAGCTGGCCGAACTACAGCCCAGGTTCTAGCCGCCCGCAGTCACGACACGTTAGAAGACATCGCGCGCGAGTGCCAGCGGCGCGGAGGACAGACGCTGGCCGTCCCCACCGACGTCAGTCGTCCCGAGCAGGTCGAGGCCCGGGCCGGGGCGGCCATGCAACGTTTTGGCCATATCGATGTCTGGATCAACAATGCAGGGGTGTCCGCTCTGGGACGCTTTGAAGACGTGCCAGTGGCCGACCACCACAGTTGATTTTCGACCCTGAGCCGGAAGTCGTGGTGGGAGGCGCGGGCAAGGTCGCGATGGCCTTTCATAAGCTGTTTCCGGAAGGGGTAGAAAAGGCGATGGCCGCCCACACCCATCGCACCATGGTCTACAATTCCCCCCCGGCGGGGTCGACCTCAGGGGCGGTCCACCATCCCTCTAAAGATGGACGAGTCGTCGCGGGCAGACAACAAGCGTAGGATCCGAACTCGGGGATGCCCCGGTCCCATCCCACCCGATGCGGACGGGGCTTTCCCCTCACCTCTAGGATCGAGAGGATGCTCTCTCACCACTACGCCGTCGTCGCCATGGTCATCTTGATGGTAGCCGGACTGGCGCTATTGGCAGCCGCTTTGTCGGGCTGGGAGGTCAAGCATCCCGAGCCAGACCCGGCCTGGAAGAACTACCGTTTCGGCTTCGTCGTTTTTTCTCTCATCTTTCTCTCCTTCGACATGGAGATGATCTTCATGTATCCGTGGGGAGTGGTCTTCGCCGACATCGGGGTGAGCGCTTTTCTGGACATGCTGGTCTTCATCGCCATTCTCTCGGCCGGCATCGCCTACGCCTGGGGCCAGGGGGGTCTTCGGTGGGAGTGATCGGACCCGCCCTCACCGCCCTGTTGGTCCTGGCGCTCGGCGCACTGGCCTGCGGGTGGCTCGAAACGCGCCTGCTGCCGGCCCACGCCGACCCTGGACCGGCTACCTCCATTCAACTCTCTCCAGATCAGCAACCGGACAGGGCCGACCGCTGGATGTATCCCGCCGGCCCGATTCTAGCGCTGATGTCCGTGGCTCTGGGAGCCGTGGTCATTCCCTTCGGACCCGGCCTGGTAGTGGCCGACTTGACCATCGGCGTGTTCTATTTTCTGGTGGTGGTGGACATCTTCGTACTGGGTCTTTCCCTGGGCGGCTGGGGCACCAATCAGAGGAACGGGGTCGAGGTCTATTATCGGGCCACCGCTCAACTGGTGGCCTATGTCGTTCCGCTGGGGTTGGCCTATATCGGGGCCATCATGATGGCCCGAAGTCTCTCGACCGTCGCCATCGTAGAAGCTCAGCGCCAACTTCCCTTCCTCCTACTCCAGCCGATCGGGTTTGCCCTTTACCTGGTCACGGGACTCATGCAATGCTTTCGGGCACCGTTTCAAGAAGCTTTGGCGGGCACCATCGATCACGGCCTGCTGCCCCTTTATGGGGGCTGGAAGGCCTTGATGTGGAAGCTCTCCTTAGCGGGCCTGTTATTCGTGGTTGCGGCCATGGGGGCCGTCCTCTTTCTGGGCGGCTGGCTTGGCCCCGTGCTGCCGGGCTGGCTCTGGATGGTGCTCAAAACTCTGGCCATGGCCGCCCTGATGGTCTGGCTCGGTCGCCAATTTCAACCTCTGAGCACGGCTCGTATGCTGGAATTGTCCTGGAAGGTTCTCACTCCCATCGGCCTGGTCAACGTGCTGGTGGTAGGGGGCCTCATTCTACTAGGAGTGGGTCCAGCATGACGTTCCAATGGGTAGCCTTCGTGGTTTGCGCTCTGATTAGCATCGCCGGGGCCCTCGGCATGGCAACGACCATGAGCATGTTTCGGAGCGGCATCTTTCTAATGGCTTCCTTTATCGGCGTGGCAGGCCTGTTCGTGCTTCTCCAGGCCGACCTGCTGGCGCTGCTGCAGGTCATGATGTACGTCGGGGGGATGCTGGTGATGATCCTCTACATGGTCTTGTTCTCGGGGGACCCTGGAGGGGCGATGATGGCCGACATGGAGATGAACCCGGTCGAAAGGTTCTTCAGTCTCGGAATCAAGCCGTCCGAGCACGAGGGAGATATGGATATGGACATGAGCATGACCACGCCCATCAAGCAGCCAGCGGCCTGGATGGGGATGTTGAGCGCGATGGGCCTGACGATCCTGCTCCTCTGGAAACCCGCCTTCCCCGTGCGCGATCAGCGGCCCGACCTCGACTCTCCTCGCCAAGTGGGAAACTTGCTGATGGGCAAGTATATGCTCGGGTTCGAAGGTGCGGGGCTGTTGATCCTCACGGGCATCTTTGGCGCTGTTTACGCGGCTCGACCCACCAGCCATCCCGATGACCCCAGTCGAGAAGCTTATGTGGCAGTCGACGAGCCGCCTCCGGAGATCACCTCATGATCCCCTTGACCGCTTATCTGGTGGTGGGGGCCATCCTGTTCGGTATCGGCGTGTACGCCGTGCTAGCCCAGCGGACCGCCGTCATGATCTTGATGGGTATCGAGGTCTTGCTCAATGCCATCGGCCTCAACCTGGTCGCTTTCTGGAGATTGGTCAATCCCGGCGACTATTCAGGGCAGATCTTCACCATCGTCATCGTCACCGTAGGAGCCGTCGAAATGGGCGTGGGACTGGCTTTGATGATGTTGTTCTATCGCAATCGACGCACCGTGCAGATCGACAAGTTCTCGGAGCTATCGGGATGACCAGCCTGTGGCTTCTACCAGCTCTGGCCTGGGTGGCGGCCCTGGTGCGCCACCGCTGGGCCCTGCCGGTGGCCAGTGGTCTGGCCCTGCTCGGTCTGGCCGCTCTGCCCGACAGCGATTGGAGGGTTTTGTGGTTCTCGGTGTCGGGATTCGACCTGGAACTGATCCTGACCTTAGACCCCCTGGCCCGCAGCCTGCTGCTGCTACTCTTTGGAGTGGCGCTGCTGGTAGCCGTGTACGCAGCCCAGGACGATAGCAGCAGCGGATTCTACGGCTGGTTATCCTTCTTTGTGGGGGCCATGGCGCTGCTCTTTCTCTCAGGCTCGACGGTGCTGCTCTTTTTCGCCTGGGAGGCAGTCGGGCTCGCGTCGTTCATGCTGATCGGCTACGGTTCGGCCGCGGCCGCTCGCCAGGCCCTGCTGATGACCCGGGCCACCGACCTGTGCTTGCTGCTAGGCCTTGCCTACGCGCTGGTCCAGTACCAAACCACCGAGATGGCCGCCATCCCCCCCGGTTCGCGCCTGTTGGCCGGGCTGCTGGTGTTGGCAGCTCTGGGCAAGAGCGCTCAGCTGCCCTTCTCCTCCTGGCTACCCAAAGCCATGGCTGCACCGACACCTGTCTCGGCCCTGCTGCATGCGGCCACCATGGTGACGGCCGGAGTCTATCTGTTGGTGCGCTTCTCTGCACTTTTAGACGAGTTGCTGATGCCGCTGGCCGTGCTGGGGGCGGCCACAGCCCTGGTTGGGGCGCTGGCAGCCACCTCGGCCGACGATCTCAAGGCAATTCTGGCCTGGTCGACCGTTTCCCAACTAGGCGAGATGATGGTGGCCCTGGGGCTGGCCGGCCCGGCCGCGGCAATCGCCCACCTGCTGGCCCACGGCAGTTTCAAAGGGGCGTTGTTCTTAGGGGCCGGGTGCCTGGAGCACGCCGGGGGTACCCGCTCCCTGGGCAAGCTGGCCGGCGCGGGGCGACGCCTGCCCATGGTCGGCGTAGCCATGCTGTTAGCCGGGCTGGCCCTGGCCGGAATCTTCCCTCTCTCAGGCTATTTCAGCGAAGACCGCATCCTCGCGCTGGCTCACCGCCAGGGCGCGCCCTGGCCGGGCTTGATGCTGTTGCTGATCCTGCTGGCCGGTGTCTACATGGGCCGCCTTTTGGGAACCCTCTTCAGCCAGGGCTCGAGAGCCTTCGAAAGTCCGGGCCTGGGGCGCAGTCTTCCCGCCCTGATCCTGGCGGCGGCCGCCACCGGCCTCGGCCCGGCCATCGCCGGCCATCCCCCCACCCCTTTGTGGCTCAAGCTCGCGGGCCCGGCCTGCGGTCTAGCCGGGCTGGTCGGAGGGGCCGGGCTGGGGGCGGCCCCTCAACCTTTTGGCTGGTTGGCCACCGGCCTTCAACAGGCTGCCGGGGGCACGGCCAGAGCGGCCACGATGTTGGCCCGAGCGGCCGGTTGGTGCGAGCACATTCTGGCCGAGACCGCCGTCTGGACCGCCCGCAAGGTACAGTCTGGCGGCTATTTCGAGGTCGGGACAGAGAAAGCTTTCGACGGCACCAGCCGTCTGCTGGGCCGACTCACCCTCGGCACGGCCAAATTTGCCGGGGCGGTGGACGGCCGATTGTGGCGCCACTGGGTAGACCGCGGTGCCTTCGAGTTGGCGGTGGCCGGAAAGGGCCTGGGTCAGCTCCAGAACGGCAAGCTATATCTCTATGTGGCCGGGCTATTCGCCTGGACCCTAGCGGCCGTGCTGGGAGCGACTTTCTGGTTATGAGAGGAGTTTATCGATGTTGAGTCTGACGATCTTTCTGCCGCTGCTGGCGGCCCTGCTGGTGCTCGCCTTTCCGGAGCGTGCGGCCCGGTGGCTCGCCCTGCTGGGCACCGTCCTGACAGCCGCTCTGAGCCTGATCCTCCTGGGAGGGTACCAGACCCGAGGTCAGGGTCTGCAGTGGCGCCAGACCCTCGAATGGATCCCGGCCGTGGGGGCGCGTTACGATGTGGCCCTGTCGGGCATCTCCCTGGCCCTGGTCCTGCTCACCACGTTATTAATGGTGCTGGTCATCAATTATAGACTGGACCGCCAACCGGAGCGGGCTCGCACCCACGCTGCTCTCTTCCTCTTGATGGAAACCGGTCTACTCGGCGTCTTTTGTGCCCGCGACCTGCTGCTGTTCTATCTCTTCTTCGAGGTGGCCCTGGTGCCGATGTACTTCGTCATCGGCATCTTCGGACACAGCCAGCGACGCTATGCGGCCCTGAAGTTCTTTCTCTACACCAGAGCCGGCAGTCTGGCCATGCTACTCTCGTTGCTCGCCCTGGCGCTGCCGGTGGGCAGCTTTTCGCTTGACGCCATCGTGGCGGCTCAACCCCTGGCTGACCACCCCGCCAGAGCCGCTGTGGTGTTGCTCGGATTGATGGTGGGATTTGGTGTGAAGCTGCCCATCCTACCTCTTCATAACTGGTTGCCCGACGCTCACGTCGAGGCTCCGACCGAAGGCAGCGTGGTGCTGGCCGGCTTGCAACTCAAGCTGGGGGCCTACGGCATGCTGGTGATCTTGCCCACGGTGGCCGCGGCTTTGCGAAGCTGGGCCCTGGCCCTGCTGTATCTGAGCGTGGGGTCTCTACTCTACGGCATTCTGGCGGCCCTGGGACAGACCGACCTCAAACGCCTGGTAGCCTATAGCTCGATCGGGCATATGGCCTTCGTCTTGATGGGAGTTTCGGCAGCCGCTTTGAGCCCCGACCCGGCGGTGCAGACCCTGGCTCGCAACGGGGCTGTCCTGCAGACCTTCAGCCATGGCCTTTTGACGGGAGGCATGTTCTTTTTGGTGGGCATGCTAAGAGAGCGCACCGGCACCCGCGAATTGTCCGAGCTGGCCGGTCTTCTGCGGGGACGCTCGGGCTGGGGAGGCCTGACCGCTTTGCTCGCCTTTGGTTCGCTTGGCCTGCCCGGCCTGTCAGGATTCATTGCCGAGTTCCAGGTGCTGGCAGCCACCCTGGCCGTCAATCCCGCAGCGGCCTGCCTGGGCGCCCTGGGCCTGTTGCTGGCCACCGGTCTATACCTGAAGGTGGTAGTCACCCTGCTTTTGCAGGAACCCGAGTCGGAAAGAGCCATCGCCGCGCCCCGGCCCCTGGAGTGGGCCACCCTGGCTCCGCTACTGCTTCTCTCACTCTGGATCGGACTGCTTCCGGCCACCTGGCTGGGCCTGATCGGCGGGGCTGGCGGATGAGCTGTATGAACCTGGGCACCATCGTGCCCGAATTGATTCTGGCCACCACCGCCCTGATGCTGGTACCGCTAGCCGGTTGGACCAAGCAGAGACGGGCTTTGCCCACCTGGGTCGCAGCCGCGGGTTTGACGGCGGCCATGGCGACCAGCCTGGTCATGGTGGGCCAGCCTTCGCGACAGGTGTTCTGCGGAACCTATGCCGTCGACGGGCTAGCCATTGGATTCAAGGTGTTACTCACCGGCGCGGCCTTGATTTCGCTGGCTCTGATGGATTCGTACTTCTCGGGCCGCCACCCGCACCCGCACGCACCGGTGGCTCTGGTCATGGCCACTCTTGGCGGGGTCGGACTGGCGGCCAGCGTGGACCTCGGCCTGATTGTCCTCTTCCTTCAGCTATTAGCGATGGCGTCTTATCTTATGGTGGCCCTGGAGCGCACTAGTCGGGCCGGCAACGAGGCTACCTACAAGTTGTTCATCTACTCGGCCGTGGCGCTGGCCATTATGGCCTACGGGTTGACCTTCCTCTATGGTCTGACCGGCAGCCTCAATCTGGTCACCATCGGGACCGTTCTCTGGGCCGGACAAATCGAACCGATCTGGGTGGTGCTGGCCGTAGCTCTGGTGACGGTCGGCTATGCCTTCGAAGCCACCCTGGTGCCGTTTCACTTCTGGGCGCCGGATGTCTATGCTGGCGCTACTGCTCCCGTAGCCGGATTTCTGTCGGTGCTGCCGAAACTGGCTGGCTTTGCCGGACTGATACGGTTTCTCGAACTAGCTCTGCGCCACCAGCCCGGCTGGCCAGTGGCCCTGGCGGTCATGGCCGGCCTGACCATGACCTGGGGCAATCTGGCAGCTTTGCGACAGACCAGCCTCAAACGGCTGCTCGCCTATTCGAGCATCGCCCAGGCCGGCTATATCCTGATGGGGGTGGTCGTGCTCGACAACCAGGCCGTGGGCTACTATCTGGGCGCCTATCTACTCATGAACCTGGCTGCCTTTGCAATTGTCGGGCGCTGGGAACGATGCTTCGGCAAGGCTGACCTCGAAGTCCTCGAGGGCGCGGCCTGGAACAGCCCGGCAGCGGCCGCCGTGCTGGCCATCGCTCTGCTTTCGCTGGCTGGCATCCCCCCTCTGGCTGGCTTCGCCGGCAAGGTCTTTCTGTTGCGGGCGGCCATGGCCGGCGGCTACGACAGCCTGGCTGTGGTAGCCGTCATCAACATGGCCATCGGCCTGTATTACTACCTGCGGGTGCTGTCCCGAGTCTATCTGACCGACCAGCCGACTCTGCCGATACCCATCCACACGGGGATTGGTCATCAATTGGCCTGTGGGGCCTGCACGCTGGCGACCCTGTTGCTCGGGCTCTTCCCCTCGTGCCTTCTCGAATGGAGCAACTGCTTGACCGATCTCGTGCTCTAGACGAACGACGAGAAAGGGCCCCCCAGGCGGAGGGCCCCTACGAATGTATCTATCGGGTTTGCGATAATTCCTAGCTCCGAGGACGGGATTGACCCTGACCACGCATGGCTTCAGCCTGACCGCGGTTGCCCTGGCCGTAGAGATAGCCGTACTTCACGTATGATCTGTCGGTCTGCCAATCGCCCTGATAGTCGCGCTCGAGTCGGTTGCCAATTGCGGGAGTCCAGTCCTCGTTGTAGCGAGAACGAGCTTCGTGTCCGTAGCGAAAAGCTGGCTCGTAGCGTTCGAAAGTCGCGTCTTTCGGGATCGGCTCGTTACCGAACGCTTGGCGCATCGTGTCGCTGACATCCTGGTCCAGGTCCCGGGCCCGGTCCGAGCCAAAGTCGTTGCGGGTCTGCTCCCAGTCGCGACGGAATCCTTCGCGCACCTTGTCCCAACGGGTTTCGGTTTGAGGGTTAGATTTCATGATGTTTTCTCCTTAGTGGTTTCGACGCTGAGGTCGTACTCTCACCACCATAGCCCGCCTCTCAGAGTCAAGCGCCCGCCCGAGGGGTGCGAGGTGCCCATCCGGGGGAGGATGGTCATTCGGCCACTACCTAACGCGCCAGGATCGCGCGCAACACTTCCAGCTTGGCGGGCTTGGTCATGTAATGGTCGAACAGTTGGCAGCGTGGATCGCTTCTGGCCTCATAGCCGCTCAAGGCCACCGTCGTCTCGAACTCGACATCATCGATGGTCAACAGATCCTCGAGGACTTGATAGCCATCTCGGCCTGGCAAGCCGATATCGAGAATAGCAGCGGTCGGAAGAAACTCTCTGGCTCGGACCAACGCGCTTTCCCCATCGCGGGCGTGACAAACCTCGTGGCCCCAAGATCGAAGCATCATGATGGTAGAACGGGCCACGATCGGGTTGTCCTCGACCAGCAACACCCGGTGCGTCCGATGGCCGACAACGACCTCTTGCTCTTGCTTTTGGGGCAGGCTGAAGTCGCGGACCGGCAGACGCAAGGTCATGGTGGTCCCCAGACCTTCGCCAGGGCTTTCGGCAGCGATGGTTCCCTGGTGGCGCTCGACGATGGCTTTGACCAACGACAAGCCGATTCCCAGTCCTCCCAGCGCTCGGTCGCGGCCTTTTTCGGCTTGCACGAACGGTTCGAAGATCTTGTCGATCATCGCCTGGGGGATACCGCTTCCGTAGTCTATCACCGACAGCACCGCTTCGCGGTCGTCCATCTCCAAGCTAACCACAATCGGCTTTTCACTGGGGCTATGCGAAGCCGAGTTGTTGAGCAAGTTATAGAGAACCTGCTTGATGCGTTCCTGGTCGGCCAACACGGGCAACTCCTCTTCGGTCACCTGCAGCCTGACCGGTCCGCGCCGACGGCCACTGAGGGTCCAGAGACGGACAGCCTCAATCACCAGCGAGCGCAGCTCCAGGGGCTCGAGCTCGACAGGCAAGATCCCCCTCTGCATGCGAGAGACATCGAGCAGGTCATCCACCAGTCGCGAGAGGTGACGGGCCTGAGAACCCAGCATATCGACAAACTCCGTCTGGTCCTCGATGTGCCCCTCGGCCAGGAGATGCAAGCAGTTCACGATAGGCGCCAGGGGATTGCGCAATTCGTGGGCCAAAGTTGCGATGAAGCGGTCTTTTTCTTCGGCTTCACGCTTTAGTTGCTGGTTGGCCGCGAGCAGGTCCTGGCGCGTCTGTCTGAGCTGCCCCACTCTCAGTTGAAGGCTCTCGTCGAGACGAGCCTGGCGGTCCCGGGCGCTGGTGAGTTCTTCGATGGCCCAATCCAGGTGCTCGGTGGTCGAGCCATCCACCATCGGACCTCCAGCGGTCACCCTGGTCCACTTGAGGGGAAGAACCGAGGAAATGCGCCGATCGCGACTCAGCGGTCGGTAGATTCCGGCCCGACCGTCTACGGCGATGAACTGTTCCAGTTCGGCCGGGCTGGCCTCACCGGTGAACAAGAGCCCGTCGGACTTGAGAGCCCATCGCAATAGGGGCAACAACAAAGCTTGCAGGGTCTCACCGCAACTCGCCAACCCGGGTAGAGCCAGCAGGTCGAGGTGCCGAAAGGGAGGATCGTCGAGCAGGTGATGAACCGAGAATACACAGGATTCCCTCAGTCGCCCCCCCAGCCGCCATCCCTGCGCTCCCCCCTCCAGGTGGGGCAAGCACACCTGTAGCTGTTCGATCAGGTCTGGCTCGACCTCCAAGCGTCCGCTTCGAGCTCGGGTCAGGTCCCGGGGATCAAGGTCGGTGCCGAAGACCCGTAAGGGGACCTGTGCCAGTCCGGTCTGGTCGAGTGCTTCTCGAAGGATGGTGGCCACAGCGTAGGCGTCCTCACCGGTGTGGCATTGCGGCACCCAGGCCCGGAACTCGCCGGGCCCCTGGCGGGCAAACCGGTCCTTCAAGACCGAGGCGAGTCGCTCGAGTGGCTGGGGGTGACGCCAAAACCGACCCGGTGTCCGTTCCAGCTCGAGACTCAGCTCTTCACGCTCGGAGGGGCCCTCCAAGAGAGCGATGTATTCAGGAACCGAAAGGCCGCCAGCCAGAGCTCGCCGACGCCACAAAACGCGACCGAACAGATCGTCCGCGACCACGGTCGAACACGGCCCGGCTGCCCGCACTCTGGCCATATCCTCGGTGCTCTCCTTCTCGAAGAGAAGTTGTTGGAGCAGGCCCGGTAGCTGCTCGATGGAGATCATCCGATCCACCAGTTGTCGGATGGCGGGATGGACTCTCTTGCCGCCATCGCAGGCGACGATCACCCCGCCTCGACGGCGTAAAGCTTTGAGGCCCTCGTGGCCATCGATGCCGAGATCGCCAATGACGCAGGCCAACGTCTGACGGCCCGGCAGAGAAGCGAACAGGGTGTCGACCGGCATTCCCACCGGTTCGCCCAACATGAGCGTCACGCCGTTCTCGAACCGAACTGGCTGTTCGGGATGGGCCAGGTAAAGGTGTCCCCCGAGGGGTCGGACCGGCGCGTTCAGGTAGCGTACCGGCCAGGGAGTGCTGGGTTCGGGATCCCAGGGGAGACCATGGAGCAGAAGTTGGACCCTGTTGTCGACGGGCCAGCGCCGAAGTAGTGTCAGCAGAGGCTCGACAGCAGTAGGAGAGACCGCCAGCGCCACCGACAGGGTGAAATCAGAGGTCTGGTTTCGCACCATATTGGAAGATTTCCCTCCAAAGAGGTGCTTCCAAACCCGCGGCTAATGATGGTGTATGCAAAACGAGCCGACCGCCACTCCCCTGGTGGTAGGTGTCGGTCTGGCCGAGGGGGGCAGCGAGCCCCTGGTCGAGTTTCTCCGCCACGTCGATCCTGATTTGAATGTGTGCTATGTGGTGGCTTCTCGAGGTCTATCCAGTGACGAACTGCGCGCTCGGTTGAGCCAACAGGTTCAGCAACGAATCGAGTTAGCCTCAGAATCGTGCCAACTCGAGCCAGGGCTCGTCCTGGTGGTGCCCGAGGGCCTGAGCCTGCAGATTGACGGCGATAACCTCTTCGAGCCGGTGGCTCCACCCCCAACGGCCAGTGCCATGGACGACCTCTTTCGCAACCTGTCTGGCGCCTTTGGCAGCCGAACCATCATCATCCTACTGTCCGGCGCGGGCAGCGACGGCAGCGAGGCCATTGCCGGGGTTCACGCCGAAGGCGGCATCGTCTTGGTACAGCACGAAGGCAGCGCCCAGTTCACCGAGATGCCCCGCCATGCCCTCGCGACCGGCTACGTGGATCTGGCCCTCACGCCCCTCGAACTGGCCGCCGAGGTAGCCCGCCTGGCGGGTCATCCCCTCTCCAGTTGCGATCCCCAAAATGACGAATTCGCCAACGATCCCAAGGTGCTGGCCGATATCTTTCGGTTTGTGGCCCGCGCCGCCGGAGTAGACTTTTCGGGCTACAAAGCCACCACCATCCGCCGTCGCTTGATCAAGCGCCTGTTGATGCGTCAAGCCAGTTCGTTTGAAGAGTATTACGAACTGCTCCGCAGCGATCCCTCGGAGGTGCCCGTCCTCTACGAAGAACTCCTGGTCGACGTGACCGAACTCTTCCGCGACCAGGATGTCTTCGATGGGCTGCGCCAAGATATCTTGCCGCGTTGGCTCGAGAGTCGAGCAACCGACTCGCTGAGAATCTGGGTGGCGGGCTGCTCGCGCGGTGACGAGGCCTACTCTCTGGCTATCGTGCTGCTCGAAATCTTGCGAGAACGACGGCAGACAGCCTGGATGCAAATCTTTGCCACTGACCTCAACGAGTCTTCCCTGGTCAAGGCCAGGGCCGGTCGATATCCAGATGCCGTGGTCGAGAACCTGCCTGAATGCTATCGCCGCTATTTCATGAAGACGCCGAAGGGTTATCAGATCAGCAAAACCGTGCGCGACATGTGCGTCTTCGCCAGACAAGACGTGACCCGGGACCCGCCCTTTCCCAATCTCGACCTGATCAGTTGCCGCAATCTGTTGATCTATCTAGGACCCACTCTTCAACGTAGGGCTCTCGAGAGTATGCACTACGCCCTCCGGCCGGGGGGCTATTTACTATTGGGCAAATCCGAGAGCGTCACCCGCTGCGAGACGCTCTTTAGCACCGTCGACAAGAAGCTGAAGGTGTATCGGCGCAAAGGAGTGCCCACCCCTCCGCTGATGGATCTGCACGCGCCGTCGCGGACTGCCTCGCCCAGTCTCTATCCTCTCAGTACTCAGAACGTATCACGGGACGATGGCTACGAGGTCCAAAAGCAGGCCGATCGTCTGATCCTGGCGCGGTATGCCCCTCCGGGAGTGATCATCAACGACAATCTCGAAGTGGTTCAGTTTCGGGGACGCACCGGTCTTTATCTCGAACCGGCAGCGGGGGTAGCCACTCACGACATCTTGAAGATGGCCCGCGAAGGCTTGCTCGGGCCCTTGCGCGAGGCGGTAGCCCGAGCCCGCGAAAGTCAGTCACCGGTCTGCATCCCCGAGATTCAGGTTCGCTCCAACGGTGGCTTTCGCCATCTCAACCTGCAGGTGTTGCCCATTCGGCTGTTTGACTCCCGCGAAGAATATCTGCTTATCCTTTTTGAAGAGGCCCGCCCCCAGGCTGGCTTGTCTGGCCCGCCGGATCCGGCGCTCCCCTTACCCAAGGAGGAGAGCGAGGTCCTCTATCTGCGTGACGAACTGCTAGCCACACGAGAGTATCTAAGTTCCATCATTCAAGAACGAGAGACCGCCAACGAAGAACTCAAGGCCGCCAACGAAGAAACCCAGTCGGCCAACGAAGAGCTGCAAAGCGCGAACGAAGAACTCGAAACAGCCAAGGAAGAGCTGCAATCTACCAATGAAGAATTGGCGACGATCAACGAAGAGCTTCACGAACGCAACCTCGAATTGCATCGGGTCAATGGCGATCTGAACAACATTCTCACCAGTGTGGATGTCCCGGTAGTCATTCTCGATTCCAACCAGGTCATTCGCCGCTTTACGCCTACTGCCCGCGTGCTACTCAATCTCATTCCGGGTGACGTGGGGCGCCCCTTCAACCAGGTCCGTCCCAACCTTGAACTACTCGAACTAGAGCACCACATCGAGCAGGTGACCGAGTCCTTGATGCCTTTCAGCTTCGAACAGACAGACAATCAGGGGCGGCTCTATTCTATCCAGATCCGGCCCTACCGGACCGAGGACGCCCGCATCGACGGAGTGGTCATCGCCTTTGTGGATGTTGACGAGAAGACAAAGGCCACGCGGTTGGCCGAGGAACGGCATCAGTTGAATCAGTGGCTGCTCGAACAGGTCACGTCTCCCTTGCTGGTGGTCGACGATGGCCAGCGGATTCTGGAATACAACTCTGCATTCTTTCGTGAGTTCGCACCTCGGCCAGCCCGAAGTGGCGACTCGCCCTGGCGGCTCGCCGATTGGGGAGCGGCCTCGGAGCTGGCCTCTCGATTGGCCGAACGCTGCTCAAACGACAGCGACTTCAGCTTCACCTGGAATACCACCCAAGCGAGCCCATCGGCCGGCTATCAAGTCAAAGTGCACAAGCAACCGGTGGCGAATTCCTATCATCTGTTGGTGAGGCTCGAACCGGCCCAGGCCACCTAAAGTCGTTCGAGCACAGCTCTGAGATTGCGAGCGTGCTCGGTCAACTCGTGGTGGCGCAGGTGGGCCTCTCCGGCCCGAGGTGTGCCTTGAAAGGACGCCCGCTGGCTCATTTGCAAGGCCAAGTCAGCCCCCTCCTCCAGCCCTCGTAAGGCGGCCCAAAGAGAACTCTCGACCGCCACGTCCTGCTCCATCGCCAACGACAACTCGGTAAAAACATGGCCGGTACGACAACGATAGCGAGTCATCAAGTGATGGCCCGGAGAAGCCACCATGACCCGTCCGGCCTGGATCGCCAGGCCATCGGTGGCCTCTACTACCGGCAGCACGCAGTGGCGCGCCAAGATATTGGGCAGTAGAGTCTGATGCTCGTCGCCTGTGTGGGTGACGATGGCGATCATTCCGAGGTAGTCGGGATTCAAGGCGGAAAGGAGGCGCGAAGTGCCGTCAGGCTTCCCGCGGAACCACCAATGACTACGATGTCCCGATCCATGCTAGCGGTTGGCCGTGGCCCGGTCCTCTTCGATGCGCTCACTGACGACCTCGTCGAACTCATCGAGTTCAGAGGTCAGTTGATCGCTCAGTTTGGCCACCAGGTCGATGCGCTGGTGGACCGAGTCGAGCCATTTCTGCTCTGCCTCGGTCAAGTCGGTTCGGTCCTCCATCGCTTCGGCACGTGCCTGCAGGCGATCTAGAAATTCGTCGCGCTGGGCGGTCAGCGAAGTCTGCGCCGAAAGGGCGTCACGGGGGCCGCGATCCTCGAGCCGAGCCTGTTGATCATCGTCTAGCGAATTGGCCGGCTCGGTGATGGTCCGGTCTTTAATGTCGGTCTGCCCAGCTTCGGGATAGTGATAGGCGGACGCCTCGGTGGTGTCGTCGCGCTCGGCCACGACGGTGTTGTCCGGCGGTGCAGTGTAAGCTGAATTGTCGGCGGTCTGGTCGCAACCGAGTAAGAAGGTCGACAGGCCCAGCAGGCCAGCTACAATGAGGTTTCTCAGGTTCATGGTGACCCTCCTTTTATGAATTTACAAACCGATCATCTCCCACTGGCGTGGGGGGCGCCCCCCTCGCCGGGCGGGGGACGGGGCATCCAGAGGTCCATCTCACTGACTGATAACCAAGAAAAAAGGGCTCCCGCGGGAGCCCAAAGATCGGTGGACTGCAGCCGATCTATCTCACAGCGACCGAGTTGATTTTCTCGGCCAGGGAGTTGAGCTTCTTGTCAGCCTGGCCCTCTTCGTCGAGGGTCTCTTGCAGCAATCGGGCGTGTTCGGTTTGACCGAGCATGCGGGCAAACTCTCGGACGGAGCCATAGCCGGCCATTTCATAGTGTTCGACACGCTGGGCGGCGGCGATCAGTCCGGCGTCACGGACTCCGCCCTCACGGGCGTTCTTGATAATCTCTTCGCCTTCTTTGACCAGACCTTGCATGGCCTCGCACTTGTGGCTGCCCGGCTTCTCGTTGAGATCGGTAAAGATCTTCTCGAGCCGCTTGAGCTGATTCTCGGTCTCTTTTAGATGGCTCTGAAAGGCCTGGCGCAGGTCGCTGTTCTGGGCCGCTTCGGCCATCTTTGGCAGGGCTTTGGTGAGTTGCTGCTCGGCGTTGTAAAGGTCTCTGAGTTGCTGGATGTAGAGGTCTTTGAAGTTGCTAATCTGCATTGGTAACACTCTCCTTTTTTCTGGCCCCCGTCAGGGACTTTCCCGAGCCTAACTTTCGGTGTCGCGTCGCCCCAGCCGCCCTGGTATCCGACCAGAGCATCCTCAGGTTGCTCTCCCGATCGCGTTCCCCAACCAGAGGATGGGCCGATCGTATCCCCGGGCGGGTAACCTCGCGAGGTTCCCCCCGGTAGCGTGGGTCAATCGGTTCCTCCGTTCCCTATCCATTCTGGTTCCCAGCGCCGCTCGTTCTGTTACTAGAACGGGCGGCGCTCTCGCTGGGTAGAGGAAACCCGGTATACCCGGGCTGGCTCCCTCTGGACGAGGCCTTGGCCGTCGGGGCCTGCCATACTATGGGTCAGATCTCAAGAAGGGCGTCGTTATGAAAATCGGATACAGTCTAATGTGTGAAGAGCACCCCCCCAAAACCCTGGTCGAGAACGCAGCTCGGGCCGAGAAGGCTGGCTTTGAATTCTGCTTTATCTCGGATCATTTCCATCCCTGGCTCGACGTCCAGGGGCAGAGCCCGTTCGTTTGGAACGTGCTGGGAGCCCTCTCGCAAGCCACTCAGCGAATCGAAATCGGCACGGCCGTTACTTGCCCGACCTTTCGGTATCACCCGGCCATCGTGGCCCAGGCGGCCGCGACCTCGGCTAGCATGCTGGAGGGTCGCTTCTTTCTCGGCCTGGGCAGCGGGGAGGCTCTCAACGAACATATCGTAGCCAAACGCTGGCCGGCAACCGATATCCGGCTGGAGATGCTGGAGGAATCCATCGACATCCTCCGACAACTGCTCACCGGTGAAGAGGTGTCGCACTATGGCCAGTACTTCTCGGTAGAGAACGCGCGCATCTACACTTTGCCAGAGAAACTCCCCCCCATCTACGTGGCCGGGGGCGGGAAAAAGGCGATCAGTCTGGCGGCCAACAAGGCCGATGGACTCATCTGCCTGGCTCCCTCCAAGAGCTTGCTTGAGCACTTTGACGAGCGAGGCGGTCGCGACAAGCCTCGCTATGGCCAGATGGTCGTCTGCTATCACGAGTCTCGCAGCCGGGCCGAAGAGATCGCCTACAAATACTGGCCCCAGACCGGCGTCAAAGGCGAACTCAAGGCTTTGCTTCCCAACCCGGCTCACTTCGAACAAGCATGCAAGATGGTCAGCCGAGACGATGTCTTCGAGAAGATCGTGTGCGGGCCCGACCCGTCGGCTCATCTTGAAATGATCGATAAGTATCGCAAAGCCGGCTATACTGGCCTGAGCATCCACCAGGTGGGCCCCGACCAGGCCTCCTTCATCGACTTCTACCACAAGCAGATTCTGACCGAGGTCGGGGCCGCCGTGGCATGACCCTGGAGCAAGAATATGGCGGCGGCCAGGGGATGCCCCTGGTCGGCCTGGCGACGGTGGCGGGCACCTTTGCCGCGCTCTTTGGAGGTTTGCTCTGGTGCGCCCACCGCCGGGGCCGACTACCTACTGAACTTCCCTCAGTGAAGGAGCTGGTCTGCCTGGGAGTGGCCAGTCATAAGGCTGCGCGCACCCTGGCTCACGATCAAGTGCTGGCCCCTTTGCGGGCGCCTTTCGTTCGCTACGTCAAGGGTCTCGGAAAGGGAGCAGTCAAAGAAGAGCCACGTGGAGACGGCGTCCAGCGCGCCATCGGAGAATTGTCCACCTGCCCCTACTGCAGTGGCTTCTGGGTGGCAGCCGGCGCGGCCACCGGATATTTGCTAGCCCCGCGCCTGACCCGGGCTGTGGCGACCTCGCTGTGCCTGTCAGCAGGGGTGGACGTTCTCAACGTGATTTGGTACCGTTACGCCGCTTGAGTGAGGAGGCAATTCGATGGCTAAAGCAGAGGAGAACCGGCTGGGGGTGACCGACTACGTCGAGCCCCAGGATGAAGGGGCAGCCGTACCCGCAGAGTCGGCCGAACCACCCGGGAAGGATCCTGTAGTAGCCCTGGTCGGCGGACACACCGCCCTCGAACAAAAGCTCACGGCAGCGGGCCTGACGGTCCGTGCCCTGACCGCTGGCGAGCCAGGGGGGGCCAAAGGATGTGATGCCCTGCTCATTGCCCCGGGAGCCGACGGAAGCGAACACGTCGAGTGGTTTCGCCAGCAGGCCAAGCCGGTTCATCTCTTCGAGCAAGAACCCGACTCGGACGAAATCGAGTCTCTCAGGCGGAGCCTTTCGGCTTGAGCCAAGGCAGATTGGCCGTGGGCACCTCGGGGTTTGACTATGACCACTGGCAGGGCCGCTTTTATCCCGCCGATCTTACCCGGTCCCGCAGGTTGAACTATTACAGCCGTCACTTCGATACTCTCGAGGTGAACCGTACCTTCTACGGTTTACCCAAAAGAGAAACGGTCCAGGATTGGGCCAAGCAAGTCGAATCAGACTACGTGTTCGCCCTCAAATTCAGCCGCTATGGCTCCCACCTGAAACACCTGCTCGACCCCGAACAAACGGTTGGGAATTTTCTCGAGCGGGTGGAGGTGCTGGGGTCTCGCATGGGTCCGATCCTGGTGCAACTGCCTCCCCATTGGAAGGCCGACCATGAGAGACTCGACCAGTTTCTCACGCAGGCGGGGCCGCGGGCCAAACGGTGGGCAGTAGAAATTCGCGACCCGAGCTGGCTGTGCGAGGATGTCTTCGACGTGCTGCAAGAACACAAGGCCGCGCTGGTCATTCACGACATGCTCGAGGGCCACCCCTGGCGGCTGACCACCGACTGGACCTACTTGCGATATCACGGCAATCATTATCAGGGCAGCTATACCCACCAGAAGCTGACCGCCGACGCTGGTCGTCTGGCCGACCTGCTCGAGCAGGGCGTGGATGTCTATGCCTACTTCAACAACGACGATCAGGCGCATGCGGTGGAGAACGCCAGGCAGCTGCGCGACTACGTCCGCAGTGCTCTCGACAGGGATACCCCCGGATAGACGACCTGTATCCGTGCGTGCCTGGCTGGTTCCGTCGGTCTGGGCCAGGCTGGAGGTATGAGCACCCACCATTCCATCCCTAGTAGCAGCGAGCGGCTGCTCTCGACAGGCCTGGGAGCGTTGCTGGCAGCCCGCTCCTGGGACCGCTCCTGGACCGGCACGTTGCTGGGCGCAGCGCTGGTCTTTCGAGGTCTATCGGGATACTGCCCGGTCTATCAGAAGTTGGCCCAGCTTCGCGAGCACGACGCCCTGAACGACCAGGTGGCCCTGGTCACCGGCGGCAGCCGCGGACTGGGTCTTTGCCTGGTCGAAGAACTGGCCTCCCGGGGAGCGCGGGTGGCCTTTTGCGCCCGCACGCCCGACACCGTCGAGACCACCGAAAACCAGTTGCGCGAGCGCGGCTACGACGTTCGCGGCTATGTCTGTGATGTGGCCCATCGCGAGCAAGTCCACGCCATGATGGCCCGCATCCGTTCCGAACTGGGGACGGTCCGCATTCTGGTGAACAATGCTGGAATCATCAAGGTGGCCCCTCTGGAAGCACTCACCGAGAAAGACTTTCACGAGTGCCTCAACGTCAACTTCTGGGGTATCCTCAATACCTGCCTGGAAGCCCTACCTGACCTGAAGGCACAGGGAGGGCGCATCCTGAACATCACCTCGCTGAGCGGCAAGATGCCGGCCCCCCATCTGCTGGCCTATAACTGCGCTAAGGCTGCGGCGGTCGCCCTCTCCGAGGGATTGACGCTCGAGCTAGACCGGTGCGGCATTACCGTCACTACCGCCGTTCCCGGTCTGATGCGCACCGGATCGCACGTCAACGCCAGATTTGGCGGCGACGCCGAGAGCGAGTATGCCTGGTTCTCTCGGGCCGCCGTTCATCCGGCCCTGGCGGCCGACAGCCGACGAGCTGCCCACGATTTCGTAGAGGCTGCTCTGGCTGGTAAGCCAGAAATCTTGTACGGCTGGGAACCCACGCTGGGAACTCGCTTTCACGCTCTGTTCCCTGGCCTGAATTTGCGCTTGAACAGGCTGATCCAGCGCCTGCTGCCCGAGCCCTCACACCAGCCCGTCCGCTCGGCCGGCCGGCAACTGCGGCCGCTCAAGCCCATGGGGTCACGCCTCGAGCCGTTCGAGCGGCAGGCTCTCGAGCGGCTGCAAGGCTTGGTCTCCGGGGATGAGCCAACCGGCGGATAGGGGGCGGGTATGCCGATTCCGGTGGTTGAGCGGCGCGCTTGCGCGCTAGCCTGGAGTTGGAGGCTTTTCCTATGAACTACAAAGAAGAACTCAAGACCCCATCAAACGCTCCGGTTGGCAAGTCGGCCAGCCTCTGGATCTGGTTGTGCGTCGCCATCCTCGTGTTTCACCTGGCCGTGCTGATCGGCGGCGCCATCTGGGCCAATTAGGCCGGCGGCTCAGCCTGACTGAGCCGGCGTCAGTAACTGTCACACGTGGGCCGCGCCCCCGTTATACAATGGGGGTATGCGATTGGTTTTGGCTCTATGTTTAGCGCTGCTGGTGGCTCAACCCGCTCTGGCAGACAAAGGCTCTATTCTCAACGATCTTCTCCACCGCGCCGGCGGCATTCGGGTCGGCGGCGTGGTGATCCAGGTCGGAGGCGGCAGTCGCTCGCCGCGAGGGTTCCCTCGCCGTCAGCCCGCCCCTCCCCTACCGGCCCCGCCCCAGACAACCTCGCCCGATGGCCGGCCCGCCGGCTATGCGTTTATCAGCAGCGGCGGCCGCCCCATCCGGGTCGACCCCACCGTGCTGCCCTTGACCATCAACCCGGGCGACCGGCGCTACGCGCCGGCCGTGGCCAACGCCATCACCGCCTGGAACCAGGCCGGCCTGGGAACCTTCTTTGCCCTGTCTGACGGGCCGGCCGACCTGACGGTAGACTGGTCGGGCCGCGGGCTCTCCCCCGGCAGCCGCGCCGAAACCCGGATGTCCCGTTCGGCTCAGCAGGTGGTTCCGAGCGACATCAGGGTCCGTCCCGACGGGCGCGACCTGCCCCAACTCTCTCGCATCATGACCCACGAACTCGGCCATGTCCTGGGGCTAGACCACTCCGACTTCGCCGGCGATATCATGTATCACTCCGAGCAAGACTATCCCGGCCAACTAACTCAGCGGGACCACCAGATGCTGGTGTGGATCTACTCCCAACAGAACTACACACCGGTAGTGGGGCGCCGCCTGGCAACCGGAGGTCTGGTGCCTCAGGCGTTCTGTCGCTGACCACCAACCGGAGCCTCGCCACCACGGCCACCACTTGTGGGCTCAGGCTCGACTGCCGCGCCCTCGAAACTACCCGTCCCCGACAAATTCCTGGACCCACTGCAGCAATCGCTTTGAGGGCGGGGCCTCAAAGTTATTTGATGTCATCGAGAGCCAAGCTCTCAGTCCGTCAGTCACGGGTGGTTGCAGGGACCTCTCCATCTCAATTAACGGTTCACGCATCGCCTTCACCACGCCCGGGAGCGGGTTCTCAAGGTCGAGCCCTTGCTCAATTCGAAGCGCCATCAAGGCGACAGCCAACTCACCGAGCAGCCGGGTCAGAACAGGTCTCGTCTCATCCAGAAAGCGCGACCAATCATTATATAGAAAATTTTGAAGGCGGCGTTCTCCCGAGTAAAGCGTGAGAATGGTGTCGACCGCGTCGCGGTCGTAGTAGTCGTCTTGCCCTGAGAGCAAGCCTACGCGCAGGTCACGTCGTACAAATGCAGTTGCGGCCTCGGCCATGCCGGCTAGAAAGGACAACTCCTCCAGAGCCACCTCAAAGACCGGCGTTAGCGAAGTTAGGGCGCTATTGAGCTTTTCATCAACAGGAAACCTATCAATCGGAACGCACTTTGCAACGGCAACCAGGAATTTTATGCCTTTCAGGTAGCCGAGAAAATCAGCCTCGCACATGGTCAGTGAAGTCGTCATGTCCCCAGTTCCTCACGCTTCGCTCCATAGAACCGAATCTCATTGCCTGACCCAAGGCCGCCGCGCCCACGTGGGTAGAATTTTTTACGCCAACCCACCCAGAGTGCAGCCAGGGACATTGGACCACAAACACGCCGGCTCAACCCCTCTGAAGCCGCCCAGGAGCTGGCCGCTCCGATCGAGGCGCTGGCAATGCAGACACACGTGTGTCCGGGCGAGTCGAAGTTGCAACTGGCCGGACGGTTGAGGTTCAATCCCAGCACGCGTCAGGCCACTCCGGCGCAACGCCGGGCAGTGCTACGGCGCGACGGCTATAGGTGCTCGTGTCCGGGTTGCCCGAATCGGCTCTGGCTCGATGTGCATCATGTGGTCTTCTACTGCCGGGGCGGACCGACCGTGCCGGAGAATCTCATCGTGGTTTGTTCGCGCTGTCACAAGAACATTCACAACGGCATCCTACGGGTGAGCGGGGTTGCTCCCCACGGATTGGTGTGGCGGGCGCGACCGCCGCGGTCGCGAACTCGAGCGCGGCTTCGAGGTCGGTGTGCTCGAGTGGCTGCTGCAATGGGCCGGCGCTAGCTCGGGTTGAGCCAGGTAGCCACCCGTTCACCAACGAGCAACATTCCGTCCGAATGCGCCTGTTAGTCTGCTGGAATGAAAGTCCACGCCGGGCCGGTCAGCCTTGCGCGGTCCGGCAGTCCGGCCGGGCCTGATCCGTATTTTCCCGGCCAGGGCAACGGCGGCTACGACGCCCAGCACTATGCCATCGATCTCAGCGTGGACCCGGCCGACAACTACATCACTGGCTCGACCACTATGCAGGCCCGGGCCACTCAAGACCTCGAGAGCTTCAACCTTGACCTGAAGGGCTTGCGAGTGGCCGAGGTCAAGGTCGACCGCGAGCTGGCCACCATCGAGCGCGACGGAGACGAACTCCATATCACCCCGGCCCATCCCCTGGCCGAGGGCCAGCCCTTCGAGGTGGTGGTGAACTACAGCGGGCGTCCCAAGCCGGTTCCGGGTCCTTCTTTCCCCGCTCCCACTGGCTGGATCCACCACGACCAGGGCTCGTTCGTAGTCAGCCAACCCAACGGCGCCTCGACCTGGTATCCGGTCAACGACCACCCAGCCGACAAGGCGACCTACAGTTTTCACCTGACGGTGCCCAAGCCGTTCATGGGCGTGGCCAATGGCAGTCTGATCCGCACCGTCGACCTGGGCGATCACACCACTTATCACTGGGAGGCCCGCGACCCGATGGCCAGCTATCTCAGCACCGTCTTGATCGGCGAGTTCGAGCCGGTGGATCAGGCAGGCAGCGTGCCGATTCGCCACTACTTCGCTCCGGAACTGTCCGACGAGGTCAAAGCGCCCCACCTGCGCTCGCCCGAGATGATCGACTTCTTTAGCCAGCGCCTGGGCGACTATCCCTTCGACGGCTTCGGCAGCGCGGTGGTCAACGTGCCCTTCCGCGGGGCCCTCGAGACCCAGACGCTGCCCGTCTATGGCAGCGCCTCGACCCACCGCGAAAACCCCGAGCTGGTGGTGGCCCACGAGCTGGCGCATCAGTGGTTTGGTGACTCGGTCAGCGTCGAGGCCTGGAAGGACATCTGGCTCAACGAGGGCTTTGCTACCTACGCCTCCTGGCTATGGCTCGAGCACAGCCAGGGTCAGCAGGCGTTCAACGACACCCTGCGCGGGGCCTACGAGCACATCCAGCGGGCTCCCCTGGGCGCCCCCATCGCCGACCCTGGCCCGGCGGGAATCCTCATGCCCCAGGTCTATCTGCGCGGCGCCCTCTGCCTGCACGCCCTGCGGCTCGAGGTTGGCGATCACGCCTTCTTCGACATCCTCAAGACCCACCTGGCCGCCCACCGCAACAGCAACGCAGCCACCGCCGACTTCGAGCAAACGGCCAGTCAGGTCAGCGGCCAGGACCTCTCGACCCTCTTCACCCCCTGGCTCCACGCTCTCGACCTGCCACCCTACCCCCGGTCTGGCACTCATTGAACACTCGCTGAGTTACCGGCGAATAGTTCTGCTCGACCTGCAAGCCCAACCACCGAGACTGATACTCGAAGAGCGGGCTCGTCACGAACCGAACTTGGCCAGAGGATTCGCGAGTTAAAGTCGGCCGAGTTATAAAGCTTGAGTTCAAGCTCCTCGCCTAAAAAGGTTGACAGAGCGAGAAGAAACTCTTTGAAGCCATCGGCATAGCAGGAAATCTCATACCAACATTCCGGGTCGACCAGGCAGAGAAACCAATCGTCGACGTAGGGTCCGGACTGATCGGTGGACTCTCCGACCAGTCTCACCCCGCTCATCGGAATCTCAAGTTTGCCATCGACGCGATCATCGTAGTGAACGGTCCCGCCTTCTAGCCAAACGCGGTATCGGTTAGGCCTCAAGAGAAACTTCGCTCTTGTGCAATGCCGCCGCGGCGCGAAAGCGAAGCCGGGCGCAACGCGCTCTCTCCTCTTCGGAGGCTTCGGCCGGGCAACAGCAATGTCTCGACAGCCAGCGTAGATCGTCGATTGATAGCCAAAGGGCAACCCGACCTTGCTCGGCCTCAAGCTGGGGATCTGTCGGTTGAATCTTCCGTTCGTTCATGCCTGGCTCAGCTTACTCGACCACGCCGCCCCAGTCCAGTCCACGGCCAAAGGCCCCGGCCCCCCCTCGACGGCCGCAGGCTCCCACAGGCCGAAGGCCCCAGGCTTCTGCGGCGAAGCCGCGCCTGGATTACGAACGCGAAGCGTCGACTCCTCCAAAAAACTCGAGGTGAGCCAAAGCGAACCTCGCTCCTATCTCGACGGCGCAGCCGTCGCTCCCCTCTCCGGCCGAAGGCCCCGGCTCCTTCCTCGACGGCGCAGCCGTCGCTCCCCCCTCCGAGCACCGCGAGGCTCCCATCTCCTGGCCGAATGCCCCAGGCTCCTTCCTCGACGGCGCAGCCGTCGCTCCCCCCAGGCCGAAGGCCCCAGGCTTCAGCGGCGAAGCCGCGCCTGGATTACGACGCGAAGCGTCGACTCCTCCAAGAACTCGAGGTGAGCCAAAGCGAACCTCGCTCCTCTCTCGACGGCGCAGCCGTCGCTCCCCCCTCCGAGCACCGCGAGGCTCCCATCTCCTGGCCGATTGCCCCAGGCTCCTTCCTCGACGGCGCAGCCGTCGCTCCCCTCTAGCGGAAAGCCCGCCGTCGCTCCCCCCAGGCCGAAGGCCCCAGGCTTCAGCGGCGAAGCTGCGCCTGGATTACGACGCGAAGCGTCGACTCCTCCAAGAACTCGAGGTGAGCCAAAGCGAACCTCGCTCCTCTCTCGACGGCGCAGCCGTCGCTCCCATCTCCGGCCGAAGGCCCCGGCTCCTTCCTCGACGGCGCAGCCGTCGCTCCCCTCTCGACGGCAAAGCCGTCGCTCCCATCTCCGGCCGAAGGCCCCGGCTCCTTCCTCGACGGCGCAGCCGTCGCTCCCCTCTCGACGGCAAAGCCGTCGCTCACCCGGGCACCACTCGGCACAGCTCGTCATAGCTGGTCACGCCTGAGGCTACTCGGGCCAGCCCGGCCTGACGCAGAGGCACCGTGCCCTGCTGGCGCGCCCGCTCGAGCAGCGAGCGTAGCGAGGCCCGCTCGAGGATGAGTTGGCGGAACGTGTCGTCGACCGAGAGCAACTCGGGCACGGCCGTGCGACCACGATAGCCGGTCTGGTTACAGGCCGGGCAGCCGCCCGGGCCATAGACCGTAGACAGCGAGAGCCCGGCGGCCCGGCATTCGCTAACCAGGCGGACCTCGGGGTCGACAAGATAGCGGCAGTCGGGGCAGAGCACACGCACCAGCCGCTGATAGATCACGCCCACCAGCCCGGCCGCCAACTGGTAAGGCTCGACCCCGAGCTCGAGCATGCGAGGCACGACGCCGACGCTGTCGCGGGTGTGCAGAGTCGAGAAGACTAGATGGCCGGTCAGGCTGCACTGGGTCACCGCCCCGGCTGTCTCGCCGTCGCGGATTTCTCCCACCAGGATCACCTCGGGGTCCTGGCGCAGCAGCGAGCGCAGGCCACTGGCAAAGGTCATACCCAGCTCGGGTTGGATGGCCGTCTGGGACAGTTCGGGCAACACGCACTCGACCGGGTCCTCGAGGGTGACCACGTTGAGAGCGGCCGAGTAGCGCTGGCGATGCTTGTCTACCAACCAGCGCAGCACCGAGAGCAAGGTGGTGGTCTTGCCGCTTCCGGCCGGGCCCGTGGCCAGCACCAGGCCCTGGGGTTGGAAAGCCATGGTCTCGAGGGCGGCCAACTCGGGAGCGGTGAACCCCAGCCTGGCGACCGAGGGGATGAGGCCGACACCAGCCACCAGGCGCACCACCACCTTCTCGCCAAAATGCGTGGGCACGGTGGCCACTCGCATCTCGACGTCGCCGTGGGTCAGGCGACCGTCCTGCGGCACGGCCTTTTTGTAAGAAGCCAGTCGGGCCGCGTTCTTGATGCCCACGAGCAGGCGCGGGTAGGCTTCAATCGGAATCTCGAAGCGCGGGCAGAGCACGCCGTCGAGGCGCATCAACACTTCGACCTTGCCCTGGGTGGGGCGCAGATGCAGGTCGCTGGCCCGCTGGGCCTGGGCCAAACCAAGCAAAGCATCGACGGCCGGTCGAGCATCGAAATCATCGGGGGGCACCAGCTTCTCGAGCAGGTCAGAAACGGTCACGCTGGTGGGTTCGTGGGCCGTGGCTTGCCGTCCTGGCTAGAACGGCGGCGTGGAAGGCTGGGCGGGTTGTTGACGGCGCCGCGACAGGCAGAACCAGGCCGGTGGGTTACCGTGCGTGTCGTGAAAGGCGGCCGCCCGCAAGCTGACGATCGCGAGAGCGGGCTCGATGGCAGCTACAATCTCGCGAGCGCTGCGACGGGGCGGCCCGTGCTCGCGCGGGGCCCCCTCGGTCGAGCCGAGCAAGCTCAGCCAGGCACCGTGAGGCCTGAGCACCGAGGCCACTCGTTCAACGAAGCGTGCCTGCTTGTCCGGCTCTGAGAAAACGTGAAAGCAACCCCGGTCAAAGACCAGGTCGAACGGGCCCGGGGGCAGGCTCTCGGCCATGATGTCGAGCACCATGAAGGCAACCTGCGAGGCTTTGGCTCGCGCCTTTTCGATGGCGGTCTCGGAGAGGTCGACTCCGATGACCTCATAGCCGGCCTCGGCCAGATAGGCTGCGTTCGTGCCCGTGCCGCAGCCCAACTCGAGAGCGCGACCGGGGGGGAGCAGACCGGCCTCGACGGCTTCGACCAGCATCAACTCGGGTTGGCCGCTATCCCAGGGGGTATCCCCTTCCTGATAGTTCTCTTCCCAATCATGCCGCATCTACTGGACCAGGCGCGGCACGACCACCCCTCGGACTACGGCCGCCAGAGCGGCGGCCCCAAAGGCTCCGGGCCAGCCACCGTAAACACCGGCGGCAGCCAGGCCCGCTCCCACTCCGAGGCCGATGAGCGCTCCGGCGGTTTTGGACTTACCGAGTTGTTCGGCCATCTGAAAGCCGGTGCTGGCTCCGATGAAAGCGTCAGCCCCGAAAGCCAGACCGGGGCTGCCCATGGTATGGGCGAAGGCGTGAGCGCCACCGGCCATGACCAGGGTCAGGATGCCGGCCGCGGCTCCGCCGCCGATATCGACGCGGTCGCCCCAAGAGTCGCCCCCAGGCGGGGCGGACGGTCGGGGAGCGGCGGTATGGGTTCTGGGCAAGGCATGGACAATCATGACCCCAGCCTAGGTCGAAGCCCTGAAACCATGCTAAAAACGCCCATCTTGCTCATTGGGCAAATTTCATGATTGAGCGGGGCTCAAATCGGAAAGAATAGACTAACTTTCTCCTGGGGGTCCGTCTTGCCTGGCCAACGCGCCTTCACTTTGATCGAACTGATGATCTGCATTGCCATCATGGCCATCCTGTTCTCGGTTCCTTTTAGCGTTCATCGCGGGCATGCCCGGCTGCTCAGACAAGCCGACTACCGCTTCGCCCTGCGCAACGCCGAAAATCAACTCGAGGCGCTGCGGGCGCTGCCTTTCGAGCAGTTGCCACCGGCGCTGGTGACGGTGGGCGACGATGGTTGGGTGCAGTTGCCCCACGGCTCGCTCGAGCCAGCCAGCCTGAAGGTGCGCTCGTTGGCCGGGGCCGACCTGGCCGGTCCGTCCGAGGTCAAGGTCGACAGCGGCAGGCTCCAGCTCGAACCCAAATTAGCCGGACAGAAGGTCATCGTCGATTATGCCTTTTATGTGGCCGACCAGGGTGAAGCGCATCGTGTTCAAAACGGCCGGGTGGCCCTCGAGAACGGAGCCGTGACCCGGGTCGAACGCGTGTGGTTGGCCCAGGGTGATCGCCTCAGCCTCGTCCCCCCCTCGCAGTATCGGTTGCAAGACGACCTTCTGTCGCTGGACGGTTCGCTCGAAGGCAAGGTGGTTTGCATCGACTACCAGGGTGTCTCGGTTCGCAACCTGGTGCGCGGCCAGTTCGCCGGCCCCGGGCTCGAGCCGGTCAAGGGCCTCGGCGTGGTCAAACGATTCACCGTCGAAGAGGCTTATGGCGACGGCCTGAAGATGGAACTCTTCGGCTTGAAGGTGGCGCCATGAGACGCGCTTTTACCCTGATCGAAGTGGTCATCGTGATGGCCATCATGGCCATCATCACCTTTCCCATCTTCGACTCGATGATGTGGCTGGTGCGCGAAGGCAAGGTTTTTCGCCAGGAGGCCGACCTGCGCCTCGAGAGTCGCCAGGCCCTCGAGCACATCAAGCGCAAGGTGAAAGACGGCTATACCATCACCTCCGACAACGCCGGGCTGGATTTTCGCGACGGTTCGAAGCTGCGCTGGCAAGACGGCAACCTGACGCTCGACGGGCGCTCCCTCACCACCGCTCGGGTCGATTCGTTTCTGGTTCACCAGCGCCAACCTCATCTGGTGGTCAATATCGTTTTGTCGTGCCCTCCAGAGCGCGATCGCACTTTGAGATATCGGGGGATCTACGACCTGTGAGAAACCGTCGCCGGGGATTGGCCCTGATCACTGTCCTGGGAATCATGACACTCCTGATTATCCTCGAATGGAGCACGGTCGCCTCGCTCGAGGCCGCCCACCATCGCCTCAAGCTCGACTCGCAACAACATCGCGCCCATTCGCTGGCGGTGGCCGGGCTTGACTATGCGCGCGGAATGGCCGGTCGAGGCGAGCTGCGGCCGGCCCACCAGTGGCGTTCACCTTCGTTCCAGGGCGGCTACTTCGAGCTGACCGCAAGCCCCGCCAGCGGAGGCTGGAAGGTCGTTTCGGTGGGGGTAGCCGGCAAAGAGCGCCATCGCCTCGAGGAGGTGGTCCGGTGAAAGAACTGGGCGCAGCGGGCGTTCGCAAAGCCCGCGCCAAGATCACCTTCGCGGCCACCGTCATCACTCTGTTGCTGGTGGGTCTGTGGCTTTGGGCCGAACAGAACAGCCCTGAGATGGCCATTTTCTTTCGCCGTAACTGGATCTTTTACGGCCTGATCGGGATTCCGTTCTGCTATGGACTAGTGCGCGGGCGCAGCGACCGCGATGATCGGGCTGTCTTCGCCCTCGAGCTAGCCGACCTGCTCGAGATGGGCGTGCCACTGGCGGAAGCGCTGCAGCACCTGCACGCCCACAGCCGCGCGCACTTCAAGACTGCCTACGCTCGACTGCCATCGGCCCTCGAGGGACTGGCCGAAGGCGTTTCCCACGGCAGCTCGTTGGTGGGTGCGATGGCCCGGACGAACTACTTTCCCTCCATCTGGATCCAATTGCTCGAAGAAACCCAGCCCGAGCAAATGGTTTCGACTTTGCGAATCCTGGCCAGGGTCGAGTCGCAAGACCTGGGCGTCAAGCCTTTAGCCACCGCCTACTTGGCCACGGTTTTCGTCATGATGATGGGAATTATGATCTTCTATCGCAACTACATCGCCCCCACCTTCACCCAATTGTTGGAAGGCGCTCAGGCTCACAGTGACTATTACCAACTCGGCTGGGTGGGAGCCTATGTCGGACTGTTTCTGGCCGCCGTGGCGGGGATACTGATTCTCGCCTACTTCGAAGACGGACCGTGGAATACGTGGCTGGCTGGCTGGGGACGGCCCGCCCGCGACCGCCGCCTCTTTCGCAGTCTGGTGGCCGCCCAGGCGGGCCTGGCCAGCCAGTTGAGCGGGTCGCGGCTCACTACCCTGGCCATGAACTGCGGCCAGGTGACCCATCGGGCCCGCTGGAAAAGCAGTTCGTATGAAGACCTGCCCGAACTGTATCGAACCGAGCCGCTGTTACAGGACGAGCAGTTGGCCTGGCTAATCGAACAGGGCCAACGCCTGGGCAATCTCGACGAGGTCCTTGAGGTCACTGCCGAACAACTTCGGGCCACCTATGAATTGCAGAGCCATCGTGCCCAGGTCCGGGCTGGCGTGGCCATTTTGGCCTGCTTTGGTCTGGCTGTCGGTAGCCTGGGCGTAGCCACTTTCGGGGTGCTGGTAGACATCTATCAACTGGCCGCCAGCGAGGTCTTCTTGCCATGACCGACAGTCAGGTTCTCATGAGTCTTGCCCATCAATTGCGCATGGGCGCAACCCTGCCCGAGGCGCTCGAGACGCTCCATCACCCGGGGGCCGAACTGGCTGCCCGCGGACAGGCCCTGCACGCGGTCCTGGCGGCGGGCCACGCGCCCGACTGGGTAGTGCGGGCCGTCGAGCAGGTCGAGCAGACCGACGAGCTGCCGGCCGGGCTCGAACAACTGGCCCGCACCCTGGCCCAGACGGAGCAGGTTTCTGAGTCGGTGCGTAGCTCGCTGGTCTATCCCAGGTTGGTGTTGGTGGCAGCCGTGTTGGTGGCGGTGTTCTTGATCCGGGTTTTGGGTGGCCAGCTGTCGCCCCTCTTGGAAGGCTTCTATCTAACCCTGCCGGCTCCGACCATTTTGCTGCTCTTTCTGCATCGAGCTCTGAGCAATCCGCTCGTCGTCCTGTTGGGAGTCTTGTTTCTTACCGGGGCCTGGCTGCTCTTGTCCGAGTCGACAGTGGGCGACGGTGTTCGCCACCGCCTGCCGTTGATCGGCGAGTGGTTCCGCCGGCGCGACACCATCATCTTCTTGTCCTGGCTCGAGTTCTTTTTGGCCCACGGTGAGCCTCTGCCCGAGGCGTGCCGGCGAGCAGCCGAGCCGTGCCGCTCGCCGCTGTTTCGCAGCCATCTGCAGGAGCTGTCCCAAGCGCTGGCCGGGGGTGCGAGCTTGAGCCAGGCCCTCGAGCCCAATCGTCTGGTGCTCGACGGCACCGCCTGGCTGATCGGTGTGGCCGAGGCCAAGGGCTTGCCGCAGGGGTCGTTGGACCGGGTGGCGCGCTTTCTGCGTCACGATTTCGAGCATGCCACCTCGCGCGGCATCACCCTCATCGAGCCCCTGGCCCTGCTGGGATTGGGGCTGCTGGCCGGCCTCATCATCATCGGCATGTTCTTGCCGTTGTATCAACTGATTGGAAACCTGGGATGAAGACCAGCGAACTTCTCGACGTGACCCGCCAACTGGCCACTCTGGTGCGCCTGGGCTTTCCTCTGGCCGAGGGGCTCAAGCGCGCCGACGGGCCCCGCTGGCTGGGTCAGCTGGCCGCGGACCTCGAGCAGGGAGACGACCTGGCCCAGGCCCTGGCCCGGCGTCCGCGTCTTTTTTCGCCCGCCTACCGCGGCCTGGTCGAAGCGGCCATGGCCTCGAGCCAACCCGCCCAGGAACTCGACCGGCTCAGCCGTTGGCTCGAGGGGGTCGAGCAGGTGCGTTGCAAGACGCAGGCCGCCCTGACCTATCCCACCCTGTTGCTGGGGGCGGTGACCGTGTTGGGAGCGGTCTTGCTGCTCAGCATCGTGCCCACCACCATCGTACCGCTGGCCCACGAAGCCAGGCTGGAGACCCTGGCCGGGCTGGCCAGTTCGCGGCTGTTGCTGCTGGCCTTGCTGGCGGTGGTCTGGGTAGCCGCCCGCTGGTTGCTGGCTGCTCCGGTGGCCCGGGTCCGGCGACTGGGCGACCAGGTGTTGTGGGCTCGCACGGTGGCCACCCTGCTAGCCGCTGGCAAGCCTCTGCCCGAGAGTCTGGCCATGGCGGCCGAAGTCGCCGGGCCCGAACTCAGAGAGTTCTTTGGCGGGCTAGCCGAGCAGACCCGCCAGGGCAGCGAACTCAGCCGACTGCTCGCCGAAGCTCGGCTGCACCCCCTGTTATTGGGCGCCTCCCGCCAGAAGCTGCAACACGACGCTCTTCCCATCGCTCTCTTCGAGTGCGCCGAGTTGATGGAACAAGAACTCGAACATCTGCACAAGCGCGAACTGGCCCTGGCCGAGCCTCGCCTTTTGGCCGGAGCCGGGCTCGTCGTGCTGCTGGTCTTGCTGGTGGCCTGGCTGCCGGTGGTCTTCGCCGGCTCGGATCGCTGGTTGTAGCCATGGCCGAGCAACCTATCGACGCCACTCTCTTTCAAGCTGCCGACGAGCAGCACGAGCTGCGTGAGCTGTCGCGCGATGTCGACTATAAGATCCCCGGGGTGCGGCTCGAGGCTTTGATGGGCGCGGGTACCTTTGGCGAAGTGTGGTCGGGCACCCAGGAGCGCACCGGACAGAAGGTGGCAGTCAAAATCTTCACCCGCCCTTTCGGTCTCGACTGGGAATACTTTCGCCAGGAGATCGAGCGACTGCGCGATGTGGCCGAGCACCCCAACATCGTGACCCTGCTCGACGCCGACCTCAATCACGAGCCCGCCTATCTGGTCATGCCGCTGTTGACGGGTGGGTCGTTGGGCGACAAGAACCCTGAAGAACGCACCCCCGAACTGGTGGTCAGCTGGTTCTATCAGATCGCCGAGGCGCTCAACTTTATCCACCAGAAAGGCATGCTTCATTGCGACCTCAAGCCGGTCAACGTCCTGCTCGATGGCGAAGGGCGTGCCCGGCTGGTCGATTTCGGCCAATCGCTACAGGCGGGGGGTAGCCAGAGCAGTCTGGGTACGGTGGGTTACATGGCCCCCGAGCAGGCCGGGGCCGCTCTGGGCCAGGTCGAGACCGGCCCCAATTCGAGCTGGGATATCTACAGTCTGGGGGCCACCATCTATTCGCTTTTGACCGGCCAGTTGCCCCGCATTCCGCTGGCCTCGCGCAACCAGTTGAGCCACCTCACCGATGCCGGTGAGCGGCTGGCGTTCTATACCGACACTCTGATGAACTCTCCACTGGTGGGAGTGCGCGAGCTCAATCCGGCCGTGCCGGCCGAGCTGGCCGCCATCATCGAGGCTTGCCTGGCGCTCGACCCGCAACAACGTCCGGCCAGCGCCGGTGAGGTGATGGAAGACTTGCGACGCTGGGAGCAACGCCAACCGTTGCTGGTGAAAAAGCCCTGGACGACGGCCTATCAACTCAACCTGTTTCTGCGGCGCCACACAGCCACCGTGGCCATCTCCACCGTCTTTCTGGTGGTCCTGTTAGGCTTGACCATGCTTACCACGCAGAGCCTCAAAAGCAAGGTGGAAGAGCGGTCCGGTCAGGAAGAAGCGTCGGCCCCGGCCGAGGTGGTCCCGACCCCGCAGCCGGTTCAGGCCGATGCCACCCAGCGATTGCGAGCCTATCTCGAGGCGGCCGAGATTGAAGCTCGAGCCGGCGAGCGACAACGCCAAGGTTTGCCTGCGCTCGAGACGCCTCTGGGCGGGTTGGTGCGCAGCCAGGACGAGATCGAGCAAGTGGCGCTGAGCCCTCGCGAAGACTGGCTGGGGGTGCGTAGCGCCGACGGGAGAGCCCAACTGCTGGAAACCGGCTCGTGGCGCCAGCTGGAGCTGCCGGGATTGGCCTGTTTCGCCTTCGCCAAGGAGTCGATCGCCCTGGGCTATCTCGACGGCCGGGTCGAGGTCCGCGACGGCACCGCCTCGCGACCTCGTCTGGTGGGCCGCCACGACGGCCCGGTGACCTCGGTCCATTTTCGCGGGGCTCGGGTGGTGAGCAGCTCCCTCGACGGCACCGTGCGCGATTTCGCCAATCCTCCCCGGGCTTTCGGCTCGCCGGTATTGGCCGCGGCCACCACCAGCAAGGGCTTGTTGTTGGCGGCCACGGCCGACGGACGCCTCTTTGCCGGTGACGACAGCCGGCCATGTCCGGGTCCGTTGGTCAGCCTGTGGCCCGGAGGCGGCCGCTTGCTGGATGGGCGGCGCATCACCATCGAAGGCAATCGTCTCACGGTGGTCGAGGCCACTCCCGTGGCCACGGCCGGGTTCATCCTGCCCCCTGGCGAACCGGCCCGAGAACTGGTCGAGGGCAAGAACTTGTGGTTGGTAGTGGGGCGCCGTTCCGTTCGCTGCTACTTGCGCCAGGCCAGGCCCGAACCCACGGTCGATCGCGACCTTCCGGCCAACCTGGTGCGCATGCGAGCCGAACTCGAATCGGGCACGCGCCTGGCCGCCGACGGCAAGGTCAGCGCACTCACTGCCCGCGAGTGGACCAGCTTGCAGCAAGCCTATCGTCAGCTCAGGACCGAACACAGCCTGCGCTGCGCCTACAAAGCGGCCTGGTAGAAGGAGTTGCTGATTGTTCACGGAAACGGCGGCGATGCGACCACGGGGGTTTACGCTCATCGAGCTGATGATCTGTATCGCGATCCTGGCGATTCTGGCCGCTATCCAACCCCTCACCTGGCATCTGCTGGGTAGTTTGGCCCGCGAGAAAGACTATCGCTTCGCCGCCCAGACCTGCGAACAGACGCGCCAGTCCTTGCTCAAGGCCGACTTCAACATGGTCGCGCCGCGATTGCTGAGGGTGGGTGCCGACGGCTGGATCGACCTGGGCCAGGTCGTGGTGGTCGAAGGCAGCCTGCGCCTCTTCTGGCCTGACGGAACACCCGCCGGCTCGCCGCTCGAACGCCGGGGCAGTCGGCTGCGGCTGCCGGCCGAGTGGCGGGGTCGCCAACTGGTGGTCGACTACCAATGGCTGGCTGACTACCTGCCGGAACAGGGCGAGGCCCATACGGTGGACGCTCGGGGCCAGGTGCAGCTCTACAACCAACCGGTCGAGGCAGTCGACCGGGTACTGCTGGCTCAAGCCGACCAACTCAGTCCGGTTGCCTATCAGCTGGGTCAGGATGGCAAGCTGCAACTCGACCAGAAACACCGCGGCCAGGTGGTAGTGGTCGACTACCGGGGCGGTCGCATCCGCACCGAGGTCGAGGGTCGCTATCTCGATGACACCCTCGAACCACAATTGGCCCCCAGCGACTTCAAACAGATTCGCCTGGTCACCACCTACGGCGGAGAGCGCCAGGTCGAACTCGGCTTCTTGAAGGTGAAGCCGTGAGACGAGCCTTCACCCTGGTCGAGTTGCTAGTGGTGCTGGCAGTGATCGTCACGCTGGCGGGACCACTCTTTGCCGCGCTGTGCACCACCCTCAACGAGCATCGCATCGCCACCGTTCAGGCCGACGTGCGCGCCGAGTCGCGGGCCCTGGTAGCCAGGCTCCACGGCCGCCTGGCCCTGCCCGGCAAACACCGGGCCGATGCCGATTGTCACGGTCTGAATTTTGCCGATGGCTCGCACCTTCGCTGGCAAGACCAGAAGCTGCTGCTTCGTGACCGCCACGGTGAACACTCGTTGACCCCCTATCCCGTCCGCGAATTCGCGGTGGTCAAGCGCCACGGCCAGACCTGGTTGACCCTCGAGCTCGAATACCTGGCCTGCCGGCAGCGCCTGCCCTATCGCTACTCGGGAGCCACTCCGTGAAGAAACGCGGCCTCTCCTTGATCCTGGTGATGCAACTGGCGGTGGTCTATTTGACCTTTTTCTTGACCTTGCACATCTATACCGGTCAGGCCAGAAGTACCGTGGAAGCTCACAAGCGTGCTCAGGCAGCCGAGGTGATGGCCGAGTCGGGCCTCGCCTACGCCCGCAAGATGCTCACGACTGGCCGCTGGACCACGGCCCGCCAGTTCGTCTCGCCCAGGCTCGCCCCGGGGCAGGGCTTCACCGTCGAGGCCATCCCGCTGGGCGGCAAACGGTGGCGCTTGACCTGCGTCGGCGAGGCCGGCTCGACTCATTGTCAAAGAGAGGCCAACTGGCCGTGAAGCGACCCATCTTTTTAGTGCGCGGCTGGGGCCTGTTCTATCTGTTCTGCTGGTTCAACTACGGCGCCAATCCGACCCTGGGCTACTTCTTCGGGCTTTTTGCCCTGGGCGCCCTGGTGGTGACCCGACGCTTCATCGATAGCCTGGCCAATCCGACCGTGGCCGCCATGGTACTGCTGGCCGGTCTGGTCAGCGCGGGCCTCGATTCGACCGTGGCCCTGTGCATGGTCATCCTGACCCTCTGGTTTCTCTTGATCCACAGCTGGCTGGCCGCCTATCGCGACGAGGATCCGCCGTGGCGTCGCCGGCTGGCGCTGGTGGGCCACTGGTTTTTGGCCCTGGTCGTACAGCTCGTGCTGCTGCTCATGCTGGTGCCCGATGACGAGGGAGAACTGATCTGGGGTCCGCTGGTCTTGACGGCGCTCATCACCGGCGCGCTGCAAATCGCCTGGGCCAACCTCGACCTGTTGATCTCGCGGGGCCAGTCGCTCGACCGCGAGCTGTTGGCGGCCGAACTGGCCGGCCGCCTGGAGATGGGCTTGAGTCTGGCCGAGGCGCTCGAGGACCTTCGCGTGACCCTGGAAGAAAACGCGCTGCTGGCCAGGATCTCGAACAACCTTGGCTTAGCCGATATCGGCCAGGCGGTGGCCCGGGGCGAACATCTCTCGACGGCCTTGCGCAGGCGAGTGACCTTTCCGTCCTATTGGCCCCGCCTGCTCGAACTCACCCACTCGGCCTCGCTGCCGGCGGCCCTGCGGCAACTGGCCCACCTCGAAAGCCGCAAACGCCCCATGCTGGCGGTGCGCCATCTGGCTCTGGTGGTGATGGCCTTCTTGATCCTGGCCTTCAACATGACCTATACCCTGGCCCCGCTGGCCTCGATGCTCCACGATCAACCCGGTCCATCGCCGCTCTCGGTGAGAGCCTCGCTGTGGCTGCAAGGACTGTTCGAGAACGGCTTTCTCATGGCCATGGCGGCAGTGCTCTTCCTGGTGCTCGCGTTTCTGCCTGACGTGCGCGGACGGCTGTTCACGGCCATCTCGGCCCGGCTCTTTCCGGCCCGGCTGGCTCGCCTGGGACAGCGAGCTCAGTTGTTGGGAACCTTGTCGGGCCTGTTGCGTTTGGGTATTCCCACCACGGCTGCCCTCGAGATCGCCAGCCAGGCGTTGGAAGAACGCCGCCTGGCCGACCAGCTGCGCAAGGCCGCCCACCGGGGCTCGGGAATCAGCCAGTTGCTGGAGGAATTCGCCGAGTTCTTTCCCCCCCGCGTCCACTTTCTCATCCGGGCGGGCGAGGCCAGCGGCCAGCTGCCCGAGGCCCTCGAGGCGGCCTCACGACTGCAAAATGAAGAATACGAAAACGCCATCATTCGACTGGGCGAACAGGTCGATACCGGACTGACGGTGGCCGCCGGCGTGGTGGTTCTGGCGGTTTGCGTGCTCTGTATCATGCCGTATCAACATGTGCTGACGGTAGGCTTTGGAGAGTTCTTGCTGCCGTGAACGATTTCGATCGCAAGACCGCTCGCCGGCTGCGTCAGGGACTGACCCTGCCCGAAGCCGTCGCCTGCTCGCGCCCCGATCTGGCCGAGCGCCTGGCCCGAGGCGACTCGGTGGCCGAGGTGCTGGGGTTGGATCACGAAAGTGACGACCTGGTGACGACCCTCGAGGCCCGCGCTCGCGGCGCCGAAATGGCTCGGGGGCGAGGCCGCCGGCTGGGGGTCGAGCTAGCCTATCCCCTTTTGGTGCTGGCTTTGTGGAGCCTGTTAGCGCTCGGTTTAGGGCAGGGGACGATGGTGGTCGGGATGACTCTGGCCCTGGTGCCGCTCGCGCTCTGGTATCGCCCGATGCCACCCTGGCGGGAGCAAGCCGACTTTCTCATCTGGCTCGAGGTGCTGACGGCTCAGGGCTATCCGCTGCCGACGGCGGCCAAACTGGCCCGGGAACGGGCCGGCCTCAAACGGTGGCGCACCGAGGCTGGGATGGTCTGCCAACAACTCGAGCGAGGAGCCACCTTGGAGCAGGCCTTTGGTCGCGATCCGCTGGCTCCACTGCTGAGGCTGCCGGGAGCGGCCGGTCGCGTGGCCGCTCTGCTGGAGCGGCGGGCCGACTGGGGTTGGGGTTGGCTGTTGGGGTGGCTCGAGCCCGTGTTGCTGGTAGGTCTGGGACTTTTGGTGGCCCTGTTGTGGTGGCAGGCCTATCCGGGGATCCATCCATGAGCCTGCAATTGGTAGAAGCCACGCGCTTTCTGGCCATCAGCTGCCGATTGGGTCAACCGCTCGATGAAGCGCTTCGACTGGTGGGTGAACCTGAGTTGGCCGAAGCGGTGGCCTCGGGCGACACCCTGGGCCAGGCCCTGGCCCGCCAACCCGAGCGATTCTCGGAGTATTACCGAGCGGTGGTGACCACGGCCGAACGCACCCCCGAGCCGGCGGCCGTGCTGAGCAGCCTTTCTGACTGGCTCGAACTCAAGGACCGGCTCGATCGCCGGTTGGTAGCGGCACTTTCTTATCCTCTGATGGTGCTCGACGGAATTGTCTGTCTGCTCGTGTTTCTGCTGGGCTACATTCTGCCGGTGGTAGTGTGGCCGATGTTGGTGGCGGCCAATCTATCGCCGCCGAACGCGGTCTGGTTACAAGTCGCGGCCATCGCCCTGGCAGCGGCCACGGCGGCGCTGCATACCTGGACGCAGGCCCGCGCCCGCGTGCTCGCGGCGTTGCCCTGGTTGACGCACATTCGGCGCAAGGCTCAGCAGAGTCTGTGGCTGCGTTCGATGGCCACTTTGATCGCGGGCGGTCGCAGTCTGCACGAGTCTTTGCCCCTGGCCGAAGCCGTGCTCGAACCAGGCGAGAGCGCCCCGTTCCAACAGCTTTCGGTGCTGATGGAGCGAGGCCTGGACCTGGCTGGGGCCAGTGCCGGGCTGGGGCTCGACCCGGTGGTGCGGGTGGCGCTCACGAGCGAGCACCACCTGGCCGACGAGTTGTTGTTGGGGGCCAACATCCTCGAGACCGAGGTAGAATACCTCACCGAGAAAGCCCAACGCTTGTGCCGGCCGCTGGCTCTGCTCTTGCTCGGCCTGCCGGTAGCGCTGGCGCTGGTTGCCTTTTGGGCGCCTTTCTACACCACCACGGGCATGTTGGGGGGACAGCGCTAGTTGGCCACCTGCGGCACGCGCTCGGGTTCCAGGGGTGAATCCTCGCGCCAATCCGAGGCCGACTCGTCGACCGGCGCAATAGCGTCCACCCGCATGTAATACTTGGTGCGGTGCAGGAGCGCGAGTGCCTCTTCGCTGAGCCCATCGGTGTTCAAAGTGTGAGTGTCGTCAGCTCGATAAAGGGTGCCGCGCAGTGTTACGGCCTGACCGGGTCGAAGCGACTCGAGCGGCAGGATGATTGCCAACACGTGCTGTCGACCCACCTCATCGGTCAGCCAGACCATGCGCTCGTCCACCACCTCTTCGATCTGGGCCGTCGACGAAATCCGCTGGCCGACGAAGTGATCGGGATATTGGGTGAGGACCATCAGGTCTTGCTCGGGGTTCGGCTGGGTGGCCTGCTTCTCAAAAGGCGCGGCGCCTCCATTCAACTTCCAGACGCCGAACGCACCGGCCGCCAGCAAAAGTATGGTAACGATACTGGCGGACCACCAGGAAATCTTCTTCTCTGTCTTAGCCATGTGCTTGCCTCCGTTCTTCTCTAGCCTGCCGCAGGTAAGCCTGATTGGTAAGACTCCTTGGTAGCCAGGCCACCCATCCGATCGCAGAAAGAAGGCGCGACCCACCGACCGCGCTCCTCCGGCAGAGGTTACCGGCTGGCCGATGAAGCGGGCTCGGGGATCCGCTCGGCCTTCGCCAGAGCCAGCGCCCGGGTCAGTTGGCCATCGACTCTGATGAAGACCCGCTCGACCAGATGCACGCCGAGGTCAGCGCGGTACTCAAGCCAGTGAAAGCCCTCTTTGATGGCTGTATCTAAACTAGAAAAAATCATCATTGGATTGTGCATATCCTCCGAACTTAGCCTAGCCCACGCTCCGTTAGCGTTCCACTTGCGCCGCGCAGCTATTCTATCAGAAGGATTGTCGTTTCGGCGATTCTCCACTTTAGACTCCGAAAGGGTCGGTAGCTCGGGGCATCCCTAAGCCCCTCGCCCTAGCTGCCGTCGGGCCCTCTTCTTCAGGGCCTGGCGCAGAGTGAAAAAGTCCTGCCAGGGATCCTCGGGTAGGTCGTGGTCGAGGATGTCGGACACCGTTCTCGGTCGGGCGGTACCGTCTTCGAGTTCGCTCCAACTCACGGGCCAGGCCAGCGGCCCCCCCGCTCGGGCCCGGCATGAATAGCTGGCGATCGAGGTAGCTCCCCGGCTGTTGCGTAGATAGTCCACGAAGATTCGTCCCTGACGTTCCGACTTGCGAGGATTGGTGGTGTAGCGCGAGGGCTCGGTTCGGGCCAGCCGCTCGGCCACGCCGCGCGCGAAGGTCTTCACTTCATCCCAGTCGTGATTGCGCAGAAGCGGCGCCACTACGTGAATCCCTTTCCCTCCGGATAAGCGTACAAACGACTGCAGTTCGAGTTCCTCGAGCAGGCCCCGGACGGCCAACGCTGCCCCACTGACATCGACCAGACCCAACTGGGGGCCGGGATCGAGATCGAACACCATGCGGTCAGGGCGTTCCAGCCGGTCGGTTCGGGCTCCCCACGGGTGAAACTCGAGCGTGTCCATCTGCACCAGGGCGATCAGGCCCTGCACCTCTTCGATGTAAAGGTAAGTGCCGCGCCCGCTCTTCTCCTCGATAGAGATCGTTCGCACGGCCGAAGGCATCCCTTTGCTGTCGTGCTTCTGGTAGAAACAGTCCCGCTCTCGACCGGCCGGGCAACGCAAGAGAGTGAGGGGCCGACTCTGAAGGTGCGGCAAGATCCGGCCGCCGACCTGGCGGTAATAATGGGCCACATCGAGCTTGGTTAAACCGGCTTCAGGGTAGAGTTCTCGCTCAGGGTGGGTGAGCTGGACACCTTCGATCGGGTCGGGCATGCGGTCATCTTGACACATGGGGCGGCGAGAAAACACACACCAACCCCTATCCCCTCGGATGCATCCGCGATCTCCTCTTGAACGAGGCGATGTCTCGCGCGAGAGGTTAGCCTGGCGGCATGGACAACTTTTTCATAGCGACGAAAATCGATTGGACCACCTGGCTGGCGACCGCCGCCCGGGTCTTACTTATCATCCTGATTGCCCGCCTGGCCGTCCTCGGAGTGCAAAAAGGCGTAGCCCACTTCAAGACCAAGTTTGTAGAACGAAAACGCCGGGCCAGCCCCGGGGCGGCCCAGCGCGCCGAGACCGTGGTAGGCATGGTGACGCAAGCATTGCTGCTCTTCATCTGGGCCATTACCGCCGTGGTCGCTCTCGACGAAATCGGAGTCGACATCCGCCCGATTCTGGCCGGGGCCGGGGTGGTCGGCCTGGCCATCGGTTTCGGCGCCCAAAACCTGGTGCGCGACTTTCTGGCGGGCATCTTCATCATCCTCGAGAACCAGATCTCGATTGGCGACCACGCCACCATCAATGGCAAAGGCGGAATTGTCGAAGCCATCAACTTCAGGACCACCGTCTTGCGCGACCTCGACGGCACGGTGCACGTCTTCCCTAACGGCGAGATCAAGACACTATCCAACTCGACCCACGGCTGGTCGGCGGCCGTTCTCGACATCGGCGTCGCCTATGACAGCGACATCGACAAGGTCGAGGAAGTCCTTAAGCAGGTTGGCGCCGAGATGCGCCAGGACGAAATCTGGAAAGAGATCGTCATCGACGAACTCGAGTTGATGGGCCTCAATGAGTTGGCCGACTCGTCGATGGTCATCCGAGTCAGGTTGCGCACTTTGCCGCTGCAGCAATGGGGGACCGGACGCGAGTACCGTAAGCGGGTAAAAAAGGCGTTCGACCGGGCCGGCATCACCATCCCCTTTCCCCAACTCACCATGCACATGGTTTCTGACAGTGACGGCCGCAGGAAAAAAGAGCCAAGCGCCGCCCGCAACTAGCTCTTCGCAAGGGATGCCCCCCATGAGGATGCCCCGCTGGCACCCTCTCGACTATTACACTCATCCCCCGGGATACTGCTACAATCGAGCTTCGAGCCGTCAATGTCCGGCTCGATTTTAGGGGGCCAAAGCCAATGAACGACAATGTACGAGTAGCACTGATCGATAGCCATCCGATCGTTCGCGAGGGCCTGCGGGCCTTGCTCATTCCAGAACATGGCCTGGAGCTGATCGCTGAAGGTAGCGACATCGCGGACGCCTACGCTGCCATCGACAACCATGGGGCCCAGGTCATCCTGATCGACCTTCATCCGCTAGGAGCGCGTGGTCCCGCAGTGATTCGGCGCTTGCGCGAAGAGCGGCCCAAAGCGGCCACCGTGGTCTTCACCATCACCGACAACGAGGCTAGCCTGGTCGAAGCCCTGGTAGCCGGAGCCCGAGGCTATCTGCTCAAGGAGAGCACCGGCGAGGAGATCACCGCCGCCGTGAAGGCGGCCGCGCGGGGACGCACCGTTCAGGTGCCACGCGACATGTTGTTGCGGGTCCTCAGAGCCTTGCCCTGGGTGCAGCAACCACCCGACGGACCCGGTCGTAATCGGGCCCGCCTCACTAGACGAGAACTGGAAATCCTCGAGTATATGGCGACGGGTGTGCCCTATCGCGAACTGGCCGACCAGCTCTGCTTGGCCGAATCGACCATCAAGAAATACGCCCATAGCGTGATCGGAAAGCTAGGGGCTTCGTGTCGGGCCACCGCGGTGATTACTGCCTATCGCTTGAATCTGCTAGAAACCCCGGATGAGGAGCCCGAGAAGATACCTAGCCTCTCAAGGTAAGAAATCCAGGGAGACCTCCTCGTCGTTCGGCTCCGAATCCGTCCTGTTAGCGCCTCCATCATCACCATTGATCGAGTCCTTGGCACTGCCCAAGAGGCGTAAGGTGACGAAGTTACCGATGCCCAGGAGCACGGCCAATTCGTAGACGTGAAAGGCCACGGCGGTGCCCACCGCTCCGGTGATCCAGACGCTGGCCGCACAGGCTGTCCCTTTGACGGAGTTGCCATCCTTGAGGATGGCGCCTCCGCCGAACACGCCGATACCGGTCAGTAGCCCCTGGATGATTCGAGCCCGGGCATCGACCGAGTCGCCGGTGAAGGTCAGGGCCACCAATACATAAGAACAAGCCCCCATGGCCAACAATGGATAGGTGCGCAAGCCCATGATCTGGGTCTTGCGCTCCCTATCCAGAGCGATCGGCAGCACGATCAGTGCCGCCAAGATGGGGTGCCCGATGTTACTCAGCAGGGCTTCCCAATTCACGAGACGCGCTGTTCCATCTCTTGTTCGGCTGTGACTTGAGCCTCTTCGACCGCTGCCTGGGCGATCCGCTCGGCCTCGGCAGCCGATTCAGAAGGCAAGTCGCTGTGGCGCATCTCGTCGACAGCTTTGTCGAAAGCGGCGGTCAGTGAATTGGTGGCCACGTCCTTGATGTCATGGGCGAACTCCACCGCTTGCTCGGCTAGCCGTTCGCGGGTCTCCCCCATCCAGGCCCTTTCGGAGCGAGTCATGGGTACCAGCATGCCCAGACCGATGCCCACCGCGAACGAGCCGGCCAACACCGCCATGGGGCGCTCACTGCCGACTTCTTCAAAGCGGGCGTAGGCGTCAGCCAACCGATTCTTGGCTTTCTCATTGACGCGGGCGACCTGCGCCGAAGCGTGATCCACTGCGTCTTCGGCGGCGTTTCTGGCATGCTCGAGGGCGGCCTTCTGTCGATTGCGGCCACGGCCTGAAGCCAACCAGGCTAGTCCCAGGCCGATCAGCACCGCCGGACCAGGATTGCGACGAATGGCGCGCACACCTTTGGACGCTCCGGTTTCGAGGGCTGCCGAAGTCGAATCCAGCAAGTTGCGCGCCGTCGTAGACGCCGTGTCGCTCATCTGGGCGATCTTCAATTTGGCTTCGGCCTTGAGGTTTTCGGGTTCGAAGCGATGTTGCAGTTCATCTACGGCTTCGCCGATGTCGCGGCGAGTTTCTTCGATCTCGCTGCGGATCTTTTGGGTTTCGGTCATGTTCTTCATGAAATTGTCTCCTTTAACCATCTCTTGTTTTCTTGCATGCTCTGCAGGGTCTGCGGCGCCAGGTCGGCATTCTTTAGCTTGTCGACGCCCAGTTTCGATACGATACCGGCGATAGCCAGAACCACTACCCCCATAATCAGGGCCGCTGCCCAGGCCGGCATCAGAAGGCTCAAAGCCAGGATGGCAGCGGCCACCAGGCTCATCAGGCCGACCAGGGCCAGACCCAGTCCGGTGGCGGCCAGACTCGAATCCCGAGCCACCTCGTGAGCGGTTTCTCGCAGCTCGACCTTGGCCAGCTCGACCTCCTGTCGGGCCAGTTCTGAAAAGCCGTGCGTCAGTCGATGGACAGTGTTTTTGATAGTGGCTCCGTTGCCCACCATCGGTCTTTCCTCAACGACATTCATCGTCTTACACCTCCTCGATCACAGCGGGCAGACGCGACTGGATCAGTCCGTCGTCTCGCAGGGCTGGCAATTGCCGCCGACGCGGGGTCGAGCGCAAGAAACGGGCGGCCGCGAAACCGCCGATGGCCGCCGCGGCGCAGACGGCCGGCAGGTGGGCTCGCACCGTCTCTTCGGCAGCCTCCAGAATGTCTTCCAACTCGCGGTCGTCGAGGTAATCGGCAGTGCGGTCGAGCACCCCGCCCATCCCGCTAGCGTAGGCCGCCAATCGGGTCTTTTCCTGGGTTCTCAGTTCGCGGGCCACCTTCTTGAAGGCTCCCCCGACCTGATGGATCTGCTCGACTAATTCCGACTTGCCGTCCTCGGCCCGATGACGCGCTCCAGTCTTGAGGCGGCGAGCCGCCTGGCGAGCCTCTTCCGAGAGTTTCTCGCCGGCCTTGCGGGCCTGGCGGATGGACTCGTCTTTTAAATCGCCCAACATTTCGCTTCGCGAGCGATGGTCTCCGTTTCCGGATGGTAGGTGTTCTCTCATGGTATCCTCCAGAGAAATAGATTCTTCTCAATTAGTGTAGGTGGTCGGATCCGCTACCTGAAGGTCCGAGCGGATGAAGCCGGGGCAGCCTAACGGCTCGACCATAACGCAAGCCTGGTCGGACGGCGCGCCGCCGGGGGATGAAACCCAGGCATCCCACCGATCCCCGCCCCGGTATAGCTACCCTCGCATACTCCCTGTTTCATACTGGAGAACCTGGTTGTTCGGCTTCTCCCAGGACAACAATAGCCGTGTTATGAACAGAATTTCTCTCTCTGCCGGAGCCAAGATTTGGCTGTCGGCCCTATTGCTGTGGTTAGGTTTGGTCGCTTTTGCGCCGTCCGCGGCGCTGGCCGTGGCAGTTCTTCACCTGGTTGCCACCGCCGTATTGGTGGTGGGCCGGCTGGTGTTGGCTACCCCCGCACCAGCACCCGAGGTCACGGTCAAGCCGTCTCGAGAACAACCGATGGTATCGGTGCAGATTGCGACCTACGAAGAGCCCCCTGAACTGGTCTGCCAGACGCTCTCGAGTTTGGCAGCGGTGGACTACGACAACTTCGAAGTGATCGTGCTCGACAACAATACCAAAAAGGCCGAACTTTACGAGCCGGTCGCTCGCTACTGTCACGAGCTGGGAGAACGATTTCGTTTCTTCCACTATGATAACGTCGAGGGAGCCAAGGCCGGCGCCCTCAATATCGCGCTCGAGCTGACCAACCCGCAGGCTCGCTACGTGCTGGTCCTCGACGCCGACTATCAAGTCCGTCCGGAGATGTTAAGGGAAGGAGTAGCCCATTTTGGTGAGGGGGTAGCCCTGGTGCAATACCCCCAGGCCTATCGCAACGGGGGATTGGACTGCGGCTTGACGATCGAGTACCGTCACTTCTTCGACCTCTACATGCAGGCGGCCAACCGTTATGATAGCGTGTTGGCCACAGGGACAGCGGCCTTCATCTCGCTGTCTGCCCTCAAGGACGTGGGTGGCTGGCCCGAGGCTGGCCTGACCGAAGATGCCGACCTGGGAGTTCGCTTGCAGCAGGCCGGATACCACGGCGTCTACGTGCCCGAGCGACTGGCCCGCGGGGTCATGCCCGAAACCAGTGACGCTCTGGCCAAGCAACGCCGTCGCTGGGTGCTGGGCAACGCCCAGAGCCTGCGCGAGGTGTTGACCTCACCCAATATCGGACTCAAGCAGAAGCTGGTGCTCACCTTCCAGTTGACGGCCTGGGCCAACCCCCTGCTCTGGAACATCGTGACCGCCATCGGAGCCAGTCTCTGGCTGATGACCTCGCCCGCCCACTTGCAACAGGTGCGGCCCCTGGTGGCGCTGTCGGTGCTGGGAATCGGTATCTATGTCCTGGGAACCTTTGCCCTCATGGCGATTACGGGCCGAAGGGCCGGAGTAGGCCCGACCTGCTGGCTCAAGGCCATGGCCAGCCACCTGGGACTGGGCCTGATCGGCGCCCTCAGCTGGCTCGAGTTGTTCGTTCAGTCTGACAAGAGCTTCCAGCGAACCGATAAGTTTGCTCGCTTGGTCAAGGCCAGCGCTCTGCCCTATTGGGCCACCGCCGTCACCTGGCTACTGGGCCTGGCGACTCTGGCGGGCGGATACTCCTGGCTGGGAGCCGGCTGGTTGACCCTTTCGTTGCTGCCGATCTCTCGCGCCCTACTCGATTGGGAGCTGACCCGCCTGCGCGCCCCCCGGACCTCGCGCCCGGCCCCTAAGCGACAGTTGTCGCCAGCGGCCTAGTCCCCTGGTATGGGCCGGCCCGAGCCTGCCGTATGTGGCTGGCTCGGGCCGGTCGCTGTCACACTGGAGAGACCATGAGCATCTTTGACCGCTGGCCGCTTCTCAAACAGATCAAGCACGCCGACCTCTTTGCTCGAGGCGAGACGGCGCGCTCGCGCCAGACCGAGAAGGTTCAAGCCCGAACCCGCCGAGCTGACCGGGCCGTCCGCTCGGTTTGCCCTTATTGTGCGGTTGGCTGCGGTCAGCTCGTGCACGTCGAGAAAGGCAAAATCTCGAGCATCGAGGGTGACCCCGACTCACCGATTTCGCGAGGTCGCCTGTGCCCCAAAGGGGCAGCCACTTATCAGCTGGTCAACGGGTCGCATCGCGAAACCAGTGTGCTCTATCGCCGACCCCACGGCACCCACTGGGAAGCCATCCCTCTGGACAAGGCCATGGACATGGTGGCCGAGAGGGTCAAGACCACCCGAGACGCCCACTGGGAAGACGAGGACGAAGACGGCCACCCTCTGCGGCGCACCCTGTCTATCGCCCACCTGGGGGGCGCTACCCTCGACAACGAAGAGAACTACCTCATCAAGAAACTGTTCACCGCACTGGGGGCGATCCAGATCGAGAACCAGGCCCGGATATGACATTCTTCCACCGTTCCCGGTCTGGGAACTTCCTTTGGTCGCGGGGGCGCCACCACCTTTCAGCAAGATTTAGAGAACTCTGACTGCATCATCATTCAGGGCTCGAACATGGCCGAATGCCACCCGGTGGGATTTCAGTGGGTCATGGAGGCCAAGCTCAAAGGAGCCAAACTCATCCATGTCGATCCGCGCTTCACCCGCACCAGCGCCATGGCTGACTTGCACGTGCCCATCCGACCCGGAACCGATATCGCTTTCCTGGGCGGCCTCATCCGTTACATCCTCGAGAACGAACTCTACTTCAAGGAGTATGTGCTCCACTATACCAACGCGCCCGTGCTGGTGACCGAGGACTTTCGCGACACCGAAGACCTGAACGGGCTCTTCTCTGGTTGGGATGCGGAAGAGGGCCAGTATGACATCGCCTCCTGGCGCTATCGGGGGACGGGCGTGGCCCCGGCCGCCGGTCAGCGCGAAATGTTCTCGGGCGAGCCCCGCTCGCAGCGGGGAGTGCAGCACGGGGCCGAAGAGTTCGATTGGACCCTGCAAGACCCCCACTGCGTCTTTCAAATCGTGCGACGGCACTATTCTCGCTATACCCCTGAAGTGGTCAGCGAAATCTGCGGCATCGACGCTGAGTTGTTCCTCGAGGTGGCGCGAACGCTGTGTGAGAATTCCAACCCCGAGCGAACCTCGGCCTTCTGCTACGCGGTCGGTTGGACCCAGCACACGGTGGGGGTCCAATACATCCGGGCCGCCTCGATCGTGCAACTTTTGCTGGGCAACATCGGGCGCCCCGGGGGCGGCATTCTGGCACTGCGGGGTCACGCCTCGATTCAGGGCTCGACCGACATCCCCACCCTCTACAACTTACTGCCGGGTTATCTGCCCATGCCGCAGGCCCAACGCGATGTCAGTCTCGAGAAATACATCGAGTACAACGAATCCGGGTCGGGCTGGTGGTCCGAGTTTCCGAAATACATGGTCTCGCTGCTGAAGGCGTATTGGGGCGAGCATGCCACCAGCGACAACGATTTTTGCTACGATTACCTGCCCCATCTGACCGGTGATCACTCGCACATGGTGACGGTCGCCGACATGGTGGACGGCAAGGTCAAAGGCTACTTCGTCATGGGTGAGAACCCGGTGGTCGGCTCGATGCACGGGTCTCTTCAGCGTAAGGGCTTGCGCAACCTCGACTGGCTCGTGGTGCGGGACTTTAGCCTGATTGAAACGGCCGAATTCTGGCGCTGCGGCAGCGAGTTCGACCGAGGAGAGGTCAAGAGCGAAGAGATCGCCACCGAGGTCTTCTTCTTCCCCTGCGCCTCGCACGTCGAAAAGGACGGCAGCTTCACCAACACCCAGCGCCTGCTGCAGTGGCACCATGCGGCCGTCGACCCTCCCGGCGACTGCCGCAGTGAGCTGCACTTCGTGTACCACCTGGGACGCCGGCTGCGTCATCTCTACAGCGGCTCTGTTGAGCCCAAAGACCGCCCCCTCTTGGAGCTGACCTGGGACTATCCCGTCCATGGCTCCCACCAGGAGCCCGACGCCGAGGCGATTCTGCGCGAGATCAACGGCTTTCGGGTCGAAGACGGCAGCCCGGTTGACGGCTTCCTCGAACTCCAAGCCGACGGCTCGACCGCCTGCGGATGCTGGATCTACTCGGGTTGCTTCGCGGGCGGAAAGAACCGCTCGGCCGACCGCAGACCGCGCCAAGAACAGTCGTGGGTGGCCAGCGAGTGGGGTTGGGCCTGGCCGTCAAACCGCCGGCTTCTCTATAACCGGGCCTCGGCCGATCCACAAGGCAAGCCGTGGTCAGAGCGCAAGAAATATGTCTGGTGGGATGCCGAGCAGCAGAGCTGGACCGGCTATGACAACCCGGACTTTCTGCCGGATCGACCTCCCTCGTATACCCCGGGTGAGCAGGCCGAAGGGCTCGACACCATCGCCGGCGACACGCCGTTCATCATGCAGGCCGATGCCCGCGGCTGGCTCTACGCTCCCAACGGACTCCTGGACGGGCCCTTGCCAACCCACTACGAGCCTCAGGAATCGCCTATGAAAAACCTGCTCTACGAGCAGCAAACCAATCCCGCCCGGATGGAATGGGCCCGGCGCAGCAACCCCTATCATCGCCCCATCGCCGACCCCCGCTTCCCGTTCGCCGTGACGACCTATCGGCTCACCGAACATCATACGGCCGGCGGCATGAGTCGTTGGCTGCCCTGGTTGTCTGAACTCCAACCCGAGATGTTCTGCGAGGTCTCGCCCAGTCTGGCCGAATTGCGCCAGTTGGAGAACGGAGGCTGGGCCACCATCACCACCGCCCGTGGCGAGATCGAGGCCCGGGTGCTGGTCACCCATCGGATGCGTCCCCGCCGGGTGGGCAACCGCTCCATCGAGGTCATCGGCCTGCCCTATCATTGGGGTTCTAAAGGCGAAGTCACCGGCGACGCCGCCAACGAGCTGATCGGCTTTGTGGCTGACCCCAACGTCTCGATCCAAGAATCCAAGGCTTTCACGGCCGATATCCAGCCCGGGCGACGCAGCCGCCAACGCCGGTCGACCACCAGCGGGCCCCTGGCTCGCCCCGCTCCGGGCGGCGAGCGTGACTTGCCTGAGGTTGCCCGAGGACGAGACGAAGGCAGTCATCAGGTGGTGGCTCCCGGACCCAAGCAAGGAGAAGAGACCTGATGTCGAGCAAAGGATTTTTCACCGACACCTCCCTCTGCATCGGCTGCAAAGCCTGCGAGGTGGCCTGCAAAGAGTGGAACCAGCTGCCCGCCGACGGCTACGACTTCACGGCCATGTCATACGACAACACCGGCCATCTCGGTGCCTCGACCTGGAGACACGTGGCCTTTGTCGAGCGTCCCGCGGCCATGACCGCCGAGCAAGCAGAGAACGGTCAGCTCTTTAGCTGGCTGATGCACAGCGATGTCTGCAAGCATTGCAATCTGGCCGGCTGCCTCGAAAACTGCCCCACCGGAGCGATCATCCGCACCGAATTCGACACCGTCTATGTCCAGTCAGACATCTGCAACGGCTGCGGCTACTGCGTCTCGGGCTGCCCTTTCGGGGTCATCGACCGGCGAGGAGAGGACGGCCGGGCCTGGAAATGCACCATGTGCTACGACCGTCTTAAAGACGACCAGCAACCGGCCTGCGCCAAGGCCTGCCCCACCCAGTCGATCCGCTTTGGCGAACTCGACGAGCTGCAAGACTATGCCCGCGAGCGGGTCAAGCAGCTGCACGGTCAGGGTAGGACAGAGGCTTATCTCTACGGCACCGATACCGAAGGCACCGGGCCTTTGAATGCCTTCTTCCTACTGACCGAGCGACCCGAACTGTACAACCTCCCCCCCAATCCGACCGCTCCTCAGAAGACGGTGGGACAGTCGTGGCAGACCGCCTTGCTCGCCGCCCTCGGTATGTTGGCCGTAGCTGCCTTCTCGATGGAGAACCGCCATGAGCGTTAATGGGCGCGGCCTGGACCCAGAGCGAGCGCAGCTAACCGGGGCCGGTTCTGGTCAGGCCGAGGCCCGACCAGAGAAATACCCCACCTATCGCCAAATCCCGGGCGAGCACGAAGATGATCCCACCTATTACGATCTGCCGCTGTTGAAACAACCGGTGTGGGAAGCGTCTGTTCCGCTCTATTTCTACTTCGGCGGGGTGGCCGGGGCCGCCGGGACGCTCGCCGCGGTGGGCCAGCTTTGGGGCGCGCCCTGCTCCTTGGTAAAGAAACTTCGCTGGCTTAACCTGATCGGCACCGGGGTCGGCTCGGCCCTGCTCATCGAAGACCTGGGCCGCCCCGAGCGCTTTCTCAACATGCTGCGGGTCTTTCGCCCGAGCTCGCCCATGAGCGTCGGCTCGTGGGTGCTGGCCTTCAACGGAATCACCACCGGCGGAGCCGTCCTGCTCGACCGCGGACCGGCCTGGATGCGCTGGCTGGCCGCGGTATCCGGTCTTAAAGCGGGGCTTTTCGCAGCCCTGCAGTGCGCCTATCCGGGGGTTCTGGTCGCCTGCACCACGGTGCCCATCTGGCAACAGTCCCGCCGGTCCTTGCCGCCTCTGTTCGTGGCTTCGTGCATGGCCTCGCTGGGCTCGTTGGCTCCCTGGCTGGGACTGTTGGATCCGGCCCTCGAACGTTTCGGCACAGCCGGCAAGGTGGCGGAGCTGGTGGCCATGCGGGCCGTACAAATCGAAAGCTCAAGAGTCGAGCGGGTCGGTCGGCCCTGGAACCAGGGCAGGTCGGGGCGGATGTGGCGTTGGGCTGGCTCCATGACCGCCGCCAGTCTGGTGCTGGGTCTCTTGCCCGGCAAGTCGCTCTGGAAGAAGAGGCTGGCCGGCTTGCTCGGCACCGCCGGAGCGGTAACCATGCGTTTGGCCGTGCTCGAGGCCGGCAAGGCCTCGAGTCAAGACCCCCGGGCTAGCTTCCACAGCCAGCGGTGACCTGACATAGATCATTTCGGCACCGAGCAAAGGCCGCCATGATGCGAGTATGAAGCCTCTCATTCGGCAGCCTCGCGCGGCCCGCGACCAGCGCCCGTTCATGGTCATCTGGGAAGTCACCCAGGCCTGCGATCTGGCCTGTCTGCATTGCCGCGCCATGGCCCAGCCCCAACACCACCCCCAGGCTTTGACCACCAAAGAAGGCAAGACCCTGCTCGACCAGATTCGCCAATTCGGTCTGCCCTCTCCCATCGTGGTCTTTACCGGGGGGGACCCGTTCAAGCGCCCCGATCTTTACGAACTGGTGGCCTACGCCTCCGAAATCGGCCTGGTTGCGGCCGTCTCTCCATCGGCCACCCCGCTGCTCAACCGAGCCAATCTAGACAAGATTAAAGCAGCTGGAGCCCGGGCCATTTCGCTGAGCCTGGATGCCCCCACAGCCGCGGCCCATGACGCCTTTCGCGGCGTGGCCGGTTCGTATCAGCTGACCCTCGACGGCTGGAAGACAGCCCGGGAGATCGGTCTCAAAGTCCAGGTCAACTCGACCGTGACCCGTCACAACCTCGATACGCTGGGCCAGCTCTTTGCCCAAATCCAGGAGTTGGGAGCCATGACCTGGAGCGTCTTCTTCCTGGTCCCCACCGGCCGGGCTCGCAGCGAGCAGGATCTGACCGCCGACGAATGCGAAGCCGTGATGCACTTTCTGGTCGATGCCAACCGCTATCTCAGCGTGAAAACTACCGAAGGCCATCACTTCAAACGGGTGGTGCTGCAGCGAGCGGCGGGCGAGACGCCTCCCGACCACCCTCTCTATCGTCACCTCAAAGCCGAACTGGAGCAGCTGGTGCAAACGCGCGGCCTCGTCTCGAAGGTAGACCTTCGACGCACCCCCATGAACATTAATGCCGCCAACGGCTTCGTCTTCATCTCGCACCTGGGCGAGGTCTTCCCGAGCGGATTTCTCCCGGTCAGCGCCGGCAATGTGCGCCGCGAATCGCTGGTCGACATCTATCGCGACGCTCCCCTCTTTCGCCAGCTGCGCGATCCCTCGATGCTCAAGGGGCGCTGCGCCCGCTGCGAATACAAGGAGGTCTGCGCCGGCTCACGCTCGCGCGCCTTCGCTCTCACCGGCGACCTTCACGATGAAGACCCCTACTGCAACTATCAACCCCGGGAGTTAGCCCTACAATGAAAGTGCATCGACTCTTCCTGGCCAGCGCGCTGCTGGCCCTGGCGGCCGGCACGTTGCTCGGCACTCGCATGGGGCTGGGCCTGGCCGGCATCGCCTCCATGGAGTCTTGGGTCGAGATGCTCTCGGCTCATGCCGTGCTTCAGGTGAAAGGCTTCGTCATGCTCTTCACCCTGGGCGTGGCTCTCTTGGTACTGCCGCGCTTTCTTAAGGTCGAACTGGCCATTCCCCAGGTGGCTGTAGCCTCCTGGCTGGCCCTGGTGAGTGGACTGTTGCTGGAGTTGGCCCAGGTCGCCCCTGGCCCGCGCCAGGGTCTGGAAATCTTCGGAGTGCTGGCCTTCATGGCCGTGCTCAAGAAGACTCGAGGCCAGGTGGCTCTCGCCGAGGCCGACCCTAAAGAGCGAAGCCTGAACCGTCTACACGCCGTCTTCATGGCTACCGGGGTGATATGGTTGCTGGTGGGCCTGCTCCACCCCCTGGCCCACCATCTGTTGCTGTGGGGATTTGCGGCTCTCTATGTGGCCGGCATCGGACTGCGGGTGCATCCCCAGATGCTGGGGCTCGACCCCGATCTCGAGCTGCTGCCTTACTCGGTGGCGATGTGGAATGCAGGACTGGCCCTGCAGGCTTTCGGGATCGAGGCCGGCTCGCTGTTGACCTCTTTCGGAGTGTGCGTCTATCTCGGCGCGCTGAGCCCCTTCCGCAAGCCTGTCCGCCAGCCGCAGGCGCCCGCCTGGCTGCGGGCCTATCTCCTTACGGCCTATGGCTGGCTGGTCGCCGCCGCCATCGCGGCCTTCTTCGTGGGCGTCGACGGCCCGGCACGGCATCTGATGGCCTCGGGCTTCTTGCTGACCATGATGTTCGGAATGGCTCTGCATCTGGTCCCGGCGTTCGAGTCGCGGACCTTGCCGGTCAACCCCGCCTGGTTGCTGGGACTGTTGACCCTGGGCAACCTGTTGCGCATCGGCGGACAGTTCGAACTGAGCCAGGCCTATGGCCGAGAGGTCTTCGCGGCCGGGGCCGGTCTGCAGACCCTGGCCGGACTTTTCTTTATCCTGATCATCGCGGTGACCCTCGGCCGCGCACCCCAACAGGTGCAAGCACCGAGTTGGCTCACCGGGGAGGTGTAACATGCAAGTCGCCGTCATCGGTGGAGGCATCAGTGGGCTGACGGCTGCTTATCAGCTGCGCCAGAGTGGTGCCTCGGTCACCTTGTTCGAGGCCAGCCCGCGCCTGGGCGGGGCCATTCAGACGGTCCGCCAGCACGGCTGCTTGATGGAAGCCGGCCCCGATTCGTTGCTGGTGATGAAACCCGCGGCCGTGCAACTGGCGCGCGAACTTGGCCTGGAACTGGTGCCCTCGGTGGCCGAGGGTCCCCCGGGAGTCGTTCACAAAGGTCGCATCCAACCCTTGCCCGACGGGTTCCGGATGGTGGCGCCCACCCAGTTGCTGCCTTTCGTGCGCACCCCGCTGCTCTCCCTGGGTGGCAAGCTGCGAGCCGGGCTAGAATGGCTGGTGCCGGCCACGAGAGCTAGCGCAGACGAGTCGGTCGCCGATTTCGTCACCCGCCGCTTCGGTCGCGAGGTGCTCGACACCCTGGCCCAACCGCTCATCGGCGGCATCTATGCCGCCGACCCGGCGCGCCTGTCCTTGCTGGCCACCCTGCCCATGTTCCGCCAACTCGAGCAGTCCAGGGGCAGTGTCACCGCCGGTTTGCTGGCCCAGATGAAGAAGTCGGGCTCTTCTAAAGGCTCGATGTTCGTCACGCCCCGAGAAGGCATGCAAAGCCTGGTTCAGGCTCTGGCTGACCGGCTCGAGGAGGTTCGCCTGGCGACTCCGGTCGAACAGCTGACTCCCACGCCCACCGGCTGGGAAGTCAAAGCCCTGGGCAAAACCTACCCCTTCCGGGCGGTGGTGCTGGCTTGCGCCGCCCCCCACCTGGCTCGCCTCACTCGCTTTGACCCGCTGCTCTCGGATGCTCTGGGTCAGATCGAGTCGACCACCACCGTGACCATCCACTTTCTCTTCGAGCAATGCCAGATAGGACGACCTCTGCGAGGCAGCGGCTTTGTCATCCCCCATGTCGAGGGCTATCATTTGACGGCCTGCACCTACTCACACCTCAAATACCCAGGACGGGCCCCGGAAGGCAAAGCCCTCTTGCGCTGTCATGTAGGCAATGCCATGAGCCAGCGCGCCGTGTTGCTCGAGGACCAGGCGCTCTGCGAGCTAGCCCTCGAAGAGTTGGGCCCCTTGCTCAAACTCGGCGGGCCACCCCAACAGTCCATGCTGGTGCGCCACACCCAGGCTCTGCCCCAGTATCAGGTGGGTCACAAAGAACTGGTGGCGGCCATCGACCGGCAGATGGCTCTTCATTCGGGTCTGGCCCTGGCCGGCAACGGCTTGGAAGGGGTCGGCGTGTCGGACTGCATCACTCGCGCCCGCCAGGCCGTCGAGGTGGTCGGAGTCTAGAGCCTGCGCTGGCGAGTGAGCCGGGCGTACCAGCGGGCGCTGGCCTTGGGAATGCGCTCGAGGGTGACATAGTCGATGAAATAGAGACCGAACCGCCGGGTAAAGCCATACTGCCACTCGAAGTTGTCCATCAAGGACCAGGCGAAGTAGCCGTCTAAAGGCACTCCGTCGTCGCGGGTGTCGAGGGCGTCGCGCAGGTGATGGCGGTGGTATTCCTGGCGCCACAGGTCGTGAATCTGGCCCCGATCGTCGGTGATGTCGGGCACCGCGCAGCCGTTCTCGGTGATGTAGATGCTGCGGGGCGAATAGCGCCGGTGAACCTCGCGCAGACAATAGGACATGATGGGCGAGTAAATCTGCCAGCCCATATCGGTGCGCGGCAAATGAACGAACTCTTCGCACCGCTCATAGCCGTGAGGAGCGTCGGGGGCAGCCCGCACGAAGCCCGGGAAATACAAATTCAAACCGAGAAAGTCGGTGGGAGCCGAAATACGCTCGAGGTCGCCGTCCTGAACCTCGGGCACGTTGCCCTGTCGGGCCGACCAGACTTCGGCGGGATACTTGCCCAGAAAAAGCGGCTGGAACCACCACCCGACTTGCTCGACCCAGGCCCGATCCGCAGCTTCGATATCGGCTGGCGAATCCGTCACCGGTAGCGGCAACCAGGGATTGAGCACGATGCCTGCCTGATAGTTTCCGTGGGCACGGATGCGCTCGAGCGAGGCGGCGTGGGCGAGCATGAGATTGTGAATGACCCTGAGCACGGTGGCTTCATCGCACTGTTCGCCCGGGGCATGTTCCCCGGTCTGATAGCCCAGGATGGCTACACACCAGGGCTCGTTAAGGGTAAACCAGTGCTTGACCCGGTCTCCCAGACGGTCGAGCACCACGGTGGTGTACTCGGCGAAATCCTCGGCGATCTCGCGGCGCTTCCAGCCCCCCTCCTCGTGTAGGGTCAGGGGCAGGTCCCAGTGATACAGCGTGGCCCAGGGCTGAATTTCGTTCTCTAGTAGTTCGTCGACCAGCCTCGAGTAGAAGTCGAGGCCCGCCTGGTTGACCCGGCCCCTGCCGTCGGGCAGAATCCGGGGCCAGGCCAGCGAGAACCGGTAGGCATCGACCCCTAGTTCCTTGAGGATGCCCACATCTTCAGAGACCCGGTGGTAGTGATCGCAGGCGACCGAACCGTTGTGACCCAGTAGGGCCGGAAAGTCGTCCCAGATGGAAGGGCCCCGGCCGTCTTCGGTCAGGGCACCTTCGATCTGGAAACTCGAGGTTGCAGCGCCCAGCAGGAAATCGCTAGGTACTCGCATGCTCGCTCCTTTGGGCGCGCAGGCTCAGAATGCCGTCAAGAAACTCGACCTTGGCGCTGGCGGGGTCGATGGGACGCGGAAAATAGTGGTGATGCTCGAACTCCCGCGGAAGGTGGCGGGTGACGACCGTTTTGCTGCGACGACCGCGCACCCTGATATAGTTCGGCTCGACCTGTGTCTCCACATGTTCGGCGCCGGGTAGGAGCACTTCGACCAATAGGTGGCCTTCGGGATCTTCGATCATGCTGATGTGGGGTTCCCAGGCCAGGGGAGCCCGACTGCGATTGCAAGGCACGAACGGATCAGTGGAATTTGGCATGACTATAGGATAAGCCCACTCCGCCTCCGCCTCCTGCATCGTCTGGATGGAACCGGGGTATCCCAATGAGGTACTGCGCGGTACCCCTACTTCGGGATAGTCGGGGTGGATACGCCAGGGTCTAGGGCAGAGCCTTCGTTTTCGCTAGACTCGGGAGACTAGTCTGAAGCGAAGGGGTCGTCCATGAAAGGAATCGGAGTCGTCGTCAACTTCTGCGAAGAGGTTACCACCGTCGAGGTGAAGGGCACACTTGACCAGGACAACGTCACCCGCCTGATGGAGTGGCTGGGGGCAATCTCGGTCGGTTCGGCCCGCTCTCGAACCATCGACTTGCGGCACCTGCAGCTATGCCCCGAACACGGCGCCGCCGCCTACACGCGACTCGCTTCGAGACTGCCCAAAGAGGTTACCTTGCCCGAATGCCACCATGTGGTCATGTAGTCCCCCCCTGTCCAGGGCGCCCCGGTTCGATAGGCCAGTCTGAGGGTGCCCTCAGGCCCCCGAGGAACCTCCGCTGCGAGGGGGAAATAGGGGCTCATGGAGAGGATAGCCGTGATCGGGGCCGGCATCTCTGGTCTGACGTGTGCCTATGAATTGCAGAAGACCGGCCAGACCGTAGAGGTCTATGAACGCGAGGCCAGAGTCGGAGGGCGAATGGCCACACGCCGCTACCAGGGGCTTGCCTTCGACCTCGGGGCCAACTTTCTGGTCAAGGCCTACCCTCGCCTGGTGAGTCTTTCCGACGAACTCGGGGTAGAGTTGCAGAACCTCAGCCCGGTGGGGCACATGCTCTATCGCCACGGCAGCTTTCACCGCATGAACTTCGACTCACCTCGCGATATTATTCGCATGGACTATCTCAAGCTTTGGAGTCGGGTCAAGTTTGCCGAGTTCGCCCTGCGCTTGCGCCATCAATATCCGCACCTCGACTTCTTCGACCTGTCCACGGCCCCTGATGAACTCAATCATAGCGATGCCTATGATACGGCCCGTCGCCAGATCGGCCCCGAGTTCGCCGACTATATTCTCGACGCTTTCCACACCTGCATGATGTTCTATCGCTCGCGCGAGACCAGTGCGGCTGCCTTTCTCGCGCTTTTTCGCATGAAAAGCGACCCGGCTTATGACTTCTCGATCCTCCACGCGCCGGGCGAGATGCAAGAACTCCCTGACGCCCTGGCCGCTCGGTTGACCGTGAAGGCCGACCACGGGGTGGTCTCGCTGGCTCATCACGAAGATGGCTGGCTGGTCACCACCGCCGACTCGCAAGAGCACTACGCCAAGGTCGTTTTGGCCACCACCGCGGGAGTAGCCCGCAAACTCCTGCGCAACGGGCCCGACCCTCATCGGGACCTGCTCGAGAAGACCCGCTACGCGCGCACCATCAATCTGTCTTATCGCGTGCCGGCCGCCAGCTTCGGCAACACGCACTGCTTCTACATCCCCTATTGCGAGAATTCGGTCATCGCCGAGTTCACCAACGAAGCCATCAAGGGACGCTCGAATGAGGGTCTGGCCCTGGTCAATGTCGGCCTGCACGAAGAAGCGGCCGAGAAGCTCTGGGACCGGCCCGACAATCAACTCTTTGGATTGGTGGCCGCCGAACTGGTCAAGCTTCACCCCGGGCTCTCGCCCGAGCCCCACGACCTGCAGCGGTGGCCCGAAGCCATGCCCAAGTTCACCTGTGACCAGATCGACCGGGTCAAGAGGTTCTTGCCCCACCAGGGCGAGCAAGGCCTGTATCTCTGCGGTGACTACCTCAATTCGCCCTGGCTCGAAGGGGCTACCCGCTGCGGCCAGCGCGTGGCCAAGCTGATCACAAGTCCTGGCTCGGGTCCCAGAAGCGATCTCCCGTGAGGTCCATGTAGAGTTGCATGCCGGTTCCGATGGTGCCGTTGACGCCGGGGTAGCCGCTGGCCGCGTTGCACCAGAAAAAATTCTTCCAGGGGGTCTGGGCCCTCAGTCTGCCCAGGCCCATGTTTTTGGGGGTCAGGTGCTGTCCATAAGCGTGACCTCGGGGAGCGTAGCAATAGTCCTCGTTGGTGGTGGGCGAGCCGGCCACATGCAGGGCGATATGCTTTCGCAAGTCGGGCACGTGGTGGTCTTCGACCAGGTCGATCAACTTTTGCTCGACCTTCTTCTTTTCGGCCCGATAGGCTTTGGGGTCCGTCTCGCGCAACCGGCGAAAGTGATCGTAATCGGCTCCAGTGGCCAGTTCTAGAATCTGACCATTCTCCGGGGTGGTGCCCTCTTCGCGTGTATGCAGACTGGGGGTGGCCATGAACATCCACGGCTTGCTCCAGTCGGCGCGCATGGCCTCGTCCCAGGTCTGGTTGAGGTCCCACTGCTCGAGATGCCAGGTATTGTGGCGACCAAAGCCGTACTCGCGCAGGTCGATGTCTTTCAGGCCCAGGTAGACCGTGACCGCTGTCCACGAATAGTCATAACTCAGGGCGGGCAACGCCGAGGCTGGAAACTGGTCACGCCCGATCAAGTGCGACATCTTCTGGGGGTCGGCGTTGCACAACACGAGGGGAGCGGCGAAGGTCTTGCCACCGGCCGTGGTGACCGACTCGACCCGCTCGCCCGCGAGCTTGATGCCGGTCACTTCCTCTTCATAGTAAACGTGGCAACCGTCGTGGCTGACGATGAACTCGACCAGGCGGTCGATGAAGTAGCGGAAATGGCGCCGGGGATAGTAGGCTCCCCGATTGTAGCCTGAAAAGAGACCGTTGTAGGCCAGAATCGAGAGGTCCCGGGGCGGGCACATAAAGTTTCCCGAGTTGGCGATCAAGACTGCTTGAGCCTCACGACTCAGGCCGCATTCCTCGAAGACCTCTTGTAAGGTCTTGCGGTGGTAGCGCAGCAGCGTAAGAAAGCGCCAGCCGCGGGTGAGATACTGCCACCAGTGGATCTCGGAGGGAAGTTGGCGGACCTCGTCCGAGAGTTTGTCGAGAATGTGGGTGAAGCGCCTCACGGCCTCGCCCTGGCCGGGATAGGCGGCCTCGATGTTCTGGGCCAACTGTTCGAAACCGTTGGGGATCTTTACCCGCTTGCGGTCGGGCAGAATGATGTGATCGTAGCCATCGGGGTCGAGCGATTCGAAGAGGATGTCTTGTTCCAGGCCGAGCTTTTCGAGAAAGCGCCAGACCCGGTCGCCCCGGCCGGCGCCCCAGATGTAGTGAATCTGGGCGCAGAAGTGGAAATCGCCCATGCGAAACGAGTGGACATAACCGCCGGGAATGTCGTGAGCCTCGAGCATGCACACCTTGCGGCCGCTCTTGGCCAGCAGGGCCGCGGCCGTGAGCCCGGCCATACCGGTACCCACCACCACCACGTCATAGGTGGGATTGGTGGCGTAGCGAGTATCCTGTTGGCGACGCTCCTCGACGGTGAGAGCTCCGGTGCTGTGGGTCTTCATGGCTGGTTACCCCTTCCACCGAAGTCGATGGGGAACCTAGTCGTCGACGGTAAAACAGAGGCCTTCGGCGATCTGGTCGGCGATGTACCAATCCGCCAGCGGATCAACCTTCGTAATGTTCGGCATGACTGCACCTCCTCCATGAGCTTATCTCGGCGGCTCCGAGCCGGGTATGACCCAGGTCAATCGGTCCTGGTCCCAGCGTCGTGATTTTCACCTACCAACACCAGTCCCAGGGCTTCCAGGCGGGGAAACTCGCGGGCCAGCAGGCCGAAGATAAAGGTGATCGGCACTCCGATGAGGGCCCCCCAGGGACCCCAAATCCAGCCGAAAGCAAACACCGCGAGAAAGATCGTAAAGGCCGAGAGCTTCAAGAATCGATCCTGAATCAGCGGGTCGATGAAGGTTCCCAACACGATCTGCGAGCCCCCAACCACCAGCAGTGTCAGGGCGGCCTGCTCGGGACCTTCTTGCACCAGCATGTAAGCGGCCGGCAAGAACGAGGCCAACAACGATCCGACGGTGGGAATGTAGTTGAACAAGAAGTTCAGGCTGGCCCATAAAAAGGCCAGCGGAATATCGAGCAGCCAGCAGCCCAGTCCCACCGCCAGCCCGGTCACCAGCCCGGCGGCGGTGCGGGCCAGCCAGTAGATGCCGACCAGGCTCGAGGTGTGCTCGACTCGCTCGAGCAAAGCCTCGCCCTGGCGCGACGGCAGGGCGGCCAGCAACCGTTTGCGCAACAGATCATACTCGACTAGTCCGAAGAAAAAGAAGGCCAGAGCTGGCAAAATCGCTTCCAGCGCGGTGGCTTGCGAGAGCAGACGATCGGTCACTTCTTTGACAGAGGTTCCGGTCGACTTCAGACTGCTCGAAAGGTCGCGGGGCAATTGCGCCAGCTCGGCCTGGTGGTAGTGGTAGATAAACCACAGCAGCCCACAGAAACCGGCCAGCACGGCTAAACAGGCCAAAAAGGCCACGATCCCCGAGCCCGGGAGGCCAATCTTCTCTTTCCACAGGTTACGCACCGGCAGAAAGGTGAGCAAGAGAACCAGAGCCATTCCCAGCGGTAAAAGCAGAGTCCGTCCCCACTCGAGCAAGACCAGGGACAAAAGGACCAGAACCACATGGCCAGGCCCTAACACGTGCTTGGGAAGGATCGCGTTCACGTCTCTAAGTTAAGGGAAGGGGTCGAAGTGTGCGCCCGCCTCGAGAATCGAACCAGGGGATACCAGGGGATAGCTACCGCTCCGCTCTCGTAGGCAAACCAAAGATCGCAGCCCAATCGCTCAGGCTCGCATCACCTTTTGGACCCAGGGAAGCAACTCCGAGAGCTGCTCATCCCCACGAGCCTGCTCTTTGTAGCTCATGTCCAGGCGGCGAGCCACGGCTAAGAGTCCCAGCTCGAGAGCCATTCCGCGCGCCGACTCGTAGCCAGTCATCTGAAACTGCTCCCACCGGCGCACGGCCGCGATGAGGGCAGTGTCGCGGGCAGGTCCCAGCGGCAAGTCGCGCAGTAGTTTATCGATGCTGCGGACCAGGGCTATCACTTGCTCGCCCGGCTCATCCGACGGCTTGGCGCGGAGTTCGAAGAAGTTTCCTTCCACCCGCACGCGCCGCTCCTGCGTCTCACGCATGATATCTTCAAAACGGCGGCGCAATTCTCGCTGGCTAGCCGCGCGGGCCATGCGAGGTAGTTGTCCCAGCATCTCGACTTCAGCGTGATGCAACTCGCGCATCTGGGCCAACAAAAGTGCTTTCAGGTTGATACTCATAGGGTTTCTCCTTGTTACTTGCGGGGGTGCTCGGGGGCGATTTCGAAGGCCCGACGCACCGTCTCACTGACCAGATTCCAGGTGTCATAGCCGTAGGCGAATTCCCAATATGGCTTGAAGAGAGGTCGAACCTCGTGCCACGGCCGCCCGCGATACTGCGGACTGACCGCCATTCGGGCGCCCAACCGCCGAGCGTCATCGTTCTTCCAGGGCGTCATGGCCGCACCGCCGGAGCAATCTCGACGATCTCGTAATCATCGAAGTAGCGAATGGTCCTGGCCTCCATCTTATAGAGAGAAGCCGCGAGTTGCTCGGCTTGTTCGCGCTCTGGCACGGCGACGGCCAGGATGACATAGCCCAGCGACAACTCGCGCCGCAACTCCCGCAAGGTAATACCCTCATTGAACAAGGCTTCGGCCAGCTTTCCCAAAACGGCCGGCTGCAGGGCTTTGTCCAGTTCTTGCTCGCTGGTCAGGATGTGGGTCGGTCGCTCGATCCGACCCGCCAGCGCCTCGGCCGAGGCGCTCGACAGCGAAGCCACCAGTAAATTACGTGGAAAGCCGAGCTTTCCGAAAGCCTCTTGCAGAGGCTGGGAAGGTCCCTTTTTCATGTTGAATCCTACCTTTCGTTATCAGGCCGAGTGTTTACGTCGGCGGAGGGCGCCACGACCCGGGCGCCGGCCGATCCAGCTCTTGCCTTCCTTGGCCATCTTGTATTCCATAAAGGGCAGGGCCAGACCTAAAAGCATCATCGGCCCTCCCAGAAAGATGCCGAACCCCCAGGTCCAGACGGTCAAAAAGATGCCGCCCAGAAACAGCAGGGTTCCCATCAGTGCGCCAGCCAACGTGTTGTGACCGGTTCTTTCTAGCTCTTTGTTTTCCATGGTCATCTCCAGTTGTAGACTTACCTCCAGTATGAATTGACTTACCTGTCGGGGTGAATACCCGGCCGGATGCGGGGCCCCCATCCCAACCCGGAAAAGGGCAACCCTGGTATAGGGGGTGTGTATCCCGATAAAGGCGGCGCGCGGGCCCGTGCGGCGTCACCCTGGTTAAAAGAGAACGGAGACCACCATGCTGAAAGTCGACCAGGCTCTGACGCTTACCGTCAACGGCCAGGACCACCAGCTCGAACTCGAGCCCTGGGTTACTTTACTCGACGCGCTACGCGAGCGGCTGCATCTGACCGGCACCAAGAAGGGCTGCGACCACGGCCAGTGCGGGGCCTGCACGGTGCTAGTCGAGGGCAAACGTGTCAATTCGTGCCTGACCCTGGCGTCCATGTGTGACGGCAAGGCGGTGACCACCATCGAAGGGCTATCCCAAAACGGCCAGCTTCATCGTGTGCAGCAAGCCTTCATCGACCATGACGCCTTCCAATGCGGCTATTGCACGCCGGGTCAGATCCTGTCGGTGGTGGCCCTGCTGGCCGAGGGCCACGCGACCACTCGGGAAGAAATCCGCGAATGGCTCAGCGGCAACCTTTGCCGTTGCGGGGCCTACGACAACATCCTGGCGGCCGTCGAGGATTTGGTGAAAGAGGACGAAGATGAGAACGTTTAGCCTGGAGCGAGCCGAAGCCGTGGCCGAGGCGGTCCGCCACAAAGCCCACAACCTGGGCTCTCAGTACATCGCCGGCGGCACCAATCTGGTCGATCTCATGAAAGAAGACGTGGCTCGTCCCAAGACGGTCATCGATATCACTCGCCTGGATCTGCGCCAGATTCGCGACCGGGAGGGGTGGCTAGTGCTGGGCGCCCTGGCCACCAACGCCGAGACGGCCGACCATCTCGAGGTTCGCAAGCGCTACCCGCTGCTGCGGGAGGCAATTCTCTCAGGGGCCTCGCCCCAGTTGCGCAACATGGCCACCAACGGCGGCAATCTCTGCCAGCGCACCCGATGTCACTATTTCTACGATACTTCCTTGCCCTGCAATAAGCGCTCACCGGGCAGTGGCTGCGGTGCCCTCCACGGCTGCAACCGCCAACATGCCATCCTGGGAGCCAGCCGAGAGTGCGTGGCCGTGCATCCCTCCGACATGTGCGTAGCGCTGGCCGCGCTGGAAGCCCGAATCGAGGTCGAGGGTCTCAACGGGCGGCGCTGGCTGCCGATGGCCGACTTTCACCGGTTGCCGGGCACGACCCCCCAGCGCGACAACAATCTCGAGCCCCACGAGCTGATCACATCGATCGTTTTGCCGCCTCGCGGTTTCGCCACCCATTGGAGCTATGTCAAGGTGCGGGACCGACGGTCCTACGCTTTCGCCCTGGTGTCGGTGGCGGCCGCCCTGGTCTTCGAGGATGACCGGGTGGCCGTTTGCCGGGTGGCTCTCGGAGGAGTGGCTCACAAGCCCTGGCGGCTGCCCGAAGCCGAGGCACTGCTCGAAGGCCATCGTCCTGAACCGGGCCGTTTTCGCCAACTGGCCGACCGCCTGCTGTCGGGAGCCGCCCCTCTCGAGCACAACCGATTCAAGCTCGACCTGGCGCGACGCGCCATCATGCGCGCCCTGGGCGAAGCCGCGACCAGAGAGGAGTGATCAGGTGATCGCAAGTGAAGTCAAACGGATCGACGGCCCCCTCAAAGTCACCGGAGAAGCCTGCTACGCAGGGGAGTTCGCCGACGCACGCCTGCTCTATGGCGTGATCGTGAGCGCGGCCATCAGCAAAGGCAGGCTGCGCAGCCTGGACACCCGCGCGGCCGAGGCGCAGACCGGCGTGGTCAAAGTCTTTACCCACCAGAACGTCGACTCGCCCCAGGTCAGCGACGAGGAGTTCCGTGACATGGTGGCTCCACCCGGCTCCCCCTACCGACCCCTGGGCGATGATCGTATTCGCTTTCCTTATCAGCCCATCGCGCTGGTCGTGGCCGAAAGCTTCGAGGCGGCCCGGGCGGCGGCTCGTCTGGTCGAGGCCGATTATGCGACCGAGCCTCACGAAGTGGATCTGCGCAGCCATCTCGAGCGAAGTCGCCCGCCCCAAAAAGGCAAGCTCGGCTATGCCGAGCCACCGGATCCGCGCGGTCAACCCGACAAAGCCTTCGAGCACGCCGCAGTCCAGCTCGAGGCAACCTATTTCCAGCCGGCCGAGCACCACAACCCGATGGAACCCCACGCCACCACCGTCGTCTGGGAAGAAGACGGTCACCTGACCGTCTATGACAAGACCCAGGGCATCGTCAACACCTCGAGTTTTCTCAAGCGTGTCTTCGGCCTGGGAGCGGATCGCCTGACCCTTCGCTCGCCCTACGTGGGCGGCGCCTTTGGCTCGGCCTTGCGGCCCCAGGCGCAGCTCTATCTGGCGGTGCTGGCGGCCCTCAATCTGGAGCGTTCGATCCGAGTGGTGCTGACCCGCCAACAGATGTTCTCGTTTGGCCACCGACCCCAGGTCTGGCAACGCGTGGCCCTGGGAGCCGATCGCGAGGGCAAGCTGGAAGCCCTCATCCACGAGGCCATCACCGAGACCTCTAGATTTGAGGAGTACGCCGAAACGGTAGTCGATTGGGCGGCCACCCTCTATGAATGTCCGAATGTCCGTCTGTCCTATCAATCCGTCCCCCTCGACCTGTACACCCCGCTCGACATGCGAGCACCCGGGGGAGTCACCGGCTTGTTCGCCCTCGAGTGCGCCCTGGACGAGCTTTCCTACAAGCTGTCGCTCGACCCGCTCGAACTACGTCTGCGCAATTACAGCCATCAAGACCCCGCCACCGGTAAACCGTTCTCCAGCAAGGAGCTCAAGCAATGCTATATGTTGGGAGCGGAGGCCTTCGGCTGGAGCAAGCGTCCACCCCAACCCCGGTCGCTAGCACAAGGCCATGAGCTGGTCGGCTACGGCATGGCGACGGGCATCTGGGAAGTCATGCAGATGGAGTGCTCGGCCCGAGCCGTCCTCGACCCCTCGGGTCGCCTGACGGTGAGCGCCGCCACCTCGGATATAGGGACCGGCACGTACACGATCATGACGCAAATTGCGGCCGAGTTTACCGGACTGCCCCTCGACCGGATCACGTTTATCCTTGGCGACAGCCGGCTGCCCTCGGCCCCCCTCGAGGGTGGCTCGATGACGGCGGCCTCGGTCGGCTCGGCCGTCAAGGCGGTCTGCGACAAGCTCATGCAAGAACTCGCCTCGCGCGCTGGAATGTCCGTCGAGCAAACCCGGCAAGAAGTCTGGGCGCGCGACCTTCAGCAGCTGCTCGATGGCAGCCAGCTCGAAGTGACCGCAACCAGTCAGCCCCCCGGTAAAGCCGAGGATTTTTCGACTTACACTCACGGCGCCGCCTTCGCCGAGGTCCGCGTCGACCGCGAGTTGGGCACGGTGCGGGTGGCTCGGGTGGTCAACGCCGCCGCCGCCGGCCGCGTGCTCAACCCCAAGACCGCTCGCAGCCAGGTGCTGGGTGGGGTGGTCTGGGGACTGGGAATGGCTCTGCTCGAACACAGCCAGCTGGACCCTCTCGCCGGTCGCTTCGTCAATCATAACCTGGCCGAGTATCATCTTCCCTGCCATGCCGACATGCCCGACGTGGAAATCATCCTGGTCCACGAAGATGACCCGCATATCAACCCCCTGGGGGTCAAAGGCCTGGGCGAGATCGGTGGCATCGCTGTTTGTCCCGCCATCGCCAACGCTGTCTTTCACGCGACCGGTATCAGGGTCCGCCAGCTGCCCATTACCCTCGACAAGCTGCTCTAGACTGCGTCCCGCACAGTTTTAGAAGGAAAAGAGCGCTCCCGAACCAAAGCCGGCCTGTTCGTTAGGAGCAATTTTTGCCGCAGTCGATCATGCCGGTGCCGGCCCGCCGGCGCAAGAATTCATGGCCAGACCTCAGCCCATCGCAACTGATGGTGCTGAGCTTCCTGGCGCTGATCGGTCTGGGAACCCTTTTGCTGAGCCTGCCCGTCTGCCATGCCAGCAACAAGGTTGGCTGGCTCGAGGCGCTCTTCACCTCGACCTCGGCCGTGTGCGTAACCGGTCTGGCCGTGGTCGACACCGCCACCGACTATTCGCTGGCCGGTCAGGCCGTGATCCTGCTGCTGTTCCAATTGGGCGGTTTAGGCATCATGCTGTGGTCGAGCGCCCTGCTGACCTTATTGGGGGGGCGTCTGGGGTTGCGCGAGCGGGTTGCCCTGCAACAGTTCATGCCGGGTCTCTCCCTTTCGGGAGCGGCCCAGCTGACCCAGAGGGTGATGGTGTTTACGCTGGGTTGCGAGCTGGTGGGCGCGATCCTGCTGTTCGCGCTTTGGTCCCAGCGTCTGCCCGCGGGCGAGGCCCTCTGGGCGGCTGTCTTTCACTCGGTCTCGGCCTTCTGCAACGCTGGCTTTTCGATTTGGAGCGATAGTCTCTCGGCCGATGTGGCCAATGTTCCCGTCAACCTGGTGGTGATGGCTCTCATCGTGGTGGGCAGCCTGGGCTATCTGGTTTGCGCGGATGTCTTTCAATACGGTCGGGGCCGGAAGGTTCGCCTGAGCCTGCACGCCTATCTGGTGCTGTGGGTTTCGGCCGGGCTGATCGTGACTGGTGCCCTCGGATTTTACTGCTTTGAATACGACAACGCCGCAACGCTAGCCGAGCTTACGCCGGCAACTCGGATCACAGCCAGCTTCTTCCAGTCGGTGACCACGCGCACGGCTGGTTTCAACACCCTCGATCTCAGCGCCGTGCGAAGCGAAACGCTGGAATGGATGGTTTTTCTGATGTTCGTGGGCGGCTCTCCCGGCTCCACCGCAGGGGGCATCAAAACCACCACCCTGGCCATCCTACTGTTGGCCGCCCTGGCCCAGACGCGGGGACGCGACCAGGTCGAGGCCCACGGCCGCTCAATTCCCACGCCGCGGATCCTGCAGTCGGTGGCCCTGGTGGTGGTGGCTGCGGCCTCGGTTTGGCTGTTGTCGGTGGTATTGAACTATCTCGAGCCTCACGATTTCGACCGGGTGCTCTTCGAGGCGACCTCGGCCCTGGCCACGGTCGGGTTGTCGACCGGGATCACGGCCACTCTAGGCACCCCTTCCAGGCTGCTGATTTGTCTGGCCATGCTGGCCGGACGGGTGGGCCCGCTGACCCTGGCCATCAGTCTGCTGCATCAAGAGGCACAGAAGCAGGCCATCAAGTATCCTCCGGAGGACGTAGCCATAGGATGAAAGATAAACCGTTGCAAGTATTGGTCATTGGCCTGGGTCGGTTCGGACGCAGTCTGGCGTTGTCCCTCACCGAACTCGGTGCCGAGGTGATGGGGATGGATGTACGCCAGGAAGCCGTCTCGGAGGTGGCCGACCGCCTGATCCACTCGGCCGTGGCCGACTCGACCGACGAAAAAGTGATGCGCGAGGTGGGAGTCGATCAGTTCGACGCCACCGTCTGTGCTGTCGGAAGCGACATCGAAGCCAGCCTCATGACCGTGCTGTTGCTCAAGGAGCACGGCTCGAAGAATCTGGTGGCCAAGGCTGCCAACGCCCTCCACGGCCGCGTGCTCGAGCGCATCGGGGCCGACCGGGTCATCTTTCCCGAACGCGAGGTGGCCCTGCGTCTGGCCCGTGATTTTCTGGCCCCCCGCGACTTCGTCGAGGTCGTTCCCCTCACCGTTCAACACTCGATGTTCGAGTTGCAGGCTCCCGCCCACTTTGCTGGGTGTACCCTGCAAGAGTTGGACCTGCGCAGTCGCTTTGGCTTGACGGTGGTGGCCATCCGCAGGGGCGACGACACGGTGGTGTCGCCGGCCGCTGCCGAGGTAATTCGACGCCAGGATCTGATGGTGGTGGTGGGCGATCGCAATCGGGCTCAAGACTTGCTCACGCCGTGACCTGCCGGTAACAATTCCTCATATTCTGTTTACATCCCGGCAACATGGCCGGGTCTCCAATCCAAATCGGCGTCCATGCCCTGGGCTTAGAATCACTCCATAATCAAGTGTTAGCGGAGGAGAGTGCCCGTGAACGTATCGATGAATTTCAAGATGAGCAGCAGTTTTTCGGCCAACGGAGCCGGGTTTGGACCGGGTCTGGCCGGCGCCTTCGGCGGCGGATTTGGTGGTGGCTTCGGCGGCCTGGGAGGTTTTGGCGGACCCGGCGGGCTCGGGGGTCACGGCGGCTGCGGACCTTGCGGCGGTGGTCACCACGGACCGCACGGCGGCCGTGGAATGCGCAAGATGATGGAAAAGGCCAAGTTGGCCGATGGCGTGCTCAGCGGCAAGATCAACGGCAAAGAGGTCGGCGCCCTGGCTCAGCGCAAAGGAACCGAGCGAGCCATGCGGATGATGGCGATGGCCGATGGCAACGTCAGCCCCCAGGAGCGGATGGCCATGCGCGCCTACAAGGCCCAGACCTCGCAGATGGTCGACGTTTTCAGGAACAACTAAACGATGCTGACCGACACTCGACGCGACGAACTCAACACCATCCTGGCCGAAACGGGCGGCCTGATGCTTCTGCGCACCGATCGACTTAGTTCGAAGGTGTTGCGAGAACTCGGGCCTCTGGCCGAGGGAACCACCAGCCTGCAAGACTGCGCCGCAGGGCTCGAACGTCGCCTGGGTCAGGTGGACGAAACCCTCGAGGCTCTGGAGGGTGTGGACGTTCCGGAACTGATGGTCGAGACCCACAATCTCTTGCTCGGCGCCTTCGAGTGCTACGAGCAGGGGTTGGTAGATCTGCTCGACAGTCTGACGGATGCCTCGGAGGCGCCCCTGGAAGATGCCTTAGCCTATCTGGTCCAGGGTGACAATCTGCTGACCGAGTATCAGAGTGATTGCGACGAGGAATTCGGTGAATCGGTAGAAGGCCTGGAAGCCTGAGAAGAACCCATTGCCCATAAGGCGGGAGCAATCCCGCCTTTTTTTTATTCCTAGAGGGCTACGCGAAAGCCAAACCCGCCGTAGGACGAGTTCGGCAGATCGGTGGAGTGACGCGAGACGCTAAACGGCTTGAAGCCGCCGTTGCTCCAGGCCCCGCCCTTTAACAGCACCGAGCCTGGCCGCTTCTCTGAACCACCTTCGACCCACTCGAGCACGTTGCCGACCATGCCCTGGACGCCATGGGGAGAGACGTAGTGCTGATGGTCGACCGCTTCGATGCGGCCGTGGTCGGCGATGAGCCGGCCCGACTCCCAGGCGGAGTCGACCCCATCGGGACCGCCGGCCGCCTTCTCCCACTCGTGTTCGCTGGGCAGGCGGCAGCCCGCCCATTCGCAGAAAGCCCGAGCGTCGAAGAAAGAGACGTTGACGGCCGGCTCGAGACCCTGCTTTTCGTGAGGATACACACCCCCAGCTGGCGGACGCCAGCCGCCCTCGGGCTTGTAGCCGGTGGTGGTGACGAAGGCGAGAAACTGCTTGTTGCTAACGACCTGCTTGGACATGCGGAAGGCGTCGAGGTGCACCTCTTTGCCCTCGCGGCCCACCCTGGTCGGACCGGCCGGAATCTCGGCGAAGTCGAACATGGCCTCGGCCGGCTTGGGACGGTCGATAGGCTTGGGCTCGACCAGCTTCGCCCGCGATTCGAGATAGGCCAACGAGCCCCTGAGCAAGTCCTCGACCAGACCGAGCTTCACCATGGTGGTCGCGATGGGTGCCGAACCAGTGGCCGCCGCCGTCATGAGACTGGCCAGGCGATTGGCCGCTCCATGAATGCGAGCCGCTTCTTTGCGGGTGACCCTGGTGTCGGCCTTGCCACCCAGGGGACGCAGTTCGCGGGCCTCACGCGTCACGTCGAGCAGGGTGCGTCGAATCTTTTGCTCGAGGGCTCCATCCCAGGGTCGGCCCTCTTGCAGGTTGTTAGCCAGCTCGGTCAAGGGTTGGTGCAATTGCTGCATGAGCTCGCTGTGGGCCTGACTGAGCTGAGGCGGCTCTTCCGCCCCGACCGGTGCGGGGGGCTCGAACCGGGTGCCCACCGGTTGGTCGGTCACGATCCGAAAGCCGAAGCCGGCGTAAGTGCTGTCAGGGTACTCAGAGGTCTGGCGTACGGCTCCGAAGGGATCGTCGAGCTGGCCGGCCCCGGGAGCCCGACTGTTGGACCAGGCCCCGCCTTTGAGCAACACCGCTCCGGGGCGGCGCGCCGTCCCGCCGTCAACCCACTCGAGCACGTTGCCCACCATATCGACAGCCCCATACGGACTGACGTTGCCAGCCTCTTCAAAGGCGCTGACCGGGGTGGTGCCATAGCTGTCGTTGTTACAGCTCTCGGGACGCCATTGGTTGCCCCAGGGATAGAGCCGACCGTCAGTGCCGCGGGCGGCCTTCTCCCACTCTTCTTCGCTGGCCAGCCGACCCCCGGCCCAACGGGCGTAGGCTCGGGCGTCGTGAAACGACACGTTGACGGCCGGGTGGTTGGCTTCGCCGTCAGGCCCCTCGCCGTAACCGCCTTCGGGGACGTGCCAGCTGCCGTGGGGCTCGTAGCCAGTGGCCTCGACGAACTGTTGAAACTGCCAGTTGGTGACGGGGTACTTCGAGATGCGATAGGTGGGCAGGTCGACCTCGGTCTTATCGGGACCGAACAAGAACTTGCCGGCCGGCACCTCGACCCAGGGTATCTCGGCGGGCGGGTTCTGGGGTCCCACCTGCTGCACCTGAGGTGCCTCGAGAAAGCTGCGGGTCTCGGTCAAAAGCTCGCTAAAACCTTCTACGGCCCGCTGTCTGGCCGCCGCCGTGGCCAGGGCCACCCCCGAAGTGCCAGTCAAGCCGCTGGCCACCGCCGTGTAGGTGGCGACCGTGTTGGCCAGCGATAGCATCTTGCCCAACTGGCGTCGCCGCGAATTGGTCTGCTCGAGGGTCTCGAAGCGACTGATGGCGGCCTGGGACAGAGCAGACAGATCCTGGCCCAACTGCTGATGCTGCTCGGCTGAGAGGCTGTCCGCGTTGACTCGCCGGCTGACCCGAATCAGGCGGCGGCGCAGCGTCTGGCTGGGATCGATCTTCATCCTTACAGAAAGGTTCGCCATCGGGCCCGCCAGGCCTCCGCCGGGCGGTCAGCGAAAGCCGGCGGGTGAAGCTTCGTCTCTTGCTCCTGCTCTTATTGCTGGCTCCGGCCCTGGCCCAACCCTCGCACCTGGATACCATTCGCGAGAAGGGCGTGATGGTGGTGGGCACTCCGGGGGACTATCCTCCCTTTGCGGTTCGTCGGGGCGACACCTATGAGGGGCTGGATGTCGATCTCGTGCGCCTGGCGGCGCGAGCGCTCAAGGCCGAGGTCCAGTTCGTACCCACCGATTGGAACAACCTGGCCCAGGGTCTGACCGAGGGGCGCTACGACCTGGCCGTGGGCGGCATCACCCGCACTCTGGCCCGAGCCGCCGACGGCGCTTTCACGCGACCTTATCTGAGTATCGGCAAGAGTCCCCTGGCTCGCCTCGAGGATGCCTATCGCTTTCGCGACCTGGCCTCCATCGACCAACCCGGCGTGCGGGTGGCCGTCAATCCGGGCGGCACCAACGAGACCTTCGCCCGGGCCCACTTGAAGAAGGCCACCATCGTGGTCTTCGAAGACAACCTCTCGATCCCCGAGGCCATCGCCACCGGCAAGGCCGACGTCATGTTCACCGACAACATCGAAGCCCGGCTGGTGGCCCGCCGGGACCAGCGCCTGGCCGCCATTCGCCCCGACGCCCCCCTCACTCGCGAGACGCTGGGCTGGATGGCCCCGCGCGACGATCAGGCCTTTCTCAACTGGCTTAACCTCTTTCTCGAGCAGACCGAACTCGAGGGCGAACTCGAACGCGTCAAGTCGGTGTGGTTTTAAGCGATTTTTCGGCCCTCTAGCGTAGCCTGACGGGGCATGCGGATTCATCCTGTGACCTATCGGCCGACGGTCTTCCGCGCCCCGTCAGAGCCGCAGGCCAAAACTCAAGCTATCGATAAGATCGAGCTCAGCCAGCAGGGGCCGAGCCCGATCGCCCCAGCCCCCCTGGCCCAGGCGGTGGTGGCTGCGGTCTCTGGCCCGGCCGGCCCTGTGCTGGCCGACGAACTGTCGCGCCTGCCGTGCAGCTTCTGGCACAAGAAAGCCTTTCATTGGCCCTGGACGGACGCCCACAAGCCCGTCTCGCATCAGGAGGCGGCCGACGCTCTCAACCGAGGCGATGAGCGGCTTCGAGTCGAACTCGAAGGGCGAAAAGTCCCCCTCTCTAGCTCCCAAGACCTGGCTGTGCTCGAGGTTTCGCTCACCGGTGAAAGCGCCCGGGCGCTACCGCCCACGGCCGCCCTGATGGCCGGTCACCAACTGCTGGATCTCGAGTCGGGACGCAATCTGCCCCTTTACGAAGCCTATCAGCAGGCCCAAGCCCACCGTCCCGTGGTCGCCTTCGAAGACGGATTTCCCCTGGCCCGTCTTGGCGGAACCACTCCCCCCAAAACGCGCGACCGCTCTGAATTCGAGCGCAATCTCAGAGAGAATCCGGCCGAAGCGGCAGCTCAGCTGGTAGAAGCCCTGACCACCGATCTGGGACGGATGGACGAGGCCCGGCTCTATCCGCTACCCTCGCCCTTGCGACGGGTAGTAGAGGGGATGATCGGCGAACTCGAACCAAAGGATATGCCGCCCCGACTTCGCCTCTTAGGCGAGCGTCCCCACAAGGCGGCTCGAGCGCTTGAACCGCTGGGTCTTTACGCGCCGAAAGCCGACCTGTCACTGTTGCAGGGCGCGCGGGCCGCCCTGGCCTGCCTCGAAGGCGAGAAGCCCGAAGCCATGGCCGAAGTCATCAAGCTCGGAGGCCAACGGGCCGAATTTTACCAGAGATTTGCCAAAGACCCCCTGGCGGCGTGCCAGTCGGCGGTGCCAGGCCAGGAGGCCAGGGTAGCCGAGCTGTTCCAGACCAGCAGCCTCGAAAAAGCGGTCGAAGCCACCAATCTGCTGGGCCAGCTCAAATCGACCGCCTGCCTCGACCGCGGCGCGGCGCCGCTCGCCGAACGCCTCGAAGCCCTGGCCACCGCCTCGCGGATGGACAATCCCGAGCCATACTATGACCTCTATGTCTCGCTGCTGCACGCCGGCAACTCGAGTGCCGAGGCCAGGTCCAGTCTGGACCAACTGATCACGGCTCTGCTGAGCGGACGAGATTCCTCCTCATGGGACTTCGAGGAGAATGTGGCAGCCCCGGCCCGCGAATTTGTGACCTCTAGCCTGGCCGCACCCCAGCTAGCCGAGGCCCGCGACCTCTACTGTCAGGAGCTGGCCGCCGGTCGCGGCGCCCTCGTCAGCATCCTGCTGCCGCAGGTGGGCTCGACCACACTGTCCGAGCGGATCGAGATGATGCGCGAACTCCGCAAATCTCCGTTCTCCGAGCAATACTACGAGCTGGCCACCGGGGAACTCCGCAACGGCAGCAGCCTCGAACAGGCCCGCCAGCGGACCGAAGAATTCGCCACCGCCGCCGAGTCGGCTCGCCAGCATCAAGACGATTACACCCACTGGGAATACACCCTGGCCAGCCCTTACAGATTCTACCGAGACAACCTGCTGGCCCCGGGCCGCGAGCCGGCCCGCCAACTCTTCCTGGAATTGCTGGCCAACAAGCAAGAGGCCACCTCGATCGGTCACGTCCTTCCCGAGGTGCCGGGGCTCGATCTGCAGCAGCGTATCGAGGTCTTTGGGCAGCTCCAAAAGGGCAGATTTCCCCAGCAGATGTATGACCTGCTGATCGCCGACACGGCTCAGGGCAGCACGCTTGACCAGGCCCGCGCCCGCCTCGACGAATTCAGCCGGGCAGCCGAGTCGAGCCGCCAGTATGACGACGACTACACCCACTGGGAATACACCCTGGCCAGCCCTTACCGTTTCTACAAAGACAACCTGCTGGCCCCGGGCCGCGAGCCGGCCCGCCAGCTCTTCTTGGAACTGCTGGCCCACAAGCAAGAGGCCACCTCGGTCGGTCACGTCCTTCCCGAGGTGCCCGGGCTCGATCTAACGCAGCGCATCGAGGTCTTCGGCCAGCTCCAAAAGGGCAGACTTCCCCAGCAGATGTACGACCTGCTGACCGCCGACATGGCCCAGGGCAGCACGCTTGACCAGGCCCGCGCCCGCCTCGAGGAGTTCAACCGGGCGGCCGAGGCGAGCCGCCAATACGAAGACGACTACACCCACTGGGAATACACTCTGAGCAGCCCTTACCGGTTCTACAAAGACAACCTGCTGGCCCCGGGCCGCGAGCCGGCCCGCCAGCTCTTCTTGGAACTGCTGGCCAGCAAGCAAGAGGCGAACTCGGTCGGTCACGTCCTTCCCGAGGTACCAGGACTCGATCTGCAGCAGCGTATCGAGGTCTTCGGCCAGCTCCAAAAGGGCCGATTTCCCCAGCAGATGTATGACCTGCTGACCGCCGACATGGCCCAGGGCAGCACCCTCGACCAGGCCCGCGCCCGCCTCGACCAGTTCAACCGGGCGGCCGAGGCGAGCCGCCAGTACGACGACGACTACACCCACTGGGAATACACTCTGAGCAGCCCTTACCGGTTCTACAAAGACAACCTGCTGGCCCCGGGCCGCGAGCCGGCCCGCCAGCTCTTTTTGGAACTGCTGGCCAGCAAGCAAGAGGCGAACTCGGTCGGTCACGTCCTTCCCGAGGTACCCGGGCTCGATCTGCAGCAGCGCATCGAGGTCTTCGGCCAGCTCCAAAAGGGCAAATTTCCCCAGCAGATGTATGACCTGCTGACCGCCGACATGGCCCAGGGCAGTACGCTCGACCAGGCCCGCGCCCGCCTCGACGAGTTCAACCAGGCGGCCGAGGCGAGCCGCCAGTACGAAGACGACTACACCCACTGGGAATACACTCTGAGCAGCCCTTACCGGTTCTACAAAGACAACCTGCTAGCCCCGGGCCGCGAGCCGGCCCGCCAGCTCTTTTTGGAACTGCTGACCAACAAGCAAGAGGCGAACTCGGTCGGTCACGTCCTTCCCGAGGTACCAGGACTCGATCTGCAGCAGCGTATCGAGGTCTTCGGCCAGCTCCAAAAGGGCAAATTTCCCCAGCAGATGTACGACCTGGCGACCGCCGACATGGCCCAGGGCAGCACCCTCGACCAGGCCCGCGCCCGCCTCGACGAGTTCAGCCGGGCGGCCGAGGCGAGCCGCCAGTACGAAGACGACTACGCCCACTGGGAATACACCCTGGCCAGCCCTTACAGATTCTACAAGGACGACCTGCTCGCCCCAGAGTGCGAGCCGGCCCGCCAGCTCTTCTTGCAGTTGCTGGCCGAGAAGAAAGACACAGCTCCACTGGCCCAGGCCCTCACGCCGGCCGGCGCCGCCAGCCTCGAGGAGCGTCTCGCGCTGCAGCAAGACCTGGGCAATCTCTACCCGGCAGCCGCCGCCGCGCTGCAAGAGGGCGCGACCGTCGACTCGACCCGGGCGCAACTCAAGAAGCTGCGCAGCGCTCTGGACGCCCACCTACCCTACGACGACAGCTATACCAACTGGGAATACTATGAACGACCCGCGCTGGAGCTGTTCCAGCAAGCCGGTGTCTTCGGTCGCCCGGCGGTCGTGTTCGGTCTGACCAGCGGCTTTAGCCCCGACCAGCTGCGCGAGAGCTTGCATCAACTCAAAGCGGCCTTCAAGCAGGCCGCCGACAACGGCCTGGACCCTGCCGTCTACGAGCAGACGCTAGAGGCCCTGCAGCCTTCCGACCAGCGACCGCTGGAACGCCGCGTCTCGGAAGTCATCGACGCCATGGTTCTGCAGAAGTCGCTGGCCAGCGAGTCGGGGGGCAACCTGGAAGTCAACGAAGACGAGATCTGGGTGAACGACATCCAGGTATCACGGCAAGAGAGCTAGCGCGGGGAGCCGGTTTCTGGTGCATCCTCAAGGCGCCGCGAGACGTGGGAGGGCGGCGGGCGCGCCTCTCACCACGTTGAACACGACAGAGGCGCGCCTCAGCCCACTCTCACCGTCCCGCGGCGCTGGCGAGCGCCCTTTGGGCAAAGGGCGCGTCAGCGCCCCGGTGACGTTTCAGTCCTCGTCATACCACGGCTCCCCAGCCAACCGATGCACGTAGTCACCGTGATAGTCTTGGGTATAGTCATAGTCGATCGGACCATCACTGTCGTGAAGCCCAATTTTATTTTCCACAAGGATAAAGAGGACGTCATGGAAGGCATCCTTCCGTTCTTCTTCGAGGAGGTTGCCCAGGATTTCGCGCTCTCTTTTGTCGAGACGCTTTACGAAATCATTGATGTCCCTATCTTCGTTCGAAAAATCACCGTTCCGTATCTTCCTGGAAGTGATCGAGCCACTCCTACTGACAAAGAGATCGATCAGTCGCTTGTATCTCGATGCATTTTCCATTTCAAAACCCCGGTCCGTGCAGTTTGGGAACCCAGGGAGCGTTGGTGGGAAGGTGTATTCCCAGGCTGCGTAGCACGTGCGATGACTCTGCAACTAAGGCTCTTGCCACCTGTGGGTCTGCACCGTCAACAACAAGTCCCTGCAGCGCGATGCGAGTTGTTCAGCCATGGTGATGGGAATTCCCTCTCTGAAGAGACGACGGTATTCTTGATGTTGGAAGGTCGTGATTTTTCGCTGCGTGATGCCCTGTGTTGACATGTAGTCGTCGCTGATCTCGAACATAGCGTTCTCGATCCTTGTGGGGTTGTTTATGCAAGGAGCTTTGAGAAATGCGGCCTTCGCGTGAATATGGTGCCCACCAGTTTGGCTATATGGACCCATCGGTTCGCGCCCTGGGAGGCTCGTACTATCACCAGGGGAAATCGGGCCCTTCCGTTTGCGGCGGCGGCCACCATATTGAGAGTGGCCACCTGGGCATTGAGCATTCCGGCAATGTCGAAGCTCACATCCTGGATTCCGTCAGGTGCGTATCACTTGCCGGTGGGGACGTGATAGACAGAGCCGTCTTCCATCAACACGACGAACCGGAGAGTTGCTCGCGTAGGCATAACGATTCAGATTCGCGACCCTGTCCCTACTCGTCGAGGACCCTAACCCTCCGCGCACACGTGTGTCAAAATAATTTTCCGATGCGGCCGCCGAACCGCCTCGTTGGAACCTCGCCCCTAAACTGCTCGTGACAGCCTCTCCAGGGCCCCCTTAGGCACTTGAACAGCCGAGTCTGAAGAAATCTTCATTTTGGCCTCGAAAAGCTCGAATAATCATCTCTCAAAAAATGCGCAATTGCCTATTAAATAAGGGTTTTAGCCGCATCGAATCTTTGACGAACAAGGGGGACAAAGACTATCATGGCCTTATGATTACCGATGATAAACAACGCGAGTTCTGGACCCTCGAAAACTTGAGCAAGCTCCCTCACGAGCGGCTGGAAAGGGTGATCCGTCGCCTGGCCAACACCCTGGCCCTGACTCGCATCCTGCTGGGGCGATGTCTGTTGGCTATCGAGCGCACCGATTTTTGCGCCGAGACCGGCTGCCATTCGGCTCTCCACTTCGCCCGGCTCATCAAAGTCGAGAAGCGCGAGGCGCTAGATTCGATGCGGATCGCCGGCCATCTCGAAGAGCTGCCGCTGTTTTCCAAAGCCTGTGAAGAGAACCGAATCTGCTGGTCCAATCTGCGTGTGGTCACCCGCATCGTGACGCCCGAGACCGAAGAGGCCTGGCTTGACCTGGCCGTGCGCCTCAAGCCTCATCGCCTGGCCCGTCTGGTGGCCGGGGCCAATCGTGGTGACACTCCGGCCGAGGCGGCCCTGAATATGGTAGAAGAGGTGGAGCTTCGTTTTCGGGTTGCTCCTGAAGTGTCCGAGCTGTGGTCGCGAGCTGTAGGCGTGATCTCGAGGGACCATGGGGGTACGGTCAATCCGGCCGAGGCGTTCGAGCTGATCCTGGCCGACTTTCTGGGCGGCCAGGTAGAGCAGCTCAAGGTCGAGGCCGCCCAGGACCTGGTCGCTCCGGTCGAGGCGCTGGCAATGCAGACACACGTGTGTCCGGGCGAGTCGAAATTGCAACTGGCCGGACGGTTGAGGTTCAATCCCAGCAAGCGTCAGGCGACTGCCGCCCAGCGCCGGGCAGTGCTGCGGCGGGATGGCTATCGCTGCTCTTGCCCAGGCTGCCCCAACAGACTCTGGCTCGACGTGCATCACGTGGTGTTCTACTGTCGCGGCGGACCGACGGTGCCCGAGAATCTGGTGGTGGTGTGCTCGCGCTGCCACAAGAACATCCATCAGGGCATCTTGCGCGTGAGCGGGGTGGCTCCCCAGGGGCTGGTCTGGCGCGATCGCCGGGGGCGCGAGCTGGAACGCGAGCCCGAGAGCGGGCTATTGGAATGGCTGCTAGAGTGGGCTCGAGCCGGCTAAGTTGCGGCGGCGTGAAGTGCCCGTGGTCTGAGAACTGCGCCCGCGCGCCTTTCAGCGACGGTCACGCCCTTCTCCGTTGCCGGCCTGCGGCGCTGGCGAGCGCCCGGTGGCGTTTCAGTTCTTGGAATGGTGCGACCCAACCGTCGTTGCCCAACGGAAACCTAATGTCCCTTCTCTTGCCGAGGCTCGTGGCCATTGCGTCTTGCCCCAAGGACGCGACTCTTCACCCCGGGCTGTTTGACGCTCCAATTCACGGCCCTGGCGGTCTCGGAAAGGTCAAGCCGTCGCCGCGGGGAGTCAGGGTTGAATCTCAGCCGCGGCGAAACCTCCCAGTGAGCCTCGGCCGGCACTCTTCACCGTCCACCGCGGTGGTGACCACGAAGAACTCGTCCCCCGGGGGACGAAGGCCTGGTGCGAGGCTCAAGGCCGCTACATGATCGACTCGCCTCTTGCCGACTGCCACGGCCGAAGCCTGCCTATCTACCTCGTCCACCACCCCCTGGAAAGCCAGGGCGCCCGCAACCCGGCGCCCCCCCCGCAGGTTACTTAGAAAATGCAGGTCTCGGCCTGGCCGAGGGGAATGCAGGCTACATCTCGAGGACTGGAGAGAAATCTTGAAACGACGCACTTTTCTGGCTGCTAGCGGTGCCGCGCTCTTGTTGCGTGCGGTGGGGCTGCCGGCCAACGCCCAGGCGATGAAGGAGAACCCGCTCTTGCAAACTTGGACTGGACCCAACGGAGGCGTTCCGCCTTTTAACAAAATCCGCCCCGACATGTTCGGCCCTGCCTTCGAAGCCTCGATGGCCAGCTATCGCAAAGAACTGGCCGCCATCGCCGACAACTCCGAGCCGGCCACTTTCGAAAACACTCTGGCCGCTCTCGAGGGATCGGGGCGCGACTATAGTCGAGTGTCGCTGCTGTTTGGCATTTGGACCTCGACCCTCAACACCCCCGAGGTGCAGAGAATCAATACCGAGTGGTCACCCAAGTTTGCGGCCTTCAGTGACGAGATCGTGCAAAACCAGGGACTGTTCACTCGCATCGAGCAGGTCTACAATTCACCAGAGAAGGCCAAGCTCAGTGCCGAGCAGCAAAGACTGGCCTGGCTCTACTACACCAACTTCGTGCGCGAGGGGGCCAAGCTGGGCGCCGAGGCCAAGGCCGAGCTGTCGACGTACAACCAGCGGCTGGCCGAACTCTATACCAAGTTCAGTCAGAACCAGCTGGCCGACGAAGAGAATCACCTGCTGGTGCTCGAGGGTAAGGCCGACCTGGCCGGTCTGCCCGAGTCGTTCATCGACGCGGCCGCGGCTGCTGCCGAAGAGAAGGGGCAAAAGGGCAAGTGGGCCATCCGCAATACTCGTTCCTCGATGGAGCCTTTCCTCACCTACTCCGAGCGCCGCGACCTGCGCGAGAAGGGTTGGCGCATGTGGGTGGGCCGCGGCGACAACGGTGATGAGCACGACAACAACGCGATCTGTTCCGAAATCTTGATGTTGCGAGCCAAGCGAGCCAAGCTGCTGGGTTATCCCACCCACGCTCACTGGCGTCTCGAGAACGCCATGGCCAAGAACCCGGACAACGCCATGGACCTGATGCTCAAGGTCTGGAAACCGGCCGTCGCCAGGGTCCATCAAGAAGTGGCCGATATGCAGGCGGTAGCCGATCAGAACGGCGACAACATCACCATCGAGCCGTGGGACTATCGCTACTACTCCGAGAAAGTGCGCAAAGCCAAATACGACCTGGACCAGGCGGCCATCAAGCCCTATCTACAGCTGGCCAACCTGCGCGACGGGCAGTTCTGGCAGGCCGGCCAACTCTACGGCTTTACCTTCCATCCGGTCGAGGGTCTGCCGGTTTATCATCCCGAGGTCGAGATCTTCGAGGTCAAAGGCCGAGACGGCGGCCACGTCGGCTACTGGTATTGGGATCCTTACGCTCGCGACGGCAAGGACTCGGGTGCCTGGATGAACGAGTACCGCACCCAGGAGAAGTTCAAGAAGACGATTACTCCGATCGTGTCCAACAACTCCAACTATGTCAAAGGCAAGCCTGGTGAGCCGGTGCTGATCTCGTGGGACGACGCCGAGACGATGTTTCACGAGTTCGGCCACGCCCTGCACGGGCTCAACTCGAACGTCAACTACCCGTCGCTCGCTGGCACCAACGTGGCCCGCGACTATGTCGAGTTTCCGTCGCAGGTCAACGAACACTGGCTCTCGACGCCCGAGGTGCTCAATCAATTCGCCCTGCACTATCAGACGGGCAAAGCGATGCCGGCCGAACTGGTGGAAAAGATCGAGAAGGCGGCCACCTTCAACCAGGGTTTTGCCACTGTCGAGTATCTGGCTTCGGCCATCGTCGACATGAAGCTGCACCTGGCCGGCGAAGTCGAAATCGACACCAGAAAGTTCGAAAAAGAGACCCTCGACGCGCTGGGCATGCCCAAAGAGATCGTGATGCGCCATCGCATCCCGCAATTCGGGCACGTGTTTTCCGGCGACGGCTATTCGGCCGGCTACTACAGCTATCTGTGGTCGGAAGTGCTCGATCACGACTGCTGGGAGGCTTTTCTCGAAGCTGATGGCCCCTACGACAAGAAGGTAGCCAAGCGACTCCACGACGATATCATGCAGGTGGGCAACACGATCGATCCGGCCGTCGCCTATCGCAATTTCCGCGGTCGCGACCCCAAGATCGAGGCGCTGCTGCGCTCGCGTGGCTTTCCCACCAGTTGAAGAAGAAATACCGCTTTGAAATCGACCTGCGGGAGCCGAAACCGGCTCCCCAGGTCGACGGCGTTACCCTCTCGGGGGCCGAGCCTTCGCCGGCTCCCAAGCCGCAGTATCGCGAACTGCAAGTCACTCCCGAGGTCGAAGCGGCCTATCAGAAACTGGTGGCCCAGGTCGAGAAGGCCCGGCGCGGCCGCACCGCCAGCGAGCATGTCTTTGTCACGTCGGGCTCCAAGCATCTGCTCTTTCGCCAGGCCGATGAGTCGGTGGGCGAGTTGCGACTAAGCGACGACGGCAGCCTGGTGCGGCGGGTCTATGAGCGCCTGGGCGGCGAGATTCAGTCGCTGGACGACCTTTATGAAGTGGGCCTCAGTGGCCTCGATGCAGACCGGCATCGCTTCGCGCAATTTCCGGGCTACGAGCTGCGCTTCACCCGCTATGATGCCCGCCGAGGCAAGCTCCAGCGAGTGAGGATGGGCATGGCCGTCTATCAAGACGGCCAGATCGTGATTCGCGCCTTCTAGAACAGCGTGCCGGCAGCGAAACGCGCCCCATCGTCGATGAGGTTGTCGTAGAGCTTCTGGAACTTCTCATCGAACTTGCGCATGCCCTCGGGGTGGAACTGATAGCCGTTCTGCCACGGCATGTCTTTGCGTTGGATTCCTTCGATGACGCCGTCGAGGGCGAAGGCCACGGGGACGAACATGGGGGCTAGATTCTCGATGCATTGATGGTGAATCGAGTTGACCTGCTCGAGGCAGTCGCCCACGATCTCGTGCAGCCGGGTGCCCGGCTCGACATAGATCAGATGAGAAGGCTTCTCCCACAGGCTCACACTGTTGCGGGCCGCCTCGGGGCGATGATCGATCCTGGTGCCGTAGCGCGAACCAAAGCCTGGCGGCGCGTGGAATTCGGTGGGAATGTCCTGGGTCAGGGTCCCACCGGCGGCCACGTTCATGATCTGCTCGCCGCGACAGTGGCCCAGAATGGGCATGCCGGTTTCAAAGGCTATCTTGATACAGGCGATGGTGAAATCGTCAAAGGCGGCGTCGGGCTCGTTGGGATCCATGGCCGGTCCCAGCACCTTGCCGTAGCGAGCGGGCGTGACGTCGCGGCCACCAGGAATGGCCAGGCAGCTGATCTTGCCCATCTGAGCGGTGGGGGTGTTGCGCCCCAAGTACAGCAACCGTGGGCGTCCGTTGGCGGCCTTGATGCCCTCGGCAATTAGCAGGATAGGATCATGAGGCCCGCTGGGTCGCCAGTCTCGCTCGACGATGATGCCGGTGGTCGCCTTTGGATTGGGCATCTCGCGGGCCCACTGCTGTTCGAGTTTCTGGGCTACCGAGTCGATAGTTTCGGGACGCATCAGCTCGCCGCCGGGTCGGCTCGGAGCCACCTGGTCTAGCGGGGCCTGCGCCAGCGCACCCGCTCGTCGAACCAAGGGCGCGTGGAATGAAATCCCTCCGGCTTGAACCTGCATAGGTCGAGTCTAGGCATCGACCCTGAAAAACTTCTGACGGAGCGAGGGTGCCCCCCAGACGGAGCATGCGGCCCGAGGGTAGAAGAACGCGCCGTGGATAGCTTTCTCGAGCAGCAGGGCCTCAGCCCCACAACTGGCCAGAGCGTTTTCGGAATCGATCAGGAGCGCGCGTCCGCGCTGTTTCTCGAAGCTTTGAGCACGTCGCCCGAATTCTACCTGGCTCACCTGCTCAGCTGCGCCTATCTGTTGGGAGCCCGAACGATGCGGGTGCGCAACCGGGCGGCCGGCTGGGTGCGGCTGGAGGAATTGACCGGCATCCACTTCGGAGGCATGGAGCACGCGGTCGAGTTCGAAGTGGATCCTCCGACGCTCGAAAATCTGGAAGGCCATCTCTTGAGCCGAAAAGACTCGGCTCTCCACCGCCTGGCGCTGGCCGTCTATTGCGCCAGCCATCTGCGGCCTCGACGAATCGTGGTAGAAACGGCCAGTGAACGATTTTGCTGGAGCCCCCGAGGCCAAAGCCACCAGCGGCGCCAGGCGAAGGTCGAGGGACTCCGGTTCACTCTCGAGAAAGCCGGCAAATTCGGCTCGCCGGCGGCTTGGGGCAAGCAACCCACCAGCCGCGACGAGGCCAATCTGGTGCTGAGCTGGGCCTGCCGTTACAGCCCGGTCAAGGTCGACAGCGACACTCCTTTGCCCGACCAGCAGGCCGACGACGTGGCCATCATCTGGCGCTATTGGCAACGACCCGACCGGCCGCTAGCGGGCCCCGGCCAGGGATATTCCTCGCCTTTGCCCTACTCGGTCCACGCGCGCTTTGACTACACCGACCGGCCGGGCTACCTGGGACTGGTGGTGGAGGGCATCACTTACTGGCTTGCCTTCGCCAGCCTGCCCCGGGGACTGACGGTGGTGGCCAATCCCGACGAGGTCCACCTCGACAGCACCCGCACCGAGCTGGTCGAAAACGACCGCTTGCTGGCCTTGCTCGCAGAACTCGACAGCCTGGCCGGCTCGTTGCTAGAAGCGGCGGCCCGGCTCGAGCAACGGACCGGACTGGCGCCCTTACTGGCCCAGGCCGCTCAACGTCCGGGTCTGGCTTTGCTCAGGGACCGCGCCGGCCAACCCAGGCCATTCTCCAGGTCTGGCCTGGGATATCTCGATACCGAGGCCATCCTGCCCGAGGATCTGGCCCTCGAACCGGCCTGGCGGCGCCAACATCCGCGCTACTATTTCGAGAGCGGATTTCCGGCCGGCTACCCCCTGATGTGCGCCGGCCCAAACCAGCTGGTGGTAGGCCGGCGAGTGGTCGAAGTCGAGAGCGGCCGGACCCTGTTTCTTCTGCCTCCCTTCGAACAGGCCTATGGGCACCCTGAGGGCACCTATCTCGCTTTGCTCGACGGGGCCACCCTGCGGGTGTTCGAGCAAGCCACCGGCCACCTGGTCCAAACCTTCGAGGACGTGGCCTCGGCCATCTTCGCCTCGGCCACCCTCATCCTGAGCCACCCCGGGCGATTGACGCTTTGGTCGCTAGAGGACCACGCCAGCCAGGAAATCCCCCTCGAGCACCAGGTGGCCGAATTCCTGGGCCTGGCCGCTACGACCCTCTGCTACCGGGTGGGCGAAAACCTCTTCACCCTCGCTCTGGGGGGCCTCCAGACTCGCGAGCATGTTCCCTGGCTGGTCGACCTCTCCCCGGACGGACAATGGCTGGCCCTGCAAACTCACGGAACCCCGGACCCGATTCGCATCACCAACGCTCGCACTGGTGCGGTGCTGGCCAAACTAGCGGGGCCCGAGGGAAGGTTCTCCTGGGATAGTGACTCGTTCTATTTCTATGACGCCGAAGACCAGGCGTGGGTCTACCGCCTGCGGGGCCAGACCGCGCGCGCCGAGGCGAAGCGACCGACCACCCTATCTCGCCTGGGATTCGACCAGGAGTGGGGAGCCAACGCGCAGCTGGTGCTCGAAGTCTCGCCTCGCCAGACCTTCGTGCTCATGGAGCGAAAATTCTGGCGTAAAGCCGACAGCTTCGAGCCGTTGTGGGGGCTGGTTCAGGCCGAACTGGTCAACGCCCCCGAGTGGTTCGCCTGGAGCGATGGCCAAGGTGTCTTCTGGGTGAGCTATCAAGACGGTCGGATCGAGCCTCTACCCGAGGCCTGGATCGACGACGGGGTGCTGCTGCGCAAGCGTGCCCTGGGTTGGGAGCTCTTCGATCCCGCCACCGGTCAGTCGGGATGCGCGGTTCCCGACCGCGCGCGTCTGCGGCTCAACGATGACCGGACCCTGGTGTTCGCCACCCGCAATCGCCGCACCGAGGTGCTCAGCCTGGCTACCGGCCAGCGGCTCACCTTCATCGACCAGCCGTTGCTGGGCCAACTGCCCGAGGTGGGCTCCTGCTCGCAGCCCCACTGCCTGGTGGACGACTCGCGAACCCGCTATCGAGCGCCCGAAGCGACGGCCTGGGAGGAAGAGACCCATATCGAGGATGTGCATCCTCGCGAGTTCAAGCTCTTGTTCAGGACCGACGACGGCTGGGTCTGGCTGCGCCGCCAAGCGGGGGATCCTCTCAAGTTGGGGCGGGGCACCTACGCCCGATTCAGCCCGGCGGGCACATACTGTCTGGTGCTCGACCGCCGGGGGGCCAGACTCACGCTGCATCGAACCGAGACGGCCGAGATTGTGGCCGAATTCGACGAGCAGCATGAGTTGCTCAGGGGCGAGCAGAGCTATCTCGAGCCGTTTAGCTGGCTGTCGGAGATGGCCATTCGCTTCGGCAGCCGCCAGGTGTGGCGGGCTCATCCGCGGCTCGGTTGGTCACGGCCGCAAGAGTTTGCGGGCATGGCCGGCGTTTGCTCTTTTCGACCCAAGGCCTCGCCCATCGAAGTGCGTCGGGAGGCCGAGGGCCTCGAATTCTGGCACGTGGGCCGGGACGAGCGCCTGGGAATTCTCTACACCAGCGGTCAAGACTGGCTCTTTCTGTCCGAGGACGGCCGCCTGGAAGCCTCGCCGGACGCTCGGTTGTTCAAATCCAGTAGGCCGGAAAACGCTTTGGCTCGATTGGTCGAGACGGATCCACCGACTTGCCCGGGCTTGTTTGGCTCGGTGCTTTCTCAGGCGGCTCGCTGGTAGCCTCGCCAGCCTTGGGCGGTTCTCGGAAGATGTCCACGAACTTGTTCCACAACTGGCCTGCTTTGCGCTTGATGGCCCCTCCCACCGAGACGATGGTGTCCCAGTTGGTGTAGATCGTCTTGGCCGCCGCCATGGCGCCCTGGGCAATCAGAACCGGAGTAAAAGCCATACCGCCGAGCAAACAGAAGGAAGCGGCCGCCATGCCGCACTCGAGCATGCCGACCAACTTTTCCTTGCGGTCGCCATTCTTGATGCCTCGATGGAGCTTGCACACGCCCGAGCCCAGGCTGAGCACGCCGCTCGCCCAGCCAAAGGCCTGGGCGCCGGTCCCCACCAGGGCGGTGTGAGCGCCGAGATCGAAAGCTTTGCTGGCGGCCAGGCCGCCCACAAACAGACCGCGAGCGATCTCGCCCGCACCGCCTAGAGCCTGGACCGGGTCCTTCTTTTTGATGCCATTGTAGACATCCACGAAACCGGCCACGCTGAGACCGGCCATGCCGGCCAGTCCGGTCAGGCCGGCCGTGACCTGGAGGGTCGTCACCAGACCGTCGACCACGGCAAAACGCAGCAGGCCGGGAACGTAACGGTAGGCAGTGGGAATCTTGGCCAACCCATGCAGGACGTTGCCACCAATCCGAGACAGGGTCTCGGACAGTTGGAAGCTATCCTTTTCCTCTTTCGGCTCGGCCGGCTTGTCCTCTGCCTGTTGGGGAGGGGGCGGGGCCACAGCCTTGAGAGGCGGGGCACTGAAAGCACCTACTTTCATCCCTGGCAGTCTAGTCGGCCCAGGTGAAACTATGCTGAAATTTCAGACTGCTGGTGAAGAAGTTCAGAGAAGTTAAGAGTGCTTTCAGACCGGCAGGCTAGATTGCGGCCATGAAGATCCAGCCGGTGCGCACGTTCAACGTGCAGCCACCGACCCTTCGCGGACCGACAGACAAGCCGAAGGCTCCCGACCGGGTTACCCTCTCGCCCCCCCAGAAACGGTGGGCGGCGGTAGCTTTAAGCGGGGTTGCCGGGGCCGCTCTGGGCGCCTGCCACTCGCTGCCGGCAGCCGCCGTTGGGGGCGCCTGCGGATTGGTGGCGGGCTGGGTCCTGAGCCGCCCCGGCAAAGACTACTCGGGGCAGGCCAGAGACCGGGCCGCCCTCAACAGCCAGATCACTCAGGAAGGGCTCCGGGCCAAGCAGAGTGATCGGGCCGCCCGCACCGGCCCGCTGCCCCAACCTCTCGGCCGCCAGGACCTGATCGCGCTGGACCCGGTCGGTGAGGTCGTTCGCCGTTATGATGGATTCGATAGCTCTCGCGATCTGTTCGCGCTGAGCGCCCGCCTGGGCAACCCTGACGAACCGTTGCGAATTCAAGCCGAACTGGCCCACCTCAGAGCCGGCGCCGAGCGCGGCCACCTGAACACCGACCTGACCGTCAGCTGGGATGGCGGCCAGTTGGAACTGCCCATCAAGAACGACCTCGAGCACGCCGAGGGCCTCAACGTCTATCACTCTCCCGAACTCAGCTGCCTGCTGGTCGAACTCGACAAAGATCGTCTGCGCGCCCAGGGCTGGACGACCCAGCCGCTCACCGTGGCCGTTTCGACCGGAGCTGACAAGCTCTCGGGCCAGGTCGACCAGAAACTGCCGCCCGGCAGCCTGGAAGGGATCTTCCGCTGGGAAGGTCGCACCATCTACTACGGCGTGACCGACCGCTTCCACAACGGCGACCCGACCAACGATCAGGGCACCGACCCCAGCCAGCCGCAACGCTTCCACGGCGGAGACTGGCGGGGCGTCATCGACAAGCTCGACTATCTCGACGGCCTGGGCGTCGATTGCCTGTGGTTGTCTTGCCCCTACCAGAACGAGCGCGATTTTCTGGGCATGGACGGCTATCACGGCTATTGGCCGGTGGACTTCGAGGCCCCAGAGCCGTCGTTCGGCTCGCTCGACGACCTCAAAGAGCTTTGCGAGAAAGCCCACCAGAAGGGCATGAAAGTCATGCTCGACGTGGTGCTCAACCACGTGAGCTACAATCATCCCTGGACCAGGGATCCCGACCGGGGCCGCTGGTTCCACCGCGAAGGCAAGATCTGGGGGCGCGACCAGTACGCCATGGAGCATGGCTCTTTGGCGGGCCTGCCCGACCTCGACCAGGAGCAACCCGAGGTGGCCGACTACCTCATCAAGGTCCATCAAGACTGGATGGACAAAACGGGCCTCGACGCCCTGCGGCTCGACGCCGTACGCCACGTGCCCGAGCCGTTCTTGCAGCGCTTCAACGAGTCGATGCGCGAGGGACACCCGGACTATCTCTCGGTGGGCGAAGCCTTCTGGCAGGACGCCAACTTCGTGGCCGGCTATCAGAACCGGACCCTGGACTCGATGTTCGACTTTCGCCTGGCCTACGCCATCCGCCGCGTTTTCGCCTCGGATCCCCAGCGCAGCGACAAAGAACGCTTCGCCCTGGCCGACGAGGTGCAGCTCGACAACGACCAGGAAGCCGACCGGCTGCGCTTCTCGAATGGCGGCGAGAGCATGCGGGTTCTCTCAGAGGCGCTGGCCGACGACAAATACTATGACAACCCACGCAAGCTGAGCATCTTTGTCGACAACCACGACATGCTGCGGTTTATGTCAGACTGCGGCGGCGATACGCGTAAGCTCGAGTTAGCCCTGGCCTTTCTCTACGCCTGTCGCGGCATGCCGACGCTCTACTATGGCACCGAATGGGCCATGACGGGTGCCTTTCCTGGCAATCGGGGCGACATCGACTGGCAGACCCCGCCCGCCCTGGCTCCGCTGGTCCAGGAACTTAGCCAGGCTCGCCACGGCTCGCAAGCTCTGACCCTGGGCACCCAGAAAGAGCTGCTGGTCACCCAGGATACTTACGCCCTGGCCAGGCTGCGCCCCGACGAGACGGTCGTCTGTCTCTTCAACAACGCCGACGAGCCCCGCACCCTCGAGGTGCCCACGGGCCTGCCCGACGGCCCGCTGGCGAATCTGCTAGGCGGCGCGGCCAGTCAGGTCGAGGAAGGCTCGCTCACGGTCAAGCTGCCGCCCAAGGGTTATGCCTTCTATCAGCGCATGGGGACTAACAATATCCTTTAGGATGCCCCCCATGCATCTCAAAGAAGGCTGGCAGAAACGCCCCCGAGAGGTAACCTAGCGTTGGAACAGAGGCCATCCGGAACAACCAAGACCCGGAGCCTGGCATGAAACAAGTTAGGATAACCGTGACCCCCCCAGGTTGCGGTTTTCCAAATCATACCAGGTGGTCTCGCCCCCCCAAATCCCAATTCCAGGCCCGAATTCCCCGTTCGGGCCACCTTCTTTTTCGGGACATCAGCGGCGCCAGCCCCCCAGAATAACGACGCGCAGCGTCGAGTACCTCAAAAACTCGAGTTGAGCGCCAGCTCAACTCGCTCCTCTCTCGGCCAAGGCGAAGCCGGAGGCCGCTCCCCTCTATCGTAGCAATGCCCGCAGCCGGACGAGCCGGGCTTGCTCCGAGTTTTCGTGGGAGCATGCTCCGGCTTTTCGTGGGAGCACCGCCCCGCGGCCAGTCAGGCCGGGATTGCTCCGGGTTCGTGGGAGCACCGCCCCGCGACCGTTCGAGCCACCTTCTTTTTCGGGACATCAGCGGCGCCAGCCGCCCAGAATAACGACGCGCAGCGTCGAGTACCTCAAAAAACTCGAGTTGAGCGACAGCTCAACTCGCTCCTCCCTCGGCCAAGGCGAAGCCGGCGCTCCCCTCTCGACGGCGAAGCCGGCGCTCCCCTCTACCGTAGCAACACGTCGTCGGTGCCAGGGCGATTCAGGTAGACGCCGCCAGCTTCTTGCTCGAGTTCGATCGAGTTAGCGGTAAGGGTGGTGGGGCTGGTCTGTTCGAGATAGACTGTGCCCCCTTGGCTGGGAACCTCGGCGTAGATGCCGTCAGCCGAAGTGCCGCCAAAGCGAGACGCTTGCTCGCTCAGGCTCAGGCGCTGCAGGGCGCGGGCCTGCTTGGCCGCACCGGGCAGTTTGTAAGTCGAGCCGTTGTGGGGGTCGACCACCCGGTCGTTGCCGACGTGAATCACCACCGTGCCGTCCTTGGCCCGCACCAGCTGAAACGGCATGGCCGCCTGGGTCTCGCACTGCACCGTCTGGGCCACGGCTGGAGGGCTCATGGCTGCCGTGGCGCCCAGGGCCAGCATACCGGCCACGGCCAGGCTGCGCCACCAGCCGCCGCCGGCCGACTTAACCTGGGCCGCCCGGTCGGACAGGTCGAGGGTCTCGGCCGGAACCGCCTCGTCAGGTCGGCTGGTGGAGCCGCGGGGGGGTCCGGAGTATTGCACGGGTTGACCGAAGGGGTTGATTTTCATGGCGCGTCCTTTAGGATGGTTGTTCGGCCAGCAGATACTCACGTCCTGGCGGGGCCGGCGGCCCCGGGGCGTGAAAGCCGATGGGCTCGCGCAAGGGGGCCTCGGCAAAGGTCTCTTGAAACTCGCCCGTCATGATCTGCTGGAACTGGTCGTATTTGCCCATTTCCTTGAGCAGGTCGGCGGTCTCGTCTTCGAGGCCGCCAGCGAGAGCGAGCAGGTTGGTAAAGCTGACATCGATGGTCTTGACCGGAGCCGCGCCGGTGCCGTCGTTGGTGCCCGATTCACCGGCTCCCAACGGTCCCTGCAGGCGAGGTCCGACCAGCATGTTGTGCAGCCAGGCCAGACCGACGTTGCCAGTCAGTTCGCCGGCAAACTGCAGCAGCATCGGAAAGGCTCCGTAAGGGGTGTAGGTGTCGTTATGGTCAACCCCCTGGCTGCCCACCCCTTCGATCCCACAGGCCGACATGTAGCCCTCGTGGGCCGGATTGTGGGCCGAGGCGGCAAAGCCGGGATAGCCCCGGTCGAACGCGTTCTGGGCGCGAATCTCTTCGCGGATGCGGAAGAGGTCCTTGAAGCCGTCGATATCGCGATAGGGCAAGAACAGATAGGCCCACTCCTCGTGGGGCGAGCCCCAATAGCCCTGCCAGGTGGTTCCATGCTTGTGCTCGACGCGCACCATCTTGATGTCGTCCCAGATGGCCTGGATCTTGTCCTCGGGCAGGCCGGCGAACAGGCTCATGTAGAGGATGATCATCTGGCCCTCGTGGACCCCGTGCTCGCCGGTCATGGCGCCGCGGCCGATGAAACGCGACTCGGCGTCGAGAGGGTCACTCACCTCGACATGGCCGCTGATACGCTCGCTCACGGGGTCGAACATTGCCTCGCGAGCCTGAGCGCGCAGCCGCTCGTTGTAAGCTTGATAGGCCTGCGCGGTCTCGCCGCGGCCAGTGTCGCGCAGGGCTTTTTCGACCAGCAAGAGCGACCACATCATCTCGCCCAGGTCGAGGGTGGGAAAGGCCCTGGCCCAGCCTTGCACGGGCGCGGCCTTTTCGCCCGAGTCAAACCAGGTGAAATAGCCGCCAAAGCCCGGATAATCCTGTTCGTAACGTTGATAGCTGCGAATCTTGCGCTCGAGGATGGCGGCCGCCACTTCCGGAGCCAGGCTGGGATCCGACGGACTCACCACCTTCGAGACCAGCGGATCGCCGTAAAGGGCTTTCACACACAGGGCCAGGTCGAGACATTCCTTCGAGGCGGCCGAGAAGCGGCGCACACTGATAGGCTCGCCGGTAGCCGGGTCCAGGTTGACGCCGTCGAAGCTCAAGCCCGATTCGGGATCGCGAGCCATGGCGAAGAAAGTCGCTTCGTGCTGGAGGTACTCGTCCAGAAAGCGCTCGGCCACCTGGGGCCGGTCGAGAATTTCTTGATTGCTGTATTTGAGGGCAAAACGCCAATCGGGCAGCCGCTCGGGGGCGCCCAGTTCGACCCGGTCCCCGCCAGACGGCTGTTCGGCACGAACCGTAACTGGGGCTCGCGGAACGGAAAGTGGCGTGATCTTCATTCCTCGGCTATTTTACGCGGCAGTCGGTGAGGCAGTCCTTACCGTCTTGTGAACAACTGCTGTCGAGACCGGTGGGGATTGAGCCTGACTACAAAGTGGTAAATCTATTGGAATGACTCTTATCGCAGGTCTTGAGTCCTGGCGGCCGGGAACGGTCCTCGACGGGCTCTATGAAGTCAAAGGAATCATCGGAGTCGGTGGTATGGGGGCGGTGGTGCGGGTTGGGCACCTGGAATGGAACCTCGACATGGCCGTCAAGGTGCCTTTGCCCGAGATGATGAAGAAGCCCATCCACCGCGAGGGGTTCGTACGCGAGGCGCAGACCTGGATCGACCTGGGGGCCCACCCGAACATCGTGCAGTGCTGGTACGTGCGTGAATACCTGGGGGTGCCTGCGCTCTTCCTGGACTATCTGACCGGTGGCAGCATCAAAGACTGGATCGACCAGGGCTATGTGCGACCCGGCGAGTGGACCAAGATCCTGGATTTGATCATTCAGGCGGCCGACGGTCTCACCCACGCCCACCGCCACGGAGTCATTCACCGCGACGTCAAGCCCGCCAACCTGCTGGTCCGAGGTGACGACCGCGTCTGTGTGACCGACTTCGGGATCGTCAAAACGGTCAGTTCGGCCGAGTCCGGCACCAAGCTCGAGGGGGCTCTGCTGGGCACGCCCGACTATGGGGCGCCAGAGCAGTGGATCGCCGGCGCCACCATCGGTCCGCCCATCGACATTTATGCCCTGGGGGTCGTTCTTTTCGAGCTGTGCGTGGGTCGCATTCCGTTCCAGACCGAAAAGCCCCAGGACGGCATCGGCATGATCCAGCACCATTGGAACACGCCCGTTCCCTCTCCCCGGAGCCTGCGTGAGGATATTCCCGGACCCCTCAATGACTTTATCCTGGCCTGTCTGTCCAAAAAACCCGAGGGGCGCCCGCCCACCGCCACGGCCATGCGCCAGGAGTTAGCCGTCCTCTATCGCCAAATCACCGGCAGCGAATACGCCCGACCCGAGCCGGTCGAGGGGGTACAAAGGGCCGACTCGCTCAACAACCGAGCCGTTTCACTGTATAACCTCAACCAGACCGAGGAGGCGTTAGACAGTTGGAACGAAGCCGCCAACCTCGACGGCCAGCACCACGAGACGGTCTTCAACCGCTCGCTGCTGGAATGGCGTCGCTCCAAGCTGACCGCCGACGAGGTCGTGCGCCGCCTCGAGCAGGCTGGGGCCACCTTTCAGCTCGGGCTCTTCCTGACCGAGTGCGGCCGCTACCCCGAGGCGGTCAAGGTATTCGAAAAGGCGGTGCGCGAACCCGAGTGGGCCGAGCGCGGCGTGGCCCATCGCGCCATGGGCGACGCCCTGATGTATCAGGACGCCTTCTTTGCCGCGGAACGAGCCTATGCCACTGCCCTCAACCAGATGCCCAACGACGGCTTGACCCTGACCCGGAGGCGCATGGCCCGGCTCGGGGTCCGTGGGGTCGACGACCGCGTGTTCTTTCCGCGCTCGAATCCGGTCGAAACGCTGGGGCTGCCGGGGCCGGCCCGTTCCTGCTATCTGCACGGCCATACGGTCTTTGTGGCCGGCGAGACGTGGTTAGCGGCCTGGCATCCCGAGCACCAGTGGTTGTGGTCTTCTGAACTGGCTAACGGACCCCGCCGCCTGACCTGTGACGGAGCCTTGCTCTACTCGCTCGATCAGGTGCCGGCCCGTGCCTGGCGACTCGACACTGGCGAGCTGGCCTGGGAGCTTCCCGACGAGCGGTTGCTGTGCCTGGCCGGCGACCGCCTGGTGGTGGCCGGAACGGCCAGCCGGCTGCTCAACCGCGATGGCTACACCATCAGCGCCTGGGGCCAGCCGCTGACTTGCGCGGGCCTGACCCCCGACGGCGGCCAGGTGGTAGGAGGCACGGCCGACGGTGAGTTGGGCATCATCGCCGCCGAGAACGGCGAGCTGTTGCACAAGTTCCCAGCCGACCACGGGGTGATTCGCCAACTGCTGCTCTTTGCCCACCAACCGGTGGTCATCGCGGTGGGAGCCACCGTGCGCATGTGGGACCTGGCCAAAGTTCAACCCATGGTCGACTACAGCGTCCACGGCCAGCCGCTGACCGCTCGGCTGAGCCCGTCGGAGCGCTTCTTGATGGTCGAACATGAGGGTGGCCTCAAAGAGGTGTTCGATCTGGCCGGCCACCTGCTTTTCTCGACGGAAGGCCCCGCCTGCTTCACCCCCCAAGATCACCTGCTGTTCGAATCCGAAGGGCAGCTGACCCTGTGGTCGCTCGCTCGCCGCCACCGCCTGCGCCAATGGGAGCCCCACGAGCAGGGCCTCAAAGCCATCGTGGCCGGCAGCTATATCGTCACCGCCTCCGATCGGCTGTGCCTGTGGGAATACGACGAAGAGAACCGGGTCTACCAGCGCGAGCTGTTGATCACCCGAGGCCGCAGCCTGGCCGAGGAAGAGTTGACCCGCAGTTCTTTTGAAGAGTTCTATGGCAAGGCTTGCCAGCACCTCGAGGCCGGCTCGGCCGGCCTGGCCTATCGGGACCTCATGCGGGCCCGCGGCGTGCGCGGCTACGCCCGCGACCGTCGCGTGCTGGATATGTTGCTCGAATTGGGCGACTTTCTGCCCCGCGACAAGGTGTCGGAGTTGTGGGAGCGTCAGTCGATCGACTGCCCCGGGGCCGAAGAGGTCTGTGCCGACTTTGTCAACGAGACCATTTTCGTGCGCCATCAGGGCCAGGTCTCGCTCTTTTCCATCAGCAGTGGCCGGCGCCTGAACACCCTGGCCGTGAGTGATGCCAGCGCCATCGCCCACGCTACCGGGCGACTGCTGGTCGGTACCCGATCGGGACAGCTCTTGATCGTGGACCCGCGCTCGTTGCAGGCCGATCAACGCCTGTCGCTCGACGAAACGGTGCTTTCCATCTGCCCCGACCAGCGGGGCCTGTTCGCGGTGGCCTCGACCCAGAGCGGGCACATCCACCTGGTCGACCTCGAGAACCTGACCATCTTGCGGCAGTTCGAAGGGGGACAGTTGGTAGCCACCACTCCCGATCTGGCCTACGGCGTTACCGGGCCTAGCTTCGGTTTCTGGGCTCTACCCAAGGCCCACAAGAACCTGGACGCGCGGGCTCTCAGGGAGGCGCCGGGCCGAGAGGTCACGGCCGGTGACCTCGATGATGACGGCGAATTCGCCATCACCGCTGGCGAGGATCATCAACTGCGATTGTGGCAGACCCGCTCGGGCAAATGCTGTATCACCCTCGAGGGACATAGCAACCGGGTGGTCTTCGTCCACCTCTGGCCGAAATTGCTGGCTGCGGTTTCAGCCGGCGCCGACGGCCACATGTTCGTCTGGGATCTGACCACCGGCCAGGCCTTCAGCCAGTTCACTCCTCACCGCGGGCCCGTCGTGTCGGGCTGGGCCGGGCCCTTCGGGCGCAACCTGGTCACGGCCGGGGCCGACGGCACGGTGCGGGTGTGGGAGCTGTGCTGGGATTTTCAGCTAGAAGGAGAGCTGCGCGGCCTGGCCCAGGTCTTCGACGGCAAGTCGACCCTCGGGCGCCTGGGCTCGTTCTTCGGATTGCGATAAACATGGAACGACTACGCCAACAGCTGGAGTTTCTGGCCGAGATTGACAAGCTCAAGAACATCCAGCGCCAGACCCTGCTCTTAGACAAGAGCCGTCGAGAAAACGACGCAGAGCACTCGTGGCATCTGGCCATGCTGGCCATCGTGCTGGCCGAGTATTCCAATGAGCCGGTGGACCTGACCCGAGTGGTCAAGATGGTGCTGGTCCACGATCTCGTCGAAATCGATGCCGGCGACAGCTATGCCTATGATCCCGAGGCCCAGGTCGACAAGCACGAACGAGAATTGGCCGCAGCCGACCGGGTCTTCGCGCTCTTGCCGCCCGATCAGGCCTCCGAGTTGCGGCGACTATGGGACGAATTCGAAGAGGGTGCAACGGCCGACGCCAGGTTTGCCTCGGCCCTGGACCGATTCCAGCCGTTGTTGCACAATCTGTTGACCGACGGCCAGAGCTGGCTCGAGAATCAGGTCTGCCGCTCGGCCGTCTGGCGACGCTGCTCGCCCATTGCCGAGGGCTCTCAGACGCTATGGGACCACATGGCCGAGCGCATCGAGCAAGCCGTCCGCGACGGCCTGTTGCGAGACGCCTGACCGCTCAACGACCAAACGCAGCCAGACCGGCGCTCAGCACGGGACCAGAGAAGGAACTGGAAAAACAGGCCGACAGGCCGGCGGCGATTTCGGAAAGCTCGTGGCGCAACATCATTGTGGGTGACCTCCTGGATGACTTTGTCCGATTCTAGGGCACCCATCCGGAGAGCCGCTTGAAATTTCACTCTGCCATGTAAACGCCTTGTAAACTCTCCGCTACGAGTCGTTCACAGCCCGACCGCAATGATCATGCCGGCTCCATCGCGAAAGCCCTGGAATGCCGCTCTCAGGTCGGCAGCCAAGTCTGGCTCGTCTATCTTTGCTCAGCATTCTGGCCACTGTGGCGCTGTTGGTGGTGCTGTTGGGCATGGTCTATCAGACCAGTCGCCAATCCTGGCTGGGAGGCGGCGACCTGCTCTTGCGCCTGGACGGCCTCAACCGCCAGGCCCAGCAGGAAGTATCGGCTTTCCTGACTGAGCTCGAGTCGATCGTCGAACTGTTTGAAGGCGAACTCAAGCCCCGCCTCGGATCTCCTCAGGTGGCCAGTGACCTGCGCAGGTTGCTGGGGCGCAACAACGGCGTTTCGGAGGTCACCCTGGTCTGGGCCGCCGTCGACGGCTACGACCAAAGAGGCGCCCCGCGTTTCCGTCGCGACGGTCGGCGCTATGTCTGCGCGCTACGCGACGAGAATGGCCAGATCACCGTCTCGACCGATTGTCTGCCGAGCGATCCGGTCGAGCACGCCACGGTGCGCACGGCCGCCTCGCTCGACTTTCAGGGACGCTCGGTATGGAGCGACCTGCACTACTCTCAGACCGATGGTCGGGTGGTCGTTACCTTGCAAAAAGCCATCTACGACCGGGGACGGCTGCTGGCAGTGGTCAGGGTAGCCCGGCCGGTCGAACGACTGGGGCGGGTGCCGGCCTTACTCGGGGCCCAGCCGGGCCGGCACCACTGGGTCTTCCTGGGCGATCCCGGCGGCGGTCTCGTGACACCGTTGTCGGCTCAGGATCGGCTAGTGGAACAAGACGGCAATCTTCGCTTTGCGGCAGACCAGTCCCCCACGGAAATCACCGAGGCGCTCGCGGCTTTGCGCGGGGCCCGGCTGGGACCTGGAAACCCCAGCTGGTTCGGCCGGGTCGACACCGATCAGGGTCGCTATCTGGTAGCCTTTCGCTGGTTGGCCGGCAGCCAGGACTGGGTGGTCGGCCAGGTGTTGCCCGAGAGCGAACTGCTGGCCCCGCTGGCCGGGGCCTGGCGACGGTTGATAGTGCTGACAACCCTTGCCGCTCTGCTCTTGATCGGCGGGGGCTGCTGGCTGTTGCGGCTGGTCCACGAAGACCTCTCGAAACTGGTGGCGGCTGCTGACCAGCTGCGCGATTTCGAATTCGGAGCCGAGCCCACCACACTCAACCTGAGCGAGATGGCCCGGGTGGGCCAGAGCCTGGAGGGGTCGAAAGTCTCGCTGCGGGCCCTGTCGAAGTATTCTCCCCTGGGTCTGGTGCGCCAGCTACTGGCCGAGCGTCTGAGTCCCGAACTGGGGGGCGAGGTGCGCGAGGTGAGCATGATGTTCACCGATGTCGAATCCTTTACCACCTTCGCTGAGCAAGCCGGTGTCGACCATCTGGCCGGCCAGCTAGCCGACTACCTCCAACGTATGAGTGGCCCCATCCATCGCTATGGTGGGTCGTTGCTCGAGCGGGTTGGCGACGCCTTGCTGTGCGTCTGGAACGCGCCCGAACGGCACGACAACCACGCGCGGGCCGCCTGTCTGGCGGCCCTCGATTGCGTGAAGGCCACCCGCGACCTGCCCTGGCATACCCGCTATGGCTTGCACGCCGATCGGGTCATGGTGGGCCATTTCGGCTCGGCCGAACGACTCAACTATGGCTTGCTCGGGGATGGAGTCAATCTATGCTCGCGCATCGAGGGGCTCAACAAGCTTTACGGCACCACCATCCTCGTCACTGCGCCCATCCGGCAAGGGGCCGGCGACGACCTGCGCTTTCGCCACGTGGACCGGGTGGTGGTCAAGGGACGGCTCGAGGGAGTCGACATCTATGAGTTGGTCACCGACCTCGAAGACGACCTGATCGAGGCTTACGAGAAGGCCTGGCAGCTCTATGGCCAGCGCGACTTCGAGGCGGCCCTGGAAGCGTTCGAGGCACTCGGTCAGGACGGTCCTTCGTTGACTCTGGCCCGCCGCTGTCGTCACTACCTGGTCCATCCCCCCGACCCCGGCTGGACCGGAACCTTCGTGGCTAGCTTTAAATAAGCCGATTAGCCGGGGCTCGAGGAAGGAATGAGAGAGTATATCACCAGAGGAGGTAGATATGCCGAAAAGAAAAGCCACCGCAGAGTGGAATGGTAGTCTAAAAGATGGCTCGGGCAAAATGCGCCTGGGCAGCGGCGCCTTCGAAGGTGCCTACTCCTTCCCGTCTCGTTTCGAAGAGGGCAAAGGCACCAATCCTGAAGAGCTGTTGGGAGCCGCCCACGCGGGCTGTTTCTCGATGGCTCTCAGCGCCACCCTCGGCAAGAGCGGGTTCTCGCCCCGCAGCGTGAAAACGCAAGCAACCGTCGTGCTGGACAAGGTCGGAGAAGGGTTCGGCATCACCGAGATCCATCTCGACACCGAGGCGGACGTTCCGGATATCGACAGCGCCAAATTCCAGGAACTGGCCGAGGCGGCCAAGGTCAACTGTCCGGTCTCGAAAGCCCTCACCGGCACCGTGATCGTGCTCGAGGCCCGCTTGCTGCAGGCTCGCTAGACCGAGAAGAGCTGATCAACGTAGGAGCCTGCCAGGATGGGCATCTGCTGGTCTTCGAAAAAGAAGGCCGGTCGCTTGTCCACCTGCAGGACCACCTCGCAGCCCTCGGGCAAAGCGAGAAACGAGACCAGCTCGGGCAGGCCGCGCACCAGCTCGTAGAGGGTGATGCGAGCCAGGTTCTCGACCACGTTGTGATCATGCGACTCGTCGAGGCAGCCCACGAACCATCCCGAGTCTCCAGCGCCGTCAGCGGGAAAACGCGACAGCAATAACCCGCTGGTGGTGCTGGCTCGGGAAATTTCTTTGCAGACCAGACAAGTCTGGCTAATCTTGGGGAATTCGAGCTGCTCGCCCAGGCCCACGCTCTCGGCCGTAAACCGATGAAGCATCAGGTGGCGCAAAGTCTGGGCCACGGACTCGACCCACTGGACCGGCATCGAGCGCATGTCGGGCTCGTGCAAGGTGAGCGTCTGCTCGGGACCCGGGGCCACCCGGGTGGTCATCCAGCCGACCTGGTAGGTCTGGCCGGGGGCGAACCGTTCACCATCGTTGACCGCCGAGGCCAGCGCATCGCGCAACCAGATCGCAAACGACTCTGGAATCTCGTCGCCACAGCGCAGGAAAAACTCGGGGTGGGCTGGTCTACATGTGGTGGTGCGGATGTCCACCCCCGCGTATTCTGCGTGCTGGCAAAGGGACCTGTCACCGCTGACCGAAGCCAAATAGGTGCGCCGCTATTTCTTGTTCGGCCTGTTGTATTTCAGCGAAGGCGCCCCCATCGGCTTTCTCTGGTGGGCTTTGCCGACCATCCTTCGGGTGCAGGGTCTGGCCGTCGAGCGCATCACGGCTCTAACCGCCCTGCTGGTCCTGCCCTGGACACTCAAGTTTCTGGCTGCTCCCCTGGTCGATCTCGGTCGGGGCTGGGGTCTCAAGACCTGGGTGGCCGTGGCCCAGATCGGCATGGGACTGTGCCTGCTGCCACTGACTCAGCTCAGCCCCGTGAAGCAGCTCGATTGGTGGGCGGCTTGCTTGCTTGCGCACGCCATTTGCGCCGCCATGCAAGACGTGGCCATCGACGCTCTGGCCATCGCCAGCGTGCCGCCGGCCGAGCGAGGCCAAATCAACAGCGCCATGCAAATCGGTATGCTGACCGGCCGGGGTCTGTTCGGAGGCGTCTCGATCTGGCTGGCCAAAGTGGCCGGCTTGCCCGCCGTGGTGCTAGCGCTCACGCTGACCATCTGGCTCTCCTTGCTGGTGCTTTGGCACGAAGCCGAAGAACCTGCGGGCCGCCGACGCCCGCTCTGGCCCGCCTTGCGCGCAGCCGCGGCCCGCGCCACCACCTGGCTGGGGCTCGGGTTTGCCTTGACCGCCGAGGCGGCCTTCAAGGCCACCGGGGGCCTGGCCGGCCCCATGTTGATCGACCACAAAGTGAGCGAAGCGACCACGGCCGCCTTCTTTAGCCTGGGCGTGGTGGGAGCCATGATGCTGGGTAGCCTCATCGGGGGCCGCCTGGCCGACCAACACTCGCGCTATCGCGCGGTGGGCACCGGTTTGCTCCTCACTTTGGTCATGGTATTGGGACTCGGGCTGCTCGAGCGCTGGGGCGCCCAGGCGCCTGCTCTGATGGCTGCCCTGGTCGGGGTCTATCTCTCGATCGGGGTCTTCACCGTGTCGGCCTATGCACTCTTGATGGACCTCACCGAACCCGCTCTGGGAGCCACCCAATTTAGCGCTTTCATGGCTGCCACCAACGCCTGTGAAGCCTGGTCGGTGGCGCTGGCCGGGCGGCTGGCCGGCCAGCACGGTTATGGTCTGGCGCTCATGGTCATGGCCGGGGCGGGACTGCTCGGCTTCGGCTTTCTCTTCGCCCTCTCCAGGCGGGCTCAATGTCCCGAATAATAGTCGTAACCTCGCTCGGCCCAATAATCTTTCGGTCGTTGCTTCACCCACGCGAGCTTTCCAATGCGCTTGAGCGACTTGATGCCGTATTTGATGGGCACCGCCAGCCGCAGCGGCCCTCCGTGGTCGAGGCTCAAGGGCTGACCATTGAGTTCATAACACAGCAGGGTCTGGGGATGCAGCGCGCTGGCGAGGTCGAGACCCACATAATAGCCCCCCTCGGGAGTCTCGGCCGCCAGGTGTTCGGCCTCGGCCATCGGCCCATAGACCTTGGCGAACTCGGCTACCGGACAGCCGCCCCAGGTGACCACGGTGCTCCAGCCCTCGACGCACTTGAGATAGGTCGTGATCTCGACCTTGGGCAACTGCTCGATGTCGGCTAACCCTAGTTTCCGTGGCTGGCCGTCGGCCAGCCCGTCGACCTCGAGACTCCAGGTGGAGGGATCAAACCCTTCTTCCAGACCCGTCTTACCGTTGACTTTGGGCTCGCTAGCCCTGCTCTTGTCGAAGGTCTCGGCCAGCCGTCCGGGTCGCTGATAGGCTTGCCACAGGCGGGCGTTGAACTCTTCGGCCGCCCGCAAGGGGGCGCGCAGGCCATCGCGTTTGGGAGCGTGGGTGATCCACTCCCAACCCAGCACCACCCCGGCCGCCCCTGCCATCCACACCAGAAAGCCGCGCCGGCTTCGTTTTTTTAGCTCAGCCTGAACCTCTTCACTCATCGACCACCTCGCATCCGATCACCATGGCTCGAAAGTTGTTCCAACCGGCCCGAATGACTTGCAGCACATGCACCAGGAAGAAGGCCAAAAAGCCCATGGTCAGAGCAAAGTGCTCGGCCCTGGCCCACTGGTACCCTCCCAGCAGCCAGCGCAGCCAGCCCAGTTGCACCGGCTTGTAGATGGCCAGTCCGGTCAAGAGCGCTCCCACTCCCATCACGATCACACCGCAGTAGGCCAGCCGCTGGGCGTCGTTGTATTTGCCCTGCTCGGGCTTTTCTTTCACCAGCCTCAGGCTGTGACCCACCTCGAGCAGCGCACGCTTGAAGCTGCCGCGGCTCGGCCACAACTCGCGCCACTCGCCGGAGATGGCCAGATAGCTAACGTAGGCCAGGCCGTTGAGAGCAAACAGCCACATGAAGAAAAAATGCAGTCCCATCCCTTCGCCCAGCCGGTAGCGCAGGCCCAGACTCTCGAAGAAGCCTCGCGGAAAAAAGTGAAACCCCGCGAGCGAATAGGGCTGATAGGCCCAGTAGATGGCCAACCCGCTGTAGATCATGGCGAAGAGCAGAGGGAAATTGAGCCAGTGGAACCAGCGAATGGCCAGCGGGTGCTTTTCCTCGAGACGCATGAGGGTTGTAACTTCTGGCCGGACCCCAGGGTTCCCGTCGAGACAGCGGGAAGGCCTCGCCCGTGCGGCTCACCACCGACATCCACCAGCGCGGAACACTGGCTTCCAGCCTTTATCCTCGCCCCCAGCTCTTGGCCGAGCTTGGCGGTCGCGAGTTCGTGCAGCGCTGGATCGACGGACTCTACGACCGCCTCGAGGTCGACCCCGAGCTTCGCCCGCTCTTTCGTAAGGATCTCGACGCCGAGCGCGCGGCCCAGAAGGCCTTCTTCGAGCAGTGGCTGGGCGGCCGAAGCCTCTACGGCGACCGGCCCAGTCTGGCGGCCGTGCATGACCACGTGGTCATCACTCCCCGGGCGGCGGGAGTCTGGCTCAAGCATGCTGGCGAGTCGCTCAAGGCAGCCGGAGCCTCGCCCCAACAGGCCATGGAAACCTTGATGGCTCTGGGCCCCCTGGCTCGGGGCCTGATCAACAGCCCGGCTCGAGCCCAACCAGGTCAGCGGGTCGCCGAGCTCAAGGCTGGCCTGACGGCGGTGCGCTCCGGCCGCCCTCCCCGGGGAAACTTTCGTCAAGAATGGCTGGTGCTGGCCGCCTGGCTGGGTCGGCAATCTCTGGTAGAACAATTCCTGGCCGAAGGGGCCGACCCCAACCGGGCCGCCCGCCTGCCTGGGGGAAAGGTCTGCCTGACTCCGCTGGCCGCGGCTCTCGCCGCCGGTCAAGCACCCGGCCCACTTGGCGAGCTGGCCCTCGACTTCTTCTCGGTCGCCTACCTGGGCGACACCACCGCCCTGGCCACTCTGCTCGAGCAGGCTCCCGAGTTGCTCGAAGCCAACGACCCGGCCGAAGACTTTCGCCCCGCTCGAGCCCTCCACCACGCACTGGCCGGCGGCCAGAGCCTCGATTTTCTGCTCGAGCGTGGAGCCAGCCTCGAACCGGGCTCGGCCGGTCTGTTGGTCCAGGCCCTCGGCCACCGCCGTTCCGCCCTGGCTTTGTTGGAGCGAGGAGCCTCACTAACCGAGATCGAGCCCGGCCCGTGGTTGCTCGATGGTGAGGTGAGCCAGGCGCTCTATCGCGCCGGCCTGCGGGCCAGGCCGAGCTGGTCGGCGCGCCTGCGTCGCCGCCCCAGCTGGCGCCAGCCTGCCCAACGATTCTTCTAATCCGCCCGCTCAGGCCACCTTGGCCTCGAGGCGGTCGAGTCGCTCGCCGTGGCGGCGAAAGCCCTCCTGCATATCGTCGCGAAGCTCGGCGATGAGTTGATAGACCTTGGCAAACTGCTCGCTGAGGAAAAGCATCATGTCGGCGTCGGCCCGGTCCTTGCCCACCATCCACTCGCCCTGCTCTTCCAGCCGCGTCTCGATTCGCTCGAGCCGCTCTTCGGTAAGGTCCTGCCGAGCTTCGAGGTCGGCTAGCCTCTGCTCGCCACCCTCCAGTCGCTGCTCGATCCCGTCCAGTCTCTGCTCGGTGCGCGCCGCCCGCCCCTCGATGCGCTCAAGACGGTTGTCGATGCGTTCGAGTCGGGCCTCGAATCGATCTTGACGCCGCTCGAGACGCTCTTGTCGTTCATCCAGCCGGTCGATCTTCGCTTCGACTCGAGCCAGCCGGTGCTCTAGGCCGTCAAAGCGCTGCTCTAGCCCGTCAAAGCGTTGCTCTAGCCCGTCAAAGCGCTGCTCTAGCCCGTCGAGTCGTTGCTCCACCCGGTCAAAGCGTTGCTCCAGCCCGTCAAAGCGTTGCTCCAGCCCGTCAAAGCGCTGCTCTAGCCCGTCGAGCCGTTGCTCCACCCGGTCAAATCTCTCTTCGAACCGCTCCTCCACCCGCAGGATGGCCTGGGCGATTTCTCTCAGTAGCTCTTCCATAGAAGCCAGCATAGCCCAACCTCCGGGACCCGACAAGAAGACAAACATTCGTACGTTTGAACCGTCAAGCCCGAAAGCCAGTAGCTATGGCGTGATTCCTTCACTCGACAAGTTTCGACTGCTGCAACTGTTCTTGCTGGCCTGCCTTCAGGCCCTAGTCTTCGTGGTCATGCTCGCGGTCATCGCGCCGACGACCCCATCCAGAACATTCGTTTTGATCCTCTTCGTAACCAACCTGGTCGTCGCTCACCTGGAGTGGCGTTCCATGCCCTCTTCGACGGTCCTCGGGGGGATGCTGCTGGTGGGGGTGGCCCTGTCCGTGGTGGTGCTGCCCAACTTCATCCGCTGCGTTTGTCGGGGTCCGCTGACCGCCTGCAAGTCCAACCTCAAGAACCTGGGCACGGGGCTCGAGATGTACGCCACCGACTGGGCCGGTCAGTATCCCCCCGAGATAGCCTATATCACGCCCAACTACCTCAAGACCATCCCCACCTGTCCGAGTGCTGGCAAAGACACCTATTCTCGCAGTTATCGAGTCCACCATGAGCCAGAGCACTACACAGTGGTGTGTCGCGGCTGCTACCACCACGGCGCCTCCATCGACACCCCCAACTATCCCCAGTACACGGCCGTGCAGGGCCTGATTGAAAGACCGTGAGGGCTACCATGAAAGACCATCTTCTAGCACCGCTGATGCGACCCCGAGACCGCTTCCTCGACCCGCCCCTGGTCAGCCTGCTCTTACTGCTGGCCGACCGGGGTCTGTGGGTGCCGGTCGTGTATGCGCTCGTTCGCGCCATCTGGGATCTGCGAGGCGCCCAGGCCCTGGCTCAGGTCGAAGCCTCCCATTGCCTGACCGAATGCGAGCAAGCGAGGGCCGTGCTCGACTGGAGCCTGCGCAAGAGTTGGCCCGGGCTGGTGGCTTGCCTGATCTGCGGCCCCTGGTCTATCCCCACCCTGCTGGTCAGCCTGTATTTCGGTTCGAGTGTCGGCCAAATGCTGGTTCGCCAACGCTCGACCGGCCTGCTGCTAATGCTGATTCCGCTGCTGGCCTGGTCGGTCGACCAGCCCGCCTGGCTCTGGTTGGCCGGCCTGCTGGGCGGCAGCCTGGCCCTGGCCACCCTGTCCATCGACGCCCCCGTGAGCCCCACCTGTCAGGCCAGGAAGTTCCGGCCGATGCGGGGTGAGAACCCGATTGTGGCCCGGGAATCGGTGCGACGACCCAGGGGCCATGTGGCCACCCTGGTCATGCTGGGGGCGCTGCTGCTATGCGTGTGGGACCATCTCGATCCCGCCGGAGTGCAGTTTCTTCAGGCGGGTCTGTGGGCGGCCGCCGGCTTCACGCTGCTGCAGACAATTCGGCCGGCCATGGCCGCGGCCGCAGCGATGGACGACCGCCAGGGCGAGCAGCTCACCTTGCTGCTCGGGTCGGGCTTATCGCCCCGCCGAATCGTGGAAGGCTGGGTTCGGGTGGCCTCCTGGCCGCGCATGCGCGAGGCGCTGGTGGCCGGCCCACTGCTGGCTTTGCCCCTCTACGAGGGGTTCTATCGCTGGTCGAGCCGAGCCCTCTTGACCGAGTGCAACCTGCAGGGGCTGGCCAGCCTCGACACGCCTTTGGAGCTGCATCTGACGGTCAGCGCCCTGTGGCTGGCGCTGCTGGTCATGCCGCTGTTCTCAACCTATCTGACCCTGGCCCAGGGCAGCTGTGGCTGGCTGTTGCTCTTGCCCGTTTTGGCCCTGCTGGCCAACTGGACAGGCCCCTTACTGGCCCTGGCTGCGCTGCCGGTGCTAAAGGCGCAAGCCATCCGCCGCTTCGAGGAACTGCCCACTTGACGACCATCGGCAAACTAGACCCCAGTCACCTGACCACTCTATTGCTGCTGGGCGCCCTGGCTGTTGGTCTGAGTCAGGGCCAGTCCGGCACCGAGGGCTTTCTAGCCTTCTATTATCTGGTGGCCGCCCAGGCGATCCGCAGTGGGCTTCGCGCCGACTCTGGCCGGCGGCAATCGGTCGACCAGCTGGCCTGGCGAGCGGCCGGGCCGCGGGCGCTCGAAGCCTCGTTGCTGGCGCCCGTGCTGGTCTGCTATCGACCCGAGCCGAAGGAATGCTGCCGGGACTGGGTTTCGACTTTCGACAGTCCGGCCCAATTTCGCCTTTGGATGTTCACCATTTGGCTGGCTCTGCTGGTCCTGCCGGTGCTGGTCAGCTATCTCACTGTGGCGGTCGGGGTCGGGCCCGCGCTGGCTCTGTCCCTGGCGGTGGCCGGAATGCCCCCGCTCATCGCCATGCTGGCCATCCCGCTGGCTCGCCGGCTAGCCCTGATGCGCCGCGTCGTCGCCGCTGTCTGCCGCCTGCCCACGTTCCTCTGGCGTGTCTACCGGACGGGTCGAACGTAGGATGACCACGCCCAGCGGCGGCAGGTCGAGGCGAGCCGAGTAAGGCTTGCCGAAAGCTTCCTTACTCTGGGCTTCGAACGTCTCGAACTGCTTGAAGCCGCTGCCGCCAAACTCGGGGTCGTCAGAGTTGGCCACCGGTTCCCACTGGCCGCCCCAGGGCAGCCCGACCTGGTATTCCAGGCGCGGAACGGGAGTGTAGTTGAAGATGAAAAGGAAGCCGTGGTCGCGGCCTTCAGGAAAGCGCAAGAAGCTGACCACACTGGCGTCGGCGTTGTCGCAGTCGACCCACTCGAAGCCCTCCCAGGACTGATCGAGCTGATGCAGGGCCGGCTCGTCGCGGTAGAGGTGATTGACCATGCGGGCCCAGCGCTGCAGCGCCTGATGCTCGGGTTGGTCCAGCAAATGCCAGTCGAGCGAGCGCTCGAAGCTCCACTCTTGCCACTGGCCAAACTCGCCGCCCATGAAGAGCAGCTTTTTGCCGGGATAGGCGGCCTGGTAGGCCAGCAAGAGGCGATGGTTGGCCATGCGCTGCCAGTCGTCGCCGGGCATCTTGGTCAGCAGGGCCTTTTTGAGGTGCACCACCTCGTCGTGCGAGAGCGGCAGCATGAAGCGCTCGGACCACTGATAGATCATGCCGAAGGTCAGGTTGCGATGGTGGTATTTGCGATGGATGGGCTCTTTCTCGAAGTACTCGAGGGTGTCGTTCATCCAACCCATGTTCCACTTGAAGCTAAAGCCCAGGCCGCCGTCTTCGGCCGGGGCCGTGACTTTTGGCCACGAGGTCGACTCTTCGGCCATAGTGAAAACGCCCGGATGATGCTCGGCCACGGCCTGGTTGAAGTCGCGTAAGAACTCGACCGCCTCGAGATTCTCGCGGCCGCCGAACTGGTTGGGCAAGAACTCGTCGCGACCGTAGTCGAGATAAAGCATCGAGGCCACCGCGTCAACGCGGATGCCGTCGATGTGATAGCGGTCAAGCCAGAAGAGGGCGCTGGAGATGAGGAAGTTGCGCACTTCGTTGCGGCCGTAATTGAAGATCAGGGTACCCCACTCGGGATGCTCGCCGCGTCGCGGGTCGGCGTGCTCGTAGAGGTGGGTGCCGTCGAAGAAAGCCAGGGCGAAGCGGTCTTTGGGAAAGTGAGCCGGGACCCAGTCGAGGATGACCCCGACGCCGTGCTGGTGCAGGGTGTCGACCAGGTACATGAAGTCTTCTGGAGTGCCAAAGCGTGAGGTGGGGGCGAAGTAGCCCACCGCTTGATAGCCCCACGACCCGTCGAAGGGGTGCTCGGTCACGGGCAAGAGTTCGACGTGGGTGTAGCCCATCTCGGCCACATAGCTGGCCAGGTCGTCGGCGATCTGGCGGTAGGTCAGCCAGTTGCCGTCGGCGCCGCGTTTCCACGAGCCCAGGTGAACCTCGTAGATGGACATGGGCGACCGATGGACGTCGCGCTCGGCCCGTTTGGCCATCCACTCGTGGTCACCCCACTGATGCTGCTCGAGATCCCACACGCGGGTGGCCGTATTCGGACGCATCTCGAAACAGAAGCCGTAGGGGTCAGCCCGGTGAGTGGTGTAGCCGTTGTGTTGGGAGTGGATGGCGTATTTGTATTTGCTGCCGTGCTCGACTCCCGGCACGAAACCAAACCAGATGCCCGTCTCGTAGGAGCGATGCAGCGGGTGGGCGTCTTCGCGCCAGCCGTTGAAGTCGCCGATCACCGAAACCCGGGCGGCGTTGGGAGCCCAGACAGCAAAACGGGCCCCACCTTCTACCAGGTGAGCCCCGAGTTTCTCGTAACTACGGTAAAACCGGCTTTGATTCCAGAGATGGACATCGAAGTCGGTAAGGGGGAGACGTTCATCGATTGTTAACATTTGGTGTATCTCCAACACTATTTGTTTTGCGCAGTATACCCGGAATTGCCGAGCATGGCAACCCCGAATTCACAGGGATGCTCGCCTGAAGCCCAGAACCGCCCGCCGTGGACAAGCTTCAGCTGATGCTCGGCAAATTGGCCGGCGAGGGCGAGATCGAGTCGAGCGGTAGTTTCACCGTCTCGATGGAGCGGGCCGTCGACAAGCTGCGCGCCTTCCGCCTGCCGGGCAAGGGTGATTATGTGCTCAAACTCGTCCAGGCCGCGGTTGCCGCCCGGGCCGAGGCCGTCCACATCAAGATCAATCGAACCACGGTCCAGGTGCGGTTCGGGCTTGATGAGCCGTTGCCGATCGAGGAACTGCTGCCCGCCATGGCCGTGGCTGAGGTAGGGTTGGCAGGGGCGATGGGTCACCTGGTCACCGGTCTGCGCGCCGCTCTGGGAGTAAAGTATCGCTCCCTCTTCTTCGGCTATTGGGGGCCTGGCGAGAGCGCAGCCTTTGTCCTCGAGAACGGCCAACTCAAGCGAAGCAACGACGCCCGACCACCCGGTGGACCCGCCGTGGCCGGCCAGCACCAATACTGTTTTCGTCTGATCAAGCCCTGGGCCTGGACCTTGACCAGTCCCAACACGCTCGAGGCCGCGGCCGTAGCCGAGTGTTGCGGCTTCGCGCCGGTGGACCTTAGCGTCGACGGCCGGACCGTTCGAGACATCGTGCGAGCGCCGGCACCAGCCAGTTGGCACAAAGAGTTGACGGTGGCTTACAACCTCTTCGAGTGGTATGAGGTCACGCCTGGGGGACCGTTACGGGTGCAGGGCCCGAGCCCACGCGAACGTCGTCTGGACTCGGGCGTATCCCGCTCGACCCGAAAGAGCCCCCTCGACCTGGGCGAGCCTCTGCCGCCCTGGCTGGTTTATACCGGGGACTTCAGTCTCGAAGAGGCAAGCGTGGGTGGCCCCATCCCCTGTCGATTCGCCTCAAGACTGGAAGTGGGCCTCGAGGGTCCAGCCCGAGTGGCTCTCGTGCGAGAGGGAGTGGTCGTTACGACCCTGGTGCTCTTCAAGGCCGGGGCCGGTGCCTGGGCGGTGGCCAGCGCCGATCGACTCCGCTATGACCTGTCGGGCTTTGGGGTGATCCGGGATGAGGCCTTCGAGGCGCTGACCGAAGAGGTCGTCACCTCTTGGAGACGCATGGCCGACCTGCTGCTCAATAGCCAGGTGGACCCGCCCATCCAAAGACCGCCAGACGCCCACAAGAAGGAAAACCCGGCTCAAGCCTTGAGTTCGCTGTTCGATGCGCTCACCGGAGAGGGCATCAAGAAGGCGGCCCGCGAGGTGCAGCGCACGATGAAGGCTCGTCTGACCAGCGCCGAGTGGTACTAGCCCAAAGAAAAAGGGCCCTCCGGAGAGGGCCCTCGCCAGGACGACGGTGGATTACAGGCCGCCGGCGTTGATGATGTTGGCCGCTTGGGCTACTCCGTTGAGGGTGAAGGTGCCCTGGGCGGTCGAGCCCTGGTTGGGCAAGAAACAGACGCCCTGCAAGGTCACACCGGTGATACCGGCCGCGTTGCCGACCGGCGGAGCCAGAGTGGTGAGCACGATGTTGCCACCCGCACCCAGCCAGCTGGCCTGACCGCCTACGGCCTGGGCGATGTTGATCACGGCGAACTGGGTCGCTCCGGGCGGCGGCCCGGCGGGGCCGACCACCGGGATGGTGGCGCCTTGCACCAGAGCGTTGCCGGGTGAGCCATTGATCACGATGGTGATCACGCTATTGTTGGTGGCGTTGACGTTGAGCGTGGCGTTGAGCACCTGGCCCATGGCGCCTCCAGCCCCACCGGTCACGGCACCGCCAGGATTGACTGCCGAAATGTCGCCGGTCATGGCGTTGGTGCCCATGAGATCGGTAAAGGCGAAGGCGAAGCCCTGGGTGTTGTCGGCCGGGTTGGCCACGAAGGGGACGTTGACGACAGTGCCGGTGGTGCAGGTGGCAGCCGGCGGCGGCGGCGGCGCAGCCGCGTTGTTGGCGTTGCCCGTGGTCATGGGATTGTCGCCGTCGCCGGTTTCGCAGGCAGCCAGACAGGCCAAGATCATGGCCGCGGCAAGGAATTTCTTTAACATATGTAACCTCCAGTAGTGGTAGGGCCAACCGCCGCCGCCCTACCCCACTCGCTGGCGGTCAACCTCGCGATAAGCTGGCAACTCTACGGTAAAGAGTGCCCCGCCTCCTTCTCGCGATTCGAGCACGATACGACCTCCGTGGTCGACCACCGCTTTGTTGGCGATGGAGAGGCCCAGGCCCGTCCCCTGACCACGCGGCTTGGTGGTGAAGAAGGGGTCGAAGATGCGAGACATGTTCTGAGGAGGAACTCCCTCGCCGTTGTCACCCACGACCAGATAGGCAATCTCGTGTCGCTCGAAAACCCGCACCTCGACCAGGCCCTCCGGCCTGGCTTTGGTCTCGTGCAGGGCGTTGCTGAGCAGATTGATAACGACCTGGCGTAGCCGGTCAAGATTGCCTAGCACCGAGCACTTCTCGCAAGCCACATCGAGGCCCACGCGTTGCACCTGGAACTGCGAGGCCATCAAAGAGGTGGTATCCCGAACCAGTTCGGCCAGGTCGATTCTCTCCACCTCGGACTGCTGATTGCGGGCCGTCTCCAGCAGCTTGTGGACGAGGTCTCGGCAGCGCGCCGCCTGCTCGATGAGGTCGGGAGCCAATTCTTCGCCCTGGGAGCGCAACAGCTCTCCGATGGCCAGAATCGAGCACAGGGGGTCGCTGAGTTCGTGCATGATGCCGGCCATCATCGAGCCCACCGCGGCCATCTTCTGGCCGTGCACCACTTTAGAGAAATACTCGGCCCGTTCGAGCGCGGCCGCGGCCAGGCCGGCGATGATGCTGGCCAGTTGCAGTTCGACCTCGGTGAAGACCCCGGCGCGGGCCGAGTTGTCTAGATAGAGTAGTCCGAATTCCTTCTCTTCCGAGCGCACCGGCACGCACAGCACCGAACGCGTTCCCATAATCTTGAGGCTGCTGCTTTGAGCGAAACGCGCGTCGTTGGACACATCGAGCAACAGCAACGGTTGGCCGGACTGGTGGACCTGATCGGTAACCCGACGCGAGTAGCGTCGATCGGGCTCGGGCGCCAGCCCACAGGCGGCCGGAACCTCATACTGGTCTCCGCCCCGATCGAGCAACAGCAGGCTGCGTTCGGCGCCGGTGGCCTCTACCAGCACCTGCAGCACACGGTCCATCACTTCTTGCAAAGTGAAAGAGCTGCTAAAGAGCTGGCTGATACGAGCCAGCACCGCCAGCCGCTCCAACTCGGTAGCCGTGATGTCGCGCAGATGCAATTGGTCGCGCAGCGCCAGCACTCGAGCGTCGCCGCCCTGCAAACGTTCGCGGTCGAGATAGTCGAGCAGGTGTTGGAAGACCTCGAGACTGTCTACTTCGTCAAATTCAAGGCCTACCTCGAACAGGCCCCCCGTCAGCAACTCTTCACACCAAACCACCCGGGCCGTGGCCTCGATCAAGGGACTGCCTTTGGGATGGAGACGAATGGAGTGGGTGGTGCCTACCGGGAGTTCTTCTTCGCTGACGACCCTGACCCCGGTCGCACTGACATCGACGACAAACCGTCGTATCGAATCGTCCGACGCGACAAACTCGATGGCGAGGACGCGATTCAGGCGAATATTTGCCCTGCGCTCGGCCAGTGGTTGCATGTGATAACTCCTGCCCCCGAGCGGATCTAATTCTACCCACGGACGGGGATGGCCTCCCCCTATCGAAACCGCGATCCTGACCGATACCTTCTTTCGATGAACTTTCGACAATCGAACCAGGTGCTGGTGAGAACCGAGCGACCCAAGCTCTTTCGCGAGCTCATGCGGGCGTTGCGCCCTTTCGGCCTACAGGCAGTGGAGGTCTCTTCGGTGCCGGCTGCCGTGTTGGTCGATCTGGTAGAGTGCTCGCGCGAAGCCTCTCATCATGCATGTCCGGTGGTTGCGCTGGTGACGAACACGCTCAAAGCCCGCCTCGAGGCTCTCGAACAAGGGGCCACGCTGGCTATCGCCGAAAGCGACCCGGCCACCCTGGCGGCCTATCTGGCCGAGACCATCCTTAACGCGGAACTCGAACCCGAACGCCTGGTGGTCATCGACTCGCCCCGCCAGGCCTCCATCGACACCGAGATGCTGCAAGCCATCGGTTGGCAGGTGCGCAGCGGCCGCAGCGCCCAGGAATGCCTGGACCTGCTCGAGGCATTTCGCCCCGACATGCTGTTGCTGCACTATGATGCCCCTGATCTCGACGGTGCCACCTTATGCAAGATGGTGCGTTCGGACCCGCGCTGGATGCGATTGACTATCGCCTTTCTGACCGACACCCCGGCCCAGGAGACCATGGCCCTGGAAGCCGGGGGGGACGACGTGCTCTGCACCCAGGCGGGTCTTGCCTACGTGCTCGGACGTCTGGCCAGCCGAATGCAGCGCAATCGACCTTTTCGACTGCAACAGCGCGACACGCTCACCGGCTGCCTGGCCCGCCGCAACGCTGCCCCTTTTCTGGACCAGATGGTGCGCCTGGCCGCCCGCAAGGAAAAGCCCTTCAGTCTGGCCATGCTCGATGTCGACCGCTTCAAGCAACTCAACGACACCTACGGTCATGGCGCCGGCGACGAAGTGCTGGCCAGGCTGGGCGAACTGCTCAGAAGGTCGTTTCGCCAGGAGGACATCGTCTCGCGTTGGGGCGGCGAAGAGTTTCTGGTGGCGCTCTACGATTCGAGCAAGGAGAATGCGGCCAAGCGGCTGGAAGGTTTGGCCCAGACCTTTAGTAGCCTGCGCTTTGACTTTGACCCCGAGGTGGCCGTGACCTACACCGCCGGGGTGGCCGAGCTGGGCCGAGACGGCTTCAATCTCGGCGACCTCTTCCGGCTGGCTGACGGGGCCCTCTATGAAGGCAAGCGAGCGGGCCGAAACCAGGTCGTGCTGGCCAGTCCACCGGCCGAGCAACCGCCCGACATCGTGCTGGTGGAAGACGACGAGGCCCTGGCCGTCATCGTCACCCGCATGGCCCGTTTGCGGGGCTTTCGCATCAAGCACCTGCGCACCGGTGAAGAAGCGCTCGACGCCATCCGCACCTTGCCTCCCAAGGTGTGCGTGCTCGACCACGGTCTGCCCGGGATCTCGGGCCTGGATGTGCTGCGCCAGCTTCCCTCGGGGGGCGTTCCCATCATTCTCGTCAGTGGCACGCTGGCGGGCGACGTTCAGGCCGAGGCCCTGCGTCTGGGCGTGGTCAAGTGTCTGGCCAAACCGTTTCCCATCGAGGGTCTGCTGGATCTGGCCGAGGAGGCTATCTCGGCCTGAAAGGCGCGATGAGCGGCTGGGTGCGGTCGCTGATCACCAGGTCGGCCATCGCAGCGGCCGTGACCGGCGTCAGCAAGATGCCGTTGCGGTAATGGCCGGTGGCCACCAGCACGCCGTTGGGCATCCGTCCGAGGACGGGCAGACCGTCGCTCACCTTGGGCCTGAGGCCGGCCCGGGTCTCGATCAGTTCGAAGCTCGCCAGCGCCGGCACCAACTCGGCCGCCTGCCGAAGCAAGCGGCTGACCGCCCCCACCGTGGAGCGCCGGTCGAAGCCCACCTCTTCCTCGCTGGCGCCGATGACCAGACGACCGTCGCCTCGGTTGGCCACATACAGGTCTTGCTGTTGCCATTGCAGGTTGGCCCGTAGCAAGTCGGCCGGGCCACGTAAGTGGACCACCTCGCCCTTGACCGGATACAGCCCAAGCTCGGGCAGCAGTTGACCGCTCCAGCAGCCTGCCGCCACCAGCGTCTGCCCGGCTTCCAACTCGCGCCCGTCATCCAACTGCACCTGGGCAGCCTCCACCCGGACAGCCGTGGCCTCGAGCACGGTGACCCCCCGAGTTCGGCAAGCAGCTGCCAGAGCAGCCTGGAGCTGCTCGGGGTCCACCTGGGCGTCCGGGGTGTAGAGGCCGGCGGCGACAGCCGGACTGAGGGCGGGCTCGTGGCGCCGGCATTCGTCTGCCTTTAATAGCCGGTTGTCCACCCCCAACCCCCGCAGGCAGCCGGCCAGCCCCTCCAACGACTGGTGGGCGCTCTCGCCCAGGGCCACCGTCAGCAGGCCGGTTTGACTGAAGGTGATGTCGAGACCCGTTTCCTGTTCGAGCTCGGCCACGAAAGACGGATAGCTCTCGAGCGAGGCCTGCCGGAGGTCCAGGTGGCGACGCGAAATCCTTCCCCCAGCCCGCAGCAACAGCCCGGCCCCCACCCGTGAGGCGCCGCGCCCGGGGTCGGGATCGACCACGGCGACTCTCAAATCGCGTTGGGCGCAGCGCCAGGCGATGGCCAGCCCGATGAGCCCGGCGCCGACGATCAATAAGTCGGGTCTATAGTCCAAATGTGCGACCAACAGGGCGGTTTGTTCCATCGGCTCCGGGGGCGACCCTGCACGAATCTACTGCAAGCCTTTAGTAGTGCCGTTTCTGTGTCTTTGGGCGCGGGACAGCTATGCTGGTACAAGCCCAGAAGAATGAAGGTGCCGCTGTGAAAGCCTTGCTGAAGAATCTGCTCCATCCCGCTCCCAAAGTTGACATCGTTGCCTTCGAAGACGGATTGGTCTCGTTTCGTTCGCGCCGCGCGCTACCCCTGGCCGCGGTGACCGTGCGCGCCAACACCGCCCGCGGGCGGGTCCGAACCAAACTCGATATCCAATCGTTCGACCCCGCCCAGCAGCTTTATCGGGCCAAGCTCGAAGGCGACTCGCCCCTGCTGGCCGACCGGCGCACCGAAGAACGACTCGAGCGGGTGATGCGCGTGGTCTCGCACGAATTGCCCGGCTTCACCAGCACCACCGAAGACATTTCCACGGGCGGCTGCCGGATGGTGTTAGGAGCCCCGCTCGAAATCGGGGCCCGCCTGACCCTCTCGCTCGATCTCGACGACGCCAACCTGCCGGCCATCGTTTGCCAGGCTGAAATCCGCTGGTGCGCCCAGAAGGCCAACGACCGATTTCATGCCGGCTTGCGCTTTGTCGACCTGGGCGACGCCGAGCGCGGTTTGCTGGCGCGCTTCATCGAGTCCCGCCGCGTCACCGAACTATAACCTCTCCCCCCACTGAAGGAGACCGGGCTCGTCTGACCAACCCTAGCCCATGGTCAAATTTGCTATCGCCTCGTTTTGCTTGCTGAGCCTGCTCAGCGGTTCGGCCCTGGCCGAAGAAGAGCAACCCAAGCCAACCCCCCAACCAGACCTCGTAATCGGTCGCATCGTCGCCCCCGAAGGAGTCACCCTCGGTCCCGCCAACAAAGTGGTGGCCACTATCGAGAATCCAGCGGAGGGACGGGTTGAGCAAAAAATCAAGGTGGAGCTGGTGGTGATTCAGAGCACCGGCGAGCGGACCTCGCAAAGCGTCGAAATCGACGGGCTCGACAAGAACGAAAAGCGTCCCGCCGAATTCGCCGGGGTCGAGGTCACCAATTCCGACTCGGTCCGCCTGTTGGTGATCGTCGACCCCGACAAGGTCATCGCCGAGTCGAATGAAGAAAACAACCGAAAGATCTATACCGCCTGGGTGAAGAAAGAGCTGCCCCCGGCCGGAGACGAGACGCCGGGCGAAGCAGAAGCACAGCCGTCTCCGTAGCAAATCCTGCGGCTATCTGATAGGCTATTTGTGTGAGTTTGCGTTGCGGGCGGCGGGGGCTAGGCCTGGTGGAGACGGTGGTGGCGATCTTCGTGTTGATCGCCGCCATGATGATCTTGTTCGGGCTGTTTCATCGCAGCCTCGGGTTGGTCAACCGCATCGAGCGCCGCCAGTTGGCGGCCACCATCGCTCAGCGCAAACTCGATGAAATCAAGGCATGGTCGCGGCGCCGCTCGGGCGCCTATCACTTCGACGACTGGTCGCTCTACGACGGCGCCAGCGGCCCCGACCCGCTCAACCCCGGCTTCGTCACGAGCGTCGAGGTGGTGGACCATCCGATCTATTCGGCCTCGACCTCGTTCGAGTCCATCGAGAGCGAACCCAAAAACCTCGACGAATCCACCAAGAAGGTCAAGGTCACGGTCGACTATGAAGGTGGCACGCTCTCGCTGGTCACCCTCATTTGCGACCCGTCGCGTGAAGTTAAGACCCCGGGCCCCATCGCCGTTTCGGTCGTGGGTCCCAACACCAGTCCTTTGCCCCCGGGAGCCACCATCAGTTTTACGGCCGAACTGCTCGATGCCAACGGAGTCCCCATTCGCGACGTCTTTTTCGCCTGGGATCTCGACTCGAGCAACGGTGACGGAGAGTGGTGGAGCAACCGGGCCGGGTCTTTAGCCACTTTCAAAAACGAGACTTCCGGCGATACCGGCCCAGAATATCTGGGCGGGAGCATCCGCATGGTGGCCATTTGCCTTTACCGAGGCACCGAATACGTCGGCTTCGGCCCCGACATCACGCTGGGGGCCGGTCCATGAGGCGACGTGGCCTTACCATCCTCGAGATGCTGGTCACCCTCGGCCTGGTCTTCGTCGTCCTGGGCGTGGTCGGCGATCTGTTTCGGGAATACTCCATGGTCACGCGGGCAGCCAGCACCCGCGAGCGTGTTACCGAATCAGCCCAGATAGCCCTCGACCGGGTAAGACTGGAATATCGCGAGGCCGTCGAACGGCTCTCGCCCGGCGACGGGTCTAGTGGCTGGGTCTCTGAGCTGCGCTTTCGCAAGCCCCACCCCGATGACGACCTGCGCTTCCCCAGCGCGCTGCCAACCCCGCTCCCTTCGAGCTGGGTGCCGATACCCCAGCGGGTCGAGGTGGCCTACTATGCCGACAACGCCAACTTCTATCGAAAAATCACCGTCGGCGGCCAGACCTCCGAGCAACTGCTGGCCACCGGCATCAGTGGCTTTTCATGCCGCAACCTGGGCGAGGGAGAACTCGAGATCATCCTGTCGGTCACCCAACAGGGACGGGTCGTCAGCCTGCAAACTCGCAGCCTGAGGATGTTGCCTTGAGACGCGGCTCGACCCTCATCGCTTGCCTGATGGTGTTGGGCCTCTTGTTCGTGATCGGTCTGGCCTTTCTAGGCAAACGGGCGGCCGAATATCGGGCCGCCGAGCGAGCCGGCGCGGCCGCCCAGGCCAGGGCCCTGGCCGAGGCCGGCCTGGAGGACCTGCGACTCAAGGCCATCAAAGATTACGACTTTCCTCCTCGTAATGCCGATGAACAGCAAATTTTCGTTTATTCCGAAGATGTCTTCGATACTGACGGCACGACCTTTCTCGGCACCTACACCGTCTCGATCGACCGCCAATTCATGCGAGAGCCTTACGGAGTCTGGCGCATCCGCTCGGTGGGTAGTGCGGGCCCCCGCGAAGCGCCGCTGGGTCGCTGCGAGATCTATGCTGAACTCGACATCGCCGAACACGACCACCAGAATTTGAGCCTCGCCAACCCCCGCCGCTACGAATTCTTGGTCTGGCGCGAGCTGGGCGGACTGTAGGGCTGGCAGGTTAATCGAACCAGCCCGGGGAAGATCCACGGATGATGCGCAGGGGGTTCAGCATTGTCGAGCTCCTGGTGGCTTGTGCCCTCCTCACCCTGGTATTGGGGATGGGGCTCCGCCAGATTTCTCGCTCGCCGCGGTCGATGGATTCTCGGGCGGTGGCCGAGTTGCTCGCTAGCGAGTTCAAGCTAGCTCGACAGCGGGCGGTGGCCGACGGTCGACCCATCGGTATCGCCTTCCCCAGCAACAACGGCAACACTCCGGTCAGCCAGTCGTTCTACCTGCTCGAAGGCGAGCAGCCCCGGATCGTGCGGGTGGTCGACCTTGGCAGAGAGCACGGCGGTGCGGCCATCTTCAACGGCTACTGGAACGTGAACCCGGCCAACCTGCGCCAGCCTTCGGCTACCCCCAGGATCGGGCAGGGCGAGCTGGGCGCCAAACAGGGCCCGGTCACCGTCAGCGGCTGGCTGTCTGGCGGAAACGGCGACTACGTCTTCTTGTTTACGCCCGACGGAGCCGTTCACACCAACGATCTGGTCAGCTTCGACGGAGAGTTTCACGTGCTGGTGGCCAGCGGCCTCGAGGCCTCGCCCGCCGGCTCGCCCGGCGGCAGTCCGGCCACCACGGTGGGGCCCAACTATTTCCAGCTGGACGCAGCTGGCCACGCCTACACCGTCAGTATTTCGCCGGCCGGCGGCGTGGCCGTCTCGACCGGGGTGAAGGCCGGCTCGGTGCCTGATACCGCTAGCCTCGGGTTAGCGGTGGCGTCGCCTCCGGCCTTGTCAGGGCCAGGCACTGCCCCACCGGTCATCGACCTCATGGACGTGCTGCCCTCGCAGGTGGCCTCGACCGTGCCGGCCGGGGTCGACACGACCGTTCCGGTGAGTGGCTACGCCACTATTTTGGTGCGCGCCAGCGACCCCGACGGGGGTCCTCTCTACTGCTCGGCCCGGGCCGACGGCGGAACCTTCGCCGACTCTGGGCGCAAGCGCATGGACTGGGTCGAAGAGGATCGGCAGTGGGAAACCCACTGGGTCTGGCGGCCACCGGTGGGGGCCTCTGACGGAGATCGGTTCGTCTTCACCTGCACGGTCGAGGATGAAGCTGGCCGGTCGGTGGCTCTGTCGGCTGCGGCCTCACCCAAGGTGGCCATGATCCCGACCGGGAAGATCTACTTTACCACGAACCGAACCGGGGACTGGGAAGCCTTCGTCATGAACTGGGACGGCACCGCCGTTCGCAACGTGTCCGAAGCCGGGTCGGCCGAGAACCAGCCATCCATCAGCTGGCAGCGCAATCGAATCTACTATGTCTCTGGTCGTAACGGCTCTCCTCAAATTCTGGTCGACAACCTTTTCGAGTTTGCCCCCCAGACTCTGGTCGACGGAACCCAGCCCTTTGCGTCTCAAGACGGCGACGCCGTCGTCTTCGTCAAGAATGACGACATCTGGGTGATGGACCGCGACGGCGGCGGCCAGACAGCCCTGGTGACTACCCCCGAGGTCGAGGCCCACCCGTCGCTGTCGGCCGGCGGGGATCTCGTCTGTTTTTCCCGCGTCGTGGCGGGTAACGAAGAGATCTTCGTGCTTAATCTCGAGACCGGGGTAGAGTTCGTGGTGGCCACCAGCCCCGCCCGAGACACCAGTCCGAGCTTTGACGGCAGCCAGACTAATCCGTCGGTGGTCTTTACTTCTTATCGCGATGGCAACGCCGAGACCTACTCGGTCCCGGTGCTGAGCCCCACCTTGCCCGTCCGGCTCAGCAACACCGCGAGCGAAGATACGCAACCGGTCTTTAGCCCCGATGGTGCCCAGATTGCCTTCGTCAGCGACGAAGACGGCAACCATGAGATCTACATCATGAATGCCGATGGAAGCAACCGTCGTCGTCTGACCCAGAACTCGGTCGAGGACCTGGACCCGAGCTGGGGATTCTAAGCCGCGAGATTTTAACTTTTTCAGCGCGGCTTCGGCAAGAATTTACAAATCTTGCGACATTTTGTAACACCCCCTGCCGCCCAAAACCCTTCTAACCAAAGAATGCTGCAATCTGGAAGGCCATTTTTTGGCAACAAACTTTTAACAAACAGCTCCACTTTTACCCTAGTCAAATTGTTACAAAGGAGGGAGTTAAGCAGAAGAAGGAGCTGCCAATGCGAGAGACCAACCTGCTCAACCTCAGTAACCGCCGCAACGCCACCCGCTATGCCGTCAACTGCGAATTCGACTTCGAAGGACGCCGCAGCATGGCCATCGACGTTTCTCGCACCGGGATGAGAGCAGTTCTTCAGGGTCCCGTCACCAAAGGCGAAGAGATCGAATTCGATCTGACCTTCTCCACCGGCGAGTTGCGCGTGCGCGGCCAAGTGGCCTGGACCCAGGGCCTGGGTGGCGAGCGTCAGGTGGTGGGGGTGCGCTTTCGGGACGAACAGCCAGACCTCGAGATCATGGGCTGGTGGGTGGCCAACGCCGCCTAACCTGGACCGGTGTGGGCCTGGGCACGCAACACTCGCAACAGGTTTCCCCCCAGGATCTTGGCCAGCTCCTCTTCGCTGTATCCCCTCTTGAGCAACTCGTTGACCAGGGCCGGAAAGCGGGACACGTCTTCTAAGCCCACCGGGCCCCGGTCGATTCCGTCAAAGTCCGAGCCGATGCCAATGTGGTCAACCCCGATCAGTTCTCTGAGATAGTCGATGTGGTCAGCCACCTGGTCGAGGGTCGCCCTCTGAGCACGCTGGGTGCGCACCTCTTCCGAAACGAAGCTGGGCACGAAGCTCACCATGATGACGCCGCCGTTGGCGCGCAACTTTAGCAGCACGTCATCAGGCACGTTGCGCTGGTGGTTGCACAGAGCCCGGACATTGGAATGGGTGAACACCACCGGCCGGCTCGACAGTTCCAGCACGTCACGCATGGTCTCGTCCGAGACATGAGACAGGTCGACGAGCATCCCCAGAAGATTCATCTCGACGACGACCTGGCGTCCCACCTTGGACAACCCCCCGTGCAGGCGAGGCCCCTCGGAAGAGTCGGCCAGTTCGTTGCTGCGGGTGTGGGTCAGGGTCAGATAGCGCGCCCCCAGACCATAGAGCACGCCCACCTGGGCTACATCACCGCCCAGGGCGTGGCCACCCTCGAGGCCATAGAGCGAGGCGATGCGGCCTTGACGATGAATGCGCACGATGTCGTCAGCATCCAGCGCCTGCTCGAGGTCGGGATAACGCGCCACCAAACGGCGAGCCAGAGCCAGCTGATTGCGGAAGGCCTGGACGGGATTGGCCACATCGTTGGGCAGATAAATCGACCAGAACTGAGCCCCCAACCCGCCTTTTCGTAGCCGGGGCAGGTCGGTCTGCATGCCGATACCGGCCGTGCTGCGCGCCAAATCGATGCGCTCGAGGTCGCTATTGACCCGCTTGCGATACTGCCAGGGCGTGTCGTTGTGGCCGTCGATCAGGGGATATTTGCGCAACAGCTCGCGACCCGGGTCAGCCCAGGCCACGGCCGTCAACAGCCAGAGAATCCAGGCGAGGCGCTGCATGGCGCGGTTAGTTCTCGAACAGGTTGCTCAGATCCGCTTTGAGAATCTTGCGATGGGCGCTATCGTCCTTATCGACCCAGTACCAGAGCAGGGTGTTGCCGTCCTCGGACAGCTTGGGCATGGCGTTGAGGCCGCCGTCATCAAAGGTCACCTGCACCTGCTGGTCGCCCCGCCGCACCAGGATGTTGGTATCGGCCGGATTGCCCTTGCGGCGGTCGAAGTTGGTCCAGGCTACCGTCTGACCATCGGCCGAGAGGCTGGCCCAGGTCTCGTCGACCTCACGCTCGCCGGCCACGAGGTGCCGGCTCATATCGCGCTCGTGCAGCACGAACAGGTCCTCGTCGGCTTTAGAGTGGTCGGTGTAGACCATCAGGCTTCCGTCATGGTTGAGACTGGCGCTCGAGAAGTCACCTGCCAGCAGGGGCTTGACCACCCCGACCTCGTCACGCAGCCAGTAGTTTGATTTGCCCTCGTGCTCACGGCGAAAGACCAGCCGTTGACCGTCGCCCGACAGCACCGGAAACTGTTTGAGGCCCGGCCCGGAAGTGACGTTCTCACGCTGGCCGTCTTGCCAACGGCCGATGTTCCACTGGTTGAAGGTTCCGTCGCCGTCGTCATCCCACACGACCACCCGGCCGTCGGCCGAAACCTGGGCCGACATCTCGTTGCCCGGCCCGTTGGCCACGAACTCGGCCTGACCGTCGTGCCAGCGAACCACATCCCACTGTCCGCTCTCGTCGGCCGGACTCTCGGCGCTAAAACGGCACCAGACCACGGTCGAGCCGTCGCGGTTGGTTCTGGCCCAGGCATCGGGAAAGCGGTCGTGGGTGAGCTGCTCGCTCTGTCCGTCGCGCCAACGCATGATCTCGGCCGTGTCTTGCACCATGTCTTGATAGACGACGGTGCGGCCGTCGCCTGAAAGGTCGGGGCGTCCGACCCGGCCTTCGGCCACGGTGGTGACTTTGCCCGTCAGGGCGGGGTTGATCTTCAAAGCTGCCTCCATCGGGAGCGCAGGCTGGAACCTGCCCTCACTCTAGGCAGCCACTGTTAGCCAAACATTACCGAGTTATGAACGTTCAACCTTTGAGGGTGCGGAAGACATCGATGGCGTTGAGGTTGGGCAAGCTCAACCCCAGGCGGGCTGCGGCCCGATCCAGGTGGCCCTCGAGCACATCGCGCACGATCCCGTGCGAAGCGCTATTGACGACCTGGAAATAGCCGTTGCCACCCTGGGCCAGAAAGTCGGTGGTGGCGACTCGAATCGTCTCACCCAGCGGTCGACCGGCCTCGGTGCGAACCAGGCTGCGGTGATCTCCATAATCGGCACTTTTAGCCATGGCCTGCTCGAACTGCTGGCGGGTCAACTCGATGGTCACCACTCGATTATCGAAAGGCAGGGCATTGAGCAGAGCTCCGGCGGTGAGCTCGCCGCCGGGAAGATTGGCCCGAATCAGCTTACGATTGAAGAGAGCCACATCGGCGCCGGTTTGTTCTAGCATGGCCTGCCCGACCGCGTCGTCAAGACTGCCCCCCTGGGTGTGGCTGTGGACCAATTCCCCGTCGGCGTAGCTGACCACCTGACCGGTAGCTTGCTCGACCCGCTCGCGATAGCGGCGCACCAGCGCACTCACCTCTGAGTCGGTTTCTTGAGCCTCGACCTCGAGCAACTGATGGTGGTGGCCGGTCACCTTGCGGGTGGCGGGGTCGACCTCGAGCTCGAGTGACCCAAGATACTTGCGATAAGCCCCGGGTTGACAGATCAATACGCCGTTGACGTGCTTGGGCTCGTGAAAGGCCTCATGAGTGTGCCCGCCCAGAATGAAGTCGACCGGAACCTGCCGGGCCAACACCTCATCGTCGGTACTGCCCAGATGGCTGAGCACGCCAATCACCTCGGCCCCTTCGGCCTTGAGTTCGGCCACCTCTCGGCGCACCGTCTCGACCGGGTCTTCAAAGCGCAGCCCCCGCACATTCTCGGCGTAGCTGACGGTAGCCGTCTCGGGAGTCACCACTCCCACCAGGCCGACCTTGACACCGTTGACCTCCCGGATGAGGTGACCCCTGGTCCCGGCCAGACGCTGACCAGACGCTTGCTCCACCACGTTGGCGGCCAATACCGGATACTCGGCCGAGCCGATCCAATCTTTGATGTAGTTCACCCCGCGGTCGAAGTCATGGTTACCGACCTCGACCACATCATAGCGGGCTGCCCCCAGCACCTCGAGGGCGGGCTTGCCGTCCTGCAACTCCGAGATAGAGGCTCCCTGGAAGACATCCCCACAGGAGACGAACAAGACCCCATCGGGATCTTTCGAACGAGCTTCGTTCACCACCCTGTCGATGGCGCCGGCCGTGGCCAAATAACCATGCTCATCGCTAGTGAAAAAGAGCTTGACGCGTAGTGGACCCATACTACCCTCCGCCACCAGTATGCCGGGGGGCGATGAAATTTTATTGAAAACCCAGCATGTTCGTTACAGCTTCGTACATCTGGGCATAGACCTCGGTCGCCCGGGCCAGGTCCAAATAATACGGATCCTCGATCTCCCGGCGTGGCTTATCCAAAAATGCTCCCAACCTGAAAGTGCGCTCTTCGGCCTCGGGATACAGCCGGCGCAGGTCGTCTAGATTGTGGTCATCCATCACTACGATGGCCTGGGCCCAGGCGATCAGCTCGGCATCGGCGTAGCGGGATCCGTGCCGGGTGAGGTCCACTCCGTGGCGGGCCGCCAAGCTGCGATAAGTAGCCGGCGTGGTGCGCCCCTCGCTTTCGATGAAGCCCGCCGAACGGGCCTCGGGCGCTCCAAGGCTCCAGACGCCAGCCGCGAAAGGGCTGCGGCAGATGTTGCCGTAGCACAAGAAGAGCAGCCGCTCGGGCCGGGTGAATTGGTCAGCCGAAGGCACTGTCAGAAACCGTCACAAAACTCAAGCCAACTTCCTTTATCATGAGAAAATCCCAATCACATCCGCACACAGCGGAGGAGGAGCTTCGCCATGAAAAAGATGATGTTGCTGGCTGTCTTGCTGGTCGGCCTGGCGCTGCCAGCCTGGAGTCGGCCAAATCAATGCCACAACAAGAAGAGCAATCAGCACTATCGCCAGCGCTCTCACCACAACCGTGGCAATACCCAACGCTACGGTCGCAACTACCAATCCAACCGGTGCCCAACCAACTATCGCGCTGGCTATAACTACCGCAACTTCGGCAACTATCGGCCCTTCTATTCTCAGCCGGTCTATCGCCCCACCAACGCCAGATATCGCAATTCTTGCGGTGGCAACTACACCTATCGACGCTAGCGACGCTAGCCATTGAGCAGCATCCAATCGTCGAGCACTGCCGCCAGGCCGGACCTTCCCGTTGGTTCGGCCTGGCCGGCGTGCTCCTTTCGGCGCACCTGGCGCTCGCGCAGGCGGTCCACGGTCGACTGCTCCAGGCCCAACGCCTGACCCAATTCGACCGCCTCGGCGTAACTGGTCTTGTCCAACAACCGGTCGATTAGATAGTGTCGGGCCGCCTCGTTCAACTCCCAGGCTCTCAAAGACGACAGCCGCAGACTATCGGCCAATCCGCTCAGCAATAGCTCTTCGCTGTCGTGCAAATCAAAGTCGCACATGGCCATGGCGCAACAGAAGGCGTAGAGGGCATCCCGACCCCGCCGACTCAGGCCTTGATAGTCCTCGTCGCGCAGCGGTTCAAAGGCCGGCATGTCGGTGAACTCGGGGCAGAACTGGGCGAACATCTTCTCCTCCTCGGGAGCCAACACGCCATCGGTGCACAAAACCTCGTGCAGGGCCCGGGCCAGCAAAACCCGATTCTCGAAACCGGTTAACTCGTCGCGTTCGAGCAGGCCCAGGAAGGTCACCACCAGGTCGTTGGCATCCCATCCGATCCAGCGGCGCCCGTCCCAGAAGAACTCTTTCTCGACGGAGCGAAAAGCGTCAAAGATCGACTGCTCGACACTCACTCCCTTGCTCAGCGGCCACTGGACCGCCGTCTCGCGGCCGCTGACCACGCAAAGAAAGACCAGGGTCATCTCGTCCTCGGTCGACTCGCTGTCGACCACCAGTCGAGCGATGTTGGCCAGCTCGTAACGTCCGTCGTTCACGCTGGCCTGATTCGCCGCCCTCGCGCTTGCCCCTAGTAGGACTCGACGAAGGCGATCAACAAGCGGACCGCGCTCTCGAGGTCCTCGAGCGAGAGCACCTCGCAAGGATTATGCATGTAACGCAAGGGCAGGCCGATCAGTCCCGTCGAGACGCCGCTTCGACTCAACTGGATCACGTTGGCATCGGTGCCGGTACCACGGCCGCTGGCGGCGACCTGGTGAGGGATCTTGCCCTTCCTGGCCACCTTTACCAGCCGCTCGAACACCTGGGGACAGACGTTGGGCCCACGCACGATGACCGGGCCCTTGCCCAACTTGATGTCGCCCACTCTGCGAGGGTCGCCATCGGGCTGGTCGTTGGCGTGAGTGACATCGATGGCCACGGCGATGTCGGGCTCGACCGCATAGGCAGTGGCCACCGCCCCCCGCAAGCCGATCTCTTCTTGCACCGCCGAGACTCCATGGACGGCCGCCTTGAACTTCTTGAGCCCCCGCAGGGTCTCGCTGACCACGAACAGGCCGGCTCGGTTGTCGAACGACTTGGCGGTGGCGCAATTGTTGAGCAACCGAGTGAAAGGCGCGTGCATCGTCACCGAGTCGCCGATCTCGACCCACTGGCGCGCCTGCTCGCCGTCGCGCGCCCCCAGGTCGACCCACAGCTTCTCGAGTTGCGATTTCTTCGAGAGTTCGGACTCCTCCATCAGGTGGATAGCCTTCTTGCCGATCACTCCCGACCGCGGCCCCTCGATACCATGCACCAACACGCGCTGGCCGACCACCACTTCGGCGTCCCAGCCCCCCGAGGCGGCCAGGTGCAAGAAGCCCTGCTCGTCGATATGCTTGACCACAAAGGCAATCTCGTCAGCATGGGCGTCGAGCAAGATACGCGGGGAACCCTCAGGATTGCGCACGGCCACGACCGAGCCCAGGCGATCGGTCTCGAGTTGCTGGCAACACGCCTCGACCCGCTCGCGAAAAAGTTGTTGGACGCCCTGCTCGTAGCCGGGCCCTCCATGGCACTCGACCAGACTCCGTAGATATTCGATGGACTTCTTGTTTAGCACGCCTGGGCCTTCAACCGACGCCGGCCTGACCCTGCCGCCGGCTGGATAGCCTCGAATTGAATTTTTCTCCCCCTGGAGAGGAATAACGTTCATCGGACCAAACATGTGTGCGAGGAACTTCGACCGGAGGAATATCCAGTGGAACCGTTCATGCTTCTGGCGTTGATGTACGCCGTAGCCGTTTTCGTCTGCCGTATCGGGTAGAGGCAAGCCGCACCAAAAGTGCGGCTTTGTTCTTAAACAGCCCCTGCGGCGGCGCGGCCGGCAGTCCGACCCGAGAAGATACAGCCCCCCAAGAAGGTTCCTTCCAAAGCGCGGTAGCCGTGCATGCCTCCCCCGCCGAAGCCGGCCACCTCACCGGCCGCATACAGCCCCCCGATCGGCTGGCCATCAGCCCCGATCACGCGAGCCGAGAGGTCGGTCTCGAGCCCACCCAGGGTCTTGCGGGTGAGAATGTTGAGGCGCACGGCGATGAGTGGCCCGGCGGCCGGGTCGAGAAGCTTGTGAGGAGCGGCCACTCGCAGCAAGCGATCTCCCAGATAGTTGCGAGAGCCGCGCAAAGCCACCACCTGCAGGTCTTTACAGAAGGGGTTGTCGAGTTGCCCGTCTCGTACCCGAATCTGATGCTCGATCGAGGCCGCATCCAAAAGGGGCTCGGGAGTGAGGGCGTTCATGCCATGCACCAGTTCACCCAGCTCGCGGGCCACCACGAAGTCCGCCCCCTTCTGCTTGAAGGCCTCGACCGGAGGAGGCGCCCCCGGGCCCAGCCGCTGCAACAACTTCCATAAGCTCTTGCCGGTCAGGTCGGGATTTTGCTCTGAACCCGAAAGCGCGAACTCTTTCTCGATGATCTTCTGGGTCAAGATAAACCACGAATAGTCATAACCTGTTTTGAGGATATGCTCGAGGGTGGCCAGCGTGTCAAAGCCCGGAAAGAGCGGCACGGGGAGTCGCTTGCCGGTGGCGTCAAACCACATCGAGGAGGGGCCGGGCAAGATGCGGATGCCATGGCCCGTCCAGATAGAGTCCCAGTTGGCGATGCCCTCGGTGTAGTGCCACATTCGGTCGCGGTTGATGAGCCGGGCCCCGGCCTGCTCGGCCACTGCCAGCATGCGTCCGTCGACGTAGTCAGGCACGCCGGTCAAGAGCCGCCGGGGAGCCTGGCCCAGACGCTGGGGCCAGTTCTTGCGCACCAGCTCATGATTGGCCCCGATGCCGCCTGAGGTCACGATCACCGCCGGCGCCTCGAAGGCAAAGTCGCCCACCACTTCGCGGTTGGTGGGATACCCGCGCTGGGCCCCGTCGTCTTTGAGCACCTGACCCGAGATACCGGTGACAGCCCCGTCCTTTCGCTCGAGTCGCTCGACCCGGTGACGAAACTTGAAGGTGACCAACCCCCGCTCGGCAGCCTGGCGCACCAGCCGCTCGAACGGCTCGACCACCCCCGGTCCCGCCCCCCAGGTCACATGAAAGCGCGGCACCGAGTTGCCGTGACCGATGGCGCCTTGACCGCCTCGTTCGGCCCAGCCCACCACCGGAAAAAAGCGAAAGCCCCGCTGGCTGAGCCAGGCTCGCTTTTCGCCAGCGGCAAAGTCGACGTAAGCTGTGGCCCAGCGCATCGGCCAATGGTCTTCCTCGCGGTCGAACCCGGCTGTGCCCAACCAGTCGGCCAGCGCCAACTCGTAGCTGTCGCGAATGCGCAAGCGCCTCTGCTCGGGCGAATCGACCAGAAACAATCCGCCCAGCGACCAGAAGGCCTGCCCCCCCAGGTTCGCCTCGGACTCCTGGTCCACGAGCACGACCCGCTTGCCTGCCGCGGCCAATTCGGCTGTCGCCACCAACCCGGCCAGCCCGGCTCCGACCACGATCGCATCGCTTTGCATCGAGGCTGTTTCCAGGCCGGTGTTGGAGAGCCCTTCGGGGAGCCCTCGCTGGGCTCGGGAGAGAGGAGCCCTCGTTGCGCTTGGGAGGAAGGAGGCCTTCGGGAGAAAGGAGCCCCTTCGGGAGAAAGGAGCCCTCGCTGCGCTCGGGAGGAAGGAGCCCTTCGGGAGAGAGGAGCCCTCGCTGCGCTCGGGAGGAAGGAGCCCTTCGGGAGAAGGGAGCCCCTTCGGGAGAAAGGAGCCCTCGCTGCGCTCGGGAGGAAGGAGCGAGGTTCGCTTTGGCTCACCTCGAGTTTTTGAGGTACTCGACGCTTCGCGTCGTAACTTTGGGCGGCTTCGCCGCGATGGGTCGCGCCTAGCCCGGTACGGCGCCACCAGGTGCCGAATTCGGCGCTGCCACGTGCCGTACTCCTAGCCACGCCCGCCTGGCCCGGTACGGCGCTGCCACGTGCCGTACTCCTAGCCACGCCCGGCCAGGCCCGGTACGGCGCTGCCACGTGCCGTACTCCTAGCCAAGCCGGGCCAGGCCCGGTACGGCGCCACCAGGTGCCGAATTCGGCGCTGCCACGTGCCGTACTCCTAGCCAAGCCCGGCCAGGCGCGGTACGGCGCCACCAGGTGCCGAATTCGGCGCTGCCACGTGCCGTACTCCTAGCCAAGCCGGGCCAGCCCGGGTACGGCGCCACCAGGTGCCGAATTCGGCGCTGCCACGTGCCGTACTCCTAGCCAAGCCGGGCCAGCCCGGGTACGGCGCCACCAGGTGCCGAATTCGGCGCTGCCACGTGCCGTACTCCTAGCCACGCCCGGCCAGCCCGGGTTACGGCGCCACCAGGTGCCGAATTCGGCGCTGCCACGTGCCGTACTCCTAGCCAAGCCGGGCCAGGCCCGGTACGGCGCCACCAGGTGCCGAATTCGGCGCTGCCACGTGCCGTACTCCTAGCCAAGCCCGGCCAGGCGCGGTACGGCGCCACCAGGTGCCGAATTCGGCGCTGCCACGTGCCGTACTCCTAGCCAAGCCCGGCCAGGCCCGAATTCGGCGCTGTCACGTGCCGTACTCCTAGCCAAGCCCGGCCAGGCCCGAATTCGGCGCTGTCACGTGCCTTACTCCTAGCCAAGCCCGGCACCAGAGCTAGACCTCGAGCCGGAAGCCCGCCGCCGGCGGGCGGGTGAGGTGGATGAGGCGGCCCTGCCAGCCCTCGAGGGCCTGGACCAGTTTGGGGCGCTCGTAGTGGCGAAAGGTGAGGACGAACCAGAGGAAGGACCAGTCCAGGCGCTCGGGGCAGCCCGGGCCCATGTCGGGGCGCACCTGGCCGCGCGATTGCCAGATGCGCTTGAGCACACGATAAAGGCACAGCCAGCCGGGGTAGTCGAGCCAGATGACCAGCTGGGCCCGGCGTAGCCTCAAGCCCAGTGTGCCGGCATAGTTGCCGTCGAAGATCCAGGCCGGCTTTTCGACCTCTGCCAGCATCCGCGCTTCGAACTCCTCCATCGGTGACGGGGTCCAGCCGGGGCGCCAGAAGAGCTGGTCGGAGTGGACCACCGGCAGTTCGAGGTCGCGGCCCAGGCGGCGGGCCAGGGTCGATTTGCCGGCGCCGCTGCAGCCGAGGATGCAGATGCGCTGAGGTACGTTTTCGACACACTTAGCAGACATTTTCACGCAAGCGCCGTCTAGACTGGGGATCTGGAGGTGCAAATTGCCTATACGTAAGCTTCTGCCCTCGGTTCTCGCCGGCTACGGACAAATCTTCTTTTGCTCGAAGCCGGTGAGCGGTGGGCTGGTGTTGCTGGCCAGCCTGCTCGACCCCGCCCTGGGACTGTTCGGCCTGCTGGGGGCAGTGGTGGCGACCCTGTGGGGAATGCGAGGCCGGCGGGGGGTCGAAGACGGGCTCTATGGTTGCAACGGAGCCCTGACCGGCTTGTTGGTGGGGTGGCTGAGCTGGCCGCTCTGGCTGGGCCTGCCGGTGGCGGTCGGCTGCGCTCTGGTCAGCGCCTGGCTGGTCGACCAGCTGAGCCTGGCCCTGGGCGAGTTGCCGGTGCTGAGTCTGCCTTTCCTGCTGTGCGGCTGGGCCCTGGTGAGCGGGCCGGCCGTCGAGGGGCACCCTTCGCTGCTGGGCTGGTTGGGGGCAGTGGTCTTCACGCCCCACGATCTGGCCGGGCTTTTGGTTGGGGCCGCCCTGCTCTGGCAGCGCCCTTATCAGGCCCTGCTGGCCGCTGTGGGAGGCGGACTAGGACTGCTCTTCACCGACTCGCCGGTGGTGGCTTTCAACGCCGCCTTGACGGCTGTTGCTCTGGGCGCGGTCTTTGCGCCTAGCCTCTGGGAAGGACTGGCGCCGGCCGCACTCGGCAGCGGCCTGACCCTTCTGCTGACCCGGGCCAGCCTCGAGCTTTTCGGCCTGCGCACGCTGGTGGCGCCTTTCGTGTTCGTGGTGCTGGTGGCCCAGGCCTGGCGACTGCGCAAGCCCTGTCTGAGCCTTCCCTTTCGGGGCTGGTGGTACGTCAGTCAGGGCGCCGACGGCGATTGGACTCACCAGGGACCCTGGCGTCACGCCTGGGACTTCATCGTGCTCGACGGCCAGGGCCGCAGCTTTCGCGAACAAGGCGAGCGACTGGAAGACTACTACTGCTGGGGGCGCGCCGTCTTCGCACCGGCGGGCGGAGTGGTGGTGGCGGTCGAGAACAGCCTGCCCGACAACCCTCCGGGTCAACCCCAGACCGAGCACAACTGGGGAAACTACGTCATCCTGCGCCACGGCAGCTACTATAGCGAGTTGAGCCATTTTCGCCAGGGCTCGGTGGTGGTTCGTCCGGGGCAGCGGGTTGGTCGCGGTCAACTGCTCGGTGAGTGCGGCAACTCGGGCTATTCTTGCGAACCGCATCTGCATCTTCAACTGCAGAGCCAACCTGTGCTCGGTGGCCATACCGTGGCCGCTCACTTTCGTCCCTTCCAGAACCAGGTCGGCCCGGCCGGCCCTGTCCCCCGCCAGGGAAGCCTGGTGAGTCAAGCCCCACCAAGGAGTGTCATGACGATCAAGACTTTGTTCGCGGCCAGCCTCTTGGCGCTGATGCTGAGCGCCGCTTTGAGTAGCAGTGCCAGCCCCTCCCCCGACCCGACGCTGGTGGTCTCGGCCGGCCGCTTGCTCGAGATCACCGGGCAAACTCCCCGGCGAGCCTATGTGGGCGTGTCCATGTATCCCGTCAACGCCCGCGATGCCGTGCGCGACGGACGCCACCTGGTGCGCTCGCTCAAGAGCGGGTCTTTTCGCGAGACTTTCTCGACCTCGGCCTATCACGGCGGCACGTACGAAGTCGCCCTGTGGGGCCGCAAAGTACTCAAAAAGGATTGCCAGCTCGAGGGCTGCCAGTTCTGCCCCCGCTACGGCTACCACATGGACGACATGCTGCTCTACCGCAGCGGTGAGATCGGAGAACTCCAATGAAGACCAGTCCCATCCCCTACCGTCCCAGCCCTTTCGCGGCTTCGGCCGAGCCCGGCAGCTTCGTCTTTTGTCCCACCTCAGGGCAGACCTTTGGGCTCAACGAGTCGGCAGCCTTTCTGTTGCAGCGCCTGCGGGAAGGGCTTGAGCCAGGCGAAATGGCGGTGAGGCTGGCCGGCGAGTTTGAAGTGGAGCCCGAACAGGCTCAGGTGGACGTGTATGAGTTTCTGTTGCAGGCTGGCCAGCTCGGATTGGCGGCCCTACAATGACGACCGTAGCCGTCACCGGACTCAACGCCACCGATAACCCCGCTCCGGGCATGGCCGTGGTGCGTTGCCTGCGCGAGGCCGGGGAGCATCGTTTCGTGGGCCTGGCCTATGACGCCCTGGACACCTGCGTGCATAGCCCCGGTCTGCTCGATGAAACCTATCTAGTGCCCTATCCGTTTGAAGGCGAGCAGGTTCTGCTCGAGCGCCTCGGCCACATCCTGGAGCGACGCCCCTTCCAAGCCCTGGTGCCCAACCTCGACTCGGAGCTGATGGGCTATGCCCGCCTGGCCGGCCGGCTCGCCGAGATGGGGGTGCGCACGCTTTTGCCCAGCCCCCGGGTGCTCAAGCTGCGATCCAAGCTGCATCTGGCCGAGTTCTGCCGCGAGCATGGCTTTCTGCACCCTCGCACCCGGGTGGTCCACAGCCCTCAAGAGGTGGTCGAAATGGGTCACGCCTGGGGCTGGCCGGTGGTGGTGAAGGGCGTCTTTCACGGGGCCCGGGTGGCCCACCACCCGGGCGAGGCGGCCGTCTGGTTCGAACAAACCCGGCGCGAGTGGGGGCTGCCTTTGCTGGTGCAAGAACATCTTTGCGGCGAGGAATACGACGTGGCGGCCGTCGGCTCACGAGCGGGCCTACCGCTGGGTTGGGTGGCCATGCGCAAGCTGAGAATCACGGCCAAAGGCACCGCCTGGGCTGCCATCACGGTAAGCCACCAGGGACTGTTGGGCAAGGCTCGGCGGCTGATGGAGAAGTTGGCCTGGGTGGGGCCCGTCGAGTTCGAGTTTCTGCTCGATAGCGCCAGCGACCGCTTCTATCTGCTCGAAATCAACCCTCGCTTTCCGTCCTGGATCTATCTGTCGGCCGGGGCCGGCCTCAACCTGCCGGCCCTGGCGCTGCAAGAGTTGCTGGGAAACGAGCCGCCGCCCCGCCTCGACTATCAGACCGGAAAGTTCTTCGTGCGCCACGCTCTGGATGTGGTGGGCGATGTGAGCGACCTCGAGAGTTTAGCCATGAAAGGAGAACTGATCCGTGCTGCAGTCTGATGTTCAGGTAGACCAGCGCCGGCCCTATCAAAGGCCGGCCATCATCCGCCACGCCGTGGGTCGGATGAACCCCTACGGTCCCATGCGGACCGCCGCCCCCTTCACTCATCTCGACGGTCATGAAATCAGGGGCATGATGGACGAGTTCGGCTCGCCTTTGTGGATGGTCTCGGAATCCACCCTGCGCCAGCAGTATCGCAGGCTGGCCCGGGCCTTCGAGCTGCACTATCCGCGCACGGTGATCGCCTTTTCCTACAAGACCAATTACCTGGGCGCCCTTTGTTCGGTGCTGCACAGCGAAGGCGCCTGGGCCGAAGTGGTCTCGGGCACGGAGTACGCCCTGGCCCGGGCCAACGGGGTGAAGGGCGCCCACATCCTCTTCAACGGCCCGCTCAAACGGGCCGACGAGCTCAGGCGCGCTTTCCTGGAGGGGGCCCGGGTCAACCTCGATTCGCTCGAAGAGATCGCTCTGGCTGAAGAAGTGGCCCGTCAAGTCGGCCAACGGCTGCCGGTCGGCCTGCGCGTGAACGTGCGCCTGGACGCTGTCCCCTGGGACCGCTTTGGCCTCAACCTCGAGAGCGGCCAGGCTCTGGAGGCCGCCCGCCGGATCGTGGGCTCGCCCTATCTTCGCTTGCGTGGCCTGCACTGCCACATCGGCACCTACGTGCTCGACCCCAACCGCTATGGGATGGCCCTCGAGCGAGTTCTAGGCTTAGCCCGGCTCTTGCGCCAACAGCACCAGGTCGAACTCGAAGATCTCGACCTGGGAGGCGGTTTTGCGGCCGGCAATTCGCTCCATGGCGAACCCTTGCCGGCCGAATACGCCTGTCCAGCGGCCGAGGACTATGCCCGGGCCATCGGCCCCCGGTTGTTGGCGGCGGGCTTTGAAAAACTGCCGACCCTATTCCTCGAGCCGGGTCGGTTTCTGGTTGACGAGGCCATGCATCTGGGTACCTCGGTGGTTTCGAACCGACGTCTTTGCGACGGCAGCCGCGGTGTGGTCGTCGACGCGGGCGTCAACCTGCTCTATACGGCCAACTGGTATCGCCACGACATCGTGCCGGCCTTCGAAGGTTGTGGCATGCTGGAAGAGGCCTCGGTCTTCGGCTCGCTCTGCATGCAGATCGACATCCTGCGCCACGGGGTGCCCCTGCCGCCGGTCCGGCGGGGCGACCCACTGGTCGTCAAGCGGGTGGGGGCTTACAACTTCTCCCAATCGTGGCAGTTCATTCAGACCCGGCCGGCGGTGGTCCTGGTAGGAGGCCACGGGGTCGAGCTGATTCGCGCTCGCGAGAGCTGGCAGGACTGGCGGCGGCTCGAGCAGATTCCTTCGCGTTTACGCCTGCCAGGTTAGCCGGGGCTGGTGGCGAACTGCCACCAATGACGCCTCCGGCTGCCATCGCCCGGGCTAGCAGCTGGCTCGCTTTGAGCCTGCTGTTGGTGATGATAGCCACGGTGGCCATGGGAGCGCCCAGCCGCAGCCTCGACTCGGAGTCTCTCCTGTTTCTTGGCGTATCCGCCCTCTTGCTCGAAAATGCGGCCGTCTTCATGCCCTGCTTCGGAGTCTTTTCTCCAGCTCCGGCGGTTTATCTGGCGGCTGCGGCTACGCCCGGTCTGGGCCCGGCGGTGGGCGTCCTGCTGGCCCTGGGAGGCCTCTTGCTGCGCACGGTGCTGGTGGCGCCCCAGCGTGACTGCAAGTGGTTCGAGGCCTGGCTCGAACTGATGCCGGTGGTTCTTGGCATCGCGGCCATGGCCGCTCTGGCGCGGGCCGGTCTCGACGACCCGTGGCCGAAAGCCCTGGCGGCCGGAGTGGTCATGGCTTTGGCCCGGCAGTACTGGCCGCGTCGCTTGATGGCCGAGCGGCTCGAACGCAATCAATACCTCACCTGGGTTGGCGTGCTATTGACCTTGCAGTCGCTGTGGCTGGGGCCGATCTTCGGTGGTCTGACCATCCTGGCGCTGATGCAGTCCAGCAAGTGGCAGATGCTGTGGGCCTTGCCGTTGCTGTGGGGCGTTTGTAAGGCCGCCGACTACGCCATCTTTCGGGTCGAGGCCCTCGAGGCCGAAGCCTCGCGCAAAAAGCTGGCCGAGTCGCAGAGCCACCTCGAAGAGGCCCGCACCGAGGCCTCTCGGGCCCGGGTGCAGCTGCAGTCCGCGGCCGAGCGCGAGGCTTTATTAGAGGGTTTCGCCCAGCAACTGGCGTCAGACCCGACCATCGAGCAGGTGGTGAAAGGGGCCCTGGCGACCATCCGGGCTCTGGTGCCCTGCGACCAGGCCGCCATCTATCTAGCCCAGGAAGGCCGGCTCGAGCCGTCGGGTCAGGCCGAACCGGGGGTGCGTCAGGCCTTCGAGAGCGGGCGGGTGGCCACCGCCCGCACGCTGGCCGAGCCCGCCGACAGCCGCGACGCCCACTGGCTGGCCGTTCCCCTGGGGCGCGAGGGAGTGCTCTATGTGGGACGCGATAAAAAACCGTTCAACAAGGAAGAGGGGGCGCGCCTGGCGCTGGTAGCCGAGAAGGCCACCCTGGCCATCGGAGCTTCCCGCCGCAGCCAAGCCCGCCAACAGGCCTTTCAAGAGAGCACGGCCGCCCGCTACCAACTGCAAGAACGTGTGCAACTGCTGGCGCTGCTGATGGAAGGCGCCCGCGAGCTGGCTTCAAGCCTGGAGATCCCGGTGCTGGAGAAGTCGGTCAAAGAGCTGCTGGAACGGGTGGTTCCTCACGATGTGGGCGCTTTGATCACGACGCGCGGCCAGTTTGCCTGGGCCGAGCGAGACCACCGCAAACCGGGTCCCGAACTGGCCCACGCCGTGCTGGTGCGCAAGGTGCTCACCAGCGGGCAGCCCCACCTCGACGCCGAAGGGGCCACCCTGATCGAGGGAATGAAAAGCCTGATCGTCGTGCCGCTGCGCACCGAGCAAGAAGTCACCGGCGCCCTGCTCCTGGCGGCCGGGCCGGCCCGTAGTTTTAACAAAGAGCACGAGAACCTGCTCTCGGCCATCGCTTATCAAGCCGCCGTGGCCCTGGCCAATGCCGGCCATTTCCAGGATGTGGTCGAGGCTCGGCGCCAGTTGGAGGAGTCACAGGCTCAGCTCATCCAGACCAGCAAACTGACAGCCGTTGGTCAACTGGCAGCGGGTGTATCCCACGAGCTCAACAACCCGTTGGGAGCCATCTCGGTCTCGATCGCCAGCGCCCAAACGCAGCTGTCCAAAGGCAACCCCGACAAAGCCAACCAGCGTCTGGAGCGCGCTCTAAAGGCCACCGAACGGGCCCAGCACATCATCAACAAGCTGTTGTTTTATTCGCGCAAGAGCGCCGACGACGAGCCGGTAGACCTGGTCGAGGTGGTCACCGACACCATCGATTTCCTTCATCATCATGTCGACCAGCACGGCTTCACCATCACCACCGAGCTGGCCCCGGTGCCCACCGTGATGGCCCGCCCCAAAGACCTTCAGCAAGTGCTGGTCAATCTGGTGCTCAACGCCATCGACGCCGGCAAGACCTTGCCGGCCGAGTCGCGCCAGGTCACCGTGGCCACCAGTCACGACCGGCAAAACGCTCAAATCAGCGTTCGCGACCGCGGGCCGGGTATGACACCCGAGGTGTTGGAACGCATCTTCGAGCCGTTCTATACCACCAAAGAGGTGGGCGAGGGCACCGGCCTGGGTCTGTCGGTCAGCCACCAGATCGTGGCCCGCCACGGGGGCACCCTGACGGCCGAATCCGAACCGGGCCAAGGAGCCGTCTTCTACCTACGCTTGCCGCTGCCCGGAGCGGCCGATGCAGCCGGCTAGAAAGGAGGCCGGCGCATGCTTGCCAAAGGTGGCGTCCGGGGCTCGGGCTCCGGAAAGGATCGAACGTGGACACACTTTCTTCTCAACCAGGCATATCCGAAGAGAACACCGGCAATCCGATCGGACTCGAGAGCGAGACCGCCTCGGCGGTGGCCACCGACTTACGCCGCCACCAGGCTTCGCTGAGCGTACTGTTTCACCAATACCAGAAGCATCACTGGATGGTCGAGGGGCACGTCTTCCGCGATCTGCATCACTTCTTCGAAGAACAGTACACCGCCGTCCTCAAGGCTCTCGATGCAGTGGCCGAGCGCGTCACCATGCTCGGCGGCATGCCCGCCTCGAGTCCGGCCGCGCTGCTAGAGTTCTCTTATCTCGACCACGAGCCCGAGCAGAACTATCCGTTGCGGGCCATGCTGGTGCACGACCTGCGAGCCGAGCAGCGTATGGCTATGATGTTGCGCCAATCCATTCGGGCCACCAACGAGTTGGGCGACTTCGGCTCCGAGACCCTGCTGCGGGGCGTGCTCATGGGCTGCGAGGACCGGGCCCATCACCTCGACCACTATCTAGCCGATTCAAACTTCGGCCACGGGTAGGTCGAGTACGAACAGGGCCCCGCCCTGGGCGCCGCCGGTCACGGTCAGATAGCCCTGGTGGCTGCGGGCTATCTCGCGACTCAAGGAGAGGCCGAGCCCGGTGCCACTGCCCGGAGGCTTGGTGGTGAAGAACGGGGCAAAGATCCGCTCCGCGTCGGCCGCTCCCACTCCGGGGCCGTTGTCTTCGATCTCGACCCGGGCTCGACCGTTCTGCTGGCGCGTCCTCACCCACAGCCGAGGACCCTCCACCGGCAGCAGGGCGTCGCGCGCGTTGAGCAGCAAGTTGACCAGCAGCTGCTGCAACTCGAGACTGTTGCCCTCGACCCGGGCGCGCGAACCCAACTCGACCGTCTGAGGAATCCGTTTGAGATTGGGATGCAGGGTCTCGAGCACCCGCTCTACCAGGGTGTCGAGAGTGATCTCCTCGGTGCTGTGAGCTTCCCGTTTGCGAGCGAAATGCAGCACGTTGTCGAGAATGCGCTGACAGCGCTCGAGCGCCTCGAGGGCCGACTCGATCTGGGCCACGGCCTTCTCGGGCTTGCGGTCGACCAGCATCGAAGCCGTATCCAGCCACAGGGTCATCGCCCCTAGCGGATTGTTGAGTTCATGGGCTACCCCGGCCGTCATCTGACCGAGGGTGGCCAGCTTGGCTGACTGCATCAGCTGGTCCAACAGCCGCAAGTTGGTCAGGCTGGCCCCGGCCAGATGGCCAAACAGTCGTAGCCCGTCGAGGTCGTCCGCCTCACCGGCGGCCACGATCAATCCCAGGGGCTTGTCGTCGTTGAGGATGGGAGCCACCAGCCACCCCTCCGGGCTAAGACCGGCTGATTGCGGCAGCCAGCGGGCTCGCTCAAAGCCGAGTTCACCCCGCTGATGGACCAGTTCAGGCTCGAGTTCAAAGAGGATGACCCGGACGGCCGAAAAGCGCTCCAGGCTGGTGGCCACCACCTGTTGCCAGCCGGGCTCGCTGCGAGCGGCCCCCAGGGCGACGGCCGCCGCCAGCAGCCAGGCCGTCAAGGCATCTCCAGGCGAGCCCGATAATAGGCTTCGATCAACTCGGTGACCGGCTCGAGCTCGTACTCGCTACGCAACAGTTTCTCGCAGCGCCGAAACTGCTCGATGGCAAGTTCGGGGCGGCCCGTCTTGAGATAGGTATTCATGACCAACAGGTGGGCATCCTGAGCGTGGGGCGATTGCTCGAGCAAACGTTGGGCGTATTCCAGGGTCAGGTCATGGTCATCGCGAGCGGCGGCCGCCCCGGCCAGCTTCGCGAGAGCGTCGCTGCATTTGCGGGTGTAATCGCGGCGACGCTCGAGAGCCCAGTCGAAAAAGCACCCCTCGAGGTAGGGTCCTCGATAGAGTTCGACCGCCTCGCGGTAACCTGCTTGAGCCTCTTGATGCCGCCCCTCCTGGTCGGCCGTTCGGGCGGCCTCGTAGGCCCGCTCGAACTCCTCCACATCGTGCCAGTGGGGAATCTCGCCAGCCAGGCATAGATTGTCGCCGTCACGCACGATCAACTCGCTCAACTCGTCGGAATGCTCGCGCATCACGCGGCGGGCGGTCGAGATGGACCAATACATAGCCTGACGAGCCTTCATCAGGTCTTCGGGCCAAAAGGCTTCGAGCACGGCCTCGGAGTGGGACTGGCTACCCCAGGGGTTGGCCAGATAGGCGAACAGATAGCGGGTTTTCTGGGTGCGCCACTCGCGGTCCGAGAGCACCTTGCCCCCGATCTGAACGGTGAAGTATCCAAACGAGCTGACCCTCACCGTGGGGGCGGCCGGGGCCGAGCTTGCCTCTTCGCCCAGACGAGCGGCTCGTTCGGCCAGTTCGCTGTCGGAGTCCTGGCTCAGGCGGGCCACCAGCCCTTCGGGCCCGAAGCCGCCCCCGGCCTCGAGCATCTCCAGCAAGCGCAACTTGTGCTCGCGGCTCAGGCGCCCCTGGGCCAGGAGCGCCTCGAGAGACCAGCTCAACTGGCCCAACAGACCGAGCACCGCCGATTCGCAGTCGAGCTGGCCCGAAAGCTCGAGCAGACTGGGCCAGAGCCAGGCCAGGGCCGCTTCCACCTCGGGGGAGCGGGCGCCACCCACCAGGGCCGCCAGCCTTTGAGAAAAGTCGTCGACCTCGCCGAGCCGGGCCAGGGCCACACTGGCGAGGGCGGCTCCGGCCGAAAGCCCCAGTCGGTCATAGCCGTCGCGAGCCGCCCTCAGCACCTCGCTAGCCTCTTCGGCGCCAAGTTGCAGCAAGGTCAGCCCGGCTTCGAGCTGGGCGCCGGCCTTGGCCACCGGCCCCAGGCTGCGGGCCGCGGCGGTGGCCTCTTCCACCAGCTGCCGGGCCTGGTCGGGCAACTTGCCGGCCAGAGCCAGCCGGCCCAGTCCCAGCCGCGCTTCAACTCCCGAGCGGCGGGTGCGGCTGGCCGCCAGCACCTCGCGATAGGCCCGCTCGGCCGCCTCGTGGTCGCCCACCCGCTCCAAAGTTCGGGCCAGGCCCAGCAAGCTGCGCGGCTCGTGACCCGGCAGAGCCTGGCTATCACTGACCAGGGGGCGAGTCTGGCGCACGCGCTGATAGTCCGCCAGCAGCTCTGGCTCGAAACGGCCGGGGTAACGCTGGGCCAGCTCATCGGCATCCGGCAACTCCTCGTCGGGGCGGTCCTGACAGGCGGTCCAACAAAGGTCGGCCAGAGCAACCTCGACGGGGAGCCCGGCCTCGGGGTCGGGGGGGGACAGCACCGAGGCCACCACCGGCAACAGGCTCGGGTCATCCAGCAGCGGCTCACACGACCATCCCAGGCGATCGCGCAGGGGTAACAACATGGTGGCCACGCCCAACTCTTGGGCTACTTCGGGCTCGAGTTCGAGCAGCCCGGCCAGCGACTCGGCCAGGCCGCCCGCCCGGGCCAGGGTGCCACTGGCCTGGACCACGCCCTCGCGGTCGGCCAGTCGGGCCAACTCGCCCAGCGCCCACAACGAGATGCGCCGGTGATTGGAGCCTCGGGCCTGGCGTCGTTGCTGGGTGCGACGGGCGGCCAGTTGCTGATTGACCAGTTCCACCAGCTTACGCATGCGAAAGGGCTTCTTCAAGTAACCGCCCACCCTGAGATCGCGCGCCCGCGAGGTCTCTTCTTCGGAGGCGTAACCGGTCACCAGCAGCGAGCCGATGTCGGGCTGGTGCTGCTTGGTCTGGGCGACGGCCTCAAGCCCGCCCATTCCTTCCATCCGAATGTCGGCCACGATCAGGTCGAAACTGTGGGCACGAGCCTTCTCCACCGCCTCTTCGCCCCGGGTGACGGCCGTGACCTCATAGCCCTGGTCGGTAAGCACCTGGACCAGCGCCGCCCGCATGTGCTGGTCGTCTTCGAGCAGAAGAATGTGGCCGCTCACTCCTGGGGCTGACCCCAAACCAGTCGGCGTAGCTCTTGCATGTCGGGAAACTGCAGTAGCGTCACCCGATCGACGGAGCGCAAGAACGCGGCCATGGTGAGCTGATGCAAAGCCAGCTTACCTTCTTGCAGGCGCCGATAGAAACCGGCAAAGAGATCGGCATCGATGGACTTGCTGACTTCGTTGAGCTGCAGTTCTTGCCGGTCGAGTGCCCCCAGCAGGTCCAGGATGTACTGATAGCGTTGCTCGAGGGTGTCGAGGTCTTGCTCTCTCTCTTGCAACCACAGCCCTTCGAGCGGCTCGAACAGATACCACAGGCGACGGGCGTTGCGCTCGTCGAGCTTGCGCGAGCGCACCCCCACGAAATAGGCCTGATAAGTATCCAGGCGCAACTGTCTGACACTTTCCCAGCGACGGGCCGTCAAGCGCGAACGCAAAGCCTGAAACCCCCGCGACAGCTTCTCCATGATGCCGTCGTTCCGGCGGGCCAGTTCTTCGGCACTGAGCACGTTCTCGATCACTTTGATCAATTCGCGCAGCTGGAACGGCTTGTAGATGTAGTCCGAGGCACGCTGCTGGATGGCCCGGGTGGGGGCGCTATCGTCGGCATAACCGGTGATCACGATGGCCTTGATGTCGGGTTGCAGCTGGCGGATACCGGCCATCGCCTCGAGCCCGTCCATCTCGGCCATGCGCACATCGTGAATCACCAGGTCAAAACGAGAACGCCGGGCCAGCTCGAGGGCCTGGTGGCTGGAAGCAGCGCCGGTCACGTCAAAATCGAGGTCTTCGAGCGCTTCCAACAGGCTCTCGCGCATGTCCTCATCGTCCTCGAGTATGAGCAACCGCTTCCCCACTCCCCGAGTTTCTGGGCCAGCAGAGTCATTCCTTTGGAGCCAATCGAACAGGTTAACAAACTTGTTCGAAACTTTTAACACTTTGTTCATCAAATCCGGGCCGATAAAACTTGCTCTACACTGCCGAAGATTAAGATGGTTCCAAGAACAAACACACACGAGGTTGAAATGCTACACAGACCAGAGCACACAGACGGCCAGGAAGAAATGCTCGCCCTGCTTGGGCGCCTCTCGGCCGGAGTCGTTCACGACGCCAGAAACCTACTGTGCAACATGGTGCTGCTGGTCGACCGGGTCGAAGCTCTGCTCGAGAAAGACGACCAGGATCAGCGGGTCACCCGGGGCTTTGACCGCATCCACGAGAGTATGAAAGACATGAACGAGATGCTCTCGAGCGTGCTCGAAGTGGCTCGTGAACAGCCGGCTCTCGACCTGATCGATCTCGGCCGTCTGGCCGAAGACACCTTGCGGCTGGTCCGTCCTACCGCCCGCGAAAGAGGCGTGCGCGTCCTCTTCGAAGCGCAGCCCGAAGTCCAGGTGCACGGCCTGAGCGTGCAACTGCGTCAGGTGCTGTGCAACCTGGTGCTCAACGCCAGCGAAGCCCTCGACCGCCACGGAGAGATTCAAGTCAGCCTGACCCGGCACAACGGCTGGGCCGTGCTCACCGTCGACGACAACGGCCCCGGAGTACCCGCCGAACACCGCGCTCGCATCTTCTCGCCGTTCTTCACTGCCAAGGCCGGCGGTTCTGGTCTGGGGCTGTGGAACTGCCAGCGCATCGTGGGCGAACACGGCGGTTCGATCGAAGTCGACGAAAGCCCACTGGGTGGCGCCCGCTTCTCGGTCCGGATCCCCCTGGCCGAAGCCGCCATCGCCGCCTAAGCGCTCAAACGCATACCTCCGTATAGGTCCACGGGCCTTAACCATTCTCGCTGTCCACCGATGAGGCTAGGAGCCAACAATCGGAGGAGACATGCCCAAAGTTCTGATCGTCGACGATTCGCGCTTTCAACGCTCGCGAGTCAAGCAAGCCCTGGCTCCATGGGGTTGGGAGTTGCTGGAGGCCTGTGACGGAGACGAAGGGCTCCAGGCCGTCGAATGCGAGCAACCCGACCTCATCCTGACGGACCTGTTGATGCCGAATCGAACCGGCCTCGAGATGCTGTCGGCCCTACGCGACCGAGGCGTCACGACACCGGTGGTGGTGCTCACCGCCGATATCCAGCACACCTCCCACCAGGCCTGTCTGGCCTATGGCGTCAAAGCCTTTCTCAACAAGCCCTTCTGCGCGGACAATCTGGCCGAAGTCGTGCGAGCAGAACTGGACGCTGCCTGATGCTCGACGAGTACACCCTGGACGCCCTGGCCGAGCTCACCAATATCGGCATGGGACGAGCCGCAGTCCTTCTCAATGATCTGCTCGAGGACCATCTCGAACTCGGTATCCCGCAGGTACTGTTGAGCCTCCCGCAGGCGCTTCTGCATCAACTAAAGCGCTTTGGCAGCTCGCAACTGGCTTGTGTGAGGCTAGACTTCACCGGCAACCTGATTGGCTCGGCCTCGCTGGTCTTCTCGCCGGAGAGTGCCGCCAACCTGGCTGCCATCCTCAGCGGCGAGGGAGAAGAAGACGAGGACTTCGATCTGCTCAAGGTTGCCACCCTCACCGAAGTAGGCAACATCGTGCTCAACAGCATTATGGGAACGCTCGCCAACCTGCTCGAGCGACAGTTCGACTTCCGGGTGCCCTATTATCTCGAGGCCTCACCCGAACAACTGGCCAACTCTACCACCAAAGTCCTGTCTGTCACCACCAGTTTCAAGACTCGCGGCCGGATCATCGAAGCCGATATCTTGCTCTTCTTCCGTCAAGAATCGCTGGAGCTTCTAAAGCTCTATCTAACGACCTGTCGCTGGGCGGAGGTGGCCTGATGTCCTACTGGCCCAACCTGATCGATCGCATTCCCCAGGGGATCTGCGTGCTCGAAGAGCATCTGATCGTCCTGGCCTGGAATCGTTGCTTGGAAGACTGGACCGGCATCCCCCGCAGCGAGATCGTGGGGCGGTCCGTGGGGGAGTTCTTTCCCGAACTGAGCACTCCGCGCTTCCGCGAGCGGCTCAATATGGTGTTCGGGCACGGTTGCCCGGCGATCTTCTCCCCCCAGCTCCATGGCTACTTTTTTGACTGCGAACTGCCTGACGGTGGCAAGCGCTTACAAAAGGCGACGGTTTCGGCTCTGCCGCGCGAAGATGGACGCTTTGACGCGGTGGTGGCTGTCGAGGACGTGACCGAGGCCAGCCATCGCATCCGAGCCTATCGAGAGGTTCGCGATAGAGCCCTGGCCGAAGTGGAAGAGCGAAAGCGCACCGAACAACTCCTGCGGGCCTCGGAAGAGGAACTCTCCAGGGCACGCGACGAGGCGCTCCGCCAGGCCGAAGCCCGGGCGCGGTTTACGGCCAACGTCAGCCACGAACTGCGCACCCCGATGAACGGCATCCTGGGCATGCTAGAACTGATCGAGCGGGACGGCCTACCGGGTGGGGTAGCGGCCAAGCTGGACACCATCAGAGAATGCAGTGTGGGCCTGCTCAACGTGATCAACGAAATCCTGGACTTCGCCAAGTTAGAGTCCGGCAAGTTCACCCTTCATCCGATCGATTTCAACCTCGCCGAAGAGGTCCAGACCGTCCTGGACCTTCTCTCGAGCCAGGCCAAAAGCAAAGGCGTTCGGCTGGAAGGGCGGCTGGCGGCCGAGCTGCCGGTCCACCTTCATGGCGATGCCGGCCGCATCCGGCAGGTGCTGATCAATCTGGTCGGCAACGCGTTGAAGTTCACCGAGTTCGGCTCGGTGACCGTGGGAGCTGAACTGCTCGAGCGTAAGCCCGAGTCGGCGCGCCTGCGAATGTGGGTGGCCGACACCGGCGTCGGTATTCCGGCCGACAAGCTCGAGAGCATCTTTGACCATTTCACCCAGGTCGAACGCTCGGACCTGCTCGGCCAGGGTGGGACCGGCTTAGGGCTGGCCATCTGTAAAGAGCTAGTCGGGCGCATGGGCGGCCAACTGGCCATCGAGAGCGAGGTGGGGCGGGGCACCACCCTGTCCATGGACCTCGAATTGCCCTTGCAGAAGGTTCCTCAAATCCAGCCCGCCCGCCAGCTCGAGCCCGACTTTCAGGTCCGTCCCGATTTACGGGTGCTGTTGGCCGACGATAACCTCATCAATCGCAAGGTGGCCGTTGGGCTGCTGCGACGGCTGGGGTGTCAGGTGGAGGTGGCCACGGACGGCCAGGAGGCCGTGGAAGCCTACCGCAGTCAGGTCTTCGACATCGTCCTCATGGATGTCCAGATGCCGGTCCTCGACGGCTTTGCGGCTACCGAGCGCCTGCGCTTGGAAGAGCGTGACACAGGCCGCTCCTACACTCCCGTCATCGCCCTCACGGCCCACGCCGCCGAGGACTGGCGAGAACGCTGCCTGAAGGCCGGCATGGACGACTATATCTGCAAGCCGATCCAGTTCGCCAGTCTGCGAGAGTGCCTTTCCACAAAGTGTCCGAGCGCGGGTCCCGGCTAGCTGCCGAACCGTCCCACCGACAGTTCGGCCGGCAGCGAGCCGTTGTGGCCTTGTTCGATGGCCAGGGCCGCCAGAGGGGCCAGGTAGGGCATCCAGAACAGGCCGCGGGAGCCGAGGCCGCCGATGAGAAAGCGTTGGCGGTGCCAGCCCAACACCGGCCAGTGATCCCGACGCGGGGTGAGGCGCTGGCCGGACCATTGCCCGTGCGGGGTGGCCTTCAGGCGCAGGCAGGCCGCCTCGCAATCCCCGCCGGCTACGACCTGGTCGCCCCGCGGAGCCAGGTGATAGCCTGAGCCGATCTCGACCTGGTCGAGTTGGCCGGCCAGGGTCCACAGGCTACCGGTGGTCTGGTCCCAGTCCAGGGCCAGCCATTGGGCCAGGGCCGGACCGGTAGCCACCACCACACCGGGGTCGAGTTGGCGGCTCTCCCCTCGCACGGTCAGTTGCGAGCGCAACTGCTCGAGCCAGGCTGGCGTGTCGACGACGAAGGCCGGCGAGTAATGAAAGTAGTCCCCCTCTCGGCGGGGGGCAAAGGCGGCTGGGAGCGGGCTTTCGGCACTGCCGATCAGGCGCTGGCCCGCCTGGCGTCGCACGCTGTACTCGCGGGCCTCGGGCTGGCTTCGCCAATAGTCGATGGCGCGTTCGAAGGCTTCGACCTCGAGAGGATGACGACGAAAGGTGCGACCGGCGAACAGGTGGACCAGGCCGGCCGGCGGAGCCAGGGCCCGGCCATCGTCATAGACCACCACCGGGTGGCCGCGCTCGTGCAGGCTGCGAGCCGTCATCAGACCGGCCATGCCGGCCCCGACCACCTCGATCACGGCCACCTCCGGGCCCGAGCGATGGCTGTGGGGCAGCGCGAGGCCACCGTCATCTCGCGCTTGCCGCCGGCTCCGGGTAACACCCCCACCGCCAGCCCCGCCTCGGCCATGGCGCGGCGGGCGGCGGTCGAAGCGCCATAGGTGGCCAGCACACCGTCCGGGGTGAGAGCCCGGGCCGCCCAGGCAAAGCACTCAGCCGTCCAGCAATCGGGGGCGGTGCGCGGGGCGAACGGGTCGTGAAAGTAGGCATGGAAATAGTTGCTGGCCAGCTGGCACTCTTGCCAGCGACCGGCCAGGCGGCGGCGCACCTCGCCCACCTGCTCGACGGCGGGGTCTTGCCACACGGCCGGCACCAGCCACAACTGGGGGTCGAGGGGGTCCGGTTCGCAGCTGAGATAGTCGAGGCGGCGGCCGTCCAGGTGAGCCAGCGTGCGGGCGAAGTTGAGCCCGCTGCCAAAGCCCAGTTCGAGCACCCGCCAGGGGCCGGGGCGAGCCGGCAGGCCGGTCCCCTGCACGAAGACATGGTCAGACTCGGCGCTGGCCCCACCCAGCGAGCGATAGGTCACCCCCAGCTCGAGGTGGCGATAAGTCACCGAGCCGTCACGGGTGAGCACGCGTTCGATTGGCGGCATGCCAGGCTCTTGGCAAGAGGATGAGGGGGTTCCTGCGAAGGAGCCGGCCATGCGATGGCTTTGTCTGTTTCTGCTCTTGACCCTGGCCGCCGTGGCCGACGACGGCAACCTGGTGCGCGAAGGGATCCCTCCCATTCCCGACCAGGTGGCCCAACGGCTGCGCCAGTATAGCGAAACGCGCTCCGCCAGCCTATGCGACTGGGACCCGACCGCCGGCGGGGTGATCGTACTGACCCGCTTTGGCCAGACCAACCAGTTGCATCACGTGGCCGGCCCGGGCGCGGCTCGCACCCAGTTGACCTTCTTCGACGAACCGGTGGCCGGGGCGGTGGTGCGTCCGGCCGGCGGGCATGGGCTGGTCTTTCTCAAGGATGTGGGAGGCGGCGAGTTTTATCAGCTCTTCTACCTCGACCTCGACAGCGGCCAGAGCCGGCAATTGACCGATGGCAAGGCTCGCCACGGTAACCCCGTCTGGTCTCACAGCGGCGATCGCATAGCCTTTTACGGCACGGCTCGCAACGGCAAAGACTGGGACATCTACACGGCCACTCCCGACGGCCAACGCCAGCTGGTCTATCAGGCCGAAGGGTCATTCATGCCGATGGCCTGGTCGCCCGACGACCGCCAGCTGCTGTTGCGCCGCTACCAGTCGGCCAACGACTCCGACCTGTACCTGCTCGAGTTGGCCAGCGGCAAACTGGTCGAGGTTGACGGCGGACCCGGCGAGGTGGCCCATGGCTCGGCCGCCTTCGCCGGTGATTCGCTCTATTTCACCAGCGACCGCGACCACGAGTTTCTGCGCCTGGTGCGATATCAGGCCGGCCGGCTACAGTTCTTCGACCGACCCTGGGACGTCACCGAGGTCGAGGCCACGGCGGACCGGGTGGCCTATCTGGTCAATCAGGGGGGCATCGACCACCTCTATCTGCTCGACCGCCAGAGCGGCGAGATCATCGAAGTCAAAGACACGCCGCTCGGGACGATGGGCAATCTTCGCTTTTCTCCCGATGGAAAGAAGCTGGCCTTTTCAGCCGACGCCGCCACCAGCCCGGGAGATGTCTACGTCTATGACCTGGCGACCAACCGGGTGCAGGCCTGGACCCACAGCGAGGTCGGGGGGCTAGACACGGCCCGCTTCGTGTCGCCCAGCCTGGTGGAGTTCGCCAGCTTTGACCAGCGTCGCATCCCCGCTTTCTATTATCGACCGAGCGGCCAGGGACCGTTCGCGACGGTGGTGCTCATCCACGGCGGACCCGAGAGCCAGTTCACTCCAGCCTTTTCTTCCACCATCCAGTATCTGGTCAACGAAATGGGACTGGCCGTGGTGGCCCCCAACGTGCGGGGCTCTCGGGGCTACGGCAAAAGTTACCTCAAGCTCGACGACGGCCGCAGCCGCGAAGACTCGGTCAAGGATATCGGAGCCCTGCTCGACTGGATAGCCGCTCAACCCGAACTCGATGCCAGACAAGTGGCCGTCTATGGCGGCTCCTACGGAGGCTATATGGTGCTGGCCAGCTTGATTCACTTTCCCGACCGGCTGGCCGCGGGCATCGATGTGGTGGGCATCAGCAACTTCGTCACCTTCCTCGAGAACACCCAGGACTATCGGCGCGACCGCAGGCGGGTCGAGTACGGTGACGAGCGAGACCCCGAGATGCGCCGCTTTCTCACCGCCATCTCGCCGACCACCAGAGCCTCGTCCATTCGCGCCCCGCTACTGGTGGTCCAGGGCTTCAACGACCCTCGAGTGCCGGTCACCGAGTCAGAACAGATGGTGGCCGAGGTCCGTCGCCAGGGGGGGCAGGTATGGTATCTCATGGCCCGCGACGAAGGGCACGGGTTCAAGAAGAAAGACAACCGCGACGCCTATTTGCAGGCCGTGGTCCTGTTTCTCGAGACCTATCTCAGGCCACTTCCTGAAGGGAAGTGAGGGGAAGCCAGACGCGGAAGCAACTGCCTTGCCGGCTGCTGTCGACCAGCTCGAGACAGCCACCGTGGGCTTTGAGAATGTTGCTCGAAATCGACAGCCCCTGCCCTGTTCCGCGACCGACATCCTTGGTGGTGAAGAAGGGGTCGAAGATGCGGCTGGCGATTTCTGGCGGCACCCCTGGTCCTGTATCCTGAAAGAGAACCTCGACGCCGTTCTGGCAGCACGCGGTCGAGACCTTGATCAGGCCTCTACGCTCGGTGGCTTTGAACACGTCTTCGACCGCGTGGGCGGCGTTGACCAGAAGGTTGAGAAAGACCTGAGCAAGCCCGCTTCGATCGGCCACCACCGAGGGCAGCTGCGAGGCCAGGTCAACTTCGACCTCAGCGATGTACTTCCACTCGTTGCGGGACATCGTAATGGTGTTCTCTATAAGCTCGTTGAGGTCCACCGGCCCCCCGTCGCCCTCGCGGTTGTGAGCGTATTCCTTGATCGAACGAACGATGCTACTCACCCGCTCTACCCCCTCGCCGATCTGAGCCAGGGCAGCGGGCATCTCCTCGCGCAGAAAATCGATATCGATGGCGCCCTCCCCGGTTGGCTGGTAGGCGGCCAGCAACTGAGTAATCTCGCTCCGGAAAAGGTCTTCCAGGAAGTTGGCGTTGTCTCCGATATACTGGATCGGCGTGGCCAGCTCGTGGGCGATCCCGCCGGCCAGGATACCCAGGGACTCGAGCTTCTGGGCCAGTTGGGTCCGTTGCTCTTGCTCTAACATCAGACGAGCCGCCCGAACCCGCTCGGTGATATCTAGAAACTGGACGATGAAATGGGCCATCTGGTGCTCCGAGCCGGCCTGGTAGCTAGCGTGGCAGCTTAACTCTACCTCGGCTCCCTGCTGCTCGACATAGGTCACCCGAAACTCTCCGCGCCCCGCCGAGCCGAGTTCGGGGTGCTCCCTGTCGCCGGGCACCAGGCTTTGCAGCTGGCGTCCGGTCAACTCTTCGGCACGATAGCCAAGCACTCGGCAGAACTCCTGATTGACCCTCAGCAGGGCTCCGTTCACGGCCACGATGGCCATGCCGATGGGAGCGTTTTCGAAAGCGCTGAGAAAGCGCAAGCGTTCGCCGGCCAATTCGATGGTTCGGTGCCTGACTTCGGACTCGATCAGCAGGTTGGTGTGCTCCAACCTGGCCTGCTGGTCGGCGATCTGCATCATCTCCTGGCGCGTCTCGCGCACCGAGCGAACCAGGAAGAACACGCAAAACATGACCCAGGCCGCGTGCTCGAGCCAGCGCCAATGACTGGCGTCAGCCACCCCGAACACCGACAGCGGATAGTAGAGGCCTCGAACCAGATGATCGAGGCTCACCACCAGCGTGGCCGGAACGTAGACCCGCCAGTCTCGATAAAACGAAAGGAACGCCAGCGAGCCAAAGACATGGAAGTGGGTCTCGATGCGACCGCCAGTGATGTGGATGAGCAGGGCCGAGAAGAGCATCTGGCAGGCGGCGATGACCATTCGGGTCGAGTAGCGTCCGGCTCGGCGCCAGGCCAGCCAGACCGGAGGAGCGGCCAGCAAAGCTCCCAGGAAGAGGGTGGCCAATACATGCAGGTGGACCCGGGCCGTCGTCCCATACCAGGTGTACGGGCTCAGCCAGAGCACGGCCAGAATTCCGGCCCCATATTGAAGGCACATCAACCGCGCGAACATCCGATCGGTCCTGGCCTGGACCTCGTGGCGGGCCTGACGGTAGAGCTCACGTCGCCGATGCTCGAGTTCTGCTCGGGCGGGGCTATTCATGGCACCTCTCATCGGCGTATGCCTGATTCTCTTAAGACTGCAGACCGTCGACCGATAAAGGGAGCGTGAGTGCTATGACCCCAAAACGCCTGCTATTTGTTGACGACGAACTGAACATCCTTGGCGGCCTGCGGCGCGTGCTTCGTCGCTGCCGACCCGGCTGGACCTTCGACTTCGTGACCAGCGGTCCTCAAGCTCTCGATGCCCACGCCCAAGAGAGTTATGACGCCATCGTGTCCGACATGCGAATGCCCGGCATGGATGGAGCCGAACTGGTGCGACGAGTTCACGGAATCGACCCGTCCGGTCTCAGAGTCGGCCTGTCAGGCTATAGCGAGACCCGAAGACTGGCCGACTCAGCCGAATATCTCCACCAGTTCTGGACCAAGCCGTGTCAGATGGAAGCGCTGGTGGCCAGCCTCGAGACGGCGTTTGAGCTGGGTGACCAGCTTCCCCCCGCTGTGCGCTCCGAACTGTGCGGGCTAAGAGACCTGCCGTGTCATCCCGAGACTCTCGAGAGCTTCTCTCAGGAGCTGAGCCGGACCAGTCCAAATCTCGAGTCTCTGGCCCTCATCGCCCACGACGATCTGGGACTCTACTGCCAGCTCCTGCGCATCTTCAACACCTATTTCCTGGGTCATCCTCGCGAGCTTGGCTATCAGGCGGGTCTGCGCGAGGCTCTGGCCTTAGAGCCTTTGCGGGCCTTCCTCTCCGGCACCCCCGACCGGCCCACCGACTGCCGTGCTCGACCGTGTGGTCAGCCCACCCGCGCCCTCTGCTGGCTGGCCCCCCGCCTGGCGCGGCTGGACGGGCTCGGACTCTCCGAGCTCCGAACGACCTGGGTGGCCGCCCGCCTCACCGAGATGCCGATCCACTTGCAGCGCGCCAACCCGCTGCTTGATGAGGCGCTGGGCTCGGATCCCCAAACCGCTCGATTGGCCAGCCAGTATCTGATGTCTCTGTGGGGCTGTCCGCCCACCGTACTGGCCGCGACCGGCACCATGCACGCCCGCACCCTCAACCTCAAACGGTGTCCCAGCAGTTATGTCTGGCTGGCCCACGCCTTGCTAGAAAACCAGACCGATTCTCTCCCCGATCAATGGCTCGAAGCCCGCGTCCTGGCTCTGACCGAGCAGGCTCGGAGGGCAGCCGAATCGCACCTGTGGACCGACCAGGATTGGGGTCACGAACGTGGCTGACCGGCTCCTGTTGGTGGATGACGACGAGGCTCTGCTGGCGACCTATCGTCGCTGCCTGCGACGCACTCTGCAGGTCGAGACCGCCCTGGGTCCGGTCGAAGCCCTGCAAAAACTCGAGCAAACCGATTATCCGGTGGTGGTCTCCGACCTCAATATGCCCGTCATGGATGGCTTGACGCTGCTGGCGAGAATCCGCGATCGCTGGCCTTTCACGGTGGCCATCATCCTCACCGGACAGTCGGATCTAGGCCTCGCCGCCGAGGCCCTGCAAGACGGGCGAGTGTTTCGCTTTCTCACCAAGCCCCATCCCATGGCTGAGTTGGTCAAGGCCGTCACCGGAGCCTTCGAGCAACACCGTCAACGCAAGCGAGAAAGCGCTTGAAGCGTTATCTGTCGCTGGTTGGAGCCAGCCTGTGGCTGACCGCAGTGGCAGCTTGCCTGGTAGTGCTGTATCAATACCAGGGCGCGCCGGGCCAGGCTGGCCAGGCACCTGTGGCCTGGCCTCGGAAGAGTGCGTTGGAACTCGATTCACAACGCGATACCCTGCTCCTCTTCGTCCATCCGAAGTGCCCTTGCACCGTGGCCAGCCTCGAAGAACTGCGGCGCCTGTTGGCTCGACTGCCTGCTCCTCCCAGGGTGTATGTCCTATTTACGCTGCCGTCGGGCGTCGAGGCAGGCTGGGAAGACGGCCTGCTCAAGCGCATCGCCACCGGCTCGACGGGGCTCGAGACCAGGCTTGACCAGGAAGCCCTGGAAAGCCACCGCTTCGGGATCCATACCTCAGGTGAGGTGGTGGTCTACGACAGCCGGGGGCGGTTGCGCTTTTGCGGAGGTATCACCCCGTCGCGGGGCCATCAAGGCGAATCGATCGGCAAGACGGCGCTCTATCTCTATCTTCGGGGGGAGGGACAGGCTCAGACGCCACGGCCTCCCTGCTACGGTTGCCCCCTGGAGGGGCCTTCGGAGTTCTGTTCTAGCACAGAGCCTTGAGGGCTTTGAGGGCCACTCCGGCTCGGGGGCGGGGAAAGTGGGGAAACTTGTCCATCACTTCCAGCGCCCGCTCGACCGTCTCGATCTGACTGGGCTCGAGCCGCGGTTTGAGAAAATTCAGGGCGTGACGGCCAATCTCGGCCTGCTGGTCGGGCGAGGGTGTCTTGCCGATGAGGGTGATGGTCCGACGGGCCACCTCGGCCGGCTCTTCCTGTTGCACATCGGCCAACAAGCTGGCAAGTTCGGGAGGGAGTCCGGCGGCCAGAAACGAGTCCATCGAGGGCGTCTTCCCCGGCCGGCCCCGGGCTCCTCCAAGGGTTCGCCGTCTTCGACGAGGCTGTTTCGCAACTAACCCTGGTGATCGAAGAGACCGCCCACCAGCGGTAGCTGACTGGCCGCCCGCCGCATCTGATCGAGATCCCGCCGGCTGACGCTGAGATCGAATCCGTTGCCGGCCATGTTGAAGCTGACGCCTTCATGGTGCTTGTCGTGGCTAAAATGTAGACCACCTTGCCCGCTGGCACCCAGCCCAAGGTTGCCGTGCAGCGCGAGCGAACTGCCCGACCTGGTCTTCACCTCGGCATCGCCCTTGTAACCCAGGCTGGGCCCGTTGAACTCGAGGGTAGAGCCGTGTTCCTCGCGGTCTCGGGTTTTGACCGAGGTGCGGGTATACTTCATCCCGAGTCCCACGTCGGAATTGCTATGGAAGGCGCTCTTGAAGGTCAGGTCGCCCTGCTTGACCTCTTTGGAGTAGAGGTGGCCTTCTTGCTTGAAACCGACCTGCGCCTCGATGCTGCTGCTGTCGTGCCCGCCGCCCTTGACATCGTGGGTCGCGAACTTGAAGCCGTTATAGAGAGCGTCAGCCATGGACTTGTCCGGACTGGTCTCGCCCTGGAGATGTCCCGCGCCCGTCTGGGTGTAACTGTCGACGATGTCGCCTTGCGGGGTGTGGGTGACCTTCTGGTCCTGGTGGAACCAGGCGCCGCCATCCTGCTGAAAACCGTGTCCTCGGAGCTGTGGCTGGTGACCTACGCGGATGCCCTGAGAGTGAGATTGAATGCTCATGGTTGCCCCCTGTCGCTAATTTCAGCCTAGTTTCCAAACTTGGAATCGGTTATGGAATCGGGCCGGCAGATGTTATCGGAATGTTACCGAAGACAAGTCTTAAGGAACGCTAACCAACAGGAGTGGGCCAGCGTGCCGACCGAAAGGGTCGAGGTGCTACGCCAACGAGTCATCGAGCTGGGTTCCGAGCCGGCGGCCCGTCAGGCCGAACTGGCCCACCAGATTCGTGAATCGCCGCTGGCCCCATGTTCACGAGTCGCCGCCGTGGATGTCGCCTATCGCGACCGATGGGCCTTCGCCGCCGCGGTGGTGGTGGAAGGAGCCCGGCTGGTGGAGCACCAGGTGCTCACCCTGGAGTGTCCTGACGACTACCAGCCGGGACTGTTCGCAGCGCGTGAGGTCGAGTGCGCCAGCCGGGTGCTCGAAAGGTTGCGCGAACCAGTCGAGGCGCTCATGGTCGACGGCCACGGTCGGGCCCATCCTCGCCGCTTCGGCCTGGCCTGCCAGCTGGGCCTGAGCTTCGAGATTCCCACCGTGGGGGTGGCCAAGCAGTCGATGGTGGGAGAGTTCACCCTTCCCCAACCCGAACGCGGCTGCTGGTCGCCCGTGCTCGACCGGGGCGAGGTGATCGGAGCGGCTCTGGTAACGCGAAGTGGTGTCAGGCCGCTGTTCGTGTCGGTGGGCCACCTCTGCGATCTAGACGGCGCCATCGCCCTCACGCTGGCCCACTCGAAGTTTCGTTTTCCCGAGCCGCAGCGTTGGGCTCACCACTACTCCATCGAGCTGCGAGCGGGCCGGGTGTGAGCGAACTCGACGACTTTCTCGACCACCAGCGTCAGCTGGGCAGCCAGGACTCGAGCGGTGTTTTCACCCTCAACCTGGCTCGGGCTCAGGCCACCCTGCGCCGCTTTGCGCTGGCCGACCCCAACTTCTATCTGCTCAAACTCGTTCAGGCGGGGGTGGCTCTCGAGGCGGATCGGGTGGAGCTTGCCATCGGCCAGCGCTCGACCCGCCTGGGCTTTCTCTCGTCTCGGGCCGCCACGCCCGAGGCCTTGCTCAAAGCCCTGGAGAATCCCCAGCAGGTGGCCGACCCCGCCGTGCGTCACCTGGCGGTGGGTCTCAATACCGCCCCGCTGGGCCGCTTCGAATGGACCCACTCGACCCGCCAGAGCAGCCTGCAGCTGGCGGTGGAGGGCGATCAGGCCGAGCTCGTGGCGGGGCCCCCACGGCCCGAGGTGCCCGAGCATCGCCACCTCTATCAATTGCTGTTGACCCGACCGAGGCTGGATCAGGCGCGGGCGGTGAGGGCCGAACTCGACGCGGTCACCTCGGCCACCGCCTTCTCGCCCGTGCCGGTGGTGGTCAACGGTCGCCCGACCTGGAGCAGCCTGACCCGGCCCGAGGCTTTGCTTTGCCGGTATCAGGCCGGTTCGGGCTTGAGCTTGCCCAACCCGTCGCTGGCTGCCTACCAGGAGGTCGAACCCGGTCTGTTTGCCTGGCAGGGTGGTCGGGTCGGCTCGTCCCCGACCTGGCTGGTGGCCTTCGAGGCCCCGGCCGAAGGCGAGCGCATGCCCTGCCAGATGGTTATGCGGTTCGCTCGCAAATGGATCGGCTCGACCCGGCTCACAATCGTGGTCGACGGGGTCACCCTGCCCCCGAAGCGAGTGGACATCGGCCTGTCCGGCATGGAAGCCTTCTTGAGCGGACATGGCTTGCAACTCGACCTGAGCGAGTTTCAGGTGGTCGAAGACCAGGCCTACGCCGACCTGCTCGACCGCCTCTGGAGAATGGCCCGCCAGAGCCTGGCCCCGCTGTGTCGCCACTGGCGCAAAATCGGAGTGGTTCGAGGCCGGCAGGCCGGACCGGCCCGGCCGGCCGAGCAGGTCGCTCTGCACGACCACCTGCGGACCTCGCTGGGATTGCACGGCCTGACTCTGGAGCCGTAAGGCTTGCGTTTTCCCGGCAGAGACAATATATTTACATATACAGATGTTATTCTATTTTTTAGCGGCTCTGGTGGGTGTCTCCCTCGGGATGCTCGGTGCCGGTGGCTCGATCCTGGCCGTTCCGATCCTGCACGAGGTGGGTGGGCTCGAAGCCAAAACGGCGATCGCCACCAGTTTGGCCATCGTGGGCGCCATCGCGCTGGTGGGAGCGGCTGTTCATCATAAGGCAGTGGTCTGGAGGACAGCTCTCTTCTTCGCCCTGTTCGGCTCGTTCGGCACGGCCCTGGGCACCTTTCTAGCCCACTGGATGAGCGGGCCGGCCCAGATGATTCTCTTTGCCGTGATGATGCTGGGCTCGGCCGCCGGAATGCTCAAGAAAGAGCGCCGGCCCCTAAAGATACCCCTGGCGCTGCAAGCCTTCGGAGTGGGCCTTTTCACCGGTTTGGTAGGAGTGGGTGGAGGCTTTCTCATCGTGCCAGCCCTGGTGTTGCTGGTCGGCCTCGAGATGAGCGCGGCAGTGCCCACCTCATTGGCTATCATCGCGGCCAACTCGGCAGTAGGCCTGCTGGGCTATTCGCGCACGACTCACTTCGATTGGGGTCTGGTGGCCGGCTTTCTGACCGCTGCCCTGGCGGGAATGTACGCGGGCACCAAACTGGCCCGCCGGGTCGATCAAGAACAGCTCAAACAGGGCTTCGGCGTCATGCTGGTGGTGGTGGCGCTGGTCATTCTGGCTCGCAACCTGCAAGGCTGATGGGCTCTTCGGCCAACAGCAGATAACCCCACCCGGCCGCCAAAAGAGTCAGCCCGCCGATCCAGCCCAACAAGGTCGCCGGTCCCACCACCCCCAACAGGGGACCGGCCAATCCCACCCCCAGCGGGGCGGCCATCCCCACTACCGCAAAAAGACTCGAAAACACCCGGCCCTGCATCTCTTCAGGAGTGGTCCGCTGCACCATCGTCAGGATCACGGCGTTGCCGGGCGAAACCCCAAAGCCGGCCACCGCGGCTAACAAAATCGCGGGACCCAGGTGATCGACGTGAGCCATCAGGGCGAAGCTGACTCCCAACAGAGCCATGCCGGCATACACGATCACGGCCGGCTCGAGGCGCCGCGCCAGCCAGCCGGCCGCCAGGGAGCCAAGAAGCATACCGGCTCCGATGCCTCCCATCAGCCAGCCAAAACCGGGGGCACCGGCCAGCAGCACCTCTCTGGCATAGACCGGAAAGACCACCGCAAACGGCATGACCAGAAAATTAACGGCCGTGGCGGTGAGAAAAACGATGCGCAAGAAGCGACCGCGCACCAGGTAGCGGATGCCCGCCAGGCCCTCGCTCAGCCACTGGCTGACCCGCAGGCGCTCGGTGGGTCTGCGCGCGTCGCGCCAACGCATGGCCAGCAAAGTCAGGGCCGAGACCGCAAAGCTTGCGCCATCCAAAAAAAGCACATAGACGGGCGAAGGCAAGACGGCCACCAACAGCCCCGCCAGGACCGGGCCCACCAGGCCGGCTGCCTGAGCCGTCATTTCTGAATAAGCGTTGGCTTCGGTCAGCTCGTCGGAGCTGACCAGGTTGGGCAGCATCGACTTCTCGCTGGCATAGAAAAGCAGGCTCAAGCTCGACACCAGGAAGGTTACCCCATAGATGGCCGCCAGCGGCAAGGCGCCATACAGCACCAGTCCAGGCAGCGCCAGGACCAGCCCGGCCCGCAGCCAGTCAGTGAACAGCATCAACCGGCGACGGTCGCAGCGGTCAACCACCACCCCGGCAAAACAGCCGAACAGCGCGTTGGGTAAGACCTGGGCCAGAAACACGCCGCTCATGGCGACGCTCGACCCGGTGGTGGTCAGCACCAGCCAGGCCAGGGCGATGTAGTTGAACTGGTTGCCCAGCTGCGAGACCAGCTGACCACACCAGAGCAGGGCGAAATCTCGGTTTCTAAGAACCACGTCTTCAGTCAATCCCAGACGGTTTACGGAGCTAAATGATTTATATCACTTCCTGGCTGACCCTGGTCGACGGATTCTGGCATCTCGCCACCGGTTCAACTCTTGGCAACAGCAGTTTACCTGGCTGTTACCCATGGCTGCCGGTCATTCTCTGGGCGGCGGTGCTCTGGTTCGTCAATCTGGCCGTGCGCAGCACTCCCCGGCCCCAGGGGCCCGAGCCAACCCAATGGCCCCGAGTCAGTGTGATCGCTCCTTCGCGCAATGAGGCGGTAGCCGTCGAATCGGCCACCCGCTCGCTCCTTGCCAGCGACTATCCCGCGCTTGAGGTGATCGCCGTCAACGACCGCTCCGACGACGGCACCGGCGAGATTCTCGAGCGGCTGGCAGCGGCCGACCCGCGTCTCAAGGTGGTTCACATCCACGACCTTCCCCCGGGCTGGCTGGGGAAGAATCACGCCTGCCATCGCGGCGCCGCCCAGGCGAGTGGTGACTGGGTGCTCTTCACCGATGGCGATGTCCACCACGGACCGGGGGTGTTGCGCCAGGCAATGGCCCACGCGCTGGCCCACGACCTGGGCCACCTGGCCGGAATGCCCTTGATCGTGGCCCGCACGTTCTGGGAACGGGCCTTTCTCAGCTCGAGCCTGATGTGGATTCTGATCCGCTTTCGCTGCTGGCAGCTTGCCCACCCCGGCAGCGCCGGCTATGCCGGGGTGGGCGCGTTCAACCTGATTCGTCGCAGCGATTATGAACGGATAGGAGGCTACGCCGCGGTGGCCATGGACATGGCCGACGACATGAAGCTGGGCATGGTCTTGCGCCGCAGCGGTGTGCACCAGGCCCTGGTCGATTTGACCGACTGCCTGGAGGTGGAGTGGATGCCGGGCCTCTTCAAGGCCTGGCGGGCCCACGCCGAGCGCGCCCTGTGCGCGCTAGAATGGCAGCCCTGGCAAGCCATCTTTCCGCTAGCCATCTTTGCGATTCTGGCCAGCCCGCTCTGGCTCGGCCCCAGTCTGCCCAGCCTGCTCGCCTTCGCCCTGGCCACGGCTGCTCACGGCCTGGCCGCCCGGCGACTGGCCGGCGGCAGCGGCGCCGAGGGACTGACTCAGCTCTTGATGATCCCGGTCCTGTGCGCCGCCCTGGTGTGGGGCACCCTGCGCGCCTATGTCAACGACGGCACCACCTGGCGCGGCACCCACTATTCCCTGGCCGATTTGCGCCGGGGCTGCGTGCTCGAACGCGACTGGCCGGCCTCGGGCTCGGCCTGACCTTCCAGGATCGAGCCGGCTGACCTGAGAAATCCTCAGAGTGGACCTATGGACGCTGACAACTCGCATCCCCAGGCTCGACGCCAACGAGTTGGCCAAAGCGATCGAGCAGCAGGTTTGCGAGCCATCGCCCGACTACCGCACCCGCCTGTTCCGCATCGAGGCCCACTGCGTCGATCCGCTCGACGTGGCCACCGGCAAGCTGATGTCGCGGCGCACCAAGGACCTCGACGACCTGCGGGTGCTGTCGACCCACTTCGGTCCAGCCAGAATGGCGGAACGCCTCGAACTCTGCCGCCGGCACCTGGAGGACCCTGAAATGGCTCAAGCGGCCAGCGAGAACTATTACGTCCTTTTCGGCACCCAGCTCGAGCTTTAGCCAGGCGCAGGCCCGAGCGGCCACGAACTCGCCGGGGTGAGAACCTTACTCCTTCTGCTTTGTCTCGTCCTGCCCGCCAGCGCCAACATGGCCAGCCCCTGGCAACGCGGGGATGCCGTGGGCGAACCGGTGGGTGCCCTGGCCGACCTGCACGTACGCCACGAGCGCCTGACCCTCGACCTGACCTCGTTGAGCGAGCGCAACGGCCGGGCCAGGATCACGGCCGTCTACGACCTCGAGAATACTGCCGGCCTGAAGAGCCCCGAGTTGCTGTTCGTGAGCGTGGCCCTGGATAAATGCCAGGTCAGCCTCGACGGCCAGCCGATCCAAGCCGAGAAGGTCGAGGTCAGCGAGGCTCCTCCCGACTGGGCTCCGCCTGAGAAAGTGCCGTCTCTCGACGGTGGAACGACCAACAGCGAGTATGAAGACGGGCTGGGCGGCCTGCGCTTTCAACCTGTTCTCACCCCTGGCCAGCACAAACTCGAGGTGAGCTATGAATGCCTGCCCGGCGCCTACCACCCCACCGACCGGGTCTATCGTGAGCATCAGCTCGTCTATTTGCTCAGCCCGGCCAAAGCCTGGGCCTCGTTCGGCACCCTGGAGGTCGAGGTGATCCTGCCCCAGGGCTTCGAGCAGACCAGCAACCTCAAACTAGAACGCCAGGGCGACAACCTGACCGGCAAGTTCGAGGGCGTGCCAGCCGACTATCTGGCTTTGACGGTGGGCAAGGTGGGCAGCGACCCCACGCCTGTCTATCGCTGGGTCGGCGGCTTTCTCGGCCTGGCTCTGGCCATTCTGCTGGCCGGACCCAGACCTTTACTGGCCCTGCTGGCCGGCTGCCTCTTCACAGGTGTCGGCGTGGCCGGCGGCAGCGCCATCGCCTCGGGAACGTTCGACCTCGAACAGATCTCGCGCAGTTTCAGCTATGCCAGAATGCTCGGAGGCTTAGCCGAGGTCTTGTTAGGAGCCCTGATAGGACTGGTGGTCGCGCCGCTGGTGGCCTGGTTGCGCAAACGCGCCAAACCCGCCTAGCCGGGCCGCAACTTCCAGGTGGAAGTGGCCGCTCCCAGCTACCGCCGAAGCGCGCCGCCATCGTGACTTCCGCGCGGAAGTGGGTGTTCCTAGCGCTCGCCGGAGGCCCGGTGAGCGCCCGCTGGCTCCCGGGCTTTGTCGGAACAGGCTCCGGGATTTCGCGGGAGCCGGGGCCGTGGTCCGGTTTACTCCGGCATTTCGCGGGAGCACGCCCGCCGCCAGACCCGGCTTGCTCCGGCTTTTCGCGGGAGCCAGCGATCGCCCACTCCGGCTGGGGGATTTCGCCCACCCCGGGTGGGGCCACGGCCACCGGCCGTGGTCAAGCCCAGCGATCGCCCACCCCGGCTGGGGGATTTCGCCCACTCCGGGTGGGGCCACGGCTGGCGGGCTGGCCAAGGCTAGCGATCGCCCACTCCGGCTGGGGGATTTCGCCCACTCCGGGTGGGGCCACGGCTGGCGGGCTGGCCCAGGCCAGCGATCGCCCACCCCGGCTGGGGGATTTCGCCCACCCCGGTTGGGGCACGGCCAGCGGGCTGGCCAAGGCCAGGGGCGGCGATCGCCCGGTGGAAGTTGGCAGTCCCGCAGCCCGCCCAGGCCCGCCAGCCTAGTCGAGAACTTCGATGGATTGGCCGTTGATGATCACGTAGGCCTCGTCCACTTCCAGGCTCAGGTTGGGCGGCTGAGAGCCGGACAGTGCCTGGTCGAGCATGCTCTGGCGACGCTCTTTGGCTGCGGCTACCGAGGCGGTCAGGCGGGCGCTCTCTTGCTCGAGGGCGGGCACCACCAGCTTGTCCATCTGACCGGGAAGGACGAACTTCTTGACCGCCCCCGCATAAAACCGGGGAGTGGCGTAAAAGCAGCCCACCAGGCCGCCCAGCGCGATGGCGCCAGCCAACTGAGGCGCGCCGGCCAGGGTGGCCCAGGCGCCACCCGCCGCCCCGGCAAACATCGTGCCCAGGCAAGCAGCCATGAAGTAGGGCTTGTGTTTCTCGGTGGTGGTCTTCCAGCAGGCGTCGTAAAGCTCGCTCGAGCATCCCGCCAGCCGGTCGCCGCGCTCGGCCTCGAGCAAGCGGCGATTGCGCTCCAGGCGACCAGACCAGCTATCGATCTGTCGGTCGAGCGTCTGGAATTCGCTTTGCTGCTTGTCGCTCAAGAAGTCGGCCGCGCCGGCGGCGCGAGTGGGTGGCGTAGACACAATCCTCATAGCCTGAAGGTTAGAGCAAGGCGCTGAAAGAGTGCTTACAGACGAGCAAACCAGGCGTTGATCATCAGGGTCTTCAAGAACAGTGTCGGTTGGCGAAACCCGGCTTCGACCAGCAACCGGCGAATCTCGTCATCGGCCAAGAGCGAAACCTCGCGGTTGAAGTGCTCGAGATAGTTGTCGACCTGGAACGACTCCGGGAAAGAGTAGCTCAGGGTTCGAAACCACAGGTCCATCACTTGCTCGTGATCCTCTCCACCGTGAGTCAAGTCGGCGTTGACCAGGACTCCGCCGGGGTGAAGCCGCGCGGCGATGGCCCGAAAGAAGCCCAGCCGACGGTCGCGCTCGGTCAGGAAATGAGACACCAAGAAGCTGGTGGCTCCGTGGTGCGGCTCGACCGCAACATCTTCCAGAAAGCCATGAACCAGGGTGGTCCGCCCGGCGATGCCGGCTTGCTCGACCCGCTCGCGACAGACGGCCAGCATCGGTTCAGAAGGCTCGACCACAGTAAATTGCCAGGCTGGAAAATGCTCGGCCAGATAGAGCAACTCGTTGCCGGTTCCGGCTCCCACCACCAGCACTCGGGCTTGGGGCGGCAAAGGCTCGAGCACGCGAGCCGCGCACAGATGGAGGACGTCCTTGAGGGGCGCCAAGCGTTCGTAACGATCATTGTAGGTTGAGGCTTGTTCTTGAGTGAATATCATATTGCAACTTTACTCGACCCAGCCGCCGGACGGATTGGACAAACTTGACATGTAGGCGGCGGGGGTGCACCCGTGCCAACGACGGAAGGCTCGAATCAGATGGCTCTGGTCGGTGAAGCCGACCTCGAGGGCCACTTCGGCTGCGGCCCGTTGCTCGCGCAGCAGACGCACGGCCTGTTCCAGGCGCAACTGATTCTGATAGCGCCCGGGCGATAAACCGTAGCGGGCTCGAAAGAGCTTCTGCAAATGGTGGGGATGCCAACTCACCTGGCGGGCCAGCTCCTCGAGGGTCAGCTTCCGGCCTGGGCGCTCGTCGATCTGAGCGCGCACTCGCTCGAGGACCTCCGTCTGCTCGGGCGTGACCCGGGGCCCGGCCGAGCAGGGCCCGGCCAGTTCGAAGTCCTGCAGACAGCTCGTGAGCTGCTCCATCAAATGCAATTGCTGGTCCAGGTCGTCGGCCCTGGTAAGCCCCCCAAACAACTCCAAAAACCTGGCGACCAGCACCTCATCGCGCACGGAATGCTCGGTTCGTCGCTGCAGTGCCTGGCGAGAACGGCTCGCTCTGCCTGGCAGAACCAGGCTTAGACTACGACCGATGATCCGGCCCGAAAGGGCGGTGCCGGCGTGGCCGACCATACAATCGCCCTCTTCGACCAAAAAGGTCTTGCCCGAGATCACATCGGTGATCTCGCCCCCACCCGAAAGAGCCAGCGTGAAGATATCGCTGTGGTGAACGTGGCACGGCAGCTCTCGCTCTTGAAGTGCGGTGGTCTCTCTAAGAGAAACGCCCGGCAGCCAGATTGGCTGCCAGACTTTCACTGCGATCGGCTTCACTGCCGCTATGCCTGCGCTGGGTTAGCCGAAGAAGCCAACGCCGCCGAGACCGCTCTGTTGAACCGACTGACCCAGGACCGGGCATTTGCCGATGTTGGCGATGTTGGTGATGTCGACTCCGGCCGGCACACCCGGGATGGGCGAGTTCTTGATCTTATCGAGAATCGAGCCGACCTGGACAGTGCTGATGCCGGCCCCCTGGAGCACCTGCTGATTGTTGCCAGAGGGGGCTCCGAAGTAGGCCTGGTCGAGGGTCTGACTGAAAGCCTTGGAGAGGCTGCTGTTGTTCAACACGCCGTCGTCGGCCATATCGGCGGCAGCCAGCGACTCGATGGTCTGCTGGTTGGCCCCCGAGGCCGCCGAGTCGAAGGCAACGTCGGGATTCTGCAGGCTGAAGGCCAGGATCGAGCCGTCGTTGCGGCCGTTGTCGAGACGGTCGTGACCCCACAGGCGCATCACCGTGTTGCCGAACTCTCCCAGAGCCTGGTTATTGTTGCTGAGATCCAGTTGCTGGCCGTTAGAGAAGTGGACCGGCGCGTTGCCATACTTGCCCGAGATGTCTTCGCCGGTCATCTGGCCGTAGAGGCCGAAGAAAGCGCGATCTAGCTCTTTACCGGTGACGCCGCCATACATCGCCATCTCGCGGGCGTAGGCCTGCTCGACCAGGGCGTGCTCGGCCGGGGTGAAGGCGCCGGTCTTGTCATTGAGCACGTTGAAATAGATACTGCCGTCTTGCTTGCCGCCGGCCGTCATCTGACGACCCCAGAGGTGAAGAATGGCGCGCTGGCCGTCGTCGAGGCCGCTGATGCTGGTGCGCTGTTGGGTGCTGACGGCTTGCTTGGCGTTGCCGTTATGGGCGGCTACGCCCCAGTTGAAAAAGCGAGGATCGGTGGGGCTGGCGCCACCGGGTGCGGGGGGAAAGGTCGGCGTGCCGGGGGTGGGATAGCCGCCCACGGGTGGGTTGTAGCCGCCGAAAATCGGCGTCCCCGGGGTGGGAGTGCCGAAGGGAGGAGTTCCGAAGGGGGGCTGTCCAGGGAAGCCTGGATTGGGGAAACCAGGGGTGGGGTAGCCGCCGAAGGACTGGTAGCCCTGGCTGAGCTGCGAGAGGGCGCCGATCAGGACCTGAAGAAGCTGCTGAAACTGACCGGCTAACTGAGGGTTTCCGGCGATCTGCTGTAGCGGTGGGCTGCTGAGCGGCCGTTGAAAAAGTTGATTGGTTGCGAAATTTTGCCCCCCGAAAGCGATGCCAGGAACTGCCATGTGTTTGTCTTTCCTCTCAAGTCAGGGCCACCCGCGCGCGTGGCCATCGATACGCCCCCACCTCACTACTCTACTGCCTGAAGGATCTTGAGGCAATGGAAGAATCGTAAAAAGTTTGTAACATCGAACGTTTCCTAACATGTTCGCCATCGGTGGGTGGGTCCGCCGGTTGCTCCCCCGCCGGATGGAGCCATGCCATCCGGGATCGGGTTTGCCAGGGAGACCGCGTACGAGACAGTGGATAGGCAAGCAACCCACAGGAGGACGCATGTTTGTTCTTGGCACGGACCAATTCAGTAACCAGGGTCTAGAAGTCCCGACCCGGCCGGATCCTATTCTCATCTGGCTGATCGAAAACCAGATCTCCGAAGCGATGAGCTGAGGTCTAACCGCCCTGATTGCAGAATCGCTGCCCGGTTGTTCAAAGGGACGAAGGCCGCTTCCAGCCAACCTGACCCTATGGCCCATTCGCGAATGGCCCTGATTACCGTCACCAGTCAGAGCTTTGTGCTAGGCACGTTGGTGATGCTCCACTCCTTCCGCCGCCATAACCCCTGGTTCGGCGGAGACATCCTGGTGCTGCATCACCGTCTGCCCGGTTCTTCGCGCAGATTGCTCGAAAAAGCTACCGGGGCCCGGTTGGTGCCGGTCAGCCGCGAACTTCAAGCACAGGTGGGCGAGTTGGTCCTGGCTCGGCCTGAGTTAAACGATCGCAAGGCTCGTTTCTATTCTTTGGAACTCTTCCGGTGGACCCGCTATGAACGCCTGTTCTTCTGCGACAGCGACCTGCTCTTTCTTGATTCGATCGAGCCCGTCCTGGACCACACGGGTCCCCTCCTTTGTGCCGGAGACGGTGCCTACTACCGAGGTCTGCCTCGCGACCCGGTGACCTACTCGCCGCTGGCCGGCGGCAGCTTGAAGAACACCTTCAACTCGGGATTCATGGTGGTCGATCCGAGCCAATTCGAACCATCAACCTATCAGGCGGCGCTGGGTTTGCTGAGGCCCGACACCTGGTCCGGCGTCGAGCAACCGCACACCGACCAACTGGTTCTCAATCGGCTGCTCCAGGGCAAGCAAACCCTGGTCGGCTGTGAATTCAATTATCTACTACTCCACGCCCAGACCATCTCGGCCCACAGCGGTATTTCCTGGCTCCAGGCCAGGGTCTTGCATTACAATACTCCGGTCAAGCCATGGTCCAGTTCGGCCCTCTGGCGAGGGCTGGCCTCGCCAAGGTTTCTCCACTGCTGGGCTCGTTGGCAGCGCAGCTTTCTAGACGCGTCCACCCACCTGCAAGCTCTAAGGGTGCGCCCCCACGACAGCTCGAGCAGGGGGGATTCGGGCCAAAACCGAAACCCGGCCACGACGACCTTCCCTGAGGCCAACCTATCCGAGCTTTGAAATCCGGGGCCACCAAGATCTTCCGAGGGGCGCTTGCCGACCTGCCCACTCTGGTCGAGCATCATCTCTTTGTCATTTGCCCTAACAATAGCGGCAGCACATTCTTGCGAAACGCTCTGGCCACCAGTCGGGCCACCTGGAACCTGCCCCGCGAAGGCCAACACACTTTCGGCTTCGCCGGTCCGAGTTCGCGCGCCCTCGGCGCGGCCACCATCTGGGCCACCAGGCCACAATGGGTCGCTGCCTTTCAGAACCCTGCCAACTTTGACTGGGTGACCACTCGCCGAGCCTGGTATTTTCAGGCCTTCTCACGGAGCGCCGGGGCGACCGTCTTCGTCGAGAAGTCTCCGCCCTTTCTCCTGCTCGTCGACCAACTGGTGGACAGCTTCTCGGATGCTCGCTTCCTTTTCATGGTTCGCGACCCGTATGCGACCGCCGAAGGAATCTCGCGCCGCCTTTGCCTGGCGGGTTACGAACGTCAGGAGCGCCTGGCTCTGGCCGCTCTCCACCTGGCCCTTTGTCTCGAGGCGCAAGCCGAGAATCTCCGCCGCTATGGCCATCTGGGGACATTCTTTAGCTATGAAGACATGTGCGACCGACCTCAACAGGTGCAAGCCCAGATCGCCGGCTTGATGCCGCAACTGGCCGACCTCGACCTGCGCCAGCAGCTACCGGTCAAAGGAAGCTATGATGAGCCCTTGCGCAACATGAACGAGCAACAGTGGGGGCGCTTGAGTGGCGAGGATCTGGCGACACTCAACCGGGTCTACGGCGAGTGTGAGGCCCTGCTGGCAAACTTTGGCTACCGGTTGCGCGGCTAGCGAGGCGCACCGATGCTCGAAGTCTACAACGCTTTTGGCCTGGCCCTGGGCCTGGATTGGTCCAGCCAACGCTTGACTCCCACCGACACCGCTCCCGATTGGACGGTCCGACGCGGCCCCGTACCCCGACGCCTGCCAGGCGGCCGCCGCCACGGTCCGCTCTGGGAGACCAGCGACGGCCTGCTACTCCTTCACGTGCCCAAAGTGGCCAGATACTTGATCCGCCCCAACCATCAGGTCACCGTCGAGAGCGAGGCAGAAGTGACCAGTCAGGATATCGAGACGTTTCTTCTAGGGAATGTCTTGGGTGTGCTGCTGACTCTGTCCGGCAGAGCGGTCCTTCAGGCCAGCGCTGTGGTCGGCCCAAGTGGCGGCATGATCTTTGTCGGTATCTCCGGGGCGGGCAAGTCGACCCTCATCGATCTGCTGCATCAGCAGGGCTGCGATTTCATCAGTGACGAACTGGTGGTGCTGGCCGAAAATCGACTCGTGCCGGGCCCACCCTACATCACCCTGGGACGACCCAGGGGTTCTGACTGGTTGGTCCGCCGGCCCAACCTGGCGCGACATCTGAAACCGGCCCGACCAGGCACACCCGTGCTCGTTCGACGTGTCTATGACCTCAGTCTATGGAATGGCGAGCAAATCTCGCTCACCCGGTCGAGTCGGCGCGAGGGCCTTGAAGTTCTGCTCAGATACACTCCGTCGCGCTCCGGTCTGAGGGCCCTGGGTCTGATGAGCGAGAACTTTCGTCAAGCGAGTCACTTGGCCGGTTCTGACCTCGAGTTCTGGCGAGCCAGGGTGCCGGCCGGTCGGTTGCCCGAACTGGCAGAAAGGATTCGTTCTTGATCGTTTGGCTTGCCTCGTATCCCAAGTCCGGCAATACCTGGCTCAGGGTCTTGCTAGCCAACTATCTCAGTCAGGCCAAAGTGCCGGTCTCGATCAACGCGCTGGGCACCTTACCCTGGGGCAGCAGTCGGGCGTTGCTCGATGCCACGCTGGAACTAAAAACGGCGGATGCTACCGAGGAAGAACTTCCCGAGTGGAGGGCCATCGCCTACCGCCACCTGGCCGCCCAGACCACCGACCCGCTCTTTTTGAAGGTTCACGATCTCTATCAACCGAGACTCTTTCCCCCCGAGGCGACCTTCGGAGTCATCTACCTCGTTCGCGACCCACACGACGTGGCCGTCTCGTTTGCCCATCACAGCAACGCGAGTCTCGCGCGGGTGACGGGCTGGATGGCCGACCCCGGTTATCGCCTGGCTCAGGGCAATCGTGGGTTGCAGGTCCCAGAACTGGTAGGCAGCTGGAGTGGCCATGTCGAGAGCTGGTTGGCTGCCGAACTTCGGGTGCTGGTGATCCGCTACGAAGACCTGCTGGCTCACCCTCACCAGACTTTTGGTTCGGCGCTCGAGTTTTTGAACCAACCGCGCGAAGAACAACGAGTGGCCCGAGCTATCGAGTTTTCCACCTTCGATCGTCTGCAAGCACAAGAGCAAGCCGACGGTTTTCGAGAGGGTCCGCACCGTTCCGGCAGCTTCTTTCGAAGCGGCCGAGCCGGCCACGGCCGCAATCATTTGGATGAAGCTCAAAGAGAGCTGCTCGAACGCGAACACGGCCAAACCATGGCCAGGTTTGGCTACCTGGTGCCCAAGCCTTGATCGTCTCGTTCCGGCACCAGTTCATCTTTCTGGCCGTCCCCCGCACGGCTTCCCACGCGATCCGTCAAAGCCTGCGACCGCATCTGGCCGCCACCGACTGGGAACAGAGCCTGCTTTTCGGACCACGGTGCGCGCCGGTGCAGGCCCTGGCCGCACTGCGGCACGGGCATGTCAGCGCTACCCAGTTGCGGCCCTTCTTGCCCCCCTGGGATGAGTATCTGAAATTCGCGGTGGTTCGAAATCCTTACAGCCGTTTTCTCTCGGCGGCCGCCTTCTTGTATCGAGACACCCCGCTGCCCGAGGATCCCAGGTCAGTCCTCAAACGATTGGTTTCAAGCCAGGACAAGTGGGCGCGTCTCCTGCTGCGGCCTATGGTCGACACCCTGTTGATCGAAGACGAACTGGCCGTGGATGTCGTCTGCCGCTTCGAACACCTCGAGCAAGACCTGGCCGGGCTCTTTGGCCGCCTGCAACTACCCTTCGACGGACTGCCGAGGGCGAATGCTTCGGCGGGTCTCGGATTCGAAGCTTACGACGCCGAACTCGAGCAGATGGTAGGTGAATTCTACGCTCGCGATTTTTCCCGGTTCGGCTATTCGCGCTCTCTAAGCGGTGGCGAAGACAGTTTTTGTTGGCTACAGAGGGTAGACTAAATCGACCGCGAAGTGTGGTCACATGAGTGACCCTAAAAAAAAGAAACCCTGGTCGAAACCCGAGTTCAAGTTCCTACCGGTGCCGGTAGTGGCAGCAACCCTGGGTGGCCCTTATGACATCGAAGACCAGGATGGTGCCTTCTATAGAGCGAGCTAGGTGCGAATGGCCTGCGTAAGCAGGTCCGACAGGCTCCAAACCTCACTTCGCCCCAAGCGATAGACGGGCACGTGGCGGCACAGGTGGCAGAGCCGTTCTACATGGCCGCGCGCGGGGATGAAGCCCTTCCTGAAGGTACACTTGTGGAGAGCCCCGAGTGCTTCGAGCCCTCGCAGGCGAACACATTGGCTTGATTTTGGGTCCAGGATGAAGATCTTGCTCATCGAATAGGCCCCGCGAGCTTCAAAATCGAGGCCGCGTTTGAGTCCTTTGTTGATCGCGCAGCTTGGTCGGCGACCCACTTGTTCGAGGCTATCGTCGTTTAACCAGAGGCGACCGGGCCCGGCGACGATCTCGGGCGCTGGCGAGAATCGAATCACGGCCACGTCGTCACAAAGAGGGTGGTAGCCCGAACTCAAGCCGTAGGCAGCCAAAGTCGACTTACCGCTGCCCTTGACTCCGGCCAGCACAACGCCCTGTGCATCCATTAGCAGGCCGCTGGCATGCAAAGGAAGCAGTCCTCTCTGATGCACGATGGCAGCCAGACCCGTGCCTAGCAGATAGGGTCGCACCTGCTCGACTGTAGCACGCGGAGCCAACTCGACGGTGATCTGTCGACCCTCGGCGATGCGAAGATTGGCCACCCCGGGGATACGCAGCGTGGCCAATTGCTCCTCGACCTGGCGACCTGGGCGGCCGGGGGGAAGATGGCCCTGCACAATCGAGAGCGCGGTCTCACCAGGATTGGCCTGGCGCAGTTCTGGCAAAGCTAGCTCGGAACGAATCAACAAGCCGTGGCAAGTGTACCAATGCTCCATGAGACCCACCTGCGCCTGCGAAGCTGCAACCTCCTCCTGGAGGATGGCCAGGAGTTCTTCCAGAAACGCCAGCCCCTTGACCGCAAAACCTGACATCCGAGAATTCTTTCGGGTCTTGTTGGCCCAAGGCGACTTCGCGAGGGCGGGCGCCTGGCTCGATCAGAACCGTGACTGCGACCCCGCCATCGTGCTTGGATTGCGCGGCCACCTGGCTCGGTGTAGCGGCCAACTAGACGAGGCCGAGCGATACTACCAGGCTGCCCTGGCGGCCGACCCCCGCAAGGTGCGCAACGCGATCGCCCTCAGCATCCTGCAAGGGGCTTGTCCACCGCCCCTCCAGGGTATTGCTCCCTCCCCATTCCACCGCCGACAACAATGGCTCCCCCTCGAGCTGCACGGGGCCCTTGTAAACTACGTGCAGGCTCAGCCTGACCAGTTCACCCCCATCGAGAGCGGCCATCTTCGCCTGGCTGACCATTCCTTTCGACGAACCAGGTCCCAGCCGCTGGCGGGTATCAGAGATTGGATTTGCACCCAGCTCGAGGAGATCTGCGCCGAGCATTGGGTTAACCTGGCCGTGCCCAAGTTCAACCTCGCCCGGTTCGAGGGAAAGCTTACGGGTTATGGACCCGGAGGTGCCTTTCCAATCCACCGCGACCGCAGCAGCCAGCACCCCGACCGGGTCTTGAGTTACGTCTACACCTTCGAGCTAGGCCCCGCTCGCTTCCAGGGCGGCGAATTTCGCCTCTACGACGAAGACACGACCAGCGGCGATTGCGACCCGGTCGGCTTCACCACTTTCGTCCACACCGACAACGCCCTACTGGTTTTTCCAAGCGCGCGCCTGCATGAGCTACGCCCCGTCTTCCCCAGCGCCCCGGAGTTTTCTCACTACCGGTTCGCCATCACGGGACACATCCGCAAGACTATGCCCTGATAACACCCTGTTCGTGCATCCGCTCGAACAGCTCGAGCACGTGGTCGAGGCACTCTTGCCCGTCCACCTCATACTCCTGGCACAACTGGTCCACGATCTGAGCCACCGAGCGCTGACCATCGACCAACTTCCAGACATCGGTGGCGATGGCGTCGAGCCCGAAGTAGTTGCCCGATTCCACCGACATCATCACGATCTCTCCATCTAATTCTGTGGCCACGACGCTCTCACTGGGCGTTACGATACTGGTCGGCTTCAACTGTGTCATGCTGTGCCAATTCGCCCACGGAGTGCCAGACCCTGGTTCAAAGGTAGCCGCCAAGGCGGCGTGGAAAAACGCGCGGATGCGTCAGGCGAAGAGAGCGAGCTGAGGTGGGCATCGTGGCGGTCGTCGACCCGGTGGCCAGAGACTGTCAGGGTCGCCTGGAGGCGATGTTGCAACGGCTTCTGGGGCTCGGTTTTGGTCCCCATGGCACCTTCCGCTGGTGTGCTCCCGGAGTTGCCCTGGGCTATCTCAAATTCCACCAGACCGGCCCCGAGGCCGCCAACGCCTCACCCGTAGCCGATGAAAAAGCGGCCCTGGTGGCCGAAGCCCGCTTGGATTGTCCGGTCTCGGTCGGGGGCCAGAGTCCAAACCCCAGCCAGACGATGCTGGCCGCCTATCATCACTGGCAAGAAACCTTTCCCAACAAGCTCTACGGAGACTTCGCCTTCGCGCTATGGGACCAGCGCACTCAAGCGTTGCTGTGTGGCCGAGATCATATCGGCAGCCGCCCTCTGTACTACAGCCGCGTCGGCACGGCCTTTCTGCTGGCCAGCGATGTGCGCGCCCTCCTGGCCACCGAGGCGTCGACCCAGCTCGACGAGACCTATTTGCTCACGAGCCTCTCCCGCAAAGCCTTCGTCGACCCGCAGCGCACCTTTTACGAGCACATCTTCAAGGTGCCACCCGCCCACACCCTCAAATGGACGGCGGCCGGATTGAGTCTCACTCGGTATTGGCGGCCTGACGACCTGCCAGAGCTACAACTGGCCGAAGACGACGATTACCTGGTAGCCACCAGAGAACTGCTCGAGCGAGTGGTCGAGGATCGCATTCAGGGCTACCCGGCCGTGGCCGTGCACGCTAGCGGCGGCCTGGATTCGTCAGCCGTAGCGGCGCTCACGGCGCGCAGCCGTCGTCGTCAGGGCCTGGCGCCGCCGCTGGCCTTCACCTGGTTGACCGAAAAGTGCCGGGGTGAACAAGAGTTCCAGACCCTGCTCGAGTTCTGTGAAAGCGAGGGCATGCAGCTCGAGACCACCTGCCATGACCCTTCGACCCTGGCCGACTTCTTTCGTCGCAATCCCGCCTGCCAACCCACCTTGAGGGCCCTTGTGTCGGAACTGGCCATTCAGCAAAAGGCCCAACGTCGGGGTTTGCCGGTCATTTTGTCGGGTTGGGGCGGTGACGAGGGGTTCTCGTTCAACGGACGAGGCATGCTGGCCAGCCTGCTCAAGCGGGGCCAATGGCGCGAGTGTTATCGTCAGGCATGCGCTCGGGGCAAACCCTGGAAACAGATCGCGCGCTGGGGCATCTTACCACTGCTGTTCCATCGCCTCTTGCCCTGGGCCCCCAGAAGCTGGCGCCACCATCTTTCCGACTTGCTGGCCTTCGGCGCCAGCCGTAAGCCTTCACCTTTTCTCAGAGAAGAGCTGAGTCGAAGGGGCGAACGGTACCCCACTCGCTGGGTCCTGCCTTACGGCGTGCACGAAACCCAGCTGCAGCTGCTGCGCCAGGGTGGCACTACCGCCCGGCTCGAACAGTGGTATGCCAGTGGCAGAGAGCATGGTGTGGCCTACGCCTATCCTTTGCTCGATCGGAGGGCTCTAGAGTTTTGCCTGGCCCTACCCCCCCGCCTTTTCTGCCGCGACGGGGTCACGCGCTGGCTGATGCGCGTTGGGGCGGCCGAACTCTTGCCCGCCTCGATTCGCTTTAACAGCAAGGCTGAACCTGTCCGCGCCCAACAGGGGGTGGAGGATGTGCGCGAGGCGCTAGCTTTGCTGGCCCGTCAATGGCGGAGCGAGGGAATCGAGCGACATCCGTTTCGCTACATCAATGTGGCCAAACTTCTGTCGGCCATGGAAACCTCTGAGGTGGGAATCGGCAAGTTGATGCACGCCAGTTCTATCATTGCTCTCGAGCTCGCTCAAGACGGGGTCGGCCTTGCCGACTAGCGCGCCTGTCCTTTGGGTCTTTCTCCATCTGCCCAAGGCGGCCGGCACGACCATCAACGGACACCTCTGGCAGCACTTGGAATGGAATCGAGCGGTATTTCATCTAGGCCAGTGGGGCTATCAAGATCGCCTGCACCACGGCCTACCGCAATTTGAAGATTTGACCGCCCCTGAACTGGCCGAGGTGCGAGTGCTGTGCGGGCACCGGACCTACTATGGAATTCATCAACGATTTGGCGGCCGAGAAGCCCGCTATTTTACGGTGCTGCGCGACCCGGCCGAGCGCTGCGTCAGCCGCTACAACTTCGCCCGCAGCCGGGGCCTGGCGGTTGCCTCTTTCGAACAGTGGTATGGCGACTGCTTCCTCAAACAGGCGCGCAGTAGCGCCTGCGACTTCTATGCTCGGCGATTTACCGGGCTTGCCCTGGCCGGCGAACAGGCGTATCGCGCCGCGCTGGCCTTGCTGGAACGCTGCTGGTACGTGGGTCTGGCCGATTCGCTCGACCACGACCTGCCCCACCTGTTTTCGAGCATGGGCCTGCCCCTCGCCTACACCCGCCGCCGGGTAGCCGGCGCCTCGGTTCAACTGGGCATGCAGCACCCCCGCCAGGACGAGGTGGTCGACAAATTTCAGTCTCTGACGCCCAGCATTCAGGCCAGGGTCGAGCATGACTTTCCCTGGGATTATCGGTTGCTGACCCAGGCCAAGCGTTTGCAACGAGAAACCGCGATACGACTGCGGGGGACTTGAATCCCCCTCTCACGAAAAAACCCCGATTGCTCGGGGTTTTTATGGCGGAGAGTGAGGGATTCGAACCCCCGTTGAGGTTACCCCCAAAGTGGTTTTCAAGACCACCGCCTTCAACCGCTCGGCCAACTCTCCAGCTATTCGTTGACTACGCCAGAGAGTTTCCTCAACAGGGCGCTATCTCCCTTTTGAGCGCCGTGCCTGTAGTTCTGCCAGGGATTGCCGCCAGCCAGCCGCCCTTTCGAGGTCATGGCCACGAACTCGGGGGGTAGCTCGTCAGTCTGGGTCGACTTGATGAACTCTTCTTCGGCCTGCTCTGCCTTGCCCTCTTCCGAGAGCACCAGGCCCAGCACATAGCGAGCAAAGGCCTCGACCATCGGGTCGACCTCGCCGGCCAGCACGTCTTCGAGTTCGAGACGAGCGTGTTCGTGCAGGCCCAGGTGGAACAGGGCGGCCCCTCGGTGGCTGCGGAAGAAGGCGCAGTCAGGCTCGAGCTTGACCGCCTTCTCGAACCAGCCCAGAGCCTCGCTGTGATTCTCTAGCAAGAGATTCACCCAGCCGATGTGGTCGAGATACTCGGCGTTGTCAGGAGCCAGCTGGTGGGCCTGCTCGAACAGGACCAGGGCGATGTCGTAGTCACCCAACTCATAGTAGAGCCAGCCCAGTCCGCAATAAGCCTCGTACAGTTCGGGGTCGAGGCGCACGGCCTTGTTGTAGTAGGCGAAGGCCTGGCGGGTTTCGCCCAGGTTCTCGCTCACCCAGCCCTGCTGGAAGGCGATCATGGCCGACTCGGGATCCACCGCCTCGCCCTGTTCGAGCACCTCACGGGCTAGCTTCCAATCCTCGCGAGCCATGTGCACCGAGGCCAGCACCTCGAGGATGTCGGCGCGGGCGCCGGTGCGCTCGAGCACCTCCAGCAGCACCGCCTCGGCTTCGACCAGGCGACCCGCCCGCGAGAGGGCCAGGGCCATGTGAGGCCGCAGTTGCTCGAAGGCGTCAGGCATCAGCTCGCACGCCTTCTCCCAGTGGGTCAAAGCCTTCTCGTGATCGCCCAGATTGCTGCAAGCCTCGGCCAGAAAGCGATGGGCTTCGCCCAGTTCAGGTTGCTGGCTGCAGATCTCGTCGAGAATCTCTTCGGCGATGGCGTCGTTACCCGAAAGTACATAAAGACGCCCGAGGCTGAAGCGGGCCGGAAAGTGATACTCGACGGCCGGGCCGTTGGCCACCTGCAAGAACTCGATCTCGGCGGTCTCGGTTTCGCCCAGATGCAGATAGCACCAGCCCAGCTTCAAACGGGCCTCGACGCAGTTGGAGTCGATCGAGATGGCCCGGACCAGCCAATCCATGGCCTCGCCCAGCCGGCCCTGCTCGAGCAACAACCCCCCCAGACCCAGTGCCGCCTCGGCCAGTTCGAGTTCCTTGGCCAGCGCCTCTTCATAGGCCAGGCGCGCGGCCTGCTCGCGTCCCATCTTTTGCAACACGTTGCCCAGGCAGCAATAGAGAATACCCGAATCGGGGTCCAGGCGGATAGCCCGCTTGAGGTGCGAGAGAGCCTCGTCGAGTTTGCCGATCTCTTGAAAGACCGAAGCCAGCAGATAGTGATACGACGAAGAATCGTGATGGAGACTAAGTCCGCGCAAGAGCCAGCTCTCGGCCTCTTGAGGGCGCCCCAGCTGGCGCAGGATGGCCACCAGGTAGTGATAGGCTTCGGTGCAGCCCGGCTCGAGTTCGAGGGCCGTCTGCAACTCGTCGAGGCCTTCGGTCAATAAGCCGATGTGGCAGAACGCCTTGCCCGCCTCGACCATCTTCTCGATCGACTCACGCTCGATGAAAGCGCCGAAAGGCTCGCGGGTCTCTTCGGCCACCAGTCGCTGTTCTTCAAAATGAATGCGGCGCCGCTCGAGAGTATCCCGAATACGGTCGATGACCTCTTCCGAAGCGTCGCGAGGCAGCCGAACCAGCACGCCCACCTCGGGGTCCTGAAAGAAAGGAGCCGACTGCACCCAATGCGGCTCGATCTCGGGAATTCGGTCGCGCAGATTCGCGAGCAGAGACCTTACTCTTTTTTCTGGATCGCGGACTCGCCGGGCATAGCAGACCCGAAAAAGTACGTAGCTCAAGCCGTCCTCCCCAAACTTGTTTACCCATGGGGTAAATAGGCAGTTGTCAACCCTCGGCGATTATAACACAGGAGAATAAAATTCAACAATCCGAACATTCGAATTTTTTTCAATTCCCACAACCATGGGAATGGCGCCATGGAATGTCGGCATCAAACGGCTCGAAATCGAACATGAAGCGCCCTGCGAGTCCAACGAAAGACGATTTTTTGCGAGTTTTCCGCCGGCTGAACCGGAAGCCCCCTATTCTTCGGGTGCTGCCTCTTCTTCGCCCTCGGTCTCTTCGTCTGGCTTCTTCTCGCGCGGGATGAAGGGGTCGGGATAGAGCGGCGAGATCCCGCTGTAGCGGCATTCGATGTTATTCTGAAAACACTCGATGATATTCTCGCAATAGATCGCGCCCTCAGGCCCTTTGTAGTGGGGATTCTTGTAGTCAGGATACTCGACTAAGATGTTGACTTTCTTGTCGAGGATATGACAATGCCTCTCTTGCGGTTCGAGGGCCTTCTGCTTGAGTTGGGCGGCCTCGGCCTGTTGCTGTTTCCGGGCGACGTAGACCTTTTTCATCTGCAGGTATTATACAACCTTTCCGATGGCGTTACAATCAAACAAGGAGCGCCTGTTCGTGCCTGTAGGAAAAAAACGCGCCGCCTCGCGACCGGCAGCTCTGAAATTCATTCAACGCCTGCTTCCTTCAGCGCCGCGCGCAGGGTGGAGATGGCCAAAGCCGCCCCGTGGCTTTTGTTCCTCGGAAGCCCCCCCAACTGATCGAGAAGGTCCTCTTTGGTTAAAGTCATTGCGCGCTCGAGAGTTGCGCCCTTGACCAGACCGCACAGACAGCTCAGGCTGGCCACCGTGGCCACGCAACCGCTGGCCTGAAAGGCGAATTCGGCCACTTTGCCGGCCTCCAAAGCTAGCCATAACTCGACCTCGTCGCCACAAACCGGGTTCGAGCAACGGGCCCGCCCGTCGTAGTTTTCCAGTCGGCCCACACCGGCTGGCTGGTGGAAATGCTCGAGAACTGCTTCGCTATACATCTTTGCCGGCCAGGCTCCGAAGCCGCTTGACGCAAGCGAGCAACCGGACCGCGGCCTGTTCGACCTCTTCCATAGTGGTTTGCGACCCAAGACTCAGTCGCAAACTCGAGCGCGCCTTTTCCACCGGATAACCCATGGCCTGCAAGACATGGGATACGCCTGGTCTGGCCAGGCTACACGCCGAACCGGTCGAGGCGGCCACGTCGGCCTGGTCGAGCGCCGCCACCAGGGCCTCTCCGTGAATGCCCTCGACCAGCACACTCACCAGCCCAGGCAGGCGATGGTGAGTGGGCCCGGTCGGGGGAAAATCGGGCAACAGCTCTAGCAGACGCTGACTCAAACCCTCGAGACGGTCGACTACCTGAGCCTGCTCGCCGAGAGCCAACTCGAGAGCCGTGGCCAGACCCACGATGCCAGCCACATTCTCGGTGCCCGAGCGCCATCCGCCCTCCTGCTCACCACCCACCAGGATGGCCGTGGGTTCGACCTCTCCAAAGTAGAGATTGGCCCCCACCCCCTTGGGGCCTCCGAACTTGTGAGCCGAGATCGACAGGCAATCGGCCTCGGCGAGAGGCAAGCGGCCCACCGCCTGCACGGCGTCGACGTGCAGGCGCACCCCGGCGGGCAGGGCCGCTCGCAGGCCTTCGAGGGGAAAGACGGCCCCCACCTCGTTGTTGGCCTGCATCAAACTGACCAGTCTTGTGTCGGGCTTTAGCCGAGCCAATACCTCGGCCTGGCTCCAGCGGCCCTCGCCATCGACGGCCACCCGGTCCACCCGCTGCGACCGCTCACTGGCGCGCAGCACGGCGCTGTGCTCGACAGTGCTGGTGACCAGATGCCCTCCGCCGGCCAGGCCGGCGATGGCCTGATTGATGGCCTCGGTGCCCCCTGAGGTGAAGACCACCGTACTGGCCCCCGTCAGGGTGCACACCTTCTCCCGCGCCGACTCGACCGCCTGGCGAGCCTGCCGGGCCAAACGATGCAAGCCAGAGGGGTTTCCGAAACGCGTCTGCAAGTAAGGCAACATGGCCTCGAGCGCCTCGGGCCGAAGGGGAGCAGTGGCGGCCCAATCGAGGTAGATCACGCCCGGCTATCCCGGCAAGACCACCGTGCCGAACCAGTAATGGTAGAGCCGCTCGAGCACACGGATGAAACGGTCGAAGTCTACCGGCTTGCTGATGTAGGAACGGCAGCCGAGTTCATAGGCCTGAGCTACATCGTCTGGCGCATCTGAACTGGTCAGCACGACCACTGGCAAGGGACGAAGCTCGGGATCGTCGCGCAAGGCTTTGAGCACTTCGAAGCCGTTGACTCCGGGCATGTTCAAGTCTAACAGGACCAGGTCGGGGCGAGGGTGGTCGGCGTTTTTGAGTTCACCCAGGCAGGCTTGCCCACTTTCGACATGGCGAAGCTCGACCTGAAGGTTTGCTAGCGAGACAGCCTCTTGCGCCAGGAGTGCGTCGTTGAAGCTGTCATCAACGAGCATGATCAGATTTCGCTTCACGTTGAGATCCTTTCTCCGCTTCTAGAGTAAAGCAGATCTGGGTGCCCTCTGTCGAGGAGGTTTCTACCCAGATTTTGCCGCCGTGCCGCTCCACCACCTTGCGGCAAGTGCTCAGTCCGATGCCGGTGCCCGGGTAAGGTTGACCATGAGCGCGTTCGAACAGGATGAAGACTCGCTCCCAATCCTCAGCCGGCACCCCGATGCCGTTATCCGTCACCGAAAACCTGAACTCGTCGAACCCGATCCTGACCTTGGGAGTGCGGCCAGGCTGCTGGTATTTGATGGAGTTGCCGACCAGGTTCTGGAAGAGTTGAATCAACTGAGCACGGTCGCCCAGCACGAAGGGCAGCTGGTCGCAGTGAATCTCGGCTCCGCTCTCTTCGATGGAAGCGCCAAGAGCCATCTGGACGGTGCCCATGACCTCGTTGAGATCGACTTCGGTGAAAGGCCGGCTGCGGGCATCCACGGCTGCGTTGTCACGCAGCTGCGACAACTGCTCCTGCATCATGACGACCGCGGCCACGGTCCGGTCGATCAGCTCTTGCGAGCCGGCATCGAGCTCAGCACACTTGCGCTTGAGTATCTGAACGAAGCCGCTGATGCTACGCAAAGGAGCGGTCAGGTCGTGAGAGACGCCGTAGGTCAACTGTCGCAGCTCGCGGTTGACCTCTTCGGCAGTGTGAAAGGCTCGGGCCAGTCGTAGTTCGTGCTCTTTGCGCCGGGTAATGTCGACAATGGCCGCTACCACCAGCAAATCGTCCTCGACGCTCAGAGGATTGAGCCCGATCTCGATGGGAAATTCCGTGCCGTCGCGGCGCAATCCGAAGAGGTCGCGGCCCTCGCCCATGGCGCGTTGTTCGGGCGCCGCGAAATAGGCCTGGCGAAACGCTCGGTGGCCGGCGCGAAACCGCTCGGGCAAGAGCGCCTCCAGCGGCTGGCCGGTCAGCGCCCCACCCGGATAAGCGAAGAGTTCCTCGGCGTGGCTGTTAGCAAAAATGAGCTGCCCCTCGCGGTCCACCACCAGCAGTCCGTGGGGCAGCGAGTGAAGGATGGTTAGAAGTAGATCAACCTCGAGCAGTCGTTGCATAAAAAACAGGGCCCCTGTGAGGACCCTGTCTTCGTGGCCAGGTGATACTAAACCTGGAAGGAGCTACCGCAACCGCAGCTTTTGCGGGCGTTCGGATTGTTGAACTTGAAGCCGCCCCCGAGCAGGTCCTTGGTGAAGTCGAGTTCGGTGCCCTTGAGATAAAGGTAGCTCTTCATGTCTACGGCTATCTTGACTCCTTCGTCGAGTTCGATGACCGTGTCGTATTCGGACACTTCTTTGTCGAAACCCAGAGTGTAGGACAATCCCGAACATCCGCCCCCACGCACGCCCATCCGCAGCACCGAATCAGACAACTCGTGCTCACCGATGAGCCGCCGGACTTCGTCTTTGGCAGCGTCTGTTACTATGATCATTTAGAAACCTCCAATGGTTACTCCCACAAGCCCATTATAGCAAACGGGTCAACCGACCTTGAGCACGGCCAGAAACGCCTCTTGAGGAATCTCGACGTTGCCCACCCGCTTCATGCGACGCTTGCCCTCTTTCTGCTTCTCGAGCAGCTTGCGCTTGCGGCTGATGTCACCACCGTAACACTTGGCCAGCACGTTCTTGCGCAGGGCCCGCACTGTCTCGCGAGCGATCACCTTGGTGCCCAGGGCAGCCTGGACCGGCACTTCGAACTGTTGGCGTGGAATCACTTCCTTGAGCTTTTCCACCAGCGCCCGGCCTACGTACTCGGCCTTGTCGCGGTGAACGATGGTCGAGAGAGCATCGACCTTCTCCTTGTGGACCAGCACATCCAGGCGCACCAGGTGGGCCGCCGCCATGCCAAAAAGCTCGTAGTCGAGCGAGGCATAGCCCCGGGTGCGCGATTTGAGCTGGTCGAAGAAGTCGGTGATGATCTCGCCTAGAGGAATCTCGTAGTGAAGCGAGCAGCGTCCATCCGATGGATATTCCATGGTCTTGAATACGCCGCGCCGACTCTGGCACAGGTCCATCACCGCACCCACATAGTCTTCGGGCGTGATGACGGTGGCTTTCACGATAGGCTCTTCGATGCGGTCGATATCTTGCACGCCCGGAAGGTCGTAAGGGTTTTGAATCTTGATCATGTCACCCGACTTGAGATAGACGTCGTAGATGACGCTAGGGGCGGTGGCCAACAGGTTGAGGTCGAACTCGCGCTCGAGCCTTTCCTGTACGATCTCCATGTGGAGCAGGCCCAAGAAGCCAATGCGAAAGCCAAAGCCCAGGGCCACCGAAGTCTCGGGTTCATAGACGAGAGCCGCATCGTTGAGCTTGAGTTTACCCAGGGCATCGCGGAGAGCTTCATAATCCACCGAGTCCACCGGATAGAGCCCGCAATAGACCATCGAGACCACTTCGCGATAGCCTGGCAAGGGCTGGGTGGCGCCCGCCTTGCCGGCCAGGGTGATGGTGTCGCCCACGCGGGTGTCGGCGATCTCGCGAATCTGGGCCACCAGATAGCCCACATCGCCGCCGCGCAGAACCTCGCAAGGCTCGGGTGCCGGCTTGAAAAAGCCCACTTCGTCGACTTCGAACTTCTTGCCGGTGGTCATCATGTACACCTGGGTTCCCTGCCGAACTTCGCCGTCGACCACCCGAAAGAGCGGGATGACCCCCCGGTACTGGTCATAGTGAGAGTCGATGATGAGGGCTCGCAGAGGCTGCTCGCGATCGCCGGTAGGCGGTGGAATGCGGTTGACGATGGCCTCGAGCACGCCCTCGATGCCGATACCACTCTTGGCTGAAATCAGCACGGCCTCGTCGGCCGGTAGGGCCAGGACCTCTTCGATTTCGTGCTTGACGCGGTCGGGGTCGGCGGCGGGCAGGTCGATCTTGTTGATGACCGGGATGACGGTCAGATTCTGATTGACGGCCATGAAATAGTTGGCCATGGTCTGAGCTTCGACGCCCTGAGCGGCGTCCACCACCAGCAAGGCTCCCTCGCAGGCGGCCAGCGAGCGCGAGACCTCATAGGTAAAGTCAACGTGCCCGGGCGTGTCCAAAAGATTCAACTGGTAGCGCTGACCGTCGGCGGCGTCGTGGTAAAGCGTCACCGGATGGCTCTTGATGGTAATGCCCCGCTCGCGCTCGAGATCCATCGAGTCGAGGACCTGTTCGGCCATCTCTCGTTCTGACAGAGTCCCCGTCAGCTCGAGCAGGCGATCAGCCAGGGTCGACTTGCCGTGATCGATGTGGGCAATGATACAAAAATTGCGGATATGACTCTGATTCATGGACTTTGCCGAACTTACACCACGAGCGCATTGTTCCTGCGTTTCATGCTTTTTTTAAGGGTAGCACGGTATGTTTTTGTCAGAAACTCACCATGCAGATCACGCCACCGATAGCACGCTCTCTTTCCCCTGCCCATCGGGCCGAGGGCTCCAAGCCCTCAGAGTGCCGGGCGCTGGTACCCTACACGGGCCAGGGAGCGGTGGTGCCAGTCCCTCAAGAGAAGGTAGAGATCGGCTCACCCGAGACCAGCACCGAACTGGTGGCGCCACCGGCGCCCGAGAAGAAGAAGTCGCGGGGACTGCGCAAACTCCTGGTCAAAGCCGCCGGCTGGGGCCTGGCCGGCTTCAACGCGTTGTGCGGCATCCCTGAGGGGATCGCGGTCGGTCTGGGAGTTGCCCGCGGCAAGAGCAAAGAACAGATTCGAGCCATCTCGGCTACCAGCTACGCCCTGTCCAACACCGTGATGGGCGGAGCGGCCGGCTGGCTGGTGGGTGGACCGGTGGGAATGATTTGCGGCGCCGCCGCCGGCTATGTGGCGGGCAACATCGCCAACCACCTCGAGAGCCGTTCGCACTCCATCGATACCCTGCTCGACAATGTCACCGAGAAGGTCGACAAGGCCAATAAGAACGTCTCGAAGAACAACGACGTTGGCCGCGCCACCCGGGGTGCCCTGGTCGGGGCCTGGGAAGGCCTGAAGACCAATTTCGAACTGGGCAAGACAGCCGGCACCATCCTGGCTGCCGGGGCTGCCGACGGGTTCGACCACGTCATCGAAGAACTGAAGGCCGAAAAGCCTGCCGAAGAAGCGGCCGACAAGCCCCTTAAAAACCAACCGATGGGTATCGGAAAAGCCTTGAAGATGGGCATGGGAGTCCTGTGTGGGGCCACCGGCGTGCTGATCAACGCTCCGGGCGGAGCCATCATCGGAGCGCTCGAGTCGCTCAAAGGCCCCGATGAAACCGAACGCGTCCAGATCGCCAAGCCTCTGATGCTGTTCGCTACCAACATCGGTAAGGTGATTCCGGGAGCGGTCGTGGCCGGCGCCATCGGTGGTCCCGTTGGGGTAGCCATCGGCACCGCCGTCGGCGTGATCACGGCCAGCCTGACCTCGATCATCGACGGCAAATACGGTTTCAATCGCGCCGTGGTCAAAGAAGTCGACAAGGCGGTGAGCGCGGCTCACGGCGAAGACATTCCCAAGGATAACCTGCGCGTGTTCTATCGCGCCGGCAAAGGGGCCGTCGTGGGCGCTATGGCCGGGCTGAAAGAGGGCTGGGAGCTGGGCTACAAGGGCGGCATCGAGATCGCCGAAGATCTGGCCTCGACCCCCAAAGAAGCGGTCGAACTAGAAGACGAGGAGCCCAGGAAGCTGGCCGCCCCGAACAAAGACCACTAAACCGCGGTCCTCTAGGCGTCCCCCCGCGAAATGAGGCGAGTGAGCTCGCCCCGATCCAGCCAGATTCCCCCACACTGCGAGCATTCGTCGATCAAGAAACCCGGATCGTCGACATGCGAGCCTTCTTCTAGCGGCACTCGGCAGCGAGGGCAGCGAAATTGCGTTGGCCGCTTGGAAATGATCTTGACGGCCACCGCGTTCTTGCCCCGCGAGCGCGTGATCTGGGTCAGTTCGTTCTTGTCGAGCCAGGACCCATTGCACAATGGACAGACCTCGATCTCGACCCCGAGCAGGGCAAGACCGAGCATCTCGACCCGACATTTGGGGCAGTTCATCATGGCCATCGCTTCCCTTTCTCTGTGCCCCGCCAGCCTCCCTGGAAGCGCCTACAAACGCAAAAAACCCCCGACGAAGCGGGGGTCTCGGACAAGCCAGGAGCTTTCTAGGCAGCGTTCGCCTGATTGTTGCTGGCCGGCCCGGCAAGGTTGAACTGCTGGGGCGGGGCGGGGGGCTGCTGCTCGTTGAGGTTGACCTGTCCACGCTCGCGCAGGTACTGGAGCACGTGGATCGAGTAGGCCAGCACGTCGCCGGCCAGACCGATAGCGGTCAGGGTCGGAGCGTAAGCGTTGAGCGCCGGAATATACTTGTATCCCAGAGCGCCGGCCAGGCCGACCAGGTCGGTCACGACGTGAGCCGTGTCCACACCTTTGTCGAGCATGCTCGAGTCCTTGTTCTTCCAGGTGTCTATGGCCTTCTTGCTGTCGAGAGCAAGAGCGGCGATGCGCAGCATCGGCAGGAAAGCATCCTCGAGGGTTCCGGCCATCTCTCTAGGAATGCCGCCTTCAACCTGAGTTCTTACACCCAGAGCGGCTTCTTTGAAGGCGAAGGCGGGGTCGGCCTGCACGATGTGAGCAGCCTCGCTGCTGGCGGCCGTGAAGATACTGTTGGCGCCCTTGAGAAACTTCTGGGTCATGGTCGGGCCTTCGTTGCGGACCTTGATCACCTCGGCGTCGTTGACCACGATGGTCAACTCGTCGCCTTTGCCCAGTTTGGTCAGGGCTTTCTTGGTGAACTCGGGTGAAGACACCAGACTGTCGACGATCTGCTGGGCCATGGCGTCGGGCGGGTTCTGGCCCTGGCCGGCCTGGGGCTGTTGGCCCTGCTCTTTGGTGGGTTCCTGAGCAGGAGCGTTATTGCTGTTGGCGCGGGCCAACACGGGCGTGGGTTGAAACGTATTGACTCTCATGATGATGTAGCCTCCTCTTGACTTGTCCATGGGCATTATTATAAAGCAGATAGCACATGGTATTGCCGGCATGTAAACAGCGTCATGATTGCGCTCGCTTCGCCAGGGCCGCCGGTGGAACGCCTCTGAGGTTCACCACCTCAAGAAAACATCAATGGGTTTCCTGGAGGAGTCCCGACCGGCGAGCCCAATACGACGGGGATGGAATGGCTCACCAACCCGGAGATCTGGATCGCACTGGTGACACTGACGGTCCTTGAGATCGTTCTCGGCATCGACAACATCATTTTTATCTCGATCGTGTCGGCCAGGCTTCCCACGGAAGAGCAGCCGAAAGCTCGCCAGCTCGGCCTGGCCCTGGCCATGGGCACGCGCATTCTGCTGCTGCTCTGCTTGAGCTGGTTGGCCCACTTGACCGAGCCGCTCTTCTACCTGGACCTCATCAAGAAGGGTGGCTTTTCGGGACGCGACCTGATTCTGTTGTTCGGCGGGTTGTTCTTGATCTATAAGGCCACCCACGAGATCCACGAGAAGATGGAGGGTGACGAGGCCGAGGCCCTCGCCGAATCCTCGCGTGCCGCCAGCTTCGGCAAAGTGATTGTCTCGATCGCCCTGCTGGATATCGTCTTTTCGCTCGATTCCGTCATTACCGCGGTCGGGATGGTCGACCAGGTACCCGTCATGATCGCCGCCATCGTCATCGCGGTGGGAGCCATGATGCTGGCGGCCGAGCGCATCAGTTCGTTCGTCGAAGCGCACCCCTCGGTCAAGATGCTGGCCCTGTCCTTCTTGCTGCTAATCGGCTTGTCGTTAGTCGGCGAGGGACTCGGCCATCACATTCCCAAGCCGTACATCTACTTCTCGATGGCCTTCTCGGCCATGGTCGAGATGCTCAATATCCGCTCCAACAAATCTAAGCAAAAGCCGGTGGAGCTACGCGAACCCAGGCTGAAGCACTCTTACGAGTGGAGCGACACCGCCGGCTAGGTGATCTTCAATAGCTGCGAGAGGGTGTGCCGCGAGACGTTGGCCAGGGCCGGCACGGCCGGTGGCAGCGAGCGCCAGGTCGAGACCATCATTTTCAGCTCGCGCTTGAAGTCTTCACTACCCTGATAGCGACCGATCAGCTCCAGCAACAGGCCGAAGCTTCCACCCACGTAGGCGAGCGCCTCGGGCGGTTTGGAGCGCTCGAGCGCCTGGCCGAGTTCATACAAACAGTAGACCAGGCGAGGCAGCGAGTTCTTACCGAAGACCTGGATCTCGCGGTTGCAGCTCACGCAGGCCAGCGACAAGAAGTGGGCGCGCCGTGAGGAGCGGCGATCGTCGGCCAGACCGGCGCTGGCCGCCAGCAGCAGGTCGGTCATCTTGACGAAGTCCTGACCCGCCGACTTCGAGTTGGCCACCACTACTTCGAGCAGCCTGAGCACCGAGTCGACCAGTTCCGGAGCCGCTTCCGAGCCCTGGTTGTTGACCAGCTCGACCACGCTCTGCAGACAGTCGAGGGGGAAGCCGCGGGGAACCGGCATGCCGTCGCGGGCCTGCTGGGTCACCAGCTGGACAGCCTTGGTCAGCACGTTGAGGGTATGCGGATCGCGGGCGGCGCCGCCGCCGGCGAGCGAGGTGCGAGCCATCAGGCACTGGGCCAGCTCGCCGGAGTATTCCTTCTTGCCCTGACCTTCGACCAGGCTGGTATAGAGCTGAATAGCCTTGTCGTAGCTCTGAGCAGCCTCGTTGACCTGCCCGGCACCCTGATAGAGATTGCCCTGAATTAGCAGGCTCGAGCCCAGCTCGGCGAACAGCTCGGGAGTGGGCGCCGTGCGGGCCAGCTGCATCTGCAGGTTGATGGCGCCGCCGATGTCTTCGGCCGCTTGCGGAATGCGTCCCGTGGCCTTGTTGGCCTGGGCGCGTTCCTTGAGTGAAGTGGCCATCGTGTTGGTGAGAGAGCTGTTACCCTGCGACACCAGCGCTCGGCAGATGTTGAGCGCCTCGGTGTAGTCGTTGATGGCCGGCTCGGGATGGCCGGCCGAATCCAACAAGCGAGCGCGCGAGAGGAAGGCTGAGGCCAGTTGCGGGGCCAGTTCGTAGCGCTCCTCCTCGCCCACCAGCTTACGGAACACCGTCAAGGCGTTCTCGAAGTCTTGATAGGCCTCTTGGAACATTCCCTGTTCTTGATAGACCTTGGCCCGGCGGATGAGGGTCGAGGCCACCACCTGATGCAGGTCGGCCTCGGGGCTTCGAGCCATGGTCTGTTGAGCCAGGTTGACGATGCGCGAGAACTCTTCGAGCACTTTGTCGATCTTGGCGCTGCGCTGCGCGTTCTGAGCTCGCTGATAGAGTGCGTTGGCCAGATCGGTGAAAAACTCGAACCGCCCGTCGGCAACCATATTCTGGAACTGCTCGACGGCGTCGTTGAGCTGGTTCTCGGCCTGGCCGAAATCCTTGAGCACATAGAAGATGCCTCCACGCACAGTCCAGGTGCGGGCCAGTTCTTGCAACCACGGCCCCCGCTGGTTGCGTTGGCGAGTGGCCAGAAACAGCCGAATAGCCTCGTTGGTGTCGTGCAGGGCGCCTTGAGGGTCGCCGGTCCGCAGGCGAGCGATGGCCCGTTGCCGGTAGGCGCGGGCGAAATCCTCGTCGATGGCCTCGAGACCTTGCTCTGACAAAAAGCCGAACAGCTTGAAGGCGTGGGTGAGGTCTTCCAGGGCTTCGGTGTAGCGCTCGGCCTCGTTATAGGCCTGAGCTCGCAGACCATAGGCCGACCCGAGATCGGGAAACAGATCGCGCCGTTGGGCCTTCTCGATGAGCACGGTCAGCGCCTCGATCGACTTGGCGCAGTCGACGATGGCGGTATCGACATTGCCCGAAGCCAGGCTGACCGAGGCCCGGCTCTGTAGAGACACGGCCAGTTCTCCCAGCAGGTCGAGGCGGTTCTCTTGCTCGATCATCCGGGTCAGCAGGTTGACCGCCTCAGAGTAGCTCTGCTCGGCGTTGGCGAACTTGCCCAGGCTGCGCAGCGACTGGCCCTGGTTACGGTAGGCGCTGGCCAGGGCTTCGGCCGGCACCGACTGGGCATTGCCCAACAGCGAGATTAACACCTGACTGGTTTGGGCGGCCTCGGCTGACTGTCCCAGGGCCAGATGCACTGAAGTCTTGTTATTGAAGGCCAGGGCCAGCTCGCGGGCGGCCTCGCCGTTGGCCTTGTAGAAATCAGTGAACAGACGGGCCGACTGGTCGAAGTCGCGACCTGCGGCCTCGAGGTCGCCAGCCGATTTCGAGCCCAGACCGCGGTAGAGATAGTTCTGAGCCAGGTCGAACTTCTGGGCGACCTTGCCCTCCTCTTCGACCAGCTGTTTGCGCAGCTCGATCGCCTTGGTGTAGTCCCGAATGACTTCGTGGGGCTGACCCAGCGAATCCTGGACGATGGCGCGATTGGTATAAGTCTGAGCCAGGTCGTCGCGCAGGTCGAGGCGACCCTCGTCGATGAGCAGATTGCGCAAAGAGATGGTCTTGCCATAATCGCGGCTGGCGCGCTCGAACTCACCCAGACGGTGGTAGGCGCTGCCCCGGTTGTTGTGGGCTGAGGCCAGTTCGTTTTTAAGATCCTTACGGCCAGCTTGCTCGACCAGATCGTTATAAAGCTGAACCGCCTTACCGCTCTGCGAGATGGCGCCGTTGTAGTCGTCGAGACTGAGGTTGATGAGGCCCCAGGTATTGCAGACCGCAGCCAGCCTCTGCTTATGGGTGTCTCCGCCTTCGACGTCCATCAGGCGCTGGGTGATCTCGGCAGCCTTTTCACAGTCCTTGCGCGCCTCGGCCGGATTTCGCTGCATCCGATAGATGACGGCGCGGTTGTGGTGAGCCATGCCCAGCAGGTAGCGCAGGTCCTCGCGACCGTGATCTTCGACCAGATCGGTATAGATCTCGACGGCCCGGCGGGCGTCCAGCAAAGAGTTCTGATAGTCACCGAGCTGACGATAGATCTCGCTGCGTCGGTTGTGGGCCGCGGCCAGACCGTTGCGGAACTCTCCCTGGCCCTCTTTTTCCACCAGCGTGTCGAAGAGTTCGACCGCTTTCTGGATGTCGCCCAGGGCACGATGGTGATCGCCCAGCTTGAGGAAGGTCAATGCCCGGCTGCTGAGGGCCCAGGCCCACTCGTCGCGGAGGTCTTTGGCTCCGTGACTTTCGACCAGCGTCATCAGCGAAGTTTCCCAGAGGTTGAGAATCTGGATCTTCTGGTGGAAGAGCGAGGCGCCTTCGAGGGTGCCCGAGATCGAGATTCGCTTCTTCTGCAGGTCCTTGCAGCGGACCACCCACTCCAGCACATCCTTATCCCCCGACTGGAGCGACCAGTCGAACAGCCGGATGAAGTTGAAGCGGGCCCACTCGCGGGTCTGAGCGCTCTTGAGGCGAGCCTCATTGGCGGTCAGCAGCGAGTGCACCGCCCACCCCGCCAGCATCTTGCACAGCCGCGAGGCCTGAGCCGGGAACTGGCGACGTAAGAAGGCTGCGAACGACTCGTGAGCCAGACCCAGAGCCGGGCATAAGCCGGTGGTATCGGCGTAGAACGTCGAAGGGAACGATTTGACCGCCTGCGTGAAGGCGGTGGGTGAGGCTCCCCACTGGTCGAGGTCGTCGAGCGACACCGGACCGCGGGCGAGCGCCAAGGACAGATACAGAGCCAGGAACTCTTCTTGTTTGCCACCAGCCTTGGACAGGACACCTAGCACGGCCGGATAGACCGCGTCGCCCTCGGGCAGGCTGTCGACCGTGTAGCCATTGGCCAGCAGATCGGCCATGACTTGCACATAGACCAGCTTGCGATGAGCCCTGGTCACAATCTTCTGGCGGGCGGCCGCGTCAAGACCCGCAGTCGCCTTGTGGTTGTTGAAAGTCTCTTCTAGCAGGACCGTGTAGTTGGGTGATTGAGGGTCGATGTCGAACTTCTGGGTCTCTTCCGAGGCGAGGCCCTCGAGGCGAGCTTTGACGCTGGGGCTAACCTCACCGGGATCGACGAGGATCACCACGAACACGCCCTCGGGCAAGGACGGGGTCAGATAGTTGGCCACCCGTTCATCGATTCCGTCGAGCACCAGCATGATCCAGGAGCGATTCAGGCGAGCCAGGTCGGCTAGATACTCACGAAAACGCCCGTCTCGATCGTCCTCACCCACGGCTACGGTAAGCTCCTTGAGGGTCTGAGGCTCAAGCGGAGAGACGCGATGGGCGCGCGGCACCAGCGGCGAATGAGCAGACCGGTTGAGGCTTTCCAGGAAGAGCTCGCCATCGGCAGCCGCCCGCACCTCGGACTGGAAGCGTCCGAACACACGCAGCGGATTGCCGCTGAGTTCGTCGGCCTGACGCAAAATCATGCGGGCGGTGAGGGTCTTTCCGACCCCGCTGCCACCTTCACCGATGAGATAGCCCCGATTGCGTCCGGCCATCAAACGGCGCAGATGGCCGAGCAAATAAGACGGCTTGAGCTTGTCCTGACGAGCCACCATAGTCGAGGTGACCTCGCGCTCGAAGGCGTCACGCTCGGCGGGTCCCCAAGCCTTCCAACTCGGCTCCGGCGGACCACCCAGAGGGTCGAAAGCATAGTCATCCTCGATGACTTCTTCGGCCAGGTCAGAGACTACCTCGACTCCGCTCTCGGTGGGTCCCATCGGAGCGGCCTCATCCGGGGTCGGCTCGGGGGCCGGCATCTCGGGCGGTAGCATGGCGGCAACCGGCACAGGCTCAGGCGCGGCGGATGGTGATGGCGGCGCGGGCTCGGGCTCGGGAATGGCCGGCGGCTCGAGAATGGAAACCTCAGGAGCCGGCTCGGGCATTGGCGGTGGCGGTGGTGGCGGCGGGGCAGCCTCGACCGAGGCCACCGGCTCGGGCTCGGGCATGGCCGGAGGCTCGAGAATGGAAACCTCAGGAGCCGGCTCGGGCATCGGCGGTGGCGGCGGCGGGGCAGTCTCGACCGGGGCCACCGGCTCGGGCTCGGGCATGGCCGGAGGCTCGAGAATGGAAACCTCGGGAGCCGGAGTGGGCTCAAGCATCGGCGGTGGCGGCGGCGGGGCAGTCTCGACCGGGGCCACCGACTCGGGCTCGGGCATGGCCGGAGGCTCGAGAATGGAAACCTCAGGAGCCGGCTCGGGCATCGGCGGTGGCGGCGGCGCAGTCTCGATCGGGGCCAGCGGCTCGGGTTCGGGCATGGCCGGAGGCTCGAGAATGGAAGCCTCGGGCGCCCGAGCCGGCTCGGCCGCGGGAACAGGTTCGGGCTCGGGCATGGCCGGCGGTTGGAAGTCCGAAGCTTCCGGCACCGGAGCGGGCTCGGCCGCGGGGACAGGTTCGGGCTCGGGCATGGCCGGCGGCTCGAAGACCGAAGCTTCCGGAGCCGGCTCGGTTTCGGCCGCGGGGACAGGTTCGGGCTCGGGCATGACCGGCGGCTCGAAGACCGAAGCTTCCGGAGCCGGCTCGGGCTCGGCCGCGGGGACAGGTTCGGGTTCGGGCATGGCCGGCGGTTCGAAGACCGAAGCTTCCGGCGCCGGAGCGGGCTCGGCCGCGGGAACGGGTTCGGGTTCGGGCATGGCCGGCAGCTCGAAGACCGAAGCCTCCGGCGCCGGAGCGGGTTCGGCCGCGGGGACAGGTTCGGGTTCGGGCATGGCCGGCAGCTCGAAGACCGAAGCCTCCGGCGCCGGAGCGGGTTCGGCCGCGGGAACGGGTTCGGGTTCGGGCATGGCCGGCGGTTCGAAGACCGAAGCTTCCGGAGCCGGCTCGGGCTCGGCTGCGGGGACAGGTTCGGGCTCGGGCATGGCCGGCGGTTCGAAGACGGAAGCTTCCGGCGCCGGCTCGGGCTCGGCCGCGGGGACAGGTTCGGGCTCGGGCATGGCCGGCGGTTCGAAGACCGAAGCTTCCGGCGCCGGCTCGGGCTCGGCCGCGGGGACAGGTTCGGGCTCCAGCGCCGGCGGCTCGAAGATCGAAGCTTCCGGAGCCGGCTCGGGTTCGGCCGCGGGAACGGGCATGGCCGGCGGTTCGAAGACCGAAGCTTCCGGAGCCGGCTCGGGCTCGGCCGCGGGGACAGGTTCGGGCTCGGGCATGGCCGGCGGCTCGAAGACCGAAGCCTCCGGCGTTGGAGCGGGCTCGGCCGCGGGCACAGGTTCGGGTTCGGGCATGGCTGGCGGCTCGAAGACGGAAGCTTCCGGAGCCGGCTCGGGCTCGGCCGCGGGAACGGGTTCGGGTTCGGGCATGGTTGGCGGCTCGAAGACCGAAGCTTCCGGAGCCGGCTCGGGCTCGGCCGCGGGAACGGGTTCGGGTTCGGGCATGGCCGGCGGTTCGAAGACGGAAGCTTCCGGAGCCGGCTCGGGCTCGGCCGCGGGAACGGGTTCGGGTTCGGGCATGGTTGGCGGCTCGAAGACCGAAGCTTCCGGAGCCGGATCGGGCTCGGCCGCGGGAACGGGTTCGGGTTCGGGCATGGCCGGCGGTTCGAAGATTGAAGCTTCCGGAGCCGGAGCGGGCTCGGCGGAGGGGACAGGTTCGGGTTCGGGCATGGTTGGCGGCTCGAAGACCGAAGCTTCCGGAGCCGGATCGGGCTCGGCCGCGGGAACGGGTTCGGGTTCGGGCATGGCCGGCGGTTCGAAGATTGAAGCTTCCGGAGCCG
>JBFWNU010000001.1:3251556-3456138 GCA_050250895.1 Vulcanimicrobiota bacterium | reverse complement strand
GGTTCGGGTTCGGGCATGGTTGGCGGCTCGAAGACCGAAGCTTCCGGAGCCGGATCGGGCTCGGCCGCGGGAACGGGTTCGGGTTCGGGCATGGCCGGCGGTTCGAAGATTGAAGCTTCCGGAGCCGGCTCCGGCTCGACTGCGGGAACAGGTTCGGGTTCGGGCATGGTTGGCGGCTCGAAGACGGAAGCTTCCGGAGCCGGCTGGGGCTCGGCCGCGGGGACAGGTTCGGGCTCGGGCATGGCCGGCGGTTCGAAGATTGAAGCTTCCGGCTCCGGAGCGGGCTCGGCCGCGGGGACAGGTTCGGGCTCGGGCATGGCCGGCGGTTCGATCGGTTCAGGGGGTGCAGACTCGGTCGGGGTGGGTTCGGTTGCGGCCGACGGCGAACTGAACAGCTCGGCTTCGGCGCTAGCCGTGGCCAGACCGATATTGAGCAGTTTCTCGATGGAGGGGTCAGGCTCGGAGTCCAGGCTGCTCGGGAACTCCACCGACTCCTCGTCCGCCTGGAATTGCTGCTGCTCGGACGCTTCCCGCTCGGCCTCGGAAATGGGGGCGGCCAAGCCCAGGCCGCCCCCGGGCGAGTCCTGGGTGAACAGTTCTTCGGCGTTGGGTGCAGGAGCCGGCTCGGAATGCGGCTCTTGCATCTGTTCCTGAAGGGCCGCGATCTCCTTGAGGGCCCACTCGGCGGGTGACAGGCCGGGGTCGGGCGTGGGTGAGCTCGGAGCAGCCTGAGCAGCCGGGATTACAGGCAATTCGACGGTCGGTTCTGGTTCGGCCACGGGCGGGGTTGGTTCGGGAGGAGCCTGAGCGGCCGGTGCCGGCGGGGGTTCGGGCGCAGGAACCGGCTCGGGGGTTACCGGTAATGCTCCCTCGATGTCGGCGTCAGGGTCCACCGCTGCTACGACGCGATAGGAACCGGTCGCCTCGTCCCAAACGAGTTGGATGTCGTTGTCATCTTCTTCCTCGGCCGGAGCAGCCGAGACCGGCTCGGGGTTCGGCACCGGTGCCTCAACCGCAGGAGTGGGTTCAGCCACGGGCGTTTCGGCCCTTGGAGCGGGGTCGGGCGTGGCCGCCGCAGCGGCAGACTCCTCGGGCTCGATCCTGGGCAGTTCAGGCAAAGAAGAGGCAGGAGCCGCAGGGACCGCGGGCATGACACCCGACGAAACTCCCGTCAGCGAGGTGATCGCGCCCAGCTGTCCGAGTTCGAGGTTGCCATCCCGAGAGAGGGTGACCTCGGATTCGAGCTGCTCGGTGTTAAAATGCGGAGTAAGTTCGAAGCGGACGTCATCCTTCTTCAACACCACCTTGATGTCGACCGAACCGTTATTCTGAACAGGTTCGACGGCCTGGGACCAGTCCTGGAAAAACTGGCTGCATGCTTTCACCCACACATGAAGTAAGGGAAGGTACTTTCCAAGTTGTTCACGACAAAAGTCGACGTCCCCGCTGGCGACCCGCAGCCGCAGGCGCCGGGTCCACTTGGGCAGCTCTTCGAGGCCCAGCACCGGTCTGCCCGCTACCTGCAACCAGCGGGTGTGGCGGCGGGGAGCGAGTCGACTCGACTGCAGTCGGCTGGAAATGTAGAAAACGTCTCGGAGACTTTCGTAGGCCGGGTGATGAGGGTGGGCCTGCCAGTCAGTGAAAGCCTGGCGTAGAAGCTTCTCGCCCTGCAGAATCGAACTGGAATCCTCGAGCAGGTAGGTGATGGTGTGTGAGAAGGGCCCGACCGACTTCAGAGCACCGGTGGCCGCGCCAGCGAAGTAACCGGTCAACAAGACCAGGGCGTCACGCAAGTAACGGCAAGCAGAAACAGGGTCGTCTTCGGCGAGGGCCCCCTCGAGCCTCCCGACGAGCTGTACCAAAAGCGTAGGCGATCCGGCCGGTAGCGTCGGCGCCTTGCTCTCAATCATCCCGTTGCTCATTCCTTAGTAAATCAGTCTCCTACCAGGGGCCAACCGGCTTCTCAACTCCTTCTCCGAACCAACAAAAAACCCTGTAACAAAACAACAAAATCCGCCGTGAGACACCCATCTCCCGATCAATTTACCCGGTGGTCTGACTCTTAACCCCGATTCCCTAACGTTATACTCAAGAGGATCTACCCCTCGAACGGTCTTTCCTATAGAGGACCAAAGAATCCCTATACAAGAGAGAACGTGTTTCCCCTCCTGCCCGCCGGAATTCTGCCCCAGAAAAGAAAAAAGGCGGCCGCAGCCGCCTTTCACGGGACCGAAGTCAGCTACTTCACAGCGTCGCGCAGCGCTTTGCCGGGACGGAAAGCGGGGACTTTGCGGGCAGCGATCTTGATCTTCTCGCCGGTGCGCGGGTTGCGACCGGTACGACCTTTACGCTCGCGAATCTCGAAGCTACCAAACGGGATCAGGCGAACGCCGCGGCCCTTCTTGAGATGCTCCTGAATCGTGTCGAGAACCACATTGAGGGTCTCGGCCGCTTCCTTCTTCGAGCGATTGGTCTTATCAGCGATAGCCGAAATGAGATCAGCCTTACCGATAACTTTGGACTTCTTAGCTTTCGCTTTGACCGCCATTTGAATACCTCCAAGTGCGATGTGTTGATTTTTTGACGGGCCCCATCTTCTCGCCGCTTTTCTCTTGTCCTCCTCGAAAACCCCCGAATTCACGGGTTTTTTCTCACACTCAGAGAAATGATCCCCTTTAGCCTGGGAAACTCCGCCTCTGAGGACAAGCTGCGGCCCTAGGTTCTGCGGTTCTGGGCCCGTCGAAAAAGAATTTCTTGAAGAAAAATCAAATCCCTTCTCGAAAGAAAGAAAACAGTTCATGCAACCTCCGATTTGAAGCCCCTGGCGCGACTGTTAACAAAAAAGAAACGAGAGCGTCGCCATCGAGTGCTAGTTTGACGAAGCAAACACGCTCCCGAACAGGGTCTCGAACCCCTGTTCGAGAGACTTCGAAAGGATTCGTCATGGCAGTATCGGCAGCGGGGGCAGGCAACTACCAGTTCGTGAGCGGACAGGACATCTATAAGGTACATCCCGAGCGGACCGAGAAGGCTCGTTCAATCGACAGCAATAGGGACCTCCAACTGCAGGACGAGGAGATTCTGGACTACCTGCAGCGCAACGATGACATGCCAGACCCGCAGCTGGCCAACGTCAACGTCGAGAAGGTCCTCAAGGACTTCAAAGACAACCTGCAGATGAAAAAGCCCGAGTCCATGGCCGTCTACCACAGCTATGACCAGCTGGCCGACCAGCTTGACCAGCTTCAGCAGCAGTATCCCAACCTGGCCAAGCGCGTCAGCCTGGGCCAGACCCACGAAGGCCGCGAGATTTACGCCCTCAAAGTGACCAACAACGTGGCCTCGGACTCCACCGCCAAGCCGGCCGTGGTCGTCACCGGCTGCCATCACGCTCGTGAGTGGGCTACCACCGAAGTGCCGATGAGCATCGCCCGCGAAGTGCTGGCCGAGTATTCCAGCAGCGAAGCTGGCAAGAGCCGCCTCGACAACAACGAAATCTGGTTCGTCCCGGTGGTCAACCCCGACGGCTACACCTACTCGCGCGAACAAGACTCGTGGTGGCGCAAGAACCGCCGGCCTATCGAAGAGACGCCCTGTGGTCCGACCACTGGCAACCCGGTCGGCGTCGACCTCAACCGCAACTATGCCGACAACAACCCCGAGCACGCCACTATCTATCGTCCCGCCGGCGACGAGCCTTGCAACTACCGCGATGACGGCCGGGCCACCAGCGACAATCCTTTCCGCGACACCTATCGCGGCCCGTCCGGTGCCTCCGAGATCGAGATCCAGAAGTTGCTCGAACTCGAACTCAACCACGGCAACGTCAAAGGCGTGCTCGACTTTCACTCCTACGGTGGCATGATTCTCTATCCTTGGGGCCACGAGAACAAGGAAGTCGAAAACGTCGAGACCTATCGAGCGGTCGGCACGAAGATGAACGATGCCCTGGGCGACACCCGCTACCGCTTGATGCAGAGCATCGGGCTCTACCCCACCAGCGGTGGCTCCCACGACATTCACCACGCCAACGGAGTCTTCTCGATCACGATGGAGATTGGCGACAGTTTCCACCCCAGCGAGGAAGAGCTCGGCCCTATCGTCGAGCGGACCACCCGGGCCGGCAAAGTCTTCGTCGACGAAGTGTTCGCGATGAACCACACCCCCGACCCCGATCCGGATCCCGATCCCGATCCCGATCCCGATCCGCAGCCGTCCCCGCCCTGGTACGACCGCTGCAACCCCTTCAAAAGCTAGTAGACGGCGCTCCGGCGCCGTTTTTTCTTTGCCTCGTCGAGGAGGCTTGAGCCGCCCCCTAACTCGCCCGCCGGACAACGACCCGGGGTGGTTGTTTACAACGACCTGGAGTGGTTGTCTGCCTCGCCCCCGCCGGACAACGACCCGGGGTGGTTGTTTACAACGACCTGGAGTGGTTGTCTGCCTCGCCCCCGCCGGACAACGACCCGGGGTGGTTGTTTACAACGACCTGGAGTGGTTGTCTTGCTCATCGGCCCCCGGACAACGACCTGGAGTGGTTGTTTACAACGACCTGGAGTGGTTGTCTGCCTCGCGGCCGCCGGACAACGACCCGGGGTGGTTGTTTACAACGACCTGGAGTGGTTGTCTGCCTCGCCCCCGCCGGACAACGACCCGGGGTGGTTGTTTACAACGACCTGGAGTGGTTGTCTGCCTCGCGGCCGCCGGACAACGACCCGGGGTGGTTGTCTGCCCCGCGGCCCCCTCGGCCGCAGGCCGCTCCCCGCTAGAACTCGTCGTCAGGGACGGGTTCGCGGCTGTCTTCGTCGGGGATCAGGTCGAGCAGTTTCTGGCGTAAGCTATCGCTGACCTGAGTGAATTCGATGCCGGCCACATGCCGGTTGCAGAAGCCGAAGTCCCACGATTCTTGCCAGACCACCCGGGCCTGGGCCTGGGACTCTTCTCCGGCCAACACCAGCGAGACTGGAATCTCTTCGCCGTCGGGCAACTCGCGGTCGGTGATGACCCGCATCCCGTGCCCGTGGCTACCGATGCCAACGACGTGGACGACGTCCTGGCCACCGATGGCACAATCGATCTTCTCGTCGGCAGCGAGCCGAACATAGCGGCGGCGGTTTTGGCCAGGTTGATTTATCATCACCAGGGGAATTTTCTGCGGTTGGTCCGCCGTTCCTGTGCGCAAAGCAAACGGTTGCTTGCTCACTCCCCCATCAGTTGCTGGTAGAGTTGGCGCCGCGGCAGGCCGGTCTGGCGAGCCAGAATGGCCGCCATCTGCCTGGTGGAAAGCCCCTGGTCGCGCAGAAAGTCGACCCACTCAGGGTCGAGTTCAGGAGTTTCATCCTCGGAATCGACCGGACCCAGAACCAGCACGTACTCGCCCCGCGGTTCGTCGAGGTCTTCTAGCAAGGTCGAAAGGCGGCCCAGACGCAGGGTCTCGAACTGCTTGGTGAACTCGCGACCGAGAAAGGCCTCGCGGTCGCCCAGGGCCGCTAATAAGTCGGTCACGGTTTCGCGGATGCGGTGAGGAGCCTCGAAGAGCACGATGGTGCGAGCCTCGCGGCGAAGCTGCTCGATGGCCTCGCGGCGCTCGCCGCCCTTGCGCGGCAAGAAGCCCTCGAAGACCAGCCGGCGCGAGGGTAGACCCGATAAGGACACGGCCACGGTAAGAGCCGAAGCTCCGGGCACACAGGTGACGGCCAACCCCTGTTCGTGGCAGGCCCGGACCAGGGTCCAGCCGGGGTCCGAGATGGCCGGCATGCCGGCCTCGCTGAGCAGGGCCACCGCCTGGCCCTCTTTTAGGCGGGCCAGGATGTCGCGGGCGGCCTGCTCGCGGTTGGCCTCGCGAAAGGGCACCACCCGTCCGCGCAGGCCCAGGGCCGAGAGCAGCCGTTTGGCAGCCGGGGGCGATTCGCTGGCGATCAGATCGACCTGGCCGAGCACCTCGAGGCAACGCCGGCTTACGTCGCCGAGGTTGCCGATGGGAGTGGCCACAAGATAAAGAGTGCCGCCCCTCACGACCCCCCCAGGTCGCTCGGCGCGGCACTTTTTGCGAGGATGCTGAAGACTAGATCCAGTGGGTGTGGCAAGGATCGTAGTCGACCATCTCGTCGGCGTCGAAGAAAATCGGCAGCTCGCGAGCGGCGCTTTCGGGCGAGTCGGAACCGTGCACACAGTTGAAGTCGACCCGCTGTGAGTAGTCGCCACGGATGGTTCCCGGCTCGGCTTCGAGGGGATTGGTGGCGCCCAGCATCTTGCGCACCATGGCGATGGCGTTGACGCCTTCGAGGCACAGGGCGACGATGGGACCCGAGGTCATGTAGCCGACCAGGGGCTCGTAGAAGGGACGGCCGCGGTGGGGCTCATACAGGTTGCCGGCGCGTTTTTCGTCCATCTTGAGTAGCTTCATCGCGACCACGGCCAGGCCGCGGCTTTCGAAGCGGCCTACGATGGAACCGATCAGCCCGCGCTGCACGGCGTCGGGTTTGACCAGCACGAGGGTCCGCTGAAGATTGGTCAGCCGTTCGGAGCGAGGGCTGGTGTGAGTTTTGGTGGCGCTCATCTTGACTCCTTGAAAATGTTCTAGTCGAGGTCTACCCCGCGAATCCAGGCCACAAACTCGATCTTGCGGAACATCTCGTCGACCACGACCTCCCAGAGATAGTTAGGACAGGTTGCCTGACCGAGCTTGCGAATCTGTCGAGCCGTCTTGGGGTCTTGCAGCAGGTTGCGCAGGTAAACCGTGATCTCGCGGTGGTCGTCACTACCGATGACCACCGCATTGTTGAAGGAATGGGCGTAGTCTTCGCCGGTGCAGCCGGTGAACGCGACCCCGCCACAGGCCATCACCTCGAGACCGACCAGGCCGAAGGGTTCGTGGCCCGAGTTGGCCAGAGTGGCGTCGGCGGCCGCGTAAAGACAGCGCAGGAACTCTTCCGGCACGAAGAAGCGCAACTCGAGAATGTCGGCCTCGGCGTGACGCTTGAGTTCTTCGACGATAGCCGCCGGCGAAGGTCGGTCGAGCACCACTTCGCTCCAGACCAGGCCCTGCTGCCACGCTTTCTCGAGGATATTGATGCGGTGGTTTTCGGAGCCTCCGCGAATGACCATCTTGGGCTTGAGCCCGAGCCGCTTTTGCTCGCCCAGGGCCTCGACCGCCATCAGCCAGCGCTTGTCAGGGTGGTAGCGCCCGACCTTGGCCAGTAGCACATCAGGAAACAGCTTGCGCAAACTCTGGGTGACGGCTTTATCTACCGGCTCGAGCCAGCGTTTGGGAATGCCGTTGGGAATCACCAGCGGGTTGACTCCCACCTCTTGCATCACCTGCTTCATATAGCGACTCACGGTGGTGATGGCGCAGGCCTGGCGCAGGGCCTCCCAATCGATGCCGCCAAAGCCGAAGGTGTTGTTGGCGTTCCACATGATGAGAGTGCGCCGCGACAGACCCTCGCGGAAAACGGCTCGCGACAGACCGCAAACCGCTCCGGCCGTGTGCCAGTCTTCAGCCAGGACCACGGTGGTCTTGCCGTGCTCGGCGTTGGGCGCCAGCACGAAGCGAATGAGATGGTCGGGCAAAGAGTTGGTGAAATCGGACGCTTTGCGCGCTTCACCCGTGTAGACACCCTCGGGATTGAGGGCCGAGAGCCACTGGCACCAACGATGATAGGTGAGCTTGCCGCCCACCATTTCTTGAATATGGGGCTTGTGAGGGTCGCCCACGAAATACAGACGGGTGCGATAGCCCTGCTCGGCCAGACAGTGGGCCAACTCGCTAACGCGCACACCTAGACCGCCCACCAATGAGTAGAGGTCAGGGCCTTCGAAGGACAGTAGCACGAACTCGACGGTATCGGGCGATAGTCGCATGGGCCGGGGCTACTTCCAAAGGGTCGAGAAATTTCCTGTTGAATCCATGGGAATGCCCCGAGGCGATCCGAAGCTCTCTTTTTTTCGCCCGTTTCGCCAGTTCGAAGAGGCCTATCCGGCCGACTGGCTGGCCGAGTTGCGCCAAAAACTGATGGCCAATCCGCTGCTTTCCGCCTCGACCCTCAACGCGCGCTTTGCCGGCACACTCGGCTTCTCGGTGGCGTTCCGGCGCGAAGGGCTCGAGCAGGTCGAAGCCCACTTTCCTGAGTTCTCCCTCTACCTACGGGATGTGCTCCATCCTCGCGGCAACGCCTTTTTTCTCAATCCCCTGGTCATCTATGAGGGCGGCCATGTGGCCCCGCATGTAGATAGGAGCCTCAAATCCTGGACGGTTCCCGACATGCCGCCCTATCCGCTTAAGGTCAGTGTGCTCTACGTAGACGTGCCCAGCGGGTTGGCCGGCGGCCAACTCATTCTGCATCGCTATCGCCCGCTGGCCACCATCCAACCGAAGACCAACCTGCTCTTTCAGTTTCAGGGCAAGCTACGCCACGAGGTCACCGAGGTCGACCGCCGAGAAATCAAAGACCCCCGTATCAGTCTGGTCTGTGAGCACTACCGACTCCCCCCCGAACAGCTCGAGCGCGTGCCCGTCTTTCACGTCAGGACCAAGCGCCCGTTCGAGGACTTCCTCAACACCGCGCTCGGCGGCCAGACTCAAGAAGCCAGGTCGATCGACTCGACGCTGCCCAGCGTCTCTTCATAGACGTGCCGAAGCAAGCTCTCCATCACGTGCTGAAGCCCCCGATAGCCACGCTTGGGCGGCGTATTCTCGTTAAACCTGACGAAGACTCGCTCTGCTGTCTCTTCGTCCAGGCCAAAGGCGCGCCGAAGCACTAGAATACAATCGTCTTTGTTCATACTGGCAGTATGCTCAAAGCCTTCAACAGATTATCAACAGCCGCAGCCAAGGCAAACTTTACACACAGTTAACACAAGCCGTCAGGTGCCATGGAATGATGCGCGGGTCGGATTAAAAATCGGAGGACTCGATGAACATCAACACCAGCTCGGTATCCCCCCTATCTCACCGTGCCTGCGGCTGCCATAAGCCTGCGCCCAGACCCAGCCAGGACAGCGCGCCCAGCGACCAGGTCCAGCTCAGCAACCAGCAGCCCCCGCAGCAACCGCCGAGCCAGACTCCGCCCCAGGATCCGCCCCCTCAGGATCCTCCGCCCCAGCAGCCGCCCGCTCCCTCCCCCAACATCAAAGTCAACGTTTACGCTCAGGACCCGTTCGTGAGTGGTCCCATCCTGCTCGACTTCGAGCGCAGCAAGATCGGCGAGAACCTGTCGGGCCCGCGTGTCCACGTGACCGACCCCGGCCGGACCGTCATTCGCGCCGATGAAAACGGCAACTACCTGGCTGCGCCCAACACGGACGGCATCGCCCAGCTCAACTCTTTCACCGCCACCTACAAGACGCTGGACCTGTTCGAGCGCTACCGCGGCTCGAAGATCGACTGGGCCTTCGGCAGTGAGTCGATCGACGTCACTCCTCACAAGCAAGAGGGCCGCAACGCCTACTACAGCCGTTGGGAAGGCGGCACCAACTTCTTCTACTTCGATTCCCCCGGTTTGAACGCCCACGTGCGCACGGCCAACTCGGCCGACATCGTGAGCCACGAGACCGGCCACGCTCTGCTCGACGGACTGCGCCCCGGCTTCTTCGGCACCTGGGACCCCGAAACCGGCGGCTTCCACGAAGCCTTCGGCGACTGCGCCGCCATGCTCTACTGCCTGGACGAGGCCAACTCCAACGACAAGCTGATGCAGCAGACCGGCGGCAGCCTGCGCCACCACAACGTGCTCTCGAGCCTGGCCGAAGAATTTGGCGCCGCTTCCAAGCGCGACAACAGCAACCCCGACGACGACCACAAGACCTGGTTGCGCACGGCCCTCAACAGCTTCACCTATGTCGATCCCAGCGAACTGCCTCCGGGCCGTGGCGACGAGGATCACCTGGGCCGCGAGGTGCACTCGTTCTCGCGCCTGTTCTCGGGAGCTTTCTACGATGTTCTCGAGAACATCTACATGAAGGCCATCTACGACGATCGTCAGTGCCCGCAAGAAGCCCTCAAGACGGCCTCCGATGTGGCCGGGCCGGCCCTGGTCAAAGCCATCGAGTCGGGCTCGTCGAGCCGAGCCCGCTATAAAGAGATCGCCCTGGGGATGATCCGGGCCGACCAGGAGAACGGCGGCCACTATGCCGAGGCCATCAAGTCGGCTTTCCTCAAGCGCGAAATCGTGACCCCGGCCGACTTCGAGCAAGAAGAAGCCCGCCTGGCCGCCCTGCCCAAGCTCGAGCTCAACCAGCCGCTCAACCCCGAGCAGGCGGCCGAGTTCGTAGCCTCTAAGGCCAAGGAGCTGGGCCTGCCCGAAGGCGCCAACCTCGAGACCCTCGACGTGCACACCAACAAAGCCGGCGAGCAGTTCCTCAGCCTGCGCTACACCGAAGAGGCTCCCGTGGTCGGCGTGGAGGGCTATGAAGGCTTCACCATCGACGCCCAGAACGGCGTGACGCTGGTCTTTGGCGCCGACGGCAAGCTGAAGAACTTCGTCCACGACCGGGCCGACCTTGACGCCGAGATGCGCGGCATCGCCGACATGAAAGGCAGCAACGCTATCGCCGACAGCAACCAGAGCATCTTCGCCAGCCACGACGGCAGCATCTTCAAAGCTGTCGCCCGCGGCAATAAACTGGTGCGGGTGCCGATCTCGAGCTGCTGATGGGAACCTGGGGAGTTCATAGCTTTCAGAACGACAGCGCCTGCGACTGGGTGCTGGACCTGGAAGACTCGGAGGGCCTTCCCTTTGTGGAAGAGACCCTCCGGGAAGTGATCGACTGCCGCGACTACCTCGAACAGCCGACCGCCGCCCGGGCCGTGGCGGCGGCCGAGGCGCTGGCCTGCCTTAAGGGTAACCCGCCCCCGGCCGATGTGCTGCGGGAGTCGTTCATCGAGTGGGTCAACGAGCACGACGACCAGCCCGAACCCGGGCTGGTAGCCACCGCTCTCCAAGCCCTCGACCGGGTCGAGCGACGCCCCTGCGAACTGCTCGAATTGTGGGAAGAATCGGGCAACTTCGAGGACTGGAGCGCCTCGATGCTCGACCTTCGCCAACGGTTGACGCGTACCTCGTAGGATGCTATAGTATGCGCCACCGGGGTGTAGCTCAGCTTGGTTAGAGCGCTTGCTTAGGGAGCAAGAGGTCCGCAGTTCAAATCTGCGCACTCCGACCACCAATTGAAAATCCCTCGCCGGGGCGAGGGATTTGTCTTTTCTGCGCTACAAAGCTTATCCGTAACCGGTCCGGCCGCCTTCGGACGGCCGCATTCTCCGCAACATCTCCATGATCTGCTCGCGGGTCATCTTGCTCAGGTCGGCCGTGGGCGAGGGAGTGGACGCCTGGGCGAGCGTCACGGTGTCGATGGGGTCGGCGGCGTAACCCCCGCCGGCGACCTCGGTGTTAGAACTCCAGGGCTTGTGAGGCACCTTGAACTGCGGGGTTTCGAATTGTCCCGGCTGGATGTGCATCGGCTTCTCTCTCCTTGGTGGAATGGCTACAGTCTAGCGCCGCAAAGAGAGAAGCTATGTGACGACCGTCACGCCCCCAACTCTAACTACCGTCTACCGTCTCTCCACAGTCTCATACTGGTAGGCGGCAAAGAAGCCGTGGGCCGACGACTCGACTGAGCCAGCTTCGACCATCGGTACCAGGTCTTTGTAGACGGCCACCCGCCCGCGGGCCAGCCGACGCCCACCGCTGAGATAGCCATGCAGCGCCTCGACTTCTTCGGTACCCACGCGGACGAAGCCCTCGCTGGCGGTCACGGGTAGGACCAGCAAGAAGCGTTGGTGTTCGTGGGCGTAGATCGAGGCCATAATCTCGGCCTTCACGGCAAAGGCGCTGGGGCTCAGGGTGACCAGGCGCTCGGGCAGCACTCCGGTGGCGATGGTCCACAAGCCGGGGTGGCCGGCAAAGGCTCGGTGCACGGCCAGACAGACATCCTGATGGTGGGGATGCCCGTAGTCGCCGAGCGGGCCGTGAGTGTAGATCTCGTCGAAGTCGCCCAACCGGCGCAGGCGCGGGACCAGAACTTTGAGGTCGAGGCGTTGGGCCGGGTTATCGGGAAGGTCGAGCCGGTGAATCCGGGTCACCCCCAGGCGAGCGGCGGCCCGTTCGAGTTCGTCGGCCCGTTCGGCGGCCCGGGGGCCACCATCGGTGACACAGGCGACCTCCCACTGCACCTCGGGTCGCGAGGCGATGGTGCCTCCGAAGAAGAGGGTCTCGTCGTCAGGGTGGGCTACCACCACCAGGGCCCGGGTCATGCCGCCACCCCAAGGCTCTGGGCGATCTTGCGGGCGGCGCCGGGAGGGCCAAAGGGGTTCGAGCCGAGGGCCGGCGCGTCTTGCTCGAGGGCGGCTGTGGCCGCAGCCAGGATGGCCTGGGGCGTAGTGCCCACCACCAGGGTGCTCCCGCAGGCCACCGCCTCGGGCCGCTCGGTGGTGTCCCGTAGCAGCAGAACGCGGCTGCCCAGGAAGGCCGCCTCTTCCTGGATGCCTCCCGAGTCGGTCAGAATCAAACGGGCCTGGGCTAGTAGGGGCAGGAAGTCTTGATAGGCCAGCGCCTCGCACAACTCGAGATTGGGAGCGACCGGCAGATATCTGGCCACCGCCGCCCGCACGGCCGGGTTGGGATGCAGAGGAAAGACGAAGCGATGGTCGGGATAGCGTTGGGCCAACTCGCCCACGGCCGTGAGGATGCCGGCCAGGGCTCGGCCGTTCTCGCGCCGATGGGCCGTGACCACCACCAATTTCTGCCGCGGCGGGCGGCGCGCCAACACGCTGGCTACGGCATCCACCGAGGTGCTGCCGGTGATGACGATGCGGGCCGGGTCGACCCCCTCGGCTTCGAGGTTGGCGGCTGCTTCGGCGGTGGGGGCAAAGTGCAGCGAGGCGGCCTTGGCCACCACCTGGCGATGGAACTCCTCGGGGAAGGGGGCGTCCAGCCGATAGCTGCGCAGGCCCGCCTCGACATGGGCACACGGCAGGCCGCGGTAGAACGCGGCCAGAGCTCCGGCGAAGCCGGTGGCCGTGTCGCCATGGACTAGCACCTGATCGGGAGCCTCTCGCTCAAACACGGTGTCGAGAGCCGACAACATGCGGCCGACCAATTGCCCCAGCGACTGGCCGGGGCTCATCAGGCCGAGATCGAGGTCGGGCACAAGGCCGAAGGTGGCCAGCGCCTGGGCTAGCAGGTCGCCGTGTTGGCCGGTCGAGACCAGGCGCACGTCAAAGCGTGGATCGTCGGCCAGAGCCTGGTAGACGGGAGCCATCTTGATGGCTTCCGGGCGGGTTCCGATAAGCATCAGAATCTTAGTGGGCACGAGGGACTCCTTGGTTGCGATTTGCAGGCAGAGCCTATCCGATCGCGCCAATGTGAGGCAAGCAGTATTTTCTTGGCTAATATCGAAACTTCTAGTTGTGAAAAGCGCCCAGTTTCTCTCTTCTCCGAGTTTGAGCATCGACGGATTGAGGTATTTCCTGGCCTCGATCGAGTTCGGCAGTTTTCAGGCGGCAGCCGAGTATCTGCACGTCTCTCCGCAAGCGGTGGGCAAAGCCATCGCCAACCTCGAAGGCCAGCTCGGCCCGTTGATCGTGCGGGACCGCCGCTTGCGCGGACTGACGCCGGCCGGCAGCGCCCTGGCCTCAGAAGCCAAGAATCTGCTGGCGGCCCTCGACGAACTGGCCGAGCGGGTTGCTCCGCCCGACCGCTCCAGGCCAGCGGGCCCGGTAGCCGTGGGTGGAACGAACTCGGTTTGCCAGTATATTCTGCCGGCCGTGTGCGCCCGCTTGTTGGCCGACCACCCGCGGGTGCGCCCCCAGCTGTTGGCCATGGAACCCGACGCCATGGAGCGGCGCTTGTTGGCGGGCGAGCTCGACTTCGGAGTGGTGGCCACTCCCCCCACCCGGGCTGGCCTCGAGGCCGAGCCTGGTCCCGACGCCCCCTCGGTGATCGTGGCCGCCGGGTGCGAGCCGGGCCACTGGCGAGACTTCGGCTATATCGTGCCGCGGGTGCCCGAAGGCAGCGGCGAAGCCATCGACGGCTGGCCCACGCGCGGCTATCCCCGTCGCATCGTGGCCGAGACCAATCAACTCGAGGTAGCCATCCGGTTGGCCGAGGCCGGCCTGGGGGCGACGGTCATCCCGCTGGTTTGTGTGCTCGATCGCCTGGCCGCCGGCAGCCTGGCCATCGTGGCCAGCCCGCCGGTGGCCATCGTCCACCGCCTCTGGGTGACCTGGCCGACGGGCCAGCGCCGCAGCCCTGCGGCCTTAGCCCTGGCCGATGAGCTGGCCGCCTGGCAACTCGCCGATCACGGATTTTTGAGCAGCTGAGCCAAACGCAATTCCAGCTCGTCGATCCGAGCGTTGAGCTTGCGCACTTCGTCGTTCTTGAGTTCGAGACAGCAGCAGAATTCAGCGTGGGCTTTCACGACCGCGCGGTCCACCGCGTGCAGCAAGAACTCCGACAGCAATTCCAGAGCGGGGCCCTTGCCTTTCAATTTGGAGACCAGGGCCTGCAGGTCACCTTTGATCTCGCCATAGTCGTCGCGGGCCTTTCGCAAAGCGTCGAGTTCAGCGTCAGACAGTGCGTCGAAATAGCCGTTCTCCTCAAAATAGTCCAGTCGGTCCATGGGGTCCTACCTCTCAACTGCTTGCTCAGGCCGGCGGCCCAAGTCCCGGGCGACGCCCCGGTGTAATTAGAGGAGCCCCGTCGGATGTCGCCAACCCTCTTCCATGCGGCCGCTGGAACACCCCCCTACTTCCCAACAGAGGGCCCTCATTCCGGACCTTCGCCAAAAACTCCAGGGACTCGGCTACAGTGAAGAAGCCCTCTGCCGCCTGCTCGAACTCGACGAGTTACCCATGGCGAAGCTGGGCATCTTGCCAGGGCTCAGCTGGCTTCTCGACCGCGACCAGTCCTCGGTGGCCAGGATGGCCGGTCTTTGGTTTGCTCGCCGACGCCTGCGGCGCTCCGAGGTGGAAGAGTGCCTCGGCGGAGCGCTAGTCGAGCTGGGTCTGGAGTTGGGGCTACTCGAAGAAAACCAGCGGGGCCTCAAAGCGAGGGTCGATATCTATCCGGTCGAGCAGGCCCTGATCGTGACCGACCCTGCCCTTCTGCCCGGAAGCAACCAGCCAGGCCACGTCTATCAATTGGGAGCAGACAGCTTCAGCCTGCTCCGTCTGACTCCGCGACGGCCCGTGGGCCGGGTCCTGGATCTTTGCACCGGCTCCGGCGTGCATGCGATCCTGGCCGGCTTTCACGCCGAGAGGGTGGTGGGCGTCGACCTCAACCCTCGAGCCCTCGCCTATTCTCGCTTCAACGCCGCGCTCAACGGGCTGTCCAACTGCGAGTTCGTAGAGGGCGATCTCTACCAGCCGGTGAGCGGACAGAGCTTTGATTTGATCACCGCCAATCCGCCTTTCGTGGCCACCCCCAACCCCACCATGGCCCTGCATCGAACCGGCGGACCCAGTGGCGAGATGGTCTCGGAACGCTTGGTAAGGGGCCTGCCCGAAAGGCTGGCCGACCACGGTACCTTCGTGATGGTCCTCGATTATCCGATCATGCGGGCAGGGACCTACTTGGAGCGGCTGCAGGACTGGCTGGGGGGACAAGAGGGGTGGGGCATCGCGGTGCTCGAGCGGGCCCGCTACAGCCTTCATCACTACATCGACCGCCACATCGACAAGAATTTGCCCTGGCCCAAGTTCTGCGCCGAATACCGAGCCTACCTGGACAGCTACACCGAGCAGGGCATTCATCAACTCTGTCAAGGTCTGGTCTTCATACGCCGCCTACAACCGGGGTTACCAGGCTGGTCGATATTGGCCGAGTTACCCCTGTTCAACCGCCAGGGCTCGACCCGCATCGAGGCCTGGCTTGACGCGCTGGTCGCGGCTCACGACCCGGGCTGGCCCGACCCCGACTGGCGGCCCAGCCTCCAAGCGGGGGTGAGCATGTACACCGACCATCGTGAAGGCCACGCCTTTCTGGTGCACGAGTGTGGGTGGCCCCTGATGCAGCGTCTGGAGGGCGACCAGGCCAGGCTCGCGGCGGCCCTGGATGGAGAGAGCTCGGTGCAAGAATTGGGCCGCCAACACGGCCCGCAGCGGACTGAAACCACCCTGCGGCTGATGCAGAGCCAGCTAGCCCTGGCCTAGCTTGCGGTCCTGAGCTTTTACGGCTAAGATGGCCGACGATGCTCAAAGCTGATACGCCCGCTCTCGTCCTGGCTCCGATGGACGGCATCACCGACGCTCCCATGCGCTCTCTTCAGGGAGCTTGCGGCGCCTTCACCTTTGCCGTGACCGAGTTCTTGCGCGTCACTCAGCTGCCCATCCCCCGCAAGGTCTTCGAGCGGCACGTGCCCGAGCTAAGACACGGAGCTCGCACCCTGACCGGGTTACCCGTGCAAGTCCAGCTGCTGGGCGGGGAGCCGGAGGCTATGGCAAAGTCCGCCGCCACCGCCTGCCGAGCCGGGGCTAACGGGATCGACATCAACTTCGGATGCCCGGCGCCCACCGTCAATCGCCACGACGGAGGAGCCACGCTGCTCAAGCACCCCCAGCGCATTCGGGCCGTGGTCTCGGCGGTGCGGGCGGCCGTGCCTGCCGAGATACCCGTCTCGGCCAAGCTGAGGCTTGGCTGGGACTGTATTGACGAGGTCTACGAGAATGCGGCCATGGCGGCTGAAGGGGGCGCCTCGTGGCTCACCATCCATGCCCGCACTCGCACCCAGGGCTATACTCCACCGGTCTATTGGAAGCCGCTGGGAGAGGTGCGCGCGGCCCTGGATATTCCCCTGGTCGCCAACGGCGACATCTGGACTCTAGACGACTTTCACCGTTGCCAGGAGCAAACCGGCTGCATCCACTTCATGCTGGGGCGAGGGGCCCTGGCCAATCCGGCCCTACCCTTGCAGGTCGCGAGAGCCCTCGGTCTGCCGTGCCCAGGCCACGACCCTGGCTGGGGGCACCTCTTGCACGGCCTGATCGAGCACAGCCTGGCCCACGGGGGCTATTCTGAGTCGCGAAGGCTCAAGCGCCTCAAGCAATGGCTGAAACTGGCCAGCCGGTTCGGCGAATTTCACCACTTCGAGGCGGTCAAAAGGGTCGAGACCGAAGCCGAGTTTTTTTCCGCCCTGGCCCTCGTCTGTGCCTGACGCTGGAGATCGTTTCTGTTGAGCGCCTGTTGATGATAGTCCCTTAAGCTACCCTCGCAACTATCAGCTTTCGGGGACAAACAGCATGGGCGTGATGAATACCGAAGAAATGGCCCGCATCCTGGGCTTTGAGGAACTGGATAGTCGGGGGCAGGTGCTCGTGTCGGACTTTGCCCAGACCATCCGGTCTGAAACCAGTCAAGATCGAGAAGCCCTCCGAGAACTCTTTCTGGAATTCGAGGCAGAGCATCTGGAGTGGATGCCCGAGATGCTCGGGCAGTTCGAGTTGCGCACCCTCACGGTCAAGGACATCATGACCACCGATGTCTTCTGTGTGCCGGTCGCCATGAAGTTGACCCAACTCGCGGGCGCCCTGCTACGCAGGATGATCACAGGGGTCCCCGTCACCGCAGAGGATGGGACCCTCAAAGGCGTCGTCTCGCAAACCGACCTCGTCACCACCCTCGCACTACCAGATTTCCGCAGACGAGTCGAGAGCCTGACTGCAGGCGATGTCATGACAAAGTTTCCGCTCAAAGTGCGACCGAGCGACTCGGTCGAGGATGTGCTGCGTCTAATGACCTCGTTTCGTCTTCACAGAATTCTCGTGACCGACGAGGCCAACCGGATTGCGGGCATCATCACCACTCTGGACATGGCCAGACTTCTGTATCAACTCCGCCGGCACCAGGTGTAAGAAGTGTTGACAGCTTGTCGAACGCATGCTGGCAGGATAGTCCCATGAAATGGAGACAGCTACTGGCGAATCTTGAAATCATGACCCGAGTTGACGGGTTGATCGACGAAGAAGCTCACCTCACCGAGATGGCGAGCTACCTATCCGAACTCGGGCTGTTGAGCCGCCTCGACATCATTCTGGTGGCCGACGGCTCTCGAACCCAATCCACGAGCGATAACTGACTGAGGACCTGAAACCTTGTTCATCTACCGACTGGGTCGTGACGGCCTGGAGCCTTGCGTGCAATCTCATCAGAAGGAGGAGACCTATCTACCTTCGGACCCTACCGACCTCCCCTGGGTGGCGTCGGCCTTTGCCGAAGAAGGTCACCCTCTGCACGCCTACCCGGGCGTCGTCATCGTGCCCACCCGAGAATGGCCGGAGAACCCGGCCGAGATGTTGAAGAGCCTGGGCTTCGTCAAGCTCAACCGACCCGACGTGGGCGCCAGGCCCCGCCTGCGACGGGCCATCGAAGCGGCGGGGCTGCACGTTTTCGATGACTGGAGCCGAGTCTATTGCCTGTGTCACCCTCAAGACAGCGCGCAATGATGAGAAGGCAGCCTCCCGAGTGCGTTGGCTACGCGTCTTTGGTGGCGTCCATCTGGCTCAACAGCTCCGAAACTGCCGTCTCGAGCTGCACATCCCTGTCGGTATAGCTCTCGCCCAGGGGCCGGTCGACAGCCACATCGACGGGTCGGGGATTCATCTCCATGGGCTGACCTCGGTGGTCGAGCACCTCCGAGAAGGGCAGACGAATCCTGGTGCCGTCCACCAATTCAGCCCCGCTGGTAAAGAGGATCCAACCCGAAGTGGGCTCGCCCACTACTTTCCCCAGCTTGAGCGCCCGATAGCCTTCGGAGAAATCCTCGCCATCGGATAACGTCTGCCGATTGGTCAACAGGATGGTAGGCAGCTCTAGCGAGCGCTGGCCAAGCAGACGCCGGGCCGGAGCGGTGGGAGTATCGCGGTTGGTCATGCTCAGATAGCCTTTGCGCGCAAAGACGTCGAGGGCATAGGCATTGACGAAGCCGCCGTTATTGTTGCGAACGTCGATGACGATTCCCTCGCGGGCCTGGTTGGTAGCGTCGAGGTCTTGATAGAGTTGCTCGAGGGCGCCCGAGGACATGTCGGCGATGTGGACATAACCCAGCCGCCCGCCGCTCAATTCCTCCACCTTCTGCCGGTTAGAATCGACCCATTCGCGATAGCGCAAGTTCCGCTCCTGGCCGGCCGTGACCGGAGCCACCACCACCTCTTTGGTGTCGCCCTGCGACTCGAGGGTGAGGGCCACCTTGCGTCCCACCTGATGGGATAGAACCTGATCGAGGTTGGTGGTCGCCTCGAGCGGCTCACCGTTGACGGCGGTGAGGACATCGCCCACCTTCACGCCGGCCAGACCGGCGGGTCCCTCGGCCAGCACGCCACTGACCTTGAAGCGACCCGAATCTTCATACTCGCCACGCTCGAAATCAAGACCGGTGCGGCCCACCACCTGACCACCGCCAGCCGGGGCACCCACGCCCAGGTGCGAAGCATTGAGCTCGCCCATCATCAAGGCCAGCTGGCGCCGCATCTCGTCGGGATTGGCGGCCCCGGTGATGAGGGGTTGATAGTGGTTGCGCAAGCCCTCCCAATCGAGCCCGTGCATGCCGGGATCATAGAACTGGTCGCGCAGGTAGCTCCAGGCCTGCTCGAAAGCAGCCTGCTTTTCCTTGGCGAAGTCGACTTCGATGGTGGCCGACAAATCGAGTGTGCGGGTGCTGCGGTCCTCGACCGAGACGGTCTTGATGACACCATTCTCGCGATAGTAAACCTGCTTTTGGTCGGGCGAGAACTGGGCGTCTTGCTTCCAACCGGGGCTGCTGGTCAACTGAACCAGTTCGCGGTGGTCGCCTTCCAGAGGCAGCAAGAACAGATTGGATTGCCCACCCGAGAGGCCGTGCAGCAAAGCCAGTTTGCCGTCAGGACTGATCGTCTGGCTCTGAATATCGATGGGCAAATTGCCCACGCGCTGGCGCTCGCGCACGCCGGCAAAATCGATCTCGACGGTGAGCGGCTCTTTCGAGGCCGCCTCTTCGGGCTTGAACAGAGCAGCAAAGTCGTCTTCGGCGAAGGTGGCGTGGGGAGCCACCAGGTCCACCCGGGTCAGGACGCTTTTTTCGGTTCGTTGAGACGAGTCCAGCAGCAAGAACTTGCCGTTGGGGCTCCAACTCAAGGTGTCGCCAAAGGTGTTGGGCAAGAACGACACCTGGCGGGATTCGCCCCCTTTGGCGGGCACGATCCAGGCGTTGTTGAAGGCGTTCTCGTCGCTGCTGCGATAGGCGACCCAGCGGCTATCGGGCGACCAGGCGATGGGCCGGCCCATATCAAAGGGCGGTTGACCGAAGAGACCCTCGGCCAGCACCTTTTCTTTGCCGTTGGCCAGGTTCAGGCTGCACAGGGTCTTGCCCTGGCGCACGAAGGCCAGGTTCTTGCCGTCGGGTGAAAAACAAGCATTGCCGTCGCCCGCTTTGGCGCTGGTCAGTTGCGTCTCGTGGCTGGTCAGGAAGTCATAGAGATAAAGATGACGCTCGCCGTCGCGCTGGGAAACATAAGCCAGCTTCTGGCTATCGGGAGACCACACCAGACCGAATTCTTCGGCGGCCGAAGCGGTGACCCGATGGATCGGTCCGCCTTTGCCCGCCGGGGCGGCGAAAACCTCGCCGTGGGCTAGAAAAGCGACCTTCTTGCCGTCAGGGGAAAGGGTGAAAGAATCGAGTTCACCGCTCAGGTCCCGGCGTTCGGGAGCGACGCTGGCCGGGGCTCCGCGGCGAGTGATGGGCACCTCGTGGCTGCGGCCGCTCTTGGTGTTCATGCAGTAGAGCTTCGAATCGCGTTCGAACACGATCGACTTGCCGTCAGAAGCGATGCTGGGCCAGAGCACCCGCCCCGCGTTAAAGTGCGTCAGTTGGCGAGGGTTGTCGTCCTCCATGGAGCGCACCCAGATATTCTCGGTTCCGCTCCGGTCAGAGACGAAGTAGAGGTTCTGGCCGTCGGGGCTCCACATGGGCCACATGTCCTTGGAGTCGCCGTCGGTCAACTGCTGATAGTCGCCATCCTGGTGCAGATAAATCTGCGAACGGTCCAGGTTGGAGTGGCCGTTGCGCCACCACTGGTGGGTGCCAGTGCCGTGGCCGGTGAAGGCCAGTCCCTCGCCGGTTGGCGAGGGGGCGGCAAAGTATTCATCGGTAAATCGGTCGGCGCTGACCGGCATCGGAGTGCCGCCGCCGCTGGGGATGCGAAAGATGTCACGGCAACCTTCGATATCCTGACTGCCGTTGGAGAAATAGAGATACTTGCCGTCGGGCGACCAGGCCTCGAGGCTGTCGTTGCTGTCAGAGTAGGTGAGCCGCTTCACCTGACCCGTGTCGACCGCAAGCGTATAGACATTGGCGTGGCCGGAGCGATTGGACACGAAGGCCAATTGCTGGCCGTCAGGCGAGAACAACGGACGCGACTCGGTGGCCGGGTCCGACAGCAGCAGCCGGGCCTCGCCGCCTTGGCTGGGTGCAGTCCAGATGTCGCCGCCCGAGACGAAGACTAACTCTTTGCCGTCGGGCGAAAGGCTGGGCTCGGCGAAGGTCGGCCTGGAAGCGGGGTCGCTTTTGGGCGGGGTCGACGGCTTCTTGGGGTGTGACTTCGAAGATTTGGCGGCTCTTCGAGAAGACTTCTTCCCTCCGGCGGAAGGGTATGGCTGCACATTCATGCTCACCAGCCTACCCGTTGACACTGAAAAGAACGTGAACCGCGGACTAACCGGGAAAGGCGACCTGATGATAGAGGTCCCCGACCACGAGGTCAGCCCCGACGCTGGCCAGTTCGACCCGATCCTCGGCAGCGGTGAATTGGGAAGAAAGCCATTCGCCAGGTCTGGTCAGGGTTCTGCGTTCGAGCAGAGAGCGGTCCTGGGCCACCAACACGTATTCTCGAAAGGACGGCAAGGACTGATAGAAGAGAAACTTCTCGCCTCGGTCATAGACCTCGGTCGATGGTGAGAGAATCTCGACAATAAGGGTCGCGTCGGTCAGGGTATCGCGACGGCCCTCGAAGCGCGGTAGTTCACCACAGACGACATAGAGGTCGGGATAGGTGAACAACTGGTGTTGAGCCACCCAGAGCCTCAGGTCTGACACAAAAAGCTGGCACGCGCCCCCTTTGAGCTGGGGAAGCAGCGCCCCGGCGAGATTGCGGACGATCTGGTTATGCTCGACCGAGCCGCCGGTCATCGAGTAGATGTCGCCCTGATAGTACTCGCTGCGGGTCTGGCTGCGCTCTTCTAAAGCCAGGTACTCCTCTGGGGAAAAGGAGCGTCTTTCGCGATGGGCGAGCATAGTCTGATACTAAGCCCTCCTCAGGTCGGCCGCAAGCCTCCTAAAGGAGTTTAGCTTTGTGGTAGGCTCGCAACAGGTCGGTCGAGGGCTCGATACCCATCTCGCGCGAGAGGGCCTTCTCGAGGTCCCCGAAACGTCGCAGAGCCTGCTCGGGACGACCGAGGGATAGGCAAGATTCCATGTAGAGCAAGTGGGAAGGCTGGTTGCAGTTGTCATACTCGCACACCTGACCACTGAGTTCCATCGCCTCTTGATACAGCTCGGCCCCCGAAGCCAGGCCAGCGGCGGTGAGCAAGCCCTCGATCACCTCGAGTTCGAGCGAATCGCGCTGGCGGATCGCCCAGTCGAGGTAGCAGCCATCAAGATAGGGACCGCGATAGAGGTCGACCACCTGGCGGCCGCGCACCACCGCCCGTTCCGCCTGAACCTCGTCCTTGAGTTCGCGCAGCAGGCCTCGCAATTCGCTGAGATCGTGCCAGTGCTCACGCTCGGGATTGAGGCCGATGCCGGTCAGGTCTCGCTGGATGTAGTCGGTGGGACCCTCCCACCCTTCCGGTTTGAGAATGCGCCGGTACAGCGAGACGGCGTTGTAGAGACCGCGTTTGCCGGTCTCGTGAGAGTCGGGCCAGAAGATGTCGATGAGCACCTCGTCACTGGCTGGCGCCTCGCGCGAGGCCAGCAGGGCTAACAGGTAGCGATTCTTGTTGCCCTTCCACTGTTTGCCGCCGATGGGCGATTCGCCCACCAGCACCTCGAAGGCTCCCAGCGAGTAAATGCGCAGAATCGGCAGCTGCCCTTCCACGGCCGCGGCCAGACTTCCGTTGGCCGCTTTGCGGACCTGAGGGTCGGGATCGTCCTTGAGCAGTTCGACCAGCCGATGAGGCCAGCCCTGAGGGGTTAGGCAACCCGCTACCGCCGCCCGCTGGCGAGGGTCGAGGACGCCCCGTTCCAGAGCCCCGATGATCGAGGCGGGATGACCCAGAAAGTAGCGCGTCGCCAGGGCCCGCTCGAGATAGCCCTCGCTCAGGCCCTGGGCCACCAGGGGCAGCATCCAACCCGCGGCCGCCTCGGTCCGCGGCCCCAGCACGCGTTTGAGTTCGTGAGTTGGAAACGGTGCGGGAGGTTGCCACAAAGCTAACCTGGTCACTTCTCGCTCGGAGCCCTCGCCCAGCCCATCGAGCGCCTGGTGCAGCAGTTCTCGGGCCCGGTCGGGCTGGGCCTCGCGCAGCCGCAGCCCGACTTCGAGGCAACAGCGGGCCTGGACCAGCGGTCCCGCTCGGCGGGCACACTCGAGAGCCTTTTCGAGCAACTGCTCGCCTTCTTGACCCGGGCAGCAGCGCGACCAACCGAGATAGGCCGTGACCGCATCGGGCCCCTCGGGCTGCCCGCGGACGATCTCGGCGAAGGCAACGGCTGCGCCCGACAGCTCGCCGATCTGCAGTAGGGTTTGACCCAGACCCAGCAGCTTACGACGCCGGCGCCAGGCCTGGCGCCCCTCGGGAGGAGAGAGACGCTCCAGCGAATCCAGCAAGTACGGGTCGCACTGGCCGGCCGGCGGCTGGCCGGCGGCTTTGGCCAGCGCCAGCGAGACCACTCGAGCGTCGAGGGGGATGGCCTCGCCCTGGACCGCACGCGGACCGGTCCCGTCCCAGCGCTCTGGTAGATTCAAAGCCGCCTCGGCCAGGGTTGCAGGGGGGCTCAGCCCCGCCCCGGCCGCCGAAGCCAGCAGCTGGGTCCGGGCACAGCGCAAAGGATCCCAGCCCAGATGACCGGTCAGGGCTTCGGCCACTTCGACGGCCTGCTCGAGTTCGGGCTTGCCGCTCAGCTTCGAAATGGCCCGAGCCGACCATCTGAGCGACTCGGCCAGCTCTTCATAGACCTCCTCCTGGCTGCGACGACGACGTTGCCCCCGCACGACCCCCTCTACGCAATCGAGCAACTCCCGCAATTTGAAAGGCTTGCGAAGGTATCCTCGCACGCCCAGGCGGGCGGCTCGCACAGCCGCCTCTTCCTCGGCGAAACCGGTCATCACGATGCAGGCCAGATCCTGCTGATGGTCGCGCATGCGGGCCAGGGCCTCGAGACCGTCGATTCCCTTCATCCGGATATCCACGATCACGAGATCGTAACTGATCTCGGCAATGCGGGCCACCGCTTCGGTGCCCCCGGCCACCGGGGTGACATGGTAGCCGGCTTCGGTGAGTTCCTCCGTCACCGCTTCGCGGAAGGCGAAATCGTCTTCGAGCAGGAGAATGTTGAAGCTGTCCACCTGCCTGGTTACGGAAAGGGTCCGCCGATAACCTTCGTGCTCGGGTCAACCCAGAGCTTTGCCGACGGCGGCCGCCAGCTCTGCCACCGAGAACGGTTTACCCAACAACTGCAACCCCTCCTCGACGATCCCGTGAGAGGTGATGATGTCGGCCGTGTAGCCCGACATGTAGAGCAGCCGAAGTCCCGGCATAAGAGAACCTAGTCGCTCGGCTAGCTGCCGGCCGTTCATCTCTGGCAAGATGACATCGGTGAGCAGCAAATCGATGGGGCCCGGCTCTTGCTCGGCCAACTCCAGCGCCTGCAGAGGCCCGGACGCGGTCAACACTTTGTATCCGAGGTGTCCTAGCATTCTGCGGGCCAACTTGAGAATCGCCGCATCGTCCTCCACCACCAGGATCGTCTGGCCGTTGCCGGTGGGAAATTCGAGCGCGCTGGCGTCGGTCCGCTGGATGGGACCCTCGCCGAGATGGCGCGGAAAGTAAAGCCTAAAGGTTGTACCATGGCCCGGCTCGCTGTCGACGAAGACAAAGCCCTCGTTCTGCTTGACGATGCCATAGACGGTCGCCAGCCCCAGGCCCGTGCCACTCCCCAGCGGCTTGGTGGTAAAGAACGGTTCGAACACCTTAGCGCGAGTCTGCTCGTCCATGCCACAGCCGTCGTCGCTGACCGTCAAACAGACGAACTCGCCCGGTCGGGCCCCTCGGTGAGTTGAACAGTAGGCTTCGTCCAAGACTACGTTCCCGGTCTCGATCGTGACCCTACCGTGCTCGGCAATGGCGTCGCGTGAATTGACACACAGATTCACCAGCACCTGATACAGCTGCGCAGGGTCCAGATGCACGTGCCACAGGTCAGGGCCGGCTCGCCACAGGAGTTCGATATTTTCTCCCATGAGACGGCGCAGCATATTGAGCAGGTCCTCCAGGGCGTGGTTGAGGTCGAGCACCTCCGGGGCCACGGACTGACGCCGGGCGAAGGCCAGGAGTTGACGGGTGAGGCCAGCCGAACGAATGGCCGCTTTGCGAATCTCGCTTAACTCCGCATAGAGCGGATCCTCGGGCGACAGGGAAGCGAGGGCGAGTTCAGCATGGCCCAGGATGACGTTGAGGCCATTGTTGAAATCATGGGCCACCCCACCGGCCAACCGCCCCACCGACTCCATCTTCAACGATTGTCGAAGCTGATCTTCCAAAGCCAACCGGGCCGAGATGTCGCGCTTGACGGCCACATAGTTGGTGATCTTGCCGGCCCGGTCCCGCACCGGCGAAATGGTCGCCTCCTCGGTAAAGCGAGTGCCATCCTTCTTGCGGTTGATCATGCGGCTACAAAAAGTGCGACCGGCCGTGATCGTGCTCCACAGTTCCTGATAGAAGGCCGGGTCGTGCTCGCCGCTCTGCAAGAGGCGTGGGTTCTGACCTATCGCCTCGGCACGAGAATAGCCGGTAACCCGCTCGAAAGCGGGGTTGACATACTCGATAATCCCCTGGTCGTCGGTAATCACGACCATTTCGTCCACCTGCTCGACGGCTCGCAGCAAACGCTCTTGCTCCAGATGGGTGCGCTTTTGGCGCACGATCTCCCAGGTGACGTCGGCAAAAAACGAGACCAGTTCGACGTCGCGCTCGGTGTATTCTTCTGGCTTGTTGCCAAAGCCGAGGATGGCCACCACGAGATTGCCGCGCAGGACCGGCGCCAGCAAAAGCCGGGTCAACTCGGCGTGCCCTTCAGGCAGTCCTTTCCTGTGCGGGAGTGCGTCGTAGTCGTTGTAGACCATCGTCCTGCCGGTACGGACACAATCAGCCCAGAGACCTGCTTCGTCGATGGGGTAATGTTTGGCCTCGGCATCGGCGTGGCACAACCCCTCCCGGGTCGAGGTAGACCATTGCTGCATGGTAAGACTGTTCTGGTCCTCGGCCACGAAGTGAAAGAAACCCAGAGGACTGCGCACCGAGGCCCCCACCTCGTCGAGCACCCGTGTCAACAGATCTTGCAGATTGTGTTCCGCCGCGAACTCGATCAGGGCCAGCCGCATACGGGCGTAACGAAGGTGAAGGCCCCCCTCGCCCGGCTGAGGGTCCAGCTCATGGAGGGCCAGGGACAGGTCATCGACCGTTTCCTGCAACAAGGCCTCTACCTCCGCAGCCAGGAGGCCGGGATCGAGCCAGACCGAGAGAAAGCCGATGAGTTGCTTGCCATATTCGAGCCGCAGACACAGCACCGCGCCTTCTGCCCGGCTGCACCCGCAGACACAATCCGGGCACTGGTCAGGCTGGCTGACCCTGGTCACTCCCCCTTGCTGCATGCATGTCCTCACGCATTGAGGGAAACGACCGGCCTGCACCTTGACCAAGAAATCCTGGTCTGTTCGAGAAGTGGCCACATAGGTGGGGGTCTTACTCTGTCCGTCCCACAGGGCGCCCCAGGCCAGCAGAAAGCCGCCTTCTGTGACCAGAGTTTGGCAAGCCTCCTGCAAAAGAGCCTTCCGATTCCGGCGCTGGAGCACGAGCTTACCGATGCGCTTCTGAGCTTGCAGCAATTGGCACAGCCGGGTAGCCCGGTGGTAGCGTGCTTGGAGGTCTTTATCCTCAGAGGGGTTAGCCATCAGACGGGTCTTCGGCTGCCACCAGCGTGATCTCGGGACAGCCTCCGGCGGTCGCAATCTTCGCCCCCTGGCTCTCGAGCAACTCGACCCCCAGGCTAAAGCAGCCGGCCTGATCCGGACGCGGCAAGCCGGCGTCGCTGTGTTGAGCCCCGACCAGCCTCAAAGTGAGCTGATGGTCAGTGCAGTCGCACTCGACCCGGGCGCCGCTCTGGCCGACCGCGCTGCCGAGCAAAGCGAGGCACCCTGCCCTCAACAGCCAGGGGTTGCCTTTCACCGAGAAAGGTCGGGTCTGGCCACGGCGAACGAAATCAAAAGGCACGCCACTGCGTCGAGCCACCGAAGTGGTCAGGTATTCCAGGTCGTCGACCAGTTCCTGAGCCGAGTCCTGCCGCTCTTCGGGCAAATAGCGTGACAGGCGGCTCAGGTTGCCCGTGAAGTCTCGAAGCTTCTCGGTGGCCGACTCGATCTCCTGAAAGTCCTCGCGCCATTCTGCCCCCTTTGGCAACAAGCGAAGCGAGAGTTGCACGGTGCCCAGGGTGATGGTGAGCGGCCCCGCCATGTCGTGGGCCAGGGCTCGAAAGAAAGGGAATAAAACCGTACCCGCCCGGGCCACCAGCGCGTCGTCCATCAGGTCACCGTTCACCCAGGGCGCTCCCTTCGCGGCCCACGATCGCTTCGAAATTCTCCAAAAAAACGTCCACCAGCTCGGGGTCGAAATGCTGACCCCGACCGCGCCGAATCTCTTCCAGGGCAGCCTCCACCGTCCAGGCCTTCTTGTAGGGCCGCGACGAAGTCAGCGCGTCAAACACGTCGCACACCGCCACCATGCGCGCCACCCTGGGTATAGCGTCTCCGGCCAGCCCCTCTGGATAACCGCTCCCGTCCCACTTCTCGTGATGACTCAAGGCGATGACTTCGGCCATTTGCAACAATTCCGATTGGGCCCCTGACAAGATTCTGGCCCCGATGACCGTGTGTTGCTTCATCTGCTCGAATTCTTCGAAGGTCAACTTGCCGGGCTTCAAGAGAATGGCGTCAGGAATAGCGATTTTGCCGATGTCGTGCAACTTGGCCGCCCACTGGATCAGGTCGGACCCGCGCTCAGGCTCGCCCAGGGCCCGTGCCAATCGCCCCACGTAGGAACTCATCCGGGTCACGTGCACGCCCGTATCATCGTCTCGATACTCGGCCGCGATGCCCAGGCGCTTCACCGTCTCGAGCTGGGCGTTCTCGAGGTCGGCGGTGCGCAGACGCACCTTTTCTTCTAACTCCCGATTGTGGAAATAAACCTCTTTGCTCAGCAGGTGGCGTTCCAGCAGATTCTTGATGCGGGCCACCACCTCGAAATCAAACGGCTTGACGATGTAATCTCGGGCCCCCAGACGCAGGGCCTCGATTCGCGCCTCGCGGGCTCGCTCGCCGGTTAGCACGATGACCGAGACAGGCTCGAAGTCGTAGGTCTCGCCCTGTAACAACTCCAAAATCTCCAACCCGCTCAGGCCCGGCATGTTCAGATCGAGCAATAACAGATCTGGTTGGAAGTCCCGGCAGATGTCGATCACCTCGGTGGCCTCGGTAGTGCCGTGGACCTGGCTGTAGCCTTGCTGGTGCAGCACTTTGGTTACCAGCCGAACGACCCCCGAGTCATCGTCGACGACCAGGATCTTAGCGCTCGTGACATTCATTAAAGCAACTCCTCAACACCGCACCAACCGACACGGTCGAAACGTCTTGAAGGGTCCACTTCGCCGTCGCCGATGGCGTCGGACACACCGTAGCGTAAACCCCCCCGAGGAGGTAATTAGCCGCCTTCCTCCAGATGCCTTCAAGCCAACCAGAGCGGGCCCAAAATGCTTTTCGGACCCATTCGACAGGTGAACGATATCGACAAACGAAGTTGGCCGTGTCCAGGTGTGAGCCGCGGCGGTCCCGCGAGGGTCGCCATTTTGCGCCTGGCCGGGGGTGACATGCAGCCAGGTTTGGACCGCTCGCCGAGCGATTTTTTCAATTCGACCTCCGTGGCCATTCTGACCATCGATGGAGACGGCCGCGTTCTTAGAGCCAGTGCTGCCGTGCTCAAGTGGTTGGGGGTGGCCGGACGGCTACCCACCCGACCGGACGAGTGGCTGGCCTCGAGTTGGTCCGATCTGAGCGAGTGGCTTCAAGCGCTGTCTCCCGAACCCTCGACGAGTCATCTGGCCTGGCTGGTAGGGGCCGATGGTCTCGCCCTCCCGGTGGAGTGCCAGCTGGCCTTGTGGTCATCCGCGAACCTATCCTGCCATACTCTGATACTCCACGATCTGCGCCGCGAAATGCGGGAACGCAAGGCCCTCGAGGTGGCCAAAGAAAGGCTGAAGGGGGTTGCCAGCGGTCTGCTCGAGGCTCAGGAAGCCGAGCGAATCCATGTTGCCCGAGAACTTCACGACGGTCTGCTCCAGCAGATCATCGGAGCCAGGCTCACCCTCGAGAAGCTCGGACAAAACCTTGACCCGAAGACTGGCTCGCTGTTTGAGGTAGTCACGGGCGCCCTCGACGAAGCCGTGGCCGAGGGGCGAAAATTGGTCGACCAACTGCGCCCGAGCGGGCTGGAAGAGACCGGTCTATTGCCAGCTCTCGAGCGGGTCATCGAACGGGTGCGCAACGAAACCGACCTCGAGGTGCGGCTTGAGCTCGAGCCGACCCTGGTCGATCGGGTGGCCCCGCTTCTGCAGAGCAACCTGATTAGAATCGTTCAAGAAGCCCTCAGCAATGTCGTGAGACACTCTGGCTCGGCCTCTGCCAGAGTGACACTGGCGGAGGCCGATCAGAAGGTGTGGCTCAGCGTCAGCGACCAGGGACGGGGCTCCCAGCACGAGTCGGCCCGGCCCGACGGAAACGGGGTGGGACTCGATTCGATCAGGGAAAGGGCGGAACTCTTTGGGGGGCACTGCAAGCTCGAGACGAGCCCGGGGGAAGGCACCACCGTGACCGTGGTCATCCCGCTCGAACGTCCTCAGGACTCGAGCCCCAGTGCCGAACAGGCGCGGCTGCTCGGCGAGGTGTTGCCTCGCGTCTTCTCGCGCCTGCGCGACCGCGCCCTGCACCTGCTCGAGACCCGCCCACCCAACTCCGCCGAACAAGCCGAACTGGCCGAGTTGACCCCCGACCGAGTGGCTCATCTGCTGCACGAACTCCAGGTTCACCACCTCGAACTCGAGCTGCAGAACGAAGAGCTTCAACGAGCCCAACGGGAGCTCGAGGCCAGTCGCGACAACTACCGCGACCTCTACGAACACGCCCCGGTGGGCTATCTGACCCTGGATCAAGCCGGGAGAGTTCGTTCGGCCAACTTGACGGCCACCTGGCTACTGGGAATCCAACGCCGAGAGCTGGCCGGGGTGAGATTGGCAACTCTGGCAGTGGAGGCGGACGCCCGTGAACTCGCGCGCCTGGCTGTCGGCGAGGTGTCGACTTGCGAGGTTCGCATGCGGGGCGGAAACCGAGGACCATTCCTGGCCCGATTCGAGAGTCGTCCCGAGCCGGGAGACGCGCGTCTGAGGGTCGTGATTAGCGACGTGACCAGCCAGCGCGAGAGCGAACGCAAGGCGGCTCAGTTGCGGGCCGAGCTAGAGACCGCACGCCGCCATGAAGGACTGGGGAGACTCTCGGCGGGGGTGGCCCATGATTTCAACAATTGGCTTCAAGTGGTTACGTCGATCTCCTGGCGGCCCAAGCCGACCCTCACGACCCGAGCCAGGAGCAGTTCGCCGAGATCGAAACGGCCGCCCGCCGGGCCGGTGAACTATGCCAAAAGATGCTGTCCTATTCGGGCGAGGGCGCCTTTCTGCCCAGGCGACAGAGCCTGGGTCAGCTGCTACGCTCGTTGGAGCCCGAGTTGCGAGCCATGGTGGGGACTTCCAGCCTGGAAATGCGTTTCGAGCAACCTGAGGCCGAGGTTTGGGGCGACCCCGCCCTGATGAAGATCCTGATCCGCAACCTGGTAGGGAATGCCGTCGAGGCACTTCCTCCCGAGGCCGGCAAAGTCACGCTGAGCGTGGGAGTCCTGAGCGGCGAGAAGCCGCGCGCCTACCTGGAGGTTTCCGACACGGGCAAAGGCATGACCCAGGAGCAGAAGTCTCGCATGTTCGAGCCCTTCTACAGCACCAAATGCCTGGGGCGAGGGATGGGGCTTTCCGAAGCGCTGGGTATCGTCCGCCGGCACCTGGGCGAAATCCGAGTGCTTTCCGAGGCCGGCCGGGGCACCACCGTCCGGGTTGTTTTGCCGATGGACCTCTGACGAGGCCACGAACCACCTCGTGGAGAAGACGCGCCCGTGAAGTTTCCCGTGGTCGGCATCGGCGCCTCGGCCGGAGGCCTCAAGCCGCTTGAGGCGTTCCTGGAACACGTCCCGTCCGAGCCGGGCATGGCCTTTGTCATCGTGCAACACGCCAAGCCTGGGCATCGCAGCCTGCTACCAGAACTGTTGAGCAAGCATACCCAGATCCCGGTGGTAGAGATCGAGGACGGTATGCCGATCGCGCCCAACACCGTCTATGTATCCCCCCCGGGCGCTTACACGAGGCTCTTCCGGCAGCATTTTCAGCTGGTCGAACTCGCCTCGCCCGGCAGCCCCCTGACTCCCATCGACTTCTTCTTCCGTTCCCTGGCCCAGGAGGCTGGTGAGTTTGGGGCCGGCCTGATCCTCTCCGGGACCGGTTCCGACGGGACCCTGGGTCTGGCGGCCATCAAAGAGAGCGGTGGAGTGACGGCCGTTCAAGATCCTACCGGAGCCGAATACGATGCCATGCCGCGTAGCGCCCTCACGGCAGGCGTGGTCGACTGGACCCTGGCAGTAGAGGACATGCCCTCCCGACTGAGCCGGCTTCTCCTGGTGCCGGGGCCGCAAGCCCAGGCATGGCCGGACGAGGAGGCCGGCCCCTCGCTCAAAGACCTGCTCCTTGTGCTCCGAACACGGACGGGCCACGATTTTTCGCTCTACAAAGAGAACACCATTCGACGCCGGGTCGAACGCCGCATGGCTCGCCAGCGCATCGACGGACTGGCGGAGTATCTGGCTTTTCTGCAAGCAGAGCCGACCGAGCTCGACCGCCTCTCGAGAGAACTGCTCATCGGGGTTACCAGCTTCTTCCGGGACCCAGACGCCTTCCAAAGCCTCGAAGAGGTCATTGCTAGCCTGCTCGACGAGAGCCGAGGACCCGATGATGTGGTCAGGGCCTGGGTCCCGGCTTGTTCGACAGGGGAGGAGGCCTATTCTATCGCGATGCTTTTGCTCGAGCGGCTGGAAGCCATCGGGCGGCGGCTAAAAGTCGCCGTATTCGCAAGCGATATCGATGCCAGCGCCATCGACATCGCCCGCAGGGGAATCTACCCGGAGGGAATCGCCCTGGATGTGGCCCCCGAGCGGCTGACGGCCTACTTCGACAAAATCGGAAACTCCTATCATGTTCGCCAGCGGCTTCGCGACGTGCTGATATTCGCCGAGCAAAGCCTGCTCAACGACCCCCCCTTTTCGAGGCTGGACCTCATCAGCTGCCGCAACCTGTTGATTTACCTGCAACCCGAGTTGCAGCAACGTATCCTGGGGCTCTTTCACTACGCCCTCAAGCCCGGCGGGATCCTCTTCCTGGGCAACTCGGAAACGATCGGCGAGTCGGATCTGTTCGAGGTCCTCGACAAGCGCTGGAAGCTCTTTGTCAAGACCGACATCCCTACGCCCTGGAACACGCCTCTTTCGCTCCCCAGGGCACCCGCCCAGGCCCCGTTTCCGGCCGGCCGACGGCCGCTTGCCCCCGTCCCTGACGTCAAGCTCTCGGTTCAAGCCGCCTTGCTAGAACGGCACTGCCCCACCGGGGTAGTGGTCGACCACCGCGGCGAGGTGGTCTACATCCACGGTCCTTCGGGTCGGTTCCTGGACCCTCCGCGCGGGGAGGCGACCCTCAACCTCATGGCCCTGGCCAAAAAGGAACTGAGGGTTAGCCTGATGACGTCCGTGGCCCAGGTTGCCCAGACCGGCAAGGCCGTCTCGTTTGAGGGCATAAGGTTGGAAGACGGGGGCGAGGCCTGGCTGGTCGACGCCACCGTCGAGCCCCTCGGTCCTGGCTCAGCCGGTTCTTTGCTGGTCGTATTTCGTTCCAGGCAAGCCCCGGGACAGTCCGAGGAAGCGGCCAGCGACGGTCGGCGGGTGCGTGAACTCGAGAGCGATCTCATCGCGGCTCAGCAATATCTGCGCGCCACCATCGAAGAACTCGAGACCAGCAACGAAGAACTCAAGGCAGCTAACGAGGAGCTGCAATCCTCCAACGAGGAGCTGCAAAGCACCAACGAAGAGTTGGAGACATCCAAAGAAGAGTTGCAATCGCTCAATGAAGAGCTGACCACCGTGAATGTCGAGTTTCGAGCAAAAAACGAGGACTTGCTCCAGACGGCCGCCGACATGACCAATCTGCTCAGCAGCACCGAGATTGCCATGATCTTCGTGGGAAACGACTTGAGCATCGTGCGCTTTACCCCCTCTGCCACCCAGGTTAGTCATCTCATTCCGTCTGATGTTGGGCGGCCGCTGAGCGACATTGCGCCGCGGCTAGACTACGATCAAGCCAGACTGGTCGAGGATGTGCGTGAGGTTCTGGCCACCCTGGTGAGCCACGAGGTGGAGGTGACCGGTCGCGATGGACGCTTCTATTCGCTCCGCATCATGCCGTATCGGACCCTCGAGAACATTATTGTGGGAGCGGTGTTGACCTTCGTGGATATCACCCCGCAAAAGGTGGCCTTCGAGCGTGCCCTGCCGTCCTCGCTGGCGGCTGAGCACTGCCCCTTTCCCCTTCTGCTGACCGACTCCCAGGGCACCGTCCAATTCGCCAACTCTCGTTACCGTGACCGAGAAGAACCCGACCCCGCGAAGCTGCTTGGCCAGTTGACTCGCAACGAACCGGTATGGGAGCAGTTGACCCGGGGACGCGCCTTGACCCAGACGGTCTACCGGTCACAGGCCGGCCAACCTGTAGCCTGCACGCTCGGCCTGGCCCCGCTACTCGATAGTCATGGTGCCTTGGAGCGGCTGGTGGTGAGCGAGCAGGAGACCGACCTTGCTCAGCTCTTTGAACTGGCCGGAGGCCTTTTGATGGTGATCGACGAGCAGGGCCGAATTTGTCGCCTCAACTCGCCGTCGGATCACGATACGGGTCTTAGCCTGGGTTTGAGTATTCTGGACGCATCGCAGCCCGAGCCGGCAGCTGAGGGTCGCCTCTTTTTCCTCGGCCAGGGCGAATTCCCGCGGGGCTGGGAAGGGAGCTTGCAGACCAGCCAGGGGCGTCAGCACTTTTTCTTCCGCCGGGCCATCCTAAGGGACGCCGCCGGGCAGCCGGTGGGACTGCTTTGCTCGGGCGAAAATGTCACTCTCCAGCGCCAGGCCGGGCGGCTTTTTGCCAAAAGCCGGCAACTGCTCACCTTGTTGCCGATTTTGGCCCGAACCGATCTCGACACTCCCGAACAGGAGCTGGTTGCCAATGTCTGCCAGACCATGGTCGATCGGGCTGGCTACACGGGGGCCTGGGTGGGATTCACGGATTGGCGCGTTCCGATGGAATTGGAGAGAGTCTCACAGGCTGGCGATCCAGATCCAAGCGAGCACGTCCACCCCATCTTCAAGGCCATGTTGGGACGAGGCGAGGGTTCGCAGCGATTGTTGCGTCCCGTCAGCCACTCCGATGACGCTCACGGCCGGTCCATCACTATCCCTCTCTCCACCGAACAAGACCTGTTGGGAGTGCTACACCTGTGCGATCGAGATCCGCTAGCGTTCGGCCCTGAGGAAATTCAACTATTGACCACCTACGCCGATGCCCTCGCCCGAGCTCCTGGGCACGATGCGTGCCCAGAAGCAATAAGACGAATCAGGCGACCCTGGTCGTTCCCCCGATCCGGGCCGGACCGCCCTTGGGCCCGTGGGTGATCTCCCGAAGGCGGTTCGGCTCAGCTTTTTGCTTGTCTTTGCAGCGTTTGCCTTTGTCGTGGTCGTGGTCGCGGTCGTGGTGCTTGTCCTTGCACTTGTCTTTGTCCTTGGGCTTGTGGCAGCCACCGCGGTCGCCCGACTCGCCCTGGCCCCCGGGGCACTGTTGCCCGCCGCCCGCCTGGCCGCCCTGCTGGTCGCCCGCTCCCATCATCAACAGGGTCAAGAGAACTTTGACCTCAAGCCCCGGATTCAGGCGAACCTGCTGGGCTTTGCAGCTCTGGTACTCGTTCCTCAGTTCGGTTCCCGCCGCCTGGCGCTGCCTGGGGCTCCGGGCCTGCTGGCAGCGCTCTAGTCCGCGTCGCAGCCGGGCCTCGGCGCCCCTGGCGCCCCCCTGACCCGGGCGGCCGCACTGATTGGCTCCCTGAGGGCCAAAGTTGTCCTGCAGCCCAGCCAGCAATGGATTGGCCGACTGCCGACCGCCGGTGCCTACCGACATTTGAGCCTCCATGGAGATTTGGATGCGGTCTCCGGGCTGGCTCGATGAGCCGCCGACTGGACCGTGGTGGTGCCCACCCGTCGGGCCAGCCAGGAAGTTACCGGAGTGGGCGTGTTGGTGCGGCGAAATGATCATGTGTGTGTATCCCTTCACGTTGTGGTCTGGGATGATGTTAGAGCTCGAAGGTCGGTCCGATCTCGGCTGGCTCCCAGGCCATGTAACAAGCATGTGAACGGGAGAGTCAGCCTAGAGCCCGGTTGCGCCGCTCCGCGCGGTAGGCCTCGAGGCGCCTGACAATGGACACGCCCTGATGTTTGGCCAACTGGGCTTGCTCGACTTTGCTCCAGACTTCAGGCAACAAGAGCTGGCCGACCGAAGAGAGCATTCCGGGGGAACATTCGAATTGCTCGACCAGCTGGCCGATCGAGTCGGCCAGAAAGGTCGTCAATTCCTCGACGCCCTCGTCATCAAGCTCCAGCAGCAACATCAGGCGCTGCTTTCGGGGCAGCCTGACCGCGCCGGTCTCAAAGCAAGCCCGCAACTTGGCGCGCAACGCCTCGGCCGAAAACGGCTTGGCCAGGTAGTGACGGATACCCACGCGGGCGAGAGCCACGATGGTGTCCGTGGTGGTATCCTCGCCGCAGACGAGAATGGGGATATGGCGCGTGCGTTGCCGGCTCCTCACCGTGGCCGCCAGCTCGAGCCCGGACTGGCCGCGCAAGTCTAGTTCGGTCACCACTAACGCAAAGTCGCGAGCATCGCGCAGTTGGTACAGAGCATCATCGGCGCTACTGACGATGACGACCTCGAGCGCCAGGAGCCGTCGCAGCTCCTCGGCCAGGGCCTGGGATTCGGCCGCTCCAGGAGCAACCAGCAGAATTCGCATCGAACGTCCTCTCCGCCTTTCTCCCTCGCTTACTCCATCGTCCGAGGCAAAACCAGTTTAACAGTAGAATCCTCCTATTCCGCGGGCCCGAATATGACGACCAGGATAGCGACCAGCCTCCCCGAATCCCACTCAATGCAAGTCACCCTGGAGCGAACCACCCTTGGGGTTGGATGGGGGGTACGAGCCAACGACCCACGACTGTTAGCCACCCTCGAATCCAGGTTGTCCAGCGACTGGGGAGAGAAATTCTCGAGGGGTGGCGAGCCTGTTGCTCGAACTCCTGCCTGGGCGCCGCCGATGCGGTCAACTGCGGGATCGCCACCGGAACCTGCAGTTAGGCCCTGGCGCAAAGGCAACATTCCCGCAACAAACTGCAACAAATTTTCAACATGTTTCCGGCTCGTTTCCAACCTCGGCTCCATACCTGGCCCATAAGATAAGCACACACCACGCGAGGAGGCCGACATGGCGACCATTTCAGGAATCAACTTTCAACAACCCAACTTCTCCCCTGTCGGCTTCTCCAACAACGGAATTCAGACCGGAACAGCCCAGCAACAGCCCGGTTTGGCCGAGCTGCTCAACCTGCTCCTCCAGATGCTATCTGGCTCGAACGCCGCCAATCAGGGTTGGCAACAGTTCGCCAGCGACGCTCCCGCCGCAGTGGGTGGCGCGGGCAACGCCGGGGGCGCAGGCAACGCTGGTGACGCGGGCAACGCTGGCGACGCTGGCAACGCTGGCGACGCTGGCAACGCTGGTGATGCGGGAAATGCTGGTAATGCCGGCTCCGGCGATGCTGCTCGCCCCCGTGCGTCCATCGTGGGCGGGCTCAACGATTTCGAAGAGGCGCAAGCCGCTCGTCGCGCTGAGGTGACCGCCCAGGTGCGGGCCGAACTCGGCCCGGTCAACATCTCGAACCGCGACGATCACGAGACCTTCTCGGCGCGCCTCAACAACGAGGTGGCTCAGCGGCTCAATCCCCGCCAACCCGAGCCGTTCTTGATGGGTGGCGGCGACCGAAAATAGTCTAGCCCAGGTTGCCGATCAGCTGATACAAGGGCGCGAGCATGCCTTTCAGCATGAACATCCACAGCACCACGAAACCCACCAGGAAGTAGATATTGACCCGCAGGCTCTGGAGCGGCCTTCCACTCAAGATAACCTCTTTGGCCACCACCGCTAGCACCAGCGCGATCGGCGTCAGCAGAGCCAGCGGCCCGAGCAGCAGTTTGGTAGTCAAAGGCAGGGCCAGGGCCATCCCCTCGAACAACTCGCGCAAAGTGCCAATCCCAAGAAAAACAGTGATGGCCAGATAGCCGCCTAACCCTACGTTGCAAGCCGTCAGACCGCGAGATAGACGGCGAATATCCTCCGGATCGATGCGTTCTTCTTCCATTCACCAGGCTTCGCCCCCCGCGGACGGCCGCCCTCTGCTAGCAGAATCCCTTTGCGTCGGTCAGAAGCTTGGCCATGGCACACTCTAACCCCACTCGGACAAGTACTGAGCCCGCAGGTCAGAAAGGGCCGTCTGCAAACCACTCTCGATGCCGGCCTCGACGTTGCCGGCCGTGTAATAAGAAAAGGCGGCCCCGGCGAAGAACATCAACGAGTGCAAGGGCGATAGGGCCAGCGTCAACACTCCCCCCACCGCCATGACGGTGCCTACCGAGCGACCCGATTGCTGGGCATCCTCGACCAGGCCCTGCAGCGAGATGACCGGGACCGCTTCGAAAGCGGCGGCCGCCGTCTGCAGCACTCGCTTCCTGCGGGCCTCGTGCGCCTCTTCGTGGATGATGCCGAAGCCGGTGACGTCCAGTTTGAGGTCGCCCGCGTCTGCAAACACTCCGATGGAAACAGACCTCTCGATGGGAAAGAGTTCTTCCGAGCCAAGAATCACCCCGTCATGAACCCAGTAGAGCTTGCTGGCCTGGTCGCGCAGCTTCCAGGTCTTGCTCTTGCCGCTTTTGACCTCTTCAAAATGCGTGGTCATCAGCCAGGCGGCCACAACCTTGTTAGTGTCGGGCACGGCTGGCCGTTCCACCTGAGAAGATAGCGAGCGCGTGGCCTCTTTTTTGTGGGTCTGTTCGGAGGGGAGCACACCCGCGAAGGTCCCCGGCGGCAGGACAAGCGAACCGCCGGGGGCCCAGCCCACACAGACGGGATGATTGGCCTGGCTATAACCGTGATTGGGAGAGAGCGGCAGGGCGTCCATGCGACGGGCGTCGACCCGCAGCGGAATGGAACAGGTGAAGGCCCGGTGGGTCAGCGTCTTGAGAATGTCGGCGTTGCGCTGGGCGGCCTGAATGTAGCGAATACCGAAGATCCCCTTGCCTTCCTCGAGGCGCCGGTGCGAGACCACCAGTTGCATTTGTCTCACCGGTTCGGGGTCCTGGATGCGGGTCATCTCGCGGCCCGACCAGATCAGCGATTCGGGGCAGCCGGGCCAGAGCAGTTGGAAAGGCCGGCCATCGTTGAGGCTGGCGCCCCACAGACCCGCCAGGAGATGGTCCAGGGCGCGATCTCCTGACATTTGGGGGTTGAAGAAGGCCGCCTCCAACCGCTCGAGCGTCCAGCTCTTGGGAGCGGCGAAGTGGAATTCGGTATCGGTGGAGGTTTGCTTGATGTCGAGCGAAGGCGCCCCCGAGGCCACCGCCGCCTGCACGATCTTGAGTACCCAGGCGCGCTCGAAGGGCAGCCGAAACGAGGCCAGTTTTCTGAGCGCCTCGTCTCGGGCGATGGTAAAGGCGCCATGGGACTCGGTCTGGCCGACCTCCTGCTGGCTCTCAAGAAACTGCTCGAGTTGTGAAGGGCGCTTCATGCCCCGACCTTCCGTCGTCAAGGCGAGATCCCTGGCGGGCTCAAGGTTTCTTTAAGGCTGCTGTGGCAGAATCAAAGGGCAGCGAGGTTTCACGACGATGAAAGACACTTACATCTCCACCAGTCAACTCCAGAACCAGAATCAACTCTGGAGTTTTGCCGGCCAGGCTCCCGAAGTGGCGGGGACGGTCGCCCCTTGCGACCACATCAACCTGGGCGCCGAGGCCTTCGAGGACGACGACGAGGCCAACGATCTGGTGGCCAATCTGACCAGCGCCTTCGCCTTCTAATCTGAGGCAGGACTGACCTACCCGAAGCCGAAGCTTCGGCTATGTCAGACATACAAGAAATGCCGCGCCGTGCCTGGCGGGCACCCCGGCTAACCCGGCTCGAGATCGCCAACACGCTCTCTACCACCCTCGCTGGCAACCCGCCAGATGGCGGGGGCGGAATGGGCAGTTATCAATCTTGAGCGGTCTCGATCAAGATCCCCTCGGCTAACAGTTCGGCCAAAAAGGGCTTGATATCTTCCAGACAGGTCTCGCGCTCGACCTCGAAGCGTTTGACTAACCCTTCTACGAGTTCACCGGTCGGACGGGGCTGGTCGAGCAGCTCCCAGATGGCCGCTCCCACCTCGTCGAGAGAATAGTAATTACCGGTATCCACGCTCATCATGACGAGGTCCCCATCAAGTTCGCTAGCGACGATGTTGTTACTGCGCGAGAGCATCGATTGTCGCTTTTGGCATCGGTCGCGCTAATCCTTCAGCAGGGCCCCGATTGAGGCCGTCGAAACGGCTGGCAATGAGTAATGAGCCCAGCCTGCGCAGACCGTGGAACGCCCCCGTTCTCACGCGCCTCGATATCTCCAACACCCTGGCTACCAACATGGATACCAATCCGGGCGACGGCGGGGGGACTGCTCCTTCTTACGCCTTGTCGTGACCATTGGCTGATTTCTGCCTTGAAGTCGATGGGCGGGTCGCAGTCGGCGGCGGGTCCGGCGAAGCCGTGGGGCCCTGGCTCGGCGTGGCCGACGCCCGCTTTCGGTCTGACCTTCCCGTCGATGCCAGCGGCGTGCAGCACTTGTTGGCGGCCTACTTGAGCAAAGGGGCGGCCGAATGCAGCCGGGTCGCCCATGACTTTTGCGCCGTCTTTTGGAACACCGAGGAACGAAGGCTGGTGGCCATCCGAGGACCGCTGGGGGGCCGAACCCTCTACTATCGTTCGGGCGACCCGCTCTGGCTGTCGAACCACATCCGCCGGTTACGGCAATTGCCCGGCGTGGGGACCGAGGTCGACCCGTTGGCGGTGGCCGCAGCGCTGGTGGGAGGCGGTTTGCGCACAGCCGAGCCCAGCCGCACTATGTTTAAAGACCTGCGCCAGCTTCCCCCGGGTCATCTCTTGCTTTTTGACGGACAACAGACGCGAATCCAGAGCTATTGGTCTCCGGCGGACTTTCGTTGGCATCGTCCTCTGCGTCGAGGGGAATTGCCCGAACTCGAGTCTCGGTTTCGAGACCTCTTCACCTGCGCCGTCGAGGACTGTCTGACCCAGGACACACAGGTGGGCTTTCACCTGAGCGGAGGGTTGGACTCGACTTCGGTAGCGTGCCTGGCGGCCCGGCAAAGGCCCGAGCGAAAGTTTCCCTGCTTCACCTACTTGCCACCCGAAGATTGTCAGGCGCCCGCGCCGCCTGGGCGTAGCTATCGCGACGAGCCCTTCATCGACGCTGTGCTCGTGCAATATCCCAACCTGAAGATCGAGTATGTACGCGATCCCGGTGATCCGCTGGCCGCCATCGACGACCAGTGGCACGCTCTCACCGGCGAGCCCGCCCGTCATCTCTTCGGAGGCTGGGGAGAAAAGATCGCGGCCCGGGCCGTCGAGACTGGCTTGACCGTTCTCATCGGAGGTCGGGGAGGCAATCTGCTCTTCTCCTCCTCGGGCCTGCCCAAGACCAACTGGAAGAAACGTCTGGCCACCTCGCTTGGGCTTCGCCGGGGCAGCGCGGTGCGCAAGGCCGACCTCGCCCTGCGGCCGGAACGAGCCCGAGAACTGGAACTCGAGAAGCGATTGCGAGCCATCGACCAGAGCCCCCGCGGTCGTTTCTTGCGCATCTATCTGCGGGGCAAAGTGGGTGCTTTGCATAACTACTGGCGAGGGCGCTTTGGACTGGAAGAACTCGACCCCACCACCGATCTTCGAATGGTGGAGTTCTGCCTGCAGGCCCCCCGCGAGTTCTTTGCTCGCGAGGGACAAAAGCGCCGGGCCGTGCGCGACAGCCTGCGAGGGATCGTGCCCGACCTGGTCCTCGACCGGTCCACCGTGGGCATGCAAGACGTTGGCTGGCAAGCCCGTTTGCGCGGCTGTGCGCCCGCGCTTCGCGGCGAACTCGAGCGACTGACTAACAGCCAACTCTGCAACCACTTCATCGACTGGGATCAGGTTCGCCCCCTGTTCCATCATCTTCCGGCCGACGACGATTTCTCGGCGGGGGCCTACCATCTCGCCCTGAAGGTCCTGGTCCGGACCATTCTGGTGGGACGCTTCTTGGAGTGGGTCGAGGCGGGCAAGGCGTGAGATGGTCAGGGCCTTTCTGTGTCATCACCGTTGCGCCTCGACCTTTGTTCGCGAGGTGGTCAAGTTCGTAGCGCGTGGCCTGGACCTCGACCTAACTCAGGAGCATCGCCCCAAGCACTTGCCCGCCCGCGCCCACCGCCATCCCCAATCGATCGCCGCCTGGCTGCAAATGCTGCACCGTTGGGAAAGCGCCCTGAACAGCTCGGATGTGGTCTTGCACCGCAACGCTCACGCAGCTGTGATCGAACGATTGGAAAGAGTCGACTACCGCGGCTGTGAATTCATCCGAGACCCGCGGGACATGCTGGTCTCGTGCTACTATTCCCACCGCTATTCCCACCCGGTGAGGCACGCCTACCAGGCCGAGCACCGACAAAGCCTCGAGAGCCTCCCCATGGAGCAAGGCCTGCTGCTCGAGCTTGACTATAGCTCGGTCTACCTCGAGCAGTTGCGCGAGTGTGGCGGGTGGTCCGACCGCTTGTTGAGACTCCGTTTTGAAGACCTGATCGAGTCGCCTCGACCGGTCTTGCACCAGGCTTTTGCGTTCTTGCGCCTCGACTGCCAGGAATTGCTCGAGCAAGCCCTCGACCGATACGGCTTTGAGGCCCAGAGCCAGGGACGCCCGCGCGGTCAGGTCGACGTCCATCACCACTACCGGCGCGGAGTCGCCGGAGACTGGCGTGACCACTTCAATAGCCAGATCAAAGGCGAGTTCAAAAGACGCTTTGGAGACCTGCTGCTCGAACTCGGCTACGAAAACGACTCGGACTGGTGACGTCGCTGCCGGCGTAGCTCGTCGACCACCTGATCCAGTTGGCGCTGGGCCCTGGCCCGAGCGCTGTTGAGGTGGGGAAAGGGCTGGTCCGGCTGGGGTTGTCCCAGAAACTGGCACAAGGGTTGCCAGCCTTCTCCCTCGCATAAGCGAAGTACCAACAGCCGATGGGATTGGTCGGCAAAATGCTCCAGGACCCGACGATAGTGAACTCGGAAGAAATCAAGATAGGCCTGTTCGTTACCCTCCGGCGCTCCCGCCCCGAAGATCCACTCGCGCAAGGGAGAGTGCCGTGAGCCGAAATGGCGAACGAAGCTGGCCAGCCATTCCTGCTCGGGACGCAGGGTCAAGACGAAAAGACTATCGGGAAACCGTCGGGCCATCTCTTCAAAAAGCACCGGCCAGGGATTATCTTGAAAAGCGTCATGGCGCTCGACTTCGCGCTCGACCAACTCTGGCACCACGGCCTCGATGGGGTCGCCGCTCTCGACCCGGGCGCGCACCCTTTGACCGAGCCCGCCGCAGACCCGATAGCCCATCCACTCGAGAGCGCGCCCCAGAGAAGTGGTGCCGGTCTTGGGCAAGCCTACTCCAAAAACCTTAGGTCTGTTCATAGGCCTCGTAATAGTCGAAGATGAGGTGGACGCGGTCTCCTGGGCCCGGGTTGGTCACCCCATGCGAGAGCAGATTGTTGATTTCGTAAGCATGTCCCTGGGCCAGGTGAAAGGGCTCGCCGTCGAGTTCGAAGCACACCTCGGGATGGGTGAGCAAAGGCACATGCAGCCGATGGGTGCGGGCGAACGACTCGCCGACATCGCGATGGGGTGAAATCGACGAGCCTGCCGGCAGATTGGCCAGCATGATCCGGGCGCATCGCCCCTGCCGGTAGCCGTAGCTTTCAACAGCCTGGGCGATGACCGGCTCGACCAGGCTCTTCCAGGCCAGCCAGGGGGGCTGGTCTACACCCTCGAGCCCATCGCCGGTCAGAAAGCGAAAAATGAGCGAGCGGGTCTGGTGGTGCACCGCATAATGATCTTGCCGAAAACTCTGGGCTGTCCAGACCGCCTTCGAGGTCCGTTCGACCATCGCCGTCAGCTCGGTACAGTTGACCGGACCCAGCTCACGGATCTTGCCTTCGAACCAGCTCAAGTCCACCTCAACTCGAGGTGCGGGGCTGGGATCACTTCCAGGTCATACACCTCGGCCAGACCCTCGAACGAGAGCGTCCCCACCGTGGCTCCCGTCTCGAGACAGATCACACAGACCCCGCAAAAATCGTCGAGTTCCCGACTGGTCAACTCTGCCTCGATGGGAAACTCGGTCTGACCAAAGTAACGGATGGTCGAAACTCCAACCAGGGCGTAGTCTCCGCAGAAGCAGAGTCCTCTGGGAAAGCCCGGAACAAAGGCGTGGCGAACGAATCGTCCTCGAGTCTGGTCGACCCAGCCCAACCATCCGCTGCCAGAGTCGTGCACCCACAGACGATCACGGTAAAGCCTGGGCGAGTGGGGCATGGTCAGGCCGTCGAGCACGACCCGCTGGCTCGACACTTCGACCACACAACCGCCACCTACTTTGCTTTGGCGCCAGCCGTCGACCTCGTCGCTGCGGGCCACCAGGGTGACAAAACACGCCCGGCCGGCGTGCATGGCCAGGCCGTTGAGGTGACAGCGGTCACCCTGTTCGGTCGAACTGATGAAGTCGGGCTTCCAGACCACCTCAAAGCCGATACCCCGCGAGCGTGGAGTCACCAGACAGTTGTGCAGGGTGTTGACCAGCAGGGGAGTTCCAACCCGGTCGACCCCGACATCGTGAATGCGCACGTTGTCGGTCACCCAGCAGCGAACCGGCTTGAGGTATCCGGGCTTGGGGTCGAAGCTCCAGAGACTGGTACGGGTGCCGAGGTAAATCAGGCCTCGATGGGCAGCCACCCCCATACACGGCACGAAGTCCCGCTCCTGGAAGCTCAATCGGCCCTGCTGGCTGCCAACCAGAAAGAGGCGGGCGCTGGCATAGCCGGTGACCAGCAGGCTGACCTGTCGCTCGAGCAACCAGGCGGTCATGCCGGGACAAGCTTTGAACCGAGTGGCCTCAGTGCAAGTCATGGGCGTCAAAGTAGTCAAAAATCAAGTGAATCCGGTCGATGGTCGAAGGGTTGCGCCCACCATGCAGAACCCGATTATTGACCTCCCAGGCCCGCCCAGCGGACAGGTGATAAGCCTCGTCTTCGGCGATAAAGACCACTTCGGGCTTGGTCACCAGCGGGACATGGATCTTGTGCGGGACCTCGGCCGACGGGGCGGCGTCAACGTGCACCCCCAGTTCGCCGCCGGCCCGAAGTTTGGCCAGCATGATGCGCGAGGCCTGTCCCCGCGCAAACCCGTAACTGACCGTGGCGGCTTCGATGATGGGTTCGATCAAAGGCGCCCACTTGCGATAGAACGGAAAGTCGCCCGACTGCCGGTGGTCGGACGGGCTCTGGGGATAGCGAAAGACGATATGCTCGGCCGCCCCCTCGAAACAGGCAAAATGGTTGGGCTTTAGGCGGTCGGCTCCGGCCCAGAAGTCGGCCCGTTCCAAAACTTGCTGGCGCAACGGTGCTAACAGTTGCTCGTCAATCCCACCCAGGTCACGCACGTGACCGTCAAACCAGGCCATGGCCGCTCTCTTCCTCGGGGGGACAGAAAATCTTTCCTTCCAGGTCGGCAAGAATACGCCTGGATTGCTCGGCCGGGTCGGCGGACTCGAGCCCCACCACCCGGGTCCTGGCTAGAGTCTGCAAGTGGTCGAAGTTCTCCCGAGCGCGCCCCAGGGCGGCGGCCAGTTCGGGCCGATAGAACAGCGTCTTGGCCAGGGCCGCCAGGCGCGCTCCCCGGATCCTGGCCGGGGGCTGGTCGAGGAGATAGACTGCCGCCAGCGGAAACTGGGAACCTGCCGGCTCGATGGGGATAGCCGCTCGGGCAGGCCGGCCGCTCAAGACCTCTTGCGCCGGATGGCCGTTCTTGGCCAGGCCAAGCAGCCGAGGTTTAAGCGGCCCCAGGCCCGCCAACACGGTCAGACCGGCGGGGCTGTTGCGCACCACCGTCACGTCGTCGCAAAGCAGACGGCCGCCCAACTGACAGGCCAGCGTGGACTTGCCGCAACCTGACGGTCCGCCTAAAACCACGGCCCGGTCGTCGAGCACCACGGCATCTCCATGCAGGACCAACTCACCCCGCTCGAGCAACAGAGCCCCGGTAGCCAGGCCCACCAAATAGAGCCAGAATAGCTGCGGGTCCTCTGACTGCTGGTCGAGACAAATCTCTTGGCCCCGAGAGACCCACAGGCGTCCGCCCCCAGGGGTGATGGCCAGAAACTGGTCGGGTTTGGCCCAGCCATAAGGAAGTCGCTTCCAACTGGCATCAGGTTCAGGCGTCGCTCCCCAACGAATTCTTACGTCAGGCGGCCTGCCGGTCCGGGGCGCCTCGAGGGGCACCTCAGACCGCCAGACCAGGCCGTGGGCCAGGTAGTTCCCACCCGGGCCTTGCGGGTTGGAATACGCCGACAAGCCGACCCGAAGCAGCTCGTCGGCCAGTTGGTGCCAGGCCTCATAGAAGACCCGAGTTGGGGGTGTCGCTTGATAGTCGGTCCAGGGAGTCGCGTCGTTGCCGGCAAAGTGAACCACTCGCACCTGCGACGCCTCGAGGCCCCCCTGGCCAAAAAGCTCTTGGGCCACCGACAGCAAGAAATTGTATCGATTGCTGAGCCAGTGGACCCGTCCCTCATAAAGATGATTCAGGACAAACTGATCGGTGTGATTCGGCACCTCAGCCAGAATTTCTGGGCGTAGCCAGCGTAGAGCCGACTCGAAGACCGGGGCCCCGAGCCGGCTGCCATCGAATACCATGAAACCCGCATTGAAGGTCGCTTCAAACGCATTGTGCGGAGCCGGCTCGAAGGTTCTACGGCAGCGGCGTTGGCCCAGGATGGTCATCCGATCCCGGCAGGCCAACAACTCGGACGACTCTTGGAAGAGGTCCCGGACGGGCGCAAGGAAAAGGGTGTCACTGTCGCAGAAGATTACCTTTCGGTAGCCCTCGAGTGAAATTGCCTGCAATGAGTAGAACTGACGATAACGTCGCTCAAATCGCGCCAATCGGTGCCGCAACAGAGCGGTGGCACCCACCAGGGAAGGGTCGGCAGGGACGAAGCCGACCGCCCTTCCAATCCGTTGCTGCAACCATTCTTGCTGCTCTGGGTCGAGATCGTCATGGACCACCATCAGCTCCCCGACGAAGTCCGGATGGTGGCGGACAAATGATCCCAACATCACCATCGTACCCACTAGAAAATCTCGTGACGAGACGGTGACCAGGCAATCCAGCATGCCCCACGGCCTTCGGGGCGACTGTGACACGCCCCTGGCCGACCTTCTGGATCGCTGGGATGAGCCTGATCTCAGAAGCTGGGGAGTGGTGTCACTACCCAAGCCAGACCTCGAGGAAAAAGTCAGCTATCGGCAGTTGCTGCAACGGGTGCGCCGGAGCGCAGCCTGGTTCGAGGCGGCCGGTCTCGAGCCGGGCAGCCGCGTCTTGTTGGCGGGCGAGCACGACCTGGCCATGATCCTGGCCTTCCTGGGCGCCCTCTACGCCGGGATGGTTCCCGCTGTCCTGCCCTACCTCTCGCAATACCGGCGCACCGATGTCTATGGGCCGACCCTGGCTGCCCGGGTGGAGAAATACTCGATTCGGGCGGTCGTGGCCGCCCCCGGGGCCGAGCTTGAGGCAGCCTGCCCGGTGCTCGAGTTTGACCCGGCCAGGTTGCCCGAGCGGCAGGCTCAAGGCCGAAGGGTAGCCGCCACCGAGCCGGCCTTCTTGCAGTTCACCAGCGGCACCAGCGGCGCCTCGAAGTGCGTGCTCATCTCGGCCCACGCTCTGTTGAGCCAGGTCGACTGCGTGGCCCGCACCTTTCCGTTCGGCCTTGACGACGTGGCGGTAGGGTGGATGCCCTGGTACCACGACGCTGGACTGGTGGTGAATCTGTTGATGCCGCTTTTAGTCGGGGGTCGTCTGGTCACCCTGCCACCCACCCGGTGGGTGCGCAACCCCTCGCTGCTGTTTCGCGCCGTCAGCGAATTCTCGGGCAGCATGATCTTCATGCCGAACTGGGGCTATCATCACGCCACCACCAGGTCACGAGCCCGGGACCTGGCGGGTCTTGACCTGAGCAGTCTGAGGATCGTAGCCAATGGAGGAGAGCCGATCCAAGCAGAAACCATGCGCAACTTCTGGCAAAAATTTGCAGCCTTCGGCGCTCGTCCCGAGACCTTTCGAGCCGGCTACGGCCTGGCCGAGGCCACTTGTGCGGTGACCATCAGCGACGGCGGAATGCTGGTGAACGACCACGATGTCGTCAGTTGCGGTCCGGCCCTGCCGGGCAACCAGGTGGCCATTTGGGGAGAACACGGCATGGTTTCGGATGGCCAACCAGGAGAAATTCTGGTCCGGTCCCACTCGCTCATGGCGGGCTATCTCGAGGACGGACCGGCGGTCATCGAGGACGGCTGGCTTCACACCGGCGACCGCGGCTATTGCGAGAACGGTCAACTTTACGTGGTGGGACGTCAAGATGATATGCTCATCTGCGGAGGCCGCAACTTCCCGCCCGCTCCCCTCGAAGACACAGCCCTGCAGGCTGGCGGAAATCGATTGCGGCGGGTCGCCGTGGTCGGCATCCGGGCTGGCGGTGAGTCGACCGAGTCGGCGGTGCTCATCGGCGAGCTACGCCGGTCATCTTTGTCGCCCCCCCAGCAAGAGCTCCTGGCTGCCGACTTGCGCCACGCCATCTGGCACCATCACGGGTTGGTTCTGGCCGATGTTCGCCTGGTCGAAGCCGGCTTTCTCGAGGTAACCACCAGCGGCAAACTCCGTCGTCAAGCCTGCCGAGCAGCATACCTGCTAAGGGGGTGGGGCCCGACCCAGCCCACTCTTCCCCGCCAGCGAACGCCCCAGAGCCTGGTCCGCTACGTGCTCAGGGTTCTCGAGAGCAAGACGGGTCAATCCCTGGACGCCGACGCTAATCTGCTGACGGTTGGCCTGGACTCGCTCGCGCTGGTGGATCTGATCTGGAGTCTCGAGGCTCAATTGGCGGTGGAGATTTCTGTTGAGGCCCTGGCCGAGGAACCTACCGTGAATGGATTGGTGGCTCTAGTGATGGGCCAATCACCCCCGATGCAACCGCCTTCTGCCCCGCCCCCGGGACGGCCACACAAGCCCGCCAAAAACTGGCTTTCTCTGGTGCGGGAACGAGGACCCCAATGGGGTCGACTGGTTCTGCCTTATGCCGCGGGATCGTGGCTGCTGACCAGGCTGCTGAGCCAGCCCTGGCTGGCAACCAGGCTGTGGAGGTCCGAGCTCGGTCTTTTGCGTCAACTGCTCGAAGTCAGCCAGGTGGAGCAACCCTGGAGCCCGCTACTGACCCGCTTCATGCTGGCCAACACCTGGTCACGATGGCGGCGCCACGCCATCTCTAGCGAGTGGACTACAGCCTGCGGCTGGAGTGAGCCCGAAGGGGGAACGGTGTTAGCCATCGTCCATTCGCGGCTCAATCCCCTGCTGCTAGGCCCTGAGGCCTTCCCCGGCCGACCCCTGGCGGCGGTGGGCCGCCTGGGCACGATGGCCCGACGCCAACTCGGCTACCCCGCCCAGCATCCCACCGCCGAGTCCCTCATTCAGTTGGACCTGGCTCGACGAGCACTTTCCCGCGCAGGGGTGGCAGTGGTGGCCGTGGATTGGGACGACGGTGAAGACGGGGTGGTGGTCGCATTTCGTGGGCGAAGGCGCGTGTTTCGCTCGGGCGCCGCCCGTCTGGCGGTCGAAACGGGGGCCCGACTGCTGGCCTTCTATCCCCAGATTACCCCCACCGGTCAGGTCCGCGGCGAATTCGTCGAAGTGGCCCAGCCCGCCTACGGAACGGTCGACGAACGAGTCGAGTTTCTGACCCGTTCCCTGGCCCTGAATCTGGAACTTCGCTGGCCCGATGTGGTGGCGTCTCTGCGCCCCAGGGCCCTGGAACACCATCTCAGGATATTGGGGACTCTCGGTGCCTAGCCTTTACCTGATCAACCCGTCCGCTCCCCCCTCGTTCTTCGAGCTTGACTGCGCCCGCGAGTGGGGAGCCACGCCCCTGGCCGCCATCGCCGACCTGGTGTTGCCCACCCTGACCAGCATGGCCGAACCGTTCTTCGAGGTGCATGTGTGCGACGAGCGCCTTACCCCCGCCTCTCTCGACTTTGACGGCTCGGTGGTGGCCATCACCGGCAAGTCGAGCCAGTTGCCTCGCATGCGGGCCCTCGGCGACAGCTATCGCCGACGGGGACTAACCGTCGTTATGGGGGGTCCCGGGGTCACCCTCGATCCTGAAGCGGTGCGCGATCATTGCGATGTGCTGGTGACCGGAGAGATCGAAGAGATCGCCGAGGGGCTCTTTTCGGATCTGGCTCGGGGTCAGGCCGGGGACACCTATCTGGGGACGCGACCCGAGTTAGAGACCAGTCCTATCCCGCGATGGAGCCGCGACCTGGTCAAACGCGCCCGGCTGGGGGCTCTTCAGACGTCGCGAGGATGTCCGTTCCAATGTGAGTTCTGTGATGTCATTCAGTATCTGGGCCGCCGTCAGCGGTTTAAGCCGGTGGCCAACATCTTGCAAGAACTCGACGGGCTGCTCGCAGCCGGGGCCTCGCGGGTCTTCGTCTGCGACGACAATTTCCTGGTGCATCGCGCCCGGGCGCGCGAGGTGCTCGAGGCGGTTCGCGACTGGAATCGGCGCCGAGGCAACTTTGTGCTGCTGGCAACTCAGGCCTCGATCGACGCTGCCCGCGATCCCCAACTGCTCGAACTGGCGGCTTCGGCCGGTCTGAGTGAAGTCTTCATCGGAGTCGAAACGCCTAACGAGGCGAGCCTTCGAGAAACCGGCAAACGACAGAACGTCGGGAGGGATTTGATCGCCGACATCAGCCGATTTCTCGAGCACGGAATTCTGGTCCACGCCGGAATGATGGTCGGCTTTGACAACGACGACCCCAGCATTTTCGAGCGGCAATTTGCCTTCGCCCAGGAGTCGCCCGTGCCACTTTTCACTCTTTCTAGCCTGGTGGCCCCGATGGGCACCCCGCTTTACGCCCGGCTCCGACGCGAGGGGCGACTGGAGGATCGCGAGGTGGCCTTCGGCTGGCCCTGGCAGACCAACATCAAGCCCGCTGGTTTCTCACTCGAGCAACTGGTCGAGGGGCAACGATGGCTGGCCAACAATCTGTATGCTCCCGACAACTACGGGCGCCGGCTGGAAGCCATGGCGCGCCTGCTGGTGGGGCGGCCCGCTCCGGTCGTAGCTTGCCGTCCCGAAGCCGGAGTGTCGACCGTAGCTTTGCAGCTCTTGGACCGGCTACGCAAACGAGGTGATGGCGAGCGCCGGCTAACAGAGCAGAGTCTGCGCTGGCGAGGCACGCCCGCCTCCGAGGCGGTGAGCAAATCGCTGCTCATCTACTGCCAGGTGCGCCACATCTATGAGTCGGGCGATTTCTGGGACCCGTCGCTGGTGGGCACTCCCCCGCCGCGCTAACGCAGGTGCGTGTCCCAGAACGCGCTCAAGGTTGCCGCCGCCCCCATGGTCAGGGGCTTGGCCGGCGGTTCGACCGAGTCGTCGCCGTAGAGTTCCCACATGACGGGTAGCAAAGCCAGGTTCTCGGGCAAGCTACCGTCGACCTGAAGGTCGCCTTCGCGGCCGTGGCGGCGCATGGTGACACGAAAATTTCCGTCTCCACTGCGGCCGCGCAGTTCGATGTTGCCGCCCGGCTGTCGGTCCACGCTAAGATTGATACGGCGGCCGTCAGCCAAAAGGGTCAATTCTTCGTCGCCTTCGGCGTTGACCACTTTGCCGCTGCTCTTGACAGCGGTCCCTTTTGACTCGGTGGTCCCGGCAGCGGGATCATTGTCGATGGTCAGATTGGCTTTGTTCAGGTCGAGCCGGGCGTCGCCGTCGCTCTCTTGCTGAGCCCAGTTGCCTTTGAACGGCACTCCGGCCACCCGGCCGAAAATGGCCTGGCCACTGTCCGAAAAGGCACCGTTGATGCGCAGCGTGGTGGGCTGCCCGTTCTGGCGTCCCTCGATGTAGGCATCGCCAGGTTGTGGACCTTTCCAGACGTTGACGTCGTGCTGGTCGGCCCCCACGCGGCCGTGGATGCGAGTGTTACCCGACCGGTGGCGGTCGATCTTGAGATGAATGTCGATGTTGCTCACCGGATGAGGCTAACCACAGCCGGTCACAAGTTCGTTAAAGCCGCCTGATGCGTAGCCGGGGCGAAGGATTGCGGCGATAGCGCGTTCAAATGCGAGGAGCGGATAATACCAGGTTGTATTGGCTGCGAAGCTCCCGGAGGGGCGCACCGCAGTGGTGACCGCGACGCAGCAGTTGGGCGTGATAGCGTCGCAAGACGAGGTTTGATCGCGCATCAGGTGAGTTAAACTCGAAATCGTTCCCAGGCGGCCTGGCGCGAAATTCCCAAAGCCTGGCCGATCTCTTGCCAGGCTACTCCCCGCAGACGCAGTTGCGCGACCCGTTCGGCCAGCATCCCCTCGACGGCGGCTACGCAATCCTGGGTCGCCTTGAGCGACGCCAACAGTTCGAGTTCAGAAAGTTGGTCGAGCCGGGAGAAATCCGGAGTGGCGTCGCCCCTGAGCACCTGCTGGCACAATCCGACGCAGCCGCCACAAATAAAGATACCCGGGGGGCCGGCGATCAGCTTGGCTACGGTCTTCTCGTCGTGCCCGCAAAACGAGCAGGCCATCGCCCTCTGCTTGAGTGTCCACATCTCTCGATGCTAGCGCCAGACCCGGAGACTGTCAAGACAGACCTGACACAACGGTGACGGACATCACTTTACCGACCGGTCAACTATGATTGAATGCGTCTATCGAAACCCGTCCCGAAAGGATTCCCAAATGAGTAGACTTGAAAACAAAGTTGCAGTCATCACCGGAGGCAGTAGCGGCATCGGCCTGGCCGCCGCCAGGCTCTTCCTTAAAGAAGGGGCCCGCGTGGCCATCACCGGGCGCCGCCAGGAAGTGCTCGACCAGGCCGCTGGCGAGTTGGGCGACCAGGTCCTGGCCATTCAGGGGGATATCTCGGACCCCCAACATCTCACCCAGCTTTTCTCCCAGGTCGACCGGGCCTGGGGCAAAGTCGACGTGCTCTTCCTCAACGCGGGCGTGGCTGCCTTCGCCCCCATCGACCAGGTCGACGAGGCCCACTTTGACCACCTCTTGCAGGTCAACTTCAAAGGCCCTTACTTCGCCATTCAGAAGGCCCTTCCGTACCTGGCCGACGGAGCCTCGATCGTGCTCAACACCTCGGTGGCCAACCAGTCGGGCATGCCCAACACCAGCGTCTATTCGGCCTCGAAAGCCGCCCTCAGATCACTGGCTCGAACCCTTTCGGCCGAGCTGATCGGCCGCGGCATCCGGGTCAACGCCATCAGCCCGGGCCCGGTGGCCACGCCCATCTTCGAGACTATCGGACTGAGCCAGCAGGAACAAGAAGCCTGGCAACAGCAGGTCGTGCAAGAGATTCCCCTCAAGCGCTTCGGCCGCCCTGAAGAGCTGGCCTCCGCCGCTTTGTTCCTAGCTAGCAGCGACTCTTCGTTCGTGGTGGGCGCCGAGCTGGTGGCCGACGGCGGACTCACTCAAGTTTAGAAGATTGGGGGCCGACCCGCGGGTCGGCCCCCTCAAGGAGGTTGTCATGTTAGTTATCACCGCCTCGGCCGGACTAGCCGTCTTCTACCTCTTCGTGCTGGCCCTCATCGGCTACGCCATCGAGCGAAAAGGCGAACTCGCCAACGCGCGCGTGAACCAGCCCGACCTCGTGGCCAGTGTCAGACCGCTCCGCACACCGGCCGGCTGCCCGTGATATCCGGTAGCGGGGAGGGGGGCTATCCGAGTGGGTCAAGACCCTATCCCCGGCGCGCCGCTAGGATAATCGGGTACACCTAGAAAGGAGTGGACCCCATGAGTACCACTAAAACCAAGTTTCAATTGCCTGCTCTCGGCTACGACTACGCTGCTCTCGAACCCGTGATCGATGCGGCCACCATGAAGATTCACCACACCAAGCACCATCAGGGTTATGTCGATAAACTCAACAAAGCCCTCGAAGGCCACTCGGACCTGCAGGGCCGCACCGTCGAAGAACTGCTACGCAACATCGGCAGTATCCCCGAGGATATCCGCGAAGCCGTTCGCAACAACGGCGGCGGTCACGCCAACCACTCGCTCTTCTGGAACGTCATCGCTCCGGGCGGCGAAAGCAAACCCGGTGGAGCCCTGGCTCAAGCCATCAAAAAGCACTTCGGCGACCTCGAGGGTTTTCAGAAGAAGTTCAAAGAAGCCGCCACCGGACAGTTCGGCAGCGGTTGGGCCTGGCTGTGTCTGGCCGCTGGCGAGTTGAAGATCCACTCGACTCCCAATCAGGATAGCCCCCATATGAAGGGTCACATTCCCCTGCTCGGCGTCGACGTGTGGGAGCACGCCTACTATCTCAACTACCAGAACCGTCGCGCCGACTATGTCGACGCGTTTTTCAAGATCATCAACTGGACAGAAGTCGCAAAGCGCTTTGTCGAAGCCTGATCAAGTTCCGTCAAAGGCCCAGAGAGCCCCGGTGTAACAGCCGGGGCTCTCCACCAGGATGGGGGGGCATTCACCCGCTGGGTATAGTCGAAGGGGGCCCGTCCAGGTAGCCTGAGTAGAGAACCTTTGATGCGAGGATATCGAGTTGCCTACCACCCCCAAGGAAGCTTTGCTGATCTATAACCCGAACGCTGGCGGAAGCGCCGAAGACCAATCCAAGCAATATCAGCAGGCTCTGGAGAAGGCAGGCTTTGAGCCCGTCTACCGAGCCACTCGCACCGAACACGACCTCGACCAGATCCTGCCCGAAGCCAAGGGTCTGGTGGTCGCGGTAGGGGGCGACGGGACGCTGCGGGCGGTAGCCACCCGACTCATCGGCAAGAAGATCCCGCTGGCGCTCGTCCCCAACGGCACGGCCAACAATGTCGGGCATGCCCTGGGAGTGATGGGCGACCCATTTGAAGTGCTGGCCGGTCTGGCCAACCCGCGCCGCCAACCGATGGATGTGGGGCGCATTCAGGCTCCCTGGGGGGACTGCTTTTTCCTCGAAGGCGGCGGCTTCGGTCTTTACGCCGAGTCGCTCTCGCGCTATCGCCCTGACAATGGCAAGAGCGTTCTGCGGGGGGCGGCTACCCTGGCCGAAGTCTTGCTCGAATCCCCGTCCAGCTGCCAGCGTATTCGCCTGGACGGCCGGGAAGAGGAAGGCCCGTACCTGTTGCTCGAGGCTATGAATACCAACGCCGTGGGTCCCCGGTTGGGTCTGGCTCCGCATGCAAAAATTGACGACGGTCGCCTGGAGATCATCCGGGTGAAAGAGTCTGAACGCGAGTCGTATCTGACCTATTTACGGGCCCTGGCGGCCGACGAGACTCCTCAATGTGAGAGTGTCCGCAGCGACTCGGTGAGCCAACTCGAATTCTTGTGGAACGGCTTTCCGATCCACCACGACGCCGAGTTTTGGCAACTACCCGAGGACCCCAATGGGGGCCTGTGGGTGACGGTCGACGTCTTGCCCGCCGCCCTGGAACTGTGGCTGCCGGAGGAGCGATGAACACCACTACCCTCAATCGCGTTCTATCGGTGTTGACCCTGGTGGGTGTCTTCGTGGCCGGGTTCAAGTATCTCGACGCCCAGGCGATGCGCTCGGCCTGGCAGCACTTCAGCTGGTCTAGCCTGGGCTTGATGGTCTTCCTATCGGCCGTCTATCTGTTGGCCAAGGCGGCCCGGTTCTGCATCCTGATGGAGGCCGTCACCGAAGTCGACAGGCGTTCGGTGTTGTGGGGTTATGCCGGCAGCCAGGCCGCCAGCCTGCTGCCCGGTGGGGTGGCTTTTCGCGCGGCCACCATGAGCCAGCTGGGCGTGCCGGTCGAGAAAACCGCTGGCCCCGTACTGGCCAACAGCGGGCTCGACCAGTTCTTTTTGTTGGTGACCGGAATCGTGCTCTGCTACTGGTATCCCCAGCTTCGCATCCCGGCGGTGGTCTTGAGCCTGCTGTTGCTCGCCCTCATCACCGTGCTGGCCATCGAGAAGAGTCGAGCCTGGATCAAAGGTGGCCTGCGCAAGGTCCTGCCCGAGGATCGCTGCAACAACTTCTTCGAAGCCATGGCCCTGCTGTGGGACCGTAGAGTGCTGGGCTGGTCCCTTTTCTGGACCACGCTCGCCAACCTGACCAGCGTGGGTAACCTATTTCTGGTGGTCTACGCGCTCGACTTGCCCTTCGAGCCGTGGCCGCTGGCCGCGGCCTTCGTGATTCCCACCCTGCTGGGACGGCTTTCTCCTCTGCCGGCCGGGGCTGGCGTGACCGAGGCCGGGATGGTCGCCTTCATGGCTCAAAAGACCTCCTTGTCTCTCAACCAGGCTGCCGTGGCCACGGCCGTCTTTCGAGTGGTCGACGTCATCCTCCCGGCTGTCTATGGGCTGATCATCTATCACACCCTGTGGCAGGGAGTTCGCCAAGCGGAGCCTCAACAGGAACAGGCACGCGCCGCATGATAGAGGATCTAGCCAAACTGCTGGGGGGGCACCCTTTCGAGACCGCTCTGCTGATGACCCTGATGCTGCTTCTGGTCATTTTCTCGGCCTATCGCCTGCTGACCAGCATCTGGCCCCGCCTGGAGAGTTGGCAGGCTCCAAAAGTACTGCAGCCTGTCTTGAAACGCCTGTTAACCGCTTCGGGCCTGGCTCTGCTGGGTCTGTTTCTGGCCAGTTCGGCCTTTCTACACCTGGCCGACTGGGTCACCGAGGGTGAGTGGGTGGACGATTGGGATCTGGCCTTCGTACACGCGGCTCATCACCAGGCCAGCCCCTTCGAGGTCCACTTTTTTCGGGTGGTAACCTTCCTGGCGGGACGCGAGATGAGCTATCTGCTGGGCTTCGGGGTGGGTTTGTTCTTCCTGTTTACCAAGCACAAACGGGCCCTGACCCTGTGGGTGGTCGGACTGCTCGGCAACGGCCTGTTGGTGCAGGTGCTCAAGATGATCTATCAGCGCGAGCGACCCCAATTCGATCAGCCCCTGCTGACCGAGTCGAACTTCAGTTTTCCCAGCGGGCATGCGGCGGCCTCGATTCTCATCTATGGGCTGCTGGCCTACCTGCTACGCAGCCGTCTTCGCGAGCGCTGGATGGCTCTGTCGACCGTTCTGGTGAGCGTGGGTTGTTTTGTGGGAACCAGCCGTCTGGTGCTGGGGGTTCACTACCCTTCGGATGTGGCCGCCGGCTGGGCCACGGGCATGGCCTGGCTGGCCACGCTGGTGATGATCGACCAGTGGTCGGCTAGCCGCGCTCGACGCGATTCCGCCCCGCATCCTTAGCCCGATAGAGGGCCTGGTCGGCTCGTTCCAGCACCGTCTCCACGGCCTCATCCGAGCCGCGTAGAGCCACGCCCAGGCTGATGCTCACCTGTAACGGGCCGTGAGGAGTGTCGAACGGTTCGTCGCCAACCGCTCTGCGCAAGCGGTCGGCCGTGGCCACGGCGTCGTCTAGCCCGGTGCCCACCAATACCACGGCGAACTCCTCACCACCATACCGACCCATGATGTCGATGCTACGCAAACAAGCCTGGCAGCGCTTCGAGGTGGTGCTCAAGACCAGGTCGCCCACCGCGTGGCCGTAGGTATCGTTGAACTTCTTGAAGTGGTCGATGTCGAACAGAGCCAGACAGAGGCTATGGCCCAATCGGTCGGCGCGCCGGAACTCCTCTTCGGCTCGAGCGAAAAAGTGGCGCCGATTGTTGGCCCCGGTCAACTCGTCGGTGGTGGCCAGCCGTTCGACGTCGGCGAACAGCCTGGCGTTCTCGATGGCCATGCCGGCGTAGCCCAAACAGGCCAGGGTCAACTCTTGTTCCCGCCGAGTGAAGGGGCGGTCACTGGCCCGCTCGAGCACCACCATTCCCAGGCGGCTACGACCGCCTTTGAGCCAGGCAGAGAAAAGCGAGACACCCTCGCCCACCAACTCGAGAGGTGCGCCCTCGAGGCTCGAGACAGGCTGGCCGCGAACCGGTCCCGCCTCGAACTGGCCGGCCGTTGCCAACATCACATAGGCCGACTCATAGCCGGTGAGCGATTCGAGCAGATCCAGAGTGCAAGCGAGGATTGCCTCTTGCTCCAAAAGCGGAAGGATGGTGCCGATGAACTCGCTCAACTGCTCGGCCAGGCGACGTTGCTCGCGCTCGGCCCGCACCTGCACTTCCAGGCTGGCCGATCGGGCCATCTCGAGAGTGACGGCCACCTGATAGGCCAGGGCCTGCAAGATGCTGACGTCATCGGGCCCGAACACGCCCCGAGCCAGGCGGCTATCAAGATAGACCACACCCAGCGAACGATCGCGCAAAGCCAGGGGCACGGCCACAATGCTGCGCAGGTCGTGGGCCACTACGCTGGCCGAGCCCAGCACTTCGCCCTCGTCGGTGCCGCTCAGCAGCAGCGGCTCGCCGGTGCGGGCCACCCGCTCGATGACGGTGCGGCTGTAGTCACCGCCGGCCTCCAAGGTTTGCCCCGCCGAGGAAAGACCGGCCTGAAACGTCAACTGGCCCCGTTCGTCGAGAAAAAGATAGGCCCGCTCGGCTCCGAACAGGCGCAGCAACTCTTTGAGCATCAGCTGCCCGAGCGCCACCGGATCGAAGGTTTGATGAGCCGCCGAGGTCACCTCGAGCAAAGCCTCCAGATGGCGTTGCAGCCGGAGGGTCATGGCACTCTGGGACGACCCCGAGCCGGAGCTGTCGAAGCTTGCAGAACGGCGTTCTAATCCGAACTGTCGCTCGAGCGTCTGGGCCGCCGACAGCCAACCGACCTCGGCGGCCATCGAAGCGGCCAGACGGGCCTCTCGCCAGGCGGCTTGCTGGTGGCCTCGAGCTTGAAGAATCCAGGCGCGCTGACGGGCCACTTCGACGCGCACCACCAGGTTGTCGTGGCGCCGGGCCAGCTCGTCAGCTTTGATCAGCAGCCGCTCGGCTCGCCCAAGCCGGCCGCAGAGACGCTCATAACCCGCCTCGATCGCGTCATGACTGGCCCGGAAGAGAGGCAATTTGCGATCCCGCGCCAGCCGGCCCAAGGCCTTCTTGAGTTCTTGATGGCGAATCGGACCCGCCTCGCTCTGCCGCAGCCTAGCATACCCTTCCAGAATGAAGAAGGCTCGCACCTGGATGGGGGCGGTCTGGATGTAGAGCCCCAGGTTATCGAACTCTTCGATGATGCGGTCGGCTTCCTGGCCGAGTTCACCGCTCTCCAACAGCAGGTGCAATCTCGCCTCGAGATGGGTGGCCAAACGCAACGGAGAAGCATCGGCGGGCGGGTTGTTCCGCTCGAGCTGGTCGCGGGCCTCGGCCGGACGCCCGAGCATGGCCATGGTGGGCGCGATGGGGCCGATGACGGTGAAAGGATAGTTCTCGTGGCGAGCTCTCTTCACGCTGAAATCCAACCAGTCGCGCGAGGGTCCGGGCAAGCCGCGAAAGTGCAGGTTGTGGGCCAGATCGCCGCACATCAAGAGATAGTCGGGGGTGGCCAGCCAGGCCCCTCGTTCCAACAGACACTCTTCGCTGTTGGCGGCGGCCGCGACTTCATCGCCGCGGGTGCGGAGGTAGAAAGTGCGGGTCAGCCCCAGCTGCGCCTGCACACTGGGGTCGCCCAATTGCTCGGCCATTCGCTCGGCCTGAGCCTGGCGCCGCTCGGCGGCACCCAACCAGCCGCCCCCGGCCAGAGCCACGGCCTGCATGCTGGTGAGCAGCACCAGCGAGGGGCAAAGCTCGACGCGACGAGCTAGTTTCGTGCCCACCGCCAGGGCCTCGATCGCCTCCCCCACATGGCCTTCGGCCAGGCAAGCCCGGCAAGCCACCACGGCCAGGCGAATGCCCGCTTCGGCCGGCACCCGGTTCGCCCCGAAGCCGAGCAGATGACCAACCGAAGAAAGGGCTCGCCCGAAGGGACTGGCGGCCTTGCGAATACCCAGCTCGGCAAAGGCCGAGCGCAGATGAGCCACGGCTCGAGTGCTGTCGCCAAAGGTGACGTTGAGCAGGGCCAGCTGGCGGTGGGTCTCGGCTCGAGAGAGGGGGTCCTGGGATTTTTCCAGGGCCGCGCTCAGGCGTCGCATCCCCTCCTGAAAGTGACCCGACCGTTAGCAAGCTTCGCCAAAGGACTGCTGATAGGCGGCCGTTACCTCGATGCCCGGGGGACGGCTGCTCTCGGCGCGCGTAAAAAACAGATAGGCTTCGTCGGCTGCGGCTCGCTCCAGGGCCAGACTCGCGGCCTGCTCGCACGCCTGGGCGGTGGCCGCGTCTGGCTGCCCGGCGGTGGCCGACCAGTAGTGTTCGGCCCGGGCGAAAAGATTGGCGGGCTGGTCGGCCAGCGCTCGCGCCGCCCGTAGGTGAAGCTCTCGTCGAAGCTCCTCGTCGAGGCCAGATAGAGCCTCGCGAACGCGATCATGCACGAACCGATAAATTCCACCCGGATGCGCTTCTAGCAGCCTCAATCGACAGGCCTCGGCCAGCACGGTGTACAGCTCTTCTTCGGCACAACGGGTGACTTCTCGCAACAGTCCGGACTCGAAGCGCAGGCCCAAAACCGCGGCCGCCTCGAGCACCCGACGCTGCTCGGGAGCAAGGTGGTCGAGCCGGCGCAGGACCAACTCCATCACGTCGCCCGACAGCTCCAGCGCTGTCAGTCCCTCGCTCTCGACTCGCCAGCCGCCCCAATGCGGCACGAAAACGCCCGCGTCGAGCGCGGCCTCGACTGTAGCCACGGTGGCCAGCGGGTTGCCACCGGCGGCCAAAATGACCTGCTCGATCAGATTTGCTTCAGGTGGCGCCCCGAGCAATTCGGTCACCAGTTGCTCGGTCTGGCTCGCCGTCAAAGGAGCCAGGCGACAGAGGACGAGATTCTCGAATTCGCTCGACTCCGGGTTGCGGTGGGTAGCCAGCAGCAGGCAGCGAGTGCGAGCCAGGCTTTCCATCACCCGCTTGAGGATCTGCGCGCTCGACGGGTCCAGCCACTGGAGATCGTCGATCACCACCAGCAGAGGCTGGCGGGCCAGGGCTAGCCAAAAATCGGTCAACACCTGATAATACTGGGCCGGGTCCACTTCGCCAGGGGCCTGGCCGTCGGGCTCGAGCCAGGCCAACCGCGGCGAGAAGCCGGCCAGCAGTCGCGCGCTCTCGCCCGCGGCCCGGGCCACTTCGGGTGTCTGGGGCAGATCCGAAAAGAGTTCGAGCAAGAGAGCAAACGGGTTGGTACGGGTGGGATCGCACTTGCCCCGCAGCACCAGGTGGCGGCTGCATCCACGCGCGAAGGTCTCGACCAACATCGTTTTGCCGCAACCTGACTCGCCAGCGATCACGCCCATCCGGCCTCGACCCTCCAGGGCGCGACCCCACTCCTTTTCGAGCCGAGCGAGCTCTTGATCTCTGCCCAGAAAGACACTCTCGATGGGTACCTCGGCCAGCACCCCCAGCGAGTTCAGCAACTTCCAGGCGTTCTCGAACCGATCGTCGGGATCTTTGGCCAGCAGCTTCTCGACGATGGTCACCAGGTCGGCCGGGGCCGCACAAAGACTGCTCAAAGGCGGCACCGGCGCTACCGCGTGCAGCCGGATGAGTTCGGCCGCATCGTTGGCCTTGAAGGGCGGTGCCCCGGTAAGACATTCGAAGAGCAAGGCTCCCAAGGAGTAGAGATCGGCTCGGCCATCGACGGCCCGGCAGAGCATGCCGGTCTGCTCGGGGGCGGCGTAGAGGAAAGTACCGGTGAGAGTGCCGTGCTCTTGCAAATAGGAGCGGCTGGCCAATCCAAAATCGATCAGGCGGGCCCGACCCTCAGGGGTCAACATGACGTTGGAGGGCTTGACGTCGCGATGGACCAGCCCGCGCTCGTGGACAACCCCCAGGGTTTGGGCCAATTCCATCGCCAGGCGCCGCACTTGCTCGCTAGAGAGCGGACCACTCTTGAGCTTTTCCGCCAGGGAGACGCCCTCGACAAACTCGCTCACCAGGAATGGAGTGGCCCCGCTGCGTCCCACCTCGTAAACCTCGGGCAGACCGGCCCCTCGCACGCGGGCCTGAAGGCCGGCCTCGCGGCGATACTCCTCGTAGGTCTGCTCGGGCTCATGGCGTCGCCGGGGAAGCTTGATGGCCGCCTCCCGGCCGCGGCGGCGCCCGCGAAAGACCAGGTTGCGAGCCCCCGCCCCTAACTCATCGAGCAGCTCCACCCCCGGTATCCGGGGAGCCTGGGAACGCATGGCGCTCCATTCCTCATGCTCGGGGCCGGAGCCTTCAGGGGAAGCTGCGCCTGAAGGCTGCGATGGCGCGCTGGTCGGGGGACGAGGTGAAGTGCCGTTCCAGGGCCGAGAGCTTTGACTCAGAACGCTTGCCCAGCCACGCTTCTTGACGCAGGTAGCGCAGTTCGTGCAGAAGCTTTTGCGAGGCGCCTCCGTAGTCGCGCAACTGCTGCAGGAAGAAGCGAGTCAGACCGGGCGCCAGGGGAAAGTCATCGGGGGCATCGCCTCGCCCATACTCGTAAATCACCTCTTGCTTCCACGGATCAAAGCCGCGGGCGTCAAAGCCGTCATGGCGACCCAGGAAAATTGGCGTCGTCGGAACCACCACTCGCACCGGACTGCCCTGCGAGTCGGTAAGTTGCCAAACGGCCACGGTGTGGTTTGAGGTGGGCCAGAACAACCCTACCCCGTTGACCCCCAACTTACGAGCCAGAAAGGCATAGAGGGCCGAGAGTTCGTCGCACTCGGCTTGAGCCGTGACCTGACCCCTACCCACTCGCGACAGCTGGCGCCACTGCCTCCAAATCTGGTCGGAGTTGGGCTCTTCGTCGGTGATGCGATAACCGATGTGCCACAGGCCGGCGTCGCGGGTGGCCTCGAAGGCCAGCTTGTTCTTGATGTAGGTCGGATAGGAGAGAGCCTTGAGTTGATGGCGCTTGACGAATTCCTCGTATTCCTGGCGCGCCGCCCCCTGCCCGATCAGGTCGCGCGCGATCCCCCGCATGTCGGTGACCAGGCTGGCCACATCGTCGGCCCAGCCGAGCTGTGACAACAGCAAAACGAAGATGACCAGCCGGCGCATTTTTAGAGCTTCGCCCACCAGAGCCGGGAGCCTCGTAGGATTGGTCCCGACCTCGGAGAAATCTCCGCCATGACTTCACCAGTGATCACCATCGACGACCTTTTCAGCGCCGCCCAGAGCAAGGATCTGGCCAGGGTCCACGAGCTGGCCGCTCAGCTGGCCCCCCAACTCGAGCAGGCCTGCACCCAGTTCGCCGCTGAGTCAGAGGATAATCCCGAGCTGACCGCCCAGCAGTGCGTCGCCCTCGAAGAAGCCCTCGACGACTATCGAGCCGCCGTCGACGAACTGAGCCGGGCTGACGAGCAGCAGCTCGAACCGTTGGCTCAGCGCGCGCTGCAATGTCGCGAGCAGATCCGCGCCTCGCGCCAGCAGCACGCCGACCGTTTCAACCAGGGCCCAGCCCTGTTGCCCTATCTAAATCGTCTGCTGACGCACCTCGAGGCCTTTGCGGCCGGCCAGGGCCATTCTCGCCACACCATCGCTCTGCTCGAGGAGTATCCGGCCTTTCGCACGGGCCTGACCGGCGCCCTCGAGCGGATCGAAACCCCCGAATCACGAGCGGTGGTGGAGCGCGCTCTCGACGACGTGGCCGAAGAGTGTCGCCTGTGGGCCGACGGGCTCAAGAAGGGCGAGAGCGGCGGGGACCGGGCCGAGTTTGCCAGCGTCTTTCGCGAAGAGACGATGCGCCTATCCGACACTCTCGTTGCCGAGCTGGGCATGCAGCTCGAGCGCGAGCTGGGCCAGGGCGGCCCCACCGAGGTGGCCTGGGTCAATCTGGTCTTTTCTACCGGCCGGCGCCTGGCCGACGGTAAAGCCAGCGCCGACGACTTTCGACGTTCGCTCGAGCAGTGTCGCCGAGGCCTGCGCGAGAAAATCGATTCGGTCTATAAAGAGCTGATTCTCACCGACGCTGTCGATCAGGTCTGCGAGATCCTCGACCGTCTGGGCGAGCTGGGCGAGACCCCCGCCGCTCTTGAGCCCGAGTGGCCCTTCCTCGAGGCAGCCGGCCACAATCTGGCCATGTTCTTGACGGCCGTTTCGGAGGAGGGTGGCGAAGAGGTGGACCTGGTCTCGAGCGACGGTCTAACTGCTAGCGAACGCGAGGGCGCGTTACCGCTGGCTTTCGAGAGCTTGCTCAGCCTGGGCGACGCCTACTGTGCCGGTCGGGCCACGCGGGAAGAGATGGAAGCCGGCCTCGGCATCCTCGAGTCGCTGGCCGAAAAGCACCACACCACCCCGCCGGCTCGCATGAACGCCGAACAACAGGCTCTGCATGCTCAACTGCTGGAACGAATCGACGAGGGTCTCGAGGTGATGCAAGGCTTGCTCGACAGCCAGGACCGCTTTGCCCTCGACAAGGCCCGAGCCGTCTTTACCCCGGCCGCCGACCTGATGCGCCGTATCGGCTAAAGCAAAAAGCCCCGAGGGACTCGGGGCTTCTTTGCTTTGTTCTTGAATGGTTAGAACAAGATGTTGTTGCCGGCAAACCCGAACGGGCCGCCGCCGCCGCAACCGCAGCCGCCGCCGTGCCCTTGGCCGAAGCCGCCCTGGCCGCCGAGGTTACCCAGAGCCCCGCCGGTCATCTGGTTGATCGCGCCCAGCAGTTGGTTCACCAGGTTGCCGATCTCGCCACCCTGACCAAGACCGCCCCCGGAGCAGAGGCCATTACTCTGGCCGCACCCGCGCTGTTCGCCACAGCCGCGGTTCTCGTGACAACCACGATTCTCTTGACAGCCGTGATTGCGCCCGCCTTCGTGACAGTGACCACCCTCGTGGGAGTGGTGGGCGCCACCGCAATTGGTGTTCCGGAAATCGTTACATCCACCGCCCACGCTGCAACTGGCATGAAACTCTACGCTGGCTGATTGTTTTGCACGTACTCCACCCATGACTTTACGAACCTCCGCCTAAAGATCTGTATTACCAGGGTAGCTCCCAGAGATTGCCAGGTTGTGACCACATGTTTAAGCTTTTGTAACATAGGACGAGCAACTTTTAGCCACGAAGACCCCCGGGTGTCCGCCGACCTGCTGGCTAGATTCAGAGATCAGATGCAACGCAATCCTTATCCGGTCTATCATCTGCTGCGAAAACTCGACCCCGTCCACTGGAGCGAGAGCTGGGGGGCCTGGTTCTTGACCGGCTATGCCGACATCGCCAGCCTGAAGAAAGACGACCGTTTCTCGGTTGGCCGGGTCAGCGACTTTACCAAGCGGCTGGGGATCGAGGGGCTCGATCTCTCGGCTGTCGAGCGGCGCCTGAGTTCGTGGTTGCTCTTCATGGACCCACCCCGCCACGACCAGTTGCGCGCTCTGGTGGCCAAAGTGTTCACTCCCAAAAGCCTCAGTCGTATGGAAGGCATCGTCGCCGCACGGGTCGATCATCTGCTCGATCCCGTCGGGCCGGGGCAAGCCGATTTACTGGCGGTGCTGGCCTCTCCCCTGCCGGTCTTGACCATCGCCGACATTCTGGGCGCTCCCCCCGAGGAGGTGGCCAGCTTTGAAGGGTGGTCTCACGATCTGGTCTCGTTTCTGGGCAGTGACGGCCCCGCCCCCGAGGTGGTGGTTCAGGGAGCCGCCAGCCTGGCTGCCATGGAGGCCTATTTCACCGAGCTGATCGCCCAGCGGCGCAGCCAGCCGGCCGACGATCTGCTCAGCGATCTTTTGGCTGTCGAAGGCCTGCAAGATGACGATATCCTGGGCCTGGCCACCCTGCTGTTCGCGGCCGGCCACGACACGACCACCAACCTGATCGGCAACGGACTGCTGGCCCTGCTCGAGCACCCCGAGCAGACGGCCCGGCTGGTGGCCGAGCCCGAGCGCATGGCGGCGGTGCTCGAAGAGGTGCTTCGCTACGACGGCCCCAGCCAGATCACCAGCCGTTACGCCACCGAGGACGTCGAGGTGGCTGGCAAGCTAGTGCGGGCCGGCCAGTGCGTGAATCTCTGCATCGGCGCGGCCAATCGTGACCCGAGCCAGTTCGCCGAACCGGATCGCTTCGATATCGACCGGGCGGCCACGCGCCATCTGGCTTTCGGCATCGGTATCCATTTCTGCCTGGGAGCCTTTCTGGCCCGTATGGAGGCCAGGGCAGCCTGGCAAGGTGTCTTGCGACGCTGGCCTTCGGCCCGCCTGGCGACCAGACCCAGCCATTATCCCAGCGTGGGCTTTCGCCGCTTGCGGGCACTCGAGGTCGAGCTGTGATCCGCCTGGCTCGCAAAGAAGACCTGGCGGCCATCCGCGCACTGGCGGTGGAATCGATCCTGCACAGCCTGCCGACAACCCGCGAGGCGACTCCCGAACAGGTGCAGCAGGCCATGCTCGATTCGCTGGCCGACCTCGAAGAGACACTGGGTCGTGACCGCAACACGCTGCTGCTGGTGGAGACCACCAAAGACCATCGCCTCAAGGGCTATATCCTGGTCCAACTCAATCACGTCGAACCGGCCACCGGCGAGCGCCAGGGGTTCATCGTCGACATTGCCGTCACGCCTGAATTTCGCGGGGGAATGACCGTCAAGCGTCTGATCGAAAAGGCCTCGCAATTGGTGGCCGCGCGCGGGCTCAAGTACCTGGTGGGCACCATCTCGGCCAACAACCAGGCGGCCCTACGAGTCCAGAAGGCGTTGGGTTTCGAAATCGAGCGCCACCAGATCGTGCGGCGCTGTCGCCTGCCGGGCCAGACCTAGCGGTAGAGCGTTTTCAGCAGGTGGTCCAGGGCCGGTTGTGTCCAGGGGTCCTTGCGCAATTCGAGGCTTCCGTGGACCATACGCCGCTGCAATTCATCAAGGCTCAAACCGCGCCCATTCTTGAGGGTAAAGAGCTTGATCTCGTAGTACCACGGTGGCATCTCGTGCCAGCGGCCAAGACAAAAGGCCGCGTAGTAGATCAGGTGGATCCGCAACTGGGGGTTGTCCCTGTGTTCCTGCACGGCCTTGCGATAGAGTTCGGGCAGTAGCGCTTGCAGGTTAGCGATGACCTTATCGAAGGTCTCATCCCGCTCGACATGCTTCCAATCCGAGTCCATGCGCAGTTCAGGGTCATTGACGCTGGCCGCCACGCCGCGCGGCAAGAGGTCGTCCGGGATGGTCTCGAGCGGTCGTCCCTGGGCGCGCAGCTCGAGCACCGAGCCCAGAGCCCCGGGAACTTTGACCTGCTGCAGGCCCATCAACAGGGTGACGGCGTCCGACAACTCGGTGCGGGTGGTGGACAAACAGGGCAGCTCGAGAGCCACCGGGGCCGGCGCAAGCTCGAGCCACTGCTGATGCCGGGTCCACCATTGTTGAGCCTTCTCCAGCCGGTCATCGGCACAGGTCAAAATGAGCTTACGGCCGACGGCTTTGAGGTTGCTCTCGGCGATCGAATAGATCAGGTCGCCGGGCAAAGGCGGGTGAGCCCACTCCCGGGTGGTGTAGAATCGCTCGCGCTCCGACTGGCCCAGAAAGACTCTCCAGCTCAGCGGCGTGCTGCCCAGGCGAGGCACGCAAGGCACCGACTGGGCGGCTCGAACCCCCTGGATGGCCCAGGCCAGGATCTGATCCCGGCATTCTTGAGCCAACTCCTCGACGGTCTGCTCGATGACTTGCTTCTCGACCTCTTCGAGATGCTTGCAAAAACGCTGAAAGACCTGAGAATCCACCAGCTTCTGATGGGAAAGATCGGTGGGCAGATTCGGGGCTTCGACCACCACGAAGGGCAACCGAGAGTCCACCTCGGGACGTTCATACACCAGACCGTTGCGCTGCACCACCAGGTCGTTGCTGGGACCTTGCAGCCCGACCAGAATCGAGTATGGTCCCGGTGAGGCGAACTCGAAATGGTGAGCCGCTCGACCTTCCAGCCAGAGGGGGCAGTGCGGATGGATGAAATACCAGACGGCCCCAAAGGCCGAGCAATCGATCGGGCTCGATAACTCTTTGTCACCCATTCGGACCGGCATCGGCAGATGCGGACAGCGCCGGCGGATGACGTCGAACTCGGGATGTTCCCTGGCCAGAGCCCGGAGAAACCGATCGACCACTTCGAGCCCCAGGGGCCGGCGAAAGTGCACTCGCATCCCCGAGACCGGCGGGTCGAGGGGCTGAAGTGGCTCGTCCCAGCCCTGGGTCAAATCTCGCCGCCAGGCGCCGCTGTCGAGGCGCAGCCAGCGCGGCCCGAGCTGACTGGCCGAATTGAGGGCCAGCACTAGCTCTTGCTTCATCATCGTTCGGGGTTCGAGGTCGGCCTGCATCAGCACGCCCACCAGGGCGTCGAGTTCGGCCTCGTCCAGGCTGGCCACATCCAACTCGACGATGAGGTCGTCAGCATCGACGTGAACCTCGACCTGGCGGGCCCGGCCGGCCGCACCGGCCGCCAGCAGGTGAACCACGAATTCGGCCGGCGAAGCGAGCTGATACTCGCGCAACTTCTCGCGAGCTTTGCGGATGTCGACCGTAAAGGCACCTTCTGACTCTTTGGCCCCCTCAGACTTAAGTTGTTCCAAGAAGCTATCGAGTTCGGGGGGACGCTCGAGCTTCTCGGTCTGGTCCAGGTAGCCGGCCAGATAGCCTACGAATTCGTCCTCGTATTGCTCGAGCAAGCCAGCGTCTACCCTACCCCCGCCGGCGGCCGCCCTCGAGATGACCTTGCGCACCTCGGCGTCGGCCAGAAGCTGCTCGCGGGTCGCCCCAAAGATCTCCTCGAGCTGGTCGAGCCACGCCGGACGGCCGGGAACCTCGAATTCACGCGTTACCGTGAAGGGGGTGAAAGGCCAGGCCAGCTCGAGCGTGCCCATGTACGAGCTGCCAACTCTGGCCAGAAAAAAATCCTCTTTGGAGGTCGAGCGGAAAATCACCCAACAGTAAACATCCGCCAGTTTACGCCGAAATCCCAGCAGCCCGGGACACTCGTGCACGACCAGGTCGGCAGCCTGCTCGCCCACCCACTGCTTGAACTTCACCGTGACCCGGACCACCAGATGCCGACGACTACGAAGACCAGAAAGCCCAGCACCACGAAAGCCGCGATCACGCCCGGGAGGGTCGAGTAGGGGTGGTAGCTGAAGCGTCTGCCCTCGGGCCGGGCCTCGACCCGAAGTTGCTTCTCCGCCTCACCCTCGAAGAAAGGCACCGTCATCCGCTCGGATACCATCCGCCCGGCTCGAGCCACCGTTTCATAGTCAGGCTCGCAGGCCGGCAGGACCCGAATGCGGCGCCGGTTCAGGGCGAAGACCGTCAGGCCGTAATCCCAGTGAAGGCCCCGACTGTTGGCGCGCGGCCTCGGCTCAAGCACCAGCGCCTCGACCTGGTCAAAGTGGCACGACAGACGCTGCACCCGGTGGCTGAAGAAGTAGCGATGAAAACGCACTTCTCGACGGTCGAAATCGAGTACGTAGTGGTCGTCGAGGCGGTTGCGCAAGAACACCAGCCCGGCCCCCAGAGCCGCCACCGTCAGCCAGAGCGAGGCATCCAACCAGCCCAGGTGCCTGGCATAAGCGTTGAGCAAGCCGACAAACCCCAGCAAAAACGAGAACACGCCGAGGCTGACCACCGCACTCTCGAGCCGCGTCTCGGGATCCAGGACCAATTGCCCGGGAGCCTCACCTTCGCGAATGGCATCCCAACCGTAGTCGGACATGGGGCGCACTTCAAGGCGGCCCGTCCGGCCTCCCTGCCTGTTGGAAAATCTAAACAGGCGCAAATCGACCGAATGGAAATCGATGGCTTGAGTGTCAGAAAATTCCACCTACTGAAACAAACTTTGCCCCCGGCACTTTCAAGTCAGAGCCGCCCCTTTCACGCCAGGATTGGGATTGCGAGATTGTTACAGCCAGGTTAACATTGAAAACAAATCCAGCTTTTTGCCTAATCGCTGAAGGGCAAATTTCTTCTTTGAGAAAGAGTGCTTCACTGGCACGCAGGGCGAAGCCCCCCCCCGAGCCCGGTGCTAGTGGCCCCCGTCTTCGGACGGGGGCCTTTTCATCCTCGGACTCGCAGCGCCGTCCGTCAGAAAAACCTCGAAGCCCGCCCTGCCGGGTCAGGGCTTGGATTCCGGGCTTTGGTCGGCAAGCATGGCGTCGACCGCGGCTCGCAGTAGGGAAGCCGACTGCCCGAATTTGTTCGTCAGCAACCAGTCGTGGATTTCCGCGGCATTGGCGCCGGGCGCCCTTTCGAGCAGTCGCAGGTGCGTCGAGCGCTCCCGAATCTCGTCGGCGGTCTGGCTCTTTGCCAGTTCGGCGGCCGCCGCCTGAAGAATCTCTTGCCTGGAGAATTGCAGCCCTGATTGTTGCACAGGTGGTAGATCGGCTGAGGCCTCCAGGGCCGAAATGATCAGGGGCTCTCCGCGCATCACCTTTGCACCCTGGGACTGCGCGTATTCGACTTGCTCGCGCCAACAGATTCCGGCAACGTGGCTTAGCAGGACTCCCGGTACAGTGCCCAGGAACCCCCCGAGAAAGCCGGCTATTTCTAGCCCGTCAGGAATCGAGGCAAGGTTCGTCGTTTGACCCACCACCTGGCCCAGGGCCAGACCGAGGGCGGGGACCAGCGCCCAGGCCGTCGCGGAGACGCCCCACGCCAACCACCTCCCGACTCGGTCAGGGCCACTCAGGCTAGCTGTGCCCGCCTGCACCCGGGGGGCTCGACCGAGGACTTCGAGAAGGGTCGCGTCATCGAATTCTCTAAGCCCCTGGATGACGTAGTTTCGGTCCTGGATCAGGTCCGGCCGCGAGGCCAGTTCATCCCTGCGATTGGCTCGCTCGAGGGCTATGATGGCCTCCTGGCGGGTGCTCATCAGGGCTCTCATCCGAGGGGTGATGGGCTGCCCCGAGGGCTTCAGCGGTTGGGGCAACCCCGGGGGGTTCCGCCTTGCCTGCTGGGGAAGGCCCCGGAAGTCGGGGTCCAGGCTCAAAAGATCGGTCATGAAGAGGGGGTCGTCGGGCGAGCCCTGCAGAGGCAGTTCGGTTTTGACGTGAGGGTTGGTGCCAATGCCTACCACATCGTAGAGCGTGTCGATGCCAGACTCGAGAACGGTGCGACGAACCGTGGGCGCCTCCTCGTTCGAGCGGGCCACCAACCGGTAGGCCGCTTTGCCGACCGCCGCTGAGTGTAGCTCATCGGTCGGCAAGCTGGCCAGCACCGTGATACCGCCTCGAATTGCGGCCAGGCGATCGGTTTGACACTCCGCTCTGGCGGCCCGCCGCTCGAGCCTCTGGAGAGCCCATTGCTGGCGCAGACAGAGCCCCGGAATCGTCTTCATCCCTTGCAGGGCTGCCTCGGTTTGGTCGAGCCTGCGTTGGGCGAGTTCGACCCAGGCGGCCATTTGCAGTCCCGGTTCCTGCCGCCGAATCTCGACCATCTCCTGAATGGTCCCGAGGTTCTCGGCTTGGTGGCTTCGAACGGTCGGGCGAGAGGTCGCGCGGGTGAGTGGCTTTCCGATCATCATGCCGACAGTCTAGGGCAGGCGGGTGTCAGTCAGCCAACGGGCTACTTACAGCCCGCTGACATTCGTTAAAAGTTTACTGCGCTAGCTGGACCGCCTGGGGACGAACGCCCGTAGCTACCAACCCTCGGCTCGCAGCTCTTCTTCCAGGGCCTTCATCTCGTCGCCCAGCCGCGCTACCGCCTGGTCGAGCCCCTCGACCTGCTCGGCTTTGGCCAACTCTTCGATAGAGCGGGCGAGGTCGGCGGCCGCAGCGGCGTGCAGATAGGTCATGCCGCCTTTGATCCAGTGGGCGCTCTCGCGCAGCTCGCCAAAATCGCGAGCTTCGGCGGCTTTTCGGATGCGCTCGAACATACCGGCCGCCTCTTCCAGATAGACCCGCCCGGCCTCGCGCAGCACCTCGGTACTTCCGAAGGTCTTGAGAGCCCTGTCGCGGTCGAATGCTGTCATCAATTATGGTTTTCGCTCTGCCACGGGAATCCTTTCCGGCTCTGGCCGGTTAGAAGGCTGGGAAGGGAGTTGTCATTTTGCTAGTCAAGCAATCCACCATCCACGGCCTGCCTGTGGTTCAGGCCCGGGGCGAACTCGACCGCGCCAGCCGCGAGTACCTGCGCCGCGAGGTCGAACGCCTGGCCCACCGCGAACAGGCGGTCGGCCTCGACCTCGAAGAGGTCGACTTCATCGACTCGGCCGGAGCCCACCTGCTGGGCGAACTGTCGGCTGAACTGCGAGCCTCGGGCAAGCGCCTGGTGGTCCTCAAAGAGTCCAGCCAGGTCCAACGCGTGCTGAAGCTGCTGACCCGGGCCGGCCTGCTCCAGCTTTAGGGTGTGGGCAGAAGCCGGCCGGAGCGGACGAACTCTTGCGACACGGAGAGTCCACCGTCCTCGTCGACCGACACGAATGAAATCTTTTGATTGCGGCCGATGTTGGGAGGTTGGAAGTATTGGTAGTAGTCTTCCGAGAAGACGACTTTCTTGCTATCACTGGTCACACACAACCAATCTCCGGCCGTCGACCCTCGCAGGGCCGGCTCGAGATGGGTCGGAGTACCATCGGTGTCGAGTCGCAGCGCGTGGAGTGTCCCGTCATAGAGCGAGGGCTCACCAGCGGTGTCTCTAAGCGCGTAAAGAAGAAACAGATAACTGCCGTCAGGCGCAAGAGCGATGTCTGGCGTGTCGAAGGTCCGTCCCCAAGAGACATCCAAAGCCATCGAGCCTTGCAGAAGCGGGTAGCCGTCGGACCCGATGCGATACCAATTCAGCTTCGGCGGCAGCGAATAGTCTAAAGTGTAGAGAAGATTTCTGGTCTTGTCGACGAGTAAAAGCTGAACACTGTCATCGATCTCCGCGGCCAGGACCGTCAGGCGGCCGTCGCTCTCGATTCGAAACGGGTTAAGAGCCGAGTAATACGGGTGCACAAAATATAAGTAGTGGCCATCGGGCGAACACACCATCTTGTGGGGACGATTCGAAGGCGGGTTAAACACAAAGACCGAGATTGATTGAATCAGCTCAAGTTCGCCGGTCGGACCGAGGCGATAACTGTCTAAACGGTCAAGCTCGGGTTCGTACACGAACAGAAAGCGATTCAGGGGGTCCACGATCATTCGCATGCGTTTAGCCGTCTCCAACGGTAGCGTGTGCACTCGCGTCAGGCTGACGTCGAGGCCGAGTTCCCAGGTTTCGAGGGCATTCGTGGTGCGCACGTACAGGTAGCGACCGGCCGGGTCCAGGACCGAGGTCCAGCCGCCGGTGCTGGTGGTGGCTAGCTCGGTGACCTGACCGTTGATATCGATATTGAAGAGGTAGTTCGATGGCGTCAGCACCAGCATCGGCCGAATTCGCAGGGACTCCTCGACCAGATGCCCTCCGTAGATGGCCCGGATGGTGACCTCGCCGCCACTGACGCCGGTCACCAGGCCCTCCGCGGAGACGGTCGCGATGGCCTCGTCACTCGACGTCCACTTGCAGTCGGCCGAGACATCGACCCCGTCGGCCAGGGCGGTGAACTGTTGGGTGGCGCTTACGGTCAGATTGGCCTCTTCAGGAGATAGGGTCAGCTCGGAAACAAAGGGGGCATCCGAGCTGAGCACCAGGGTCGAGCCGAGCTTGCGCCAGTAGACCCCCGGCACAAGGTAGCTCTCGGCCAGGTTGGTGGCGGTGCTGCCGAAGGCCACTCCCTCGCCCGAGAGCGAAAGGCTGAGCCCGCCACTGGGACCGTTGGCCTTTTCGCCGTCGACATTCTGGCTCATCAGCCAGACCTCGCCGCTGTCGAGGTCGCGCAGGTAAGCGTCGGGCTGGCTGTCGCTGTCGGCGGCGACCACGTTGGTGGCGCTGGTGATGAAGGCGACCCGGGTGCCATCGCCGCTGAGCGCCGAGACCGTGCAATCATCATCGAGTTGTTGCCCGTCCCCGTTGAGCGAGACCAGGGCGGGCCCGGTAGAAACCTCGAGGTTGAAGAGAAAAATGTCGGCCTTGCCGTTGGCGTCAGAGGGGCTGATGTCTTCGGCCGTCGAGGTGAACACCACCCGCTTGGCATAGGCCGAGATGGTGGGAGAGGCGCAATCTCCGGAACCGGCTTGGCGATCCGGGCGATAGCTCAGCAAGAACGGCTTGCTGTTCTTGAGGCGCAGGCCATAGACTTGACGATAGCCGTTATAGCCCGGCAGGTTGGTGCCGGCCGACGTGTAGACAGCCTGGTTGCCGGTGTAAGAGATGGACGGGTCGAGGCAATCCGAGCCCACCACTTCGTTGCCGTCACGGTCGAGGCTGATGCGCTGCAGGGCACCCGTGCCCAGGTTGTAGTGAAAGCAATCGATGTGGCCGTTGCTGTCGCCGGACACCAGGTTGGTGGCCCCCGAGGCGAAGACCACCGCCAAACCGAGCCCGGCCACCTGGGCGTCGAGGCTGTCGCCGTCGGACTCGCCAGTGGTTGGATGGCTGATGAGGGTGGTGGTGCCGGCCTGGCGATCGCGCACGAAGATGTCTTGATAACCGTTGGTGTCGCCGGTCACCAGGTCGCTGGCCCGCGACTCGAAGGCCACCATCCGCCCGTCGATGCTGACGGTGGCCCAGGCGCTGGCCGCGTTGCCGGCCGCTCCTCCCGGGGTGCGACTGATGAACTCGAGCTGACCGGTCTCGAGGTCTCTGAGATAGACATCGTCGACCCCATTGGTGTCTTCGGCGACCAGGGCGTCGGCGGTGTGGAAGACCACGTAGCGCTCGCCTCCGACCGCTTGCTGAGAGAGACCGACCTGGGTGCCCGTGGGCCCGTCGCGGACCAGATCGGGGGCCAGGTTGACGGTGCCCATTTCGGGAGCAGACCCAAAGCCGAGCGGGCTATTCGTGCAGGCCGCGAGCAGCAGATACGCTATTAAAGCAGACACCCTGGCTACAAGGCGCATACAGTCCAATTACTCCGCGAAAGTTGAAAACCCTGGCCTATCGCCCCAGCAGAACGGAGCCATTGCCGCCGACCAGGTCGAATCGTCCATCTCCATTGGTATCTCCGACCGCTCCGAGTCCGCCGGGTGAAATCCAATTGGCGACGTGTTCGAAGCTTCCACCCAAAGCACGCGTATAGAGCGACACCACCGAGTAGGACGACCGTCCGACCAACAGGTCCAACTTTCCATCTCCGGTGATGTCTGCCACTTCAAAGCAAGTATCCGGTGAATGCTTCAGGTCAAAATGGGTCCCATAGAAAAAGTTGCCGGTGCCGGTCCCTCCCCAGTAGTCGAGGCCAGTGATGCCAACCCTGTCAAGCGCCGCTGTCCCGGTCGGAGAGCGAAAATCCTCGTCCACAGCGTCGAGGGCGTAGAGTCCGAACGCGTGGTAGGGCCCCACCATGGACACCAACAGGTCTGGCTTGCCGTCCTGGTTGAAATCGGTCACCTTCACCGGGCCGACCGGCGAAGCGGGAGGGGACGGCGCCGACAGGATGTGCGAGACGGTGAAGCTTCCGCCCTGATTGAGGGCAACGTCGATCTCGCGTTCCCACGTTCTTGAGATCACCAGATCGGGCAACCCGTCCTGATTGAGATCGGCTAGTTCGATGAACTTGCGGTTTCCGCTCAGGGGCAGAGTGCCGCTCAGGGTATAGCCGCCGTGTCCATCGTTACGGTAAGTCTTTAGACCACTTTCATCGTAGGTTACCAGATCGAGGTCACCATCGAGGTCGAGGTCGGCCGCCTTTCCAGGGCCCACCGGCGCCGCGAAGTTGGTGGCAAAGTTGGCCCCGAGCCAGAGTTCTCCCACGCTATCGGAGCGCTGTAGCAAAATATCGAGCTTGCCGTCACCATTGAAATCTTCGTAGAGGGCGTTCTCAGGCACGATGCCTGGCTGAAAGCCCGCAACGCCTGGGTTCGCGCCCGGAACGAGGGTAACGAACGGAGTCGACTGCGCCACCGCCACATCTAACAGCAGGTCCCCAAGAAAGTCACCAAGCCCGACGATACCGGCCGAGCGGGACGAGGCCCAGAAGGAGCCGTCTCCGGTGCCGAGCAGCACCATAGCTTCGCCCTTCCTGGTCAGGTCCAAGGTGGCCACAGCGAAAAGGTCCGGCCTGTCATCGCCGTTAGCGTCGACCAAGCGCAGCGGACCTTGAAGAGACCCGGGGAAGACTGTCTCGGGTGGAATGCCGAGGTCGACACCATTGCCGCGAAGCAGCACCAGGCGGTCCTGAAGATCCACCACCAGATCGGTTACCAAATCCCCGGTGACATCGGCCAGGATAGGCTCGGTGGCGCTTGCTGTCGTTACGATCTCATCGGCCAGAGAAAAGGTCCCCGACCCGTCCCCGAGATACAAACGCACCCCGCCCTGATACAAGCCGATGACGAGGTCGTCGAAGCCGTCCCCGTTCCAGTCCCCCAGCCCGTAACTCAAGATCTTAAGCGACCCTAAATCCGTTGAGGCGGAGGTTCCATCATCCAACACGACATTGAGCTTGAACGTAGTCGGACTTCCATCTCTGGATAGACTGACGAAGTCCGGAAACTCGTTCCCGTCGACTCGCGCCGTCCGTAGACTTGCCGCCGATCCGGGCAGGGTAACCGACGTCGCCTGGGCAAACGCTCCGGCACCATCGCCTTTGAGCAAAAGAGCTCCGAACTGGTTCGAGAAACGCTGCTGGGTCACCAGATCGGGAATTCCGTCGTGATTGGCATCCAGGCGACTCAGGCCCTCCCAGACTCCGAAACCAGAAGGCAGGGTAGCCACCACCTGGGATGGCCCAAACCCACCGGCCCCGTCCCCCAGGGCCAGGCGAACTTCAGAGCCATTCAGATAGGCTAGATCGGGGTAGGTATCCCCGTCGAATTTGTCCACCGCGAGGGCCGAACCCGTAAAGCCAGGAGAGATTGCCTCTGCAAAGCCGTCAGACTGGCCCAGCGCAACCTGGATTTCTCCGGTAGCGTCGCTCCACACCATATCCAAGAAGCCATCCTTATTGAGGTCGGGCGTCTCAGGAATGGTGCTATACTCGATCGACAGGCTGCGCCGCCCCGCAAAGCCGGTCGAGGGCTGAAACGCCTGGCTGGCCAGGATGGTATTGCCCACATCGGGCTGGTGCACATAGATGTCGCCGTCGTTGGTGGTGTCGAACGGCTGCAGGTTCGTGGCCAGGGTGCCGAAGACCGCTCTGGCTCCTGAGAGGCTCACACTCACCCCGCCCGAGGCGCCGTTGGCCTTGGTGCCGCTGCTATCGCGGCTGACGAGGGTGGTCTGGCCGGTGGTCAGGTCTTTCAAGATGGCGTCGGGCTGGGTGTCGCCGTCGCCGCTGGCCGCTCCGCTGGCCTCGGTGATGAAGGCCAGCTGGGTGCCGTCGCCACTGAGCGCACCCACCGTGCTGGGGCCGTTGAGCTGGTTGCCGCTCGAGTCGAGAGAAGCCCGGGTGACCCCGGCCGCGTCGAGGTTGAAGACGAACAGGTCGGCCACGCCGTTGCTGTCGCCCGCGACCAGGTCGGCCGCCTCCGACGTGAAGACGACCTTCTTGGCGAAGCTGGCGATAGAGGGAGCCGAGCTGTGGCCAGTGCCAGGCTGGTTGCCCGGCCCATAGCTGAGCAAGAACGGCTTGAGGTTCTTGGCGCGGGCTCCGTAAATCTGGCGAAAGCCGTTATAGAGGGGCAGGTTGGTCCCGCCCGAGGCAAAGACGAACTGGTTGCCCGTATAGCTGATGGCCGGGTCGGTCGAGTCGGAGCCCTCGATCTGGTTGCCGTTGCGGTCCAGGCTGGCCCGCACCAGGTTGGTGGCGGCCAGGTCGTAGAGAAAGCAGTCCAGATGGCCGTTGGTGTCGCCGGCCACCAGATTGGTAGCGGCCGAGGTGAACATCAACTTGAGCCCCAGGCCCGAGAGCTGGGCGTCGAAGCTGTCGCCGTCGCCTCCCTGGCTGACCAGAATAGTCTGGCCTTTGGTGCGGTCGCGCAAGAACACGTCTTGATGGCCGTTGCCGTCGGCCGCCACCAGGTTCTCGGCGCGCGATTCGAAGGCCACATAGCGGCCGTCGATACTGACGGTGGCCCAGTTGCTGGCCCCGTCGGGCTGGGCTCCGCCCACTCCCAGACTGACGCGCTCGAGGTTGCCCAGCAGCAGGTCCATCAGATAGACATCTTCCATTCCGTTGGTGTCGGTCGAGATGAGCGCTTCAGCGGTGTGAAAGACCACATAGCGCTCGCCTCCGAAGGCCTGTTGGGACAGGCCCACCTGACTGCCTGTAGGGCCCTGGCGCACATAGTCGATGAGGCCGTCGCCGCTCAGGCCGGCCACTGGGTCGGGCGTCGTGGATGTGCCCGTTTCGAGCTGGCCGCAGCCGGCCAGAGCGAGGATGAGGAGGATGCCTAGAAGTCGCTGCATGGTCACTTTCCTAACAGGTTGAACGGGCCGCCGCCCACAAGGTCGAGACGGCCGTCGCCGTTGAGGTCTGCGATGGCCCCCAAGTCGCCGGGAAAGACCCAACTTCCTGATAGAGTGAACTGGCCTGTCCCGTCTCCTTTGTAGAGCGCGACCACCGAGCGAAGATGCCCGCCGAGGGCCACGTCGACCTCGCCGTCGCCATCTAGATCGCCGATTTCCATCGTGGAACCCAGCCACGAAGGTAAGGCCTGGTAGCCAACCTCGGTCAACCCCCCGGCCCCGTCCCCCAGCCAACAACTCAGGCCCCCACCAACCCATTTCCAGCCTCCCAACGCGACCACTGCTGCGTGATAGTCGTATTGGGGCTGTTCCGTGGGGATGCCCGACAGTGAGAGCGAGTAAGTCATCGACAGGCGGGGCCCATGCTTGACGATCAGGTCGGCGTGCCCGTCGTGGTTCACGTCCGCACTCCGCGGTTCAAACGGATGACCAGCGGAGGCTAAAGAGGTGAACGAGCCAAAGTTAGCCCCACCTGTGTTCAAGGCCACGGCTAGTTGCCGGTCCCACCGCCGGCCCAAGACCAGGTCAAGTCGTCCATCCTCGTTTAAATCCACCAACTCGAGGTGCACGCTTTCAGAAACGAAAACGAGATCGGCAGCCAGAATCGGCCCGGCCGTAAAAGTGCCGTCGCCGTTCCCTACCCAGACCTGCACGCCCGAAATGCAGGCCAGGACCAGGTCGAGGTCCCCGTCGCCGTCAATGTCAGCGGCTCTGCCACTCCCGCTGATCGGTAGGGTCTGGCCCGCGGTGAAGCTTCCCCCGCCAGAGGCGAGGAACACGACGCACGCGTACGAGTCACTCACGACGATCAGGTCGAGCAACCCATCACTGTTGAAGTCTCCTCGGAGCAATTGTTCCGCGCCACCCAGGGGAATGGGCGAGCCAGGACCCGCCTGCAGGCCTCCCTTTCCGTCACCTTCAAAGGGTGTAGTATAGTCCGCACGGACCGCATAGACCGCGTCGAGAAACAAGTTGCCCAGAAAGTCGCCAACCAGGGCGAACCAGGCCGGCGACGACGAGTAGGGCCAGAAGTTGCCGCCGAGGTTCGGCAGCACCATGACGTCGGCGCTGGTCGTATCCGACTGCACGGCCATCGCAAAAAGGTCCAGGTCGCCATCGTCGTCGGCGTCGATCACACGCAGGGGGCCTCCGAGGTCGCCAGGAAAGATAACCTGGGGCGTACCGCTCAGGTCCACTCCATTCCCAGGAATCATCTCAAGCCGATATTGCTTATCGAACACCAGGTCAGGCACCAGGTCGCCGGTCACGTCGGCAATCGTGGGCTCGCTGACGGTAGCCGGCTCAGCCAGGACGTAGTCCGCCTGATGGACGAAGCCCCCAGCGCCGTCACCAAGATAGAGTTGGACCCCCTTGGCGTAGAGCCCGATCACGAGGTCGTCAATTCCGTCACTGTTATAGTCGCCGAGGTTGAAACTCACCACGTCATCGAGCGTGGCGATGTCGGTAATCACGGTCGTGCCCGTGCCTAGTCGACTGTGAACCTTGTACAGGTTGGTGTCGTAGTTCACCACTTCGAGGGTCACCAGATCGGCACGATTATCGTTGTCGAGTCGGCCCACCCGTAGACCCGCCACGGAGCCTTCTATGGGCACGGTAACCGGAGCAGCAAAGATACCCGCGCCATTGCCGGTCACGATCAGCCCCTGACTGTAGTCGGTTCCGGGCGAGCCGGTCGGACTCTGCTTGTAGCGCTGCGCCAAGATATCGTCGTGACCGTCACCGTTGAAGTCCGCCGTCACCAACCCGTAGAAAGTCGAAAAGGACAGATACGGAAAGGTTGTGACGGCGGTGGGTGTCGCAAAACCACCGCTGCCATCGCCAAGAGCCAATGAGAGAGCGCGGCCGCCGAGGCAAACCAGGTCTAGATTGGCGTCTCCACCGAACTGACCTACGGCTACATAGTTGGCGATGATTCCGGTGGAGATTGGCGTCCCGAATCCATCGGTCTCACCCAGAGCCACCTGGACGGTCCCTAGACTCCCATAGCTGTCGCGGTCGACCCAGATGAGATCAATGCGTCCGTCGTTGTTCACATCGACTGTCTCGGGGATCCCCTGGTATTGGATCGTCAAGGTGCGCCGTCCCTCAAACCCCGTCGACGACTGAAAAGCCTGGCTGGCCAGGATGGTGTTGCCAACATCGGGTTGGTGCACATAGATGTCGCCGTCGTTGGTAGTGTCGAACGGCTGCAGGTTCGTGGCCAGGGTGCCGAAGACCGCTCTGGCTCCTGAGAGGCTCACGCTCACCCCGCCCGAGGGTCCGTTGGCTTTGGTGCCGCTGCTATCGCGGCTGACGAGGGTGGTCTGGCCGGTGGTCAGGTCTTTCAAGATGGCGTCGGGTTGGGCGTCGCCGTCGCCGCTGGCGGCCCCGCTGGCCTCGGTGATGAAGGCCAGCTGGGTGCCGTCGCCACTGAGGGCGCCCACCGTGCTGGGGCCGTTGAGCTGGTTACCGCCCGAATCGAGCGAGCCCCGGGTCACCCCGGCTGCGTCGAGGTCGAACACGAACAGGTCGGCCACGCCGTTGCTGTCGTCCGCGACCAGGTCGGCGGCCTCGGACGTGAAGACGACCTTCTTGGCCTGGGCGGCAATCGACGGGGCCGAGCTGTGCCCGTTGCCGGGCTGGTTGCCCGGCCCATAGCTAAGCAAGAACGGCTTGAGGTTCTTGACTTTCACCCCGTAGATCTGGCGAAAGCCGTTGTAAAGAGGCAGGTTGGTTCCGGCCGAGGCGAAGACGAACTGGTTGCCGGTATAGCTGATGGCCGGGTCGGTCGAGTCCGAGCCCTCGATCTGGTTGCCGTTGCGGTCCAGGCTGGCCCGCACCAGACTGGTGCTGGCCAGGTCGTAGAGAAAGCAGTCGAGTTGTCCGTTGGTGTCGCCGGGCACCAGATTGGTAGCGGCCGAGGTGAACATCAACTTGAGCCCCAGGCCCGAGATCTGGGCGTCGAAGCTGTCGCCGTCGCCGCCGTTGCTGACCAGGATGGTCTGGCCTTTGGTGCGGTCGCGCAAGAACACGTCTTGGTGGCCGTTGCCGTCGGTCGCCACCAGGTTTTCGGCCCGCGACTCGAAGGCCACATAGCGGCCGTCGATACTGACGGTGGCCCAGCTGCTGGCCCCGTCGGGCTGGGCTCCGCCCACGCCCAGACTGATGCGCTCGAGGTTGCCCAGCAGAAGGTCCATCAGATAGACATCTTCCATCCCGTTGGTGTCGGTCGAGATGAGCGCTTCAGCGGTGTGGAAGACCACATAGCGCTCGCCTCCGAAGGCCTGCTGGGACAGGCCCACCTGACTGCCTGTAGGGCCCTGGCGCACATAGTCGATGAGGCCGTCGCCGCTCAAGCCCGCCACTGGGTCGGGCGTCGTGGATGTGCCCGTTTCGAGTTGGCCGCAGCCGGCCAGGGCGAGAATGAGGAGGATGCCTAGAAGTCGCTGCATGGTCACTTTCCTAACAACACAGAGGAGCCACCCACCAGATCCCAGCGACCGTCCCCATTGAGGTCAGACACGGCCGTGAAAGGAGCGGGAAACTGCCAGTTCGCTTGATGGGTGAACTGGCCAGTGCCGTCACCGCGAAAGATGGCTACCAGCGAGCGCGTCTGACCGGCGATAGCGACATCAGCGAAGCCGTCCCCGTCAAAGTCGCGCACCTGGAAATTGAAGCTTCTCAACGGAACGGGCAGGTTCTGCTGAAAGACCTGAGTGAGTCCGCCCTGACCGTCTCCCAGCCAACACATCAGGCCTGACCCTGGCAAGATGAAAGGCGAAGCAAAGGGTGGATGGAAATCTTCCTGGAGAGGGTTCCAGGTGTCGACAAATCCAACGTAGTTTGACAGCGAAGGGCAGACTGCCACCAGGTCCTGGTGTCCATCATTGTTCACATCTGCTCGACACAAACGGGTCGGGTGACCCTGACAGGGAAGGGCGACGAAATCATCTAGAAGTCCCCCATTCTGGCCCAGTGCCACCATCAAAGCGTCCGAAGTGGGATTCGATGAGGAGTATTCCCCGCCGAGGCCGGTCGTGACCACCAGATCCAGCCAGCCATCCTCGTTGAGGTCCATCAACTCGGGGCACTTCGCGTCCCCGGCCACGGGACGAGTCTGCCAGAGGGTAAAGCCGCTGGCTTGGCCCCGCCAGACTTCGATGGCCGCAGGGGTGGCGATGATCAGATCGAGTCGGCCGTCCCGATCGAGGTCAGCCACCCGCAGGCCCTGGCCTCCCGAGGCCGTCGCAGCCGCGACGAAGGTTCCATCTCCCACCCCTTGCAAAAAGCCGGTAGAAGTCGACGACTGGGCCACCAGGTCTAAGAGGCCGTCCCGATTGAGATCCTCGACAGCAAGCTCGAAGGAGCCCGTCACTCCCACTCCAAAGTCAAAGCCCCAAGCAGGGCCCAACGACCCCGCGCCATCGCCCGCCAGAAAAAACGCGGCGGACTTGAGACCGGTGACGGCATCCAACCACAAATCCAGTCCGAAATCTCCGACCACGCCGGTGTTTGTGTTAATGGATACCGTTCGTGTCGCAGTAACCTCGGGCCAGAAAGCCCCGGAAGGAAGACCGAGCCAGATGGCAGCCTCATCGTAGGTGAGCGTCAGCAGATCGGGGTGGGCGTCCCCGTTCTCGTCGACCAACTGGCTTACCCCGCGCGGCGAGAAGGGAAAAACCCGCCGTTGCGGTCCGCTCAAGTCCGCCCCGTTGCCCTCGATCAGGAGCAAACCGCTCCCATCGTCGACCACCAGATCCACCTTGCCGTCGCCAGTCAGGTCGGCAACCAGAGGTTCTTGAGCGTCGCCGGTGAGGGTGGTGTCCGCCAGTGCGAAGGCGCCCGACCCATCCCCCAGGTAGAGCTTGACACCGGGGATAGGGTCATAGGAGTAGGAGGTGAAGCAGGTCGTGATAAGGTCATCGAAACCATCCCTGTTCCAGTCGGCCAGGGTCACTCCTGTCACGCCGCCGTGGTCGAGGGTGGTGGTCGTCGTCGTGCCATACCAGGCGTTCAAAACGTGAGCTCGATAATTTGGGTTGGCCTGGTCGGGCACTGAGAACGTGACCACCTTGGTCCACTCGCTTCCATCGATATTCCCAAAGCGGATGCTCGCGAGCGAGCCCGACAATTCGTGCCCCGAGGATTGCACATAGTTTCCGCTCCCGTCTGGAGCGAAGAATTGATATCCCTGGTAGGCGGGGGAAGTCACGGAGTAGGTAACGAGGATACCGTCTTGACCTGCGAGTCTAGTAGCATACACGCCTTCGATCGAGACAGGGTTGATTGGGGGAAATACAGGGGGAAACGTTGGAGGAATTGGAACCGGTGGAGTCACGGAAGCGAGGGTCGATGCTCCTCCCTGTAACTGACCTGAACCGTTGCCCTTGGCGAGACGGATGCTTCGCGACGAGGATACAGAGTAGGCCAGGTCGAGCACCTCATCTGCGTCAAAATCCCCGACGCAGAAGTGGGTTGCCGAAAACCCCTGAGCCACCGGCTGCTCGAACCCTGTCTCGCTGCCCATCGACACATACACGTCATGGTCGTCGTCCACCCAGACCAGATCTAGGTGGCCGTCGTCGTTGAGGTCACCCGCCTGCGGAACCTGGCTATACTCGATGGTGATACTGCGCCGCCCCGCAAAGCCCGTCGCCGGCTGAAAAGCCTGGCTGGCCAGGATGGTATTGCCCACATCGGGCTGGTGCACATAGATGTCGCCGTCGTTGGTGGTGTCGAACGGCTGCAGGTTCGTGGCCAGGGTGCCGAAGACCGCTCTGGCTCCTGAGAGGCTCACACTCACCCCGCCCGAGGCGCCGTTGGCCTTGGTGCCGCTGCTATCGCGGCTGACGAGGGTGGTCTGGCCGGTGGTCAGGTCTTTCAAGATGGCGTCGGGTTGGGTGTCGCCGTCGCCGCTGGCCGCTCCGCTGGCCTCGGTGATGAAGGCCAGCTTGGTGCCGTCGCCACTGAGGGCGCCCACCGTGCTGGGGCCGTTGAGCTGGTTGCCGCTCGAGTCGAGCGAGGCGCGGCTCACCCCGGCCGCGTCGAGGTCGAACACGAACAGGTCAGCGACGCCGTTGCTGTCGTCCGCGACCAGGTCGGCGGCCTCGGACGTGAAGACGACCTTCTTGGCCTGGGCGGCAATCGACGGGGCCGAGCTGTGCCCGTTGCCGGGCTGGTTGCCCGGCCCATAGCTGAGCAAGAACGGCTTGAGGTTCTTGACTTTCACGCCGTAGATCTGGCGAAAGCCGTTGTAGAGGGGCAGGTTGGTTCCGGCCGAGGCGAAGACGAACTGGTTGCCGGTATAGCTGATGGCCGGGTCGGTCGAGTCGGAGCCCTCGATCTGGTTGCCGTTGCGGTCCAGGCTGGCCCGCACCAGACTGGTGCTGGCCAGGTCGTAGAGAAAGCAGTCCAGATGTCCGTTGGTGTCGCCGGGCACCAGATTGGTAGCGGCCGAGGTGAACATCAACTTGAGCCCCAGGCCCGAGATCTGGGCGTCGAAGCTGTCGCCGTCGCCGCCTTTACTGACCAGAATGGTCTGGCCTTTGGTGCGGTCGCGCAAGAACACGTCTTGATGGCCATTGCCGTCGGTCGCCACCAGGTTCTCGGCCCGCGACTCGAAGGCCACATAGCGGCCGTCGATACTGACGGTGGCCCAGCTGCTGGCCCCGTTGGGCTGGGCTCCGCCCACGCCCAGACTGATGCGCTCGAGGTTGCCCAGGAGAAGGTCCATCAGATAGACGTCTTCTACCCCGTTGGTGTCGGTGGAAATCAGGGCTTCGGCGGTGTGAAAGACCACATAGCGCTCGCCTCCGAAGGCCTGTTGCGACAGGCCCACTTGACTGCCGGTAGGGCCCTGGCGCACATAGTCGACGAGGCCGTCGCCACTGAGTCCCGTCATGGGCTGGTCGGGCCGTGCCGAGGTGCCCGTTTCGAGCTGGCCGCAGCCGGCCAGGGCGAGAATGAGGAGGATGCCTAGAAGTCGCTGCATGGTCACTTTCCTAACAGGTTGAACGGGCCGCCGCCCACCAGGTCAAAACGGCCGTCGCCGTTCAGGTCTGCGATGGCCCCCAGGCTGCCGGGAAAGATCCAGCTCTCTCCCTGGGTGAACTGGCCGGTCCCGTCTCCTTTGTAAAGCGCGACCACGGAGCGGGGATAGCCGCCGAAGGCCACGTCGACCTCGCCGTCGCCGTCGAAGTCAGCGATCTCTATGCTGGAACTGAGCCACTCGGGCACGTTTTGATACCCGGTCTCGATCAAACCGCCCGTGCCGTCTCCGAGCCAACATCCCAAAGCGGCGTTCGGGACATACGCCTCTCCGCCCGTGGGGTCGGCGGCGGCGTGATAGTCATACTGAGGCTGGCTGGGTGGAGACCCGAGAAAGGCGAAGAATTTCCGGTCACCACGGGTTCCGTACTTGACGATTAGATCGGCATGTCCATCGTGGTTCACATCTGCGGCGCGCGGCTCGAACGGCTCGCCGGTCGAGGGCAGAAGCGTGACCGAACCAAACGTACCTTCTCCGGTGTTGAGGGCGACTCCCAGTTGCTTCTGAGTTCTCCGCCCCACCACGAGGTCGAGACGGCCGTCCTCGTTCAAGTCTACCAACTCAAGATGTTCCGCATCGGTCAGCGAGAGAGTCGGACCAGCAGAAAAGGTGCCGCTACCGACACCGAGCCAGATTCTGACCCCGCTGGCGCTGCTCGCCAGCGCCAGGTCCAGGTCTCCGTCGCCATCCAAATCGGCCGTTCGTCCGCCGCTACTTGCGTCGAGCAATTGGCCCTCGGTAAACAACCCGCCTCCGGAGGAGAGGAAGACCCTGGTTCCGACCGGGCTGTACGAGTCCAGGGCTACGAAGTCCAACAGCCCGTCGCTGTTGAAGTCACCGCGGACCACCTGGTCAGGCCCCTCGGGCCAGAGAGAGAAACTTGCGACGGGCTTCAATCCGCCCTGGCCGTCCCCGCCATACGCGCGTGCATCGGAATACGTGTAGATGACATCGAGCAGAAGGTTGCTTACAAAATCCCCCAATAGAGCAGACTCGGTAGGGAACGAGGTGTAGGGCCAAAACCTCCCTCCCAAGTTCGGAAGCACCAGAACGTCGACGCTCCCATGGTAGGAGGAATCGACGAGCGTGGTGCCCTGGACGGCCATCGCCACGAGGTCGAGCGAACCGTCTCCATTCGCATCAACCAGTCGCATCGGTCCCTTCAGTCTGCCGGGAAAGACCACCTCGGGCGTCCCACTCAAGTCGACGCCGTTGCCGGGAATCATTTCAACCGATGTCAGCCTATCCATGACCAGGTCAGGAATTGTGTCGCCCGTCACGTCGGCAATCAGTGGCTCCGATACAGTTCCGAACGCGCCAACGTAGTCGGCTTGATGGACGAACCTCCCGCTACCGTCGCCCAGGTAGAGATTGACACCGCCGATGCGCAATCCGGTCACGAGGTCGTCGATTCCGTCGCCGTTGTAGTCTCCTAAATTATAGCTGACCACTCTGCCAGGGCTGATATCCGTAGTCACGGTGGCGCCGGTGCCCAGCCTAACATTGATGCGAAAAGAATCGGTGTCGTAATCGAGCACGGAGAGAGTGACCAGATCGGGTAGGTTATCACCATCCAGTCTCCCGACTCGCAGGCTGGCCACCGAGCCGCTTGCGCTCAGCACCGTGGTCGACGAAAAGCCTCCGGCTCCGTTGCCGTTGACGAGCAAGAACTGTCCGGTACCTGGGCCGCTAGCGCCAAAAAGCGGGTGGCTAAAGCGGGTGGTCAACACGTCGTCAAATCCGTCGTGATTCAAGTCAGCCGAGACCAGACCGTAGGTCACCGAGCCCGTTAAACTTGGAAAGGTCGTAATCGCAGTCGGACTGGTGAAGCCGCCGGTGCCATCCCCTGTAGCCCAGCCAAGTGCGCGACCCGAGACGTAGACCAAATCCAGGTTCGCATCCCCCCCGAATTGACCAACCGCTATATGACTGGCCGTGATAGCTAGCGTCGTCGGGGTTTCAAAGCCGTCGGCGCGGCCCAGGGCCACATGGACCGCGCGGCTGCGGTCGCACCAGATCAAGTCGAGGATGTCGTCATGGTTGAGATCCACCGTTTGGATATGGCTGCGAACAAGCTCAGTAAATCCACTGAACGACTCATACAACTCAATGTTGATACTGCGCCGCCCAGCGAACCCGGTCGACGGTTGAAAAGCCTGGCTGGCCAGAATGGTGTTGCCCACATCGGGCTGGTGCACGTAGATGTCGCCGTCGTTGGTGGTGTCGAACGGCTGCAGGTTCGTGGCCAGGGTGCCGAAGACCGCTCTGGCTCCTGAGAGGCTCACACTCACCCCGCCCGAGGCGCCGTTGGCCTTGGTGCCGCTGCTATCGCGGCTGACGAGGGTGGTCTGGCCGGTGGTCAGGTCTTTCAAGATGGCGTCGGGTTGGGTGTCGCCGTCGCCGCTGGCCGCTCCGCTGGCCTCGGTGATGAAGGCCAGCTTGGTGCCGTCGCCACTGAGCGCACCCACCGTGCTGGGGCCGTTGAGCTGGTTACCGCTCGAGTCGAGCGAAACCCGGGTCACTCCGGCCGCGTCGAGGTCGAAGACGAACAGGTCGGCCACGCCGTTGCTGTCGCCAGCGACCAGATCGGAGGCCTCGGAAGTGAAGACGACCTTCTTGGCCTGGGCGGCAATCGACGGGGCCGAGCTGTGGCCGGTGCCGGGCTGGTTGCCCGGCCCATAGCTCAGCAAGAAAGGCTTGAGATTCTTTACGCGAGCTCCGTAGATCTGGCGAAAGCCGTTGTAGAGGGGCAGGTTGGTGCCGGTCGAGGCAAAGACGAACTGGTTGCCGGTATAGCTGATGGCCGGGTCGGTCGAATCCGAGCCCTCGATCTGATTGCCGTTGCGGTCGAGGCTGGCCCGTACCAGGTTGGTGGTGGCCAGGTCGTAGAGAAAGCAGTCGAGATGGCCGTTGGTGTCGCCGGCCACCAGGTTGGTAGCGGCCGAGGTGAACATCAGCTTGGTGCCGAGACCAGAGATCTGCGCGTCGAAGCTATCGCCGTCGCCGCCCTGGCTGACCAGAATAGTCTGGCCTTTGGTGCGGTCGCGCAAGAACACGTCTTGATGGCCGTTGCCGTCGGTCGCCACCAGGTTCTCGGCCCGCGATTCGAAGGCCACATAGCGGCCGTCGATGCTGACGGTGGCCCAGTTGCTGGCCCCGTCGGGCTGGGCTCCGCCCACACCCAGACTGATGCGCTCGAGGTTGCCCAGCAGCAGGTCCATCAGATAGACGTCTTCGACCCCGTTGGTGTCGGTGGAAATGAGCGCTTCGGCAGTGTGAAAGACCACATAGCGCTCGCCTCCGAAGGCCTGTTGGGACAGGCCCACCTGACTGCCAGTAGGGCCCTGGCGCACATAGTCGACGAGGCCATCGCCGCTCAAGCCCGCCACTGGGTCGGGCGTCGTGGATGTGCCCGTTTCGAGCTGGCCGCAGCCGGCCAGAGCGAGGATGAGGAGGATGCCTAGAAGTCGGTGCACGGCTACTTTCCTAACAGGTTGAACGGGCCGCCGCCCACCAGGTCAAAACGGCCGTCGCCGTTGAGGTCTGCGATGGCCCCCAGGTCGCCGGGAAAGACCCAACTACCTGATAGAGTGAACTGGCCTGTCCCGTCTCCTTTGTAGAGCGCGACCACCGAGCGAAGATGCCCGCCGAGGGCCACGTCGACCTCGCCGTCGCCATCTAGATCGCCGATATCCATCGTGGAGCCGAGCCACCACGGCAGAGTCTGGTAGCCGACCTCGGTCAACCCACCCGCGCCGTCGCCCAGCCAACAACTCAGGCCGACACCCGCGTAATCTGTGCCTCCGAAGGCTTTCGCTGCGGTGTGATAGTCAAATTGGGGCTGATCGTCGGGGATGCCCGAGAAGGAAAAGAAGAGGGAATACACTGTGGACAGGCGCGGCCCGTGTTTGACGATGATGTCGGCATGCCCGTCGTGGTTGACGTCCGCACTTCGGGGTTCGAACGGATGGCCGGCCGAGGCTAAAAAGGTGAACGAGCCAAAGTCGGTCCCGCCTGTGTTCAAAGCCACGGCCAGTTGCCCGTCAAACCGCCGCCCTACCACCAGGTCAAGCCGCCCATCCTCGTTCAAGTCGACCAATTCGAGGTGCTCATCATCAAAAAAAGACTCATAGGTCAAGGGGAGAACCGGTCCGGCCGTGAAAGTGCCGTCGCCGACCCCTACCCAGATTGCCAAACCAGCGGTAGTAGCCAGAGCCACGTCGAGGTCTCCGTCGCCGTCAATGTCGGCGGCCCTCCCCCCCTCACTGATCGACAATGTCTGGCCGGCGGTGAAGCTGCCGCCGCCTGAAGACAGAAACACCTGACTGCCGGTCCCGCGGGAGTAGTCGTCCAACTCGATCAGGTCCAGCAACCCATCCTTGTTGAAGTCTCCGCGGATCAGTTGCTCCGCGCCGGCCAGAGAAAGAGGTGAGCCAGAACCAGCCTGCAGCCCTCCCGCGCCATCACCCTCGAAGACGGTAGCATCCGAGGTGGCGTAAACCACGTCCAAAAACAGGTTGCCCAGGAAGTCGCCCAGGGCGGCGAATCTGGCCGGCGAGGAAGAGTAGGGCCAGAAGTTGCCGCCAAGATTTGGCAGCACCATAACATCGGCGCTGGTCGTATTCGACTGCACAGCCATGGCAAGAAGGTCCAGATCGCCATCGTCGTCGGCGTCGAGCAGACGCAGAGGCCCTCTGAGTTCGCCTGGGAAAATGACCTGGGGAGTGCCGCTCAAGTCCACTCCATTTCCGGGAATCACCTCAAGCCGATATTGCTTGTCGAACACCAGGTCAGGCACCAGATCTCCGGTCACGTCGGCAATCATGGGCTCACTGATCGTGGCCGAGCGAGGTAGGACGTAGTCCGCCTGATGAACGAAGCCCCCGCTGCCGTTCCCGAGAAAGAGGTGGACCCCATTGACATAGAGACCGATCACCACATCGTCGATCCCGTCGCTGTTGTAGTCGCCCAGGTTGAAGCTCACCACGTCATCGGTCGTCGTGATGTCGGTGGTCACGGTCGTGCCGGTGCCCAGGCGAGTGTGAAGCTTGTACGAATAGGTGTCGTAGTTCACCACTTCAAGTGTCACCAGATCGGCACGACTGTCACTATCGAGCCGACCTACCCGCAATCCGGCGATGGAGCCTTCTATGGCCACCGTAACCGGAGCAGCAAAGATACCCGCCCCATTGCCGCTCACGATCAGCCCCTGACTGTAGTCGGTGCCGGGCGAGCCGCTCGGACTCTGCCTGTAGCGCTGGGCCAAGATATCGTCGTACCCATCGCCGTTGAAGTCCGCCGTGACCAGGCCATAGAAAAGGGATCTGGATAGAGTCGAAAAGGTCGTGATCGCGGTGGGTGTAGCGAAGCTGCCGGTGCCGTCGCCAACAGCCCAGGAGAGGTCGCGGTCGCTGAGGCACACCAGATCAATATTCGCATCTCCCCCGAACTGGCCCACGGTCACATAGTCGGCGATGATTCCGGTGGACGTGGGCGTGCCAAATCCGTCAGCTTGCCCCAGGGCCACCTGGATGAGTCCACTACGGCCTGACCCGCTGCGGTCGACCCAGATGAGGTCGATTCGACCATCGTTGTTGACATCGATGAATTGTGGAATCCCTCGATACTCGACCGTCAAAGTGCGCTGCCCCGCAAACCCGGTCGACGGCTGAAAAGCCTGGCTGGCCAGGATGGTGTTGCCCACATCGGGCTGGTGCACGTAGATGTCGCCGTCGTTAGTGGTGTCGAACGGCTGCAAATTGGTGGCCAGAGTGCCGAAGGTGGCCCGCGCGCCTGACAGGCTCACGCTCACCCCACCCGAGGCGCCGTTGGCCTTGGTGCCGCCGCTGTCGCGGCTGACGAGGGTGGTCTGGCCGGTGGTCAGGTCTTTCAAGATGGCGTCGGGCTGGGCGTCGCCGTCGCCGCTGGCCGCTCCGCTGGCCTCGGTGATGAAGGCCAGCTTGGTGCCGTCGCCGCTGAGCGCTCCCACCGTGCTGGGGCCGTTGAGCTGGTTGCCGCTCGAGTCGACCGAACCCCGGGTCACCCCGGCCGCGTCGAGGTTGAAGACGAACAGGTCGGCCACGCCGTTGCTGTCGCCCGCGACGAGGTCGGCCGCCTCAGACGTGAAGACGACCTTCTTGGCGAAGCTGGCGATAGAGGGAGCCGAGCTGTGGCCAGTGCCAGGCTGGTTGCCCGGCCCATAGCTCAGCAAGAAAGGCTTGAGGTTCTTGACCCGGGCTCCGTAGATCTGGCGAAAGCCGTTGTAGAGGGGCAGGTTGGTTCCGCCCGAGGCAAAGACGAACTGGTTGCCGGTATAGCTGATGGCCGGGTCGGTCGAGTCCGAGCCCTCGATCTGGTTGCCGTTGCGGTCCAGGCTGGCCCGCACCAGACTGGTGCTGGCCAGGTCGTAGAGAAAGCAGTCGAGTTGTCCGTTGGTGTCGCCGGGCACCAGATTGGTAGCGGCCGAGGTGAACATCAGCTTGGTGCCGAGACCAGCGATCTGCGCGTCGAAGCTATCGCCGTCGCCGCCCTGGCTGACCAGAATAGTCTGGCCTTTGGTGCGGTCGCGCAAGAACACGTCTTGATGGCCGTTGCCGTCGGCCGCCACCAGGTTCTCGGCGCGCGATTCGAAGGCCACATAGCGGCCGTCGATACTGACCGTGGCCCAGTTGCTGGCCCCGTCGGGCTGGGCTCCGCCCACACCCAGGCTGATGCGCTCGAGGTTGCCCAGGAGAAGGTCCATCAGATAGACATCTTCCACCCCGTTGGTGTCGGTCGAAATCAGCGCTTCGGCGGTATGAAAGACCACATAGCGCTCGCCTCCGAAGGCCTGTTGCGAGAGGCCCACCTGACTGCCAGTGGGACCCTGGCGCACATAGTCGATGAGGCCGTCGCCACTGAGGCCGGCCACGGGCTGGTCGGGGGCTGCCGAGGTTCCCGTTTCGAGCTGGCCGCAGCCGGCCAGGAGCAAGAGCATCAGAAGAGTGGCAAACTGTCTCGATAGAAGCACCTTAGCGTTTTCTCGTCAGCTCTGAAATTCACCTTTGGACGGCGACGACAACATTAGTCCACTCCCGGTAATCTGGTCCACCCCCAAGAGATTCGGACAGCCAATCCAATCCACCAAACATTCACCCGGGGCTGATGCGCTAAAGCCTGGCTCGAGCCAGCCAACCCAGGCGGCGCTCGCCGACGCGGTCACGCAGAGCGAGCACCCTGTCGGCTAAAGCATCCAGCCGCTCGCGAGCAAGCTCCACGATGTCGTCGAGGGCCTGATCGCGTACCAGCCCTAGAGTGGTGGCGTCAGTCTTCAAATTGGGACTGGCCACGATGGCTACCGCTCCCGGCATGCCCAGGTCCACCTCCACCGATTCGAGCATGATACCGTGGCGAACCGCGATCAGAATGCTCGGCCCTTCGGGCTTGAGGGGCAATTCCACCGACAGATGGCAGCGCAGCCCGTCGGCGGCGACCTGTCCCGGAGCGAGGAAGCGCGGTGAGAGAACTCCGGGCCCCACCACCACCAGCCGCTCCGGCCTGGCCCCCAGCAGAGTTCGCCGCCACAAAGCCAGGGAATTCTCGGGATAGCTCAGCTTGCCTTGACTGTGGGAAATGATCAGGCCTTTGGACGGCGGCGCGGCCAGTTCGATTGCCTGGCTCCCGCTCCCGAGCCTCGGGTCTGGGTGGAAACACCAGTGGGACAGCACGCGGCTGGAGGAATTGAGAGGTCCGACCAGATGCTCACCCGCTTGATAGAACATCGAACCGTTTCCCGGCTCCCGTTCGCGTACGAAGGTGTCGTGCCCAGCCTGACCCAGGATATATTCGACCGCCAGACAGCTGAAGACTCTCTGCCCTCCACCCCCGAGGTGATGACCGTCGAACTCGAGTGGCACCGGACAGAAGTCACTTCTTCGCGTGGTCTCGTAGGCCCCGCCGAAGCGACGCTTGAGCAGCCTCTGCAAGCCCTCGAACAAACCGCAAGCGTCTTCGAAGACCACCATTGCGCGCCGCCCGGTCCCCCCCTAGCGGCGAGTTTCGGTCCCAGACATCGTCACCCACGAGCGGCAGGTGGACCGGCTCACCGAGGTGATTCAAGCTGACCATCGCGCCGGGGTCTCCCTCGACCAAATAGGTAAGGCGGTGAGGCCGCTCGGCCTGGGCAGCCGCCAGTCCTAGCCCGAGCAAACCTTCGACCTCGCCCGGCCGGTCGTCAAACACAGCCCGGGGGTCGGGGGGCTCAGGACAGCGAAAGCTTACCTGCACTCGGGTCGTTCCTACTTTGACCCGCAGAGCGGTCGAACCCAGCGCCACCGCCGCCTGGACCACCTTGACCATCCAAAGACCTGGCTGGGACAGAAAAAGCTCTTTCATCAGGCGATCGCGCCCCTGCCAGTTGACGGTGAAGGCACCCGACGAATCGAGGCTGCCCTCGGCCAGGCGGGCGTCCAGGTAGCGACCGATATCCATCTTACTCGACCGTCACTCGCAGACTGGGCGAGCGCCCGAAGGTTTCAGGGTGATACATTTCCTCGGCGCAGGCCGAGGGAGCCGTGAACTGCCCGGGCGTCGAGGCCAGGGCTTCATAGCTGTATTCGTAGACCCCCTCAGCTAGAGTAGCAGCGAAGGCTTCGACCCGCTCGTCGCGCAGATTCTGGTGGTCCCACCAGCCCCACCAACTGACTTCTTGCGACGAGGTGGTGCCGGCCAGGGCGGGATTGATGGCCTCCAGTCCGGCCGGCAACCAGTCTACCAGAGCCACCTGGCTACGCCGGCCATCCACGGCCATGGTCAGCCTCACCTTGACCCTGGCTCCGGCCCGAATCCGCCAACTGCCATCAGTCTGGCGGACGACATCCCGGTTGTCCTCGATAGGCTCATAGGTGCGCTCGACCGCAAAGCCATGATCGACGGCGGCTTGTTGGAGATCGCGAGGCGCGTAGCGCAGGCCCACCCGATAGTAGAGCCGACCTTTGCCCTGACGCGAAACCACCAGGTCGGCCCTGGTCAGCTCCTCGAGGGGCAGACTGAGCTGTTGTGGCTCGGACGAGCGACCGCGGAAGGTCTGCTGACCAAGATAGCGCCGCCCCAACCAGAGCCGGCTGACCAAATCGGGCTCGGTCTTCTCGTAGGTCTTGAAATACCGGTTCAGGGCGAGGGCCGCCCAGGCATTCTCCTGGGTGGTCTGCCAGTGTCCCCGGCGCCGGTGCTCCTCGAGACGGCTCACCAGTTTGGGGATGAGATCGCTCTGGGGCTGGTCGCCGATGAGGGCCTCCAGCACCACCGCCTGGGTCCGGTCCGGCGAGCCCAGAGTTTGCTCGACGCCGGTCCCGGCCGCGGTCTCGTCGAGCCTGTTCAGGAGAGCCTGTCGAGCAGCCCTTCGCTGAGCCGCCGGAAGCACGGGCAACAGCCAGCCCAGAGCCTCGCTGCTGAGTTGGTCCAGGCCTCCGGCCTGCTGCACCAACTCGCTGGTCGAGGGCTTTTGGCCGGCCAGATGTCGCACGTAAAGGGCATAGGCCCTCACATCAATACGCCCGCGGCCGGTATATCCCGGCGTCGACTTCGAGAGGTTGGCCAGATAGTCAAGGCCGCGATTCCAGCTCCAATCATCCACTGTCAACCCGGCCGCTCTAGCCCGAACCAGAGCGTGAAAGGCATGCACGCTGACGAACGGCTGGCTAGAGTCGGCGTCAGGCCAGAAGCTCCAGCCACCGTCATGACGCTGAGCCGTAGTCAGCCTCTCGAGGTCGGCCTTCAACAGGGCCGGCTTGCGGCCCACGGCCAGCCGCCCGAGTAGTCGCGAGGCGACTTGCTCGGCGCAGTGATAGGGGTAGTTCTCGAGATAGGACACCGCATCATCCAGCGAACCAACAGCCGTAGAGCTGGTGGTCACCTCCAGACCGCCGAATCCGGGATAGGCGTCCCGGGGCGGTTCGATGGCCAGGGCGGTCACTCCCTGATCGAGGTGGCCGTAAGTGGCCAGCTGCTGGCTGGCCGCGGGAGTCCACACCGGCAGTTCAAAGCGAGTGGCGTCGACTACCGAGCCCGCCCGGGCGGCCGCTTGAAACCGCGCGATGCCCGCTTGCTCAGGCTCGACCTCGAAGAGCACCTCGACCCGGTCGTTGGCCGGCACCGTCACCCTGTAGCCTCGCTCGACCAGGTGGGCGTTGGCGGCCCGCATTGCCACCTCGGTCTCGAGGGCGTCGTCGGTCTGATTGTGCAGCACGATAGGCAACTGACAGCGGTCGCCCAGGTTGAGAAAGCGCGGAGGGGATTGGCGCACCATCAAGGGCAGCCGGGCCGTCAGGCTCGAGGTTGCGGTGCCGAACTGGCTGCGACCGGCAGCCACCGCCAGGATGCGGTAACGGGTCAGGTTGTCAGGCAGCTTGACCGCCGTCGTGACCCGACCCTGGGAGTCGGCCACCAGGTTGCCGGCGAAGTAAGCCAGCGGGTCAAAGTTCTGGCGCACTCGAGGCGTCGCGGCGCGGGGGGTGGTGAAAAACGAGAACTCCGCCCCAGCGTTCATCTCGGAAGAAATCCGGACTTCCGGATTGGGCCCGACCCAGCCGGCCACGTGACCGGTCAGGTCAAAGCCATAAATGTCGTTGTACTCGAACTGTCTGGGCGGCGCGACCGAGCGGCTGTGGTCCTCACTGGTCGCTCGGTAGGTGCCCGGGAAGAAGGTTTGGAGGGGATCGGCTAATTCGTACTCGGCCAGCGCCAGCACCGACTCGTCCACCACCCACAAAGCCACCTCGCAGCCGGCGGCCTCGGCCCCGCTCACTCTTACCTCTACGTGCGTTTCGGCTCCAGGCTCGACCTCAGCCTGGCTGGGAGCGACTTCCACTTCGAGGCGCTGCTGTTCAAGCGAGACATCCAGAGACAACCGATCTTTGAGGGCTCTACCCTTCGGCCCCAGGGCCAAGACCTCGACCGAAAAGCTGGGGCGGCCTTCTGGGACCCGCACCTTCAGGGTGGCCCGGCGGCCCTGGAAGGTCATCGGCTCAACCTGGTCGAGGTTCGTCCACCACAGGCCGCTGGTGGGAGCAAAAGGCGCGTCGACGGTCACCTCGGCCACTTCCCCCGGCGAGTACTCCGCCTTATCCGCCTGCAGTCGCATCTCTCCATCCGCCGAAGTCGTGCTTAGCCAGACGGGCAAACTGGTGAGGTTGGGACGCTTCTTCTGATCGTAGACGAGGGCGTTGACCCGGTGAGCCCGCCGGCTGGCAAACTCGACCACCACCGGCTCCAGGTCCGATACCACACGCTGGTGTTCCTCGTCGAGGCGAACCTCGACCGGGGCCCCCGCCACCGGCTTTCCCTCGAGGTCGGTGACCAGCACCTCGAAACGAGGCGTTTCACCGAGCTGGCGCAGCCCGACGTAGAGCTCGGCCGGATGGACGAGTAGAGAGGTCCCCACCGCCCAATCCTTGCGGTTAAGATCGGTGACCATGGCTTCGGCCGACACCAACGTTGGCTGAGGCGGCCAGACCGATTGAAAATCCATCAGCAGAACATGCTTGCCGAAGCCGTCAGTACGCCCCTTTAGCCGCTGATATGAGGTCGGCCAGCCTGACCGTTCGCTATCGAAATAGCCCACCGTGTCTCGAACAAGCCCGAAAGAAAAGTCGGGATGGCCGGGCGGCTCGAAGGGGCTGGGTGTCGCCTTGACTTGCCACGAAACCTCGGCGTTGGGCAGGGCCGCCCCCGTGTAGTAGTGGGCCTCGACCTGCATCCGACCCTGGTCGCCGATGAAATACGGACCTGGACCAGGTCGGGCGTCGACCTCGAACTCGGGCCGCCGAAATTCGTGAATGCTGAGATAGTGCTGGTGGGTCTGACCGTCAAATTCGAGTTCAACCTCACCGCCACCGAGCGAGACCGGCTTATCAGGAAGCCGAAAGGAGAACTCGAAGCCGCCCGAAGGGCGGACCTCGACCAATCCCTCGGCAATCAGCTCGTCCCCTGCTTTACAAGCGAACTTAAGCCTGCCGGGCTTACCAGCCAGGCTGCCCGGCTCGCGCACCCAACCGGTGAGACAGACAGTCTCGCCTGGGCGGTACAGACCCCGATCGTCGACCACATACCACAGCAACTCCCCCTCCTGCCTATGCACCGATTCGAGGCCAAAGAGATAACACCGGTCGTCTCCTTTCCTGGCTTCGACGACGCCGGTTGTCCCGGTCAGCCGGGCTAGCCCGGACTGGCTCGACACTGTTCTAGGCCCGGCCGGCAGAAGGCTCACCTCGACGCCGGTCACCCCACGGCCGCTAGCATGCTCACTGACCAAAGCCACCGTCTGGTCCTGGTCTCTCATGGCATCGAGCTCGAGGTCGGTGACCTGCACCCAGGCCAGCATTCGGCCGCGCCACCCATGTTTTCCGGTCTGCTCGACCGCCACCAGGTACTGACCGTAACCCGGTGGCAGCTTCATTTCGTGACGGCCATCGGAGAGCTTGACCGTCTCGTCGACCAGAGCGCTACCGGGAAGAGGGCCAGAAATCGCGTCCTTCCACTCGCGGGCCCGCGCATACTTCTCGAAGGCCTGACGGTCTTGAGGACCGACCCGATGCAGGCGCACCCGCACCTGGCCAATGTTGACGCTCTGATAGGCATAGACGGGCCGGGTCGGGTCGAGCCATGTGTTGTCGAGGGCGCTCAACTCCGGCTCAGCTCGCCCCACCCGAAAGGGGTAAGACTCAGGCTTGCCCAGTCGCTGGCCAAAAACGTCGGTAAGCTTCGGGTGCACGGTCACGGTATAGGTGGTGCTACCCTGAGTAGGGCCGTCCAGGCGAATGGTGTCGCCTTCCACCCTGACCTCCAGTTCCGGTATGGCAGGCTCGACCTGCACCATCTCATCGACGAAGCTCGCCCGGTCGAGCTGGTTGTTGAACTTGAGCCAGAGCGATTCGTCGGGCCGGATCGGGCGGGCGCTGTGGCGAACGCACCGTAGCGGCGAGTAGGTGTGAAAGCGAAACTCCCAGGCTTTTTCACTGGTCTTGGGGCCCTCAGCCGAGGGGGTTCCAGCCGCCAGTGAAACCGTGGCCTCGGCCGCCCGCGGCAGTGGCTGAGGAGGCCGAACGACCACCCAGGTGTCTGGCTCGGCCGCATCGATCAGGTCGAGGATCTCGCCGTCTTCGGCACGCTCGGCGGCACTGGCCAGCTCGAGGGGATAGGTGGCATTTCCGACTCTGAGCTCGAGATGCGAGAGCACGTCGGCCGCTCGTATTCGCTGGTCGAAGTGCAAGAAGATGAGGGGTTGCAACTCGACACCAACGCCTTGAGGCGAAGAACCGATCACCGTGGGGGCCGGAGTGGAAAAGGTCCATCGCCCAGGCTGGGTCAGTCGGCCCCCCGCCGTCGAGGTCAGACCCGCCGGCACTTCGATTGTGTAATCGGTGGCCATCGGAAACCCGCCTTCAGGCTCGAACAGCAGCGTGCGCGTTCCCACCCAACGCCACTGGCCGGGCGGCTCGGGACTCAATTGGACGGGTCGAGAATCGTCGGCTCCCAGGGCCACCATGGATTGGCTGAAGGTGACGCTCAAGTGAGGCAACCGCCCCACCGCCCCCTGCGGAGCCACCCTGACGACCTCGAGCGGCCCGGGCTGGGGGGCCGGGACTTCGGTGGGTTGTGAGGCAAAGGCTGGTTGAACCTTTGGCGACTTCGGCGGCGCAATCTCACGCCTGGCGAAAGGCCTGGTGGGTGGCTCGGGCAAGACCGGAACGAGACTCTCGACGGCCTGGGCCTCGAGGGGCACCACGGCCGGACGCGCCAATGGCGAAGGCGCCTGGCTTGGGCCCTGGCTCAACACCATCTTGAACGACTGGACCCGGTTGGGGTCAAAGTCGCTGGGCGGCGCTCCCGGACCGATGCAGGCCAGCAGACTGGCCAGCAATAAAACAGCCCCGGCGAGCCGGGGCAGCTTTCTGAGCACCTAGGCGTTGGGCGGAGCCAGCGGGCTCATGTATTCCCAGTAGCGATTCCAGTCGCCGCTGTACTCGGTCCACTGGCTGTCGAGGGTGGCATAGGTGCCACTGTCGGTAGGATGCAGGTTGATGGTGCCCGAGTCGAACGTATACAACTCGTCGCCGCCGACGGTGCGGTGCCAGACGTGCGACATCTCACCCTCGCGGAAGGCGTCAAACGAGCGCACTTCGTCAGCCTGAACCTGGCCGTCTTCCTCGCGTACGGTCTTCTTCCACCACCACATGCCTTCGGTGACTTTCTTGTCCACCCAGACGCCGAAGTTGGCATCGAGTTCCTCAGAGGTGTAGCCCTTCTCGAGCTTGTCGACGGGCTTGAACTCGCCGGTCTGCTGATCGCGCTCGACCAGGTTCCACTTCGTGCCACGCACGCCGTAGCAACGGGTCCCGGAGACGTTCTTGAGGTCGAGATAGGCGGACGCGCCAGGCATCTGGCCGATTTGCTTAGACATGGGTTTCCTCCAATTTTCCTCACTCTATCGCTGCTCGGCGCCCACGAAATGACAGAATTGTCAAAATCTGGCCATCGGGGCGGCCCTGCGCCCCCGAGGGATTGCGCGGTGTCCCGGCCACGCCGGAGTACGGCGCCACCAGGTGCCGGATCCGGCACCACCACGTGCCGTACTGTCTGCCGGACCGGGCTCACTTCCGCGCGGAAGGCCCACTCAAAGTGTGAGAAAACCCTAACTTTCAGAGAACATTAAGCGTGTTTTCCTAGGTTGGACAAAACAATACAGGACAGCAAAGATGATCTATAACTACGGCCCCGACCGTCTCAACAATATCAATTACACGCCAGCAACCTACTCCTTCAACTACACCCAGAGCGCCCCGCGCTACGCCTCGTTCAACGCGAGCCACTACCAGCAGTATCAAACCCTGACTTCAGCCTTCTCGGGCTGGGCCTCTTTTCTGGGCTGGTCGGCCCCGGCGCCGCAGCAGCACTACCCGACCTATCAACCGCCCGCCCCCACCTACCCCACTCACAACAGCAACAGCTGGGGCACCGGCCGGGGCTATCGCGCAGTTTTCGGCTCCTACAACTCAGGCTACGGCAGCTACCCGAACACGGGAGCCAACCCCAACACGGGCGCCAACCCCAACACCGGAGCCAACCCGAACACGGGAGCCAACCCGAACACGGGAGCCAACCCCAACACGGGAGCCAACCCGAACACCGGGGCCAACCCCAACACGGGAGCCAACCCCAACACCGGAGCCAACCCCAACACGGGCGCCAACCCCAACACCGGAGCCAACCCCAACACCGGAGCCAACCCCAACACGGGTGCCAACCCGAACACCGGAGCCAATCCCAACACGGGTGCCAACCCCAACACGGGTGCCAACCCGAACACCGGAGCCAACCCCAACACGGGCGCCAACCCCAACACCGGAGCTAACCCGAACACCGGAGCCAACCCGAACACCGGAGCCAATCCCAACACGGGTGCCAACCCCAACACGGGTGCCAACCCGAACACCGGAGCCAACCCCAACACGGGCGCCAACCCCAACACCGGAGCTAACCCGAGCACCGGAGCTAACCCGAACACCGGAGCTAACCCGAACACCGGAGCCAACCCGAACACCGGAGCCAACCCCAACACCGGGGCTAACCCCAACACGGGCGCCAACCCGAACACCGGAGCTAACCCCAACACGGGCGCCAACCCCAACACGGGCACCAACAACCCGGCGCCACCCACCAACGCTCCGGCGCTCGACCTGAGCGAGACGAGAAATTCGATTCTGAGCGGTCTCTTCGCCGGAGCCGGCCAGGCTGTCAACCTTCGCGACAGCGGAGTCAACGGCAGCGGCGATATCAGCACCGGCGACACCGTGGAAATCAAGAACGCCAACGGCCAGGTGGTCGATTCACGACTGCTGACCGACTCGGATGTCTACAACGTCAAATTTCGTGAGAACCTGGTCAAAGCGGCCTATGAGGCGAGCGAGCCGGCCTGGGATTTCACCGAGAACATCGTCGATCTACCCAACAACCGCCTTAACCCACCTCAGCAGCGGGGCGATGAGTCCGTTCTCGGTCGCACCGACTATTGGGAACTGGTCGAGCGCACCGGCGACGACGGCGAGCCCTTTCAGTATCTCAAGATGCGGGCCACCAACGACCAGGGCCAGCCGCTCAAGGCTTCCGACGCCATCGAGCACCTGTTTGCCAATAAGGGCGACTACATCCTCGACTGCGCCACTCCGATTCGCGTGCTGAACCTGAAGGCTCAGCTCGACACCATCGGCGCCGACGACTTCAACAACGCCCACGGCAGCCTGGCCCTGCATTCCCACTTCGACTCGCACGACGTCAATGGTGATGCCTTCGACTCGGGCTTTGAAGTGAGCGTCAACTATGCTCCGGTGGACAACGGCGACGGTGCCGTGGCTGGCGTCGAATATGCCCGCTTTGATGCCGGCAGCGACAAGCTGGTGCCCGGCGAGTGGCGCTACTTCGACAAGCCCGGCGACATCGCCAGCGAGAACCAGGGCACCAACAGCGTCTATGTCGGCAAAGGCAACAACGGCAAAGAGCTGTTCTGGGAAATCGGCGGCGGCGTGATCGAGATCGACCTCGACAACGCTCCCCATGGGGAGTATCTAACCTCGCTGCGCGGCGACGCTCCCACTTCAAGATTGGTGGCCATCGACGCCATGCCCGGCGCGCCTGCACTTGCCTAGCCCCGTCGTGGCCCGGTCTGTGCTTTACACCGTGAAAATCTCAGGATGAAGGCCGTTCTGGCCGCCCAGGGCCCGGGTCAGCTCCCAGCTTTTGTGGGAGCATGCTCCGGGATTTTGTCGGAGCAAACCCGCCCCGCCCGCCGGCAAGGGCGTGCTCCCAGCTTTTGTCGGAGCACGCTCCGGGATTTTGTCGGAGCAAACCCGCCCCGCCGCCGGCGGCGGCGTGCTCCCGGTTTTCGTGGGAGCAAAGGCCCCGACCCCGCCAGCCAGGGGGTGCTCCCGGCTTTTGTGGGAGGCTCCGGGATTGCGCGGGAGCAAAGGCCCCGACCCGCCGCGGGCCGAGCCAGACAGAGCTAGCCGAGACGAGAGACCAGGCCTTCGAGGTCTCCGGGGACGAGGTCGCCGCCGGCCGGTCGAGTGGCGAGGAGGGGCAGGCCGCTGCGGGCTTCGGCGGGATAGCTTTCGCACCAGCTCAGAGCCAGCACCAGACCCACGCCTTCGAGGTCGCCCGCCGGGGTAACGCGGGGGTGGTCGAGCAGGTCGAAGGGCTCGAGGCCTTCGCCGGGATTGACGCGCAAGCGCGCCTGGGGAAAGCGTTCGAGTAGCTCCAGGGCCTGGTAGACTCCGTTGCGGGCCGTGGCCGGGCCGGCCAAGAGCCAGTCCGTGCCCTGGGCCGGGCGGGGGGCGACGGGGCGGTCGAGGCGGCGCACGGGATAGCCGCTCAGTAAGGTCTCGGCGTAAGGACCCAGCACCCACACCTCGTCGGCCAGGGCCAGTTCGGCCTCTTGCCGGGCCACTACCGCGTGGGGAGCCCGAAAGCGGTGGAGGAACGGGCTGTGGGGGTGATGCCGGGCGGCCTGATCGAGGTCAGCGTGTAGTTGGCGAAGCAAGGGCAGATCGAGCATCAGGATCTTCTTGCCGGGGTGGTGACTGAACAGCTCGAGAGCCGAGAGCGTGGCCACCACGACCGGCTCATCCCCTGGTGAGCGCAGCCGCGAGCCCACCAGCCGCCGCAGCCAGAAGCGGGCCCGCAGCGAGCGAGTGACGTTACGTCCGGCCCACAGGCGCAGGCCGGCTTCGAGCAAGAAGAAGCCGGGCCAACCGCGGGCGCCGGGCTGGTGGCGACGGCGGAAGAAAGGGATGGGCAGGCGGGGCAGAGCCCAGGGGGCTACCAGCCGACCGGACACCAGCGACAACCAGCCGCAAGGCTCGGGAGCGACCACCATCATAGCTGCACCCTCGCTTTGCAGGCCGTCTCGCCACAGGTCAGGCAATTGCGACGACGGGCCGGACTGGTCAGGATGCGCTTGCGGTTGTGGCCGATGACCTCGTCGGCCAACAGCTTGCCCTGGCTGTCGAAGCGGCGTCGCATCAGGGTGTTCGAGCGCCAGCCGTCCCCCACCGCATCATCGCGAGAATAGAGTTCGACCCGTCCCGAGAGGGGCTGGCGGCCGCGCACTACCAGCGAGAGTTCGTGGCCGGCCTTGACCTCGAGGCGACACGGATAAGGCGGCTCGACGCGCAGGTCGACATAGGGCCAGAAGATGGTCGCGTCGAGTCCCCAGGGGCGAGTATAGCTGGGAACGGCCTCCATGGTGTGACCGTAGCGCTCGAGGATGGTCCAGCCCAGCTGGGCGGCCAGCACGAAGAGTTCGTTCGAGAGCAGGCAGAGGCCGCCGCCCAGGGCGGGCACGATGCAACCCGCCTTGAGTTCCATGCCGTGGCGAAAGCCGCGCCGGGCGCTTACCTGGCCGAGTGTCCGCCAGAAGGATAGCGGCTGGCCCGGGCCAAGCTCCAGCCCGTCGAAGTAGGGAGCGGCCAGCCTGAGATTGGTGAGCTTGCCGGCCTCGAGCAGGGGGTGGGCGTCGGCGTCACCGCGCTCGATGGGCACGGATTTGCGCCACAGCAGGTGGTCGAAGCCGCCCGAGGCCAGGCGCGGGCGGGGATAGTGGCGCGGCTGTAGCCACCAGCGAAGTAAGCGGCGGCCCTGATGCACTCTGACTTTAGCGGCGTGCACGGCCACCTCGGTCAAACTCTTCTCCTGTTGCATATCGGTAAGTCCTCCCTGCGATGAGAGGACTGACAGGCAAAAAGTTCGGTCCAGGGTAATTTTTCTTTCGACCGAACTTTTGGCCAGATTGGCTCCTCTACGCTGGGGAGGACCATCTCATTCTGATCGCGGGAGCATATAGTAGCCGGTTGCCACCAAACTCGGTCGATCTTGCCGAACTGGTAGGCCGCATTCAGTCCGGGGACCAACGAGCCACGGCCGAGCTGGTTCGTCGCACCCAGGACTTCTTGCTGCGGTTGGCCCACGGCATGGTGGGCGATTTCCACGCCGCTCAAGACCTGCTGCAAGAGACCTATCTGACCGGTCTCGCCCGCCTGCACCAGTTGCGCGAGCCGGCTCAGGTGCGAGCCTGGTTGGCCCGCATTCTGCGGCGCCTGTGCTACAAATCGCTCAAGCAACGGCGGCCCACCGTCGAGATCGAGGAGCAGGCCTCGCTCGAAACCGGCCCCGACGAGACGGCCGTGACCCGGGTGCAACTACGCCAGACCCTGGCCGAGTTGACTCCCATCGAGCGCGAGGCCGTGCTCTTGCGCGACATGCTCGGCTTCTCGTACGAGGAGATGGCCGAGGTCATGGAGGTGCCGGTGGGCACCGTACGCAGTCGCCTGAGCGCCGGCCGAGTGCGTTTCGAGAAGCTTTGGAAGGAGCGCAAGTCATGAACTGCGAGCGCGTCCAGCAACTGCTCACCGAGCAACGGCAAGAGGCTCCGGCCGAGGTGTTCGCCCACCTCGAAGAGTGCTCTGATTGCCAGCGCCAGCACGCCGAACGGTCGAATCTGTTCCGCGAATTGGCCGGCTTGCCCAGTCCGGCCCTGGCCGACGATTTTGCCGAGCGGGTGGCCGCTCAGGTGCACAGTCAGCCGAGCTGGTGGTTGCCCAATCGCCGCCAACGGCCGGCCGAAATCCGCCACCTCTGGCCGGCGGCAGCACTGGCCCTGGCCGGCTGCAGCCTGGTGGGGGCGGCCGACCTGGCCTGGCAAACGGGCCGCATTCCTGGCTTCGAGTACGGCATCGTGAAAGACAGCCTGGTGGTGCCGGGGGTGCCTACGGTCATCCTGGTGCTGGTTCTGCTGGTCAATTGGGTGCGCTCCCTGCGGTTGGGCGACTTGCATCAACCGCTCTCGACGGGCCGCATGCTGGGCCTGCTGACGGCCGTCACCGCTCTACCCCACCTGGGTTTTGCGGCCATCTACGCGATGACTTGTTACGGCTCGTTCTATGAACGACCGGAGGGGTTGCTGGCCACCACCTGGCCCTTGGCGCTGGTGCCGATCCTGTTCTGGTGGATGGGCGTGCGCCGGTTGCAAGGCGGCGTTCCGGCCGCCGCTATCACTTTCTATGGCGCCCTTGGTCTGGCCGCTTTGAGCTGCAGCTGGGCCTGGCAGGGCCGCCACTTGCTCGAGGGCTTTCTGCGCCTATTAGGAGTGCCCCAAATGTATTACCTGCGGCACATGCTGGAGGCACCGCAGTTAATGGCCTGGCTGGTACTGACCGGGGTAGGGTTGACGGTGCTGGCCTCGACCTTCTTCGAGGTGGTGGTGGACCTGCGTCCCTCGCTTTTGGCCGGGCTGGTGCTGGGCCTGGTGGTGCTGGGCGGCGCCCGCCTGGACCTGCTGGGGCTGGTCAGCCACCCCGGGGAAGAACCGGCCCACGTGCCCATGAAGACCCAGTTGTGGACCAGACCGCTGACCTGGGTCGAGTCGGACGGGGTGGTGGACAGCCCACCACCCCAGAGCCTTTATGCCAGCGTCTTCATCAACAACGACCTGCGCCAGGCCGAGATGAGCCGGTGGGAACCGCTGCCCGGCTTTGCCGAAGCGCTACCTTTGCTCGAGAAGATGCGTCCCGCCCGCCGGGGCTGGTGGGGCACCGGCCCGGCCGGCATTCCGGGGCTGGCACCCCATCCCGATTTCTTGCCTCAGGCTCAAAGAGCCCGCCAGTTGCTGCCCGACAATCAAGCCATCGAAGAATGGTACCAGCTCTGTTTGAATCCGCCCGCCGGCCGTCTTCACGGTCGTTTGCTGCACGCCGACGGTCAGCCCCTGGCGGGAGCGCGCTTGCGCCTGCTCTCGGGAGGCGAGGACGCGGCCGAGCGCACGCTGCGAACGGAGGTCGGCTACTGGGGCTGGACGGCCTTGCGGGTGACCGAGACCGATAGCCAGGGACGCTTCGAGTTCACTTCCCTCGAGCCCGGTAGCTATGTTTTGGCCTCGCGCCTGCCGCTGGCTGTGACCAACCCTCCCGGGACGGTGACGGTCGGTGAGCAGAGTGTCGACCTGGGCGGGCTGCGATTGGAGCAACCATGATCTTGCCAGCCGGAACCAAAGTGGGAGGCCGCTATCAGGTCGAGCGACTGCTGGGTGAGGGTGGCATGAGCTATGTCTATGAGGTAAGTGACTCTCGCCTGCCCGGTCGCTGGGCGCTCAAGCAGATGAAAGAACCGGCCGACGGCGAGGCGGTGGCGCAGTTCACGCGCGAAGCCGAGATCCTGGCCACTCTCGAGCATCCGAACCTGCCGCGGGTCAGCGACCACTTCGTCGAGGGCGATTGTCGCTATCTGGTCATGCAACTGGTGGAAGGCAAGGAGCTCGAGGCGGGGCTTGACGAGGGCCAGGCAGTCGAAGTGGGACTGGTGCTGTGCGACGCCCTCGACTATCTCCACTCCCACGGCCTGGTCTATCGCGACCTCAAGCCGGGCAACGTCATGCGTGACGGGCGCGGCCACCTGTGGCTGGTCGACTTCGGAATCGCCCGCTTTCACAAGCTCGGCCAGTCCCGCGACACGGTCGTGATGGGCACTCCCGGCTATGCCGCACCCGAACAGTACGGCCAGACCCAAACCGACGCTCGCGCCGACCTCTATGCCCTGGGAGTGTTGCTGCACCATCTGGTCAGCGGCTATGACCCGGCTCTGTCGCCGTTTCGCTTGCCGGCCCTCGAGGGCGCGCCGCGATTGGCCGGGGTGGTGCGCAAAGCCACCCAGCTCGAACCCGAGAAGCGTTACCAGAGCGCGGCCGAGTTGCGCACGGCGCTGAAGGTTCCCGAGCAAGAGACTTTCAGCTACCCCAGCGGCGAACGGAGCGAAGCCGACTATGCCTGGGCGAGTGCTGTGACGACCGCGGGGGCGGCACTCTCGTGGGCCTGGCTGGGCCTCTCGCCCACGATCCCGCTGGTGGCCTCGCTCTTCCTTCCCTTCTGGCTGCGAGCCCTCTATCGCGACCGCCAACTCAGTCGTCGCTGTGCGGACACCCGCATTCTGGTGAGTCCCAACGGACTGCGCTTCGAGCAAGAGGGACAGCAGGCCGCCTGCGACTGGAGCGCGGTGCGCAATCTTCGCTTCGTAACCGACCCCCAGCTGGGCTGTCGCAAAGCCGTGGTGAGCTGGGACCAGGGCGAATTCGAGTTCTTCACCGAGACTCCCACCGAGTTCTTCGGCCTGTTGGACCTGGCTGGCCTCGAGGGCCACGCCCGCCTGTGCGAGCGAATCGTCGAGATGGCCGGCCTGCGCGGGGGCCAGGGTTGGGACGAGTTCGTCCGCTAGAGGACGGGCTCGTTCCGGCAAGAATTCCGACCCGTGCTGGACCTCTCCAACTTTCTCGAAAGCCTCGGCAGCCAGGGGACCCACCATTCTAGTGGCGAGTTCACGCTGGCCGCCGAGAATCGACTGCGCCCGCTGCAGCAAGCGGTGGCCGCCCACCCCGGGCTGTTCGCCCTCAAGCTCGTGCAGGGGTTGATTTCGGCCGGGGCCAGCGAGGTTCGCTGCGCGGTGGGTCGCTCGTCGCTCAAGCTCTCGGCACCGGGCTGCCGGTTTCATGGCCACAGTCTGCTCCAAGCCTTCTCGGTCCCACCGAGCCACGAGGCCGAACCCATCCATCACCTGCTCATGGGCGTGCTGGGGGGTCTGGCCCAGGATGTGGCCAGCGTCTCCTGGAGACTGGCCGGGGGTGAACTTGTCTCTTTCGCCCGCGATGGAACCGTGATCGCGGTCGATTCAGACGAGGCCGACCGGACCGATCTGCAGTTCAAATTCCTGACCCGGTGGTCCGTAGGTGGCCTGCAACGAAGCCTGAAGCTTCGCTCCGCCCTCCACGACACCCTCAGCCGAAGGTGCTGCTTTTCGGGCATCCCCGTCTATCTGGGCAGCCGGCGGCTACGGCCTCCGGAGCTTTGCAGTCGATATGCCGCCAGCGGCGGCAAGGTGAGAACCGAAATGGAAACCACCATGTTCCGAAGCAATGTGACGATGGTGGTCAACTCTCACAGTTATCAGTACTGGGCTCGAGCCGAGGTCTATGGAGAGCGCCCGGCCCCGAGTCACGAACCCCAGCCCGTTTGGGGACCGGTCCAGATGGAGGGCCTCGAGGACCTCTACGGTCCGGACTGGGAAGGCGAGTGGTATCACGCCCTCCTTGCGCTCCACTACGAGAGAACGGCGGAGGGCCTCCAGCCGGTATCCCAGATTCGAGCGGGTCATCAGCTGGTTTCGTCTCACTATCTGCTGGCCGACCCTTCCGCCCAGGCAGGCATTCTGGTGTTGGTGCATCACGGAGTGGTCGTCTTTAACGGGCTCCGCCCGGTCGGCAGCAGCCGTGGGATCAGCTTCGCCGCCGCCGACGGCCTCGATTTCGACGCCTCCAGTCTAGGGGTGGTCGAAAACGAGAAGTTCACCCGTTTGCGAGAGCAGCTCGAAGAAGAGATGGCGGCCGTGCTTGCCGCCTTTCGCAAACGCCGGAGTCTGGCTGCCCACGGGTTGCGCCACCCGCCTGGACGCCTCGACTGAGGCTAGAGATGTAGCTTTAAGCTCGAGAGGAGACTCTCGAAGTCAGACTGGAACCGCTCGGTCTGTTTGGCCTTTCCCAGAAACAGAATCAGGAGCGGCGGGTCGCATTTCACCAGCATGGCGACCCCCTCCAGGTCGGTCTTTCGATCGGAGTAGTTGCGCGGAGCGTAGTAATCCCAGCGGCGGGCTGGATACCCCGCTACCGAGACCTCTTCTTCCGCCTTGAGGTACTTGCTGTGAGCCTCGAGGTCTTTCGGGCCGATGAACTCCAAAACGACGTTGGTGAAATAGGTCTCGGTGGCATCCTGATAGGGAGTGAACTTCCACCCCTTCGAGGTCAACTCGCTCTTCCAGCGGGCGGGTAGCGTCACTTCGATCCGGCCGTCGTCAGACTGGAAGGTCTTCGACGAGAAACCGAACTCTTTGAGCTTGTTGCCCATACCGCCCAGCCACAGTCCCAAAAGCACGAGCACTCCCACCACCAGCGATATCACCCTTCGCGCGCGGTGGTATTCGAGCCAGTGCTGAAAGAAGTTCTCCATCCCGGATTCTTCTAGGCGCATCCCTTCAGGCCTTTGTGGACTAACTTACCGGGTGCAGCCACAAGGATGCCCCAAGCGCCTCCCAGCGAGCCTCTCTTCTCACCGCGGGTCGGCTTTACAATGAGGATAACAGGATGACCAATCGTCCTACAAAACGGAGGAACTAACCATGAGAAAGACTTTGATTACCGCCCTGACTACCGCCGTGCTGGCGTTTGGTGCGACCTTCCCGGCTACCGCTCAGGAACAGATGAACACCGACACCGTCGAGCCCACCCCGGTCACCGACTGGATGCAGTACGAACACAACTACCGCACCTTTGACGATGCGGCCGAAAAGGAATCGATCGCATTTGGCGAGCTCGAGCCCTTCACCGAAGAAGCCGACTATATGTCGCTGCCGGGCTACTACCGCTACCAGACGTATGCCCAGACCGGCAACTGGTTGACCCGTGACGAAGCCGTCGCGGCTCTGGATCAGAATCCTGATCTCGAACTCGAGATCGTCAACCGCTAACCGATAGAGTTACCCGGCGTCAGGCTTCGGCTTGATGCCCCAGGCTTGACCCCCCGCGTTCCAGGCGCGTGGGGTCTTTTCGTTCGGCAGGTTCTGGGCTCGCGGCTGAGAAGGCCGCCCCATGCAAAAGTGGTCGCTTCTTCTCGTGCTTCTTCTTGTCATCCCAGGTTGGGCCGAGCCCCACCACAACATCGGACCAGCCCAGGCGTGGATCAGCAACGATCTCTGGCACCTCAAGGTCAACGAGATCCAGGTGATTGCCGACCTCGAGCACTACCGGCAGCTGGATTGGCGGCCGGCCGAAGGGCTCGACGGCCATCTGGCCGAGGTGCAGCGGCTGGCTTTCGGACGTGGGGGCAAAGTCGTCATTCTCGACATCAGCCTGCGCAACGCCAGCCACGGCGGTCTGGAGATCGGCTATAGCATGCCGATGTGGATGGTGCGTTGCGATGACGGTCAGGAGATCCGCAATTCGGGCACTCTGCACACCCAGATCCCCGAGTTCTTGAGCGACGGCCTACCGACTCAGGCGAAGGTGGCCAAAGGCCAGAGTCTGCGCGGGAAATTCGGCTTCATCCTGCCGGCCAACCGCTCGCCCCGCCTGCTGCTCTATCGCGCTTCGAGCGCGATGGAGCAATGGGTGGGCAAATCCGAAACCCTGGTCGCCCGGTTGGCCGAGAGCGACTCCGACGGCCCGACCGCCCTCAAGCCGCAACTTCCCGAGGCCGCCTGGAAGGACAACGGGCACTGGAAGATGCGCGTGACCGACTTTCGTCAGGTCACCGCCGCCGACGGTTATCGCTCGCTGCCCTGGAGCGACCGGCTCAGCGGCCCCGAAGCCGACAAACACTTCGCCTACGTGAAGCGGACCCTGTTCGACAAGGGCGGCTCGGTGGTGCTCATCGGCCTCGAAGCCAAGAACCTTCAACCAGACAAGGCTGACATCGGCTTCGAGATTCCCTTCTGGCAACTCGAAGATTCGCAAGGCAAGCTTCATCGCATCGCCGGCGTCTATCAAGAGACCACCACCTGGGCCCTGGTGGGCGGCTTTCCGCGCCGGGCCAAGCTCAACTCGGGCGCCACCGCCACCGGCCATCTTGCCTTTCATCTGCCCAAGAACGTCAAGCCGGTGCGCCTGCTCTTCGAGGCCCCCGGCAAGCTCGACAAGACCTATGGAGCCACCCGCAGCCTTGTCTTCGATCTTTAGAGTCGCGCTCACTCTGCTGGCGGTCACCGCCTTCGTCTGGGCGGACCCACTCATCGTGGTCTCGCAGGCCGACCAGACCTTGCGCGGCAACTTGCTGATCTTCGTGACCCCCGCCGAGGTGCGATTTCGCCCCGAGACCCCCGGCCCCAACATGGCCTACGGCAGTCGCATCGTGGCCCGCAAAGGCATCGAACTTGCCCCCGGCCAGAGTGTTGAAGTCGACATCGGCGAGCCCCAACCCGGCGAACAGGTGACGGCCTATCTCGATAGTCGCCCCGACTTCATGGTCGAAATGGGTCCCGGCGAGGGCGAGTGGTACAGTAGCGCGCCGCTGCGCTGGCCGGGAACCGCCCGCATCGCTCTCGACAGCGAGCGCCGACCCTATCGGCCCAAGCTGCCCGCCTGGTATCAACAGCACCAACTCGTCAGCCAACATCTGCTGACAGCCGGTTTCACCCCCGAACAGGCCACGGTGCGTTTTCTGGTGGGTCTGCCGCCAGGCTATCACCAGACGGCTCGCCGCTACCCAGCCCTCTATGTCACCTCGGGATTCAACGGCAACCGCTACACCTATCTGTCGCGCTATCGCTCCTTTCGGGCCGAGATGCAGCAGTACCCGATGATTCTGATCAGCCTCGATTCTTCGGGTGAATTCGGCCACCATCTTTACCTCGACTCCCCCGCCAACGGACCCCGCGGCCAGGTTCTGGTCGACGAGATCGTGACCTACGTCGACGCTCACTTTCGCACCTTGCCCTCGGCCGACCACCGGGCCATCTATGGCCACTCGAGCGGAGGCTGGACGGCCATCTCGGCCCGCCAGCGTTATCCCGATGTCTTCGGCACGGCCCTGGCCACCTCGCCTGACCCGCTCCACTTCAAGAACTGGTGGGCCCCCGACTCAGACAACGTCTATCGTCACGCCGACGGCTCACCCCACATGCTGTTCGGTCCGCTGTCGCTGGAAGACTTCACCCGACCCGAGCTGCTGACCGGCGCGGCCGGCCAGATGGCCGCCTTCGAAGCCTGCTTCTCGCCGGGCAGTCTGGGAGCCCCGCGCCCGATGTTCGACCGTCAGACCGGCCACATCGACCCCGAGGTCTGGGCCTACTGGGAGGCTCATCACGACCTCTATCTCTGGGCCAGGGCCCACCCCGAAGAGGCTCGCCGGCGCTTTGACGGCCACCTCTATCTCTACGTCGGTGAAAAGGACGAATTCGGGCTGGCTCCGGTGGCGGCCGAATTCTCGCAACTGCTCGACGGCCTCGGGATCAAGCACCTCTACCAAGTCGCGCCGGGTGCGGGTCACTCCGACTACGTTGAAAAAGACGCCTTCCTGCGACAGCTCTGGAGCACCGCCTACCAGGCGGCTGCAGCGCCCTAGTATGCGAGAATCGCCAGGTACACTAGGCCGAGTCCGATGGGCAGCGCCGACGCTCCGCCCAGGAAGGCACCCAGCACGCCCCCGACCCGGCCTTTTCGCTGATGACCGGTCCTGGCCCCGAGGGCGGCCAGCGCGCCGACCACCGGGGTGAACATGAGCATGCCCAGACCCAACATTCCGAGCATCAAGACGACCACTCCGGACAGGTCGATCCAGCCGCCGGGACTGGGATTGAGGCTCACCCGATAGGCGTGGGCGAGCACCATCAAGGCCGGCAAGAGGCTCGACACGGCACCGGCCCAGAAGCTTCGCTTGGGAACCAGCGCCTCATGCCCTGGCTCATCGTAGGCATACCAGGCCATCAAGGCCGACCACATCCCGGGCCAGACCGAAATGACTGCGAAGAAGAGCGGATAGTTCATAGCCTGAGTATAGCGCCCCGACGACCCATCAACCTGGGTCACATGACCCAAACTCCTCGACCTCGATCCCCAGGTCCGCGGCTCGCTGACGCAACTCGCCAATCACGACGGAGGCCTCGCTTCGATGACGAACCTCGGCCCAGAACAACAGCCTCTCCCACTGAGCGCGCACCAGGTCCGTCCTCCCCAGGCGAGCAGCCAGAAACAGCTGCTCCAAACTGCCACGCTCGGGTCGAGCCTCATCAATCAACAGCCCCGCCTCACTGGCTCGCGACAGTAACTCGACATCGGCCGCAAGTAGCCAGCCCGACAGCTTCTTTACCGTATCCTCATCGCGATCAGTAGGCCCCACCTCGAAGGGAAGTTCTGGCAGCAGCCAGTCGCCTGCCTCCGAGGGCGGCCAGTCGGCCCAGCTGCGAAATGCGCGATGCAGACTTTCCAGCGCAACTCCCCCACTGGCTCGACATGCCAGCGGCGCGCCCCGGGTCCAGGCCTTACGACGCGAAATTCGACCAGCACATAGTTGGTGCCCACGGCTTTACGGAAGCCATCGCGATACCAGTCCTGATGCCGCTCTGAACCCAGAGAGGTGAAACCCAATCCTTCCAACACAAGTTTCAACTCGACCAGAAGACGCTTGTATTTCAGGAGCGGCTCCTCGCGTGGCCCCGGCGCTCGACGTAGACTCATCGACGCCGTTTCTGGCGGAGGGAAGGGACGACCTGCCGGCCTGGATCTGGCCGGGCGGCGGCAGTCGGGGAGGGGTTCCGCGGAAATGGCCTGGCCCAGCCTTGCGAGAGTACGGCGCCACGACGTACCTTACTCGCCGCCCGTCGAACCCGCCGGCGCTTCAGCCGAGCCGGGGCGAACCAACTTCCACACGGAAGTGTAGCCTGGCCAGCCTTGCCAGAGTACGGCGCCACCTGGTGCCGTACCCGCCGCCCGCCGAACCCACCGGCCAGCTACAGCCGAGTCGCGGCGAGCCAACCTCCGCACGGTGTAGCCTGGCCAGCCTCGCCAGAGTACGGCGCCACCACGTGCCGAATTCGGCGCCACCTGGTGCCGTACTCGCCGCTCGCCACCGGCCAGCCTCAGCCGAGTCGCGACGAGCCAACCTCCGCACGGTGTAGCCTGGCCAGCCTCGCCAGAGTACGGCGCCACCACGTGCCGAATTCGGCGCCACCTGGTGCCGTACTCGCCGCCCACCGACGCCGCCGCCCACCGACGCCGCCGGCCAGCTACAGCCGAGTGGCGGCGAGCCAACCTCCGCACGGAAGAGAGCCTCGCCAGTACGGCACCACCACGTGCCGAATTCGGCGCCACCTAGTGCCGTACTCGCCGCCCACCGACGCCGCCGGCCAGCCTCAGCCAAGCCGGGGCGAGCCAACTTCCGCACGGAAGAGAGCCTCGCCAGTACGGCACCACCACGTGCCGAATTCGGCGCCACCTGGTGCCGTACTCGCCGCCCACCGACGCCGCCGGCCAGCTACAGCCGAGCCGGGGCGAGCCAACTTCCGCACGGAAGTGCAGCCTCGCCAGAGTACGGCGCCGCCACGTGCCGAATTCGGCGCCACCTGGTGCCGTACTCGCCGCCCGCCGACGCCACCGGCCAGCTACAGCCGAGCCGGGGCGAGCCAACTTCCGCACGGAAGTGCAGCCTCGCCAGAGTACGGCGCCGCCACGTGCCGAATTCGGCGCCACCACGTGCCGAAACCGGATCCACCCAGCCCTCGGACGGACTTCCAGCTGGAAGCCAGCCGGAGGCAAAATGTTGTGACATTCTAACAATCGCAAAATGAGACATCGCCCTAAAGTTGCTCCGCCCCGAAACATGGCGGACCACGTTCTCATGAGCGCTCTCAGCCACTCCCGCGCCGAACATGGTTCGCTGAATCATTTTCTCCTCGAAACCCCTTCTTGCGGCCGCCTGCGAAGGAGCGTCCAAACCCCGTAACCAAGCCATTATACGGCATTGATCCGCCGGTTGTCCTGGAGTAAAATAGGGCTATTCCTTGATTCTTCTTCTACTCGGAGGTCGGCTATGTCTTCAACTTTATCGGGACTCTCCCAGGCCCTGCAACAACTGTCTCACCAGGAGCTCCATCAGAGCAACTGCCAGGCCAGCAAGTGCTCCTTCGACTGCGAATGGAAGTTGGCCGCCCACCTTTTGGCCACCGAACGCAGCGGACTCTATCGCCACCTGGGTAGCGGGAGTACGGTAGGCTACGCTGTAACCCACCTCAACCTGCATCCTCAAAAGGCCGGTGAACTACTCAGTTTAGCGAGGGTCTTCGAGCAACTGCCACTGATCTCAGAGGCCTTTCGCGAGGGAAAGCTCTGCTGGAGCAAAGCCCGCGCTCTCAAGCGAATCACTACCCCTGAGAACGAGGTCGAAATGCTCGAGTTTGCCCTCAAGAACAAAGCTCAGGTAGTCGAGCGCGCCGTGGCTCTTACCCCCACGCAGCACAAGCGTGGCCAGGCAATGAAAGCCTCGCTGGAAGCTCGCCAAAGGCAACCCAAACTGACTTTCGCCGAGCAACCCACAGAAGCAGTTCGCAAGCCAGAGCCGATCCCCGTTCCGGCGGCGCCAAAATTGAGACAGGTCATTCTGCTGCTGACCCCCGAGCAGTATGCCACCTTTGAGCAGGCGAAAAGAATGGTCGAGGCCCGCCAGGGCAAACGCGTCAGCAAAGAGACGGCGGTGACCGAAATGAGCAAGAAGTTTCTCACCTCGGCCGACAACCGCAGCAAAGTGCGCCATCAGGTCATCGTGCACGTGAACGGTGAGACGGGTGAGGGCTTTTATGACACCGACCGCGGACTCTTGCAGGCCGAGCCCGAGGCCGTTGACGAGGCGATGAAGCAAACCGGAATCGTGGTGGCTCGAACCCAACTTCCAGCTGGAAGGTGCCCGGCTAAACCCCCAGCTGAACCTGGCCAGCCCGAGCAGTTGTCGCTACTGCCGAGCCGGACAAAGGGCAGGCCGGGGCTTCCGGTGGGGTTGGTGCGAGCGGTTTACGCCCGCGCTTTCGGCCGTTGCGAGCGATGCTCGTGCCCAGGCGGCAACCTGGTGGTCCACCACGTTCGAGCCTGGTCCGAAACCAGACAACATCGACTGGACGACTTAGAGCTGTTGTGTCCGGGTTGCCACGCCACTGAGCATGATAAAGATTTTGCAAATCGGCCCGAGTGGAAGGCCGCCCGGGATTCGGCCGTGCAGCGCCGGCACACGAGGACACCCTAAGGGGCCGCACGACCCAAACCGAAGGGGAGGGATGACCTACCGACCCGCGTGCGGAATCTTACGGGATGGCACTCGAACCAACCCGTGACGAAGTCCTCCGTCTGGTCGAGGAACTGGGCTGGAAACCCATGCCTCGGGGCAAGCTCGAGTCGGCCGAACTCGAGGCGCCCTTGCGAGCCGCCGGCTATCGAGCCGGACTCTACACGGTAGCCAGCCTCGAGGGTCCTCCCCTGGTCGAGCGACGGTGGGAGTGGGAAGAGCACTCGTTCCACTGCTATCTGCTGCGCATCGACACCGTAGCCGGTCCCCTCTATCTGGGGTGCCCCGGGCCGATCGAGGGGCTCGAGTTCGACCTCGAATGGCTGCGGGATACTACTCCTATCCGCCCTTTCGGTCGCGAAGACCTGGCCGACCGGCTCGTCGATGTGAATTCCTGATAAACTTCCCGTCGCTACGGGCGCGCGGGCCGATGTTTAGGCATAGTTTAAGCGCCGGGCAATAACCTGGCTCTATGCAGATTCACCAGCACGCCAGCGTATGCCCCTATGGGCACAAAGCCCCCCAACAAGCCGACGACAAGCCTTTCGACATCGAAGAGATTCCCTGTCCTGTCCTCAAGACCGGAGTGCGTGAGGGCCGCCTCCAGGTGGACCAATACGGCAATTGCACCGGCCTCAACGACTTTCTCAAAGATGACATCGGAGCCAAATATATGCTCCGCAAGGTGGCCGTGCTCGGCGCCAACCGCACCTCGGCCGACGGCGTTTGGGACGCCCTGACCTCGGATAGTTTCAACCTGCGCGCCCTCAAAGGCAGCAACCTTGACCATAACGCCGACTCGCAGATCCTGCGCAACGGCTTCAGCCAGGAACGCCTCGACAAAGCGCTGACCTTCAGCTCAGACGGCGAGCGCCTGACTCTCAAAGACCTGCGCCGCTATCAAGAGGCCCTGCTCGAAGAAGAGCCTGGCCAACGCGGGGAGATCTTCGGCGGAGCTGAGTTCTCGCTGGTGGTCGAAGTCTTCGGCCGCACCGACGCCGAAGGCAACCGCTTCATCATGAACAAGGACTTCGTGCGGCTCTTCAAGGAGAACCGTTTCCCGGAAGAGTGGACCGCCCGTCCCGGCAGCCTCGGATTCTACCAGGCGGGCTCGGCCATGGCCGAGTTCTTCGCTGATGGAGCGTCTGACCAGGACCCTGGTGTGACCGCCGCCCTGTCCACTCAAGAAGCCAAGAAAGGCGCGGCCGCCTGCCCGTTCATGCAAGGCCAGACGGTCGATCCGGCCGAGGCCGCTCGCCACCACGCCGACCAGTTGCAGTGAACCGACCTGGGGCCGTCGGCGTAAAGCCGATGTGTCCCGCAATTATGCCGCCCTGGCCCTGAGCCTGATCCTCGCCATCGCCTTCAACGGCCTGGCCAGCTGGCGGCTCGGGGCCGATGGGCAGCTGATCACCTGTCGCGGTCAGTTCAAGGGCCTGGCTCTCATGCTCGAGATCTATCGAGCTCGCTTCGGGCAGCCTACACCCTCTGTTGTCAAGGCAGCCACCACTTCTGGGCGGGTGCCAGCCGAGACTACCCTCTCTACACGAGCCGCGACGGCCCTGGCTAGTACAGAAAAGAATTGGTCAAGGTCTCGATGTGGTAGTTGAGGCGCACCTGGGCTAACAAGCGTTCGCCCTCGAGCGACTGGCCGCGTTGGCGGAACAGGTGGTTGAGGCGGCCCAACAGATAGTCCGCCACCTCACGGTCGAAGACGTAGCCTTTGGCCACCTCGAGCAAGGTCGACTCGAGGCCCGCCAGTTGCTTCGCGATGAGCCTGCGGAAGAGCTTCTGGCGCACCTGGTCGCGAGCGGCGGCCGAAGCGTCTCTGCCCTGGCGGGCCCTCCAGCTTAGGCGGCGCGTCTCGACCTCGCGTCGCACCCACTCCAACCACGCCATGTGGCCGCGATAGGCGGTGGTGAGGTAACGCAACCGAAAGTAGGCCAGATAAGAATCCGGAGTAGTTTCCTCCAGGGCTTTGAGTCGGGCTGCCAGCGCCGCTTTGGGCTCGCCGAGCAGATCGTGACAATCGGCTATCAGGTCGTGAAAATGAGTCTGGCGCTCCTGCAGGTCGTAGTGCCCCCGGGGCCGTCCCTGGAAAGCCTGAGCGGCCCGCTGGGCTACAGCCAGGGCACGGTTGGGCTCGCTCAAGAGCAGCAACTCGACCTGCCAGGCGAAAAAATCCTGGCGATAAGAAAACCGCTCGGCCCCCTCCTCACACAGGCGCGTCGCCTCGTCGTAGGCACCAAGATAGCGCAGGCAGACCACTTTGCGCACGAAAGAATCAGAGTCTACCGGGCTAAAGGTGGGCAAATCTCCCGAGCGAGCCGCTACCACCTCAGCCAGAGCCTCGAGGGTGGGATGGGTTGGCACGTGGAACTCTCGTAACCAGGCGAGGTTCTCTTCGAAGGCCTGCCGATCGCCCGACCAGCTGGCCTTGCGAAAGGCCAGGGTCAACTCCTCGAGCAGCCGCGCCCGCAAAGCCACCGTGCGGGCCGAAGAGTCCTCGGGCCCCAGCCGGCGCAGTTCGGCCATGAGTTCGGCCTGGCCAAGGTGGATGTCGGCTGACTGAGCGGTGCTCATCCAACCTCGCAGATAGTCGGCGGCCTCCGGGTCTGAAGCCTCATAGTGGCGGATCGCCTGGGGCACCAGTTGCTCGAGCAGGTCCCGCTCGTCAGAATCAAGAGCCCCCTCGGCCCGTATGCGCTCGAGAAGCATGGCCGGAAGGTGGGACCAGACCTGGCTCAGCATCTCGGCCAGCGTCTCGTCTTGCACCAAACCCGTACACGAGAGGTCGAGCTTGAGGTGGTTGTTCCAAAAGATCCCACCGAGGTAGGGTTCGTCCACGTCGAGCCGGTGCGAGAGTCCGTCGACCACCAGAGTCAGATAGCCGCCCTCACGGGTGACGATGGCCAGCGCGCCACAGTATTGGCCGGGGGATTCCACCTTTTGCACCTGGCCACGCACGAAGGTCGGGGGAATTTCGCCCGCTAACAGAAACTGGCGGTGGACCAGGGCGTCGTGATGGTGAAAGTAGCGGCTGACTCTTTTTTCGTCGGAGAACTGCAGACTTAGCGGTGCATGGCGACAGAGCGTGAGCGTCTCGGACAGGTCGGGGGGACGGCGCAGGAAGGACGACAGAAAGCCGCGCGGACGCGTCACCACCACCTGGTTCTCGCGCGCGTCTGAAGCCGGCACGATGGTCACCTTATCCTCGTGGAGATCTAGCACGGCGCCAGCCGTACGCAGCTGGACCGTCTCGCACACTCGATCGGCTGCCAGCAGGGCCACGGCCAGATGACGCAAAGCGCGATCGCCCCGGTTGCGAAAACGGTAGGCCCGCAGGTTCTCGAGTTCGGAACGAGGATAGGGCTGGGAATTGTAGGAGAAGCTAACCTGTTCGTCGTCGTAAGCAACGCGAAAATAGCTGGCCCCGCCGGCCACTGCCGAGGCCACCAGAAAAACCGGATACAGACCCGGCTCGAGCAGCTGAAACTGGTCCAGTTTGCGCTCGGCTTCGTCGAGGGACAGGGTGAACTCTCCGCTCGACTCGGCCGGGGCAGACATGCTCTCGAGAAACTGCTGGAGGTTGTCGAACTCCATGGCGCCCCTGTTCGGCCCGGCGGAGGGGCAGCCCTAGTTCTCTGCGAACCCAATCGGCCATGGAGACCCACCTCGAGCGCGACCAGTTGGCCCTCTTGTTGAGGGTCAACACCATCCTCAGCTCTTCGCTAGAATTGGACGAAGTGCTCGACAACCTCATCGAGCAAGTGGTCGAGGCCTTCGAAGCCGAGCGTTGCTTCGTAGTCATGCGCGAGGGCGAGGGGTGGCGCCTGGTGGCCGGCCGGGCCCTCGATGCCGAGGCCAGCGAGCAGGCCTACAACTATAGCCGGAGCGTCATCGAGAGGGTGGCCCGCGAGGGGGTCGCGCTATTGAGTGACGACGCCTCTAAAGACGCCGATTTCCACCACTACGGAAGCATCACGCTGATGAGTATCCACTCCATCATGTGCGTCCCGCTGCGGTGGGGTGGCGAGGTGCGAGGGGTCGTCTATGCCGATCATCGGATTCGCAGCGGGGTCTTCAAGCCGAGCCATCTCGAGCTGCTGGAAGCGGTGGCCAATCAGGCCGCTCGGGCGCTCGAGAACGCCTTTCTCTATGCCGAGCTGCAGCGAGTGCATCAGTCCAGTCTCGAGCAAGCAAGAGCCGAGCTGGCCCAGACCCAATCCCAGCTTTTTGAAGCCTCGAAGTTGGCCGCCGTGGGCCAGTTGGCGGCCGGCCTGGCCCACGAGATCAACAACCCGCTGGGAGTGCTGGCCCTCAACCTGACGGCTCTGGCTCCCAAGCTCGAAGAGGCGGGTTTACAGCGGCGCACCGAACTGATGACCCGAGCGGTGGGACGCTGCCGGGACACCATCGACCGGTTGCTGCGGTTTGCTCATCCCGCGCGCGCCGAGCGGCGCCGGTTTCGCCTGGATCAGACCCTGGAAGAAACCATCGAGTTGCTGCGCCACGGCCTCGAGAAGCTCGAGATCGAAGTCGATTGTCAACTCGAGCCGGTCGAGGTGGAAGGCGAAGAAGCCCAACTGGCCCAGGTCTTTCTCAACCTGGTCCTCAACGCCCGCGATGCACTCAACCAAACCGCACCGCGTCGCCTCGAAGTCACCTGCGGAGTCGAGGATGGGCGGGCTCGCGTGCGCCTGAGCGACACCGGAGTCGGCATGCCGCAAGAGGTGATGAGGCGCGTCTTTGAACCCTTTTTCACCACCAAGCCGGTGGGCCAGGGGGTCGGTCTGGGGCTGGCCGTTTCATACCAAATCGTCAAGGACCACGGGGGCAGCTTGACGGTCGACTCGCAGCCCGGTCAGGGCGCGACCTTCACTTTGCAACTGCCCCTGGAGGGCGCGTGTCGGCCCGAGTCCTGATCGTCGACGACGACGAGCTGATGCGCGAAAGCCTGGAGATGGCCGCCGAAGAGGCCGGCTACCAGGTGGCCGGCGCCGCCAGCGGACCCGAAGCCATCGAGCTGGCTCGCCAGCGGAGCTTCGACCTGGTAGTGTGTGACATTCGTATGCCCGGGATGAATGGTCTGGATGCTCTCTCCGAGATCCGGCGCCATCTGCCCGAGGCCCGCGCCATCGTGATTACCGGTTACGCCAGTCCCGACACCCCCATCACTGCTCTCAAGCTCAAAGTCGACGACTATCTGCTTAAGCCTTTTGACGGCCACGTCTTTTTAGCCAGTCTCAAACGGGTGCTCGAGGACTATCGCCGGCGCGCCATCCGGCCCCAACCAGGCTCGACCGACCAGCTCTTTCGCCTGCTGGACCACCTGCAAAAACACGACCACGGCCCGCTGGCCGCGCGCGCGGCCGGGCTGGCGGGCCGGCTTGGCTTTTCCCCCCAGCGCAGCCGGCTGGTCTATCTGGCCGCGCTGCTACACGACCTCGAGCCTCGGGCTCTGGCCAGCTGGCCCGGTCTGCAGCGTCTGGCCACCGTGGTGGCCGCCTTCCAGACCGGCTCGCCCGCGCTGCTCGAGGCCCGATTGGTGATGGCCGCCGCCGATCCTCAGAGCGCCGACCCCGAACTGGCCGAGATGCTCGAAGAAATACCCGACCAGGTCGAGCTGGCCCTCGAGGACACCACCAGCTTCGAGAACCTGGTTCGCCTGGCCGACAAGCACCGCGAACTGGGCCGCTGGGTCGAGGCAGACGAATTGTACCAGCGAGCCACTCAGCTGGCGGATGGACAGTTCGAGCAGGTGGCCCGCATCCATCAGGCTCAGGTTCGCCTCTGGCAAAGCGCGGGCCAGCCCGAACGGGCGGCTGGGCGAGCTCGACAGCTGTTGGAGTATTCCCGGACCCACCGTCTCGACCTGGTCGAGGCCGAGAGCCTGGTGCAACTGGCCCGTCTTGGCCAGCAGGTCGACCTGGTCCGGGCTCGCGAGCTCTTCACCCTCTGGGAGGACGAAGCGGGGCTTTCCCGGCTAGAGCAGCCGCCCCCCCAGGAACGCCTGAAGATCTTCCTCTTTGGTGGCTTCGAAGTCACCCGGGACGGCCAGGTCTTGCCCGAAGACGCCTTTCCCAGTCGCAAGGATCGCAAGCTGCTGGCCTATCTGGCCGCCCACCTCGGTCAGATGATCCACGAAGAGGTCTTGATGGAGCAGTTTTGGCCTCGCGGAGGCCCCCGAGCCCGCCATTCGCTACAGAACAGCGTGTCCCAGATCCGCAAGGCCCTTGGAGAAGAAGGGCGGGACGCGCTAGAACGGGGACCTGAAGGCTATCGCCTGGCCCACCTTTGGGTCGATGTCGACCAGTTCGAGAAAGCTTACCAACGAGGACGCGAGGCCGCGCGCGAACACCGCTGGGAAGAGGCTCTGGCCCAGTTACAGCAAGCCGAGCGACTGGCCCGCGGCGACTTCCTGGCCGGCGCCTTCGAGGAGTGGGGTGGCGAACTGCGTCTACGTCTGGCCGATCAGCTGACCGAGTGCCGCAATCTGTTGGCCGCGTATTTCCGCCAGCGCGGCAAGCTGACCCAGGCGGTGGAGTGGTGGGAACGAGTATTACTCCAAGACAACTGCTGCGAAGCGGCCTATCAGGGCCTGATGGAATGCTACGTCGCCCTCGAACTCCGGGCCGAGGCGGTGCGAACCTACCACGCCTGCGTGCGGGCCTTCAAAGCCGAACTCGATCTGCCGCCCCCTTCCGAACTCGCTCGACTCTACTTCGAGCTGACCGATTTTTGAGTCGGGTTTGAGTGGGTCGAGTTAGCCTCGGGACGTGAAGGAGGCTAGTATGAAACCCACCCTGCAACTCATCGCCCATCGACCCGTCGTAGCCAACGACAGCCCTACCACTCTGCAACTGCTGGTTCGCATCGAAGCTCCACTCGCAGAAGAGGTAACCCGTCCCGATCTCAACCTGGCCCTCTGCCTGGACCGCTCCGGCTCGATGGCGGGCCTGCCCCTGGCCCACGCCAAGCAAGCGGCCACCCACCTGGTAGAGCGCCTGAGTCCCAGCGACAAAGCCAGTCTGGTGGCCTTCGGCAGCCACGCCCAGGTGCTGGCCGGCTGTCGCACCATGGAAGACCCGGGCCCGCTCCTCACCCAATTGCAGGCCATCCAGGTCGACGGATGCACGGCCCTTCACATGGGCTGGCACACGGCCTGTCGGCAGGCCGAGCACGGCAGCGAGCCCACCCGCCTCAACCGGGTCATTCTGCTCTCGGACGGGCAAGCCAACGAGGGTCTCACCGATCCCGACCGCGTCGCGGCCGAGGTGGCCGACTGGCAGCGCCGCGGGGTCACTACCACCACCGTCGGCCTGGGGCTTCACTACAACGAGGATCTGCTGGCGGGCATGGCCCAGGCCGGGGGAGGCAACTTCTATCACGTGCAAGACTCGGACCAGCTGGGTCCCTTCTTCCAGATCGAGCTACAGGGGCTGGCCCGCACCTACGGCCGCAGCCCCACCCTGGGCGTGGAAGCCCTCAACGGGGTCGAACTCCTGCGGGTCTATAACCCGCTCGACCGAACCCTGGAAGGTCGCTTCAAACTGAATGATCTGGTCCGCGGCTGCCCTACCGAAGTGGTCTTCGAGTTCCTCGTGCCCGCCTGTCCCGAGCCGCTGGAACTGGCCGACTTTCGCCTGGCCTGGACTGACTGCCAGAGCGGCGAGCGCCACCACTTCCACCAGCGGCTGATCCTGCCGGTGGCGCCCTACGGACAGCTCAGCGAGTTTCCGTTTCAGGCCGAAGTCATGCGCAAGCGGGCCGTGCAACTGGCCGCCCGGGCCCTCAAAAAAGCCGTGCGCATGATCGACACCAAGAAGTTCGACCGGGCCCGCACCACCGTCGAGGCAGGCCTCGACTTCCTGGCCGAAGCGGGCTCTTCGCCCGAACTCGACCACCACACCCAACAGCTGACCCGCCTGCTCAAAAACCTCGACAATGGAGCCTACAACGAGGTGCGCAAGCAGGCCACCTTCGCTAGCATCTCGTCGTGCTCTTCGAGCCTCGTGCTCTCGAGCGGCGTGCGCGAGTTTCTGGCCCTGCCCCCCGAAGAACGAACTCCCGAACGACTCAATCAGTTAATGGGGGGGAATCCATCTTGACGCGCTCGACTCGCAAGCTGCCGTTCTCCCACACCGGCGTATAGCCGTAGCGAGGCAGCACGTCGGCCACCGGCATCAGCCGGTGGCTGGCGAGCGTCACCGTGGGCAACTCCTCGCCAGGAACCACGCCCAGTTGCTCGAGCAGCTCGGTGCCAACCCAGAGCCGGCCCTCGCGGATCAAGCCGGGAGGTCGGCTCTCGTTGCCATCGACCCTGACCAGCACCCGGCCTCCAGCCAGCTTCTCGGCTTTGCCCGAGGCTCTGTCCACCAGTACCTTCAGGCGGGTCGGATCGACCAGATCGGTGGCTCCCACTTCGGCCAACTTGCGTTCGGCCTCGGCCATCAGGTTGACCTTGCCGTACATGTCCGGCAGGACGCAAAGGTAGAGTTCGCACTGCTCCTCGTCCCAGCCAAGCTTGACCGGCTCATACTCGATTCGCACCGGCATGCCGACCTTGACCCGCTCGAACAACTCCCGCGCCAGTTCGGGATACATGCGGATGCAGCCGTGCGAGACGGCCCCGCCGATGGAACTCGGGCTGTTGGTGGAGTGAATGCCGTAACCCGGTCGGCTCAAGCCCATCCAGCGGTCCCCCAAAGGATTCTCGGGACCCGGGCCCACGGGCTCGGAGATGCCCGCCCACTCGGGTGGCAACCAGGTAGGGTTGACGGTGCGCACGATGATCTTGTACTCGCCCACCGGCGTCTGGCGGTCAGGGCTGCCCACGGCCACCGGATAGAAAGCCTTGAACTTTCCTTCTTTGAACAAGAAGATGCCCCGTTCGGGGAGGTTCAAGACCAACCCGTCGGTGGGCGGGTTGGCCGGCAGAACGCGCCGCCTGGGCAAGACGAGCTGGGTGGGCCCGACCGGGGCCAGGCTGATGGCCAGGTTGTTGGCGAAAGCCAGATGCTCGAGCCCGAGCCGATAATGGCGGCCAAGAGTGTAGAGGTCGTCGCTGCTGGTAGCGGTGATGGTTTCGTCCTGACCTACCACAGGACGTAGTGGCTGCGCCAGGGCGCACGCGCTGAGGAGCAAAAGGGTGAGAGCAATCTTCTTCATGCGCTCCTATACTAGCAGAAAATACCGCTCTTCCGAACATCGAACTTTCTAAGCCCGCTGATCGTCTGGTCGATATGCGACGACATGCGCTCCTACTCGCTCTGCTGATGCTCGGATGCCAAGCCGAACCGCGCCTGGCGAAGCTAACGCCCTATCAACTGAGCCCCCCTCTGACCGAGGTTGAAGGGCTGCAACCACTGGAAGCGCGGGCCGAGTTGGCGGAGAATGCCTGCTGGCTCGGGCCCGGCGAGCACCTGGACTTCTATGAAGCATACTTGCTGAACCCGGCTCCCTTCATCACCAGCGACAGCCTCTTCCATGCCTATCAGTCGTTGCTCAACGACACTCTGGTCGAATTCCATGGGAAGGTGCGCGATCCCCTGGAGGAGCGCCTGAAAAACGAACTCGGTCTGCCCGACCTGGGCGAGCCTCTGCCCTTTGAAAGTGATGAGCAGCTGGCCAGATGCGTGGCTTTGAGCAACAAACTTCGGGCTAGTCCAGACTGGCAGCTGTATGAGCGAATCAGGCGCCTGGACCTCGAGCTGGCCGGTTCAGCCGACGACCCGGGCCCAGAGAGCTTTCTCGCTGGCCGTCCCCCGGTGGTCGCGCCGCGGGTGGTCGACCGGGGGGTGCCGGTGGAGGGGATGCGCATCATGCCGCAGGGGCTCACTCTGAAGAACCTGGCCTTTCAGGCCGTCTTCTCGAACTGCAACGACATCCCCGAGGGCAACGACATCGCCTTTTTGCTGGGTCACCCGAGCCTCGACCTCGACCCCGACCGGCAAAGCGTCTTGCGCGACTCTTTGCAGGCCCACGATTCGATCTATCAGGACACCATCCTGGCCCTGGCCTCGCTGTCTCACCACGGCCCCGGATATCCCAGCTTCATGGATAGCAGCGTTTGGCAGCGCAAGACCCTGAACACCCAGCTGGGAGGCTGGGCCGAACTCGAGCACACCCTGGACCGCGCCACCAAAGATAATTCCTATTACATGGGGGGCACTCTCAAAGAGAATCGCTTTAGCGGATATGTGGAGCCGGCCCCCGAGTTCTTCCAGCGCATGCAGATGCTCACCAAACGCACGCGCCAAGCCCTGGTCGCGGCCGGAGTCTTCGAGACCATGGCCGAGTTGCAGGTCCGTCAAAAGCGCGAACTCAAGCGTGCCTACCGGGCGAGATCCAACCAGGGCAGCAGCCTCGATGTCGAGTCGATGTCGTATCGACAGTTCGAGCAGTTCTTTGGCCGGGGAGAGTCGGTGCCGACCGAGGCTGACTTCCTGCGACTGGAAAGCTTGTGTGGCCAGCTCGCCGAGATGGCCTGGGTAGAACTCGAGGACCAGCCATTCTCGCACCAACAACTAGAATTTCTGGCCAACTACGGCGAAGAGCTCAAGGCACTCTCGCTCAACCGCACCAACATCGCTCACCCGCCCCAGCCAGCGGGGGTGCTGACCCCCATTGCCAGCGAGCTCTCCACCGGCACCCAGCGCTATGCCGGTTCGGGACGTCCTTTGCGGCTGGTCGTCATTGTTCCGTATCAAGGCCGCCTCTACTGGAGCGAGGGCGCCGTGTACTCCTACTATGAATTCGACCGGCCGATGGACGACCCGGTCCCGCCCTGGAAAGAGTGGATGGAGCTGCCGTTCGAGCAACAGCCAGTCAGGTCTAGAGGGATTCGATGGGCAGATGGAAATCGCCGATGATGACCTGGTCGTCGTCAAAGGAGATGTCCTGGCCGGCGGGCGAGCCGAAACGGGCCACGGTATAGGCCTTGGCCCGGTCGTCGGTCAGGGTCATGGCCTGCAAGAAATCGCTCACGACCTGGCGGGGCGAGCGTTCGCCAAAGACGCCCTTCTGATGCTCCTGCACCATCCGGATGTAGAGCTTGCGCGACTCTTCGGGCCTGGCCTTGCCTCGCAGCGCCAGCGCCAGGGCGCCTAACAATTCGGCTCCCTCTTCGGCCGAATGGCCAGCCGGTCGCTCGGTGAGCATGGCCTGATAATCCTCGGCCAGCTCGGGATTTTTGCCGTCATAGGCGCCATCGAGTCGGTCGAGCACGTTCTTCTGCTCGCCCACGTACTGCTCGACCGCCTGCTCGAAGCTCGCCCCGCCGAACTGGCCCCGCTCGAAGCGGCTCTGTAACTGGCCGTAGCCAACGCGGCTCTGCTCCCAGCCGACTCGTGAGCCCACCTCGCGGTGGAGCCGGGCCAGGGCCGAGCCCGCCTGGTCGAGGTCCTGACCCACCTGGCGATGGCGCAGGACCGTGTTGTAATCCTGAGTCAACTCTTTACCGGGCTTGTCGGCCCCGCGGGCTTGCTCGAGCTGGTCGAGCACCTGGCCGATGCCGGCCAGATAACCCGCGAGCGAATCGAGACCCAGTTTCTGAAAGCGCCCAAAGACCTCGCGGCTGCCTTTAAAGCCTATGCGTGCAGCCAGTTGCTGGTGTGTCTGGACCAAACCGTTGCTGGCCTCGGCCAGCCCCTGACCCGGGCGGCGACCGGCCAGCAGAAAGCGATAGTCGTCGACGGCTTCTTGCTCGGGCTGGCGCCGATCGAAGGTGCCCACCTCTTCCATGGGAAGCTCGCGATAGGCCTCCACCATGGTATGAAAGACATCAACCCGCTCAGCGAAGCTCTCGGGCATCAGATCGGGACGAATCAGTTCGTGAGCCAGCGGAATCTGCTCGAAGCTGGTGGTGCCGCGGGCTAGCTCGGTCAACTCGCTGCGCTGGGTGGCGTAGTCCTCGGCGTCGACGCTGCGCCCGGGCAGGTCCTGGCGAAAGAAAGCCAGAGCCTTGACGGCCACGCCGTGAGGCAGGTCGGCCCGCACCTGGCGATAAGCGTCGACGAGTTCCGAGAGAGGCTCGTCGGGGTTGCGCAGCTTGAGCAGCTCGCGGATGTTCCAGCCGGCTCGGCCCAGCTTCTGGATCGATTCGAGCTGCGGCTCGTGGTCGGCTTCGAGCTGGCGCAAGTCCATCAGGGCCTGATGACGTTCGGTCAGGGTTCCGCCGGGAGGCTCGAAGGCCAGGATGCGGACGGTCAATTCTTCTTCCTGGGGGCTGCCCTGGCCGCGAATCTTCTCGTTGAAGAACTCGCCCAGAGCCAGCACCGCCGGGTCGAGCAATTCGGGGTTGAGCACCTGTTCCCTGGTCGAGCGCCTGCCCCCATTGCCCAGCACACCCACCGCTAGCTCGGTGCTGCTCCAGGAGCTGTAGCGGTTGTGAGCGGCCAGCGGATCGACCTGATCGTTGCCGTTGGTGAAGGAGTAGCCCTGGTCGGCCAGCCCTTTGATCGAGGTGGCCAGCTCGTCAGGCTCCCAGCCCGGTTGATCGAGTTCAAAATAGGCTAAGGGGCCCACATCAGCCGCTGTCTGCAGGCGGTGGGCGTCGGACTGCCCTTTGCGGGTCCAGAGCAAGTTCTCCTCGCCCGCCCCGGTCAAAGCGCGATAGGCGCCGTAGGCCCCGACTTTGCGGATGGACACGGCGGCACGATAGGCTCCGCCCGTCACCGAGCCCGACTCGTCGACCTCGCGCTCGGTCAGCAAAGGCTGAAAACCACGCTCTTCGAGCTTGAGCAACTGGTCGGCCAGACGGGGCTGAGCCAGCTGTGAGGTGTCTTTGTCAAGCACGAAAGCTTGCAGGCTTTGCAGGTCGGCCAGATCGTCGACGCGAGCGGCCTCCATTCCCGGACCGTGGACGACGAGATAGCCAAAACGCCCCTGATCCTGGGTGCCGGCAGCCGAAGAGAGCACGCGCTCGGTCAGTTCATCAGGGGAGAGGGCGTGCTTGTCTTGGAAGGTGCGATAGTGGCGGGGAGTGACACACTTATGGAATTCGAGGCCGGCCGCCTCGAACTGGCCAAAGAGAGCCTTCAGGTCATCCTGGGCAGCCTGGCTGAGCACCGCACCCAGGGGCCCTGGAACGGCCGCCGAGCTAGGCAAAAGATTCAGGCGCGCTGCCTCGCTAAACAAGACCCGGCTGGTGCCGCCGCTCAACTCCACCGCGTCGGTGGCGCTCGGCTGGTCGGCTGGCGAGGGCGCGGCCGAGCCGGCCCGGCGGGTGACGGGCGGATGGACATGGCGAACGAAACCGATCTGCATACGGTGAGTGTAGAAAAGAGGAATGAAAGACTTCTGAATTTACAGGCTGTTAACCTCAGGCTCGGCCTGGAGGGTTAGAAAAAGACGTGAAGATCTGCGCTGCCACTCCGAAAGCGGTGACTCTCTCGCGTCCGCGAGAGGTCCTCCTGTCGTTGGATCGGTTCGAGCCCGCGCCTCGCCTTGAGCCCCTGCCCTCGCGCCCTGTCTTCACTCAGCCCGAGATTCCCGACGTGCGCGGCATTCTAGCCCGCGGCCTTCGCTATGAAGAGCTCAACCAGCAGATCACGGCCAGCTATTCGCAATTTTCCCACCTGTTGCAAAGCGAGTATGACCCGGGTTATCCCAGCCAGATCACCACCAGCCCGTCGTGGTTTGGTTTTGGACCCTGGGCCTCGCGCCAGGCGGGCCTGGGCATGGTGATGGCCGGGCGGGCCGAACGCCTGCTGGAGGGCTGGGCCGCCTCAGACAACCCCGACGAGCGGCTGAGGGCCCAGGCGGCCGAGCTGGCCGGCGGAGCCGAACTCAACGGAGTGGTCGACGAAACCCAGCGCATCTGCGGTCTGCTGCTGCTCGGCCTGACCGACGGAGCCCTCGATCCTCGCACCATCTTCGTCTCGAGCCAGCGTTTGCTCGCTTTGACCAAGACGGCTCCCGGAGCCAACTTCACCGAGCGTCTGCTGGCGGTGGCCCGCACCGCCCGCAATACGCTCGAAGATGGCAATCGGAAGATCTTCGAAGAGCTGGGCGTGAGCGCCCAGGACTTCTGCCACTTCCGCCGTCGCTTCGGGCCCGGCCTGACGGCCGAGGACGTGCTCGACGGCTTCAGCCTCTCGACTCCATCCTCGCCTGACCAGGCCCGCACCATCTACGCCGGCCTCATGCCGGCGGTCGAGGGCGACGGTCCCCTACCCACTCACTTCGACCAGTTCACCGGCCTGGATCACCGCAACTTTCTGGTGGTGGGCTACGCGCTCTATCAAAAGGCCGGCTCGGTCGACGACCTGCGCCTGCGCAATCGCCTGGTGGAGATGGCTGGCATCTTGATGGCCTATCGCGAGCAGCACGACATAGCCCAGGCCGCGTTCACTCCCGGCGAAGTCAAGCCGGGCGAGGTCGACCGCGCCGCCCTCTTCGCCGCTCTCACCCCGGGAGTGGCCGTGCCGCTGCCCGATTGGGGCTGGAGCTATGCCGGCTTTGCCAAGCACCTGCCGGCCCGCGACCACAACCCCCTGACGCCCCGGGTCACCGAGTACAACTGGGCCGACTTCGACGACCGCTGGCCCGGCATTCTCGACTTCTTTGGCGGCGTCTTTGAGCGCCCCGACCTGGTCTGGCCGATGCCTCCCTCAGACCCGATGAAACCCCCCGGCCACTAGTCGCCTGGCGCTGGCCCCACCCCGGCAGGGGGATTTCGCCCACTCCGGGTGGGGCCAGGATGGCCCGGGGTTGCCGGCTCAGGCACTGTGGCCGGGGGCTGGCCCCACCCCGGCAGGGGGATTTCGCCCACTCCGGGTGGGGCCAGGATGGCCCGGGGTTGCCGGCTCAGGCACTGTGGCCGGGGGCTGGCCCCACCCCGGCAGGGGGATTTCGCCCACTCCGGGTGGGGCCAGGATGGCCCGGGGTTGCCGGCTCAGGCACTGTGGCCGGGGGCTGGCCCCACCCCGGCAAGGGGATTTCGCCCACCCCGGGTGGGGCCAAGATGGCCAGGGTAGCCAGGCCCCGGGTCAGGTGGCCGAGCGCTGGCCCCACCCCGGCAGGGGGATTTCGCCCTCTCCGGGTGGGGCCAGGATGGCTCGGGTAGCCGGGTCAGGCACCGTGGCCGGGGGCTGGCCCCACCCCGGCAGGGGGATTTCGCCCACTCCGGGTGGGGCCAAGTTGGCCAGGGTAGCCGGGCCCCGGGTCAGGTGGCCGAGCGCTGGCCCCACCCCGGCAGGGGGATTTCGCCCTCTCCGGGTGGGGCCAGGATGGCTCGGGTAGCCGGGTCAGGCACCGTGGCCGGGCGCTGGCCCCACCCCGGCAGGGGGATTTCGCCCACTCCGGGTGGGGCCAAGATGGCCAGGGTAGCCAGGCCCCGGGTCAGGTGGCCGAGCGCTGGCCCCACCCCGGCAGGGGGATTTCGCCCACTCCGGGTGGGGCCAAGTTGGCCAGGGTAGCCGGCTCAGGCACCGTGGCCGGGGGCTGGCCCCACCCCGGCAGGGGGATTTCGCCCACCGGGTGGGGCCAGGATGGCCCGGGGTTGCCGGCTCAGGCACCGTGGCCGGGGGCTGGCCCCACTCCGGCAGGGGGATTTCGCCCACTCCGGGTGGGGCCAAGTTGGCCCGCCCTGGCGATTGCCGGGTCAGGTGGCCGGGGGCTGGCCCCACCCCGGCAGGGGGATTTCGCCCACTCCGGGTGGGGCCAGCGAGTACTTCCAGCTGGAAGTACCGAGCTAGGCCACGCCGGAACGCACTTTGTCCGCCGCGGCGAAATGGGCCAGCTGGTCGGCGTGGGCCTGGCGGAAGGCGGGCCGGGAGGTGAGTCGCTGGACGTAGGCCTCGGAGGCGGGACGATCGCCGTAAGCGCGCACATCAGGAACTCGCAGCACGTCGGCCATCAACAGATCCGCCACGGTAAAGCGGTCAGCCACCAGCCATTCCCGTTCGCTCAGCACCGCCTCGAGCTGGGCCAATCGCATTCCCAGCCAGTCAGTCAGTTCGTTCTCTTCTCGGCCGGAGAACCTCAAGAACCACCACGGCACCGACACCATCTCGATGGAATTGAGCGCGGCGATCACCCATTGGACGGTGGTTGCCTCGCCGGCTGCATCTCGTGGAATGAGAATCTCGCTCTTGCGGGCCAGATGAAGCAGGCAGGCTCCGCTTTCAAAGAGCTTGAGATCACCATCGACCAGGAAGGGCACCTGTCCGAACGGCTGGCTTTCGAGATGATTGGTCAGGCGGTCCTCGAAGGCCACGGTGCCGACCTGGTAGGCCAGACCCGCCTCCTCGGCGGCCCAGCGTAGACGCAGGTCGCGCACAAACCCGCGCGGCCCTTCGGGCACCCAATCCAGGGTGTAGATAGTCAAATCCTGGCTCATAGGCCATCCTTCCCGCCTTGCCAGCGGGCTCCTCCGCCAGGAACGCTAGCCGAGGACCACCCGTTGGTCGCCGATCTGGATAGCTTCTTCGTCGTAGAGGATGCCCCGCCGCCCGCGCAGGTTCTCGATGGCGGCCTCGACGGTGGGGCTGACCAGCAGCACCTGGCGGAAGTCCTGATAGATCTCGTCCGAGCGGCATCCGCGGCGCACCATGTCCTCCAGGGCCAGCACTACAGGACCGGCCAGGGTCGAGGCGTGGCCGCCTTCAGCCAGAGTGGCCTGCACATCCTGATAGCGTCGGACGGCCTCGAGCACCGACTCGCCGGGGCGCAGCCCGCCGAGAATCTGGCGATAGCTGGTCGGGTCGAAGTTCTGCCACAGGCTGGTCCGTCCGGCCGGGGTCGAGTCAAGCACCGGCAGCTCGGTCCAGGGTGAGCCTTCAGGCGTCTCGCTGACCCCCGAGGTCAGACGATAGACCTTAGCGGCAGCCTGCTCGGGATAGCCTTTGGCCACGACCTTCTGGAGTGTCAACTGATAGCGCTTCAGGTCGTGGCCGAGGTCGGGGCCTGCCTGGCTCATCAAATTGGCGTAGTGAAAGGGCAACTCGCCCTGCTGCAGGCTCTGGCCCAGGGCCAGGGCAACCTCGGTCTGGCCTCGGCGCCCGGAATCGAGATCGAGCAGCTCGCTCATCTCGAGGGCGGTGACCGCGTCGGGGGTGACCTTCTGTAAGCTCGTCATCAGGCGTTCGCGCTTGCTGTCGGGCAGACTCGCCTCGGCCCCGAGAGCATGCTCGATTCCGTCGGCAAAGCGAACTCGGTTGGCCTTCTCGACTCCATCGTCGGCGCGCCGGATGGGCCGGCCCTCGGCTTTGGCCTGGTCGATCAGGAACTCGAGCCGTCGCTGGCGCGTGGCCAGTTCCAAGCGGGTGCGCGAGGCCGAGACCAGGCGGGTGAAAAGCTCGGGAGCAGCTTCAGTGCGCTGGCTCAGCCCCTGGTAGGCAGCCGCCAACCAGCGCGGTTCGAGCATCAGCCCGCGGCCCATCAGCCCTTGATCGGCCTGGCTGACCAGCCTGCCTTCAGCCACCGACAACCCCAACTCGAGCCACACCCTCCCCGCCGGCCGGGGCTCGCCAAGAGCGTGCCCAACCACCTGCAGCCGCTCCGGCGTGACTGCCCGCGCCGAAGTCTGAGAGGCGCGAAAGATGGCCGTATGTGGACCGATCCTCATTCTTCCAGAGTAGGGCAACCTCCGGAAAAACTCCTGAAAGCCGGACATTTCCGACATGTTAACCGTGTGAACAAATACTTACATCGTTCACCTTTTTGTTACGGAAGTGTTTCTCACAGTGAACCTGGAAGTGATACCATAGCCCAGATCCACCATGGCCAAGAAGATCAACAACAATAGTAGGAAGCCTCCGGTTCGCAAGCCGGCCCGCAAGAGCCCTACCAAGAAGACCAGCAAGACCAGCTTTGCCAAGCCTTCGAACAAGGCGAAGTCGGCCAGCAAAGCCAGGGCAGGCGGAGAAACCAGAGGCGGCCCGAACGGTGCCAAGCCTGAAGCCAAGAAAGCGTCCGGACCAGCTCCGGCCGAGAAGCCCTCAAAACGCGCAGAGACCGTGGCCACCACCATGGTCGACGCCATCAAAGCCGAACAACAGCGCGCCACCACAGGCGCTCCCGCTGCTCCCGGGCAGGCCGAAGCTCGAGCCGACGACGCCGGCCAACAGGCGCGCCAACAGGTCATCGCCTCCGGCGAGACCGCCGCTCTAGCCTCTCCCGAGCAGGCCGAGCAGATTCGCCGCAAGGCCCTCGAGCAGGCCGATCAAGCCGCCGAAGTGGCCAAGAAGAAGGTTCGTCAGGTCAGCCGCGAGGCGGCCGAGAAACTGCGTAGGGCTCGCGAACAAGCCGAGACCGACCCCTCGGATCCCCAGGCGAAAGAAGTCAAGCCTGACAAGGGCGTAAAAGCGAAGGAGAGCAAACCCACCGAGGAAGCCAAACCCGGCAGCAAATCTGGCCGAGAAAAGGCCAAGAGCGAAAAGACCAAGCCTGGCAGTCCGAGCAAGCCCGAGGCCAAACCCGCTCCGGCCGCCAAACCCGCCGCGGAGGCCAAACCCGCTGCCGAGGCCAAACCCGCCCCGGCCGCCAAACCCGCCGCCGAGGCCAAACCCGCCCCGGCCGCCAAACCCGCCGCCGAGGCCAAACCCGCGCCGGCCGCCAAACCCGCCGCCGAGGCCAAACCCGCCCCGGCCGCCAAACCCGCCGCCGAGGCCAAACCCGCGCCGGCCGCCAAACCCGCCGCCGAGGCCAAGCCTGCGCCAGCCGCCAAACCCGCCGCCGAGGCCAAACCCGCTCCGGAAGCCAAGCCAGCCCCCGAGGCCAAACCGGCTCCGGAAGCCAAGCCCGCCCCCGAGACTAAGCCAGCGCCAGAAGCCAAACCCGCTCCAGAAGCCAAACCCGCCGCCGAAGCTAAGCCCGCGCCAGAGGCCAAGCCCGCCCCCGAGACTAAGCCAGCGCCAGAAGCCAAACCCGCCCCGGAAGCCAAGCCCGCCCCCGAAGCCAAGCCCGCCCCCGAAGCTAAGCCCGCGCCAGAGGCCAAACCGGCGCCCGAAGCCGAGGCGCTCAAGGAGGACCTGCAAAAGCGCTTCCAGGAGATGGCCACCGAGAACCCTCAGCAACTGCGCGAGATTCTTGGCCAGAGCTTCCCCGACAAAGACCCGGCCAAGCTCGATGCGATGGTCGAGGCGGCCAGGCAAGGCAAGGTCGACCTGCCGCAGAATCTGCAGTTCGTGGCCCAGGACCAGCTGGGTAACGCCCAGGCCGCCTATCTGCCCGACAACGGCGGCACGGTGCTCATGTCGCAGGCCCTGCAGAACGACCCCCAGGCCATGCGCGAGGCGTTCACCGAAGAAGCGGGCCATCACCTCGACCGGGTCACGGGGGGCGCCGACAGCCAGGGCGACGAGGGTCAGATTCTCCAGGAGGGGCTGGCCCAGAAAGCGCCGCTGGGTCAGGAGCGGCTGCAAGAGCTGCGCCAGCAAGACGACCGTGGTCTGGCCACCGTCGATGGCCAGCAGCGAGAAGTCGAAAATCGCAACCTGGATCACGATCTAAAAGAATTCGGCAGGACCCGCCTCGAGGCGCTCGACCCCAGCAGCAAATACACTCCCGAGCAGCGTCAGCAGATCGAACAATCGATGGTCGACTTTCTCGACCCATCCAAGCACGACATCGGCTACAGCAGCCGCGAGTCGGTTCGCAACCAGATTCAAGAGGCGGCCCGCAACAATCCTGAGGTCTATGGTGAACTGGCCAAAAAGGCCGACCAGATGTGGGCCAAAGAGCTGGCCATTCAGGCCAAGAGTGGTTGGAGCGGGCTCGAGTCGACGGTCAAGAAAGACCTGGGTCAAGAGTGGACGGGCGATAGCAACGACATGACCCGGACTCGCACCCTGGTCGAGGCCTTCAACAACCTGCCCCCCGACCAGCGAAGCCGGGCCCTGGGTCAGCTCTCGGGCCAGCTCGACGGCGCTCTCAAACAGCAAGACTGGCTCAACAGCCTGCCCGACCGCATGGGCGACGCCAGGACCAGCCAGTACTTCCAGGACGCCCTCGACGGCAAGCACGGGGCCCAGTTCGCCCAACGCTCGCAGAAGTACCTCGGGCGCAATCACACCGCTTCGGAAGGGCTCGATGACGTTCGCACCGAGCGCATTCTCGGCGGTAAAATGCCTCAGGTCAAGGACGCCAAGGAATCGCTCGGCCGCTGGAACGACCGGCGCATCCAGGAGTTGAGCGGCGACGATGCCGAGAAAGCCGCCGCGGCCCGCCAAAAACTCGACGATGTCATGCACCCCGGCGACGGCAAGTTCCGCTACGAGGGGGCCGCCAGACAGACCAGCCAGGCCGTCGAGAAAGCCGCTCAGGCCGAGGGTGCCTCGGAGGCGGTCAAGGAGCTGGACGGCCGTTCCAAGGCTCAAACCTGGGCCCGGGGCCAGCTCGACGCGCTCAGAGCCGAGGCGGGCGATAGCGGCAACCGGATGTCGGGCCGCGGCCTCGAGATGCAGAAGGAACTCACCAGTTATCTGCGGGGTGAGAAAGCGACCGAGTCTCCCTATGGGGTCGAGGCGCTCGAGCGAGAACTCGACGCCCGCACGCCCGAGCAGCTCGGCGGCATGGGCGTCAAGGTCAAGCAAGAGAGCGAAGCGATCCGCAGTCGCCTCGAGGCCAACGACGAGCAGTTAAGGAAGATCTATGACCGAAGCAGCGGCGACCGTGACCGTGGCCGGGCCCAACAAGAGGTCCAAGACACGCTGGCCGACCGTCAGACCACTGCTCGCGAACGCAAGCAGCTCTATGACGGCGTCTCGAAGGAGATGGGTCGAATGCTGGCCGGAGGCGACACCACCGGGCTCAAAGAGAGCAGCCAATTGCTGGCGTCACGGGCCCATGACCCGCTGGGGGATCGGGCTCGCAACCGCAACGAGCTGGTGCAGTCTTTCCAGGGACAATCCGAAGCCGACCGGCAACAATTCCTCAAGGCCATGGGCTCGGCCACACCAGAGGATCAGAAAATCGCGCTGGCCCGACTACAGAACGGGGTAGGATCGAAGAGTATCCTGGACCAGCGAGAAGCCGTCGACCGCCTGGTAGCCCTCGACAGCAAAGAGAGCTGGTCGGCCCTGGCCACTGCTTCCAACCTGCCGGTGCGGGCCGGTTGGGCCATGAAAGAAGGCGGTGAAAAAGCCGCCGTGGCCGCCGCCGATGCTTGGAAAGACGCCTCGGACCGCGACCGCAACGTGCTCTCGCATGCCTTCCAGAGCCAGGCCGCCATGGGCGCCGTGCTGGATGGCAATCAGGCCGTGGGGAGCGCCATGTCCCAGGCCCTGGCCAACAACTCGGTGACACCCACTACCGAGCGGCTCGACGCCCTGGCGCAGGGCACTCCCGAGGCCCTCTGGCCGCTGACCGAAGGCAAAGGCGAACTGGCCGGGCAGGCCATGCGCAGTCTGGCCCGCACCGAGGGAGGCCTGGCCCAGGCGGCCGAGCGTTACGACAAGCTCTCGCCCGATGCCCGCCAGGCCCTGGCCGAGGCCGCGCTCAAGAATCTCGACTCCGAGACCGGTCAGAAACTGGTCGAGACCATCGCCCGCGGCGACGACATGGGCGCCAAGTCGCTATTGTTCAAGGATTATCTCAACCCGCAGGTGCTCGGGAACGACCACCTGAGAGGCGTTCTGCGTGACGAGGCCCTCAAGACACTCGAGACCGGCAAGACCAATCCGGCCACCTACTGGGCCACCAACTCGGTGCGAAGCTACTCCAAGACGGGCGAAGAGGCGCGCGATAGCTACAGCCGATTGCGGGCTATGGCCGATCAGGCCGACAAACCTCAGCTAGCCGAAAAGTATAACAAAATGGCCGACGAGGTGGCCCGCTTTGGACCTGAGCGAGCCCAGAATTCCAGCGGTGTCGAGGCGGCCTTCAACAGTGGCAATATGGAGGGGCTGGCCGAGGCCAACAAAGCTGGTTTTGACTACGCCAATTCGGCCTTGTCGGCCAACGGTGGCTCGATGACCGAGCGTCTCGAGCAGATGCGCAACGACAATCCCGACCGCTACAACGCCCTGGTGGGCCAGCTACAGAGTCGCGACCCGGGCAGCATGCCCCAGGAACTCTCCGACTACGTCCAGCAAAATCAGGTCTTCCCGGTCCTGGCCGGCGAAGGAGGCCAACTGCAGCCCGAGCAGCGCAGCGACCTCAACAAGATGTGGCAGGGCATGGATGAAAAGACCCGCCAGGCCACCCAGGCCCAACTCAACGAGATGACCCCCGAGATGCGCGGCCGGGCCATGCAGCTGATGGCCCGCTCCCAAGCCATCAAAGACAATCCCAACGCCGCCCAGCAGTCTAACCAGGGCGCCGCCCGGGACCTGCTCGACGATGCCCGCGAGATTCCCACCGAGGCGACCACCGTCAGCCAGATGCGCGACGGCCGCCAATACATCCAGCACGCCAGCGGAGCGGGTTTTGTGGTCGACCGCGGCGACAACGGCCAGGTCGACCACCTCGAGGGCAACGGCTATGAACTGACCCGCACCGGAGCCACCACCTGGGAGCGCAAGGTCGGCGACCAGACCGAGACCTGGAACGGCGACGTGCGGGCCAACAGCGAGGGCAAGGTTACCCTGGTCCAGGCTTCGGGGGCGACCGAGACCTATGGGGTCGACGGCAGTCATACCCTGCAGGACGAAAACGGCAAGGTCATCGACCGCACCACCGTCGACGCCTATAGCGACGGCACCCAGGTTCACCGCGATAAAGAAGGCCGGGCCCGGTTGACCCTGGCGGCCAATCCCAGCGAAGAGGGACAGACCTTCGGCTCGACCCGGGCCATGGGCTACGACGAAGCGGGCCAACTCAACGCCGTCAGCCTGACCGACCGCGACCAGACCCTTAACTACGCCCGTCAAGACGACGGCAGCTGGCGGCGCCTGGGTGCCGACGGCAAGCCGGTGGGCGAATCCGGACGCATCACCATGGGCGAAAACGATAGCGTCATCTGGACCGGCGCCAACGGCAGCCAGACCTGGACTCGCGATGGCCAGATTCAGAGCCATGACGCCCAGAACCGAATCACCGAGCAGATCAACGCTCGCGGCGAGAAGAGCACCTACGGCTACGACGACCAGGGCTTGAACTCGGTCTCTTCGGCGCGATTTCGGGCCCAGCGAGGAGCCGAAGGCTGGACCACCCAGCAGCGACTTACACCCGATGGCGAGTGGAAGAACGTCAAGGCCAACGATGTCCAGGCTCTGTCCGACGGCACCGTGCGCACCGAGTTCAAAAGCAAATCCGGCGAGATCTCCCAGACGATGTTCACTGACGGCCGGCGCCTTTCGCACATCAAGAAAGCCGGCGAGGACCCTCGGGGTGTGGCCCAACTTTACAATAACCAGGGCCAGCTGATGGCGGTGCGCCCCCCCGAGGGCGGCACCCACGCCTTCGTGCGCGACGAAAAGGGCGAGATCAGCCAGTATCTCGACGGCAACGGCGAGCATTTCGAAAGAGGAGAGCGGGCCGCCGGCGGCGGCTACCAATGGAATTCGAGCTTCGGCACGTCCTTCCAGGGCCAGCTGGGCCTGGAAGCCAGCGATGGTCTTCGCTTCACCTCGCCTCAGGTAACCTTCAAGACCAACCGGGGCACCGGCATCTCCCAGGTCGATCGGCCGGCCGACGTCAAGTCGAACCATCGCCAGGTCGAGACCCGGGACCTTGCCAGCGGCGACCGCAGCCGCGAGACCTACGCCAATCTGCGCAAGCCTTATGGCGTCTCCGGGCACTATGTGGGCAAAGCCGACGGCGAGCATTTCCCGGTGGAATTGGGCTACAAGACCAAAGAAGAGCTGATTCGCAAGGATAGCGTAGTCGACGGCCAGACCACCGTCGAGCGCCGCATTCCTCATCCTCCCATCAGCAACGGTCCGGAGCGGGGCCAGGAGCGCTACTCCGACACCTGGGTGGTGGACAAGCTCGAGGGCGAGAACGTCAGTCGCCAACTGCGCCATCCCAACGGGCGGATGCAAGACTATCCCGTCACGGGCCCCTATGGCGAAAAGGTCAACCCCCCGGCCAGCGACCAGCCGTTTGACCCGATCTCGTCGGCCGAGAAGCTGCGCGAGGCCATGAAAGGCGGCATCAGTGCCGGCACCGATGAAGAAGCCATCATGGGCGTGCTGGCCGGGCGCAGCCAGGAAGAACGCGACGCCCTCCGAGGCTACTACGAGCAGACCTACAAGAGCCGCCTCGAGCACGATCTCTTTGGCGACCCGCGAGCCTGGGTCAGCAGTGGCGCCGAACTGGGCGGGGTCTCTTATGCTCGAGCCAAGTCTTATTGGGATGGCAACCACGCCCGGGGCGACGCCATCGGGCTGTATGAAGCCCAGAAGACGGGCTGGAACATTGCCGGCACCGACGAGGACAAGATCGCTTCGATCCTGCGACGCCAGCAGAACGAGGGCGACCTGGGCAGGGTCAAGAGCGAATACCAGAAGTATCGCGGCAGAAGTGTCGAGAGCGACTTCCGCAGCGAGATGCAGGGGGCCCACCTGGACCGCTCGCTGGCCCTGCTCGAAGGCAATGAGGCCAAAGCCCGGGCGGCCAATATCCGCTACGCCATGCAGGGCGATGGCAGTACCTTCGTGTCGGGCTGGGGCACTGACGCCGACAGCGTCTATCGCGATCTGTCGACCATGACCCACGACGAGCGCAAGCAGATTATTAAAGAGTATGAAGGCCTCTACGGCAGCGGTCTGCGCGATGTCGATTGGCGGCAGTCGAAGATGCACAGCGATGCCATGAAGGAGTGGAGCCTGGGCTCGCGCGGCCCGCTCAAGGATCGCTTCGAGGGGCTGCTCGACAACGACATGGCCAAGGCCGAAGCGGCCCGCGCCCGCTACGCCATGAAAGGCAGCAACTTCTGGCCCTGGAGCGGGGCGGGCACCGACGAGGTGGCCCTGCGCGATGTCGCTCAAACGGGTTCGGCCGACTTCCAGCAGAAGATGCGCGAGTCGTACCAAAGCCAGTACCGTAGCGACTTCAAATCGGATGTTCGCGGCGAGACCTCGGGCTACGAGCGCCAGCGCATGGATCTGCTGATGAAGAACGGCAAGCTCACCGACGCCCAGGAGCTGTTCTTCGCAGTGCGCGGCCTTGGTACCGACGAGGATTCGGTGCATCGGGTCATGGACGGCCGTAGCAAGGCCGAAGTCGCCAAGCTTCGGGAAGACTACGCCCAATTTGCCACCGACAGCGGTTATGAAGGCGCCACCCTCGACAACGATCTGCTGGGGGACTTCTCCGGACGCAACGACTTCGAGATCCGCATGGCCCTCAAGGGCAAACCCGAGAACGCTCTCGAAGCTTACGATCAATTCAGAGATCGCTTCGACTACGAGCGCGGCATGGGCAGCCTGGGATGGCGCGCCATGATGGGTGTGGCGGGCGATCAGGCTGTGGGCCGCGGTCTCGACAACGCCAATCGCGAACTCAACGCCTACGTCAAGGAGTTGGGTGGACGCGACAAGATCGAAGGGCTACTCAAGAGCGACAAGCCCGAGGACAAGAAGAAACTCGAACGCCTGTGGAGCCTGGCCCAATCGGGTGAAAGCCAGATCAAGGCTTACCGCAGCAACAAGGACGGGGTCACCGATGTGGCTGCCACAGTGGGCACCGCCGCCGTCACCACTGCCATCGTGGTCGGCTCGGCGGGTACGGCTGCGCCGGTGCTGGCGGTGGCCGGCACGGCGGCGGCGGCCGGCGCCGCCACCAACTTCGGCACGCGTCTGGTGATGCAGGGCAACGGCTACAACTGGGAAGACAGCTTCCGCGACGTGGCCGTGGGAGCCATCGACGGAGCCACCGCCGGTATCTCGGTGGGCAAGCTGGGCGGCCCCATCAGCAACGCCCTGGGACGCATCGGCTTGCAGAACCCGCTGATGCGACGGATGGCCACCATGGGCGCCATCGGCTTCACCGAAGGAACCCTGGGCGGGGCGGCCGGTGGTTTCACCAACACCGCCCTCGATGAGGCCACCTGGCGCGATGGCTTTTCGACCGGCCTGGGACGGCTCGGTCAGGGCACCCTGGCGGGCGGCGCTATCGGCGGCGTGATCGGCGGCACGGTGGGGGCAGGCATGCCGGCCCTGTTCCGCGGCAAGGGAGTGGACGCTCCCGCCAGCCTGACGCAAGACGCGCCCCGCACCTCGAAGCTGCGCATCGCCGGTGATGAGCTACCCAACCAGGCCAATGCTTACCTGAAGGAGCGCGGGATCGACCCCGGCTTCATGAAGGATGTCGACATCCACACCGGGGTCGACGCCCAGGGTAATCGCATCACTACCCCCCACGTCACCCGCGGGGCCGATGGGCGTATCCAGATGTTCATGCCGGTGGATGCCAACGGCCGGGTGCTCGCTCACGACTTTGGCCACGAGCTCAAGCACGTGGTCGATATTCGAGCCGCCTCTGGGCCCAACGGCGACCGGGCCCTGCGCGGAGCCTTGCAAGACACCAACCAGGCCGCTCGCCGACTGGAAGATTTGCGGGCCAACAACGCCCCGCCCGAAGAGATTGCCAAAGCCCGCAAAGCCTACGAGAATAGCCTGGCCGAGCATCGCGCCGAAGCCGGCGGCCATGACTTCGTCGACAACTATCTCGAGCGCCTGGAGAAGACCAAGAAGCCCAAGTCTGGGGGCGAGCAGAACAGCGAGGCCCTGGACCGGTTGCGCGAGCGCGAGCAGGCCCATCGGGCCGCTCACGACCAGGCCGAGCCCACTCCCCCGCGCCAGACCACCGACGGCGACACGGGCGAGTTGCGGCTCAACAACGAGGGCGAGATTCGCGGCCTTGACGACGCCACTCGCAAAACCTGGGACGAGTTCGTCAAAGACGAACCTCAGGTGGTCAAAGACGACATCCTGCAGAAGTTCGACCAGCGCCAGACCCGCTACTCTAACGAGGGCACCTCGCCCCAAGAACTGCTGGCCGCTCGCGAGTACGCCCGGCGCAACTTCGGCGACGACTGGGTGCGCGACAACCTCGACGACCGCATGCGAACGGCCTTTGCCGACCAGATCCAGGATCCGCTGGCTCAGGGGTCGGCCGCTCAGTTGCGCAAATGGCAACAGGCCGCCCAACAGGCCGGCCTCGAGCAAGATTTCAATCGCATGCTGCGCGACCAGACCGTGGACACCATCGCCCGACGCCGCCTGGGTGGAGAGAATGTCGACTTTGGTGCCTATCGCAGCGAGATGCAGCAGCGCTTTGGCGAGATGGCCGACTCGACCCTCGACAAGAACCTGCGCGGCGAACTCGGCAGGTGGCGCAAAGACGGCATGTCGGCCAAAGACATCGACGCTCGCATGCAGAAAGAGCTGGGCGCCGAGAAGTTCCGCACCTGGAAGCAGCTGCAGGGCAACGAAACCCTGGGCCAGTTCGACAAATTCCAGCGTATGGTCGATCCCTCTACGGCCGGAGGGGCTCCGCCTTCCATCCCGGGCGTGCCGGATCACAAGAACCTGCTAGCCGTGGGCCAATACGGCCCGGATGGCGTGGCCGCCTATCAGAAGCTCGTCGACCCCAAGGCCAGCGCGGCCGATGTCAAAGGCGTGCACCAGGACGTCATGGACCTGATCAAGCGCAAGGCTTTCGAGCCCAACGGCGTGCGCGTGACCGAAAGCGGTGGCGTCACCCTCAATCTCGAGGCCGCCGAGAAGCAAGCTCTGGCCGACAAGATGGGGCTGGAGAAGATCGGCGAGGGTAAGGATGCCGTCTACAAGGCTCCGTCGGGCAAGTACCTGTCTTACGATGTCGACGGCCACACCGGCACCGGCTGGAAATTCTCCGACGATCCCAAGTTCCCCGACGGCAAGCGCGACGTGGTGTCCCTCGACGGTATGCGCCACATCGACCGCAGCACCGACGGCCAGCTGAACCTTCCCCGCGACCGCGACTATCGCGTGCGCAATCAGCTGGGCGAAGAGATCTTCATTCCCGGCGACGGCCAGGCCCGGGTCATCGGCCGCAGTCCGGGCGAGGGCGGGCTCACCATCGGTCGCGAGGACCTCAGCGTTAGCCGCCGCCACGCCGAGATGCGGGTGCACGAAGGGCAACTGCAGGTGCGCGACCTCAAGTCGACCTCGGGCACCTATCTCGACGGCCAGCGCCTTGATCCCGAGCAATGGGTCAACGTGGGCGAGGGCAAGCTGACCTTCGGGCCCAACCACGCTCTGAGCGCCACGCCTGTGGGCGGCACGGCTGGCGCCAGCGCCGCCCAGGCGCTCGAGATCGGCACCCCCAACGGGCCCAACCTGCGCGTGCCCCACGACGGCTCGCCCATTACCGTGGGCCGCGCGCCTGGCGAAGACGGTCAGATCTTCGGAGCCGACGACCTGGGGGTCAGCCGCCGCCACGCCCAGTTCCGCATGCAGGACGGCCAGCTGCAGGTTCGCGATCTCAACTCGACCTCGGGCAGCTATCTCGACGGCCAACGTCTCAAGCCCGACGAGTGGGTCAACGTGCCTCCCGAAGCTCGCCTGCGCCTGGCCAACCAGGAACTCAACCTGCAAGGTCTGCAAGCCCAGCGCCGGCTCAGCCAGCCCGGGCCGATCAAAGCGGGCGACCCTTATCGGCTGACCGGGCCCAATGGCCAGTCGCTCGACATTCCCACCGACGGCTCGGTGCGCAAACTCGGGCGTAGCCACGGTATGGACGCCCCCAGCGTCAGTCGCGAGCACGCCGAGATCAAGGTCGAGAACGGCCATCTCATGATCCGCGATGTGGGCTCCTCCAACGGCACCTTCGTCAACGGCAAGCGCCTGCAAGCCAACCAGTGGACCGAGTTGCCTCCCGACGGCAGCTTCCGCATGGGCACCGATCAGGTCATGCGACCCAACCGGGTGCCCAAGCTCGACACGCCTCCGAAGGTGGGCGAAACTCCTCACAGTCTGCCGGTCGAGCAGGTTTCGCCCGACGAGGCCGCCCGAGTGGTCAAGCAGGCCCGCATTCCCCAATCCGAAATGCGTCCCGGAGGCGCCCAGGCGCTCACCCCCGAGTTTCTCCAGCAGAACGGTCTGGGCCCCGCCACCAAGCTCAAGGTGGGGGATACCGAAATGTATCTCTCCAAGCCGTTCGAGCGCGACGGTCGCTCGGCTTTCATCGGCTACGTCAAGGATCCCAAGAGCGGCGAGATCCACCAGCGCCTGTTCTATCAGAGCAACTCGCAGGGCCTGTATCGTTCGGCCAGCCACGGTGGCGGCAACGGCTGGATCGGCAAAGGCCTGGGCGAAACCAGCACCAACCTGCCTGCCTCGCTCCAGAAAGAACTCTTCCGCATGGCCGAGCAACCCCGCCTCAACCTCTCGCCCGAGGCCTCCCAGCAAGCCTTCTATGGAGGTCTCGAGCTGGGAGGACACCTGCCTCCCGAGGGCTTTATCAACCAGATGGACAAAGGCCTCAAGCTGGGCGAGTTTGCCGACAAAAACGATCCCACTTCGTTCCGTTTCTACAACCCCGAGCAGGCCCCCAACTTCTCCAACGGGGCCAGCGACCGCTTCACTTTCCAGCACCCCCTCCACGGCGAGGTCTCGGCCGAGGTTTTCCCCTCGGCTGACGGGAAGCTGCAGTATATGTTCTTCCGCGACAAAGCCAACCGGGCCTGGCTGGGGCAAGTCGATAACGCCGGGGCGCCGGTCAACAACTACGGTCTGCGCCAGAGTCCGGTGGATCCGGCCGGCCTGGATACCCCGGCCCTCGAATACAACCAGCAAATCCCCTACGGCTTCCAGGGTGAGCAGATCGATCGCGCCTATGCCGAGGCCACTCGCTACACCCACCAGATCCCGGTGGTGCGAGACTATCTGAATTGGGTCAACGGCCAATGATCCTCGAAGAACTCTTTCAGAACCTGCGCCAGGGCATCGACCTGCTCAATCTGGTCTTCGTCTACGATCAGGCGCTGCGTCTCGATCTGTCCGCGGCCGGCAAAGAGCAACTCCGTGGCCTGCTCGAAAGCCCGACGCTGGCTGAGCCTGAGGCCGCCTTCGGCGACCTGGTGCGCTATTTCGACGCCCTCGAGAATCAGCCGCCGGCCGAGTTTCCCGGCGATCCCATCGAGCCCGACTTACCTCCCATCCAGCGACCTCGAGCGGCGGTCCTGTATGAGTGGTTGGTGCGCACCGAAGACCACCGTCGCCATGTAGCCAGCCAGAATCAGGCGGCTCGGGCCCGCAACCTCGAACGCTGGGACGAACTGGCCCAGCAACTGGCCACTTCCGAGCAGCAGCGCCAGGCGGTAGACGCCCTGGTGGCCGAGATCCGGAGCCTGCTCGACAAACGCTGACCAGTCAATTAGACTGGTCACATGGAACATTCGATCAACGCATCCGATTTTAAAGCCAAATGCCTGGCGCTGCTCGACGAGGTCGCCAAAACGGGCCAACCGCTGACCATCCTCAAGCGTGGCAAGCCGGTCGCACAGTTGGTCCCCGCCACGCCGCGAGACGATGGCTTGCCACAGGACGCTCTCTTCGGAAGCGTCACCATCTTGGGTGACATCGTCTCACCGGTCCTCAATCCCAGCGAATGGGAAGCGGAAGCAGAGTTGCCTTGACCTATCTACTGGACACTCATATCCTGGTCTGGTGGTTTGAAGACCAGGGACGGCTCTCCAAGGCGCAAGACGTCATTCTTCGAAAGGCCCGAGTCAACCGCTCTCCCCTACTCGTCGCGAACATCAGTCTCTGGGAGGTGGCGACCCTCGCAATGCTTGGCAGGCTTCGACTGGAGCGTCCCCTTCGAGATTGGCTAGAATGCGCCACCGCTCCGCCGCTGGTGCGTCGCTGTCCCGTGACCCCGGCTATTGCCGCTCAAGTAGCCAGCCTCCCGGAGAGCTTTCACCGCGACCCGGCGGATCGCCTCATCGTCTCGACAGCTATTCTGGAGGGGGCTACCCTGTTGACCTCGGACCAGCGCATCATCAATTCGAGAGTTGTCACGACAATCTAGTCCCCGCGCCGGGCAACATTCTCTTCACATCCGTGTAACATGCCGGCAAAGTCTGACCCAGAAACTTCTAAAGATCTTTAAGGCCCCCCTGATAGGCTAAGCTCAAGATGAGTCTACCTAGCTGTGTCACACGCCACTTCGACGCCGTCCGCGAGGACCGGCCGTCCTCCTCCGATCACACTCTCGACCTGCGCCGTTACGCCGTCAGTGAAGATGGCTCGGCCATCGATCGAGTGCTCGATGTGGCCCCGGTTTTGTCCGGCACCGTCAATCTAGGTGAATTCGTCAGCTGTTTCGAGGGCCTGCCGATGCTGAGCCCCGAGCCGGATGTGCGCGTCTGCCGCCTCGACAGTCAGAACGGCCTGCAACTCGCCCTGACCTCGAGCGCCACCGAGCAGCCGACCATCTTCGTCCAGGCGACGCGCAGCCAGAGTTCCCGCGACTTCGTGCGGGTCGAACTGCACGGCGACCTGATCGAGGTCGACCATTGGCACTACTCGAGCAACGAGTCGGTGCACGTCTCGATGGTCGAGCGCGTCTAACTCTTCAGCTCGCGAAAGACCTGCTCGAGGTCACCCAGAGTATTGATCCTCTCATAGTCTGAACTCGGAACCTTGACTCCCAACCTCTCCTCGGCTTTCATGACGAGTTCGACGTGGTCGATAGAGTCGAGTCCCAATTCGTCCTTGAGGTCGGCCTTCATGGTCTTGTCGTCGAAGCGAAGCGGCAGCTTCATTTGGCCAACGACTTGCTGAAGAGCACTGCGGATGGGGTCGTGAGCGATGCCCGGACGGTGGGTTGGGTTGGTTGAACGTGTGACTAGCATGACCCCAGCCTAAAGCAAGGGTCTTAAAGAAGCCTTGACCTAGTACCAGTTGCGGCCATGGTAGCCGGCCACGGCGAAGTTCAGTCCGCCGAAGATCGCGCCCAGACCCATCTGGGGCAAGAGCCAGGCCGCCGAGTGGCCACTGCCGACAGCCGCAAAACCGACCGCTCCAGCCAGCATGGTGGCCGCCGTGCCAAGTGCCAGCAAAGGCGTGATCAAAGGCATGCCATCGGGATTGTCCCGCTGATCCATTCCGCGGGCGGCCATACCCATACCGGCCATGGTGCTAAAGACGCCCACGCCAGGCAGTGCCCCGGCGACCGCCCCGATACCGCCCCAGAGCATGGCCCGGCGTCCAGGACTGGCGCCGCGACCTTCTCCCAGCACGCGTTCGGTGTCGTTCTTGGGATCTTCCAGGGTCACGCCGTCGATGACGACGGGTTTGTGACGACGAGCGGCTGGCAAAGTAGGGGGCTTGTAGGCGTGAATTCTCATGGGCTCACGATAGAGCAACCACTTTGGACCCGACTTTGTAGAACCCCTAACAAAGACCGGTGGGCTGTGAACGTCAGGTTACCGCTGCGCCAGATCCGTCTGCGCGCGGTCTAGCGAGTCACCGAGGCTATCACGGCTTTGAGGATGGCTTGACCGGCGGCTGTCTGGTCGCTCGGATAGGGACGGGCGGTGTCCATCATCCGCTCCGGGTGCGAGGAGAAGAGTTTATCGTGCTGTTGGGAAACATCTCGCTCGAAGGCGGGCTCGAGATGGCCGAGCGCCTGCGAGAGAAAGTCGAAGCGCACATCTTCTCGGTGCCGGGCCCCGGGGAGGAACGCGGGACCTGCAGGTCACCATCAGCCTGGGAGTTGCCTCTTGGAGCCCGGACCTCGGCAAAGAGCTATTGATATCGAAGGCTGACCAGGCGCTCTACCGGGCCAAACAGTCTGGACGCAATCGCGTGGAAGCCTGACTATTCGCGCGCAGTCTGTTCGAGGGCGGTGAGGTGTCGCATGACCTCTTCTGACGCCTTCTCCATCAACGCCAGTTCGTGATCGGCGGCCTCGGCCTGACCGTCGGTCATGAGCTGAGCAGCCCGAATGCCGTGCGCGTGCACCCGCTGGTGGGGGTCGGCCAGGGCCGCAAAAGCGGGATGACCGGTGAGACGACGGTCGCACTGCTGGTCGTACCAACGCCCCAAACGACAAGAGTGATGGTCGGCCAGTTCCTTAGGATCGAGCTGCAGTTGGCCGACCGCCATCATGGCCAGGCGCTTTTTCCAGATGACGTGATCGGACTTGGCCAGTTGCACCACCTTGCCCGGCAACTCCAGGCGCGAGAGTTCGTCGAGTTGCTCGAGAATGGTCTTCTCGAGGGCATTCATGGTCTGGGCCACCGCCTGCACGCCCTCGAGCGAGGCCTGATTGGCGACAGTGATGTCGACCACCGAGGTGGCCACCTGGTGGCCAGCGGCGCGATGTTCGGAAAACAGCTGCGCGATCGAGGCGATCTGGGTGACGATCTCGTCGACCCTTGATTTGACCCCCCCGATGTCCTGGGCCACCGAGTTGACCGAAGATTGTCCGTCGCGGACCGCCTTCTGGCTCAACTCCGCCGACGAGGCGATCTCGAGCACCTCGCTCTGAATGCGTCCGACGATAGTCTCGATGTCCTTGGTGGCCCGGTCGGTTTGCTGGGCCAGGTTCTTGACCTCGCCGGCCACTACCGCGAATCCTCGCCCGACTCTCCGGCCCGGGCCGCCTCGATGGTGGCATTGAGAGCAAGCAAATTGGTCTGATTGGCGATCTGACTGATGGAGGCCGAGATCCGCCGCACCTCCTTGGAAAGATCGAGCAAGTCGCCCACCTTCCTCTGCACCTGGTTGGTGGCCTCGACGATGGCTTCGATCCGGTCGGTGCTGGCCGTGAGCCGCCGCGATCCCTCGTCCATCAGTTGGCGCGTGTGCTCGGCCTGACCGGCGATCAGCTCCGTGCTCTGCAAGACATGGTCAGCCGCGGACAACATCTGCTCGGCGGCGGCGGCGCTCTGATTGGTCTGGTCCTGGATCCCGCGCAGGTCGGTGAACAACTGGCCGAAGGTCCGGGCGGTGTCGTTGAGGTCAACCGAGAGGGTGACGGTGCGGGCCAGATGGACTTGCGCATTCCGGCGCAAGTGGTCACCCAGTCGGGCCAGAGCCCGCGAAAGCTCGTCGGTCCCCTCCACCTGGCGAGCCAGGTCGCCAGCAATCCACGCATCGATCAGTTCCACCACTTGAGCAGACGTCAGCTCCTCGCTACCAAATCCCATCGGCGCACCCCCAGTTGAAGATGACGAGGTTATCGGCGGGTGCAGCCTTTGCTTAAGGCCTTCCACCCGGTCCTGGAGGGCGGGCTAACCAGCTAGTCGAGCGCCCAGCGAAATTGCAGCTCTAGTTCCTGGGTGTCGCCTTCTCGCTCGTGCTCGATCGAGACCTCGGCATCGGCCGGAACCGTCAGTCGTTCGTTGAGCACCTGGATGCGAAAGCTCTCTCCCCGCTCGAGACTGTCGGCGATGCGTCGCAGGGTCTGGATAAACTGTTCTCGGTCGAGAACCTTCTCTACGTCACGGTCTAGCATTTGAACTTCACCTCCGCCACCACCTTCGCGTCAGTTCGCGCTCAACCTTTCACTAGTAGGCCCAGGACGTGGGGTGGAGCCAGCGGTACATCCGTCTAACCGGCGCCTCGTTTCAGCCCTTTTTTAAGGCAGGCGGCTAGGGTGAGGTATGCGTGTGGGAGCCAACCCAACCCCGGTCTCGGCCAGGCGCCCCTTCCAAGCCGCGCACCAGCTCGGGCTCGGAGATACCCCTCGGGAGTGCGGCGCGTCGAGGTCGAACCGGCATCAAAGTCGGCAGCTTTTTGGCCGAGGTCCAGTCCGGAGGGGCTACCTCCTGTTGCTCTTCCTGGTTGCCTGCAGCCGTCCCCCGGCGTTGTCCGAACGTTACCAGGCCTTGGTCAAAGCCGGGCAACCACAGCAGATCCTCTCGGAGTACTCTCGCCCCGACCTCGTCCGCCAAGCTCCGGTCCTCTTCCCCTACCACGTAGACTTTGGCAAGCTCCACCTTTACAGCGACGAGCCCTTCCCTCCCGAGCGGGGCGCTGCCATCCTGGCCGAAGTCAAGCGCCGTCTGGCGGCCTCACCTCTCTATCACCCCGAAGACACCCACTCGGCCTTCGTCTGTAACGAGCGCTGGCGGGAGGAATACTACCTCAACGGAGCCGGGAAACTGGCCGGTCTCAACTACTTCCCCACGGCAAATCACGTCTTCCTCGGCCCCGCTCGCATCCCCGACGACGCCCTCCTCTCCCCGGCCGGCAACCCCATCGCCAGCCCACGCACCCTCACCTACTACCTCACCCACGAGTTCACTCACACCCTGGTCGGCATGGCCGTGGCCGAGCGCACCTCGCCCACCCCAGTCTGGCTGCGCGAGGGCTATCCCGATTGCGTCGCCCTCGGACCCAACTACACTCACGCCCAGGCCCTGGCTGCCTATCACCAGCGCGACCCCCGCGTGAAGGCCACCATGGCCGAAGACTACCTGCGTTATGGAGTGATGGTGGCCTACTTGCTCGAGCACGGTCACACCATCCAGGACCTGTTGGCCGACCCGCCCGACCCGGCCCGAGTAGCTGGTCAGGCCGGCCTCTAACCAAAGTGCCACATCGTCACCAACCTTTTCCAACCAAGACTCCAAGTCTGGTGGGCAAGAATTGGGCAACCAACAGGAGGACCTAATGAGCGAGAAGTTCAGCCAAATTCGCATCCATCCCGCACCGCGCCCAGCCGCCAACTCCCAGACCGAACCCTGCCGACCTGCTCAAACCCTGACCCACCGGCAAGCGGGTGGTAGCCACTTGCGCACGGAAGATAGAGTCGTGAACCTCGCCGACTCAGCCTTCTACAAAGCGAGCCGCCAGCGCCTGCGAGAGGCGTTTGCCACTGCCCAACCCGCCCCCGAGCACGACCGGGTCGAGCTATCCCCCTGCGGCCGGTTCAGCCTGCAACTTCTGCTCGAGGTGGACCCGGTCCAAAGCTGATCCCCGTCATTTCGCGGAGCCGACAAATCATTTATCAATATAATCAGATATGAGATATTTCATGATTGTCTTGTTACTGGCGCTGCCGGCCAGCGCTCAACCCGAACTGGGTCGTCAACTCTTCGAGACGCACTGCCAAATGTGTCACGGCGAAGCCGGCCGGGGCGACGGACCGGCGGCTGGAGCTTTGGCTGTGGCGCCTCGCGATTTGACCCGCCGGCCCTATAAGAATGGGTGCGGTCCGGGAGCCATTGTCCGAACGTTGCACACCGGCTTTCCGACTTCGGGAATGCCGTCTTTTGCCGAGACCCTCAGCCAGGACGAGTTGTGGGCTCTGGCCCGTTACGTCAGGAGCCTGCAGGGCGGCTGCGGATGCGCAGGCGACTAGAGGGCGATGATGGAGACCACTCTCAAGCACGGAAGGAAGAGCAACCTCGCCCGAGCACGGCGCTACCACGTACGGCACCACCTGGCGGCCGGCGGCGTTTTGAACTACGGTGGACCGATCAGCTGCGAACGCGCAGGCGAACCGGCCCGCGGAAGTGGTCGGGATCTACCGGTTCACCGCCCTGACAGATCTCGATGAGCCCCTGATGGCAGAGTTCGCGGGCGGCCTGGCGGACAGGCTCCATGAACTGACGCCAGTGGTCTGGGTTAGCGGCCCGAGCCACCTCGGAGGGGCAGATGGATTTCTCGGAGCCGCGGGCCCGGACGAGTTCGAGAATCAGCTCAGCGAGGTCAGCCATCGGAAAGCATCGACTCGGCCAACATGCGGTAGGTCTGGTTGGAGGACTTGCGCATTCGGGCCAGCACCTCTTTGACCTGCTCGTCCCGGCGCAGGCTCTTATAGAGACTGCCCACCGCCAGCAGGCCCTCTTCCTCGAGAACCTTGGCCCACTGGTCGATCGTCAGAGAATCCAGCAGAGCCTCGGCCTGGCCGTTCTCTTGTCGGTCGGCGTGCACCTGAGCCAGTCGCAGCGAAGCTCGGGCGGCTGACTTCTCGTCCCCCAACTGCAGGATGTGCCCGATGTCGGCCATGATTTCGTCGTATTGCGTGCGGCTGTCGAGGTGGCCGACGCGGTTGAGTCTGAGGTCGACATGATCGGGGTGCTTCTCGATGGCCGAAGAGACGGTTTCAACGGCCTGCTCGGGATGGAGTTGGGCCCAGGCCATGGCCAGGTCGGGGTGGTCAGGTTGAAGTGCGCGCGCCTCCAAAAGCAACCGCTCGACCTCGTCCGCGGCGGGCCCGCTTTTGGTCTTGCTCATGACCACCAGGATCAGCGCCTTGTCTGGCTGCAGTTTGCCGTCGGCATCGAGATAGAGGGCGGTCGAGCCGGTGCGACCTCGAGAGCGCCACATGGTAAACAGAAGGCTTCCGCCCAGAATGACCCACCAGAGGATACGCACGTCCATCGCTCCGCCTTCGGGCGGCCCGACCGCGCTGCCTTCCCACCGCCGGAATGCTACTGGCTTCACTAGCGCGCGACGCTTCGGCTAAGGACGGCCTCACAATGGATTCCACACCCTCTTGAATCCGAAGTTTTGAAAATCCTTCGTGTTCACCGTGGCAAAGTGCTGAACCCCTCCGCTGAGTAGCGTGAGGGCTAACCTGGCATCGATGATCTTTCGAAAGCCACTCTCTGTTCGGTCTGCCCACTCCCAGAGTCGCTCGGACACCTCCGCGGAGTAATCAAGGTGCTGCCAGTAAGGGTGTCGCTTCAAGGCCCTGCAAAATGCAACCGCCTCTGCACTCGATAACGGCTGCGCCATGACAGCGGGGTTCCGCAACTGCATGTAGACCTCTACCAGCACCAGTTCGCAGACGACAAAGTTCGATTCCTCGGACAGAGTGGAAAAGAACGTTCTCGCCGCTTTGTGTCGAGGGCTGTTGGCGTTGGCAGCGTAAAGAAACAGATTGGTGTCAGCGGAGATCATACGATCCGAGACTCGATGGCGTCAGCCTCTGCCCGGACTTCGGAAGGGTCGAGCAAGAAGTCCCCCCCCAACTCGAGAACGGGAAAATCCCAGGGCTTGGCCCGGTGCTCAGCTTCTGGAAATCGCTGAACGTAAAGCTCGGCCGCTCGTCGCACGACTTCGGCGAGGGCCCAATCGTTCATGCGCGCGACGTCTTTGAGTCGTCGATACAACGGGTCGGGAAACTGAATCTGGGTTCGCTTCATGCACCTATCCTACATTGATGTAGGATGGGCGTCAATACAGGGCCGGAACCGGACCCTGCCTGTTAGCGAACTCAGTTCTCATGGGTTGGCGGGGTCGGTTTTCGGAAAGAAGAACCCGAAGATCTTTCACCGGGGGGACCACCATGAGATTCGGGATCAAAGCGGGGCTCAGACGCCAGGGCTTGCTCCTTCTAATCTTGCTGATCGGGCTGGGCGCCGTCACCGGCCGGGTCGAGCCCCAGGAGGGCGACCGGTCTCTGGGTGAATGCCGCTCGAACTTGAAGAATCTGCTGACCGCGCTCGAGATGTACAGCTCTGATCACGGCGGCCGGTATCCTTCAGCCCTCGACCAGCTTGTCCCGGTTTACCTGGCCAGGCTCCCCCGATGTCCGCTGCAGCAGCGGGACACCTACTCGGCGGGGTACACGACCGGCGGCGGGGGATACCAGGTCTGTTGCCAGGGTCGCCACCCCGGTCTGCCTCCGAGCTATCCCCGGGTGGATTCGAGGGAAGGGCTTGTCGATACCCCTCGCCGAGCTCCGCAACCCATCTACACACCGGCTGCTGGCCCCGCGCCGGCCCCCCCGGAGCCTGAAAGTCCCGTTGAAGACTCGCAGGCCGCGCTCAAGTTCGAGCTGCTGGCGGCCATCGACGAGCAGCTCAACCGCTTCCAGGGCCGCTGCTTCAATGAGGTGGTCAGTCTGGGCGACCTGCAGAAGTTCGCCGCAGCCATCGAGCGCGCGGAGATCGAGTTTTCGCCCTATCGTCTCTGGCGCAACGATTCCATCGCCGTGGTCGAGATGCTTGACCCGCCGGTGATGCACCTGAGCAAGTCTCCCCAGCAGCTTCTGCGCGAGGCCGGGCCCGCGCGCAAGGACGTATTGGACACACTCTGGCACGAATCCATCCATTTGGTCGAGAGCGCCAACCGAGACCAACCCAACGAAGATCCGGACTGGGAGGAGCGTCACACCTATTATTACGAGGCGCTGATGCGAGACTTTTTGACCGCGCTCGCCCTGCTCGAAGACGCCGCCAAAAACCCAAAGGTCTCTGAACAGGGCCTCAGGGACCGCTGGAAAAGAGCCGAGCGGATCTTCAAGGCCGGCGCCGGCCCGAACAACCCCACCTATCCGGTCCCTCCAGACATCGCGATGTTCGAGAGCTGGTCCGGGATCCGAATCCGCTTGGAGGACGTGCGCAAGCTTTACGCCTCGGGTAGATGCGGCCCTCGCTTGGCTCGCGCGGTGTCCGCCGAGACCACGGCAACCACGGCCAAACCGCCCAAACCCGCTCCACCCGCGCCAATCGCCTCGGGCGGAAGCCCTATCGGCTTTTGGAAAGGAACCTGGACCGACAATCGGGGTCAGCAGGGAGCCGGCCAACTGGACATTAGCTGGCATGACCCGACCGCCGGGGTGATTACGGTCAGCTCGCACTTCGTCTTCACAGGACGAGCCTCGGGTTCGACCGCCACCTGGCAGGGCCAGGGGCTTGGACGAATGCGACTAAGCGTGAGCGGTCGTTTTACCGTCAACGCCGACAACCGGACCGGCAGCGCGACGGTGACGGTGACCGACGCTCAGGGCAACGTGACCGTGCAAACCTGGCGAATGACGCGCCGATAGTTCGGGTTCTTTTCAGGGTGGGTGGCTAAGCTAGGGGAAGGTCCAACCAGAAACGGTCTATGTTTCTAACCAACAACTGGATGCACGCCACCCGGTCCCTTCCGCCGGGTCGCCACGATAAAGCCACGGGGCAGTATCTGCACTACCTCGAGGTCCGTAATGGCCTCTTGGAGTCGCAAGAGCGCCATGGAACCGTGCTGGTCGAGCAAGACCAATACGGCCATTGGCACCCGCTCCAGCCGCGCGATGCGGTAACCCTGACCGACAAAGCCTGCAAGCTGGGTTTCTGGCGTGACGGTCTAGGGCCTGGCGGGCCTGACGGCAAAGTCGATGAGAAGGAAGTGCTGACCCTCCAGGAAGCCTATCCGAATCGCAAGGACTGGCACCTCGAACTATGGGCCGACCACGCCAAGCTCACCTTCAATGGCAAAGCCCTCTACGAATTTCAGGGGCCGCCCACTCCGCCGGCCCCCAAGCCCAAGAAGAAGTCGAACCGGAGGATCAACTCGCACACCGATCCCTTGAGCCTGGTGAGCCATCGCTTTGTAAGCCTGCTCGAGCGCCGCATCCCCACCAGCTTCGGGGTCATGGACGACCAACGTCGCCAGCGTTTTCTAGCCAGCCTCGAGCCGGGCGATGTCATCCTCGAGACCAATTTGGCTTATCCCGGCTGGAAGCAGTTCGAGCACTACGCGCTCCAATCGAACTACACCCACGCGGCCCTCTACGAAGGCAACGGTAAGTTTCTCGAAGCCACTCCCCACGGCGGTGTGCAGCGCTCGGACATCGAGAAATACCTCAACGACACGGTCAAGGTGGCCGTCATCAAAATGCCCTACGCCAGCGAGGCGGATCGGCAGGCGGCCCTCGACAACTTCCGGGCCATTCGAGGCAAGCCTTACAACCGCACCCCCAACTTTCTGAGCGAAGAGCACCCCAGCGCCTTCGGCTGCACCGAGGCGGTTACCTATAGCCTCGAGAACATCCCCAACCCCATCAAGGTGCCTCGCACCGAGTTCGCGACCGGCCACACCACCGTCAGCCCGGCCGCCTTTTTCAAGGTCGAGGGCGCGGTGGTCAAGTTCGACGATCAAGCCGACTATTTCGACGACCAGAGGCACAGCTGGCCAGTGGGTGGAATCGGCGCTGTTTCGGGGCTGACCACCGGGCTGGTGGCGCACTCGCTGGGACTGGGCCTGGTGGGCTCGACGTTGGCTGGGCTGGTAGGGGGCGCCCTGGGCTACTACACCAGCGTCTGCACCGGCAACTGGCTACAAAAGGGCCAGTTCAAGATGTTCGTCGACGGCAAATAGGAAAACTAGATATCACTGGTTAGAGCCAGGCCACGCTCGACGTCTCCGGTTTCGAAGCCTTCTCGAAAGGCATTCACTCGCTGGGCCGAGGTGCCGTGGGTGAACGACTCTGGCACCACATAGCCCTGGGCTCGCTTCTGGAGGGTGTCGTCACCGATCGACTGGGCGGCCTGCAACGCCTCTTCGATATCACCGGGTTCGAGGCTGGCAAAGCGTTGTTGAGCGTGGTGGGCCCAAACTCCGGCCAGGTAGTCCGCCTGCAGTTCCACCTTGACCTGAATAGCATTGGCCGCGCTCTGACTCAGGCCCCGTTTGCGGCGCTGGGCGCGGTCGAGGATGCCGCTCAGATTCTGGACATGGTGACCGACTTCATGGGCGACGACATAGGCCTGGGCGAAATCACCGGGGGATCTAAGCTGATGGGCCAACTGGTCGAAGAAATCGACATCAAGATAGACCCGTTGGTCCCCCGGGCAGTAGAACGGCCCCACTGCAGCGCTCGAGAAACCGCAAGCGCTATCGACTCCGTCACTAAAAAGGACCAATTCGGGTTCAGAGTAGCTCTGACCGCGCTGACGGAAGAGTTCCGCCCAGACGTCTTCGGTATCGGCCAGCACCACCGAGACAAACTGCTTGCGCTCGTCGGTAGGGTGGTCAACGGGTCTGGTTTCGGCCGGTCGACGGTCCCCCGAGGACATCACGCCGAGAATATCGCCGGGCGAGAAGCCCATGATCAGCATCAAGCCCACGATCAATAGCGAGCCGATGCCGCCGCCTCCTAAGAGTCTGAGTCCGCCCCCTCCGGATGCTCCGGCGCTTTCCAGAACGTTGTCACTGCCACGTCGGCCTTGCCACTTCATGCTCGTCCCTCCAACTATTGTTGGCCCCATTGTCTCTCCGAGCCGGGTTGGTAGCGACCTCAGTGGGTATCGTGGCCGGGCATCCTAAGAGTCCCCCAGCCACTCCACCAGCATGGCTTCGGCTCCACCTCGCAAGTGCTTTTGATAGAACTGCGAGACCGAGGTCTTCTCGGGATTGATCTCGATGAGGGCTGCGCCGCTGGCGATGGCGTGCTGAGGCAGGCGGGCAGCCGGAAAGACGGCCCCACTGGTGCCGATGCTGACGAACAGTTGACAACGCGCGATAGCGTCGGTGGCTTGACTGAGCACGTTGCGCTTCAACGAGTCGCCGAACCAGACGATGTCGGGCCGCCAGTAGCTGCCGCACGAGTGCTGGTAGGCGCCCAGCGGGATATCGCGATTGTCTTCGACCACACCACAGGCATCGCAGCGAATTCGCCACAGGCTCCCGTGCAATTCCAGCACCTTGTCGACCCCGGCTCGCTGGTGCATGCCATCGATATTCTGGGTCACGATGGTGACCCCGCCGTCGGGCCCGAACCCCGACTCGGCCCGACCCCGGACCAGGTCAGCCAGCAACTCGTGCCCCCGATGGGGATTGCAGTTGGCCGCCTCGGCTCGGCGCTGGTCATGAAACTTCCAGACCGCGACCGGATCGCGTTCGAAAGCGTCCTGGCAGGCGTAGTCCTGATAGCGGTACTCGTGCCACAGCCCGCCCTCGCCGCGGTAGGTGTGGATGCCGCTGTCGGCGCTCATGCCGGCGCCGGTGAAAAAGACGATCTTGGGATACTGGTTGAGGAGCTTCACCCAAGCCCTTTCCCGGTGAGCTACTCACCATCCTTGCGATGGAAATAAATGTAGGCGCCGATGCCCAGACCCAGGACGGCGGCCCCGGCCAGGGGATGGTTGAAAAGCCAGGTCGAGGTCGGCGAAATCACATGGTCCCAGAGCGGTTCCACCGTCACCTTCGAGATGCCCTCGGCCAGATCCGAGAGGGCCTTGATTTCGAGGGCGTCGCCGGTCAGGGCCAGGGCGGCTACGCCGCTGGCGGCGGCCAGTCCCCCCTGGGCCACGGCCGCGACCGGCTTGCCTTCGCGGGCGTTGGTCAAGGCGTTGCGTCCGAAAGCGGCCGCGGTCACTCCCAGGCCGATGCCGGCGCCCAGGCCACTGGCGCGGGCAGCCAGTTCGGCCCCTCCCCAACCCAGGGCTGACGAGGCCAGGCCCAGACCACCCGGCAAGGCGGCCGCACCGGCGGTAAGGCCCAGAGAGTTCTTCAGGCCGAGACCGTTTTTGGCCATGCTTTTGAGCGAGCGGCGCGTGAGGGCCGCCCCGAAGGCCGACACGGCCAGACCACCCATGACATCAGCGTGTTCGGTGAGCAGGCCCTCGGTGGCCTGGATTCCCAGGCCCCGACCGGCCATTTGCACCCCGCCCAGGGCGGCCGTGACGGCGCCCAACCCGCGAGCGGTGGTGGCCAGCTCGTTGCCCTCGAGGTGGCTGAAGGTCTCGTTGGCCAGCACCCCGGCCCCACCCAGCAGCAGCCCACCGCCGGCCACAGCCGCGACGGGAGAGCCCGAGAGATACTCGATGGTGCCGGTCAGGGCCCGGTCGAGGCCGGCAATTTCGAAGTTGCGCCCAATGAGTTCGGCCCCACCCAGGCCGGCCGCGGTCGTGGCCAGCGTGGCCCCGGTGCCTTTGGCCAGGTTGAGAGCCCGCCCCTCGGAGGACCCGGCCGCCGCCTGGAAGCGGTCTATGGCGTAGCGGCCGGAGAGGGCCGCCCCACCCAGCAGCCCGGTGCCTAGAATGGCCTCGCCATTGCGAAAGGCCCGCACGACCGTGCCGCTCAGGGCGTCGTCGAGGTAAGGGATGTTATAGGCCAGTCCGACCGCCTGGGTGCCGCCCAGGGCGGCCGTCACCCCGAACGAAATCTTGCCGGCCGCCCGCCAGTTGTGCTGGCCCAGGTCGTTGACCACGGCATCGTGCGCCATAGCGGCCCCAAACAGAGCCGTGGCCGCTCCTGCTACCGGCACGATGCCGTAACGGGCCACCTGGCGGAAGGCCTCGGATTGATAGGCTCCGCCGGCCACCACGATGGCGCCGCTGACCGAGGCTAGAGCGGTGGCCGTCTTGTTGCGGGATACGAACTTGCCGGCCGGCGAGTTCTTTAGCTTCTGATAGGGCGTGGACTTGACTAGCATGACAACTTAGCCTAGCGCACCGGCGTCACGGAAAGGTTAACGCCATGCGACCTTTCGGTTGGACGTGGCCCTGCTATCAACGCGTGGTGATTTGTTACCAAACGGCAACAATCCATTTACTTCCACGCGGCACCACCCAAAGTGCGCCCCACCAGGCTGGCTCATACTGGGGTTCAATCCAACGTTGCGGAGGAAACATCCATGTCTGTCTCACCCTTAGGCTCGATTGGCCAAACCCCGGCCATCAGCTCCCCCATGCGAGTGTTTGCCGAAAAGGATAGACCGGCGATTCCCAAAGGTGACTCCGTCGATCTAGGGGGACAGGAGGACGGTCCCAGTAGCGCAGGCGAGGACCTGGCCCGTTCTCTTCGAAACTCCGACTATCAAACCACCAGCTCGCCCCTGGCCCCGCCCTCTTTGTCGGTCAACGACGACGGCACGGCCAGCGTCCATGAGTCAAGCCACGTCGGCCCACCCAGCCTGACCGACACCGAATCTTCCACGCCCCAAGCCGCTTCTGAAATGCATGGGCCCCGCTCTGAGTCCAGTGGCGAAGGACCATCAGGTGGCAGCGCCGGCGGGGGAGGCGGCGACTAACCGACACGCAAAGGTTAACCTCAGAAGAAGAGCAAACGACTCGGCCGTGGACCGTCTGACCCCAGAACTAGCCGACTGGCTCGACAGCGTCTGGCCCGAACTCGAGGCGATCGGGGGGGCCCGAGCCTTGCGTTACCGCTTTGTCGACACTTTGCCGCTGGGCGGCCGATGGGCAGCCAAGGTCTTCAACCAGGTCATTTACGTGCGTCGGGGTTGGCGCAGCCACATCGACCCGGCCGACCGCCACACCATTCGGGTCCTACTTGGTCACGAGCCGGTGCACGTATTGCAGCAAGAGCAATACGGCTGGTGGGGCTTCCTCCTACGCTACGTCGGCAGCTGGTTCGCCAACGGCTGCCGCTATCGGCGCATCTCCTTCGAGGTCGAAGCCTATGACCACGATCAGAAGATCCTGGCCTTGTATCTAGAGCAGAACCCCTGTGGCGTCAGGCAGTGGCGCTAGCCAACTGGCGGTCGAAGGACTCCAACTGATAGCGCACCGTGAAAGCCCCCAGCGCCTCTTCGACGGCTTTGTGAGCCTCGGGACTGGCCTCGATCTGCACCCGGGCCACGGTGCCATACTGCTTGTGAGCCTCGGCGATCACTTTGAATTTGGCCACCCCTTCGATGCCCTCGATGGTGTGGTTATAGACTTCGGTGATCTGGCGGCGTACCAGGTCGGGCTTGAAGATCTTGCCGACCGGCGTCAGAGGTAACTCGGCCAGGATATGGATCGACTTGGGCACGGCCGCCCGTTCGCCGATGGTGTTGTGACAGAACTCGAGCAGAGCCGCCTCGCTGGCTACGGCCCCGGGCTTGAGCTGCACATAGGCTACCGGCACCTCGCCAGCGTGGGCGTCGGGCCGGCCCACGGCCGCAGCCATGGCCACCGCTTCATGCTCGCACAGGGGTTCTTCGATCAGCTTGGGATCGATGTTGTGGCCGCCGCGAATGATGAGCTCTTTCTTGCGGCCGGTCAGCCAGAAATAGCCTTCGGCGTCCTGGCGGCCCAGGTCGCCCGTGTTGAGCCAGGGGGCCCCGCCGTCCTGGCAATCGACCCAGATGCCTTGGTTGTGGAAGTCTTCTTTGTAGCCGGGAAAGACGTTCGGTCCCCGCATCACCACGGTACCGATCTCCATGACCTCGCAGTTGCGTTCGAACTTGCCCTGTTCATCGAGCATGACGGTCTTCATCTCTTGATAGGGAAAGCGTAGACCCACCGAGCCGATGCGGCGCTCGCCGCCGAGCGGGTTGGCCGAAGAAGCGCAGGTCGCCTCGGTCAGGCCATAGCCCTCGAGGATCTTGAGATTGGTGCGCTTTTCGAACTGCTTGAACACCTCGACCGGCATGGGAGCGGCTCCGCAGATGCAGGCCTCGAGCGAAGAGACGTCGGCCCCGTCGATGGGCTTGTTGAGCAGCGTCGAGTAGACGGTGGGCACGCCCGAGAAGAAGTTGATCTTGTAACGATCGGTGATCTTCCAGAAGTTGTCGAGGATGCCCTCACCCCGGTAGCCGGCCGGCGAGCCGAGCACGGTGGTGCCTTGCATGCTCCAGGGAGCAAGTCCGGTCAAGATGACGCCGTTGACATGAAAGAGGGGCAATCCGCAGAAAAGGGTCTTGCCCTCGAGCTGGGCGATCATGGCTCCCACCCAGGCGTCATAGACCTCGTTGGCATGAGTGTGCTGAGCCAGTTTGGGCACGCCGGTAGTGCCGCCCGTATGGAAGTACGAGGCGATGTCGTCGGGTTTGGCCTTGCGACCCGAGACCAGGGCACCACTCGGCTGGGTCGCGCGCAGTTTGTCGAAGTCTTCGACCCGCTTCGACGGTTTGGCCAGCTTGCGACCCACACTCCAGGCCAGGACCGGTCCGAGCAGTTTCTTGGCCCCACCCAGGAACGACCCAAGGCGCACCTGGAGAATCGTCTCGAGGCTGGGGACCTGATCGGCAATCTCGACCACCTTCTGCCAGATGTCGGTCTTGACGAAGGGTCCCACAGTGACCAGCACTTTGGTCCTGGCCGCATTCATGATCTCGGCCATGACCGGGGGCTCGAGCAAAGGATTGATGGGATTGACGATACCGACGGCCTCGGCTCCGAAAATGGTGAAAAACGTCTGCGGCAGGTTGGGCATGATGGTCGAAACCACATCGTTGGGGCCGATGCCCAGGCTGGTGAACATGTTGGCCGTGCGATGCAGGTTGGCCATCAGCTCTGCATAGGTGTAGTCGACCGAGCGTTCATATTCGGTGCCCTGAAAGATAAAGCGCAGGGCCAGCCGATCGGGCTGGGCCTCAGCACTGCGGCGGATAGCCTCATAAGTGCTGGGAGCCAGATTTCGCTGCTCGAGCGGAGTTTTCTCGATCTCGAGGATATCGTCGATGGTGGCGATCGGTTGCATGGGGTCCCCCCGTCACGGTTTCTCATTTGTAAGTAACCATTCCCGGCCATCCCCAAACGCTTGACCGGGGGTTACAAACCCGGTAAACTGGCGAGGCCGCGCCCTGACCGGTAGACCTTACACACTTTTCCAAGTCAAAACGGTCTTCCAACTTGCGCGGTGTTTCTTTCTGATGAGCTTTTCCGACGAGCAGCGCGAGTTGATGACCCAGCTCAGCGGGGCAGCCGGCCAGGTTGTCCCCCGGTTCTTTCGCACCATGCCCCGGGAGTATTTTCAGGCTCACGACCGGCCTACGCGCCTGGGGCACCTGCGGGCCATCGTGGCCGCCGAAGCGGCTGGCCTGGATGAAGAGCTGACCCTGCGAGGCCACGAGGGTTCGGTCTATACCGTCATCAGCCGGCGCAACTATCCGGGTCAACTGGCCGAGTTGATTGCTCGGCTTCCCAAGGATCGACCCCTCACCTCGGCCCGCATCCATACCGCCAGCGACAGCTCGCTGGTGCTCGATGTCTTCGAATTTGGCGAGCTGCAAAGCGCGCGTCCCGGCGAGGGAGATTGGCAAGACCTGGTGGACGAGAACAAGGTCGACGTGGCGGTCGATCTCAACCCGAGCTTGACCACCATCACCATCACGATCGGCAACGCGCAGAGCCGCAGCCTGTTCGAACGGGTGGCCCGCCACCTGGGCCGCCAGGGAGCCGACATCCAGAATGCCGAACTCACCCACTTTCAGGGCCAGGCGTGCCGGCTACGACTGACGGTGCGCGGCTGGAGCGGCGAGGGAGCCGACCAGCTGGCCCGCCTGCACTATCTAGATGACGCGGTGCTCGGTCTTGCCTATCGACGCGGGCTCTCTTTCGAACAGGCCGAGATGTTGGTGGCCCTGTCGCGTCTGGTCCATCTGCTGGATAATGAAGAGGGCCGCGGAACCACTCGCGACGATCTGCTCGAGAAGCTGCTGGCTCATCCCACCGATCCCCTCGAACTGGTCGAGAGCCTGTTGCGGGGTGAGCAGTTGTCTGGCGCCCGGGGTCCGGCCGCCGTGGCGGCCAGGATTCGCTCTACCAACGTCGAGCAGCCCGACCGCCAGAGTCTGAGTCTCCGGATTGGAGGTCCGCCCGATCTGCTCTTTGTGCACGGGCGGGATTTCGACGGGCTGCGCCCGCTGAAAGCCGAAGGTTCTCCGCTGGTGGTCAGCGCCCACAGCGAGGCCCATCTGGAGCTGGAGTGGCTGACTCTCGAGGAACGGGCTCGGCAGCGACCCGGGGGAGCCATGATTTTGGCCCCCGGCGCCGACCGTGAGGCGTGCCTGGGGGCCTTTCTAAGAGCCGGTGCCTAGCGGGCCACGTAGTTGAGAGGAGGCCCCTGGAGGCGACGTTTTTTGGGTTTGGCCTCGAGCTTGACCTCTTCGGCCTTTTTCTCGAGCCGGGGGGCGGGCATCGGTCCGGCGCCTTCGCGCGCCAGTTGGCCGAAGCGGGCTTTCGGAACGGCCACCATCTGCTGGACTCCGGCACCCAGGCGGGCGCGGTTGGCAATTTCTAGTTGGGTGAGGGCCAAATTCACTTCAGGGTTGGACTCGGGGTTGCCCTGAAGAAAGGTCGACAGTCCGCGATGGATGTCGGTGATCCGCTCGCCCAGCTCCTCGCCGGCCTGCGGGTCGTAGAATTGTCTAATGTGATGGCCCTTCAACACACCCTCCACACAACTGGTGAATCCCTCTGCTCTATTATTAAAACATTCCTGAACTCAAAAAATCTTGAATAACGTGTTAACTGGTTGACGCCAAATCTTTAACATTCCCTAAAGTTTTCCCGGGAGTTTCGATGTCGAAGCTAGAAAATCTCTAGCATGCGAGCCCTTCAGGAAGCACGGGCGGTGACTTTTTTAGCCGCTCTCGAAAGCATCGGCACGCTACGCATCCAGCGGATGGAGCCCAATGCCCTGTTCGTGAGGTTCGAGTTGACGGCGGACCAGGCCGAGGTCCGTCGCTTTATCGAGGCTTTTCCGGGGGGGTTGAGTTTTCAAGAACTCTTCGACGACTTCGGGCCAGAACTGGTCAATCTGCTGCTGCAAGCCGACGAGTGAGGCACGACCCCCCTCTGACCTATGACTGCATTCGCTGCGGTCACAGCTGTCGCAGTTTCGAGGTCCAGGTCGAGCTGGCCGAGGCCGAGCGCCTGGGTCTGTCCGGGTCACCCGGCCGGCCCGGTTTTCTGGTCCTTCCCACTACCACCCAGGGCTGCAGCTATCTCACCGCCGACTCGCTGTGCGGTCTCCATTGCGACCGCGGCCCCGAGGCCAAACCCTCCGCTTGCCGCAGCTTCCCGCTGGTGGCTCGCCATACCCCCGATGGTCTGTTCACCGGGCTTTCCTTCTGCTGCACGGCCGTGCGCACCCAGCACGGACGGCCCCTGGCCCAGCACGATCTCGCGGGCGTAGAGCTCGAGCCGGTCCCCGAGGCCGGCTATGACGAGTATGTAGAACTCGAGTCGCGGTTGCGCGCTGGCCTGGACGAGCCGGCCGATTTGCTGGGGCTCGCGCCCTCCGAAATGGCCGGGTTCGTGGTGGAGCTGGTGCTGATCGTGGAGGCGGGCCACCCCGACAACCTGCCGGCCCTCTATCAGAAGGTGACCGAGGGGCTCTTGCCCAGCCGCTTGCTGGGGCGGACCGTCGAGGTGGGTCGACCGTGGTGGACCTGCACTCCGCCTGCCGATGGCCTGGCCCTTCGCTACCTCAATCATGTCCTGCATCGCAAAGACCTGGCTTTGCTCGACCCAGACCTGGCCGTCGTCTCGTTCGTCATGCGGGCCTATCTGCTCAGGTGGTATGCCCATACCTCGGGCGACTGGTCGAGGGCCGTCGATATTGTGGAGCGTCACGCCGGACTGCACGCTCGGGGTCTGGAGCCCTTCTTTGCCAGTGTGGCCCAACGACTGCCCTGAAAGGTTTTTCGTTCGCGACTAGGAGAGCGACCGCCTGAAGCGAACCGCCCGAGAGGGATCTTGATCCCCAGTGCGAACTAATGGCAATTCTGCAGGGCGGGGAAAGAAATTCTACTTGAACCAGCCGCGGTGCGCAGGGCTCGATGACCACGACGGAATGGGTCGAGCCGCCTACGCTCCGATTTGAACAGATGGAGGTATCATGAAAAGGACAATTTGCAGTATCGTGGCGTCCGCGGTCCTGCTAGCCGGCTTCGCCGGCTGCAACGGCAGCGGACAGCCCAACGGCACTAATTTTAGCGACGTGGAGTCGACCGGAGCGGTAGGCCCCGGGCTCAACACGCGACAGTATTTATTCGTGGCCGACCGCGGCATCAACTATCCTGATGTAGATGTGGCCAACGTCGCGGCGGATGACATCGTTCCAGCTCCCATCCCAGCGATGGCGACGCTCTTTCGCGTCGAGGATTCGGGCGGCACTGGCGCCGGGATTCGCGTTTTCGAACTTACGGGAGCCAACAATCGACCGGCTCCCAACGCGCGTCTGAGCCCGTTGACCACTTCCGGCAACATCGGCGGGGCAACTTCGGTGGCCATCCACGGACCGACGGCAGTGATGCTGAGCAGTTCCGGTGCCAAGGGGCGCAGCCGACCCGACACGAATGATGTCAACGCGTTTCCTCGTTCTCAGGTCAATTGGATCAACCCCGTCCCTCTGACCATCGGGAATCCTCCAGCCAACTTCAGCGTTTTCGGTCACTCCCTTGACGCTGCTGGTACCGTTGGCAGCGCTGACTTCACCAACCTGGTCTTCCACCCGACGCTGCCGCTGGTCTTTCGGACTTCCACCGGCACGACCGCCCTCAATGGCGTGATCGAGGTCTTCGCTTACAACTCCGTGAACTCAGCCATTACCTCGAATTCTTTCGTAACTACGGCTGGCTCGCCGCGAGCCATCACCTTCCACCCCAACGGGCTGTTCCTCTACGTAGCCGACTTTAACGGCAACGTTATTCGCTACAGCATCAACCAGGCCAGCGGAGCGTTGACCAACCGTGTGTCGGTTGCTTCAGGCGGCGTCAATACCCACGGCCTCGGCTTCTCTCGTGACGGCCGCTTCCTCTTCGTGTCAAGCCAGGGCGCAGGCGCCACCCCCGGTTCTGTCGATGTGTTCGCTGTGGATGCCGGCACCGGCGCTCTCACCGGGGTTCAGCACGCCGTGGCCCCCGCGGGTACCCGTCCCACCATGCTGACCACCCACTTCGGCAACAACAAGCTGTATGTTGCGGCCCTTACTGCACTGTTGACCTACAACATCGACGTGCCGACCGGTACGCTGACCCTAGCCGACCAGGATGGCCCGGTAGCTCCGGCCGGAACGCCCGACCCTGGGCAGCCGGCTAACGTGATCGTCGACTCGACCGGCTCGTACGTCGTGGTGGCCAACGCCTCGCCGCTGGGAACCGTTCCCGGCAATCAGTTGTTCGTTGATGACCCCGCCATCAACACCGATAACAAACCGACCGCCAGCGGCTCGATCAATGTCTTCCAACTCGACGGAGCTGGCAACCCGGTCTTCTACGATGTCGATACCTCGGTGGTAAACCCGATGGGAATGGCCATCTTCCAGACCAACTAGGGTCTAGCAGCCCAACAAAGAGCCGCCGGTAAACCGGCGGCTTTTTTTATTGCTCGAGTTCGACCTTGAGGGGCATCGTGCCCTCGAGTTCAAGACGAGTGGGAATGGCCGTGTCGGGCAGCTCGAAGACCACCACGCCCTGACGGTTCTCGCCGGGAGGAATCGACTCTTCGGCCAGCCGCGTGTGCTGACTCACCGCCGGATAGCGCTTGCCCTCGCGGTCGCGCAGGGCAAAAATGCCTGGCTCGACCTGCAGCACGAAGCTCAGGTTCTTTTGGGTGAGCTTGGCGGTCACCCACTGCTTGCCTTCGGAGGCAGGGAAGACCCCATTGAGATTGCGGGAAAGCTGCACATCGTGGACGGCCACTTCGAAGATAGAGTTCTTCTCGCTGTTGGCCTGGAAATGGAAAGTGGGCCGGGCCTGGGGAGCCGGGGTGGCGTAGGCCGTGTTGGGCGAAGCGTAGGGATCGAGGGCTACCGGTTGGGGCGCAGCCGCAGGTTCGTCCCCTCGGTCAAGCGAGCCGGGTCCACCCCTGCGGGCGTGGCGAAGGGGGACCCCGGTCTGCACTCCGGGGCCGGCGGGCTGCACCGTTAGCGTTGGCTCGGGCGGCGGGGTGGAGCCGGGCGGGGGAAGATGGTTGGGCAGCTGGTTAGGATCGACCCCGGGGTTGGGCGGGGCCGCGCCCTGGCGCATGTGTTGGGGAAGGGCGTTTTCGGAGGTGTCATCGCGCGACATGCCGGGATAGTTGGGAACGGCCCGATTGGTCAACCAGGGGTGGGCCGGAAGCTGCATGTTGTAATGCATGTAGTTGTCGTCAACCCGGGCGATCTCGGGACGGTCGTTGGGCATGATCTGCTTGACGCGGGCGTAGCGGGCGCGCATGGCGCTCTCGCCGGGCAGAGTGGGATTGACGCGGTAGCGCGGGTCGGGGGCGTCAGAGAGTTCGGTAGAGTATGGCTCGATCGGTAGATACACCTGCTCGTCGACGATCAGCGGCTCGAGGGGCGAGGGGACGCCGTTGGCGTAGAGGGTATGGCTGGCTGCGTCCCAGGTGAAGACCACATTCATGGCCTCGCCCACCAGCACGGCCGGGTAGTATTTCACGCCGTTCTTGACAATGGGGGGCGAGACATTGGGCACGCCGTTGACGGTGGTGGGCGGCCCCACGGCGCCGGGTTCGGCGAGGGCCGGAGTGAGCATTCCCAGGGCTAGACAGGCCGCGGCGGCCTGATGTTTCCACTGCATGTCCCTAATCATAGCCGTTTTTGGCCAAATACTCAAACACGACCATCCACGAAAATCTGGCGGACCGTCTCGATGGTGTCGGCCTCGTCGGCCGACTTGTCGGGCCGATAGCCTTTGACCCGAGCAAAGCGAAGAGCCATGCCGCCCGGATAGTGCGGACTGGCCTGCAGAGAATCGAAGGCAATCTCGACCACCAACTCGGGTCGAACCCTGACCAGATAGTCTTCGCGGTCGGTCTCGAGGGCGAGCAAGTGGCGAGTCTGCCAGGCCAACATCTCGTCGGTCATCCCTTTGAACGTCTTGCCCAGCATGACGAAACCGTCCTCATCTCGGGCTCCGAGATGCAGATTGCTCAGCCAGCCCTGGCGGCGCCCTGAGCCCCATTCGGCCGCCAGCACCACCAGATCGAGAGTGTGGGCCGGCTTGACCTTCATCCAGGCAAAGCCGCGATTGCCCGCCTCATAGGTCGACTCGAGCGACTTTACCATCACTCCCTCGTGGCCGGCCTCGAGCACCTGCTCGAAGAATTCTTCGGCTCGCTCGGCCTCGACTCGCGTCACCAGGTGGTTCGGGGCCAAGCCCTGCAATGACTGGCCGCGCTGCTCGAGAGGCTGGTCGATCAGGCTTTGCCCGTCCAGCCACAGACAGTCGAAGAAGAAGCAGCTGAGCGGCACCGCCGCACGGGCCTGCTCGAGGTCTCCTCGGCGGCCAAAGCGGCGCATGGTTTCTTGGAACGGCCGGGGGCGGCCCTGTTCATCTAGTGCCAGCACCTCGCCGTCGAGGATGCAGTCAGAGCAGCTCAGGGCCTTGACCAGTTCGACGACCTCAGGCACCTGATAGGTGATATCGTTAAGGCTGCGCGAATAGACCTTGACCTGGGCGCCGCGGCGATGCACCTGCACCCGCACACCATCCATCTTGACCTCGACCTGACAGGCGCCCGCTCGGGTCAACGCCTCACCAAGCCCGGCCGCCGGACTGGCCAGCATCGGACGCAGGGGGCGAAACAGCTCAGGCCCCAGGGCCGCCAGTTCTTCTTCGCCGTGTTGCCCAAGGCGGGCCACCCGAGCCAGGTCGCCGGTCACCATGAAGGCCCGCCGCACCACCTCGACCGGGAGTTCCAGGGCCTGAGCCAGGGCCACCACCATGAGGCCTTCCTGAGCGCCCTGGCGTAACTCGCCCCCCAGCAGCCGGATCAGAAAGGGTCGCTCAGCCCGGCCCGCGGCCGCGAGCAAGCTTTGAAGCTGGTTTAAGCGGGCCGCCCTGGAACCGGTCCCTGAGCAGGCCGCCACCGCCGACAGGCAAGCGTCGACCTCGGCCAGACGCAATTCGGTGCCAGATTCAAGGCCTTCAAGCTCGAGCTGGCGCAGCAGCGAAGGTCCCACCCCGATCTTGCCCTGAGGAAGCTGGCCGCTGAGATAGTCAATGGCCAGCCTGAGCTCTGCGGGCGCCAGACTGCGCAAATAGTCGGCCAGCAACTCGAGCTTGCGGTTGCGGCCACCCGACTGGCGGAGCGCCTGGCTGACTTCCACCAGCCGGGCCAGGCTGGCCATCAGGGCATGAGCCTCTCGGTCGACCAGCCCGACCCCTGACGATGATAACAAACCCGCTCATGCAAACGGCTGGGCTGCCCCTGCCAAAACTCGACCCGATCGGGGACCAACCGATATCCGCCCCAGTAGTCGGGACGGGGCGGGTCGGACTGATCCTCGAAGTGCTCGCGAACTTCTTCCAGGCGCTCTTCGAGCTGCTGACGCGAAGCGATCGGCTGACTCTGATGCGAGGCCCAGGCCCCCAACCGCGAATCGCGGGGCCGAGAGGCGAAATAGGCATCGCTCGCTTCCGGCTCGAGTCGTTCGATGGCGCCTTCGAAGCGAACCTGGCGGGCCATCGGTTGCCACCAGAAAACCGCCGCCGCCCGAGGATTAGCGGCCAATTCTTGACCTTTACGACTGAGGTAGTTGGTAAAGAACTGCAATCCGCGGTCGTCGACTCCACGCAGCAGAACGATGCGGGCCGACGGTCTTCCGTGGCTGTCGCAGGTGGCCAGGGTCATGCCGTTGGGTTCAGCCAGCCCCGCTTCCTGAGCCTGTTCATACCAGCACTGAAACTGCGCCAGGGGGTCGGCGGTCATAGCCTCTTCGTCGAGGAGTTGGCCTCGATAGTCGAGTCGGTGTTCCACTACATTCCTTTCTAGATAGACGCCAGTTCGGCCAGCGGTCGCTCCCTGGGCCAGTGGGCCAGTCCCGCCGAAGCCAGGGCTGCCCCCCGACCGGCCGCGCCTTCTCCCCCTACCACAAATCGCGTCTCGGGGTTGCGAGTCGCCATCTCGAGCAGGCGAAAGTGGTGAACCTCGAAGGCGGCCTCGCGGGCCACGCTCAAGAAGACGGTGCGGGGATGGGCCTGGCTCACGGCTCTTTCCAGGTCTTCCCAGGGTAGACACGGGCCAAGATAGAGAACTCTCCTACCGGCTTTGCGCAGCTCGTAGTAGACCATCAGCAGGCCCAGCTCGTGCTGCTCGTCAGGAAAGCCGGCGCAGATGCAGGTCGGGCCCTCGTCGCCATTGGGCAGCTCGGCAATCCAGCTGCGAAGGCGCGAGCCCACCACCGCCGAGAACAGATGTTCGCCTGCCACCGACAATTGCCCGGTCGACCAGCGCCGACCAATCTCGCGAGCAGCCTCGACCACCACCTGGTAGAGCAGGTGCTCTCGCGAATTCTCGACCAGGGCCTCGTCAAGACAACGCTCCAGGTCGGCCGAGTCCAAACGACCGGCAGCCTCGGCCAACCCCTGAGCCGGTCCGCCCGCGGCCCGCTCGGGTGCGGGAGCCGACTTGCCGTTGCTAAGGGTATTCAAAAGGGTCTCTCGGCCCAAAACCGCAATCTCGCCGATGGAGCGACCCCGCTCCATCAGCTCGCGAATTCTAAGCAGCAGGCGTAAGTCTGACTCGGTGTAGAGACGATGACCACTGGCCTGGCGCACGGGTTCCAGCAACGCATAGCGTCTTTCCCAGGCGCGAAGCAAGGTCGGCGTGAAGCCCGACAGTTCTGCGATGGTCTTGATCTTGTAGCGGCCCGGTCCCATCAAAATTATACAAATTCCATACGAAACTATAACACCCTGCCTCAGAGCCGTCAAAGGTCCAGCTGGTCGACCAACTTTCCTAGCTCGTCGGCGCATCGAGCATATTCGGTCAGGTCACCCCCGTAGGGGTCGGCCACCGACCCACCGGGCTTGAGCGACTCGACCTTGGCCAGATACTCGGGCCAACGAGCCGCAATCGCCTGGTGATGTCGCTGCGACATCACCAGCACCCGGTCGGCCCAGGCTAACAACTCATCCTCGAGGGGCACCGATCGATGCGACTCGAGGCTCAAGCCCCGCGCCCGCATGACCTGACGAGCCGGTCGAGCGGCCGGTTCTCCGGCCCGAGCAGCCAGACCAGCCGACCGGACCGAGGCCTCTGGGTACTTCTGCTGGAAGAGCGCCTGGGCCATGGGTGAGCGACAGGTGTTGCCGGTGCAGACGAACAGGACCTTCACTGCCGCCCCTTCCACCCCAGCTGGGCTCACTCCTCGAACAAAGACAACTGGGCGGGTCCGGGACGACGAAAGCCCGTAGCGTCCAGGTCGGGCACCTGGCGGCTCAGGCCCGCTCGGCGGGCCCCCAGTTCGAAGAGCCGCCGCAGATGATCGGCTACCGGTCCGCTGCCTTCAAAACGTCGATGAAACTCGGACTGGTTGAGCTTTCCCCCGCGCATCTGTTGGAGCTGGTGCACCACCTTGTCGCGCCGGTCGGGAAAGTGACGCTCGAGCCAATCCAGAAAGAGTGGCGCCACCGCCAGCGGTAGCCTGAGGGGGGTGAAACTGGCAAAGCTGGCTCCGGCTTCGGCGGCCCGGGCCAGAATAGCAGGTACCTCGTGGTCGTTGAGGCCGGCCACGATGGGAGCGGTCATGACCCCTACCGGAATCCCTTTCTGATGCAGCTCGGCAATGGCTTGGAGACGATTTTCAGGAGTGCTTGCCCGGGGCTCGAAGACCCTGGCCAGCTCGGGCCGCAAGCTGGTGACCGAAATCCAGACCCGAGCCTGGCCACGACCGGCCAGTTCGGCCAACAGGTCGGCATCCCGGGTGACTAATCGATTCTTGGTGATGATCACCACGGGATGACGGTATTCGGCCAGCACTTCTAGACAAGCCCGGCTCAGGCGCAACTTCTTCTCGAGCGGCTGATAAGCATCGGTGACTCCACTCATGACCAGCGTTTCGGGTCGGTAGCGGGGGCGCTCGAACTCGGCCCGCAGCAAGGCAGGCGCGTCGTGCTTGGCCACGATCTTCGACTCGAAGTCAAGGCCGGCCGAAAAGCCCAGGTACTCGTGAGTAGGTCGGGCGTAACAGTAGCTGCACCCGTGCTCGCAGCCGCGATAGGGATTGAGGCTGGCTCCAAAAGAGATGTCGGGACTGTCATTGCGAGTGATGATCGAGCGCGTATGCTCGTGATGGACGCTGGTCTTGACTGGCTCCTCTTCGCCCGTTTGATGCTGCCACTCGAGGTACTCAGGGTCTGGCTCGTACTGATGTTGCTCGAAGCGATTGGGAATTCGCCCCGCAGCGCCCCGTCCTTTGACGGTCTTGACTCTATCCCACACGCCTGCCAGTCTATCATGCCCGGTCGCCCGAGAAAAGCAGGCGAGCCGAGCATCGAGACGAACCGGCTGAGATGATCAATCGACCGGACCTGGTGGTGATTGGCGGCGGTGTCGGCGGCGTCGCCGCAACGCTGGCCGCCCTGCAGCAAGGCCTGCGCGTAGTGATGACTGAAGTCGACGGCTGGATTGGGGGCCAGATGACTTCCCAGGCGGTCCCCCCTGACGAGCACCCCTGGATCGAGCAGTTCGGTTGCACGGCCAACTATCGCCGGGTGCGGCAGCTGATCCGAGCCTACTACCGGCGCTACTATCCCCTCACCGACGCGGCCCGCCGCGCTCGCGCCCTGAATCCGGGCAACGCCTTCGTCTCTCAGATCTGCCACGAACCTCGAGTCAGCCTGGCGGTGCTCGAGGGGCTGCTGATGCCCTATCGGGCCGGCGGCCAGCTCGAACTACTGCTGGGCTATGAGCCTGTAGCGGCCAACAGCGAGGGGGACCGCATCGTGAGCGTCACCGTCCGGCACCTCGACGGCAGCCAACGAGAGTTGGAGGCACCTTACTTCATCGACGCTACCGAAAACGGCGATCTGCTGCCCCTCGCCGGAGTCGAGTATGTGACCGGGGCCGAGGCCCAATCCGAGACGGGCGAGCCGCACGCTGCGACCGAGGCGGCTCCCCACAACATGCAGGCCATCAGCTGGTGTTTCGTGGTCGACTACGATTCCGACGGCGAGCACACTATCGATCAGCCGCCCGATTACAGCTTCTGGCGCGACTTCTATCCCGCCTTGCGCCCCGATTGGGGGAGCAAGCTGTTGAGCTGGTCGGCCACCCATCCCATCACCCTCGAACCGGTGGTCCGAACCTTTGACCCCATCCGCCCCAAACCCGAGCGCGGGCCGATGGACCTGTGGACTTTTCGGCGCATCGCCGACCGCAACAATTTCAGGCGAGACGCTTATGCCAGCGATATCGTGCTGGTGAACTGGCCCCAGATCGACTACGTCCTGGGCAACCTCATCGAGGTCGAGCCAGAGCAACGCGAGCGCCACCTGCAAGGTGCTCGCAATCTGAGCCTATCGATGCTTTACTGGATGCAGACCGAGGCTCCCCGACCCGACGGAGGGACGGGGTGGCCTGGCTTACGACCGCGGCCTGACATCACGGGCGGCGCCCACGGTCTGGCCCGCCAGCCTTACATTCGAGAAGCCCGTCGTTTGCGAGCGCGCTTCACCGTCCTCGAGCAGCATGTCGGGGTCGAAGCCCGCTGCCACGAGACCGGATTGCCCCCCGAACAGGTGCGGGCCGCAGACTTCGCCGACTCGGTGGGCATCGGAGCTTATCGTATCGACCTTCACCCCTCTACGGGTGGAGACAACTACATCGATGTCGGCGCCCTGCCCTTTCAGATTCCGCTCGGGTCGCTGGTGCCTCGGCGTGTCCGAAACTTGCTGGCCGGGGGTAAAAACCTGGGAGTGACCCACATTACCAACGGCTGCTATCGGCTGCATCCGGTCGAATGGAACGTCGGCGAATCGGCCGGAGCGCTGGTTGCTTTCTGTCATCAGCACCGCACCGAACCCCACGCGGTATGCGAACAGGACGAACTGTTAGCAGATTTCCAGAGTTCGCTGGTCGAGCGGGGTGTCGAGCTCAAATGGCCTCAGGTGGCGCCGTTGTAGTGCCCACTTCCATCCGAAAAAAAGCAGTAATCTCGGCCCTCGATCGCGTATACTCGAGAGAGGCCGCCGAAGGGGCATCTTCGGGCGGCCTGACCACGGCTAGGTCGAGAGGAAGATAGATTGTCACGCCGAGGACTGGTCAGCAAAAATCTCGGTCCCACCCCCGATTCCAAGCCTCTTCCGGGTGGAGCGGGCGGGCTGGGGCAAAAGCCTACGGGTGGACCGTCGGCTGCCCTGTCCATCGACCAGGTGGCGGCTCAACTCAAAGTAGAGCCCGACCATGTCCGGGGCTGGATCAAAGCTGGCCTGTTGCGTTCTTCTGCCAATGGCATCAGGCCCTATGACCTCAACAAATTCAAGCTCGACTGCGAAAACGAGATCGACGACGCACGCCGTCGCCCCCCCTCGCCTCCCCCCTCCATAGCCAAGCCGGAAAAGACCGGCTTTTTCGAGCGACTGCGACGGTTTTTCCCCGGCGGTCAAAAGAACGGCGGCCAAACCCCGCGCATCGTCAAAGTCGGCAAAGCCGGCAACGAACGCGAGGTTCAAAAGCTTAAAACCAAGCTCAAGGCTGCCAATGACCGCATCCGCACCCTCGAAAAGCAGACCCGCGAGGGTGACGACGGCGTCCCCGCTCTCAGCCCTGACCAGAGCCAACACCTCAAAGAGCTAGAGGCCGTGGCCGCGAGGGTTCCTGAACTCGAGGCCCGGTTGAGGGCCGTAGGAGAAGCCGAAGACCGAGTCCAGATGCTCGAGATCCAGCTGGCTCAGTCTGAAGGCTTGTTGCGCGATGCCAACGCCCGAATTTCCCAGCTCGAGAGCAGCGGTGGAGTGGCTTCTTCGGCAGACGATGACAGCTACGAGCAGATTCAAGCTCTCCAGGCTGAAATAGCCTCTCAACAGCAACAGCTGGCCTCTCAGCAGCAGCAGTTGGCCTCGCAACACGAGCAGATCGCCGCCTTGCAACAGCAGCTCGCCGAGGCGCCGGCCCATGCTCCGGGCCCGGCCGCCGACGATGGCCGCATCGCCGCCCTCGAAGAGCGCCTGGCCGAATATGCCGAGAGTCTGGCCGCCCGCGAACGCCAGGTCCAAGAGCTGCAGGCCCAAATGCTGGCTATGGACGGGGGCTCCGAAGGTGACCACATCGCCGAGTTGCGTCAGGCCCTGACCGAAGCGCAAGACTACAATGAGCGGGCCTTTCAGAAGTTCCAAGAGAGTGAAGCTCGCCGGCTCGAGCTAACCCGCCGCGCCGAGGCTCTCGAAAAGGCGCTGGTCGAGGCCCGTCGGGCCGGCGAGCCGGCCATGGATGCAGCCGAGTTCGAAGCTCTAAAAGCCGATTACCACCAGTGGGTCGACGCCTATCACGAACTCGAGCGCACGGCTCAGGGCATCCATGAAGAACTCAACGAGGCCCGCCGCGAGAACGCCGGCATCCGTTCGTTTGCCGAGGCTCAGGCGGCCCGGGCCCAGGCCCTCGAAGAGCAACTGGAAGGTTTACAAGGCCAGTCCGAGAGCGGTCCGCAAATCGACTCGCTACTACAAGAACTGCAGCTGCGCGATCAGCTCATCTCCCGCCTCGAACAGCAATTAGCCAGCGCCCTACAGGGCAGCAGCGAGGGCGAGGTGCTGGCCGCGGCGCACGAGGCCGCCCAGTCCCAGGTAGCCGAACTCGAGCGCCGCATCGAAGATGCTCAGGCCTCGCACCGGGTCGAGCTAAACTCGCTCAAACGTAGCAATGAAGTGGTTCGCCTGGCCAATCAGCGACTCGAGTCCGAGCTGGCCGAGCTGCGGGGGGGTCAAGCCCAGAGCAAATTCCTGCCCATTCCGGGCAAGAGCACCGATTCCCCCAATTCTGCCCCTCAGCTCGAAGCGGCCGAGGGTAAAATCCGCGACCTGGAGCAGTTGCGCCAGAAGCTCGAAGAAGAGCTTCGCACCAGTCGCGAGGAATTACGCCTGCACAAGGCTCGAGCAGCTACCTCCAATGAAAGTATCGCCAGTCAACAGATCGCCCATCTGCAGCGCACCGTGGCCAGCCGTGACGCTCAGGTAAAGAAGTTGGCGGCCAAACTGGCCGATATGGAGCGAGGCCTGGGCAAAGCCCACGAAGAATCGACCCGCCTAACCGAGCTATTGATCGACCGTGAAAACAAGCTCAAGAACGTACGGGTGACCTTCGAGAAGGATTACGAAGAGCGCTTCAAATCGATGGAGCGCCAGATTACCGGACTGGAGTGGAAGCTCTCGCTGCGCGATGACCGCATTGGCGCCCTCGAACAAGAACTGGGCCACACCCCGGGCAAGGTCCTACCCCCGCCCACCCCTCGCCAGCCCGAGGTCTAAGAAGTCTCTCATCACCGGGGCCACCGCCTCGGGTCGGTCCAGGTGCAGATGGTGGCCTCCCTCCACTTTGACCACCTTGAGATCGGGCACCAGCCGAGCCCGCTGGCCCAGCATCTGGTCAGGTATCTCCAGACCCTGTCGTCCCAACACCAATAGCGTAGGGGCGGTGATCTCGGCCAGAAAAGCCCGAATCTGACCTTCGGTCAAGCGCGCCCGAGAAGGCGTTCGCAGGCGAGGGTCATAGCTGAAGGCCACTCCTCCCTCCACCTCGACCACGGCCCGGCCGGCCAGAGCCTCGGCCCCGGCCCGGCTCAATCCCCGGTTTTCCAGCCGAACCACGGCCGCTTCCCGATCGGCATAGACGGGCCGGCGCCCGCTCAACCGATGACTCAGCGAGCGCCGCAACAGGGCTGGCGCCTCGGTTTCGGGGCTGGTGAAAGGGCCTAATCCCTCCACCAGGAGCAGCCGGTCGATCTGGGCGGGCACAGCCCCTGCCACCAGACTGGCGATGCCGGCCCCCATCGAGTGGCCAAGCAAGTGGTAGCGTGTCCAGCCAAGTTCTTGAGTGACGGCTAGCACGGCCGGAATCCAATCGATAAAGTGATAGAAGGCTTCGGCCGGGCGGTGGGGCGAGCGACCGTGCCCCGGCAGGTCGAGGGCTACCAACTCGAGACCTGGCAGCAGTGGGGCCAGCCGATCCCAGGTGGCCGCATTATCCATCCAACCATGCAGAGCCAGGCACGGCTGGCCCAAGCCCCAGCGCCTGGCGGCCAGCCCCCCCACCTCGAAATCCTGATAAGTCATGAGGGCGAGTGTGGCGAAGGAAGGCCCGTTCCCTGCTTTGAACGGTGGCCTATGGAACCTGTAAACCTCGACGACTTCCAGGAGATCGCTCGTCAAAAGCTGAGTCAATCGGCCTATGACTACTATGTCAGCGGGGCCCACGATCAGGTGACCCTGGCTCGCAACCGAGCGGCTTTCGACGAGATTCGCCTCTTCTATCGGGTGATGGTCGACGTTTCTCTTCGCTCAGCCCGCACCACCTTGCTAGGCCAACCTCTGTCTTTGCCGGTCCTGGCGGCACCCACCGCCTTTCATGCCATGGCGACTCCCGACGGCGAGCTCGCCACCGCCCGAGCTTGCGCAAAAGCCGGCACCAGCATGATCTTGAGCACTTTGTCGAACTATCCCATGGAAGAGGTGGCGCAGGCCGCCGGTGGTCAATTCTGGTTCCAACTTTACGTTTACAAGGACCGGCAGGCCACCCACGAGCTGGTGGCCAGAGCTCGCCACGCCGGGGCTCGAGCGCTGGTGGTCACGGTCGATGCTCCTTTGTTGGGCTGCCGCGAGGCCGACGTTCGCAACCGCTTCGCCCTGCCCGAAGGCCTCAAAGTGGTCAACCTGACCGCCGCCGGTCTGGCCGATCTGCCTGCAACCGTCAACGACTCGGGTCTGGCTGCCTATTTCTATTCGATGATCGACGACAGCCTCAATTGGAAAGATATCGAGTGGCTGCGCTCGATCTCTGACCTGCCAGTCTTCATCAAGGGCGTGGTCCGGGTCGATGACGCCCGGCGGGCCATCGAGTCCGGCGCTTCTGGTCTGGTGGTCTCAAACCATGGCGGCCGCCAACTCGACACGTCGCCGGCCACCATCGAGGTGCTCGGCCCCATCGCCCGGGCCGTGGCCGGTCGCATTCCCGTCTTGCTCGATGGGGGAGTGCGGCGTGGCACGGATGTGGTCAAAGCCCTCGCGCTGGGAGCCTCGGCCGTGCTGATCGGCCGGCCTATCCTTTGGGGACTGGCCAGCGCGGGCGAGGCCGGAGTGACCCAGGTTTTCGAACTCTTCCGACGCGAAATCGACCTGGCCATGGCCTTGTGCGGAACCCCCACTCTGGCCGACATAGGGCCCGACCTGCTCGACCCCGGGCAGGATCTACAAGCTTAAACCGGAACTAGCCTGGAAATTATTAGAGGTGGACCAATGAGCAGACGTGCCCTGGGAATGATCGAGACCTTAGGCTTAGTGGGCGCCATCGAGGCCGCCGACGCCGCCGTCAAGACGGCCAATGTCGAACTGGTGGGCTATGAGCAGGTCCAGGCCGGCCTGGTGTCGGTCCACTTCCGCGGTGATGTGGGCGCGGTCCAGGCCGCCACCGAGGCAGCTGCCCAGGCCGCCCGCCGGGTCGGTCAACTGGTGGCCGCCCACGTCATTCCCGCTCCCGCCGACGATTGCGACGAAACCGTCGTGCCCAAGGCGGCCAAGACCAAGTCCAAGAAGTAGGTGCTCGTGGGGGAGCCCCCCCACCAGCAGTAAAGCCCCGCTGGCCGCCGAAAGTCGACTTAGATGGATATTCACTTCCTGCCGGGCCAGCACTACGACTGCTTGCAGTGCGCCAAGAGTTGTCGAACCGCCTGGAAAATCCCCGTTTCTCAAGAGGTCTTCCAGGGCCTGATCGATTCTGAGTCGGTGCGACGCGTCGAGGGGCTGGGACTCGAGCCCTTCGCCCAAAGCCGGGAGCAACTGGTTCTGACCAATTGCGAGGGCGGCTGCGTCTTTCTGGAGGGCAACCGTTGCCACATTCACGCCACCCTTGGCCCGGCCGCCAAGCCCACCAGTTGCAGGCAGTTTCCCTTCTTTCCGGTGGAGACTCCCGATGGGTTGTTCGTGGGCGTCTCGTTCTATTGTACGGCCATCGCGCGCAACAGTGGGCGGGCTCTGGCCGAGCACGCCAGCTTCGTTTCCGACACCCCTCCCCGACTGGGCTTCGGGCCCATCCGCCTGGCCCGCCGCACCAGCCTGGACTGGCCAGGCTATCGCGAGTTGGAGCGGAGCCTTCGTCAGCGGCTGGCCCTCCACGGCCACCAGAGTCTGGTGCCCGTCTTCTGGGCCCTGGTTGGCCAGGTGGGGCCGCAGCGGCTCGAGGCCGACCACCTGAGTGCCCTGCTGAGTCACGACCTACCCGCGCCGCCGCCGGAGTTGATAGGCCTGAGCTGGCTCTGCGTGCGCGGACTCATGGGGCGGGTCGAGGCGCCCGGCCAGGCCAACCGCGGCTTCGTCGAAGCGCTCGAGGCCGGCCAACCGGTGAACTTCGCCAGCCTTGACTTTCGGGGCAGTTGGAACCAGTTGACCGAGTTTCCTACTCCCGAGCTGGGAACTCTGCTGCCACGCTATCTCGATGCCCTGCTCTTTCGCAAATACCTGCTGGGCGGGCGCTCGCTGCTGGAACGTTTCCTGATCCTGGTGCTGCTCCCGCAGGTGGTGGAGGTGTATTCCATCTTGAGCGCCCTGGCCAGGGGGGCCGAGGCAGTGGCCGAGGAAGATTGTTGGCGCGCCGTCGACATCTGCGAATTGAGGCTGGTCACCCACGGCCGAGAGGCCGAGGTTCTCAGTCTAGAAATGCTGCGGGCTTGTCTTGATCTGCACCCTCGAACGAAAAAAACGGGGGACGAGAGCGAGGACTAGCGAAACCTTTCTCAACGGCGACCGGTTATACCGATCAGTTGACACCTCTGGAGGTTTATGATGCTCGCCGTGATGGAGGCACGTTTGAATAGGCTGGACCTGTCCGGCCAGGACCAGGAACGCAAAGGAGAAATTCGCAGCGACCTGGCCAAGGATGAAGATATCGCTCTCATGGAGCGGGTGAAGGCAGGGGACTCAGAAGCCTTCAATCTGCTAATGAAGAAGTACGAAAAGACGGTCGTGAATCTTGTCTTTCGTTTCACCGGTGATCGAGAATCGGCCGAAGATCTCGCTCAAGAAGTCTTCTTGCGTGTCTATCGGGCAGCCGGTCGCTTCGAGGCCCGAGCCAAATTCTTCACCTATCTCTATAAAGTTACCTTGAATCTCTGCCGCAACGCCCGCGCCAAGGCGCAACGTCGGCGGACCAACAGCCTGGATGCCCCGCGCCCGGGGTATGAGGACCAGCCTCTTAAGCGAGAGCTAGAAGACCCGGCCGGCTCGGCCGAGGACCATCTGGCTCGCCAGGAACTGGCTGAAGTCGTGCGCGAAGCGGTCATGGACCTGCCTGAAGAGCAGCGCGTGGCGGTCATCTTGCAGCGCTATCAGGGGCTGGCCTATGAAGAGATTGCCGACACGCTAGGTCTTTCGATACCGGCTGTCAAATCTCGTCTGCACAGGGCCAAGCTCAATCTAAGAAAGAAACTCGAACCCTACCTGGAGAACCAAGAGATCACCGCTTAGCCATGCGACTTTGCAACGACATCAGACGACTACTTCCGGCCTTCAGCGAAGACGACCTCGAGGCCGATGAGACTCAGCAGGTCGAGGCGCACCTCGAAAAGTGCGCCGAGTGCCAGCACGAACTCGACCTGCTGATAGCCGCCTGGGAGGCTCTCGACGCCTGGGAAGGTCTCGAACCCAGTCCCACCTTTCGCGCTCAGGTGTGGGAAAAGCTGCGCCACGAGCCCGTCAAAACCGGCTGGGGCGAGCGCCTCGAAGGCTGGTTCGGTATTCGCCTGGCGGCCGGCGCCTCGATGTTGATCACCGGCTTTCTGGTGGGCAGTATGCTGACCGCCCCCCCGGCCGCGCTCGAAGAGACACCGTCTCCGGCCGCCCCTGTCTCGGCTCCGGTCAATCTCGCCCGCGGCCAATCCAGTCCGCTCGATGCCGATCTGCTGATGACCCTGTCGGCACCGCGCATCGGCCGCGTCTCGACGCCCTTGCTGGATGTGGCCGATCAGGCCTGGGACCCAGCCCCCGAGGTCGAGTTCGTCAGTGATGGCATTCGCTAGAATCCGCGTTGTTGCACTGCTGTTGACCCTGGCCGTCTTCGCTCCGGCCGCCGCCCAGAACCCGGGCGACATGGGCCTGACTCGCGAGCAGGCGGTGGCCCTGCAGAAGATTCGTTCAGGTTACGCCTCCAAGCGCCAGGAGGTGCTCGAACAACTGCGGGTCAAGAAGCTCGACCTGATGCAACTGCTCAAAGCCAGCGACCCCGAATCACCCAAAATCAAGGCCAAGCTCCGCGAACTGATGGATGTGGAACTCAAGCTACAGCATCTGTATGTCGACGAGATGTTTGACTGCCGCTCGCAGATGAATGACGAGCAGTGGAACCACTACCGCCGCAACGTCATCCGTCTCATGATGAACGAATAGTCACCAGTTCGAAAACCGGTACTGGCTCGGCCTTGCCCTTGAAAGCCACGTCGCCGAAATGGGCCACCTCGAACTCTTTTCCCAGGTGCTCGCGGACCGCTCCACTCATGAAGATACAGGTGTGCTGACCCTCGCGAGAGCGGTCCTGGATGCGAGCGGCCAGATTGACCGTATCGCCGATCACCGAGAGCTTCATGCGGTCGCCCTGGTTGCCGATGTTGCCCTCGACCAGATCGCCGGTATGAAAGCCGATACCCTGGCGCAGTGAGGCCACGGCCTCGCTGGTGGTGGTCTGGCGTAGCTCTTCGAGGGCCCGATACATGTCATAACCCGCACGAATGGCGCCCACCGGCTCTCTAAAGACGGCCAGGATGGCGTCGCCAATGTATTCGTTAATGTCTCCGTCGTGCTTGCGGATGATGCCGGTCATCAACTGCAGATAGTCGTTGAGCACGCTCATCACCTCGTCGGGCTCGAGCCGCTCGGACATCGAGGTGAAGCCTCGCAAGTCGCTGAACATGATGGTCCGGGTGATGCGCTTCCCGCCCAGGGTCTGCTGGGCGCCTTCCGAGTTCTCGACTGCCTGCCGGGTGCCCAGGGGCACAAACTGCTCGAGTTGCTTCTTTTGGCGCAGGCCGATCACCATCTGGTTGAAAGACTCGGCCGCGGCCCGAACCTCGATACTGCCCGAGATGGCCCGCGCGGGCAACTTCTCGAGCACGCCCTCGCCGACCCTGGACATGGCCTGGGTCAAGGTGGCGATGGGCTCGGTGAAGCGTCGAGCCACCACCGGCACCAGCAACAGGGCCACCACCAGCACCAGACCGCCCATGACCAGGGTGAGACGAGCCTGATTAGTCACCTCGTCCCGAATCTCGGCTGCGCTCTTGAGAAAATAGATGCGGCCTTCGGCGTCCTGGCTTTCGGCTTGCGAGGCCAGGGCCAGGTTGGTCTGAAGATAGCTCTCGCCATCGACCGACACTTGCTCTTGCTCGAGCTGCCCGCCCCCGCGAGCCAGCAAGCTCTGGCCCAACTTCTCGGCATGGTCCGAACTCGCCACCACCTGGTCGGCGAAAAGAATTGCCACTTCAGCATCGAGGGTGACCTGCGAGGCCTGCTCGGCTAATTCGCGGTCGAGCCGCTTGCCCAGAACCAGGGCGCCGTCTCCTCTCGGCCCGACCCGCAAAGCCACGGCCGAGCAGAGATAGAGCTGGCCTTGCCGGTGGTCCGGGTCAGGATAGAGAATGTACCCCGTCGAATAAGCCTGTCCGCCCAGCACCTCCGCCACCAACCGGCTGGTGGCCAGGCTAGAGACCAGGGGAGCCTGATGGCGCTCGTGGTCGCGTAGCACCTCGGTCATCACGTCGCCCTGCTCGTCGCAGAAGGCCACCAGGTCAAACTCCGATTGGCGGGTCACCACCGTTCCGAACGTCTCGCCAGACTCGCCCTGAAGGCTGAGCAGGGCCTGCCAGGCCTCGGTCATCGGGCGCAATCGCTGGTCTCGCTGAGAGAGCGGCTCGGCCATGGTGGTGTAGTCATTGCCGAGCCAGGGATTCTGGTCGTAGTCGATGGCCCACAACAGGTTGAGCATCTCGCGCTTGGTGACTGGGGTCCCCCGCTTGACGACCGCCCCGGGGGCCAGCTTCTGCCCCTTGAGTTCGAACGCTTGGCTCAGGACCAGGTCCTCGGGCACGTGGCTCTCGGAGCGCAAAAAGCTATTGGCCGTATTGCGATAGCGACCGAGTTCGTTGTGAAGCGCTATGGCCTGCGCCTTCTCGAGTAGCAGCCGGTGTTCGACCTGGGCCAGCTGTTGGTAGGAGCGAGGAGAGAGGCGGCGCCTGAGGCCCTCGGCCAGCGTCTGGGAGAGCTGAACGTAGTTGACGTAGACCACGATGCCCCCAAAGATCAACAGAAGACCCCCGAAAAACAGCATCAACTCATGACGCAGTCTCATCTAGAGCTTGAGATCGACCGTGGCCGTTCCCGATTCGGGCACCGTGACCGGGCGCGTCACCGTCTTGAGACGGGGATGCCAAACTTTGAGGGTGTAGGTACCGGCGGGAACGCCCTTGAGCTTGAACCTTCCGCCCTTGGGCTGGCAGAAGAAGTCGTTGTCAGCCACGTAAATATAGGCGTTCATCCGCGGATGGATGCCGCAGAAAATCTCGAGGTCGTTGGGTTCTTCAAACGTTTTGGTCTTGCTCTTGCCGAGATAGCGGCGAATCTCGAAGGCGCCGGGATTTGACACAGAATAGATATGGTGATAGATGCGGTCGTTGTTGACAAAGCGAACCGTCGACCCCCGCGAGATCACCAGCACGTGGGGCACGAAGTCTTTGTTCTGCTGCACCATATCCACTGTCTTGGGAGTGGACTTGAGGTTCTTGCCCTCGAGCCCGATCACCACGAACTCACGTTCATCGACCTCGGTGCCAGGAGGCAGCCCACCCTCGTCCTGGTCTTCGTAGTAAGACACCCTCTTCTTGCCCCGCACGCGGGGGGGCACCGTCGAGGAGATCGAGACCTGACCCTCGATGTCTCCGGCTTCGGCCGGCAGGGTGCCAGCCAGATAAAGAGCCACGAAAGCCCCCGCAAGTGTCCTCAACCAGGTTCTGGTCATAGGCGGAAGTTCGCCTCTTGTGTGTCTTCTCCTCGAACGGTTAGCTCCACCTCTTTGGCCTGCAGTCGGGGGTGCCAGGCCCGCAGGACGTAACGGCCCGGCGGCACGTCTTTGAGTCGATAGCGGCCCTCACCATCGGCCATCACGTAGAAGTCGTTGGGAACGACGTAAAGGTAGGCATTCATACGAGGGTGGATGTTGCAAAAGAGCTCGTACGCCCCCAACTTGCTCGGCTTCTCATAGCGCTGCCCCTTGAGAAACTTACGGATCTCGAATTTCGAGGGCGAGAAAATGTGATGAAAGTAGCTGTCGTTGTTGAAGAAGGCGACTTCAGAACCCAGCACGACCGGAACAACGTGGGGCTTGAACTGGCGGTCGCGCTGATCGATCTGGGTCTTGACTGGAGTGGCTCGTAGGCGGGCTCCATCGGCCTTTTCGGTAAGATGGACCACCACGAAGGTGTGCTCGTTGACTTCGGCCCCTTCGGGAAGCCCCCCACCGATGCGATTCTCCTTCACCAGAAAATCTCGCTCGTAGCCATCTTGCTTCTCGAGTTGGCGCATGGACTTGCCCTGATCCCCGCGGGTGTGACGCGCGGGCAGCTCTGACGCAAAACCGATCTGGCCGCGGATCTCCCCCGCCCAGGCCGATAGGCAACCCAGACAGACCAGCAAACCGGCCACAAGCATTCTTCGCATAGGCACGGATCTTCCACGGAGGGGAGGGGACCCCTGGCGCCCTGAAGAATGCATTTAGGCAATTTGAGGGAAGTTCAAGGGGGACAGGACAATTCGTCGCACACTCGGAGCCGCACTGGCTCTCGTTTTTTTACTGGGGCAGGTCAGCCTGGCAGCTCCGCTCTTTCCTGATGTGCCCGATGCCCACTGGGCTCGCGACGCCGTCTCGGCCCTGGCCGCCAAAGGCCTGGTAGAGGGCTATCCTGACGGGACCTTCAAGGGTGACCGGGCAGCGTCGCGCTGGGAAGTGGCCATGAGCGTGGCGCGCCTGCTGGCCAAGATGGAACAAGCCCACGCCACCTTCGCTACCAAAGCCGAACTGGAAGAGTTGCGTAAATTGGCTGAAGCCCTGCGCGAAGAACTGGATGCCCTCGGCGTTCGCGTCACCAACCTCGAAGAACAGACCGAACGCATCGATCGGCGGGTGACTGAACTGGAACGCATCACCTTTTACGGCAACCTCGAGGTGCGCACCAGTTTCCAGACCTATCGGAACTCGGGCTCGAGCTTTAGCGATCCGAGCGATGCCCTGCTCGACTACAACTCGATCATCGGTAGCGTGCCTGGTGCTGGCGGCCGAATCCCCACCGGTCCGGCCGCCACCCTCAACTTCGACCCCTTCGCCTTCGGCGCTTTCACGGTCAACAATCTCAAGACCGGTCGCCCCCTCAGTAACGGCACGGCCTTCACCAGCCTGGCTACCCTGGGTCTGAATATCCGCTTGACGCCCGATCTCGATGCCGGAGCCGAATTCATCGCCTTCTCTTCCCAGGGCGACCAGTCGGTGGGGCAGTATTACGGCATCTCACCGCCGTTTCTGTCCAACGCTTTCACGGCCTTGAGCACGGTCACCGGGGGACTGGCCGGCGTCCAGCCCACCAACCATCGACCCTTTACCACCATGACCCTCGACCACTTCTGGCTCGAGCACAAACCCAGCAAAACGATGCTGCGCCTCGGCTCCATCGAGCAGCCTCACTTTGACCCCAGCGTCTACCAAAAGCAGTACAACCCCGGCAACTTTGGCGAGAAGTATCTCGACGGCTACGGTATTCAGGTGTATGGACAAATCGAACTCGACGACGACTTCGACCAGAAACTAGAATGGGAAGTCATGGGCACGCTTTTGCCCGACCGCAACGGTGGCGTCGGCGGGGCCTCGTATTTCAATCACGCTGAAGGCGTCAATCTCGCCTATGTCTTCTCGAAAGAACGCGGCCGGGTGCGGTTCAACTTTCTGCATGCCGCCAACGACGCCTCGGGCGGGGCGGCCCGCCAGGTGGGCCTGATTACCGGCACCAACCTGGGTCCTATCCCCTGGGTCAATCCGCCCGGCTTCTACTACAACCAGTTGGGCACCATGGCCACCGGCGGCATCGGCAGCACCGGCGACGTTCGCCCCGTTCCCATGTCCGCCGTCAACAACGACGGAATCACGGGCGTGCTTGGTGACCTCAACTTCGGCAATATCGGCCCCCAGGACCAGGTCAGCTACGGTCTGTCGGCCCGCTACGAGTGGGACAACGACCTGGCCCCCCGAGTGGTGGCCGAGTATGCCCACAGCGAATATCGACCGCAGAAGAATTCCAGCTACACCGCCGACGGCGACGCCTTCCGGGTCAGCGCAGGAGTGACGCCGGTCGAGGGGCTTGACCTCGATCTCGACTATCTCTCGGTCGATCCCACCTACGACCCCTTCGTGCTCCAGATCCCTCGCATCGGGGGCATCCTTTATAACGGCTTCCGGCTGGGCGAAAACTTCCTGAGCACGCGTCCCGACCTTTACCCCCTCCACGACACCGACTTGCTGCCCCACAACCGTCAGGGTTGGCGGGGCCACCTGCGCTGGGAGTTCGCCGAGAGCGGAGTGGTCGACGCCAAATTTGGCCTTCTCGACCAGAAACAAGCTTCGCTCCAGGATATTCGTTTCTCGACCGCAAGCCTGGGGGCGGCCATTCCCAACACCCCGGTGCTGGGCTTTAGCCCCGGGTTTGTCGACCCGGTCTTCGGAGGCTTCTCGCCCAATACGTTCGTGGCCAGTGGCGGCAACACTCTGGCCGTGCCGCTCGAGGCTCCCAAAGGCGATAGCGACTTCTACGCCCTGGCGGCCGGCTACAAGTGGTATTTCGGCGAAGACACCACTCGTGGCTTCAAGGCTCAAGCCCGTTTCAACACCACCAACTTCCATCGCGGCAGCAATCTGCAGGCACTGCGTCCGGGCCCCCTGGGAACCCGCGGCGAGAACGTCAACTTTGTCGATCTCGACTATACCGGCTGGGAACTCGAACTGGGTTACGACCTGACCGAGGATTTCACCCTCAATGCCGGCTACGGCAACTACACCATCTCGGGCCACTACGACCCGTTCGGAGCCTACTCGGCCTTCGCCGAGAGTACCGGCGAGACGCGCTTCAAGAACCTCGACGTCACCCAGAAGCAGCCTTCGCTGGGCTTCTCTTACCAAATCGACCCGACGGTGGCCTGGAACGTCGACGCTTTGTTCATCTCGACTCAAGACCGTGTGCCGTCGGCCGTCTTTTCAACCCCAACCATTCCGGGCACCAATACTCTGTTCGTCCCCCAACGCTCGATCCACCCCTTGAGTTATGATGGCATCATGATCAATTCGAACTTCACGGTGAGCTTCTGAGTTGAACATCGGCCTTCGTCTCGATGCCCGAGCGATCGGTCTCAAGTTCAAGAAAACAGAGATACTCCGCGATATCTCCCTGACCATTCTGCCAGGCGAATTCGTGGGTGTGCTCGGACCCAGCGGCTGTGGCAAGTCGACCCTGCTCAAACTGCTCAGCGGCCAGCTCGAGCCAACCTCGGGTCAGGTGCTCTGTGACGGTCAACCACTCGGAGAACACGTGTCCCGGCGCATCGGCTTCGTGCCCCAGGACGACATCGTCCACCAGGCCCTCAACATCGAGCGAGCTCTGCTTTTTAGCGCTCGCCTGCGCATGCGCTCAGACGCCGAACCGGCCGCCCACCAGGCCGCCGTCGACAAGGTCATCTCTCAGCTAGGCCTCGAGGAGCGCCGCCAGGTCAAGATCTCGAAGCTCTCGGGTGGACAAAGAAAGCGCGTCAGCATCGGAGTCGAGCTACTCACCAGCCCGTCGCTGCTCTTTCTGGACGAGCCCACCTCGGGCCTGGACCCGGCGCTAGAAGAGCAGTTCATGGAGCTATGTCACGAGCTGGCCCGCACCGGCCGCACCCTGCTGGTCACGACCCACATCCTGCAGAGCCTCAACCTGCTGGATCTCGTGGTGGTGTTGGCAGCGGGCCGGTTGGTCTATGTCGGGCCTCCGGCCGAACTCACGACCTACTTCGGCCTGTCGGACCCGCGCGATGTCTATCGCCTGCTCCAAAAGGAAGACCCCGCCCAACTGGCCGCCAAATTCGCCACCTCGCCCCAACAGATGCAATACGTTCGCGAACGGCAATAGGCTTCGCTCGCGTTGCTCGGAGAGGGAGCCTCGCGCTCTAGAGCTTGGCCAGGGTTTCGTCGAGCTTTTTCATCCGCTGGTTGGTCTGGTCCACCCAGCTGTTGTAGCTGGAGGCCACGCCCACGATGTTGTCGGTGTTGAGATTCTTCTCCATGTTGTCGAGGGCGGAGAGAAACTTGTACAGATCGTTACAGGCCGAAGCGAGCTTCAGGCTGTCGGGGTCTCCCTTGGCTTTGAGCCGGTCGTACAGGTCCTTGCAGTTTTTCATCAACTCGGCCAGCGACGGGGTGGGCTCGTTGGCCTCGACCTGGAGCTTGCGATTGACCGATGGCGGCCGTCCCCCGTTGAGGGCGGCGGCCTGGGCGGCCGAGTTGTACTCGGCCACGCGCTTTTCATGGGCGGCGCACATGGCCTGGACATACTGGGCGTGCCCTCTGGCCCCGGCTACCAGCCGGTTGAGTTCGCCTCGCGGACTCGAATTCGACAAGCAGTAGAAGACGACCAGCAAGAAACCGACAAAAGCAAGAAATCTTCCCACGAAATTGGGTTCATCCCGACCGGGCAACCGACCTGCTACTGACCGTCTAGGTCAGAAAATCGAAGGTGCGGCCGACCCCTTTGCGGCGGGCTTCGCGATAGACCTGCCAGGCGGCGATGAGGTCTTGGAAAGGCAGACCAACGGCCCCGTAGACCGTGATTTGCTTGTCGGTCGAGCGACCTTTGTGAGTCCCAGCCAACACCTCGCCCAGTTCGGCAGCGATGGTCTTAGGGCCGAGCCCTACGTTGCCCACCAAACCCATCTCGAGAGCCAGTTTGCGATCGTCACAAAAGACCAGAGCCTTCCTGAGGACGGTCCGGTCGACTTCGGCTTTGCCGGGCTGATCGGCCCCCAGGGTGGTGATGTGGGTGCCGGGAAGGATCAGGTCACGAGTCAGAAACGGCTCACGGGCCCAGGTCGAGCACAGCACGATGTCGCAGGCAGCCAGAGCGTCGGTGAGGGCAGAACAGGCTCGCGCCGTGAGATCGGACCGTTGCTGGAGCAACTCGACGAATTTCTCGGCCCGGCTCTTGATGATGTCGAAGACGAAGATCTCCTTGAGCCGGCGCATCTGCAGCAGGTAACGCAGCTGATACCAGCCCTGCACGCCAGCTCCGATGACGGCCACCCGGTCGGCCTGGCTCCGGGCCAGCAGGTCGGTGGCCAGGGCGGCGGTGAGGCTGGTACGCACGGCGGTCAGATAACTCGAATCCATCACCGCCAGCAGATCGCCGTTGTCGAGGTCATGCAGATGCAGCACTCCCCGAATGGAGGGATTGCTGTCGGGAAACTTGGCGTGGACCTTGACCGTGTAGGCAGGGATATCGCTGGTCAATCCGGGTGCCAGAATCACCATGTCGCCGGGTCCAGGTAGCGGGGCCGGAAAGCGATGCCCCGGGTCGGTGCCGTCCGCGGAATGAGCACGAAAAGCGTCGGCCAGCATCTCGACCAGGGCGCTGGCGTCGAGTAGCCGCATGACTTCCGAGCGATTGAGCAGGACGGTCTTACAACCCATGGCCGGGTGTGTTCGTGAGATCTGGCCAGGATCCCACCTGACTGGTCCAGAACTATGCGTATATGGTTTCTCGGCGACTAGATTGGCGTCAATTAGGCATTCTGGCCGAGCGTTATCTCGAACTCGTGCTGGCCGACGCGGGCAACACCATTCTGCTGTTGCTGCAAGCCCCCATCATCGCCGGCTGTATCGCGGTCGTCTGGAGCGATACCGATCAGGTTACCTCCTCGCTCTATTTCGTGCTGACCCTCTCGGCCATCTGGTTCGGCACCATCAACGCCAGCCGCGAGATCGTCAAAGAAAAGGCCATCTTCGAGCGTGAGGCCAGGGTGGGCCTGGATCCCACCGCCTACGTGTTGTCCAAAGTCAGCGTACTGGCCTTGCTGGGCTTCATTCAGTGCCTGTGCCTGGTCTTCATCGTGGACCGCTGGGTGGCTTTGCCCGGCACCGTCTTCCTGCACTTTTTGGTGCTGTTTGCCTCCAGCATGGCCGGGGCGGGACTGGGTCTGGCCATCTCGGCCGTGGTTTCGACTCCCGACCGAGCAGTGGCGGCGGTCCCGATCCTGCTCTTGCCTCAGATCTTGTTCTCCGAGATGGTGATGGACCACACTCACGCCAGTGCCCTGGTGAAGCTGCTCGAGGACTTGACCATCACGGCCTGGACCTATCAAGGTCTCACCGAAGTGGCCGCCAGCGAACCCGATCTATTCAAACTGCTGCAAGGCATGTTTACCCCTCTGGTCATGGCCTGCGGGCTGATCGGGTTAGCCATCTTTTTGGTGAAACGGAGCGTCAGACGGTGAAGAAGATTGCGGCCGTCTTTGCGGTGTTGCTGTTGCTGGCCATCGGTTTGCTGGTCATTGGCGGTCGCCCAGGGAGCGGCTCGGGTGGTGTGTCATTAGGCTCAGGCGACGCCAAGTTTCTCTCTCAGCAAAGCGTGGATTTCATGGAGGACTTGCAGTTCAAGGATTTCGAGAAAGCCGCCAGCTATCACTCGGCCGAGGATCGCAAGGACGTCAACATCGCCAGGCTCATCGAGCGACTTTTCGCCATCAAGCCCGAGTTTCTCGACATCCAGCGTTACGATATCCGCGATGTCGATATCGACCGTAGCGGCAACCGTGCCCGAGTCAAGGTGCACGCGGTGGTGAAAATCCTCAATACCAAAGAGGTCAAAGAGCCCGAGATCATCCTCTACTGGCGCAAAGACCCGGCCGAGGGCTGGGTAATGGAGCTTGAATCCAGTCTTCACGGCTGATGCGCCGATTCTCAGGCAGGAAACCCATCTCCCTCTAAGAACGTCCCGCCAACGGGAAAAACTCTACTAGGAGATGAAATGCGTATCCCCAGAATCATTCAATTCGCCCTGTTAGCCCTGGCTATCTGCCTGGCTGCCGGTTGCGATACTTCCGACGACAATAATACCGGCACCACTACCAACACCGGCACGGGCAATACTCCCATTGCTCCTAAGGCCGTCTACACCCTCACCAACGAAGCGACCAACCGGGTCCGCGCTTTCACCCGTTCCACCACCGGCGCACTGACCTTTCTCAACAACTTTGCCACCGGTGGTTCCGGCACCGGCGGCGGCCTCAATGGCTCGAGCGGAGCGGTGGTCTTCCAGGCCAACACCAACCGACTCTTTGCAGTCAACGCCGTCTCCAACAGCGTGACCATGATGCTGCTCGGCATCGACGGCACCCTGACCCCCGTGTCCACCGTCAATTCGGGTGGCGTCCGTCCCATCAGCGTGACCGTGTCGGGCGACCTGGTGTACGTGCTCAACTTCGGCGACGGTGGCGCCAACGCGGCCAACATCTCCGGTTTCGTGGTTTCGGGCAACCAGCTCGTACCCATTCCCAACTCGACGCAACTGCTTTCGGCCGTGAACCCGAACCCGGCTCAGATCGGATTTCACCCGTCCGGCACCGTGCTGGTGGTGACCGAGCGCGCCACCAACCAGATCGTGACCTTCCCGGTAGTGGGCGGCGTGGCTCAGGCCGGCACCGCTCAAGCCTCGCAGGGCGCCACTCCGTTTGGCTTTAGCTTCACCAGCACCGGCGTGCTGGTCGTGTCCGAGGCCCAGGGCGGCGTGGCCAACGCCAGCACCGTTTCCAGCTATCTGGTCGGAGTCAACGGCACCCTGACCCCCGTCACCGCCGCCCTGGCCAACAACCAGACCGGCGCTTGCTGGGTGGCTATCGCCCCCGGCGTACCCTTTGCCTTCGTGACCAACACTGGCAGCAGCACCGTCAGCGTTTACCAAATCGCGGCCAACGGCGGTCTGACCTTGCTGGCCGGCGGCAACAGTGGCGTCACCGGTCTCAACCCGGTCGACCTGGCTGTCTCGGATGACAATCTGTTCGTCTACACCCTCAACGGCGGCGACCAGACCATCTCGGCCTTCGGCCTGGCTGCCAACGGCACCCTCACTCCCCTGCCCGGCGCGGCCGGCCTGCCCGCCTCGTCGGTCGGACTGGTCGCTCGCTAAACGAGGAAAGCCAACTCGAGGCCCTCCTTCGGGAGGGCCTTTTGCTTTTGTCGGACCTTCGGGAAGGAAGCCTACACCAAGCCGTATAACAAGTCGGGCCTCGGAGGTAGACATGCAAGCAGAAATCAAGACCAACAAAGGCACGATGGTAGTCGAACTCTTCGACAAAGACGCTCCCGGCACCGTCGACAACTTCACGTCGCTCATCAACAAAGGCTTCTACAACGGCCTGACCTTCCACCGCGTGATCGACGACTTCGTCATCCAGGGTGGTTGCCCGCGGGGCGACGGCACCGGCGGTCCCGGTTACCAGATCAAGTGCGAGATCAATTCCAACAAGCACCTGCGTGGCTCGCTGTCGATGGCCCACGCTGGCAAGGACACGGGCGGCAGCCAGTTCTTCGTATGCCACTCGCCCCAGCCCCATCTCGATGGCAAACACACCGTCTTTGGCCGCGTGATCTCGGGGATGGAAGTGGTCGACGCCATCCGCCCCGGTGACGTAATGGAAGAACTCAAAGTCCTACAAACGGCCTAAACCCAGATGGTACGGTAGTTTCCTTGGCTCGCGCTGTCGGCGCTAGCGACGCACTCGAGACTCTCATCGCGCAGTTCTCGCAGCCGCTGGCGTTTTTGCGAGAACTCATTCAGAACGCCCTCGATGCTTCCACCAACCGAGTGGATGTCGAGGTACGCCGGGACAAGGCCGAAGGGTGCGCCGTGATCGAGGTCATCGATACGGGCGAAGGAATGGACCGGGAGATCATCGACTCTCGGCTGACTTGCCTTTTCTCCTCAAGCAAAGAGAACGACCTCACCAAGATCGGAAAGTTCGGCATCGGTTTCGTGTCGGTCTTTGCCATCAATCCCCAGGCGGTCACGGTCGAGACGGGACGCTCGGGAGAGGCCTGGCGGATCCTGTTTCGGCCTGACAGGTCGTTCGAACGAATTCGGCTGGACCACCCTGTGGACGGGACCCGGGTAGCCGTTTGGGTATCGCTTGAAGGGCGGGGTTTCAACCGTCTCAAAAAAGATTGCCGGGATACCGTCATTTATTGGTGCAAGCATTGTGATGTGGAAGTGCGCTTCGCCGGCGAGCCGATCAACGAGCCCTTTAGCCTGGGGCAGCCCTATGAATTCAAGCACAGCCAACAGGGCACCGAGGTGGTGGTCGCGCCGGTGGCCGGGAGCGCTCCTTTTCACGGCTACTACAATCGGGGCTTGACCCTGCTCGAAGGTCAGGGCTCCCCCCTGGCCCACCTGGCCTTCAAGGTGCGCTCGCGTTATCTCGAACACACTCTCACTCGCGATAACGTGCTTCACGATGACCACTACAGGTTGGCCCTCTCCATCGTAAAGCAGGCGGCCTACGAGGGCATGGCCGACGACCTGCTCGAACGCCTGACCGAAGTCGACGCCGACCATCCCCTCTGGAAGGCGCTGGCTCTTGCTGCTGCCCTTCCCCTCGAGCGCCCCCGCCAGCAGTGGCCGGCCATCTTCCCCGGATTCGAGCGGCGCTATTCGGCCACCGAGTTGGACCAGCAGGTGCTCTATTGCGAGCAGCCCGGCGCGCTGGTGCGCGCTTTGCTCGAGGACGAGCAACCCGTGCTCAAAGCTGGCCGCAACAGCCCGCTGCTGGCCTGTCTCGAAAGCCTGGGTTACCAGCCGCGGGCGGTCGAACAGGCGGTCTTTCTGGCCGTGGCCCAGCCGGCCGAAGAAGAGGTCCGCCGGATGCTGGCCTGGGTGTTGCCGAACCTTGCCGCCCACGGATTCAGGTCCATCGAAGCTTGCCGGGTGGAGTATGGTCCGCAGCGGATAAAAGACTCCCTTTCGGTTGCCTGTCGCTCGCTGGGGCAGCCGTGCCGGGTCGATGCGGGGGGCGGGACCCTGGGGGTGCAGGTCCAGCACAAGACTTTTCAACAACTGCTGACCATCGCCAGCCACGACCGCCCCATGGCGGTCTATCTGCTCTCGCGCATGCTGGGGCTGGCCCACGGACGAACCGACCGGGCCGGCCTGGAGGACATGCTCAGCCTGCGGCGCCACCTGGCCAACCCCCCCCCGGCGCTGAGCGCAGGGAAAGGCAAGAAATGAGCCTGCTCGAACGACTTCGCCAGGGCGGCACGGTCGACTCGCTGGGCCAGTTTACCCTCGACGTCGAGAAAGCCCGCTCCAAGATGGCCAGATTCCAGCTGACCGAGCCGCTGCGTTTTGGCCTCGAGGTGGTGATGGCCGCCGTCGCCGGCGGGGCCTCGCGCATCGCCATCACCGCCGAGAGTCGCCAACTGACCTTCGAGCTTCCCGACCTGGCTCTCCCGGGCGAGGCTCTGGCCAATCTCGACGACTTCATGCTCAGCTCGACCGACCAGCCAGAGGAACGCGCCCTGGCCCACCTGGGCGTAGCCCTCAACAGCCTGGGACAACTCGATCCCCAGCAGATCACCCTCGAGGTCGGCGGCTATCGACTGCACCGCGGCGCGGGACCCGACAAGCTCGAGAAAACCGAGCCCGGGTCCGCTCGTCTGCAGATTGACGGGCGCCTCGACCAGACCAGTCTTCGTCAGTTGCTGGAAGAGCACTGTTCGCACTGCCGGTTGGAACTGAGTTGGAACGGTCGCCGGCTGAGCGCTTCTGTGCAGACCGATTCTCTGGGCCTGGAACTGGCCCTCCAATCGGACCGCTCCCGGCTCGAACTGGTGGTGCTGGGAGTGACCTGTGGAATACGCCACCTAGAGACCTCCATCCCGTATCGGGCCGTGGCCGTCTGTGACCAGCTCAAGCTCAACGCCTCGCACACCGACGTGGTCGAGAACGCCACCTACCAGGGGCTGGTCGAAAAGGCCGCCCAATCGGCCGAAGAACAACTACTCGCGCTGGCTCGCCAGGCGGACCTGGCGGCCGAGCCGGAGCTCTGGAAATTTCTCCTGTTGGCACTGGCGCAAGTACGCGCTCTAGAAGAGATACCCCTGTTTCCGACGGCCTCGGGCACGTACCTGAGCAAAGCCGATTTGCGCCAGCTGCGCTCCCAGTCCGGCAGTCTCTTTTTCTCGCAACGGCGGGTGGATGTCATCCTCGAGGGGGTCACCGTGCTGCTGGCCCGCCAACCGTTCGTCCTGGCCGCCCTGCAAGCCCACTTTGGCAGCAGCTTGCAGGACGCCGCCTCGCGAGTAGCCGAAGAACTTGCCATTCGGGCCAACCAGACCCAGTGGCAGAACAGCCCGCGTGAGGCCGTCTTACCTCCGGGGGCCTGGCTGGCACGCAAACCCGTGGACCTCAAGACCTGCCGGGGCGAGGTCGGTCTGTCGCTCGACGCCGGCTCGGACTCGCTGGTCCACGTCCTCTATCAGAGCAAGCTGCTGTGCACCCACAAAGCCAACGACGATCTGTCTTATACGGCCGTGCTCGACTTTCCCAGGCTAGACCTCAAGCCGGACTGGAGCGGACCCAAGGACAAGCGCTTCGAGCAGGCCCTGGACAAGCTCACTCGGGCCGCCCGCGACCTCTATACCGAGCTTGATGAGGCCAGCCTCGACGCCGACCTTCCGGCGGTGCGCCATCACCTGCTCACAGCGATGGCTGATCAGGCCAGTCTTTCCAAGTTGCCGGCCCACTTTTTGCGCCTGCGGATCTTCTCCAGCCTGCAGGGCCCCTGCAGCCTCGAAGACTTACAAGCCCGGGGCTGTGGATGGGTCCTGCTGGAGCACTATACCCGGTCGCTTCCCCCCGATTTCCTGCCGGCCGAAATCGTCGCCCTGGTGGACGAGCGCGAGCGCCGCTTGTTGCAGTTGCTTTTGGGAAAGCACCTGAGCGATCAGCGCAAACGCCTTGAGCATTTGGGCGCGGTGGCCGACCAGCTCGACGGTGAGCCCGACCTCGACTTGCCTGACCCGGGGTTGGTCGAGGTCACCGTCGAGGCCGACGGTTTTCGGGGCAAGTTGGGGCTGTTACCCAGGCAGCTCTCTCCTAACCTGCGCCTGGTCCACCGGGGGATCGCGCTAGGCAGCCGCCACTACAAGCCGAGCGGGGTCCCCCTGGCGGCCGTCATCGAGAGCGCCGATTTCAAACCCAACCAGGACTGGAGCGACCTGGAAGACGACCAGACGATGGAGCGCGCGCTCGCCGTGGTAGCCCAAGCCGAAGAGCGAGCCTGGAAAGAGCTGTCCCGGCTCAAAAAGCCCGACCACGAGCGCCGCAAGCTGATCTTCAAGCTGCTCAGCCGGCAACCCCAGCTCAAGGAGTTGTTCTGGCACACCCCGTTGGTCGAGACGTCCGACGACACCTGGCTTACTCTGGCCGAGGTCCAGACCGAGCTCGAGAAGCATGGTGATCTACTAACGGGCACCAGGGTCACCCACCCCGAGCGTCCCGTCTTGCGGCTGTCGCGCAAGCTCGAGAGCCTGCTGAGCAGCCTTCTCGAGGGCTTTGCCTCGCAAGCGGCCGGCCCGGTGGTCTCGCAACTGACCGCCCGCCAGGATTTTCTGTCCAGGTCGCCCGAGTTGTGGACCATCCCTTTTCTGGGCTCCTTGGCCCAGGTCTCGCTGCCGGCGCCCTTTCAGGGCCGCCTGGCCCTCACCTCCCGGGCCACTGGCTGGCTCAAAATCGTGTATCAGAACCGCTTGCTCGAAGAGCAGAAGAAGGTTTTTCCGTCCCCTTGCTGCGTCTGGTTCTCGCACGGCAAACTCCAGCCCAATTACAACTACACGGCCGCTAACAACCTGGCCAAACTGCGCCCAGCCCTGATGGAGGCCGTTTCAAAGTGCCTGGCCGAGCTGGCCCGCTCCGTCCCCAGGGCGGCCGCCCTCAAGGCTCTGCTGCTGGTGGCCTCAGAGGTGAGCTTGCGCAGCGAGGACCGGCAGAGTTTGCGTGAGGTTCCTTTGTTGACGCTCTCTGACGATCGCCTGGTCAGCCTGGCTCAGCTGCGCGAGCTCTTTGGCAAGTCGGTGCCCGTGGTGACGCCCGCTCAGGCGCGCTGGCCTCGCGAGCCGATGCTGGTGGCCCCCGCCAGCCTTTGGGAGGCCATCGCAAGACTGGCCGAGTGTGCCCTGGTCGGTCAGGTGGAACGCCTCCGCCAGGAACGTCGCTTACAAGCAGAGTTGAGTTCTCTTCCCTCGCGTCCCTCCGGCTGGCTGATCAAACGAGAGCTGCCGGGCGGGAGCGTGATCGGGATTCCCAGCCGAGCCCAGGAGTATTATCTGGTGGCGCAAGACGCCCAGGGACAAACAGTGGGGCACGGGCCCCGACCTTTTCTCGAGACGGTGGCCTTTGTGGTAGGCGAGTTCAACCGCCTGCCGGATTCGAATCAGGTCGAACTGCCTAACGCCCTCCAGGAGGAACTAGAAGAGGCCGGCCGGGGTATTTATGCTCGTCTGGCCCAGGACTACGCCCAGGGCCAACGTTCGCGCCCCGTCCGGCAGTTGCTTCTTGGGGCCCTACTCGAATTACGACGCGAAGTGGGAGGCAAATCCAAAGCGGGCATTCTGGGCCGCCAACTGGCCGAGCTGCCGCTCTTTTTTCTCACCGGCGGGCGGCGAGCCTCGGCCCTGGCTTTGATGGACGAAGCCAATCTCAACAAGGAGCTGGTCTACTCGCCATTCGCCGCCAACGAGCCCGACCAGGGGCTGGTGCCGGTCTTGCCCGAAGCGAGTTTGGAGTGGGAGATCATGGTCGGCCTGGTGGGTAGCCAGAACCTGCGCCGGCTAGATGAGCCTCCTCGTCCCGCAGGTGTGCAAAGACTCGTCGACGCCTGCGCCTGGGGCTGGTCGACGGTGAGCGCGGCGCTCGAGCGACTCAACACCTCCGAGCAGTCGCCCCGCTCCGATCGTGAAAGAGCTCTGCTGGTTCGGCTGCGCCGCGAGTTCAAATTGAGTGTAACCGGCTGGGCCCGCCGCGAGTCGTCTGACCTGGTCCTGGGCGCCGTCTGGGCCAGCTGGCCCCTGGGGCCCCCGGCCTACTTCGGCAGCCTCACCGACCGGGGCAAGGTGGTTCCCCAACTCAAGCTCAATCGGCTCAACTCGAATCTGCGGTGGCTGCTCGAACATCACGAACAGGACCCCAACGCCGTCTTGATGTTGTGCACTTACCTGGTCGGTCTGGTCAACGCCGAACTCGAGCAATTCACCAACGAGCAGGAGCTGGATTGGCTCGAGTCTCTCACCTGCTCTCTGGCTGGCTCGGTGAAGCCACGATGAGTGAGGGACTCAAAGGCCTGGGTCGCCACCTGTGGCAGCGGCGGTGGCTGGTCTTTCTCGGCTTGTTGGGAGTCATCGGCGCCGACGTAGCCCAGCTGTTCGTGCCGCTGGTGGTCAAGGAGGCCGTGGACGCCCTCAGTCTGGGGGAGGCCACCACCCCCGGACTGACCCGGTCCGGCATGATTCTGGTGGGTCTGGCCGCGGCCAGCTTCGTGGCCAAGGTGTGGTGGCGTCACTTCTTGATGAGCGCCTCGCGGCTGGCCGAGGTCGAGATCCGCAACGCCATCCTAGAAAAGGCTCTGGCCCTGTCGACCCGCCAACACCAGGAGACCCGTATCGGCGAGTTTCTGGCCCTGGCCACCAACGATGTCGATTCAATCAAACAAGCGCTGGCCTTCGGACTGCTGGCTCTCTTCGACTCGTTGTTCTTCAGCGCCATGACCATCTCGGCCATGCTGTGGCTCGACTGGCGGCTGACGCTCTGGGCCATCTTGCCGCTCCCCATTTTGGGGCTGGTGATGGGCTTTGCCCTGCGCCGCATCTATCATCTGTATGACGGAGTCCAGGCCAGTTTCGAGCGCCTCACCGAGAAAGTCCGCGAGAGCATCCAGGGCATGCGGGTGCTGCGGGCGGCCGGAGCCGCCGACGGCGACAACCGCGACTTCGAGCGTCTCAACCAGGAATATTTCACCCTCAACATGGCCTATGTCCGCACCGACGCCACTTTCCGCCCGCTGATCATGATTTTCGCCGGCAGCTCCACGGCCCTGTTGTTGCTCATTGGCGGTGCCCGGGTGGTCAACGGACTGACCACGGTGGGAACCTTCGCCGCCTTCACCACCTATCTGGCCCAGCTCACCTGGCCCATGATCGCGGCCGGCTGGATGTTCGTCTTGATTCAGCGCGGGGCGGTGTCGATGAACCGCGTGCAGAATCTACTGGACCTTCCCGAGGAGATCCCTCTGCCGGTCATCGAGCATGACTTTGCCGGCCAACTCGAGGTGCGCAACCTGACCTTCACCTATCCCAAAGCCGACCAACCGGCCCTGCGCGACGTGTCGTTCACCCTGCCGGCCGGTCACAGCCTGGGTATCGTGGGCGAAGTCGGCAGCGGCAAAACGACCCTGCTGCTGTTGCTCAATCGCTTCTTCGAGCCGCCGCCCGGGACCATCTTCCTGGACGGGGTCGACATCACCACCATGAACCTAGCCCAGTTGCGCGCCCAGTTTTCCTGGGTCTCGCAAGAGGCCTTCCTTTTCTCGGACACGATCGAGGCCAACCTTCGCCTGGCCGCCGCCGAGGTGCCCTTCGAAGAGCTCGAAGAGGTGTGTCGCAGGGCCGCTCTCGAGGCTGAAGTACTGGCCTTTCCCAAGGGCTACCAAACCCTGCTGGGCGAGCGCGGCATCTCGCTCTCGGGCGGCCAACGCCAGCGCCTGTGCCTGGCCCGAGCCCTCCTCAAGGAGTGTCCCATCGTGTTGCTCGACGACACTCTCTCGGCGGTCGACCACCAAACCGAGCATCGTATCCTGGAAAGCTGGCGCCAGGGGGCCCCGCGCACCCGCCTGATCGTCAGCCATCGCCTCTCGGCGGTGAGCGAACTCGAGACGGTGTTGGTACTGGCCCACGGCCGCGTAGTCGACCACGGACCCCACCGCCAGCTCATCAGCCGTCCGGGTCTCTATCGAGACCTCTATCGCCTACAGAATCTGGAGGGCGTCGGGCATGGATGAAGAACGCCTGGAACGCCCAGCCGCCTGGGCCAACCTGCGGCGTCTGCTCAGCGAGAGCTTGACTGGCCGTGGCTTGCTGTTTGCCTGCCTGGCCGGCTCGCTGGCCTCGTCGATGGTGCGAGTGGCCCTGCCCCAGGTGGTCCGAGCCGGCATCGACGGATTCATGGTTGCCGCCGGAGCCACCGCCGGCCGGCTCGAGGGCCTCCAGCACCTGGCCCTCGTCTACATCGGATTGCTGCTGGCCGGACTAGTGATCGAATACTCCACCGCCCTGGGTCTCAACCGGGTGGGCCAGGGAGTCGTCCGCAGCATGCGAACCCGCATCTGGGCCAAGTTCCACCGCCTGCCCATCAAGTTCTTCGACCAGAACGCCGTGGGCCGGCTGGTCACCCGGGTCGCCAACGACACCAATGCCCTGGCCGAACTCTTCACCAACGTGCTGGCCTCGGGGCTGGCCGACTTCTTCCTCTTTTTCGGCATCCTCCTGGCGATGCTCTATCTCGAGCCCGGTCTGACCGCCATACTCTTTCTGCTCTGCCCCTTTCTGGTGGCTCTGACGTTCTGGTTCAAGCGCGTCTCGCAAGAACTCTATCGCGAACTGCGGGTCTTGCTGGCTAGAGTCAACGCCTTCTTCCAAGAAACCGTCCAGGGCATCACCATCATCAAGTCGTTGTCGGCCCAGAAAGTCATGCGCGAGCGCTTCGCCCTGCTCAATCATGAGTGCTACACCAACGAGATGAACATCATCCACCGTCAGGCCATGTTCCGTCCGGCCTTCGCCATCTCGGAAATCCTGGCCAGCGCCCTGGTGCTCATCATCGGCGGCCGCCAGATTCTCGAAGGAGACCTGACCATGGGAGGCCTGGTGGCCTTTCTGTTCTACCTGCGCATGCTGTTTTCGCCCCTGCAGGAAATGGCCGAGAAGTTCAACGTCTTCCAGAAGGCAGTGATCGCCTCCGAGCGCCTCTTTCGCATCCTCGACAGCCCGCCCGAACCCGGCCTCGACCGCCCCAGCGCAAGACCGGACCCCACCGGCTCGCTGCGCTTCGACCAGGTCAGCTTTGCCTATGACCCGGAGAAACCGGTTCTACACGAGGTCAGCTTCGAGGTCGAACCCGGCCAGAAGGTGGCGCTGGTCGGCCCCACCGGCTCGGGCAAATCCACCATCACCGGCCTCTTGCTCGGCTTCTATCCCCTCGCTCCCGATGGTGGCCGCATCGAGGTCGACGGCCAATCGCTCGAGGACTGGAACGTGGCCGACCTGCGCAGCCGCATCGGCTTTGTCCACCAGGACCTCTTCCTCTTCTCGGGCGACGTGCGTCGCAACCTGACCCTGTTCACCGACCTCTCCGAGCAGCGTCTCGAACAAGCCCTGCGCGTGAGCCGGGCCGACCAGGTGGTCAACCGCTTCGAAAAAGGCCTCGACCACGAAATCGGCGAGGGCGGCAACGACCTCTCCCAGGGCGAGCGCCAGCTCCTGTCGTTCGCCCGGGCCCTGGCGCGCGACCCCGGCATCCTCATCCTCGACGAAGCCACCGCCAGCATCGACAGCAAGACCGAAGCGGCCATCAACGAAGCCCTCGAGCTGCTGCTGGAAGGCCGCACCGCCCTCATCATCGCCCACCGCCTGGCCACCGTGAAAAACGTCGACAAAATCATCGTGCTCCACGAAGGCCGGGTAGTCGAACAGGGCAACCACGAACAGCTTCTAGCCGCCGATGGCCTCTACGCCCTGATGTTTCGCTCGCAGACCATCTAAACGTCGCGGCGAGCTGGCCCTTTGGCAGTGTGCTGCCAAATCAGCCGGGCCTGGGCTTTGTGTAAAACCGCCGAGCCGCAAAGGCGCCGAGAGGGACCTGGATCTTGATGGGTGCACCCTCGAACTTGAGAAAACCGCGGAGATACGCGGTGGGCGCGGAGGGTAGGGTACCTGGGTTTTGGGTTGGGCAACTGAGACTGAGACGTAGGCGCCTCAGCTGCCGAATCAGCCGGGGCGAGCGGCGCAGGGTTACGACGCGAAGCGTCGAGTCCCTCCGGGGCAAGTCGAACTCGCCGCCGCCAGCCGGGCCTGGGCTTTGTGTAAAACCGCCGAGCCGCAAAGGCGCCGAGAGGGACATGCATCTGGATGGGTGCGCCCTCGAACTTGAGAAAACCGCGGAGATACGCGGTGGGCGCGGAGGGTAGGGTACCTGGGTTTTGGGTTGGGCAAATAAGACTGAGACGTAGGCGCCTCTTCGAAAAATCCGCTCATCTGGCCGGACCTGAACCCAATTGGACGAGCCACGGCCATCGACCCGCGGAGACACCACCAGGCAGCCGGCCAAACCTCTGCGCCTTTGCGGCTTATAGCCTGGGCCATTCGGCAGCGTGCTACGCCGAGCGGCGCAGCCGCGCAAGAGTTACGACGCGAAGCGTCGAGTCCCTCCGGGGCAAGTCGAACTCGCCGCCGCCAGCCGGGCCTGGGCTTTGTGCAAAACCGCCGAGCCGCAAAGGCGCCGAGAGGGACCTGGATCTTGATGGGTGCGCCCTCGAACTTGAGAAACCGCGGAGATACGCGGTGGGCGCGGAGGTAGGGTACCTGGAAGGTTGGCGGAGGCTCATATAGTTTTGGGTTGGGCAAATAGACTGAGACGTAGGCGCCTCTTCGAAAAATCCGCTCATCTGGCCGGACCTGAACCCAATTGGACGAGCCACGGCCATCGACCCGCGGAGACACCACCAGGCAGCCGGCCACACCTCTGCGCCTTTGCGGCTTATAGCCTGGGCCATTCGGCAGCGTGCTACGCCGAGCGGCGCAGCCGCGCGAGAGTTACGACGCGAAGCGTCGAGTCCCTCAAAACTCGAAGCGAGCCCAGCGAGCTTCGCTCCTCTCCCGGCCGAGGCGTTAGCCGGAGGCCGCTCCTTCCTCGCTGGCGCAGCCAGCGCTCCTCTCTGGCGAGCGCAGCGAGCCCTCCCCTCTGACGAGCGGCGCAGCCGCGCAAGAGTTACGACGCGAAGCGTCGAGTCCCTCCGGGGCAAGTCGAACTCGCCGCCGCCAGCCGGGCCTGGGCTTTGTGCAAAACCGCCGAGCCGCAAAGGCGCCGAGAGG
>JBFWNU010000001.1:3250990-3251546 GCA_050250895.1 Vulcanimicrobiota bacterium | reverse complement strand
CGAGCGGCGCAGCCGCGCAAGAGTTACGACGCGAAGCGTCGAGTCCCTCCGGGGCAAGTCGAACTCGCCGCCGCCAGCCGGGCCTGGGCTTTGTGCAAAACCGCCGAGCCGCAAAGGCGCCGAGAGGGACCTGGATCTTGATGGGTGCGCCCTCGAACTTGAGAAACCGCGGAGATACGCGGTGGGCGCGGAGGTAGGGTACCTGGAAGGTTGGCGGAGGCTCATATAGTTTTGGGTTGGGCAAATAGACTGAGACGTAGGCGCCTCTTCGAAAAATCCGCTCATCTGGCCGGACCTGAACCCAATTGGACGAGCCACGGCCATCGACCCGCGGAGACACCACCAGGCAGCCGGCCACACCTCTGCGCCTTTGCGGCTTATAGCCTGGGCCATTCGGCAGCGTGCTACGCCGAGCGGCGCAGCCGCGCGAGAGTTACGACGCGAAGCGTCGAGTCCCTCAAAACTCGAAGCGAGCCCAGCGAGCTTCGCTCCTCTCCCGGCCGAGGCGTTAGCCGGAGGCCGCTCCTTCCTCGCTGGCGCAGCCAGCGCTCCTCTC
>JBFWNU010000001.1:2633390-3250980 GCA_050250895.1 Vulcanimicrobiota bacterium | reverse complement strand
AGAGTTACGACGCGAAGCGTCGAGTCCCTCAAAACTCGAAGCGAGCCCAGCGAGCTTCGCTCCTCTCCCGGCCGAGGCGTTAGCCGGAGGCCGCTCCTTCCTCGCTGGCGCAGCCAGCGCTCCTCTCTGGCGAGCGCAGCGAGCCCTCCCCTCTGGCGAGCGCAGCGAGCCCTCCCCTCTGGCGAGCGCAGCGAGCCCTCCCCTCTGACGAGCGGCGCAGCCGCGCAAGAGTTACGACGCGAAGCGTCGAGTCCCTCAAAACTCGAAGCGAGCCCAGCGAGCTTCGCTCCTCTCCCGGCCGAGGCGTTAGCCGGAGGCCGCTCCTTCCTCGCTGGCGCAGCCAGCGCTCCTCTCTGGCGAGCGCAGCGAGCCCTCCCCTCTGGCGAGCGCAGCGAGCCCTCCCCTCTGGCGAGCAACGCGAGCGCCTACTCGTTGCGAGCTTTGAAGTTCGGAGGCTCGACCAGCCCGGCCCGTTTCAGGGTGCTGGGGGTGTGGCAACGCTCGAAGGCGGTGTCGATGGAGATGCGCTTATCGTTGAAAAGCTGGATGAGGTGCTGGTCCATGCTTTGCATTCCTTCGCGGGAACCCATGGTGATGAACGAAGGCAGCTGCGAGGTCTTGGCCTCACGAATCAGGCCGGCCACACCCATGTTGACCACCATGATCTCTTGCACGGCGACGCGGCCTTGGCCGTCGATGGTACGCACCAGCTGTTGGGCGATGACCGCTTTGAGCGTGCCGCTGAGCATCGAGCGAATGCCGTCCTGAGAGTCAGCCGGGAAGACGTCGATGATACGGTCGACGGTCTTGGAGGCCGAGTTGGTGTGCAGCGTTCCGAACACGAGGTGGCCCGTTTCGGCGGCGCTGATGGCCTGGCTGATCGTCTCGAGGTCGCGCATCTCGCCCACCAGCACGATATCGGGAGATTCGCGCAGGGCGGCGCGCAAGGCCTGAGCGAAGCTCTGGGCATGAATGCCCACTTGGCGCTGCTGGATCATCGACTTGAGCGAAGGGTGAGCGAACTCGATCGGGTCTTCGATGGTGATGATGTGCACCGGGCGAGTCTGGTTGATGTGGTTGACCATAGCCGCCAGAGTAGTGGACTTACCCGAACCGGTCGGTCCGGTGACGATCACCAGGCCCTTGTTGAAATTACAGATCTCGTAGAGAATCTCGGGCAAGTCGAGCTCTTCCAGGGTCGGAATACGCGACGGGATCACGCGCAAGACGGCGCCATAGCCGTAGTGTTGCAGCAAGAAGTTGGCGCGAAAACGAGCCAGTTCGGGCACCTCGTAAGCAAAGTCGACGCTACCGGTCGAGAACAAGACATCGAAGTAGCCGTCGTCGAGCACCTCGCTGACCATCGCCTCCATCATGGCGTGGTCCAGAGGCGGCTGGTCCAGGAACTCGATCTGGCCGAGGGTGCGGATAGCCGGCGGCGCGCCGGTTTGCAAGTGAAGGTCGGAGCTGCCCCGGTCAACGGTGAGAGTTAGATACTGATCGAGAGTGGGGGAACGAGAGATCAAATGACACTACCTCCGGCGAGCTTGACGCGCTCGATAAAGCTGTTCTTGTCGTGGGCCCGGTCGATGGCCTCTTGCGTTTCTACGGTGCCGCTGCGCACCAGTTCGAGCAGGCTCTCGTCCATCATCTTCATGCCCTTCTTGGTAGAAGTCTGGATGACCGAGTTGACCTGGTGCATCTTGTTCTCGCGAATCAGGTTGGAAAGGGCCTGCGTGGCCAGCAAGATCTCGACGGCCGCAGCCCGGCCGGTATTATCGGCCCGCGGCAGCAGTTGCTGCGATACGATACCGCGCAGTGAGTCGGCCAGCATCATCCGGATCTGAGCTTGTTGGCGGGGCGGGAAGGCGTTGACCAGACGGTTGATGGTCTGGGCAGCCGAAATGGTGTTCATGGTGGCCAGCACCAGATGGCCCGTTTCGGCCGCAGTGATCGACAGCGAGATCGTCTCTTGATCCCGCAGCTCACCCACGAGAATAACGTCGGGGTCTTCGCGCAGACAGGCTCGCAGGGCCGAGGCGTAAGAATCGCAATGCATACCGACCTGGCGCTGCACGACCAGGCTGCGCTTGGGCACGTGCACGAACTCGATGGGGTCTTCGAGGGTGATGATGTTGAGTGGCCGGGTGCGGTTAGCGTAGTCGATCAAAGCCGCGAGAGTCGAGGTCTTGCCGGCGCCGGTGGGACCGGTCACCAGCACGAACCCCTGATGAAACTCCATCAGCTGCTTGCCCAACACCTCGGGTAGCCCCAGCTCGGCCAGGGTGGGAATGCGCCGTGAGATACTGCGAAACACCAGACTGGGGCCGTGGCGTTGCACGAATGCGTTGGCACGGAAACGGCAGAACCCCTCGCCGGGAAGCTCGATTTGGTAGGCAAAGTCCATGTCTTGCTGCTGGCGGAAAACTTCAAGTTCGCTGTCGGAGAGTAGCTGAACGAGAATCTTGTCGATGTCTTCGATGCTCATCTTGGGTCGGTCGGTCTGACTGACGAGCGTTCCGTACTTTCTCATGGCCGGGTGATAGCCGGCAGCCAAAAGTAAGTCTGAACCGCCCTGTTGAACCATCTCCATAAGGAGTATGTTCACATTAAAATCCAAAGGAAAGCCTCCGACCTGGGGTTTGTAGCATCGTTCCAGGATCTCCTAACGGAATCCTTTTCGACACGTGCAACCGCAAACGAGGGGATTTCGGGGCCCTGGGTCGAAGAGGGGCGGCCACAATCGCAATAGAGGAGTCTAGTAAGTGGCAACCGCTCAGCAGAACAGTCCGGAACTCCATGTGGGTTCCAACGTATACACTCGAAACGGCGAGAAGATTGGCCGCCTCCGCTTTATGGTGGTCAACCCCGACACGGCCAGCGTCTCTCACCTGGTCCTGGAAAAGGGGATGATGCTCGCCAGCGACGCCCTGGCCCCGGTCAACTCGGTGGGCCGCGTCCTGCACCGCGGAATCTTTCTCAACCTGAGCGCCGAGGATGTCGCCGAACTGCCCGAGTTCGCCGAAGGTCGTTACCTGCAACACCAACGCGGTGACCATGACGGCGGTGGCAACGAGCGCGGCGGCGGCGGTGGCGGTGGCGGCGGCGGTCGCCACGGCGGTGGCGGTGGTGGCGGCGGCGGCCGTCGCGGCAAAGGCCGCTATCGTCGCCATCGTGACCGCGGTCACGACCGCGACTGATACCAGGGCCAGACCTCTACCGGAGGAACGGCGAACGGGTCTTCATCGGCCGGGCTACCGACACGAACGTTGCCGGATTGTTCCAGCAGGTTCACGCAGATGGTCCGGTTTTTGATTTCCTCGGCGACCATCTCCAGCACCTCCTGGTCGAACCCGTCGGTAGGGCTCGTGCGCGCTTGTTCGAGCTTCTCGTGGGCGACCGCCAGCGGCGAGGGCGTCACGCTTAGTTTCGCGCCCCGAGCTAACAGCAGCGCCACGCAGTCCGGCTTGCCCGCGAGAGTGGCCCGATAGAGAGCGGTTTGTTGCTCGTGGTTGGTGGCTTCGAGATCAGCGTGGTGATAGAGCAGGAGGTCGATCAGTTCTTCGTCGGCCTCGGCGGCCAGATGGAGAGGCGTGTTGCCTGACTGGTCTGTGGTCTCAGGATTGGCCCCGGCCTCCAGCAGTTGGCGGGCCGCTTCGACCATGCCCAGGGCTGCGGCCCGGTGGAGCGGGGTGCGCCCTTCTCGGTCGACCTGCTCGGGCGAGGCGCCCGCCTTCAAAAGCACTCGTAGAACACGACCGCGCCCGCTCAGGGCCCGATGCAGGGGAGTGTCGCCCTGTTCGTCCTTCAAGTTTGGGTTGAGCCCACGAGCCAGCAGCAGGCTGGCCACTTCGGGTTGGTCGGTCTCGATAGCCAACTCGAGAGGGTAGATGCGGCCGCCGATGGGAGTGAGCACCTCGGGATGCTCATCGAGCAACTGACTCAAGCCTTCGAGGTCGTGGTCGTGGACCACCCGGGCGGCGCGCTGCAAGAGGTCAGAGGTCGGCTCGCCACCGGTCGCACGTTGCTGGCGCGGCCGAGCGCATCCCACCATCAGTAGAATTACCCCCACCATCGCCACCAGGCGAATCTTCTCCATTGGGAAAGCTTACACGAAAAGGCGTTCGAGACTCAAGCCCCAGCGGGCTTGCGTCCATCGGCGATGGCCTTCTGGTGCTCGAGCACGTGAGCCATGGCCGCCGGGATGGGCATATACTCGCGCACCACCGCCTGGGCGTCGCGCTGCTTTTTGACGGTCGTGATCAGCTTGTGGGTCTGATAGGCCCCCACCACCGCGCCGATTCCGCCCATCACGGCCACGCCCTCGAGCCCGCCCACCATACCGAGCGAGCCTAGCAGGATGCCTCCGGCGGCGGCGCCGGCCGCAATCTTGGTCTTGTCACCGATCTTGTTCTTGGCCAGGTAGGGATCGATCCACTTGGAGTTGATCCCCTCGATGAGGTCGACCTGGCCGTTGCGCATCACCTGGCGCACGGCCGTTCCGCCGATGCTGCCGACGGGGGCGATGACCGCTCCCGCCAGGGCGCTCATGGCCGCTGTTTCAAGCCCACCGGGCAAGCCGGCCACGAATCCCGCCCCTGCGCCGACCAGCGTTCCCAACACTAGCTGCCCGGTCCGGGTCTTGGCGCGGGCGGCATAGCCCGCCGCCGCCGCTCCGGCGATGCCGAGCGCTGGATTGCCGGTGTAAGAAGCTCCGATCATCCCGGCCACCATCCCGCCGTAGACGGCATCGCGCGGGGCCGAACGCATGCTGCCGGCCAGAGTGCCGACGGCGCCCGCGAATCCACCCAACAGGGCTGAGCCGGCAGCGACCTGCCAGGGAAGCACCTGCCCGGCAAGGGCGGCCAGTCCAGCCGTCGAAGCAGCCCCCACGGCCGCTCCCGCCAGGCTTCCGGTCAAGACGGCAAGCTCGGTAGAGCCTGTCTTGACGCCGGCTCGCACGCCGACGTAGCCGCCGATCGAGCCAGAAGCCGCCCCCGAAATCCGATTAGAAATGAAGCCTTGAATACCACCCGACATGATGCCGGTCCCGCCCGGCTCGCTGGCCAGGGAGCCGGAAAGACCGGCCAGTCCACCCACCACGGCGGTGGCCGCCAGCGCCGGCACGGTGGCGCCTGCTCCGGTCAGGGCCGCCAGACCGGCAGCGGTGGCCGTAGACAGGGCGGCGCCGGCCAGGGTGCTGGCCGAAAACTTGAGAATCTTGGAATCGCTCTGCTGGCTGACCAGACGGCCTGTGTAGGCTCCGACCACGCCGCCGATGGCGCCCGGCAACTGGCCCATGAGATAGCCTTGCACGCCGCCGGCGATCTCGCCGGGGCCCGGTTGCAGAACGGGACTATCCCCGCTGGTATCGATGCCTTTTTCGCGATCGATGCGGGGCCGGGTGTAGTCGACTATGGCGCGGCCGCTGATCTTCATGAATGCTCCCGCGAGCATACCGCGAGGCCATAAAAAAAACATGAAAGGCCGCCTCGAAAAGTCGTCGAAACAGGCGGCCATGTCCGACAGTTTTCTGCAGCTGTTCGAGAAACAGCGCCTCGAGATCGAGAATAAAGTCCTGCGCATGCCCGAGGCTCACCAGATCCTGGCCCGTTACGGCGTTCCGCCCGATGGTCCGGGTCAAACCTATCTTCACGCCCTGCCCACGGTGCTGGCTCTGGTGTGCATCATGGCGCGTTCGCCGCGCACGGCCGGGGCCTTTCGCGACCGGGTCGAGCGCGCCGGACCCACCCGCATTCGCCACCACGAAACCGAGAAGGCCTTCCTGTCGTTTGGCATTGCCTATCTCTACAAGTTCGCTGCCAAGAAGAGCGGGCTGCCCGAGATGGCCAATCTGTTGGTGCGGATGGCCACCCTGGCCGTGCTCAGCCCTCGCGAACTGGAAAAGGTCGACTACGTGGTGCGCACCTTTTCGGCCCGCGGCCGCGACGGCCGCCGCGACCGGTTAGCTCCCGCCTGCATGCTGCTGTGGTGGCTCTCGGGCGGTGAGAGCTCGGCCCGGGCTTACGAAGCCGACTATTTCCTCGAACTCTACGCCGACTTTATCCGCCAGGCTCTCGATCTGGCCCTCGACAACCAGATCCACATGCAGTTTCCCTGGTGAAGGGGAACAGCTACGACGCAACCAATTTCTCGAGCATGTCAGACGCCGATAACAAACCTCAAGAAGACGAAGAAGACGAGCACGAGCACGGTCCCTGGTGCGACCACAGCCACTCGCACCATCACCACCACCACAACGCTCCCTTTGTGCGGGCCACCCCCAAGGTCGGTCGCAACGATCCGTGTCCCTGTCAAAGCGGCAAGAAATACAAGAAGTGCTGCGGCAAGCCGTCGTAGAGTTTACAATCTCTTAACAAACCCGGTCGGCGGCCAGCCTTCTCCCAGTCATCAGGTCCTAGAATCGGACTGTGAGATTGACGCAGGAGTACGCCAGCCCCCGGTTTGTCAACGCCACCCGCAGCCTTCCCGGCCAGGGTCAGATTCGCTCCTTCGACACCTCGGGTCAGGTGCTCGAGGTCAACGGTCAGGCCACCGCCGAGCGCGTCGACGCCGTCCAGGTTAATTTCGCCAGCGGCGCCACGGTGCGCGCCGAGCGTGGCCAACTTTCGGTCTCGGACCCCCGCGGCAAGAGCGTCACGCCTTTCTGGCGCAGCGAGCCGGCGGGAACGGTCGAAGCTCTCTACAAGCATCCCATCAACCTCCACGGTCCGGGCCAGAGCGAGGTCAGTGGTGTCCAGATCAACACCAACGACATGAGTCAAGAGACCGACGGGCATCGGGTTCGCCTGTGGGCCCGCAACCCGCATCTCGACCAGGGCTTGCTCACCGTCATCGAGATGACTCCCAACGGCCAGCTCATGGCCGGCGTGGCCCAACCCACTGCCTTCTACGGGGTCCCCGAGCCGGTGGCCGAACTGCCCGTGCGAGCCGACAAGAACAAACTGGTGGTCAGCTTTCCCTGGGGCGACCAGAAGCTCGAGCCCCCCGTGCCCTTCTCCTACCTGCTCGCCGAAGAGTAAGACGATGAGACGTAACCGTCGTCGCGACTTGTCCGTGGTTTAACAAACCCGATCGCAGACTGGCAATACCCGCGCACTAAGCTGCCCGCGAATGAACCTTGAGCTGATCGAACGCGGCGGTCGGCTTCCGGCCCGCACGCTTTGGAAGACCGAAACCTCGGGGTGGACCTACGAGCCCCTGGTCATCGAAGACCAGGTCATCGTCAGCTGCGCCGACAAGACGCTGCAGGCCTATGACCTCGAGGGGCATCGCCTGTGGAGCCAACCGGCCGGCTTTTCCACCCAGCGTCCGGCCGCCTCACCCGACGGTCAATCGCTCTATCTGGCCACTCACGAGAACAAGCTCATGGCCTTCGATCGCCAGGGCCAGCCGCGGTGGCAGTTCAGCGAGGGCTGGGGCGGATTTGCCGAACCGGCCGTGGGACCCGATGGCACCATCTATGTGGGCTCGACCTCACGGTTGCTGCTGGCTCTCAACCCCGACGGCAGCGAGAAGTGGCGCTACCAGACGGAGACCGGCGTCAAGTCCCAGCCGGTCATTGGCAAGCACGTTTACGTAGCCGACAGTACCGGCCACATCTCGGCGCTCTCGCCCGAGACCGGCGAGGCGCTCTGGACCGTCGACACCAAGCAGGTCTATCAGGGTCCATTAGCCATCGGGCGCGACGGCAGTGTGTTGCAGGCCCAGTGGAAGAAGCTGGTGGCTTTCGACCCCGAGACCGGTGAGGTGCGCTGGGAGACCGAGGCCCACACTCCGCATGAGGCCGGGCCCAGCGTCGACCGTGAGGGAAGGATCTTCGTCTCGTCGACGGAGGGCGGCCTGGACTGCTTCTCGCCCGAAGGCCAGAAGCTCTGGAGTGCGACCACCGACAAAGCGCTGGTGACCACCCCCGTGGTGGGGGCCGACGGCACCATCGTAGCCCGCGACTTTGCGCGCGATCTGTGGGCCTTTAGCCCGAAAGGCTTGATCTTATGGCGCCAGGAGACCTTCACTCCCTCGAGCGCCACGATCGTGTCCGACCCGGCCATCGGCCCCAACGGAATTGTCTACTCGGGCAATCAAGATAACAGCCTTTCGGCCTACGAAGGCCTGACCTTCGAGGAGTATCTGGCCAGCCTGCCCGAGCCGCCCAAACTCGAAGAGCAAGACGGCTGGCTGGTGGTCGGAGACCACCCTGTCCCCATCGAGGCCTAAAACGGATAGAGGCGAGGGATGACCAGCAGGCACACCACCATCACCAGCAATTGCAGCGGCAATCCCACCTTGACGAAGTCGGCAAACCGATAACCGCCGGGGGTGAGCACCAGAGTGTTGACGGGTGAGGCGATGGGAGTGGCAAAAGCCGCTGAAGCAGCCACCGCCACCGTCACTACGAACGGCGTCGCCGTCAGCCCCAAGCCCGAACAGGCGGCCAGCGCAATGGGAGCGATGACCACGGTGGTGGCGGTGTTGGAGATGAACTGGCTCAGCAGGGCCGTCACCAGGAAGAGGGCGGCCAGCAGGGCGTAGGGGCCGTAGGGACCCACCCCGTTCACCAGGCCCTCGGCCAGCAGCTTGACTCCGCCGGTCTTCTCGAGGGCGGTGGCCGTGGGAAGCATGGCCGCTACCAGCACCAGGCTCTCCCAGCTAATCGAGCGATACGAGGTCTCGGGGTCGATGCAGCCGGTCAGGATGGCCAGCACCGCCACTAATAAAACCGCCGTCACCATCGGCAACCAGCCGGCCGTCAGCACCACCAGCATGGTCACCACCAGGGCCACCATCAGCCAGGCCCTGCGCGGATCGCCGCCGGCCGTTCGGGTCAATTCGCGAGGCAGACCCAGCACCACGAACGCCTCGCGCTGGCGCTCGAGCTGAGCCAGTTTACCCCAGGCGCCTTCCACCAGCAGGGTGTCTCCGAAGCGAAGTTTGACCTCGGATAGTTGCTGAGCAGGCAGCATCTTGCCCAGGCGGGCGATGGCCACCACGGTCACACCGAACTGGTCGAAGAACCCGATCTCGCGCAGGTTCTTTCCCAGCAGGCGCGAGCGAGGAGGCAACAGCACCTCGGCCAATCCCAACTCGGCCAGCACCTCGCGCTGTTCGGGGGCGCGGGCCACTCCCAGTCGGGCCCAGCGAGCAAAACGTCGCACCTGGACCGGTTCGCCCTGGACATGGAGGATGTTGGTCAGACTCAAGACCTGATCGGGGTCCGGTTCGCCCACCGATTCGCCCTCGATGGCCACCACATTGACCTGCCACTGGCTGCGCACTCGGGCCTGGCGCAAATTGCGTCCGATGAGGGGCGAGCCGGGGCGGATCACCAGATGGAACAGCTCATCGGCCAGCCGATATTCGGCCACCAACTCTTCCAGGGCGAGGCCCTCGCCGCCCTCATCCAAGGTAGCCAGTCCCCGCTCGAATAGCAGAGCCTGACCCGGCCAGGCCATGTAAGCGACGGTCACGGCCAGCACCAACAAGCCGATGGGGGTCAGCCCGAAAAAGCCTAGCCCGGGCAGACCCGCCTCGCGCAAAGCCTGATCGACGACCAGGTTGGGAGCCGTTCCGATCAAGGTCAGCAAGCCCCCCACCAGGCAGCCGAACGCCAGCGGCATCAGTAGCTTGGCCACCGGCACCCGGGCCACTGAGGCGCTGCGGGCGACCGAGGGAATCAGCACGGCCACCGTCCCGGTGGAACTCATGAAGGCTGATAGCAAGGCAGCCAGGCCCATGACTGCCACCACCAGAGCGCGAGGCCCGCGCGAACCGAGACCGGCCAACAGACCGCCCAAACGGTCGGCCACGCCGGTGTGAGAAAGAGCCCCGCCAATCACGAACAGGCTGGCCAGAATCACCACCAGGGGGTCAGCAAAGCCGGCCAGAGCCTCGTCGGTGGTGAGCACGCCCGTGAGTAGCAAAGCCAACAGACACAACAAAGCCACGATGTCGAGGCGCAGCCAATCGGTGAGAAAGAGCAGCACCGTGACCGCCAGAATCAAAAAGGTCGTGGTCTGTGGTTCGGCCATGGCCCGCAGTTGTGCGTAGACCGACCCCGATCCTGTCCAAACTGTAACCGGCTTGTTGCCGGCTCACAATCGGTCGCAATCGGCCGGCCGAGGGTCTTGAACTGACCGGGTCTGGCGCGCGAAAATCTACTCAACAGGAGGTCCGAACCATGAACATTTCCACTACGCCTATTCAGTTTTCCGCCGTGGCCCGGTCCGGCGCCACGCCCACCGCCAAGGCCGCCCCGCCGGCTCAGGCTAGCGATACGGTCGAGATCAGCGCGACCGACGCGCCCCAATTCCAAGAATCGAGCACCCCTACCACCCGCAGCACGAGCTGGGTCAAGACCGGCACGGCCGTGCTGGCGGGCCTGGCAGGCCTGGCCGCCATCGGCGCCATCGCGACTCCCGCTCAGGCCCAGACTTCGGTCGGCATCCACGTCGGCTCCGACGGTTGGGGTGTGACGGTCCGCGACGGTCATCACCACGGCCGGGGCCATGGGGGCTGGGGTCGTCACGACGGCGGCTGGGGTCACCGCGGCGGCCACGGCCATCGCATTCCCGGCCCTCACTTTCCGAACCCGCACTACCCCGGAGGCCCACACTACCCTGGCGGTCCCCACTTCCCGGGCCACGCTGGCCCGTTCCGCAACGGTTGGGGCATCGATGGTCAGTTCCACCGCTTCGACCGCCAAGGTCACGTCAACGACGGTAGCGGCCACTATCAGCTGCGCAGCGACATTTTCGGCAACGTCTTCCGCGACTACCGCGTCTTCGACTAGGGGAAAGACCCACGGGCGGGCGGGTCGAACGGTCCGCATGCCCGAGGGACCAGACACCAAGCGCGCCGCCGACGCGGTGGCGGCGGCTATCGAAGGCCGCCGCCTGACGCGCGTCGAGCTGCCCTATCCGCCCCTGGCCGGCCATGAAGAACAGTGGCCAGGCCAAACCGTCGAGCAAGTGACCAGTCGCGGCAAAGCGCTCCTGATCCGACCCCGGCTCGAGCCCGCGGCCGTGCGCCACCGTTTGCTGGAGCCACAGTTTCGGCGCCGCCAAGTGGCGCGCTCTATCTCGACCAGAGCTTTCTGGCCGGGCCGGGCAACTATGGGCCTGTCAGGAAATGACTCGTGCATTCGGGGCGCTGCTCCATCCCCTGTGGCTGTGTTGCGCTTCCCTTACATATTGCCGATATGCGCGGTCAGACGCGCCTTGCCACAGGGGCGCCTCAGAGCCCGGAATGCTACTTTTAATCCCTCATAGGCCCTATCTACGCAGCGAGATCGCTGTCAAGAAGATGGCAGGCCGTGACCTTTTCTTCTGCCCGCGGTGCCAGGCAGGCTGACCAGCCGGTAGCCCGAATCGGGCGGCCATGAAGATCAAGACCTTGTTGTTGAGCCTGCTCGTGCTGCTCGCTCCCGCCACTGCCCGCGACTTGCAGATCGGCAAACAGACCATCGTTCGCCAGCAGCCCGGCCTGGATGTCTCCGTCGCCTATCCGGTCATCGACGGCCTGCCGGCCGAGTTCAACCGCCAGGCCAGGTCCCGGGCCGAGCAGATGGTGGCCGAGTTTCTGGAGCACTACCAGGACATCAAGGCCGACCTGCGGGCCGATCTCACCCTCACTTTGCAGGTCGACTTCGCCGTAGCTCACCAGAGCGATCAGCTTCTGAGCCTGCTTTTCAGCGGTGATGAGTATTCAGGAGGAGCCCACGGCAACCCGGTCTACTATATGCTCCATGTCGATCCGGCCAGCGGCCGCAAGCTGAGCGTCGAAGACCTCTTTCGCTCGCGCCAGGGCTTGTCGGTCCTGGCTCGGGTGTGCCGCCAGGAGTTGCTCAAGAAGGAAGGTCTGGCTCAGAATCCTGATTGGGTACTGCGCGGCACCTTGCCCACGACCGATAACCTGACCCTGACCTGGGCCGAACAGGATGGCGTTCACGTGATCTTTCCGCCCTATCAGGTGGCCCCCTACGTGGCCGGCACTTCCGAGGTCACGGTGGCCTACATCGCCCTGTCGGGCCTGCTCTCGGAGCGCCTCGACCCGGGCGCCCGGCTTCCCGGCCAATGGCGAGTCGTGACCATCGATGGCCAACCCGTGGGCGGGACCATCGAGCTGACCTTTGACGATAACGGATTCTTGACCGGCACCACCGGCGTCAACCAGCTGTCGGGCTCCTACCAGACCGCGGGCCACTTCATGACGATTCCGCCGCTGGTTACCACCAAAATGGCCGGCTCACCCGAGGCCATGAAAGCTGAGGCCGCGCTCCTGACAGCACTGGGTAACGTCACCGGCTTCGCCTTCGAAGGCCAGCGTTTGCTGCTCAAAGACCAACAACAAACCGTGATAGAGTTGACCCCCTGATCAGCGCCTCAGGAGCCTGGTTAGGGAAGCGAGATTCAGCCACTCTAACTCCTTCGGGTCTTGGAGGAAGGGTCGGACATCGTCGCTGGCCTGCTCGAGGTCCTGCGTTGCCAGACGGTCTCTCACCACCCTTCGCCAATTGGTGGGATTTAGCTGTGGAGGAGGCCCGGCAGGCGCACAAAGGCGCTAAAAACCTCGCCGCTCACTGAGCTTGAGTTCCACCTGGTAAGCTTCTTGCTCGAGCCGGCGCCTGATGGCGAGGACGGCCTGTCGCAGCGAGAAGCCCAGTTCTGGACGCTCCAAGGCAAAATCGAGGTCTTCGCTAAATCGCCTGATGCCGCCGGGAGTAGCCCCAGAAGAACTCGCGTTTGACGTGGTGAAAGCGAAAACGACCCAGCGGCGTCGACCAACATTAGTCGTCCTGGCCGGGGGGCGGGACCTCCTGGCCAGGGCGGGGGACGACCCGGATGCCATCGGTGAGTGTGACGCTCTCGAGCAGCCCGCGCCACAGCTTTTCGAACAGCTCGAGTTCGCTGCTGACCAGCCAGGCGAAAGGGTTGCAGCCGGGTTGGTGGTGGAGGTGGATCTCCCACTCGGCCGGGCCCAGCGCGTGCACCGTGACCAGGGCGTCCTCGCGGCCCTGATAGGCGCGAAAGCCCCAATAGTCGGCCTCGGTCTCGGCTTCTCCGACGTTGATGCCGCGCTCGGCCAGCACCGCCACCAGCCAGGTGGTCAGGTTACGCCCCGGTGGTTCGGGGTCGACCACCGGAAAGCGAGGCTTGGAGGCCGAGCGCAGCCACACGCCGCTGGCGGTCTGGTTGGGAAACGCCTGCTCCATGTGAACGTCGAAAGTCTCGCCGGCGATGTCCACTTTGGCCACCCCGTTGGCGAACTCGATCACCCGGCCGGTCCAGGTCCCATCCCAGAACTCGAAAAGCTCGGTTTGGATATGGACCGTCGAAGACAAGCTACTCCAGTTCGAGCTTCAGAATTTTTCGATGGTCGACATCCTTGGCGTCGACCCAGGTCCAGACCAGGGTCTTGCCATCAGCCGAAAGAACCGGCCCCATGTTGAGACCATCGTCAGCCAGGGTCACCTGGCGCGCTTCGCCGGCCGCCTGCTTGAGATAGATGTTGACCTTGGCCGGGGTCCCCCCGCGCCAGTCCCAGTGCTCGAAAGCCAGGGTCTGGGCGTCGCAAGAGATGGCCGGAGCCTCTTCGTCCACGCCCCGCTCGCCGGCCACCAGGGTCATGGTTCCCGAGGGCTCGTGATAGAGAAAGAGATCCTTGTCTTGTTCGCCACCGGCGCAAAAGGCCACGTTCTGCCCGTGCTCGTCGAGGGCCACTCCGAAGATGCCATGTTCGTTTTCGAGAAATGGCTTCACCGCGCCAGCCTGATCTTGCAGCCAGAGGCTGGCCTTGCCGTCTTCAAAGCGCCGCCAGACCACCCGGCTGCCGTCGGGCGAGACCCTGGGATACATGTTGGTGCCTTCGCCCTCGGTAATCGGCGCGCAGGCGGTTCCGTTCCAACGCTGGATATTGCGGTCGTAGCGACCGCCGCCGATGTTCTCGTCCCACACCGCCAGCTGGCCGTCGGCCGAAAGGTCGGGAGACATCTCGTTACTGCTGCGCTCGGACACGACCACGGGCTGACCGTTGCGCAGGCCGACCACGTCCCAACTGGCGTCGGGGTCGGTGAAATCGGTCGAGCTGAAGCGATTCCAGACGACCGTCGAGCCATCGCGAGAAACCGAGGGATGAATCTCGGCCCGGGGGTCGCTGCTGAGTTCGCTGACCTGGCCGTCGCGACTCAGGCGGACGTCTTCGTTGCCGTTGACATACTCGTTGAAAACGACCGAACGACCGTCGCCCGACAGATCAGGACTGCCGACCTTGCCTTCGGCCACGACGCTGAGACGACCACGGATCTGGGGATGAAGGTGAATCATGCTTATCTTCCTCTCGGGAACGAGAGCACGCTGGACCCGGCCAGTCTAGAGCAGCGACATGACCGGGCCTTTGACGAAATGTCAACGGTTGGACAGACGCAGCCGTTTGCCATCCCCCTTGGGGTGAGGCCGCAGGCGACCCTCGAGCCAGAGCGGAAATTGGTCGAGGTAGTGAGGGCTGCCGCGATGGCCGCTCTGACCGGTGGGAAGGACCGAGCGTCCGGCCCAGGGGTCGGCCAGATCCACCACCTGCCGCCAGGATGGACACCAGCTCTGGGCGTGGTACGGCTTCATCGGGGTCACCGCGCTCTGCATGGGAGTGTCGGTATCGCCGCCGATACCCACCTCGGGGCCGTTGAGAAAAGTCAGATTGAAGGCATGCCGAAAGCACAAACGGTGCAGGCTGCCCCAGGTAGGAACGGTGCCCAACTCGGCCATCGCCTGATCGAGGCTCTCTTGCAACACGCGAGGCTCGACCCGTCCTCGTTCGAGCAGGTCGACCACCCAGCCGGTGTAGCGTCCGGTGTGGCCGGCCATGACACTCAGCGGGTTCTCGGAAGCACCCAGCAGATCGCGACGCAACTTGGGGTCAAGCTCGCCCAACAAGGCGTCCATCAGCCTGAGCAGCCAGACTTGATAAAGAGCAGCCGCCCGGCTGTCGGCGCGGCAGTCGCCGTCCCATCCCTGGAGCAGCTCGAGGGCCTCGCCGTGAGAGGTCTCGAACCGGGGGAGCGCGGCCGCAAAGCGGCGGGCATGAAGCGAGACGGTATCGGTCTGGATGGCCGCAAAGTCCGCGGCGTCGAGCCGCTCTTTGGCCAGCAACAGCTCTTCGATACGACCCGCCCGCGATGACCCCATAAAGTCCCAACTCAAGTGATGACCGTGGCGACTGAGCACCGGGTTGTTGGCGGTGACGAGATAACCCGTCTCGGGATTGAAAGCGTGGGGCAGCTCTTCGAACGGAATCGTTCCTACCCATTCATACTCGCCGTCGCCACCGGGCACCGGAGCCAGTCCCGTGCCCCTGGCCCGCACGGGAACGGTGCCCACCATCGAGTACCCGATGGTGCCGCTGCGGTCGCCAAAGACCACGTTGAGCGAGGGGGCGTGCCACCCTTTCAGGGCCTGGTAGAACGCCTCGGCATTGGGCGCTCGATTCATGGCCAACAAAGTGGCAATGGGGTGAGCAGAGTCGTAAGCCACCCAGCGCAGGGCCAGCCCCTGATCGCCCTCACGATAGAGCAGGGGACCGTGACGGGTCAGGGTCACCCGCTCTATCCGAGATGGACCGCCGCGCACTTTGATCACTTCCTCGACCACTCCGCAATCGAGCCAGCTCGAACCGATGCGATAGCGGTCGCCATCCAGCTCTTCGAGATAGAGGTCCTCGACATCGGCGAAGGAGTTGGTTACTCCCCAGGCCACCTGGTCGTTGTGGCCGACGATCACCAGCGGCACTCCCGGCAGACTGGCGCCGAAGACCTTGAGCCCGGGAGCCTCGAGGTGAGCCTCGTGCCACACCGAAGGCAAGCGCCCGACCAGATGGGGGTCGCTGGCCACCAGCGGACTGCCGCTCTGGCTCTTGCGCCCGGCCACCACCCAGGCGTTGCTGCCCCCGGGCAGGCCTCCGTTGGGCATATACAGGCGAGCCTCGCGATAGAGATCGGCCAAACCCTCGTACAGAGTGACTCTGCCGCCCGGTGGCAAGGTGGTCACGGCCTCTTGCTCTATAAGGTGAAGTTCCCAGGCCCGCTCCGCCCCCACCGCAGCCAGCAGCCGCCCGCGGAGCAGCTCTTGTTCCCAGTTCGAGCAAAGGTCCGAGGCCATCACATAGATCCAGGTGAGGCAGTCGATGGGCTGCCAGGGGGCCGGCTTGTGCCAGCTCAGCCAGAACTCGAGCGGCAGCTTCCATCCTCGCTCGGCGATGGCCGCGTTGACCCCGGCGCAATAGGCCTCCAGCACCGCCTGTTCTTCATCCGAAAGCACGCCCAGGTCGGTGCGAGCAGCACGAGCCGCACCGAACCGGCGTTGGAACCGGTCCACCGCCAGCGCCCGCCGACCGAATAACTCGGACATCCGACCCGCTCCCACCAGACGGTTGAGCTCCATCTGCCAGAGGCGGTCCTGGGCGTGCACGAAACCTTGGGCCAGAACTGCGTCAGCAATCGAGGTGGCTCGGATGTGAGGCACGCCGAAGGCATCGCGCACGATCTCGACCGGCTCGGTCAGGCCGGCTACTTTCAGTTCGCCCTCCCAGGGCGGCAGCAACGATTTCCACCACCACCAACCCAGCGCCAACAGGCAGATTAACCATGACATGCAGCCAGGTTCGTGCCGGGCCGGGGGCCTCCCCCTCATGCAGGCCCCGGGCGACCGAGTGCCTAACTCTGCAAGAGTAGAAGTAGAGGGAGGCATTATGGCCAAGAAACGCGATCCCTACGGCAACCCGCCCAGCCGGCGCCAACTCAAGAAGTCGGGCACCGAAGACTGGATCAACGAGGCGCTCAAGGACCAGCGCGAAAAAGAGGCCGCCCTGCTCGGCGCCCTCGGCGACGCCGGCTCGAACCTGAGCGCCCAGCGCGACCACCTCGAGAGCCTGCTCGAACTGCCTCCCGAAAACCCCGACCTCGAGCCCCCACCGCCCGATCTTTTCGCCGCCGAACGGGCCGAGGCCACTCGCCAACGCTCGGCCATGGCCGGCTTGCTCGACGACCTCGAGGCCAGCGCCGAAGACGAGCGAGCCATGCTCGAGAACCTGTTCGGGCCACCCAAGCCGCCGAAGAAGAAGAAACGCTGAGCTCGACGCTATCGCGTCGACAGGGAGCAGCCTGCGGCTGAGACTTCGGCCTGCGGCCGACGGGGAGCGCCGACTTCGTCGACGGGAAAAGGAGCCGTGGGCTTCGCCCGGAGATTCGACGCTCGCCGCGTCGACAGGAAGCCGCTGCGCGGAGATGTCGGCCAGAGGCCGACTGCCGCTCCCTGGTCGGATTTTGACCCCGGTGTAACAACTGTTCGCCCCCAATAGGTGAGGATGCGGGCATGAGCCTGACTTCGTTCATCCACAAACATATAGGAACAAGCAACGACTACAAGCCTCGCGACTCGTTCGTCAACAAGGCCCGACGCGAGGGGCTCAGCAAGCCGCTGGTAGGAGCTGGAGTGGGAGCCGTCCTGGGCGGTGCCGCCGGCTTCGCCTGGGGCTTGAGCAACCTGGCCAACGACCAGGTCACCATCGAGACTTCGCGGGTCGAACTGACCCGCCCGACGCTGGTGGGAGCCGACTACGACCCTTCCAACGACTACGTCACCTACTACACCGACGCTGACGGCAACATGCAGACCCAGTGGCACCACGACCCGGCCGACTGGGATCCCATCCTCAGCCACCGCGGGACCGGTCAGTTCGAAGAGAAGCAGGTTCTCAAGCATACGGCAGCCTTCGGCCCCTTACTGGGCACGGCCGTCGGCCTGGGCGTGGGTGCCCTGGTGGGGGCGGCCGTGGCCAGTTTGACCAACATCGTCACCGACGACATCGGCGACCCCTGGGACGCCCCTAAGGTGCCCACCACCGAAGAGAAGAAGAACCAGGCTCGCCAGGCCGACCGCGCCCCCTGGATCGGGGCGGGAGTCGGGGCCGGCGTCGGAGCGCTAGCCGGTCTGTGGGCCGGCACCGTCGCCCAGAACCACAATGTGGTGCTCGACCAGGTGATTCAGAGGCCCGTCTATCAGAACGAACTACTCGGCTATATCCCGCGCGTATCGCAGAAGTCGAGCATCCCCAACGACCTGTTCCATCCCGGTCACAAGATCTACTATCACGAGGTGGGCGACCGCTTCGGCCCGACCCCCTTCGCTGGTAGTGGCCAGCAAATCGTGCGCTCGGTCTTCTCCGGTCGCTTCGAAGCAACCAACACGGTCGAGAACAGTCACTGGTTGACCCCGGCCCGGGGGGCGGCCATCGGGCTGGGCGCCGGTGCCTTGACGGGATTGGGAGCCGGGGTGGCGGCCGGAATCCTCATGAAGGTTGCCGCTGGCGAAGACCCTCCGAAGCGCTGGTAGGCCTTCGCAAGAACCAGAGATGCTCGGCCCAGAAGCCATAGGGTAGCTCGCCCTTGACGCCATAGCGCTCGGGCTTGACCTGGTCGGGCCAGCGCACCGTGCCGAACAACACGTCAAAGATCGTCAGGGTCACGCCATAATTGCACCGGCTCTCGATCTCGTGGTGCCATCGATGGTAGGCGGGCGTGATCACCAGATAGCCCAGGGGGCCGAGCCGGTAGTCGCGGCTGGAGTGTTGGAAGAACTTGACCAGGCTGTAATAGAGAAGGTAAATGCCCACCACCTGGTTGGAGAAACCGCACACCGCCAACAAGGCGGCCATCACCGTGCCCGAGACGAGCACCTCGAGAGCGTGAGTATGGGTGGTCAGCCAGAGGTTGTACTCCTCTTCGCGGTGATGCTGGAAATGAAACTTCCACAGCCAGGGATGGACGTGCTTGACGTAGTGACAGGTCCAGCCAAACAGCTCGGCCACCAGCACACAGGCCAGGGTTTCAAGCCAACGATTGCCCCAGTGGAACAGAGCCAGCCCGGCCATCCACTCGTGCAGGTGACGCAAAGCCACTCCCACCCCCAGGGCGGCGGCGCCGAAACCCAGGTTGCGGCCCAGCCTTTTGCCCTTTAGTCCGCCGACCAGCGAACCAGCCTCAGCCAGGCACAGCCACAGGATAGACAGGGTCACCATCTTTTCTAGCGGGGTCATAACTCCAGAATAGGCTGCCGTGACCGACATCCACAGGGTCGATCGACCCAACTTCTTTCAAGCTTCTTTAAGCCAGGCTCCCTAAGGTGGACGCTGTAGGAGAGCAGGAAGCCCGAGAAAGTCATTAACCACGCGAACCCGCGAGTAGGTGGGTCTCGCTCGGCCGGCACGCCAGCGGAAGGTGGTGAGCCGGCTCCCCCGCCCGATTCCTTCGTCAGCCGAGCCAGGCGCGAAATTGGCGCCGGAATGGTCGGTGTCGGCAACGACATGAGCCTGGCCGTCGGTGGCGGCACCGGTATCGTCACCGCCATCGCGGGCGGTTACGCCGGGGTCGTCGGCGGCGCTATCCTCGGAACCGCCATCGGTGGTGGCCTCGGCCCCGCCATCGCCTCGGTCTCGACCACCGGCGTGATGCAGTTCCTCGGCACGAGTGGCTACGGCCACTCCTCTTTCTTTTCCCGGCCTTGACCGGGCCTCGCCGGGCCACCTTGAGGCGAAGCCGCCCCAGATTTACGACGCGAAGCGTCGACTATCCCAAAACCTCGAGGTGAGCGCAGCGAGGGCTCGTTGTTGACGTAGCGGCGGAAGAGCAAGTCGATGTCGTGGTCCTCGCCGAAGATTATCAACCGATCGCCCTCGCGCAGGATCGTTTTGCCTTTGGGCACCAGACTTTCCCCCTCGCGTTCGACCAGGGCGATGAGAGCGCTGGGGGGCAGCAACTCGGCCACCTGCCAGACGGCGCGGTCCAGGAGGACCGCCGTGGCAGCCTGACTCTTTAAGACCACCGACACGAAACGACGGTGCTTGAGGAAAGTCTGACGCAGCTCCTCGTCGCTTCGGGCCTCGAGCCATTCGGTCAAGCAATCCTCTTCGGCTCGCGAGATGAGCGAGGCCAGGGTGCGAATATGCTCGCCCGCCGCCTCTTCAGGACTAAACAGAAACAGCAGGCAGAAGGCCGTGTGCCCCTGGCCACTGACCGGGTGGATGAACGTGATTCCGCGACGCACCCTCACCAGGATCAGGTGCTGGCGCTGCAGTTCATTCACCCGTAGATTGGGCAGTCCAGAGCCGGCCACGAAGGGTGAACCGCCGAGCTGTAGCTCGTAAATCAGGCGCGTAGCCAGCCTGGCGGGCTTGACTCTGGGTTGACGCCGTTGCATCAGTTGGCAGATCTCGTCGACTAGCTCCTGGTGCGAAGAGTAGCTCTCTCGGTCGAGCACAGGAGCTTGGGCCACCAGGGTCTCGTAGGCCGTCGCCCGGCTTACCTGTTCGAGAACATCGTTGGTCGAGGTGGTCGGCTTCTTGAAACGGCCGATGAGGTGGTCCCACTCGATGAAGACCTGGCCGCCCTGGCTGATGTACTGTTCCTCCCAGGTCATGATGTGCTCGAGGCAGGCGTGGTCGATGTAGTAGAGATGGCTGACGAAGACGTGCACCTCGCGGCCGGGTGGGACCTCTTCGAGCACGCGCGCCAATTCAGGTAGAGTGAAGAAGGTGGCGCTCCCCTTGACTTCCACCACGGTGGCCCCGGAATCTGTGTCCTTGTAGACCCGGGTTTGGCAGTTGGTCAGATTATGAACCAGACGAACAGCCGAAAGCGCGAAGCCTACGGCGATGCCACTGAGCAGGTCGACCGACACCACCGTGACGAGAGTGCCCCAATAGGTGACCAGCTCTCCCCGACCAAACTGCGACAATTCCCGCACCGCGTCGAGATTGACCAGACGAATACCGGTCAAGACGAGCACAGCCGCCAGGGCGGCCACCGGAATATACCTCAGGGCCGGGGCCAGGCAGAACGCGAACAGGGCCACCCAAACCCCCTGCAGCACAGTGGCACGCCGACTGACGGCGCCGGCCTGAAGATTGGCTGCACTGCGGACGATCACCCCGCATAGGGGCAGCAGTCCCAGCCAGCCGGCCAGCAGATTGCCGACTCCCTGGGCCACCACTTCGCGATTGTAGTTGGTTCGCTCTCGGTCGTGAAGGCGATCCACCGCGGTGGCCGTGAGCAGGGTTTGGGCTGTCGCGATGAAGGCCAGGGCCAGCACGGACTCGAGCACCGGCAAGTCGCTCAAATGCCTTAGCTGCTCGAGCGAGGTCAGGCGAAACTCGGAGGCCAGATCCACCGGCACTTCGACCATCGCCACTTTGAAGCCGGACGCCCACGTCACCAGGATGGCCGCGCCCACTCCGGGTAGCGCCCCGGGGATGAGCTTGGCTCGGCCGGGAATTCGATTCCAAACAAGAATCACGAGAATGGTCAGTGCTCCCAGCAAAGCCGGGTGGAAATGCCCGTGGTAAAGGGCTCCGGGAATCATCAAGAGGTTGGTCAGACCCACCTTCTCGGGGCGCTGGCCCAGCATGACGTGGAACTGGCTGGCGAAGATGAGGATTCCGATGCCGGCCAGCATACCCTGGATAACGGCGGGAGCAACCGCTCGAAACCAGGGGCCAAGGCCGGCCAGGCCGATGAGGATCTGGAGCAGACCCGCGGCCAGGACCACCGGTCCCAACATGACCATGCCGTGCTCATCGGTGATCTGCCAGACGATGGCGATAAGACCGGTGGCCGGGCCACTGACCATCAAGGGACAACCGGCCAAAAGTCCCACCACCAGCCCTCCGATGACGCCGGCCGCCAGACCCTGGACGGCCGTGGCACCACTGGCCAGGGCGATACCCAGGTTGAGCGGAATGGCGATCAGGAAAAGGACAAAGGAGGCGGTCAGGTCCGAGAACAAGGGTGAACGCGAGGACACTCTACCTCCTATGGCTGAAGTTATCTCGCGGCCTTACCGACCCCTTCCGGGCCGGAACAGAAGCGTCTCGAGGCTCGGGAAACTTGCTGACATTATAGTTCGCCGTCGGGCCACGACGCCCAGCGACGGTTCTACGAGCGCTTGTAGGCGCGCACCCAGTCGACCCGCATTTCCTGGGGGAACTGGGTGGTCTCGTCGGGGGGGCCGGGCCAATCGCCGCCCACGGCCAGATTGACCAGCAGGTAGAAAGGATGGTCGAAGACCCACTTGGCGCCCGCGGGCAAGTCTTTGGGGGTGACCGTCTGATAGGGCTCGCCGTCGACATCGAAGGTCACCTTCTTGGGGCTCCACTCGACGCCGAAGATATGGTAGTCCTGGCTGAAAGCCTCGTTGTCGGGCAACTCGAAGGCGGCTGAGATGCCGCGGGCGCCAGCATACCCGGGCCCGTGGACCGTGCCATGAACAAGGCCCGGCTCCTTGCCCACGTTCTCCATGACGTCGATCTCGCCGCACTGGGGCCAGCCATCGCGGTGGCGGTTGGCGCCGAGCATCCAGAAGGCAGGCCACATCCCCTGCCCTTCCGGCACCTTGATGCGGGCCTCGAAGCGGCCATAGCGCTGGTTGAAATGCTCGCGGGTGTGAAGACGAGCCGAGGTGTAATCGCGGGGGATGCCGTCGGGGCCGGTGTGATGCTCCTCCCGGGCGGTGATGACCAGATCGCCCGACTCTACCACCACGTTCTCGGGTCGGTCGGTATAGGTCTGAAGTTCGCGGTTGCCAAACCCGTTGCCACCCACGGCGGGGGTCCAATGATCGGGGTCGGGGGCCGAGCCGTCGGGAGCATTGAACTCGTCATGCCAGGTCATCTTCCACTCTGACGGAGGCTTCCTAACGGGCGGTTTATGGCTAGACAGAGCGAGCGATAGCAAGACCAGTACCTGTAATATTCGAGGCTTGTGCGCGAGCATCTTAACCCTCTCGTGAGGGCTCGACAAGGACCGATTTGTTACCGCTTGGCTCTCGGGCCGTCGAGGCTTCTAGCCTGGATGCTTGCCATCGGCCAGACCTCTCGACAGGTGGGCGGGGGGGGCGGCCAGCCCCCCCACTGATACCACCCACTGAGAAACCCTATTGCCGGTCGCTGACCACCAGCATGTCGCTGGGTCCGTTGCCCGTGGCGACGAAGGCCGGAGTCAACGAGGTGACCGTGCCGTTGGGGTTGATCCCGAACTGCGAGATGGTGTTGGTGCCGACGTTGAGCAGATAGAAGAAGCGTCCTGACTCGTCGGTAGAGATGGCGGCCGGGATGGCTCCCACCGGCACCGCGCCCGGCACCAGCGTCAGAGTCCGGTTGTCGGCCACCCGATAGAGGCTCAGGCTCGGCGGGTTGTCGATGGTGACGTAGAGGTTGGTGCCGGCGGGGTCAAAAGCCACGGCCCGGGCCGGGCCCACCACTACCGGCGGGTCGCTTCCAACCTGACCCAGCGCGACGTGAGCCACCAGCACGACCTGATCGGCCAGATTCAGAGCAGTCCCCACCACACTGAGGCGAGGATTGAGAGCCAGGTCGGTGACACCTACGTTGCGGGCTCCCAGCGAGGTCGCCCCCTGGTTGACCAGTTGCCCGGCAAAGCCTTCCAGAAAAGTAACCACATCCTGGGCGTGGGTGACGTAGACCAGTCCCCCGCGAGGGTCGGTCTTGATCTTTCGGGCTCCCGGCAGACCGGTGTCCCTTTGGCCGCCGGTGGGCACCAGCGTTCCGTCGTCTTGAATGGCCAGGACGCTCACGAAGGAGTTGCCCCCCGGATTGCTGTCGAGGACATAGAGAAAGCGATTCGAACTGCTCACCGCCAGCGAGACGATCGAGCCGCTACCGAGGTTGAGCGGAAGGGCGGCCCCCAGGCTGCCGTCCGGGGCGAGATGGAAGATGTTGAGCGAGTTGAAGGTGGCTAGATAGAGCACTCGGGTGCCGTCGGTGAGGGTGGCTACGGCTAGCGCTCTCGGCTCGGGATCCAGGCTTGGCATCGTATTGAGGGCCGTCAGTGCTCCTGTGGTCGGATTGATGCCAAAAGACGAGACCGTGTTAGCCACGGCGTGGGCGGTATACACGTTCTTGGCAGTGACCGCCACCGCCTGAGTGCCGTTGTCGAAGTGCATCTCGCCGCCGGCGTCGTTGAGCACCGAGTCGAAGCGCTGCAACTGGCCCAGGCTACCGTCGGCATTGATGGGCACGTGACTAAGAAAGCCTAGATTCAGGGCCGGTGAGATGCGCACATAGACAGCCCGTCCAGCGGCGTCGACGTCAAGCCCAACCACCGCGCCCTGGCCGGGTTGGAAAGCGGTTTGGCCAAGCGAGGTCAATTGGCCGCTGCCGCCGATGGCGAAGGCAGCCACCTGGCCGCTGTCGGTGCCCACGTAGAGAAACGGCCCGGCCGGGTCCAGGGCGATCGCTCGGGGCCCGGTCGGAGTGGCGATGGTCGCCGTCGGCAGGGCTTGCAGCGCACCCGTAGCGCGGGCCACCGAGAATTGCGAAACCACATTCTGAGCCTGGTCGACAGTGTAGAGGAACGAGCCGCTGCGGTCGGTTGTCACGGCCGTGGCCCCACCGGCTCCGGTAAAGCTGCCGACCGCAGTCAGGGTGCCGTCGGGATTGATCCGCAGCGAGGTGACCTGGCCGTTGTTGCAGACAAAGACGAAGTCGCCCTGTGGGTCGACGCACAGGGGACTGGGTGTGTTGGGCAAACCTCCGGGCAAGGCCAGCGGCGGACCGTTCTGACGGATAGCTCCCGAACTGTCGGCTTTGAGGCTGTAGATAGCCGTGGGATTGCTGGCCAGGGCGAAGAGATTCTGTCCATCCGGCGTGGCGCGCAGGCCCACCAGATCAGGGCCACCGGTCAGTCCGAGCGCGTCATGGATGGGTAACAGGCGACCGTCGGCCTGGACGTTGAAAGCGTTGACTGCGCCGGAGTTGCTCTCGGCAGCGTAGACGTGATGATTGACCACCACCAGCGCCCGAGGCGTCGCTTGCTGGGGAGCAAAGCGAGCCGTGCCGACCGGAAAGAGTTGTCCGGTCACCGGGTCGACTCGATAGCCGACCACGCTTCTGGCTAGCGAGCTAATAGTGTAGAGATAGCGAGATTCTCCTACCGGAGTAGGGCCGCCCGGACCGACCACGCTGGCGGCCGGGCCCGGCGCAGTGGCGTCTGGCTCGGGCGTGGTGACGCAGCCGGCCATACAGGCCAGGCAGAGGCAACACGCGATCAGGGAATTGCGCAACTGAAGATACCTCCTAAGCTTTTCGTATCGAGTTCTTTGCCCGCCGAGCATATCCGATGGGATGCCCCCCCGGCGGTGAAAAACGATACTTTGTGACGGCAGTCACCTCGGCCGTAAAAGTGTCAGAAGACCGCCGTCTCCGGCTAGTGCACGAGGCTGGCGCGAAGGGCAGCGAAGGAGACCAGGATGCGTGGGACCAGCGATTCCATCTCTGTCGGGTCCGGGCGACCCCAGCGAAGTAGCAGGCTCCGCGCCGTCAAATCGCCAAGCAATTGGTCATGGCGATTGCCTTTAGTGCAACGGTGCTGACCGTCCTTTCGGCTCCATGCCAGAAGGTTACCACCGACCTGGTGTTGCGGCGCCTGCTGGCGAGCGAACGGGGCGTGGCCTGCCGGTTAGTGAAAACCGCCCCGGCGCTCGACCAGTGCCGACCCGACGATGAGGGTCCCGGCCGGCGTACCTTTCTGCTTGGCAAACTGGTCAACCCGGCCCCCTTTAGCGAGCCCACCATCGCCGCCATCAACCTGGCCTTGAAAAGAGCTCAGGCGGTGGCCTCCACCTCGGTCGACAGCCATCATCTGCTCTGGGGTCTGGCCCGGGCCGAGGGCAGCCAGGCCGCCAAAGCGCTGGAAGGATGCCTCGACGAGCAGGTTCTGGCTGACAGCCTCACCAGCATGAGTGATGTCGAGTTCGAGCCCGAGGTCACATACTCATGCAAGAAATGCGGCCTCAGCGCCTGGCTCGCTTCGGCCTTTGACGATGGATTCTGCCTGACATGCCAGAGAAGGACCAGCAGGCGAGCCGCCTTCATGTTACGGGCTCTGGCCCTGGCCGGTTTGCTGCTGGTGGCGGTGACCGCCTACGAGGGTGACTTCGTTTTGCTCAATCTGGCCGTGGCCCTGGTGTGGCGCAGCCTGGCCAGCATTCTCCACGAAGCTGCCCACTGGCTGGCTGCCCAGCTTGTGGGCTATGACATCGTGGCCATCACGATCGGTCAGGGAAGGCCGCTGCTCACCAGAACCTTCCGGTTTATCGTCTTCCAACTGCGGCTGTTTCCAGTTGGGGGTCGAGTGCTGCTACAGCCCACCACCATGGATGGATTTCGCTGGAAACGAACGCTTGTCTATGCGGCCGGACCCCTGGCCAACCTGCTGGTGGCCCTGGCCTGCTGGCCGGCGGTCTTGCCGACCGAGGCCAGTCTCCACCAATGGGCGCCTGAGCTTATGCTCTGGGCGGTGAATCTATGGGTCGGCCTGGGCAACCTGGTCCCGTGGATTGCCGGCGGCGTGCCCACCGACGGGTCGGCCATTCTCAGCACCTGGACGGACTCCATCCCTCCCTGGCACCTCGATACCAGGACTCGAGCGACTTTCGCCCTGAGGTCGTTGCAGACGATCGAGTGCGAGTCGGTGGCCGGCAACATTCTCGATCGCTACCGTCAGCTTGAGCCTGAAAATGCCATTCTGCGGCTGTTCGGGTGTCGCGACGACCAATTCGAGGATTTGCTCGAGGTGGAGGGGCTCGAAGAGATCCGCCCCGCCTTGCTGGGCTGTGTGGCCTGGACCCGTCTGCTCAGACAAGACCTCGACGGTGCTCAGGGTCTGCTCGACGAAGCGGCCACTACGGCCCCCCGTTCGGCCGTAGCCAACGCCGCCCGGGCGGCCCTGGCCATTCTGCGAGGTGAACTGCCCCGGGGGGTGGAGCAGCTCCAACTGTGGGTCCGCAGCCTGGGGGTCGAGTTCCAGCCCCTGGCCCTGGACCACCTGGCCTTTGGCGAATACCACCTCGGGCGGGTCGACCGAGCGACAACTTGCACCAGACTGGCCCGCGTGCTCGAACCGGGGTGGGTGGTCCCAGCTCACCTGCGCTGGGAAACGGATCCAGAAATTCACGAGACTTAACTTCGAACCCACGGCCCGGCAACATTCGTCACCAGGTTCCAACCTCTGGCCAACCCCCCGGGAATATTCTGAGAGAGCCGCGAGAATTGCGTAACTACGCGATCTCAAAAAAACTTTTCGGTTTTCATCGTTCTTTAAGCCCGCCTCCGTAAACTGCTTGCATACAGTAGGCAGGAGCATGACTCCCAACCGGAGGTAGAAACAGATGAGAATTGAAAGGATGCCTGTGCGCTCGCAGCTCCACGTGGCCAATGCGGCCCCCCCGGAGAAACCGGCCACCCCGGCCGCCGCCGAGCCTCAGGACAAAGTTGAATCCGCCAACGACGGCGGTAGTGAGGGTGGCAACTTTGTCAAGTTCGCCCTCGGCGGCGTAGGCGCCCTGACCTTCGCCCTTCCCGGACTCTATGCCGGCGTGCTGGGTGGAGCCATCATCGGCTCGCTCTTCGGCAGCGCCATCGGCCCGGTAGTCGGAACGGTCACCTCGCAGGGCGCCGGAAGCTTCCTCTCGGGAGTGCTCAGCTCCACTTCGGTTGCCGCTCGCGCGGGCCTGTTCATCGGCGGCGCGGCTGGTCTGGCCGGCGGTATCGCCACCGGTGTCAGCATCGGCAAATCGGTCGGACGCATCTTCGGAGCCGACGTCGGTCAGAGCAAACCTGACGACCTTAAACAACTCACTGGATTTTCGAACTTCGCGGCCAGCGCCATCGCTGGCACCGGGGCCGCGGCCGGAGCCACCGGAGGAGCCATCATCGGTGCCGGCATCGGCGCCACCGGCTCTCTCTTCGCCAGCGGCTTCGACTTTAGCACGGCCGGGACCGGCGCCAAAATCGGCGCGGCTGTGGGTGCGGTCACGATGGGCTTCATCGGTGCCAAAGGTGGCGTAGCCACCGCCAAGACGGTCACCAACGCCGGTGGCTGGGTCTACAACCAGGCCTCCAAAATCTGGAACAAGACCGGCGATGGCGAAAACCTCGGCCAAAAAGCCTCGCGCCTGGACGCCCTGGAGGAAGAGCTCAAGGTTCGCCAGGACGGACTCACCGCTCAAGCCGATACCAAGCGGACTTACCACCAGGAGCAGACCTCCGCTCTCGACACTCGCGAACAGGGGGTCGAGCAGCGGGAAGGCGATGCCAACCAGCGTGAAAAAGCCATCGACGAGAACATTTCTGATGCCGGTAAGGCCGACTACGAAAAGCGCTTCGGCTCCGAGAAGGTCGACAACGGACTGACCCTCAAAGAGTGGACCGAAAAGCTCGACAGCTTCAAGACCGAACTCGACGGCTTCGAGAAGACGCAGAAAGAGCGCAAAGCCGCTCTCGAGGCCTCGATCGAACAGCGCGGTCAGGCCGCCTACGCCGAGCTTCGTCCCAAACTCGAAGCTCAGTACGCCGAGATGCAGAAGCAGCTCGACGACTACGAGTCGCGGCTCAACACGCAAGAGCAGAAGATCAACAGCGAAATCGAGCAGCGCTTCCGCAGCGAGTTCGACCCCCAGAAGAACCGCCTCGAAAGCCGCATTCGCGACGCCGAGAACGACGAACGTCGGGCTCAGTCCGAGCGCAGCTCGGCCCAGCAAGACTACAACATGGCTGCCGCCGAGCTCGCTTCGGCGAAAGGCGACCGCGACAGCGCCGTCAACTCGCGTAACGCAGCCCAGAGCGACTACAGCCGACTCAGCAACGAGATCTCGAGCTTGCGCACCCGAGTGGGTAACCTGCGCACCGAGATTGGTCGCCTCCAGTCGGATATCTCGACCCTTCGCAGCAAGCTGGCGAACTGCGGTCACTAGGAGCCCACGAACATGATCAACCTAACCACCAGAGTAAGCAACTTCGTAACCAAACACATCGCGGGCGAAAAGAAAGACTTCGTGCCCGACGAGAACGCCACCGCTATCGACAACAAGTACGGTCAGGTCCAGGATGGACTCGGCAAAGTCTCCGACGACCTCGATCGCCTCGACCAGGACACGGCTGTCCGCCCCCCGGCTCTGAAGAACTTCAAGAACTCCGAGCTGATGATGGGCGGCGCCCTGGCTGGCGCAGCCGTCGGTGGAAGCATCGGCCTCGGCAAAGAGATGCTGGCCTCGTTCTTGAGCGCTCCCAGCTACGAGATCATCAAGACCGACCACGACATCCTGCGCACCAGTATGGTCGATGCCAAAGAGCCCTGGGTTGCCACCGAAACGGTTCGCAACGACGCCAACGGCAGCATCCAGGGATGGCAGCACAACTACGAGCCTTCCACCACCACCGAGCGAGTCGGCAGCTACACCACCCGCGAGGTCAAGATCACTCCTGCCGGTGACGGTAGCCCGCTGGTCTCGGGCCTGGTGGGAATGGGCATCGGCGCCGGTCTCGGCTTCGGTGTCGGCGCCGCGATGACGGTGGCCCGCAAATTCATCCCTGACGGTGCCTACGAAGGTGGCGACCGCCGCGAGACCAAAGGCGACACCAAACTGCTAGTCCGCTTCGGTCTGGCCGGTGCAGCCGCCGGTGCCGCGGCCGGCTTCGTGGCCTCGAGCCTGGAAGCCAGCCACTCCCAGACGGTGCAATACACCTCCGAGACCCCGGTCACCCAGACGCAAGTCATCGGGCAGGTGCCCCAGAACTGGTTCGAGGGCATCAATGGCAGCGACGCCCAGAACCCGGGCATGCGCGATGTCACCGCCAACAACCCCGTCATGGGGGGCACCATCATCCACAAGCCGCAGGTCGAGAAACACGACCTCACGGCCGACGTCGAGGGCCGTTTCGGAATGGCCTACGGCGTGGCTGGCGGTGCGGCCGTCGGACTCGGCGCCGGTGTAGCCACCGGTGTTCTGGTCAACATCATCCGGAAGTCCATCTAACGCGGAGCCGGTAGGGAGATTTAAGACAATGAAACTCACCAACGTTACACCCCAGACTTACAACCCGGCCCGCGCGGCCAAAGAACAGCAGCCGGCTCCGCCGGCTCAGGACCAGCCGTCGGACTCCTTCGTGGGCCGTGCTCGTAAAGAGATCGGCGCCGGAATGGTCGGTGTCGGCAACGACATGAGCCTGGCCGTCGGTGGAGGCACCGGCATCGTCACCGCCATCGCGGGCGGTTACGCCGGGGTCGTCGGCGGCGCTATCCTCGGAACCGCCATCGGTGGTGGCCTCGGCCCCGCCATCGCCTCGGTCTCGACCACCGGCGTGATGCAGTTCCTCGGCACCTCGCTGACCACCGCGGCCTACGGCGCTCAAGCCGGTATCCTGATCGGTGGTGCGGCCGGCATCGTGGGCGGCTACAAAGTCGGAAAAGGCCTCGGTAGCCTGCCGGCCAAAGCCATCCAGTGGACTGGCAAGAAAATCCTCGGCTACGACCCCGACGCGGGTCGTGTGCCTGGCAAAAGGCCGGCTCCCCTGCCCAAAGCCCTCGACGCGGTCGGTTACCTGCTGGCTGCTGGCGGAGTCGCCACGGGCGGTCTGGGCGGCGCGGTCCTGGGTGGCTCCATCGCAGGCGCTGCCAACCTGACCACCGGCCTGATGGCCAAAGACTTCAGCTTCGCCGCCCTGGCCGGAGCCGCGAAAACCGGCGCTATCGTCGGCGGAGTGGCGATGGGTGTGGTCGGCGCCGCTGGCGGATACTTCCTGCTGCGGGCCGTGCGCTCGGGCATCACCAGTGGTGTCGAGGCGGTCCACAATAGCCAGCAGTGGCTCCAGCTCGACGAGAAAGAAAACCGCCTGGAAGCGGCCAAGTCCGGCCTCGACCAGCTGGCTGCCGAACTCGACAAAAACAACGCCGCGGCCATCTCTAACCACGAGACCCGCACCACCGAACTCGACCACCGTGAAACTGCTCTGGGTGAGCAGAACCAGCGCATCGAAGACAAAGAAGCCCGTCGCGACCAGCTGGTTCAAGAAGACTCCCAGCGCCGTTTCGACGAGACCAACACTGGCCTCGGCCAGCGCGAGACCGGCCTCAACCAGCGTCAGGTCGACCTGCAGGTCTTCAAAGGCCAGGTCGACACCATCGAGCGCGACCAGGATCAGCTGGTCGAGGCTCGCAAGCAAGAACTCTACGACGGTCGGCAGGCCGAACTGCAGGGTCAATACGACACCCGCAAAGGCCAGCTCGACACCCGTCAGGGCCAGCTCGACACCCGCGAGCGTGAGATTCCCCAGACCGTGGACAAGAAAGTCCGCGAAGCTCTGGCTCCTTACGAACAGCGGTTGGCCGAGACCGAGCGCCGCGCCGACCGGGCCCGCGACGATGCCAGCAGCCTGCGCAATCAAGCCAGCGCCGCTCGCATGGCCGTGCCCGGAATGCGCCGCGAAGCCGACCAGGCCCGCCGCGAAGCCAGCGACATTCGGAGCCGGGCCGACGGGCTGCGGGGCGAGCACAGCTCGCTCAACAGCGAAGTCAGCGGCCTCGAAGGTCAAAAGCGCGACCTGGCTTACGAAGCCAAAGGCCTGCGCGACCAGCTGCGCAACTGCCAGAACAAAGGCTAAGCGCGTCGCGGGGAGCCCGGCTTCGCCGGGAGATGGGAGCGAGGCAAGGCCTCGAGATGGGAGCCCGGCTTCGCCGGGAGATGGGAGCGAAGCTCGCAGAGCTCGCTTCGAGAAAGGAGTGGCCACGGCCACTCCTTTTTCTTTTCCCGGGCTTGCCCGGGGCGGGCCGACAACGACCCGGAGTGGTTGTTTACAACGACCCGGGCTGGCTGTACGCGACCGGGCCGGGTCCGAGCCACCTGGCGGCGAAGCCGCCCCAGATTTACGACGCGAAGCGTCGACTATCCCAAAACCTCGAGGTGAGCGCTGCGCTTCGCTGGCGAGAAGGGAGCGAGGCGAGGCCTCGAGATGGGAGCCCGGCTTCGCCGGGAGATGGGAGCGAAGCTCGCAGAGCTCGCTTCGAGAAAAGGAGTGGCTACGGCCACTCCTCATTCTTTTCCCGGCCTTGCCCGGGGCGGGCCGACAACGACCCGGAGTGGTTGTTTACAACGACCCGGGCTGGCTGTACGCGACCGGGCCGGGGCCGAGCCACCTGGCGGCGAAGCCGCCCCAGATTTACGACGCGAAGCGTCGACTATCCCAAAACCTCGAGGTGAGCGAAGCGAACCTCGCTCCCCTCTCGCTATCGAGCCTAAGCGAGATAGCGCTCCTTTCTCGGCCGCAGGCCGCTCCTTTCTCGGCCGAAGGCCGCTCCCTTCTCGGCCGAAGGCCGCTCCCTTCTCGGCCGAAGGCCGCTCCCTTCTCGGCCGAAGGCCGCTCCCTTCTCGGCCAAAGGCCGCTCCCTTCTCGCGAAGCGAGCGTCCATCTGTTAGAATCCTTCCATGGCCAGGGCCCGTCCACTGCTGATCTTGCTGCTACTGTTAGGTGTTCTCGCTGCGGTGGGCATTTCGGCAGCCAGGCGAGTGGTGCCCGACCGCAGTGGATTGACTATCGACGACATCGCACCCGGCGAGCAGTGGCCCGAGGTCAAGGCCAGGTTCAAGGTCGAGCCCTATCCGGTGCAGGCCCAAGAAGACGAGACCAGCATCTTCATGCTGACTCATTCCTCCGGCAAACAGGGCGCGCGGGTGGTGGTGCGCGACCAGACGATCGAGACCATCGTTGGCTACAGCGCTAGCCTGGGGGGGCGCAAGTTCAAGCGACGCGAGCTAGCTCGGCGAGCCCGATCGGTACTGGGGCCGCCCGATCGGGTCGAGGGCCGCACGCTCTTTTACGACCTGCCCAAAGGAAGCCTGCGGATCGAGGTCGACCCGGGTCTCGATGTGTTCGGTCCCGATCGAATCTCGGGCATCATCTGGGACCAGTAGCTTTTGCGAATTTTTGCAGGAAGAAATCTTCTCGTGAAAAACTCATGCAGCGATCCACTGGATTGCAAGTCTTGAAAAGCCACCCTCTCGGTGGCTTTTCTTGTTGTCAGGCGCGAAAGGCTTCGGCCAGAGCCTTGACCCGAGCCGGGTCGAGGGGGTTGGCCCAGTGACCCTGCTGCTTGACCCAAGAGCCGACGATGAGTCCTGAGGCGGCCTCGAAACAGCCCAGATTGTCGGGGGTCAGGCCCGAGCCCACCATCACTGGGAGCGACGTGGCCTCGCAGACAGCCTGCACCTCGGTCGGGTCGGTAGCCGACCCCGTGGCCGTGCCCGTCACCACCAGGCCGTCGGCCAGAAAGAACTCGGCAGCCCGGGCCGTTTCGGCCAGGTTCACATCGGCGGTGACCGCGTGGGCCGAGTGCTTCTTCTTGATGTCGGCGAAGATCTTGATGTGGTCGGCTCCGATAGCCCGGCGATAGCGCAACAGTTCGCCGGCCTGACCGTCGAGCCAACCCTCGTCGGCCACATGCGAGAAAACGAACGCTTCGGCCCGGATAAAGGCCGCCCCCCCGGCCAGAGCCACGGCCAGCGCCTGACGGTTGGCGGCGGCCAACACCTGAACGCCGACCGGCAGGTCGACCTGGCGCCGCACCTCGGCGCAGATCACGGCCATGCTTGCCACCACTTCGGGGCCGACCCCGGCGGCCAGATAGGGCCGGTCGTGCATGTTCTCGAGAATCACAGCATGGTAGCCGTTCTCGGCGTAACAAGTCGTCTCGGCCACGGCCGTGGCCACGATCTGGGCCAGACTGGGACCGGCTCGCGGGGCGCCGGGCAGGGCCCCCAGATGGACCATGCCGACCAGGGCGCGGGGCACCCCGAGCAGCTCGGTCAGAGCCATTCGGTGGCGGTCAGACCGTCCCAGTCGAGCACTTTTGGCTGAATCGATAGCTCGGCCAGCATCGGTTCGAAGTTGTTGGCCACGAAAGACTTCGCCTTGGTGAGCTGCTCGTGGCCGAAGACGCCGGTCTTGGTCAGGGTGTCGAGATAGAGCATGCCACTGACCACTCGATTGGGGCTATGCAATGGCACATACAAGATCGACCGCAAGGACGAAAGGATGGCGCTGGTCTGTTCGCGGTACCGCGGGTCGGCCAGGGCATCCATCATGACCAGGGCCTCTTGCTCTTCTAACAGGGTCCTGAGAATAGTGTGACTGATGGCACCCGTCACCCAGAGTGAGGCGGTGTCCAGACCCCGGGCCAGACCCGCCCCCTCGAACACGACGAAAGAGCGTTCCGCTTTGAGCGTTTCCGAGGCGAAGCCGAGGGCTTCCCCGAACACTTGTTTCCACAGCCTCTTGTCCACGTTAGCCGCTTCGTGCTTCAGAGGGACTGACCTGTGTGCGGGGAGAAATAGCGCAAATGCAATCGGGAGAAGCCGTTACCTGGAAGCCGGGCCATGTCTTCGACGGCAAGTTCGAAGTCAAGGACCTGGTGGGCTACGGTGGAATGGGCGCGGTTTTCAGGGTTCGGCATCGCGAGTGGAACCTCGATCTGGCAGTCAAGATGCCCCTACCTGAGGTAGTGGAAGAGCGGCACAACCGAGAGCGCTACATCCGAGAAGCCGAGACCTGGATCGACCTGGGCGTCTATCCTCACATCGTCCAGTGCTGGTTCGTCCGCCAATTCGGCGGAATCCCGCTGCTGTTTCTCGACTATCTGGCCGGCGGTTCACTCAAAGATGCCCTGGAGACAGGCTGGGTTCGGTCCGGCGACTGGAAGACGATTCTCGACCTGACCATGCAGGCGTGCGACGGTTTGGCTTACGCCCACTCCCGAGGAGTCATCCATCGCGACGTCAAGCCGGCCAACCTGTTGATCCGTGGCGATGACCGCCTGTGCGTAACCGATTTCGGCATCGTCAAGACCACCAAGGTGTCGGAACTGGCGGCCGAGTTCAACGTCGAGCCCGGGGCCTTACCCGAGGTCTTGCCCGAGGCGCTCAAGAGCCTTTCCATGACCCTGACCGGGGCCGGCTCGCTGCTGGGAACGCCCGAATACGGAGCCCCCGAGCAATGGGGTAACGCCGACAAGGTCGGAGCTCAGGCCGACGTGTACGCCCTCGGCGTCGTGCTTTTCGAGATGTGCTGTGGGCGCCGGCCTTTTGACGACGGCAAGAGCGATGTCCCGCCGTCCCTTCTGATCGGGCGGCATCTATCCAAGAAAGCTCCTGACCCACGCGAGTTTCGTCCCGACTTGCCCGAGGCGCTGGCCAAACTCATCACGAAGTGTCTGGCCAAGTCTCCGGACGAGCGCCCCGCCACCATGGCCGAGCTACGCCAACGTCTGAGTGGAGTGTTTCAACTGGTGGTGGGCGAGGCGTATAAGCGACCCGTTCCCCGGCCGTCCGAACAGCGGGCCGACGCTCTCAACAACAAAGGCGTCAGTCTGTGGTCGTTGAGCAAGTATTCTGAGGCCTACGCGGCCTGGCGCAAAGCGCTCGAATACGATAGCGGTCACTGCGAGACCATCTACAACGCGGCCATCACCCGCTGGCGCAATGGAGAGATCTCGCAAGACGAAGTGCTGCGACGGCTCCAACAGGTGAAGAGCAATCGCGGCATGGCCCTGATGTACGAGGGGATGTTCTGGCTCGAGGCCGGCGACGCGGTGGCGGCCCAGACGGCCCTGACCGGCGCCCTGGCCGATCCCGAAGTGGCCGAGAAAGGACCGGCTCACCGCGCCCTCGGCGACGCCCTCACCTATCAGGCCAAGTATTTCGTGGCCGAGAAAGCATACAAGAAAGCCCTGGCCCTGATGCCCGATGACGGCGAGACGGTGTTGCGCAAGCGTCTGGCGACCGTCGGCAAGCGCTCGTACCAGGGCCGCATCTATTTTCCCGAACCCACTCCGGCCCATGAGTTTCGCCGGGCCGAGCCAGCCCTATGGTTGGCCGTGGGCAGCAGTACCAGCTGCTTCGCCAGCGATCGACATCGCTGCGAAGGATGGGATATGGCGGCCGGGCGTGGAATCTGGTCTCGCGAGCAGCAGATAGAACACCCCCCATCCATCTGCTGTGAGAATCAATGGTTGTTCTCGGAAGGGCAACTCTGGAGCGCGCAAAGCGGCCAAACCATCCTCGAATTGCCGCCTGGACGACGTTTCCTGGCGGTGGATCCGCAGGGCAGAAGGGCCCTGGCGGGGGGAACTCGTTTGGAACTACTGGCTCTGCCCAGTGGCGACCCGCTGGTGGTCTACGAGGAGCCGACCAGTGCCGAGCAAGCCATCTTCACTCCCGACGGCGAGCGGTGCCTGGCTATCGACGCCTCAGGACGCATGGTGCTGCGCGACGCTCCCACCGGCGACGAACTGCAGAAGCTCGAATTGGGCTCCGCGGCTACCGCTCTGGCCCTGATTCGCCGGGGCGCCATCGCTCTCACGGGTCATTCGGACGGAATGGTGCGCGTATGGGACCTGGCCCGCGGCCAGGAGATAATGCAGCTGGCCCACAGCGGTCGGGTGCTGTCTCTGGAGCTCGGCCCGGAAGAGTCCTACCTGCTAGTCCACTTTCAAGGCGCATCCGCTACCTGGCACAGCGTCTGGAAGCTGGGGGGCGGCAAGATCCGCGAGGGAGAGGGGGGAGCCGCTCTGGCGGACGAGCACAGCTACGTCAGCTGGTGCCAGGGTCAGCTCTGCCTGACCGACCTCGTCAACGGCCGACGCATCCGAACGTTCCAGGGACTGGAGGGTCCTCCCGACGCCCTGGAAACGACCCGAGCCCGTCGTTATCTGACCGCCATCACCGAGGGGCGGCTGGTAGCCTGGGAGTTCGACGAGCAGCACCGGGTCTATGACCGGTCGCTGGCCTTGAGTCGAGGACGGACCCACGCCGAGGCCGAATCCGGCAAGGCCCGCTACCAGAGCGAGCTGGCCACCGCCCAGAAGAAGCTCGAGGAGGGAGACTACTCCTCGGCCATCAACCGCCTGGCCCTGGCCCGGCGAGTGGCCGGTTATGGTCGGGACCCGGCCGCCCTGGAGGTGCAGGCCGAGCTGACTCGTCGGCTGCCCCGCAAACAGCTCAAGGCGATGTGGGAACGCCGAGCTTCCACCGAGGCGGGCCGCCTGACCCAGGGTCGGCTGGCCCTGGCCCCCAAACGGCTGGGAGTAGCCACCGCCGAGGGGAATCGCATCAAACTTTGGGATTTTGCCAGCGGTCGGCTGTTGCAGACCCTGCGGGGCCACGACGCCCCCGTGGAGCTACTGGAGTATTCCCAGACCGGGGCCGTGCTGGTCTCGGCCTGCCATGAGCCAAGCCTGCGGGTCTGGAAACCCGACAGTGGTCGCTGCGAGTTGCTCGAGAGCCCGCCCCCCGGGCTGGTCGACCTCAAGCTCTCGGACGACGCCACCATTCTGGTCGGGGCCGACGCTGGCGGAACCCTCTATCACTGGGATCTGGTCAATCGACGACTGGCGGGAACCATCAAGACCCCGTCCGGCTCGCAGCAACTTCTGGCCGTGTCCAAAGACGCCAAACTGGCCGTGACCGGGCCCGACTTCTTCTTATGGGAGGTGGCCACCGGGCAGCCGCTACTCAAGCCCGGCCACCTCAGAACCGACGGCCGGGACGACGCGGCGGCCCTGCGCTGCACGGCGGCCGCTCTGGGCCAGGGCGGAGCCTTTGCCATCACGGCCGGTGCCGACCACGTGTTGCGGCTCTGGAGCACCGAGTCGGGCAAGTGCCGCCTCACCTTGATCGGTCACACCCAGCCGGTGCGGGCGATGGCCATGTTTAGCCGGTTGCGTTTTGCCGTCTCGGCCGATGCTGGCGGCCACCTACACGTTTGGGATCTCGATACGGGGCACACCATGGAGGTGCTCAAATCCCACCAGGTGGGACTGTCCGGCTTCGTCCCCGATCACGAAGGCCGCTTCTATCTTACTTGCGGGGAGGATGAGGCAGTTCGACTGTGGGAAATGGAATGGGAACTCGACCCCGAGGCCGAACAGATCACCCTGGCGGACGTGTACCGTCCCACCGGGGCGCTCGGACGCCTCAGTTCACTTTTCCGGCGGCGTTAGACCATGACAACCAGAAAAGACCAGGACCAGACTTCTCTGGTCGACCAGATCCATCATTTCCAGCGAACCGGGCTGGTGGGCTTGCGAACGGCCACCGCTGCAGCGCTGGCTGTGGCCGGGCAGCACCTGGCCCACGTGCTCAAGACCCCAGAATCGACTCTGACCACCTCGCTCGAGGCCTTGCTCGGGGGTGACACCGTGCTCGAAGCCAGCCGGGTGCTGCAGCTTTGCCAGGAGCTCGAGTTGTCCACCGACCAACTGATGCTCGAACTGGTGCTGGTGGCCCGCGGCCATGCCCTGGCTCCCATCTCGGGCTTTCGGGTCGGGGTGGTGGGCCGAGGCAGCAGCGGCACCCTTTATCTAGGCTTTAACATCGAGTTTCCCGGTCAACCGCTCAACCAGACCCTGCACGCCGAGCAGTGCTTGCTTTCGTTGGCACTCAACAACGGCGAGACGGGCCTTGACGCGCTGGCCGCCTCGGACCCGCCCAGCGGCAACTCGCGCCAGTTCCTCAACGAACTGGCCGCCGCCAGCCAATTACGAGTGCTGTTGCCGAGCTTGCCCCCAACCACCCTGAGCGAACTGCTGCCGCACTGTTTCGGTCCCGAGGACCTCGGCGCCGAAAACGCCCTGCTGGCTTCCCATCCCTACGAGCTAGAGTATGACGGCGACGACGCCGTTATCGCGGCCGCGGCGGAAGCGGCCGTCCGTGCCTATGCGCCCTACTCCAACTGTCCCTCCGGCATCGCCCTCGCGACCGACACGGCCCTGGTGACAGGCTCCTGCCTGGAGAACGCAGCCTTCAACCCGAGCCTTTCTCCCCTTCAAGCCGCCCTGGGCCAGCTTCAGGCCCGAGGCCTGAGCTATCAGGATGTGCGACGGGCCGTGCTCGTAGAGCGCCAGCCCGCGGCCATCAGCCAGGAGGGACTCGCCCGCGTGCTGCTAGCCGCAGTCTGCCCTGGCGTCGAATTGGAGGTCCACCACGTCTAGGGTCACTCACCACGACCTGGCCGTTCTCTTTCGCAGTCTGTCAGTGATGTTCAGCTCGGGCATCTCGCTGCAGCAGGGGCTTCCCTTACTCGCCCCGCAGCTCGACAACCCGACCCTGCAATCGGCCGTGGTGGGCATTAGCCAGTCGATCCGAGTGGGACACTCCTTCTACAAGGCCATCTGCCGCTATCCGGACATCTTCCCCCTGGTGCATCGCCAGATGTTTCGGGTGGCCGAGGTCACCGGCAGTCTACCGCTGGTGCTTGATCGCGTGGCGGTGCACGAAGAAAAAGCCCACGAGAGCAGCATTCGGCTGCGCAGCGTCATGATCTATCCCCTGTGCATCTTGACCGTCAGCTTTCTCTTTATCGTCTTTATCCCACCCTGGCTCTTTCGGGAACTCTTTGGCGTCATCCGCCGCTCGGACGTGGAGTTGCCCCTTCTGACCCGGGTGATGATGACCTTCTCGGATCTGCTCTCGACTCCCCTGGCCTATCTCGGTCTCTTCCTGTTGGTGCTCGCTATCGCCGGGGCCATTCGCCAAATCCTCAAACACGACGAGGTCCAACTTCGCCTGGTCGAATCCGCCATGTCGGTTTGGGGCCTGGGAGCGGCCCTTCAGGCCCTGGCCACGGCCCGCTTCGCTCGGGCTCTGCAGTTGCTGGTCGATGTCGGCATCCCCATGCACCACGCCCTCGAGTTGGCCGGTCATGCCTCCGGCAATCTCTGCTTGCGCGAGCGCACCAAGGAGGCCGTCAACATGGTCATCGACGGAGCCACCATCGCCAACGCCCTCGAGGCCACCCGCTTCTTTCCCCGTCTCTTTCTACAGGCGGTCGAGGTGGGAGACGAATCGGGCGAACTCGGCCGCCTGCTGGGCAAGGTGGCCGACATCTACGACACCGAGATGGAGTATCGGGCCACGGTGCTATTGGCCGCCCTCGAACCCCTCACGATGCTGGGGATGGGAGTGCTGGTCGGTCTCACGATCGTGGCTACCATGATCCCCCTCATGCGCCTGGTCCAGGACCTTTAACGCCGGTGTGACAGAGCCAGGGCAAGCTCTGTTGTATGCAGGTAAAACCGCGCCAATGGACCGTCTTGATCTACGCCGCCGGAGCCAACGACCTCAGCAGTCATATCGAGCGCCGGCTGGACGAGCTGGTCGAGCAGGGCCCGCTCGACGGGGTCGAGGTGGTGGTGCGCCAGTTCGATAACCACCAGGTCAAGGACTTCGTAGTGGGCGGCCCCAGCCACACCCGCTCCCAGCTCAATAGCGGACGAGCCAGCAGCCTGCGCGAGTTTCTGGCCGAGGGCATGAAGAACTACCCGGCCGAGCACTACCTGGTGGTGATCAGCTCTCACGGCGAGGGTCACGCGGGCGTCGCCATCGACACGCCCCACGCCGACCGCCTTGATTTGGCTGAACTGCAAGCCGGCTTTCCCGGCCGAGTGGACACCGTCTTTTTCGATGCCTGCCTGATGGGCAGCGCCGAGGTGGCCGCTCAGCTCGAAGGCCGGGCCGGCCTGGTGCTGGCCTCCGAAGATGTGGTGCGCTCGGGCTGCCCCCTCACCTTGCTGGCCCAGACGGCCGCCCAGTCCCGCGACGGAGCCGAGCTGGCCCAACGGCTGGTGCACAGCCAGCACCCCGACATGACTTCGAGCTTTCGCACCCTGGCCGCCCTTGACACGAGCGCCGCCGCACGCTTGCGCGCGCCGCTCTCGCGCCTCTCCCAGGCCATCCTCGAGGCAACCCCCGAGACGCTTGACCAGATTCGCCAGGCTAGCCTGGCCAGCCGGCGGGCGGTGCAGGCCCAGGGCAACATCTTGATGGGTTACCTGGAATATCCCGGTCCGCGCATCGACCTGGGCGACTTCGCCCGGCACCTCGGACAGGTGCCCGGCTTCGAGCAGCTCGGTCGCGGCCTTTCGCTGGCGGTCGACCAGATGGTGCCCGAGTTCCGGGCCAAGCCCGGCGATACGGCCACCGGCGTCAGCCTCTACCTGCCCCAGGCCCGCGACCCGGAGGCCACCCTCTTCGGCCCCGAGGTCGAGCTGGCCCGGGCCACCGGCTGGGACAAAGCCGCCGAGCATCTGGCCATCGCCGATGCCGAAGCGGCCAAAGGCCCCAGCTACGCCGACCTGCTCACCCAGGGGCTGGGCCGGCTCTAGAGCTGCCCTGCCCCAGCCAGTCCCCAGCTCGGTCGGTCCGGCCCGTCGGCCGAGACGCGCGAGCACCCTGGGCCCCGCCGCTGCACTGGCTGACCTCGCTACCCATCAGCCGCGCCTACCCCAGCCGCCTATCCAACTACGATCTCTTGTCGCTCTTGGGCTGAACGTAGTCGCCCTGCAATTTAGGCTGAGGGGGACAGACCTTGCCGTCGAGGGGCGGTTCGGGAACGCTCACCCCGCCGTCGACCCGCGGGGTGGGCTGCGGCCTCGGTTGGGGCCGGGGACGAGGACGAGGCTGGGGCCGGGGCTGCCCTGGCTGAGGAGTCGCCTTGAGCTTCTTGTCGATCTCTTCAGGAAACACCCAGCCGTCATAGGCTCCCTGAGCCTCTTCGTTCATCTCGGTGAAAAAGGTGCCCACCGTCAGGGCCCCGCCCACGAACAACAGGTCAGCCAGAAACTCGCGCCGCTTCTTTCGCTCTTCGCCCATATGGATGGGATTCTTCGGACGGCTTGGGAGCCCTCTCGAAGCCAGGTGAGTCGGAAATCCAGCCGTCGCCATCAGTCTCTCAATCAGACGGTGATCGCCGCCTGCGCGGCAGCCACCCATTCAGTGATTCTAACCTTTGACGACCATTTCCGGCACGTCAAACGCGTCGGCCGCGTCTTGCTTGGTTAAAGGTCGCTGCGGACGCCGCCCAGCTTGAAGGCGATGGCGTAGGGGATCATGATCAAAAACAGCAGTACGATGCCGTAGGCCGAGGCGTCGAACATGCGGCCCGCCTCGATCTCGTGGAAGACGAACACCGAAGCGGGATACCAGTCGGGAGGCGAGATCATCAGGGTGATGGCCACATCCTGCATACACGAAATGAAGACCATAATGGCGCCGGCCAGCACCCCCGGCAACACCAGCGGCACGGTCACTTTGAAGAGCGTCAAGATGTCGGTGCCGCCCATGGTCTTCGACGACTCTTCCATGGACGTGCCGATCTGCTGGAACGAGGCCAGCGTCGAGCGCACGCCGTAGGGCACGCGGGTGACCACATAGGCCAGCACCACCAGCGTGGCCGTGAAGTGAAGCTCCATGGGCGGGGCGTTGAAGGCGCCGATCAGCGCCACCGCAAAGGCCACGCCCGGAACCACGAAGGGCAGCATGGTGGCGAAGTCGAGGGCCTGGCCGGTCCAATGCTTGGTGCGCGAGATGAGATAGGCCACGATGAAGGCCATCACCACCGTGCCCACGAGAGCTGGCAGGGTGAGCAAGAACGAGTTCAACAAAGGGGAGCTGTCTTCGCCGAAAAGCTCGCCAAAGATGCGGCTATAGCGACTGAAGGTGTAGGAGGGCGGCAACAGTTCGGTGCCCCAATTCTGAGCCACTGACGAGAGCGCGGTCGAAAACAAGAACAGGATGGGCACGGCGAACACGGCCAGGCAAAACAGCAGCGCCAGCCCGTCGACCAGCGGCCGCGACTTGAGCTGGCTCGAGCCGCCGGCTTTGCCCGTCACGGTCTCGTAGGTCCCGCGCTCGACGAAGTACTTCTGCAGGGCCAGAATGGTCAAAATCACAGCGATCATGATCGAGCTGAGCATGCTGGCGCCACCCCAATAGGTGTTGCCGGAGAGATCGCGATAGGCCTCGACCACGATCATGGAGTACTGGATCGGCAGCAGCAGCTTGAGGGTGGCGAAATCGCCGAAGCTGCGAATGAAGATGAGGAAGGCTCCGGCCGAGATGCCCGGCATCAGCACCGGCAGATGGACGGTCCAGAAGGCGAAGCCCTTGCGGGCTCCCATCACCTCGGCCGCCTCACCCAGGGTGGGATCCGAGCGGTCCAGGGCCGCCACCGTGGTCAAGACCACGAAGGGGAAAAACAGAAACGACTGGACGATGCCCGCCGACACCGGCGACTGGGCCGAGAAGGGGTGGGACAGGCCCACCGAGTGCAGCAGATTGGTGAGCAGACCCGTGTTTCCCATCAGGTTCCGAAAGGCCAGAGCGCCCAGGAACGGCGGCATCGACAGCGGCAGGATGCTCAGCATGCGGAAGAACTCGCGGGCCGGCATGTTGGTGCGGCGCAAGGCAAAGGCCACCGCCACGCCGATGGCTGTCGAGCAAAGGGTCACCATGGGACAGTAACCGAGACTCTGCAGCAGGCGCAGCTTCCACTCGGGAGCGCCGGCCAGAATCGGCCCTAGCGACGAATTGGGAAACAGACTGGGCCAACCGATAGCCCAGGCGATGGTGCCCAAACTGAGCGCGGCCGTCAGAGGCAGCCCGGCCAGGCGGGCCACGGGGTGGTGGGCTCCCAGGGCTTTGCGCACGCCCAGGCCAAAGAGAAAGGCGGCCACTGCCACCATCGGCACCAGCCCCACCGAGTTGAATAGACCCTGACGATAGCGAGGTGTCTCCCAGAACTCGCGATAGAACTGCCAGCTGGCCGAATCCGAGATGGCCGAGACGAGCCCCCCGGGATCGCCGTCGGCCAGAAAGCCTACGATGGGAATCGGGATGCCGGTGAAGCCCGCCAGCAACAGACTGGTGATGGGCAAGACCATGAAAAGAAGAAGAAAGACCCCCACCACTGCATAAAGCAGCTTCCTCATTCGGCCAGCACCAGCACGTCCTCAGCCGGAAAGCTCAACTTGACCGTGTCGCCACTGGCCACTCCCGAATCGGCCTCGGCCTGAGGAATGGCGGCCACGAAGTCCTGGCCGCCAACCGAGACCACATACTTGACGGTCGTCCCCATGAACATCTTCAGATTGACGGTGCCTTCCAGCACGTTGTCGCCCTGGTCGCCAAAGCGGATGGCCTCGGGGCGCACGGCCACGGCCGGCGCGCTCTCGGCCTTGGCCGAGGTCTTGAGCAAGGGCCCCGACTTGATGCGCACTCCCCCTTCCGCCTTCTCCGACTCGAAGATGTTGGTGAGGCCGATAAAATCGGCCAGAAAGCGCGAACGCGGCCGCAGGTAAAGGTCCTCAGGACTGCCCATCTGGACCACCTTGCCCTTGTTCATGACAGCGATGCGGTCGGAGATGGCCAGGGCCTCCTCCTGGTCGTGGGTCACGTAAAGAGTGGTGATGCCGGCCCGCTTTTGGATGCGCCGAATCTCTTCGCGCATCTTCACTCTGAGCTTGGCGTCAAGCGCGCCGAGCGGCTCATCGAACAGCAGGACGCGGGGACGCGTCACCAGGGCCCGAGCCAGGGCCACGCGCTGTTGTTGTCCGCCCGAGAGCTGAGTGGGGCGACGGTCTTCATAGCCCTTGAGTTCGACCATGTCGAGGGCCTCGTGGACCTGCTTTTTCTCCTCGTCAGGAATGGCCGAAAAGACGGTCCGCAGCAAAGCGCTGATGCGACCGCCCAGGCCACTCCCTCGAAAACGCCGGGCCATCAGGCCATAGGCCACGTTATCGGCGATGCTCATGTGAGGAAAGAGGGCGTAGTTCTGAAAGACCATACCACAGTCACGGTCATAGGGAGGCACCTGGGCCACGTTCTCTTCTCCGAAGAGAATCTCGCCCGAAGTGGGCAGTTCGAGCCCGGCCACGCAACGCAGGGTGGTGGTCTTGCCACAGCCGCTCGAGCCTAACAACGAGAACAGCTCCCCCTGACCGATGTCGAGATCGATATGATCGACAGCCAGATTGCTGCCGAAGCTCTTGACCAGCTGGCGAAGGACGACGCTACTCATCAGTTCTGGGGAACGGTCTCGACTTCGTTCTGCCACTTCTTGCGAATGCGGTCATAGTTCTCGGCCATCCACTTGGGATCGAGCTTCTGAGCGTGCTCCTCGAGGCGGTCGATGGTCCAGCCCTCGAGCTTGGGCGGCGGCGGCAGATTCTTGTCGATGGGGAAGAAGAACTTGTTGACGATCTGCTGGCCCTCGGGGCTCATCACGAAGTCGATGAACTTCTTGCCGTTCTCTGAGTTAGGACCGCCTTTCACCAGGGCAATGGGGTCGACCACCACCGGGCTATCCTTGGGTAGAGTCCATTTGATGTTGTCGCTGGCGCCCGAGACCTGGCCACCCGATTGCTCTTCGAAAAACTCCAGCACCTGATGCTCGAAGTGTAGGCCGATGGCGGTTTCGCCCCGAGCCACGTTGAAGGCCGGCTTGCCCTCGACCGTGTAAGGCTTGAGGTTCTTCCAATAGGCGGTGAGGTATTCCCAGCCCGCCTCCTCGCCGGCTCCCGAGTTGATGTGACGCAGGAGGGCGGCATCGAGAAACAGCATCGCCGTGCCGCTGGTGCCCGGGTCCCACATTTCGATCTTGCCCTTCCACTTCGGATCGGCCAGCTCGTCCCAGGTCTTGGGTAGCTCTTCCTCTTTGGTGACCTGGGGGTTATAGGCGTAACCCAGAGCGATCACCGACATGCCCACCCAGCGAAACTCGGGGTCGCGCAAGATCAGGTTGCCCCGCGTCTCGGGCATGTCTTCCCAACCTTTGGGCTTGTAGGGTTCGAGCAGTCCTTCGTCGGCCGCCGTGATGAAAGGAATCATCCCACCGCCGCCATACCAGACATCGGCTTTGGGACGGCTCTTTTCGGCCCGCAGGCGTCCGAAGACCTTAGTGGTGCCTTCCAGCACCTGGACCACCTCGATGCCGGTCTTGGCTTCGAAGGCGTCCTTGAGTTCCTTGGCGGTGATCTCGGGGAAAGGTGTGTAGACGACGACCTTATTCTCCGGTTTTCCATCCCCACTCTTGCGGCAGCCGCCCAGCACAGCCAGACCGACCAGCGTCAAAAGCAATAACCAGGCAAGTCGTTTCACAGCGTTCCTCCTCTAAATGGCGGGCCTGCCTTCTGGGTCGTGGTCGATTCTCCTTTGCCTCGGATTTTCGACCCAACCAGGAGGAGCCCCATCAGTCGACAAACCTACGCTGATGTCAGAATCGAAACCCATCGTCTGTGTAGGCACCTCGAACGGGGTCGTCGTGCTGCGCTCCTCCCGGGAGGGCGAGCCGTGGGAGCTGATTTCCCACGGCCTCTACGGCCACAAGATCGCAAGCATAGGTCAACAAGCGGATGGCACGATCTTCGTCGGCCTGGTCGACGGAATGGTCCAGTGCTCTAAGGACTGGGAGACCTGGCACCCACGTTTCGAAGGTCTGACCAACACCAGCGTCTATTCGCTGGCCCATTCGCCGTCCGACCCGTCCACGGTGTATGCCGGCACCGCTCCGGCCGCGGTCTTCGTTAGCTCTGACAACGGCCTCCACTGGAGCAAGATGGCGAGCTTCAACAAAGTGAAGAGCGCCGACAACTGGACCTTTCCTCAGCCACCCTACATGCCGCGGGTCACCAGTCTGTTCTTCCACCCGAGCAACGCCGATGTGCTTTTCGCCAGCGTCGAGGTAGGCGGGGTGGTCGCCAGTCTTGACCGGGGCCAGACCTGGGTGGACCGGGGCGCGGGGCTGCCCCGCCAGGTCAAGAAGCTGCACTGTCCGCGGGGGGCGGCCGGGCGACTCTATGCCTCGACCATCCTCGGTTTCTATCGTTCCGACGACCTGGGCGAGTCGTGGCAAAACTATGTAAACGGCCTGCCCTGGCTCGACGCTCAGGCCTTGTGTGTGGACCCCGACAATCCCGACCACATCTTGCTCGGGGTGAACAAGCCGAACCACCAGGGGGGCACGGTCTTCAGCTCTAAGAACGGCGGCCACAACTGGGAACTGGCCTCGGCCTCCTTGCCGGCGGCAGCCCAGGCGCCGATCGTGAGCATGGCGGCGGGTGACCATCTCTTCTATGCCGGCACGGCCGCGGGCCACCTCTACTACAGCGCCGACTCGACCCGCTGGGCCCCGGTCCGACCAGCCTTTCAGGAGCTCCACTGCATCTTGCCCCTGCGCCCCCGCTAGGTGTCTAGTGTTTCGAGCACCCGAAAGGCCAGGGCCGGCCGGTTGGTGATGATGCCATCGACCCCGAGGGCCACCATGCGGGCCAGGTCAGCCGGTGCATCCACGGTGTAGACCAGCAGCGTGCCCTGGGCCTGGCGAAATCTCTCGGCGATGGCCGGAGTCACGGTCGAATGTAACAGCACCGCCACCCGTCCTCGGAAAGGCAATTCTCCGGGGGCGATGGGGCCTTCTCGCAACGGACCCGACAAAACTTCGTCGAGGTCATCGTCGTGGAGCGGCCCGGTCGGCGTGCCAAAGAGCGGGGCCGTGATGATGTCCGGGGCGACCTTCTTGAGCATCTGCAGAGACTGGTGAAAAAACGACGACACCAGCACATGGCGGGTAAAACCGAGCCTGGTGATCACTTGGGCCACCCCCTGCGCGAGCGGCCGTAGCTCGGGACGGTTGAATTTCATCTCGACGTTGATGGGAATCTGCGGGCACAGCTCGAGCAGGACCTCTTCGAGGGTGGGAATGGTCACCCCCTCGTCGAGCTGCAGACTCTGAATGTGGCGAGAAGTTCGCGCGCTGACCGTGCCAGGTTTGCCCCCGGTGGCTCGCTTAAGGGTGCTGTCGTGCATGACGAAGGGAATTCCGTCGCGCGATAGGCGCACGTCGAGTTCGAGCATCTGCGCCCCCTGGCGCAGGCTCTCGCGGAAACCAACCATAGTGTTCTCGGGTGCATCTGCCGAGCCACGATGACCGATAATCAACGGTCGACCCATAACTCGATTTTTCTCCGAGGAGTCGCTAGTGCCTGTCGAGCAGAAGAACGAGCTAGGCCGAGACGCGCAGGCGGACGTCCACTGCCTGGAAAACCCCGGCGTTAAGACCCTGGCCGTCGGCCTGGACCAGCAGACCGTCCTCGTTCGAGCGCACCGAAACGCGGTAGTTCTTGTGCACCAGCTCGCCGTTCATATGGCCGCGAACGGTCATGGCTCCCGAGTTTTCCCCGGCGATGACCGAACCGGGCAAGTCGATCAGAGCGTCGACCATATAGCGTTGGCCACCCACCAGGCCGACCGTCGAAATGCCAGTGAAAGCGCCTTCGCCATTGCGGATGGTCTGCACGTCGAGGTCGACTGGTAGAGCCCCGGCGTTGCCGCTGATATGGAACGAGCGCTCGTCTTCACCGATCTCGATCTCGAGGGCTTCTTGAGCCTGGCCCACCTGGCCCTCGAAAAGGATCTTGCCGTCCTGCAGGCGTCCCGTCTCGGTGAAGGTCTGGTCGCCGATCTGACCCGACCCGGTCAGCGGCGTGGCCGCCGAGAGATCCAGATTGTAGTGGGCGCTCACGGCCACATCACCCTGATGAGAAGCGACATCAAGCTGCACTTTGGGAGGGACCTCGCGCGGGCCGCCCATCAAGGACGAGAGCACCCCCACGGCCAGACCCATTTGGAAAGCCGGATCGAGCACGGGCAAACGGGCCGCCTCTTCGAGAGTGCCAATCTGGACCGTGTCGGCACTCTGGGGCTCGACGGCCTCAGGAGCCGCGCTCCGCGTGGCCCGGGCCGGCGGCAAGTTGGGTAACGCACGTATGGATGACAGCTGCATTGGGTCTCTCCTCTATGGCAGCCTACCCCGCCCGTTTCTCTGAAATGTTGCCGACTTGTTGCTCTTGGTCCGGCGTCTGGCCCGTCCGGATTTTAACAAAACGTTTCGTACCTCGACCGCGACCCCAGGCCATGATCGGGCCGAAGGAGTCTCGCCTTGAGAATCACCCCGTTCCAACCGATCAAAAGAGTCCATCAAGCGAGTTCGGCCCCGGCCCCCATGGCACCGGCCGAGGCCCAGGATACTTTCACCCCGGCTCAGGTGGCCCTTTTCCCGTCACAGTTCGTGGACCCCGATCCCGAACCGTTCGACCTGCCCAAAGACCCGCCCCCGCAGCTGAAGCGCCCCATCGTGTTCGTGCACGGATTCAACGGCAACCCTCATCGCTGGGACAAGGTCGGCGAATGGCTGGCTTCCACCGGGGAGAATCGTTGGGGCGGAGTGGTCGAGGCCGGAAAGTTCGAGAACCTCGACCCCACCTCGAATATGTTCGCGCTAGCCTTCTCGCGCTCGTTCAATAGCGTCGAGACCAACAAAGACGAGCTCAAAGCCGCCGTGGAAGCCGTTTGCGCAGCCACCGGCGCCAGCGAAGTCGATCTGGTGGTGCACAGCTTGGGCGGGCTCGACGCCCGCTACTATCTGCAGGACCCCGACGAGAAGGTAGCCCACGTGGTACAGATGGGCACGCCTAACCACGGCTCGTATCTGGCCAACCTCGAGTTGGTCTTCCGGGAGAAATTCGGTTTTCCCATCTCGCCCCCCACCGACGATCCCGAGGTGCGCCGCACCCTTCACTGGCTCACTCTCGACACGGTGGACAAAGACGGAACTCCCGCCAACCCCGAACTGCACGCCCTGAACCAGAACTGGGGCCTGCAGCGCGAGCGGGCTCAATTCTTGATGTTTACCGGCAACGGCTATCCTACCGCCACGGGCGGCCTGGGAGTCACGATCAAAGGGGACTCGGTGGTAGCTCGCCGCTCCGCCGAGCTACCCGGTGCCGACGCCCGCCACATCTGGTTCAAAAGCCACGGCAAGATCCAAAACAGCGCCAAGGTGGTCGAAACGATGGCCAACTTCCTCACCGACAAGCCTCTGGGCGAGAGTGCCGAACTGTTCGACACCCCAGAGCAACAGGCCAAAGCCGAGGAACTGGGTTACCTTCGCGCCTGACACAAAATCGATACATTTGCTTCAGGTTTATAGCCACCTTCCGGCTACTCTGAGAGCATGCCACTATCCTTGACCGAACTGATCGAACTGGTGCTGGCCGATGCCGAGCGCGAGTTGAGCCAGGAAGAGGCCGCTCGCCAGGCGGGCGAAACCGTGTATCCCCGCCTAGTCCAGAACTTCCTCTAGCTCTGCGATGAGCGCGGGACCAGCATCTTCGGCTGGCGTGAGCAGGGCCACGGCCCGCTCAAAGACCCAGGCTCGCTTGTCTTTGCGGAAATGCACCACGATGGCCAGTGCCATCTCGAGCGGGCTAGCTTCGCCAAACTCGGCATTCTCTAGATAGAGCTGATAGCCGCTTTGGTCGCCGAAGCCCTCGTGCCAGGCCTCGCCCAAAAGAGCCTCCACCTGCTTGCGGGTGGCCCCTGGCTCGATTCGAGCAGACGAAGACATTAGATGAGAACCTTGCACCTCGACGGCGGTCCCCTGACTATCGAAACGAACCAGGCAGCCGACGCCTTTAGCAAAGGACCAACGGCGCAGCCGAGGCTCGACCTCGGTCGACTCACCCAGCCGCTTTTCAAGTTCAGCCTGGGTGAGCCCGGGGAATGCTCCGGTGATGGCCAGCTCGCCGGCCTCCAGAGAGATTTCGGGTAGCAAGTCTAAACGTTGCGCAAACGACTGAGGGCAGTAGCCTCGACGGCGGCCTGGGAGAGGGCGAAGGCTTCGAGCAGCTCTAGTTGCCCCGGCTCGAGCACCTTGTCTTTCTTACGGACTTCAGGGGTGATCTGGATATCGCTCACGGGCAACAGCTCACTTTCCTAGGCTTTTCACATTATGCCGAAAAGTTGAAAAAAAGTCAATATTCCGTTAAAACCCGAAGGCGGCTCCGCCGCCCCAGCATGACGACGCGAAGCGTCGAGTAGCCCAAATCCCGAATTGAGCCCCAGCTCAATTCGCTCCCCTCTTGGCGCAAAGCGCCGCTCCCCTCTCTCGGCGAAGCCCGGGCTCCCTTCTCGACGACACAGTCTTCGCTCCCTGCCCGCCCGTCCAAATGTTTACATCATATAGGGAAAGAGTCTATTGTCCATGAGACACCGATTCGTGATAAGATGTTCACGATGCGGTCAGTCCGCAGCAAAGTAGTCGGAGGCTTTCAATGCAGATTAACAGATTCAACCCCGGAGCAGCCGGAGGCGTTCCCCAACCAGACCTCAGCAAGGTCAGCGCCGATCAGGGCGCCACGGCGGCAGCTCGCACCGGTCTGGTAGCCGAAAAGGCCAAAGCCAATCAAACCGAAAGTCTCGATGAAGAAACCCTGGCTCGTTTAAACGAGCAGCGCGTGCTGGCCGGTGCCCAGGACGAAGCCATGGCCTCGATGGCCGACGAATCGGCCCAGGCCAATCGCACCCGCAAAAAAGAAGAGACCAATGAGAAAGACTCTCGCGATGTTCAGGTCGGCGCCGGCGAAGTTCACCAGCACGGCGAGATGGTCCACGCTCCTGAAGACGATGTCTATGACCTGACCCACGAAGAAGACCTGGCCATCGGCGCCCTCGACTCGCGCGATCACGCCGTCGACCTCAATGCCGATATGCCCGACCACACTCGCGTGGCTGCCGAGAACATGGTCAACACCAAACTGAGCACCGATGGCCCCGAGAAAGTGGCTGAACTCAAGACCGACCGCGGCGTTGATGAAGCCGCTGCCACGCCCGTGCTCAAACTGGCCGAGCCCCTAGAGAAATCGGCCAGGCCGATGGACATTCTTGACCCGGCCGATGTCAGCTATCGGCCGCTCCAGGTCGCCGACGAGCGCGCCGAGGGTATCGCTGCCGAGGCCGCTGCCACCCAACTGCGTCAGGGCGGGGGCGGTCAAGAAGCCCTGATCGCCTAAGCCCGCCGGCTTACAGTTACTACAGGCTGCCGAGCAGGAACTCTCCCGCTCGGCGGTTTCCGTTTTGGCGGTATTTTTCCAGGATGCTGCGACTGGCTGCGCAATGCTCGTGCTCGACGCGGGCGATCAGGTTCTCGACATCGGCCGAGGGCTCGACGGGCTCGAGAGTTCCCAGGCGCATCTCGGAGTCCATCTCATGCTCGCCAAAGTCTTCGGGAGAGACCATCTGTTGCTGCTGCGGCGCTTTGCGAAGCTGCTGGCCTGAGGCGCTGTAGCTCTCGAGGGGCTCGATGTAGGCCAAGCCGGTCCCGCCCCGCTGCTCGACCCGACGCACCTCGAGGGTCTCGGAGCGATAACAGAACCCTGCGCCCATCACCCGGGCCGAAAACATCAGCGAACCCTGGCCGGGCTGAGTCGACAACACACCCTCCAGGGTCTGCTTCTGGCCCGGCTCGAGGCGCTCGACCCGCAGTTCGGTCACTTCCTTGCCGAGATTGGCCAACACCACAACGTTCTCTGCCACCTCTGGTCCGACGTTCTCGAGGTGCACCTTGAAGCGGGTGGACTCGGCGCCTAAGAGCTCGGGAACCTCGACCTTTGAAGTCAGGGTCACGGCCGGCTTGGCGCAGCCGGCCAGACAGAGCAATAACAGCCAACACGAGAAATAGCGCATGCCGCATGGTTGGCCAAGGTCGGCCTTCGTCCCTGTGTAACGGCTGTGTAACGCCCACCCATTAGATTGCTAGCTATGGACGTTCTGATTATCATTCTGGCCCTGGGCCTGCTGATGGGCGTGGCCTATCGCGGCATGTCGGTCATTCTTTTGGCGCCGCTGTGCGCTTTGTTGGCGGTGGGGCTTTCGCTGGGTCCCGACCAGATGCTGCCGTTCTACTCGGATGTCTTCATGGCCAAAATGGTCGTGTTCATCCAGCTCTATTTCCCGGTGTTCTTGCTGGGAGCCGTCTTCGGCAAAGTGGTCGAGATGTCGGGAGCGGCGCGCTCGATCTCGAAGTCGATTGTCGGCTTCTTGGGTACTCGCCACTCGATGTTGGCCATCGTGGTGGCCTGCGCCGTGTTGACCTACGGCGGCGTCAGTCTCTTCGTGGTGGCTTTCGCGGTTTATCCGTTTGCGGCCAGCCTGTTTCGCGATTCCGACATTCCCAAACGCCTGATCCCCGGCACCATCGCCCTGGGCAGCTTCACTTTCACGATGGACGCCCTGCCCGGCACGCCTCAAATCCAGAACGTCATTCCCACGACCTTTTTCGGAACCACCATCTACGCCGCCCCCTGGCTGGGCATCGTAGGCGCCCTCTTCGTGCTGATCTGCGGCATGCTCTATCTCGACCGGGCCCGTCGACTGGCGGCCGCGGCCGGGGAGGGTTATGGCGAGGGGCACCTTCACGAGCCCACCAAAGAGGATCCGGACGCACCCAAGCTACACCCCATCCCTGCCATGATGCCGTTGCTGCTGGTCGGTCTGGTCAATCGCGGAGCCAGCCTGTGGCTGCCCCAGCGCTTCGCCAACGGCCTGACGGTGGGCGGCCACGAGGTGGAAGTGGCCAAGATGTGCGGCATCTGGTCGATCGAGATGGCCCTGGTCGCCGGCATCGGCCTGACTTTCGCCCTGGGCTATCCGGCTATCCTCAAGCAACTGCGTGAAGGCGTCGACCTGGCCGTGCGGGGGGCTCTGCTGGCCACCATGAACACCGCCTCGGAATACGGCTTCGGCGGAGTCATCGCTTCCCTGCCCGGTTTCGCCGCGGTCAAGACCTGGATCGGTGGAGCCTTTGCCAACCCGCTGGTCAACGAAGCCGTTTCGGTCAACGTGCTGGCCGGCATCACCGGTTCGGCCTCGGGAGGCCTCTCGCTTTCTTTGGCAGCTCTCGGCAACCAGTATCTCGAACAGGCCCAGGCGGCGGGCATTCCTCCCGATGTGCTGCACCGGGTGGCTTCGATGGCCTCCGGCGGCATGGATACGCTGCCCCACAACGGCGCCGTCATCACTCTGCTGGTCATCACGGGCCTTAGCCATCGCCAATCCTACAAAGACATCTTTGCCATCACCTGCATCAAGACGCTGAGCGTGTTCTTCGTCATCGCCTTCTACATGTTGACGGGAATCTACTGATGCTCAAAGGCAAGACAGCCCTGGTCACCGGCTCGACCAGCGGCATCGGCCTGGGCATCGCCCGGGCCCTGGCCGGAGCGGGAGCCAACCTGATGCTCCACGGCCTGGGCGACCCGGCGGCCAATCACGAATTGGCCGACAAGCTGGCTGACGAGTTCGCCATTCGCACCGCGCTGTCTGACGCCGACGTGACCAACCCGGCGGCCATCGCTCAGCTGGTCGAGGAGTGCCGGGCCCAACTGGGTCCGGTCGAGGTGCTGGTCAATAACGCCGGCATCCAGCATGTGGCCCCGGTCGAAGAGTTTCCGGTAGCGAAATGGGACCAGATTCTGGCCATCAACCTCTCGGCCGCCTTCCACACGATCCGCTTGACCGTGCCCGCCATGAAGCAGGCCGGTTGGGGCCGTATCATCAATCTGGCCTCGGCCCACTCGCTGGTGGCCTCGCCCTTCAAGACCGCTTACGTGGCCGCCAAGCATGGCCTGCTTGGCCTGACCAAAACGGTGGCCCTCGAATTGGCCCAGCACGGCATCACCGTCAACGCCATCTGTCCCGGTTACGTGTTGACCCCGCTGGTGGAAAAGCAGATTCCCGACACCGCCAAAGCTCGCGGCATCAGCGAAGAAGAGGTCCAACGCGACGTGCTGCTGGCGGCTCAACCCACCAAGCAATTCGTGACCGTCGAACAGATCGGCGAACTGGCCGTCTTTCTCTGCGGCTCCGGCGCGGCCCAGATGACCGGCACGGCCCTGTCCATGGATGGCGGCTGGACCGCTCAGTGACCATCGACGACTATCTCGACTCCCTCCCCGACGACCAGCGCCAAGCCTTGCAGCGCCTGCGCGAGCAGATCCAGCGGGCCGACCCCCTGGCCACCGAATGCATCAGCTACTCGCGCCCGGCCTTCCGCCGCCAGAAGGTGCTGGTCGCCTTTGGGGCAGCCAGCAAGCATTGCGCCCTCTATCCGATGAGCGCCTCCATCGTGCCCCAGTTCAAGGCTGAGCTGAAAGGCTTTTCGACCAGCGCCGGCACCATCCGCTTCACCCCCGACAAGCCCCTACCCGAGGCACTGGTGCGGCGCATCGTCGAGGCCCGCCGAACTAGAGACCGGCAGCGATTGACTCCGGACCTCGACACCTATGCTATAGTGGCGAGAGGAGCTTTATGAAGATCTTTTCCGGGCCAGTGCCCCTGGAAATGAGCCGGGATGGAGTCGCCCTCGTTCAGGGCACCCGCGTCCCCCTGGACACTATCGTTGATTGCTTTAGGTCGGGCCCCACACCCGAGGAGATCGTCCAGCGGTTTCCAACTCTGGGGCTCTCTGATGTCTACGCTATCATCGCCTTCTACCTACGCAATCTGGATGACGTAGAGGATTATCTGAGGCAGCGTCTGGTTCAACGCGGAACAACGAAACAGGAATCTGAGCTGCGGCTCGACCCGCAAGGGATTCGCGACAGACTTCTGGCCCGCCGAGCCGTTGGCGGCGATTGACAGCCCTACCGGGTGGCCGTATAATGAGCCCGTCCTCGGGGAAGTAGCTCAGCTGGGAGAGCGCTGCGTTCGCAATGCAGAGGTCGAGAGTTCAAGTCTCTTCTTCTCCACCACCAAGCCCGCCACCGCGGGCTTTTCGTTTGCCCGAGGGCGGCCTCTGACAAACCCAAAGTCCCCAGCCAGAGGCGAGGAATCCACTCTCAGAGTCAAGAAACCGGCCGCCATGAAAAGCTCTTTTGTCTCCCTGGCCCTGGCAGCTGTTCTCTTCGGCTGCGGCGGCACCGCCACCCCGGTGGCAACCACCACCCCGGCAGCCCCTGCCACCAGCGCGACCGCCGAGGCCGAGGCCGCCACCCCCACGCCGACCCCGGCGGCCTCAGGTCCTACCGACAACTCTTCTCTGACCCAGACCATCAATCTCATCGATTCGCAGGTCGGCGACAACATCCTGACTTCGAAAGAAGTGATGGACGGTGACACCAAGCTGACCGTGTGGAGCGGCGGCGAGGGGATTCGGCGCATCGACTTCGAGAGTCCGACCGAGAAGGGGCACAGCTATTACCAGGGCGGCCGGGTGATCAGCTTTGGAGCCACCAGCCAAGCCAAAGAGGGCGACAAGGTCTCTTACTGGTCCGGCTTCGGCCCCGAGGACCAGCTCATCGGCCCTCCCTATCGCCGCATCAACGACCAGCTGAAGTCCCTTCCCGACGACGACGCCCGGGCACTCGCGGCCCGCGGCGAGAAATGGCACTCCCTGGCTAGCGGCGAATAGCGCCCAACCTCGAGGCGAGCGATTCCTCGCCTCAAACCTTTGCCTGAAGCCCTTTCGCGGCCCGAGGGCCGAGATGGTCTGAGTGGACGGATTCGAACCGCCGACTTCCTGCGTCCAAGGCAGGCGGAATACCAGGCTTTCCTACACCCAGATGACTTGAACGCAGGATAGCTCAAGCAGACCCAGACCCTCTGTGAGATTGTCCCCGACTCGAACCAAAAGCTCGCCCCCTTACCCGGCGCAAAGCGCCGCTCCCCGTCGGCCGCAGGCAGAAATCTCGAGCCGAAGGCTCGCTCCCTGTCGCCCGCAGGGCGACCTAGTCCGGCGCGTACAGTTCCGAGAAGACCTCGTCGGTGTAGTTGCGGAAGAAGTCGAGGAATTCGTCGAGCACTTCCTTCTGTTCGTCGCTGAGAAAGATCTTGCAACCCATGTAAAACTGCTTCTCGGACTCGTCGACGGGGGCCGTCCAGATCACCTCGGCCTTAAAGTGCATCGCCTCGACGCGGGCGTCATCGATCTCCATGCGGATATCGAGCACGCTGCCGGCCGGGTGATGGCTTTCGGCGATCAAGCGCGCGCCTTCGGCGGTGACATCATAGGTCAGACCTTTGAAATGTTTGAACTGCTTGCACATCACGCCCAGCCCACGCTGGACCCGGTCGACGGAGCGTTTTTCGTCCCAGGTGACCGGCTCGGGCTCGTCGGGGTCGCGGGGAGGATACATCTCCTCGAGGCGGGCCGGCAGCTCTTCGGGCGCCTCGACCTTGGCCAACCACAGGTCCTCTTGGGGAAGATAGGTGTCGATCACCAGGGCCGCCTCGACCGTCTCGTCAGGCGACAGGCGAGCCACCACCGCGGTCAGGCCCATGGCCAAATCGTCGGCGCATTTCAAGCGGACCATTCCGTTGGCCCAGCCGACCACCTCGACCTCGGGCTTAGGTATCTCTTTGGTCTTGCGAAATCCAAACATAAAGCAAACGAACCCCCGAAGGGGTTCGTCGAAGCAAGCAGGTTCTCCTAGAGCCTATCCGAGCAGCGTCTGGGGACCGCCCATTCCGGGGATTCCGCCGCCCATTCCGGGCAGTCCGCCACCGGGAGCGCCGCCGCCGGCCAATCCGGCCAGGGCACCCAGAGCGTCCATACCGGCCTGTTCGCCGCCGCCCTGGCCACCGCCGCCGCCCATGCTCATGGCGAGCTGGACGAGCTGGTGAGTCTCGGCTTTAATCTGCTGGTTCTCGGCTCCGCCGGCCTGCTGGTAGGTCTGGCCTAGCTGCTCGACCTGCTGCGAAACGTCGCCCCCGCCCTGTTGCTGAGGGCCCTGGCCGCCGCCCTGAGCGGCTTGAATGATTCCTGAAGCCATCGCGGCCAGCTGACCGTTGATGTCTTGCTTTTGCTGCTGGTCGCCAGCGCCCTGAGCACCACCGGCCTCGCCGCCACCCTGGGCGCCGCCCGCTTCGCCGCCGCCGCCGGCACCCTGGCCGCCGCCAGCTTCACCGCCGCCGCCGCATTCGCCGCCGCCACCGCCGCAGTCGTTGGCCTGGCCACCGCCATCACAACCGCCACCATTGCAGTTGCCGTTGTTATTGCAGTTGCCGTTCGGGTCGACCTGGTTGTTGGTGTTAGTGCCGTTGGTGTTGTTGTTACCGTTGGTATTGTTGTTATTGGTGTTGGTGTTGGGGTCACCGTTAGAATTGCTGTTACCATTGTTGTTGTTGCCGTTGGCGCCGTTGGCGTTGGCGTTGCCGTTGTTGCCCCAGTTGCTAATGCTGTTGGCCACAGCCGAGCCAGCCGGGCTGACCGCCGAGGCCGCGTCGATGACTCCATTGGAGACGCTCGAGGGAACATACTTGTCGATGGTCTTGCCAACCGACTCGGCACCGGAGCCGATGCTCTTGCCGAGCGAGTTCGCTCCCGTAGAGATACTGTTTCCGACGCTGCCGCCAATCTTGTTTCCGAGCCAGCTGCCACCTCTGGAGATTGCGTTGCCGAAGCCTCGGCCAGTATTGGCCACCCGCGAACCGCCGCTCTGACGAGGGGGTTTGGCCGCGGGTCTTGCCGCCGGTCTAGATGATACGCCTCTGCTACCTGCCATTTTGCACACGCCTCCTGTTTGTCTCGCCCCCATTGTAGTGATTGGCCAACGCGGCGAGAGGCCAAGGTTGTTACACGATTGTTAAGTATGTTTCCGAAAGACTTGATCATGTTGCCGGCTCGTGGCCGTTCCAACAGAGACTGCAAAAAACTCTCCAAGAAAAGCTCCACCCCTCGCCCTAAGAGGTGCCGAGCAGGTCGACGCGAATGCGCGGCAGATGCAACTGCCCGCCCTGCTCGAGCCCTATCGAAAAGCGATTGCCGCTACCGTCCGGCCGCACATCGCCCTCGATCCCTTGCCGGGCTCGGTGCCGGCGCCGTGGAGTAGCCGCATCGGGGGCCCTCCTTATCTGCCGCTCGAAGCCGAATACCCCCAGGGCCCCGACGGCCCGCTCTACCTGCTGGCTCAGATCAACTTTAGCGAGACTCCCAGACTGGATGGCTTCCCCCAGGACGGCCTGCTGCAGTTTTTCATCGCCGACGATGATATGTATGGCCTGGACCTGGATGGGCAGCGCAAACAAAACGGGTTCCGGGTCATCTACCTCCCCGAAGTTCGCCAGCACGATCTGGTGACCGACTTCAGCTTTCTTCCGCCCACCGACTCTCTGCCGGTCCATGGCAGCTACGGTATGCGGTTCATGAAGGCCGAGGCACCGGTTTCGGCGGCCGACTATCGGTTCGAGCAATTGGGACTATATACCGACGAGTTGATGGAGGCCTACTACGAACTGTGCTCTGGCGACGGGCACCGCCTGGGCGGCTATCCGGGCTTCACCCAGGTCGATCCGCGCGAATACCGGCCGGCGCTTCGAGACTATGAGTTGCTGCTCCAGATCGACACAGACGACCACGCCGACATCATGTGGGGTGATGCCGGCGTGGGTAACTTCTTCATCAAGCCCGCGGATCTGGCCAGGCTGAGGTTCGACACTGTCTTCTACAACTGGGACTGCGGGTAAGCGCTGGGCTAGCCTTTATTGAAGCGAGCCTCTCTGGCCTTCCAGGCCTCGACCTTCCCCTTCTCTTCCATCAGCGTCTTGTAGGCCGGCAGCTGGGCTAGACCCTCGTAGTAGTGACGTTCACCGATGACCGACACCACGCCGTTGAGAATCGCATCTCCTTCGGAGTAGCCGTCGGCGACCATCGACGCCACCACCGGCGCGATGTCGGGCCGCTTGGCCAGGCGGGCCATGAAGCCGGCTGTTTCTTTCTCGTAATCCTCGAGCCAGCCGATGATCTTCTTGACGGCGCCGTTGCGCGAGTCTTCGACCATGTATTCTTTGCCCTCGGCGGGTTTGTAGCGGTTCCAGCAACCGGCCAGGTCGAGCGTGCTGAGTTCGAACGAGTTGTTCTGCCACAGTTCCATGAACTGGGCGACCGAACGGTCGCGATCGGCCATCGATTTGGGATCCTCGGGGTCGAAGTGGACGAAGGTCGAGGTCTCCCAGTTGTCTTTCATTCCCTTGTTCGAGAAGTTGGTGCTGCCGGTCATCTCGCCCTTGTCGGTGATCAGCTGCTTGGCGTGAATCTTGCGGTCGTGCCAGCCCGAGCGGGTCAGCATCGCCCAGCGGGCGTTGATGCCGTGATCCTCGAGGAATTTCACTCCCCAGCTGTTGGGAGTGTCGCCGCCGGGGTAGACGCCCGGGTCGGCGATGACTTTCACATCAAGCTCTTTGCCCTGGGCCGCGAGTTCGTTCTTGCGAGCCACGATGGCGGCGGCCACCGCCCTGGTCACCACGAAGCCGGGCAGATAGATGAACTTTTCGGCTTTGGCGATAGCATCGAGCATCAGCGTCTCGCGCTCGGTAGGCAAGTCGGCCAGATCCACCCGGGTGGTGCCGACCTTTTCGCCCGAGGGCAGACTGATATCCTGAGCCCTCTCGATGTTGTCGGGAGCCTGGGTCATGGTCACGGCCTGGTTGATGATCGAGATGAGTTTTTCTTTTCCGGTAGCGCTCAGCTCGACCTTTGCGCCGTGAAGCATGGCCTCGAGAGCCTTCTCTTCGCCTCCGTCGGGAGCCTCGATCAGCTCGGCCAGCTTGACCTTGGCCTTCTTGGCCAGGGCCTCGAGTTCTTTCATGTTGGTGGGCTTGTCCAGTTCCTGGTCGGCCGGAGCGGGTCCGCCCAGCACGTCGAGAATGGCGGTCATGCCGCGAACGCCTACCTTCAGGCGGCCATCGGTGAAGCCCTGGAAGTGCTTCTCGCCCCAGATTTCCTCGATGCCGGCCCCCACCGAGTTGGCCACATCGCGCTTGAGGTTCTCCATAATCTTGCGGGCAACCGGCCCGCGGAAGCGGTAACCGGCATCGACATTCTCGCCCGACCCGTCGTTGGCGTTCATGCCGCTGAGGGTCACCTCGTCGTTCTTGCGCAAGACCTTGCGATGCATCAGGTTCTCGGGATTATTGTTGAGCAACTTGTTGACGGCGAAGATGGTGAGGCCGACATCGGCACCTTTCTTCGAGAGCAGCTGGATGACGGTGCGCATCTTGTGAGGGATGTCGTCCACATCGAAGTAGGAGCCCTTGTCGTCCTTATCCGGGTAGCTCAAGCGGCCGGGATCGATGTTGCCCCGAAACTTGGCTTTGGCGTCGACAGCTTCGGCGTTCTTGCCGAGAATCTCGGCCGAGGTGAGTTCATAGTATTGCTCGGTCAGTTCGACCGACTCGCCGGCCTTGGCGTCCGCGATACCCTCTTTGAGCCCTCCGTTCATGGAGTGCCAGAGGCTGTCGCGATGGAATTGCTCGACCAGGTTGCCTTCAGTAATCATGCGCGAGTCGCCACTGAGGTAGCCCTGGTAGGTCTCGAGTAATTCTTTGGTGGCTTTATCGGCCGAGCCATCCCAGGTGGCTCCGTTGGAATAGGCGGCATAAAGGGCCACCACCCCCACGGGACCCGAGAAGGAAGCGCCCGCCGCAGCCTGGACGGCTGTCAGCGCGGTGGCTTCGCGCAATTCGGTGCGGATCTTCTCGTTGAGGTGAAGGAAGGCGCCGACTTTGCCCATCTTGGCCTCGACGGGCTTGAGGTCTTCCCAGTTGGCACCGCCATTCTTGCGATCCCAGAACTCGCTCTTGAGGTCGCGGAACTGGCGTCCCGCGGCCTTGCGGAAGTCTTCTACCTTGGCATAGTCTTCGGTGCTGATCTCTCCGGTCTTGGCCCAGTTATCGATGGCCGCCTTGGCCTCCTTGGCCTCTGCGACCCCCGAACCGGCCGCTTTGTCGGCCAGGGTCTTGATGGTATCGACGTTCACGTTCTCGGGGCGAAGCGTGATGTCACCGAGTTTGACTGTGTTGCCAGGTACTTTCATATGAGCAGACTCCTTCTAGAGTCACCATCCTACGGAAAAGTGTTGAAATTTCTCTGAAATCGCGTTCTGGATGGTTTCCCTCGAATCCCATCGTAAAGCCATTCCCCCGTTCGAGACAACGGACAAGATGTTACCGATTGGTAACCCACGAGAATCGAAAAGGGTCCACCTCTTCGCTAGAGAAGCCGAAGGTCATGGCCGGCGAAAGCAAAACCCCGCGTGGCTGGTGGCTTTTCTCACCAGCGGTGGACCTGGGCGTCTTTTTGGGCAGTGCCGGTTTGGCTTTGTTGGCCCTGGCAGTGGGTTACGAACTGGGGCTTCTCGATCGCGACACGCCCGAATGGACCTGGGTCTATGCGGTCTTGCTAGTCGATGTGGCTCACGTCTACTCGACCGGGTTCAAAGTCTATTTCGACCCGGCCGAGGTGCGCCGCCGCCCGGGCCTTTATCTCTTGACGCCCCTGGCGGGGTTCGCCATCGGCCTGGGGCTTTATCGACTCGGCTCAGAAGTCTTCTGGCGCGTGCTGGCCTATCTGGCCGTCTGGCACTTCGTGCGCCAGCAATATGGATGGGTGGCCCTCTACCGGCGGCGATTGAACGAACCCAACGACTGGACGCGCTGGGTGGACACGGTGGCCATCTACGCCACCACCCTCTATCCTCTGATCTGGTGGCATGCCAATATGCCCCGCAAGTTCTGGTGGTTCCTAAACGACGACTTCACCAGCCTGCCCCAGGCGGTGGCTCAGTTGGCCACCCCCCTCTACTGGCTGATCATGCTGGCCTACATAGCCCGTTCGGCGGCCTCCTGGAAGAAGGGGACGCCCAATCCGGGTCGGGATATCGTCATGGTCACCACCGCAGTGTGCTGGTATGTCGGCATCATCACGTTCAACTCGGACTATGCGTTCACCGTCACGAACGTGCTCATCCACGGCATTCCCTACATGGCCCTGGTCTACTGGCACACGCGCCGCCGCAGCCATGAGGCGCGCCAAAAGGGCGAACGCGGTCCCCTGATTCAAGGCATCGTCCCTTTTCTTTTGACCGTCTGGGCCCTGGCCTTCTGCGAGGAGATGTTCTGGAATCGGGCCGTCTGGCCTGATCACGACTGGCTCTTCGGAGCACCCTGGCATTTGCCTGGCGTCGATCGCTGGCTGGTCCCCTTGTTGGCCGTTCCGCAACTAACACACTACGTGCTCGACGGCTTCATCTGGAAGCGGCGAAAGAACCCCGAACTGAAATTTGGAGAGGAATCGGCGACACTTACCGCCAAACCGTCTGCGTGATACAGTGCAACTGTCCATCATGCGGTTCTGCCGTCCGCTTCAAGTCTGAACTCTCAGTTTACGCAACTTGCGGAGCGTGCAACGCACTGCTGGTTCGCCAGGATGTCAACGTCGAGATGATCGGCAAGGTGGCCGAACTCCAGCCCGACGGTACGCCGCTCCAACTGGGAACGCAGGGACGATACAACGGCGTCCAGTTCGAGCTCGTGGGCCGCATCCAGATCCGCCATGAGGCAGGCTTTTGGAACGAGTGGTGCCTGCACTACCAGGACCGCAAGGTCGGCTGGCTCGGAGAGGCCGCCGGCGAATATTTCCTCTCGTTCGATCAGAAGGCGGACGGCCTGCCCGCCTATAGTCAACTGGCCTTGGGCCAGGTCTTGCGGCTCGAGGGCGAGGCCTATGCCGTCACCAATCTGATGACCTCGAAGGTGGTCTCTTACGAGGGCGAGCTGCCTTTCATCATGCCGGGCGAGTATGCGCTGCCTTCAGCCGACTTACGCAGCTGCAGCGGCAAGGCCGCCACCATCGACTACTCCGAGGAAAGCCCCATCCTCTTCATGGGCGAGTACGTGCCCTTCGAGCAACTCGAGTTCCGCGGCCTGCGCGAGGCGTCGACCGAGGCCGACGACATGGCCGGGCCGACCCTGCACTTCGGAGCGGTCAAGAAGTTCAACTGCACCTCCTGCGGCGCCCCGCTCGAAATCAAGGGCGGTCCGCGCAGCCAGGTGATCGTTTGCGAATACTGCGATGCCGCCATCGACGCCCGCGACCCCAATATGGCCATTCTGTGGAAGGCCGAGCAGCAACGGGCTCACAAGGTCCCGCCTTCGATCCCGCTGGGCTCTAAGGCCATGCTCGAAGAGGCCGAATGGGAGTGCATCGGCTTCATGCGGCGCAGCGTCACCTATGAAGGCGTCGCCTATCCCTGGTCGGAGTACCTGCTCCACAACCGCTACAAGGGGTATCGCTGGCTGACCGAATCCGACGGGCACTTCACGCTGATGGACGCCCTCAAGAAACTGCCTGAGCAAGGCAATGCTCCGGTCAGCTTTCCAACCCAATCCGACATCCAGTGGGACGGCCGGCCTTTCCGTCATTTCCAGTCCTCGCAGGGGCGAGTCGACTACGTAGCGGGCGAATTCTACTGGCGCGTGGCCCTGGGCGACCCGACCGTCAATCACGACTACATCGCCCCTCCTGACATCCTGTCCATGGAGGTGAGCGAGAACGGCATCGACTGGTCTCACGGGGTCTACGTCACCGGGCAGGATGTCTGGGAAGGCTTCGGCCTCGAAGGACGTCCCCCGCGCACCTCCGGGGTGGCCCCCAACCAACCCAATCCGTTGACCGACAAGCGAGTGGCGGTGTGGCGGCTGTTCAAGCTTCTGGTGGTGCTGGCGTTCTTGATCACCGGCTTCCAGTGGTTCACCTCGATGAATCAGAAGCCGCTCTACAACAAGTCGTTTGACCACATGTCCTACGAGCAAGAGCCGAGCAAGGTAAGCGAGCCCTTCGAAGTCAAAGGACCGACCTCGAATCTGGCCATCGACATTGCGGCCAATAATCTCAGCAACCGTTGGGCCTACTTCAACATGTCGCTGGTCAACCAAAAGACCAAGAAACGCTACGTCTTCGGCAAGAATCTGAGCTATTACTATAGCCGCGGCGACCGGCAGGGCCGCATCTTGCTCAGCTCGATTCCGCCCGGGACCTACGTGCTCAACTGGGATATTCAGACGGCCGGTGCTGGCGGCAAGAAAGACGAGAACAAGCCTCCCGCCGCCGGCGCCAAGCCCACCCGACAATTCAGCTACACCCTCAAGGTGACGCGCGGAGTTCCGCAGTGGGGCTGGGTGCTCACCTTGATTTTCTTGCTCATCTGGAGCCCGCTCATCACCACCGCCCGCTACAATAGCTTCGAGACCCGACGCTGGTCTCAGTCAGACCACGCCTAAGGAAATGCATCGATGAAAAACCTGTACACAGTCTTCGCGCTCACGATCTTCGGTCTTTTCTGCTTTTTCCAGTTCCGCGGCGTCAACACCGGCGACTATGACACCTCGGCGCGAATCCCGTCGCGGGCCTACTACAACCCGAGTACTGTGCGCAGCAACCCGGGCGGCACCACGCATTACAACACGGTCTACTACAACCACAAGTAGAACGTGCCCCTCCTGATTCTGGCATCGGTCTTCCTGGTCGCCACCTGCGGCCTGGTCTACGAGTTGATCGCCGGAGCCCTGGCCAGCTATTTGCTGGGCGACTCGGTGTTGCAGTTCTCGACCGTGATTGGCACTTACCTGTTCGCCATGGGGGTCGGCAGCTATCTCTCCAAGTACGTGACGCGAGGCCTGATGATGCCCTTTGTCCAGCTGCAATTGCTGGTGGGTCTGCTGGGAGGGTGCTCGACTGCCATCCTCTATCTCACCTTCGGCTACGGCAGCGGCTTTCGTCTGGTGCTCTATTTGCTGGTCTTCGCCATCGGTACGTTGGTGGGGGTCGAGATCCCTCTGCTGCTGCGCTTGCTAAAGGATCACCTCGATTTCAAGGATCTGGTCTCGCAGGTGTTGGCGCTGGATTATGTCGGCGCCCTGGTCGCCTCGATCCTCTTTCCTCTCTTTCTGGTGCCTCAACTGGGCTTGATGCGCACGGCCTTCGTCTTCGGCATGGTCAATGTGATGGTAGCTTTGGTTTTCTATCACAAGCTGGGCAAGCCCGGCTTCAGCGGCGTGCTGGTGCAGGGAAGCGCGATTCTGGTCTTTCTGCTGGCGGGCGCGCTGTATTCGACCCAACTCACCAGCCTGGCCGAAGAGGCCCTCTATCCTGATGAGGTGATCTTGACCCGCAACACTCCTTATCAGCGCATCGCCGTTACCCGGGGCAGGCGCGAGACCCGCCTCTACCTCAACGGCAACCTACAATTTGCCTCGGCCGACGAATATCGCTATCACGAAGCGCTGGTCTATCCCGCCCTCACCTCGAGCCCCAATCCTGAGCACGTCCTGGTGCTGGGCGGTGGCGACGGTTTGGCGGTGCGCGAGCTACTCAAGGACGATCGGGTCAAGACCATCACCCTGGTCGAACTCGATCCCACCATGATCGAACTGTTCAAGAACAACCCTGAACTGGCCGCCCTCAATCACGGCGCGCTTAACTCGTCCAGGGTCGAGGTCATCTATCAGGATGCCTTCATCTGGCTTGAGCAAAGCGATCGCAAGTTCAACGTGGCGTTGGTGGACTTTCCCGACCCGGGCAACTACTCGGTGGGCAAGCTCTACACCGACCTCTTCTATCGAGCCCTCAAATCGCACCTGACCGAAGACGGCGTAGCGGCCGTCCAGTGCACCTCGCCGATGTACGCCCGCCGCTCGTTCTGGTGTATCATCAGCACCATCGAGAGCGCCGGCTTTGTGGTGCGTCCCTACCACGCCTTCGTGCCCTCGTTCGGCGAATGGGGCTTCGCCCTGATCTCGAAGACCCCGCTGCCGAGCCACCTCGACCTGCCTCCTGGGCTGCAGTTCCTCAACCCGGCCGTGGCCGAGAGCATGTTCATCTTTCCCCAGGATATGGCTCGCGTCCCCGCCGATGTCAACCGGCTTTTTGACCAGTCCCTGGTGCGCTACTACCAGCAGGACTGGTCGGCCCTGAACAATTGAAGCGACGCGAATTCTTAAAGGGTAGCCTGTTGATGCTGGGTCTGGGGGGCTGCAAAGCCTCGTCGCGTCCCCTCGCGGGAGCCTCGCGCGGCCCAGACTCTAGCAGCGGCCACCGCCTGCGCGATGGCAAATTCCCCAGCCAGCCCAGCCGCAGCCGCAAACTGGGCACGGCCATCCTGGGGGCCGGAATCGCCGGCCTGTCGGCGGCCTGGAAACTCGAACGGAGCGGCTATTCCGATTTCGAGGTCTTCGACCTGGAAGAGCGCGGGGGCGGCAACTCGCGCTGGTTTGACTATCCCGAATCGGCAGCCCCGCTGGCCGCCCACTATCTGCCGATTCCCACGGTCGAATCGAGAGCCGTGCGAGAGTTGCTCGAGGAGATGGGTATCTATCTCGGCCAGGAGCCGGATGGGTCACCGCGCTACGACACCCGTCATCTTTGCCACTCTCCCCAGGAACGCATTTTCCTCTATGGCCGCTGGCAAGAGGGCCTCTTTCCTTCGATCGGGGCCAGCGACGAAGACTTCCAGCAGCTCGAGTCGTTTCAAGCCGTGGTTCAAGCCTGGCAAGAGTGGCGCGATCCCCAGGGTCGCAAGGCTTTCGCGCTGCCCCTGGCCTACTCTGCCGACACCCCCGAGTTGCGGGCCCTCGATCAGGAGAGTTTTGCCTCGTTCGCCGATCGTCACGGCTGGACCTCACCCCGTCTGCGGTGGCTGCTGGAGTACGGCTGCCGAGACGACTACGGCACCCTGCTCGAGCAAACTTCGGCCTGGGCGGGACTGCACTACCATTGCAGTCGCGACGGCGGAGGCTTTTCTGAGGGCGAAGAGTTGCTGGTCTGGCCCGAGGGCAACGGTCATCTGGCGCGCCACTTGCTGGGGGTGGTGGGAGAACGCTTGCGACCGCGCTCCCTGGTGGTGGCGGTACGCCCCGGCCAGGGCTTCGACTATCTCGATCTTGGCACTTCAGAACTCGTGCGGGTCGAGGCCGACCAGATCGTCTACGCTTTGCCGAGCTTCACGCGCGAAAAGACGATGGGCCAGCCGCAACCGGCCTTTTCCTATTCGGCCTGGGTCACGGCCAACCTGGTGCTGGAGCGTTATCCCGAAGAACTGACCTACTCGGGGGCTGAACTGGCCTGGGACAATGTCTTTTACGAGAGCCCGTCGCTGGGATACGTGGTAGCGACCCATCAGAGCCTGGCCACCACCCGGCGGCGCCCGACCGTGTTCACCTGGTATCGTCCCATGCTCGAGGGCGAACCGGCCGCCATGCGCAAAGAGCTGCTAAGGACCGATTGGGCCTACTGGCGCGACCTCGTGCTGGCCGAATTCGATACCGTTTATCCGGGCATCGAAAGCATGGTGCGCAGGCTCGATGTGTGTCTGCTGGGCCACGCCATGGTGCGGCCCACCCCAGGTTTCCTCTGGGGTGAGCCGCGACGGCGAGCCGCCGAGCCGGTCGAGAATGTCTCGTTTGCGCACTCGGACCTGTCCGGAATTTCCATTTTCGAAGAGGCTCAGTACCACGGAGTGCGAGCAGGCCAAGAAGTGTTGTCCCGATTAAAGCGCGACTTCCAGTCCTCTTTGTAGCCGCGGAAGGCTGGGCCCCCGCGAAGGTAGAAAGGCTGTTATATGGCGCTCGTTATCCGCAAAAAGAACGGAAAAGACCTCTATACCAGCGAATCGGACACTTTTCAGGAGGCGGTCGAGACGGCCGTAGCCGAGGGGGTGTCGCTCGCTCAAGCCGCCCTCTCGGGCGAGCCCATGGCGGGGGCCGAGTTGGCCGGCGCCAAACTCGGAGGAGCCGATCTGTCAGGGGCAGACCTGACCGGGGCCAAACTTTCCAGGACCGGTCTGGCCGGGGCCGAACTATCGGGCCTTTTGGCCAGCGACGCCGAACTGGACGGGGCCGACCTGGCCAGGGCCAGCCTGGTGGGTGCCGACCTCTCCGGGGCTCAGATGAACGGCGTGAATCTCTCCGGGGCCGACCTATCGGGGGCCGACCTCTCGCGCGCCGAACTCGAGGGAGCCAACCTGCAAGGAGCCGTGTTGACCGGGGCCGACCTCACCGGCGCCACTCTGACCAAAGCCAATCTCAAAAAGGCGGACCTGCGCGGAGCGGTGGCCTCGCGGGCCAATCTCGACGGGGCCGACCTGCAACAAGCGGTCCTGGCTGGGGCTGACTTGAGTGGCTCGAAAGCTCGCGAAACCGACTTTGGCCAGGCCGACCTCTCAGGCGCTAACCTCTCGAAGGCCAATCTCAAGAGGGCCAGCTTTCAGAAGGCTCGCCTGGTGGGCTGCAGCCTGGCCGAAGCCCGCCTGTCGGAAGCCAACCTCGACCAGGCCGACTTTCGGGGCGGTCTGTTGTTCAAGACCAAGCTCGAAAAGGCTAGTCTCGAAGGAGCCTGCCTGGCCGGCACCGACCTTTCCGGAGCCGATTTGCGCCGCATTCAGGCCAAAGAAGCCGATCTCAGTGGCTGTGACGCCAGCGGGGCTCGCCTGGATCGAGCCGTGCTCGACGGCGCCAACCTCGAACGCGCCGACCTGGCCGGCGCCGATCTGCGCGCTGCCAGCCTGGTGGGGGCCAACCTGTTCCAGGCCGACCTGTCCAATGCGGTGCTCGACCGAGCCAACTTTCAGCAGGCCGATCTGCGCTCAGCCGACCTGCACCGGGCCACCTTCGACCGCACTGATCTGACCGACGCCAAACTCGACGAGCAGATCTAGCCTGGTATCGATCCAACCGGAAACATCCCGGTTCACGACTTTAAGTGTTTTTTCAGCCGGTCATCCTATATTCGGGATACAAGATACATATATACATCCACACACAACACAAAAGCAGAGTCCTTCACACGCTACCGGCCAACAGGCCGGTTTTTTTTTGGGGGGTGAAAGCCTTACTCTTGACGGGAATAGACGGTAGAGTCGGCCGAGAAGCCGGTCGGCCGCGACAAACCCGGGCCAGTGCGCTGGATGGTCAGCTTGTCGCCCTCGAGCTTGACGATGGTCAACAGCGGCTTGGTATCCTTGACCCGCAGGTCCAACTCGACCGGAGTGAGCGAGAAATCGGCTTGAAAGTTGCCCTGCACGGTATCGCCACCGGTCTCGGCCTGAAAGGTGCCGTCGGGACGAAACTCGATGGTCACCTCCTTACCCTCACGGTCGGTCCCCTTCCAGACGCCTACCAGCGGGCTGGTACGCTCGCAACCGGCCAAAAGCACGGCCAGCAGCACCAAGAAAATTGAAATAAATTCTTTACAAAGGACGCGTACAGGACTATAATGCGAACAGGTGTCCGTCTCTAACCTCTTGTCACCGGTACCTCTCACGAGGTGCCGTGTTTTTTTTGGACCCTGTGGCTCCAAGTCGAAATAACCTCGGTGTTCGCTGTTCCCTGCGGCGTTTGTCTAGCCCTTCCGGCGGAGGTTTTTTGAGCGGTCTATAAAACCCGTCCCAACCTATGGATTCACCGCGACCAGTATGCCGACCCTCCGAGTTGCTCGCAGCCCCCCGAGAGGTGGTCCTGAGGGTGCCGGTCTTCTCGGCTCAGCTCGGATTGCGACGTTGGTGCGGCGTGTGGTTACCGTCGGACTTCACGCCGGCCCGCCGCTATCCGGTCGTATATCTTTTCCGCGGCCACCACACCGAGTGGTTCAACCCCACCGAAGACGCCTCGCGCCAGACCCCGTTCGCCGAACAGGTCGGCCAGGCCATCGCGGCCCAGGAGTTGCCTCCGATGGTGCTGATCAGTCCTTGCTTCGGGTCCGACGACCGGAAGTTTCACACCGTGGCGGCCGACTGGTTTGCGGCCCACAAAGGCCCCGACGCTCCGGGGATGGGCCTGGGACGCTACGAGACGCACTTCATCGAAGAGTTCATGCCCACCCTGGAGGAAGGTTTGCAGCTCGAAGAGCCGAGCCGCATCGCCATCGGCTTTTCGCTGGGAGGTCTCAACGCATTTATCATCGCCTTTCGACATCCTGGCCTATTCCGCGAGGTGGCCGCCTATGACGGTAGCTTCTATCGCGATCCGCTGGGCGGCCGCGACGGAATCCTTTCTCACCCGATGTTCGACCCGGTCTTCGACAAGCCGCGGGTGTCGACTCAGGTCAAGCCCCACAGCCCCGTCTGGTTAGCCCGCAACCTTCCCTATCAACAGCTCGAGCGGGCCCGCTACTACCTGCAAAGCGGCCCCGCCAGCTCCGAACCCCACGACGCCAACTATGAGCGAACCAGAGCTCTGATCGAGGCCCTGGCCTCGCGCAATCTGCCCAACCAGTTCCAACTCGAGGTGCGCGACGGCAGCCACAACTGGTTCATCGCCGACCGCTTTGCCATGCAGGTATTGCGCCACATCTTCAAGCCGGCAGCCTGACGATTTAACGCTGCTGTGACGCCGCCATCGTAAAGTCTTTTTAGTGAGATGAGCATTGGTTGGACCGCCCCGGCGAAAGCCGGGGCTTTTTCTTTTCCCCCCAGCCTCTGGCAACCCAGAACCAGGACGCGCGAAGACACCCAAAGAGGAACCAAGAGTTCAAGCCATAATATATGGCCCCAAACGGAGGGTATTGCTATGCGCAAGCTGTTGATCGCTTTGATGATGGGCCTGGTCTGCCTGGCTCCGGCCCTGGCCGACGAGCAGGGTCAGGTCGAGATGCTCAAGGAAGTCTTCAAAGCTCCCATTCCCCAGTGGAAAGAGATCATGGGTCGCCACCGCGGCCAGCTCGACAATTCGTTCTTCGACAAGGTCGAACGACGGATTCGCTGGGCAATCGACAATAACCACATTGACGACGCCTTCCGTTTCGCCATTCTGGGCGACCTGGCCCGCGACGTGGTGGGCAAAGAGGGAAGCTACCGCCTGGATCTGGCCTGGGCCTTCTTCAAGGCCGGCAACTTCCAGATGACTCAGGAACTGGTCGACAACATTCTGATCACCCACCCCGACACGGTGGCTGCTCTTTACCTCAAAGGCCGCCTGCAAGAGCAGGCCAAACAGCTGTTTGAGGCCCATCAAACCTATGGAATCGTGGCTCGCCGCAACTACGAGAAGCCCGACTGCCTCTATCGCATGGCCGCCATCAGCTTCATCATCGGCGAAGACAAGCGGGGCGTCGAAGAAGCCAAAGAGGCGATCAAGGCGGGCAGTACCCTGGCCCAGAAACTGCTGGACGAATACGACAAGTCCATGAGCGGCTCCATTGCGCCTCCTGACCGTCCCGGCCCCAACAACAACACGGCCAACACGGCTACCAGTAGCTCGGATGTCAACGCCCTGATTCAAGAAGCCGAACTGCAGATCGCCGCCAACAAGTTCAACGCCGCCGAGGCGATGCTGCGCAAGGCCATCCAGAGCGATGCACGCAGCCTGGCCGCCCATGTCTCCATCGGAGCCCTCTTCTATCGAATGGGCGACACCGATTCGGCCATCGAGTATCTCGATCGGGCCACCCAGCTCGACGGCGGCAGCCTCGAAGCCTGGCGCTATCTGGGCAACAGCTATGAGCGCCGCTTTGACGTCAAAGCCGACAAGGCCGACCTGGACAAAGCCAAAGCCGCTTACCTGAAAGCCTCGGCCCTGGCTCCGGCCGACCCGTTGGTGCAGATCGAAGTCGCTCGCATCAAGTCCAAAAACTGATGGGCTGGCTGCGCAACTCGCGCAGGGAATAGAACGTGCCCCGCCACCAGATGCCGCCTCGCCAGAGGGTGAGCAGCATCGAGCGCAGGATGACATAGTTCAACACCAGGCTGGCCAGAGGAAAGGTCAATCCCGACCAGGCCGGCAATTCGATGCGCCGGTGATGGATCATCGCGCCCCCCAGCATCAAGATCAGCGGCGCCAAGCCCGGGGTCCCGCACCACAGCGGCCCCCAGGTGACGGTCAGCAGCCCGCCGCAGCCCACCAGGGTCTGGGCCACCGAGTATTCAAGGCCGGCGAAAGCGTTCTTCTCGAGGCCATGCACCAACCCGCCCAGGCCGACCACCCAGCGCACCCGGGCGTAACGCTGGCCAGCCAGAAAAGCCTGGGTCAATCCCGCTTGCTTGATCAATTTTCCCAGCATCAGGTCGTCAGCCACCTGCAGACTGATGGGCTCATGCCCACCGATCTGCTGGTAAGCCGCGCGCCGCAGCATGTTGAAGGCCCCCACGCCGACGAAATAGCGTTCCTCGCGGTGGACCAGTTCGGGCCGAAACCGACTGCCGAACATGAAGGTGAAGAACCCGATCAGCGTCTTCTCCCAAAACCCGTGCGTCTCGATGGTGGGCACCATCACCAGGTGGTCCACCCGCAGGTTGAGCATGGCGGCCACCGCCACTCTTAACGCCGTGGGTTCGAAGTGGACATCGGCATCGGTGAACAACAACACCTCACCGCTGGCTCGGCGGGCCGCCAGATGCAGGGCATGGTTTTTGCCCAGCCAGCCCTGAGGCAGTTCGCGGTTGTGAACGACCACCAGACCCGGCCGGGCCATGCCATCGAGAATGGCCCCGGTCTGGTCGCTCGAGCGGTCGTTGACCACCACCACCTCATAATCGGGATAGTCCAGTGCGAGTAGCGACTGGAGCGCCGACGCGACCGTGGCCTCCTCGTTGCAGGCGGCCACCAGCACCGAGACGCGAGGGTACACGGCGGGGGTCTGTTCGGCGAACTGCTCGAGTCGCATCAGATACCTCATCGAGCGAAATCGCTCCCCCCAAATCAGCACCCAGAACAGGGCCAGCAAACCCGCCATCAGCATGAACTGGCCATTCCGCGAGGGGCTGCGGGGCGCCTTCTTGAACAGGCGCCCATGCGAGTCTTGATGCTGATCCTTTGCCTGAGCCTGTGTGCCTGTGCCCAAACCCCGCCCGCTACTGGCCTGACGGTGCCCAAGGGCTTCAAGGTGTCGACCTATGCCGAGGTCCCGGCGGCGCGTTCGCTGAGCCTGGCTCCCGACGGCACTCTCTATGTCGGCACCCGAGGCGACAAGGTCTATGTCGTCACCGACAGCAACCACGATGGCAAGGCCGACAAGGTCGAGGTGCTGGCTGACGGACTCAACCGACCCAACGGAGTCGCCTTTCACAAGGGCAGCCTTTACGTGGCCGAGATCTCCCGCATCCTTCGCTATGACAAGCCCGTCCCCGGAGCCAAGCCGGCGGTGGTCACGGCCGACCTGCCCGACAAGACGCACCACGGCTGGAAGTTCATCCGCTTCGGCCCCGACGGCAAGCTGTATGTGCCGGTGGGCGCGCCCTGCAATGTCTGTGAAGTCGAGGATCCCTTCGCCGCCCTGCTGAGCATGAATCCCGACGGCAGCGGCCGCCAGGTCTATGCCCGCGGCATCCGCAACACGGTTGGATTCGATTGGCAACCCACCACGGGCCACCTCTGGTTTACTGACAACGGCCGGGATTGGCTCGGCGACGACAAGCCACCGTGCGAGCTCAATCTTGCGCCCAAGCCAGGGCTGCACTTCGGCTTTCCCTATCGCTGGGGCGACAACCAGCCCGACCCGCAGTTCGGCAAAGGCGGAAAGGGCCTTACCTTCACCCCCTCGGCCCACGGCTTTCAGGCTCACACCGCCCCGCTGGGGATGCGATTTTATCAGGGCAAGATGTTTCCCCAAAGCTACCGCAACCAGATTTTCGTGGCCCAGCACGGCTCCTGGAACCGCAGCAAGAAAGTGGGCTACCGGGTGATGCTGATCAAGGTCGAGGGGTCCAAGGTGGTCTCGGCCACCCCCTTCCTCACCGGCTTTCTTCACGGCGAACAGGTGAGCGGTCGTCCGGTGGATGTCGAGGTGATGGCCGACGGCTCCATGCTGGTTTCTGATGACCACGCGGGGAAGATTTATCGAGTCACCTACGACGAGTGACAGGGTGCCTGGAACGTGCTATAATACTGGGGCTAACCAGGCCATCGCAAACAAGGAGAGGGTTCTCTAGTGGCAGACGATTATAGAGATAAAATCGAGCAAATCCGGGCCCGACGCAGTCGAGAATCCTACCAGGGCCCGGCCGGCGGTGGTGCTGGCGGTGCCGGTGGCGGACCCGGCGGCAATATCCCCGGTTACGATCCCTCCCAGGGCCTGGGTGCCCGCCCCCGCCAGGTCGAAGGCGTCGGCCTGTCGGCCGTCCAGGACACTGGCGGCATTCCCAATCTGCTCGACGGCATTAAGACCCCGTGGTTGCGCGACCGCGTCACCCTCAGCCTCGAGGGCCAGATCGCAATGATCGAGCAGCGCACCTCGCAGCGGGTCAACACGGCCGACCTCGGCTACACGAATCGAATTCCCATCCAGTCGCTTCGCCCCGGCCTGTTCGTGCGCATCGAACCCCCGGGGACTTACCGGCTGGTCTATCACAACCGATTCTAAGACGTTACCTTACACTCGTTCTACTTTTCCTATCGGTCGCGCCAGTCGCGGCCGATGACTTTCGTGACGGCAATCGCGAACTGCGCGAGGGGCGCCCCGAGGCTGCCCTCGCTCACTATCGCCAGGCCCTCAAAGGCCACCCCGATAACCCCTTCATCCTCTACAATGCTGGCATGGCCCTGCAGCAACTGGGGCGCCCTGACGAGGCCCGTTCTTCCTTCGAGCGGGCCCTGGCCCAGGCGCCCGCCGAGACAGCCACGCTTATCCAGGAGCACCCCGGCCGCACGCCCTTCGTCATGGCCCTGGCCACCGCCGATCTCTTTCGCTATCGAGCCCTGACCCGTCTGGCCGAGGTATCGCCGCCACCACGAGCCATCGCGCTCTTCCAGCGGGCCATCGAACTGGCCCCACCGGCCGAGCTGGACGCCCAGCTCGGTCTGGCCCGGGCTCTGGCCGCGGCCGGTCGCCCACAGGAAGCCATCCACTTCTACCAGTTCTTTCTCGAGAACGCCATCGAGTTCACCGGCATTCCCAACCAGCTGGCCGTCTGGGGCCCCGACAGCCTGCGGACAGCCGGCCACGAATTTAGCGGGCTCCAACTGCGGGTAGGGCGCGACGGTAAGGTCACCACCCAGGAAGGGATCCCCCTGGGCATCGAGCTCCCCGAGACCGCCTACGGCCTGCAGGTCGATAGCGACGGCGTGGTCAGAGTCTGGAAAATGCTGACCGGGCTGCAGGTGCCGGTGGGCCAGTTGCGCCTGACCGGCCCCTCCAAGTTGCTGGTCGGCTATCGCCTGCTCCACCCCCAGACCCACCAGGCCTGGCAGGAGATGCGGGCCCTGGAGCCGGCCCTCACGGCCGAGGTCGTCAAGAGCCCGTTTCTCTCTCAAGCAGAGCGACGCGAACAGCTAGCCTCTCTAGCTCCCGGCTACTATCGCGAGGTGCGTCTGGGAGCGCTGCTCTGGTCTCAACCGGACCTGGCCGAACAACACCTGCGCCAGGCCGCGGCACTGTCTGACCTCGAGGTGAACACCTTCAATCTAGCCGCCGTCGTGATGGCGCAGGGACGCCTGACCGAAGGCCTCGAGACCCTCTCGCATCTCTCCAGCCGGCGCGCTTTGCGGTTTCGACTGCAGGCCGCCTTCGCCGCCAAAGACTATCCGGCCGCCCTCGACCTGGCCCGCCAGGGCATGGGAGGCTATCCCGAAGACCCCTACTTCCAGCTGGCCGCTTCGGAGTGCCTGGCCGAACTCGACCACGCCGACGCGGCCCTCGAGATCCTCGACCTGATGCTGGCCCGCCACCCTAACCTCTTCTACGCCTATGCCGACAAAGTCCGCCTGCTCGGTCGCCAGGGCCGGCTCAAGGACCAGGTCGCGCTGCTCGACCAAATGATCGCCCACGGCCCCGCCGAAGTCTGGGCTCAGGCCTTTCTCGACTCGATCCTCGAGCGCACCGGCGGCCGCCGCCCCTGAGCCTGAACGTTGGGGGGCGCTCCTTGGGAATACCGCGGAGATCCGCAGTGGGCCGCGAAGAAGTGGGCCTGGGACGGACAGGCACTTTGAGTTGGTGTGGAGGACCTGGGCTGGGCGGCGGTGGCTCCGAGGGCGGCGGCGATGGGCTCGGGGGGCCGCGGCAGGTTCGGTGGGCCGCGGTGAACTCGGTTAGTGGCTGCGGCCTCGGCCCGCGCGGTGCCGGGCTCGGCTAGTGGCTGCGACCTCGGCGGGCGGCGGCGAGTTTGTGCGCCGCACATTCAGCAAACCGGCTTGTGCGGCGCACACTTGCGCCGTACATTCGCAACATTGGACTGTGCGGCGCACACCCGACAGCCAAAAACAAACATGCGTTCGCCGCACGGCGGCGGACTCGGTGGGTAGGCGGCGGCGGACCGCGGCAGACAGGGCAGCGAACTCGGCTAGTAGCGGCGGAATCGGCGGACAGCGGCAGGTTCGGTGGGCCGCGGTGAACGGTTAGTGGCTGCGGCCTCGCCGGGCGGCGCCGGGCTCGGCTAGTGGCTGCGACCTCGGCGGGCGGCGGCGAGTTTGTGCGCCGCACATTCAGCAAACCGGCTTGTGCGGCGCACACTTGCGCCGTACATTCGCAACATCGGACTGTGCGGCGCACACTAGACGGCCGGAAACAACCACATGTTCGCCAAACAGCCAGGGCTGCTGGGCCGGGCTGGTCGGCGGCGGTGGGCACGGCGGGCAGCGAGCCCTCTTCGGCCGCAGGCTGGCCGAGCGGCGAAGCCGCGCAAGATTTACGACGCGAAGCGTCGAGTACATCTAGATCTCACTGGCGAGCGCAAGCGAAGCCAGTGCTCCCCTCTCCGGGCGCAGCCCGGCTCCCTTCTCGCGAGCAAAGCGAGCGCTCCCCTCTCCGGGCGCAGCCCGGCTCCCTTCTCACGAGCAAAGCGAGCGCTCCCCTCTCCGGGCGCAGCCCGGCTCCCTTCTCGCGAGCAAAGCGAGCGCTCCCCTCTCCGGGCGCAGCCCGGCTCCCTTCTCACGAGCAAAGCGAGCGCTCCCCTCTCCGGGCGCAGCCCGGCTCCCTTCTCACGAGCAAAGCGAGCGCTCCCCTCTCCGGGCGCAGCCCGGCTCCCTTCTCACGAGCAAAGCGAGCGCTCCCCTCTCCGGGCGCAGCCCGGCTCCCTTCTCGCGAGCACAGCGAGCGCTCCCTCCTCGCGAGCAAAGCGAGCGCTCCCCCTCGCGAGCACAGCGAGCGCGGCGGTTAACCTCGGAAATAGTCGATGGTTCGGGCCAAACCCGCCTCGAGTGCGACGGTGGGCGCCCAATCGAGCATCGTCTTGGCCCGAGTGATGTCCGGGCAACGTTGGGTCGGGTCGTCAGAAGGCAAGGGATGATAGACGACCTCGGAGGTCGAGCCGCACATTTTCACGATCAGAGTGGCCAGCTCTCCGATCTGAATAGGAGACGGATTGCCCACGTTGACCGGACCCGGCTGGTCGGGGGGTAGGCTCCGCAGGCGCACGATAGCTTCGACCGTGTCGTCGACATAGCAAAACGAGCGCGTCTGCGTGCCCTCGCCGTAGATCGTGATCGGCTCGCCGGCCAGGGCCTGCACAATGAAATTACTGACTACCCGTCCATCCTCGCGAGCCATGCGCGGGCCGTAGGTGTTGAAGATGCGAACGATTTTGACGTCGACGCCGTTCTGACGGTGGTAGTCCATGCAGAGAGTCTCGGCCACCCGCTTGCCCTCATCATAGCAACTGCGAATGCCGATGGGGTTCACCCGGCCCCAGTACTCTTCAGACTGAGGTGAAACCTCGGGGTCGCCATAGACCTCCGAGGTCGAGGCCTGGACCATACTGGCCCCCGTTCGCTTACAAAGGCCCAACATGTTAATGGTGCCCATCACGTTGGTCTTGACCGTCTTGACCGGGTTGAACTGATAGTGCACCGGCGAGGCTGGGCAGGCGAGGTTGTAGACCCAATCGGTCTCCAAGAGGATAGGCTCGACCACGTCGTGGCGAATCAACTCAAGACCCGGATGGTCGAGTAGATGCTGCAGATTCTGGCGACGTCCCGTGAAATAGTTATCCAGGCACAGAACGTCGTGACCCTCTTCGAGCAACCGCTCCACCAGATGGGAGCCGATAAACCCGGCTCCCCCCGTCACCAGTGCTCGCAACTAGGCCTCATCCCGCAAATTGAAGGTGGCCGCCACCATCATGTGGTCCGAGGCAGTCGAGGCCTGGGAATGATGTTGAACTTCTTGCTTGACCAGATTGTCGGCCATATGCTCGGGAAACATGATGAAGTCGATCTGGCGTCGAGGCCGATCTGAGGGCCAGGTGTCGCGCTGATTCCAGGGCTTGCCGTCCAGACCGTCGATCAGCCTGGGATGCCCCGGCTCGCCCTCGCGAATGGTTTTGGTGGTATTAGCCATGGGTGAATCGTTGAGGTCTCCGGTAACCACGAAATTCTTGCCTTCGAAGTTGCCCATTTCCTGCTCTAGAATCCGCCGAACCTCATTGGCCTCGGCTTGCCGCTGGACGGTCGACTCTTCGCCGCCACGCTTTGATTTGAGGTGGGTGGTGTAGACGCTCAGAGGGTACTGACCTACCTGCAGGTCTACGCGCAAAAGATCCCTGGAGAAGTCGGTCTGTCCCGAACCGTCGGGCTTGGGAAAACGGTTCTCCTTGTGGCTAACCACGTTGGTGATGTCGAACTTTGAGATGACCGCGACATCGATTCCGCGGCCGTCGTTGCCCTCCACCAGCACCGCGTGCTGGAACTGTTCGGGCATGAAGTCCTGCAGGAACTTGTTGAGCACATCGATGTTCTCGACTTCCTGCAGCGCCACCACGTCAGCCTTCGAGTTGGCAATCACTGCTGCCAGGGCTCGCAGCTCGCGGTCCGGCTTCTCGGTCGTTCCCCGCGAAGGGTCTTGATCGATGCCGTCGAAGAGATTCTTGACGTTATAGGTGCCGATGGTCACCTGGTCGACGTCCTGGCTTTCTCGGGCAGATGCTCCCGCTCCGCGGTAGACTTTGTAGTTGGGTGCAGAGTCGAATCTCTTGACTTGAGCGGTGTTGAGCAACATGGGAACCTCCTATTTGGTGGCTTGAGTCTAGCCCTTAAAACACCCTGAAAAAGTAAAATTCTTGTGACATTCCTGTGGGAACCCTGGAAAACACTAGAGCCTTTTTCCACAAGACGACTTCAAGTCCGACCACTGCGCGGTCATGCCTGTGGACAGTCTACCCACAACATGTAGTGGCCACCTCTTGAACAAACTCCCAGATGTAGTTGACAAGATTTCAATTCAAGGTTAGGATAGCAAAGTTGAAAATGATTCCAACAAAGCGCGAATTTAGTTCGCGCGTTACCAAAACATTAAAACGGCCCACGGCCGTAGGGAGGCAGTGTCTTGGCTAAATCGCGTCGAAATGGAACCCCGGGCCCCGTCGGGGTCCTGGAAAGAAATACTCTGGTGGAAAGCAACGAACTCTCGCCCCTGGGCGAAAAGATCTTCCTTGATCGTTACGCCCTCAAGGACGGCAAAAAAGAGAGCCTCAAGCCCGGTGACACCGTGGTGGCCGTGGTCGACCCCAAGACCGGCCAACGCGAGATCGGCTCGGTCAAGACCGTTACCGGCCAGCAGGTGACCGTCACCTTGCGCGACGGCGAAGAGGTCGAGCGTGCTCTTGAGCATGTAGACAAGCCCATCGAGACCACCGTCGAAGAGATGATGGATCGCGTGGCCCGCGGCGCTGCGGTGGTCGAGTCGACCCCAGAAAAGCAGCAGCAGTGGGAGCAAGAGTTCCGCAGCCTGCTCCAGGGCTGGAAGTTCACGCCCGGCGGCCGCATCCTGACCGCCTGCGGCACCGATCAAAACCTGACCTTCTATAACTGCTATGTCATTCCCAGTCCGGTCGACTCACGCGACGGCATCTTCGACACCCTATCCCACATGGCCGAGATCATGAGTCGTGGCGGCGGTGTCGGCATCAACCTTTCCACCCTGCGTCCTCGCTACGCCTATGTGCGCGGCGTCAACGGGCGGTCCTCGGGTTCGGTCTCGTGGGGCGGTCTCTACTCGTTCGTGACTGGCCTGATCGAGCAAGGCGGCTCACGCCGCGGCGCCTTGATGCTGATCCTCAATATCTGGCATCCTGATGTGCTCGAGTTCATCTCGAGCAAACGCGAGATGGGTCGCATCACCAACGCCAACATTTCGGTGGGTATCACCGACGATTTCATGGCCGCGGTCGACTCTGACTCCGATTGGGAACTGGTCTTCCCTGACACCAACGATCCTAAGTATGCCAATGAATGGACCGGCAACCTCAATGCCTGGCGCGAAAAGGGCGGTCAGGTGGTAGTCCACAAGACGGTCCGCGCTCGCGACATCTGGAACCAGATCACCGAGAGCGCCTGGGCTTCAGCCGAACCCGGCATGTGGTTCGTGGACCGCTCCAACAAGCTGTCCAACTCGTATTATTACGAGAAGGGCGACCTGATCTGCACCAACCCGTGCGGCGAGCAGCCGCTGCCGGCATGGTCGGTCTGCAATCTCGGTCACATCAACCTGGCGCGCTTTGTCGACCACGGCGAGGTGACCTGGGATCGTCTCGGCAGTTCGGTGCGCACGGCAGTGCGCTTCCTCGACAACGTCATCGACGCCACGCCCTACTTCTTTAAAGAGAACGAGGAGCAACAACGGAAAGAACGCCGCGTCGGACTGGGCACCATCGGCCTGGCCGAGATGTTGATTCGCCTCGAACTGCGCTACGGCTCGCAAGAGTCGATCGATTTCATCGACAAGCTCTACGCTTTCATCGCCGAAGAGGCCTATCTCGCTTCGGCCGACATCGCTGCCGAGAAGGGCTCGTTTGACTACTTCGAAGCCGACAAGTTCCTCGACAGCGGCTTCATGAAGAAGATGCCTCAGCGGGTTCGCACAGCCGTGCGCGAGAAGGGCATCCGCAACGTCACCCTGCTGACCCAGGCTCCCACCGGCACCGTGGGCACGATGGTCGGTACTTCGACCGGTATCGAGCCGTTCTACTTCTGGAGCTACTTCCGCAAGAGCCGTCTGGGTATGCATGAAGAGAAAGTCAAAGTTCTCGAGGAGTGGCAGGGCGAGCATCCTGGCCAGGAGCTGCCCGACTACTTCGTGAGCGCCATGGACCTGACTCCCGAGGAGCATGTCCGCGCTCAGGCCGCGACCCAGCGTTGGGTGGACTCGGCCATCTCCAAAACCTGCAACTGCCCGTCGACCTACACCGTAGAGCAGACGCGCGAACTCTACGAGCTGATGTATCGGCTGGGTTGCAAGGGCGGCACCATCTATCGTGACAAGTCGCGTGATGAGCAGGTTCTACATCTCAAAGAAGATGTGGAGGAGAAAAAGGAAGAGCCCAAGGCTAAGGTCCTGGATACGCCTCAGCCCAAGGTTCGTCCGCGCCCTTACCGTCGCTACGGGGCCACGGTCTCCAAGGCGACTCCCGCCGGCACCGCCCACGTGACCATGAACGACGATGAAGAAGGTCGTCCTTTCGAGGTCTTCGTGGACATCGGCAAAGGTGGCAGCGACATCAAGGCGATGGCGGAAGCGCTCGGTCGTTTGACCTCGTTGGTCTTGCGGGTCAGCTCCCCCCTGACTCCTCGCGAACGTATCTACGAGATCGTCAACCAGTTGTCCGGCATCGGCGGACCTCGTTCGCTGGGCTTCGGCCGTTCCCGTGTCCGCTCTCTCCCGGATGCTCTAGCCCAGGCGCTCGAAGAGCAGTATCTGCTCGAGGATAGCCCGGGTGCGCCCCCGGCCGCCAAGGTGGTCGAACCGCCCACGGCCGGTGCCGAGAATGCGGTCATGGCCGACCTCTGCCCCGCTTGCGGCAACACCTCGCTGGTCTACATCGAAGGCTGTCAAAGCTGCTACAACTGCGGGCACTCCGAGTGCTAGCCCACTCGGCTTCGAAGCCACCCTTCGGGGTGGCTTTTTTATTTGGGCGGCCGAAGCCAAACCGTGATTTTTCAAAGCATCGGTTGGTGCCGACGCCGCGGAGTTTACGATTTGTTAGGATTTGCGCCGCCGGCCGCCGGGTATGTTGGGGGCACTATGCGATGGATTCTTGCAATTACAACTTTTGTTTTTCTGACTTCGGCCGCCTGGGCCGGCCCGGGTATCGGTATCAGTATCGGCGGCGGGGGTTGCAACGGCCCCAGCGTGACCATCTCGGTGGGTGGCAACCGCGGCGGCTACTGGTGCGGCGCCCACAATCGCTACTGCAACCATCAACCCTACTATCGCAACCGCGGATACTACAACCAGGGCTATTATAACCAGGGCTATTATAATCAAGGTTACTATAACCAGGGCTACTACGACCCCCGTTGTGACAACCGCAACTACAACTCGCGCGGTCGGCACGGACGCCAGCCCGGCTGCAACAACCCGCCCTACTACTGCCAGCAGCACCGCATGTACTGTACCCACTACTAAGGGGCCTGTCAGGAAATCCCTCGTGCATTCGGGGCGCTGCTCCATCCCCTGTGGCTGCGTTGCGCTTCCCTCACATATTGCCGGCAACGCCGACTACCGTCTGACTACTCGTCGGGCTCCAGCCGCACGCGCAGACGGTCGATGCGCAGACCGTCGAGGCGCTCGACGCGAAACACCAGCCCGTTCAAACGTACTTCGTCGCCCACCTCGGGACGGCGCCCCAGTTGGCTAAAGACTACTCCGCCGATGGTGTCGTTGTGCTCGTCTTCGATCTTTGACTCGAAAAGTTCCTCGATGTCCTCGGTGAGCAGAAGGCCCGACACCGAATAGAGATTGGGAGCGAGTTCGACCACGTCCTCCATCTCCAGTTCTTCGGTCTCCTCATCGACCTCGCCCACGATCCGCTCGAGCACATCGCCGAGCGTGACCATTCCAGCTGTGCCGCCGTATTCGTCGAGCACGATGGCCAGGCGAGTGTGTTGCTCGCGCATCTGTGTCATCAAAGCCGAACCCGACACGCTACCCGGCACGCAGAGGGCCTCGCGCAACAGGTTGTCGATGGGACGGTCCAAAGAATCGGGGTCTTCGGCGATGAAGCTCACGAGGTCTTTGAGGAGCAGGATCCCCACGATCTCGTCGATATTCTCTCCATAGACCGGGTAGCGGTCGTGGCCTTCTTCCGAGGCGATCTGCATGACCTCGCGAACATTGGCGCTGCCGGGCACGAAGACCATCTCGGTACGGGGAATCATGATCTGGGTGGCCGACATGTCGAAGAAGTTGAAAACCCGGGCGATCATCTCGTTCTCGGCCTCTTCGGCCAGCCCGGCCTGCAGCCGGCGGGTGAGAATATCGCGGATTTCTTCCTCTGAGTGAGGAGGCCCGTCGTGATGACCCCCATCGGCCTGGACGCCGAATGGCTTGAGGCTGATGTGGGTCAAGGCCGACAGAAACCAGACGAAAGGTCGGCAGATGGTCAGGAGAATCTCGGCCGGCGGCGCCAACCATAGAGCCAGGCGCGTGGGCTGCTGAATGGCCAGCATTTTGGGCACCTGCTCACCCAGGACAACGTGGAGTATGGTGCCGATGCCCAGCCCCAAAGCGAAGCCCAGCCCGCCCCGGCCGGTGATCTCGATCCCGAGATGGTCGTGAAACGGCTTTTGAATGACGGCTACCACCGCTGGCTCGATCAAGCGACCGATGGCCAGGCTGGCCACCGTGATCCCGAGCTGGGCGGTGGCTACAAAGTCGTCGACCTTCTCCTTGCCTCTTTTGACCGAAGCCGCGCCCCGCACGCCCTCGCGCACCATCTGGTCGATGCGCGTCTTGCGCACCGCCACCAGGGCGAACTCGAGAGCTACGAAATAGCCGTTGAGTAGTAACAGAAAAGCGATGAGCAGAAAGGCCCAGGGCAGGGAAAGAGGCAGCGCGTGTTCGCCGGTCTCGGCCAGAAGCAAGAAAGGAGCGAGATTCACGACGGCCAGAAACTCACTCCTGAAGGCGGTTCATCGAGGTCCGATAGGGAAGGGTCTCCCATAGAGGGCATGGTATAGCTTTGACCCGAGAGTGTCAAATCGAATCGCGCTTCAAAGGCATCGTCATGCAGTGGGGGCCCCCACGTGCCCGAGACAACTCGTGGCCTTCCACCAGCACCACGTATTTCTTGGGTCCTGAAAGGTCCAGAGAAACCTTGCCGGCGGCAACCTCGTCAGGATGGACCACCTGGTAGCCCCGGGCAGCCAATTCGTCGACGGTGTAACGATTGCGCTCGTAGAGGATGATCACGCCGGGGGCCAGAGCCACAGCGTTGGCTCCGTCGGTCCACTGTTCGCGGCGCTGGTTGATGGGGTCTTTGCCTCCACACGGGATAGGCTCGAGCTGGATGCCCTCCTCGGCCAGAGCCTCGAGCAGCGACGGCTTGAGTTCGGAGTGTACATGCCCCCGGCGCAAGTCTTTGCGAATCACCGGGCAGACATCGGGACCTTCGCCGATGAAGAAAGGTGGATACACCAGACACTCCTCATGGTTGGTCTGGCTAAAGACAGTGTCGAGGTGCATCATGGCCCGCTCTTCGGGCAGCAAAACCATGAGGATCGTCTCAATGGAACTGTTATTGATCAAGGAATTGGCCAGGAGATCGATGGCCACTTCGCTGGTGCGCTCAGAGCGGCCGATGGCCAGCACCTTGTCGCTGAGAACGGCAAAGTCGCCCCCCTCGAGACCGGGCACGGTTCGTCGGCGCAGATAGCCGGGACGATTGAGGGCATCAAAATAGAATCGGTCGGTCTTCTTAAGGCGCAGACGCGGGTGGTAGCCGTAGGCGAACTCCATGATGAGGGGTTCGCGACGTCGAGCAACGCGAGCCATGGAGCCCATCAACACGCCGTCCTGGGCCACCACCAGCGGGTCGCGCACGAACAGCAGATTGGGGAGCGGGGTCACTCGCCAGCCACGGAAGGTCTCTTCATACTCGAGGCCGCCGATGACGGCGTCGGCCAGTTTGGGCGCGCTCATCCCCGAGAGCATCTCGGCCGTTTCGGGGTGGAGTTGCTCGAGGTAAGAGACAGCCTGGATAAAGGCCATCCGGACACTGTCATCCACCAGCGCTTCGGCCAGGAAAGTACTGATGTCGAGTACCTCGTCGGCCACGACCGCCAGTACGCTGCGAAAAGCGTCGTGCTCAGCACGGGCGTCCTGGCCATAGAGGATGTCCTCGAAGAGCAACTCGCTCATCATGCCCGGGACCATCCGATCCACTTCTCGCCCGGGACGGTGCGTCATGACCGCCCGCAGCCTGCCAATCTCGGAGCGAACGTCCAGCTCTAAAGGATCCATGCGGGCTAGTTTGTGGTCGCCCGGCCGTTCCCTCCGAGAGCTTGACATCCCCTGGCCGAGGTCGTAATATGCATTCTGCGGCGGGGTAGCTCAGCGGCAGAGCAGGGGACTCATAAGCCCTTGGTCGGGAGTTCGATTCTCCCCCCCGCCACCAGCTCCAGACTTCCGTCGAGGAGCTCTTTTTTTCTCCCGGCCGCGCGGCGGTGGTGACTTATGGTGGTGAGACGCTGCTCTGACTTTCAGAGTTGGTTAAGCCGACTCAAGTACAGTGCGGCCGATGATTAATACCAGACTCTCCGTTCACCACGCCGGCAACGGAGTCGGCAGCTATCGTATCCCGCTGGAAGTCAGCGGCTGGCAGGCCAAAGAAAGCCTGGCCGGACTGGCTCCCGGGGCTCGCGCCTTCATCGACCCGAAGACAGGCTGTTTCGCCGATTCAGGGCGACCGGTCCCGCTCACCAACGGTGTCTTGCAGAGCGCCTTTGCCTGCATCGACGACAAGCAATCCTGGCTACTCGACCATCCCCCGGTGGTCAAGTCCAACGGCCCTGACTGCTTTCGCATCGACTTCGTCAACTACGGAGGCTTTTTGTTCGACCAGCAAGGTGGGTATCTGGAACATTCGGTCAATCCCTGGTAGCGAATGTTTGTCTTCTTGTAGCCGCCGGCCGAAAGGCGTATGGTGGAGCCTATGAAAGACCTCCATCGCCAGGTCGCCGAGAACACCGACATTCTCAAGCGCCACTCAGAAGTTCTAGCCGATCACACCCAGCACCATATCGAGCATCGCCAGAAGCTTGACGAGCATACCCAGAAGCTTGACGAGCATACCGAGAAGCTTGACGAGCACGGCCGAAAGCTTGACGAGCACGGCCGAAAGCTTGACGAGCACGGCCAAAAGCTTGACGAGCACAGCCAAAAGCTTGACGAACACAGTCGCAAGCTAGACGAGCACACAGCCCTACTCCACGAGCACACTCGCATCCTCAACGAGCATAGTCAGTGGATGGTCAACAAAGACCAGGCCGATGCCGACGCCATGGCCTTCATCGGTGAGCAGTTCGAGAAGATGCACGACACGATGCACCAACTGTTCGCCCGCTACCTCGGAGTCGTCAGCGAAGAGTTTCACGCCAAGGTCGCGGTCGTTAACGAAAAGGTCAAGTGGCACGACCGCCGGCTCGAGCGCAGCGAAGGTGAACTGGGCCTCTAGAGCGAGCGCAGTTGATCGAGGTGACCGGCGTCGAGGAACTGGCGAGCGGCCACCAACTCGTGGTCGTGCAGGTCCCAGTATTCCTTCTCCATGGCCTTGGCCTCAGACTTGAAGCCCTCGTCGCGCAGCCACTCCCAGGCGATGCAGCTGTCCTGAGCCACGCCCAACCCGTTGACCAGGTTCGACATCGAATCGATCGAGCCCGAAGGAATCGGCAGCACGTCGTTAGTGCCCTGAGCGGTCAGCAGCACCCAGCGCAAGGCCTTGCGGCCTTCGTGAAAATCGTGAGGATCGTGATGGGTGAGCCCGACCTTCTCGACCTCGTCGACCAGACCCGACAGGTGACCACTCAGCCGCGCGCAGTCGGCGCTTTGGATGTCGTGGGGTGAACGCGTACCGTCGAGACTGGCGGGCCGACTGAGGACATCGACCACGTAGGCCAGATCCTCTTTGCGAAACTGGCGGTAGGCCTTCTTGAAGTCAGCCTCGCGCTTTTCCAGGTGAGCATCGAGGCGCTTCTGGAGCTTCCTGGGAACGCCGTTGGGATAGAGCTCGTCAACTTTTTGCTGGAGGATGCCATGGTCTTTGTATTTGCCGATGGCCGAGGCCACGCGCTTGAGCTTGCGGGTGGCTTTGGTCAGCTTCTTGTCAGGATAGCTATCTTGATAAGCGCTCGAGAGCGTCAGCATGACCCGGATCAGGCGCCGAATGTTGGAGCGGTCGGCTTCTTCCGGAGTGGGGTGCTTACCCAGCTGGCCCACCGTCTGTTCGAGGGCGTCGACGGCCGGGAGCAGCTTCTTGCCCAGAGCCGGATAAATGGGGCCTTCGCCCGGCTGGAACCGGTGCTCGCGAGGCAACACCTCATAAACATCGGTGGTGCCCTCCAGCAGAAACTGGCGGCCGGGAGTGGGGGCAGCGGTGTGAGCGAGCGGCTGACCGGCGATGAGAAAACCGTGGGTATTGATCACGAGGGGCTAGTCGTACCTCCGCAAGAAGTAGCTGTAATTGTCGAGTTGCTGACGGGCGAGTTCGATCAGTTCGGGCTTGGCGCCCTCGCCTTCGAGCTTCTCGACCTGGTCCTTAGCCTGTTTCTTCAGGTCTTTGAGGGCCTTCTCGACATCCATGACGCGGATTTCGGACTGGCGAGCATAGAACGGCTCGCCCTCTGCTTGCTTGATGTCTTTCTTGACGAAGTAAATCTTCTTGCCGTCGGGCGACCAACAGGGCGACTGGGCCGGGCGACCGTAGAAGGTCAGCTGAGCGGTGCGGCTGCCGTCAGGGGTCGAGAGCACCAGGTTCTTATCGCCGTCTTCTTTGCGGTGGTACACCAGCAGGTCCACGGCCGGGCTGTGGAAGGGATGGCGCTCGTCGGCGGTAGGAGTGTCGGTGATCTTCACCTGCTCGCGAGTGACCGGGTCGAGACGAATCAGGTCGGCCATTCCGTCGGCCTGTTTGTCTTCTTTGTGAGCCACCACCACATCGCCGAGCACGGCCGGGTGCTTGTAGGCGAAATCTCCGGTCGAATCGGTCAGCATCGTGATGGCGCCGTTGCTGGGGTCGGCGATAAAAAGGTTGGAAAATTGATCGACGGTGGGGTATTGCTGGCTGGGCGGGCCGCCGTAGCAAACAATGCGTCCGTCGGGCATCTCGCTGGGATGCTTCATGTTGAGGTCGGGGTTGTGCACCAGCATCTGGCGACTGCCGTCGGCCATATTGTGCTGGCCGATACCGAATGTGCCCTGCTCGTTGCTGCGGAAGAAAAGGGACTTGCCGTCTCGGGCCCAGCTGGCCTGCTCGAGGATATGACCTTCGTGGGCAGCCAGATACTCAGAGACGTTCTCGGGCTTGATACGCTCGCCGGTGTCCAGGGCCTTCACCTTGCCGCCTTTGGCGGGCACCACCATCACCTGCGAAGTGGCATAGTCGTGGACCACGTTGAAGACCAGGGTCTGGCCGTCAGGCGACACCTGGGGAAATTCGCAATAGCCCAGTCCGCTGACCAGCGTGTCGATGGCCTTCTTGGGGCTCTCGAGGGGCGCCAACTGCTGCAACTGAACGCGGTCGCTCACCGGAGCCTCAGGAGTTTGCGGAGTCGCCGGAGCGGTCGACGCAGCTCGAGTGGGGGTAGCGATCACGGGTCTGGCGGTGGCGATATTGTGAATCATGGAACTAGACTAGGACAGAGCCCAAAAATATTTCTGAAAGGGCCAACAGAGCAGCCGCCCAGATGTAGACTCCGTCTGATATGATATCACACTCGAACGAGATGTCGGCCTCTTCTGACCGAGCTCGGCTCAGAATGTAGTAGTTCACCAGCACGATCAAGCCAGGAAAATGGGCCAACCACGGCAACCATCCGGCCCAGACTCCCCCGCTCAGAACCAGCCAGGCCAACAGATTGAGACAGTGTAGTCCGCGACGGGTGGCGGCATAGCCGAAGCGAACAGGTATGGTGACCGTGCCCTCGGCGCGATCGCCGGCCAGATCACCCAGGTCGAAGTAGGTGGTATTCACGAACCAGTTCGCGAAATTCCAGAAGCCTACCAACCAGATCAGACCTGCGTTCGGTCGACAGCAATGGAAGCAAATGGGCAGCCCCACCGTCAGGATGGTCCAGGCCAGGGCCACGACCAGACCTTTGACGCCGGTGATGTCCTTGAGTCGCCGATACCGGAAGCCGGTCGGCAGAAACTTCACATCGTAGAGGACGCCAGCCAGCGCCGGCAATAAGAAGATGAATAAGGTCGTGGCCGACCTCTGCCAGGCCAGGTAAGACCCCACTACCAGCGCACTGATCCCCCACACGATCAGGGGCAATCGCCAACGCTTGAGGAAGGCCGTGCGCTCGGGGTCGTTGACGGCGTCGGCGGCGGGGTCGAAGCGAACCGTCTTGGCGAAGGTATAGACCCAGTACATCGACATGACGGCCAGGATGGCCGGCAGCTTGCGGGGTGGAATCCCCAGCAGGTGAGCGTTCACCCAGGTCTGCCCGGCGGCCGAAAGGGCCAGCCAGAGATTGCTGTAGGCCAGCGAGAATAGCAGCTTCTTCACGAGCCCAGATTCCGTCCGAGAGGGAACAACCCTCCAGACGGGAATAGTCCGCTTCATGACTAGCATCAGCGACTTCATCGCCAGCGCCTCCAGGAGCCTCGATCTGGATCAGGGCACGGCCGAGAACGCCACCAGCGGACTGCTGTCTGCCCTTCAAAAGCAAGTCGCTCAGGGTGACTTTCAAGAGCTGCTCAACCAGGTTCCCGGCGCCGCCGACCTGGTGCAGAGTCCCGAGGGAGTGGGCGCGGGCTTCGGCAGCCTGATGGGCGCCGCCGCCGGGGCCCTGGGCGGCGACAAGGTGGCCGGATTGACCCAGCTGGTCTCGGCCCTGTCCGGTTCGGGGCTAGACGCCGACAAAGCGCCCAGTTTCTTGAGCATGTTCTTCGAGTTTGTCAAACAGAAGGCCGGCGAGCAGCTCGCCAGTCGCCTGGCCGGGCAGATTCCTGGACTAAAAGTGTAAAGCAATCGTTACCTTTCCTTAACACCTGGACATCGGATCGCTGCTACAATGGAGGAGATGATCGGTAGCATTCGCGAGAACGACGCCCCCCGCCTGACCGCCCCTCCGCTGGCCCGCAAGGCTGGCTCGCAACCAGCCCAGGCCGGTCAAGCCGACCAGTTCTCTCGGGCCCCCTCCGAAGGCAAAGACAAGGGCGCCTCGGGCAACCTGCTCGACGGTTTGATGAGCGCCTTTTCCACCGATGGTGGTCCCTCGGTCTCGCGGGAGAAGCTCGGCGAGATGACCGACGGCCAGCGTGAGCAACTCAAAGAGCTGCGCAAGGTCGACAAGGCCGTCGAAGAACACGAGATGGACCACTACCGGGCCGCCGAAGAATTGGCCCAGGGCATGCCCAGCTATGAGTCCAAGCTCGGGCCCGATGGACAGGCCTATCGAGTGGCCGGCAAGGTCATGATCGACACCGGCGAAGACGCCGACGCTGAAAAGACGGTCAAGAAGATGCAGAAGGTCCAGCGTTCGGCTCTGGCTCCCTCTCACAACACCATCGCTCCGCTGTCGGACGCGGATGAAGAAGTGGCCGCTGGCGCTCGCCTGAAAGAGCAGAAGGCTCAAGCCCGCCTCGACCAGGAGAAGAAGGGAACCTAGCCTCGCGGCCCTAACTGCCGGGCCATGCAGTTTCCCTATCTACGCATGCGTCGCTTGCGACGCAGCCCCACCATGCGCGATCTGGTGCGCGAGACCCAGCTCACCCCCAACGACCTGATCCTGCCCTACTTCGTGGTCGAAGGCGAAGGCGTGTCTGATGAAATCTCGGCCCTGCCGGGCGTTTATCACCTGAGCCTCGACCGCTTCGCTCAAGACCTGGAAAAGGCGGTGGGTGAAGGGGTTCGCGCCATCATCCTGTTCGGTTTGCCGGGCCACAAGGACCCCCAGGGCAGTCAGGCCTGGCATCCCGAGGCTCCCGTGCAAAGGGCCGTGGCTCTGGCCAAAGCCAACCATCCGGAACTGCTGGTCATCACCGATGTCTGCCTGTGTCAGTATACCGACCACGGCCACTGCGGCTTGCTCGAGGGCCATCAGGTAGCCAACGACCCAAGCCTCGACCTGCTAGCTCAAACGGCGCTCTCGCACGCTCAGGCCGGGGCCGACATGGTTGCCCCCTCGGACATGATGGATGGACGTGTCGAGGCAATCCGCCATCGACTTGACGCCGAGGGCTTCCAAGACACCGCCATCATGGCTTATTCGGCCAAGTTCGCCTCGAGCTTCTACGGACCGTTCCGCGAGGCGGCCCACTCCACTCCCAGCTTCGGCGACCGGCGAGCCTACCAGATGGACCCGGCCAATCGGCGTGAGGCCCTGCGTGAAGCCATCCTCGACGCCGAGGAAGGGGCCGACATCTTGATGGTCAAACCGGCCCTTCCTTACCTCGATATCCTGCGCGAAATTCGCGATGCCCTGCCCCACCCGCTGGCTGCCTATAATGTGAGTGGCGAGTATTCGATGGTGAAGGCCGCCGCCGAGAAGGGCTGGATCGACGAAAGAGCGGTCGTGCTCGAGATGCTCACCGGAATGAAGCGGGCCGGTGCCGACTTGATCCTCACCTATCACGCTCGCGACGTGCTGCGCTGGATTTAGCTTTCTTTGAGGCCGGGCGGCTAGACTGAGCGGGTGAATGTGAAAGGCTATGTGCAGAGCTTTCCGGTCTTCTCGCCATGGAACCGCGAACGCTACCACCAGTGGCAGGAACGGGTCGACACCCTGGACGAGGCTATCGATCTGGCGGCCAAGATCAAGGCTCCCGAGAGCGACCTGACCCGCCTGCGTGACTATCGCTCGGTCATCGACCAGGGGCTGGACAAAAGTCGCAGCAACGATCGCAACCTTTCCATCATCAAGGCCGTGACCCACGCTGGAGCCTTTGGCTTCGTGGGCGGTTTCTTCTCGATCTTTCACGCCCACGACCTGGCCTCGATGGGGATGCGCACCGGCATCGCCATCGCCTGCGGAGCCGCCATGGTGGGCGGAGAATTGCTGTTTCGCAGTTTGCTGGCTCAAGGCAAAGCCTGCGGCGATGAACCGCAGGCTTCGTTGGACGCGCTTGGTCCCGGCCACGCCAAACTGGTGGCCGAATATCTGGTTAAAGCCGACAGCACCCGTCAGGTGCTGAATCTGGCTGATGCGCTCAAGGTCGATAGCAAAGCCATTGTTAACGATGGCGACACGGTAGACATCGGTGGCTTTCTGCTCGACATCGTCGACGACGAACCTACTGTCAGGTCGGTGAACTTGCCACCCAAAGACCCGCGCTTTTAGTTGAGAGGCTCGGGTTCGAGTTCATCACAGTGAAGCCGGCTCGACAACCGGTAGCGGCGAATATCGGCCCGCATCAACTGGCGCAGGCTGTCAAGATGACCCGACGGTCGCTCGCGCGCCACCAGGCCTTCGAGATAGTCGCGAACGTTGCTCAGCTCTGCCTCCGGCAACTGGTCGATCAAACGGATGAGTTTCTGGCGAGTGCTCATAACCGAATGTTAGGCTGCGCCAGACCTGCGCCCCACCCTCGCGGGTAGGCGCAGGGGGCATCCCATCATCCGGCGAGGAGCACGGGTTTGAGTTCGTTGCTCGCTCGGTCGAGATAGGCGTGATAATGCGAGCCGTCGGGGCGCAAGAAGTCGGCCAGCGTAGGCTCGTGACCTTCGGCCGGCACCAGGATGTCGCCGTTGCGGTGCAGAGCGGCCAGATCCTTCTTGATGCGCTCGCCGTGCTTGGGACTGTTCGAGGCGAAGATGGCGGGTTCGTCCTGGAAGCTCACCCTGGCTCCAGCCAGCTCGCCGAACTCCTGGCCCAGGGTCAGCTCGAACTGGCGAGGGGCCGCCCCCGCGGTGGCAAACTGGACCTCGGGCTCGGGGCCGAGAATGTTACGACCGCCAAAAACATCGCGGATCAATTCCTGGCGATTTCCGCCGTTCTGCTGGGCATCACCCCGCAACAGGGCTCCGGCCATGTCGCGGAAGGTCACGTAGCTACCCCGAGGAGCGTTGTCGATCTGGCCGATGAGCATCTTCCAACCCTCGCGGCCCGCCTCGCGCAGGGCTTCTTGAGGGCTGGCGCCGCGGGCGCGGTAGTCGTCGGCCACCTTATCGAGCAATTCATAGAAAGCTCCCGTCCAGACCCGGGCGAAGCTGTGCGACTCGCGAGCCAACTGGTCAGCGGGGACGCGCTCGTTGCTGGGGTCCGGCAGACTGTCGGGATCGACGTAGCGGAAGTTGTTGCGCGCATCGCGCACCGAACTGCGGCCGATGGCCGGGCCCATTTCTTCTCCCAACTCAGAGATGATATTGGGGTTGGAAAGGTCACCACCTGTCTGGCGGGCAGCCAGGGCTAGAGTGCGCTCGTCTTCAAGCGACATCAAGATCGAGACGGCGTCGCCGAAAGCCTCGTGAAAGGCTGCGGCTTCGAAGCTGAACGAGCCCATCAGATTGGGACGCAGGGCGTCGAGGATGGCGTGGCCGGCTTCGTGGCCCACGATCTCGCCCGAGTTGCCGGTGCTGGTGGCCTGGCCGCCGCTGTGATAGTTGAAAAAGAACAGGTTGCCAGCGGGGCGATAGTAGAAAGCGTTGGGAAAGTCCTCGGCAATCTTGTCCCCGGCGTGAGGTGCCACCCCCAAGTGCCCCTCGTCGAAGGCCCAATGAATCGACTTACCGGTGAGTTGCTCGAGCTTGTCGTTGAAGGTCGCCACCGTGTGGGCGGTGCTGGCGAAAGCGTTGGCGGTGGTGTAGTCGCGGCTGCCTTCGGAATAGACGAAGTCGCCGTTGCTGCTGGCTTTGAGGGTGGTAGCGGGGTCGGGCTCAAAACGGCCTTCGGCCGGTAGAAAGTGAATGTTGCGCAGTTTCACCAGGTCGGTGGCCGGGGTACGGCCGACCGAGACATCGTCGAGGGTGATGGTGGCCGCCGGCATGACCGACGAGTCCTGCTGGTTGTAGCTGAAGGTTCGTGGGGTGGAGTTGAGAGAGTTGGCGTGGATTTGCATTGGGTTCTACCGTCCTTCCAGGCGAGATCATGTTCCAAAAAGGTTAGAAAGTTGTTACAGCCAGGTAAACCCGCTTCCGAAAGGACCGATCTGACCCCGGCCGAAGGGCGCTTTATGGATTGGATGGCCATCGCCGCCGGCTTCGCCGAACAGTTCCGCCAGCAGGCCCAGCGCGCTGACCAGAGCTGGGAAGTGGTCGCCGAGCAGGTCCGCCAGCTGGCCGCCTCGGGCCTCTATCGGCCTCTGCTCGAGGCCGATCGTCTCGAGCGCTTCGACTATCTCGAGCTGATGTCGTCGGCTTGCGGGGTGACCACCTTCGTGTCGAGCCAGCATGAGAGCGCCTGTCGTCGGGTGGTCGGCACGCCGTTAGCCGCGCAATTCTTGCCGGAGTGGACCAGCGGTCGTCGCCTGGCCGGCATCTGCTTTGCCCACATCCGCCGGCCGCGCGTCGAGGTCGAGGCCCGGCTCGAGGGAGGGCACCTGCGCTTTCGCGGCACGGCCCCCTGGTTCACCGGCTGGGGACTGATGCAAGACGTGGTGGTGGCTGGCACCACCGCCGAGGGAGACTTTCTTTTCGCCGTCACCGAACTCGACCGGGTCAGGCCTGGTCCCGTCCAGCTCTTATGCGCCATGCAAGCCTCCAACACAGTGGCCCTCGAGCTCGACCTGGAGCTTCCGGCCGAGCGCCTGTTGGCCCGGGTTACGCCCCAGGAACTGGCGGGTCGAGACCTGGCCAACATCGTGGCCAACTCGGCTCGCTCGTTGGGGGTGACCCGAGCAGCCCTCGAGCTGGTGCCCGAGCCGCTGCTGAGACGAGAGTACGAGAGTTTACGCCAACGGGCCCGCCGGTGGCAGGGCGGGGAGGATGGCTTAGAGATCCGCGCCCGAGCCGTGCGGCTGGGATTGCTGGCGGCCCAGGCCAGCGTGGTTTCGGCCGGAGGGCGGGCCAACAGCCTGGACCATCCGGCCCAGCGGCTGGTCCGAGAAGCGATGTTCTATTCGGTCACCCAGCTCACTCGCGAACTCGGCCAGACCACCATCGCCGCCTTGCTCAGGGCGTGCTGCGATTGATCGGGAAGATAGAAAAATCGAGCCGGCTGGTAAAGCGCGTCTCGAGCAGGTCCACCGAGCCCACCGCCAGTTCGCGACTGGCGTCACCGATGGCCAGACTACGCACGTCAAAACGCACCTCGCGCACGGCCGGGTCGGCCACCGCCCGAAAGGTGATCAGGTCGGTGGCGACCAGGCTCACCGTCTGGCCGCTCATGGCGCTGGTGTCAAAACCATCGGGCCGGTCCAAGAACGGGGTCATGTCAGCCGGCAACTCCTCGGCCGTGGACTCGTCGGCGGGGTGGGTGGCCGGACCGGTATCGAAGACCTTGCGAACCAGCACCTTGTTGGGGCAACTCACCTCATAGCCGCCCACCTCCAACCCCGCTCCTGCGAACTTGTTGGCGGGAATCACCGGGTAGTAGAGGATGGTCCTCTGCCAGAACGGGGTTCCGTCCTGGCGCCGCATGAAGTGGCCGGTGGCCGGATCGACGGCCGATAAAAACCAGACCGCGTCACCGTCGCGACCCACCAAACTGGTGGGGCCGGGACTCACCCGCACTTCTTGAAAACAAGACACGGCCAACTCCTGACTGAGACGATCGCGTGCTTTGCGCAGATTGCGCATGGCCAGGTCCTCACTGGCCACTTTGCGATAGACGCCGATACTCTGGCGAAAAGCCAGTTGAAAAACGAGCGCCACCAGGGCCGCCATGCCGAGCACCACGATCACCTCGAGCATCGAGAAGCCGCGTCTCATTCGCACACCAGCCGACTACGATGGATGGTGGTGCGGCCATAACCCTGGCGCTCGCCATCCATCCAGCTGATCACCAGATCGACCTTCTTGACCCGATTGTCAGGGTGCTCGACCCCCGTGAGGCCGGTGCCCAGGGCGAAGCCGGTGGTGGCGTCGGGCACCGTTTCAGCATAGATGGTGAGGCTAAAGTCGGTTCGATCCAGACGCACCTGGCCACTCGGGTTCCAGGGGGGTGTCCAGGGCCCCGGTCCCGTGTGGTTCCAAAAGCTGTCGTGGCAACCGGCCGGCTCGTCGCCGGCCACCCGTGCCCGCAGGCGCTCGAATTCTGACCGAGCCAAGGTTTCGGCCAGAGTCGAGTCCGCAGTCCGCTGGTTGGCGCGCAAGGCCGAGCCGCACAACACGAGCAGAGTCAGAATGGCCACAGCCGCGAAGGCGATGGCCAGAATCATCTCTGCCAGCGTGAAGCCTTGCCTCTTAGAGAAGGAGAAACACATGTTCGACTCTAACATTTTACCACAGGGTGTCCGTCCTTCCTGGAAGGTGAGAGCTAAAAATGAAAAAAGTTCGAAACACGGGCATCGTGCTCATTGGCGTGATGTTGATGGCCCTGCTGGTGGCCATGTATGTCGCCGCCGCCACCGCTATCGCCCCTCAGAATTTTGGCCTCGTTCGCAGCGGCGAGCGGGACACGGCCGCCGAAGCCGCGGCCCTGTCGGGCCGAGACTACGCCCTGGCCCGACTGCAGGTCGATCCCAACTGGCGCGGTGACGCCAACGCGGTGGTCGTGGAGACTCCCGAGTTGGTGGTCGTGGAAGACCACGGCAACGTCATCGGGTTGATCCGGAGCGGCTCGCTCACCAGCCAGTTCCGACTGCGCTTCAATTATCAAGACGGCGGCGGCGGAGAGGACGGGATGGACGATCCTACCCTCACCATCGACAACCCCCATCTTTCGGTCAACAACCTGATGGCCTCGCTGCCGGCTCCCATCCCGATCGCCGACGGGCCTGGCTGGTCGGTTGACGGCAATCAAGCCGACCATCCCGTGCCGGCTCATTGCGTAGCCCTGGTGGTGGAGGGGGTGAGTAGCTCGGAACTGACCGGGGCCACCAGCGCCAACCCCAATCCTACCCTTCATTCGGCGACCCGGCGGGTGATCGAGTCGATCCATCAGATCGACGAGTTGCAGCTAACCACCACCCCGGTCGAGGACGCCGCCTCGATGAGCGGCGCCAAGTTCAGCGTCGAATTGCAGGGAAGCGGCCAGGTCGAGCTGGCCAGCGCCAGCGACGCCGCCCCCCGCATCCGTTCCAAGGCCGAACTCGAGGTCACCAACGGCGGCCCCGTCAACCTGGAAGCCACCTCGACCTCGGCCGGCGAGCTACTGGCCAAATCGACCATCACCGCCAACGAAGGCGCCAACGTCAATCGCGGCGTCGAGTCTAACGACGACTTTTATCGGGTGGCCTGGGACCAGCTCAAAAAGGCCGATTCCACCAACGACACCGTGCCCGCCGGCGTCTATGTCTTCTGGGAGGCCGACTCGAGCTTTCATTACTACGACATGAATTACGAAGACTACGTCGACGCCATCACCGCCAATCCTGGCCTGGCGGGCTCGGTGGTGACCGGCGGACCGCTGGGTCTGGGCACCAACGCCAGCGGCAAGCCGACCTTGCGAATCACCGACAGCGTCTACGTCGAGTCGACTCTGGCCGGCACCCAGGATCTGACCGTCATCCCCCGCCACGGCGCGGCCGAACAGCCTCCCAGCCCGGGCACTCCGGTGGACATTTCGTCGGCCCCGACCTATCTGGCCGCCAATCCGGCCGACCTGCAAGACTTCCTCTCCCAGGTCGCCAGTAACGGTCAATACACCTCACCCTACGGTAGCGGCCAACTCAATTGGGACATTCCCAGCGGCACGGTGGTGGCCAGCGGGTCGGCCTCGATGTTGCTGAGCGAACTCTTTAGCGGCCAGACTTTCACCGCCGTGGGGGGGGCCGCCCTGACCAACCCTCCCTACACCAGCGGGCCCGGCACCAGCGTCTCGAACTCGGCCGCCAACACCTACATTTCGGCCACCTATTCCAGCGGAGGAGTGGCCCCGGAAGAGCTCCAGTTTCTCAACGAGGCGAGTGTGTCGGACTCGATCACGCCTCAGGACCTGCAGTTCGAGATCGACCCGACGGGCGAATACGCCGCCGTGACCTCGGAGGGAGACATTCGCATCGGGGGCCGGCTCAAGGGCGAGGGTGCTTCGCTCATCGCCGGAGGTCAGATCCGGCTGGCCGGTCTGGGTATCGACCTGGCCGCCAATCCAGGAGCCGTCGCCGAGGGTTTCAGCCTTTATTCCCGCGAGGACATCGTCATCGCTCCTCTGCAGAAGGTCGGCACCAGCTATGACTACTTCGATGTCAAGCTCAAGGGCGTCGTCTACAGCTGGGGAGACTTCATCGGCAAGCTCGGTCACGACGATGTCACCCGTTGGGGAAAACTGAACATTCAAGGCACCGTCATCGCCTACGGCGGGGACCCGAGCGTCGAGCAGCCCGGCGATTCGAGCTTGCTGGGCGGCCATATCACGGTCAAGGCCGAGGCCGTCAAGTTCGTCCTGGCGCCGAGCTATCTGCTGGACCTGGCCAATCTCAACCCGGCCGGCCTGAAGCTTTTGCTGATTTCTCAATCCGAACGGTGAGCGAACCAATATTTCACTCAAGGCACAGGGGAAGTCGTCTACTGTCCGAAGGAGTCGGCTACTTTCGGAGGGGATTTCGCGTTCGATGCATTCCAAATTCCACGGGCTCATTTGCCTATTTCTACTGACCTGTCTGGCTGCCTGCGGCGGCGGCGGCCAAACCGCCGGCGGCACGCCCTCAGCGGGTCCTGGTCCCGGCTCGAATCTGGCCGAACTGCGCCTCAGGGTTTCCTACCCCAACCCGCGCGTGTTGGCCCAATCGACCAGTTCGGTCACCGAGATTCAGGTCATGATCCTCGACCCTCAGACTCGGACTCCGATTCACCCCACCTCGGTCTTCTCACCCGACGGCAACTCGACCACCCAGACGCTAGTGGTCACCGGAGTTCTACCCGGCACCTGGTTGGTACGGATCGAGGTCCATAACAGCCTCGGCGAGGTCACCCTCTTCCAAGAGCAACTCGTTCCCGTCAATCCTGGCCAGGTCACCCAGGTAGCCTTCTCGCTGGGCAGCGGCGGCGGAATCGGGGGCGACGTGGCTGGATTGGTCACCCAGGGCCTGGCCCTGCTTCAGTTGGGCGGCTACGCCAATCTGGTCTCGGCCCGCGACCTGTTCCAACAAGCCGTTGCCAACATCGGCAGCACTACCTCCCAGGTGGACTCGGACCAGGCCAACTTCTTCTACGCCTTGACCCGAGTGGCCGCAGTGGCCGCGGAACTTCCGTCCGACGGCAACGCCACCGACCTTAACCGAATGGGAGACTTCCTCGACCTGCTCGGCTTTGCTGCCGCCGGGCGCACCGACTACAAGAGCCTGACGGCTCCCGCCTCTTTCAATCTGGGGCTCTCAGCCAGCGAAGCCCGCATCTTTCTGGGCGGTCGCCTGCGCTCTGAAGTCGAGGGCGCCATCGCCAATCTCAACGCCATTTCCACGGGCTTTGCCATCAACTGGTCGTTTCTCACCGACGGACCCCTCAAGAATGTCGAGAGCGACTACGGCGATGTGCTGGCCCTGCGGGCGGGCTATCGTTCCATCCTGGCGGGTCTCTTGGTGGCCACCAGTTACGACCTGGGTAGCAGCGACGTGGGCGTCGCACTCAACGACCCGCTGCGCACCCTGGCCACGCTGTTCGGCAACAACCCTAACGCCGGAAACCATCTCGACCGCTCTCTGCTGGGCGGCGTTCCGGCCCAGCTGTCGGGCTCGCTCGACGATGCCCTGGCGGCCCTGGATTTCATGGCCGCCGAGACCGACCCCCAGAGTGATGACTTCATCAACATCCTCAACGTTCCGCCGGCCGACATCACGGCCTTTCGCAACGACATCACGGCCTATCGCAACGCCCTGACTTCGCAGGTGATGACGATGGCTTCCAACGGTGACCAGGGGACTCTCGATCTGCCTAACTACTTCGCCAATGGTCTCGACCTGCGACCCTTCTTCCCGCCCCTGGCAGGCGATCACGCCAACGGGTTCTTCATGGGGATGCCATTCTCGCCAGTGTTCGTTCCGGCCGTGCCCGGCAGCCTGGCCGACCCGAACCACGATACGAACATGAACGGAATTCCCGACATCCTGCAGTGAGAAGCCTTCTGCTGGTGTGCCTGCTGTTGAGTTCAGCAGGATTGGCCGCGCCCGAGAGCGCCGAGCTTCGAGCCAGACAGGTCGAGTTTGGACGCTATCGTGCCGGCCAATTGTCCTACCGGCTGGTGGTCGCTGAGTTGGCGCTGGGCCGGCAGCCTGTCTTTGGAGTTTTCGGGGTGCGGGGCCTGTTTCGCTATGAACTCGATCAGGCCGAAATCGAGAGTCACGAACCCGATCCTTTCGCGGCCCTGGACACCTTGCTCGAGGCCCGCCTGCCGGTCTTGATCCGCGGCCTGAAACTGCGTCAGAGGCGCGGGGGGGACTGGATCACCATCGCGGCCGACCAGGCCCAATCCAAGCCCGGGCGGGCCACCGAACTGCTGGGCTTTCGCCTTCAGCATCGCGATCTCGAACTGCAAGCCAGCCAGGCTTTTTGGAACCCCGAGGCCGCAGCCTTCGAGATTCCGGGCCCTTACCTGGTCCAAAACCGCCGCGGCCGGGCCCAGGCCAGCGGCCTGCGGTTCTCGCTGGACTTTGACTTCTCGAGCTTATGACACTCATTGCCGAGGCCTTGACCAAGTCCTACGGAGGGCGAATCGTCGCCCAGGATATCTCGCTCGAGGTCGAAGCCGGCGAGGTGGTAGCTTTGCTCGGACCCAACGGAGCTGGAAAAACCACCGTCTTCTCGATCCTGGCGGGCCACCTTCGGGCCGAACAGGGCGCCGTCAAGCTGGCCACGGCCGATGTGACCGCGATGCCAGCGTATCAGCGCTCGCGCCTCGGCCTGGCCTATCTTCCTCAGGAGAGTTCGGTCTTTCGCCGGGCTTCCGTGTGGCAGAATCTGGCCATCTTGCCCCGGGCGCGGGGTCAGGCGGTGGCTGCTCTTGAGGCCAAAGCCGAGGACCTGCTCGCCCAGTTCTCGCTGGCTGCCCTGCGGAACCAATCGGCCGCGACCCTCTCGGGTGGCGAACGGCGAAGGCTGGAACTGGCTCGAGCCCTGATGCTGAACCCGACCTACCTGTTGCTGGACGAGCCTTTTGCGGGTCTTGACCCGGTGACCATCGACGACCTTCGCGAGCTGGTTGGTCGCCTGGCCGTGGCGGGCCTGGGCGTGCTGATCACCGACCACAACGTGCGAGCGGCTCTGGAGGTGGCTACCCGAGGCTACGTCATCGTCGACGGCCGAATTCTGCTGGCCGGAACGGCCGACGAGATCCGACGTGACCCGAAGGTTCGAGAGCACTACCTGGGAGCCACCTTCAACTCGTGACTCGCTATCTGCTGGGCGAATTGATCGGACCGATCCTGGCCGGCATCGCGCTATTTCTGGCCTTGCTGATGTCGGTGGATCTAGTGGCCGGTCCCGGCCGGATTCTGCTGGAGGCCCGCGGGGCTTCCACCACCGGCCGCTATCTTCTCCTGATGGCGCCGAGCTGGTTGGTGCTCACTTTGCCCATGGGTATCGTGCTTGGCACCCTGACTGCCTACCGCCGACTGGCCAACGACAACGAGTTGCTGGCCATCCAGTCAGGAGGGCTTTCACCCTGGGCGGTGACCTGGCCCGGGCTGGCTCTTTTCGCCCTGGCGGCTCTGCTCAATTTTGGGCTCTCGGACCAGGTCGTTCCCCAGACCGCCAGCCAGGCCGCCGAGCTTCTGCTCGAGTCCCACAGTAAACAAGGCCTCTCCCGGGCCCTGGTCAGCGGCCTGGAAGTCTTGCCCGACGGCCGCGAAAGACTCGTCTGCGCTCGCACCTTCTCACCCGAGGAAGGGACTGCCAGCGGCGTCTTCGTCAATTACTTCTACGAGGGTCGTCGCCAGCAGCAGCTCTACGCCGAGAAGGCGGTCTGGCAGGAGGGGGGCTGGAAACTCGAAGGAGTGAGGCGCACCACCTTCGACGGCCACGAGAACCTGGCCACCGAGTTGACCGCCGAACACCTCTATAGCGCCAGTCCGCTCGAACCGATGAGCGCCCCCCGGGAGCTGCTAAAGCAGCGGCGCCCACCCCGTCTGCTTTCGCGAGCCGACATCAAAGAGCGCCTGCGGACCCACCCTGATCGCCAGAGCGCGGCGCGGTTGTTGCTTGTCTATCATCAGCGGCTGGCCATGCCTTTAGCCTGCCTGGTGTTGGGAGCCCTGGCCCTGCAGCTCGGCCAGATGCCGGGGCGTTCCGGTCCGGCCTTTGCGCTGGCCTCCTCGATGGTTATCTTCTTTGTTTACTGGCTGGTCTCGTCGGCAGCCGGAGTGCTCTGCGAAGCCGGTCGACTCCCCGCCGTGGTGGCCGCCTATGGGCCGGACGTGGTGGCCCTGGCAGCCACGGTCGGGGTGGCTGGGCGGCGAGTTAGAGGTCGCTGATAGCGGCCCGAGCTTCCGACATCAGATCCGGGGTCGAGGCGTGCTCGAGAGCCGCTTCAAAACTCTTGCGGGCCGCCCTGGAGTCACCCTTCTCGAGCTGCAGATAACCCAGTCCGAGCAGGGCCGGCGAGAAGGTCGGCGTGGTTTTGAGCAGGTCGCTGTATTCCTGGAAAGCCCTCTCCTTGTCACCCTTGGCCTCGAAGGCTCGGGCCCGCGCCGTATAGGCATACAAAAGAGCCGGCGACAGCTCGACGGCCTTATTGAGATCGCCGAGGGCCTGGTCGGGTTGGCCGATGGCTAGATAGGTCTCGCCGCGACCCAGATAACCCTCGCCCATGGTCGGGTCCACGCGGATCGCTTCGTTGAAGTCTTGCAGGGCGCGCTCAGCCCTTTCCCAGTCGAGAAAGAACTGTCCCCGGGCCACCAAGGGGTCGGGCGAATTGGGGCTAAGCCCGACGGCCGTGTTATGGTCCTTGAGAGCATCCTCCATCCGACCCATCACGGCCAGGAGGTTACCCCGCTCGCTATAGAGAGCAGGCCGATTGGGAGCTAATTCGATGGCCCGGTTGTAGTCTTCGAGAGCCGCTTCGAGCTGATTGAGCGAGGCCTTCACTCCGGCCCGACCGGCAAACAAGAACGGCTCGGTGCCGTCGAGCGCAATGGCCCGGTCATAGTCGTTGAGCGCCTCGACATAGCGAGCCCGGCGAAAGAACAGGTCGGCCCGGGTGTGAATGGCCGGCACCAGTTCGGGGGCAAGTTTGAGCGAGGTGGCCACGTCTTGAAAAGCCTCGTCGATCTCGCCCAACTGAGCCCGAGCGTAGGCCCGGCCGGCGTAGGCCAGGGCGTTGGTCGGTTCGAGCGTAATGACGCGGGTCTGATCGGCTACCGACTCGGGAAATTCGCCCAGGTCGGCGTAGGCATAACCTCGTGCCAGATAGAGGTACGGCGCATCGGGGGCCAGGGCGATGGCCCGATCGAGGTCCTGCAGAGCTTCTTGGGGTCGCTCCAGCACCCCCAGGATCTCGGCCCGTTGCGCCAGGCAGGCGGGATCGTTGGGGGTCAATCGACAGGCGCGGTTGGCCAACGCGAGCGCCTCCTCGGCCCGCCCCAGATTCAGCAAGGCCTCGGAGCCGCCCGCCAGGGCGTCGAGCTTGTCGGGAGAAGCCGCCAATTCTGCCTGATACAGGCGCCAGGCTTCCTCGTATTGGCCTTGGTCCAGGGCCGTGGCGGCCGACTGGGCCCAGACCATGGAACTCAACAACAAGGTCACGATCAAGATGCGCATGCCGGGCGATTCGCTAATCGTCGATTGACTCCCCCATAGCAGGATGGTCTGTTGGACCAGCTAAATTCCCTGGAGATTGAGCGCTTACACCGGCGCCTTCTGGGCGGCCAATCTTTGCAATCTCTTTTGTCTGGCAGGCAACACGGCCCTGCTGGTGCTGGTGCCGCTGCATCTGGAACGAGCCGGCTATCCGCGCTGGGAACTCGGCGTCATTGCAGGAGCTTTTTCGCTGGCCGGCATCCTGATTCGCATCGAACTGGGTAACTGGTGCCACCTGAGAGGTAGACGCTTCTTCTTTCTGTTCGGTTGCCTGCTGACGGCCCTGGCCAGCCTGGCCCTGGCCAGCGGTTTTACCCAGCCCCTGCTGGTGGCTGCCATTCGCATGGTGCACGGGGCCGGGATCGCCATCTATCTCACCTCGATCTGGACCTGGGTGGCCGATCTGGCCCCACCCGAGCGTGTGGGCGAACTACAAGGGATGTTCGGCGTATCGGGACTGTTGGCCGGGGCCCTGGGACCGGCTCTGGGCGAGGCACTGGTGGCCCGAGCCGGCTTTCCAGTCCTCTTTCTGGCCGCGGGGGTCCTCTCCCTGGCGGCTTTCGTCGGCCTGCTGGGGCTGCCCGACTTCCACCCCCAGGGAGCACCCTCGCCGGCCAGTATCTTCGAGTTGATGGGTCGGCGGTCCCTGGCTCCGATGCTGGGCGTATCCGTTCCCCTGGGTTGGGCCATGGGTCTGGTATGGTGCTTTCTGGCCCCCTACGGGGTAACCCGCGGCCTGTCCAGCGTGGCGCCGTTCTTTCTGGCCTTTTCGGTGGCCTCGATTCTGGTCCGCCTGGGGACCGGCAGCTGGCTCGACCGCCTGGGTCCAGAGCGGCTGATCCCCACCGCCCTGGCTTGCCAGGTGCTCTCGCTATTGCTCCTATGCAAACTCGCCCCCTCCAACGCGGTCGTCCTGCTCAGCGGCGCCGCACTTCTCTATGGTCTAGCCCACGGCGTGGCTTATCCGGCCCTGTCCCTTCTCACCCTGAGGCGCACCGACCCGGGCGACCGCAGCACCGGAATGGCCCTGTTCACGGCTGCCTTCGACGGCGGCTTTCTGCTCGGCGCCCTGGCCTCGGGGCTGGTAGCTCAGGTGCTGAGCTATCCCGCCTGCTTCGCGGTGGCCGCTTCGGTGCTGGCCACTTCTCTAGCCGGCTTTCATGGTTCTGCCTTGAGGAGGAGAGCCGAGAACTCTTAAGAAAGATACGGCAACTTTTTTGACCTGGGGGGACTGATCATGTCTAAAGCGCCCAAACTCTGGTGGGTTGCGATGCTTCTTGCCGCGCTACTTTTTACGGCCTGCGGAGGTGGTGGCTCCGCCACCGAGGGGACCCCTTCGGCCGGACCGGGCAGCGGAGTCGGGACTGGCTCGGTCACTTTCCGCCTGAACCCATCGGCTATTCCTCGCACCGACGAACTGCTGGCCAGCGGCGGTGTCGACCAGTTGATCATCAACATCCTCGACCCCGAGACGCAAGAACCGGTTCACCCTGCCACCGCGTTCAACTTCGACCGCACCCAGACCCAGCAATCCTTCACGGTGAGCCAGGTCATCCCCGGCACCCATCTCTTCATGCTGCAGGTCTTCGATAGCACCGGCGCGCTCTTCTTGAGTGGTCAGCAGTTGGCCCCGGTCAACCCGGGCCAGGTGACCCAGATCGCATTTCAGGGCAACGGCGGCACCGGGGGAGAATTCTCGCTAGCCGGACCGGCCTTCCGTCCGGTAGCCAACGCCGATATCATTCAAGGTCAGCCCGATGTCGATATTCGCGATGACGGTTTCTTCGTAGTGGCGGCCAGCGTGACCGACGATGCCAACTTCTCCATCTCGGGCTACATCCACGGTGAGCGGTTCCAGGCCAACTTCTCCACCGGCATACCCACCTCCCAGACCGACATCGACCCGTCGGCCGGTAATGACTTCGACATCAGCCAGTACAACACTCAGGGCATGGCCATCACGAACGCCAAGAATCCCCGCCTGTCGATGAATGACGACGGCGCCTTCACCGTGGTCTGGTCCGATTCGAACCCGAGCCCGATGGTTTCGGCCGGACCGGTCATTCGCTCAGTGGTGCTCGGCCCCCTGAACGCCGTCAACAATAGCCTGAACATGAATTTCTTCGAGCCGGACCCGGCCTCGGTCATCACCATCGCGGCCGGCAACTCGAACCCTGCTTCGGTCTCGATGGCCAACGCGGGTCCGAGCGTGGCCCCCATTCACTACGCCTTTCTCGATCCAACTATGCACGTGAAGGCGGTGCAATACGAGATCTCCTCGGCCAATTCGGCCTCGGTCCCGGCCGTCGGCACCCCGCCGGTCAACGAATTATTACAAACCTTCGCCCCGGTGATGTCCAATGTCAATCCCGAGGTGGCCAACCGCAAGAACACTCCGACGCCAGCGGTCATCGTCTTCTCCTCAGGTGGGGCATCCGTCGACGCCGTCTTCGAAGACTTCAATTCAGCCGACACGCCGTTCGTAGTCAACAGCGGCCAGCCCAGCGCCATGAAAGCTTCCGTCGGCGGGTTGGCGGTGGACTGGTTCGAGAGCGGTGAGATCGTCTTCGTCTACTCGGTGTTCGACAGCACCATCATGGGCACCGGTCTCTACGCTCGCTGTTTTATGCCTGACAAGATGGCCATCGGTCCCGAACTCGAGATCGTGCCCCCCGTCAACATGAACAGCGCCATTTTGCCCGACGTGGCCGTGGTCAATAGTGACGGCACTTTCCTGGTCACCTGGACCCAGTTCACCGGCGGCAACTCCGAGATCATGCTGCAGCGATTCCGCTCGGTCGCTTCGGCCCCGCCGGTTGCGGTGGGAGCCGCGTTGGACATCTCGACCGGTCAAGCCGCCCCGGGTCTGGCCGCCAGAAACGGATTTAACTCGGCCTCGAGAGTGGCCTGCACCAGCAACGGTGATGCCGTGGTGGTGTGGAACTCGGGTATGAACACCAATCTGATCGTGCTGGCCCGTCTGATCGGTAACCTGGTGACCCTGACTCCTTAAGGACCCAATAAACGGGCCCGACTCGTCGGGCTCTTGAAGCGGACCCCAGCCCCGTCGTCAAAGCGACGCACGGCTACGGCATCGACGCTTTCGAATCGGTTCACCCCGGTCTCGAACAGCATGCGGACCGTCTGGCCGACCCGGAGCGGCCCCCTCAGCGACAGCCGGGCGCCGCCTGAACTCAGGTCATGAACCTGGCCAACGGTGTGACTTCCATTGACCCAGACGCACACGGTAGTGTCGGTGAGCACCCGGGGATAGTTTCTTCGATCGGTTTTTGACATGACCCCTCCGTCGCCATTTTAGACGAAATCCGCTGGGGATGGGGCCTCAAAACCTTAAGAAAGGGTGAACCAGGTTAAAATTCGTCACTAAAGAACATCAAAACCGCGGTGACCTTGCGCATGTCCTCAAAGCTTGACAGCCCCTCGGCCGACCCCCACATGGAGCCGTTCTTGCGGATGGTCCCGCCGCTTTCGATCTGACCCACCAGGCTGCCCCCCACGCGCAGATAGCCGCTTTTCTCGAGCTGACCATAGAGACTGCCCGATTTGCGGACATTGCCGCCAGACTCGACCTCGCCCACCAGCGAGCCGGCCTTGCGCACCGCGCCATTAGACTCGAACTCACCGACCATGGTGCCGCCGATACGGATCGTGCCGCCGGACTCGACCGTGGCCCACAGACTGCCGCCTTTGCGGATGGTCAGGTCGGCCCAGGCATTGCCGGCCAGGCAAAGTACCAGCCAGAAGATACAAATCTTTCGCATGCCGCCACAATTCCGTTCACAAGCTGCCACTCCTCTCGAGGTCAAACCCCGAGGAAATCTGGCCTCGCCGTCGAATACCCGTTGGCATGAAGGTTCAAGGTCCCGAGCCCGGCAAGAGCTTTCTTAGCGGGCTACGCTTCCGCGCCACGCCAAAGACCGAGCAACCTGGGGGTCCGGCCCTGCCCAGCGACGGAGTCAAGCTCTCGGGTGGGCGCGCTCTCGGGCCCTCGGTGGGCAAATTGTTGGCCGTTGGCGGAATGGTGGCCGGCTGCGTCGCTGGCGCCGTCACCCTCGGCCCGATGGGCTTGCTGCTGACCGCCGCCGGCCAAGCCCTGGCCTTTGCGGGCGGACTGCTGATGTCCAGGGCCCAGAAAGAGCAACTCGAAGAAGCCAACCGCGAACTCTACGAGCGAGCCACCACCGACCCCTTGACCGGGCTCCGCAACCGGGGCGCCATTTTCGAGATCCTCGAAGAAGAGCTCGAACGCAGCCGCCGCCAACGCACTTCGCTGTCGGTCATCCTGTGCGATGTCGATCACTTCAAGAGGATCAACGACAATCACGGTCACCCCTGCGGTGACGCGGTGCTGCAAGAGGTGGCCCGCCGGCTGGCCATCTCGATCAGGGCCATCGACTCGCCTGGCCGATATGGCGGTGAAGAAATGATGGTGGTGCTGCCAGGGGCCTCGAGTTCCTTCGCTGTCCAGGTGGCCGAGCGCATCCGCAGCGAGCTTTGCTCACGACCCATCGATACCATCTGGGGCAGCCTGATGGTGACCATGAGCCTGGGCGTAGCGGGAACGGACGTGGTCGGGTCAGACAATTTCGTCAACCTGATTCAGGCTGCCGATAAGGCCCTCTACCGCGCCAAGCAGGGTGGCCGCAACCGGGTCGAGTCGGCCGGAGGCACCTCGTCAGAGGGCTGGGAACTGGTAGCCAATTAGAGGAACGCTCCGCCCCGACGAGAATCGCGCCCGGTGCGTATTCATAAGTTTGCCCAACACAGCCAGGTCCTCGGACGACCGATGCCGATGTCCATCTACGGCCATTTCGGCACCCCTCTCCTACTCATCCCCACGGCCAGCTCAGACTTCGAAGAGCACGAGCGCATGGGCATGGTGGGGGCCCTGGCCCACCATGTAGAGGCCGGACGGGTCAAGCTTTTTAGCGTCAACAGCATCAACTCCGAGAGCCTTTCGAACTTCTCGGTCCCCCCGGCCGAACGCATTCGCCGCCAGGCGCTCTATGATCGCTACCTGGCCGACGAAGTTGTTCCAGCCATCTATCACGACTGCCAGGGGCAATTGCCCATCGCCGTAGCCGGGGCCAGCTTCGGCGCCTATCACGCCGCCAACAGCCTGCTGCGCCATCCCGACTTGTTCAAGATCGGGATCTGCATGAGCGGCGTCTACGACATCACTTCCTGCCTGGACGGTTACTACGACGACACCTGCTACGCCCACAATCCGGTCGACTACCTGCGCCACTACGATCCCGCCCGCCTGGCCGGGTGCCAGATTCACGTCCTCTGCGGTCAGGGTCCGTGGGAACGCATCCACTGGACCCGCGAGTTCTCGAACCGCCTGGCCGCCAGCGGCATCGAGCACAACTTTGACCTGTGGGGCCCCGAAGTAGCCCATGACTGGCCCTGGTGGCATCGCCAGATGGACATGTACGTCGGACGACTATTCGCCTAGCGTAGGGAGACGTGCCCGCTCGTGGTTGAAACCGCCGAGGTCACCGAGACGCAGAGGTTGTAGGGGTGCGCGGTGCGCGGCGGCCTCTTTGATTGGCACGGCTTGAGGATTTGGGCGGAGGGGCGTATCGCTCATCGATGCGCGACGGGGCTGGAACCGGCGAGATACCCGTCGGGGTGCACTGTCGAAGTGCAGTTGGCGTCGCTCGCCAGTGGGCGCTCGATCGTGAGAACCGCGGGGCGTCGTGAGCGCCGCTGCGAGGTGCCCTCTCGTGGTGAAAACCGCCGAGTCCGCCGAGACGCAGAGGTATGGGTTGCTGGGCGGCGGCCTCTTTGATTGGCACGGCTTGAGGATTTGGGTGGAGGGGCGTATCGCTCATCGATGCGCGACGGGGCTGGAACCGGCGAGATACCCGTCGGGGTGCACTGTCGAAGTGCAGTTGGCGTCGCTCGCCAGTGGGCGCTCGAGGGATGAACACGGAGATCCGGCGGAGAGGGTCGCGCGGGGCGTGGGGTGGTCGGGCGCGGGTCGGCCTGGCTTGGCGAGTCGGCGCGGCGGGCCTGGCTGCGGCGGCAGGCGTTCCGCGGCCAGGGTTGTGCGCCGTACACCAGGCAAATCGTCATGGGCGGCGCACACTTGCGCCGTACACTGCCTAAACCGGACTGTGCGGCGCACAACCTCGAGCAAGCGTTCGCCCCGAGGCCCGGCGAGGTCGGGCGCGGGTCGGTTCGGCTTGCTGGGGAGTTGGCGGGTCGCGCCAGGCTGGTGTGCCCGGCGGGTGGCCGCGATTCGGCAGCTTGGCACGACGGATTCGAGATCCAGCAGGCGCACACGTTCAAGTGCAGAAGACGGCGTCCGCGTTAAAATCCACGTCCGCGTCCAGCCCCGCTCAGGCGCCACGGCGGGCAGTGGCAGCCCCCCTCTCCCGAGGGGCTGCCAGGCGGCCAAGACCCGAGGCGAAATTCCTTTCGGGTTTGACAGGAACGTCATCGTGGGTATAATAATTAATGTTCCGGTCACGGAGCCGCCCCGAGGAGCGTGAGACTCGGAGGGGCTGGCAACCCGCTCGGAAAGAGCAAATGTCAGGGCAGGGCACAGACCAGGTGCCTCCACCGCCTCGGGTGGACATGCGAGGCAAGACCAACATCTCTCTCGGAGCCGCGAGGATAAAGACGCGCAAAGGTAACTTTGAGCTGCGCCGAGGTTAGTGTGTTGGTGAGCTTGGTGCGAAAGCCAGGCAACGGATCGCTCAGACGCCGTGACGTTCCGCGACGTCAAATGCTGAGCGGGGTTGCGTTCAGACCTAGAACGCCCGACTCGACCGGCAGTCGAGATGTATCGGTGACCAGATGCAGCCTGACGGGTTAACCCAAAGGCAGCGGAACTGTTCGAACGCCGTGGCGAAGCTAAGCGCCGAAAGAGAACAGGGGAACACCCACCCTAAGAGTGTACGAAGTCCCGATCAGGTGTCGGGACGAGGCCCCAAAGCCAACAGTCGGAACCGCGAGGAGAAAGAGCGCAACGAAACCTCGAAGCGCAGCCGGGTAAGGCGGAACACGGGGATCCTGGTGCAGGAGTGGATGGCGGCCAGGGACGGAACTGCTCAGCCGCATATAGGAGCAGGGGTTGCGTTCAGACCTGAGAGCGCCCAGAGCCGACTGGACAAACGGGATCGAGGCATCGATCACACCGACGAGCGCGGAACTCGAGGGTTGGAAGCTCGCACCGGGCGCGAGAGCGTCGAAAGGCGAGAGCGGAACTGTCAAAAGGCCGCGGCGACAGCCAAAAGATGACAGGGGTAGCATACACACCTGAGCAATGCGCAGCGCTTCGTCTGAGGACATTCGAAGCGAGGCCCGACGCACTTGCCGGACCCGCGAGGGGAAAGGTCGATGAGGCAACTCAGCGATGCCGGCAAGGCGGACCACGGGAGCTTGGTGCAGGAGAGGATGGCGGCCAAGCAGCGGAACTACTGAGATGCCGCGGCGTCCACAACGCCAAAAGAAGTAGACCGCAGAGTCTCTACTGCGATAAAAGAGGGACGTGGCCCGACGCGCAAGCGATATCGGGATCCCGGTGCTGGAGTGGAGGCGGCCGGGAACGAGAGGCACCCCAAGCTGGGTGCCTCTTTCCTTATTAGCGACTGAGCGCCCAGAAAGACAACGAGAGGGCAGCCGCCGCCCGGCTAACCCAGGCCAGCAAGCGAGTATGGGGACGATGGCGACGGCGCGCGGCCCGGTCGAGGGCTTGCTCGAGTTCCGAAGGTGAAGCGGCCAGGTCGTGGTCCACGGCGAGCCGGGCCAGCACAGCGAGGCCCAGGGGGCGCTTGCGGCGCCCGGGCATTCTGAAGGTCTGGTCGAGACCAACCACCACCTGGTCAGCTAGAAGTTGAAGCTGCTGATATGTCTCGTTGGTCATCGTGCTCGGCCTCCAGATTATAGACCACTCAGGCAGGCAAAATGTTCACTGACGAGCAATTTTTTTTTATGCGCTGGCAGCATCTTGGGTTCGGCCTGCTGATCTTGCTTGGCCTGGCCGGCCTGCTGCGGCCCGGTCCGGCCGGGCACGAGGCCAGCCTGGCCGGGGTTCCGGTCACGGTCTTCGAGCCGGCCGGTCCGCCTCGGGGGACGATTCTGTGCGTCCATTCCGTCTTTCAAGGCAGAGACACGGCCCTGCCGGCGGCCCGAGCCATGGCCGAGGGGGGCTTTCGCGGGGTGGCCGTGCATCTGGCCCCGGGCGAGGATTTCTACACCTATGTCGAGCAGCTCGAGCAGATAGGCTTGAGCTTCGAGCCGCCCCGCCACTTGCTAGGACATTCCATGGGGGCGGACCTCGTGCTCAATCTGGCTCAACGTCCTGGTTTTGGCAAGGTGGTGGCCTTCGGCTTTCCGGTCGAGCCCGGCACCGAGAACTTCCTGGCGGGGGCGGGAGCCTGGGATCAGGTCCACTCTTTAAACGAACTCCAGCAAGCCGGCCCGGTCGTGCTCTCACCCTATTGCGACCACTCGGGCGAGACCCTCGATCCCTATTTGCTAGGCCGGGCCATCGCCTTCTTCGGCGGTTCGGGACGGCCCTGGCCGCTCAACCGCGTGCTGGCCCAGGGCCTGCTGGTGGTCGGGGTGGCGGGACTGCTCATCGGACTGGGACGCGGCTGGCTCCCCCTGGTGGTAGGGCTGGCCCTGGCGGGTTTGGTGTCGGGCTCAGAGCTGGTCTGGGCCCTGGCCATGGGCACGGCCATCGCCCAGGTGGTGGTGAGCGCCAATCCTCCCCCTGGATGGCTCGCCAGAGCTCTGGGCTGGCTTGGCCTCGTGGCTTCGGCGGTGGCCCTTTCCTGGGCGATCCATTGCTATCAGAGCGTGCTCGAGCAGCCGGCCGCTTTGCTGGGATTGCCGCTGGCGGTGGTGAGCTTCGCTTTGACCACCTTCGTCAAGCTGACCGCTCCCCTGGGGGCGGCCATCCCGGTCGGGTTGGGGCTGCTCGAGTGGCGCCGGCCCGGCTGGCTGTTCGAGGCCGCCGGCCGTCGTTTGACCAGGCTCACGCAGAAAGTGCGTCAGTTTCACTTCTCGGTCGAACGGCCGACCCCGGCTCAAATCGGGACGCTGTTGCTCTGTCTGGGCGGGGCCGCCTGGGCCTGGCGCAACGTGGTCCGAGCTGGCTATGCCCTCTCGGCCGGTCAGGTCCTGCACATCGTCATGAGCTTCGTGGTGTTGCTGGGATTGCCGCTGCTGGTGGTGGTGCTGGCCGTTCGAGCCCGGCTGCGAGATTCAGACTAGTTTCAGAGTTCCGGCCTAGAGTCAGGGGGTGAACATCCGCGGGCGGACCGACCACCGCCTGGTGCCACCTCACGCCAAACAGCAGTCTAACCCCCAGCCGGCCGACCTTCCGGGTCCGCGCGAGAGCTTCGAGGGCAGTTCAGCCCATGGGTCGCGTTGGGCCGTCGTGCTCGCGCTAGGCGCCGCCGCGGCCGGCCTGGCCGGTTGCTGCGCCAGCCCTCCCCCCCAGCCGAGCTATGCCGGCCTGGTGGTGTTCGACGATTTCACCAACGCCGACAGCGGTACTACCCACGGCGAACTGGTCGAAAAAGAGCTGACCGGCCGGGGCTCGGTGTGCGAAGTGGTGCCCACCTCAGCCCGCCAACAGGTGAGCATCGGCCAGTCCATGCAGCCCCTCGAGCAGGGCCTTCCCGGCTCGCTCGACGGTTATGTGCGCGAGCATTTCGCGGGCCGAATGGACAACACCACTCGTGGCCTGCAAGAGCAAACCGCGCGCGGCTTTCGTCTGGTCATCAACCAGTCGCAGGGGGCCTCCGAGTCGCGGGTGGTCGAGGCTCTCTGGGGCCGCACCCACGAGCCGGCTTTCCGGGTGCGTCTGAGCGAACAACTGGGCCTCGACGCGGGCGTCTCGGACCACGATCTGATGGCCGGCTTACTCGAGCGTGTCGCCACGGTCCACGCCCACGATCCCTCGGTGGCGGCTGCTCGTCAGCGACTCGAAGCCGCCTCTGCCCGGGCCGACGAACTGGGCATCATTCGTGTGATGTCGGCCGGCAATCAGGGACAGCTCTACCGTACCGTTACCGGGCTGGGCCTGGAAGTCGCCCCGGAATTCTTCCGCAACGACCTGGCCACCGAGACGACCGTGCTGGTGGGGGCTGCCGACGACGCCAACGGCCCGGCGGCCCTGGCTTCACCCATGGCGGGAGCAGTGCTGGCCGCCGACGCAGTCGACCGCCCCCTTTGTGTCGACGGCCACTCTGGTCACCATTCGGGCTCGTCGTATGCCGCCCCCCAGGGCTCGCGGGCCTTCGACAAGCTGCTACGTCGCGACCCCGCCTTGACCCGCGAAGAGGCCCTTGCTCGGGTATTGCAACAAACGATCGCCCAACCCGGCGCCGAGAGCGAACTGGGAGCCGGGATTCTGCCCGACCAACCTCTCCGCGGTTAGAGGGTCACCTCGGCGGACAGGGTGGCCCGTGAATCGCCTCCCACGAAAATGGTAAACTGGCCCGGTTCGAAGGTCTCTTTGAGATCCTGGCCGATAAACGAGAAGGCCGACCGGTCCAGGTCAAAGGTCAACTGGCGGGCCTCGCCGGGAGCCAGGGTTACCCGCCGAAAGCCCTTCAACTCGCGCTCGGGGGGGGTGATGCTGCGCGCTTCGTCGCGCACGTAAACCTGCACGACCTCGTCACCGGCGCGACGGCCGGTGTTCTTGACCGTGACCGCCACCCGCAGGGGCAGCTTGCCTTCGAGCCTGAGGTCAGAATAGGCAAAGGTGGTATAACTCAGTCCATGTCCGAAAGGAAAAAGCGGCTCGAGCGACTCGTCGACATAATCGATGGTGTAGCGCTCGACCCCCGCTTGAGCCGGCCGTCCCGAAGTCTTGTGATTGTAGTAGATGGGCACCTGACCCACCGCTCGAGGAAAGGTCATGGGCAGCTTGCCACCTGGCGCGGCCTGACCGAAGACCAGGTCGGTGGCGGCCGCCGCTCCCATGCTGCCGGGATGCCAGATGTCCAGGATAGCGGGCAGCTTGTCGGCCAACTCGGGAATGGCCAGGGGCCGTCCGTGCATCAATAAGACCACCGTCGGTTTGCCCAGCCTGGCCACCTCGAGAGCCATGGCCAGCTGTTCGGGGGGCAGTCCGAGGCGGGTGCGATTGCGCGATTCCCCCGACCAGTCCGCGATCTCTCCCAGCACCAGCACCACCGACTCGGCCCCGCGGGCCGCCGCGAGAGCAGAGGCGAGATCGGTCTCGTCGGCATGCACCACCTCGGCGCCGGGTAGAGCCTGGCGAAAACCTTCCAATAAATTGGTGGTCTCTTCGGGCTTACCGGCCGTGTTCCAGGCCCCCAGCAGGCTGGTCGAGTCGGTGGCCAGACTGCCCAGCAAGGCCAACCTCCTGGGCTTGGCCAGGGGCAGAACGCCACCGTCGTTCTTGAGCAGCACGGCCGAGCGCTGGGCGGCCCGCCTGGCTGCCTGTCGATGCTCGGGAGCCAGAATATAGCGTTTCTCGGCCTCTTCATCGAGGTAGCGATAAGGATCGTCGAACAGACCCAGCCGCTCTTTGAGTTCGAGCACCCGGCGCACCGAGCGGTCCACCAGGGCTCGCGTTTCGGGCGTTTCGGGCAGGTCGCGATAAATGTCGCCCATCATGTCCATGTCGACTCCGGCCTGCAGAGCCAGTTCGCCGGCCTGATGGGGCGTGGCCGCGATGCGGTGGGCCATCAATTCGCGGATGGCGTTGTAATCGCTGACCACCAGACCATCAAAGCCCCACTCCTGGCGCAGCACCTGCTCGAGCAGAAAGGGGTTGGCGTGAGCGGGCACCCCCGAAACCTCCTGGAAGCCAGCCATGATGGTGATGGCTCCGGCCTCGACGGCGGCCTGGAAGGGGGGCAGATAAACCTGCCGGAGGGTGCGCTCGGAAATCTCGGCCGCATCGTAATCGCGGCCCCCCTCGGCCGCGCCGTAGCCGGCGAAGTGCTTGGCGCAGGCGGCCATGGTGTCGGCAGCCTTGAGGTTTTTGCCCTGAAAACCGCGCACCCGGGCGGCCGCCATCACCGAGCCGAGGTAAGGGTCTTCGCCCGAGCCTTCGATGCAGCGCCCCCAACGCGGGTCGCGGGCGATGTCGACCATGGGCGCAAAGTTCCAGGCGATACCGGCCGCAGTGGCCTCACGGGCGGCGATGCGAGCCGATTGTTCGGCCAGCTCGGGGTCGAAGCTGGCGGCCTCGGCCAACGGGATGGGAAAGACGGTGCGGTAACCGTGGATGACGTCGTAGGCGAACACCAGGGGAATCCCCAGCCTGGTCTTCTCGACCGCCTCTTGCTGAAGCTGGCGCACTCGGGCCACGCCAGCGATGCTGAGCACCGAGCCCACTTCTCCCCGGCCGACCCGCTCTTGCATCTCGGCTTTGAGGGGGACCGGCCCGGTAGATGACCCCGCATACTGAGTCAGTTGACCCAGCTTCTCGGCCCAGGTCATCTCGGACAGGAGCTTGTCGATCCGCTCATCGGCGGCGCACGGCAAGAAAGAAATCGCTATCAATAAAAGAAGGAACAGCCTCGGCATGGTCGAGAGTTTAACACCGACTGTGCAATTCCCCCGAAGGAGGTGCAAGGATGAAAAAACTCCTCATCTTGCTGTTCTTGCTGGCTCCGGCCGCGGCCGAGACCTCTCTCGACCGGGCAGTAGCCATCGCCAACCAGGAATGGGAACTGTTCGGACGCCAGACGATCGGTATCGACGGTCAACTGACCCATCAGGGCGCCCAGGAGAACGACGAGGGCTACTGGCAGCGGGTAGGCGACTACTGGCGCCAGGGGGTTCATCTAGACATCGACGGCCGCAACCGTGACGAAGCCTGGTCGGCCGCCTTCATGTCGTGGCTGATGCGCCAGGCCGGCCTGGGTCCGCGCTTTCACTACTCCGAATGGCACGCCCACTATATCCGGCGCTCGATTCAGGCCCGTCGCGACGGCGATCAGAGCTTTGCCTTCTGGGGCTATCGGCTCAGCGAACGCGCGCCTCAAGTGGGCGATTTGGTAGGCTACGCCCGCCAGGACGACATCGACTATGACCACCAGCGCCAGGTCTACAAGTCCCACACCGACCTGGTGGTGGCAGTGCGCCCGGGCGAAATCGACGTCATCGGCGGCAACGTCTCGGATTCGGTGACCAAAAAGACGCTGCGCACCGATGCCGAAGGCAAGCTGAGCGACACCAACCACCGCTGGTTCGTGGTGATGGCCGGACGCTACTGAGCTGGCCCAACCCTGGGGGGCGTCGGCCCGGGGCGCTCACTCCCAGGCCTGGCGCGGGGCCGAGTAACCCGACTTGACCGTCGCCCTCTTCCTCGCTATGCTGAGTGAGAAATGGAGCCCTCCGCCGTATGCGCCTGACGCACCTCCTGGCAATGGTGCTGCTGCTGCTGGCGACCGGACTCAGAACCTCCACGGCCATCGAGCCGACCGGGACTGAGTCCGGTTTGTCATTGCTTGAATACAAGGCGCGCGACCCCGTTGCCGGGGTATCCGTCTCGCCGGCGCAGCCGGCTCCGAACTCCCCCGCCGAGTTCGTTTTCTATGGCCGGGTGGCCGTCGAAAAGCACAACGACAGCCCCCCGGTGCCAGAGCAGCGCGGTCCTTCCCGCGCCCCCCCGGGGCCGGCTTCCGCTTGGAACAACTGCTGACCCTCCCGCGTCCCTAACCCATATTGGAGTAATCCATGGCTGACTTGCAGATCGAAGAATTCACAGACGAACAACGCGACGACTTCGCAGGCTACGGCGCCGTCATCACCCTCGAGGGCCTCGACGATACTCCGCCCGAACAACACGGGCCGGGTCATCCTCAGCTTGGCGAACTGCGAGCCACCGCCATTTGTGGTAACGACATCAGCTCGAGTTGCCTGTACGTCTCGGCCATCTGCGCCATCTTCGCCGGTCCCTACGCTCCTTTGAGCTTGCTCATCGTGGCGGCCATCCTCTATCTCTTTCGCAAGATCTACGGCGAGGTCGGCACCGCCCTCCCCCTCAACGGCGGGGCATATAACGTGCTGCTCAACACCACCAGTAAAGCCTGGGCGTCGGTGGCCGCTTGCTTGACCATTCTGTCGTATGTCGCCACCGCCGTGATCAGCGCCTTCGAGGCCATGAGCTATGCGGGCGAAATGTATCACTCTCTCAACGTGATGATGGCCACCATCGTGCTCCTGGCCATTTTCGCCTTTCTCAATATTATCGGCATCACCGAGTCCGCCGCGGTGGCCACCGCGATCTTCATCTTTCACATCTCGACCCTGTCTCTGCTGGTATTGGCTTGCGGATACTCAGTGGCCCAAAATCCCGCCATTCTCTATGAGAACCTGGCTGTAATCCCGCCCCAGGGGGCCGGCCGCGCCATCTTCTTTGGCTTTGCCGCCGCCCTGCTGGGGGTGAGCGGGTTCGAGAGTTCGGCCAACTTCATCGAAGAGCAGGCCCGCGGCGTCTTCGTCAAGACCTTGCGCAATATGTGGCTGGCGGTGGCCTTCTTCAACCCCGTCATCAGCTTTCTGTCACTCGGCCTGGTGCGTCTGGCCGACTTCGAAGCCAACAAAGAGACCCTGCTAACCGAAATGGGCCGCCTGAGCATCTTGCCCTGGCTTGGTCACATGGTCAGCATCGACGCCGTGCTGGTGCTCTCGGGCGCGGTCCTGACCTCGTTTGTGGGGGTGAGCGGCCTGGTGCGTCGAATGAGCCTGGACCGCTGTCTGCCCCAGTGGCTTCTACTCGAGAACAAGTGGCGCCGGACCAACCACTATATCCTGCTGCTCTTCTTCGGCCTGTGCACCTCTATCTTGCTGGTCACCCAGGGCGAGGTCAAAACCCTGGCCGGGGTCTACACCATCTCGTTTTTGGGAGTGATGGCCCTGTTCGCGCTGGGCAACATGATGCTCAAGGTCAAACGCTCGCGGCTTCCCCGCGACGTCAAAGCCAGTTGGCCCGGAGTCTGTACGGCCTTTGCGGCCGTGGTGCTGGGGATCTTCGGCAACGTCGTCCTCAACCCGCAGTACGTCTGGTTCTTCTTCATCTACTTCGTCAGCACCGGAGTGGTGGTGGCCCTGATGTTCCTGCGCATCCGCATTCTGCGAGGCATCCTCTTCGTATCCCAGTCGGCAGCGGCCTCGGTCAACGAGTTCAACCAGAACCTGCTCGAAAACGTGAACAACCACATCGAGCAGATCAACAGCCTGACGGTCATCTACTTCTCCAAGGGCGACCACCTCTCCAACCTCAATCGAGCCGCGCTCTACGTATTGCAAAACGAGCAGACGCGCCGGCTCGAGGTGGTCCACGTCTATCGTGACAAAGAAGAGATCCCCCCCACTCTAGAAGAGCACGTGAGCATCATCGACCACGAGTATCCTCAGCTCAAGGTCGACTTGATCCTGGTTCAAGGCGCCTTCGGCCCCGCCCTCATCGAGAGCCTCAGCCAGAGAATGAATGTGCCCAAGAACTACATGTTCATCGGAACGCCGGGCGATCGGTTCCCCCACAACATCGCCGAGCTCGGCGGCGTGCGCCTGATCCTGTAGGAACGGCAACAATCTCGCAACAATTCCTGAACGCCTGTAACAAAGCCCCGATTGGTCACCGGCCGCCGCTGACTTAGACTGAGGTCAGGAGTAGTAGCGGAGAGTAAAACTATGGCGGCAAACGACAAGACAATCATTTCAGCGGGCGACATGCCCATCCAGGCGCAACCGATTCACCTGTTCTCGGTGGTCAGCGCTACTGTGGTAGCGGTGAGAGGTCCTCGCTCGGGGGATGCCTGGGGTTTGGCCGCCCATTTATGCTCTTCGAAGTAGTGCGCGAGTTTACAAATCGGCAACAGTAACGAAACATCCAGCTGACAAAACCTCCAGGCTTCTTTACGACCAGGTCGTATTCTAATAGCAAGAAAGGCTGTCAGCCACGCCAGCGCGAACTATAGACTCCGGAGGGTATTTTGGCCAATTTTATTTCCTCGTTCAATCTAGGTGGAGTTCCCACCCCCACGTTCGGTAGCTCCATCGCCAATTTCGGAGGGGTCGGCGCTCCCCAGGGCCAACAGGGGCTCATCGGGTTGCTCCAGGCTTTGCTCGGGGCCATCACGCAGCTCGGCCAGGGTTGGAACTCCTTCGGCGGCGGCGGCTACAACCCGCAGCAGTTCGGCGGCAATCAGCCTTTCGCACCCTACAACCCGCAACAGTCCTTCGGCGGCTACAACCCGAACGATTCGTTCTCGGTGGCCGGGGCTTACGGCTCGGGCCAAGCCACCCCCGGCGCTTACACCGGTGGCACCGGCGGCGGAAGCTACGGCGGCACCATCGGGGCCGGCACCACCGCCTCGCCCGACCTCTACACCCAGCTTCCGCCCTCGCGTGACAGTCAAGATTTCGCCAGCTATCTGCAGGCGCAGTTAGCCGGCGGCACCCTCTCCGGCGGCACCAGCATCTCGCAGGCCGACGCCATTCAGGGCAGTCGCTTTGCTCGCGTCCAGAGCCCGCAACTGTGGCACGCCGATGTGGCCCGCAACTACGCCTACCAGTTCGCGGCCTTCGCCGGGGGTTATGACCCGCTCAGCGTCGGCGGTCTGCAAGGCGGGGTGAATGCTTTCCACCAGATGAATCCCGAGTCGCGCTTGTTCATGCAGGTCGCCTCGGTCTTCAAAGGCAACAACTTCAACGGGCCCGGCTTCTATGACAACGCCGGTCTCAAGAATCTTTTGATTCAAAAAGGCGCAGGCGATCTGGCCAGCCTGGGCGGAGTGGGCCAAACCGATGTTCAAACCATCGGCGCGGTGGCCAAAGCCATCGATCGCGGTCAGTTGTCGTTGCAAGACATCATTAATAGCGGAACCATCAGTGACCTCAACCGCTATGCGACGGTCATCGACTACGTCCAAACCGGACGGTTCGCCCTCGATCTCAACGCCTACGACAACGTAGCCCTCTGAGTCTAGCCGGTGAGGCGGCAAATCTACCTGGTCGAAGACGAAGCCGACCTGGGTGAGATACTCGTTTGTCATCTTGAGGGAGCGGGCTACTCGGTAACCCGGTTCGGTCGAGGCGACGAAGCCCTTTCGGCCCTGGTCGATGCGCCCCCCGATCTGGCCATTCTCGACATCATGCTGCCGGGGCTTGACGGCCTCGAGGTGCTCAAGCATGTGCGTCAAAAGAGTCGCCTGCCGATTATCCTCATCTCGGCCCGCAAGACCGAATTCGACCGCGTTCTGGGCATTGAGTTAGGGGCCGACGACTATCTCCCCAAGCCGTTTTCGGCCCGCGAGTTAGTGGCCCGGATCAAAGCGGTATTGCGCCGCACCGAGCGAGAAAAGGCCCCTTCGGCGACACCCACCCGGGTCCTCGAGTGGGGGCCGTTGCAACTCGACCTCGAACGCCAGACCCTGGCCCTGGGCGAAGGTCGGGTCGAACTGACGCTCTCGGAGTTCGAGATGCTGCGACGCATGATGGCGACCCCAGGCAAAGTTTTCAGCCGGGATGAGCTGCTCGACCGGGCCACCGACTCTCGCGCTGTGGACATGCACATCACCAATTTGCGCCGGAAGATGCGCGATCTCGGCACCAACCATGCCCTACACTCGATCCGCGGAGTGGGCTATCGATTTGGCGACTAGGCTCTTCAGCAAGGTCTTTGCCACCTACTTTCTGGTCATCCTCAGCGCCGCCGCAATCGTGGCTGTCGGCAACTATCTCCAATTCCACCGCGCCTTCGTACCTCGGCTCCTGGCCAACACCGAACATCAGGCGCGGGATGCGGTCTCGATGGTCGTAGAGGCTCTTCAAAAAGGTCACTACGACGAGCTGCAAACCGCTCTGCTGCTGAAAAACCAGGGCACCCCCTACTTCCTCACGGTGGTGCCTTTCGGAGAGGAAAACTGGTGCCCCAAGTTACCTACGTTCGAGCTGACCGCTGACGAGATCGAAAAACTGCAAAGGAACCACACCGTCGGCGGAGGTTACGACCAGGCGCGCAGCGGAGATAGCCGGGGCCACTTTACCGCCATTCCCATCCCACTCGATGGGGCCGTCCCCGGGGCGGTGGTGGCCTTCACCCGGCGCCTGCCTCCGCTCAGCCGAAGCGGGCCGGGAGGTTGGATGCTCCGCAACATCCTCCTGGCCCTGCTCCCGGCCGGTTTGGTAGCCTGGATCCTGACCCGCCATCTGGTCAACCCTATCACTCGCCTGGAGACCGCGGCCCGCCGCATGGCCGACGGAGACCTCTCGACCCGGGTAGAACTCAAACGTTCCGACGAACTGGGTGGCCTGTCCCGCGCCTTTGACGAGATGGCCGCCAGCCTGGAGAGAGACATCACTACCCGCAGCCGGCTGCTCAACGACGTCTCTCACGAGTTGTCCACGCCGGTGACGACCCTCCGGGCTACCATCGAGGCCTTGCTTGACGGGGTGGTCCCGGACCAGCAACGCCGGTCCCGGCTCGAGTCGATGCTAAGACAAGTCGAGCATCTGTCCTATCTAGTCGACGACATCACCGATCTGGCTCGCTTCGAGACGGGCGAAATCTCTATGCGCCATGAACTCTTCGAGGCCGCCGTCCCCGTCCAGGAAGCGGTCGTGCCGGCCCAGGCACTGGCCCTGGCCGGCCAGATCGAACTCTCGACCGAGGTGGTCGAGGCTGCCGTTCGCGGCGACGAGCGTCGCATCATGCAAGTGATGAAGAACCTGGTTGCCAACGCCATCGACCACAATCCTCCCGGAACCCGTGTGGTGGCGTCATGCCAGCGCGAGGGCGATCGAGTGGTGTTTCGAGTCAAAGACAACGGGCCACCGATCCCCCCCCGGGACCGGGAGGCCATCTTCGAGCGTTTCTACAAAGTGGACCGGGCCCGCAGCCGCAAAGGAGCCGGCCTGGGGCTTTCCATCGTGGGCGAGATCTTGCGAGCCCATGGCAGCAAGATCCGTCTGGAGGAAGGGTCGGGCTGGAAGTCCTTCGAGTTTGACCTGCCTCTAGTCGAGCAGCCTTGACCGGCCGCGCGGGCGCGAAAACTGTTACAGAATTGTTACCGTTTTTCCGAAGCCATCGGAGTTAAAGCACTGTTCACAGCTGGGGGCCCCACCCGGGCTAAAATCAGGATATGTCCTCACCGATAGAAGAAATCTCCTCAAAGAACGAACGTCGCGAGACGGCTCTCGAGATGTGGGCCGCCGCCATCTATGCCAACGAGGCTCGCCGGGGAGCCGGTCCGGGCCAGGATAATCAACTTGGCACCGGCGGTAGCACCTTTCGCAAGGAGCTGCTCAACCGCGTGGACGGACCCAAGCAGACCCAAAAGGTGGCCGAGACCAGCAAGGTCAACACCGATGACAGGGTCGAGTCCGTGACCCCCTCTGAGGAGACGGCCACCATCAGCAAGATGCAGGCGGCCGCCCGCACCATCAAGGCCAAGCCCGTGACGGCCGCCCCCGCCGCCGCCGAACCGGCTCCTCCGCCTGTCCCGGTCCAACAGCAGGCCGAGGTGGTCCGCCACGAAGCCAGCCAACCGGCCGCCACCAGCCTGGCCGCCGAGGTGACTCGCCCCGAAGAATTACCCGCCCAACCCGCCGCCGCCGCCATCAGCCAGGTGGCTCGGCCGGTCAAGGTCAACCGCAGCGAAGAAAGCCGCGAACCGGCCAGCAGCCAGGCTGCCGATGAGAGTGAAGAGTCCCCAGAACGGGTCAGCTTGCTTACTCCAGGCGACTCTATCCGCGCCAAAGCCTACGTCCCCGCCCGCGAGGTGCTCGGTGACGACGATCAGGGTTTGGCTGACTTCATGATCGCGCTCTAGTCAGACGGTAGCCGGTAGACGATAGACGCTAGTTGACTGGCAGTGAGATGGTACCAACGATTGTTCCCTTATCGAGTGGCTCCCGGGCTGCTCGACCCCGGCGATCTAAAAGCTCTGCTCGATGACCTGAGCAATTCACCCTACATGGCCGGTAGCGATCTCAGCAATCGATTTGAAGGTACGTACGGCTTCTCGGTAGTCTTTCAGCGCTCGGGTCTATCCCGGGTGCTGGCCGCCCTGCCCGCCATGCGGCCCTATCTCGAGGCCGTGCTCGACGACCGCTGCAACGCGTTCTATATCAATCCGCTGGTGATTCACCAGGGGGCGGGCGTGGCAGCTCACGCCGACCGGACCTTGCTGACCTTTACCCTCCCCGAGATGGTGCCCTATCCCCTCAAAACCTCGGTGCTCTACGTCGATGTCCCGGCGGGGCTGGTGGGTGGAGAGCTGGTACTCTATTTCATTGTCCCCTTCGCCCGCGTGCGGCCTCAGGCCAACACCCTGGTCGAGTTTCTCGGTTCGCTGCGGCACTCGGTGCGCAAGGTCGAGCACAGTCCCGAAGGCAAGCCTCGCATGAGCCTGGTTTGCGAACAGTACACCCTCAAGCCCGCTCTGCTCGAGAAGATCCCCGAGTTCTTCTTGTCGACCGACCGAAAGTTCGCCGCATTTCTCGAGGCCGAACTCGAGACGCCCAAATTGTGAACCAGCACACAGACGGAAGGGCTGCCCTGGGGTAAGATGACCTCACAAACCCCAAGACAACCCAATCCCCCACCCCGGCTCCCCACCGGGGTTCTTCTTTTTAACGGTTGGCCGCGAAAGAAGCCGGAAATTCCAGATCGATGGCGTAGCGGCCATCGGGTTTCTGCAGGCCCACCGCGATCATGGCGTCGGCCGGCGCCTCGAAGCTGACCTCGAACAGACCCGCAGAGTCGGCCTCGAACTTGCTGCCGATGCTGTTGCCGATGGCGATAGCGCCTTTGTTGCTCGGCCCGTCCACCACTTTGCCCTTGAGGGTGATTTTGTAGCCCGAGCCCGAGGGAGTGGCCGTCAAGCTCTCGATAGAAATGGCCTGGAACGCAAACATCTGCACGATGGCGTAGCTGTCTTCTCCGGTCAGAGCGATGCCCACATCCATGCGGTTGTACTTCGGGTTGAGCAGGTTATGGCGGTGAGTCGGGCTTTTCAGCCAGGCTGCCACCACCGCCTCGGCCACTTCGTTAGCCGGTATCCCGTTGGAGCGGTAAATGTTCTCGGCCATGGCCAGGTCCCAACCACCAGCCAATTCGATGCGCTGCTTGGGTCGCTCGCGCCCCGGCGTAGGAGAGGTGTGGCTGAAGTAGTTGAGGTCGAGCATCTCCTGGGCGTGGCCACGGCCGGCTCGGGCCAGATAGTCCAGGCGCCCGGTCTGCGACACGCCGTTGTCCACCCGAGCCTTGACGGCCAATTCGACCACCTGGGCGGCCAGCGCCTCGAGGGCCGGGGGAATGCTCGTTCCTGGACGCTCGGCCTGGGCGGATGCCGAGCCTGCCAGCAGGCCGACCAGGGCGAGAGTCAGGATGGTTCGATAGGTCATGGTGTAACCGTCTCTTTCGTTGTACTGGTTTGGCTGTAAGAAACTTCGGATGCGGCCGTGTCGGTCACGTCCAGGGTGGGACCGTCGGCCTGCTGGCGCAACTCTAGACGCAGGCTACCACGGGTCGCGATCAGGGCTTCGCCCTCGACCGACACCTTCCAACCCTGGCCCTGCAACTGGTTGCTGACGCTGGTGCGCAGCTCGGCAAAGGGCAGCGAGCTGGTGAGGCGATAAGCGTTGTAGTCGGGCACCCGCACGGTCGACTCGAAGCCCAGGCCCGGGATGTCGTAGAGCCAGCTCAGCTGTTGATGGAGGCCGCTGTCGGCCGACTGGGGTAGCGAGTCAAACTGGCGAGCTTCGACCACGAAGCCCGAACGGCCCGGACTGACCTGCAAAACCTGGTTGCCGCGGGTGGCCCGCAGCTCCTGGCCAGTGCGCTCGACGGTCCAGCCGTTCTGTCCGAGCATACGGCCGATCTCGCCCAACCACTCTTGATACGGGCGGTCCGAGACGAACTCGAGCTGGCCGAAGTCGGGCACCCGCACCTGCTCGGTCAGCTGCAGGCGTTGGTCGCTCAGCAGGCTGGCCAGCGGAGCCAGGAGGTCGGCGTCGGCATCCTGGCCGTTGCCCGTCGGGCCGCCTTCGCTGGTGACGATCTCGATAGCCAGGCCGCCCTGGCGAGGGGTCACGTTCAAAGTCAGGTTGCCGCGAGTGCCGACCAGCCCGTTGCCGCGACGTTCGACTTTCCAGCCGCGCTGGGTGAACCCCGCCGCCAGCCAGTCGAGCATTTCCGACAGCGAGCCCAAGACTTCGACGTTGGAAAGGTTGTAATCGGGAACACGCACCTCGGACGCCAGATGCAGTCGAGGCGACTCGAAGAGCCACGCGATCTCGTTGCGCAACTGGGTGTCGAGCTGCTCGCCACCGGCCGTCGGCTGGCCCTGGCCGGTAGCTGCCGCGACGACCTCCAGAGTCAACTGGCCGGCCTGGTTGCGGGTAACGGTGACCTCGAAGTCACCTCGGGTGGCGGTCACCGAGTTGCCGTCCTGAGAGGTGATGGTGAAGCCCTGCTGGCGCAGGTCGCCGGTCACGTCCTGAAGACTCTTGCCGGTGGCTAGTTGAAAACTGTTGTAGTCGGGGACTCTCTGCCAGCTTAGCAGCTGCACCCCGGGGGCGTCGAGCAAGAACGAGACGGCCGAACGCATGCCCTGATCGTCGTCGAGACCCGACTCGCTCACGCTCATGACGACCCGGTTGCCCTCGCGGGTCAGCTCGACCTTGAGACCGTCGCGCACGGCCACAATCTGCTCTTTGCTGTTGGTCAGCAGGCGCCAACCGTTCTCTTCCAGTCCCTTGAGGGCGTCGTCCCACAGCTGATCGGGGTCACCGGACAGGTGGTATTCGTCATAGTCGGGCACCCGCTGGGTCGCGTCGACTTTGACCCCCGGGCCATCGAGCAAGAAGTCGACCGCGGTCTGCAGGTTCTGATCGGTCTGCTGGCCCTGGCCCGCCTGAGCAGGACCGGGGCTGGTCTGAGCGCCCATCTCGCCGATGGCCAGAGTGATCTGGTTGCCGTTCTGGATGGCGCCCAGCGAAAAGCCCGGCCGGGTAGCCGTCAGTTGATTGCCGTTGAGATTGACCTGCCAGCCGCGCTCGCGCAGGCCCTGGGCGATGTCACCCAGGTCGCCCCCGGTGAGGCCAAACTGGTTGTAGTCGGGCACCCGTTGTTCGGAGTCGACGGTGACTCCGTCGAGCAGAAAGACCCAGCCCACCATGTCGCGGATGGGCCCGTCGGCGCCGTTGGAGATCAGCTCGTTGAGCAGTTGAATGTCCTGATAGATGTCGGGGTTGTTCTGGCCGACATTCTCGTTATAGCCTGGCACGGGCGGATAGATCGAGCTATCGATCGGCACCTCTTCAACTTGCTCCGCCGGGGCAAGAGCGGTGAGGATCAATCCATCGATACCGCACACCAGCCCCTCGGTCACGGCCATGGTGTGATGAAAGTTGAACTCGCGGGCTCGGCCCGAAACGGTCGAAATGGCTGTCTCGAGGCTATCTTCGCTGGTGCCGACCGTGCCGTTGGGGGCGTCGAACGAGGCTGCCGGAGCCTGCACGTTGAGACTATCGCCGTTGTCGTCGAGAATCGAGCCGTTGTCAGCGGCCAGGCAGACGGTGGTGCCGGCGCTGATCAGGTCACCCAGAATCAGGTCACCCTGGGCCACTTTCAGCTCGACCATCATGCCGGCGGCGACCGGGGCGGCCAGGGCCACCTCGTCGCTCGACATCAGGCTGATGTCGCCACCGGCCGACAGCCCGGAAAGGGTCGAGAGGCTCGACCCGGAGGGGGGTGTGACCTCGGCGATGGTCACGCCATCGACGGCCAGGTTCATCGAACCGCTGGTGCTGGCGGCCAAATTGGCTGCGCTCACCGTCACCGGGGCATCCGAGGTGCCGATGCCAAAGGCGCTGATCGAGACGTGGTGGGCGGTCAGGTCGTTGCCCGAGAAATTGTTGGCCACAGAGCCAAAACTAACCGAAATACCGAGAAAGTCGCCAGCCGTGACCCCATCGTTGAAGATCAGGTCGCCGTCGAGGAGTTCGAGGATCACATCCCCCGTGGCCGAGACGCCCGAGGCGCTGCCCAGGTCGGTCGAGACCATTCCGATGGTCAGTCCGTCCTGGGTGAAACTGTCGAGTTCCTGAACGAAGAACCCACCGTTGGTGGCTCGACCGGCCAGAGTGGTGGCGTCGATCTCGATAGGGTTCGAGGCGGTGCCCACCGACGCTCCTTCGAGAAAGATCGAGGAGCCGTCGACGCTGCCGCTCGCGGCCATCAACACATCACCGGTGGCGGTCAGGGCGATGGGTCCGCTATCGGCCTCGACCGGGCCGAAGATCTGTAAGTCGCCATTGGCGGCGTGCAGCGACACCGAGGTGCCGGCCGTGGCCTGATCGATCCCAAACAGCGAGCCTTCGCCAACCACGTTGATCATCCCATGGGCGGCATCGGCTCGGAAGATGTTGCTGTCGACATGGAGGGGGGCAGACATGGCGCCGATGTTGTCGTTGGCCGTCAAGAAGAGGCGATTCGCCGACAGCACCGAGGTGTTGCCGTTGATCGAGCCGCTAGTGGCCTCGAGATCGAGATCGAACGCGGCCATGAGATCGCCTGACACGGTCAGGTTGGGAGCGTCGATGAAGGCGTCATCGCCGGCGTCCAGGAAGGCCAGAATCAGGTCGATCCGGTTGCTGATGGCAATGTCGCCGGTCGAAGAGGTGGCCGAAAGCTGATTGACCGAGGTATTGAGCGTGGTCAACGGCGCGATGCCGTCGGCGCTCAAGCTGAGAGTGCCGCCGGAAATGTCGAGATCGACATCGTTGGCCGGAGGCGCGGGGTTGGTCAGGCCCTGGATATCACCGCCGTTGGCCTGCAAAGAGATATTGTTGCCCACCACCGTGGCCTCGAGCGGATCTTGAAGATCGTTGCGAGCCATGGTCAGGTCGCCAGAATCGACCACCAGGCTGATGTTGTCGCCTTTGAGGCCATAGTCGACCGAGAGAAAGTTGCTCGAAGTGAACTGCCCTACCGCCGCCCGCAGGACCAACCCGTCCAGGGTGTCGGCGTCCGTCTCGTGCAGGGCGATCTCGTTGCTAGCCTGGGCCGCCAGAGAGGTCGCGTCGATGGTGATGGGCGCATCGCTATTCCCGATGTTGGTGCCGATGAGCACCAGCGAGCCGGTCCCGATATTGTGCCCAAAAATGTCGCCATCGGTACTGCTGATGGCGACCGACCCATTATTCACCAACCCCAGCGTGCCCAGGTCCTGAAAAACGACATCGTCGCGGGCCTGGATGCCGATCTTTCCGTCCGGAGCAAACAGGCGCCCCAGGGTAGCCCCGCCGTTGCTCACATCCACAAAGAGATTGCCGCCGCTACCGGTGGAAATCGTGTCGTTGACGTCTTCGAAGACGACGTTTCCGTTGGCCACCACCAACTCGAGGGTGACCCCGTCTTGAAGATTGATCTGGTCGCCGGCGATGTCGTTGACGGTGATCTGGTCGGTGGCCTCGAGTCGCACCGAGGCTCCCGCCGAGACCGATTCGAGGGCAGCTTTGGAAATCGTGTTGGGAGGCATGTCGTCGGCGAAGAAGACGCCCATATTACTGAGAAAGAGGCCATCGAGCGAGCCCCCGGCTCCGTCCACGATGGTGATGGTGGCCGGGTCGAGATAGAACAGCCCGGCCACCCCACCCAGGCCCGTCACGTCGACCGCCCCGAGCAAGGCAAAGTTCTCGCCGCTGAGTTCGACCGTTCCGCCGTCGTGGCCGGTGGCCTGGACCTGACCGCTGAGCACCGAGGTGCCGTGGGAGAGGATGCGAACCTCTCCCCCGTTCGCCTGGCCACTGGCGTTAATCTCGCCGCTGGCTACCGTGGTGTGGGTCGAATCGAGCAGCACGCGGCCACCGTTGGCCCCGCTGACATCGATGGTGCCGCCGGCAATGAGGGTACCTTCGGGGAGCTCGGTGGGCAGGGCCGAGGCTTCGACGATGCCGGGGTCCTTGACCACCGACGAGAGCAGGCCCGCGGCCGCCTGCGGGTCGAGCATCACCGTGCCGGGCTCGAGGCCTTCGGGGGTCTCCACCAGGAAATTGATCAAACCCTGGCCGTCAAAGTTGACGGTGGCTTGACGACCGGCCCCCAGGGCCACCTGACCCAGCTCGGCCACGATCAGGCCCTGGTTCGAGACCAGAGGCGCCACCAGCACCACGAAGCCGCCTTCGGTGACCCGGATCTCGCCCTGGTTGATCACCGAGGCCAGCACTTTGTCGGCGTTCTGCGTCAGCAGGTAGCGGTCGTTGAGGAAGTCCTCATCGCGCATGTCGAGGGTGCTGGCCATGAAGCCGGCCACGTCGACACGCGACTCGGGTCCGAAGAGAATGCCGTTGGGGTTGATGAGAAAGACGCGGCCGTTGGCCTGCAGCTGCCCCAGGATGGCCGATGGGTCCTGGCCGACGACCCGGTTGAGGATGACCGAAAGCTGATTGGGTTGGATGAACCGCACCAGCTCGTGAACATCGATGCTAAAGCCGTTCCAGTTGATGATGGCCCGATCGGTGCCCTGGGTGATGATGGTGTTGGCCCCGGACCCATGGATCTGCACCTGACCGTGGACCACCTCGGGCCCGTCGGGGGCAGCCCAGGCCCAGCCCATCCAGGCCAGCAACAAGAAAGTGATTAAACCGCGTCTTACCATAGTCTGGTCGAGAACCCCCCATAGATCACCGGTGAATTGCCGCGAGAATTCGTGCTGGGCGACAACGGGAAACCGAGGTCCAGTCGCGCCTGCGTGTCCTCGTTGAAACGGAGCCGCACGCCCACTCCGGCCCCGGTCAACTGGCGCGATTGGGTTTCGCCCGGTTGCGGCTGGCTCAGGATGGCGCCGCCGTGGTCGACGAAAAGGGCCAGGTTCACCAGATCGGGGTCGTCGCGCAGGACCGACCACAGTAGTTCACCGCCGAGGGTATAGGCCGAGTCGCCCAACAGTTCTCCCTGGGGATAGCCGCGCACGGTATACGGGCCGCCCACCGAATATTGCTCGGCCGCCACCAGCGAGTCCGCCAACTGCCCGCTGGCCCGCAAGGCCAGGCGCCACTGAGGCCCGAGGCGGTGCATCTGCAGCAGGTCCAGATTGAGCTTGCTGAAGCTCTGCCCCACGCCTACCCGGCTGGGAATGATCGATGGCTCGACAAACCCCTGGGTGAAGCCGGCCCGCAGGTAGGTCTGGTTTTCGGGATTGAGCCAGCGGCCCTGGTAGAAGACTCGGGCCTTGGTGTATTCATCTCGCGAGAAGGCCCCGCCCAAAATGGTGGTGTCCACTCGGGCGTGGGTGACATCGAGGCCGACGTCGGACTGGTGGGACAACGCACGGCACAGAGCCTGGCCCAGTGACACCGTGTAGATATCGGCATCGCCGCGCACATCGAGCACTTCGAGAGCGCCGCCGAGCACGTAGGCGCTGTTGGAGTAGCTGACGCCAAAGGATAGACCGTCGGTGTTGAGAGGGCGCTGGTAGCCGGCGGTGAGATAGGCGGTGCTGCGGGCGGGAAAGCCGAAGGTGCCATTGACGGCCAGCCGGTCGCCGACCCCGGAAAGATTGTTGTGGGCAAGGGTCAAGCCGGCCCGATTCTCGCCGGTCGAGGGGGTGCCGTAGTTGTTGTAACCCAGCGAAACCTCGAAGGGATTGCGCTCTTTGAGGGTCACGACCATGGTCGAAGTGCCCTCCTGGCTGCCCGGCTGCATCTGGACATTGGCTTTGACATCCGGCAACTCGTTAATGAGCAGCAAGGGCCGAATGACCTCGCCGTCGACGTAGTCGCCACCTTCGGTCTCGCCAAAGTAGGACCGGATCAACTCGGGGGAGTGATACTTCGCGCCGGCCACTTCAATGCGATCGATCTTGCCTTCGTGGACCAGTATCCTGACCGTGCCGTTGGCGAAGTCTTGCTCGGGCAGATAGGCACGGGCCAGCTTGTAGCCGTGCTCGAGGTGGTACTCGGTAACCCGCTCGGCGACCTGACGCAGCTCCTCGAGCGAGAGCGACTCGCCCACGAAGGGGGCCACCACCCCCTGGAGCTCGGCCTCCGAAGCCAGGTGGTTGCCTTCGAACACAAAATTGTCAACGGTAAGGCGCGGCTCGCGATCGATCAGACCGGGGCTGCCGGCCGGCTGCCCAAAGGCAACCAAACTCAAGAGTCCGATCAAAGCGAGTATGCGGAAAATCCCCGACCCCATGACGGCCCCCTGCTTCCAGCTTTGACCCGTCTTTCCTTCCAGGGGATCGGCCCAAGGGACCAGAACGCAGCCCTTGATGCGCCACCTCTGGGTCATACTGCTGGTGTGGCTGAGCCTGCCTGCTGGAGCTCACCCCCTAAACGACGCGTACATCGAGTTTCGGGTCGAGGGCCAGATGGTCACGGTGGACTGGAAAGTGCCGCGGGCCATGCTGGCCACCGCCGACCGCGACGGCGACGGAGAAGTGGCTCCAGGCGAGCTCAGCGGGGTCGATCTGGCCGCTCTGCTCGAGGGCCACTTCGAACTGTTTTCCAACCAGACCAAGGGCAGTCCGTCTGAGCCACGCTGGCTCGAAACCTCGCCCAGCCACTATCGACTCGAGTTCAAAGTGAGCTTTGACCAGCCCCTGGCCGGTTTGCGGATCTTCTACGATCTATTTCCTCCCGACGACCCTACCGGGCGCACCCTGGCCGTCCTCCACAACGGCGAGAGTTCGACCAGTCTGCTCTTTACTAAAGAACACCCTGAGACGGTGGTGGCTCTCGAGGCACCCCGCCAGTCCATCCGGGAATTCATCGGGCTGGGCGTCGTCCACATCTTGACGGGCTACGACCACATCCTCTTTCTGCTCTGTCTGCTGCTGGCTGGCGGCCGGCTGTGGACGCTGGTCAAGGTGGTCACCGCTTTCACCATCGCCCACTCTTTGAGCCTGGCTCTGGCGGTTTTCGACCTGGTCAGTCTGCCCGGTCAGTTGGTCGAGTGCGCCATCGCCCTCTCGATCGTGCTGGCGGCCGCTTTGAACTTCTGGCCCCAGCTCGAGACCGACGAGCACGATCGGCGCCCCCTGGTGGCCGGAGGGTTCGGACTGCTCCACGGTCTGGGCTTTGCCAGCGTCCTGCAAGAAATGCATCTCCACGGCTGGGGAGCGGCCGTTCCCCTGGTATCGTTCAACGTCGGCGTCGAACTGGGCCAGCTGATCATCACTCTGATCGCCTTTCCCATCATCCTGTGGGTTCACAAGCAAGTGTGGCGGACCGCCTGCGTTCGGCTCGGTTCGATCCTGGTTGCTCTGGCCGGCTTCTACTGGTTCTGTCAGCGCCTGGTCGGATGACGATCTCTTAACGCAGCCGAATTAACCTGGTCTCAGCAATTCTGGGAGGAATATCATGTTCGTCAACCATCGCGCCAACGCCGGAACCATCACCGCCAAGACGGCGCCCCCTTCGGCCTCGGCCAGCAAAGGCCAGGAAATCGCCGACCCCGGCTTGCCCGCCGATGTAGCCGACCTGTCGAGCGCAGGGGACCCTCCCAAGAGCAGCGGATTTGGCAAAGCCGCCGCGGTGCTCGGTCTGGGTGTCGTGGCCGCCGGCCTGACCCTGGGCACGGCCGCCCCGGCCGAAGCCCACGGCTGGAACCGCTGTGGCTGGCAGACCCAGTCCAGCATCCAATACGACAACTGGGGCAACGCCCACAGCTACCAGGAAAGCTACAACTCTTGTACCGGCGAACACACGGTGGCCCGCGACGGCTACATCGTCAACCACCACTTCGACAACCCGAGGGTGGGACACCAGCACGGCTATGGTCATGGTAACGGCCATCATCGACACGGCCACGGTCATCATCAGGATGGTAACGATGCCGCGGCCGGTTTCTTGTTCGGATTGGGCCTGGGAATTATCCTCGGCCAGTAACTACTCTTTGATGACTCCGGTCTTGTGCCCGGTCTGACGGGCGTGGGCCTGAGCCGCCTGATAAGCGGCCTCGCGAGAGGCGAAGCGCTGATACAGGTCATTCTGCGAGCAGGTCGCGATATAGTATCGAGCCTGGGCCACCTCGACCACGACCACCTGGTGGTGATGGGGGTGGTCTTCGTGTTTCCCTTGCGTTTGCTCGTGGGCCAGGGCGGGAGCCAGAACCGTCGAGAGCAGCGCGACCAGACTGAGGACCAACATTTTCGGTTTCATCACGTTGCTAGAATACAACACCCAAGCCCGATTTGTCATGACGGGTTGTGACATCCGGCCAGACAAAGGCCGGTCAATTCGGCTCTAAGCGCACAATCAAGCCAATCCACGGCGGTCCGCGAGCGGGAAAGTCTGGCCAGTGACTCGGCCAGGGAGGCCAGACCGAACTCGCCCAGGACTACTGACTGGGCTTCTGCCCGCTGAGACCACTCCTCACCCAACTGGCGAAGGCCCCGCTGGCTGGCTTCCACCAGCAGCTGCTGGCTGGCGGTCAAGGCCGCCTCGAGGGGGTCGGGCGGTGGTCCAGCCCAGGCAGCCACCTCGGCCTGGCCGGGTTCGCACAGATCGGGCACCACCACCCGGTCGGTGACCAGAGCCAGCGGGTCCAGGTGCAGGCCCCCCTGATAATCGACCCGCCCGCTGACGTAGGCCGGCCCCTGCTCCAGGGCCGCTGCCAGCGCATCCAGCGCCCCGGGCACCACAGCCCGATGCTCGCGGCGTAGCAACAGGCTGACCCCCTGATGATCCAGCAACTCCGCCGACAGGGTCTGGGTGGCCCGCGCATAGCCCAGCGAGCCTACCGCCGCCACCCGCACCACGCGCACCCCTTCGGCCAGCAGCCGGGCCCGAATCAAGGCCGGCGGATGGCTGTCGAGCTCGCGCCGAAAGAGCGAGAAGTCCTCGACCAACAAAGGTGGCGGCAAGACATGCCAGTGGCCGGCCTGGGGCGTGACCGTGGTCTTGCCTAACCGTGAACGGCCCAGCATCAACTGCCGATTGGGTCGGCGCCGGGCCTGGCCGGTTACCAGGCGGCCGGCAGCGAGAGCGGCCAGTCGAGCCTCGGGGGCCAGACGCAGGTTGGCCACCTCGGGGGCGGTGCTGCCTTGAAACTCCTTTTTCATGACCAGCACGGTGGCACTGGCCGGGTCGGCCAGATAGACCTCGGCCAGCACGCCCTGACTGCCCGGTCGCAAGCGAGCCCCCAGGCCTACCAGGTCAAGGTGGTCCAGGCTCGTCTCCTGAGCCTCCTCCAGACCCAGGACCACCCGAGCCGGGCAGGCCCCCTGGCTGCTCGAGGCCCGAGCCCGGGCTTCGACCTCGGTCAAGAGCAGACACAGACCATCGGCCGAGTAGGCCGCGCTGCGGCCCTGGTAAAGGCGCAAATGCTCAGCCAACTCGCTCACCAGGTCGCCGGGCCAGACCCAGCCGCAGCGCCCGAAGTTGGCAGCCTGGCGCTCGAGCCTGGCCAAAAGACCCGGTCCGGCCTGCGCGACCCCCTCGCCAAGCAGCTGGTGGACCGCTTCCAGGGCTGGCCCCCACCCCTCGGCCTCGATGGTCTCGGAACCCAGCGAAGCCTTGCCGGGCCGGCCCTCGGCGGCGCGCCACAACCACACGGCCAGGGCCACGTGGGGGCAGGCTGTCCGCTGCTGACAATCGCAACGAGCGTGCTCGGGGTGTCCCTCGACCAGAAAACGGACGGTGGTGGTGGCCAGCCGGACGGTGGGAACCTCCTCGTGGCAAATCTCCCCCACCAGCCCCTGGCTAGCCAGGCTTCTGGCGCGGCTTAGCCCGCGACTGCCCAGCAACTGCTCGAGTTGGTCATCACTAAACTCGCCGGGCGACCACAGGGTCTGGTCGGCGCGCGTCTGGCCCAGGGCCGCATAGGCCAGCACCGCGGCCAGCCGGTGACGGCACATTCTGGCCTGGCAACTGCAACTGGTCTCGGTCAGAGCAACCCCGGCCGGCAGACGCGTCTCGACCTCGCCGTCGCGGGCCACCAGGGTGCCGTCCTCAAGCATCTCCAGGCTGGGCGGGGCCTCGGCCACCATCTTCTGGGCCCGCTTGACCAGCCCGCGATTGGCCAGAGCGGCCAGCTTGTCGGGGGTCAAGGCCAGCAGATCCCGTCTCACCGGCGCACCTTCTCGGCGATCCACTCGGCCAACTGGCCGGGGGTCATGGCGGCCACCTGTGCGCCCACCGCCACCAGCCGGGCGGCCATCTCGCGATCATAGCTGGGATTGGCCTCAGAATCCAGGGCCGCCAGACCCAGCACCAGGCTGCCCTGAGCGCACAGGGCTCGCACCCGAGCCACCAGCCAGCTCACCTGCCCCCCCTCGTAAAAGTCGCTCACTACCACCACCATGGCCTTGCGCGGGTTCTCGATCAGGCTGGTGGCATACTCCACCGCCCTGGCAATGTCGGTGCCTCCACCCAGCTGGACCTTCATCAAGGTCTCGACCGGGTCGGTGATATGATCGGTGAGGTCGACGATGTTGGTATCAAAGGCACACAGGTGCACTTTCATGCCCGGCAAACCCCATAAGCAGGACGCGGTCACGGCCGCGTGGATGGTCGAATCGAGCATACTGCCGCTTTGATCGACGAGCAGGATCAACTGCCAGCGCTCGGTGTGGCGTCGCGTGCGAGCGTGGAAGAACGGCCGTTCCAGCCCCAGCCGGCGGGTGGCCGGGTCGTAGTGCTTGAGGTTGGCGATCAGAGTGCGGCGAAAATCGAAGTTGCGGGCCACCTTGACGGGGCTGGAACGGCGCCGGTCGAGAGTGCCCAGGAAAGCCGAGCGCAGGCTGGTGCGAAACTTCTCCATCAGCTGGCGGACCACTTCGGCCACCAGCTTGCGAGCCATGGCCAGCACCTCGGGATTCATCAGATGCTTGGTGCGCAGCACGGCCCGCAACAGAGTCTGATTGGGCTCGGCCCGCTCGAGCACGGCCGGATTGGTAACCAGGTCTTCTAACTCATAGCGTTCGACGGCATCGCGCTCGAGCCGCTCGATGGTCTCTTTGGGAAAGAGCTGGTGGACCGAATCGAGCCAGTCGACAGTGGTCAGCCGCGAGTCGTCGCTGCCACCGCTGCGCCGCTCTTCGCGTCCTTCGCCCTGGCCTTCGCGTCCGTAAAGCCAGCTCAGGGCCGCGTCGCACTCGGCCAATCGTCCCTGACAGCCGCCCAACTGGTCGGCCGCGGCCTCACCCAGCACCAATCGCCAACGTTGGAGAGGGTCCAATTCCATCTGGCCCAACTTCGAAAGGGGGCCCCGTGCCGCCTGCGAACCCACCAGCATGGATCCTGAACTGGTCGAGCTATTGCGTCGCGAGTATCGACTCGGCGAGGACTCTGTCCACGGCTATCAGCACTGGCAGCGAGTCGAGTGCTACGGGCTCTATCTGGCCCGCCAGACCGGGGCCGATCCGGTGGTCGTCCGCTGCTTTGCCTATTTTCACGACTGCCAGCGCCAGAATGAAGACCACGACCCCGGCCACGGCTTGCGCGGAGGCGAGCGGGCCCGCCAGTTGCGGACCCGCCTCGAACTCGATGACGAGGCCTTCGAGACGCTCTTTCAGGCCTGCGCTGGGCACACCGATCTGGTTTTTAGCCACGACCCCACCATCGCCACCTGCTGGGATTCAGACCGCCTCGATCTCGACCGGGTCGGCCTCGACCCCGACCCAGCCTTTCTGTCTACCCCGGCGGCCCGAAGGCTGGCCGAACTAACGGCCACCGAACGGCGACGCCGGGCCCGCTGGGGTGACTAGGCCAGTCCGAATCGCTGCATTAGCTCGAGCAGGCGGGCATCGGCTTCCATGCCCCTGGCCAACTCGGCGGGAGCCACCTTGAGGCGAGACCGCAGATTCTGCTGCGGAGCGCCGTGCAACTCGAGCACCAGTCGGGCCAGCTGGTCGCGCTGGCGGGGCGGAAAGTAGGTAAAGGCTAGCCGCAGCGCCGGCAAGGCCAGAAAGAAGTCGTGACGCGACAACCCCCGCACCAGCTCGTCGATCACGGCCACCAGCCCGGGCTGGCCCACGACCTGCTCGCGGGCCAGACCGAAGAGTCCGGCTAGAAAATCTCCCAGCTGCTCGGGCAGCGCGGTGCGCCTCACCGCGGCGGCCGCCTCTCGCTGGTCGGCCAGACCCAGCGACCAGAGAGCACCCAGACAGGCGCCCCGCAGGGCTGGCGGAGCCTGGGCGTCGTGTTGTTTGCGAGCCAGCACCCCTTGCAACGCCAGGACCGGCGACCCGACATGCAAGACCGCGTCGCGTAGGGCCGCCACCGCCACCACCAATTCGCCATCCTGGCCCGAGCCGGCGCCGGCGACGGTCTCGAGCAGCCACAACCCGCGCTCGAACATGGCCTCGACAAAGCTCAAAAAGCGCCCGCCGCCATAGCGCCAGAGGTCGATGAGGGCGGCCAGGCCACCGCCCAACCGGCCCAGCGAAGACTCGGCCGCCAGGCACTGCGAGAGTAGCTGCAGCACCCGCTCCTGAAACTCGAACAGCCCGCAGAAATAGGCTTTGGTCAGCACCGCCACCAGAGCCTGACTGTCCTGGCAGCCCCGGAGCAACTCCTCTAGACGGCTTCGGGCGGCATCTTCGAGGGTTCCGCCATAGGCGGCGGCCTCGATGAGACCGGTGCGGGTGGTGGGCAACTCGGCCAGGCTCCAACGCTCGGTCAAAGTGGCTTCGACGGCCAGGTTTGGGCCACTCACCCGTTCGAACCCCGGCACCGCCAACACCGCTAACCGGTGCAGCACCTGACTGGCCCGGGCCTGGCTCTCGAGCTGCAAGGTCACCTCTTGAGGCAATTCGAGCCCGGCCTGTGCAATTTGGGCGAAAGCGTCGGCCACCAGCGGAGGCTGAGGAGTGGCCTCGGCCAGCCGGCCCACCCGTTCGCCCGAGAGGGCGGCCAGAACCTCGACCACCACCGGGTCGGTTCCGGCTCGCAGCCGCTCCCGGCCGGTCCAGGGCAAAGGACTGTCCTGGGCCTGTTTGAGCAGGGCCGAAGCCAGCCCGTCGAGCAGATCGCAGCGGCCCATCACGGCGTGACCGCGCAGCTGCATCAACCCTCGGGCCATGGTCATGGCGGCCACCAGGTCGGCGGCCGAAACGGCTTGCTTCCTGGCTCGTAGCCGTTGGCTGACCAACCGGAGCAAGTGGTCTCCCGCGCCCTCGACGCCCACCTCCCAAACGGCCTGATAGTAGGCCGGCGAAGGCATTCCTGACTCATAGCCCACGAAGCTGTCGAGCCGCTTGAAAGAATAAGGGACCAGATAGCTGCCCTGGCGGCCCGGGCTCTCGGGCAACTCGGGCCATTCACCCGAATGGTCTTTCCAGGCCACTTCGAGATAGGGCTTGTGAAAGCCGCCGCACACCACCACCACCGGCCCGCCTTGCCGCATGGCCCAGGCCACGCAGGCGGCCATGAACTGTTCGCGGTCGTGGTCTTCGGGGCTCTCCTCGTCGGCCGAGCGCAATTTGGCGAAGTAGCTGTCGAGGCGCTCGCCCAGTTGCTCGTCGTCGAGTTCGAAGAGGTGGTCCCAGAGGGCATCCGGCCCGTCAAGATTGAGGCGACGGCAGAGTTCGGCGGTGAAGTCGGCCCGAAAGCGGTCGCCGTCGGCGAAGCGATTGCGGCGCTCCCAGAAGCAACGCGACCAGCCCGGCAGGTCCATGAAGCGCACCTCGGCCCCCACCTCGCGGCCGGCCACCAGGGCTCGCCACTCGGGCGAATAATCGCAGAACGGAGCCCAGCAGCTCGAGCTGAAAGGCTCGGCGTGATGATAGCTAAAGAGGGCGATGGGCAGCTCGTGTCCCAACAGGAACTCGTCGAGGCGGTCGTTCATGTCGGCCGGCCCCTCGATGAGCACCACCGCCGGACGCAATTGACGAATCACCCCCTCGGTCAAACGGGCGCAGGCCGGACTGTGATGACGCACTCCCACTACCCGCAGCTGCATCGGGGAGGCTTCCCGACGGGACGGTGGTATTCATTCTCATGCCGCTTTACGCCGACTTTCACCTGGGCCTGTCGCTTCGCCCCAACCTGCCTCTCGAGCACGCCTTCGAACCGGTGGTTCTCGATGAGGCTTTGCTGCCCGGTGGCACCGTGGTCGGTCGGCTGGCCTTTGCCCGCCCCGGCAAGGTGCACTGGGTGGTGCGCGGGGTGGTCGGGCCGGTCCAGAACTGCCCCGACTTGCCAGGCTTTGACGCCCACCTGTTCGTGGCCGAAATGCCCGACCGACCGGGGGGCATCTTACGGCGGGTTTATCAGGCCGCCGTGCTGGGCTGCCTGGCCGATGAGGTGCATGCCATGAGCAACCTGCAAACGGCCCAGGCCTGGCTGGCCCAACTCCAGGGCCCGAGCGAATTTCGGGCCGCCCTCGAGCAGGCTCCCCTTTTTGAAGATCACACCGGCTATCGGCGCCACAGCCTGGAAGAGTTGCGCCAGTGCAGGGTCTATCTGCTGCCCATCTATTTCGATCGCGAGCTGCTCTCGCGCCAGCGGCCCGACGACACCCGGCTACTGCGCCACACCCCCCAGGTAGCGGCGGTGTTCTCGGCCTACGGTCTGGAGTGGGCGGGTCTCGAGCAGTTTGAAGACGATGTCGCGGGCAATGAGCGCATCGTGCCGTTGGCCCTGCGCGAGCAGGCCATCGAGGTCAGCTTCGGCTCACCCCAGACGGGGCAAGGGCGAATCGAGTACCCTATCTACAACAGTCGGCCCCTGGTGATCGACTGCGTCCGGCGGGTGATTAGCGGGCCGCACCGCGGCGGCTACGCCGAGCTGCCCTTCGACTCGCTGGTGCGAGCCGACCTCGACGAGAAAGAAGTCGAGGGCGACCTCAAGGTCCACCGCTACTACTATGTCTGGATCTCTGACGGTCAGACCGACCTGGTGTATTATCAGCGCATGAAAGAGTACTACGAGGGCGGGCTACATGAACTCGAGGCCCAACAGTCCAAAGCCACCCATCAAATTTTTGCGTTGCCGGGGCTACTGGGCGCGCCTTCGCGCTCACCCTAGTCGATGGCGGGCCTCGTAGAAAGCCTTCCAGTGGGCTTCACCGCGCCGGCGCACTCGCTGTTCTAGATAGGTGCGCAGACGCTTGAGGTCTTCGGCGTCGTCCTTGGCGGCGGTGCCGGCCAGGCATTCGACCAGGTCGGCCGGGTTGCCGGGTTCTCCGCGGGTGTACCAACCGCGCACGCCCACCGCGTGAGCCACGGCCACCGCCTCGGCGGTGGACATGACGGTGCTGAGCCGCTCCATGGCCTGACCCTCCACCGTCACCCCGCTGCGCAGTTCGCGAAAGGTCGTGACCAGCAGGTCGAGCACGTCGTCGGGGCAAGCTTTGGGCACGCCCGAGCGTTCCAACAGGCGCGAGGACTCTTCCCGCACCAGGGCCAGTTCGGTGTCGAAATCAGGGATGGGAAAGACGGTCTCGAAGTTGAAGCGCCGCTTGAGCGCCGCGCTCATCTCGTTGACGCCGCGGTCGCGGGTGTTGGCGGTGGCAATCAGGTTGAAGCCTTCGGCCGCGAAAACCATGCCGTCCTTGCCCGCGAGTTCGGGCACGGCCAACACCCGGTCCGACATCACCGACAGCAGACTGTCTTGAACCTCCAGGGGGCAACGCGTGATCTCTTCAAAGCGCACCAGCATTCCCTCACGCATGGCCTCATAGACCGGGGCCGGCACCAGGGCTCGGGGGCTGGGGCCCTCGGCCACCAGCAGGGCGTAGTTCCAGGAGTATTTAATCTGGTCTTCGGTGATCGAGGCGCCCCCCTGGATCGTCAGGGTCGAGCGCCCTGAGATGGCGGCCGCCAAAAGCTCTGACAACAATGACTTGGCCGTGCCCGGCTCACCCACCAGCATCAGCCCGCGCTCGGTGGCCAGCGTCACCATGGCGCGATCCACCAGCGACGGATTGCCCACGAATTTGCGCCGAACCTTGAGCTTGTCGTCACCCATGATGAAAGTACGCACCGCCGGCAGCGACAACCGCCAGCCCGGCGGGCGGGGGTGCTTGTCTTTCTTGGCCAGGCGAGCCAGTTCGTCGGCGTAGAGTAGCTCGGCGGGCGGACGTTGGACCTGCATCAGCTGCGCAACGTCTCCAGGTCTCGCATGAGTTCGCTGAAAGCCACGGCCGACATCTCGCCGAAGGTGCGATCCTCCTCGGGCCAATGGTGAGGATTCTGCATGTAGTAGATAGAGCCGAGGCGCTGCTCGGGTTCTTCGTTCACCATGCCGACGATCATGCCTGGCTCGAAAACCAGGGCGACGACGTGGCCCGGACCCAGCAGCTTGTTGACCCACCAGATGACCCCGTTGTCCTGGGCCTCGCCCCGCTGCCAGTCGCGGCTGGTCAGGCCCAAAATGCGGCCGGTGGGGACCACCGCACCGCTAAAATCCTCGAGCTTGGCAGCGCGGGCCTGGGCCGGCGTGCGGGTGAAGACCTGGCGGCCGAGTTGCTCGAAGGGTTGCAGGATCTGATAGTCGGCCAGCACCTCTCCCCAACCCGCGGCCACCTCGTCGGGCAGCTCGAGACGATGGAGCAGGCCCACCTCGGCCAGGGGCTCCAATTCGAAGTCGTCTTCATTACGGTCGGCCAGGCTGCCGTCCTCGGCCACCCGGAAGGTCGCTTTGAGTTGCGACCCTTCGAAAACGCCCCAGATCAGGCGTCGAACCAGGTGAATCATCAAAGGATGCTTCACCAGCAAGCGTTGGAAATCATCACCGGTCCAGCGGCGCTGGCCACACATAGCCAGCTCCAGGCGCAGAATCTGGAGCGAGGCGATGTCGCGAACGCCTTTCTTGAGGTCTTTGAAAGCCTCGTAAGCAGCCTGGCCTCGGGATTCGTCGTCGCTCTTGCCGGGCTTGGGCAGATTCTTGAGGCGCTTGCCCTGGCTGTCGAGCACGTACGGCTTGAGCTCTTCGTCGAAGCCCACCGTGAACTGGCGCGGCCCATAGTCGAGCAGCATGGTTCCCCGCTCGTCGAGCCCGAGATCCGGCACCAGCCGATCGGCCAGCTGCGTGGGGGTCAGGCCGCGGCGCTCGGCCACTTCGTCGATCTTCTCCTCGGCCTTGCGTTTGAGGCCCTTGAACTTGGACTTGACGGACAGGCGATAGAGCCACATCAGCGCCTCGTCGCTACCGATCATGGCCAGCACGTCCAGACCCTGCACGGCTCGGGCATGGAGAGCCTGGCCGGGCCACTCGCGAATGAGCGGATAGAGGTTGCGAGCGCACTCGTCATCGCCCAACCAGCCCAGAGCCAGAAAGGCCCAGTTCTCTTTAGACGACCCCCCGGTGTTCTGCCAGTTCTCGAAGAGCGCCCAGGCAAAACGGGCCCGCGAGGCCGGGGTGAGCGCCTCGGCCACCAGTTCGACTCCCGCGTAGGGATCGTCGGGAACCGAAAAGGCCAGCATGGTGGCGAAGCGCTCGACCGCCTCGGGCGGCAGAGCCCCGGCCCCGTTGGCCAGGACCAGTTGCGGCAACAGGTTGGGGTCGTAACAGGCGCACTGGGTCACGTCGGGTCGTTTGGCCGGGAAGAGATCGAGAGGGGTGACTTCCAGGGTCTGCGCCACGGCCTCGGCGACGCCGTAGCGCTCGGCCACCTGCTCGACAATCGGTCGGTGTCCCTCGGCAGCCAATAGCCGAATAGCCTCTTCGGCCCGCTCCCGAGGCTGCTTGGCTTTTCCCAAAAGGTCGGGCATAAGGCCGATGGCGGCCGCCTCGGGGTGGCGCAGCAGCCACTGCCGCGCCTCGTGGCGAACCGTCTTGCTGCTCAGTGCCGCCGCCACCCCCGGGGCCAGCTGAGCCCATCGAATCGGCCCCAACAGCGGTAGCCCCTGGGTCACGGAAGAGTTGAGCAGGTCGACCAGATGCCGCAAGGCCCGCTGCTCGAAACGAGCCAGGATCGCCGGAAACCAATCAGCCATTCCGTACTCGTCGCGAGGGTTCCACTCGGCCAGGGCCTGGGCAGCCAGCTGGTCGGGAGCCAGCGCCAGGAAGCTCGAGGAGATGTGGCCCTTACGCCGCTCGGCCCACTGCTGCTCGAAGGTTTTGTTGCCCTGCCAATGAAAGCCGCGCCGGGCTCGCCACTGCTCTTGCTGGCCCGGCTCCCAAACGAACTCGGCCTGGTGCGGCAGGGGCTCGAGGGCTACCGGCTTGGGGCGCGAGCGGGCCACCCCCAGCCAGGGAGGGTCGGCCAGCACGCTGGGCCAGCTCTCGGGCGGAGCCAGGGGCAGGAGCTCGGGGGCCTCGACCCCCTCGCACACGCTCGCCACCTGGGGCCAGCGAGCCAGGGCCAGCTCCACCAGCGAGGCCCGCTGGCGATGGCCCAGGCAAAGCCGAACAGTCCGCTGGGGAAAGCGCACCGCCGCCTCCGAGCAAGCCTGCTTGCAATGACGTTCGTGGAAGCGAGCGAAGATGGCCTCGAGGGCTTCGTCGCTGGGCAGGGTTGCCAGCATGCTCGCGAGCATTCCCAACCGCTCGCTGAGATAAGGCTTGCTTAGATACTCGAGCAAGATCGGCAGGGCCTCGACCCCCAGATTGTAAAGCAGCGAGTAAAGTTCGTCGCCCGGAGCCGTGTTCTTGGCCGCCACCTGCTGGGCCGACTCGAGTTCGGTGACCGAGTAGAACAGCAAGACGGCGTCGCCGCGCAGGGTGTCGCGGGCGGCGTCGTAGCGGACCCAGTCCTGGCGCAAAGGGAAGAGAAACGAACTGGCGGGTCCCACCGCCAGGCGGGTGGGTTCGTGGCTGGTCTGGCGCAGCCGTTCGGCCACTTGCTCGGCGGCCTGCCGTTGCTCCGGGGAGGCGGCGGCCAGGTGATGGCGCAGCCGTACCAAGACGGTCTCGCGCACCTCGGACCGGTAGCCGCCCAGACAGGCGGCCGGCCAGTTGGCCCCCAGGGCCAGCTCGACCGCATAGACCAGACCACGGCTGGCCACCACCCAGTCGACCATCGCGCTCGTGGCCTTATCGTGGAAGCAGATATAGGGAAAAAAGGTCGCTTCGTCCTGGGGTCGTTGGCTGAGGTCGCCGTTGGCCAGCCAGGTCTTAAGGCGCGCTTCCAGGGGGCCCCGATCCGAGAAATCGGGGAAGACCCAGAAAGAATCGGCCGACAAATGCCGGGTCACTTTGTCTAAGGTGCCTCGAACCGGCTTGCACTCATCGCGACCCGGCCAGGGAATCAGCTTCTTGCTCCAGGCTGCGGGAAACTCGAACCTCTCCTCGTCGGGCAAGTCAGCTGAGGCCGGCGGCGGTGGGGCAACCGGGGCGGGCGGAGGTTCGAGCACGGCCACGGCCGACTCGGCCTGGGCGGCGGCAGCGGTAGGCTGGGGTCGCGCCGAGACCGCGGCGCCAACCTCTTCATACCCCTTCTTGACCTTGCCCGCGACCTGCTTGTCGTAGTCGGCCTGGGCAGCCGCTTCGCTGGCATAGTCCTTGCTCTTGCGCTGACCCGCCGTCCCGATTCGGCCCCACTCTAGATGCAAGGTCTGGCCGTCTCGCTCGATCATCCAGAATTTCCTGGAGTTACCCTCTACGAACTCGAATCTACGCATAGCCCGCCAATTCGCCTCGGAGGGACCCATCCCCCGCAAAAGGCGTTGGCCATCCCACCACGAACAGGGGCAGATGAGTTTTGAGCCCTTTACCGACTTCACTGCCTCCCCTCTCGACATGCAGAAGTTCCACGACCTCGATCGTCAGCAGAACCTCGAGCAGCGCCACGCCTTTTTCGTGGCCCAGGATGCCGAATGCGCCAAGTCCAATCTCGACTTCGTTCCGGCCATCATCAAGAACGGCTTTGCCGCCGTGGGCGTCACCGGTGAACCCAACATGGCCTATTCGATAGGCTACTGGTACAACTATTTCACCCCCGAGCTCATCCTGGTGGGCGAGGTGCCCATCGAAAAGCTGCAGCAGGTGCTGACCGCCCTCGGCAAGGCGGTGGCCCAGACCCCCGGCAACGAAGCCGACTTCGACGCCTCGCCATCGGCCTATCTTCCCACTCGGGTCGAGGTGATCGGTCAGAATCTGATGCCGGCCCTGGCCCAGGCAGGCCTGAAGGCCGAGACCTTCACCCCGGCCGACATCAAGTTTCTCGACCAGCATCCGTACGGAGCAGGCGGTTACTTCTATGCCCACTTCCTCGATAACCCTTGGGCTTCTCCCATCCTGTGTAGCCAGGTGAGCCTGGCCGAAGTCTCGGCACCTACCTGATTGCAGGCGGGCCAATTTGCCCCTATAATTTCAGGGTATGAATCTTGATCTTAGCCAAGCTCTTGCCTTTCCCCGACGCGACCCCGAGATGGCCCGCAAGCTCCTGATCGGGGGCGCCCTGGCCTTCGTCAGCGGCGGCGTTCTCAACAACGGCTACATGCTCGAAGTGGCCCGCAACCGGGCCCGTGGCCTCGACGACTCTGAACTGATGCCCGAATGGAACGCCATCGAGCCGATCGTGATGCGCACCCTCTATTTCATCGTGGGTGTCTTTCTCTTGCTGGTGCCTACCTTTGTCTACCTGGCTCTGGCCATGGCGGCCGGGTTCGGGCTCGCCCAGATCGACCAGAATCTGGGGGGCCTGACAGCGGTGGCGCTGCTTCTGCCGGCCCTACCCTTCGGATTCATCATCGTCACCCTGGTGATGATTCGGGGCACCCGGGCCGAGACGTTCGGCTGTCTGTTCAAGCTCTCGGCCTGGCGCGACGATGTCGCCCGGCTCGGCTGGTCGGCCATCTTTCGCTTGACCTGGCTGTGCCTGGTCATCAACGTCCTGATGTGCATCGTCAGTCTGGCCTTGATGTTCACCCTGGTGGGCGGGTTACTGGTCGTTTTTGTGGCTCTCTATGCTCAGGTGGCCATGGGTCACCTGATCGGGCAAGCCCTGGCTCAGGTCCAAACCGAGACCGTCTAGCCAGGTCGGTCTGGGTCCGGCCGAGAACAGCCGGCCATGCGATGTCTGATCCTATTGCTGCTATTGAGCCTGGCCGCGGCGGCCAAAGAACGCCCCGACTGGGAGAGCTTTTTTGAGGGAGTGCCGGGGACCATGGTGGTGGTCCACCAGGGCGAGACCGACGTCTACAGCCCTGCCCGAGCCGACCGGGGCTTTGTTCCCGCCTCGACCTACAAAGTTCCCCACTCTCTGATCGCGCTCGAGACGGGCGTGCTGCGCGATGGGCATGAGCAACTCCGCTGGGATGGGGTCGAACGGCAGTATGCCACCTGGAACCGTGATCATGTACTCAGGACCGCCATGAAATACTCGGTGGTGCCGATTTATCAGCGCTTCGCCCGGGCTATCGGCGAAGAGAGAATGCGAACCTATCTCGAGAAAATCCACTATGGCAACGCCGACATCGACGGCGGCATCGACCGTTTCTGGCTCGACGGCAAGCTGCGCATTTCAGCCCGCCAGCAGGTCGAATTCCTCCAGCACCTCTATGCCGACGAATTGCCGTTTAGGCCCGAGAACCAGCTGCTCGTCAAGACGGCCATGCTGGTCGAGGCCACCCCCGAATACGTAATCCGGGCCAAGACCGGCTACGAGAACGGCGTCGAGGGGTACGGACATCCCGAGCGTCCCGGAGTGGGCTGGTGGGTCGGCTGGGTCGAGCGCGACACCGAGGTGGTCTTCTTCGCCCTGAACCTCGATATCGCGAGCGCCGATCAGTTGGGATTGCGCCAATCTGTAGCCAGGGCCATTCTCAAGTCCGAGGGCTATTTGTAGCCCAGTTCGCGAAGCGCCGTGCGCAGCTCTTCGAGCCCGAACGGCTTGGTCAAACAGGCCCGAAAACCGTAACTGGCAAATTCGCTCATGACCGGGTCGTTGCTATAACCGCTAGCCACCATGACCACCGCTTCGGGGTCGATGGAGAGCAATCGTCGAACCGCTTCTTCGCCACCCATTCCACCCGGTATGGTCAGATCCATGATGACCAGTCCGAAAGGCCGGGCCTCCTCGGCAGCCTGCTGATAGAGTTCGAGAGCCTGGCTGCCGTCGCTGCAAGTCTCGGCCTCAAAGCCAAGCCGGTTGAGCATCTTGAAGGTGACGGTCCGCACCGATGCCTCGTCGTCCATGACCAGGATTCGCCGACCGGGCGTCGGGGCAAGAATGGCCGGATCCGGCTCGGCGGCGACGGTCTTCAAACGAGGGAGATACAGTTCGAAAGTCGCCCCTTCTGACGAGGTCCTGGCCGTAAGCGTACCGCCATGGCGCACCGCCACGGAAAAGGCGGTGGTCAATCCCAGGCCGGTGTGGCCCCCCTTGGTGCTGTAGTAGGGGTCGAAGATCCGGTCCAGGGCTTCGGGCGGTATACCTTTGCCGTGGTCTTGGAAGACGACGCGCAGGTAGGGACCTGGCCGCAGGTTGGGGTGGACCATAGAGCCGTCGCCCGATTCCTCGACGCTCACCGTCAGGCAACCCCCTTCGGGCATAGCTTCCACGGCGTTGAGGGTGAGGCTCTGCAGCGCCTGGGCCAGCTGATTTGGGTCGACCTCGGCCTGCAATCCCGCCTGACCACGAAAATCCAGCCCGACCTTGGTGCCGGTGAGAGCCACGGCAACTTCCTTTCGCACCAGTTCCGCCAACTCGATCGTGCGCTTGATGGGAGCTCCTCCGGCCGAAAAGGTCAACAACTGGCTGGCCAGCTCGCGGGCCCGCACGGCCCCCTGGCGCGCCTCGAACAGCGACTCGGTGACCGAGTTCTTCTGCAGCTCGACCTCGAGCAAGGAGAGATGTCCCTGGACGCTGGTGAGGGCATTGTTGAAATCGTGGGCGATCCCTCCCGCCAGGCGACCCAGCGACTCGAGCTTGGAGGCCCGTAAGCGCTCTTCATCCAGACGCTTCAGCGAGGTTAGATCGTGGAGCACGAGCACGGCCCCGTGAGGCTGCTGCTGCTCGTCGACGATGGTCGAGCCGGCCAATTTCACCCAGGGCTGGGTGGGAGCGCTGGCCAGTCTGGTGTCGGGAGGGGCTTGCCACTCTTGTGCCCGGGAAAGAGCCTGCTGAGGGCAAGCTTGAACGGTGTTGCCCTCGCGGTCGACCAGGCATAGGACCCGCTCCAGTCGCCGTCCGATAGCCTGGCTGGCGGGCACGCCTGTGAGTCGGACCGCGGCCGCGTTGAATCGCTCGACCCTCAGCTCGGTGTCGACGGCCACCACCGCGTCGCCCATATGCTCGAGAGTGACGGAGAGTCGCTGCTTGGCCTCGGCCAGTTGGGCCACCGTGTCCCGTAGGCGTTGGTTGAGCTCGAAGGCTCCTTCCAGGGCGCGGTAGAGGCGGACCGAGCCGTAGGTGGCCAAAACCGGGCTGAGCGTGAGGGTCAGAAGCGCGATGGTCAGCCCCGGGCTCCAGACCTGGCCGGAGCCGAGCCAATAGCCCAAGAAGAAATCGAGCCCCACCACCAGAGGCAAGAGTAGCGCTCCCTTGAGGCGGGCGGGGTAGAGAGCGCAGGCCGGCATGATGGCCAACCCCATGGCGGCGAACACCGGCACCCCGGCGAGCATATCGACTCGCGCGCCGACCAGACCCGCAAACGAGGCGAAAGCCAGAAAATTCAGCGCTACAAACAGCATCTGGCGGTTGCCTGTCGCCTCGCTTCGGGCCCGATAGAACAGGATCACAATGAGGGTCATGCCGACGCGATTGAGGAAAAGTTCCCGCAGGGGCAAGGGGGCATGGGCGAAATCGAGCCAGAACTCGAGGCCGAACGAAAGCCAGAGACCCAGCGCCCAGGCGATGCTGCCTGGCCGGTGGGTGCTGCGCAGGTAGTCAGAGTGGTACTGCTCGAAAGTCATAGGAATGCTATCTTGCATTGCTCCTCGGCAATCCGACCGGTTCCTAAAGATGCTGACGAATGGGATCGTGGTCAGGCCACAAAGAGCGCCTCGAGGTGGGCCTCTTGGCTCAGGGCGTCGGGCACCACGGTCAGATGCCAGGGCGCTTCGGCCCTCCCCTTCAGCCGGCGACCCAGGCGGGCGGCGTCGCTGAGCGGAACATTGTCGAGACCTCTCCGGGCGATGGCCCGGAAGTGCTCACACCAGGGGCCAGAGGCCAGCACGTTGTCGGTTTGGCGGGTGCGGTCGAAGGCAGCCACTACCGCTTGCTGACGGCTGCCCACTTGAAAGAGGACGACATCGACATCCAGATTGGCGGCCGTGCATTGGGATTCGTCGACGATGAAGAGAATCTGGCCCACCTCTTCCTGGCTGGCCAGCCAGCTTAACAGACGCGTGGCGCGAGGCTGCTCGTCATCTTTGAGATTACAAACCAGGGCGATACTACGGGGTTTCATCGGCTTGCCTCCTCTACGCACCTATCTTCCCACAAGCCGGGGAGGCGAGCTAATCTGGAAGCTACCCTTCGCGCCGGTAGTAGAACTACGCCTCGTGTTCGGGCAGGGTCTCGCTGGCGAAGCGACCGATATTGTCGCAGAGGCGGTCCAGCGGAAGGTCGTCGAGATCCAGGCCGAAAGGCTCTTCGATATCTTCGGCCACCAGTTCCAGCCCGATCAGGAAGTAGCCCACCCCGGCCACCAGAGCCAGGTTCCAGGGGTTGGTATCCATGCCCACCGGCAGCAACACCAGATAGACCACCAGCAACTGCGGAATCAAAGCCCGATGAGACAGCGGCAGGGGTGTGTTGCGGATTCGCTCGCAACCGCCGCAGATGTCGAGCAGGGCCGCAATGTGGCGGTCGATCAGGTGGTGGTCCAGACGATGCAGCTTGCCCTGGTCGCGCCAGCGGCGGACCAGCGCGAACAAACGAGAACTGACGAATCCCGGCACGTGAGACTGGCCCTGGGGCACCGGCTCGGGCAGGCGGCTCAGAGTTTCATCGCTGACGCCCTGGCGCAGATGGTCGCGCAGACAGATCGGAACGGCAGTCAGCCAGCGGCGGGCCAGAGCCAGTTCGGCCGCTTCGACATCGGCCATGGCCTTGAGCTTGACGGCCAGGTTGCGGCACTCGTTGGTGAGCTGGCCCCACAACTTGCGACCCTCCCACCAGCGGTCGTAAGCAGAGTTGGTGCGCAGGACCAACAAGATACTCAGGGCGGCTCCGAACAGGGCCTGGGCCCCGGCCGGCATCAGGATGTCGTTCTGATAATAATCCTGCAAAAAGTTGCCAGCCGCCGTGTAGGCAGTCAGTCCCAGCACGCAAGAGGTGGTCCGGCGAAAGACCGACGAGCCGAGAAATCGGCGAATACGGGCTCCCCAGTTCATCAGGGGGCGCTGACCGGCAAAGAAATCCAGGGGCACGAAGCACCGTTCGCGCCAGGCTTCACTCCCCCTGTCGGTCCATTCGGCAACACCCCGGCAACAAACCCGACACCTGGATCGAATAGGTTCGGGTATCCCCAAACATAGAGGAGAACTCCCATGCTGATTTCAGCCTACCGTGCTACGCCCACGCTCACCTCCACGCCCCCTGCCGTCAAGGCTGCTGCCGAAGAGACGCCCCAGCCGCAGGCTGAAGAGGCCAACTGTGACTGCCACTCGATCCAGGCCACCCAGCGGTTCGTCTGGCGCCAGGTCGGGATCCTGACAGGTCTGGGGGCCGGTGTCTATGCAGGAGCCGCCGATGGCCTGGCCGCGGCCGGAGCCGGCGCCATGGCAGGCGGAATCGTCGGAGCCGCAGCCGGCATGGTAGCTGGACGCGTGCTTGACCGGGTGCTCGGCAACGAGAACCTGAGCTACTCGACCTATCTGGCCGTCGGCGCAGGAGTGGTCGGAGCCGCCGCCGGCACGATGGCCGGACTGACCTATACAGGCTTCTTGCCGGCCGCCGCCATGGGGGCGGCCGCCTCGTACAGCGGCTATCTGCTCTCTAACCGTGGGCTCGAACTGGTCAACTAGATCAGAGAGCCGTCAGGCGAATGGGGAACCCGGGGGTCCATCCCGGGTTCTCTCTTTTAGGAAAGGTTATGACTTTGTCGAAATTTGAAGAGTTGGGCCTCGCCCCAAACCTCATCGAGGCGGTGGCGCGCCTAGAGTATCAAGAACCCACGCCCATCCAGGCCGGCATCATCCCGTTGATGCTAGCCGGAAAAGACGTCATCGGGCAAGCCCAGACCGGCACCGGGAAGACGGCCGCCTTCGCTTTGCCCATCCTGCAGAGCCTCGAGGCGGTGGCCCGGGTCCAGGCCCTGGTGGTGACCCCGACCCGAGAGCTTGCTTTGCAGGTGAACGAGGCCTTCGAGGCCCTGGGGGGCGACGTGCCCACCGTGACCATCTATGGCGGTCAGCCCTACCCGGTCCAGGTGAAGGCCCTCAAACGCGGAGCCCGGGTGGTGGTGGGCACCCCCGGTCGTTTGCTGGACCTGCTACAGCAACAGGTACTGCGACTCGAGGGGGTGCGAACGGTCGTCCTCGACGAGGCCGACGAGATGCTCAGCATGGGCTTTCTCGACGAGGTCGAAACGATTCTGGCCGCTCTGCCCCAGGACCGCCAGACGGCTCTCTTCTCGGCCACCCTTCCCGACGAGATCCGAGGGCTGGCCGGTCGCTATCTGCGCCAACCCGCCTCGGTCTCGATCACGCCTTCCCAACCGGCGGTGGCGGCCATCGAGCAACGTTGCTATGTGGTCAACGAACAGGACAAGGTGGCCGCCCTCACCCGCATCTTCGAGGTCGAGGACATCACCAGCGCGCTGATCTTCGCCCGCACCCGGGCCCGCACGGCGACCCTGGCCAACGAACTCATGAGTCGCGGCTACCCAGCCGAGGTGCTTAACGGAGACCTCAGCCAGGAGGCGCGTGAGCAGGTGCTGGAACGCTTCAAGGCCGAGAAGATCAAGGTGCTGGTAGCCACCGACATCGCGGCCCGCGGCCTCGACATCGACCACCTCACCCATGTCTTCAACTTCGATCTGCCCCAGCAGCCCGAGAGCTACGTCCACCGCATCGGCCGCACCGGGCGGGCCGGTCGGACCGGCATCGCCATCGCCCTGCTGACGCCGCGCGAAGAGCGACTGCTGCGCCGCATCGAGAGCTACACCAAGCAGAAAGCCCAACGCTGCGAAGTCCCCAGCCGCGACGAGATCATGGCCCACCGGGATCGGCAGGTCATGGAGGGTGTCACCATGTGGGTGCGGCGTGCTCGCTTTCGTCGCGAGTTGGAGATGGTCGACGAACTGCTGGCCGAGGGCTTCGAGCTCAAAGCGATCGCGGCGGCCGCCCTCAAACTCTCGAGAGCGCGCGAGAAACAGCGTCCCATCGCGGCCATCTCTGAGGTCAAAATGCCCGAACCCAGGCGGTCGAGCCGCCACCTCCGAACTCACACCAAGAAGTCTCACGAAGCCGGCATGGTTCGGCTCAAGCTCAATGTGGGCAAGAACGACGGGTTGCGTCCGGGCGAGGTGGTGGCCACGCTGGCCAAGCAAGCCCGCATCCCCGGCCCCACTGTCGGAGCCATCCAGATCAAGCAGCGTTACACCCTGGTCGACGTGCCCGAGCAGTTCGTCGGCAAGGTGCTGGCGCGCTCGGGACGCTGCATGATGCGCAATCGCGACCTCGAAATCGAGCTGGCCTAGGCCGTTCAGCTTCCTTTGAGGGGCGAGAAGTAGCCTGGATGGGTGAACCCGCTTTCGCTCGAGCGCTTTCGCCAGCTCAGCCAGAGCAGTCGCGACCCGCGGCTGCAACAGCTTCCTTTTGCCGTCGAAGTGCCCGACGAGCCGGGCACGTGGCTGGCCCAACGCGGCGACGACCTGGTCGTCTTCAACCAGGATAGCGGCCAGAGCTATCAACAGGGCACGGCCAAGCAGGCCGGGCTCCTGGGCTGGGTCGGTTTCACCCAGGACACGGTCTGGGCCAGCGATGGTCAGCAGCAGCTGGCCTTCGACCCCAAAGGCCGCCCTCGGCCGGCCGCCTATCCCGCCCCCTCAGCCATCGAGTCGGCCCGCCGCGAGCTGGCCCAGGCCCAACAGTTAGTCCAGACGGCTCAGGCCGACCCCCTCAAGCGCGCCGCTCTGGCGGTTCCCTATGGTAGCCTGCAGGCCGCCAAGGCTACCCTCGAAGCCAGCGCCCCGGCTTTGACCGGGCCTGCCGCCTCGGTGGCCCTGGCCCAGGCCATGCTGACCGAGGCGGCCCGATTTTCTCTGGCCGACCCGGTCGCCACGGCCCTCCGGCCCCAGGTGGTCGACGACCTCAAGCAGGCCGACAACCAGGTCGGACCGTTACTGGCCCCGCTGTTGGAAAAGACCTCGCGCCCGGCCGCCATGCTGACCAGTCTGGCCGTCTTGACCCCGACCGTCGACGCCGCCAATCTGCAGGCGGCGGCCGGCACCCCAGCTGCCCATGAGCTGGTCCCGCTACTCTTTGCGCAGCTGCCTCAAGAGCAAAAATCGCCGAGCCTGTTGCTGCTCGAAAATCACGCTCTGGCCACTCCTCAAAACCTGGTCCAGGCCCTGCAAAACCCCGAGATAGACCCCTTGACGCTGGCCTTCAGCCTGCAGCGACAGCTTCCCGATGCGACGGCCCGCCAGGCCCTGCTGGCCGAGGCCACCCAGGAGCGTTGCAAAGGTCTGCAGGGTCCCGAGGCCGAGTTCTTCACCCGCCTGAGTTCCCTGGCGGGCAAGCTCGAGGACCGTTACTATCTCGACCTGCTCCAGACCAGCCAGAGTTTGATGGAGCAAGACTTTCTGAGCAGGCTGGCCGGAGCTGCGGCCAGGGTGCGCAAAGCCGACCAGAAGAAGGTCATCGAGGCCCTGACCGAGGGACTGGATGATCCCCTGGCAAAAGCCGCCCGCAGCCTGGCTCGAGTGCCCCACCAGGGTGACTACTGCAGTCTCGGCAGAACTCTGCAGGCCCTTTGCCAGCCAGACGTCAGCCTCTGGCAGGCGGGTCTGCAGGCCGCCCACAGCGTGCGCAAAGGCGAACAGGCCCAGGTCCTGGCCACGGTGCTGGAACTCGATCGGGCCAATCCCGACGCCAACCCCCAACTCCAGGCCATGCTCGAAGCTGCCCTGCCCCTGAGCTATCCGGGCGACTACGAGTCGCTCGCCAAGACTCTGGGCGCCATGATCGCGGGCTTTGAAAATCAGGAAGACGCCGCCACTCCGGCCGCCGAGCGGGCCCTGTTGGGTGGACTGGAAACCCTGAACAAGGGGCGGGCCCGAACCTATCTCGAGGCGACTTTGCCTACCATCGAAAGGACGCCGAAAAATACGGCCGTTCTCCAGTTTCTCACCGACCTGTCCCAGGTTCAGCTGCCCGGCGACTACGAAAGTCACCCCAAGACCGCTCGAACGGTGTTGGCGGGCCTCTATCAAGAAGGCCTGACGGGCTCGAACCTGCTGCTGAAGGCGCTCGACACCGTCAGCAGCAGAAGAGCCCCGGAGGTGGCTCGCACGGGTCTGGGGATGCTGGCTGCCGAAGACTTCCCGGAGCTGGTCGAGCAGCTGTCGAACCAGCGTTTTCCCGGGGACTACGAGTCCTTTACCAAGTCCTACCGGGCCGCTCTCGAGGCAAGCAAAGACTCGTCGCCGGCCCACCGCCGGGTGGACTTTCTGATGGGCGCCTGCGCTGCCGCCAGCAGCAAGAGCGCCTCCGGCCTGCTGGCCCTGGTGGGCGAGGCCTGTCCGGACTCGGCCGAAGCGCGCTTTTTGGCCGGGCTGGGGCGCCTGCGGTTTCCCGGCGATTACGAGTCGGCCGCGAAATCGGCCCTGGCCGCCTGGAGGGCGCGCGAACAGCAGACGGGTCCGGTGGCCCTGGTGGCCATGGCTCGGGCCGCCGCTCAGGCCTGTTCCCGAAAAAGCCAGCCCGGCGTGGTCCAGCTGGCTTTTAGCGAACTGGGCCGGATGAACCGGCCCCGCAACGCGGTCGAAGCCCTCTTGGCTCCCGAGATTTCCGACGCTCGGATCGCCACCGACCCCATGGGAGCCCTCGACGACTGGCAGACCATCCTGGCTCGCCAAACCGTCAATCGCTCGCCCGATGTAGTCAAGGACTTCGAACTCGACGATGAGCACTTGAGCGTGGGCGAGCATACCGTGGCCGTCCGGGGCGACTGATTCAGATCATTCCGGTGCAACTGGATTGATATATACTGAAACTATGAAACTTCACTTCAAAACCAATTATCGCTGGAAAGAGTCCAATCTTGGCGAGGTCGCCCTGGAAGGACGACCGGCGTTGGAAGTGGCTCCCCCTCCCGTTTTCAAGGGTCCCGAAGGGATGTTCAGCCCCGAAGATTTCTTCGTCAGCGCCGTCGAGACGTGCTTCTTCTTGACCCTGGTGTTCGAACTCAAACGCTCGAACGTCCGGCTGGTCGAGTATGAAAGCAAAGCCGACGGCGTACTCGAGCGAGTAGACGGGCAGATGCGCTTCACCCAGGTCGACCTCTATCCCAGGGCGGTCATCGAGGGCGATCCCGCCGAAATGCAAGCATTGATGGAGCGAGCCGAGAAAGGATGTCTGGTGGCCCATTCCATCCGTTGTCCGATTCACTTGCACGCCGAAGTGGTGGCTACCTCGCGCCAATGAGTCTTTCACCGCCTCGTGGGGTGCTGCGCTGGCTGGCCCGTCTGCCCATCTTGTTCTACCGCTGGGGCCTGGGCTGGCTGCTCGGAAAGCGCTTCTTGCTGCTACACCACCGCGGGCGCGAGAGCGGCAAGTTGCGCCAGGTCGTGCTCGAGGTGGTGCGTCACGCACCGGGGGTCTATGTGGTGGTGTCGGGTTTTGGAGTCAAGGCCGACTGGTATCGCAATATCGAGGCTGCTCCTGAGGTACTGATCCAGGTGGGAGGTCGCAAACATCGGGCCCGAGCCGAACTGCTCGGACCAAGCGAGGGACGAGCCGAGCTTGACGACTACGCTCGGCGCCATCCCTGGGCCACCAGGATGTTGATGGCCGTGTTCGGCAGCCGTCAGGCTGAATGGACCGACCTGATCGGAGTCTTTCGGGTGGTTCGCTTCGAGCTCGAGCAATAAAAAAAGACCGCTCTTCTCAAGAGCGGTCTTTTTCACAAGACTCGGTTCGGGCTATTCGGCCCCGCCGCGCTCGTAGCTGACGGCTCCGGCGTAGGCGCCGAGCACGAAGCCAAGCGGACCGGTGATGGGGGAAGCCGCAAAGCCAACCAACGGCACGATGATACCCGGCGCGATCAGGCCGACGGCTCCACCGATGCAAGCGCCTTTCAGGGTGCGACCAAGCAAGGTCTCTTTCTCCTGGGGCTCGCTGGGGGTGAAACCATCCTGAGGCTGGGCGTTGGCCTGAGGCTCTGCGGGAGTGGCCGGCGTGGTGGCTGCTCGCGAATTCGTGATCGATTGAAAAGCTTTGAATGCGTTGATGTTCATTTGGTAATCCTCCGTTGGACATACTGTGCCAAAGCTGCGTCAAAAAATCGTCACAAGCCAGCGGCCGACCGCTCGCTGGGCAATTCACCGGGGGAAGGACCACGGGCGGGGCTAACCTGGGAAGCCCGAATCAGCCTCGAGCCCCAGCGCCAGGTGAGATACGCCCACAGCCATCGGATCGACACGACCACCCGATTCTGCAGGCCGGCCAGATAATAGAGGTGGACCCCGAGCCAGGCCAGCCACGCGGCTGGACCGCTCAGATTGCGGCCCGACGGCAGATCGGCGGCGGCGGCGGTGCGTCCCACCGTGGCCATCGAGCCTTTGTCGATATAGTGAAAGTCGCGCGTGGGCTGGCCATCGAGCTGGCGCAGGATGTTGCGGGCCGCGTGCCGGCCCTGTTGCATGGCGACCGGAGCCAGGCCGGGCAGCTGCTTGCCGTCATAGGTGCAATCGTGCTCAAAATGGGCCATGTCACCAACGCAATAGACTCGGCTGTGGCCGGTCAGGCGCAAGTCGCTCTCGACCTTGACGCGATCCCCTCGGTCTCGCTGATCCTCGCTGGCCAGGCGCGGCGCCAGCTCGCAGCCTCCCACCCCGGCCGCCCAGATGACGGTGGCGGCCTCGAGTCGTCGCTCGGCCGTGACCACCTGGCCGGGACTTACCTCCTGGGCGAGTTCGCCCAGGTGGACCTCGACTCCCATGGCCCGCAGTCGCTCTCTGGCGTAGTTGCCGGCCCGCTCTGACATCGACTTGAGCAGGCGCTGGCCGCCTTCGAGCAAAACCACTCGGGCCTGCTCGCTGTCAAACCGTCGAAACTGGTCATCGAGCACCCGGCTGCGCAACTCGGCGATGGCTCCGGCCAGTTCGACGCCGGTCGGCCCCCCGCCGATAATGACGAAGGTCAGCAAACGAGCTCGCTGCTCGGGGTCGTCGTGCTGCTCGGCCTGCTCGAAGGCCGAGAGAATTCGGTCGCGCAAAGCCTCGGCCTCAGGCACGCTCTTGAGAGCGAAAGTCCGGTCCCGCCACTGGTCCTGGCCAAAATAAGACGTCTTGCCCCCCAGGGCCAATACCAGATAATCGTAGTCGAGGGTCAGTTGACCATCGTCAAGAACCAGGCGGCGCTGGCCATAGTCGACCGCGCTCAGGCGGGCCATCACCACTTCGACATCCCGGCGTCCGCGGGCCAGCTCGCGGATGGGAAAGCAAATGTCCGAGGGGCTCAGGCCGCTGGTGGCCACCTGATAGAGCAACGGGGTAAAGGTGTGATGGTTATGCTTGTCGATCACCACCACCTCCAGGTCGTCGCGGCGAGCCCGCATCAACTCGCGCGCAGCTCTCAGGCCGCCGAAACCGGCTCCAATCACCACCGCTCTGGTCTTGGCTTTGGGAAAAGCTCGCATAGGGACACCTCCGACTTTCAGTGTGGAGGAGGGACGGGTGCGACTACGACATCCGATAGGCTCGGACCCCACTATCCGAGCTTGGGGCTTAGCCCGCTTTGAGCATCAACCGGATGATGCCCGCCGCCAGGGCGGCCGGGTCGAGCCGATCCAGGTCTTGCTCCCCGAGTTCTTGCTGCAGGGCGCACAGGGCCCTGCGCTGGTTGGTCTCTTGAATGGACGGAAGCTCGGTGGTAGCTAGCGCCAGGGCTCGGGCCACCGGTGGTGGCAACTGCTTCATGATCTGTTCGGCGGTGTGGGGCGGAAAGGCCGTCAAAGCTAGCGCAGCGTGGGCCAGGCCCGGCTCTTTCTTGAGCGCTCGCCCTCGCCGGCGGCGCTTCCTGAGATAGCGATACGCCAGAATAGAAGCTACCACTACGGGAACGGTCACGATCGCCATACTCACACCATACCACGCCACCCGAGATCTTGCCATTGCGTTGCCAAGATTGAATTTTCGTGGACTTTTCGTTACACAATGGCGCATCAGCATCGTTTTCAGTCTTCCTTAAGCTGGGAAGGGCTACTCTGGTGACAGATAGAGACCTCCACGAGAGGTCCAACGGAGAGAGACCAATGCGAATTTCACAATTCACCAGCGCGACCCCCGCGTCGCGGACCGCCGTTCCTGCTCGCCCCGAGCAGCCGGCCGAACCCCAGGAGACCTTCTCGCCGGGCCAGACTTCGCGCCGAGCGACCGTGGCCAAGATCACCGGCGCGGGTTGTGTGCTGGCCGGTGGCATCGCCGCCGCCCGCATCGCCGCCGAGGTCGCCTCGGCCCCGGGGGTAGCCGCGAAAGTAGCCCTGGGAGCCGGAGTGGTGGCCAGCGCTGCCGCCGGCCTGATGGCCGCCGACTTCACCAGCGGTGTCTTCCACTGGGCCATCGACAACTATCCCAACGAGAACACCCCGTTGGTAGGGGGTATCGCTAAAGAATTCCAAAACCACCACGACACACCCAGCATGGATCACGTCAGTGTCTGGGAAAACGTGGCCCCCGCGGCCACGGCCATGGTGGGCCCGATGGCGGCTCTGGCCATCTTCACTCCTCACCCCATGCTGGCGGCCGCCGGACTGGCCTTCACCGGAGGCGCGGTGCTGGCCCAGGCCTCTCATCGTTGGTCACACATGTCCAATCCGCCGACGACGGCCAGGGTGCTGCAAAAGCTCGGCATCTCGCAGACTTCGGCCAACCATGCCAAGCACCACACCGACCCCTTCGACGAGTACTATTGCATCGTCAACGGCAAGTTCAACCCGCTTTTGACCCGCACCAACTTCTGGCGCAAAATGGAGAAAGGCGTCCACAAAATCACCGGCGCCGAGCCCAATAGCTGGAAAGACCCCAAGGTGAAAGCCCTGGCCATGGGCGAGGTCACCAAGGCCGAACTCCTCCGCGAGGCAGCGTCCCCCGACCGGTAAGGAGCGGCCCTTCGGGCAGGGAGAAGGAGCTCTTGCTGCGCTCGAGGGAGAAGGAGCGGCCCTTTGGGCCGGGAGAAGGAGCGGCCTTCGGCCGGGAGGCAGGCTCTCTCGACGACGAAGTCGGCGCTCCCCGTCGGCCGCCAGGCCGAAATCTCCGCGCGAAGCGCACGGCTCCTTTTCCCGACGACGAAGTCGGCGCTCCCCGTCGGCCGCAGGCCGAAATCTCCGCGCGAAGCGCACGGCACCTTTTCCCGACGACGAAGTCGTCGCTCCCCGTCGGCCGCCAGGCCGAAATCTCCGAGGCGAAGCCGAGGCTCCCTGTCGGCCGCCAGGCCGAGACGTCAGTCGCGAAGGTAGTAGCTGGTGCGTCCGTAGGTTTCGCGCCGGAAGCTTTCGGTGACTCCGAAGAGGATCTCGGAGGCTCCGATCATCAGATAGCCGTCTTTGGCCAGATGACTATGGATTCGGCCCAGGACTTGCTGCTTGGTCTCGACATCGAAGTAGATCAGGACGTTGCGACACAGGACCAGGTCGAACTCGCCGAGCCAGCGAGGGATGTTCAGAAGGTTGACTTTCTGGAACTTGACCAGCCGTCGGGTCGGCTCTTTGACAAACCAGGCGTCATCGCGCTGTTCAAAGTGATTGAGCAACATCCGAGCGGGCAGGCCGCGGTTCACTTCGTGCTGGGTGAAGCGGCCTTGTTGAGCCCGCTCGAGCACCTTTTGCTCGGCCAGATCGGTGGCCAGGATCGAGACATCCCAGCCCTGGAGTTGAGGAAAATGGTCCAGCAACGTAATGGCTAGCGAATACGGCTCTTGCCCGGTCGAGCAGGCAGCCGACCAGATCCGCAGCCGCCGGGTGGCCGCGCGGGCCGCCAGCAAGCCAGGCAAGATGCGGTCGCGTAAAGCCTCGAAGGGAGCCTGGTCGCGAAAGAACGAGGTCTCGTTGGTAGTCATCGCCTCGACCACCAGCTTGAGGGTGGTCGGATCCTGGCCCTCACGCACTCGCGATACTAGTTGGTCCAGGCTGCCCACTCCCATGGTGCGGCACAGTTCACCCAGGCGGGCTTCCACCAGGTATTTCTTATCGTCGCCCAGGCTGATGCCGGCCTCGCGGTGGAGCACCCGGCACAGAAATCCATAGTCTTCATGTCTTACGCTGTGCGCCATTGGGTCCTCCTGGTGGCTCTTTCGGTAATGGCCGAGGCCAGCTCGTCGAGGGGATAGCTTTCATGGACAATGGCCGCCTCGGCGACGGCCCGGGGCATGCCATAGACCACGCAGGTGGCCTCGTTCTGAATCAGAACCTCGCCGCCAACCCGTTGAATCTCGCGGGCTCCCAGACAGCCGTCCGAGCCCATTCCGGTCATCACCACACCCAGACAGTCCCGGCCGTAGACGCGGGCGGCCGAGCGAAAGAGCACGTCCGCGGCCGGACGGCAACTGTTCTCACGAGGGCCCTGGCTGAGCGCCACCAGTGGGCGACGGGCGTCGCCGGCTATCTCGAGGTGGAAGTCTCCGGGAGCGATGTAGGCATGTCCGTTGAGAATCGGCTCGCCTTCGCGAGCCTCGCTGACGGGAATCTTTCCTTTGGCCGACAGGCGCTCGGCCAGCATGCGGGTGAAAGTCGGCGGCATGTGTTGGACTATCAGGATGGGCACCGGTAGACCGGCCGGAAGGGTCGAGAAGACCTCGGAGAGGGCGTTTGGTCCGCCCGTCGACACGCCGATCACCACGGCCTTCTTGGGGGCACCGGGGAGAGGTGGGCGCCGCGCGACCTGAGCCCGGACACCGGCCTGGCGAGGAAATAGCTGTTCGACCTTGGGCTCGAGCTGGGCCCTGAGGGCTTCCAGGTTGGTGCTGGCGTCCCCCTGGGCATTTTGCTTGGTGATGAAGTCCTCGGCTCCCAAACAAAGGGCTTCGATAGTGCGGCGTGCTCCCCGGGTGGTGTGAGCGCTGACCATCAGCACCTTGGAGCGCGTGTCGAGAAGGCGCAGCCGGCGCAGGGTCTCGAGACCGTCCATCTCGGGCATCTCGAGGTCCAAGGAAACCAGCTCGGGCTTCAAGCTCTCGACCAGACGCAAGGCCTCGGCTCCGTTGGACGCGCTGCCCACCACTTCGACCCCGGGGATTGCGCGAAAGACGGTGGTGAGGATGCGCCGAAACAGCGACGAGTCATCCACAATCAACACACGAACACTAGGCATGACACCCTCCAAAGATGGGGTGGTCATCACCCAACATCGAGCGAAGCTTCAGGTGCAGGTCTTCGCGGTCAAAAGGTTTCATGAGGAAGTCGTCGCAACCCGCCTCGATGGCGGCCACGATCGCATCCTGCTGATTGTTGGTGGTAATCATCAAGATGGGCGGGTCGCGCTCGACGTGACCTTCTTTGAGTTCCTGCACCAGCTCCAGCCCGGTCTTTACCGGCATGTTCCAGTCGGTCAGGATGAGGTCGACCTGCTGGACTTTGTGGACATCCAGGGCCTCCTGGCCGTCGGCGGCTTCATAGATGCTGGCGCTGAAGTCGTCGAGAAACTTGATGATCTGTTTGCGAACGAATCGGGAGTCGTCGATTACCAGTATCTTCATGGTCGGGGTCCTTCCAAAATTGTGCCGGGCCCGGGTCGCCGGCCCGGGCCCGGCGGGGGTTTAGGTCTGGAATTGCCCCAGCAGGTCCTGGAGCTCGTTGGCCAACTGGCTCAGCGACCGCGAGGCCGCGAGGGTGTCAGTAGCACCCGCACGACTGTTCTCGGACGCCGAGGCGACCTGGCTCAAAGCGGAAGTGATCTCGTTACTGCCGCGTGCAGCTTCGGCCACATTGCGACTGATTTCGGAGGTGGTGGAGGATTGTTCTTCGACCGCTCCCGCGATGCTGTTGGCGATGTCGGAGATTTGATTGATGATGTCGGTGATCTCGGCGATGGCCCGGACAGCACCCGAGCTGTCTTCCTGGATCGTCTCGATCTTGCGCGAGATGTCCTCAGTAGCCCGGGCCGTTTCTTTGGCCAGCTCTTTGACTTCGTTGGCTACCACCGCAAAACCGCGCCCGGCCTCGCCGGCCCGAGCCGCCTCGATGGTGGCGTTGAGGGCCAGCAGGTTGGTCTGTTGGGCGATAGAGGTGATGACCTTGATAACTTTGCCGATTTCGGTCGAACTCTCGCCCAGTTTGGCGATGGTGTCGTTGGTCGACTCGGCCACGGCCACGGCGTTGGCCGCGACTCGGGCGGCCTGGCCTGCATTCTTGGAGATCTCTCGAATGGAGCTGGCCATCTCTTCAGTGGCCGAGGCCACCGTGTGGATGTTCTGGTTGACCTGTTCTCCGGCAGCCGAAGCCGAGGTCGCCTGGACCGAAGAGTCTTCGGCCGAGGTGGCCATCTTGCCGGCCAGATTGCTCAAGTCGGAGGACGAGCTGGTCAGGATGGTGGCCTTTCCGCCAATCTCGCGCAGGCTGTTGCGCAGCTGGGTAAGGAAGTCTTCTAGCCCCTGACCGACCTGACCGATAGGGTCGTTGCCCCGCACGGGCACTTCCACAGTCAGGTCGCCGCGGCTGCAGGCTTGGACCGTCTCGAGGATGGACGACACCTTTTGTTGCAGCTCCTCGGCGGTGCGACGGTCGGCCTCCTGGCGTTCTCGCTCACGTTCCTCGAGTTGGACCTTCTCGGTGATCAGTTCCCAGGTGAGCATAGCGCCCACATACTCGCCCAGGTCATTGCGCATGGCGCTGACCAGCAGATCCAGATGTTCAGGGCCAACCCGAATTCGGGCCTTGTGTGGAAGGTTGTCGGGATTGGCCAGCAATCGGCGTTGATGCTCGGGATGCTTGTGAAAGATATCGATGCTGCGACCCAAGATCGCCTTGGCCTTGCAGGGCAGATGGGATTCGAGCCGAGTCAAGGTCCGGATCGAGGCCGGATTCATGTAGGTTACCGTCAGGTCGAGGTCTACCGTCATGATGTTGGTGGGAGAATTTTCGACCATCCCGTGGAGTCGCTCGTAGGCACCCCTCTGCTCGACGGTGGTCGAGACCAGGCGGCCGATCATATCGAGGGCAGCCCGTCTTTGGGCCGACAACTCGATTCCCCGGGTCACGAAGAAGTCCATCGTCCCCATGACCCGGCCCTTGACGATGATGGGAAAGCACAGACCAGAGACGACGCCGGCCTCGCGAGCAACAGGGGCCCGACAGCAATCCGAGACCTCACCGATGTCCTCCACGAAGACCAGAGCCTCGCTCTGCCAGGCTCTTCCCGAGAGCCCCTCGCCTCGACGAAACGAGGCCGACTCGGTCACCTTCTTGAACTCGCGGTTGACCGTCCCCGAGTCTTGAGAAAACACCAGGGCGTCGCGGTTGGGGTCGTGTTCCCAGAAGGACCCGTAAGCCCAGCCGTAAGCCTCCCGCACTTCGTCGAGCGCAAACTGAATCACCTCGCGACGATTGCTAGCCTCGGTAATCTTCTCCACCACGCGAATCAGAGCAGCCTGATTGGCCTTGGCCTCCTCTAGAGCCGCCTCGACCGGCATTCCGTGTTGCGGGCTCCCGTTGCTTTTCGCTGTTTTTGTAGCCATCTTTCCTCCTGGTTGAATAATGCGGGTGGCGCCTTAGCAGCCGACCTCGTTGGTTGATGCGCAAAGTTTGTCGACGTCGAGCACCGCCAGCAGGGCGCCGTCGAGTTTGTGGACCCCGGCCAGAAATCGCCGGGCACTGGCGGCCACCGTGTCGGGAGTCGACTCGAGGGTGCTCGAGTCTACCTCGATCACGTCGCCGATAGAATCGACCAACAAGCTCACGGGACCCTCGGGGGTGCGCACGATGACGTTCATCGACTGCTCACCGACCTTGCTTTCCATCGACAGTCGCCGTTTGAGGTCGACGGCCGTCACGATCTGCCCGCGCAGGTTGATCAGCCCCAAGACGTCCTCAGGAGCCCGGGGAACCGGCGTCATTTCCTGGCTGCGCAGGACCTCTTGCACCCGCAAGACATCTACGCCCAGACAGTTGCCGCCCAGATAGAAGGTGCAATATTGTTGAATCTTGCTCATGCCGGCACTCCTTCACAAATCGACTCGAGGCGGCGCAGCAGCCCATCTCGAGAAGTGTCTGCCACCATCTCGACGCCTGGCAGGCGCTGCCCGTTGTCGAGCGCCAGCACCGGCACTCGCGAAGGCAGCTCGAGATGGCGCTCGAGGTAGCGACGGCTGCCACTGAGAGCCGGGTCCAACAGCAAGCAATCGAAGGCCTCGTCCTGGACCCGAGAGAAGGCGAGTTCGAGTTGCTCGACCTGATAGACCCGATGGCCGTCGGTCTCGAGGTGGGAACGAATCAAAGCGCTGGTGAAGCTGGGAGCAGCCGCCAACAGGACGCGCCGCGAGCGCTTGCCGTTGCCGTTGCGAGACGACAGCCAATCGGGTTGAACCGAAGAGATCACGGCCTCGAGATCCACCACCGACACGGCTTTGCCGCACAAGATGCCTGAGCCCAACACTCCGAAACCCTCGGCCCCGGTACGGCCGATGACCAGCTCGTCTTCGATGACATCGAGGATCTGCTCGACCATCAGGCCGAGGGCCCGACCCTCGCGCTCGAACACCAGCACGTGGAGCACGTCTCGGTGCATGCCGCCAGCGCATCCAAGCTGGCGGGCCAGGTCGATCAAGGGCAGCAACTTGCCCCGGTACTGGACCACTTGCTGGCCCGAGATGGTCTCGACGCGCGAGCGTTCGAACTCCTCGAGACGCGAAACCAGTGCCAGGGGAATCACGAACCGCTCGTCGTCACCCAGGTTGAACATCAACAGGGCCTGAGTGGCCCGGCGGGCCTTCTGCTCGACCGCCTCGCGCTCGGTCTGGCGCTGATCGTCTACCCGTAGCTCAGCCGCGCGGGCCAGTCCACCCACGTCCAGGATCAGGGCGATGCGACCGTCGCCCATGATGGTGGCGCCGGCATAGAGTTGCAGTCGTTTCAGGTCGGTGCCCAGCGGCTTGACCACGATCTCTTCGGTGTCGCAGACTCCGTCTACGATGAGTCCGAAGGTCAGGGTGTCGGCATTGAGCACGACGATGTTGGTCTCGCTCGACTCTTCGGCCGGCGACAGCCCCAACAGGTCGCGCAGTCTCAACAGCGGCAGGAGCTGCCCCCGAAGACGGTAGACCTCAGCCCCATAGAGCCGATCCATCGTATGGGTCCCCTCCAGCCGCACCAGCTCTTGCAGGTTGACCTGGGGAATGGCGTAGCGCTCGCCCGAGGTCTCGACGATCAAGGCTGGGATGATGGCCAGTGTGAGCGGGATCCGCATCTTGACGGTGGTTCCCTGGCCGACTGCAGACTGCAGGTCGATGGAACCACCAATTTTTTCGGTGGACGATTTGACCACGTCCATGCCAACCCCGCGACCCGAGAGGTTGGTGACTTCGGCCGCGGTCGAAAAGCCCGGCCGGAAGAGGATGCTCAACAGGTCGCGGTCTGACATGGTGTCGGCTTCCTGGCGGGTGAGCACACCCCGCGCGATGGCCTTCTCGCGAATGTTGGCCGGATCGATGCCGCGACCGTCATCGATGAACTCGATGGTGACCTGGCCGCCTTCGTGATAGGCTCGGATGTGGATGTTACCCTGGGGTGGCTTGCCTGCTGCCACTCGCTGTTCGGGCGGTTCGAGGCCGTGGTCGATCGAGTTGCGCAGGATGTGGGTCAAGGGATCCTTGATGGCCTCGACCACGGTGCGATCAAGTCCCGTATCCTGGCCCTCAATAGTCAGCCTGACCTCTTTGCCGGTCTGGGCGGCCAGATCGCGGACCAGGCGTGGAAAGCGCTTGAGCACGGTTCCGATAGGCTGCATGCGGGTTTGCATGATGTGCTCTTGCAGTTCGCTGGTGACCAGGTTGATGCGCTGGCAGGCCGAGTTGAGCTGGACGCTCTCGAGGCCGCCGGCCAACTGCAGAATCTGGTTGCGAGAAAGCACCAGTTCGCCGACCAGGTTCATCAGCTTATCGAGCAACTCGACCTTCACCCGTACCTGGTTGCCGCCGCCCTCCTTCTTGGCCGACTTCTCGGCAGCCACCTCAGCCGGCGTCGGCGGGAGCGAGGCTGGGGACCCCTCGAGGGCCGCCATCAGCGAGGCCTGAAAGTCCTCGAGCTGGGCCATTTCCAGGGCTTTGGCCACGGCGGCCTCGTCAGCCTCATCGAACACGGCCGCGGGGGGCGGACCCTCCTGGGCTGCTACCGCGTCGAGCCGCCTTTTGAGGGAGCCAACATCGAGTTCTCCCTCGGTTTGGTCGTTCTCGAGGCTAGCCACCACCTGACGGATGGCGTCCGCCGACTCGAGCAAGACATCGATCACATGGCGGTCGACCTGCAGCCGACCGTCGCGCAGCATGTCAAGTACGGTCTCGGCTTTGTGGGCCACCCCCTCGAGGCAATCCAGGCCCAGGAAGCCCGCGCCTCCCTTGAGAGTGTGCATCACCCGAAAAATGACATTGAGACAATCTCGGTCCTCAGGCGCGTCTTCGAGTTTGACCAGCTCCTGATCGAGAATCTCGAGCTGTTCACAAGCTTCCAACAGAAAGTCGGTCAGCATCTCGGAATCAAATTCGTTCACGAAGTCCTCCCTTCACACCAGCCGGGCCGGCAAAGCTATCATCGGAACGACCTCGAACGGCTTAAGGGCTTAAAGAAAATCGAATTGCGCCGATGATGCCATCAGCATTCAAGCTAGGAGGAACGCACTCATGTCCAACCTGGAGGTTCGCAAAAAGGACGGATCGGCATTCAGGTTTCTGCTGGTAGACGACTCGGACTTTATTCTCAAAGCCCTTCGGGTTACCGTGAAACTACTGGGAGGCGAGGTCGTCGGCGAAGCCAGCGACGGAATCCAGGCCGTGGAACTCTACAAAAAGACGCGCCCGGATCTGGTAACCTGTGACATCGTGATGCCCAACATGGGTGGCGTGGAAGTCGTGCAGGCACTGCAGTCCATCGACCCCGCCTCGAATATCGTGATGGCCAGCTCCCTGGGTCACCAGGACATCGTCAAGAAGGCCATTGATGCGGGCGCCAAGTACTTTATCGTGAAGCCATTCAAACCCGCCGAGGCAGCCGTCAAGCTGCGCACTTTGCTCGAAAAACTCTACGGTCTGGCCTCGGCCGCCTGACTTACCACTCGGCTCGCAGCCCGTCGTCGGCGACTCGGATCATGTCGGTGCTCCAGCCGGCCTGGCCCAGCTGTTTGAGCAGGGCGGTGGGGTTATCAGGGGTCGCCTGCAAGCTCTGGCTGATGAGAGCGTCCCGATCAGCCTGCGGATTCTCTCTTTGCAGTTTGTCGATGGTGACACATTGCAGTCCAGCCAGAAAACGATCCTCGGCTTCGGCGCCCTTGCGCATGACGACGTAGGGCATACCGTCGATCAACTCGAGCAAGTACTTGCGCCCGGCATACAGCGAGCGCAATTGCTCGAAGCGAGGCTTATCGGCCACGAGCGGCTCGATGGAGCGACCTACTTTGTGGTGGTTGCTGGTCCACAGGCTGGGAGTGTCGGTCCAGACATTGCTCGCTGGCGAGGGGATCTCCTGACCCTGACGCTCGACTACCGAACGCAGGGTGGCCTCGTTGATGGGGAACATGTCCAGGTTGTTCACCATCATCGAATTGGCCGCCACCGCCCCGGCCGAGCCGATGGCGGCAATGATGAGGGGCGCCGACGGGCCCAAAGAATGGGCCAGCACGCTGTGGGCCACCAGTCCGATGGTGGTCCCCAGCAGGCTGGCCACGAAGCCCTGGTTGCCGTTCTTGGCTCCCACCTCGCCCAGGTTGTCGGCGATGGCCTGGCGCGGTCCGATGTTGGCCATGGCCGCTCCTTTGAGGGTCCCGGCCGTGGTCCTGAGCACCGCCCCGGTCAGGGCGATGGGCAAGATGTGTTGGGGAAATAGTCCCACCGTACTGTCGAGGGTAGTGCCTATGTGCTCGAGCGTCTCCCCCGCGACGATCCAGGGTCGCGGGTTCTTGTCGGCGATGGGGGTGGCGAACGAGGCGGCAAAGCCCACGCCCTGCGACACTCGATCACGAATCATGTTGAAGGTCGCCATGGCCGCTCCGCCCCATATCGGGCTCACTCCCAGGGCCGTGCCCATGGCAGCCCCGGCACAGAAGCCGGCGGCGTTCGACAGCACATCGCGCGCAAACCACCATTTGCGGGTAGCCAGATAGTCGGCGCTCACCGAATGGGGCAGGTTAGCCGGCAGAAAGAACGTCTGCATGCCGGTCAGGACGCGGCGAGACCAGTCCTGAGCGACCGTCTGCTCGACCGGGGGCTCTTCGCCGAGTCGCAGCACTCGGGTTTTGTCGCCTCGAAATTCGGTGACTTCCTCAGCAGCAGGACCTGGAACGGCCGCAGCCGGATGCGCTTGCACGCCCCGAGCGGCCGAACGGGGATTGATAACGACCATGACACCACCTGGCATTCTTCGCCTGGCTAGGACCCACTCGGATGCTATGCTCGTTGCCTGAACGAACCCTTAAAAGCTAGCTCGCCAGCTTGTCGGAAAGGTCGTGGCGATGAGAGGTCTCGCAGGCCAGACGCAGGGCGCTGACCTGGGCTTGCGAGCCGGGCAGAGCCAGCAGAAAGTCCATCACCTGTCCGCAGTGATAGCCGTATCGATGGGCGTCATGCTTGGTTTCTCCGGCCACCAACTGGGCCAGGGCAGTCCGGCCCTGACGGTCCCGGGCCTCGGGATCCGCCCCGAACTCCCACAAGCTCTCGATGGTGGGTAAGTGCAAGCAGAACACGGCGTGATGGAAGGCGGTGCGTCCGCGGCCATCGCGGGCGTTCAGGTTGGCCCCTCGGGCCACCAGCAGGTCCACGATCTTGCGACGGCCCGTGCCAGCGGCCGCCATCAAAGCCGTCAAGCCGGCCCGATTCGAACACTGGTCGATGGGGGCCCCGGCCTCCAGCAGAAGCTCCACAATGCGAAGATGACCGTTGGCGGCAGCCGCGATCAGGGGTGAGGCGGCCTCGAGTCCGTGAGCGCCCGGGTCAGCGCCGTGGTCGAGCAACAACTCGACGGCCCGGACATGCCCGCGGGCCGCCGCCAGAGCTAGAGCCGTCTGCCCGTCGAGATTGCAGCAGTCGGGATCCCAGCCGCGCCGCAACAGACGCCACAAGGCTCGGACATCACCCCGGCGGGCCAGGGCGCAGAGCAGGGTTTCACCACCGCGGGGCACGTCGGTGCGCGACTCTTCGGAACGTCCATCCAGGGTGCGCAGCTCGGGATAAAAGCGGCGCCACCGGGACAGGCATCGTCGGGGAGCCAGATTCGGCGAGGGGGAATAGAGTTTGCGGCTGCGGGTTCTGACCATGATTTACACCAATCCAGCCGTGACGCGAAGCCCGGCTTTTTCTAGGCTGTCTCGGATAGCCCGCAAGTGCAGAGCTGCCGAGGTGAACATTGCGCCCTCGATGGCGGTAGCGAAGCGGCGGGCCGACTCCAGCGCCGCTCGCTGCTCGGGCAGGGTGGCCTTCTGTTCGGCCAGTGCCTTCCTGAACAACAAAGCGGCCAGCGGAAAATCTTTGATGGCCAGAGCGTCCAGGGCTTTGTGGGCTTCGGACCAGGGGTCGGTCGCATTGGGGGCAGGCGAGGCGGCCTCGTTGACCCGGGGCGAGATCAGTGTCAGGGCCTTGCCGAGTTCAAGCGAGGCCGTGTCCACATCAGAGTAATTGAATGACTCGGCCGCCAGTTCTAGCAGTTCGAAGAAGTCGTGTTGTTCGGGCATTTCGGCCACCTCCGTTCTTCACTAGCCTAAGCCAACTCCAAGCGCAGCACGGGATTCGGCGGGCTCCAGACCCCCCGTCCCAGCGGGTGGGTCCAGGCGGATCCATCCTCCGGGATGGGGGTGGAATACTTGGCCGGGTGTCGGTTTGACGGCGCTCTGGGACTATGCTGAGCCTATGAACCCGCTATTTTGCTTCATATCCCTGCTGGCTTGCTTCTTCTTCGCTGTGATCTCGCTGGCCGACTGGACTTACAGCTTCTTCTTCTTCGCTGCTCTGGCGGTCTTCGTGACCAGCCTGGCCGAACTGGGCAGTTGGCAAGGTGGTCGCACCCTCACAAAGAACCGACCTCCCCAATTCTAACTTCTAACCGGCCGGGCGTGGCAGGAAGTAAGGCACCTCTCCCTGGTAATCCTCGAATTGCTGGCCATAGCGCTGACGGTAACGCCTTTCCTTGAACAGCGGCCCGACCAGGCAGTAGAGGCTAAACCACAGGGCTAACACCAGTTGGTCCGGTGTCCAGGTGGGCACCGTCCAAAGGGTCAGACAGAAGGCCAGATAGATCGGCTGGCGCGTGTAGCGAAACAGACCCTGCCGAGGCATCTGACCGTAGCGCGGTGACTGGCCGTCATAGACGGCTTTCCAGCCCAGCCATCCCGTCTGAATACCTAGTCCGGCGTCACGCATGGCCCGGGCTACCAACAGCCAGGACAGCCCATAGAGCAGTGAAAGCAGCCCCCGCACCAAGCCGTGGGCCTGCCAATAGACCCGCCCGCTAGGACTCCACAGCAGAAATAGACACAGCAGTTGCAGCGAGGCCACGACCACGTAGGTGGTGGTGGCCAGAACCCCGCCCAGACCCTCGGGCGCCAGGCGATTCAGCCACTTGCGGCCCGGATTACTGAGCAGGAAGCTATGCATCACCGGAAACTGGAGCAGCAGAACCACATCCAACAGCCAGTTCCAAGGACTGCTCAAGTGCACGGCCCCACGCGTGAGTCCGAAATACATCGAGTAGATCATCGCCGCCACGCCAGCACCGAAGAGACTGTGACAAGCTACCGCGTAGACCAGTGCCAGGCCCTTACGGTTAGGGCTAGTGTCCGGCTTCATCGTGAAACTCGAGTCTTAACTCGATGCGCACTTCATTGCCGAGAAACGCATTCTCGCCGCCCACCCCGAAGTCCAGCCGGTTGATCTCGAAGGTCGACTCGAACCGCAAGGCCTGGACCCCGGTGGCCCACAGCATCTTGTCCTCGACCAACTTGACGGGGACCGTTACAGGCTTACTCACGCCCTTGATGGTGAGCGGCCCCGTGACCATATACTTGTTGCTACCGACCTTGCGAAAGCTCTTGCTTTGAAAGGTCATCTCGGGAAAGCGCCCGCTATCGAAATAGTCCGTCCCGCGCAGGTGAGAATCGCGCTCCTGGTTGCGGGTGTCGATACTGTTGGTGCCGACTTGAAATTCCACCGAAGAACTGGCTGGATCCTGGCTATTGAAATGTAATGTGCCGTGAAACTGGCCAAACTTGCCTTCGGCTCGGTCCGCAAAGTGCGAGATCGAAAACCCCACTTTGCTATCCTTGGCATAAGCTTTGTAGTCCTTGGCCCAAACGGGCGCGGTCAATAGCAACAGGACCCCCAGGTGAGACAGAAAGCGCATCTCAGAACAATCCCCTTTATCCCATGATGATGGATGAAACCTCGATACCCGGATCGAGTTACTCTGTTTATTGCGTTTTTCTCATATTTTCAAACGAGACCTGCCTGTCTGGGAGCGGGGCATCCTCCCGCGGCGGTCGAAACCCCGCCAATGGAAAGACATGCCTGCCAGATTTGTGGTCAACTCAAAGACCTGCGCGACCTCTATCCCGCCAGCGCCGTGCGTGACAATGTGTCGGCCTTCATTGGGCGAGAGCACAGCCAGTGGAATCCCAACGAGGGCTATATCTGTCATGATGATCTCAACGCTCAACGAGCCGACTATGTGCGGACGCAACTCGAAGAAGATCGGGGGCAGTTGACCCGGCTCGACCTTCAGGTCATCAACAGCCTCGAAGAGCAAGAATTGTTGACCAAAGACATCAACAAGCAGTTCGAGGCAGACAAGACCCTCGGCGAAGCGCTGGCCGACAAAGTGGCCGACTTCGGTGGCAGTTGGACCTTCATCATCCTGTTCTTCGCGGCCCTGGTGGCCTGGATGCTCACCAATACTTTACTGCTGCGGCAGACGGCCTTTGACCCTTATCCCTACATCCTGCTCAATCTGGTGCTCTCTTGTCTGGCCTCGATCCAGGCTCCCATCATCATGATGAGTCAGAACCGGCAGGAGGCCAAGGACCGTCTGCGTTCCGAGCAAGATTACGTAACCAACCTCAAAGCCGAGCTGGAGGTACGCGGCCTGACCCTCAAGATCGACCAGCTTCTCACTCAACAGTGGCAACATCTAGTCGAGATTCAGCAGATCCAGACCGACATCTTACGCGAGATGTCAGCCCGCCTGCCCTGATCCAGGGCAAACCTCCCCTTTCCCCGAACGATCCTTTCATGAGAAGCCTTCTCCAGGTTGCCACCGTGCTGGCCGTCGTCAGCTTGTTAGCCCTGGTAATGTTCCTGCGGTTCCCTCTCAATCAGCGGGCCGAAGACGTCAAGGCCGCCATCGAGACCTCCCGTCAGCGACGAGCGAACCTGATGGTGAAAGCGACCGACCCCAAACAGAATGGCTATCTCAGCGAACCTTTCCTGGCGTTTTGGGGCTCGCGCTCTCATCCCAAGCCGAAGACTCCGGCCGGTACGATCATCGAGACCTGGCGAGGCTTCAGCACCTCGGCCTCCGAGACCGGACAGCCCATCGATCACCAAGCCATGGCCACCGTTCCCGAGTATATCCAGGCCCGGGCCGACTTCGCCGAACTGTGGCCACCGCTCCATCAGGCCCTGACCAGGCCGGTGTTCACGGCTGCGATAGAACGGCCGGCCTTTGGGACCGACATGATCGACCTGGTGGCTCTGCGTCAAACGGCTCAGGCTCTGTGCGCCTGGGCCGAGAACGCACTACTCGAGGGTCACCCCGAAATCGCCGCTCAGGCCATCGGCGACGTCATCGAAATGGGTTCGCATGTCACCCTCGACCCCTGTCTTACCAACGCTTTGCTAGGGGTGTCGATCCAGGCCATCGGTTTCAACGCCCTGGTTCACCTGCTGCCGCCAGAGACTGCGCTCAGCCCGGCGCAGTGGCAAGAACTGGCCGTACGAGTGCGCCGTTCGATGCCTCCTCAGGGGCAGATTTCGACTTTGCTTGAAGAAGAGATCGCCTTTGCCCACAACAGTTTCCAGGATCTTTATCAGGGCCAATCCGCCCACCCTCTGACCAAATGGCCCTGGCTGATGCGGCGCGAAGAGAGGGTCTATTACAACGTCATGACGGGCCTGCTAGCGGCCAGTCACCAGGACGAGATGGTCGTCATGCCGGCCCATTTGACCAACCCTGGCACCGCCAGTTATCTGACCGGCAAGACCGGTATCGTGGCCAATATGATGGTTCCCGACCTGAGCAAGGTTTCGGCACAGTTGCTGTACAATCGCTATCGGATGGCGGCTGCCACTCTGGTCACCGAAATCCTCGCCTATCGAGCCAACCATCACAGCCTGCCGGCCAAACTTGAGGTCGAAGGCCTGGGACTTGCCCCCTCGATGGTCGTCTACGAACCCGCCGAAAATCGGCTGAGAGTGGAGGTTCCCGCCGCCGTTCGCCGAGTGGTGGGTCATCCGGTGGTCGGTGGACCGTACGCCGCGACCGACAACTTTCGAACCAGCGAGACGGGGTTCGAGTTCACTCTAGGGAATGACCGATAGACGCAGGTCGTCCCAATTCACGAGTGTCCCGATTCCCAGGGTGCTGCTGCCCCCCAGGCGAACCTGCACGGTGCGTCCGGCCGAGGCCGTCAAGTCGAGAGTGCGCAGGGCATCGTTGTTGCCGCTGCAGTCGACCCCCATACCTTCGATGGTATTGGGAATGTAGTGGTCGGAAGCCACCACCGTGTTGGTGCCCACGTCGAAGATCTCGACGCGGGCGTTGACCGGGTCCAGGTTATTCCAGGTTCTGTATTCCAGGCGCAGCGTCTGCCCGGCAGCCAGCGACGGCAGGGTCACCTGCTGAAAAATGTAGCCATCGGACGTATTGGGCACGTCCAGAGCAAAGCGCTCATTGTCGAATTGCCCAATGCACAACGCCTCGTCATCCAGGGTGAATTGCGGATAGCCAGGAATCGCGTGGACAACCACCTGGGTCCAACCGCTGAGACCGTTGGAAAAATCTCCATTTACCAGCAGGTTGGCGGGCTCTTGCAAGGGTGGAGTGAAAGGGTTGCCAGGGTCAAAACCGCCGGGCAGGCAACGACCCATCAGCTGAGGTCCACTCGGCCCCATCTGCTGCCACACCACCAGCACGTCACCGTTGCCGTTGACCCCCAGGCTTGGCCAACTGTCGGGGGACCCCGACACGGAAGCGTTGAAAGCGCTGGTGGGGGCGGTCAGGGTGGGATAGCTAAACTGCTGGAGATAGACCTCGCCATCGGGCCCGGTGTAGCCAGTCCAGGCCACCCAAAAGGTTCCGTCGGGCCCAAACGCGACCTCGGGCTCGAGATCGCTGTCATGCTGGTCGATGAGCACTCGCACCGCATCGAGCACCAGTGTGCCAGAGCCAACGTGCAAAGCGGTTGCCAAGATTCTAGCGTCGAACTCGAAAACCACCACGATATTACCGGCCGTATCCATGGCCATTTTGGGACCGGCTACCTGAGCGCTGCCCCCGGCCGTGGCGCCGGTGCCCGGCAAGGTGAGGGCCAACCTATCGATGGGCGTGGCCGGCGCGCCCAGATCGTAGAGGGCAAAGGCCAGCTTGGGCGTCTGTCGATGGGTCAGCACGGTGGCCACCAGATGGGTCGGATTGCTGGCGATGACCGGATAGGGGCTGTAGTCCAGGGCGGCCATGAATGGCCCGGTCTCGCTGGCGGTAGTGGTGAGACCGGTGGCTAGTGACGGGCCCAGAAACCTCAAGACCGCCTCTTGGCCCAGGTCGAAGTTGATCACAGGGATGCCGGCCGGGCCGGGAGTTGCCAGACTGGGAGTCAAAGCCGCACCCCCAGCTACAATCAGCTCGAGGCCTGAGTTGTCGTTGGCGTCGAAGCTGCGGACCGCAGTGGTCGAACCCACCTCCCAGGTGGCCGTCACCTGGGTGGGACCGGTCATGCAGACATCGGGCCGATCGGCCGGCCCGAGCGAGCTGAGCTGATAGGAGAGCTGGCTGGACGGAGCCGAGCCAAAGCTGTCGATGGTAAGCAGGCTGGCCATCACCACCTGGGTGGTGGTATCGATGGCCACCACCACCGCCTGATTGCCAACCAGAGTGACGGCGGGCCGTTGCAGCGAAGTGCCCAGCAAGAAGGGGTCGGCGATCCCTGGGACAGGGGGTGAAGGTGAGCCCAGGTTAAACTCCACAGTCACCACCTGCCCGACCACCAGGTCAACCCCTCGCTCTTGCGATTCGAGCCCATTGCCGTCCTGATCGAGTAGCTCGACCACCAGCTTGAAGCGGCCCGGCGTAAGATCGTGTAAAGTGACCACAGTCACGCCGCTGGGGTCCAAAGGCGTCTGGCCCGAGCCCGCCACCGCCGCCTCGCTATCCTCAGCGTAGAGGCTGACTCGAACAAGAGAGGCCAGCCCCTGGGCAAGAACGCCACGAGGGCTGGCCGTTCGGAGTCGTAGGTTGAGCACTGCCGAAGCGGGGCCGGGCCCCTGGCTGGCTCTTCCTCCAGGGGTTGCCCCTCCGCCGCCGCAGGCGGTCAGCCCCAGAACTAATAGTAGAATGGAAAGGTAATGCTTCACGGTCGCCCCCCTGGTGATGCTGATGCCGCGCCCTTTGGGCCGCCCGTGCCGCAATCCTGCCCTGACCGCTAATTAGCGCTGGCCCGGCTTGGTCTCGTAGTCGACGGAATCCAGGCTCTGATCACGGCCCTGGGGGTCTGGGTGTTTCTCATAGGTTTTGGCGTCGAAGTCCTGGTCCTGGCCCTCCGGGTCGGGATGTTTCTGATAAGTCTTGGCGTCCAGGGTGTCCTGGGCCGGCGTGGGTCGATCTTGGTAGGAAGAAGCCTCTGGAGTTTCACGGTTTGGGCGAACCGGCTTCTCGTAGCTCTCCGCGTCACTGCGAGGGGAAGCCGAAGGTTGCTTGTGATAGGTCTCGGCGTCAGGTCGGGCGTTGTAGGGTGTGGGGTGTTTCTCATAGCCGGTCGGCGAGACGCCGTTCGGGCCCAGGAACCAGGGCGCGGCGGCCGCTGAGGTTACCAACGCGGCAAGTAAGATCAGGCATATGCGAATGAATTTCATGGATCAAATCCTCCTTACTCCTATGTTGTGTGCTTGCCCGATGCTGGGCGCCCTCAGTCGGCATAGACAACCAGCATCCGGCCGGACCACCCCCAGGGGTATCCCACAGGATGCCCGTAAAAGGACCCCGGTGGGGTGTGCGCGCTGGCTCTTGAACTCTAATCTGGGACTATGAAAACGTCAGAAAAGATGAGTCTCGAGGACCTTCTGTACCACGAGATGACGACGATATTGCAAGACGCGGCGATCCTGGCCGAGGCGCTGGACCGATTTCGACAGCACGCCCACAATCCGGTGCTGGGTGAAGCCTTCGAGAGCATCCGCCGCCAGGTCGACCAGCAAGTCAACAAGCTGGCCGAGTATCCGGTGACTCCCACTAAAAGTCCACGCCAGGCCGTGCGCGGAATGTTGGTCGAAGCCAACGAGCGGCTGGCGGTGTTGGGAGACCAGAACATCGTCGACGCCGAACTGATCGTCTCGGCCCAGCGCATTCTTCACTACCAGATGGCGGGGCTGGGACTGGCCGCACGACTGGCCCATCTCGTCGACCGCGAGGCCCTGGCCGCCGACCTGAGAGGCTTTCTCGACACCACCAGAGCTGCCGACGAAAGGCTTTCTCACATCGCTACTCACCAGATCCACTGGCGGGCCAGCTGGTGGACGCGTGAGCACTCGACCGCCTGGCAGCGCGTCAAGACTGCCTTCCGTCGAGACTGGGATCAAACCAAGTCCCGCTTCCGCTCGGACGAAGGTCCAGGCCAGACCGCCGGGGACACGCTCGGGCAGATGGCCGGCACCAGGCCCGTCCCGGCTGATGCTCCCCTGGCCGGCTTTGAAGCGGACGAGCCCGCCTTTCGCTACGGTTACTGCGCGGCTATCCACTATCACGACCGGGATTGGGGTCCGGCGGTGGAGGATTCGCTCCGCTCGCACTACGGCGGAGAATACGAACCGGCCCGCGGCAAAATCTTCGCCGGATGGGACTATCAACGTCGCCACCGGTGATCCAGAAAGGACTCGGCTGACTCGGGAGGTCCCTACCCCCCCGAGCTCCTGGTCAGTCGGGTTCGCGGGTCCGTGGCTTTGCCACGGGCCCTTTTTCGTTTCGCCGGAAGGCAACCTGACGTTCACACTCTACGGCCTCAGGCCGACCCGATCCAGCCCTGGTCCAAGCCCTCTCTCGCATACTGTGACCATGCATTTTCCACCCGTCCATCGCGCCATTGCCCATATCGACTTTGACTTCGGAGGCCGCTATTCCGCTCCAGCGCCGCCGCCTCGCCGGCCCTCCCGTTCTGGCCGCGCGCCGGCTCCCCGCCCGGCCGTCCCCCGCCCGCTAGAGCCCCCGCCGCGCCAGCAGGTCGAGACCCTGGCAAAAGCCCTCGAGACGCCCTCGGCCGTGGCTATCGAGTCCGACGAAGGCGGTCTCTGGATTCAGGACACCTATCTGCCGCTCCCGTAGCCATCACCATTCAAGCTCCATCATCGAGCAGTTGAGGCCGCTGCCGATGCCCATCAGAGCCAGTCGATAGCCCGGTCGGATCACGCCGCGCTCGACAGCGATCGCCAGGGTCAAGGGCAGCGAAGCCGGCCCCACATTGCCCAGGAATGGATAGGTCACGAACGTGCGTCGCGAATCGAGTCCGAACAACTCGAGCAAGCAGCGAAAGTGGCGGGCTCCCACCTGGTGTCCGATGATGAAATCGAGGTTGGCCGAACTCCAACCCAATAGACGCTGAGCCATACCCCAGGTCTGGCGTGCCAGCAGCAATCCTGCTTCCAACAGCTGTTGGGCATGCACCAGCATCTGTTGAGGGCTGCCCAGACACAGGTGGCGATGGACGGTATCCGCCAGGGAAACGTGCCCCACCAGCCGATGACGTTTCTGGCTCAGGCTCGAGTGAGCCATGACTACGGCCACCGCCCCCGAGCCCAGCGTCAAAGTGGCGAAATTCAGGTGAAAGTCTTGACGGCGGGCCTGGTCGCTCAAAAGCCGCTCGATGGTAGCCTCGACGACCTCGCGCGACGATTCGGCATCGACCACCACGGCCGCCCGGATTCGCCCTAATTCGATCAGGTCGGCCACCAGCGCGATGCCGTTGAGAAAGCCCAGACAGGCGTTGCCCACGTCTAGATTCAGACAGCTCGGCCCCAGCCCCAGTTCTCCGTGGATCAGGCTGGCCATCGAGGGTTCGATATAGTCCTTGCAGACCGAGGTGCTGACCAGGGCTCCGATCTCGTTGGGGTCGATACCCGACCGCTCGATAGCCTTGCGGGCTGCGACCGCACCGGCCGACACCATCGTGGCGGCCGGCGCCCAGAATCGTCTCTCCTCGACCCCCGAGGCGGCCATCACCGCCCCCACATCCAGCCCGAATCGAACCGCCGCCGGCTCGAGCCGCTCGACGATCGAGTCGCTAGAAATCACGTAGGGTGGGAGTTCATAAGCTATCGACTCTAAAAAGACATGGTTGAGCACATGGATGAAACGAACCAGCGACCGCGTTTATTGCAGAGGCGCTTAGAGCCGGCCGACCGCGTTGCGGGCCGCGGTCTTGGCCAGGCTGGGCCTGGCTTTGCCGGTCGCGGGGGTCCTTGCCGGTCGCGGCGTTCGGTAAGACCGCCGGGGCTTCGCCGGGCCTGGCGGGTCTGCGGCCGAGTTCACCGCGAGAATCGCGGGGTGAAGGGCGATTTCGGGGGTTCACCCCGAGAATCGCGGGGTGAAGGGCGATTTCGGGGGTTCACCCCGAGAAATCGCGGGGTGAAGGCCGGTTTCGGGGGTTCACCCCGAGAATCGCGGGGTGAAGGCCGGTTTCGGGGCTTCACCCCGAGAATCGCGGGGGGAAGGCCGGTTTCGGGGGTTCACCCCGAGACGTCGCGGGGTGCAAGGTCGGTTTAGCGCCGGCCCGAACGGTTAGCCACTGCGGCCAGGTCCATGGCGCGACGAAGAAGCCGGGCGACCGCCTTGCGGGCCGCCCTTTGTTGAGCCTTCCTGCCGCCCACGACGAGCTTCTTTAGCAGTTCGGGGCCAGCCTCGAAGGGAATCATCTCTTGATCGAGCATCAACCCGTCGGGACCCAACTTCAACACGCTTTCACCCAACCGAACAGCCCCGAGCCAGCTGCCATCGAAACGGCCGGCGTACAGGGAGCGAGGCAAGCCGTCGTTCCAGGTAAATCGCCTGTCTTCGTCGCCCTGGTGCTCAGGATAGAGCCTGACCCGCGACTTGACCACCTTCCAGCGCTCGTCCTCAAGGCGCAAGAGAGCCTGCTCGGCGAAGGGAAGTGTACCGGAAGCGCGATTGAGGGGCTGGGCCGGACTCGAGTCAACCCGATTATGGGCCGACAGAAAGGCCTCGCGACCATCGCTCGAAAGGCCCACGCGTGACACGGTCAGCAGCCCGCCCCCTCCGGGAACTTCGCGATGAATGGCATCCCATGAAAGCCGAGGCTTGGGGAACTTGAGGCCCAGCGCCGGGCTCGGCGAGTCAAAAAAGTTGCGGTAGACGTAACTGGCCAGTGTTTGGCACTGAGCCTCCGGGAATTGCTTGCGCAGGGTGGCCAAGACCCCTGAGGCCGACGCCTCGGGGCCGGAAAAAGAAAGGGAGCGACAGACGGGATGCAAGGCCCACGGCCGACAGCCGCACCGATAAAGGAGGTACGCGTCGAGGGCGATTTCGGCCTCCACATCGGGGAGATAAAACCCTCCCAGGCTTTCAGGTTCTAACTTTGGAAGAGTTTGCGGGCTAAAGCCGCGGCCTGGCGCTCGGTCCGGCAGTCGAAAGCCGCCAGCTCGAGCAACACTGGCTGAAATTTCGACAATCGAACTCGCAAACCGTTGGCTTCCAGGGGTCGGTAGCGGGCGAAGTCGGCCAGTCCGGCCGGGGTGAACCGGACGTCGGTCGGGGGATAGAGGTCGACCCCGCCGGAATATCTGATCACGCGAACCTCGTCAGAGAGTTTGGCCAGGTAGACGAACTCGGTCTCCGGGTCAATTCGACGCGAGGAGAGCATCGAAGGCTCTTCGTCGGTGACCACGAGCGAGCCTTCGGAGGCCGGGTTTGGCGTGGCTGGAGGGGCGTTGCCGGTCGCGGGAGTCTTTGAGACCGCCGGGGCTTCGCCGGGCATGGCGGGGCTGCGGCGGGGTTCACCCCGAGAATCGCGGGGTGAAGGCCGGTTTCGGGGGTTCACCCCGAGAAATCGCGGGGTGAAGGCCGGTTTCGGGGGTTCACCCCGAGAATCGCGGGGAGAAGGTCGGCTTCGGCGGCCCCACCTGTTAACTTTTTGTGTCAGCGCAGGGGAAACGGGGGCAAAGTGAAACAATGAAGAGATGAATCTTCCGGTTCACTTTGCCAACAACACGGTCAGCCAACTCGGTGGCGTTCGCTCGCCGGCTGAAGTTCGTGGCGACCAGGGTGCCCAGGGCGAAGAGTTCAACCCCTGGCTGACGATGGACCTCAAAGATGTCGAGACCAAGATGGTCAAGTTTAAAGAGCGCCTGGCCGATGGGACCGAGGTCGAGTACGAGAAAGAGATGGTCGTCTGTCCCGAGTGCGGCTCGGTGAGTTGTGCGTGCCTGGCCCAGGTGACGCTCCAGCAGCGCCTCGACGAAGAGAACGCCCAGGGCGTTCGCGGCGCCGAAAAGCCCGACCCGATGGCCATGCTGAGCCAGGGCTTCAACCAGATGAGCCACAACCTCGGCCAAAACGGCAGCTCGCTCTTCCGCTAAACTGCCGCGCGTTAGGCCCGGTCGTTAGAACGGCCAGATGCGGGGGATGAAGACGCTGGCCAGGCCCCAGAAGAGCAGGTTGAGTGGCGTTCCCACCCGCAAGAAGTCGGTGAAACGATAGCGCCCGGGGCCATAAACCAGGGTGTTGGTTTGATAACCCACCGGCGTCATGAAACTGGCTGACGCGGCGAAGGTAATGGCCATGATAAACGGCCGGGGGTCGACCTGCATGCTCTCGGCGCTCAAGATCGCGATGGGGGCTAGCAGAACGGCAGTGGCGTTGTTCGAGAGCGCCTCGGTGAGGATCGAGGTGAGCAGATAGAGGGCCGAGACGGCCGCCCAGGGACCCATTTCCCCGGCGGTGTGAACCAGGCTCTCGGCCAGTAGACGGGCGGCCCCGGTCTCTTCCATGGCCGTGCCCAGGGTCAACATTCCCCCCAGCAGCACGATCACTTTCCAGTCGATAGCTGCGTAGGCTTCATCGGGCTTGAGACAGCCCAGGAGTAACATCAGGGCACAGCCGAGGATCGACGAGACCACGATGGGCAGCAGGTCGAGGGCGGCTAACCCAACCACCAGCACCATGATGGCTAGAGCCGGCAACATCAGACGGCGGCGGTCCTCTTGATGGTTGACCTCGCTGACCAGCACGAAGGCCGGGTCATTGCGCAGCCGATCTACCGCGTCTTTCTTGGTGGCCAACAGCAGCACATCGCCCACCCGTAGACGGCTGGCGCTCAGGCGGCTGTGGCGAATGGTGTCCGAGCGGCGCAGGGCAATAGCCGAGGCCGGAAAACGTTCGCGAAACCGGTAAGAACTCAGCGAGTGACCGATCAAGGGCGAACCGGGTCCCACCACCGCCTCAACAAAGGCGCGTTCTTCCACCGGACCGGGGCCCTCGGCCCGAAAGGTCACCCCGTGATGTTGGGCGCTGGCCATCAGGTCGTGCACGGCACAACGGACCCTGAGCACGTCGCCGGCCTGCAGCACGAAGTCGCCGCTTGGGTTCCAGAAGTTTTGGCCCTGGCGGCGCACCTCGAGCACATCCAGGTCTTGCGCCTGAATCAAGGGGGCGGTGGCCAACGGTTGCCCGCAACTGAGCGATTCGGACCCCACCACGATTTCGCACAGATAGGGGGCCACTTCAAACTCGCCCTCGAGGCTCTCGGGCAGGCGGGCGCTGGGCAAGAGCGGCATGCCGATGGTCAGCATATAGACGATGCCGAACCCGGCCAGCAGCAGGCCCAGGGGAGCCATCTCGAACATCCCGAAAGGCTCCATTCCGTGATTCTTGGCGATCGAGCTGACCAGGACGTTGGTCGACGTCCCCACCAGCGTGCAAGCCCCGCCAAATAGCGAGGCAAACGAGAGCGGAATCAGCAATTTGGACGGGCTGATCTTGCAGCGCCGGGCTAGCTCGAAAGTGATCGGAAGGAAGATGGCCACCGCCGCGGTGTTGTTGATGAAGGCCGAGATGGTCCCCACCACCAGCATCAGGCAGAGCGCCGTCAAGAGCGGCGAGCTGCCGCCCAGGCGCGAGATGAGCGCGGCCACGTTATCCAGGGCGCCGGTGCGATAGAGCCCGGCGCTGAGGATGAACATGGCTGCGACCGTGACCGTAGCCGGATTGGAGAAGCCCGAGATGCCCTGCTCGGGAGTGATGATTCCCGAGACCAGAAAGGCAGTCATTGTCAGGGCTGCCACGACATCGACTCGAAACTTCTCGGTGACGAACAAAACGACGGTGGCCGCAGCCACCACCAGTGTGAAGAAGATCTCGACCGTCATAGACCAATTCTACCCACATCCGGGCAGAGCTAGAGCCCACCAGTGAAGTGGGTTCGGGCATCCTTTCGGATAGATCGAAAAAGGGCCGGTCCGAGGACCGGCCCTGGCCTTTAAGGGGTCGGGTTAGGCTCGCGAAGCGGCGGCAGCGACACCGACGCCTACCACGGCTAGCATCGCAATGCCGAGAACCCACATCATCACCGGGGTGTTATCCGGGGTGGCCGGCGATTCTTTGACGTCGAGGTGGATGTCGGGGTTCGGCGCTGGCGCGCTCTCGCTGGTGACGTGCACGTCGGGCATCGAGGGGGGCTCGACCTTGACGTCGGGCATGTTGACTTCGACCTTCTCGGTCACCGGGGCAGGACTGTCGGCAGGCGCGCTGCTATTTTCATCCTGGGCCAGGGCGGCGCCGTTAAGCATTACACAGGATAGCATTAGAGCCAGACACAGGTTCACAAAATTCTTAATCATCATAGCCTCCATATTGTTCGTTGTAAGACCAGTATGGAGCTAAAGACGAGCCGCTGCTAACCGGCTCTGGGATAGAGCCACCCTATCCGCCCTGCCCTACCCGCCCGGCCAATAGCGGAGTATATGCGGGCCGGCGATAGAGCCAACGAAGCATTCGGCGGTCGCGATTGCTGAGGCGCCCGGTTCCGTTTTGATGGCGACAGAACATGACATCCCCGGGAATTTCCGAGTGTTCCAGACCCAGCACGTGCCCTAGCTCGTGGGTGAGGATGTGCCTCAACACGTGATGCTCGCGCCCCTCGGCACGCACCGACAAGCCGGCTAGTTGCAGTCGCCCCGGAGCGATGGGCGAGAGAGTTGTCCTGGCCGCACTGGCGTCCTCGAGCCCACGCCCCGTCCAGTCGATAGCCAGGTCGGATTGAGGACAATCGAGCACGAAAACCTGACCGATTCCGGCTCGATTCCACGTCTCGGCCGCCTCACGCAAAGCGAGTTGATATTCTTCGGGGGCTGATGGCAGGCGCACCGGCAGGGCCTCGAGACGACTCACTCGACCGTCAAAACTCACTGCCCTGTAGGCGGCCGGAGGAGCGAAAGCCTGGACCACCAGAGCTAACAAAACCACAAACCCAAGCAGGCTTGTCCTCATACCCTCCTAACCTAGCAGAGTCAGAGGGATGGAACAAGCCTCCAAGGGCTATGATCGTCGAGCTTATCGAATCGCTGCCGTCTGACGCACCATCAAATGGTCGGCGCGATACTTGCTTAACAGCATGCGAGCTTTGGCTTCGTCCACTTTACCAGAGGGCAGGGTCACGCTGACCACGGCTCCCCCTTCTTCGATGACCTTGCCATAGTCGCGGGCGATGGCTTCCTCGACGCCCATATCTTTCAGGTAACCGGCCACTCCACCAGCGGCGGCTCCAGCCACTCCGGTACCGATGGCCGCGCCGATAGCGGTTGCCACTGCTCCGCCGCCCAGCACGATCCCGAAGCCGGGAATGATGAGACTAGCCAGTCCGGCCACGGCGCCCAGCGCCAAACCAGCCAAACCGCCCTCCTTGGCTCCTTCGAGAGCATCGGCGGCCGTCGTGGTCGTCACCCCGTCGGTGGCCTTCTTGGCCGCGTCACTGTGCTTTTTCTCCACCAAAAACTGGCCTTTGGCCGTATCGGCGATCAGATCCAGGTGCTCCTCTTTGACCCCGTGGTCGATCAGGGCACCGACCGCTTTGACAGCCAGGTCGACATCTTTAAATCGTGCGAAGAGAGTTTCCATTGTTACCTCCAGTTTGAGTCTCATGCCATCATAGGCGGGGCTAGTTGAGGTGACAGGCGTCTTGTGGAGCCAATCGGGGCATCCCGGTGGATAACCAGACGAAATATCCCTGGGGATGCCCCCGGGTCATCCCCAGGTGGGTGGGAGGGTGTCGCCCCAGCACGCATCCTCGAGAGTGGAGGGATCAACCTGATGCAGTCTTTTGACCGAGAGAAGGCGCTAAAGACATTTGGTAGCGCCGATGTCCTTCGCGAAGCCGGGGCTGTCTATCTCGCTGAGGCGGAGGGAATGTTCGGCCAGCTGCGCCAGGCAGCCGACGCCCGCGACTTCGACTCCCTACGCGAGAAAGCGCACTGGATCAAGGGGGGCATGGTCTATCTGCATGCCACCCCGGCCGCCGATACCGCCCGCTCCATCGAGCAACTCGCCAAGGAGCGAAGCGGCGACAAGCTAGATGCCCTGGTCTTGCAACTGGGCCAGCAGATGACCGAGCTGGGCCAGGATCTAAGCCAGGAAGTGGCCCGCTAGTCGTCGTTGGCGCGGACCCGGAAGCGCTGGCCCTCGAGGTCACGTAGCTCCAACCAGAAGTCGGCCGGGTCGAAGTTATCGATCTTGGCTGTGCACACTCCTTCCGGTGTTCGGGTCAGTCCGGCCCCGATAGCGTCGACGGCGGGATCGCCCGAGCGGAATACCCGGGCTACCAGCACGTCGAGATCTTTGCCTTCCAGATAGCAACGTCCCGAGGTGTATTCGACCTTGTCGATGGCGGGCACGTCCACCACGACCCACTCGGTAGGCATTTCCCACTGCACCTGCAACTGGGCCCCCTCGATACCGGTAGAAAATCGGCAACCGAGCTGGCCGGCTCGGTCAGGCGTGAAGCTGCCGAACAGGATGTTGCGCTTGATCCTCAGGCGCGACTGGCCCTCGGCCGGGTTATAGGCGAAGGTGGTACAGCGGTCCGAGAACAGCGGTGTCTCGATGCATAGACCGACCATGCTGTCGCCCCGCCAGGCGTTGGGGGCCACCACCCTGAACTCGACCGGCCTGCCGCTGGCCAACACCCTGCTGTGGAGCGAATCGAGTTCGACCCGGTAACCCTGCGGCTGGGCCGGGGCGGGGGGATAGAGGATGAAGTCGAGGTCGTCGGGGTGTTGCTCGTACTGCAAGAAGACGTTGGGAACGGGATCTTTCTCGGCATCTTCATACAGCAACTCGGCCTGGTAACCTGAAGACTTGAGTTCTTGAGCCTGGGGGGGCTTGCCCTCGAACAGCCAGCTCTGGCCCTTGCGTTGAAAAACCTGGTTCGTCCCCAGGCGAATCCGGGCTACGTCCCTGAGGGCGTCTTTGACCGCTTCGTCATCAGTGACCAGTTCACAGACCGGGCTACCCTGGGGCAAGACGACATGAAAGCGAGCCGAAGGCACCACCTGAATCTTCCGGTGCAGTAGCCGCATCGATCGACTGAGTTCGTGGCCGGCATAAAGGTCCAGGTCCCCTGGACCAACGGGCGCCTCGCTCAGATCGAGCACCAGAGCGTAGCGTTTGCCCCGTTCGGCGGGAGCCAGCGCTGCCTCCAGGGGCAGGTCCTGGTCACGAAAGCGGGCCCGCCCCACCGCGGTGGTGTCGCTCGCCGTCAACTCCAATCGGTATTTCTTGCCTCGAGTGAGAATGTGGGCCGAGCGCGAGAGGGTCAGTTCGACTTCGGCCGGCGTCTTGAACAAGCGACATTCCAGCAGGGGCAACGGTTCAAAGCCCCATTGGCCGACCACCCGCAGGTCGGCCTCGAGAGCGCCCTCTTTCCATAGTTCGTCGAGGTTGCTCAGCACCAGTTCGCCGCGCGGGCTGAGGCGGGCCTCGACGGGGCTGGCCTGTCCGTTGAGCGAGTCCCAGACTCGGCAGTCTGACGAGGCGAAACGCTCGACCAGGGCCGGCTGAGTTCCGGCGCGATACACGTCTTCCCCGATGCGCAGCTCGAGTCGCTGCTGTTGACCGGGAACCAGATGGTTGTCATCATTACAGCTCCAACCGAGGGTGGGCGTCTTGACCGCCTCGGTCGGCATCGGAGTGCACACCAAAATCGAGCGCACGTTGTTGCGCACCTGGCCGTCGGGCGCCTCTTCCTTCTCGCCATAGCGGATGCTCTCGGAGCTCATGACCACATAGCCAGCCTTGTCTGGCTTGAGGCGAGCCGAACTCCAGCGGTAGGACTCCTCGTATTCCGAGGCCTCGTAGACCAGCAATCCGAGCTGCACGGCCACCCCCACCAACCCCAGGTTATTGTCGGCAATCATCCTCGAGACCGCTTTGCCGGCGACATCGGCCTGAATGGTCTTGCCATCCCGCAGGAAGTTGCGGTCGACCTCCGAGAGCAGCTTGGCCACGGTTTCGGGTTTGGTCAGCTGCATTCTAGTGTCGACCGTGAACCCGAGTTCAGTAAAGCCGTCGGCCAGACGCTCGGCGAGGTGCTCTCCCCGGCTTCCCTCGGTGTCGAGTGCCCGCAAAAACAGCTGAAGATTGCGATAGTGGTCGACGGCTTCCGAGTAGCGCCCGAAGACATCCACGAAATTGGCCTGTTTCTTCTCGCGGGTTTGGCGAATGTAGTCCCACGAGTCGAGGGTGCGGGTGCGCACCAACACCAGCACCGGAAACTTCTGCTGCTCGTCGGCAACCTCCATCACGCTCTCGGTCTGTTCGCGATAGAGGTCGATCCGTCCCAGGTCGGCGGGCCCCCGGCGGGGGTTGTCGTTGTTGTAAACCAGACTACCATCGCGGGTGGTCAAGAACCAGCCGATCGACCAGTCCCGCAAGCGCTGCCGCTCGCGGCCATTGTCCGAGTTGAACTCGGGGCGACTCAGGTCGATGCGCAAGCGAACCCGATCCCCTTTTTGCAGCTCCGGCACCTGGGTGATGGGCAAGCTCCGTCCACCGCGAAGGACCTCGAGCTGTAGGGGTAGGGCTTTGAACTCGTAGGCTCGATCGGCCACGGTCGTCTCTTGAGCGAAGGTGGTTCGAGACAGACACAGGGCCAAAAAAACGACCAAATAACGCCGAAAAGCCTGCCTCATGGCCAGTGCGCTTCAAGAGAGAAAGGGTGGTTCCTTGTGGAAACATCTCGCCATTTTTTAACAAACCTGTAACAAATCTTTGGAGAAGATCCAAAACCCGCTACCAGTCGAGTCCGATATCTTCAGACTATGGCTATTGGAACTGCAACGCAAAAGAAATCCCCCGCACCGACCACGAAGAAGACTGCGCCTGCCCCCACGCGCAGCCAAGCCAACCGGGGTCCGGCACCGGCGGCTCGTGATCGCTCTACCGTAAGAGGTTCCGAGGCAGCTCCCACCAGAAACGGCGCGGCCCTCCAGAGCGGGCTGACCAATGCCTACAGCGACACCGGCAAGAAAGATAATCCCTATGCCGACCTCGGCGTCGAGAGCCGCAGCGTGAAGGTCGAACCGTGGGGCAAAGGCAAGAACAGTTCCGTCGAAGGGATCCTGCGAGGCCAGGGCTACTCGCTCAAGGAGATTTGGAGCAAAGGCAAAGACGGCAAGACCCTGGTCGACCGGGTGGCCGCGGCCAACCAGTTGCGCAACCCCAACCTGATTCACGATGGCCAGGACCTCAGCGTCCCCAGCAAGCTCAAAGACGAAGCGGCCAAAACCAACACCGACACCAAGGCAACCACCGGCGACAAGGCCCCCGTCGAGCAGCGCAACAGCGACATCGGCGTCGATGGCAAAGTGGTCAACAAGCAGACTGGCACCACCACGGGTAAGGACTCGCCGGTCAAGCAGAGCAATACAGCCATCGCCAACAAGGGTGGTGCCGACAACACCCAGAAGGCGCAAACCACCGGTGACCGCTCCCCGGTCGATCAGCGCAATACCGCCGTGGCCAACCAAGGACCGGTCACCAGCCGCCAGCAGGCAGCCACCAGCGGCGACAGCTCGAAGGTCAACCAGGTCAACACGGCCACTGCGAACAAAGGTCCGGTCACCAGCCGCCAACAGGCTTCTACCACCGGTCAAGACGCCGATGTAGCCCAGCGCAACCAGGCCGTCAAGAACAAAGGACCGGTAGCCAGCCAGCAGGTCGCCACCACCACCGGTAAAGGCTCGGATGTGCGCCAGACCGATGTCGCCCGCGCCAACCAGGGCGATGTCAGCACCACCCAGGCAGCCACGACCAAAGGCGAGAAAGCCAGAACCGACCAGACCGTGGTGGCCCAGGGCAATCAGGGCCAGGCCACCACCTTGCAGCAGGCTCAGGCGGCCGGCCCCGAGGCGACGATCAAGCAGACCGCCGTCAATGTGGGCAACAAAGGCGGCCAGACCACCCAGCAGGCGGCGGTCGGCGACCAGGGCAAGATCGATCAGACGGCCACGGCAAGTCCCGGAGTGAAGGTCGAGCAGCAGGCGGTCGGCCGTAAGGATGCCACCGTCACCCAGGACATCAACGGCTCGACCAGCGGCACCCAGAAGGCTATCGTCAAGTCGGGAGAGATCACGCAGAACGGCAGCTCCACTGGCAAAGTCGACCAACAGGCCCGGGTCCTGGGCCAGGGTCAGATCACCCAGAACGGGTCGGCCTTCGCCGATAGCAAGCAAGCCGCTCGGGCCGACCAGGGCACCGTCCAACAGAACGGCTCGATCTGGGGCGACTCGGCTCAGACCGGACGTGGTGACAAGGTCACCCAAAGTGGCTCGTGGGTCGGCCAGACCGACCAGTTCGGCACCGGCAAAGAAGTCACCCAGAAGGGCTCGCTCATCGGCCAGACCAACCAGACCGTCGCCGGCCAGGACGGCGGCCAGACCATCACCCAGAAGGCCGGTTGGTGGAGTGGCTCCAGCCACAGCGTCACCACCGGCAACGGCGACAATCGAATCTCCATCGACGGCAACAGTTCGAGCAACACGACCGATATCGATGCCACCAAAGGCAACAATACCGGCGACATCCGGCTGGGTCGCGGCGACGACACGGCGAACATCAAACTCGGCGCCGGCCGCAATCGCTTCACCGTCGACGGTGGCAGCAACTATCTCACCAGCGAGCACGATCGCCTCAGCGTCGACACCGGGCAGAATCGCTTGCGTCTGATGGATCCCGACGGCAAGGTGCTTTACCAGTCCGAGGGCTGGACCGACAAAGACTCGCAGATCACCGCTAGCAACCTCGAAGAGATCAACCTGCGTAGAGGTAAAGACGCCCAGCCTTACTTCACCTGGAAGAAAGGCTAGGGGGGACCGAGCGCGGGCCGGCGACGGCCGCTCTTTTCTTGGCGGGGCTTCGCGCTAGGCGTCGAGGGGGCAGCCGCGCAGGCAGTCGAGCAAGGTGCGCAATTTGGGCTCGGCCAGGGTGTAGTAGCTCTGGTTGCCGTCGCGCCGGCTGGTCAGCAAGCCGACCGTCTTCATTCGATTGAGATAGATCGAGACGGTCGATTGTGGCTCTTCGGTGGCGGTCTGAATCTCGGTCACCGTCATCTCGCCGTTGAGGTCGAGCAACTCGACGATCCGCAAGCGAAGGGGGTGGCCGAGCAGCTTGAACATGTTGGCCGCGAACTCCACTCGCTCCTGGGTGAGTTTTTGCATAGTCTCCATATACGCTCAGTGTAGTCGAAAGCGATCCGAAACGCAATACACAAAAACATCAATACACTGTGAGACCTGCCGCGCCGACCGACTCAGGACCCGGTGGTACCCAGAATCACGGCGCCCATTCCACCGTAGGTTGCGCCGATCAGGGCCCCTGCCACCGTTCCCATCGGCACGGAGGCCAGAATGCCGAAACCGCTCGTTCCCCACACGAAGCCGGCCCCGGCCAGGCCGCCCAGGGCCCGGGCAAGGCCAGCATCACCGACGCGCGGCTCGAGGGCGCCGTTGAGGGTGAGGGCTCCAGCCAGTCCGCCGGCCAGAATCAGGCCCATATGGATAGAAGTGGCCGTGCCCCGGTCCATCGTGGCATAGAGCAGCGAAGTGCCCGCACCAATCGCGGCACCCACACCGGCGGCCACGGCCGCCGTGCGAACCGGGCTGCCGAGGGTTATCTGGTCCATCGGCCCGGGGTCGGGTTGGCGGGCCGAGCGCAGGGCCATCGGCGCGGCCGGGGTAAAACCGTTGTGAATTCTCATGGTCGTCCTCCAAAGTGGTGAGAGAGCTTTGGAGACCGGCCTGAGCATAGCCTTACCGAGGCGGGGCTCGGTAAACGAGTTGTTAAACGATGTCCGCCAGACGAAAGAGCACCTCTTCCACGGTCTGGATACGATTCTTGGGCCGCTTGGCTAGCAAAGCCTCCAGTAGCTGATCGACCTCGGAGGGAAGTTCGGGACGCACCGCCCTGACCTTGGGCGGCGGCGCGTGTAGATGCATGGCCATCACCCGGGCCGGAGTCGTACCCTCGTAAGCGGCCTGCCCGGTCAACATCTCGTACAGGATCAAACCCAAGCAATAGATGTCCGAGCGGGCATCGGGCTTACCCTGGATGTGCTCGGGCGACATGTAGTCGGGCGTACCGACCACTTCGCCCTGAGCCGTGATCTTGAGGTCCGAACGCAGCCGAGCGACCCCGAAGTCCAACACCTTCACGCCTTGCGGGCCCACCAGAATGTTGCCGGGCTTGAGGTCGCGGTGGATCACGCCCTGACCGTGAGCGTAGGCCATCACCTGGCACAACTCGGCAAAGATCGTCAGGGCCTCTTCCAGCGGCAAGGGTTGCTCTACCAGCTTCTCGAGGGACCGGCCTTCCGCCAGTTCCATCACCAGGTAAGGCCGGTCGCGGTAGGTGCCGTAGGCCATCGTCTTGACCACCCCGGGGTGGTCGAGCTGGGTCCCTATCTTGGCTTCGCGAGCCAGCCGTCGCCATGACCGCTCGTCGAGCACCTTCTCCTTGAGGACCTTCAAGGCGGCATACTCGTCATAGTCGACGTGGCGGACCTTATAGACCTGGGCAAAACCGCCTTCGCCCAACAACTCGAGTAGATGATAGGAGTCGATCTGTTTCCCCGTGAGATCAGGATTGACCTCGTCATAACATTGTTGCAGGGCTTCCTTCTCGCGCTCCACCGTCAGGCGCCGGTGGCTCTGGCGACGGTGGTAGCCAAATCCCAGCAGGCCGAACCCGCCCAGCCCGAGAGCCACCAGCCAGGGTCGGTACCGGACCAGGTGGCGCAAGTGACCGAGAACTCCCTGAGGCTCGAGTACGATGGTGAAGGCCCAGCTGTTGGGCCCGTGCTGATTGCGACTCAACAACTGCAAGTCTTGTTCCCGGGCAAGATAGCCTGGAGCAATAACCCGGACCGTAACGGACCCCACCTGCGCCGGCAGGGTAAGTTCCTTGCCCTCCATCTTGCCGGTGGGAAGGCTGGGTGAGTACACCGTCACCTGAGCCTCGGGGGGGACGGTCTCGAGCTGCAAGAATCGCTCCTGCGCCAGCCCCGGCACAGTCCAGATGGCCAGGAGCAGCGCGAGCCAGCGGATTTTCACCGGACTTCGTTCCAGAACAAGCGGCGAACGCCTGCCGAATTCCCTCCCCGGGCAAACCAGTAGCTGGCAAAGGCCGAAATCTCGGGAACATGGATCACCCGGGAGAGGGCGCCCATGTGAACCGAGGCCGGCCCCCCCGGCCCGTTGGCGATGACCGACCCCAGCACCGTGATGTTGGTGGCCGTGGTGATGCCAGTATTGGAATAGAGCGCTCCCTGAAAGAAGCTTCCGGTCGGTATGTCGATCTGACCCTGCCCAAAGACCGCGATCTTGTTATCCTGGTCGAGCACGGCCGCCCCCAGAAACGAGGTATCTCCGGTCACGAACAGCGAGCCCGTGCCGGTCAGCATCCCGTCGACTTCGAAGCTTCCCGAGCCATCCACGAACACGAAGGCGTTCTGCAGCAGGACATTGCCGGTCAGGTGCACCGAGCCGTCGATGTAGACGGGCCCGCTCAGCACGTGGGTGGCCGGCAACCCCGGACCCCCGGTGGTGTTGAGGGGGCTGAGCAGACCGTAACTGCCGCCCGGTACCACCTGGACGCCCGGAAAGCTCACGTTGCTAAAAGACTGGATGTCGAGCAGGGGCAGCTGGATCGAACTGGCTCCGGTATCGATGGAGCCGGCCACCGTGGTGAGGGCGTCCAGATTCACGCCGCCAGGAGTGCGGACATCGCCGCTGACCACCGACGGGCCGGTCAAGGTGATGGCCGCGGCGCTACTGGAGTCGCTATAGACATGGGCGGCCAGCAGATTCTCGCCCGCCAGAGCGGACAACAGCGAATCGGCCCCAGCCACCGTGATCGCGTCGCCCGACACGGGGCCCGAGCCGGCCAGGGTGTAGGGGATGGCTTCGAGGGTGATGACCGACTCGACGATCCGGCGTCGGCCGGTGCGGGTAGTGGCCACGGCCACCAGGTGGGCGCAGTGAGGAGGAACGGTGCGACCGTTCCATCCCGAAGCCGTGCCCAATCCGTCGAGATTGTTGGTCGAATAAGGCTCGGGCCCCACCGCGAAGGTCACTGTATAGCTGCAGCCGTTGGCCAGGGGCTGGCTCACCACCTCGCCGGCCTTCCCGAAGTCGACGTTGTCCATGAGCTCGGCCGCCACTTCGTCGACCCCCGCCCGGGCCCCCTCGAGGGCCACCTGCTGGTCGAAGCGAATGGCTGCGGCTCGATAGTTGACCGTGGCCAGATTCACCAGGGTCAGACCGAACAACAACAACAGCAAGCCGACCATCAAGACTGGCAACAGGGCCAGGCCGCGGCGCCTCATTGCAGCATCCCCAGGTCGAGCTGGCGTTGCTGGACCTCGACCCCTTTCTGGGTCAAGGTGCGGGCTTGCAGGGTCAGGCGCCAGCTGCCGTCCGCCTGGGCCGCCAGCTCGACGCTATCGACGCCGGTGGCAATCAAGCGGCGCTGGGGGTTGGGAGTGGCGCAGATCGTGCGCAGTTCGGCCTGGGTGATAGCAAAGCCGATGGTGGAGGGAAGCACCCGCACCAACACCGGAGGTCCGGGCGGAGTCCAAGTTCGGCGGTGGAGCTGGCCGTCAACCAGGCTGTAGACCACCAACCTTTCCCAGACGGGTCGCCCGGACAGCGTGTCGAACCGCCTCGACTCGAGAAACGATACCGCCCACAGGCCGGGATCGGTTAGCACCGTCAAGGTATCGGCGGAACTGCCCGAAAGATCGTCTGACAGCGCCTTCTCGGCGAACATCAGGGCCGAGCGGTCGGTGGAGCGAGCCTGGGTGAGGTTCCAGACCCGTAGACTGTGGCTAAAGACCATCAGCAGAATGGTCAAGATCACCGAGACCACGGCCAGGCCTACCAGCGTTTCGCCGAGGGTGAAGCCGCGCCTCATTGCCGAACCAGCCTGGTCTCGATGGACATCACTTCGCGTCGCCGCGGTGTCTGCCAGCTGACTTCGACGAGCACTGCCTTCTTGCGCGCGGTGCCGCTGGAGGGAGTGGGAGTGACGGTCACCTCGACGGTATAGTCAATCCCCTCGACCTGCGCCAGGCGGCTGGAAGAGGAGAGGCTGTCGAAGTCGCTCTGGCGCGCCTGGGCCAGGGCGCTGACCGCAAGATCTTGAGCCCCTACTCGTTGCCAGGCTGTCTGATCGACGGAATAAGCATAAGGGAAAATGCCTATCAGGATGATGACGATTGGAATCAGGGCAGCCAATGCTACCACCGCCTCGGTCAACACCATGGCCGCTCTGCCTCGCATCCCTATAGTTCTAACATGCCAGACGGGTAGAGGAAAGGCGACTCAGGGAAATGGTATGAAGTAACCTGAGTCGACCTGGCCAGACTCCGGCAGAATCTCGACCGGGTCGACCGACACCAGCGTGCCTGAAGGCATCAGCTCGCGCAGGCAGACCAGCTGGAAAGCGGTCAAACGAAGAGCGCCTTCGGAGTCGGTACAGGTGTAAGCCCAGTTCTGTCCGCTCAAGATCTCGGCCAGACCCACTCGCGCCTCATCAAAGCGAATCGATACGCGCGAGACGAGTTCCTGGTACTCGTCGAGTCGCCCGGACCGAGTGGCCAGAAACGCCAACACGTGCTCCTGAGCCACCTCGGACAGGTCGTGGTGACTCTCGAGCAGCAGCTGATAGAGGTGGTCCACCTGGGAGAGGACCTGATGCAGAAAGCCTTCGATTGCAACCTGGCGATGGGCTCCCACCTCAAACACCAGTTCCAATCCTCGGGGTTGCCCGGCCAGCCAGCTCTGTTTAATGACTTGACCTTTGGAGACCAGCAATAGGCGCGCGGGGCGCAAGAATGGCGTGGCGGGCAGGCGCAGATGAGCGAAGACGGTCCCCAGTTGGTGAGCAAAAGCAAAAGGGACGCCGGCCAGCGGCTCGTCTCTTGGCTCAGAGCCGGCATAGAGCAAGCGAAGCGTCCTGATGTCCACCCAGCCCGCAAAGCGGGTCTCGAGCAGATGGCGGCACCAATCGTCGACTGCCACCACCAGAGCCGAAAACGGGGGTCGATAGTCAGAGCCGTCGCCGGCGACGAGAAATCTGTGCTGCTGATAGCTGGCCGCCAACTCTCGCAGCGATCTGGGCCCGCTGGAGGTATCGAAAGCCTGGATTCCGCTCTGCTGGGAAACCTCGTCGGGCTCGACCAGGCCGGCCACCGCCTGGCGGAAACAATCGACCAGAGCCGAGTTGTCAGTGGTCTGGGCCAGGCGAACGATGGCCCTGGCCAGTTCACGAGCAAGCCGTTGCCGCAACGTCTCGAAAAACTCGTTTTGGACCACGCCCGATAGCGAGGCGTCCCGAAGCACCTCGTTGCAGTAGATCAGTCCAGCCGAGCCAGGCAATTGCAGGTCCATCCGGCAGGGGTAGTCGATTCCGTGGATGACGATATGGATCGTGCTGCCAGGCCCACCTTCGAGGTAGAGATGGCCGCCGAGCTGCAAGTCGAGCGGACCGATGCCCTGCAGTCTGACTCGCGGGCTCTGGTCGAGATAGAGATAGCCACTGATCGGCAAGTCCACTCGAGCGCTCTGGACCTGCTCATCCAGCGGGACCTCTGGCAAGGTCCCGTCAGTGCCCCGGAGAGCCACCACCAGCACCGGGTCCTCGAGCGTCGGGAGCGCGTTACATAGGGAACCGTTGACTTCGATCGGAACCGCGGCATAGCGTAGCTGGCGCCAGTCCGGCTCCTTAGGAGCGTAGGGATTGACGAAGAGGTAATCCATCAGGGCCCGCGGGTCTTTGAGGGTGACCGAGCAAGTGGCGCCGGCGTTCTGCCATTTGGGCTGAGTCTTCAAAGGCCGAATCTCGAGCCTGCAGCCAGCGACTTGGAGTCGAGCCCCCTCCCCGCCCGACCACGACTCGAGCACCAACGAAGTGAGGCCTGCCATCCGAGCGCCGTGGAGCCCCACGGCCAGTTCACGCAGATAGGCTCTGGCTTTGAGCGGGCTCATGAAAAGACTGGGAAAGATCTCCTGCATGGTCTCGAACGACAGGGGCTGGCCGTCATGCTCGATACAGACTCGCCGTCCCCTGGTTTGGACCCGCACCCAGGTGGCCGCGGAGGCAATCCCGGCCGCCACCAAATGACGAAAGTAGAGATCGGGCCGGGCGATCTGGATCGAGTCCAAACGCGCGATGGCTTTGCGCAGGTCGATCGAGAACCCGCCTTCCGAGTCGACCTCCCCCGCCCCTCTCAGCTGAGCCAGGAAAAGGTCTAACGACTCTTCGCCTCCCACTTAGCCTCGCTGACGGATCTTGGCGGCCACCCAGCTGAGAGCGCCTCCCCAGGTCAGACCGTAGCCAAAGCTCAAGGCCATAAAGAGGGCCATCATCAGGTTCTGCTGGCCGCTATTGGACGCGTAGATCTCACGCACCAACCACAACCCCACACCACTGGACAGGCCGGCGACCAGGGCGGCCACACGGGCTCGCTTGCTCTTGCCTATAAAGGCTAGAGGCGCGGCCACGGCCACGTTGATGATCGCTCCCGGCGCCAGCCGCAGGCACAGAATCAGGCAGTAGATATAGAACAGCGCCACACCCAGGTTGTGCTGACCATCGAGCACGGTGACCAGCACGGCGCAAAGCAAGAACACCAGGCTGCTGCCGGCGATGAGCCGGGCCAAGCCGGAGCCCGTGTCTCCGGCTTGCTCTTTCATCCAGTTGATGGTGCTCCAACCGGCCGTGCTGGCCAGGGCGGGCACGAGATAAAGCAACGCCAGCAACACCATGATGGCCAGATTGGGATCGATCCCCAGCAGGAACGGGATGCTCACAATCCCCAGCAAGTCCAGCACCAGAAAGATGCAAAAGGAGGGCAAGAACGCAGGTGGCTTCATTCCGTCTACTTCTTGGTCCGAGCTGAGTTCACCCCCAAGGAACGGCCCCGGGCGGGGTCGTAGTCAAGGGCGTGAAACGGTTACTCATTTTTCTACTTTGCCTGAACACGGTGGCCTGGGCCCAGCCGGTCCTGCGCGGCCAGTTGGTGATCGATGCCCGCACTCCCCAGGAATATTCCGAAGGCCACTTCGAGGGGGCCATCAACGTGCCCCACGACCGTCTGCAAGAGCACCTCGAGGTGCTGCCGTCCGAGAAGGCCCGGCCTATCCTGCTCTACTGCAAGAGCGGCCGTCGAGCCGCCCAACTCAAAGCCCAACTCGAGGAGCGCGGCTACAGCCAGGTCGTGAACGGCGGCGGCCTGGCGGATGTCGAGAAGGCCGCCCTGGCCGAGGCCTACCGCTGGCTGAAATCCCGAAAGTGGGTCGACCTTACTCACCGCTTCAGCCCCACCACTCCGGTCTGGGAAGGCTTTGGTCCGTCCCAATTCCGACCCGCCGCCGACCCCAAGACGGGACGGGCCTATAGCCTCGAAAAAGACGGCTTTCGCGCGACCCACTATTCGCTGGTGGGCCAGTACGGCACCCACATCGATCCTCCCGCCCATTTTTCGGCCGAGGGCCAGACCGTGGACGAGATTCCTATCGAGCAGATGATCCTGCCCATGGTGGTCTTCGACATCACCCCCAAGCTGGCGGACCATCCGGCCTACGAACTGACCGTGGACGACATTCTCGAGTGGGAGAACGAGCACGGCCGAGTGCCGGAAGGATGCTTTGCGGCCCTGCGCACCGATCTGTCGAAGGACTGGAACACCAACCGTTTCCGCCGCCACCCCTTTCCGGCCTGGTCCCCCGAAGCCATCCGCTTTCTCTACCAACAGCGCGGCATTACGGCCAACGGCCACGAAGCCCTCGATACCGACAACACGCCCAACCTCGAGGCCGAAACCTGGCTTTTGCAGCACGGTCACTGGCAGGTCGAGGTGATGACCAATCTCGACCAGGTGCCGCCCACCGGGGCTCTGCTAGTGGTCAGCTGGCCTAAGCCCGAGAAAGGGCTGGGCTTTCCGGCCCGGGCCTTCGCCATCTTGCCCTAAATGTTCAGCCGCGGGCAAGCTCGCGGTAACAATTCCAAGAGATTCTCCGGCTGGGCCTGCTAAGCTGGTGGGGTGGCTAACTATCTGAGTGGAATCAATCAGGAGCGACCGCGCCGCTGGGAAGAACTGATGGAGGCCCGGGGGCTGGCCGTGGCCCCCCCGCCGGCCCCCACCCCCCAGTCGACCTGGCCGCAGGATCTGGCTCATCTCTCGCCGGAGGCTCGCCGGCCCCAGAGCCCACCTTCGGCCCACGCCATGGCCGTGGTCGAGGCGCTCTCCCGACCGATGAGTCAAGAGCGGCTGGACCCCAAGCATAACCACATGGCCTGGGGCTCGCGGGTCCAGACCAACAACTGGCCAAAGTCGCCCGCGGCTCGCGACCTGCCTACCGCCCTGGGAGGCGGTCAAGACCGGCAACGACAACAGCCCGGGCAGACCTTCGACCCCAGCGGCGAAAAATCGGGCAGCAGCACCGGCACCCAGGGGGCCGAGGCGGTTCAGAACTGATTGAGCAGGCGTAGCCGGGTGGTCACGGAATAGCCCGTCCCCAAGCTCGAGCTCACCGAGACCTCGAGCAGGTCCGAGCGCACCTGCGCAAAACTCAGGCTCCCCTCGTCGCCCAGCCGGGCCAGGACGCGCGACTGCCCTTCGTAGTCACGCCACACGGTACCTTGCTCGAGCCAGACCCGATTAGGAGCCAGCCACATGACCTCGCCGGTGGCGCCCAGTTCGGGCATGCCGTTGGCGCCGATGCGAGCCTGCCGATAGACCAGCTCATCGGCCGTGACCGACTCGACGAAGCCGGTGGCCAGGGCTTTGCGCAGATGCTCGACCGTGAGCAGGCAAGCCCGCACGGCGGCCTCGCGCTCGCCCTGTTTGCCCTGATTGCGACGCCCCAGCTCAAGGGTGAAGAGAACAGCCGTAACCAGGACCAGAAACAGGCCGCCGGCTACCATCACCTCGACCAGGCTAACGCCGGTGCAGGAGCGTCTGCAAGGTGTAGGCACTTTCCCTCCCGCCTTCTAAATCGCGAAAATAGACTGTGATGGTCAACTGCCGCAACGACGCCGAGCGAGGCTGGTCGTCGACGGCATACTCCAACCCCGGCTCGAGAGCGCCTCTCGCCCGCCCGAAACTGGTGGCGTAATCGATCCCGGCCTGGCTCTCGAGGCCGGCCATCACCCCGGCCGCGGCGTTGGCGGCGCGCAACCGCTCGGAGGTGACGGTGCGCGACTTGAGCGCGAACACCTGAACGCTGACCAGGCCCAGAATGGCCACGGCCAGGATGAAGACGCACAACAAAATCTCGGCCAGGGTCAGGCCCCTAGAACCAGCTAAGCGGGACATACTCCAACTGTCCGGGCTGATGGCTGCCGCCGGCCCCCAAAAACGGTAGTCTCGTCACGTAGCCGGGCAGGGTGATCGGGCCGGCCCCCGTGGGTTTCTGGCGCTGGATGGGAGGCAGAATGTCGGTCATCTGGGCTTTGCCGCTATGGGTATCGTAACGGTAGACCGTGTCCACTCCCAGTCCCAGGCCAAAGTAGTTGGGCACGTTATACTTGACCAGCAAGCGGCCCTGAGAATCGACCTCCAGGGCTTGAAAATCCCGGGCCAATTCGTCGGGTAGACTGTGCAGGTTGCCGCTCAGGTCATAGACCTTGAGGGGAGCGGGTGGCAGCACCTTCCACTGGCCCTGGACGGTGCGATTGACCACCCGGCCTTCGGGTACGAACTTGAAGATGGTGTCAGGAAGTCGCTCGCGTCCCGGTGGCTGCCAAAGGCAGAACAGGTTGCCGTCGCCGTCGACGGTGGGCGGGCTCAGCACCTGAGGCGGCAGATCGATATCGACCACCTCGAACTCACCGGCGGCGTTCTTCTGATAGGCTTTGGGAGGCGGCTGGGGCAAGAAGTCCCAGTTGCCGGTCTGGGCGTCACGTCGCGCCAACAGCTGGGTCGGCCCCATCAAACGAGCGTACAAGTTGCCCGAGTCGTCGGCATCCAGGCCGAAGGTGCGACAAGGCCGGTCGGCGAGCACCTGCAAGTCTCCGTGGCGGTCATACCAGGCCGTGGGCGGCTTTTCGAGGGTGGTCCACTGCACCGACGAAGGCGGCTGGCCAGCAAACCAGGTGGCGGCTTCGGGATCGAGCAAGTCGAAGATCTGGTCTTGACTGGCGGCGTAGACATGGCCGCCTCCGGCCGCCAAACCGTAGACATCGGGAGAGGGAACGGTGGGCAGCAGACCCCATTCCGTCCGCCGACTGTCGTAGCGCAGGCTGCTGATGCCGTCGCCGGTCAGACCCTGGACATACAGGTTGCCGCTGTTGTCCGCCTCGGGGAAGAGCAGGGTATGAGGCGGCTCCGGCACCGGACGAGGTGCCGGTCCATCCCAGATCATGGCTGGAGGCATTCCCAGCACGTTCCAGTTGGGATCGTCGCCCGCGAGGCTATAGACGGTGTCGGGAGTATCGGGGGGCGTTGCCTCAAAGGCGAAGGTCAGCCCGGGAATGCGCTCCCAGCGGCGGGCCGTCAAGCCGACGAAGGTCCACCCCTCGCCCTGGCGGGCGGCCGCCCGCAATAGTCGAAAGGACGGGTTGCTGGTGTTCTGGACCCAGACCATCACGGTGCCATCGAGAGGCACCTGGGCGGCCACCGTCGGCACCTGGTTGGCGGGATAGTTGGGGTCATCGACCAGGTGGGCGGTCTCCCAGGTCAGCGCGTCGGGGCCGGCCAACTGTTCGAGAGCGTAGTGGATGCCCGCTTTGGCCTGATAAAAACTGGCTGTCTGTCGGTCAGACAGGCGCAAAACCCCGGTATCGGTCCACAGCCCGGCCAGGATGACCGCCACCAAGGCATGTAGCAGCAGAACCACGAAAAGAGCGGTGACCAGGGCCATCCCACGTTGTCGAAACCAGGCTGACACCTCCGTAGTATAGCATGCAATCGTTTCATTATCGTTGCCAAGATCAAGCCGGCGAGGTGCGCGACGGTTTGGTCGACGCCAGGTCTGAACTTGCGGCTCGAGAAATCCTGCTGGCCCGCGGGTGGACGGTGGTTCGGCTAAAGTCGGTCCAGGGCGCTCCCAGCCTCGCGCCTCGGCCTTCACCCGACCCCGAACCCACTTCGAGTCGACCGCTCGCCCTCAAAGACCGCTCGCTCCTCTACCTCAAGTTGTCGGTCTTGACCCAGTCCGGAGTCCACATCCTGGACGCCCTGGAGGTAGCCGCCCGGGGCGAACACCCCTCCCTCGCTGAACTCTACGAAAAACTGGCTATCCAGGTGGCCTCGGGTCATTATCTCTCGGCCGCCATGGCCCGCTCGGGCGTCTTTCCCGAAAGCCAGGTCAGCCTGATTCGCCTGGGCGAAGAGAGCGGCAAGCTGGTGGGCGTGCTGTCCCGTCTGGCCACCGCCTGCCGCGAGCAGCAGCGACGGCGCGATCAGCTGGTCTCGTCGCTCACCTATCCCCTCTTTTTGCTCGGGGCGGTGGGCTCGATGGTGCTCTTGCTGGTGGGCTATCTGGTCCCCCGCGTCAACGCGCTGATCGCCAACATGGGCCTCGAGATGCCGGCTTTCACGCGGCTGGTGGTGGGCTTGTTCGAGCCTCATCGCCTGGTGACGGCCCTGGTTGTCGGCCTGCTGGTATTGGCGCTGGCGCTGGCCGCCTGGTTCTCTCCGGCCGGACCGGCCCTGCGCCACAAGCTGCTCTTCGAATCTGCCTTGCGCCCCCTGGTGGCCCGCCTCTTGCTCATCGACTTCGCCCGCAATCTGGCCTTGCTGCTCGAGGTGGGCTTTGACTGGGACCGGGCCGTGGTGCTCTCCAAGAGCGGCTGGGAAGGGTTTGACCGTCATCTCGACCGCTTCCGCAGCGACCTCAAGAACCACGACCTGCCCGGGGCCATCGCCGGCTGCGAACTGTTTCCTCCGGTGCTCAAGGGGTTGCTCGAGACCGGCTACGAAAGCAACCGCATCGGACCATTCCTCACCCTCTATGCCAACCTCGCCGACGAAGAGTTCCAACTGCTGGTCGAGCAGTTCTTCCAGCTCTTCGAGCCGCTGGTCTTGCTCATCCTCGGGGCCATCGTGGGGGCCATCGTGACCGCCTCGTTCCTACCTATGATGGCCATGCTGACCCAGCTATGAAGAAGCTACTTCTCGCTCTCGAACTGGTCACCGCGGCCGTGCTGGTGCTGGTCTGCCTGCGCCACGGCCTGGAACTCACCCCCTGGCACGGTCTGGCCCTCCTGCTGGCTCTGGCCCTCGAATGGTTGGCCCCGCCCCTGGCCGGCTACGGCGCCCTATCAGCCGCCCCTGCTCTCTATCTGGCCCTCGGCCCGCCCGGCGCCGGGGCCCTGGCCATCGCCATGCTGGCTCGCCGTGGCCCCCGCCACGATGCCCTGGCCACCTTGCTGGCTGTGGCCAGCCTGGTGTGGCTACCAGCACCGGCCGCCTGTGCGCTCTACCTGGGGCTGGCCCTGCTCCTGCCCCTGGCTCTGTCTAATGTGCTGCCCACTCAGGGCGAGTCGCTCGGGCATTGGCCCTTCTACCTCGGAGTGGCCGGCTCTGGCCTGGTGGCCAGCCAGTTGACCCAGCCACTGTGGATCGCCCCCGTGCTATTCGCGCTCACTCCCCGCTCCCCATCAGACCCCCCCGACTATCGCGAAGAGGGCGAGCGCCTCGAAGTGCTCACCGCCCGCCAACACCTCGAAGAACTCGACGCTTTCGCCTTTTCGCTACACGCCCACCAGCGACCCGACGAGCTGATCGACGGGGTAGTCCGCTCCTTCACACGCTTGTCCGGAGCCCGCACGGCCCGCGTCTATCAAACCTTCGAGGACGCCCCCCAATTGGTGCTCCAGGCCCGTCAGGGCAAGACCGTTCGCGACGGGAAGTCGGTGGCGATTCCCTGGCAAAAAGAAGCGGTCATCCACCTGACCGGGGTCGACGAGGTCTCTCCCCTGCTCGAGCGCTTCGCCCGCCACAGCGCGGCCGCCCTGCGCACCGCCCACCAGAAAGAGCAGCGCCTCGAACTCGGCCAGGAAGGGGCTCGCCTGGAGCACTGGGTGAATCTGCTGCTACGCCTGCTCGAGGGGGCCCGCGAGGTAGGCGGAACCCTCGACCGCGGCGACCTCTTGACCCGCTTCGAAACCAGCTTGCGCGGAGCCATCCCGGCCGAGTGCCTGCTGGTCACCCTCGACGGCCAGCTAGCTCACAAATATCTCTCGGTGCCCGACTCGCGCCTGGCCCTCGATCGTCTGCCCGACGTGCCGGTGGTGGGCCAGAAGGCGATGTTGGTCGCTCCCCTGCCCCGGGGTCAGGTGATCCTCACCTCGTCGGACCCGCGCGCCTTCGGCGAGACCGAACAGCGCTACCTGACGGTGCTGGCCGACCTGATGGGTGTCTTTCTAGCCAACGCCGACCTCTATAAGCGCTTGCAGACTTCGCAGGCCGACCTGTTGCAGGCGAATAAGATGGCCGCGGTCGGCCAGCTCGCCGCCGGAGTTGCCCACGAGATCAACAACCCCCTGCTGGCCATCAACGTCCACCTCAATCTGCTGCGGGGAGCCATCTCCGACGACGAAGACCTCGAGAGCGTGGACACCATCGCCCAGGCGGTGGCCCGCTGCCAGACCATCGTGAAAGAGCTCTTAACCTTCTCGCGCAAGCAAGAGACCCCCACCCGCCCCCTCGAGGTGGCCGACCTGGTTCGCCAGGCCCAGGGCTCCCTCGACACCCCCTTCTCCCTATCCGTGCCGGATGGGCTGTGGGTGCAGGGCCACTCGGACGAACTGGTGGCCTGCCTGGTGAACCTCATGGCCAACGCCCGTGACGCCGTGGCCGGCCTGGCCGCCCCCGCCCTCTCGGTCTCGGCCCACGCCTCGGACGGCCTGGTCCGCATCGCCGTGGCCGACAACGGCCCCGGCGTGCCCCCGGAAATCGGCGACCGCCTCTTCGAGCCCTTCTTCACCACCAAGCCGGTGGGCTCAGGCACCGGCCTCGGCCTCTACCTCGCCTACACCCACGCCCAGGCCTACGGCGGGCGCATCACCTTCGACTGCTCGCAGGGCACCGTGTTCACCCTCGAACTCCCCCAGGCTTCCCGCCCTTAGCTAGCTTTGCGCTGGCTTCGCGGCGATGGCCTGGGCTTCGCGGGCGGTGGTCTGGGCTTGCCTGGCAGAACGGACCTGCTCCCGGGTTTCGTGGGAGCAAACCGCCCCATCGAGGCAGAGCGGGCTTGCGCCGGGGTTTTGTGGGAGCATGCTCCGGGCTTTCGTGGGAGCAACCCGCCCACAGCGAGGCAGAGCGGGCTTGCTCCGAGGTTTTGTGGGAGCATGCTCCGGGCTTTCGTGGGAGCAACCCGCCCACAGCGAGGCAGAGCGGGCAGTGGCCTGGGCTTCGCGGGCGGTGGTCTGGGCTTGCCTGGCAGAACGGACCTGCTCCCGGGTTTCGTGGGAGCCACCCGTCACAGCGAGGCAGAGCGGGCTTGCTCCGGGGTTTGGTGGGAGCATGCTCCGGTTTTCGTGGGAGCAACCCGCCCCCGGCGAGGCAGAGCGGGCTTGCTCCGGGTTTTCGTCGGAGCAACCCGCCCCATCGAGGCAGGCCGGGCTTGCTCCGGGGTTTTGTGGGAGCATGCTCCGGGTTTTCGTGGGAGCAACCCGCCCCGGCGAGGCAGAACGGGCATGCTCCGGGGTTTCGTGGGAGCAACCCGCCCAAGCGAGGCAGAGCGGGCATGCTCCGGGTTTTCGTGGGAGCAACCCGCCCCATCGAGGCAGAGCGGGCTTGCTCCGGGGTTTTGTGGGAGCATGCTCCGGGTTTTCGTGGGAGCAACCCGCCCACAGCGAGGCAGAGCGGGCTTGCTCCGGGGTTTCGTGGGAGCATGCTCCGGGATTTCGTGGGAGCCACCCGCCACAGCGAGGCAGGCCGGGCTTGCTCCGGGGTTTCGTGGGAGCAACCCGCCCACAGCGAGGCAGGCCGGGCTTGCTCCGGGGTTTTGTGGGAGCATGCTCCGGGCTTTCGTGGGAGCCACCCGCCCCAGCGAGGCAGAGCGGGCAGTGGCCCGGGCTTTCGCGGGCGGTGGCCTGGCTTCGCGGGTTGTGGCCCGGGCTTCGCGGGCGGTGGCCTGGCTTCGCGGGTTGTGGCCTGGGCTTCGCGGGCGGTGGCCCGGGCTTGCCTGGCCGAACGGATCTGCTCCCGGGATTACGCGGGAGCAACCCGCCCCATCGAGGCAGAGCGGGCTTGCTCCGGGGTTTTGTGGGAGCATGCTCCGGGGTTTCGTGGGAGCAACCCGCCCCCGGCGAGGCAGGCCGGGCTTGCTCCGGGGTTTCGTGGGAGCATGCTCCGGGATTTCGTGGGAGCCACCCGCCACAGCGAGGCAGAGCGGGCTTGCTCCGGGGTTTGGTGGGAACAACCCGCCCCGGCGAGGCAGAGCGCGCGGGGCGGCTTAGCGACCAGAGACCAGGCGCCAGGCCAGCGCCAGGACATCCTCGGTAGTCAGGCGCTCGATAGGCACGGCCAGGGCCCGGGTTCGCTCGCGTTCTTCGGGGTTGTAGTGGCCGGTGCCGTCGACTTCGATGATGCTCCACGAACCGTTCCAGCGCAACACGTCGACGGTGTAGAGGCGCGGAGTGGCAAGCGAGGCCTGGATGAAGTGAGGTTGACCGGCGAGAAAAATCGCGGGGAGGGCGCGATGGCCAACGGGGTCGCGATTGGTGGGGTCGACGATGGGGTGAGGCGGATGACAGTAGCGGTTGGGCGATGCGATGCCGGGAGTCCCGCCCTGCAAGAGCAGGCAGAGGATGAACAAGAACTCTTCGGCCGAATCGCAAGCTAGCTCTTCGCAGAAGAAGGCGCACAGGTCGGTATCGCCGCGCCGGGTCAACCTCATCTCGATGGCCCGCATCAAGTCACCGTAGCGACGACGTGCCTGGTGCAGCCGAACCCCGGTGGCGCGGTCCTTCGGAGGAAAAAAAGGGGTGGGCTTGCGATAGTCGCGATTGGCGTTGAGATGAAGGAGCTGATGGTAGCCTGGCGGCCGCGTGCGACACTCGCCGAGGTATTCGACGTAGGTGCCCAGGCCGCCAGCGAGCTGCTGTAACTCGTCGGGGCTGGGAGCCCGCAGGCCAAGCTCGAGCATGGCGTAGCGACTGCGTTTGATGCCACAGCGGCGGGCGAGTTCGGTTTGGGAGAGTTTGAGCCCGTCGCGCCGGCGGCGGAGGGTGTGGTGGAGCAGTGGTCTGAACATGCTTTCATGATCGGGGCCCGAGTTTGCCTGTCCGTTGCCAGACCGTTAAGAGAGAGTTGCCGTCAGATTGCTGTTTTATGAACGAGGGGAGCCTTGCTGGCACGGTGAAGGCGCTTGCGATGACCATTCTGGTTCTCGACGATGACCCGCTGATTCTCAAAGGCCTGGCCCGCACCCTGGAGCGGGCCGGCTATCGGGTATTCACGGCGGCCCGAGCGGCCGAGGCTATCGAGGTAGCCAGGGCCGAGCTGCTCGATCTTTTGGTCTGCGACGTGCGCATGCCCGAGATTGACGGGCTGGAGGCGATTGGGATCTTGCGCCAGATGCAGGGTGGGCTGCGCACCATCGTGATCACCGGCTATGCCAGCGACGACGCGCCGGTGCGGGCCATCAAGAACGGGGTCGACGACTATCTGTTCAAGCCTTTCGAGATGGATGATCTGCTCAAGAGCGTGCGCCACAGTCTAGAGCTGCGCCGGGTCGAGGTGCGCAGCCAGGCCGAAAATGAAGAGCTCAAGCGCGGCTATTTGCGGTTGGTGGCCACCCTGGTCAACACCTTCCAGGGCCAGGATAGCTTCTTCTACGACCACTCGAGGCGAGTGGCCGCTCTGGCCGCCGACCTGGGCGAAGAGCTGGGACTCGAGGGCAAGACCCTGGATCGGCTCGAGCTGGCAGCGCTCTTGCATGACATCGGGCTGGCCTATATCGACCGAGAGCTGTTGTTAAAGACCGAGCCCCTACTGGCCGAAGAGTATGAAAAGCTGCACAACCATCCGCTGCTGGCCCGGCGCTTGCTGGCCCAGGTGCCCGAGTTGGCCGCCCTCACGCCCATCTTGGAGGGGTTGCGCGAGCATTATGACGGCAGCGGGCAGCCACGGGGCCTGGCGGGTGAGGCCATTCCCATCGAGTCGCGCATCCTGGCCGTGGCCGAGGCTTTCGACAGCCTGACCCACGACCGTCCTCAGCGCAAAGCCTTGACGGCTGCCAAAGCGTTGGAATGGCTCGACGAGCAGGCTCGCACTCGCTTTGACCCGACGGTCGTCTCGCTGTGTGGTGACCTGGCGAGAGAGCATCGCGAGTTGACCGATCTCGAGGCTCTGATGGGGCGCAGCGACCAGGGTCACCGCGAGCGTTGTCGCAACCTCGAGCAGCTGGGCAACCTGTTGCGCGAGTCGGGTGAGTATGATCAGGCCTTGCGAGCCTATCAAGAGGCCGAGGCCCTGACCGGCGAGCGAGATCACGATTTGCAGGCTTCGCTGGCCATCGGACGGGCGCTCACGGCGTTGGCCCGAGGCGACAAAGCGGGGGCAGCCAAACTGGCCGCCCAGGCCGGACGTTTGCTCGAGGGGTTGGGACAGAAGCCGCCCCGGGTCGTGCTCGAGCTAACCCGCTTGTTGATTGCTCTGGGGCGATTGTCGCAGGCAGACTCGGTGTTGGGGCTCTTTCCCGAGGCCGACGCGCTGGCTCCCGAGCGCGATCGGCTGTGGATGCGATTGCAATTGCAGGCTGAGCGGCGCGACGAGTTTGCCCGGGCCTTTCCCGAGTGGTTGGCCCAGCCCACCAGCCTGGGCGGCTTGTCGCCGGGTCAGGCGCGCGAGGCAGCCGGGGTGCTGGTGGGCGGTCTGCAGATGGGGTTGGGTGGTGAGACCACCCTGACCCGGCTGACCGAACTGGTCGAGACCTGGCCCTTTCTGGCCAGCTTCGCCCGCGAACACCTGCCGCCCGAGCAGGCCCGCCGCATCGAGCCGGCCCCGACTCCCGAGGTGCCCAGCGACCAGCCCGTGCTCGAGGCCCGTTGCCTGGGTCGGCTGCAGGTGAGCGTCAACGGTCGTGCTTTGGAGTCGAGCGCCTGGACCACCCGCAAAGCCCAGGAGCTGTTCGCCTTGCTGCTCCACTGGCAGCGGCCCATCGCGGCCGGTCGTCTGGCCGAATTGCTCTGGCCTGAGGCCGGCGACAAGGTGCGCAAGAATCTCCACACCACCGTCTCGCGGGTGCGACGGGCCCTGCGCACAGCCGCTGGACGCGATTTCTCGGCGGTCTTGTCCGAGGGCGACTTCTACTTTCTCGACCCCGCTCTGTCGGTCTGGGCCGACCTCTGGGAGCTCGAGAAGGCGGTCGAGAAGGTGGCTCGGGTCAAGAGCGACGATCTGGGGGCCGAGGCCGAAGCGGCCGCCATCCGAGCGGTGGCTCTCTATCGCGGGGACTTTCTGGAAGGCCTTTGGGAAGAGTGGACCTTCGAGCCGCGTCGCTCCCTCAAGGAAAAGTGGATGCGTCTGGCCGAGCGTCTGGCCCAGAGCTATCTGGCCAACGGAAAACCAGAAGAAGCCGAGAGTTGCTACCGCCAGATGCTCGAAAGAGACAGCTGTCGGGAAGAAGCGCATCTCGGCCTCATCCGGGCCCATCTGGCGGCCAATCGCCGCGATCAGGCGGTGGCTTGTTACCACGAATATTGTAAAACGCTAGAGCGTGAACTCAATCTGGCGCCGTCGCCCCAGGCGACGGCCTTGTATATGCAGGTGGTCGAGAGCTAGCCTCTAGTAAACGGCTTCGAAAGCCAGGTCGAGGGAGGTTTGCTGGGCCAGGTCGTGGGCCACCAGCATTTTCTGGTGGGCTTCGCCGGCCCGCTCGATGGCCACTTCCAGGCCCTCTTCCCAGCCTTCGCTGAGGAAGCTGTGCACCGCCTCGATGGCGGCCTGATAGTCACCCATCGCCGTCAATCCATACTCGACTTCTTCCGGTGAGACGTCGAAGTATCCTGATTTTTCGATCAGTTCGCTCAACTGAGCCGATTCAGACTGGAGGCTGTTGTAAGCCTCTTCGAGCCAGTTGATGGCCAGGTCGATGTCGATGGTTTCCTTGAAGACCTTCTCGAGAAAATCTACGAAAGTGGCGTGGGTGAACATTCTGGCTTCCTCCTGCATTCTTTCTAGCGGCTAACGTCAGGGTCTAGGAGTGAACGAAACGCGACCAGGTGCGGGTGGTCTCGCCGTTGGTTGCGATGGCCCGGGCACCGTGCCCGTTGGGGCCAAAGCCGGCGTGCACGGCGGCCGCCCCGTTGGGGCCGACGCCGACCGCCCGGCCGCGACCGGCGTCGAGGGTGCCGTCACTGCCGACATCGACGGCCCAACCGGCGGCAGCGCCAGCGCGGTGGGGGCCGGCGGCTTTGCCGGCGGCCAGGTAGACGGTGTTGCCATTAGCGGTGGTGAACGAAGTTTTCATCTTGTTTTCCTCTTTTCGTGCTTGCTTGTGAGTCAAGCTTATCCCGGCTCGCCAACGAGCCGATGACAGGCCGCTTACAGATCACTTACAGAGGTTACAAGTTGAGTTCAGGTCAGCGCCGCCTGGTAGCGTCCACCCGTCTTGTTGAAGTCCGCCACGATCTTCTCGGGGTTGGTGACCGAGGCGTCATAGAACACCTGGGCCAGGTCCCGTCGAATCAGTTTTGCCTTTACTACGCCATCCAGGCGCATCAGCGCGTCTTCGACGCGCTTGCCTCACCCGGTGGGTCAACTAACGCCGGAGATCTTGAGCTTCACCTGGGCGGTCTTGGCAGCCGCCAGAGCAGACAGAGGTAGCATTAGCAGGTAGGAAAGGAGAGTTCTTCTGTTCATGCTGGTTACTTCGGCAAGGCCGGCCCGGAGCCTACCAGGGATTTAACGCTCTTGTGACGCCGGGGCGGTAAAGTTTCCTCAGTGAGATGAGCAATGGTTGGACCTAACGCCCCGGCGAAAGCCGGGGCTTTTTCTTTTTATTTCACCTGGAAAACGATGCGCGAGGTATTGCCCCCTCCGACGACGTTCGCCAGGTACCAACCGGCAGCCGGGGCCTTGCCCTGCATGTTCTGGCTGATGGCCTTGGACGCTTTGGCGTCGAACAGCAGGATGAGGGCCTGGGCGCCCGAGTCGACGGTGCCGTCCTCGTGGGCGGGAAAGATGTTGACGATGATCTGACCCTCGACGCCCGAGACCGACATGACGGCGTTAGAGGCCACCGGACCGGCGAAGACAGCGTGGGTGTCGACGCCCTCTTTGCGCTGGGCCGCCTGGTCGCCGAGTTTGACGGCGAAGGGCAGCGGGTCGTTGGCCAGGGCCAGGGTCGAAAGAGCGAGCATAAAAAGAACGGTTAGCTTGAGAATTTTCATCGCCGCGCCTTCGGCTTGAACACCCGGGATTCCCACCCCGGGGAGCGAAAGGTCCTGAGGTGGACGAGCTAGTCTTTATCGCCATCGACCCCGAGGGCCAGCGCAGCGAGTGGGTGATCGCCGCCGAGCATTACGTGGTCGGGCGCGATGACGGCCGCCGCGAGCAAGGGCGCATTGCGGTGGCCGGCGACCCCCACCTGTCGCGCCAGCACTTCGAACTGCACCGGGTAGGCAGCAGCCTGCTGGTCAAGCGCTGTGAGGGAGCTCGCAATCCGCTCTTTTATCGGGGCGAGCAACAAAACGAGTTCGAACTCGAGGCCGGTGGCGTCTTCTTTAGCGGCAAGACGCAATTTGGCTCGATTCTGCGGGCGCCGGCCGCCACCGTGCAGTTCACCCTGGCCCGCCAGGCCAAGGAGCGAGCCCGGCTCAGGCGTCTCGAGGATTGCTTCGGAGCCGTCCTGCATCTGCTCGAGGCCCTGCGGGGTGAAGCCGGCGGAGGGGCTCCCTGGAGGGTGGCCTTTCCGGTGGTGCGCGAGATTCTGCCCGATGTCGAACGCCAGGCCTTCGTGCAGGTGCATCGGGGAGCGGCCACCTTCGACGTGCTCGACAAAGAGGGCGAGCCCGAGATCGATATCCAGCTGCTGCAGAAAGCCCTCGAGCAGAACTCGACCGTGACCTTCGTGTGGGAAGACACGGCCGGTCCCACCGACCAGACCCTGTGCGCCCGCTCCTCGTGGGCGGTGGCCAGTCCGGTGACCGGGCTCGAGGGCACATCGTTTGTCTTGTGCGCCTTTGGCGAGAGCTATCTGGCCCGCGAGACCTTAGAGGAAGTGGCCGCCATCGTGGACGTGGTGGCCGAGCTGGTGGGTCATCACCTGGTGGTCGAGGCGGCCGCCCAGTACAGCTCGCTGCTGGGAGTTTTTGGGCACCATGTGGGCACGCTGTTCAAGACCTCGGGAGCGCTCAAGCTGTGGTCGGGCGGCCAGGCTCCGCCCGATATCAAGCGGGTGCTCGAGAACCTGCTGCCCATCTGGGGCATCTCCCAGGCCATCTCGCTGCATAAGAAGCGGGGCGAGCAAGAGTGGCACGATCTGCTACGCAACTGGATCGACCCCGACTGGGCCGAACGGGATGACCTGGGAGCGGTGATCGTCGAGCGGCTGCGCGGGCTGGTGGGCCACGCCTGGGCCGGCGGCGAAGAGCCTCCCTTCCTGGAGTGGACCATCGACGGTCAACCTCCGGCCGACGCTCCCTTTCAGGGTCTTCCCCCCCTGCGCGATAACCCCGTGCTGTTTGACAAAACCCTGGCGCTGACGGTGGGTCTAATCGAAATGTTGAGCAACCTGCGCAAGTATCCCGAAGCCCGGGGGGCCGGGCGCGAAGACCGTCGCGAGCTCTCGGAGTTAGAAGCCGGCGAGCGAGCCGTCATCATTGGCTGTGAAAATCTGCCGGGACAGGCCAGCGTGGTCATCGAGCAGCCGGTGGTCACCACCGGCGACGGGCAGATTCCGCGCTCGCGCAGCCTCGACCGCATTCGTTCGTTGGAAGATACGCTGGTGCGCGGGCTGGTCGAAACCCACCCGGTCGAGCTGCTGGGGCCGACCAGCCTTTCCCATATCGTAAGAATCCGACACCGCTGGACCTTTCACTGGGGCCGGCTGGTAGCCGAATGGAGGACTTGCCTTGGCCAGAAAGCTCAGGCTCATGCTGGTGGATGACCGTCCGGTCACCGAACTCGAAACCCAACATCTCGAAATTCAACAGGTTCCTTATCGCGAAGGCGAACTCGACCCGTCCTTGGGCACCTGGGCCCAGCATCTGCGTCTGTGGAGCGAGAATCTCTTTCCCTCCACCGAGCCCGACCTGGTCCTCATCGACTGTCGCTTCGAAGAAGACTATCAGTACGTTCCCATGTCCGAGACCCTGCGCGGCCGCGACCCCCGCGGACTCTTGCACGGGGCCGTTTTCATCGCCCGCATGTTCGGCCGCGACCGCTTTCATCCGTTCGGCTTTGCCGTCTACAGCATGGACGCATCCTCGTTTGCCAACGACGCCTACGCCCAGACCTTCATGGGCTTTCTGCTGGCCATGCGTGATTCGACCCGGGCCGAGGGTGAAGTAGGCCAGGTCAAGGGGCGCAAAGACCGCGAACTGGTCGAGTCGTGCTCGCGGGTGTTGGGAGGCATTATCAGCCAGAACCCGGCCACCTCGTGGGGCCCGGCCCTGGAGATGTATCGCCAACGCCTGGCCGAGGTCATCGACCTGCAGGCCATCGTGGTCGACAAGGACGCCTGGCTTGCCGCGATGGACGCGGTCAAGCGCGACGACCGGGAAGCGCTGGACGGCGGGCTGCCGCTGGCCTGGCGCCGCTTTGACGGCCACAAAGACGTGGTCGAGTTGCGCTCGCTCTTTGCCGACTGTCTCGAGGCCGACCGCTGGGGCGAGAAGACCACCCGAGCGGCTGGCAAATGGCTCGAGGAATTGCTGGTGCTGGGTGACTATCTCAACGACGCCGTCGAATGGACCAAACAGGTGGTCCAGGACGGAGCCAATCCCGAAGAATTGCCGGTGCCGCGAGGTCGCGACGTGCACGGTCAGCGCCTGACTCGTTTTTTTCACGCTTGTGCCGGGGTAGTGGCCTGGTATGAAGACCGCCGCTACGGCACCGGCAGCCTGTCCTCGAGCAAACTGGTGCTGGCCCTGGGATTGTCGGACAAGCAGCTCAATCGCTATTTCAAACCGCTGATGGATATGCCCTGGGGAGTCGTGGTCGACCGTCTGGATGAAGGTTATCAAACGGGGGTCTGGCCCCTGGCCGGCCAGTGGGAACTGCTCAACGTGCTGGCCGACTGGGGCAAGCGCGTGCGCCAAGAAGAGATCCCCATGGCAGGACCCTGATGGAGCCACGCTTCCAGGATACCCTGGGAATGTCCCTGACCAGTCAGGAGGAGCTGCGCAAGGCCTCGCAAGACGCCACCGCGGTCGACATTCCGGGGTATCGTCTGAGGCGCCAGATCGGCCACGGCAGCTTCGGCGTGGTGTGGGAGGCCGAGCGCCAACAAACCGGCCAGCGGGTGGCCATCAAGCTGGTCTTGCACGAGCAGCTCCTCAACTGGGAACACTTCAAGCACGAACTCGACTTTCTGCGCGACCTCGAAGACCATCCCTACACCCTGACGGTGCTCGACGCCGATCTCAACCATACCCCTCCCTACATCGTCACTCCCCTGGTCGAAGGAGGCTCGCTCGATCAGAACGAGCGTCCCGAGGTGGGCCGAGCCATCGTCTGGATTCGCCAGCTGGCCGAAGCGCTGGCCTACATCCACTCCAAAGGCGTCATCCACTGCGATGTCAAGCCCTCCAATATTTACCTCTCGGGAGCCGAGAGCATCCGCCTGGGCGACTTTGGCCAATCCCGCCGTAGTTTCTCGGACGACGGCGCCTGGGGCACCATCGGCTACATGGCTCCCGAACAGTGTCTGGCCGGCAAGAAGGTGACCCCCTCGGTGGGCTGGGATGTCTACGGCTTTGGAGCCGCTGCCTACTGGCTGCTCACCGGCCAGCGGCCCCGCATCGCCGACGGCGACGACCAGCGCATGTCCGAACTCTCCAACACTCAGGAGCGACTTCAGGCTTACGTCGAATGCCTCAAGAACAACCGGCTGGTGCCCATTCGCGAGCACAATCCGGCCGTCGATTGGCAGCTGGCCACCATCATCGAGGCCTGCCTGCGCCCCGACCCGGCCCGCCGCTATCAGTCGATGCAGGACGTGCTCGAAGACCTGCAGCGCCGTGACCGCAAGGAGCCGCTCCACTGCAAGCGTCCCTGGACGGCCGCCTACCTGGCCCGCACCGCCCTGGCCCGGCGCGAGATCCAGCTGGTGGTGGTGGGGCTTTTGCTGACTCTGGTGGCCGGCTACTACCTGCTGATGGAGTCGCGTTATAACAGGTTTGCCTCGGATGTCGAAACAGGGCTGCACTCGCTCGAGTCCGGTCGCACCGAAGAGGCCTATCTGCACTGGCTCGAGGCGCTTAAATACCGCTGGGACCGCTCCACGCTGGCGCGGCTGTCGTTTATGCCGATCCAGATGACCTACCCCCACGACGACGAGGTCATCGCTGTAGCCTACTCACCCGACGGAAGGCTGCTGGCCACCGCCTCGGCCGACTCGACGGTGGGTGTATGGGAGGCCGCCAGCGGACGCAAACTGCACACCTTCAAGCACCAGGGCCGCGTGCAAGCGGTCGCCTTCCTCGACAGCGAGCGCCTGCTCTCGGCCTCCTGGGACGGGACCGCCAGGGCCTACCAACTCAGCAGCGGTCAGACGCTGTTTACCCTCGACCATCGCAACGACCAGAGCCTGCCCGGACTGGTGGCCCTAGCCGTGAGTGCCGACCACATCGCCACCGGCGGCGAAGACGGCAGCGTGCGGCTGTGGACCCTCGATGGCCAACGAATACCTCTCGACCACGAAACGGGATTCTACGAGCAACACCTGGCTTTCGACCCCTCCGGCCAGTACCTGGCGGGTCTGGCCGAAGTCGATCAAGCGGTCATCTGGAAGGTGGCCACCGGCCAGCGGGCCACCCCTCCCCTGGGCCACGCCGACGAGATCAACGACCTGCGCTTTTCTCCCGATGGCAAGCTGCTGGCCACCGCTGCTGACGATCGCACCGTCAAGCTGTGGGACACCAGCACCGGCACTTTGCTGCACACCATGGCTCACGGCGCCGGAGTCAATGCGGTGGCCTTCAGCCCCACTGGCGACCTGCTAGCCAGCGCCGGTGATGACGGCAACGTCAGTCTGTGGCACTCCGACGGCAGCCCCGACACGGTGCCCAACGCCAGCGACTACCTGCCTCACCGGCGTCCGGTGCGCACCCTTTCGTTTGACCCCGGCGGCCACGAGCTGGCCGTGGGAACCGCCGAAAAGAACGTGCTCTGGTCCACCACCGAGCCCAACGGAACAGGCCGGGTCTGGGATGTGGACACCCACCAGCCGCTGACTCCCGACTGGCCCCACGACGGCCCCGTCAACCAGGTGCTCTTCCATCCCAACGGTGGCCTGGTGGTGACCGCCTCGGGCAGCGGCCTGCGGGTGACCTCGCTCTATCAGGGACTGGCCCGAAGCTGGATCGTCCATTCGCCCCAGCCCGGCCCTCTACCGGCCGCGCCACCGCATCCGGCCGACCCCGAGATTCTCGACGGCGACCACCTGATGGTGGCCGGCCACACCATCACCCACGGGCCCCACGTGACCATCAACGATGTGGCCGTCAGCCCCGACGGACGCCTGTTGGCTACTGCCTCGCAAGATCGCACGGCTCGGGTCTGGCTGGCCCGCGACGGTTCTCAGGTGGGCCAGCCCATCCCCCACGAGGGGGCGGTCGAGGCCCTGGCCTTCGGCCCCCGCAGCCAGTGGCTGGCCACCGCCTCGCGCGTCTCGCGCGGCCCTTCGAGCGTGCGCATCTGGGAGGCGCGCACCGGCGTGCCCGTCTCACCACCGCTGTTTAGCCCCAAACCGGTGAAAGAACTCCACTTCGCCGCCGACGGCTTGAGCCTTGGCCTCAAGACCAGCGACGGCCAGAGCCTGGTCTTCCCACTCGACGACCCCACTCAAGACACCGACCACCTCCACGATCGCATCGTGGCCCGCCTGCGCGCTCAACTCGACGGCTCGGGCCTGGTCAGCGCCGAGGGGCAGCAATAATTAACCGCGGGGGTCGCGGGGTTCCGCGGAAGTCTAACCCTGCAGCGCTGCCAGTTCGCCGACCAGATCCCGCCCTCTGCCAAACCCGCGGCTTTGGATGAGGCGGCAGGCCTCGCGGGCCAGAGCCAGGTCCTCGGCGTCGGCCACGGCCAGCAGATTCACCAGGTCGACCCGGTCCTGAGGACGGCTTTGATCGTCACGGGCGAGAACCTTCATGGCAATCAGGTCGCCCAACCGGGCCACCGGTACCTGTTGTCCGGGGAACGGCTCGCTCGGCCTGGCTCGGGCCGCAATTTCGGGCTCGAGGCCGCAGGTCGCGAAAAGCAAATCGACGTAATGACGGGGAACGACCGGTGAAAACAGGCGGGCTGTGGCAACGCAGTCCAGGCTAGAGTTCTGCAACAGTGAGTCGAGTTCGAAGCCCTCAGACAAGAACGCTCTGGCCACCCTCTCGGCTTCGCGGTCGGTGGCCACGCCGACCACCAGATCGACATCACGAGTAAAGCGCGGCTCTAGCAGGGCGCCGATGGCCAGACCGCCCACCAGGGCATAGCTCAGTTTTAAAGAGTCGAGCACTCGAGTAGCCCGACCGAGGCTCTCAGCTAGAGGGGTCAAACTCGCGCTTGACTCCTACTCCGTCGCCGTGTTCGGCGCCTGGTCGGGTAAGCAGCCAGGCTTCGAGAGCCTGCTCGACCTCTGCCTCGGTGTAGTCGGGATGCTGCCGGCGCAGATTGGCCCGCATCATGGCCACTCCGTCCTCAAAGAGCGAAAGGGCCACGGCCAATCTCTGGCTGACGGTTTCGGGGGGTTTTTGACTCTGGGGTAAGTCCCATCTCACCTTGACCACCTTGCCTATACCCGGCCCGCTTTCCTGTTGCCCAGAACCATACCCGGCCGCAGCCTGGAACGCAAGCGATACAAGCCGGCTCGACTTCGAGCCAACCCGTCCCAGCCTACGACGCCGTAACCGGCCAGAGTGACTATCACCGTCAGCCCCTAAAGGGTGGAACACGCCTCGGACCGGGCGAGTCGCCCGGCCCGGAAGGCCAGCTAAGGCGCCACGAATTCGACCCGAAAGCCGCCCGGTCCGGGGAGGATGCGAGTCAGCTGCTCGGGCTCGCCCTGCTTGACCTCGACATCGAGCAACTCGGCTAGCTTGGCCGCCTCGCGGCAGGTGCGCTGGTGGCTTGACTCGCTCTGATCGATGACCCGGTATTTGCGCTGCTGCGTCAGCAGGGTCAGCCCGTAGTACCAGTCCACCGTGTTCTTGCCCCGTGAGAGCCTGGACTCGACCACCAACGCCTCGAAGTCGCTCAGGCGACAGACCTCCCGGCGCGACTCGAAGCCGAAGAAAACGCGCACAAAGACGAACCTCCCGCCGCCAAAGTCGAGCAGGTAGTATTCGTCTAGGTGACGAGCCAGAAACAGCAAGAACATGCCGGGCAGAGCCGCCACAACAAACAGCGGCGACACAAATAGGCAAGCCAGGCTCACCGTCAAGCACAGGCATCCGCCGCCGCCCAGGATTCGCTCGGGCGTGGTGGTGGGGTCGAGAATCAGTTGCCCGCTCTCGGCCCCGCGCCGGATCGAGGCCCAGCCGGCCACATCCTCGCCGCTGGCTACAAAAGGCACGCCCAGGGCCTCACCCAGGCGGGCACCGAAAGCCTTCACCTCCGAGTAGGGCTCCTTGGGCATATCGTGGATGGCTAGCTTGCGCCCGTCGCTAGTGAAGACATGAAACCGGCAGTGATTTGAATTTCTGGGCTCTTCCACCAGCGTGGTCAACTGGTCGAGTCGGACCACATCCTGGCTACCGCGAAGCCCCAGAAAGCGCCGGCAAAAGCGAAGGTGACCCTGCTCTACGCAATAGCGGTCCTCGACCTGGAAGAGCCACATGAAAAGCAAGGGCAACACCAGGCACACCACCGCGACCAAGCCCAATAAGTCGGGTCGCTGGGTCTGCCCCCAGTAGGCCCCCGAAGCCAGAAACGGCACGGCTCCCCAACAGGCTAGCATGACCAGGCAGGTGTTGCAGGCCATAAAGGTGCTGAGGAAGGTGGGGGGCTTCAACTCCAGATTGTTCACTTACCAAGCCATCCAATCAGGTTTGATTTTACTATAGTGAACATCATCATCGATGGGGTCGTTTGACCCATTGCTCACGCCAGCTCGCGTGATTGCCGCAAACCGGCGGTAGTGGCCGCTCTCGACGGCCGGTGGGTCAAGACCTGACTCTATTTCGCGCCTGCCCGGATAGCCCTCTTTAAGCACTTCTTCAGTCGGCTCGTCTAGATTTGGAGCGATGAAAATCGATCCAGGCCCGATTGACCTGGGCCGCGCCCAGCAGGCCCTGGAAAAGGTCAAAGACCCGTTCTTGCTCTGGGAGTATAAGACCGACGATAGCTTCGTCTCGAATCCTACCCCGGGGCCTGACGGAATCTATGTCAACACCGGCAGCTCCCAGTGGAAATCCGACCACATGGGCTCGGTCCACAAGCTCGACGACGAAGGTCAGCTGCAGTGGAAGTTCGACACCCGAGGGGGGGTGCGTTCGGCCCCCACCCCCTGGCAGAGCCGCCTCTACGTCAATAGCGACTGGGGCAACTTCTATGCTCTGGACAGCTCCGACGGGCACCTGCTCTGGCAGGCCGAAAAGCAAGAGGGCGACTTTCGCTGCTCGCCGGCCGTCGACGACCAGGGCAACGCGTATGGGCTATCCACCTCGTTTGAGTACTTCGAGCGCGGAGTGGCCACCCCGGTGGCCAAACTGGTCAAGTTGAAAGCCGAATCAGGCCAGGTGGCCTGGTCCAAGACCTTCACCGGCGGCATGAGCCCTGACGACGCCGCCCCCGTGCTCGGGCCCGGCGGAACGGTTTTGTTGGCCGCCGAGAAGGCTCTCGTCTGTCTCGACCAGCAAAGCGGTGAGGAGCGATGGCGCTTTCCCCTGGAGGGGCGCGGCGGGCGTCCCATCGTGAGTGGCCAGCGCATCCTGATCGGTTCGATCGGCAACGATGAACGCCACCTGGTGCGGGCCATCGAGGCGGGCGGCAAAGAGCTGTGGAGCTTCGAGAACAAAGACGTGCTCGGGCACAATATTCCTAGCCTGGCCCTGGATGAAGCGGCCGGCAATCTCTTCGTGGGCGACTGGGGTAAGTCGGTCTATTGCGTCGATGCCAACACCGGAGCCGAGAAGTGGGCCCGCCAGCCCGGCGGCTACGGGGCTTTCAAGCCGGCCGTGGGAGCCGAAGGGGAGGTCTATTTCGCGGGCGGGCGCACCGAGAAGTTCCACGTTTTCGACGCCAAAACCGGAGATAATCGCTGGAACTTCGTGGGCGGCAGCCGGCTGGCTCAGGTGCCGCTGCATCACCACGAAATCGTCTATGTGGCAGCCGAGGGGCGACTGGTGGCCCTGGCCGAGGACGCCCTCGCGCGCAAACTCGAAGCCATGAAGGCAGTTCCCCAGGGGCCCGAATTGCAACTCGACGAGAACCTGCTCACCATCGGCGACATCTCCATCGAAGTGCGCTAGGCCAGAGCGGGCCGTTTGTTCCAGGCTGCGTAGCCGCCAATCAGGTCGCGGGCCAAACGACCGTGGCGCTCGAGCAGGCTGCTAACAATCAGGGAGCGATTTCCAGAGGCGCAGTAGAGCAGGGGCTCTTCGGGCACCTCGGCCAGACGGCGCGAGAGGTGGCCGGCGTGGATATGGAGAGCACCTTCGATGTGACCGGCGTTCCACTCGCTGGTGGCTCGCACGTCGACCAAAGATTCGTCGCCGCGCAGGTCTTCGACCCGAACCCGGTGCGAACTCCGGGCCATTCCGCTGTGCTCGACCCAGCGCGCCAGGGTCGGAGCCAGGAAGAACCCTACCAGCCGGTCCAGGCCGATCGAGCGCAGGGCACGCTGGTAGCCGAGGGCTTGCTCGGTGTCGCGAGCGACCAGATAGAAGTCCTGGTCGTAGGGCAAGACCCAACCGGCCCAGTTGACGAATCCGGTGTTGGGGGGCAGATACACCGAGCCCGGAAGGTGGGCTTTGGCAAAGGCGTCGGCACCCCGACCGTCGACCACCCAGGGCTGGTCTTTGACCACTTTCTCGAGGGAATCGAGATCGAGTTTGGGCGCCAGGGGAGCTTGCAACTGCGGCCCGACCTTGTTGATGCGCTTCATTTCGGCGAAGTAATAGGGAGGCTCGGGCTGACCGTCGAGCACCCTGGCCACGAAATCGGCCTCCGATTCGCACGCGAAGGCCCAGTTCGAAAGCTTCTCGTAGCCTAGCGTCGATTGGGGAACTGCACCCAGGGCCTTGCCGCAGGCCGAGCCGGCTCCGTGGCCCGGCCAGAGCTGGATAAAGTCGGGCAGGCTGGCCACCCTTTGCAGCGACTGGTAGAGCTGGCGGGCTCCCGCTTCCATGGTGCCGGTGATGCCCGCGGCCTTCTCGAGCAGGTCGGGGCGACCCACGTCGCCGACGAAGATGAAGTCGCCGGTGAACAGACCTCTTGGCTGGCTGCTGGCCGGCTTGTCGGTGAGCAAGAAGCTGATGTGCTCGGGCGTGTGCCCAGGGGTGTGCATCACCTCGAGCACCAGGTTGCCGATCTCGATCTTGTAGCCGTCTTTGACCAGCACGTCCTGGGGACGCGCGAACCGATAGGTCCAGTCCGGACCGCCTTCATCGGAAAGATACATCGTGGCTCCGGTTTGCAGGGCCAGTTCACGCATGCCCGACACGTAGTCGGCGTGAATGTGGGTGTCGGTGGCGGCCACGATCTTGAGGCTCTGGGCCGCGGCCGCATCGAGGTAAGGCTGGATGTTGCGGGCAGCATCGATGACGATCGCCTCTCCGGTGGCTTGACAGCCGACCAGATAGCTCGCTTGAGCCAGATTCTCGTCATAGAAGCGCTCGAGATACATTCCAAACTCCTTTAGTATTGATATATATAAATATATATAGGAAATCAATCCGTGTCAAGAGGGTCGACCAAGGGGCTTAGCGCTCGAAAGACAGGGCCAGCCGCAACACTGCGGCCGTCGCTCTCGTGATTACGCCGTCCCGGTCGGGACCGACCTGGAGGATCACAGTGGGTAATTCGGGGCGTCCGAAGTCTTCGAGATAGAGCTGGCTTTTTTCCGGCTCGCGCGAGACGATGGAATCGGGTCCGAGTTCGCCGGCCAGAGCCTCGCGCAAGCGCGGCCAGCTCCCAGATTGGGCCGAAGGCGTCACCGAGGACTCGAGGATCTCGGCCCCGTACAGGCTTGCTCGCTGGCGGGCGCTAGCCACGACGGTATCGGTCATCTGTTGGCGCAGGCCGGGGTCAAAGACGCGCACCGACAACATCACTTCGAGTCGGCCCTCGGCCCGGGGCTCGTAGCCCACCAAACGCACCACCACCAGGTCGCTGGAGGTGCGGGCCCGATTCTGCAGACTCAACACCAGATCAGAGGCGATGACCATGGTGGGAGCATTTCCGGGCGAGAGCAGCAGTCGCACCGTGTCGATGCTGGGGCCGCGGGCGGGCAGCGCGACGACTCCGGGGGGCAAGCCCGGATCAAAGTCGAGCTTGACCACCAGATCACCGTGGCGCAACTTGATGCCCTCGCCAAACACGGTCAACAGGCGTCCTCGCTGGGGACGGCCCACGGCAGCCAGCACGCGCAGCGCAGCCTCGGGGTCGTTGCTAGAAAACACCACCACCTGACCAGGTTCGGCGCCGCGAAGCAACCCACCAACCGCCTGCCCCCGCTGGCGAACGCGATCGCAGCCGACCTGCTCCAACTGGCGCGCGATCCAGCCGCCGGATGGCAGAAACCAGGTGTCGGCCCGGACCAGACCGGTAGTGAGCAAAAGCAACAAGAGCAGGCGAGAAGCCATGGTCGCCCCTTCCCCGAGCGTGGACAACTCCCTCCTGAAGGCTAGTGGCGGCGGGCCACGAAGGCCCGCTGCATGCGATGGACGGCGCTCATGCTCCTGATAGCTCTGGCCGGCCCAAGCCTGGCCGAATGCCGACTCGACCGGGCCACCCGTGTTCGCTACCTGGGCGAAGCGGCCCGCATGTTGCGGCCCCTGCCGTCCGGCGAGCAGGTGTTGCGGGTCGTGGCCCATCGCTATTTCAACCACTACGAGCAGAAGTATTATTCGGTGACCAGCGTCGAGATTCACGAAAAGACCACCCAGGCCAGCAGCACCAGCACCGACAATCCGGGGGCGCTCTACTCGGTCGAGGCGCGGCTCGAGGGCGCAGCGATGGGACGCTACTACCAGGTGCGGGTGGAGTGGGAGGATGGTTCGACCTTCATCTGGGACTACCGGATGGAACGCGGGGCCAAACTTATCAACGTGACGGAGCCCAACTGATGGCTCTGCCTCCCATCACGCCCCAGCCGCTTTCGCCTTACCCTCCTCGGATGTTTCCTCTGGGAGCCCAGTCGCCCGACTTCACCCTCCCCGACGATCCCCCCACTCTATCGCAAAGATTCGAAGGCGCGACCCGTGATTTCGGCGAGTCGATCCAGGCTTTGAGCCCCGAGCATCGCCGCGAGATCCAGGTGCTGCATCAGGCGGTCGACCAATGGGCTGACGGGCAGCCGGGAGCGGACCGACTGGGGACGTTCGTGTGGCGGGTGATGGAATACAGCCATCATCAATTGGAACGAATCGAAGACAATCCGGCCACCGCCCAGCCCGGTGAGTGCGAGGGACTCGAGAAAGTCTTCCTCAACGGCTACCACCTGGTCGAGGTCTACTCGTCGCTGCGCTGAACCGTGTGGACCTCGGTGGGCCAGGCCGTCAAGAGCAGGCGCCGCTTGTGCTGGATGGCTTCGCGGAAGAGGTAGGTGGCGATGGGCAGGCTGAGAATCAGGCCCCAGACCCCGAACAGTTTGCCGCAGATAGTGAGCAAGATCATCACCACCACCGGATTGAGATGCAGGTGGCGACCGAAGATGCGAGGGTTGAGAATGTATGCCTCGATGGCGTGAATGGCAAAGATCAGGACCACCGCCAGAATCACTTTCGGAAAGCCGCCCTGGGCCAGGGCCAACAGGCAAATGGGGATCGAGCTCACGAACACCCCGGCAATGGGAATGAAGCTACACAAAAAGACCACCAACGAGACAAAGGCGATCTCGTCGCGCAAGCCCAGGCACCAGATGCCGATAGCTGTCAGCAGAGTGTTGAAGATGGCCACCACGAACTGAGCTTCGAAGGCTCTGCCCACGGTAGCCCCGAAACGAAGCAGACTGTCGGCCACCTCATCGTACACGTAACGCAGACGCGTATCGCGCAAGGCGCGGGCTCCCTCGGCAAGGTTCGGCAAATCGAGCACGATCAAAAACGAGAACAGAATCGAGAGCACGAACTGCGAACTGAGCTTTAGCAACTTCGAGCCGAAATGACCGGCCGTCTCGACAAAGGTCACGAGAGAATCTTTGTCCACCTCTTCGCCCATCCCCACGAAGGGCTGCAGGATCTGGGCCAGAGCAGAGGTGCGAAAGTCCCACGGCTCCTGGCGCGGCACGTGAGACACATCGACTGGCAAGAGTTCGGCCAGAGTGGGATGGGATTGAGCGAAAGCGATCAACTCCTGGTCTAAAGCCTTTCCATAGATGGCCAAATTGCTAACGAAACTTGTGGTCTGATCGCGAACGGGAGGGATGAGGGCCGCGATGACCAGCACGAAGAAGGCCAGAAAGCTCACTCCCACCAGCACGACTCGGGCCGTCCGATTGGCGATCCAGGGCTCGAGCCGATTGACCGCATTGGCCTGGATATAACTGAAGATGAAGACCAGGAAAAGCAGCACGGAAAAGGATCGCAAGATGTAGATCGTGGCGAAAAGCGAACCCCAGACCAGGGCCCGGGAGAGCAGCGCGAGAGTGAGTTCGTGACGGTCCGGCATGGCCGGCGTGGTTCCCGCCAAATGCGCCGGTTCCCTCCACAGGGATGCAAGCCAGGCAAACGAAAACAGAGGAATGTTCCTGATATTGTTTCTGCTGTTGAGCCTGGCGGTGCTGGCCGAAGCCGACGAGGATCGTTACCCCGACATCGTGGTGGAGGGACAGGTGCAGCTACAATTCGAGGATGGCGAACTGGGCGCTCTGAGGGCCGGGGCCCGCCCCGCTCGCAACGGATTGAGCGGGTTTCCGGCTCGTGATGTCCTCAGGGTACGTCGCCTGAGACTGATCCCGACCGTCCATCTGGCTCCCAACTGGGCCCTGGTGAACGAGACCGACTTCGAGGCTGATCAACTCGACTTCGACGAGACTCAGTTGACCATGCTCGATCTCTATGTGCGGCACCGCTTCGACGACCAGCATCATTTGCGCATCGGCCAGTTCAAGGTGCCCTTCGGATGGGAGTTCTTTCGTAGCTCGCGGGCGTTGGACACCATCGAGCGCAGCGATGTTAGCCGAGTTCTCTTCCAGCGAGACATCGGCCTCGGCGGGTTTGGACAGACCGAGCGCTGGGAGTATGGGGTGGCCGTCGTGGGAGGCCAGGGCCAGAACGTTGCCGACCGCAATGGAGGCAAGGACCTGGCCGCGCGCCTGGTCTATTCGCTCAGCCCCAGCCTGCGAGTGGGCGCCTCGGGGCACCTGGGCACCATCGTGCCCGAGGGTAGCGACATCACTCAGCCGGTGCAGCGATACGGCCTCGAGGCCCACTTCGAGGAGGGCCCCTGGAAGCTCGAAGGCGAGCTGATCCTGGGAGATGGCTACAACCTCTTCTCGCGCGCCGACAGCCGCTGGCGAGGCTATTACCTGACCGGCGTCTATCGGGCCTCGGAAGAGGTTGACGCGGTGGTCAGCTTTGATCAGTTCGACCCCGACCTGGACCGGGTCGACCTTCAGCGGGCTCGCGACGCCACCAACGCCCGCAGCCGGGTCGTGCTCGGCGTGAACTACTATCTCTCGCGCAAGCCGGTGCATCGCTTTCAGCTCAACTACGAATTTCGCCAGGCCGACGAGGGGGCGCCCGCTGCGAGCCGGGGCTTGCGGGCTCGTTATCAGTACGCCTGGTAGTTTTTTAAGACTGGATTCAGCCTGGCTGGATAGAGTGAGGTTGGTCCGCCATCCTCTTTCACCCGATTGAAGGAGGTCATTATGTCACCGGTCACGTTTTCCCCAGCCATCCGCTCTGCCAGTCTGACTCACCAGGCGCCGCCCAGGGCCTCGGCTTCGCCCCCGGGTCCAGAGCCCGATCGGCTCGACCTGGAACCGACCAGCCTGACGCCGGTGCGCTCCGACCAGAAGTGGCTCTTGCCCTTCGGCGTCATCGCCGGTCTGGGAGTGGCGGCGGCTTTGTTGGGCGGAGGTGGCGGCGAGCCCCAGCAGATCGACCTCTCCCAAATTCATGGCCGGATCCAATTCGTCACCGCGGGAGCCGACTATGACGTGAAGGTCGTCGACCACTTTCCCGACCTGAAGGTGAAGAAGGTCGACCACTTCGCGGATAGCGCCGGGGAATGGGAGGTCGTCGACCACCTTCCTGACTACAAGATTCGCCTGGTCAACGTTGGCGAAGACTTCAGCATCCAATGGGTGAACCACTTTCCCGGCCTGCCTTGAGCCAGAGACCTCTGCTCGTCTCGCTCGGCATGTTAGGACTGGGAATCTATGGGGGCTGGCGATGGGGCTTCGTGCCCGCCCTGGCTTGCCTCTTGTTGGCCGAGTTTGCGCTATGCTTTTCGCCGCGGCCGGCCTGGCGGCGGCTGGCCCTGAGTTTGCTCGGGCTGACTCTGCCGCTGGCTGGACTCGAGGTGGTTGCCCGCGTCTGGCATGTCCCGCCGGACAAAGGAAGGATCGTCCACTCGGTTGCCTACACCGAGCCGCACTCCTTACTTGGCTACGCGGGCCGTCCGTCGGTCGCGGCCGAAGTCGCCCGGGTGCTACCCGACGGACGGGAAGCCTTTCGGGTCACCTATCGTCTCGATGGCGACGGTTGGCGAAAGAGCGCAAAGCAGACACCGCGGGCCAACCAGACCGTCCTGTGCTTCGGTGGCTCGTTCATGTTTGGCGAGGGTCTGGAGGATTCCCAGACCCTGCCGAGCCGCCTCGAAGCCGAATCCGGGGGAACCTGGCACACCCGCAACCTGGCCATGCCGGGCTACGGAGGCCACCAGATGCTGGCCATCCTCGAGGCCGGTCTGGAAAAGCCCGGGCCCGACGAGCCGCCAGTCAAACGGGCCTACTACATCGCCACCCTGCCGCCCCATGCCGAGCGAGCCGCGGGCAAGGCCTTCTGGGACTTGCGCGGCCCTCGCTACCGGATTCGGGGTCAAGAACTCGTCAACACCGGTCCGTTTCATTCCGCTAGGGCGGCCCGGCTGCTCAAATTCTGCGAGACGAGCCAAGCCTACGTTCGATTCCTCAGCCCGGCGAGCCGGCCTTGCACCCGGCCACAGCTCGAGACCTACCTCGCCATCGTCAAAAGGTCGAGGACTTTGCTGGCGGAGCGCTACGGAGTGGAACTGTGCGTGATCCTGTGGGCTTGGAACGACGATCTACCCTTCTATACCGAACTCTTCGAGGGTGCTCATTTGAACTTCGTGGCCATCAACGACATCATTCCCGATTACAGCCAGAACCTGAGGCACTACCATATCCCCATCGACGCCCACCCGAACGAGGTGGCCTATCGCGAGCTAGGCCACTTCCTCGCCACGAAGGAAGCTCCAGAGCCCGGCGGGAAGGCGCGGCCATGAGCCAGCGCGTCTTCTTGCCCGGACCCACTCCTGATACCGTCCTCGCTCCCGATGGTCAGACCCTCACTCCACCCGCCCACTGGGTGCTTCTCCCCCCCGGCGACCCCGGCCTGACCCGCCGAGTCAAAGCGGCGGGTGACTTTTGGGCCGTGCAGGAGAAGAAAGGTCGCAAGACCTTTTCTAAGGGAGTGTGGGCTGATGCCGCGCTCATCGAGCGCCTGAGAGCCGAACTCGAACAAGAGCGTTCCACTGACGCCTATGCCAACCGCCAGGCCTCGGCCGCTCGCCGGCGTGAGAAGGTTCAACAAGATTATGTCGAGGATTTTCGGGGTGCGGTGCTGGCCTTTCTCGCCTTCGCCCCCAGCTTCTGTGAACTGGCCGACCGCATCGCCGACGCGGTCACTGCCCACGCCACTCCGGTGGGTAGCGGCACCGTGGCCCGAACCCAGCGGATTCCCGTCGAGAAGCGGGCCGAGGCGGCCGTCATCGCCTGGATGCGCCACCAGACCACCGGCTACGACAACATGGTCATCGCTCGGGTGAAGGGCCAGCGTCGCGAGGTTCGCCGCCAATTGGCCCGGCGCTCCCACCAACTGCTGCAGAGCTACCGCCGGGGCGACCGACCGGCCCAGGACTGTCCCCTGCAGGCCGCTCTGGGATGACGACTAGTCGGCTTTCAACGAGGCGGCCATCTTGTCGAAATAGCTGATCTGCTTCTTGTAGTTCTCGGCGGTGGCCATCATGCACAGCTCGTAGCTCTTGTTACTCTTCATGCCGAGCAGGTCGACAATCACCAGCGAGCGGCCCATGTGCGTGCCCTCGAAGCGAAAGCGGTGGCTGTTCGGCAAGTTGCCGAAGGCGACCGCCTTGGACTCGACCAGTTTGAGGTTAGGAAAGCTCGACTCGATCATGTGGCGGCTCATCTCGGCCACCATGTCGAGGCCGCCGTTGCCGCTGAGTTGCTGCACCTCGAGGCGCACGTGCTCGGTGTTCAGATCGACGATCTTGCCCGGATATTTGAGCGCCAGCGGGTAGCTGCCCTGGGGGATGACCTCCCAGTGCGAGGGATAGTCCAACTTTACGCCTAGCGTGGGATCGGCATAAGTCTCGGCCCAGGCGAGACCGGTCAGCATTACGAGCAACAACAGTAGACTTCTCATCGTCCAATGATTGAACGATGGAAGCCCATGCTCCTCTTAACTGACCATGATCGCCATGCCGGCGAACATCGAGCCCATCATGACTGCCGGGCCCCAGGGGGCGCCCATCTGAGCGCCGACCATCATGCCCGTCATCATGACGCCCATGCCGACTAGCGGCTTGGCGCGCTGCCAACCGCCGCTGCGGGTCATCAAAGACGGGCCGGGTTCGGAGCTGGAAAACCGATCTTTGGGTTGCTCGGGCTGGTTCGAGGATGCCTGGTGGGCGCGAGGGAACGATAGCGTGTTTGTAGGTGGTGTGATTTTCATAGTGACTCTCCTGTAGCTTCTATGATAGCCGCCCGCCGGATGCGGGGGGTTAACAAGGTGTCACAGCCTGGTCACGCGGCCAGGGTGGCGAGTGCCCAGCAGATCAGGAGCGGGCGCGCCTTCGATCGGCAAGGTCAGGGCGGCGGCGCCCCCGGCGCTCGGTAGTCGTGGCCGGCGCGGGGCGGTCGTGCCGTCATCGTCTTCCCCTTCAGCGCGGGCCCAGCGAGCCAGAGCTTCATAATCCTGCGCCTCTTCCTCTTCACCACAGGAGCGGCAAATGACGGCTACGAGGTCGAGCACCTCGGCCGCCTGACGCTTACGTCCCGCTTGCACCAGGTCCAGCGCCTCGAGCAGGTAGCGATCGACGTTAACCGTCATGGAACGGGCGCATCTCCTCTTCAATCGAACGCCGCAGTTCGACCAGTCGGCGGGCGTAGCCCTGGAGAGCCTCTTCCTCGCCGTCGCCGGGGTGCCAGGGAGGAACGGGGGTGGGTTGGCCCTGGTCGTCGAGGGCCACGAAGACCACGATGCAATGGGTGGTCTTGGTGCCTTCTGACTGGCGAGGGTCGCGAGCCCAGACGTCGACGCTGATGTGCATGCTGGTGTTGCCGGTGTCGATGATACGGGCTTTCACCTCGACCAGATAACCGATGTGGACGGGATGGTAAAAGCGGATCCCGCCCACATAGACGGTCACGCAATAGCGGCCGCTCCAGTTGGCGGCGCAGGCGTAGGCAGCCTGGTCGATCCACTTCATGACCGTGCCGCCGTGGACTTTGCCGCCGAAGTTGACATCACTCGGCTCGGCTAGAAAGCGAAGTGTTACCCTGGACCCCATTGGCCAAGTTTAGCACACCCGAGGAAATTCAGGGTAGTTTCATGCGGGCGGGCGTAGCCCAATGGAAGCTAGCCTGATTCAGGCATTTTTGAGCCAAACGCCGTAGAATATAGCCGATGATCATCGGCCGGCAGCTTGCCACCTATCGCAATCTGGCCCCCACTCGCCTCGCTAGCAGCCGGGCGACGGGGCCAGTTGACGTTTACCAGCCGGCCGGCCCCAGCCGACCGGTCCTCCCGCCTTCGCCTCATCAAACCGCCCTGGCCGCGGCCATTCCGGGATTGTTCGGCCCGGCCGGGCTCTTGCTGCCGGACAGCGAAGGTCGCATCGGCCATCTGGCCTTGCAGTTCGGCAACAGGGAATTCGACAAGCCTCTGCCCGAGGTGGCTCGCAAAGCGGTGTTGGGAGTCTATCGCAAGCTGCTCACCAACATGCACCCCGAGACGAAGTTCACCATCGTGGCCGCCGACGCCCGCGGCGTCGAAGACCTGAAAAAGTTGGTCGACGACACCGGCATCGCCAATCCGCAGCGAGTGAAAATCGTCGGATTGGATTCTGAGCAGGGCTTCTCCATCTGGATTCGCGACTCGATGCTGCCGGTCTGGAGCGACCAGGGCACCCGAGTGCTGGTCCAGGACCGCACCTACTTCGCCGGACCCGACGAGCAGGCCGTTCCCTTCAACCTGCCGGTGCAGGCCGAAGCCCACCCGGGGCTGCGCCTCGACGGGGGCAACATCTTGAGCAACCGCCACCAACTGATTGTCGGCCTCGACTCGGTCGAGCACACCGCCGCCCGCCTGCGCGAATTGGTGGGCGGAGACCGCAACTGGAACGAACTGGCGGTCAAGCTCTTCGAGCACGAGTTTGGCAAGCCCGCGCTGGTGGTGGGCCAGGACGACCCCAACACTCCCGAAGTCGAGACGCAACCAGCCTTTCACATCGACATGGTGGCCACTCCCATCGGCGACGAGAACTTCATGGTGGGCGACCCGGGACTAGCCTCGCGAGTGCTCGCCGACCTTGGGGCCGATGAGCGCCAGCAGGTCAGCCAGAAGATGGCCGCTGCCGCCGGCCTCGACCCGAGCCGCGATCTGGTGGGCGAGCTCATCGCCGAGAACCGCGGCCATCAGGCCAACTTCGACAACCTGGCCCGCGAGCTTTCGCCCCACTACGAGGTAGAACGCATTCCCTGTCTGCTGGGCCAACGCTTCACCCACTCGTTGCCTTACCTGACCTACAACAACTGCATCATGGAAGTCTATGACGACGTGAAGAAGGTCTATCTGCCCCAGTATGACTGCGAGCCTCTCGACCGATTGGCCCGCCAGGCCTACGAGCGTCACGGCTTCGAGGTGGTGCCCCTCGCCATGGCCGCCATCACCGTGCTCGAAGGCGCCATCCGCTGTTCGTCCTACGCCCTCGAGCGGCATCTGTGAGCGACAACATTCGCCCCGGAGAACGACCGTCGCAACTGGTGGTCGACCCCGAGACTCCGCTAGAAAGCGGCCTGACCGTCTTCACCTGTCTGACCAGCCTGTTCCTCTTGGCGCTGGCGGTGGGGTGGGCCAGTTCAGGCTTTGACCGACTACAGGGTGGGGTCGTGCTGCTGCTCGCCTGCCTGGCCGGGCTGGGTGGCTGGCTTCGCTACCGGCTCGACGACCACTTCGTGTTCGACTTCGAAGCCCGGGAGCTGACCTTCGTGCGAAAATTCTTTGGTCGAAACCGACTCTGCCCGATAGGCAACTTCGACCAGTTCTATCGACTGGCCGTGCGGCCCGAGAAGCGAGCCAACAAACAGGGGGTGTGGTGGGAGTATGGCCTGGCCCTGGTGCTGCAGGACGGCCGCCAGTTCACCCTGATCAGCCCGCTCGAGAAGGATCGCGGCAAAGCCATCGTCGAGGCGCAGAGCCTGGCCAAAGTGCTCAACCTCGACCTGGTCGAAGGCGAACCCGAAAGAGTGCTGGCAGTGACACCCGAACCCCTGGCCATCGAATACGTCGAATACCAGGATGACACCTTAAAGTGGGTGCTGTGGCTGCTCGGCATCTGCCTGGCTCTACCCGTGCTGGTGGCGGTGCTGGCGGCCTTCCTTAGTTAGGCATGTCGTAACCAAGCCCCAGCATGCGCAAGCGAACGCCTCGCTCTTCGACCCATTTGCGGGTCAAATAGCTCAGGATGATCATCGGGATCAAGCCCCGGAAAAAAATACAGAACAGGACCCACAGCAGGCCGGAACGACCGATTCCGGCGGCGCAGCGATAAACCATCACATAGAAGCAGATCAACGGAATGATGCAGGCCAGCCCGATCAAACCGAAGACGGCGTCCTCGTCGACGTTGGCGGCCACCATCAGAAAGCCGGCCCCGAAACCCAGTAAGAGCATCCCCAGAAAGATGGTCTGCATCCAGACCAGCGATTTGGCGACCTTCTCGACGTGCAGGCGGTCGGTGTCGTGGGTGGCTTGCTCGCGCCCAATGGCGCCCGGTTGTTCTAGCACAGAAATCCCTCTCCCCTCAAGATCGCGGGGCATCCCCGCTTCCTATTTTTCAACGAGCCGTAGTGACCCACCTCTGTTAAACTTTTACCCTTGCCGGAACCTGGCCGCCGCCTCGGATGCTGCTGTCCTGGCGGGCCGATCGTTTCCGAGTCGTGAACTGTCCACTGCTGTGGATAGACTGGTGGAGAAAAATTCACTCAACCGTAACGACGGGGAAAATCCCGGCCGAAGCGAATCCTCGCCAATGCTTCGCACCACCCTGATACTGTCGCTCCTTTTTGCTCTTGCTTTGCCCTGTCTGGGCCAGACCGCCGAGGTCACCCTGACGGCCAAAGACAGCAACGATCGATTGAGCCCGAAAGGGATCATCACCTTTGCTCCTCGGCCTCAACCCGACGAGTCCATGACCACCGTCTTTCTCGACCCGAGCCAGCAGTATCAGACGTTGGAGGGGATCGGCGGGGCCCTCACCGACGCCGCCGCCGAGACCTGGGCCAGTCTCTCGCCGGCCGCCCAGCAAGAGTTGCTCACCGCCTATTTCGACCGCCAGACCGGCATCGGTTACAGTCTGGCCAGGACCCACATCAACAGTTGCGACTTTTCCAGCGCCAGCTATGCCTATACCGAGCCTGAGGACCGCGAACTGGCCACCTTCTCCATCGCACCCGACCTGCGTTATCGGGTGCCGTTCATCAAAAAGGTGCTCGAACGGGCGCCCGAGCTGAAGATCTTCGCCTCTCCCTGGAGCCCGCCCGCCTGGATGAAAAGCAACAACGAGATGCTCCACGGAGGCAAACTCAAGCCCGAGTGGGCCTCGGTCTGGGCCCGCTATTACGTGCGCTTCGTCGAGGAATACCGAAAGCAGGGAATTCCTATCTGGGGACTGACCGTGCAGAACGAGCCCATGGCCACCCAGACCTGGGAGTCTTGCATCTACACGGCCCAAGAAGAGCGCGACTTTGTGGTCGATCATCTTGGGCCCGCTCTCGAGGGCCTTGGTCTCAAGCTGATGATCTGGGATCACAATCGCAACCTGCTCTATCAGCGCGCCAGCACCCTGTTGTCGGATCCCAAGGCCGCCGGCTATGTCTGGGGAACCGCCTTTCACTGGTATGACGGGGCCCGGGCGGATAACGTCCGTCAGGTCCACGACGCCTTTCCCGACAAGGCCTTACTCTTTAGCGAGGGGTGCAACTATCCGTTCAGCTGGGAGCACTTCGACGAATGGCACTGGGGCGAGAACTACGGTCGGGCCATGATCGACGACTTCAACAACTGGACCTGCGGATGGACCGACTGGAACATCCTGCTCGACGAACGCGGCGGACCTAACCATGTCAACAACTTCTGCTACGCACCGGTGCATAAGGATGCCCAGGGAAAATTGCGTTACATGGCCAGCTACTACTACATCGGCCATTTCTCGAAGTTTCTGCCGCCGGGAGCCCGCCGCATCGCCTGCACCTCGACCTCGAAAGAGGTTCGAGCCACCGCCTTCCTGGTCGAGCGAAAAACCGTGGCCATCGTGATGAACGAGAGCGACAACCCGGGTACGGTCTGGCTCTGGCAAGAGGGCCAAGCGGCCCCCCTCGAGCTACCCGCCCACTCGATCGCCACGGCCACCTGGTAGCCAGGTCGTTCACAGAAAGTTTACAACTCTTTGCTAATCTAGCGGTCATGGGAAAAGTTCGACAGGGGCTGACCCTGGCGGAGACGGTGTTGGCGCTAGGGTTGCTCACCACCATCGCGCTGGCAGTCATCGGCGTCTTTTCGAAGTTACTGACGGCTGGCGTGAAGAACGCAGACCAATCCGTCGGTCGCGCGCTGGCCGAAAAAGTGCTCGACCGAGCCCTTCAAGAGGGCCCCCCCGGCTGGGGTGTCGGGGCCGGAGCGACGCAGATCAACCTGTATTCGCACGACAACTATTCCGGCACATCCTTCACTTATTCGGTGACCCCGGTCCGACTGACCACTCCCAAACCCACCTATCCCATGGGCAATGTGTATCATGTTCAGGTGGAAGTCTACTGGTGGAACGGCGCCCACGACAGCACGGGCTCTCGCCGTGAGGTCGGCAAGCTGTGGACCAGAATCGAGCAGTTACGCTACTACGAAGACTAAGAACCGGCTTTTCCGTCCTCGAGGCAGTGGTCGTACTGGCCATCCTCTCCGTCGTCATGCTGGTGGTATTCGCCCTCTTTCAATTCGGTAGCCGGGGCTTTCAGCACGCCGTTTTGCGCCAGGGCTTGCTGGGCGATGCCCAGGCTTCGGCCACGCGCTTCAAGGCCGACGCCTCCCCCACCCATTTCCGCTCGATCACGGTGGTGCCGCGCACCATCAACCTGCCTGGCGGAGCCAGCCTTCGACGGGATGCCGTCGCCTTTGTCGGGCTGTCGGATTGGCACAATCCGGCCAACTTCTTCCCCAGCGGTCTGCCCCGCTGGGACCGCTACATCGTCTATTACGCCACCCGTGACGAAGAGGGCTTGCTGGTGCGCCAAGAAGTGAATCTCGGTCCCCTGCCGGGGCCGGTCCCTTACGACGAGCTGGCCATCAACATCAGCGATCTGCCCAACACCAACGCCAACGTCGTTCGCTCCGGCACCCTCTCCAAGCATGTGCTAGAATTCGAAGTGGGCAAGAACCAGACCCGTCAGGTGCTCGATTTCAAACTGCTGCTACGGCAAAAGGGCGGTAAACGAGTCAACAGCAACCAGACGGTGGATGAAGTTCACGAGACGGTCTTGAGCGTCGAAGCCATGAATAGCTATCCGGGCATCTAGGGAGGACAGAATTGAGACGATCACAACGAGGAATCGCGCTATTTCTGGTCTTTGCCGTGGCGGCCCTGATGCTTGTGCTCATGGGGGCCTTCGTCCAACTCAATTCGCACCAGTTCAGTTTCATCAACAACACCGACCATCGGGCCAACCTCGAGCGGGCCGCTCGCAGCGTTTATGAATACTGTTTCTATCGCCTCGAGCACGACAAGAGCTGGGCGGCCAACCCATTTTCCAGCGACGGGGTCGACGGCGAGGTGGCCGCCATTCTCACCGTCAACGAGATCAAGAATACCACCCGCGTGGCCGGCGAAGTGGTGGGGCTCGACACCCAGTATGAGGTGGTCATTCACAATAACATCGAAGGCTCGGCCGAGTCCGACGGGGTCCCGGCCGGGGGTTGCCGCCTGGACATCTCGGTCAACCGAGGCAGCCTGAGCCAGTTGCGGCAAGTCCTCCTCTACACCGCTCCACTCTACGACTCGTCGGCCGTCTCGACCCACAATATCAACTTCGACGCCAATCAACTCAACGTGGCCAGCACCGACCCCACGCGCAACTTCATTCGTAGCAAGAGAGATATTATCGCCCCTCCCGCGTCTCAGGTCGACTTTCAACCAGCCCCCAACTCGTCCGAGAAGGGCGTGTTGTGGGCCAACGGCGGGATTAGCCTGGGCTCGAAAAACATGGAAAATACGACCGACCTGGAGGCCGCGGTCAGCGCCACCCAGGGACGTTTTCTGCCCCGCTCCAAGACCTACTACGAGGTCCACAATCTGCAGCGCTCCGAGGTACAGGTGGCCGAGCAAGCCGTCACCATCAATCCCGGTATCTATGTCTTCACCCAGCGCAACGTCAGCTACATCAACGCCGAGGGAGAGCAGGCCACGGCCAATGTGTCCGCCCTGGAACGCCGAGCCTACGCGGTGGTGGATGGCCGGCTCGAACCGGGAGACGTGCAGGAACTGTGGTATTACAACGGCTCCTTGCCCGAAAACTACGACACCGACGAGTGGGTCAGTCTCAATGGTGATCTGGCCGTCGGCCACGCCGTCAACACCCTCGACTTCTACATCGACCCGACCAATCTGGTGTCGGCCAACCTGGCCACCGCCACGGTGGGGGTGAGCGCGAATGTCGACCTCAGGGTCGACGGTGACTTTGGGGTGTTCTCGCAAATCGAGGGTCAGGTCCCCTCGATTCAATTCCTCGACGCCGACTATGACGGTCAGGCCGACCGCGGGTCGATCTCGGCCAGCGGCGAGATCACCATCGAGGGCAACGTCTTCGGCAGCGGCAAGCTGCTGGCCGACGGCAGCGTCAGCCTCTATCCCAATTATGCCGACATCGAAGGCGACACCCAATCGGATCTCTCGATCTACTCCGGCAACAACGTCAACATCCGCCCGCCCGATGCGGGCGTGCTCCACGATCTTGCCTTTCGGGGCCTGGTGTATGCCCGCAACGAAATCAACATCCATGCCACCGGGCGCTCGATCAGCGTCGAGGGAGCCATGGTCGCCCACGGCGGAGACCTGTCCATTCACAACGCCAACCACATCAACATGAAATTCAACCCGGCCTACCTCGACACCATCGTCAAAAAGCTGCCGGGCGGCCGAGTGCAACTCGAGCGCGGGGTGTGGGTACCCTAGCCCGTCCATGCGAGCGCGGCGTCCGCCACGAAGTCGCGCTCGACAAAGGTGATCGCAGGGGTCTGGGCGCGGTCCAGATAGACCATCTCGGAGACGCCAGCCACATAGTGGGTGCAGCCGATCACCGACTGCATCCACACCAGTCGACTGTCCCGAGTGGGGCTGATTTGCTCGGGATCGACGTTCTCGGCCCGCACCTGCAGATAAGACTCTCCGCCCTGATGAAGCCGATACCCTCCGGGCCCTGCCCTGGCCCTGACCACCCTGCCCTGGTAGGGCAGGTCGGCATAGTAATCCGACACCCGCACGGCCGCGCGGCGCACCGCCGGGTCGCTGGAGCGCACCACCTCGACGCCGTCGAGCAGACCCAGGCCTTGATACATCTCCAGACAGAAATCGGCCACTCGGGTGGCCTGGACGGAAAGGAACAGGTCGACCAGCTCAGGGGCAAAACGCGGCAGGCGACGAGCCATCTTTTCTTGCCACCCGGCCGCGATGGTCTTGAGGTAGAGCGGTGTATACTTGCGTTCGAGCTTGTCGGCCACGGCGAAGTTGAGGTGCTCGAGGCGGCCCTGGGCGTCGCGTAGACTGGTGCGCGTCTCGCGGTGATCATGGTCGCTGTCGTGATAGAACAACACCAGGCGCCCGCCCGCCTCTTGCTGCACACGGCGGGCGGTGAGCAACTTGGCCACCAGAAACCGCTTGGGTAGAAAGCCGCAGGGCTGTTGGCCGAGACAAATGATCATCAGGCTCCCAGGGCCACCAGATTGGCCAGCAAACGATAGGCTCCGGGCACGCCGGCCGGTAGCTGGCGAAAGAGCGAAAGCCCGGTGTAGACCAGATAACCCCGTCCGAAGGGGGCCACCAGCAAGCCGCCCTCGAGCGCCGGCTCGCCCGGGTCATGGCATGAGAGCAGGGGCTGAAAATCTGGATGCCAGCTCGAGGCAAAGTAGAGTCCTCGCTCGTGGACCCAGCCCTGGAAGTCGGCCGGGCCGATCCGGTTGGGGGTGGTGAAGACGGGGTGGTCTGGTGCCAGCAACCGGACGGCCGAATCCTGGTCGGTGACCCGCCCCCGCGAGAGTTCGAGCTCAAGCGGCGCCAGGTCGGCCCCCAGAGTGTGATACTGAACCACCAGCGTGCCGCCCTGCCGGACGAACTCGGCCAACCGAGCGCGCTCGTAGTGGGCCACGTTGAAGGCACGCACGCCCACCACCAGAGTGTCCAGCCGGTCCGTTTCCAACGAGTAGCCCAGCCGCTGCAGCGCCTCGGGAACGGCGTCGCCGGCTCCAGCCAGATAACCCACCCTGCGCGAGCGGGTTTGCAGCTCGAGGGGAACCAGACGCACCTGGGCCGCGGGCTGATAGAGCATACGAGGCAGGGGCGGCAGCTCGATGGTGATACAATCGCGGTCGAACTCGGCGAAGGCCAACCTGGCGGTGGTGGGGGCGGAGGGCGCCGGCACTTCCACCGGATAGCGCCCTTCGCCCGGCACCTCCAGGGTCTGGTCGCCGACCACCAGCCGCCCGGGCGGCAGCGGTCCGTGGTGGGCTCGCAGTTCGACCGTGACCGCACGAGGCTGGGCGTCCGGGAACAGGATCAGGTCATCGAGCGGGCGCAAACTGGCCTCGGGTAGCGCTAGCACCTCGGTGGTCACCTGGCCGGCCACGGGGTCGACCCGGGTGTAGGTGAGCGTCCGCCACACGGTCAGGGCTCGCCCCGCCACCTCGAGTTCGAAGGCCACCGGACCGGTGGCCTGCAGGGTTCGTTCCACCGTTTGGCCGCAGGGCAGCCACTGGCCCTGCCAGCGCACATCGACCGGCGAGGGATTGCAGGCCGACAGGGTGACCTCGACCGGACCCCGGCGCACCTGCGGCCCGGCCGCCTGGGCGCGCAACCGCAGGCCCAGACAATCGACCACCAATTCGGGATCGGTGAGTTGCTCGAGACTGCGGTGGGGGTGACGCAGGTCAAGGACCGGGGGCTCGCCGACCTCGATGTCTTCGAACAAATCCCGGCCGGCGGGCACCCCGGCCAGGTGCTCGAAGTATTCCAGGTGAGGCCCCCGCGACGGCGCTGTGCCGAACCCCTGAGACTTGTGCATGCTGTGGGCTTCGGCGGCCAACTCGGCCCCCGACTTGCCCAGGAGCGGACTGTAGAAGTGAACATCGGTAGCCAGGCCGGGAGGGCCAAACCGATTCCAGACCAGGCGTCGCGGCGCCCACGGCTGGTTGGCCACCGCCTCGAAGGCCTCCAGGGCCAGGCGCGCGGCGGCGGTGTGGTGCCCGTGGGTGGGAGCGGGCTCGGGTGAAAACCGGCTGACCACGACCTGAGGTCGAAACTCGGCCAGCACGGCGATGATGTCTTCCAGCACGCCCAGTGGGCGCCAGCTGTCCAGTGCCTCCTGGGCGTGCTTGCTATAACCGAAGTCGCTGGCCCGTGTGAAATATCGCCGGGCCCCGTCGATCCGTCCGGCCGCCTCGGACTCGTGGGTGCGAATCAGGCCCAGCGGTTCGCCCAATAGCGGACCCAACAGATTCTGGCCCCCCTCGCCGCGGGTCAGCGACAGATAGGCGGTCTGGTAGCGTTTGTGGAACGACCAGTAGGCCAGTAGCGCCGGATTCTCGTCGTCAGGGTGAGCGGCCAGATAAAGGACCCGACCCCGGTTTCGCAGGCGAAGATCGATATGGCCGGAGGCAGTCGGCAAGCCCCCATTTTTGTGCTCGGACCGCCCCGACCCTGCTGGTCATCGGTTGGTGGAGTCCACCATGGTATGCCCCCTCCGCACCCGTGCGAAGGCTCCCCAAAACGGCATGGTTATGACATTCTTTTAGAACAACCCAATCCCTAAGCGCCCGGAGACGTCACCTCCGGGCGCTTTCCCTTAGCCTAGCTCGCGCAGACGCCCTTCGAGAAAGCGTCGCTCGGCCTCTTGCGTGGTCAGCTCTAGGGCTCGCTCATAGGCAGCCCGCGCCTGCTGGTTGCGACCGAGCCGCCGGCACAAGTCAGCCCGGGCAGCGTGGGCCAACCGATATCCCTGCAAATCGCCGCGCTCGAGGATGGCGTCGACCAGGGCGAGACCTGCCTCGGGCCCGTCTCGCATGGCCACGGCCACAGCCCGATTGAGCTCGACCACCGGCGACTCTTCGGCTCGCACGAGGAGGTCATAGAGAGCCACGATTTGGGCCCAATCGGTGGCTTCGGGAGTGGCTGCCTCGGCGTGCACCGCCGAGATGGCCGCTTGCACGGTATAGACCCCAAAGCGCCGCGAGGCCAGCGCCTCTTCGATGAGCTTCTTTCCTTCGTCGATCAAGCCGCGGTCCCAAAGCGAGCGGTCCTGGTGCTCGAGCAGCACCACCTCGCCCTGATCCGAGGTGCGGGCCCGGCGCCGCGATTCGTGCAGGAGCATCAAGGCCAGCAGCCCTTTCACCTCGGGCTCGGGCAGCAGTTCGAGCAGCAAACGACCCAATCGGATGGCTTCACCCGAGAGGTCGGCCCGGGTCGGAGCCTCTCCGGCGGTGGGCGAGTAACCTTCGTTAAAGACCAGATAGATCACCGCCAGGACGGCCTCGAGCCGTTCGGGCAGCTGCTCTGCCTGGGGTACTTCATAGGGAATGCCGGCGGCCCGAATCTTGGCTTTGCCGCGCACCAGACGTTGGGCCATCGTGGTGGGATTGACCAGAAAGGCGCTGGCTACTTCGTCGGTGGTCAAGCCACACACCTCGCGCAAGGTCAGGGCCAGCTGGATGTCGGGAGCCAGAGCCGGGTGACAGCAAGTGAAGATCAACCGCAGCCGGTCATCTTCTACATCGAGCTGCTCGCGCTCGGCGTTGGCCTGGGCCACCTCGTCCTGCTGCAGGGCCAGCACCTCGAGGCGCTCGGCAAACCTCGAGTTGCGCCGCATGGCATCAATAGCCCGAAAACGCCCGGCCGAAATCAGCCAGCTGCGAGGATTGCCCGGCACTCCCTCTTGAGGCCACTGCTTGACAGCCGCCGCGAAGGCGTCGCCCAGCGCCTCTTCCGCCAACTCGAAGTCGCCCAGCACTCGCACCAGGGTGGCGAACACCCGGCGCGACTCTTGCCGATAGACCTCTTCAATCTGCTGTTCTACTGGGCTCACCCTGGCCGCTTCCCGACCAGCCCTCCCGGGTCCTGGCCGGCCGCTACTTCCAGTCAACCCACTCTTCTTGCAAAGAGGGGTCGAGCTCCAGGCCCACCTCAACCTCGACCTCGGCCTCATCAGTCCGCCCTAGCTCGCGATATACCAGCCCCCGGCCGTAGTGCGCATAAGCGTGGTCCGGATCGAGCTCGAGGGCCAGTTCATAGACCTCGAGGGCTTCGTCGTAACGCTTCATCCCGGCCAGGGTGTAGGCCAGCGTGTCCTGCACGTTGGCTGACTCGGGGGATAGTCTGGCCGCTTCGCGAGCCGGCTCGAGGGCTTCTTCGTAGCGGCCGGCGGTGGCCAGGAAATAGGCCTTCTCGTTGAGGATTCTGGGCTTGGGCACGCCCAGTTCGAGGGCCCGGTCGAAATCCTCCATGGCCCCATCCAATCGATTCAGCTTGGCTTTGAGCTGTCCGCGCAGGGCGTAGAGATTGCCGTCCTGGGGTTCGGCCGCGATAGCCTTCTCGAGATAGACCAGAGCCTGCTCTTTCTCACCCGCCTGGACGGCCCGCATGGCTTTCACCCGAGGACCGGCCAGAGGCCCTGTCAATAGCAAGAAAGTGAGGGCCAGGGCCAGGTTGTAGCAGAAGTGGCAAACCATCGACGGCCAGAGTGAGCCGGTGTGTAAACGCAGGGCCATCAGCACCACCCCCAGCAGCGTCACACTCAGCACGGCTGGCCAGTGCCCGCCCGTCTCGCCCAGGTGCAGCAACGAGAACAGAATCGTCACGATGATGGCCGAAGGATAAGCCGTCAGTCGCGCCTTCAACCCCTCGAAGATGGCTCCGCGAAAGAGAAGCTCTTCGGCAATGGGGGCGACCAGCAGGGCCATCACCAGCCAGGCGGTTTGACCCATCGATGAGGAGGTGGCCATCTGAACCAGCGGTCCCGGCTCGAAATCGGGCTTGGGAGCCGTGTGGTGCGACCACCACGAAAACCCCCCGCCCAACACTGCTCCCATCAACCCGGCCTTGATCAGGTGAGCCCGTTCGGCCACCACCATGCCCAGGCGCGCCAGGTCGCCCTGTAAGCTCAGATAGAGATAGAGCCCCAACATCACGGTTCCCAGAGGTCCCCCCACCAGCAGCACCCAGGGGTGGAGCACGGTCGTCAACTCGGGGGTGTTTTCGAAGGACGTGGCCCCGTCGATGGCCAGCTTGATGCCATAGGCGAAACCCACCGCGAAGCCGCCCATAATGAAGCTGAACTGATAGACGAGAAAGGCTAGCAAAGCGCGCAGCGGCCCGAAGAAGGGCGGCGCCCGGGGAGGTTCAGGAGGGTCGGGAGGGAGTTCTTCAGCGTTCTCCGCTGGGAGCGGGTCAGACTCGTTCACTCTGACGATTTCGCCATCGCTCAAGTAACCCCCTTTGACTACCGGCAAGGACGACCTAAAGCTGGGTGTCGCGGTAGACTGCCTCGATCCAGGCCTCGACCCACTCGGACCAGATCTTCGGCAGGTGGGTCTCGCCCTGGATGACTTCGCCATTGGAATAACGTTCATCCCACGTGGAGGTTACGTGGCTGACCTGTCCCTGGTGGGGTTCGCGAAGCTCGAGGATCCAGCCCGCCGGCCGGCCGTCGCGATGGACCGCCAGATAGACCAGATGATCGTTCTCGAACCGAGCCAGGACTCCGTCGCCCTCCTCGACGTAAGGCCCCTTGAGAAAGTGATGAGTAATGCGCACCCGGCCCCCATCGGCCAGGCAGCGCAGGGCACCGGCCAGCCACTCGCGCCAACGACGGGGAGTGAGGCTCTGGGGAGGCGCCAAAGGCCAGCGGCCCGGCGGCACCTGCAATCGAGCCGGCGAAAAGGAAAGCGAGGTTCCGCTGGGATGGAGCAGGGTCTTGGGCGCTCCGTCGCTATCGAAGGTCAGGCTCCATTCGTCGCCCTTCGGCAAGTCACCCAGGCTGGCGTAGGGCGGCGCCGGCTCGGTGTGATGCACCAGGAAGGCGGTCGAAGGCGTGCCCCACAGCCACTCGCCGACCTCGTCCGTCCACTGGTCGAAGGCTTGATTCTGAGCGATCGAGCGCTGGCTAAGATCGGTGGAAAGACCGGCCGTGGACGAGACCACCAACGCCCCCGGAGCACGCAGGTCGACGGTCACCGGGTCAAGGCTAACCCCGAAGTGAACGAAGGTGACCTGGGCCAGGCCGCCGCCCCGAGAAGGAACGGCCGCCATCAGGCAACCGCGCAGCCACTCGTTGTCTAGCGATTTGCGCCAGGTGGTCCCGACCCGCTCGAAGCGGTCGCTGGAGCGGGTCGCCTCGGCCCGGCCTGTCGTGGGCGCAAAGGCCAGGACATTGGGTCCGCCACAATGGAGAAAGACTTCATACTCATGAAGGTTCCTGGGATTGGTCCGGTTGCCCCCCAGATCGGGGGCGTTGACCACCCGCCCGTCGACCTCGACCCGAATCGGGCAGTACGCCAGCCGGGTCGAGAGGGTCCGATGCTCTTCGCTGACCGAGGCGGCTTGCACCGCCTTGCCTTCGACCCAGCCTTTGAGACGCTCCCAAAAGGTCGGCTCCTCGGGCGGAGGCGGAGGCGGCGGTGGGTTTCGATGCAGAACCAGGCTGTAGCCCGACTGCCCTCCCTGCCAGGGCGCCTCGCGCAGTCGTTCGAGCGACGTTCCCTGCCCATCCAGGCGCAGTCGTTCCTGGCGCCAGGCGTTCCAGACGGTCCACTCCACGGCGTTGGGTCGAGTGGCCAGAGCGGCGTTGAGTCCAACGGCCAGATGAGACAGGGCCGAATCGCCCAGCAGGACCTCCTGTTGGGTCAGGGCCGCCAGCACCTCGGAGGTATCAAACAGCTCGAGGTCTCCGCCGCGCAGAAAAATCTCCACTCGATCGTAGCTCAAACGATAGGAAATCCAGCTGGCCTCGCCCACCACGCCCGCTTGAGCCAGCTTGAGCAGATAGTAGCTGCGGTCGGCCAGTTGGAGGTCCCGCAACAGGTGGTTGGCCCGGTCAACGTTGAGGCTGAACCTGCCGGTCGACTCGAGCTTGCCAGAGGCGCGCGCCTGGTCCAGGAATTGAGCTAGTGAGTCCGCCAAGACCATCGCCTTCGCGCCGCGGCCAACCGCCCCTGCGAAGGGCCCGGAATGCCCTGACGCGAAAAGGCAGCCCATGAGTCGGCGCGAGTTCGAGGCTTTGCTCAAAGCAAAGCGCGAGGAAGGACAGCTCGACTCCTCCGGCGCGTTCACTCTCGACTTTATCCGAGCACGCGAGAAACTGGCCAACTACCAGCTCGAACGACCCGGCTATTACCTGCAGAAGATCCTGCAGGGGTTGGTCGGGCTCCATACGGCCGCCATCAACGTTCGACTGGGCCGCCACGACCTGCTAGTAGAAGCCCATCCCATCGCGCCCGACTTTCTGGCCACTCTCCAGCCCGCCCTGGCCAATCCTCTGGCCGCCTCGGGATGCTGGCGCGATCTGGCCACCGGCCTGGCGTCAGCCTTCGCCGCCCAGATCGAGGGCATCGAGATCCTGGGTCATAACCAACTACTGCGGTTGGGCCAGACCAACACCCTGAGCCAGGTGAACAAGAGTGAAGCCTTCTACATTCGACTGGTGCGCCAGCGCCCGGCCGCGTTGTGGCAGCGGCTTTTCGGGGCTGGGGAGCGGGCCGCTGAACATCGGATGCTCACCACGGGATTCGCCTATGTAGCCATTCCCATCTGGCTGGATGGCAAGCGACTCGAGGTCCCGACACTGGGGGCCCCTCGCGGTCCAGCCTCCAGCTACCCTAGCGCCGACTTCCATCTGGTCGAGCGCTTCATCTATAGCTCCGACCTGGACGCAACCGCCGCCATTCAGGCGCCCGACCCCAGGGCGCGCCGGCCCATGCACCTGGTGACCGAGACCGACTTTTGTCCAAAGCGCACGGAAATCCATCTGACCTTGCGCGATGGGGCCAACACCGTGCTCCTGCGCAAGACTGGAGAAGGCCAGTTCTGTCGAGCCATGCTGGCCATTCGCTACGACCTGTTGGGCGAGGCCACCATCGCCTTCGTCAAACGGGGCCTGCTGATCGAGGTGGCTCGTCTCGATCTGGGATGCCCGGGCGTCACCGGGGTCTGCGCCAGCGACGGCCTGACCACCGACGCCTCAGGCTATGGCCTGGTCAGGAACAGGGCCTTTCAGGAGCGGATGGAGTGGCTCAAGGAGCAAGTCCTGGAAATGGTCAGCGATTTCGAGACAGTGCGCTGGCGGGCATTCTACGTCACCGATAGCGGTCCTCACCGCCACCTCGAGCGCCTGCCCCTCCGCAGGTTCTAGTTGTCAACCTTGGAGAGATAGAGGAACAGCGCGCCGCGCAAAGCGGGGTCGAACTGCCCGACCCCCATCCAGGTGCCGGCCTCGAGGTCCTTGGTGCCGCTCAACTCGCCAGCGCTTTTGCCGGCTTTGTCGAAGAAGGCCAGCTTGTCGCCCACCAGGCGAACTTTGCTCACCGTCTTGTCATCGAGTTCGTAGGCGCCTTTGCGCAATCTCACGGTCATCACTCGCACTTCGCGCCCATCAGCGATGTTCCAGTCGGTCTTGTCTTTGCGCCGAAACAGATAGAGACGCTTGGCTTTACTGTCGGGTCCGCGCACATCGAAACCGTCGGGCTTGCGCTTGAGCTTGTAGACCTCTTGGTGCTGTCCGTCCGAGACCAGCACCAGGTCTTTCTTGAGCTTGTAGGTAGCCACCGTCTTGCCTTTGCCGTCGACGAGCTTGAACTTGCTGGCCTCTTTGCCGGCCACCAGCGTAAAGCTCGCCCCTTTGGCCTTGAAACGCACGTCGGCCAGCGCCGGCTGAACCAACAACAGCAACAACAATAGCCATCTAATCATCCCAGCGCACCTCGAAATCCACCACTTCTCCAGGGTCTATCACTCCGTCCGTGTCACGGTCGTCGAGCATTCGCACATACAGATTGGGCACGGTCTCGAGCAGTTGCTGATCGTCGCTGTCCATCTCCCACCTGGCAAAGTGCTTGATGGTCCAGCTGACCTGATACAGCCCCTTACCCAGGTCCTGCTCGAGAGTAGCGCGGCTGGTGTCGGGCTCTCGTGGGGCATAGATGACGTAGTGGTGACATTGCCAACTTAGATAGAACGGATCATACTCACCGGCTGCCGCTAGACCACGGGCTTCCCCGAAGGTTTCGTCCTCGGTGAAGGGCCCTCCGCTACCGATATCGGGGGGTGGTGAGGCCGCGCCGGCGACCCGAATACTGGCCTCGCCGTCATGATAGGCACGCAAGGGAAAGACCAATTTGAACGGGCCCCGGCGAAGATGGATCACCCCGCCGGGGCTAACGGTCTGACGGCGTCCCTGCTGGACGATCTGGATATCGCTCGCGGGGGGAGGGGAAAACCACCAGCCCAATCCGGCCGCCGCGAGGCCAACCATCACCAGTTGAATAAGTCCCGAGCGCATGCCATCGAGTTCGGCGCGATCCACAGTTTCACATTCTTGTAACATGTGGGTCCCCGTTTGGAAGAACGGTGGAAGCTCACCCGCTAAGATGATCCCAACAAAACCAGCCGCAGGAGAGAGCACAACCGTGGAAATTCAGAGATTTCAACCCGCCCAGAACTACGTCCCTTCCTTCAACCCTTTCCCCTCCCAGCCGGCTAGCGCTCCGGCCGCCCCCTCCTTCGGACTGCCCGACTTGCTGCAACTGCTGGCCTCGAGCCAGCTGATGGGTCGTCGCTGGGGCGACTTCGCCGGCGGCCAACCCGCCCCCGCACCCTCGCCGTTCTTCAACCGCTTTCTGGAAGACCAGCACAAGGTCGGTCGCCCCCCCATCGCAGTGACCCAGGCCTATCCTTCCGACTCCGACCACGACAACGGTCCGCGCCCCGGCGGCCCGCCCATCGCCACCACTCAGGCCTATCCTTCCGACTCGGACCATGACAACGGACCCCGCCCCGGCGGCCCGCCCATCGCCACCACTCAGGCCTATCCTTCCGACTCCGACCACGACAACGGACCCCGCCCCGGCGGCCCGCCCATCGCCACCACTCAGGCCTATCCTTCCGACTCGGACCACGACAACGGACCCCGCCCCGGCGGCCCGCCCATCGCCACCATGGCCTACCCGTCCGACTCGGATACCGACAACGGCCCTCGCCCCGGCGGCCCGCCCATCGCCACCATGGCCTACCCGTCCGACTCCGACCACGACGGTGGCTTCAAGCCTCCCATTGGTCCCCCGCCGATTGCGGTGACCCAGGCCTACCCTTCCGACTCGGACCACGACATTTCGCCCTTCCTTCGAGCCTGAATCCACTAGACTCCTCGGTGCTCAAGTGAGGACTCCCGACAGCTAACCCCTGTCACCGGAGTCTCTTGCTTGGGCTTCTTTCTTGTCCTACCCAGGCGCAACCAGTTTCTTCAGGTGCTCGCGCGTGCGCTCGAGTTCGGAGCCGACCCGGAGCCGGTAGTCTGGCGTCTCGCGCTCGATTCGGGCCTGGCGGCGGCGAGAATAGATCCACTCACCAAGGCCCACCGGGATGAGCAGAGGAAAAAGCACGCCCAGGCTCAGGTTGAGGGTGATAAAGACAGGCGCGTCGCTGTGGTAATGCCGGGGCAGCTGACCGAGAGCGTCTTGTAGCTCGTCGATCATAGCCACTGCCTGGCGGGCCGCCTCGGCCACCGTCTCGGCCAGGGCCTCGTCCTCGACTAGCCCGAACTCGGACAGGTCGGTGGTGAGGTGGTCACCCTCGACCACCACCTCCAGGCCACGACCCTCGGCGGCGATGGTGTGAGGCATGGTGGTCACTCCGGCCTTGACGGCGGTCAGCCGGTCGGAACCCTTCTGGGGGTGAGGCAGGGCCAGCGCCATGCGGCAGCGCAACCGCCCGCCTCGCTGGGCGCCGACCAACTGAATCTGGTAGGTGGTAGCAGCCTCGCGGGGCTGGATGGCTTCGCGCTGGGTGACCAGAGCGAGGTCTTCGCGAACCGTCATGCCCACCGGTCCCCGAGGCTCGCAGAGGTAGCGCTCGGCCAGGTGAAACCCAGGAAAGTCCTCGTCGCCCTCAGGAACTCTCCAGCCCGATGGTAGCTCGACATCATCAAGGCGAACCGGAACCGGGCAATACTGGCAGCGGTCGCTGACCGCCTTGCGTTCGCTCAGCAATCCTGCCAGAGAACCCAGGCTGCGCCGCTGCAGACGAAATTCGACCCAGTGTCCCTCTTTAGCCCAGCTCGGCTGGGCCGTTAATTGCTGGGTCTCGAGCTGGTCTTCGCGCAGGCTAAGGCTCCACCCCCACCTGTCGGTCCATACCCCCCAGCCCACGCTCTGGCTGGCACAGGCGTCGAGTCCGATGGCCAGGTGGCGCAGCGCCCCGTGAGGATCTGGCTCGCTGATGGCCCGCATCAACTCGGCCTGATCGGTAAGCAGGCTGCCTGCGTCGACCTCGGCCGCCATCCTCACTCCGGCGAAGTTGAGGTGGAGGTCGATGCGCAGGGCGCCGCCCGCTACCAGGGCCTGGAACACCTTGAGCAGATAGAAGGCAGGTTCGGCCGAGCGGTGCTCGCGCAGCTGTCGGCGGGCCCTCTCGAGGTCGATGGTAAACCGGCCGGGCTCGAGGCTATCTCCGGCCGACAGACGTGCGAGGTATGCCTCTAGCTCACTCATGCTCCCTAGACTTGGGAAGAAACCGTGTCAATTCCTGGCGAATACAACGCTCTAGTTCAGGCAGCACGGCCTCGACCGCGGGCGAGAGGCCCACTCCCATCGAGAAGTCCTCGGCCTCGACAGCGTAGACGACAGTATGCTCGGGCAGACGATTCTGTCGTTCCATCAGCCGCAGGGTGCTAAGCAGCGGCAAACTGTGGCTGGACAAGCGACTGGCCAGCAGTTCCGGCGGCGTCTGGCCCCACTCCCATCGATGCACTCGCCCAGGCTCTGGCCCGAGCACAGCGTCGATGATGATCACCGTGCCGTGGTCATCGAGGACGGTCATCAAACCGAGGGGGTCGCCCTGGCAGAAATAGGTGGGAAGGTCCGCGAGGCGCTCGAGCATGGTCGGCCCCACCCCATCATCCCGGCGATAGGGATTTCCCATGCCGACGATCACAGCCGCTCGAGTTCGACCCTCAGAAAGTGGGTGGCACAAGAGATGCAGGGGTCATAGTTGCGAATGGCCTGCTCGCAGCGATGCTGGATCTCGTCTTCGGAGCGTTCGAGCAAGCTGGGCAAGAGTCGTCGCAGGTCGTCTTCGATCTGGGCCTGGTTCTGCGAAGTGGGAGGCACGATGTCGGCCTTCACGATCAGTCCCTCGGCGTCGACCTCGTAGCGATGGTAGAGGGTCCCGCGGGGAGCCTCGGTGCAGGCGTGGCCCACGCCGGCCCGGTTGGGGGCGGTGAGGTAAGGCTGAGCGGGTGGCTGGTAAGAAGTGATCAGGCGCAGGGCCTCATCGACCGCATAAAAGGTCTCGACCGCCCGGGCGATGATGCTCTTGAACGGATTGAGACAGGGCGGCTCGAAACCGTGCTGACGGGCCAGTTCGCGGGCCGCGGGCGAGAGCTGCTCGAAAGCCAGATTGACCCGAGCCAGGGGGCCCACCTGATAGCTCGTCAGCCCCGGCAGGCGGCGACAGTGGAGAGCGTTGGAATGCTCGATGTGCTCTTCCTGGAAGTGCTCGAAGAAGTCTTCCACGGCGATGTCGAGGCCCTTGTTCGAGACCATCCGGCCTCGATTCATGGGGTACTCGTCGGGGTGAAAGAGCGAGACATATTCATAGTCGACCTCGAGCTCGGGAAAGTCGAACCCGCTCACCCACTCCACCAGCTCGGCCGCGATCTCGCGGGCCTTCTCGAGCTGTGGGACGAGGGTATGAAGGGTGTCGGGCGAGCGATAGAAGCCGCCCACGCGCACGTTGACGGGATGGACCTCGCGCCCGCCCACGGCGGCCACCAGGGCATTGCCCGCCTTCTTGAGGGCCAACCCCCGGGCTACCACTTCGGGAAACAGCTCGGCCAGTTCGAGCACGCTGGCCTTCTTGAAAAAGTCAGGAGCGTGGAGCATCAGCACGTGTAAGGCGTGACTTTCGATCCACTCGCCACAATAGAGCAGCCGGCGCAAGTCGACATAGGCGTCGCCCATTTCCAGACCGAGAGCCTGCTCGAGGGCATGCACCGAACTCATCTGATAGGCCACCGGGCAGATACCGCAGATACGGGCCGTGATATCGGGCACTTCCAAATAGCCGCGACCTCGCAGAAAGGCCTCGAAGAACCTGGGCGGCTCGAAGATACGAAAGCGGACTTCCTCGATCTCGTCGCCCCGCAGGCGGACGTGAAGGGCGCCCTCTCCTTCGACCCGGGCCAGGGCGTCGACTTTAATGATGCGGGTATTCATGGCGAAGACTTGCCTCCTTGAATTCGGGAGCGTTGGCGTTGAAGCTACGGAACAGCCGCACCATCTCGCCGTCGCTCACGCCCTGCAGGCGCAAGCGCTGCGCCAGCGCCTCGGTGTTGGGAGTCTCCATCGGTCCGAAGCAGCCGTAGCAGCCCCGGTTACAACCCGGGCAGAGCGCTCCGCAACCGGCCTGGGTCACGGGGCCCAGACAGGGAGTTCCGTGGGCTACCGAGACGCACACTAACCCCCGTCGCTTGCATTCATGACACAGGCTGTGGGGCGGGATGTTGGGACGCCGTCCGTGCAGCAGGGCGTTGAGCAGTTCCAACAACTGCTGCTTGTTGATGGGGCAGCCGCGCAGCTCGAAATCGACCTTGACATAGTCCGAGATGGGATGGCATTCGCTCAGAGTCTCGATGTACTCCGGGTGGGCGTAGACGGTCTTGATGAATTCGTCCACCTCGGCGAAGTTGCGCAGAGCCTGGATGCCACCGGCCGTAGCGCAGGCTCCGATGGTGGCCAGAAAGCTCGATTGCGAACGCACCTGGCGAATCAGCTCCTCTTCGTGAGGAGTCGAGATGCTGCCCTCGACCAACGACACGTCGTAGGGACCGGGGGCGCTGGCGCTGGTGGCCTCGAGAAAATAGGCAATCTCGACCTGGCCGGCCAGGGCCAGCAACTCGTCTTCGCAGTCGAGCACCGACAGCTGGCATCCGTCACATGACGAGAACTTCCACACGGCGAGTCTTGGCTTCATAGCTCGCGCACCTCCATCCAGGGCTGCAGCTCCTGGTAAGAAAACACCGGACCGTCCTTACACAGGAAATAGGGGCCGTACTGACAGTGCCCGCACACTCCCAGGCCGCACTGCATATTGCGTTCGACCGAGAGAAAAACCCGCTCGGGGGCGGCTCCCCAGCGCAGCAGTTCGCGCACCGAAAAGCGCATCATCACCGGCGGTCCGCACACCATGGCGTAGGCCCTGGAGAGATCCAATCGCCGCGACGCGGCTCGGCACAGGCCCGTGACCACGCCGATATGGCCGTGCCAGCCCGGCGAGGCCATGTCGACGGTGACCATCACCTCGATGTCGGGCCACTGGCCGAACTCTGCCTGGAAGAGCAGCAGATCCGTCTGGCGAGCGCCATAGAGCACCACCACCCGCCCGTAATGCTCGCGCTGGGCCGCGATCGCATAGATGACCGGACGCAGCGGAGCCAGCCCCAACCCGCCCGCCATCAGGCACACGTCATGACCCCGGGCCGCCTCGACCGGCCAGCCGCGTCCGAAAGGCCCGCGCACGCCGAACCGCTGGCCCGGCTCGAGCTCGGTGAAGGCCCGGCTGACCGCCCCCACCACCTGGACCGTGTGAAGCAACTGCTCGGGTTGGTAGGCCGGACCCGAAATCGAGATGGGAATCTCGCCTTTGCCGTGGACATAGAGCATGTTGAACTGCCCCGGGCAAAACTCCAGGGGCGGGCCTTCGACGGCCCGGGCCCCGAGGGTGTAAGTGACGGGATTGTCCTGGACCCGACTGGTGACTTCGAACGTGCGTGGGATCATGGTGTCTCCCCCACCGAGTGGATGTCGAGCAACTGCAATCGCGCCTGCATCAGCCGCTCGACCATGGTGTGCAGCAGCGCCTGCATGGCCTTGAAACCGAAGGCGGGCTCGTCCTCCATTAGTTTGCGCATGGCGGCGGCCTCGACCGCGTAGGCCTCGCAAAGCTCGACCGTCCTCACATCAAAGGTGGCCCGGTAGGGCGCAAACAACCACGACCAACCGACTTCGCTGCCGCCCGTCTCGGTTTGCAACCGCAGCACCTCACGGCCAGGTCGCTGCAACTCGATCGAGACCAGACCGCGCTCGAGTAGATAAAAGCGATCGCATGGTTGGTCTTCGCGCAAGAGGTAGGTTCCGGGCAAGAACTCGACCCGCTTGCAGATGGCTTCGAACTGCTTGTGTTCGGCCTCGGTAAAGCTCCTGGTAAATGGATGATCAATCACGGATGGCGTTGGCCTCCTCGGTGATATCGATTCCCACCGGACACCAGGTGATGCAGCGTCCGCAGCCCACGCAACCCGACTCGCCGAACTGGTCGTGCCAGGTGGCCAGCTTGTGGGTCAGCCATTGGCGATAGCGCGACTTGTTGCTGACCCGCTCGCAGCTGCCAGCGGTGTAGGTGAAATTGGTGGTAAAGCACGAGTCCCAATGGCGCACCCGGCTGCTCTCGTCGCCGGTCAGGTCGGTCACCTCATCGACCGAGAAGCAGAAACAGGTGGGGCAGACCATGGTGCAGTTGGTGCAGGTCAAGCAGCGGTCGGCCACCTCGTCCCAGCGAGGGTGATCGAGGTTGGCCTTGAGTCGCTCCGGCAGGCCCTCGGTGTCGAGCTTTCGCCCCATCTGGATAGCCTCGGTCTGAGCCCTGGCCGCCTGCTCTTCGGCCGGGGTTGCGGCCCGGGTAGGAAGAGCCTCGAGCAGGGCCTGGCCAGCGGGCGTGCGAGCTTCGGCCAGAAAAACCTCGTCGAGTTCGGTCAGCGTCAGGTCATCCCCCTGGGTGACGGTGGGCCCGGTCTTCATCGACACGCAAAAACAGGTGTTACCGGCCCGGCTGCAGTTGACGCCGATGACCAGGCTGGCCCGGCGGCGCTCGTCATACCACGGGTCTTGATAGCCTTGACCCAGAAAAACCTTGTCTTGGACGGCCATAGCCGCCAACTCGCAGGCCCTCACCCCCAGAAAGGCCCGGCGCACCACCGGATCGCCCTCGGTAATGGTGCCGTCGGGGCGGCTTTTGAACATGCACAGGCCGGGCGGATGCAGGTATTTTTTCCAGGAGTGGGGACCCACCGTGTGGGCGAAATAGCGGTCTCCCTGTTGGAGCAGCCGATAGCTGCCCGGCTGCTGCTCGTCGACGACGCCTCGGGGCAACTGCTCGAGCGACGTGACGGTATCATAGACGATAGCCCCGTCACGCACCCGCGGACCGACCACTTCGTAGCCGTCCTGGCGCAACTTGTCGATGAGGAGCTGCAGACTGTCTTTAGGGAAAGCCTTTTTCACAGGTCCTAGTCAATCACGTTCTGGCTGGGGGGGAAATGACGTGGATCAGGCCCCCGGGGGATTGTTGATGGCGAAGACGCTGATGTCGTTGGTGCCCCGGTTGAAGATGTAGAGAAAGTCGGCGCCGGGGTGGGCGATGATGTAGGTCGGCTGGGTGCCAGGACCACCCCCGCTGTCAAAGGGCGAGCCCGGCACCGGCGTGAGGTTGCCGCTGCTGTCGAACCGGAAGCCATAGACCTTGGCGTTGATCGAATCGCTGACGTAGATGAACTTGTTCGAGCTTTCCACCGCTGGCGTGCCCAGGGCGCCGGCCGTGGTGGTGACGGAGGCCGCCAGGGTAGGCACTCCGGTGATGGGATTGAGCAGCGACGTCTTTAAGGTTCCGGGACCGATGTCAAAGGCGAACAGGATGTTTCCCGTTGCGTCCATGGTGGGCTCGCCGACCGCATTGGCAAACGGCGAAGAGGCGATCTCGGTCAGGTCGCCGTTGCCCGTATTGATGGAGTAGACGTTGCCGTTGGAGGAGTAGCAAAACATGCCGTCTGGCCGGATGCTCAGCGAGTCGGGGCCGAAGCCAGCGGCCGCCTCAGGCGAGGTGCTCAACTCGGATAGAATCGAGCCCGGCAACACGTGATAACCCGACAGCGTATGGGAAGCGAAGTTGGCGACGTAGAAGAAGTTGCCGTCGGGGGTCACCTCGCCGCGAAGCGGATTGCCGCCGGTCCCCGCCGCGCCCGTGAGGGTGAGATCGCCGGTGGTGGTATTGACGCTAAAAGTGGTGGCACTCGCGGACGAGGCGTTAGAGATGAACAGCGAACTGCCGTCGGGCGTCAGGGCCGCCGCCGCCGGATTAGAGAACCCGGTGTAAGGGCTGCTGGTCAACTCGGTCAGGGCCCCCGTGGCCGCATCCACCGAATAAGCTTTGACCTGATTGGCGTTAAACAGAGGTACGTAGAGAAACTTGCCGTCGCTGGACATATCGGGATAGTTGGGGAGGTTGCCCACCGGCACTACGCCCACCAGGGTCAAGGCCCCGGGGGCCAGCGATACGTCGAAGTTGCCGCTGGTGATGCTGGTGAGACCCGGGGAGGATGCCATCAGGGTGTATCCCGAGCCGACCATGTCGAGGGTCAAGTCAGAAAACGTGGCCAGGCCGCCCACCGCGTTGACCATGAGGGTGCCTCCCAGGGTCGACGAACCCGGGTTGGAGGCCAGGGCGATGGTGACCGCATTGGTGGCCGTGGGCACCAAAATCCCGTTCGAGTCTTGCACCGCCACTACCACCGGTAACATGGTGTCAAAGGCCGAGACATTGCCGGGTGGGGTGACGAAAGCCAGCTGGGCGGGAGGCCCGACCGTGACCGAGATGGCAAACAGCTGGCTGGTGGCCGAAGTGTAGCCAGAGGCAGAGGCGGTCAGCGTGTAGCTGCCCGCCTGGCTGACGCTCAGGTCGCTGAACTCGGCCACGCCAGCCACGCTGGTGACGGTGAGGGTGCCGGCCAGCATTCCAGGAGTGCCGTTGAGAGCCACCGTAACGGGCACTGCCGCGGTGGTATCGAGATTGCCGGCCGCATCGAGTACCTGGACCACGACCGGAACCAGATTCGCCCCGGCCACCGCGCTCATCGGCTGGGTGGCAAAGCGCAAGCTGGGGCTCAGGCTCGACAGGACCAGAGTGAGGGAAGTGGTCGACCCGGCCACCACCGTGACTTCTTGTTCGCCCGAAGACAGCAGCAGCACGCCGTTGAGGTCAACGCCCTTGGCCACCACCAGAAAGCGCCCGGGGGGCACCGAGCCGACGAAGACGCTCACCTGGCTGGCTCCTTCAGGAACGTCAGCCTGGCCCTGGGCGATCAGAGTGCGGGTGAGTAAGTCATAGACCTCGACCCGCACCAGGTCGGGCAAGCCGTTGCGCGCCAGCACCCGCGGCGTGGGGGCCAATCGGACCGTCAAGGCCAGCCCGGTCGTGACCGGTCCCGGTCCCGCCGAAGCCTCTCCGCCCGAGCTCGAGCCTCCGCCCGAGCATCCAGCCAAAACAAGCAACAGCAGCGCCAAGAGATACGACCTACAACGCATGGCTTTTCCCGCCCCTTTTTTCCAGTATCTAAGCGAGTTTGTGGCGGAGGGCCCCCTCTCCTGTTGGAGGACCCTACCGGTCGGGCCTCCAACAGGGCCAAGATGACCCGCTTCCTGCTTTGCTTGCTTTTGCTTTGCTCTGCCCTGGCCCAGGCAGACCCCATCACCAGCGACGAAATCGAGGCCCACATCCGGTTTCTAGCCGACCCCCTCACCCAGGGCCGCGGTTTGGGCAGCGAAGGCCTCGAGATCGCCGCGCTCTATATCGAATCTCAGTTTCGCGCGGCGGGTCTGCGACCGGCTTTCGGCGACTCGTACGGCCAGGAGTTCGAACTGCTGGGCAGCACGCCCGATCCCCAGGCTCGCCTGTCTTTTCCCGGCTCGAAGTTGACTTACGGCGACGACTTCGTGGTCTTCACCAGCCGCGAAGACGCGCCCACCAAACTCAGCGGCGAACTGGTCTACGCCGGCTATCTCATCGAAGCTCCCGAGCGCGAGTGGGATGACATCAAAGGGGCCGACCTCAAGGACAAGATTCTGCTGGTCGAGGTCAACGAGCCGGGCAATCGCCCGGGGGGCGTCTTCGAGGGGCCGGTGATGACCTATTACGGCCGCTGGACCTACAAGTACGAACAGGCGGCCCGCCTGGGTGCTGGCGGCATTCTGCTGGTCCACAACCCGACCCGAGCCACCTACGGCTGGGAGGTGGTGCGCAACTCGTGGTCGCAAGAAGGCTTCACCATTCCCGGCGAGGCCCCGGGCAGCCCCTTTGAAGGCTGGGTCACCGAAGCGGTGGCCCGCCAGCTGTGTCCTGACTATGATCAGCTGCTGGCCCGGGCCGAGACCCCCGATTTTCGCCCCGTCCCACTGGGTGTGAAAGTCGAGGTCGAGCAGCATCCCAAGTTTCGCCGGGTGAAGACGGCCAATGTGGGCGGCCTCTTGCCAGGCACCGCCAAAGATGCCCCCACCCTGGTGGTAACGGCCCACCACGACCATTGGGGAGTCGACCCGAAAGGCGGCATCTATGCCGGAGTGGTCGACAACTGCTCGGCGGTGGCCAGCATGCTGGCCCTGGCTCGCCACTTCTCGGACCAGCCGCTCTCGGCCAACCTGTTGTTCGTGGCCGTGAGCGCCGAAGAGCAGGGCCTGTGGGGCTCGCGCTACCTGGCCGCTCATCCGCCCATGCCCGAGGTTTGGGCCAACATCAACCTCGAGATGACCAACATTTGGGGCCCGACTCGCGATGCCTACGCCATCGGGGCCGACCTGTCAGACCTCGACGAGGTGGCCCGCCAGGCGGCCGAGCGGGTGGGCCTGCGCTACATTCCCGAGCGCGACAAAGAGAACGGCTTCTTCTTTCGCTCCGACCAGTTCAGCTTCGCCCGGGCCGGCGTGCCCGGCCTGTGGCCCCACGAGGGGCCGACCTCGGTCGCGGGCGACGGCCTGGCCCGGCGCCAGAACTATCGTGCCCAGCACTACCACAAGACCAGCGACTCGCTGGCCGTGCTCGAGCAAGAGTGGAACCTCGACGGCACCCGCCAGATGGCCGAATGGGCCGCGGCCATGCTCGAGCTGCTGGCTCAGCGGGACACAGCTCCGCAGTTCAAGCCGAGCAGCGGCTTCGGGCGCTAAGAAGTTCAAGCTGATGTAACGACTTTGTCGGATCGGCCCGGCCTGTCCAACCTCTGGCCAACTGCGGCAGGTTAATCTATAGGCACATACAACGGACGCGAGCAACTCCTGCACATCAGACTCGCGGCCGGCGGGCCGGGGAAATTGGCGTGGACCTTGCCCGCTCTCATAGATGACCATACGGACCTCATGGAACCCGCGGTAACTCGCGGGTTCTTCACTTTGTGCTTGGTGCTGTCGCGGGCACGCTTGGCTTGTCGCCGGCCGATTTGCCCTGGCTGGTCTGGGCCGCGGGCGAGTGGGTGCAAGGTTCTGCCCGCGGCCGCAAAGAATGTTAGGCCGACCAGTTTTCCGTTCTCAAACCGATGATGCGAGAAAACTCCCAGAGGTTATTGGTGACCAGGGTCGCGTTCAGGTGTAAGGCGTGGGCCCCAATCATCGTGTCGAACGGCCCGATGGGCGTGCCGGCACGCTCCAGAGTTGCCCTCACCTCGCCATAGGTCAGGGCGGCTTCGTGGTTAAAATCCAACACGACCAGGGGCAACAGAAACTGTCGCAGGGCCGCCTTATTGCCCTCGCGATGCTGACTTTTCTCAACTCCGTATGACAACTCGGCAACGGTCACGGACGAGACACCGATCTCTCCGGGCGGGTGTGAGCGAAGTCTCTCGATGACCGCGGGAGGCCTTCGCTTAATCAGATAGACGCAAATGTCGGTGTCCAAGAGGTGCGTCAATCGAAGAGTTCCTCCCGAACCTGCTCACCGGGTTGTGAGCGGGACTCCATGAAGTCGTCGCTGAACATGTCGAGAGCCGATAGCATCGGCTCCCAGAAACCCTCCATCGGCATCAGAACAACCGCGTTTCCGACCCTCTTTATATGGACCTCGCTACCGGAGAACCGAAATTCCTTCGGTAGACGGACAGCCTGACTTTGTCCATTCTTAAACAGTTTGGCTTTCTGCATAACACCATCCTTCGCCCACGAATATCTATCCAAAATATATACCTTAACCGAGTCATGGTCAACGCTTAACTCCACGACATTTGACAGGCCGGGCGGCCCGGGAGCGCTGCTGAGCCTGGGCTGGCACAGCCGAGGGGACCTACGACCGCGATGTTTCTCGCGACGCGCGCGTCGCCGCTCGACCAGCCGCCAGTTGACGGCTTGGTCTCGTCGGGGTGGACAACGACACGGAGTCGTTTCGGGGCGGGGAGCCGGCTGGGATGTTAGCCTATGGGATTGCGCCAACTCAAACCTGAAAAGCGCGACATATCAGCATCTGTGGTGTGGAGTTCGGCTTGAAATTCGATCGCGACCGCGGCAAGATGCGCGTCGGTCGTGAGGTTGCCTGCGCTGCCAAGAGATTCCAGCAGCCCGAAGAAGATCTGCGCGTGTCTCGGATGGGTAACGACGCGAATGAAGCCCATCATGGCGACCCAGGTGAGCCCGACGATCGCCTTCGGGTCGTCCATCAGCTCCTCCCACCACTGTTTCGCTCGCTGGTGACGAGGCGAAGCGGCGTTGTAGGCATGAATCAGCAGATTGACGTCGGGGTGATCAAAACGGATGTCTCGAGGCGACTTCTTCGGCTTCGAGCTGGTCGACCAACTGGTTGAGGCGGTCCAGGTCGATTCCCGCTTGAAGCCAAAGTCATGGGCCTCAACCTGGAAAGGCTCGTCCTCGTCCTGGTGGCACGCGAGGTTCAATCCTCTTCGAAGAGCATCGTTCACGGTCGCCTTCAGGGTCTTGTTTCTCGCTCCATCTCTTGCTTTAGTCTCAGGGCAACATCCGGGTCGAGGGTCTCACGGCACCACGGTAGCTCCTGTCCAAGATTGATGTCAAGATGTCTAGTTCAGGCAGACAAATGAAGTCCTGATGTTTCCCGCCGTGGGCGGCCGGCATGTCACAACCGAGCAGGCTGTCTCGTCCTTTAGGCAAAGGAGGCTATCACAGCATGTTCACCTGGTTATCGCGAAAAATGATCCGAAAGTTCGAGGCTCGCTACGGCTACGACGCCGCCTATCTCCACGACATCTTGCAGACGGGCGGGCCGGGAGCGCTGCTGCGCGTGGCTCTGGTGCAGTCGATGGGAGCCTACGACCGGGATGTTCCCCGCGACGCGCTCTTCGCCGCTCGACTGGCCGCCATTGTGGCCGAGGACTGCGGTCCCTGTGCCCAGTTGACGGTGCGCATGGCCGAAGAGGCAGGAGTGCCCGGCACGATCCTGGCGGCGGTGGTGGCCGGCGACGATGAGGCGCTGCCGGCCGAGGTTCGGCTGGCAGTTGAGTTCGTGCGCCACGCCCTGGCCCGCGACCCCGAGGCCGATCAGCTGCGTCAAGAAGTGATCACTCGCTTTGGCCCGCGCGCCCCTCTCACCCTGGCTTACGCCCTCACGACCGCTCGCATCTATCCCACTTTGAAGTACGCCCTGGGCCATGGTCACGTCTGCATGCGGGTCGAGGTGGAGGGGGTGGCGGTTGCCAGGCCGGCCGCCCTGGTCTCGTGAGCGCCACCGTTTTCGAGGCCCACCGCGCCGAACTCACTCGGTTGGCCTATCGCATGACCGGCTCGTTGGCCGAGGCCGAAGACCTGGTCCAGGAGGCCTGGTTGCGCTTCGAGGGCCAGTCGGTGGAACTCCCCCGCGCCTGGCTCTATCGGGTGGTCACGCGGCTGTGCCTGGACCACCTCAAGTCGGCCCGGCACCAGCGCGAGGTCTATCCCGGGCCCTGGCTGCCGGAGCCGATCGTGGAGGCGGACGACCCGCTGGAACTGGCCGAAGACCTCACGCTGGCCCTGCTGGTAGCCCTCGAGCGCCTGTCGCCGCTGGAGCGGGCGGCCTGGCTTTTGCACGAGGTCTACGACTTTGGCTATGACGAACTCGGCGGGCTGCTGGGCCGAAGCAACACGGCCTGCCGCCAACTGGTCTCGCGCTCGCGCACCCATCTGCGCCAGCAGCGGGCTCGCTTTCACCCCGAGCCAGCGGCGGCTCAGAACCTGGTCAGCGAGCTGGTCGAGGCCATGATGGCCGGAGACCTCGAGGGTGTGATGCGTCACCTGCGCGAGGATGTGGTGCTGCTCAGCGACGGCGGCGGCAAGGCGGTGGCCGCCCTGCGACCCGTCATCGGGGCCGACAAGGTGGCCCGCTTCTTCGTGGGCGTGGCCCAGAAGTTTGCGCCCTCGAGCCAGACCCGGGTGTGGTTGACGCGCGTGGGGGGACTGCCGGGTCTGGTGGCCAGCGAGGCCGGCCAGGTGGTCACCACCCTTGCTTTTGACATCGAGGGCGACCGGGTGGTCGCCATCTACGCCACCCGCAACCCTGATAAGCTGGCTCGGGTGCCGATTCCCCGGTCCGGGGGATGGGGCGCTTCGGCCCCGAAAGGCCTGGGATGACCATCAACTTGCCTTCGGGCGCCCGCTCTCAGGACCGCGTGGTGGTGATGCCAGACACCGTTATCCTGGCCGACGGAGCGGGCGGGGTGGCCGGTGGAGAAGAGGCCGCTCAGTTCTTCGTCGACTTCATGGTCGCCAAGCCCTCGCCGTTGTGGGACGCCTTCCTCGAGGTGGACCGAAGGCTGGCCGCCGATCGGATCTGCGGGGACACGACGGGCCTGGTGGTCAACCTCGACGAGCACGAGTTGAGTGGCGTTTCGGTGGGCGACTCCGAGGCCTGGTTGGTAACCGCCGATACCACCTTTGTTCTGACCGAGCACCAGCGGCGCAAGCCCTTGCTCGGCAGCGGCGAGGCGATGCCGATGCCCTTCCGATGCCCGCTCCAGCCAGGCCAGTTACTGGTGGCCTCGGACGGACTGTTTCGCTACACCAGCCAGGAGAAGATCCGCGCAGCCCTGGCCGAACCGGACCCGCTCGAGGCGCTGGTGGCCCTGGTCCGGCTGCCGGGTGGCTCCTTGCAGGATGATGTTGCCATCGCCCTGATGGAAGTGGGACTCCATTTGCCTTAGGCGGGAGGGGAGCGGGGTGGGGTGGCATCCGTCGAGTTCACCCTCTCACTGACGGTGAACTCGTCTTAGACTAAAAGAATCGTGAGGAACTCCTCAATGGTTGGCACCGTAGCAGCAGCCAGGGTGAGGGCGGAAAGCTGGGTCGGGTCGGACACATCCTCAAGCCCGCCGAGTTGCTCAAGGCAGCCTTCGCCAAAGCGGGCGGCAAGAACGGTGCGAATCGAATCTCTCACACCCCGTGCGTGCCCCTTCTCGACGCCCTCAGCCAAGCCTTTTTCGTGACCCTCGGCCAGGCCCTTTTCGCGTCCCTTTTCCATTCCCATGCGCTCGACGCTGGTGATGTACGGCATCTTATTCTTCCTCTCGTATCTTCTTAGCTGAGCCCAGAAGACTTCCTCCTGCTCCCGACTCAGCTGCAGAAACCAATCCATCAGTTGAACCCAGGCGATGCGCGACCGGACCTTGTCTTGCGACGCTATCACGCCCAACTGCTGCGTCGCAGGCACCGCTCCTTGCATTTGAACGCGCTATCGCTGCAATCCGGCGGCCCGGCTACGCACCGCCTGGGTTGAAGAGTTGCCGGACCTGCTCCCGGGTGAAGCCGGTCTTGTAGAGCTGGCGCACGAGGCGCTGCTTGATGCGCTGTCGCTTCGGGCTATCGGGGCCGGCCGAGCGGACGTGCAGATGAGCGGCTACCACCGGACCGAACGGGTTCTTGTTGGCTTCGAGCTCGCGAATCACGGGGCGAAGCTCTTCGAGCTTGACGGTCGGAAACTCCAGGCGATGACGGCAGCCGAGCAGCTCTTCTTCATGGCTGTCGGGGCGCCACGCCCGGCTCGGATCGCCGAGCACGACCAGCGTGCAGACCGGCTTGCCAAAATGGAGTCTGATTCGATAGTGATAGTCGAAGAGTCGGGCCGAGAAGCCGGCTTCGTGCTGATTCTGGACCTCGACATGAACGAGAATACAGCTGGCCTCGCCGTCGAGCCTGGTCACCTCCATCAACACGTCGACCCGCCGGGCTGTGGTGGCGGCGCTGCCGAGTAGCTCATTGTCGAGCACCCGCCAGCCGCGGCCCCAGTCGATGGCCTGGTGGACCTCGGGAAACAGCAGCTCCAGAAATTGGGGGAAGTAGACGTGCAGCGCTTCCTTCCACGGAGAATCGTAGGAATCCGACATCGGGCCATCTTCGGCCCGGCGATCGGGGCTCCCGTCGATGGAATTGCTAACTCTTGTTCAGGCTTCGTTCGCTAGCGAACGGGTCGCGGATAGAGCCGTCAGGAAGTCCTCAAAGGTGACCGCGGACACCGCCGCCAAGGTCAGGGAAGAAAGCTGGCTCGAGTCGGACACATCCTCAAGGCCGCCGAGTTGCTCAAGAAAGCCCTCGCCAAACCGGGCGGCCAGCACGGTACGAATCGAATCTCTAACGCCCCGGGCGTGGCCGGCCTCGATGCCCTTTTCCAGGCCCTCAGCCAGGCCTTTCTCGTGACCCTCGGCCAGGCCCCTCTCCATTCCCATGCGCTCGACACTGGTGATGTACGGCATCTTATTCTTCCTCTCGTATCTTCTTAGCTGAGTCCAGAAGACTTCCTCCTGTTCCCGACTTAGCTGCAGAAACCAATCAATCAACCTAAACAGCTGCCGGATCTGCTCCCGGGTGAAGCCGGTCTTGTAGAGCTGGCGCACGAGCCGCTGTTTGATGCGCTGCCGCTTTGGGCTATCGGGCCGGCCGACCGGACGTGCAGATGAGCGGCTACCACCGGACCGAACGGATTATTGTTGGCTTCGAGCTCGCGAATCACGGGGCGAAGCTCTTCGAGCTTGACGGTCGGAAACTCCAGGCGATGACGGCAGCCGAGCAGCTCTTCTTCATGGCTGTCGGGGCGCCACGTCCGGCTCGGATCGCCGAGCACGACCAGCGTGCAGACCGGCTTGCCAAAATGGAGTCTGATTCGATAGTGATAGTCGAAGAGTCGGGCCGAGAAGCCGGCTTCGTGCTGATTCTGGACCTCGACATGAACGAGAATACAGCTGGCCTCGCCGTCGAGCCTGGTCACCTCCATCAACACGTCGACCCGCCGGGCTGTGGTGGCGGCGCTGCCGAGTAGCTCATTGTCGAGCACCCGCCAGCCGCGGCTCCAGTCGATGGCCTGGTGGACCTCGGGAAACAGCAGCTCCAGAAATTGGGGGAAGTAGACGTGCAGCGCTTCCTTCCACGGAGAATCGTAGGAATCCGACATCGGGCCATCTTCGGCCCGGCGATCAGGGCTCCCGTCGATGGAATTGCTAACTCTTGTTCAGGCTTCGTTCGCCAGCGCCGCTTTCTGGGCCGGCGTGGCCAGAGCCAGAGCCACATGCAAGTGTCTCACGCGGTCGTGGCTTACGAAGTCGTTGATGATTGCATCGACCGCCTTTGCGTAAGAGGTGGGCTCGACGGTTTGTGACAGACAGGCAAAGTAGGCTCGCAAGACCTGGGACCAGTCGAGGCAGACCTGCCAGGAGCCCCCTTCGTCGGCAAAAAACACGATCTCGTCGCCATCGTCCAGGCACCTTAACAGTGCGAAGAGAGAATCGAACGCCTGACGCTGCACAACCGGTTCCTCCTGGGAAAGGATACAGCGCGTAAAAAGCCTCTCGCACTCCGCCATCCAGGCCAGGGTCCCCGCCGACACCTCGTTGCTGTTCCTCCAGTTGACCGGAAAAGCTCTGATAGTATTCGCCTCGCTAGCTGGCTCGAACGAACTCTTCGATCGTCTCCAGTAGAGACCCCTGGTCAGGTGCGACCTCCTCGGGCTTGAGTTGCCACCCGAGCAGACCAGCGAGCTGGTCTTTGGGCACGTGCTCGATGGCTCGGTCCAGAATGAGGAGGATGTCCTCCTTGCTAAGGCGGCGTGCTCGCGCCCTCAGTCGGGCCGGATCGACGGCGGTCACCGCTAGAACCGTCGCTCGTCGTCGGCCGCAAATCGGCAAGGCTCGGTCAAGATCATCTTCGAAGTTGAATTAGATTCACGGCCAAGACTTCCTCATTGCCCTTCAATCTCAGGTTGACGACCCTTCGGACACAGCTCTCAACGGCCCCGGAACCGACGGGGATACCCCGCTGCTTGAAGGTCTCGTATCGCATCTTCTCCGCTCGGTCCCTGAAGTAGTTGAACAGATTCCTTCGGCGGCGGGCTTCCCGGCCGTTGAACATTTCCGCTCCTCGACCAGCGCCCGCACGCGGTTCCAGATCCAGTCGGCACCATCCCCGAGAATGACCCATTCTCTGGCTTCGTGGGCACCGATTTCGCATAGCAGCGAGCGTAGGATCCCAGAGAAGTCATCCGCTCGAAGCATGCTGGCGTCATACCGACAAAGGCCACCCTTCCTCTTGCCGCCATGCTCGTCGAACTCGTAGATGATGAGAATCTTCGGTTCCTTCCATTCCCCATCGTAACCCCGCCTGCCGCTCTTCCGGGGTCGCCCTCGCTTCTTGGGATATCGCAACCGAACTCGGCCACCGTCGCATCCGATCCCAAGCCGAAGGCCCTTGGCGGAACCTCCGCGGAAACCACGCTGCGTTTGCTCTTCTACCCAGTCCCGATAGGCGAGGCGAGACCTCGCATAGCGAGGCGTTTGGCGATGCGGCTGATGACCTTGCGGCCAAGCGAGATTCCCCGGCGCTCAAGGGAGTCTTTGGCCTGATCGATGGTGCCGACGGCCACAAGGCGAGCCACCTCGCTGGTGAGCGCCAGCGATGCTCGGAAGCGGATTCCGAGCACCTCCAGGACCGGATAGAGCCCCCTGTCGGCCACCTTTCGCCGCGTCTTGCGAGGTCGACCTTTGGTTCTCGGGGGGCGCGAGAGATAGTAGGGAGTGACCACCTGCTGCTTCGAGCCGCCGAGGAACGTAATGGTAACCGTCTGGCGAGGAGCCTGGAGGTTGAGATGAGGCCGCTTCATCTTCAAGATGGTTGCTCGAACCTCGACCTCGTCGTCATAATGGAGGTCCTGGACCACAGCCGCGACCACGGGATCGATGAACTCTTGAGCGACCTCTCGGTGGAGGCGACGCTCGAATTCGGCCAACTCCCCAGGCTCCAAGAATCTCTCATCGGAGACCCGCTCCAGGATCTTCGCAAGTCTCTCCTTCGCTCGCTCAAAAGCCATTTTGAAAGCCGAAGGAGCCTCGCAATGGCGCTCCCTGGGGTGCTGTCTCGCTCGTGAAGTCCCCCTTAGCGAAATAGGTGTTGTGGCGTGCAAGCCGAATCCCATGGTAGCCTCCCGTTTCCGGCTCCGCCGGAGGGTTTTAGTAGATCAGGGAGGCTTCTTCATTTAACTGAGACACCTTGCAATCGAGAGGATCAGATTCACACGAAACCGGGGTTGCACCCAACTCGTCTTTCGACTGTCGCATCCCTCGATGACAGGATCTGTCAGTGATGCATGAGCCGGTGCGCCAACGTCTCCTGGTTCGCGGAGACGGACCAGGAGAACCACCCAAAACCCCGAAAACTCGAAGCATGCCAACATTCGATGTTCAACAGCTCGGGAGCCATCATCCAAACATTCGGGCCGACGACTGGCGTTCACCTCTGGTCATTCGCCTGTTAGCGAACTCGAACTATACCGACGGAGATCGCGAGTTGGTTGTAGATCACCGACCCCAGGGCTCTGTACCGACCCTATGCAATTTCAAGTTGCAGTGGGCGGGACTAGCCAACGACTACCGAAGGTGTCAGAAGACTTACCAAACCAGTGTCATTACTGAGTTCGCCGCGCTTGGCTTGAGTTGCATATTGGTGACGACCCTCGCGCAACTCGAATTTACTGAGGTCACGAGACGAGGCGAAAGAGCGGACTATTGGCTCGGCGATGACATTCTGCTCGAGGTCAGCGGAACGCAAGACGGCAACCTCGAGAACCTACGGGAATCCAAGCGTGCTCAACTCCAAGCCAACCCCTTCAAAAAGCCCGGGTTTGTTTGTGTGGTGAATTTCTCGAACTGCAGGGCATTCTTCTGGTATTACCAATGAGACCGCAAGACTTGGAACTGCGTCGACTCAAGACTGAGAAATCACAGTCCCTACTCGAGTTGGAGGCGATGAAGGTCAATCCTGCCGGGTCGCGGAGAGCCATCAGGTGGCTGGCTAGCCACGTAGCCACCAAAGAGGGACAAATCGCAGAGTTGCTTCTCCTTGATGGTCGGGGCGAGCGCGCTTCTGTCAACCTAATCAGCCAAGCGAGTTGCCTGATAGACGCCGACAGAAAAATTGAGGCACGATGCGTCCTCGAGTTCGCCCTCGAATGTTCGGAATCCGAAGCGGCCAACGCCTGGATAGCAGCCATGCTTGCAGAACTGGGTCGAGAATACAAACATAAGCTCTTTCTAACAAGCCGGGTGAATATCGACGGAAACGATGAGCTACGGAAGCCGCAAAAAGCTGCATATCACGCCGCTCGATCCTATTTCTCTCGGGAGAGGGCGCGCCCTGCGATCATCCAACTGCCCGTGGGATGCGGAAAGACGGGAACGATGGCTTTAATGCCGTTCGAAATCTCGTCGGGCAGGGTTCTCGTTATCGTGCCCAACCTTGAGATCCTGCGCACGGTCCAGAAATCCATGGATGCATCAAACACGCAAAACTTTTGGAAGAAGACTGCCGTCTTTGCGAACGGGAGCCATCCGACCACGGCGGTACTCGAACCGAACGCAAACATTCACGATTGTGATAGCGCCAACATCCTTTTGGCAAACATACAGCAATTAGCGACGACGAGGGCAAAGTGGCTGGATCGGTTCGGCCCCCGCTACTTTGATTTGATCCTTGTGGATGAGGCGCACCATGCCCCTGCGCCGTCCTGGAAGGAGACGCTTTCACGTTTTCCCAAGGCAAAGGTTGTAAGTTTCACGGCGACTCCGCTCAGGAGTGATGGGCAACCCGTCGACGGAGAGCTCATCTATCGCTATCCAATTGCCAGTGCGATCCGCGAGGGCTATATCAAAGACATCGCCAGCCGAAGGCTCGCGCCAACCGAACTTCGGTTCACCAGCAATGAACCGGGCAAAGTGTACAGCATAGACGAAGTCGTCAGGTTGAAGGAGACGACGTGGTTCAGTCGAGGAGTGGCTCTTTCCCGTGAGTGCAACGAACACATCGTTGACGCTTCTATTCAGAGCTTGCGGGAATTGCGAAGTGATGGAACCGCTCACCATCAAATCATAGCGGCCGCCTGCTCTATAGACCACGCGAAATCCATCCGTTCTCTTTACGAAGAAAGGGGCCTTCGGGCCGCAGTCCTACACAGCAAGCAAACGGAAGAAGAGCAGGGTCGAACCCGAGCAGCGCTCAAGAATCTCCAATTAGATGTCATCTGCCAGGTTTCTATCCTCAATGAAGGTGCCGACTACCCCAACCTAAGTGTCGCGGCGATTTTTCGCCCCTTCCGCCACATTGTTCCATACATTCAGTTTATAGGCCGAGTGATGCGCGTTATCAAAGAGGCGCAGCCTGGCCATCCGGATAACCGAGCTTACGTTATTTCTCACCTGGGGTTGAATGTCGATCGCTGGTGGGAAGAGCTTAGATCCTTTGACCAAGATGACCGGAGTCTCCTCCAAGAAGTCGCGAACGGGTCCCGAGTATTCTCCTCAAGTACATCGAAAAAGGTTCGCAGATTTCGGCCGGACATCGAAGTCGTAAGCGAAACTATTGATTCTCTTGTGCAGGACCACTACCTCGGGCGACCGCTCAGCGTCGAGGAGCGACAGCGAGTGATAGACGACCTTTTTCGAACAATCCGCCTAAAAGGTTTTGACCCAGAGGAGTTGGGGATCGCACAAGCTGACCTGGAGAGACAGTTGGGAGCCTCAGAACCAAATGACTCCGCAAGCGTAGTGCCGTTCATCCCGCAGCCTGTTCAACCCCAGAGGGCGCGGCAGCAAGCCCGCCGACGCCTCAACGAAAGAACTCGCTCGGCAGCGAAGGAACTCCTGAATCGGCTCGGGCTCCAGGTCCCGGGAAGAGAGCTCGTCAGCAAAGTGAGGACGCCTGCCAGCGACAATCTGGCTGCAGCGATTGTGCTCTTGAACCTCGCAGTCAATCGTTTTTTAGACATCGACGCGAATGACCGCGACTCCCTCGATCTAGAAGAGCTGAGGAAAGCGCACGACGGAATGGACGAGATTCTTGACCAGGTTGTGTACGAATTGAGGGACGGCAGTGGCTAGACACAAAGCCGTTTTGAAGACCCTAGCCATCCAGACTGCCCGTAGAAGAAGAAAGTGCTATCACAGTAAAGCGCATCAAATCTTGAAGGGCGACCTGGTCCTGCTGGTCAAAGAGGGGCGGGTCGAGAAGGGGTATTGCCGTGGCTGTGCATTAGTCATGTTAGACTTGGCTCACGGAACTATCCTCAGACTTCGAAACGACCTGGAGGGTGAGCGCCACTCCTCAGACCCATAGGCTGGCGTTCGACCGTCCAGGGAGTCGCGGCCTCCACGTCAAAGAGGTTCGGTCGGCGCTTGTGTTAAAGATTCGTTCCGCTGGGGCTCGTAACCCTTCGCTGCGAGATGTCACGTCGTCCGATGGAACTGGGACAACGACCGGCGCTGACCGCCCACGAGGCAAGCCCAGCGGGAACTGGCGTTGTATGAGTCGGAGGCGTTGACTGTGGAGGCTAACTATGTCGTTCAAGATACGTTACGATCCGGCGCGAGCTGCGGAACTTCTTCGCTTGGCGACACAGCAGCCGGGCACTTGGTTCCGGCACGGCCAAGAGGACGCGATTCGCCATACTGTCGAGGGGAAGGGGCGATTGTTGGTCGTTCAAAGAACCGGCTGGGGCAAGAGTTCTGTCTATTTCATCGGCACCAAACTACTCAGGGAAGCAGGGTGCGGGCCGGCCATCCTCATCTCTCCATTGCTGGCATTGATGCGAAATCAAATCGAGGCGGCTCGCCGGATGGGTCTCCTTGCTGAGACCATCAACAGTGAAAATCAATGCGACTGGGACCCTGTCGAGACGGCCGTCGCGAACGACTCTGTCGACATTCTCCTCATTTCGCCGGAACGCCTGTCAAGCGAGCGCTTTCGCGAAAGAGTCCTTGCATCTTTAGCGCCCCGCATATCGCTCTTGATCGTTGACGAAGCCCACTGCGTTTCAGACTGGGGCCACGACTTTCGACCACATTACCGCTTGCTCCAGAGGATCATAGGGAATCTCCCCAAGAACTTACGTTTGTTAGCCACTACCGCTACCGCGAATTCGCGAGTGATGGAAGATTTGCGAAGCGTTCTAGGGCCGCAACTCGAGGTGATCCGAGGTCCCCTAGGCAGGCCGTCCCTGCACCTTCAAACCATCATCTTGCCCGGTCAAGCCGAGCGGCTCGCGTGGTTGGCTGAGCACTTGCCTAACATTGACGGCAGCGGGATCATCTATACTCTCACAATCCGGGACGCCCATCAGGTGACCGACTGGCTGAAATGCCAGGGTTTGCCTGTTGAGGCTTATACGGGGAAATCGGGCAGCGCGCGGGTTGACCTCGAGAATAGGCTCATGGGAAACGATGTGAAGGCTCTGGTCGCAACCATGGCGCTCGGGATGGGATTTGACAAGCCCGATCTCGCCTTTGTCGTCCACTATCAAGCACCGGGATCTGTCGTTGCCTACTATCAGCAAGTCGGCCGCGCTGGTCGGGCACTTAAATCGGCTTACGGTGTGCTTCTCAGCGGCGAAGAAGACACCGAAATCACCAACTTCTTCATTGAGTCTGCGTTTCCAACTAGCGAGGAAGCTGAGGAAGTAGTCAACGCACTTACTCGAAGCCCTGAAGGGCTGAGTGTTCCCGAACTGCTTAAAGTCGCAAATGTCGGCCGAAACCGGATAGAGAAAACGCTAGACCTCCTAGCACTCGAGTCGCCACCGCCCATTGTAAAGTTCGAAACGAAATGGCAGCTTACGCCCGCCCGCCTCGAGCAAAGCTTCTGGGATAGGGCGCAGCGACTAACAGAGTTAAGGCATCAGGAACAGGCCCAGATGCAGGAGTATGTGAATTTGACGACAGGCCATATGGATTTCCTCGTTCGCGCGCTGGACGGAGAGCCAGAGATTGTCACCCCGTCAAACCTTCAACCGCTGCCGGATGAAGCAGATCCGATTCTTGTGCAAGAAGCCCAAGCCTTTCTGCGTCGAACAAACGTGCCCATTGAGCCACGAAAGCAGTGGCCGCCAGGCGGACTCACAAGTTACGCCGTCAGCGGACCAATCCCGCAGAACCGAAGGGCGCAGGGAGGAAGAGCCCTCTGCGTCTGGGGCGATGCTGGCTGGGGACGGCTGGTTCGGGACGGAAAATACCAAAAGCGTCGGTTCACGGATGATCTTGTAGCCGCTTCAGCGGCTATGCTCAAAGACTGGGCGCCCGTTCCATCCCCTACCTGGGTGACTTGTATCCCCTCAGCGCGACATCCGACTCTGGTTCCCGACTTCGCTGAGCGGCTTGCGAAGCACATTGGTTTAACCTTTCAACCTGTGTTCAAACAGGTTGCTGAACGACCGGAGCAGAAGTCTATGAAGAACTCCTCCATGCAGGCTCTAAATCTAGACGGCGCATTGGGTCTGTGTGGCAATATACCTGAGGGGCCGGTTCTTCTGGTCGATGATATGGTCGATTCACGGTGGACTTTCACAGTGGCAGCCTGGCTGCTCCTGCAGAACGGAAGTGACGAGGTATTTCCCTTTGCGCTCGCTCGGACGGGGTTCGGATGATCGAACTTTCTAACAACACCAAGGCAATATTGCTCCTCACTGCGCCGCTCATTGTGGGAAGGAGAGAATTTACGGAGAAGCCGCTTACATTGACCGAATACAATCGACTCGCCCGCGAGCTTCGAAGAGTTGGTCGCGAGCCCGCGGATCTCCTGACCGATGGTCTTCATGCGCCGTGCGCTAGCGCCGGGATAGACGGGGAGAGAGTCGTTTCGTTGCTGACCAGAGGGTTCTTGCTCAGTCAGGCGCTTGAAAGGTGGCAGAGCAAGGCTATTTGGACCTTGAGCCGCGCGGACGCCAGCTATCCTCTGAGGCTAAAGCGTCGTCTTGCGGAGGAGTCGCCGCCTATCATATACGGGTGTGGGAATATCAGAAATCTGGACGCGGGCGGCCTAGCGATAGTTGGCTCGCGGAATGTCCGAGAGGAATTGCTAGATTGGACCCGTACAGTCGCTCAGCTCGCCGCCAGAGCAGAGCGACCTGTCGTATCAGGGGGCGCGCGCGGCGTTGACCTCGCAGCGATGACCGGATCAATAGACGCTGGCGGCTTGGCCGTCGGAGTTCTGGCAGATAGCCTTGAGAGGGCCGTTCTGAATCGAGACAACCGGAATGCAATCCTGACCAATCGGCTGACTCTCATCTCTCCCTTTGATCCCTCGGCGCGATTCCACGTCGGCAATGCCATGAAACGCAACAAATTCATCTATGCTCTGTCCGACGCTGCATTGATCGTCAATTCAGACCTCGAGAAGGGCGGTACCTGGGCGGGAGCCGTCGAGCAACTCGACCGCATGCGGCTAATCCCCGTTTACGTTCGTTCCACTGGCACCCTGACGAGAGGATTAGAGGCCCTCGAGCGAAAAGGCGCACTTCGCTGGCCCAACCCGAGCAACGCTCGAGAACTGCTGGAGACACTCACGGTCCCTCCAAACGGAGGTGGACAAATCCCGCTATTTACCTCCAGAGAACCGAAGTATTGTACATCTGAGCAGAGCGCGTACCCGACGATTACGAAATCCGGGACTAGGGCCCCTGCGGAAGAACTCTTTGCGAAAGTCAGAGAGATTTGTTCCCGCATGGAGTGTGAAAAGACCGAAGCGCAGGTGGCTGACGAACTCTTGATTAGTAGAACACAGGCGCGAGAGTGGCTCCGGCGACTCGTCGATGAGGGTAGTCTCGAACGGTTGACCGGGCCGGTTCGCTATCGCTCTGTCGTTCGCCGCTAAACACTTTCAGCATGCCTGCTCCGGGACTTGAAGTCTCTTCAACTCCAGTTTCCGGATAACGGTATGGGGGTGGATCACTTTTGAGCGTTGTGTGGATCAAATTAAGAGCGTTGCTAACATCCTGTATTTCCCGAGCACATCAACGCATCAACGACTAGGGCTCTCCTGTCCAACCTTTGCCGCTTTATGGAACTGTTCGAGAAGCTCGGTATACGACACGGCGCTTTGTTGGATGGAGACAACGGCACGGGCGTTCATAGCGTTGTAAACGCCTGTGTCAAGAGCGCCCTCAAGAAGCGGATCGCGAATAGATTCCCGTGTCCGTGTGGGGGAGGTCCTCGGCCAGGAAGGTGTCACAACCGAGTCGTCAACGACCTGCGCCAGATGCTCGGACGGCGAAAGTTGAAAGAGGCGCTACTGGAACTCTGCCACGGAGCTCGCTTGGAGGTTCGGCGGGCACGCCACGCTTTGACGACGACCGGTCAGGACAGCGTCGGTCCTGGCTTGCGATTCAGACCACAAACTCGGTTGATTCCAGCCGGACCAGGCGAAGCGGGCACCTCGCCACCTTTCAAGGTTGCGCACTTGTTGCGGGATCCTCTAGCTCACCAAAACTCAAGGCCCTCGAGGACACGTCGGTAGCCCGGGTGAGGTAGAGTGGCCCGTAGCCGAACGATGACGCGGACCTGCGGATCTTCCTTTGGCCCGATCTCTTTAACCTGGGCCTGGTAGGCACCCTGCTCGACGCTGTCGTCGAGATACCAGGCATAAACCCGATGATGTGCGACAATTATAAGTACCGGTGATCTCTTGAACCAGGTCGGAAATGACACTATCGGTCAACTTGACTAATTCTGCAAGCAGGTTGGCCGGTCCTGGCCCCACGCCCTTCAAGAACTCGAGGATGTCCGACAGATAGGGACGCTCGGGTCCGGCCTGAATCCGAATCTCGTAGCGAAAACCCTCGTCGAACCTCTGGTGGGCGGCGTTGCGGGCGCGCTGCTCTACTTATACGTGGCGCTGATAGAGGGCGAACAAGTGGGTGGCGCCATCAGGACCTGTATATACTCCAGTAACCAGAGAAGGCTCTTCGTCCCCGATATTCCCCGGCAAGAATCTCCGGTTCTCTGCCGTTCCTCCACAGTGTTTAAGCGGAAGAATATACGTCTTTTGACAACAAAAACGGCGTCGACCGGCGAGGGGTCGGGATCCTCTGGATCGCCGATCATGGATTCCATCCAACTCTTAATCTCGTCGAGCGTGGCCCAGCCTTCGTAGCCTACTGCGAGAACGGGGATGGGGTCTGGCGGAAAGAACTTAGCCAGTCTGCGACTGTAATCAGCCCGACATCGGAGTTCTTCTGCTTGCTCGGGTTCAGCTTCCTGAATGGCGCAAGCCTCCCGCTCTAGCTCTGCTGCGCGCTCCAACCTCCTTTGCCTTTCGAAATACCGTTCCAGCTCTTTTACCTTTTGGGCGGTATCTCTGCATTGATCCTTCTGTGCCTTCAGGTTCGACTTGACCTCGACCACTGCTGCCACGTTCTCTGCTAGATAGAGTCTAGGGCCACCCGGAAAAGCCGGAAAGCTGAAAGCCCGCGGATACTCAAGCACTAGATCGACCTGGCCGCTTCTCTTACCAGTGTTATCGATGATGTCCCCCGTGCCGACTCGTACGCTCTGTTGAAAGATGTCCGAGAGCAACAACCCCGTGAAGGACTCCCGCTCGGCACCTTTTGTGGCATTTGAACCGAGAACGCCGCCATGATACACCGCGTCGAAGGAGGCAAAGAGGGCTTGGAGGCGTCTCTCAAGGATTGAGTCTCTCAATGCTTAAGAGTCCCCCGCTTGCTAAACGAATTGCGCCTCGGCTTCGTCGGCACCTGCTGATCTTCGCCCCGGATGCGCTCAAGTAGAGCCGACGCTGACTCATCATCGGGGTCCTGGGGCACCAATTCCCCCCGGTGGGCTTTGACCAGGATGGATTGGTCAAGCCTCTCTAGAGAGATGGCTGCAACCTTAAGCGCGTCGCCCTCAACAAGGGACCTTTCTAGATGACTATCAATGAGCCTCACGGCAAAGTCCTGCTCCGCCCGTGAGGGTATCGGAACAGCCAGTTGACGCATCTTCGTTATGCCGAAAGCTGGTTGCGCCGTCGCTCTTGATAGGTCGGCGAGTATGCGGCCAATGTATGGGCTGTCCAAGTAATGGAGAAGCCAGCGTGAATTTACTTCGCTTACAGGTTGTAGCAGGATGACGTTTGCAGAAACGCAATAATCGAAAGGCTGCGGCAATTCAATCGGGGTGCCCAGCGTGCCGATTTTGCCAAAGATGAAATCGCCGGACTGCAGCCTGTACCGCTCACGATGAGAGCGAAGCTTATTAGGCGAGACCTTGCGAGCGCCTTCCAAATCAAGTGTTCCATCCGACCGAAAGTCGCCCATTCCAACGTATGGCACCCCGCCACTGACGACCGGCGGTGTTCGGTGGCTGGGGTGAGGGTCAACTACGTCCGCAACCTCTGCGACGTGTATCCAAGCCCAACCCTCCGGCAACTTCCGCAAGCCCGTCGTGTCCACCGGTTCCGGCTCACGATACTTCGTCCTCCACTTGTCATCCTTGGGCTCTCGGCCCTTGGCCCGCAGGCGCTCGAGTTCCGCCTCCTCCCAGCGCCGACGCCGCTCGACGCGAATGCGCTCGAGCAGCACGCTGGCTGGCTCCACATCCGGGTTCGCCCGGCGCCAATCTGCCGTCAGGTCCCCGCGAAAAGCGGCCGCGAGAACCGACTGACGAAACCGCTCCAGCAGAGGTGGAATCGCCTCGAGAGACTCCCGCGCGGCGCGGCTGCGCCCCTGCAGTTCCTCAATCCTGGCCACGATGCGACGCTGCTCATTCACGGGGGGCAAAGGACACTTGTAGGCCTTCAACAGACCTTGACTGATATTCGGCTGTGCCCCACCCTGGCCGGCGGCCCTCAGGTCTTCTCGCCGCGAGCGGAGGTACCAAAACAGATACTCGACCACCAACGCAGTCGAGCCAGGAAGGAGTGCAGCACAGGCTTGGTTGCAGGCAGCGGCTGAGACTAGGATGCCCAGTTTACCGATTGTTGCACCATAGAGAGCGACCAACAGTGTCCCTGGGGGGAAGAGCTTGGCGTTGCTGTTCTTCAGGCCGAGTTCGGAGATGGTCTCCTCAATCGTGACTACCGGGCCGTCGTCTAGATCGCCCGTCTTGACCCAGGGGATCCCGCCTCCAAAATATTCCGGAACAGAGCGGCTCGGCGTCCCGCCGGTTGCCCACTTACCAAGTTCGCCAAGTTCGACTAGCTGCCAGCCCGTTGGTAAGCTCACTCCGCGTCACCGCCCTCCAAAAGCTCCATCAGGGCTTCCATCTCTTCCATCGCCGTCTGCAGATGACCCAAAATCTCCCCAGCGATTTCCTCCGGCTCCGGCAGGTCGTCGGCATGCTCGGCGCTCTCGTCGCGCAGCCAGGAAATATCCAGGTTCTCGCCCCGCTCCCGAATCTGTTCGCGGGTGAAGCAGCGAAAGCGTCCCTCCTCGCCCTGGTCGATCCGTTCAGCCAACCCAAGCGGGTCGTCGCCGAAGCAGGTCACGAACTCGGCAAAGTGCTCGCGGGTCAGCGGGGTCCGCTTGCCAAACGACGGCATGTTCGTCCGCATGTCGTAGACCCAGACCCGCGAGGTGCAGCCCTCTTCCGAGCGGCCGCGGGTGAAGAAAAGCACGTTCGTCTTCACGCCCTGGGCGTAGAAGATGCCCGTCGGCAACCGCAAGATCGTGTGCAGGTCGCACTTGTCCATCAGGTCGGCCCGGATGCGGGCGCCCACGTTGCCCTCGAACAAGACGTTGTCGGGCAAGACCACGGCCGCCCGACCGCCCGGCTTCAACCCCCGATAGATGTGTTGCAAGAAGGCCAGCTGCTTGTTCGAGGTCGGATAGGTAAAGTCGTCGCGGGTCGGCAGGCCGCCGCCCTTCTTCGAGCCAAACGGCGGGTTGGTCAGAATCAGGTCGGCCTTCGGCAGCTCTGCCCCCCGGGGCGAGAGGGTGTCACCATACTCCAGGTGCCCCTCGATGTCGTGCAGCATCAGGTTCATCAGGGCCAGGCGGTGGGCGTCCGAGACCAGCTCCATCCCGTAGAAAGCCTGATACTTCTGAAACGCCCCCTCGTCATCTGAGAGCTCGAAGTAGTCATCCGTCTGCTGCCTGATGTAGCGGTCGGCGGCCACCAAGAAGCCGCCCGTGCCGGCCGCGGGGTCTTGCACCCGCTCGCCCACCTGGGGCTGGGCCAGAGCCACCATGCAGTCGATCAGCGGGCGCGGCGTGAAATACTGGCCGGCGCCAGACTTCTTCTCGTTGGCGTTCTTTTCCAGCAACCCCTCATACAGGTCGCCCAGGCCCTCGTGCTTAGCGCTATACCAGTCGAGCGAGTCGATGCTGTTGGTCAAGGTCTTGAGATTGCGCGGCCGCGTCAGCGAGCTGTTGGCGTTCTTGAAAATCGCCTGCACCCGCTCCGACTTGGCCTCGCTGCCCAGATGCAGCAACATCTCGCGATAGAAGTCGAGTTGTTTCTGACCGTCTTGGGCCGTCAGGTTCCTCCAGCGATAGCCCTCGGGCAACTGGGCCTCGCGTTCGGTCTCCTGGGCCATCTTCAAGAACAGCAGATAGGTCAGCTCGGTGACATACTGGTGATAGGTGATGCCGTCGTCGCGCAAGATGTCGCACAGAGCCCAGAGCTTCTGGACGATATCTTGGGTATTCGAGGTTAGCATTGGCTCTCCTTAGGCTGCGTCGTCTTCCCATGCGGCATCCACCAGGTCACCCAGCAGTTGCTCCATCTGCCCCCCAAAGACCTTGTTGAGGCGGTTGAAACCGCCCTTGTCCTTGAACTGGCCCTGGTCGAGGGTGTCGCGGTCGACGATGGTCTCGAGCTTCATCTGCTTGGCGATGCGCTCGAGCCATTGGCGCTGGGGCTTGGTCCAATCCTGCTTGGCCAGAATCTTCTTGAGGGCCCGGTCGACCCGTTCGCCATAGGGCAACAGCGGGCTGCCCAGCGCGCGCTGGCGGATGAAGCCGATGATGCTAGCGGCGATGTCCTGGTTGGTCGTCTCGCGCCAGGCGCTCTCGAGATGGCTGAGGATGTAGCCCTCCTGGGCCAGCGCCTGCTCGAGCTCTTTGAGCTGGGCTCGGGTCAAGTTGCGCGGGCGCTGGGTGACCACCGTCAGAGCCGGGATGGCGTTGAGGTTGCTCTTGAGAAAATCGCTGAACTCCTCGAGATAGTCCCCGGGGCGACGATTGTTGTGGCCATAGCCTCGCTCGACCCGCCGCACCTCGTCGTCGTGATTGGAGACCAGCAACCTGGCTCCGCCACCGGTAGAGCTGTCGAGCAGGTTGACCAGGGTCGGGTGCTGGGTGAACCAGCCGGCCACCGTGTCAGCCTCGTTCTTGCGAAAGAAGTCGAGCACCTCGGCCACCGTCATCTGGGTCAACGTCTCGAACTGCTGGCGGCCCTCGTCGTCAAAACGCTTGCGCTGCAGCTTGGCGATGAGCTGCTCGAGAAACTCCTGGCGGGCCAACGGGTCAGGAACCTCGGTGATTTCGCGCACCAGCTGCTCGAAGCTGATGTGCTGCTGGGTGACCACCGGCTTCATCTCGGTATAGTCCTGCATGGCCGCGTACAGACCCACCGCGTCGAAGATGTAGAAGACCTTCTTGTCGATGTCGGGGCACAGGCGGGTAGCTCGGCCCACCATCTGGTCGTAGAGAATGCGACTGCGCACCCGGCGCAAGAAGACCAGGTTGACAATCTCGGGCACGTCGATGCCGGTCGTGAGCAGGTCGACGGTCACGGCCACGCTGGGATACTTCTCGTTCTTGAAGCGGCGAATCAGTTCGGACGGCTTGTCGGCGGCTCCGGTGATCTTGCGGATGGCATTGTCGTTGATGGGCCCGCAGCTCTGATCGAGCTCTGCCTTGAGCAGGCGCACCACCATGTCGGCGTGATGATCGGTGGCGCAGAAGATCAGCGTCTTGCCGTCGAGGTCCGGGTCGATGTGCCTGGCTAGCTCGCCCAGCACGGCCTTGTTGAAGTTCTCGGTGACGACGCGCTTGTTGAACCCTTCGACCTCGATCTTGACCTCGTCGTCCATGTGCACCAGGTCGATGTTCTGGCGCTTGACGTCATAGACTTCGACCGGCTCGCCCGCCTGCCAGCTGATGCCGTCTTCGGCCAGCCCGGTGACGATCTGGACGGGTGGCTCGTGGTCGACCAGAAAGCCGTCGATGACGGCCTGGCGGTAGCCATACTGATAGACCGGCGTGCCAAAAATCTGGGTCGTGTGCAGAGCCGGGGTGGCCGTCAGGCCGATGCGCACAGCGTCGAAGTGGTCGAGCACCCGGCGGTACATCGAGATGTAGTCTTCTTCGCTGCGAAACTCGAGCTCGGCCTCGGACATCTCGCGGTCGAGGTTGTAGCCGCGATGGCACTCGTCGACGATGATACAGTCGTATTTGTCGGGCGTGAGCACATCGTCTTCAGCATAGAGGCAGCGCTTGACCATCGCCTGCACGGTGGCCAGGTGCACCCGGGTGGTCGGGTCGGGCACCAGGTCGCCCAGGCCCTTCACCTCGTAGATGTCCGAGAACTTCTGAAGGTTCTCCATGGTCACGTCTTTGAAGGCGTTGTGGGCCTGCTCACCCAGCGAGGTGCGGTCGACCAGAAAGAGAATGCGGTTGAAGCGCCGGGTCTTGAGCAGGCGATAGAGTAGCCCGATGGCCGTGCGCGTCTTGCCGGTGCCGGTGGCCATGGCCAGCAAGATCTCGCGGTTGCCCTCGGCCAACGCGCCCTCGACGGCCAGGATCGCGTGATTCTGATAGTAGCGCAGCCCCAGATAGTCTAGACTCTCCTGCTTGAGTGCGGCCGTGGCCTGGTCGATGTCTTGAGCCAGCATCGCCTGCAGCCCCTCGGGAGCGTGCCAGGCGGGCAGAGCCCGCGAGTGGTTGGTGGGCTTGCGCGCGTCGAGAAAGTGGATGCCGCTGAACTCTTGCAATTGCAGCAGATAGGGACGCCCATTGGTCGAGTAGAGAAAGGGGATGCGATACTTCTCCCACGGCCCTCCAGCCCCGACCAGGTCACCCTCGAGCCGGAACCCCTCGCTGTAGCGCTTGGCCTGGCCGATGGCCGAGGCCACGTTTTTGTTGGCTCGCTTGGCCTCCACCACGGCCACCGGAGTCAGCCCCAGAAAGAGCACATAGTCGGCCCAGCCCTTGCCGCCATCAGGATGGTCGGTGGGCCACTCGGCGACGGCCAGGCTCTTGCCCTTCTGCGGTCGCACGCCCTTCTTCCAGGTCAGCTTCTGGCTATCCACCTCCCAGCCCGCATCGCGCAGTTGCTGATCGATCAGGCGCCGGGTGGCCGCCTCGTCAAGGTCGAGGTTGATGCTGTTGGCCTGAGCCTTGATCTTCTCCAGCTCTTCCACCGGAGCCTCGGCTGCCTGGGTGGCCAGCTCTTCCACCACCTGCACGTGGCGAGCCTGCTCCTGCGCCAGCAGCTCGGCCGTCTCTTCCGCTCGACTCTCGGCCAGCGCCTTCTCTTGGGCCGCCAGCAGCACACTGGCCTCCGCCTCGGCCCGGCGCTGGGCCTCTTCGCGGGCCACCGCTTCGGCTTCGGCCTTCGCCTGCAGCACCCGAGCCACCTCAGCCCTAAGCTCGGCCAACTCCGCTGCGACCTCGGCCGCCTGCCTCTTCGGGTCGGGTGGGGGCAGGAAAGGCGCCGGCGCGAAGCCCCGGTCCTTCACGGTCTGATGAAAGTAGACCGCCAGGGCCCGGGCCACTTTGAGCATCTGCAGCGCCTCGCTGTGGTCACCTGCCATCTCGTGAGCCGCTTTGTTACCCGCTTTGCGCAGGGTGTTGAACGCTTGATGGGCCTGGTCGTGCAGAGCCCGATTGCGACGCAGCAGCTGGAGCGTGTCGTGAAAACTCATGTCCGGCCGAACCTTCGCCCCCGTGCGGGCCGCCAGCAGCGGCAGCAGATACTCGGCGAACTGGCGCAGCTTGAATAGGCATGTGTTCGGGTCCTCGGCGAAGTACCGCTCCGCCTGCTGCGTCAGGCGCAGCAACAGCGGGTCGTGCTCGGCGAGAAACCCAAAGTTTGTGGCTGCGTGCGTTGTGTTACCCAAGACAACCCCTTCTTGCGTAGGCTCTTGTTCTTGGTTCGACTTTACCGTCCCTCCGCGCCAGGACTTGTCATCGGATGCTCGATGCTCAACCCCTCTCCGAAGACTCGCGGGCAAGTATCCGTTCGTCGTTGGAGGCGAATACGGGAGCGACCGCAAAGCTTCGCAAGTGATCACGAGGCTGACGATCAGGGCATTCAAGTCAATCCTCGAGGCAGACCTTGAGCTAGGCCAGGTCAACGTCTTCGTTGGTGCAAACGGCAGCGGCAAAAGCAACCTGCTCGAGGCGCCCGGGGTGATTGGAGCCTGTGCGAACGGCCGTGTCGACGACGAGTCGCTTCTTCGCCGTGGGGTCCGCCCAGGGCCATCCAACCTGTTCAAGTCCTCCTTCCGGAATGATAGGTCGCGCAACGCAATCCGGCTCGGGGCAGACGGGGAGGGTGCAGAGTATTCTGTCGAACTTCTTCCGCCTCCGCCAGATAAGGAACAGGCCTGGCAATTCAAGACCGAAAGCCTCGCACAGGGGGCCGAGAGGATCGTAGGGCGGTCGCCAGCCAGCACAGAGGCCCTGGACCCTCAGCGCGGACTTGCCGCCCTCAGGGCGGTCGAACTGGCACCCGAGTCGCCGGCGTCATTGTTTCTCAGGGAACTTCTGGATTACGCGATCTATACACCGACGACCAGTGTCTTGCGCGGTCTGGTCCAAGAGACCCAGCCGCGCGACCCGGTCGGGCTCTCTGGAGGAAGGTTGGCAGAGGCCGTTCAGCAACTGGACCAACTCTTGCCGGATGGCCACGATACCGTCGAGGAGATTTTCGGTCTGATCGAGTGGGCTGATGCCTATCGGACCATGGAGGCCGGGCAGGGAGTGCCGATCTCGCCAAGCGTTCCCACTGCCAGGAAGGTTCTTTGCTTCGAGGACCGATACATGGCCGAGGGGCGCAACCTGCTCACCAGTTATGATGCCAGCGAGGGCGCGCTTTACGTGCTCTTCGTAGCGGCTCTGGCCAACCTGCCCAACGCCCCCCGTATTTTCGCAATCGATAACTTCGACCACGGCCTCAACCCCCGACTCGCCCGCGCCCTGACCGAGCATTTTTGTCGTTGGATCCTCAACGCCCCCAAGAAGAGACAGGTTCTGCTGACCTCTCATAACCCTCTCGTCCTGGATGGACTTCCGCTGGAGGACGACAGGGTGAGGCTCTTTACGGTTGGACGCACCCAGAGAGGGTTGACCAACGTTCGGAGAATTCGCCTCGGCCTGGACGAGCTTCAGCGGAATGGAGAGGTTTGGACTGTCTCCAGGCTCTGGGTCAACGGCCACCTGGGCGGCGTGCCCGATGTATAGGGTCGCCCTCGAGTCGGTCGCCGTTCAACCACCGCTCGGCAGCATTGGTGGCCACGCTGGGCCCTTAGGAGGCGGCTGGAAAGGGGTCCGCCTGTGGTGCCAACAAGAGACTGCCGGCGCCGGTTGGGGAGCCTTGCTGAACAACTTCGATCTTCTGGTCCTGCAAGTCGATGCAGACATCAGCCTGGAGTCCGAGCCTGGCCATCACCCTGTTCCCTGCCCGCCCCCGAAAGATGTCGTCCAGGCCGTGAGAAAGCTGGTCTTGACCTGGCTTGGCAAGACGCAGATGCCGCCTAAAACCCTGCTCTGCATCCCTGCGATGGCAAGCGAAACCTGGGCATTGGTGGCGCTCTTCCCCGATGACCCCAGTGGTGAGCTGCGATGGACCCGACGCCACGGCAGAGTGCGTCGAGTGTCGAACCGACATCAAAGCCATCTTTCGCCGGCTCGCGAGTAACTTCAATCCGAAACTTGTGGTTGGCCAGCCGGAGCGCTCAAGAATCAGGCGAGTGGGTTTCGCGCTCACAAGGACAAAATCTCTGCAAACTGGCCGAAGGTCGGGGCCGTCTGCACTCAAGCGAGAGATTTCGACGCTCAACTCACACCTTGATTGGCCTCGCTGTTCCTTGAGTGTGGTCAAGCCCGGGTAGCGCGATTGGAGCGCCAGACGAACGCGAGCGGTCTGAACCGAATCGAGAGTGGGTGTCATCGTCTTACCTCCTGGTCCAAAGTGAGTAGTAGCGCCTCGACGCCATCAACCCAGCGAGTCAACTCGGTCAGGGTCGGAAGCAGCTGGTAAGAGTGGTAGTGACAGGCTCCGCTGAGTTCGGCCCAGAGCTGAGCCACCGACTGCCCCTCGGCCACGTAGTGGCGCAGACAAAGCAGCTGAGCCCGGGTCGAGCGATCCGGCCATCATTGCCCCCTGTGACAGAATCTGTCCTGACAGACCGTCACTGGACAATTCTCCTTGGGGACGGCCTCCTGACCGTGACCACGTCGAGAGCCTGGAGCGGATGGCCCGCTGGTTCACCTTTGAACAACCCGAGTTACGTGAGTTGGTACCGCTGGCCCTCGACACCGTGTTCGAAGTGATGACCACCGACTTTTGGTCCCGGGCCATGGCCGCCGACACCCGCCTGGTCGAGGTGCCCTTCGGCGTGCGCTCGAGCGACGGCGAGACCCTGGTCTTCGGCATTGTCGACCTTGCCCTGGGAGATAACGAAGGCTGGCAACTGGTGGACTACAAGACCGATCATCTGAAGGTGGCCGACCTGATCGCCGAATATGGCGGTCAGATCGAGGAGTATGCCACCCATTGGGCCGATATCTCGGGCGAGCGGGTGCGCTACGCCGGACTATTCGGGGTCCGCGAAGGAGAGCTGAGCGTCGACATACAGAGGCACCGGGTACAAGAATGAGGGGCCAATCAGGCTTCCCAACGGTCTTTCTGGTATTGAACCATTTCCTCGCCGTGCAACTGCTTGGTGGCATTTCCGATGCGTACCCAGAATTCGGAGGGCTGCTTGCCCCCCTCGAGCGCCCTGGAAAAGACCGGTCGCGCCGACGGAGCCACCGAGACTACACACACGTCCAGGCCTTGCAGCTGCTCAAACCGTATACGCACAATCCTGGCCGTCGGGACAGATAGAAAGTTGTCTAGATGCTGCCTGAGAAAGAGCTCGTATCCGTCTCTGTTCGCCTTACTGCCGAGCGTCTTGTAGTCGTTCTCAAGCCCGAGAACCTGACCCTCGTCATCGACTCCGATGACAAGCGTGCCCCCTTCTGCATTCAGAAAACCGCCGACCGTTTTGACGATCACGTGCTCCATCTTCTTGTCCTGCTGACCGACACGCAGATTCCAGCGGGCCGTCGATTTGAACTCGACCGTTTGGGACTCTCCAGCTGCGACCACAGATTCCAGATCCGAACGAGTGGTCGCGTGCGCGTGTTCGCTTAGCTGTTCAAAACCCTTCCTCACCACCTTTGCGATCAGCTTGCGCCGTTTTTCCAGGAAGGATGGATAGTCCAGTTGCTCCCAGCCTACCGGCAAGGCGTGCCATTCGGCTTGTCTGTCGATCCGCCCTGAATCCAGCTTGTCACGCATCACGGGCCAATAGCTCATTGGATTCTGAGCGCCGATCTCCATGTTCTCGGGCCAGTCAAGAAAGGCCATGTTAGCGATGGCGTTGACTTGCGAAGTCTTCGTCAAGCCTTGCTGGGCGAGGTAGGCTTTCGGGAACAGGTGATGCCGTTCGACCGAACGCGGCGCCACCACGGATGGGTCAGAAACCTCTCGCATGCGCACCTCGCTGAAGAGCAGCTCTGCATCGAGCAGATGCAGCGCGGCCCAATAGGCGAACAGGGCGGGCGAACGGGCCGAGGAGCTGTCTAGCCGATTCGGGAACGAGATATCCCAGTAGTCTCGAGTGAAATTGGCCTCGATAATTCGCTCCAGCTCCTCCACGAACGCGTCGGCGTTAGAGCTATCGAGGTTGGAAATGCGCCGGAGGTCGGATTCTAACTGACTCTCGGGCGACGAGGTGTAGCGGCCGGTGGTGTGCACCATGAAGAACCACCGGGCCATGATGGAACGCAGTTTTCGAAGTTCTATTCCAAAGTCTAGCCTCCCGATCAACCACAGAATGTAGGTAAAGACCAAGGCATTCTCGGAGGTCAACATCCTGCGGCTTCTAAAGCCCGCGTGGGTCAAGCACTTCTGAAACTCATGCCAATTCGTCAAATCGAGGACCGCCTTCTGCGCCGCGCGCAGACGTTCGAATTGTTGATCTCGGAGCGTCACAGAAAAGTCGCCCGTTTCGAGGTCTTTACCGCGAAGGATACTGTAAACGTTCTGGAGGCGGGCTCGCCTGAATGCCACCCCCACCGCAGCGCGGAGAAGTTGGTCTGGCCCGGGATCGATGAACGGGTTGCGTGGCGATGGACCACGCCCATTGCTGGATACCGCCGCGCGGCAGAACTGCTCGAGCTCTTTGCGCCCCTCTTCCCAATGGACCGACATCAAGGTCAGGATAAAGTCGGCCTGGTTGAGCTTGACACCTTCGGAGTTGATCCGAACGAAGATCTCGGCCACCTGCTGCTCGTCCGCGCTGGAAGCCAATTCAATGACCTGGAATCGGAAATTCCGAAGGTCGTAGACTCGATCGATCCGTTCTTCCAGTTCTTCCTCTTCGTCCTCGTCCAAATCGGCCCCGCGGCTGCCAGCCAGGTTGGCAAAATAGCTGCGAACGGTCGACCGGAAGCCGTCTCTCCAAAGAACGGTGATGTCAGGGATGAACTCGGGGTTTTGCTCGATAGCGGCGTCGGTGACCTCGAAGGTTTCCGACCCGGGGTGGAAAGCAATTCGAATGCATTTCGTCTCGAACGACTTGTTCAAAACGGGATGCCCAGTCAGGACCGCATAAAGCGAGGTAAGCCGTTGTTGACCATCGACAATCAGGCGACTAGCGACTCGTTCAGCGCCCCCAGAACCAATCTGGCGCGCACCGACGTCGATCCCTGTCTCCCAAAACATGAGAGTGCCCACGGGGAATCCGCGATACATCGAGTCGAGCAGGTCTCTGGCCTTCGAGGGCTTCCAGACAAAGGGCCTCTGAATGTCTGGCAGTGCGATGTTGCCGCGTTTGAGGTCCTCGACGAGATACTCGAGTGAGTAGTTCGTGTCTTTGTAGAGAGTCCTGACCAAGTGCTTTCTCCCGCCGAGCCATCTTGGGCTTCTGATGCTCAGGGGCCCTTCGAGTCAACACGTGTTGCAACCCGGACATAGGGCTGACATCGCCTGTCACTTTGCACTACCCCCTGACTGGCTCGGCCTCTTCGGCGCCCCGCAGGGGTAGGCCTGTCGAACGACTCTGACAGATTCTGTCAGGCCTGGCTGATGTGGCAAACTTCCGTCGAGACAAGCGTTCGACAGGAGCAGACCTGGCACGTCGAAGTGACCCGGGTGGCTTCAACCAATCCTCGTCCTTCCCGTCAGGCCCGAACCTGCAAGGCCAACTCGACAAAGTTTTCCACCAGCGGATTGGCCTCGTCCTGGCGATAGACCAGACCAATCGACCAGGACGCTTCGGCCAGTCCCGTGTCGGAATAGGCCACGTGAGGCACCGTCATCACCGAGCAAGACTGGGGGACCAGGGCCACTCCAAAGCCCGCTCCGACCAGGTGCAAAATGGTGAGCACCTCAGAAGCTTCTTGGACGATGCGGGGCACGAAGCCGGCCGCCTGACAAGTGGTCAGCAAATGCTCGCGAAAGGTGGTGGAGATCTCTTTGCGAGTGGCCACGAAGGGGCGCTGGGCAAACCCGGCCAGGCCCTGCGAAGGGATGGTCTCGGGGTGGGCGATGATGAGCCGTTCTTCGAGATAGGGAATGGCCCGCAGGCCGGGGTGGGTGACCGGCAGGCGCACGAAGCCGACATCCAGCTCCTCGTTACCCAGGGCCTCGAGTTGAGCGGGGGTCGACATGTCCCGGAGTTCGACCTCGACCTCGGGATAGGCCAGGCGAAACTCGCGCAACAGAGCGCCCAGGCCGGCCGACAGGTTGGCGATGCCAAAGCCTACTCGCAAGAGTCCGGCTTTGCCCTCGAGGGCCAGGCTCACTCGCTGGCTGGCTTGCTCGGCCTGCTGCAACAGCGCTTTGGCCGACTCGAGCAGCACGCGACCGGCGGGCGTCAGAGCGAAATGGCGGGTGTCGCGCTCGATGAGCAAGCCGCCCAGTCGCTCTTCCAGGCGTTGCATCTGCTTGGTCAGGGCCGGCTGGGTGATATTGAGCGACTCGGCCGTCTGGCCGAAATGCCGGTTCTCGGCCAGAGCGACGAAGGATTGCAGCAGCCCCAGGTCCATTCCTGCAGGTTATCAATCCGATGACGAATTGTCAATTTACGGAATCAGTCAACTCGGCTATGATGCAACCATGAACAACAACGCAAGCATTCGCCTGGCTGCCATCGACATCGACGGCACCTTGCTGGGCCCCGACGGCAGCCTGAGCCGTGAGAACGTCGCGGCCGTCAATCGGCTGCGGACGGCCGGCCTGGAAGTGGTGCTGGCCTCGGGCCGAAGCCACGCCAATATGTTGCCCTACCACCGAGCCCTGGGGCTCTCGTCGGCGCTGGTTTCGGTGCACGGCGCCGTCGTTCGCGAGGCCGACGGGGGCCCGCGCGCGGCCACGCTGGTCGACGAGGCGCTGGTGGTCGAACTGACCGAGGTCGGCCGCCACGAAGACCTATCGGTCCTCTACTATCGCGATGCCGGCATCTTTCTGGATAAAACCAGCCCCCTCACTGATCGCGATCAGACCATGAATGCCGAGCCCCATCGAATTGTGAGCGACCTTTTGAGCGACTGCTCGGGAGTGCACAAGGTGATGTGGATGGGAGACCCCGAGCGGGTTGCCCGAGCCAGTCAACGGCATCAAAGTCGCTTTCTGCAAAGGCTCGACTGCTATGCCACCGACCCGGTCTGTCTCGAGTTCATCTCGCCCGGCGTCAGCAAGGCCGTGGGCCTTAGTCTGCTTGCTGACGAGCTGGGCATCGAGCCTGGCCAGGTGGCCGCCTTCGGCGACGGCGACAACGACGCTCCCATGCTGGCCTGGGCCGGCTTTGGCGTAGCCATGGCCCACGCTACCCAGGCGGCCCGCAGCGCCGCCCGGGCTATCGCCCCGGAGGGTCTGGCCGGCACCGCTCTGGCGCGGGCCATCGCTCTGGTCTTTGGCTAGAAAGGCCCCCCCGACAGTGGCTCGAAGTAATACCGATGGAACAGCACGAGCGCGAGTTGGCAAAACGGTTCCGTGACGCCTTGGATGGGCTGGTGGGCTCCCGGCTGGCCAGGGTGAGGGCCTTCGGGTCGCGCGCCCGAGGCACAGCCCGGCCCGACTCGGACCTCGACCTCTTGGTGTTACTCACCGGCGAAGTCGATCGGCCCACACGCCACAGCGTCTACGATCTCGCCTATGATCTCTCGGCTGAGGATGGTTTCCTCGTTCCCCTGGCCCCGCTGGTGATGTCGGTCGGTGATTTCGAAGAGCTGCAAAAACGCGAGCGCCGCCTGGCTCGCGATATCACCGAGCAAGGCGTCGAGGTATGAGCCCGGAGAATCGCGAGTTCAATCTGAGCCAGGAGTGGAAGGCCTCCACCGAAGAGTTCGAAGCTGGGGAACAGTTGGCGGCCCTGGGCTTCCACCGCCAGGCGGTCGGCCGCTTTTACTATGCCGCCTACCACGCGGCCAAGGCCGCGCTTCTCGCCCGTGGCCTCGAACCGGCCACCCATTCGGGCCTCATTTCCGAGTTCCATCGAGTCTACGTCCACAATGGCGACCTGGACCCCTCCCGAGCCCGCTTGTTGAACAAACTCCAGCGAGATCGTGAAGAGGCCGAGTATAGACCGGCGGTGCTTTTCACTCCCGACGACGTCACCAACGCGCGTGAGGCGGCCGTTGACCTGAGAGACTATCTGGGCCAACTGCTGGCTGACGAAGGCTGGCTCAGCCTCTAGCCGCACCCGCGGTCTGTAGGGCCAACATCAGATAGTCGACCCCCGCCGCGGGCAGGCTCTGGCCGTGGCGCGCCAGGGCCTCGGCAAAGTGAGTGCCGTCATAGAGGCTGGTGTCACCAAGATAGCCCTCGACATCGGGCAACGATTCGGCCAGCACCTCGAGGGTCTCGTCGCCGTCGCGGCGGGCCGCGGCCCGCAGCTGGTTCAACCATTCGGACAGGGGCAGATAGCCCGAGATGTGCCCTTCCCCGCGCATGCGCTCGAACAGCTGGCGGGCCGGAGTGGTGGGGCTTTGAACCACGTTGTAGACGCGGCCGAAGGCCAGCGGGTCGTCGGCCAGGGCGACCATAGCCCGCACCAAACCGTCGACCGGGGTCATCTCGAAGAACCAGTGATCGACCTCGGGAGCCTTGCCCAGCTTGAGACAGCCCAGCAGAATCAGGTATTGGAAATCGTTGGGATTGGCCGCTCCGGTGCGGCTGTGGTGGCCGATGTTGCCGGGGCGATAGAGCACGACCGGCAGGCCGCGGTCGTAGGCCTGCCAGACCAGCTTCTCGGCCACCCACTTGGCCAACCCGTAGCCCCCCGAGAGCGGCTCGAGATATCGGTCGATGTGGCGGTCCTCGAGGTAGGTGCCGCCGCCGGCAAAGATGCCGTTGGTCGAGATAAAGTGCAGGGTCTTGCCGAGCTTTAGCACCTCGAGGGTGCCGCTCACGGTATGAGGCTTTAATACATCGTAGGAATGGACGTAGTTGACCAGGGCGGCGCAGTGAAAGACCACCTCGAAGGGGTGCTCGGACAGGCCCAGGCCAGGGGCGGTCAGATCGCCCTCTAGAGCGGTGGCGCGAGCGGTCAGGCCGTAACGGGCCAGGTTGGCGTCTAGCCGTTGTTGCGGCTGGGAACCTCGCACCAGGCAATAGATGGGAGCCCGCGTGTGGCGGGCCAATTCCTCCACCAGAAAAGCTCCTAAGAAGCCGGTGGCTCCGGTCACCAGGATCCCTTTGGCGTCGCTCAGCAGCACCGGAGTCGTGGCCGGCTGGATGGACGGGTCGAGCTGATAGTCGGCGGGGACGGGGCGAGGCTCGCTGACTCGCCTTCCGGCCAGCCATTCGAGGATGGCCGCGGGAGTGGGATGGTCGACCACGGCCTTGACGGTCATGCGCTGGCCGAAGATCTCCTCGAGCAAGACGGTCAGGCGCACCGCCAGCAGCGAGTGGCCGCCCAGATCGAAGAAGTGGTCGGTCGGCTTGACCGCGCCCGAATCGAGACCCAGCAGACGTTCCCACAGAGCACAGATCGCAGCCAGTTGCTCGGACGGCGAGGCGTCGGTGGTAAGGGTGATGTCGCTCACGTCGAGACTCTCACGCCGTGGCGGCAGCGGCAGCAGGCCGGGGTCGAGCTTGCCGGTGGTGGGCGAGAGCGGCAGCTGCTCGAGTTCGACAAAGAGACTCGGGAGCATAAAATCGGCCAGTTGCTGGCGCAGGCTCTCGCGCAAGACGGGGCAGGCTCCGGTGGCCCGGTCGATGCTCCAGTCTGCTTCGGGGGCGCGCACCACGTAGGCCACCAGCCGCTTGTGTTCGCCCTCTTGCCCCTGGGCTCGCAGGGCGCAGGCCTTGACGCTGGGCAGGGCCTCGAGGGCCGATTGGACCGCCCCCAGGTGGACGCTGTAGCCGCGAATCTTGACCATCGAGTCGCAGCGTCCGCGAATTTCTAGCCGGCCGTCGGGCTGGGCGAAGGCGATGTCGCCGGTGCGGTACATCCGCTCGCCCTCCACCTCGACAAAGCGCTCGGCCGTCAACGCGGGCTTGCCCAGATAACCGCGGGCCAGGCCCGGGCCGCCCACATAGAGCTCGTCGTCAAGGATGCGGGTCGAGATGCCCTCGATGGGATAGCCGACCGGGCAGTAGCCCGAAGGCGGCGCTTCGATGGCGCGCAGGTCAAGAGAAGCCACGTCGTGGCACTCGGAGATGCTGTAGGTGTTGATCAGGCGAATCGTCTCGGGCAGGCGGGCCAGCGCCTTTTGACGCAGGCGCTCGGTCACCACCTCGCCGTTGAGGATAGCCACCTCCAGGCTTTTCAGGCGACGAGCCAGCACCTCGGGCTGGGCGTTGTTGAGCACCGTTTCGAGCAGAGACGGGGTGAAGAGGAGCTCGGTCAGGCGGTGATGCTCGATGAATTCGGTTAACTGGCGCGGGTCGTAGATGATGTCGTCCGAGATGACATAGACGGTCGCCCCGCGCAGCAGCGGACGGAAGATCTCCCACACGAAGAAGATGTTGCAACCGACCCGCTGACCCACCTGATAATCGCTGATCTTGTAGCGCTCGGCGTAGGAGTGCATGGCGGCTCGGTGGGGCAGAGTGATGCCCTTGGGCTCGCCGGTGGTGCCCGAGGTATAAACCACGAACATCAGGCTGTCGGGCTTGCAGTCGACCGAGCACAGACTCGCCTGGCGCCAGCTCTGATCGACATCCAGGTCGAGGCGATGGGTAGCCAGGGGCAGCTCCAGGCCCGAGCGGGTCAGCACCACCGGGGAGCGCGTCTGCTCCATGACGCTCTTGAGCAGGCTGGTCGGATAGTCGAGAAAGAGGGGCAGGAAGGCCCCGCCGGCTTTGCAGGCGGCCAGGCAGCCGATGATATAGAGGGCCGACTTCTCCAGGTGCAGACCCACAGTTTGATCGCAGCCGATACCGTGCTGCTGCAGATGACCGGCCATGGCGTCGCTGGCCTGGTCGAGTTGGCGATAGGTGAGCGTAGTCGAGCCGTCCACCACCGCCACGGCTTCGGGAGTCTGCAGGGCCTGGCGGCGGAATTGCTGATGAAGACAGAGCATGAGGCTATTGCCTTCACGCCGAGGCCCGATCTCCCTGTCGTTTTCCAATTTTGTTAAGTCTGGTAGCCTAAGCTGGGCTCATGGTCCGGAATGGCGAGCTACTGCATGGCCTGGCGCGTGAGGGTGTCACCTTCATGCGCAAGAAGTCTTGGCGCCTTCCTTTCACCGCCACCCACAAAGAGGTCAGCCCCGACCGGTTCGAAGTGGGCCAGCCCGACAACGGCGTGCGCCTGACCCCCGACGGGCCGATGCTGCCGTTGCGCAGCCAGCAAGACTTGCAGGAACTGGCCGCCCTGCACGGCCAGCTGGAGACCAGCCAACTGGCCAAACCCGAGCTGGCCGATCAGCTCAAGACCCTGGCTGAAAAAGGATTCTCTTTTCAAGCAAGCCTGGGCCACCACGGCCCGGTGGCAAGTGGCCTCTACGTGGCTTACAACGCCCTGACCGACGACTTTGGTTTGCAGGACCTGCGGATGGACGGGGGGGCCGTGGCCGTGCCGCTCGAGGGGGAAAAGAAGCTGGCCCAGCTGGCCAACTTCTATGCAGACCCGGCCAACGCCGAGTTGCTCGACCTCGAGAAGAACGGCTACGCCTTCTATCATGGCTATCAACCCGTCTGCGCCGCGCTGGCCGAGGCCGACCCCACGGTGGGACAGGGAGGCGGCTGGATCCCCCTGAGCGCGCTGCCGGTGGGCCGTCGCCTGGAGAGCATGAAAAAGCTCGAGACCATCCGCGGGGCCTTGCGTTCGGGTGTGCCCGAGTTCTTGCAGGCCAGCCTCGAGGCCACTTCGGCTCAGGAGTTCTTGCACTCCACTCTGCCCATCTACAACCGCCAGGGGGAACACAGTCGAACTCCCTGCGGCACACTGATGATCGAAGAGTTACAGCGTTTTCCCGAGAGCTCCGCTCTGGCCACCTGGGCCAGCCGCCTCAAGCCCCCCAGTGAGGGCGGCATGCTCTATCTGCAGAAGGAAGTGTTCGCCCATCCCACCCTCTCGGTGGTGGAGTTTGCCGAGCAGATGGCGGATCGTCCGGTGGGGATCGAAGGGGCGCTGGTCGAGGCACTGGCGGACCAGCCTGCCTATGCCACCGCCCTGGGCTGGGTCAAGGCAATGAGCCAGGGATTGCAGTCCTATTCGGTGCGTGACCTCCGCATCTGGGGGCTCAAAGCGCGCACGGCTCGCACTCCCGAGCAACTGGCCGAGATGGCCCGCGACCTGCAAAATCACTTGATTCAAGAAGACCAGGCCACGGTCGGCGAGCGCTCGCTCGAGAAGCTGACCGCCTTTGCCGAGACGGCCGGGCCCGCCCGCTTCGGATTGGAGCTGGCCAAAGGCTACCAACAATGCTCTACCCGCACGGCCATCACCAGCACCCTGCTCGAGCTGCCCGCTCTCGAGGGCGGCAAGGCCATGGCGGCAGTGGGCGGTAAGATTCTCGGTCGCCTCGACGGCTACTGGAGCAAGAACGACATCGAGCCCCTGGGCAACTATTTCCTCGACCACCTGGCGGCCGACCCCGAGACCCGGACGGCGGCCGAGTTTGCCCGCTCGATGGTAGGCCGCCTGAGCGAGCCCGAGGACCGCCAAAAGGTGATCCAATGGGTCTTTGCCCATCCCACTGCCAGCACGGCCCAGGACTTCGCCGCTCTGGCCGAGCCCAGCTACGCACGGGGGCGGGCCCTGCTCGAAGAGCTGGCCCAGCGACCCGAGTCTCAGGCCCTGGCCGGCTGGGCGCTCGAGCTCTACGGCAAGATCAGCCAGGAATTGGCCCTGGGGCTGCTCGCCAAAGTATGCCGAGACGTGACTCAGACCCCCCATGACCTGGCTGATGACCTCTTCGAACTTTCCAAGCACGGCAGCACTAACTGGCGCAGCGCCAGCCTGCTCAGCCGGGCAGCCGTCGCTCAGCTCGGCTCCGAGTGCAGCCCGGCCGTCGAACTGGCCAAGAAGGTGGACGCGGTGGTCGACGAGGTCTCGGCTACCCACACCAACCACCTGGCCTACCAGCAGCGCCAAGCCTCCACCCCGGCCGAGCTGGCGAGTCTGGCCAGGGCCATCCACCAACGACTGATTCAAGACGACCGTCAAAAGGCGGGCGAGACTTTGCTCGAGGCTTTGACGGCCTACCCCGAAACCCGCCAGGCGGCCGAGTTTGGCCTCGAGCTTGCGGCCAAATTCGACCATTACGAGACCCGCAACGCCGTCTATGCCGAGGCCCTGACCATTCCCAAACTCGAAACCGGCGAGGATTTCGCCCGGTTCGGTAAGGGCGTGCTGGGAGGCATGAGCGACTACTGGAGCACCGCTCACTTCGACCAGATGGGAGCCTTCTTTGTCGACAAACTCCGGCAGGACGAGGCCACCCGCCCGGCCGCCGAACTGGCTGACCGCTGGCTGGGCCAACTCGAGGAGCCCGAAGACCGCAAGAAGATCCATCGCTGGGTCCTGGGCCATCCGCTTCTGGGCAGCGCCCAGGCCATCGTGACCGCGGCCGGCGAACTCGAACTCAATCACAAGCTGGCCGGAATCTTGCTCGAGGAACTGAGCCGACACCAGGAAACGGCCACCATGGCCAGCTGGGCCCGAGGCTTGAAGCTCTCCGAGAAAACACTCCAGGAACTGATGAAGCCGGTGCTGGCCAAAGCCACCCAAGCACCGACCGCTCTGATGAACGAACTCGTTGGGCTCGAACACGCTAGCGGTTCGTGGGACGACCGGCACACGCTGAGCAAGGCCGCCGTCGACCTGTTGCCCCAGAACCACCTGACCCAACTGGCCACCAGCCTGGCCTCGGCCAGCGACGCGATCTCGCGGGTAAAAATCTACCGGGAGACCCTGACCACCAAGCAGGCCGATACTCCCGACCAGTTGCTCGACTACTCCCGCAACGTCTACCGGCAGCTGATTCACGAAGACAAAGCCAGGGTCGGACGGCTGCTGGTGCAAGAACTCAAGCAAGCGCCACCCTTCGCAAGCGCGGCCGAGTGGGCCCTGGGAATGGTCGGGCCGGACAAACACTACGAGACCCAGCAAGCTGTCTATTCTGCCTTGCTGGACCACCCCGAGGCTACTCCCCTCGAGCTGGCTCCCACCGTCGTAGCCAACCTGGACCAGTATTACGCGCGCACCGATCTGCCAGAATTGGGCAAGAAGACCCTGGCCTTGCTGCCGGCCTCTCCTCGCCAGGCCCTGGCCAATCAACTGTTGGAAGGCCTCGAGTCGACCGCCGAGCGAAAAGCCTTGCTGGCCTGGGCCTTCGGCCAACCCGGCTCGGTCGTCTCCAACCTGAACCGAGACAATCCCCAGGCCATGCGCAACCTGGCCACCGAGATGCTGGCCGCGGAGCCGCCCGCCGCCGATACCAACCGCTTGCTCAAGGCCATCACCGACGGCCAGCCCGACCATCAGGCCGCCCCGCTAATGGCCGTGGCCGTCGACCTGAAGAAAGAGACCTTCACCCAGGCAGCCCTCAAGCTGATGGACGCCTGCCAGAGCGAGCGTCAAAAGGCCGAGGTCGGCCAGGCTGCTGTCGACATTCTCAGCCAGAAAGACCCGAATTTCTGGAGTCTGGTGCAACGCCACGCGCTGGGCCGCGGAGCCCGGGCCCAGACCCAACTCTACACCGCCGTGTTGGCCAACCCCAATCGCAAAGACCTGATCGCGGCTGTGGCCAACCTCGGCCCGGCGGCCAAAGACGTGGCCGAGATCCTGGCGCTGACCGAGAGCCTCGAGTCGAAGGCCAACCTCGAACTCGAACGCGACGACGAGCGCGTGCGCATCGGCGATTTCGAGGTCGATGTGGCGCAAAGCTAAAATTCAACGCTTCGGCGACAGGATCCAGGTCCCAGGCTTGAAGAATACTCAAGTCTATGCGCAAGTCAGCCTATAAAGACACTTTTTTCGGTAAATTCGCGGCCTTTCTGGTCATGGCAATCTGGCTCGGCCTGGTGGGCTTTGCCTGGGCCAGCCATTTGGTGCTCGACGGCAAGCTGCTTGCGCACAAAGAACCGCCGGCCGCGGCTCCCGCCAAGAAGATGGCAGCCGTCGATGTCCTGACGGTCGAGAAGTCGGCCCTGCTGGCCGCCCAGTTTATCGAGAAGCCGGTCGCGAGCCAGGCCAAAGCGCCGGCAGAAACGGCCGAGAAGCCGGCTCCCAAGAAGCCCATCGCCAACCTCGGCCCCACCCTGGCCATGCTCGCCGAGGCCAAGGTCAAGGTGCCCGTGGTCGAGTCGGTAGCCAAAGCTCCCGAGCCCAAAGAGCCCGAGGTCAAAAAGCCCGACGAAACCAAACCCGAGGTGAAAAAGCCCGAAGAGACCAAGCCGGTCGAGAGCGAAGCCAAGCCCGAGGAAGTCGCCGAAAAGACCGAGCCTGAGGAGAAGCCCGAGGCTTCACCGACCCCCAGCCCCACCCCGGCGGTGGCCGAAAAGCCCGCCGAGAAACCGGTCGAGAAAGAGGTGGCCGAACAGCCGGCCCGTCCCCTTCCCGAGCCTTCCACCGCTCCCTCCGGGGCCCAGCAATACGGGGCGTTTGCCAAGCCCGACAACGCCGAACGACTGGCCGAAGAACTCAAGCAGCAAGGCAAAGAGGCTCACATCGAGCAGATCGAGACCGATCAGGGTGTCCTCTATCGGGTTCGCAGCAACGGCCCCACCGAGGCAGCCCCGGCCCCGGCCGAAGCCGCTCCCGCCCCTGAACCCGAGCCGGCGCCAGCTACCGAGCCGGTCGAAGCCGAGCCCGAACCGCAGGACTAGAGCAGCGAGGGCACCGGAGCATCGGCTACCACCGTGCAGTCCTGCAGCCGGAAACTTCCGAACAACAGGCGTTTGCAGAGCCGCTGGTCGGCCTGGGCGAGCATACCATCCGCCGATAATCGGTCATGCAAGCGCCAGAACAAATAGCTCGACAAAGCCGAAGTCCTCGCCACGTTTCGGTTCGAGTCCTCCAGTTCCAGCCAGCAGACAAGTGCCTGCGATTGGGCCCGCTCCACACCATACCATAGCTGATTCTCGGCCATGCCGAGCTGAAAGCTGGCGCGGCCCGCCCGGGCGCACCAGCGCACCCATTCCAGCAGCGGGGCGGCCCCCCGCGATTGCCTCGACAACCACTGCAACCACAGCACACTGCCCGAGGACGGCTTTCGCAATTCATAGGCTCGCACCCGCTGGCGATAGGCCTCGCGGCGCGAGTCCTGGCGCTCGAAGGCACAGGCGCAAGCATCATAAAGAAAGCCCCACTCGGGTTCGAGCGATTGAGCGCGCTGAAAATACTCCACCGCTCGTTCGCGCTGTCCGGTCACCAGGGCCAGTTGCCCCAGCAGAAACGGGCCCCAGGCGGTAGTCTGATCGCGCGCGTGGAGCGACTCGGCCAGGTCGTATCGCTGACCGAGCCGATGGCCCAGAGCCAACCGGTGATCCTCCCACTCGGTGCCCAGCCGGGCGGTCGACCAGCCCGGCTGGTTCTCGAGCGCCAGGGTGGAACGCACCAGGTCCGCCTGGTCCGGGCTGCCCGAGCCGTCTAGAAGCCGCAAGAGTCGCCGAGCCTGGATCACTCGACCCTGGGTATCGGCCGGGTCGGTCCAACTCTCGAGCAAAAGCTCGAACTGCGTTTGGAAAAGCTCATCTCGAAGGCCTGGGCTGTCTCTGCCTGGAACTCGGCCAGGGCTGCAAGACCGGCTTCGAAGTCCTGGTCGGAAGCGCCGCTGCGGAGGATCTTATACCGAGCGTACCACTCACGAACCTCGCCGGGAGGCGGGTCAGGAAAGCTCTCTTCAAGGGCCTGCGCCAACTCGGGGCCCAGGTAGCGCCCAAACGGGTGGCTCGACCCACAGCGCCGTAGGACCATTGCCTGCACCTGCTGGCGCAACTGTTCGAGCAACTGCTCATAAGAGGAGTCTTCCACCAGGTCGGTGTGAGAAAGGTTCTTGGACAAGAACGGAGCGCTCACCACTCCGCAGGCCAGAGGGAACCCCAACACCTCTTGGGAGCGCCGAAAGTTGACTCCGTTGACCACCAGGGTCAGGCCGTGCTCGCGCGCCTTTCGGGCCGACTCGAGCACCAATAGGGCAGCGAAATCGCCGGGGCTGGTGGCCGATTCCTCGGTGCAGAAGGGCGCTTCCCGCTCTTGCAGCGGCTGAATCACCAGGCTGGCTCCCGGAGGGGCCGGGTCGGCTTGCAGTCGACATCTGGCCAGCGCCGTGTTCGAGCCGGCCCCCATCGAGACCGGGTGACTCACCAGCAAAGAGTCGACCTTCAGGCTCAAGGGGGCGTACCGGCACATCTGCATGAGCAGTTTCAGCTCGGTGGTGGCTGAACTAAGACGCCGAAACGTGCGCTGCAGACTAAACTCCAACTCGACCAGCACGCGGGTGCCGGCAGCGCCGGGTCGCCACCCGTGGGCTCGGGCGTCGAGCTGAATCTGTTGACCCTGGCAAACCAGGCTCCAGCCCTGGCCAGAGGCCCAGGTGTCGACGCTCACCCGTTCGGGCTCGAGAGCCAGGGCGCCGTTCACCCCAATGGCCAACTCACGTTGCCAGGTCGGACTGCCCTGGCTTAACAAGGCCGAGAACAGCCCGTCCAGTTCTTCGCGCTCCAGCGGAAGACCGTCGAAATTGAACTCGACGCCGCGATTGGCGGTCATCACCCGAAAGAAGGTCGCGCCCCGGGCCACCGCCGCCGCCAGCAGATGAACGACATACAGTTCGGGCGCGGCCAGTTGAAAGGCGCGCATCTTCTCGAGCGCCTTCTCGGGAGACAAGACGAACTGGCCATCGGAGTCGAGTCTCCCCTCGCGCCGCACCTGGTCGAGGTAGGTGTTCAAGTCAAGCGCCATCAGAGCACCTGGGGAGGAGGCTCCCAGGCAACGATCTGGCCCCCGTCGAGACGAAAACTTGCCCGCAGCAAACGTCGACAAAGCAAACCGTCGGCCTCGGCGTGATCGCCCTGCAGGCGCAACAGACCAAACAACTTCCAGTAAGCGTAGCGACTCGCGGCCGAGGCCATCGGGCGCGTCTGGAGTCGCTGCGGGGCCTCTCGCCAGCGGGAAAGCCCGGCATGGCCTCCTTCGCGGACAGCATACTGCACCCAGAGCAGCAGGTCCTGAGTCTTTCCGCGTCTGATAGGCGCGCACCCGAGCCTGATAGGCGTCATAGCCTCGACGCGGGTGTTCTCGAGGTAGGTATTCAGGTCGAAGACATCAGCCACCGCCTACGCTCTTTCCAAACCCGCCCACGAAACCCTGCGCTCGGGCCCCACGGCGCAGCCGCCCCGGAGTTACGACGCGAAGCGTCGAGTACCTCAAAAACCCGAAGCGAGCCCCGCGAGCTTCGCTCCTTCCTCGCTATCGAGCCTAAGCGAGATAGCGCTCCTCTCTCCCCGGCGAAGCCACGGGGCTCCCCTCTCGACGACGCAGTCGTCGCTCCTTCCTCTGTGCCCAACTACCCCCGCTACACCGCCGTCCATGGACTCACCGAACGCCCCTGAGCCCACCCCCGCGGCGGCGCAGCCGCCCAAAAGTTACGACGCGAAGCGTCGAGTACCTCAAAAACCCGAAGCGAGCCCCGCGAGCTTCGCTCCCATCTCGACGACGAAGTCGTCGCTCCCATCTCCCCGGCGAAGCCACGGGGCTCCCCTCTCGACGACGCAGTCGTCGCTCCCCTCGCGAGCGACGCGAGCAACGCGAGCCTCGCGAGCAATCAGCAGATGCGAGGCAACTGCTCGCCCACCTGGGTGTCCACCACCCGGGTGCCGCCAAAGGGCGTGCGGGCCGCCACGATGCCGGGGTTCTCGGCCGTCACGCGGCCGATGAGGGCGGCCTGCTGGCCCAGGGGGTGAGCCTGCATGGCGGCCAGCACCGCGGGGGCCGAGCGTTCCGGCACGATGGCCACCAGCTTGCCTTCGTTGGCCACGAAGAGGGGGTCCAGGCCGAGCAGTTCGCAAGCCGAGGCCACCGAGGGGTCGACCGGCAGGTCCGCCTCGCTCAGCACGATGCCCACCTGCGAGGCCCGAGCGAGCTCGTTGAGGGCCGAGGCCACTCCGCCCCGGGTCGGGTCGCGCAGGGCGTGGACCGTGCCTGCCGCCAGCATGTCCTCGACCAGCCCGGACAGAGGAGCCGAATCGGTCTTGATGGTGGTCTCGAACTCGAGCCCCTCGCGCACGCTCATGATGGCCATACCGTGGTTGCCGATAGGGCCGCTCACCAGCACCACATCGCCCAGGCGAGCCTGGTCGGGACCAAGGTGACAGCCGGGAGCAAGCAGACCGATACCGGCCGTGTTGATGTAGACTCCGTGGCCGTGGCCGCGCTCGACCACCTTGGTGTCGCCCGTCACCAGGCGCACTCCGGCCGCCCGGGCAGCCCGGCCCATCGAGTGGGCGATGCGAGCCAGGTCTTCGGTGGCAAAGCCCTCTTCAAGCACGAAAGCGGCGCTGAGATAGAGCGGTCTGGCTCCCATCATGGCCAGGTCGTTCACGGTGCCGTTGATGGCCAGTTCGCCGATATCGCCTCCCGGGAAAAACAGCGGGTTGACCACGAAGGTATCGGTCGAGAAAGCCAGCCGCAGGTCGCCCACCTCGAGCACGGCAGCGTCCCCCAGCCGAGCCAGGGTGGCATCGCCAAAGGCGGGCAGAAAGAGGTGCTCGACCAGCTCGCTCGAGAGCTTGCCTCCCCCGCCGTGACCCATCACGATGCGGGGATAGTCGCGCAGGGGCATGGGGCAGCTCCAGCCCGAGAAGTCGGTCTTGCTAATGGGACACCGCCTGGAAGCGCCGGTGCTGATAGTAGGCCGCGCAGGCTCCCTCGCTCGAGACCATGGTGGCTCCCAGCGGAGTGCGGGGAGTGCAGATGGTGCCGAAGGCGGGGCATTGGTTAGGCTTGAGAGTGCCCTTGAGCACCTCGCCGCTGTGGCAGTCGGGCGACTCGACCGCCTGGATGTTCTCGACCGAGAAGCGCTGGTGGGCGTCAAAGTGCGCGAACTCGGGGCGCAGCTTCCAACCGCTCTGGGGTATGACGCCGATGCCACGCCAGGCCCGGTCGGTGTTTTCGAAGACTTGCTCGAGCATCTGGCGGGCGGGCTGATTGCCCTCGCGGCGCACGGCCCGGGGGTAGGCGTTCTCCACCTCGTGGCGTCCCTCTTCAAGCTGGTGCACGATGCGGCGCAGACCCTCGAGCAGGTCGAGCGGCTCGAAGCCCGTGACCACGATGGGCACCTGGTAGCGTTCGGCCAGCGGATAATACTCTTCATACCCCATCACACTGCAGACATGGCCGGCCGCCAAAAAGCCCTGAACGCGGTTCTCGGGGTCTTCCATCAAAGCCGCGATGGCGGGAGGGACCAGCACATGCGAGACCAGCATCGAGAAGTTGTCGAGGCCCTGCTGTTTGGCCTGGAACACGGCCATGGCGTTGGCCGGGGCCGTCGTCTCGAAGCCGATGCCGAAGAAGACTACCTGCTTGTCGGGGTTCTCGCGGGCCACCTTGAGGGCGTCGAGCGGCGAATAGACGACCCGCACGTCGCCGCCCTCGCTCTTGACCCGAAAGAGGTCTTTCTCGCTGCCGGGCACCCTCAGCATATCGCCAAACGAGCAGAAGATGACCTCGGGGCGCGAGGCGATCTCGAGGGCCTTGTCGATCATCTCCAGGGGGGTCACGCAGACCGGGCAGCCGGGCCCGTGAATCAGTTCGAGCTGGTCGGGCAGCAACTGGTCGATGCCGTTGCGGATAATGGAATGGGTCTGGCCTCCGCACACCTCCATGACCGCCCAGGGACGAGTGATGGTACGCTTGATCTCGTCGAGCAGCCGGCCGGCCAGTTCGGGATCGCGAAACTCCTTGAGGTATTTCATGCTTGGGCCCCCAATTCTTCTTCTAACACACCCATCTGTTCGAACAGCGACAGCGTCTCTAAGGCCGAAGCCTCGTCCAGGCGGGTGATGGCAAAACCGACGTGGACGATGGCGTAGTCGCCTACCTGGATGTCGGGAACATAGGCCAGGCAGACCTCTTTCTTGATCCCTCCAAAATCGACTTTGCCCATGAGGGTGCCGTGAGACTCATAGGTCTCGAGCACCTTTCCGGGAACTCCTAAGCACATGGTCTCGCTCCTTTCCATTGGCAGGCTGCAATGACCAGTTGGCCCAGGGCCAGCCCGCCGTCGTTGGGTGGCACCAACCGATGCGTCAGCACCGTAAATCCCGCGTTCTCCAGCCCGGTTACCACCAGGTCCAGCAAAAGCATGTTTTGAAAGACGCCTCCCGACAGGCCCACCGGCAACCCACGGTCATGCTCACGGCAGAGGCGCAGGCAAGCCTCGGCCAGGCCTCGATGAAAGCGCATCGAGATGGCCCCCGGCGAGCAGCCGGCCGCCAGGTCGGTTAGAATGGCGGAGAGCACCGGGGCGGGATCGAGAGGATAGCCGAACCCGTAGCTGCCCGGCGCGGTGCGGTCGGCCAGACCCTCGATTTCGATGGCCGCCTGGGCCTCGTAATCGACCTGGCGACGCAGGCCGATCAGGGCAGCCACGGCGTCAAAAAGGCGACCCATGCTCGAGGTCGGCACAGTGTTGACGGCCCGCTCGAGCTGCTGGCGCAAGACGAGCGGAGCGTCCTGGGGCCAGGGCAGTCCGGCCGCCCACAGGTGAGCCGCCGCCATGCGCCAGGGCTCGCGCACGGCCGCGTCGCCGCCGGCCATGGGCACGCTGGTGAGATAGGCTTTGCGCTCGAAGTCGGCGTAACCGGCCTCAAGCAACTCGCCTCCCCAGATGGTGCCGTCGGTGCCAAGACCAGTGCCGTCAAAAACCAGGCCGAGAATGCGCGACTCGGCCGGCAAACCGTGCTCGGCCATCAGAGCGGCCAGGTGGGCGTGGTGATGCTGCACTCGTAGCACGGGGTGAGATTGCTCTTCGGCCCAGCGGGTGGACAGATAACCGGGGTGCAGGTCGGCACAGAGATACTCGGGCTCGAGGCGGTAGAGGCCGCTCAGGTGCGCTACCGCCCGCCGAAAGAACTCGAGGGTCTCGAGGCTTTCGAGGTCGCCCAGGTGTTGGCTGAGAAAAGCGTGACGCCCCCGGCCCAGGCAGAACGTCGATTTCATCTGGGCTCCCACCGCCAGACTGGGCGGCACCTCGAAGGGCAGCTCGACTGGAAAGGGAGCATATCCCCGCGAGCGGCGCAGGGGCAAGGCTTGCTCGCGATAGACCCTGACCACCGAATCATCGCAAGCCATCTCGATGGGCCGGTCGTGGTGCACTACCAGGTCGGCCAACTGGTCGAGCGCCGGCTCGGCGGTGCTGATGATGGGCTCGCTCGAGAGATTGGCCGAGGTCATCACCAGGGCCCGCTGCTGCTGCAAAAGCAAGTGGTGGAGGGGGGTGTAGGGCAGCATCAAGCCCAGGGTGTCGACTCCGGGGGCCACTTCATCGGGGAGGAGGTGGCGCGATGAAAGCAGTACGATAGGCTTGTGACGGCTGCTCAAGAGAGCCTCTTCGGCCGGACTGACGTAGGCCAGTTGGCGGGCTGTCTCGAGGTCGGCCACCATCACCGCGAAGGGCTTCGAGAAGCGGCCTTTGCGAGCGCGCAGGCGGCGGATGGGATGGGCGTTGAAGGCGTCGCAGGCCAGATGATAGCCGCCCACGCCTTTGATCGCTACCAGCTGGCCGGCGGCCAGGGCCGCGAGCACCTCGGGCAGGGGCAAGGACAGGCTCGGTCCGCACTCCGGGCAGGCGTTGGGCTGGGCGTGAAAACGCCGGTCGCCGGGGTCGTCATACTCGGTATGACAGGCCTTACACATGGTGAATTCGGCCATGGTCGTCCTGGGCCGGTCGTAGGGCAGCGAGCGAATGATGGTAAAGCGCGGCCCGCAGTTGGTGCAGTTGATGAAAGGATAGCCATAACGTCGGTCAGCCGGATTGTCGAGTTCGGCCAGACAGTCCGGGCAGCAATCGAGGTCGGGCGAGACCAGCACCTCGATGTTCTCTTGAGCTTGCGAGGGCACGATGGTGAAGTCGGTTTCTCCGGTGGCCGGCTTGTCGCGGTGCGTGAGGCGTTCGATGTAGGCGGCCGGGGGGGCTGATTCGATCAGCTGGCGGCGAAAGGCCTCAAGCGAGGCCGGCTCGCCTTCGACCTCGATGAACACGCCCTGGCTGTCGTTGCCCACAAAACCGCTCAGCGATAGGCTGCGGGCCAGGCGATAGACGTGGGGGCGAAAGCCCACTCCCTGGACCACTCCCTCCACCCGCAGATGCTGGCGCAGACTCATGGGCGGGCCTCTTCGAGATAGTCGAGCCAGCCTTCCATGCCGTGGCCTTTGCGGGCCGAAGTGGTCAGCACTTTCAGGCCTGGATGGACTGATTCGAGGTTGGCCAGGGCGGTGGCCTGGTCGAACTCGCAGGGGCCGGCCAGATCCCACTTGGTGATGACGGCGAGATCGGCCGAGGCGAAAATGGGAGGATACTTGAGCGGCTTGTCCTCGCCCTCGGTGACCGACAGTAGCACCACCCGAAGGCTCTCGCCCAGATCGTAAGACGAAGGGCAGACCAGATTGCCGACGTTCTCGAGGAAGAGAAAATCCAACTCGTCGAGATTCCAGTCGGCCAGATGGTCGCTCACCATCCTGGCTTCGAGATGACACAGGCCCGAGGTCTCGATCTGGCGCACCGGGGCCCCGCTGCGGGCCAGGCGGGCGGCATCGTTGTCGGTGCGAAGGTCACCCACCAGGGCGGCCACGCGATGGCCGCGCTCGCGCAGGCCGGCCAGGGTGCGCTCGAGTAGCTCGGTCTTGCCGGTGCCGGGGCTCGAGACCAGGTTGAGCACGAAGACGCCCGCCTCTTGAAAGCGCTCGCGCAAGTGGCGAGCCAGTCGATCGTTCTTGCTGAGAATGCCCTGTTTTAGCTCGACAATTCGCACGCGTCCTCCACTTCCAGACGCACCACTTCAAGTTCGTTTCCGGCCACGATTTTGGCGCTGGGCTGCTGGCAGACAGGGCAGAAGAAGCGCTGCACCGACGCGAGCTGATGCTCGGCCTGGCAGGCCTGGCAGAAGATGGTCACGGGCACGGCCTCGATCTCGAGGCGCGCTTCGGCGGCCGGGGTGCCCACTGCCGCAATCTCGAAGGCGAACCGCAGCGCTTCTTCGACCACCGCCGACAGGGCTCCAATACGAAGGTGGATGGCCAGGATTCGGGTCGCTCCTTCGCGGTCGGCCACTTCACTGACCATCTCGACGATACTATGCGCGATGGACAGTTCGTGCACAAGGATGATCGGCTTCGCAGTGAGCAAAGCTTCGGGAATCGCCCGAAGCCACCTCTCGAACAGTCATTCCCAAGAAGGACATTCCCCAATCCGTTAGGGAAAAAGTAAGGATGTGCACCGACAATCACCACGACATCCCGATTCGCACCCTGGTAGTGGGTGATGGCTCGAGCTTTAGCGCCCACTGCCTCGACTTCAACCTGACCGCCACGGCGTCGACCCCCGAAGATGCTCTCGACTCGCTTGAAGAGCTGATGGCCGTCCACCTGCAACGAGCCCGCAAAGGTAAAAACCCCCTCTTCACGCCCGCCCCCGAAGGCCTGTGGAAGCTGTATTTCGAGACTGCCGAAGCCCGCTTGCTGGCCACCGGCGAAGGCCACGCCCACCTCGAGAACCGCGCGCTACTGGTGGACACGCCCGTAGCCGCCTCGCCCTGACCCACACCGGGATTGTCGGGGGAACATCGACCCGTCGCGGCGGGTCGTTTTTATGCTAGAATGAGCCCATGCTAGCCCACCGGCAACCGCGTCTTTTCAAACATCGCGAGTATCTGGCTCTCGAACAAGCCTCAGAGACCCGCAGCGAATACTATCAAGGTCAGATCTTCGCTATGACGGGTGGCACGGTGGAGCACAACCAGATCGTCCGCAATCTGACCCTCGAACTGGGTCTGGCTCTGCGAGGGGGTCCATGCCAGGTCTTCGTCACGGACCTGAGGCTTTTCATCGCTACTCACGACTTGTTCACCTACCCCGACCTATTTGTGGTATGCGGACCGCTCGCCCGCCTGGAGGGACGAAGCGACACGCTGACCGACGCGACCCTGGTGGTCGAGGTTCTTTCGCCCTCGACCGAGGTCTATGACCGGGGCGAGAAGTTTCTCTTCTATCAAAGCTTGCCGTCGCTGGCCGAGTATCTGCTGGTAAGCCAGCAACCTCGGGTCGAGCGACGAACTCGGACTGGCCCCGGTGAATGGCACACGAGTCTCTTCCAGCAGCTTGACCAGAGCCTCGAACTCGCCTCGGTCGGAGTGACCTTGAAGCTGGCCGACATCTATCGCGAGGTCGAACTCAGCAGAACCACGCAGGAGCGGGCCGCGCAGGAATAGGTCGGTGGTTGATGCATTGATTGGCCGCGGTCGGTGATGTCCTCGGGGCTCTCGAGAGAGGTATCGAGCACCCGCCACCACACGGTGGGCGGGGCCGGCAATTCGAACTCCAGCGGCTTCCAGTAGCTGTTGAAGATAAAGTGCATGTGCTCGCGCTCACCTTCGATAGTGAGGGCCAGGCTGTGCGAATGCTCGCTCCAGTCGGGCTCGTCCAGACGGGTGCCATGCCAACGGATGGCGGCCTCTTCGAGAAACTGGTTAAGGGTGAGATTGCGCTCGCGCCGATAGAGCTCGAGGCTTTGTCGCAAGGCGATCAAGCGGCTTACGAAACGCTGCAACGACCGATGGCGCTCGAGTAGACGCCAGTCGACCCAGCTCAGCTCGCTGTCCTGGCAGTAGGCGTTGTTGTTGCCCCACTGGGTGCGCCGAAACTCGTCACCGGCCAACAACATCGGCACACCCACCGAGAGCAGGTTGATGGTGAAGAAATTCTTGACCTGACGGTTGCGCAAAGCCTCGACCTCGGGGTCGTCACTGGGGCCTTCGACCCCGCAGTTCCAGCTGAAATTGGTCGGTGTTCCATCGCGACTCTGCTCGAGATTGGCCTGGTTATGCTTGTCGTTGTAGCTGACCACATCGTTGAGGGTGAAGCCGTCGTGACAGGTGACGAAGTTGATGCTTTGCTCGGGCTCACGCTCTTCGTGGGCGAAGATGTCGGGACTGGCCAGCAGTCGCTCGGGCAGCACCTTGAGCGAGCCAGGGTCGGCCTTGAGAAAGCGCCGCACATCGTCGCGAAAACGGCCGTTCCATTCCGCCCAACGGTCGCCGATGAAGCTGCCAACCTGATAGAGCCCGCCGGCATCCCAGGCTTCCGCAATGAGCTTGGCTCCCGCCAGCATCGGATCGGTCTCGATCTCCCACAAAACCGGCGGATTCGAAAGGGGCTCACCATCTTCGTCGCGGGCCAGAATCGAGGCCAGGTCAAAACGAAAACCGTCGACATGCATCTCGGTCACCCAGTAACGCAGGCTATCGACAATCAGGCGACGCACCACCGAGCGATTGGCGTTGAGCGTATTGCCACAGCCGCTATAGTTGGCGAAAGTCCCCGGCTCTTCACCGAGAGTGTAATAGACTTCGTTGTCTAACCCTCGCAGAGAGAGGGTCGGCCCGGTCTCGTCACCTTCGGCGGTGTGGTTGTAGACCACATCCAGAATCACCTCGATGCCGGCTCGATGCAGAGCCTTCACCATGTCGCGAAACTCGTCGAGCACTCGTAAGGGGTCACTGGCGGCGCTAAAGGCGGGGTGGACTGCAAAGAACGACACCGGGCTGTAGCCCCAAAAGTTGGTCAAGCCAGCCGGGGCGTCTTGCTCGTCGAAGTGAAAGACCGGCAGCAACTCGACCGCGGTGATCCCCAACTCTTGCAGATAGGGAATCTTCTCGACCAGCCCGGAGAACGTTCCCGGTTGCGAGACTCCCGAAGACGGATGCTTGGTAAATCCGGCCAGGTGCACTTCGTAGAGGATGGTCCGGTCGAAGGGGTGACGCGGCGGCTCGTCACCCTCCCAGTCATAGCCGCGCCGGTCGACCACCACGCCCTTGCGGGCCGAACAAAGGCCAGGTCGCTTGGCCACCTCCCGGTCGTAGTCTTCAGGCACCGCCACCGCTCGCGCGTAGGGGTCGAGCAAGATCTTTTGATGGTCGTAGCGATGCCCCTCTGACGGGGCATGCGGACCGCTGGCCCGATAGGCATAGAGTTGGCCCGGCTCGATGCCCGGCACGAAAGCGTGCCAGTAGTCGAAGGTGCGAAACAGCGGCAGGGTGCGGGCTGGCTGGCGTTGCTCGATCGTGTCGAACAGCAGCAATTCGACCTTGACGGCGTGGCGGGCGTAGACGCTGAAGTTGACCCCCTGCCCCGAGGGGGTAGCGCCGAGGGGATAGCTCTTTCCGGGCTGATGCACGGCGGGACCTTCGCTTTGACGGCCTCCTGATCCTGATCAATGTTAAAGATTTGTAAAGGGGGTATACTAAGGAAGAGTAAGGAGGTGGAAAATATGACGCTCGCCACGACAATCCGTCCCCCCGCCTTCGACGCCCAGCTTTGCCGCTGGCGTGACCTGTGTGAATGGGAAGAAGAAGTGCTCTTTCCCGTTTTCGACCAACTGGCCGGCCGCGACGCTGGCTGCTTTACCAGCGCTCTGAGCCGTGAACACGGCCAGATGGAATGGCTCGCCTCAAAAGGCGAATGGGAACACTTCGACAAGCTCCTGCAGGCCAACCGGCGCCACAAACACATGGTCGTCTATGCCTTCCTCAACGACCGCGCCGAGTCGCTCGGCTGGTCCCTTGACGAGCTGCTCGAATCCTACTGGAAGATCCCCCTACCGCCACGACCTCGCCCATCCTAAATGCTCGAAGAGGCGCCCCGGGGCGCCTCTTCGTCTTAGGCGCGCATTGGCTATACGGCGGGGCATCCCAGGGGATACCCCCAAAAAATCTGGCCGGATAATTACCCTCGGTTCCGTCTGATCTACCATGGCTGCAGGCCGGCGCAGACCGGCTGGACCCTGGGGGTTTTTCTTATTTATGTTGATTTTCTATCGAGCATGCCATGGAGACTGAGGCAGAGGTGGTCTTGACACTGTACGTGGCCGGGTCTGGAGCGCGTTCCTCCAAGACCATAGCCAATCTGCGGCGCATCTGCGAGCAACACCTCGACAGGCACCAGCTCGAGGTGGTGGACGTTCGCGAGAATCCTCAGCGGGCCGAAGACGAGATGGTGCTGATGACGCCTACACTGGTCCGCCAATCCCCCGGCCCCCAGAGACGGGTCGTGGGGGATTTGTCCGACACGGAGGCCGTGCTCTTCGGCCTGGATCTTAGCAGCTCGTCGCGGAAAGGAGAGACACCATCGTGAGCAGGCGAAAATGCATCGAGAAACTACCGACCGGCATCCCCGGTTTTGACAACATCTCGGAGGGTGGATTGCCCCAGGGTCGCAGCACCCTTCTGTGCGGCAGTACCGGCAGTGCCAAGACCACGTTTGCTCTCCAGTTTCTGGCCGAGGGAATCCAACAGTTCCAGCAGTCGGGCGTGATGGTGACCTTCGAAGAGCGTCCCGAGGATATTCGGCGCAATGTCGAGAGCTTCGGTTGGGATATCGAGCAGTGGGAACGCGAAGGCAAGTTCTGCTTCGTGAACGCGTCCTATCACGCCGATCATGACGCAGCCGTGACGGGTGAGTATGACCTGGGTGGCCTGCTGGCCAGACTCGAGCACGCCGTCAACAAGGTCGGCGCCAAGCGCCTGGTCATGGACTCGGCCGCGGCCGTTCTCATGCGGCTAAAGAATCCCGCCATGATCCGGGCCGAACTCTTTCGCATCGTCAGCCAGTTGCGCGAGTGGGGCATCACCTCTCTGCTCACCCAGGAGTGGCCCGAGAACGAACTCCAGCGCCCCAGCGGCGCCGAGGAGTTCGTCACCGACAATGTGGTGGTGCTGCGCAACCTTCGCTCCGAAGAAAAGCGCCGCCGCACCATCGAGATCCTGAAGTTTCGCGGCACCACCCACCACAAAGGGGAGTATCCCTTCTCGGTACTGCCCGACCGCGGCGTCATGGTGATCCCTTTGTCATCGCTAGAACTCACCCAAAGTTCCAGCGACGAGCGGGTTTCGAGTGGGGTCGAGCGCTTGGACGAGATGTGTGGCGGAGGCTTCTTCCGCGATTCGATCATCCTCGTGTCGGGCGCCACGGGCACCGGTAAGACCTTGCTCTCCACTCATTTCTTGGGCCGTGCCGCCCAGCAAGGCGACAAAGTGATGGTCTTCGCCTTCGAAGAGAGCCGGGAACAGTTGCTGCGCAACGCCCGGGGCTGGGGCTTCGACTTCAGGTCGCTGGAAAAGAAGGGGCTCATCAAGCTCTGTTGCCGCTTTCCCGAGACGGCGAGCCTGGAAGACCAGTTGCTCTATATGCGCAACGAAATCGAGGACTTCGGCCCCCGCCGGATCGCCATCGACAGCCTGTCGGCCCTGGAACGGGTCTCGTCGATGAAGGGGTTTCGGGAATTCGTGTTGGCCCTCTCCTCGTTCGTCAAAGAGCGCGGCGTGCCAGCGCTCTTTACCTCGACCACTCCGCTGTTGACGGGCGCGACCTCGGTGACCGAAGAGCATATCTCGAGCCTGACCGACACCATTATCCTGCTGCGCTATGTGGAGATCTGCGGCAAGATGCGGCGCGGTCTGGCCGTGCTCAAGATGCGCGGTTCGGCCCATGACAAGGTGATCCACGAGTATACGATCACCACGCATGGCATGCGGATCGAACAGCCCTTCGAGGGTGTGTTCGGAATCTTGTCGGGCAATCTCTCGCAAGCCCTGAGCAGCGGAGAGAGACTGTAGTGGTTCCCTCAGACCTGTGGGGTATCGTCGAGAGCACCGTGGACGGCATGCTGGTCCTGGGTGAGGACGGAGTGATCCGCTTTTCGAACCCGGCCGCGCAGAGAATGTTCGGTCGCGACCTCGAGGGCACCCAGCTCGGCCTGCCCCTGGCACCCAGTGGATGCGTCGAGGTCGATATTCTGGGTCCTCAGCGTGGCCTGGCCGAGATGCGCCTGACCCCGTTGCTGTGGAAGAACGAGCCGGCCGTCCTGGCCTGTCTGCGCGATGTGACCGAGCGCGAACGCACCCGTCTGCAGTTGCGCGAAGAGCGAGATTTCTTCTCGGCCCTGATGGAGAATTTAGGCGCTCTGGTGCTGATCACCGACCGCGATCTGCGGGTGGAGCGGGTCAACCGGACCTTCCTCGAGGCCGTTTCCCTGAGCCAGGACGCCATCGTCGACCGTCCTCTCGAAGAGACGCTCCCCGATCTGGCCGAGTGTCTCAGCGAAGAGCCCCCGCCGCCCGAATGCGAGACAGAGTGGGATGAATTGACCATCGCCTGGCGTCTGACCACTTTCGGCGACCACCTCATCTGCACCGGTTACGATATCTCCGAGCGCCACCGTGCTCGCGAATTGCTGGAGAAGAAGAACGCCGAACTCGAAGAGGCCCGCCACCAGGCCGAGGCAGGCAGCCGCGCCAAGACCGACTTTCTGGCCATGATGAGCCACGAGTTGCGCACTCCCATGACGGCCGTACTGGGCATGCTCGAGCTGCTGCTCGAAAGTGAACTCGAAGAGCAGCAACGAGACTACGTTCGCCTGGCCGATGGCGGTGCTCGTGAGTTGCTGGGAGTACTCGACGACATCCTCGACATCTCGAAAGTGGAGGCTGGCCACGTCAAGATTCGTCCCCGGCCGTTCTCGCTGCCGCGAGCGCTCGAGCGACTGGTCGGAGTGCTCGAGGTCGAGGCCGAAAGGCGCCAATGTAAGCTTGAACTCGAGCACCCCGACGACTTGCCGGAAACGCTGCTGGGCGACTGGGGGCGCCTGCGTCAGGTGTTGCTCAACCTGGTGGGCAACGCCATCAAGTTCGCCAAAGGGCGTTGCGGCCTGAAAGTAGAGCGCGAGGGGGAGCGTTTTCAGTTCACCGTCTGGGACAACGGAGTCGGAGTGGCTCCAGAAGACCAGGAAAGGATTTTCCAGCCTTTCGTCCAGGCCGACACTTCCTTGTCGCGCCAACACGAAGGGACCGGCCTGGGGCTGGCCATCGCCGCTGCCCTGGTAGCCCGCATGGGTGGGCAGCTTGAACTCACCAGCCGTCCCGGGCAGGGCAGCCACTTTCGCTTCAGTCTGGACCTGCCGGAGGCCGAGGCGGCGGAGGAAGAAGGCGAGCTACAGCCACCCTCGCGCGCGCTGAGCATTCTGCTGGTCGAAGACAATCCGATCAGTCTGCGGGTAGCCACCCTCATGCTCGAAAACTGCGGCTACGAGGTGGACACTGCCATCAACGGCGAGGGGGCCCTCGAACGGCTCGCGCAAGGCCACCACGATGCCGTGCTGCTCGATATTCAGATGCCGGGAATGAACGGCTTCGAAGTCTTTTCGAAACTGCGCCAGCGAGAGCAGCTCGAGGGTCGCAAACCCATTCCCGTGGTGGCGTTAACGGCGCATTGCATGATCGGCGAGCGGGAACGATGCTTGGATGCCGGAATGGACGGGTTCTTGACCAAACCCGTAGACCGAGCCACCTTGCACCGCACCATCGCGGCCCTGCTCGACGGGAAAGGTCCCGATAAATAGGGGGAATATACCACGGGAGGAATCGCTCTCGACGGATAACTCCTCCATGGGATGAATGGGGATTTGGAGACCGGGCGGCCGGTCGACTACGAGACCTACCGCCAGCAATATCTTTTTGATACGCGCCACGAAGCCTTGCGGGCCGGCCTGGCGGCCCTCGTTCTCACTTTTGTCATCGAGGCGGCCCTGAGCTACTGGGTGACCCCCCTCCCCCTCGGCAATTTCTTCCTGGCCCGCCTGGCCGTGGTGGCCGAGTTGGCGCTGGTCTATTACATCCGCATCCGCTGGCGGCAGGTCGACCAGCTCGTCTACATCTGGCTCAATTTCGCCGCCTTCGCCATCCTCGTGGCCTGGATCGGAGCGGTGCTCGACGCCCGTCTGGGGATTCCGTTCTACGCTACGGCTGCTTACGGTATCGCGGCGGCCGGCGCCCAATACCCCATGCGAGCACCGCGGGCGCTGTGGCACCCCCTCAGTCTCGCCCTTCTCTTCTTTCTCGTCTACGCGGCCACCTCGGACGGTTGGCGCCCCGGATTGTGGGTGGCCGGCCTGACCGCCTTGACCGGTCCTTCCACCGCTTTCTACGGCTCTTTACGCCTGGATCAGGCTTTGCGCGAGACCTTCGAGTCAAACCGCGCTTTGAGAGCCGGCACCCAGCGTTTGGAGGTGACCGTCGACAACATCCGCGACGGAGTGATTACCGTCGATTCGCAGGGCCGCATCGAGATCTGCAACGCGGCCGCGGCCAGACAGTTGGGACTTTCGGTGGAACGCGCCCGAGGAGCCTCGCTCGACGAGGTGCTGGTCTTGCTCGACTCCGACAACCGCCGGGTCAAGGTCGAGTTAGACGAGCCATTTTGGGAGTCTCCCCCAGGGGTGCGACTGCTGGCCGGACAGAGTTCGCCCTCCGTGCGCCTGGCCGGGGCCCGCCTCGACTCCAACGAAGCCACCGGCACTGTCTTCATCCTGCAAGACCTCACCCAGCTGCGCGAACAAGAAGACGAGCGCCTGCGCCTCTCCAAGCTCGAGTCGCTCGGGGTGCTGGCGGGCGGAATCGCCCATGACTTTAACAACCTGCTGACTGCCATCCTGGGCAACCTCTCGCTGTCAGAGGAAGACCTCGGCCCCGACCACCCGGCTCACGAGGGTCTGCGCGAAGCGACCTATGGCTGCAAGCGAGCCCGCGACCTGGCGCGCCAATTGCTGACTTTCTCCAAAGGCGGCGATCCGGTCAAGCGGGCGGCCGACCTGGGTCGCCTGGTGAAACGTTCGGTCAACTTCGTATTGACCGGTTCCAAGGTCAAGGCTGAGTTCAACCAGAGCGAACGCTTGATGGCGTTGGTCGATCCCGGCCAGCTCGATCAGGCCATCCAAAACCTCACCATTAACGCCCTCGAGGCGATGCCGGAGGGGGGCCTGTTCAAGGTCAGCCTCGATCAGGTCGAGGGCCACCCTTCGCTTGGCCCGGGCCGATTCGCCCGCCTGACCTTTGAAGACCAGGGCCCCGGCATTGCTAAGGAACTGCTGGGGAAGATCTTCGACCCCTATTTCACCACCAAAGGCACCGGCAGCGGATTGGGGCTGGCCACCACCTTCTCGGTGGCCCGCCGCCACGGTGGTCTGCTGACGGTCAGTTCACCGGCCGGGGCCCGCTTTGAACTGTGGTTACCCTTGCTGGCTCAGGACTCATCGGCCGACGATAGCCTGAGCCGCATCCCTCGGCGTGGTCAGGGGCGGGTGCTGGTGATGGACGACGAGGAGTCGGTGCGGCGAGTGACCGTCAAGATGCTCGAGCGGTTAGGCTATACGGCCACGGCCGTGGCCGACGGCGACCAGGCCTTGCAGGCCTACTCCAACCAACCGTTCGACGTGGTCGTGATGGACCTGACCGTGCCCGGAGGCATGGGAGGACAGGAGGCGACTCGCCAATTGCTAGAACTCGACCCCAAAGCGAGGGTGGTGGTGGCCAGCGGCTACAGTAACGACCCGGTGATGGCCGATTTCAAGACTTACGGCTTTCGCGCTTGTCTGAGCAAACCGTTTGGAATGGGCGAACTCAGCCACGCCCTGGGAGCGATCGCGCCCGACCCGGTAGGAAACGACACGCCCAGCGGCTAACGCCGCCCGGGTGCACTCCCAGCTCGAGCACTATCTTCGCCGACTAGAAGGCCAGGGACGCCTGGAGTCGGCCGGCCAATTCAGCCTTGACCAAAAGCGCGCTCTAGAGAAGCTAGCCAGCTTCCAATTGCCGCGGCCCGGCGACTGGGCCCTCAAGCTCATCCAGGCAGCCGTAGCCGGGGGCGCCGCCGAGGCTATCGCGGTGAGACTGGGCCGCAAGCAAGCCGAGTTCAGTTTCGCCGCTCCCGCGGCCTGGACCCTGGAGCGCCTGCGCACCGACCTGCTCGACCCCAACCCCGAACCGGAGCGTGCCTTCGCCCATCTCAAGGCGGCCTTCTGGAATGTGGGCATTCACTTCCAGCGGCCGGTGGAATTGGCCTTGCCCGGGCAAAGCCAGGCACTGGTCTGGCTCGGCGACGGCTTTGAAACGGTCGAACTCGAGCAACCGCCCCCTCGAATGCGTCTCACCATAGCCCATCAGCGGCTGGGTGAAAAGCTCGGTTTCTGGGCCTCGCTCAAGCTTTGGCGCCAGGCCAATAGCGTGGTGCACAGCAGTCTGAGTGCTCGCGCTTTCACCTGCCCCCTTCCCCTCATCGTCGACGGTCGTCGTCTGGACGCTCTCCACTTCGCTCCCATGCACGGCTTCGGCCCCTCCTCTCAGCCGCTGGTGATCGGCCGTCTCGATGAGGGCGAGCCGCGTTGGCGTCTACCCCCTGGCACCCTCGAGAATCTGCGCTACCGTCAGGCCTGGCTGCTCAGCAGCCACCTGAGGGAACTGAGCCAGGACTCCAATCAAATCCGCGACAGCGAGCCGCAAACCTGGGTCGCTTATCTACTCAGCTTGCATCTTCACTACGTCACCCAGGGCAAGAGCCGTTACCTGCGCCATCTGCGGCTACCCTCGCAGTGCCATTGGATCGCCGACGGCGTGGCCAGCCACATCGAGAATTTCCCCATCGATCCCCGGGCTGTCACCGTGGCCCTGTTCGCGAGCGCCGATGGCCTGCCCACCGATCTTACCACCCTCAGGTTGATCGACGGTCCAGAACGCAGCCAACGTTACGGTCGGGCGGTGAGGGCCCTGGCTCGACAACTCGATTTGCAAAACGACCCCGATTTTGACGACCTGCTCACCTCGCATACCCGGGGTGACATCGCTTCGGCCGTGCTCTTTGCCGGCATGGGCCTGCTGACGGTGGTGGCCTTGCCGGCCAGCCTTCTGTTCTGGTGGGCAGCCCACCAGGCCTATAAGACTGCGGGCCAGGAGCCGCGCCAGGTGGTGGAGGGAGCCATGGGCGACCTCAAGGCGTTGCGCACCGACTGGGCGGCCATGGTCAAACCGTTCGAGGATGAAACCTCCACAACTCAGAAGTAGGGTCAATGAAAACCCGCCTGCTCGCTCTGCTCTTCGTTCTCTCGAGCCTGGCCTGGGCCGTGCCGCCCGAGGCCGATCTCGCCGCCAAACAAGGCGACTACGAGAAGGCTGAGGCCCTCTACAGAGCCGCCCAGCCCACCGATGCGGCCGACGGCCGGCGCTTGCTCCTGCGCCGTCTGGCCATCGCCCAGGCCCGCAACGACGTGGCCTCGGCGGCCACCCTCGGGCAACAGCTCGAGACGGCCCTCAAAGGTGTCGACGACCCGCAGGTGGCCATGCGTCTTTACCTCATCCAGGGGGCCGTCGCCAGCCGCACCGTCGACCCCGAGAAGGCGGCCGAGGCCTTCACCAAAGCGCGCCCGCTGGCCGAAAAGCTGACCGCCGCGGGCGACCCCGGCGGAGCGCTGGGGCTAAGCGAATGCAACAGCGCCGCCTATCTCGCTAGCCTGCTGGTCCAGGGCCGACCCGAACCGGCCGCCTATGCCCAGGCCTGCCAGCTGGCCTATGTTCCCTCTTTTCAGCATCAGGCCACCGCCGAGCAACCCCTGTGGCCGCTTGACGTGGTGCGAGCCACCTATTGGTCGAGATTGTGGATCTGGCAGGCCTTCGAATACCACTTTCTGGCCTTTCGCCGCGGCGACCACCCCCTGTCGGCAGCCTGGTTCCAGACCTCGCTGGGCCTGGGAGAAGCCTCGTTCAAAGCCTTCTTCGCCGGCTATCAGAAACTCAACGACCCCGAGTTCCTCATCGGCGCCATCCATATCGCCCTGGAACTGACCGAGGCCTTTCCTCTATCCACCGGCACGCCTACCTTGCTGACCCAGCTCGAGCCCGCCGTCAAGGCCTTTCCCGAGACCCAGGAGGGCCACTACATCCGAGGCCGTTTCCAGCGTTCCCGCGCCCGCTATGCCCTGTTCGCGGCCCGGGACGCGGCGGCCGCCCTGGGGCACTATGACCAGGCCGCCGCCTGGTTCGCCAAAGCCGGTCACCATGTCGACCAGATGGACATCTGGGCCGAGACCGCCTACGTCTATCTGCTCGACGACATCCCAAAGCCCGGATGGGGCGAGCCTGTCGAGGCCAACCTCAAGCAACTGGTGACCCTCTCGGAGCAGGTTTACTACCCCTTCGGACGCTACTTTGGGCTGGGTTTTCTAGGCACGATGAAGGCCCGCGCCGGCGACCTGCCCGGAGCCGAAAAGCTGCTGGTCGAGGCGCTGTCCCAGAGTATGGAGTGGGCTCGCGCAGTCAGCCCCGAGGCCCGGGCCCAGCTCATGGAGAAGCCCGAACTGCGCCTTTTCGCCGATACCCTGGTCGAGGTGCTGGTCCAGCAGAAACGGGCCTCGGAGGCGCTGGAGTGGACCCATCGCCTGAGCGCCGAGGTCGAGTCGGCCGGGCTCGACCTGAGTCGCGTCTCGCGGAGCCCGGGCACCGATCAAGCCCTGCGCAGCCTGGCCCAAGGCCAACGAGAGCGCGGCCAGCTTCAGGCCCAACTACAATCGGCCCAGGCCAACGGAGACCAGACCGCGGCCACTCGCCTGGAAGGCGAACTGGCCAACAACCGGGCCGACTTTCAAAAGACCATCAATCGGCTGCGCCAGGACGACCCCGACTTCGAACGCCTGCTGTCGGTCCGCCCTTCGAGTTTTTCCAAGCTGCAGGCCTCGCTGCCCCCCGAGGTGGTGTTGGTGGCCTACTATCCGGCTGCCGACAAGACACTGCTGTTCACCGTCACCCACGACCAACTGCGCATCTTCTCGACCCCGCTGGGCCGCCAACAGACCGCCACCGCCGTAGCCACCCTGCGGCGCCAGATGGTCAGCCGCAGTCCGCTCGACGAGGCGGCTCTCGACCAGCTCTACCAGGGCCTGGTCGCTCCCCTCGAACCGATGCTGGCCGATCACCAGGTGCTCACCATCATCCCCAGCGGGATGCTCTATTACCTTCCTTTCTCGGCCCTGGCACCCAAAGGAGGCCAGCCTCTGGCCGCGCGGCTGGCCATCAATCTGGTGACGGCCACCGAGATGCCCGAGGTGACCGGCTTTGGCGCCGCCAAACCACCGGCCACCCTATTGGCTCTGGCGAACCCCGACGGCAGCCTGCCCGGAGCCACCCATGAGGTCGAAGAGCTGGCGGGCCTGTTCACCAGCCCGCGCACCTTCGTGGGCCCGGCCGCCACTGCCGACAAACTCGACGGAGCCAGCGACGTGGTCCATCTGGCCACCCACGGCGTGCTCAACCCGCGCAACGTCAACGAGAGCTATCTGCTGGTAGCGGGCGGCAAGCTGACCACCGGCGAGATCTACGGACTCGACCTCTCCAAGGTCAGCCTGGTCACGCTCTCGGCCTGCGAGACCGCCCTGGGCGAGCGCAACCCCGGCTCGGAAGTGGCCACCCTGGCCCAGGCCTTCTCGGTGGCCGGTAGCCGCAGTATGGTGGCCAGCCTGTGGCGGGTCGACGACGAGGCCACCGCCCGCCTGATGGTCGAGTTCTACAAAGGCCTGCTGGCCGGCCAGAACAAAGCCGAAGCGCTGCGCCAGGCCCAGTTGGCCGTGCGCTCCGAAGCGCGTTGGGCGCACCCCTACTTCTGGAGTTCCTTCGAGCTGATCGGCGACTGGCACTAAGCTAGCGGGCATCCGATGGGATGCCCCTCCGGGATGCCCTGGTGGCTGCCCGGCGGGTTTACTTTGTTTTAACATCTGGGCATGGCTCGCTATCTCACTTTGGCCCTGCTCTTTCTGCTGACTCTAGCCGGCTCGGCTTGCCCGCTCGACCATGTCGAAGAGCAGATCAACGCTGTGCCCGACGCCCGCTACCGGGCCTGGCTCGACCATCGCCTCGAGATTCTGCACGAGGAATGCGGCGAACTGGGCGTCTCGTCAGCCAACCTGGCCCAGATCGAGAAGCTGGCCGAGCGCTCGGCCGAGCCCCAGGTCCGCCTCGAAATCACCCGCTTGTTGATGGAAGTCGAGAACGCCGTGGCCACCCGCGGCCGCGACCAGTTCCTGGTCGATCGCACCAAGCCCTAGGGCCCGAGCGCGAAGGAGTTCCTCGCGGGCCGCGGAATTCCACAATATGAAATTCGCGCCCGGAGTGCTCGTCCTTATCTGCCTAACCTGCCTCACCCGAATCGGGTGGTGCCAGACCAGTTATCAGGCCGGCAAGGTGGTGACCCGAGTCCCGGGTCAGACCACCCAATACGTCATCGAGCTAGAATCAGCCATCGACAAGAAGGCCGTGGCCAAGATTCTGCCCAGCAACCAGACCCTGTCGTCTCAGGAGGCGTGGGCCAAGGGTATCCTGGTCAGGGTGGTCGAGATCGAGTCGGGTAACGCCCTGGTCGAGGTCATCGAAAGCCAGGGCTCCATGCCGGTAGCGGGGGACGCTCTCTACGTGCAAGGCATCCGGCCCAGTTCGCTGGCCGGTCAATCCCAGTCCGACCCCAACGCTGCCTATAAGCACGGAGCCACCAAAGGCCTGTCGAGCAGCGAAGAGCGCGGCCCCAGCGCTGCTCAAGAGTCTCACCTGAAAAGCTCTCGCCTGTCGACTCCCCTGTCGAACCGCTACCAAGAAACGTCTTCCACCAACTCCGGCAAGATCATGAGTCCCAGTGAGGCCTTCACCCCCGACACCCAACGCGACGAGACCGGCCCGGTTCGCGCCACCGAACTCCACTCCGAGACGACCGATAGGACCCCGGTCTCGGTGGACGAGATGATTCGCCGCAGCCGCTCCCAATCGCTCAATTCTGGCGTCACTCGCGAAGGCAAGATCTCGTATATCCCCGACACGCCCGCTCGCCTCACCGCCGAAGACATCGATGGCTACACCGATGGCGACGGCATGATTTGCGCTCGCGTGAAAGTGGCCAACCGCGGCGGCACACCCACCAGCGAGGCCAAGATCGTCATCGAGTGGAAAGCCGCCAACGGCCAGGTAGTCGCCACCGACCTGCGCAACCTGCCGCGCCTCGAGGCCGGCCGCTTTCTCGTGCTCGACTACGTCTCTAGCCTGCGGGCCGACACCAGTGTGCTGACGGCCACCAACCACGACACGACGTCGAGCGAATACGGCCGCATCAAGCCTCAAGTAAATTTCCGCTGACCTGTCGAAGGGCAGGCCCATGAAGCTCTATCATTCGCCGGCCAGCCCCTATGCCCGCAAGGTGCGCGTATGCGCTATCGAGTGCGGACTTGAAGAGCAACTCGAGCTGGTGCTGGCCACTCCCCATGACGCCGACGACCACCTCCACCAGATCAATCCCCTGGGTCGTGTGCCCGCCCTGGTCACCGCCGAGGGCTGGGTCCTGGTCGACAGTCCAGTGATCTGCGAGTACCTCGACCACCTCTCGGCCGCCCCCCACCCGCTCTTCCCCACCCCCGGCCCCCGCCGTTGGAGCGCCTTGCGACGACAAGCCCTGGGCGATGGCATCATGGATTCGGCCGTGCCCTGGCGGCAAGAATTGCTGCGCACCGAAGGTCCCTCCCAGGATCTGCTCTCGCGGCGCAAGCACCAAATCACGGCCACGTTGGCCTTCCTAATGACCCTCGAGCCGGAGCTCGACACCATCGATATCGGCAACATCTCGCTGGCCTGCGCGCTCGACTATCTGCTCTTTCGCTTTGGCGAGCACAACTGGCCGGAGCGCTTTCCTTCGCTCTACGAGTGGCACGCTCGCTTCTGCTCGCGCGACGCGTTCCAACGCACTCGGCCCGAGTGAGGTCGTTCGTTCCGGCGGCTCCTCCGGCCCTGGTAGTGCGCCCGAAGTAGAGTGGCAGGCTGGAGCGGGGTTAACGCTTTCTTGCGGACTCGTTCGCTATCGACCGCCTAAAATGGACTTGAAGGCCCTTCTCCACGAGGAACGCCGTGGAACCCTTTCCTGACTTCGGTCAGGGCCTCCGGTAAGAGCCGGAGGAAAAACAAACGAGGTAACGGGGGATAATCCTGGGCGGCGGTCGAGGGTCGCCGCCCCTCTCTATCTTAGCTCAGGCTTCCAAGCAACTGCGTGAGCGGGCCCAGCATCGCCATCGCGAACAGGCCTACCATCAAGCCGACGCCGGCCAGCATGACGGGCTCTAACATGGCCAGGGCCACTTCCACCGAGTGTTGGAGTTCGAGTTCCAGCAAATCGCAGGCACTCTCGAGCAACTCGGGGACCTTGCCTGTCTCTTCCCCGACTTCCAACATCGAGCGCAGGGTCGGTTCAAGAGAGCCAGCCAGGCCGCGGCTCAAGTCGATGCCGTGAGTCAGGGCTCGGGCCGCCCCGGCCGCCTCCAGTCGCAACTTCGGGCAACCTCCCACGGCAGCTGCCAGACGCAGACCGTGGGGGAGATAAATCCCTACTCGAGTGCACAAGGCCAGGGCTCGAGTGAAGCGCAGCTGAATGACCAGCCTTAGAACACGACCCAGACCAGGCACCGCCTGCAAGCCTTGCCCAATTGCTGCCGCATGGCGCTTGTAGACGGGCCGAGCCATCCAAACCAGAGCGAGCACGGAGGCCAGTCCACCCACCACGAAATAGGGGCTGCCCATGACCGACAAGAGTTGTCCCACCAGCGTGTGATGCAACCCCAAAGCGCCGAACGAATCCGACAAAGAGCGGCCCAGGGCGATGGGCAGCCACACCAGCATCAACAGACCGACGAGCAGCACACAGATTGGATAGACTAGAGCCGAGCGCACCCGAGCGGCCAGGGCTCTGGCTCTCTCTTCGTGGTCGGCCAGCCGCTGCAGCACCTCTCGCAAGGCGCCGGTCTCTTCGCCCAGATGCACGAGTTCTCGGACCATCAGGGGGAACGTCTTGGGATAGTCCATCATGGCCTGGGACAGTGTGTGACCGGCCAGCAGCCTGCGGCGCATTCCCTCGGCCTCTTCGGCCAGTCCGAAGGACGGCTCGCGCAGATGAGCGAGGGCGTTGTGGAGATTGACCCCCGCTGAGAGCAGGGTGGTGAGGGCGCGATAGAAAGCGACCATTTCTTTCTTGCCTGACATGTTAGCCTCCAATCTGCCTTCAGTCTAGTCGTAGCGGCGCGGGCGAGGCAGTGATTGGCGTCGAGGGTCGAGAGTGATGGTCGTCACACCAGTTGGGAAACGGCCGCCTCGAAGGCCCGACGAGCCTCGTGAAGGTCGTCGAACCGTTGCTCGGGACGGAAGGCCAGCATTCGTGCCAGCACCCGCTCGAGTTGCTCGGGAACCTCGGGGTTGTGTTGGCGAACGGGACGCGCCGGCGTCATCTTGAGCAGGTCATGGTCGGCGAAGGGACGCACTCCGGCCAGCATCTCATAAAGCACGACTCCCAGCGAGAACTGGTCGAAAGCGCGGAAGTCGCGTTTGCCTTTGGCGGCGGCCGGATTGATGCACTCGGGAGCAGCGTAGAGCAGGCTGCAGACCCCACCACCGGTGCGGGTGACCTCGACGAACTTGTCTCCCCAGGCGGCTCCGAAATCCATCAGCTTGAGCCGGCCGGAGTCTCGCAGCATGATGTTCTCGGGCTTGATGTCGCGATGGGCGACGCCCTTATGGTGAGCGTAGCAGAGCCCAGCGAAGAGCTGCTCGGCCAGGCGATAGAGGCTGCCCAGCTGGGGGCGGCCCGTTTGCTCCCACTCCTCGAGGCTGGCTTTGAGGGTCTTGCCCTCGAGGTATTCCATCACGAAGTAGTGGAAGTTCTCCTCTTGTCCCCAGTCGTAGATGCGCACGATGTTGGGGTGACTCATGCGAGCGCAGATGGCGATCTCGCGGTCAAAGCGCCCCTGGGCCTCGCGCAAATCGCGAGGATCGGTAATCCAGTCGAAGAACGGAATCTTCACCGCAGCCTGCTCGTCGGGTCCGTCGGCCAGATAAACTTTGCCAAACCCGCCTACCCCCAGCAGGGTGGTCAGCCGATGCCCGGTGGGCAGAAGGCGCCCGAGCAGATTGTCTCCACCAGCCTCCTGAACCGACTCCAGTTCTTCGATGGTGCGGGCCTGGCGCTGGCGCTCGCGCCGAGACACCACCAGTCCCAGCCCTCCGGCCAGCACGCCGAGTACGCCCAGAGCCACCGTGAGGACCAGCCCCGGCCGCAGCTGCCAGGCATCGCGCAGGGCCACCAGCGGACTCTGGGCACTCAGTTCGATGGCCGGCTGGGGAGGCTCGGGCCAGACGCCATTCTGAGTGTGATAGCTCTTGACGAAGCCCTTATAGGGAGCGTGTCCGTCGAGGCTGATGACCACCTCGAAGTCGCCCACCGGGAGCAGAATCGGCTGCTCGCCGCTGACACCCAGATAGCCGTCGCCGGGCTCGCTGACATCGACTCGATAAACCTCGGCTCCGGGAGGATTGGTGCGCACCACCACCTGGCGCATATCCTGGCCGGCCGCCGGCAAGAAGAGTAGCAAGAACAAGAGAATCTTTCGCATGGTTTGCCTCCTAGAGTTTCTCAGATTGTAGCCCGCCAACGAACCGCCTCTCAGTGACAGACCCCGGTGCGCCCGGGTGATCCCGGTCACCGTAGCGAGGCCAGGTCAAAGCCACTCATCATCAGCAGGGTGCGCCCCCGCTCGAGTCCGGCCAGGGTGAGCTGACAGCTCGCCCTGTCGCCACCCAGCGAAAGCTCGAATCGCTCGACCTCGAGCGCCAGTCGCCGTCCGCCACCGACCTCGGGAATGCCGCGCCTGGGCAGGCCCGGATCCGCCTCGACCTGGACCACCTCGCGCCGCAACTCGCCGTCGTGCAGCCAATACACCGCCAGCTGCGAGCCCCAATGGCGCTGACCCGAGGGAGTAAACCCGTCGATGAACTGGACGGCCAATCGATCGCCATCCACCTGCACTCCTTCGGGGGCCGAACGGTCGAGATCCAACTGAAGGATGTCAAAGACGGTTTGCGCCTGCTGGCTCACCGCCACGCGGTGCGACTCGGATCGATAGACACTGGCCGCCAGGCTCAGCCCTCTGAGAACGATCGGTGCGACCAGGGCCATGATCGCGATGGCAATGAGAAGCTCGGGCAGACTCATTCCTCGACGGCGGTTCATCGGGCCACCACCAGACTGCGTCGAACCTCGACGCCATCGCAAACGACGGTAGCGACGACCTGGAACATCCCGTCCGGTCCCGCCACCTTGGACACCTTGCGCTGAAAGCTTTTGCCATTGCGGGCGACCGGCTCCAAGGTCGCTTCGCCGGCCGGCAGCTCCTCACTGTCGACCAGACACGCCAGGGCGATATCCTGGGCCTGCAGCCTGATCTCGGCGCGCCGATTGGCGACCACCGTGGGAAACACGGTCGAGAGAAAAGTCATCACCATGACTGCGGCCACCCCGACCGCCGTGGTCATCTCCAGCAGGGAGAACCCTCTTCGCTTGTGCATAAGCACCTCCATTGGCCCCAGCCTAGCGCAGTCTGGGGACCGCGACAGTGATGACGGTCCGCCGCGGGCGTGACGGGCATCACCGAGACAGTTCGGGCATGGTCACTGCAAGCGCGCCTTGACCCGGTCTATACTCGGGCCAATGAACACGCAACCAAGCAACAAACGTAAAGGCATGGGGTTGGCGGGAGTGCTGGTGTTGACGGCACTGGCCTCGATGCTGCTGTTGACCCTGGCCAACCTGGTCTGCGGGCACCTGGCCCGGGCTCGCAACGCCGAGGGCCGCGAGCAGGCTCTGCTGATGGCCGAGAGCGCCCTGCGGGTAGCCGCTCGCCGCGTACTCTCGGACAACACGACCACCGAACCCGTCACTCTACTCTCGGGCGAGTGCGAGGCCCATCTCAGCTTCACCGCGGGTGATGCACCATACTCTCTCAACAACCTGGCCTCGTCGACTCCGCGCGAGGGCTACGGCCACACGATGGTCCCGGCCCACGCCATTCACCTGGTAGCTATCGGCAGCTGTCGCGGCCGCCAGGTGGTGCGCGAGGCCATCTTGCACATCCCGCCCTTTCCCTACTCGATCGCCTCGAACGGCCGCATCGAGGCCGACCGGGTGCTGGTCGGCTCGGTCGAGAATCTGGCCGCCTTCGAGAATGGCCTCAACCCGGACGAGCTCTTCCCCGGGCACATCCTGAGCAACGCTACCGACAGCAACGGTCCCGCTCTGGTGCTGGGCGCACAGTGCGAGGTGCTGGGCGACGCTCGGGCGGTCGGCTCGGTGGACAATCACGGCCTGGTGCGCGGCCAGTTGCGCCCCTTCTCCGAAGCCCAGGCGATCGCCACCATCGACCCCACCACCTATGACCCGCGCGGCCAGCTCAACCTGCGCTCGCTCGACTCGAGCTTCGAGAACCGCCTCTCGGTAGCCGGCCCCGCCCGGCGCCAGGGCGACATGATCGTCGGTGACGGCCTCGACCTCGACGGCGGCTTGCTCTACGTCGACGGCGACCTGGTGGTCCACGGCGGTATCCGCGGCCAGGGTGCCGTGGTCTGCACGGGTCGCCTCGAAGTCAACGGCGGCTCGCAGTTGACCAGCACCGGCCTAACGGCTCTGGTGGCCGGCGGCGATGTGACGCTCCACGGCGAGGGCTCGGTGTTCACCGGCCTGGTGGCCACTCAGGGCGGCTTCTCCGCCGACAACCTCGAGGTGCGTGGCGTGCTGCTCGCCCAGGGCGACATGCACCTGGAGGACACACGCCTCTACTACGTGCCTGAGGCCGGGCACATTGAATTGGGAGGGACGTTGGAAGTGGAGGAGGACCCCCAGGCAGAACTGAGAGGACTGAGTCTACCCCGCCTCCAGCTTAGCGACTTCGCGGACGGACAGGGTGGTTACGCCTGGGACCCTTCCAAGTTGTCGATCCAGTGGAGCCATCCAGACGGAGCAGGCAGCATGATAACCGAGACGTTTTCGGATTGGCGACTCCTGCCTCCGGGACCGATCCGCAGAGACGGTGGAAGATTTTGGTCGCGTGTGGAGTCGGACTGGCGATCAGCTATCGATAGAGCCAACCAGGGGCATTCCAGACTCCTATTCCGGCTGGACCTCGATCAACTACTGTCAGCAGCAGATCGTTTGCGCATCGTCCTTTGGCGAAGCCGCTAGAACCCACAGAATCCGTCCGCGACCTCCGTCACGGTCCCGGTAAGCGCCGAGACCTGCCCTGAATTCAGTGTACTCACTTGAGAGAACTGCTCGACATTCAGAGTGCTTGTATCGAACTGACCAAACTCGAACAAACCGCTCGCCGCGTCGTTGCCAACCAGGTCGAGACATAGAACTCCGTTGTCCGCCGCATCGAAGACAAAGATGAGTATACTAGTGGGGTTGACAACTACATTGTTGCGCACCTGGGCTCTCACCTGAGCCAGGTTAGCGGCGGAAATGAACAGGAGTTGGCCGTAGTCCTCGGCCCGGTTACCAGTGATGAGAAACGTGGATTGTCCACTCTGCAGGGCGCCGTTAACAGAAATCGCGGCCAACCCATTCTGGAATAAGTTGTTCCTCAGGTTCCACGTGCCCACGCCGCTGGAGATGTCCACTCCGCCGCCGTAGCCGACGAACTGGTTGTTGCTGATCGTGCCGTCAGTCACCACGGGCACGACCGGGACCAGGACAGCGAAGGTGTTGACCATCATATTGCTGGGGTTTTCAAAGCGCAAACCCTGGACCGTGCAGCCGTCGGCCATCGTGACCGGGCCGGTCAAGACGGGGAAGGCTCCAGAGGGCACGACGGTGCCCTGAGCCAGGATGTCCTGGCGGGCGGTGATGAGGCCGATGCCCTCGCCGACCAGGCGCTGGTTGGCTTTGAGTTGCACGGGAGTGTTGTAGCCGTTGGTTGTGCCGTTGCCGCGGAACAGGAAGATGGTGTCACCGGGGACCGAAGCGGCCACTGCCTGGGCCAGGGTCGGGAAGGGGTCGTTGAAGCCGCCCGTGCCTCCACCGGACTGGTTATTCACGAAGATGACCCCACCGGCGACTGTCACGGTAACCGTTGCGGAGGCCTGACCGCTGCCGTTGGCGGTGGTATAGGTGAAGGTGTCCGTGCCCTGGAAGTTGTTGGCCGGCGTGTAGGTGAAGGAGCCGTCGGCATTCACCGCTACCGTGCCGCCCTGGGCGCTGGGGTTGTCGAAAGCGGTCACGGGGGCCGGGACCGGGTCGTTGAGCAGCACCCCCTGAGCCGCAGTGGCGGTGAGCGGCGCGTTGACCACCGCGTTATAGGTGTCGTTGGCCGCTGCTGGGCCGATCACGGGAGTGCTTCCGCTCGGGAAGTTGACGTCTTCGGAATCACAACCAAAGGCCAACAAGAGCAGCACAGCCAGGAGTAACATCTTCTTATCCATGGTCTGGGCTTCGTCACCGCCCGGAACTGCCCTGTTCGGGGCTCGGTGAGCAGGCGGGATTTCTCAACAACCTGGCCTCGTCGACTCCGCGCGAGGGCTACGGCCACACGATGGTCCCGGCCCACGCCATTCACCTGGTAGCTGTCGGCAGCTGTCGCGGCCGCCAGGTGGTGCGCGAGGCCATCTTGCACATCCCGCCCTTTCCCTACTCGATCGCCTCGAACGGGCGCATCGAGGCCGATCGCGTGCTGGTCGGCTCGGTCGAGAACCTGGCCGCCTTCGAGAATGGCCTCAACCCGGACGAGCTCTTTCCTGGCCACATCCTGAGCAACGCCACCGATAGCAACGGTCCCGCTCTGGTGCTGGGCCAACAGTGCGAGGTGCTGGGCGACGCGCGCGCGGTCGGCTCGGTGGACAATCACGGCCTGGTGCGCGGCCAGCTGCGCCCCTTCTCCGAAGCCCAGGCCATCGCCACCATCGACCCCACCACCTATGACCCGCGTGGCCAGCTCAACCTGCGCTCGCTCGACTCGAGCTTCGAGAACCGTCTCTCGGTCGCCGGCCCCGCCCGCCGCCAGGGCGATTTGATCGTCGGTGACGGCCTCGACCTCGACGGCGGCTTGCTCTACGTCGACGGCGACCTGGTGGTCCACGGAGGTATCCGCGGCCAGGGGGCCGTGGTCTGCACCGGTCGCCTGGAAGTCCACGGCGGCTCGCAGTTGACCAGCACCGGCCTGACCGCCCTGGTGGCCGGCGGCGATGTGACGCTGCACGGTGAGGGCTCGGTGTTCACCGGCCTGGTGGCCACCCAGGGCGGCTTCTCCGCCGATAACCTCGAGGTGCGTGGCGTGCTGCTCGCCCAGGGCGACATGCACCTCGAGGACACTCGCCTCTACTACGCGCCGGAGGCCGGGCATATTGAACTGGAGGATCGGTTGAACCTCGCAGATGACACAGCTCGCCTCTATGGGCTGCAAGTCTCCCCACTGCAAATTAGCGATTTCGCAGACGGAAGGGGTGGTTACGCGTGGGATCCCTCCAAGTTGTCGCTTCAATGGACCCATCCGGACGAAGAAGGCCGGTCAGTTACCGAGACATTCTCGGATTGGCAGCAACTGCCCCCAGGCCCCGTCCGCAGCGCAGCTGCAAGATATTGGCCGCGTGTGGAATCGGCCTGGCGAACGCGGATCGCGGAGGCCAACATAGGACACTCGGGTGTGTTCTTCCGGCTGGATCTCGACCAACTCCTCTCCGAGGGAGATCGCCTCCGTGTGGTCGTCTGGCGGACTCGCTAGAAGCCGCAAAATCCATCGACCACCTCCGTGACGGTCCCGAACGGCACAGTCACTGAGCCCGTGTTCAGCGTGCCCAGCTGTAAGAATTGCTCAACGCTGAGAACGCTCAAGTCGAATTGGCCAAATTCGAAATCTCCGGCCCCATCATTGCTGACCAAGTCGAGACACAAGACGCCGTTGTCGCGAGCGTCGAAGACGAAGCTACGGGTGCCGGTCGGGTTCACGACAACGTTGTTCAGCAACTGGGCTCTCACATTGGCATTGTTGGCGGCGGAGAGAAACAGAAACTGACCGAAGCCTTGCGCCCGGTTGTCCGTGATGAAGTAAGTGGTCTGTCCACTGAGGAGGGCTCCGTTTATGACGATGGCCACTATGCCATTCTGAAATAAGTTCTCGCGGATGGTCCAGGTGCCTACGGCACTTGATACTTCCACTCCCGCGCCATAACCAATGAACTGGTTGTTGCTGACGGTCCCATCTGTGACCACGGGTGTCACCGGAACCGTTACGGCGAACACATTCGCCATCATATTGCTGGGGTTTTCAAAGCGCAAACCCTGAACGGTGCAGCCGTCGGCCATCGTGACCGGGCCGGTCAGGACAGGGAAGGCTCCAGAGGGCACGACGGTGCCTTGAGCCAGGATGTCCTGGCGGGCGGTGATGAGGCCGGTGCCCTCGCCGACCAGGCGCTGGTTGGCTTTGAGTTGCACGGGAGTGTTGTAGCCGTTGGTTGTGCCGTTGCCGCGGAACAGGAAGATGGTGTCACCGGGGACCGAAGCGGCCACTGCCTGGGCCAGGGTCGGGAAGGGGTCGTTGAAGCCGCCCGTGCCTCCACCGGACTGGTTATTCACGAAGATGACCCCACCGGCGACTGTCACGGTAACCGTTGCGGAGGCCTGACCGCTGCCGTTGGCGGTGGTATAGGTGAAGGTGTCCGTGCCCTGGAAGTTGTTGGCCGGCGTGTAGGTGAAGGAGCCGTCGGCATTGACCGCTACCGTGCCGCCCTGGGCACTGGGGTTGTCGAAGGCGGTCACGGGGGCCGGGACCGGGTCGTTGAGCAGCACCCCCTGAGCCGCAGTCGCAGTGAGCGGCGCGTTGACCACCGCGTTATAGGTGTCGTTGGCCGCTGCCGGGCCGATCACGGGAGTGCTTCCGCTCGGGAAGTTGACGTCTTCGGAATCACAACCAAAGGCCAACAAGAGCAGCACAGCCAGGAGTAACATCTTCCTATCCATGGTCTGGGCTTCGTCACCGCCCGTAACTGCCCTGTCCCGCCCCCCATACGGAGGCTCTGCTGATGGCCGAGCGCGCTGCACGAGTAGCCCTCGCCGAGTGCTGCCTCCACGACAACACGACCACCGAAGCCGGTCCCTCTATTGTAGCTGTCGGGAGACGCCAGGTCATCTTGCCCGGCCCGCCCCCTTGACAAGATGGCAATATTGGCTATCATTGTCCTATGTGTCCCACGCGGTGTGATCAACCCCGCCGACTTCAGCTCGCTTAGCTGTCGCGCCGAGTTCGCCAGGCCCGTTCTGGTTTTGGCCTTTCACGGCGAGTATCGCCCCGGCTCGCCCGGCAACGCCGACGCCGCCTTCATGGAGTCGGAGTTTCATCGCTACTACCACCTCTGCCACCCCCACGGCCTGGTGCTCGACTTCTCTCGGCTCGCCTACTCGTGGGGCGACAGCCTGTTGCGCCTGTTCTGCCTCGACCCTGACCCCGTCTTACCGGCTTTCCCCATCGCCGTCGTGGCCGGCCCCGACTGCCACCTCGACAGCCTCTTGCCCGGGGCCCAGCTTCATGCGGGTGTCGACGAGGCGGTCGCTTGGGTCAGCGACCAGGCGGCCGAATACGAACGCCTGGACGACTTCTACGAAGACCAGCTCAAGATGTACATCCTGGTCCAAGAAGACCTCGCCCCCGGCCGGGCCATCGTAGCCGCCGCCCACGCGGCCGTGGCTTGCATCGAGCGCTTCTCGCAGGCCTGGCAGCTGCGGTGCTGGCTTTACAGCCGCTTTCACAAGGTCGTGTGCCGGGTCAGTCAGCGCGAATTCGAGCAGGCCCAAGCCTTCGAGCACCACATCGTGATCCGCGAATCGGCCTTAGGCGACCAGCCCGTCGCCCTCGCCTTCTGCCCCCGGGTAGAGTGGCCCAAGGCCTTTCGCTTCTATCGGCTCTACTAGCCGGCGGGGGAAAATTTCACCGACGCCCAGCCGTCAGGCTGGTATTCTTGGTCTTGAGGTTCCCCGAACCCGCACGCCGCAGCCGCGTCGCTCTACCGGGGGAACCTTCATGGGGGCTCCGCCAGAGTTAACAATCTCTTCGACGGGAGCCGCCCGGAGGTCGTAGAAGCCACCCAGATCCGCTCACTGGAGGTCTGCGTGGCACAGGAATACGACTCCCCCTGGAAAGAGGCGCTGCACGTCTACTTTCCCCAGTTCCTCGAACTGCTCTTTCCCGAGGTGTACCTGGCCATCGACTGGAGCCTCGGTTGGCAGGTGAAAGAGACCGAGCTGCTCAGTCCGGCGGCCGGCCCCCGCCGGGTTGATGTCCTGATGCAGGTCACGATGACGGGCGGCATGGCCACTCTCATCCTGATCCACATCGAGGTGCAAAACCAGACCAAGCAAGATTTTCCCGAACGCCTCTTTGACTACCACTATCGCATCCGGCTGGGCCTTGGTCTGCCCGTCTGCACCCTGGTGGTGCTGGGCGATCCTAGCCCGACCTGGCGTCCCGACAGCTACCAGGAAGAGTTGCTCGGTTGCCGCCACCGCCTCGACTTTCCAGTGGTCAAACTCGAGGAGTTTCGCGCTGACCTGCCGGCTCTTGAGCAGAGCAAGAACCCCTTCGGCCCAGTCGTGGCCGCTCATCTTCACACGCGCACCGGTGGCCCGGATAGCGATCGTCGACAACGGGCCAAGCAGCGGCTGGTGCGCCAGCTCCACAAATCAGGCTTCAGCCGCAAGGACATCCGCCAACTCTTTCGGCTCATCGATTGGTTCTTGCGTCTGTCAGAACGCCAGGCGGGAGTCTTCTGGCACAATCTAGAAATCTATGAGAGGAAGAACAACATGCCTTACATCACCAGCGTCGAGAAAATCGGGATCAAGAAGGGCCTGCAGCAGGGCCTGGAACAGGGCCGGGTCGAGGGTCGGACGGAGGGTCTGAGAGAGGCCGTCAGGACAGTCCTCATCGGCCGGTTCCCCGAGGTAGCCGAAGAGACCCTGTCCTGCCTCGACGAGCTAACCGACCAAGAGCGTCTGTCCGCCCTAGCTCTCAAAGCCGCTACAGCGCCAACGGTTGATGACTTCCTGACCGAACTGTAGGGGAAAATTTCACCGACGCCCCGCCGTCCGGCTGGTATTCTTGGTCTTGAGGTTCCCCGAACCCGCACGCCGCAGCCGCGTCGCTCTACCGGGGGAACCTTCATGGGGGCTCCGCCAGAGTTAACAATCTCTTCGACGGGAGCCGCCCGGAGGTCGTAGAAGCCACCCAGATCCGCTCACTGGAGGTCTGCGTGGCACAGGAATACGACTCCCCCTGGAAAGAGGCGCTGCACGTCTACTTTCCCCAGTTCCTCGAACTGCTCTTTCCCGAGGTGTACCTGGCCATCGACTGGAGCCTCGGTTGGCAGGTGAAAGAGACCGAGCTGCTCAGTCCGGCGGCCGGCCCCCGCCGGGTTGATGTCCTGATGCAGGTCACGATGACGGGCGGCATGGCCACTCTCATCCTGATCCACATCGAGGTGCAAAACCAGACCAAGCAAGATTTTCCCGAACGCCTCTTTGACTACCACTATCGCATCCGGCTGGGCCTTGGTCTGCCCGTCTGCACCCTGGTGGTGCTGGGCGATCCTAGCCCGACCTGGCGTCCCGACAGCTACCAGGAAGAGTTGCTCGGTTGCCGCCACCGCCTCGACTTTCCAGTGGTCAAACTCGAGGAGTTTCGCGCTGACCTGCCGGCTCTTGAGCAGAGCAAGAACCCCTTCGGCCCAGTCGTGGCCGCTCATCTTCACACGCGCACCGGTGGCCCGGATAGCGATCGTCGACAACGGGCCAAGCAGCGGCTGGTGCGCCAGCTCCACAAATCAGGCTTCAGCCGCAAGGACATCCGCCAACTCTTTCGGCTCATCGATTGGTTCTTGCGTCTGTCAGAACGCCAGGCGGGAGTCTTCTGGCACAATCTAGAAATCTATGAGAGGAAGAACAACATGCCTTACATCACCAGCGTCGAGAGAATCGGGATCAAGAAGGGCCTGCAGCAGGGCCTGGAACAGGGTCTGGAACAGGGCCGGGTCGAGGGTCGGACGGAGGGTCTGAGAGAGGCCGTCAGGACAGTCCTCATGGGCCGGTTCCCCGAGGTAGCCGAAGAGACCCTGTCCTGCCTCGACGAATTGACGGACCGGGAGCGCCTATCCTCCCTGGCGCTAAAGGCTGCCACCGCCCCGACGATAGACGCCTTTCTGGCCGAACTCTGAGGGAAAATTTCACCGACGCCCGGCCGTCCGGCTGGTATTCTTGGTCTTGAGGTTCCCCGAACCCGCACGCCGCAGCCGCGTCGCTCTACCGGGGGAACCTTCATGGGGGCTCCGCCAGAGTTAACAATCTCTTCGGTCCGGTCGTCGTCGCCCATCTCCACACGCGCACCGGCGGTCCCGATAGCAACCGCCGTCGCCGGGCCAAGCAGCGGCTGGTGCGCCAACTCCGGTTCCCTGAGGTTGGCGAGGAGGCTCTGCAACGCCTGGACGAGTTGTCGGATCCGAAACGCCTTTCCGCTCTGGCCGAAGCGGCCGCGGCTGCTCCGACGCTCGAGGCCTTTCTAGCCCAACTCTAGGGCTCCAGCACTCGAAAGTAGCGAGTTTGGCTGGTTCCCTGGCCCCATTCCACTGTGACCGTCACATCACGGAGCGGCCCGCCCGAGACGGTCAGACGGGGACGATACTCCGTCCCATCCAGGGTCACCGGGTCGAGTCGAGTGGACCCGTCGGCATAGGCGGCTGGCTGGGCCCGGACCTCGGCCACCACCTTGTCCAGGATGCTCTGGGCCGCCTGCCGATGGCGGGCTTCTCGACTGGCCGCGAAGATGCGTCCCGACATCGCCAAGAAGGTGAATAAGGTCAGCCCCAGCACGGCCATCGCGAAAACCTCGTTCAGGGTGGAAAATCCTCGATTGCGTTTCATAGCCCCAGTCTAGCTTGCGGCCGTCGGACTTTCCGTGATCGACATCGGAGCCAAATTGTGATCTAGTTCACAAGACGACGGTCAGGGGAGTCACTGAGCGACTCGCGCCACCTCGACTAGAGTGTGGCTATGGCAAACGAAACCAAGCTCCACCTCGCTCACCAATCCCGGGCGCTCTTCTTTCGCTCGCTGGCCACCATGCTCGACTCGGGAGTCCGCATCGACCGGGCTCTGGAAGGCATCGTGCCCAGTGGTGACGAGCAGCTCTCGGCCGTGTGCCTGGGCTCGGCCGCGCTGGTGCGTTGCGGCCAGCCGCTGTCCCACGCTCTGGCCCGTTACCGGAGCTGCTTTTCCAACTTTCACCTGCGCCTGCTCATGATGGGCGAAGAGACCGGCAGCCTGGTGCGCGTGCTGCATGAACTGGCCGACCACGAAGAGAGCCAGGACCAGCTGCGCCGCCGACTGCTCGGAGTGCTCGCCTATCCGCTGGTGGTGATGTCCCTGGCCCTGCTCATCTTTCTCTCCATCGGCCAGCTGTTCTCGGGCCTGGCCCAGAGCCTGCCCAATCCGCCCGCCTCGATGCTGCACCTGGTGGCCCTGTCGCAATGGGCCGCCTGGCTGCTGCCCCTGGCTCTGCTGATCGCCTGGCCGGCCCGCCACTTCCTGCGCGAGACCCTGACCCAGCAGCGGACCCGACTGCGCCAACTGGCCAATCGGGTCCCCTATCTCAACAAGCTGCTGGCCACCGCGGGAGCCCTTCGCTTCGTGCGAGGGCTGGTCTTACAGGTCCGGGTGGGCGTGCGCCTCGATAAGGCAGTGGGGTCGTCACTTCGTTCCACGACCGACCCCCTGCTAGAGGCGCACGCCCGGCCCGCCCTTCGGGCCATCGGCCAGGGAGCCAGCCTGTCGCGGACCCTCTCCCGCATCGAGCTGCCCAAGATGGTGTTGACCATGGTCGACTCGGGCGAACGCTGCGGCAAGCTCGAGGCCATGCTCGAGCGCTGCGCCCGCTTGCTCGAAGAAGAGCTCGACTATCGCATCGCCACCCTGATGGCCGCCATCGAGCCGGTGGCCATGGCCGGAATGGGCCTGTTCGTGGGCTTTCTAGCCATCCAGCTGGCCCTGCCCCTGACCAATCTCTCGCAAGTTTGCCCATGATCACCGAACGCCCGCTCACTTCTCGCTAGGATAGGACCTATGAAAAGACACCACGCCGGAAACACTTTGCTCGGAGTCATCCTGTTCACCCTGGTGATGGCCACGCTCATCTTCACCCTCACCGCCGGAATGACCACCCAACTGCAGGTAACCACTGCCGAGGCAAATCGGGCCCAGGCGAGCCTGTGCGCCGACTCGGTCATCTACCAGGCCATCGGCGAACTCAAGGCCGATGCCGACTTCGCCGGCGAGCTACACTACGCTCCCTCGCGCGAGGCGCTGGGCACGCTCACCTTCGCCGAGGGTGACGCGCCCTACTCCACCAACAACGTGCGCTCGGCCGGCTCACGCTCGGGCTTCAACCGAGCCCTGGTGCCGGCCAAGACCGTCCACCTGGTAGCCGTGGGACGCTGTAATAACAAGACGGTCGTGCGCGAGGCCTACATCCACTTCCCGCCCTTCCCCTACTCGCTGGCCGCCGCCGGGCCCCTGAACGGCTCGAACCTCGAGGTCTTCTCGGTGGATAGTCTGGCCGCTCTCGAGGACGGGCTCGACGAAGACGACCGCCGCCCCGGCAACCTGGTCACCAATGGCAGTGCCGTGCTCAGCGACAGCGAAGTGCTGGGAGACGCCCAGGCGGTGGGCTCGATCACCCTGACCCGGTCGACGGCTGGGAGGGTGCTGGCGAACCACGCTCCCGAAGAGCTGCCGTCGGTCAGTGCCGGCCAGTTCGACCCGCGCGCCCTCGACTATGCCTACGCCTACCAGGGTGACTCCGAGGTGTCCGGTCGCTGCTACAATCTCGGCTCGCTGAGCCTCGGCGACCTGGCCCTCGACGACGGCTTGCTGTGGGTCGATGGCGACCTGACCATCAACGGCGACATCACCGGCCACGGCGCCATCGTGTGCACCGGCAACGTGGTCGTGCGTGGCTCGATGCGGACCGAGTCGGCGATGACCGCTCTGGTGGCTGATGGTGATGTGACCATTCAGGGCGAGGGCCGCGTGAGTTCGCGCTTTCAGGGCCTCGTCTACTCCGGCGGCCGCTTCGCCGCTTCGGATGTCACGGTCGTCGGCGCGGTGGTCTCGAAGGAGACCACCCGCCCGATGGAGTTGCGAGATGTGCGCATGGTGCTCGCTCCGGAGTTGACCGAGATGGAGGTGGTTAGTCAGGTGATGATTGGGGAAGACGACCACACTCAATCCGGAATTGTTGGAATCGTGATTCCATCAGTTCCACTTAGTCTCTTTCCCGTGGAGCCAGGATCGATGCGAGGTGATGCGGCCACCTACGTTCTGGACGAGTCTTTGCTGAATATACAGTATCAAGGCGTCCTCTACCGACGAGCACAGGATCTGCCCCTAACTCAAAGGCTAAGAGGACAGCAAGAACTGGCGCGTGTGCGGGCCATCTTCTTGAGCCAACTCGCCCAACATACGCCCGGCGACGCTACGCAGATTGACGTGTTTAGCCTAAGCCTCAACCGGACGGATCGATACGCCCAAATGCTGGATGGTTCGGCCGTGCTAACGTGGAAGGGCACCAATTAGAAATTGCAAAAGCCATTGGCGACCTCCGTGATGGTCCCGGTAACGATGTTGCCGGTCCCATTGTTGAGTGAATTCAAACTTGCAAACTGCTCAACATTGAGCGTCGATGTCGCGGAGTTTCCAAAGCTATACATCTGGTCGGTTGAATTGCCCTCTAAGTCCAAACACAAGGTCGCCTGGTCGCCCGCCACAAAGCTAAAGGAATCAACGGCCACTGCACCAACTATGGAATTCCGCGACACCTGTGCCCGGATTTGTGACGTACCCGCTGCCCCGAAGAAGACCATCGCGCCTGTATTATTGGCAATATTGTCTGTAAAAACATAGGTTGCCGTGCCTGACAGAAGGGCCCCAGAAACCACGATGGCGCCGGCCTGAATATCTACGAAATTGTTCCCCTGAATCGTCCAAGCTCCCGAAGTGAGATCGAAGTCCATAGCCTGGTTCCCAACGTTCCCAGGGTTCGTGATATCGGCAAACTCGTTGCCCACAATCGTCCCATCCACGCCGTTCGACGTGATGCCGTCCCCCGCGAATCCGCCGATATGGAGGCCCTGGACGGTGCAGCCGTCGGCCATGATGACCGTGCCGCCGATGATGGGGAAGGGGCCCTGGGGAACGACCGTGCCCTGAGCCAGAACGTCCTGGCGAGCCACCACCAGGCCCGAGCCTTCACCGATGAGGCGCTGATTGTTCTGAAGGGTGATGCCGGTGTAGGGGTTGCCATTGCCGCGAAAGACGAAGATGGTGTCGCCAGGGACGGAGTTAGCTTGAGCTTCAGCCAAGCTGCTGAAGGGGGCGGCGAAGGTGCCCGGATTGCCGGGGGCGGCGGTGTTATTGACGAAGCGAGCCGTGTTGGCGACATTGAGCGTCACCGTGGCGGTGGATTGACCGCTGGAGTTGGTCGTCGTGTAAGTAAACGTGTCCGCACCCTGAAAGCCGTTGACCGGGGTGTACGTGAACGAGCCGTCGGCGTTGACGGCTACGGTGGCTCCCTGGGCGCTGGGGTTCTGGAAGGCCGTGACGGGCGCTGGGACGGTGTCGTTGACCAGGACTCCCTGGGCGAGGGCCACGCTGAGGGGAGCGTTGCCGAGCCCGTTGTAAGCGTCGTTGACGGCTTGCGGGGCTGACACCGGATTGCTCGGTGTGCCGAAGAAGTCATCGCTACTATTGTCGCAGCCCGCCAGGCAAGCGGCGAGCAAGATGAGGAGTAGAAAGCGTTTCACGATTGAGGACCCCCTCGAATGGATTGTTCGGGGTTTCTGGGACGGGCCCGAGCTTCCTTTTGGAGGAGCGAGTGCAGCAACTGGGAGGCGTGAACCGCCCACCGCAACGATTGCGAGCTAAGGAACCTGGTCCCCGATGCCGAAGAGACTCGTTGTGGCGACTCGAAACTCACTTTCCACCAGCAACGATTGGCCCTATTCCGAGCGTAAAGTGTGGGATGCGTTGGGCGCGCTTCCCACAGGCTGGCACGTCTTTCACTCGGTTGCCTGGTTCGACGAAGGACAGGACGGAGAGGCCGACTTCGTCATCCTCCACCCTGAACACGGTCTAGCCGTGCTCGAGGTGAAGGGTGGTGGCATCGAGGTAGACCGGGGCCAATGGTACAGCGTCAATCGCAATAAGCAGAGGCACTCCATCAAGAACCCGTTCGAGCAGGCCATGGTAGCGTCGAAGACGCTACGCAGACATCTCTGCAATCACGTCAACCTCTCGAGGCTTCCGAGCTGCTACGCCGTGGTGTTTCCCGACATGTCTTCGCTGCCTCGACTCGGCCCGCGGGAAAAGTCCGAGGTCGTATGGCTTCGCGACGATCTACTACACCCCCAGCCGAAGTTGATAGCGATGATGGGTCGATGCCGGGCCCTGGAACATGTCGATGTCATGGTCGATCTGCTGGCCCCCCGTCGCTCTGTCGCGCCACTGCTCGCCGTCCAGGTCGAAGATGTGGGCCGACAACAGATGGTACTGACCGAGCAACAATTCTTTGTCCTGAATGGTCTGCGTCGCAATAGGCGATTCTTTGTCACTGGTGGCGCGGGCACCGGCAAGACCGTGCTGGCCATCGAGCAAGCGCGCCGCCTGGCACAGGAAGGCCTCGAAGTGCTCCTGACCTGTTACAACGAGCCGCTCGGAAGTCATCTGGCCGAGCGCACCCGTCACCTCAAAGGCGTGCAGGCTGTCCACTTTCACGGACTGGCCGTGGAGCAAATGAAGAAGGCTGGGCTGCCAACCCCTGCGGCGAACGACAGCGCCTTTTGGAATGATGAATGCCCCAGGCTGCTCGCTCACGCTGCAGCTCAGAACGGGTTCAAAGTGGACGCCATCGTGGCCGACGAGGCGCAGGACTTCTTACCCCTGTGGTGGGAGGTCCTTGAGAAACTACTCAAACAAGATCGCTTCTACATCTTCGGCGACACCGATCAGAATATTTATCGTGACGACGACTGGCGACCGCCGGTCGAAGGGTTTACCTACGAACTCACCGTGAACTGTCGGAATACCCGTCCTGTCGCCGGGTTGGTTGGGGCCCTGCAGCGGCGGGCCTACGACTCCCTGCCTGTTGAGGGGCCGGAGCCCGAGTTCTCTGTCATCGAAGACGATGCTGCCCTTCTGGCCCAACTGGAAACGCGCTTCCAGCAACTCCAAGAGCACGAGATTTCAGCTAATCAGGTCGCCATACTCTGTCAGACCCGCGCGCTTAGAGATTTTCTGGTCGGTCGGACGGTCCACCGTTGGCCGTTGAGTAGAATGGAAGCGAGGGATGCTGTCACGGTGGAAACCGTCCACCGCTTCAAAGGACTCGAGTCTGATGTCGTGCTCCTGTTGCAAGACCGGCTGACCAAGTTGCGAGACTTTCGGTTGGCCGCCATCGGAGTCAGTCGCGCCCGCTCGCAACTCTTCGTGCTGGGCTCGAAGAAGGTCATTCAGACGATGCAAGCTCTGCCGCGAATGGCTGCAGAGTCCTATGGAGAAACCCGTCACATCCTTCGGTAGCGTTCGATGGGATGCCGTCCCCCGCGAAGCCGCCGATGGGGACGCCCTGGACTGTGCAGCCGTCGCTCGGAGTCAAGTCGGGCAAGGAGGTCGAGTCTTGCCGGCGAACGAGCACCTACGATGGCCGAGAAGAGCAAAAAGCACGCCTGGCAATTCAGAGCCCGGTTCCGCCGTAACGCCTTCGGCTGGCAGTCGCAGCCGGCGATGAAGCGGGTGAAAGAGGCGGTTGCCGAGATCAAGAAGGTGGCCAAGACCGACCCGTTGCTGGCGGCCGAAGGAGCTGTGCTGTTCATCGAGCGGGTGGCCCCGGCCCTCGAACGGGTGGACGGTTCCTCGGGCGCGATGGGCTCGACCGTCAACGGAGCCTTGGCCACGCTGTCTGATATCATCGCGGCCGCCCCCGCCGATGACAAGACTCGAGACCAGTGGCTGGAGCGGCTCTGGGAAGCCTATCAGGAAGACGAGATGCCCTGGGTCGAGAGCCTGGCGGACCATTGGGGCGCCATGTGTGCCAACCAAAAGCTCGCCGCGGAATGGGCCGACCGCCTGATGCCCCTCGTGAAACTCGTCTGGGGTCCCGAGAAGGGTGCCTATTTCAAGGGCACGAGCTGCTGCTTGAATGCGTTGCTGGCCGCCGAGCGCTACGAGGAACTCATGGAATTGCTCGAGATATGCCCCTACAAAATGTGGCACTATCGGCAGTACGGGGTGAAGGCGCTGGCCGCCCTGGGCAGGAAGGCCGAGGCCCTTCGCTACGCCGAGGCCAGCCGCGATGGCTACAGCCCCGTTTTGGTCGACCGCGCCTGCGAGGAGCTTCTGCTCTCTTCGGGCCTGGTCGAGGAGGCCTACCAGCGCTACGGCCTGGAGGCCAACCGGGCGGGAACCTACCTGGCCTGGTTTCGGGCGGTGGCCAAGAAGTATCCCCACCGCTCGCCCGAGCAGATCCTGGCCGACCTGGTCGAGGCCAATCCGGGCGATGAGGGCAAGTGGTTCGCGGCCGCCAAGGATGCCAAGCTCTTCGACCAGGCCATCGCCCTGGCCCAGTCCGCCCCCTGCGCGCCCCAGACCCTCACCCGGGCCGCTCGGGACTTCGCCGAGAAGCGACCCGATTTTGCTCTCGAGGCGGGCCTGGCGGCTCTGACCTGGCTGGCGGCCGGGTATGGCTATGAGGTGACCGGCGAGGATGTGTCGCTGGCCTACTCTTACACGATGGAAGCGGCAGGCAAGGCCGGGCGGGTGCAGGAGGTCGAGGAGCGCATCCGGGCCATTCTCGCTCGCGAGGCTCGTGGCGGCCTGGTCCAGCGCTTCCTGGGCCACAAGTTCCCCTCGTGAAGCCCCGGACCGAGATCACACTCAATCATACCCTGTTCTCGCCAGGCCACCGGCGCCTGGCCGCACCCGACTGGCGGGCCCGTATCCGTCACCAGTTCGCCGCCCTGCCGCCCTTTCGAGGCCGGCGATGGAAAGACCAGGTGAGTTCGCGGCACCCTGACCCGGGCATCGAGGGCCCGCGCGGGCTGCTGCGCAGGCCAACAAATGAGTTCGAGTTGCAGTTGACCTGTGAGTTCGACCACGCGCCCTACTCGACCAACATCGTGCGCTCGGTCGGCTCCCGCTCGGGCTACAATCGGGCCCTGGTGCCGGCCAAGTCCGCGAACCTCATCTGGGTGCTGATGCGATTCCTTGGTAAGCCCGCCGAGACCCGATCCTCTAGAAGAGCAAGGGACATGGCCTCCAAGCCTGTGATTGATTGTAGCAAAACACCCAACTATATTGGAGGACGGTGCGGCGCATGGTGTTGGATGCCTCATCGGTCCCAGTGAAGGCCCGCTACGGGCGACCGCCGAAAGCAGTGCTGAGAGGGACAAGATCCGTAGCAGAACAGTCCCCCAGACACATCTGGGCGCCATTGCATTCCGAGTGAGGCACCCTGGCCGACAGGAAGAAGGATCGCAATCCATGCCCAAATGTAAATCCCCTGGACTTTACAACGACAAGCCCCAGCAAAATCGAGTCGCCAGGTCCAAATTCCGAGGCCCAGGATGAAGATCCTAATCCTAGCACAAGATACCCGCGACCTTCTTGCAGGCGAACTGAGAGAACTAGCTGAAAAGCGTGCCATCTCGCTGGAAGTGTCTCAGTGCAGTGAAATCCCGTCCTGCAGTCAGGCTCTAGAACAAGATCTCATCTTGTTGGCGGATTTGCGCGCGGGGGTGATTCGCCATTCCAAACTCGTCGAGAGCATATGGATGCATTGCGATGACCAGAGACGACCTCACCCAGCATTCATAACTTTTGGAAAGGACGACACCAGCCTTCAACATCACAAGCTATACACGGGCGTCGTAGAGATGGGCACAACACCGAATGGCCAACCAGACATAGAAAAGGCCCTCGCGGCTGCCGCGTCTTGGCGGTATTACCGCCACAAGTATCGTTACGATGTCGCGCTGTCTTTCCGGGGCACTCAACGAGCAAAGGCAAACCAACTTCGTCATGAGCTAGAACGTCGGGGCATACGGGTCTTCTATGACGAAAACGAACATATCGACATCTGGGGGACGCAGCGCACCATTCCCGGTCGATACTGGGCGTCTCGCTACACGGTGGTGCTGATTTCCGACGATTACTTGACCTCGGTCCATTGCGAGGCAGAGTGGACCGTGGCCCGGGATCAACAACGGCTTCAGAGGGACTTCATCCTTGCGATTCAGATCGACGAAAACCTGCCCAAAGGCGCCTCGCACTGGCTATACTACACCAAATGGTCCCTCGGCCCGAGGCTACTGGCAGAGAGTATCGCTGAGAAGCTCGACAAGGCCGTGCTGGAAGAGGCTGGCGGCGGCGAGGTCGTTATCTGGCATCAGGAAGAATTACTTGAGGACGCCAAATCTCTAAAAGCAATGCTCCAAGGCGTGGGCCTCAGCGTAGCCCTCGCGAGAGATGCCCCGGTCCCAACCGGCGACCTGAAATCCCGCTTGCACCACGACCGCCAAAGGAATGTCGAGGTGATCCTGTGTGGCAAAGCTGACCGTGAAGGCTCGCCCGCCAACACATTTCGGGAGCGCTCGAGACGATCGGGGAATCGCCGTGTCATTCCAGTTCTATTACATGATGCCACCACAGATCATCTATTCGATGGTTCGGAGACCAGCGGGTCGGAGATGGTAGTCCCCAACTACATCGACTTCGAGCGAGACCCCAGCCCGTTTGACGATCTGGTCCGCGCAGTGGTTGACTCGTACGACATCTTTGTGAGTTACCCCTTTAGCGCGAGTGAGGCGATTCACCCGATCGTCAATCTCCTCAGAGAGGAAGGTTTGAAGGTATTCTGGTGTCGAGACATCCCGCCTGGAACCGACTATGCAAGAGAACTCACTACAGGTTTTTGGTTATCTCGCTCGGTCCTTTTTGCCATCAACGAGCGGACGCCAGAATCGCAGCATGGCCAACTGCCTGAGCTTGCGGTGGCACTCCATCGACTGAGGACCGAACCCGCCTTCAAGTTGTTTCCCTTGTTGTTGCCCGGTGCAAAACTAGAGGACTTGCCACACGCAAAAGATGTAAAATCCATTATGTTTGTGGATTTGCGGTCCAAGAGCGAAACGGTCCAAAAAGACAGCGTCTCGGAAGGGGCCCGCACCGCCCAAGTAGCCTCGTCGGTCGCTAACAACGCTGGCTCTGATGTCCAGAGCCCCCTGGGTGCGTGGGAGAGGGAGCAGCTCGGCCCGCTCCTCCAGGTTCTGCACCGGTTGAGGGATGATCGTTAGGTCATCGAAGGCGAACCAGCACTGGCGACGAACGGCCCTGAACGAATCGGGGGTTCGATGCCACTAAGCTTCAGTGCCACGACCATCAAATCGTGGTTTCAATATCGATGTGACCGCAAGACGCGCTACGAGACGATGAGTCGCGACGAGCGCGAGGCCATCCCTATCCTCAAAGACGACCAGAAGGACAGCTGGGCCGAACTGGGCAACGACTTCGAACTGGCCGTCGTCCGCCGCCTGGCGCGCGAGAGCAAGGTCCTCACCCCAAAGGCGGGCGAGCAGAACCTCGGCCAGCGCATCACGGCGGCCTTCCTGCGCGGTCAGAACGACTGCGAGTTCGCCCACCAGGCCGTCCTCTTCGGCGGCCCGAGCCTGAGGCAGCAACTCAGCAGCGACGACCAGATCATCTTCAGGCATTGCTACCCCGACCTACTCCAGTGGGTCGACGGCGCCATTCGCATCATCGACGTCAAAGCAACCCAGGTGGCCACCTACTTCCACAAAGCGCAGGTGGCTTTCTACTCCCACCTGCTCCAGGGCATGCTCAAAGACATGGGCGTCGAGGCGAGAGTGGACGAAGTGGGCGAAATCTGGCACCTGCGCCGCGGTGAAGACGGAGCCGACGGGCTCTATGACAGGCTCGAGTTCAAGCTCAAGAGCTATGAGAACCTGGTCAGAGACTTCTTCGAAAGAACCGTGCCTCGGCTGCAAGAACAGGTCGTAGAACCCGGACGAGACGAAACCTTCTTCCACCTCTACTACAAATGCGAGCAGTGTGGCTATCTCCCCCATTGCCGTCGCGCCATCGAGCGAGAAGCCGCCAAGAATGACGTATCGGCCGTGCCGGGCATGAGCCACGAGGCCAAGCGGGCCCTGGAGAAGCTGGGCATCCACACAGTGGGTGGCCTGGCCCGCGCCCAGGGTATCCGCAACCAGAAGCTCGACAGCTGGTCGCTCAAGCGCCAGGCCGAGTTGCTCCGGCTCCGAGCCGAGACGCTGGTGAATGGGCAGCCGAAGATACTCGAAGAGCGCTATACCTACCTGATGCCACCTCGCATCGACGTAGGCCTGTATCTGGTGGTCGACTCCGACCCGATGCAGGGCAACCTGGTCACTCTCGGCTATCTCCTCGACTGGCAGGGTGAGGTGCAATACGCCACAGCCCTCTTGCCGAAGGGCCAGCCCGCCGAGGAGATACGCGCGCTAAAGCAAGTGCTGGGCAAACTGGTCCTCGACCTGCGACGGCTGCACGAGCACAACCAGCGGCTGCCCGAAGCCCAGCGCCTCTACGCCCACATCTTGCTCTATGAGCCATCCGAAGCCAAAGACTTGCAACGGGCAGTGGGTCGCCACCTGAACGACCCCGACATCCGCACCGGACTGCTTGACCTGGTGCGACTATTCCCGCCCGAAGAAGTCATCCCCGAACCAGGCTATCGCGGCTATCACCACCTTCCCGCCACCGCCCTGAGGACGGTGATGGAGCAGCTCTATCTGCTGCCGGTGACAGTGTCCTACGACCTGCGCCAGGTCACCCAGGCTCTCACCGCTGTCGGACTGAGCGAGGCCTACGAACCGTCGCAAGCTTTCAAGCGAGACTTCTCCACCCGACTCTCCATCGAGGTCTTGCGCAAGCTTCGAGATGGTCACCGGGGTATGCGCGACATCGAAGACGACCTGCGCATTCGTCTGGCCTCGTTGCGCCACCTGGCCCGGTGGGTGCTCGAACAGAACGCTGCCGCTGCTTCTCCGTTCCTGCGGCTGAGAAAACAGCCTTTCGCGTTCCAGGCCGAATTCAATCCGCTGGGTAGAGAAGACCTCGAGATCTTGCGAGCCTACGAGTTGCTGGCCGAGAAGTCTGGGATGCTCAACGCCCTCATCAGCCTGGCCCAACCTTGGGAGGCGCGCCGCGATGCGATGAAGTGCTTCGCCCAGCTGCGACTCGAGAGTCATCGCGAGGGCAAGCCGTGGGCCAGGTTCAGGTTCAGGGTGCCAACCGAAAGCCGCGACGCGGAGTTGGGGCCGGATGACATCAACCTGGTGCTGACCAACAACGACCCCGACATCCTGCTCGACCCCACCCGCTGGGAACCTTTTCAGATCCAACTAGACCCTGTCGACAGCAACACGCAGGTGCGGGCCCGGATGTGGGCCGCGAAGTACGGGTCCGCCGAGATGCAGCACCTTTTGCTGGACAACCCCGAGGATCAGTGGTTTATTGACCGCTCCTTCCGCGACTTCAATACCGAGAGGGTGGTCGAGTTTCTCGAGATGCTGGGAGACCAGGCGTGATCGACAGCGGCGTGCGCCAACAAATCAACCACTTTCTGGCCAAGCCTGCCGAATTTGCGGCCCAGGTGGCCGAGCACTCCCGACAAGCCTGGCTCGAGGGCCAGGAACTGAGCGGGGTGACCAAACTCCTGGACGGCCAACAGCGGGCCTGGCAGGGGATCGCCAACCACAGGGCGGCACTGTTGCTAGGCCCTCCAGGCACCGGCAAGACCTTCGTGCTCTCGGCCATGACAGTGGGCTATCTGAGGGCTCGGCAAGCCCAGAATCGGCCCTGCCGAGTCTTCGTGACGGCCTTCACGCGCAACGCGGTGGTCAACGTGCTGAACGCGGTCGTGCGCCGCACGGGCCCGGGGCCGGTATTCTTCCTGGGCAAGCAGGCTCCGGAGGATCTGGCTGGCGATGTGGAGGCCCTCGACCACAAGACGGTCAAGCCGCTCGAGGCCGAGTGGTTTGTGGCCGGCGGTACCGTGTGGTCGCTCTTCAAGAGGCTCAAACGGGGCGACGCTCCCAGGTTCGACCTGGTCTGTGTCGACGAAGCCTCGCAAATGCTGCTCTCGCACGGCCTGCTGGGGCTAGGTGGGTTGGCCAACGACGGGCGCGTGCTGGTGGTGGGCGACGACCGCCAGTTAGCTCCCATCCGGGCCAGCCAGGATGAAGAACTCGATGAGCGGCGCCTCACGGGCTCGCTCTATGCCTTCTTGAAGAAGGCCGAGATTCCGGAGTTTCCCCTCGACGAGACTTTTCGGCTCAATGCCCCCCTGGCCGCTTTTCCGGCGCAGAGCTTCTACCAGAGCAACTACAAAGCGTCCGAGCAGTCAGGGCAGCAGCGCCTGGAACTGCGAGGCGACTGGAGGGAGGCTCTAGCCCCCTGGGAGTGCGCCGTGCTCGACCCCGAGCATCCGATCGTGGTGCTGCTGCACGATGGCCCGCCGAACGGCACGCTCAACCCATTCGAGGTCGATCTAGCCGGCCACCTGGCCAGGCTGTTCCACCGCTATCTCGACCACGACCAGTTCTGGCAGGACCGGTTCGCCATCATCACGCCGCATCGTGCCCAGAACGCCGCTATTCGACGGAGCTTCGAGAACTCGACGCTGAGTGAGGGCTGTGTGGTCGAGACGGTGGAGCGCATCCAGGGCAAAGAGCGCGATACCATTCTGGCCTGCTACACCGTCTCAGACCCAGAATTCGCTCTGTCAGAGGCCGAGTTTCTCTTCAATCCCCAGCGCCTCAACGTGATGATCACGCGAGCTAAGACCAAACTGGTGGTGATCGCCAGCAATCGTCTGCTCGAGGTGGTGCCACCCGACGAGGAACTCTTTGAACACGCCCAACTGCTGCGCGAGTTCCTCTTCGACACACACAAAATCGGCGCAGTCGAACGTCAGTGCGACGGAAGAGGGGTCGAGGTCACCATCCGCGTCAAGACCTTCGGTCAGGCGCCAGAAGAGCTACAGCCAGTCGAGGTCTCTGCCGTCGAAGATCCCCCAGAGCTGACGAGGGAACTCGAGGAACTCTTCGGAGCCATCAAAGCTTGCGCCCTCGAGAGCCGCTACGGCAACGCCACCGTGAGCGCAGTCCGCAAGAAGCTTGCCTACCAACCGCCCTTCGCCCTCTTTCATCAGTTGCTAACCCTGGGCATGATCGAGTTCGCCGAACAGACGGGGCCCCACGGAAGGTTCTGGTGCTTCAAACCGATCGAGCCGCCGTCGTTGCCATTTACCGCCGATGAGGTGACCGTGCGCAGCCGCATCGACGAGGTGATCCACTCTCGCCGCCGAGGCCGATTCGCGCCCCAATACCGCCACCTGCGCAACAGCTTTGTATGGGTCAATGCCCAGGAGCAGGATGTCTTACTGCCCTTGCTGAGAGACCTGGTCAAAGAGGGCCTTTTGGTGGAGACCAGCCATAACGACGAACCAACCTTCGATCTGACTAGCGCGACGGAAGTGAACGAGCAGCCCCTGCCACCGCCAGAAGTGCAACTCACCGACGGTGACTTCGAGGTATTGAACGCTCTTGAGGATATCGAGCGAGGTCGCATCAATTTCGGCGTGACCGAATCGTGGGTGATGCTCTCCACGCTGGCCGAAAGACTGGGTGTGGCCCGCGACGCGCTTTTAGAACCCATTAACCGGCTTGAGCAACATGGCCATCTGATGCCCGACGAGCAAGGCGGCGTTCGCAGTCGCATGGCCGAGTTGGCCCGCGAGTTGCGCTACGTGAAGCAGCGCTTTCGCAAGGGCGACGCCCACCGGCGCCCCTATCTGGTGCGCTCACTCAAGCTCGAGACCATCGACCGCCAGAAGCCGATTCGTGACGTTTCTCTGCGGGCCACTCTGGAGCAGGCCCGGGGCCTGCTGGCCGACGATCCCAATCTTGAGTTGGCCCTGGAGGCCTGCGCTCACATGCTCTCGGTCTGCTGGGGCGTCGACAACCCGACCATCGCCGGCTTTCAGCAGCGCGCTCTTTTGAGCATCCTCTCGGCCTGGCTGGGGGTTGGCAAGGAGGAGGCCTTCGTGGTAACAGCCGACACCGGCTCGGGCAAGACCGAAGCGGCTTGCCTGCCGATGCTGGTGGGAGCAGCCGTCGACGCACTGCGGGGGGTGCGCGGCTGCCGGGCCATCCTGGTCTATCCCCGCATTCGCCTGGGGGCCAACCAGGCGCAGCGGTTGGTGCGCTACCTGGCCGCGTTCAACCAGCACCCCGGGGTCGCTCCTCTCACCATCGGCTTGCAGAACGGCAGCGTACCCTCGGCCTTTGGCTATCTGCGGTCCAACCCCGACAAGTTCGAAGAATGGCGGGCGCTGCCTGGCGGAGCCTTGCAGTTTCCTTTCTTCTCTTGTCCTGAATGTTCGCAGGATCTATCTTTGCTCGAGGGTGAGGGCCGAGGAGGGGCCGACCGACTGGAGTGTGCTTGCGGTTGGTGCTTCTTGGGGTGGATTGGCTCGAAGGAGGGCCTGCGCCAAAACCCGCCTCACTTCTTCTTGCCGGTCACCGAGTCGCTCCACCAGTGGCAACACGACTCCAGATATGGTGCGATCTTTGGCGATACGGAGTTTGCTCCCGCTCGGGCGGTGATGGCCGACGAGATCCATCTCTACTCGCATGTGCACGGGGCCCAGGTTGGCTATGCCCTGCGGCGGTTGTTGGCGCGCCTGACCGTCAACGGCGACGAAAGTCCTCTGGCCATTGGGATGAGCGCCACCCTGAGCCGCCCCGACCGGGTGTGGGGTGACCTTTGTGGCCGCCAGCAGGTGGTGGCCCTGGGGCCGACCGAGGAGGAACGACTGGTCAATCCGCGCGGTCGGGAGTATTTCTACTTCGTCCAGCCAGAGGTCGAATCGCGAGGCCAGGACATCGCCGGCGCTTCGACCACCATCCAGTGCCTGATGTGTTTGGCCCACGGAATGCGCCGCCGTACCGGCAAAGAAGGCGGCTTTCGAGGCGTGGTCTTTCTCGACTCGATCGACAAACTCAAGCGCCTGCACAGCGATTACTCGGATGCGGAGGCCAACAAACTGGCGGCGCTACGCACCGAACTACTTGACGACGACCCGGCCACCGGCGAGCCGTGCCGCGCCTGCTGCAGGGAGCCGCTCTCTTGTGACCGCTTTCGTGAGGGCGAGTGTTGGTTCTTCGCGGCCACCGACCAGGCTCAGTGGATGGCCGGCAAACGCTATCGCCCCGGCGACCCTCTCACGGTAGCCCACCGCCCCATCTTTTCAGGCACCAGCGGTCGCACCGAAGAACTGCTGCAGAACAGTGACCTCATTTTTGCCACCTCGACTCTCGAGGTGGGCTATGACGACCCCGACATGACGCTCGTCTATCAGCACTATGCTCCGGGCAATCTAGCCAGTTTCATCCAACGCAAGGGTCGAGGGGGCCGCGGAGCCGATGACCGTCCCGTGACGGGAGTGACGTTGTCGGTCTATTCCTCGCGAGACTCGTGGTACTTTCGCTCGCCTCGGCGGATGCTCGATGCCCGCAACTTCGCGGTGCCGCTCAACATCAGCAACTATTTCGTCGTGCGTGGTCAGGCGGCCGCCACCGCTCTCGACGCCGTGGCCCGCTTTCGAACCCTGCATCCCGGAAAGTACGGCTTGAGAAGAACCTCTGGCAAGCTCGAGGTGGCGCCTCAACTGGTGACCATGGCGGATGAGATGGTCGTGGCCGCCTGCGGGCCAACGGTGTTCGCCATTCTCGGCCTCGAGAGCTCGCTTCCCTTGTTTCAGCAGCTGCTGGAAGAGGAAGGACTGGACGTGACCGCAGAGCCCTCGACGTGGCGTGGCAGTCTGGCCTGGGTGCCCCAGCGGCTGTTTGACTCGATCAACCTGCCGCTGCTGATGGTGCGCCATCCCGATGCGCGAGACCCGGTGCCTGTCGATATCACCCTGGCCTTTACCGAGTGCGCCCCGGGCAATATGACCCGCCGCTACGGCATGGGGACGGTCCACTGGGTGCCCCCCACGCCCGGTCGCAGCCCCTTCTTGAGCGACTATCGCGACAGCACCGGCTTCACGCTCACCGGTCAGGAACAGAGCGGAGAAGACTTTCGTCGCGAGCTGCCCGTCGAGGTGCGGGATGGCCTTGGGGCCGAGATCTACCCCAAGATCTGCCGTCCGAAGACCCTCGACCTCGACCTCGGCGGGAAAATGTCTGGCGCCAGCTTCACCTCGGGTTGGCTCTATCGCGAGGGCCACGGTCTCATCAAGCGAGACAAGCAACAGCAAGAGCCGGGCCTGCCGGCCACCGAAAAGAGTCGCTCATTCCTACGGGGCTTTCTGGTGGTGGCGGCTGAAGACGGCCGCGGCAGCGACATCACCCCCACCGACCTATCTGACCTGTTCGAGAAAGTCGAGGCCTTTGTCGGCTCATCCGACCGGCCGGGCACGGGGCTGCGGGTCACCCGCCTATACTGGGGGGCCGACGTGTCGCTGAAGCTCAAAGACACCAAGACCCAGGACGCCGAGTTCACCCAGACCTTCGTCTATCCCAAGACCGACAAGACCCTGCTGCACGGCTATCAGGTCGAGACCGAGGGAGTGCGGTTTCACGTCGACAGCGCCAAGCTCGATGCTCGGGTCGATGCCATGCTGGAGCATCTCCAGGCCAATCCGGGCGAGGAGCGCCACTATCGGGGCAAGTTACTGGCCTATTTGATGGAGAGCAGGCTATCGGGCCTCGGCGTGAATAGCTTCGAAGCCAACCGCCTGGCCGAGTTGTTCGTGAGCGCGGCCGCCAGTGACGAAGGGAAGAAAGTGTTGCGGGGGCGGTGGGACCAGACCAGGATGATGAACCTGCTGCGAGAGACCTATCGCAACGTCTTGCGCTATCACCCGTTGCTGACCGAGCGGCGCATCGACAAGCTGGAAAAGGTGCTGGAGCGGGCCGGCTTCGCCGACACCTTTCGCAAGATCGTCACCGATGTCAGCGACGCGGAGGTCTTTCGGGGTTACCTTCGGTCGCTCTTTCTGCATGGGTTGGCGATGCGTCTGCGGGACCTCTTCGTGCTCTATGGGCGGGGGGACGAGCGCCGGGTGCTCTTTCACGCTCGGCTGCCTCTGCAATTTGGGGCCGAGTCTCACGACATCATCTCGGTGGTGGAGAACGGTGACCACGGGGACGGGACCACCCGGACCTTTTTGGAGAGCTTCGAAGAGGCCCTCGACGAGGTTCGGGACCATGGCCTGGTGGACTGTCCGAACGCTCGCGAGGACGCGGCGGTGGACCGGATGCTGGCCATGAGCGAGCAGCACGAGCGGTGGCGCTCGCTCGACCGGGCAGCTCTCGTCGAGGCGCTACGGACCGAATTGAGCGTGGATGGTGACCTTGGACGCCTGGTGCAGTTGTTGCACGGTCGCGAGACGGTCGGCGTGGAGCAGTTCGACTTCTTCGACCTGGTTCGCGAAGTGCGAGCGGTCGAGGCCGAACTGGCCCAGTCGATGCCCAGGGCCCCGTCGACCTGGGAACTGGTAACGGGAGCGGTGAAAGCAGCTCAGGACGGCCGCTCGCCACAGTTGGCGGGCCTACTTGCCGCCTATCGGGGACTGGAGGGCGTCTCGCATGAGGCCGGGATGAGCCCCGAAGAGCGACTGGCCGAGCAAGTCTTTCGCTTCGCGGGACGACTGTGCCCGGATGGCTGTGAGGCTTGTCTGTTTGGGAGCAGTGATTTGATGTCAGGGACGCAGGCGAGGGCGGCTTTGAGTCGAAGAGCCTTGATGGAGCCCGCCGACCTCGCTTGTCTAAAACCCGAAACCCCGCCGACCGGCAAGGCCCTTGCCAAGTGCCCCGATGTCCGACCGAAGGGTTGGGACCGGCGGGTGCTTGACGCACTTCCAGCGAGGGGCAGCGGCGAGGACTAAATTTCATGAATATCCGAGACGACCCTGACTACGACCTATACATAAGCTACACAGGGGAAGATGCCGAGTGGGTGGAGTCCCTAATGGTGTTCCTCCAGCAAAGGATTACGGCGCACATCGGCCGCCCCACCAAAATCTTCAATGACACCGGTCTCTCAGCGGGTGTCGAATTTGAAGCAGAGAGGGTGCTTGGGCGCAGCCGGCTGTTACTCTGCATTGTTTCTCGGGCCTACTTCGAGTCCGAATGGTGTCGATATGAGCTATCCGCGTTTCTTGGTAATCACGGTATGTCAAAGGTCGTTCCCATCCTGCTCCAATCAGAAATACCTCGTAGTCGGGCGGCTGAGGAGATTTGGGACCTTCTATCCAGGTTTAAGCAGATTCGCTTCTTCCTCCACACAGACGGTCGCGAGGCGTTACTCCACCCGGGTCAACCGGAGTGGCTACAACAAGCCGAGCTTCTCGCCGAAGGAATCAGCTTCACCCTATCCCGGCCTTTCGAGGGGGGAACCCCGGCCGGATCATGGCGAGAGGAATCGCCTTCAATCAATGACATACAAAAGAAGGCCCCATCAATTGATGAGTTTCCTGAGAGCGGCCAAAACGACGCAGGCCTCGGTGGCCTGAAGCAAGACCCGGAGAGGGAAACCCCGTTGGGTAAACTCGAGGTCAACATCGCCTGGCTTTTTTTTCTCGTCCTCCTCCTTTCCCCGCACATTTTCGACGCCTTCTTTGGCTAGGCATCGCAGATAGGTTGACAGGATAAGGGCGGCTGGACTGCGAATTCGTTTCGCAGTTCCACTCCGTTACATGGCTGACGATAATCAACATTACGATTTGTTCCTTTCGCACGACAGCCGGGACAAGGGTCAAGACCATCATGAGCGCGGCTGGGTGCGTAGTGTTTATGATTCGCTCAAGGTTCGCGAAGTAGGTAAACACGCTCTCTCCGTCTTCCTGGACGAAGCGGTTATCAAGCCCGGCGACGGCATCACGCCCAAACTCGCTGCTGGTTTGAGGAGCTCGGCAGGCTTGGTAGTCTTTGTCTCTGAAAACACAATCAATAATCTGACGAGAAAGAAGAGCTGGGTATACCTTGAACTTGAGTTCTTCATTGGCAAGATGACAAATACGGCAAACTGCGCCCTCTACTTTTTGGCGGACAGCGACGAGGGTCAAAGCCAAAGGGAAGATGAACTCCGACAGCAGTTCTTCAAACAGTTTGACGAGCGTTGGGAAGCCTCCGATACCAAACCAAAAACGAATCACCCGTTTGGTCGCGATATTGATGTCAAAGACATCTTGTGGGTTGGTCGTTGGCGGCAAGAAGAGTTGCTACGAGAGGTTCGAAAAGACCCAAAGTTGGACAGTTATCGCAGTGTGTGTGGGGATTTCACGTTCGAACTAGAAGCGGGTGGGAGGAATGGGAGCCCTACGTGCGGACCCTCTCGGCCGGGACTGGGAGTAGTTGAATACCTGGTCAATCGGCACTCGCAGAGAGAGCTCTTTAGGGCCGGACAAAGAGAACGCAGCCAAATGTTCGCAGCGTTTGGGTTAGCAGGCCACGTCATCTCTCGCTTCACCGATCATCTCGCCGCACATCCCCAGGAACCCCGTAGCTTGGACATCCCGCCCTTGGAGAGTTGGGAACCGGATGAAGTGGAGAGAGAGTTGATTTCACAGGTAGGAAGGGGCCCCCGACTCCTTTATCAATATGTCTGCCAGAAAGAGACTCTAAGGAAAATGATGCAGCCCCGTTTCGGTGAATATCTTCGACTGCTCAAAAAGAGTCTCGGCAGAAATCCCCAGGCTTCTGTGATCTTTTTTCTAGAATACCGCGAACCTGGGCTGTTGGCAAAGTTGGCTACCTGGTTCAACCCATCCGCTCAAAGCACACTCTCGCAGCGGGACGTGGAGTCGTGGTTGAACGGACCCGGCGCCGAATGTATTCGAATCGACGGCTTCGAGAAGATCAATCTAGAGCACCTTCCGCGGTGGTGTGGAGCCTACCAACTAAAGCAAATAGAATCACAAGCCAGAAAAATACTCGAAGAGCCGTTGACCATGGAGATTTGGGTAGAGCGCATTGGCGACATTCTCAAGCCGCATTTTTTTGGAGACGCCAAATGACCAAGAAGGCAGGGGATTTTATCCTTCCAGCAACCCTACCACCGAAATTTCGACCTCAAGAATATATAGCTTCTCCCGAGTTAAAGAAGGCTGTACAGAGTGCCCTAACGCTCGGCCTCCCGTTTTTGGTCACCGGCGATCCAGGAGTCGGAAAGACACAACTGGCCTATTATGTGGGAAATGAGCTCCGCGTGCCTGTATATCGGTTTAATGCCAGATCTTCAACCTGCTACCAGGATCTTTTCTATAGCTTCGACCACATCGGGCACTTCAGGGCTGCTCAGCTACGCGCTGAGGGAGAGACGATCGAGCCGACATCTTTTGTCACCTTTAACGCCCTAGGCAAGGCAATTCTTAGGTCCTGGGGAAGGGACGGCGAGGGTCGGCCGCGTGAGCTCAGCCTATGGAACTCAGAGTGTGGCACCGAGCCTGTGCGAAGCTTGGTCCTCATCGACGAAATTGATAAGGCTCCGAGAGATTTCCCCAACGATTTGCTTGCAGCCTTCGAGGACGCTCCATCTTTCGAAATGACAGAATTGCCGCACAGAGTGAAACTAGAAGCGAACCCAGCCTGCAGTCCCATCATTTTCTTGACAAGCAATGCGGAATCGCTTCTTCCGAGCCCCTTCCTCCGCCGCTGCGCCTACTTCCATATTCCGCTTCCAGAGAAAGAAGAGCTAAAGGCGATGGTTTCAACGCGTCTTGAGCGACTAGACCGATTGGACAAAGCTTTAGACTTCTTTATTGGGCTGCGCGAGCGTGGACTGGTCCGGATCCCGAGCACGGGGGAGTTCATGGTCTGGCTTCACGAGGTCGATAGTCCCGACTGGTCTTGGGCAGTCGAGCGCCTTAGCGCTAGCCTCGGCCTTTTGGTAAAGGCCAAGGAGGATATGCCACCTTCGTTAGAGTGGGTCAGAGAGTTTGTTGATTCCTAGTCCGACGACGCTGGATCGGCTGTTTGAATTTCTTGAGGGGCGAGGATATAGCGTTGGAGTTCGAGAGAGGCTAAGGGGCCACGCACTCCTAAAGAACTTGGTTAGAGGAAACCCTGAGTTCAGACTCGCTGATGCACGCGACTTTCTGAGACCAATTCTGGTCAAAAGTGCCCCGGAGCAGGAGACCTTTTCGCGAGACTTCGCTCAGTGGCTCCGGCTTGAGAGTGCTGGTTCTGGGCCAGAGCCAGTTGTTGAGCCGCCAACCGTGCCAAAGTCCAGGTGGTGGATAGTCGCGCTCCTTCTTAGCACAGTTCTCATACTGACCTATAAGTTCTGCCCGCCGCGCACAACCGCACCCGCTGACCTTCTGTCGGATGTCAGTCGCACGAACATGGTTCCTCAAGCTCCCCCCCAACCTTCGGTCATTCCGACACCGAACTCTTCAAATTTTAGTAAGTCTCACGGCGGTTCTTCGCTCTTTGCATTGGGCGCGGACGGCAGTCTGCGGATGTGGACACTCTCTGAGCGCTATCTTGAAAAGACTAACGGTTACGAAGACCTCGGTCAAATCGATTCGTCCATCACAACCCCGATTGTCGCAGGGGCTGGTTATCTTGCGGTCGCATCAGGTGAGAAACTGGACCTCTGGATCGACGGGCGGCGAACGGAGACGCCGTGGAGGGGCGGTCCAATAACGAAGTTGGTGGCGGCAGGTCGAGTCCTAGCCGTAGGTGACGGAAACGGGAGTGTCTGGGTTTTTGATGTCAGGTCATTTCGGCCGGCTGAAGATCCGACAATCCGCAGCTTTCAAATTGAGATCGGATCCGCACCGGTGACAGCACTGATGGCCGGGAGGGGGTCCGAGTGGCCGACGTTGACCTGCGGCTTGGCCGATGGAGAAGTGGCATTAGTGGCCGGAATCGATGGACGAGCCGATGGCGATGGCAAAATGCTCCCACCCATCCCGTTTCGGTTGGGATCGATCGGGCACCGAGTTTTGGCAGTGGCTGGCGACCGTGCTGTAACGGCGGTTGGTGAGAATGAGATCGATTGGATGAGCAAGGGCGAGGCTTCACGGCGCGCGACCCTTAGCCGGGCGGTTGCGAAAGCGGTTTGCCACCCCGATGGGGAAGCCGGGCTCCTCCTAGTGGATGGGTCCGTTCAAGTCTGGGAATACGACCGACTGCTCGCCACCATTCCTAGAGCCGAGAGCCCAATTACCACGCTCACCTGGTCGCCGGATAAGCGGCTCCTTCTCGGACAAGAGGACGGTCGTGTTAGAATATGGGATTTGGCCAAGCGTAGTGAGGTCTCCAGTATCAAGCTGGAGGGGTCGATTATCTCTCTACTGACCAGCGCAGATGGACGTTGGTTGTTCACCTCCTGCCCAGAACTAAGACTTGTGGATTTGGAAAGGAACTTCAAGGTATGGAACCTTGGTGCCTCAATTGTTTCTAGGCCCCCGCTCCTGCCGGATTGGGTTCTTACCGCCACTTTGGCGAGCCTCGGACTTGCCTGTCTCCTCGTCGCCATGACGAAGCTATCCCGCATTGAACCAGTCCTGGTAAGAAAAGCGTGGGAAGTGTCTCTCAGACGTCACTCTCAGCGCAAACTGACGGGGTCACGCTGGTTTGACCACAATCTGCTCGCTCGGCTTGTCCGGAGTCTGGCACTTAAGAAGGCCTCGGCAGAACCGGTGCTGAGCATTGGCCGGTCGGTGAAAGCCACTGTCCGCCATGCTGGGCTTTTCACGCCAGTGTACCATCAGACAACCAGGTTGAAGGTCTACTTCTTCCTAATAGAGCGGCGGTCCCATCTTGACCACCAAGCTCGGTTGTTCGAAGGCTTCGCCCAACAACTCCTAGACGCTAGTCTCCCCGTCCATTGGGCCTATTTTGAGGGCGAACCCAGGTTTGTGCGCTACAGAGGTCAGTGGCTTCACCGGGAGGAGTTGTTCGGTCGACTCAACCCGAGCGAGGTGTGGGTATTCGCCGCACCGAGGAGTCTCCACCAGGCATTCTCCTTTCAACCACTCAAATGGTTGCTCCAACTCTCGCGCGAGCGCATTGTTCGAGTGATGGCGCTACCCGACGTTTTGGAGTTCCCTGAGTTGCTTAACAGGTTGAAGCAGTCGGGGATTTTGATTTCTCCATTCAGCTACGAGGGCTTGGATGCTTTAACGAGTGGAGCGAAGGAGCAACTTTACCCAGCGGAAGAGGGATATCCTTTGGCTCTCCAACTTGACGAGCGGACGTGGACGGCGCCGCGCCCTCCTAGTCCGCAGAAAATCGAAGAGTTCCTGAATCAGTTGGAAGCATACCTGGGGCACGACCACTTTCGGGTGCTTCAGAGTTGCGCTACCTACAGGAGTCTTCATTTCGATCTGACGCTCGCACTTCTAGCCGGGCGACCCACTGGTGAACGGGGCACTGCCTCTCTGCTCAAACTTTTCCGACTCCCCTGGTTTCGCACCGGATCCATACCAACGTGGCTGAGGGATTGGTTGCTGGCAAGCCTCCCGCGCGAAGAGGCGCGAGCCCAAAGCGAACAAGTCGCCGACCTCGTCAGACATTTGCACGACACCAGTGTGCCTGAAACGGAAGATGGTGCGGAGGGCTCAATTACCCTGGACGATGGCGAGCGTCAACGGGTCCGGCTTCGTTTGTGGACTGCTCTGAAGGAACTCCGAGCCTCACTCGAGATAGGGCAGCATCATTCGGCCATCCCGACTACGATAGGATCAGTGGTTCTGGGCACGGTTGCGGCTCTGTGGTGGCCGCGACCCGTGGGTATTCTCTTCGCGGCCTTGTTAAGCGCCATTTTGCTCTTCGGCAACGGAGAACGGAAGGGGCGCCTCTATCGAGCGCTACTTTTTTCGATTCCCTTCGGTTTCGCTGTCGAGCCCGTCGGGGCTGTCTTGATGATGTGTTGCGGATGTCTGGGAATTCTGTGGCAACACCGGGCCCCATTCCAAATCAGGCGCCCGCTGAGCGCGGTGGACCGAATCGACCCGGAGCGGGCTCTCCAACTGGTGGTAAAGGGCTCCTTCAACGAGATGCCGCGGGGTGGGCTATTCGCAGGACTACTCGTGTGGCCAGCGATCATCTTTAGTTTTCCTTGGCCATCGGGAGCCTTCATCGCGTTTCCCTTCATCGCGTTTCTGGTCTTTTCACTCTACGGAATTCGACGGATTGTGTTCACTCGTCTTGCCTGTCGTCAGTCATTTTTGGAAGTCATCTTTCTACTTGCCTGCTTCTTGACCTCACTCTTCCTTTTGGACCTCTATCTGGCTGAACTGGCCGGCCGCGCCAAGCCCGTTTCGGAGGTGCTCCTTATCGCGTTCGTATTGGCGATGGCAATCTGGAGACAGAAAGTTGCCAGATTATGGGATCGAGTAGCCCCAGAGCGATGCCTGGATCTCAATACTCCTCTTCCAGGTCGAGCGGTGCTCGCAATCTTATATTCCACCTCCACGGGGCGGTTTGGCTGGTTGTTGCTGACCCTCTATTGGATTTGGGAAATCGGCCAACTTCCTGGCAACTCGGCTCCACGATGGCGTCTGGCCCTTTCTGGATTGATGCTGGCGGTTGCCTTGAATTTGGTTGGTGCCCAAGAGTGGCTTCCCGTGCTGGCCTGTACTGTCTACCTAATTGGTCAAGGGTTCGCTCTGATCGGGCTCCTCGACCAGATGATAGAGCGACTCACCGCGTTTGGCCTTGGCTTGGGTCTTCTCTTAGTCTTGGCTTGGGGCCCACCTCCGGGCTTTCCTCCACCAAAGCCGAAGGTTCGCGCGTGGCCGATTCAGAGTATGGCTGTCGCCCCGCCCAATCCTTTCAAGACTCTGGATGAGGTCGTGACCAGATCGGAATGGGGGGCCCTGCGCGCGAAGCGGGAGTTTAAGCTCGGGGAGGCTAAATCTATTGTGATTCATCACACTGGGAGCTTGCCAGTGTTAGCCAGGAATGACGCCGAAGGAACTGCGCGAGCGAACATGAGATCCCTCCAGAGAATAGATTTTGAGCGCGCGTGGGACGATGTTGGCGTTCAGTTCGTGATATCATCAGATGGTGTTGTCTTTGAGGGGCGGGAAGGCTCGTTGGCGGCCGCGCGAAAAGGCTTTACTGTCCAGGGCGCCCACGCCGGGACCAAGGAGGACAACTCAAATTCTATTGGCATTGAAAACTTTGGTGATTTTCGCAAAACCGAGATGCCACCCGAGCAATGGGAGAGATTGGTCGAGCTTTGTGCGTCAATATGTTACGCAAGCAAAATAAGTCCAGACTCGATCGTTGGCCATCGTGACCTGGTGCCAACAGAGTGCCCCGGTAACCAACTTTTTTCACGGCTACCAGAACTAAGGCGGTTGGTTGCGAGGCGACTCCGGGAATTTGACCTCTAGAGCAGCCGAAAACACCCCTTATCACGGAGTGCTTCATAACCCCACCCTAAACCTTCCCCCAGCGCCCTTCTCCCGCAACCAACCAAAAACTCCCGGAGTGACCTGCTCCAGCGTCGCTCTATCCTCGGCCACAGCCTGGAGAAACTCCACCACATCATCCGCTGCCCCTGAAGCAGCCAACAGCGCATAGGCCTCGTCGCGCTCAGCCCGTAAGCGGGCGAACCTCCTCCGCTGTTCCTCGTTCACTGGCAAGCGGGCACCGCACTTCGCCCCCTCGGCACCGACCTCAGTCATCATTTCGGCGACTTCGCGCAGGTCTGGCGCATCGGCGAGTTCTTGGAGGACCCGGCCCAAGTGGCCGGCCGGGCCGAACTCCGTCTTGACCCGTCGCTGCCAGGCCGCCAAGAGATAGCTCTGCATCTCCTTAGCCCACTCGCCAATCTTGCTCAACTCCCGAGCCAACTCGTCGAGAGCGTCGGCGGTGTCCGCTTTGCACGCCCTGTCCCCGATGGCCCAAACTCCTCGCGCCTTGCCAGCTAGATTCTCTCGAACAACGGCCTCGAGCTGCTCAATTACCAGGGGCAGAACCTCGGGATAGGTCGCCAACTCCTGCGCTCTTCCGGCGATCTTATCGAGGCGAGAACAGGCAAAGTCCAGCTTCTGGCCCAGGTGGTGTCGTTGAACGGCCCCGCCCAGGCCGGGTAAAGCAGCTTCGAGTTCCTCCAGTGGCGCCAACTTAGACTTCACTCTTCACCTCCAACTGCGCCCGAAGGGCGTCGCCCACCGATTTCAACCACTCGCCCCGCTCGTGAACCTTCGATAGACTCGCTTCCCCGCCACGCACATCTCCATAGGTCTGTACGTGGGTGAAGAGGTCGGCCACCAGGGCTTCTCCCGAGCGACAGGCCGAAAGGACCAGCTGCAGAGCTTCAGCCGGCGCCCCCCTACACCAGAGGAAAGCATCGAGAGGCGATGAGAACTCGCCGTCGCGCTCAAGTGTCTCGTCCAAGAAGCCGCAGATGTCGAGAGCCGGCGAAGGCCCAATCAGCCCCGCGTCCTCGAGCGCCCCTCGCTGGTCATGCCATTCGCGGGGCCGATTGGTGGTAAGAACATCCACTCGCTGCACTCCCTCGAGAACCGAGTCTATGCGTTTCACGTGCTCCGAAAGCGAGTTCTGGCGCAAGTACTCGTCCAACTCCTGGCAGCCGTCTCGCAAACGACGAATCTCGTCTCTTGCCGCCAACTGAAAATCTGCGCGCGAGTCTTGCGCCCGCTGCCCAAGTTTCTTCATGTCCGCCCAATGCTGAAGGTCGGGCAGATCGGGGGTTGCGTCGAACGAAAACGTTCGGCGCAGGCGCTCGAGCGCGGTGCACGCATCGGCTGCGTCCAAGAAGACTGTGCCGTCTCGTAAGGTGATGAAACTCGCCAGCAGGTTACGAAGCACGCTCCGGTGCCTGCTCAACTCGGCCACGCGCCGCCACCTTTGTGTTCTCTCCTTCGATGGCGCCCCGGGTGCCTGGTCGTCGCGCACCCGTATCCACTGCTCCACCAGCGGTTGCTCGGGCGAAGCTCCTTTGCCCAACCACTCCATCGCCACCAGCAGCTGGGTTGCTGACCCGGCAACCGACCAGGGTCGACCCTCGACCGAGGGAATCACCTCGGCCACACGTCGCAGGACGAGCCTCTTCAGTTGAGACAGAGCCCGAGCCAGACAGCGCCGCTGGAACTCGCTGACCTCTGCGGTGCCCGCCTCGATAGCAATGAAGACCTCGAGTCCGTCAGCCAACCACTTCTCGGCCGGAATGACGAAGTGGTAGGCGCGGCGTGCGGTGCCACTTCGTTCGATGTGGATGAGGTTCGACGTGAAGAAGCCTCTTCGAATTGCCGGGGATACGTCCAAATGGGCCCAGGGCAAAAGGTCCAGGAGCTTCTGAACCTGCGCTGCCCAGAACTCCGCATCTTCAAGACGACCCCCGTCTTTTAGCCAATTCGCTAGCTGGTCGCGTCGTATGTCGAGGTCGACTCGCACCTTCTTCGGTGTGGCGCGCTTCTCGGACGGGATGACCTCGGTCCGACTCTTCTTGGGCGAGGGCGCCGATGGCTGGACTCGGTGCACTCTCGGCTGTTCCACCGCCACAGGCGGGGGCGGCGGCGCGGGGGTCTCGAGCGCCCGCTGGGCATCGCCCAACCACGGCAATGAAAAGGCTTCGTAGACCCCCCGTGAGAGCCCGGCAAAAAGCAATTCACCCGCTTCGTCTTTGGTGGTCTCGACGTGGTCGCGGGTGCCCCACAGTTCGATGAGGCGCTCGAGGCGTTGGCGCGTGTCGAGGTCTTGCACCTGGACGGCCAGAAACTGCTTGTGGTCGCCCCGCAACCTCCGTCGCTCCTCGGGGATCCAGGGCACATCGGCGTGGGGTGAGGGAAATTCTTGCTCTTCGATGACGTGCGGGTGCATCAGCGTCGGGGTCAAGACTCCCTGGAGCATACCGCGCGGAGTCTGATGTGTGGTCTGGGTGGCCGCGTGAGGGTCGACCAGTCGATGGAACATGCCCGTGATGGCCCCGGCCGTAAAGGGGTAGAGACCGACTCCGTCGGCGGCTCCGAAGGCACCATGGCACACCGACCGGTGCTGACAGGACAAGCAGACATTGGGAACTGACTGGTCCTGGCTGCCGGCCCACTGTTCCAGGCGTTCTAACCCGGCCCGGGTGGCTCGAAGGTAGTTGGCGGCAAATTGAACCTGGGCTTCCGGGTTGCGCAGGCTGGCCACGTCTTGCATGTGACTGCCCTCTTGCTCGCGCCCGAGGCGAACGTGATAGGTAATGCGCTCGATGTAGTTGCCCATGGTGCTGAGGTAGCGCTCGAAGTAGGCAGGCGTAATGCCCACCGCCGAGACCAGGTCGCAGAGGTCGTCTTCGGTGCGGGTGGTGCTCTGGGTGACCAGGGCGTCGATCAACTGCTGGTCGATGCCCTGAAAGTTGGTGATGTCCTCCAGCAGCAGCACCAGCCGACGGTTGTCTTTCTTGAGTTCGCGGCGCAAGCGCAGAAAGAGTTCGCGCAGCCCGTGCGAGCTGATGCCGATAAGGTTCTGAATGGCATGGTTGAGACGCACGTTCAGCGCGTCGACCAGGGTGAAGGTGTTGACGAGCTTGTCGCCGGCGGCCGCTTTGATCTCCGACTCGGTATAGTCGGCCTCCAGAAAGTTGCGCAGCTCCCGCCCCTCTTTTGCCAGCGTGCGGATGAAGCGAAAAGCCTTTGGCGGTGGCTTCTCGTTCTGGATCCGGCTTTCGAGGTCGGCCAGTTCAGCGATATCCTTCAGGGTAAAGAAGCCCAATTCTGAGTTGGTCCGACCAGAATAGATGTCGAGAATTCGGCCAGGGGTTCGCCAATTGTCGCGCACGGCCGGGTTGTCGAAGAGGTCAGAGAGTTGAAAGTTGGCACACCATTCGGCATGGGGAACGTCTTCTTCGAAGTAATCCTCCTCGAGGGTTCGGGCCAGAGTCGAAAGGAAGAGGCGAGCCCGTCCCCGCAACGAGGCCTCTTGACGACTGCCGAGACCCGCGAAGAGATGCGCGTAACGCTCGGGCACCTTGCGGGTCAGTTGCTCGAGAGTGCCCTCAAGGCTGCCATCGGCGCGCTGAATGAGCAGGACGAGATCGTCGCCTCGCGGCCACCGGACGCCAAGCCAGCGAATGAGATGCGACTTCCCCGAACCGGGCTCACCCTCCACCACGCAAAAAGCGTGGCGCCGTTCGGGAGTGGAGAGAACGTCGAGCAGAGCCTGTTCGGTGGCCTCCTGAATGTCGGCCCCGTGAACGCCCTGCACCTCGAAGTCGGAGATGGGCAGATGGGTGGCTAAGAAGGCGGCCTCACTGCCTTCCAGAGCCTCGGTGGCCAGGATGGCCCGGGCATCGCTCTCTTTCCAACAAACAAATCCCTCGAAGCTCACGAAAACAGACCTTCCTTCAAAACAATCCAGCGGGCGAAGCCGACCCGCGAGTAGCGGTCTTCGGCCAGGGCGAAGGCGTCGGCCATGTCGCCCTTCGAGACTAGTTCGATCTCTTCGAGGTCGTGCAGTTCGCGCAAGGCGGTGCTAAGCACCAGGGTCAGCTTGCGAGGTGGCTGCTGCCACCTCAGCGCCGACGAGAGGTCTGCGAAAATTCTGCCGCCGTCGAGATAAGGCATCGCGCGAGCCACCTCCTGGAGCACGATCTCCAGGTCGAGTTGTTTTCTCAAACCGAGGTCGTGTGACACTCGGGCTAGTTCCCGTTTGAGCCGCTCGTAGACGAACGGATAGAATCCAAAACTCTTGCCCAGGTCGCAGGCGAGGCCGGTGAAGTGCAGCCAGTTGCTCCAACTTGCATATTTCGAGTCGTTGAACACCCGGGCATCCTGGTCGGGTCGCAGGGTGCGCAGGGCCTGGTCGATCTCATCGGCCAGGTCCGAACGCCGCGAATAGCCCTCGATCCACTGGGTGGTCTGGCCATTCTTTTCGCACTGCACCACGAACCAGGCAAAAGTCTGATAGAGCACCAGGTCCGGGTCGTCGGCGGTACAGGTGCAAAGTCTGAGGTGGACGCGATCGGCGAGTTGCACGATGGCGTCAAGGGGCTCTTCTGAGGTGAGCTCGACGCTCTTGCCGACCGACTGCACCAGACCCAGGCTGCGGGCCACCCCCAGGGTGTCTCCTAGCAGACTACCGGGGTATCTCTCCAGGCCGGGTTGCAGCCAGTCGCGCAACTCGGTGGTGGCCAGCGGTTCGCCCCGCGCCTGGAGCAGGCGCAAGACGGCGTAGAGGAGTTCTGGGTCTCCTCGGGTGCTACTGAGAACGCTCACGGAGTGACGGGTTCCTTTCTGATGAGGGCTTCTAGTTGGGCTTCGTCGTAGGGTGCCTGGCTGGCCAGCACGTTGAGGCCCCGCTCCTCGAAGCCGATGTTCGGGGGAGCCACCAGCAGCCAGACGTGGTTGGGATGGCGCTTAGACCGCTTGCGAACCCAACTCATCATCGAGTCGTTCTGGGGTCGCTCGTCGGTGAAGAAGACCGCGGTGGGCATTTCGGCGGGCGCCCAGTCCTGACGCAAGACCATCGAGAACTCGAGGACCAGTCCCAGGCCCGGCTGTTCGCCCACCACTCGCAGGGCCTGCTCGCCTTCGCCATCGGGCACGAGAAACTGTTGCAGGCCGGCCCGCTGCAAGCGCGGGATGAGGGCCATCAGGTCGCCGCCGTGTTGGAGCGCGCTGACGCCGCTGGGGAAGACCTCACGCCGCGGGGGGCGCAGCGGCCAGACCTCATCCAGGCCGCCGAAATGCAGCTTCTCGGGGGGAGTGATGCCCTGGGCATGGCACCAGGCACAGTGGCCGCAATACTGGGGCATCGGCTGGCCAGCCTCGACGAACTCGAAGAGGCCGGCCAACAGGCACTGACTTTCGGGGTGCTCGACCAGCGCCTGAAGGACCTGCAACTGGCGGTTGACTTCGTGTTGCTCGGCATCGCGCAGGGCGTTCAGGCTAGCCAGGGCCTCGGGCCCAGAGCCGAAGATCTCGGGCTTGAGCACCCGAAACCTCCACACCGGGCTGTCGTGGTCAGCCTGGCCATCGGTGAGCAACTCGATAGCTCGGCCGCGCTGGAGCAAGTTCAAGAGTCGGCGATTCCAGTCACGGTTGCGTCCGCCGGTCTTCGAACCGAGAGCCTGGTGAGCAGCGTCGAGGCGCACCGTGACCTCGTGGGAGCCTTTGTTGGAGCGCAAGCCGCCGTTGCCCCGAGCGTCGTCGAGCAGGGCCTGCCAGCGCGTGGCGGCCATCTCGGGCGTCAGCCACTCGCTAGTCGACAACCCGCGGGCGGTGCGAAGGTCTTCAGGACACCACAAACAGAGGGCCAGACACTGATGGCCATCGCGCCCACCTCGCCCTACCTCCTGGTAGTAACGCGAGGCATTCTCGGGCAAACAGGCGTGCAGCACGGCCCGCACGTTGGACTTGTTGATACCCATACCGAAGGCCGAGGTGGCCACCACCAGATCGACCTGATCGGTGGCCCACTCTTGAATGATGTCCTGGCGCTCGAGGCCCGAGGTGTCCCCCGTGAACATGCGAAGCCGCTGGTAGCCCCGTTGACCGAGGTCGCGGTAGAGGTGCTCAGCGTCGTCGCGGGTGGTGGTGTAGACGATGCAGGGCCGGGGCAACAGGTCGAGGGCCTGCAAGGCCTGCTGGTGACGCTCCTCGCGGTTGGGGCAGCGATTAACCATCCAGTCGAACTCATAGCGGGCCACGCCGGCCGAGAGCGAGAGGAACTGGTCGGTGCCGTAGCTGGCCTTCAACAACTCGAGGGCCGAATCGCTGACGGTGGCCGAGAGCAGGATGGTGCGCAGGCTGCTGTTGCGCTCGCGCAATTCGGCGGCCAGGGCGGGCAGGCGCTGGAAGTCGGGGCGGAATGAGCGCCCCCAGGACTCGACGATGTGGACCTCATCGACAAAGAAGCCCATCAAACGCGCCTGTAGCCGCTCGGTCTTCTCGGCCAGCGATGTGGCCGCTTCGAGCAGGGCGTCTCGGGCCCGGCCCATGGCGGCCTCGGGCGAGACGAACAGAATCGGCACCTCGCCGCGACGAAAGGCTTCGAGTGTCTCCTGATAGAGGCTGGGAGCGAGATCGCTTCGCAGGGCGCGACTGCCTTCGAGGCCGGGAATGGCACGGGCGGTGCGCTCGTGGTCCAGGGCCAGTGAAACGGTCGGCACGACCACGACCGAGCAAGCCCGACCGGGAGCGGTGCCCTCGATCCACCAAAGAGTGGCCAGATGGAAGATGAGGCTCTTGCCGGCACCCGTCGGCATCGTCACCAGCAGACTGCCGTCGCCCGGCATCATCATGGCGGCGCGGGCGGCCGCCTTCTGGGTGGGAGTGCGATAGCCGTCCCGGCCCATCAAGCGCCGCAGCGAACCGTCGGCCAGGGTGGGAGGATAGGGCCGACGCGTGAGTCGGTCGAGTTGGCACGCCCAGGCCACTCTCTTCAGAAAATCACTCTCGACGCCCGGTCGGCCGGGAGCCAGACTCAAATAGATGCGCTCGTCGCGCAGGTTCGAGCGCAAGCCGTAGCGAGCGAGGATGTCGGCCCCCAGGCTCTCGATCTCGGGTCGGAAGGGCAGCGACACGATCCCTTCGCAAAGTCGCACCAATTCACGCAGCAATGCCCCCCGGTCTGAGGGTGCCGTGGCCCGAAGAAAGCACTGGAGGCAGGCCATCACCGACTGACCCTGCCAGTCGAGCGCTCCCAGCGCTTCGGCAGCCTCGAGGGCTTCGGTCAGGCACTTGGCCTCTTGCAGGAGTGTCTTCAATCTTTCTGCGTCCCGATGACGAGGGCCAGGCCCTCGAGTTCGATGCGCTCGTCGCGAACTCGCTCGAGCAGCAACTGGCGGTCGGCCAGTTCGCCACGGGCGAACGGGGCCCGCTGCGGTTCGTGTTCGCCGAGCCACCGATAGTATTCCATCTCTTGTCGCAACTCGTCGGCCAAGCGTGTGCAAGCATCGGCCCGTCGCGCCAACCTGCCCGTACTCATCACGCGCAACGCCTTCGGTACCGCTACCCGCACGGCCTCGATCATCTGGGGCATCATCTTCGCCACCTTGCCCGCCGCGATCTTGCGAAATCGCGAATACACCTCTGGGCTCAGCAACTTCGCTCGCAGGGCGGCATCCTCCAAAGGCGCACTGTCGGCCGGCTCGTTGGTGTCGAGCACGAACAGTTCCACCACGGGCTCGGGCCAGAGGTGGCGCTGGGCGCGAGCCAAGAGCCCCGAAGGAAGCCCGGCCGGCTCGACCTGGCAACGTCCTAGCACCACCAGCAAAATCTTACCCTGATAGTCGGGGCCAAGGTTGCGAGCCAGCACCGTAGCCCGCCCCTCGTCACAATGCCTGACATCGTGCAGGATGGCGTCGATGAGCTGATGACCGGGCCCGAAAAACTGCAGCGATTCGTTGCCCAGAGCGGTCTCGCGGGAGTAGGTGCCCTGGCAACTGCGCTTGCCCGCCTTGGGAATTCGACCATCGGCTGAAAGCGCGCTGGTGGGGCGTTTGAGATGCTCCCAGTCCCAGCTGTATTCATAGACCCCGGGCTCGGAGCAGGAGGTTTTCATCTCCATGAGCCGTGCCCAGCCCACCAGGCTCTGGTAGCTCTCGTCGAGATGCTCTTCGCTGAGCAGCGAAGCCAACTGGTTGGCGCGTTCAAGTTGCGGCCCGGTGGCGTCAAGAGCACGACGGAAGGCGTCGTCGGCCACCTGACGCTCCTCTTGCACGGCTTCTCGCAGGGGCTCTTCGAGACCCTGCAACACTTCAGCCCCGAACGCAGCCGCTCGAAGAATCGACTGATGAAATCGCGGCAAGCCGAACTCGAGACCACCGACCGAGCGCGTATAGACCTCGAGCACCTCGCGATGCAGGTGAATGAGAGCTTGCTCGAGAGCCAGCGGGCCCTCCATGACTACGCTCTTCACCGGTTTGTGGCTGGGGCGTCCGGCGCGGTCGAGGCGGCCGATGCGCTGCTCGAGTCGGCTGACCGAATAGGGTGTGTCGAGATGCAGCACGGCGCTTGCCATCTGGAAGTTGCGACCTTCTCCGCCCAACTCGTCAGAAACCAGCACCCGACACGAAGTGCGCCGCTGGAATCGCAAGGCCGCCTGGGCCAGCCGTTCGTCTGGCAGTTGGTAGTGGAAGAGTTCGACCGCATTGTCTCCGAGTTCTTGAGCTAACAACTCGTAAAACGCCGCCACGGTGGACTGTTCTTGCGAGAAGACCAGGACCTTGTGGCCGGAGTCTTGCTGGAGATGGTCGCGAATCCAATCGCAGGCGGCGCGAAAGCGACCGCAAACCGGCTCGGCCTCGAGCCAGGCGGCGGCCAGCTCGCGGGCAGCCTGAAGCCACCGGCGTTCTCCTGGCAGAGGCGGTGTCTTCTCGAGAATATTGGCGAGCAGATGGGCCTCATCGGCCGGGCCAGGGTCAGATTCCAACTCTTCTAGCGTGCGGCCGGGATTGGCTTTGCTCGCCCCCCGAAGGCCCAGGGCCCCGGCCAGTTGCTGGGGAGTGGTGCAGGCCAGCCGGCCCAGGGTCAGAGCCAGTGCGTAGCCGGGCCCGTCGTGTTCGTCTGGTCGCGGCATCTGGTCGAAGTGCCGGGCCAGCACCAGTTCGTCGGTCGAGGCCTGATAGCGCACGACTTCGACCTCACGCCGCGACCACCAGGAGTGCTCGGGGTCGACGGTCGAGCGGCGAGTGCGGATGAGTCGATGATCGAGGCGATGGAACTCTTGAACGTAGGCGACCAACTGGTCGGCCGCCTCGCTTTCGCCCTGGCGCATGCGCACCACGAAGCGCTCGAGGTTGTAGTCACCCTCGATCTTGTCCTCCCACTCTTCGACGAGAAAGTCGAGGTCGTCTTGCTCGAGGAACGCCCCGGCCTTGATGACGCTCTCGATGTAATTCTTCGAGGTCATCAAGACGTCCCAGATCTCTTCCTGGCGTTCATAACGGTCTTTGAAGGCCTCGAGTTGGTCGGGTTGGTAGGCCTCGGGAGCCACCAGCGCCAGCAAACCCAGCAGGCTATCGAGTTGACGCTTGGACGGGGTGGCCGAGAGCGCCAGGAACCCGTAGGACTGCTGCGAGAGGGTGCGCAGGGTCTGGTAGAACTCGCTCTGGGGGGCGTAGTGATGGGCCTCGTCGACGATGACCAGGCCCCACTTTTGGGCCTCGAGAAGCTTTCGCACCGAGGGATAGGCTTCTAACGCCGTGGTCGACACCACTAGACGGTCAGAGCGCAGCAGCTTGAGCACCTCAGCGTGAGAGGATTCGCGGATGCGGGCGGCATCGATATGGACGTAGGGTCGGGCGCCAAAGCGAAGATAGAGCTCGCAGAACCATTGACGGCTCATCGAGCCCGGGGCAATCACCAGCACGCGCAGGCTCGGGTCTTGGGCCAGCAGGGACTGGGCCACGAGGCCGGCCTCGATGGTCTTACCCAGGCCCACTTCGTCGGCCAGGATGAAGCGCGGGCTCCGGTCCCAGAGGATTCTTCGGGCGGCGTAGAGTTGGTGACCCATGGGGCGGATGCGACCGCCCAACAGAGCGGGAATGCCGTCGGTATCGGCATACCACGAGGCCAGCGTCTGGAGCACCGACCAGCGCGCGGCAAAGCGCCCACCGCCCCGCCAGGACAGGGCTTCGAGTTGGTCGATGGGGCTGTGAGTCTCGGCGCGTTGCGGGGTGACCTTTGCCTCGTCGAGAATCAGTTCGCCTGCTTCGGTCTCGATGACGTAGCGCCAAAGTTGGCCCTCGTCGTGTTCGGCGCGCTCGACCACTCGCCCGGTCAGCACCTGGCCTTCCTGGTCGACCTCGACGGGAGCGCCTATGAACAGGACGTGGCGGCGGTAAGGGCTGTTCTTGAGGCGCATCTGGCGGGGCTCGTTGGGCCAGATGAGGTGGTAGCGGGCGATCTGGCTCTCGTTACAGCCCAGAAAGCGTGCCGGCCCGGCTTCGGGGTCTTTCGGATTGACCATGATGGCACCCACAGGAATGCCGACATCGACCAGGATGTCGATGGGATCGACGGGTGGTGGTGGTGCGGGGGCCTTCGGCTTCGGGGGTGGGGCCTCTGGGACTTCCAGCGGCTCTTCGTCGTAGTCGCGGGTGCCGCGGCAGTGGGGGAAGCGCAGGCAGCCCCAGAAATAGGCGCCGTAGCCGCGTCCTTTGCGCGCTTGGCGCAGCGTCATCGGCCCCTGACAACAGGGGCAGTTTGGCGCTTGCACTGCTGTGGTTCGACCCATGACGACCTCCCGGAGTAGGCTCTTCTTCACAGCGTAGCAAACTCCCCTGACAGAGATTGTCAGTCGTGCGGTGGCTTGAAGCCGAATAGACTTCACTCCTGCTCATCCAGTTTCCGGGCAGGTCTCACCACCCCAACTGCTCCAATGGGAGGCCTGCGATACTTGTGCACGAACTGGCGCATTTTGTCGCGCTTCTTCGTGCCGAGGCGTGCCGAGGCGCTTTTCGCCGACAACGCTTTACCGTAGTTTTGGACTGCTGCCAGGTAGATCGAATCCCTCTGGACATCTAGCTCAACGAAGATCAGATTCTGGGCGTTTGCGGCAGTGACGTTCATGGGTGGGCCATCCTCTTTGTTCTTAGGAAAGTTCTATTTCCGATGCGGCTCTGCCTCGCGAGGTAACCCGCGTTTCAGAGGCAGGGTGGTCCACCCATCCCAACTAGGCCTACGGCGTCCCTTGACTGTTGACGATGACGAAGAAGTAATACGGGCCGGGGCACGGTTGTTGCTGAGCCTGCTGTTGTGCCGGAATTGGCCCATCAAAAACTCGTTCCTCCACCAAACCGGCCCCTCGAACGGTGTAGGCGGGCCAATATATCCACTCTTTGGCCGAGAACGGCAGGAGGTTTTCGGAGCGTTGCTGTGAAAGATCTGCCAGACCCGAGGACTTGATATGGTTTGATGTCCAGCCTTTGGGCAACTGAATCAAATAAGTGCCCCGGGTCTGATGAAACTGGATGGCGCGCGCGTTGGTTTTGATTTGACCATCGGCCAGATAGGTGAACCTCAGGGTCGGCGACCACCACCGTTTGTTCTCGGGAAAAAGTTGCAGCTCATACTCTTGGCTTGCCTTGACTGTTCGATGCTGCCAGTCGGCGGAGATTGCTGCGGGCTTGCTCGCGCCGGAAGCGAGTGCCTGGACACTCACGATCTTGTAGTTGACATCTTGCTCCGTGAGTTGCCTGAGGATGTCGCGGAAGGCAGCGCCGGCGATAGGTATCGTCTGCGGGGGCGGCAACATTCCGTCTCGTCGCAAGGCATAATCCGTGATTGTCTTGCCAAGCTGTTCGATTTGAACATCCTTTGCGATGAGCGTTTCTCCTAAGAAGACTTCCAATTGAGCGAAGGCACTCCGACTGCTAAGCAGTATGAGCGCGAGCAACAAGGAGTTACAACGCATGGTCACGCTAACTAGTCCCTTCTTCGAACACACCTAAAACCAACCGTGTCTCGAAAAGTTTCATCGGCGTCGACCGGGACGCCCGGGCTAACCAGGTCTTGGAGATACATTGAGTCGAACCCCGAGCCCTTTACAACTTGCTTGGCGCCCTCGGCAAGCTCGTAGGGGGCGCCAGACCTCCATTGGTCAACCCATTCTCGTGCGTTTCCCAGAGAGTCGTAGACCTGAGTCTTGGGATTCTTTCCCTTTTCGAGAGACCCCACCGACAGAGTTCTCCTGTTGTCGTCGGTGAGAAGCTTCGCAAAACTGGACACAGCGTAAAAGGCTGGTTCCGTCTCTCCCCAGGGAAACCGACTAATCTCCTTCTTGCCCAGGTAGCCAGAGCCAACGGCCCATTCCGCCTCGGTGGGAAGACTAAGGCCTTGAGAGATCGCATAACCGTAGGCTTGGTAAAAGTTCAGTCCGATCACCGGGTTCGTTGGGGACGGTGAGTACTGCTGAATTCTCTCCTCGTTATAGGCAAAGAAGTCCTTAGGCAATTCAACCCCTCCTTTGGCAAGTTCCACCGCCCGACGGGCGCACCGCAGCGCTTCGGGATCCTCGAGGAGCTTCGTGCGATAGTCAACCCTGGTCACTTCGAACCTTTGAATCTCGAATGCAGAAAGCTGGACTCGTTTGTCCCCGATGAGATACTCGCCGGCTGGTAGTGCGGCCCAATCCTCGCCATCCTCGTTCCGGGCGGGGTCAAACTCCAGAGCCTGGTAGCGGAACGACGGTTGTCTGAGGATATAGGAAACGACTCGGCCGTCGGCATGAAAGTCTAGATAGTAGAGACCGGGGGGAAGGAGCATGACACGACGTCCGGTGAGTCGGGAATGGGTGACAACCCCGTCGGGATGCTCGTCGCTGTAGTGCACGACATCGAACGTTACTTCGCGTGGCGCCTGAACCGAAAGAAGCCCAGGCTTGCGCGGGAGCCATCGGAAGGACGTATCGAGCGACACTGACAGCAGAACGAGCAAAAGAGTGCCTATCGCCAGGCGGCGCGGAAGGGGAGAGAGGCCTTTCAGACGATGGAGTCTTCGGAGGAGTTTTCGTTCGGCATCGTCTCGGCCTGCCACGTCATCGGGGTAGGTGACCGCGTTGAGAGCTTTGAGATTAGAGACTAGGTCGCGGGTCTCTGCTGGCAAATTCTCCAAATCCTTCTCGCTTGGGAGTCGACCTCCACCAACGAGGACAGGGATTATCGGTCGCCTCCGGCCGAACGCCGTTTTCATTTCCATAACCACGTAGTCAGTTTGACCGTCTCGGTCCAGGAATTCTTGAAGCCACTTCGGCCCGACTAGCACGAGGACAGCGTTGGACTTGCCGATTTTTTCTTTGAGAACTCGAGCGTATTCCTCTCCTGCTTCGATTTCTTCTAGATCCCGAAAGAGGCGCTTCGCCCCGAACTCTCGCGTCAGAAAATCTCGAATGAGAGTGGAGTATGGAGTGGAATCACTACGTCTGTAGGAAAGAAAGATCATTGGTTGCTCCGACTGAACTTTCGGGATTGGCTCGATTGGGACCTTCTAGCGGAGTGGGTCTGGATGCGTCTGAGATCACGCGGCGGGTTCATTGCTCCAGTCGGCCTCTCGAATTTCAGCGGAGTAGCACCTCTGCAGATGGACGAAGAACCGCGGCAAGCGGTCACTACAGTAGATGCTCCGCAGAGCGAGGGCGGCCTCTAGTCCATCCTCGTGCCAACGTCTGCTCGCACGCTTGGCCCTCTCACCGATCACGTATCGGCACGCTCCCTTCGTGGCACCGCTGCTGACAGGGCGGCCAGCCTCCCCCAGCGCAACGTAGCGCATTCGGTCTTTATTGTTGCCTATGAAAGTGGCGTTGTCCTCGAGTACGACGAGGCCGTCCCCCCGACAGGTTTTGATTGCTGACACGATAGTGGCCTCGATGCGCTCGATGGTCTGGTCATCGATGTCGAACTCATCGTGCCAGGCGCGTAGCTGGGGGATGCGGGCGTCAGGGTTTGGTTCGATGACCTTTAGAACTCTGGCCAGCCGTTCGTTCAGATGGTAGCGGTCTATCGTTTCAAGCCACTCCGTCACCTCGGCCGTCTTGAGTGAGGCCCGCACAAGATTCCACATCTCGGGTGCGCCATCTTGGACCACGCCCACCCGCAGTTGAGGATTTCGCCGCAAAGCGTTCCGTACATCGCCCATCATCCCATGGAGCATGTCGTCCGGCCCATCACTCGGGATCGCCGCGTAGCGTCGCGTGGCCAGTCCCTCCCCATACTCATCCGTCAAGGAGACCGTGCCTACATAGGCCATGCGATAGTTGACATCCACCGGCCCTGGGGGCGTCCGCAGGTAAGGCTTCGTCCGCGCCTTCCTTTGGGTCTTGGGGGCGACTCCCTCTGCACGGGCCTCCTCCATCGGAACCGCCGTGCGGTCGAGTCCTATGGAGATGCCGGCCACATCCTCAGGCAGCCGCTCGTTTTGGACGAAGACAGGCCTCGATGCGGGGCGCCTCCTCCTTCGCTCTCCATCCGAGCCTCTTGGACATATCTTCTCCAGCTTGGTTCTCGACGGTGGTACACGATGTGAAGCGCGGAGGTCCTCCTCCAGCCCTCGACTGTGTTCCTTCGCGTAGCCGAGCGCGACCCGATAAGCCATCGCCGGAGTTGCGCCTTCCATCAAACCTGCCTGCATCTCGAGGGGCACCACGGTCGGTCCGTTGCGGACCCCGGCCAGTCGATACGTGCATCGGGAGACTCGCAGGGCGCCACATAGGCTGGCGTAGTCGCGGGCCCCAGGCCGATGTTTGCGGTACAGCTCTCCGTCGATCAAGAGTTCAACCCCATGCGCCTCGACAATGGATTGCAGTTCGTCCTCGAGGAGCCGACGCTGGGCCTCATTTCCAATGCTCAGGGCGGCTCGCTCGCGCTCCTCGAAGGAGCAGTCGAGCCCAACCATCGCATCGACCGCACGCCGCAGTGCCCTCACTACCTCATTGATTTCATCGTCGAATCCCGCTTGAAGTGTGGCGCCGGCCAACTCACTTTCCGCCGGTGTCGTCAAATCTTGCATGGGGCCTCCCGGATCGGTGTTCGACCGGGATTCACGAAGTAACCAGGGCATGTCCTTCAGATTGTCGGGTCGCCCAATCAGCTCTCAGACCGATCCAGACCCAGCGGAGTGTAACCGTTCACCCTATCCATTCGCCACTGGCCAGGGCGGGCAAGACAGAAGAGAGGGCGCTCAACCCAACCAGCCAAGCCATCAGCCAATCGACCAGGTAGTCTAACTGCGAGCGTCCCTGTCTCCGACAGGTCTCGAGCACTGTTAGGATCCTCGCGGTGAATTTGCTTCCCCGCTCGCTCGGTGAGCCGAAGCTGGTATCTCGCCAACGCACGCCCGGGCGGAGGGCCTGCTCGGACGAGTTGTTGGTCGGTTCAACCCCTTCGTGGGGTGGCGAAGAGCCAGAGGGACTCAAATCTCCTGAGCAGATTCGCGCAGGTCCTCTCGGTACGCTCATGGCCGCACGACGAACCCTTTTTCAGAAGGCGCCCAAAACGCGCTTTGATCGGCTTCAGGCTCTCGCTGAGCTGTTTCCGGCTGATTTCGTCAGCACGAACGCGGCGACAGAGGTCAAATACCCGGTCTATTTCGGCCATCGCCCATGTCCCGATGTCGCTTGAAGGCCCCTGCCCTTGACCTATCTGGCGAAGTGTCGGTCGCTGTGGCCCAACAAAACTGTCGCTTCTTCCACGGCTGGAAGTTGTAATTGGAAACGCGGTCGGTGAGTAAGACGCCGTCGAAGGCCTCTCCGAGAATTTGCTTGGCCGTCTCGGCGCTCTTGACACTGCTGATTTCGTAGAAGGCCAACTTGGGCGTGTTCGCGATCCAAAGAACAGCTCGTGCGTTCTGCTGCCGCCAGTTCCTGTCGTCCATTCCGACCAACGGGACAACTCGCCAGAGCTGACCCGATCGCCTCGACGGAATCGGCGACAGCTTGGGATTGAGCTTCTTTCGTGCTAGAGCACCGCATCATCAATGACAAGGCGAACTTGCCTTCTTGCGTGAAGCCGCCCCGATCGGGCTCACGGGGAGGTCCCGCCCCAAGAGAAGAGACAAACGCTTTGGGACGAGTCGATCTTTCTCGCCCGCCGTTATACTGAGTATATCACCTTGTTCTGGCACAAGACTCGAGAGCTAGGATGAGCGTCCCCCTCACATCCTCTGAGGCTTGCCGGCCGTTTGCGGTCCGACTCGCGGTGCAGGGCTATGACCGGCCTTCCCAGAACCGCCCGATACTAGGCGTAACGCGAAGTGAGTTCAAGGAGGGTCAAGCTGTTGTCGAAGATGGGGCTTTCAGACCATTACGAGTACGTGGGGGAGATGTACACTCAAGGCTCCTCCAAGCTCGAACTCGTCAGCTTTTGTGCCCCAGCCAAGCACATTTTCCGCTGGGGCGGAGTGCCAACCAAGTCCGAACGTTTTCACGGGGGCTTTCAACGGGCCCTCACGAAACGATACCAAGGGATTACTCGTTTCTTTAACACCGGAGAATCCTCGCCGACCAGCATTGTCGTAGCGTTTAGAGAAAGCATACTTCAAACGACGCCCATAGGGTACCCCGCCAGTTGGCCTAGCGCAGCCCAGCTCGCATACACCCCCCAAATGGTGCACATAAGCTTCGATTGCCCAAAGTATGATCCTGACACCCACGATCTTTCGGAGTTGACGCAGTTGGTCGCGACGGCGTTAGCGCCTCGCCTGGAACTAGCCAACGAGGAAGACCTCGACGAGGAGTCAACCGACGACGAGCCAGATCTCACGGAAGATGACGAGGATGACGAGGACGAGGAGAGGGATGCCGACACTACGGTCGACAGCGAGATTGATGTTGGCAGATCGAAGCTTAGAGCCTTCCACAAGTTCATCTCCGATTCGGACAGAGTGAAGGAATGGCTGGCCGAGGAAACCAAACGCTACAAGCAGCAAGAACGGGTGAAAAAGCGGGGAAGAAAAAAAATGCAGTTTTCGCCCGAAAGCAGGCTTCGCTATCTCCTAATTTCCCTGCTGCGTCCCGCCATGATTGTCGATGGCCAGCATCGTGTTAATGGGGCATACGAAAGCGAGAAGGACCCTATCATATTCAATGTGTGTGCCATCAAAGACGCGGACTGGGTGGAGCAAGTCTTTCAGTTTGTCGTGTTGAACAAATTGGCTAAGCCGATATCGCCTGGCTTTTTGACAGCCATCCTGAACACGTCGCTCACTAACAGCGAAGTGCAGACGATTGAGACGCGGTTCGACGTTATCGGCATGAAGAATACCGATCGAATCATCATGAAATACCTGAATCACGACTCACGCAGCCCATTTGCAAACATGATCTCACAACCTGGCGAGGTGGTTGGTGTGAGCAATAAAGGAAAACTCTCGGACCGAGGCATGCTCAGACTAGCGAAACGCTGGAGATCGATAGCTTCAGCCTCTCCGCGTACCGGGAACGCCACATCCGCGCAGCAAGAGATGAAGATGTTTCAGCCTGCCCTGGGAGCAAAGAGCCTAGCCCAAGCCCGGAAAGCATGGACTGACTGGGAGACTTGGACAAGCTACTTCTATGCATTTTGGTATGCGATTCGTGAGCTCTATGCGAAGGCCGGCATTTGGGAGAAGAGAGACAAATTCCATCTGCTCTATATTGTCACCATGCACGCTCTTCAAGACCTCTTCTTAGAGAGCAAGGCCGGAGGCGACGCGAAATTCAAGGATATTCAGGATTTTTCGAATCAGGTTCATGACTTTTTTGGTGAAGTGCCACCCACATTCTTCCAAAACTGGGAATCCACGGGGCTTCAAAGCGGCCAGGGCCCAGACTGGATAAAGAAGGCTATGCGTGAATTGCGCGGAGGCAAGAAGCTGGGCGATATCCACTCCGAGTCCCCGCTCTTTCAGAAAGCCACCCCATGAGGAGTAGGTCCGATGTCGCCATTCTCGATGCTGTTACAGGTACTCACGGAAACGAACAACCAAAGAGATCGGCTCGAATTGATGCTCCTGTCGGGAGACCTTCGAAGACAATGTGGCCATCTTCTCCCCGCGATAAGCAGCGCACTTGGCCAGCCTCGGGAACAATTCGACGCAGAGGCCGCCCTCATACTGCTCCTTCGAGGACTCTGGTCGATGGTTCCGAGCAGCCTTTTCGAAGCATTGCAACCAGACTTTGAGGAACTCGCAACGAAAGCTCTGTTCGAACGTCTCGAGACCAAAGACCTTCCGGAGGTTCTAATAAGACAATTGGCCATCGTGTTCAAGCGCCTGAGACGATCCCATAGGTACGGTCGAGAAACCGAATCTCTCGATTTGGAGAGAACCAATCACAAAGAAATAATGAAGAGGCAAGCATTACGATGCCAGTTGTGTCGGTATCTCTTCAATGAAGCCGACCTCTTCCAGGAGGTCGAAGCGGACCTGGATGAAGAGACTTTGGAGCCAATCTCAAGATTGCCGGGGGAAGTAGCACTTGCGAGATACTTCCGGCGGCCGACCCTCGACCACATAATACCGCACTTCTTGGGTGGGGACGGACTCGAGAATCTGCAAATTTTGTGTACAAGCTGCAATTTGGGGAAAGGAGAATCTCTGGCCTGGATCTTCAGGACGGGATGGCTACCGGCATCTCGCCTACAGAGTTATTTTCAACTAACTCCATCCCTCAGATATGCCGCTCTCAGCCGACACCATAGTTCAATGAAGGAACCCTTTAAAGAATCAGAAGAGTTGCGGCTCTTTCTAAGAAACGAGAGGCGTCTACTGACCCTCGAGAACATTGCCGTCGCAACGAGCGTCACGCAATTCTCTCCGTAAGGCTTGGCCTTCAGCCAACTCCAATGGCAGCCAATCGCCGCGACCAAACCCGCGATTTATACTGGACTAGCAGATGATTCGCCAGCAACTGGATGTCTTTCGAAGTGTTCTGAATCTCGTTCCACTTCCTCTGGGCGCCCGGACCGAAGTCCCAGTAGCCGTCGGTCCAGCGGCAGATGTCGACCAGGGGCTCGAGGTCTGCCGCGAACTGCTCCACCGTGGGGACACCATCCGACCTATAGCGGTCAGCGATCGCATCCATCACGAAACCCAGAGCGGTAATGCCCGCGCCGTGCACCAGGCGCGACCGGCGTGGCGGCAGGCTCCAGGCGAACCCAAAGACCTCAGCCACCGCCGTCCAGAAGTTCTTCAACAAAGCCAGCATCGTCTCCGCATCCCCCTCGCCCGTGGCCGGGTCGCGAAAGCGATAAAGAGCGCCATCGGTGAGGCTATTCTCGAGCATCTTCAAGATAGAGTTGTCTTTGATCAACCCTTCGGGCGTGGTCGGGGTCTTGATCATCCCCACCATCGGCGAGTCCTCATCGTGATTGAGCCGATCCACCAGCAGCGCCGGAAAACGTCGGCGCTGCAAAAGCGAGGGCAAGCGAGCCTCAGTGGTCGGCAACAACTCGTAGATGAGCCCTTTCGGCAAAGGTTTGGTCGAATTGACCAGGATGAACTGCTCGCGCTGTTCGGTGGCGTCCTTAGCGATGAAGGCGTTGATGCTCAGAGGAAAACTCTCCACCTGGGCCTCGCGAATGGCGGCCGCGCGTTGCTGGCCGTCGACGATCCAGCCAGGCTTCTCTTCGTCCGGCAGCGTCTCGTCGACGGGGATCACCAGGGTGCCCATACGAGAATGCTCGCCCTCAAGCCCGCCCTTCATGGGCTCAAAGCTCACGCGCGAGTCGAAGGCCACCACGATGGCGTTCGGAATCATCGGGTTCTCTGACTCGAGATAGGTCTTGATCTCGCCAATGTGCGAGCGCACCTCGGGCCGTTGGTAGCCCTGAATCTGACTCTCGTCGTCACGGTGAATGCGAGAGATGGTGGTGAAGAGCGGCAGCATCTTGCCGTCGGCAGCGAAGCTGTAGATGCGACGACCGGACCCCTGAGAAATCTCGAGAGCGGGCAGTCTGAGTTCGGTGATGGTTGACATGGTGGTTCCTTCCTATCCGACGGTAGCTGGTTGGCGACTCATCTCTCGCCGTAGACGCTGATTGAAAATGAAGACGTTGTGAAAGCCGCGGCGGCGGTTGCGCTCGGCACCCCGAAACATGATGACGTGAACCCCCAGGTCGCGGCAGATATCGCACGAGCACGACTTCCAGGGGCTGTGCTCGAGAATCTCGCGGTAGATGGCCGAGCGGTCGCGCTTGCCGTCAAAGAGTTCTTCGTAGCTGCGCAAAGCATCGACGGTCTCGTCGAGACTGGCCTCGCCGCGGTCGAAGCGCTTGAGCAGGTCGAGGCAGCGCCCCTCGAGTTCGCGCGCCTCATCTTGATTGATCTTGCCGGCCGTGATGCGGCGCTTGAGGCTGGCGTTGCCTTCAATCTGGGGCACGCGGATGGCCGTATAGGTGCGGTCGAGGGTGTAGTAGTTGTCGCGGTCGTCTTTGAAGGCCTGGCGCAACGGCGAGGTGCTATCGAAGCTGGCCACACCGAAGGCCTGAAAGTTGAGCACCTCTTTGATGCGAGTGATGCCGAACAGGTGAAGGCGGGTCTCGGGCTTCTTGACCTGGGCCACCCGCTCGAGCACGGCCAGGATGTCGGGGGTCTTGAGAGGCACGAGGCCACCCAGGCCGATGTAGGTGTAGCCCATTTTCTCGAGTTCGACCACCGAGTGGGCGTAAGAGTCGGGGCTCCACCCCTGGGCCCCTCCCATCGGCTCAAAACGGCATTTCCGAGCGGCATGGCGCGACTGGAATTCGTCGGCCAACTGAAGAGTAATCTGCTGGCGCTGGCGACATTCGTCGGGCACCTGGTCGGGGGTCGCGTCGAGCGCCTGGTCGTATTCGAAGATGACGTGGTCGATGGACACGCCATAGTCGAAGCCGCAATCGGTATAGAAGTCGATGACCTCATCGACCGAGAACGGCGGGCGCGGCTCTTTGGCGTAGGAGAAGGCTCCGCAATCGCCGATGGTCTCGAGACGCTCGCGCTTTTGGGCGTCGAGGCGAAAGAACTCGCGCACACCCACCCGCAGCAAGCGATGCTTCTGGGCCAGGCTATAGCGGGTGCGCTCTGAGCCGATGCCGTCGACCGAGGTCTTCGAGACCAGAATGCCTGTGTAGGGCACCTCCGAGAAGACCTCGTGGGCGTAGATGTCGTCGCGCTGGCGCACCCGGAACGTGTTGCGGGTCTCGTTCTCGAAGTCGAAGCTCGGGTCGACCAGGTCCTGACTGTCGGGAAAAAAGAACTTCATGCCGCCTCGCTCCACTCGCTCAGATAGGTGTGAATCAGAAACTCCGAAAGCAGCTTGATGTGGGCCTGGACGTTCTGCAGACCGTTCCAGGCCAGCCCGTCGAGGCCACGCCAGTGCCCGCGCGTCCAGGCACAGTGGGGCTTGAGCGACTCGAGGCGAGCGCTCACCGACTCCACCGAGGTCTCGGGTCCCAGGCGGTTAAGCACCCGGTCCATCAAGCGCCCCATGGCCTGAATGCCGGCCCCGTGGGTCAGGCGGCTGCGCGAGGGCGGCAGCGACCAGGCCTCGGGAAACACCCGGCGGACGGCCTCCCAGTAGCAGACCAGCGCTCGTCGAGCCAACTCTACCTGCAACTCGCCGGTGGCCACATTCTGATAAGCAAACAGACAACCCGACGGCGTGTGCAGACTGCGCTTGAGCATCTGGACCACGGCGTTGTCGGAAATGTTGGCTCCGGGAGTGGCCGGATGAGATGCCCGCCGGATGCGGCGAAACAACGGCGAAGCGGGGTCGGTGTTGAGCATCTCGGAGAGCAGTGAAGGCAGGCGAAAGCGCTCGAGGTTAGCGGTGATGGGCTGGTCGACGCTTGGCAGCAACTCGGTGATCAGGCCCCGGGGCAGAGGTCGGGCATTGTTGACCCGCAAGAACTGTTCGCGCTGCACGGCCAGGGCGTCGGTGACGAAGGCGGTGGCCGGGATGGGCAGGTCGGCCCGCCCCGACTTCTTCAGGGCCAGCATGCGCTGCTGGCCGTCCACCACCCAGGCCGCCGGCCGGCCTTTACGCTGGGGGATGCGCAGAGTGCCAAACTGAATGGCCGCCCGGTCGCGCGGCTTGTGGCTGCGAAATTGGGCTGACTCGAGGCACAACACCACCGCGTTGGGGAAGAGCACCTGCTCCTGGCGCAGATAGCTGGCGATCTCGGCCACATGCCGTTGCACTTCGGGTCGTTGATAGCCGATGAGGTCTCCCCCGTCGTCGCGCTGGGCGTGGGCCACCGAGGCCAGTTCGAGCAACTCGCCCGAAGACAACCCGAACAGAAAGAGGGGCAGTTCGGGATGCTGGCACAGCTTGACGGCCGCGAACTCGAGCTTAGCCACCCAGCACCTCCTGGCGTACCTCGGCGAAGAGATTGGCGAAGCGCTTCTGCTCGCAGGCCAGACCCGCGCTGCGAAAATCGCGCAGAGCTCGGGTGTGGCGCAGGCTCTGGTCTTTCTTGAGTTGCGTCTTGATAAAGGCGCGGACCTGGCCGTCTTCGAGGGGAGTGCGATTGTAGACGGCCACCGGCGGGGCCTGGGCCAGCAGGGTCTGATAGCGCTGCTGCAGAGGCTTGAGCCTGAGGGGATGCTCATCAGCCTCGTCGAGCATCTTGCGCACAACGCGAGCATAGAGGCTCTGACGGGCTCCGCCAAGTTCGTCTTGCAGGCGAGCATCGAAGGGGACCACCCAGGGGTGCAACTCTTCAGGCAGATGGGTTTTGCGGCTCACGATCATGAGACGGTCGTCGAGGTGGCTGGGCACTCTGGCCAGATCGTGTCCTATCGCTCCGAGGTAGACTGACGATAAGGCCACCAGCATCGGCCGGCGGGGATACTTGGCCGCCAACTCTTCCAGCGAGCGCGGGCGACCCGGCGCCGGCCCTGGCCACCGGGCCAGATGCGACCACCAGTCGCGATGGACCGGTCGAGCCTCTTTGCCCAAGCTGGCTTGAAAGACCGAGTTCTCGGTCTGGGTCGAAAAGGTCGACTGATAGCTAGCGATCGGGTCGTCGGCATGGATCAAGCCATACCCGGCCGAGGTCACCCAGAGGTCCACCTTCACCCGCGCCCGCTCGAGTTGGGCCACCACATGCCAGTGCCCGCCACAATAGACCTGGCGAGCCGGAGCACGCTGCTCGGCCCGGCCAATGGCGGTCAACCAGCTGGCTGCTCGCTCGGCCAGGCTACTGGCCCGATGCCCCCCGAGGCAAAGCTCGGGCGACACCGGCAGCGACTTGCGGTTCGAGCAGGTGACGACGACGTTGACGACTTCCAAGCTAGCCTACCAGAACTGCGGCTCTCTCGGATGCTTGCTCTCGGTCAGGAGCCGTGCGAACCCACGAAGTGCGGGCGAAGGCGCTGTGATTGTGGATGCTCTCTTGATTGACCGCCTCGACTTCGAAGCTGGCCACCCGTTCGTCTTCGCGCAGGCGAACGGCCACATTGCGCACGATGTCCTCGACGAAGACCGGATTGTCGTAGGCCTGCATGGTGACGTGCCGCTCGTCGACCCGCTTGAGCAGCGGGTAGACGGGAGCCGAGGCAGACTGCTCGGCAATCTCCACCAACTCTTCGATCCAGACCAGGTTTTCGTGGCTGACCGTCTTGACCGCCATCTTCACGTGACCGCGTTGATTGTGGGCGCCGTAGTCGCTGATGGCCTTGCTGCAGGGGCACAGACTGGTGACCGGCACCGTGACCGTGAGCAAGAAGTCTTGCTGCTCGGGGCTGAGGTCTCCGAGAAACGAGCACTCGTAGTCGAGCAGGGCGCGAGCCCCGCTGGCCGGCGCCACCCGCTCGATGAAATACGGAAACGTGGCCTCGATGCGAGCCGTCTCGGCCTGCAATCGCTCGCGCAACTCTTTGAGGATGGCCGGAAAGGTGTGCACCGTGAACTCGCCCCGATGGTGGTTGAGCACCTCGAGAAAGCGGCTCATGTGCGTGCCTTTGAAATGATGCGGCAGGTTGACCGACATGGTCAACCGGGCCACGGTCTGTTGCTTGCCCTCGGACTTATCGAGGACAGAGATCGGATAGCGCAGATCCGTTACGCCCACCTGCGCGAGCGGCACCATTCGGTTGTCCCGCGAACTCTGAATGTCGACCATCTGACTCATTTTCCTTTCGAATTCCCTCGTACACGCACCCGCAGGTGCAGGTTTCTTTCACCACCACCCGCGCGAGCAGGGGCAGCGTTGGCTTCAACTTGTCCCAAATCCAGAGCGAGAGATTCTCGCTGGTCGGATTCTCAAGCCCCGGAATCTCGTTGAGGTAGTTGTGATCCAACTGTTCGTAAAGCGGCTGGAAGGCGGCCTTGATGTCGGCGAAATCGATAATCCAGCCAGTGTGCGGGTCGACCGGACCGCGCACGTGAATCTCGACCCGAAACGAGTGGCCGTGCAACCGCCCGCACTTATGCCCCTCGGGCACGTAAGGCAGGCGATGAGCCGCCTCGAAAGTAAATTCCTTATAGATTTCCAAGATGCCGCTCCTTTACGGAATACCGAGAAGCTTGTGCGTCTGCAGGCTGAGCTTCCAACGGGGGTGGTCGAGACAGTAGCGGACGGCCGCCTGGGTGTTCTCGCTCACCCTCGGCCCGTCCATCGGTTGCAGGTAGTAGTGTTCGAATTCGGTGTCTTCAAAGCGCTCGGGCGGGGCCCCTGACTGAGGAAAGACCAGCTTGAGTTCGTGACCTTTGCGCAGCACGAAGTCGGAGCCCGCCTTGGGGCTGACGCAAACCCAGTCGATGCCGGCCGGAGGAACCAGCGTGCCGTTGGTCTCGACGGCCACCTGAAAGCCCCGTTGATGCAGGGCTTGCACTAAAGGCTCGTCGACCTGCAGCAGAGGTTCGCCCCCGGTGCAGACCACGAAGCGCGGTGAATCCTGGCCGGCCGGCCACTGCTCGGCGATGGCCGCGGCCAGGTCTTCGGGTGAGCGGAACTTGCCGCCACCCGGCCCGTTGGTGCCCACGAAGTCGGTGTCGCAGAACTGGCAGATGGCCGAGGCGCGGTCTTGCTCGCGACCCGACCACAGATTGCAGCCCGAGAAGCGGCAGAATACCGACGGCCGGCCACTGTTGGCCCCCTCGCCCTGCAGGGTGTAGAAGATCTCTTTGACCGCGTAGGTCATCGAGCCGCCACCGGTTCCTGATAGGAGGCCGGGTCGGTGGTGCCGTTCTCGCGAAAGCCCTTCAGTCGCAGCAGGCACGAGTCGCAGGCGCCGCAGGCCTGGCCGCCCGGGCCCGGGTCATAGCAGGAGAGGGTCGAGGCGTAGTTGACCCCGAGTTGGAGCCCGCGCTCGATGATCTGGGCTTTGGTGAGTTGGATGAGGGGAGTGTGAATGGTCAGCTTCTGCCGCCCCTCGACACCGGCAGCCGTGGCCAGGTTGGCCATAGCCGTATAAGCCTGGATGTATTCGGGCCGGCAGTCGGGATAGCCGCTGTAGTCGAGGGCGTTGACGCCGATGAAGATGTCCTGGCTGCCGAGCACCTCGGCCCAGGCCAGGGCAAAGGAGAGGAAGATGGTGTTGCGGGCCGGCACGTAGGTCACCGGGATGCCGTCGGACATCTGGTGGGTGTCGCGGTTCTTGGGCACGTCGATGTCGTCGGTCAGGGCCGAGCCACCGAAGGCGCGCAGGTTGATGTCGGCGACGACGTGCTGTGCCACCCCCATTTCGCTTGCGATCTTCTTGGCCGCCTCGATCTCGACCAGGTGCCGCTGGCCGTAGCGGAAGGTCAGAGCGTAGGGCTGGAAACCCTCGTGCTTGGCGATGGCGAGGGTGGTGGTCGAGTCGAGACCCCCGCTGAGCAGAACGACTGCTTTCTTCATGATTCTCCTCCGCCCCGCGCTACCGACGCGGGTTCCATCCGATTTGCGAACTCGCGGACCGCCTCGAGCTCTTCGTGGGTGTAGAGCAGCTGCTTCTCGCGATAGCGACGACCTTCGGGGATCTTCCCGTCCTGGCGCCAGCGCCACAGGGTCTGACGACAGACACCCACGGCCTCGGCCACTTCGCCCAGCCGGAAGAACTGGTCTCCGTTGACTTTGACGGGCATCTCTAGAAAGTCTCTCGATGTTGCATGGCGTTGCTCATGGTTGAATTTTCCGCTGGCCGGATTGAATTTCCTTCAGAACACACGTTTGCGGGACTTGAGACAATGACAACTTTAATTTGCTTCTTTGCTATTTTAGACAATTTAAACTTGTCTGTCAATATGCTTTTGATTTGGGTATGCTGGCACCATCTTGAGCGGTTCTATCTTAGAGATTCTGGGCAAACGGCTGAAGCAGGCGCGTAAAGAGCGGGGGTTCACTCATGAAGCGGTCGCGCGTGCATTGGGGGTTTCGCGACAGGCTGTGGTTGCGTGGGAGGGGGGTAACTCGCTGCCCAAGGCCGCGCACCTCGAAGCGCTTTCGGCGCTTCTTCAGCGGCCGGTGGACTGGTTTTTTCGTCGGGATGATGCGGCGGTTCTGGTGGACCGAGAACTGCTAGAGGAATTGCGGCAGGCGGTCGAGGGAATTGCAGCAGATGGGGCCCAGTTGCAGGCTAGGTTGGATGGCCTTCTGTGAGAGTTCTCGGCGGAGGGCGGACGGTCTTGGCGTAGCTGCCTATCCAACCTACAACATTGTCTCCCGCTTCAACTGCTCCAACTTGTTACGGATCTCCGGCAACTCAAATCTAACGATCTTCAATCTCTCATTGAACCAGAACGCGAAGTATGAACTCGTGAAAACACAGATACGAAAGTTGCCATCCAGTCCGCGAATCCCGTTCCGCCCGGCCACCAATTCGTCCTCAAGCCCTTCGAGGGGTACCCACTGGCGAGCGGTTGGGCTCCAGACCAACGGTTGCCGACTCTCGAAAGACCATTTCATTCGGCAACCCTCGGGTCCCGCGACCAGCCTCTCCGGCTCCCGCCATCGGTCGAACCGCCCAGACGAAGCTGCTCGCGCCTCAAAGAAGATCTCCTGCGACCCAGCCCTATAGTAGTAGCTACCAACGTTAACGTCGGAAAACTCGTACATGTCCTGCTTGGAACTTGGAGAATGCGAATCTAGGCGGACGACCTGCCTCAGTTCCAAGTTGGGTTCACCGTTATGAATGGGAACGACAAAGTGGCTGGGGCCCTCGCGCAAGAGCAAATGGTTGCCTGCTTTCTCGAGAACCAAGAGGTCAACTTTGGACGACACCGAAACAAACCTATTCCTTTCGACATCGAACAGTGCGTACTTGCGGGCCTCGTTTCCCCCATCATCTGAGGAAGAAAAGCACAGGAATTCGTCGGTGCTTGAACTCAACCACCACGCGCCCCAAACAAGAGGTGACCGAAACTCGGTGGGCCTAAGGGCGTAAACGTTCGCTTGGTATACGCCCTCGCCTACCTGACCCCAAGTCACCAAACGCGAGGAGGCGGAATCCAACACAAAGTAATGAGGTGAATCCTGTATGACGAGGTCTGGCCGAAGAAGCTCTTGGTTCCGGAACTCGGGGCCTTCCGTCAGATACACACGGATGCGGAAGTCTCGTTGCGAAGGGTCGAAGTAGCCCAGCGCTACTACCGCTCCGTCCGCCGAGACCCAAACCCGTACAAGCTCTCCTCCTGGTCCAGACCAGTACGTATCTTCGTGCTTTTCGCCAATCCGAAGTTGAGGGCTTGTCCCTTCTCCTTCCTGTGAGGACAAAGCAACTCTGACCGCGCCACGGCTTGCCACAAAGGACTGCTCACTCCCCGCATCCCACACGAATGAGCGCTCTCTCAGTCGATCGACTTCGTCGAGTGTGACCTGATCCCACTTGCCTTGACTCAAACTATAGCCGTACGCTGTTTTTTCCGAGCCTTGAAAGTACAATCTGTTCCCGTCTGCAGAAAACCAGAAGCCTTCGCCCACGTCGCCCGCGAACTCAGATTGAAGCTTGCGGGGTTCTTGATCGCCCGTCAGACTCTGTAAGAAAAGCCCGGCGTTGCCGTCATAGGCCAGATACTTCCCTCCCGGACACAAGGCGAGGCGCGCTATGAACCCACGATCCGCAGTGAGGCTCACCTTAGAGATAGGTGCCGTAGAGGACAGGGCGTCATCAAGCAAGACGGCAGCCCTCACCCGCTGAGGCAACTCATTGGACAACTCTTTTGTATCAAGCAGAGTCTGGACAGCGGCTATCGCCGAACGGCGGGCCTCTGACGGTGACTGGGTCTTCTGATTCATATATTGAGAAATCTGAAGATTAAAAACTTCTCGGACGGTTTGAACCCGGCGTCGCTCGGCCAAATCGCCGGAAGAAATGGCCAAGCTTTCGCTCAACTCCGCGAGATACTTGTCCTTGTAAGCAGAGAAGCCAAGCCGCGCCAAGCCCAAGCAAAAAGATCAACCAAAACGCTGCGCGGGCAAGCCATTGACGGGTCCTGACTTGATGGAGGTCCTGATCAACCAACGTGGCCAAGTCCAATCCACGAATCTTGGCCGCGATACGCGCGACAGCCAACTTGAAATCCGGGTGCCCGAGTTGCAGTTGTGTTTCCCGCTTAGCCCAACTCAAGTCTGCCCAGAGCGGCTCTGCGTCGAAGAATTTCATCAGTGGCTGAGGCAGAGCGTCCGAATACTGCGAGAACTGTCCTAACTTATCTTCCCAATGCAGTTCACCTGCGGTCAAAACCAAGATTAAACTCTCGTGAGAATCTGGCCGTTGCGCCCAAGTCTCAACCTCCTTTCTCACCCACTTGCTTTGGGCAGCCAATGGGGAACAGAGTAGCACCAGGAACTGAGATTCATTCAGCCTTGCTTCAATCGACGCCCAGCCATCCGGAGAACACGAGAGGTCCGTTTCGTCACGATAAATTGGAATGGCACGCCACTGGTACCAAGGCTGGGCTAGAGTCTGCAACGCCCGTTGTAAAGCCGCCGCCAATGCTTTGTCCTCGCGGTGACTGTAGGAGATAAATGCGGAATACCTGTATCGACGACCTTCGGAAGCACTAATCTTATCATTCTCCGCCATCGAAACGGTTAAATCCTTAGTGCCTTCAGGCCGGTGACCGGGTCCAATCTAAGCCTATAGGGCTTGGGAGGCCACGGCGATTGAGCCTTCAGGGCCGGAAAGCCGTGCCGGAACTGGGACTTCGCGACGTCAGACGGGTCACCGTTTTCCAAAATGAACGACTCTCCGAACTTCGTCTCGGTGTCAATCTTGCTGACCGTTGAACGCCGCACGACCGTACCGACCGCATCGATCGTCGAAGTGATTTCTTGTCGGCGCTGTGCCGCCAAGACGAGCCAACCAGCAACCGCGTCAGTCGAGTTGGCATTTCGTCTCACCTTCTCCAGGAGTGCCAGAGCCTGAGCCTTATGAAAGTGAACGTCCCTCGTGGGATCGGTCAGGTTCCTCCGAAGTTCACGAGAAGCGTGGCCATCGTCCGCAACAGTTGAGATCAGCTGCGCCTTCAACTCGGCCGCTCCCCGGTAGGTCTTGGGAACCTTGGTGATGAGAAATTCACGGTCGGGCGAAAACAGCGGAGTGCTATAGTCCACTGCTAGCAGGTCAGCGAGTGTCTCCTGATCGAGCTTCCCGCGCTCCAGAAGGTTATCAATTCGCAGTTCATCGTGCCGCGAACGAACTGGGACGAGAAATGCGAACTGCCCTTCCGCGCGACCCGCATCATAGGTGCTGCCCAACTTGGCAAGTGCCTGTGCATAGACCTTCTTCTTTACCAGAATCGGGGGAGCAGGCCCACTCAAACGAGGGTCGACAAAGAAGGCCGCAGGTAGCTCGATGTGGTCCTCCGGGCTCCTCGAGTCGTAGGGCTTTGCATCAGAGACAAGGTTCATTTCGAGAGGGTGCAGGACTGAGCGCAACCATTGCTGTTCGTTCTCCAGCCCCTTTGCCGCCATGGAATTCACGTATTTCCTGAGTCCTGAGAGGACTGCTTTGTCCAGGTGCTCGGCTCCCTCCGCTCTAGCGACCAGAGTTCGAACCAAATCATCGGAATTCTGGAGCGTAGCGCCGGCAGTCAGTCCCGACGACTGCTCTGTCTTCCAACTCGTCCATGGGTCGAGTTCCTTCAGAATAGGCCCGCCGAGAGTATGGCACCCGGTGCATCTAGGGGTGGTTCCTGACAGGACAATCGGATCCCCCAAGTTGGCCTTGCTGACCTGATTCAGAATGTCGGAGGAATCACCACGAAACGCCCAGTCCTCGCCCGTAAGTTTCTCATAAAAATTGTATTCGCCGGTCTTCCTATCGAAGGCGAGCGCTTCGATCTGGAGCGGACCCAACGAATCGAGAAGCCGGATATTGCCGCCCGAAAGAAAGATTCCAAGGAAGAAATCACCCGCGTCGATCGTGGAATCACCCAGTTCGCCATCGACCGAGATAAAGCAACCGAGGCCGCCCGCACCGTGAACACCCCGCAACGCCACCAAATGAAAGTGGGGCCGTAGGCCTGGGTGGCGAAAAAGATGCTGAACCAGTTGACGCGGGTCCACCGGAGACTTGGCGCCAGGCTCCCTCATTAGCCCCGCGAGGGCATCCTCTCGACCTTTGAAAGCGCTTGGCTCCGCCAGGGCCGACTCCGCTGTTACCAACAACCCGAGCAAGACTAGCGCGGTAACGAAGCCTAGTAAATCCCTGGCACGATGACTGGATGTCGTAAACATAACTCTATCGCTCGCTTTTGGTAGATGATGGCGTCAAAGCAACCCGTTGCGAACGTCATCACAAACAGAAGGGCTCACGTCGCAAGCCGGCGCAAGAATGCGTTCGAACCCTTGTCTAGCTTGGGTCAGGCTAACTACCTTTGTAGTCGCCGCGAATGGTGATCGAGTCCAGATCCACCCAGGGATGGTTGCCCATCCGTCCTTTTAGCTTGCCCGAGTGAGCGACAATCTCAAAGACGATCTTCTCGGCGGGACCGGGTTCAATACTCGCCGGTGCCGGCGCGGTATCGTTCACTCGCATAGCACAGCGAAACTGCCTTGACCAGAATCCCGCCAACGACTCGCTCTCAACGGGTCTGGCTCGTGTCGGGCGATGGACGAACTTGTCATTGCCGACGTAAATCCCGACGTGCGTGATCGTGCCCTCTTCCCAATCTCCATAGGTATTCTTCCAGAACAGAATATCCCCAGACTTCAGTTCGCCGCGAGCGGACAGGATCCGACCCAGGTCCTCTCCAGCTAGCGAGCTCGCCAGTTCCGGTCCGGTCCACAGACCGTCCACCGGCTTTGTAGTCACCTTGCCGGCGAGGGGGCTACCGCATTCCTTCAGAACGTGCCGCACAAAGTTCATGCACTGCTCCGGCACACCCGGTCTGAAATCTCTGCCCACCCAGGTTAGCGCTTGCTCAGAAACCGTCGACATATCAATCCTCCTTAGCCATCCCAACGTGCATGGAATCCCCGCACGTCAACGTGAACGAAATCGGCATAACGGCCAACGCCACCCTTGTTGCCTATGATCCTATCGCAGATACGATGAAGCTCGCTGTTAGAGATCGCGTCCGTATAGATATCGGCAGCGGTACCGGCGATGTGTTCCGATTTGGTGGCGCCGCCGATCGACGCGTTGTGCGGCCACGGCCGGTGAGCGTTGGTCAGATTGATCGCGCCGCCAACGGCACTTCTGATCTCCTCCAACATCCGGACGAGGTCATCATGCACCCTAACGAACTGCCTGAAAGTCGGATTGTTGCAAACGAACTCCCCCAGAACAAAGTGTTCACTTAGTGGCGTCTTCAGCGTCTCCGGCCCCTCGATGCGGTAGAGGGGACCCCGCTTGTCAAACTCGCCCGCGAAGTAGGGGTCGCTGGGCGAACTTGGCTCTTTGACAACTTTCAACTTGGATTTCTCGCCTGGTTTGGTTTCAGGGGGGATAGTGGTCTTGAGCGACGGGCCTACGTAGACTTTCTTGTGCACCTGGTCGACCTTCGCAACCCACCCGTAATTCCTGGCAAGTTGCTCCACCAGAGGAATGAGCGCCTCGTCGAACGCGATGGCCTTCCGCCACGCGTCAGGCGGGGAGATGAGCTTCCAAGCACCATTCGAGACGGCCTCTCGAAGCTCGCTTGCGACCGAGACTGTCGGAGGTTCGCCATTCCCAATGCTGACGGACTTGTTGGTCGCGTCGAACTTGATCTGAAATGGCAGGTCCCGGACCGCGACGTAACCATTCGAGTCGATGATGACCATTGCCACCTGGTGGTTGCTTTTGTCCGGTAGTTGAATGGTGGCAACATCGTTGTCGGTGGACAGTATCCTGAACAAGCCTTTTTCTGCGATGGCTCGCAGCTTTACCAACGTAGCGCCGTCCCGGCTCAGGGAGGCGTCCGGGACCGGCTGCCCATTCACGAATAACGATGGACCGGGCTCGAACTCTTTGTCGCCCTTGGAAAGCACGCGGAGGGCTCGCTCGTGGAAGCGCTCCCGATGTTCACGACCGCGTTGGCCACCGTTGATTCTCTGGGTAATCTGAAAAAAGTCGCCTTCATCCGCGAGTTGGTTCAAGCCGTTCAGCGACCAGTAGAGTCCAGCGATCCTGAAACCAACCTCGGGCTTGGCAGCCTGCTCCGGGTTCTCTACTAGATTCAGCTTCAACTTCTCGCCGTAAAGAGTGTAGTTATGTCGCCCCGTCAATTGGATCGGTCCGCGCCCCTTGAAACGACGCCCGTCGCCTGGGTGAGTATTCCCGAGATCGACCCGCCCTTCGTAATCGCTTCCATCAGCGAGTTCCTCCATGAACTGAAGCTCGCCTGACTCATGGGCCAACTGGGCGATGAAAGCAGCCTCCCGACCATGGGTGTTGATCTTGAACTCCTTCATGGCTTCCTGGAGGAAGGGCAGGAGTTTCTTCAGCCTCGCTTCCTTCAGGTTTGGCATGACTTGCGCCAACTCGTCTGCTGTGATCATCTCTTCGGCCTCTTCCTTTCAATATCGAGATTCAATTCGCTAAGCCGTCGCATTTCGACCATTCCTCAGCTCGGCCAGGTCTTGATAAATCCTGCGCGCCCGGTTGACTCCACCCAGAGGCGCGTGCTCAGGGAGAGTGTTCCAGGGCGAAAACGATAGGCTCTCGTCGAAGCGGTTACGCTCGGGACAGTCAAAGCTCTGAGCGAAGAGTTCGACAGTGGCCACCCTGACGAACGGCGAATCGGCTTCAGACCATTCCTGGGTCGGGTCCTCAACCGGCATGGCCTCCGCATCTACCTGCACCTGTACCAGCAGGTCAAAACGGGCCGGAGCCTGGGCCAACTGCTGCGCCATCGTGACCCGGTAATGGTCGCTTTCGTTCGGGGCCGCTGACTGCGGCTCAAGGTGGGGACGCAGCGAATACTTTACGGCCGCCGTGCCCAACCGGTAAGGCGTGGCGGTCCAATACCTGGTCTCGAGCGGCGAACCAGTCTTCTGCCCCATGACCCCACCGACGATCTTGAAGGCGTAGCTCACCGCCGCGAACCGATCCTTCCACTCCTCAGGAATCACCGGAGGTTTGTCTTTCTCCAACACGATGATCCCCCTCTTCTTGGCTTCGGCCACCGGGAAGAAGCTAAGGTACCCGGCTACGTCCCGAATGAAGAAGATGGGGCTGTTGATAAAGACGAAGTCCTGCTCCGCCGTGGCAAACTCCTTGCCGAGCATCACCTTCATCGCGGCCCCTCGAACGTCTGGGCTGGCGTCGGGCGGGAAGGTCCCGTCCTCATTGCGACCCATTCCATTTGAAAATCGCACCCAGACCGGGTAGATCGTCGACCTGGCGAAGATGCCTACGCGCAATGCAGCAGGGAGGTCGTCTGCAACTCTCAGTTCCCCAGCCAGGCAACCGTGGCTCTTGGCGTGCTGGGCCCGGGTGACTGGTGAGTGCGTTTGCTTTTGCATTCCACCCTGGATGGCCATCCTTAGCTTCTCGATGAGGCCGGCCTCCTCAGCGGGTGGGTATTCCTTGCCTAGCTCCAATAACTCGGCCATGGCTACAACCTCCCTGTGTTTAAGTTGGTGAACACTTTTGAAGTGCTTCGAGGGCCTGGTTCAGATAGCCAACAGCAGCACGATAGGCCGCCTCTGCCTCGGCGCGGCCGGGCGGGTCCGCACCCAGGACCATCAGGCTACCGGCCCGCTGTTGAGCTAGCTCGGCGCACGCCTGTATATTGGCGATCAGTTCACGATCGATTTCCATGGGAGACTCCAATCCTAAGCAAACTAGAAACGACAGAAAAGGCCGAGAGCCACCGCGTCGCGGTGACTCTCGGTGCCCTATTTGTTCAACTGCCTGATGGCAGACATCAACATGAAGATCTCGAAGTCGGAAATCTTGCCGTCTTCGAGCGTCTCCACTACCTGGGCCGCCAACTGGCCAATGCGCGCAGCCTTCTCCTTGGGGATGCTGCTGCGAGACATAGACAGGCCCACGGCGGGGACCAATCGGATGAAGCCATGGATTCCGGCCTCGGTAAACTCGGCGACGCGAAAGACAGCATAAGACTCGCCGTCTCCGGGCGCGGGGAGATTCTGGATGGTCTCCTTATTATAAAGGTCGACCAATTCACATTTTGCGGCCATGGGAAATCGAATCCTTTCTGAGAGCTGACTACAAACTCAGGATGAGGCGCCTGAGATCATTGTCGCGGTTGAGCCAACCCTTCAAGAAGACCTCCTGGCTGGGGTTGCGGCGCACTCGTTCGTGACGATACGCGATTCGTTTCTCGACGATCTCGAGGGCCAGTTCACGATTGTTGCGAGCCAGCATGGCCTGGCGGGTCTGGGAACCGAGGTCGCCGTCCATAGGCAGGCCTAAAGCCTCTTGCAGGAATGTGGTGCCCCCGCCGATGCCAAAGTTGACGCAGCTGTCGAAGTGCGCCAGGGCCAGAGGCGTTACCATCAACTCGGCCTGGCTCGGCTTCCAGTAGCGATTCGAATAGATGTCTCGCATCTCGTCATCGGCCAGGAACTGAACCGAACGGGTCGGCAGGGACTTCTGTAGCCGATAGGCGTCGTAGGTTCGTTGGGTGATGCCCTTGTTGGTGGCACCTCCGGGGTCAGCCGGATGATTGACGAAGCCACCCTCCCACTTGAGCACGAAGCGAAGAGCGGTGTCAAACTTTGATTCGTTGGTCGCCGGCGCTACCAGGTTGACACCCATAGAGAAGTCTTGAGGAACGAGCCTGGTCTCGAGAAGCTTGGTCGCGAAGGTTGGCCCGAATTTGCGGGTAGCCATGTTGTCGAGGTGGGCGAAGTCACAAAACCTGGCCAGGGCCCCCAGGGTGCGAGGACCGATGATTCCATCGACATCAGGAGGGTTAAGCAGTCCAAGTTCCATGAGCCGAGTCTGGATCTCGCTGACCAACTCGGAGTCGGCAGTCAGTTGATCGAGATGCACGATCAAGCGATGCTGGGCCATCGCTACCAGACGGCTCTGGATGGGGGGGTTGGCAATGGGCGCTAGAGAGTCGAACAGTCGCACATAGCCCGCAATGTAGTCGGAGTGGCCGTCGAACGCTCGAGAGCGATGGTTGCGACTCACCATGTTTCCCACGTTGCCGTCGATGGTCTCGACCTTATGGGAATGGACCTCGGCCACGATGCCTACGTGCTTGTAGTGCTGCATCTTCGGCAAGAAATCCGGGTGGAAGTCGCCCACGATGAGAAGGTCCCCCACCTGGGGCTCCGCTAGGGCGAAATGCTTGTCTTTGGGGTCGTGGTGACGCACCCACCGACCATTCTGCTTAGCCCACCGCACCAGTTCGGGAACGAACCCCATGTCTTTGCCCCACGGAGCAAACTTGCCGGTGGTCTGCTTGTAAACCCAGTTGACGAAGAAGTTGCACCATTCCAGACCTTCTCCGACGCCGGCCACTTCGAAATACTTCTTGATCTCCGGACCCTTGTTCTCGCCTCGCGAGTCTTCTTTCAGCCCCAATTGGCTTTCAGCGATCTGCACCATTTTGGCACCTTGCGTATTGACTTGTAGCATTTGAACCCCCTCTTAAAATGGATGACTGAGCGCTCAAGATTTGCCAGACGAAGACGCACTCCTTCTCACCTTCTGACACATTCTAACCTCAGTGAACGCATACCCAAATCCATTGGATTCGAGAGGAGTCGTCCCCCAAAAAAAAGAAGCTCACGAAGAGCAAGGGGTCGGGCGTGGGGTTCTGTGGATAGTCCCTGACGTGCGCCCACAGGCTAGCAGTGAGAGAGCTCCGAATCCTCTCCCATGCCAGTTCAGATGAAAGGCAAGTCGATGTTCAAACCGAGCAGTTTTCCCATGCGCGCGATCATTTCCCAGGGTTCCAAAACCGTCCCGCTTGCTGACATGGCACACATCGAGCGACGCCCGAGCCAGTTTATCGAAGTAGACTTTGGCCCAGCGGTCACCCAGGCGCTGGGCTCTGAGGATCCGTTCAGAGGTCGCAATTGGGTCCTGTTCGGCCTCATGTTCGACCCTAACGATAAGAGCCCCGAGTTCTTGACCAATACCTCCTTCTTCAAGAAGAAGTTTCAAAAGAACGAGTTTCGGTTCCGAGCCAAAGTGTGGGGCCCCGCGGTGTCAATCTTCCTGGCTCCCCTCGAAGACGCGGATATCGGTTCGGCTTTGAGACAAGGCGAGGGAACCGTAAAATCGCTTGCAGCCATCGCTCAATCGACCAGCGTCTTCGAGCGACTGAGCAAGATGCTGAAAACGCTCGAGGGAGTCGAACCTTTGGACCTGAATACCAACATCGCCGACGAGTTGCTCGCAGAGAGTGGGCTGAAGCTCGAACCAGGAGCATCGCTACTCGATGTCATGGCTAAGATCAAAGACATCACAGCCAAACTGAATGAGGGTGAGCTTTCTCGCTTCGTCGAGGACCAGGTGGAGCATCTGGCCCTGGGGGCCCTCGCCGGACTGGTCCAGGGCCTTCCTCTTGCCCAGATCAAACTAGCCTTGAAAGTGTTCACGGCCCTCGACGGCATCGCTCACGCTCACGACTTCAGATTCTACAACCTCGTACCCGAGATCCCCCCGCAACAAGAACTAGCGGATGCGGGTTATCAGCTTCTGAAGATCAAAGACGGTGACCTGGAGCGTATTCGTTTTGATGCCAACAACGAGGGCAACGGAGGATTGGACCTGCGCCACATCCTCGCCTATCACTATCGCGCCCTGCCAAGCCTTCCCAAAAAGGTCGGTTTCTTGCCGGCTGGCGAGCGCTTCAGCCTGTGCCTGCTGACCGAGGGCGAAGAGCCAGATGGCCTTATTGTCCCAACCCTCAAGGTCCAGGGCGACACCTATGAATTCGCTCCATCCCTCAGTGTCGCTTCCTGTCGCTTTTCCGAACCGTGGCAACTCGAGGTGGGTCCCGAGATCGATGAACGCGTTCTGCTTTCCGTCAAAGAAGACGGTCGACTGGTCATGTCCGGGCTCTCTGCCTTGCTCGAGGGGCGCGATGCGGTCCATTCTTGCCGCCTATTCGCCCACGTCGGGTTCGAGACGCTGAAGAGCAAAGCGTTCAATATCCACAAACTGCCAGTCGCCACGAGCGTGAGCTAGCGCGGTCAGCGGGCCTACAATCTCAGTTCATTCGGCAGTGGTCCACTTCGGAGGAGTCTGCGCCTTCTCCAGGAACCAATAGCGACCAATTCGGGGAGGTGTCGGTCATGGAACCCAGACTTGTTGTTCCCGGGAAGAAAGCCGAATCGGGGAGGACATCAGTAACCCCTCCGATGGAACTGGTCGAAGTCGTCCACAGCGTCGAGGTCATTGCGGTGAGGGACGGTGGCCAAGAGCAATCACTACCGGTCGAGCCTACCGATGTGGTCATGCTGGAGTATGAGGGCGGATTCCGTCAATGGTCCAGCGCCGAAGAGCTCCAGTTTCGTAGCGCACAGACCCGAGACGGGGCGGACGATGGCATCATTCGCCTGGACCGTTTCTCCTCGGGTCTACAGACGCGAGCAGGTGCCGGCGCGCTGCTCAAAGCACTCGAAGTCTTTCGTCTCAGCCCCACAGCGCCAGCGGCGCGGGCCCTCTGTCGAGCTCAGGAAGACAGAGTCATACCAAACCCCGGACTGCTGGAGTTGCGTTCCTTTGAGGACGGCTGGTTCAAGACCCAGAGGGTGAACCAGGTCTCCTGCCCCGAGGCCCCGGCCCTATTGCTGCTACATGGTACAGCCTCGTCCACCATGGCAGCCTTCGCCGGCCTGGCAGAGCCCTCCCGCCGGAAAGCATGGCTCGACCTGGTGAAGGACAATTATGGCGGGGTCTTTTACGGCTTTGACCATCGAACTCTTACGGAAAGCCCCTTGACCAATGCCATCTCGCTGCTAGAATGCCTTCCGGTGGGGGCCCGCCTGCACATTCTGAGCCACTCCCGAGGTGGGCTCGTAGGAGAACTCCTCTGCATTGATCCCGCTACTATCGACAAGCTCGACGAGCAACTCTTCGAGAGTGTAGCCCCGGATTTCTCACGGTTCCGTGAGCTTCTGGCCGAGCGACGACCGAAAGTAGAACGCTTTGTCCGTGTGGCCTGCCCTGGCCGGGGCACAACCTTGGCCTCTGGAAGACTGGACCGATATCTCTCCACCCTCCTCAATGTACCCGGCTGGGCCTTAGGGGCAGCCGCTCTGGGGGCTACCGCCGTGGGGGCAGCCCCCGCCACCCCGGTGTTCAGCGCCTTACGGAACGCCTGGGACGCGATTCATGCTTGTGTTCTCGCTCTCATAAAGGAGCGCTGCAAGCCAGATGTCCTGCCCGGCCTGGCGGCCATGTTGCCTGACTCGCCCCTGGTGCGCCTGCTCAATCGCCCCGACCGCTCCACGACGGCCGACTTGACAGTGGTGTCGGCAGATGTGAAGGGTGGCAGCCTGAAGCAGCAAGTCGGCCTGCTGGCCGCCGATCTCTTCTACCTCGAAGACCACGATTACGTGGTCCCTACTCGAGCGATGTACGGAGGCATTCGGCGAGCTTACGCCCGCTACTACCTGCATCAAGGCCCGGACGCGAACCATCTCCGATACTTCTACAATGAGCCGACCTACGAGGCGATCCGAAGCGGACTGCTTGGCGACCATTCCAAATACAGCCAAATCGAAACAGACCAGCACGAGATCCCAAGTCCGATCAAGTTCTTCTTACATCGAGATGCAGGAGCGAACAAGCGGCCTGTGGTTTTCGTCCTGCCCGGTGCCATGGGCTCGACCCTATCTGTCGACGGCAAACCCACCTGGGTTTCACTCCAGAATTTGGTCAAAGGGGCATTTGGCGAGCTCACTCTCGACAGGAAACGGGTGGGAGTCAGGGCCGATGGCGTAATGAGCCGCTGGTACGGAAAACTCTGCGAGTTTTTGAGTGCCTCACACCAGGTCGTCGTCCATCCGTTCGACTGGCGCCTGACGGCGGTGGAGGAAGCCGAGCGTCTTGCCATCCGATTGGAAGAGGTTCTCGCGACCGTCGATTCCAAGCAACCGATCCGCTTTCTCTGTCATTCGATGGGCGGTTTGGTCGCACGCGCTCTTATGGTCAGACGACCGGACCTCTGGCGGGAGGTCTGCTCACGACCCGGCAGCCGCATCGTCATGCTGGGAGTCCCAAATCTTGGGTCCTACGCAGCGATGCAGATGTTCGCCGGCAAAGGCTCCGTCATTAACGGACTCGCGGCCGGCGATTTCGTACATAGCAAAGAGCAGATTCTACGTGTTATTCACTCCTTTGATGGCGTGATCCAGCTATTGCCTTACGACACCCATCAATCCCTCGGCGTCTGGTCAGCCAATGGTTGGAGCGGCTTCTTCGACCAACTAGACCAGGAATTTGGCTGCAAATTCAAACGTATCACGGCGACCCGTTTAAACGCCGTCGCCAATGCTTGGAAGGAGCTCGAAGCCGGGGTGGATCCCGAGAGGATGGTCTACGTTGCTGGAGTGGGCTCCAACACTCCCGTGGGTTGGTACATCAGAGACCGTTTCCTGTTCGGTCCCACAATTGATTTCCAGGTGACGGCGGAGGGCGACGGTACGGTGCCCTGGGCTCGCGGAAAACTGCCTGGCGTGCCGATGTTCTATGCTGAAGCTTCGCACGGCAATCTACCTTCCCACCGACCTGCTTTCGAGGGCTATCTCCAGCTCTTAAATGATGGCTGGACCCAAGGCCGTGGCGTCGAGCCTACCCAGCCTCCAGCCCGTCGACTTCGCTCTGGACCCGAGTTGGAATACGACGATGTCCCCCTGACCTTCCTTACCCAACGCGAACTCGAGGCGGCCGTGCTCGGGGCTCAGGATGTGGCACCCCTCGACCAACAACCGGACACCCGTGTTCGCGTCGGCGTCACGCACGGCGATCTCGGTTATGCCGCTTTTCCCGTCGCGCTGGGCTGTTACCACAAGCAACCCATTGAAGGCTCGGAGCGGGCGCTCGATTACAAGTTAGGGGGTCATCTATCCCTGGAACGAGCCTGCGGAGTATACCCATGGCGGCTGGAATCATCCCGACGTTATCTGCTGCCAGACCCAGACGGTACCGGAGCCTTCAAAGGTGGCATCTTGATTGGCCTCGGCCAGTTTGGCGCACTCAAGCAAACCCAGTTAGTAAAAACCGTCCGCCAGGCCGTGGTGGAGTTTCTGCTAGAGGGTCGAGCAACGACCGTTGGTGGCGGACTTTCCTTCGTGGCCATTGGTTCGATGGAGGGCGGAATCGGGTTGGAAGGGAGCATCAGTTGCATTCTTAATGGTGTCCTGGAGGCGAAGCAGGTGTTGGCTTCTGCGGGGGCCAGCGACGACCTGAGGCATATCGAGTTCATCGAACTCTACGAGGACCGCGCCATCGCTGCCGCTCACGTTGCTCGCCAGCTCTGCCAGGGCGAGAAGCTGGGTGGCATGTTCGAGTTCTCTGGTGAGGTCCGGACGGTCTCTGGACGTTTGTCACGAGCCAGTTTTCAGCGCGGGATGTCGAAGTGGCAGCGCCTGCAAATCACAGAGGAAGAGACAGGCCAGCTGCGTCACACGCTCCTTACCAGTCTCGCCCGCAGCGAAGTGATGCCGCTTCCCTATGATCGCCAACTTGTAGACGGCATGCTGCGGCAGGCCTCGACAGTTCCGCAGTGGAACCCGGACCTCTCTCGGGCACTTTACCAACTATTGATGCCATATCGCCTGAAAGAAGTGGGCGATTCCGAAGAAAAGGTCATCTTGCTGCTAGACGAAGCTGCGGCGCGATTTCCCTGGGAGCTATTGGTCGATGGCGGTGAGGACCGAGATTCACGTCCAGTATCGGTTCGGTCCGAAATGATTCGCCAACTTGCCAGCTCAGAGTTTCGCGATCAAGCACGCCCTACCGACCTCTTCACTGCGCTCGTTGTCGGAGATCCCGTCAGCAAGCTCGCCGAGCTAAAGGCCGCGCAAGACGAAGCCCGCGCGGTCGCACAGACCTTGTCGGCGGGCAAGTTCCAGGTAACGCACCTTCCGCGGCCTGACGGAGTGACGGTGGGTACCGCACTGCTGTCTCGTCCCTATCGAGTGCTGCATCTGGCGGGTCACGGCGTGTACGACAATTCTGGCGAGAAGCCCGAAGCGGGCATGGTGATCGGCCCTGACATGCTGTTGACCCCGGCCACGGTATCACAACTCAACCCCTGTCCTGAGTTGGTATTTATCAACTGCTGCCACCTGGGCCGAATTGAACGCTATGAGCAAAGGTCAAACGAGTTGGCGGCCAATCTGGCGACGGCGATAATCCGCGCGGGCGCTCGTGCGGTTATCGCGGCCGGTTGGGCCGTGGAGGACAACTCCGCCGAGCTATTCGCCCGCACTTTCTACCAAGAGATGAGCAAAGGGGAGACTTTCGGCCGAGCCGTTTTGCACGCCCGTCAAGCCACCTGGAACGAGTACAGCCAGTTCAATTCCTGGGGCGCCTACCAGTGTTACGGCGATCCTGAGTACCGGTGGTCCTCGGATCCTGGATACGCGCAGTCCAGAGAGACCGATCCTTACGTCAGCCCCCGAGAATTTGTCCGTGACCTCGAAAATCTCAGCCAACGAGCCGAGGTTTGCCAACTGGACGACTATTCGGGTCTTCTCAAGGAACTCGAGTCGCTTCGTCGTGCGGCCAAACCGACCTGGCTGGGCGAGGAACGGGGCTCTGGCAGGCCCGATGTCTTGCTTGCCCTGGCAAGAGCCTACAGCCAATTAATCCATCCACTATTTGGCTTGAGCGAAATCGGGCAAGCAGCCCTACCGGCCGACAGTGCTCTCGTCTCGGCCTTTGACCTGTTCCACAAGGCTAAAGAGTCGTCGTTGATCACTATGGACGATTTGTCCATTTTGCTGCGCCTTGAGATGCTTCTCTGGTTTAGAGCAGAGCAGAGCGAACCGACGCCTCGCAGCATTCAAGAAATCTTGGACGACAGAAAGGGCATGGTTGCGATCTGTCCCAATGCCAAGGCGCATTCTCGCATTGGTGGAGGGGCGATGTTGGCGATGCTGCGCGAAGCAGGCGATAAGACCAGTGACGCCCTTCTCGAGGAGATGCGAGCCGGCTATCAGGCGGCTGTTGAATTGGCCCGCGACGATGATTATCTGCTGGACTATCTCTTCCTGGCCAGGATGTGTCAGGCTTGGCCCGCGGCTGCGCCCGAATTGGTTCTTCCCGCGCTAGAGGCAAGTGGATCCACGTTCTTCGAGCACATGAAGGCGGCTCGCCGACTCTTCATGCGCTGGGTCTGCGACGGAGCACCAGAAGAAGAGCTAGGTCGCGTCCTGGCCGGATTTGAGGCGTCCTGGCAACGTGGAAGTTCCCCCTTCCAGTTCCGTTCTCTGCTGGAATTGCTGGAGTTCTGCATCAAGGTTCGCAGGCGAAAATTCTCTGCTCAAGACCCGGTCGTCATCAGACTGGTCAAGCTCAATAACGCTGTCGTCGGTTGGATTCGGGGCGCCGCAAGATGAAGACCCGAGACTCTCTCTCACCCGGCAAAACGAGCGGCACCAACGTCAACTGGGGGTCGAGTGCTGCCCCCGAAGATCGGGAAACTGAGTTTTGAGTATACGAAGGATATTGATGACATTGTGACTTGTCATTAGCTCGCGGTTCTCTTCACCGAGCGGATTGAGCAGGCTAAAGTTCCCGCATGCTTCCGCGAGAAACCTTTGGAGTTCCCGGAACCCCTCTTCGGGATAAACAGCCTCGAAGCCGATGGCGGGGAAACCCTCGATGACCCTGGCCATTTTGGCGTTGGAGCGATGATGCTCAAGGGTCAGGACTTTGGGTAAATTCTCACCGTCGCGCAGATAGTCTGCGACAACCTTTGCTGAGCCTCCGAAAGCCCCCAAGATGTAGACGGGTTGCCCGGCTCGGGCAGTCCAGAGAATCTCTTCTGCTATGCCGGGCAAAATTCCGGCCCAATTCTCGACGGCTCCGCCTAGCACAATGCGGGCGCTGGGGGCGGAGACGTCACCCCCGTCGATGTCAACTGCTGGCGCGGTCATGGCCCTGCGCATCCGGGTGAGCGCCGCTGCCATCAAAGCCGCGCCTTTGGGAATGTTGCCGTCTGGGGGATCCAAAAAGTGACGGGCCCGAGTGCGATGGTCGATGCCTTCTCCGTCGACGGGATGGACCTTGACGTAGCGAATGAAACCGAGAGTATCGGCTATGACTTCTGTGGTGATAGCATCATAATAGGGCCAGGCCTGATAGCTAAATAGTCGTGGCTCAGATTCAGACCACTGCCGTCCCTCGGCCTGCGCCTCTTCCTGCTGATGGGCCGTCTCGGCACGAACAAGTTCGAGCAATGTGTCTAGAAAGCTTTGAGAACGGAAGACCCCGCCGTATGCGATGTCATAACCACGACGCAAGAGAAACCTGGCGATGCGCATGGCGACCACATCGAGATGCTCGGCATCATAGCCCAATTCCGCCAGGTCAGGGCTATCGCCGAACGAGAGAGCGACAAGCTTCCTGCTCATTCTTGCCAGGCCTCCTCATAGGTCCTCAAAGTGAGCGTTCCTGGCACGATGCGCTTGATGGCCTCCCGTTCGGCCGCCGAGATACCGTGACCCGGGTAAACCAGTTCGTTTAGCTCAAGCCCTTCAGCGCGGCAGGTCGCGGCCAGTTCCATGACCGAGATCGGGTCGGGCACCCAGCTAATTACATGGCGCCCGGAACGATGAACAATGCTCTGCGCGTTCAGGCGATGATAACTTGCCAGCAGCACCTCCAGAAGGAGCAAATCCAATATGTACTGTTCGCGTCCTGGCACCCAGTGGATGGAAGGAAGATTCCCTATTTCGGGTATGGTCCTGGTCAGGCCACCGCTCATTGCTGTCACAACCAGGGTGGGCGTCACCTTCCAATGACTTAGGCTACCCTCCTCCAGTCGTGGACGCCGCGCCCAAGCCAACTCAGCCCGGCACCAAGGTCGGCTGGCATAGGCATCGGTCACCACTGAAATCATAGCGCCACCTTCTTTCACGGCCTCCTCCAACTTGTTCCCGAACTGGTAGCCGATAGGCAGGTCACTCTCATCGTAGAAAGAGCGCAACTGGCCGTAGGTCTGGACATGCATTCGCAACTTCTCGGTGACATCGGTGCCATCAGCCTTGGCATGGCTGAGAAAGATGGTGACGGGTTCCCCCGCTTCGTCACGGAAGACCGGTGCGAGGTACTTGCGCAACTCGAGGCAATCCACCTCGTCTTGTATCTTCTCAAGAATCGTCTCGAGATTAGCTCTGGTTTCGTCGGTCTTTCCGTGCAGCGACTTCTGAAGCAACCGGGCACAGACTTCGGTCAGTTGCCGGCGCAATCGTTGACCACGGCGTTCCTGTCGTTGCTGAGGGTCTTCTTCTCCATCTTTTCGACCGTCCACGCGAAGAAAGTTGAGAGCGTTGACGGAACTTAGCTGATAGGCTGAGCGATGAAGCGGGACCGGAAAGATCGTCGTATTCTTGTGGCGACACCCCGCGAGGAAGCCACGCCAACCCGCGTCCGCGACCAGATTGTGATCCACAAGAGCGACTACGACGTTGTGCTGGGCCTCGTCCGCCTCTAGCGGACGCGGTGGCCCCTGCTTGGAAGTGCGGTAATATACCGGAATTCCCAAGCCCGACCGATGGAGTTCGCCGCTCGGGGCGTGAAACCAATCAAAGACTTGGCGGGCCAGGTATTTCCCATCGGTGCATTCAGGGTGCCAGACCACATAGAGGCAAAACGGTGCCCTAGTATCTACTGTCGTCTTAAGCAAATAGTCCTCCGCTAAATCAGCCTGCAAACAGCGGCCGTCTCGTTCACCTGTTGCTGACGGGCCTCGTCGGGTGCCAGGTCCAGCAGGTCGATGAGATGATAGGCTTTGGCCAGTTCGTGCGCAGCGGACCGGCAAAACTTGCGGACGGCGACCCAGTCTTTCGTCAACTCTTCGAACTTGGGGAACTCTGCTTGTAGGGCGAATGGGTTTCTGCGGCCGTCCTGATGAACAGTCCACCAGTACCGATAGGTCGCTTGCCACTTCTCGAGGAATGGCCGGACGACGAACTCGAGCAACTGAGCAATGGCAAATCCAAGGTTGGCCTCCCCGGCGGCAACCCGTCCAACCGGGTATTTCTTCATAATGATGCGGGACGTCTGGAAGAACGTACATAGCGACTCGAGACTTTCAACCAAAATCTCGCCGGTGAAGACATCGCTGCCCGATCCGTCCAATCTACCCCGGACACCAACCCGAGTCGTGAGTTCACAGTAGAACTCCCAGGCGCACTGGCGATCCTCCTGGTCGATCTCACCCCCGAATTGAGCAAAACTTAGATTCAACCGAAAGCTGCGTTTGGTGAAAGTTACCACTCGACCCCCTCATAGTGACGACCCGCTTCGTTGCATTACATCGGGATCCTTCAGTGAGTGCAATCGGTCTGCAGACAAGCTATCGTCACCGGGCCTGTTGGCGACGTCCAGAGAGAAGAAGCGTAATTCACGCCTGCCACGAAAACTCCACTCCCGAATCGCCCACTTTATAGCGCAGGGGCCCAGCATCTAGAAGCTGATAGGCTTGTTCCAGGGTCTCGGCTGGAGCCAGACTTCGCAGGACTGCCAGAGCGCCATCTCGTCCTTCCTTCACCTGAAGCGACGGCTCTAGCGCACTCACGGTCCACTCCTTCCGATGTTCCATTCGTCGACCCGCACAAGCGATTGCCTTGACCAGCAGCCCGACCGCTCCGGCCGCCTCGGACGTCCCATCCAAAGCGGCCAACAGACCGCTGCCGAAGGCGTTGGCGATGTAGGTGCCATACCAGGTATGGTCGCCATCAGACACCAGGTCGAACAGAGTAACAAACTCTGCAGGGACGGCAGTCAACGCCTCATTGAGATTCTCGGGAGAAAATCTCTTGCCGAGCAGACGACGAAGGCGCCGCCAACTAACAGCACCCACGGGCGCCCCGCTATCGACTTCCTTCTCGAACTGTTCTTCCGAGGCATCTCGAAAGACATCGTCCAGAGGCCTTCCTGAAGACTGAGCCTTGGCCACGAGCTCTCCTAGGTCGCGGTGCGATTCCAGGATCGGTCTGACGAACCCATGATTTAGAGCCGACATCACGTCGAGCAAACCGTGAGTCCGCCCCATCGTCATCCCGAAAGGGTGCTGATGCCGCAGCCCCTCGTAGGCGGCCAAACTGCCTTCTCCGAAAAAGAACTGGCCGGGGACCGAATGGAGACGACAAAGCTCCAGAACGGCTTCTCGCTCCTTTTCGTCGAGCGAGTAGGGAGTCAAGAGTCCGGGATTGGCCACCAGCAGGCCTTTACTGTCATAGTCGTGAGCCAACCACTCTACCCCAGTGGTGTCAAGACCGTGCTCGTTGGCCCAAGCAGCCTCCATCTTGCCCAGGTCGTGATAGGCTACGACAAGCGTGAGGACCATCCACTCTGAGGAGCCAAATTGCTCAGCCATAGGCGCGAGAACATCCTTCAACTCCTCCGCGGACACGGTTAAGGCGCCGTTGGGGTTCGCCACCATCGCCTGCAACGCCGCATAGTCTCCGTGTCGGAGCCTGGTGAGCATTTCCATCTGCGTGGCAACGTGCTGGGTGGTTGTCTGCCCAGAAGTGTGATTGGGAGAGTATGGCTCGTTGAGGCCATCCCGAATGCAGGGCTGAGCGAGAAGGATTCCTGGGAGTTGGTCCAGGTCTTGAGCTGTGTGCATGAAGCTTGGTTCTCTCTTAGAGCTTGAATGTCATCGCGAGACGGTTATGTAGACCTCGTGGCGTCTGTCTCGGCTCCCGCGTTCAGCCAACCTTCGTCATCTCTTTCGATATAGAACGTAGATCATGTACTGATCGTGTAGGTATCTACCACCTAACCGCTCTGCGGCAGGTGACTGCTCCCAGAGTTGCCGAAACTTCTCTTTGAGACGACGCCAGAACTGATCAACCAGGGCGTCCCCGTTCAGTCCCAGAAATGGCGCAGTGAAGACAAATTCCCCGTAGGCCCGAGCTGCCTCAACATACATTTCAGGGTTTTTGTAGACTACAGGCTCATATCTTAGACGAGCTTCAACAACAGTGAAGTCGTTGGGAAGGGCGAGATCCACGATTTCACTCAAAGCTTGAAGCCCGATGGGATTGTCGATGTGTGACTTCCAGTTCGCCATCGTTGCCCCGTCAAGAAGTTCGGCCATCGTCTCCCGGTATACCTGGAAGAAGGCTTTCCCCGTTCCACGGCCCGCGATACTGGCCGCCAAGATCCCGCCGTGCCTCAGGCACGAGGCACAGTTCTTCATGGCCCGCCGAATCTTTTCCAGATCCAAGAGCCAATGGAATACGTTGTTCGCCACCACGCAATCGAACGGTTGACCCAACTTCTCGGCGTCCATCTCCACGACGTCAAGTTGGACTACATCATTGTATGCAGCGACCTCTTTTGACAGCCTGATCATTTCAGAAGAATAGTCTAACCCGAGGGTGACGATATCGTTGAGAGGAGGGGCTGTTTGGCAGTCTCGCATCAACGCTAGCACGAGACCCGTTCCACAGCCTACGTCAAGCCACCTAGACCCGTAGGCCAATACTTCATCCTCGCAATACTTCTCTATCATACGAAGAAGTTCCAGCGCGTTCTGTGACTGCATTGGCGCGGGCGCAAGCAACGACCGAAAATAGGCTTGGGCTTTCCTGTTGAAGTTGTAGAGAACAACCTGTTGAAGGTCATGGGGTCCGGCGACCTCAAGGTGCATCCCCTTCTCCGATGCAGTAGGCAGTGGCCCAGAGGCCAATCTGGTCCGATCCTCTTCCGCCAGGAGGGACACGGCGGTGTGGGACTTCGGCGCGCCGCCGGGGGGTTCGAACAAACCGAGGGCTTCTAGGATATCCTGCCCCAAGTACTCCACAATCTCGTGAAACTCGTCGTCCGTCGGCTTGATTCTCTTGTATCGGCCTCGCTCCTGGACATAGTTCCAAAAAGGATGGTGAAGACGGCCATCGATGCCCTCCACAGGAATTGCTGTCACGAGGAATATTGGGCGGGTCGGATGATACTCCTGAAAATAGCTTAATTCATTTTGACACCACTGGGACTTGAGATAAGATGGGGACATCACGCACGTAAGGCTTGATGAACAATCAAGAGCCTCCCGTATCCCCTCCGATAGAATCTTATCCGAACGCAACTTTAGGTCACGAAAGATCTTCATCATCTTTTGACCAGAGAACTGTTGAAGGATACTTTCAAGTAGATTGCCGAAATGGGTCGTCCAGTCCCGGTCATCATTCCAAGCGTAGCTTAAGAAGGTAATATATTCTTCGCGCTCACGACCCATGAACTGCAAACTCCGTCCTGCTTCATTTGATGGCGAATTGCCCTCGCTGGGTTCGAATCGCAAAGCGATTCGACCCAAAGCCGCCTGAGCCTGCGTCCCCGACTGAGAGAGAGCGCTCCTGAGAGAGAGCGCTCCTGAGAGACAAGCCTTGCAAGATCAGGGCACGACCCCTGCGAATCCGGCCGACGAGACCTCATCCTTCACGCCATTCTGCCGACCTCCGCATAAGGTCGGCTCCGCGGTCGGGCAGAAGGACGGGCCAACCATCGAGTGAAAGGCTCGAGTAGAAGAGGCCACTCCTGCCTTAGGGTGGGACCTTCGACCTATCAAACAGCTCTATGGGGGTTCATTTGTTAAAGGTTGGCATACTGGCTAGCGATGCTGCCATAGACGTTGTCCTTTCACTCGAAGAGCAATTCAAAGCGCTGATTCCTTTTGCGGTAGTGAGCGTGGTTTCACCGCCTCTGTTGGATGCGGTGGACTTGGTCCGAGGCTGCGCCATACTCGTCCCGCTTTTGAGCGATGGCCTGACGGACGTACAAGGAGACTGGTTCAAGCCTCTTTGGGAACTTGCGTTGTCCCGGCGCCGCGAGGGTCTGGCCACGCTGCTTCCTGTTGCCCTAGACGACCCCGTAGTGGAACTGCCAGACTTGGACGAGCTCCAACTCTTCGCCATCGATGAGCTCCAACAACTGCTCGTCGCGGCCCTTTCGAGCATCCCGTCCAGCCTGTTGCCAGAGGCATTTACCTCCGTTACGCAAGACTTGCAACTCCGGGACCTTGTAGTTCTGGCAGACCTGCTCTTGGGCCGAACGGGTAAGCTGGAAATCGACGTCAAGAACAGTCTTTTGCGGCTTGCTCGTGCCGGATTTGTCAACCTCACCTCCGAAATGGAGGCTGAGGTCCAGAACTTGACGAGACGTGGACTAGATTTGCTCAACATCGTTCTAGCGGATGCCCAGGCGGAGGCGCGTGAACGTCTCCGGCTAGTCCAAGACCTGGCTCTGGGCGCAATGACCGTAGCCGACCGTTCTCACGATGTCATGTCGGCCGTAAATGCTCTCAAAGACAGCGGGTTCGTTCGTGGCGTCCGGCAAGGTTCCATCGATCCGCTCCTTCCTCTAGCGGAAATCGTGGAACTCACGAGTCTCGGCCGCCAACTGTTCGACGATGGAGGGGACGAAACCAGGCCCGTCGGGCCCGTTCCGACGGTTTATCCGCTGAGGCTAAACTTGCATCACGGGGGCAGAGCAAACCCGCTGCCTTTGATGCCGCGACTCTTGTCCGCGAACTATGAGTTCTCAGTTGATTTATCAGGTCAGGGTCTCGAGGCCCTCGGTCTGCCTTCGGTCTTCGATTCGGATCAGGGCCGCGACTGGACATTCGTAGTGACCATGTTCGACCCCGGCAAGAAGAAACAGGACTTCTTCGAGAATAGCAATTTTTTCCTGCGAGTAGTGCACAATGATGGGCCGACTCTCAGAAAGCCAACTTTCGGTGGGGTTGCGTTTTCTCTCTTCCTCATCCCTTTGGAAGACAAGAGTGCCGGCAAGTTGCTCAGGGCGGGTGAGGGCACCGTCAGTGAGTTCCACAACCGCCAAACCCTTCGCCGACTCCTCGAGGTGGTCAGCGGTGTGACGGCCGCGACGGCTGGGGTGGCGCCGCTCGATTTGGGGCGAGGTTTGGGTCAGTTGGCCCTGCAGCAATTGGGCGCAAACTTTGACGGCAAGACTCCGCTGGAACTCACTGGCGAGTTGATAAGACTCCACGCCGAACTCAAGAGAGGGAGGCTCCCGCAGTTCATAGCGGAAGGCGCCCGGTCGGCTTTACCAGGATTGGTGGCCGGACTGCTTGGCCCCGCTGGCATCGGCGCACTGGGATTGGTATCGACCGGCCTCAGGCTCTTCAAATGGTTGTTTGAGCTGGAACACAAGCACGAGTTTGAACTACTGGAGTTGGACGCTCGAGTGGACCCATCAGGAATCGTCCTCCTCCAGGTTCGGCCAGAGGACCAGGAGCGAATAAGGTTGGATAAGAACAACGATGGGACGGACGGAAGGGACCTGCGCCACATCCTGGTCTATCACTACCAACCTCTAGCGTTGAAAGAGCCACGACTGGGGTTGGTTCACGGTGAAGGCAAGTTCAGCCTTGCCATTGTTGAGCGCGGTGAGGCGGCCAACAACCAGGTCGTGGTCGTTGGCGATGAGGACGTTTTCGACCTGGAGCCCTCGGTTAGCCTCGGCATGGTTCACTTAACCCAACCGCTCAGGGATCGGGTCAACTCTGTCGACGTTTCGCTGCTTCCGGATGGAAGAGTCCGCTTCACTGGTCTCCGAGCCCTGCTGGTGAACAAGCCCAGCCACAACCTGGCCCTGCAGGCGGGGGTCGGCTTCGATGTGATTACTAGCCCGCCCTTTGACTTGGCCAGAAAGTAGGCCTTTTGCAATGAGTAAATCGAGCTCTTCCATAGAACGTTTCGACGCGTTTATTTCTTACAGCCACGCCGCCGATCGCTTATTGGCCATCCACCTGCAGAAAGCCCTCGAGGGTCTTGCAAAACCCTGGTATCGGCTGCGTAGTGTTCGGATCTTTCGTGACGAGACGGATTTGGCCGCAACACCGGGCGCGTGGAAGTCGATTCAGGCAGCCCTTGAGTCCAGCCGATACCTGATTCTTTTGGGTTGCCCGACCTCGGCTGCCTCGAAGTGGGTCGGCGAAGAGGTCAAGTATTGGGTTCAAGATATGGGCAGGGTTGAAAATTTGCTGCTCGTCCGCTCGGACGGCACCTTCGCGTGGGGCGACCAAGACTTCGATTGGGGATTGACCGACGCATTACCAGCGGCTCTGCGGAAGGCTTACCAGGAGGAGCCTTTGTGGGTGGATCTCGGCTGGGCGAGGTCTAGCCCCGGTACGTTGAGTCTTAGAAACCCAGAGTTCTTGCAGGCGGCGGCCCGCCTCTCTGCTCCAATCCGTGGAATGGAACTCAAGGAACTGGTCAGCGAAGACGTTCGAGAGCACAAGCGCACCCGGTGGGTTGCGGGGACCGCCCTATTGACAATCTTTACTTCGCTTCTAGGGGTCGCGCTGTTCTTCGCTCACGGCTCCTATGTTTCGCGACTTCGAGGGCAGTTGTTGGCGATAAGTCAATCATTGAAGGTGGATCCCAGTCAGGGGCTAAAGCTGGCCGTTACCCTCACCGAAGAATTTCAACGTCCGGGGATGGAACGTCTGTTTCCAGCCGAGTACCAAGCAACAAAAGCCTCACTTGTCGAAGCCCTCCAGGCGGCTCCTGTCGAAGAAAAATACAACCTTCAGAGTCCGGTCTGTTCGGTCTCGTGTAGTCCCAAGGGAGACTTTGTCCTGATGGGCTGTCAGGACGGGAGGGTGTGGCGATGGGATAATGCCGGCCACTCGACCCCCAAGGTGGTCCTGGAACTTGAACTTCGTGAAGAGAAACCGCTACAGGCGGTCGAATTTCGGTCGTGTCGTTTCGCATGGGCGGATGGGACTGTGCTGATGGGGGCCGCCAATGGCAAGGTCTTCGTGGGGAAGGACGGCACGACCTGGAAGGAAGTGCTGTCTCTCAACTCACCAGTCACGGCCATCGCGGCTCAGGGAGAAACGGTCGCTGTAGGACTCGCCGATGGGCACGTAGAGGTCCACTACTGGAGCGGTGGGAGGCTCGAGCCCACAGTCTCGACCGAGCTTTCCCGTGGAGAGGCGGTCACCGCCATTGCCAGCGTTGGCAACCAGTGGTGGGCAGGCAATCACATGGGGGAGGTGTTCATGGCGGAAGTTGGCGGGAAGGTCTGGCACAAGCAGGAGGAGTTTAGCTACGCAGGGACACCCATTCAGGCTCTGGAGGCCCTCGGGGACGAGCTATGGCTCGCAAGGAGTTCCTGGTTGTATCCCATGAGGGGGGCTACCGTAAGGTGCTTCCGGAAGGGCGATGACGGATGGATTGAAAAGACATCGCGGCCTGTGGGCAATTGGGGTTGCTACGATATATGCAGCAGCCCGGGCCCGCTCTTTGGCAGCGACGACGGCCATCTGGTCTGGTACGAGGGCCCGTCTTACCGAGAACCCCGGATCCACGAATGGTTGCTCTCGCGAGTGGAGATTTTGGCGGTGGACGGTGTTGCCGCTGACTCGATGGCATTTGTCGGGAGTCGCGATGGCTTTGCTTACAAGGTAGGTGTCCGTGACTTTGTCGGCGGGGTTGAATTGGAATCAAAAAGGCGACCCCGTTTCTCGGCCGACGGTCGTTACCTCCAGATTTTCTCGACCAGGGAAGGTCAGGCTGAAGTCTGGGATCTCGATTCGTGTCAACCGCTTTCTGGGCCGCCGCTGGAGAACCTCACCTGGGAGAAAGGGCTCAAGCCGATGACGAATTTCCGGGTCGAGCCCGTGGCGCGGAGTTGGCAGGTGGTAGCTCGCGATGGTCGTCCGTTTGGGCCCTTGTTCCAAATTGCGGTGGCCAAGACGCAAACCGACGGGCGAGATGGGCTCGCTGAAGGAGCGTTCAGATGCTCTGAGGATGGTCGTCGAGTGCTTGCTGTCACGAGGAGCGCCGGCATCCAAAGTTTTGGTGGCTGCGACCTGAACATGGAGTTGCTGACCTCAGAAGGCCGTCCTCTGGCTCAATTGGAATGGCATTACTATGGCTTCGAGCCCGTCATCGGGTTTGCCAAAGGCTGCCTGGTAGCCTATTGTCCGGACCCCACCGGCGGTGATGACGGAGAAACGAAAATCAAGCTGTGGCCCGCTTCCGTAAACGCTTGGCTCGATGAGGCCAAGCGCAGGACCGCTAGCCGCCAGCGCTCGTTCCGATAGGGGTTCAAGACGCTTCAAGCCATCACATTGGTCATCAGGGGCCCCGAGCGGCGGCGACCAGCCAACTCGCCGATGTCGCCGAGCCGAGGGTGTACGCGTCCTTAGTTAGAGGGCTACGGAGAGGCTCAGGGCGTCGCGGTCACGGACCACGGTATCAAAACCATCTTCAGCACCGTGGGCCATGAACCGTGTCACCTGAGTCACCTCATTGGTGAAGTAGACCGTGTAGTGCTGCCCCTTCCGAGCTTCTCGCAACATCTCTAGCATGGAGTGGTCCGGGTTGTCATACTTGCCATTAGCCGAGATAACATAGTGGTCCGCCGTGATCCGCTCGAAGAAGTCCAACGTCACGTTGCGGTCGCTACCATGATGAGGCACTTTTAGCAAGTCAAGGTGAATCTCTCCGTTCTCGAGCAAGCCCGCATTGCGGAGCCCATCGAGCACAAAGTCCCCACGGGCATCACCCGTTAGCAGCATGCGCTTGCCCCCGCGCTCGGCCAGGACCACGGTGCTGGAGAGATTGGCGGCGCTCTCGTCAAGAAACGCGGCGCCGATAGCAGCAGCCTCCTCGCGCGAGGCCTTCTTCATCTTCGCCAGCTCCGCATCCCATTCCCGACGAAGAGCGGCCAATTGGGCAGCCGCAGGGCCGAGGACGGTGAACTTCAAACCGTCGCCGAGATCCAGCGGCCGAACCTCGGCCGGGGCTGCTGCGGCCATCACCAACTGCTCGAAGCCTGCGTTGGTCTGGGTGCCCAGAGCAGCTGCCAGACCTCTCAACCGACGCCCCTGGCCTACCCCCGCCAAAATGAGTGCGCCGGCTTGAGAGACAGGCGAGTCGGGGGACAGAGCCTCACCAGCAGCAGCGGTATTTGCTGCGGCCTGAAAACGCGCGAGCAGTTCATCGCCCTCGCTTCCCAGGATGTCGTCAAAGCTGTTAAACCAGAGGGTCACGATGTCTACCAATGGCTCATCACCCTGCTCTCGTTGTTCGGCGAGCTCATTGAACAGATCGAGGATGCCCGTAATATGATCCGCGTCGATATGGCTCACCATAACCATCTCCAACTGGAGGGGGCCGTGAACACCGCGAAGTTCCACCAGACGCTTGCGCAGTACCTGACGATAGGCACCTCTCGGTCCTCCGTCAATCAAAATTCGGCGGGGATTGGCGGCATCTCCGTAATGCAAAATCAAACAATCGCCTTCTTTGGCCTCGAGAGCTTCCAAAGTAAACATGAGATTGCTCCTTTCAGACACATTGGAGGGCGCGCAAGACATCCAACATGCCCGCGCCCTGAAAATAGCGGTCCCGACCTAGATCGGTTGCTGACTGACACAAGACCTTCTTGATTCGCTGCGGCTGACCCACGAACTCGCCGTGCCTGGCCATGAGGAGCGCACAGGCGCCGCTCACGTGTGGCGCGGCCATGCTGGTACCGTCCATCGAATCCAAGCCGCCCCCAGGAATGGGCGCCTGGATCTTCTCACCAGGCGCAACCAGATCCGGTTTACACCGCCCATCACCGGTCGGGCCTCGGCTGGAGAAGTAGCTCACGCCGTAGGTATGAGGCCGACCATAGTGCGTAGAACCCACTGTGATGACACCGTCGGCGTTTCCGGGGTCAGTGATGCTGATATCCTGATAGCCCTCCAGAAGCCCGTTCTTAGTCTCAAAGCCCTGATAACCCTGATTCCCGGCGGCAGCAACGGTGGCCACTCCGGACCCGACGAGCCTCTCACACTCCTCGCAAATAGGGGTCCTCCCGCAAGCGTAGTTGCGGACGTTGTGAAACAACGACAGACTCAAGTTCACACCGTGAACGACCATTCTCTCACTCTTCGAATTGAGATATCTGACGAACTGTAGAGCCGCCATCACCGAGAACTCATCTCCTTGTCCCTCACCGTTCAGGACACGCAAGTCGAAAAGCTCAACATCCGGGCAAACACCGATGGCCACGGCATCCTCGTCCCGCAGGTCCGCCCCCAGTATGCCTGCCACGTGCGTTCCGTGGGGGCTCGTCGGCGGTAGATAATGCTGGTCGTGCGGGATTTCGAGGCCCGCCGACAGACCCTTCCAATCAACATCTGCACCCTCAATGAGGCGCGATGTGAAGGTGTGCAGTCGCCTTGCCCCTTCGAGCGCACCGGCGGCACCTTGAACAAGTGCTCGCAGCCTCGTGAAATCGTAGGTCCTCACCACCCGTGACTGCCCTTGCCAGGCGTCACCCAATGGGGCCAACTCGCCTTTGGCGTCGCGCCTGCGAAAGGCAGGATGGCGGGCGTCAACCCCACTATCGACAATAGCCCAGTTGATCTTGCTACAACTGATGCTGAACAGTGAGCGAGCCGCATCTGCTTTGATAGTCTGACAAGAGGCACTGCTACATGCTTGGGCGGGCCGGTTGCGTTGCACCAGCCAGAGAGTTCCCGGGGCCTCGACCTTCAGACCGGCATACAAGTCTGCTAGGCAATGCACGACCTCAGGACTATGCCGCAGTTCCAGCCATTCATAGCTTGATGATGGGGGCTTCTCCAGCGCCCGCGCCAGAATCCCACCCACTCGGAGCATCAAGACCAGTCCTCGTGGTAGCCCGAGTTCTTCTCGAACCTTGTCGCTCCCGTCCAGTAGTTCCGCGAGACGCGGCGGATCCAAGCGGGCCAACTGGCGCAACCTGTCCGATACCGTCGTGCCGTCGACGAGTGGACCGACCTCGTTCTTCCACCAAACAGAGAGAGGCAAGGCTTGCCGCAGCATCTCGAGATAGGTCAAATCCGCCACGACCACCGTCTGGTTGTGGGCGACCATCTGCGCCGGATTCCCCACGTCAAGTTGGGCGGCCAGGAAGCCCGGCGAGGTTTCATAGTGAGGCGTCAAGAGCAAAGAAGTACGCCGTCCTCCATTCTGGGCGTACTCGAACCACACATCCGGGAGTATTGGCGTGTCCTGGGTGAAACGATGATTCGCTCTCTTGCCATAGACGAGTTCTTCGACCCATTCCTTTGGAAGCACTGGCGGGCTACACTCCTGGTTAAATTGAGGTTCGGCCTACTTGGCTGCCAACCTCACTTTTGCCTCCCGGTTGTCCAACCCAGTTGGCGCACTCTTTACTGCAACGGCTCAAAGGAACTAACCCAGTCGCGTGGAAGCCCTCACACCATCATTCCGTGGGAGGGTTATGCGAGATCTTATTGACGCCCTGGCCGAGCGACTCACAAGCGAGCGGGGCCAACTCACCATAAGTGGGGTCGGTTGGACCAAGCAAGAGGAACTACGCTACCAACTCATCGGCGAGGTGGTCCCACTCCTGGAGAAACTCCGGGACACCCACTTGCGCCAGTGCCAGAAGAGTAGGTGTCACGTTGTTCCATCGACCGTGTTGTGAAAGCCGCTCCCTATGCCTGACATCGTTCGAGTCATGATTTCGAGCCGATGCGACGCTTACACCACTGAGCAGGGCGAGAAGATCGACATGCCCAAAATCCGGTCCAGGATCCAGAGTGAACTGGAAGACTCTGAGGTCTTTGGCTTCCAACTCTTCCGTGTCTTCCGCCATGAGAGTGAGCCCCTGGGCAACCATCAATCGGCTTGGGAGACCTGCCTGCGCGAGGCTCGTAAGGCCCATATTTTGCTCGTGCTTTACAATGGGCACGCGGGTGGTGGACGCGAACACGGACTCGGAATTTGCTATGCTGAGGTGGCAGAGGTCGTCGAAAGCCAGGGAACCAAGGTCAGAGTGGTCCAGATTCCATTTGACCGGACAATTTCCAAGAAACTCGACGGTGCTTTCCAGGCCTACATGAAGAACCGAGTCAACTACAACGGCGCCTCTACAGTTGAGGCAATCGTTGAGAAGGCAAAAGAGCAGGTCCTCAAAGCTGTTATCGAACTGACCGCGCTCGGTGCGAGCGCGGGAAACGGAAAGCACGCCACCGGACAGGCGCTGGAGTGGTGCCAACTGGATTACAATGCTCGGCATTCCCGTTTGCTCGCAAGCCTCCGCCGAAACCTCGAGAACCAGGGCTGCACGAAGCTCTCGCTTCAGGGTCGGGAACTCCTCCGTCACGACACTTTACTATTCGAGTGCCATGCCATCCCCGATCGGATGACGATTGCTCAGGCCAGGAGTATGCTGGGGCGTCCCTTCCTCCGCGACACCGAATTGGCACCTCAGCTATCGGAACATCACGGCCCCGTTCATCTAGTGGCTTGCTTCCGGAACATTACCGAGCAACAGGCCAAGTCAGTTGTGGGCCTGGACGACCTGATCGTGGTGACGCCGGGTTTCGGACTCTACGTGGTGGACCGCGTCCACAAGATTCAGATGGTGTTTCTTGCCAACTGTCGAGACACGTATTGCACCGACCGCGCGTTTCGCTCTTTCTGGCAGTGGCTGTGGACCAACGAAGAAGGCGAATTGCTCAAGAAGAGGGCGAAATCAAGAAGCAAGGTCGTCAACTTGTTGGCGAAGCTCAAAGAGTAACTCCGCTCAAGCAAACCCCAACGCATCATCAATGCCAGTAGCACCTTCCCGATGCAACCGGCTGCACCCTGGTGCCCTCACAGGAACGAGCAAACGGCTTGACCAACCATCTTGGTCAAGCTAAAATGGAGCCATGAAGATGGTCAGCATCTACGACGCCAAGACCCACCTATCCAGTTTGCTCAAAGAAGTCGAGGCCGGCTATGAAATCATCATTACTCGGGGAAAGGTTCCGATCGCGAAGCTCGTTCGACTCGAGGCCGCCCCGCGAAAGCGCAAACTGGGTAGCGCCAAAGGTCTGATCGTGATGACCGACGACTTCGACGAACCACTGTCCGACTTCGACGAGTATCAGTGAGTGTCTACCTCCTCGACACCCATACCTTTCTGTGGCTCCTTGACGACGACCCGCGTCTCACCACACGGGTGAAGACTATCTTCCTGGATCCCGACAACCAACTCTTGCTAAGCGACGTGTCGTCCTGGGAGATGGCTATCAAGTCTAGCCTCGGAAAGCTCTCGCTGCCAACGTCGGCTGCCGCGTTCATCCCCACCCAACTCCGGCAAAACGGGATCGATGCACATCCTATCACGCTAGGACAGGTTCTCGCGGTGGAATCGCTACCGCTTCATCACCGCGACCCTTTTGATCGCCTTCTAGCCGTTCAGGCACTGGAGGGCCTCACGCTGCTGAGCCGTGACAAGGTCTTTGACCTCTATGGCGTTCTGCGAGTCTGGGATTGACCCATCGCTCGAAGGCCGGCCGCTGCGGCTTCCCGAAGGCACAGGGATGCGCATCTGGGTAGACGCCGACGCGATGCCGGTGAAGGTCAAAGAGATCCTGTTCAAGGCCGCCCAGCGCGAGGGAGTGCCGCTGGTGCTGGTGGCCAACGTGCCGCTCAAGCACCCCGACAGTCCATTGCTGTCGAGCGTGGTGGTGGAGGACGGGTTCAACGTGGCCGATGACTGGATCGTCGAGCAGGTGACCCCCGGTGACCTGGTGGTGACCGCCGACATCCCTCTGGCTGGGCGGGTGGTCGACTGCGGCGCCACGGCGCTCGACCCACGTGGGACGCTGTACACCGAGGATAACGTCAAGGCCAGACTGGCCACCCGCAACCTGCTCGACGAGCTGCGCGGCGCCGAGCTCATCACCGGCGGGGGGCCGCCGCCGTTCACGAAAAAAGACGTCCACGCCTTCGCCACGGCGCTGCAGGCCTATCTCGTGCGCCACCGCCGAGGACTCGGCCCCACCAAGGGCTAAACAAGCCAGGTGGAAGCCGGGGGGATGGTGCATCCCAAAGAGATCGACGGCCACCGGGTGCTCGAGTTTCTCGGCCAGGGGGGAATGGGGCGCGTCTATCGAGTGGCCAGGGGCGACGACGAGGTGGCCCTGAAGCTGCTGCGTCCGGCGGTGGCCATCACGCTCCACGACCGTCTGCGCTTTCGGCGCGAGTTTCGGGTGGCCTCGGGGCTCTCCCACCCCAGCCTGGTGCCGGTCTTCGAGCTGGGCGAGGTCGACGAGCAGCCGTATTACACCCTCGAGCTGGTCCAGGGCAGCTCGATGCGGGCCTACCTGGGGCCGCCCGGCGAGGGGTGGCTCGAGCGGCTGAGCGAGCTGTTCGCTCGCTTGCTCGAGGGCGTGTTGTACATCCATCGCCACGGAGTCTTGCATCGCGACCTCAAGCCCGAAAACGTGCTGGTGCAACCCGACGGGCAGCCGCGCTTGCTGGATTTTGGCCTGGCCCGGCGGGCCGAGGCGACCACTTTGATGACCGACCCCTCGGTGATCGTGGGCACGGTGCACTATATGGCTCCCGAGCTGGTGGGCGGGCAAGAGGTGGACTTTCGCGCCGACCTCTACAGCCTGGGTGTGATGCTGTATGAACTGACCACCGGCCAGCTGCCCTTTGACCAGGAAGAGCTGGTGGCCGTGTTGTGCGCGATTTTGCACGACCCGCCCAGGCCCGTGCGCGAGCTTGCCGACTGGGTGCCCGAGCGGCTGGCCCGGCTCATCGAGAAGTTGCTCGAGAAGGAGCCGGCCGACCGGTTCCAGAGCGCCGGCGAGCTGCTGGCCGAGTGGAACGACCTGTTCGGGCGAGGCGGAGCCGAGGTGTCGCGGGCTCCCGAGCAGCTGCTGACTCCGCGGCTGGTGGGGCGCGAGGCCGAGCTGGGGCGACTGGCCGGCCAGCGGATGGTGCTGGTCGAGGCGGCCAGCGGCGTGGGCAAGACCCGCTTTCTGCAAGAGGCGGCCGACGATCTGCGCCGGCCGGGGCGTCCCGTGCTGTGGGTCGAGCCCGGCTCGGAGGTGTTCGGAGCCTGGCTGCCCTGGCTGCGGCGGGCGGTGGGGTCGGGGCTGGACCCGAGTCTTGAGGCCTTTCGCAAGCCTTTGTCGCTGCTCTTGCCCGAGCTCTCCGAACAACCCGCCCAGGCCGGCGATCCGGCCCTGCGCTTTCGCCTGTTCGAAGGCATGGTGCGCCTGCTGGGCCGGCTGGCCGGTGAAGAGGGGCTGGTGCTGGTGGTCGACGACCTCGAGTTGCTCGATCCGGCCAGCCTCGAGTTTCTGGTCTATCTGGCCCGGGCCGAGAGCCAGGTGGCGGTGGTGGCCAGTTGCGAGCGGGCTCCGGCTGAGCTGGCCGGGCAACCGGTGGTGCGCCTCGAGCCGCTCGACGAGGGCCAGTCGGTGGCCATGGTGCGCTCGATGCTGGGCTTTGCCGAGCTTGCTCCCGAGGCGGGCCGGCGGCTGTTTGCCGAGACCGGAGGCAACCCGCTGTTCTTGAGCGAGATTCTCAAGACGTTCGTGGCCGAAGAGAAGCTGCGCCTGGTGGACGGAGCCTGGCGCCTCGAGACCCAGGTGATGGCCCGACCTTCCGACGGCGGCAGCAAGCTACCGGGCTCGGTGCGCGAGGCGGTGGAGCGGCGCCTGGCCGACCTGGACGCGGTCGATGTGGCCATCGCTCGCCAGGCGGCGGTGCTGGGCAGCGAGTTCGGCTTCGAGTTGCTGATGGCGGCCTGCGAGTTGGCCGGCGAGCAGTTGCTCGAGAGCCTGGAGCGGTTGTGCGCCCGCAAGGTGCTCCAAGAGCGCGAGCATGGCGTGTATAGCTTCGCCAATCAGCCGGTGCTCGAGGTGTTGCTCGAAGGTCAGCAGCTGACCGACCTGCACGCCCGGGCGGCGGCTGCACTGGCCAGGTTAGGGGGTCCGGCTTTGCGCCTGGCTCACCACTATCAGGCCAGTGGTCAGAACCAGCTGGCAGCCGAGCAGCTGCTCAAAGCCGGTGACGCGGCCATGGCCACCTTCGGTTATGCCCAGGCGGCCGAGGCCTATCGGGCCTGTAGTCAGCTGGCTCCCTCGCCCGCCCTGTCCGAGAAGCTGGCCGACGCCCTCGACGGCAGCGGCCACTCGCAAGAGGCCCTGCCCATCTACCAAGAGCTGCTCTCTTCGGCCGACCGGGCCGGTCGCGGCCGCCTGCAGCGCAAGCTGGGAGTCTGCTGCGAGCGGATGGGCGACCTGCGCCAGGCCCGAGCCCACTATCGCTCGGCTCTGTCCACCTTCGGCACCCGCCTGCCCTCGGACGGCCTGGTGGCCACCCTGTCGACTCCCCTGCGGCTGCTGCTCAGCCGGGGCAACGAAGAGGTGCGGCGTTGCCTGGACCGGCTGGCCCGGGTGTTGTTCTTTCTGGGTCCGCGCGGCTGGCTGCTCGACACCCTCGAGATCAGCCTGCGCCAGAAGCTCTACGCCGGACGCCAGGCCAGCGAGAATCCGGCCTACTACGAGGCGGGCTTGCTGGAGGCTTACTCCCTCACGCTGCTGTCGCGCATCTCGCTGCCCACCGCCCGGGCCCGCCTGCGCAAGCTGGCGGCGGTGGTGCGCGAGACCCAGTCGGATAGCCTCGAAAAGGCCTCGCTGTTGCGCGAGTGCGGCTATCTGATGACCACGGTGGGTGACACGGCGAATGCCCTGCGAGTGCTGCTCTACAGCCTGGAAGTGGCCGACCGGGTGGGTGACATCCACGGCATGTCGCTACATCACTCCATCGTGCAGTTGGTCTATCGCGACCTGGGCGACCTGGCCGCCTCGCGCCGCCACGCCGAGGCCGGACGCAACTACGCTCTGCGCACCGGCAACAAGATCTCGCTGGCCCTGACCAGCGTGGAGCTGACGGCCATTTCGGCCCGCCAGGGCGACCTCGCGTTCTCGCGGCGCTTTCTGGCCGAGGCCGAAGAGTGGGAGGAGCGCCTCAAGCTGCCCCTGGTGAGCGTGGTGGTGACCCTGGCCCGCGGCTGGCATCAGCTAGCCCTCGACAATCCCGCCGCCGCTCGGGCTCACAGCCAGGAGGCGGCTCGCGATTGCCGTCGTCGCCACTTCGACTACTTCCTGATCGAATCGCTCTTGCTCGAGGCGTGCTGCCTGCCGCTACTGGCGGACCCGGCCGGCCTGGCCCGCCTGGACCGCATCCGCAAAGAAGTGTCGAGCCATCCCATTTATCAGGCCATCGTGCTGCGTTGTCGCGGCGAGCTACTCGAGCGCATCGGCCAGCGCGACCAGGCCCTGGTGATCTTGCTCGAGGCTCTCGACGCCCTGCAGGCCGTCGACAATCCCCTCCAGCAAGCCCATTGCCACCAGGCGCTGACTCGCTACTATGGGGAGGGTTCCAAGGCCGCCGAGCATGAGGCCAAAGCCGGCGAACTGTTGGCCCGGGCCGGCGTGTTCAGCCCGGGTAACGCAGAGCGTAGTAGGAGTTCGGGCGGGCCGCAACCGGCTTGAAGCTCTGCAACACGGTCGGAGCGGCCTGTAAGGCGACCTGCCAATCGGTGGGCAGCAAAAAGAAGTCCAGCGCCAGGGGGTAGCGTCCGGCCAACTCCCACAAACTGAGATATTCCAGGCTGTCCGGGTCGTTGGCATCTAGCTGGCTTTCGGGACTGTCGAAATACCAGCCGGAGTCGCTCGCCTCTTCGGGCCCGAGGCGATTCATGAAGACCTTCTGGCAGCGGTCCAGGTCCTTGACGACCAGAGCGGCCTGACGGGCATTGCACGGGCTCGGGCTCACCCCAAAGCTGTCACAAATGTAACGCTGCGTCAGGTTGAGCACCAGCGCCCGCGAGCAATCGTCATGAAACTCCATCGGCATGCTCCCCAACCTGGGCGCGAGGATGACCAGGCCATCGCCCTGCTGAGCCACTTGCAGCCACATCCAGCTCAGCTGAATCGACTCGCCATCGCGGAAAGGGCCTCCTTCGGCCAGGAAGCGCTCGAACATCTCGACGGCCGGCTCGGTGGCCCCGGGAGCCTGGAATGTAGGTCGCACCTTCGGATATTTGAACTTGCTCACGTGTCCTCCTGTAACTGATCGCGGTCATAGGCAGTCCTGACCGGCTGCCCTAGAATGCCGCCATGAAGAAACTTTTGCTGGCGAGCCTGCTCGCCCTCACTCTGTCCTTGTCGGCCTCGGCCGAGACGTTGCTGGTGCATCTGAGCCACTGCACAGACGACCTGCACGCCGCCTCGATGGCTCTCAAGATCGCGACCGTCGGAGCCCAGAACGGCCTCGACGTCGTTCTCTTCGTCGACCGCGAGGGCGTGCGTCTGGTCGACAAACGCCAGCCCCTCGACCTGCAGTGGGGCGGCTCGACTCCCCTCGACGCTCTCTATGACAACTACGCCAAGAGCGGTGGCAAGACTCTGGTCTGCCCCCACTGCGCCGACGCCGCCGGCATCACCTCCGAGAACCTGCGCGAGGGAGCCCAGTTCCTCGATGCCGATAGTATGGCCAAGATGATCCTGGAGGCCGACAAGGTCTTCGACTACTGAACCAGCCGCAGCAGCTCGGCCGTCTTGATCCGCTCAAAGGGCAGCTTCACCGCTGCCTCTTTCTCTTCGTCCCCCTTGCCCCGGTGCCCCTCGCCATCAATCTCGACGACGGTCCAGCGGCCGTCCCACCGCAGCACGTCGACCGAGTAGAGGACCGGCGTGGCGAAAGACACCTGGAGAAAGTAATACGATTGCCCGACGACCACCAACGGCAGGGGCCGGTGGCTGACCCACTCTCTCGTGTCGGGGTCGACCACCGGGTGAGGAAGCCAGCCCAGATTGGTTGGCACGAGCAAGCCAGGCTGCCCGCCCTGGGCGAGCAGATGCATCAGATACAAGCACTCCTCGGCCGAGCCGCTGGCAATCGCCTCGCTGAAGTAGTTGACCAGTTCGAAATCCGGCCGGGCTCGGATACGCTGCGTCAACTTCGCCACCAGCTCGGGATAGCGATGGAGAGCGGCCCGGTAGCGGACGGCGTTCGACCGGTCCTTGGGAGGAAAGAACGGTTCGGGCGTTTGGCAAAGACGGCTGGCCTGGTTGCGCAGGGTCTCTTGATAGCGCGGAGGGCGAAACGAGCAGCCGTAGAACGAGCCCAGCTCCCATTCGAGCCTGGCCAGTTCATCGGCTGACGGCACGCGCAGGCCCCGCTCGAACATGGTCATCTTCTTGGCTGGAATACCGCACAGTCTGGCCAGTTCATTCTGCCGAAGCTTGTGGGCTAGCCGGCGCTTTCTGAGGATGTGGGGAAAGAGTGGTTGGAACATGCTCTTATCCTGAACCACTGGCTTTGCCCAGCCGTTGCCAGTCTGTTGCCCGGACATTTCCGCGATGTTCCAAGAATATTAACGCGGCCTGACCAACCCCACCCACCGGGCCAGCCCGGACAACGACCCGAGGCGGTTGTTTACAACGACCCGGGGTGGTTGTCTGCCCGCCGCTCGTCGGGCCAGTCCGGACAACGACCCGGGGTGGTTGTCTGCCCGCCGCCCGTCGGGCCAGCCCGGACAACGACCCGGAGTGGTTGTTTACAACGACCCGGGGTGGTTGTCTGCCCGCCAAGCCCACCAGGCCAGCCCGGACAACGACCCGGAGTGGTTGTTTACAACGACCCGGGGTGGTTGTCTGCCCGCCAAGCCCACCAGGCCAGCCCGGACAACGACCCGGAGTGGTTGTTTACAACGACCCGGGGTGGTTGTCTGCCCGCCGCTCGTCGAGCCAGCCCGGACAACGACCCGGAGTGGTTGTTTACAACGACCCGGGGTGGTTGCCTGCCCGCCGCCCGTCGAGCCAGCCCGGACAACGACCCGGAGTGGTTGTTTACAACGACCCGGGGTGGTTGTCTGCCCGCCCGCCAAGCCCACCAGGCCAGCCCCACCGCCGAGCCAGCCTTTAAATCTGCTTGGAGCGACACTCCCTCGTCACTGCCCGGCGACGCAAGCCGACGCAAGGCTGTTACAAGACGGCAACACCGGAAACAATTCGGCAAAACCCAGCGAGAGCGAGCCACCCTAGACTGAAGGCAAGTGTGAAGGAGAACCAATGATCAACACCAGCCACAAAGTCAAAACCAATAACAATATCCAGCTGCCGAAGAAGGCGGCGCCGGCCGCTCAGTCAACCGCCAAAAAGCCGGACGGACTGCAGACGCGAGCAGCCAATCAGCTGCTTGGCTCCAAGTGGGACTCACTGGGCGGCAAGGCCGGCGAAGCCAAGAGCGCCAACCCGTTCTTCAATAACTTCCTGGAAGGGCAGTCTGGCTCCAAGCCTGGCGGAGCGGGTATCGCCACCTTGCGCTACCCGTCCGACAGTGACAGCGATGGCGGCTCAAAGCCCGGCAAGCCCGGTGGCCCAAAGCCTCCGGGCGCTGGCATCGCCACTTTGCGCTATCCGTCAGACAGCGACAGCGACGGCGGGGGGATTAAGCCGGGCGGGCCGGGGGGAATCAAGCCTGGCAACCCGGGCAGCCAGCCTCCCGGCACCGGGATTGCCACCCTGCGCTATCCGTCCGATAGCGACAGCGATGGCGGAGGTCTCAAACCCGGCGGACCGGGCGGCGTGAAGCCGGGCGGGCCCATCGCCACCCTGCGCTATCCGTCCGACAGCGACAGCGATGGCGGAGGCATCAAGCCCTTCGGACTCGACACTAAGCCGACCAGGTAGACCGGTATCCGCGAGCGAGGAGGTGGGGGGCCCGTCCCCCCACCTTCCTGCATCCCCGCCCTGGCTAGCCCCTCAGCCAGACAACGACCCGGAGTGGTTGTGTGCCCGCCGCCCACCAGGCCGCCCGCCCGCCTCGACCCGCCAGCCCGCCAAGAGCCAGGTCAAGCCAGCCAAAGGCCAGGCGGTCAGGCCTGGGAAAAGACCGCCTGGTGCAGCCGCTGGCTGGCAGCCTCGAGTTGGGCCACGAAGCCGGGGGGAATCGCGTCGGTGGGAGTTTGTTCGCACAGGCGGTAAAGCTCGATGGCACCCAGGTTGCCGGCGCTGCCTTTCAGGCTATGCAAGGCCTCGCGGAAGGTGAACAAGTCGCGCTTTTCGACGGCCTGGATCAGGTCGTCGCGCAGGCGGTCGAGGTTCTTGAAGAAAGTGTCGAAGACATCGCCCAGGCCGGCCTCGATGTTCTGCCGGCGCAGTTCGCAGATGGCCGCGAAGACGTGGTTGTCGAGGGCGGGGTGGCCGGGGGTCTGGTCGGCGGACATGCTCTTCTCTTCGATGGGCAGCCACTGCGCCAGGGCGGCCGACAGCTTCTCGAGGGTGATCGGCTTGCTGAGATAGTCGTCCATGCCGGCCGCCAGGCAGCGCTCGCGATCGCCGGTCAGGGCGTGGGCGGTCATGGCCACGATGACGCTGCGCTTGTGGCCCGACTCGCGCTTGCGAATCTCGCGGGTGCACTCGTAGCCGTCGATGCCGGGCATCTGGCAGTCCATGAGGATGAGGTCGAAATCCTTGCTCCAGAGCAGGTCGAGAGCTGCCTGGCCATCGTCAGCCAGGGTGGTGTTGAGGCCCAGCTTGCGCAGCAGGCCAACCGCCACCTGCTGGTTGAAGTCGTTGTCTTCGACCAGCAAGACCTCGCCTTGAAAGCGCACCGGCTTGTCGGGGTCGGCCACCACCGTCGGGCGCTGGCCCATCACCTTGCGAATGCAGCGAAAGAGCGCATCGCGGCGGATCGGTTTCTGGTGGCAGGCGTCGATGGCCAGATGCTCGATCTCGTCCTTCCACTGCTCGTGGCCTACCGAGGTCAGCAGGATGATGCGGGTGCGAGCGAGGGCCTCGTCGGCCCGAATCTGGCGGGCCACCTCGAGGCCGTCGATCTCGGGCATCTGCATGTCGAGAATGACCAGGTCAAACGGCAGTCCGCGGCCGGCCGCCTTGCGCAGCTCGGCCAGTCCGGCCCCGCCCTCGGCAGCCTCTTTAGTGACCATCTCCCAGTCGGAGAGTTGTTCGCGCAAGATGAGGCGATTGGTCTCGTTGTCGTCGATGAGCAAGACGCGCAGACCGAACAGTTCCTCGGCTTCCTGGGCTTCTTGGGGCTCGGGGTCGGCCACCCCGAAGGCGGCCGTGAACCAGAAAGTACTCCCCTCGCCCACCACGCTGCGCACGCCGAGTTCGCCTCCCATGAGTTCGACCAGGTGACGGCAGATGGGCAACCCCAGACCGGTGCCTCCGAAGCGGCGGGTAGTGGTGGGATCGGCCTGCTCGAAGGGGTTGAAGATCTTGTCGCAGAGCTCCTCGGGTATGCCTGGGCCGGTGTCGCTGACCTCGATGCGCAGCTGGATGCTTTCGCCCTCGAGCTGGACCGACTTGATGCGCAAGACCACCTCGCCCTGCTCGGTGAACTTGACCGCGTTGCCCACCAGGTTGGTCAGCACCTGGCGCAAGCGATCGGGGTCGCCCACCAGGGTGTCGGGCACGTTGCGATAGACCAGACAGGCCAGCTCGATGCCGCGCTGGTGGGCTCGCTCGGCCAGCAGGCTGCAGACGGTCTCGACGTTGTCGCGCAAAGAGAAGCGCGACTCGACCAGCTCGAGCTTACCGGCCTCGACCTTCGAGAAGTCGAGCACGTCGTTGATGACCGTGAGCAGCGTCTCGGCCGAACTCTGGATCACCTCGAGATAGTGACGCTGCTCTTCGTCAAGGCGCGTGCGAGCCAGCAGCGAGGCCATGCCCAGCACTCCGTTCATGGGAGTGCGAATCTCGTGGCTCATCTGAGCCAGAAAAATGCCCTTGGCTTGACTGGCCGCCTCGGCCTGTTGGCGGGCTTCCAGCAGGTGTTCGTAGAGTTCGCGCATCTCTCGCGAGGAAGTGTCGAGCGAGCGACGCATCTTATAGCGCTCGTTGTCGGTGTCTTGATAGGCTCCTTCGACCCGCTCGAGAAAAGCCCGCCAGGCGGCCGGGTCGCTGGGCAATTGCTCGGGGTCGAGCCCCGCCTTGCGCAATTGGCGCAACAATAACCGATGCTTCATCAACGTTCTCCCAGAGTCGTCATGGTCATTGTCTGATTGTGCAGCGCGCACTTTCCGTCCGACTGCGGCGAGAGCTCTCCGTAGGAATAGAAGCCGACCTGCTGGGTGCCCTCGGGCAGCGATTCGAAGGCCGTCTCGACCTCTTCCTCGGCCCGCTGACCGAGCACCAGGCGCCGTCCCACGCAGCTGATGGCGATGGCCAACTGGCCACCGCGGGCCAGATTGGCCGCCTCGCCGGCTCCGTCAATGAGGCGGTCGAAGTTGGCGTGCATCAGTTGGGCCAGATACCCCTCGGGAATCTCTCCGGCGAAGGTCATCGACTGGGCCTTTTCGTCGACGGCCAGAATGGTCCGCACGAAGCGCTGCTGGTCGTGGACATCGCGGCGCAAGGAGAGGGGAAAGAGCAGGCCCGAGGCGGGCAACTCGCTGGCCAATTCGCCCAGGTATTCTTTGTAGAGAGCCAGCGCCTTCTTGCCGTCAAGCTCGTAAAGCACGCTGCCTTTGGCCCGGGTCACCTGGCGTTCGAGACCAAACTCGTCCCAGCCTCCGCGCGAGCCATAGCCCACCAGCATGTCGGTTCCGTAGAAGCCCACCGCGACGATGCGGCCGCTCGAGGGCTGGCTTCCCTCCAGCACCCAGGTCGAGGCGAAACGGTCGCCGTCGCCGGCCAGTCCGCCGGTCACGACCACCCCGTCCAACACCTCGTTGAAGCCGCGAGAGAGTTCCGAGCCCGACACGTTGAGGCCGTCCGAGAGCACCAGCACTCCCTTGAGGCCGGGTCCTTTGAGTTGCTCGGCCAGCTCGCGGGCAGCTTTGCGGCTATCGCCGTCGACCGTGGTCGAAGCAGACCGAAGGGTGCTCTTTTCGAAGTGGGCCACGGCCACCGCCAGGCTCTTGTCGTGGATCTCCTCGCCCAGGATCTCGCCGGAAGACGAGCAGCCCACCAGCACCGACTGGGGAAACCGAGCGCGTAGAGTGACCAACGCCTCGGGCTGAGCGCGAAATTCCGGGGCGCCAAAGACCAACACCAGCGTTTGGGGAGAGTCGAGGTCGGTGCCCTGAGGTTGGCACGGGGAATCGAGGGAATGGCCAAAGGTCACAAGCTTCATGAGAGTTCGTTCGATTGCGAGCTCAGTAGACCCTTGTCCACCACCCCGATCCGGACTCGTAGCGCAGGAGGACGATCTTTTGGCCCAGGTTCGTGGTCAGCTTGACCGCGACGTAGTCGAGGCCATCGATGGTCACGTTCCGTTGCTCGTCCACCTGGAAGCGCTCCACCCGGCCCGGGTCAAAAGAAATGCGAGTGAACATCTCGTCGAGGACCTGCTGGCAAGTGGCTTCGGACCCCAACGACAAGGCGGGGAATGGCCCGTTAATCCAAAGGCCGTGGGTTTGCGAAAGGCGGGTCACCAGCTGGTCGATGGGGTCCGCGGACGCTGGCAGGGCCAGCAAGACCAACAGCAAGAAACTTCTCATGGGGAGTGGGTCGGCAATCTGCCGGCAATTATTTCTGATGATCTGTATCATTCGCTCGCCGAGCGGGAATGGATAGACTGATAAAAACTTCGCCGTTCTATGGAGGAACATCTTGCCAACCGCTACTGAAAAAGCTAAAACCACCAATCAAGCCGTGCTCGACTGGGTCGAGGAGATGCGCGTTCTGTGCAAGCCGTCGGCCGTTTACTGGTGCGACGGCAGTCAGGAAGAATACGACCGCCTGTGCCAGGAGATGGTCGAGGCCGGCACCTTTATCCGCCTCAACGAAGAGCTTCGCCCTAATAGCTATCTGTGCCGGTCCGACCCCCGCGACGTAGCCCGGGTCGAGCACCAGACCTTCATCTGCAGCCGCCGCCAAGACGACGCCGGCCCGATGAACAATTGGTCCGAACCCCGCGAGATGAAGGCCAAGCTCACCGGATTCTTCGACGGCTCCATGCGGGGTCGCACCATGTATGTGGTGCCCTTCAGCATGGGCCCGCTGGGCTCGCCCATCGCCCAGATCGGCGTGCAGTTGACCGACTCGCCTTACGTGGTGGTCAACACCCGCATCATGACCCGCATGGGACAAGCGGTCTGGGAAGTCCTCGGCAACGCGGACTTCGTGCCCTGCCTGCACTCGGTCGGCTCGCCTCTAGCTAGCGGCCAGAAGGATGTAGCCTGGCCCTGTAACCCCGACAACAAGTATATTGTCCACTTTCCTGAAGAGCGCTCCATCTGGTCGTATGGCAGTGGCTATGGCGGCAACGCTCTGCTCGGCAAAAAGTGCTTCGCTCTGCGCATCGCCTCGTGCATGGCCCGCGACCAGGGCTGGCTGGCTGAGCACATGCTGATCCTGGGAATCGAGTCGCCTCAAGGCGAGAAGAACTATGTGGTGGCGGCGTTTCCCAGTGCTTGCGGCAAGACCAACTTCGCCATGTTGATCCCCCCGACCGCTTTCGACGGCTGGAAAATCACCACCGTGGGCGACGATATCGCCTGGATCAAGCCAGGCAAGGACGGCAAGCTTTATGCCATCAATCCCGAGTACGGGTTCTTCGGAGTGGCTCCGGGCACCTCAGAGAAGACCAATCCCAACGCCATGGCCACTCTCAAGGCGAACTGCATCTTCACCAACCTGGCCCTGACTCCCGAAGGGGACGTCTGGTGGGAGGGCATGACCGACGAGCCTCCGGCCAAGCTGACCGACTGGCTGGGCCAGGATTGGACTCCCAGTTGCGGACGCCCGGCCGCCCACGCCAATGCTCGCTTCACCGCCCCGGCCTCGCAGTGCCCTTCGGTCGACCCCGACTGGGAGAACCCCAACGGCGTGCCCATCTCGGCCATCATTTTCGGCGGCCGGGTGAGCCAGGATATGCCGATGATTTTCCAGGCCCTGTCCTGGTCGCACGGCGTCTATCTGGGAGCCACGATGGGCTCCGAGAAGACCGCCGCCGCGGCCGGCAAGGTGGGCGAACTGCGCCGCGACCCGATGGCCATGTTGCCGTTTTGCGGCTACCACATGGGCGACTACTTCAACCACTGGCTCAACGTCGGCCGCCATCTGCCCGACCCGCCCCGCATCTTCCGGGTGAACTGGTTCCTCAAGGATGCCCGGGGCAAGTTCGCCTGGCCGGGGTACGGCGAGAACATGCGCATTTTGCGCTGGATCTTTGACCGCATCCGCGGCCGCGGTCACGCCGTCGAGAGCCCCATCGGCTGGATTCCGCTCTATGACGACATCGATTGGACAGGCCTCGACTTCGAGCGCGAGCACTACAACCTGTTGATGTCCATCGACAAGGACTCGTGGCTGGCCGAGACTCTCAGCCATGAAGAGCTCTTCCTCAAGCTGCGCGACAAGCTGCCGCCCGACTTGCTGTGGGAGCGCGAGCTGCAGGTCAGCCGCCTGTGGCGCACTCCCGAACGCTGGGAGCCCACTCCCTGCTGGTAAACGTCTAAGAAGAGCCCCGCTGCGGTGGGGCTCTTCTTTTTGTGGCGGCGGCTTAGAAGTCTTTGAGCAGGCTGGCCATAGGCAAAAACGAAGCCAGGGTGAGAAAGCCCACGGCCAGCCCCATCACACCCATGAGCAAGGGCTCGAGCATGGCGGTCAGGCCCTCGAGGCGATGGGCCACGTCTTCTTCGTAGAGGGACGCGATGCGTGCCATCATGTCGTCGATTTGACCCGACTCCTCGCCCACATGGATCATCTGCAGGATGGTCTTGTCGAATACCTCGTGAGCCGAGAGAGCATCGAAGACGCCAGCGCCCTCGACCATCTGGTCGCGGGCAGCTTTGAGCTTGTCAGCCACCACGCAGTTGCCGGCCACCGCCTCGGTCACGGCCATGGCCGGCTCCATGGTAATGCCAGCGTCGAGTAGGGTAGCCAGAGTGAATAGCATGCGGGTCCAGACGGCCCTTTCGAGGAGCAAGCCGAACACGGGCAGCTTCAGAGCCCTGGTGTCGAGCCAGCGGCGAAAGGCGGGGTTGGCGTCGGCCTTGCGCACGGCCCGAACGACGGCCACGATGGCGAGCACCGCGCCCACCACCGCCGGCAGCATGAGCAACGGCTGGCTGGCCACCCAGCCGATCCAGAGCAGTATCCTGGTGGGCAGTGGCAATTCGACCTTGAGCTGGGTGAACATCGGCAGCATCATCGGCAAAATGAAATAGACGAACATCGCGGCCATGCTCAGGGCGAACATACAGACGATGGCCGGGTAGGTCAAAGAGGAAGTGACCTGTTTCTGGAGGCGAATGCTGCGCTCGGTCAGGTCGGCCAGGCGATCGAAGGACTCGCCCAGCTTGCCCGAGGTCTCGCCGGCTTTGACCAGGGCCACATAGGTCGGACTGAAGGTCCGCTTGTGAACCGCCAAACTCTTGGAGATGGTCATGCCGGCCTCGATGCGCTCGAGCACACTGGCCAGCACCAACCGTAGGCCCGGGCTCTCGGCCCCCTGCATGACGAAACGGAACGCGTTATGGACGGGAATGCCCGCGCGGATGCAGACCCCGATCTGGCGGGTGGCCACCGAGAGGTCTTGATAGCGCACCCGCGGCAGGTGCTCGAGCATGGTCGACTCGTCGACCACCTCGAGCGAGATCAGGGCAGAGTAGGTGTTGCGCAGCTTCTTGGCGGCCGCCTTCTCGGTGTGGGCGCGGATGGTGCCGATGACCTCCTCGCCCTCGGCATCCTTGGCTTTGAATCGATACATCTCCACTAGAAGCGTTGTCTCCCCAGCACCTCGACGGTGCTGCCGCTCGTGCTGCCCGCCCCACCCAGAGCCCGGTCGAAGTGAAAACGGGAGGCGCTCAGGGTCACCTTTTTGGCCAGGATCTGGCCGTAGGCATCCCCGCCCAACACGGTGATGTTGGCTAATCGACCGTCCATGGTGAAATAGGCCGAACTGCCTCCGGCGATGGTGACGTTGCCGGCCGAGCGATAGTGAATATTGAGCTGCGAAGGAATCCCGGTGGTGTTGACCAGGCCGGCGGCCACCGTGGTGAAACTGTTCTGGATGTAAATGTTGACCGGTCCTTCGGCGATGAAGATCTGAGCGTTGAGCAGCATGTCCAGATCGCGAAAGACGTAGTCGCCCTTTTGTAGCACCAGGGTCGAGCCTAATCCGAGGGTGACCGAATTGTAAGGGCCAGGCGCCAGAACCTTGGTGAAGCCGGCCAGCAGAAGCACGTTGGGACGCGGCCCGGTCATGGTAGGAAAGATCACCGGCTCATCCGGCAAGGCGGCCTCCAGACGATCGTCATCGAGGTAAGTACTGGTGTCCAAGGTGCTAATGGCACTGGGAGTGAGGGCCGGGTGAAGATAGACGGTTCCGTAGATGTGGGAATTGCCCGACAGATTGGCGTAGCCCGAATCGCTATTGATGGCGATGTCGCCCCCGGTTTTGTTGGTGGGGTCAGAAGGGTTGTAGGGACCGGCGGATGAGTCGTAGGAGTCGATGTAGGACCCGAGACTGAGACTGAACTGGTCGGCCACGGCGCCCTGGAGCGCTTCGCTGGCCGAGAGCCGGATCAGCCCGCCCATACGACGCTCGACCCCATTGTCGGCGAACCCGGTGGCCAAAACGTAGACCAGCCCGGCAGGCACGTCGATGCCGTTGGGGAGAGGTCCGGCCAGACTGCCGTCGCGGTTGTCGAAGACCTGGACCGTGTAAGAAGCTGTCCCACCGCTCAGCTTGACGGGGTCGGGATAGCCGTCGAAGTCGACATCTTCGGTCAGCGCCACCAATCCGTCGGCCAGGCCCGCTTCGGCCGCGTAGAGCGCCTGCTGACTATTCACCAACGAATCCGAGATGGTCAGCTGCGAACTGCTGAGGGTGGTGGCGGCCACGCCGATCATCAAGACCAGGGCCAGCACCGACATCACTACCACCAGCGCAACACCACGACGTTTCACTAATTCACCATCCTCACGGTGCTCTCGAGGTGAACCTCGGTAATCTGTTCAGAAGTAACCTGTTCGGCCGCTTCAATGCGCACCAGAAAGCAATCGGGAAAGGCCTCGTTGGCAAAGCTGGCGGCCGAGATGTTGCGAGCCACCGTCTGGCGCTGGGCGGCCGCCTGAAAGTCGGCCAGGCTCGGCACCGGAGGCGACGGCACCGCTTCGTCGATCGCTGCCGACAGGGGGATTTCGGCTCGCACCAGTTGCTTGGCAGCGCCATCGCGGTAGAAGCAGACCCACTTTTGCCACATCAGCTTTCCCGCCGGGGAGAAGACGAAGGCGCCTCCGGTGGGCAGAGGAGGTTCGGGCGAAAGGAAGATGACGTGCTCGGGAGCCAGGGTCACCGAAGCCGGAGTGCTATTCGAGAACTCGGTCAGAACGCTCGCCATACCCTGCAACGCCTGCTGCTGGGCGGCCGCGAAGGCCCTGGCCTGGCGGATGCTGTCGAGTCCACTGAGCATCACGGCGTAAAGACCGCTCAACAGGACCATCAGCAGAAAGAGCGCCAGGAAGGCTTCGATCAGGCTAAAGCCTCGGGAATGTCTCATAAGGGCGCCATGTAGGTCTGCAGTTCGACCTTGCGGGCGGCGCTGCCATGCCGCCAGCGCACCTCGACTCGCACGCTCTTAAGCTTTCGACCGGGGGTTGGCTCGGTGACATCGACAGCGTAGATGAATTCCTGGTTGGTAGTGGCCCCCTTGGACACCCCGGTCAGCTTGACGGTCTGGTCTGCTTGCAGGCCCAGGGCAACACCATCAAAGGTGAGCGCCCGCTGGCTCTCGAGCACACGACGGGCCAGGTTGATAGCCAGGGTGCGGTTCTCGGACTGCTCGAGGGCGCGACCACTGGTGGGAAAGACGCTCAAAGCCAGCAAGACCCCCCCGGCAAAGACAGCCAGACCGATGAGGATCTCGATCAACAAGCTGCCCCGCACGGCTCGAGCAAACTCCACCCGGAGAGATTTGCGAAGTCGAAGTGGAGAACCTCCGAAAAACGTGGTGCTTATCCGTGGGGATACCCCCCGGGCATCCCATCGGATATCTTGTTACAGATCGTTCATAACAAAGTTTCGTTTTTCCAAGCTTTCCGCCATTGCAAGACCCTAGACTGGGCTCAAATCAACCTGGAGGTTCTCTGATGGCTACAATCTCTTTTCAAGCCCAATTTTGTCTACAGGGTCTGCCGGCCGCCCAACCCTGCCTGAACACCTCGCAGATGGGCGTCCTGTTAGCCCAGCTTTCGACCATCTCGTCGATGGTCAACGGCAACACCTGCACCTCGAGTTATGCGGGGTTTGGCAACGGTGGCCAGGCGGGCTTCAACGGTTGTGCCGAGGCCAGCCTTTCGGCCAGCGGCATGCTGGGCTTTCTCGGGGCCCAGGCCTGTGGCCAGGCGTCGGTAAACGGCAGCGAAGGCGGCGGAGGCGAGGCCTGCGGAGCCGAAGCGTCCTGTGGTGAGGCTTCGGCTGACGCCTGCGGTGAAGCCTCGGCCGATGCCTGCGGGGAAGCGTCTGCCGATGCTTGTGGCGAGGCCTCGGCCGACGCTTGCGGCAATGACAGCAGTTCGGATGCTGGGGCCTGCGGAGCCGACGCCGGTAGCTGCGGCGATGCCGGCTCGTGTGGCGGAGACGCTGGCGGCTGCGGCGGCGACGGCGGTGGCGATGGCGGGGGCGGGGGCGGCGATGGTGGCGGTTGCGGGGGCGGCGACGGCGGTGGTGATGGCGGCGGGGGCGACGGCGGCGGCGGCGAGTAGTCCCTAACCCTCGACCGAGATAGAGAAGTCCCCGATCCTCACCGATTCGGGCAGCGCCTCGAGATCGCCGACCGGCCGCTCCGAACCAGGAGCGAGTTCGGTAACCTGCCAGCGACTGCCGGCGGCCTTGAGTTCACTGACCAACTGTTCCAGGTTCTGGGACTGTTCGGCCAGGTTGGCCGAGAAGGTCCGATAGCCGGCCACCTCGGGCTCGAGTCGGCTGAGACTCGAGGCGACCGAGAGGTGATTGGCCCCGGCTAGCCCCAGACCGACAATGCCGGCCGTGACGGCTGGGGACCCTGCGCCCAAGCAGCCGGCTCCTAGAGCCAGACTACCGGCGGCGGCCAGCCAACCGGTCCAGCCTCGGCGCCGCGCGCAGGCGGCCAGATTGGATTCGAGCGAGTGCAATCTGGCTGCGGCGTGGTCGCGAGCCTGAAGTTTGTCGTGGGCGGCCAGGCTCAGCACCTTGACCAGATCGGTCACGGCGATTTCGTCGTTGCTCAGGCGTTGCTGGCCGTAGCGCGCCTGCTCGTGGCGCACCATCGAGCCCAATTCGGGATAGTCGCTTAAAGCGGCCAGGCTGGGGGCCCGCCGGCTGCGGGTGAGACAGCGGGCAATATCAGAACCGGCCGCCGCGACGGCGGTCCGCTGGGATGAGACTTGCATTGGTGGATACCTCTCCACCTAGCAAACTACGGCGCGGGCCTCAACGAGTGCTGAAATATCAGCTCCTGGCGGCCAGCAGGTCGCGAATCTCGATCAGCAGCTTCTCTTCGGCCGAGGGTTCGGGAGGCGCTGCGGGGGCGGCCTCCTCTTTGCGCTTGAGTGAATTCATGGCCTTGACCACGGCGAACATGGCGGCGGCAACGATGACGAAATCGAAGACTGCCTGCAGAAAGACCCCGTATTTTAGCACCACAGCCGGAGCTTCTCCCACGGCTTGCTTGAGCACGATGCCCAGCTGATTGAAGTTGACGCCCCCGATGGCCAGACCCAGCGGCGGGGTAACGACGTTCTCGACAAAAGTCGAGACGACCTTGCCAAAGCCGGCACCGATCACGATACCCACGGCCATATCCACCACGTTGCCCTTGAGGGCGAACTCTTTGAACTCAGCCAATAAACCCATGGCAGCTCCTTGTCAGGTTTCTAAGGACCAAGCTTAGCCGGGTTGTGTGAAGAAATCGTCAAGAGCGGCGGCGTTTTGAGGGGCGCGGCCCGGGTCGTTCGGGCCGGGCGAGATAGACGGCGTGCCGCCTGCCCCCTTTGCCCAGCCGCTGGAGTTCAACGCCAAAGCCCGCGTTCTTGAGGTTTTTCTGAAAGGCCTGACCGCCTTCTTCAGACCACACCGCCAACAGGCCGCTCGGCTTGAGGGCGTGGCGGGCCAGATCGGGGGCGATGCCCCAGAACGGATCGCCCCGACCTTTCTGGTTGGGGCCCTCGTGCAGGTCCAGCAGGATGGCGTCATAGGCCCGAGCGGGAGCCTGAGCCATGAAATTGGCCACATCGTCGAGCACCAACCGGACCCGCGGGTCCGACAGGGCGTTGTCGGTGAGGTGGGCCAGCGGACCGCGGCACCACTTCTCGACCACCGGGTTGAGTTCGACCACCACCACCTCGGCCTTGGCAGGCAAAGTATCGAGGACCGCTTTGAGGGTGTAACCCATGCCGAGCCCGCCGACCAGCACCCGAGGCCGGGCCCGGTGTGCCACCGGGGCAACGGCTTGCCCAAGGGCCACCTCGGAGCGATTAGCCAGACTGTTCATGAGCACCCGACCGTCGATGGTGATCATGAAGTCGCTAGTGTCGCGCTGGCGCAACTCCAGCGGTCCGTCAGCGGTGTCGACGGTCTCGAGAACGGTCCAGGGACGTGGCATCAGTCGAGCTTGATCGAGCGTCTCTCGCCGGGTTTATTCTTGACCATGTCGAGTTCGACCAGAGGCTTGAAGGCCGTGGCTGCCGAGTCGGGCGGAGGCGGCGGTGGTGGTGGGGCTTCGGCCTTGGGCTTCTCGGCCCGCGAACGCTCGGCCTTGAGTCGCTCGAGTTCAAGTTCGGCGCGCTCGCTGGCCTCGACCAGCCGCAGATGCTGCTTGACGATGCTGTAGTGCAAAAGGTGAACCACCGAACCGGCATCCCCGCCGCCCTCGGCTTCGCCGAGGTCTTTGCCGACCGCGCCCACCAGAGCGCTCAGGCAGCCCGAACTTTCGAGGGTGTCCCAGGCGGCTTTCAAAGGCAGATTGCGGGCGTTGGGAGTGGCCGCCGAGCGTCGATTCTGATGGCTCCAGAAGATCTGATTGAGGTCGGCTGCGCGAGCCCGCACCATGTCTTCGCCCACGCCCATCGAGGTGCCCAGGTCGCGAGCCAGGTTCTCTTCGCTGGGAGAGAGGCGGCCGTCGACCATGGCCACCACCAACCCGAGATCCAGGGCGTGGGCGGCCAGTTGCGGTCGGGCGGCCAAAGTCTGGCAGTCCGCCTCGAGTTCTGGCCGGGGGTCTGAGTCTCCCCAAATGACCATCAGGTCTTCCCACTCGCGTCGTTTCTCGGCCACCACCGAGACGGAGGGGATGGCCAGACTGGCGGCCCGCATCAGCATATCCATCTTCTCTTCGCTGACGCGTGAGCGCTCGGCCGCCAGCAGGGCACAGGCGATCCTCCACACCGGCGAGAGAGACACCACGGCCCGGCGGGACATTTCCAGGCGCAGATTGCGCTCGATATCGTCGTTGTAGGTGCTTTCTTTGAACTCGATGCCCCAGCGGGTGGCCAGCCACTCGAGCACACCACGCTCGATCGACTCGTGGCGCAAATCGCTTTGCCCGACCACGTAAGCAAGCCAGGCCAGGGCCTGATGAATGACCGCGTCCTCAGGGGTCGACTCGGGTAAGCCGGCCAGTTTGGCGACCTCGCGGATTTCGCCGCCAACCATGCGTTCAAGGCCCTCAAGCATAGGCGAAAACTTCTGGTGGCAGCCTCGACAGCCCTGCCTGATGGACTGCTATTCTTTGGGTAGAGGGGCGAAGCTGCTCTTTACTTCGCGAAAGAAATCGCCAAAGCGCTGGTCGTCAAAGACGCGAAAGGCCAACATCACCCGGCCTCCGTCGAGCAGAGCGCTCGACAATACGTGCACTCGGCATTTCCTGGGGATACTCGACTCATAGACCCGGTCGGCGGCCGTCTTGCCCATGAAGAGGGCCTTGTTGACCTGGGTCGGCTCACCGGTGACGCCCAGAAAGTTCGTGACGGCCACCTCGACGGGGTCGAGGCCTTCCATGGCTTTGACCTCGTTGGCGCTGATCAGGTGGACCACCACTTCGAACTCCGCCTCTTTATAAGGTTTGTCGGCGGGAAACTGAAAGCTGCGGGTGCTCGACGCGAGTTCGGTCGGTTCGCTCAGCTGGAGCGGCGTTTCGAAACGAAAGCCCAAGACCTCCACGGTGTCACCCCAGCAAGGCGTCACCAGCACGAGAGCCAACAACAGATATCTCACCACTTCACCACCACCTCCAGGCCCGAATCCTCGAACGCCTTGAACTCGCGCACCTCGGGCTCGAGTTCGCGCCCACGACAGGCCTCGAGTAACGGCTCGAGGGTCTCGGGCACGGCCAGCTTCTTACCCATCAAACGTCTGAGCCCTTTGCGCTGGTGGTGATTCTTCCAGTCCTTGAGAAAGCCTTCGAGCCAGGGCACCGCATCGCGCTTCATGCCGTCGCGGATGTCGAGTTCTTTGAGCAAGTCGTCGATCTCGCGAAACCCGAGGGGACCGTTGCGAGCCAGGTGAGGAAAGTTATTTTTGAGTTCGGGGCCGATGCGTCCCAGTTTGTCGCGCACGGCGTCCCGCAAGTCATAAAGGGCATAGGCCACCCGCAGCAAGACGGCCTCGTTCTCGCCGCGTGCCGCCGCTTGCTCGAGCCGATTGTCGAGTTCTTGAACGGCCTTCTTGACCCGGGTAGCCAGGGCCTGATTGGCCCGCTGCTCTCGCTCGTCGATCACCTGACAGACCAGTTTAGACTGCTCGCCTTTCAAACCGGCCCGAGAGTCCTGAGAAAGCTTGCGCAAAGCCTCGATATTCATCCCATTGAAGCTTGGCGACCGACCGCTCAGATCCTGTCGACTGGCGCAGTCGGCGCTCCCCGGCGAGCGCAGCGAGCCTATTTGACGACGCTTTTCAGCTCGCCGCGGTCGAGCCAGACCCCCTGGCAGGTCGTGCAGACATCGACCATCTGGCCACGCAGTTCGACCGCCTGTAGCTCTTGCTGGCAACGGGGGCAACCCCGTTCGCCGGGCAGACGCGTGATCTCGCCATCGATGGCCAGGACATTGAGAAAGCGCTTCGGGATGGGGTCCATCTGGCTAATCGTCTCGATCTCGCCGACATCGAACCACTGGCCAGCGCAGAACGGACACTCGTCGATCTCGACCCCGTGAAAGGTGACTTTGCGCATCCCGCGCTCGCACGCCGGGCAGGCCACGGCCGGGTCGACTTTGTCGATATGGGAGCGGGTCGGGCCCGGCTGGGTCCGGCGGATGGTCTGATCGGCCAGAGCAAGCACCCCGATCAAGGCCATACCACCAGCTACAACCAAAGGGGGAATCGGCATTTACAACACCTCCAAGCCAATAATTCCATTATATGAAAATCGGAATTGGAGATCAAGTCACCATGGCCCGGGTGCGGCTTCGCGATCGGGAGTGCGACAAAGCTCTATTTTCCAAGCATCCTCATGGTGTTCCCGCACGACCTCATAGCCAACGAGGATCATCCGCTTTTCCCCAAAGTGAATTCTGGCCCTGACCCCCACCCGGTCCCCCGACTGACCCGGCACGTGCATCGGAGTCAAATCGCGCAGCTCGGGATCGTGCATCTTTCCGTATTTGCCTTCCATCACCTGATAGCTCTTGGCATAATCCTCAGCTGGATAGCGAGCCTGAAACGACTCGGTGGTAAAGGTCCGCGCGGCCGCATAATCCTGCTGACCGATGGCCGCCCAGTAGGGGCCAAAGAGGCTCTCCTGCAGGCGGGCAGCGGCCTCCTTCTTGCTGGCGTGCAACTTCAAGGCCAACCCGACGACCAGGCCGATCAGCAGCAAGGCTCCCAGGCAGCCGCGCCGAAATCGCTTCTTGTCGAGGTCTTCGTCGCTCATATGCGGTCCTTCAGCGGCATCGAGGCATAAGCGTCCAGGTCGAGCGGTGAACGAACCCCCAGCCGATAGAGTTCCCAACCGGCTCGAGCGATCATGGCGGCGTTGTCGGTACACAAGCGGGGCGAAGGGATGGCCAGGCGAAAGCCCCGGCGCAGGCACATCTCTTCGAGGGCGCGGCGCAGGCCTGAATTGCAGGCCACTCCTCCGGCCACCACGACGTTCTCGACCCCCAACTCGTCGGCGGCCCGCTCCATCTTGGTCACCAGCACTTCGACCACGGCAGCCTGAAACGACGCGCACAAGTCTTCGACCGCGAGCGGCTCGCGCTCGACCTGGTTGCGCACCGCCGTCTTGAGTCCCGAGAACGAAAATTCGTAGCCGTTATCGAGCATCGGCCGGGGAAAGGCGACCGCCTTGGCGTTGCCCTGGGTGGCCAGCTTGTCGACCACCGGTCCGCCCGGATAGCCTAGTTCGAGCAGCTTGGCTACCTTGTCGAAAGCCTCGCCCGCGGCGTCGTCGCGAGTGGCGCCCATCACCTGATAGCGCCCGGCACAGGGCAGATGCACCAGTTGGGTGTGGCCGCCCGAGACCAGCAGGGCCAGCAACGGGTACTCCAGCTCAGGGTTTTCGAGAAAGGGGCTATAGAGATGCCCCTCGAGATGGTTGACTCCGAGTAGGGGCAGACCCAGGCAGGCGGCCAGGGTCTTGGCCACGGCCACCCCCACCAGCACGGCTCCGATCAGACCCGGACCGTGGGTCACGGCCACCACGTCGAGGTCGCAATAGCTCACCCCGGCCTCTTCCATAGCCATCTGCAGCATGGGGTTGAGAGCTTCGAGATGTTTGCGGCTGGCTAGCTCGGGCACCACTCCACCGTAGCGCCGATGGACATCGGTTTGGGAGGTGATCAGATTGGACCGGATGCGCTGGCCGTCTTCGAGCACGGCCACCGAGGTCTCGTCGCAAGAGGTCTCAATGGCAAGAATCAGATGTGACAGCTTGGAGGCTCCTTTCGATGTCGGTCAGCCGGCGGGTGTAGCTCTGGGAATGCAGGTTGCCCGCCCACATCACCACGGCGTCGATCTTCTGTTGATAATAGGCCTTGCGAACAGCCACCCGGGCGAAGCCGAACTTGCGATACATGGACAGAGCGGCATGGTTATCGGCGCGCACCTCGAGGGTCACCCAGTGGGCCCCCAGACCGCGGGCCAGTTCGAGCATGCGCAGCATCAGCAACTTGCCCTGACCGCGCCCGCGGCAATCGGGAGCGATGGCAATCGAGGTGACGTGAGCCTCGTCGGCCACCAGCCAGATGCCGCAATAGCCTCGCACCTGGCCGTGCTCGCGCAGCACCAGGTAGTGGGCGGCCTGATTGTGCCGCAGCTCGGTGGTGAAAGCCTCGGGCGACCAGGTGGTCTCGAACGAGGCCAGTTCGATGGCCCGCACCTGCTCGATGTCTTCGACGCGCATGGCCTCGACCGTCACCGGGCCACCTGCACATCAGGGGCGCGCAAATAGTCGGGCGCCAGCTCGAGCCACGAAACGGCCCGGTCATCGTCGCGTTGACCCAGCCAGGCCACCGCCTCGCCCCGCACCGACCAATCGCGGCGGGGAGCCACCGGCCCCCCGGTGGCCTGGCCAAGTTCACGATGATAGCGCTGCCAGGCGTTACCCACCACCGCCACCCCGGGATGGGCCCGAATCAACTCGAGGACCTCGGGCAGGCGCCGGGCCGCCGCCCCCACCAGTTCGACCGGCCCCTCTTCAAGACGATAGACGGCCGAATAGATCTCCTCTTTGCGGGCATCGTTGGCGGCCAGCACCAAACCACCGGCCCGGCCGTTGAGAGCCAGGGCTTCGAGGGTCTTGACCGGCACGATGGGCAGGTCGAGGGTCTGACCCAGCGTGCGCGCCGTCAAAATGCCGAGGCGCACCCCGGTAAACGAGCCCGGCCCGACCGTGACGGCCAGCCGGGTCACGTCTTTGAGGGTCAAGCCGGCCACCGCACACGCGTGCATCAGACTGGGCACCAACTGGCGCAGATGGGTACGCGGCCGCAAGCCCCGCACTTCGGCCAGGCAATGCTCGCGCCAGACCGCCACCGTGAACGTATCGCCGGTGGTGTCCATGGCCAGAATGGTGTTCATCGAAAGCTCTCCAAAAGTTCTCGCGAGCGGTTTCCGAAGGGGCGCAGCCGGGCCCGCCGCCCCTGCGGCAGCAGCTCGAAATCGATCTCGAGATGGTCGGGTGGCAGCAAGCGGTCGGCCCGCTCGGCCCATTCCACCACGCTTACCCCGTCACCCCAGAAGTATTCTTCCGCCCCGATCTCTTCGAGCTGCTCGGGCCCCTCCAGGCGATAGGCGTCAAAATGAAAGACGGGCAAGCGGCCCTGCTCGTAGATATGCATCAGTACGAAGGTTGGGCTGGTGACCGAATCGTGGCCGCCCAATCCCCGCACCAGGCCCTGGGTGAAGGTCGTCTTACCGGCGCCTAACGGCCCTTTCAAGGCCAGCACGGCCCCCGCATAAAGGCGGCCGGCCAGCTGCTCGCCCAGACGGCGGGTAGACTCGGCATCTTCACAAATCTGGTCGACAAACTCGGACATTGAAGGGAAGGTATTCGATGACAGGTAGAGAGAAACCCGCAGCCGGGAGGACTTCCATGGACCAATTCCAGGACAAGGCCAAAAAGGGCCTCGAGTTTCTCAAGAGCCGCGCCAACGAGGCCGTCGAGGTGCAGAAGCTCTCGTCGAAGATCAAGCAACTCGAGCATCGACGCGACGAGTGCATCCTCGACCTGGGTCATCGCGTCTTCGTGATGTTCGAGATGGACCGCTTCGACCCCGATTCGTTGACGGACCGGGTGCGCGAGATCCGCGACATCAATCAAGAACTCGAGGAACGAATGGAAGAGGCCCGCAAGGTGAAAGACCATCTGCGGACCAGTGTCGAGGATATTCTGCCCCGCAGCGGCGCCCGGCCGGTTTCGAGCGCCCCGCCCCCGCCCACCTACTCGACCGAGCCCGAGGCCGAGAGCGAACCCGAAGACGCGCCGAAGGACGATTCTCTCTGAGGGTCATCCTGGTCAATCCTATGGGCCCGGTCAATATCGGAGCCGTGGCCCGCTCGATGAACACCTTCGGGCTCAAAGAACTGGTGCTGGTGGCCCCGCACGCCGAAGTCGACGACGAGGCGCGCAAGTGGGCCGTGCACGGCGAGGCCATCCTGGCCGCAGCGCGCACGGTGGACACCCTCGAAGAATCGATCGAGGGGTTGACCCTGGTTTTGGGCCTGACCCGTCGCGAAGGCAAGCGTCGCCATCGCCTCAGCTCGCTACCGGCTTTTGTGGAGCACGAGCTGCCTTCGTTCTTGCCGGCCCGCCTGGGTTTGATGTTCGGCAATGAAGAGAGTGGCCTATCGAACCCGGCTTTGGACCTGTGCAGCCGGCTGGTCTCGATCCCGACTCACCCTACCAACGGCTCCATGAACCTGGCCCACGCCGTGACTGCCACCCTCTATGAACTGCACCGCCAGCCCGACACCCTGAGCGCCTCTCCGCGCCTGGCCCGTCCCGAGATCCGAGCGCGGATGCTCGAAGAGGTGGCCCACTTCGTACAGGAGTGTGGCTATCCGCACCATCAGGCCAGCCTGGCCGAGGAGATGACCAAACTGGCCGATATCGCCGCCCGGGCCCGGCTCGAAGAGTGGGAGATTCGCTTCCTCATGGGCATGCTCAAACAGGTACGCTACAGCTACGGTCAGCTCAAGCCCCGAAAAAAGGGAAAAGCCGCCGAGACTTAGTTGAGGATGTATGCAGGAGGGTCCACAACGCTTAAGGGGCCAGTCTCGGCGGCTTTATTATTCGGTTTTGATGTTGTAAGAGTAACATCCCAACCCCTCCACCGCCAGAGGCGAATATTGCCGCCATGTTACAAACATTAACATTTCCCACCGATTGAATGAACAACTTTCGGATCACTTATTGTCAAAACCACACAATAACGTGATCCTGGCCCCAGCCTTGACGCGACGGTAACACTTCGTTCATCTGACTGAAACAAACCCGGAATACGCTTGGGAAGCTGTGAACCGAAAGCTCTTACTCAACGCCATTATCGTCCTTCTACTGGCGCCCGCCTGGGCTCGACCTCCCGTCTCCGCGACTTTGAGCGGGACGACTCCCGAGGGCCAACTGGTGCTCTCGCAATCCGATCAGACCGACCTGGTCGTGGACCTGGCCGGCATCGACGTGCCGCCCAGCGCTCGTGCTCGCTTTAGCGCCTACTGCAAGCGCGTGCTGGCCGACCGCCCCATCACCGTCGAGGTGGTCAAGACCAGTGCTGGTGGCTGCACCGCAGTGGTCAAGGTGACCGTCCCCTCGGGCAAAAAGATGAACCTCAATAAGCAGTTGCTGGTCGACGGCTATGCCGTGCTCGACCAGTCCAAGTTCTCTTCGCGCCTCTCGGCCTACCAGGCCAAAGGCAAAGAACGCCGCGTGGGTCTGTGGTCGCAAGACCAGGCTCACTGGGTCGTGCCCCGCCTCACCGGCGAACAGGCTATGCGCTAGCTCCTGGTAAGGAAACCCTGCGTAGAAAGCCGAAGTCTAAGGTGTTGTGAAAACACTGGTCGTGCCCGTCTCGGGCTTGCACTGCGCGGGCTGTGTGCGCCGCCTTCAAGACAAACTGTCAGCCGTGAGCGGGATCGATACGGCCGTGGTCGACCTGGTCGAAAGCCAGGTCACCGTGACCCTCGACCCCGAACGGCTGGGCAGCCGGCAACTGGTCGAGCAGATCGATGAAGCCGGCTTTGGAGTCCCCACCGTCGAGCAAGAATATCCCCTCAAGGGGCTCCATTGCGCTGGCTGTGTCAAGCGGGCCAAAGCCACCATCGAGGGCTTTCCAGGGGTTTTGTCAGCCGACATCAACCTGACCGAAGCCAGCGCCAGGATCCACCACTGGACCGGGACCTCGCTCGAGGAACTGGCCGAGGCGGTGGCCGCGGCCGGCTGGGAACTGGTGGTCGAACAAGAGCCCGAAGAAGACCCGCTGGCCGAGTATGAACAGACCCTCAAGGCGAGGCTAACGGTGGGCGCGGCGCTAACTCTGCCGCTGTTCGTGCTGGCCATGAGCGGCAGCGGCCCGGGCTGGCTGCAAGCCCTGCTGGCCACGCCGGTGTGGGCCTGGGTGGGTCTGGATTTTCACCGCGGGGCCGTGACCGCCCTACGCAACCGCTCGGCCAACATGGACCTGCTGGTCAGCCTGGGTTCCACCACCGCCTATCTCTCCAGCCTGGCCGTTCTGGCCGGTGTGACGGTGGTGGGAAAGCATCTGTATTTCGAGACGGCCGCCGTCATCATCACGCTGGTGCTGCTGGGCAAACTGCTCGAGCACCGCGCCAAGCGACGCACCGGTCAGGCCGTTCGGGCCCTGTTAGCACTGGCTCCTCCGAAGGCGCGTCTGCAGCGGGGCGACGAGCAAATCGAAGTTGCCCTCGAACAGGTCAAGGTGGGCGATCGAGCCGTGGTGCTGGCCGGCGAGAAGATTCCCGTGGACGGAGTCATCGAGGCCGGCCACAGCCAGGTCGACGAGAGCATGCTCACGGGCGAGCCGGTGCCGGTCGAGAAAGGCCCGGGCGACCCCGTCACCGGAGCCACCATCAACGGCAACGGCCAATTGACGGTCAAGGTGACCGCGGTGGGCAAGGCCACGGCCCTGGCTCGCCTGGTCGAGATGGTGCGCAAGGCCCAGAGCAGCCGGCCACCGGTGCAAGAGCTGGTCGACCAGGTGGCGGCCGTGTTCGTCCCCGTGGTGCTGGGGTTGGCTCTGCTCACTCTGATGGCCTGGTGGTCGGTGGGGGTCGAGGCCGCTCTGACTCATCTGGTAGCCGTGCTGGTGGTGGCGTGCCCCTGCGCCCTGGGATTGGCTACTCCCACCGCGGTGGTGGCCGGAATCGGCCGCGGTGCTCAGGTCGGGCTGCTGTTTCGCGATGCCGAGGCACTCGAGACCCTGGCTCGGGTGGACACGGTGGCCTTCGACAAGACCGGCACCATCACTCAGGGTAAACCCGCCGTGGTCGAAGTCGTGGGGGGTGACCAGGTGGTGGCTCTAGCCGCCGCCGTCGAGGCCGCCAGCACCCACCCTCTGGCCCACGCTATTGTCGAGGCCAGCCCGGGAGCGGGTCGAGCCGACGAGGTGACCACCTATCCCGGTCAGGGGGTCAGCGGCCAGTTCGAGGGCCAGACGGTGCGGGTGGGACGTCCCGGTTGGATCGGTCTCGAGGGCCAGCTTTTGGCCTCGGCCCAGGCCATGGAAGACCAGGGACTGACGGTAGTGGCCGTGGCCTGCGACCGCGAAGTGGTGGGGCTGCTGGGAGTGGCTGATCAACTGGTCGCCTCGGCCGCTGCGACCGTGGCCGAACTCGAGAGGCTGGGTATCGAGTCGGTGATGTTGACCGGAGACAACGCCGGCTCGGCCGCGCTGGTGGCCCGGCAAGTCGGGATAACCCAGGTCTTTGCCGCCCAGACCCCCGAGGGCAAGGCCGAGACGGTGGCCGAACTGCGCCGGCTGGGTCGCCGGGTAGCCGTGGTTGGAGATGGCATCAACGATGCCCCCGCCCTGGCCGCGGCCGAGGTGGGGTTGGCCATCGGCAGCGGCACCGATGTGGCCATCGAGACGGCTCAGGTCACCCTGGCCGGCCACGATCCGACTGGCGTCGTGCGCGCCATCAAGTTGAGTCGCGCCAGCGCCCGCATCATCCGCCAGAACCTGTTCTGGGCTTTCGCTTACAACTGCCTGCTCATTCCCCTGGCAGCCGGCGTGGGAGCCCTGGTGGCCGGCGCGCCGGGCTGGACGACCGGCTTACACCCGATGCTGGCCGCGGCCGCCATGGCCTTCTCGAGCGTGAGCGTGGTCTCGAACAGCTTGCGGCTGGCCCAGGCCAGACTTTAGAGGAGAAATCCACCGCTCCGCAGGACATGACAAGGTGAACAAGCTCTGCCCGACCTGCGGCCAACTCCATGGCGATGCGGTCGCCCGCTGCGATTGCGGGCATCGTTTCGCGGTGCGCGAGAGTGCGCCGCCGGTGAGCGAGTTCGCCGACAAACTTCCCAACTCGGCCTGGTGGCGCCTGGCCACCTGCATCCCTATCACCTGGGCCGTCTTGCTCATCCTCTCGCTGTTTCGCTCTGGTCCCCTGAGCGACTCGTTCTGGCTGGTGGGCGTGGCCTTTCTAGCCTTGCCGACTTTGGCCCAGTTCACGGCCTCGGGTCGGCGTCAGGGTGGTTGCATGTTCGGCTGCCTGGCCTGGATCGCGGTCATGGTAGCCCTGGGGGTCGGTGCCTCGTTCTGGGATTACGAACACGATCCCACCCAGGACGGCGTGGTCTATCACAACCTGCTTTTCGTGCCCGGCGAGGCCATGGCGTGCGACCGGGTCGAGTTGGGCATGACCCCCTCGGAAGTGGCCCAAGCCACCGGTCAAGAGCCCGAGCCCATGGACCTGCTGCAACGCCCCCAGATTATGGCCCATCTCCAGGGCCAGGGAGCCGCCCCTTCCAAATTCACGGGCGTGCGCTACGGAGAGACGATGGTCTGGTTTCGCGACGGAAAGGCGACGCGGGTCGAGGGCAGCAACCTGTCCCAGCGAGGCAAGGTTCTGTTGCGCCGGGGGGACCCCAGGGTCCGCCTCGAGCATCTGTTTCGCAACCAGTTCAGCCTGCAGAAGACGACCTCCGGGACGGTCCTGGTTCCCTTGAGCCTGGGCCGGGCCATGACCGTGATTATCGCCGACAAGCCCGAGCACGCCCTGGCCATGCCTCCTGGAACCTCCCCGACGGCCGATGCCGCGGACCTGGCCGGGCTTCTCGGGGCAACCCGCCGGGGACGTCGGAGGCACTAGCGGCGGGCGGGTCGAAGCATCCCGTGGGTGTCAAAAGACCGTAATCGCGAACTGTGGGTAATCTACGGGCCGGGGATCGTGCTCTCGATGCTGGGCTTTATCTGGGCCTGGAATTTTGTAGGCCCTCCCCCACCCATGAAGCTTCGTTTCGCCAGCGGCTCGAGCTGGGGCGCCTACTACCGATTTGCCCAGGAATACCAGAACACTCTCGGCCCGCTCGGGGTCGACATCCAGGTGCTGGAGACCCACGGCTCGACCGAGAACCTGCGCCTGCTCGACGAAGGCAAAGCCGACATCGCCCTGATCCAGGGCGGGATCGTGGATCCCAATCTCAAACACGAGCTGGTCTCGCTGGGCAGCGTGTACCTCGAGCCGCTGTGGGTCTTTGTTCGCGGCGAAGGTCCCTACACTCAGCTCACTCAGCTGAAGGGCAAGCGCTTGGCGGTGGGTTCCGAAGGCAGCGGCACCAGAACCATCGCAGTGCAGTTGCTCGAGGACAATCGCATGCTCGACCAGGTCGAACTGGTCTCGATCGGCGGCGAAGAGGGTGAAAGGCAGCTGATGGCAGGCCAGATCGATGCGCTTTTCATCGTCGGCTCGCACACTATTCCGGCCGTCGGTCGACTGTTGGCCAGCCCCGATATCCGGCTGATGAACTTCACTCGCTCGAAAGCCTATGTGCGCCGCCACCATTTTCTTTCTGAGGTGGTGCTGCCGGCCGGAGTCATGGACCTTCACGATGATTTGCCCCGCGAGGACGTCCATTTGATTGCGCCGGCGGCCACGCTGGTCGTCCGCTCGGACTTTCACCAGGCCCTGGTGGCCGTCGTGCTCGAGGCCGGCCGCGAGATTCACGGCCAGGGCGACATCCTGGGCAAGACCAACCAGTTTCCCACCGCCGACTTCTGCAGCTACCCGGTATCGGCCGACGCCAAGACCTTTTACCGACGCGGCACCTCGTTTCTCTATCGCCATCTTCCCTTTCACGTAGCCAGCGCCCTCGATCGTATGGCCGTTTTGATGATTCCCTTCCTCGGCCTATTGGCGCCACTGGGCAGGCTGTTGCCGATGGTCTACGGCTGGACCATGAAGCGCAAGATCGATAAGCGCTACAAGGCCATCCAGGAACTCGAGACCCGACTCGAAAAGCTCCTCCCGGGAGAACTCTTCGAAAAGCTCCATGAGATCGAGCGCGACGTTCAGGAACTGGGCACCATGCCGGCCGCCTTTGGGGCTCACGTCCATTCCTTGCGAATCCATTTTGATCGGGTCAAAGACCGGCTGGCCGCCATGATCGAGCAAGAACGTCAGCTCACGCCCCCTGCCGAGCAGAAGGATTAACTCGCCCCTCCCAGAACCGGGTCCTATGAAAAGGGGTCTTTCACTATTAATCCTGGTATTTCTAGCTTCGCAACTTTGCGGCTGCGACTGCGACGACGAAACGGTCACCACCAATGGTGGCGTGACCGTCGTAACGACCAACAATCCTAACGCGATGCCGCCCCAGGCGGTGCTCGACGAATATCTCGCCCTCGGCAACGCCGTTTTGACCGTGCCTGTGGCTAACGGCGTCCTGGCCAACGACACCCTCAACGGGGCCACCATCAACAGCTTCGATGCCACCAGCCTCAACGGCGCTACGGTGGTGCTCAATGCCGACGGCAGCTTCACCTACACACCTCGCCCCGGCTTCGCGGGCATCGACGCCTTCACTTATACCCTGGTCAACGATGACGGTCGGAGCACGACGATCGTCAAGATCACGATCCGGGGTGACGGCTTCTTCGTCGACAACAGTCGCGCCACCAACGGCGACGGCAGTCAGGCCAACCCGTTCAACAACCTCGACAGCGCCGCCACCCTGGCCAACGCCGGTGACACCATCTTCGTGTTCCAGGGCGACGGCACCAGCAACAACCTGATGGGCAACATCAATATTGCCCGGGGCGTCATCTTGCTCGGTGAAGGGGTCGGTTTTGCGCTTTCCGGAACGCCCGCCCAACCGCCGGCCAACCGTGTTCTGGCCCAGACGCTGGTTCCGGCCGGCACGCCCCCGACCGTCCAGGCCAACATTACTCTGGCCGGCGACAACGAGGTGGCGGGCTTTCGATTTCTCGAGGCGGCCGGCAACACCCTGACGGTGCTCGACCTCAATCCAGGCACCATCAACATCCACAACAACGCCTTCGAAAACACCAATTTCGGGGCCCTGGCCCTGACCAGCGACACGGCCACCGTGCAAGTCAACAACAACGCCTTCACCAGCGCTAACGCCAACAACTTCCTGGTGCAAACGACCGTCGGCAACGGCGCCTTCACGGCTAACGACAACAACTTCACCGGCGGCGGTATCACCGTGGGCGTCGACGGCAACCGCGGCATGGGCCCGGTCAACGTGACCATCAACCGGGCCACTTTCACCGGCGGCACCGGCGCTCAGACGGCCATCACCGTGAGCACGTTCAACGGGGGAGCGGCCATGGCCACCATCGACACCGTCAACGTGCCCAACACCTACGAGACGGCCCTCAACATGACTGCCGTCAGCTCCAACGTTAACGGTAACGCCAGCCTCAACTTCACGGCCAGCAACGTGACCGCGACCTCCAGCGTGCAGGCGGTGCGCACCTCGCAGAACCAGGGCAATATCGCCGGCACCCTGACCAATCTGTCTGCCGACGGCACCATCGGGGTCAACACCACGGCCACGGCCGCCGGCGACACCGGCCTGACCATCAACAACAGTACCTTCGCCAACGCCGTCGGTCCGTTGCGCCTCAACGGCAGCAGTTTTACCGTCGACAACTGCACCTTCAATAACATCACCGGCGCCAACAATGTCATCAACGTCAACCAGGTGGGGATGGCGGCGCCGATGACCACCCTTTCCAACCTGACCATCAACGGCACCGCGCCGCCCTTCCGCCTGACCACCAATCCGCCCACGGCGGCCGAAGTGGTATGGATTCTCGACGCGGTCGCGGCCACCCCGCAGGGCGTGCTCAGCCCGTCGGTGCCTTCGCGCATCCGGCTGCGCAACAGCAGCGTGCCGGTGCGAGTCCAGACCAGTGCCACCCACTGCCTGGAAATCTCGGGAATGACCGCGCTGGTGAGCGTCTTCTCGGGCGTATCCGCCCAATTCGAGGACCTGGGCAACAATAACCCGGCCCCCACCTTCACCACCGCGCCGACGCCGGTTCCTCCGGGAACCTGCTTTCCGGCGCCTTAGGCCTCGGCGGTGGCCAGCTCGTAGGCCTGACGGGCCTCCCAAACGAGCTGGCTGCCGTCACCATACCTCTGCAGCCCTTGCCGCAGACCAACAGGGTCGCCGTTCTCGGCGGCCTTCATCATTTCTTGGAGACCATCCAGACAACGATTGAGCCCACTGAGCAAGGCATCGAGTGACTGCCGCCCGAACTCCTCGACCGGCCTGGTAGCGGCCCGCTCGGCCGCCGTGGCTTCGGCGGGCAGCTCCGGCAGTCGCAGCTGACCCAGGCGCAACTCGGCTCCGGAAGCCTGCTCGGCGTGCTTCTCAAGCAGGGCCCTGAAGGCGTCTAACGGCAGCTCTTGCCGTTCGAAAGCCTGACAGGCATCGGCCAGCTCGCGCATGGGGGCGGTCACCACCGCGCCGGCCTCGATGCCGGATTCGCCGGCCAGAATCCTGACGGCGCTCTCTTCACCGCGCTTCCAGCGGGGCAATACCGCGCCGCAACTGCAGGCTCGCTCGCCGGGTCGGTGACGGGCTCCGCAGGCCACGCAGACCACCGTGTGGGCCTGCTCGAGATGCTTCTTATAGATCGCGTACGCCTCGGTGAAAGCGTTGCCGTGGGCGACCAGCCCTGCGAGGGCGGCCTCGACGGCCGGACCGTCTTGTCCCTCTCGGGCAAATCGAGCCAACTCGGTCAGGGCCTGGCCCAGGTGCTCGAGCCCGGGGCGAAGATGCGGCCCTTCGCTGTGGTCGACCTGGCTTAGCCACTCGAGCACGATGGTACGGACCGGCTCGATGGCTCGCTCGAGTAGCTCGGGCTCCATCAAGCCTCGGCGGACGCGCACAGCGGCCAGATGCACGTGATTGATCGGACGCGAGCCGGTCGGGCCGTCCACCATCCCCTCACCATAGGCCTTGACTGCCAAATTGACCTCGAGCAGCGCCGTCCGCAACGGCTCGACGAACTCCTCAGGGTCCTGCATCTGCTGGCCCACCCCCTCGAGCACGCCGATCAGCGCGCACAGGGCCTGGTGGCGGTGGGCCACGGTGGGATCGTCGAGCTTGCCGCTGGCTTCCAGCTCATCGAGGGCGGCGCCATAGAAGCCGAGACTGCGCTCGGTAGCCTGAGTCCAGGCGTCGCCGGGCAGTTCGGGATGCTCGCGCAGGGCCCACAGATTGCGATAGACGTTGATCACCCCGAAGGGGCTGCGACCGCTGGCCAGACGGCCCCAGTGCAGGGCTTCGACGGCCTCGATCAGATCATCGCGGGCGGCCTCGAGCCCTTCTTCTTGCTCGAGGGCGGCCTGGAAAGCGCCCAGGGCATCGTTGACACCCTGAACCTTCTCCTCGAGCGCGGGAGCCAGTTCTTCTTCGGCATCGTAGCTGGCGAACATTCGATCGCAAGCATCCTGCAACGCATCGAGTTGCTGATGATCAGGAACGGAACCGAACTCGAGCAGGCACTCCAACACGAGGGTAGTGGGCAAGCCCTCGGGGGCCTCGTCGGTGACGAGGTACACCCCCCAGTCGTCATGTTCGCTCAACTAGGCGAAGGGCCCGAAACCGGCAGCCAGGTCGCCGTTGGCGCGACCGAAGTCGTTGTCGTTGGTGGCGATCTTCATCTCGTCGAAGACCCCGTCCATCTTGCCCATTTCGCCAGCCACGGCGGTGCCCGCTTGACCACCGACCATCGAGCCCACGGGTCCGCCGAAGAACCCACCAGCCACCGCGCCAGCCACCGGAACGACGGCTTTGCCGATCTCGTGACCCCCTTTGAGGGTATCCATCACCCCGTTGTGCTGACTGGTCACCAGCGTCTTGACCGCTTGGTCGGGACGGCCCGAGGCCATCTCCAGGCCGCTCTTGAGCAAGCCTTTGGTAGCGCCTTCCGCGCCTTTGAGAGCACTCTTTACACCCTTGACAACACCGCCCATGAACGAACCTCTCTCCTGCGTTTGGTAGGGTCTATCTTGACCGATTCTTTAAGAAATGTGAAGAAACAGGGTATTGAAAGAAAGTTAACTCCGAGTTAACAAGGAGCGGCCCATTGGGCCGGGAGAAGGAGCGCTGCGCTTCGCTGGCGGGAGAAGGAGCGGCCCGTTGGGCCGGGAGAAGGAGCGCTGCGCTTCGCTTGCGGAGAGGAGCGGCCCGTTGGGCCGGGAGAAGGAGCGCTGCGCTTCGCTGGCGGAGAGGAGCGGCCCGTTGGGCCGGGAGAAGGAGCGCTGCGCTTCGCTGGCGGGAGAAGGAGCGGCCCGTTGGGCCGGGAGAAGGAGCGCTGCGCTTCGCTGGCGGAGAGGAGCGGCCCGTTGGGCCGGGAGAAGGAGCGCTGCGCTTCGCTGGCGGGAGAAGGAGCCTCGGTCGCTACCGCTCCCTCGGAGAGACTCCTTTCTCGGCGGCATAGCCGCCGCTCCCTGTCGGCCGCCGGCCGAATCGGCTCCTTTCCCGGCGGCACAGCCGCCGCTCCCCGTCGGCCGCAGGCCGAATCGGCTCCTTTCCCGGCGGCACAGCCGCCGCTCCCTGTCGGCCGCAGGCCGAGATCTCCGCGCGCAGCGCCGGCTCCTCTCTCGGCGGCACAGCCGCCGCTCCCCGTCGGCCGCAGGCCGAATCGGCTCCTTTCCCGGCGGCACAGCCGCCGCTCCCCGTCGGCCGCAGGCCGAATCGGCTCCTCTCTCGGCGGCACAGCCGCCGCTCCCTGTCGGCCGCAGGCCGAGATCTCCGCGCGCAGCGCCGGCTCCTTTCCCGGCGGCGTCAGCCGCCGCTCCCCGCTAGAAGTCGCCGAAGAACCAGTTGCCGGGGGCTGAAGGGTCGTCGCTGGTGTAGAATTCGCGCACCAGAGTGACCACCTCTTCGAGCGATAGGGTGCCATTGCCGTCGCGATCGAGTTGGTGGAAGCTCTCTTCCACCGTGTCCTCGGGAATGCCGTGGGCCTCGCAGAAATAGCGATAATCCTCGCGCTGAACCTGGCCGTCGCCGTCCATGTCCATCAACTCGTAGAAATAGCGCGCGATGGAGTCGATGGCTGTGGTCAGGCCGGCAGGCGAGATGCCGGCTTGTTCGTCGGCGAGGATGGCCTCGATGTGGTAAGCCAGCCACTCGGGCAGGCTGATCTGTCCGTCGCCGTTGAGGTCGCACTTGAACAGACCCTTCCAGATGCGGCGGTTGTTGCCGAAGAGCCGACGATAGCCGGGACTATTGGGCTCGAGGCCCCGTTCTTCGGCCAGCGTCTCGATGACGGCCTGAAAGTCGGCGAACTCGAGAAAGCCGTTGCCATCGACATCGAGCAACTCGAACATGTGGATGAGCTTGCGCTTCTGCAGTTCGGTCAGCACGGACATGGGGTCTATTTCGAACCCCCGTCCCCCCGACCTTCAAGGCACCGGCCTAGCTGGCCAGGCGCTGCTGGTATTGTTGGCGCACCAGCCACATGTGAAGCACACCACGGGCCTCGGCCGACAGACCCACGAAGCGAACCCCCACCATCCGTTGGGGGCCCGGTCCCAACCTGCGAATCCAGGTGCGTTCAGCCTGTACTTCGACCCGGCGACCATCGAGTTCGAAGGTCAGCGCCACCCAGCGTCCGGGTTGGCAGAGCAGCAAGCGGGCCCCGCTCTCGCTCAAGTCCAGCAGATGTCCCTGACGGCCGTTGCTCTCGAGCGTGAGTTGCCGGTGAATCCGGCCGTTGTGGCGGCGATTGTAGCTGGTCATGGGTCGAGTCTAGACCAGACTATGGGAAATCCGCTTTGAACAAGAGCCCTTCGAGCTTACAAATTTGTAAACATTGCTCACAGGTTGCTTCCAGTCCGCCGAGGAGGAACGGCGTGGATGAGGAAAAACAACCCGAGAATTCCTTTAGGAGGTTGTGCGTGTCCGAAGAAAGACCGGTTAGTCAGGAAGAACTCAGTCGTCGTCCCCACAGCAAAGAGGACAAGTTTTTCGAGCGCCAAGAGCGCGAGCGCCTCGAAGACCTCGAACGCGAGCGCAAAAAAAAGTCGCTGGAGCGCAAATGCCCCCGCTGCCAGAACGCCACCCTGGTTCCCGAGCGCCATGGCGATGTGGAGCTGGATCGTTGCCCCGCTTGTCGCGGCGTCTGGTTAGACGCTGGCGAACTCGAAGAACTAACCCACCCGGCCAAGAAAGACGGCGCCATCATGGCCTTCTTCAAGGCCGTGGCCGGTCGCGACTGAGGGCATCCTAAGAGCGAATCTGCTGGGCGCTGCTGTCGGCGATGGTCTCGGCGCGCTTGCGATAGAGGGCGGCTTCCTCGAGGTTGCCCTGGCTCTCGACCAGCACCGCCAGTTGTAATAGGGCCTTGGCCACGTCGAAGTGGCCGGGCCCTAATGCTTGTTCATAGATGCTGATGGCGCGCTTGACCATGGCCTCGGCCTGGGTCGCCTGGCCCTTGGCGGCCTGGATGTCGGCCAGTTCTTGCAGCACCGCCGCCACCTCGGGATGCTGGTCGCCGTGGCGCTTGGACTTGGCCTCGAGCACCCGCTTGAGCAGCGGTTCCGCCTCGGCATAATTCTCGGCCGTCTTGTGCAACAGGGCCAGGGCCAACTGCGTCTCGACCAGAGCGGCATGGTCCGGAAGCAATACCTTTTCGCGAATTTCGAGTGCCTTCGAGAAGAGCGCTTTGGCCGCCAGGAAGTTGCGCTGGTCTTGATAGACCTCGGCCAGGCTGTGGAGACTGGCGGCCACATCGGGGTGTTCCTGACCCAGGGCCCGACCCCGCAAATCCATGGCGCGCTTGAACAGCGTTTCCGCCTCCATGCCGCGGCCCAGCGACCGGTAGAGCTGGCCCAGACTGTGAAGACTGTCGGCCAGATCGGGGTGGTCCGGTCCGAGATTCTTCTCGAGAATGGCCAGCGTGCGTTTGTGGAAACGCTCGGCCACCGACAGCTTGCCCTGACGTTGATAAAGTTGGGCCAGACCGCGCAGGCTCACACCGGTATCCGGGTGGGTGCCTCCGAGCTTGCGCTCGCGAATGTCGAGGGCGCGGTCAAAGAACTGCTCGGCCTGCTCGAAGCGCTGCTGCCCCTGGCAGATCTCGGCCAACACATGCAGCGCCTCGGCATAGGCGGGATGCTCTTCGCCAAAGACCGCCCCCCGAATCGACAGGGCGCGCTCAGCCAGCGGCTCGGCTCGCTTGTGCTGGTTTTGCACGGTCTCGAAACGAGCCAGCGTGAGCAAGGTGGAGGCCACATCGGCGTGCTCGGGCCCGTGGACTTTCTCTTGAATCTCGAGCGCCCGCTCGCACAGCGCACCGGCGGCCACGAACTTGCCCTGAGAAGCGTAAAACTCGCCCAGGCAGTGCAGGCTGAGGGCCACCTCGGGGTGGTCAGGTCCCAGCACCCGGCCCCGGATCTCGAGAGCCTTCTTGAGTTCGAATTCGGCTTTGTCGAAGTTCTTACAGCCCCGGTGGGCGGTGCCCAGTTTGTGGCGGCTGGTGGCCACCAAATCGTGGTCGGGCCCGTAGATACGCAGGCGAATATCGAGCGAGCGCTGGAAATAGTCCACCGCTTCGGTGGGTTGCCCGCTGGCCAGAGCCAGGTCTCCGAGCCCTTCGAGGGTCTCGCACACGTTCGGATGATCGGCGCCGTACTCGCGCTCGAAGATGACCCGGGCTCGCTCGTAACAATCGCAGGCCTGCTCGAGTTCGCCACCCAATCGGCGCACCCGACCCATGAAGTTGAGGCTTTGGGCCACCAGACGGTTGGATTCGCCCAACTTGCTGATCCGGATCTCGAGTGCCCGGGCAAGAGGCTCGCGGGCCTTCTCGGGTTGGCCCTGGATCAGATAGATCTGACCCAGCTTGGTCAGGCTGTCGGCCACCGAAAGGTGAGAGGGCCCCAGCGTGACCTCGAGCGATTCGAGCGCTTTGCCGAGCAGCGGTTCAGCCTGGTTGTAAAGCTTCTGGGCCTGGTAGAGGCCGGCCAGCCCCTCCAGGCTTTCGGCCACCTCGGGATGGCTCTCGCCCAGCGCCCGTTCGCGCATGGTCAGAGCCCGGTTGAACAGGGCCTCGGCCTCGGTGTAGCGCTTCTGGTCTTGAAAGAGCGAGGCCAGGGCGTGCAGCACCCGGGCCACCTTGGGGTGGTCGGCGCTGTGGGCGCGCTGCTTGATCTCGAGCGAGCGCTGCAAGAACGATTCGGCCGTGTCGAACTTGCCTTCGGCCTGGTAGAGACAACCCAGCGAGTGGAGGCTTTCGGCCGTGTCGGCGTGGTCCGAGCCCAGATGGCGCTTGCGGATTTCGTAGGCTCGCCGGTGCAGGGTCTCGGATTCGGGCAAGAGTTCGCGCTGCCGATACAGTTCGGCCAACTCGCTCAGGGCCTGGGCGACCTGAGGGTGCTGGTCGCCCAGGTTGGCCTCGTGAATGGCCAGCATTTTCTTGAGAGCCTCTTCGGCCTGGGCCAACTGGCCCTGACCTTGATACAGCTCGGCCAGTCTGGAGTAGCCGCGAGCGACCTCGGGGTGATGCGCTCCCAGCAGCTTCTCTTTGAGGGTGACCTCTTGCTCGCACATGGGTGCGGCGTCGCGGAGATTGCCGCGTTTGAGATAGATAGAGGCTAGTGGTCCCAGACAGCGGGCCACGGTGCGCTCATCGTCGACTTCGCGGGCGCTGGTGAGCACCTTCTGATAAATCTCTTCGGCCTCGCCCTCGCGGTTGTGCTCGCGATACTGATCGGCCAGCTGTAGCAACAGCGGGCTGAGGTTAATGGGCTCGCGGGGCTGGTCGTGCTGCAGCTGCAAAGCCTGAGTCACCAGGGGAGCGGCCGGCTCGACCTTGTTTTGGGCCAGGTAACAACTGGCCAGACCGACCAGCTCGGGCACCAGCTGGGGATTGTCCTCCCCGACCTCGACCCGGCGAGCCTCGAGACAGGCCAGCAGGCGCGGTTCCGCCATCGAGTGCCGATCGAGTTCGAGCAGCAGGGTACCCAGAAAGGCGCTCAATTGGATCAGGTCGGGATGGCCTTCGGGCAAGAGCGCTTTGAGGAGCTTCTCGGTCTTGAGGCCGGTGGCCAGCGCCTCTTCGTTTTTGCCCAGGGCGGCCTGCGCCGTGGCCAGCGAGCGGTTGGCCTGGGCCAGCCGCGACTTGTCCACCGCCATGGGACTGCGATCCCACAGGGCCAGGGCCCGCAGATAAAGCTGTTCAGCCTCGCCCGGTCGAGCCTCGAGATAAAGATCGGCCCGACGCACCAGATAGGGAGCCAGCCCGACGTGCTGCGGACCGAGCACCGCCTCGACGATGTCGCTGGCCCGCTCGAGCAAGACCTCAGACTGGACGGTCTTGCCGCGAGCGGCATAAAACTGGGCCATCTGATCGAGGCTGTCGGCCACCTCGAGACTCTCGGGGCCGCAAGCCTTTTCACGAATGTCCAGAGCACGGTTGTGCAGCGACTCGGCCTGAGCCACTTCGCCCTTTTTCACCAGCAAAGCGGCCAACTCGTGCAGGGTCGAGCCTACCTCGGGATTGTCGGAGCCGATGGTCCCTTCCTGGATCTCGAGGGCTCGACGATAGGCCGATTCGGCCCGGTCAAATCGCTCGGAGCGCACCAGAATGCCCGCCAGATTGCGCAACAGCGGAGCCAGCTTGAGCGGCGGACCGCTCTGCTCACGATACTCGATGGCTTTGACGAGGTAGGGCTCGGCCTCGTCGTGGCGTCCCTGGCGCAGATAGAGTTCGGCCAATTCGCTGAGTTCAGTGGCCAACTCGGCCGGGTCGGCCGCGGGATCGGCCAGACGCCAGTCGACGGCTTGTTGGAAGAGCGGCTCGGCTTCAGCAACCTTGCCCACTCGATTGAGAATGCGGGCCAACTGAAGCGTCTCTCGCGACAGGCCCGACGGCTCGACATGCTCACCGAGGATGGCCAGTGCCTCGCGATAGCTCTCTTCAGCCTCGTCGACTTTCTCTTGCCGCTGCTGCAGACGGGCCAGATCGGCCAATCCGCGCCCGACCAGGACCGCCTTTTCGCCATGAGCGCGTTTTTGAATCTCGAGAGCCCGCCCGACCAGCGACTCGGCCGCCAGAAAACGGCCCTGAGCCTCATACAGCTCGGCCAGCCCCATCATCAGGGCGGCCAGTTCAGGATGGTCGGCGCCAAGGTTGGTGCCACCCAGCTCGAGCGCTCGGCGGTAAAGACTTTCGGCCCGATTGAGATCGTCTCGCTGGTGGGCGGTGCGAGCCATTTCAGCCATGGTGCGGCCCACCTCGAGATGCTCGGGGCCCAACCCATCCTCTTGAATGCGCAGCACTTCGGAAAGGCTCGACCAGGCCGTGTCGAGACGCCCTTGCTCGCGGCTGAGTTCAGCCAACTCCTTCAGCGGGCCGGCCAGCTCGACTGCCCCTTCGCCTTTCTCGATGCGCAACAGCTCGACCGCTTCGTCAAGGCACTCTGAGGCTTCGTCGAGGCGCCCGGCAGAACGACGACAACGCGCCACCAGCACCAGACATTGAGCCACCGCGGCCGGGTCGGGATCGTCCACCTGGCGCGCCTGGCGCAGAGCTTCTTCGGCCGTCTCGGAAGCGCTCTCATGGCCCAGGGCGCGCTCGGACTCGGCCCGCAACAAGAGCAACTCGAAGCGATAGGCGTTGGCCTCGTCGATGGTCATCGCCTCTTGAATCGTCGCCAGGGTGTCTTGATGGCGTTCGAGCTGAGCCTGAACGTGAGCCAGGGTCAACAGGCCGGCGGCCACTTCGGGACTGTCGCTGCCCAGCGTGCGCCGACCCACCTCGACCGCCTCAGAATATAGCTTTTCGGCTTCGTCGAGGCGACCCAGGGCCTGGCAATTCTCGGCCACGTTGGACAGACAGGTCATCAGATTCGGATGGTCCTCGCCCAGAGTGGTGCGGAAGATCGTCAGCGCGCGCCGAGCCAGCGGCTCGGCCTGAGCGTAACGCTCCAGCGACATGTACATGAGGGCCAGGTTGTTGAGGCCGGCCGCCACGTTAGTGTGCTCGGTCCCCAGGGCCGCCTCGGAGATCTGAATGGAGCGTTGATAGAGCGCCTCGGCCTCGTCATACTGGCGCCGAGCAGCATGTAGCTCGGCCAGGCTGTTGAGGTCGATGGCCAGGTCAGGATGCTCGCCGCCGAGCAAAGCCTCGGCGTCGGCCACCACCCGGATGAGCATCGGCTCGGCCCGGTCCAGTTCGCCTTGCAACCGGTAGAGGTTGGCCAGATTACGCCGCACCAACAGCACGTCGGGGTCGAGCGCTCCCAGCGTCTCTTCCAGCAGGGTCAACGCCTGGGAGTAGACCGGCTCGGCCTGAGCGTAGTCACCGCGGGCGAAATACAGCTGGCCCAGATTGTTCAAGTTGGGACCCAGCTCAGGGTGGCGCTCGCCCAGCACTTCTCGCTGCACCGCGAGAGCCTGCTCGTAGAAGCGCTCCGCCTCGTCGAATCGTTGGGCCGAGAAGCAGAGATCGGCCAGGTGGCTCAGTTCGACGGCGGCCTCGATGGTTTGCCCCTGCTCGTGCGCCTGCAACAACGCCAGAGCGCGGCGATGATAGGACTCGGACTCCGCATGCCCGTCGAGCTCGTGGTGCAGTTGACCCAGCGCGCTAAGCACCGGCACCAGGTCGGGATGGTCCGAGCCAAGTTTTGTCTCGAGTTCGGCCAGAGCTTGCTGGTAGTTTGTCTCGGCTTCATCGAACTGTTGTTGAGCCAGAGCGATCTGGGCCAGTAACAGGCGGGCCTCGATAGCCTCGTCGGCTGCGGGGTCAAGCCGGGCCAGACCGCGCCGAACCATCGGCTCGGCCTGTTCGTATTGAGCGTCCCCCACCTGAATGGCGCCCAGGTTGATCAGGGCCTCGGCCAACACGGCGCGTCCCTCGTCGCCCACCGACTCGCCCACTTCGAGGGCACGCACCAGCAGCGAGCGAGCGGAGTCGATCTCGCCCGAAAGACGATGAAAGCGACCGAGGTTGGCCAGAGCCTCGAGCAGCAGAGGGGGTTCGGGCCCATCTTCGAGGTCCTCGGCCCGCAGCAAGCGGGCATAGTAGCCCTCGGACTCGTGGTCCAGGCCGATCAACCGGCAGCTGCGGGCCAGTTGAGCCACCACCTCGAGCACCCGCGGGTCGAGTTCGCCGTAGGCCGATTCGAGGCCGCGCAGCGCCTCTTCGAGGTGAGGCCTGGCTTCAGCGTAGCGACCCCTGCGCCAGTGCACATCGGCCAGCCGCAAGACGGCGTCGAGAAAGGCCGGATCGTCGGGTTGAAGTTGACGGCGCTGCAGCTCGAGCGAATGACTGAGCAAGTCGTCAGCCTTGTCGGTCTCACCCCGACTTTCATACAGCTCGCCCAGAGCGTCGAGCAATTCACCTGGAGGCGTCAGTTGGTGAGCGCGCACCAGCTGAAGGGCTCGCTCGAAATGAGCCAGGGCCTGGTCCTCTTGCTGCGTGGCATGCAAGGCCTGGCCGAGGCTGAGCAGAGGCCCCAGCAACTCGGCATCTTCGGGGCCCAGGTGCCGCTCGAGAATCTCGAGGGCTCGTTGACCTTGGGAGAGCGCGGTGGCGGTGTCGTCTTGCAACCGGGCCAGCACGGCCAGACTGGCCAGGCACCTGCCCACGGCCGGATGGTCCGACCCGAGTTCGGCTTCTTGCAGGGTCAGGGCACGCTGGGCATAGTCTCGCGCTGGCTCGATGCGTTCGAGGGCGCGATACGAGTCCGATAGGCTCAGCAGTAGCGAGCCCAGTTCGGGGTGATCTGGGCCCAGCTGCCCCTGGCGCAGTTCGAGGCCACGCTCGAGAGCCACGATGGCTTCGTCAAAGCGATTCTGGGCCCGCAAGATTTCGCCGAGATTCTTGATGTCGGTAGCCACGGTGGGATGGTCGCTGCCCAGCGCTTCGTCGATGGCCAGCGCCCGCCGAGCGGCGCGTTCCGCCGCCTCGTAGTCGCCCTGATGAAAATGGAAAGCGGCCAGGTTGTTGAGGCTCTCGGCCACCTCGAAATCGTCGGCGCCGAGCTGGCTCTCGCGGATTTCCAGAGCCCTTTGATAGAGCGGGCCGGCTTCGTCAAAACGGCCACAGTTGGCCAACAACTCGCCCAGATTGTTCAGGGCCACGGCCACGTCGGGATGGTTCTCGCCCAGGGCCGCCTCTTTGATGCCGAGCGAGCGCAGATACAGGGGCTCGGCCAGCTGATATTCGCCGTGATCGCAATGCAAATTGGCCAGATTGTTGAGACTGGTGGCCAGATCTGCGTTCTCGGGGCTGCCTGACTCGTAGATACCCACCGCTCGGGAGAGCAGTTCGCGCGCCTCGTCGGCCCGTCCCTGGACGTTGCACAAAAGCCCCAGATCATTAAGAGTGCGAGCCAGGCGGGTGTCCTGTTCTCCGAACCCTTCAGCTTCCTTGAGAGCAGCTCGATAGAGCTCTTCGGCTTTGGCGTACTGGCCTTTCTCGAAGTAGCCTCGACCGGCTTCGATAAAAGTATCCCACAGGACCATGGCCGCTCCTTTCCTCCTCTATCCGACCGAGGCCTGCCGGGGGTGAAGCCAGGTTCTGGCCGCCTCTGACTATCCCCTAGGATGGGATGATGTCATCCCGCGGAGGCTCAGGCAGGTCCACCCCGCCAGCCTATGCTTTAAGCGGGCCCGAATAGCCCTGAAGACACCCGAGGAGGAGCTATGCTGTCGCTCTTTAGTGTTAAGAATCAACCCATCGAGGCACGGCTGGTCGGCCGGACCGGCCGAGAGGCCCTCGTCGAGACGGCCGAGCGGCTTAGCTGGGACGAACCGGTCGAACTGCTGGGAGCTCTGGTCAAGGTCCAGGCGCATCGCCGTTTATCGGACGGATGGCTGAGTTCGGTCAGCCTGATCGAGGGCGATTTCCAGGTCCCTGTGGCCGAAGGGGTGGAGTATCCGCTGCGGAGTCAATCCCGTCTGCCCATCAGTTTGCGAACCCGGTCCCAATGGCTGCCGAACTTCGAGGCCCTTACGGTTGACCTGACCGCGGAGGGAACGCAGTTGCTGACCCATGCCCCTCTCAGACCTGGAGACGAGCTAGCTCTGAGCCTGGACCTCGACAACGGTCTGGGGGCCGTAGAATTGAGTGGGGTGGTACGCTGGAGTCGAATGACTCCGCCGTTTCGGGCCGGACTGCGGTTGGAACCCGTAGACTCTTGCCAGCGGGCTCGTCTCCAGGCCTATCTAGAGTCGGTCACCGAGGACGCCTTCGCCACCCCCGTGAGCGCGCATTCCGAGCCCGACCGTCTACGCCAGGCCGCCTACCTACAGACTTTCTATCGAGAGGGTCGCCAGGTGTGGATGAGTCTCTACACTCACGAAGAGGCCATGCACTACGAGTTCGATCAAGTCTGCTCGCTCAGCCACGACCCCGCCCTGCGCTGGATCCACTCGCTAGAGCGCCTCACCGACGGACCGGCAGTGGCCGAGGCTCAGGCTCGCTGCGAGCTCGAATCGCCCATCGCCGTCCACCGCTTTCTGGGTGCAGACGGTGAACCGGTGCTAGAAGTGGTGGGCCCTGACCCGGTGGTCACGGTCTCGACCCGACCTCTCACCTCCTTGGCAGGCTAGAGCTGAGGCGAGGACAGTCGACGGATGGTCTGCTCGAGGCGGCCTATCTGACGTTCCTTGACCTGCAGCTCGGCCTCGAGCGCCTGGGCCCGGGCCACCGGATCCTCGGGGGCGGGCTGGTCGCGAGCCTGGCGATAGGCCTCGAGCTTCTCTTCTAGTGAACGAATGCGGGTGTCGCGCTCGGCCAGGGCCGTCTTCACCAGTTGGGACGTCTGAAGTTCCTTCTGCAGTTGGTCGAGTTCATGCTGTCGTTCGGCCAGTTGACGACGAAGATCCTCGGTTTGGGTGCGAGCTCCCGCCAATTGCTCGCGCAGCTCCTCTTCCATCCCGCTACTCAACGGTAGCTCGGTCTCGAGCTGGCGAGCTCGCTCCTGGGCCTGCATCAGACTAGAAGCCAGCGTGTCGAATTCCTGATCCTTGCGTCGCAGAGTCTTCTCGAGGTCCTCCAACCGACCGGTCAGGGTGTCGGCTCGCTCGCGGGCCAGACGATAAGACTCTTCTAGCTCGCCCCGCTTGGACTCGCTCTGACTCAGGGCCAGCCGCACCCCTTGCAGGGCCTTCTCGATCTCTTCGAGGCGTTTCTGGTCGGGGCTCACCACCGTCTTGCCCTCGCGGAGTTCGGCAGCCAGGCCCTCGAGTCTCGAGATCTCTTTCTCTAGCGACTCGAGCTTGCGTTGCTGTTCGTTGACCAGTTTGCGCTGGCGGGCCGCATCGGCCAGGGCCATGGTCTTGGCGGCCGACTCTTCTTCCAGCCGCCCGGCCAACCGTTCGTAGTCGCGATTTTGCTCGACCACTCGAGCACGCGCTTGCTCGAGTTCCTCCTGCGAGGGTGAACCGGCAGAACTCTCGGGCCCGGGTTGGCGGGAGGCTCGTAGCGATTCGAGCTGAGCTTGCAATTGCGCCATTTCGCGACCCAGACGGGCCGCCTCTTCTTGAGCCAGAGTCATCTTCTTCTCGGCCAGAACCCGGCCGGCTTCAGCCTCTTCCGCTCGTGCTTTCTCTCGCAGTAGCTGGCTTTGCAGCTTCTCGAGATCGCTCACGCCCTTGCCTGTCATCTCGCCTCCAGTCGCGCCTGCGATTCTTCTAGCTCTTGAACTCGTCCGCGCAACCGGTTGAGTTCGACCAGTTGCGATTCCATCGATTGGTGCTTGCCACCGGCGTTAGCCAGCTGCTCCTCGAGCTGAGCGATTCTCTCGCGCGCCTCATTCAATTTACCCTTAGCCGCGCCGAGGTTACTCTCGAGCTTGGCAATTCGGCCCAAACGAACCGACAGCTCTTCCTGAAGATTGCTGGCCTGAAGCTCGGCCGTCTCGGCCCGATCGAGATTGTGGGCGAGTTCGGATTCCATATCTTCGAGATCCAGGTCGCGGGCCTCCAGCTGTTCGCGCAGCCTTCTCTCGCGCTCTTCGGCGGCAGCCAGCGTTTCGCCCAGCCGGCCCTCCAGATCGGTATTACGACCGGCCTCTTCGCGCAGTTCTTCGATTTCTTGCTCGCGCTCATCCAGCAGATTCTGCAACTCTTCCACCTGAAACTGACTGGCGAACCAGGCCTCTTCGGTCTCGGCCAGCTGGGTGGTGACCTGAGTGAGGCGGAAGTTCAGGTCGTCGAGAGCCGACGTGTCTTGAGACTGCTTTTGGGCCAGTGCCAGGGCTTCGTCGAGGCTGCGCACCTTTTGCTGGCTGGCGCCCAGGGCTTGCTCGAGATGGTCGACTCGGGTGTCGGCCAATTTGAGGCGAGAGTTGGCCTCGCCCAGCTCGCCCTCCAGGCGCCGAATGGCCTGGTCCCGCTGGTCGAGTTCGGCCCTGAGGTCTTCGGCCTTGAGGTCGGTCGTCTCGGTGCTCTGATGAAGAGTGTGCACCTCGGTCTCGAGTTCGGCCATCTCGTTTTCACGAGCAGCCAGCTCTTGCTCGAGACGCTGGTTGCGTTGGCGCTGGGCCTCGAACTGGGCGCGCAGGTCTTCGAGTTCGGTCTCGACCTCGGCCAGGCGGTCGATCTCGGCCACCAGCCGGGCATTCTCGTCGAGACGCTCTTGCAACCGGGCTTCGAGAGTATTGACCAGACCGGTCTTCTCGGCCAGCTGCTGCTGCAGGGCGTCTTCACCGGCTCCCTGGCTGGCCAGCAGACTCTCGGATTGAACTTTGGCGGCCGTGGCTTTCTGCAGCTCGGCCTGCAACTGCTGTCGCTCCTGGCCCAGGCGCTCGAGTCTGGCTTCGAGTTCGGACTTCTCGGTCTGGTGGCGAGCCAGGGCGCTGTCGCGCTCGAGCACCACGTCCTCCAGGCGACGAACCTCTTCAAGGCTCTTGCGACGCGCTTCTTGCAGCTCATCGAGGCGCTTCTTGGCGGCTTTGAGTTTGGCGGCGGCGGTCCCCAGGGCCTCTTCGAGCCGGGTCACTCGCTCGGAGCGGCCGCCCAGCTCGGAGGCCAGGTGATTGGTGCGCAGGTCGGCCGTCTCGGCAGCTCGCTGGGCCTCGGCTAACTGCTCTTCGAGCTGGCGCAGACGCGCCTGTTGCTGCTCGAGCTGCTCGCGTTGGCGCTGCTCGGAAAGCTTGAGGTTGGTCAGCTCTTCTTCGAGCTGGGGGCTACCGACGGCCGCCTGCGAATTCTCAGCCAGCGCCCGCGTGAGTTCATCGATGCGCTGCTCGCGCTGACGGGCGACTGCCTCCAGCTCGTCAACGGCTGCCTCTTTCTGCTCCAGGCGAGCTTCCAGGGTGGCCAGAGCCTGCTCCTTCTTCTGCAGGTTGGCCGACAGCTCACGTACCCTGGCTTCAGCCGCCACCAGCCGCTCGCTGGCCTCGGTGGTCTTCTCGTTGGTCGTCAGGGCTTGCTCGCTAGCCTTCTGAACCTTCTCCTCGAGTTCGAGAATGCGTCGCTTGGCCACCTGCAGCTTGGAAGCAGCCGCGCCCAGGCCTTTCTCGAGCTTGGAAATACGCTCGAGTCGCGAGGCCAGCTCGTCTTGCAGACTGGTCACGCGCACGTCTTCGGAGTCGGAGCGGCCTCGAACCTCGGCCAGTTCGCTGCGCAGCGTGTGCAGTTCTAGCTCGCGCTCGCGCGTTTCGGCCTCGAGGCCGGCCTTCTCTTGCAGAGAACGTTCGAGCCGCTCTTTGAGCCCGCTCACCTCGGTCTCGAGCCGATCGAGGTTAGCCAACTCTTCCGACAGGCCTTCCATTTCGAGCTCGCGACTCTCGAGGGTAGCTGTCAGATCACGAATCACTTCCTCGCGCTCGTTGAGCTCGTGGCGCAGGGTATCCAGCGAGCGAGTGCGCGACTCGAGTCGGGCCTCGACTTCGGCCAGACGCCCCCGCAGCACGCCCAGTTCCTGGTCGGTCTCGCCCGAATCGGAAGACAGGCGGGCCTCGAGTTGGGCGATGCGAGTGGCCCGCCCTTCGAGTTCTTGCTCAAGGTCGCGGCGCTGGCGTTGCTCGAGGACGAGCCGGTCGCGCAGTTCGTTGACGATCAATTTGGCTCGCTCGAGCTTGTCCTGGGCGGTGGTGGCTCTGGAGAGTTCAGCCCGCAGACGAGCTAGCAGACTGGAGCGCTCGGTCACCTCACGCTCGAGTTCGCGACAGCGCTCCAGGGCCTGAGAACGCGAGCCTTCCAGTTCGCCAATACGACTCTTGGCCGTCTTGAGCTTGGCGGCCGCCTGGCCCAGGGCACCTTCCAGGCGCGATAGTTTCTCGACCCGAGAAGAGAGTTCTTCGCGCAGATTGGTATTCTGCAGCTCGGCGGTCTCGGCCGCATCTTGAGCCACGGCCAGATCATCCTCGAGTTCCTTGACCCGGTTCTGGCTCTGCTCGAGTTCGTTGCGGGTCTCCTGGATCTGGCGGTTGCGCCGCTCGAGTTGCTCGCCCAGGCTCTCGAGCCGACCCTGCAGCTCGGCCAAATCGAGCACTTCGGTATTGAGATGCGAGATCTCCGAGGCCTTGTGGGTGAGCGCCTCTTCGAGTTCTTCAATGCGCTGATTGCGGCGGGCCAGCTTCTCTTCGAGCCGATGCAGGCTTTGCTGCGAATTGGAAAGGCCTTCTTCGAGGGCGTGAATCTTGCGGGTAGACTGTTGCAGTTCCGCTTTGAAGCTGGTGGCCTGACTGCGGGCCTCACCGGCCTCGGCCACGCTCGCCTGCAGTTGGGTCTCGAGTTCGTCGATGCGGGCTTTGGCCAGCTTCAATCGCGAGGCGGCCGCCCCCAGGCCTTGCTCGAGTTTGTCCACCCGGGCCAGCCTCGAACTCAGCTGCTCCTTGAGGTTCTTAGCCGTAAGCTCGGCCGCCATCTGGCGGTTCTCGGCTTCGGCCAGTTCGCCTTCCAGGCGACTGACGGTGGCCTGGGTCTGCTCGAGCTGCGAGTTCAACTCCTGATTCGACTCGCGCTCTTTCTCCAGCTCGTTGCGCAGATTGCCAAGCTCGTCCTCGAGTCCCCCCAGGGCAGCCAGCTCGGCCGACATATCTTCAAGCTCGGCGTCGCGCGACTCGAGCATCTGCTCGAGGTCGACCACCAGGGCTTCTTTCTCGGCCAACTGCTCTTCCAGCTCGCCCACACTGGAAGAACGGCTACCCAGCAGAGAGTTGAGTTCGACGGTCTTGCGGCGAGCGTCGTTGAGTTCTTCCTCGAGCCGGACCCTGGCTTCAATAGCATCCTTGGCTTGTTCGCGGGCCTCGACCAGCAGTTGCTCCAGGCGCTCGGCCCGCTGGCCGCGACCGCGAGCCTCGGCCCCGAGTTCCTTACACTTCTCTACGGTGGCGCCCAGCGTCTCTTCCAGGTTGGCGATGTGACTCTTGGCCTTGTTGAGCTTGGCAGCGGCCTCGCCCAGGGCTCGTTCGAGCTTGCCCAACTTGCCTACCCGCTCCGACAGCTCGTCTTTGAGGTGGGAGGCCCGCAAATCGGCGGTTTCGGCCTGGTTGCGAGCCCCTTCGATCTGGGCCACGGCCTGGTCTCGTTCGGCCGTCAAAGTCTCGATCTGGCCCTTGAGCTTCTCGACCTCTTCCTGAGCGGTGCCCAACTCGAACTGGCTCTCGAGTTCTTGATCGCCCAGGCGAGCCAGCTCCTGGGAAAGCTCGTCCAAATCGCTGTCGCGAGCATCGAGCTGGGTCTGGAGCTCCTGGACCCGATTCTGACTTGCCTCCAGTCGAGTCCGCAGCTCGGTCAGTTCGCCGTCGCTCTGACCGCGGGCCTCTTCGAGTTCGGCGATACGGGCCTCGAGAGTTCCCATGCGGCGGGCCCTGGCTTGCAGCTCGTCGGCCAGTTCGCGAGCCTTGCCGGTGGTGGTCGAGTAGGCGGCCTCGAGGTCGCCAATACGACGCTTGGCCGCTTTGAGTTTGGCGGCGGCGCTGCCCAACTGGTTCTCGAGCTTCTTGAGCCTCCCGATGCGCGAGGAGAGTTCTTGCTGCAGATTGCTGGCCTTGACGTCCGAGGTCTCGGCCAGATTGCGGGCGTCGGTCAGCTCTTGTTCGAGAAACGCGATGCGGGCCCGCTGGGTGGCCACCTCTTGCTGGAGCTGGGCGGATTCTTCCCGGGCCTGGCGCGAGACCTCTTGCAGCTCATGGGACCGGGCCTCGACTTCGGCCAGCCGCTCCAATTCGAGGTTGAGCTCGGCCAGTTCCGACTCGCGGCCCTCGAGGGCTTGCTCGAGTTCCCCAATGATGTCCTGGCGCTCACTGAGTTCGTGCTCGAGCTGGCTCAGCACGGTCTGGCTCTCTTCGAGTTCGAGGCCCTGGTCTTCGATCTGTTGGCCGCCCATCTCGACCTGCTCGCGTAAAAGCTTGAGTTCTTCTTCCGAGGTGGCTAGCGCGATCTCGAGTTCTTCCACCCGAGCGGCCAGAGCCTCGCTCTTCTGGCGCGAGGCCTCTTGCTCTTGGTGGGCCGCCTGCAGTTCGGCCCGCGTCTCGTCGAGCTTGGCCTGTTTCTGAAAGACGGTCTCTTTGATGACGGTATACTTGCCGGCTACCGTCTTGAGCTTTTCGTGGTTGTCGGTGAGAGCCGCCTGCAGCTTCTGGACCTTGATCGTCTCGATTCGCAATTGCTCGCTCAGCTGCTGGTTCTGTTGGCTAGAATCGCCCTGACTGGCGGTGAGCCGCTCCACCTTCTCCTGGGCCGCGGCCAGCTCTTCCTCGACCTTTTGCATGGCCAGGGTCAGGTCCGCATACTCGTCCTGCGAGACCTGGAGAGCCTCGCGTAGCTCTTCGACCTCGGTGTTGACCTGATCGTGCTCGCGAGCCAGCTCCTCGACCTGGACAGCCGAGGCCTGGGTGCGTTCGCGAACCGAAGTCAGCTCCTGGGTCAGCTCGCGAATCTGTGCGCGCAGACCGGTTTCGCGCTCGGCCGCCTCGGCCTGCGACGTGGCCATCTCGGTTTTGAGCGTCTCGAGCTGGGCATGCAGGCGCTCGAGTTCGTCTTCTTTCTTGACCAGAACCTCTTCCAGCTCGCCCAGCCGCTCGAGTTCGAAGTTGAGGTCCTCGAGTTCTGCCTCGCGGCTAGCCAGCTCGGCCTGCAGCTCTTCGACCTGAGAATGGCCGGCCTCGAGGCGCGACTGCACCTGCTCGAGCAGGGTGTCTTTGGCATGGACCCCTTCGGTGGTCTGGGCCAGCCGCGCCTCCATCTCGGTCAATTGGCGCGAGCGGCGGTTGAGCTCTTCCGCCTGACGCCGATGCTTATCGACGGCCTTGCGCAACTCGGCGTCGAGAGCGGCGATCCGCTCCTTGGCCGCTTTCAACTTAGTGGCCGCGTCGGACAATCCGCCCTCGAGGCGGCTCACCCGCTCGGCGCGCGCGCTCAGCTCCTGGTCTTTCTCTTGCAGCTGCTCGGCCTGCGCTTCGATGGTCTCGCCCAGTTGGGCGACCTCGAGCAAAGCCGCTTCGAACTCCAGGCGTATCTCGGCCAGCTCGGTCTCGGCCTGGGCCAGCCGCTCGACCTCTTCGGTCAGGCGCTCGATCTCTTGCTCGTGAGACTCGAGCGTGGTGGCCATGTCCTCGGCGGCCGCGTCACGGTCGGCCAGTTCGTTCTCGAGCCCTTCGACCTGAGAGGCTCGCTCGGCGATGATTTCGTTGGCTTCGCTCAGCTCGTTGCGCAAAAGCTCTTGCTCTTGCTGACCCACTTCGATGAGGGCCTCGAGCTCGACCACCCTCTCTTGGAGGGCTTCTAGCTGCTGGGTCCTGGCGTCGCGTTCGCTGGTGGCCTGATCGAGGGCGACCTTGAGTTCATCCAGGCGAGTCTGCTTGTGAAAGACCGTCTCTTTGATGGCCGCATATTTGCCGACTGCCGTCTGAAGCTTGGTTCTGGCTTCGTTGAAGGCGGCCTCGAGCTTGGCCACTTTGCGTCCCTCGATGGCCAGCCTCGAGTTGAGCTCTTGCTCGCGCCCCAGGGAAAGGTTGAGATCCTCGTCGAGCTTGTCCCGCTGCGCCTGCAGGGTCTCGATCTCTTGTTGAGCCCCGTTGAGTTGCTCGTCGGTGGTGTCGAGAGCCTCGGTTAGCGAGCTGACTTCCTCCTGAGCCGACACCAATTCCGTTCTGAGTTCTTCAAGAGCCGCCTCGGCCTCGTTCTTGGACTGTTCGAGTTCGACCACTTTCAGGCTGGCTTCTTCTGAGGTGGCCAGGGCCTCATCCAACAGGGCTCGAGTTTCTTCGAGTTCTGGCTCGAGTTCGGCCAGCCGGTCCTCACTGAGGCTCTTGGCGTCCTGGACGGCCGTAAGCTCGGTAGCGAGCTCGTCGACCTCGGCTTTGCTGGTGGCCAGCTGTTCTTCGAGTTCTTCGACCCGAAAGGCCGCCTGAGCCCGCTCGGACTCGGTGTCGAGCAGGGTCCCTTCCAGCTCCTCGGCCCGATTCTCGGTGTCGGCGAGGGTGCCCTTGAGGGTGGTCAACTGGCTCTCGAGCTGACCCTTCTGGCGCTCGAGTTCTTCGGCCCGCCTTTCGGCGCCCTCGGCTCGCTCGAGGGCAGCCACCAGGTGCTCTTTGAGGGTGAGAGCCTTCTCTTTATGAGCTTTGAGTGCCTCGCGCAGCTGCTCGTAGCGGTTCTTGACCGTCTCGAGCACCTCTTCGCTGCGCTTGTGCTTGGCCTCGAGTCGAGCGATATTCTGGCGGTCGCTGTCGCGTTCGGACTTTTCTTTGGCCAGTAGCTCCTGCGAGGTCTTAAGCTCGGCCTGAAGCTCACCGATGCTCTGCTCGAGAGCTTCCACTTCGGCCGTGCGGGCGGCTGCCGTCTCTTCGAGTTCTTCGACCTTGCTGGTAGCGGCATCGAACTCGGCGGCCAGCTCTTCCAGTTCCTGGTCTTTGGCGTTGAGAAGCTCTTCTAGCTCGCCGGTCAGCGAATTCTGGGCTTCGAGCTCCTCCTGCAGCTCCTCGACCCGAGACTTGGCGCCGGCGAACTCGCTCTCGAGCATTTCCAGCTGGCCCTCTTTGTGGGCTAGCTTGGCCTCGACGGTGGCCAGCTGCTTCTCGGCCGTCTCTTTGAGATCGCTCTGAGCCTCGACCAGCGCGGCCTCGCGCTCGGTCAACTCGATTTCCAGCTGGCTGATGCGGGTCTCCTGCTCGTTGAGCAGGCCCTCGAGATCGGCGATGAGGAGGGTGGACGACTCGAGTTCCGAGCGCAGCTCTTCGGCCGCCTCCTTCTCTTGCGTGGCGGTGGCGGTGGCCCCCGAGAGTTCGCTCTCGAGCAGCTCGATCTTGCCCTCTTGAACCGCCAGCTGGCTATCGAGCCCGGCCACCTTGCGCTCGAGTTCAGAAACCTTGGCATCGCGTTCGGCCAGGCCCTCGTCGAGTTCGGCCACGCGCAGCTCGGCCTCCGACAGTAGATCCTGGTGGGCCTCGAGTTGAAGTTTGAGTTCGTCGAGTTCTTCGGGATCGGCGCCACCGCTAGCTTGAGCCAGCAACTCTTCGAGCCGCTTGACCTCGGCGGCCAGCTGACTCGAATCGCCTTTGACGGCCTTTTCCAGGCGCTTGTTGGCAGCCGTCAGCTCGGCCACCTTCTCGGATTTGGCCTGATAAGCGTCTTTGAGCTTGGCGTTGTTACGTCGCGAGGCTTCGAGCTTGGCGGTCAGGGCCGCTTCTCGACCGGATCCGCCCCCGCCCTCGCCGCTGGCCAGCTCTTTCTCGAGGCGGGCGATGGTGGCGGCGTTGCGCTTTTGCTCGCGCTCCATTTCGGCCAGTTCGCGCTTGTAATCCTTGGCCTGGGCGCTGACCTTGTCAAGACGGATCTTGAGCTTTTTGGCCGTGATTTGGGAACGCTTGTAGGCAGCAAGAATCTCCTCGGCCCTAGAGCCGGGAGCTTCTACCTCCGCCTCTTTCGGTCTCTTACGTACCGTTTTCGTTTCGTCCGCCAAAATGCCAACCGACCACTTGGGCACCCTTTTTCGGGGAACTCAACCGGCCTTTCATCTACTCCCCTACCGCACGAAGCGTTTCTGACGCGGGCATACGGCTCCTGCAAATCCGAGGACTCTGGGCCTGCCTCAGGGCAACGTGGGCAAGGTGAATTTCTATCAATACGGGGCGGAATCCCCCTGAACCCGAAAGGAAGTTCGCCCCGACTGACCAACGGAAAACACCGGTCACCCGAGGGCGGGACGTGACTTTCTTAACGCAGGAAGACCTTTCCCCCGGGGGAAAGGTCTTCCTGGGTCGGGGAGCCGCCGATATAGGTTACTTTGTTGATTCGAAGTTCTCGGCCACCTTGGCCCAGTTGACCACATTCCAGAAGGCGGAGATGTAGTCAGGGCGGCGGTTCTGATAGTTCAGATAGTAGGCGTGTTCCCACACGTCCAACCCCAGGATGGGGGTCTTGCCTTCCATCAGGGGGGTGTCCTGATTGGGAGTCGACATCACTTCGAGCTTGCCGTTGTTGACCACCAGCCAGGCCCAACCGCTACCGAAGCGAGAGGCGGCGGCGTCGGCGAACTTCTCTTTGAAGTTGTCGAAGCTACCAAAGGCTGCCTTGATGGCGTCGCCAAGCTTGCCGCTGGGAGCGCCGCCGGCGGCGGGACCCATAATCTGCCAGAAGAGTGAATGGTTGGCGTGGCCGCCACCGTTGTTGCGCACAGGCGTGCGAATCGACTCGGGCACCTCGTTGAGTTTGCTCATCAGCTCTTCGATACTCATGGCCTGCAGGTTGGCGTGACCTTCCAGGGCTGCGTTGAGCTTGGTCACATAGCCGGCGTGATGCTTGCCGTGGTGAATTTCCATGGTCCGAGCGTCGATGTGAGGCTCGAGGGCGTTGTGAGCGTAAGGGAGCGCGGGAAGCTCAAAAGCGGTCTTGGTTGCCATTTAATTTTTCCTCCAGATCGGGCCGCGGCAGCGACCTCGCGTAGTCCCGTAGATATACCCGCCGCGGCCGAGATGCCAAACGTGTCCCACTTTTAACAACAGCGCAATAGAGCGGCCATATGCGGTTGATAAGACAGGAACGCAAGCAAATGATTTCGCCTGGTGCCCGGTCCGCCAACCGTGCCTCAGATTCTGAAATACAAAAATACATACAGTATTCGGAGGGAATACACCAAATGACTGTCACCACACTTCCTTATAACAACGCCTACGCGCGCACTCTGAGCGCCAACAAACCTGCCCCGGCTCCCCAGGACGCCCCCATCAGCAGCCAGGGCGTGGACGAAGACAAAGTTACCTGGGGCCAGGCCTTCACGGGCCTCGGCGCGGCCGTAGCCGTAGCCGGCATCGAGACGGTCGGCAACACCGCCTCCTCGATCATCAACGCCCCGAAAGCCACCTATCACGCCTATAAAGCGCTGTTCGCCACCCCTCAGCTGGGTCCGGTCATCAAGACCTGCATCGCCCTCACCCTGCCCGCCGCCGTCATCGCCGCTCCGGTTCTGACCGCTTTGGGCTCGGCCGGTTTCGGCCTTTATCGCGGCTTCACCGAGGGCATCGAGAACGGCTTCGGCGGCGCTGTCAAACAAGGCGTCGAAGACGTGAAGACCTTCCACACGGATCTGGCCGGCAAGCTGGTCAAGGAGCTGCAGGAGTATGAGACCGACGAACTCGAGCCCGGCGAAGAGCCTTTCGACATCAGCATCGCGGGCGGCGCCAAAGGCCTGGCCGCCGGCGCCACCGCTGGTGTGGTCGACGGTCTCGGCATCGGCGCCGTGACCCTGCTCCACACCCCTCGCGCCCTCTTCAAGTGCTATGACGAGATGTGGAGCAGCGAGGCCAGCCTGCCCTTGAAAGTCGTCGGCAGCGCCCTGCTACCAGTCGCGGCCGTGATCGCCACCCCGCTGGGTCTGGTCGGCGGAGCCGTCTACGGCATCGCCACCGGCGCCTACAAAGGCTACACCAAAGGCTATGGTGAAGCCGTCAGTAGCTCGGTCGACGTGGTCAAAGACTACAACCAGATGGTCGACAAAGCTCTCGACGATATGTAGAATCGAGGCTTCGCCTCGAAGGGGAGCAGCCTGCGGCTGAGATCTCGACGCTGTCGCGTCGACAGGGAGCGGTGGCTTTGCCACCGGGAGAAGGAGCCGTGGGCTTCGCCCGGAGATCTCGAGGCTCCGCCTCGACAAGGAGCGGTGGCTTCGCCACCGGGAGAAGGAGCCGTGGGCTTCGCCCGGAGATCTCGAGGCTCCGCCTCGACAAGGAGCGGTGGCTTCGCCACCGGGAGAAGGAGCAGCGCTGCGCGCTGAGAGCGGCCTTGGGCCGCTTTTTTCTTTCCCGAAGCGAGCTCAGCGAGCTTCGCTCCTTTCCCCGGCCGAAGGTCGTTCCTTATCCCGGCCGAAGGCCGCTCCTTTCCCCGGCCGAAGGTCGCTCCTTATCCCGGCCGAAGGCCGCTCCTTATCCCGGCCGAAGGCCGCTCCTTATCCCGGCCGAAGGTCGCTCCTTATCCCGGCCGCAGGCCGCTCCTTATCCCGGCCGAAGGCCGCTCCTTATCCCGGCCGAAGGCCGCTCCTTATCCCGGCCGAAGGCCGCTCCTTATCCCGGCCGAAGGTCGCTCCTTATCCCGGCCGAAGGTCGCTCCTTTTCCCGGCCGAAGGCCGCTCCTTATCCCGCGAGCGCAGCGAGCGCTCCCCTCTCCGGCCAAAGGCCGGCTCCCTGGCGAGCCTACAGGTCCTGCTCGCCGGGAAGAGCCAGCAGTTCTTCGGCCGCGCCGTCGATTTCGGCGGGGAGAATGAGGGTGAAGATCGAGCCTTTGCCTTTTTCGGATTCGACCGCCAGCGTGCCGCCCAGCAGTTGGCAGAAGCGCACCGTCAGCGACAGACCCAGTCCGGTTCCGCCGTAGCGGCGGGCCATGGTGGTGTCGGCCTGGACGAACGGTTCGAAAACCCGCGCCCGTTGCTCCGGGGTCATCCCGATGCCGGTGTCGCTAACACAGAATTCGAACCATTCGCGGCCGTCGATGCTGAGCCGTTTCACCGTCACCACGATCTTGCCTCCGTGGGTGAATTTGCAGGCATTGCTGAGCAGATTGTAGAGGCACTGGCGGACCTTGGTGGCATCGCTGCGCATCTCGCCCAGCGAGGCGCCGAACTCGCAGGCTATAGCGTTCTCGTTTTTGACCGCCGACTGGGCCATCGTCTCGACCAGCTCCTCGACCAGCGGCTTGAGGGCAAAATCGTCGATCTCGAGTTCCATCTTGCCGGCTTCGCTCTTGGACAGATCGAGGATGTCGTTGACCAGCCGCAGCAGGTGCTTGCCGGCCGCGCGAATACGCTTGAGGTCGGCCTGGAACTCTTCAGGGCGGATGGCTTCCTCTTCCACCAGCATATCGCTGTAGCCGATGACCGCATTCAGTGGCGTACGGAGTTCGTGGCTCATATTGGCCAGGAAGGTGCTCTTGGTGCGGCTGGCCTCCAGCGCCCGGTCGCGGGCTTCGGAAAGCTTGAGATTGGCCATCTTGAGTCGCTCGAGGGTGCGGTCTTTGAAGGTCTCGTAGAGCAGGGTGAAGAGCACGATGAGCACCATGAGGCCGATGGTGGCCACGCAGGCCACGATGCGCATGTCCTCGGGGGCCAGCAGTTCGGGAGCTTGATAACCGAACAGATCGGCGAAGTAGAGACCGATGACCAGGGCAATGACCACGCACGACCAGGCCACCCCCGAGCGGTTGTCGGCCACCATGATGGCCACCATGGGCAACAACACCGTCCAGGTCAGGGCCGGTGCCTTGTAACCGCCGAAGTTCCATGAAAAGAAGGCCAGAGTGAGAAAGGCCACGCTCAACAGATAGTTGCCTGCCGCCGTCGGAGAGCCCGTCCAACGTAAAACCATCGGCGTCAGCAGACACAAAAAGCAAGCAGCCAGGCTGGCATAGGCGGCCGGCGTCTCGTGGAACTGGACCGAGAACATGAACGAGAAAACCAGGCACCAGAACCCGCCCAACCAGGAAAAGCCCACCACCAGACGCGAGCGACGAAACGGGTCCACGCCCTCCGAGCGTAACGAGCCAGGAACGAAGCGGTCTATGTAGTTGGTCAGCTTCAGGGCTGAGCCTTCAGCCTCCCTACTTTCCGGGCCAGGAGTTGCTCGGCCTCCTCAGGCGGCATCGGCTTCGAGAAGAAATACCCCTGACCGTAGAGACACTCGAGTTCGCGTAGCGAACTAAACTGAGAACTGGTCTCGATACCTTCGGCCACCGTCTGAAAGTCCATGTTCTGGGCCAAGGAAACGATGGTGCGGATGATGGCCTCGTTTTCGCCCGTGTTGTCCATCCGACTGACGAACGAGCGATCGATCTTAAGGGTGTCGAGAGGAAAACGGTGCAGATAGCTCAAGGATGAGTAGCCGGTGCCAAAGTCGTCAAGTCCGAGGCGCACGTTGCGAGCCTTGAGTTGTCGGAAGATCTCGGCTGCCGAGTCGGCATTGTCCATCAGGGCGCTCTCGGTGATCTCGACTTTGAGGTCGTTAGGATTGAGCCCCGTCTTCTCGAGCACCTGGTCGATCTCGAGCACGATGTTGGGCATGGCGAACTGCTTGGCCGAGAGGTTCACACTAATCGTCAGGGGACCGAACTCGGCCTGCCACTCTTTGGTCTGACGGCAGGCCTCGCGCAGCACGAATTTGTCGATGGGCAGGATCAATCCGGTCTCTTCGGCGATGGAGATGAATTCGTCGGGAGGCACCATGCCGCGGGTCGGGTGCATCCACCGCACCAGTGCTTCAAAACCATTGATCGACTCGTCTTCTAGAGACACGATGGCCTGGTAGTAAACCACGAACTCTTCGCGCTCGACGGCTTTGCGCAGGTCGGTCTCGAGCTGCAGCCGCTTGGAAGATTGGGTGTGCATAGCCCGATCGAACATCTCGTGACGAGCCTTGCCCAGGGCCTTGGCCCGGTTCATGGCGGTATCGGCGTCGCGCACCACGTCGTTGGGCACTTCGTAGCCGGTGGCCGACAGAGCGATACCCACGCTGGTGGTGGTGAAGACCTCGTGGCCCTCGAGGCGGAAAGGCGTCTTGAGGGACTGCTGAATGCGCTCGGCTACGCGCGTGGCGTCGCTGACGTCCTTGATATCGTCGAGCAAAATGGTGAATTCGTCGCCGCCGAAGCGGGCCACCGTGTCGCCGGTGCGCACGCACAGATTGAGACGTCGGGCCATGTGAATCAACAGCTGATCGCCGATGTGATGACCGAGACTGTCGTTGACGATACGAAACCGGTCAAGGTCGAGCAAGAGAACCGCAAACTCGTAGTTCTTGTAGCGCTTGAAGCGGCGCAAAGCGTGGGAGAGACGGTCCATGAACAGCACCCGGTTGGGCAGGCCGGTCAAGGGGTCATAGACCTTACGGGCCGTGATGTCCGACTGGGAGCCGGCCATCCGATAAGCCTCGCCCTGGGAGTCGCGCACGGCCATTCCTCGGCTGAGCACCCAGCGATAGGAGCCATCGGTGTGGAGCATGCGATGCTCGCTCTCGAAGTGCGACGTGCCTTGCTCGAGATGGCGCTGCAATCGTTCCTTGAGTTCAGGCAGATCATCTGGATGGACGCGGCCAAACCATTCTTCGGGCGAGGCCAGCACCGACTCCGCCTCGCCGATGCCCAGCATGGCCTTCCAACGGGGGCTGTAATAGACGCGGTCGGTGCGCAGGTCCCAGTCCCAGAGGCCGTCGTTGGCCCCGGCCAGAGCCAGGGCATAGCGTTCTTCGCTCTCTTTGAGGGCAATCTTCACCTGGCGATGGTTGAGGTGGGTCTGGATGCGGGCGAAAACGACCGGAAAATCCACCGGCTTGGTGACATAGTCGTTGGCGCCCAGGGTCAGGGCCTGCACGATGCCTTCGCTGTCATCCTTGGCGCTGACCATGATGACGGGAAGCTCGCTGGCGGCGTGGACGCGACGAATTCGCTCGAGCACCTCGATGCCGTCGATGCCGGGCAGCATGATGTCGAGCAAAATCATGTCGAAGGCGTTCTGTTCGACAAAGTCGAGCGCTTCGGTGCCGTCGACAGCAGTCGTCACGAGATAGCCGCGCTTCTCTAAGCGTCGAGAAAGGAGGTCACGATTGATCTCCTCGTCATCAACCACCAGGATGTGGCCCTTCGGCTCTTCGAACTCGTCTATTGTCTCTCTCTCGGACAAGAAAGACCCTTTCCCTGCGAGACTCCCCCAGGTCATCAATTTCGTGCTGACTCAAGGCGGGCCTGCCTACCCCCAAAATTCGTGGAAAGTCCTTTTCACCAGCGGGGTCACCGGTCAAAACCAGGTCGGACCCCGTGATTATCGGCTCGAGAGAGAGAGCCTGGAGGCGAGTAAGTACTCCTTTTCCCGGGGCGAAGTTGCTAGTGGTCGCCCACGATGGTGAGCTGGCCGTCGGGGGTCTTTCGATCATCCCAGCCGCTGTCATCGAGGCTGCGCACGGCCTGAACGTATTTCTTGAACTCCTCGACGGACATGCTATACTGGCCACCCCAGGAGTCGATGATGACCTTGTGGGGCGTGCTGCGCTTGTCGATGCCCACCACCGTGACGGCGTGGTTGGGGAAGGAAACCACCACCGCCCGACCGCGAGACAGGTCATCTTCGACGTAAGAGTAGAGGTCGTCTTTGTCGGTGAACATGCCGGTGGAGTCGTTATCGTAGTCGCTATCTCCAAAGAGGCCTTCCAGCAAGTTCTCTTGCTGACCCCAGTTGAGGCCGTCGTCCTTGCCGGTCTTGCTGTTGTAACTGCCCTGGGCATACTGCATGAAGGCGTTCTGCATGATCTTGCACGAGAGGCTGCGGCGGTCGTCACCGTCGCCCCGCCAGGTGTCGTTGGGCCGGAGGGTGTCTCCGTTGAGCAGTTCAGTGTTCTGCCCCCGGGCCAGGTCGCACAGGATGCGGGCATATTCCTCGGGCTTCTCGATGGCCAGCTTCATCTGGGCAGCCGTGGCCGCGCACGAGCCGACGTTACGCTGGTTGATGTCGGAAGGCACGGCGATATCGTGGAGAGCATCCGAAATCAGCTGCTTCTGCTCGGCGCCCAGGCCGTCGCGATAGTGACCGGCGAAGTCAGCCAGGGTCTTGGCCACCTTCTCGGCCGCGTCGGAGCCGTGGGTGCGATAGATCCGCTCGAGGTGAGAGAGGTTCTCGGGAGTGGCCAACCCTTCGCGCGTCAGCACGTCGATGAGGGCTTTGATGCCAGGATTTCGGTCCCAGTCCAGGCTCAGCCGGCGCTGCAACTCACTGACGCTGCGGCTGGTGGGCCCCTCGTTCTCGGCATCGCGATGGCGGGTCCAGACGTCATCGAAGTCGGGCTTCTTGATGCCGTCCATATCCCGCAAACGGCTGCTGTCCTGGGTAGCCTGAGCCGAGTAGGTGCGCAGGGCGGCGAGTCCCTCGGGGGACATCCCCGGCAATCGCACCAGCGACTTCTCGAGCAACTCGACGACATTGCGCTGGGGCCGCTCGACGGCCGTAAGTGGAAGTGCACCGGTGAGATTGAGACTGCGACCCATATTGTCCTCCAGATGAGCTTTCTAAGTAGAAGTATAACGGGTGCAACTCACAAAATCTGTAAACACCATGTAAAAATTGCTTCCAACATGTTAAACCTGGAGAAAAAATACCAGCCGCCTAGACCTGGCCTAATTTTGCAAACAGTAAACGCTGCCGAATTCTCTCATGGCGCGTCATTCCGCCTGTTGACCAAAATTGGTTCTTTCGGCTAGAATACGGGCCGGAGGATAGCGTATCAAAAAGGTCAAAGGCAACACCCTCGGACTGAAGCCGAACCAGCTAGGAAGGCTGGAGCGGCTTTATCAGCGACGCATCCCCCCCGACCAGGTCATCACCCCCGAACTCGCTCGGGCCGTGACCGAACTCTCTGAGGAAACCGGCCGCCAAATCGGCATTCTCGTCGACCGAGCCGGAAAGCTGGTCGACGTCATCGTCGGCGACGCCCGCCAGATCGAGATTTCCGAGATGGGGCGTTATCGCGTTGGCAAGTCTCGCTTTCGTGGCCTGCGCTTCCTGCACACCCATCTCAAGGGCGAGCCCCTGAGCCACGACGACCTGACCGACCTGGCCCTGCTGCGTTTTGACCTGGTAGCCGCCATCGAGGTCAAAGAGAACGGCCTGCCCGGCAACGTCTTCATCGGCTACCTCCAACCCGAGCATGGCGACGGCCCGCCCTGGCAAACCGACCCTCCGGTTGCGATCCATGACCTGCGCCTGGACTTCCAAGGCTTCATCCGCAGCCTCGAGGAAGAGTTCGGGGCCACCACTCGCGCCTCACGCAAGGTTGACGGAAAGCGCCGACGCGCGATTCTGGTGGGCGTCACCACCGGTCGCCTCGACGAGTTGCGCGAGTCGATGGAAGAGCTGGTCGACCTGGCCGAGTCGGCCGACCTGGAAGTGGTCGACACCATTCTGCAGCGCCGCAACAAGCTCGACAAGAAGTTCGTGGTCGGTAGCGGCAAAATGAAAGAACTCTACATCCACTGCATGCAAAAAGATGTCGACCTGATGGTCTTTGACGGTGAGCTTTCGGGCTCGCAGGTCCGAGCTATCTCGGAGTTCGGCGAACTTGAAGTCTGGGACCGAACCCAGCTGATTCTGGGCATCTTCGCCCACCGCGCCCACAGTCGCGGCGGCAAGCTGCAGGTTGAACTGGCCATGCTCAAGTACAGCCTGCCTCGCCTCGTGCTCAAAGACGACTTCTTGTCGCGCCTGACCGGCGGCATCGGCGCCCGCGGCCCGGGCGAGACCAAGTTCGAGGTCTTGCGCCGGCGTGTGCGCGACCGTATCGCCCGCCTCGAGCAAGAACTCAAGCAGCTTTCCAAGCGCCGCAAAGTCTTGCGCTCGGCCCGCAACCGCTCGCCGCTGCCGATCATCTCCATCGTCGGCTACACCAACGCCGGCAAGTCGACCCTGCTCAACACCTTGACCGGCAGCGACATCCTGGCCGAAGACCGTCTCTTCGCCACCCTGGACCCTACTTCCAGACGGCTCTATCTGCCTTCAGGCCAACACGCCATCCTGACCGACACGGTGGGATTCATCCGCGATCTGCCCAGCGATCTGGCCAAGGCTTTCCACGCCACCCTCGAAGAACTCTATGACGCCGACCTGTTGTTGCATCTGGTGGATGTGTCGAACCCTCACTTTCGCGATCAGATCCTGGCGGTGGAGCGGATCCTGGCTGACCTGGCCCTGGACAACCTGCCCATCTTGCTGGTCTTCAACAAAGCCGATCAGGTGTCGTCAGAAGAACTCGAGGAGATCCTCGACGAGTATCCCTTCCCTTGTGTCTCGGCCATCGATGCGAGCACTCTGTCGCCCATGCTCGAGGCCATCGAAAACAAGTTGGCCCCGCTGGCCACCGCCGTTGCCCCCGACCGCTAATCCTCCGGTCGGGTGCCGCCCCGAATGCCCCGGGTGTCGCTATCGGGACCTGTCGGCCAGCCAGAGCCTCGAGGCCAAGTTGGCCTGGGCCCGCACCAAGCTTGACCCCTGGCTGGACCGACTGCAGACCGCCCGTTTCGGAGCCGAGGATTGGCACTATCGTGACCGGGTCAGACTGAGGGCCGAGTACGACCGGGGCTGGCAGTTCGGCCTGCGACGCCAGGAGGAATTCATCGCCATCCCCCACTGCCCGCTCCACACCGACCGGGTCAATCGCCTGGCCTCCGGCCTGGCCGACCTGCCGCCCGGCTTACGGCTCGCCTTTCTGGTGGTTAACGGAGCCCAGGCAACACTGGTGAGCCGGGCCGACCATGCTCTCGAGTTGGACGCCGGTTGGCTGGCCAGCGTGGGCCTTGACGGCCTGTGGCTGCATGTGCACCCGGCCGCCGGCAAGCGGATGTTCGGCAAAGGTGCCTGGCGTCTACTATGGGGTCGCTCGCGCTCCACCGACGAGCGGGGCCTGGCCTATGGGCCCACCGCCTTCCTGCAGGTCCGGCCCCAGCTACATCAGGAGTCGCTGCAAGAAGCTGCCGAGTTTCTTGGGGCTGGCCCCGAGAGCCAACTCGTCGACCTCTACTGCGGTCTAGGGCACAGCCTGCGCCTCTGGCTTGCGGCGGGAGCCCGGGCGGTTGGCGTGGAACTCAGCGGCGAAGCGGTGCAAATGGCCGCCCTCAATGCCCCCGAAGCGACCATCCTGCGAGGCAAAGCCGAACATCGCCTACCTCAACTCGAGGCCTGGTGGACTTGCGGCCCACGCCTGGCCTACCTCAACCCTCCCCGGACGGGCCTGGAGAGGTCGGTTCTTTCCTGGTTGGCCGAAGTTGCGCGTCCGGTCCGGCTGGCCTACCTCTCCTGCAGCCCGGGCAGCCTGCGTCGCGACCTGGAACAACTCGAAGCCCATGGCTACCGGGTTGAAAGCCTGCGTCCCTACGACTTCTTCCCCCACACGCATCATCTCGAGGTGCTGGCCCTGGCTGGCCGCTGAGCCGCTCCCTGTCGAGGCGAAGCGTCGAGATCTCAGCCGCAGGCTGCTCCCTTAAGCAGCGGTGGGCGTGAGTTGCTTGGTAAGCCAGGAGCGAACCACCGTCCGAGTGTGATCGGACATGCCGAAGAAAGTGACCCCGACCACGCGGCGGCCGCCCCACTGCTCGCTCCAAACCACTTCGGCCAGCATGCTGACTTCGTGAGCACCCAGGCCCATTCGCAGGCGCAGCATCGGACTATCGTCTTCGAGCATCAGGCGGGCCCCGTCATGACTGAGGTTAAGCAAGGTGGCGCGAAAGCCGTTGCATTCTACGGTCAGGGGGTTGTTAAAGCGGGGGGCTCGGCGACGGTTGTCCAGTCTCAGCATTGGGTTACTCTCTCGTGGCTTTTTCTCATCATAGTATCGAACTATCACTTCTCAGGGGGCGAACAGGTTAACAGGCTGCTAAAATTGTTACAGGATCGTGAACAAATCTTTGCCAGAACCCCACTTTTCCCAGGAGGGCACAGTCCAAAGGCGCTAGAAGTTCCCGTTCATGACCTGGACTTCAGGACTGCAGCTACGGGTCATCGAGGGGAAGAATAAAGGCCGCGTCGTGCCGCTCGAGCACGAGCAGATTACCCTCGGTAGAGCCGCCAACAAGTCCGAACGCGCACCGAAGATGATCTTCTTCAACGAGCCTACGGTGTCGCGTATTCATGCTGTCCTGAAGTGGCAGAAAAAGAAAAACAAGTATCTCATCGAACACAAAAGTCGCACCAACCCGACCCTGATCGATGGCGCCCCGGTCGAGAAAAAGCTGCTCGACCCTGGCTGCACTATTCAGATGGGATTGCTGGTGGTGGGTCTCGAGAAGGCCGACCCGGTGGCCGCCCAGCGCGAGGCCGAAGCTCGCAGCGGGCGCCTCGGCAAGGCCGTGCAGAAGCCCAAGAAGCCCCCCAGTTCGGTGGTGGGTCCCATTCTCGAGGCGCTTTCCGAGGTCGAGCGCCAACGTCGCGATCCTCCCCCTCAGCGGCCGATGGCTCCAGAGCCGGCCGCGCCAGCGCCCAGTTACGGTTGGGAGCCGCCGCCGCGCAAGCCTTCCGGGACCTCCTTTAGCGTCACCCCCAGCCGCGGCGAAACGCCGTCAGACACAGCCTACATGCTGGTGGTGGCCGAAGGACCCGACAAGGGTGCCAATTTCCCGCTCGAAGAGATGATTTTGATTATCGGTCACCGCGAGGGCTTTGATGACCCCCGCGGTGGTCAAGGCGTTCTGCTCAACGACGACGCCTTACCCTCCGAACAGGGAATGTTGGTATGGCAGGGTCGCGAGGGCACCTACGGCTTGCTGCAGTCCGATTCGAGCCGGGTGCCCATGGCGGTCCGTCGCGTGGTTAGCGGTAGTCCACGCGAGATCCCGGTGGATCGTCAGCGTCCCACCTTGCTCCAGGAAGGAGATGTCATCCTGGCCGGGCGCTCGGCCCTGGTGGTTCGGCGCGCGGCGCGCCCCTCGCCAACCGATCGGGTCTCGCTGGCCGACACCCGACCGGGGTTGATGACGCCACGCTCCGGCCAGGACGAGTGGCAACCGGCCCAGTCGCCGTTTCGCAGCCCGCCCACCAGTCCCCAGCCGGCGCCAGAGCCGACCCCATCGCCGGTGCGCAGCTACCAGCCGGCACCGATTCAACCCGATGTGATCCCTTCTGACGATACGGTGGGACACACCGTGCCCACCGACGAGGCTTCCCCCGTGTGGGCGCGACGCACGGCCGTGCCGGGCAATGACACCATCTCGGGTCGCGAAACCCTGGGCAACCGCTCGCAAGTGGCAGCCCAAAATCCGGCCGCCCCGGCGCGCCGACCTCCTGCGAGCGCCGAGCCGGCACCCAGTCCTCTGTCCTGGCCCTGGAAGCGAACCTACGACTACGTCTTCGACTTTCTGGCCGGGCCAAATCAGGGCTGCCAGATAGCCCTCTCCGAGGGCGATCTGCCTGAGGGACGCACCATCTCCATCGGGGCCACCGGCGAGCGCACCAACGACATCATCATCGACAGCTTTGGTGTGTCGAATCGCCAGGCCATGCTGCGTTATCGCGAAAAACGGTTCTCCTTGCTCAACGAAGGGCAGAGCGGCTCGGTGACCGTCAACCAGGTTCCCCTCAAGTCCAACGACCATGTGGTGCTCATGACCGGTGACCGGATCGAGCTGGGCGACTCGATCTTCTGCTTTCTCGAGCGTCACACCGTCGATGTGCTGGCGCAATTTCGCCTGGCCGTCGAAAGCGGCGTGGCCAACGACCAAGACAAAGCCTTCGTGTTCTCGAAGCAGCGCATCGTGGTGGGTCGCGGCAAGGCCTGCGAGGTGCGCTTGAGCGACCTCGAAGTCTCCCGCACCCACGTCTCGATCGTCTTTCGAGACGAGCAGTTTTATATCCAGCATCGTAGCGAGACCAACCCGACCTTCCTCAACGGCGTTTCCTTGTTGCCCGGGGCCGAACGCAAGCTCAGTCCCGGCGACCGTATCCGCCTTTCGAGCCTGACGGTCCTTCGCTTCGTTCGCGTCGACAACACTCAGCGCCGCAAGGTGGTTCAGTTCTAACGCGGGGTGCTACATCTGCACCTGTTGGATAACCCCTCTCGCCAATGCGCTCGCCTGCTGCGACGCGTGGCCGGTCTGGTGCTCGACCAGCTGCCCAACGAGAACGCCGAGTTCTTCAACAGTCTAGCCTGGTTACGCCAGCCTCCGGGCGAGAAACCGGTAAGCTGGCAGGTGGTCTTGCTGCAAGCCCAGGTCTTGCGAGGGGCCGAGCTGGTCCAATACCTCGACGAGACCCTGCCTCACGAACGGGCCGAGATCGCCAGCTGGGTCTGCCCGCTCTTTGACGTTCCTCCCGAATACTCCATCGAGGGCGGCCAGCAGCCTTATCCCTTGCTCAACTTCTTTCAACAGGTCCTGGGTTTGCTGGGGCGCGGCGAACTCGAGCCCGACGGCCTGGCGGCGGTGATCGAGGCCCTCTGGGCCCAATTCGCCGAGGGCATGAAGAGGTTCGAGCAAGACAGCGACCCTTTTCGCGGGGGTAAAGCCCAGAAGGCCTGCCGTGAGGTGCTGGCTGCGCTGCAAGAGATGGACGCTTTTCTGGGCGACCACGAGAAACGCCATCTGGCCAGCGGAGCCGAGAAGTTTCTGATCGCCTGCGAGGGGCTCGAGGAGGTTTTCATCTCGTCGATGGCCTGGGCCTACGGCGGCGGCCCCACCGGTGTGCCCGTGCTCGACTGGTCCATCCACGGTCTGGCCGCGGCCGCCGACGCCATCTATCCGCCCGCCCGGCTGCTCGAGTGCTTGCAATGGGCGCGCGGCCAACTGGTGCGCACCTGTTTCGAGTTCGAAATGGCGGCAGCCAGTGCCAGCGACCCCGAGAGCCACGTCTACGAGAGTCTGGGCACCTGCCGTTGGGCCCTCGAGCAGAGCGGCCAGGCGTTGGAACTGGTGCTGGCCAAACCCGACTCGGCTCGGCGGCAAAACGACGCCCTTCCGATGTTGCTGGAGGCCGGTCCCGAACTGGCGGAGCAGATGGCTCTTTTCGGGGGGTTGGCGCAGCGCGAGGGCCTGCTCAACTGCCCGCGCTGTGGCTCGTCAAACCCGATAACGGCCAGGATCTGCGATTGCGGCGCCCGCATGCCCAAACAGATGCTGCAGCAGCAAGAGACAGGCAAAGACGCCTTCTGGCGTGGCTTGTTGGGGGCCTGCGAAGAACAGTTGACCGGCGAAGAGGCCACCGCCACCCTGGCCGAGTGGGTGCGGCTGACCCGCGGTCGGCAGTTGGGAGCTCAATATCTGCTCGATCAGTTCCCCACCGGACTCGAGTTGCCCGAACATGTGCTGAAGGCTCAAAGGCAGGTCGCCGAGGGCGTGGCTGGGCTGGGGGCCCTGGTCGACGACCTCGATCAATATCTCGAATCCCGGCGCTTGACCTTCCTCTCCCGAGCCATCAAGACCGTGATGGAGACCGCGAAAAACCTCGAGAAGGTTCGGGATCTACGCGCGTAGAACTCGCGGCGATGAGCCAACTGACCGAGTCCATCCCCCCCATTTCTTCCCTCTCACTTGAGGCCAAAGCCGCCCAGATGATCATGATCGACATCCCGGGTCTCGAGCTTTCCGAGCCGACCCGGGCCCACCTGACGGCCCACCCCTGGAACGGGGTGATCCTGTTCGCCAAGAACGTTTCGACCCGCCAGCAAGTGGTTGACCTGGTCAACCAGATCCACGAGGCCGGCTCGATCGTGCCTCTGATGACGGTCGACCAGGAGGGCGGTCTTGTCGATCGCTTTCGCTTTGACGAGATGACGCTTTCGCCCGGACCGATGGCTCTGGCCGCCACCGGCGACCCCGAGGCCACCTTCGAGGCTCATCGCATCATGGGCCGTGAAATGGCCAGCCTGGGCATCCACCTCGACTTCGCCCCCTGTCTGGACGTCAACTGCAATCCTGACAACCCGATTATCGGTGTCCGTTCGTTCGGCGACGATCCCGAACTGGTCGGACGCCACGGCCAGGCGGCCATTCGCGGCCTGCGCGAGGGCGGGGTAGGGTCGACGGCCAAGCACTTTCCCGGCCACGGCGATACCAGTCAAGACTCGCATATCGCCCTGGCCACCGTGCCCCACTCGCGTGAGCGGCTCGAGCAGGTCGAACTGGCGCCCTTCCGGGCGGCCATCGGGGCCGAGGTAGAAGCCATCATGACGGCTCATATCACCTTTCCGGCTTTCGACCCTACCCCGGGCCTTCCGGCCACCTTGTCGCGCCCGATTTTGACGGGCTTGCTGCGCGAGCAGATGGGCTTCGAAGGCCTGATCTTCACCGACTCGATGGCCATGCTGGCCATCGCCGACCGCTTCGGAGTCGCCGAGGCCGCCGTCATGAGCGTCGAAGCCGGAGCCGATGTGGTGCTGGCCTGTGGTCCGTTCCAGAATCATCTCGAGAGTTTGCGCGGTCTGGTCGAGGCGGTCCAGAGCGGACGATTGGCCGAAGAACGGCTGGATGCATCCCTCGAGCGAATTTTTGCACTCAAACGCCGCTTCTGCGAACGCCCCACTCCGGTCAACTACGATCTCGAGGGCCATCGCCGCGGCATGGCCTCGATCGTGGACCGCACCATCACCGTTTTGCGCCAGCAGCCCGGGGTCTTGCCGCTGCGCGGAAAAACACTGGTACTGATGCCCGATCTGCTGCCCCAGACTCCGCTGGGAGAGGTCTCGCGCAGCGAATCGCTGGCGGCCCACATGACCGGGGTCGAGACCGAGGAGAAGCGCTATCATAGCCACGGCGATGGTCCGGCCCTGACCATGTTGGCCCAACAGGCCGGTGAGTTCGCCAACGTGGTGGTGGCCGTTTACGGCCGCGACCGCCTCCCCGACTCACAGCGAGACCTTATTCGCTTGTTGCTCGAACAAAAGACGAACTGTGTGGTGGTCTCCCTGGCCAGCCCCTATCTGCTGGCCCACATCGAGGCGCCCAACGTGGTTTTGAGCTACAACTACACTCCCCTCAGCCTCAACGCACTGGGCCGGGTCTTGACCGGCCAACTCCAAGCCCGGGGTAAGTGCCCGGTCAACCTGGGTTAAAGTTCAAAACTCGTTCATAAACACGTAATTCGCCGCCTCTAGAGTGGGGCCGAGGAGTTACGTCATGCAGATTCGACCCACGCCGACCACGCCGCCGGCCAGCCCTGGCTTCACCCGGGGAGCTCAAAACATCAAACTCGAGGTGGCTTATGCCCCCGAGGATCTGGTCAAGATCGATTTGATCCGCCAGCAAGAGGTGCGCACCGTCAAGGACCCCGACGGCAAGACCCGGGAGGAGAAGGTCGCGGTAGACCGCTCCGACTATGGCATCTCGCTGGGCGACGGTCTTTTTTACGACCTCAACGGCAACCTGAGTTTCGTGCCCTTTCTAGCCTTCTACGCTCCCATCGAGGCGGCGGTCGCCGGCCTGGGTGGCTCGTTTCAGGTGAATCCTCCGGGAATGTTCAACGCCACCGACGTGACCCACCACGGCGATCGGGTCAATATCAATCCGAGCTGGTTCGATTCGACCAACGTGACGATCGATGGGCGCCGAGCCAAGCTCGACCGGCGCGGTTCGCGGCTCGATGTCGACATCCGCCAGAGCGAAAACCTCACCATCATCGATCCCCACGGAGCCTTCAACGAGATCACGGTCGAACGCCAGAACAACCGCCTGGTGGTCGATCCCGGTGGCGCCGGTCAGGCCTTCGTCATCTCGCGGGCCGGCAACCATGTCGACATCGATCCTCCCGGGGCCCTCGACAGCACCCGCATCTCGGTCAACAGCAACGGCCTGACCATCGACAGGCCCGGATTCGCCAACGGCACCACCATCACGGTCGAGCCCGACAGGATTCTGGTGGACCCGGCCGGTCTGGCCAACGACACCGAGATCCGGCGCGACGGTCAAAGCCTGACCATCGACCGGCCGGGCTGGTTCAACAGCACAACGGTATCGGCTAAGGGTTAATCGGCTTGAGCGTAAAGGTGAACTGGTAACGTTCCTGACGACGGTTGACATCAAGACCCTGGCCTGAGAGCACCAGGTCAAAGGCGATCTGGTCGCTCAAGTCTCGCACCTGGAATGTCTCGACGCTATCGGCCAGCACGGTGACTCGGGTCAACTCGCCGGCCACATTCGGAGGCGCAACCACCGGCGTAAAAGTCGCCATGTTAGCCCAGGGAGTCTTGGCCTCACCGCCGGGATCGACCACCGCATACCCCAGTCGTCCCCGGGGCAGGTCGGTGGTACAGAAGAAAAAGTAGTAGCGGTCCCATTCAGGGCGTCCCCCGGCCGGGTCGAACAGGACCGGGTCGTTCCAGTCGCTCAGGGTAGCAAACGAGATGGCGTCGCGAGGGGGATTGAGCCCGCTATTGAAGACGCCCACGCTGGGATAACTGCTGCGCGGCAGCTCTCGCTGCAGCAAAGCGATGGCGCGTCTTCCCTGACCCTGCAAGTCGTTGCGCATGACCCCGATGCGAAAGTGGTCCGAGCCCAGGCGAAAGAGGCCGAACACGGCCAGACTCAGCAAGGCCAAGAGACCCACTCCCAACACCGCCTCGAGCAAGGTAAAGCCTCGCCTCAAGGCAGACTCCCAGGCAGGTGCAGGCGGGTCACCCGAGTCGATAGCCGGCCCTGTCCGGCGCGAGCCTGTTGAGCATCGCCAGTCCACCACCACACCTCGACCGTGACCAGATAGCCACCGGCGTGCACCCCGCCCACGGGTGGTACCTGAGTCGAATCGACCGTGTAGAAGAAATTGGTCAAGTTGGCCTCGTCGACCGTGTAGATACCCTGGCTGCGCGGTCCGGCGCTCGCCGAGTAGAGGTCGTTGCGAATGACGCTGTCGAGCACATCCTGGGCAAAGACGACTCCTACGGTGGTATTGGAGGCCTTGGCTGAGCCGCGCAACAGGCTGAGAAACAGCAGTCCCAGCGTGAGGAAAAGCAAGGCCACGATGCCAAAGGCCAGCACCAACTCTAAGAGTGAAAACGCGCGAGGCTCAATATTCCGACTGATAGACAACTTTGACCTGGGCCGACTCGGTGCTCGAGACATCGAACGCGTCCGTGAAACGCTCGATGTAGGTGGGATTGTAGCGACTGGTCAGCTTCTTGACTCCGTCCATCAAGACATCGCCCTGGGCGGCCACGGCTCCATCCACGCTAAACCGATAGCCTCCCATATTGGCTACGATATTGCCCCCCGAGTAGACGACCCCACGAAACTCGGCGTCGCGAGGGTTGACGACCTCGTAGCCAGCGAGAGGCACGGGATTGGCCGTGGAAGACCCGACGAAATTCTCGAACGAACCTGATTTCTGCTCGTAGAGCTTGTCGAGCATCGCTTCGATACGCGCGTCGACCTTGCCCTGCACGACGGGGTCGAGGCTCGGACCCGGCACCAGCAGAGTCAGGTCCGGTGAACCGGTCGCCAGCGACTCGAGAAAGAGCGAGGCCGCGACATAGTCCTGAACGGTGTTGGGCGTGAAAGCGCTCAATTCGGGGATGGCGGTAAAGTCCTGAGCACCCGCGATCAACCCCAGGTCCTGGGCGCGCTGGGTCAGGCCCGCTGAGGCCGACGAACCGACTCCGCCAACGTTGGCCAGGCCGCCGGGAATGTACTTGTTGCCGCCCCCGCCCAGGCGGATGTGTTTCTGGCGCTCGCTGCTCGAGAGCGTGTCCCAGCCGTTGAGACCCTTAGTGGGATGGTCCCACAGGTTGGAGATGCCCGAATTAGCCAGGAAAGCATCATTCAGGGAACTCCAATCACCCGGTAGCACCTGAGCCGGGGCGGCGGAGCTGGCCGCGCTGTCCACCGGCGCGAAAGTGACATCGCGGGCCGCGAACACGGCCACTCCCAGGTCGGCCGGGGCAGCCACGGCACTCTTGCCCTGAAGAGCCACGTTGCCCTGAGAAACGAGGGCCCCCTGGCCGGCGATAGCGGCACTCAGATTGACATCGCCATTGACCTTGAGCACCGAGGCCGCTCCCACTCCGCTGGCGTTCTGACCCAGGCTTACGTAGGGAACTTTGTCGTAGGTCGCTGCGCGCTCGACGTTGAGGTTTCCGGTCACGACCACCTCACGGTTCTCGGGAAAGCGCATTTCGGAATTGACCAGCTCGATACCGGTCGACCCGATCGTGCCCGTGTGGGTGGCCACTAACGTGCCGAAGCCATCATATTGTTCGACCGTGTTATCGGCGATGAACCGATAGGTGCCAGCGTCAAGGCTGACGGTGACAGCCGATAAACCCAGGCCGCCGCTGTAAGTCGCCACCACGTTGGGAATCTGCTGATGGTCCAGGTATTGACCCTGCGTGGCGGCTCGCAGCTGGTTTTTCTCGTCGACATCGTTGACGCCGTCACCGACCACCGCGCCGGCTCCCGAGGTGGTGACCACGGGCGGGCTGCCGGGAGCGACCGACAGATTGGTAAAAAGATTGATGTTGGTGCCACTCTTGAGCTTGCCGCCATCAGTGAAGCTGGTGGTTTGACCATTGCTGCCGTTGAGCACATCAGGAGCATGCACTCCGTTGCGTCCCGCCACCTCATTGACATAGGGGTCGGCCGAGAGGACCGACCAATCCCCGCTGGTGTCGCCAGTGGTAGGGTCTCCGCCGAGGCCGACGCCCAGCTCGCCCTGACTCAGAACCCCGTAACTGATCACGCTGGGACGATGCAGGGTGGTGTCGAATTTACGCTGGGTGTCCCCCGCGAAAACCAGCACCTGAACGTTGGCCGAGCGGGCCGGCACGGGTCGCAGACCGACTTTTGGCTGCGACAGCACGGTGCCAGCCGGGGCATCGAAGTTGTTGGTCGAGGCCCAGCGGGCCGGGGTCAGGGTGGCGGCCGGCGTCCAACTGCCCGGAGTGGCCGGGTTGCTGCGAATCGAGTTGAGGTCGACCGCGGCAAAGTCGACCACATCGGCGCTGGGAGCCTGGAAGTGAATTTGAAAACAGCTGTTGCCTCCGTTCATCACGCCCACGGCCGAGACGATGCCGCCCTGCTCTCGCTCCCAGACCTTCAGCTCGGTGGAGTCGAACGTCTGGGTCCAACCGCTGGAGCCGGCGGGCACGCCCCAATCGGGGTCAGCTGTCAGGCGGCTGCAAGCGAAGTTGACGGCCGAGTCTCCGGTGGCCCGGGCCAGGCTCTCTTCGCCGACATCCCCTGCCATGGCGAAGTTGGCTCGGTTCAGGGTCACGAAGGCCCCGGCCAGTGCGGCCATGACACTGGCCAACAGCAGCACCACGATCAGGGCGATTCCTCTACGCTGTTTCATAATAAAGAGTATAACAAACTTTCGACCGGTTCTCAGGATGCGAATCGTGAACATGAAAAATCAAACATTTTAACAATCTGGCAATATCTGGAAAGCCCTCGCAACCCTCCGGAAACGACCAAAGATTATGATTTCAACATCACCAGCGGGAGGCCACAAAAAGATGACGAGAACCGACTATCTGAAGTATGCCGACAAGATCGCTCAGAAGACGCAGAAACTGGTCGAAGAAAAACGTTACCCTCTCAACTTCGCCTTGCTGGTCGCCCGCCGCGAGAGCGACCCCGGCAACCTCTTCTTGCCCAAAGTGAGCAGCCTCGAACTCGGCCAGGCCACCCGGAATCTGCGTGCCGTGAGTCCCGAACTGCGGGTCGGCGAGGCCTTGACCCAGGCCGCCATCGCGCGCCACCTCTAGAACGATCACAGTCGTCAGAACTAGCAAAGGCGGTCCTCGGGCCGTCTTTTTGCGTGGCTGACAACAGTAGGAAGGCTCGACTTCAAGACGAAGGGAAACCCAGCGAACCCTGGAAAAGTCTATAACTGCAGGGGGAGAAAGGGCACTCTCATGCCAACCATCCTCGACAACCTTCGGGCCATCCTCGGAGGAATGTCGGTCACCTACAAACATTTTCGTCAACCGTCGGTGACCATCAACTATCCGTTGGTTCGCAACGAGTCGATTCCGGCCAACTCGCGCGGAATGCTGAGGATGGTCGATTTCCACAGTCCCGAATCGATCAAGAACAAGAGCGACTGGTACCCCGGCACCCGCTGGGCGCCCTGCACCACCGGCTGTCCGGCCCACACCGACGCCCGCGGTTACGTGACCCTGGCCGGGGAAGGCAACTGGCGCGAAGGCATGGAGATGCTGCGCAAGACCTACCCGTTCGTGGCTACCCTGGGCCGCGTCTGCCCGGCCCCCTGCGAAAAACAGTGCTCGCGCGGTTTTACCGGGCCCGAGCCCATCGCCATTCGCAAGCTCAAGCGAGTATACTCCGACTGGGAGGCCAACCTGCCCGAGTCCGAGCGTTTCTCGTATGAAAAGTACTGCTGCAGTCAGCCGCTCCACGGCAAGACCATCGGCATCATCGGCGGCGGCCCGGCCGGCTACCAATGCGCCATGCTGCTGCGCTCGTGGGGCTTCGAGTGCCACATCTACGAGCAACGCGATATTCCCGGAGGCTTTCTTACTTTGGGCATCCCCATCTATCGCCTGCCCCGCGACGTGGTCAACGGCGAGATGGAACGGATCCACAAGCTCGACGGTATCACCCTGCACCTGTCGGTAGAAGTGGGCAACGACGTCACCCTCGAAGAGCTCGAGAAGCGGCATCACGAGGTCATCATCGCAGCCGGGGCCTGGAAGCCGTACCATCTGGGATTGGCCTCGGAAGAGAAGCCCTACGTCTATTACGGCGAGGACTTTCTCGAAGAGCAGATTCGCGGCCGCCTCACCGAAGTGCCCAAAAAGGTCGTGGTGGTTGGGGGCGGCAACACCGGCTTTGACTGCGCTCGCACCTGTCGCCGGATGGGGGCCGAGGTGGTCATGATCTATCGGCGCACCCGCCGCGAGATGCCTTCTGAAGAAGAAGAGATTGAAGATGGCGAGGAGGAGGGCATCCACCTCGAGTGGCTGACGTCGCCCCACCGTATCATTATCCAAGACGGCCAGCTGGTCGGCCTGGAAGTGATCAAGAATCGCCTGGGCGAGAAAGACCGCTCGGGCCGGCGCAGTCCCCGCCCCATCGCCGGCTCGGAATATCTTCTGGAGTGCGGAATGATCATTACGGCCCTGGGCCGGATGGTCGACATACCCTGGCTGCCTGACGACATCAAGGTCAACCGCAACGGCACCATCCGGGTTGACGAACAGGGCAAGACCACTCGCGAGGGCGTGTGGGCTTGCGGCGACGTGGCCAAGGTTTCGACCATCATCGAAGCCATCGGCATGGCCGATGCGGTGTGCATCGGCATCGCCAGAAAATACGACTGCTGCCCCGACAGCTTTCCCTTTCTCTACGGCTATGAGAAGTCGGGCCACGCTGAGCTGCACGTCACTCCCTACGTCGACGGCACGGCTCCGGCCCTGAGTTCGGGAGTGGTCTCGCGGCGCGCCGGATTGGGTGAGGTCGAGAGCCCGCCCGAGAGCGCTTTCGTCGACCCGCGACCCTGGTCCAAAGAGCCCAAGCAGAAGCCCTTCCGGCGGATGAACTATCAAGTGCCGATGCCGAAGATTCCGGGGGAGGTGCGCATTCAGACCTTCGACGAGCTTGACCTGGGCTTCTCGCTCGACATGGCCCGCCGCGAGGGCAAGCGCTGTTACGGCTGCGCGGCCGAAATGTGCGTGGGTTGCGGGGTTTGCGTCGACGCCTGTCCCGACAGCTGCATTCACCTGGCCTCGCCTGAAAACGACGAGGGCTGGGAATACCCCGAGATCTACTCCATCGATCTGGCCCGTTGCTGCTATTGCGGCTTGTGCACCGAGGCTTGCCCCACCGACTCGCTGGTGTTCACCTCCAACTTTGAACTGTCGGTGCAAGAGAAGCAAAACACCTATCTCACCAAACCGCGCATGAACCTCAACATCGTGCGCGACGAGAAGGCTCGGTCGGGCCCCGAGAAGACGGGCCTGACCAAGGACCAGCCCACGTGACCCTGATTCGCGTAGGTCACAGCCCCGACCCTGACGACGCCTTCATGTTCTGCGCCACCGCGCAGCGGCGCATCGACATGGGCGAGTTCGAATTCGAGCACGTCATGGAGGACATCCAGACCCTCAACGAGTGGGCCTTCGAGCAAAAGCTCGACGTCACGGCCGTCTCTCTGCATGCCTATGCCCACCTGGCCGACGACTATGCCTTGCTGGCGGCGGGGGCCAGCCTGGGCCAGGGTTACGGCCCGATCTTCGTGACCCGCCCCGGGGTCGAGGCGGAAGAGGCCTTTGCCGGCCCGATAGCCGTGCCCGGCGAGCTGACCACGGCCTTCCTGGTAGCCCGCCTCTACGCCGGAGACTTCCCCTACAAAGTGGTTCCCTTCGACCAAATCCTCGAGACGGTCCGCTCGGGTGAGGCCAGTGCCGGTTTGGTCATCCACGAGGGCCAGTTGACCTATGCCGCCGAAGGCCTCGAGCTACTGGTCGACCTGGGCCAATGGTGGCAAGAGCAGACCGGGCTGCCTCTGCCCCTGGGAGTGACCATCGTGCGCCGCTCGCTGGGCCCCGAACGCATCGCCCAGGTCGCCGACATCCTCGACCGCTCCATCCGCTACGGCCTCGACCACCGCGACGAGGCCCTGGACTACGCTCTGCAGTGGGGCCGAGGGCTCGACAAGGACACCTGCGACCGCTTCGTCGAGATGTACGTCAACGACACGACTCTCGACTTCGGTCAGGCCGGCCGCGCCGCCGTGCGTGAACTGCTCTCGCGAGGCCACTCGGCCGGCATCATCCCCCGTTCGATCGAGGTCGACTTCGTCACCGCCTGACCGGGGGTGCTTGCTGGAGTTTTAACGCGGAGGTGGAAGGGTCCGACCAAGCCAAGTCGGCACAGATTGCGTCACCGCTCAACCAGCGGGAACTTTGACCGAATATCCTTCAGCTTTCGCAGCTGAACCTCGTGGAACTGGGCCTCCGGATGTAGCGTAAACGGCATCCCCACGGTGGCAAAGAAGGTAGCCCCACGGTCCGGGACCACGACAGGCTCTCCGAACCCCAACTCCTCGCGAATCGCGTTCTGCAAATCCGCGATCCCGTCCAGCGTGCATCCTCCGTCCAAGCCCACCAGCTTCCGAAAAAGCAGCGGCCGTCCGGCAAACCGCAACGCTAGTCCCATCTCTGTCTCGTCAGCCCCGACCCCAAAGTTCCAAAGCGCCCGCAGCTAAGCATCCACGCCTACTGCACCTGGCGATTTCCACCACTCCCACGCGCCCCCCGGAAAAAGGAAAGAGGCGCCCTGCCAGGGAGCGCCTCTCGGTTCCCGACCGCCACCACTCAGGCGTCGGGGTCCCTTCGCCGAAGCGGAGGGTCGTCTCATTGTTAGGCAGTCGAGACATCTGCTGTCTATCTCTTTCGACGATTAGTGGTCGTCGCGGCAAGCGATAGCTCCGCTGCCTGGCCGCCGCCTCTCCTGCACCAGGCTCCCGTGGTCCGCCTTGACCGGCACCGAACTGGACGAATCCAGTCGGCCTTTCCCCTCACGGTTCCGGCAAGAGCGTCGGGCCTCGCTTCGAATGTCTTCAGACGAAGCGCTGCGCATATCTCAGGTATGCATGCTACCCCTGCTCGCTTTTCTGGCGGTCACCCCCCACGGCACTCGAGCAGTTCCGCGCTCGCTATTCGACGTTCTCACGTCAGGCGCGAGATTTCCAACCCTCGGGCACTCCACGACCCGTCGGCTTAAGTCGTTGCGACGACTCCCGTTTTAACCAGTCGGCTCTGGGCGCTTCTATGGTTTGAGCGCAACCCTCGCTCTTTACGGCCTGAGCGACTCCGTGTCTGGCCGCCACCTCACCTGCACCAGACTCCCGTTTTCGACCTGCTCCGGCACTGCCGACTAGCGGCAGCCTTTACCCTCACGGTTCCGGCCTGGGTCTCGGGCCTCGCCCCGAAATCCTTATCGAGGCTTCAGGCTCTCTATGGTGGAGAGCTACCCTGCTCGCGTTCGACAGACGCCTCTGTCACGGCATTCGAGCAGCGCCGCCGGTGGGTTTGCCACCGTAAACCGGACCACCGGTTCTCAAGTCACTCTCTTTCGGCATCGTGGAGCGCCGCGGCAATTGAGTGTTCCGCTGTCTGGCCGCCATACCTACCAGCACCAGACCTCTCGATTCTCGGGAGCCGGACGAACCTCGCGAGGGTTCTAGGGCCCGAGTCGAGCCTTGCCCTGGAGACCGGCCGGGGCGCCGGGGGTGCGATGTCGTCTTCGCCCAACGCTTACCCTTTAGACATTCCGTCTGGGGGTGTAAGACCCCACCGAACTCACGCTGATTCGGGGCGGCTCCGTGGTCGGAACGATTTTGATTATATCCATCCAGAAGACGATGTCAACCGGGAAAACCTGTTCCCAAAATCGCATCCAAGGCCGTCCAGATCGAGCTAAAGTTGCCCATTCGGGTCTTGACGTCGGCCAGAAATTTCTTTTGTTACATGTTTTTCGTCGAAAGTTCGTGCGCGACGGTAGACCGAGTGGACGGCAGCCTGGCCGGTGAAGTTCGGGCCCGCGGAGGGGTCAGCCCCAAGGAATTCAACCTCCGGGCCGAACGGGGCCGGTCCCACCCGCGAGAGCAGGCGAAGGCGCGCCTGATAGAGCCAACCACCCTGACGCAACTGGCCGACCAGCCAGGGACCGGCCCGGCGACCGTCAGGCCAGCGCAGGTTGGCCAGGTCGAGGTGGGCCACCAGTCGGCCCCGCTCCTCGAGCCATTGGGACGCCCGCTCGAGCAAACCCAGTTTGTCGCCCACATAGTGGAGTGAGTGGACCATCGTGATCAGGCCGAAGCGTTGGCGGGGTCGATAATGGCGGGCCGCCGCCGCCACGAACGCAACGTCAGGCGAAGGCTCGGGCAATACCAGGTCGACTCCGAAGAGTCGGAGATCCGGGCGACGCTCGGCTGCCTCGCGCAAAGCCCGTCCCTGACCGCAGCCAAGGTCAAGCCAGCAATCCCCGGCGGCCAGTTGTCCGAGCGGGTCGAAGCGGAGTTCTCGGACATAGCTGGCCAGACCGCGTTCCCGATTCATCGAGCAATTGGCCACCACGTCCCGGCGCTCGAGTTCACTCTCGCTCAGCAGGCTCACGCACTCCTCCGGCAGCGGTGGTGACCACGGCGGCCCCCGTGACCGCCAGCACCAGCGACCACCTCAGCAGGTCCTCGACGGCCGGCTCGGTCGACCAGATCAGCCAGACCGATTTACTGAGGGCCTGATAGGTCGCGCCGGCGAGCAGCATGGCCAGAGTCAGGCCCACGGCCGGTCGACACCGAAGAGCGATAAGACTGGCCAGCAAGAAAACCACCATGGGCCCGCCCAACGCCAGGGCGAATCCGAGGTCGGCCTTGGGGCCGACGGTGAAAGCCACCTGACCGGTCAGGGCCCGAGCCCGATAACGGCCGGGTTCGGTGGACTCGAGCGATAGGGCCGAGCCGAGCCAAAGAGACTCGGGCAGCTCGAACTCGAACTCGGTGGTCCCATCTCCCGGCACCACCAGATGGTAGCGGTAGCCACGCCGTCCGGCATCAAAGGCCGGCTCGCCGACCACGGTCACGCGAGAGGTCAGTCGGGCCTCTTCGTGGGGTGACAGGGGCACCAGAAAGGCATGCCCGTAAAACTCGCCCCGCGAGGTCGACTCGACGGGTAAGGGTCGGCCGTCGAGTTCGACCGGAGGACGCGCCTGGGTAGCCAACAGCAAGTAGTGGGCGTCAAGCGCTCGATCCGTGGTATTGACCAGAGTGGCCTCGAGGCTGAGGCGAGCCTTCGGCTCGGTCAGGTCGAAGCGATAATGCAGCGAGGTGAGTTTGACCTCGGTGCCCGATAGCGATACCAGGCTGCCCACCTGGGCCAGGGCCTGACAACTCAGTAGCAGCAGCAGGGCCAGGATTCTCAAGCAGTGGTCTCGGGCAGACTGGCGGCGGTCAAGGTTCCGACCAGCTCTCGGCCCTGTTCGCGCGCGAGCTCTCCGGACTCGTGGGTCAGCGCGGGGCTGCCCAATTCGGGCGATTCTCGGTCGAGGTGCACGGTGTTGGTGGGATAAGCAAACTCGAGTTCGAGACTGCGGGCCAGCCGATGGACATCCACCAGGAAGCGATGGCGCTCTCGTAGTTCGCTCTCCCAATCAGGGCACTTCCAAAAGACATAGAGCAGCACCTGAAGGGAGTATTCGGACATGTCGTTGACCCACACCTGAAAGGAATCTTTGCGCGTATGGGGATGAATCCGGACCAACTCGCGAATGCCCTCGCAGAAAGCCTCGAGACGGTCGGGCGCAGTGGAATAGAGAAGATTGAGCTTGGTAGTGTAGCGCCGATAGGTGCGGGCTCCGTAATTGTCCACGTGAGCCGTGATCAGTCGCGAGTTCGGCAACGAGATGACCGAGTCATAGAACGTGCGGATCCGGGTCGAGCGAAAGCCCACATCCTCTACCACTCCTTCCACGCCTTCCACTACAACCCAATCTCCGACCGAGAAGGGTCGGTCCATCAAGACCGTCAGCGAACCGAAGAAATTCTTGACCATGTCCTGGCCGGCCAGGGCCACCATGGCTCCGACGACCGAGAATCCGGCGAACAGGCTCCACACCTCGAGATCCAGGTTCTGAGCGATGAAGAGCAGGCCGATGATGGTGATGACGACCTTGAGGGAGCGGCGCACCAGCGGCACCAGCATGTCGTCGAAGGTCGATTCGGTCCGGCTAGCCACGTGATGCAAGAAGATGGCCAGCACGTCGCAAAAGCGGTAGGCAGAAAGGACCGCAGCTGAGGTCGCTACCAGTTTGCAGAGGATGGCCAGCAACACCAGCATCGCCTCGGGCAGCATCAAAGCCGTGAAGCCGACCCAGGCCATCAGACTGCCGATCAACCAGCCGAGCGGCCGCAGGACCTTCTTCTGCTCATCGGGCGAGATACCGAAGCTTTCGCTCTCGAGGCGCTTTTTCACCAGCCGACGAACCACCAGTACGCAGACCCGACCAAAAAACCAGGACAGAAAGGGAATGCAGACCAGCAGCAACCACTGCAGCCCGGCCAGACCGAGAAAGCGAAAGTCAAGCCAGGCCGGCACCTCGAGGCTGGCCAGTTTGCCTTTGGTGGCCAGCACCCCATACATGCGGTTGAGGCCGGCCAAGCTGTCGGCCGAGAACTGCCACGAGCCGTCGTCGGCCCGCACCAGGTAGATCTCGTCACCGGTGGGCTGGCGATAGACGCGGACCCGGTCGAGACCGGGGTCGGTGTCGGGGAGGCTGGCCAGGTCCACATCGGCGGCCATCAAGACGTTGTAAAGGTCGTTGGCCAGGGTAACGCTTTTCTCGTCGCGCACCACACTGGGCACACCCGACAGATCGAGATACTGGCGAGCAGCCAGGTATAGGTCCGGCCGCAAAGGACCTGCCTCACGCATGATGTTGAGGAAGTCGGCCACCGCGTCGCGCGGGCTGGTCTTGCCCGCCTCGGGCGATTCGGTCGCCTCGACCGACACGGGCGTCGGAGTCTCGGCGTCAGGTTCGGGCAAAAGCTGAGCCCAACCGGGAGCGACCGACCAGATCAACAAAGCCAACCCGACCATTACTAGCTGTCTGAGGCTTTTCACTAGCCCGCCCTTTTTCATCGGCCCCTCGTGAACCTGCAAAGGGTTAACTCCTCGAGAGCGAGAACCGTGCCCCAAAGTTTTCTGGAGGTGGGGTCAGATGTCGAGAAAGATGGCGTTGTCAGCGGTGGGTAGCGACTGCCCGGGCATCGTGGCCGAAGTCAGCCGGGTTCTCTTTCTGCACGGCTGCAACATCGAAGATTCATCGATGACCATCTTGCGGGGCGAGTTCGCCATGATTTTGATCGTTGCCCTGCCAGACCAGACTCCCGAACAAGCTCTTTCGGACGAACTCCAGAAAGTGGCGGAACAACTTCGCCTGATTTTGTCCTTTCGTGAGTTGCCGGCCCACACCGAGCAGGCCGAGAGCGAGCCAGGCGTGCCCTACATCGTCTCGGTCTATGGCGCTGACCGGCCCGGCATCGTGCATCAGGTTACGCGCGGTCTGGCCGAGAGAAAGGTCAACATCACTGACGTCAATACCCGGATGGTGGGACAGGGCTCGCCGGTCTACATCATGATCCTCGAGGTCGATGTGCCCGAGTCGGCGGTGATTGGCGGATTCGAAGCGGGGTTGAAAGAGCTGGCAAAGGAACTCAGCGTCGACATTACCGTCCGGCCCCTGGAGACGGCCCACCTCTAAAGATGCCCGTTCGCCCCATCGTTTTATATCCGGATCCGATTCTCAAAAAGGTTTGCCGCCCGGTGGAGGACTTCACCGACGAGGTGCGGCGGGTATTGCAAGATCTTGAAGACACTCTGGAGGCCTGTCCCGGCGTGGGCGTGGCCGCCCCCCAGATCGGCGTCGACCTGCGCGTGATCGCGGTCGACGTCAGCCCCAAAGAGGGCCACGGTCGATTGATCCTGGTCAACCCCGAACTGGTGTCAAAACAAGGCTCGAAGATTGGCCGCGAAGGCTGCCTCTCGATCCCAGAGTTCACCGCCAACGTGGCCCGGGCCGAAACCATCGTGGTTCGCGCCCTCGACAAAAATGGAGCCATGCGAGTTTTCGAATCAACAGGCTTTGAGGCGGTCTGTCTCCAACATGAGATCGACCATCTCGACGGGGTCCTGTTTCTCGACCGAGTGGTCTGCCTGAAGTCCGACGTCTTCAGGCGTAAGGGCGCCAAGCCCAGATTCGCAGTTGAGCAGTATCAGAAAGGATGAAGGTTTGCTGAGGGTCTTCGCCATGTTTTTGGTCGTGACGGGTCTTGAGGTCTTCGCCTTCTGGATCCACCGCGAGCATCCCATCATCAAGCCAGACTACTGGAAGACGCTGCTGCTATTTGCTCAGCTGGGGATGTCGTGGGGCGGACTCGAAGCCTGCCGCTGGTTGCTACGCCGCTCGCCCGTGGCCAAGCTCAAAGGCCCGGTCAACGATTGGACCAAGCTCTGGTTGTGGACCGGTCCCATCGGCGGCTTGCTGCTGACCAAGGCCTGCCTGCTCGGCTATCTGGTGCATCAATACAGCGAGTCTAAACTGGCCGGCCCGCTGGTGGTCGGTCACATCTGCGGCGGAGCGCTCCTCTGGTTGGTGGCGCTACCCTGGGCCATTCAAGACGTGCTGGCCGACGAAACCATCGGTTTGCGCGAGAAAATCCTGCTCAACCTGGGCATCGGTTCGCACCTGATCGGCTTCGTGGTCTACTTCACCGTCTATCCGGCCCAGACGGTGCCTGTGGTCAGCCTGCTAAGTTCGCTTTTCTTCTTCTACTTTATTCTTTACTACCTGATGATGGTCCAGCTGAAGTGGTCACTGATCTTCCGGTTTTGGAAGCCCAGTGCCGAGGCGCCCACGGTGGCCAGTCTGCATGAATTGGCCGAGCCGACCCGTTACCTCGACGCCGAGGAAGCCGAATGAAGTGCCGTCGCCGTGCCGCCCTACTGCCGGTCGTCATGGCGATGCTGTTCATCCTGATCACGCTGGTGGCGGGCCTGCATTATCAGCAGGCTACCAGCCGGCGTACCATGATGCAGGCTGAAGCCGAGCTCCTCTTTGAACAGGGACGCCGCTACGAGGTGGCCCACGAACTGCAAACCAGCGCGGCCGCCGAGCCTTCCTGGGTGTCGGTCTCGGGTGACACCGAAGATGACCATCCCAGCAAGATCGAGACCATCGTCGCCAGCAAGCTTTTTACCGGCATGCCCGACCTGGCCCCGCAGGAAGACACCGAGTCCCCCCCGACCGTTCGCGAGTTCAAGGTCAAGCCCAAGACCAGCGATCTTGCCCTGCGCGTGTTCGGACCCCGCAAGTGGGAGGTGGTCAGTCGCGAAGGGGCCACCTATGCGGCTTACGCTCCCAAAGGAAAGATCACCATCAGCGAGGTGTTTGGTTGGTCCAACCCCACCTTCGCCAATGACAAAGTCCAGGATGCCGGCGAGGCTCCCTCGGGCGAAGCGGCCCTGCTCTTCGCCAGCGGCAAAATCGACCTGGACAAACTGCGTTATGGCTACGCCTACTCCAAAGGCGGAGTAGAAATCGACGATGGCCTGGCCGTCGCCTTCGCCCACGGGGCGCCCCTGCGCGACTACTCCGGTCAATTGGCGGCAGCCTGCGAACAGGCCAAGCAGACGCTCGAAGGCAAGTCGATTTCCGGAGACAAAACCAGACTGATCGCCGGGAACATCTTTTCCAAAGTCGGCGAGGTCTTCTCGTTGTTCACCGGCGGAGACTTCGACAGCGGCACCTTCAGCCCGACGCTGGAAGAAGCGATGAACTTCCGCATGCCGATCATCCCGGTCATCGCCCAGACCATCCCCGGCTTGTTCTACGAAGTCTATTTCTTCGTGCCGTTTGTTTCGGATCTGGCCAGCTTTGACGGTGCCGATGAAGCGAAGGGTCAGAATTCGGCCAAAGAACTCAAAGCGCTGCGCGAGAAATGGGAGGCAGCCAAGAAGAAGGTCCAGGACCTGCAGGCCAAGGTCAACGCCGAGAGCGACAAAAACAAAAAGGCCGACCTGCAGAAGGATCTTGACGACGCTCAAAAAGAGCTCGACAAGATCGAGAAGCAGTATAAAGACGCCGAGCAGAACCTCAAGGACAACGCCGAAGCCAGCCGCAAGAAGATCGAAAACCAGACGGGTGGCAACATTAAAGACCCGCCCGCCACCCGCCAGGACGACATCGACGATATTCCCAAGAAGTCGGGAACGGTAGGGTGGAGCTATTCCTGGGTCATCAACAGCTTCGCCAAGATCATCGAGGGCATGCTGACCCTCGATCTTGACACCGCCTTCGACGCCATCGCCCCGCGGGTGCGTATCGTCCACTTCGGCAGCGACAAGACCCGAGACACCAGCGATCTTTTCGATGTCAAGACCAGCTTCTCGGGTTCTCGCGAACTCGAGTCGGCCGTGACCTGGACGGTGCCGCGCGGACGCACCTTCCGCTTCGACGGGGACATGACCGTGACCGGCGATGTCTGGGTGCAAAAGGGTGGCGTCTTCGCCGTGACCGGCAATCTGACGCTGGTAAAGCCCTCTTCGAGCACCGCCCAGTCGCTCAATCCGTTCTTTCCCAAAGGCCGGTTGTTCCTCGAAGAGGGAGCCACTTTGGTGGTGGGCAAAGACTTCGAAGCGGTGGGCAGCAACCTGTTGGGCTCGGTGCTGGTGGGCTCGCGGCCGGGACAGATCCATCCGCTGAATGCCTCCATCCTATGCGGAGGCAAAGTCACCCTGCGCAACGGCTCTTTTGCCGGTGCGACTCTCGACGATCTGGCTCGCTGGGTGGGCGATGTGCTCAAGGCTCCAGCGCTGGTCCAGGCGGCTGACGCCATCACCCCCATTTTCGTGAACGTGGCCCCCAACCTGGCCAAACTGGTTGGCCCGTTCCACATGCGACGCCCTTATCCGGCCCAGTTCGCCACCACCTTCCAGATCACGATTATTCCGGTCATCGAAGTCCCGGTTCCTACGCCGATCCCGTTGCCCCACAAGAACATGTACGTAACCATCTTCCGGGCACTGACCTACCTGTATACCCCGGTGCTCAACTGGAACCTGGGCGAGAACCTCTACACCCATTGTGACTGGTGGTTCTTCGGCGAAGGCGTGGTTCCGATGGTGCCCAAGATCGATCCCATCAAAGCGGGTCAGGGCTTGACCGGCCTTTCGCTGAGCGGTATCACCGTCGACTTCGACTGGAAGGAAGAACTCAAGACCTTCGCCACCGATGTGCTGACCGATCTGGCCGTATTCGTGGTCAAGAAAGTCATCCAGAAGGTGATCACGAAAATCCTGGCGGCCGCGGCCATTCCCGGCGGCTCCTTCATCGGCGACGCCCTCGACACCATCATCGATCTGGCCGGCTTTGATAGCGGTATCGACAGCCTGGAAGATCTGGCCAAGAAGTTTATCAATCAAGCCATGGACAAGGTCAAAGATGTCCTCAACCAGGTGCTCGACCAGCTCAAGCAGCGGATCATCGACTCGGTAGACGACGGCATCCTGCGCGAGGTGCCGGGGGTCTTCATCTACGCCGAGGACATCGCGATAGGCTTTGACAGCAACGGCTCGAGCAGTAGCGTCACCCCTCTGGTGGCCTCGGGGATGTTCGTCGCCAAAAACAGCTTCCGGGCCAACTGCCGCAATGTGGTGGGAACCGTGACAGTGCTCAACGGCGACATCGAGATCAACGGGCGTCTGCTCTATGTGCCCTACTTCGGGCGCGCCTCGCTCCACCTGCCGGCCGATTCCCCGTCCGATTTCATCGGGCGCGGCGCCGACTTCCTGTATGGTGAGGCTCGCGACCAACAAAAAGGCAGCACCGCCATCGACGTCACCAGCGGCTTTACCAAGGTGGTCAGCGAGGGGTGGAGCCGATGAGGCGAGGCTTTAGCGTAGTCGAAATCGTGATCGCCCTGATTCTGATGACTCTGGGCTTCTTCACCTTCTTCTCGGTCTTTTCGTCGAGCGCCCGCCAATCGGCCCAGAGCCGCATGCGTACGCTGGCCGCGCGAGTGGCCATCAACTACCTCGAGGAGTTCGAGGCTCACCCCTACGGCGAGCCGGCTCCCAAGAACTGGAGCGAAGAGACCGACACTCCGGCTGTGCTTTTTATCAAAGGGCGCCAGCAGCAGATGATCCTGCACAAGAAAATCGAGTTCCAGAACGGCAGCTTCATCGGCAACGCCGCCGACAACAACGACATCGTGACTCTCACCTTGACCTGGCGCGAGAACGTGGGCAACGACCAGACCCAGGGCGCCCCCACCAACCACGCCGAGGACAACAAGGAACTGGTCGTGCAGGTGCCCGTATGGCGTTAAATCGGCGGGGCTACACGCTCATCGAGATGGTCATCTACATCGGGTTGTTCGCGGTGGCCATGGTGACCATCGGGTCGGTCTATATCCTCAGCAGTCGCACCCAGAAGCAGGTCTACGCCGATGCACTGGTGAGCGGCCGCACCGGCTCGGCCCTCGACGTAATTCGCAAAGACCTGCAAACCACCGCCCTGGCCAGCATCACGGCCTATCCCAACAAGACTTCGTCCACCGAGGCTCCCGGCTTGTCGATGGCCGGGGCTTATGACGACAAGCGCAATTTCGTGATCAACGACTACGGAGCCCCCCAGTGGGACAGCACCGTTTTTTATACGGTCAAGAAAACGAATGCCAAGACGGGCACGCTCTATCGCTGGCAAGAAGACGTCAGTGACAAGGACAAATTGCCGCAACTGCCCCAACTCAGCTCGATGTTGCCGTCAGCCCTAAAAGACAACAGTCACGCTTTGCTCGAAAACGTGCTCTTGTCGAATCTGACCATCGATGGGGTGGGTGAAGGCGGCAAGTTCGACACCGGCGACGGGGGTGGCTTTGAAGTGATGTTCGTGCGCCGCGAAGGGGGCGAGGATGGAACCGAGAGCCTGACCGCCGAAAACCCACGCACCCAGCCGGCCAACGGCAACACCCGCCTGGTGCAGGTGACCCTCAAGATTTTGCGCGACGAAGGCTCGAGCCCTCCGACGCTGTTCACCCAGACCATCCGCGTCACGCCGCGGCACTAGCGCTAGATGTCCGAGACCAGGCGACCAAGTTGGGCGCCATCGGTGCCCGGAGGCCTTAGAAAGGGATGCCTCTGACGGTATTCTCTGGCTTTCCTGCTATGCATCGTCTGCGGGTTGTAGAGAAGCTCCCAGTCGAAGTCCTTCGAGTTGACATAGTTGCGGTGCTGGTTGTCGACCGGAGTGGCCACGGAGGGGATGGCCGGGGCCTGAATCAGCGGGATACGGTAGTAGTTACGCTGGTAGCGCTGCTGGGTGTGACGGGCCTGGGCGGGAGACTGGAAGTTGACCGGGTCTTGCTCGCGATTGGGAACGGCCTCGCGGGGAGTGACGAACACCTTCGAGGGGGTGACACCGGCGCTCGAGCCAGTGAGAACGACTTTCGAATTACTGACCAGACTGCTGGAGCCGGTGGTGAAGACTTTGGATGCGCCACCCGGAACCGGGGCCAGGCCGTAGGCCGTCGAGACCGGAGCCAGGCGGGGGGCGCTCAAGACGCTGGAGGGCCCCTGCAACACTTTGGAAGCACCGCTGGGAGCGCTCGAAAACGAGGTCATCGTGCTTGAGGCACCCCTGGGCATGAAACTCGGCGTCACCAAGACCTTGGAGTTACTGGTGGCGGTCGCGCCCCTCTTCTTCTTATCCTGGGCGAGAGTCGGACCGGTAACGATTAGGGCTACAAGCAAGAGGGTGGCGATCTTTTTCATGCTGACCACTATACCCTGGTATAGGGGGTCGAGCATGACATCCGCTGACAGCTAGTTTTCGAAGCGGCGGCCGCGCTGGTCGCGGCGGTTCTTGCGCCGGCGATCACGGGCTTGCTCGCGCACGGCCTTCTGGCGTTCGCTGCGCTCGACCTCGTCGCAAAGGTCGCGATAGCTTTCCAAACGGTCAGGGTCGAGGCTGCCGTCTTCGATGGCGGCTCGCACTGCGCAGGCGGGCTCGAGTTCATGCCCGCAGTCGCCGAAACGGCACTGCTCGGCCAGGGCGCAGATGTCGGCAAAGGCCAGTTCGAGCCCTACTGTGCCGGCCCACAACTGCAATTCGCGCAGGCCGGGAGTGTCGACCACCATGGCTCCGTCGGGCAACAGAAACAACTCGCGGTGGGTCGTGGTGTGGCGCCCCCGACTGTCGTTCTCGCGCACGGTCTGAGTCGGGGCGATGTCGCGCCCGGCCAGCCGGTTGAGCAGAGTGGACTTGCCCACTCCCGACGAGCCAACCAGGGCCACCGTCTGCCCTCGCTCGAGGTAGGGGGCCAGCGCCTCGAGGCCCTGACCGGTGACCGCACTCACGGCCAGCACCGGCAAGCCCGGGGAGCAAGCCTCGGCTGCGGCCAGGCGGGTTTCTAATTCGGGACAACAGTCGGCTTTGGTGAGCAACACCACGGGGCGGCCGCCGCCTTCGATGACGGTGACCAGAAACCGCTCCAGCCGGCGCACGTTAAAATCGCCGTCGAGCCCCATCACCACCAGCACCCGGTCGAGATTGGCCGCGATGACCTGGGCCGAACTGGTGCGGCCGGCCGACTGGCGCACGAACACGCTGGTGCGTGGCAGCAACTCTTCGATGACATAGTCGTCGCCGCGCGGACAGGCAGCCACCCAATCGCCGACGGCGGGCAGGTCGAGGGTGGTTTTCTTGTGAAAAAGAACACCGGCCGGCGGGGCCGTCACCTCACCCTGGCGGGTGATGATCTGATAGTGGTAGTCTTTCTGAGCCACCACCCGGCCGGCCAGCCAGTCAGGATGTTCGAGTGCATCAAAGGCTTGTTGGAACTGGCTGTTCCAACCGTAGGCTTCCAACATGCTCGTCAGCCAGAATAGCACTACCATCGGTGTTTGTCGAGAACTCCATGGAGAGGTCGCAGGCGTTCACCGAATGGGTCAGGCTGCCCAGAGACAGATAATCTACGCCGCTTTCGGCCACCTGGCGAGCGGTCTCTAGCGTGATCCCCCCCGAGGCTTCGGTGGGGCAGCGTCTAGCCACCATCTCGACCGCGCGTCGTAGCGTGGCCGGCGGCATATTGTCGAGCAAGACCACATCCGGGCCCAGCGGCAGGACCTCGGCCAACTGCTCGAGGGTATCGACCTCCACCTCGACTTTCAGCATATGGCCAGCCCGGCGGCGAGCCCTTTTGAGCGCCTCGGCTACTCCACCGGCCACGGCCACGTGATTGTCCTTGATCAAGATGGCGTCATCCAGACCGAAACGGTGGGGCAGGCCTCCGCCCATCTCGACGGCGTGCTTCTCGAGCAGGCGCAAGCCCGGGGTGGTCTTGCGCGTGGCCACCACCCGAGCGCCGGTAGCCGCGATGGCTTCTACGACCTGCCGGGTCTGGCTGGCGATGGCGCAGGCTCGGGCCAGAAAGTTCAGGGCGGTGCGCTCGCCTACCAGAATGGCTCGCGAAGAGCCGCGCAGCGCGATCAGAGTTTGGCCGGTGGTGAAGCTCTGGCCATCGCCCACCTTGACCTCGACGCGCAACTCGGGGTCGAGTTGGCGGAAGACCTCGACCACCACTGCCGAGCCCGCCATCACGCCCGCCTGGCGGGCCACGATCGTGGCCCGGCTGCAGTGGGACACCGGCACGATGGCCTCGGTGGTGACATCGCCCATGCCGCCAAGGTCCTCGAGAAGAGCGGTCTTGACCATCGATTCCCATTGAAGTTGCCAGATCATGATGCCATCCTTTCGGCCGCCTCGAGTTCGAAGTCGAGATGGCGTCGCCATCCGGGTTTGGTCTCGGGATAGTCGCTGCGATAGTGGGCTCCGCGACTTTCGCCGCGAGCCAGGGCGGCCCGGGTCATCAATTGGGCCAGCTTGACCGGACCGGCTGGCGGCAGAGCCGCCAACCAGTCCAGAGTCTCTTCCAGCCCGGCCTGGCTTCGCACCAATCCGACGTGGGACCACATGCGTCGGCGCAGAGCCTCGAACTGATGGGCTTCAAGCTCCCATCGAGGTCGCAGACGCGGCTGCAGTCGCCGGGGGGCTACCAGGTCGGCGGCCAGAATGTCTTCAGCCACCCGGTGCCCGAAGACCAGAGCCTCGAGCAGCGAGTTGCTGGCCAGCCGGTTGGCGCCGTGGACGCCGGTGGCGGCCACCTCGCCGCAGGCCCAAAGTCCCGCGAGACTGGAACGACCGTGGGCGTCCACAGCGATGCCTCCCATGTGATAATGAGCGGCCGGGGTTACCGGCACGGGCTCGGTATAGGGGTCGAAACCCTCGGCTCGGCAGCGAGCCACGGCCCCGGGAAAGCGCCGCAGGTCGGGCACGGGTCGCAGGTCAAGAAAGACGGGGTGGCCGGCCTCGCGGTGAAACCAAATCGCCCGGGCCACCACATCGCGCGCCTGGAGGGGGTCACAGAAAGGCTTTCCGGTCTCGTCCACCAACTTCGCCCCATCGCCGCGCAGGGCTTCAGTCAAGAGCGGCAAGGGATCGTTGGCGGCCACCAGGGCGGTGGGATGAAACTGAACGAACTCGAGGTCGGTCAAGCGCGCCCCGGCCTCGAGGGCCATCACCAGGCCGTCTCCCACCGAACCGAGCGGGTTGGTGGTGTAACGATAGAGCCCGCCCAGGCCCCCGGTCGCCAGCACCACGGCCGGAGCCCGGTAAAACACCAGTTGGCCCCGTTGGCGGGCCACCACCCCGGCAACACGACCCTCGTGCTCGACCACCTGCAAGGCGGTGGCGTACTCTTCGACACGAGCCGGGCCTCGACCAACGTGGTGGGCCAGAACTCGCATCAGCTCGGCCCCGGTGCCGTCGCCGGCGTGAACGATGCGACGATGGCTATGGGCGGCCTCGCGCCCAAGAGCCAAACTGCCGTCGGGTTGGCGGTCGAAAGCCACGCCACAAGCCAGCAACTCGAGCACCCGCGAGGGGCCTTCTTCGGTCAGCAGACGTACGGCCTCGTGGTTGTTGAGCCCGCCCCCCACCGCCAGGGTGTCCAGAGCGTGAGAACCCGGGTCGTCGCCCTGACCCAGGGCCACGGCCACGCCGCCTTGAGCTAGATTGCTCGAACCGTCGTGGGCAAACGCGCCCCGAGTGAGTACCGTCACCCCGGGGCCCAGACGAAGAGCCGCGGCCAAACCGGCCAGCCCGCCGCCAACAATGACCACATCGCTATCCTGGATACGCATGACGCCTCCTTTAGCGGCCCTCGCCGCGACCGATGGCCAGCATTCGCTCGACATTCTTCCGGGCCCGAGCGGCCACATTCTCGGGCACGGTCACCTCGAAGGTCATCTCTTCGAGAGAGCGCACGATCTTGGCGAGAGTGATCTTTTTCATGTGCGGGCACATCGTGCAGGGCCTGACGAACTCGAGTTCGGGGAACTCGGCCGCCACGTTGTCACTCATCGAACATTCGGTAATCAAAGCCACTCGGGGCGGGCGGTGGGTGCGCACATAGTTGACCATCCCGGCCGTCGACCCAACCTGGTCGGCGGCCGCCAACACGTCGGGCGGGCATTCGGGATGGGCCAGGATGTGCACCCCCGGAAACTGGTCACGATAGGCCTGGACCTGCTCGGGGGTAAACTGCTCATGGACCATGCAACTGCCTTCCCAGGGGATGATCTCGACGCTGGTCTGACTGGCCACATAAGCAGCCAGATAGCGGTCGGGCAGGAAGATGACCCGCGGGGCCTTTAGCGACTCTACCACGGTTACGGCGTTAGACGAGGTGCAACTCACATCGCACTCGGCCTTGACGGCCGCCGAGGTGTTCACATAGCAGACCACCGGCACGCCCGGATACCGGGCCTTGAGCCGACGAACATCCTCGGCCGTGATCGACTCGGCCAGCGAGCAGCCCGCTCGGGGGTCGGGAATCAGCACGGTCTTCTCAGGATTAAGCAGCTTGGCCGTCTCGGCCATAAAGTGGACTCCGCAGAAGACAATCACGTCGGCCTGGCAGCGCGCAGCTTCTTGAGCCAGACCCAACGAGTCGCCGGTGTAGTCGGCCACACCGTGATAGATCTCGGGAGTCTGGTAATTATGGGCCAGCAACACGGCGTTGCGCTGCTGCTTGAGCTGCTGGATGCGCTCGATCAGTGGCTGATGCAACCGCCATTCGAACTCGGGAATCAGGTGCTTCACCTTATCATACACGGCAGTGGCCATCGTTTTTTGCCTCCTATTTATACTCAAATTGAGTATTTATTCACCAATAATACTACACCTGAGCACAAAGATTGTCAAGGAGCCGCTGCGCGGAGAGGAGCGCTTCGCGAGAAGGGAGCGCTTCGCGAGAAGGGAGCGCTTCGCGAGAAGGGAGCGCTTCGCGAGAAGGGAGCCGCTGCGCGGAGAGAGGAGCGATGACTGCGTCATCGAGAGGGGAGCCGCTGCGCGGAGAGAGGAGCGATGACTGCGTCATCGAGAGGGGAGCCGCTGCGCGGAGAGAGGAGCGATGACTTCGTCATCGAGAGGGGAGCCGCTGCGCGGAGAAAGGAGCGATGACTGCGTCATCGAGAGGGGAGCCGCTGCGCGGAGAGAGGAGCGAGCCTTCGCTGCGCTACGGCTCGAGATTGGAGTTACTCGACGCTTCGCGTCGCAATCCTTCGGCAGTGTAGGCAGGCCGAGCAACGCCGAGCCGCCGAAGGCCGGCTCCCCTCAGTGGCGCACCCGCTGCTCCCACCTCGCTATCGAGCCTAAGCGAGATAGCGCTCCCATCTCCGGCCGAAGGCCGGCTCCCCCCTCAGCGGCGCAGCCGCTGCTTCCATCTCGGGCCAAAGGCCCGCTGCTCCCATCTCCGGCCGAAGGCCGGCTCCCCCCTCAGCGGCGCAGCCGCTGCTCCCACCTCGCTATCGAGCCTAAGCGAGATAGCGCTCCCATCTCCGGCCGCAGGCCGGCTCCCATCTCAGCGGCGCAGCCGCTGCTCCCCTCTCGGGCCAAAGGCCCGCTGCTCCCCCCTCAGCGGCGCAGCCGCTGCTCCCCTCTCGGGCCCGCCGCTCCCATCTCAGCGGCCAAAGGCCCGCCGCTAACCGCGGGTGGGCAGGCCGACGCCGGGGGCAGGGCGTTCCGTGAGGACGTCGCTGCGAAAGCAGAAAAGCTCGGCGGGGCGGCCGCGTTGCTGTTGGGCCACCTGGCCCGTTCCTTCCACCAGGCCCTGATGCTCGACCAGGCGTCGGAAGTTTTGCTTGTGGAGGGTGACGCCAGCCAGCGCTTCCACCGTGCGTTGGAGGCGCAGCAAGGTGAATTTCTGGGGGAGCAGCTCGAAGACCACCGGACGGTAGCGAATCTTGCCGCGCAGCCGGGTCAGGGCGGTGGCCAGGATGCGCCGGTGGTCGAGGGCCATGGGCTGGCCCAGGCCCGCCAGGCCTGACGACTCCTCTACCAGGCCGACCTCATACAGCAACTCGAAACGCTCGAGCACGCGCTCGCCGTTGTATGGAGCACCGTCGAGGCCAAAGCAGATTCGAATGCGGGTGAGGCGCTCGGGGTGGGCGCCGGCCCAGTGCCGCAAAGCCTCAGTCAAAGCAGAAAGGCAGGAAGGCGTACCGTGGCGCCAATCCTCCCATGGGAAGAACTGATAGACCGAACGCGAGCCCGGGTGGTCCTCTTCGCGGGCCAGGGCCAGATAGGCTACCGACAGCAGGCGACCTTGGACCTGCGGGTCGCGTGACAGGTCGCCGAAGGTGTAGAGTTGCTCGACATAGCCCATCTCGCGCTCAAGCTGCTCGCTGACCAGGCGTCGCAGGGCCAGGTCCAGGGTCCGATCCTGGGCAGCCAGCAGAGGTCCGGTAGGCAGGGCAGCCTCGCCGACGGTCAGGACCCTGGGCTGGTTGTCGGCTACCGCCAGGATGACGGCCGATAACTCGACACGAATCTCGCTCAGTCTTCTAGCTCCGCTGTGACAACATTGACCTTGCGACCTTCTTTGTCATAGTTGACCTGGACGCGATAGGTGTGAGGGCCTGCTTTGAGCGGAATAGGCACGTTGAGTTCGGCGGGCGGATTGCCCCCGGGGGGGTTGACGCGGGTTCGTTTGCCGTTGATGTCGATGGTCATCTCGGTTTTGAGATCGTCCAATTTGACGCCGGTGGAAACAGTGGGCGCTCCCCAGGCTGCCCCGGCCGTCTGGTTGTATTTGTCGGAGTGGATCCGCAAAATCAGCCGGCGCGCTTTGAGCAGCGGTACGCGAATGACCTCGGGGGGCTGACCGCTCTGGATGGTGCCCGAGGTGTAGAGGACCTGGCCGTTGCCCTCCACCTCGAAAATGCAGCTCTTGCCCTCGGGGGTGCCATCGAGATAGCCGATGGTGGCCTCGAGCAGGTCCCAGTCCTGCTCCAGGGCAAAGCCCATGATGGCGTCGTCGCGGCCACCCACGCCCTGGATGTAGCCGGTCACCGGCTCGCCTCCGATGCGAGCCCGTTGCTCCATCCAGATGGTGTTCTCGAAACCCGCCCACTGACTGCGTAGAGCCAGCAACGGCACTGCCCGCACCTCGGCCAGGGCGTTGAGAGAAACGAGCAGAAGGGGTAAGAGAAAGAATAGCTTTTTCATGCGGGGGCTTTGGCGAGAGAACGGCGCGAGCCCTGCCTAGTGGAGGTTGCGTCCGCCCTTGACGCGCGCTTGCCAGGCCAGCACCGCTCGGCCCTGCCGGCGCAATTTCTCGTGTCCTTTGACACCGGTGCTGTGCCAGACCTTGGACAGGTCTTCGAGCAGGCGCGCCAGGAAGGTTCGGTCACGGATGGGAGCCTCAGGCGTCTCGCGCCACACGTTGGTGCGGTAGCCGTCGCGAGCCTGATCGCTGTAGAGACCGTTCTTGCCTCGCTGCAGGGCCTCACGTCCCCCGCCTGGGGCTTTGGCCCGCAGATACTCGGTGAGCGGTCGTCCATCGCCCTGAGCCAGGCGATAGAGACCGAAGCGGGCTCGCTTGGAGAGGCTGCTATTGCCCACGGCCGAGGCCAGGGCCAGGGCGTGGCGAAAGTGCTTGCTGGCCGATTCGGACAGGCCGGCCGAGCGGTAACCCAGCGCCAGGTGGAAGTGGTAATAAGCCAGACCAGTGCCGTAGTCGTGCTCGCGCTTTAGCTCGAGGGCCCGCTCGAGAAACAGGTTGGCTTCTTCGAATCGCTCTTCCTTGACGGCCATCCACCCCAGGCGGTAGAGGATGTTGCTCTCTTGACGGCGGTTGCCCAGCCGGCCATAGCCGTCGGCCGCGCAACGATAAAACTCTTCGGCCCTGTCTTCGTTGCCGTCGGACTCGTACGAGTTCGCCAACTGCAAGCTGACGTGCGTCTCCAGGTCAAGGTGGCCGGAGCCTCCTTCTTTGAGTGAGCGCCGACAGGCTTTGATGGAAGCCTGAATGCGGCCCAGGTCGTACAACACCGAGGCCACGTTGAACCAGGCGGCCGCTTTGTTGTAGGCGTGATCCATGCGGGTGTAGCGGTCGATGGCGCTGCGAAACAGCTTGAGCGCTTCTTCCTTGCTGCCGCTCCGGTCGAGCAGGATGCCCAGCTCCATGGCCAGTTCGGCTCCGCGCAAGGCCTTGGTCTTGCTGCGCTGATAGGTCTTGAATAGGCTTCGCATGGCCTCGATGGCCTTGCCACCCAGGCCCTGAGAGTCGAGCCAGCCAATGCGTTTGCGCTCGAGCCGGTAAAAGAGTTCGGGGTCGTCACCAGCCACCCGGCTGCCCAGATAGAGCAATTCGTGGGCTGCCCCGCGCTGCCCCTCGGCCACCATCACGTCGTGATGCGCCAGCAACTCCTCGAGCAGAGCCTGGCGCTGGGTGGGCGTGACTTCAGCGAGAATCTCGCGACGGCTGCCGGGCTTGGTGATAAAGGTCGTCAGAAGCTCGGCCAGCTGCTCACCTTCTCTACTCATCGAGGGCCTCGGGGGTGCATGTCATGGCACCTAACATTATACCACCTTTCGGACAGGGTGGGCAGCTTCGCCCAAACCGGCTACTTGAAGGTCCCCCGCTCGGCGTGCAGAGTCTTCAGGTCGTCAAGATTCTTGGGCAACTCGGCGGCGGCCGGCAGAAAGAGCGAAAGGCTGAGCCAACATCGCAGGATGCTTTTCATAACCCTGGCGATTCGCTCAGCCAGCTACCCCTCCTCCAAAAAGAACGCTTGCTCGGAAGGAGAGCCAAATTCAACTTAGAAGGCACTGCCGCTCCACGGCCGGTTTACCCACGCGGCTTTGCGGGGTAAAAAAGGCCCACTGACCCGGTGAGCGGGGAAAGGTAGTAGCCCCATGAAGTGGCAAAATCACGCAACGATAGTCGGCATCCTGGCGGTTTGCGCCCTGTGCATCTATCTGATATACGATTTCAACACCAATAAATTTCTGATTCAACTCGGTCTCGACCTGCGGTCGGGTTCGCACATCGCAGTCGAACTCCACGAGATCACCGATCCCGACGGTAACGTCATCAAGATCACTCAAGATGTTCAAGAGCGCTCGATGCAGGTTTTTCGCAAACGCCTTGACCCCGATGGCAACCGAGAAGTGGTGATTACGCCCGAGGGGCTCAACCGCCTCATCATCGAGATCCCCGAGGTTACCGACCTGGCTGAAGCCGAGAAGATGGTCAAAAAGGCCGGCCGGCTCGAGTTCAAAGAGCAAGAATACGACCCCTCGACCGGTGAGGCCAAATGGACGACTCGCCTCGACGGCAGCGCCGTCAAGCGGGCCTGGGCGTCGCTGGATTCGATGGGTGGCAGCCAGAGCTGGCGGATCGACTTCGAGATGACCAGTGAAGGCACGCGCAAGTTCGCCGACCTGACCAAGGAACTGACCGGCAAGCCGCTGGGCATCTTCTTCGACGGCGAGGAAATCAGCGCTCCCAACGTCAACGAACCCATCACCGGGGGTTCGGGTTATATTCACGGTTCGTTCACCAAAGAGTCGGCGCTGGAACTGGCCAACTATCTTAACGCCGGCGCTCTGCCGGTTGACGTGACCATCCTCGAGAGCTACACGGTCAGCCCCACGCTCGGAGCCGAGTCACTGCGTAGCAGCCTGAGGGCCGGCGCCTGCGGCCTGCTGCTGGTGTTGATCTACATGCTGTTCTACTATCGCATGCTGGGCGTGGTGGCCGGGGCCGCCCTGATCGTCTACGCCCTGATCGTGCTGGCCAGCATGAACATCCCCGGTCTGAAGTTCGTGCTCACGCTGCCCGGGATCGCCGGCTTTATTCTCTCCATCGGTATGGCGGTCGACGCCAACGTGCTCATCTTCGAGCGCATCCGAGAAGAGATGCACAAAGGGAAATCGCTGTCGCTGGCGGTGGACCTGGGCTTCGAAAAGGCCTTCTCCTCCATCCTCGACGGCCACGTGACCACCTTCATGGGTGCGGCCATTCTGTTCTGGCTGGGTTCGGCCAGCATCAAGGGTTTCGGCCTGACGCTGATGCTGGGAACGGCCTGGAGCATGATCACGGCCATCTTCGTGACCAAACACTTCTTGATGTTCTGCATGTCGACCCTCGGCATCCAGGGCAAAGGCCTCTACGGGGGTTAGGGAATCGCCATGGAATACATCAGCCTTATCTTCTGGATCGTAGCCCTCATTGGCCTGGTGGCCTGGGGCCAGACCTTCAAGACCCGTCAGTACGACCTGGTGGGCTCCCGCCATATCTTCTTCGGCATCAGCGCCGTGATTTTGCTGGTCGCGCTCGGCTCGCTGGCGACCCGCGGTCTCAACTGGGGCCTCGATTTTACCGGCGGCACCATCATCGAAGCCGGTTCTTACAAGCAGGTCACTCCCGACGAAGTGCGCCAGGCCCTCAAAGGCTTTGAAGGCATCGGTGGCACCACCGTGCAGGTCGGAGCGGGAATGGTCGAGGACCAGGCCGCCGCCGAGGGCGAGCCGACCCAGTATCAAAAGGTTCTGGTTCGGGTCAGCAAAGAAGGCGGCCAGCCGCTGGCCACCGAGGAAGCCAAAGCGCTGTTCGACCACCTGAGCCAGCAACTGGGCACGCTCAAAGAGCTGCGCATCGCCAGTATCGGCCCCACCATCTCGGGCGAGTTGGCCCGCAACGCCGTGCTCGCCGTGGTGCTGGCCCTGGTCCTACAACTGGTCTACATCTTCATTCGCTTCGGCAGCCAGATGCGTTACGGGGTGGCTGCCGACGTAGCCCTGGTCCACGACGTCATCATCATGGTGGGCATCTACAGCCTGGCCGGCCGCGAGGTCGATTCGCCCTTCGTAGCTGCCCTGCTGACGGTCGTCGGCTACTCGGTGATGGACTCGGTGGTCATCTTCGACCGTATCCGTGAGAACGTTCAGCTGCGTCGCCACGTTCCGTTCGACAAGCTGGTCAACGAATCGGTCAACCAGACCATGACCCGCTCCATCAATACCACCCTGACCACGCTGGTGACGCTGATCGGCATTTACTACTTCGGCGGCTCGACCCTCAGAGACTTCGCCTTCGCCCTGCTGGTCGGCATCGGTTCGGGAGCCTACTCCAGTATCTGCGTCGCGTCGCCGGTGCTCGTCGAGATCGACAAGCGGGTCAAGGCCAGCACCGAGCCTGCCAGCGCCGGTCCGGCCGTGGCGGCTGACGACGATAGCGAAGACGAAGACGAGGAAGCGGACGAACTCGAAGCCGTCGGGGCCGGGGCCGGAAAGGGCAAACGCAAGCGCCGCCGCGGATCTCGTAGCAAGAAGTCCTGATGCTGATTCCTGAACGGGTTCCGCATCCCGCGGATCGTCTGGCCACGCTCACGCGGATGATCCAGGTGACCCGCTCGATTCCCGACCTCTCCACCGTGCTGGAGGTCCTGATGGATCACCTGCTGGAGTTGCTGGGGGCCGAGCGGGGCTTCATCATGCTGGTGGACCCCGAGATGGGCACCCTCGAGTTCAAGAGCGCCCGCAATTTCAGCAAGGAGAATCTCTTCGACGACGACTTCCAGGTCTCTCGCAGCATCGTCTACGAGGTTTTCGGGTCCGGCCAAGCGCTGCTCACCTCCAACGCCCAGAGCGATGCCCGCTTCGCCAACGCCGTCAGCATCCAGGAATATGGCCTGCGGGCGGTGATGTGCGCGCCCGTGGTGGGCAACAACGGCAACCTGGGAGTCCTCTATGTCGACAATCGCCTGCGGCTGGGCGCCTTCGAGGACGAGGACCTGAACTTTCTCGAGACCTTCGCCGCCCAGACCGCCTCGGTGCTGGAGCGGGCCCAGCTCGATGAAGAGAAGAACCGTATCCGGGACCTCTTCTCTCGCTATGTGAGCGCCGAAGTGGTGGATGCCATTCTGGCCAGACCCAGCCAGGCACTGGCCGCCGACCGCCGGCGGGTGACGGTGATGTTTTGCGATCTGCGCGGCTTCTCGAGTCTGTCCGAGACGGTCGAACCCGACGAGTTGCTCACCTTTCTCAACGCCCACTTCGAGAGCATGACCGAGGTCATCCTGGCCCACCAGGGCACGGTAATGTCGTATTTGGGCGATGGTCTGCTGGCCGTTTTCGGAGCCCCTCTCGATCTCGAGGACCAGGAAGCGAGGGCTATTGGCTGCGCTCGTCAAATGGTGGAGGTAGCTGCCGAGAGGGAGGCTAGAATTGGGGTGGGCCTGGCCACGGGGGAAGCCGTGGTAGGTGACCTCGGTAGTACCCGCCGGCGCGAATACACGGTGATTGGCGATGTCGTCAACACGGCCGCTCGCCTCGAGAAGCTCACCAAGGAGAAAGGCTGTCCGGTATTGTGCGACGACGAGACCTACCGCTGCAGCCAACTTCATGGCGGTCAACACCACGGCCAGGTGAATCTGGCCGGCAAAAACCTGCCCGTCTCGCTCTGGAGTGTCTAACGCTGCTGCTGCTGACCAGCCCGGTGGCAGCGCGCGAATATCCCATCACCATCCAGTCCGACGCCCCCGGGGCGGTGTGGGTGCGGCGCACCAACACCGACCAGCCTTTCCACCAGGTTAGCGACAACACTCCCTACATTTTTCAGGCCGAACCCGGTCAGTACATCGATATCGAGGTGCGGGGACGGCAGGGGCCTTTCACCCTCTTGCGAGGGTCTCAACAGAACCGCAACGGACCGGCCTCGGTGACGGTCCATCTTTATCCCGAGACCGACTGGGCCCGTCTGGTGTGGGCCGTGCTCATCCCGGCGAGCGTGGTCACCCTCTTGCTCATGGCCGGCCGGCGGCGGTTACGGCAGGACTTTCAAGCGGCCGAAAAGCGAGCCTTGGTGGCCGAGGCGCGCACCGGGATTCCCGTCAAGATCGGGCCCTACAAGGTCATCAAGAAGATCGGTCAGGGCGGCATGGCCATCGTCTATGAGGTGCAAGACCGCCACGGCGATGTCTACGCGCTCAAGGTTCCTCAGGATCAAAGCGAGCGCTCGCGGCGTGAGTGGAGGTTGCTTTATGCCTGCACCCACCCGGGCATCGTGCGGCTCCACGATTTCTATGAGTCCGAGGACCCGGAGCTCCCGTCCTATCTGGTGATGGAGCTATTGCAGGGCGAGAGTCTGGAGGACCGTTTGCAGCGCGAAGGCAAATTGGCTCCGCGCGAGGCCAGCCGCTTGATGCGCCAGCTGTTCGAGGCCCTGGTCTACGCCCACGGCCAGGGCGTGATCCATCGCGACCTCAAGCCCGGTAACGTCTTTCTAGCCAAAGACCGCCTGAAACTGGTGGACTTCGGCATCGCCAAGGCCGACCAGCTCACCAAGCTGACCGCCACCGGCGAGTTGCTGGGCACGCCCGCCTATGCGGCTCCCGAGCAAATTGAATCCAAGGCGGTTGACCATCGCTGCGATCTCTACGCGGCCGGGGTAATGTTCTACGAGATGGTGACCGGAGTGCTACCCTGGCAAGCAGCTGACCCGGTGGCCCTGCTCTTGAAGAAGGCCCGAGGTCTGCCCGACCCGCCTTCTCATCACCAGCCCGACCTGCCGGCCGGCTATGACCAGCTCATCCTCAAGCTACTCAACGTGCAGCCCGACCTGCGCCCGGCCAGCGCCGAGGCCGCCCTGGCCGAGGTGCCCTGATGCCGACCTTCAGCTATGTCGCGGCCGAGAAGGGGGGCGGGATCCGCAAGGGCAGCCTGCAGGCTCCCTCCAAGGCCGAAGCGGTCAAAGCCATTCAAGCCCAGGGTCTGATGCTGATGGAACTCAAGCAAGAGGTGGCCAAAGTGGCGCCTCCCAAGCCCAGGGTCAAGCCGCCGCCCCCCCCGCCGGTGTCCGAGGCCAAGCCCCCCGAGCCTCAAGAGCCCCTGACCAGGCCGGGCTGGAGCCTGACCGAGCGAGCCGTCTTCCTGCGCCAACTGGCCTCGATGTTCGAGGCCGGCATCCATCTGCATCGTTGCCTCGAGACCCTGTGCGACCAGGTTTATCGTCCGGTGGCGGCCCGCCGACTCGAGAAAGCCGTCACGGCTCTGGGCCAGGGCACCCGGCTGAGCACGGCCATGCGCGGCACGGGACTGTTTACGCCGGTTCAGGTGGGGACGGTGGCGGTGGGCGAAGAGAGTGGCAAGCTCGGGCGGTTGCTCAACGACCTGGCGGATTTAGAAGAAAAGGAAGTGGCCCTCTATCGCAAACTGGTGAGCCAGTTGACCTATCCGGCCGTGGTGCTGCTGTGCATGTTGGCCGCCCTGGGAATCCTGGGCAACATCATGGGCCGGGTGCTGGCCTCGCTGCCGACGGTGGCCGAGAGCAGCACCGGACTGCTGGGCCTGATCACCGGCGTGATGACCAATCGCCTGACCATGGTCGGGCTGGTCTTGGTCCCGGGGCTGGTCTTGTTTTGTGCCACCCGGGCCTGGCGCCATCCCGACGGCCGCGAGTGGATCGAGGGTCGGTTGTTGCATGTGCCCAAACTGGGCGACTTGCTGCGTCGCCTCGAGGCGGCCCGATGCTGCCGCATGCTGGGCCTGCTGGTCGCCTCGGGGCTCACCATCGACCGGGTCATGCAACTGGTGTCGGTATCGACCCCGAGTCCGTTGGCCCGGCAAGCGCTGCTGGCCAGCCGCGAAGCCTTGCGCGATGGAGCCTCCCTGTCGGAGGCGCTGGCCCGCACCGGCTTCTTCTCGCCCGAGGTGGTTCACCTCACCGCCGCGGGTGAAGAGAGCGGCCGCCTGTCGACCCTGCTGGCCACCGTGGCAGAGTATTCCGAGATGGAGGTCGAACACTTTCTGGTGGCCCTGACGGCATTGGTAGAACCGGTTCTGATGATGGTCCTGGGCGTGGCCGTGGGGGTGATCATCCTGGCCACCTTCGCCCCCATCTACCAGGTATTGGAGAGCCTGTGACCGGGCCCAGGGGGGCAGCCCTGGCCACCACCGTCCTGGTGGGGGCGGTGCTGCTGGTCGTAGCGCTGACCATGGCCGGAGTGGGCAGCTTTCACCTGCGCCTGGCCACCCGCCAGGCCAACCTCGAACAGGCCCGCAACGCGGCCGAGTCGGTGACCGCTCTGGCCATCGACCGGCTCAGTCACGACCAGCACTTCGGCCTGGCTGGCGATGCCGACCAGCGCTCTCTCGAAGTCGTCGTCGCCAACACCACCGGTCGCCTCACCTTCGAACCCGATCGGGCCGATCTGTGGGGGGTGGAGGTGTCGCACAACAACCTCGAGCAAGACACGGCGGCCCCGGCCAGCGGGCGCTCGCTGGCCCCCTTCTCGGCCCAGCTCAAGGCGGTGGGTGAGTCGAACGGAGTGACCTATGCGCTAGAAACCATCCTGCGCATCCCTCACTACAGATACGCTATCGCCACCTCCGGCACCCTGACGTCCAGCGGAGGGCTTTTCGTGGCCTCGGTGCCCGACCTGCAAACTCTGGCCGGGGGACTGGCGGCGGTGCCACCCGACCAGTTGCTACCCGGCCACCTGGTAGCCAACGCGGTAGGCCCTCTGTGGCTGGCTTCGTCACCGCTGTCTCCCACCAACATCACCGGCGACGCCCAGTCGGGAGGTAGCATCAGCCTGGGCGCCCAGACGTCGGTGGGAGGAGCGGTGCTGGAGAATGCCGACCCCGAGAACCTACCCGAACTCGATGTCGCCGACTACGACCCGGCTGGTTGGACCGGTCTGTACGAACTCACGACCTCGGTCAGTTCGAGCCCTCTCACTCTGGAGGGACCGGTCCGCCGCAGCGGCGATCTGACCATCAGCAACGGCGGGCTGGAACTCGATGGTGCGTATCTCTACGTGGACGGGAATCTGGTGGTCAACGGGGGAGTCAGCGGCAAGGGGGCCATCTTTTGCACTGGAGACGTCACGCTCAACGGCGGATCAGCCCTGTCCACCGACAACGTCCAGGCGCTGGTGGCGGCCGGCAACGTGACCATCAGCGGCGACGATCAGCAAAGCTCGCATTTCAACGGTGTGGTCTATGGCGGGGGCAACATCGCTATCAGCGACATCACGCTGGTGGGCAGCCTGGTCAACAACGCCGCCACCCCGACCACCACCTCGATCTCGGACACCAACGTGGTGGAAGTGCCCGAGGTGCTGAGCCTGGAGTGGGACTTCCCTTTCGCCACCGCCCAGCCCATCTTTCCCGGGGCGCCGGCCGACGCCTTTGGCATTTTTACTCCCACCGATGTCGACCTTAGCCTGTTCTACGACTCTGAGGCGGATGTCATCGACCCCGAACTGGCCAGCGACGACAACATCCCCGTCATATTCCGCATCAAAGTGAAACCGATCTACCTGGATGCTTACCCCAGCGGCTACTTCGAGACGACCGACCTGGACAAGGCCATCGAGGCGGTCAACGCCAACCTGGCCATCCCTGGCGAGGTCAGCTCGGAAGAGCTGATGGGCCATCTGACCCAGGTAGCTCTGCCGGCCTACCGCCAGAAGTTCCGCGACAACCTGGCCAACCTCAACGACCTCTACCAGAAGACGAAAGACCAGCATCTGCAGAAAGGCAAATTCAGCCTCGACCCCAACCAGTTTCTGCAATTCTCCGAGAAGGCCAGAGTGGTCTGGGTAGTGCACTAGTGGTATACTCAGGCGTGTCCCAAAGAGGAGCCTCCCTGGTCGCCACGCTGATGGTGAGCGCAATTCTACTGTTGGTAGCCTTGACCATGGCCACCACCGGCACCAGCCACCTGCAGGTAGCCACCCGCCAGAGCAACCTCGAAGTGGCCCGCAACCTGGCCGAATCGGTGACCGTCCTGGCCATCGACAAACTGGCCGACGACCCCGCCTTTGGCCTGAGTGCCGACGCGGCCCAGCGCAGTCTCTCGATCAGCTTTAGCGGCCGCGACCAGGGCCGGCTGACCTTCGACACCGACACGGCCAACGCGTGGCTCATCCCGCTTTCGGTCAATAATGTCGAAAACGACACGGCCAGCTCGGGCACCGGGCGGACGCTGGCTCCCTTCACGGCCCAGATCATGGCCGTGGGCGAAAGCAACGGGGTGGTGGTCACGCGCGAGACGATTCTGCGCATTCCCAACTACAAGTTCGCCATCGCCACCTCGGGCCAGCTGACCTCCAACGGGGGCCTCTATGTGGCCGCCGTAGACGCCCTGGCCGACCTGTCGGGCGGGTTGGCCTCGGTGCCTCCCGAACAGCTCGAAGACGGCAACGTGGCCGCCAACGGCGCCAGCCTGGTGCTCTCTTCGAGCCCCGCCCAGCCGTCCATCATCACCGGAGACGCCCAATCGGGGGGCACCATCTTGTTGGGAGCCCAGACCAACGTTCAGGGCTCGGTGGTGGAGAACTCGGACCCGGCGCCTCTACCCGACCTGGAAGTGGGCGACTACGACCCGGCCGGCTGGACGGGCCTGTTCGAGCTGACGTCGGGTACCTCATCGAGCACCCTCACTCTGGAAGGGCCGGTGCGCCGGGCCGGCGACCTGACCATCAGCAACGGCGGCCTCGAACTCGACGGAGCCTATCTCTACGTGGACGGAGACCTGGTGGTCAATGGCGGCATCACCGGCCAGGGAGCGGTCTTTTGCAGCGGCGACGTGACCGTCAGTGGGGCCAGCGCCCTGTCGACCGACAACGTGCAGGCGCTGGTGGCCGAGGGCGATGTCACCATCAACGGGTATGACAAAGACAGCTCGCACTTCGTGGGAGTGCTCTACAATCGCGGCGATGTCTCGATCTCGGACATCACCCTCATCGGCAGCCTGGTGAACAAAGCCCCGGCCGGCTCGACCTTTAGCATCAGCCGCACCAACGCCATCGGGGCCCCCGAGGCGGTGGATTTCGAGTGGGAGTTTCCGTTCGAGGCGCACGTCGATATGCCCACTCCGGGGCTTCCCATGAACGGCTTCACCTACATCAAGGTGGGCGGTGAGGTCAACCTGGACGCTCTCTATAACCCGGCCACCGACTCCTTTGATCCTGACCTGGTGACGGCCGAGACCGCGCCCATACTCTTTCACATCGGGTCTTCGACGATGTTGCCCGGGGGGCCCAACTACCGCGAAACAACCGACTTCGAACAGGCCGCTCAATGGTGGTGGGAGGGCAACGCCAACGCCGGGTCGGTGTCAATCGACGTGGTGCGCCAGCAACTGCAAGCCTACGTGAACACCTTCCTCGACCAGTTTCGGGCCAACCTGGCCGATCTGGACGCCCTCTACCAGAAGACCAAAGACCCCACTCTCAAGAAGGGGAAGTTCACCCTCGACCCCAATCAGTTCATTCAGTTCTCTGAAAGGGTCAGGGTGGTTTGGGTCCGAGAGCGGCACCGATGAAGCGGGCTTTTTCGCTGTTAGAAACGGTCTTCGCCATCGCTCTGGTAGGCTTTATCCTGATCCTGGTGGTCAATCTGGTGCCCAGCTCGGTGCTGGCCGTGCGCCGCGGCGAAGAACAGTTGCAAGCCGAGAACCTGGCTCGCTCGGTGCTCGAAGAAGCCCGAGCAGCTCCCTTTTCGGCCTTGGCGGTGGGCACTTCGACCCCGCCCAGCCCGGACCCCAACTTTACCCTCAGCCGCGAAGTCTTCGCCGTGCCCAACACCAGCGTCGAGCGGACCCTGGGGGTGCGCGTGACGGTGGTTTGGAGCCGCAGCGGCCGGCCCCAGCAGATCGTTCGGGAAGTGTGGGTTTCGAGTGTCCGTGGCTAGACGAGCCTTCACCCTGCTAGAAGTGATGGTGGCGGCCGGCCTGTTCCTCATCGTGGGGCTGATTCTGGTCAACCTGCTCATTCCCACCCTGCGCACGGCCGGTCGCACCAGCCAGCGCGCCCAATTGCAGCAACAGGGGTTATTGGCCGGTCGGTGGTTGGTCGACGATCTGCAGTTGGCCGCCGCCGGTGGGGTGGGCATCCGTTCCGGCCCCGACGTGCTGGCGATTCAGCCGGCCAACGACCTCTCGGCTGATGGAGTGGTGGTGTGGCAACAAGAGCTGGTGGTCTATTATGTTGCGGATCGCCGTTTGTGGCGCCGGACCTGGGCCCCCGGCCGAGTGCCCTCGATGGCCCTCAACCTGTCCACCAACCAACCCACCCGACCCGGCCCGGCCCAGCTCTTGCAGCTGGTCAGCCAGCTCGACGCTAGCCCGCGCCCTATCGCCGCCAACGTCGACTCGTTCACCGTCACCCATGCCGGCTCGGGGGCGGCCGTGGCCTCGCCCATCACCATCGAACTCGAACTCTCCGAGGGCCAGGAGCGCTACCGGCTGCGCAAAGTCACGGCCCTGAGACTGGTCCATTGAGAACCCTCCTGCTCTTGCTCCTGCTGAGCCTGCCCTGCCTGGGGCAGAGCTGGCAAGTCACCATCCAGACCGAGCCTGCCGGGGCCGAGGTGCTGAAGAACAACCAGCCCCTCGGTGTCTCGGGCCAACCGTTCAGCCTCACCGCCGCCAGCCACCGCCCCCAGCAACCGCTCCACCTGGTGGTGCGGTTGCCGGGTTACAAAGATGCCCAGGTGGACATTCCCGGCCAGACCTTCGAGCAACGTGGCGGGGGGGTCAGATATCCCGACGTTCCCGTGCCGCTCACCCCCAGCAACGCCCTGATCCCGCTGTTGCGCAAGCCGTGGTGGCTGGCCTTGATGCTGGCCGGCCTGGGCGCGGCCGGCTGGTGGTGGGCCAAGACTCGTCGTCGTGTGGCCGCCCTGGCCGCCCGCGACAGCAAGCTGTCTCACTTCGAGGCGACGATTCCCAAGCACGACCTGTTGGGCAGCGTGATGGGAGGCTATCGCATCCTCGACAAGCTGGGCGAGGGCGGCATGGCCATGGTCTTTCGGGCCGTTCCCGACCAGAACCTCGACGAGGGCGAAGCGGTGGCGCTCAAGGTGATGCTGCCCGAGATGTACGGCAAAGCCGAACATCGCGACCGTTTTATCCGCGAGGGCCAGGTCAGCCGCGACTTGAGCCATCCCAACATCGTGCGCCTGTATCGGCTGGACACCCACGGCGACTACGTCTATCTGGCCCTGGAGCTGATCCACGGCAAGACGCTGTCGACTCGCCTGCGAGCCGGCGGCCTGCCCTTGATGGAAGGCTGGCTTTATCTCGAGCAGATCTTCGACGGGCTGGTCTATGCCCACGGAAAAGGCATTGTCCATCGCGACCTCAAGCCCGGCAACATCATGGTCACCGACGACAACAAGGTCAAGGTGATGGACTTTGGGCTGGCCCGCCGCCGGGAAGTCGACAAGACCATCACCGTGACGGGAGTGGTGCTGGGCACTCCCGGCTATATGGCGCCCGAGCAAATCTCCGAGGCTGTCGATCCCCGCTCGGACCAGTACGCCATCGGCGTCATCGCCTACGAACTGCTGGCCGGCCAGCGGCCCTTCGAAAGCGAGGACCCGATGAAGATGATCATGGCGGCCCTGACCGGTCCGGCCCCCGACCCGCGCACCTTTCGCCCCGACTTGGCCGAGCCGATAGCCCAGGTCATGGCTAAACTGGTCTCGCGCCAACCCGACGACCGCTACCCCTCCATGGCCGAGGCGCGCGAGGCTTTTCGCCAAGCCGTCAAAGCGTGCTGATGATGGTCAGCATCGGGGCCAGGGTAGCCACCACCAGCAGCGCCACCACCGCCCCCACGGCCACCAACATGATCGGTTCGAGCAAGGCCGCATAGACCTCGAGCGCCGCTTCCAATTCTTGCTCGCAACTGCGGGCGATCCACTCCAGCATCAATTCGACTCGAGCCACCTCTTCGCCCGAAGCCACCAACTCCAGAAACATGGGCGTGAAATAGCCTGTCCCCCGCAGGGCGGCCCCCAGGCCGTTGCCGTCTTGAATGGCCTCGCGCACGGCCCGCTCACGTTCAAGCAACACCGGATCGCCGCTGGCCCCCGCCGACAGTCGGACGGCCGCCAGCAAGTCCAGGCCGGCCCGCTGGCACACGGCCAGGGCCGAGGCAAAGCGGGCCATTCCAGCGCAGCGCAGGCAACTGCCCAGCCCGGGCAAGTTCAGCAAGCGCTGCCAGACATCGGGCCGGCGCAACCACCGGGGCCCGGTCGAAAAACCCGCCGCCAGGGCCCCCCCTAGCGCCAACCAGGGCCAGGGGGTGCTCAGGGCGCTCGAGAAGGCCATGACGCCCCTGGTCAGCCAGGGCGGCTCTTGTCCCGACTGGCGAATGACCGTGAACACGCCCTCGAGCAAATAGGGCGGGGCGACCAGCAGACCCACCAGAGCCAACAAGGCCACCAGGGTGGGATAAGTCAGAGCCGCGCTCACTCGCCGGAGCAATCTTTGACGCGTTTGCTCGCATTCGGCCAACTGGGCCACCACGGCCGACAGCGTGCCGGTGGCCTCGCCCACGCGCACCAGTTCGACCTGGAACGGGCCGAAGGCTCCGGGATAGAGCGACAACACCTTCGAAATCGAGTCGCCGGCGCCGACGCGCTTGCCCAGCTCGGCGGCGACCTCGGCCATCAGCTTGTCGTCGCAGGTCTTCTCCAGCAACTCGAAACCGTCGTTGAGGGGAATCCCTGACTCTTGCAGCACGGCCAATGAACGCAAGAACACCACCAGGCCCGTGGCGCTTGGCCGGGCCTGGCTGTTGACCTCGGTAGGACCCCTGGCGGCCGGGGCCGCCTGGGCCATCGGCATGGGCCGGCGCAACTTGCGCTCGAAAGGAAACTCCGGGGGTTGGGCAGGGTTGATCAGAGCCGCCTCGAGCCAACGGGCCAGGCGCTGGATCTGCTCGGCGTCGACGGCGCTGAACTCGCCGGCCCGATCGGCGTAGACAAAGCCGTCAAGCCGCCCTTCGTGATGGAGTGGCACGCACACGAGCGAGCCCTCGCGCCCTTTGCGGGTCAACTGCGTCTTCTCGAGGTTGATGGGCACGCCGGCCGAGAGCAATCCGCCAAGATCAGCCATGGTGAAGGGGGTGGCCCGCTCGAAGCTCTTGGGCTCGAGCACCAGCCCGGCCCAGGCGGTGGGCTCGCCAGCGGGCTTGCCGTGCCAGACCAGGACCCGTTCGGCCCCCCGGTCGACCAGGGCCTCGACGGCCTGGCGCAGGACTTCTGCCCGCTCATCCATCGCGCCTAGTTCGGGTTTTCCCGGGCCCGCCCTTCAGGGGGAGGGACCACCCGACCCCCTCAGGAAGAACCGTAGGTGAGTGAACCTGTCATTTCCGAAGAGGATGGCATCTTCGAACTGTCCGAGCCTGGCGAGCTAGAAGCCAGCCCCTTCTGGAACGAGGACCTCAAACCCACCCGGCGCGAGGAGCGCACCTGGGATACCCTGCACATCGCCGCCCTCTGGGTCGGTATGGCCATCAACGTGCCCACCTATATGCTGGCCTCGCAATTGGTGGCCGGCGGCATGTCCTGGAAACAGGGCGTCTTCACCGTCTTCCTGGCCAACGTGCTGGTGCTGATCCCGATGGTGCTCAACGCTCACGCCGGCACCCGCTTCGGCATTCCCTTTCCGGTCTATTGCCGCTCGGCTTTCGGCCTGATCGGAGCCAACATCCCGGCCCTGATGCGCGGCCTGGTAGCCTGCGGCTGGTTCGGCATCCAGACCTGGATTGGCGGCCAGGCCATCTTTGCCATGCTGGCCGCTATCTGGCCCGGCTTGCGCAGTATGGGGACTCTCCCTCTACCCGGCAGTCCCAACTCGGGCGAATTCATCTGCTTTTTGCTATTCTGGGTGATCAACATCGGCATCGTGTTGCGTGGAATCGACTCGATCAAGGTGCTGGAAGGGCTGGGCGCTCCGTTCTTGCTGCTCATCGGCGCGGCGCTCTTGATCTGGGCCTACGTCAACGCCAACGGCTTTGGCCCCATGCTGAGCGAACCTTCGAAGTTTCGCACCCTGAAGGAATTCATGCCCGTGTTCGCGGCCGGCCTGACGGCCAATGTTGCCTTCTGGGGCACGCTGAGCCTGAACATTCCCGACTTCACTCGCTTTGCCCGCAGCCAGAGAGACCAGGTCCTCGGGCAAGCCCTGGGGTTGCCCCCCACCATGACCTTCTTCGCTTTTATCGGAGTGGCCGTCACTTCCGCCACCATGGTCATCTACAACACTCCCATCCCCAACCCGGTCGAGCTGTTGGCCCGGGTGGGCGAAGGGCGCCCCTTCGTGGTTTTTCTCGCCATGGCCGCCCTCACCATCGCCACTCTGACCACCAACCTGGCCGCCAACGTGGTCTCGCCCGCCAACGACATCACCAACCTCAACCCCCAGAAGCTCTCTTTCAAGACGGGAGGAGTCATCACCGGCATCGTGGGCATCCTGATGATGCCCTGGCTGCTGATGTCGAACGCCAATACGGTCTTCACCTTTCTGGGCGGCTACGGCACCATGCTGGGGGCCATCGGCGGCGTGCTCATCGCCGAATACTGGATCGTCAACAAGACCAATCTCGACCTGCCCGACCTCTATCGCCTCGAGGGCCGCTACGGCGCCTGGCGACCGACTTCGCTGGCGGCCATCTTCATCGGCATGGCCCCCTGCGTGCCGGGCTTTCTGGCCAAGATCAGCAGCCTGCAGGTAGCCCCCATCTTCACCACCATCTCGTCTTATAGCATCTTCGTCAGCTTCTTTCTAGCTCTGGTGGTCCATCTGGCCCTGCGCCCCCTGGACCCGACCAGCCAACGCGCCGCTTGAACGCGGACCGGCAGGCCGGCCTGGGGCCCTGGTCGAAGCCGATCCCATGGCCTGAGCTCGCTTAAAGAAAGCGGCTTGGGGCCGATGAGTCGGTTTGATGAACCCGCTATTTGCTGAATTAGAGCGCCATCTCAACGAAGTTCGCCGTCTGGCCAGCCAACTTCAGGGCGACAATGGAAACGGCCACGCCTCTCCCCAGGAGGAGGGGCCTCTAGCTCAGCGCCTGCGGGCGGCCGAGCAGCGCGCCAACCAGGCTGAAGTGAAGGTCAGCAAGCTGGTCCAAGAGTTGGAGCGCGTCCGTCGCGAGGCGGCCGACTCGGGCAAAGTCGTGCAGCGTCTGGCCTTTCAAGACCCGCTCACGGGGCTGGCTAATCTCAACTTGATCGAGCAGCATATCGAGACGGCCCTGCAGAACCTGCCCGCCACCCAGGGAGCTGCCCTGCTGCTGGTTGACCTGGATCGGTTCAAGGTCATCAACGACGCCATGGGGCTTAAGGCCGGCAACGAACTGCTGGTGCGCCTTTCCGACCGCCTCCAGCGGGTGGTCGGCGACGGCGGCGCGGTAGGCCGCCGCGGCGAAGACGAGTTCTTGATCTTCCTATCCAAGGTGCCTCTCGACCAGCTCGAGCCCATGGCCCAGGCGGCCGCCCGCCAGGTGCTCAAAGTGGTCTCCGAACCCTTCACCATCCTGGGACAAAAGCTCGAAGTCACGGCCAGCATCGGCATCGGCCTCCACAACGGTGGCGAGAAGTCGGCCGTCGATCTAATCAGCCGGGCCGACTCGGCTCTCTACAAAGCCAAAGCCGAGGGCCGGGCCCGTTTCGAGCTGTACACCCCGACCCTGCAGCGCCAGCAACAGCGCAGCCTGACCCTGGAATACCAGCTGCGCCACGCCCTGGAGGCGAACGAACTCTTCTTGGAATACCTGCCGGTGGTCTGGCTCGAGGCCCACAAGAACGGCCAGCTCGAGGGCCGCATGGTGGGCGTCGAGGCGCTGGTGCGCTGGAATCACCGCATCGAGGGCGTGTTACCCCCCTCAGAGTTTATCCCGGTGGCCGAGGCCAGCGGCCAGATGGTGGCCATCGGCCGCTGGGTGATTCACCAGGTCTGCCAGCAGATCCGGGCCTGGCTGGCCGCCGACATCCGCTTGTTCGCCACCGTCAACCTCTCGCCACGCCAACTGCTGCAGGCCGACCTGGTCGAGACCGTGATCGAAGAGGTGTCGGCCGCGGGTGTGCCTCCCGGGCAGCTTTCTTTCGACATCACTGAAGACTTCGCCAGCCTCAACGTCGAGCGTATCGACCAGACTATCGCCCAGCTCGAGCGAGCCGGACTGGCCATCGCCATCGACAACTTCGGCGACGGTTTCTCTTCTCTATCCCGCCTGGCCCGGGCTCGCTTTCTCAAGATCTCGCCCAAGCTGGTGCGCCAGGCGAGCGAACTTTGCCAGCACGCTATCGCGGTAGCCTCGAGCCTGAGCCTGATTGCCGTCGGCGTCGGGGTCGAAGACCAGCAGGCCGCCCGCTTTCTGGTCGAGCGCGGCTGCGCCATGGCTCAGGGCTACTACTTCTCCAAGCCGATCTCGGCTCAGGAAGTCACCGATCTAGCCGCCTCCGGCCATCGCTGGACCGCCTGAACGGTCGACGCTGCGCGTCGACAGGGAGCCGCGGCTGCGCCGCTGAGATTTCGACGACGAAGTCGTCGGCACTACTCCTGGATGACGGGCTGGACGGTGATGCTGGCGCTGTTGCCGCTGGTCTGCGTGCCCGAGCCGAAGATCAGGCCGTAAGTCTGGGAGCGGACCTCTTCGGTGAACGAGCCCGAGCTGATGATCGTGGAGTCGCCGGATTTGAGGCTGACGGTGGTCGAGGCTTCGTTGAAGACGATCTCGCCGCGGCCCTTGCCCGAGAGATAGCCCATCCAGGGGGAAATCGTCATGGTCACCGTGTCGCCGATGACGCGCGGCTCGACGGCAAAGCCCGTGCTGACCTCGCGAAAGACCACTCCGGGTGGCACCAGACCGGCTCGGGCGGCGAAGCTGTAGTAGGGATTGACGTCGACCAGGTTCTGGCCCATCAAGATCACGCCCCGTTCGCCGCTCATGATGAGCAGGTTCGACCGGGTGTTGGAGGAGGACACACCCTCGGACACACCGGCGTTGCCGGTCACCCGGATGCGATTGCCCCGCCCCGAGACGCCCACCCCCGCCTGGCTATTATAGACGGGGCTGACCCCGTTCATCGTAACGAACACCCGCACCTGAGGGGCCGGTTGGTCGATCTCCGAGAGCAGACTCTCGACCTTGGCGATGACCTCGGGAGTGTCCTGTACGATCAGCTTGTTGAGGCGGGTCTCGGCCATGACCGTACCTTCGGGGCTCAGGAGGGGAAGCACCATCTCGACCGTGGCCTCGGCCGGCCGGTTGGCCAGTTGAAAGATCCTCACGACCCGCTCATCCGCCAGGGCCGAACCGAACAAAAGACAGAGCAAGAAGATACGAAGCCTCATTTTGACTTGTTCGCCAAGGCGGGCCCAGAGGGCCTGCCTGGCGAACCTCGAGCGATGGGGATCCGCGAAGAGGCAGCTCTGGACGCTCAGCCTGCACTCGAGCCGGTGCGAGCTATCGTCTGTCGGGCTTGCGGAGCAGCCGTCACCTCGAGCCGCCAGGCCATCGAGATCGACGGCCGCCACGAGCACACCTTTCGCAACCCGGCTGGCTATTCGTTCCACGTGCTTTGCTTCCGGGAGGCGCCAGGGGTCCGGGCTATGGGAGCGCCCACCACCGAGGCCTGCTGGTTCGCGGGTTATGCCTGGTCGCTAGCCCTGTGCGGCGAGTGTCAGCAGCACCTGGGCTGGCGCTACAGCTCGGCCGAACAGTCGCCCTTCCACGGTCTGATCGCCACCCGCCTGGTCCGCTAAGTCTGGACATTCGTTCGACAGGAGCCGACCGCTCGGGTCGAAGTAGGCCGCGGCGCCTACGGCGTCGATTCCAATCGAGGAGGGCTCTATGCTGGCCAAACTATCATCCACAACCCTTCATGGCATCGAGGCGTTGCCCGTACGCGTCGAGGTCGATCTGGCCAACGGATTGCCAGGTCTGCATATCGTGGGCTTGCCCGACGCCAGTGTGTCGGAGGCCGGAGCCAGGGTGAAAGCCGCCCTGCGCAACTCGGACTTCCATTATCCGATGCGACGGATCACCATCAACCTGAGCCCGGGCGACCTGAGAAAGCAAGGCCCGAGCTTTGATCTGGCTATCGCCCTGGGGGTGCTGGTGGCCGACGGACAACTGCCCCCCGACTGCCTGGAAGGGGCGCTGGTGATGGGGGAACTGGCCCTGGACGGTCAACTGGTGCCGGTGCGGGGAGTGGTCCCGGCCTTGCTCTGCGCGCAGCGGATGAACGTGCACCTGGCGCTGGTGCCGCGCCAGAACCTGGCCGAAGCCAGCGTAGTCGAGGGAGTGCGGGTGGCCGGAGTAACCAGCCTGAAGCAGGCTGTAGCCGTGCTCAAAGGGGCGCCTCCCGCCGACCTCGGGCCGCCCCTCTCTCGTCAGGCCCAGGCTCCCGTCGAACTGGCTCTGGTACGCGGCCAACCCCAGGCCCGGCGGGCCATCGAGATCGCCGCGGCGGGGGGACACCATGTCATGCTGTGTGGCCCCCCCGGTTGCGGCAAGACCATGCTGGCCCGGGCCATGATTGGAATCTTGCCCCGGCTCACCGATCAGCAGCGCTTGGAGGTGGTGGCCATCGAGAGCGTCTGCCGCACCGCGCCCGAAGTCACTTCGTTGAGGCCCTTTCGCGCTCCGGGTCATGGTGTCACCCCCACCGCTCTGCTGGGAGGCATTCGCCCCGGCGAGGTCACCCGGGCCCACCACGGAATCCTGTTTCTCGACGAGTTTCCCGAGTTCCGTCGTGATTGTCTCGAAGGACTGCGGACGGTGCTCGACCAGGGCTGGGTCGAGGTGGCCCGGCGTCACTTTCAAGGCACCTATCCAGCCAGCTTCTCGCTGGTGGCGGCCATGAATCCCTGTCCCTGCGGCTATGCGGGCGACCCCGATAAAGATTGCCAATGCACGCCCTATGTGAGGCAGCGCTACCAGGCTCGCTTCTCTGGAGCCATGCGGGATCGCTTCGACCTGACCGTGCCCATGGGCCGGCCTCGACCCGAGAGCTATCTCGACACCCGGCCCGAAGAATCGACCGCGACCGTGGCCTGCCGGGTCGAGTCGGCGCGGGCCCGCCAACACCAGCGAGGCCTGCTCAACTCTCATTTGACCGGGCGGGCCTTGCAGCAACACTGCGCTCTGGCGGGACCAGCCCGGGACTTTGCCGGTCAAGCGGTGGAGAGGTTGGCCCTGAGCCTGCGCGCCTATGACCGCTGGCTACGGGTGGCCCGCACCATCGCCGACCTGGAGGGGTGCGCCGAGATTTGCCTCGATCACCTGGCCGAAGCTTTGGAATACAGGCTATGATCGCTTCCCCGTCTGTGCTAGAATGTAGCTTCGGAGGGAACATGAACACAAACGCTCTGCACTATCTGCTAGACCGCCGATTGGGAAGCCTCGAGAAGAATCGAAACAGCATCCCGAACGAGGTGCCCCGTCTCGGCCTGGTGCTCTGGGCGTTATGCCTGCCCCTGTTCGGACTGATGGGAATGATCGACCCCGCCCAGGGAGACGGCGCCTGGTTCTTGCTCTGGCTCTTCTACGGACTCATGGGCGCCGTGATGTGGGGCATCGTGCTCATCACCCGCAGTTCTGGTCTACCGACCGAGCTCAAGCGGCGCCGCATCCTGGAAGAGCTGAGACCGACCGGCCTATCCGAAATGGACATCGTCGACGGCGTAGCCACCTTCGTGGCCCGTCGCGTGACCCCGTCGGCCCTGATGCTGGGTTTGGGCCTGACCCTGGTGGCCCTGGCCAACGACGGCGGCTGGGCCAGCCTGGCCATCGCCCCCGGTCTGGCCCTGGCCACCATCTGGGTTACCTATCTGACCCAGTGTCACGGTTGCTGGACCGGAGGGGGCTCGAGTTCGAACCTGATCATTCCGGCCCTGGCCCTACTCGGTCCCTCGATTGCCCTCGGCAACCTCGACAACCCGTCCGGGCCCTGGCTGTGCCTGATCTATCTGTTGCTGGCTCCTCGCTGGCTGGCCGCCATGGGACTGAAGTATGCCGACACCCTCAATCAGAAGTTTTTTGCTCGCCGCAAGTTCGGCAGTTTCAAGAGCGTGTGGCAACTCAATCCCGTCACCGCCCGCCACCTGGTCGGTCTGGCCGGGATTCGTCCGCTTTCGCTGCTGCTGTCGACTTTTGGTCTGCTGGTGAGCATCGCCGTGAGCCAGGCTCTGGCGGTGGCTGCCTTCTCGCACTCGCCCGAGCGCAACGCCGAGAACTTCGTGGTGCTGGTCGGACTGTTAGCCATGGCTTTGGGCCTGGCCGCCGCTGCTCGCGCCGGCCGAGCCGTTGCCGCCGAGGGGCCCGAGGGACTCGAGGCCTTGCGACTGTCGGTGCTGGAGCGCTCGACCCTGGTCGACGGATGGGCCCTGGTAGGGATGGTGCGCAACCTGGTGATGTTGCTGCTGTTCGTGCCCGGCCTGCTGGCCATGGGCGTGCTGTCCGAGTTGCCCCTGGCCGTGGTGGTTGCCTGGATGTTGAGCTTGCTGGGGGCTAGCGCCCTGGGAGCCTATGCCGGAACGCTGGCCGTGCTCTCGGGCACCGAGAACTTCGAGCAGAAACTGGTCGGCGCGGGTCTGGGCGTCTGCATGTTCTTGATGCCTTGCCTGGTGCTCATCAGCCTGCTCTCGGCCCTGGTCGGAGTGCTGTTGATGGCCGGCATAGCGGTGGCCATCCGGGTCTTCCGTGTGGCCGCTATCAAGCACCTTTCGGCGTGAGGGTTCTCGACCACCCTCTGATCGCCGAGCGCTATTTCTTTCCTCGGCCCGACCGCCTGACCGCTCCCACCCCGGTAACCTGCCGGGACGGAGCGGTCTTGCAGTGTTATCACCACCACACCGCCGAGAGCGCGCCCACGCTAGTGCATTTCCACGGCAACGGCGAGGTGGCGGCCGATTATGTCCCTGACTACGTCGAGGCCCTGGCCAGCCTGGGCCTCAACGTGTTCCTGGCCGAATATCGCGGTTATGGCGGGTCGGGCGGTAGTCCCTGCTTAGGACAACTCCTCGACGACGTGGCCGACGTGCGGGCCCATCTCGGCCTGCCGGGAACCCGGACCCTGGTTTACGGGCGCTCGGTCGGCTCGATGATGGCCATCGAGTGGGCAGCCCTCGATCCCGGTCTGGCCGGTTTGGTGCTCGAGTCCGGCATCGCCGATCCCCTCGAGCGCATCCGCCTGCGCGTGCACCCGTCCGAGCTGGGACCCGAACTCGAGGAGGCCGTGGCCGAACGCCTCGACCACCAACAAAAACTGGGCAGCTTTCCCGGCCGGCTGCTGGTGCTGCACGCCGCCGGCGACGACCTGGTCGAGCCCTCGCACGCCCGCCGCAACCACGCCTGGGCGGCCGGACCCAAGCGCCTGGTCATTTTCGAACGAGGCAACCACAACACCATCATGGGAGCCAACTGGAAGGCCTATCTCGAAACTCTAGCCGAGTTCGTCTCGGCCTTCCAAGCGGGCCAGGCGCTCTAGCACTTCGGCCAGTTGGCCCTCGAGCGCCGCGACCCGCTCTTCCAGGGCGTGGGTGGTCGCCGGGGCCACCAGTGTCTCGCTCTCGCTTTCGACAAACTCGACCGGCCCGGCCAAAAGATGGGCATAACGCGCCTCGCGCTTGCCCGGCTGGCGCGGCAGCTGGACCACCAGCTCCTGGTCTACCATCTTGCGCAGGGTGTCCTCGACCTCTGGCAGGTCGGTGAACTCATACATGCGAGTGCTGCGCTGGCGCAGCTCTCCGGGAGTCTGGGGCCCGCGCAGCAATAGCTCGGCGATGATGGCCGCCTCGGGCGTGCTCAATCCGAGCTTCTCGCACAGGTTCTCTTTGAACTTGGGCACTCGCGAGTCGGCGCTGCTGACCAGCAGCGAATAGCCCTGGATTCGCGTGTTCTTCAGCGCTCCGCTGACCGTCGGCTGGTCATAGTTGACCACCGGGTCGCGGTTGGACGACTGGTTGCAGGCTGCGATCAGGCTCTTCTCGGTGAGCGGATACTGGTTGGGAGTGCTGAGCCGCTTTTCGATCAGGCAGCCCAGCACCCTCAATTCGTCTGGATTGAAGAAAAATTCCATGGCCGCCCCTTTGCAGAGGGCGGCCGGCGATCCTCTAGACTACCGGACGAGCGTGAGACTGGTGACGGTGGCGTAGGATGGAGGGCATCAAACCAGCGTCTTGCAAGCAGCGCTCGACCTCGTCCCGCTCTTTGACCCAGGTCCACAGGGGCTGGTCTACTCCGTTGATGTGAGGGAAAGCCCGCTTGAGCAGACGATCCCAGTCGGGAGCGAGTTGTTCGAAGTCTTCAGGCCGGGTAATGCCGCGGCACTTCTGGGAGTCGCAGCGACACTGCATCGGTTTTTCGAGGTTGAGCGAGCCGTAGTCGTTGGTCATCTGCTCGCCGGCGGCGATGTCGCGGATGGCGATCTCGAAGTCGAAACCCGGGCTCAGACAGTTGGCCTCGCAGTTGTGGTTGACGAAGCGGGCCAGATCCCAACAGAGCACGTAGTGCCCGTCGGAGTTGACGAAGGTATAGCGCTCGAGAGTCGCCGGGTAATTTCTGAATTGGGGATCGTTATCGAGATCCAGCACGCGGTCGAGAGGGTCGAGGACCCAGGTGATCGTTCCCATCGGAATGGGGCGGGTTGCGAACACGCCATATCCTATCTCATCATTGATATGGCGAAGTTCCGTATGCGGATGTAACAACGTCCCTCCAGTAGATTTCAGTCTTCCAATGATACACCCATCGCGGAAATTGACTATCCTCCAAATGGATGACCCCTATCGGCCGTTAGGCGTAGGCCGAGCGATTTAGAAGGCGGCCCGGTCGCAAGGGGTGTACTCGCTGGGGTGCAGGCCGAGCCGAAACGCGGCCAGACGATCTCCCGCGAGGTCTGCTTTGACCAGGTTGTCGAAGGTCAGCGTATCGCCGGTAGCCTGTTCGGGCTCACCCAGAAACGCTGTCATCGCGGCGCGCGGTTGCCCGGCCCTGACCGTGCGTCCATAGGCGCTAAGTTCGGGTCCGCGGAGAAAAATGACCGAATTGCTGCTACCGAGCACTGCTTCGCACCAAGCCGCGGCCGGCGGGCCGAGCCAGACTTCCGCGCGGAAGTTGGCGTGGCAGGTTGTGCGCCGCACACCGGCCGAATCGGGCTGTGCGGCGCACACTTGCGCCGCACACTGGCTAAACCGGCATGTGCGGCGCACACTCGCCAGAAGACAGCGAGCAAGCGTTCGGCCCCTGCCGGGTCGCGGCTGGCTCGGCCGGGTCGAGTGGGGCCTGGCAGCTCGCCGGCGGCGCAGCCGCTCAGGTTCACGACGCGAAGCGTCGACTATCTCCAAGACTCGAAGCGAGCTAAGCGAGCTTCGCTCCCCTCTCGGCCGCAGGCCGCTCCTTCCTCGAGGCCGAAGGCCACTCGCTCCTTTCTCGAGGCCGAAGGCCTCGCTCCTTTCTCGAGGCCGCCGCGACCGGCTGGCCGAGCCAGACTTCCGCGCGGAAGTGGCCTTGGCAAGTTGTGCGCCGCACACCAAGCGAACCGAGCTGTGCGGCGCACACTTGCGCCGTACACTGGCTAAACCGAGCTGTGCGGCGCACACCCAACGGAAGACAGCGAACAAGCCCGACCCAGGCCCGCCGGCGGCGCAGCCGCTCAGGTTCACGACGCGAAGCGTCGACTATCTCCAAGACTCGAAGCGAGCTAAGCGAGCTTCGCTCCCCTCTCGGCCGCAGGCCGCTCCTTTCTCGAGGCCGAAGGCCACTCGCTCCTTCCCCCGCGCGCAGCGCGGCTCCCCTCCCGGCCGCAGGCCGCTCCTCCCTCGGCCGGCCGGCCACTCACACGAACGCGGTGATGGCGCCCTCGATCCCAGATTTCGATCGTTCGCGTAGGGCGTCAGGGTCACCATCCCCGACATAGGCGGGCTGGAGCCCGAAGAAGTCGAGGCCCTGGGTCTGCCTTTCCAGATACCGTGCCTGAATGCGACTGTTTTGGCGGGGGTCCGCGGTGTCGACCACCCAGGCTTGTTGCCCACTGCGGCCTGGTTCGAAAGTGGCTCGCAGACGAAACTCGTGACCGGGCGGCCGGGACCACCAGGCGAGCAGAGCTACCAGCCCTACCAACCCGCCACCTCGAAGCGTCGTTTAGTGGGCCTGGACAAATTAAACCCCGGAAGCCCTGTGGTAGTCGATATACCTGGGCTGGACGCCCACGCCAAACTCGACCACGCGGCCATCCACCACTCTGGCTTGGACACTTTGTTGAAAGTCGGCCCACTCGGGATCGGATTCGCCGTGTCTGGCCGGTCCGAGCAGCTTCTCTAGCTCGCCCATGTCCTGGCCAGCCCTGACGTGAACTCCGAAGGCGCTAAACTCTGGGCCTTTCAGATAGGTGACTTTCGAATCACGGAGCACGACCGCCTCGCGATCGGGATAGATGAGTTTTTCATAGTGGTCGGGTCCCTCGTGCCCCAATTCCCACGGCTCGACATCCACCGAGAAGGACTCGACCGATTGCGGCGGACCCCAGGCGGCTTCGACATCTTGGCGACGGTCGTCGAAGCTCACCCCGGCTACAGAGATGTCCTCGTAAACCGTGAACCCGCCCAAGTTCGTGCTCGCGTCTTGCCCAACGAACCAGACCAGATTGTCCCAGATTCGGGCAAAACGAACGGCACCCGCCTGTTGGCAAGCCGCCTGGCGACTCACGCTCACCCGGTGATGGCGTCCTTTGTGCCAGACCTCGATGGTTCGGGTGGGGCGGTCAGCGCCGCCATCACCCACATACTCTGGCTCAAGCCCGAAGAAGTCGATGCCCTTCGCCTGGCCCTCAAGATACTCAACCTGAACTTGACTGAACTGGCCAGGGTCGGCAGTGTCCACCACCCAGGCTTGTTGTCCGCTGCTGCCTGGCTCGAAAGTGGCTCGCAGGCGAAAATCGTGGCCGGCCGGCCGGGACCACCAGGCGACGAGAGCTACCAGCCCTACCAACACCGCCAACTCGAAGCGTCTAACCATCAACCCTCACTTCGACCTTGGCAAACCCGCCTCCCGCCCACAGGGGTCGGCCCGTACGAGCGTGCGCGGCGGCCGGCCGCCCAGTCGAGCCAGCCACCGCGCTCGCGGACTGGACTTCCGCGCGGAAGTGGAGGCAAGTTGTGCGCCGCCCACCGAGCGAGCCGGGCTGTACGGCGCACACTTGCGCCGCACACTGGCTATACCGAACTGTACGGCGCACACCCGCGGCTGCCCGCGCCCGTAGCGGCCGATAGCGGGCTCGGCCCATTCGGCAGCGGGGTAAGCCAAATCCGGCAGTGTGTGCTGCCGAATCCCTCGGGGGCAACGCCAGCTCGGCGGGCTCGGCCCACTCGGCAGCGAGGTACGCCGAATCCGGCAGTGTGTGCTGCCGAATACCCCAGGCCCGGGCGAGGTTGGCCTAACCCTCGGCACCGGCGGCGCAGCCGCCCAGGATTGACGACGCGTAGCGTCGACTATCTCCAAACTCGAAGCGAGCTCAGCGAGCTTCGCTCCCTTCCCCGCGCAAAGCGCGGCTCCCCTCCCGGCCGCAGGCCGCTCCTTTCTCGAGGCCAAAGGTCTCGCTCCCTTCCCCGCGCAAAGCGCGGCTCCCCTCCCGGCCGCAGGCCGCTCCTTTCTCGAGGCCGAAGGCCTCGCTCCTTGGCCGCAGGCTATCGGCATTTTAGGTTTTCTTCAGGTCCAGCCGATACTATACCGGTAGTCGAAATTGGGGAATGTCATAACGATGCCTAAACAAAACTCTACAAGGGGAAGAGCGCATCGGGGGGGAATGCTCTAGCTATGGATGTAAGTATCCGCCCCCAGGACATTGGAAATTTCCGCTCGCCGTCCCAGGCCGAGGCTTACCAGAAAGCCATGAAGGTCAAAGAAGAGGTCGAGTGGGCTCAGCGCCAGGCGCCTGAGATCAAGATCGAGGACCAGACCGCGCTCAACCGCTGGACCCACCTGTCCCTCATCGACCCCAAGTCGGACCGCGTGCTGGCCGCCAACTCCATGGACCTCCACGGTGAACTCAAAGCCTTCGTCCAGAATGACGAAGCGCGAGGCGCCCAGCTGCGCATCGCCAGCCAGGTGGCCGGCTGCATGGCCGGGGGCATCAACGGGGTGCTGCTGGTCAATCGCAACGTCGACTGCTACACCAAGATTCAGGTGGCCGATGACGGTCAGCGCGAGTATCAGCGTGTGTCGATCAACAACGACTCGGGCCTCATCAGCTACAGCGAGTTCAAACTCCCTCCTCGCGCCTAGACCGCCATGACCCAAACGGGTCATTTTCTCGTGGTTGGGCCATTTTTCGCTCATGCCTAAAGGAGACTTTGGGCCCAGTCCGCGAAGGGGCCGCCGTTCCGGGGCGGGATCCGGCTTGGAGCACCAACCAACAAGGGAGTCCAATGATGAGTTCCACACAAGCACGCCGCGGCGCCATCTCCGCCGCTATTACGTGGTCCGAACAGGCCCACGCCAATGGTCACTCCAACGGCAAGAAACCCGAGCGGGTCGATCAGTTCTATGGTGCTGACGTCTTTAGCATCAACGAGATGCGCCAGCGCCTTCCCAAAGCCGTTTTCAAGCAGCTCATGCGTACCTTCGAGTCGGGCGAGGCCCTCAACCCCGAGATCGCCGATGTCGTGGCCTCGGCCATGAAAGACTGGGCTATCGAGAACGGAGCCACTCACTACACTCACTGGTTCCAGCCTTTGACCGGCAGCACCGCCGAAAAGCACGACTCGTTCATCGTGAGCGACAACGAAGGCGGAATGCACTTCAGCCTCTCCGGTTCGGAGTTGACCCAGGGCGAGCCCGACGCTTCGAGCTTTCCCTCCGGCGGTCTGCGCGCGACCTTTGAAGCCCGCGGCTACACCGCCTGGGACCCGAGCAGCCCGGCCTTCCTGGTCCGCGGCCGCAACCACGTGACCCTGGTCATTCCCACCGCCTTCGTCTCCTGGACGGGCGCGGCGCTTGACCACAAGACGCCCCTGCTGCGCTCGATGGATGCGGTCTCGAACCAGGCCCTGCGCATCCTCAAGATTTTCGATGCTGACCACGGCGTCAAGCGCGTTCTGACGACTCTCGGCTGCGAACAAGAGTATTTTCTGATCGATCGCAACCTCTACTATTCACGCCCCGACCTGGTCACCTGCGAGCGCACTCTGTTCGGCGCCAAGCCTCCGAAGGGCCAGCAGATGGAGGATCACTACTTCGGCTCGATTCCGCCTCGCGTGCTATCGTTTATGGCCGAAGTCGAGCGGGATCTGTATCGGGTCGGCGTGCCGGTGAAGACCCGCCACAACGAAGTGGCCCCCGGCCAGTTCGAGATCGCTCCGACCTTCGAGACGGCCAACGTCGCTTGCGACCACCAGATGCTGATCATGGAGACCCTGCGCCGCGTGGCTCCGCGCTACGGCTTGCAGGTGCTGCTACATGAGAAGCCTTTCGCCGGTGTCAACGGCTCGGGCAAGCACAACAACTGGTCGATGGTCACCAGCACCGGCAGCAACCTGCTCGACCCGCAGGACGAGACCCACACCAACACCCTCTTCCTGGTGTTCTTGTGCGCCGTCATCCGCGCCGTCGACCTGCACGGCGACCTGCTGCGCGCCAGCGTGGCCTCGACTGGCAACGACCATCGCCTCGGTGCCAACGAAGCTCCACCGGCCATCATGTCGATCTTCCTGGGCGATATGTTGACCGACCTGTGCGAGCAGCTCGAGAAGGGCACCAGCGAACGCACCCTCAAGGGCGGCGCTCTCGACCTGGGCTCGCGCACCCTGCCTCAGCTGCCTCGTCACTCGGGCGACCGCAACCGCACCTCGCCCTTCGCCTTCACCGGCAACAAGTTCGAGTTCCGCGCCGTGGGTTCGTCGCAGTCGGTGGCCTGGCCGAACACCATCCTCAACACGATGGTGGCCGAGTCGCTCGACTACGTGGCCACCGAGCTCGAGAAAAAGCTCGGCAAGAAGGAAGTGACTCCCGAAGCTCGCCGCAAAGCGGCCGTAGCCGTGATGCAGCAGATCATCCGCGACCACAAGCGGATCATCTTCAACGGCGACAACTACACCGAAGAGTGGCACAACGAAGCCAAGAAGCGTGGCCTTCCCAACCTCGCCGACTGCACCACCGCCATTCCCGCCCTGGGCGACAAGAAGAACATCAAGCTCTTCGAGAAGTACAAGGTGCTCACGGGCGAAGAAGTGGAAAGCCGCGTCCACATCTTCATGGAGAAGTACGTCAAAGAGTTGCAGATCGAGGTCGAGCAGATGGTCCTCATCGGCCGCCAGAACATCATGGCAGCCGCCCTCGAGCATCAGGCCCGACTGGCCAAGACCATCGTCGCCACCGAGGCGGCCGGAGTCAAGGCTCCGGCGCTCAAGGCGACTTTGAAGAGCTTTGCCGAGCTGGTCGACCGCTACGCCAAGACCCTCGACAAGCTCACCGAGCTAAGCACCCTGCACGACGACGACCTGAACAAGCACGCCAAGCTGCTCAAGAGCAAGGTGCTGCCGGTCATGGATGAGCTGCGCACGCTGGGCGACGAACTCGAGACTCAGGTCTCGGCCGAACTCTGGCCGCTGCCGTCTTACCGCGAAATGCTCTTCGTGAAGTAGGCGCTTCCAACCAAAAAGCCCGTCGGCGAGGCCGACGGGCTTTTTTCGTTTGGCAGGCTCGAGCCTAGCCGGGGCGGCGGGTCGGGCCCACCGAGAGGCGATGTCCCTCGAAGAGGTGTCCGTTGAGATGCGAAATGGCATCCAGGGCCTCCTCGCGGTCTTGCATCCGCACCAGCCCACAGCCGCGGGTCAGGCTGACCACCGCGGCGCCGCCAAACTTCTCGAAGAGAGTGAGTAGCTCAGAGCGGCAGCTCGATGGGAAGTTCTTTATATAGATCATAGTTCTCCAAATCATGCAAAGCCAGGGCAAAACAACGGGGAAACACGGAGACGGGAAAGAGGATAGGTCTCGGGTTCGCCGGGCCGACTGGCCAAGCTCTACCCACCATCATACCGCATCTGCTCCGCTCGGTCAAATCGGGTGCCAACCGGCCGGACCACCCGCACGAAGGCCCGCCTAGAGGTCGAGCTTGCGGACTTCGTTGGGGTGCAGGTATTTGGGATTGCGCCACAGCCAGACCAGGGTGTGACCGTCGTCTGACAGCGTCGGGTTGGCGTTGTGTCCCTCGGCGTCATCGGTGACCTGAATGGTCTTGCCATCGTGACGGAGCATCACCTGGGAGGTCGTCCCCGGCTCGCTCTGGGTCCAGGTCATCGTCTGGCCGTCGTTAGAGAGGTCGACGCTGCCGATGATCGGGGCCTCGGCCACCTTCTCGAAGAAGCCGTCCGAGAGATGCCAGCGAAACAACGAGGCAGGACCGGCTCCATCCTTCTCGACCCAGGTCAGCCAGTCGCCGTGGTCGTTGGTCTTGAAGGCGTGGCGGTTGTTACGGCTGCGGGGGTCGGTCTCGTAAAGGAGGGGCTTTTGATAGCCATCCGCCTCTTGCATCCAGATCTGATTGCTGGAATTGGCCGGGGCCAGGCGCATGAAGAAGGCACGCTCGCCGTCGCCGGCGATCTGAGGCAGAGCCGAGAGTACGGGGGGCTCGGACATGCCCGTCTCGCCCTGGCCATTGTGCCAGAGCATGGCGGTCCGCTCGCGATAGTCAGGAGAGTAGCGTCCCCAAACCACGCTGTTGCCGTCGTCGCTGAGCTGGGGGTCCCAGTCGGGGCCGGGGCCGGCGCCCACCACCTGGGGCTCGCTGTCGCCGGGGCCCATCCGGTAAATGTCCCAACTCTCGGTGCCGGTGCGGTCGAAGCGCTCCCACACGCAGACCGAGCCGTCGCGGTTGAGGACGGGCTTCTTGTCGGCGTAGTCGTCGTCGGTCACCAGCAGAGGCTCCTGGCCGCGACGCTGCATTTCGATCTCGGACACGCTGGGGGCGCGTCGGGTCCAGGCAAAGACCTGGCCGTCGCCAGACACGGTGGGGTCGTCGACCTGACCTGTGGCGATCACTTCGTAGCTGCGGGATGAGGGTCGGACACCGGCGGCAGCAATCTGCATGGCGGTCTCCTTGAGCGTTGTGCCAACACATTATGCCAGGAAGCCGGGCAAGTGCGAAACATCATGTAAACATTGGGATGCTAGGCTGGTGATATGCGATTGAGGCACCAGGTGGCGCTGGGCGCGGCAAGGCTGCTCTATCGAGGAGTGCATCGGGAGTATCTGCCGGCCAAGCGAGAGGCGGCCCGCCGCCAGGGCACGCGGTCCCTGCCGGCTAACCGCCAGGTGCACGACCTGTTGCTGGCAGTGGGACGAAGAGTCGAGGGAGAAGCCCATGGCGAGCGACTGAACCGGCTGCGCGCAGTAGCCGTGAGATGGATGCAACGACTCGAGCCGTTCCAGCCCCGATTGGTAGGGTCGGTCTGGAGTGGGCGCATCCGGCCCGACTCAGACATCGACCTGCATCTGCATCACTCGGACCCCGAGGCTCCCCGCGACTGGCTGCCGGAGTCGGCTCGCTTCGAGCAAGTGGGAGAGTTCTTCCACTGGAGGTTCGAGGACGAGGCGAACATGGAATTCACTGTCTATCCCAGTGCCGAGCGACAGTTCTGGTGCGATTTCAGCCAGGCGCCGATGGCTCGAGCCGACCTCGCCACAGTGAAAGCCAGCCTGGCCCAGCCCCAACCGAGCCGCCTGCCAGAGGAAGGCCCGGCAGTGGCGCTCATGCGGGCTCGGCTGACCCGGCTGGAGGGAGCCGCCGCTCGCCATTTTGGACCCGTGAGACGCCATCGCCTGGTGCGGGCGGCGGCCGGTGAGCTGGCTATCGAGCTGGCGCCGCTACGGGCTTTGAGCGCCGAACCCGACCCCGTCGAGTTGTTTCGAGCCTTCCGGCAACTGGGCGAAGAGCTGCCGGAGGCGGTGATGCTGTGGCGCAGCCTCGACCCGGCCAGGGAGCATCTGGCCGACCAGTTGCTCGAGGAGTTTTTCGCCTGCGGTCCTCTGGCTTTTGCCTCCCTGCCGGTGAGCCCGGCCGAGGTGGGTGGGGCCGAGACCTACGAACAGTTGCTGGAGGCCTACGTGGCCGGAGAATTCGAGAGTCGGGAAGAGGCGCTCGAGTTGGCCTACAGACTGACCAGCTTATAGATGGGGAGAAAGGCAGCGATGAGGATGGTGCCGATGACCACCCCCATGACCATCAAGATGACCGGTTCGAGGGCCGCCGACACCACCGAGATCTTGCTATTAAGTCCCTCCTCGAAAAGATCGCAGAACTTGTTGAGCATGTGATCGAGCCGACCGGTGGCCTCGGAGACGGCCACCATCCCCGAGAGAGCCGGGGGGAAGACCTCGTGCTGTTCAAGGCTGGTGCTCAGCTCGAAGCCGAGCTTGACCTGATTGATCACCTCGGCGAAGGCTTCGCGCACCAGCACGCTGCCCGCGCCGATACGACCGCTGTGGATCAGGGCCTTGAGCAGGTCGACCCCGCTGGCCAACATCAGGGCCAGGTGGCGCATGCTCGACAGGACCTGGACGTGGGCGTAAAACCGACCCACCGGGTTGCGACGCTCGAAGGCCCGGCGCAGACGTAGTCCCCGCTGGGGGTGAAGCCAGAGCCGGACCAGCAAGAAGATGGGTAGGCCGACGGCCACCAGCAGGCTCAGAAAGGTGCGCGGGCGGGTCAGCACGATGAGCACCTGCGTGAGCAGCGGAGGCTCGACCCCGGCGGCGGCCGTGACCGAAATGACCATGGGAAAGATCAGATACAGCATGACCAGCATCAGCGCTCCGCAGCTGAGCAAGAGAAAGGCGGGGTAGACCAGGGCTCCTTTGAGCCGTCGCAGCACCTCGTTCTGGCGCTCGAGGGTCTGGGCCAGACGAGCCAGGCTAACGTGGAGACCACCCGTCACCTCACCCGTCTCGACGACTCCCACATAGCTTCCCGAAAAGGTCTCGGGCTGGGCCAACATCGCCTGCGACAGGGGATGACCACCTTCGAGATGCTTGAGTAGCCGGCGCGCGCAGATGGCTACCGCGTCCTGCTCACTGTCGCCGAGCACAGCGAGGGCGTGGCTCAGACTCACGCCGCAACCGAGCATGGTGGCCAGATGCAGGGTGAGAAGTTGCAGGTCCTGGGCCTTGAGCCCCCCGACCCGACGGCTGGCGGTGAGATTGGTGACCGCCAGCGCCGGCTGAGTCCGTCCCGTCTCTTTGACGTAGAGCACCGTGGCGAAACCGGCGTCTTTCAAATGACGCCGGGCAGCCTGAGGGCTGGCGGCCGGCACCTCGCCCGTGCGGGACAGGCCGTCGGCATCCAGGACTCGATACTCGTACAGTTTATCCTCGCCCCGACCCATAGGGAAATCTTCGCCCTGGTCGCAACGCGACCCCTCCAGAAGGGGTTCCTTGCTCTCGTCCAGAAATCTTGAATCAGGTTGGATCTACCTTGCGAAGGGAGGGCTCGAAGGATGGACCGCATCCGCTGGTTGCCGATAGCCTGTCTGCTCATGGGGCTGACCTTCTCGTCTGCTGACGCTCAGACTTTGCTCAGCAGCCAGGACCCAGCAGTCAACTCGGTTCCGCTCAACGTTTTTCGGATCACCACTGGCGACTTTGGAAACTTCGGCTCGGCCGTGATCTCGCCACGGGACGGCAGTATCTTCTTCGACGGGGGATCGATCGGCTCGGGCTCGCCCCTGGGCTTTGGAGCCCTGGGCAACGTCACCATCCCGGCCGCCGTTCCACCGGGACCAGTAAGCTTCACCCCTTCCAACATCACGGGGGGATTCGGGGTGTGGGGTGGCGGACCGAGCTTGCTCGGCCCTTTGCCCACCATCGTTCGACAGCGCCCCGACTTCCTCTATAACAACCACCAGATCAAGTTCTTCACTCAGACCACCTCGACCACCGGACAGGTCGACATGGGGCTGGCTCCGGGAGTGCCTGCCGGTCGAAAGCGCTATGTGCCGGTTGGGGAATTCTAGAGGATTCAACCTGACCGAGGCCCTGGTGGCCATGCTGGTGCTTTTGATCGGCATCTTTGCCATCGTCAGCGTCAACGCCTATACCTTACGGGCCACCACCGGTAATCGCAATCGGCACATCGCCAACATGATCGCCTCCACCGAATTGGCGCTGGTCGAGTCGGTGCTCAAGGTCAACTTCCACACTCCACCCGCCAACATCAATACCCCCCGACTGAAATCCACCCAGTTCCCCGATTTCGACTTCGTGGTCGAAGACCTGGGTTATGAGGATCCCACCAACCTGCTGCGGGCCGTCCGCAGCCGTGTCTTCTGGAGCGAAGACGGCGTAGAAAAGACTTATGTTCTGGAAACGACCTTCTACAACTACTAAGGGCTCGACTCTCATCGAGGTGCTGGTGGCCTCGACGTTGTTTATCGGCATGGCCACAGTCATGGCTCTTTTGATGCGACAGAACCAGATGGCCTCAGAGAAGGCGGTTCACCACACCGACGTGACCGGCCAGATGATGATGGTCTTCGAACGGATCCGGGGCGAGATGCGCACCGCCCGCGTCATCGGAGTCAACCCCAACGGAGGTTTGGAGTATTGGGTGGCTCGGCGCCAGGACGGCCTTCCTCGATTCACTCCCGAAGGCTATCCCGACTGGCTACCGGGAGCGCCCGCCGACCCTGATGTGGCCCTGATGCACATCGAAAACGGCACCTTAGTGCGAGACTTTCAAGGCCAGCGCCAACCGCTGGTGACGATGGGACGCGACGGAGCCATCCTTTTCGCCTGGAACCAGGGAAACCAGACCCTCATGGTGGTCGGGGCCGTCGGCCAAAAGAGCCCGCATCGGGTGCAAGACAACAACTATCAAAGCTTTCGCTATTTCATCCACACGGGGAACAACCAATGAAACGACGGACCGGAGCCATCCTTTTCTCGGCCCTGGTGATCGCCATGATCATGATGATGTGGGCCGTCGCCGCCGTCTACCGGGCCAACTTCCAGAGTCACGCGGCGCTGTTCAGCTATCAGAAATCCGAGGTCTACTACCTGGCCAAGCGTGGCATCAGCCGGTCCGTCTATCTGATGAACAATGACCCCAACTGGATCAGCTCGCACCAGGGCAAGGCCAACGCCGACGAGTCGACGCCCGACACTCGATGCTGGCTCGAGGACATGGGAGCCGACCGCTGGGTCTTGCGCTGCGAGGCGCGGGTGGGCACCCAGCTTACCACCCTGAGCGTGCCGATGCTGACCGAGGACGAAGAGAGTAGCCAGTTCTATTCGGTCGCCCCCGACACCGGGGGAGGACCGGACACGGTGGGGGTTTCGTCAGTGCGCGACGGGAACTGGAGTAGCCTACCTCCGATCCCAGGCCACCCGCAGGTCCTCTCCATTGCTCCCACTCCGAACGGAGATTGCTACGCCATCGGTAGCGACGGCAGCCAGACCCGGTTGTGGCGCTATCGCAAAGGCCAGGGTTGGATGCAGATGCCCGACGTGCCGGGCGGCGTGGCCATCTCGGGCCTTTCGGCCGGAGGCGATGCCTGGCTGGTGTGCCAGGGGGGCGATAACAGCTTGATGGTCCTCAACCTGGGCAACACCCCTTCCACCGAGATGGCCTGGACTCGGGTCGACGCTCCTTCGGGCACCACTTTGACCCAGGTAGCCGCCGCCAAGAATGGAGATGCCCGCGCCTTCGCTAGCGCGACCTCGTCAGGGAGCCCCAAGCTCTATCAACATGACAGTGCCGGCTGGAAGACGCTGCCCACTCCGCTCAGCTACGAGTTCGATCCCACCACCGGCGTGCCTCGTCTCAGTTCTCTGCTGGCGCCGCCCAACTACGACGGTGGGCTGGCCAGCGATAGTGACGGCAAGCTGTATGTGGCTTCAAACCCCCCTGGCTCGGCTTCGGTAGTTCAGCAGTTTTCTCCCGACGCGCCCGGCTCATCCTCCGGCACCTGGAAGCCGCTGGCCCCGGTGATGGCCATCGAGTGGACGGGTCCTGACACTACCGCCAACCCAAGCGGTTATATCTCGAACCTTTCCAACCTTGAGGTCGACCCCGACGGGCAACTGTGGGCCCAATGGAACTCGAGCCCTGACAACTATTCGGTCGTGCGCATCGACCCGCAGCCCCTGGGCGGCCCTTAGAGCCTGTCACCCGCCCACCCGGGCAAATATTTACAAAAAGTTAAGATTCTCCAGCCGATTCCAGCCTCCTGACTATCGTCTTTTCCTATTCTCAGACCAAGACGATCTAACAATGGAGGTTGATCCAACCAATGAACTTCATCGGTAACAATAATCAAGGCGGCATGTTCGGCATGGGTGGTATCGGCGGCTTCTTCGGCGGTATCATGAACGGCGTCGGGTCGCTACTGTCGATGGTGCTCGAACTGTTGATGGGTATCCTCATGGGCGGCATGCTCGGCCAACTGATGGGCGGCAACCACGGCCAGGGCGGCGGCGGATTCTCGCCGGGCGCATACCCCGGTTTTGGCGACGCCGGCGGCGGGGGCGGTAGCCCCGCGGGTGGCTTCGGCTCGGCGGCCAACAACTTCCTCGGCGGCAGTACCGGCGCTGGCGGAGGCGGTGGCGGTGGTGGTGGTGGAGCGCCCATTCCCACCGGCCCGGTCGCTCCCGGGGTCGACGGTATGCTGGCCAAGGCCAACTCGATGGTGGGCCTCAACGAGAATCGCGACACGGCGGCGATCCAGTCGGTCACCGGCAAGAGCGGCATCAACCCGGCCACCACTCCCTGGTGCGCGGCCTTCGCCATGAACATGCTCAAAGATCACGGCGTGCTCGACACCTCGGGCCTGAGCAATCCCAACTACTGCCCGACCATCAAAAGCTGGGCTAACGGCAAGGGCATCTGGGGCGGCAACGGCCAGTACACTCCCAAACCCGGCGACGCCATCCTGTTCGACTGGGAAAAGGACGGAACCTCGGACCACATCGGCATCGTCGAGAAGGTCGCCAACGGCAAGGTCTACACCATCGAAGGCAACTCGAGCGACAGCGTCAAGAAGAATGTCTACGACCTGGGCAGCTCGAAAATCGACGGCTACGTCATCACGGGCAAGAAGAAGTAGGCTTGTCTCCGCCAAAAAGTCCCCGCTCGGCCGGGGACTTTTTGTATTGGCCGCGAAGGCGCGGGCGTGAAAAACGGCTGGGTCGGCAAGAAAGTGGTCGAGGCCTTTGGCTACAGGGTGCGGTTCTTGTGGAACGTCGAGGAGTTCGAGGAGTTCGTCGACCAGGTGATCCTGCCCGGCTGGGCCCAGGGCGGCGAGGAATTCGACACGGAATTTCGCCTGGTTCAAGAAGAAGACACCATCGTCATCGAGCACGACGATGAGCGGCCCCGCCCCTGGAACACCCACGACTCGACGGCGGATAGCCTGCGCCAGCTGGTGCACATCGACATCGCCTCCTATGCCCCCGACCTGGTCTTCGTGCACGCCGGAGTGGTGCTCGGCCCCAGCGGAGTGATCATCCTGCCGGGGCGCAGTTTCGCCGGCAAGTCGACCCTGACGCGCAAGCTGGTCGAAAAGGGCTGCGCCTACTACTCGGACGAGTACGCCGTGATCGACAGCCAGGGCCTGGTCACGCCTTTCCCTCGTCCCCTTTCAGAGCGAGACCCGGGTCAACCCAACCGCCTTACTCCACCCAGCCAGCTGGGTTGGCACAGCGGGCTGGGGCCGGCCAGGGTAGCCGCGGTGGTCTCGACGGAGTATAAAGCGCAAGCCCGCTGGGACCCCGAAGAGATCAGCGCCGGCCAGGCCACCCTCGAGATGTTCTCCAACACCGTCTCGGCCCAACTCGAGCCGCTGCGGGCCATGCGCTTTTTACCGGTGGTGGCCCAGGGAGCAAGGTGCTGGAAGGGCCCCCGCGGCGAAGCCGAAGAGACCGCCGAACTGCTGCTAGATCGCCTCCACGGCTCTTGAGGGGAGCGGTGGCTTCGCGCGGAGATCTCGACGCTACGCGTCGACAGGGAGCAGCCTGCGGCTGAGATTTCGACGCTGCGTCGACGAGGAGCCGCTACGCGGGGAGAAGGCCGCTCCTTCTCCCGGCCCAAAGGGCCGATCCTTTTCCCTCGAGCGAAGCAAGAGCTCCTTCTCCCGACCCGCAGGGTCGCTCCTTACCCGGAGCGAGCGCGCTCCCTGCTAGTCAGCCCGGGGGACTTCGAAGCCGCCCACCACCAGGGTGTCCTCGTCCAGGGTCAGCTCGGCGTCGAGGTGACCGGCGAATTGAGCCGTGGCCAGGGCCTCCTCCAAGGTCTTGGCGACGGTCAGATGGCCGAGGAACTCGTTGAGCACTTGATCGGCCTTGTCCGAAGTGTAGTCACCCGAGGCTATGCCCTTCTGCAGGGCGGCGAAGATCTCGACGGCTCGGCCCTGGTTGCGGCCGATGGACAGGCCCACTAAAAGCTTCTGGAAGCGCTGACCGGCTTTGAGCAGGCTCTCTTTGGGAGCTTTGTGCACCAGCACCGCCCGGTAGTGGGCGGCGGCGTCGCCCAGGGTGTCGGCCGATTCCCGGTTGCCGATGGCTCTGAAGAGAGCGATGCGGTCCTCGAGGCTGGTATCGTCCACCGAGATGCGAACCAGGTCGATCCCCTCCATGCAGGCGCTGATGGTGGGCACCGAGTCGTGCAGTTCAAAGAAGATGTCGCTGAGGGTCTTGCGATCGCCGCCGGGGGCGGCCATGTTGGCCATCTTTTCGGTGGTGCGGTTGAGCACCGACCGAGCCGCGTTGGGGCCCTTCTGTTGCAGGGCCGGCAGGATCAGCCTGGCCATCTTGGCCACGTCGTAGGTCGATTCGCTGCTCGAGATCAAAGTGCGATAGAGGTCGCTAGCGGGTTTGTTGGCGTCATAGCCGCGCACGCCCGAGTCGACCGTGGCCCCCAGCAACTCGCTGTAGAGGGCCATGCGAAACTCGGGGGAGTGGGGCCCGTCTTCGGCCTTCACCTCTTGCGGGACATACTCGCTGCTGATCCCGCAACGTTCCAGGGCAGGCTGCAAAAACCGTTGGTAGCGCTTGGCATAGGTATCGAGTTCGCCCACCACCTTGTCGGGATTGGGGTTCTTGTTGAGGTCGACCGCGATGGGGGGCCCGTCGGGGCGACGCACCCACATCACGGCGGTGTCACTGAGGTAGTTGGCCACCAGATTATCGTCGCGGTCGCCGACGCGCAGACCGCGCTGGTCGAGTTCGGCCAGCAGCTTGGCTCGTTGGGGATTGGCCAGTCCCCGATCACTGTGGTCGCCGTGGTAGTATTCGATAGCCAGCAACGTCTCGCTGGAACCGACCCCAAAGCTGAGTTGCTCCTTCTTGACCGTGAACTCCGGGTTGGTGCGACTCAACCGCGCCAGCAACTGAGCCCGATCGAGCTTGGGAACTTTTTCGTCATAGTAGTAGCCACCGGGAGAATAGCTAAAGCCCTGGGAGGTGAGGCTATCGAGCACCTCGAGCCGGGTCTTTTGCTCGGCCGAAGGGGCCGTGCCGCCGCCCACCACGTCGAGCGCCTCGAGTTCGTCGAGGCGACGCACGGGCCAGCTGTGGCCACCCTTCTCGGTCACCTGGAGACGCTCGATATAGCCCTCACCCTTTTGCTTTTCGAGCCATCCCACGGCAGCCTCGGGGGTCACCTGCTTGAACTTGTCTTGCAGAAATGGAATATAAAACTTGCGCCGGTATTGGAAAGTCACGCCCTGGTCCTGCAGACGCTCGAACGTCTCAAGCAGACCCTGGCGGGTGGCTGCCGAGAGGGCTCCACCCAGATTGCCGCTCAGGCCCGACAAGGAACTCATCAGGCCGGCCTTGCGTAGCTCGTCCCAGGGCCGGGCCCCGGAATGGCTCACCGACACTTGATCCTGGGGGGCTGAGCTCGCCTCGGCCCTGGCCGGGGTAGCAGGGTGGGAAACGCGGGTATTTGGGCGCACGGGTCCTATTAGCATGCCTCGAGCCTAGCCCGCGACCCTCAAAGAGCCCTGAATTGCAGGGCGAGGTGTGCCCGTGAGCCGAAGCCAACGGAGTGAGCAGACTCAGAGTACGGCGCGCCAACGAGCGGGATATTCCCTCGATCTACGCCTGCCAGGCAGCCGCCTATGCCGGGCTTCCGGCCAGCGCGCTGTGTGACGAGCGTCTCTTGCGGATGCAGTTCGAGACCTTTCCCGACGGAATCCTGGTAGCCACTCGCGGCGACGAGGTGGTGGGCTATGCAACCTCGCTCATCGTCAGCCTGGATGCCGACTCGCCCTGGTACTCCTACCAGGAGATCACGGGCGGGGGAACGTTCACCACCCACGACCCCAGCGGGGATACTCTCTACGGCGCCGACATCGCGGTCCATCCGGGACATCGGGGCGAAGGGGTGGCTGGCAAACTCTACGAGGCTCGCAAGCAACTGGTGCGCCGCCTGAATCTTCGCCGCATGGTCGCAGGTGGTCGCATCCCCGGCTACAAGAGCCAGGCGGGACGTCTGAGTCCTGAAGAGTATGTGGCCGAAGTGCTGGCGGGTCGGCTCTCGGACTCGTCGCTCAATGCCCACCTCAAGGCCGGCTATCAGGTCAAAGGCGTGCAAATGGGCTATCTCCACGACGAGCAGAGTCTCGACTACGCCACCTTTCTCGAATACGAGAACCCGTTCTTCCGGCCCGAACGCAGACGCATCGCCGCCGCTCCTCTCACGCGTCCGGTGCGCAAGGTCAGGGTGTGTGTGGCCCAGTTTCAGGTCGGTGCGGTGGCCTCATGGCAGTATGTGGTTGGGCAGGTCAACTTCTTCGTGGCCACGGCCGAACGCTATCATTGCCACTTTCTGGTCTTTCCAGAACTGTTCGGGATGGGCCTTTCCGAGCCGGCCACCGTCGGCAAACTGGCCGAATCCCGACCTGACTACCTCAAGCTGTTTCGTCAGTCCGCGTTGGCCTCGGGCTTGTTTATCCTGGCGGGCAGCTTTCCGGTGGCCGAAGAAGGCCGCCTCTATAACGTGGCTCACCTGTTCACGCCCGGCGGCGAAGTCTGCCTCCAAGAGAAACTGCATCTCACCCCCCGCGAACGTCAGCATGACGGCCTGACGCCCGGGCGTGAACTGCGGGTCTTCGAGACCGGTTACGGACGCGTGGCCATGCTGGTCGGCTACGATGTCGAATTTCCCGAACTTGCCAGGCTGCTCACCCTGGCCGGAGCGGAGATCCTGTTCGTGCCGTTCCGTACCGATGAACGCAAGGCCTATCTTCGGATTCGCTACTCGGGTCAGGCGAGAGCGGTCGAGAACGAGGTCTATACCGTGCTGGCCGGCAACGTGGGCAACTATGCCGAAGCCATGGTCTGCACCCCCTGCGACTTTGCCTTTCCCAAAGACGGTGTGGCCGCGGCAGCCGAGTTCGACAGCGAGACGGTGGTCATCAGCGATCTCGACCTCGAGGCGTTGACCCAGGCCCGCGAAATGGGCAGCGTGCGCCACCTGCGCGACCGCCGCACGGACCTCTACACCGTCAACTCACTGGCCTCGGTGGTTTTGGTGCGCACCAGTTGACGGTTGGTGACAAAAGGCTTGAGCGTCTTCCAGTCGGTCAAATTGGCGCCCAACTTCGGAACTTGCACGCTACCGTCGGAGGTCAACCAGGCGGTCACGAACTGAGGACTGCGCAAAGAGAAACGGGCATCCTTACGAGCGTACTGCTGACCGACCACGGCCCCTTTGGCCGTGACCAGATACTGGTCGGCCTGAAAACCGCGAGGAAGATGGCGCGGCGGGGTATCCAGATGGTGGCCGACTTGAGCGTGATCGACCAAGAGAATACCTCCATTGTGGAAGACCCTCTGTTCGAGGTCGTTGTTTTCGACCACCAGGTAGTTACGATTCTCCTGAGGCAGGCGCAACTTGCTGGCCGCAAATTCAGCCACCGTCTCGTCGCCCTGGGCTACCGTTACCTTGCCGCTGGCGACCTGTTCAGTCAACTCCAGGCCGTTCTTGAGGGTGGCCTGGCGCATCAGCAGCCCTTCGTCCTCGTGGGTGACGGTGGTAAAGCCGAGGAACACGCTGTCTGAAGGCGCCTCATGGCTGGTGATGGTTAACTGGTCGGGCCGGTAGGCGTTTGCGTTGAGAGGAAAGCCGGTTATCTTCATAGGCCCAATATAGCTAGCTGGGCCGTCTAGTTCGGTAACTTTCGTCACGCGAGGGGAATCCCGGCTCTGGTAGAACTAAGAAGGTCGGAGGGGATTTGTCAAAGGACCTCAAGGAGCGGGTGCGGGGCCGATTACGCGAACTGCGTCGGCGTCTGAACGGTAATCCCAACCGGACGGATGTCTCGGGCGCGTTGCAGCAGCTTTCGCTGATGCTTTCTACCGGTATCGCCTTCCCCGAGGCGCTGCACATCCTCGGCACCGAAACCGAGCACCCGCGCTTGCGTGAGGTCTTTGATGATATCGCCGAGCATGTCATTCGTAAAGGCTGGTCCTTCTCCAGCGCTGCATCCCGCCATCCGCAGATCTTTACCGACGGGACCCTGCTGATGTTTCGGGCCGGCGAAGAGAGCGGGGACTTCGCGGCCCGACTGTGGCGGGCCTCCGAGCTACTCGATCGCAAGCAGCACCTGGTCGGCCAGGTCAAGAGCGCCCTGACCGGGCCGATGATCAACGCCAGCGCCTGTATTCTGGTGACCCTGGGGCTCTCTCGCATGGTGTTGCCCAAGTTCGTCGGACTGTACGATTCCATGCAGATCGAGCTGCCCATCATCTCGAAAGTCGTGATCGCCGGCATCCACGTCATCAACAGTCCCTGGACGCTGGTGCTCCTCATTTTGTCGGCGCTGCTCACCTTTATCTTCTGGAGCGAGGTTCGTGAGGTTCTGTTCGACCGGGCCCTCGAGGTCAAGTGGAGCCGCAAGCTCATCGGCAACATCCTGTGCGTCGATTTCCTCGACGTGATGGCGGCCATCCATCGCGACGGTATCGCCATCACTCGAGGCCTCGATATGCTCGAGGCCACCGCCCCGTTCAAGACTTATCGCAAAGATATCGCCGAGGTGAGTGCACGCCTGTACGAGCTGGGCTCGCTCTCCGAGGCGATCTCGGCAATCCCTTATTTCCCGCCGATCGTCGAGTCGATGTTACTGGTCGGCGAGCAGGTCGGCCAGATGTCCGAGTCGCTCCAGCAAACTTGCCAGTTTATCCAATTACAGAACGATTTGCAACTTTCTCAGGCAGTTAACTTGCTGGAACCGATCATGATTGCTATCATGGGAATTGTGATGGGTGCAACATGCGTGGGGCTGTTTCTACCGATTTACTCTATTCTAGGTAAATTCGGGGGATGAAGAAGCACAAGCGCAGAGGGATCGCAATGATCACGGCGCTGTTGCTGGCCATCTTCCTGTTAGTCCTGGGGCTCGCATTTCTCACCTTTACCGAGCAAGACTATCGTTTTGCGGGCCAACAGAACAATTCTACCGAGGCCTATTATTTGGCCATTTCCGGGATCGAATATTACCGAGCCCGCCCCAGTTCGTTCACTCCCGGGTCACCCCAGGTGTTTTCCATGCCACCCGGAGACCCGCACGATCGTTTCGAAGTCACCGTTGAAGCCGATGGCACCGTTCGTTCCAAAGGATTTTTGGTCAATTCCTCTGGAGACACGGTGTCGGAAAGAACCCTGGTAGCTCCTCAGGGGGATTTCTCCAAACTGTATGACGCCAGCCAGTAGCAAACAGGGCATGACCCTGATAGAGATTCTCATCGTGGCGGGAGTGCTGGCCATCTTCTCCTCCATGGTGGCTCATGCCGTGGTGTTGGCCTATCGCAATCAGGCCGTGACCAGCAAAAAGACGCAGGACTTTCGACGAGCGGTGAACAGCCTCGAGTGGGTCGGCCGCGAACTGCGCATGTGCCAGAAGATGTATGCGCCCGATCCGGCCCTCCCCGCCTTTGTTTCGGGCAGCCCCTACACTCCCGGTGTTACCGACAAGCCTTTCATCTTCCGCCGCTTCAACGCGGCCACCAACGCCGATATCGTGGTTGGGCTCAGCTACGATGACCAGAACCAACGAATCATTCGCAGCCTCTATTCGACCAGTTTCGACCTGGGCGATGCGACCACCCACACTCCCCTCGAGACCAGGACCCTGGCTCAAAATGTCGAGTCCTTCTCGCTTTCGTACATAGACCCGTCCACCACCTTCGGCGTGCAGATGCTCCAGGTCGCGCTGAAAATCAACGATGTCAACATCTCTCCTAATCTCGATGTTAGGGTGAAGAAGCTATGAGACAACGCAAGCGAGGCTTGACGTTCCTGGAACTGCTGGTGGCGATGTCCATCGCGTTCCTTTCCATCTCCTTCTTGCTCGGACTGTTCGCCTCGGCCACTTCCTCGTCGGGTCGCGCCCGCCAGCTGTCGGTGGCCAACTTCTTGAAGCAGAGCACGATGGAGAGGATCCTGGCCATGCCGCTCGATCAGCTGACGGCCACTTCCTCGAGCTTCTCGGGTCAGTTCTCCGAGTATACCTATGAAGTCGACGTGATCAATCCCGGCGACTTCGACGGCGACGGCACTCCCGACCCCGAGTTACGGGTGCTCGAAGTGACCATCATCGGCCCGTCCGGCTTCAAGACCAAAGTCCAGACTTTGCGCAAGGCTTATGATCCCTACTATGGGACGGCGGCCTGGCAGAACGGCAAGAAGGCCCTGGTGAGCCTGGCCGACCAGTCGGGTCCGTGCCTGTGGAACCACCCCACCGGCCAGATGTTCACCTCGCCGCCTCAGATGCCCGGCGGACGCCCAGGCGATATGGCCGCAGACAAGACGATGTCCAAGCTGTGGGCGGTCGACACCAACGCTCAGGGGCTTCGCTCGCTGGACCTGACCAACCCTCTGGCGAACTGGACCGACCCGCGCAAGCCCGGGGGTGTAGTCGAAATCACCGGCATCGCCGCCGATGAGTTGCTCAAGCATGTCTACGTGGCCGACGCCGCTGGCAACCAGCTGTGGGAATTCGACACCAACACTCTGGCGTGGAAGAAGTGTGCGGCCGCCCCCCTCAACCATCCCAAAGGCGTGGCCATCGTGGCCGATGGCTCGGAAGTGTGGGTGGCCGACACCGAGAATCGCGGTATCCGCCGCTACTACCCCGCCACTGACAGCTGGGATCCGACGCTCTATCAAGACCCGGGGATGAAGAAGCCCGAGGGCATCGCTGTCTATCCCGACGGAGACGAAGTGGTGGTGATCACTTCGAAGAAAATCCACTATTTCGATCCGGTGGCCTCCGCCTGGCTTCCATCCGAGCACGCCGACGGTAAGATCCAATCCGACTACCCCTGTGGCATGGTGGCCATCGACGACGGCACCGACGTCATCATCTGGCTATCCACCAAAGCCGGCTCGTTCTGGCGCATCATCCCTCACGTCAGCTCGGAAGAGTGCTTCTGGCCGGGCTACGGTTACAACTAGAGCATCGAGCGACACAAAGCGAGGGCGGCCGTGGCCAGCGTCGTAGCTACCAGCGGGTCGCCCTCGATCATGGCGGGGTTGGGGTTGGTGAACGAGCCGTCTTCGTTCTGCAAGCTGACCAGGTGATCGGCCAGTTGCTGGACCCGAGCTTTGGCGGGGGGGTCGAGCCTCCAGGCGTGGGCCAGCGTCCAGCAATAGTAGAAGTAGACGGGGCTCTGCCCCTCCATGCCCGGCACCGACTTGACCTCGAAGTGCCCGTCGAGCCATTTACGAGCTTTCACCATGCGCTCGTCATCGGCCGAGACACCGCACAAGTTGAGGGCGCGAATGCCGTCACAGGTGGGGCTGCCGTAGGATAAGCTCTGGCCCTGTTCGTCCTTACCGCCTTTGTTCTGACGCAGATTGGTGGGCGAATAGAAGAAGCCGCCGTCTGCGTTCTGGCAGTGCTTGACGAATTCGAAGGCTTTGACCACGGCCGGGTCGTCCGACTTCGCGCCGGCAAAGTGCAGCCCGCCCAGGGCGAAGAGCGTGTTGGAGATGTTGGGGCTGGCGGCCGGGTCGTCGGTCTTGCCGTCCTTCTTGCGATAAGGCTCGATCCCCTCACCCCAGCCGCCGTATTCCAGATCGGCCGGCTGCCAACCCAGCTCCTCGACCAATTGATGGGTGCGGATCACCTTGACCAGATTGGCCCGCGGATCGCTGGCAGGCATCACCGCCACTGCCATCGACAGGCTATAAACGGGAAAGGGCAGGGCCTCGAATTGCTCGGGGCCGAGCCCGGTCAGATAGGCCTGGCCGCGCTCGCGAATGCTGGCGGGTCCGGCCAGTTCGGGGGGAGCGAAGACGAAGGCCTTGAGCACCACCGGAGTCAGCGACGGTCCGTCCTTGAACGGCTCGGTGACCTTCGAGCGCCAGCCGCCGTCTTCGGACTGCTGGCCGGCCAGATAAGCCAGCGACTTGCGCAGGGCCGCGTCGAGAGCCGATTCTTTCTGGCAACCCGCCAGGGCCAGGCCAAAGGCCAGCGCCAGACAGGCCAGCAGGCGTCTCACGACTGCCTGGCCGAATAAATGTAGAGTAACGCGGCCGTCACGGCCAGAGTGGTGGCCGCAGCCAGGTAAAGTAGCAACCCCATGTGGTGCGAGGCCATGAAGGCTCCCGAGATGGCCGCCATCCCCGAGCAGGCGGCCCGATCGAGCAGCGACTCCACCGACAACAGCGTGGCTCGCAGTTGGGGCTTGGGAATGGATTCGTTGAGCAGCTTGCGCTGGATAGGAAAAGCCACCCCGCAGGCCAGGGCGAAGATCGACATCAGCACGAAGGTCAACTGCCAGCCGGCGGCGGGGAACAGAGCCGTGGTGGCGGCCATCACTACCGCCACCCAGAACACGCTGGGGAGCTCGCCGAAGCGCTGAGCCACTTTCTCGGCCCAGGCCGAACCGGCCGCTTCGAACAGGGTGGTGATGCCCATGATGACTCCGAAAGCCGGGATTCCATAGTCTTTGGAGGCCAGCAGCGGTTGGAAGAGGTTGACCTGGACCAGCCTGGCCAGCACGAAGATGGACAGGCCCGAGCCCATCATCAGCCACAGCCGAGGAGTGGTCCGCAAGGCCTCAAAGCAAGCCCGAAAACTCCACGGCTCGGTGCTGCGCTCGCCCTCGGGCAGGCGGGCCGCCACCATCAGGGCCAGCGAGGCGGCCAGGGCGGTCAGCCAGTAGGGCAGGGTCACGTGCCACTCCATCAGATAGCCCACCACGCCCCAGGCGGCCACCCGGCCGAACAGGCTCAGAGCCCGCGCGTTGCCCTCGGTCTGGCGATACCAGTCGGTTTCGCCGGTCCGCTCGAGATAGTCATAAAGGTAGGCGCTGGCTGAGCCCGACACCAGCGAACGAGCCACCGCAATCAGCAGCCAGTGAAACAGAAAACCGGCGAAGGTGGGCCAGCCGATGGGCAGCAAGTTAGCCGCCACCAGGGTGACCGCGGCCCAGGCCAGAATGCGCCGATTGCCAAAGCGGTCGGCCAGAAAGCCGGTGGGTAGCTCGAGCACGCAGAAAGCCAGGTAGTAGAAGCTCTGGATGGCGAAGATCTCGCCGTCAGACAGACCCATCTGTTTTTGGAACTCATAAAAGATCGGCACCCAGAAGAGCAACGAAAAAAAGAAAGTGTAAGCGTGATAGAGTTTGATGATACGGTGCGTCATCGGGCGTAGGGCCTCAATTGCAGAATGTAGAGTCCGTCAGGGTTGGCCAACCACTCGACATCGACCGGCCAGCTGAAGGTGTAGTCAGGGGAGAAATGGGATTGGAGCAAGCGGCCGGCGTAGGCCATCTTGCCCAACAACTCGAGCCATTCGCTCTCGAGATCGGTGTGGGCGTCGCCCAGACTCAACGTGCGCCCGCCTCCCTCCACCGAGTTGAAAAGGTATTGGATGGGCAACTCGCCGCCCGAGACGACCTTCTCGACCGAGAGCAACGAAGCGTTGAGATAGACGTTGCGGAAGTCTTCCCGATTGGTGGGGTTGGTGGTCACCATCACGCCGCCCACCGAAGCCGGCACCTGCTCTTGGAGGATGACCCCCATATAAGCGTCATCGAGCGAGATGCCCACTTCCTGGCGCAGCCTGGTGCTGCGCGGCGAGAGCAGCGAGGCCCATACCTCTTTGATACTGGCGAAGAGCGTCTCGGCGGTGGTGATGTGGTTGATCGACTCATAGACCCCGGCGGCCGAGAAATCTTCGAGGTCTTCGGCGTTGGAGGAGCTGCGCACTACGAAAGTCGAGACGCCCAGCAGATGTTCGGTGATCTTCTCGTCGATGCGCTCGCGCAGGCCGTCGGGCATGCGAGTCTTACGGATCAGGTTCTGCAGCGACACGCACAGGGGCTCGACCTCGCGGGCATCGAGCTGCAGGGCCATTTTGAGCTTGCCCAGCGTCTGTTGGATGGTGGGTGAGGACTCGAGGAACTCGCGCTGCAAGGAAAACGGCAGGGCCAGTCCGCGCGGCACTTTGACCAGCCCGCGCAAGAAATCCAGCGCCGCCTCGGTCAATTCACGCGACTCTTCGGCCACTCCCAGAAAATCGGAAAGGTGCCGCAAGAGGTTGGCGCGCGGGGGCCGCGGCAATTGATAGAACCCTAGCACCCGGTTCGAGCCGTGCTCGAGCAGGTAATGCAACTCGCCCAGATTGGCGGCTTTGGTGCCGTAGCGAAAGCGGTCCGACAGGCGCAACTCGCTCAGGTCGACAATGGCTGCTGTCTCGACGTCGGGGGCTTCGAGACGAACCCGGTGCAGGGCCCAGGCGGGTTTGCGCGGCTGGTCGGGCTGAGGGATGCTCTCGAGGCTGATGGCCGCCGCTTTGGAGTCGACCTCGTAGCGGACCCAGCCCTCGTCCAGGCCCTCTTTGGCGATGCGATCGAGCACCCCGATCTGGACCGCGTTGGGAATCTGCCAGCCGCTGGCCAGGACGTTGGTATGCGACAACGGAGTAGTGTGCGAGGCGTTGATGATCCCCGACAGGCGGGGAATATCGTCGGGCACTCGATGCATGACGATGATGTCGTACCACTCCAGGCTATCCCGATGGCGACGGAACTCGGCTTCAGTCTCGAAGGCCCGTAGGCGCCCTTCGGCAAGACCCGCATTCAGGGGCAGGTACTCGGACTGCTCGAACAAGGCCGAGGCAGTCATGATGGGGACGCCCTCGGCGTCTTCTTCTTGTTGGTGGTTGTTGGGCTTGAAATAGAGACGGAAGGAGCGGTCGAGTTTGCCTTTGACGGCCTCGTAGAAGGCCTTGATCAAGGCCGGGCCCATGGTGTCGACTTCGACCGTCTCGAGGGTGTAGAAGGCGCGGCCTTTCTTCTTCTGGTGCATGCCCACCGTGCCCAGCAGGTAGCGCCGGTCGGGGCTATGATAGACCTCTTCGTTGAAGCTGTCGAGACGCTGGTCGAGCTCTTTGGACGACTCTCCCAGTATCTGCTCGGCGATGTAATCGGAATGGAACTGATAGGCGTGGTGGTTGATAAAGTGGACGATGCCGCTCTCGCGCACCACCACCACTTTGACAAAGGGAACGCCGGCCAGCCGACCGCACAGGGCCGCGAAGGCCTCCGAGGTCAGCCGCTCGTCGACGATACCATACAAGATCTGGGTTGGCACGGTAGCAAACTAGCTTCCTGGCGTTGCAGGGCTGTTGCTAACTGTTTGACTCTTCGCCATCCTCGAGCACTTCGGCTCGACCGTCCCGGTGGAAATAGACCGGGGGAGCCTCTTCGCCTCGCCCCATGAAGGTTCCGTCTTGCTGAAGGTCGAGGTCCACACAGCCTACGCTGAGCGAATTGGGGCCGGTCTGCTCGAGATGGAGGACACCTTTTGGTAACTTCACCTCGACATAGATGTCCTCGGGAGCCATTTTGGCGCCCAGTTCGCTGGCTCGTTGATAAAGGGTCAGGGAGCGGACCTGTTTGGCTTCGGCGGCCGCCCCCTCGAGCTTGAAGTATTCTCCAGTGAGAGGGTCAACCACCCACTGGTGCTGGCCGACATAGACCAGCACGCCGCCGTCATCGGCTTCGAGCAAAGAGAATGGCATGGGACGCCTGGTGTAATCCATGGCCCCACCAGTTCGCTCAGCTCAAGCTTGTTCCCTGGGCAACTGCCGGGCCGCCGCTAGCAGGGCCTGACGGGCCTCTTCGACCCCGGCAAAACGCTCCGCCGGATCCTTCACCAGCATCTTCAAGACCACCGCCTCGAGCGTCTCGGGCAGAGTCGGCTTGAACTGCCGCAGCGGCGGTGGCTCGCTGACCAGATGGGCGGTTACTACCCCCATCATGTCGTCACTGTCGAAAGGCAGACGGCCGGTCAGCAGTTGATAGGCCACGATGCCCAGGGCATACTGGTCCATCGAGGGGCTGGGCGGTAGGCCCTGGATCTGCTCGGGAGCCATATAAGCCGGGGTGCCCAACACCGTCCCCGTGACCGTTACCGTCTTGAGAAAATGGCCGCGAGCCAGGCCAAAATCCATGACCTTGGCGTGGCCGCCAGCGGTGAACATCACGTTGCCCGGCTTGAGGTCTCGGTGGACGATACCCTCGTGGTGGGCGTGGGCGACGCCTCGCATCACCTCGTCGAGCACGGCTACCGCCCGTCCCGGTGACACCCCTTCGCGAACCATCTTCTCGAGGGTGCCGCCCTCGAGCAGTTCCATCACGATATAGTAAGGCTCTTCGCTATCGACCCACTCGATCAGGCGCACGATGTTGGGATGATCCAGGCTCTGATAAGCCCTCACCTCGCGGCGAAAACGGTCGAGCCCCTCGTCGCGATCGGCCTCGTCCGCTTCGATGAGCTTGATGGCCACCGCCTCGTCCTCGTTGAGAGAGCCATCGGGAATGGCCCGATAGACGGTGGCCATCCCACCCCGGCCCAGACGATCCGTGAGGCGGTACCGGCCCAGTCGACCCCCGACCAGGTCTCCTTCGGTCGCCCCCTTGATGGTCAGCGACTCGAGCTTGGCCATGCGAGCGCCCCGCCGGCGCCAGTGGTTGAGCCCCACCAGGGCCAGCCCCGCCATCAGGCCGAGGGCCCAACGCCAGGGGCGCAGATAATAGGCCAGCAGCACGGCGCGGCTGTCAGGCTCGAGCAGAAACGGCTGGCCGTTCTCGGGCCACTGGTCATAGTCGCGCAACACCCCGTTCTCGACGACCTTGCTGCTGGTCTTCCACCCCTCGGCCTGAAAGCGAAATTGCGAGCTGCGGCCGTGCAAGTCGAGGCTGATGGCCTGACCGGCCTTGCCCACATAGTTGTAATCGCCGCTTTCGTCGAGCATCCAGACGGTGGCGTTCTCGGGCCGCAGGTTGAAGCTGACGCGGCGCGAGACGGGAGGTTGGGCTGCGGCCACCAGGCTCAGCGCCAGCAAGAGCGGAATCAAGCGTGTCATAGTTGGTTTCGTAGGGTGATGGTCCGGACCAGTTCGAATCGTTCGCGCTCCTGGCCCGATCCGCTTTCGGTGACCATGCGCACCGTCAGGGGCAACTGGAGGAACCCGCCGATGCCGGCGTGAGTGATCTCGAACTCGGCCAGCGAGTTGGCCATGTTGCGAGCCCCCGACGATTCCCCGGGAAACATCTGGAGCTGGGCGGCCGAGAGCCGCATGCCCGCCTCCGTGCCCGGATGAGGAATTCCGGTCGGAGGCTCGGGAGGCCAACTGCGACGCTTGAGCACCTGGTTGTCGCTGTCGTAGAAATAGACGATCAGCGAGTCGGCATAGACTCGACGACCGCCCGGTGTGACGTCGACCAGAGGATGAATGGCCAGTACCACCGGGTCCTGGCGCAACGAAATGCCCGAATAGTTGGTCTTCTCGATGTCATCCACCAGTTTTCGCATCGACAGCGTAGCCATCTGCTGCAATTCGGCCTGAACAGCGCCATGCCGGCTGTGACGCAAGGCCGGAATCAAGAAAGAAAAACACAGGCCCAGCAGCAGCAAGGTGAGGGTGGCGGCCACCATCACCTCTAAGAGGGTGAAACCGCTAGCGGTTTTGCTGGAAGAGGCGCAACTCGTAGACAAGCTTCTGGGGACCCCCCTTCTCCTGCCAATTGACCTCGACCCGAGCCTGTTTGACGTACTTCGAATCAACCCCGCTGACGGCGCTGACGTTCAGGGTCATATTGTAGGTGATGCGACCGTGGACCTCGGTGAAATTCTCGGTGGTTCCCACCACCAGTTCGTCAAAAGGGCGCGAGCGCCGCTCCTCTAGCAGGTTTTGGGCCAGATTGCTGGCCAGCAGCCGGTTCTCGGCCCGATGCGAGGCCAGGCGGGAAGCGGGCAGCAAATTGAAAAAGATGCCCACCATCAACGAGAGCAGGGCGAAGGCCACCACAATCTCGACGAAGCTGTATCCCCTGCGCGTCCCCACCTGTAGATTCTAGCACACGTCAGGGGTTGGGACGACCGCTCTGGAAAGCCTTTTGCCAGACCAGCGGCGAGAGATCGGTGACCCCTGTCTCGGGCAGGTCGTCGCGGACCCGGTGGCCGGCCTGAGCCAGGCCTACCGCCCCCTCCACGGCGCCGGCGCGACATTCGTTCCACTCGTGGAGTTCGAGCTGTTGGGCCAACTCTTCGCGCAGACTGCCCACCAACCCCGACCCCTGATACCAGCTGCCCGCAGGGTTAGGCAGCTCAGCCGCCAGGCTACGCAGGCGGCGACAGGCCTGCAGCACCAGGGCGCGACAGGCCGGCACGGGATCGGGATAGGTCGACAGCTCGAGGGTCACCTGGGACAATCCTTTGACCCGCTCGGGCTCGATGCCGGCCAACCCGGCCAGGCCCTCTTCCAGCGAGAAGCCGAAGAAGCCCTCGACTGCCTGCACCAGCCGGGGTTCGATGGCCATCTTGCCGGTCATCATGCGGGTCAGCACGAGCAGCGTGCGGGTCCCCAGCCAGAGGGCGCTGCCTTCGGCGCCCATCGGATCGCGAGGAGCCTCGGCCTTGGCAAAGTTGCCGCGCTGGTCGAGACTGGCCACGGCCGCCTCGCTGCACGAATAGAAAAGACGGCCGGGCTGAAAGTCGGTGGCTCCGGCCAGCGTCATCTCGAGAAAGTCGCCCACTAAGACCAGAGAATTCGACGGCATCATGCCCGCCAGCATGCGGGCGGCCGACTGGCGATGGGCGGCTGAATCGAGCCCCGACAAGCCGACCGCCCCCACCAGCAAACCGTCACGGGCCGCCTCGAACGACGCCAGTGTGGCCGTGCGCAACAGTTCGCGCGAGCTGCTGAAATCTTTGTTGGGCAACACGGTCGCGGCCCGCCGTTTGCCCTGATCGTCGTAGAGCAACGCGCTGGTCTCGGTCGAGTCGACCACCAGCCCGAGAAAGAAGCTCTCCAACCCTCGATACCTCGCTTCGCTAGCTTGCCTGTTTTCTTCCGGAAGAAGAGGGTCGGGTCCTTTGAAATCGACACACCGCAACAGAATAGAAACCAAAGCGGCCTACCCTGCCGCTACAATGAAGGAGCAGGAGAACGACCATGAAAATCGCTAACCCCGACCAGCTCGCCGAAGCTCAGCGCGTCAAACAGCGCACCCTCGCCATGGCCGCCGCAGTGGCCAACGTCAACGACCAGAACGGTCTCGACTTCGACCCCTCGCCCCAGCGCGTAGCCGTGTCTCGTCAGGGGTCTTCGCGCCAGGGGGGCGCCTCGGTGGTGGTGCCCGACGGCCGCGGCCAGGATGAAGTGGTGCTCACCGCCACGGCCGCAATCGGTCCCGACGGCAAGCCCACCAAAGCCGATGTCTCGAGCCTCTTCTATTGGAACGGCGACGAGAACTGGAACAACGGTGTCAACCGCTACACCCTCGAAGAAACGACCCGCAAAGACGGCTTTCTCGGCCTGGTGGGCACGCCGCGGCCGGTGCGCGTCTATACCCAGGAGCACACCGGCAACTACCGCAACGACAAGTTCAAGGTGACCGTCACCGAAGACGTGGCCTCGGGCGAACTCCGGCTCGAACAGCGCGGCTGGCGCCCTGATTTTCGCCAGTTCGATGTGGGTCAGGGTCTGGCCGGCGGCGCCCTGGGGTTGTTCGCCTCGGCCCTGCCCATGGCCGGCGCTCCCCTGCCTGTCTTGCTTGGCGTGGGGGTGATCTGCGGAGCGGGTCTGGGAGCGGCCGTGTCCTTCGACAACCAGACCAAAGCCGCCCTGGGCGGCGCGGCCACACTGACCGGTCTATTACTGGCAGGCCACTTCGGCGGCGCCGCTGGCGTGCTCGGCTCGGCGGCGGTGATGTTTGGGCTGGGCGGCCTGGGCGTTTTCAGCGGAGGCTACTGATGCAACTGGCCCAGATCGACGCGGCTAGCAACCTGCGCGCCCGAGCCAGCCGCGAGCTACCGCTGGCCCAGCAGGCTCAGGCCCGGCTCGAGCAAGAAGAGCAGTTTCTAACCGACTTCATCGCCAGCGACCGTTTCAGCCGTTCGCTGCAATCGATCAGCCGGCCTCGTTTTGACGAGTCCCAGGCGATTCTGAAGAAGCCCCCGGCCTGGAAGGGCTGGCAGGTTTCGGCGGCCAGCCTGGGCGTCGGTGCGGCCCTCTCGGCCGGCTTGAGCCAAATTCCCGGCGTGGCCCCCTGGGTGCCGGGTCTGACCCTGGCCATCGGCTTCTACGGCGCCCTTGTCGGCCCGAGCAACTATCGCGACCTCGTCAAGTCGTGGGTCCGTCCGGCCGAGTTCGACAAAGCCGTGCTCAAGACGGCCCGCCACGATCTGGGCGAAGTGAAACAGTCGCTCGCCGTCACGCGCCAGGCCATCACCCATCACCAGGCCGTGTTAGCCATGTCTCCGGCCGAATTGCTGGCCCATAGCCAGCCCCAGGAAGCCTTGCGGACCGAGATCAAGGTCGACGAGGAGTTCATCCAGGTCAACGATTTTCGCGTCGACATCCGCCAGGACTAAGCCCCATCGCGGCGCAACAGCAGGTCGAGCAGGCGCACCAGGGCCAACCGATGGCGCTCGCGCAGATTGACGAATTCCAACCCGTAGCGTAGCGGGGTGCCCTCCCAGCGACGGGCAATACGGGCCTCGAGGTTGCCCACTCGCACCGGAGAGCCGATGGTAAGCTTGACCCGACTGCCGGGCTCGAGTTCGGTCATGCTCTCGACTAACGCCCCGCCGGCGCCGAGGTCGAGCACATCTCCCACGAAGCTGCTCTGGCCGGCCTGGAGCTCGGCTTTCAGGCTGCAGGCCAGGCGCACCAAATGGCGACGCTCCATCACTTCGCTGTTGGTCAAGTCGGCCCCGGCCAGCAGATCGGCCGCCCACGAGAACCAGAAGCTGCTCAAAGACTCGGGAAAGCGAAACCCCGTATCAAAACTGCCCCCGGCCGGGGTGGTCCAGCACACCTCGTAAGTCAGGGGGGTGGCGCCTTCGAAATTGGGGGCGATCCGAGCCTGGCTATTCTCGGCCAGTCGCCGCGGCAGACGCGCCTGCAGGCCGCCTAGCCCGATATTTCGGATCTCTCCCACCGAAGCTCCCGAGGAGCCAAGGACTGACACGATCAGGCGGCAGGGTATGCGGGCAAAAACGCGCCGATTTTCCACCGGGGCCTCTTGTCTGTGCTCGTCGGTGTCCCCTGCCGGCCAAACGAAGAGGAACTGGAGTCACGGCGGCAAACAACAGGCCAAGTGCCGTAGTGAGGGGTGTCATGGGAGGGCTTTTCAAGACCAAGATTCCGCCGTTTGTCAGCCTGGTGGCCGTTTGCGGCGAGAATTGCCAACAAGCCCTGCAAGACCCGCTGGTGCGCCAACAGCTATGCCAGGCTCATCCAGGCGAACTCTGCTCGCTGGGCGACACCAAGAGCGAGCAGCTCGAAGTGCTGCGGGCAGCCGTCAACGATTCGACCGCGCTCAAACTGGCGAACCGCTCGGTAAACCTCGACCCGGTAGCCCTGCTGGTCGGCGTGGCCGGAGCCGATATCTGCCTGCGGCGCCTGCAGATGGAGCACGACATGACGGCCACTCCCGAACTCATCAGCAACCTGCTGAGCCATCTCAATAAGTTTCGGCGCTTGCCCAGCGCCCGCATGCTGGCCAACGCCCTGGCCAAACACGAGACCGATCCGTCGGCCGCCCTCAATGGCTTCTGGGTCTATTTCAGCCTGCGCGGAGACTTGCCTCGCGGCGACGGGGCCATGAATTCGGGGGCCACCATCGGCATGTGGTATTCTGACCGGGCCAAGCAAATGGTCAACCAGGCCAACAAGGCCTGACCACAGGTTTCGCGGCTGAAAGTGCGAAGTGGCGTGAATGTCCGTCACCAACTTCTGGCAAGCCGTCCTAACCGCCGACCTTCCCACTCTGCGTAGCCTTCTGCACCAAGAACCGGGGCTGGTAAACCAGACCTATGAAGGAGTGGCGCGTCATCTCGAGCCGACCTCCAACGGCTTCACCAACACGGCCCTGCATTATGCCGTGTTGCACGGCCAGCGCGAGGTGGTCGAGTGCCTGCTCGAGGCCGGGGCCGACATCAACGCCATCGGCTTCGAGCCGGGTCGCGGGCTGACCCCGGCCCTGGTGCTGGCGGTGGCCGAGGCCGACCTCGAGATGGTCCAGCTGTTGTGCGCCCACGGGGCCGACGTCAACCTGCCCGCCTCGGCCGAAACCCCGCTCTTTACGGCCATCGAAGAGGGTTTTCAAGACAAGGTCGAGGTGCTCTTGGCCCACGGCGCCCGCCATGACGTGTTCACGGCCGCCATTACCGGTCAGACCGACCTGGTGGTGCGCCACCTCGAGGCCTATCCGTCGTTGCTCAAGGCCCGCGACCTCAAGCGCAACCGCACACCCTGGGAAGAGGCCGCCGCCCACAGCCAGGACGATGTCATGGACGCTATTCGGGTGTGGACCGACCGGCTCAAGGCTGAGGCCCCCAAAACCCCGGCCCAATCGGGCCAGGGCTGGGGAAGCGGCGAGGAAGAGGTCTTCTGGGGCGGTGAAGAGACGCCCGCCCCCGCCCCGGCGGTCGAGGCTGAAGCTGCTCCCGCGGCCGAAGAGGCGCCACCGAGCGAAAGCGAACCGGCCTGGGACGACTGGGTGGGCGAAGGCTCGAACTGGCCCGGGTAGGGAGATCGCCCTGCGCCCGTCGAAGACCCCTCGCATGAGCCTCGATGAACCGGTGGAACTGCCTCGCCAGCGCACTCTACAAGAGCGATTTAACGATGTGGCTCAACTGATCCTCAGCGAGATGATGAAGGCTGCCGACACCATCGAGGGCCAGTTCTCCGATGTGGGCGAGCGCTTGGCGCCCAGGCGCAAAAAGCCCGACGCAGACTAGAGCCCCCCAGGTGGAGACGGGTCGCGATCTGGGTAAGAGTGCGGTATGAAAATTGTCGTAGCCACTGATTTTAGCGACCTCGCGGCCCGCGCCGCCGACGAGGCCTTGCGTTTGGCCCGGGCAACTCAGGGCCAGCTCGAACTGGTTCACGTGGTCGAGGCCGTCGACGACGTGGACAGCGATGACCCCGAGATTCGAGCTTTCCACGAAGAACTCAAGCAGAAGTCGCAGCAGAAGCTCTCGGCCGAAGAAGAGCGTCTGGGACTGGCCTCGGGCTCGTCACGAGTAACCGTAGGCATCCGACATCTGGCCATTGTCGAACTGGCCAACGAGGCCGGCGCCGAGCTGCTGGTGCTAGGCTCTCGCCCCCTGGTCGACGCTTCCTCGCGGCCGGGGGTGAGCCACAAAGTGGCTCTGTGTGCGACTTTGCCGACGATGCTTGTACCCTAAAGGATAAAGTGGGCCAAGGGCCGCAATGGTAGGGGGTCCCATGGAGTTAGACTTCGACAAACTGGCAAGCTTCGAGTTGCCGGATCGCCGCCTCGATCTCGTCGATCTGGGCTATAGCGGTTTCGCCGGGCTGGTCTTCCATTGTGGCGAGCTGCCTTCACCCATCATGCTCTCGCTGTCGGCGGCCGAAATGAAAGACCTGCGCCGCATGATCGCCCGGGCCGCCGGCACCCTCGAAACCCAGACCGACGGTCCGGCCGAGATCATCGGGCAGCTCGCTCCCAAGCCGATTCGCCTGCGGGTGCTGTCGCTGGCGCGCCAGCATCCCATGCTGCTGCTCTATCTCTCCCACGGAAAGTTTCGCTTTCCCTTTCCGGTCGAAAAAAAGCAGGTCGAGGACTTTCTCAAGATCGTCTCCTATGCCATTCCCCATGAACCGGCGCCGCCGCTCGAGGGCGACATCGTCTCGGCCACGGCCGCCGTGGTGGCCATTCGCAAGGCAGGCGAGACTAAGGAGTTCAAGGTGATGGCCCCGACCACCCAGGTGCTGGGGCCATTTGGCGAGTTTCGCCAGGTGGAAGAGCTGGTCTCGGGAGACGTGGTGCGGCTCTACGCCGGCGGGGCCCATCCTGATCTGTGCCTGCGCCTCGAGATGGTGCGGGAAGGAGAGCCGCCCCCTTCGGCCACCGACCAGACCACCGCCCTGGGCGAGAGGGCCGACAGCCTGGTGGCGGCCGGACATCTCGACGAGGGGCGCGAGACCTATCATCGCACCCTCGAGATGATGATCGACGCTCGCGATGTCAACCTCAACTACGTCGGCAAGATCGCCCTGGGTCTGATCTACAGCCACCTGAACGAAGAAGAGTCGCGCCCGGCGGCCGAGATCTGGCACGGTCGCACCGGCAACCCTCTCCTGGACGCGGCCGTCAAGCAGGTGCTCGACGCCGGTAGCCTCAACGATTTCGACCTGATGCTCTATCGCCTGCTCAGCGCCGAGCTGCACTCGCTCGGTCCGCCGGCCCAGGCCGAACCCAACGTGAACAAGCTGATGCAAAACCTCACCGAAGAGGCCCTCAAGGCCGACCCTCAGCTGGTGCCTTTGTTGCTAAAGAATTGGTATCTCAATCTTCAAGAGATCTACGAGGGGCGCCCGCCCAACTCGGCCCTGACAGCCTGGAAGGCCCTGTGTGGTCGCCAGCCGCGACCGATTCTGCCCAAGGTCTTGCAGTATCCCAAGCCCGGGCCGTGGGCGCTAGAGTTCGGCGGGGAGGAGATCCGGCTCGAGCCCGAGCCGGTGGCCCAACCCGTGGGTGGAGAGAAGAAGACGTTCTGGCAACGTCTCTTCCGACGTTAGGAGGCGGAAGTGGCAGGTAGTTTCTTCTGGGAAATGCGCCAGCAGCAAAACATCGCCGGCGCCCGGGGCGAGGCTCAATCGGCGGCCCGGGCAGCCGAGAGCGCTCAGAGCAACCTGAAGTATCTCGAGGACAAGGTGGCCAACCTGACCCTTGTCTGTCGGGCTATGTGGGAGTTGCTCCAGGAAAAACACGGCATGACCGATGAAGAGCTGCTGGCTCGGGTGCAGCAGTTGGGCACCGCCTCGCAAGAGACGGCCAGCTGTGGCCAGTGTGGGCGGGTTCTGGGCAAGCGCCTGAGTAAGTGCATGTATTGCGGCGCCGAGCGCCAAATCACCTCGGTCTTCGAGATGCTGGGCGCATGAGCGAGCTGGTGCTGGTCACCGGAGCTTCAGCCGGTATCGGACAAGCGGTGGCCGAGCGTTTCGTGGCCGAAGGCCACCAGGTCATCCTGACCGCCCGGCGCCGGGACCGGCTCGAGGCTCTGACCAAGAAGCTGGGGTCCAGGGCTACGGCCCACCCGCTCGATGTCACCGACAGTCAGGCGGTGGCCGACTTCGTAGCGGAGTTGGGCCCCGTGTCGGTGTTGGTCAACAACGCCGGCTGCGCCCACGGGATGGCCCCGGCCTGGGAGTGCTCCATGGACGACTGGCTGGCCATGGTCGACTTGAATATCAACGGCCTGCTGCGTCTGACCCGAGCGGTTCTGCCGGGGATGGTCGAGCGTGACCACGGCCACATCATCAACCTCGGTTCGGTGGCCGGCACTTACCCTTACCCGGGCGGCCACGTCTACGGGGGCACCAAGGCGTTCGTCGAGCAGTTCTCGCTCAATTTGCGCTGTGACCTGCATGGCAAGAACATCCGGGTCACCAACATCGAACCGGGCATGGTCGAGACCGAGTTCTCGCTGGTGCGCTTCGCTGGCGACCGGCAAAAGGCCGACGCCGTCTATGAGGGTTTCGAACCACTGACGGCCGAGGATATCGCCGAGGCCGTCTTCTGGTGCGCCAGCCTGCCGGCCCGGGTGAACATCAATCGCCTCGAGGTGATGCCCACCATGCAAAGTTCGGCCGGTTTTCGCGTGCACCGCCAGTGATCCACCCCGACCAGGAAGTCTATCGCTTCTGCCCGGCTTGCGCCGGCCCCCTCGAGCCACGCCAGGTCGAGGGAGCGGAACGCCCGGTTTGCAGCGGCTGCGGACGCATCCACTTTCTCGATCCCAAGGTGGCCGCCGGCTGCATCGTTCGCGACGAGGCCGACCGCATTCTGCTGGTGCGACGGGCCATCGCCCCGGTCGACACCTGGACCTATCCTGGCGGCTACGTCGATCGCGGCGAGCAACCAGCCCTGGCGGCCGCCCGCGAAACCCTGGAGGAAGCGGGATTGGAAGTCCAGGCCCAGGAGCTGCTGGGAGTGTTTCACTCGCCGGGCAGCATCGTGCTGGTGCTGGTCTATCTTGCCCGGGTCGAAAAAGCCACCCCCCAGGTGGGCCCAGAGTGCAATCAGGCGCGCTTTTTCAGCCCCGACGAGCTGCCCTGGCATAACCTTTCGTTCCCCAGCACGCGGCGGGCCCTCGAGCAGTACCTGGGGGGCGGTAGGGAACCTTAGCCAGCGGCCAGAACCAGAGCAGATGGATCACCAGATGCGCGCTCGACTCAAGGCCCTGTGGGCCATGGCCATGGCCGACGGCTCGTTTGACGCCCAGGAACGCGAGGCGATGGCCGACATTCTCAGCTCGCTGGGGGTGACCGCCGCCGATCTGATCGAGGCGGGCAAGAACAAGGAACCGGTGGATCTGGCCTCGGCCTTTCCCGACGAAGCCAGCCGCACCCAGCTCCTCGACCAGCTGCTCAAGATCAGTATGGCCGACGGCGAGGTCGACCCCGGCGAAATGGAGCAGATCCGGCTGGTGGCCCGCACCCTGGGGGTCTCCCCGACCCACGTCGACGCTCTGCTCGAAGCCGGCCAGATCCTGCTCTCAGGCAGCTCCGACGAGGACCGGTAAGAGACGGACCAGCTCCTCGAGGCCGGCCAGCCGATGGTCGGCCACGCCAAAGCGCGGATCCTCTTGCTGGTGGGCTTCGGGGATGGCTACCACCGTCATGCGGGCGGCCTTAGCGGCGATCACTCCGTTGAGCGAATCTTCGATGGCCAGGCAGTGAGGCGCCGCCACCCCCAGCTTGGCGGCCGCGGCCAGATAGACAGCCGGATGGGGCTTGCCCAGAGCCTCTTCCTGAGCCGAGTGGATGACATCGAAAAAGGCTTTGAGCCCGAGACTCTCGAGCGTACACTCGATGAGCCGATAGGTCGAAGACGAGGCCAGCCCCAGCGGCAGTCCGGTCTGGCGGGCTACCTCCAGGGCCTGGCGGGCACCCTCGAGGGGTTGCCCGAGGCTGGTCACGAATTCGGCCACCCGCGCCGTGATGCGTTCCGCCACTTCGGCTTGCGAGGGAGTGCTCCAGGGCTGCTGGGCGTGGCGAAAGGCCACGACTTCGTCGATGCGAAGGCCCGTGGTCTGGTGACAGTCCTGCTCGGTCAACTGCAACCCGACGGCTCCGAATTCTTCCACTTCGGCTTTGCGCCAGAAGGGCTCAGAATCGATGAGTATCCCGTCCATGTCAAACACGATCGCCTGGATAGCCATCCGGGCAAGTGCCGGGTGCACCCGAGAAATCCTGCTCAGCGGCGTTCAGGTCGCTCTTAGCCGGTGAATGTTAACAGTTTCTGAACAGCGCCGCTTGGCGCGTAACCATAGGAAATGAGCCAGGAAATCCCCTCCGGGCGTTAAAACGTCCCCGATGCACGATCGGATTGTCATCGTAGGGGCCGGGCCGGGGGGGCTCGCAGCCGCGATGCTACTGGCCCATGCGGGCCTCAAGGTGACTGTGGTCGAACGTCTACCAAGAGTTGGTGGGCGGTGCTCGGCTATCGAGACCGATGGCTTTCGCTTCGACTGCGGGCCGACGTTCTTTCTCTATCCCCGAATTCTCGAAGAGATCTTCAAGACGGTAGGTTTCGACCTCTTTCAAGAGGTCAAGATGACCCGGCTCGACCCCCAGTACCGGCTGGTCTTCGGTGATGGAGGCCAGATCGACGCCACCGCCGACCTCGAGCGGATGGAGGCCGAGGTGGCCCGATTCTCGCTGCATGACGCGACCAATCTCGAGGCCTTTCTGCGCGAGAACCGGCGCAAGCTCGACAGCTTTGCCCCGATCCTCGAGTCGCCGTTTGAAAGCTGGACCCGGCTGCTGAGCCTGGATATGCTCAAGCTGTTGCCCTTGGTCCGGCCCTGGCGCTCGGTAGATGCCGACCTGGCCACCTTCTTCCAGGACCCGCGGGTGCGGCTGGCCTTTTCCTTCCAGTCGAAGTATCTGGGGATGTCGCCCTTCCAGTGCCCCAGCCTGTTCACCATCCTCAGCTTCCTGGAGTACGAGCATGGCGTCTATCACCCCGAGGGCGGTTGCGCGGCCGTTTCCGAGAAGATGGCTGACATCGCCCGCTCGATGGGGGTCGACTTCCGCCTGGAAGAGGAGGTCGAAGAAGTGCTCTTCGAGGGTCGCCGCGCCGTGGGCGTGCGCACCAACAAAGAGAAGCTGCCTTGCCGGGCCCTGGTCATCAACGCCGACTTTGCCCAAGCCATGACCCGGCTGGTGCCCAACCACCTGCGCAAGCGGTGGACCGACAAGAAGATCGAGGGCAAGCGCTATTCCTGCTCGACCTTCATGCTCTATCTTGGCATCAAGGGCAGCGTGGACGCCGCCCACCACACCATCTATTTCTCGAGCGACTACCAGCAGAACATCGAAGACATCACGCGCCACTTCCGGCTCTCGAACGACCCCTCGTTCTATCTGCAAAACCCCGGGGTGACCGACTCGACCCTGGCCCCCGAGGGGTACAGCGCGCTCTATCTGCTGGTTCCGGTGCCCCACCTGCAAGGCAACATCGACTGGCAGACCGAGAAGCATTCGTTCCGGCGGCTGGCGCTGCGTCAGTTGGGCCGGTTGGGATTGCACGACATCGAAGATCGGATCGTGACCGAGCGCATCATGACTCCCGAGGACTGGTGCAATCAGCTCGAGGTCTATCGGGGAGCCACTTTCAGCCTGGCCCACAATATCACCCAGATGCTGCACTGGCGACCGGGCAACCGTTTCAACGATCTCGACGGCGTCTATCTCGTCGGCGGCGGCACCCATCCCGGCAGCGGCCTGCCGGTCATCTACAGCTCGAGCCGCATTACCTCGACCTTGCTGTGCAAAGACCTGGGCCTCGACCCGAACCGGGTGGCCTTCCGCTCTTGAGAGCCGCCCAAGCAGAGTGGGCCCGTCTGGGGGTCAGCTCGCGCCTGGACCGCCTTCGTCGGGTTCGCACGCGGCTGGCCGACCGCTTCGAAGGGCTGAGCGATTGCCTGGTCGAGCTGCGCGGTTGCAGCCGGGCTGAAGCCCTTTCCAGCGAGCTGATTCCCAGCCTGGACGCCTGCCGGTTTCTCGAGCGCGAGGCCGAGGCCTTGCTGGCGCCTCACAAGATCAGCGCGGCCGGAAGACCGTTCTGGCTGGGGGCGGTCGAACTCGAAGTCTACCGCGACCCACTCGGCGTGGTGCTGATTCTGGCTCCCGCCAACTATCCGTTCTTTTTACCGGCTGTCCAGGCCTTTCAGGCTCTGGCTGCGGGCAACGCCGTCATCATCAAGCCGGCCCCGGGCATGGAGAAACCGCTCGAGTTTCTGCTCGAGGCCGCCCAGGGGCTGCCTTTGAGCCTGGCTCCCAGCGCCATCGAGACGGTTCCCCAGCTATTGGCCGAAGGGGTCGACCTGGTCGTTTTGACCGGTTCGAACGCAACCGGTCGTGCCGTCTTGCGGCTGGCGGCCGAGACGGTGACCCCGGTGGTGGCCGAATTGTCGGGGTGTGACGCGGTCATCATCGAGACCGGCGCCGACCTCGAGCTGGTGGCCCGGGCCCTGGCCTTCGGCCTGCGGCTCAATCAGGGCAAGACTTGCATGGCTCCCCGCCGGGCTTTCGTGCCGGCCCCCCTGCTGACCCAGTTGGAAGAACGGCTGGTGGCCCAGCTGGAGGGAACCGCCCGGATACCTCTCAACGGCGCTTTGCCCGAATGGGTGGCCGAGTCCGGAGGACGCTGCCTGGTGGGCCAGCCCAACAGCGGTCCGCTGGTGGTGACCCGGGTGCAACCCGGGTGTCGGCTGGTGCGTGAGGCGGTGTTCGAGCCGGTGCTCTCGCTGGTGGCCACCGAGTCCACGGCTCAGGCCATCGAGCTGGTCAACGATTGCCCCTATGGCTTGACGGCGGCCGTCTTCGGACCCGAAGCCCGGGCGCGCCGAACGGCCGCCCAATTACAGGTCGGAGTGGTCACCATCAACGACCTGATCGCTCCCACCGCCGATCCCCGGTTGGCCTTTGGCGGGCGGGGAGCCAGCGGTTTTGGCCTGACGCGGGGGCGGGAAGGTTTACTGCAGATGACCCGCCAGCGCTCGGTCCAGGTGCGGGGCAAGGGCCCCCTCTATCACCTGGACCCGCCCGCCGACACCGACGAGGCCGTCCTGGAGGGCTATCTGCACGCGGCCCACGCGGGCGACCTGCTGAGTCGTTGGCGGGGATTTTCGAAAATGATCATGGCGGTGGCCCGTGAAAGGGCTAAAAAAGCTAGAGCGAGACGCAAAGAAAGAAGGTCGATAGGATGAAAGTAGGAGTCATTGGAGCCGGCCTGGCCGGACTATCCGCAGCCTGCACGCTGGCCGCCCGGGGCTATTCCGTGGTGGTGCTCGAGCGCAACGATTGGCTGGGCGGCAAAGCGGCCGTCTGGGAGAAAGACGGCTTTCGGTTCGACATGGGGCCCACCATCTTGACCCTGCCGTCGGTGCTGCGACGGGTCTTCGAAGAGGCCGGACTGAAGATGGAGGATCGCCTCGACCTGGTTCGCCTCGACCCTCAGTGGCGCTCGTTCTTCGACGACGGCTCGGTGCTCGATCTGACCGAATCGCTCGACGGGATGACCAAAACGCTGCAGGATTTCAGCCACCACAAAGCCGACCCCGCCAGCTACAAGAAGTTTCTGGTGCTGGCCGAGACTTTGCACAAGCTCAGCGAGAACTACTTCTTCTGGCGTCCGGTCGACTCGGTCTGGGACATCATCGAGCCCTCCGACTTCACCAGCCTGTCCTCGCTCAAGAACTTCTTGCAGATGCGCCCGGGCCAGACCGTCTCGAGCACGGTGCGCTCGTTTATCAAAGACGAGCGAGTGGCCCAGATGCTCGATCACTTCGTGCAATACGTCGGCTCCTCGCCCGAAGCCGCTCCGGCCGTGCTCTGCGGTATCGCTCACATGCAGACCACCGAGGGCGTCTGGTATCCCATGGGCGGCACCCGGGCCGTGCCGGTGGCCCTCAAGAAGCTGGCCGACGAACTGGGCGTCGAGTTCCGCACCGGCGTCAAGGTCGACAAGATTTTGCACCACTCGGGTCAGGTGACCGGCGTGCAACTGGCCGGAGGCGAGACCCTCGAGCTAGCGGCGGTGGTCTCGAACATGGACTCGGTGCGCACCTATCGCGAACTGCTGGGCGGCGACCTGGCCAAAAAGTTCGAAGGCAAGCGCGAGTATGAGCCCGCCTGTTCAGGGGTGGTCTTCTATTGGGGCCTCGACCAGCGTTACGAGCAGCTGGCGCACCACGATTTCGTCTTCTCGAAAGACCCCGAGGAAGAGTTCGACTTCATCTATCACAAGGGCGAACCGGCTCCCGACCCGACCTGTTATCTGGCCGCACCGGCCATCACCGAGCCGGGCGTGGCTCCGGCCGGTGGCGACGCCCTCTATGTGCTGGTGCACACTCCTTATCTGCGCAAGCACCACGACTGGAACAAGATGCTGCCCGAGTATCGCAAGACCATCATCGACAAGCTCGAGCGCACGGCCGGCATGAAAGACCTCGAGAGTCGCATCAAGGTCGAGCACCATCTCACCCCGCAGGACATTCACGATCGCTACGCCGTGCTCGACGGCGCCATCTATGGTCTGGCCAGCCACGGCAAGATGAACGGAGCCTTCAAGCCCGGCAACCGCCGCGAGCTCAAAGGTCTCTATCTGGCCGGTGGGGCTGCCCATCCGGGCCCGGGCATGCCGATGGTGACCATGTCGGGCTGGATCGCCGCCGACGCTCTCGACCAGGACGGTTTTGTCGAGAAGGGTGAACCGGCGGTCGCGGCCGTGTCGTGATCGAGCGGCTGCTGGTGGGGCTGACCCGAGCGGTCCACACGGCCCCTCGGATCGCCCTGTTGGTAGTGGCTCTGCTGACGGGATTGGCTGGCTGCTTGGCGGCCGGCCACCTGTCTTTCTCGAGCGATCGCACCAATCTGCTCCGGGCCGACCACCCCGTCCAGGCTCTCTTTCGCGATTTTCGCCAGGAGTTTGACGAGAGCCGGGACCTGGTCATCCTTCTTCAGGGCGGCGGTGAGGCCGAGCGCGAAGAGGCCATCACCCGCCTCGAGCAGTTGCTCCAGCAGCGCCCTGAGCTCTTTCACCGGGTGCTGGGCCGGGTCGAGTTGCCCCAGATCCAAGAGCGTGGCCTGTATTTTCTCTCCAACCCCAAACTCGACGAGCTGGCCGACGAACTGCGCGGGGCCCGCCCTTTTCTGACGGCCCTTTCCAACCAGGGTCTGGCCGGCCTCCTGGCCCACCTGGAAAAGCCGCATGACCTTGAAGAATCTCTGCCGCTGCTCAACGGCATCCTCGAGCAACTGGCCGAAAGCTTCGAGTCGCGCGGGCGCAGCCCTTACCGCAGCCCGTTTGAACACCCCAGACCGCCCCGGGTGTTCTATTTCACCCTGCCCTCGACCCATCTGTTGCTGTTCGAAACCGACGATCCGATGGCGGCTGCCAAAGTCAGTCACGAACTGATCACCCGGGTTTGTTCAGGCACCCAGATCCAGGGTTCGCTCACCGGCGAGTCGCTGCTCGAAGCCGAAGACGCCGCCACCACCACCCGCGACGCCATCCGTTCAGCCATCCTGTCGGTCATCTGTTGCAACCTGCTGTTCACCTTTGCCTTCGGCGAGTTTCGGCGCCCCAATCTGGCCATTCTCAGCCTGCTGGCCGGCATCACCATCTCGATCGGAGTGGCTTCGCTCTCGGTCGAGCACCTCAATCTCATCACCGTCAATTTCGTCTCGATCCTGGTCGGGCTGGGAATCGACTTCGGCGTGCACATCCTTTATCGCTATGAAGAAGAGCGCCAGAAGCTCGACACCCTGCCCGCCCTCGAGACCACCATGGCCACCTCGGGGGTCGAGAACTTCACCGGCGCTGTGGCCACCGCCGTGGCCTTCTTCGCCCTCTTACCCACCTCGTTTCGAGCCGTGGGCGAACTCGGCTTGATCGCCGGTCTGGGTGTGCTCATCTGCTTTGCCATCATCGTCGTGGCCCTGCCGGCCCTGCTCACCCTGGGCGAGCGAAAAGGCCACAAAAAAGCTCCCTCCTTCCACTGGACCAACCTGGCCCGGGGAGAGCAATGGCTAGCCGAGCAACCCGGCCTGGTCCACAAGCTCTGCCTGGTGGTCACGGTGCTAGCCCTGGTCTGGCTGCCTCGAGTGAGCTTTGACTACAATCTGCTCAATATGCAGAGCCCGGAATCGACCTCGGCCCGAGTCGAACGGCAGCTGGAGTGGTGCAGCCTGCGGGCCGTGGCCGTGGCCGACGACCTCGACCAACTCTATGAACTGCGCGAGCGTTTCGAGCGCCTGCCCGGGGTACTCAGCACCAGCTCGCTGGCTCCCTTTCTGCCCCGCGCTGAGGAGGGCAAGCAAGAGCGGGTAGAGGCGGTGGTCGAAGTGGCCGCCAGCCTGCCCCTACCCCAGCCCACCACCACCTCGCTGACCAGCCTCGAGCGTTCGTTCAAGCGAGCTCGAGCCGGCCTGCGCCGCAACCTCGAAGGGTTGCCCGACTCGCCCGAGGTCGAGCGCAGCCGCCAGCTCCTCGAGCGCATCGAGAAGGCGGTCGAGCCGATGGGTCCCGGCCCCATTCAAGACAGCATCGAGGCGTTCGAGGGCCACCTGCTCTCGGATCTGCGCGACTCCCTCGAGGGCCTCAAAGCTCAGACGGCCGCCGGCCCCCTCACCCTCGAAGACCTCCCCACCACCCTGCGCGCTCGCTACCTGGGCCGCTCAGGGCGTCTGCTCTTGCGGATCCAACCCCGCCACGACCTGTGGCAGCGCGAACAACTGGAAGACTTTCTCGCTCAACTTCACCAGGTCGACCCCGGCGTGACCGGCAGCCCGGTGTTGATCTATCACTATCTCGAGGCGCTACGCACGGCCTATGAAGAAGCCGGCCGCAACGCCCTGATCGTCATCTGCCTGTTGCTGCTGCTTCACTTTCGCTCGCTGCGGCTGGCTCTTTTGGCCCTCTTTCCCAAGGTGGTGGGGGTCATCTGGATGCTGGGCGCGATGGGCCTGAGCGGAGTCCGCTTCAATGCCGCCAACTGCATGGCTTTGCCGCTGACGTTGGGCATCGGTCTGGTGTTTGGCGTGCATGTCGTCCATCGCTTGCTCGAAGAGGGCGGCTCGTTATTCGCCCACTCCACCGGGCCGGCGGTGGCCCTGTCAGCCCTTTCCACCGTGCTGGGCTTTGGCACCCTGATGACCGCCGACCACCTGGGTATCGCTACCCTGGGCTTTGTGATGGCCGTCGGGGTGAGCGCCAACCTGGTGGCAGCGGTAGTCTGGCTGCCGGCCCTGGTCAAGTCTTTTCCCGGGTTGCTGGGGGATGGCCACTAGCGGATCAGCGCCTCTACGCGGGCCACCACCTCTTCCACCAGAGATGCCTCGGCGGTGGCAATCAGGTCAGCGCGCCGCGCCCTCCAATCCAGACAACGAACCTGGTCGGCTAGCACGACCCCGGCTACAGGCCCGCCAGTCGGCAGGGGAACCTCGAAAGGGTAGCCTTTCCGCCGTGAAGTGACGGGGCAAAACAGAGCCACTCACCACGCCTCCTCCCCCCTCGCCTCGCCCCAGTCGAGCTGCGGGTGGCGATTCTCGTCGGTGATCTCGCGAACCAGATCACCCAGTTCATAGTGGGGCCGCCTGGTCGGCACGACGACGAGACGCCCGTCCTCGACCTGAAGATCGACCTCGACACCCTTCATCAGGGAGAGTTCCTCGGTTAGCGCCCTGGGTATCCTAACGGCCAGGCTATTGCCCCACATTGCCAGTTGTGTCTTCAATCCCGCCTCCGTATCTACATCGAATCTACCACGACGACCAAAGCGAGACAACCTCCGGCTAGCCGCGCCGGAACTTGATGGTCTCGCCGTTGAGCTTAGGCAACTTGCCCGGCAGCTTTTCCATTCCGTCGAAGGATAGATCGAACCCGTCGCGGGTGTTGCGCATCTCGATGCGCATGCCGTTCTCGCCCACGAACACCATGCCGTTACGAGTCTGCTCGACCCGCCCCTTGACGTCGGGCAGCCATTGACCGTCGAACTGGATCTTGAGGGTGGTCGAACCGTCGGGGTTGTTCTGCAAGACGATCTGCTTGTCTTGATTGTTGCCCTGCCGGTCGCAGCCCGGACAGAACATGCGGAGCTGATCGTCGGTTCGGGTCACCGACCAGGTCCACTCGTCGCACAGAAACGAGAACATCGAGTCCGGCTTGCTTTTCCAGGTGGAATCCCCGTTGGGAATGACCTGCTGGGGAATGGGCAGAGGGCGGGCGGTAGTGGTCCGCAAGGATTGGACATCGTCAGCCGCGTTTCGATAATAGTTACGCAGCTCGGGGCTCATTTGTGGTTGCTCCGGCGGAGCCTCGAGAGACACATTCTCGGCCCACTCGAAGGGCCGGTTTACTACGTTGGTGTGGTTGAGAGCTGAGACTTGCATTGTTTCCTCCTGCTTTGGGCCCGGTTGCTTCCGGAGCCTCTGGGAACACTCTAACGGAGGAATGTTAAAATCTAGACACAATCACAAGATTGATACAGACATTTAACAAGCGAAACCAACCTTCAAAGCCTTGAAACCGACACTTTCCGGTGAACATTGTAGGTTTACGAACCAGATCGTAGAGTTCATAGCGCGGCCGCCTCGTCGGCGCGGCTCGGCCCGTAGTCGAGACCAGAGGCCCACCAGAGTTCGACCTGGGCGCGTCTGAACTCGGCTTCAGCCCGGAGGTATGACTCAAAGCCACGCAGATTGGCGGACTGCGCGTCGAAGACTTCCACGAACGAGAGCAGCCCGATGGCGTAGCCCTGGTGCGTGACCTGCATGAAGTGCAGATAGTTGCCGGCCAGTTGACGGGTCAGGTCGCGCTTTTGTCGGGCTATCTGGTAGGCATTAAAGGCCGAATAGAGTTCCAGGCCGACCTGACGCCGGACGGCGAAAACCTCGTAAACCCGAGCCTCGGCCACTTTTCTGCGACGGGCCGCCTCGGCTCCGGTTCGTCCCCAGTCAAACAGGGGAACGACCAGCGAAAACTGGATTCCCTGGTTGGCCAGATTGCCGAGGCTGGAGCGGTAGGCGCTGACCTGCAAGTCAGGGGCTCCCGCTCGCCCCGCCAGGCGGGCCGCGAAGTCGTCTCGCTCGGCGGCCCGCTGGGCGGCCACGAGTTCAGGGCGGGTCACCAGCCCCAATTCGAGTTCTTGGAACTGATCGCTGGTGAGCCCGGCGAAGGCCGGGGCGTCGGGAACGGGCTCCTCGGTCGAGGGTAACCTGAAGGATTGGTCGGCCAACATGGCCTCGAGCCGGCGCCGAGCCACGGCCAGCTGGCCGTTGATGCTCACGACGGCCACCTCGACCTCAGCGCGGTTTTGCTCGACGCGCAGCTTCTCCTGAGACGAAATCTCGCCGGCGGCCAGACGTTTTTCGGCGATGTCTTGCAGCCTGGTGGCAAAGTCGAGCTGGCCTGCATACAGTCGCGCCACGGCCAGGGCTTCCCAGTAGTCATAGTAGGCTCGTGCCGCCTCGCGAATCACCTCACGCCGGGTCTTCTCGAAGCCGGCCAGGGCGATCTGGTGGTCGCGGGCCGCGGCCTGGCCCCGCAGGTACGGCTGGCCGGCGATCTCGAGAGTCTGGGTCAAGGAGTTGCTGTCCTCCGGTGAGCTTCCGTCCACGGCCGAAAGCTGCAACACGGGATTGGGCAGGGCGCCGGCTCCCTGGCTGTAGGCCCGCGCCCCCTCCACCAGGGCTCGTTCGCGCTGCAGGCGCGGGTCGATCTGCAAGGCCAGACGGACCGCCTCATCGGGCCACAATGGGTCAGCACCAGCGGGAGAAGCCAGCCAGAAAACCAGCAGCAGAAGCTTCCAACCAACTCTCCCGCTCATGCTTACTTGGCCGCGTATTTCGAGGGCTCCGAGATGAAGGTAGCCTTCTCTTGCTCGTTGCAGAAGAGGTAGGTCTTACCTTCGTAGTCTATACTTTCGGCCGCCGCCTCCTCGTGCGCCTCGCCTTTGTCGACACTACAAATCACGCACAGGCCCATGTCGCCTTTTTTCTTGCTGCCCAGGTCATAGACGTAGGCGGCCCGAGCGGTTGGACTGGCCTGAATGGTGGCGTCGGCGACGGGTTGCTCGGGGTGGTTGTTGGCGCAGCCGCACAGCAGGGCTGCCAGCACGACGAGAACAATGGAAATGGTCTTTTTCATGGGATCTCCTTTTCGAGTTAGGTTGGGGCAAGAGACGTCCTGGCTGTCAGTCCACGGTAGGAGCCTCCTTTCGGTCCTGAAGGTAAGAGTAGAGGGCGGGCAGCACCAGCAGGGTCAGCAGAGTGGAGCTAATCAGGCCGCCGATGACCACCGTGGCCAGTGGCTTCTGGACCTCGGCTCCGGTGCCACTCGACAAGGCCATGGGAAGGAAACCGATGGCGGCCACGGCAGCCGTCATCAATACCGGCCGAAGCCGGTTGAGGGCGGCCATCTCGATAGCCTGACCCGGGGCTATCCCCTGATCGAGATAAAGGCGGATGGTTTGAACCATGACCATGTCGGCCAGCACAGCAATGCCAGAGAGAGCGATGAAACCCACTCCCGCCGACATGGAGAAGGGCATGCCCCGCAAAAATAGTGCAAAGATCCCCCCGGTAATGGCAAAGGGAATGCCGGTGAACACCCTTAGGGCATCGAAGGCGTTACCATAGGTCAGGTAGAGCAAGAGGAAGATAATGCAAAACGTGATGGGCACGATGATGGCCAGTCGGGCCCTGCCTGACTGGAGATGCTCATACTGGCCACTCCACTCGATGTGATAGCCGGGGGGCAGCTTGACCTTCTGCTCGACCGTTTGCTGGACTTCTTCCACGAAACTGCCAAGGTCGCGCCCGCGCACGTTGGCCTGAACGACCACTCGGCGCTGGGCCGACTCACGGCTGACCTGCACCGGCCCTTCGGAGCTTTCGATGGTGGCCAGGGCCGATAAAGGAGCCAGTTGGCCACTGCTGCTCTCGACCAGGATCTTCGCGATGGCCTCCTTGTCCTTTCGGAACGGCTCCTGGTAGCGGAGAAAAATGTCGTAGACCTCTTCACCTTCGAGCACCTGACCCACCACCGCCCCACCAATGGCGGTAGCCACTACCTGATTGACATCGTCCACATTGATACCGTACCGGGCCAGATCGCGACGACGGGTGTGAATCTTGAGGGTGGGCAGCCCAGCCATGGTCTCGACACTGACATCGGCATTTCCCGGGATGGCCCGCATGACGTCGGCAACCTCGACAGCCTTGCGCCCGAGCATGGCCATGTCGGGACCGAACAGCTTGACCCCCAGGTCGGCCCGGATGCCGACCCCCTGGGAGAGTTCGTTCATGCGCATCTCGATGGGCTGGGTGAAAGACATCTTCATTCCCGGGACGTTGACCAGCGAGGCCTCGATGGCCCCCACCAGTTCTTCCTTAGAGGAGGCCCGAGTCCAGCGGCGGCGGGGTTCTAGCGAGATGAAGATGTCGTGCTGAGAAAGTAGCATGGGATCGGTGGCGATGTCGGGCCGGCCGATGCGGGTGGCGATCTCGTCGATCTCATCCGGAAACTCGGCCAGCAGATACTGCTCAACCAGGGTGGCTCGCTCGATGGCAGTCTCCACCGAGATGCCGGGAAGATAACCCGGATTGATCGCGATGGCGCCTTCATCCAACTTGGGCAAAAACTCGGCCCCCAGGTGGGGAAAGGCAAGACAGGCCAGCAGAAAAGTCCCCAGGGCCACACCCAATACTGTGGCCCGGTTGGGGATTGCCCGGTGAAGGGCCTTGCGATAGTGCAGCCTTAGCTTCTCGAGGAAAGGGTTCTCGCGCTCGCTATCCTCGCTGAGGAAGTAGGCGCACAGGGCCGGCACCAGGGTGGCCGACAGCAAGACCGCCCCCAGCAGAGCCAGGATCACGGTCATACCCATGGGCCGAAACATTTTGCCTTCCACCCCGGTGAGACTAAGGACCGGCAGATAGGCGGCGATGATGATCAGTTCCCCGAACTGGCTGGCCTGGCGCACTTCGACCACGCCCTCTTCAATGACGGCCAGACGCTCCTGGCAAGAGAGGGCGCGACCCAGGTGATGGTGCCGCTCGGCCAACCGGCGCACGCAATTCTCGACGATGATGACGGCGGCGTCGACCACGATGCCGAAGTCGATGGCTCCGAGACTCATCAAGTTGGCCGAGATACCCAGATATCTCATGCCGATCAGCGCGAACAGCATGGCCATGGGGATGATGGAACTCACGATCAGACCGGCTCGCAGTTGCAGCAGGAAGAGAAACAGGACCAACACTACCAGGACCCCGCCGTGGAGCAGGTTCTCACCGGCGGTATGCAGGGTTTCGTTGACCAATCGCGTGCGGTCGAGAAAGCCTACCAGCTTCACTCCCGGAGGCATCTCGTGCTGGATTTCGGCCACTCTTTGCTTGACCCGCTCGGTCACGGTGCGGCTGTTCTCGCCCATCAGCATGACCGCAATGGCTGCCACTGCCTCGCCCTGACCGTTGCGGGTGATGGTGCCCTGGCGGGGGGCGGCCCCGAAGGACACGGTGGCCACATCCTTTACCAGCACAGGGACGCCGTCATTGGACAGCAGCACGATGTTGCGCAGGTCGTCGAGGGACTCGACCAGGCCGACGGCCTGCACCAGTTGCTGCTCGTCCTCCTTGTGAACGTAAGAGCCGCCCGCGTTCTGGTTGTTCTGACGCAGGGCCTGTTCGAGGCGTTCCAGACTCACTCCATAGGCCTGTAGGCGATAGGGATCGGCCAGCACTTGATACTGCTTGACATGGCCGCCGAAGGTGTTGACCTCGATCACTCCCGGAACCGTGCGCAAGCGTGGTTTGACCTTCCAGTCCAGCAGCGAACGTCGCTCCATCAGCGACAGGCTCTCGCTCTCGACAAAGACATAATAGATCTCGCCCAATCCGGTGGCCACCGGAGCCAGGCTGGGAGAGGAGGCGCCTGGCGGCAGCTGCTGGTCCGCCTCGGCCAGCCGCTCGCCGACCAGTTGGCGGGCAAAATAGATGTCGGTACCGTCCTCGAAGACCAGGGTGATTTGCGAGAGCCCAAACTGCGAGATGCTCCTCATTTCGATCACGTGGGGCAAGCCCGAAAGCAACAGCTCGAGCCTGCGCGTCAGTTGGGCCTCGATCTCTTCGGGAGCCAGGGCCGGGGCACTCGTATTGACTACCACCTGGGTGGTGGTAATGTCCGGGACGGCGTCGACAGGCAGAGTGAAGCCGGAGTAGAGGCCACCGATGGCCAGTAATCCCGCCAACAATACCACGAAGAAGCGATGCCGGATGGAGAGGTGGACGAGTCGATTGAGCAAGAGCCTATTTCCCCACCGCACAGCACCCGTCGGAGAGCGAACTCTTCAGGGCTTCTGACTTGAGGTAGAAAGTGCCCCCGATAGCGAGCGACTCGTTGGGTGCCAGGCCGTCGGCAATCTCTTGCCAATCGCCCTCTTGAATGCCCAGAACCACATGACGCACCTCGAAACGTCCTACCTGCTCGGGGCTGGCCACATAGATGGTAGCCCGGCCGGTATGCTCCTGCAAGGCCGATGTCGGGACGGTCAGACGGTCATGGTGAACCTCGGTAAGGACTGTCGCCTGAACGTAGGAGCCGGCCGCCAAAATGGCCTCGGGATGATCGATGGCGACGGTTACCGGCACGGTGCGGGTGGTTTCGTCGGTGGTGGTCCCAACACTGGTCAGGCGAGCCTGGAAGGTACGGTCGGGGGCGGCGTCGGCTCGAAGCTCGACCTGATCGCCGACAGCCAGTTTGGGCAAGTCCTTGGGGGCCACCGCCAAAGTCGCCCAGACCCGGTCGAGATTGACCACGATAAAGGCCACCTGATCCGAATCGAGGCTCTCGCCCAGAGTCAATGAGGCCTCTTCGACCTTGCCCGCGATGGGGGAACGCAACAGCACCCGGCTGCCTCCACCGGGGGATCCACCCAGCAGCTTGACCCGTTCGGCCGCGCTGCTAAGCTCGACCCGAGCCAGATTGCGTCGGGCCTGGGCATCGACCAGTTCCTGGTTGCGTGAAAAGCCGCCCGAGAAGATCTTCTCTTCTCTGGACAGTGCCCGTCGGCGGACCTCGTATTCCTTTTGCACCAAGGGTTGCTCGGCAATGGCCGTTTCCAGATTGCGACCGGCGACCTGAAGGTGCGCCTCGCCCTGGAGCTTCGAGGCGCGGGCGACGGCCACGTCGGCCTTCGCCTTCTCGAAATCGGCCCGAAGCCGCTCCAGATTCTGCAGCGAGACCACTTCGGGCACAGCCCTGGCCCGCTCGTAGTGCGCCTTCTTCACGGCCAGTTCGGCCTCGGCCTGAGCAAGCCGGTTGGCTAGCACCTCGACCTGGCTGCGGGCTTCGGTCAGCTCGGCTTCTTTCTCGGCCACCGAACGGCGGGCCGAGAGAAGATTGCGTTCCGCCTCGACGGCTCGAGAGTGAGAGTCTTCCAAAGCATCGCTACCGTACTCGCCCAGGCTGGCCAGTTGTTCTTTGCGAGCCAGGTCGGCTTCAAAGACCTCCAACCTGGCCGCGGCCTCATGAAAATCGGCTTGAGCTCTGGCCAATTCGGGGCTGGCCAGACAGGCCAACACCTGGCCCTTCTTGACCTGATCGCCGATGAGGGACCGGATCTCGACCACCTCGCCAGCCACCTGGGGCGTGATCTTGGCCTTCTGGTTGCCCCCACTTCGCACAATGCCGGTGAGGGTGAGCTTGTCGGCCACAGAACGAACCGTCGCCGGCGCGACTTCGATCTCGGCCAATTTGAGTGCCTGCTGGGTTACCAGGACTTCGCCGGCTTTCCCGGCCCTACCGGCCACCACCGAGAGAATCGGCTTCTCTTCGACCGGGGTGGCCTGACGCCGGGATAATCCATAACCCACCAGGACAATAGATAGAAAGAGAACCGCTCCCGCGACCAGCCAGGGCCAGCGGGCGCGCAAATGATCGATGACGGGCACTCCAATGCCTCCAACCTCTAGTGAAACGGGGCCGCAAGAGCAGACCAGCGGTGGCAACTAGACGGCGGGAGGGCCTCGAGAGGGTTCGGCTCTGGCTGGGGCCTGAAAGACTAGTTTCGTCTGGGGAGGCGGTGCCTCGGGTATCCCCAGGTCGGGCCCGGCTGGTGACATCGGCGCCAGGGTGAGCACCACCGGCGGCTTTGGCTGCGCCTGATCGGTCCAATCGCTGTGGGGAGGGGCACCGCAGTCGTGGCAGCAGTCGGCAGTCTGACAACAATCGGAGCTAAAGGCACACTTGAGGTCGAGCCCATAGCCGAGCATCGACAGGACCAACACCAAGCTCAATAGTAGGCGTGCCGCCGGCCGGTATCTTGAAATCTGACCTTTCACCCTGTCTGCATTTTTCTGGTCACGAGCGGGACATACCTCCCCGGCGTCTTGACGGAGGCCGCCACGAGCCATATCATAAACCATATGAGAACAATATCGATTTCGGTATCCGAAGAGGATTACGAAGCCTTCCGGGCTCATGCTCACCGTACCGACCGTCCGATTGCCGAACTCATGCGTGAGGCGATGCGTCTCTATCGCGAAGAGCGGCTGCAACCTCTCGAACGACTGGAGCGGCTGCCTCTTTTCGAAGGGCATCAACCTGTAGCCGCCCTACCCGAACGCTTTGAACTCTATGACGAAATGGGCACTCGTCACCTGTGAGCGACGTTGCCGTCGACACCAACCTCCTAATCTACGCGCAGTTTCCCGCCTTTTCCGAACACGAAATGTCCCTGGCTGCGTTGCAGGCTTTGTTGTCGGATCGAACCAGGCGGATGGTCGTGACGGTGTCGATTCTCCACGAGATGGTCCATGTCGTCACGGACTCCAGACGCTTCGACCCTCCCCTCTCGATGGCCCAGGCCATCGGGGAAGCGCGCCTCTATTTAGGCCGTTCCAACGTCAGGGTGCTTCACAGCGATGAGATTGACCTGGTCAACGCGCTTGCTCTGCTCGAGGAACACAAACTGGGGCGGCACCGAGTCGCCGATAGCCTGTTGGCCGCCACTCTCCGGCGCTACCAGGTGCGGACTCTTTGGACTCGCAATATCCGTGACTTCAGGCTATTTCCTTTCCTCGACGTGAGTGACCCTACCGACAGCTAGCTATTGGCCAGCAATTCAAGATACTGGCACAGCGAAGTGTAGTTGCGGTCTTCGATCACGGCCATTCCGCCCGCGTCGGTCTTGAGAGCGCGCCCCGAGACCACGGCCAGGGCGCCCGGGCTGGGAAAGGCGTTGAAGACGGTGTTGAGCGCCACTCCGTCGCGCACCACCACCAGTTGAGAATCCCCCTGGCTGTCGCGGCGAGTGGCCAGAGCCAGATGGCAGGGACGCAGGTGAGCGCGTGTCTCTTCGGTCTCGGATGGGAGGACGAGTGAGCGCGAGCGCCGGGTGCCCAGGCGAGGGCAGCGGGCGAAGCACTTATCGGCCGCCTTCGAGCGCGAGCGCCGGGCGCTTTGGCTGTGGTTGCGGCGCAGCTCCTTGGTGGTGCGCCAGTCCAGCCCGTCGATGGCCTCCATCGAAGCGCCCCAGGTGGGCTGCCAGGGAGCGGTGACAAGATCGGGCCGAAACTCCTCAGCGATCAGAAAGAGTTCGCGCTGGGTGTAGTCGGTTAACGGCTCGCCCAAGAACCACCGCTCGCCTTCGCGAAGGTCGGGGTCATTGCCGGGCAGGCCGAGATAGGCCCGATTGACGATCTTGCCATTGCAAAGAATGGGCAGGGCCGCATAGCAACAGCGCTCGCGCACCAGCGCCGACTCGCGGTCGCTCTTCCAGAAAAAGCCTGGGGCTTTGCGGCGAATGGTCACGTGAGTGCCCTCGACCGGCTCAGTCTGGCTGAACTGGCCGCCGCCAGCCGTCAGGCTTAGACGGGCCGAGCCGCTGCTCAAGATAATCCGGCTGGCTCGGGCGTTGAGGGCGCCGTACAGGCCGGCGGCCAGATGAGGCGGGCCGGCTCCGGCTAGAGTCAGCAACTGCTCCAGGGATTCGGGGGCGAACCGGCTGTTGAAGGCGAGTTCGACCGAGCGCTGGCCCGAGGACACGCTGACCTGGTCAGCCCCGGCCGCCACCGCCGCCTGCACCAGCCGCAAGACATAGATGTAGGGGTCGGTAAATTGATAGAGAGCTAGCTTCTGGCGTGCTTTGACGGGGTCGACCGAGAAGACTCCGCTCGACTCGGTCTGGCCCTGGCGGGCCGAGGCCAGAAACTGCTCGAGTTCAGACATTGTGGACGTGGGGGTGAGGCGCGCCCGAGAAGACCGTCTGGATCTCGGCTAGAACCGAGAGCGCGATGGCCTCGGGCCCTTCCCCCCCAAGATTCAGTCCGGCCGGCGAGAAGAAGGGGCGGGCTTCGATGGCGAGGCCGCTCTGGGCTAGATCGGCCAACAAGCACTCGCGCCGGGCCCGGCTGCCGACGCAACCCAGATAGCCGACGGGGCTGTCCCAGAGGGCGGCCAGAAAGGCCAGATCGTTGCCGTAATGATGGTTCATCACCACCGCCGCCGTCCGCTGGTCAAGAGCAAAACGGCGAGCCACTCCGGCCGGGTCGAGGGGGACCAGACCGGCGGGGCGGGCCGGATCGGCCGGGTGGGTCAGGCGGACCGTTTCATAACCCAGGCACTCGGCCATGGCGGCCATCGGCGCCACGTCGACTCCCGAGCCGAAAATCAGCAGTCGGCGAGGCGGCTCGAGGCGGACGCTCAAGCTCTCGGGGTCGCCGCTTCCCAGGCGGGTTCCGCCGGTAAAGGGGGTGACCAGAGTCAGGTCCTGACGCCGCTCTTCGACCTGGCGGCGCAGTGCCGTGATGAGTTCGGCCGGCAAAGGCTCGATGACGATCTCGACCAGGCCGTCACAACCCAGAAACTGGCGTGTGTCGAAGGCCACCAATTGAGGCGTGCCGTCGGCCAGCACCTGCTGAGCCCGGCGGGCCACCTCGCGCTCGAGGCAACCGCCGCTGACCAGGCCGAGAAACTCGCCCGTTTCGTCGATGACCATGCGGGCCCCGACCTTGCGATAGGTCGAGCCCGAGGTGCGCACCACCGAGGCCAGGGCCATCGCCGGGGTCAGCTGGTCGAGCCATCGATACAGGTCACACATCCCCGCAGCTTCGCGCCGGGCCAGAGGATCCCCGCCCAGGCCATTGAAGCAGCTTCGATGCAGAAGGTCCACCGTTACCTGTCCCCTCAGTCTCCCACCCTCAGCCGCCGCAACTTCCTCCACGTGATCAGCCTGGGGACCGCCGGATTCGTGGTGGGATGCCAGGCCAACCCTCCGGTGCCGAATTTGCCCGCAACCCCGACTCCCGCCCACCCGCCGGCGGTGAACTTGCAGGCGCTCAACTCCTTCGTCAAGGTCGGCAGCGACGGGACGGTCACGGTGGTCATCAAGCACGCCGAGTTGGGCCAGGGGGTGACCACCGGCCTGACCACCATCGTGGCCGAAGAGATGGATGCTGCCTGGGAGCAGATGCGCTGGGAATTTGCCCCGGCCGACGCCGAACGCTATAAGAACCTGCGCCTGGGGATTCAGGCCACCGGGGGCTCGAGTTCCATCGCCAACAGTTGGGACCAGCTGCGGCTTGCCGGGGCCGGCGCCCGCCAAATGCTGGTCGAAGCGGCCGCGAGGCAGTGGGGCATCGAGAGTGGCCAAATCGAGGTCGCCGAGGGTCGGCTCAAAACGGCCGACGGCCGAGAATTGGGCTTTGGCGAGGTGGCCGCTGCGGCCGCCCAAATCACGCCGCCCGAGCAACCCGAATTCAAGTCGCCCGAGAAGTATCGCTACGTCGGTAAGACGGTCGAGCGCCTCGACGTGGCCGACAAGAGCGACGGCAAGGCCCAGTTTAGCCTCGACGCCAGCCTTCCCGGCATGGTCACGGCAGTGATGCTTTATCCTCCCCGCTTTGGCGGCAAGGTCAAGAAGGTCGATTCGGCCGAAGCGCTCGAGGTGCCGGGGGTGCTCGAGGTGGTCACCACCGAACGCGGAGTGGGGGTAGTGGCTCGCGATTTTTGGGCCGCCAGCCAGGGCCGAAACAAGGTGAAAGTCGAGTGGGACGATAGCGAGTCTGAGCTGCGCGGCAGTGCCGAACTCTTCGCTCACTACCGAGAACTGGTGGCCAGGCCCGGCGAAGTGGCCCGCAACGATGGCGATGTAGAAAAGGCCCTCAAAGCAGGCAAGGCCATCGAGGCCGACTACGAGTTTCCGTATCTGGCGCATGCCTGCATGGAGGTTCCGGGCTGCCTGGTCGACCTCCAAGAGCACGAATGCCACCTCTACACCGGCACCCAGATCCCCACTTTCGACCAGGCCAACGCGGCCGGGTTGCTGGGCCTTGAGCCTGATCAGATCGTGGTCCACACCTACTATTGTGGAGGCAGCTTCGGACGGCGCGGCGTTCCCGACAGCGATTATGTGATGGCCGCCGTGGCCATCGCCAAGGCTATGCAAAAGCGGGTCCCGGTCAAGTTGGTGCGCACCCGCGAAGACGACATCAAGGGCGGGCGCTACCGGCCCATGAGCGTGCATAAGGTCTGGGGTTCGGTGGACAAATCCGGCGCCATCAGCGCCTTCAAGCATCGGGTGGCGGTGCAGTCGATCCTCAAAGGGACGCCGTTTGGCGGGCAAAAAATCGAGCACGCCGCGGTCGAGGGCTCGGCCGACCTGTGCTACACCGTGCCCAACCTCCGGGTCGAGCTGCATCTGCCCGAACCCGGCGTGCCGGCCTTGTGGTGGCGCTCGGTGGGTCATACGCACAACGCCTATGTGACCGAGACTTTCTTTGACGAGTTGGCCCACCTGGCCGGCCAGGACCCGGTCGCTCTGCGCCGGACGATGTTGACCGGCAAGCCACGCTTGCTCAAGGCCCTCGAGCTTGCCCTGGAAAAGGCGGGTCCGGCTCCCAGCGACCCGGGACGGGGACGCGGGGTGGCCGTCCACGAATCGTTCAGCAGCTTCGTGGCCGAAGTGGCCGACGTGACCGTAAACGGGGGCAAGCTCAAGGTCGACCGGGTGGTGTGCGCCGTCGACTGTGGCCTGGCGGTCAACCCCGACATCGTCAAGGCTCAGATGGAGAGCGGTATTCTCTTCGCTCTGTCGGCTGCTCTCCGGGAAGAGGTGACCCTCAAAGAGGGCATGGTCGAACAGGCCAATTTCGACCGCTACCAGGTGATGCGCATTCGCGACACCCCCGAGGTCGAGGTCCACATCGTGCCCTCGACCGAGGCCCCCACCGGGGTGGGCGAGCCGGGCGTGCCGCCCCTGGCCCCGGCCGTGGCCAACGCCATCTTCGCCGCCACCGGCCGGCGCATCCGGTCACTTCCCTTTGCAAAACACGGATTGGTCTAAGGAGGAGCGATGGAAAAGATCACTCTCAACGTCAACGGCACTCGGCATGACCTCGAGGTCGAGCCGAGCAAGCCGCTGCTCTGGGTCTTGCGTGAGGACCTGGGACTGACGGGCACCAAGTTCGGCTGCGGAGCCACCCTGTGCGGCGCTTGCACGGTCCACCTCGACGGGGCCCCCACCCGCACCTGCCTGCTGCCCGTCTCGCAAGCCGTCGGCAAAGAGGTCACTACCATCGAGGGCCTGCAAGACCATCCCGTGCAGCAGGCCTGGCGAGAAATCGCGGTACCCCAGTGCGGCTACTGCCAGTCGGGCCAGATCATGGCGGCGGTGGGGTTGCTCAACCAGAACGCCAGCCCCAGTGACGATGAGATCGACAGTGCCATGGCCGGCAACCTTTGTCGATGCGGTACCTACGTTCGCATCCGTCAGGCCATTCGCCAGGCGGCCGGGTCGTGAGCCGCATTCTGGTCCTGGCCTTGCTGCTGGCCCTGCCAGCCCTGGCCGACCCGGGCACTCGCTTCGCCGAGACCCTCAACGCCCGACGCCAGGCCGACTTCCGGGCCGTCTGCAGCCCACAGTTCTGGGCCTCACGCAGCGACTCGGCGGCCCAACTCTACGCCCAGGCAGAGGACAAAGGCTTCACCCTCGCCGAATCGGGCCGCCTGCAAGAAGGCCAGCGGGTGGTGGTGGTTTTTACAGTTGCCAATCCCCAGCCGGTCGACGAGATCTACGTCTACTTCAACGGGGAGCTCGCCGAAGCGGTCGATGAGGATCAGGGCCACATCAAAGCCTTTCTCGAGGGGCGGGCCCCGGCCCACCTGGTGCTCGACGAGTTGCCCAGCGAAGACAGCCTGGACCAGGCCGGCCAGGCACTCGAGCAAAGCGCCGAATTTCGTCTCTTTAGCGAAGATCTGGTAGCGCCCATTGAGCGCACCAGCCACCTGCTCGAGGGGATGGGTCGCGGGGCCGTCTTGTGGAGCGACGGCAGGCGAACCATCGCAGCTTACTTCCATCGCCCCGAGCAGCGCTGGGAACCTTATGAGTGGTCTACCACCCCCTCCAGTCGAACGCTGTTTATCGAGTTGCCCGACACGGAAGAATGAATCGGGCCGACCGGCTCGAAAAAACGGCGATGCTGACTCGCGAAGAAGCTCGTCTGCAGGCGTTAGAAGAACTCCAACTTCTCGATACCGACACCGAGGAGCGCTTTGACCGGGTCTGCCGGCTGGGGGCCGCCCTGTTCGGCACACCCATTTGCTACGTCTCCTTGATGGATGCCGATCGGCAATGGTTCAAGGCGGCCTGCGGGTTGCCCGGCATCAGCGAATCGCCCCGAGCCAACTCGTTCTGTACCTATGTGGTCGAGATGGGTCGCACCCTGACTATCGCCGATGCCAGTCTCGACGAGCGGTTTCGAACCAACCCCTACGTCACCGGTCCCCCTCACATCCGCTTTTATATGGGTCATCCTCTCTCCACCAACGAGGGGTTCGTGGTCGGCACCTATTGCGTCATCGACACCGAGCCCCGCCCGGTGACCCCTGAATATCTGGCCTGGCTGGCCGATCTAGCCGGAGTAGCCGAACGTGAAATCAATCTGCACAGCCTGGTGGGCAGCCAACGCCGGGTGCTCGAGGCTACCGCCAGGATCGTGGGTTCGGTTCCCCATCAAGAATTTCTTCACGACCTCTTGCTGGGGCTGGGGCAAGAGATCGAGGTCGAGGGCCTGGCCGTGGCGCTGGTGGACGACGAAGGTCTACGCGTGAGCAATGCCCAGGGAGCCCTGGCCTTTAGCCTGGGCACCAGGTGCCCGCTTACCTCACGGCTCGAACGAGCCACTCTGCCCCTTTCCGGACTGGGCAATCCAGTTCCCAGTTGTTTCCATCGCCAGGGACACACGGCCTGGTGGGTCACCATTCCCATCCGCTCCAGCGACCGCTTACTGGGCGTCCTGTTTGCCGAACAGAGCGGCACGACTTCCATCTCGCCCCTCGAGCGAGATGTGCTCAGGGTTTTTGCGGCTCAGGCTGCGCTGGCTCTGGTCTGGAGCTAGTGCAAGGAGCGTCTGAGCAATGAGTACCTGGTTGTAATAGAGCGAAGCGCGACGCCGCGATTCGGGATGCTCGGCGCCTCAGGGTGGGGCGAAGTGGCCGGATGCTGCACTCGGCACCTCGAAGGCGAAAGTCGCCCCGCTGCCGGGACCGTCACTGCAGGCCCAGACTTGTCCCCCGTGGGCTTCGACCCTTTGACGCGCCAGGGCCAGACCCAGGCCAGCCCCCTGGCTTTCAGCACAGAGGGATGAGTCGAGGGGATGGAAAGACTCGAAGAGCCGCCCCATGGCTTCGCGGCTCAGACCGGGTCCGGTGTCGGTTACCGACACTCGCAGACGGTCCGAGGAACTGGTCACCTGGACCTTGATCTTACCCCCGACCGGGGTCAGCCGCAGGGCATTGCTCAGCAGGCCGTGCAGCACCAATTCCAGGGTCTCGGCTGAGCCGTGAAAGGGCCCGTCCTCACCCTGTTGCACCAGTTCAAAGGCCAATCCACGCTGGGCCGCCAAGTTGGCGAAGACCTCCCGCGCCCCGACCAGCAGGCGAGAGGGAAGAAAGGGTGCGTAGGTCGGCGCCAGCTCTTGCTCCTCGGCAAAGTCCAGCAGGTTCTCGAGCAAGTTCTGAAGGCGCTTTCCCTGGGCTTGCATCTGCTCGAGATAAGTGCGCTGACGGGGGCCGAGGGGTTCCACCACTCCGGCCAACATCAATTCGGTGAAACCCAGAATGGCCGTCAGGGGAGTCCGCAACTCGTGGCTGATGCGGGCGATAAAGGCGGATCTGGTCTGGTCGGCCGATCGGGCCACCTCCAGGGCGTGACGCAGATGGATGGTCTTCTCGTCCACTAATTGCTCGAGGCGGCAGTTGAGCCCATAGAGCTCTCGAGTCCGAGACTCGGCGATGCTCTCGGCCTGCTGACGAGCCCGTCGCTCTCTCTCGAGACTACGCAGGAGTGACTCGGACAAGTTCTTGCCTCCTTAAGTCGAAGCGGACCTGCCGGCGATCCCCGCGAGCGTCCTGCTCGTGCACTTCGATTCCCTCGCCATAACCCTCCAGGCAAGCGTTGAGCAGCCCTCGGGCCAGGTCGGCAAAGGGTCGGACCGAGGTGTAGACCAATTCCATGGAGTCTCCATCGAGGCGACACTCGAAGCGAGGAGGTGTAGCCTCAGGATAGAGCTTGCGAACTTCGACGTGAATGGTGTCATCGAGCCGGGCCAGTAGGGCGAAAGCATCCCGATGGTCACGAAATAGATCGGGATAAAGTTGTAGAAAGCGCCCGAACAGGTGGCGCCCGAACTGTTCCAGCAAGACGGCTACCGGCTGACCCAGACGCAGAGAAAGCTGCTCGACCAGAGCCACCAATTCTTCGTAGGGATAGTTTCCCAGGGCTGTGTACGCGCCGTCCAGGCCGGCGGCCGTGATCACGCCATCGCCAAGTTCGAAACCTCCGATTTGTTCGACCAGGCCCAGGAACTCGGTGAAGATGACACCCTTGAGCGGACAGCGAGCTTTCATCAGGCCACCGCTCGGGAGCACTGCGCCCCGGGAAGGGTCACCTCGAAGCGGCTTCCCTGGCCGGGCTGGCTCTCGGCGCGAATGGTCCCCCCCAGCGCCTCGATGGCCAGTTTGCAAAACGACAGCCCCAGACCCGACGAGCCGTTAGCTCCAGGCAGGCCGCGCCTTTCCACCTGGAAGAACTTGTCGAAGATGGCTTCGGCGTGGGCCGGGTCAAAGCCGCAACCCGTGTCCTCGACGACCAGGTGGACGATCTTTCCGTCGAGCTTGAGCGAGAGACGGATCTCGTCGCCGCGCTTGGTGTATTTGACGGCGTTGCTCAGCAGGTTCTCGAGCACCCGGTTGAGCAGGTCGGGATCACTGCAGATTCGCACCCCAGACCGGGGCATGTCGAGCACCACCCGCCGCTCGCAGAGCAAACGGTTGGCGGCGTTACGTTCGAGCAACTCGAGCAGGTCCACCGACGTCTGCTCGACGGGCAGGGTTTCGGACTCGAGTCGGCTGTATTCCAGGATCTGATTGACCAGACCAGTCACCTCGCGCAGCCCGTCGCGAACTGCCTGAAGAAGGGCGGTCTGGTCGCCTAGCAGCAACTCCCGGAGCTCGTCGTCGAGCATCTCGCTGGCCAGCGAAGCGGCGGCCAGCGGGTTGCGCAGGTCGTGCACTAGCATGTGGACGAGCTCGTCGCGGCTGCGCTCGAGGCGCGCCAATCGCTGATAGTTGCTCTCTGACTCGTCAAACAATCGCTTGGTGCGAACCGCGTTACGCACCCGCAGGGCAATTTCGGTGGCGTCATAGGGCTTGTTCAAAAAGTCGTCGGCGCCCGCCTCGATGCCCCGATTACGAAATTCTTGCCGGTTGAGGGCGGTCACCAGCAGCACCGGAATGGCCCGAGTCGAGTGGGCCGCTTTGAGCCGCGCACACACCTCGAAGCCATCGAGCTTGGGCATCATCACGTCGAGCAGGATGGCGTCCGGTCGCAGGGCCAGGGCCTTCTGCAGAGCCGCCTCGCCGTCGCCGGCGGTCTCGACCAGGTAACCATGATGGCCAAGCAAGTCACCCAGCAGCAAGAGAGCAAATTCCTCGTCATCGGCGATGAGGATAGTGGCTTTGTTCAAGTGATTTTCCTCCCGTCCCCCGAACCATTCCATCACATGGAATATCGGCAGGAGAAGAGAAAAATGTAACCCTGGCTAGTTAGTAATCCGACCCAGAGTGGGTAGTCTATTCGGCCTGGGCTTTGGCCCGCCCCCGCGGCTTGGGATCGAGACGGTCCTCGCCGGCTAGATAGCTGATCGGGACTGACATCCAGGAGGCGATGCGGGGAATGAGCCCCACCAGGTCCTTGATGGTGTCGGGAGGCAGCCGGTCTTTGAGCTGATCGAGTCGCTCGCGGGTGCAACCTTCTTTACCGACGTGGCGCATGGCTTGCACCACATCGCCCGCGAGGGTACCGCATCCCACCAGTGTCGAAGCGCTGACGTGGCGCAGCTCGATGGTCTCGGTGCCCACCTGCAAGGTGCGCGAAGGGGCGTCGGTGAGATAGACGACCTTCTCGGGAATCGTTTCGGTCAAGCCCAGCAGATGGGCAGCCGCGCCTCCTCCGAGTTGAATCCTGGCGCCTTTGGTCTGGGCCAGGGCTCGCAGGACATCGTTAGGAGAGACCACCTCAGGGTCGAGAGCCGGATGCACGCGGGGGCGCATATAAACGCCACGTGCCACCCGTTTGATCAGCCCACCACGCGCCAGGCGGGCCAGCGTCTGATCGACCGCCGCCCGACTGCCCAACTGGAGGAACTCCTTGGCGGTAAAGAACTCTCCAGGTCGGCGCTCAAACACGCTGCGCCGAATGCGATCCATTATTTTCATTGACACTCCGGATTATAGGCTGCCGCTTCATCGGGAACAATAGAGGACACCAAGATCGTCCGTTCGACCTAAGCCTTTCGGCCTAGTTCGCTCGAACGATGGGAACTCTCCTTGCTTGCGCGAAACAGATCGTATGCGAGAAATCAGAGTTGTTCATAGTGTATTCATGGCCAGCCCACTGGTTTTCCTGGCGGTGGGCTATGCCGTGGGTCCCGAACAAAGCAATATGTCGGCCTACGAGTTGCATGTCTTTATGGTCTGCCTGGCTTCGGTTTATCTGGGTGGTCTGGTGGCTTCCCACTTCTTGCGCCGTAGTCTTATGCGCCAAAACCTGGCCCGAGGCGCCGACCCGATAGCGGCCTTCAAAGCAGCCCATCTCGTGACCCTGGCGTTTTATGAGTCAGGAGCTATCTACGGCCTCCTCGTGGCGCTGTTGGGCGGGCCCAAATCCTATTTGCTGGCCATGGTGGCGGTCTGCCTGGTCATGATGGCCAAAGACTTCCCCAGCGAATCCCGCCTAAAATGAGCGAAGCTCCGTCGCTGCTCGCGCGACGAAGCCGCTTCTTTCTATCGGAGGGTCCACCCATCTGGACCAGCTGTAGCCTGGCGCATTTCGCCGCCAGTGCCGGCCTGAGACGGGGTCTCTCCAAGCTTACTATGTAGGCCCTGTCGGAAGCGGTTTTGCTTCCCGTTTCTGCCTCTAGAGACAGTATGCCAGACGAGTCGCGCTTTGAGAGCCTCCATCGAGATGTTCCAGGGGTATGCGAGGGTGGGTGCACCCACTTGCAAATTTCTGCCAGCCCGGCTAGGCTGGCTGGCATGCGGACGGCCTTCTGGAGCGGGGTGCGCGGGATTGCCCCCATTTTGATCGGAGTGGTGCCCTTCGGCGCCGTGGCTGGCGCAGCAGCGGTCGGGGTGATGGGGCCCTGGCAAGCCACGGCCATGTCGTTGTCGATGTTCGCCGGGGCCTCGCAGTTAGCGGCGACCGCTTTGATAGCCAAGGCGACGCCGGCCATCGTGGTGGTGCTGGCCGCCTGGACCGTCAATCTGCGGTTTCTACTCTATAGCCTGTCGATCTCACCCCATTTCGAACAGCAACCGGTATGGCTGCGGGCAGGGCTGGCCTATCTCTTGACGGACCAGGGCTACGCCTTGTGCGTGATTCGTTTTGACCAGGACCCGCAACTCGACCGGCGGGGTTTTTACCTCGGTGCCGCCACAGCCCTGTGGACGACCTGGCAACTCAGCCACCTGGTGGGCGTGTGTCTAGGCGGGGTGGTCCCGCCAGAGTGGCACCTTGAGATGGCGATCCCCTTGATGTTTCTCGCCTTGCTGGTGCCCACCGTGGTCACTCGGCCCCGCCTGCTGGCGGCGCTGGTGGCCGCCCTGGTGGCCCTGCTGGCGGCCGGGCTCCCTTTCAAGCTGGGATTGATGCTAGGGGCTCTGGCCGGAGTGGCGGCGGGTGTGGCGGGCGAACGATGGAGGTGACGATCCTGGCCATGGCGGTGGGGACCTATCTCTTGCGCTGGTCGTTTCTCGGCCTGGGCGACCGCGCCTTGCCGAGCTGGCTGAACGCAGCCCTGCCCTATGTCCCGCCGGCCGTGCTTTCGGCCCTGGTGGCCCCGATGTTGCTCGAGCCCGAACCCCCACGCTGGCTGGCCGCACTCGTTACTGGCCTGGTAGCCTGGAAGACCCAGAGTGCGGGGGCTGCTATCGCGGCCGGGATGGCAGCCTTCTGGCTGGCTCGAATCTGGCTGTAAGGAAACCCTTTCCGCCAGGAACAAACCCGCCCCTCACGAAAAATCTTGGCTTTGGGGGATATTGATAGTGAAAGGAGCGCCCCCGGGTGCCTGAACCAGCCAAGAAAAAGCGCCGCGCTGATCCAGCTATGAAGCAAACCATTCGGGAGCTGCTCGAGCGGATGAAGGTAGGCGTGCTACAGCCACGCTTTTGCAAATACACCGACACCGAGGGGATCATCGAATTTGGGGTGATTTGTCACCTGTTCAAGGCCATCACCGAAGCGAAGCGACGCGATGTGGCCATCTGTTGCAAAGAGCTCCACGATGAAAGTCTCTTTAGAGCCAAAAAGTGGGAACAGGACGGTGGCGAGGAAGACGGTGAGATGATCACTTATTCGTTCCCTCCCCACCTGATCGTGACCCTTGAATGATTTAACGAGCTTGTGACGTCGGACCGGTATCCTCTCGGTAGTGAGATGAGCATGGTTGGACCTAACGCCCCGGCGCAAGCCGGGGCTTTTTTATTTCGGGCCGGTGGGAGTATCCCCGCCAGAGTGGAACTCTAGCGGGCATGCAAGACCAACTGCCCATCGAGCTTCCGCCCGAGGCGGCGGACGCGTATGCCAAGTTTCTCGAGCGCCCTCTGCTCTCACGCGAGGCGCTGGCGCAAATGGTTGAAGCTCACCACCTTCGCTTGCGTGCAGCCCTGCCGCTCCATCCTCGCATCGACACCGTGCTGGCCAAAGACCTTACCGAGGGCCTCAAGCGCATGCTGGGTCAGGCCCCCGGCCCCATGCTCATTCACGCCCAGGCAGCCGCCTATTATTTCGTTGAAAGCGACGATGCCGATCCGGACCTCGAGTCGATGTTGGGCCTGGATGATGACGCCCTGGTTTTTAACGCGGTCTGCCTGCACCTGGGTCGGCCCGACTGGCAGGTCGAACTCTAGACTCTTTCAGGCTATTTTCTGGTCGGTGAGGCAGACTGGTGCCATGCAGAGTATCAATAGCCTCACCCACGCCGCCCCTCCGAGAGCCGCGAGCAAAGCGCCCTCGGTCGAGCCCGCCGAGTTGCCGACCCCACAAGACACCGTCGAACTGGGCTCCCACCGTTCCGGCTGGAAGATGGCCGGGCTGGGACTCCTGGCCCTGGCCGGAGCCGCAGCCGTCTCGGGTTGCGCCGGCCCCAACGACACTGTCGTGACCGACTTCATCGGGATTCAGGAAGGCCATGTCGACACTCAAGGTCGCTTCTACGAGTTCGGCAATCCCTTCTTCGTCGGGCGCCTGACCGAGTCGGGTCAGGTCAAAGATCCGCTGGGCCTTCCCATGGGCAGCGTCAGCGAAGACGGTGCCGTCAAAGGGATCTTCCTACCGGCCGGTCGGGTAACGGCCGACGGCACGGTCAAAGATGTGCTGGGCATTCCGGTAGGCAAGGTTCGCGGCAGCGATCCCGACCGCATCGAATTCAGCGAGCGGGCCGGAGCCGCCCTGCTACTACTGCACGACAGCAGCGACTAGACCTCGAGGCACACCTGGTTGCGGCCGGTGGTCTTGGCTCGATAGAGAGCCTCGTCGGCCACCGCAATGGTTTCTTCAGGCGAGCGTTGGGGACTTAACGAAGCTGCCCCCACGCTGACCGTGACCGGGATGGTCAGCGACCCTGTGGGGGTGGGCACCTCGAATAGATGGCTGGCCATGGTCTCGCGCAGGCGGTCGAGCAGCACGCCAGCCCCGGCCAGTTCGGCCCCTCGAAGCAGCAAGATGAACTCTTCGCCGCCCCAGCGTGCGGCCACGTCTTCATCGCGCAATGACGACATGAGCAACCTGGCCAGGCCCTTGAGCACGGCGTCGCCGGCCGCGTGGCCATAGGTGTCATTGATCGACTTGAAGCGATCGATGTCGAGCAGGGCCACGCAGGCGGCGGTGCTGGATTGGCGGCCCACGGCGTTCCACTCCTGGCGCAGACGCTGTTCGAAACTACGCCGGTTCCAAAGTCCCGTGAGACCGTCGCTGGTGGAGCTTTGATGTAGCTCTTCGATCAAGCCGGCCACGTCGGAGTCGGTCCACTCGACCTTCACCACCGCCTCACCCAGGGCCAGACTGTCGCCCGTCTTGAGCTTGCCGCGATCGACGCGCTCGCCGTTGATGCGCGACCCATTGGTCGAACCCAGATCTTCGAGCAGCAGTTCATACCCGGTGGTGACCATCAGACGAGCGTGAGCCCGGCTCAAGCCCCGCCCTTCCAACACGATGTCGGAGTGGTCGGGAGAGCGTCCCAGAATGAACTGACCGGGTTCTAACGGAAAAACTCTTCCGCGCTCAGGCCCGGTCATCACCACCAGATGCATCCGATGGCTTTTCTTCAAGCCCTCGAGCGAAGGAACAGCGCCTAGATGTTCGGTAAGATCGTCGCCCATCGGGGACGACTTTCACCACCCATCCCGCCGGAGCCTTCTACTGGAAGCGAGTGGGAACGTGACCGTTGATGATGTCGGCACTCTCGACGCGGCTAAAAGGCGAGCCGAACACGCTGGGGTCCATGTGGCGGCTGCTGAAGAGGTTGGCGATGACTTTCATGCGGCTGTTGAAGTTGGACCAGTCACCGGCCGAGCCGAGGTTGACGCTCTCGCGAGGCAGGTTGATGTTCATGCCCTGAGTCATGGCCACCCGGCCCGGAGTGCCGGCGACATCGGGCATCGCCATGTCGATCATCGGGTCCAGACGCATTTGCTCGTGCATTCCCACTTTGATGTTGCCGTCGAGCATGTGCTGGCGGCGGCTGGCCGTATCGGGAGCGAACTTGGCCTTGTAGTAGTCGGTGAAGGCATTCTTGAGGACGGGCTTGTTGCCGATGCCGTTGAGGAACTGGTTGAACTTGCCGGCGTCGGGCTTGCCGCCCATGCCGTTGACGGTGTCCATGAACTTGACCATCTCGGGGGCGATCTCGGTGAAGACCTGATTGTTGCCGCGTGCGATGGCCGCCTTGGTGACATCGTGGAAGCCCATGGTGCTGGAATCGCGGCCTCCGAAAGGGTTGCGCTCGCCGCGGATGGCATAACCGGCCTCGTTGGAGGCGTGCGAGGCCCAGGTGTTCCAGTTGGCGCCCCCACCGGGGATGGTCTTGCCCATCATCCGGGACAGGTCGCTATACATCTGGGTGATCTTGAGATTGCGCATGGTGCGGTCGGTCATGTTCGAGATCTTGTCAATCTCTTGGAGCATTCCGCCGGTACCGTTGAAGCCGGTGATGCGCCCGGCGCCGTCGCGGTCGATGGTCGAGCCATCCTTGTAGAGATACTGCTCGCCGCCGCGGATGTCGCGATGGAACTGCTCGTCGCCGCGGTCCTTGGTCCACTCGGTCTTCTGGCCCGATTGGCGGTCGAAGCGGGTGAGGTTCTCTTGACCCCAACTGGTCTTGGTACTGTAGGAGAAACTCTTGTCGTCGAGCTGCATCGACTGGCGAGTCTCGCCGTTGGAGCCCTTCCAGGTCCCGTCCTGATTGCGGTTCCAACTGACTCCGTCGGGACCGGTGACCTGATTCATCTGGCCCTGTTGGTCATAGCCGAGCTGATAGTTCTGCCCGCCCAGACTGAGGCTGTTAGGCTGGCCGTTGGCGGCCGCATTCTCGCCAGCGGCTTGATTCTGGTTGTTCTGGTTGGCTTGAGCGGGCTGGCCGTTCTGGGCGGGTTGATGGTTGGCCTGCAGGCCGGCATAAGCCGAGCCCATCCCGGCAGCGGCAGCCTGGCCGTGGGTGCTGGGAGTCTCGGTGGCAGCCGGCCGATTGGGGGCGGGATTCGGATTAGCCGGCGCCGCCGGGCTGGCGGGGCGGGCGGGTTGGTTGGCAGGGGTGGGATTGGCCGGCCGGCTGGGGCGGCTCTTGTTGGCAGGGGGTCGGCTGGGTCCGCGGCTGCGGTTGCCCGAGCTTCTTACCGGGGGCCGGGGCGCTGGTCTGCGGGCGGGTGCTGCCATAAACTGATAATAGCTGGTAACAATGGCAATATCTCGGCAACAACCATGAACAAGATGTAAACATTGTTGCCGATAGGTTACAGAAGTAACGAACTCTAGACTGCTGTTTCCAAGTTGGTTTCAAGTCCGGATCGATACATCAGCGCTCCGGCCACCAACGCCACCAGAAAAGTGACGGGCCATAGACCGGGACCGATGTGGCCGAGGAGATAAACCCCCAGAGCCGGACCCACCGTGAAAGCCAGGCCGAAAGTGCTGGTAAACAGCCCCATATACTCCCCATTGCGCCCCGGCGGGGCCAGACCGCTGACCTGGGCCGACTGAGCCGGAAAGAGAATCATCTCGCCCACAGTCCAGACCATTACGGTTAGTGCGGCCTGGCCGGCGGTATGGACCAGGGCCAGACCGCCAAAGCCCAGGCCGATCAAGGCGCAACCCACCAGCAAAGAGCGGGTCAGGGGCCAATGGGCGGTGGTGGCGTTGAGAGGCAACTCGAACAAGATGATGAGCGAGGTGTTGACGGTGAACATCAGCCCGAACTGGCGCTCCTCCAGGCCCAGGTTCTCGACCAGATGGAGCGGCATGGCCGAGTCGAGTTGAAAGAAAACCAGGCCCACCGCAAAGACACCTGCCAGGAAAGTCAAGAAGCGCCGGTTGCGCCAGGCTGGCAGGCCCGCTCTTTCGACGGGGGCGGACGGAGTCGAGGGTCCCCCCACCAGGAAAAGTCGCGCTAACAGAAGCGTGGCCAGCAAGGCGGTGACTCCATCAGCCACAAAGACAGCGGGAAACCAGTGACCGGCCAACACCCCGCCCACCACCGGGCCGATGCTCATGCCCAGGTTGACAGCCAGGCGGTTGAGCGCAAAGCCCTGCTTGCGCTGTTCGACCGGCAGCAGTTCCGACAAGACGGCCATTCCGGCCGGTCGGAAGGCTTCGCTGGTCAGACTCAGACAGACGGTGGCCACTGCCACGGCCGCAAAGCTGTGGGCCAGCGGAAAGGCCAGCATCACCAAAGCCGAACAAAACAAGGAGCAGGCCATGATCCGGCCGGCTCCATAGCGGTCGCACAGCCGGCCCGAGGTGGGTCCGGCCACCAGCGAGCTAGCTCCGTAGAACACCAAGATCAGGGCCGCCTGGCCAGCAGTCCAGCCCAGACAACGGGTCAGGTAGAGGGCCATGAATGGCAGCACCATGGTGCCAGCCCGATTCACCAGGGTCGCCAGAGCCAACCACCACACGGTGGATGGCAATCCTTGTAGACTACGCCAGGGGTTGGCAACCATGGCAACACTATGGGACCGACTTCGGTTGCCGTCAAGAGAGATTGCGTAAACCCTGGTAAGAGGAGGATCCGCTAGCGCCGGATAACCGTGTAAAGTGAGCTTCGAACCGTTCAGCGATTATCAGGCGTCCCCCGAACAGGTTCGGGAGTTCCAGACCCTCGAACGCCAGGACAACCTGGTCCGGCGTTACGCCTACTTCCAGCAGCAGAACGGCCCACTCACCGAGCAAAGACTTGGCTTCGTGCCTCTGGTCATCGAGAATCGTTTCACCTGCGTGGCCGTCCCGGGGGCCGAGAACATGGCCTGCTCGGTCGGGTTCTGGTACAATTTCTGGTCGCCCGAGTTGATGCTGGTCGGGCAAGTACCGATGAAGTCCATGCATCGCACCATCGAGGTCATGGGCGCCATGCTCGAAGACGGCAACCAGCAAGCCTACCGCCAGGATCCCGGTGGCTACCTACAGGCTCGCATGAAGAAGATGGCATCCGTGCTCGGGGCTTGCCTGCGCGAACTCGGCCTCACTACCCAGGCCCTGGTCCCGGCCGATGACGATTTTCTTGACCGCCACCCCTACGGTTACGGCGGCTATTTCTACGCCCACTTCCTGGATGACCCCTGGAGCGTGCCGCTGGTGAAGGCCGAACTCACGGCCCTACCAGGCTAATCGGGGTCGATCCCCAGAGCGTCGGCCGAGCCATAGAGGCTGGCGGTTTCGAGGTGACGATGATAGATGCTGGGGTAGTCGTCGAAAGGAACCTCGAGCAACAAACGATCCTCGCCAATACTGAGCGGTCGGATGCGGAACTGGGCCCGCAGCCAGGCCCATTGAAAGAACCCCCAGGCCAGGGCCGCCAACCCGGCACAGATCATGAAAGGGTGCTCCTCGCCGCTGTAGTCGAGCCAGGCACCGAACAGGGGCAGGCCGCCGCAAAGTAGCCAGAACATCAGCCGGTTGCGCAGATGGAGGCGGGCCAGATGACACTGATAACAAGTCCTGACCATCAACTCGTCGCTGTGGGTTCGAAACCAGACAACGAGGGCGACCAACCAACCGATAGGCCCAAACAACAAGGCCAGACATCCGACCAGGTGACTGCCGAGCCGCAGTGTAACCGTTTCGGGCTCGACCCCGTCATCATTGCCACAGGTGATACAGCAGTGGGGGAAGCCGTGTCGGTTGACGTCGGCTTTGAGAACCTCGAGGCGCGCCATCTCCCGTTCTTTCGGGCTAGAAGGCGTCTACCCCTGGAGCAGCAGCCGGACAGCTTGCTGTTGGGCCTCGTCAAGGCTCTCCCCCGCCGCCATGGCCAGACGGGCAGCCACCTGGAGGCAGCTATTCAGATACTGGACTCGTTCTTCGATCCCGGCCCCCCGCACCAGGCGAAACTGGCTCAGGTCAAGGGTCAGGCCCTCAGCCGTGGCCACCACGTAGGTTCCGTTGGGCATCCCTCGGGGGGAGAGGTCGGTCAGGTCGACCCCATCCTTGACCAGGGTGAGCCGCGGCGGAGTGTGGGGACGCCCCCGCAGAGCAATAATGGCAAAACAAGAATTGGCCGGGGCAGCGCCCGTCAGGCGGGTCGGCTCGCCCATTGGCGTCCATTCGTCCCCGTCCAGTTGCCCTTGGATCAGATAGCGCGTTCGGGCCGTCGACTCGGCGGGCACGCTCAACAGATGGGCCGAGGGCTCCCTGGTCTGAAGATAAAGTTCGAGCAAATTGGGGCTGCGGTGCTCGCGCACATCAAGCAAGCCCCAGCGCTTGACGGTCCGGCGGCCGAGGTCGGGCGGTGGAACCTCGCGTCCATTGAGCCAGATCGGGATGGGACAGTTACGGCACCGGTCGTAGATGGTCTGCTCGTCAGCCTGCAGGGCCTCTCGCTCACCCTTGAGCAAGGCTCCGATATCCTGCTGGGCCAGCCCGACCATGCGGCCCACCGCTTGGCCGACGGTCTTGCGCATCGAAAACTTCACGGTAGCCCAACCCCGCCCCGGGCCCTCGGTCGACTCGACCACTTCCTCGCGGCTTCTCCAACGCTGGCTGCTCCAGCCGTCCGGACCACGGGCCGAGACCTCGACCCAGCTCCCTCCGCGGGCCAGAGCGGTGTTGACTCCGATAGCCAGATCTCGTAGAGAGCGCCGATGGGAGGGAAAGTCGGGAGCCATCAGATAGCCCAGCAGTCCCTCCAGCTCCTCCGGCAGCGGAGGCTCGCCGTCGTGGGCCAGCGAGAGCGTCACCGGGCTGACCTCGACGGTGATCCGACTAGCCCCGGCGGCTACCGCCGCCTGAACCACCTTGAGCATGCCGAACTCGGGGCGGGGCAACTGAAAGCGCTCGAGCTTGGGCAGGGCCTTGCGGACATCGACCGTAAAAACCCCCGAAGACTCCCGCTTTCCGGCCGCCTGAAGCTCGCCGAGGATGGCCTCGAGCTCATCCACCAGTCAGCTTTGTTCCTCGGGCAGAAAGGCCAGCAGGCGCCGGCGCGCCCCCCAGCCGTCACTCTCCTCGAGCACCATGGCCCCCTCGAGCACGGGTCCCACCAACTTTTGGCCGGCCCACTCCAGCACCAGCGTTCCCTCACGGAACTCATAGCGACCGCGCGCCCCACCCACCGGCCCCTCTAGCGAGCAATCCGGGCTAAATTCAGCCGTGCCGTCGGGATAGAGACGCAAGCGGGCCAAACCCTCCTGGGAATACTCCTCATAGATACCGTCAAAGCGTGGTACGCCCGGAGCTAGCCGGGCCCAGCCGAGCTCGAGTTCTCGGGCCCGCTCTGCCTTTGCCTCGAGTAGCCGCCGCTCCCGGGAAACCTCTTGTCGGCGGTCATGCTCGCTGGCCAACTGATCGAAACGAGGGTCGTGGCTGCGGACCAACCAGCCCGCCTGGGCATAGAGGGTGCCATGGGCCGAGCCCACTGCGGTCAACCCTCCCAGCAACTGCATATCAAATGAAGAGTCTCGATAGTTCCAGGTGAAGGGCACCGAGGCCATCGAGTCGGGCACCATCGACAGGCTCACTTCGGAGCCGAAAGGTGCCAAATTGCGACGACCATCGGCCAGATACGGAAAGAGCGAGGTCAGCCAGCCCGATACGGTCGGGCCGCGGCCGCTGCGATTCTCGTAGTGATAAAGCGACTGCCAGAAGCCCGGCTCGGCCACTCCTTTGAAGGCCTCGACACAGCGGTCCAGGATCTCGACCACCCTGGGCGTCCACCAGCGCAGGCCAAAGTCGGCTAACCGCTCGACCCGGCTCCGCAACTGCTCCCAGTCGGCCTGGCTGCCACTGAGCGAGACCTGGGGGATGCCGCACACCGTATCGCCCTGATACTCGAAAAACGGACTGAGGGTCTTGAGTAATCCCACCCGGAAGGCGACCCGCTCTACCGGGCCGGTGGTCGAGAAGGCGGGGGTCAGCAAGTCATAGACGCCGTCTTGAGTAAAGTCTCGCACCCTCTCGCCGAGGCGGTCGACCAGACCCTGCCAGCCGAGCTCATCACAACCCACGCACAGCGTCTGACCAAAGTGGTCGAGCACCAGTTGCTCGCGCAGGTTGCCCGGAGACTTTTCGATATGGGCGGCCAGGCCGTGGACGAGGGTCACCCAGATGGCGTCAGGGCTCAACAGCAAGGGACGATGTTCGGCAAAGGCCAGATGAGCTGCCTCGACCAACGCGCTGATGGTGGCTTGCGTCTCGAGCGTGGGAGCCCCTCCATCGGACACGGCCGCCACCGAACCAAAACGGCTCACCAGAACCGAAGCCTGGGAATGTTCCACGGGCGGCTGCTCGGCTGGTGTCACGCTGGCGACGGGAAAGGTCACGGACATGGCGGGGCTATTCGTGGTCGGGTCCCGCTCAGCCTTCGGCCCGATGGGCCGCAGCCACAGCCGGACGCGCACGCATACGCTCGACGAAGGAAGCTAGATTTGGCCAGGGTTCGAGGCTTCGCTTGAGGTACAACCACCAGGTCAAAACGACGTACAGATAGATGTCGGCGACCGAGTATCCCGACTCGAGCAGCCAGTCTCTCGAGCCCAGGCGATCCGAGATCACCTGCCAGCGCTGCTCGAGACGGGAAGCGTAGAACTCGACCATCTGCCCCCGAGCAGCCTCGTCCTGGAGGATCTGTTGCCCGAAGAAAAGGGGGTAGAAGCTCTTGTGAAGCTCGGTAGCGATCAAGCTCAATAATTCTTGCAGGCGATAGCGCTCGAAGTCGGCGGGGGCCGGAGCCAGGCCACTCTCGGGTTTGCGATCGGCCAGATACTGCAAGATGGCGCCGCACTCGGTGAGGTATCCCCCCGCGTCGAGCTCCAGCACCGGCACCATCCCGAGAGGGTTGCGGGCCAGATGCTCGGCGCCCTGCAAATCGCGCCTGGGGTTGAGCAGTTCGAGCTCGTGCTCGAGACCAAGCTCGTGCAGAGCGATATGCGGGCCCAGCGAGCAAGCGCCAGGAAAGGCGTACAATTTCATGGCCGGCCCGTTCTAGGCTGATCGGTCTATTTCCTCGCTCTTCAGGCTGCTTCACGAGCGTGAGCGGTGGCCAGGATTGCCCGGTTGGCCCGACCTTTGAAGACCAGCGGCGGATTGACCACGGCCGGCTTCTCTTGACCCTCTGAGGTGAGGCCCACCAGCATTGCGAACATATACATCCAGGCCAGCAGAGCGAAGGGCGTGGGGTTGGCCACGGTGGTGTAGAAAGATAGAAGCGCTCCCGCCAGACAACCCAGTCCCAAAAAAATGTATCCCAAGTTCTTCATCGACTGTCTCACGTCGGCTCTCCTTCCGAGGCGTCTGCCTCTGGGTCTGAAGATATCTCAACCCGGGCCAAGAGACATGACAAGTTGGGACAAGCAGGGTGCAGGTGTTCCCTGGAGCAAAGGCCAAAGCGGCAGGATGCCTGAAAAGTTTTCTATCTTCGAGCACGTGCGTTGGTCTGATGTGGACCGAGCCGGCATTATCTACTACGGGCGCTTTCAGCGCTTCTTCGAAATCGCCGAGACCGAACTCTTCCGAGCGGTCGGTCTGACCTATTCGGTGTTGTTCGAGCGGCTCGAGGTGTGGCTGCCCCGGGTGCAGATCCACACTGACTTCCGCAAGCCGCTGCTGCTCGACGACCTCGCCGAGGTTCAGGTCCATGTGGGCCACATCGGCAACAAGTCGCTCAAACTGGTCTTCGAGGTCTACAAAGACGAGGGCCGCGTGCTCACCGCCGAGGGGCACATCATCCTCGCCTGCGTGGCCAAGGACGGCTTCGAGCCCATCCCCGTGCCCGCCGAGATGCGGGAAAAGCTGGCCCCTTACGTAGCTTGAGAGCTGCCTTGAAAAGGCAAAAGGCCCGACCTAAAAGGTCGGGCCTGTAACTTTGCCCCCGGCAGTGTCCTACTCTCCCACCTCGTCTCCAAGGCAGTACCATCGGCGCTAGAGGACTTAACTTCCGTGTTCGAGATGGGAACGGGTGTGGCCCCTCTGCTATCGCCACCAGGGAACTTTTGGTGCCGAAGAAGGCACTGAAAGTGAAAGCAATTAACGTTTGATAATAAGCGAAATTCCAACTCTACAGACCCAGTCACGAAGTAAAGTGGTAATGAAGTCGTTCGACCGATTAGTGCTGGTTAGCTCAACGCATTGCTGCGCTTCCACCTCCAACCTATCAACCAGGTAGTCTTCCTGGGGTCTTATCCACTTGCGTGGAGGGAAACCTTATCTTGGGGTGGGCTTCACGCTTAGATGCTTTCAGCGTTTATCCCGTCCGGACATAGCTACCCGGCTTTGCCCTTGGCAGAACAACCGGTTCACCAGAGGTCCGTCCATCCCGGTCCTCTCGTACTAGGGACAGCTCCCCTCAAGTTTCCTACGCCCACAGCAGATAGGGACCGAACTGTCTCACGACGTTCTGAACCCAGCTCACGTACCGCTTTAATGGGCGAACAGCCCAACCCTTGGGACCGACTTCAGCCCCAGGATGCGATGAGCCGACATCGAGGTGCCAAACCGCGCCGTCGATATGGACTCTTGGGCGCGATAAGCCTGTTATCCCCGGGGTAGCTTTTATCCGATAAGCGACGGCCCTTCCATGCGGGACCGCCGGATCACTAGGTCCGACTTTCGTCTCTGCTCGACATGTTCGTCTCGCAGTCAAGCTCCCTTATACCCTTACACTCTACGCCTGATTCCCAACCAGGCTGAGGGAACCTTTGAACGCCTCCGTTACCTTTTGGGAGGCAACCGCCCCAGTCAAACTGCCTACCAGACGCTGTCCCCGAAAGGGATCACCTTTCGAGTTAGAACTCCAGCCAGCCCAGCGTGGTATCCCAACGTCGGCTCCGCGCAACCTTGCGGCCACGCATCAAAGCCTCCCACGTATCCTGTACAGAACTGACCAAAATCCAACATCAAGCTACAGTAAAGCTCCACGGGGTCTTTCCGTCTTGCTGCGGGTAATGAGCATCTTCACTCATAATGCAATTTCGCCGGGATCCCTCTTGAGACAGTGCCCAAGTCGTTACGCCATTCGTGCGGGTCGGAACTTACCCGACAAGGAATTTCGCTACCTTAGGACCGTTATAGTTACGGCCGCCGTTTACTGGCGCTTCGATTCAAACCTTCGGATTACTCCTAAGCTCTCCTCTTAACGTTCCAGCACCGGGCAGGCGTCAGCCCCTATACGTCGCCTTACGGCTTAGCAGAGACCTGTGTTTTTGCTAAACAGTCGCTTGGGCCCTTTCACTGCGGCCTCCTTCGGCTCAATAAGTAAATCACATCACCTAATGGAGGCACCCCTTCTCCCGAAGTTACGGGGCTAATTTGCCGAGTTCCTTAAGAGAGATTGCCCCGCCGCCTTAGTATTCTCTACCTACCCACCAGTGTCGGTTTACGGTACGGGCACGTCAACGCCAGATAGAAGCTTTTCTTGGCAGTGTAGGATCAACCACTGGTCGACGAAATGTCGACTGCTATAACCTCTCAGGCTCAGTCTCGGTGGATTTGCCTCCCGAGACACCCTACAGGCTTAGCGCCAGACGACCATCGCTGGCTAGGCCTACCTTCCTGCGTCACTCCATACTGAATACACGTTAAACGTGGGGCCGGAATATTAACCGGCTGTCCATCGCCTACGGCTTTCGCCCTCGGCTTAGGTCCCGCCTTACCCTGGGAGGACAACCCTTGCCCAGGAAACCTTGGGTTTTCGGCGGAGAAGATTCTCACTTCTCTTTACGCTACTCATACCGACATTCGCACTTCTGATACCTCCACCCGTCCTCACGATCGGGCTTCGCAGGCCTACAGAACGCTCCCCTACCACTGCAAAGAAGACGAATCTTCTCTACAGTCCGACGCTTCGGTACCCAGCTTGAGCCCCGTTACATTTTCGGCGCACGACAACTCGACCAGTGAGCTATTACGCACTCTTTCAAGGGTGGCTGCTTCTAAGCCAACCTCCTGGCTGTCTGGGAAGTCGTACTTCCTTTCCCACTTAGCTGGGATTTAGGGACCTTAGCGGTCGGTCTGGGCTGTTTCCCTCTCGACTATGAAGCTTATCCCCCACAGTCTGACTGCCGAGTAATACACCATGGTATTCGGAGTTTGATGGAGTTCAGTAACCTGTCAGGGCCCCTAGCTCTGTCAGTGCTCTACCCCCATGGTTTAACGCTCGACGCTAGCCCTAAAGCTATTTCGGGGAGAACCAGCTATCACCAAGTTCGATTAGCATTTCACCTCTATCCACAACTCATCCAAGTCTTTTGCAACAGACCCTGGTTCGGGCCTCCACGCACGATTAGATGCGCTTCACCCTGGTCATGGATAGGTCACCTGGCTTCGGGTCTACTACTACGGACTAAACGCCCTATTCAGACTCGCTTTCGCTACGGCTCCGGAGCCTCAACTCCTTAACCTTGCCCGCAACAGTAAGTCGCCGGTTCATTCTACAAAAGGCACGCAATCAGCCTGGCTTGCGCCATAGGCCTTTCACGGTTTGTAAGCACACGGTTTCAGGTTCTATTTCACTCCCCTCCCGGGGTTCTTTTCACGCTTT
>JBFWNU010000001.1:2020890-2630890 GCA_050250895.1 Vulcanimicrobiota bacterium | reverse complement strand
ATCCAGTTTTCAAAGACCAAATCGTCTGCGCCTCGTCGAGGCGCGAGAGGTAGACTAGCACACCACTGGGGGGCTGTCAACCCTCTCTCGGAACTTTCTTCGGTGCGGAGCCGATGCGGCCCGCGGAAGTCCGTTCCGCTCGCAGAGTATAGCACCGACCCTATGGCCTGTCAACGGTTGATTTTTATTCAATTCATGCTAATAAAGTGCGACAACCATGCCGTTCTGACCACGAGCAAAAATACGTTCGAAAACATGGTTTCGAGGTTTTTTTTGCGGGGGGGTTCTGCTATTGACCACCGAAGTGCATCGAAATCAATCACCGCCTTGGAGGGCAAGTGGCTAAAGTTATTCTCGCGGGACTATCGATCCGATATAGGGCTCGGTTGCAAGGGCGACTCAAAGAGCTAGAGTTCGTAGCCGCCGCCAGTGGTAAAGAGACCCTGGAAGCTGCGGCCAACGACGAGGTGGGGTTACTGATCATCGACGAGACGCTGACCAACCCTTCCGCCGAGGATGTACTCGAAGAACTCAGGGCCAGGAGAATCCCAACCCTCTTTTGCTCCAATGAAGGCAAGAAGGGTGACTTCCTCAAGAATCTCGTCCGCAAGCTCGGCGTCAGCCTGGTCCTCTACAAGCCGCTGGACCCTGAGGAACTGGTCCGCCACACCGCCCTGATGATGGCCGTTCCCATCCCCAAAGCTTCGATGGGCGAAGAGGGCGACATGGCCAACGCCCTACAGAAGGTATGGGAGAAGTATCAACCCGTCAATCTCCAGCGCGTTACTACCATTAGGGACAGCCTGCTCACCCTACAAGAGGGCGCTCTCGATCCCGAGAGCCGGCGAGCGGCCGAGCGCGAGGCCCATAAGCTCGCCGGCGGCCTGGGCACCTTCGGCTTCGCCAAAGCGGCCCTGATAGCTAAAGAGCTCGAGCGCGCCCTGCAGGAGGGCTCGAATATCGACGCCTCCAACGTGAGTCGCTTTCTCGGCCTGGCCGACATGATCGCCCAGGACATCAGCGGCGAGGCGGGCCGCACCGCCACCGTCACCAAGAAGCCCGAAGCCGCCGAGGCGGCTGCCAGCGAAGGGGCGGCCGTGGCGCCCTCGGCTCCCACCAGCGCCCGCTTGCTGCTGCTGGTGTCAGGCGACGAATCCGTGCAGGGGCAGATGCAGCAGATCAGCGACGGGCTGGGCTCGAAACTGGTGTCCACAGCCGACTGGCTGGGCGCTCGCGAGGTCTGGATGAGCCAGAGCCCCGACCTGGTAGTGCTGGACCTGTCTGAAGACACCAGCGGCGAGAGATGGACGCTTTTCCGAGACCTCGGCAACCGCCTCGGCCACGTGCCGGTGCTCAGTCTACTATCTAAGAAGAACCTGGCTGATGCGGCTGCCTTCGGCTCGCTGGTAGGCCGGGCTGTGCTGCTCAAGCCTTTGCAGGAGGGCCAGCTCGAGACCTCGGTCAAGAAGATCCTGGCCCGGGGCGACAGCGCTCAGACGCGCATCCTGGCCGTCGACGACGATCCGCAGGTGCTGGGAGCGCTCGAGGCTCTGCTGACTCCGCTGCGAATGCACGTGACCACTCTTGCCGATCCACTCGAGTTTTGGGACGTCATCGACGATGCGACTCCGGACGTGCTGATCCTCGACATCGATATGCCCTATCTCAGTGGCGTCGAGATCTGCCGCTCCATCCGCTCCAACGCCCGCTGGTGCCAGATCCCGATCATCTTCTTGAGCGTCTACAACGACACCGCCACCATCAACCGCCTCTTCCTGGCCGGCGCCGACGACTATGTCAGCAAGCCTTTTATCGGACCCGAGCTGGTGACGCGTATCTCGAACCGCCTGGCCCGCACCAGCAACGTAGACGAGAAAGACAGCCAGCTTTCGGCCTTTAGCTCGCGCACCCGGTCGGTGGACAAGATTCGCACCTACCTCGAGCAAGCCCAGGGCGACAACCTTCATGTCTCCCTGGCCTTATTGCATGTCGACAAGTACGAGGCCATCGTCAAAGAGCACGGCCGGATGGCCGGTGACAAGGTGGTGGAAGAACTCGGGCGTCGCCTGAGCAAAGCCCTCCGAGGCCAGGACGTGGTCACCCGTTGGGGGCGCTCGGAGCTGGCCATCTGCCTCTACAACATCGAGAAGTCGGTGGCCGAGAATCGCCTCGAGCATATTCTGGGCCAGCAACTCGAAGGGGGCTTCTCGCCAGTCGAGGGAGTCAACCTCAAGGTGACGACCAGCATCGGTGTAGCGCAGTTCCCCGAAGACTCGTCGAATCTGCAGCGACTGCTCAGGTGCTGCGATCTGGCCCTGGCCCAGGCCAAGGGCACCGGAGGGAACCGCATCGTGCTGGCGGCCACCGCCTCTGAGGACGGGCCCGAGCCAGATGACATCGATCTCGTGGTAGTGGATGCCGACCAGGCCCGGGCCCAGGCCGTCATCGAAGCGGCCAAAGCGCGAGACTATTCCACCCGCTACTATGCCGAGGCCGACACCGCCATCCGAGAGCTTACCGGCGAGCGACCGACCACGATGGCCAGAGTCTTGCTGTTGCCCGATCAGGCCGTCCTGGAAAAGCTGGGTTCGCTACGCCGCATCACCAAGGTGGTGGTTTACGCCGAGCAAGAGCAGGCTCTCATCGATGCCTTCGATCAGGGCGCCTTTGACTGCGTGGCCCGCTCGTCGTCGCTACCGGTGTTGATGAAGCGCATCGAGCGAGCGGTCGAAGCCTGAGAGGCTAGTTCTTGCTCTCGGCGGCTTTGGGGTCGGGCAGGGCCTCGACCTGCCACCCTTGCGAAGACGAGTACTGAAAGAGCTTCAGGCCGTAGCGCTCCGGGTTGGGGTTCGCGACGATGTAACCGTCAGCCAGAGGCTTGTATTGATAGTTCTTGCCCGTGAGGGGGTCCTGGGGGTGGCGGCGGATGTACTTGGGGAACAGTTCGTCCATGGCGGCAGGGTATTTGCCGCTGTTGTCTTTGGCGAACATCTCCAACTGGGTGGCCAGGAGTTCCATGTGCTCTTTCGAGAGTTGGGCCAATTGCTCGAAGCGCTTGCGCTCGGCCTCCCAGGCCAGCCAACCCCACTGCACCTGGACCAACTTGACCGCCGGGCCAGAGTACTTCGAGGCATCCGGAAACCCCAACGTGTAACTCTTATGCTTGGGTCCTACCTGATAGGCGAACGGCTTGTTGGTAGCCGGGTCTAGGGGAACGGGCACCGGCTTGAAACCTTTGGGCACCCGTTCATTGAAGGCGCGATTGAGGTCCTCGAGTTCGGCCGGATAGACGCCGGCCTCCATGAAGAAGAACTCGAGCATCGATTGCACCGTCGAGATGCGAGCCACTGCGTCGGCGTAAGGGTCTTGCTGGGCTTGAGCAGGAAAGCAGACGAGGGCCCAGAGGACCCCCGTGGCCAGGACTTGCGAGAGCTTCATTGTCCCATCCAGTAGTCTTTAAGCCATTTACTGCGAGTCGGATGGCGCAGCTTGCGCAGCGCCTTGGCCTCGATCTGGCGAATGCGCTCGCGGGTGACGCCGAACTCTTGACCCACTTCTTCCAGGGTGCGAGGTCGTCCGTCCTCGAGACCGAACCGCAACTGTAGAACCTTCTTTTCGCGCTGGGTGAGATTCTCGAGCACATCCTCCATCTTCTCTTTGAGAAGCTGGGTCGAGGCGGCTTCGGCCGGGGCTACCGCGTCGGAATCTTCGATGAAGTCACCCAGGTGGGAGTCTTCTTCGTCACCGATGGGCGTCTCGAGCGAGATCGGCTCCTGGGCGATCTTCATGATCTCGCGCACCCGCTCTTCAGTGAACTTCTTCTTCTTGCGAACCTCTTCTTGCACCAGCGGGTCACCGGCCTCGAGCTGGCGACCGTACTGCTTGGAGACGCCAGCGCGGATCTCTTCGACATCGATGGGATACATCTCGCGGGTGATCTCTTCCACCGAGGGGTCGCGCCCCAGTTCTTGCAGTAGCTGCCGGGACACGCGGATGAGACGGTTGATGGTCTCGACCATGTGCACCGGGATACGGATGGTGCGGGCCTGGTCGGCCAGCGCCCGGGTGATGGCCTGGCGAATCCACCAGGTCGCGTAGGTGCTGAACTTGTAGCCCTTACGGTAGTTAAATTTCTCGACCGCACGGATCAAGCCGAGATTGCCCTCTTGAATCAGGTCGAGAAACAACATGCCGCGACTGATGTATTTCTTGGCGATACTCACCACCAGGCGTAAGTTGGCCTCGATGAGTTTGCGCTTGGCCTCGGCGCCATCGGCCACATCGTATTCGAGCACCTTGATCTTTTCGAAGCGGCCCTTCTTGCTGTTAGCCTGGAGCTGCTCTTTGAGCAGCTTCTTGCCCTTCTCCCAGTAGCGCTCGACACTGCGGTTCTTCTCTAGCAAATCCTTGGTGGTGGCCACCAGGTCCTCGGAGTTGCGGCAGGCCTTGAAACGGCCCAACACTTCGCTGGCTTTAGCCCCCTGGTGAACGGCCTGACGCAGGCGCGCCACCGGCAGGCGCTCTTCGGAAGAGGAGAGCTTGACGCGGGCTTCTTCGCCCTCGTTGATCTGCTCGGCGAGCACCGTCTCGACAGCATCCCAGAGGTCGTCCATCAACAGTAGCTCGCGCAAGGCCATCTCGCCCTTTTCGATGCGCTGAGCCAGGCTGATCTCTTCTTCGGGACTGAGGAGATCGACCCGGCCGATCTCCTTGAGATACATCCGAACCGGGTCGTCGAGAGTCACCCCTGCGGTGGTCTCTTTCTTCTTCTTTTTCTTCTTCTTGCTTTTGGCCTTGTCGTCTTCGGGGGTCTCGTCTACGCGGACATCGACGATCTCGATCCCCTCGGCAACCATGCGCTCGAGCACCTCGTCCACCTGCTCGGGACCCAGGTCATCGCGCTGATAGAGCAGCTCGCTGACATCTTCATAGGTCAGCGTTCCGTTCTTCTTCCCCTGGGCGAGCAGCTTCTTGACTGCCGCCTCGAGGGCTTTTCCGTTGTCGGCTTTCTTCTTCGTCATCGAACACCTTTCAGCTGTTGCTGAAGCCTCAAATACTCCTGATACAGTTCGTCTTCCGAATTCAAGGTCCCCGCCTGCATCTGGTCGACAACCCGCTGGCGCAGCCGCTCGACCTTCACCTCAAGCCCTTTCTTACGAACATCTCTAATCAGCCGTCGTATATCCTCTTCCGAGGAACTCAATTCCTCACCCATGAGAAGCTCAGAGAGTCTCTCGACCTGGACCTCATCCGTGAGATGGGCGAGAAAATCCTGCAGCCGGATCGGCTCGTCTCTGCGTTCCACCTCAAAAAGGGCGACGTAGAGGGGCCGAAGGTCCTCGCGCTGGATGTCGTCAGGGGACAACTCGGCTTTGACCAGAGTGATCCATTTCGGCTCCGTGGCGCAAATGCTCAAAAGTCGCTCTTCGATATCGGACAAACGACGGCCTCGTTTGGCAACCCGGCGCCCTTCAGGAGCCTCAGCCCCCTGTAGCCTCCAGGCCAGTCGCTGCTCGCTGACGTGCAGTAGGTTCGCAACCTTCACGACGTAAGCGTCGCGCCGAATGGGGTCCGCAATCCGCCCAATAGCCGGCAGAACTTCGCTCGCGAAATCTTGTTTCCCTCCCGGCGTATTCAAGTCCCATCGGCGCTGGCTTCGCGCGATCAAGAACTCGATCACCTCGATGGCTCCCTCGAGACACGCTTCGATGGCGGTGGCCCCGCCGGCCCGGGCCAGGGAGTCGGGATCGTGCCCTGGCGGGAGGGGGGCGATAGAAACCCGCAAGCCGATATTCTCGAACAATTCGATAGCCTTGATGGTGGCCGCTTCGCCGGCCCGGTCGGCGTCGTAGGCCAGAATAGCCTGGTGGGCGTAGCGCTTGAGCAGCTCGGTCTGCTCTTCGGTCAGGGAGGTTCCCAGCGAAGCCACCCCCAGCTCGACCCCGGCCTGACTCATACTGATGACATCGAGATAACCCTCGACCACCACCGCCCGTTCGGCCCGGCTGATCGCGCCGCGATGCTGAGCCAGCCCGAACAGGTGACGCCGCTTGGAGTAGAGGTCGGTTTCGGGAGTGTTCAGGTATTTGGGCTGACCGTCGCCCAACACTCGACCGCCGAAAGCCAGGACTTTGCCCTGGGCATTCGTGATCGGAAAGACCAGCCGTCCGCGCAGGGTGTCGGCGTAACGTCCGCCCCGCTCGCGCAGGACTCCGGCGGCCAAGCCGTCCTCGAGGGAATAGCCGGCGGCTTGCAGCTTCTGCACCAGGGCCTGGCCGCCGTCGGGGGCCCATCCCAGCCGAAAGCGCTCGACGGCGGCCTCGCTCAGCCCTCGGCCGCGGCAATAGTCGAGAGCGGCGCGCCCCAGCGGGCTTTTTACCAGTAGCTCGTGGTAATACTGGGCGCAGCGCTCGAGTAGCTCAAGGAGCCGTTTGCGATGGAGCTGCTCGGGGGTCTCTTCCTCGTCGGCTTCGACCACCACCCCTACCTCGGCCCCCATCTTGCGCACCGCCTCGGGGAAGGTGATGCCCTCGACTTTCATGATGAAGTTGAAGAGGCTGCCGCCCTCCTGACAGCCGAAGCAGTACCACAGACCTTTGACCGGGTCGACCGAAAACGAAGGCGTGCGCTCGGAGTGAAAAGGGCACAACCCCACCAGCCGGCGCCCCTGCTTCTTGAGCTTGACGTAACGTCCGACCACATCGGCAATCGAGGTCCGGTCGAGAACTGCCTCGACGGTCTTATCGGGAATCTTGGCGATGATGGTCCTCCCCGCTCACAGGCCGGCCGCCGCCAGCAACTCAGAGAGAGCCTGACCCTGGATGGGACGGCACTTACCCAGCGGGATCTCGCCCAGTTCGAGGGGGCCGAAGCGAACCCGGCGCAGGCTCTCGACCGGGTGCCCGATCAACCCCAGCATGCGCCGAACCTGGCGCTTGCGACCCTCCTTGAGCTCGATTTCGACCAGGTGGGGTCCCAGCAGGCGAGCCCGACAGGGAGCAGTGGGTCCGTCCTCGAGTTCCACCCCGGCCGCCAACTTCTTTAAAAGGGCCGGACTAGGGCGGCCGCGCACGGTGGCGTGATAGAGCTTTCGGACTCCGCGAGTGGGATGCAGCAGACCGTGGGCCAGGGGTCCGTTGTTGGTCAGCACCAGTAGCCCCTCGGTATCGCGGTCGAGACGCCCCACCGGAAATACCCGGGGCAAATTCTTGGGAAGCAAGTCCATGACCGTGGGCCGGCCCTGGGGATCGCTGGCGGTAGTGATGTAGCCCACCGGTTTATTGAGGGCCAGATAGACCAGTTGGCGCGGCCCCTCGAGCTTCTTGCCGTCGAGCTCGATCTGGTCCAGCCCCGGCTCGACCGACAGGCCCACTTCGGCCACCTCGCCGTTGACGCGCACGCGGCCAGCGCGAATCAAGCCCTCGCAATGCCGGCGCGAGCCCACCCCCGCCGCAGCCATCACTTTCTGTAGACGCTCCAAGTTGCTCGCTTGACTCCCTCGTCAGGGTTGTTACGCTGCCAGACAAGGAAAACCTCGCGATGGCCATGGAGGATCCGGGTTCCAGAAACAGAACCATGCCTGCAATCACGGGTTTTTCGAGGAGGCTATCTAATGTCCGACCGCTCCAACATTCTGCAGAAGAGCATCGTCTATGATGGTGAGGATTATACTCGTGACTCGCTGCAGACCATGGTCAACGAGTATCAGAACGAACACGGCGAGCGCATCGGCGAGCTTGAAGAACTCAAGAAAACGCACGACATCATCGCTCGTGAGATGACCGAAGAGTTGGCCGAGCAAAAATCGGTTTGGGACTGCATGAAAGACGCCGCCTCTGGCAACGTCATGGGCGCCGCCCGTGGACTGCTCGAGCGTATTCCAGTCATCCGCGATAAAATGCCCGACCGTCCCATCTCGGAGTTGCTGCAAGAGAAAATCCACGTGACCGAAACCCGCATCCGCGAAGTGGGCGGCTTTCTCGACCGGATGGAGTCCGAAATCGAGAACGTGCGCCAAGACGTGGTGCGTCTCAACAAGAAGATGATCGTGGCCGCCCAGAATGAAGAGAAGGCGGCCGAGTATATCCTGCAACTCAAGGATATCGAGTCCCAGCTCAAAGCCGAGATCGAGGGACTTGGTGACGAAGTCACCGCCGCCCACCGCGAAAAACAGGCCGAGATCGACGAAGTCAAGCGGCTGATCTGGCAGCACGGCGGCAAGCTGCGTCTGTATTCCAACGCCGAAGATCGCATTTCGAGCATCGTCATCATGAACAACAATTTCATGGAACTGCTCACCAATCTGCATACCAACATGCAGACTCTTTACGACGCGGGCCAGGAGGTTCTCGACGAGTTGCGCGGCAACCTGGCCTCTTTGACCACCGCTACCGAGGCCAGCGAGCTGACCATGGATATGAAACAGTCGATGGACTCGCTCAAGGAAAGCGTCAACCGGGTGGCCACCCTGGCCTCGAACACTTCGCTTTATCTGACCCAGAACGTCGATCGTATGACCAGCCAGATGCGCATCTACGACGAAGAGACCCAGAAGCTGGTCGAGAGCAATCTGCAGGCGGAGCGCGAGATTCAAGACGCTCGTATCGATGACACCCTCAAGCTGGCCCAAAAGGAGTTCGGCCTCCTCAAGGCGGCTCGCGAGGAACAATAGCCACGGCCTATGGCCTTCTTTGGAAACACCCCGAAGCTCCCGGACTACGAAGAGCCAGAGCGAAAGCGCCCCTCCGAGCAGGCGACTGCGTCCACCCCGTCAGTGGAACGGGACCCGGTCCGAGTTCTCGACCGAGAACCAGCTCAGGTGTATCTCGATCTGCTGCAAAAGCTGGTCCGGGCGGGCAAGCCCAACAAGTTCTTTCCCGACGGCCGGTCGGTGGAGAATCTCTATTACCTGATGACTCCCGATGCCAATCGGGGGTTGCAAGATTCGCTGCGACTCAATCTTCGCATGGGTTTGCCCGACGAGCCCGAGATCGGGCGCGTCATCGCCGACAAAGAGATCGCCTCGCGCTTTCTCTCGAAGCACGACTTCGAAGAACTCAAGGGTCGCACCGACGACGCCTCGGTTCGGCTGTTCAAGAGGGTTCAATACTATCGCGAGGTCAACGAGCGCTCGGTGCCCAAGCGCTACAATCTCGAACTCAAGCTCAAACGGGTGGTCGACGACCGCAAGACAGCTCAATTCGTGGCGCTATTCGAACGGTACGACCCGGGCGAGGGTGTCTTCACCCAGTACACCATTCACCTATCCCACCAGCACCAACGGTGGAGCCGTCCCAAAGTCGAACTCAAGGGCGACGACCTGCAGTACACCGAAGGCTTTCGCAACGTCATCTCGCGCTACTCTTCCGACGAGGCCGAGTTTGCCTTCATTCTACTTTCGAACGTCGAGGGCATTACGGTCGAAGAGGTGGTGCGCGGTCGCATCGGCCCTCTGTGGATGGAAGGCGTGCGCATGCCGGCTGTCATCCAGGACCTGATGCACGCTCACCCCGGCAATCTGATCCTCAACTTTCCCCAGGAACGCGTGGCCCTGCCCGACAAGGAAGACAAACCCGACACCAATCGCGACCCTTTCGGGCGATTCTATCGCGAGTCGCTCGATGCCGACTCGAAGGCCCTGGCCGACGCCCGGGCCAGGAAGCTGGGCTATGTGGTCCACAAAGAGCGCAAATTCAGCTGCACCCCCGGTATCCTCAAGCCCCTCAACGAGTTGCTCAAAGGCACCGGCAAACCGTGTGTCATCTATCCGATCAGGTAGGCTTGGCCAGGGTATAGACGCGAACGGTCGGCTTGTTCTCGGGTCCGTAGATCTTGGCTTCGCCAACCTGCTCGTGCTGGAAAGGCGAGAAAAAAGCCTCGACTGTAGCCGCGGTCACCGTGTTGTCGCCCAATCGGGATAGATTTTCTTCGCCAGGCGCGTGCTCGGCCTGGCGCTCGTCGGGACGAGTCCAAAAAGAAGTCACGCCCACACCACCGGGTTCGAGCAGGCGATGGAGTTCCTGGGACTGGTGCAAGAATAACCGATCGAAGCCCTGGCGCACCTGAGGGTCGAAATAGAAAGAGTCTGGCAGATACGAACTCACATGCTTCCAGGTCGAACGGCGGTCTTGACTATCGTCGACACCAGCCGCCGCAATGGACTGGTCGCGTCGCGCCTCGACATCGGTCAACAAAGGCCCGTATGGCATGCTCTCGGTCAACACCGGGGCCACCACCATTTTGTAGGCCCCACTCTCCAGGGCCGAGGGGGACATTTCGCCCAGCCCGCCCATATAACTCTTGATTCCTTCCAGATCGAGTTCTCGACCCTGGTCTCTTTGGCCGCGGAGACGCTCGATCTCGAATCCTTGCACGAGCGGGTCGACGCCGGACAGATCGGTCTGGACAAAACGAAGCTTGCTCAGGTTCGGGTCGTCGGCGTTCTGTCGCTCGACGACGGGGAAGGGCTTGTCGGTCAGGTCCACCACATGGACCTCGGCAAACTGTTCCAGCAGAGGCTTGAGATCAACCTCGTAACCACCGCCCAGGACAGCCACCTTGCCGGTGCCCTGCTGGTGGCCCTGGGCCTGCAGTTGAGCCAGGGCCCGGGCTACGCCGGTGGCGGTTGCCGCTCTCTGACGATCGCACCAAACCTTGTTAGGGTCGGGGGTGGGGCGGGCGGGGTCGACCCGGGAGTAGAGGAAATCCCAGTGTCGCCCCAGGGAGTGGGCTACCGGCTCAAGCAACATGGGAACCTTTCGGTCGACCGGCACCGGACCCGACGGGGCTTGAACTGTGGCTGTCGGCTCAGCCTCGGACGCTCTCGGCGTGGGGGTCGCCGGATCAGGCTGGCCCGTGACCGCAGAACCTGCATAGCCATCGTTCGGCTCGCTCGAGACCGGGGAGGGCGCTTTATTGGCCACGGGGGGATGAGTTGCCGGACGAGCGGCAGTCACGAGAGTGGGAGTCAGCCTGGTGTCAATCATGGGATCGAGTAATTCGTAGAGAGCCGTGAGCTGACCTGCTTGGAGACGCCCTGGCCTGGGCGAAGGAAACTAGCCAGGGCTGGCAAAACTTGGGACAACCTACCATGCAAAAGCGCCAGATCATTGTCGTCGAAGCCGACCTAGAGCAAGAGATCCCCATCGTTCGCTCGACCATCAAGATGCAGAGTCTGCATCAGTTGATGCAAGCCAACTGTCCGGGCCCCTACGGGCTTCACCCGATTCACCTGAGTCTGCTCGACATCATCGAGCATGCCGGGGCTCAGATGCTGGAGGTGGCCAAAGCCGTCAGCCACAAGATCGTGGCCGATCGGCAGGCAGCTGGGTTCGCCTTCTCGTCGAAGACCGAGCCCATCGACGACGCTTTCTGCAACCTGTTCGCCGCCTATGTAGCCAGCGAGACCGCGGCCGCCCGCGCCCGCACTTTTGCCACCGAGATCCCCGACGTGAAGGGGGCCTTTACCCAGGCCTGGGTGCAGCAGATCGAAGAGATGATGCCGCGCCAACTGATTCAGGTGTTGGTGGGTGAAATCAGCGCCTTCTACGACCATCACCGCAATCATCCCGACAAAGAGCGCCGGGTCAAGGAGCCTGAGCAAATGGCGGCCTGCACCTTCGCCTTTTTCAGTCTGCTGGCCAACGGGGTCAAACAGATCGGAACCGACGCCCGCTTCGAGCGCCACTGCCGGGCCCTCGAGCAGATGCAGGTGGATGTCTGCGGTCGCCACTATCGCGGTTTCGAGTATCTGGCCGCTCCGGCCGAAGACGAAGAGCCCGGCGAGCTCTTGCCCATCGCCCCCGATGACATCGTGGGCAATAAGGAGTACATCGCCGCCGGCTTGCGGCTGGCCCGGGATGTGGCCGGTTTTGACTTCGAGCGGGGGCAGAACCCGAAGAAGATCAATCCCGTCTTGTTCGGGCAGGGCAGCCCGGGTTGTGGTAAGACCATCACCGCCCACGCCATCGGCAACTTCTTTCTCGATTACTGCCGCGAGCGCGGCGTGGCCGCCCGTTTTCTGGTCATTCGCCGCACCGACTGGGCTTCGTCCTTTCAGAACGCCTCGGCCAATCAACTGGTCAACATCTTCAAAGAGCAAGTCCAGGGCTTTCACGGGGTGGTGGGCGTCTATTGGCCCGACATCGACACGGCCTTCGCCGCTCGCTCGGACCCGGGGATGCGCTCGGAGGAATCCAACATCCTGGGGGCCAGCTTCGGCATCTTCGACGGCACCCTGATTCCCAAGAACGGCAAGTGGTTCTTGATCTGCGATGCTAACTACATGAACATGGACGAGGCCACGCTCAGCCGGATCACCCAGGACCCTTACAAGATTCTGGGTCCGGTCACTCCCGAGGATTTCGTCGAGTTGATGCGCGAGAAGAAGCTCAAGGAATTCGCCGAGTTGTTGCAACTCACCGATGAGGATTGGTTCGAAATCGGCAAGCTCTGCATCGAATATGAGTTCTCGGGCCGCAATGTCGACAGCATCTGCCAGAAGATCCTGGTCGAGATTCAAGACGTCGAGCCGCCCGAGGAATACTATCGCGTCGGTTTCGACGAACGGAAGAAGATTCTGCGGGACCTGGCCAAGCCCATGACCAAGGCCCGTCTTTGCGAACTGATGGAGGGCTACAAACGGTTTGAGAAAGAAGCCAGTGCCCAGGCCGAAAAGGAGAGATTCGATGCTCGCGTCCAAGAGATCGTGCTCAACCTCAACGCTCAACAGGCGGCTATGCAAGCTCTCGAGGGTCGCTCTTAGCCTGATTCTGGTGGCGTTCTGTCTGCTGACAGGCTGCACCAAGAGCGAATCCAAGGGCCCCAGCCCAGAAATGCAGGAGGCCTTCGACAAGCTTTACCCCGGCGAAACGCCGGCCGCGCCGACGGTCGCTCCGAGCGGCGCACCGCCCGCCGAGGCGGCCACTCCGGCCGAGGCCTCGACCCCGGGCGAAGCGGCCACTCCCGTCGAGGCGGCCACGCCCGCGGTGACCCCGACGCCGATAGAGACGCCCGCTGTCGCCGCCACGCCCGTCGCGACCCCGACTCCGGTCGCCTCGCCCCCGCCTCAGCCGACCCCCGAGCCCCAGCCGGCTCCCCCGCCGCCGCCCAAGCCGGCACCCCCGCCCGCGCCGGTGGTCGAACAGCCTGCGCCACCCCCGCCGGCCCCAGCCGAGACTCCCAAGCTCGACCCCCCCCTCGAGGGTGTCAAGAGCGTTCCTCCCCTGATCCCCAAACCGAAAGAAGACGACCGGATGGAGGTCGAGAAGACCTTTGATCAGCTCGACAAGGAGATGGACGCCGACTTCGACATGGACATCGATATGGACTCGAACGGCAAAAAAGACGACGACTTCAAGAAGAAGTCGCAACTCGAGGGCATCAAGGGGCTCGACGAAGAGTAGCCTTCAACTGGTCCAGGCTCTCGATGGGCGGCCCGCACACGAAATCGGTGCATAGATACGCCGTGGGCTGTTGGGGCCGGACCGACTTCAAGAAATCCAGGCGTTGCTCGAGGAGGCGTTGATTGGGGCCGTCGTCAGCCCACAGCACGGTGCGGTTGGGAGCATAACCGGCCAGGGCCTCGTGGAGCATCGGGCCGGCCTCGGGTCCGGCCACCACCACCTGTTGGTGAGGCGAGCGACTCAGGTCGAAGGCGGTCAGTAATCCCGGCAGGGCGGTGGGATCGCGTTCGATGACTCCCGCGAAGGCGGCCACCAGCTGGTCTGCCCGGCGGGCGAAGACAGGGTCGTCGGCCAGTTGGGCCAGCCGCACCAGATTGTGGGCCGAGCGCGAGTTGGCCGTCCAGGTGGCCGCGTCGAAGCGGTCTTTGGTGCGCACCAACAAGTGCTTCTGGTCGGCCCGCGTCTCGAAATAGCCGCCCTCTTCGGCGTCCCAGAAAAGCTCGTCCTGGCGAGCCTGCAGCTCGAAGGCCAAGCGCAGGTAGTCGGCCTTCTGGGTGGCCTGGTGCAGCTCTAGCAACCCGTGGATCAAGTCGGCATAGTCCTCACAAAAGGCCGGGACCCCCACCTGGTGCAGTAGCTCACCCTGCCCGTAAAGGGTCTGGAGCAAGGCGGCCAGACAATCCTCGGCGGCGGCCAGGTAGTCGGGTCGCTCGAGATAGCGACCGGCCTGGGCCAGAGCCGCAATCATAAGACCGTTCCAGCTGGCCAGCACCTTGGTGTCGACTGCCGGCCGGGGGCGCTGATTGCGAGCTTGGAGCAGCCTGGCGCGAGCCTCGGGATAGGGGCCCGCGGCGGTGACTACCCCGTCGTGGACGATGCCCTCGGCCATGGCTGGGGCGAGCAGCTCGCCGACTTGCTCGGGGGTCCAGCGATAGAAATCTTCGTCGGCATCCTCGGCGCAGTAGAAGGCGCCCTCGGGCGAACGGAGACGGGCCAGGCAATAGTCGAGGATATCGGCGGCGAGGGTTCCCAGCTCTGGATCGTTGGTCAGAGCGTAGGCCTGACTGTAGACCTCGGCCAGCAGCGCCTGGTCGTAGAGCATCTTCTCGAAGTGAGGCACACGCCAGAAGCGGTCGGTCGAGTAGCGGTGAAAACCGCCCTCGAGCTGGTCGTGAATGCCTCCGCGGGCCATGGCCTTGAGCGTGGCCACCACCGGCGCGGATTGACCTCTCTGCAGCAGAAAAGTCAAATTGACCGGGCGCGGAAACTTGGGAGCCAGACCAAAGCCGCCGAACTCCTCGTCATAGCTGGCGAGTAGGGCTCGTTGGGCCCGGTTGGACCACTCCTGGCGCGGCTCGGGCCCGGGCAAGGCACGCGCCTGGTCTTGCAGTTCTTGCATCCTTTCGGCGGCGGCCGCCTTCACCCGCTCGGGTTGGTCGGTCCAGAGCTGGTGCACGCGAGTCAGCACCTCGTCAAAACCGGGCATGCCGTCGCGAGCGTGGGGCGGAAAGTAGGTGCCCCCGAAGAACGGCTCGAGCTCAGGGGTAAGAAAGACACTCATGGGCCAGCCGCCCGAATCTTGCAGCGAGAGTAGAAACTGCATGTAGACCCGGTCGACATCGGGCCGCTCTTCGCGGTCGACCTTGATGGCGATAAAGTCTCGGTTGAGGATGGCGGCCAGGTCTTGGTCCATGAAGCTCTCGCGCTCCATGACGTGGCACCAGTGGCAAGTCGAGTAGCCGATGGATAAAAAGATGGGCTTGTTCTGGGCGCGGGCAGCGGCGAAGGCCTCTTCGCCCCAGGGATACCACTCGACCGGGTTGTCGGCATGCTGGCGCAGATAGGGGCTGGCGGCCGTGGAAAGGCGATTGCGACCCTGGCTCTCGCCCCCTACCAACGAGAGGGCGACCAACAAGCCAACCAACCACAGACGCCGCATAAGAAGCCAGTTTCGCTAGTCGAGGGGTTCCCCCTGGGCCGTCGAATGGCCGCCCATGCAAGCGTTTCGTATTCACTCGTTCGGCCTCGACCAGCTGGCCGCCGAGACGGTCGACCCCGGACGACCCGGCCCCGGCCAGGTGCGCCTGGGCATGCGAGCGGTGTCGCTCAACTATCGCGACCTGCTGATGGTCAAAGGCCACTACAATCCCCGCCAGCCGCTGCCACTGATTCCTTGCTCGGACGGCGTGGGGGTCATCGAAGCTGTCGGCGAAGGGGTCGCGCTGGCCGTAGGCACCCGGGTTTGCCCGCTGTTCTGCCAGGAATGGATGGCCGGACCACCGCGTCAAGAGAACGTGCGGGCCACGCTCGGGGGCCCTATCGACGGTACTCTGGCTCAGGCCGTGGTGCTTCCGGCCGCGGGCGTGCTCGAGGTGCCTGCCCACTTGAGTGATGAAGAAGCCGCCTGCCTGCCCTGCGCGGCCCTGACGGCCTGGAGCGCTATGTTCACTCAAGCTCGACTGCAGCCAGGGGACTGGGTCTTGCTGTTGGGCACGGGTGGGGTCTCGATTTTCGGGCTGCAGTTCGCCAAGATGCTGGGCCTGCGCACGGTGGTCACCTCGTCCTCTGACGACAAGCTCGAGCGAGTGCGTCAAATGGGAGCCGATCACACCATCAACTACAAACGGCAACCGGCCTGGGGCAAGCTGGTGCGCGACCTGACCGGCGGCGTGGACCTGGTGGTCGAGGTGGGTGGGGCCGGCACGCTATCAGAGTCGCTGGCGGCCGTTCGAGTAGGCGGACAGGTCAGTCTGATCGGAGTGCTCGACGGCGTGCAGCAACCGCTCAACGTGCTGCCCATCCTGATGAAGAACGTGCGCGTTCAGGGCATCCTGGTGGGCAGCAAGAGCGGCTTCGAGTCGATGAACCGGGCCATCACCCAGGCCCGGCTGCAGCCTGTCATCGACCGAGTCTTCCCCTTTGAAGAGGCTCCCCGGGCCTTCGCTCATCTGGCCTCGGGAGCCCATTTCGGCAAGGTTGTCATTTCGGTTGGCGCAGGTGCCGGGCCGGGGTTATAGAAGTCCGCTCAATGTCTATTGTAACGGGGTTATCTGGCAACGAGATCTATTGCCTTGACCGGGTGGGGCTGACGCCTGGCGATCTGGTCATCGGCAATAGTGTGTATTCGATGGGCTTTATCGGTGGCATCACCGCCTCGGTCCGCACTCTGGTGGGGGGCGAGGTCACCCAGGTCACCGATGTCATTCACGACGGCCGCCAGCGCGCCTACGAGCGACTGGTCACCGAAGCCCGCCAGCGCGGCGGCGTGGGCGTGACCGGCGTGACCAACGAACTGGTCTGGCACGGCGGCAATATCGAGTTCTTGTCGGTGGGTTCTTGCGTACGTCGCCAAGGCGACGACAACTTGCACTTCTCGAGCTCGGCCGACGGTCAAGAGCTGTTCTGCCAGATGGACGCCGGCTTTGAGCCGATCAAGTTCGCCTTCGGCAACGTGGCCTACTCGATCGGCATCGGCGGTGGCATCGGCGGTCTGGTGCGAAGCCTCGGTCGCGGCGAAGTCAAGGAATACTCCGATGTCTTCAATCAAACCCGACATCTGGCCCTCGAGCGCATTACCGCCGAGGCCAAGTCGGCCGGCGCCAACGCCGTGGTTGGCATCCAGACCACCCTGTTGCCTTTGATGGGCATGCAAGAGATGGTCATGATCGGCACCGCCTCGCGCCACCCGGCCTTGCCCGAGCAGTACGACAACGAGCCCATCACCAGCGATCTGACCAATCAAGAGATGTGGAACATCATCAAAGCCGGCTACATGCCGCTGCGTCTGGTGCTGGGCGTGTCGGTTTATTCGCTGGGCCTGGTGGGCGGCGTGAGCAGCTTCTTTCAGTCGTTCAAGCGGGGCGAGATCGATCAGCTCACCACCCTCATTTACGACGCCCGCGAGAACGCCATCGTCCGTTTGGCCAAAGAGGCCGATGCCTGCGGGGCCGATGACGTGGTCGGTATCAAGACCTACATCTCGCAGCTGGGCGGCGGCATCATCGAGTTCATGGCGCTGGGCACGGCCGTCAAGAAGATGGACGGCATCGGCACCCAGAGCGACCAGCTGCCGCCCCAGGCGTTCGTCAAGAACAAGGACACCTTCATCAAGCCCTCGCCCTATATCATGGGCCAGCTGCTGAACCAGCGCATGGGTCAGTAAGCCCCAGGGCATAGGGCACCAGACGAGCGATGTTGCGCGCGTCGTCGATACCCCGATGATGTTGCCCTTTTAGCTCGAGGCCGCACATGCCCAGGGCACCCTTCATGCCCACGCCGCGCCGCAGCCCTCGCTGGGCCGCAAACGCGCCTTTGAGATTGCAATGGTTGGCAAACGGCATGGCCAGCCCATGCTGGGTGCAGTCCTGATCGAACTGATGCTTGTCGTAGTTGCCCCACGAGCAAAACAGATAGTCGGGAAAGCCCTCGGCCCACTCGACCAGGGCTTGCAAAACCTCGGAAAAAGGTCGACCCCCATCCACCTGAGCCTGGGTGATGCCGGTCAATTCGAGGCAGAAGTCGGTGAGCCGGGGATGAAGCTTCGGCTTGACAAATGCTTGAAACTCGTCGAGGGCTTTCCAGCTGCCGGTCTTGACCATGACCGCCCCAATCTCGATGATCTCGGTCTGACTGCGGGGGATAGAACGCTGGTCACAACAGGTGGCCTCGAGATCCACCACCAGGTAATGGCTTGTCATGACACCAATATTAGACAGGATCCAAAATGTTGTCAATGTTAAACCTTTGTTGCTCGGGTTGACCCTCCGAAGGACGGCCGTGAAGGATAAGCATGCAAGCCCTGGCGGTTCAAGAAAGACTCTTCGCGGCTCACCTGCCGACCCTGTGCCAGACGGCCGACTTTCGGCCCGCTGCGCCCCACTCCCGGCCTGTGCGACCGGGGGAGCGCTGGGCCCGCCTGCGCACCAGCGACCGTTTGCATTTTGCTTTGCGCACCACGGCCGAGCCGAGCGAAGGCGAACGCCGCGCCTATCAAGATAAACAGCACGATCTGCAGAACCGCCTGGACCGCCAGCACGACACCTATCACTGGAACACCAAAGGCAAGAACACCCTGATCCACCTGATGCGCAAGCTCAACAAGAAGGTGGCCAAGTATTTCCGCAACTTCCGCAAGGCCATGAAAGACCTGGCTAAAGCCATCGCCAGCCAGGCCGACCAGGGCGCTCTGATGGCCGCCATCCGTGGCGTGCTCACCACCGCCTCGAGCCTGGCCGGCATGCTGCGCCCGATGGTCTCGTTGATGACCGGCATGAATCGCCTCAATCAGGGAATTCACAAGGCTTCGACCCTGGTCGACCCGAGCGAGTTGCAGGACAAGAGCGGTCTCAATTTCTTGACTCCCGAACTGCAGATGGCGGCGGCCACGCGCGACCCAAACGCTCTCTCGCCCATCGGTCACCTCGAGGTCGGACGCTTCGCTTTTGACTGGACCAAGGGTCTGGTCACCGAGGGGGCCAGCTCGATCGGGGCCGCTCTGCAGCTGATTCGTAGCACCATCGAAAAGCGACGCGAGAAGGGCCAGCATTTTCCCGAAGCCGAGACCTCGATGAAAGCCATCGAGCGCCAGCACGCTTCGCTGGCCAGCGCCCTCCAGGAACTCAACCAGAGCGACAGTTTCTCTTAAACCCACGAAAAGGCAGGCCAGCCTCAGGTAGAGAATGAGCCTGCGGGGACGTGGAGCGGGCCGTGTTGGAATGGGTTTTGCTGGGTGTCACCGCCTGGCTCGTCTACATCGCGCAAAAAGAGAAGAAGCGCCCCGTCAAGCGGCACATCCACTGCGATGTGGAAGTGGTCGAGTCGGACCGGTTTGTGGAAGTCATCGTCGACAATCGCTATGGCGTGATGGTGACCGCCTCGTTTGACTGGAGGATCGTCCACCACCTGGCTCCCGAAGAGCAATTGCCACTGGAGCGCGTGATTCCCGGAGCCACCACCGTTTGTGTGGCCCGTCTCTGGAAGACCGCGCCGGGGCACCAGATCTCGGTCGACTACCATTGGGTGTGGGGCTCCTTGACCGCCCATCACGACCCGGACTGCATCTATCATCTGCCTTTTGCCTCGGGTAAGACCTTCGGGGTCAGCCAGGGGCCTGGAGGCGAGTTCAGCCATTCCGGCGAGTCTTTCCACGCCGTCGACTTCGACATGCCCATCGGCACGCCGGTGTTGGCCGCCCGAGCCGGGGTGGTGGTCGATACCGAAGACGACTTTCGCTATGCTGCCCTGGGCAAGGAGATCGGCGGCAACTACGTGTTCGTACAGCATGAAGACGACACGGTGGCCGAGTATTTCCACCTCAAGGCGGGAGGCGTGGCGGTCAAGCCGGGCACGGTAGTCGAGGTGGGAGACCTGCTGGGATACTCGGGCAACAGTGGCTACAGCGGCGGGCCCCACCTGCACTTCATGGTGTTCAAAGCCAAAAGCGGCAGGCTGCGCGAATCGCTGCCCCTGAGATTTGCGGTAGCCGGCGCCAACGCTCCGCTCAGTCTCGAGCAAGGCCGGCGCTACACGGCCCTGTAGCTACTGGAAGATGACCGAGAAGTTGAGCAGAATGCTGCCCACCACGGCCACCACCAGAATGGCGCCGAAGGCCCACACGATAAAGCGAAAGATGGGAGAATTCTTGGCTTTGGCTAGCTCTTCAAAGTCAGGGTCGACCGGCGGCAGGTCCTGACGAATCATGGCGCCGCAAAAGGCGCACTCTCGCAGGTTGGACCGCATCACTCGCCCGCAGCCAGGGCAAGGTGTAGGTTCGTGAAGATCCGACATAGGGTAATCTTCGGCGTCGCGTTCGATTTCCCGCCTGGGACGGAGGTTTAGGTTTTCTTCAGGCTCGATCTCTATCATCGGGTTATGAGACTCACGCCTGCCAACCAAACTACCGTGCGACCCCAGCCTTATCGCGAAGTGCCCTACACGGAACTGGCCAGCCTGCAGGGCCAGGACCGGGTGGACCGGGTCGACGCCGAACTAGCCCGGGTGCAAGAGCAACTTGCGGCCTATCGACACCAGGCCGCCCGCGGCCACCAGCGGGCCAAGATCGGCCTGGGCACTCTCATCGCCGGCCTGACCGGCACGGTGGCCTCGAGCCTGCTCAACAACCCCCTACCCTTGCAGGTTGCCTCGATCGCCACCACCACGGTAGGGCTGGGCCTGTTCACCCACGGCCTCTACCAACGCGACATCGCTGGCAGCGAGACCACCTTCCGCCTGCAAACCGACGCCGCCGTCCTACGCGAGTTAAAGTAGACAGCCAAAAAGAAAGGGGCGGCCCAGGCCGCCCTTCTCGGCGCGGAGCGCCGCCACTTGTCGCCGAAGGCGAACTCTCGGCGCAGCCGCTCCTTTTCGCAGCGAAGCTGCCCTAGTTGTCGCCGGCGATGACCACTTTGCCCAGATAGAACCCATCGCGGGTCTGGCTCGAGTCGCTGGTCAGGCGGAAACGCAGTTGCACTTCTTTGCCGTCATAAGCCGACAGGTCGAGCGTGCGGGTGGCCCAATCCGAGGCGCCGTCGAAGCGCTGCAGGCTGGTGAAGACCGGTTCGGCCGGGGGCTGGCCCTGGGCCGGAGGCACGATCTCGGCCACCTCGATGTTGATGTAGTCATAGCCCGACTCGAGATCGAACTTCGAGTCGAAGATCAGGGTCGAGCCGGTCGAGTTGGCCAGCGATAGGGTCTTGGAGGTCAACGAGGTGTTGGCGTCGTTGCCATACTGCCCGTTGGGGCTGTCGGTGTAGGCGTGACGGCCATCGACCTCGACCCGGGCCCAGCCCGACTGGGCGGCCCAGTTGTCGTTGGCCTGGGACATGTCGTCTTCGAACGACACGGCGGCGGCCGGCACGGCGGCGCTGGTGGTGCGAATCTCGGAGGCGTTGCCGACATTGTCGGTCACCTTGAGGGCGAAATAGAGAGTGCGCTCGGAGCCCGAGGGCACCAGGCTGACGCCAGCCTGCTCGATGGTTCCGGTCTCGGCCGGGGCAGCCGTGGCTACCGGGGTCGCCTGGTCGAACGACACTTCGCCCTGCTGGGCCTCGCCGTCGACGATGGGACGATCCGACACGCGCAGTTCGTAACCGTTAGGAGCCCCGCCGCACCAGCCGTCGTCGCCGGTGGCGGTCCAACTCAGGGTCACGCCGCGGCTGTTGGCGCTAGCCTGGCGGAAGTCGTTGGGAGCGCCGGGAGCGACCTGGTCGTTCTCGAGGGCGTTATAGGCGTTGAGGCGACCGCCGCTGACCATCTTGCCAGCCAGGTTGGGCTTCTTGTCGGTGCCGTTCATCAAGCGAGCCTTGATCTGGTCGTTGGTGGCGTCGGGATAGAGGGTGGCGATGAGGCCGGCCACACCGGCCACATGCGGGGTGGCCATCGAGGTGCCGCTGTAGCTGTCGTAGCCACCGCCGGGCACGGTCGATTTGATGTCGACGCCGGGGGCGGCCAGGTCGACCGTGGTGGCGCCCCAGTTCGAGAAGCGGGCCAGGGCGTCGTTGCGGTCGGTGGCCGCCACCGAGACGATGTTGGGCAGGTCGTAGGTGGCCGGGAAGGAGCCGCGCCGGTCGTTGTCGCTCGACTCGTTGCCGGCCGCGCAGATGTGCAGGAGCGGCGAGGCGGCAAAGGCCTCGCGTTCGGCCTCGGCAGCTCCGCCGCCGTACGAGTTGGAGGTGATACGGGCGCCGTTCTGGGTGGCGTAGAACACGCTCTTGACCACGTCGGCTACCGAGCCACCGCCGGTGGCCGAAAGGAACTTCACGCCCATGATCTGGGCTTCCCAGTTGACGCCGACCACACCGTGCTCGTCGTTGCCGACGGCTCCGATGGTGCCCGAACAGTGGCTGCCGTGGCTGTTGTCATCGAGGGGGTTGCCCGAGTTGTCGGCGGCATTGTAGCCGTGCACGTCGTCAACCACCCCGTTGCCGTCGTTGTCGATGCCGTCGCCGGCGATCTCGTTAGGATTGGTCCAGACGTTGGCGGCCAGGTCCTGGTGATTGTAGTCGACGCCGGTGTCGATGACGGCGATGACCGGGCCCGAACGCGAGCCATGGGTCAGAGCCCAGGCTTCGGGAGCGTCGATGTCGGCGTCGGCCGTGCCGCCGTTCTGGCCGGTGTTGTTGAGGCCCCAGAGAGCGGGGTCGAGGTCGTTTGGAGTGACCGGGTTGGCCAGCAATTCGCGCTTGGCGTTGCACTCGGCATAGACGACGCGCTCGTCTTTGTTCATGGCGGCCATGGCCTGGGCCACGCTGAGGTTGGCGGGCAGCTTGAGCTGGACCAATTCGCCTCCGAAGGCCGCCTTCATCTTGTCGGGCACCTGGAACTTCTCGATGACGGTAGCGCCATAGTCAGCGGCCAGCAGCTCGATGCTCTCGAGGGCCATGCCGGAAGGCGTTTTCACCAGCAACTCGCCGGGCATGTGGGCCGGCAGCTTCTGCTCGAGCGAAGCGGCTTCGCGAGCGGTAGCTTTAAGCACGGCCGCCAGGTCGACCCGACCCGAGCTGATGGCCGCCTGGTCGGCGGGCTCGGCGCTGGCCTCGGCCGCCGCGGGAGCGGTGGCGGGGCGGCTGGCGGGCAGGATGGGCTGGCTGTTGAGGCGTGAAATCATGACGAAGAGTCCTTTCGAAGTTGCTCCCAAATCTATGCCGCCCAGATGAACGATTTGTCACCGAACTGTGAACCTCTCGCCAAAGGATGCCCGCCTCGGGGCGCCAAAGTGGGCACCCGTGCTAAGAATGGAATTGGAAGTAGAATTGCGTCCCGAGGGGCCCGCCTTCGTGGAGGTTCCCATCGACCTGCCCGATGGCGTGCGCTGCCTCGAAGTGAGCTACTATGCCGAGGGTCAGGCTCGGGTCGACATCGGTCTGGGCGGACCCGAACTGACCGACTATCCCAGTCTGCGGGGCTTTCGCGGCTGGAGCGGGGCGGCTCGGGAAGAGTTCTACGTGGCCACCTCTTCGGCCACACCCGGCTATCTGGCCGGGCCCCTCGAGGCCGGCCGCTGGAAGATTCTGTTAGGCCGCTATCAGGTGAGCGAGCCCACCACCGTCCACCTCTCGATTCGGGCCAGCGACGAAGACCGCCGCCGGCTCGGTTCGCAGTCTCCTGACCTGGACAATCCCCGCCGAGGGCCGGGCTGGCTCAAGGGCGACCTGCACTGCCACACCCACCACTCCGATGCCCTGGGGAGTCTCGACGAACTGTTGCAGATGGCCCGCCAGAAGCAACTCGATTTTCTGGCCGTGACCGACCACAACACTATCGCCCACCACCTCGAGATGAGGGGCGATTGGGGCCTGACCCTGATCCTGGGCCAGGAGGTGACCACCTACAAAGGTCACTTCAACGCCCTGGGCACGGGCCAGTGGATCGACTTTCGCTTCGACGATCTCGAGGGCCTCAAGCAGGCTCTGGCCAGCGCCCGCCAGGGCGGTGCCCTGCGGGTGGTCAACCACCCCAAGCCGATTCACGACGACTGGAAATACGACTACTGGGACGATGTCGACTGCATCGAGGTCTGGAACTTGCCCTGGGCCACCCGCAACTGGGTTTCGCTCGAGCTGTGGCACAAGCTCTTGTGTGCAGGACGTCGCCTCCCGGCGGTGGGAGGCAGCGATCGCCATCAGCCGCCCCTGCCCGACCCCGACCACCCCCTCCTGCAGCTGGGCGGCCCCACCACCTGGGTCTATGCTCAAAGCAACGCCGAAGCCGACATTCTGGCCGCCCTCAAAGCCGGAGGAGCCTCCATCTCGGAGGGCCCCAACGGCCCGATGGCCTACTTCGAGCACGAGGGCAAAGTGGTCACCGGCCAAACCCTACCCGGGGGAACGCCGCTTGAAATCAAGCTGATCGGGGCCGGCGAATGCCAACTCCGAGTGGTCGATAGCCAGGGCGTGGTCATGCAGGGCAAAGCTCAGGACCAGCCCTTCGTGCTGAGGGGTCAGGATTTCGTGCGCCTGGAGCTGTTCATCCCGGTGGCCGAAGACCACGCCTATTCCGGGCTGGTCCGCCAGTACCATGCCACCACCGGGCTGCCGTTCGGGATGACCCCGGAAGAGATTCTGGCCCACGATCGCATTCTGGGCCTTTCCAATCCGGTCTATATCGAATGAGGCACCGGGGGCCTCACCCTGAGGACGAAGAACTCTTCGCCCCCTCGACCTGGCCCGAGCTCCAGGCGGCCACCGCCGAACTCAGCTGGCTTTTGAGCCGCGGCTATGCTCGCAAGTCGGCCCTCAAGCTCGTGGGCGACCACCATCAACTGCGCGAGCGCCAGCGCATCGCGGTGAGCCGCTGCACCTGTTCCGAGCAGGAGCGAGCGGCCCGCCTATCTCGCCAGTGCACCAGGCTCGCTTCTCGTCTGTGGATCGACGGCTTCAACCTGCTGACCACCCTCGAGGCGGCTCTGGCTGGAGGCTTCATCCTGGCAGCCCAAGATGGCTGTTATCGCGACATGGCCAGCCTGCACGGGACCTACCGCCGGGTCGACGAGACAGCCCAGGCGGTGGTTCTGGTGGGTGAGTTCACGGGCCCCACCGAGGCTCACTGGTTATTCGATCAACCCGTCTCCAACAGCGGACGCCTGGCCGCTCTGGTGCGCGAACTGGCTGACCAGCGAGGCTGGCCGTGGACGGTCGAACTGGTCCCTGACCCCGATCCCCTCCTGGCTGATTGCGCAGCCATGATTGCCAGCGCCGATAGCGCCATCCTGGACCGGGCCGCCGCCTGGTTCAACCTGGCCCGAGCCATCGTCGACGCGCGGATCCCAACAGCGCGCATCGTGCCGCTGGACATGGCCTGACGTAGACAACCCGAGATGAAGCGGCGAATGTTTGTCTTCTTGTCGAGATGTCACGATTGCCGTATGCTGGTCCAATGGAAGAGCTAAGAGCAGAGGTGAAGAAAAACACCAACACCCTGGAGGAGCAGGGCTGCAAGCTCGACAGGCTGGAAGAGAAGTTCGATCGCAGCGACCGGCTAGAGCCTCGTGTCGATAGACTCGAGCAACGCCCCTAGTATCACTCACTGCCCAAAGGGGTGGAGCTGATGCTGGCGCAGACCGATGGCGGGGGTTCCCTTTAGCACTTCCTCGAGGAACTTCACCGACAAGCCCTCTTTGAACTTGCCCTCGGGCAGGCCCATCTCCTTGGCCTTGGCTTCGACCATCTTCATGGTCTGCTCGAAGTTCTTCGTATCTTGCATGCTGATGGGCGGCAGGCTCTGGGCGTTGCGAAGACCCTGACCCATGTTGACGCCGGCCGAGGTGTTCATGCCCATCTGCTGCATGCCCTGGCTGAGCTGGCCCAGGGCGGTGTTGCGAGCGGTGGCCATGTGCTGCGGGTCGCGCATGGCTTCGGCCTTCTTCTTGGCTCCGATGCGCGACACCAGCGGCGCATTGGGGGCCAGCCGCTGCAGAAAGCGCGGCCGGTTGGCTTTGGCCTGAGCGATCTTCTGATTGGCGATGGCGCCAACCTGGCGGTTCTTCTCCTGAGTCAGGGCTCCGTTCATCTGGCCGATGATGTTGCCCCGGTCGTCAGGAGTGAGAACGCCGTCTTTGCCGGCCATCTTGCGCAGAGCGGCCAACCCCGACTCGGCCGTATGTCGCTCGGTGTCATTGAACTTGAAGGATTTGCCGGCAGCGCCGATGGCGCCCAGGTTCTCGCTACCGACCAGGTTAGAGAAGCCGTTGAATAGCTTCTGTCCCCAGCCCTGGCCGGAGGTATCCGCAGGCTTGGGCGCGGTGGTCTGATTGGCCGGTGCCGCCGAGCCGGTCTGGGTGCTAGGGGCGGGCTGACTAGCGGTCTGAGCGGCGGGAGCCGCGTTGTTGGCGGGAGCTGGCTTGCTCTGAGTGGCCGGGGCCGTATTGGTGGCCGGCGCGGGCTTGTTGGCTGCCTGAGTGTGATTGGCCTGAGGCTGTTGCACGGGCCGGTGAACCTGACTCGACTGGTGTTGCACCGGTCGCTGACGCGAGAAACGTCGTCCTCCGAAGATAGGTCTATGCTGTCCGCGTCCTCTAATCAGTCCCATGGGTGCTCCGTTTCTTCGCTACGATGGGCCTATCTTATAGGCCATCGAGGGCGAGACAGAGGCGAAAAGTGTTAAAGAAACCTGAAAATTGTTAAGAGAGTTTTAATTTCACGTCACAGACCGACGCTTCGTTCGTAGGCCTGGGGCGGCTGGGCCGAGCGAGCACGGGTAGTGCTGGTGCGCGACCTGGCGAGTTTGGGCGCAGCCACGGCCTTACGAGCGAAGGTGCGCAACTTGCTGAGCAAAAATGCGCTCGAGAGCACCAACACCAACAACAACCCGATCCAGGCCGCCCGGGGCATGTCATGCCCGAGCATGGCCAGATAGCCGTAAGGAACGAAGTAGCTCACGATGGCTCCGGCCACGCATACTCCGGCAGCCAATTTGCGGCCGGCTTTGAAACGCAACAGGGCCAGAGCCAGGCACCCATAGAACGCCACCACGTGAAAAAAGACGTAGAGCGCGATAAAGGTGAAGGGCTCTACGCCGTAGTGTTCCTGAATGTGGTGGGCCCACTGCAGCATACTTTGTTATACCCTCATGCCCGGCCGAGAACAACCCCTAATTGGCCTGATCCGGCAGCAGACAGAAGCCGGCTTCGCTCATCCCCTCGGCCTCGACGGCAAAGCCGCAATTGAATCGAGCTAGATAATTTTTCCAGGCGATGGCCGATGTCAATTCAACCATTTGCTCGTTGCCGAGTTTCTTAGCGAGGTCGGCATAGAGCGCGTCGTCGACCCGGGCCGGCGTGGTGGTGAGCCCGTCGGCATAGGCCAGCACCAGCTTGTCGAGTTCATCGAAGAGTTCGCTTTCGCCATAATCCGGCACGGCCAGGATTTGCTCGGCCGTGAGCCCGTGTTCTCTGCCGCCGGCAGAGGCCGTGTCACTTCAAAACGGGCAGCCGACCAGCCAGGCCACCCGCAGCTGAGCCAACAACTTGAGGCGCCGCGACAGCTTGCTGGCCAATTCCTGGCCGGTCTGCATTTGGGTCATGCCCCACAACACACCGGTGGAGAGAGCATGAATTCGCAAGGGCGTGACCACTTTGCCCATGCGCCAGTGAGTGAAAAGAAAGCTGATTCGGGCCAACAGACCGCCGCCTCGAGTGAGGCCTTGCATTCGAGCCATGCGGCCCAGTTGTCGACCGGTGCGAGGGATCCTGCCTTCGAGGAACCACCGCCCCGGGCGGGGAACGCCCGGGAATGAGGCTCCACGCTCTCTATTGCCCGGGTTGCGGCGCGCCCATCAACCCGGGCGACGCTCAACAGGTGACCTGCAGCTACTGCGGGTCGGTGCTGCTGGTGCAGCGCTTTTCGGTGCGCCAGACCTCGCCGGGAAGGTCCGGCGAAGAGATCCAGAGTCCGCTACCGGCAGAACTCAGCCAGGTGGTTACCGGTCGCTTCGAACTGTCGTTGCTCGATCAGGTGGTGCCCGGGGCTGGGCCGGAATGGTTTCGCCCCCTCGACCTTGGCCAGGGTCGCTTCGCTCTGGCCTATCTTCGCCTGGTCGACGCCGACGGCCAGAGCCTGGCCCGACCCTCGGATGATGCCTTCGCCGTGCTGACGACCTCGCTTCAAGAAGACTCGGACCCGGGCCTGGCCGCCTATCTGTTACTCGAACACCTGGTCCGCCAGGGCTTTCGTGAACGGGTCGAAACGGCCATTTTGTTATTCGAACCGGCCCGCTCCTCGGTGGTGACCTACAACGCCGGCTGTCCCGGTTGCCTGCTGTGGGTGTCGCAAGAGGAGGGCCGCACCGTCAGTCTGGGCCGGGCCTACGAGGCGCTCGAGGCCCGGATGCTGCGTGAGACTCGCGACTACTTCTCCAACTCGGATCGCCTGACCCTGGCCGGCGACGACCTGGTGGTGCTGGTTTCGGCCGGCTATGCCGGGCGGGGCGGGGGAGCTAGACCGGGGGAAGTTATGAAGAAGTGCCCATTTTGTGCCGAAGAGATCCAGGACGAAGCCATCAAGTGTAAGCATTGCGGGGAGATGCTAGCGGAGCGACCGGACGCCAAGCCACAACCGGTTGTAGAGAACGCCCTCACCAAGCATCACGGCGTCAAGATGGATCCGGATACGGAGAAGAAGGCGGCCGCCGGAATCGCAGTCTTTGCATTGGTCATCTTCGCCTGGCTCGGAATAAAGTGGGCCGGCGCAGGAATCGGCTTGCCTAGCTTCGGGTCCTTCGGAGCACACCAGATCAACATTCAGGTCTCTGGCGACGCGGGGACACCATTCCAAGGTTCCTATGGGGATGTAAACGGTCAGAAATCGGTGTCAGGGACTATCCCCGACAACTTTACCATGGATGCGAAAAGCGTCTTCAGCTGCAGTTTCCAGAAACAGTCGGAGGAAGGGAGCCTGATCGTTTCCGTTCAGTCGGATGCTCACCAGATCGGCTGGCAAAGTACCAGAGCACCCTATGGGGTCGTCACGATTTCGAACCGGCTGTGATGCCCGCCTGCATCCCTGGCGAGCCCAAGCGGCCAACTGCGCGCGCCTGGGGATTCGCCGTTCTGGAAGGGCAAGCTGGTCATTGTTGAGGGTTGGCGGCCGCCGCCGGGGCTCAAGCCCCGCTACCGGACCCGCCGCGGAGATCCATTCAAAGTCAGGGGGGTAAGGTAGCATGAGCGATGACCGCCTCATAGAGATCAGCAGCGACAAAATCGGTTCGCTGTGGACCGACAAAGTCATCACTGGGCTCAAAGCCGGGGCGAGCTTCGTTCCCTTTGTTGGCGGCGCCATCGCCGAGGCAATAGGCGCTATCCCAGGCCAACGGCTAGATAGAGTGGAGAGCTTCGTCAAAGCATTGGAGGCTCGGCTCCAGCGAGTCGAACAGGCAAGCGAGGACGCCTGTTGGGACGACGCCGAGTTTCTTGATGTTGTCGAAGAAGGGGCCGTTCAGGCGGCGAGAGCCACTAGGAAGCGTCGAATAGACCAAATTGCGACCGTTGTCGCAAGCAGTCTAACATCCACTCAGGTCTCGCATATACAAGCGAAGCATCTCTTGAAGATACTCGGTGACATTAACGACATCGAGCTTCTCATTCTTCGGTCATACTACCAGCCAGCGCTATCAACGGACCACGAGTTCAGGCGGCGCCATGGCTCGGTCATCACTCCTCCGTCCAAATCAAATCCGATGGACGAGGAGAGGGCGAATGCCGTTGCGCTTGACGATAGCTACAGAGCACACTTGGCCCGACTGGGGCTGCTCAAGCCGAAATACAAGGTCAACCCAAAAACGAAGACACCGGTTTATGATTCCGAGGGCAGACCGGAACTGAACGGTTATAGAATCACCTCACTGGGCGACTTACTCCTTCGGGTAGCCGAAGTCGACCTGCCCGATGAAGAAATGATCTAAGCTGGAAGTTAGTAGAAAAATACCAATGGATATTCACAAGCTTGTGGATAAATATGGAATAGGGGCACTTCTCCCGAGGTACAGGAAGAGCCCGATTCCGCAGCGCATGTTGTACCGTGGAGATCTTACGTGGCTAAAGAAAAGGTGGAAGCTCTGATCACACCGGCCCTCTTAACCTGGGCTAGGGAGACGGCTGGCTATACCATCGAGCAGGCCTCGGCCAAGGTCGGGGTCAAGCCGGAACGACTGAGGGCGTTCGAGGCTGGTGAGCTTCGTCCGTCCTTTAATCAGTTGACCAAGGCTGCCCATGTCTTCGACCGACCCATCGGCCTCTTTTATCTCGAAAAACCTCCAATCGAAGACCCTGGGGTGACGGACTTTCGCACGTTACCCGGTGTGATTCAAGACTATCCCCCGAAGTTACGTTTTGCTCTACGTGAAATCCGAAATCGACGGCGGACAGCACTGGAACTCTACGAGGAATTGCAGGAAGAACCACCCGACTTTCTTCTTGGTGACATAGAGATCATAAGTTCGAGTCCGGCGGAGATTCCGCGGGTTACCGGAGAAATTCGCACCCGCCTCGGACTAACTCTCGAGAGCCAACTTAAGTGCAGAGGCCAATACGAAGCGGTCTCGCTATGGACGAGGGCTCTTGAGGATGCTGGGCTCTTGGTTTTTCAGATCCCTGAAATCGACCTCGATGTTTTTAGAGGCGTCTGTATTGCAGAAACACCTCTACCCACCATCGCTGTGAATACCCAAGACCCTCCATTGGGCCGTCTGTTTTCGATGGCCCACGAGTTGGGCCACGTCCTAATGAGAGTGTCCGGGTTGCACGCCGAAGCCACCGACAACTCCAGGCTCCCCCCCGAGCAAAGAGAGATTGAGGTCTATTGCAACGCGTTTGCCGCTGAGTTGCTGGTGCCTTGGAGCGTTCTAGAAAGGGACGAGGAGGTCAATGCCCATGACGATGCTAATCGCTGGCCCGACGAAGTTATAAAGTCGGTTGCGAATCGTTTCTCCGTTAGTCGCGATGTCATCGTTAGAAGGCTGCTCGACCACCATCGAATGACCCAAGCTGAATTCGGCCGCAAGGTTAGCCAGTATAGGGCCCAACGCCGTGAGCACCGACAGAACCTTGCTGAAAGCGAAGGTGGCCCGAGATACGCCGTGCGGAAAGTCGCCTACAACGGCGTCGCCTACTCTCGACTGGTTTTCGACGCTCTCGACTCCAGAACCATCACTCTCTCGAGCGCCTCTGGGTACCTCGGGGCAAAGGTCCAGCATTTCAGTGAGATGCGACAACTGCTCGAGAAGAAGGGAGCTTGGAGTGTATAGCGTCGATGCTTCGGCACTGATCACCGCCGAAAACGATCTCTATCCTCATCAGAATTTTCCCCAGTTCTGGACCCAGGTCCAGAACCTTGTGAATCAAGGGCGCTTCCACATCGTGAAGGCGGTTCATATTGAGTTGGGCCGAAAGGACGATCACCTTAAGAAGTGGGTAGACATGCACAGCCAAATGGTGATGTCGACCAACGCCAAAGTCGAGAACATTGTCCGAGAGATCATCAACAAGTATCCCGGGCTCGTCGTCGGTCACGAGAACGAAGCCGATCCCCATGTCGTAGCCTACGCTAAGGAGATGGGCTTTAAAGTTGTCACCCAGGAGCGCCGAAGGGGCTCAGCGGATCGCCCAAAAATACCTGTGCTGTGCCGTCAACACGGCGTCACGGCCATTACTTGCTTGGAGATGATCAAAGAGCAGAACTGGGTCTTCTAAGAAGCGTTTTTCGGCCGTGGCTACCTCTTCAACTCCTCGATTTCTTTGCGTAGGGTCTCGATTTCATGCTTCAAAGATTCTATCTGCTTATCTTGCGCAGGTACGATGTCTATGAGCTTTGCAACGTTTTTCCAAAGCGTCTGAATGTACTTGTCTTGGTCCGTGGTTGCGTTGAAGCCGCGTGGGCCGAAGGTCATATTGTCAAAATAGTAGGGTTGCATCGACATTCTCCTAGTGTCCAAATGATGTCGAAGATTGCTTCTCTACAAAGTCCAGAATCCTCGCAAAAATTCGTTCGCAAACAGAAGTCTAACTTGCACCAAGCCAGGACACAGTAGGGCCTCGGAACAGGCCTGTAGCCTCCAGCTCAGCCGCCGCCTCCTGCCGCATGCTGGGCAAGTGAGAGTATTACATCCAGCGTGATCGTGTACTGGCGTGGCCGGCCCAGCCGAGCGCAAGCTCACCCAAGCCATCGGGCGACCCAGCGCCGCCACCGCCACCTCCGCGCGAAGGCAGGAGGTCACAAGCCACCCCCACCACCGTCGGGCGCACCCAAGCCGCAGCCACGACCCAAGAGCAACTGGATCTTTTAGGGATGCGATGCTAGCGTTGCGCGGGGAACAGGATAGCGATTTAGAATATGATTCCTTCGACGATTTAGAATAGAAACTCGTCAAAAATCGGCGCAAAGCCTATATTTGCGGGCTTTTAAATATGCAGAAACGCTTTACAACTGTTGACACGGATGAGTCATTCGTCTATTCTGAGGCAAGCGTATACGGTAAAGTTAACGCACCGTCACGCTGGCAAAGAGGGAGACCGCAGTCGTCCCCCGGTAAGGTTAGACTGCGGCCTCCGCGTTGAGTGGAAGGCTGAGGATTTCTCAGTCTTCCTTCTTATACGCCCAGACCACCTTCACGATCGCAACGATGGCGCCGATCAAGCAGACTAGCACTTTTGGGTCTATTTCGAACCACATTTGCGGTTCTCCTTACTGGGGAGCTAGGACTTGCGTCCTGGACCCCCAGAGGGGAAATAGGCTCGGCGTATTATACGACGGACTGAACTAAGGTGCAAGCGTCAGAATGTTCGCTATCTAGGGCGTTCCAAGGCGGTTTTCCACAGCCCGATCGCGAGAAAATTGAAATTTTGACGCCAACCGTCAAAACAACCCCGTTGCCTCGAGCTCGTTGGCCGCTTCACGCTGCATCGTCGGCAGCACGTGGCTAAAACAGGCCGGTAGCCTCCAGCTCAGCCGCCGCCTCCTGCCGCATACTGGGCAGGACGTGGGAGTAGACATCCAGCGTGATCGTGATGCTGGCGTGGCCGAGCCACTCCGAAACGATTTTCGGCGGCACCCGGCGGAGCAGCATCAGGGTGGCGCAGGTATGCCGGAGTGTGTAGAGTCGCACCGGGGCTAGCACGGCCCGCTTGCAAACCCGCCGAAACGCTTTCTGAACGTTGCTCTCATGGAGCGGCGCCCCGGTGCGCGTGGTGAAACCGAAGCCGTGGTCGACGTAGGTGCCGGCGAAGGCCAAGCGCGTCTCGAGCTGGCGGATCCGATGCTCGCGCAGCCTCTGCATGACCGACGCCGGCGGGGTGATGGCCCTGGTCACCAACCAGACGAGGTAAAACCAAAAAGCCCGGCTAGCAGCCGGGCTTCTGATTCGCGCAAGTTGATGGACCGTGGTATACGATGCTCTACCAATTGAGCTACTTCTCCAAGTTGGCGGAGAAGACGGGACTCGAACCCGCAACCTTCTGATTAACAGTCAGTTAGTATGTAAGGTCGACCGGTGAGGGCGCGATAACCACACTATACCACTGCAAATATTTCTTGTCAACAGACCATGAAACACTGGTAGGGTAGCGACTCTATGGGCCTATGCTTCTGGCTCTTGCCGGCCTTGAGCCAAGACGCCAAAACCAGACGGGTATTGCTGTTAGTCGGCTGTATCCTGGCCGCCGTCATGTTGTTCCACGCCCACAACCCCTGGCTGCGCGCTCGGCTGACGATGGCCCACCTGCTGGGTCTGAGTCTGGTGCTGGTCGAGCTAGAGCCCTTGGTGGCTGGGGCGGCGATGGCTGCACTGGTCTCGAATCTGTGGGCCGCCCAGCACTATTTTGGTCAGGACACGCTCTCGAACTGGCTGCCGCTGCTGTTCGCCGGCCTGGCCTTGCTGGCCAGAGCGCGGGTTTGGGCCAGTCTGACTCTTATCGCGACGGGTTGGCTGCTACAGGGAGGGGTGGAGATGGCCACTCCCAGCTGGCTGCGCACGGCCCCCTGGGCCTTGCCCGCCAATCCGCTCTTCTTCGTTCCCTCGCTCGAATTCTCGCCCTTCTGGCTAGGAGCAGCAGGCCTGCTGCTGGCCCTGGCCAGCCTCAAATGGACCCACCCCGGATGGCTGGCCCTGCTCTGCCTGGCGGCCCTGGCCGGCCTGCCTTTCGGCGGCCCCTTATCGGCTCGGAAGGTGGCTTCACTGGTGGGGCAGTCGGGCCACCTCCATTCGAGCACCATCCCCGAGCTCGAGGCCAGGCTCGAGCCTTTGGACCAACCGAAATGGCTGGCTTACAGCAACAATCCCGAGAACATCCGGCGCCTGGAATCTGACCGCCTGGTCCTCTTCGAGCAAACACTCCCGGCCGGGCGCGGACGTCTCTACGCTTCTCACTTCAATACCACGGGCCGCCACCTCGAGCTGGCTGCCATTCTAACCAACTTTAGCGACTCTCCCATCCGCCTCGAATGCCGACCCCGGGCCGAGGCGAGCGAACCTGGGATGACCCAGGCCTGGGACCCGGTCTGGCCCGACCAGCTAGAACTGGCCCCGGGTCACCAGTTCATCACCCGCCTTCCAATGGGTCTTAGCAACGGCCGACTCATGCTCGAGCTGGCCTCGAGTGGACCCCTCGACTATCGCCTGTGCCTGACCAAACCCGACGACAGCCAGTTAGACGGTCCCCTGGCTGAACGCACGGGAGGTCAGTCTCGAGGCCTGTTTCTGGCCCCGGACCGGCGACTGCGAGCCACCTATTCACCCGCCGACGGACCCCGCTTGCTCACCCTGGACCGAAACTGGCTGAGCAACGGTGACGATACCCTGGTCGGAAACTATGGCGCCCTGACCGAGGTCGAACTCCAGCTGAGCGGGGAGAGTATGGTGGTCCTGGTTCCCACCGGCGGCTGGGCCGACGGTCTTTACGCGTTCCAGGGCCGGGTTCTCCATCGCGGCGCCGGCCCGTTTCGCTATCAGCACCGCCTGACCACCAACAGCTATGCCCCCGTCCGGCTCTTGTTGCTCCCGCTGGACTGATTTTACCTGGCGGCAACCGTTTTGTCGCACCCGGTCTGCGCTTCCAACATGTGGCCAACCGCACCGGGGTATTCTGAGGGCACATACAGCGGACACGAGAAACTGACCCTCCTGCACATCAGCCTCGTGTCTCGCGGGCCGGGGAAATTGGCGTGGACCTGGCCCGCTCTCATAGATGACCATACGGACCTCAGAGACCCGCGAGCAATCGCGGGTCTTTCATCTTTAAAGGCTACGGGACGCAAGACCAGGAATCATGCCGCATGACCGGTTGGGCCCTGGATTTCATCGAGAGTCCCGCTCCGCGCCAGAGCATCGAACTCAAGCCCGGACTGCTGTGTGTGGGCCGGGCCATGCCGGGGGCTCGTCTTTACGGTTGGCTGCTACTCGAAGACCCGACTGTCTCGCGCCACCACTTCGACCTCGACTGGATGCCCGACCGAAGCTTCTTCAAGCTGCGCCACATCTCCGAGACCAACCCCACCCGGGTGAACCAGATAGAAGTGAGCGGCGAGATTCCCCTCACCAGCGAGTGCCTTATCGCCGTGGGACAAACGGTGATGCGACTGGTCCGGCGCGAGGTGCGGCTACCCACCGGCGAACGCAAGGCCCGCCACTTACTCACCAGCCCCGACCAGGACAACTTTTACCTCAATCGCACCAAGCCGCGGGCCATCAGCCCTCTGGTCGAAGTCGCCTGGAACAGCGAGCGCCAACACTACGAAGTCATTTCCCGAGGCGAGTTTGCCGAGGCCAAGGTCGTACGCTTGATCAGCGAGAACGTGTGGTACTGCCCGGTCGAAAAAGACTCGCCGGTGGCCCTTGCGCTCGGCGACCAGCTCGAACTGCGCGGCAAGCGCTACCTCTTCACCGCCGAGATGGGCTAGGTGCCCCGCCTCCCTCGCCTTCATCCTCGAGTCGCCTGCGTTCTGAAGCCGGGGTCGGGCCCTTCGGACCACGGGGCAACCGGGCCCCACGCCCCGCGCCGTCTCTTCCGTCAGCTATTGTAAGCCGGTCTCCGCCACCTTGCTTGGACCGGCGTAGGGCATCCTCGACGGCAGCCACCAGGGCCGGTCTCGACCCGAAGGGTGGGCCCAAGCCTAGCCCAATCGACAAGGTCAGTCTTCGCCCGCCAAAGTCTCTGGCCACCTGGTCACGAATCTTCTCGCAGACCTCGAGGGCTCGCTCGAGACCCTGCTCGCGAAAGCAAACCGCGAAGCAGTCGCCTTTCCAGCGAGCCACCAGGTCATTGGGGCCCGTCTGGCTCCGCAGTAATCGGGCCATCTCGAGCAAGATCTCATCGCCGCGCAGGTGACCGAAAGCATCATTGAGGCGTCGGAAATGGTCAATCTCGAAGAGGCCGAAACAGCTCTCGCGCAGATGGGTGTGGACACCACTCCAACTCGTCGGACAGTTTCTGCTGGAAGAGGCTATGACTGTAGAGCCCCGTCAGGGCGTCGGAATATTGAGCCCACTGTTCGCTCAGAATCAAGACCAGAGTTGGTGTCAGCAGGCTGGCCACCACCCGATGGGCAGCGCTAAAGGCCTGGGGCGTCGAGGCGCCCAGGTAGAGCACCGCCAGGGGGATGTCGCGGTGGACCAGGGGCAGCAGCAAGGCCGACGGCTCGCTCTCGACCACAGGCTCGTCCAACACCACCGGCTCACGCAGGCTTTCTAGCCAGCGCGTATCCAGGCGCTTCCCTTCGAAAGCCTCGGCCTTGTCTGACAAAACCAGGCGAGTCTGGCGGTCCCCGAAAAGAACCGCGCTGTCCACCTGCGGCAAGAGAGACGTGATACCGGCGACCGCTTCGAAGAGGACGTCCTCCATCTTGATCAATTCCAGTTCTTCTCCCGATTTTACCTGCCGGCAACCGTTTTGTCGCACCCGGTCTGCGCTTCCAACATGTGGCCAACCTCGGCCCGGTATTCTAAGGGCACATACAGCGGACACGAGAAACTGACCCTCCTGCACATCAGCCTCGTGTCTCGCGGGCCGGGGAAATTGGCGTGGACCTGGCCCGCTCTCATAGATGACCATACGGACCTCAGAGACCCGCGAGCAATCGCGGGTCTTTCATTTCACGGCCCACACTGTTTACAACCGTCTCGGCACCCACAACAGTTCGACAGCACCACTCCTCTATAGTCAGGGCAAGCAAGAAAACTTAGGAGGAAGTCGTGATGCACAGTCCCACCATCTTGATGCAAGTCAGTGTGACCTTTTCCAACGAGACCCCCAACCAGACCAATCTGGTTACGGCTCGCGAAGATTCTCAGCCTCGGCAATACCAACTGGCTCCGGCCACAGCGGCCTGACGGCCGCGCCGTCGACCCAGCGCGTGCCTGGACCCCATGGCGGGGTCCTTTTTTTTGCCTTCTCGACGCGGCAAAAAAAAAGAGGACCGGGGTCCTCCCGGTCCATCTGAGTCCCTCACCTGTGTCTAGCGATAGGTGTAGGATGAGCTCATATCGGCCTGGTTGATGTTGGACACGTCAAACGAGGTGATGCCCAGTTCTTGCAGGCCAAGAAGCTCACCCTCTTGCGTAACACCATCGGCATTGCCGTCTTTCCATACCGTCAGGCCCGCCAGTTCGTCTCCGGCCACCACTCCGTTATGGTCGGCGTCAAAATGCTCGGCCAGCTTCTGATAGCCGTGAGAGTATTTCTTGGTTCCGTCGACATCGAACTCGCCGAAGAGTTCTTTGCTGCTCTCGATCTTGCCATTGCCGTCGACGTCCCAGGTCAAGAAGCCGTCGCCGCCATTTTTGGCCAGCCACTCGGTCTCTTCGCGCTCTTCCACTTTGCCGTAGTGATAGAGGCCGTCCGATTTGAGCTCGCCCTGCACCTTGTCAGAGCGGCCGTAGTATTTGTCGCCTTCCCAGCGTCCGCCCTCGCCCTTGGCCCGGTCTTTCAGCTTGCGGCGGGCTTCGCTGTTGCTCTTGTATTCATATGAGTTGCGGGTGGGATCGATATCGAACTTCGTGGTCGGTCCCGTGATCTTGCCGTCGCCCAGCACGTTCTGGCCGGTGATATCGGCTTTGCCGTTGCCGTTGAGGTCAAGCACGATGGGGGAACGGCGGTCGGTCTCTTGTCCGTCGCGGTGGTCAAACCAGACATCCCAGGTCTTGCCCGTCTGCTCGGGCTCTTGATAGGGGACGGCCTTGGGCTTGGGCGCCTCGTTGGCCACCGGGGCGTAGTTGGCGGCCGGGGCCTGGTCGGCTTTCGGCGCCTGGTTCGGCGCTGGCGCGTGGTTGGCCGCGGGAGCCTGGTTGGCTTTCGGCGCCTGGTTCGGCGCTGGCGCGTGGTTGGCCGCGGCAGCCTGGTTGGCTTTCGGCGCCTGGTTCGGCGTGGGCGCGTCGTTGGCCGCGGGAGCCTGATTGGCTGCCGGAGCCTGATTGGCTGCGGGGGCGCAGTTGGCCGGCGGCGCCTGGTTCGGCGCTGGCGCGTGGTTGGCCGCGGGAGCCTGGTTGGCTTTCGGCGCCTGGTTCGGCGTTGGCGCGTCGTTGGCCGGCGGAGCCTGGTTGGGCCGAGCAGCCGAGTGCGAGCAGTGACACGAGCCAGCGAAATCGGCTAGCCCGCGACCCAGCTGCTCGAGGGCTTGTCTGAGGCCCGAGAGGTCGGGGCGAGTCTGGCCGCCCTGCAAGAACTGACGAGCCAGTTCGAGGCCGCCCAGGGCGCGACCGGTCCGCCCTGACCAGCCTTTGCCCCAGCCGTCGCTGGAACCGACGGCAGGCGTAGGGTTGGACTGGAAGCTAAAAGCGACCATGCGAAACTGGATCGAGTTGTGGTTGGCGTTGGTGGGAATCTGCATTCTGACCTCCTGGATAGCTTTGATCCGATTGTAGGAGGTCAGGGCTGTGGACCTGTTGTGGTCCCGCCCGGCCATGTTAACACTATTGCGAGAGAACCTTTTGGCTGGAGAGGATCCAGCGCCCGTTTCCGGGCGTAGCCGGGGTCGAGCCGGCCAGGCTGGTATCAAAGAGTAGCCTGGAATTCATGCTCATCTCGATGCGGTCACCGACGAAAGCCCCGATGAGCGTCGAGTTGGTGGACATATCAAGGGATGCGCCGGGCCCATACACAACCATATGGGCGGTCGAGTTCGAACTCAACTCGACCTCGGGGCTCGAGCCCAGCAGATAGACCCGCAGATTGTCGGGCGGGCCGGCCACATTGATCTGCGAGTTGCTGGCCGCGTCGAAATCGCCGCCGATATACAGTTCGACCGGACCGGCCGTGATGTCGCACTTTAGCGAGGTACCCAACGAAAGTTCGAAGTCGTGGTCGACATAATAGACGCCGCTGCTGAGCGTCAGTTGCGAGCCGGTCGAAACGTCGATGCTGCTGTAGGCTCCCGGCGGGATGGCGAGCTTGTCGGCCATGGAGACATCGACCGAGGCAAGCGGAGGCGTCACCGGCGGCGGGGCCTGAGGGGCCAGCACCGTGGCCGTGGTTGCGGCGGTGATGCTGCCGCTGATGCTCGAGCCCATGGCCAGATCGACGGCGGTGGCCGGGTCGCCGCCCGGCCCCAACAAGACGTCGCCCTGAATCTCGGAGTTCATGGACAGTTCGATGTCGCCGCCCCCGACCACGTTGGTGCCGATCTGGATGGGAGCGGCCACCGAGCCCCAGGGACGAATGGTGCTAGACATGGACATATCGATGCCGCTCGAGGCGAAAACCGCCTGGAAGGGAGGGGCACTGCCCTCCCGAGTCACCAGGGCGCTCATCACGATCAGCTGGGGAGAGCGTCCGGCCGTGGCCGTCAGGGCGACCGCTCCCGGGGGCACGAAACTCCCGTCGGGAGCCGGAAGGGGATTGACTCCGGTGGCATTGTTGAGCACCTCGACGTGATAGGTCAGGCGAGGGTCGTAGCTGGCCGAGCCATCCACCGGACCGGCGAAATTCTCGTCGCGTTTGAGTTCGCTCAGGGCGACTTGAAAGCCGGCCTGGGCGGCGTAGCGCGCCTCGAGGTTGGCTCCGTAGCGATTGGTCTGGCGCAAGCCGAAAAGGGCCTGGGCGTGGGTGCTGCCGGCCAGGATGGCCAACACCAGCCCCACCATCAAGACCATGGCCAGGCCGATGCCTTGTATCTGTCGTCGTCTGCTCAATTTCGCAACAGCACCCGCATTTGATTGGTGATGGCAAAGAGGCGAGGGCCGTCCGAGCGACTGACCTCAAACTCGAGAGCCACGGGGTTGGTGCCTGAGACGGTGAACCCGGTGACATGCCGGGCCACCACTTCGCGGGGAACATCTAGACCCTGGAAGTAGGCCGTGCCCTGGGTGGGTAGCACCACCGGCGGATTGGTATCGGGGCTGGCCAGCAGCTCTTCCTTGCGCACCAGCACCGGGATGCCGTTCATGGTATCGAGGTAAAAACAGATTAGCTTGCGCCACAGCGGGTTGCCTTCGGCATCGCGCAGCAGGGCGCCGTCGACCCCGCGCGGAGAACCGAACACGATGCCCATCGGAGCCGAATCGATGCGGACGCTGCCGGCGCTGCTTTCGGCCAGTTCTCGGGTAACGGCAGAGGTGGCCAACAGGCTCTGGCTCTGCACCTCGGTGAGATAGGTGGTGGCCCGCTGATAGCGATAGGCCCCCACGAACACGGTGGTCAGCCCGACCATCACCAATAGCAACAAGGCCGAAGCGATCATCACCTCGACCAGGGTGGTGCCTCTAGTTGGGGTCGGTGAGGGTTGTCTCAACTTGGACCTCGTGATTGTCGCGACCGTCGTTCCAGACGACGGTCACGTGGGCTCGCCGCATGTCGGGCGGCAGGTCGGTGATGCGCACCTCGTAGAGATAGGTGATGGAACGTTCGATCCCGGCCGCCACCATCGAGCGGGTGGCGTCGCCGTCACGGTCGGCCATGGCGTCGTAGCCCTGAGCCAGGGTGGCTTCGAGTTCGCTCGAGGCCACCTGCCAGGCGGCGGCCGCGTCACCCGAGAGCAGCACCGTGCGCTTGGAGGCTGGCCAAACCGGTGCAATGAAGGCGATGAGCGTGCCCATGATGGAGATAGCCACCACCAACTCCAGCAGGTTATACCCCCGACACCTCATTCGGAAAGTATATCAGGTCCGGTCGACGGCCGCCAACTGATCGCCATCGGGCACCCCTCGCAGATTGGAAAGATAATGACCCTCGAGGCCGCCGGTGAAGGCTCCCCCGGCGGTGCGCCAGAAACGGTCCTGACCGTTTTCGTCCTGGCCAAGGTAGAGGGCGTTCCATCCCTGGTTGGCCGTGGTGGTATCGCCAGGGTGCTCGAAGTAACGAAGATCGCCGGCCACCAGCTGGTCGTTGCTCGAGTCGAAGCGACCAAACTCGGGGCCTGCCCCGTAGTCTATCCTGGGCCCGGCGGTGATGTCCCAGGCGCCGCTGTCGAAGCTGTGGTCAAAGCTGTCATAATGGCCGTACAGGCTCAGGTCTTGATGAGCGTTCGAAAAGTCGTCTCGACCGACCGTGTCGAGCTCGGCTTTGAGACCGAGCGCCCGGATGGCCGTGGCGCAGTCGAGGGCGTAACGCTGCTTGTTTTCGAAGAGATCGTCGACGGCCTGACTGGCGTCGGCGCCCTGGCGCAGCTTGAGCACCTGATGGTCGTCCTGGCGAGCCAACTCCCAATAGTCATTGCCCTCCACCAAGCGGCCGCGGTCATCGCGCAACTGGGGGGTGGGACTGGGTGTGAAAGCCCAACCGTCCCCGGCCTGTTCGGCCGCCTTGACGATGTTTTGGCGAAAGGCCTGCTCGCGGGTCTGCCCACTGGGCCGTGAGGGCTCGGTCTGGCCGCCCAGAAAATCGTTCAGGGGCTGCCGGGTCTGGGGCTGGCGGGATTGACCAAAGCGAGGCTGGCCCGCCGACAGAGGATGGGTGGGCTGCTGCTGGCCGCGCCAGCGGCTCAGCAGGCCGCGAAAGCCGCCCAACAGGTGAGAGAGCCGGCTGGAATGACGATGAGATCGGTGGGCTCGGTGAAGAAAATGGCTGATGGGTCGCATACGATACCTCCACCCTTAGCCTAGAGTAGAGCCGTTGTGAAGGTGTTGTGGAGCGGCCCTCGGATGTTAATCGTTGAGGGGCAGACTGACTCGAAAGGTGCTGCCCGTCGGCGAGGTTTCGGCCAACACCAGCTCGCCCTGGTGACTCTCGACAATCTGACGACTCACCGACAGGCCCAGGCCGGTGCCTCGGCCCACCGGCTTGGTGGTGAAAAACGGCTCGAAGATACGCTCGGCCTCCTCTTCGCCAATGCCGGGACCGTTGTCACGCACCTCGAGGATAGCCCGGTCGCCCTGCTGGCGGGTGGCCAGCACCACCCGGGCTCCGGGGCGCCCGACCACAGCGTCGCGAGCGTTGAGCAGCAAGTTGAGCAAGACCTGCTGGATCTCGTTTTCGTTGCAATGGATGGTGGGCACGTCTTGCAGTTCGGAGGCGAGTTCGATGCCGTCAAGGGAAAACTGATGCTGGTTGAGCCCGAGGGTGTCGGCGATGACCTTGCCCAGGTCGACGCTGCGTCTTCCGTAACGAGCATCGCGAGAATAGTAAAGCATCTTGTGGATGATCTCCTTGGCTCGCAGCGCTTCGCGCAAGGCAATGGAGAGCTTGTCGCGGGCCGAATCCGGGCTCATCTCCATGAACATCTCGGCCGCCTCGATGGCCAGGATGGTGCTACCCAGGGGGGTGTTGAGTTCGTGCGCCACGCCGGCCGCCAGCTGGCCCACGGCGGCCATCTTGGACGACTGAAACAGCTGGGCCTTGGACTCTTGCAAGAGCCGATAAGCCTCGGTGGTTTCCTTGTGGGCACGGGCCGTCTGCAGGGCCGCTCCGGCCTGGTAGGACAGCAGCACCAGCAGGTCTTGCTGATCCTGACCGAAGGCCCCCACCTGGCGATGGCCCAGCAACCACATCCCGCTTTCGTCAAAAGGGATGGCCAACAGGCTGCGTTCCCCCTGGCTGATGGGGGCGAAACGAGCCCCTTCGAGATCGTCGAAGCGCAGCGGCCGACCCCCCTCGCCTACGGCCTGGATCAACTCGCTGAGATGCTCGTACTCGGCCCCTCGTCGGTCGCGGGTGAGCACCACCAGACTGTGGTGAGGGGCGAGCTTGGCGATTTCTTGGGGCAACAGTTCAAGCAAAGCGTCCGGGTCTAGCGCCACCGCCGCCAGCCGGGTGCCCTCGATGAGACGGGCCAATCCGCCGCTCCATTCCTCCAGTCGGGCATTGGCCTGCTCGAGCAGATCCAAGGCCTGTTGCTGAGACTCCAGGCGCGAGGCCGAGCGAACGGCCACCGAGGTCTGGGTGGCGGCGATGACCAGCAGCCGGAGTTGCTCGGAGCCGAAAGGATCGCCTCGACGACCGGCATAGAGTACGCCGAAACCCTCGATGGGCAAGGCCACCGCTACCGTCTCGCCAGGAAAGAGGCGCTCGGCTGGTTCAGGCAGGCCCAGCGTCTCGAGGCGACCGCTTTGCTGGCACTGCTCCACCAGCGGCTCGCGGCTGCGCAGCAGGCGCGCCTCGGCCAATTGGGTCTGAAAAGGGCTGCGAAAGCGCAAAGGCACGAGCTGCTCGTCCTCGGGAACGAAGATAGCCAGGCTCTGGCAGTCCACCGTGTGAGCCAGCTTCTCGAGCACTACCGCCAGGCACTCGTCGACAGTGTGGCTGCCGGCCAGTTCCAGCGATAACTCCTCGACCACCAGATACTCGTCGACCTTCGACTGCAGTTCGCGCCGCAAACGGTCGCCCTGAGCCTGCTCACGGGCCTTGCCCCGACGAACCGATTCGAGTTCGGCGGCCAGGGTCTGGCGGTCGGCCAGTTCGACCTCGTCGAGGCTGCGGGCCACCTGGGTGGCCAGGGCGACGGCCACGGGAGCAATCCAGAGCACCTGCCAGGGCCCCAGACCGGAAAGCTTGGCCCCGGCCACTCCTAGAAAGGCGGAGGCCACCACCAACGGGGTGACCGCCCGCCGGCAGCGAGCCCAATAAGGTCGCTCTTCTAGCGGCAGTCCGGCGGCCAGCAAGCCGGGCAAACCCAGGGCAGCGGGCAGATAGACCTCGAGCACAATCAGGGCCACGGCCCAGGCTGGAGGACTGGCCCAGAGCCAACCCAGCCCCAAACCAACCAGACAGGCCAGGGTCACCGGCACCAAATCGACCAGCCCCTCCATCACCCGCCAGCTACCCTGTCCCTGCCCGCGCAGCAGGGTGCGCAAACCCAGAGCGCCCAGACTGAGCAGCAAAGCCCAGCCATACCCCACCTGGGGGCTCAAAGCGGCGGCCAGATAGCAGGCTCCCGCCCCGCTCACGAAACCGAGATTGCCGAGGCTGGCAGCGGCCGCCTCCAGAGCCAGGCATCCCACGGCCAACAAAGCCAGCAAGGCCGGTTCCGGCTGGGGGTTGGCGCTGGCCAGGCCCAGCAACCCACCAGCACAGGCCAAAAGGGCCAGCGGCAACAATCGTGACGAGGTCGAGGTCTGCAAGACGGCTCCTTCTCGCGACTGGTCGGCTACTCCTCGACCGGCAGGGGGAGCCCCCTCGAATCGGTAACCATACAAGATGGATCGGAGGGGTCTGGCGGTCTTTAGTGGCCAGCTGTCGTTTATGCTGCGGACCGGTGTTCCGCTGTTAGACGCGCTGAGCCTGGCCGGCCAGTCGAGTCCCAAACTCACCGAGGCCAGCGACCTGCTTGCGTTGCGCGTGCGCCAGGGCCAGCCTCTGTCGCGGGCCATGCGCGAGCTCCCCCAGGTCTTTCCCGACACCTATACCGCCCTGCTCGAGATCGGTGAACGCTCGGGCACCCTGGTGGGCATGATCGAACGCCTGGCCCAGCTCGAAGAACGCCAGGCCGAGCTGGCCCGCAAGCTGTCCTCGGCCATGGTGTATCCGGCCATCCTGGTAGCCTCGTTCTTGCTCACCACCCTGACCTTCGTGACCTTCGTCATGCCGGCCCTCAACGAGCTGTTCGTGTCGCTGCGCCTGCAGTTGCCCCTGGCCACGCGTCTGCTGGTCTGGGTCGGAGAAATCCTACGCCATCCACTGTTTCTGGTCCAACTGGTGGCCATTCCGGTCTTCCTGTTGAGCTGTGGCCCCTACCTGCAAGAGTGGCTGGTCAGTCCGGCCGTGCGCCTGGTCTGGGATCGCTTTTTGCTCTCGACCCCGGGCCTGTCTATCGTCACCCGCAAGACCGTGGCCGTGAGAGTCTTCTACGTGCTGGGCTGTTGCCTGTCGGCCGGAGTCGATGTGCTCAGCTCGCTAGAACTGGCCGCGCGGGCGTCCGGTAATCGGGTGGTGGCCGCCCAACTGATGGCCACCCGCAAACGGGTCGAAGGCGGGGAGCGGCTGGGCGAGGCCATCGTCGAATGCGAACTGCTGGGCGGCATTCCGGCCGGGCTACTCAAAGCCGGCGAAGAGACAGCCACCCTGGCGGCCATGAGCCGAACCACCTGCGCCCTTTACGAAATGGAGCTCGACCTGGCTCTGGCCACGGCCACAGCTCTGATCGAGCCCCTGATGATGACGGTCCTGGGTAGTCTGACGGCCTTTCTCTTCCTGGCGGCGGTGTTGCCCACCGCTCAGCTGTTGAGCAACTTCTAACTGGCCAGGGCCAGGCTCGGATACAAGCGCGCCTGCAGGTCTCGCCAGGCCCGAAAGAACAGTTCCCAACCGATCGCCAGATCCGTCAAGCGACGAGTCTGGGCGCAGGCCGCCATCCGCGCCAGGCCGTCCTCCACTGCCACCAAATCGGCCAGAATCTCGTCGGCCAGAGCCTCTTGCCCGCACCACTCGGTGGCCAGCTGGGCGACCTGAGCCAGCTCGGGCTCCAGGCTCTGCAACTGATGCAGCAACCTGGTGAGGCAAGACTTTCCTTCTAACACCGCCTGAAACGTACGATAGAGGTGGCCTCCTACCCGACCCAGCTGGCCGGTCTCATGCTCGCGGCCTTCCCACTCGAGATCAGCCACCAATCCCATCAGACCGCAGTGGGGACACACCAAACCCTCGCGACCGCAACGAAGACAACGAACCTGGCCCGTGTTTTGCCACTGGTGAAGCTCGTCAGTCACCTCTCGCAGGGCGGCCACCCCGTCTTCTAAGCGGGCGGCCTGGCTCTCGATCAGAGCCGGGTCCAGACAGACCACGGCCGAGCGCAAGTCCTCGACGCTGGAGGCCAATTCTTCAAAGACTTCCTTCTGAAAACCCAAGAGTTCGGCCAGACCCGGGTCGAGGTGTGGCTGAACGACCGTCTGGCGGGCCGCTCGCACGAGCTCGGCCTGTTGAGTCTGCAGCGCACCCAGCAACTCCTCCCGTTCGCCTTTGCCCTCGAGCCAGTCTTCAACCAGCGCCAACAAACGCGGCAAGCTGCCCTGGGGAACGTCGTGCTCCTCGCCGCCATAGGCCGCATAAAGGGCCTGAATCATGGTCGCCATCGGTCCCTCCTAACCGCTCAAAAAGGGCGGGAGAGAGTCTCTCCCGCCCCAACTGTGCTTAACCCAGGAACGGGTTGGCCCGCCCGATGCCTCCACCGGCCAGTCCCGGGGCTCCACCGAGTTGCCCGCCGCTGCAACCGCAGCCTTTGCCGCCACCCTCGCCGCCGGCCCCTCCGGCCACGGCCTGCAGCAACTTGGCTACGGCTTTGAGAATCTTGTCGGCGCCGCCCCCCTTCTGATTGCCCTTACCGTGGTGGCTCTTGCAGGGGCCGTGACCCTCGGGAGCGCGATTGGGACCGTCCAACCCTTTGAGTCCCTGACCCTGACCGATGCCCATGCTCGCCTCGAACGCAAAACCTACTCCTTTAACATCCATTGCCTCTGTTCTCCTTCCGTTTTGGGGCCGACCGTTGTGCCGGTCGTCTTGAGTTCATCCTACGAGGCTCGGGCTGTGAGTCTGTTGTGTCGCTCCGGCCAGTTGTAAATCAAATGTAAACATTGAACAGGAAGCCATGCCGTCCAAGTCAAAACGCGAATGGTGATTCGGATTCTGCTGCTTGAAGACGATGACACGATGCGGGGATTGCTGGCCGAAGCTCTGGGTCTCAACGGCTACGCCGTGACCGCGGTGGGGTCGGGGGCGGCGGCTGTCGAAGCAGCCCGGGCCGATCCCTTCGACATCATGATCGCCGATGTGCGCATGGAAGGAATGGACGGTCTGGCCGCGGTGGAAGGGGTGCAGGGCCATCGCCCCGGCATTGGCAGCCTGGTCATCACCGGTTACTCCACCGAAGAAGATTCCATCCGAGCCATTCGCCTGGGAGTGGGCGACTATCTCAAGAAGCCCTTTCAAATCAAGGTCTTTCTCGAGGCCGTCGAAAAGCAAGCCAAAAAGCGCCAGCATGCCCTCGAGGTGCAGCAACGCGAGCGGGCCCTTCAGCGCACCGCCGCCTGGGCTATCGAGTCGCTGGCCCAGACGGTGGTTACCCAGGGCTCGAGTTTGCCCGAGTCGGGGCGTCTGGTGGGCCGCGCCGCTCAAAAGCTGGGCTCGGCGGCCTCGGACCAATTGCGACTGGCCTATCTGATCGCCGCCGTTCAGAAAGCCGGGCTCGAGACGCCACCTTTCTTGCTCGAAGGCCTGCCGCCCACCATCCTCCATTGGGTGCGAGGCCTGAGCCAGAGCGAGCCTCCGGGCGACCCGGAGTTGGAACTCGCCTGGGTGGTGCTAAACGACGCCAGGGAAGGGGCCAGCCCGGCCGTGGCTCAGGCTCTGGAGCGGGCTGACGACGACGATGCGGTGCCGGCCAGCCGGCCCCCCAAGACGGGACCAAGCCTGTTCTCTCTGGCTCGCACCCTGGAACAAGCGGGTGAACTCGATAGCGCCGCCCACAGCTTTCAAGAGCTGGCGGAGGGCGAGAGCCCACGCCTGGCAGTGGAAGGCTTACTGGGTCTAGCCCGCCTCGAACTAAGCCGGCGCCAACCCGACCGGGCGGCCGAGCTAGCCCATCAGGCGGTCGAGCGCTCGGCCGCGCTGGGACCGCAGACCGAGAGCGAGATCGCTCTCGACGCCAGCCTGATTCTGGGTCGAGCCCAGCGCTCCGAGGCCGTCGAGCTGGCTCGTCGGGCCGGCCAGTTGGCGGCCAACCTCGGACTCGACAGTCTGCAGGCCCGGGCCCAACTCAATCTAGCCCAGCTGGGCGATGAGGTCCCGGCCGAGACCATGGCCCGAGCCGTCAGCCTGCTGGTGACGCCCGCTCAGCTGCGCCAGCTGGAGGCTTCGGTGGGCTGGCTGCTGCCGCTTCTGCTCGACCTCAAAGCCGACGCCGCCGCCGACGACGACAACCTGAAGCTGCTGGTGCGAGAGTTTCCCCGCGAGTTGCACGGTTTGATCATGGCCGGCGAGATTTCGACCCGCGGCCGGCGCCTGGCCGCCCGCCTGCTCAACCCCTGGGGTGGACACTGGCCTGAAGAGGCCCTGCGCCACCTGTCGCTTGATTCCGACGAAGAGGTCCGTCAGGCTGCCCGCCAGAGTCTCGAGCAGAGCGGACCGGCCACCCCGCCCTATCTGCGCGTCTATTCGCTGGGCTCCCTCGAGGTCTTTCGCGGCGACGAGCGCATCGAAAACACCCAGTGGAAGAGCAACAAGGTCCGCTATTTCCTGGCCTTTCTGGCCTCGCACTCGGGCCGCCCGGTGGCCGAAGAGATCCTGCTCGAGACCTTCTGGCCCGACGACCTCGAAAGGGGCCGCCGCAACCTGTCGGCCACCCTTTCTCACTTGCGAGCCAACTTGCGTCCGACCGGTTGGAAGGAGGAGCTCAACTATCTGGTGCGCACCCGGGCCGGCCTGCAATTCAACCCGGACCTGCCCTTCTGGCACGATCTCGACGAGCTGGACAAGGCCTCGACTCTGGCCACCCGCTACGAACGCGAGGGCACTCCCGAGTCGGCCTTGCGGGCCTATCGTCGCATGGCCGAGCTTTATCGAGGCCCCTACCTCGACGGCTATTACGAGGACTGGGCCCTCAACCGGCGCAGTCGCGTCGAGAGGTTGCTCTTGCATGCCCTCATCACTCTGGCCCGCCACGGCCACCAGTCGGGCCAGCCGCTCGAAGCCCTCGACTATGCCCAGCGAGCCCTCGAACTCGACCCCTGCAGCCAGGAGGCCTACCTTTACGTAGTCGAGGCCAACGTCGACTTGAACTTTCCGGAAGAGGCCATCCGCCAGTTCGAGGCCTGCAAGAAGCTGCTTCACAAGGAACTGGGCGTCGAGCCGTCTATCGACCTCTTGCGCGCGCATCAGAAGGCCCTGCTCAAATGCTAGGCCCGGCCGACCAGTTAGCGCGCGTGGTCGAGGATTATCTGGCCGGCCAGGCGGGACCGGTCGAGCTGACCGAACGCCTGGGCCGTCTCGACGATAGTCTGGCCATCTGGCGCGAAGGGGTCGAGCAGCTCAGACCCGGCCCCGACGACCCCCGCGAACTCGAGGCCTGGCAGACCTTGCGCTCGGCCCTCGAGGCCATGACCGAGGTGCTCGAGGCGGCCTCGATCGGCTTTGAAGAGGGACTGCCCGCCGACCAGCTGCGCGCTCTGGTCGACCGGGCCAGGCTCATCGAGCAGGAAGTTCGAGCCGTTCAGGAGGCCTACGAGGAGATCCTCGAGGACGCCCTGGTAGAGGATCCTTAGCGCAACTGCAGTTGGCCGAGCTGGGCGGCGCCCTGGGTGACCGAAGCCCGGGCCCGGGCCTGGCCCACGTCGGGCACCTTCACTTGCAGTTCCACCGAGTCGGCGGCGGTGGCCCAGCGCAGCCGAAAGCGCCCCTGCCCTAGCAGCTCGAGCTGGCCGCCTCCAAGGGCCTGGCCACCCACTTCTAACTGGGCCTGACGCAACTGGCGAAAGCTGGCCGGGTGGCCCTGCGCTCGCAGCTCGCCTTCCACCACCACGACCGGCTCGGCCGCTGGTGCCGAAACCGCTCGACGCCCTACCAGCGTCGCTCCAGACATCACCAGCCAGACCATCAAGAAGAGCAGCAGGCGAGGACGCCCCGAGGCTACCGCCACCGGTTTGGGTGCGACCGCCTTGGAGCTGTCGGGCTCGGCCTCGCCCCAACCCTGGGCCACCAGGTCGTGGGCCAACTGTGCCGCCAACTCCTCGACCTGGCGTCGATGGTCGGCCTCGAAGGCTCGTGGCTGCTGGCGGTTGAGCACCAAGAGCAAACCGCTGGTTCGACCCTGAATGGTAATGGGCACGCACAGGGCCGAACGAAAGTCGACCAGGCGGTTATGGAAGCGGATCTCCTGACGCGAGTCGAGCACGATCACGGAGCGTCCATGTCCCTCGGCTTCGGCCAGCAACAGGTTGCTGCAGGTGTCCTTCTCGAGGTCGGCGGCCTCGACCCCGCGCACGGCGCGCACCAGCATCGGCCCGGCCGGATCGTCACGCAGCAAGACCAGGGCTGCCTCGACCGCAGCCAGCTCGAGCAGCTTGCCCCGAGCGTCCTTGAGCAATTTGACCAGACCATCCCGCACTCAAACAGTCTAAGTCGACATCTCGCCGGACACAAGAGGCACTCGCCTAGCCTTGATTGATTTTCATTTACCCCCCGCACCCAGGGCCAGGGAGGCCCGCGAGGGCGCGCCTGCGAAAACCCAAAGATGCAGACCTACCGACTCGTTCCAGCTCTTTTGCTACTGTTCGCCCTGGCCGCTTGCTCGGGGATTGCCCAGCCCCCGGCGCCGACCACCCAGAAGCAGATCGTCAGCCTCGAAGGCCTCGACGAGAAGGTCGAGGTAGAGCTGCCCGGCGATTGGAACGCCAACCCGTCCAAGCACCCCTTCGATCTGCAGTTTCTGGCCAACGACCAGGCCATGAATACCGGGGTGTTCTTGTACGACCGAGAAAGCCTCGGGCCAGAGACCACCATCGAGTCAGCCCTCGATGACCAGGTCAAAGACATGGCCTCCAAGCGCGAGAACTTCAAGGAAATCCGCCCGCCCAAATTCAAGGAACTCGACAAAGCCCGATTGGTGTCCACCAGTTACTCGGGTGAGCGCGATGGAGCTCTCAACCACTATCGCTTCACGGCCATCGAGTTCCCCGACCATCCCAAGGTGCTACTGGTGGTGCTACAGGTTTGCCTGCCCGAGCGCTGGGACGACGGGCTGCCGGTGCTCGAGAAGATCACCGACTCGTTCGCCGTCCTCTAAACCGAGGAAGGCTTGCTGTAGGGCCCACCCGAGAACCTCTCGGCCAAGCCTTGCACCAGCACGTAGAGGGCGGGAATGACCAGCACACCGGTGAGGGTGGCGAAGGTCATCCCGGCCACCACCGCCACGCCCAGCGCGCTCTGGGCGGCCGCCCCGGCCCCATCGGCCAGAGCCAGCGGAACCACGCCCAGGATGAAGGCGAACGAGGTCATCAGAATGGGGCGAAAGCGCAGGCGGGCTCCCTCCAGGGCTGCCTCGGTCAGGCTCTTGCCCCCCTTTTCGTACTGGTTCTTAGCGAACTCGACGATAAGGATAGCGTTCTTGGCGGCCAACCCCATCAGCGTAATGATGCCGATTTGAGCATACACGTTGTTGGTGTAGCCCATGCTCAGCAAGCCGAGATAGGCCCCCAGAATGCCCAGCGGCAGGCCGATAAGAATCGACAGCGGCACGGCCCAGCTCTCGTAAAGAGCAGCCAGAAAGAGGAAGACGAAGACCAGGGCCAGAGCCAGAATCTGGGTTTGCTGGCCGCTAGAGATCTTCTCTTGATAGGCCGTTCCTGTCCACTCGAAGCCATAGCCAGCGGGGAGGTGCTGTTGGGCCAACTCCTCCATGGCCGCCAGACCCTCGGCCGAACTCAGGCCCGGCCGGGCCGAGCCGTAAATCTCGGCGGTGCGATAGAGGTTGTAGCGCTGCAGCAGGTCGGGAGCGGTGGTCATACGAGCGTGGGTCAGCGTGCTCAGAGGAATCATCTCGTCGTTTCGTCCGCGCACATAGAGGTTGCCGATGTCTTCCGGCGTGCGGCGGTATTCGGCCTCGGATTGGACGTAGACCCGCCAGGTGCGACCGAACTTGTTGAACAGGTTGACAAAGGCACCGCCCAGGTTGACCTGCAGCGTCGAGAACACCTCGTCGAGCTTGACCCCCAACACCTTGACCTTGGCCCGGTCGACATCGAGAGCGATCTCGGGGACGGCCGTCGAGAACGGTGTGAACAAGCCGACCAGGCGAGGGTCCTGGCGGGCCGCCGCCAGGAAGGCCTGGGTGGCGGCCTCGAGTTCGTCCGGCGTGCCGCCCCCGCGGTCTTGCAATTCGAAGACAAAGCCGCCCGACCGACCCAGGCCCGGAATCGGCGGCGGATTGATGGCCATGACGTTAGCCTCTTGAATCTTCGAGAACTCGGCCGAGAGGTGACCCAGGATGGCTTCGGCCGATTCGTGTTCGGAGCGCTCGTCCCAGGGGTCGAAGATGATGAAGCTGGAGGCATAGTTGGGGCCGCGGCTGCCGGTGAGGATGCTGGTTCCGCCCATCATCACCATGGAGCGTACTCCGGGCGTGTCCATGACGATCTTCTCGACCCGAGCCGCGATGGCGTCGGTGCGCTCGAGCGCACTGCCCGGCGGGAGGCTGATGCTGATCAGCAGATAACCGTTGTCCTCGGAGGGCACCAGGCCGGTGGGCAGGGCGCGGTTGAGGCCCCACACGCCGAAGAACACGAGGGCCATCAGTCCGCTCACCAGAACCAGGCGGCGCACGGCCACGGCCACCACGCTGCGATAGCCCCCCACGACCCGTTTGAAGAAGCCTTCGAATAGGCTGATGTACCAGCCGAAGGGGCCCCACATCTTCTGGCGCGGGCGCAGGATCATCTGGCACAGGGCCGGGGTGAGGGTGAGCGCAACCACCGCCGACAGCAAGACTGCCGCCGACATGGTGATGGCGAACTGGCGATAGAGTTGACCGGCCAGACCACCCAGGAAGGCCACCGGGACGAACACCGAGCACAGGACCAGGGCAATGGCCACCACCGGTCCGGCCACTTCGCTCATGGCTTGCTCGGTAGCGGCCAGCGGAGTCATGCCTTCCTCGATGTGGTGCTCGACCGCCTCGACCACCACGATGGCGTCGTCGACCACGATCCCGATGGCCAGCACCATGGCCAGCAAGGTCAGCGTGTTGATGGAGAATCCGAAAGCGAACAGGATGGCGAAGGTGCCCACCAGCGAGACCGGCACCGCCAGAATCGGAATGAGGGTGGCCCGGAAGTTGCCCAAAAAAGTGAAGACCACTACCACCACCAGAATGAAAGCCTCGGTGAGGGTTTTGAGCACCTCGTGGATCGAGGCTTCGACGACCTGAGTGGCGTCATAGGTCACGTCGACTGCGACGTCGTCGGGAAAGTTCTGCTTGAGCCGCTCGAGTTCGGCCCGCGCTTTGGTGGCCACCTCGAGGGCGTTCGCTCCGGGTCGCTGGAAGACGATCATGGGGATGGCTTCTTGACCGTTGCGGCGACCGAAGCTGTCATAGGTCTCGGCCCCTAGCTCGGTGCGCGCCACATCGCGAATGCGCACGATGTTGCCGTCGTCATCGACCTTGACCACCACGTTGGCGAACTGATCGACGGTGTTGAGCTGGCCCTCGACCGTGACCGGGTATTGAAAGTCGAGCCCGGACGCTTGAGGGGGCTGACCGATACTGCCGGCCGAGGCCTGCACGTTCTGTTCGCGCAGGGCTCCGGTGATGTCGCCAGCAGTGACCCCCAGGCGGGCCAGCACGTCGGGTTTGACCCACATGCGCATGGCGTAGTCGGCGCCGCCGAAACGCACCTCGACCCCTCCCACGCCGGGCACGCGGCTGAGAGGGTCGAGCAGATTGATGGAGGCATAGTTGCTCAAGAAGAGCTTGTCATAGGTGCCGTTGGGCGAATAGAGGGTGGCCACCATCAGAAACTGGGTCGACTGTTTGGCCACCGTGATGCCGTTGCGCGTCACCTCTTCGGGCAGGGTCGAAGTGGCCCGGTTGACGCGGTTCTGCACATCGACGGCGGCCAGGTCCACATCGGTGCCCACCTCGAAACTGCAGGTGAGTTGATAGTTGCCGTCGCTCGAGGACTTGCTGGTCATGTAGAGCATGTGCTCGGCACCGTTGACCTCTTGCTCGATCTGGCTGGCCACGGTCTGCTCGACGGTAACGGCGCTGGCGCCGGGATAGTTGGCGCTCACCAGTACGGTGGGCGGAACCAGGTCGGGAAAGCGCTGCACGGCCATGTTGGGCACGGCCAGGGCCCCGACCATGGTGATCAAGATGGCGATGACGATGGAAAGAACAGGACGATGGATAAAGGTCTTGGCCGACATCAGAGCACCTGAACGGCCATTCCTGGCCGCACTTTCTGAAGCCCGTCGACCACCACCCGCTCGCCCGGCTCGAGGCCCTTCTTCACCACGATGCCGCCCTCTAGTCTGGCCCCCAGCTCGATCTGGCGCTGTTCCACGGTATTGTCAGACTTGACCACAAAGACCGCGTCCAGCGATTGGATGTTGGTCAAGGCCTTTTGGGGGATGACCACGGCGGCAGCCACCTTCTCCTTGAGCATGGTGACTCGCCCGAAACCGCCGGGGCGCAATAACAGGTCGGGATTGCCGAACTTGGCTCGGACGGTGATGGTGCCTGTACCCTGATTGAGCGAGCGGTCCACCAGCACGAAGCGACCGGGTTCGTCATACTTGCTACCATCGGCCAGTTGGAGCCGGAAGGGGCTGCCGTCAAAACCTTGACTGCGACTCAGACGAAGATACTCGGCTTCGCTGATGGCGAAGTCGGCATAGATGGGATCGCTATTCGACAGCGTGGCCAGCCGGGTTTGGCCCGGCAGCACCAGGCTGCCGGGGTCGACCCCCAGGGTGCCGATGACCCCGGTGAAGGGAGCGCGAATGGTGGTATAGGAAAGATTGAGCTGGGCCTTCTCGACCTCGGCGCGGGCCGACTTGATGGCCGCCTGGGCCGAGACGACGCCGGCCTGAGCCGACTCGACGTTGGCTTTGGCCACCCCCACATCGGCCTGATCACCGACCTTGGTGTTCTGCAGGCGTGCCCGCACGGCTTCATAGTCGGCTCGGGCCAGATCGCGAGAGTCGACGGCCTGATCGTAGCGCTGTTTGGGCACGGCCCCCTGGTCGACCAGGGCTTGATAGCGGTCGACCTCGCGTTGGGCAGCGTCCCAGGCGGATTTGGAGCGAGCCAGCTCGGCTGTGACCTGCTGCAGGTTGACCAAAGAGCGGGCCCGTTCGAGTTCGGCCCGGGCCTGGGCCAGAGTGCCCTCTGCCTGGGCCAGCCGGCCTTCGGCCTGCGAGACTTGAGCGCTGGCTGCCGACAGGGCGGCCTGGTAGGGTCCCGGGTCAAGAGCGAAGAGGACCTGCCCCTGCTGGACCAGGCTGCCTTCGCGAAAGCTGTAGTCGAGCAAGGTGCCTTCGACCCGGGCTCGCACCTCGGCCACCTCGTTGGCTTTGAGTTCGGCCGTGTAGTCGTCATAGACCGACACCGACTCGCGCCGGGCCGCCTCGACCGTCACCTCGGGTGGAGGCGGCGCCGCCGGAGCTTGCTTGGCCTGTTCTTTGGCGCAGCCGCCGAGCAGCAAAAGGATGAGGAGAAGGTAAGTCTTTTTCATGGCTTGCTCCCAGAATCGATGATGGCCTGTAGACTGGTGGCCAGCTGGTCGAGAAGAATGTCTTTGTCGGCGGCCACCACACAGGCGGCACCGACCACGCGGTGGATGAGTAAAAAGCCGAAAAGGTGAGAAGTGATCAAGGCCGCCTTCTCTTGCCGACCCGGCTCGGGCAGACAATCCAGCATGGGCCCCGTGATCTTGCGGGCCAGCCGCTCGCGCAGGATGGCGGTGGCCTCGGGGCAACCGATGGAGCGAACGTAAAGCATCAATCGATCGGGATCGTAGGGCAGGCGTTTGCCGCTGCGAGTGGTCAACTCGCCCTCGATCAAGAAACGGGCTAGCTGCTGGCCGAGCTCGTGAGGCGCAGCCTGATAGAGTTCGTCATAGTCGGTACCCGAGTCCAGCACCTCGGCGAACAGGCCTTGCTTGGAGCCGAAGTAGCGGTTGACCAGGGCCGCGTTGACACCCGCCTCGGCGGCGATCTCGCGCACCCCCACCTGGTCGTAACTTTGTCTTAGAAAAGCGCGGCGAGCCGATTCTAGAATCGCCTCGCGAGTTCGTTCTGACTTTTTCTTGCCCGGCTCCACCAAATTGACTGAACACTCACTCAGTATTCAGCAAGGATACCTCGCCCTCTCGCAAAAGTCAACAACTGTTTACAGACTAATTCTCGGGCAGATGATGGAGAACGTCCCCCACCTTCACCTGACGAGCCGGTTCTCCCCGCAGCAGAATCTCGACTTCGTCACCCGGCGAGGCCTGGTCGAGCCAGCGTCCACCCACGCACACTCCGGTCACGCGAGACCGGCAGACGGCCTCGCCTTGACGGCGTGCCTCGAGTAAGAAACCGACCACGAGACGGCCCTCGGTCACCCTACCAGCAAAGATCGGCAGATCGCTCTCATGTCGGATGCGGCTTACTTCAAAGACCATTTCGGGTTAGACTAGCGGAAAAGAAAGGCCTGTTCCATCTCGACTTCGTCGAGCTGAGGGACCTCGTCGGCCCGAGTCGCATAGTTGGGAAAGGGAAAGCGAAAGGGAATGGGCGCCGGGATGAGCGGTTGATCCAGAATCATCGCTCCCGGCAACAGCCGAGTGGCCCGCTCGCGCACCTCGGGGGTGAGAAAACGGTAGATGTCGGCCGTGGACTCGGCTCCGTCCAGCCGCCCCACCACGCGGATAGCGGCATTGCGAGTGATAGCCCCTTCCACATCCGAGGCCGACTGCTGGGCGCCGACGAGGATCACACCCAGCGAACGACCGCGAGCGGCGATATCGACCAGCACCTCTTTGAGCGGACTGCTGCCGTGGCGAGGCGCGTATTTGTTGAGTTCGTCGAGCACCACGAAGTGGAGGGGAAACCGCTTGCCCCGCTCCTTGGCCGAGAAGATCGAGCTGAGCAGAGCGCCCACTACGAAGCGTTGGCCGTCTTCGTGCAGGCTGTTGATGTCGACCACGATGAGGTTTTCGGTGGGCGCCTCAGAGCCTTCCAGAGTGAAGCTCTTGACCCGATGGGTAATCAGATGCCCGAAACGCGGCACCATCGCGTGCAACCGCCTGAGAAAAGCGTTGACGGTGCCGGCTTGCGTGCCGCCCGTCCACTCCCGGCTTTCGCCTTCTTCGAGCTGGCGCTCGAGAAAATCGACCAGCCCGCGGAAGTCTTCGACCACATCGCCCTCGAGGGCGGGCCGAGGCTCGCGCTTTTTCTGGGCCAGCTGGTCGATGTTGTAGCCGACCCCCTGGGTCGGCGGGATCATCACCACCGCTCCTGGCTTGCCCTCGAGAGGGAAGGCCCAACGGGCCAATTGGACCCGCACTCGCTGCTCGACGAACGAGAGCTGGTTGCGCGAGTCATCCACATCCGAAAAGCAAAAGCGCAACAGGCCTTGGCGAATGAATTCGTAGACAGTCCAGCCATAGGGTGTGAGCTGGTCCGCCGGGCGCGACTCGACGTCGGTGCAGGGAGTTCCCTGCGCGTGGCGCGACAGCGGGGCCAGAAAGCGAACCGAATGGAATGGTCCGGGACTGTCCACCTCGAGCTTGCGCCACTGGTGGGGCAGGTCCGGATCCTTCTGGCAGCGCTTCTCATAGGCTGAAGACGGCTTGTCGAAATGAAGCAGATCCTCGCCTTTGACGTTGAAGATCAGGGCTCGGGTGCCGGCCGCGTGAATGCCCAGAGCTTCTCGACCGGTGTTGGTCTCGAGCAGCAGATAGAGCAGATGCAGCGCGAACGAGGTCTTGGTGGCGACCCCTGACACGCCCGAAATCGAAACGTGGCCGCCGCGGGTGCCGTCAAGGAAATCAAAGTCGAGAAAGACCGGCTCGCCCGTGTTGTCGAGAGCCACCGGGATGGGTCGGGCCATCTGGTCGAGATAGAGCGCGTTCTTGCGATGGGCATCGCGGGCTCGCTCGACGGTGGCTCCGGGAGCAGGTGGCACCCAGATCTCGGGCACGGTGCGGAGCACCTTCACATCGGCGGTGCGCACGGCCGAGCCGGGCATGGTCTGATCGCGAGCGATGCGCACCGTGTCGGAGGGGAAGCTAGCCCCCTCGATGCGTCCATAGACCTCGGTGACGATGCCATAAGTGGTATGCAGCTCGCCGGTGGGCAGCACCTGTGAGGTGTTGACCAGCTCGTCGAGCTGCAGATAGCGGTCTTCGTCGAGGATGACTCGAAACTTGCTGGTGCTGCCTTCCACCACCCCGTCGACCAATCCGACCCGATTCTCGTTATCCATCTATCCTCCCGCTAACTGAGCCACCGCCTCGCGGGTAGCCCGTGTGCCTAAAGCCGTATCGCCGCAGCGGCGGCGCAACTCGCGCTCTAGGGCTCCGACCGGCTGCAAATTCTGGGGGGCCCGAGGGTCGACGTGACTGACCCCGGCATAGCGCGGCAGCGTGCCACAGACCGCGTTGATGGTCTCGACGGTGGCTTGGCGGCCGGCGGCCGCACTCACTTCGAGGCGCACGATGCCAAACCAGGGATGATGTCGAGGCGTGCGCCCAGCCAGTCGGAAATAGCACGAGTGTCGCTCGCTGACCGTGAACAGGCTGGTGCGCTGCCCGTGCTCGAGCAGAGCCACCTTGGCGTGGGCAGCCGGCTCGAGCAGACGCCGATGGTGGGTTTTGACGTAGCCCACAATCGAGGCCTTATGGTCACGAGTGCTGTGCAAAGGCCCGTCCAGAAGGACCAGTTGCCCGGCAGCAGCCAGCCGCTCGGCCAGAGCCCACTCGCGTTCGCGCATCAGGCGCTGCAACTCTTGCATGGGCGCGTCCAGGCTGCCGTCTTCGAGGGTGACGGTCTGCCAGCTCCAGCCGCCCGGCTGGGCGGGCAAGCTGGCCGTCTTGCCGGAGCCGAAAATGGCCAGGCGGCGCACCTCGACCTCGACCACCTCGAGGGGTCCGGCCGGACTGGGCACGACCGCCCCCACCGCCAGCGCCCCGGCCACTCCGGGAGCCGGCTCCTCGTTGCCCTCGGCGTAGAACAGCTGGGCTTCGACCCGACGGATACCGTCGACAAAAGCCAGCGGCCGAGCCAGCGGTGGGCAATCGACCGAGGTCACCAGCGAATGCTCCCACACCTCGGCCTGGCCTTCAGGGCCGTCGGCTTCGGTCAGATGCGGCCCCCCGTATTCGGGCGCCCATTCTCCGGCATAGATGGTCGGCACCAGCCTCCATTCCAATCCCGGCGCGAGGCTCCTGTCGAACGTACGACCGCTGTCGCAGGCCTAGCCCTGGGAATCAATCGCCTGCTCAATGATAGAAAACAGACGTTGGCAAAACGGCGCGCGGCTACAGACCAGCGCTGGATCGAGCTTGGCGAGAATCACATGCGAGTGGACAGACTTACTATACCGCCCTCTGGAGGTATCCTTGAGTTTGCGAAGCACATCCTGCTTGGGGACTGTCTCGACGTTGTTGGGGACGTTCAAATGCCTCTCGACTAAATCGGGAAAGCAATCCTTCACGGCGGCCAGGTCCGCAAAAAACCAGGCCTCCATCAGCTGCACCATAAGATGGATCTGCTTCTCGTCCGGCTCCGACGAAAAATCGCCTTTCTGAGTCGAAATGAGCTGCTTAGCCGCAGCGTCGAGTCGGTCACCGGTATATTCCATGGGTTTCTCAGCGTCAACCAGCACCAGAACCAGCGCGTGCGGATGGCTCTTCATTGCCACGTCGAAGTCTTCTAGCGTATCGTGGGTTCCGCCCGACATCACGACACTCCAGCGGAGGCCTCGTCGCGGAGCCTTCGACCTCAGAGGCTTGAGGAATTCACCAAACGCGACGCGTAATCGGGCTCTCAAGTCTCCCCGCTTAGCGCCTTCGATGTAGAGACGAATCTCCTTAAACCGGGTTGCCACCCAGTTCTCCCTTCCGCCAAAGCTCACCAAGCGAGTAGCGCTCCAGCCAGAGCCGAAGCGCCTCTGACTCTAGCCTCCGGAGGCGAGTCAATCCGTTGATTTTCTCACAGACCACCACATCGTCCACCTGTTCTGAGAGGGCCGACACGAACGCCTCGGAGTGAGTCGTAATGAACAACTGCGTTCTCTGACTCGCCTCGACGATGAGATCTGCAATCTGGAGCACCGCGTCTGGATGAAGCCCGAGTTCAGGCTCTTCAATCGCGACCACCGGGGGCGGGTCGGGATGACAAAGAACGGTGAGCAGGCATAAGAACCTCAGGGTTCCGTCCGACAGCCTGGTCGCGGGCGTGGGCCTGGAAAGATGTGCTTCCTTCAGATAAAGAGCGAGAGTGCCGGCCTCGGGGGTTATCAGAAGACGTTCCGCGCCCTCATAGAAACGGCTCAACTCGTGTTCAATGCGTCGGAAGGCATCGAAATGCTGGAGAGTGCCCAGCACCAGCACCAGGTTCGAGCCATCCTCCTCCAGCTGGTCGCTCGGAAGATCTAGTTTTTGAGGATAGCGATAGCCGGCACTCGGTCCGATGCCTAGTTCCCGATAAATGCGAAACTCGGCGAATAGCTCCGCTATTCGGCTGACTTCTGGATACTGCTCGGGGTCCCGCCGTTGGGCAAAGATCGACTGGTCCGGCTTGAGGCTTTGGCGCTTCAAACGGCGTGGCACCACTTCGGCGTTCGCCACCCGGACATTCAGCACGGGGTCTCCCCCCTGGTAACGATAGAAAAAGTAGGGTCTCTCGTGCCCTGGTAAGGCCTGCTCGTTCTCCAGGGTCTCATCCGTCAGTTCCAGGCGCCCCCTCACCGATGTGAAGTCCAACTGGTAGCGCTGGCGAAACTCTTCCCTGGTGTGGTCGGCTGATAGAATCGCCTCGATTGAAGCCGCACCCGGTCCGCCCGGAGCGCGGGATATCCAGTCATCCACTCCCCCACCTTCCCGAATCACGGCAGCCAAATCATCCGGCGTGGCTTGCAGAATTCGCAGGCATTCCAGTAAATTAGACTTTCCTGACCCGTTGGCTCCAATCAGGACATTGAGACCGCGACACTCAATCTGCTCGTCCTGATAGGACAAGAAATTTCGCAGGCGAAGTTGCCGGAGGAAGGGGACGTTGGACATTGTGGTCCGTTTCTCGAACCGACCAACGCAAATCCTTCTGCAGTGAACCGACGCAAAGGACAGTAAAGCGTGACTTTCGAGCAACCGTTGATCCTCATCGTCGACGACGACCGGGCTGAACGTCTCTTGATGAAGAGCCTGCTCAAGAACGAGCCGTACCGGCTCGAGTTTGCGGGCGACGGCGACGAGGCGCTGGCCAAGGCCCTCGAGTTGACCCCTGATCTCATCTTGCTCGACGTGGTCATGCCCGGCAAGGACGGCAATCAGGTCTGTCGTGAACTGCGCGAGAACGAAGTGCTGGCCGAGGTGCCGGTCATCATGGTGACGGCCCTCGAAGACGAAGAATCGCGGGTGGCCGGGCTCTTGGCCGGGGCCGACGACTTTATCTCGAAGCCCTTCAAGCCCAGCGAGTTTCGGGCTCAAATTGCCAGCGTCACGCGTCTCAACCGCTACGCCCGCATTCGCGACGAGCGGGCCCGTTTTAGCTGGGTCGTAGATAACGCCGAAGAAGGCTATGTGCTGGTCAACGACCAGGGAGTCATCCTTTACTCCAACGCCAAATCCAGGACCATCCTCTCGCTCCCCACCGGTAGTGAAGGCCACCAGCTGCTGCCCCATCTGCAGCGCCAGTTCTCGCCCTCACCCGACGACGCCCTGGCGGATTGGCCCAACCTCAAGCCCGAGAAGGTGTTTCAGCTGGTGCGCCCCGAGTCGAGCATGGCCGGAGCCGCCTTCATCGAGGTCAAGAACATGGTCCACTCGGTGCGCGGCCGCACCGAGCGCCTGCTGCAACTGCGCGACGTCACCGCCCAGATGACTTCCCAACGCAGCGTCTGGAGCTTCAACGCCCTCATCGCCCACAAACTGCGCACTCCTCTGACCAAGATGATCTGGGGACTCTCCTTCATCGTCGATCGAGGCGACAAGCTCACCCCCGACAAGATCGCCGAGTTCGCCAAGATGTCCCTGGACGGGGTCAACGAGCTCAAAGGCGAACTCGACGACGTGCTGGCGTATCTGCAGGCGCCCACGGCCGTGCCCGACGGCGAAGGTTTCGAGCTGGTTCGCCTCGAGTCGGTGGCTCAAGAACTGGCGGCCCAGCTTGAGCTCAAGCCCGTACGTTGCTGCCTGGAGACCCCTCTCAAGGGAGCCATCAATCTGTCGGATCGAGCCCTCGAGCTGACCCTGCTCGAACTGATGCAAAACAGCAAGAAGTTCCATCCCGAAAAATCGCCCGCGATCGAGCTGACGGCCCAGCGCAAGAACTCTACCGTCGACATCGCCGTGCGCGACGACGGGGTGACCCTCTCGCCCGAGCAACTGCGCCAGGCCTTTCAGCCCTATTACCAGGGCGAACGCCACTTCACCGGCCAGGTGCCGGGCATGGGTCTGGGGCTGTCGGTGGTCTCTTCCATGGTGCTCGAGGTGGGCGGCGAGTGCCACATCCGCAATCGCGAGGACCGCGACGGCGTGGTGGTCGAACTTCGCCTGCCCTGCTTTTAGGTCCGTTTTCAGTTCCCGGCCCTAGAATGGGAGGGTGATTATTGGTGGCAGTCTGCCCCTGCATAGACCAGGTCGGGTGGTGGCCCGGGCTTCGTCGAGCCCGGCCGAGCCAGGCGGGGATCAGGTCGAGCTAAGCCCCCGAGCGAGCAGCCCCGCAGTGGCGCCCGAGCGGGCCCTTGACGGCTTTCCCCTGGGTGCGGCAGGGGCTGGATTAGCCCAGGAACTAGCCGCTCTGCCGTGCGATTTTCTGGTCAAGAAAAGCTGGCACTTCCCCTGGACGAGCGCCCACCGCAAACTCTCGGCCGAAGAGGCGGCTGCCCGCCTGGAAAAGGGCGATGAGAGCCTGCGCGTGCAAAGCTGGGGCCAGCCCCTGCCGTTACGCAGTCTCGACGAACTGGCTGCCTTCGAACGGCTCGAATTCGGGCTGAGCCACCGGCCGGCGCCCGAGGGGGTCGAGCGCGTGGCCCAGGCCCGCCTGGCCCTCGACCAGCAGGGCCGACAACTCTCGCTCTATCAAGCTTATCTCGAGCCGGCCTCTGCCTGGCTGGTGATGGACGGTGACCATTGGCAGTCGGCCAACCTGCCCCAGGCCGAGGCCCTGCTGGCCAAGGCGCCTCCCAGTCGCGCCACGCGAATCGCCCAGAACCTGTTGGCCCAGGGAGCACCTCCGGCTCAAGCGCAAGCCCGGCTGGAAGCGGCCGGGGACCAGGCCGCCCGCCTGCATGAACTGCAACTGCTGGACGGCTCGCCCAGCGTCGTGCAAGCCCGCGCCAGCCTGGCCGCCAGCGGGCTTTCGGATCGCTACCTCAAAGTGCTCGGCCCGCTCGAGGAAGAATGGTTGCTCAAGCTGGCTCAATCGGCCCAGGGCCTGACCAGTCATGCCGGCTCGCTGCGCGATTTGGTGGCCCAGGGCAAGCAGGCCGACGAGCTGGGCCAGGCCTTCGACCAGGCCCTGCTCAAGGGAGCCTCACCGGTAGTGGCCTGCGCCCAACTGCTAGAGCTGCGCCAGCCGCTCGAGCGTCTGGGCTACACCAGCCAGATTCGCTCGGCTGGCCAGGCTTACAGCCAGGTGGTAGCCGGTCAGCCTGATTGCGTGCCCGACCTGTTCTGCGATAGCCTGGGTCAGCACAAGAGTGGTGACCTGGCCCGTCGGGCCGCCGAGCAGGTGCTGGCGCCCTGCGGATCGCTATCGTTACCCGAGCGAGTGGAAGCCTTCCGAGAGCTGGGCCAGAAAAAGTACGCACCCTTCCACGAGAGCTATCAACAGACCACCACCTTCGAAGCCTTCCGAGCCGAAGTCGAGGCCGGGTCAACCCCGCGAGAGGCTTACGGGCGCCTGGCCGAGCTGGCGGTTCAGGTCAACCAGGCCGGGCTCAGTTATCGCAGCGAGATCGCCTCGGTGCTCGAAAGCTACAGCCATTTCGCCGCCGGACCCGCGGCCGCCACCGCTCGCCAGCGAGGCGCGTATTTGCTGAAGAAGGGTATCGGTGGCGCCGAGTTCTCCACCGCCCTGGAACAGGTCCATGAGGTCGACTCGCAGCAGTGGGATTTCTACCAGACGGTCCTGCTCGAGCACAAGCTCCTCAACCAGGCGGGCGTCCGCAGCCGGGTCTTCGACGCCTATCTGGCCCAGCGCGGGGCGGGCAGTGACGAGGCCACGGCCCGGTCCCGAATCGACCGGCTGGCCCAGGCCTTTGGATCGCGCTCGACCTGCTACCGCAGCGATGTGAGTGAAGCCTTCGCGAGCTTTACTCGCTATCTGGCGGGTAGTGAGGCGCTCGAGCCGGCCCGCGACCTGTTCGACCAGATGATTCGCGAAGGAGTGGGCCCGACCGTTCGGACCAGAGTGATGAGTCTGTGCCTCGAGCCGGTAGCCAGCCTGACCCTCGACCAGAAGGTAACGGCCGCCCGGCAGCTGTTCGCCAATCCCCAAGAACTCTACCACCACGACTACGTTCGGGCTGAGTTGCTCGAGTGCGCCTGGACAGAGGTCCGGGCCGGCAACGATCTCGAGACCACGCTCGCCCGGCTCGATCGGCTAGCCCAGCCGGGCCAATGGAAGAACGCCTACGATCTTCGCGCGGCTTTACAGGCCTACCAGCGGTATCTGGGCGGCGGTGAAGAGCTGCAGCCGGTGAGAGACTTTCTGTCCGAGCTGCGCGAGGCCGGAGTGCGGCGTCAAGAGGCGATCGAAGCGACCGCGCAACTGAGCGTCGACAATCTGCAAGACTATCGCCAGCTCATTTTGGGCAACCCAAAATTCAACCAGGATGGGCTGCGGGCCCACGTGTTCGAAGCCTACCGTCAGGAACGGGCCGCCGGCGTCGATGCGAGTGAAGCCGACCGTCGCATGCAGAGCCTGTTGAAGGCCCACGAAGAGGCCGGCTACGGTCGCCGTTATGACCTGCAGGAGAGCTTCCGCCTCTACCATCAGTTCGCGCTCGGCAGCCCTTCGCTCCGGAGCTTTCTGGCGGACCTGCCGGGCCGAGGCGTGATTCGCTCGGAGGCGCGTGGCGCGGTGAACTGGGTAGCCCGGGGACACAGCGAGCTCGACGAACGCATCAAGCTCTATCAAGAAGTCTTTGTCAAAGACGGTTTTCTCAACCAGAACAACTTACGCAGCGCCACCCTGAAGGCCATCGACGCCCGCCTCGAGCGCCAGCCTCAGGTCGAGTTGGTGCAAGACCTGAAGGCCCTCGAGCAGGCCATGAAAGAGGGTAAGCTCAATTCGCGTCAGGCCAGGGTCTGGCTGGATGGGTTCGCCTTGCCGGGGGCCGAGAAAATCCAGCCGCAGTTGCTGGAGTTGGTGGCCAACAAGACCTCCGAAAAAGAAGCCCTCACGCGCCTGAGTCAGCTCCTCGACTAAGGGCCGTGGGGCTAGATTTCCCCGCCACCCGGTAGAGATCGGCGCGCCCGACAGTCCGGACCGCTTTGAGCCGGCGAACCCGTGGCATCCCACCTTGCCGGTGGTACGTCTTTGATCCCTGGGCGTGCCCCGTTGGAACCCACCGTTTCAATCGTCAGGAGGCCAGAGGAAGTCCCACTGGATGGGCATGGCATAGCCGGCGCGGGCCGGGTTGAGAGCCCCGGCACAGGCCATCATCTGCAGAGCCCGGGCCCGGCCCCAGCTGCTTTCGCCCCAGGTGGAAGAGAGTTCGTGGGCCTGGCGGGCTCGCTCGGGAGTGCCCGCGATAGCCGCCGCCACGGCGGCCATGGCCCGCGTGCGCGTCGAGTTGTTGCCATCGAGCTCCTGAGCGAGTTCAAAGATCCGACCGCTGTCGGAGCCGGCGATGGCGGCCGCCACCGCGAAAACCGAGCGGGTCTTGTGACTGTTGCCCGCGTCGGCTGTCCCGGCCGCCTGCCAGGCCTGCAAGAAAGCCTCGCGACTGCCGGCGATCGCGGCGGCCACCGCCAACAGGCAACGGGTTTTGGTGCTATAGTCACCGTCAAACTCTTCGGCCAGGTTGGCCGCCTGGCGGGCCTTGTCGGGGCTACCCGCCAGGGCCGCTGCCAGAGTGAAGTAGGCGCGAGTCTTGGTGCTGTAGTCGCCGTCGAACTCTTCCCCCAGACTGCCGGCCTGATCGGCGAAGTCCGGATTCACGGCCGCGGCCAGGGTGAAAACGGAGCGGCTTTTGGTGCTGTAATTGGCGTCCAGTCGTTCTCCCAGGGCGGCGGCCTCATCGATGCGCTCAGGGTTGGTCAGGGCGGCCGCTGTGAAGACGGCTGAAGTCTTGCTGCTATAGTTGGCGTCGAGCTGGGAGGCCCTGGCCAGGGCAGCCTCCAGGCGCTGTTGACTGAGGCTGCTGTGGTCTAGCCGGGTGCGAGAGCCCGCGGCCAGAGGCGGAATCTCGAAGGCAACCTGGCGTGACGTGCGCACCGGCATCTGGCCGGCCGCAGGAGCGGCCTGGCTGGGCTCGCTGTCGGCGATGGCCACCTCGATCCCGTTGATATCGACCCAGGCGTCCTCGACCTTGAGGTCACCTTGTTCGGCCCCCTGGCTGACCTGGTATACCGACGACTCGGTCAGGGCCAGGATCGGGGCCAGCCTTTGCGAGGGCCGTTCATGGGCCAGCGCCTCCCGCAGGGCGGGCGCCAGAATGTGTCCGCCGTCAAGCTCGAGCGCGCGCTCGAGACCCGCTTTGACCAGACTCTCCCGGTCGTGGGTAGCCACCACCCCGGCCCCCTGATAGAAAAGCCCGCTGGCCAGACGCAGCGCCCCCAAAGGGCCCGGCTCGACTCGGCTCGAGGCCAGTTCGCACAGCAGGTCCGCTCGCCAGGCCGGGTCTTGGATGGCCAGGATCTGCTGCTGAAAGCGGTCGAGCGTGCCGGCCACCTGTTCTTCGGCCAGCCCCTTGAGCACGTCGAGAGTGCCCGCAGCCAGGTGGGTTCGCTCTTCCAGCGAGTCGACCGACCGGGCTAGAGAAAGCCCTGTAGCCCGAATTCGCTCGCTCGGCTCAGACAGGTCTAGTCCGGCGCCAATGGCGTCGGCCAGTATCCTGCCGTTGGCCACCGTGGCCGTGGCCGAAGCCGTGAAGCGAGTCCAGCCGTCGGCCGGATCCAGCATCGCTTGCCCCAGGACTCTGACATCGGGCTCGTCGGCCAGACGCATCAGCCGGGCCGCCACCCGCGCCTTCTCATCCCTGTCTGGCACCAGCCCCAGCGCGGCCGACCCGATCACTTCACGAGCCAGGCGTAGCCGGTCGAAAAGCGGACCGAGTCGGGCCTCTAGATTCTGGTGCCAGTCTTTCCAGGCGCCGGTGTGGGAAAGCGCATCCCGGGCCACCTTGATGGCATCACCCCTGGGAAGGTCGAGATTGCGAACCCAGCGTACCGATTGCTCGAGCGGCGTCTCCTGACGGCCCTGGGCCACCCCGGTCATCAGGTCGCCGGCCAGCTGGGCCGCGGCCCCACCACTCAAGGCATCCGGCAGCTCGCAAGGTCTCTGCAGGTGGCTCAGGCCAAGCAGCGGGTCGCCGTTGTAGCCGAGCCAGCGTTGGGCCAGCTCTCGATCATCGACCGGCGGTCGATGCAAGAGTTCCAGGTGCTGGCTGGCCCGCGGTAACTCTTGCTGCTGGCCCAGTGAACGGAGATAGTCCCCGGCCCTTTCTTCGTCTCCTGCGGCCAGGGCCAGCGCCAGTCCGGCCTGCTGCTCGACCCCGGCCGCGGCTCCGGTCGCCAGAGCCGAGAGGGTCTTGCGATAGGCCGGCAGGCTGCCGCTCTGGCGAGCCCAGGCCAGCACCCGCAAAGCGTCGTCATCCTGGTTCGCCTGGGCGCAACTCTCCAGGCGGTCGACGACCTGCTCGACCGCTTCGGTCCGCAGCTCGTTGGCCTTCCAGAAGCGCCAATAGCGCTTATCGGCAGCCTCGAGACCGAGACGAGCCTGATAGCGCAACGTTCCCGCCGCAATGGAGTTAGGCTGATTCACCACCTTCGACTCTAGACGAACCGACTGAAAACCGGCTGAAAGGGGTAGGAGACCCCCATGGATTTCATCAGTTGGGACGATTTCTTGAAGGTCGAGTTGCGGGTAGGAACGGTGGTCGCCTGCGAGGTCTTTGCCGAGGCCCGAAAGCCTGCCTATCGGCTGCGGGTGGACTTTGGTCCCGACCTGGGCGAGAAAAAATCGAGCGCCCAGATCACCGACCTCTATCAACCCGAAGAACTGGTGGGCCGACAGGTGGTGGCGGTAGTCAATTTCGCGCCCAAGCAGATCGGGCCGATGATGAGCGAGTGCCTGGTCACCGGCTTTCACCAGCCCGACGGGGCGGTGGTGCTGGCCGTTCCTGAGCGGCCCGTGCCCAACGGCAGTCGCCTGGTGTAACATCTGGCCGGCTCGCCGGTCCCAACCGGTGATGAGAGTTCTTCTACTTTGCCTGCTGGCGCTGACGCCCGCCTTTGCCTATGACCCCCTCGAGGCCACGCCCGCCCCGGTGAAAACCCTCGATCTGACCATCACCGACGCCAGCCGGGACCGGGACCTGCCCATCCGGGCCTATCTCCCGCCCGGCGCCGGGCTTGCGCCCGTCGTCTTGTTCAGCCACGGCCTGGGCGGCTCTCGGGCCGCCGACAAGTATCTGGGCGAGCACTGGGCCCGCCGCGGTTATCTGGCCATCTTCGTGCAACATCCCGGTTCGGACGAATCGCTGTGGCGCGATGAACCGGTCGGACAGCGGATGGCCGCCCTCCAAACCGGAGCCACTCTCGAGAACTATGTGGCCCGGGTCAAGGACATTCCGGCCGTCCTCGACGGCCTGGCCCGCGGTCCGCTCAAAGAGCGAGCCGACCTCACCCGCGTGGGCATGAGCGGACATTCCTTCGGGGCCCAGACCACCCAGGCCCAGGGCGGCCAGAACTTTATGGGACGAACCTTCGGCGACCCGCGCATCGACGCCGCTCTGGCCATGAGTCCGTCCACGCCCCGAAGAGGCAACCCCAAACAAGCCTTTGCCACGGTCAAGCTGCCCTGGATGCTGATGACCGGCACCAAAGACATCGGGCGCATCGGCGGGGCCGACCTCGAATCCCGGCTGGGCGTCTATCCGGCTCTGCCTGCCGGCGACAAGTACGAGCTGGTGCTCGAGGGCGCCGAACACAGCGCCTTCTCGGATCGGTCTTTGCCCGGTGAAGGGCGTAATCCCAACCACCATCGCGTCATCCTGGCGCTCTCGACCGCCTTCTGGGACGCTTATCTCAAAGGCGATCCGGCCGCCAAGGCATGGCTCAAGAGCGAGGCTCCCCGCCGGTTGATGGAACCCAAAGACCGCTGGCAAACCAAGTAACTTAGTTCGACAGGTTGAGCAGGTTGCGGAAATGGAGATCGCGCTGGGGGAAGGGAATCTCGATGTCGGCGGCCCGAAAGTTTCTGTCGATGGCGAAGTTGAGATCGCTTCGCAATTGCTGGGCTCCGATGCTGCCTGCCTTGATCCAGACGGCCAGTTCGAGGTTGAGTGACGAGTCGCCAAAGGCGTCGAAGAGCACCTTGGGAGCCGGGTCCTCGAGCACACTGGGGTGCTTGGCGCCGGCCTCGAGCAGCGCCTTCTGGACTTTGTCCATATCGCTACCATAGGCAACCCCGACGGGAATACGGAAGCGAATGCGGGTGTCGCCGAAGCTCCAGTTGATGATCTGATTAGCCAGACAATCGCCGTTGGGCAAGATGATGGTGATGTTGTCGGGAGTCACCACGGTGGTGCTGCGGGCCCCGATGTTGGTGACCCGGCCCGAGGTGCCCGAAAGGTCCACCCAGTCGCCCACCTTGATGGGGCGCTCGATCAACAAGATCAGACCGCTGACGAAGTTATTGACGATGTTTTGCAGGCCGAAGCCGATACCGACGCCCAGGGCGCCGATCAAGACGGTGAGGCTACCCAGTTGAACCCCGATGGTCTGCAGGGCGGCCATCATGCCAGTGACCAGTAAGACGTAGTAGGTAATTCGCCCGATGGCGTAGCGCAGGCCTTCGTCGAAGTGAGACCGGTTGAGCAGCTGGTTGGCCACGGCCCGGCCGGCGATCTGTGAGCCCACCAGCACCAGGGCGGTCAGCGCGGCAAAGGTCGACAGGCTAAACAGCGAAATGCTCGTTCCGCCGAGCGTGAGAAACGGTCGACCGATGGCGATTCCCAGGCCTTCAAGGCAGGCGAGCGCCCCAAAGATGATGATGAGATAGTAGGCGATGCGCGAAATGGCGTAGCGCTCGCTCTCTTCCACGATGGCAACCTTCGACAGTCCACGGGCCAGCAGGCGGTTGACCAGAATGGCGAAGACAAAAACCAGGATGAAGCTGACCGCCGCGGTCATCAATCCCAGCGCGGTAAAGCTCACGCCTCCGACTTTGAGCAGCTCGCGCTGCAAAACTTCCAGGGTCATGACCGCCCGATTCTTACACACCGGGCAGGGAAACGCAACCCGCCTAGAAGAGAGGCCTACCACGATTGGAGAAGAAAGTTCGTGCGAATCCTAACGCTGTTCTTACTGCTGCTCTTTGGCTCGAGCGCCTGGGCCGAGCCCCAGTTCAAGTACGATGGCCTGCGCACCAAGACGGTCCAGAAAGGGGGAGCCATCCATCTGGTGGTGCTCGGCGACGGCTATCTCAAGAAGGACGAGGGTGTCTTCGAGCAAGACGCTACTCGAGCCCTCAATCGCCTCTGGTCGGTCTCGCCGTTCAAAGAACTGCGCAACTGCTTTTCGGTCCATCTGGTCTATGTCGAGTCCCTGCGCGGGACGGGGTCGGGTAGTGCGGCCGGGCGAAGCACGCTCTTCGCCTTCGGCTCCGAGGAGTCCTCAGGCAACCACGTCAGCATCAAAGGTCAGGCCGAGGTGCGCAAAGCGGCCGCGAACGCTCCCAAGGCCGATGTCATCATTTTGCTCACGACCTTGACCGGGCGGGCCCACGGCCAGGGCAATCTAGTGGTTCTGACCACCAATGGACACGACGCCGTGGCCCACGAGATGGGCCACTCGGTGGGCGACCTGGGCGACGAATACGATTCGAGCCAGCACCTCAATGACCGCCGGCCCATTCCCAGCGGTCGCGATCTGGCGCCAGCCAACCTGACCACGTCGGAGTTCATCGACCCCACCGACCAGAAGACCATCGCCAAGACGGCCAAGTGGGGGCACTTCCTCGAACTGCCGGGTGCTTTTCCTCTGGTGAGCGCCTATCAGGGCGGCTACTATCGCAGCGTCGACGTGTGGCGGCCCAGTTATCGATGCGTCATGCGGTCCTCGCAAGAAGGCAGCTACTGTCCGGTTTGCCACGAAGAGATGACCCGCAAGATCATGACCGCCGCCGGCCAGAGCTTCAACGACCAGGCCTATCACAAGAGGTTTCCTTTGTCTAACTGGCGGTGAGGGATGTTTCCGCTCCCCGCCGAATGGCCGGGGATGCTGGTAATCTTTGCCTCACCCTTCTATAAAGCGAGCGTTGGGCAGTTCGTCGAGGCGGCCGTGAATCTGCCTGACGTGACTCTGGCCGTCATCAGCCAGGACCCCCCTGACGCCCTTCCCCACTGGCTGCGCCATCGGGTAGCCTACCAACAGGTCGCCGACTCGCTGTCGGCCGACCACCTCACCTGGGCGGCCGAACGGCTGGCTTCACGCTTCGGCCGCGTCCACCGCATCCTGGCCGTCAACGAGCAGATCCAGGTGCCAGTGGCCGAAGTTCGGGCCCGCCTGGGCGTCGAAGGCATGTCGACGGAGGTCATTCGCGACTTTCGCGACAAAGGGCGGATGAAGAGCCGCTTTCGCGAAGCCGGTGTGCCCTGCGCCCGCCATCGTTCGGCGACTTCGGCTGAAGAAGCCTGGGAGTTCATCGAAGAGGTTGGCTTTCCGGTGTGTGTCAAGCCCGTCGACGGGGCGGCCGCCCAGGCCACTTTTCGCGTGGACGGCGGAGATGACTTTCGCGAAATTCTGCGGGCCAGCGGCCCCAGCGCCGAACGCCCCTTGCAGATCGAAGAGTTCGTGGTGGGCGAAGAGCATTCGTTCGAGACGCTCTCGCTGGGAGGAGAGCACCGTTGGCACTCGCTGACCCACTATCATCCCACTCCTCTCAACGTGGTCTCTAACCCGTGGATCCAATGGAAGATCGTTCTTCCCCGCGAGATCGATGCCCCGGTCTATGACGACATTCGAGCCGCCGGCCGAGCCGCTCTCGACGCCCTGGGGATGGAGACCGGCCTCACCCACCTCGAGTGGTTTCGCCGGGCTGATGGCAGCCTGGCCATCGGCGAAGTGGCTGCCCGCCCGCCCGGAGCCCAGATCGTGACCATGATGAACCGGGCCAATGACATCGACATTTTCGTCATCTGGTCAAAGCTGATGATCTATGGCGAACTGACCCTCCCCGCCGAACGCCAGTATGCCTGTGGCACCGCCTTCTTGCGAGGCCTGGGCGGAGGCAGGGTCAAGGATGTACACGGTATCGACGAGGTGCTACTCGACCTCGGCGATATGGTCACCGATGTCAGTATTCCTCAGCCCGGCCAGGCGGCCGGCACCACTTATGAAGGCGAGGGCTTCGTGCTGATTCGTCATCCCCAAACCAGCGTGGTGGAAGACGCTCTGGACTACATCATCAACAAGGTCCGAGTCGAGTTGATCTAGTGTTTCCCGGACCCGACGAATTGGGTCGGGGGATCGTGGTCCGGCCCGGCGGAGCCGTGCCGCCCGGCTGGGAGGCCCATCCCCGCCTGCGAGTCACAGCCGATCCCCCGCCGTCGGTGCTCTCTGCACTGAGTGCCCATTGGTTGGAGCGGCGCCGGCTGGTGGTCGAACTCGAGCTGGCCGAGGCGGCGTTGCTCGAGCGCCCCAAACGACTGGTCGAGCCCTACGAGTTGGAGCCTGACTTCGAGTTTGTCAGCGAACGCCTGTTCTTTCTGGTGTGGGCCAACAACTACGACCTGCTGGGCCCAGCACCCGTCTGGCGCCTGAGTCGCGCCGCGGCCCGATTGGGAGCTCACCCTTCGGAGCAGGCCGATTGTCGCGTCCAGGGTCTGGACCTGTGGCTCGACGGTGGACCCCGCCAACCCCTCTCGCTGCCGAGCGTTCATCGCGAAAGCCTGGCTCTGGGGCGCCTGACGGTCCAGCCCCGCCCTCGACGCCCCCAGGAACTGGCTCCGGATCAACTGGCGGCCGTCGAGCATAAAGCCGGCCCGGCCCGCATCATCGCGCCGGCCGGCTCGGGCAAGACCAGAGTCCTGACCGCTCGTCTACGCCATCTGCTGGTGGACCGCGGGGTCGAATCCGAGCTGGTCACGGCCGTCGCCTACAACCGAAGGGCCGCCCAGGAGCTGCGCCACCGCACTCGCGACTTCGAGCCTCGCGTGGCGACCCTTCACGCTCTGGGCTACGCCATCTGCCGCCACCGGGGCGGAGCCCAACTGCTGGAGGCCCGTCACATTCGCGGCCTCCTTTCGCGGCTGGTGGAACCGCCCCGCGAATACTCGCGCGATCCGCTGGGCCCCTATCTCGAGGCCTTGAGCCTGGTCAGAATGGGCTTGCGCCAACCCGCCCAGGTGGAGGCGTCGCGCACCGATATCCCCGGCTTCGCCAGAGCGTTCGAGCGTTATCGCGAGCGACTGCGCCAGCAAGGGGCTATCGACCACGACGAACAGATCTATGGCGCCATCGAGTATTTGCTGGCTTCGCCCGAGGCTCGCGACTGGGCGCGCAAAGCCTGCCGACACCTGCTGGTCGACGAATTCCAGGACCTGACTCCGGCCCAGTTGCTGCTGGTTCGCCTGCTCAGTGCTCCGGCCTATCAGGTGTTCGGAGTCGGGGATGACGATCAGGTCATTTACGGCTACGCCGGGGCCAGCCCGAAATTTCTGGTCAACTTCGAGGCCTATTTCCCCGGGGCCAGCGGCTACGCCCTCGAGGTCAACTATCGCTGCCCGCCCGCGATCACCACCGCTGCTTCGCACCTGTTGAGCCGCAATCGTCAGCGGGTCAAAAAGACCATCCTCAGCCCGCCCGAACAGGCCGCCGGCGAGTTTCACATCGAACTGGCTCCCCCGGCCGAGATGGCTCTGCGGGCCGTGCGCTGGGTCCAGGGCCAGCTCGCCAGCCGCCCACCCGAAGACCTCGCTCTCTTGACCAGGGTCAACGCCACCCTGCTGCCTTTGCAACTGGCCCTGTTCGAAGCGGGCCTGGCCACCACCGCGCCCCTCGATGTGGGGGTACTCGAGCGCACCGGCATCCGCACCGCGTTGGCTTATCTCCGGGCCGCCTACGCGCTCAAAGGTCGCCTTCCCACCACCACCCTGCTCGAGAGTCTGCGCCGCCCCAGTCGCAAGCTCCGGCGGGTGGCCCTCGAGCCGCTCGAGGCCAGGGCCGATTGGTCGCTGTCCGAGGTGCAGCAGTTGGCCGCTGGTTGGCTCGATTGGGAGCGGGAGGGCTTTCAAGACTATCGTCGCGATCTCAAGCAAGTGCACCGCTTGCTGCATCGAGGCGGGGTGGGCCCGGCTCTCGAATATGTGCGCCTGGAAGTGGGTCTTGCCTACGACATGGACAGCCTCGATCGCGACTCGGGCTGGGCCGGCAGTCACAACGACGATCTGCAGTCGCTGGTGCAGTTAGCCTCTTTGCATCCCCATCCGGCCAGCTTCGAAGAGTGGCTGCGAGCGAGCTTGACGGCCTCGCGCGAGCAGCGGGGCCGCATCCGGCTCTCGAGCATCCACCGGGTCAAAGGACTGGAGTGGCCGGCGGTGCTCCTCTACGCCGCCAACAATGGGCTGATGCCCCATCGACTGGCCGAAGACAAAGAAGAGGAACGCCGGGTCTTTCATGTGGCCATCACCCGGGCCCGCTCCCAGCTACTCATCCTGGCCAATCAGGGCGAGGCATCGCCCTTTCTCAAGCAACTCGAGCCGCCGCGACCTCCCAAAAACCTCCTACTGGCCGAGCCCGGTCACAAGCTCAAACTACCCGGCGGCTTGCGTGGCCAGGTGGTGTCACTCCAGGACGACGGCGTACTGGTGGCTCTCGAGGGCGGGGGAAAGATGGTCGTAGCCTATGGCTCGACCGTCAAAAAGGGTAAGAAAACCAGGGTGCTGATCCGTCCCTAAACCTTGCTGCAAAGGGGGTCGGTAGACCTTTCCCGAATGCTGGCAGGTGGAAAACAGACGCGTCTTCCGCCGCCTCCCCACTCAATTGCCCATCATTGTGGTGACTGCCGATGGCTTCGTCTATGGGCGAATGGTCGATTTCGGTTTGGGCGGAGCTTGCGTTCAGCTGGAATCCCCCTTGAGCGGAGGCCGCGTCGCCTTGACCCCCAACCGTTTCCACCGTCCCGACGAAGCGGTCATTCCACTGCCCTACGAAGTGGCCTGGGCCGAACAAGAAGGCCTGCTCTGCGGCCTGACCTTCAAAGGCAGCAGTCGTGACTTCTGGCGCAGCTGGCTGGCCGAGGCGATCCCCCCGGGCGAGACCGAGATGCTCGACCATCGCCAACTGGTGCGCGTGCCCAGCCAGGTGCGGGCGCTACTTTGTCGCGACGGAGACTGGTTGCCCTGTACGGTGGTCGACGTGAGCCTGGGAGGCGCCTGTTTCGTCGCCTCCGACGAGTTTCTGCCCGGTGAGCTGGTCGAACTCAACCTCGACGAGTCCGCTGAACTGAGCGGTCTCGAGCTGATCCTGCTAAGGGTTGAAGAACTCCAGGGCAAGTTTCTGTGCGGGGGCAAATTCCTGGGCCTGACCGACGACAACCTCGAAGCTCTGCAGCACAACCTGGCCGAACGGCTGCGAGGGCTACGCCGCTAGTGACAGGGCCAGGCCCAAGCCACCCAGAGAACCTCCAAAGTGAACGAATTGGAGTGGCAACTGGCTCGGGAGTATCGACGCCGCCTCTTGTGCTCATCGACCGAGCCGATAGGCCCACCCGCTACGAAATCATCGACGCGGCCACCGATCTCTGCCTTGAGACCCGTTACGTGCTCGACATCTCTCCGCTGATCATGGACGAGTCCCAGTATCAGAGTCTGGTCGACCACGAAAGACGCATCGTCCAGGACATCCAACTCGAGGGTATTCCGATTGGGGCTGGGACAAGAAGCCTGGGAGGACGCCGAACTGTTGCTCGCTGGGCAACGGTGGCGAGCCGCTAATAGAGTTACTACGCTCCCAAGGCTGGCTGGACTAGTTGAAAAATACCAGGGAGGCCCGAACCGGGGAAGGCTAGAAACAGCCCGCCATGATTACTGTAGCCAACCGAATTCCCGTTCACCCTGACTTCGCCGAAGCTTTCGAGCAGCGGTTCGCCGAACGCCTCGGTGCGGTGGACAGCATGCCCGGCTTCGTGGCCTATCGACTGCTGCGGCCCACCAAAGAAGGAGATCCCTACGTGGTGATGACCTTCTGGCGAGATGAAGCCTCGTTTCGGGCCTGGACCGAGTCGGACAACTTCAAAGCCCAGCATGCTGGCAACCGAAAACTAGGGGCCGAGGCCTTCACCGGGCCCGTCAAACTGGAAGTCCACGAGATCGCTCAAGAGAGTGGCGCCAGCCTGGCGATCAGCGCTTCATGACGCGCTCGTAGATCTCCTGAGCGAGATCGCGGGCAAAGTCGACATGCTCGGGCTCGAAGGCGTCCATCTTGGCCCGCGTGTCGAAGTAGAGAAAGCCGGCCGTCGAGCCCAGATGCAGGATGGGCACGCACAGGGCCGAGCGCAGACCCAGGGCCTTGATCGAGACGCTCTCGGGCAGCTCGCCCCCACCGCGGGCGCTAAAGTCGACCAATCCTAAGCCGTCTTGCAGGACGTGGCAGACCACCTCACGGCTGAAGGGATACTTGTCCCGCAGACTTTCGTCGCCGACGTATAGAAAGACCTCGGTTTGGTCGAGGTTCAAGAGGAGACACCCTCGCTCCGCTGGCAATTCTCGCAGCGCCAGCTTGAGTGCCCGGCGGATGTCTTCTTCTTGCGCTGTTTCAGCCAGTATGACTTTGTATTCCTTGAGATCCATCTTTTGCCCCGTTAATCTCCTTCACCCTCGCCCGAGCTTCTCCTATAGGACATTCATGGGAGCCCTGTCAGAGATTGTCCCGTGGGTCAGTGGCGGTTCGGCTATGCTCAACCCCGGAAACCCACCAAACAGGAGGTAGGACCTTGCGATTTCTCACTCACGTGTTTGCTTTCTTGCTGGCCGGCAGTCTGGCCGCTAGCGCCGTTACCATCGAAGTCGACGGAAGGCCGCTGGCGGCCGAGCCGGCCCCGGTCAACCAGAACGGGCGCATCCTCGTTCCCCTGCGGGCCATCTTCTCGGCCCTGGGCGCCCAGGTCGGCTATCAGCACGGTCAGGTCTCGGCCCACAAGGGTGCCCGCAACATCGAGCTGACCCTCAATCAGAGCCAGGCCAGAGTCGACGGCCAAGCAGTGCTGCTAGAATCGCCCGCCCAGCTGATCAACGGAGCCACTTACGTTCCCCTTCGCTTCGTGGCCCAGGCTCTAGGAGCCCGAGTCGAGTGGCAGGCCAACCGCCAGGCGGTCGTGGTGGCCTCGGCCGAAGGCTCGTTACCGCAGGTGTTTGAAGCCTCGCGCGAACTCAAGCGTCTGGCCGTCGGCAACCAGGCCGGAGTGCTCAAGGTCTGGGACCGAGCCGGCCAGGAAGTGGCCTACTACCGGGGCCTCGACGACCGTTCGGTGGCTCGTCTGAGCGCCGCCGATCAGCGGGCCATCCTGGCCGAACTGGGCATCAACGGTCAAGTCGACCAGGCCGCCCGCCAGCTGATGAGCGACTACACCCGCCTGCCCAAACGCGAAACTCTGGCTTTGCTAGGCGTGATGAACTCGCTGGACAGCGGCGCCATCGGAGTCGAAACCGCCACCCGCATTCGCGGCTTTCTGGTGGACAAGATGCAACACGACAGCCAGGTGGCCAATCGCCGTCAGGCCGTGTTGGCCCTGGCTGTCGGCTCGAACGTCGACGAAACTACCGCCCGAGCCGTGACCGACTTCTACGCCGGCAGCGAGAACCTGTGGGAGACCTTCCCGGTGCAACAGTTCTTCGAGTATCAGGCCACCAACCTGCGCCAACAAGCGGGCTTCGCCAGTCTGGTCCATAGAGTTGGCCAGGTCAACTCGCTCTATCGCGACAACATCCTTGGCTACTTAAACCAATAGCGTGTCTAGCAGCCGAAGCTGGCCGGTCTCGGTGACCACCACCAGGTCTTCCAGGCTCGGCTGGCCTTCTTGAAACCACTTGGACAAGATGTTCCAACCTTCAGCCTTGAGGCCGAGTTGGGCCTCCCAGGCTACCGGGTCGAGGTCGAACGGAGTGCGGATGGTCACGTCACCGGCCAATCCATAACCGTCGCTCTCGATCCGGTCCCCTCGACGGGTGACGGCGATACCCTGAAGTCCGGCCCCTGGAGTGGGAGCGAGCGTGGTTGGCCAGTCGTATTTCTGGCGAGCATAACCCGGCGAGCTTAGCCGCTGGGGGTTAATCCTCTTTGAACGACTTGTTAATGTCCCCGCGCAAGCATGACAGCAGGCGCCGTTCGACCCCTTCGGGCAACGGCATGGGCTCGAGTTCGCGATAGAAAGCGATGGTGGTGCGGGTGGTATCGACCACCACCTGACAGGGCCGACAATGAGAAAGATGGGTCTCGAGTTCGGCACAAAGGTCGTCGGGCAACTCTTGATCGAGATATTCGGCCAGCAGCTCTTTGATACGGCCACAGCAACTCATCACTTCTCTCCTTTCGCGAAGTAGCCCGCCAGTTCTTCTCGCAGGCCCAATCGCGCTCGCAACAACCTGGACTTGACGGCCGCCAGCGAAAGGCCCAACAGGCGAGCGATCTCGGGATTGCTGAACCCCTCGACCTCTTTTAGCCAGAAGACTTGTTGCAGACCGATCGGCAACTTCTCCAAAGCGTTATGCAGCAGGTCGCGCAGCTCGACCTCGGCGTAGAGCTCTTGGGGATCTTCGCTCCAATCGGCCAGCTTCTTGGGAACCAGCTCGCCATCCACAAGCGGCGGCCGCTCTGCGCGCTGATGCATCAGGGCCTGGTTGATGGCGATGCGCGAAAGCCAGGTCTTGAAGTCGGCCTCTTGCCGGAAGGTGTCGAGCTTTTGATAGGCCTTAATAAAGGTCTCTTGAAGCACCTCTTCGGCCGCTTGGGGGTCGCGCACGAAACGCCGAATCAGGCCGAAGACGGCCGGGGCGTGAGTTACCACCAGCTCTTCAAAAGCAGCGACATCGCCCTGGCGGGCGCGCGTCAGTAGCTCGGGCATCAAAGTTAAATTCTTCTTTGGGTAAACATGAATCCTTTTCGTCCGATCATGCATCTAACCTCATGAACGCAAAACGAAGGAAGAGGTGCCCCGATGCATCGCGTAAACAAAATTGAGGATTCACAGTTCGAAGCCGAGGTGCTGGGAAGTTCCATCCCGGTTCTGGTCGACTTCTATGCTGACTGGTGCGGACCGTGCAAACGCCTGGCACCGGTGCTCGAAGACCTGGCCGAGAAATACGAAGGTCGCATCAAGTTCGTGAAAATCGACAGCGACAGTGACCAGCTCTGGGCTGGCCGGCTTGGCGTCCGCGGCCTTCCGACCCTGGTGGTCTTTCAGGATGGTCAACCCGTGGCCGCCGAGACCGGCTTCGTCCCCCCGGGCCCGTTGTCTCAGGCCCTCGACAAGCTGCTAGGCGCGGCCTAGTGAATCTTGACCGACTTGACCAGTTGCTGGAAGGTCGGTTCGATCGCGTCGGAAGCCTGCTTGGAACCTGTGATCAAGAACTCACACCGGAAGTCATCGGTGTAGAGCACGAGAGTGTAACCATCAAAGGGCTCTGAAGTCCGAAAGGCCAGGGCCCTTTTGGTTCCCTCCACCTCGATATCCTGGACCAGTCGGGCGTGGGGGTTCTCGCGCCGAGCGTCTCTATCTTTGAAGAATTGCTTGTTGATATCGACGCCGAGCCAGCGGCGCACGCTGACAGTCACCTGCAGGGTCCCGTCCTCGATCGCGCGAGTGTAGGTGATTCTCGAGGTCTTGCCGTCGCGACGACCACTCTCTTCGAGACCCGGCACATCGAAGGTCACCAGCACCTTTCCCTGATGCTCGACCGGCAGGTCGGCCCAGGCGGGTGCCACCAACAGCATTGCCAATACTAACCATCGCATGGGGGCGCCTTAGTCAGGTTGGCTCGGATTCCTGGTTGAGGCCAGGCGGTATTCGAGCAAACCTTCCCCTCGATGCCCGTCGCCATAGATGGCGAAGACGGTGACCGTATTTCCGGTAGGCGAGAGGTCGGCCACAAACTCCCCCCCTTTGGACTCGAACCTGACCTGACCGCTGTCGGTCTGGGCGAAGAGTTCGCGCGCTCCCGGGGCCTTCAAGCGGATTCTTACCGGGTGGCCCGCCTGGAGTTCACCCCGGCGAGGAGCGAGCAACTCGACCTGGCGCTCGGCGAAGGATGAATAGGTCCTGGGTAGCTCGGGCGCCCCTCGGCTGGCCCTCACGGCGTAACTGACCACCGCCTGCCCGCTGGTGTCTCCGGGGCGGCGACCGAACACCAGCAAAGTATAGCTGCCGGCCCTGGGAAACACCGCCTCGACTGTATGATTACGTCCCTGGCGTCGCACCAGGGTATAAGCGCCTTCAAGCCGTGAGCCATTTTGTTCGAGGGCGGCCGAGAGCAGGCAGTCGGCCTGGCTCGAGACCTTCACCACCAGTTCGCCCTCGCTTTCGATCACCGCCTGATTGTGACTCTCGAGATTAAGACCGAGGCTAAAAAAATCGGCTTTGACCTGGGGCAGTTGCTCGAAGTCTCTCCGTCCCAGCGATTCGGTCAGAAGCTGCCACTTTGGCTGGCTGGGAAAGTGGGAGTAGATGAATTGCTCGGGCTTGACCAAAAACCAATCGCGATTGGGCTCCCGCTTGAACTTGCGCCCTTCGATGTTGCCGGCACCCCAGGTGGCGTCGAGCAACTGCCAGCGGCCGTCGACTTTGACCGCGTTCCAGGCGTGGTTGGGTTGGGGGTCGGGGGTCTTGCCGGCTTGATAGCCATAGCCTTTGGCGAAGCCGTCGACCACCTCGCTCTCGAGCCCGACCTCGTCGGCCATGGCTTTGAAGAGATTGGCGTAGCCCGAGCAAACCGTGACCCGCCGGGCAAAGACCGCCTCGGCCGAGCAGTCGCCATACTCGCCTTTGAGAAAACCCTCTACGTCGTAAGCGATGTTCTGGCCCAGCCAGCTGTATAGGGCCAGGGCTTTCTCCTGGTCGCTGGTCTTACCCTGAACCAGTTGGCGCGCCAGGGCGGTGAGTTCGGTCGGCTCGGGAGTGTCGGGCACCGAGGCCGCCGGGGCCTGGATCGAAAAGCTCAGTTGCCGCAGGCGTCGGGGCCCCACAAACAGGGCCACCCGATAGTCCCCGATCAACCACCCTTCGGGGGGCCGCCCCAGACTGAAGAAGCCCTCGCTGCCATCGGCCAGCTGGTTGTCGAAAGCCTCGAACTCGGCGTCTTGACCGGTATAGATCCAGTGCGAGCGCAGCATCGTGTCGACGGGAACCTCTTCGACCTCGAAGCGCACGAAAATCTCGTCGACGTCGGAGGTAAACTCGCTGGTGGACTCGCCCGCCTCGTCCTGGCACACGATAGCAGACACGAAATCGCCGCTGTCGGCCGGGCTTGGAGTCGCCTCGGGACGGGGAGTGACTCTGGGAGTGGGACTCGGAGTCGAAATTACCAACGGCGTTCGAGTCGGGCCGGGGTGGTCAGGCTCGGGGGGCTGGCACCCGAACAACAAGAGCAAAGCCAAACACCAGCCGTAACGCCACATAGTGGTTGACTTTCCGCGCTTTGGGGCCAGCTCCTCTAGACGCGGTCGGGGTTCATGCGCAGTCGCACGGTGCGGATTCGCCCTCGCTGGAAGATCACCACCGACTTGAGACCCTGAGCAGTGTAGGCGCCGATGGCCCGGGCCACCGCGGCGGGAACCCCTTCGAAGGTGAACTCGGGCTGGTGGAAATGCAAACTGGTCTGCTCGAGACCCACCGTCACCTCGACCAGGCAATGGCGATAGGAATAAAGCTCGGGGTCGCCCGCATCATCCTCGGGACCCCGGTTATCATAGGCGATCGTCTCGGGCTGGTGGTGGCGAAAGACCAGTCCCTGGAAGCGCCGAGTGCCGCTCTCTTCTTCGTGGTAGCGGATGGTGACCGGGCGGCGAGCGGCCGTCTGGGCGGCAATCCAGGCCGCTTCATTGAGGGGACAATCCTCTACGCAGATGCCGTCGAGTCCGGCCAGAAAGACGCTGCAGCGACGCAGGTCGAAGAAGTCGTCACCTCCGCCGAAGACGACTTCGGCCAGGCGGGTTTGCTCGAGAACTTCCATAGCGCCCCCGCCATTCGGCACCTTGGCCGGGTAGCCCTGGAGTGGTCAGAACCAGTCTACGGTTTGGAGGCTGGGGACTCTTGAGAACTCCTTGAGGTTGTGGGTCACCAGGGTCGCCCCCCGGGCCAACGCGCTGGCGGCGATCAACACGTCGTAGGGGCCGATGGGAGTGCCGGATTTTTCGAGCCGGGCCCTTAGCCGAGCTGCCTGGCGAGCCTCTTCTTCAGCGAAAGGAAGATAGGTCACGGCCGACTTGAGGGCCTGGAGTTGAAGGCGTCTGCGGGCAGAGGAGGTCGACTTCTCGATCCCCACCAGTAGCTCGTATTCGACCACGGCGGACAGCCCAATCTGGCGCGGAGCCTGGGCCAGCAGATGCGAAGCGACCCGCCCCACGCCTTTGAAGTAGTAGATCGCCGTGTTGGTGTCGAGCACATAGAGCAAGATCGGTCAGAACTCCTCACGAGTTTCGTAGCTCATACCGGAGCGAAGCCGGTCGGACTCAGGAAAGTCCCCCCAGCTGCCAGCGGCCTCTCGCACCTCGGCCGGCCACTCGTTGTCGAGATGCTGGCGGATCACGTCAGCGATCCAGCGGCTCCGGGATGTTTTGGCCCGCTCGCTGGCGGCGCGGAGCTTCTTCTCGAGTTCATCATCTAGGTAAATCGTGATCTGTCCCATTATAATCGCAATTATACTACACCCAGGACCCGGGCGCCATCCGCCGGGCGGCGAGGGGAGAGTCCGCTTGCCCTCGACAGCGAGCAATGGTATTCTGGGCTCATCTCCAGCGCCCAGCTTGAGGCCTTGATATCAAGCCGCATCTCATGCAAACGGAGGTTGCGAGCCAGCTCCGCCAATGAATGCCGGAGTCTCGCTCATCCTGTCTCACTCCCCCGATTTCCAGGCTCAGGCCATGCACGAAGTGGCCCGTCGGGTGGAGTTTCGTGCCAACCCACTAGCCCGCGGACTGACCCGCATCGACCTGTCCGGCCCCTACCGTCCGTTGCGCGAGCACTGGGCCTTGCGACCGCCGATCTACCTGCATCATCTCTTTCGCCTCGACTATCAGATGTCGGCCGCTCGTCCCAACCCCGGCAAGGTGGCCGGCCGTCTGCACCGTTTTGCCAATTTCGCGCTGCAGTTCCGCAGCCTTGAAGGACCGCGCCCCGACCTGGCCATCTATCTCGAACGGTCCCTGGCCCGGCTAAGACCCGTCGCTCAGCACGCCCCCCAAGCCATCGTGTCGGCCCTGCTGGTGGGCGACCAATTACTGGTGGGTGTCGACCCGCCTGCCTACAACCTCTCGCCCTGGTCGGGAGGCTGCCCCTACTTCCCCCCCGACCCCGGACGTTTTAGCAAGGCCGAACCCAAGCTGTTGGAGGCCCTCGAGGTCTTCGGGCTGCATCCTCGCGGCCGCGCCCTCGACCTCGGCTCATCCCTGGGCGGGTGGAGTCGAGTGCTCCTCGGTCTCGGCCTGCAGGTAACGGCGGTCGATCCCCAACCCCCGCATCCCAGCCTCGAACTCGACCATCGCCCCATGACGGCCCAGCAGTTTCTGGCTGACAACCAGGACCGCTTCGACTTCGTCACCAACGACATGATCCTGGCTCCGCAAGAGTCGGCTCGCCTTATGGTCGCTTGCGCTGCCCACCTGGCCTCCGGCACCTCGGCCGTGATGACCCTCAAAGTAGGAACCCGCGGCCGACCACGCTCTGCGCATCTTGCGCCCGGCCTATCGCATTCCCAGACTAAAACAGCTTTACCACAACGGTGCCGAGGTCACGGCCTGGCTGGTGCGGCATTAGAAGAGGCTAACCATGGCCGTCCACGATGGATTAGACGAAGTCACGCACAGCTAGATCAGCCAGGGTGATGGTCAGGTTGCGGCGGCTGCCACCAAGGACATAGCCGACGACCACTTCGCTGGCCACGGCCACCGTCAGCATCACCAGATTGCGGGCCAGGGGATAGTCGCAGAGGTCGTCTTGAGCCGGCGAAGGGACGCGATACACCTCGTTCCAGAGCACCTCGGCATAGTCGGCGGCCAGGCCCGCATGCAGGCAGGCCTGGCCGCTCTTGGCGCAATGGTCGGTCACCAGCTGGCGAGACGGACTGTTGTCAAAACAATCGACCACCAGGTCGGCTCCCTTGAGCAGTTTCTTGACGTTGCGCTCCAGCAACTCGCTGGCCACCCCTTCCACCGAGACCCCCACGGCCCGATAGACGGCGTTGGCCAGAATGGTCGCTTTGTGGGCTCCCACATCGGCCCGGTAGTAAGGCTGGGTCGACAGATTCCGCTCTTCTACCCGATCCCGGTCGATGACGGTCAAGGACTCAAAGCCCGCTCGAGCCAGATTCTCGACCAGATTGGCCCCCAGCGCGCCGGCCCCACAGATGGTGATCTTGCAGCCTTTGAGGCGCTCCATGTTGGGCCCGCCGCGAAAGAGGCGTTCATGGTAGGTTCGGTCAGTCATAATCGTCCCACTCGTCACTGCCCTCGACCACCCCCACCAGCGACTCGAGGTCGAACTTCTGGTCTTCGCCGGCCAGGCAGATGCCGGCCGAGAGCACGGTCAGGTCGGCCCGAGAAATGGCCGAAGTATGTCGCTGGCCGCGACCATCGACCCACTCCACCACCCAGTGTTCGTCGCGCTCGGTGAAGCCCAGCAGCTCTCCACCCCCCGTCGCCAGGGCCCGCTTGAGCCGGGCCTCATCCCGACCCTGGCCGAGGCTGCGCAAGCGTTCGGCCACCATCGAGTAGACGGTCGTCATCTCGGGGGTCAAATCGGTCCAGTTCAGCTCTTCCCCAAGGCTCCCCTGAGCCAGCGCCTGCCGCAGATTCTCGGCGTGGCGCGGGTGCTCGCGACGGTCGAGCTGGTCAAACCAGAAGCCGCTTCCGTCGTGGCGGGCGATGATGGCTTCGAAGGCCTGCCCCTCGCTCACCAGAGCCACCGGCAGGGGCTGGCACAGGCCGAAGCGTTGGCGAGCATCGGACTCGTTGCTGGGATAGGCCAGCCAGAGCGAGCCGAACAGGTGCATGACAAGCCTCAGCCGCAGCGGCTTGAGCAGGCGCAAGTAGGCCTCGCGTTGGGCCGGACCGGCCTCTTCTTGGAGCACGGCCTGATGGCTCTGGTTGGCTTGAAAGACACCCCAGCCCTCGAACGATCGCGGGTGGGTGACGAAGCTTTGTACCAAACCCGCCACTCTGGCTCTCACCTTGCCCCGGGCGATGGCCGGAGCCACGAATAACTGCTGGCGAAAGCGCTCCTCCTGGTCGGCCAGATCGTCGATGAGGCGGCGAACATCCATACCCGCGACTTCGACCCGGCCTGGCCGTTTCCGCTATTTGGGTTCCCGGGCCTAACGCTTGAGTTCTCGCCAGCCGTTCACCCGGTTCCAGATCTTGATGGCCCGGCCATCCGGGCCATAATAGGTCTCTTCATACTTTTGCCCCTGACTATCGAAGTCGACCCACTTCACCAGCGGCCCCGGACCATGAGAGGACTTCCAGTTGGGGTCTGAGGTGTAGTGGTATTCATCGTCGAGGGTTCCGTCGCGGCGATACTCTCGCCACACCCCCTGCCGCACCACCTTGCCCCCCACCAGTCCGTAGCCGTCCGGCCCCTCGTTGCGCAGATTGCCGTTGGGCCACCAGTCCAGCACCGGGGTGCCGGGGGCCGGCTTGTCGTGGTTGAAATAAGAGACTGCCCAGAGCGAGCCGTCTTCGAACAGCCGCAAATACGGTCCATGGCGCTCCCAATCGTTCTTGGCCAACATGCGAACCGACATCTTGACATCGATCTTGAGTTCGGGGTTCGTCACCAGGCGCTTGCGATAGGTTTCCTCGCTGACGCTGCCAGCCCCGCCAGGATAGCCGTATCTCCAGACGCAACCGGCCGGCAAGCCATAAGCCGCTGGGTCGCGCGAACCGGTGGCTGGTTGGGCCGCGGCCGCTTCGCGCTCGAGTTGGCAGGGATACGGCTTGACCTGACCGGCGGCCACGCTGCCGCGAGCGGTGCGGTCCTTGTAGCCGTTGGCTTTGACTACCAGGCCAACCGGTTGGTCGGGGGGCAAGCTCAAGCGCAGGCGGCCCTGGCCATCGGCCTGAAAACTCTGCTCCCCGACCACCACGACTGCCCCGGCAACCGGCGCCCCAGTGGCCCGGTCGGTGACGGTCACCTCGAGAACCCCCGCGGCCGCGGCCTCCACCGTCAACGCCGCTCGGCCGCTGCGCTGGTCGGCGTCGCGCACCTCCACCTCGAACTGGTGTTGGCCGGGCTCTTTGAGCACGCCCTGAACATCGAGACGGCCATTGGCCTTAGGTAAATCCACGCCATCGAGCCTCCAGCGGGTCTCGAAGGGGGGCTTGCCCTCGGCCAGACGCGCGGTGACCTTCACCCGCTCACCCTGCACCACGCTTCGGGCCGAAGACGATAGCTGAATCGGCAAATCGGCCCCGAAGACGAACTCGACGCTGGCCATCCCGCCATAGACGGTGACATCCTTGGTCACCACCGGATGGCCGTCGGACCGAGCCTCGACCTTGATGAAAGGACCGATGGGAATTGCAAAAGTCCTCGTTCCATTCACCTCGACCGTGGTCGAACGCTGGGCGACCCGGGTCGTGACGTTGCCTTGGAGGGGTCTGCCCTGGCCATCCTTGAGGCTGACCGTCAGAGCGTTGCCCAACAACTCGAGGTCGCATTCGTCGCTGCCCTGATGGCCGACCCGGTCGGTGACCGTGACGCCAAAGCGATGAACCCCGGGAGGCACCGTGTCCAGTCTGCCCTTGAGGCTGCTGCTCGTGGCCTTGAGGGGCTTGCCATCAAGAGTCCAGGCGTAACGATAATCGGGCAGGCCCAGTTCGACCCGAGCCACCACTTCGAAGGGAGTGTCCGGATTGATGAGACCCGGGGCCTCCAACTTTACTAGCGGAGGACGTCCAAACCGAACCTCCCACCCGGGCTGGGTGGGGTCGGTTCCGTCCCTCTTCACTCGCAAGTCGGCCTCGTCACCCTTGCCACGACGGCGAAAGCTCTTCCAGTCCGCTGGGAGCAACTCGGTGATGATGCGCCCGTCGTCGGACCGGCGCAGCAAAGCCCCGTTTTCGTCGCGCGTGTCGGGGTTGGCGAACAACCAGGCGCTGTGACCCCACTTCGTCTCCGACCCCATATCGGTGCCGGTGCCCACCACTACGCGCAGTCGGTCGGCTCCCACATAGTCGTCCCCGTTGTCCGAAACTTTGTCATAGGCAGAAACAGCCACCACCACCTCCGGCTGGTCGTCCGGGTCGGTGCGAGCCATGCGCTGGGCGTATTGATCGGCCAGGGCCTCGCTCTGAGCAGGAGCATTGAGAGCCAGGGTGCGACTGACCGAAGCGTAGTAGTCGGCGGTGAAATGGAGCGCCAACCCGCCCCCTTTGCTGTGGCCAACCACCCGCAACTTCCGGGTCCGGCCATAGTCCCGGACCCATTCTCCCAGTTGCTCCTTCATCTGCAGATAAGCGTACTCCCCCACGCTCGAGGTGCCGCCGGCCAGGTCGGTGGCGTTGCCTTCCCATTCGGCATAACTCAGTTCGGTGCCACGAAAGGCGATCACGTATTCGCCAGTGTTTTCGTCCTTGAACAAAAACGCTTCATCCTCGCCGTAATGGATCTTGTCCACTTCGCGAAAGCCGTCGGCTTTCATCATGGCTTGCACGTTCTTGTTTGACGAGCTATAGGCATACTTGCGTGCCACCCGTTCGTCGCGGGCCAGCGGATGCTCGGCGGTGCCGGCCGGAGTCTGGGCCCAGAGCGGCACCGTCAGAAGGAGAATCAACCAGATGCATCGCGAGCTCATGCCACCAGCATAGGTCCCGGCCCTCGAATCTGGAATGACCGGGATCAACGCTGGTCTCAGCTATCTGGTTGCGACGAAACCTCGCTGTTGGCCGTGGGTCACCGCGGCGAAGTGAACCTCGCCGTTATCCTCGATTTGACCGGCCACCGTGCCGCGCCAGCCCGAGATGACGAACTCGCCCTGGTCGTTGAGTCCCACTCCGGTCCCGGCGTCGCCACCAGTCAGGTCCAACACTTGTGAGGCCGTTCCCAAGGTCTCGCCGGGCAGCTCTGGCGCTTTGGATGCTGGCCCCGCGGGGCGAGAGGTGGAGATGGGCCTGGGTGCACCGTTTACAGGCGTAAAGCTTAGCATTCCTCATTCAACCTTGGCGGCCTGAAACACTCGTGAAGAGGGTCGTCTGGATGTCCCCGACTTATACGATCGTGAGTTTCCATGCCGCCGGACGGGCCCCTACCCTTTTACCAGGAGGCCCCATGAAGACTGCCACTCTATACCGAATGGTCACCGACGACCACATCTGCCCCTACGGACTCAAGTCTAAGGACCTGCTCCAAAGACGAGGCTTTGAAGTCGACGACCACACCTTCGACACCAAACAAGAGGCGGATGCGTTCCGAGAAAAACACGGAGTAAAGACTACTCCCCAGACGTTCATCGATGGCGAGCGTATCGGTGGTTATGACGACCTGCGCGCCTATTTCGGCAAGGAGCGAAAGCAGACCGACCAGGACGAAACGACCTACCAACCGGTGGTCGCCGTCTTCGCGGTCACCTTGCTCTTCGCGCTAGCCACCGTGTGGCGGGTGGGTCAGGCTTTGCAATGGCTGCCCGTTGTCGAACTGTTCGTGGCCTTCAGCATGGCCGTCCTGGCCATCCTCAAACTCAGAGACCTCTATTCCTTTTCCAACCAGTTCATTACTTACGACCTGCTGGCCATGAAATGGGTACCCTATGCCTATATCTATCCGTTCATCGAGGCGCTGGCCGGCGTGGCCATGATCACGGCCGTTCCAGAACTCGTAGTCACTGCAGCCCCGCTGGCGCTCTTCATCGGGACCGTCGGGGCCGTCTCGGTCGTCAAAGCCGTCTACATCGACAAACGCGAACTCAAGTGCGCCTGTGTGGGCGGCAACAGCAACGTGCCGCTGGGCTTCATCTCGCTCACCGAGAACCTCATGATGGCGGGCATGGCCATCTGGATGCTGATCAAGCATCTTTAGGGCCTAGAGAGTCAAGCGAGCCCGCAAGACCTCGGTTCCTTCTAAGACGACCTCGGGCGAGAGGGCCTCGCCCTGCTCGGAGAGCGCCTGGACACGGCCCGGCAACCGGCTCAGTTCCCAACGGTATTCCACCTCGAAAGTGCGCTCCGTTGGGGTGATGTGCTCGGTCAGAGGAATATCGGGAAAGTGCAGTTGCACCGGCTGCCCCACCAATTCGGGCCCAACCTCGCCTTTTATTTGCACGGTCACTTGCCAGACCGTCGGGGTCGGCGCAGGTTGCGGACGACCCCGGGAAAGCATCAGCCCCACCAGACCCAGCACGATCAGAGCATTGCATAACCAGGCCAGCTTCGGCCGGTCCCATTCGAATCCGTCCTGGGGCGCCGCGGCCTGATCCGAGCGCAACTCGAGCACGATCAGACCGCGCTCGGCCAGCAGCGCGCGAGCCTGGGGTTCGTCGGCGGCTTCTAACTTGCCACGACGAATCCGCGCTCCCTCAGACACCCTGAATCGGAAGACCGGCACCCCCCAGACTTCGCCCCTCGAACCAAATCTCCCAGGATGAAGCTGGTCACCGAGGGCGAAGATCCGGTTATGGCTCGCCGGCGACTTGCCCACGTCAAGAAGGTCCGAACCCAGGCACTCTCTCCGGTGCTCTTTCTTCGCAATACCACCACCATGCTGGCCAACGGAGTGCCCCTGTTGCAGGCAGTGGACGTGCTGGGCTATCAGACCGATGATCCAGTCTTCGCCGAGGTAGCTCTGGATGTGGCCGACTCGGTCCGCTCGGGCCAAACCTTTTCTCGAGCCCTGAGCGACTTTCCCGAACTCTTTCCACGCCCGGTTCTGGCCCTGGTGCTATCGGGAGAAAACAGTGGCATGCTGGTAGAAACCCTCGATCAGGCGGCTCGCTGGCTCGAGCAACGTCGGGAACTCGTGCAAAAGGTCAAGGCGGCCATGACTTATCCCCTGCTGGTGCTGGTGTTCGCGCTGGTGGGCACCATGGGGATCTGCACCCTGCTGCTGCCGCGATTGCTCGAGGCGGTCACCGCTTTCGACGCCCCCTTGCACTGGACGACCCGCACCTTGCTCTGGGCCTCGGATCTGGCTACCCGCCCGCTGGCCTGGTTGGTGCTGATTGGAGTGCTCGGGCACCTGGCCCTGCTCTTTAACAAGATTCGCGACACCGAGGAGGGACGCAAGCGGTTGGCTCAGGTTTATCGCCAACTGCCGCTCATCGGCCCACTCTACATCAGCCTGGCCCTGCACGGGTTCACCTCGACGCTGGGCACCTTGCTGATGGTCGGGCTCGAGATGCGCAACGCTCTGCGCCTGGCTTGCTCGGCCTCAGGCGATCCCATCCTCGAAGAGGTTGGCAAACATCTGGTGAGCGAGCTCGAGCAAGGTAACTCGCTGCACCAGATGGTAGAGGGCTTTCCTGAGGTTTTTCCTGGCGTAGTGGCCAGCCTCTTCGCCGTGGGCGAAGAGACCGGCCGGCTGCCTCAGGTGCTACCGTTCCTGGCCGATCTCTACCATCAAGAAGCCCAACACCGCATCGACGTGCTTACCGCCGCCCTCGAGCCGTTGGTGCTGAGCGCCATGGCCGTGCTGGTGGCCTTTTGCGTGATCGGCCTGCTGATGCCGATGCAAAGTTTACTCACTCAGCTGAGCTAATTGCCAGCGGTCTGGCCCGACCCTGTTAAATTCTGACCACGAAAGCCAGGGAGTCTGCTCTGACATGCGAACATGGAGAGGTGCAACGGCGGGGTTTGAGCTTGATGGAGACGGTCGCGGGTATGCTGATCCTGATCGCCTCCATGGTCATCCTGGCCGCCATCTTCCACCGCTCTCTAGCCTACTTCAACACCATCGAGCAACGCAGCCAGGCGGCCGGCGTGGCTCGCGACGTCATGGCCAATATCCGAACAGCGGCGCTGGACTATCCGACCTTCGCGGCTGGCCTGACGGCCTACTCGGCCGCCACTTACCAGGTGGGTTCGTTCACGGCCACCACCACCGTGGTGGCCCAGGCCCTCTATGCCCCCAGCACTCAACTCGAAAGCACCAAGAGCGACCCTCGACTGTTGACCAACTCGGCCTGGCTGGCCCGGGTGCGTGTCACCTGGCCCGGCGTCGACCCGGCCCAGGCCGTGGAAGTCGAGGGACTGGTGGCCGAACCCACCCGTCCAACGCCGACCCTCGTCATCACCCCGGCCGTCCCCAGCTATAGTGCGCCGGGAATCGACCTGACCGCCCAACTGCTGGACGCCGGAGGCAATCCCATCGACGATGTCTCGTTTCGCTGGGAACTCGACCCGGGGACGGTGGCGACCGCAACCATTACTCCCAACGATCGAATGGGTAGCGCGGCCCGCCTGGTGGCTCTGCCCGTCACCGGCCTACCACTGTCGGCAAGCAACACCGTTCAGGTCACGGCTCGTGCGCTCTACGCCGGACAACCGGTGGAAGCCACTACACCGCCCATTACATTGCCGTGAGAGCAGGAGTCTGCTAGCATGACAGGGATGCGAGGTTTTACGCTGCTAGAGACGATGCTGGCTCTGGCTCTGGCCTCGTTGGTGTTGGCCGCCACGGCCCGGATGTTCAACGGCTATGCCGAGCTGATGCGCCATTCGGCGGCCAAAGATCGCGAACTAGAAGTCGCTCGCTATGTCCTCGACCGGGTGGCCCGCGAGATCAGCGAGAGCAGCCAGGTGACTCCGGCCGCCAACACGGTGACGCTGGTCAAGCCAGCACCCAATCTTCCTATCCCAGCGGCGCCCATCCCGGTGGGGTTCGACCCGGCCGACCCTTCCCGCCAGGTGACGGTCGTGTATCGCTTCGACGGGCAGCGCTTGTGGCGACAAACCGGGGGCTCTGAGGTCCTCAGCGAGGGTCTGAACGGGTTCGGCGTGGCGAGCGCCGGACAGCGCCACGAGATCACCGTGACTCTGGTCCAGAAGACCAAGGTCACGACGCTGCGCCAGGTGGCTTTCCAGTGGGTGGCGCCTTGAAGCGAGAGCGAGGCTCGATGATCATCGGAGCGCTGTTGATCGGAGTGATCATGTTGCTGGTGGGCCTCGGTTTCCTGGCCTCGAGACGCTCGCAATATCAGGCCGCCCGCCATCTGCGCGAGTCGGCTCAGGCCCTGACCCTGGCCGAATCCGGCCTGGAGGACGCTCGTGTGAAGATGCTCAAACTCTATGACTTTCCGCCCTGGCTCGAGGGGCAGACCACCTTCGCCTACGCCGAACAGCTCACCACAGGCAGCTATCAGGTCAGCCTTGAAAGAGTTGCCAACGACAACCTCGAAGATGGATTGTACAGAGTCACCAGCGTAGGCCTGGTAGGACCGGCGAACTCCCCCAGCGCCAGAGCCGTGGTCGAAGCAGAAATGGTCCTGCCCGGTGTCGTTGCGACCTTCCGCGACGGAGGTGGATTTTGAGAGTTCGTGGCTTTAGTCTGCTCGAACTGCTCGTAGTAGCGGGCCTATTCGCCCTGGCCGTGGGCATGACGTTCGTCAGCCTCGGTCGCCAACCCGACGCAGCTCGCACCATCGGCCTCACCCAGGAAGTAGTCGAAGCCTTGCGCGCGGCGCGCCATCAAGCGCGGGCCAGCCAGGTACCGGTGGCTTTGTGCTTTCCCACCAACGGAGGGACCACCCCTCTCGCTGGCGGCTATTATCTGATGGTGGGTGAGGACACCCCTCTGGCCGAGACGGCTCGCCGGTTCGACGGCGAATACCAGCGCGCCCGGGTCTTCTGCGGTCGCTGGAAGGCTCCCGACGCCGGTCCTCCGGCCGTCGATGTCAAGGCCGAGAACTTCGATCTGACCACCTGGCTGGGGGCCGCCCCCACCGATGCCATGATCGCTTTTCTACCCTCGGGGGCGGCGGTTTCGAATCTACCCGTGCAAGACGGCAGTTACGGGTTGCTGGTGGGCGAAGACTTCGACTTCGCTGGCAATGACCCCAGCACTGCCGTGGCCAACGCAGGGATGCATGTGCGGACTATCCGCATCAATCCGCTGGGCGAAGTGAGCCTGACTCTGCAGCCTCCACCAGAGGTAGCCCAGGGGGCCGCCGCCACCGTGGCCGGCGCCAATCCACCGGCCCCAGGTGTAGCCGGGGCGGCCACTCCTTCCATCTCCAGTATCACCCCGGTGCCCGATTTCACCGATGGAATCTATCCCACCGGGGTCACCGGCGGCGTCAGCGTGGGCGACTATGTCACCTTTCAAGTGAGGGCCCAGGATACCGATGGAGGACCGTTGTTCAGCAGCTGGGCCGGCCCTGGAAACTTCAGCTCGGCCACCGAGGGTCGGATGGAATTTCGGGGCGGCCAATGGCAGGCCGACTGGGTCTGGACTCCGCCCGAAACGGCCACCACGGGGCAACAGTTCGATCTGACCTGCACCGTCCGTGACGAACAGGGTCACACCGTTTCAAGCAATGCTAGTCTCTCGCCGCGGATGATGGTCTCGTCACCAACTCGGCTTATGGTCGAGGACCGCGCGACGGCCCAGTGGGCCTATTTGCAACTGACCGAGGAAGGGCATGTGGTCAAGCGCATTCCCAGCCCCTACGAAAGTCCCGCCCCGGCCAACTTCCTACCCGGAGGCGGTGCCTACATTCACACCGGTAGCAACGGCTATGGCCTGGACCCCACGTTAAGGATCACCCAGACCAGCGGCACCTACCGAGACATCGGAACCGGCTGGTTCGCTCGTGCTTCGTGGGACGGTAGCCGGGTCGTCTATCTCGCCAGCGCCCCGAACGCCATCTCCTGGTGCGACCTGACGGGCACGCTGAAAGGTAGTTATCCGTCGAGTCTTGGGACCTATCCCGATATCTGGGGCGATGGCGTGGTGGTGCGAGAGGTCGGCATCCTCTATGTGCCGACCACCGCCCCCAGCCCCCAGGTCCTGGACTCGACGCCCCTGGTGGGGGCCCCCCGCTTCTCGCCAGACGGACGTCTGATCGTCTATCCCCGCGAGAACGACGTGTGGGTCGTCGGCAATCCCGCTTTAGGGGTGGCCTTACCGCCTACCCGACTGACCACCCTGGGCAACGTCGCCCTCGGCGACGCCGAGGTCGTCTGGTCACCCGACGGAACGCAGGTGGCCTTCTTCCGCGATCCCCAGTTCAACCGCACTCTTTGGACGGGCCGTCTCGACAACGCCACCACCCCGACCGCGCTGGTCGACGTTCGCCAGGTGAGCAACCGGGATTTCGGCTTTGCCATGGGGATCTCGTGGAGGGACTAGCGCGTCGGCAGCGGAGTGGCCAGAATCTCCATTAGCAACTCGAGCCGCGAGGGGCGGGTCAAGAGCGGCACCAGATTTGGCAAACTGTAGTAGTCACCGGCGAAGGTGACCGTCTCGAAGTTCACCTCGAGTTCTTTGAGCTTGGCTTCGATCTCGCCACTGGCCTGACCGACCTTCACCAGCACCACCTCGAGTTCGACCCCCATCTCTTTCTGGTAGGCCAGCAGCGCCGGACCGAAGTAGGGCGAGGTGTTCTCCTGCTCGTCGGTGACCAGGATCAACTGTTCGACCCTCTGCTTGCGCCGGCGCATGATCTCGAGAGGCACGCCGATACTGGTGGCCCCACTGGCCTTGATGTTGGCAAAAGCCTTCTCCCAGGCCACCAGGTCGGTCCCCTGAGCCTGAACAGGATAGGGAATGTTGTCAAAAGCATAGACGTACAGCTCATCCTCGGCCAGTCTCGAAATTAACGAGCCTAGCCGTTTACCCACCTCGATCGCCTGGTCCATCGAACTCGACTTGTCCACCAACAGGGCCGTAGGCCGCTTGATCTTGCCTTTGCCCTCGAGCCGCGCCTCGGTGATGGCGTCAAGCGCACTGGTATCCTCGAGCCCGGCCGCCTGAGCGGCCACCTTGGCTTTGAACCCTGACACCCGGCCGTCGCCTTTGGCCATTTCCAGCTTGATGTCGATCAGCTTCTTGACCTCGGCATGGTCTAGTGCTCCTTTGGCTTTGAGCGACTTGAGATTGTTGATGACCTCGGAAGGGGTCATGGCGTCGATCAAGGCTACCAGCACCGTGGGCGTCAACTGGCGCAGAGCGCCCACGGCTACCGGATAGGGAATCTTATGCTCGACAATCAGGCGGGCCTGATCGCGAGGCGACTCGGCCGCGGCCAGCTGTTTGACCTGATAGGCCACACTGTCTTCGGGAGGCTCTTCCTTGAATAAAATGGCGTCGGCTCGGGCCTCAGGGCGAATGTGCAGGCTGGCGTAGAGCTGCTTGAGCGCCTTGCGTCCCCGCAGGGCGGCCCGGTCGAACTTGACCGGGTCAGCCTCGCGCAAGCGCAGGTAGCGCACCACGGCGGTGCGTGCCGAACTCGGAAACTTCTTGAGCTGGCGCTTCATGAACTCGACCACCCGAGCCACCTGGTAGGGTGGCAACTGGCCCAGGAGTATAAAGCCCGCCTCTCGATGCTCGGGCAACCCGCTAGTCAACAGGTGAGCCACGAACACCTCACGGTGGTCGCGCACATGGCCGTGGCTCTGATACCAAACGGCCAGGTGCCCGTAGAAAAACGGGTCGAGCTCGACCATCTGAGCATGCACCTCGGCCACCTGCTCGAGGCGCCGGTGAGGCGTGGTGAGCAGACTGTTGAGCATCTCGAGGCGCAGATCGTGTTCCACTATTTTCTCGCTTTCATGACTTTCAGGTAGGCCTCTTCCGAGAGGCGAAAGGCGGCTCCCCGATAGACCAGCTGGCCGTTGGGAAGCCCCACGAACTGATAGATTCTGTGGGGGGTAACGTAGTAGTAGTTGGTGCCTTGCTCGGGTCCCCGGGGCAAACCGGCAACCCGGAACTTTGCACAGGTCGCATCGGTGACATCCTTATCCGTGAAGCTCGCCGCGCCATATCGCCTGGTCATCTCCTTGAGCGGGAGTCCGTTCTGACGGAGCGCATCGCAGGCGGCCTCGGTCAGCTTCTCTTTAGCGCTCGCCGCCCCCAGGACCAGCAAGACCAACAACAGGCTCGCAAATCTCTTCATCTCTCACCTCCTAGAGTGCCGGCTTTCGAGGCCGGCCACCGATCTACTCTAGAGAAATGGACCAGGCCCGGGCGCGGACCCGGGCCGATTATCTCCTCCAATCTGTTTTCCAGTGTTTCTTTGGCGAACCGGATGGGATTCGAACCCACGACTTCTGCATAGGGGGCCGCTGACGGGGTCGGACCGAGCCAGACGTAGCAATTCTTTCGACAGGCGGATTGGCGTCTTCTTGCGGTAGTAGCTAGTTCTACTTCCCAAGAAGCGACGGTCCGCATGGCGGAAGAAGGGCACGTCTGGCGACGGGAGACCCTGTCTGCGTCACCCTCAACAGTGCAGCACTCTAACCGCTGAGCTACCGGTCCAAGGACTCAGGGACGAAAACAAGGCCGTGTGCCGGCACTCTAAAGAGACCGTTGTTACCGTCGCCCGGCCGGGGAACGGGGCGGGAGATTGCTCTCCCGCCCCTGTCACCGCGGCCGGAACGACAGCTCAGGCCACGGGTCTGCGCGGCAGGGGCGTCTCGAGGATCTCCATCAAGAGCTCCAGCCGCGAAGGGCGAGTCAGAAGCGGAATCAGGTTCGGCAAGGCGTAGTAGTCGCCGCTGAAGGTAAAAGTCTCCAGCGGAATCTTCGCCTGGCGAATCTGCCGCTCCAGGTGGTCGCTCGCCTGCACTTTGACGATCACCACGTTGGGCGCCGTCTGCAAGCGCTGGCGGTAACGCTCGTAGGCGGGAACGAAGTAGGGAACGGTGTTCTCTCCCTCGTCGGTGACCAGAATGATCTGCTCGACCTTCTGGCCCGCCTTCTCCATGGCCGCCACAGGGGCACCGATACTGGTGCAATTGTCTGCCCTGAGGCCATCGAAAACACGCGCCCAGGCCGCCTCGGTGTTGCCTTTCGCAACCAGAGGGTGAGCCACGTTGTCGAAGGCGTAAACCACCAGCTCGCTCTCGGCGATTGCCGAGATCAGCGAGGCGATGCGCTTACCCACTTCGAGGGCGGCGTCCATCGACGCAGATTTGTCGACCAGGAGAGCCGTGGGCCGGGTGATGCGTCCCTTGCGCTTGATCTGTCGGTCGGTAATGTCCTCGAGGGCCCGGGCAATACCCGCACCGAGCTTGGCGACCTGATTGGCCACTTTGGCCTTGAACGCCGAGACGCGCCCGTCGTTCTTGGCCTCCTCGAGCTTCTTATCGACCAGCGCCCTGACCATGACGTCATCAAGGGCACCCCGGCTCTGGAGCGATTTCATGTTGTTGATTACCTCGGTGGGGCTCATGTTCTCGACCAGAGCCGCCACCACGATGGGAGACAGCTTGGTGAGAGCACCGATAGCCACCGGGTAAGGAATGCGAGACTTGCGAATCACGTCGGCCTGCTCGGCACCCGTCTCGGCCTTGGCCAGGGCCCTCACCTGGAAGGCCAGGCTGTCGGCCGGAGGCTCGGCTTTGAACAGGATAGCGTCAGCTCGAGGGTCGGGACGCACATGCAGAGTAGCGTAAAGCTCCTTGAGCGCCTTGCGGGCGCGCAGGGCCGCCCGGTCGAACCGGGCGGGCCGAGCCTCACGGCTACGCAGGTAGTGCACCACGGCCGTGCGAGCCGAACGAGGCACCTTGCCCAGGCTGGTCTTCATGAAGCGCACCACCCGAGCTACCTGATAGGGAGGCAGCTCCTGGAGCAGCACGTAACCGGCCGAACGGTGGTCAGCCTCGGGGCTGGCCAGCATATTGGCCACAAAGACTTCCTGGTGGTCGCGCACCTCGGCTCGGGCCTGATACCACACGGCCAGATGACCGTAGAATCGAGCATCGAGCTCGAGCATCTCGCGATGGACGCCGGCCACCTCATCGAGCTTGCGGTGAGGGGTGGCCAGCAAACTGTTGAGCATCTCCAGTCGGAGATCGCGCTCCATGGTTTTCACGGCTTGACTGCCTCCTTTCTTAAAAACTCATAACTCTGCCCGGCGCGGGCCGTGGCCGTTCCCGGAAACTCTCTACGGTCTGCCGTCTAGCGGCGACCGTCTCTCATGGTGTGCGTCGGCGCGGACGGCGCCTGGCCCTGACCAAACGATAGACGAGCTCGCGCTGCCTGGTTAACTGCCAGGTGCTGGTCCAACGCTGGTGATTGTATCGGTGAGCCAGGGGCCGCCCGGCAACGACGCGTCGTCGTATCGCCACGAGGGCCTCCTAAAATCGAACTGGATGCCTGCCTGGACGAGTGCTACCCGCCACCCACGGGACCACCCCGGTGGCTCGGGATGGGGGGAGTCGAACCCCTATTCTGCTCGCCCTTCCCTACGGGACCAGGCGGGTCAACTCAACCGCGACCTGCGGTCGGATAGAAGATGGGCGGGCGCACGCCGGAGCGATCGCCCCACATGTTCCCCAGGTTATGTCTCATCTCGTGCACCTCCGTTCTGCAAAAATAGTCCCGACCAGGCCATCGCGCGAGTTCACAAAGCAGTGGGCCTTGCGGCCCGTTGCACACCCCCATGTGGTGGAGGTGGCAGGATTCGAACCTACTAACGATTGGAAGTCGTTTTTACCAGTATGTATGCTTCATCGGTAAGGGCGCGCGGCCCGACCGGGACAAAGAATGTCGCTTCGCGCAAGTTACTAAAGCGCAGTAACCAACAGTCGCGTTTACCAATTTCGCCACAACTCGATAGTCGAGTTGGTAGGATTCGAACCTACAGGATCTTTCGATCAAACTGCTCTTCAAGAGGTATGTAAGCTTCAGAGATAGGGTCGCGAAGCGATAAGACTTTTGGGCCGGGGTGCCCGGGCGAACCCGGGCACCCCACATCGAGGGTTGGCATGGTCAGTCTGTGGTTCGGCTACAGGAGGGGGAGGCGAACCGAACCAGCGACCCGTTGGGGTTGCTCGGAGTTAGCCGTAGACGGCTTCGGGTCGCACGACCACAGCGCCGCTAGGACGCCGGTCGATTACGTAGTCCTGGAAGCGACCGACCTCGACCTCCAGGTAACGAGCCAAGCTGTTGCGAATCTCGCGGTCGCTGGCCTGAGTGTTCAGGCTCAGGTTCCGGCCGTCGAGATCAAAGCTCTTGCCCTCAAAACGCACGTGAATGGTCATCATCTTTGTTCTCCTTTGTTGAATTAAAAAACCCGCCAGGGCGATAGTCGCGGCAGTGGCGGGTTTCGGCGGAACCGATATTCAAGCCCATTTTTACAAGGCTTGCACCCCTGCCATCGATCGAGTTTGTCCTAGTTCCCAACCGCGCCGCATAACGCCGGGTTTGCCGGGGACGTGGGACGAGCAGCCCGTAAACGGGCTTTCGATCATTATGTTGGTGTTATCGAGATACATAGTTCTTCGCTGCTTTAGCAATATTTGCTGTTGAGAGTATACGACTGATATTTGCCGGTGTCAACCCCTATTTCAAATTTTGTTTCGCTGGCTGGCCGTGGCCAGGCGTGCGGCGGCGGCGGCGGGCTGGCGCAGTTGCTGGAGCGCGGCGTGGCGGGCAGCGGTCGGCGAGCGGCGGGTTGCCGCGCGGGCTGGAGTGCGCGACGGGGCGGGCGGCGGCCGGTCCGGCGAACGACGGGTTGCGGCCGGAGCGGCGGGCGGGAGCGCGCCGTGGCGGGCGGCGGCCGGCGAACGGCGGGTTGCCGCGGCGGGCTGGAGTGCGCGCCCTGGCGGGCGGCGGCCGGCTCCCAGGTTTGTGGGAGCATGCTCCGGGATTTCGTGGGAGCACAGCCCCGGCCCGGCGGGCGGGTTGCCGCGGCGGGCTGGGGTGCGCGCCATGGCGGGCGGCGACCGGCTCCCAGGTTTTGGGGGAGCATGCTCCGGGATTTCGTGGGAGCACAGCCTCGGCCCGGCAGCGGCGGGTTGCCGCGGCGGGCTGGGGTGCGCGCCGTGGCGGGCTGGAGCGCGGGCGGGCGGCGGCCGGCTCCCGGGTTTTGCGGGAGCATGCTCCGGGATTTCGTGGGAGCCAGGGCCCAGGCCCGGCGGGCGGCGACCGGCTCCCAGGTTTTGGGGGAGCATGCTCCGGGATTCCGTGGGAGCCAGGGCCCAGGCTCGACGGGTTGCGGCCGGCTCCCAGGTTTTGCGGGAGCATGCTCCGGGATTTCGTGGGAGCACAGCCCCGGCCCGGCAGCGGCGGGTTGCCGCGGCGGGCTGGGGTGCGCGCCGTGGCGGGCGGCGACCGGCTCCCAGGTTTTGTGGGAGCATGCTCCGGGATTTCGTGGGAGCACAGCCTCGGCCCCTCAGCGGCGGGTTGCCTCGGCGGGCGGGAGCGCGCCCTGGCGGGCTGGAGCGCGGGCGGGCGGCGGCCAGCTCCCGGGTATTGTGGGAGCATGCTCCGGGATTTCGTGGGAGCACAGCCCCGGCCCGGCAGCGGGTTGCCGCGGCGGGCTGGGGTGCGCGCCACGGCGGGCGGCGACCGGCTCCCAGGTTTTGTGGGAGCATGCTCCGGGATTTCGTGGGAGCACAGCCTCGGCCCGGCCCGGCAGCGGCGGGTTGCCGCGGCGGGCTGGGGTGCGCGCCATGGCGGGCGGCGGCCAGCTCCCGGGTTTTGTGGGAGCACGCTCCCGGGATTCCGTGGGAGCCAAGGCCCGGGCTCAGCGGGCGGCTTGGCAGGGCGTAGCGCCGGGCGGAGGAAGCAATACCGATGAGATACCTTCTAGCCCTGTTGATTCTCCTCACCGTCCCGACCTTCGCCCAGAACCAACACGAACTCAACGCCCGGGCTCTGCAAGACTACGAAGCCGCCGACCGCGAACTCAACCAGGTCTGGCAAGAGCTTAAGCCCCAACTCGGAGCCTCGGTGCGGGAGAAGCTGGTGGACGCTCAGCTCATCTGGATCAAGTACCGCGATGCCGAGGCCAAGGCCCGGCAGGCACTCTATGAGGGCGGGAGCATGGCGCCGATGATCTACTACGCCAGCATGGCCACCACCACCCGCGCCCGCACGGCTGTGCTGCGCGAGTGGCTTGAAGAGGTCTCGCACTAGCGCCTGCCATGAGAGTCTACGCCCTCGTCCCCTACCGCACCGAAGGCGACTACCAGTTCCCTCAGTTTCCGGAGGGAGTCGAAGGCGAGTTTGTGGCCCACCCCGGCGACTTCGACTGGGGGCTGTTTCAACTCTGGGGCAATGTCTCCAGCGAGAATCTGGCCGGCCTCCGGGTGCTCTCTCATGAACTCACCCGGTTGCTCGTTTCAAGCGAGCGCTATCCTCCAGCCCTGGTCATCTCGCTGGAGGAGGTCGCGGACGAGAAATCCGGTCAAGAAAGCTATCTTGAGCGGCTTGAATCGCGTTTGCGCGCCAATCTCAAGAAACAAAAGACCGACCCCTACATCCTGTGCGAAGCCCTCGTCAATGAGGGTGGGGATGTCGCTCAAGGCTTCTTCTACTGGCTGGTGGGATACGATCCCAAATGCGAGCACGTGCAGTTCGTCTCACCCTACAACTTCATCTACGATGAACCACGCCGAGTTTTCGACATCGACGACGAGAGCCTGGCCCGTCTGCCGATCGTCGACGTCTCCGTCTAAAGAAAGCGGCCCTCCGTGAGGAGGGCCGCAATCGGTCTGGCTAGCCAGCTTTACTTGTTGTTCAAGGCAGCCTGCGCGGCGGCCAGGCGGGCGATGGGCACGCGGAAGGGCGAGCAAGAGACGTAGTTGAGGCCGAGCAGGTGGCAGAACTCCACCGACTCGGGGTCACCGCCGTGCTCACCGCAGATGCCCACCTCGAGGTCGGCGTTGGTCTGACGACCCTCTTCGACGGCCATCTTCATCAGGCGGCCGACGCCCTGGCGGTCGACCACGGTGAAAGGGTCGACCTTGAGGATACCCGACTCGAGATAGACCGGCATGAACGTGCCGGCCGCATCGTCGCGCGAGTAGCCGTAGGTGGTCTGGGTCAGGTCGTTGGTGCCGAAGCTGAAGAAGTCGGCGGCGGTGGCCAGGTCGCCGGCCACGGTGGTGGCGCGGGGCAACTCGATCATGGTGCCGATCTTGTGGGTCACTTCGACTCCGTTCTCTTTCTGGACCTCGGCCCCGACGGCCTCGACCAGACGGCGAGTGTGCTGCATCTCGGCCAGTGTTCCCACGCCCGGGATCATGATCTCGGGCTTGACGTCGATACCGGCCTTCTTCAGCTGGCAAGCGGCCTCGAAGATGGCCCGGACCTGCATCTTGTAGATCTCGGGATAGACGATGCCCAGACGGCACACACGCAGGCCGAGCATGGGGTTGAACTCCTTCATGCTCTCGACCCGGCCCAAAAGCTCTTCGAGACTCTCGAGAGTGGCCTCTTTGCCGCGGCGATGCCGGATGTCGCCGAGGGCCTTGTCAAAGGCGGTCTGCGAAACCTCTTTGAGGGTGCGCAGGCGGGTCACGTCGACCAGCAACTCGGAGTGCCCGGGCAAGAACTCGTGCAGCGGCGGGTCGAGCAGCCGGATGATCACCCACAGGCCCTCCATCGACTGCAAGATGCCGCGGAAGTCCTCGCGCTGGATGGGCAGCAGCTTGTCGAGCAACTCGCGATACTTGTTCCAGGGGCCTTCCATGCCCGCGAAGGCCTCGTCATAGCGGGCTTTGGCCTCGCGATATTGGCGGCCTTCCTGAGGCAATCCGACCATCTCTTGCTCGAGCACTTCCACCCGGCGCTTGCGCTGCTCGGCCTGGGTGGCCACCATGATCATCTCTTGCACGATGGGAATGCGGTCTTTCTCCATGAACATGTGCTCGGTGCGGCACAGCCCGATGCCCTCGGCCCCGAAGGTGCGGGCGCGGGCGGCGTCGTGGGGCGTATCGGCATTGGCATACACGCCCAGTTTGCGGAACTTGTCGGCCCAACCCAGGATCGTCTTGGTTTCGGGCGAGAGGTCGGTGGGTTCGTGGAGCGGCAGTTCGCCCATCATCACCTCGCCGGTGCCGCCGTCGATGGTAATGACATCGCCTTCGCCGAAGGTGGTCGAGCCGACCGTGACCTTTTTGGCGTCGAGATCGATACGCAGAGCTTCACAGCCGACGATACATGGAATGCCCCAACCGCGGGCCACCAGCGCGGCATGCGAGGACGGTCCGCCGGTGCTGGTCAGGATGCCTTTGGCCACGGCCATGCCGTGGGCGTCATCGGGAGTAGTCTCGGGACGCACCAGAATGACGGCTTTGCCTTCGCCGGCCCTCGTGACCGCGTCGTCAGCTTCGAAAACCACTTGCCCGCAGGCGGCTCCGGGGGAGGCGCCAGTGCCTTTGGCCAGCATCCGCTTGGCGTCGATGGCCTCCTTCTTGGCATCATCGGGAATGAAGGGGTGCAGCAACCGGTCGAGCTGCGAAGGGGCCAGCCGCAGCACGGCCCGCTCTTCGGTGATCAGACCTTCTTCGACCATGTCTACGGCGATCTTGACAGCCGACTGGGCGGTGCGCTTGCCGGTGCGGGTCTGCAGCATGAACAGGCGTCCCTTTTCGATGGTGAACTCCATGTCTTGCATATCGCCGTAGTGCTGCTCGAGCTTATGGCTGATGTCGAGCAACTGTTTCCACAGCTCGGGATGCTCTTTCTCGAGCGCCTCGAGCGGCAGCGGAGTGCGGATACCGGCCACCACATCTTCGCCCTGGGCGTTGATGAGGTAGTCGCCCACCGGCTTCTTCTCGCCGGTGTTGTAGTTGCGGGTAAAGGCCACGCCGGTCCCGCTGTCGCCACCCATGTTGCCGAAGACCATCGACTGGACGTTGACGGCCGTGCCCAGGTCGTGGGCAATTCTCTCTTTGTCGCGATAGACGATGGCGCGCGGGTTGTTCCAGGATTTGAAAACCGCTTCGACAGCCAGCAGCAGCTGCTCGTGCACATCGGTGGGGAAGTCGCGGCCGGCTTCTTCTTTGAACTTCTTCTTGAAATCGGCCACCAACTCTTGGAGTGCTTTGGGCGTGAGCTTCGCGTCCTCGGTGACGCCCTCGGCCTCTTTCTTGTGGCGCAAGATATGCTCGAACTCGTGCTTGGGCAGGCCCATCACCACATCCGAGAACATCTGAATAAAGCGACGATAGGCGTCGTAAGCAAAACGGGGATCTCCCGAGAGTTTGGCCAGGCCCTCGACGGCCTGGTCGTTGAGACCCAGGTTTAAAACGGTGTCCATCATTCCCGGCATCGAGAACTTGGCGCCCGAACGAACCGAGACCAGCAGGGGGTTCTTGTTGTCGCCGAAGCCCTTGCCCATCTGCTCTTCGAGCGATTTCATGCGATCGCGAATCTCTTCGGCCAGCCCCTCGGGCATCTTCCTGGTGGCCTGATAAACATTGCAAACTTCGGTGGTGATGGTGAAACCGGGGGGCACGGGGAAGCCCAGGCGAGTCATCTCGGCCAGGTTGGCGCCTTTGCCGCCGAGGATGCCTTTCATATCGGCTTTGCCTTCTTCAAAGCTGTAGGTCGCTTTGCCGTCGGTCAGCTTGGCACGCCATTCTTGGGTGAGAGTGTTGGACACAGGAGAACCTCTTTTCTTTCCAGCAATCCCGCCACCACGCGGGCGGGGCTCCCCCAACTACTTTTTTGCACCCGCAAAGTCCTGCCCCGCCGCCAGTCGCGACGTTCGGATCAACCGTCACATTCGCCCGACCAGAGCCCGGCTATACTCAGCGAAGGTTGGAAAACTCCTCAAAGCGACCCCGGTACTGCCACCGGGGTATTTTCTTTTTAGTAATATTCGGCCGGCCAGTGATACCCGACCTGGCGGCGCAGAGCGTCGAATTGCTCCGCTGGCGTGCGTCGTTCGGCTCGCAAAGTGGCCAGGACCTCGCGGTAGCGCAGAGGGCTGACTCCTCCCTGATGGAACACCCGTATCAAGTCAGCCTTCCGGACCGCGGCGTAACGCATCAGTAGAGCGTCTTCCAGACGAACGTCCCAGGGCCGCTCGGCATAGCGCAACAAGCTGTGGCTGGCGTAGAGGTCCCACAGATTCGATTCATTGACAGTCAAATGGAGCACGGCTCCCCGCGCCAGGATGCGCTCACAGCTCGGCGGCCAGGGCTCCAGTTGACGGGCTACTAACCACGGGTGGTTGACCTCGGACCGCAGTAGCGCCTGCACCTCCGGGTCGAGAGTCTCAAACGAGACCCAGCGACCATCGGCCGGCTCGAGTCGGTCTGGTAGGGGCGAGCCGAGCAGACAGCCGATGGCCAGCAACTCGAGACCGACCACCGCCAGCCCGAAGCTGTAGAGAAAGGCGCGCATGACCAGGCGACGCCAGAAGCGGCGCTGGCGGGCTGGCGGATCGAGCATGTCCAGATTATATCATCGCCTCGCAGGCGGAGCCAGGCGGCCGAGGAAGCCAACGGCGTGATGGAAGCCTGCTTTCTGGGGGATGACGAGGGTCGCATCGTGGCCGTGGGAGAGCTTGCCTTAGAGAGCGTGGTCATCCGCCAGACTGACCGGCGGCCTCAGCTCGATGAAGGGCAGACCGAGACGATGCAGGCGGCCTGCCTGGCCCTGCGCCAGCGGGGGGTGGTGGTCGAGGCCAATCCGCTCTACAGTGTGCTCGCGTCAACCGTACAAGAGGGCTGCCTCGAGCTAGAGCTGGGCCTCACCGACTATGGCCAGCACGTGGCCTTTCGCGAGCATCCCGAGTGGCCCAACCGGGTCGATGTGCTGGCCGCGGCCTGTGTCGTGGGTTGCCCCGACGGCTTCGTGGTCGAGCGCCGCAGTCAGCGGGTGGCCGCCCAGCCCGGAGCCTATCACATCGCTCCGGCGGGCACGGTGCCGCCTCCCCAGAGCCTGGCCCAGACCTTGCTGGCCGAGGCCCACGAGGAGCTAGGGCTCGAGGCAGACGAGCTCGAGAACCTGGTCTGCCTGGGTCTGGTCCACGCCGAGCGGTTCGCCGTCAAGATGCTGGTGGCCAGCTGTCAGACGCGCGTACGACTGGCCACCATGTTGGCCCGGCCCCGCGAAGGCAGCTGGGAGCAAACCGAACTGCTGGCCGTTCCCTGCCACCCTGACCGCCTGCCACAGTGGCTGGACCAGCAGCGGGCGAAGCTCACCAGCGCAGGCCGAGCGGCGCTGTTGATGGAAGGCCGGCGCCGGTGGGGCGAGGCCTGGTTCGCCTTTCAAGTAGGAAAAGACCCGGACCATCTGCTATCATAAAGGCGTGAGGACGCGAGGGGCGGGAGTCAGAGCGACCAGTCTCGTCGAGACGGTAGTGGCGATATTCATTTTGGTGAGCGCCGGCTTCATCGTCCTCTTGCTGTTCAACCAGAGCCTCATCTACCAGAAGAAGACGCGCCAGCTCAACGAGGCCGCCCTGGTGGCCGAAAACGCTATGGCCCGCTGTCGAGCCTGGGCCGAAAACCCTGGCAACTATGCGTCGGGCTGGGGGCCGTTTAGCGGTAGCGTGACCGACCCCGACCACCCCGGCTTTCAGGTCGCTTTCGAAGTCGACTCGGGGGGACGCACCGTTTACACTCCCTCGACCAACCTCGAGCAACCCTTTGCCGAGGCCGACCGCCGCTCGATTCCAGCCGGTTTGGTCCCGGTGCGTTGCCGGGTCAGCTTTCCGGGCGACGAGTTCGTCTTGACCAGCTACGTGGGCGCGGCCGTGCGCCAGGTGGACCCGGCCACTGCCTTGACCGTCACCAAGGTGAGCGGCCCGGGCGAACCGGTGCCTCGCGATGGTCTGTGCGATTACCAGGCCAGGGTGTTCGACACCAGCGGAGGCGAGATCGAGGGTGTCACCTTCTCCTGGTCGGTGGTTCCCGACGGTGGCAACGCCGTCATCCTGCACGACGACAGTCACCGTTCGGGCAAGTGGATTAAGTTGCAGAACAAGTATCATTACAACCACATCCTGGGGACCTGGGGAGTGCAGCCAGGCAATATCCAGCTGCGAGCCACGGCTGTCTACAACGGCATCGAGATGAGCGGTGACTCTCCCGTCATCATTCTGGGGGGCACATGAACCGTCGTGGCTTGACCCTGCTGGAAGCCCTGGTCTCGCTGGCTTTGATCTTTCTGGTGCTGGGCACGGTCACCGACCTGCTCAGCCAGGCCCAGCGCACCATCAAGCATTCCGACGAGAGCGACCGGGCGCTCGAGGCCATGGCCGCCCTCAACCGGGTGCGTCACGAGGTCGACAGCTCGATTCGACTCATCGAGCCCGACCCCAGCGGGACCGGAACCAGTTCGCGCCTGGTGTTCGAGCGCATCCGAGCCGACTACGAGTTCCCCAGTCCGGCCTATCCCGCCCCGTCCGGCTGGACCTTCAGCGCCGTGACCACGGAAGAGGTGACCTTTGCGGTGGAGGGTGAGGTCCTGTTCCGCCAGGTCGATGGCGGAGAGAAATTGGCCATCACCAACCAGGTGAACGGCTTCGCTGCCGAGATCCGGCCCAACGGCAATCTTCACCTGGCCCTCAACCTCATCGGCAGCAGTCCCTATCGAGCCGAGGTGTGGCGCCCATGAAGCGAGGCTCGGCTCTGATCGTGACGCTGCTGATGTGCGCCCTGTTGCTGGTGGCCGGCGGCACCCTGCTGGCGGCCCGGGCCGGCACCTATCGCGGGGTCAAGGCTAGCGCCCTCTCGGCCACGGCTCGCGAACTGGCCATGGCCGGGTTGGAAGAGACGCGAGTGCGACTGGTGCATGATTACAACTTTCCGCCTCAGGCGGCCGAAGACCAGCCTGAGTATCAGGTGGTCGAAGAGGTCCTGGCCCCGGATGGTATCGAGGTGGCGGGGTATTACATGGTCCGTCTAGAAGTGAGTCACAAATACGACCCTTACCGTTTCATCGAAGTCGAGTCGCTGGGTCTGGTGGGCAGTCTGACCGAGCCCCGAGCCCGAAGGCTGTTGCGGGCGACTCTCGACCTGCGGGGGGATGCAGCCAGCAATCCCACCTATTTTCGCTGGTTGCGCATCGTCGATGAAGGGAGTCTGTAAGTTGAAGCGCGGTTTTTCGCTGGTCGAGTTGATGTTCGCCCTGGGGCTGGTCCTGTTGACCTTCGGCCTGTTCACCCTCAACCTGCGTCCCAGGCAGGGCTCGGCCGAGCGGATGGCCCAGGTGGTAGCGGGCGAAATCAAGGCTGCCCGAGAACGGGCTCTAGCCACCGGCATCCCCACGGCCGTGGTCTTTCCCGCCCAGGCCACCGGCTTTTCCCAGAGCCTGGCGGTGGTGCAGGGCAATTTCAAGCCCCGCGTCGAGCGGGTGGTCAACCTTGGCCGCGACATGCGCGGAAGCTATCTTTTTTATGGCTTCTGGGATGTCCCCAAGCCCCAGCAAGTGGGGGACGATTCCACTCTGTTCAATGGCGGTAGCGAGTTCGACTTGCTCGCCTGGCAACCCCCACCCGACCTCGACATGCTGGTCTTTCTACCCTCGGGGGCCATGGTCACCAACGGAGTCGTCTTCGACCACGCCCGGCACATCGTCTGTTGCGACGGCTTGACCCTCGGATCCGGCAGCGTGGGAGGGCAAAGTTTCGCCCGCTTGACCGAGGTGGCTCGGCCTTTCACCGTGCGCGTCGCCACTACCGGGCAGGTAGAAATCATTCGCGGGCTGGTCGACGGCAGTGTGCCGATGCGCGACCCCTATCCGCCCGCTTCGGCTTGCGCCCCCGCCCTGGCCGCCGCCACGCCCGCCAACGAGATTCCGACGGCCACGGCCGAGCTCTTTCCCAATCCCAATGCCGCCACGCTGCCGGCCGGCGCCTCGGGCACGGTCAAACTCAAGGGCTTCGTGAGCCTGCGCCTCGAGGCCGAAGACGAGGACGGCGACACCCTCTACAGCCGTTGGACCAGCCCTGACGGGGGCACGTTCTCGCAGGCGGAACTTACCGAGATGCAGTGGGATCCGGTCAACCAGCACTGGACCTCTCTCCATGAATGGCGACCTCCCAACGACGCCGTGCCCAACCAGGAATTCACCCTGGAGTATGAAGTGGTCGATCAGCGCGGAGGGCAAGCCTCTGGAGTGGTGGGATTGACCGGTAAAATCTCGGTCTTGCCCCGAGGCCGTATCGTGATTGCGGCCGATCCCAACGGCGAGGGCAACGCCGAGATCTGCGCCCTCAACGCCGATGGCACCGACCTCACTAACCTCACCAACTTTCCGGGCCCCGACACCGATCCGAGCTGGTCTCCCGATGGCAGCCTGATCACCTTCTCGTCGCTGCGCGGAGGGCGTTGGAACATCTACACGATGAATCCCGACGGCAGCCAACTGCAAGAGGTGGTGAACTCGGGGGCCCACGGTCTCAACCAGGCCTTCAATCCCGAGTTCGACCCCACCGGCAACTACATCTGCTTTAGCGCCCAGGTGGGTAGCACCTTCGAGCTCTTCGTGGTCAAGGTCGACGGTAGCGATCCCACTCCCCTGGGTCAGGCTCCCGTCGGAGGCGTCACCGGCCTTCGCCAACTGGGTGTCAGCGGCATGACCGATCCAGTGAGCATGGTCAACTACCATGTCTGGGATCCGAGCGGCCAATTCATTCTGGCCGAGGGCGGTCCCACCGAGTATCGACTCAACGGCCAGGGCGAAACGGTCGACTACCGCAGCAACCTCTACGTAGTCGAGGTAGCCACCGGCACCTGGACCAACATCACCAACTATACCGGGGCTCTGGTCCACAGCCCCAACTTTTTGCCCGGAACCGACGAGATCATCTTCGCCACCGATGCCGGGGGCGGTGAGTCGATCCACCGCGGTCGGCTCGACCTGACCTCGTCGCCGCCCCAACTGCTCAACGACAGCTACACCCCCGCCTGCGGAGCCCGTCCCAGCCCAGATGGCGAATTCGTGCTGGCCCACGGCTGGGGCGATCTGGAGGTCAGCGCCGTCGATGGCAGCGGTCGACGCACCTTGCTGCAGGGCATCGGCCGCGGCCACCCCAGTTGGGCCATTAGTTTCTAGAGCGCCCCAGGGTCATGCGGGTCTGGGCCCGCGCCTGGGTGGTGTCCTCGAAGTAGGCCCCGTGACCGCTGCCGTCGTTGCCGGTGGCATAGCCCCAACCCTGGTCGAGCAGTTCGGTCTTGTCGTTACCCTGGAAGACGCGATCGTTGCTGACCACGGCCGACGGGCCGCCGTTGGGGTCCTCGAGTACGGCCATGGCGTGGGCGGTTCCGTTGTCGCCCCAGGTGGCCACTTGCGAAGTCTTGTAGCCGGCCGCGCCCAATAGCTCTTGCCCCATGAAGGCAAAGCCTTCGCAGTCCTGGATGAGGCGGCCATCGGTATGCTGGTCGGCGCCCTTGATGTCCTTCCAGCTGCTGGCGTCGGCGGTCTCGACGTAATCCCACTCTTTCTGGGCTTTATCGGCCGCTTTCTGGACCTCGGCCTCGTTCTTGTAGAACTTATTGCCCAACATATAGTTGGTCTCTTTGCTATATTGGACATCGCCGTGGCCGGTCTCGGCTTCGTGCACGTGGAAGGCCTGGCTGTATTCCTGGAACTTGGCCGGAGCTTCGCCGCGGTGCTTGGCATTGTTGAAGGTGCCGAAGTATTTCTTGAGCTGGGCCTCGGTGGGAGGATTGCTGGCCTGGATGCCGGCTTCGCGCATCCCGTCGAGGAAGGCCGTCTGTGGCGAGGTCGGTCCCCCCTGGGCCTTGGCCTCGACGGCGCCGCCATCGCGCACGGCCGGGGCGGTGTGACCCTGGCCCACCGCCGACCAACCGTCTTCTAGCGACAGGTTGGCGCCCCGAGCGGGAGAGATGCCGCTATCGACCGGACCGCTCGGGCCTGCGGCTGGGGCGGCATAGGATTGGTAGGCGCGCTGCAGATTGGTGGTGGCCAGGGCGGGAGAGAGAACGGACAGACTCATCGGTGGGCTCCTTGGTGGTGTTTCCATAAGGATAGCCCGGGTGGCTGATCTGCCCCTGACCCGCGCGCGACGAATGTAACAAACTATCGCAAGAGATGAAAAACTATCCGGCCCGCATCTCGATCTCGATGCGCAGCAGAGGCTTTTCGTCGGCGTCGCGAGTCTCGATGACCGAGGTGGCGCGAACGTCCTCGGGACTGGCGGTGAGCTTTTCTTCGACGATGCGCGAGCCCTCGTCGGAAGCGTCGATGGTGGTGCGGCTGAAGGTGTTGCCGTCGATTTTGATGGCCTCGCCGTTGGCCTGGACTTCGAGGGCGCCGTTGGCAAAGCGGGTCAGCTTGCCGCGCTCGCCTTCGACCACCGTCGTGTCGCCCATGGAGAGACGCTGCAGGACGGTTTGATCGGGGTCTTCGACCCGCACCTCCTGGCCCCCGTTCTGGGACACCCAGCGCAGATCTTCTTGGAGAACGGTGACCTGGTCAGGCGTGACCGTAATGAGTTGCCCGGCTACGAAGTGAGTGCCTTCGCCCAATTCCCGGTGCTGCTCGAGTCGTTGGCCGAGTTGGTGGAGTTGGCGGAAGTCGCGCTCGAAACCCTTGGTGGTCTTGCCCACTTCCTCGAGCTTCTCGGCCAGGTAGCCGCGCAACTTGGCGCTGATGGGGTCATCGCTGCTGCGAGCGGTGGAGAGCTCTTGCAGTTGCTGGAGCGACGGGCCGACATCGAGGGTGCAAGGCTCGGCCTGGGCGGCCTGCGCGACCATCGGGGTGAGGGCGACCATTCCCAGGGCCCCGAGAGCCAGGGGCCTCCAGTCGTGGCTTTTTGGAGGTCGAGCGTCGAAGCGGTCCGGCAAATCCACGGCTTCGGGCTGACCCGAGTGGGCCCCACGCGGGGGGGCACTGTATCGAAAGGCTCGATTCGTATCGACATTCATAGCCATCTCAGCAAACCACCTGAGCATCACACGCCCGTCAAAAGGGTGGACTTTGCCCCTTGGAGAAAGGCAAGCCTCCAATCACGAGCCTTTAGGAGTTTTGACGTGTCCACCAGTTTCCAAGAGCTGATCCTTCGACTGCACACTTTCTGGAGCGGTCAGGGATGCCTGATCTGGCAGCCCTACAGCGAGAAAGTCGGAGCCGGCACCATGAACCCCGCCACCGTGCTCAATGTCGTGGGTCCCGAGCCCTGGAACGTGGCTTACGTCGAGCCCTCCTATCGTCCTGACGACGGTCGCTTCGGGGAAAATCCCAACCGCATGCAGATGCACACCCAGTATCAGGTCATCCTCAAGCCTGATCCCGGCAATCCTCAAGAGATGTATCTAGACAGCCTGAGGGCCATCGGCATCGACACCGACCAGCACGACATCCGCTTCGTGGAAGACAACTGGGAGTCGCCCGCCCTGGGGGCCTGGGGACTGGGCTGGGAGGTCTGGCTCGACGGCATGGAGATCACCCAGTTCACCTACTTTCAGCAGTCGGCCAGCCAGGTCCTCGATCAGCCGGCGGTCGAGATAACCTATGGTCTCGAGCGCATCGCCATGTTCTTGCAGGGCGTGCGCCAGGTCTGGGATATCAACTGGGACGGCCGCCACAAGTATGGCGAGGTGCTGCTGCTGCCCGAAATCGACCACTGCCGCTATGACTTCGAGGTGGCCGACATCGACCGCTTGCTGCAGATGTATGGCCTGTTTGAAGAAGAGGCCCGCAACGCCCTGGCCGCCGGCCTGGTGGTACCGGCCCACGACTATGTGCTGCGCTGCTCGCACACCTTCAACGTGCTTGACGCCCGCGGCGCCATCGGCGTGACCGAGCGAGCCGGCTACTTCGCCAAGATGCGCGAATTGGCGCGCAAGGTGGCCGAGGCCTATCTGGCCCAGCGCGAAGAAAAAGGCTTTCCGCTCATGGACAAGATGCCCGCCTTCGAGGCACCCTCCATGCCCGACCTGCCCACCCCGTTGAGCGAGCCGCGCGACTTCGTCCTGGAAGTCGGGGTCGAAGAATTGCCTCCTCACGAGCTGCAGTTCGCCCTCGAGCAGTGGCGCGGCATGGTGCCCAAAGCCTTGGACGAGGCTCGCCTGGATTACGACGGCATCGTCGTGCATGGCACTCCCCGGCGTCTTTGTGCCTACGTCAACGGCCTGCGGCCGGGCCAGCCCGATCGCGAGGTCGAACTCAAGGGTCCTCCCGCCGACCGGGCTTTTGACGCCGAGGGCAAGCCCACTAAGGCCGGCGAGGGTTTCGCCCGCTCCAACGGCATTCCGGTCGAGAGCCTCGAAGTCCACACCGACGGCAAGAAGTCTTACGTTGTGGCCAAGAAGAAAGAGGTCGGTCGCTCCAGCTTCGAGGTGCTTAGCGAGGTATTGGGCGGTCTGGTCACCGGGCTTCGCTTCGCCAAGACCATGCGCTGGGATCTGTCCAAAGCCGCTTTCTCGCGCCCGGTGCGCTGGTTGCTGGCGCTGCACGGCGACCAGGTGGTGCCGTTCGGCTACGCCCACCTGGTCAGCGGCCGCACCACCCGCGGGCCTCGTCCGCTGGGTTCGCCCGAGGTCAGCCTGGGCCAGGCCTCGGAGTATTTCAAGGCGCTCGAACAGATGCATGTCATCGTCGACCGCCAGGCTCGCCAGGAAGCCATCCACAAGATGGTGGCCGAGCGGGCCAAAGAAGCTGGCGGCGAGGTTCCCGCCGGCCAGGAGGGGCTGCTGGACGAGGTCACCGATCTGGTCGAATGGCCGGTGGCCGTGCTCGGTCGCTTCGAAGAGCAGCGGCTGGCCCTGCCGTCTTCGGTGCTCATTACCGTGATGAAGAAACACCAGCGCTACTTTCCGGTGGTCAAGCCCGGCACCCAGGAACTGTTGCCCTGCTTCGTGGCCGTCTCCAACGGTCAGCGCGGTGATATGTCGCTGGTGCGTCAGGGTAACGAAGACGTGCTGCGAGCGCGCTATGCCGATGCCGATTACTTCGTGCGCTCGGACCGCGAGCAGAAGCTGGCCGACTATGTGCCCGCCCTCGAGGGTCTGACCTTCCAAGAAAAACTGGGTTCGATGGGCCAGAAGCAGGCCCGCATCGAAAAATTGACCCGCTGGCTGGCCGATCAGCTCAAGCTCGGACAGGACGAGAAAGCCCAGGCCCTGCGGGCGGCCGGTCTGTGCAAAGCCGACCTGGTCACCTCGATGGTGGTCGAAATGACCTCGCTCCAGGGCGTCCTGGGCGAGGTCTATGCCCTCGATAGCGGTGAGCAGCCCGGGGTGGCCCGGGCCATCCGCGAGCACTATCTACCCAAATCCTCAGGCGACGACCTGCCCCAGGAGACGCCGGGTACGGTGGTCGGGTTGGCCGACCGCCTCGACAGTCTGGCCGGCTTGTTCGCCGTGGGCCTCAAGCCCACGGGCTCGGCCGACCCTTACGGGCTGCGTCGCACCGCCCTGGGCCTGGTCAACCTGATGGTGGGTAAGAAGTTGGCCTTCTCGCTCGATCAGGCTCTGGCCGAGGCGGCGGCCCTGCAACCAGTGCCCTGCGACCAACAAACCGTGGCCGACGCCCTCACCTTCACCATGGATCGCCTCTCGGTCTGGCTCAAAGAGCAGGGCTTTCGACACGATGTGGTCGAGGCGGCCGTGGCGGGCTGCGGAGCCAATCCCGCCAAAGCCCACCGGACCGCCGAGGCCCTGGCCGAAGTGGTCTCTTCAGAAGACTGGGAAGCGGTCTTCACGGCCTATGCCCGCTGCAAGCGCATCACTCGCGATCTGACCGAGTCATACCCGCTGGCGCCCGCCCACTACAACGAACCCAGCACCAAGAATCTGCATCAAGCCATCGAGAAGGTGTTGGCCTCGACCAACGGTGGTCGGGATGTGGCCGGTCTGGTGGCCGTGCTCAAGGACTTGCAGCCCAAGATCGACAGCTTCTTTGACGAGGTGCTGGTGATGGCCAAAGAAGATGACCTTCGCCAGGCGCGCCTCGCCCTGGTGCAACGGGTTGCCGGCCTGCCCGACGGGGTAGCCGATCTGACCCGACTCGAGGGTTTCTAGGCTTGCTTTCGAAGATTTGAGGGTGAAGATCACGGCCGTTGTGAGGATCACCCTCGAGCCTTCGTGGTATCGGCTGGCCGCCGACGAGCGAACCCGATTGCGGGCCCATCTGGCTGAGCTTCTCCTATCGCGCGACAACGTTCGCTGCCGGTGGTTTGACTCGGCCCCCTGGATGGGGCGAGTGGCCGAGTTCTTCGTGTGCGAGTTTTCCAACCTTCACGACTACTGGAAGCTCTGGAACGATGTGCGCGAGCACCCCATTTTTCTCGACGCCCACGCGCGCCTGGACCGCGTGACGCTGGGCATGCCCAATCCTGACTATCAAAAGAGCGAGGAGGAGGCCGATGATCAGGAGCATTAGCGAGCAACCAGCCTTTGTCGCTCTCATCGAGCTGCAGCTGTTGCCGCGCTGGTATGAACTCGATGTACTCACCCGCCAGGACTATGGCAGCCAACTCTTCGAAATCCTGCGACGCCACCCCGGGGTCCACTGCCAGATCTTTGACGGAGATGCCTGGACGGGTGAGTTCAGCGATTTCGTCATTTGTGAGTTTCGCGACCTCGAAGGCTATAACGCTCTCTTTGCCGAGATGCGCAGCCATCCATTCCTGGCCACCCCCTTCGCCCGCCTGGGCGAGGTCCTGATGGGCATCGAACTCGATATTCAAGGCCTGGCTCAACTTAAGGAAGAGCCTTCCCCGGCCGAATCCAGCGAGCGAAACTGCGTGTTCTGCAACCATCGCCTCAAGCCCACCGCCCGCTTTTGCTCGCTCTGTGGTCGCGAGCAAGAGGGCGCGAAATAGGTCTGTTCGGGTGCCCCCCCATTAGCCTTGAAGACCTCCTGCCAGAGTTCAGCCTGCCCTATCCTGAAGACATGAAGAAAACACTCCTGGTTGTCATCGACGCCCTGAACTCCCAGACCCTGCTGCCGGAACTCCAGCGCTTTCCGACCCTGGCCGGGCTGGCCGAACTCGGGCAGCTGCGCCGCCAGAGCATCTCGATCTTTCCGTCGCTAACGCCGGCCGCCACCTCGACCCTGGTGACCGGTGGCTACCCGAGTCGACACAATATCCTCGGCTTCCACTGGTACGATCAGGACAACAAGCAGGATGTCTACTATGGCGACGACTTCTGGGTGGTGGCCAAGCTCGGCTTTGGCGAGTTCTTCGAGGAGTGCCTCAAGAAACTCAACGGCTCGCGCCTGCGCCTTCCCACTCTCTTCCAGATGGCCGAGGGTCGGGGAATGCGAGCCGCCTCGCTCAACTATCTCATGTTTCACGGCGATCAGCCTCACCAGGTCGAGGTCCCTCTGTGGTTTTCTTGGCACCCCAGCGTCGAGGCCGAGCAGTCGGTCTCTGGCCCAAAGATTCTGTATTTTGGAGACATGGTCGATAGCGACCGCGAGCGCGACCAGGAATCGCCCGATCGAAAAGGGGGTCTGTTGGGGCGCTTCGGATTCAACGACGACAACACGGCCCGGCTGCTACTGCATCTGGCCGACCAGGACGAACTACCCGACTTCACCCTGGCCTACTTTCCCGATCACGACTATCACTGCCACAAGCACGGCCCCGAGGCGGGTCTGGAACAGATCGATGAAGTGGATCAGGCCCTGGCGGCCTTCTTCGAACGCCTGGGCGGACTGGAGCAGGCGCTCGAGGACCTCACCGTGGTAGTCACCGGCGACCATTCCCAGAGCAAGATGAGAGACAGCGAGGCTGGCATCGCCCTCGACCAGATGCTGGCCGACTTCAAGGTGGCCCCGCCCGGCAGTTGGCCTCAAGAGTGCCGGCTCAAGGTTTGCCCCGACATGCGAACGGCTCAGCTCTATTTCCGCGAACAGCAGGTCTTCAGCGAGGTGCTCAACTGCCTGCTCGACGACCCCAGAGTCGACCAGGTGCTGTGGCGCGACCAGCAGGGCTTCCAGGTTGCTCGGGGCGACCAACGCCTGACCTTTCGGCCGGGAGACAAAGCCAACGATGCCTACGGGGGTGGCTGGGATTTCGAAGGTGACCTGGAAGTCGTGGACGCCTCGGTGCGAGACGGTCAGATCCAGTATGGCGACTATCCCAACGCCCTGGAACGGATCGTGGGTGGGCTCGACAATCGCGACGGCGGCCAGATGTGGGTGACCAGCCAACCGGGCTATGAGTTCATGACCGGCGACACTTCCATCCACCAGAGCGGGGGTTCGCACGGCTCGCTCCACCGGCTGGATTCGACTTCACCGCTCTTCGTGGCCGGCTTTGGCGGTAGCCTGGAGTTGCCCGAGGTAACTCGGGCGGTCGATGTGGCGCCGATCTGCTTGCGGAGTCTCGGGCTTGAGCCGGAGTTCGCGGTGGGTGCCCCCCGCTTCAGGCCGACGGTTCGCGCTTGAGGCTATCCGGGCCGATGGTCAGGACAGGACAGGGTGAGTGCCTGACCACCCGCTCGGCCACACTCCCGAAGAGCCAGCGGTTCAAACCAGTGCGCCCGTGAGAAGTCATGACGATCAGGTCGATCCCCTGTTCCTTGGCGGTGTGCATCAGAGCGTCGGCCGCCTCGCCCTCGACCAATAGACGATGGCACACGATCCCCTCGACTTTGCGCTCGTCGAGATAGGTTCTCAGGAACTTCTCTTCTTCCGCCCGAATCCTGGTCATATCGATGGAGGTCCAGGCCGCCGGCGAGACCACCGGGGGCAGAAACACCCGTACCAGGTAAAGCTCGGCTCCGAAGCGGCGCGCCAGTTCGGCCGCGGGCACGAGGGCCTGCTCGGCCAGTTCTGAACCATCAAGAGGAACGAGGATCTTGGAATACATACCTTACTCCCTGGTTGATTTTGACAGGAATCTTCCCGATGCAATCTTGAGTCCCTGGTGGAGCACCTCGAGTCCGGCGTCGCGAGGGACGCTGCCTTCGGTAAGGTGCCGGCGCCAGGCCCGGGCCCGGGGCTCGTTGCGATAGAGGCCGATGAGATGGCGAGCCATCTTGAACAGCGGCACTCCCTCGGCCAGATTTCTCTCGATGTAAGGCAAGAAGCTCTCTAAGGCCTCTTCCCGGGTCAGGATGGGATGGTCATCGCCGTAGAAGTCGCGGTCGAGAGTGGCCAGAAAATAAGGGTTCTCGTAGGCCTCGCGCCCGATCATCACGCCGTCGACATAGTCGAGATGGCCGCGGGCCGACTTCCAGTCTCGAATGCCTCCGTTGATCACCACCGTCAACTCGGGCAGCTCTTGCTTGAGCCGATAGACGTATTCATAGCGCAACGGCGGCACTTCGCGATTGTCTTTGGGACTCAGCCCCTCGAGCCAGGCCTTGCGAGCGTGGACAATAAAGGTGCGGCAGCCGGCCTCGGCCACCACGTCGATGAAGGCACGAAAAAGTTCGTAGCTATCCTGACGATCGATGCCCACCCGGGTCTTGACCGTGACCGGCAGGCTGGTAGCGGCCTGCATAGCCGTCACGCAGGCGGCCACTGTCTCGGGCTCGCCCATGAGACAGGCGCCAAAGCGACGATCGGTGCCTCGTTCGCTGGGGCAGCCCACGTTGAGGTTCACCTCGTCAAAGCCCCATTCTTCGGCCAGGGCGGCGCAGGTGGCCAGGCGGCCGGGGTCGTGATCGCCCAGCTGCAGGGCCACCGGGTGCTCGCACGGGTCAAAGCCCAGAAAGCGCCGCCGGTTGCCGAAAAGAATGGCTCCGGGAGCGATCATCTCGGTATAGAGCAGGGCATGGTGGGTCAGACGCCTGAGGAAAAAGCGTTCATGACGGTCGGTGCAGCCCATCATCGGGGCGATGCTAACCCGGCGGTCGATCATAGGGCAGCCAGGATTTCCTCCACTCGCTCGGGCCGATTCTCGATCACCAGGATGCCGATACCGGTCTTGGAATCGTCCAGGCCCAACTCGCTATGGGGCTTGACGATCTCGATCTTGGGGCCGGGTAGCGTCTGCCACAGGGCCGACACCTCCTGGGTGCCGGTCAGGCCGCTGGTGATGTCGTGGATGGCTAAAAAACGGCAGCCAGCGCGCAAGTTGTTGGCCAGGTCGGCGCGCAACCCTTGAGCGGTATGATCGGCATCGAGAAACACCAGATCGACGGGACCGAGGCCCGCTCGCCACTCGAGAAACTCGGGCGAAAACGAGCTACCCAGGAAAAGATCCGCGTCTTGCGGCAACTCGAGGTCGAACTGATACTTCTTGCACAATCCGATATCGCACACCGCCAGCTTGTCAAAAGCGAACAGCTCATGCAACAGCGAAGCCAGTTTGCCGGTCCAGCAGCCAATCTCGAGATAGGTCCGAATCTCGTGCTCTTCGATCCACTCGCACAGGGCCACCAGCTCGTCTCGACTCTGCAGGATGCAATTGTCGGGCACAGCCCATTGGATGTAGGACCATTCGGTGAAAGCATCCCAGCATTTGTGGCGTTTGGTCAGGCTGTAAAAGTCGCGCATGTTCAACTCGTCGGCTTAAGGAATAACCAGGTGCCTAGAAAGACCAGCAGCAGGCCTCCCATTCGGGCCAGGTCCGCCGGTCGGGGCTCGGGGATGAACAGACCGAAGTGGTCAAGCACCATTCCCAGCACCAATTGCCCGGCCACGAAGGCCGTAATGGTCGTGGTGACGCCCACTTTCGGAATGCAAAACGTGATCGACCACAGCACCACCAGACCCAGCGCCCCGGCGCACAGGGCATACCAGGGCACGGTCTTCCATTGGCGAATGGCTCCGCCGCCGAAGCCCAGCATCAGAGGCAGCACGGCCAGAGCGCCTCCGAAATGGATGATGAAAACGGCTTCGAGCACCCCCAGGCGCTGGCTGATCATGCTGGTGAGTGGCCCCTGCAGGGCGGCCGCCATGCCTCCCAGCACGCCGCACAGGACAATCAAGCCTGCCATGGGCTAAGCCTTGACGTCGGCGTCGTGGTAGACCTTGACCACCCGCGGACTCAGAATCAACGTGCCCAGACTGGTCAAGGGAATATCGGCGCTGAAGGCCTTAATGATGTAGAGGTCGTCTTTAAAGGTGCCCCTGAGGGTCTTGAGCACTTCTTTGTCTTCGTCTTTCAGACCGTCGACGGTCTGAATGATCACTGGCACGGTGTCTTCCAACCCGGGCTCTTGCAACAGTTTGCGCAGCGAAGGGTCGAGCTTTTGGTCGGGCGTGCCCGCGTCGTTAAAGGCCATGGAGTAATTCCTTTCGGGCGGCCACTTCGCGGCCCTGGGGCGAATCCCCGCTCGAAGGAGTTTGCTCGGCAACGCCCAACTTAAGCAAATGGGCAAGCGGGGGTTATCGCTGGTAGAAGTTGTGGTCGCCGTGGTTTTGTTGGCGGCGGCCGTGATGTTCATCCTGGGACTGATTCCAGCCGGAATCCTCTCGCTCAAACAGGCCGAGAACGTTCAAACCGCCAACGCGTATGCGGTTAGGCTGCTGGAAGAGGCCCCTCGTCCGGCCAGTTTTCCCAGCCCGGTCGAACAGTTCGCCACCCAGCTCAACGGCACCCAATTCACGGCCACGCGCCAGGCCGTGGTTACCGGAACGCACACTTACGAATGGCGAGTTAGCGTCAACTGGCCCGAGGCGGCCAGACCTCTGGAGATGAGCTTGCGCCGGTTCAGCTCGGACGCTCTGCCATGAAGAGAGGCATGACTCTGGCCGAAGTCCTGGTGGTGGCCGGCCTTTTGGCTTTGATTCTCAGCGTTGCCGTCATGGTCTTCGGCCCAGCCGTGCGCAGCTTCCGCCGCGGCCAGGATCGGGCCGAGTCGCAACAGACAGTGGCCGTGGCCGCCCGCTGGCTCAAGGTCGACATTCAGAGCGCCGCCCCCGGCTCGGTGCGCTGGGACACCGACCAGTTGGTGCTGGTGAGCCAGGGCGATCCCCCCGCCTTCGAGCCGGATGGCGAACCCAGGTGGACCACCATCCTCAGCTATTGGAAAGACGCCGAAGGAAAGCTCCACCGCCAGAGCGATCCGCTGGGGGCCGCCGATCCCGAGACAGCCTCACCCGCGCCCCACAACCCGGCCGCTCGAGTGGTGGCCCGCAATCTGAGCGAGTTCGAGTGCGCCACCGCCGGCTCCGTGGTCCAGGTGACGCTCGAGGCCCAAAAAGACGATCACCGTTGTCGACTGGAAACCAGCTTCGCCTCGACCCTGGCTCCTCTCGAAGCCCCGCCCTAGCCCTCGGTCGCGGCGGGTTGAGGCGTCTTGGGAGTGGGCGTCGGGGCGGGTTTGGCTTCGACCTTGGTCTCGACCGGGGCCGGCTTCTCGGCCGGAACGGGCTTCTTGACCGGGAGGGCCGGGGTTTTGAGCATCTTCTCGGCGGCCGTCTTGGTGCCGCTGATGGCCAGCAACACCTTGGCCTCGTCCTCGGCCGACACGCGCAGGCTGTCGAACACGCCACCGGGGGCGCAAAGCTCGAGCGAGCGCTTGATCGAAACCGCAAAGGCGGCCAGCGAGGCGACCACCACCAGGTAGCACATCGTCACCAGCAAGCCCGTCTGACCGGGTTCGAAGGTGAGCATGCGCAGGTCGGACACGATGGGAGTGGTCTCGAAATCGAGGTCCAGGCCAGTCACGAAATGATAGGCATAGAAGATGGCCCCGACCGCCAGCGGATAAAAGCTGACCTGCACCTTGGACCGCACCCAGGCGATCCGGTCGGGGTTGATCAGGTAGGCGTAGTCTTGACCCTTGAGGTGAATCCAGTCGGGATTTCGCTTGGACAGGTTCTCGACCCACTCGTTGAACAGGCCGCGACTGCGCCCCACTCGCTCTTCATAGGTCTCTTCGATGTCACCGGTGCTGGCCAGGCGAAGGTCCGAGCTGATCAGATAGGCTAGATGCAACGGCAACGCGGCCAACAGCCATTCGACGTTGAAATAGGTGCCTTTGGCCACCTGCATGGCCCAGATAAAGGCCACACCCAGCACCAGTAGCACCCCTTTGACGATCTTCTCAGGCAGGGTCAGGCCCTGAGCCTTGATCCAGGAAATTTCAGAGATTCGAAACAACGTGTTTCCGAAACTCAGCGCTTCTGGCCCTGATTTTAGCTTGTTGCCGAACAAAGGCGACACCACCCTCGGATTTTTCGAACGTTTCCAGCCATCTGATGGTTTTCCTCCCAGAGTGGGGCCGATTCAGGGCACTCGTATCCTCAGGATGTGGGTCGGACCGTCACATTCCAGAGTGACCTCGCCGTAACTGGCGGGCAGCACCACCGACTCACCCAGAGCCAATTCGGCGCCGTCGAGGCTGGCCCGGCCGTCGGTCAGGGCCAGAATCTCGAAGCTGCCGGGGTCGACCCGCCATTGGCTCGACCCCTGAAGGGACTCGACCACGAAATAGGAGCAGCCGCCGCGCACGCTCCCCACCACCTGGCCCCGGTCACGATAGTCATCGCTGGCGGCGGCTTCCAACAAACAACGCCGGGCCAGGTCGGGGTGAATGGGCCGATCCCGGCCCCAGTCATAGAGCCGGTAAGTCAACTCGCTGCTCTGCTGAATCTCGTAGAGCATCAATCCCGGCCCCAGGGCATGGACGGTGCCCGCCGGGGTGTACAGGAAAGACCCCTCGCGCACGGGCCGCCGCTCGACCAGGTCGAGCCAGTCTTCACCCTCGGCCACTTGCAGCCGGTTGGGGCGGGCCAGGGGCGAGACCCCGTGGATCACTTCGGCCCCGGGGTCGACATGCCGAAAATACCAGGCCTCGCTTTTGCCGCGGGCATCTTGCTGTCCGCTCAACACCGGCGCCAGGCGGTCATCGGGATGGACCTGGACCGACAGCCAATCGCGACAATCCAGCCACTTGGTCAAAATCGGAAAGGTGGTGGTGCCCCGACAGTGGCTGCCTACCAGCGCCTCACCGTGGGCCGCCACCAGCTGATCCAGGGTGGCTCCTTCGAAGCGACCGTGACTGACCTCGAGTTCGCCATAAACTTCCCAGCTCTCTCCCACCGGGCCGGGCGGCAGACGGCGATCCAGCAGCTCTTCCAGGCGGCGGCCCCCCCAGACTCGCTCGACCGGGCGAGCGAGAAGACGAATGACTTCACGCATGGGGCTAGCTTAGGGGCCGTCCACCTCTGACCCTTCAACAGGCAACCGGACCGGCCAAAGAGAAGAGACTCACCATGCAGCGTGAAAAACGGGGCTTTAGCCTGTTGGAACTTTTGGGCGTCATCGCCCTGCTGGCCATCCTGTTTGCCATTGGCATTCCTTACCTGGCCTATATGCGGTCCAACAATGCCATCAACACCGCCGCCGACCGCCTTCATGGAGAGCTGCAGCAAGCCCAGGGCAAGGCCAAGGGCTTCGGCGTTCCCATCGACGATGCGTTTCGGGCCGCCGGCGGATTTCCGGCCGCCACCTCGGTGGCCTCGGGCGCCAGCGAACAAAATCTGGCCCTGCGCGTGCGCACCCGCCAGACCATCGGGGCCGTTCCGACTCTGGTCAGCTTTTCGGAGCTGGGCCCCATGGCCACCCTCGACGAGGTTCGCCTCGAGAACATCGCCCTGTTCGACATGGACGCCGTCCCCAACCTCACCGGACTGGTAGCCGAATTAGGGCTGGGCTCGTCCCCCAACGATTTCACGCCGGTGGCGAGCTTTGCCTTCGACGCTAATGGCGAGATTCTGCTGCCCGACAGCAGTCTGCCCGGGGTGGTCACGCTGGGGCGCATCGGCGACCATGCCTACCGCCTCGAAGTGGGTGGCCTGGGCAAGCTGGCGCTGGGCAAGTATTCCGGCCCTTAAGACTCCGGCTCGGTCACGAGCCCCATGGCGGCGGGATTGACGCGGCGTTCGAAGATAAAGCAGCCGCACCCGACCAGACCCCAGCCAATGAAGATCAGGCTGACCACCACCGGCACGAAGCCGGCTTTGGCCTTCCCGGCGCCGGCCGCCTCGAGAAACAGGCTCAAAACCAGGTCGCGGCCGCCCAGGCCGCCGGGTGTCAGGGGAATACAAGCCACCGTGTTGGCCACCATGGTGGCCAGGAAGTAATCCTGAACGCGAGGGCCCTCGGTGTGGCTGGCCACCCCGATGGTGTAGACGCCCGTGGCGATGGTGGAGTGGAGCACCGTCGACAGCAACAACCCGGCCAGCATGACCGCCGGCCGAGTGCGACACAGCTCGAGAGCCGACAGCACCGCCTCGCTCCGTTTGGAGATGGACTCGGGCAGGCGTTGCAAGACATCCTGGCCGGCCCGTTTGAACAGGTCGATGCGGACCAGCAAAGGGCCGAGATAGAAGGTCGCCACGAAAAGCAGGCCCCCGACTCCGGCCGTGGCCACCACTCCGGCGGCCAGCCGTAACTGGGACGGGCCCGAAGCCAGCAGGTCACCGGCCGACCAGACCGAGATGGTGGCGACGGTGAGCAGACCAAGCAACCCCATCAAACGGTCCAGGACGATGGTCATGATGGCTTCGGTGGCCTTGTCCTCTTCCCGGCTCAGATAATAGATCTTGGTAATGTCGCCACCCACGCCGCCCGGAATGGCCAGGGCAAAAAACGAGGCGATCATGTTCAGTCGAAACAGCGTGGCCAGGTTCAACTCTTTGCCGATGACCCGCAGCAGCAGTTGCCAGCGGTAGGTGCCGATCAGGGTCCCCAGACCAAACAGCGAGAAGGCCAACACCAGTAGCCCGAGGTTGGCCTGCTTGACCTCTGCCAGCAGATCGACCTGGCCGCGGGCCACCACCAGGTGAATCAGATAGGCGGCGATCAGCACACCCACCACTCCGCGCAAGAGGGTGGAAATCTTTGATTTCACCGCTCAAGGGTTTTGGAAGGGCCGGCTGGCTTCCTGCCCACCGTCGCTCGACGGGAAGCACGTGAGCCTTTATAATGGCCCGGTGAAAAGGCTGCTTCTCATCTGGCTGTTGGTGTTCGCCCCCGTCCTGACCCGAGCCGAGGTCGACCCCCGCGAGGCCATGGTGGTGGCCGGCGCGCGCCAGGTTGCCGAACTCCTGAGCCAATCAGCCCTGGCTCGTCCTTCTCGGGCCGCTCTGCTGGAGGCCGCCTGGCGCAGGATGCAACCCCTTCTACCCGGAGCCGGGAAGCCTCAAAGTTGGGAACAGCTGGAAGCGCGCCTCGTCACCGGCGACCTGCAACGGAGCGCCGCCCTGGCCGAAGCGGCCATGCGAGGAATGGTCGACAGCCTGCGAGACCCCTACTCGACCCTGCTGACTCCAGCCCAGCGACAGTTCGAAGATCAGGTGCGCAAGACCGGATCTTTTACCGGCATCGGCGTCGAGCTGGCTTTTCGGGACGGGGTGTTGGTGGTTAGTTGCCTGGAAGGTTCGCCGGCGGCCGAAAGCGGCCTCGAGCCTTCGGACCGCATTCTCGCCGTCGATGGCAAGTCGGTCGCCCCTCTGAGTTTTTACGATGCCGGCAACCTGCTGCTGGGTCAGGCCGGGTCGAAAGTCCGTCTCTCCATCGAGCGCAACGGTCAGGCCAAAGAGATCACCATCACCCGCCGCCAACTGCAACTGCCCGAAGTCACCTATCGCCTGGCCGCCCCCGGCGTGGGACTGGTGCGTATCGGCTATTTCGGTCCCCAGACGGCGGCTCGCGTGCACGGGGCCCTCAAGCAACTGCAGGCTCGTCAGGCCCGGGCCATTATCCTGGACCTGCGCGACAACCCGGGCGGCGACTTCGAGCAAGGCACCAAAACCGCCGCCCTCTTCGTGAGCGGCCCCTTCTTGCGGGTGGAGCGGGTGGGGGGGGCGAGCCAGTTGAGCGCTCCCGGCCAGGCCTTCTATCCCGACCCGGTGGCCGTGCTGATCAACCGGGGCACGGCCAGCGCCGCCGAGATCGTAGCCCTGGCCTTGCAGGGACGCCCCGGCCGGCGCCTGTTCGGCGAGCGCTCTTTCGGCAAAGCCCGCATTCAGACGATGTACTCGCTAGCCGGCGGGGGAGCTCTCAACCTGTCGACCGGCCGCTATCTCGACCTGCAGGGACGCGACATCCACGGGCGCGGCCTGGACCCTGACCAGGCCGGTTCAGACCCGCTCAAAGCCGCCCTCGCCTGGCTAAATTAGGCCTCTTCCACTACCTGCCGCAACTGGTCGAGGTCGATGACCCGGATCCGCCGGCCCCGTTGCTCGACCAGCCCCTGCTCGCGCAATTCGGCGGCCATGCGACTGACCGTCTCGCGGCTGGTCCCGAGCAGCCCGGCCAGCACGCGGTGATTGACCGTCTTGGCCAACAACACCCCGCCCTCGGGCAAGACCTCGCTGTCTTTGACGGCCAGATCGAGCAACACCGCAGCCAGGCGCTGGCGCACCGTCAGCAGAGCCAGGTCCTGAATCTTGTCATTGGACTTGCGCAGCCGCATCGACAAAAAAGCCAACAGGCTGCGAGCCGCGGCCGGCGAGCCTTCGAGGAAGTTGTGAAAGTCGACCCTGCGCAGCACCAGGGCCAGGCAAGAAGTCTCGGCATAGGCCGAGGCCGAACGAGGATGCCCGTCCAGCAAAGCCATGTCACCAAAGAAGCTGCCTTCACCCAGAATGGCCAGAGTCACTTCACGCCCGCCCATCGACTCGAAGCTGATGCGAATCTTGCCCTCGACCACCAGGTACATCTCTTCGCCGGGGTCGTCTTGAAGAAAAATAGGCTGGCCCGTGGCGAAGCGCCGGGAGTGGAGCAGTTCGGCCAGTCGTTCGCGATCGCCCGGTTCGAGGGCGCCGAAGAGCGGCACCTTCTCTAGCAAGCCGGCGATGGTCTGACGGTCGAGGGAGGCGCGGGAGCTTCGAGACAAAGGCATCTCCTTGAGAAAGTTTTGACTGGCTTTCGCCGCCCAGGGCGAGAGTTCATTTCCAGGCGCCAGGGTTGCTCACGGCCCGGACCGAACCAAGCAGGATGCGTTGGATTGCGGTTTGTCTTTGCGTTCTTCTTGCGGTGGGCTGCCAGGAACAGCCCAGAGTCGAGCTATCCTCCACCCCCACGGTGGTCGAGACGACCCCGCCCCCCGAGCCGGCCACCCCCACCCCCGAAGAAACCGTGGCGGTCGAGCCCACTCCCTTCAAGCCACCGGTGGGCCGGCCCGTGGCGGTCAACCCTTTCGCCCGCGGCAAAGACCAGCCCAAGCCCAAGTCAAAGCTAGCCAAAGATGCCTCGGTAGATCTGGTGGCCCTCTCCGACAGCGAAGACAGACAGGAGACCAAAGACTATTTCGGTGCCGACACCGAAGAGATCTTTCTGACCGTCCAGACCCACCACGTCGAGCCCGGCCAGGTGTTGCGCACGACCTGGTTCCCTACCGCCAACCCCAAGGCCAAGATGCTGGATTCAGCCTCGACCTCTGAAGAGAACCCGACCTTTTCGGTGCGACGGCCGAAGAACGGCTGGTTCGACGGAGAGTACACCGTCCATGTCGAGGTGGCTGGCGAGGTTCTGGGCGCCACCACCTTCACCATCGTGGGTCACTCCAGCAGCGAAAATCCCCTCGACTATGCCCGGTTGACCACGGACCTGCAGGGCCAAAAGCAGCAAAGCAGCTTCTCCGCCGACACCAAAACGATCCATCTGGTGGTAGGCACCTCGGGCGTGCGGGAGGGGACTCCCGTGCGGGCCGTGTGGCGCGCCGACAAAGTGACCGACTTCGAACCCGAAGAGGTGGTCAGTACCGTTACCGTCGACTCGAGCGGAGCGAAGGAGGACTGCTTGTTCACCTTCGCCCCGCCCACCGGCGGCTACCATCCGGGACGCTATTCGGTCGAACTGTTCGTCGACCGGCAGGCGGCCCAGAAAATCAATTTCTCGATCGACTAGATTACTGCATGGTGACCGAGAAGTTGACCGGCCAGCCGCCGCGGTTATAGACGACCACCTGGTAATAGGCGTTGTAGTTCGGAGTCCAATAAACCCAGGCCGAAGTGGTATGGCCTACCGACGAGATCACCGGGTTGCCGTTGGCGTCGAAGACGTAGATGTCGAGCGCCGCCCCGGGTTCACCCTGAACCTGCACATAGGCGCGCTGGCCACCGAGAAACTGCTCGGTCATGGTGTGGCGATACTTGGGCAACAGTTCGTAATAGCCCTGAAGTAGCCCCCGGGCCGGGCTGCGCGACGATTTGCGAGCCATATTCTCGACCTCGTCGGCCCACTGCATCAAAGTGGCGTTGTCGGAGGCCAGTTCGCGGGCTTTGGCCAAGAGCGTGAGCGGCGTCATTTCATTGGAGTTGGCCGCCTTTTCATCTCCGCCTTTGAGCCCCTCGGCCTGAACCGACTTCCCCTCGGGCGCCTTGGCCCGGTGGGTGGCCATCATTTTGGCGGCCATGATCAAAGCTTCGGCCGACTCGGCCTCTATTCCATAGTGAGCCAGTTCGGCTGCCAGCGATGCCTCCTGCACCTCACGAGCCCGGGCCCGGTCTTGCTCACTGGCCTGCTCGGTCGGCTGGTCGGCCCCGGCCATCGCCTCGTCCGCTCGAACTGACGGACAGAGCAACACACAACACATCGATAATATCGCGAGAAAACGTTTCACCCTACACCTCCCAAAGATAAGGTATTCTTTGTCGTGCGATCAGGATACCCTGGCCCGCTTGGACCCGCCTGGCGACCTGTTGTCGGGCGACCAGACGGTAGTTTTCAGACGGAGTTTCAGACGGTAGACGGTAGTCGAGGGTGGCCCCGGGAATTCACGGCGAGAAATCGTGGTGGGAACGTCGACCTCGCCAGGCCAATACCGCCCAGACAACGACCCGGGGTAGTTGTCTGCTTCCCCGACCCGGCCAAACTCGCCTCGCCAGGGTCCACCCCGGCCGGACAACGACGCTGGCGAAGATCGCCTGACCGGCCAGGAAACCAAAAAAAGCCGCCCGGTGGGCGGCCCTCTTCAGTCGGTTTATGGCTTGAAATCTTAGACCAGAACCAGTTCCCCGGCGTTGACGCGGCAGGTGTGGTCGACGATCTTTTCCATCTCGTCGCCATCGCAACCAGTGACGCAGGCGAGCTCGTCAGAGAGAATGCGGCGGGCCTGCTTGAGCATGGTGTGCTCTTTGGGGGTGATTTTCTTGACGATGGTCAGTTCTTTGACCACTTCGCCCAGTTGGTGGATGTTGCCGGACTTGATCTTGGCCAGGTTGATGGGGTAGCGCTCGTTGGCCCGACGAGGAATGTCGGTGCGGTTGCGGCGCAGAGTGTCCATCACGGCTTCTACTTCGCGGCAGTCGATGACGGGACGAATGAGCGAGTTCGAGGAGCTGACGTTCACCATCATCTGGAGGCGACCATCCTGGAACGAGAGAGAGGCCATCCGGGTAACCGACCCGAGAATGGTTTTCTCCTCGAGAGCCTCGACGAGGCCGAGACCGTGGAGAGAATGGACGACTTTCATACCGACTTGAAACATTTGACGTTACTCCTTCTGTTTGCTGCTTGTGTTTGCTTCCATCGACAGAATACCTGAAAAACACCTGAAACTATGTTTCCAAGTTATTGACGGATTCGTTTTCTGAAAAAAGCCTGAAAGGAGCCTCAAAAAAAGCTGACAGGGCATATACCAGAAGGCTCTCGGGGGCGGGGAGAGGGTCGGCGACTCGCGAAGGGACCTGGATGCACGCAATTCGAGTTCACATTTTCGGAGACCCGGATGTTCTCGCTTATGAAGAGACACCGACCCCTCAGGCCCAGGGCGAGCAAGTGCTGGTGAAAGTGGCCGCGGCCGGCGTCAACCCTGTCGACACCTACATTCGGGCCGGTGCCTATGCGGGGCTGCCCGAGCTGCCCTATGTGCCTGGCAAGGACGGAGCCGGGACTTTGCCGGACGGAAGGCGTGTCTACCTCTCGGGCAGTTTGACCGGGACCTATGCCGACTACTGCCTGTGCAGCCCTGACCAGGTTCATCCCTTGCCCGCGGGGGTCAGCTTCGAACAGGGAGCCACCTTGGGAGTGCCCTACGCCACCGCCTATCAAGCCTTGTTTCATCGCGGTCAGGCCCAGCCGGGCCAGCGCCTGCTGGTGCGTGGGGGCAGCGGGGCGGTGGGCCTGGCCGCGATTCAGCTGGCCGTGGCCCGCGGTCTGCGCGTTACCGCCACCGCCAGCAGCGAGGCAGGTCGAGCTCTCTTGCTGGCCCAGGGCGCCGAGACGGCCGTGGAGCACGCTCAGACCGACGGCCCCTACGAGCTGATCCTCGAAATGCTGGCCAATCGCAACCTCGACCGCGATCTCGACGAACTGGCGTCGGGGGGCACGGTGGTGGTGGTGGGCAATCGTGGCCGCGTCGAGATCGACCCGCGCAAGACCATGGGCAAGGAACTCACCATCCGGGGGATGGCCCTGTTCAACGCCACCCCCGAGGAACACCGCCGGATCCACGCCGGGTTACAGGCGGGCCTGGCCAGCGGGGTGCTCAAACCGATCGTGCGTGAGGCCTTGCCGCTCGTTGAAGCCGCCCAGGCCCACCGTCAAGTGCTCGAGCCAGGGGCTTGCGGCAATCTGGTGCTCATCCCTTAGCCGGGCGACGATTGCACAGCTGAAATAGCAGCAGCTGTAAGACCAGCCTGGCTTCGCTACCGGTCTTTAGGCGCTGGTCGGCCCGGGCCATCATCTCGAAGGCTTGCTCGAGATCGCGCCCTCCCCAGGTCTTGAGTTCCTGCAAGGTCTTTTTGATCTGAAACTCTTTCTTGTTGGGCATGGCCTTGGACACCGCCGCCGCCGAGCCCAGGCGCTTGAAGAGACCACCCGTCTGGACCAACGAAACCAGATAGCTGTTGAGATAGCCCAGGATGCTGCCGGCATTCTCGCCGCGGTCGAGTTGGGCGTCGAGAATGGTCACCGCCTCACCCAGTTTGCGTCCTCCGATAGCAGCCGTGAGCTTCCACATCTGCACCGTGGACGAAAACGGAACCAGTTCTTGCACCTGCTTCTTGGTGATCTTTCCGCCCTTGCCCACCAACATGGCGAGGCGCTCCAGGTGAGAGCGAACCGACCGCAGGTTCTCGCCCACTCGGGCCATCAGCTCTTCGAGGGCGCCGCCGGCCGAGCTGACGCCGAGCGCGTTCAGCTGGTCGCGGGCCCAGTGGAGGGCCTCCTCGGCGGGCATCGAGCAACTGATGACCGGACCCAATTTGGCGGCCGCGTCCAAGGCCGCAGGCTTGCTCTTTTTACGCGAGGGCGCGAAGGTCAGCACCGCCACGAGGCCCTGGGCCCGCCCCTCGCCCAGCCCCAGGGCCAGCGCTTGCGAGGTCGACTCGGCCAGCAAATCCACTTCGCGCAAGACCAGCAGGCGTCGTTCGGTCATCACCGGCAACTCGGCCAGGGCGTCCAGCAGAACGCCCGCCCCGGTGGTGCGCGAACAGCGAATCATCTGGTAGTTGAAATCCTCGAAACCGGGCTCGAGCAGGTCGGCCCGCAGGCGGTTGAGCACCTGTTCCTCGAGGAAGTCGTCGCTGGCCTCGAGCAGCAATACCTCAGAGGCCGGGGGGCCCGCCGCCTCGAGAAACTGTCCCGCGGTGAGCTTCTTCTTCACACCCTGGCCATCACGCGAGCGATGCTCTCGCGATAGGGAGCCTTCAGCACGCCGCGCTCGGTGATGAGGGCCGTCACTAGCTCGCTGGGGGTGACATCGAAGGCGGGATTGGCCACCTCGACCTCGAGGGGAGCCACCCGGCGGGCGCCAAAGTCGGTCACCTCATCGCTCGGCCGCTCTTCGATGGGGATGTCAGCCCCAGCCTGCAGCGACATGTCGATGGTCGAATAGGGAGCGGCCACGTAGAACGGGATGTCGTGATAGCGGCAGAGGACGGCCAGCGTGTAGGTACCGATTTTGTTGGCGACATCGCCGCTGGCGGTGACCCGGTCGGCTCCGACCACCACCGCATCGACCTGACCCCGGCTCATGAAATGGCCGGCCATGTTGTCGCAAATCAACTTGCATGGGATCTTCTCGTTGACCAGCTCCCAGGCGGTGAGGCGGGCTCCCTGCAGAAAGGGTCTGGTCTCGTCGACCCAAACCATCGAGAGCCGGTCGCGAGCGGCCCGGATTACCCCCAGAGCGGTCCCATAGTCGCCGGTGGCCAGGGCGCCGGCGTTGCAATGCGTCAAAACCCGGGCGCCCTGCGGAATCAACTCGGCTCCGTGACGACCAATGCTGCGGCACATCTCCTCGTCTTCGCTGGCGAGTTGGCGGGCCTCATCCACGGCCAGCCGGCGCATCTCCTCGAGACTGGCGCCGCGCTGAGCCGCCTTCTCGACCCTTTCCAGGGCCCAGAACAGATTGACGGCCGTCGGTCGGGTCGCGGCCAGGACCCGCGAAGCGTCGGCCAGGGCCGCCTTGAGGCTAGCCGCGTCACCGTCATGATGGACGGCCGTCAAAGCCAGGCCGTAGGCGGCCGCAATGCCGATGGCCGGCGCACCTCGAATCCACATCTCGCGGATGGCCCGCGCTACTTCCCGGTAGTCCTGGCATCGCACCCACACCTCTTCGAGCGGCAAGAGCCGCTGGTCAATCAGGGTTACGTGGTCTTCGCGCCACTCGATTGGTCTCATAGTCCCTCCGCGCCCCATTCCGAGGCTAATAGTCCTAGTATATGGATATCCGCATAACGACCGCCCGAAAAGTGGGCTTCTCGTTCAATTCCTTCGGCCCGAAAGCCGCACCGCTCGAACACCTTCAAAGCGCGCGGATTGAGCGACAACACCCGAGCGTAAAGCCGGTGCAGACGCAGTTCTCGAAAAGCATAGGCGGCTACGGCCTCGATGGCCTGGCGTCCCAGGCCCCGCCCCCAATGGTCACGCGAGCCAACGATCACTCCCACTTCGGCCTTGCCTGAGCGCTGGTCGATGGAGCGCAGCTCGATATTTCCTACGTAAGTGTGGTCAGCCAGCTTGATCGAGAAGATCTGAAGGTCAGCCGCCCCCAGAATCGATTCATACCAGCGCTCGAGTTCGGGTCCGGTCTTGGGTTTTGGCGTCATTCCAGCCAGTTCGATCAGTTCGCGATCGTTGGCCCACTGGTAGTTCTGAACCAGGTCTGGCCGCTCTAGAGGCCACAACCGAACTTCACCGTAGCTAAGCATCGCAGATACTTCAAGGCAGGATGGACGGGCCCTGTTAAAACGGCGAAGTCTTTGAAGTGAAGGACCTGCCCGAGTTTGTCTGGAATATGACGCTGTCGAAAAATCATTGCGTATCGTAACCAGAGATCGGACTAGATTCGTTAGTATACTTCACCTATCGCGCCCGGGTAGCTGGCCAGTGGCCTGCGCGGGTATTTTCGCTTTGGTGGACTAGTCTCTAGGAGAAGCCGAATGGCCGAAGTCACCTCACCAGATATCCAGAAATACTCGACCCTGGTCAAGTTACAGCCCGACAACCCTGATGCCCACTTCAAGTTGGGGTTGGCCTACGAAGAGGCGGGTAACACGGCCGAGGCGGTCAAGCAGTATGAAAAGGCTATCAAGCTCAACTCGAGGCATGCGCTCTCCTTTTTGCATCGCGGTTTTCTTTTCGCCAAAGGCGGCGAGCTACCGTTAGCCCTGCAAGAGTGGGCTCGGGCCTTCGAATACGAGCCGAATCTGCACAACACGTTTACCATTCCCGAGAACCTGGCTCTCTACAAAGGCAAGCTAGACTCGGCCATCCAGCAGTTCGAGCGTCCCATCGTCATCAATCCCAAGGACGCCTTCGCCCACTACCAACTGGGTGCAGCCTACAAGTATTTCCAGAAGCCAGAGCTAGCCTTGCAGAGCCTCAAACGCGCTCTCGACATCAATCCTAGCCTGTGGGAAGCCTATGTCCAGTGCGGAGAGATCTACAGCGCGCTGGGTCAGAACAAACTGGCCATCAACAATTTCAAGCGGGCCGTCGACGCCAACCCGCGTTTTGCCGACTCGCACCATCAACTCGGCCTCATCTACGAGCGCGAAAATATGAGCGCTCTGGCCGTACGCCACCTCGAGCGAGCCATCGAACTCGATCCCGAGTCGGCTCGCTTCCACTTCGCCCTCGGTCGCGTCTATATGAAGCAGACTAAATACAAGCGGGCTATGCAGCAGTATCAAAGGGCTCTCGATTTCGACCCGAAATCACCCGAGGTCCACATGCATCTGGCGGAGTGCTGCAAACAGATGCACCGGCCCGACCTGGCCATCCACTGCTACGAAAAAGCGGTCGAGCTTAATCCTACCTCGGCCGAGGCCATTTACGAGCTGGGCACGACCTGCATGCAGCTGGGCAACCTCGACAAGGCCATCGAAGGGTTCAAGAAAGCCCTCGAAATCAATCCGTCGGATTCGTACGCCCACTACAATCTAGCCCAGGCCTACCACCGCCAGCGCGACTTCGACTCGGCCGCCGTCCACTACGGCGAGGCTGCCCGCCTCAACCCGAAAGACGCCTACGCCTGCTACAACCTCGGCCTGATGCGCGAAGAACTCAACCAGCTCGAAAAGGCTATCGAGGCCTATCGCCGAGCGGTCGAACTCAAGCCGCAAGACGCTCAGTATCACCTCAACCTGGCCAAGGCGCTGCTGACCAAAGGCAGCTCCGAAGAGGCCATCGCCGAGCTGCGTCAGGCCATCAAGCTAAACCCCAACGATCTAGACACCAACTTCTTGCTGGCCGATGTCCAGATGAAGGCTGGCGCCGTCGACGACGCGATCTCGATGTACCGCAAGGTGGTCGAACTCAACCCCGAGTCGGTCATTGCTCGGTGCCGCCTGGCCGACGCCTTTCTGGCGCTCGACATGCCCGAGTACGCCTTCGAGTCCTATCAAGACGCGGTCCGTCTCGACCCTCGCTACGTCAACGCTCTGCACGGCCTGGGCATCGTCTATCTAAAGCATCGCGGCAAGCCGAGCATCGGTGTCGACTTCTTCCAGCAAGCTCTCGATGTCGATCCGTCCCACACGCCCTCCATGGTGAGTCTGGGCGAAGCCTACGTGGGCATGGGCCAGCCCGAACGCGCCCTGCAGTTCTTCGAGCGCAAACTAGACGAAAACCGCGAGAATCCCGATTTCCTCACGAAATACGCCCTGGCCCTGGCCGAAGCCGGCCACCCCGAAAAGGCCAATCAAGAGATTCGCCGGGCCCTGCAGCTCGATCCCGAGAACATTCCCCTCCGCGAGACCAGCGCCAAGCTGTGCTCCCAGCAGGGCAAATGGGAAGACGCCCTCGACCAATACCTACGTCTCACTCGCCTGGCCCCCGAACGCGTCGACTTCCACTTTGGCCTCGGTCAGGCTTACGAGGCCGTGGGCCGCGAGCACGACGCCAAACTGGCCTACAACAAAGTGGTCGAACTCGATCCTCACAACGAGCCTGGTTACGAGCGGCTCGAGGCGCTCTTTGGCGAGAAGTTGCCTCGTCCCGAGCCGGTCCGCCCGGCCCCCGTGGCGACACCGACCCCTGTGGCCCCTCCCACCCCGGTGGCTCCACCCACGCCGGTGGCCCCTCCGGTGGCAGCCAGGCCCCCCGAACCGGTGGCGCCACCCCCGCCGGTCGCTCCCCCCGCCCCCGTATCGGCCGCCGACCCGGTCGTGCCCGACACGGCCCGCATGGTCTTCGACCAGCTTGAAGAACAACCCGCCGTCACGCCCGCCCCGCCCGCCAAGTCGGAGCCGGCCAAAGCGGACCTCGACGAGATCCTCGAAAAGGCCATCCTGGCTCAGGTTACCGGCCGTGAGGCCGAAGCTGGCGAACTGTTCGCCAGCATCATCGAGAAAGATCCCACCCACTATAAGGCCTACCTCCACTTCGGCAAGTTCGTCCTCTCTCAGGGCGACGAAGCGCAAGCCACCAGCCTCTTCACCGCTGGCAAGACGCTGGCCCAGAGTGCCGGCGACAGCGAGCTCTCGGGCCAGTTCGAGCAAGAGCTGGCAGGCCTGCAGAAAGAAGAGCCGGTCGAGGCGAGCGGTTCGGTCGAGGCGCTCTTACCCGGCGACGAGCCCAGCTCGCACGAGGTTCAAGACGCCTTTGAAATGGCTTGCGACTTCCTCGAGCTGGGCAAAGCCGACAAGGCTCGCCAGCGTTTCGAGCGGGTGCTCGAGATGCAGGCCGACCACCCCGGCGCGACCCTCAAGATCGGCGAGACTTACGTTCGCGAAGAGAACTGGGCCGAGGCGGTCAACTGGTTGAGCAAGGCCACCGAACTCGAGCCGTCGGCAGCCGGGTTTGCCGCCCTGGCCAGGGCTCACGAGCAGAACAACCAGCCCGAAGAGGCGCTGGCCACCTATCAGGCCGTGCTCGCGCTTGACCCCGGCAACGCCGAGGCTGCCCAGCGGTCGGCCGCGCTCCAAGAAGCCCTGGCCGGCCCTGCCGCCGAGGCCGAAGTAGCACCCGCCGCCGAAGAGCAGGCCGAGGAAGCCCCCGCCGAGGAGCAGGCCGAGGAAGCCCCCGCCGAGGAGCAAGCCGAGGAAGCCCCCGCCGAGGAGCAAGCCGAGGAAGCCCCCGCCGAGGAGCAGGCCGAGGAAGCCCCCGCCGAGGAGCAGGCCGAGGAAGCTCCCGCCGAGGAAGCTCCCGCCGAGGAGCAAGCCGAGGAAGCCCCCGCCGAGGAGCAGGCCGAAGAAGCCCCCGCCGAGGAGCAAGCCGAGGAAGCCCCCGCCGACGAGCAAGCCGAGGAAGCCCCCGCCGACGAGCAAGCCGAGGAAGCCCCCGCCGACGAGCAAGCCGAGGAAGCCCCCGCCGAGGAGCAGGCCGAGGAAGCCCCCGCCGAGGAGCAGGCCGAGGAAGCCCCCGTCGAGGAAGGACCGAGTCTGGCCGAACAAGCCGAGCAGCTCGAGGCCGAAGGCGAGTTCGAACAGGCCCTGGCCCTGTGGCGCCCTCAGCTCGAGGGCGAGCAGGCCGACAAGGCCAAAGAGGAACTGGCTCGCCTCTACGCAGCCTGGTCGGAGCAAAGCGAAGCAACCGGCGAATGGGAACAAGCCGTGGCTGCCTATCAGAGCCTGCAGAGCGAACTGCCCGACAACGAGGTGGCGGCCGAACAACTATTGCGGTTGCATCGCGAATGGGCGAAGTCCCGCGTGGCCGAAGGCGAATTCGGCGCGGCCGCCGAGGTCTGGAACGGTTTTCTCGAGAAAAACGCTGACTCCGAGGACGCCCAGCAAGAACTGGGGCGAATCTATCTGGCCTGGGCCAAGCAGCTCGAGGCCGAGGGCGAATTCGAGGGAGCCATCGAGAATCTGCGCAAGACGCCGGGTGGCGCTCCTGCTGAGGAGTTGGCTCGACTGCACCTCGAGTGGGCCAAGCTGCTGGAAGACGATGGCCATGTCGACGCCGCCAAGGGCGTGGTGGCCCAATTACTGTCCGAGCAATCCGACCACGCCGAGGCAAAATCCCGCCTCTTCGATCTATCGGCGGGTGAGGCCAAGGCTAAAGAGGCCGAAGGCGAGTTCGAAGCTGCCATCGAGCTTTATGAGAAGCTGCGCGAAGAGGCTCCCGACGCGGCCGTGGTCGACGAGCGATTGGCCGCCTTGCGCTCCAACTGGGCTCAGTCCCTCGAGGCCGAAGGCGAGTATGAAAAGGCCATCGGAGTGCTGGGTGAGACGGACGAGAGCAAAGGTGACCGGATCCGGCTCTATCAGGCCTGGATTCAGTCCCTCGAGGCTGACGGCCGCGGGGAGGCCGCCCAGGCCCTTGTGGCCAAGTTGGCCGAGCTTGACCCGGCGGCAGCCGAAGGCTTGTCCGACAAGGTGGGGCCGCTGCTCAAGACGGCCGGCGAACAGAAAGAGGCGGGGGAGTTCGAACAAGCTCTGGCCACCCTCGATCAGGTCGCCGAAGCCGAGCCCGAGCATGCCGAACTGGCTCCCACACGGGCGGCCGTATTGCTGGCCTGGGCCGAGAAACAGAGGTCTGACGAGCAGTTCGAAGAAGCTGTCGCCACCTACGATCGGCTGTTGGGCGAGCAGGCCGATCACCCCGAGGCCAAGACCCAGGCGGGCGAGACCTTTAGCAGTTGGGCTCAGTCGGCGCTTGCGGCCGGCGGAGCCGTGGCGGCCCGCGAAGTATGGGAGAAATTACTGGTCCGCGATCCCGAGAACGAGAAAGCCCAAGCCGAGATTCCCGCGCTACGCAAAGCCGAAGCGGAAGAACTCGAAAAGGAAGGCAAACTGGACGAGGCCATCGCCCTGTTTGGCGAGCTTTCTCTTAAAGACGATCAGGTGCGCGTTCATCTGGTGGCCGCACGCCAGGCCAAAGAGGCTGGCGAAGCCGACCAGGCCAGGGCCCACTTCGAAAAGGTCCTCGAACTCGAGCCGGGCCACGAAGAGGCTACAGCCGAGACCGCTCCCGAGCCTGAGCCTGAGCCCGAGCCCGAGCCCGAGCCGGCGGCTGAAGAGCCTGCCGTGGAAGAACCTGTGACCGAAGAGGCCCCTGCCGCCGAGCCTCCGGCTAAAGCTGCTCCGGCCGCCTCGGCCGAGTCTTACGCCGATGCCCCCAGCGATCCCGACGAGGCCCTCGATTTCTACCGGGACAAGCTCAACGAGAATCCCCACGACAAAGCGGCTCATCGGGGTATCTACGCCTTGATCGGCGACGCCGGCAACGCTCGCAAACTGATCGACTTCTATCGCGACTTGCAGAAGAAGAATGGCGAGGAGCCGGGCTATCTTTTGCATCTGGCTCGAGCCTACTGTCACGTCGGCAAGGACACCCTGGCGGTGGTCCAGTTCAGAAAGTTGCTGCAGGGCGACCCTCAGGCCGAGGTCTATGTCGACCTGGGAACGGCTTACGGCCGCCTGAAGAAGACTCAAGAAGCGACCAAGGCCTTCGACAACGCCCTGGGGCTCGATGCCGACTACGCGCCGGCCCACGTGGCCAAAGTCAAGGTTCTGGCTGAAGCCGGTGAAAACGACGAGGCCGCCGCAGCCGCCAAGAAGGGGCTGGCGGCTGCCAACCTGAGCGACGCTGCCAAGACCTGGCTGCAAGAAGCCAAAACCAAAGCCGAGGCCGGAGAGACACCCGACGAGGCCTTTCTCAACCAGGAGATCTCGTGAAGCAACCCCTTGAGTTTCTGCCTGCCTGGTGTCGCTCGACGGTCGAGGATTTCTTCGACAACGGGCACCTGACCGAGAAAGACGAGAGCCAGGCGCTCACCGGCGAGCAGGCCCGCGAGACGCTCGAGCAAGTTTGCGAACAGTTCGAGCAACTCCAGGCTCTCGACGAGAGCGACCGAGACCTGATGCCGGGCGAGGGCGCTCTGGCGGTCGAATTTGGTGGCATGCGGGTCGAGGCTTACTTTGAAGGCAACACTCAGAACGGATGGGTGCTTTTTACGGTCGGCAAAGGCAAGACGGCGACGGTAGCCCTGACCCGTTTCGCACCCGAGCTGGTGGATCTGATCACCCTCAATGCTGGCGAAGAAGACCTTCCCCACGCCCGTGCGGTGAGGGTAAGTCGCCAATTCGAAGGCAGCTACGCCGAGCTCCGGGGCCAGGTGGTGGACCCCTGGGTGGCTCTGACTCTCTGAGGCCCGCGTGGATAACCTCCTGGCGGCCCTGAAAAACCTGGTAGGATTTGGTCGTTGGGATTACTCTGATAGGCGCGCCATGTTGCGCATTCCCTGCAAGATCGAGGTTCAGCTCCAGAAACCTCCGACCTTGATGGGGGGCGAGGTTCGCGACATGAGTATCTCGGGTCTTCAGGTCCTGTGTTATGGCCCCATCAAGAAAGGCGAAAGCCTGAAGGTGAGGGTGCGTAACTGCCCGCTCCAGGCGGAGTTTGACGCCGTCGACTGCAAGGTCGAATGGCGCCAGAAAGAAGGTGTCCATTTTTTGGCCGGTCTGTCTTTCGCCGAAAGCGAACAGGTGATGTCGCGCAGCTGGGCCTTCTACGAGTTCAAACGACTGGGGCTGGAAGCTGGCACGATCTATCAAAAGCGACAGTTCCTGCGAGTGATCTGCCTGCTGCCGGCCCGACTCCAGATCGGTGACGAATCTCGCAAGGTGACGGTCAAGGATCTGGGCCTCAACGGGGCCCGGGTAGAAGCAACCGGAACTCCCCTTGAACGAGGGACCCCGGTCATTCTTAGCTTCGGCCCCCTCGACAAGATGCCCGAGATTCGCGTGGCGGGTCACGTGGCGCTGGTGCGCCGGGGCCGTGTCCCCCACTACGGGTTGGCCTTTGAACGGTTCAGCACCGGGGGTCCTCGCCAACTGGAAAAATACCTCGACTTCTTCTTCACCCGCTCGTCTTAAGCAGGATCCAATAGGATACTCCCCTCCCCTCTATTGGTATGGTGCCAGCGCCGGACAAAGCTGCCATAATATCCGCAGACAGGAGGACCCTCGTTGAGAAACCAGCTGATTGCCTCTGCCCTGGCAGCACTCTTGCTGGGCGGCTGCTCCCGCTCGCCCAGCGACTCGCCCCCGACTCAAGAAGTCGAGGTCAGCAGCGATACTCCGGCCCGCGACCTCCATGAGCGACTGCTCCAAGCCGAAGAGGCGGCCGAGCGAGAGCAACGCGCCGCGAACCGGCCGCCACGGCCCGAAGAAAAAGTGGATGTGGAGGCGGTTCGACCGGATCGATCCGTCCCGCCTCAGGCCCAAAGCCGGCCCACCATACCCCAGTCGGCCTATCCCAAGGCTCGGCCCCGACCGAAGACTGGCAAAAAGGCCGCACCGGTCGAGCGAGCTGAAGAGTCCGAAGCGCCGGTCGTGACGGTATCGCTAGAAGTTCCGAAAGTTCCCAAGCCAGACGGCTCGAACTACGTCAAGCAGCCAGACCCGAGCCAGCGCGACGCAGCGCCGCCGGGCTACCAATCCGCCCCGGGAGAGCGAATCTAGAGACGTCGAGTTTAGTCGATCAGACCCAGTCGGACCCCTCGCAGGGCCGCCTGGGTTCTATCGCGTACGCCCATTTTGCCCAGGATCGATTGCACGTGCTTCTTGACGGTGACCTCGGCCAGGCTTAATTCCTTGGCAATGGAACGGTTGGTCTTGCCCTCGGACACCAGCCGAAGAACATCGAGCTCGCGGGGGGTCAACTCGACCAGCGACGGCAAAGAGTCGTCATCGGGGGGCTTGCCCAGGTTCGTGGCTGCCCGGGCGATGGCGCCGAAGCCTTTATCGACAAGTTGCTGGGCCAGGGTCGTGCCGCCTTGCATAGCGGCCCGAATGGCGTGGGAAATCAAATCTCTCGAGGAATCCTTGGTGAGATAGCCGCTAGCCCCCCAACGTAGAGCCTCGACCAGATAGAGATCGCTATCGGAGACGGTAATCAAGATGACCGCTACTTCCATCTGCTCTTTCAGCCGGCGCATCACCTCGAGCCCGTTCATACCGGGCAGACGCACGTCCATCAAGACGACGTGGGGAGCGAGCTTGGGGATGACTTCCAGAGCTTCGTCGCCGCTGGTGGCCTGGCCGACAACCTCGATGCCCTCGGCTTCGCTGAGCATAAACTTCAAACCTTGAAGAACCACCGGGTGGTCGTCCACGATTACGAGCCTGACTTGGTCACTCATTATCTCTTGCTTTACCATGGTGAAACCTTTCTCCTGGATGGGGCAAAGTGAAGTTGGCCCCCAGCCGGGGGCCAACCATCAAAATGTAGAGTCAACTCTACTCGTAGGCTCGACCGCTCGGGTCCTCAGGGGCAGCGATGGCCTTCACGAAGGCGATCGCTCCGTAACCGAGCAGAGCGTACACCGCAATGGCAATCAGGGTCGGCAGTTCAAAAACCGATTGCCCCAGGGTCGGGTTGGAGCCAAACAGGGTCACGAACGGCGCCGCCAGTGGCTGGCTCACCTGATAGATAAAGTTGGCAAAACCGTTGTTGGGGTTAGCGCCCAGCAGCAAGAGCACGAAGCGAAACGAGAGAATCACCGAGATGACGGTGATGAGCAACCCGCCGACACGCTTGATACGTTCGAGGCGAGCTAGCTTCTGTTCGCTGTGTGACGGTTCATAGGCTTGACTATGGATCTTCTCCACGCTGTGGGTGCCGTTCTCCGTTCTAACGACATCCTTTTCTCGGGTCGTACCTAAGCTTTCCATAATGTCCTCACTTTCAGGGCAGCGCCCCTGACACTATGGTAACGACCTCACGGGGACGCGCATCCATCCCCCTTTGTATTCTCGCCCTATCTCAAGGGATACTATACCGGGGTAGTAGTCTCCGCGGCCGCTTCGCGAGCCAATCTTCGGGCCAATTCGAGCGTCTCGGCGGTGGGTTCTTTGGCCATGATTCGGTCCCCGGGATAGCCTACCAGTTCCATATAACCACGCCCGTCCACAGCTTCTCCACGGACCGTCCCGTGAACATGCACGCCCCCCTCCCAATAGGTAGGAATGAGAGCCAGCTCGGGGTGGGAGTAAGGAGGCATCCCCACCATCTCCTGGTCTTCCAGGGTGGGCTCGACGGCCAGGTCGATGCCCTGGTCCGGCACCACCAGATGCCACTGCAAGGGATAGGTGGCGCCGGTGTGGGGGCTGGTCCAGGTCTTGCCGGCCTCGAGCTTGAGATCCTCAGAGACCGCCTGGCTTGCGTCGGGGCGGCTGATGCCCACCGTCGCGTGGGCGTTGCCGCCCTGAGTGTCGCGGAAGCGAAAGGCGTTGATCTGGGTATCGTTATTAAGCTGAATGCCGAACCAATCCCAGCCTTCGTAGCCGTTGTAAAGCTGCATGTCGCCCCACTGGTGGTCAATCCAGGCCTGACCGCGCACATGGCGCTCCTCACCGTCGACGGTCAAGGTTCCGTCGACCTCGAGGGAAGGATAGGTCACGTACTTGGAGAGACCTTTGGGACCCATCTTGATCTCGCCCTCACCACCCATCATCAAAGGCGGCTTCTTCTCGGTCAGAGTCAGGTCGACGCTGCCGTCGCCGGTGGGCCCCGACACCTGGATGGTGCGCGAATCGAATCGCTTCATCCGCCACACTCCGTTGTTATCGGTAAAGCTCTGATCGAGTTCGCCTTCGGTCAGGCCCGGGTGAGAGTAGCCGGGAGCGATAGGGTGCAAGCGGGTGCTCTGGCTGTGCAACCCTTCGCTTTCGCGAGTCAAGCCGGTGTCGAGGGCCGTAGCGCCCGGCATGAAGGGAAGATTAATGTTGTAGCGACCGTGGATGGCGTCGGGCATGTCGAACAAAGCGTGCATGATGCCGTAATGGCGACCCTGGTCGTCCTCGAGATGGCCGTTGAGATACCACCATTCCGTCTTGGCCTCGGGGTGAGAGCCTTCATCATGGGGAAGTTGGACCTTGGGCGGGGCAAAGCGAGGTGGCGTGCTGTGGATTCGCATGGTGCGACCATAGCAGTCGCCCCGGCCTGGGACCTGAGCGAAATTGTTAACCTTTTCAGAAGATCAGGGTGGCCACCGTACCCCGGCCGCCTTCGAGCAACGCCGTCATCAGCCGGCATTCTACCGTGGCGGCGCCAGCCTGCAGTCGGACCGGGCCGTCGAAGGCGCCCGCCTGCCAAACCGAAGCCTCGGCACCATCGAGGCGAAACAACTCCTCGATGGGCACTCCTTGCGGCTCTTCGAGGCCGAATCGCTCGGCCGTCTGGCGATTGTAGTAGACGGCTTTGCCGAACTCGTCGACCACCACCACCCCGACCGGCAGGTGATGCATCACGGCCCGCACCCAGTCCCACTCGGTCCGCAACTGGTCTGTTCGCGACAGCAGCCGATCCTGGAGCTTCTTGATGCGCAACACCGAGCGCAACCGAGCTAGCAACTCCTGCGGTTTGAAAGGCTTGGTGAGATAGCCGTGAGCGCCCAGGTCCAGCCCTTTGACCACGTCCTGCACCTCGTTGCGAGCGGTCAAGAACAGGATGGGAATATGGCGCAGACGCTCATCCTTTTTCATCTCTCGGCAGACATCGTAGCCACTCATCTCGGGCATCATGCAATCCATCAAAATGACGTCGGGAGGATTTGCCCGAGCTTTGGCCAGAGCTTCAGCACCATTGCCGGCCGAGTCGACCTCACAACCCGTGGTTTCTAGCCAACCCAGAAGCAGAGTGACGATGTTCTCTTCATCGTCGACCACCAGCACGCGTCCGGTCATCATTTCGGGGTCGGATTCGAAAGTCGATTGCAAAGTGGTCTCCAAGAGGCTTCCTTTCTTCGTCGACCAGGAACGGCCGGCGATGGGAGCTAAGCGCTTCGCTAGGAGACTTCTCATCCCTTTCCGATGGCTAGCAGCAAAAAGCAAGAAACCCAAGGAAAAATCCATCCCCGCAACCGCATGAACCACCTCACCGGAAGCCAGTGGATTCGCTTCACTCGCTCCTGGTTCGTGGTCAATCCGCCCCGGCGCTCGGCCTCGCAGGTCCAACACCCGGCCAAGTATCCCGAAGATCTGGCCCGCTCGTTTATCGAGTTCTTCACCCAGAGCGAACAACTGGTCTTCGACCCCTTCATGGGGGTGGGTTCGACCCTGCTGGCTGCCACCGAGGCCGGCCGTCAGGCCGTCGGCATCGAACTCAATCCTAAGTATTTCGAACTGGCGGGTCAGCACCTGGGCGAGTACGCCTCGCAGTGCACTCTCTTCAACGACGACGCCCAACAGACCGAGAGGCTCTGGCGCGAAGCCGATTTGCCGCAGGCCGACTTCGTGCTCACGTCGCCCCCCTACTGGGACATGCTGGCCAACAGCCGGGGCAACGTCTTCTCGACCCACAAGAAACGCAAAGCCGACGGCCTGGATGTGGTCTATTCCAAGAACGACGACGACCTGGGCAACCTGACCGACTATGAGGCCTTTCTCACCCAACTCGCCGACGTCTTCCGCCAGGTCGCCAACTGCCTCAAAGACAAGGGTTACCTGGTCATCGTCATTCAGAACCTGCGCAGCCCCGAGGGTCGGATGGTGCCGCTGGCCTGGGACCTGACCCGCCACCTGCAAGACTTTCTCATCTTCAAAGGCGAGAAGATCTGGTGCCAGGACAACAAGAAACTTGGAATCTGGGGCTATCCCAGCGAGTTCGTCTCGAACGTGCATCACCACTACTGTCTGATTTTCAAGAAGCCCTGAATTCGGCGAGGAGTCGGGCGGCGAGAACAGAAGGCCCTGGCATGGTCTGTTCTACGAACATTCGGCCCGAGGTGATGGCCGACTATGAAGAGATGGTCCGCCTGCGCCGCGACTTCCATCAGCATCCCGAACTTGGATTTGAAGAGGTCCGAACCTCTGGCGTCGTGGCCGACTACCTGCGTGGCCTCGGACTCGAGGTCAATACCGGCATCGCCAGGACCGGGGTGACAGCCCTGGTCAAAGGCGCCCAGCCCGGTCCCACGCTGATGCTACGGGCTGACATGGACGCGTTGCCCGTTAGCGAGCAGACCGGCGCCCCCTACGCCTCGACCAACCCCGGCAAGATGCACGCTTGCGGACACGACGGCCACACCGCCATTTTGCTGGCCACGGCCCGACAACTGGCTGGCATGAGCGAACGCTTGCACGGCCAGGTGCGGCTGGTCTTTCAACCGGCCGAAGAAGGCCCGGGCGGGGCCGAGCCGATGATTCGCGAGGGAGTGCTCGACGGGGTCGAAGTCGCCATCGGCCTGCATCTGTGGTCGAACCTGCCCACCGGACAGGCCACGATGTGCGCTGGACCGATGATGGCCTCGACCGACGAGATCGAGATCGTGATCGAGGGCACTGGCTGTCACGCCGCCCTGCCCCACCAGGGCGTCGACCCCATCCTGGTGGGCGCCCAGCTGGTCACGGCCGTGCAATCGATCGTGAGTCGCAATCTTGATCCGCTAGACAGCGCCGCCGTCAGCATCACCAAGTTCCACGCCGGCGAGGCCCTCAACGTCATTCCCCCCGAGGTCCGGCTGGGCGGCACCGTACGCACCTTTCGCGACGAAGTGCGGCAGCTCGTCAAGCAACGCTTGCAAGCTCTGGTCGAGGGCCTGTGCGCGGCCCACGGCGCCTCTGGCAAACTCCGCTATCGCGAGGGTTACCCGTCTTTGCTCAACGACCCCGAGGTCACGGCCAGGGTCGAGAAAATCTGTCGCGACGTGCTCGACATGCCCGAGTTGCTGCCCGAGCCGCGCACCCTCGGTGGCGAGGACATGGCCTACTATCTGCGCGAGGTTCCGGGTTGCTTCTTCTTTCTGGGAGCGGCCAATCCAGCCAAGAACGCCTGTTACGGCCACCACCACCCCCGCTTCGACATCGACGAAGAGGCCTTGCCTCTGGGCGTCGAGATTCTCTTGCGTTGTGTTGAAGACTATCTGACTCCGTGATCCTCACCCTGGGGGCGGGTTCCGAGCAACTCTCGCTGGCGCAACGTCACCTCGAGGTGGTGGTCGACCTGCGTCCCCCGGCGGCCCCGCCGCCGGCCGGACTGGTCACGCTGAAAATCGCGGCTTTGCGGGGAGGCCGAACCGCTGGCGCCGACAGCGCGAACACCGTCTGGGCCGAAGGGCCGCTCCGCGGCTATGCCGACCACATGCAAACCGACGAATTTGCAGCCGGGATTGCCCAACTGCTGAGGCTCTCGCGCCAACGCAAGGTGGGTCTGTTAGGAGAAGACTGTCCCTGGTTCGCATGCCCTCGGGGCATGGTGGCCGACTATCTACGGGCCCGCCACGACGTGGTGGTCAGGCATTTGTGTGGCGAAGACTTCCAGCCGCACCCCTACACGGTCGCAGCCCGCGATTTCCAGGGGAATTACGCCCGGGTGGTGCTGCAACTCAAGCGCTGATGCGCCTCCGCTAGACGCAGAAATTAAAAAAGCCCGCCGTTTCGCCATCTGGGAACCGTCGCGGGATTTTTTCGATGACTGGATCATACCACGATTCTGGATTTCTGTCAAGCCCGGCCCGCGTCGCCCCGATCAAGAACTTCCGCTTTTTGGGAGCGAGCGCGCAAACCAGCCCGGTACAAGAAAAAGTCGCCGAGAGTCTCAGCGACCACTGGGGATTTAGCGTGGCTTCCAATGCGTTAGTATCTGTAGTCTACCCGAGGCTGGTGAGACCGGGGTTAGACACGCCCCGATGCAGTTGCATGTTTGTGAACTCCCGCTTTCGAGGCCGGGAGCAGCCGGCCGGCCCCGACCGCTCGAAAGCAAAGGCGCCAGGCCCGGGGGCCTGGCGCCTACGAGAATCTTGCCAGTTAAGCGACTAGCTGTTCGAGGCCGGGCACACCGCCCCCGCCCCCGCCCTGGGCCGCAGCCGGGTCCCCCGCCCCGCCACCCATCATCGCCGCAATCGCCGAGGCCAGCTGTTCGCCGCCTTCGCTCGGCTCTTCCTGGGCCTGTTCGGCACCACCACCGCCGCCGCCAGCGGCGCTTGCCGCGGCACCAAGGCCGGCCTCGGTCGCTTTCTTGAGAGCTTCCAACTTCGGCGGTCCCTGGCCACCCGCCTGTCCGGCCTGGCCGGCCTGGCCACCACCGCCGCACTTGCCACCGGGACACCCTTTGGGCTTCTTGGGTTTTCTAGCTTTGGCTGCGCGAGCGCCGCCACCACCACCAATTTTCGGCATCTGCACTACTCCTCACCGATTTGTAGCCACATCTTAGGCGGTCCCGGGCCCGGCGAGGAGCAGGGGAACGGACCAGTCTCTGTTAACATTGTTTCAACCGTGTTAAATCGTGTTGCCAAGTTGTTTCCGCCAGGGCGCATTTTCCTCGCGATTTTCATCCTCTGGCTGGGAGTCTCCGTTCTGGCCAGTTATCGCCTCAGTCACCGCTCAGGGCCCGTGTCCGAGCGGCTGCCGCCGGGCTGGCAAGAACTGCGGCTGCAGGCCAACGACGGGGTGCGCACCGGGTGCGGATGGTGGCCCGGTCAGTCTGGCCAGCCGGTTGTCCTGGTGCTGCATCCCAATGGAGGCTCTCGCTCCACCAGCCAGGGGTTCGTCGAACCTCTGCTGCGACGCGGATACGGAGTGATGATGCCCAGCCTGCGCGCCCACGGCGACAGCCAGGCCAACCTCAACGACTTCGGAGTCTCGGCCAGCCGGGATGCGGTGGCCGCCCGCCAGGCCGTCGAGCAGCTGGCACCCGGGCGCCCCGTGGTCGTGCTGGGGCGATCGCTGGGAGCGGCCACGGCCATCTTCGCCTCGCCAGACCTGGGGGATTCGGTAGCCGGCTACCTGCTCGAGTCCCCTTTTACCACCCTCGACAAAGCCTGCTGGAACCGCCTTTCCCACCGTCTTCCGCCGATTCTGGACCTGGTAGCCTTTGCCGGCCTCGAGCTTGCCAGCCGCATGTGGCTGCCGGCCCGCATCGCACCCATCGACGCGGTCGACCATTTGCGCGGCCGCGTCATTCTGGTGGGCGGCTCGCTCGACTACCGGACCACCCCCGACGACCTGGCGCTACTAAAGACTCGTTGTCCAACTGGCACCCGCCTGGTGATGGTCGAGCAAGCGGACCACCTTCAGGCCCCGATGGTGGCTGGCGATGCCTACTATGAGCTGGTCGAGCAGTTGCTGCAATGAACCGCTCGGGCCCACGGGGCGTAGATAGCCACATGTCGCTGCGCACGGTTGCCCGCGTCTGGGCCTGGGTCTTTCTCACCTATGCCGCCATTTACAGCGGTTGGGGAGCCTTCGAGTACGTGACCGGCCCGGTCGAGTTCTATGACTTCACCTTCCGGGCCAAGTATCTGGCCCATCTGGGCACGGTCTGGACCCACGGAGTAGCCTCGGTGCTGGCTCTGGTGCTGGGACCGTTCCAGTTCGTCTCGTGGCTGCCTCAGAGGGCCCACCGGATGCTGGGCTGGGCCTACTTCGTCTGTCTCTTTGTGGGAGGTCTCAGCGGCCTGGCGATGGGAATGTGGGCCTATGGCGGCCCGGTGGCCCAGGCTGGCTTCGTGGCTCTGGCCCTGGGCTGGCTGGTGACCTCGACTCTGGCCTGCTACACCATCGTCAAGCGCCGCTTTCGCGAGCATCGGGCCTGGGCCATCCGCTCCTACGCCCTGACGTTTTCGGCCGTCAACATCCGCATCGCCCTTTACTGGCTAGAATACCTCGAGTTGCCCTTCGAGGTGATCTATCCCTGGACCGCCTGGGGCGCCTGGCTCATCACCCTGGCTCTGGCCGAGTGGCTGCTGGTGAGGCGCAGGTCGTGAGCGGTCCGCTCGGCTCCTACCGCGGACCCCGTTCCGAGGCGATTCCGCCTCAGTTTGTCTTGACCCGGCTGCTCCGTCTGGTCGGCATCACCAATTGGCTCGAATTGATCCTCTTCACCTGCTTCTTGCTGCTATTTAGCTACTACGGAGTCGTTCTGGCCCACGGCGAGATGGAGGCCGAGTTTCGCGCCTGCCGTGAGGCGATGGCCGACCCGCGAACCCACCGATGTCCGGTCACCGGCGGCCGCCTGCTGGTCACCCCGAAGCTGGTTCGCTGCCCAGACCATCAGCAGGAGATCCCGCGAGGAGAGGACTAGAACCACCGATGCCCCTACAGTGCCAGATCTGCAATCACGTCTTTGACGACTTCGAGAGCTGCCCCCAATGCGGCAGCCAATCGGTGGCCAAACTGCGCAAGCGCAACCCCGCCTCGCTCATCATCGTGGCCGTCATCGGGTTCGGGCTGGCTGCTATCCTGGTGCCCAACTTCATCAGGGCGCGGGCGCGAGGCCAGCTGACGGCCTGCAAAGGCAACCTCAAGAACATCGGCACCGGCCTCGAGATGTATTCCACCGATAATCACGGACGCTATCCCCGCACCCTCAATCTGATCACCCCGAACTATCTGCGCACGATTCCGACCTGCCCGGGCGCCGGGGTCGACACCTATTCCCACTCCTACGTCGTGCAGGCCGACCCCGACCACTACACCGTCTATTGCTCGGGACTCAACCATCGCTCCACCTCGCTTCCCAGCGGCTTTCCTCAGTACAACTCGCGGGACGGTCTGCGCGAGGGGTATTGAGAACCTGGCTCGTGCTGCTGCTGCTCTCCGGGCTGGCCTGGGGGCAGGAGGCTTTCTTCCTGGAAAAGCCCGACGGGGCCGTCGTGGCTCTGGGGGCCGTCGACAAGCCGCGCTCGCCCTTTTCGACGTTCAAGGTTCCCCATAGCGTGATCGCCCTCGACTGCGGGGCCGTCGCTTCGACCAGCGAAGTGATCGAATGGGACCCCGTGGCCATCCCCCGGGCCGACTACTGGCCCGACGACTGGCTCGAGCCCCACACCCTCGAGAGCGCCCTGCGCATCTCGGCTCTGCCCTTTTACCAGGCGGTGGCCTTGCGGGTGGGACCCACCCGAATGAAGGACTATCTCAACCGATTTGACTATGGCAATCAGGACATCTCCAGCGGCCAGACCACCTTCTGGCTCGACGGCAGCCTGAGAATCAGTCCGCGCCAGCAGGTGAGGTTTCTCAAGCGGCTCTACTTCGGCCATTTGCCGGCCCAGGGCCAGGCCCAGAAGACCGTTCGCCGCCTGGTTACCGAGATGGAGGGCAAGACCGGCTCAGGCCCCGAGGGTGATCACTTCCTGGGCTGGCGGGTAGGCTGGACCGGCCACGGCTCGTTCTATGCCCTGCTGGTCGAGGCGCCCAATTACACCATGGTCAAAGAGCGCCGACAACGACGGTTGCAGGCGCTCCTGAAGCGGTTTCAAGACCACTAGGCTCAGGTCCAGGTGGTGGGCCACCAATCCCAGCTCTGGCGTTGTTCGCCGTTCATCTCGAAGGTCGATTGATAGTCGCCGTTGTGGGTGGCGTTGACCTTGGTAATGCCAGCCTCCTGGGTGGTTTTCATCTCGCCTTTGTCGACCACGCCGTCGCGGTCGCCGTCTTGCCAGACGTAGTGGTTGTCGAGTTCCTGGCCCGCCAGCACCCCGTCATGGTTGGCGTCCGAGAGTTTCTGCATCTTCTCGTAGCCGTCCTTATACTTGCCGCCCTGGTCACCATAGAGTTCCTTGCCTGAAACCTCGAGCTGGCCGTTCTGCTGATAGTTCTTGTATTGCTCGTCGCTGAGCTTGAGCAGTAGGCCGTCTTTGCCGCCCGTCCACTCGGTCAACTCCTTGCGACCGTCGCCATCGAGGTCGAAGCGAACCTTCGGGGCTCCGGTGTCGCCTTTGCCCGCGTGGGGCTTCCACTCTCCGTCTTTGACGTCGGGGCGGTTGTTGCCGTCCATATCCAGCATGATGGGGCTGGCCGCCTTGCCTTCCCAATTCTGGCGAATCTCTTGGAGTTGCCATTGGCCCTCGACCTGGCCATAGACGTAGCCGGTCTTCTTCTCTTTGTTGTATTCGATGCGAGTCTTGCCGTCGTTGCCGGTCATGACCTCGCCAAACTCGGTCTTTTCTTTCTTGTATTTGCCGTGCTCGAAGTACCACTTGTCGGGATTTCCCTCGCTGCGCTTGACCTCGGCACCGTGATGACCCTGCCCAGCGTGGCCGGGGCCGCAATGAGGGTGGCCCGTCGGCGGATGGCAGTGTCCACCCAAAAAGTCGCCCGCAGCGTGGCCCATTCCGCGATGCTGGTGCGGGCAGCCGTGGCCGCCGAAGTTAGCCTCAGGGCCCATGTAGCCTCCTCCAGGACCGCATTGCCCCGAGCTGAGTTGACCGAGCAAGTTGCTCATCACTAGCCCCTCAAACAGTTGGATGAGTCCCATCAGCGGGTTCATCTGGGCGTTGAAAGCGCCCTGGTAGCCGAGTTGCATCTGAGCGTTATAACTGTGGATGTGCATTTGGGGAACTCCTTGGCGTGGGATTTGACTCGATCATAAGGGGTCGCCGGGAGGCCAAATTTGACCGGCATCAAGAATCTGACCAATAGCAACAAGAGTTTACAGAATCGTAACGCGGTTTACACCTGGGCAACACAAATCGGCCCAGCCGAGGCTGCCAGGAGCCGTGTCGCCGGTAGTTGAACGGCCAGCCGATCGGAGGTTGAGATGTCCAGGTTGCCCAGCTTTTTTTTGGTGTTGCTACTGACTCTTTCGGCCGGAGCGGCCGCCCAAGAAAACCCGGAGATGGCTGAGATGTATCGTCAGGACCAGGCGGCCCGCCTGAACGGCCCCATTGACTGGGAGAAGGTCTCGCCAGAAGACGAGGCTCGACGCCAGCGGGTCCGCGAGTTGCTGTTGGCCGGCGAGCTAAAGCACGCTGCGGACTTTCATCGGGCCGCCTTCATCTTTCAACACGGCAGCCAGCCCGAGGACTTTCTGCTGGCCCATATCCTGGCCATGAATGCCATGGCCCTGGGAGACCAAAAAGCCAGCTGGATTGCGGCCGCCACCCTGGACCGCTATCTCCAGGCGGTGGGGCAGCCCCAGGTGCTGGGCACCCAGTACCGCAAGCTGGAGGGCAAGTGGACTCAAGAGCCCCTGCAGGAAGAACTCGTGCCCGACCAGCTCAGGAAGGCTCTGGGGGTGAGAACTCGGGCCGAGCAGCTCGAGACCCTCGAACAGTATCGCGCTAAAGATCCTTTCTGAGAAATTTCACCGGCTGTTAAGATGGCGGCCGGCTCGTTCGTTTATACAGACGATGATGCCCCAACCGACGATCACGCCTGTCGAGGAGCTTTTCGCCAGCCACCGTGCCAAGCTGGAGAACTTCTGTTTTCGCATGGTCGGCCAGCGCGAAGCCGCTCAGGACCTGGCTCAAGAGGTCTTTGTGCGGGCCATCCAGAGGACTGGCCCGGTGGACGTGGCCTGGCTCTTCGGAGTGGCCCGCAACGCCTGTATCGACCATCTGCGCCGGGCCGGCGGCTGGCGCAAGATGTGGGAAAAGTTATGCGGCCGTCCGCTGGTAACCACCTTCGACGACGAGCTGGTCGAGCGTGAGACCGGCTTTCGGGTGCTGAAGGCTTTGCCGCCGCGCGAGCGAGCCTTGCTTTTGCTCAAGGAGTACGCCGGCCTTGACTACCAACAGCTGGCCGCCATCTTTTCGACCACTCCCAACAGCATCGGGGTCATGCTGCATCGGGCCCGCCAGCGGGCCTGCCGGCTCTTGGAGGAACAAACATGAGCTGCGAGCATAGCCACAGGGTCAGCCTTTATCACGATGGCCAGCTGGCGAGCGAGCAGGCCGAAGAGGTGCGCGGACATCTGGGCTCTTGCCTGACTTGCCGCCGCTATCTGGGCAGCCTGGGAGCGCTCGAACAGGCCCTGCAGTTGCCAGAGGTCGAGCCGTTGCCGACCCGGCACTTTGCGACGGGACCCTCGCCCCGACCGTGGAAGACGGTGGCAGCCGCCGCCCTGATTGGCGCCGCTCTGCTGGGTGGCTGGCCAGCCCGTGCTCCGGCCACCAAGACTTATGCCATCAAAGCCGACGGAGCGAGCTATACCATCTCGACCCGCGGCGAAGTCGAGTTGCTGAGCATCGGCCTCGAAGACGTCGAAGCCAGCTTCTCGTTGGAATAGAAAGGAATCCGTGTTATGCGAACTCTAGCTTTGTTGTGTACTTTTCTGGCTCTGGTGGCCGGCGCCAGTGCCGAACCGGTGGTGGCCAAGGCTCCGCCGGGAAGCATCATCCTCGATTTCAAGATCGAGGCCGTGCTGGGCAAGCGCGCCATGAGGGCCCACCCCAAGGTGGCCGTGGGCAACGGCAAAGAGGCCGAGGTGAAGATCGTCGACGACGAAGACGGTAGCAGTCTGGCGGTCAAGGTGCTGCCCACGCGCATCGAGAAGGCCGGCGAACCGGTCCGCATCGAGCTCAAGGTCGAGGTCGTGGCCGAGGCCGAAGGCAAAACCATCCGGCGCCAGATGAAGTTCGTGACCGCCCCCGGCGAGGCGGCCAAAATGCAGGACGAAGACAAAGAAGGGGCCACCTCGTTGGCTGTCGAGGTGAGGGCCAGTATCCAGGATTAGCGGATTCTTTCCAGGTTCACCGCATGGAGTCTGGCCAGTTCGGCCACCTGTTGAGGGTCGGCCGGGCTCAGGCCCGTGAAGCGCTTCCACTCGAACCCGCCTTTGGTGTCTTTGATCAGTACCTCGCCATAGCCCGGCGCGATATGGATGAGCCGGTCCAGGTCCAGCTCGGGGTGCCTCTGGCGCACCACCAGCACGCCCGCGAAGGTCGTTCCGGCCAGGCTCAGGTCGGTGTCAAACCCGGTCACCACGAAGCTTCCCTCCGGGGTCTTCCAGCTTTTGTCGCCCGGATTTGGGCCATGTCAGAAGTCTACCGACTGTCTCCCGACGAGGGTATGATCGCCGTCAGTTTGGTTCGCCAGTGGCCAGGGCTAGCTTGACGAGCCGGCCGCTAGCGGCAGGCTGACCCGCGAACGTTGCGACGCGGGTCAGCCCGTCGGGCGCTAGTCTTCTAGCTCGAAGCCCTCCAGCTGGTCGGCGCTGACCAGATCGATCTCCACCAGCGAGGCCACCAGTTCATTGCTGGCCAGCACCGGGATGTCTCCCAGAGCCTGGCGGACCCGCAGACGATCCTCGGGATCGACCAGCAAGCCCCGCAACTCGAGCTGATGGAACTGTTCACGGATCTGTCCCAGCAGCTGCTCGTCCACCACCAGACCGGTCAGGTCCAACAGCCGCAGCTTGCCGGCCACGGCCAGCGAGACCGTGATCTGGCTGGCCAGGGCCACCCGCAGGCGAGCCACGGCCGCTTCCACCAGCAGCCCCTCGGGCATCTGCAATAGCTGGTCGAGGATCAGGGCCAGCGGTCGAATCGAGACACGCTCGGCTAGCAGCCCGCGCAAAATCTGCTGCAGCTCCAGCACATCCAGGCGCAGCCTGGCCATGGTGACCACCACCGGGTCGGTCTTGGCCAGCTCGGTAAGGAGTGCCTCGACCATATCCAGCGTCAACAGTCGGTCCGCTCTGGCCCGGATCGACTCGATGAGATAGGTGCCCGCCACCGAAACGGCGTCCTGAGTCGGAACGCCCAACCGTTCGGCCATTCCCTGCCGATCTCGCTCGATCCACAGGGCGTCGAGGCCGAACAAAGGGTCAGTGGTTGGCAGTCCCTCGAGGTCCGGCACATGCAACGGTAAGATCGCCAACAAGAGATCAAGCTCTAACTGGATCTGGCCCACTTCTTGACCAAACAATGACAGGCGCATGTTCTTGGCCGGCAAGAGCAGATCGTCGCGGAAGCGCACACCGGGCACGACAATGCCCAACTCCTGGGCCAGGGTTGCCCGAATCGACCGGACGCGCTCGAGCAGTCGGGCCCCTTCTTTGGGGTCAACCAGCGACAGCAGGCCTCGGCCAACCTCGACCGTCACTTCGTCGACATGCAAGAGGTCAGCTGCTCGTGCGACCTTGACCGGCTTTGGCTCGGGAAGCGGAGCTGGCTCGGGAGGGGCGGGTTCGTTGAGCAAGGTGACCCGCACAGAGCGAACCGGGGGTGCCGATGGTACGGCTTGGGGCGTGGTGGCGGCCACCCCCAGCGCGGCCAGGCCTGCGAGCAAAAATGGCGCTGGCGGCAACCAGAAGATCCCCGTCAGGGCACAGAGCCCAAAGCCACCCAGCAAGCAGGCGGCCACCCGGCTGCCAGCCACCTCGGGCTGCGGATGAAACCACTGGCAGAGCGTGTAGAGCAAGCCCAGAATCAGCACGGCCCAACCCACCTGTTCGGCCGCTCCCTGCTCGAGCGGCACGCTGAGCAACAGTTGACCCGGTTGGCGAGGCAGCGTGCGGGTGAGATCGTCCCACTGCTGACTGGTCAGCCCAACACCGGTCACCACCAGGTAGTGGTCGCTGGCCAGCACGCGCGCCCGGTAGCCTACCATAGCCCGGGCTTCTGGCCCGCCGAAAGACGGCTCGTTCCAGCCACCTTGAGCGATCAGGGCCAGCACCAAGCCGAGGCCGAGCAGCAGGTGTTTCTGCTTGACCGGACCCAAACCAGGCTGGGAGCCAACCCTGCCCGAATCGGTCACCAGGTCCACCAGCCTATCGGTGGCAAGATCAGGGTGTTTGGTCGCCAGGCGCTCAAGAGCGTCGAGGCCGTCACAACCGAAGACGCACTCCACGACCTGATGGCGCAGCCGCGGGCAAATCTGCGGTAGCTTCGAAATCTCGATGGTGACCTGATACACCAACTCGGGACCCATCCTGCGAAAGAGGTCCGCCGAAACCTCGGGCGGCAAGCTCATCAGGCAAACGGCCGCCGCCTGCGAGCCTGTCAGGGAATCGGGCAGGGCAACCTTTCGCTGGCGCAGTCCGGTGGCTCGCCAGGGGCTGCCGGACACCATCAACAAGAGCAGCGGCAGTGCCCCCCACAGGGGATGCGGCAAGAGTCCGTGGTGATATCCCCAGGCGGCCGCGGGCAGACAGGCCACACCCACCAGGGAGGCGATCCGGCTCAAGGAACGCAACAGGCAGCCCACTTTCGTGGTCACCCCCAGGCGACGACGACGCAACAGGGCTGACAGGCCCAGAAAGGCAACTCCACTGAGGAAGACCAGCAGAGGTCCCTCGTGAGGTCCCTGAGCCACCCACAGCCAGACCAGCCCGTACAGTTCGACCTGCACCCAGCGGTGAATGGGGCTCTGGCCCGTGGCTCGCGTCAGCCACAACATCAGCCCCCCCACCGTCAGGGCGGCTGGGGTCACCCAGTGGGGTCCGTCCCACCCCACCTGGAAGACGGCGCCCCACAGGCTGAGCCGTAATAAGGCCAGACCACCAAAGAGGCGGCTGTGGGTCTTGGAGCCTAATCCTAAATCGGCAAAGAGGGCCAGGCAGCCCAGGCCGAACAGCAGCCAGCAGAGCAGACCCAGTTGGGGCGTCAACAGGGTCCCCACGCCCAGGGCCAGCAGGCCGGCGCCTACCCGGGCCGCCAGCTGGGGCGGGGGATTCTCCCAACTGGCGGGGTGGCGCATCAGCCAGGCACCAGCGCGATAGACCATCAGGATACTGAAAGTCAAAAGCAGGAACTGCCACCAAAAGGGGCCGGCCTGGCTGGCTACTTGAACCGGATGTCCGGTCAATTCGCTAAAGACGCGTTCGAGCCCGCTGATCGAGGCCGGATCGTGCAGGTGATCGACCAGAACGGTCGAGCGGTCGGCGCCCGAGAGCTGGAAGAAATGGCCGGCTCCCAGCAAGTGGGCGAAGGGCGGAAGGTGGTTGTAGAGGGTTCCGAAAAGCCCGATTCCGAGCATCAGCAGGCAGGCATCTCCAAAGTCGTGGGACGATGCCCTGGTGTCGAGAACCGAGAGAATAGACTGGCGTAAACCCGTAGACGTGCGGCGGTTGACCGACCGCATGCGGGTCTGAATACCGGTAGCCAAGCGAAAGCTCCCTTCGAAATGCATAAGCGTCGGCGGACTGCCGGGGAGCTCTAGCTGGCTCCTTTTCTCGGACAAACCGCATCGGTGGTTGGGGGTTGGTCGAGATGGTCGAAAGGGCGAACCCCCGCGTAGCAGGCGGAGGCTTCACATAGGTTAGCACACCTTTGTTACAAATTTCCGAACGAGGTTTCCAACGGGTGTCCAGTCGAGGGGAAGGGCCGTCGAGGGGGGCCGAGAAGTAGGGGCCAACCCAACCAGGAGGTATCCCCATGTCCACCGCCACCAGTCTGCCCACCGGAGATCAAACCGTCTACAATCCTCCCCAGGACGTCATCGACCGGGCCCGCGTGAAAGACTACGACGAGCTGTATCAACGCTCGATCGCCGATCCCGAAGCCTACTGGGCCGGCGAGGCCGAAGAGCTAGAATGGTTCGCCAAGTGGGACCAGGTGCTGGAGTGGAACGCCCCCTTCGCCAAGTGGTTCGTGGGAGCCAAATGCAACATCACCCACAACTGCCTGGACCGTCACCTCAAGACCTATCGCCGCAACAAGCTGGCTCTACTGTGGGAGAGCGAACAGGGCGAGACCCGCAGTTTCTCGTACTTTGCCCTCCATCGCGAGGTGTGCCGCTTCGCCAACGTGCTCAAAAGCCTGGGGGTCAAAAAGGGTGATCGCGTCACCATCTACATGCCGCGCATTCCCGAGCAGGTGATGGCCATTCTGGCCTGCGCTCGCATCGGCGCCCCCCACAGCGTCATTTTCGGTGGATTCTCGGTCGAAGCCCTGGCTTCGCGCATCGACGACGCCGAGAGTCGAGTGGTGATCACCGCCGATGGCGGCTTCATGAACAACAAAGTCATCGAACTCAAAGACATCGTGGACCAGGCCGTGCGCGACTGCCCCACCGTCCAGTCGGTGTTGGTTTGCAAGCGGGTGGGCGACAGCGTGCCCGGCTTTAGCGTCACCATGGAGCCGGGCCGTGACTATTGGTATCACGAGCTTTCCGGCCTGCCCGTAGCCCAGCGGCCCTGTCCTCCCGAAGAACTCGACTCGGAGCATCCCCTCTTCATCCTCTACACCTCGGGCACGACCGGCAAGCCCAAAGGCATCCTCCACGTTCATGGCGGCTACATGGTGGGCGTGGCCACCACTCTCAAGAACGTCTTCGACGTGCAAGACGATGACCGCTACTGGTGTACCGCCGACGCCGGCTGGGTTACCGGCCACAGTTACATCGTCTACGGACCGCTGTTACTGGGAGCGACCTCCTTCATCTACGAAGGCTCCCCGGGCTATCCCTATCCTGACCGCTGGTGGAGCATGGTAGCCAAGTACGGCATCAACATTCTCTACACCACTCCCACCGCCGTGCGCGGCCTGATGCGCTACGGGGAAGCCTGGGCCGAACGCCACGACCTGTCCTCCTTGCGCCTATTGGGCAGCGTCGGCGAACCGATCAACCCCGAGGCCTGGCGCTGGTTCCACCGGGTCATCGGCAAAGAGAAGTGCCCCATCATGGACACCTGGTGGCAGACCGAGACGGGTGCCTTCATGATCGCTCCTCTGCCCTGTGTGCCGCTCAAACCGGGCACGGCCACCCGCCCTCTGCCCGGCATCGAGGCCGACGTGGTGAACGAGGATGGCAAGCCGGTGGCGGCCGGCGAAGACGGCTATCTGGTGGTGAAAAAGCCCTGGCCGTCGATGCTGCGCACCCTCTACAAGAACCCCGATCTCTATAAAGAGGTCTACTGGAGCAAGATCGACGGCATGTACACCACCGGCGACTCGGCTCGCAAGGACGAAGATGGCTATATCTGGATCGTGGGTCGGATGGACGACGTCATCAAGGTCAGCGGCTATCGCTTGGGCACGGCGGAGATCGAAAGCTCGCTGGTGACCCACCCCAACGTGGTCGAAGCGGCCGTCATCGGCATTCCTCACGAACTCAAGGGCAGCGCCATCAAGGCTTTCGTGGTCTGCACCCAGGGCTTCACCCCGGGCGATCACTTTGACGACGAGTTGCGCGAGCACGTAGGCCAGCATCTGTCGAAGATTGCCCGTCCCGAATCGGTGGAAGTCGTCGACAAGCTACCCAAGACCCGCAGCGGCAAAATCATGCGGCGCCTGCTCAAAGCCAAGGAACTGGGCCAACCCATCGGCGACACCTCGACCCTCGAAGACTGACTTCGCCCTGCGGGCGACAGGGAGCGGCTCTAGCCGAGCAGGTGCTCGAATTGCCAGCGCGCCCCCCGGCCCGTTTGGGGCTGGTGGGTGCGACCCTCTTTAAAGGCGAGATAGTGGTCCCAGTCGCGGGTGTTGAGATAGATGTGGACGGGGTGGAAGTTCCACACCCGCAGGCCGTCCCAGGCGCGCAATCGCGAGGCATCGCCCAGACGCTCGGGGGCGGCCAGCCAGAAGTCGTCCTCCCAGGCAATGGGCACTTCGATCAGACAGTCGGGAAAGCGAAAGGGTCGGTTTTGCATTCCGAGGCCCCACTCGAGAAAAGTGTTGGAGGAGTGAGAAAAGCCGCGTCCGGCCAGCTCGCGCTGGAGGGTGGTCGATTGGGTCAGGCAGTGGCTACGCCAGCTGCGAGCTTCGGGCACCAGGCCAACCAACCGATCGAGAATCTCGGCCGCGCCGCGCCCGTTGCCGGAGTCCTGATGAAACAGCCAGCGGTCGAAGTTGGGGTGGATGCCCAGCTGCCAGCCCTGGGCTCGCATGCGCTCGAGCACCGGCGTGGCGTGGGTGACGAACAGGGTGGCCGGCACACCGGCTTGTTGCAACAGCGAGCAAGTCAGCTCGAGGACCTCGTCGCTGGCCCAGTCGAGATCGAGAGTGAGGAAGTCGACTCCCTGCCAGCTCTCGGGCCGGGCCGGATCGATCTGGTCGAGAGTGCCCCAGCTCATCGAAAGGCCCTGGTCGCCTGGGCGCGCCCATAGTTCCAGGCGCTGTAGTCATCAAAGGCCCGGACCGGCTGGCCCTGCTCATACCACAGCAACCACTGGCCCAGGCGGGGATGGGCCCGCAGGGCCACCTGGTTTGCCGACCAGAAGTCGAGCAGCGCCTGGCGCGCCTGCAGCGGAGTGTCGCCCAGGTCGGGCAGCTGAAAGGGCTCCGCCAGACGGGCCAGGGTATCTTGTTCGGTCTCGGTCAGGCTGCGCTGGTAGGACTTCACCGGCGAGGTTGGCCTGGCCGAGCCTAACAACTTCAGGGTGGGCACCACCAGCATCAGGGTCGAAAAGCCGTGTTCGGGGGCGCAGGCCGAACTGGTCTCTTCCAGCAGCACCGGGTGCCAATCCAGTTCCCACAGCTGGCAAAGCTCGCGCATGGCCGTTTCGCGGGCCGAACCGCGCAAGGCCTCGAAACCGCAGACCACATAGCGATCGGCCGGGCTCTGGGCCAGGCAGAGGCTGGCTACCACCAGGCTCCACAGCCAGCGGGTCCATTCCGATTCGAGGGCATCCTCGGTGAGTTCCATCGACCGGGAGTCGCCCCGGTGGCCCAGATGAAACAGCATCAGGTTCTTTTTCGAGGCCACCACGTCAAAGCCCGAGCGAATGGGCTGCAGAAAGCGCGCTTCAGGAAAAACAGGCAACACCATCTCGAGGCCCAGGGCGTACATGTGGTCATCCTGGATCAGGGTATACTCTCGCGGGGTCTGCTCAAAGACCTCGAAGAGAGCCCGCAGATAGGCGTGGAACTGCTCTTTGAGGTCGCCCGAGGCTCGAGCCCGTCGGCGGAATTCAGCCTGGGGAAAGCGAGCGAAGTCGGTAATAGGAATCGACTGGTAGTCTTGGTACTGCTCGCCGATGTCGACCGTGTGACGGGCCAGCAGCTGCTCGACCAGATCGGTCACCGGCCCAGTCAGTGGAAAGCCCCGGGGCTCTCGGCAGGCAAAGTGGATGCGCCCGGGCAGAAAGGACAGCTGGGGGTGGTCGGCCAGCAACTGGTAGAGCAGCGAGTGCCCGTTGCGCGACATGGCGTTGAGAAAGATGGGCTTCATGGGGTCATCACCTGCCAGGCCGCTTGAATTTGAGCGAGCAAAGGGGCCAGGTCTTCGCGCTCGGGGTTATTGTCGAGAACCAGGTGCGGCTCTTTGGGCTCTTCGGCGGGAAGGTCCACCCCGACCACGTTCGAGTGGCTGCCGTCATAGAGGTTTTGCTGGTGGCGGCGGGCCAGCACTTCGGGGCTTACCTGGAGGAGCACTTCGAGATAGCCCTTGAGTTCGCGGCGATTCCAGTCGTGGATCTCGTGAAAAAGCGACATGGTGGCCACCACCACCGTGTGGCCCTGGCTCTCTAACAGATGGGCCAGGCGGGCCAGGCGAAAAGCGTTGCGCAGCCGGCCAGGGCGGTCGTGGCCGGCGGCCGGGTCGGCCACCACCGCCCGGATCTCGTCACCGTCGAGCAAGACCGGCAGACAGTCGTGATGCTCTCGCAGGAAGGCGCACCAGGCTCGGGCCAGGGTCGATTTGCCGGCGCCCGACAGGCCGGTGATCCAGAAGACCATGTCAGCGGATCCTCGTCATGGTCGCAAGAGGATCCACCAGAGTCGCAGGATGCCCAGCAAATTCAGCAGGGCGGTGCGAAAGTTCATCACCTTGGAGTGGCCCGAACGGCGCGGATAATAGTCGATGGGGACCGAGTCGATCCTCCAGCCGGCTCGCGTGCCCAGCACCAGCAACTCGAAGAGAATGGTCCAATCCCGCCCCTGGGAGCGAAAGGTCAATTGCCGCAGGGCCTCGGTGCGCACCATCATGATGCCCTGCATGCGGGGCAGGGGTCCAAACAACAATCGATAGATGAGCCGCTCACAGACGGTCACCAGTTGGCGCATCGGGCCTTCGTTGACCTTGGTGATATAGCTGCAGAGCAAGTCCAGCTCGTGGAGCCGCTGGAAGAACGTGGGCACGATGTCGGTGGGGAATTGCCCGTCGGTGGGAAAGAAGGTCGTGGCCCACCCTCGCGACTCGGCAAAAGCGGTGCGGTAATAGCCGCCCAGACCCAGGTTGGTGGGGTGGTGGATGACGCGCACGTGGGCGAAACGGTGGGCCAGCTGGTCGGCCAGGGCGGGAGTGTTGTCGGTGCTACCGTCGTCGATGATGACGATCTCGTAGCTGCCCGAGAACGAGTCCATGGTAGCCACCATCTCCTCGACGGCCTCCAGGATGTTGTCCTCTTCGTTGTATGCCGCCATGCAGACGGAGACGTCGACCATGTGCAGTTCGTGGGGTTCGAGGTCAGGGCGATCTCTCCTGGCCTGGCTATTCGAGCACGGGTCGAACCACCCGCTCGAGGCAATTCAACTCGATCCTGCGGGCCCGGCGCAGGCGGCCGAAGAGATTCTCGCCACAGCCGATGGCGGCCGGCAGGCTCAACTCGGCGCAGCGAACGGCCATGTGCGAGTTGGGTCCGCCATACTGGGTGACGAGCCCGGCGATGCCGCGAGTGAAGACCCAGTCAAAGCCGGGATCGGCCTGTTCGATCAGGGCCAGTCGTCCGAACAGGTCGGGGATGGCCGTACCCGAGGTAGCCGCATCCAGCGCCACCCCCTCGGCTTCGACCCGCTGGTCGGTGATGAAGTTGGGCACGGCCCGATGGGCCGGAGCCACCAGCACATCGCGCCAGCTGCGCAGGAGATAAGACAGGTGCACACAGCGGTGCAGCCGCATCTTCTCCAGGCCGAGCTGGCTGCGCTCGCTCCAATAGCCAGACGGGTCTTGCAGGTGGGGAGCAAAGCGCTCATCCAGGATATCCGCCACCTCGAGATAAGAAACCTGCTCGCGCGTAAGCTGGCGGGTTTGACCCCAGCGGGCCAGTTGCTCGAGCCCATCGGACAGGTCGCGGGTGAAAAGAAACTTGGCTTCTTCGCGACCGGCGATGGCCTGGGCCGCGTAGTCCAGCAGTCGGGCCGGAGTGGTGTCGAGCCTGGCCTCGGCCAGCAAGAGGGCCAGGCTCTTCTCTTCGGTGGGTTGCAGCTCGAAAACCTGATGAGGGGCCGGGGCCAGAGTGTCCAGGCCTCCCTGGAAAAGGTCTTCGCTCTGGTCGTAGCGGCGCGACATGATCTCGTAGGTGCCGGGGCGCAGATGGCCAAATTCGGCGAAGAAAGCCTCCGCCGGCCTCTGGCCCAGGCTGACCTCGCGCAGCTGAGTGGTGAACTGGCGAGCCACGGTGGGGACCGACTGGCGGAACAACGACAGGCGCTCGGGCTCGAGAGCGCCCCGTTGCACGGCCGAGCGCAACAGGGCCTCGGCGATGAATGCGTGGCGGGCCACGATGGCGAAGGGCAACGTGCCGCTACGCCGACAGCGCTCGAACAGACACCAGGCGGCCTGGAGGGGACCTAACGACGGTCGAAGTGCCGGCCGCCGAGCCCGCACCAGCCGCAGGGCTTGCTCCAGGGTGCCCCCGGCCGCCAGTGCCTGGCGAGTGAGGTCGGTCAAGCCGTGTTCCCAAAGCCCCAGTTCTTGGGGCGACAAAACCCCGGGATAGCGCTCTTCGACGGTCTGGGCGAACTTGAAATCGCGGCACGTGAGGGCCACTTCAAACTCGACTTTGTCGTGGAACTCGGGATGATGGGCCAGCCTGTCCAGCCAGGCCTCGACCAGGCGAAAACCCGGTCCGGCCCCGAGCGTTGCGGGCAGAAACGAATTGAAGCTGGCTCGGATGTCGATGAAGGGCCGACCGGCCAGCAACACCATCAGCGGCTGACCGCCGGGGTGGCGATACCCCATGCGGGCGCGGGCCAGTCTCCAGGTCGAGTCGGTAATCAGGTGGCGATAAAGCGAGGCGGCCAGTGGCCGGGGCAAGGGTCCGATCATCTCGGCCGGGTTCCAGTCGGCCATGGCGCCCCAGATGGTGGTCCGACCCAGCACGCCCGGCAGCCGCTGCGAGAGGCGCCGCACCGCTTGCACCAGTTCGGGCTGGCAGCGAGAAGCGGCCAGGGTCACCGGGCTGGACCAGCGGCCCGCGGTGGCCAGCGGCCGCACTTGAAACAGATGGAATTCTCCGTCGGGGGTCTCGCCAAACTCGATGTCTAGCGGCTTGTCGCCGCAGAGGCGCTCGAGGCGAAGCGACAGGCGCACCCAGCGAGCGACCCGCTCGGACTCGAAGGCTTTACGACCCGCTTTGCGATAGACCCACACGCTCTTGTGGGCCCCTTTGCCTCCGGTGATGCGGTCGGTGCGCCCGCTATCGTCATCGTAGTTGATGACCAGATAGGGGGCTCCGTCGTCGACCGAAAAGGTGGTGATCACGCCGCTGACCAAGACCGGGCTGACCATCGGCTGCACCAGCACCTGGTCGAGGGGGTTGCCTCGGTAGGACGCAAAGACTTGCTCGATGGCCTCCCTTACCCGATCCGGACTGGCGCCGTCGATATCGAGCAGCGACAGATAGGCACCCGCCATGGATTGCTCGTGGCTATCTTCGCCGATGGCCGAACTGCGCACCACCAGCGAGACCGGTCCCAACCCGGCGACCCGCCCCAGACAGGCTTGCGAATCCGACCTCCACTCTTGCAGGCTGAAGGCCACCAGCGGGGCAATCCGCATGAAGTCGACCAGAGGACGCAGGCGCTCGAGGGTCGCGGCCTTGGTGCCGAAACGAAAGTCACCGGACCGACGGCTGCTGGGCATCGCCAACACTTCCAAAGGCGGCCGCCAAACCCTCCCCTATTCGTCTTCGTCGGTGGTGACCTTGACCTCGAGCAGGTCGGGCTCGGTGCTGGTCTTGGCCTTGAGTAGGTCCTCGCGGGTGGGATAGGGCACGGGCTGGGTCTTGAGCTTCATCGGATCTTCGCTGGCATTGACCGGGGTGGACTTGAGCACCGGACTGTCCCACTCGGGGTCGTTGGCCTTGAGCGGGTCCACCGGCTCTTCGGGCTTGGCCGCAGGCTGTTTGGGCTCGGGCAAGGGAACCTCGTAGCGACGGGCCCCGGTCCAACTGAGGGCGCCGGTCAGGTTGCCCTGGGGTAGATAGACGGCCAGCCCCACCGGACCCTCCTTGAAGATGACTCCGCGGGTGAGATAGGGATGAGCCTCGGGCGGCTCGCCTTCGTGGGTGGTGACCCCGGTTGGGGCCACCTCGAAGTGAGACTCGCCGATGTCGCTGCTGACCCGGTAGTTGCCCGGAGCGCCCTGACGGCGAATGCGCAGAAAGCCCTGACTGCCCAAAACGTCATAGACCTTGCCGGCCCGCAGGCGAAAGAACGCTTCATCATCCGGGAAGGCCCATTTGACCTGGCGGTTCTGGTGGATGATGCGATAATTCTTGTTCTGAAACTGCACCAGCACCTGGTGACCTTCGTTGGTCTCGCTCTGACGAACCCGCAAAGCCTGGTCGGGATACTGGATGAGCACTTCCGAGCCATCGGCCACCACGTTGATCGGTCCCGAAGGGGTCACCACCGTGAAGCGGCCGGGCGTCTTCGAGGTCACCTCGAGGCTACCGTCGCAGAAGACCTCTCCCCACGCCGTGGTGAGCAGAGTGCGGTTGCCGGGCTCGGCCCAGGCCAGACCGCTGCACAGGAGAAGAAAAAGGGCCAGATGTCTCACCTGACCCTGATTCCCACCGGGGACGAAATTCAATCTTTGGTGAGGTATTCTCCGCCCAGGGCCGTCAACTGGCCCAGGGCAATGACCGGAACGGCAACCGGACCGGCCCCCGCGGCCATACCGGCCAGGCCCGCCGCGGTGATGAGGTGACCCACCCCGACGGCCAAATCTTTGGGGGCTTTGTCGACCAGAATCGGGTCGCCCGAGCGGTCGGTGCCGAAAGGCCAGGCTCGATAGATGCCGTAGGCGGCGTGTCCGGCCGCCATCCAGCCGGCCATGACGGGAGCATAACCCGCCTCGGGCTTGAGAATGCCCAGGGCCCCGACGTAGGCATCGGCCCCGGCCACGGCCAGATTTCCGGCCACCTTCATCTGCTGGGATTTGACCGCTTCCGAGAAAGAACCGGGGCGGGCGTGGCTTTTGAAAGGATTACTGATCTTCATGGTCGCGAACTCCTAAGAAAAGGTGGCGTAGAGGTTGGTGGCTTCACCCAGAGCCAGCAGCGGGAGGGCGGTGGCCCCCATTCCCGAGGCCAGGCAGATGAAGCCGGCGGTGATGGCCAGATGCCCGATGGCCTGGGTCTGGGCCCGGCGTTGCTCGAGTTTGTCGCTCTCGTTGTAGGCAACATAGAGCTTGCGAGCGGCTCGCACTCCGTGCACGGCGGCCAGTCCGCCGCTGGCGAACTGCATCACGCCCGGGGCGCCGGACGCGCCATAGCCAAACGAATCGAAGGCCATGGCCGCACCGACATAGCTGTCGGCGGCCGCCATGGCCACGGTGGGCAAAGAGCGCACGACGCCCTCTCGCCTCCGCTGACTGTAAGATCCGTTGATATTCATAGTTCCTCCCGATAGGTATGCCAGAGATGCAGGGCAGAGGTGGTCACCAGGCCGCCGGCCGACACGGCCGTAGCCCAGGTTCCTCCTCCGAAAGCTTGGGCGGCTAGACCGAAGCAGGTGACCAGGTCGGCTCCAGCCAGCAGACGACGAAAGTTGGTTTGCGATTTGGTCTCGTAGCGAGGTGCATTGACCAGCGAGGCCACCCCTCGCACTCCATAGACGCAGGCCATCAGGCCCGAGCCCACCTGAAACGGAGTGGGGCTGAAGGTGTCCAGACCCAGAGCCGAGCCGATGGCCGGCCCGTGGGCGGCATAGGTGGTCACCGAAGCCAACCCCAGTTCGGACCCCGCTCCCAGGCGGCGGGTCAGAGCCTGCTTCTGAAACGGCAGCAGGTGGTCCGTTCTAACGCTCATTGTGTTTCTCCACCATGAAATCTCCCACCACCAGATAGTCTTCTTCGTCGATCAGGCCAAGTTCAGGCTCGAGTGCGCTCATCACGATCTGGCGGGCCTTTTCGGTATCGGGGTCGAGCAACAGTGCCTTCCCAAGCTCCATCAGGAATCGTTCGGGAGGGATGCGCTTGTAACGAGGTTTCTCGTTTTGCGAGACGGCCCACTCCAGATGCTCGCGCAGCTTATCGCGCGACCCCGCCGGCAGGACGGTGGCCAGCTGGGAATAGGCATCGGCCACTTCATTCTTACCGTCAAACCGCGTGGCCAGACTGCTACAATCTTCGAGGGCCTTGTCCAGGCTGCCGAAGGCTCGGCTGAGGCGGTCGACGATCTTGAGCCGCAACGGCCCGGCCCCGGCCTCGAGATAGCTGGTGACCGAGTTCAATTGGGATGGGTTGGTGCACAGACCCAGCACTTCGGCCAGGCCTTCGCGCTGGTCGCCCAGCAGTTTGCCCAGGTTGGCCGCCCCCTCGGCCAGCACCATGAGGAAGTCGCCGCTGCCCTTGCGGGCCAGTCGCTCGAACTGTTCGGAGGTGAACCCGGCCGCCAGGCAGCGCCCCTCGGCCAGGGTCCAGTTGACGGCTGCGCCCGGCGAAGAACTGCTCTGCAGGCGAGCATAAAAGGCATCGAGGCGGTCGCGTAGGGCCGAGCGGGCGGGCTTGTCGGCGGTGAGCCCCTCTACCGCCCGGGCCGCCAGTCTGAGGCTGCTCAGGTCGCTAGCCATCTTCTTGACCAGACCCAGATGCTTACGGTTGTCAGCCTGGCGCAGATAGGCAAAGGCCTCGCGAGCGCAAGAGGCCGAGTCGGGCTGGTCGACCATGTAGAGGTCTTTGAGAAGCCCCAGTCCGTCGCCCAAGCTTTGAGCCGGATCCGAGGTCAGCACCTTGAGGTCCTCGAGAGCCATCTGGGGCGACTGGTGCATCCGGGTCAGGTCGCGAAAAGCCTCTTCATTGCTGATGCCGAAGCCCAACTTGTCGAGCAACCACCCCTTCGAGGCGGGCTGCGGCAACTGGGCCACCGAGACGAACGCTTCATAGACTTCGCGCCGCTGGCGGGGACTGGCGTCGGCCAGCAGTTCGAGCAGCGGGCCGGGGTCGGCCTCGGGATAGTGGCATAGCGTGGTCAGTACGGTATTGGCCTCGAGGGCCGAATCTTGATAGTCGAGCAGCCGCAAGTAGGTGGGGGTCAAAGCCTGGTTGTCTCGCAGCAGGCTCACGGCCTGGCGAACCGAGCTGTCCTCCGTGGGCACTTCCCGGCGAATCTGCTCGAGCACCGCATAATCCTTCCTGGTCGGCTCACCCACGGCTTGCAGGTCGCCCAGGGCCTGGTCGAAGGTCAGGCCCAGCTTGCCCAGCCGCACCAACTCGGCGATAGCCCGCTCGGGCTCTGGCTGGGCCATCAGCCATTCGACGGCCGGCTTGAGACTGCTGGTGGGGGCCATGTCGGCCACTTTGACGCTCAGCTTCAGGGCCCGGTCGCGGGCCTGCTGGTCATAGGTCTCTTCCAGCCAGCAGTGGTGGGTGTAGGCGTCGGCCACGGGCAGTTCGCTGCCCTTGAGCAAGGTTCGAAAGGCTTTGACCCCATCTGGATTAGCCCGATGCTCGAGGGCCAACAACACGGTGGCCAGGGTCCTGGGGTCGCGGGCGTCGCTGACCTTGAGCAGGTCGACGTAGCGGTCCACCGTTTGCTCGGGCTGGGTCGAACTTTCTAGAATCTGGTCGAGGTAGCCACACGCCTGGTTGGCGTCGCCCAGCACGCTGGCCATCCGCTTGAGCCCCTGCAGCAGCCGCGGGTGTTCGGGCACGCTCTGGCCATGGCTCAACTGTTGCACCGTGGTGGACGGAGCGGCGTGAGCGGGGGCGAACCGCATGGGTGTATAACCCGCCTTGATGACCACGGTCCTAATCTAAGACGGCAGCCTGAAATTAGAGTGAAACGTTGCTTAGCGGGCGGGCCAACACCCCGACCGCCGGGGGCGAGAACAACAAGGTCTTGGGATCGACGCGACGGGCCTCCCACTCGAGCAAGAAGGCTCCCCACTGATCGGGGTCCAGCAGGCGCGATTCTAGCAGACGGGGGCCCAGCTCGAGCAGCATCGACTCGACCCAGCGATAGGACAGCGCCCCCGGAGGTTCGGCCTTCTGGCGCGGCCAGGCGCCGTCGAGCAAAAAGCCGGACGACAGGAACAACTCGGGCAAAAGGCCGGTCAGCACCACCTCGGTCCCCTGCTGCTGATGATAGGCTACGCTAGCCTGCAGCACGGCCTCGATGGCCGGGGTGTAGGGAAACATCCTGGTGCCTTCGCGATGAAAGTCGAAGATGCCCAGGCGGCCGCTCGGGGAGAGCAGGCGGCGCACCTGCTTGAGCACCTGCACGCGCTCGCCCCAACTGGCCAGGCCCCAGCAGCAATAGACGACGTCGAAAGAGCCCGGAATCAAAGCCAGGCTGAGAAAGTCGCCGCTCACCAGTCGAACCGTCTTGTGGCCCTCTTCCTGCACTCGGCGTCCACCCTCGGCAGCCAGCAAAGCGTCGGGCTCAAAGCCCACCACCTCGCCCCGGGCGCCCACTCGCCGGGCCAGCCGCCCAAGGCTCAACCCCGGCCCACAGCGCAATTCGAGCACACGCTCACCAGGGGAGATCTCGAGGCGTTCGAGGAACTCTTCGGTCTCTTCTTCCCAGACCTCGTCTAGCAGGCGCCGCTGCTCGACCAGACGGCGATTCTGCTCGAGATAGCCAGGACCGGGCGGTCGCTCGATGCGCGGTTCGTCCACGCCTAGTCTTCGGGATGCCGCTCCGGCAGCATTTCGCCCCGGCGCAGAGCACGCAACCGGTTGAAAGCCCGTTCGACTTTGAGGGCCTTATCGCGCAGTCGAATGCCGCGGCGACGCTCGAACGGCGGCCCATGAGTGTCGGCCTTGAGTTGTTCGAGGGCGACCCGGGCGGTCATCACGGCGTCCCGCAGAATCTCTTCTTCGAGCAACGACTCTAGCTGATGGGCCTCGGCTCGGACGCGTTCGAGTTCGTTGTCGGCCGCGGGCGCTTTTTTGGTCGTCTTGGTCTTGGACGACGGCTTAGCGTTCTTACGAGCAGTCTTGGCCGTGCTCTTGTTGGTTTGTTTAGACGTCGCCATGGCGGACCCCCGGATGAATTTCAGGCTTCTCTACGCAGACCGCCGCTGGGGCTGCCGCCGAACCGGCTGCTCGGCGCGCTCAGGTTCACGATCGCTGGAGCGAGTGGCCACGGCGCCAAAGAGACGCTCGGTGCAAAGCGACAGGCAACCGAAAACCAGCGCCAGGCACATCAGCTTCGCGGCCAACCCAATCACAAGTTCAAAACCCACTCCCAATCCTCCTTAGAAGCGTCGTCATGTTAGAGTTGTCTTGCGACTTCCCTTCTTTTCGGTTGTTTGGGTTTGCAAACAACCCACCAACCAACGACCTCATTGAACGTTCTTCCCTGCTAACCGGGGGGAAGAAACCATGATGTTAAAATTGTGCGACAGATGGCTCCATCAGGTCAAATGGCCTATCAAATACGTGCCCAGGCCCAGCAACAGAAAGAATCCCACCCAGTCGGTAAAGGTCGTCAGCCAGACCGTCGAGGCCAGGGCCGGGTCGATCTTGAGGGCGCGCAGGCCCAGCGGAATGAGCGAGCCCGCCAATCCCGCCACCACGATATTGCCCACCATGGCAAAAAATACCACTCCCGCCAGCCAATGATTGTGCGTGAGGATAAAGGCCAGCCCGCCCGTCAGCACCCCGGCCAGCAGGCCATAAATGATGCCAAAGCCCAGCTCTTTGGCCACCAGGCGACTCACGTCACGCTTGTAGATTTCGCCCAGGGCCAGACCGCGCACCACCAGGGTGGTGGTCTGGCAGCCGGTATTGCCCCCGTGGCCGGCGATAATCGGCATGAAGGCCGCCAGGGCGGCCACTTTCGAGATGGTGCCTTCGAACGAACTGACGATGAGGGCCGAGAAGAAGCCGATCAGCAGGTTGATCAAAAGCCAGGGGGCCCGCCTTCGTAGGGTTCGGCCCACCGTGCTCAAAGCCGAGGATTCGGCGTCGAGACCCACCTGCAGATAGATATCCTCGGTGGCCTCTTCGACCTGCACGTCGAGCACGTCGTCGGCCGTCAACACACCCATCAGGTGGCCTTCGTTATTGACCACCGGCAAGGCCAGCAAGTCATAATAGCGAAGCCGTTCAGCCGCAGCTTCCTGGTCCATCTCGACGGGCACGCTGAGCACCTCCTTGATGGTGATGCTCATCAAAGGAGCATCGGGCGGAGCGGTGATCAACCGGCGCAGGTCGACCACCCCCATCAGGCGACCCTCGCGGTCGACGGTGTAGAGATAGAAGGGCTGGTCGGCGTCGGGCGACTCCTTGCGCAGATGCTCGAAGGCCTGCTGCACCGTCCAGTCTTCTTGCAGAGCGATGACATCCGGCGACATCCAGCGACCGGCCGATTCTTCGGGCAGTTCCAGCAGTTCTTTGATGCCGGTGGGGTCATCGAGCATGTTCAGGAGGGCCTCGACCTGCTCGTCGGGCAACTCTTCGACCAGGTCGGCGGCCAGATCGTCGTCGACAAAAACCAGGATGCGGGCCGTCACGGCCGGGTCGAGGTGGCTGACAAAGCCGGTCCGAGCGTTCTCAGAAAGAAACTCGAGGATCTCGGCGATCTCTTCGTCGGGATAGTCTTTGAGCAGCCGGTAGCTGACCTCGCTCGAGAACTCTTCGAGGATCTCGGCCTGATCGGCCGGGTGCAGCGTGCGCAAACGGGTAACCACCTGCTCGAGTTGCTGCTCTTCGGCCAACTCGAGCAGCTCCTCGACCAGCCCTTCACGGCGTTCTGCCTCGTCGATGAGGGTGCGCGGGGAGGTGGTCATCGAGGGAGGCCTTTTGTGGTCGCCGGTGGCCCCCCCTGCCTCCCAGGCAGTTGGTCGAGATGGCGATCGCAGACCTGGCAAGGATGCAAGCCCCGCCGCTTTGCCTCAGGCTCGAGCACTTCGACCTGCCAGCGCAGCAGCCGCCGATAGCGCTCGATCACCATGGTAGTGGCATCCCCCGGACGGCCTAGTTCGAAGACCGGAGCCTCGATCTCGACGGCAAAAGGGCAGCCGTGCAAGCGCTGGTCAGTCCGCAGGACCGGATGGCACTGGGCGCACCCGCCGCCAAAGTCGCCCACCCCGCCCGGTAGCGCCTCGGGGTTGCCCACCTCGACCAGATCGGCATGGCCCGAGAAGATGCGTCCGGCCGGATACTCATAGAGCCGCTGCATGGCCGGCTCGGGTATAGGAGGCACGCCTCGACCATGCAGGATGGAGTAGTTGAGCACGGCATCCATCTCGGGCACGGCCTCCAAAATCGCGATCAAGTGGCGGGCGCGCACCCCATTGGTATAGATGCGAAAAGAGCCCTCGAATCCTCCCTGACGCAGATAGACGACGGCCTCGAGCAGATTGTCGGGGTGCAGGGTGGGCTCGCCTCCGTAGAACTTGAGCAAGCCGCCGGGGGTGACCAGCTCCAGGGCGAAATCGAGGGTCTCGCGGCAGTAGGGCCGATGCCAGCCTCGGGGGCTGCCGGCCACCACGCAGAAGCCGCAGCTGCGGTTGCAGCGCGAGCCGTCGTAAAGATGAAGCTCGGGCAGACGCCCATCGGGAGCCATGCCGGCGAACCGTCCCGACGACGGGCGAGGGGGAAAGTAAGGATAAATCGGATCCTGGCGCCGAGGGGGATAGGGCAGCTTCACAGCACGGCCTCGAGAAAGTCAGGCTCGAGCTGGGCGTGCAGACAGGCCGAGCCGCCCCCGTCGAGTTCGGCCACCCGGGCCGCCACCCAGCAGGCCGTTCGCAGGGTCGTGACCGGCAGAAAGCGGCGGTATTCCTCGAGCAGCCGGGCCTCGGGCTGATAGGTCTGCCAAAAGACCGCCTCTTGCTCGGCCTTGAGCGGCTGGGAGCGCTGCCGGCGCACGGTTAGGGGACAGAAGAGGTGAGCCATGTCGGCGGCGGCCGTGGTCACCAGACACCAATCCCAGTCGAGCAAGCAGGCCCGACCCTGCTGAAAACGCCAGTTGCGGGGACTGGCGTCACCGTGGGTCAGGCACGGTCGGGCCACTGTGAACCCGTGGCTCTCGAGTCGCCGGGTGCTGGCCTGCAAGAGGTCGACCACCCGCGGGTTGGCTCCGGCCCAAGCACGATAGTGCGAGAGATAGCCGCGGCTTTCGGCTAGAAAAGCCTGGACCGGGTTGGGTTGCCGGGGAAGGCTCGCCGGGAAAGGCCCCTCGAGGTCGTGCAGTCGTCGGTAGAGGCGGGCGGCCGCGCCCAGGCGGGCTGGCGTATAGCTGAGGGTACGCCCGCGCAATGGCTCGAGCAACAAGGCCGGCCCTTCCGGCCAGCAATCGAGCAGTTCAGCCGTGATGCCGGTACCGGCCAGAAAACGATGGAGTTCGACCTCGCGGCCATAGACCTCTAGACAAGTTTGGCCAGCTGGGGCCGACTGGCGCCAGCGAATGATTCCACGACCGGCCAGGCGAAAGGCCAGGTTATACACTCCCCGGTCCAAATAACGCAAGTGAAAAGGTTTTTCCAGGCGCGTCTCGAGAAACTTTCGCAATTCGCCGACCACCCGGGGCACTTCACCCCGGGCGGGCATTCCCCTGGAAGGGCGCGAACAAGGAAAAAGATGCTCTCAGTAAAGACCCTCGACTGCCCGGGAGAAGGCACGCTCGAGACCCATTTCGGGTTCGAAGATGGTCCCACCGGAGTCTTACGCCGCCGCCTCTGGGTCTATCGCCCGGCCGGTTTTCGCCGGGGCGGCCCGGTGGTGTTGTTTCTCGATGGCCAGAACGCTTTTGGCGAGCGGGGTTGGCGAGCCGAGCGGGCGGCCGATCGTTGCCCGGTCAAGTGTCTGCTGGTGGGGGTCTCGAATAGCTCGCGCCGTTATCCCGAATACATTGGCTGGAGCCAGGAAGACGGCCACACCGATCCGGTGGCCGAACGCCACGCCGACTATCTGGTCGACACGGTCGTTCCTTACATTCAGGATGTCTATCGCACCGGCAAGCGCCGCGCGCTGGCCGGGGCCAGCGCCGGAGGCGTGGCCGCGCTCTATACCGGTTGGTCCCGTCCCAAAGTATTCTCCACGATCGGCAGCTTCTCGGCCGGTCGCCACTATTATGACGAGTTGCTGGAGCGATTTCCCGAAAAGCCGCCCTTCCGCCACTATCTTTCCTGCGGCGACCAGGGCCTGGATCGCGAGTTTCGCCCCCAAACGGCCGAATTCGCCCGCCAACTCAAGGCCCGAGGAACCGAAATGCGCCTGCGCCTGCACAAGGGCTCGCACCACGAGAGCACCTGGTCGCGCCGCATCCCGGACTTTCTCAACTTCTTTACGGCCCCGTTCGCTCCAGCCCGCGATTCTTACTAAAGCGCGTCTCTCAGTTTGCCGGCGGCGACCTCGAGGTCGTGGCCGCTGGCCCCCGTGTCGGCATTCTTGAAATCGAGATCGCCCTCGCTGCGAATGGGCACCACATGAATGTGAACGTGGGGAACCTCGAGCCCGGCCACCATCAGGCCCACCTTCACAGGGTTGAAGGCCTTCTGCTGGGCCCGGCCGATGCGGCGGGCCACCTCCATCAAGTGAGCAGTCAGCTCGGCCGACAGGTCGAGCCAGTGGTCGACCTCTTCGATGGGCACCACCAGGGTATGCCCGGGGCTCAGGGGATGAATCGAGAGAAAAGCGACGCAATGCTCGTCGCGATGCACAAAACGGCCCGGTATCTCGCCGTTGATAATCCGTGTAAATAGAGTAGCCACGCCGATTTCCTTCGCGCGGGCACGGGCAGGCCCTGCGTGCAATCCATGTAACAAGCCGGCAACATCCATGACCATTTGAAAGGATACGATGCAGCCGCAACGGTTACTAATTCTGCTGCTACAGCGCCGCGGGGGCGGGAGGCTTGCTTGCTTCCAAACTCCTTTGACTCTTGCCTCTGGTTCGGCGCGCCCTGGTGACGGAATCGTCGTGCAGACGTGCACGGCGTTTCCCGATCCTGGTCGACCCCGCCGTTTGCTTCCAACTCCAGGCGGGGTCGACTGCACCTTTTTATAACTACGCCAACATCAGCCCCTGCGGGCAAGAATGGGAGTTGACGAGTGTCACAAGTCAAAGAGAAACAGCGGAGCAACAGCCTCGCTGACGTTGAGCAATTAGGCCTGTTCGCCTCGATTGCGAGCCTTGGCTATGTATTCTGGGTCTGCGGCGCCATGGAAATGGTGGAACGTCTGGCCTATTATGGCGTCAAAGCTGTCGCCGCTCTCTATGCCAAAGCCCCGGCCTCGGCCGGCGGATTGGGCATCACCATGTCTGACTTCGGAACCATCTTGATGGTTTGGGCCCTGACCCAGTCGATCGTGCCGGTGGCTACCGGCGGCTTGGCTGACCGCTACGGTTACAAGCGAACCATCTTCGCTTCCACCTGCGTCAAAATCATGGGCTACTTGACCATGGCCTGGTTCCCCACCTACTGGGGCTTCTTCGCCGGCGCCATCCTGCTGGCCACCGGCACCGCCATCTTCAAGCCCGGCATCCAGGGCACCCTGGTCAAAGCCACTAACCGCCAGAATAGCTCGATGGCCTGGGGCATCTTCTACCAGACCGTCAATATCGGCGGATTCCTCGGCCCCCTGACCGCCGGTCTGATGCGCAAACTGGCCTGGGCCAACGTCTTCTATGCCTGCGCGGTGATCATCTGCCTGAACTTCCTGCTGCTGCTGACTTATACCGAGCCCGCTTCGGGCGCCGAGAAAAAAGCCGGCGAGCCCCAGGAGCGCAGTCTGATTGCCGAGTCGTTGACCGAACTCAAGAAACCCCACGTGTGGACCTATCTGGCCATCTTCTCGGGATTTTGGTTCATGTTCAACGCTCTGTTCGACGTCTTGCCTGTGCATATCGACGACTGGGTGAACACCCGCGACATCGTCAATACGCTCTTCGGCCACGGCGGCACCTCGAACCCCATCACCCAGTTCTTCATCGTGATGAACAAGGACGGCACCGAGATTCTCCCCGAGGGAATGCTCAACCTGAATGCCGGCCTGATCATGATCACCTGCTTCCTGTTCGCCTACTTCAGCTCGAAGATGCGCGCTACCACCAGCATGGTGATCGGCACTCTGATGGCTTCGCTGGCGATGTTCGTCACCGGTTGCACGGCGATGGGCTGGCTCAGCCTGATGGCCATCGCCATCTTCTCGGTGGGCGAGATGCTCTCGTCGCCCAAGTTCAGCGAGTTCATCGGCAACTTCGCTCCCGATGACAAAAAGGCGATGTATCTCGGCTTCTCGCAGATTCCCCTGGCCATCGGCTGGACGCTCGAAGGCAAGATCGGCCCCTGGCTCTATCAGCAATACGCCTCGAAAGAGCAATTCGCTCGCGAGATGCTGGCCGACAAGGGAATGAGCCTCGATGCCATCGCCAACATCCCCCAGGGCGAGGCTTTCCAGAAACTGGTGGAGTTCACCGGCATGACGCCCCAGGCGCTCACCGAACTGCTCTACAACACCCACAATGTGGGCGTGGTCTGGTATATCATGGGTGTCATCGGCATCCTCTCGGCCGTGGGAATCTTCCTCTACGGCAAGTGGATCCTGACCCTCAACACCGACGAAGAGTAGACGACCTTGCCAAAAGAGCCCCCGGCCAGTCCGGGGGCTTTTTTTATTTGCCGGCAAGCGCCCGGGAAGAGCGGGTCGAAGCGCTTTGCCGTGGACACCGAATCGGCCCTCCTGGCTTTAGAAAAAGGTTCCCCCGAAGAGTGCCTGGCGGCGATTCGCCTGGGGCGGGATAGCCATCTCGCGGACGAGGCACTCTGGGGCGCCATTCTCGACTATTTCGCCGAGCGTGCCCCCGAAGCCCACTTCGGTTGGGTCGCCTCCTGGTTTTGCCTCACCCTGAACGTCCCGGAGCGTGGCCTATCCGGGATGCGCCGGCTGTTCACCTCAGTAGCTCCATGCGCGCGCAACATCCGCTTCCTCGACGGGCTCGAGAACTGTCTGGCCGAGTCCCGTCACGCCACGGTGCGACGCTGGTTCGCCCTTCAGGGTGACCTGCTCGAAGAACTGGTGCGAGGCTGGCTTGACCAGGATCCAGTGGTCGACCGCTACGACTGCTCGCACAACCTGGTGATGGCCTGGGCGCGGGTCTTTCTGCCCCTGCTACTCGACAAGGTTGGGCTGGCCAGGGCTTGTTGGGAGGCGCTCAGTCTGCATCAACTTCCCCCCGCCGCAGGTTGCTTGTGGGGGCTTCCCCCAGGGATGGGCCAGCACTGTCCCGCCGACCAGATGCCTCGACTGATCGCCTTGCTCGAGGCCGGCTTGAGCCAACTCGACACCGGCGACCTGAAGGCCTTCAGCAAGAAGAACGCCGCCCATCCCGACAACCATCCCGGCCTGCGTCTGGCCTTTCACGCCCTCGAGACGCTGGTGCTCCATCCTGACTGGAAGCCGATGCGGCCCCAGGTGGACCCCGAATTGCTCCGCCAGGTCATCGGGCTGTGGCGGCCCGACCCGCAGGGCGACCTCGAGCAATTGTTCCCGAAATGACGGTTGACAAAAAATAGACCAGTCTATATAATTCAGTCATGGCCACCGACAGCCGCGATAGAATGCTCGAGACCACCACCCGCCTGCTCCGCAGGCAGGGGTTCAACGGCACCGGTCTCAATCAGATCATTGCCGAGAGCAACGCTCCCAAGGGATCGCTCTACTACCACTTCCCCGGTGGCAAAGAACAACTGGCCGCCGAGGCTATCACCCTGGCCTCGCAAGGCATCGGCAAGCGGTTGCAGTCGGCCTTCGACCTGACCTCGAGCCCCCGCCAGGCCCTCGACAAGATCCTCGAGGTGGCCGCTCAAGAGCTCGAAGCCTCGGACTTCCAGTGTGGTTGCCCCGTGGCCACGGTGGCCCTCGAGGTGGCGGCCACTTCCGAGGCGGTCCAAACGGCCTGTAGTCGCGCCTTCGAAGGGGCTCAGAAGATCTTGTCGAGCAACCTGGTCAAGGCAGGCTACAGTGAAGACGAGGCCGCCAATCTGGCCAACCTGATGTTCACGGCCTTCGAGGGCGCCATGTTGCTGAGCCGTGCCCACCGCGACACCCAGCCCCTGCAGCGCCTGCGCTCCACTCTACCCTTGCTATTGAAAGGCGAGTAATTTTTTTGCCTCGAAATTATACAGACTGGTCTAGAAAGAAAGGATACTATCATGAAAAAACAACTGATCTCCCTGCTCGCTCTGGCCGTGCTGGCCTCGACCCCCGCCTGGGCCGAACCCCAACAGCAGACGCCCCAGGAACCACCCCGCCAAACGGTCGAAACGGCGGACGTAGAGGTTCCCCAAGAACAACTCCAACGGCCTGAGCAGCAAGAAGCTAAAGAGGCTCAAGAGACCAAAAAGGTCGAGAGGAAGAGGAGAAGCCGGCACTTTCTCATCCCCGATTTCGACCTGGATAGCGGCTTCTAGTCTAGTCGCGAGGGCGGCCTTCGGGCCGCCCTCGCGCATTAACGGCGAGCCGTTCACTTTTTGGTCAAATGATGTTCACCTGAGGAGGCTAACCTGAGCCCTGCAGAGGGGAGTCATCTATGTTGACCATCAATCCTTATAACCGCGCCAACCTCGCTCAAGCCAACTCGCTCCGGGGAGCGGCCCCGCCGTCGGCTAAGCCCGCGGCCATGCCCACCGATACCTTTGCGCCGAGCGCAGCGCCGGTTCCGACCCCTTCGGCCCAGGCCCCCGAAAGTAAAAGGGGCATCGCCACCGCTCTTTTGATCGGATTGGGAGTGGCCGCCGTGGCCGTTCCCATGGCCGGCCAGATCATGGCGTCGGTTTGCCTCGAGCAACCCACCGTGGCCCAGGACGTGACCTTACGCTTCGACCAGATGGAGCAGCAAGCCAAACCGGCCGAGCACGAGAACGCTCAGGCCAGGCAGGTGCGCTCGGACTATGGCAAACTGGTCGAGCAAACCAGGCAGGCAGCCACCCAGTTCGAAGCGACCAGAGCCGAGCTCGAAGCCCTCGAGACCCCCAAATCGAGCTTCGATCTTCATCCCGACGGCTCGTTCGTCGAAGTCAGTCACCAGGGCCAGACCACGCGCATCCTCGTTCGCGATGCCCAGGGGCACCAGAAGACCCTGGTCGAAACCGACACGAGCGTCACCGTCACCACCCCTCAGAGCGTCAGCACCCTCTACACCAAAGATAGCCTTTTGCATCGCTCGGGTGACTTCGTGGTCGAGCAGTGGAACGGCCAATTGCAGGCTAGCGGAGAGAACCCCACCCGCCTGACTCGCACCCGGGTCGAGCACGGCTTTGCTGGCGACATCCTCATCCAGGAAGAGTTCGAAAAGCCCGAGATCTCGCTGGGCATCTATCCCAATCCCGTCTTCACCTACCACAACGAGACCTCCGATTTTCAAGGCTCGCGGGTGACCGACATTACCATCCGCAGCGACGGCAGCACCGAAACCCGCCAGGGTGGCAAGGTCTCGCTGGTGCCCGGACTCGAGGTCAAGAAGGATGACCTCGGCATCGGCTTCGAGCCCTGGCTGATGGGCGAGCCCACCACCGATCCGGCCGTGGGAGACAACTACGCCACCCGCCTCAAAGACGCGTTCGGCGAGCAGGCCATCGTCTCGCTCAAGGACGCCCGTATTCAAACCCTGGCCAGCCAGGGGCTCGAGGCAGGGACCCTGGGTGACCAGTGGCATCAACTCAAAGACGGCAGCTTCGAACTCAAGACCGACGGCCTGCGCCAGAATCTTTCTTACGACGAGAGCACCGGCGTGGTCACGCTCGAGAGTTCGTATGATCAGACGCTCTTCGAGACCTCGACCTTTAGCGAGATCCTGACGCTGGCCCGCGACGGCGCCATGCGCCGCCAGCATCCAGCCGTCGGACTGTAGCTCTAAAGGTTGCTGGCAGCCCTGACGGGAAAGAGCCGGCATGCCTGAATTGCCTGAAGTCGAGACGGTTCGACGCAGCCTCGAGCCCCATCTTCCCGGTCGACCTATCGAAGAGGTCGTGATCCGCGACTCTCTGGTCATCAAGTATCCCGAGCCCGCTGGCTATTCGCGCCTCAAGGGCCAGCAGTTTACTCGCCTCGAGCGCATCGGCAAACTGTTGATTCTGCATCTCGAGCGCGACACTTTGCTGGTCCACCTGGGCATGACCGGACAGTTGACCTTTCGCGATCCCGAGCGTCGAGACACGCCGTTCGTGCGCCAGAACCACACGGGCTTGCAGCGCGCCCTGCAGCACCCGGTCGACAAACACACCCATGTCAGCATCGAGTTTGGCGACGGCACGGCCCTGCACTACCGTGACATCCGCAAATTCGGCAAATGGCGCCTCTACCCGCGTCATCTGGTGGGCAAGAGCCCCGAGGTGAAGCGGTTGGGTCCGGACCCGTTGACCGAGGCCTTTACTCCCGACTATTTCCGGGCTCGCCTCAAGGCCACCCGGCGCCCCATCAAAGCCGCGTTGCTCGATCAGGGCCTGGTGGCCGGAGTGGGCAACATCTACGCCGACGAAGCGCTCTTTCGGGCCGGCATTCGGCCCCGTCGCGGCGCCTACCGGTTGTCGGGCCGGGCCGCCGACAGTCTGCACGAGGCGGTGCGGGCCGTGCTCGAGGCGGGGATCGAAAACGGTGGCACCACCCTGCGCGACTTCGTGGACGGGTCGGGCGAAGCCGGCTACAACCAGGAAAGCCTGCTGGTCTACGGCCGCTACGGCCAGGCCTGCCCCGGCTGCGGCCAACCGCTGCAGCGGGCGGTAGTGGCTCAGCGCACCACCACCTGGTGCCCCCAATGTCAAAGTTAGCTCCCCTTTTGTTGCTGGCGATGCTGGGCTGCACCCAGCCCGACGGTCCGGTGGTCGAAATCGAACCCGTGCCCCTACCACTGCAATCGCCGGTGGTGGTCGAGACCCCGGCTGCGCCAATCACCCCCTCGCCACGGCCGCCCGTGAAACAAACCGTCGAGGGAGCCGATGACCCCCTGCTGTTGCCCGGCGCCCGCATGGGTCCGGCCGCCCTGGGAGCGCCAGCCTCGACCGTGACCTCTTTCTGGGGTGCGGCCCGCCAGCGCCCGGCCCGCCAGGGAGCCGACTTTCGCTGGTGGGAGTATCCCGAGCACCGTCTCTGGATGCTGGTCGAGAGCGGTCGCATCGTGCGGGTCGGGGTGGAAGACGATAGCCTGGTCACCCCCGAGGGTTTCAAGGTGGGCTCGAAGGCCTCGGGCGTCATCCAGGCCTGGGGCGAAGGCTCGGTTCGCCGAGCGGTCCCCTGGAACGAGCGGGAGGATGTGCGCGAGGTCGACAAAGCTTACGAGCCGCATGTTCCGCCCGAACGCTTCTTTCTAGACTACAGCCAGCGCGGGATCAGTTTTCTGGTAGACACGGCCCTCGACGAGGTCATGGCCATCCACATCTACCCGCCGGGAACCAGGCCAGAGGACTAAGGGCCCACCTCGAGCTCAGGATAACCGGTGCTGGGGTCGAGAGTTCGACGAAACTGGGTGTCTTTGAGTTCGACCAGCACGATCTCGGCGGTAGTGTAGACGTGGCAGCCTTCCATCAAGTGACCCCCGATGGTGTGTCCTTGCGAATCGCTGACGGCCAGGTGGAGGTGGACCCCATCGGGGGAAAGGGTGCCCACCAGCGAGACGATTTCGAACTTGCCCTCGAAAGTAGTGCCTTCGGCCTGGTCCGCCAGCCTCAACACCACCCGCTCGAGCGAACCCACGCAGGTCACGATGGCGCCGGCCTGGAGGTGATGCTGCTGGATGTAGCCTACCAGCTCGGCCTTGAGATCCTGACCGGGCGACAACCGCAAAGCCTGCCCCTCCATCGGAGCGGGCCAGCCCAGGGCGGTCAGACACAAGCACAACCAGAGAACTCGCATAAAAATCGAGAACGCGCTGGGGTCCGCCGACGAGTGTCTTGGTTCCCTCGTAGCTAGGGGCTTTCGCTCGACGGTCGGTCCCGTTGGAGGAGCCGACAGCAAGAGCGGGAGCGACCCGTTTCCAGCGCGTTCGCCACAGATACTACCCAGCGCCCTGAGCGGCCAAACCTGATCCGGTCAAAGATCTCAGCTAGGAGACCGGCGGCTCAAGTGAGAACAAAGCATATATGGATGATCTCGGCGTCCAAATCCGTCGATTCGCGGCTCAGGCTCCGGTCACGACCGGGCTGATCGTGGCTCAGATCGTCACATTCCTGGCTCTCTTCTTTGGCCAGCCACAGTTGGTGGGATGGATGATCACCAGCGACGCCCTGAAAGAGCCATGGGCGCTCTTCACCTATCCGCTGGTCAACGGGGGCCCGATCGTTGGTCTCTTGCTGACCTGTTTCGTACTGGGCTGGGTGCTGAGTTCGCTGGAAAGAACCTGGGGCAGCGGCAAGCTCGGCGCGGCTCTGCTCAGCATGACGGTGGGCCAGGGGCTCTGCCTTACGCTCGGCTCGTATCTGCTCGAGCACACCGGGGCTGCGCTGGTGGGCATCCCCCTCGTTCTCACCGGCATGTTCACCATGTGGGCCATGATGAACCCCAGGGCAACCGTGCTGCTGTTCTTCGTGATTCCCCTGGAAGCCCGTTTTCTCGGCTATCTGGGCTTGATCGGCACCTGGGCCTATTACGGTCCGGCGCTGGGCCTGTTCGCCATCATCTGTCCGCTGGCCGGTTGGTACTACGTCACCCAGCCTCAGGGCCGCGGCCGCAGCCAGGGCCCGGGCACTCTCCAACGGCTCGACCGGGCCCGTCGCAAGCGCCGTCTGCGAGCCATCGAAGGGGGCAAGAAAGATCCCCCGACCTTCGCCGCCCGCTCGGCCGAGACCAGCACCAGCGAGAGTCGCATCGACGCCATCCTCGACAAGATCGCAAAACAGGGTCTGGCCGCCCTCTCGCCGGAGGAGAAGGCCACCCTCGACGCCCACAGCGCCAACCTTCGCGGCGACAAGCGCGACTCTGGATAAATTTCCTACACATTTTGCCCTAAGAAACGATACACTTTCGGCCTATGCTGGGGCGGTGGCCGCCAGTCGGAGCCGAACCACAAGGGTCAATCGTTTCAGCAACACCAACCGAACGACCCACCCCCTGGACTCCGACTGGTGGGCGCACCACTCGCTCGCGGCGGCCTGCCTGGCGCGCGAGGGCGGCGTGTTGTGCGCCGCACACCAGGAAAACCGCGCTGTGCGGCGCACAGCCGCCGGGGAAAGCGAGCAAGCGACCCGCCGGTTTTCCGTGCGGAAGTGGGCCGGGAGGGGCCCGGCCGCAGCCCGCCATTTTTTGGGGGGTTGACAGCCTAACAGGTGCTTGCTATTATGAAGGCCGAATCGACGCGGGGTGGAGCAGTCCGGTAGCTCGTCGGGCTCATAACCCGGAGGTCGCAGGTTCAAATCCTGTCCCCGCAACCAAAGAAAGCCCTTCCAAAAGAAGGGCTTTCGCCATTTCTGGCCTAGACGCGGCGGGTGAGGTGCACTTCTTCCTTGACCCACATCTGGCGCTCGGCCAGATCGGCGAAGAACGGCCAGGGCTCGAAGGCCGCCTCGGGGCCGAGCACGCCGTGACCCGAGACCTCACCGCGAGCTAGCCGCTGGGCGCCGATCGAGGCGGGAATGCCGGTCACCCGGCCGGTCGCCGAATAGCCCCAGTCGGCCACCGGCGCGTGCGACAGGTTATAAGTAGCCTTGACCCGGTACTCTCCGCGCCGACCTTCCACCTCGACATTGACCAGAAAGGCCCATTCGGGTAGCTCGGGCCAGTCGCCACGGTTCAAGAACACATCACGCAGACTCTCGCGCGGCGAGATGCCCGAGGGGCCGGGCGTGGTCGAGAGCAATCCCACCTCGCCATAGTGGCGCAGAGCGTGCATAATCTCGGGACACCAGGTACCGCGCACGTCGACCCGGCGCAGACCGGGGAAAAAGCGCGGCATGGTATGGGTCTCTGAATGCGGCACGAACCAGGTCTTGACCCGGCCCACCGGCTCTTCGAACTGAACCTCTTTCTCGCCGGCGAAGGGCGGGACTTTGACGAACTCGCCCTGCTCGTAGTAAAAGCGCGTGGTTTCGGGGCTGAACTCGTCGAGCACGGTCATCAATAGACCCGGCGAGGGCGCGATGGGGCGATAGGTGGCAAAATGCACATGCACCTCGTCAACCTGGTCCATGTGGGTCGAGCCCGCTTTCGCCATCAGGTTGGTGACTCCGGGCGTTGCGCCCATGCCGAGCACGACGGTCACCCCGGCCTCTTTGGCCTGGTCGGTCATGGCCAGTTGCTTCGGAGTGTTGTAGAGCCCGCCCAGGTCGAGCAGCGAACGACGGGCTTCGATGGCCGCCTCGGTGATGGTCAGGCCGAAGGCATAACTGGTGCAGTTGAGCACCACCTGATAGCCACCGAACAGTTCGACCAGGGCGGCCTTGTCGGTCACGTCGACTTTGAGCGGCCGGGTCCGGCCGCCGAGTTCCTCGCATAAATTGCCGGCCTTGGCCAGGTCGACATCGGCCACGGCCACCTCTTCGAAATCACTGGTTCTGGCCAGGTCCCGCGTGGCCTCGGTGCCCATGGCGCCGCAGCCACCCAACACTAAGATCTTCAACTTTGCTTGCCTTCCTACTCTTGTGATCTGGCTGGTCGCACCAGCTTCATAACGGGATTATCTTCGGCCGGAACCACCAGCACGATGGCCACCAGCACCATGGCGATGGCCACCCATTGCGAACCGAGCACGGCTTCGTGCAGCACCAGGGCCGAATAGGCGATGGTGGGAATGGGATAGAGCCCCGACAGCGGACTGACGATGGTGGCCGGCCCCCGGTTGATGGCCGCGAATAGGGTCAGGTCGCCCACCGCGTAAAGGATCACCACCAGCCAGGCCAGGGGCACCAGGCCGGCCGCCCAGCGCTCTGTGCCCGAGGTGGTGAAAAAGCCGAAGGGCAAGAGGGTTACGGCCATTCCCATCAGGTTGCCCAGGGAAAAGACGGCGTCGTTGGCCCCCTCTTGATTGTAGGCGTGCTTGAACACCACCACCGCCATGCCCCAGCACAGCAGGGTGACCAGCGAATAGGCGAACCAACCGGCCTGTCCGGCCGCCCCATCGCTCCCCCCGCCATAGCCCAGCAACATCCCGGCGCCCACCACCATGGCCACTCCTACCACCTGAATGGCCACCAGTCGCTCCTTGAGAAAGATGACGGCCAACACGGCCGCCAGCGCCGTATAGGCAGCGGTCACGGTCTGCACGATGGCAGCCGGACCGGTGGCCAGGGCGCTGAAGTAGCCGGCCCAGGCGAAGCCGTTGATGACCTGGCCCAACAAGGTGTAGCGCAGAAAGGCGTTCCACTCGACTCTGGGGCGACCCAGGCCGATCCAGTAGCCGGTGTTGAGGACGACTTTGGCCAGCACGAAGAGCAGACAAAACTGCCCGGTGGAAAGGTCCGCTAACTTCCAGAACCCCCCCGCCAGGCCGTAGGACAACACCGTGCACGCCAGAGGCAGGGCCCAGCCCAAAATTCCGCCCATCGTGGGCCGAAATTTCGTTCCGGTCGGGGTGAATCCTTTGTCGAAGGCTCAACCCTCGACCGGGTCGAAGTCTCCACTATGGACGAGGCCACGATACAAGCGCGCTGGGAGGCCTGGATAGCCTGGAACAACGCACTATTTAACGGCTATCTCGAGGTCCAGGAGTCGCTCGGGGTCTCTCGAGAAGAGGCACTCGCTCGCCTGGGCGAAATCTGGAAGCGCGAAGATGCCGAGCGCTTGGAGGCTCACCGTCGGGCCGCCACCATTTACGCCCGTGCTCGGTGACCTGCTAGGCGAGTTGGCCGAGAAGGCCACTGCAGCCCTTGACCGCGCGGGCGTGAGCTACGCGATTTGCGGCGGAGTGGCCGTCGCCCTGGCGGGCCGAAGCCGGTCGACCCGCGACCTGGATGTTCTTACCGTTCTGCCAGAAGACGAAATGGAGAAGTTCATCCTGGCGGGCTCGGCGAGCGTTGGCTCGAGGTGTGCGCGGCCCTGGAATTTTAAGGTTTCGGTCACAACCTGTTTACATCTGAGCGCTCCAAGTCAGAGTCAGGTTGGTTGGCTGAGATAGACTGAACTCATCGGATCACAGAAGAGTCGAGTGCCTCCTCCTGCAGCCTTTGTTAGGCACTCACAGCCAGCCCGAGCCATTGGCGTGGAGTTCGGGGTGGCTATTTTTTTTCGCAGGGGTTGGCCGGCCCTCGCATAATCAGCGCGGATGCGACGCGATCAACTTATCCAACTAACCTTCGCAGTGGTGCTCTATCTCCTGGGCGGGGCCATCGTCGGGGTGTGCCTGGCTCCGGGCTTGTGGTTGGCCCAGCTAGCCTATCGACACTCGCTGCTAGCCGCCGCCCTGGCCCTGGGAGTCGGCTACTTTCTCTACGGATTCAGCCTGCTGGTGGTGACGGCCGCACTGCACCGAGGGCTGGGGCTCGATCTGGTACCCGGGCGCCACGATTTCTTCTCGCGCGAGTGCCTGCGCTGGGTGCTGGCCTCGTCGCTGCATTTGCTGGTCAAGGTGACCTTCATGGACTTCCTCATGTTGAGTCCCGCCCTGATCACCTATTTCCGCCTGCTGGGCGGCAAGCTGGGCGAGGGAGTGATGATCAACTCCAAGTACATTCACGACCTGTCGCTGCTCGAGGTCGGCGACGGCGCCGTCATTGGGGGCGAGGCGGCCATCTCTTGCCACGTGGCCGAGAAAGGCCAGGTGCTGCTGGCCCCCATCAAGATTGGCAAGAAGTGCCTCATCGGCCAGCGGGCCATTATCATGCCCGACGTCGAAATCGGCGACGGGGCGGTCGTTGGCGCCAGCGCCGTGGTGCTCAAAGGCACCCGCATCGGCCCTGGCGAGACCTGGGTTGGTATTCCCGCTCGCAGGCTCGACTAGACTGCTTGCAGAAAGGCCCGGCGTGGACAAGCCCACTTATAAGCTCTATTCAGTGCATCAAGCCGGTGCGGTCAGCATCATCGGCAGCCTGTTGGCGACCGGTCTGCTGTTGGCCACCAACGCCCGCCGTCTGGGTCGGCCGGCCCAGGCCAAGCAATGCCTGATGGTGGGGCTGGTGGGCACCATCGCCATCATCGCGCTGTCGACTCAGTTGCCTCCCCAGGCCTCGGGTTACGCCTTTCTGCTGGTCACCGTATTGGTGGCCCGGGCCTTCGCCCGCAAAGCCCAGGGCCAGACCCTCGAGCAACACAAAGCCGCCGATGGCGAACTCGAATCGCTGTGGAAGGCGGCGGGGGTGGCCTTTGGCGCGTTGCTGGCCGAGCTGTTGGTGACCACCGCCGTGGTCATGGCCGTCTATCCTTAACCTGGCTGCAACCAAAAGTTCATAGTTGAGCCGGCCGGCCAACCGTGGGCCAGAGTTTGGCGTCTATACTGAGGTTGCTCATCAAAAATAAAGGCACGGTCCGACCCAACCCGGACCGGCTCCGCCGGGCCACAAATCATTCACACCGGCGCAACATATCGGTAATAAACGGCCCTCGGCGACGACCGCTTCAGGTAATCGCCGAGGGTTATTCTATGCATGGCTTCAGGGACCGCCAAACATCTGCCTCCTGCAAACCAGATATGGCGGTTCTGTCTGACCCAGACCTGCTGGCGTGGATTTGGGTCAGCTCCAACGGTGACCACCTGGGGTCCGCTTTCGCGGGCCCCAGTATTTTTTTGTACGGGGTCGAAGCTCCGGCTATGGAAATCCGTCGACGCCGAGAGCGTGTGGCCCGGGCCTGGGCTCTAGACGACGAGCTCGTGCTGGTCGAAGCCGGCAGACCCATCGGCATCCCCGGAGGGATGGATCAGGTCTACCGCTATCGGCCCCACCCCGACTACTACTTTCTCACCGAGGACCGCCGGCCGGGCGGCGTGCTGGCCTTTGACCCCAACGAGGGTTGGAAGCACTTTCTGCCGCGGGTGACCGTGGCCGAGCAATACTGGACGGGCCAGGTGCCCCACTCCTATCCTGACCTCGACGACCTGGCCCAGTGGTTAAAGCAGCGCAGCCACCGTCCGCTGGCCCGCCTGGGAGTGGCCTCGGGCGAGTGCGACCGCGAGCTCAGTCAACGCCTCGAACTGGCTCTTTTGCACGCCCGGCGCCCCAAAGACCCAACCCAGTTGGAGCGGATGCGGCGGGCCGCCCGGGCCACCGCCGCCGGCCACGCTCGCCTGGTCGAATGTCTGGCCCCGGGCGTCAGCGAGCGAGCCCTGCAGATCGAGTTGGAGGCCGAGTTCTTTCGGGCCGGTGGCGACGACGTGGCCTATCACACCATCGTGCTGGCCGGAGCCCGCTCGGCCATCTTGCACGGCCATCCCGGCGCCACCCCGGTGAAACCCGGAGAGTTCGTGCTGGTCGACGCCGGGGCCGAAGTCGAGGGCTACGCCAGCGATGTCACCCGCACCCACCTGCTCGGCCCGTCTGAAGGCCGGCGCCAGGCCCTCTATCAACTGGTGCTCGAGGCCCAGAAAGCAGCCCTGGCCGAGTGCCGCCCCGGACGCGAGTTCTCGGACCTGCACTTGCAGACGGCCCACCGTCTAGCCGCCGGTCTGGTCGAGCTAGACCTGTGGCGAGGCTCGGCTCAGCAGATGGTCGAAATGGGAGGGATCGACCTGTTCTTTCCTCACGGGTTGGGGCACATGGTGGGAATGGGGGTGCGCGACGCTGGCGGCTGGTTGCCCGGCCGAAAGGCCTTTGCTACTCCCGGGGGCACGCAGCTGCGCCTGAACCTGCCTCTCGAGGTCGGCTACGTGGTCACCATCGAGCCCGGCCTCTACTTTATCAAACCGCTCCTGCAAAGCAGCGACCATCGGCAGACCTTCGCTCAAGAGATGAACTGGGAAGAGGTGGATCGCTGGCTCGAGGTCGGCGGGGTTCGTATTGAAGATAACCTGCTCATCACGGCCGCAGAACCCGAGAATCTGACCGAGGGGATTGCGAAGTAGTCCCGAACCTGGCTGGCCATGAAAAAGATTCTACTCGTTTTGCTCCTGAGCGGTCTGGCCTGGGCTGATGCTACTCCGGGCCAGGTTGTCGACTCGTTCTATCGCACCTATACCCAGTCGGTCGAATCGACCCCCAGGTCGTGGGTGCAGACCACCATGGCCAAAGAAGCGGCCCACATCGAAAGCGACCTGAGCGAGATGCTGGTCGAGCTCGCCAACGGCGACCCCAACTCGGGCGGTCCCTGGCTTGACTTCGACCCTTTCAGCAACTCGCAGATGGGGGTCGAATCCTACAGCCTGGGCGAGACGATCGTCAAAGACGGACTGGCCTATGTGCCCGTCTCGATCAAGTTCCCCCGCGACCCGGGACCGGCCCGGTTGCGCCTGCGGGTGGTGCTGCGTCAGTCGGAGGGAGCCTGGAGAATTGCCAACTTCGCCTATCCGGCCGAGGCTGGCATGGCCGCCTGGGATTTGCGCACCTTTCTCAAGGAGACGCTCAAGCGCTGAGCAAATCGCCGACCGTCTTGACCAGTTCGGCCACCGAGAAGGGCTTGGATGTTGTCCACGCTCTGGTTATCGGCTGCAAGCCCGGCGAGGTTAGACGAGTTGGCCCAATCGTTGCAACAGCGGGTTGTCGGCCGGAGCGCTTAGAAACGGCGGAAGCAGGCCGGCCGGCTCGAGGCTGCCCTCGGCCAATAGTCGCTCGATCAACGGGAGATGCCGCAGGCCGACCTTGCCCACGAAAAGCGACTCGAGGGTACCGCCGGCGTCGACGTGACCCAGTACCTCGAAAAGACCCTCTAAGTAGATGTGGTCTTTGCAGCAGCCACCGCCGCGATGGGCTCGCAAAGCCGACTCCCAGGCCTGCTCGGGCACCTGACCAAGGCTCAGCAGAAGCTCGTAGGTTTCGGCGAAATCAGCCTGCCCGAAAAGACTATCGACGGCCAATACGCGGGCGGCGTATTTGCGCAAGGTTCGCGCCCGAGCGGTATTGGTCACCAACTCGCCATAACCGGCCAAACCTTCTTCGGTGGCCTCATAGCCCGGCAGGCCGTAGGCGAACAGGCGCAGAGGCTGGCGCCGGCCATTGACCGAACGCAACACGTGCACGCCGATCTCGTGCACGGCCAGACGCCGCCCGGTGCCTGCCACCACCGGTCCGACCGGAGTCAGCAACACGCGCCGTTCCAGGGGTCGAACCACGGTGTAGTCACCATCCGACAGCGACAACTCCCAGTCGTCAAAGCCGTAGTGAGCCAACTCGCGACGCAGCGTGGCCGCCACTTCCTCGGTACTCTCGTAGCCGGGATGAGGCTCGGCCGGCAGGTCGCGCAGCAACCGTCGAGCCACCGCCACCAGGCCCCGTTCAGGCTTGCCATAGATGCGGGCTGTAACCCGCAACAGGTCAGCCGGCTCGCCACTCACTAAGGCTTGGTGGGCAGCCAGAATCAGCCGCCGCCGCTGCTCGAGCAACCGACCCAAAGATGAATCCGGAATGGCCAGTCGCTCGACCCCGGTGGTCGGGGCCACCTCGCCCCTGCGATACACGAAACGAGGCAGACGGGACTTGCCCGCCAGAAACCGCTCTTTCTCTTCGGCCTCGTTCACAGGCCGCAGAGCGTCCAGAATCCGCACTTTGCAAGCCGCTCGACAGAGAGCCTCGTCGGCTTGCAGTTCCAGAGGGCCGGGGCTGGGCATTGAATAGAATTCAATACCAGACCGCCCCTCGCCTTTCAGACAGAGAAACGAGAACGCCCGGTTGGGCACCGGGCGTTTCTCAAGCCGACCCTACTTCTTCTTAGCGGGTTTCTTGGCCGGCTTCTTGGCGGCCGCCGTCTTCTTGGCGGGAGCGGCCTTTTTAGCCGGAGCCTTCTTGGCAGTGCTCTTCGCAGCGGGTTTCTTGGCGGCTACCTTCTTCGCAGGTGCCTTGGCGGCCGAGGTTTTCTTGGCTTTTGCCGCGCCCTTGGCCGCAGGCTTTTTGGCAGCGGGTTTGGCCGCCTTTTTCGCCTTGCCGGCGCCTTTGGCGACAGCCTTTGTGCTTTTGGCCTTACCCTTGGCGGCAGGTTTGCTCGCCTTGGAGTTTGTCGCCTTCTTGCCTTTGGTAGCGCTCATTAACACGTCCTCTTTTCAAGCATGATGCACACTCAAGTCATGTTCGAACAGACGTTCGAACAATCCTGTTAACATAAAGGAAACTTCGTCGCGAGTCGCAACCGCGCTCTATGCCCAAAGGAAATGACAGATTTCAGCAACCTTTTAGGCCCGTGGCATAGGCTATCGAGGTGCAAGTTTCTAATCTTCGACAGTATTCACAGGGCGAGTTCAAGCTCGTCGGGCGCAAAGAGCCGGTGCTGCACCAGCCGGCTCAGCCAGTGGACAGTCTCGACCCGTCGTTGAGCCAGGTGCTCGACCAGATGAACGACTGCATGCGGCGCGAAGGAGGCGTGGGCCTGGCCGCTCCCCAGATCGGAATTCCCTATCGGTTGATGGTGATCAACACCGGCGACGGCCCCCACAAACTGGCCAACCCCACCATCACCGAGCGGAGCGGCCACCAGCTCAGCCTGGAAGGCTGCCTGAGCCTGGGCGGCACCATGAGCGTGGTCATGCGCTCGAGCCGCGTCAAAGTCGACGCCATCGACGACCACGGCCGGCCCACCACGGTCGAATGCAAAGGCTTCAAAGCTTGCGCCTTCCAGCACGAAATCGACCACCTCGACGGCAAACTCATGACCGACCGGGCCCTGGTCAACATCAACACCAAGAAAGTGTTGGGAGCCGCGGCCGGAGCCCTCATTGGCGGAGCCCTGCGCGGCCTGCCCGGAGCTGCCCTCGGCGGCGCCGTCGGCGTCGCCGTCGGCGTCGGCCTGGTCTGGGCCGGCGAGAAAATCTTCTAGGCGTGATCGATGTGATCGAACTGGGCTAGCAGGCCCGGGGCGGCGGCGCCGGATTCTACCCATTCCAGGCGAGGATGCTGGCGAAGCTTCTCTTCGTCGGGATGGTGATGGCCGGCCAACACCGGATAGTTGGTCACCCCCGAAAACTGCTCGGGAATCAGCATGTCGTCGTTGACGTTATCGCCCACCGTGATGGTGTGATGCACACTGGGAAAGCGCCCCAGCAGATGCTCGAGCAAACTGGCCTTGGTGATGCCGGCCGGCTGCAGATAGTGAACGGCCTTCTCGCCCTTGTAGAAATGCCCGGGAGTGGCCGAGACCCCTTCGTGACCGAGCCCGTCCAACAGACGCTGGCTCAGCTCGTGAGCGAACTGCTTCTGACTCTCGCCCAACTTGCCCGTTCCCGATTCGACGAAGAAAGCCGGCTGGTCGGGCGGAACGGTCACCTGGATGTCGCCGCGTCGATAGGTAGCAAAGCCGGGCCGCGCCGTGGGGCTTTCGACAAAGCCGTCACGGTCGAGTTGCGACTTGAGCCCGTCGCGCACGCGGTCGATGGTGAAGCCGCCCGAACGCTCAGAGACCTCGGCCGCCCAGGCCGGGTCTTCGCTGCGGCCGGGAAGGCTCTTGATGAACTCGTCGGCGGGCAAGTTCTGGTCGTTGACAAATAGATTCAGGCCGTTGTTGACAGCGAAGAAGGCCATCGGAAAGCCGGCCAGTTGGGTGGAGAGCGCCATGGCCAGGGTGATTCCGCGGCCGGTGGAGTAGCCCGGCACCGTGCGCCCCGACTGGGTCACCAACACGTCGCGACTGGCGGCCAGACCGTCGTCGTTGCCCGCCACCAGGCTGTCGTCGATGTCAGAATAGACCATCACGTCGGGCGGAGCGGCTTGGGCCCTGGAGGCCTGATGAGGCCGAGACGGCGGCAGTGACGGACCGATCATGAGGCCCCTATTGTAACTCTTTTATCGCCCTCAGGCAACGCCTGGAGCGGCCGCCGGAGCAGCCGTCACGCCCACGCTGGCCAGACTGGCCCGCCCCCGCGAACGGCCGGCGGCCGGCGGCTCGGTCTCTTGCTCGCCCTGGGCCGCCTGACCCGCTTGAGGCTGTCCGGGCCGGGTCTGGCCGGGCTGCTGCTGACCCGGCTGGCCGTTGCGGTTGGCCTGCTGCTGCTCGCGCTGGGCCACCTCTTCAGGCCGAGTACCGGCCTGTCGCTGGCCGAACCGGTTGAACTGCACGCCGCCTTTGGCGTCAGGCTTGGACAGCGGGTCGGTCAAGGTCTGCAGGCTGGCGCTGCCTTCGTTGAGCGCGCCCACCTGGGTCTGGAAAGCGTTGAGCAACTTGTCGCCCTTGATGCCCTGGCGGGTGGCCTGGCTCAGCATCGTGTCGACGCCCTGGGCTCCCAGGTTGGGACGCGTGTTCATCAGGTTGGCCCCCTCGCGGAAGGCGCTCATGCGGTCGGCGTTGTTCTGGCCAGGAAAGCGCTCGGCCATCACGCTCGACAAGCCCACGATCTCGTTGGTGTTCATATCGGGCCGGCTCAGCTTGAGGTTGGCGGCGGCGTCGAAGGCCTCGGCCATCATGCTGCCGCCACCTTTGCCGCCGCCGATATTGCTGGCGGCCTTCACCAGGCCCAGCATGTCTTCTGACTTGAGTTGGCCGCCCTTCATCAACTCGCCGGCCTGCTTGAAGATGCCCAGGGCGTTGGCGGCGTCGCCTTTGCCACCCACGCCTTTGACGATCTCGCCCATTAGCTCGCCGATGCTTTCGGGAGTGGCGTTGCCGTCGTTGGCCATCATCTCCATGGCCTGGGCGAAGGCGGCCTTGCCCATGGCCGGGTTGCCCATCATCTTGTTGAGGCCTTTGGCCAGCGCGTCGAGGGCTCCGGGTTGAATGTCGCTGCGGTTCTTGAGCAGCTCCATGGCCTGAGGATCCTTGAGCATCGGGCTCAGCTGAGGCCGCCCGCCCTGGCCCTGGCTGATCACGTCGCTGAGCTGCAGGTCGGGGCGAGAGTCGAGTAGTTGAGACACCGTGTCGAGGGCTTCGGGGTTGCTGGCCAGCGGCAGGGCCTGGTTGAGGGTCATCTCGGGTCGCTTCTCGGCCAGACCCGTGATGGTCTGCGAAGCCCCACCAAAGACGCTCTCGAGCTCTTCGGGCTTGAGAGCGCTGATCAGCGTTCCCCCGGGAATGCCGTCCTGGCGCCCGGGCTGGTTGCCGGCCAGTTGCTGCCACTCCTGGCCCAACTGCTGGTTACCCTGCAGGGTGTTGCGGCCCTGGTTCGCCAACGCGTTTTGCTGGTTGAGCGCCTGAGCCGTATTCGGCCCCACTGGCTGAGCGGCCACCGCTTCGGGTGGGCGGTTCAAGACCAGCTGTTGGGGTATCTCGACTGCGACGGGGGTGACTGCCATAGGACGCCTCTCTCTGATAGAGCTTCTCTCAGAGTAGGGCTTGCCGGTTTCAGCCCCTTTCCTCAACGGCGCCGAGTTATGAACATGTTGTTACAGACTCGCTCGAATGCCTCACTGCGGCGGTAGAACTTCTAGCCTGAGGCGACCGATCCAGTCGTCTCGAAAATCACGCAGGGCCGCCAATTTCTCCGGGTCGCCCGAAAGCGGAACGGCGGGCAGCACCAGCAACAGGGTATCAGGGCCGACTCCTGCGTCCTTGTGTGAGGCCAACTCTAGAGCCCGCCCGAGATCCACGCCGAACCGATCCAAGAATAGCAGGTCGGCCAGATCGCGAGGTTCTCCCCGACCAACCAGAGCGCACAGTTTGTTGACCGCAATCTCGTCGGGCAGGTCAAGGGCCAGGCGGGAGCCTGGAATGGGTCGCGGCGGATAGACAGGCGGAACCGGCTCGAAGACCAGGTCCACCAGAGTCTGCTCCTCGCCGCGGCATACCTGATAGCGGCGGAAGGCCGGATAGGTCCTGATCGGATCCAGGCTGGCTCCGAGGGCCTCGACAGCTGCGCCCAGCCAACCCGGACCTTCTTCGAAGGCCTCGTGGCTGCGAGTGAAGAGGTCCAGGTCTCGGGTCACCCGGTCATGTCCGTAGAACCCAACCAGGGCGCTTCCCCCCGTCAGAAAGAACCCCTCACCCTGAAAGGCCTTCAGAAGTTCGGCCTGGAGCGGGCTAAGGTTGCCAGGAAACGCGTCCGGCTTCACGCCAGGCCTCCAGTAGCTCATGCCAGAACTGGCGAGCCCGGCCGAGATGACGCGCCACCTCAGGCCAGCGGTCGGCTATATCCTGAGGTTTGAGGTACCACCAGACTTCGGCCATTCTGGCTTCCCGCAGCAGCCTTCCAGTGTAGAGGGCCTGAAGCTCGGGGCCGCGGTCGCCGCGCAGGATGGAGCGGAACATCTCGTCGGAGAGGTCCTCAGACCAGAGGAAGTAAGGGCGCCCCTGGGCATCCATGCGAGGCGGAACGGCTTTGAGTGCCATTTGAAACGGTTCTGCGAGGGCTTGTTCGAGCCCTGTCAGGGTTGCTCGGGCTTCTAGAGGAGCAGGGCCATCTCGCGGCGGGCGACCAGACTGCGCAACCCCGCACTCAGGACGTCGAGGCCCGACGATCGGGCTTGCAGGGTGCTCATCAGCAAATTTGTCATCGGGCCACCCGACAGCCCGAGCCCGGCGAGATTGCGAAGGACCGCGACCGGGGTGTCCCAGGCCCTGGCCAACAGAGCGTCTTTTGCGGGTTTGTTGGCCGAGGCGCCGTAGTGAAGGACCAGGCGCGGGCCGGCTGAGGCTCCGCCGCCTTCCTTGGAGTAGAAGTGGACCTGCGAGCCGACATTCTCGTCCTCTCGTCTCACCAACCAGCTGGAGGACCCGCTGAGGATATCCTGGGTGACATCAAACGAGACCTCTCCGGCCTGATGGTTGTGGAGCTGCACCGGCAAGGCGGTCTGTGGCCCACTGGCCGCACCGGCCCCGTTCCAATTCACGGCCGAGTTGGCATAGTTGTTGCTGATGTCTTCATCGACAGGACTGAACCAGGTCACGCCCGGGCCGGACCCGCTGGTCTTCTGCGCGTTGGGCACGCCGAAGTCGACGCCGTTCCCCTCCAGCCAGCCGGTGGAAATCGGAGCCGCGAGGACGTTACGCCCGTTGCCCCAGCCGGTGGGAGAGTCGCTGGGGTCGACGGTGAGGACCAGGCTGGCCGAAGTCAGGCCGGTCAAATTCTGTTGGGACAGGTCAAAGCCCACCAGGGCGTGAGTGGTCTTGCCCTGGATCTTCTCCAGGATGAGCCGCGGGTTGGCTCCCTCGTTGAGATGTTGGTCGCGTAGGCGGAGGGTGGAGTCTTTCGTGACTGGTAGAGTCTGGGTGGATTGGGCGCTGGCTATTTCGAAGCTCCAAGAGGCTGTGGTGGTTCCGGCTCCTGTCCCAGGGTATCCCCTGACGCTGGCTTTGACCGTCACCTGATGCTGGCCAGGTGACAGGTCCGGGACAGTCAGCGAGACGAGAAGGCGCTCGTAAACTTCATTCTCAGCGAGAATCCCACTCTCAAAGCGGAATGACAAACTTGTAAGCGGCTCACCATCCAGAGTCACGACGAGGCTGTTTAAGTCCACACCCGGTTGACGAAAATCCCCCCCGTTTATCGAGAAATCAAGCGTCGAAAGGCTTGTCAGCACTTGGTTTGGGCTGGGCGAAGTCGGCACGACCACCGGGTCTGACGACGGTTGTGCTTCTATTGAGACGCCTCCCCCATATTGCTTGACCATGAGAGCATAACGTAGATCTCCTCTAAATGAGTGCTCGAGGGTTTCCTCTACATCAGCATAAGCATCCTGATTGAACCTCGCGAGACTGATGGCGTCATCGACTCTACCGAGGCCGCGAAGACCTCCAAAGTTAGAGTAATAGACAGGCGCTAACCCCATGCGAGTCTCAAACGGTAGCGCGCGCAATTCTGCTACAAGAGTGTTCCGGTCTTCGGAGTTGAGAATCGAGGAGAGTCCGGGCCCTCCAAAACTCTGAGCCAATGCATCTTGTGCGGCTATGCGCGCTTCATCATCATCGGTAAATCCAGCGGCCGTCTGGACGAGTTTGCCGATGATCTCGTAGCGGGAGCCACTGAACTCCGTAATTAGTCGGTTGATCAAACGGTCATTATTGGCGCGGCTCGTTCTCAAAGCTATCGCCGCGAGAAGACTTCGAGCGCCTAAAGTCGTACGGGGGTTCTGTGTCGCGATATTCTCAAAAATCGTGAGCGCTTCATCCAATTGACCTAATCCCGCCAGGCGGTCAGCCTCCAGAAACTCCGGCGTGGCCACAAATTCCTGGTAGTCACCTACATGCTGAGCAATAGCTGAGATGGAGAGTAAGAGAATTATCAAAATCAATCTCAATCCTTGCACGTATCCTCCTACGGTATGGTAACCATCCTGCCGACCCGCTTCGGCGTCGTAATCCACTCAACTCGAGTGAGATCTGTGTTCCAGTCTCCACGCGGAACACGATGAACCTCGCGCGTTGAACGAAACGGGTCTTCGGTCGGGTCGAATCGATCAAACGGTATATAATAGTAATACTCAGTATCGTAAGCGCACGCGTTCAGGCACAAGCCTCTCGCCAGTTCTGAGCCACTCGCGCCCTGGAGAACCGCTAGGTTGGCCTTCATCCAGGCCAGCGGTTCAAGATTCTTGACAGTTAGGTCGCCCTGGTTAATCTTTCCTCGCAAATCTCCCAAGGCAAGTCGATAGACATCGAGAATATCCGCGGCCAGCTTAGCGGGTGCAACGTGGTTGAATCCCAGAAGCACTGTCCTCCGTTCGGTTGGGGAAAACGGGGCAAACGCGTCGGATGCACCTGTGATGTTGTACCATTTGGGACCCCCGAAGTCCAATTGCCTTCGGGTCGCCATATCCGCGAATGGGCGATGGTTTTCATATAGATTGTTATAATCATTGAGCACCAAGCCCCGACAGGCTGTGAATATCAGAGTTTTCAAAGAGGTGCAATCCGAACGGGTAATATTCTGACCCGGGTTCAAGGATTGGTTACCCCCCAAATCGATCTCTCCGGTTCCGGATCCATGTTGCACGAAGTAAAAGACCTCGGACGGGTGTCTCACCTTAAGCCTTGCAATGCTTGAAAATGAACCGCCGTCCCTCTAATCTCTACGGTTTCATACCCCAGGCTGGAAACGTTGCTCGCGGTATTTTCTGCCTCTGAGGCCGAGGACCCATCCTTGTAGGTTCCCAAAGAGGTCGGGTCTGGGCCCGGATACGGAACGCCGCTTCCCATGAGCGACCCTTCGAACAACAGCTGCGCTCCGCCCGTCACGCTCAACACCGAGTCCGAAAACGTGATGCTAGGGCCAAGCTGGCCGGTTCTGATCAGGCCAGGTGTCAGCGTAAAACTTGTGGTATAGTTGTTGGCCTGATTTAGAATCATAGGGGCCGATGAAGTGCTGCTCGCAGACCCTTCGAGAACAATCTCAATGCTCGATGGCGGATTCCCGGTGAACCCGGAAGCGGATATCTCTAACGTGTTGTTGACGCCGTTGCGCCCGTCGGGAAAGACTGTTCTCAACCTGGCCAGATCGGCCGAACTCGGAGTACCATGAAAGCTTTGAGCAACCAGGTTAGTTCCAGAACGTACCTGAATCACACCATTTAGTGGCGTTCCAACTTGAGCCACCAGAAAGGCGTCTGACGGGAGGGAACAACCCTGTGCTAAGATCTCAGGCGATAACTTTGCCGCGATCTCACGAGCCAGGCCCGCGAAGTCACAGACGTGGGCACTCAGTTGAATCGTGATCTCCTGAGGCTCGACCCGATTGCCCTCATCGTCATAACCGTCCCACTCCAGCTCAAAGTAGTCGATGGGATACTGGTCTTCGAACCTTCGCACCAGGTTTCCCGATTGGTCGTAAATGCGAGGCTCGACCACCACATAGCCGCCGTCGAAGCCCACCGCGTCGACATAGGCCGAGATCGTCGCCACCTGACGGTCCTCGGGGGCCACCGGGCTGGGCTCGAAGGGATTGGGGTCGACGCTCAGATCGCGAATGCGGATGGCCGGCTCGGCCTGCGACTCGCTGAGCAGAAAGTAGCGAGCCTGATAGAATTGCACCCCAGAGTTCGGGAAGACTTCCTGCTGCGGGAAGGCTTCGGCGCTGGCGAAGATTTCGTAGACCAAAGGAACCAGGTCGGTCTGGGCCCGGATGTCTTCGCCCCGAGCAAGAAGTTCGGCCTGCTTGGCCTTGAGCATGTCCACCAGCGAGCTACCGGCGGGAATCAGCAGGTAACGTCGCGGCGTCGTCCCTCTGGCCTGAAAACTCGAGGTGTCAAAGGTGGCCGAGACATCTCTCCTGTGCCCTCGTAGAATTCATAGTTCTCGTCGAAGACATCACTGAGGGTCACAGTCCATTTGGCATCCACAACCTCGCCCGGACTGTCCCAGGTGATGCGATTGCTGATGATGATGGGCTGTCCCGGGGTCGCCTCGACCGGCCCCAGGCTCTCGGCCAACTGCAGTTTGCGAACCGGGATGGTCCAGGCCAGATCGTAGCTATCGTTGACCGGCTCGTCATAGTTGATCGAGCGCTGGCCGTGAGTGCTCACCTGGTAGTCGCCGGACACCGACGGAATTTTCAACCCAATTTCCAGATAACTCGACGAGTCGACCCCGAGCGAGACTCCGTTGACGAAGGTCTCGACCCGCTGAGACACCACTCCACCGGTGCTGGTCACGGTTTGAACCCGGCGCAGGGTAATGGGCGGAGCCACCGTGACCGTGTCGCCATCGAGGGTCGGCACCTCGACCTCATCGATGCCGTCGGGTGTCGAGACGACCAGTTCGACCGAAGATTGGCCGGGTACATGAGGATCGCCGCTCACGCCCAGGCTAACGAATCCCATCATGCGATATCGGTAGCCGCCGCCGGAAATCCCTGGCAGCCGGCTCGAAACCGCATCGCTGCTGGAGTAAGGAAGATAGCCTACCGGGTTGTCCTCGTCGAGGCGAAAAAACTCGAAGTCGCCGTATTGCCGGTGCCCGAAGAAAGAATAGCCCGGGTTGTCCAACACGCCCCTGGTCGCGACTTTCTCCTCGCGCGGCTGCTTCTCCAGGGCAACCTTGCCGGCGCCTTTCACGACTTTGAACTCTCCCTCGTCGGTCCTGAGGGCCAACTCGGCCAGGACTCGGCCCCTGTTCGAGGTGTTCGACCTGGTGCGGGTGTTTCCACTTGGTCGAGCACCCTCGAACTCTCGCAAGCGACAAGGCCTATGGCAAACCAGCCAGCCAAGAAACCTAACACGGCGGATCGACTCCAAGACGCTCGAACCAAGACCACCTCCCCAAGGATTGCTCGAACCCAGTGCTTCTTTACCCCCCCCACCAAACCTCTATTTACTATTTTTCAAACTTTTGCCACCCCTCAAACTACCAGAAGATGCGACTTGCAAACCGAAAGAACAATCAGGCTACGACATGTAGCTGGCGCTACTCATTTTGCCGCGTGACACCGATCACCGGGCATCGTGCAGCCCGGCGTTCGGCCGGATTGTCAAATCCGAGAATCCTAAAGGAGCAGGGCCATCTCGCGCCGGGCGACCAGACTGCGCAATCCCGCACTCAGGATGTCGAGGCCCGAAGAACGGGCTTGCAGGATCAGCAAGGTTGTCATCGGGCCACCAGTCCCCCGAGCCCGGCAAGATTGCGAAGGACCGCGGCCGGGGTGTCCCAGGCCCTGGCCAACAGAGCGTCTTTTGCGGGTTTGTTGGCCGAGGCGCCGTAGTGAAGGACCAGGCGCGGGCCGGCTGAGGCTCCGCCACCTTCCCTGGAGTAGAAGTGGACTTGCGAGCCGACGTTCTCGTCCTCTCTTCTCACCAACCAGCTCGAGGATCCGTTGAGGACATCCTGGGTGACATCGAAGGAGACCTCTCCGGTTTGATGGTTATGGATTTGCACCGCCAAGGCTGTCGGAGGGCCGCTGGCCGCACCGGCCCCGTTCCAATTCACGGCCGAGTTGGCATAGTTGTTGCTGATGTCTTCATCGACAGGACTGAACCAGGTCACGCCCGGGCCGGACCCGCTGGTCTTCTGCGCGTTGGGCACGCCGAAGTCGACGCCGTTCCCCTCCAGCCAGCCGGTGGAAATCGGAGCCGCGAGGACGTTACGCCCGTTGCCCCAGCCGGTGGGAGAGTCGCTGGGGTCGACGGTGAGGACCAGGCTGGCCGAAGTCAGGCCGGTCAAATTCTGTTGGGACATGTCAAAGCCCACCAGAGCACGAGTGGTCTTGCCCTGGATCTTCTCCAGGATGAGCCGAGGGTTCGCGCCTTCGTTGAGATGGGGGTCGCGTAGGCGGAGGGTCGAGTCCTTCGATGGATAGAGCGCTGCCTCAGAGGCCTGATTGGCGATAGTGAACGACCATGTCTTCGTTGTGATGCCGGGGCCCTGGCCTGGATAGAGGTATACCTGACAGGTAACGGTGGCCGTGTGTGTTCCGTTCGACAGGTTCGCCATGGGCGAGCGAACGGTAACCACCTCCCAGGGTTGCCCGTCTACGAACTCCGGGCCGGCCGAACACTCGAAAGTCGAAGAATTGGTGACATCCTGACCGTCCAGAGAAACACGCAGCGTAGCCAGATCCAATCCCATAGCATAGAAGTCTTCCATGTAAAGCTGTGCCTCTAGCATTCCGCCTGGGGCGACAGTGCTACCATCGCTAGGGTTTAGTGGCGCCACGACGGGATTCTGAAAGTCTTCCTGAGTGGGCGACCAGAGACCCCTCAACTCGTGTGAGTTCCTCGCCGCGTCATACAACGAGACATAGAACTCGGCGCCGCCATCACGGTCCAACGCTCCCCGCAAGACCTGCCCGAGGACAGCGGCCTCCTGCGGGGGGTGAAAACCCAATTCGTCAACGACTCTCGCGTAGAGCATCCTGAGACCGTTTCTGGATTCCCTTGGCAATGACCGGATTTTCATCATGTTTTCCACTTTCCGGGCCGGGTCGATCAAGATGGCGAGAGAAGGCGCGCCTTTCGCTTGGGCGAGTTGGTCGTAGGCAGCGACCCTTTCTTCTCTGGAGTTCGGGGATGTCCGCTCAATGAGACGGAGCCTCGCCAAGAGTCCCATGTTGGTGCTGGCGTATTCTTGCGCGATGCGGTTGAGGATAGCCAACGATTGCGCCTCGTCCCCCGCGAGCAAAGCGACATCTGACGCCCAAAAGAGACAGTTTGAGCCCTCCGGCGTTCCCCGATGACTCTCTGCGAGGGCCAGGAACTCGGCCAGGGCACGATCCCACTGATGCAACTCGTAACTCTGAATAGCGTGGCGCACAGGGTCTGTTTCTGGAAACTCTGGCTCCTGGGCCCAGGCCACGCTTAGAAGGCAAAGCGTCAATGTCACCATCCCGATCTTTGTTTTCATCGCAATTCCACCGTCCCATCGTCGTATCGCACCACCTCGAGTACAAGTTGCGCATCTTTGGGCCTCCTAAGGTCGAAAAGGACCGGGTCACCCCAATGTTCGCGGCTCACTCTATAGATGCCCTCGGCGGTCTTGACTCTCGGAGTAGTCTCCACATTCTGGAGAATCAGGTCCAGGTCTTTGGTAGGCTCGTGTTTCACAGGGATGTAGTAGAAATACTCTCCCGTGCTGTCGGCTGCATAAGCGCAAGCGCGAAGTTGCAGGCTTCTTAGTGCATCCACAGGGCCCGTTGAGCCGTCGGGTTGAAGGTTGAGACCAACCTCGAGGTTCGCCCTAACCCAGGCCAGCGCCTGAATCTTTCTCCTGCCGTTTCGCCCGCCGCAATATAGTCGTCAATCCATTTCCCGTAGCGTTCGATGACCTCAGAAGTTGTAAGAGTTGCACCTGTCTGGGCCGTGAATCCTAGCAAGACTGTGTTGTGTCCCGGGGTGTCCATCGCGGCATACCAGCGGCGTCCGCCAAAGTTCGACTCGTTGGGCCACGCACCGTTGTAGTCGTTCAGGCACAGCACATCGCAAGCGGCAAACTGTAGAGGGCCTGAAGCTCGGGGCCGCAGTCGCCGCGCAGGATGGAGCGGAACATCTCGTCGGAGAGGTCCTCAGACCAGGTAAGGGCGCCCCTGGGCATCCATGCGAGGCGGAACGGCTTTGAGTGCCATTTGAACCGGTTCTGCGAGGGCTTGTTCGAGCCCTGTCAGGGTTGCTCGGGCTTCTAAAGGAGCAGGGCCATCTCGCGCCGGGCGACCAGACTGCGCAATCCCGCACTCAGGATGTCGAGGCCCGACGAACGGGCTTGCAGGATCAGCAAGTTTGTCATCGGGCCACCCGACAGCCCGAGCCCGGCGAGATTGCGAAGGACCGCGACCGGGGTGTCCCAGGCCCTGGCCAACAGAGCGTCTCCTGCGGGTTTGTTGGCCGAGGCACCGTAGTGAAGGACCAGGCGCGGGCCGGCTGAGGCTCCGCCACCTTCCCTGGAGTAGAAGTGGACTTGCGAGCCGACGTTCTCGTCCTCTCTTCTCACCAACCAGCTCGAGGATCCGTTGAGGACATCCTGGGTGACATCGAAGGAGACCTCTCCGGTTTGATGGTTATGGATTTGCACCGCCAAGGCTGTCGGAGGGCCGCTGGCCGCACCGGCCCCGTTCCAATTCACGGCCGAGTTGGCATAGTTGTTGCTGATGTCTTCATCGACAGGACTGAACCAGGTCACGCCCGGGCCGGACCCGCTGGTCTTCTGCGCGTTGGGCACGCCGAAGTCGACGCCGTTCCCCTCCAGCCAGCCGGTCGAGATCGGGGCTGCGAGGACGTTGCGCCCATTGCCCCAGCCGGTGGGAGAGTCGCTGGGGTCGATGGTGAAGACCAGGCTGGCCGAAGTCAGGCCGGTCAGGTTCTGTTGGGACAGGTCAAAGCCCACCAGGGCGTGAGTGGTCTTACCCTGGATCTTCTCCAGGATGAGTCTAGGGTTGGCTCCCTCGTTGAGATGGGGGTCGCGGAGTCGGAGGGTCGAGTCCTTCGATGGATAGAGCGCTGCCTCAGAGGCCTGATTGGCGATAGTGAACGACCAGGTCTTCGTCGTCAGCCCCGGGCCCTGGCCCGGATAGAGGTATACCTGACAGGTAACGGTGGCCGTGTGTGTTCCGTTCGATAGGTTCGCCATGGGCGAGCGGACGGTAATCACCTCCCAGGGTTGCCCGTCTACGAACTCCGGGCCGGCCGAACACTCGAAAGTGGAAGAATCGGTAACATCCTGACCGTCCAGAGAAACACGCAGCGTAGCCAGATCCAATCCCATAGCATAGAAGTCTTCCATGTAAAGCTGGGCCTCTAGCATTCCGCCTGGGGCGACAGTGCTACCATCGCTAGGGTTCAGAGGCGACACGACGGGATTCTGAAAGTCTTCCTGAGTGGGCGACCAGAGATGGCGTCGCTCGTGTGAACGCCTCGCGGTGTTATACAACGAGCCGTAGAACTCGGCGCCGCCATCACGGTCCAACGCTCCCCGCAAAACCTGCCCGAGGACAGCGGCCTCCTGCGGGGGATGAAAACTCAATTCGCCAAGGACTGTCACGTATAGCAACCTGAGACCCTTCCTCGACTCTTCTGGCAACGCCCGGATTGCGATCGTGTTCTCTAGTTTCCGGGCCGGGTCAATCAACACCGCAAGGGGAGGTGCCCCATTCTGCTGTGCGAGTTCGTCGTAAGCTTCTGTCGCTCCGTCTCCAGTGCTCGGAGGCACAAGCTCAATGAGCCGCAGCCTTGCCGAAAGCTCCATGTGAGTGCCAGCGTATTCTTGCGTGATGCGGTTAAGGATGGCCAGTGCCTGCTCCTGGTCCCCCGCGAGTAGAGCAGTATCTGACGCCCAGAAGAGACAATTTGAGCCCACCGGAGTTCCCCGATGACTCTCTGCAAGGGCCAGGAACTCGGCCAGGGCACGATCCAAATCATGTAGTTCATAACTCTGAATCGCGCGGCGCACGGGGTCCGCTGCCGGGAACTCTGGCTCCTGAGCCCAGACCCCGCTTAGAAGGCAAAGCGTCAATGTCACCATCCCGATCTTCGTTTTCATCGCAATTCCACCGTCCCATCGTTGTGTCGCACCACTTCGAGTACAAGTTGTGCATCTTTTGGCCTCCTAACGTCGAAAAGGACCGGTTCACCCCAATGCTCGCGGCGCACTCTGTAGATGCCCTCGGCAGTTTTGACCACGGGTGTGGTCTCGACGTTCTGCAAGACCAGAGCAAGGTCCTGAGTGGGCCGATGCTGCACAGGGATGTAGTAAAAGTACTCTCCCGTGCTATCGGCTGCATAGGCGCAAGCACGAAGTTGCAGGCTTCTTAGTGCATCCACAGGACCCGTTGAGCCGTCGGCTTGAAGGTTGAGACCAACCTCGAGATTCGCCCTAACCCAGGCCAGCGCCTGAATCTTTCTCCTGTCCGTTTCGCCCGCCGCGATATAGTCATCAATCCTTTTTCCGTAGAGTTCGATGACCTCAGAGGTTGTAAGAGTTGCACCTGTCTGGGCCGTGAATCCTAGCAAGACTGTGTTGTGTCCCGGGGTGTCCATCGCGGCATACCAGCGGCGTCCGCCAAAGTTCGACTCGTTGGGCCACGCACCGTTGTAGTCGTTCAGGCACAGCACATCGCAAGCGGCAAACATTACGGTTCTTGCGACCGGCTTCACTACAAAGTCTTCGGGCGTGAGGAGTATCGTAGGAAGCCGGTTCTCTCTCTTGGCAATCTCGCTTTCGGGGCTGAGTGAGCCGTGGCGTAGACCATGGAAATTCCAGAATAGAACATCAGCGGGATGGCGAACCTTGGCCTTGGTTGTAACCACCACATCGCTTCCTACCCTGAGCGTTAGGGTTAGCGCCTCAAAGCCAGTACTGGCCAGGTTGTTTGCCGTGGCGGTGGCCTCATCGTCATTGGCGAGAGTGAGCTGGCTCCCGAGCAAATCTTCTTCGAATTTGCCTAGAGAAATCGCGGGCTTGGGGTAAGGGTAGAATTCGGGACCGAGGGCGGAGAGAAGGTTGGCAAAGATCGCGGCGGTAACTCCACCCTCATTGTTGAGCCGCTCGCCGACACTGAAGGTCATCCGTCCCGCTTCACCCTGCACATCCGTGAGTGGCCCGCCGACCTTAATGAAATCTGGTGTCAACAACAACTCACCCGTGTAAGTTCCGTCGTGGTCGTCGTCTGTTAGTGTGACGGCTACTGAGTCCACCTGGCTCACATTCCCGCGTGCGACGACAGTAACGTCACCTCCAACCGGCCCGAGGTTGCTGGCTTCCAATTTCAGCTTTGCGGGCTGGGGATCACCCGGGGCCGTAGGACCAGCGGCATAGACATCCCGCAGAAAGCCCTCCTGAGCTCTAGTCACGATAGCACTGGTCGGATTCTTACCCCAGGCGATCAATTTGTTGATTGCATAGACCTTGAGTTCACCGCCCTGGGCCCCTCCGGTCACTAAGGGCGCCTGGGCGACATCCCCCGTCAGAGAACAACTACCCAATTGCAGAGTCTGGGGCGCAATCTCGGCCAAGATCTCGCGAGCCGGTCCGCTGAAATCGCAGACGTGGGCTTGCAGCTCCACCAGAAACTCCTGCGGGTCAAGTGGGTTTCCCTCATCGTCATAGCCGTCCCATTCCAACTCGACGTAGTCGATGGGATACTGGTCCTCGAACGTCTTCACCAGGTTGCCGGCCTGGTCATAGATTCGAGGCTCGACCAACACATAGCCACCGTCGAAGCCATTGGCGTCGACGTAGGCCGAGATGACGGCCACCTGACGGTCTTCGGGGGCCACCTCCGGGGGGCTGGGCTCGAACGGGTTGGGATCAATGTTGATGTCGCGGATGCGCAAGGCCGGTGAGATCTGGCTATTCACCGCGTAGTAGCGTGCCTGATAAAACTGCGAGCCGACCAGCGGAAAGACGCGGCTACGAGGATAGGCCTCGGCGCTCGCGATGACCCGATAGGTCAGGGGTATCACGTCCGTCTGGGCGCGAATGTCCTCGCCTCGAGCTCGCAACCGTGCCTGCTCCTGCTTGATACTGGCCTCGAGTGGGCTGCCGGCAGGGATGAGAACGTAACGCCGGGGCACCTGGCCGCGAGCCAAAACATCAGACAGGTCGAAGGTGGCCGAAATGTCGGTCCCGGTGCCTTCTTGAAATCTCGTAAACTGATTCTCCAGGGTGTCTTCGACGATGACCTCCCACCGGGCATCGACGACATCAGTTGGGCCGGAGTCCCAGCGGAAGCTGTTGGTGATCGTCACTGGTTGGCCCGGCGTGAACTCCATCGGAGTGAAGTCATCTGCAAACTCCAACTTGCGAGCAAAGACCTGACTGCCCACGTCAAAGCTGTCCTGAAGCTGGAAAGGCGCGTTGGCATAGGTCTGTCGCTCGGCGTGATTTTCGGTAGTATAGATCCCATGCACCGAGGGCAGCTCGACGCTCACGCCAATGGTGAAGTTTGAAGAACTGATCGCTACCGAGTTTCCGTTGACGAACGTCTCGGTTCGCCCATAGTAGAGGCTAGAATTGGGGATGGGGGTGTAGGCATAGTCCATCCGAACGGTGATTGGTGGTGAAACGGTGATTGTGTCGCCGTCCATCTTAGGGATCTCGATCTCTTCAATCCCGGCGGGCGTGCTCACCACCATGGTGGTCGAGGCGGTGCCTGGAAACTGGTTAGGCCCGACAGCCACCCCCAGGCTAGCGAACTCCAGGTTGCCAAAGCGATAGGCTTCGCTGCTGTGGGGAAGATTATTGAATTCTTCGCTATTGTAGCGAACACAGGCCGTCCCTACCGGCTCCTCGCCGATGAAGAAGTTGCGTTTGTCCACATCGAACTGATAGTGGGCTCCGAAAAAATACTCCGGGGGCAGCTCAGTCGCGGCCAGAATGCTCTCGCCGGTTCTGGCGCGAACGCCATCCCCCGTACGCGGTTGGGGCACCGGGCTATTTTCGGCCGGAATGAGCCCCCTCCCCTTCACAAGCTTGTAGGGGCCATTCTCGGTTTGCAGAGTCAATTCGGCCAACACACGATTTCGATGGGAGATTGGCCGAGATTGCCCTCTTTCGATCTCATCCACCAGTTGGCCGGATTCACAGCCAACCAAAAGCAAGCCCAGCAAAAGAAGAAAGAAACGAGACGCTCGAACCAAGACCACCTCCCCAAGGATGCTCGAACCCAGTGCTTCTTTACCCCCCACACAAAACCTCTGTTTACTATTTTTCAAACTTTGGACACCCATACAACCAACAAAATACACGTTCTGCGAACCAATGGTACATCTAGACTGCGACATGTAGCTATCTCTACTCCTTTTGCCGCGTGACACCGATCACCGGGCAGGGGTCGTCCATAGCAGGTCGCGAAGTCGCGGCGCCATGCAACCTCTTCGCTACTGCATCAATGTCACTTTAGACGGCTGCTGCGATCACCGGGTCGGCGTGCCCGACGAGCAATTGCATCGCTTCCACACCGCCAATATTGAACGCGCCGAGGCCCTGCTCTACGGCCGAGTGACCTACGAAATGATGGAGACGGCCTTTCGCTCGCCCCGGTCCCAAGCGATGCCCGCCTGGACCGAGCCTTTCGCCCACACCATCGAGGCGGCCAAGAAATATGTCGTTTCTAGCACTTTGACCGAGGTCGACTGGAACGCCGAACTGCTCCAGGGCGACCTGGCGAAGGCGGTTACCCGACTCAAGCAACAACCCGGTCGAGGACTCTTGACCGGAGGTGTCCAGCTTCCCCTGGCCCTGGCCGAACTCGGTTTGATCGACGAGTACGAATTCGTGGTGCAACCTAGACTGGCCGGCCACGGTCCCTACCTCTTGGCCGGGCTCTCGAAACTGGTCGACCTGCAACTGGTCGACCAGGTCGAGTTCGACTCGGGAGCGGTGGCCATGCTCTACCACCCGGTTTACTAAAGGTCGGTCGCCAGGCGAACTGCCCAACCACGGTCTAACTGGACACGACCGGCAAGTGCTGGTCGCCGACGTCGACAGCGTCGTCGCCAATCAAAAGCTGGGCCACCGACGGCTCGCCGGCAACGATAGCCTTGATGTCGTCGCGACTGCGCGCATCCTCGAGGATCGCCTCGGCATATCGGGTCAGCAGCTCTCGGTCCCGCTCGAGGCCGCGACTGGCCAGGAACATCTCGTGAAAGGTGTCTCCCTTGAGGTCGGTCAATCGCTGGAGGTCCTCGCGAGCGTCCATGGCGCTGGCGTAGTCGCCCTCCTCGATCGCTCGCTGGCTGCGCTTGGTGACGGTCTCGAGGATGTCGTTCTTGGTGATGGCCGAAGCGAGTTGGGCCGAGGCGCTGGGGGGCGCCGCGAAGAGCTGCCGATGGTCGGTGACCACAGCCTGAATCTGGCGATGTTTACCAGCCTGAAAGTGGCCCAGGCTCGCAACGGCGATCGCCACCGCCAGGGTCGCGCCCCCGGCGGCGATTCCCGAGACCCAATGGTTCGTGGCTAGACCGACGCAGGCGGTGGTAGCGTTGAAGGCTCCCAGGGTGCGGCTGAAATCGGTCTTGAAATCGTCGGAGAGGGCCATGACCATGCCGTCAGCCAGCACCATCACTCCACAGAGCGCCGTGGACACCAGGGCATGACGGGGATCGCCGATGGCCACAAAGTTGCCGATGCCCCCCAGAGCCAGTCCGGCGCCGGTTAGAGCGAGAAAGGTCCTGGCCTGTTCGCGGCCCGTCTGCTCGCGCGGCAAGACCACGGCCTTGACTCGCTGCCACCGAGCCTCGTCCTGACGGGCCTGGCTATAGATCTCCCAAAGATTGTCGCCGCGGCCGCGCTCGAGCGTCTCGCGGGCCTCGATGATGGCGGTGGCCTCGGGCATTTGATTGGCTTGCAAAAAGCGGCTTCTTCGGCCTGCAAGCGACCGATGGCCTGCTGTTTCGTCAGCGGTTGAACCTTCATCGTCACGCCTTCCACAGGGGACTATCACCCTGCACCGCAACCAAAAGAGGCGTGGTTCAACCGGCAGCGGTCTCTGTTTGCGAAGCTACCAACCGACCCTGAAACTAGACTAAAAACCGCTAGTCCTGGATGCCGATTTCGATGTCGCCAATCTTGAGAAAGTCTTCGCCCAGCAACAGCTCGGCCGGGGTCGGCGGCTGGGCCGGAGCGCCGACGACCTCACCGCGCAGAACCTGAGCCAGGCCGGCCTCCCAGCCGTCAGGATGGTTCTCGGCCTGGTCTAGCATCTCTTCGGCCTTTTGCCGGTTAAGGGTCGGCATCAGGTCGAGCAACTGCGACATGTGCTGGCGACGCTGGTCGGCGGCGGCCGCGGCTGCGTCGAGGCCTTTGTCCCAGCCGTCGGGGTGATGGACGGCTTGCTCCAGCAACTTCTCGGCCTGCGGCTCGCTCAGGCCGGGGATGCGAGCCTTCAGCTTGATCATCCGCGTCTTGCGCACGTCGGCCTCGGTGATGGTGGCTTTGAGGCCCTGGTCGAAACCGTCGGGATGAGCCTGCAACTCGGCGAAGACCCGGTCGGCCTCTTCGGTTTTTAGATCGGGCAAACTCTCGCGCATGTGGTTGTACTGCTCCAGACGCGTGGTCACCGTCTGGGGAGCACCGGCTACCACGGTGGCCAGCACCGCGATCTCTTCTTTGACATTGACGGCGTGGGCGCGCAGCAGGCCCCGGTCGATGCCGAGCTCGGCCAGCTTGCCGTCCCAGTAACGCTGAATCTGAGTGTAGACCATGGTGAACTGGTGGGAATGAGCTTCTTTGAGGGTCACCATCGACTGGGCGGCCTGGCGCACCAGTTCGGTCGGATTGTCGGCCCTCAGGGCCGGCTCGAGCTTGTGCTCGAACCACTCGTCGGTCAGGCCGCGCATCGAGCGCCAGTCGTGCTGAGTGACGTCGAGCACCACCTTGCCATCGCCCAGGTGCTCAAGAAACTCACGGCGCAAGGCCGGACGGCCTCGGGTCTGAGAGTCGACCAGAGTGAACTGAGCCTTGAGTTCGACCGGGGCGGCCGGGTCGCTGAGCTTGCTCCAGGCCAGACCATCCATGACCGCCTTCACTTCTGAATCCTCGAGGGGGCAGGCCTGGCCGAGCTGGCGCGAAAGGTGTCCCCGCCAGGCAGCCTCTTTGTCGTTGGCTCGCAGTTGCTCGAGGGTGGAATGCAGCTCGAGCAGCTGGCCCTGCGAAAGGGAGGTGCGGGCGGCGATCGCCTCTTGCACCCTGGCCAGCGGCTCGGGGTTGGGATCGCGCTCGACTTTGAGGGCCTGGACGGCCTGCGTCCAGTCCTGCTGTTCGGGGCGGGGTTTCCAGCCGTGGCGCTGGGCCGCCACCCGGGCGAGCTCCCAGGGCAGGGCATCCTCGGGATGCGACCCGAGCAGCGAATGGTCGACCCAACGCGTAGCCGGCGAATGCTCGATAATCTGGTCCATGCTGGCAGTTACCGACTCGGGCTGCTTCATCCACACGGCTTCGATCAGATCGGCGGCTCGTTCCCGGTCGGAACGGTCGGGGCCGATGAAATAAGGCAAGAGCATGTCGGCGGTGACAGCCTCTGGGGCCATCAGGGGCACGGGGAAGAGAATTCGGTTGACCTCGTGCATCGAGACCGCCATCTCGGGGGCGGCCAGGCCGAAGCGCTCGCACTCGGTGTAGAGCTCAAGAATCTCGGGAGCCGCCTGGGAGAACTGGGCGTAGAGCGCGGGACGCGACGACGCTTCTTCGAGCAAGATGCCGAACTCGCGAAAGATGGACGTGTCCTGGTTGGCAAGATAAGAGTCCCGGGCTTCGCGAAAGAAGCGCAGGCCGGTCTTGGGGTCGCGGCGGGCCTGACTCTCGAGCTGGTCGACCTCGCGACGCCGGGCCTTGGTGTCACCGTGATAGAAGCGCTTGAGGGCCTCACCTCCGGGTTTGCTCGACACGAACTCGAGGCCATCGGGGCCGAGCCCAGGATTGACGGTCTTGAGGGTTTCGACCAGTTGGTCGGTGGTCAGCGCCTGCCCGTCGAGGGTGGCCTGAAACAGACCCTGGCGATGCCAGTCCGCCACCAGTTGACCAACCCGGTCAGCCCTGGCCCGAGCCACCTCGGGGGCCTCTTGGGTCTGGTCTTTGGAATCATAGGGAAGTCGGTCGGCCCGCTGATAAAGCGAAAAAGCGAACTGGGCCGTGGGGGCCAGCAGCTCTTTGGTGAATGGATTGTCTTGCAGCCATTTCAAGGTGGGCTCGAACTGCTGGTCTTGCATCTCGAGAAAGGGAGTGCGAGCCAGAAATTTGTGCTGCATCTGCAGGGCCCGACGCAGGGTCTTGGTGGTTCCTAGCTGAGTACGGGCCTGGGCCAGATCGGATTCGGCCAGGGCCGGCGGTGTAAAGGTGTAGGTGCGCGGCCCGAACACGATGGGTTGGGGCTTGTCGGGTAGCAGCGTTTTGACGGCCCAATTCTTGAGATCGTCGACGAAGGTCTGGTCGAGCGGTCCAAAGGTGGCCGTGCCGTCGCGGTCGGGGCTAAAGACATGACCCAGGCCCGGATAGGTCTTGAGCTGGCTGACCAGTCCCAGCGAATGCAGCTTGGCCTGCATTGGCAGCGCCTCTGAGGCCAGCGGGGTTTGCACATCGTTCTCGCCGGCCATCAACAGGATGGGAACCTGGGCCAGGTGGGGAGCGGCTTTGGTCATCTGCTCGAGGTTCGAGGGGGCCTCGAGCCAGGAGCGATACCAGCCGATGGGCTTGTTGCCCAACAGTTCGTCGGCCGGCCCTTGCTCGAGCTTTTCTTGCATGGATTTGGCGAAAGTGCCCTGCATCTCGTCCCAGCTGAGCTTGCCGTTATGGTCGGCGTCGAGAGCGACCAGGTCGCCTTCGGCCTTCACGCTGCCGTCGGCCTGGCGCGGCAGACCGTCGAAAAAGGCTTTCTCCTGCCCCTCGACCTGGTGGACCACCACCTGGCCGAACGGCTGGGCCACCAGCCCCATCAGGATCAGGCTGGCCAGGGGCGCGCCAGCGGCCGCCAGAGCCCCGGCTATCAGCGTGCCTTCACTGTGGCCGAGCACCGATACGCTGGCCACGTTGGGGTCCTGGCCCACCTGGTGGAGCACCGCCTGAGCGTCCTGGATGAAATCCTGGCCGGTGGTTTTGCGCCAGAGCGCCTGGTCGAGATTGGCCGTATCGCCGGTTTGCGGCCCATTGACCCCGCGCTTGTCGTAGCGAACCACGATCAGGCCGGCGTCGCTCAAAGTGTCGGCGATGGTCTTGAAGGGCTTCTCGAGCCGGCCCGAGGCGGTGATGTCAGAAGGCATCGTCTCGTCCCGGTCGTTGGGTCCCGACCCGGCCACCAGCACGATGGCAGGACGCTTCTCGCCCGGCTTGAGGTCTGCAGGCAGCGTCATCTCGCCTTGGAGGGTGACTCCTGGCGCAGTGTTGACGCTAAAAGGTTGACGACGCACATTCATAGTCATGACAGCTCACCACAAGACCGTCACAAGAACGTCTTGTTAGAGGCTAGAGTTCATCAGGTAAAGACGCCGGCTCAGTTCGAGCCTGTCGCTCTGGTCTTCGAGCTTGAGCGTCACCGTGAGCGGCAATACCAGGCCGGGTCCGCTACCAGCCGCGGCGACCACAAAGCTGGTCACTCCATGAGCCAGCACCCGCTCGCTGCCGTTGTCGCTGTCGACAACGGCCTGAAGTTCGATGGCGGTCAGGCGGCGTGGCTCGAGACTGAGGTCTACGCCCGCCTCGGTCCAGGTTTCATGGATGAGGCGGCCGCTGTCGCGTCGCCAGTGAAACACCTCGAGGTGGTCGGCATAGAACTGGCGACCGCTGCTCGAGACCGAATCGATGGGATGAAGAGCCAGCACTACCTGCTGGGCCGTTGTCTGAGGCGGGGTGACGCCCACGGCCGGAGTGGCCTCGAACTGGCGGGCCAGGCGGTCGAGAGCCAAACCTCCCACCTCTTGCATCGAGATGCGCCGGTAGCTGCGGTGAGAGGCTCGCACCAGCGGAAAAAGCACCTGAAACAGCACGGTCAGCAACAGGCTCATGAGAAAGGCTGCCACCAGCACCTCGACCAGGGTATAGGCCCTAACGCCCGACCGCATCGACCCAGACCTCCTCCACCGTCTGTCGCGCCTGGGCTTGATACTGCCAGTTCACGGTCACGCGCACCGCTTTAAGATAGGCCGGGTCGCTGCCCGAGACCCTATCGATTTCGACAGTGGCGGTATAGGCCACCCCATCGACTTCGACCGGGTCGAGCACCTGGCGGTCGCCCGGTGTCAACTCCACGAAGGGCACCATCTGCTGATCGGCCAGCACCGAGCCGGCCAGTAGATCCGCCTGCAAATACTGCTCTTGCTGGCGCACGCCGGTCAGGGAAAGGGGAAACAGATTGGTGACCAGCAGCACGACCAGTCCGACCAGGGCGGCCGCCACCACCGTTTCGATCAAGCTCAGCCCGCGCCGCCTCATTGGGTTCTCCAGACCAGCAGCCGCATGCGCTCGAGCGGGCTGAGCAGCCGGCTGGGGTCGGCCATCACGACGGCCGGATTACCGGTGTTTTGGGGGCCTCCGTTGATGAGTTGATTGGCCAGCTGGTCGGCCGCATCCCGGGGACGAATGGCCCCGCGTAGCTCTGGTATCTGTGAAATGAAGTAGGTCAGAGTCTCGGCCAACTGTTTGTCGATGCGCAGAGGCTCGTCGAGCACCGGTGTTCCGTCCACCAGCCAGATTCCGCGAAAGGCCTGTCCGCTCACCCTGCCTCTGAGGGTGAGCAAGCGGCTGAAGCCCCCGGGCATGGCCACACTGGCACTGACTTCCACATCACCGGCGGGATTGGTACCGCCACCCAGGGCCACCTCGACGGCCCCCGAGCCCTCGGGCCGGATGATGCGGACTTCGCGCAGCGAGACCACATCGGCCTGGTTGCCGGCCGCGATCAACGAGCCGACCACGGTAATGCGGTCGGCTTGAAAGCTCGAGTGGGTGTGAATCATCCCCTGGAAGAACGAGCCCGCCTGACCGCTGCCCGAAATCTCCACCGGCCCCTGGCTCATCAGGGCCAGCTTGTTGCCGGTCTGGAAATCGGCCCCTCCCCGAATGACGGTCCGGCCGGTCACCACCAGGATGCCCTTGCCTTTGAGGGGACCGTTGACGATCAGGTCGCCCTCGACAAACAACAGGGCAGAGTCCAGGCTCAGACCGCCGTTGACCTCGAGGCCGTGATTGGCCCGAGCCACTCCCTCTACTTCTAGTTCGCCGCTATAGGGCGAGTCGTCGAAAGGCTCGAAGCTACGCCCCAGCACCGACGGGTCGTAGTGCTCGGGCTCGAAGGCGGGCAGGGCCACCACCGAAGCGCGATGGCGCAGTTCGCCCTGAATCTCGATCGAGTCCGCCGGCGCGGCCGGATCGAGAAAGACATCTCCCACTGCCTGCACGTCTCCCCCGATATGGGTGTCGGCTCCCAATTCGATGGCTTTGGCTCCGGGCGCATTCGAGTGCAGATCGGCCGGAGCCAACTCGATTCGCGGTGGCAGGCCGCCGCCACCGTCGTTCTCACCCAGCCCCGAGACGGTCAGCCCGCCCCGGGCCACGATGGGTCCGGCCGCAGCCAGGGCATAGGGAAACGACCCCATGTGATAGATGGCTTCGACCCGCCGGGTGACCCCGCCCACCGTGCCGCTGGCCACCAGATAGATCGACTCGCCCGGCACTACGACCGACTCGGGAGTGGTCAAAGAGGTGCTTGACTCGATGTTGTTCCAACTCCGCGGCAGTCCGTGGCGGCGGGCTTCGTCGGGATCGAAGCTGAGATAACCGACCCCACTGGCAAACTCTACCTCGAGGCTCTCCCCGGCGGTGCCGTAGCGCTGATCGACGGAACTCAAGATGTGTTCGACCGCCTGAGCCACCGTCGAACGAGCCACGCTCTCGGCCCGGCGGGCGTTGCTGGCCCGGGTCATCAGATGCAGGTGAGAAACGCTGGCGGCGGCCAGGGTCAGCCCCAGGGTCGCCAACAAGCTCACCACCAGGATGACCGTGCCCAGACTGAGGCCGCGCTGTTTCACTAGAGCACCTCCAGCATCTTGATCACCGGCACCATGCTGGCCAGCACCGTCAGGCCGACCACTCCGCCCACCAGGCCCAACACCAGAGGCTCGAGGGCGGCCGTTAGGGCTGATAGTCCCGAATCGATTTCGAGTTCGTAGTGCTGATGAACCCAATCGAGCATGCCCGGCACACTGGCGGTGGACTCGGCCGCTTCGATGATACCCAGGAAGGAGCGAGGAAAGAGTTGGGCTTCCGCCAGACATTCGGCCAGACCGGCCCCGTTCTTGAGGCGACTCAAGACCACAGGCATCCGCTCGAGCAAGAGCGGGTGAGCAGCCGCCTGGGCCGCCTGTTCGAGGGCATCGGCCAACAGCACACCCGCTTTGAGTTGCAGCGATAGGGCGCTGGCGAAGCGGCTGACGGCGGCCAACCGCAACACTGAACCGAGCAAGGGAACCTTCAGCCCCATCACGGCCAAACGCCGCCGCTGGTCGGGGTTTCGCAAGCCGGTCCGGGCGGCCACCGCCAACCCCACCAGCCCGGCCACGGCGACCCCCCAGAAAAGTGGCGAGACCACGATCTTCGAGGCCAGGATGAGAGCCTGGGTCAGCCAACCGAGGGCCACCCCCGAACCCTCAATCAGCTGAATCTGGCTCTTGAGTAGATAAGGCGGGCCCACCGCCAACAGGACTAGCGTCACCCCCAGCACCGCGGCCGGATAGGTGAGAGCGCTGCGAAGCTTCAGGGTGAGCCGCTCCGAGCGCTCCTGGTGGGCGGCCAGGGCGGCCAGCACGTGAGGCAGCGAGCCGGAATTCTCACCCGCTCGAACCAGCTGGACCACAAAGGGCGCAAAGCTAGCCGGCAGTCGCTCCATGCTCGACGACAGGCTCTTGCCTTTGAGCAGGTCGTTGAGTAGAAAGCCCGATACGCCGGCCAGGGCCGGCAAGTCGCGATGTTCGGCCAACAAAGCCAGGCCTCGATGAATCGGTAGCCCGGTCTGCACCATCAGCCCCAACGATCGGAAGAAGTTGCTCGAGTCGCGCAGCCCTAGTCCGGACGGCTCACCCATCGCCAGGGGCCGCGCCACCTCTTGGGCGGGCGAGGCAGGAGCCACCTCGACTCGCTTGCGGCGCTTTGGCGCTTGGGCGGCCGGCAACTCGAGAGCCTGCCCCGAAAAGAGAGCCCGTTCGAGCCGGCTGGCGAAATCGACCAGTTTGCTCAATTGCTCATTGCCGAACAGGCTGTTGTGCTCGACGCTGTCGCCATAGAGCAGGCCCGCCACCTCGCCCCGGGGCGCCAGCAAAGGCACGCACACCACCGAGCGCAGACCCGACAGTTCAACGCTCAAATGGTCACCCACTGTCTTATCTCGACGGGCGTCGGCCAACATCAGCGGGGCGGCGCTGCTGCGGACCCGCTCGAGCAAGGCCATGCTCAGGGGGCCGCCGACCAGCGCGGTGCGGGGATTGAAGCCATGGGCGGCCTTGACTTCGAGGTTGGTCTCGCCATAGAGCACCAGGGCTCGGTCGGCTCTCAGGGCCTCGACCAGAAAGCGCAAGGCGCTGTCGAAAAGACGACGAGCGCCCGAGTCGGTGACGGCCATCTCAACCAACTTCGACCCCCACTGCCGACTGCAGTGCTCGCAAGGCTTCCTCCAGGTCGCGAAAACGCAACTCGGGATCTTTTTCGAGCATCTGCAAGAGGATCTGATTGAGGCTCTCGGCCAGGTCTGGTTTGAACTGTCGAGGCGGCGGCGGCTCCTCTTCAAGATGACGGTAGATCAGCGTGATAGGGTCCTGGTCCTGAAAGGGTAGCCGACCGGTGAACAGTTCATAGGCGAGCACACCCACCGCATACTGGTCGATGGTGGCCTCGGGATCCTGACCGCGAATCTGCTCGGGCGCCATATAGGCGGGGGTGCCCAGGGTGACGCCGGTCTTGGTGATGCGGTCGAGGTTCTGGTTGCGGGCCAGACCAAAGTCCATCACTTTGACCCGCCCGGCCGTGGTGACCATGATGTTCTCGGGTTTTAAGTCGCGATGCACAATTCCGCGCGAATTAGCGAAGTGCACCCCTTTGCAGATGGGCTCGAGGAAAGCCATCGCCTCACTGGCCGGCAAGCCCTCGGAGGCCATCTTCTGGCGCAAAGAGCAACCTTCGACCATCTCCATGACCAGGTAATCCCGCTCCTGACCCGCATGCTGAAACTGGCCCCAGTCATACAGCCGCACGATGGAGGGATGGTTGAGGCCCGCGCAGATCTTGACTTCCCTCAAAAACCGTTCGCGATAGTCTGGATCACTGGAAAGCTCTCGGTGAAGCACCTTGATCGCCACCGGCTGGCCTCGCTCGGGGTCCTTCTCGGGCACCGCCCGGTAAACGCTGGCCATGCCGCCTACGCCCAACTTGTCGACCACGACGTAGCCTCCCACCCGAGCCATGGCCAAAGAACCGTTGGCGCTGGCCTCGAGCGTTTCGAGGGCCCGCTCCCGCCGCGCCCGGGCGCGCACCGTCAGATGTCGTCTCGCGGCCAGGGTCGCCCCCGCCACCCCGGCCAGCAAGACCCACCACCAGCGCCGCAGGAAGAGCCCGACCATGGCCCCGGGGCTGACCGGCTCGAGCACATAGGCGCCCTCTTCAGGCAAGCGTTCGGCCTTCGAGAACTTGCTCTTGCGCATCGAGAAGGCGAAAGTCCGATAGCCGGGCGCACGCAGTTCGAGGTCCACCACTTCGCTGAAATTATCGAGATTCAAGCGGCAGGGGGCACCCGTGCGGCCAATCTCGTTGTCGTAGAGGTCCACGATCTGGGCCCCGTTGGGTTTGCTCTCGAAAACGACGGAATGCCAGTCGTCAGCCCGAACGCCACCGGCGAGCAGCCACAGCAGCCCCATCCCGAGGCCAATTCGAGACACCCAGAAACCGCCCACTCCACTAGAGTTCGACGCACCGCGAAAGGGAGCCTTTGGCCCTCTCAAAAGGACGCGGCCTGGCCAAAGAGAAGCCCTGGCCATGTCCTATTCTAGCCTCGCCGCCCAGACCCAGGCGGCCATCACTTCGAAGCTGCCCAGCGTGGTGGCCTCGGTGCTGGCCGAGCGGTCCGAATTTTACCAACGTCATCCCGCTCCCCCGCTCGAAGCCGTCGGGCGCCTGGTCGAACAATGCGCCCAGAGCTGCGCTCAGCGAGTGCTGTCGAGCCAATTGACGGGGGGGCCCGGGGCGGTGCTGGCCATCGTGCCGGTGGTGGTCGAGGTGGTGGGTGACCAGTTGCGATTGGTCTATGATCTGGCCGCCATCCACGGCCATACCGAAGTCCCCGGTGAATTGCTGATGGGCATCGTGCTGCTCGGTGTCGACGGTCGAGCCGAAGGCGTGCTGAGCGTGGGCAAAGAGGGCCTGACCGTGCAAACCGGCTCGGCGGGGCTGGCGGCCGAACTCAACCAGAGAGTGGCCGAGCAAATCAGCGAGCGCATCCTGAGGTCGGTCCTGGTTCGCTTCGTACCTCAAGCCGCCGGCTCGGCCTTAGGCATCTGGGCCAACCATCTTAGTCGCAAGGTCGCTCAGCACGCCACCCTGCTGCTCAGTCAAGAGGTTCGCATCGTCGAGCCGGACCCGTCGGTCGAAGGGCCGGTCAGCCCGCTTGAATTCGAACGTCTGAAGCTGATGATCAGCCTGGCCCAGGCCGATGAAGAGCTGCACGCCCTCGAGCGCCGCTTCTTGTTACCCCTGGTCGAGAGCCCCGAACTGCCGGCTGCCGCCCGGCGTGAGCTGCGCGGGTACCTCGAGAGCGGCGAGTCCCCTCCCATCGACTTCACCGCCTTTGAAGAGCAACCGGGCCAAAAGCTGGCAGCCATCATCGATCTCATCGCCCTGGCTCGAGCCGATGGTCACCAGCACCCCTCCGAGCGGGATTTCGTGCTTAGGGTCGGACGCCAACTGGGGCTCTCGGACATGAGCATCGAGGAATTGCTCGACACCGACCTTTAACCCAGGTGATGCGTAGCCGAGCCGCGGCAAGACAAGGTTCGCTCGCGCATCATCTGGGTTTAGTCTACCAACGTGCGCGAAGCAGGGCCTGAGCGGCTCGCGGCGAGAGCCCGAAGTGGTCGACCTCGGTCGGTTCGAGTTTGAGATGTCCGCCAAAGACGGCATTGGCCCGCGTCACCGCCGAACTGTCGACGAAGTCACGTAACAGCGGAAACTGCTGCTCGAACTCCCGAGTCACCAGATGGTTGCGGCGCAGGAAATACTTCTGATGATAGTCCTCGGCCAAAGTCATGCCCTCATAGGGCAAGATTTCGGTGCAGACCTTTTGACCCCGGGCCGCTTCGAGGGCTGCCGCCGACTCGAGAGCCACCTCGCGCTGACCGGCATCATGAGAGAGAATGGCCGACATGTACTGTCTTGACCAGGCGGCGCGAAAGGGATTGTGCCACTGCCAGAACAGGTGCAACAAACGCGCAAAGCTGATCCTCTCAGGGTCGAAGTCGACCTCGAGACACTCGGCGTGGTCGCCGATCTTGTAATAGTGCGGGTTGATGGTGGTGCCGCCGGCGTATCCGACCCGGGTCGAGACCACTCCCGCCACACTCCCGAACTGGGAGTCAGGACCCCAGAATCATCCCAGGGCGAAGGTCGCGGTAGCCAAAGTGCTCATCCTCTGAATTTCCCAGCTTAGAACTCGGGCTCCTTCAGCAGAGCCAGGCGAAAGCGCACATACTTCTCGAGGTTGGCGCTATCCTGGCCCAGCAAGTCGAGATGGCCCGAGGCGACTTCGACCAGCAACCTGACCTCTTCGCGCAAGCGCGCCACCAGAGCCTGGTAAGCGGGGTTCTCGATCAGTTGAAAGTGAGAAAGGTCGACCGAGAGCCCGGGACCGTCCACCACCACCTGAGCGCCCTCGACTCCCAGATCGAGGTGGTGCCGGTCCACGATCACTCCCGACTGCACAAAGTCGACTCGCCCCGGGCCGCGCAAGCCGAGCGGTACGGCCAGAAAGGCACAAAGGTCCGAGGTAGCCTCGCGAAAATACAGGCTGTCACAATGACGAACACCGATACCACCGTCGGGCATGGCCGCGGTGGGGCGCAGCCGAGCCAACCGGTTGGCCTGGCCGAGATGGGCCTGAGCCAGATAAAACAAACGAGATAACTCCTGACCTCGGCGGCCCCGCGGGTGGGTCCCCCAGTCGGGATTGAGCTCCCCCCGCATCAGCACCCGCTGGTCGAGCAGGATAGGAACCGGACAATAACAACAGCGGGTGGTGATCGCCTCGGCCATTTCGGCCCGGTGGCGAGAATCGCCGGCCACCCAGGCCATGACGCCTCCGCGCGAGCGCACCGCCACGGTCCAACCCGGCATCGGTGAGGTGCCCGGAAAGACCTGAAGATGACCGTCGGCCAGACGCAAGTTCCAGTCGGGACTGCCCACCAGCACGGTCTTCGGCCTCTGACTGAGAATGGCGTTGACGCCGGTGGCGAAGTCGCCCAGCCAACCAGAACGACCTTCCGGTTGCTGGAGGTGGGCGATGAGCTGGTCGAGTTCACAGGTCAGGGTCGGCTCGAAGCGAACCCAGTCGACGTCGCGCCCTAGCGTCACTTCGACCTGGTCGGCCCCCGAGCCAACCGCGGCTTGCACCAGTTTGAGCACCCAGTAGCTGCGTTTGGCCAGCTGGAACTGGGCCAGCTTGAGTCGGCTGCGGTGGGCGTCGAGCGTAAAGGTACCGCTCGAGTCGAGCTGGCCGAGTTGGCGCTCGCTGTCAAGAAAGCTCTCGAGAGAGCGCTCCATCTATTGCAGGGCGATCCAGGTGGCGCGGGCCCGGGCGCACAGCTTGCCGGCCTGATCGTAGATGGCCGTGCCGGCGAAGGCCTTGCGGCGCTCGACCCCCAACGACCAACCAACCACCACGGCCGGCTGAGCTACCGGCAAGGGCTGCTCGAGCGAGGCTACCAGCCGGCCCAGGACGCGGGGAGACTCTTCACTCTGCTCCACCGCAAAGGCGCCAGGACAGTCCAAGGCACACCAGAGAAATTCGGGTCGTACGAACCCGTCTCGACCCAGACCAGGATCAGGCGTCCAGGGAGCGGCCACCTTGCCGCCGCCGATGGGCCCGGCAAAGATGCGCAGGCCTTCGTGCTCGGGCCGCCCCGGCCCACAAACAAAACAAGTCGGAAACGGATGGTGATCGTGACCGACGTATTTCTTGGCCGCCTCCTGGGCCCGGGCCAGCCCGGGTGAAGGCGGACAGACCAGCTCGAGCGTGGCGGGCCGGGCTTCGGCCACCAGGGTGTTGCCCTCGAGCAACCTGACGCAGTCGCCCTCTTGCTCGACCTGCAGCTCGACGCCCAGCGGCGGGGGCACCCGCAGAGTCACCTCGACCGGCCCCGACAAATAGGCGGCCAGCCGCCCGCAAGTGTAGCCACCATTGGCCGAATCGGCCGGGCCGTTGAAGCGTGAATCGAGCACCATCGTTGTCGCCATGCAGGCGGCCTTCGTGCTTGCGGGCGGCTCCCCTGTGTCGGTCGCTACCGTTGGGCGGTGACCATCGGCACTGAACCGAGGGCGGCAAATCCGTAGACTAAGAGCAAGAAATCTTCCTGGAGGTCCCAAATGAAACTCGAGAACCGCCGCTGGTCCACCCGCATCAAACAGAACCTGAGCCTGCGTTACCGCGCCGCCAGCATGCAATTCCAAACTGGCCGCCTCATCAACCTGAGCTATTCGGGTGCCCGCCTGTTGGTCTCTCGCCGCGAAGCCGAAGCCGGCCCCTTCCTGCAGCTGCAGCTCGAACTGAGCAACGGCGAAGTGGTCAAAGTCACCGCCCGCCAGATGTGGCAGACCGAGGCCGGCGCCGACACCGTAGTGGTGGGAGTGCGCTTTCACCAGGCCGACACCAAAGCCAAAGCCCAGCTGGCCGACTGGATCGCCAACTGCATGTGGACCGAATACGCCGCTTAGCGGGGAGCAGCGGCTTCGCCGCCGAGAGAAGGAGCCGGGCGCTTCGCGCGGAGACGTCGGCCTGCGGCCGACAGGGAGCGCCGACTGCGTCGTCGGGAGAAGGAGCCGTGCGCTTCGCGCGGAGACTTCGACGCTGCGCGTCGACAGGGAGCAGCCTGCGGCTGAAAAGAGCGGCGAAGCCGCTCTGGAACTGAGCGCAGCTCAGTTCGCTCCTTTGCCCGGCCGCAGGCCGCTCCTGTTCCCTCGAGCGCAGCGATGAGCTCCTTCTCCCGAATTGAGCGACAGCTCAATTCGCTCCTTTGCCCGGCCGAAGGCCGCTCCTGTTCCCTCGAGCGCAGCGATGAGCTCCTTCTCCCGAATTGAGCGCAGCTCAGTTCGCTCCTTTGCCCGGCCGCAGGCCGCTCCTGTTCCCTCGAGCGCAGCGAGCGCTCCTTTTTTTTACAATCCGGCAACCCGGAGTCCGGCCTCAGCCGCTACACTGACATGGTCCAGCTTTCTCACTACTGACACACACAGGAGAACACAGATGAAAGTTGGATCGATGCCTCGCTCCCAGGCGATGGAAGCGCTGCGCAGACAGCAGCAAAAAGCCCTCAGCGAGGGCGACGAAACTCTGGCCGGCACTATCAGCACCGACCTGGCCACTCTACAGGGCGTCCGCGGCGACACCGTCTACGACATGTACAACGGCGCTCAGCGCAAGTCGGAGGTTTTTCGATATTGGAGTGAGCCGGAGATGTTGGGCCGTGGGGCCAAGGCCGGGGCAGTGCTGGGGACCGTCGTAGGAGTCGGAGTCAGTCTGGCCAACGCCCAGCCAGTGCTGGGAGGCCTCGTAGCCGGCGCCGTCTTCGGAGGGCTTGGGGGAGTGATGGCCGCTACCATGGTGGCGATGTTCACCATGAACATGTCGGATCCTGGCGCCCCCATCCTCGCCGCCCTCGAGCGCAGCAGCGTCTTGCTGGCCCGCGAAGGTCAGAACCCTACCCCGCCATTACCCGTGGTTTCCCGGGGCGAGATTCTCGAGCAACTCACCCAGGACCATCAGAGGTACTCTGACCTGGGCGATCTGCCCAGGGCCTTCCAGCTCGATCGGGGGGCCAAATATTTCTCGGCTCACTCAGAAATGGGCTTGAGCCAGTTGCACACCTGGGCGGTCGAGAACCGCAACGGTGCCACCATCGGTTCGCTACACAGCCTGCTGAGCCGGCGCTTGAGCGCCGAAGAACTCAAACAATATCTGCAGGCCAGCACCAGCCAGGTCGACCTGGATTGGATGCAAGACGAAGTGCGCGTCGGCGACCAATCCCTGCCCGTCACCAAATAGCCTGGTAAACCCCGTCCAACTTCGGATCACGCACACACTACCTAGGAGAAACATCATGAAAGTTGGATCAATGCCCCGCCAACAGGCCATGGACGCACTGCGCAGACGACAGCAGGCCGCCCTCAGCAAGGGTGACGAGCAACTGGCCGGCACCATCAGCCAGGATCTGGTTACCCTTGGAAAGACCCGAGGCGAAACCGTCTACGACATGTATCGCTACGCTCAGCACAAGTCGGAACGCTACGAGTGGTTCGGCAGCGAAGCTTGCATGAAGACCTGTGCCGGCATCGGAGCGGGCGCCGGCGCTGCCGTCGGCGTGGGGATCGCTCTTCGCAGCGCTCAGCCGGCCCTGGGCGGTCTTGTCATCGGTGTATTTGCTGGCGGGATTCTCGGGATGTTGGCGGCGGGGATGATGGACCCCGCCATCAGCTGGAGAGACAATCCCGGCACCCCGATGCTGGCAGCGCTCGAGCGCAGCAGCAGTATACTGGCCAGTGAAGCCAGCAACCCGACGCCCGCGCTGCCCGATATCTCCCGAGAAGAGATCTCTGAGCAACTGCGAGAAGATCACCAGGCCTTCTCCGACCGGGGCGAACTGGGCAAAGCCTATCAGTTGGAGACCGGTCTCAACACGTTCTCGGCCTCGAGCCAGATGAAGCTGCCCGAGCTGCACGCTTGGGCGGTCGAGCACCGCAACGAGGCCACCGTGCACTCGCTCCATGTCGTGCTCAGTCGGCACATGACGGCCGAACAACTCAAGCTCTATCTGACCGGCACCGACTCCGCGGTGGACCTCTCCTGGCTACAAGACGAAGTGCGGGTCGGCGACCAGAGCCTCCCGATCACTCAGCTTTAGCCAGGCTCCGTTGGAAGGCGATGGTCTTGCGCAGACCTTCGGCCAGATCCACCTCGGGCCGCCAACCCAAGACTTTCTCGGCTCGGCCAAAGCTGAGAGCGATCCGATAGACCTCGCCGGGTCGGGCGGCTTCAAAGCTGGCCTCGACCGATTGGTCGGTGGCCCGGTTGAGTTCTTCGAGTAGCCCGATGACGGTGGTCTCGACCGCGGTCCCGATGTTGAGGATCTCGCCGTCGCCCGCGGTCAAGGCCAGCAGATTGGCCCGGCACACGTCACCGACGTAGACATAGTCGCGGGTCTGCTGCCCGTCGCCGAAGATTCGTGGCGTCTTGCCCGAGAGCACGCAATCGGTGAAGATGGCGATCACACCGGCCTCGCCCAGAGGGTCCTGGCGTGGGCCGTAGATGTTGGCGTAGCGAAGCACCGTATAGCCCAGGCCGTAGAGCGAACGATAAAGCTCGAGGTAGTGCTCGAGGGTGTGTTTCGAGATGCCGTAGCCACTCAGTGGGCGCACCGGGGTCGACTCGTCAGCCGGCAGGGCCTCGATGCCCGGATCACCATAGATGGCCCCGCCGGTCGAGGCGTAGACGACTTTCTTGACGCCCGCGCTGCGGCAGGCGTCGAGCAGGCGCAGGCCTTCGAGGATGTTGACCCCGGCGTCGTGGACCGGGTCCTCGATCGACTTCCGCACGTCGATCTGGGCCGCATGATGACAAACCACCTCGACGGCGTGTTCCACCAGCACATCGCGCACCCGGGGGGCGCCCACCGAACACTCGTAGAATGGAACCTCGGGGCGGAGGTTGCCGCGGCGGCCGGTCCCTAGATCGTCGATGACGACCACCCGGTGGCCGTTCTCGACCAGCAGATCGACCAGATTCGACCCGATGAAACCGGCCCCGCCGGTGACGCAAATATTCATCCGAACGGCTTCCTGGTAGGACTGGCAAGCTCCTTGTTCAATGGTATAATCGAGCTATGGACCTGGTAGAAAAGCTGGTCACCCGCGTCGGCCGGGCCCTCGAGTTCGCCCTTACCGGGCGGGCTGAATTTCAGATGACTCTCTCGGATTTCGCCGAGGCGAAAACCGTCAACGGCTCGGTCCAGGCTCGCCTGGTGCTCGACGAGTTGCGCCCGCTACTCAAGAAAGAATACGGCATTTCCCTTACCTGGCCCGTCTTGCTAGAACTCAAGCAGCCGCCCGCGGCCGGCTGGAAGGCGGGCTTCTACCACGCCGAAGGCAACATGGGTCGCTACACCCCGCAGGAATTCGGCGACAAGAAAGCCCATCAGGTCATGGTGATTCCCGGGCTGCCTCGACCGCGATTTCGCTCGATTCTAGGCCATGAACTCGTGCATGCTTACCAGCGAGAAAAGTCCATTCTGATGGGCGACCGCGGACTACGCGAGGGCATGGCGCGCTGGATCGAATACCACCTGCTGCTGCCAACCCACCCGAAAGAGGCAGCCAAGCTCTTGAAGATCCGTCATTTTACTTTCGGGCGGGCCATCTCGATCATCTTGGAATACGAGAAAAAGCACGGAGTGACCGAGACGATGCGCTGGCTAGAGAACTACGGCAAGACCGACTGAGCCAGGGCCGGGCGCCCGATGAGGTGGCGCCGGATGGGGCCCAGGTTGGCGAAGATGCGAAAGCCGAAGGTCACCACCGCCGCCAGATAGAGGTCCGCGCCGAGCACCTGGCCTACCCAGGTCACCAGCACCGCCAGGATGATATTGGTGAAAAATCCGGTCGAGAAGACCCACAGGTCGAAACGATGCTCGAGCCCGGCCCGAGTCCCCCCCAGCACCGAGTCCAATCCTCCCAAGAAGGCTACCGAGACATACTTGGAGATAGCCACTGGGATCTGGAAGGGCACCACCAACCCCACAATTACTCCTAAAAGCAGACCAACCACTACCCACATAACTATTCGGCCGTCAATTCTCCGGTTGCTCCGGTACTGCTCCCCGCGCCTTCGACGGGTTTGGCATATCGGTTGACCAGGCTACCGTGATAGGTGGGCACGACCACTTCCTGCAGGCGGCTCACCACCACTTCGCCTCCATTGTTCACCAGCGCGCTCATGCTGTCGATGTAACCACCCGGCATGCGCAGCCCACCCTCGAGGTCCGAGGCCGGGCCGATCGCTTTGATGATATAGGGCGAGGCAAGCCGGTTGGCGTTGACCAGAATGGTAGGGCCCACGCAGCGGATCGAGCTGCGAGTGACGATGCGCTGATCGTTGACCGACACTGCCTCGGCCCCGGCCGCCCATAATTCGTTCACCAGAGCCTGGATATCCACGTCATGGACGATGTAAAAGTAAGGGTCTTCTTCTTGACCGGGCTTGCGAGGCGAGTCGGCCATGCGGACAACGACACCGGGGCCTTTCATCGACATCAGGCCCGCCTGGACGCGGGCCGACTCGAACTGGGCATTCAGCTGCTGATTCATGGACTGCCCCTGGCCTAGAGCCGCCTCGATCTCGCCGAGACGGTCTCGCGTCTCGGTCAATTCGGCTGAAAGCTTGTTGCGTTCAGACTCGAGGCTCTTTACCAGAGCGATCAACTCAGTGCGCTCACCCTGGGGGGTCTCGACCACGGCCCGGCTGGAGCGGAACTGAAGCGAAATCACGACCCCGAGCAAGAGGCTGGCTAACATCACAGGCAACTGCCAGTTCTGGCCGCCAGGTTTTATGACACCGTCCGCCTGCACTATAGACAACTGCGCGGACGCCTTCGGTTCCAAAACAAGTTCTTCTTTCCGGGCCGGGATGAAAGCCGCCCGGCCCCTCGGGCCGATTCTAGCACACCGCGGGCACAGCGTAAACCCTGATTTACTCGGGTTTCTTCTCGGCTTTCAGACGAACCACCGGGGTAGCGTAGCGCAAGTCGACCAGCTCGAACTGGCCCTTCTGGCTTTTGAACTGGCCCGCCAGGGCTTTCAGCACACCGGCTTTATACTCCATGCGCTCCATCTGACCGACCTTGATCGACAAAGTCACCCCGCGATAGAGCGTCTTGATCGTGACCTCGTAATTTGCGTCGACGTGATAAGAGATCGGCTTGCCGGGCAAAAGAGTGTGCAGCCAGCGCACCGACTCGCGCACCGCGAAGGCGGACTCGCGCGGCAGCCGGGCCCCCTGCACCACGGGCTGGTCGACCATAATCCTGGGAAACTTCGAGTCAGCCGTCGCTTTGCCCAAAATCACCCCATCGGCGTCGGCCTGAAACCATTCGGGCTTGGCCGCGGTCATGGCCACCTGATAACGGGGATGGCGCTGGGCCACCCGAATCGAAACCATCCCCGGAAAGACCCGCTCGACATCGACGGTGCGCAACTCATGGAAGCTCAGTAGCCGCCGTTCGATGGTGTCGGGCGAAACCGACCAGTAGTTGGCGTCGGGCCCGAGGCGGGCTTGCTCAAGCAGAGCCTCGTTGGTGATGGGCGACACGCCCGAAATCGAGATATCGCGGATATTGAACAGCTCGGACCCGGCAAAGATCAACTGGGCAACCAGAAACAGAAAAATCAAGAAAAGACGCCGAGGGCTGGCCGTAAAGGCCTCACGTCGCGGACCTTTCGCCCTTCTGGGCTTGCGATAGACGACCCCCCCACGGCGACCGTGAGTGAGATGCCTGCGAGTCTTTAGCTTTGTTTGGAGATTGCGGGCTTGCATTCCCGAGTCCACTTCTTCATGGCCTTGAAACAGCCATGTCAGCCATTCTTCGCGAACTTGAAAAAAATTCCCTTCCCGTGGGGAAAGGAGCGGCCTGCGGCCGAGAGAGGAGCGCTCGCTTCGCTCACGGGGAAAGGAACGGCCCGGGAAAAGGAGCGCTCGCTTCGCTCACGGGAAAAGGAGCGGCCTGCGGCCGAGAAAGGAGCGTCAGTCGCTACCGCTCCCTCCGAGAGAGATTTCTAGCGGCGCTAGCGGCTCTCCCTGTCGGCCGAAGGCCGAAATCTCCGCGCGAAGCGCTCGGCTCCTTCTCCCGACGACGAAGTCGGGGCTCCCTGTCGACGCGCAGCGTCGAAATCCCGGCGGCGAAGCCGACGCTCCTCGTCGGCCGAAGGCCGAAATCTCCGCGCGAAGCGCACGGCTCCTTCTCCCGACGACGAAGTCGGCGCTCCCTGTCGACGCGCAGCGTCGAAATCCGGCGGCGAAGCCGACGCTCCTCGTCGGCCGCAGGCCGAGAGCTACTCTACATCGCCGCCCGGTCGGCCGGTGGCTTTCCCAGGAAGTCGCCCAGGCTGGCGCCCCAGGCACCGATGTCACCGGCGCCAAGGGTCACGACCACATCACCCGGCTCGCACTCCTCCACCAGATAACGAATCATATCGGCTTTGTGAGGCGTGTAGACCACTTTAGCGGGTTTACCGTGTTGGCGAATGAGTTCGACCACGTTCTCGGCGCGAGCGCCGACGATGGGCACCTCGCCGGCCGAATAGATGTCGGTCACCAGCACCACGTCGGCATCTTCGAAAGAGACGGCGAACTCGTGGGCCAGAAACTTGGTGCGAGTATAGCGGTGGGGCTGAAAGACGCCGATCACGCGGTGAGGATTGGCCGAGCGGGCAGCGTGCAGAGCCGCCTGAATCTTCTGCGGGTTGTGGGCATAGTCGTCGACGATGGTCACGCCCCCGAACTCGCCCAGGATCTGAAAGCGGCGCTGCACCCCTTCAAACCTCTCCAGAGCGACGAAGATGGCGGCCGGCTCCAGGCCGATGGACAAACCACAGGCGATGGCCGCCAGGGCATTGGAGATGTTGTGCCGGCCGGGTACGCCCAGTCGTAGCAAACCCAGCTTCTCGCCTTTGTAGATCACGGTGCAGGTCGAGCCGAAGCCCTTGAGTTCGATGCCCTTGCAGGTCAGGTCCGCCGGGTGGTCGAGGGCGTAGCTGATCTTCTCGCGCTCGACCCGCTGCGAAACCTTGCGCACGCGTTCATTGTCAAAGCAGAGGATCAACTTCCCGGTGTCGGCCGGGACACGGGCCATGAAATGCTCGAACATTTCCTCGATCTTATTCATGGTGAGATCGTAGTCGAAGTTCAGCGAAGCGAAGGGCGGAGCCGAAAGATTGACGTCGGAATCGATATTCGTGATGACGGCTACCCGCGGGTCGAGGTCAAGAAAGGATGCGTCCGACTCGTCGGCTTCGGCCACCAGGTGTTCGCCCAGGCCAAGTTTTGCGTTCCCACCGATGTCGTTGACCTCGCCCCCGATGATGACGGTGGGGCGCAGACTGCTCGCTTCGAGAACACGGGCCACCATAGAGGTCGTGGTGGTCTTACCGTGGGTCCCGGCCACGGCGATGCCGAACCGCTGGCGCATCAAGAAACCCAGCATTTCACTGCGGCCATAGACCGGCAGATTGCGACGACGAGCTTCCACCAGTTCGGGGTTGGAAGCGGGAATGGCCGAAGAAAGCACGATCACATCGGCCTCGGCCACATTCTCGGCCCGGTGGCCCTCAAAAATCGTAGCCCCCAGGGCCCGCAGCCCTTCTGTGATGCCAGAAGAACGCAGGTCAGAGCCGGACACTCTCCAGTTCATTTCCAGCAAGACACGGGCGATACCGCTCATCCCGATGCCGCCGATGCCTACGAAATGGACATGCTGGCCTTCCTTCATTGTCGTGTCCTCCCTGTCTTGGCTAAGGTCTCGCAAATCCCGGCAATACGATTCAGTGCCTCGGGTTCTCCCAGGCAGGCACTGGCCCCGCGCATTTGTTCGAGCTTTTCTGGTTCCCGGAATAGCCCCTCCACTAACCCGGTCAACTCTTCTTCTATTTTCTCATCGGCCACCAGAATGGCTCCGCCAGCTCTGGCCATGGCCTCGGCGTTCTGGGTCTGATGCCCACCGGCAAAGGGATAGGGCACCAAAATGGCGGGCAACCCCAGGCAAGTGAGTTCGGCGATGGTGGTGGCGCCGGCCCGCGACACCACCAGGTCGGCACTGGCATAGGCCGAACCGATATCGTCGAGATAGGCTATGGGTCGATAGTCGAGCTGTCCTCCCTCAACCAGGGGAGCAGCCTCGCGAGCGACCTGCTCATGCTGCGACGCGCCGGTCAGGTGCAACACCGTCCAGGGATTGTCGCGCCAGCGCACCAGAGCTTTCATGGTAGCCCGATTGAGGCTGCTTGCGCCCTGGCTGGCCCCGGTGATGAGCAGGGTGGGACGGTCGCTGTCTAATTCTAGTTGGCGGCGGGCGGCGCCGCGCTCGCAATTCATCAACTCGGGGCGCACCGGATTGCCGGTCACCACGACCTTGTCGCCGCTGAGTAGATTGGCCGACTCGGGAAAGCTCAGGCAGACCTGGTCAGCCAGGCGAGCCAGAAAACGGGTGGCTTTGCCGGGTACGGCATTCTGCTCGAGCACCACCACCGGCACCCCCACCATCGCCGCGGCCAGCACGGCCGGGGCGCTCACATAGCCGCCGGTGCCGACCACCAGGTCGGGCTTGCAGCCCACGAACAGCTTCACGCTCTGCAAGAAGCCGACGAACGTTTCGGCCAGGGCCTTCAAAAGAGGAATTGGCCGCGACGACAAGCCGCGGGCGCGGACAAAATAGATCGGGTAGCCACAGTTGGGCACAACCCGAGCCTCCACCCCCCGGCGCGTACCGATAAAGCACACCTCGTTACCAGCCGAGCGAAGGCGATCCGCCACCGCGAGGCCGGGATAGAGATGTCCGCCGGTACCACCTCCAGCAAAGACGACTTTGCTCAAAAAGCCTATTCCCCTCAGAACGTATGTTTCTAGTTCTTTGATTTTTTTTCAAATTCCTCCAAACGAAAAAGGCCGCTCGAAGGCGGCCAGTCTTTCTATCCCTAGCGGTGGGATCCTGTTTCCCACTCATCGCTTTTCCGAAGCGAGCGCCGACGATACCCCCAACCTACCCTTCCCTGCTTCACCAGTCCTGGCTCCACCGCCGGCCGAGGCAGGCTCTCTTTCGAGGAGCGCAGTCTTTCGCCGGCGGCGTCGCGTTCCCAACTGCCGCTCGAGACCGGCTCGACACTGTCCTCTCGCGAGGAAGTCAGGGTTGCCCCCGAGCGAGCGCGGCGAACCTTTCTGGTGGGCTTTTTGCGACTGGCCCGATGGCGGGCACTGGCTTCGCTGATGTTGAGCAGCAGCCCGATGGAAATCAGCGAGGAGAGAAGCGAAGTGCCTCCATACGAGATGAAAGGCAGCGGAATGCCCGTGCTGGGCAGGGCCCCGCTGACCACACCGATATTGAGCAGAGCTTGCAAAGTCAACTGGAAGGTCAAACCGGCGGCCAGAAAACGGAAGTAGGGCTGGCGGCAGTGGACAGCGATGCGGAAGCCCTTGTAGAGCAAACAGACGAAGAGCACCAGCACGGCCGCCGCGCCGAGCAATCCCAACTCTTCACCCAGAATGGCGAAGATGTAGTCGGTGTGGGCCTCGGGCAGGTACTTGAACTTCTGATGACTGGCCCCCAGGCCGCGCCCGAGCACACCACCCGAGCCCAGCGCGATCAGCGATTGGATGGCGTGATAGCCCGAGCCTTGAGGGTCTTGCTCGGGATTGAGAAAGGCGGTGATGCGCTTGATCCGGTAGGGCTTGGCGATGATGCTCATGACCACCACCAGGGCTCCGGCTCCGGCCATCGAGCCCAGATGGAACAGGCGCGCACCGGCCACATAGAGCATGGCCATGAACACTCCGGCCACCACAAGGGCGGTGCCGAGGTCCGGCTCTCGCTCGATCAGGATGAGGACGATCCCCCAGATGGCCAGGGCGGGTACCACCCGGATGAAGTGTTGGATCTTCTCGCCCCGCCGGGCTAAAAAGTCCGCCATATAGAAGATGATGGCAAGCTTGGCGAACTCGGCCGGCTGGAACTGGAATCCGCCGATGATGATCCAACGGTGGGCGCCATTAATCTCGGGACCAGCAATCAACACCATGATCAGCAGCCCTACTGCCGATACCACGCTGGGAAAACCCAACCAGGGGCGCCACACCTCGAGGTCGATGCGTCGAACCACGGCCATACAGATCAGGGCGAGCACGAAGTAGACCAGTTGCCGCCTCAAGAAGAAGTATGGATCGCGATTGAAGTCGTAGGAGGACGCGGTGGTCACCAGCGATGACGAGAATACCATCACGATGCCCAGGATACATAGGCTCAACGCGATGGTCAGAACCCACCCATCGGCGTGTTTCTTCATACCGATACCTCCGCGTCCAGTTCTCTTACGAACTGGCTGAACTTCTCGCCCCGCTCCTCGGCGTGGGCGAACATATCAAAACTTGAACAGGCTGGCGAAAGCAGCACGCTACCCCCCGGCTCGGCGCAGGCGTGAGCCCGCTCGACCGCTTCTTTTAGACTTTGACAACGCACGATAGAATCGAACCCGGTGCTCTGAACCGCCTCTTGCAGTCGCTGGGCGGCCTCGCCGATAAGCATCAGATGCCTGACGCGGCGGGCGATGGCCGAGGCCAACTCGGAAAAGTCAAAGCCTTTATCCTTGCCGCCGGCGATCAACACGATCGGCTGGGGGCAGGCCTCGAGGGCGGCCACCACCGAGGCCACGTTGGTGGCTTTGGAGTCGTTGATGTATTCGACTCCGTCGAGCACGGCCACCCGCTCCAGACGAAAATGAAGATTGTGGTGTTCGCGCAAGGCCCGCACGATGTCGTCGAGGTCGACCCCCAACTCGAGGGCCACGGCCGTGGCCGCCAACCCGTTGACCAGATTGTGGGGCCCGGGCAGGTTGGGAAAGTTCCAGTCAAACAGTTCGCGGGTGTGGCCGTCCGCCTGGTGATAAACTCGGCCGTCGTGGCACCAGACCCCCTGGTCGGGTTCGCGCTGACCCGAGAACCAGACCAGACGCGGCCGCCCCTCACGCGCCGGCGGCTCAAATCCGTCCAGCCAGGCCGGAAACTGGCCGTTTTGAATCCACTCGGCAAAGCGCGGGCCGTGCGGCTCGTCGAGCGGGAGCACGGCGACATCGCCGTGACCCAGGCACGAGAACATTCGGGCTTTGGCAGCCTCGTATTCTTCCAGGTTGGGGTGGCGATCGAGATGATCCGGAGTCAGGTTGGTCAAGACCGCAATGCGCGGACGAAAAGTGTGAGTAGACTCGAGCTGAAAGCTCGAGATCTCGGCCACCACCCACTCGACCCCCGGCTCGGCGTGGGTCACCTGTCCCACCAGCGGAGTGCCGATGTTGCCGGCCACCAGGCCACGCCGCCCCAGCATGGATCCGATCAGAGTCACGGTGGTCGACTTGCCGTTGGTTCCGGTCACGGCCACAAAAGGAAGCTCGCTCAAGCGCGCCGCGATCTCTACCTCGCCGGCCACCGGCACGCCGGCCTGCAAGGCCGCTTTCAGGATTGGATGATGAATCGACACGCCGGGGCTGATGACGACCAGGTCTTGGCCCTCATAGACTCGAGCGGTGTGTCCTCCGGCCTCGAGTTCGTATTCGAGCTCGCCCAACTCGGCCAGCACCGGGGCCAACTGTTCCTGAGTGCGGGTGTCGCTCAAGAGCAGACGACACCCCCTGGCCCCCAGTTCGCGAGCCAGGGCCAGCCCGCTTTTACCCAGCCCCAGGACCGTCACTTGAAGATTATTCAAACTAGAAAGAAACATATATAAGGAAGTATAGATAGACGCCCAGCAGACCGAGCAGGGCTCCCACCAGCCAGAAACGGGTGGTAACCTGAACCTCGTGCAAGCCGCCCAGGCTAAAGTGATGGTGGAGCGGACTCATGCGAAAGATCCGCTTGCCACCAGTGGTCTTGAAATAGGTGACCTGGAGGATGACCGAGACAGCCTCGGCCACGAACACCCCGCCAATCACCATCAGCAAAAAAGGAGTATCCGAAAGCAGCGCCAGCAGAGCCAGCGCCCCACCCAGGCCCAGACTGCCGGTGTCGCCCATGAACAGCTTGGCCGGATAGCAGTTGAACCAGAGAAAACCCAGCAGAGCCCCCACCAGAGCCAGAGCCGCCGTGGCCAACTCGACCTGGCCTCGATGGGCGCAAATCACTCCGTAGGCCAGCATGGCGCTGGTGACGGTGCCGGCCGCCAGACCGTCGAGCCCATCGGTGAGGTTGACCGCGTTCGTGCTCGAGGTCAGCACCACCAGGGCCAGGGCCATCACCCAACCCCAGCCTTCGATCCGGCCCAAGCCGGGAAACCAGAAGCCAGGGTTATCGCGAGAGAGGACCAGGTACAGACCCGTCATCAGCCCGAGGCTGCCCTGAATGATCAGTTTGTGGCGGGCTTTCAGGCCGAGGTTGCGTTTCTTGGTGATGGCGGTCATATCGTCGACCAGACCCAGCAAGAAGCACCCCAACGTAATAAACCAGAAAAAGGCCAGGTCGAGGCTGTAGAGACCGGCGCACAAAGAGGCCAGCATGGCCGCCGGTATCAAGACCCCGCCCCCCATGGTCGGCGTGCCCGCTTTAGACTGATGATCCGCCGGACCTTCAGGACGAATCTCTTGCCCCCAGCCCAGGCGACGCATGTAGGCCAAAAAGATCGGCATGGCGCACAGGGTAAAGCCCAGACCGGCTAAGCCAGCGGTTGCGAACTTGGCTACCGGAAGACTCATGAGCTTGCCCCCAGACCGGCCACCAATTGATCCAGCCCCATGCCCCGGGAGGCTTTGAACAGCACCCAGTCATTGGGCTGCAGCGATGTCTTGAGCACACCGGCTGCTTCTTCGCGCGAGGCGACCCACACCACATTGTCGACTCCGCCCTCCCGGGCCGCCTCGGCCAGGGCTCGGCTCTGGCTGCCCACCGCCAGAAGAAAGTCGACGCCCAGGCGTGCGCAGGCACGACCCACGCGCTGGTGGCCTTCGGCTGCGTGTTCGCCCAACTCGAGCATGTCGCCGAGTACGGCCACCCGGCGATTGGTGGTTCCGCAAAGCACCTCGAGGGCGCCCTCTACCGAGGCCGGAGCCGCATTATAAGAGTCATTGATCACTTTCACGCCACCAGAAAGATTCAGCACCTCCATGCGCAGACCTGTGGGCCTAAAGGAACGCAGAACGCCAGAGCAATCTTCGACTTTGACGCCCAGCTCTGCGACCGCCAACAGGGCCGCCATGAGATCCTCGAGGTGATGGGTTCCGGGCAGAGAGAACACGAACGGACGCCCGCCCTCGAGGGTGATGCGCCAGCCGTCGATACCAAGGTTCTCGAGGGCCAGGGGCGACAGGGTGGCGCGGGCGCCGGGATGGGCCGAGAAACTCCGGATGGTGGCTTTGGTTTTGCCGGCCAGCCGAGCAAAGAACGGGCTGCAGGCCGGCAACACGGCCACCGCCTCTGAACTCAGACACTCGAGCAACTCGCCTTTCGCGTCGGCGATGGCCTCGAGGCTACCCAGTAGCTCGATATGGGACTCCCCGATGTTGGTAATCAGGCCCACCCTGGCATCGAGCAAGCGGGCCAGGCGACGGATCTGGCCGGCCCCTCGCATGGCCAACTCGAGCACGGCCACTTCGGTATCCTCGGGCATGGTCAGCAGGGTCAGCGGCACGCCGATATCGTTGTTGTAATTGGCCTCGGTCTTGTGCACCCGATAACGGCTGCTCAGCATGGCAGCCACCAGGTCTTTGGTGGTGGTCTTGCCGGTCGAACCGGTGATGGCCACCACCGGCACGCCCAACCGCTTGAGATAAGCCGAGCCCAGCCACTGATAGGCCTCGAGAGTGTCTTCGACCGCCAGCAACGGGGCCGAGGCGGGGCGCTCGGGCCGAGACCAGAGCACGCCCGTGGCCCCCGCTGCCAGGGCCTGATCTAGATAGTCGTGGCCATCGAAGCGCTCGCCCACCAGAGGCACAAAGAGTTGCCCGGGTAAGAGATTGCGGGTGTCGGTGCTGACACCTGTAAAAACGTCAGGGAGCGAGGCTCCGGTGACCGGACTCGCTCCCGTGGCAGCCTGGATCTCTTGCAGAGAAAAGGATGGCACTTATCTTGTTTGCTCCAGGGCCGCAGTGGTGCGGCGGCGCTCGGTCCAGGCCTGATCGTTAGTGCGGCTCGCCGGCTTACCGCCCTTTCCCAGGCGAACTCGAATGGCCTGACCGGCAACCTCGACATCGTCGAAGTGGATGGTCCGATCGGCAAAGATCTGATAATTCTCGTGGCCCTTGCCGGCAATCACCACGGTGTCGCCAGGGCCAGCCATGCCGATGGCGCGCCCGATGGCGCTGGCCCGGTCCGCCTCGCGCTCATAGCTGACGCCGGTCGGGGCAAGCCCTTTCTCGATGGCATCGAGAATGGTCTCTGGCTGTTCGCTACGAGGATTGTCGGAGGTGGCGATGACATGGTCGGAGAGACGCCCGGCGATCTCGCCCATCATGGGTCGCTTGGCCGCATCGCGATCGCCACCGCACCCGAAGACCGTCAGCAACCGTCCGCGAGTGACCTGGCGGGCGGAAGTGAGCAGATTCTCGAGCCCGTCGGGGGTGTGGGCATAGTCGACCACCACGGTATAATCCTGGCCCTCGCGCACCAGCTCGAAGCGGCCTCGAACGCCCGGTACCGATTCGACTCCGCGCACGGCGTCGGTCAGGTCGATGCGCTGGGCCAGGCCGGCCGAAATGGCGGCCAGGGAGTTCTGGACGTTGAACAGACCCGACAGTTGCAGCTCGACCCGCTCTTCGCCGACCGGAGTCGAAACGGTGTAGCTCACGCCAGCGGGGCTGACCTCGAGGTCGGTGGCCCGCACATGGGCATCGGGATGGAAACCGTAAGTAACGTAGGGAACCTGCAACTCGGGCAGGATCCGCCGGGCATACTCGTCATCGAGATTGATGACGGCAAAGGGAGTGGTCACCCGGCTCCAGTCGTTACCCAACTGGCGGAAGAGCTCCATTTTGGCCTGGAAGTAGTTTTCCATGGTCTGATGGAAGTCGAGGTGGTCCTGGGTGAGGTTGGTAAAAACGCCGACATCGAAGGGCAGATCGTGGGTGCGTTCGAGCACCAGAGCGTGGGACGAAACTTCCATGACCACGGCGTCGAGTTCGGCCTCGACCATCTCGCCCAAAAGGCCCTGCAAGTCGGCCGATTCGGGAGTAGTATTGCGCAACGGCACCACCCGCTCGCCTACCAGGGCGTGGATGGTGCCGATCAAGCCGGGACGAAAGCCGCCTTCACGCAAGACGGCCTGACAGAGATAGGCCGTCGAGGTCTTGCCGTTGGTGCCGGTAATGCCCACGGTCAAAAGCTTGCGAGCCGGATAGTCAGCCAGAGACGCTGCCGCCGTCGCCAGGGCGCGGCGGGCCGAAGCCACCCGCAAACTGGGCACGGCCGTGGTCAGGTCGACGGAGCGCTCGATCACCAGCGCGGCCGCCCCAGCGTCAGCGGCTTTCTGCGCGAAGTCGTGGCCGTCGGATTGAAAGCCGGGGATACAGACGAAAAGGTCACCTGGCTGAACCTTTCGGGAGTCATAGGCAACCCCCGTGATCTCCGTATCCAGGTCACCGTGGATGCTGGTCGCCCCAAGGCTTGTCGCCAAATCAGCCAACTTCACTTTTGCTATCCTCCCAACCAATTAAGCCCTAAAAACCCCGGTTTAGCGCCCGTTCCACGAAAAAATCGACCCATTATAGCATAGGGACTTCTTTTGTAAAGCGCTTGAGATTTGGCTTCATATCGAGCCTGGTGACCCAGCGCTTCTTGCCCCCACGCGTGCGATCGAGGCGGGGTCCGACCCGAGTCGGAACCGGCGCCATCATAATCTCCGCAGCAGGCTTTCTGACCCTTTGCGGAGCGGGACTCGTGAATTGTCTAACAAATTCCTCTACGTCGAAATTGTCGTGCATGTCGGCCTCCTTCTCAGATTTACTCCAGCCCGTTTTCGGCCTCTTTGAGCAGCTTGGGATCGGGTTGGACCCCCAGCTTCCATAGAGCCTCCTGGCCAACCGCGTGAAACACGGGGCCGGCCACCAGACCACCCCAATAAGGAGTGGGCTTTTCGATCTTCACCAAAATGACTACTCGCGGGTCGTCAGCAGGAGCAAACCCGAGAAAAGACGCCACGTATTTTCCCGGTGCGTAGACTCCATTCTCCACGAGTTGCGCTGTACCTGTCTTGCCAGCGACCAAATAGCCAGGAATCTGGGCTTTTTTCCCGGTTCCTTTTTCGACCACGCCGCGCAGCACTTTCACCATATCGGCAGCCGCGGCAGGACTGATGGGGCGCCCTAGCTCGGTGGGCTCGAAACGCTTGACCACATTGCCTTGCTCGTCGGTGATGGCTTTGACCACCCGAGGCTGCATGCGAATGCCGCCGTTGGCCACGGCCTGCATGGCCGACACCAACTGAATCGGAGTGCAAGCCACACCCTGACCGAAGGAAATCGTGGCCAGGTTGATCTCGGCCCAGTCCTTACCATTGGAGAGGATGCCCTCACTCTCGCCCACCAGATCGATGCCGGTCTTCGAGCCGAAGCCGAAGGCGAGCAGGTGCTTGTAAAACTTGTCGCGGCCCAAGCGCATCGCGATGGAGGCGGTGCCGATATTGAAAGAATAGGCGATAATGTCGGCCAGGGTCTCGGCCGCGCCAGCATACAGACCGTCGCTGGCGTTATGGATGCTCCAGCCGCCGATATAGAGCACTCCGCCCGCCCGGAAGGTGTCGCTGATCTTGATCCCCGAATCGACCGCCGAGGCCGCCAGGAAGACCTTGAAAGTCGAGCCCGGCTCGTAGGGGTCGGTAATGGCCCGGTTGCGGCGCACGGCCGGATCGACCTTGCCGAAGTCTTTCGCCGGGAAGGTTGGATTGATGGCCATGGCCAGCACCTCGCCGGTGCGAGCATCCATGACGATGACGATACCACCGCTGGCTTTGTAGTCCTTGACCTGCTTGGCCAGTTCGCGCTCAGCCACATACTGAATGGTCTCGTCGATGGTCAAGATGACGTTCTTGCCCGGTTCGGCGGGACGAATCAGCGCGGCGGGCTGACCCAGGGTGGCCCAGCCGTCGCGATCCATGAAGGCTTTGATGATGCCGGGCTCACCGGCCAGGTAGGTGTCCCAGGCCGACTCGAGTCCATCCAGACCCTGGTCGTCGATACCGGTGGTGCCCACCAGATGCGAGGCGAGACTGCCTTTAGGATAGAAGCGCTTGCCGGGGGTCGGCTCTTTGGCCAGCCAGGCACCGGGCAGCAGTTTCTCTTTGGCCTTGAAAGCATCAGCCGTCTCGTCGGGCACTTTGCGGGCCAGCCAGGCGAAGGTACCTGGACGGCTGAGCACGTCTTCGAGGGCGTCGACCTTCCAGTTGACCAGGGGAGCCAGATTCTCGGCCAGCTCGCGAGTCGTGGTAGGGGCCCCCTCGGGAGCCTTGTCAGGTTCATTCTTGTATTCCTGAAGCTTGGCCCGCGCCTCTTCAGGATTGACCGCCACCGAATACAGCGCGATGCTGGTGGCCAGCACCACGTTATTGCGGTCGCGAATCTCGCCCCGCAAAGCCGGCAGCTCGGCCTGGCCCAGGTGCTGGGCGTCGGCCTGGGCCAGGTAACGCGGATGCTCGATCCACTGCACCTGAGTCAGGCGCAGCGTCAATAGACCACAAACGGCTGCGAACAGCCAGAAGAGCATGATCAGGCGACTGCGGCTCACGCCGGCCCATCCGTTCAACGTGCGCTTCCTCCGATGGAAAAATCAAAGCAGTCTGCTTCCAGGAAAATCATGATGTCGGACTGGCGCCCTTCGACCCCCTCAAACATTATGGCTGAGCCCCCTCATTGGGGTTGGTGGCGGCCAACTGCCGCACCTCGGCGGCCGCCGTCGGCAGCACCTGCAGCACCTCGCGATTGGAAGGGGGAACCATGCCGAGCTGCTTGACAGCCACGGTCTCGACGCGCTCGAGCGAGGTCAACTCTTGAATAGCCAGCTCGAGTTCGTTCTGCTCGCGCTCCAGGACTCGGCGCTCGCCGCGGAGCTCGAGCAGCGTATATTGAATACTCACGATCTGGGCGAACTGACAAAGGTAGGCCACCAACAAAATGGACACGGCCGCAAACCCGACCACGGGATAAGACCAGGGTAGACCTTCTCGCAAGCGCTTGCTCTTTTTGTGCTCAGAAATCTCGTTATCCACGGACACCTCCACCTTCCTCACAGTTTCTCCACCACACGCAGTTTGGCCGAACGAGCGCGAGGGTTCTCGCGCACCTCGCCGGCGTCGGCCACCACCGGCTTGCGGGTTAGGCGCCGCACCCGCTCTTGCGGGTTGCAGCGACAGACAGGAAACTCGCGCGGACAAACGCACTGTCCGGCCGCGCGAGAAAAAAAAGACTTTACGATACGGTCTTCGAGAGAGTGGTAGCTGAGCACAGCCAGACGCCCCCCGGGGGCCAGCCGCTCGACAACCTGCTCGAGGCCGTCGCGCAGTTGCTCGAGCTCGCTATTGACGGCGATGCGCAAGGCCTGAAAGGTGCGCGTGGCCGGGTGAATGCGGCCCTTTCGCCCCAGCACCGAGACCACCACGTCGGCCAAATGGCGGGTGGTGCTGATTGGCTGGCGGCGACGCTCGGCCACGATAGCCCGAGCGATGGCGCGCGAGCGCTTCTCTTCGCCGTATTCGAAAAGAATATCGGCCAGACGGCCTTCCTCGGTGGTATTGACCAGTTCTGCGGCGCTCAAGCGGGCCTGGCGGTCCATGCGCATATCGAGGGGGCCCTCAGATTGAAAACTGAATCCGCGGTCGGCCGTGTCGAGCTGATAGGAGGAGACCCCCAGGTCCATCAACACCTTATCCGCTTTCGGCCAGCCCAACCTTGTCAACGCCTCTCCAAACTCATCAAACGCGGCCTTGACGGCCGTAAAACGAGGATCACTCGAAAGCCGATCCCCAGCCGCTTGCACGGCATCCTCATCACGATCCAACCCGACCAGGCGACCGCTCTCTCCGAGACAGGCCAGCAACGCCTGGCTGTGCCCGCCTCCGCCCAACGTCATGTCGGCCACCAGGTCGGACTCGCGCACAGCGAGACATTCCAGCACCTGGGCCACCATGACGGGGCGATGGTAGTCGGTCAACTAGTTCCGTTCTCGCCCTCGACCGCTCGCTTGTCTACCAACTCGAGTCGCTCTGGGCGAGTCTGCCGTCCCCCGGTACCCGGTCCGGGAGTAGGCGACCGTCTCCGCCAGGGCGGAGCCGGTGGCATCAGAACCTTGACAGGGAAACGGGAGTAGGAGAGCTTAGATTTGGTACTTCTCATAAACATAGTCGTCGAGTTCCTCCATTTCCTCGGTCTCGAGCTCGGCCCATCGCCGAGCATTCCAAACCTTGAGGCGGTCTAGCGCCCCGGTTACCACCACTTTGCCGAACTCCAACTCGCCGTGACCGCGCAGGTCTTGCGAGACCAATACGCGCCCTTGCTTGTCAAGCTCGACAGACGTGGCGGCGGCCAGTTGCCTGGTCACCCACCGTTGACCCCTGACATCGGTCTTTGAAATCTTTTTAAGTTCATGTAGAAAAAGGTTCCATGCCGCGCGAGGCAGAACTTCGACCGAGCCATCGTTGCTCTTGCGCAATACGGCTCCATCACTGAAGTCCTGACGAAACGAGGAGGGAATTGTCAACCGACCCTTGTCATCAAGAGTGTGCTCGTAAGTCCCTGAGAACAGGTATTCCGTGGTCGACTCATCCACTCTGTTCCATCGTCCTCCACTTTGCCCCACCTCGCCCCACAATTATAAGCACGGCCGTGAATCGCTGTCAACAAAGGCATTGAGCAGTTAGCAACATAAAAGAAACAGCCAACCACTACATCTAGGGCCCTCGACGAGGCCACCCCCCCAGATGCTGGGAAACAGCGTGAAAAAAGTTCACAATTTTTTTTTGAAGATTTTCCCATTTTTGGTCCAAACCGGGCAGGAAGCCCTCCGAAATCCCCCACTCTTCCCACTCGAGCCCCTCGCGGCGCATACCTCCGCTCCCGCCGGGGTATGATGGTTGGCGACGTGAGCACCGCACTTCCGGATACGCAGACCCATCAGGACACCGAAAGAAAATCCCGCCCGGAAAGGAACTGGCGGGTGATTCTCTACAACGACCACGTCCACAAGTTTGACGACGTGGTGCTCTGGATCCAGAAAGCGACCGGCTGCTCCCACGAGGTGGCCAGCCACGTGACCCACACCGCCCACACTCAGGGCCGAGCCGTCTGCTACGAAGGCACTCGCGAGAAGTGCCACCGGGTAGCGGCCCAGTTGCGCAGCCACGGCTTACAGGTCGAAGTCGACGACTTCTAGTTTTCCGTCGTTGGCTCAGTCGGTAGACGGTAGAAGCCCGGTTGGCGGGTGGGATGAAGTGGAGGTGGTGGGGCATAGTGGGGTGAGTGGGGCGAAGTGGGATAGGTGGGACGGAGTGGGGGACCTCGGGGAAAGATCGCGGGAAGAGACCGAAGACCGGGCCGGGTTTAACGAGGTCGTGACACGGCTTCTCTAAGCTAAGGCCATGAAGACGCGAAGCCTGGTGTGTGCAGCCATGATGGCGGTGACGCCGTTCGTCTCGGCCCAGGCGGCACCCAACTGGTACAAGGGCAACATGCACACCCATACCCTGTGGAGCGATGGCCAGGCTTTTCCCGAGCAGGCCGTCGATGACTACCAGCAACGCGGCTATCACTTTCTCGCTTTGACCGAGCACAATCGGCTGCAAGAGGGAGAAAAGTGGGTCGGCACCAGCCCCGACAAGGTCGAGCGCTATCGCCAGGAGTTCGGTGACCAGTGGGTCGAACAGCGGCCCGACGGCCAGGTTCGCCTCAAGACGTTAGCAGAGTACCGGGACAAGTTCGAGCAGCCCGACCAGTTCCTGCTCATCCAGAGCGAGGAACTGACCGACAGCGAGCACCTTCACCTCAACGCCCACAACCTTGACCACCCGCTCGCTCCGCTGGGGGGCGAAACCGCCGGGGAAAAGCTCAACCGCGACCACCAACTGGCCTCCCAGGCCGCCGACCTGGTGGTCATCAACCATCCCAACTACCACTACACCCTCAATGCCAGCGACCTCATCCAGCTAAGGACCGACGAGCCGGTCTTCTTCGAGGCTTACAACGGGCACTGGTTGTCGGCCGACGCGGGCGACGCCAACCACGCGAGCACCGAAAAGCTGTGGGACCAAGCCCTGGTGGGGAGGCTGTGCCAGGGAGACAGTTTGGTTTATGGTCTGGCCACCGACGACGCTCACGACTATCACCGGCTGGACCCCGCCCAGAGCAACCCGGGCCGGGGCTGGGTCATGGTGGAGGCCGACGAGCTTTCGGCCAACTCGCTGATGGCGGCGATGAAGGACGGCCAATTCTACTCCAGCACGGGCGTGGAACTGGCCGCTATCGAAAGCTTCGCGACGGGGATGCAGCTGACCATCAAGCCGACTCCCGGAGTGGAATATTCGACCCAATTCATCGGCAGCCGGGGCGGCCAACCGGCCGAGGTGCTGGCCATCGTCGAAGGCACCGAGCCCGGTTATCACTTCGCCGGGGACGAACTCTATCTGCGGGCCAAGGTCAGTTCGTCACAACCTAAAGAGAACTCGTCGCGCCCGCCCGAAACCGAGGCGGCCTGGATTCAGCCGATCGAAGGCCCCGGCGCTAGTCTGAGATGCGAAAGCCCACGTTAAGCTTGACCTGATACTCGCGAATCTGGCCCATCTCGATGGTTCCGCGCTGCTCGGCCACCTCGAACCAGGCCATCCGTCCAACCGCTTTGGTGGCCTCGGCGATGGCTTTTTCGATAGCATCGGCAAAGCTCTCGCTGGACACTCCCACAATTTCGGTCATTTTATAGACGGACATGTTGGCACCTTCTCAATCCTCGAGAATCGGTCCTGCAGGTCGCAGGCGCTCAGCAGAATAGTATACCCTACCATCGGCAAGCACCAACCCTCCGCGCGGGTCAAGACCCGCCAGTCGCCCCCGGACCGTCTGCTCACCCAGCTCGAGCTCGATGGCCCGGTCGACCAGATCGAGATGAGCATTGGCCTCGGCTACCAATGAGGCAACCCCGTGACTGCGCAGTTCTTGATAGAGCGACTCGAGCTGCTGGACATAAGCGGCCAGGACCTGTTCGCGCGAGGGTGCCGAACCTTCCAGACAAAGGCTGGTAGCGATCTCGGTCAGCTCGGGCGGAAACTCTTTCACGGCCACATTCACCCCCAGGCCCAGCACGGCAAAATCACATCCGGCTCCGCGCAGCCGGGTCTCTACCAGCACGCCAGCTACCTTCTTGCCGCTCAGCAGAAGGTCGTTGGGCCAGCGGACCCGGCACTCGAAGCCGAACCCCGCCAGGGCTCGGCGGCAAGCCAACGCCCCTAATAGCGACAAGCCGTCGGCCTGCTCGGGACGCAGCAAGGTCGAGACCCAAAGCCCGCCCTCGGGCGAATGCCAGACGCGACCCAGGCGACCTCGCCCGCCGCTCTGACGGTCGGCCACCACCGAGCTGCCTTCGGCCGCGCCAAGCTCGGCCAACTCGCGCACCCGGTCATTGGTCGAAGCCAGCTCGGGCCAGCTCTCGAGCAGAGCAAAGTTCATTGCGAGGCCGACTCCTCGACCCCGATGCCCGAATAGCCGGGATTATCCGTGTTGATGACTTGTTGAGCCAACTGCTCGAGGCGCTCCATCACGCTCGGGCTGCCGGCCAGCCCCTCGATCAGGGCCACCCCCGAGGTCTGGCGCTCGAGGTCGCCCAGTTGCAAGAACAATTGCGCCTCGAACTCTTCGGGTCGGTTGCGGCTACCCAGTCGGATCACCCCCGATTCGTCAGCGAAATGCTCCTCGGCGAGCTCGGTCGAAACCAGCATCCTCACGCTTTGCGACAGGCGGAAAGAGTCGCGCAGGTTGCGCAGACGCCGAGCCGTGCGCTGAGGATCCCCCACTACCGCTAGAATGGTGACCTCGGGACGAAAGCGGGTAAAGCGCCGGGGACAAGCTTCGTCGCCCGAAAGCAAAGGTCGATGGCCCAGGGCGAACTCCAGCTCGCGAGTGGAGATGAAGCCCGACTCGATCAGACGGACCGGGTGCGAAGTGGCGTCAACCACGGTGGCCACCAGCTCCAGCGGTGGGTCCTGAGCCTCGAGCACATAATCAGCCAGCTCGCGGGCCCTGACCCCGCTGCTCACGAGCGGCTCGAAGTCTCGCAGTAGCTGGCGGGCCAGGGGGTGCGACGGAAAATGCACGCCCACCTTGAGAGTATGACTGATCGCGGGATCCACCTCGGGCCGGCGGGCTAACAACGTGACCAACGGCCCCGGGGCAAAGATCTCCCATAAGGCTTCGGCCGACTGGCTGACCTCGGCAAACTCTTCGGCCTGCTCCAACCCGCCCATCGTCAGGATGAGTGGCCGCGAACTCTGGCGCCCGGTTCGCTCGCGCAGACGAGCGATGGTCTCGGGACGACGGGCCGAGCCGGCCAGGCGATAGCCGAACTCGGTGGGAAAGGCCACTAGCCCCCCCGAGCGGAGCACCTTCTCGGCCTCCTGGGTGTCCACCTGACGGCGCTTGCTATCGCGACGGGGAGTCCGGCTCATGGGGCTGGCTGTTCCCCAGTCTCACCCAAAGTCCTGGGGGAAGGACCGCGCCAGATGTCAAACTGACCGGCTATGGGCGAGACCCTGACGATCCTGATCGCCGATGACGATCCGATCTCGCGCAGCCTGTTACTCAACAGTCTAAGCTCGGAACCGAATTACCACGTCCTTCTGGCCGAAGACGGCCAGGAAGCGGTCGAGCTTTTCATGCGCCACCAACCAGACATCATCATCTCGGACTGGATGATGCCGAGGATGGACGGGCCGGAACTGCTTCGCCATGTGCGCGAACACACCGACATCGCCCAACCCTTCTTTTTGATGCTGACCGTCAAGTGGAGAGCCGAAGACCGGGTGCTGGGCCTGGACCTCGGCGCCGACGACTACCTGGTCAAGCCGTTTGAAGCCGACGAGTTGCGGGCCCGCATCCGAGCCGGGCTCAGGGTTCTCAACCTCAAGCGCGACCTGCAAAAGACCGTGCAACAACTCGAGCAGAAGGCGCAACTGCTCGAGGCCGACCTGCGCTCGGCCGAAGAGGCCCAGCGGGCCCTGTTGCCCTCGCGCCTACCCGAACTGGGGAGCATTCGCTTCGACTACACCTTTCTACCTTGCCACTACGTCAGCGGCGACTCGCTGAACATCTTCCGACTGACCGAGGACCACATCGCCTTCTATATGCTCGACGTCTGTGGACATGGCGTGCAGGCGGTGATGCTCTCGGTGGGGATCCATCGCATCCTCACCCCCGACATGAGCCTCAACACCCCCCTCAAGAAAGCCCTCAGCGAGCCGCCCCACTATCGTATCTGCTCACCCTCGGAGGTGTTCGAGATTCTCAACCGCGACAACCACAGCGGTGACGCCTCGACCTTCTTCACCTTCTTCTACGGGGTGCTCAACCACCGTACGCTCGAGCTGCAATACAGCCGGGCCGGTCACTTGCCCCCCTTGCTCATCAAGCAAAACGGCCAGATTCGCCGCCTGATGGAGGGCGGCATCCCCATCGGAATTCGTCCCGAGGCCCGCTGGGAAGAGGGACGATTGCAGCTCGAAGCGGGCGACCGCCTGCTGATCTATAGCGACGGAGTGGTGGAAGTGCGCGACCCGGCTCGCCAGTTCTTCGGCCTGGAAGGGCTCGAAAGCCATCTGCGCCAGCACCTGGACCGGGGAGTCTCGGAGCTGCTCAAGACCATCGAACGGCGGGTGCACGCCTTTTCGCAACGCCCGCTCCGCGACGACTTCAGCCTGATGGCCCTGGAAGTTACTCAATAGGCAGCGAGCCGCCGAACAGCCGCTGCACATCGAAGAAGGTCACGAAGATCACCAGGGTCAGCAGAATCACCAGACCCGTGAAGTGGAACCGTGCTTCTTTGTCGGGATCAAACTCGCGCCCGCGCAAGCCGGCCAGCATCAGGATCAGCAGCCGGCTGCCATCAAGCGCCGGAAAAGGGATCAGGTTGAACCCGCCGACGGCGGCATTGAGCAGCCCCAGGAAGAAGAGAAAGGCAGCCAGTCCGTTGTGCGAGATCACATAGATCGTCTGCATGATACCAATCGGCCCGGACACTCCCTGGGCGATTTCCTTGCCCTCGACCCGGCCACTCCACCACCCCACGAGCAACTTGACGGGAATGGTGACGGAGTGCTCGATCCAGTCCAGGGGCGACTTGACGATGGCCCCGAAGCCGAGGGGAGTGAGGGACACGCCCAATTCATCGAGGTTAGCGGCCCGCCCCTCGGCCTTGAGCAGTTCGAAGTCATCACCCCGAGCTACTAGAACCTGGTATTGAATGGGCCCGTCACGTTGGGCGAGGCGCTCGAGGGCAAAGCTGACCAGCGAGCCGTGGCCCACTTCGGTGGCCGGCGAAAAAGCGTCATAGCCATTGATACTCACCAGTTTGTCGCCGGGCTGGATGCCCATCCTGGCGGCCAGACTGTCGGGCGTCACTTCGGTGACGGTGGTGGTCTTCTCCGTCTCGAGATGGATGCGCGCGACCGAGCCCAACAAAACGCCAATCTGGCCTCTGGGCGCGAGCTGGTCGGCTTCGCCTTTGAGCTTGATTGGATCAGCGACGCCCTCGAGGGTGAGAGCCACCTCGACCTCCTGGTCGCTCTTCTTGTCGGCGAGCGCTTGTTTGAGGGCGTCGGCCATCGCGACGATGTCAGCTACCGGTTGACCATTGACCGCGGTCACCACCTGGCCGGCTTTGAGCGGCTCTTGATCGGCCACAACCCGGGGCGGCGACCCCCGAAAAACGATACCCTTCGAGGCCAGATCGGGGACCACCTCGACCGTGCGAGGGGGCTCGTCCCAGCGGGTGAAAGTCAGGGCAACCTTCTGGCCGGGATACTGGCCCAGCACATCGATCATGTCGGCCCCCGAGAGCAGCTCGACTCCGCCCACACTCACGATTTTGTCACCTTGCTCGAGGCCCGCCGCTGCAGCCGGACGGTCCTTCATGGCTTCGCGTACCCGAGGAGTGAAATCCGAGAAGATATCGCCCCGCCCATAGACCAGTCCAGAGAACACCAGAATCAGGATGGTGGCGGCAAAGTTCATCAGCACCCCGCCCGAGATCACCAGCATGCGTTGGGGGATGGTCCGGTGATTGAAGTTGCCTTCGACCTGCTCGAGGTTGGGATAGCTCTTGTCGGCCAGAAACCTCAGGTGCTCGTCCACCTCGTCGATGGCCTGCTGGCTGAGCCCGTTCTCGAGCAGAGAATCTCGCCGTTCTTCTAGATAGGCGCGTAGCTCCTTAGGGGTGGCCGGCAGCGAGCAACCGCCCAGGACGCGATGGACCCGGTCGTGCCAGGTCTCGTGGTCGTTAGCTTCGGGCTCTTCGCCGGTCATCAAGACGTAACCACCGATGGGGAACAGACGAACCGCAAACCGGGTGCCCCGCCAGCGAAACTCGAACAACGAAGGGCCAAAGCCGATGGCGAAGTCGGGGCACCGAATACCTACCGCCCGAGCGGCTAGAAAGTGTCCCATCTCATGGATGAAGATGATAAATCCGAACGCGCCCACGACGGCCAGCAGTCCGAGCAAGATTCTGAGTAAGGCTTCCACGTCGGTGAACTTATACGTTGATGGGTGCGGCCCCTACTTTAGCGGCAAAAGCACGGGCCCAGGCATCCACTTCCAGCAAATTGTCGACGGTTGGCTCGGCGATCAGGGTATGGGCCGCACAGGTGGCCTGGAGGATGCGGGGGATGTCGAGGAAGGTGATCTGGTCTTCGAGAAAAGCGGCCACGGCCACCTCGTTGGCGGCGTTGAGCACGGCCGGCATCGATCCTCCCTGGCGGCCGGCCTCGAAAGCCAGGCGCAAACAGGGAAAGTCGTCCCAGCGCGGGGCCTCGAAGCTGAGGTTGGCCATGGCCGGTAACTCGAGCCGCGACCAGATGGGGGCGATACGCTCGGGATAGGACAGGGCGTATTGGATGGGGGTACGCATGTCGGGCGGACCCAACTGGGCGATGACCGAACCGTCGATGAACTCGACCAGGGAATGCACGATGCTCTGGGGATGCACCCAGACATCCACCATGTCCAGCGGCAGGCCGAACAAATGCTTGGCCTCGAGCACCTCGAAGCCTTTGTTCATCAGGCTGGCTGAGTCGATCGTGATCTTGGCTCCCATGTCCCAGGTGGGGTGCTTGAGCGCGTCGCTGGCCTTGACCTGGGTGAGGCGTGCCCTGGCGAAGGTGCGAAACGGCCCGCCCGAGGCGGTCAGAATGAGGCGTGAAACCTGAGCGCGCTGCTCTCCCTGTAGACACTGAAAGATGGCCGAGTGCTCGGAGTCGATGGGCAGCAGGTGGCAGCCGTTGGCCTGGGCCGCGCGGGTGACCAGGTCGCCTCCCACCACCAGCGCCTCTTTGTTAGCCAGGGCCACCGAGATGCCGGCCTCGAGAGCGGCCAGGGTCGGCAGCAAGCCGGCCATTCCCACCAGGGACGAGACGGTCAGGTCGGTGCCGGCCCAGGCGGCAGCCTGAACCACCCCGTCCATTCCGGCGAGTACCTTGATGTCGGTATCGGCCAGCGCGCCTTCCAGCTGTGCGGCGGCTTCTTCGTCGAGGGTGGCCACCACCGCCGGCTCGAACTTGCGGGCCTGTTCGGCCAGCAGTTGCCACGAGCGCCGGGCGGCCAGGGCGACCACCCGATAGCGGTCGGGGTTGGCCTCGACCACGTCCAGAGTCTGGGTTCCGATCGAGCCGGTCGAGCCGATCAGACTGATCTTCTTCATAAGGCGAAAGTCACCGCATAGAGATAAAACAGCGGGGAGGAGAAAGTCAACGAGTCAAAGCGGTCCAGGGCCCCGCCGTGACCGGCGATGACGGTGCCGGAATCTTTCACCCCGACGTCGCGCTTGAGGGCCGACTCGAACAGGTCGCCCAGTTGACCCACCACCGCCACCAAGAGGCCCAGGCCGAAGCGATGAATGGGAGCGATCGAGAGCCAGGCCCCCACCCACCAGCAGGCGGCCAGGGCAAAGACCACCGCACCCAGCGACCCCTCTACCGTCTTCTTGGGACTGACGGTGGGATAAAGCTTGATGCGGCCAAGCCAGCGTCCGATGAAGTAACCACCCATATCGGTGAAAGCCGAGGCCACCACCAGCAGGGTTACCAGGGCCGCGCCGTGATCGAGCCGCCGCAGCAGGATGATAAACGAGAACATCCAGCCCAGATAGACCACGCCCAACACGGTCGACGAACCGGCCAAAAAGGTGGACACGTAATCGCGCGAGCGCAGCACGATGACCACGCAAATGGAAATGATGGCCACCATCAACAGGCGTGTGAGCTGGGCTTCAGAGAGAAAAACCGCTCCCACGAGAATGACCATGCCGGCGATCTTGCCCAGGCTACGAGCCGGTCTCAGGCCCTTCTTTTCGGCCATGCCGAAGTATTCGTCGAGACCAAAGCCGGCCAGGACCAGCACCTGAATGGCGAAGGGAATGACCCCCAACCAGATCATGGCCAGGGTGGCCACCGACAGCAGCAAGCCGGTGATGACCCGGCGTAGGAGAGAACTCTGGGGTTGAGCGGGTTCGTTCATGACGAGACGGCAGTGCCTCCGTAGCGGCGCTCCCGCTGTTGATACTCAAGCAGTGCGTCCATCAGGACGCGGCGATCGATATCGGGCCAGTAGAGCGGCGTGAAATAGAATTCCGTGTAGGCGAGTTGCCAGAGGAGAAAGTTCGAAACCCTCAGCTCTCCGCTGGTGCGAATGAGCAAGTCCGGGTCGGGCTGGTCACCTGTCCACAGATACCGGCCGAATCGCTCTTCGTCCAACTCGTCCTCTTGGAGTTTACCCTCGCGCAAGTCGCGAGAAACCCGGCGTGCGGCCTCGACAATCTCGTCACGCGAGCCGTAGTTGACGGCCAGGTTCAAGATCATGTCGCGGTTATCGGCGGTAGCCTCTTCCGTGCGCCGAAACTCTTGCCACACCTCGGGCGGCAGGAGCTCGATCCGCCCGATGGTGCGAAAGCAGATGCCCGTTCGGCGAAGCTTCTCGCGCTCGCGACGGGTGTACTGCTCGAACAGTTGCATCAACACCCGCACCTCGGCCGGCGCCCGCCGCCAGTTCTCGGCCGAAAAGGCGTAGGCGGTCAGATGCCGGATGCCCAACTCGCGGCAGGTTTCGAGCACGCGCCGAAAAGACTTTACCCCGGCCCGATGGCCGAGCAGGACAGGAAGCTTGCGCTCTTTGGCCCAGCGCCGGTTGCCATCCATGATCACGGCCACGTGCCGTGGCAGCCGGGAAAGGTCGAGACTATCGTCCACGTTGGGCGGGTTCCAGCCGGTGATACTGCTCGTAGGCCAGTATCCAAAGGGCTCCCGACTCCTCTTGACGCTGACCGATCACTCTGAGCGCACCACTGCCGAGACAGGGTCGAAAGGGACTGGTCAGCACCACGCGCAGGGGCCCCTGGTGCAAGGACAGAGCGGCTGGGAAGGTCTTACCGAGCAGATTGGCCTCGCTCAGACCTCCATGATCTCCTTCTCTTTGTTGTCGAGGCTCCTGTCGATCTCGTCGACATAACGGTCGGTCAGCTTTTGCACCTGATCCTGCGAACGTTTGACCTCGTCTTCGGGTACGCCGTCGACCTTCTTGATGTCCTCCATCGCATCGCGGCGGATGTTGCGAATCGAGACCCTGGCCTCTTCGGCGCGCTTTTTGACCATCTTGACCAGATCTTTGCGACGCTCTTCGGTGAGCGCGGGGAATCCCAAACGGATCACGCTGCCGTCGTTGGACGGATTGATGCCGAGATCGCTCTTGTGGATGGCTCGCTCGATGGCCGCGATGTTGTTTTTGTCGAAGGGCTGGATCACCAACAACCTGGCTTCGGGCACCGAAATGCTGGCGACCTGATTGAGGGGCATCTCGGTGCCGTAGGCCTCGACCATGACTTTCTCGACCAGCGCGGGCGAAGCGCGCCCCGAACGGACAGCGGCAAAGTCCCGCCCCAGCGATTCGATCGACTTCATCATCTTCTCTTCGTAGTCGTCAAACGCGATAGTATCCATTACTTGCGCTCCTCCTTGACCAATGTTCCGATTTCTTCGCCGGCCACGATGCGCCGAATATTGCCCTCCTGGGTGATGTCGAACACGACGATCGCCAGACGATTGTCCATGCAAAGCGACACGGCGGTGGCGTCCATGACCTTGAGGCCCAGACGCAAAACTTCAATGTAAGTGAGTTGCTGAAACTTCTTGGCATCCGGGTTGAGGACAGGGTCCCCATCGTAGACCCCGTCGACCTTGGTGCCTTTGAAAATGGCGTCGGCGCCGATTTCGAGTCCGCGCAGGGCAGCCGTGGTGTCGGTGGTAAAATACGGGCTGCCGATACCGCCGGCGAAAATGACCACCCGACCCTTCTCGAGATGGCGAACGGCTTTGCGGCGAATGAACGGCTCGGCCACATCCTTCATCTCGATGGCCGTGAGCACGCGGGTGTGCACATCGCATTTCTCGAGCGCATCCTGCAGGGCCAGAGCGTTGATCACGGTGGCAATCATGCCCATCTGGTCGGCGGTGGCCCGCTCCATGTCGGGGGCCATTCGGCCGCGCCAGATGTTGCCTCCCCCCACGACCACGGCAACCTGCACGCCCAGCTCATAGATCTCGCGGATCTCTTCGGCGTAGCGACGGACCGTGTTGCTGTCGACGCCGAATTCGGCCGAGCCGGCGAAGACCTCGCCCGACAGCTTCAGCAAAATTCGTCCGTAGGCCAGACGGGAATTCTCGGATTGGGCAGTGGCAGATTCAGACACCAAGCAGCTCATTTCTCCTCCAGAGATCCGGAGCGGACCCAAATTTGTGTTCGAAGGGCGTGGCCATGGCTTTGGTGACGGCCGAGGCCATATTCTTTCCCAGCCGATCCATTCCTTCCTTGGGGCTCCACTAGCGGCCTTCGCCGCCAAGCTCGAGGCCCGGAGGCAACGGCTTGTCTGCGGGGGTTCGCTCGCGGGGAGCGGCCAACCCTTGCTGCTCGAGGTAGTCGGCGAATTCATTCGCCTCGTATTCTTTGCGCACGCCCATCACCGGGCGACCCTGGGCGTCAACCCCCAGGCGCACCAGGTCGGTTTCACCCGACGAGCCCAGCAAAGGCTCGGCGATGCTGACCACCACTCGCCCTTCGCCGAGAGGGTCAACCCGGGCCAGCCGCCCATCGGGCAAGATCATGGTGGGCTTGAAGCGGATATCCTCGGGAGCGAGCACGGGCTGGGAGCGCACCGGCGCCTCGAGTTCGATTTCGTCGGACTCTTCCTCGGCCGCAGGAGCCGGCGGCATCTCTTCTGAGGATTCAAGCTCGGGCTCGGGCTCGGGCTCGGTTGCGGGCTGGTCAGGCACCTCCTCGGCCGACTCATACACGAACTCGGTTTCGGGTACCGGGATAAACTCGGTCTCGGGGACAGGGAGTTCCTCCCACTCATCGGTGGGTGCTCCCAGGGGCGCCAGGTCTTCGATGGGGGGCACGCCCGGGTCCTCGGTCTCAGGGTCCCAGCCGTCCTCATCTTGCCACGGCTGCGGCTCGGGCTCGGGTTCGGGCACACGGGCCGGCTCTTCGAGCCAGGCGTTCGACGGGGGTGGCGGAGGGGGCGATAGGCGCGGCGGAGGCTCGAGAACCATATCATAGTCCTGGGCAGCGGCTGCGTCGAAGTTGGTGCGCACGACCGACTCGGTGTCGGCCTCTTCCAACCAGTCTTCCTGGACGAAAGCGGGGGGCTCGCCGGTGGCGCCTGGTAGACGCTCGAAATAGAGTTCGTTAATGCCGACCTGCAGAATCTGGTTGGGATTGACCTTCCACCAGAACTCGGGCACGATCCGCCGCCCCTCGAGCAGGGTGCCGTTCATCGAGCGCATGTCTCGCACCTCGAGCAACCCGTTGCGGCACCGAAACTCGGCGTGGCGACGGCTGGTCTCGGTATCGGCAAAGACGATGTCGTTGTCGACGTTGCGACCGACCCGCACAGGTGTCCCATCATGAGACATGGCGATCCGTTGCTCGCCGGCGACCAGCACGTAATACACCTGCGGGGGCTGTTGATCGAATTCGGGGCTCACCTTGCTCCAGACTAACGCGCCCTGTCCGGGACTGTAAATTGCCCGACCAGCGGGCCGGGGCTCCCCTCTACGGGGAGCCCTGGGGCGAGGCCTAGCCGGCCAGGTCGAAACGAGCGAAGCGCTTCACTCGGATGTTCTCGCCGGTCTTGGCAATGGTCTCTTTGATGAGATCCTCGACCGTCTTGGACGATTCTTTCACGAACTCTTGCTCCATCAAGCACTGAGCCTGAAAGTATTTATCGACCTTACCCTGGGCGATCTTGTCGGCGATAGCCTCGGGCTTGCCATCTTCGATGGCAGCCTGACGGTAACCGGCAAGTTCGGCCGCGATGACATCCTGAGGAACCTCGTCGCGGGTGATGTAGGTAGGCTGCATCGCGGCCACCTGCATCGCCAGGGCGCGAACCAGTTCTTGGAATTCGTCGGTCTTGGCCACGAAGTCGGTCTCGCAGTTGACCTCGACCAGCACGCCCACCCGACCACCGGGATGGATGTAGCTACCGACCTGGCCTTCGTTGGTCTCGCGCGAAGCCTTTTTCTCGGCCTTGCTGATGCCTTTCTGGCGCAGCCAGCCGGCGGCTTGCTCGATGTCTCCGTTGTTGACCTTGAGGGCCTCTTTGCAATCCATGATGCCGGCTCCGGTCTTGTTGCGAAGCTCTTTGACCATGGTGGCGCTAATGTCTGACATTTCCTTCTCTCTCCTCTACTCTTCAGCTCTCCATACGCCCACCCGCACGGACTCGGTCTCGCCATCTTCGGTGGTGTAAGTGACCGTCTCGGTCTCGACGGTGGCGCCGGCCGCGTCGCCCGCGGCAGCCGCGTCCATCTCATCCGCCCGGGCTTCATCGTCGGGCTCGCGAGCGGCGATTTCGGCTTCCATCTCGGCCTTGGCTTCGATGACGGCGTCGGCCATCTTACCGGTGATCAGGCGCACGGCGCGAATGGCGTCGTCATTACCGGGGATGGGGAAATCGATGACATCGGGGTCGCAGTTGGTGTCGACGATAGCCACCACCGGAATACCCAGTTTGCGGGCTTCGTTGACGGCGATGTATTCCTTGCGGGGGTCGACCACGAACAGGCAACCAGGCAGGGCGGGCATGTCCTTGATGCCGCCGAGGAACTTCTCGAGCTTCTTGCGCTGGTCTTCGAGCTTGAGAACCTCTTTCTTGGGCAGACGATCGAAAACGCCGGTTTCTTTCATCTCCTCGAGGTTCTTCAGGCGGGTGACGCGCTTTTGAATGGTCTTATAGTTGGTGAGCATGCCGCCCAACCAACGCTGGACCACGAAGAACTCGCCGCAGCGGATAGCCTCTTCGGAGACGGTCTCCATGGCTTGCTTCTTGGTGCCCACGAAAAGCACGGGGCGGGGATCGTCGATCTGGGTCTCGGAGACTTCGAAGGTCTCGTAGTCGACCTGGCCTTTGACCACGGCTTTGACGAAGTGGTAGGCATCTTTGAGCTTGATGACCGTCTTCTGCAGGTCGATGATGTAGATGCCGTTGCGCTCGGTGAAGATGTAGCGCGACATCTTCGGGTTCCAACGACGGGTCTGGTGGCCGAAATGAACACCGGCCTCCAGCAGCTGTTTCATGCTGATTACAGACATTATTCCTCCGGTTTTTGTTATCCTCACGGACCGTCATCTCGCCCAAGAACCTTGATTTGGCACCGCTTGCGCGATCGGGTCCGCTGTGAAGTGCCCCCTAATATATCAGAGGGCGGTCAGGGCGTCAAACTACAAGATGAACTTCGATAAATCCTTGTCTTCGAGCACTTCTTTGAGTTGCTCGCGCACATAGGCCGAACTCACCACGATCTTGGGGTCATCGAGTTCGGGAGCCTGGAACGAGACATGCTCGAGCACCTTCTCGAGAATGGTATGCAGACGCCGGGCGCCGATGTTCTCGGTGGTCTCGTTGACCTGCTGGGCGATCTTGGACATCTCGTCGATGCCGTCCTCGGTGAACTCGAGGTCCACCCCTTCGGTGCCCAGCAAAGCCTGATACTGGCGGGTGAGGGCGTTCTCGGGCTCGGTGAGAATGCGGCGGAAATCCTCACCCGAGAGGCTCTCTAGCTCGACCCGAATGGGAAAACGACCCTGCAACTCGGGAATCAGGTCCGAAGGCTTGCTGATGTGGAAAGCCCCGGCCGCCACGAACAGGATGTGGTCGGTCTTGACCGGACCATGCTTGGAGGCTACCGTCGAGCCCTCGATGATGGGCAAAATGTCACGCTGCACGCCCTCGCGCGACACATCGGGGCCAGAGCCCCCGTCCTTGCCCCGGCCGGCGATCTTGTCGACCTCGTCGAGAAAGACGATGCCGCGGCGCTCGACTCGACGAATGGCCTCGCGCTTGACTTCGTCGGCGTCGATCAGCTTGCGGGCCTCTTCTACGGCCAGCAACTTGCGCGCCTCTTCGATCTTGACGTTGCGAGCCTTCTTGCGACGGGGCAACAACCCGCCCAGAATGTCTTGAAAGTTGATGCCCATCTCCTCCATACCCATGTTGGAGAAGACCTGAATTTCAGAGGGAATGCTTTCTTCGACTTCAATCTCGATATACTGGTCGTCGAGTTCGCCGGCGGCGATGGCCTTGCGAATCTGCTCGCGGTCGTGCTCGAGGCGGTCGCGCTGCTCTTGCTCGTGGTCGTCGGGAGCCTCGGGTTGACTGCCCCCGCCAAAGAGAGCGGCCAGCGGGTTGGAGGGAGCCTCGCGGCGCTTACCGGGGCGCAGCTTCTCGACAATGCGGTCGATGGCCAGGTCTTCGGCCCGGGCCTTGACCTCTTCGATGCGCTCTCGCTCGACCATGCGCACCGAGATCTCGACCAGATCGCGGATCATCGACTCGACATCGCGGCCCACATAGCCCACCTCGGTGAACTTGGTGGCTTCCACTTTGATAAAGGGAGCATTGGCCAATCGGGCCAGGCGCCGGGCCACTTCGGTCTTGCCCACCCCGGTCGGTCCGATCATCAAGATATTTTTGGGAATGACCTCGTCGCGAAAGCTCTCGTCGAGGCGCTCACGCCGATAACGATTGCGTAAAGCGACGGCCACGGCCCGCTTGGCATCCTTCTGGCCGATGATGTAACGGTCGAGTTCGGCCACGATCTGGCGTGGCGTCAACTCCTGGTCAAGACTCATGCGTCCTCCTGAATTCGATGCGCTTGAGATCGGTCTTCTCGAAGGTGCGCTCGTTGTTGCCTGAACGCAGCTTGAACTCGGGAGTCAGCAGCATTCCTTTATAGATCTTGCCGCTGACGGTTTCGAGGCGGTCCAGGTTGAGGCGGCCGCCTAAATCGACCGAACGGACCTGATCGACCGGCACGGTCAGACTGTCGCTGCCGGTCTCGAAACGCAACTCTTTGAGGTCGAGGACGCCGTTGACCTGCTCGTCGTCGAGCGTCCAGAGCAGGTCCGAATCCGCCTTGCCGGCCGCGGGCTCGGGACCTTTGGCTACCGGCGCCAGGGTGGTGCCAGGATTCTCGGGGGGCACGCCCGCACCGATCTCTACGGCCGGGTTGCCTTCGACATAGGCGGCCTGGGGGCCGGGCGGGTCGCCGACTTTGCCTTCACCGGCCGGCCCCGGCACCTGGAAGCCGGCCGAGTATTCCAGCAGATTGGATTGCAGCCGGTCGCCCGAGAGCACCTCGGGCCAGAGCAGCGCCTTGTAGACGATCAGCCCTTTGCCATCGCGCCGCAGCGCCATCAGCGCCGGGGAATCGAGGCTGAACTGCAGCACCCCGAAGGTGTCGCCGGCCACCTCGACGGCCCCATATCGCTTCTCGCCCTCGACCTCGAGTTCGGGCATAAAGATGGTAGCCTGACCGCAGCCGGTGACCACCGCGTGGGCCCGATGGGCCAACCCGACCGTGGCCACTCCGGCCCGCTTGTGGCCCCCCAGTTCGCCCTTCTCGTCCTTGGTCTTGAACTGCTCTTTGCTGAGAAAGTAAGGCTTCATGCCGAACATGGGCGCCAGCCGAGCGTCGTAGAACCAGACACTGTGTCCCTGGCGGACCCATTCCAGAATGGCCTCACTGTCGGCCTGACCGAGATTGGGGGCAAAAACCTGTAGCACCAGCACTCGGGTGGTGGGGTCACCCATCGCCCCCTTGATGCGCCCGGTCTCGCCGTCGTTGATCACAACCAGCCCGTACTCCGCCTGGTCATGGAACTCTTCGCGCAGGCTCTCGGCCATCTGGGCCAAGCCCGGGGAAGCCGCTAGCAGCAAGAGGGATATCAGAATGCAAACTCTCTGTTTCACGGCCCTGAGATTCACGACTGGCAGGCCAGTTCCTTTACCGGGGCGGCCGCTGCCCACCTACCTTTGCTGATAAGGGGGGTGCATGCGCGGCCCGCTGTATGGGCCGAAACAGCTGGGCAACCCGTCGTACTCATCGGCGGGGAAGAAGTAGGTCTGGTCGTCGCCCGTGCTGGCGGCCAGACCGTGGCAGGCCGCCAGCCAGACCAGCCCCGGGTCGAGCTTAGCTTGCAAGCGGCTAGCCACCAGATAGGGATAGTCGAGGCTGGGGCCAAGCCCTTCTAAAGCGCTGGCGTCCACCGCCAGAGCCGCCAATAGAATGGATATCTCGCGGGTCACGCTCGCGGACATCTCGTCATCGGTAGGAGCCTGGTCGCCCAGGCAAAGCGAGAAATAAACCGCTCGATAGGTCGACGCCGTGGGCAACTGACGGTGCGAGCCCGCCGCGGCCCGCTGGTAATAGGTCTGCACCTCGTCCGCCCGGGCCGGCCAGCCGAGGAAGAGGACCAAAGCGACTATCCACAGGCGCATGAGCCAAGCTTCGACGCCGAGGTGCCAAATCCTGACGATCCGATCGTCATAAGGCCCCAGGTTTATTCACACAGAGCAAGAAGCAGCCTCGACCAAACAACAGGGAGGGTAATCATGAAATGGTTCAAGCGCCTTGCCGTCGCGGCAGGGCTCGCATCAATGCTTGCGTTTGTCGGCTGCGACGAAAGCAACGACTTTGTCCCTGAAATCGCCCAGGCTCAACAAGCGGGATTTCAGGTCTTCACCGGTTCTGGAGCGGCCAACGTCCAGGCCGCCATCAACGCGTTCCAAGCTCTGATCGGGGGCGCCAACAATGCCAGTACGGCAGGCTCTCAGGCCACCGGCTTTCGCTCGATCAACTGGGACGCCGGCATTGTGCCCGTCGAACCTGCCGCCTTTCCCTTCGACTTCTTCAACAACGCCAACACCAGCCCGGCCACTCGGGGCCTGATCGTGGGCGCGGGCGGCAACCAGTTGCGAGCCAGCAATAATGCCTTCGCCAATCTCAATGCCGATTATCCCAACCAGTTCACGCCCTTTAGCGCCAACAACCTTTTTGCCGCTACCAGCAGCCGCATTCTGTGGGCGCGCTTCGAGATTCCCGGCGCGACCGGCGTTCCCGCCGCCGTGACGGGGTTTGGCGCAGTTTTCAGCGATGTGGACAACGCTGGCACCACCACCGTCGAGTATTTCAACGGCAACACCAGTCTCGGCGTCTTCCAGGTGCCCACCCGCAGCGACGCCAATGGCCACTCGTTTCTGGGGGTGGTGTTCACGAACGGTTCCAAGATCACCTCAGTGAAAATCACCCAGGGTGACGCGGCCATGGGCGTAACCGCAGCTGCCGGTCCCAACGACGTCAGCAACGGAGGCACCCAGGACATCGTGGTCGTCGACGATTTCTTCTATGGCGAGCCCCGCGTGGTGGGCACGCCCTAGTTCGTCCTTTCCGTCAAGCCCCGCTGCGGCGGGGCTTTTTCATTTCTGGACCTGTTCGAGTTCGAGCAAGCGACTGCGCACCGCCGCGGCCACGCTGTTGGAGGCCAGGGGTTGGGGCGGTTGGCCCAGCCGGGCCACGGTTGCGCGCTCGAGATCCAGTTCGTAGCGAGCCTGGCCGGAGTCGCAGCGAAGGTAGAACCGGTAGCCGGTGGGGGTCTTCTCCAAACGCCGCTCATCGAGATAGTAGCGGTGACCCTGGTCGTCGCTGACGAGGTATCTCCAATGACTGGGACGACCTCGCCCGAAGCAGACAAAAAACATGGTGAGCAAAACCATCAGGCAGCGAAGTCGCCAGGCTCGGCTCATGGGGCAAATCAGTTCCGATGCAGGGGCAGGCGAAACCAGAAGTTGCTGCCCTCGCCGCGGCGACTGTTGACGCCCACGTCACCGCCCAGGCCTTCTACCAGCATGCGGGTGATGTAAAGGCCCAGGCCGCTGCCTCGCACCTGGCGACTGAGGCGGTCCTCGACCCGGCGAAAACGCTCGAAGACATAGGGAATCTGGTCTTCGGGAATGCCAGGGCCATCGTCTTCGACCTCGACCCGGGCGAAGCGGTCGTCGGCCTCGGCCCGGACCATGATGTGACAGCCGGCGGGGCTGTATTTGACGGCGTTCGAGACCAGGTTATTGAGGATCTGGTCGAGCTGGTCGCGGTCGCCGCGCACCATCAACCCTTCGGGAACGTTGGCCTTGAGGCTGTGCTTGCGGCTCGAGAAGTTGTGCAGGCTGACCACCTTGCCGATCGCCTCGTGCAGGTCGATCGGCTCGAGATAGCGGGTCTGCATGCCGGCCTCGATGCGCGCCTGGTGGAGCAGATTGTCGAACATGCGGGTGACCCGGTCGATCTCGGAGTTGATCACCTCGAGAGCCTCGTGCCGGGTCTCTTCGTCGAGCTTCTCGCCATGGCGCAAGAGCGTCACGGCGTAACCCTTCATGGCGGTCAGCGGGGTCTTGAGGTCGTGAGAGAGGGCGGCCGCGTAGTCAGACTTCATCTGCTCGAGAGCCTTCTTCTCGGTGATGTCACGAAAGAGCACGACCGCGCCCAGCAGGTCGCCCCGATCGGCCACCACCGAATACGACGAACTGACGTAGCGCGGCTCGCCATTGGCGGTCTTGATAGTGCCCTCGACGGTGAGACCCGTCTCCATCAGTTCTTGATCGGCCAGCAGAGCCAGCAGGGGACAGTTCTCTTCGCAACCGGTGGGCTTCTTGGCGCCGGGACACAAATACTGGCCTCGCATGACCTCAGAGCAGCGGCGGCCCACCGCGTCTTCTGCTTTCCACCCGGTGATGTGCTCGGCGGCCGGGTTGAACGAGGTGATCCGCTTCTCCCAATCCAGGGTAAACACGCCGTCGGCCATACTCTCGAGCACCGCCCGGGCCACCACGCGCTCGACGTCGGCCCCCGAGACCAACAGAGCATTCTCTAGAAAGAGGGCAGACTGATAGGCCATCAAGCGGGCCAGGTCGATCTCGTCCGAGAGGAACTCGTGATCTTGCTCAGAGCCCAGCAGAAAGGCTCCCAGCACTCGGCCCTCGACCTTCATGGGCACGGCCAGCAGCGATTTCAAGCCGATCGAGCCGAACAGCTTGCTGCTCTCGAAACGAGCCTTGGGCGAGCCCGAGTTATACACCTCACCCGTGAGTAAGACTTGCCGGCCGATCGAGCCCAGCCGCTTGATGTCGAAAGTGCTGCCCACCACTCGGCGCAGACTCTCGCCACCCCAGAGCCTGACGCGCTTGAGTTCGCGGGTCAGCACGGCCCCGAACTCGACCTCGAGTAGAGCTTTGGCTCGCTCGACCAATCCCGGCAGGCTCGAGCCCAGGTGAGACGAGGCCAGCATCTGGGCAGCGTGCTGATACCAGGCCGAGAGCGCTCCGGCCCGTCGTTCGGTGTTCTCGAGTTCGGGCAGAAGGCGGTGGCTGCTGCGTTTGACCGCTTTGAGCTGCTTGCCGAGCCGCTTGACCTTTTGACGCAGGCTGGCCATCTCGCGCTCGGAGTCGAGCCGCTCGAGGGCCAGAGTGACCATCTCTAAGAGCCGCATCGAGGGGTTCGAACGACCCTCCAGAAAAAGGGCGCCCGAGCCAATGCGAAACATCTGCACCGTGCCTGGATCGGGAAAGGGACTGAAGTTTCGGGCCGCCGTGGCGTCGAGCGCGCCGTTACGTTCGGGCAAGACAGCGGTCATGCGATTCTTAGAGGGGGGCGAAGTTCCCAGACAGGCCACCAGCTCATAGCGATGGCCTCCGGTCCGAAGAACGACCCAACCCCGGGCCGCAGCCGCGCCCAGACATGCCGCTTCGAGACCTTCTAGCAAAAGCCGTCCAGCCAGGTCCGGAAGACCCGGACGGAGCCACCTCATGCCGAGTTCGCGGCCAATCCCCAGGCGCCCGGTTTCGCTTCGGCCTCGAGCAGGCCGCCGATGAAGCCCCAGGTGTAGGCTTTCTCGAGCTTGACCCTGACCAGGTGACCGGTCAACGAGTGGCCCTCGTGAGCAAAGTGGACCAGCCGGTTGCAGCGCGTGCGTCCGGTGAAGCGGGTCGGATCTTTCTTGGACGGACCCTCCACCAGCAATTCGAACTCGCGCCCGACCATTTCGAGATTCTGAGCCAGCGAGAGGTTGTTCTGGACCTCGATCAGGCGATAGAGCCTATCCATCTTCTCGTCTTCAGGAACCTGGTCTTTAAACAGCGAGCCGGGCGTGCCCGGCCGGGGTGAATAGGCGAACATGAAGGCCGACGAGAAGCCCACTTCGCGCACCACATCGAGGGTGTGCTGGAACTGCTCCTCGGTCTCGCCGGGATAGCCCACGATGATGTCGGTCGTCAGCGACAAAGTAGGAATGGCCTTGCGCATGCGGGCCACCAGGTCGAGGAATTCGGCCTGAGTGTAGAGCCGGCGCATCCGCTTGAGCACCTCGTCGTCGCCCGACTGGACCGGCAGATGGATATGCTCGCACACGGCCGGGTTGGCGGCCATCGAATCGATGACCCGCTGAGTGAAATAGTGGGGATGAGGCGAAGTAAAGCGCAGGCGGTCGAGGCCTCGCATGCCCCTGGTGCCGTCGATGAGGTCGGCGAAATCGACCTCGCCCTCGAGGTCGCGGCCGTAGTCGTTGACGTTCTGGCCCAGCAACAGAATCTCGCGATGACCTTCCCAGGCCAGGCGTTTGACCTCGGACAGCACCTGGGGCAGGGGACGGCTCTTGAGTTGCCCGCGCACGTAGGGCACGATGCAGAAGGTGCACCACTGGTCGCAGCCCATGGAAATGGTGACCATGGCCGAGTGCTTCTTGCGGGGGTTAGAAGGAAGATTGAAGTGGTCGCCCACGCGGTCGACCTTGACGAAACGGCCCTCGCCGTTCTGGACTCGGGCGATCAGGTCGGGCAGGTCCTGCAGGTTGTGGGTGCCCACCACCACGTCGACCTGGGGAAAGCGCTCGAGGAAAGCCTCTCCGTCTTTTTGCGCCAGACAACCGGCCACCGCCAGCACCTGGTTGGGGTTGGTCAGCTTGTGGTTCTTGAAGTCGCCGATACGGCCGTAGACTTTCTGATCGGCGTTGTCGCGCACACAGCAAGTGTTGAAGACCGCGATATCGGCCTCGGCCGGCTCGGAGCAAGGCGTGTAGTGCAAGCGTTCGAGCAGCCAGCCGAGCAACTCGGAGTCATACTCGTTCATCTGGCAGCCATAGGTTTGCAGATAATATGTGCCGAGCTTGGTCACGGCTTGCTTGTCGGTCATCGCATTCACCCAGTGCAGTATATCGACAGGCCTTTTGACGGTCAAGCCAGTGGAGGGCTGGTGGGGAAAACCGCCAAGGTCGCAAAGGCGCCTCGAGGGGCGAAGTATCTCGAAGGCAGGCGCTTTTGGGGGCACCGCGGAGTTCCGCGGGGGGCGCGGGGGCTGGCGTACCAACACGGAGGTCTCGGAGTTCACGGAGAGGTGGGCGTTGGCCGAGGGCAGCGCTCGTTGACAAAACCGCAGAGCTCGCAAAGGCGCTGAGGGGGGCTGGGCGCACGAGATTGGGAATACCGCGGCGCGTCTGTCGTGGCGGCGCGGCGCGTGGTCGAAGCACAGGTCGGTGCGGCTCGCCAGTGGCGCGCCTGAGAAGTAAACCGCGGAGATCAGGAGGGCACGGAGAGGGCTTTGGGGGCGTGGGGTGAGCGTCCTGGCGACCACCTGGTGCCGTACCGCCGCCGGCAGCCTGGGTGGCTCGACCACGGTCGCGGGCAAGCCGACTTCCGCACGGAAGAGCATCCTCGGCCGAGTACGGCGCTACCACGTGCCGAATCCGGCACCACCTGGTGCCGTACCGCCGCCGACCAGCCTGGGTGGCTCGACCACGGTCGCGGGCAAGCCGACTTCCGCACGGAAGAGCAACCTCGGCCGAGTACGGCGCTACCACGTGCCGAATCCGGCACCACCTGGCCGGCGGTTCTGCCGAGCTCAAGCAAGCCATAAAAATCGCAAGAGCGTCCCCTTGCGCCTCGAGCCGCCCTCTCCGCGACCTCGCGTCCTCGGCGTGATCTCCGCGCTAAACCCCAGCCAGCACCCACTTAGCCCAGGGCAGAGGCGGTCACGGTTACGCCGGTTTCGAGTCGCCCGCCGGGGGCGAGGCGTTCGACCGGGCCGCCGGGGAAGGCCAGCCGACCCGAGGTCCACGGCTCGAGGCAGACGAAGGGCTGGTCTTTGAGGGTCCAGAAGACCAGCATCCGGTAAGGTTCTTCGTAGGTCAGGCTCACCTCGAGGCCCCGGCCGGGGTCGACGAACGAGGCTTTCCGGGTGATCGGCTCGGGGAAGGCCCAGTCGATCTCGTCGGCCGCAAAGTCAAAGCCATGGAACGGACCGCCCGCCTCGCTCTTGTGATCTTGATAGTCGCTGACCGGCAGCCGCCAGCCCAGAGCCGGCTTGTCGGAGGCCAGAAAGTACGGATGAAAGCCAAGCTGGAAGGGCATGGTCTCCGCCCCGCGATTTTCCACCTCCTGGTCGATGGCGAGGCCGTCAGGCAAGGCCCGAAAGGTCAGGCGATAGCGGAAGGCAAACGGGTATTGGGCTCGGGTTTCGGGCGAGTCGACCAGCTCCAGCGCCAGCTTGTCGGGGCTGTGCTCGACCAGCGGCCAGGCTAGATTGCGGGCAAAGCCGTGCTGTTTCATCGCGAAGCGCTGACCCGCCCATGCATCGTCGGGCCCGGCCAACGGTCCACAAATGGGGAACAAGACGGGGATTCCCCCGCGCACGTTGGCCCTGGGGTCGTCGAAGGTGGCCTGGTTGAGAAAGAGCAGCTCGTGGCCGTGGACCTTCAGGCTGGTCACGATGGCGCCGCGCTCGGGGGCGATTTGAATCTGGGTATCCTGGTTAGAGATGGTCAGCACCTGGCTGGGTTCGCGACCAGAGCCCGCGCTCCCGCCGCTCTTCCAGGAGGTCCCATCGCGGCTGCGAAAAGGCTTCCGATGGAGTCCGAACCCAAACGCTGGCAACTGGCTCTAGCTCTGGTGATCATCACCAGCCTGCTGGGGTTGGTGGGACTCGAGTTGCTCTTGCAGATTCACTTTCGCCTTACCCAGGGGCGCTTCGTCTGGCAGCCGGCTCCCACCCAGCAGTTCAAGGTCGGCTACGCCGTGCCCGTCGACGACGAGCGCGGTTACACTCTCAAGCCGGGCGATCACTCGGGGGTGCACATCAATGAGCAGGGCTTTCGCGGGCGGCCCCCAGGGCCTGACACTCGCATCGTGTGCCTGGGCGACTCGGTGCCCTTCGGTTCCGGAGTCGGTGATGACGAGACCTATTCCGCCTACCTCGGCGAGCGCTATCCGGGGCAGGTGCTCAACGCCGGGGTGCCTTCCTATAACCTGCGCCAGTCGTTTGCTCGCTATCGCATCGAGGTGGCTCCCAGGGTCAAGACCAGGCTGTTGACCGTGCAGGCGGCTAACGACATGTCGCTGTTGACGCAATTTCGCGAGCGCTGGTCGCCCGAGGTCACCTGGGCCCAGGTGCGCCTGGCCGGGGGCGAGCCGCCCCGGCCTCACGCTCTAGCTCTGTTCTACTATGTGGCCGCCCGCCGGCACCTGAGCCGCGAAAACCACCAGGCCTACCCCGACGACCGGCTGATTGCCTACCTTAAAGAACAGTTGCCGCAATGGCTGGATCAGATCGGACCCGAGACCGAGGTGGTCTTGCTGCCCATCGACCCGTTCTATTATTCGGGGGCCGACCCGGCTCGCAACGCCAACCTGCCCCACTGGAAAGACTTCACCGGCTACGTCGACCTCTGGGAGCACCTCATCGTAGACCTCAACGCGGTGCTGGCGGGGGCGGCCGAAGGGCGCGAGCATGTGCACTACCTCGACCTTCGCCACGCCTTTGACGAGCGGGGTCGAGAAGGCATGTATGTGGACTTCATCCACCATACCCCCGCCGGCAACCAATTCGTGGCCCAGCAACTGGCCGACTATTTCACGAGCCTGGGTTACCCACCCGATAAATGACGTAGGCGTCGTTCTCGTAGGCCACCGGAAAGCTCAAGCGCGGCGGGCCGACGGTCTTGTCGTGAACCAGATAGTCGCCCCCGAACTGGTCGACCAGGGCCTTCACCCCTGCCTCGTCGAGAGTATAGAAGGCTCGCATCTGCTTGAGATACAGCGACCATTGGGTGTCGCGCCGAAAGGCATCTTCCAGACCATAGAAGCGCAGATAGGCGTCGTCGAAGACCCGCAGGCGAGCGTCGCCCGAGTAGAGATACCAGACCGAGGCCCGCGGGTTGACGGTAGAGCGATGAGCCAGGTTGCGCCAGGTGCCGGCGAACTCGACGAACCTGGCCGTCTCGGGCGTATTGGCCGCACTCCAGGTCTGAGCCTGATAGAGGGCTACCGCCTTGGGCGAATGCGACTTCTGGCCCAACTCGACGGCGCTGTAGAGAGCCAGCACTCCCACCAACACCACCGCCAGACGGCGAGTGTGGCGGGGAAGGCTGGCCACCAACCAGGCCAGCGCCACCAGCAATACGAGCAACACCACCGGCCGGGTGGGTACCAGGCCGGGCATCAACACCAGGGCGCCTCGAAACAGGATGGGGTCGACCAGCAGGCCGCCTAAGACCAGGATGATCACCAGGCTGCTCCAGCCCACCGCCACGCCCCGGGCCAGCCCTTTCCAGCCGAGGCGCTCGGCCACCAGCACCAGCAGCGGTCCCCAGAAAAAGCCCCGGCGAAAGAGGCCGAGTAAGAGCAGCAGCGTCAGGGCTGCCCAGCGTTCGCGAGTCGAGCCGTCCAGGCGCCCGCCCAAATAGGCCAGCACCACGGGCAATCCGAACAGGACCATCAGCTGCGTCGAGCGCAAGCCGATCAGCTTTAGCAGGAAGGGAATGCCCAACCAGCCGCCGACTAGATGCGAGCCGGCAAAGAGAACCACCACCACCAGGGTGGCCGTGCCCAGAGCGCGGCCGGGTTCGCTCTGGTCCTTCCAGGCCAGAGCATAGAGGACGACAAAGCCCAGCAGGGTCCAGCAACGCGGCCAGAACACCTGGGGAAAGTTCCACGGCGAGACGTGCTGATTGACCCGCATGCCTTCGAGCATCTCGGGGCGTCCCAGTTGTTCGACCGAGGACGCCAGCAAGAGCGCCGGCCCCACCGCCAGGGCCAGCGCTGCCGCCAATCCCAGCATCGGCGCGACCGCCAGCTGTTGGCGGCGCCACCAGGTCAGGCCCAGCACCAGGCCGCCGAGCAGGGTCAACACCGGGTGAAAGAGGGCCACCACCGCCAGCACTGCTAGAGCGGGCCAGGGCTTCTCGGCCAGGGCCAGACCGAAGGCCAGCAACGTTAGGGAAAAGCCCAATTGGGCGGGATAAGGCAGATGGAGGCTGGTGTCGTAGTTGGCCAGGTTCCACTCCCAGGCAAAGGTCGAGGCCAACCAGAGCGGATAGACCCAGGCCACCCAGCGGTCGCTGCTGAGATTATAGGCCAGCAGCCAGGCGGCCGGCCCGAGCAAGGCCATCTGGAGAAAGGCCATCAGCCAGGCGAAGCGCTCGGGCGAGAGGATGGGTCGCAGCCGCACCGGCAGCCAGTTCTGGGCCGTGGCCCGCAGTTGCACCGGCGCATAGATGGCCAGGATGTCCTTTTGGTAGCGATCGGGATGAGCCGCATAGTCGGCGTAGACGACCGGCCCGTCGTCGCCGTGGGTAGTGGCCAGCAACACCTTGAAGTCGCCCAGGGCCACCACGGCGTAGGCACAAAAGGCCAGACCCACCAGCACCAGCCAGCGGTTCACAGGAAATCTTTGGGCGACTGGTCGCGGCAGGCGCCGAGCGCCTCGATCACTTGGTCGACCTGGGCGACCGTCATGCCGGGCCAGCAGGGCAAATTGACGAGATGCTGCGAGAACCAGTAGGAGTGGGGATGAGCGTCGGGCGAGTAGTCATAGCCCGGCAGGCAAGGGCAGCTGTAGTCGATCAGCTTGCCCAGGCCCACGCCTTTGTCGAGCATGGCAGCGATGACCCTGTCCCGCTCGGCCACTGCCAGGGGAAAATGCGAATAAGTCTGGCTCTCCTGGCCCTCGAAAACCTTGAAGCCCGCCTGAGCCAGCTTGAGTTCGTAGCGTTGGCCGATGGCCCAGCGCTGGGTCTCGATCTGGTCGTAGCGCTCGAGCTGCGACAATCCCAGCCGAGCTTGCAGAGCCGTCGGCCTGACCTGAAAATCGGCCGGCATGGCGATGCCGTCGACGCCGTAATAGTGGCGGGTGAAGCGATTGAGCAGCGGGGTCTTGCGCTCGAGCAGGTCGACCAGGCTCAAGAACGGCTCACGAAAAGCAAAGTAGACGGCCTTGCCATAGCTGAATTTGTTGAGCCCGGCCAGCCGGCCGGGCTTCTTGAAGGTCTGGTCGCGAAATTCCTTGACCGCCTGATAGAGCTCGGGGTCTCGCAGCAGCAAGATGCCTCCGAAAAGGGTCGAGAGCTGCTTGCCGATGCCCAGGCCGAAGAGGGCCGCGTCGGCCTCCTGGGCCTGAGGACCTCGCTTGTCGTGAACCCCGAAGGCATAGGCCAGGTCGTAAAGCACGAAGGCGTCGGGCGACTTCTTCTTGATGACCGCCTCGCAATCGCGGCGTTCGATGGGATAGCCGAAGATGGGCGTCAGGATGACCATCGAGGTTTGCTCGTCAAGCGCTGGCTCGAGGGCGGCGGGCGGCATGTTGAAGTGCTCTTGGCCGCAGTCGACAAAGACCGGCTTGTTGCCCGACAAAGCCACCGCATGGGCCACCACCGAGCAAGTATAAGCGGGCATGACCACCTGGCGGTCCTGGCCGCGAACCTTGAGTAGCGCGTAGAGCGCACTGCGCCCGTAAGGAAAGAACAGCCCGTGCTCAAAGCCAAACTTATTGGCAAACGCCTGCTCGAAACGAGCTTCGTCGTATCCGGGGCGAGGGACGGCCGCCAGGGCCAGCTCGAGCAGGCCAAAGGGAGGCCGCAAACGTGGGATCACTAAGCGTTACCTGGCATAGACCGAATTGAAGAGTTTGCCGCCCATTTTGGCCTTGCGCAAGAACTCGACGGGGTTGGTGACCTTGCGGGCCTGATTGATGATGTACTTAGGGCGGAAATAGAAGCTGCGCACGGCCCGGTTGCGAATCTCGATGAGCTGCTCCAGGCTGGCCGCCGTTTCGATGAGCTTGGGCGGCATGAAGTCGGGCACGGGCTTGCGGGCGTATTCGGCCCAGTAGTCTTCTTTGATGAGGCCGGTCTCGAGGGCCTCTTCGTACATCTCGGTGCCGGCATAGGGGATGGTGATGGAAAACTCGCAGAAGTCGGCGTCGAGCTCGAGGGCAAAGTCGATGGTGCGCTGCATGTCGTCGAGGGTCTCGTCGAGGTTGCCGAACATGAAGTAGGTCAGCACGGTGAGGCCAGTGTCCTTGGCGATCTGCACGGCCCGCCGGGCCAGGCGCACGGTGGTCTTCTTGCGCATCTTCTCGAGCACCCGGTCGACTCCCGATTCGATACCGTAGTGAACGCGGCGGCAGCCGGCCGCGTACATGCGGTCGAGCAGATCGACGCGGGCGTTGCTAACCCTGTCACGCACGGCCCACTCGAGGCCGAGCTGGCGGTCGATCAAGCCCTGGCAGATATCGAGCACCCGTTGACGCGCCCAGGTGAAGGTGTCGTCGTAGAGCTCGACCTCCTTGATGCCCAGCGAGTGGATGTCTTCGAACTCGCGCAGCACGTTGTCGGCCGAGCGACACAGGGTCTTCTGGAAGTTGAGCTTGCAGAAGGTGCATTTGTGGGGGCAACCGCGGCTGGTCACCATCGTAGTCAAAAGGCGACCTTTGCCCAGCACCGAGCTGTAAGGCTCGAGCGGCAACATGCGACGGTCGGGTAGAGGCAGGTTGTCGAGGTCGTCGTGAATGAAGAACTGCTGGCACTCTTTCACCCCGTGCTGCTTTAGATGCAGTCCGGGCAGCCGGTTGTCGAGCTTGTCGTTAGCCAGCATGTTGGCCAGGCACATAAAAGGAACCTCGCCGTCACCCACGATCACGCTGTCGACAAACGGAACGTCCAGGGTAGCCTGGGCATAGATGCTGACGTGGGGCCCGCCGTAGCAAAGGTGGGCCTTGGGCAGGGCCTCCTTGAGCAACTCGCCGGTGTGATAGGCCGGATACCACCAGTCGGTCCAGGCCGAAATGCCGATGAGGTCGGGCTCAAACGCCCTGGCCTCGGCCACCAGGTCATCGAAGCTCTTGCGCTGGCCGATAGCGTCGATAACCTTCACCTCGTGGGGGGTCGAGGCGGCCGTCATGCTGGCCACATACAGCAACCCCAGGGGAGGCTTGAAGCCGATACCCTCGCCGTCTTGCTCGACCTGCGGCAAAAGGGAGCGCACACAACCCGAGGTAGGAGGCTGGATCAATAGCACCCGAATGGGACGTTTGGCCTCGGCCCAATCCTCGTGCATGTGCTCGGACAGGTCGGTCGCTCGCAGAACCCTTGTCATACCGCTGTTTTCGGCGCCCAAACCCGGTGACCTTCTCTCAGCGGGGGGCCACTCGGGCCAGCACGTGCTCGTAGCCCGGTCCCCAGCCATAGTCCTGGCTGACCACCCGCTGGTGCCAGGTCAGGCTGGCCACGCCGCCCACCGCCATCACCTCGTCGAGCCAGTGGTCGATGTGGCGGCGTCGCTCGGCCTCGTCGTCAAGACCCAGATAATCGTAGAGATGCGAATCCATCAAGACCATCGGCACCACTTCCAGGCCCATGGGCCGGCCGGTTTCGGGGTCCCAGGGATGGTAGCGCAGGGCCCCGGCCGTGCGAAATCCGGGCCGGTCGTTGAAGCCCAGAGTGCTGTCAAGGGTCAATCCAGCCTCTTGCTGAGCCTGCCATGTGTGCTGCCAGGAGAAACGCAACCAGTGTTGGCGGCACTCCTTGACCGGCCGGCCCAGGGCCGCCTCGAGGCGAGCCTTCTCGCGCGCCATGGAAGCGGCGTCTTGCCAGGCGTGAAAAGACTGGTGCAAACCCACCGCGTGGCCGGCGGTCACCAGTCGGGCCAGCACCTCGCGCAGGCGCGGGTGGTCCACGTTGTAGGCCGGGTCGAGCAGCAGGCGCACGGGATCCCGCCCCCATCCGCCGGGTCCGCCATAGAAGTTGTAGTGGCTGGTCACGCCATGAGCGGCCTCGAGCGCCATCAGCCACTCGAAACACCAATAATCTTCGGCCGAGACCGAGAACTGCACCGCGCGCCGCCAGGCCGCCACCGCTCCTCCCAGGCGACCGCGGGCCAGTTGACGGAGCCCGTTGAACAGATGGAAGGCAGTCTGCTTGCCGCGGATGGCCACGGTCTTGGCCACCGCGTCCACATCGTGGGTGAGCATAAATTCGGCCTTGGGCCTGGGCCCGAACAACTCGGCCTCGCTCTGGCCCAGACGATGGGCCACCCAGGCTCGCAAAAAGAGCGCGATGCGGTTGACCCAGGCTTTATCCCACATGCGCGAGTCGAGATCCAGGCGCAGACTGTAGGAGTGGACCGGCCCGTGCACCCGCTCGAGATCGCGCTCGGCCTGACCGTGCAAAAACCACATGGCCGCCCCCAGCCAGTCCACCCGCTCCCAGTCACCCTCGGGAGCGGCCCAGGCCGGCACCAACAACTCGCCGGGGTGCCAATCCGGCAGCGACACCAGGCGCAGCTGATGACCTCCGCGGGTATGCTGGACCAGGGGAAGCTCGAGAATCAGCCGCCCGCCGGTGGGCCAATAGCGGCCCAGGCACCCCAGCACGTAATCGGGGGTCAAAACAGGGTGTAGATAAAGGGAGCCACCGTTTGCCCCGTGACCACCAGCACCGAGAAGAGCAGCAGCATCAGCACCAGCGGCACGATCCAGTAGGCCTTCTCTTTCTTGGCGAACAGATAGAGCTCTTTGAGCAGCTTTCCAAGATAGCTTAGTTTCATGGTCTCTGGCTCTATTCTGTCAATCCAGCACGAAGTCTTCTTGCCACTTTTTGGTTTCTTTCCACTCGGGCTGGGCGGGCTTGGCCAACAGAAACGGCCCCAGCACCAGATAGTCCATCTCGGTGCGCATAAAACAGCGATAGGCGTCCTCAGGCGTGCACACGATGGGCTCTCCGCGCACGTTGAAACTGGTGTTGGTGATGATGCCAAAACCGGTGCGCGCTTGAAAAGCCTTGAGCAGAGCGTAATAGCTGGGATTGGTGGTCTGATTGACCGACTGAACCCGGGCCGAAAAATCGACGTGGGTAATGGCCGGAATATCCGAGCGCGGGCGGTTGACCCACTCGCGCACCTCCAGCTCGCGCTCGTCGCCCTGGGGCGGCACGCAACGCTCTGGCTGGACCTGGGCCACCAGCAGCATGTAAGGCGAGGGCCGGTCGAGTTCGAAATACTCGCCGATGCACTCCTCCAGACAACTGGGAGCGAACGGGCGAAAGCTCTCGCGGTACTTGATCTTGAGGTTCATGGCCGCCTGCATCTTGGGCGAGCGGGCATCACCGATAATCGAGCGATTGCCCAGCGCCCGCGGGCCAAACTCCATGCGCCCCTGGAGCAAGCCGATGACGTTCTCGCCGTCGAGGATCTCGGCCAACCGGCTGGCCCACTCCTGGGGCGCCAGTTCTTCATAGACGTAGCCGTGCTCGTCCAGAAAGGCGCGGATCTCCTCAGGGCTATATTCAGGCCCGAGATAGGCTCCCTGCATCTGATCGGTGGGGCCGGCCTGGCGCGGCTTGCCTTCAATCTGGTGCCAGACCAACATGGCCGCTCCCAGCGCTCCGCCGGCATCGCCCGCGGCCGGCTGAATCCAAAGGTCGTCGAAAATCCCCTCCCGCAGCAGACGACCGTTGGCCACGCAGTTGAGGGCCACCCCGCCGGCCAGACAAAGGTTGGCTTTGCCGGTCAGCTCGCGGGCATGGGCGGCTATCTTTAGCACCACCTCTTCGGTCACCACCTGGATCGAGGCGGCCAGGTCCATCTCGCGCCGGGTCAAAGGCGACTCGGCCTGACGCGGTTCGCCTCCGAAAAGCTGGTGAAAGCGCTCATTGACCATCACCAGGTCGTCAAGATACGCGAAGTAGTCCATATTCAGCCGATACGAGCCGTCGGCCTTGATGTCGATGAGGTGGTCCTTGATCTTGTCAACATAGGTGGGCTGGCCGTAGGGAGCCAGTCCCATCAGTTTATACTCGCCCGAATTCACCTTGAAGCCGGTATAGTAGGTGAAAGCCGAATACAACATTCCCAGCGAATGAGGAAAGTGCAGCTCGCGCACCATGCGAACCTGGTTGCCCTCGCCCACGGCGATGCTGGTGGTGGTCCACTCGCCCACTCCGTCGAGGGTGACGATGGCCGCCTCTTGAAACGGGCTGGGATAAAAGGCGCTGGCGGCGTGCGATTCGTGGTGCTCGGGAAAGTAGAACTGCTCGGGAGCCTTGACCCCGCATTGCTCGAGCGCCTGCTGGATCTGAGGATGAATCCACAGCTTCTCGCGCAACCACAGGGGCACGGCCTGCAGATAAGGCTTGAGACCCCGGGGAGCCACCGAAAGATAGGTCTCGAGGATGCGATGGAACTTGGTCAACGGCTTATCATAAAAGGCGACCGCCGCCAGCTCGCCCTGCATCTGGCTCAGGCAGTAGCGCACCGACTCGTAAGGAAAGTCGGCGTCGGCTTTCTTGCGGGTGAAGCGCTCCTCCTGAGCGGCGGCCACGATGCGGCCCGACTCGACCAGGCAGGCGGCCGAGTCGTGGTAAAAGGCGCTGATGCCGAGAATGTTCATCGAAACTGCCGCTCGTAGCTCTCGGGCTCGGGCACCTGACCGCTGCGCTCGATCCAATACGAGGCTGCCTCTTTATCGAGCCGGCGAGTCATCGAATCGCGGCTGCCGCGGCGAAAGAGCAGGTGAAAGGGAGTAAAAAACAGCCAGTAGGTAGGCACCAGCAAGACCCAGGTCAGCACCGTGCCCACGACCCGACCGAAGCCGTCAAAGACCTTGCGAATGGCCGGATAGAGCCCTCCAGGAGAGAACAGCCCGGCCACCAGAAACAGGCCGCAAAAGCCGAAAGCGACATAGGCCACCTCGACCCGCCAGAAGTGAAAAGACAAGCCACCCACCAGGCCCGCCACCAGGGCCTGGATCACCCCGGCGCGGCGATTGGCGGCGAGGTCTTCTTTCACCCTGTTATCTTTGAGTCGACCGTTCGAGTTCCTCCGCCGCCTGAAGGTCGTTTGGCGCCCGACGCGTAGTTGTTCTCTATGTGCGGCATTGCCGGAATCGTGAGTCCCGGCCCCCTCCCCCACCTCGAACGTGGCCTGACCGTCATGAACGATCTGCTGGCCCACCGCGGCCCCGACGGCCACGGAGTCTGGACTCACCCCAGCGGCCGCCTGGGTCTGGCCCACCGCCGCCTGTCGATTATCGACCTCGAGGGCGGGGCCCAGCCCATGAGCGACGGCCACGGCAACTACCTGACCTACAACGGCGAGATCTACAACTATCTCGAGCTGCGCCAGGAGCTTGGCGAAGAGAACTTTCGCACCACCTGCGACACCGAGGTCATCCTGGTGGGCTATCGCCGCTGGGGCGAGGCGGTCCTCGACAAGCTGCGCGGCATGTTCAGCTTCGCCCTCTGGGACGAGGCCAACCAGCGCCTGTTTTGCGCCCGCGACCGCTTCGGGATCAAGCCGTTCTACTACACCGAGCAGGGGGGAGTCTTCTATTTCGCCTCCGAGCCCAAGGCGCTGCTGCCCTTTCTGCCCGAGGTGGCCACCGACAACGAAGGCCTGATGGACTATCTGGTCTTTCAGTTCTGTCTGGCCGGCAAGACCCTCTTTCGTCAGGTGCGCGAGCTCGAGGCCGGCCACTTGCTCTGGCGCGACGCCGAGGGCACCCGCACGCGCCGCTACTGGGAGGTCTATTACGGGGTCGACCTCGAGCACACCGAGCTCTACTTCGAGCGCCGCTTAAATGATCTGGTCCACGAGTCGATCGAGCTGCACTTGCGGGCCGACGTGCCCCTGGGAGCCTACCTTTCCGGAGGCCTCGACTCGAGTCTGGTGGCCAGCCTGGCGGCCGAGCGCAGCCGCCCCTTCGTGGGGTTTCACGGGCGCTTTGACCTGGGCCCCGAGTACGACGAGAGTGCCTATGCCAAACTGGTGTCAGACCGCCACCACTTCGAGCTGATTTCGGTCGACATCACCGTCGACGACTTTCTGGCCGACATCGAGAAGGTCATCTACCATCTCGACTATCCGGTGGCCGGCCCCGGCTCGTTCTCGCAGTTCGTGGTCAGCCGCGAGGCCGCCCGCCATCGCAAGGTGGTGCTCGGAGGCCAGGGCGGCGACGAGCTCTTCGGAGGCTACACCCGCTATCTGATCGCCTATTTCGAGCAGTGCATCAAAGCCGCCATCGACGGCACCATGCACAACGGCAACTTCGTGGTCACCTACGAGTCGATCATCCCCAACCTGACCGCCCTGCGCAACTACAAGCCGCTGCTGCAGAGCTTCTGGTCAGAGGGCCTGTTCGAGTCGATGGACCGGCGCTATTTTCGCCTGGTCGACCGGGCCCAGACCCTGCGCGACGAGATCCGCTGGGACCAGCTGCCCGAATACTCGCCCTTCGAGGTGTTCTCGTCGATCTTCTACGGGCCCAACGTGCGGCGCGATTCGTATTTCGACCTGATGACCAACTTCGACTTCAAGACGCTGTTGCCGGCCCTGCTGCACGTCGAGGACCGGGTCAGCATGGCCCACGGCCTCGAGTCGCGGGTGCCGCTGCTCGACCACCCCATGGTCGAACTGGCCGCCACCATGCCCGCCAGCGTCAAGTTTCGCGACGGCACCCTCAAGCACGTCTTTCGCAACGCCATGGGCGGCTACGTGCCCAAAGAGATCGCCCAGCGCCAGGACAAAATGGGCTTTCCCACCCCGGTGGCCGAGTGGTTCCAGGGCCCCGCCCGCGACTTCGTGCGCGACCTGCTCAGCCGGGAGCGCGACTATGTCGACCATCACCAGGTGCTGGCGGGCCTCGACGCCGAGCCCCGCTTTGGCCGCAAGCTCTGGGGCCTGGTCTGCCTCGAACTATGGCAACGCCGCTTCCACGACCGGGCCGCCGAGTTCCGTCGCCTGCTGGAGTGAAGCGGCCTGATCCCAGTCTTGGCCGGTATCACACGCCCACTACCCGGTCAAATCTCTGTGACTTCCAGCATCAGAACACAACCCACGCGCTGTTTCGGTCCCAAGTCGGTCCAGGTCACGACGGCCAGGTCGGGCATTGTTTCCCGGAATATCTCCCGCAGGAAGAGGACCGATGTAGGCATACTCAGCAGCCTTCTCGGGACCTCGGGATCTTTAAGATGGTGCTCCAGGGCTCGATGGAGAGCCTCGACGAACGATTGGTGGAGTGGAGCCTCCCCAGCATTGACTCTTTCGATGTAGTGCTCAATTGCGGGGTCTATCGTGATGACCCATAAGGTGTCGTCGTGCTCGGCCATGATTGTCATCATACCACCCGGTGCCGGGACAATCGCCACAAGGCGCTTCGACTCGCCGACATTGCCATTCCAGGGCGCATGGGGACTTGCTCCCGGGTTTCGCTCGGATACCAGATGGCGCTCGATCGAGGCTTCCTGGAATATGCACGCTGGCGCATCTTGCCCAGGTATGCATTATGAGCTATATTTTCTGTAGCGCTGGAACTTACTGGAGGCTTTCTTGGAATCTTCTCGCGCCGAACGCCTGCAGGAATTCTTCCGAAGGCTGGCCGCCCTGTCCGCAGCGGGGAACGCCGAGGAGGCTTTGCTGCAAATTGAGCAGACACTGAACCAGGTTGAGGATGAGTTCACCGGGATTGTTTACGACCCAGAAAACTGGCAGACTGACGGACGGATGTATCCACCACAGAAGGACAGCCTCAGGAATGTCGACGGCTTTGACGGAGTTCAACGCTTCCGCAGTCGACAGCACAACACGTTCCTGGGGCCCAACGGCGCCATCGAAACACGCCGGGTTGCGACGCCCCCGGAATCTGGTGAGATTCTCTTTAGAAAGAACGGAGCTGACGGAAAGGGAGTGTGGCCAGAATGAACGCGATCGAGAAATTGGAACGAGCAGTGAGGAGAGAGCTTCCGGAACTGAAGTCATACCTCGACCGTCCGCGCGATGCTGCCGGGCGCTGGTGGTTGGACCTGGAGCTTGACGGCCATTCTGTCGCGGTAGAGTGGAGACCGCACAAGGGCTTTGGCCTCTCGACGGGACAAGCTGGCTACGGGGAAGGTTCCGACGAAGTCTATCCCAAGCTAGAACAGGCTGTTGCGCGTGCCATCGAGCTTCTATCGGAGGGCAAAGCAACCAGGCCGCCGATGGGCGTACTTCGCAGCCGCCTTCGAGAGCTGCGAGGCCTCACACAGGTTCAGCTCGCCGAGCGGCTTGGGATACAGCAGTCAAGTGTCTCAAGATTGGAAAAGGGAGACATCCAGCTCACCACCCTGCAGAGGTACATCGCCGCTCTAGGCGGAGAGCTACGCGTGCAGGCGGTCTTCCCCGGAGAAGAGCCTGTCTTTCTCGATACCGGGACGTCATCCGCGAGCTAGAGACAGTCAAATGACCTGGTCCTAGTCGCCAGCCAGGTCCCCGGGCAATCACCATACGGCGCTTCGACTCGTCGACATTGCCATTCCAGCATCCGCGCGGAGATCTGCTCCGGAGTTTCGCTCGGATACTGGCGAATGAGCGCCTGCCTCTTCATCTCGACCCCCGCCTGAGCAAGCTTGAGGGCAATACGAAGCTTTTCAGCGGGCCCCAGTTGCGGCACTGGCTCCACCAGCAGGGACAGACGTTCTGCAGAACCACTCTCCATCGGTGATCAGGTCCGAGAGATCGCCACCACCCCCTGAAGATCTCCTCGGGCAACGCGAGCCTCCTCATCTTCGCTCGTCCCCTGTCTGGTCAGGCCAGGGCAGCGATTGTTCGGGGCGGCGAGCTGGGATATAATGGTGACTATCACTCGGCCCATCGCACCGGGCGGCAACGAGGTGCGAAGAACACTGAAGTCAGAACGTCCGCTCTCCGGAGCCAAACGTCGAAGCCTAGAATCCCGTAGTCATCGCAAAAACCTGGCCAGGGAACGCCGACAGGTAAGACGACAGCGTCAAGGTCAAGAGTACAAAACGCTTTTCAAACTCGCGCGGCGAGTCGCAATCTATTTCGCGGCCGCAGACCCCGAATCTGTCATCCATCGCTTTCCAGAGCTTCGCATGATTCTCCCATTGGTCACCTCCGGCAACAACAAAGAGGTGCGCAGCGGAGTAGACTATCTCGGCCGATTGTTGGAGGAAGAGCTCGGTCGATGGATGCCTCACCATCAAATCAAAGACTAGAGGGACTTGCATACGAGCTGGTGGCCGCGTGGCAGTCTAGTTCTGGCGCTCGAGCGAATGATGACTGTGGCCCAGCGTGCCCGCGCGATCCACTCGATACCCGCGACCGTAGGTAGGTTTGCCCGCCACGGCGAGATGAAGCTCTAACCAAGGCTTATTTTAAGTTTGGCCCGAACCTAAAATAAGCTGGCCGCCTATTTTAGGTTCGTTGGGCCGCGGGTGCTTTGAAGCGAGAGTCGATACGAAAGGAGGCCACGGAGAACCATTGAGTTCGCTCTTCAAAAAAGAGAAGAAGTCCGACCGTCCGGATTCCAAGCAGGTTTGCTACACGGCAGCCTATTCGCTCCTTCCCTACTACCTCTATCACGATGAGGTTGGCGGGAACTTCAAAATGCTTGTGGCCAAGCCAAGATTGGCGGGCATTCTTTGCTGCCAAGGCTCGGCCATCATGGCAGGCTTTGAGCCTGATGAGGAATTCGCCAAAGAGTTCAGTGCGGTGTCGGGGGATTCGGGCACTCTCAAAGAAGGCCTACAATACCGAATCATCGGCTACCCCAAGTTCCCACCGTTACAGGTCGCGGACCTGGAGACAGCGTCGGAGGAGACGCTGCTCGAGAAGCTGAAGGGCACGATCCTGGCTCCCCATTTCTCCGTCGTTCTGCTCGATGATGACCTGCAATTGGCGGACTATCTGGTGCTCGGTCAGGCACTGGACGGGGGCACCACCCTGCGGCGAGTCACGGCCGACGCCAATCTGAACCTTGGGCGGGGCTGCGCACCCGAGTTGGAAGAGCTGCTCGAGTTCTTGAGGGCTCGACTGTAGAGGCGGCGGGTCAGGTATCCCCGAACGGCTTGCGCGGTCTCTTACGGTCCTGAGGCAGCCGGCGGAGGTGCCTCGGAACCGGCGGTCGGTTTTACAGCGTAAGGTCCCGGCCGCAGGATGGTCACCCCCTCGGAACCGTAGGCGCCGCGAAAGAAGTTCGGACTTCCCGGCGGGCTGTCGAGTTGATGACGGAATAGTGAGTTGCCCACATCCTTGCTGATCATATAGGTATTGCCGTCTTGAACCCGGACCACCAGGCCCGAGTGGTCGGCCTTGCCGCCGTCGCTCTGATGATACACGACGATGTCACCGGCCTGGGCACTCGACGCCGAGACAACTTCGTAACCATACCGGGCCGGGTCGGCCAGGATGGGGTCGGGGTTGATATGACCGCCGGCCGGGGGCGACTTGTCACCCTGGCGCCAGGCGAAATCGTGACAGTAGTAGTCGTTGGTCGCGGTGCCGGTGATGCGGGTCAGGGTGGGGTCGCCCGAGAAATCGTGGGCTCGATCCAGCCGGTCTTGAAAGACGTAACGAGCTTCTCCCTCGAGGCCCTTCATCCAGCTGGTGACGCGTGGGTCCTGGCGGGCCTGATTGGCGTTACCGCCGTAGTTCTGACGGATGTAGTCGAAGACATCATCGTCGCTGCGAAAACGTGCTTGCGGGCCCGCATTCCGGTCGCTGCCCGGACCGCTCTGGCCGGGGCCCAACATGGGGGCGCCGGGGTTGAAGCCAGGGCTCGACCCCCCGCCTGGACCGCACGGTCCGCACGGTCCCATCGTTTGCGCTCCCGCTGAGAGCGACAGTGCCAAGAACAGCGAACAGGCGACGAACTGCTTCTTCATACGTCCTCCGACACTTGAAGATTCCCTATTTTCGGAGCCTCCTCCTGCGGCCGCCTAGCCATTGGCACACGCTTGCCGTAGGTCAAACCCGGTGATAAACCGAATCCTCTTGCATGCTCGGTCGTGCCCGCTGGTTCGTCGCTGTCGTCATCGTTGTTGCGCTCCTGGGCAGCAGGTCCGCGAGCCAGCGTGGCCTCTATCCAGAAGCCATCTACCAAGCCGTTCGACATCGGTGGGGTCACGCTCGGCATGTCTCGAGAACAGGTGACATCGCAACTCGGGCTATCTTTTGGTCCGATGGAGAACGAATGGTGCTATCCCAACCCATGTCCTGTGTGGCGATGCTTCCTCATGGGTCAAGGTGTGGTGGCCGTTCAGGGCAGCTTCTTATCACAGAACCACAAGCTCGTGGCCCAAGTAGGAGGCACCCTGGAAGGGTTCGCCGCGTCGTTCGGCCACCCGTCCTCTGTAAGCGAGGATGGTGATTCCCTCTTTTACGAGCTACCGAATGAGAAACAGCGCGTGCTCGTAAGACTCTTTGGTTACGAAACTAAGAAGATTGGTTTTCTCGCACTCACAGACGGAACCTTGGACGCAAGTATTTCGAGACCTGGGAGTTGCCCTACAGCTCGGACGACGGGCCCAGAGCCCCCCACGGCGAGATTGTGATCCCGCCTGGTTCGCCTCTCGACACCATCGGAAATCGGACCGCCAGACCCTCTAGCAAAACCGTGAGAGGACTTGCCATCAATGGGGTCTGTCTGGGAATGACCAGGGAAGAAGTCATCGCACGACGAGGTGAGCCTCGCGGAGACGATCCAATACTGGCTTTCGGCACGGAACCGGGATACTTCGGGTTTTCCGATTTTACGCGATTGAAGCTCGACTCCGAGGACCGAGTCTGTGGTGTGGCGGGAGCCAATTTGGAGCAGGATGGCGAACCCTTGGCCGAAGAGGCTTGGAGCGACGAAGAAGACCTAAAGAACCTGAATCGGGTCACTGAGGTCCTGGGTGAGCCGCCGGTCAGGACGCCCTCCACCCAGAGTCAAACTCGTGAATGGTGTTATCCCGACCATCGGCTGACTATTGTCGACCCGGGCGGAGCCCCCACATTTTTCCACCTCGGTGATATCGTAGGCCCGTAGACGTGAGAAATGAGGCGTGACCTTGGCATCAAGCCCGATCTTTGTCCTCCTTCAAGAAAGCCCGGATGCGAGCGGGATCGACGCCGCCAACTTTACATCGCGTAGCATCGAATGCCCGAGAGACTCTGGCCACCAAACTCATGCTAAAACGGTCCGTCTCGACTCAAACGAAGCCGCCAACTTTGTCTCCAAGACCGAGCTTGTCCCGGCCATTGAAACTCCGCCGACGACCAGCCGTTACCTCGATCCTGAGGGTGGGTGCCTGGGAAAAGGATCTGGTCGCCCGGGGCCAGGAGTTCAGGAGCTGCAAAGAAGCACCAACCAAGAGCCTGAGGCCGTCGAGCTGTGGCTCCAGGCGGCACGCAACGCGGCCGAACAGTGGCTGGTGGGTGAAGGCCTGAACGCGGTGATGGCCGCGCACGCTGGGGGGCTGCGCGCCCCCGCTCCCGGTCAAGAGACTCTTCTCTCCGTGCTGGCAAACTCGCTCCGACGTTCGGGGGACAGGCGGAACCTTTCCGCTTCGTCGCCCACATTCTTGAGGGTCCCGAAAAGCCACGCTCGGGAAAAGTGTGGAGCGCAACGGGTCCGCCTCCCCGACCCATCCACGCCCCATACCTCGGGTCACGTCGTGATTGAGGCCCCCCAAGCAAAGCTCGTTCCTCGGTGTCTTTCATTTTTCGTGACCCCAGAGAGCCCATCCCCTTGGGCATCGAGCCTCCCCCCCGTCCAGGGGAGACCACCTAAAAGGTCCGCCAAACCCCCACCACGTAAATCGTCCCGTGATCCTGTGGGCCACTCACATGACGTCGCTGGCGACGGCGCACTTCGAACTACAGCCGGGGCTCTATCAGCTCGGACGCTCCACTCCCCACGATCCCGACGACAAGCTGGCCATCCCCTTCGACCCCAAGCTCTCCCGGCGCACGGCCAGGCTAGAAGTGAAGCAGTCGCACATCGTGGTCTGGCGCGATGGCAGCCGGTCCCCTATCTTCACCGAGCAAGAAGAGCGTGACCGCTTCGAGCTGCTCCCCGGCGGCAGGTTCTGCGTGGCCGAGACGGTCTTCGAGCTGCTCTCCGAGCTGGCCCAGACGGTCACCGATGACGACCTGCACCAGGCCCGTCAGAGGCCGGCGGAGCAAGTGATGGCGCTGATGCTCGAGGTGCAACCGATCCTAGACGAGAACACGCCGGTCCCAGAACTCGTCGCCCGCCTCAACCAGGTCTTGCCGAAGGCCCGCGTGGGCCTGTTCGACGAAACCCTAAAAACAACCGGCCCGCTAACACCAAGCCGTAGCCTTGTGTCCCAAGCTCTCCAGCAGCAGGCTCCGGTCTTCTACGAATGGATCGGGCCGGCCCACGACCAGCCGACGGCCAATCAGAACGAGAGCTGGGCCCTGGCGGTGCCGATCGGCTCAGGCCAGACGCGCCTGGTGCTCTATGCCGTTGGCCACTTCGCGGCCGACCCGCTCGAGCGGGGCGGTTATTGCCTGCTGGCCCAGATGGTCAGCGATCATCTGGCCGCTCGCCAACTCAAGACCGGCAAGGCTCCCGGTGAAGGCCTTCGCATCAAGAGCCTGGGCGAGTTCGAGGCCCACATGGGTGGGGTCAGGCTCGATGAGGGCTGGGGCGGCAAGCAGCTGTCGTGGTTGCTCTCGTATCTTGCCTCGGCCCAGCAGACGGTGACCGAGGACCGGCTGATGGAAGCGTTCTGGCCGGGCAAGGGCAATCGGGCTCGGCGCAGCCTGATGGTGGCTCTGTCCAAGCTTCGCAACAGCCTGCGTCAGGATGGGCTCGAGTCAAACCCCATCCCACGCAATCACACTGGCTATCGCCTCGACGAGGGCCTCGACTTCTGGCACGACTACTGCGAGGTCGAGTCGTTGTTGGCGACCATTGCCGCGGCCGACCCCGACCAGGCGCTGAGCGCCGGCCAGCGGTTGCTGGAGCTGTATGTCGGTCCCTACCTCGAGGGCTGCTATCTCGACTGGGCCGCTCACACCCGCACCAAGCTCGAAGGCGAGATGCAGCTGGCCTATCAGCGGGTGGCGCAGGCGGCTTTGCAGAGCGAGCGTCTCGAGCTGGCCCTCAAGTTTGGCGAGCTGAGTCTTGAGCTCGAGCCGTGCTGTCAGGCCAGTCGACTGGTCTGCATGAGTGCATTGATGGGGCTGGGTCGTCCCGAGCAGGCGGTGCGTCACTTCGAAGAGTGTCGCAAGCAGCTGGCCGCCGACTTGCAGATGGAGCCTTCCCTGGCCCTGGAAGAGGCCTATCAGAGAGCCCTTATTTCGCTGTCTTGACGGTTTTCGGGGCGTAGCGCTCGAGGTATTCTGAGCGGCTCAAGGTTCTCACCCGGGCCTTCTCGTCATAGAGCCAGCCGGTCCGCCGCGAGATTTCTCGCTTGAGTTCTTCGGCGCTCACCAGCGAGTCGTTGAGCGGTTCGGGCAGTTTCCAGACCATCACCTCATCCGACATGGTGACGATCTGGCCGCCTTCTTGAACGTAGATCCAGCGAGCCGGGTTCTCGAGTTCGATGGGCGGCCAGGCAGGCTGCTGGTCTATGAGCGAGTAGCCGTGAACCAGACCGACTCGGGTGGCGCACACCACCAGCTGCGAAGCTTGGTCGAAGACCATATCGGTCACGGGCGCACTGATGGAAAAGTCGGCCACTTTGGCTCCCTGGCGGGTCCAGACGCGCACTCGAGGAGCATCCCAGCCACTGCCGGCCAGAAACTGACCATCGGGGCTAAAGCAGAGAAAACCAGCCACGAAGTCGGTGTCGATGGTTTTGGTCTCGGCCTTGGTGTAGAGGTTGATCTGGCCGTCCTCCCAGGCCACGGCCAGTTCGCCCTGCAGTGAAAAGACGGGGCTCTGGGGCACCTTGCCCGGGCGCTCGGCCCTGACCAGCACCTTGCCGGCGGCGTTCTGGACCTGGATTCCGTGGTCGACCCGCACGGCTCGCAAAGCTCCGGTGGGGGCCAGGTGAAGAGCCAGGCTGGCTCCGTGCTGGTCGGGGTGAGCGCTGTCAAAAGAGCGCATGGCCCAGGTGCCGGGCACGGGCGAGGGAAGGCTGGGGTCGAGCACGATACCATCGAGCCGATAGCGCAGCCTGTCTTTCTGCTCGCGCTGGGCTCCGAAGAAGTTGGCCGGCAACGGTCCGGTCGAGCCGTCGCGAAGGTCGACGAGAACGCGTTGGAGGTTGGCGGGATTGGTCCAGATGGCCCACCGTCCGCTGGGGCTCGGGGCCGTGGCCGTTCGCAAGCGATAGAGCGAGGGGTCGGCAATCTGCATCTGGCGGGCCAGGGCCTGGCGCAGGGCCAGCTGATAGTCGGACCGACCGCTGAGTTGGTAGGCCTCGGCCAGCCACACCAGCCCGGTGGCTTGGCCGTTGTCGATCATCGAGCGGCCCTGCTCGAAGCGTTGCTCGATCAAGAGCTGACGAGCCTGACGCGCTTTGTAGACCTCATAAGACGAGAGGCTCAAGCCGACCAGCAGCACGGCCACGGCGATCAGGCCCACCGCCACGCTCAGTCGGTTGCGGGTCACGAACCGCTCCAGCCAGTAGCCACGCGAGAACGGCCGCGCGGCCAGCGGTCGTTTCTGGTCACGGCGGTCAAGGTCTGACAGGATCTCGCTGGCGCTGCCATAGCCCTGGTCGAGCTTTAGACAGTACTCGACGATACAAGCCAGTTCAGGGTCAACGGCCGGGTTGAGCTGGCGAATGGGAGTGACGGGTCGCTCTAGCGCCTGCCGGTATCTCTTCACCTGTTCAGCGACGCCGGTCAGGGCCTGCAACTCTACCTGTTCTTGCTTTGACCAGCACGGGGGCACGCCGGTCAAGAGGGCGTAGGCGGTGGCTCCCAGGGCATAGAGGTCCCAGGTCACCTCGGGCAGGCCTCCCTCGGCCTGCTGCCAGGGCATAAACCAGAAACTGCCGAGGCGAAGCTCGCTCTGGTCGCGCAGGGTCGCCTGGCCGAAATCGGTGAGGCGGGCGTTGCCTTCGCGGTCGAGCAGCACGTTGGCCGGCTTGACATCGCAGTGCAGAATACCGCGGCGGTGCATGTAGTCGAGGGCTCCGGCCAGCTGCCGCAGCCAGCTGCAGACCTTCTCGATGTCGGCCTCGCTGGGCTGGCGGGGTACCTCATCCAGGAGCGAGCCGCTAAAAAGCGGAGTGACCAGATAAGGCGGGTCATGGTCGAGCTGGGCGTCGACCAGGGTCACGATGTGGGTGTGGTCGCTGACCTGCGAAAGGCGCTCGACCTCGTCGCGAAATCGGCCGCTGACCGAGACCAGCACCTTGACCGCCACCTCTTGACCGGTGCTCAGCTGAGTAGCCCGATAGGCCTCGCCGAAGGCGCCGCGGCCCAGCCGATCGCCGAGCTTATAGCCGGGTATCTCGGGCTTGGGCCCGCCCCCCGAGTTGAGCCGGGCGACGCTCAAGGTGTTATGGGTGACGTCCACCGTCTCTGACGGGTCCACAAGGCACAGTTTGACAAGGTGGGCCCTGTGACCCCCGGTCATAAGCAAAACCGAGCCAGATTGGGTTCGGGCTCGGTTTTGACGATTTATATATGAACGAGTGGTCCGCTAGGAACCAACTCCGCTAACGTGGTTCTGTGTGTCTTTAAGATACCAGGCCCCAGTTTCCAGCCAGTCAAAATGACGGCCTGGATGTAGCTGGCTTGTTACAATGTCTTTTCAAGTTTGGCACCCCGGGGAAAGCGGGCCGGGCCGTTCGGCAGTGTGGCCAGGCCGCTCCCGGCCAACCCTGGCCCCACCCGGAGTGGGCGAAATCCCCCAGCCGGAGTGGGCGATCGCTAGCCTCCAACCCTGGCCCCACCCGGAGTGGGCGAAATCCCCCAGCCGGAGTGGGCGATCGCTAGCCTCCAACCCTGGCCCCACCCGGAGTGGGGGATCGCTAGCTCCCGGCCGCCGGCCACCACGCCCACAACCTCGCCGGGTCGAAACGGGCCGGCCATTCGGCACGTGGTACGCCGAATTCGGCAGCGTGTGCTGCCGAGTCGCCGGGGCAGGGGCGGATGGGCCGTTCGGCAGTGTGGCCAGGCCGCTCCCGGCCGACCTTGGCCCCACCCCGCACAGCCCTCTCCGGGCCTCAACGCCAGAGCGTGCTCCATCCGACTCAAATGCACCCAACTCCGCGCGCCCCGCGTATCTCCGCGGTGACCTAAAAAGCGCCCACCAAGCCAGGACTAGGGCGCCAGCTTACCCGCCGTAGGCGCGGCGGGGTGGGCAGCGGCCAGCTCTCGGCCGTCCGCCCAGCCTTGGCCCCACCGGAGTGGTCCCCCAGCCGGAGTGGGCGATCGCCAGCCCCCACGCCTTGACGTCGAGGTGGGCCGGGCTGAGCTGGGCCATTCGGCAGGTGGTATTCGGACCAGTGCGTTCGCTAGCGAAAGAATGGCTCCACAAAGTTCACAATTCCATCGACGGGAGCCCCCGGGCACTCCAAGAAGAGGCACCAATTCCGGTCGCCGACGACCGAGATTGGAGACGCCATGCGAAAACGTCACGACCGCCTCTTCAAAGAGCTGCTAACCCTCTTTCTCTACGAATTCCTCGAGCTGTTTCTGCCCGAGGTCGCCGAGGCCATCGACCCGGCCTCGATCGAGTTCTTCGACAAGGAGATGTTCACCGAACTGGGCCTGGGCGACCGTCGCGAGGCCGACCTCGTGGCCCGGGTCGCAGTGGCCGGAAGTCCGGCCTTCTGCCTGGTCCACGTCGAGCATCAAGCCCAGCACGACGACGACTTCGCCCGCCGGATGTTTCGCTACTGGAACATTCTCCACGAGCGCTACGGGCTGCCCGTCTATCCGATCGCCGTGTTCTCATACTCCACCACCAGGCAGTCCGTTCCAGAAAGATACGTTGTCACCACCCTCGGCTTCACCCCACTGGTATTCGAGTTTCGAGCGATTCACCTCAAACGGCTGGCCTGGCGCGATTTCGCTCGGCGCGAGAACCCGGTGGCGGCGGCTTTGATGGCCCGCATGAAAATACCTAAGCGTGAGCGCCCCCGGGTCAAGCTGGCCTGTCTGAGGCTCCTAGCCAACCTCAATCTCGACAAAGCTCGCTCTTTCTACGTAGCCCACTTCGTAGAACAATACCTACGACTCAATCCGCAGGAAGAACAAGAATTCTCCGCCGAAATAGAGAGTATCGCTCCTCAAGAAAGGGAGGCAGTCATGAAAGTCACCAACAGCTGGTTCGAGCGAGGGCTTGAACAGGGCCTCGAGCAAGGTCGTGAACTTGGCCTGGAGCAGGGTCGCGAACTCGGTCTGGAGCAAGGTCGCGAACTCGGTCTGGAGCAAGGTCGGGAAGAGGGGCTCGAACAGGGCCGTCAGGCAATGCGCGAATCAGTCTTCAAGATTCTCGAGAAGCGATTTGGACCAACTCCACCCGACCTTCGAAAAGCCATCGAGGCGCTAAAAGACGACACCCAGCTCTCTTCGGCCATCGTCGCCGCGGCCGAAGTCAACTCGCCAGAAGAGTTCCTGGAGCGTCTCTCGGCGGGCAACCTCGACTAAACCTCGGCTCGCCGAACGCTGGACCCGCCGAATGTGCGCCGTACAGCCGGGTTTCGTCGATGTGCGGCGCAAGTGTGCGCCGCACGACCCGGTTCGGCGAGTGTACGGCGCACAACCGCGACCGCCCGCCCAGGCCCCACCCCGCACAGCCCTCTCCGGGCCTCAACGCCAGAGCGTGCTCCATCCGACTCAAATGCACCCAACTCCGCGCGCCCCGCGTATCTCCGCGGTGACCTAAAAAGCGCCCACCAAGCCAGGACTAGGGCGCCAGCTTACCCGCCGTAGGCGCGGCGGGGTGGGCAGCGGCCAGCTCTCAGCCGTCCGCCCAGCCTTGGCCCCACCCGGAGTGGTCCCCCAGCCGGAGTGGGCGATCGCCAGCCCCGACCGCCCGCCCAGCCTTGGCCCCACCCGGAGTGGGCGAAATCCCCCAGCCGGAGTGGGCGATCGCCAGCCCGGGCCGCCCAGCCATCCTGGCCCCACCCGGAGTGCGCGAAATCCCCCAGCCGGAGTGGGCGATCGCCAGCCCCGGCCGCCCGGCCAGCCTTGGCCCCACCCGGAGTGGGCGAAATCCCCCAGCTGGAGTGGGCGATCGCCAGCCCCAGCCGTCCGCCCAGCCTTGGCCCCACCCGGAGTGGGCGAAATCCCCCAGCCGGAGGGGGCGAGCGCCAGCCCCAGCCGTCCGCCCAGCCTTGGCCCCACCCGGAGTGGGCGAAATCCCGAAGGCAGAAGAGTTCCTGAAGCTCGGCGGGCAACCTCGACTAAACCTCGGCTCGCCGAACGCTGGACCCGCCGAATGTGCGCCGTACAGCCGGGTTTCGTCGATGTGCGGCGCAAGTGTGCGCCGCACGACCCGGTTCGGCGAGTGTACGGCGCACAACCGCGACCGCCCGCCCAGGCCCCCACCCGCACAGCCCTCTCCGGGCCTCAACGCCAGAGCGTGCTCCATCCGACTCAAATGCACCCAACTCCGCGCGCCCCGCGTATCTCCGCGGTGACCTAAAAAGCGCCCACCAAGCCAGGGCTAGGGCGCCAGCTTACCCGCCGTAGGCGCGGCGGGGTGGGCAGCGGCCAGCTCTCGGCCGTCCGGCCAGCCTTGGCCCCACCCGGAGTGGGCGAAATCCCCCAGCCGGAGTGGGCGATCGCCAGCCCCGGCCGCCCGGCCAGCCTTGGCCCCACCCGGAGTGGGCGAAATCCCCCAGCTGGAGTGGGCGATCGCCAGCCCGGGCCGCCCAGCCATCCTGGCCCCACCCGGAGTGGGCGAAATCCCCCAGCCGGAGTGGGCGATCGCCAGCCCGGGCCGCCCAGCCATCCTGGCCCCACCCGGAGTGGGCGAAATCCCCCAGCCGGAGTGGGCGATCGCCAGCCCCGGCCGGAGTGGGCGATCGCCAGCCCCGACCGCCCGGCCAGCCTTGGCCCCACCCGGAGTGGGCGAAATCCCGAAGCCAAAAGGGTTCCTGAAGCGTCTCTCGGCGGGCAACCTCGACTAAACCTCGGCTCGCCGAACGCTGGACCCGCCGAATGTGCGCCGTACAGCCGGGTTTCGTCGATGTGCGGCGCAAGTGTGCGCCGCACGACCCGGTTCGGCGAGTGTACGGCGCACAACCGCGACCTCCCGCCCAGGCCCCACCCCGCACAGCCCTCTCCGGGCCTCAACGCCAGAGCGTGCTCCATCCGACTCAAATGCACCCAACTCCGCGCGCCCCGCGGATCTCCGCGGTGACCTAAAAGCGCCCACCAAGCCAGGACTAAGGCGCCAGCTTACCCGCCGTAGGCGCCGGCAGCGCCCGCCCCTCGAAGCGCCGTACGGCCGCTTCGGGGTCTTCACGATAAGCCTCGGCCAGGCCGCGGTATTGGTCGAGCCAGCCGCCAAACGGCCACCAGTAGAGCAGGCCCATCAAGAGATAGCCGACGGTGGTCACGCTCGAGACCATCTTGCTGGGGCCCAGTTTGAGGTCGTAGCGCAGCATGAAAGGCACCTCGGCGAAGCGGCAGCCGAGCAGGTGCAACTTGACGATGGTCTCCAAGGTCGAGGTGAAGCCCAGCCCGCGCAGCTGGATGAAGTTGTTGCCGAAGACCCGCACGGCGTCTTTTAGCACTTTGCCGCGGTAGGCGCGAAAGCCACAGCTGTAGTCACGGGTGCCGGGGATGCGAAACACGAAGCCCATGAACATGTTGGCCGCCCGGCTGATGAAGCCGCGATAGGCGCTGACCCCGCGCTGGCCGCCGCCGGGCTGAAAGCGCGAGGTGTTGACCACGTCATAGCCCTGCTCGAGCTTGGCCAAGAGGTCGAGGATGTACTGGGGGCCGTGGGTGTCGTCGCCTTCGACCCGCACCACGATGTCGTCGGGGTGGCACTGCATGGCCACATGCTCGAATCCGTCGCGCTCGGTCTCGCCCAGGCCGCGATTGAGCACGTGGCGCACCACCTGCAGCGGCAGCTTGCCCTCGAACTCGGCCAGGATGGCCGGGGTGTTGTCGTTGCTGCCGTCGTCGACCACCACCATCTCGTAATCATAGCCGTGCTCGCGCATGGTCTCGTCGATGCGGGGCAAGAGATTGGGCAGGGCCTGCTCCTCGTTGAAGGCCGGCAGAAAGATCCACAGCTTCGGCATCGGTGGCCATTCCGGTAAATCCCAGGAGATCCCTCCGCCCGACCACGAAGCAGGCAGGGTGAACCCGGCCGTCTTCTTTGCCAACCCGACCCACGCCGCGGAGTTGGCCAGAATCCATCACCGAGCCCTGCCCGACGACTTCTTGCCTCGATTGGGTCGAGATTTTCTCGAGCAGGTGTATTGGCCGGCCGCCCTGGGCAGTCTAGAGAACGGTCTGACCCTCATCATGGAGGGACCGGTGGCCTTTGCCACCGTGGCCTGGGATAGCCCCGGCTTCACCCGCCAGATCGTGCGTAAGAACGTGTGGAAGCTGGCCTATTACGCCCTGCGCTCGTGTTTGCGCAACCCGCTCAACCTGTGGCGCTGTGTCGAGGTGGCCTACGCTTCGCTGTTGGCCCGGCCCCATCCGGTGGCGGCCGAGATCGTGCTGATCGCGGTCGAGGCCGAGCACCGAGGCCAGGGGATGGGGCGTCTGCTGGTACAGGCGGCCAGCGAGATCGTCCGGCGCCAGGGGCAGCGTCGACTGCGCACCAAAACCCTGGCCCGCAACCTCAACGTCATCGGCCTCTACGAGAGCGAGGGTTGGACCATCGACGAGCGCTTTCGCCTGATCGGCAAGGACTATGTGACCCTGGTGAGCCCCGAGCTGTGAGACTGCTCATCGTGGTGGGCGCCCGCCCCCAATTCATCAAGCTGGCCGGTCTATTGCCCGAGTTCAAGGACCGATTCGAGGTGCAGGTGGTCCACACCGGCCAGCACTACGATGCCGCTATGAGTTCGGACTTCTTCCAGGAGTTCGCCCTGCCCGAACCAGATTTCCATCTGGGGGTGGGCTCGGCCAGCCACGGGGTGCAAACGGGCCGCATGCTGTGTGCGCTGGACCCGATTCTAGAGGCCACCGCGCCCGACCAGATGGTGGTGCTGGGCGACACCAACTCGACCCTGGCCGGAGCCCTGGCAGCCAGCAAGATGGGCATTCCCGTGGTTCATGTCGAGGCCGGTTTGCGCAGCTTCAGCCCCCTGCCCGAAGAGACCAACCGGGTGCTCACCGACCACCTCTCTAGCTTGCTCTTCGCCCCCTCTGAGGGTGCTCGCCAGAACCTGGCCCGCGAGGGCATTACCGAGGGGGTCCACGTGGTCGGCGACGTGATGCTCGACGTGGCTCGCACCGTGCTCGAGCGCCTGCCCGACCAGGGCCGGGGTGACTATGCGGTGTTGACGCTGCACCGCGACATCAATACTGACCATCCAGAGCGATTGAAGGCCATTCTCGAGACTCTGGCCCAGGCCCCCATGCCGATCAAGTTTCCCTGCCACCCCCGCACCGAAAAGGCCATGCGCGAGGCAGGCCTCGAGGCAGGTGGCCAGATTAAGCTGCAGCCTCCCTGCGGCTATGGCGAGATGTTGGGGTTACTGCGCGGGGCCCAACTGGCCCTCACCGATAGTGGCGGCCTGCAGAAAGAGGCCTACTATGTGGGCACTCCCTGCTTGACCCTGCGCCCCACCACCGAGTGGAACGAGACCATCGAAGCCGGCTGGAATCGCCTGGTCGACGCCGATCCGGGGGCCATCGCCGCCGGGCTTGCCGATCCGCCTAGAAAAGACGAGCGGCCGCCCCTTTACGGAGACGGCCGCAGCGCCCGGGCGATGGCTGACGTGTTAGCCCTTCAGTAACTCGATCGCCTTCTTGAGCTGGGTGTCTTTCTCGCCGCGACCGACGAAGCGAGGCTCCATCTCCAGCTTGGTGTCGGGCTCGATGCCGACCTTGTTGATGACCGTGCCGGCCGGGGTGTAGAATTTGGCGATGGTCAGCTTGAGGGCAGCTCCGTCCGAGAAGGGATAGAGCTGCTGCACCGACCCCTTGCCGAAGGAGTGCTCCCCGACCAATTTGGCCACCTTGTGGTCACGCAAGGCTCCGGCGGTGATCTCCGAGGCGCTGGCCGAGAACTTGTTGATCAGCACCACCATCGGCACGCTGAAGTGGCCGGCCCGCGAGGCGCGGTAGTCGCGTCGCCGCTTGTTGCGGTCGATGGTATAGACCACCAGGCCGTCGTCTTGCTTGAGGAACTGCCCTACCACGCTGACCGAGGCATCGATGTAGCCGCCGCCGTTGTTGCGCAGGTCCATGATCAGGCTGGTCATCCCCTGAGCTTTGAGTTTGCGCAGGGAATCTTCCAGCTCGGTGGCCGTCTGTGAACCGAACATCCGCAGGCGGACATAGCCGATCTTCCCGGGCAGCATCTTGTGGGTCACCGACACGACGTGAATGTTGCCGCGCGTGATGGGGAACTTCTTGGGCTGGGGAAAGCCCGGTCGATTCACGGTCAGCACCACATCGGTGCCGACAGGGCCACGAATGGCGGACTGGGCCGCATCGAGGGTGATGCCCTTGGTGTCCTTGTCGTCGATGGCCAGAATCTTGTCGCCGGCCTCGAGACCAGCCGTATAGGCCGGGGTCCCTTCGATCGGCTCGAACACGGTCAGACGGTTGCCGTCGTCCTTGTCGAGTTCGATATAGATACCGATGCCGCCGAACTCGCGGGCCTGCATCTGCTCTTGCAGCTTGCTGTAATCCTCAGGAGTCAACAGTAGCGAATAGTTATCGTCGAGGCCGTCGAGCATACCCAGGATGGCCGAGAAAACCAACAGGTCCTTGTCGACTCGGTCACCGTAAAGGTCGACGAGTTGAGGCAACACCTTGCGGCCCTGACTGAGCTTGTCGAGATCGGTGGTCGGCACCTTCGCCTGCTCGAGCAGGTTTTTGACTTCGTCCTTGACGCCCTGGAAGAGTCGCTCTTCGGAGACATCCTCTACAAAAGACTGCTTAATCTGGTAATAGACGTGGCGGAACAGGTTCTCGCTGGGAGAAAAGCCGAGCTCTTTGGGATCCTTGAGCAGCTCGGAGTAGTCGCGTTTGGGGATCTCTTTGGTTTCAGGCTCTTTGGCCTGGGCCACCGGCTTGCCCGCCTCGATGGGCATCTCTGGCTCGGACGGCACCACCTTGCCGGGCAGCGCCTCGGCCGCCTGGGGCACCGTGAAATCGACATCCTCGGGTGCGTCGTAAGTGATGCTTTGAGGCGCCTCGCTGTCGCGAACCACCTCACTCAGGGGGATATCGACTTTGGCTACCTCGACAGGCTGCTCGGCCTGGGTGCGAGCACACCCGAACACCAGCACCGCCAGGGCCAGCATTACGAGCAAACTGTAGCGTGTCGCCTTGTTCATTTCTACCTCACCGTTCAAGCGAAAATTGGCATCTCGACTAGACCACCGCCCAAACAGGCGGGGCATCGGATCCGGCCCTCCCCTTGACAGACAGTACAGTCGGAACCAGTACAGGTCGTCTTTCCTGTGTCATAAAACTCCGTCAGAGCCGAAAGAGTTTTGCTGCCCGGGCAATCTACTTGCCCTGAGCCTTTGCAGAATTTACAGATAACCGAAGCCAAAATGCCGAACCTTCGTTGGCGTAACGATTCTCGCCTGGCCCGAGCGGCCCCTCCCTCTTAGAACGAAACAGCTCCGCGCCAGGGCGGAGCTGTTCGCTAGAGAAGACCGTAACGAAGCTATTCGACGTCTTCGATACGGGGGTCGATGAGGCCGTAGCCGCGCTCGCGCTTGTAGACGACGTTGATGCGGTCGGACTCGACGTTGAGGAAGGGCAGGAACTCGTGTCCGTGAGCTTCCATATCTTTGATGGCTTCTTCGATAGTCATGGGTTCGGCCAGGTAGCTATTGACATGGTCGACCCGAGGAGCGTAGCGATCAACTTCGGCTTCGGACTTCTTCTTGGTCGCGGTCGGGGCGGCCTCGACCTCGGGCGCGGCAGTTGCTCCACTGCGCGAGGGGCGGCGGGCCACCACCTTGCCCTTTTGCTTTTTGATCTGACGCTCGAGCTTGTCGATGACGCGGTCGATGGAATTGTACATGTCCTTGGTGCGCTCTTCGCCTCGCATATCAAAGCCCTGTCCGAAAACAGTAACTTCGGCGATGTGCCAATTGCGCTCGGTGGAGAGGGTGACGTCTGCGGAGATTACGTGATCGAAATAACGGGAGATCTTCGTGACTTTTTCGTTGGCGTAGACTTTGAGAGCCTCGGTGACATCGAAATGCTTACCTTTGACGGTGACTTGCAAGAGTTGCCTCCTTGTTCTGTGGGGGTGAGGCAGGTCGCCTCGATCCGAGCATGCTTTCTCCAACCAACGAAAGAGGCCCTCTTCAAGGAGAGCCTCTTCCATCCATCTGTAGCCGGAGTCTACTCGCCGCGGCCCTGCCAGGCGCGCTTGACCTTCACGACGTAACGCTGGGTTTCGGCGAAGGGCGGAATGCCGCCGTAACGCTCGACGTTACCGGGGCCGGCGTTGTAAGCGGCGATGGCCAGCTCGACCTTACCGAACCGGTCGAGCATCATGCGCAGGTAGCGTGCTCCCGCTTCGATGTTCTGCTCGGGGTCGAAGCGGTCGCGGCAACCGAGGTAGCCGGCCGTACCGGGCATCAGCTGCATCAGGCCACCGGCGCCAGCGCCCGACTGGGCGTAGGGGCGGAAGGCAGACTCGACCTCGATGACGCCGCGGATGAGCCACGGATCCAGATCGTATTTCTTGGCATAACGATTGATGATGGGAGTGATGTCGAGGCGCCCGTCGACGCTACGAGCGACGGTCTTGTAGGTCACTCCGCCGGTGGGAGCGGCGTGAGCGCCGCGTGAGGCCAGCGAGCGACGACGGCGCTGGGCGGCTTCAGGAGCAGCCACGGCCACTTTCTCGTAGACCCGGGTGCGCACGCTGACGTAGATGGGGGGCAGATCGCCCGCATACTGGGTGTCGGCTTCTTTCGCGACCTGGCGATTCTCGGGCAGCATCAGTCCCATTTTGCGAACCTCGTCGTTGGACAGCCGCACAGTCGGAACTTCCGGCTGCAGTTCGGGCACGAGTTCAGCCTGAATGCCTTCGCCGGGAACGTCGAACCCACCATCGAGAAGGTCCTGGGCAGCAGCCGGTAGGGCCGCCAAAAACAAAATGATCGAAAAAGCTAGTAAACGCTTCATAGTCCTCCCTAGAATCCCAGAATCCCCCAGTGGTGGAGAAGAATAGAGCCGATTATACTTCGGGCCCCTGTAGCTGTCAATTTCGTTCGCAAACACGTGTTCGGTTTCCTGTCGAAAGAGAGAGCACAGACGCTTCTCCTCGGCGCCGAACCTGGATGATTTCGGCCAGTATACAGACCGCGATCTCCTCAGGTGTCCGCGCCCCGATGTCGAGTCCGATGGGGGCATAAACTTGGCCCAGCCAATCCGCACTCACACCTTCAGACGTAAGATCGTCAAAAACAGCTCGAATCCTCCTTTTACTCCCAATCATCCCCAGGTAACCGAGCTGGGCGCCTACCAGGCAGCGCAAGCAATCCTCGTCGTGGCGGTGCCCGCGGGTCACCAGCACGATGTAATCGTCGGTTCCGAATGAGCGACGAAAAAAGTCTTCGAAGGGACAACAGATGATATCGGCTGCTTCGGGAAAAAACTTAGGCTCGGCATAGTCGGGCCGATCGTCCACCACCACCACCGCCAGCCCGCACAGCGCTCCCATCCGGCACAGGGGGCGAGCGATGTGACCGGCCCCCGCGATGACGAGCCGGGGTGGTGGCGCCAGGCGCTCGACGAAACACTCCAGCTGCTCGCCCTCGAACGTGACCGTCTGATAGGTCTGGTCTTGCCAATCGAGGCCGGGGTCGTTGAACTGCTCGAGCCAGCGTGTGGCCACAGGCAGGGCGGTGGGCTCGGGCTCGACCCCCGTTTTCCACAGGGGCGGGCCGGGGCGCCCCAACACCGTAGCCAGCCAGCGCGACTCTTTCCCTTGCAGGGCCCGGCTGATGGCCGCGGCCAACTCGGCGCGGCTGGCGTCCCAATGCTCCACCAGCACCTCCTGGCGGCCACCGCAGACCTTTCCGCTATCGGATTCGGGCGAGTCGGTCAGGTCGACCTGCACCAGTTTGGCGCCGCCTTCCTCGAAAAGCTCCATGGCTGCCTGCCACACCTCGGCCTCGCCGCAGCCGCCACCCACCGTGCCTCGGATGGAGCCGTCCTCGAGGATCAACATGCGAGCCCCGACCTCGCGCGGGGTGGAGCCCCAGCTGCGCACGATGGTGGCCAGAATCACCGGTCGTCCGGCCTCTAGCTGACGGTGCAGTTCGAAATAAAGCGCGTTCTCGGGCGAAGGGCTCACGATTGAGGCCAGCACTTGTTGATGCTGGCCAAAAGCTTGGCTGGGTTGTCGTCGTATTCGAAGCTCACCCAGTCCATCATTTCCGAGGGCTCGTTGCTTTTGAGCTTGCGGGTTTCGCCCACGGACTGCAAAAATTCTCGGGCCACCGGCACCGCCGCGGTGCGACGATTGCCACGGATTTTCGTGGCTTCGGCCAGCATCTCTTCACGGACCTCGGGCTTGAGCAAAGCCAACAAGGAGGCCATCGTGCCCGGAGGAAGCATGGTCATGAACAACCAGCTCTTCTGCTGATTGGTCAGTGAGCGAAAATCCACACCCTGCTCTACGTTCTCGCGATGGCGAACGACGTACATCGTCAACACGATGGGTGACAGCACCAGCAGCAACTGCCACCAGAGAAGACGGTCGAACACGCTAGACGCCGGGCCTCTCTTTGATCTCGATGGCCGCCTCGAGGTGCTTGGGCTTATCGGGATTCTTGCCTTTACTGATAGCCATATAGAAAGCTAACAGCTGAACCACCGGAAACATCAACAAGATCCGCGAGATCTCGCTCACCCCGCTAGCCAACTGCACGGCCTGATCGACGCGCATCTGGGCCTGCATGTCCAACTGCTCCGAGACCAGCAGCCGAGGGGCGCGGGTCGAGGCCAATTGGAAGGTGGTACGCAGCTCGGCGTCGCGAAAGGTGTCCGAAACCAGGGTCACGACCATCGTCTGGTTCGTCAGCCAACAGTGGCTGCCGTGGCGATACTCGAGCGGGTTCTGATATTCGGCTCCGATGGCAGCCATCTCGCGCACTTTGAGCGACCCGTGCACGGCCGCCCCGAGATAGGGGCCTGAACCCAGGAAGGTCACGTGCATCGGCAGCGGCTTGATGGTGGCGGCCTTCTGAAGCTGGTCTTGCAGCGATTTGAAGTCGATGGCGTCGGGCAGTTTCACCAGCTCGTTCATGAAGACTTCTTTGTCCGAAATCCAGGCGGTGATGATCATGCAAGCCAGCAGCATCGAGGAGGGACAGCGGGTGGCCACCGGACCTTCTTCGAGGCAATCGTTGATCAAGATCTGCTGCTCGGTAAGCGGGTTGCCGAGTTTACCCACCGCCCCGCCAATGAAAAGCGCCCGGCAGGTGGTGTGCAACTTGCGCAGCTTCTCGAGAGCCCAGTGAGTGTCTTCGCACTCTCCGTTAGTGGAAAGGGCCACCACCAGGGTCTTGATGCGGCTGTCATAGGGTGGGCGGCGCAGATAAAGGATCTCGCTGGCGGGTAGAGCCACCGTATTGAGGCCCGACACCAGTTGCAGGATGTGAGCGGCAGAGAGGGCCACCCCGTAGGCATCTCCGGTGCCGATGAAGAGCACCTGACCGAAATTCTCGGACTTGAGCCAGGTCTGCAGCTCTTGACGACGATTGTGGAGGCTTTGCAAGACCTCTTTCCACAGTCTCGGCTGATCCTGAATCTCGGCGAAAACCGCTCCGCCCTTCTGATATAACATCATTCCTCCTTGAAGTGGGGGCCCTCTACCAAGCCGTTCCGGCCTCTGTCGGGAGGCACGCCTTCCTCAAACCCGGCTCAAGCTCCTCCCCTCTCGAACGCCTACAGGTATTGCTCCAGGCTAGCCACCAGGCCTCGGTCAAGGCGGTTGGTCTCGGCCCGTTGGAGTAGACCCGGCTTTTGGCGCAGAGCCTGGTAGCTGAGCAGTTCCTGGTCGACTTCGACCACGCCGACCTGACGCAACCACCCCGGCACGGCCCGGCGCTTGAGACAAAAGAGAAGATAGCTCAAGCGATGAGCCCGCTCGAGTGGTTCATCACCCAACCCGCGATACAATTGGTCGAGGGCCTTCTCCAAAGCCGCCAGGCAGGCACGATAGCTCTCGTCCTCGTGCAGGCTAGTCCAGTCGTAGTTGGTCCTGAGCTCGTCGTTCTCGAGCACGGCCTGGCAGCCGGCCGGCAAAGCAACGGACCGTTGATAGAGAACCGGACGCCCCTGCGACCACCACTGCAGCTGGGGCTCGTCGAGGCGAGCGGTCAGACCGAGCTTGAGACGAGGTTGAGAAGCTTCGAAAGTATGGGCAAACGAACCCTGAAGAGCCAACTCGCGGACCGGCAGGGCCAACCACTCCGCCAACCTCTGGTGGTAAACCTCGGCCTGATGCAATAGGGTGTCACCGAAATCCCAGAGAGCGTACCGCTCTTGGAGAATACGCCCGTGGTGGCCCAACATGGAAACGACCGTCTGCCCGTCGAGGGGCGGGTGGGTCCACTCGCGGGCGGTCTTGAGCAGCCGGCCCCGGTCCTGATACTGCTGGTCCAGGAAGTCGAGGGTGACCATGCCGCCCACCACCGGCACCAGGGGTAGCTTCAAAGCCGACGGAAGACGGGTTCTGGCCAGCTTGAGCAACAGCGGCCCCAACTCTTTTTGCTCGTTTTGGGGTCGCTCGAGATAGGTCGCGGCCGTTTCTTCTAGCACCTGCTGCTCGACCTGACGCAGTTCTTCGACCAGCTCGCGCCACTGGGGCGAGTCGGTCACGCCCGAATAAGAAAGGTCGGTGGTCAGGCTGGGGGCCTCGACCACCATTTCGGTGACAAGTTCCCAATCAAGATTCGGTCGGGTCAGCCAGACACCGTGGCGCTGGACCCAGAGTCCCGGTTGGACCAGACTGCCGAGGCCCACCAGGGCCGAATAGCAGCCTTGCGAGGCCTGGCGACGGTGGTATTTGCCGGTTGAACCGAGCCAGAGCTTTGCCTGTTCATGAAAGAGCTCGATGGAGGTGCTGTAACGAACCGGTGCCAGCGGCCTGCTCTCGTCGCGCTCGTTGATCGACAGCGGAAGCGGAAAGTGGGGACAGCGCCGGCGCACATGCTCGATTTCCAGCCGGGGCGAGAATAGAGCCGAAAAGAAACGTTTCAACACGGCCAGGCCAGGGGCGCGCCGAATGTGGACGCGGTTACCCTGGCGGGCGGGGCTGTCGACCAGCTCTTCGCCGTCGACCTCGACCACCAGCCGGCGGTTGGCGCTCTCGAGGTGGATTAAACGGGTCTCGAGGCCGGCAGCCGCGCTCAGAGCCAGGGCCAGATGCCGCCTCCAGTCAAAGCCCTCTCCTATGAGCAAGTGAGTAAACAGACTCTGGAGGTCGGAGGCCGAGAGTTCGGCTCCATTAAACTCCACCTCCAGATCATCGGCGTCGAGGCGGACCGAGACTTTGCTTGCTCCCAGGGCCACGGTGGCTGCCAGCAAGTGGACCAGGATGTCCTCTTGCTTTTCGAGGGCAAAGGCCTGCAGCTTCTCGCGGGCCCGGCCGGCCTCGAGACTGAACTCGCCCTCGGAGTCGCGGCTACCCTCGAGACGGAGCCCGGCCAGGTAGCCGGTCATCTCCTGGTGGGCGGCCCGGGGTCGCTCTGGCTGAGCCAGGTAAGCGCGCAGGGCGGCCTCGAGAGCAGGAAAGCCGGTCGGGTCCGAGCCCTGCTCGACGGCCGCCACCACCTCGCCCACCTCTTCGCTCAACCCCCTGGCCAACCGCGAAAGGTCCATCTTCATCGAGTTCCACAACACGTCGCGGCGCAGTCCCCTTTTAGCCTGGGACTTCGAGGTGTAAGCGAGCCGGTAGGCGCGATAGCGGGTCAAAGCCGAGTCAAGCCAGGCCACTTCGAGCTGGCCGAAATAAGAGGCGCCCACTTTAATGGCGAAGCGTCGCCCCCGGCGAAAATGACGCACCATGACCCACAGATAGACCCCCTCGCGCTCGCCTCGAAACCCTCGCAGCGAGTCGCCCGATAACACCTCGAAGCCCGCCAACCGGGGGCCGGCCACGGCGACAAACTCGGTCAGGGCCTGCTCGGAAGTGAGCGCCACGCCTAGCCGTTCTGGCCGCGGTGGATCAGGCTCAGATCGGCCAACACCAGGCAGGCCATAGCCTCGACAATCGGCACGGCCCTGGGTAACACGCAGGGGTCGTGGCGCCCCTGGGCCGAGAGTTTCACCTCGCGCCCCTGGCGGTCGACGGTGTCCTGCTCCTTGCTCACGGTCGAGGTGGGCTTGAAAGCCACCCGCATGACCACATCTTCGCCGTTGGAAATGCCACCCTGGACTCCGCCTGACCGATTGGAGCGAGTGCGCGGCCGGCCGTCTTTCATATAGAACGGGTCGTTGTGCTCGATGCCGGTCAGGCGCGTGCCGGCAAAGCCTGAACCGATCTCGACCCCTTTGGTGGCGGGGATGCTCATGAAGGCTCGAGCCAACTCGGCCTCGAGGCGCCCGAAAACAGGATCCCCCAATCCGGGGGGCAGGTTGCGGGCGATCACTTCGATCACTCCCCCGGCCGAGTTCCCGTCTTCTTTGAGGGCCTCGATCCGCTCGATCATCCGGGTCGCCGCCTGGGCGTCGGGGCAGCGCACGATGTTGGCCTCGATCGCCTCGCGGGTGAGCCCCTCATGGGACACCTCAGAGTCGATGTCGTGGACGCTCTTCACCCAGGCCAGCACTTCGATGCCGTAGGCCACTTCGAGATAACGCCGGGCCACGGCTCCGGCGGCCACCCGGCCGACCGTCTCGCGGGCGCTCGAACGTCCCCCGCCCATCCAGTTGCGGATGCCGTACTTGGCCTCGTAGGTGTAGTCGGCGTGGGAGGGTCGGTAGACCTCCTTGAGGTGGTCGTAAGCCTGGGGCCGGGCGTCCTTGTTGCGCACCATCATCGAGATGGGCGAGCCCAGCGTCTGGCCTTCGAAGAGTCCTGAGAGAATCTCGACCGTGTCGCTCTCGTCGCGGGGGGTGGTGACGTGGCTCTGGCCGGGACGGCGACGGTCGAGTTCGGCCTGGATGGCCTCGAGTTCGATGGGGATGCGGGGCGGGCAGCCGTCGATGACCACCCCCACGCCACCGCCGTGGGACTCTCCCCAGGTGGAAATTCGAAACAGCCGTCCGAAAACGTTACTCATCGCTGACCCCCAGGGCGCGGGCCACCACCTCGATGGGATGCAGCGCTCGCTGGCCCGTGAAGTGCCGAATCTGCTGGCGACACGAGGTGCCGGCCGCCACCACCACGCCTCCGCCGGCGGTATGCTCGCGCACGGCCGGCAACAGCCGGCGCTCACCGATGGCCCGGGAAATCTCGTAGTGCTCGGCCTCATAGCCAAAGGAGCCGGCCATGCCGCAGCAGCCCGAATCGATCTCCCGGACCTGGCCCAGGCGCCCCAACAGCGACAGGCTCGGGCCCGTTCCCACCAGAGCTTTCTGATGGCAATGGCCGTGCAAGAGCATGTTGGTAGTGAAGTCGACCTCGAGCTGGTGATCGGCCAGAAACTCCTCCAGGGTGAAGCAGTTGGCCCCCACCGGTTTGAGGTCCTGGGCCCCGATCAAGTCTGCGTAGTCGTCGCGAGGGGCTAGGATGCAAGACGGCTCGATACCCACGACCGGCACACCTCGCTGCCACAGCGACCGCAGCGAGGCGAAGTTGCGCTGGGCCAGCCGACGAGCTGGCTCGACCAAACCCTTCGAGATGAAGGTGCGACCGCAACAGACCGGCTCGGCCAACTCGACCGCATAGCCCAGGCGCTCGAGCACCAGTACGGCCGCCCGGGCCAGATGGGGCTCGTTATAAGCGGCAAAGCTGTCGACGAACAAGGCCACCGGCCGGCCCTGGCGAGGGACGCGCTGCTTCCACCAGTGAAAGAACGTGCGCGGGGCAAAGCGCGGCAAGCGGCGCTGAGTGGCGATGCCCAGAGCGTGAGCCAGGGGTGGCCACAGCGCGCTCTCGGCCACCCAGTTCGCCAGCGGCGCCACCGCGCAACCCAGCTGGTTGAGCAGCCTTCCGTGGGCGAACATGCGCGAGCGCAGGGGCACCCCGTTAGCCTGGTAATAGCCGGCCAGAAACTCGAACTTCATCTTGGCCACGTCTACTCCCGAAGGGCACTCGGCTTTGCACCCCTTGCACTCGAGGCACAGGTCGAACGCTTCATACATGCGCTTGCTGGTGCGTGCTTCCTGGGGCAGCCGGCCGCTGAGGGCGGCCCGCAACAGGTTGGAGCGACCTCGGGTCGAGTGCTCTTCTTCGCGGGTCACCTGATAAGACGGGCACATGGTGCCGCGGTTGGTCTTGCGACAGACCCCCGAGCCGTTGCACAGCTCGACCGCCTCCAACAGGCCACCTTCACGGCTCCAGTCGAGGTGGGCTCGGTCCACGCGCCGAGGCACGCTGGTGCCCAATCGCAGGTTGCCGGTCATAGCCGGCGAGTCCACCACTTTGCCCGGATTCATCATGTTCTCGGGGTCGAAGATCCGCTTGACCTCGCGAAACAACTCATAGACGGTATCTCCGAACTGCTTGCGATTCCACAATCCTCGAGCCAGACCGTCGCCATGCTCGCCCGACATCGAGCCGCCGAACTCGACCACCAGGTCCGAAATCCGCTCGGACAGCCGCTGCATGCGATCGAGGTCGCCCTGGTCTTTAAGATCGAGCAGCGGTCGGATATGCAGGCAACCCACGCTGGCGTGGGCATAGTAGGCGGCGGTCGTATCCTCGGAGCGTACGATCTCGTCGAAGCGGTCCACATACTCGACCAGGCGTTCGGGGGCCACGGCGGTGTCTTCGATAAAAGCGATGGGCTTGCGATCGCCCTTGAGGCCCAGCAAGAGCGGAAGGCCGGCTTTGCGCACCCGCCAGACTCGGTCCATGCCGGCCGGGTCGGCCACTTCGAGATGGGCATAACCCAGCTTCTTCTTCTTGAGGTGAGCGGCCGCCCGCTGGAGGGCCTTCTTGACCTGTTGAGGGGTGCCGGAGAACTCGGCCACCACCACCGCTTTTGGGTCGCCTTGGAGAAAATCCATGAGCCGCCCGATCTCGAGCTGTTGGCGGGCCAACCCCAGCACCATCTCGTCGAGCAGTTCGCTGGCCGAGGGCTCGAGTTCGAGCACGGCGGCGTTGCCCTCGAGCGCCTCGCGCAGGCCCGAATAATGACTCACCAGCAGGCCGCGCGCTTCAGGCACTTCGACTAGATGGAGCCGAGCCCGCGTGATCAGAGCCAGACTACCTTCAGAACCCACCACCAGCGGAGCCAGTGAGAATCCCTGAGGAACCCGCGCGGCCGGGGCCTGCAGGCCGGTCCACTCGGGCACTTCATAGCCAATGGCCCTGAGCCCGCGCAATAACTCGTCGAGGTTGTAGCCCGACACCCGTCGCAAAATCTTGGGATAGCGCTCGACCAGCAACTCGGCGTTGTTCTTGACCAGGCTGACCAGGGCTCGGTAAAGTTCGCCCTCGCGATCGGATTGAGCCAGCTTGCCCTCGAGTCCCTCGCGATCGAGTTCGCCCAGTTGCAGCGTCTGGCCGTCAGAGGTCAGGACGGTCAGACCCAGCACGTGGTTGACGGTCTTGCCGTAGACGATCGAGCGCATGCCCGAGGAATTGTTGGCCACCACTCCGCCCACACAGGCGTGTTCTGAAGTGGCCGGGTCGGGCGCAAACATCAAGCCGTGGACGCCGACCTCGCGATTGAGGTCGGCCAGCACCTTGCCCGGCTGCACCTCGACCCAACGTTGCTCAGGGTTGAACTGCTCGGTGCGGCCAAGATACTTCGAGAAGTCCACACACAGCCCGGCCGTGACCGTCTGGCCGGCCAACGAAGTGCCGCCGCCTCGGCCCATCAGGGGCACCTGGTGACGGCGGGCCACCTCGACGATGGCCAGCAGGTCTTCGGGGCGGCGCGGCACGACCACCCCCAGAGGCTCGATCTGATAAATGCTGGCGTCAGTGGCGTACAACGTTTTGGAGAAGGGGTCGAGTCGGATTTCTCCCTCGACCGCCTTCTCCAAGTCGTGAGCCAGGCTTTGCCGCAGTTCAAGCAGCTTTTGCAAGGCGGAGCTTAGCCCTCTTTCTGAATCCCCCGGACGTAGTGGACCACGGCCCACATTTCGTCTTCGGACATGCGGCCGTCCCAGCCGACCATTCCGGTGCCATCAGAACCGTACTTGACGGTACGGTACACAGCCAAATCGAGATGGCCGTACTTGTACTCGCCGGGCAAGGTCAGGTTGCGGGGCGGCGGGTCAAGCGCAGCGCCGGCCGGGCCGTTACCCGCCGCGTCGTCGCCGTGGCAGGTGGTGCAGTTGGTCTGGAAGAGCTCTTTGCCTTTGGCCACGGTCTCGGCCGAAGCGGCCGGAATCTCGGTCAAGGCCGCCACTTCCTCGGCACCGGTGGTGCCTTCGGCAGCAGAGAAGTCTTCTTTGGCCTTCTCCATGTCGGCAGCCACGACCTGTGCCTCGGGCAGGGTCTTGGCTCCTTCCGCGGGAGGGGTTTCAGCCGGGGCTGCAGTGGTAGCCGGGGCTGGAGTAGTGGGTGTTTCGCTGGGCGGGGTAGACGGGCAGCCGGTCAGAAACAACTGAGAGGCCACGAGCAAACCGAGCCAGGTGGTAACGCGATGATTTCGCATTGTGTATCTTCCTTATCCTTTCTGGAGGCTCATGACGTAGTGGACAACCGCCCACGTCTCGTCGTCGGTCATGCGACCGTCCCAACCGGTCATGCCAGAGCCCTCGACGCCGTACTTGATAGTCCGAAAAGTGGCCAGCTCCATGTGGCCGTACTTGTATTCGCCGGGGACAGTCAGGTTGCGGGGCGGTGGGTCGAGCGCTGCGCCGGCCTTACCGTCTCCTTTACCCGAGGCGCCGTGGCAGGTCGCACAGTTCTGAGCAAAGAGATTCTTCCCCGTATCCAGGTTGCTGGCAGACGGCGCGGTCATCTTCATCACCTCTTCGAAGCCAGCCATGCCATCGGCGTTGGCCAGATCTTCGGCCATGGGGCCGGTGGCAGCGGGGCCGCCGTTCGAATCACCCTGGTCCGAAGAGGCCACCTCGACCGGGGTCTTCTTCGGCAGAGGCGTGTCGGGCCCGCCTTTGTCGGCACTGGGGTGCACGGGCGCTGCGGGCGCGCAACCAGCTAGAAACAGCATTCCAGCCAAGAGCGCGGCACTCAATCCCCTGTTCAAACTCACGTTGTTGATACTCCTTCGTGGTTCTCCCCGGTCGTCTTACCCCCAGGCGACCGGCTCAGACGGGGAGTGCTTCGCGCTTAACCCCTATTTCCTTCTCAGAGTTCCTTTTTCTTGCTCTTGTACAGGGCCGACAAAATGTCCCCAGCACTGAACTCGCCGGCGTCGGCATTCAGTTGCTGAAGAATCCGTTTCAACTCCTCGTCGACGTGGCGAATCTCGGGGTAGCGGCGGCGAGCCTCGAACTCGAGGCACCGGGCCAGCACGCGTTCGAGGTCCTCGGACGCGTCGGAGCGATGCTGGCGCAGAGGCGGGATGGCAAAGCGAAGGCGGGCCAGATCGACACCGGTGAGCAACCAGTAAAGGGTGGCTCCCAGAGAATAGACATCTCCTGAAGTGCCTACGTTGAAGCTCTGATACTGCTCGGGCGGCGAAAAGCCCGGGCTGACCAGCGAGAAGTCGCGATGTTGCTCGGGGATGACCTGCCGAGCCACCCCGAAGTCGACCACCGAGACGTGGTTGTCATAGCGCAAAATGATGTTCGAGGGCTTGAGGTCACCCAGCAAGACGGGATAGGGCTCGCGCGAGTGGAGATAGTCGAGGATGGCGCACAGCTCGATCCCCCAACCCAGAACCTCTTCGAATTCGAGCCGCCCCCGCTCGACCAGCACCTCCTCCAGATTCTTGCCGCCGATCCACTGCAGGGCCAGAAAATAACTGGCCCCCTCGGCGAAGAACTCGACCACCCGTGGCAGGCCCGGGTGCTTGAGGGTCATGAGAAAGGCCGCCTCTTGCAAGAAGTGGGCATTGAGCTGCATGTACTCTTGCTCGGAGAAGTGCTCGGTGCTGATGGCCTTGAGGGCGACCAGATTGCCTTTCCACTGAGAATCGCTGGCCAGATAGACCGAAGAGAAACTTCCTTGCCCTAAAGTGGATAGTATCTTGTAGCGCCCTTTAAGCACGTAGCCGTGCGGCAGACCCGACATCGTCGTGGTCCTTGGCCTCGCTCAGCAAGGGTTCCTTCCGGCGGGAGATTCTCGCGATGGGGTCGAAGGCCGTGGCGCAACAAAGGAACTCAAGGAGTTGATAGTATGCAAAACCGATCAATCGCCCGCCTCATCCCGCGTTGGTTTGCGGCCCTGGTGGTCACCTCGTGCCTGATCGTGGGTTACGGCGTGACTCAGCTTGGCTCCAGCCAGAGTGATGTCACCCCCACCAACAAGGACCTCTACGACTCGATCTGGATCGACAAGTATCCCGAGATGAGTCACGAGACCTGGAAGGCCTACATGTTCACTTCGGACAACGTGGGCCTCAACGTCGACGCTGCCTCGGCCTTCAAGATCACTCTCGAGATCTTCGAATTCAAGGCCAGCGCCAAAGACATCCGCTTCCACTTCCCTCATGATGGTCGTAAAGGCAACAGCAAATACACCGTCGAGAAGCTCAAGAAGCCCAACAAACATTTCGACACCCAGCTGACCCTCGAGGCCGACCCCCAGAACGGCGGCGCCAAGAAGGTCTATTTCACCGGCCCCGAGTTCCGTTCGGCCTCGCAATTGCCTGACTTCGTTCGCGAAGCTCTGGCTGGCAGCCGTTACCTGGAAACGATGGCTCCCTAGCGATGTTGATAGGGGTCCTGGCCGATAGCCACGACCACCTGGACCATCTTCAAGCGGCGGTCGAGTCTCTCGACCGCCGTGGCGTTCAGGCGGTCTTGCATGCGGGCGACTTTGTCGCCCCTTTCACCATTCCGGTGCTGGCCAAGCTGAAAGTCCCGGTGCACGGGGTCTTCGGCAACAACGATGGCGAGCGCCTCGGGCTCAAGGCTCGCTGGGGCGAGATGGGGACCCTGGCCGAGCGACCCAACGAGCTCGAACTCGACGGCCACAAAATTTTGCTCGAGCATGAACCGGTGGCTCTCGAGGCCCTGGCCGGCGGCTACTTTGACCTGGTAGTATATGGCCACACCCACCGGCTCGACATCCGCCCGGGAGCGACCTTGATCGTCAACCCCGGCGAAGTGTGCGGCTGGCTGACCCGCCGGCCGACGGCGGCGGTGGTCGACCTGGCCAAAAAAGAGGTCGAAGTCATCGACCTGGCCTAAAATTTACAGCCGGGCCAAACATCGGCAAACCGGCGGGCGTATGCTGGGCGCGCATGATCAGCCAAATCGGTTTGCACGCCACCACCCGTCGGGCCGCCACCCCCGACCTGGGGGCTTTGCTCGGAGACGGACTCAAAGAGCCCATCGACGTAGCCGAAGTCACCCTGGCTCATTACGAGGTCGACGACAGTCACAGTCTCGATCAGGTGGTCCACACCCCCGATGGGCGAACCTATTTGTCGGCCTCGAGCTTCGACACCTCGCGCGATCGCGACCAAGACCCGGGTGGCTATGCCGTCGCCCTTGGCCCCGATGGCAAGCAAATCTGGCGCTACGACGCCCCCGGCGGATTCGGAGTCCGCTCGCTGACCGTATCCTCCAACGGCCACACTTATCTGCTGCTCGAGCCCGAGAGCCACTATACCGCCCCGCTGATGGTCACCCTCGACGCCCAGGGCCAAACCGTGTGGACCCACGAGCCGAAGGAATATCCGCACCCCAAGCTCGACTCCGTCCGACCTTTTGGCGACCAGGTCTTTCTCAAGGCCGAGAAGACCGTGACCGCTCTCGATGCCCAGACCGGCCAGGTCAACTGGCAGAAGGACCTCTCGATCTATCCTTCCAGCTACTTCCATGTGGTCTATCCCAACGGTGACCAGGTTTTCGCCAACAACGACTTCTCGAACAACTTCGGCGACGACCATTTCGAACGGATCAGCGCCACCGGGCAGAAGAAACGGCATAAGATGCCCAACTTCTCGACCTTTCCCGTCCGGGTCGATGACAAGCTCATCTACGGCAGCGATCAGGGCTCGTTGACCGGGGTCGACCTGGCTACCGGCAAGAGTTGGAAGCTCGACACCGACTCGGAACGGGGCCTGGCCACTCCCTGGCTCGGGCGCGACGGCCGCATCTATGCCAAAGGTCGCCACGACGACCACCACTACTGTTTCACGGCCGAGGGCCAGATGATCTGGCACAAAGAACTCGATCTGGCCCCCGGCGGCATGACCGACGAACCTTTCAAGGTGGGGCCTGACGGAAGCGTCGTCTATGCCGCCGGCGACGACTCGGGCCTGCACCGACTCGACCCCAATGGCAACGAGACGGGCGTGGTGCCCATCACCGACTTTCGTGACTTTGCCCCCGACGAGAAGGGCAACCTCTACGTTTTCGATTCCGACGACCGCTTAGTGGTTGTGCCGCCCGGCGGCGATAAGCGCTATGTCGTGCCGCTGCAGTTCAAAGAGCACGACTGGTGGGACCTCGAGCGGGTCGAGAATGGTCAGGTCGAACTCAAGAGCAACCGCCAGGTTTTACGCCTGAACGTGACCCCCGAGACGGTGAGCCAACGCCTCACGGAACGCGTCCTGCAGCCGACCGAGCCTACGCCGGCGCCGCCCCAGGTCGAGCACGACGGCGATTGGCTGGTGATCGGCGATATCTCGATCCCAGTCGAGGGCTAGAACCGCTGGGTCATCACCACGCTGACAGCGGTGGGACCGCCGGAGGTCAGGCTCTCGAAGATACTCTGGCCGGTCAAGACAGGGTCGTAGCGAACGCCCGAACGAGCCGTCGCCCCTCCCACCAGGTGGGCGCTACCAGCCATGAGAGCGCCTTCGATCACGCTGCCATTGACCAGATCGACAGTAGATTCTGGCGCATAGAGCACGTAGCGGGCCGTGCCGTGATCGAGCCGGACGTTGCCGGCTTTGACGAAGATGCGCAGCTTGTCGGACCGGCCCGACTGATTCTCGATGGTTCCCGTCACGGATAGGCCATCTTCGACATAGACGTGCGTGCCGTCGAGAGTGCCGAGACCCTGGCGGGTAATGGTGCCGCCGTTAACCGTGAGGCTCCTGAACTGGTAGGTGTGGGCGGCGTCCAAACGCAGATTGGCTCCGGCTTGCACGGTCACGTCGCCGTAGGCCTGGTCCGGCGCCAGCGTCTGGTCGCCGCTGATATCGAGCGAGCCGCTCGCACTCGGATAGGGCAAAATCACTGCCTGAAAAGCCCGGGTCTGGGTCAGCGGAGCCACACTGTTGAAGGCCGATGGGTTGGAACTGGTATTGTTGACCGAGGTGGTCGCTCCACCCGGGCCGACGATGACGTCTCCGAGGCCGTGGTCGATGTCGGAGTTATTGGCCAGGGAGACGATACCCGCGATGGTGTCGTTGGTGCCGATGTGGGCCCGGGAGCCGCTGACCGTAGTAGTGCTGACGCCGCCACCGAGCACGGGACCGGTGGGACCCGAATATCCGGGCGTCGTTGGCGGCGGGGTGGTGGGAGGGGGGGTGGTCGGAGGCGGGGTGGTTGGAGGAGTCTCGGGCATCATCTCGGTGAAGCCGTTATCGAGCTGCAACGAGGTCTGCACGAACACGGCCGTGTCAAAGGTGCTGGCCGGCCCCGATTTCACTAACATCCCGATTCGCTTCTCGGCCGGAGAGGCCACCCCCGTCTCACGGCCCACGGAGTTGACGTAGTAGTGGTCGCTGTCGGGCACATCGGTGCCGTTAACGTTGGCAGGCCCCTGGGTCACCTCGACGGTGTAGCTGGCTCCGCCGTTCTCCATCGCCTGGTTGGTCCACAACACGCCGGTGGCGCCGTGGTCCGAAATCTCTGAAACCGCCCGCCAGGCACCCGCTTCGGCGGCATACTGGGCGGTGAGGTCGCCACTATCGTGACGGCTCTGGACCAGGCTGTTCGAGCTCAGGTTGACCAGGCCGACGACCATGACGGCCAGCACGGCCAACACCAGCAGGACGGTCACGATGGCCACGCCACCACGTTGAAGCACCCTGTTCATGCCTTTTCCTCCATCCATCATCGCGTATTGCGAGGATATACTCTATTCTGCAAAACTACCTCAGTCGCCTTGTCGCTGGCCGTGGCTTGTCGGGCCACCACCCGCAAGGCTACCGTAGGTCCGCCGCCCAGAGCGGTGTCGACAGTGAAATCGAGGTCGTAAATCTGGCGGGCCAACGCCTCGCGAGGGGCGGCGGAAAAATCGGCAAAGGCTGGATAGTCGGGGTCGGCGGGCAAGGGCAGGTCCGCCGAGGGTAAAGGCGGCAACACCGTTTCGGCGCGGACCAACTGACCGTTTTCGAGCCAGAAACAGACCCACTTCTGCCAGGTCAGACGCCCCGAGGTGAGGGTCCACTGTCCGGCCAGACCGGGCCGAGGCGCATCGGCCGAAGGCATAATGAGATACGGGACCGGCGAGTCGGCTGCATAGATCGACTGGGTCTGGCTATTCTCGATCTCGACGGTGAGCTTTCGCAAGCCCAGGCGGGCTTGCTGATGGACCGTCGCAGCCACGTTGCCCTTGCGAAAATATCCTGCCCCGGCAACCAGAATCAGGTAGAGGCCGCTGAGCAAGAAAGCCAGGATGGCGATGGCCACCATCAACTCGGCCAGACTAAAGCCTTGACGCCTCACGGTGTCACCAACTCTGGGTACTTCACTTTGTAGGTCTCGAGGCTGACCGAATGTTCGATTCCAGAACTGAGCCAGCGAACCACTACCCGCACCACCTTGCGCTTGTCGACCTCGGGCTCGGTGACGATGACTTCGACATCGTAGTTGGTTTGCGAGCTGACCCCGTCAAAAGTAGTGGGAATGGCTATCTGCTCGGGCGGAGTGGTGGCCGCTGGCGTGATGTTGCCGACATCGTCATAGGGCAAGGCTCGCTCGCGTTCGAGGTAGTCACGCGCCAGGTTGTTGGCCACGTCGCGCTCGCGAGCCATCTCGGCCGAGCGCCGGGTTGCCGGGAACAAAGCAAAGACGAACAGCATCGCCAGGGCGAATAGGGTCAGGCCAAAGACGGCCTCGAGCAATAAACTGACCCCCCGCTCTGACCGAGACATGGCCAGATTATAGCAGAGCCTGCAAGAGATTACCGTGGCTTTAAGGAAATATTCCGCTCGTATGTCGGTGAGTTCGGCCATCTCAGAGTATCGCGCCAGGATCGGGCGTCAGTTTGGGTCCGCCCAAGGCCTGATCGTGCTGGTCGAATCAGGTGGACTGGTGGTCCGCGGGGCTCACGGCCCGGCCTCGGTGGGGCCAATGACCCGAGCCCTCATCGCCCATGTGGAGCGCGAGGGCAAGCCTCACCTGGTGCTGGATGCAAGCCAGTCGTTTTTGCCAGGGTGTCGGGCCACTCCCCCCCTCGAGTTTCGCTCGGCCGCCTGTGCTCCTGTTCTGGTCGAAGGTCGAGCGCAAGGTTACCTGGTTCTGCGGCAGCCCGGCGCTGGCGCTTTTAGCTATGCCAACCTACAGTGTATCAACGACTGGGCCCGCGAGTTAGGGCCCCGACTCCAGTCGGGTCCTACCCTGGTGAGCGAGTCGACGGCGCCGGGCCTGCTGTATCCGGCTCTAGCCCTCATGCTGCTGGCCCTAGCCTGGGCCGCGGTTGGCTTTCTCTGGCCTGGGCGGCCGGTCGTTCGCGCCACGCCTACCCTCGCTCCCAGACTGGCCGAAGCCTCTCCCCGTCAGGTGGCCGGGAGCTTCCTGGGAGCCGTGCGCCAGCGCCAATGGACCTCTGCCTATCATTTGCTGGCAGCCGAGCTGCAGGGGCAGCTCTCTCTGGCCGATTTTCAGGCGGTCGGCGAGAAATACCTGAGCGACCAGGAACATCGCTGGGACCTGACCTATCGGCGTCCTCTCGAGGGCGAGCCCGACGGGCTGCTGCTGGTCGAGCCGGCGCGGGGGGCCCGCAAGCCCTGGCGCTGGCGCTTTGTGCAAACCTCGCAAGGTTGGCGGATCGGCGGCTTCGAGAGCGGCCCGTGGAGCTGAAGGTTAGACCGCAACCAAGCCGAAGCGAAGCGTGATGAAGCAGCTCTATCTGCGCCAACCCGGCGATCTGACCTTGCGCGACGTGCCTGTTCCTCAGGCCGGCCCGGGTGAGGTGGTGGTGCGGGTGCGAGCTGCTCTGACCTGCGGTACCGACCTCAAGTTCTTCCGCCGCGGGCATCCCAAGTTTCCCCTGCCCACGGCCTTTGGCCATGAATTCTCGGGAGACATCACCGAACTCGGTGAAGGGGTCGAAGGACTGGCGGTCGGTCTGCCCGTGATGCTGGCGCCCACGGCCCCTTGCGGTAAGTGCTTCGAATGCAAGCGGGGGTTGCACAACCTGTGTCCCCACTGCATGGAAGGACTGCTGCTCGGAGCCTTCTCTGAATTCGTGCGGGTACCGGCCCACATCGTGGCCACCAATCTCTATCCCAAGCCCGAGGAACTGGACTACTTCCGGGCCGCCATCATGGAACCCCTGGCCTGCGTGGTCTACGGTCACCAGCAGATGGAAGTGAAGGGGCGCCAGGTGGTGGTCATCGGAGCTGGGCCGATCGGCTTGTTACACCTGGCTCTGGCTCGCTATCATCAGGCCAGTCGCGTGATCATGCTGGGCCGCCGCGAACGACGACTCGAGGCAGCCAAAGCCATGGGGGCCGATCAGGTGGTCGATGTGGCCGACGACCAGTCGGTGACGCCCATCATCCAACGCCTCACCGATGGCAGAGGGGCCGATGTGGTCATCGAGTGTACCGGCCGCCCCGAGGTGTGGGAAGAGTCGTTGGCCGCCACTGCGGCCGGAGGCACCACCATGCTGTTTGGTGGGTGCGCCGCCGGCAGCACCGTCGACTTTCCGGTCGAAGAGATCATCGAACGGGGCCTGACCGTCAAAGGGGTTTTTCACTTCACTCCCGAGGCTGTCTCACAGGCCCGGCAACTGCTGATGGATGACAGTCTGCCGGTCGACGATCTGATCACCGAAATCCGCCCCATGTCTGACTATGCCGCCATCTTTTCTGACCTGGGCGAAGGCCGGGCCATCAAATACGGTATCCGACCCGAACTTTGAAGCTGGTCTTCTTCGGCAGTAACGGCCGGCTGTCGACCCGGCCGCTCGAGGCCCTGGCCCAGGCCCACCAACTGGCGGCCGTGGTCGAAGGCTACTTCGTGGCTCCCGCTCCGCGCCTGCGTCGCTGGCTTGCCGGCAACCCCCAGAGCGGCAACCTGGCGCGCTTTAGCCGCCACCACCAGGCCCGCCACCTGACCGTGCAGAGCGACCTGCGCGGCCTGCGCGAGTTGCTCGAACAGGTCAAGCCCGAGGCGTTGTGCCTGGCCAACTTTCCCTTTCGCCTGCCGAGCTGGGTCTTCTCGTCCCGGCCGGCCCTCAATCTCCACCCCTCGCTATTGCCACGTTATCGCGGCATCTATCCCTGGCTGTGGCAGTTCTATCACCAGGAACCCGAAGGGGGCTTTACCGTCCACCTGCTCGACGAAGGCCTCGACACCGGTCCCATTCTGGCCCAACAGACCTTCCCCATCCCGTTCGGGGTGACGGCCAGCGAACTCTTCGATCAGGTCCTCGATATCGGCAGTCGACTGCTGGTCGATTGCCTCGCCAATCCGCTGCAACCCCAACCCCAACGCGGTGAACCCTCGAGAGCCCCGCTGGTGCATCCCCACCAGCGCCTCATCGACTGGCACGCCTGGCCGGTGGAGCGCGTCTATCACTTCTTGAGAGGAGCCAGCCTCTGGCACGACGAGCTCTCGCAGGCCCCCGGCTTTCGCTGGCGGGCCGTCGACTGGACCCGCGACCCGGCGCCCCCGGGGCGCAAGGGGCGCGACGCCAAAGGGTTCTACGTCGGCTGTCGGGGCGGCCGGGTGCTACTGCAGCCGGTCGTTGCGCCCCGCGAAGCGGCCGGCCTGGGCTTGCTGGCCGCGGCCGGAGCAGCGTTAATCCAGGGATTGTGGCCCTGACGTTGAAGTTTTCTCGAATAGGGGGTCTGGGAGGACTCGCATGATCCGCAAGATGGCCGAAATGACCTGGTACGAGCTCGACGAGCTCGCTCGCGACGAGACGCTGATCTTTTTGCCCATCAGTCCGCTCGAGCAACACGGCCCCCACCTGCCGGTGGGCCTCGACCTCTACGGCACCGAATACCTGGCTCGCCGAACGGCCGAGTTGTTCGTATTCGAACACCCGAATTGGACCGTGTTGCTGCCTCCCCCCATGCCGCTGGGCTCGAACGCCTTTGACTTTCCCGGTGGAATGTTCACCCGCCAGCGGGTGCTGCGCGACTTGCTGGTCGACTATTGCGGAGCCCTGGCCCGCCACGGCTTCAAGAACATCGTCTTTATGAGCGTCCACGGCGGCACCGGCCACATCGTAGCCATGGAAGAAGCCAGCGAGATGATCAACAAGAAGTATGACGCCCGCACCGTCTCGCCCACCGGCGCGCTGGCCATGAAGTTCTTCTCGGGGGCCTACGAGGCCGATCTCGACCGGATGCTCTCGAAGCCCCTCACCAAAGAAGAGAAAGACTTGCTGCGCAACGATTGGCACGCCGGTCGCTGGGAGACTTCGCTGATGCTGGTCATCGCCGCCGACATGGTGCGCTCGAACTATCGCCAACTCGAGCCGGTGGTCGAGTCTGACTTTCGCAAGGTCAACGACGACCTGGTTCGCACCATCGGCGGCGGCGCCGGCTACCTCGGCGATCCCGCCCGGGCCACCAAAGAATTCGGCGAGGCCATGGTCAAACTGCTGGTGCGCGACGCCGTCACCATCATCGAGAAGATCGTCGTCCAGGGCCACGCCGTCGGGGCTGAAGAGCGCTCGCCCCTCTACGACATCCCCTTCATGCGCACCGACTTCGTCCGCAATTCCGTGGCCGTGGGCGCCGGCGTGTTGCTGACCCTGCTGGGCGGCATTCCGCTGGTCGACGCCGTCATGAAAGGCTCGCTCCAGATTCCCGGTCTCGACCTCGGCGAGAAGACGAAGAAAGACGACGAGTAGCAGGGAGCGACGGCTGCGCCGCCGAGACTTCGGCCTGCGGCCGACAGGGAGCCGCTACGCGGGGAAAGGAGCCGGGCGCTTCGCGCGGAGATGTCGGCGCAGCCGCTCTCGAACTGAGCTGTCGCTCAGTTCGCTTCTTCTCCCGGCCCCCAGGGCCGCTCCTTTTCCCGCGAGCGAAGCGACGCGCTCCTTCTCACGCGGAGCGAAGCGACGCGCTCCCTAACTGGTGGTGGCGGGGCAGATTTCTCGATAGGCGCAGGTGCTGCACACTCGTTGCCGCGGTTTGGGCGTGTAGTCGCGGGCGCGGATGCCGGCGGCGGCGCGGCGGATTTTCGAGAGGGCATCGTTGAGGCGGGCGCTGTCGACGGTCGAGCGGCCCACCAGGCCGGTCTCGAGAAAGATGAGGCGCACCTCGCGGGGCAGCACGCCTTCTTGCTGGCGATAGGCCAGGGCGTACAGCGATAGTTGCAGGCTTTCGCGGGCCCGGGTGTCGGCTTGCTCTTGATTGGCCACGGCCGCCGACTTGTAGTCGCTGAGAATGATTTCGCCGGCCAGCGAGTCGACCCGGTCCCAGCGCCCAATCACCTTATTGCGGCCCACCGTGAAAGCGAAGTCTTTCTCGACGTGCAGCGGCACCAACTCTTGCTCTAGCTCGTGGTCGTAGAAACTCTGCAGGGCGGTCAGGCCGGCCTGGAAGCGTTGCTGCTCGTGCTCGAGGGTGAGAAAACCCTCACCTGTCCAGGCTCGCTTGAACTCGGCCTCGAGGTCCTCGAAGGCAGGCATCTCGCCTTTCATCTTGCCCTCGAGGCAGAGCGAAACCGCGCTGTGAAGGGCGTTGCCATAGACCACCGAGTGGTGCGGCAAGATGGGCACCCGCAGCACCTGCACGAACTTATACTTCTGGGGGCAGGTGAGATAGTCATCGATCTTGCGAAAGGATAGCGTCAGCATCCGATCCGGGTGCATCTTGGCCCAGCCCTGTTCGGCCACCGGCTGGGGCGCAAAGCGATTGAGGGTTTCGAGCGAAGAGGTGCGCACCACGGCCAGATCCACCCGGGGACGATCCAGCGCCTCGAGCACGAAGCGGCTGACCTTTTGAGCGCGGCCCTGGCCGGCATCAAAAGAACTCGACAGCCAGAGCCACTCTTTGGCCCGGGTCACGGCCACATAGAACAGGCGCCGCTCTTCTTGCACGTGGCGCTCGGCGCTGCCCGCCTCGGGGTCGCGCATCAACTCGGCCGGAAACTCGAGGGCGGCGACGCGCTCGCGGGTGGGAAAGCGCCCTTCGGAGAGACCCACCAGAAAGACAGCCGGAAACTCGAGCCCCTTGGATTTGTGGACCGTCAGTACCTCGACGGCTTCGGTGCCGGCATCGGCCTCGACCACGGCCGGCGAGTCGCCGGCTTCGATGAGCAAGTCGAGATGGCGCACGAACTGGGGCAGTTGGGCACCCGGATAGAGGGTCTCGAAGTTCTTGATAATCTCGAAGAAGCGAGCCAGATTCTGGATGGCGATCTCGCCCTCTTGCTGGCCCCGGGTCAGCTGTTCTAGCCAGCCCGTCTCGGTCACGAAGCGATAGAGGATGCGACCCGGAGTTTCGTCGGCGATGCGCTCGAGATACTGCTCGAGACAGTTGAGAAAACCATCGATGGCCTCGCGGCTGGGCAGGTCGATGTCGAGGGTTTCGTCGCTGGGCTCGAGAGCTAGCCCGTGCAGTTCGAAGACCCGGCGCAGGGGCAGGTTGCGGCGGTTGGCATAACTCGAGAGCAACACCAGCGACAAACGAGGAAAGGCGAATAGCTCGTGAGAGGCCAGGTGGAAGTGGCTGATACTGTCGGTGGGGTCGCAAAGCGAACGCAAGAACGAGGTCACGAAGCGAATCTCGGGCCGGGAGTAGAGGCCGCGATTGCCGGTAAACCGGAACGGGATGCCCTTCATGTTGAGGGCCCGCAGGTAAGGGTCGGCCTCGCGGTTGACCCGCACCAGAATCGCGCAATCCGAATAGGCGTGGCCTTGTTTTTCGACCAGCTCGGCGATGCGTTCGGCCACCGCCTCGGCCTCGGACGACACCAGGTCAAACGAGGTGTATTCAATCTCGGAATCGGATTCGGTGCTCTTCTGGCTGCGATCCGACACCAGACGCTTGTCGATGCCGTTGCGCACCTCGAGGCGCTCGGGGTTGTTGTGCACGATCGACTTGTAAGCCGAGTCGAGCACGGTTTGGGTGGAACGGAAGTTGGTGCGCAGCACTACCTGGTGGGCCTGAGGATAGACCTCGGTGAACTCGAGGATGTTGCCCAGGGCGGCGCCGCGAAACTGATAGATCGACTGGTCGTCATCGCCCACCACGGTCAGATTGGGAGCCTCGCCCGCCAGCATCTTGACCAGGGCAAACTGGGCATAGTTGGTGTCTTGAAACTCGTCGACCAGCACGAACCGATAGCGCTGGCGCAGTCGTTCGAGCAGAGCCGGGCGTTGCCGCAAAAGTTCGAGCACCAGCCACACCTGGTCGCCAAAGTCGAGATAACCTTGCTCGGTCATCAGTTTCTGATAGGTGTGGTAGCAGCGGGCCAACTCGAGTTGCGACTCGGCCCGGTCGCGGGCCTCGGGCTCGTCGCCAGCGGCCTCGACCAGCGCCTCGGCAAAGCGCACATACTCGGCCGGGGCCCGGTCCTCATCCTTGGCCTTGCCGAAATGGGAGACGAGGGCTTGCAGGTGGCCGGTGGGATTGCCGGGAGGGCGATAGCGCTCCAGCGGCAAGCGAAACAGGTTGTCGCGCAAGAACAGCACCTGCTCGGGGCCAGAAAGGACCTTGAAGTCGGGGCTCAAGCCTATCTCGAGGGCGTTCTGACGCAACAGGCGGTCGCCAAAGGAATGAAAGGTCGAGATCTGGATGTCGGCATAGCCGTAGGGCAACAGCACATCCACGCGCTCCTGCATCTCGGCCGCCGCCTTCTCGGTGAAGGTCAGGGCCAGCACTTCCGAAGGTTGAGCTAATCCCGAGGCGATCAGATAGGCGATCCGGCGGGTGACCACGGTCGTCTTACCGGTGCCCGCACCGGCCACGATCAAAAGCGGCCCCGAACCATGCCGGACAGCCTCGAGCTGCTCGTCGGTGAGGCCCGAGCAGATCTCGGCCAGACTCGAAGCCATCGAGGCGCGCTCGGCGGCCGAACGCCGCTCTTGGACGTTGCTGGTCACGAATCTCCGGCCGAGCAGACCTTGTTGCGGCCCCGCTGAGTGGCCTCGAAGCGAGCCTCTTCGGCTTTGTCGATCAACTCTTTCTTGGTCTCGACGTCTTCAGGAAAGGCGGCCACTCCCGCCGAGATCGTGAGGGCGATGATTTCGTTGCCGACCACGAATTCGTTCTGCTCGATGGCCTGGCGCAGTCTCTCGCCGGCGATAGCGCCGTTGGCGCGATTGGTGTCAGGCATGGTGACCGAAAACGTGTCGGGTCCGAAGCGACAGACGGTGTCCTCGGGTCGCACCGTCGAGCGCACTACCCCGGCCACCTGGCGCAGCAGGGAGTCGCCCTGGCTGTGACCGTAGCGGTCGTTGACCCGCTTGAAGAAATCCACATTGAGAATCATCAGAGCCACCGTGCCATTCTGATATTTGGCCTTGGAAATAGCCCGGCCCAGATGGTCTTGAAAGTATGCGTGGGTGAAAAGTCCGGTAACGGCGTCGTTTTTGGCCAAGCCCCCTCCTGGTTGCTGCAATTCGATGCGACCCAGGCTAGTGGCCAGCTGGGTGGCTACCAACTTAAATCGCTCAAGGTCAGATGCTCGATACTTCTCGGGGGCGGCGTGAGTAATCAGGCAGGCCCCGACGGGGCGTCCTTCGACGATCAGCGGCGCCACCATTCCCGAGCCGAGCAATCCCTCGGGAATGACCTGCTCGGTGCCTTTGGTCACCGGCCCTAACAAGCGTCCTTCCCGATCGTTTAACACGCTCACCAGCACCGAGCTGCGCTGGTCGAGCTGAAAGTCCTCAAAGCCCTCGCTCTGCTTGCCGACGGCGCGCATCCGGGCCGGTTTGTCGTCGTCCTCGTGGTGCAGATAGACGACCGCCCGCTCGGCTCCGAAGAGCGGATCCATCAGGTCGAGCACTCGCTCGATCACTTCCTCCACCGAAGCTCGGGCCGGAAAGAGTGTGGTCGAGAGCAGGTGCTCGAAAGTGCCGGCCGGTCCGGACACGCGCTGAAGACTCCAGGCCAAAAAGCCCGCCCCGCTGGCAAACGAAACCACGGCGACCTGCACCACCAGGTGACCGAGCACCCAATCCGTTCCGCCGTGCGAGAGCGAGCCGAGCTGAGCTAGCAAGAGCAGCGCCACGGCGGCCGCCCCCCCGCCGAAGGCCGGGTTGGTGCGAAAGGCTTCGACTACACCCAGGGCCGGCAAGAACGACAGGGTGGCATCGGGATGGAAAGCATAAAGCAACGAACCCACCACCAGATCCGAGGCGGCCAGAGCGCTGGTTTTCCAACGCTTGTTGACCAGCAATTCGACCGACATCGAGAGCAAGAGATAGATGACGGCCACCGCCCCGACCACGCGCGGGTCCCACTGGTCCTCGCTGGCTTTACCCCCCAGACTCTTGGCCGCCGTCAGAACGAGCACGGCCAAACGCAGGCAAATCAGGGTCAAGTCGACCCGGTCACGCCCTAAACCCAATATCCCTCCGTGGCGCCGGCTCAGACACAGCTGAGCAGGCGGTTCTTCCATTGATGCAGTTTGGCCAGAGCTTGTTCCGGAGTCAGACGAGCCAGGTCCAGATTGGCTAACTCTTCGGTCCAACCGGGACTTTCCACGCCGGCAAACAACGACAACTGATGGCTGTCGCGGGCCTGGTCGGGCCCCTTCTTGCTACCCTTTTCGAGTTCCTTGAGGAGCACCTTGGCCCGTTCGAGCACCGCCTCGGGCACGCCCGCCAACTGGGCCACATAGATGCCGTAGCTGCGATCGGCACCGCCCGGCACGATGCGATGCAGAAAGACGATATCGTCACGATTCTCGCGCACCGCCACCCGATAGTTGCGAATGCCGGTCAGGCGCTTGGCCAGGTGGGTCAGCTCGTGAAAATGGGTAGCAAACAGCGTCTTCGCCTTGACCTCATGATAGAGATGCTCGGCGATGGCCCGGGCCAGGGCCAGCCCATCGAAGGTGCTGGTGCCGCGTCCGATCTCGTCGAGAATGACCAGCGAGCGCGGGGTGGCGTGCAGCAAAATGTTGGCCGCCTCGCTCATCTCGACCATGAAAGTCGACTGCCCCAGATGCAGGTCGTCGGACGCGCCCACCCGGGTGAAGACCCGGTCGGTGATACCCACCCGAGCGCGTCGGGCCGGCACGAAACTGCCCATCTGAGCCATCACCACGATGAGAGCATTCTGACGCAGATAGGTCGATTTGCCGCTCATGTTGGGTCCGGTCAAGACCACCAATCGTTCCTCGCTGTCGAGGCGGCACTCGTTGGGCACAAAGCCCAGGTCCAGCGCCCGCTCGACCACCGGATGACGGCCCCCCTCGACCTCCAGCAGGTTCTCTTCGAGCATCTCGGGGCAGATCCAGTCGTGGCGCACCGCTCCTTCGGCGAACCCGGCCAGCACGTCGAGTTCCGACACGGCGCCAGCCAATTCACGAAGCTGAGCAGCCCGGGCACCGACCTGGTCACGCACCTCGCAAAAGAGGGTGTATTCCAGTTCGCGAATGCGGTCCTCGGCGCCCAGCACTTTGGCCTCGTATTCCTTGAGTTCGGGAGTAAAATAGCGCTCGGCGTTCGAGAGCGTCTGCTTGCGAATATAGTAGTCGGGCACCGAGCCCAGATTCGAACGAGTGACCTCGAGATAATAGCCAAACACCTGGTTGAAACCCACCTTGAGCGAGCGGATGCCGGTCTGCTCGCGTTCGCGCTCTTGCAAGGAGGCGATCCACTCCTTACCCGAGGTACGCAGACCTCGCAACTCGTCGAGTTCGGCGTGGTGACCCTCGGCGATCAAGCCCCCTTCGCGCAGCGAGACCGGAGGTTCTTCGGCCAGCGCCCGGTCGAGCAAACTGGCCAGATCGTCGAGGCGGTCAAGCCCGGCGGCCAGGCGTGACAGGGTGGCGTCACCCAGCCCCGAGGCGGTCTCGCGCAAGGCTGGCATGGCCGCCAAAGACTGTTGAAGAGCCCGCAGGTCACGGGCGTTGGCGGTTTGATAGACAACCCGCGCTAGTAGCCTTTCGATATCGAGAATGCGCTCGAGTTGGCGGCGCAACTCCTGGCAGCGCCCGTAGTCGCCGGTGAGGGCGCCCACCGCTTGATGGCGAGCTGTGATCGCCTTCACGTCGAGTAGCGGGCGCAGCAACCACTGGCGCAGCCGGCGCGCCCCCATCGAGGTGCAGGTGTGGTCGGTAGCCCACAACAGGCTGCCTTTGCGCTCGCGACCCAGCAGCGTCTCGGTCAGCTCGAGATTGCGCCGCGAAGTGTTGTCGATGACCATGTGGTCGGCCACCGAATAGCCCCGCGGCGGTGACAGCGTGATCTCGCTGCTGCGCTGGGTCTGTTGCAGATAACGCAGCAGGTGAGCAGCGGCCAACACGGCCGCCTTGCGAGCCTCGAGGTCACAACTCTGCAGCGAGGCCAGCCGAAACTGCTTGCGCACGATCTCTTGAGCCTGCTTGTAGCTCAAACTCTCGGGCGAGTCGACACGGGTCGCCTCGAGCAGTTCGGGGAAGCGTTCAAAACCGCTCAGCGCCTCGCGCTTGCCCGCCAGCACCACCTCGGCCGGCCGATAGCGCCAGCCTTCGTCGAGCACGCGCTCGGCTAGCAGCGGGAGCTCGCTGCAGGCGAACTCGCCGGTGCTGACATCGGCCGCCGCCAGCCCCACTTCTTCGCCGGTCGGGCAAAGGCACATCAAGAAGTTGTGCTGCTTGTCGTCGAGCAACTGGGGGTCGAGAATGGTGCCGGCCGTGACCACCCGGATCACCTCGCGACGCACGAGTCCCTTGGCCTGGCGAGCGTCTTCCATCTGCTCGGCGATGGCCACCCGGTGGCCTTTTTCGACCATGACACGAAGATACTGATCGACTGCAAAATAGGGCACGCCCGACATGGAGAGGCGTTGACCGCCACCCGCCTCCTTCGAGGTCAAGACGATCTCAGCGTCACGCGCGAGCAATTCGGCATCGTCGCCGTAGGCCTCGTAAAAATCGCCCACCCGCATCAACATCACGCAGTCGGGATTGGCCTCTTTCAGGCTATAATACTGGACAAAGAGTGGAGTGAGCTTGTCGGAATCAATCATCAGGCCCGCGAGTTCGACCCCCCGTTACGACCTTCCCGCCGAAGCTGCGTTCGCCGCCGGGACCTCGCTAGCACAAGCCTGTTCGCGGAGAAGAATTTCCAAGATCGATTCCAGGTCGCAGGAACTGCTCGGGGTATCTTTGAACGATCTCAGGGTCATCCGAGCCTCGAAAGGAGAGAGCCGTTGGACTGGGACCAGCAATTCGAAAGCATGCCAGAAATCGTCCCCGATGACGACGATGATGATTTCGAAGAAGAAGACGAAGACGAAGAAGAAGAAGATGGTGACGTCGATGATTGGGACGATGACGACTTCGAGCCCGACGAAGAAAGTTTAACCCAACCCGAAGATTCCGTCTGGCAAGAAGATGAAGACCTCGACTGGGAAGAGGAAGAGGACGAAGACTTCGACGACGACGACGACGATTGGGACGACGAAGACTTCGAAGATGAGGAAGACTGGGAAGACGACTAGCCCCGGCGGCGCATCATCTTTGTTTGAGCGGTAAGGTAAAGGAGAAGGTCGACCCGTAACCCGGGGCACTCTCCACCTCAATCCCACCTCCATGGGCCTCTATCACCTTCTTGGCGATATAGAGGCCCATTCCAACTCCGTAGTGGGATCGCGTGTTCTCGGTGTCCACCCGATGGTACATCTCGAAGATCCGCTGTTGTTGGTCAAAGGGGATCCCGACCCCTTCGTCGCGGATGGCCACCCTCAGTAAGCTCGACTCGGGGCTGGCCACGATCTGGATTTGACCGCCCGGAATCGAGTATTTCACGGCGTTGGAAAGCAGATGCTCCAGCACGTAGCGAATCTGGTCCGGATCACACAGTACCTGAGCCCCATCGGGGCATTCGAGACTCACCGGAAAGCCCGGCTCTTTCTCGCGATAGGCCTCGATCACCTCACTGATGAGCCCGGCCACCCGCACCGGTCGGGGATGCACCTCGAGCGCCTGGCTGCCCAGGCGAGCAGCCTCGAGCAGGTCGGCGATCAAGCGACTGAGTCGGTCCACCTGATGGTTCACGATAGCCAGCACACTCTGCAGTTTCTCGCTGCTGAACTTCTCGGCTTTCTTGTGCATCAGGGTGTGAATGTAGCCTTTAATGCTGGTCAGCGGAGTTCTCAGCTCATGCGACAGAGTGGTGGTAAAGTCGTTGCGTAGATTCTCGAGTTCTCGCACTTTGGAGATGTCGCGAAACACCACCACCAGGCTGGGCCCGGTGGGGCGCGGACTCTCGTGGCGGGAGGGCTGGAAGTAGATGTATTTCTGGACCCCGTCGCGCACCGGCATCTTCAGCTCTTGAGGCACGACGGCCACCTCGCCGGTGGCCATCTGCTCGAGCAGGCGGCCGTAGTTGTCCTGGCTGAAGACCTCGTGACAGGCACGCCCCAGGACCTGCTGCCGGGTCCAACCGGTGATGGTCTCGGCGGCCCGATTGAAGGTGGCCAGTTTCAGCTCGGCGTCGAGGGTGAAGACTCCGTCTTCCATCTCTTCGAGGACCACATACGAGAACACTCGCTCGCCCTTGAGTTGGCGGTGGAGACGCAAGTTGCGCACCACGACCGCCACGACCGCCGCCAGCATCACCATCAACTCGAGCACGGCGGGATCAAGTTCGCCCTCAGGACAAACCTCCATCAGGCCGACAAACTCGCCGCCGCTGTTCATGGGTAGCGCCAGGTAGCGGGTCAGCCGTTCCGACGGAAAGCGCCCCCGCAACAAGGGTTGGTCGCAAAGCGGTTGCTCGGTCAACTCGAGGCAGCCGGTCTGGCCGTTGGCGAGCTCTTGAAAACCCGGAACCTTCACGGCCAGGGTCTGCCCGGCTTGCTCGGCTTGAAAGCCCGCCACGCAGGCGCGCTCAAGTCGATCGACGCCTTCGCAGAGGTAGATGGTCAGCATGCCGCCGCCCATCAACTCCACCAGGTGGTTGGCCACCTGGCCCAGGAAGTCTTCCGATTCTTCGTTGCGCGAAAAGTCGAGCCCCAGATCGTGAAGCGCATTGCGCTCGCGCAGATGGAGCTGGCGGGCCGCTGCCTGTTCTTGTTCAAGCTGGGCGGCCCGGGTGCGTTCGCTATCGAGCTGAGCCTGCAGCTCTTCGAAGTTGCTCAACAGCACCGAGCGCTGACCGATCCACCAGCCCGCCGCCGCGGCCACGGCAGCCAGTGCCAAGAAGGGGGCGAGCAGCTCGGAACGGCCGCTCAGCAACCCGCACAAAAGCGGAAGACCTGCCAGCATGGCCGCCAGGACGGGTCCGAGCTTCGACGGTTGGGAGGACAAGTGCTATAGACTCTCCAGAACGATCTCCTTGTTGGTGTAAACGCAGATCTCGGCAGCGATCTCGAGCGAGCACCGCGCCACCTCTTCGGCCGACATGTCGGTGTGAGCCAGCAAGGCCCGGGCGGCCGCCATAGCGTAAGAGCCGCCCGAACCGATGGCCGCCACCCCGTGATCGGGCTCGAGCACGTCGCCGTTGCCCGAGAGCACCAGCACCGTCTCACGGTCGGCCACCAGCAGCATCGCTTCGAGGCGACGCAAGAATTTGTCCATCCGCCACTCGCGCGCCAGCTCGACGGCCGCTCGTTTGAGTTGTCCGCCGTACTCGGACAGACGCGTCTCGAAGCGATCGAACAGAGTCAGGCCGTCGGCAGCCGAGCCAGCAAAGCCGCCGAGCACCTTGCCGTCGCCCATGCGCCGGACTTTGCGGGCGTGATGTTTCATGACTGTCTGGCCAACCGAAACCTGACCATCGCCAGCCATGGCGACCTGGCCGTTGCGGCTGACGCAAACAATCGTAGTGGAACGATATCGCATAGGCCCGCCCATTCGACGTTAAGGATTTAGAAACATCCTAGCAATCGACCGTTCACAAGCTCGACACGCTACGGTCTTAAATCGGCTTCATACTGGACGGTGAGAGGAGCAACAAATCATGAGTTCACTCACTATGGAAAAATTCTCGCCGGCTGGCTACTCCGAGGAGCATCGATGAGCGCCCCGAACCGACGCCAAGCCTGGCTGACTCTGGGTCTGTCTCGACTGGGTCCGCGCCAGATCGCTGCTCTGGTCGAACAGATGGGCAGCCCCGAAGCCGTGGTCAAGCGCCTAAAATTGAAGCACTGCAACCCGAGCGATCCGTTTGCGGCGTTGACTCCCGGGGACCTGGAGTATCCCATCTCGCTACTGGATCTGTGCGACCCGCCAGCGCTGCTCTATCGCGCCGGGCTGCCCTTTCCCAGCCCCGAGCATCCCCGGGTTGCCATCGTGGGCTCTCGCCGGGCCACTCCCTATGGACGGACTTTGGCCTACCGTCTGGGTGCCGACCTGGCCGCTCGCGGGGTGGTGGTGGTGAGTGGATTGGCGATGGGCATCGACTCGGCCGCCCACCAGGGCGCCATGACCAGCTTTCGCTCCGAGGCTCACCCGGTAGCCGTGCTTGGCTGCGGCCTCGACTATGACTACCCTCGGACCAACCGGGCCCTGCGGACCCAGATGGCTCGCCAGGCCTGTCTGCTCAGCGAGTACCCGGCCGGAACCGCCCCCGCCGCCTGGCGCTTTCCGGCCCGCAATCGCATCGTAGCCGGGTTGTGCCAGGTAGTGGTCGTGGTCGAAGCCGGCCTCCGCAGCGGCGCTTTGATCACAGCCGACCTGGCCCAGGATCTGGGCCGGACCGTGATGGCGGCCCCCGGTCACGTGGGCAACCCCAACTCGGACGGCACTCACAAACTGCTCTATGAGGGCTCATCCATCGTGCGCGGGGTGGACGACATCATCGATCAGTTGGGTTATGCGACCCAGCTGGCTGCTCCGCCCCAGCTTGAAGAACCGCTCGCTCAAGTCTACCAGGCTCTTGACCCCGGCGGCTCGAGTATGGCCGAACTGAGCGTCAAGACGGGCTTTGACGCTCCGGCCCTGGCCCGGGCCCTGGTGCATCTCGAACTCAAAGGCCTGGTCTTGCGCCACCTGGGCGGTCTCTACACGCCGGTCTAATCGACGCTTCGCGTCGACAGGGAGCGGTTGACGCGTTTGAGGTCTTCGAGGCGGCCGAGTTTGGCGTAGCAGTGGCCGAGAAATTCCCAGGTTTGGCGTGACGAATCGTCGAGCTTGACCACTTTCTCGAACTCTTCGGCGGCCCGGGCGAACTGCTTTTGCCCCATCAGGCTGACGGCCAGGCCGAAGCGGCGATTGGCCGAATCCTCCAGGGCCAGAGCCTGCTCGAAGGCCCGCTGCGAGGCCGGAAGGGTCGATTCTTGCTCGATTAAGAGGAAGCCCTGCTCTTCGTAGAGCCCTGCCATCTGGCTGGTGAGGGTATTCACCCGGCTGTCTTGCACCTGAGTCCGGGCCTCATCGGGGAACCGGCGCAGGGCCTGCTCGACGAGCTGGAGGGCAACCTGGGGCTGGCCGCGGACTCGATAGGCCTCGGCCAGGTCACGATAGAACGAGGGATAGTTGAAGCTGTCGAGCTCGAGGGCACGGCGGAAGGCCGGTCGCCCGTCCTGGCCAAGCCGCTCCAAAACACGGCCGCGTAAATTATGACAGACGGGGCGATGGGGGTCGAGAGCTAGAGCCTGTTGGCTCAGCTGCTCGAGAGTCTCGTCAGGCACCTCGAGGGCGGGGGCGACCATGGCTACCAGAGCCAATTTGCGATAGTTCTCGCCGTCGAAGGGGTCCAGACGCATGGCTTCGCGATAGAGGTCGGCGGCAGCTTTATATTCCGACACTCCCGAGGCCAGGTCGGCCAGCCGGGTATGATGGGCAGCAAAGGTCAACTGGGCATTGACGAGACACAGCATCACGGCCACCACGGCCAGGGGATACTGGCTGAGCAAGCCGGGCCGAATCGACCATTGAGAGCGCGGCTCTTGCTCGGCTGGCTCTTCGGCCGACGGTTCCTGGGCTAGCGCCAAACCGAGCAGAAGACCGGCCGTGAACCCCAGGGCCGGAAACTGCAGGTCGACGTCAAAGCAGGCGTGGACCAGCCACATGGCGACCGACCAGAAAATCGCCCAGCCCAGCCCAAAGTCACCTTCTCTGGCTCTTGCCCACAGGACCGACCCCGCCAGCCACAACCAGGCCACGGCCGGCACCGTGAAGAGGAGGCCGCACTCGGCCAACAGCGACATGGGCAAGGAGTGGGTGAACTTCGAGAAATAGCGGATGTCGGTCTGATACGCCGGGTAGTGCCGGTGAAATCCGTCGGGGCCGACCCCCAACCAGGGATGGTTGCGAGCGATCGCTAGTGAGGCCGACCAGAAATGCAGCCTGGCCTTGAACGAGTTGGAAGAGATGGCCCCTTCGATTCGGTTGGTGGGACTGTTCTGGCGATCGACCGTCATCAAGCCCAATCCGAAGCAGCCGGCCAAAACCAGCACAACGATCAGCTTGGGCAAGAACTTGCGGGGCTCGGAGAGATGCCTCAACCAGACCAGCGGCAGGGCGGCCGCGAGCACCAGCACGATCCACCAGTGAAGAAGGGCTCCCAGGCAGAGGATACCTCCTGCCAGGGGAAAGCCCAGCATCCACAGCTGGCGCCGTTGCGAGAAGCGGCTGACCAGTCCGGCCCCCAGCGGGCCCGCCAACAGCGCTACCGCCAGCCAGGCGGCCCGCGAGCCCGTCAACAGCAGCGAGCCCAGCAGAGCGGCCAGCACCGGAGCCAACGCCGCCTGGCCTGGCCGGTCTTGGCCTTGTTCGGCCAGCACCATATAGGCCAGCGGTCCCAGGCCGAGCAAGAGGTAAGCCGCCAGCATGTTGGGATGAAAGAACGACCCGCGCATGCGCTCGTCGGGAGAAAAGCCCAGCGCAAAGGAGATGTAGGCCACCAGCAAGACCACTGCCAGGCTGGCCACGAAGGCAGCCAACAGGCTATTCTTGTTGCGCTCGCGCCAGCCCAGGTCGGCGGCCATGATGGCCAGAGCCAGGGGCAAGAGAAGATCCATCCAACCCACCAGGGCGTCTCGAGGATGGTCGCAGCTCAATGCCCCCACCACTCCGACCAGGCCCAGTCCCAGAGTCAGTCGGGCCAGCGGTCGCACCGGAGCGGCCAGTTGCCGGGGCAACAGCAGCCAGAAAGCCAGGGCCAACAGACCCAGTCCGCGCAGCAGGCTGCCTCCCGAAGCCAGTTGAGCCCCGCTATCGGTGCCCGCGCAGATATAGAGAAACACTTTGCCCGGCGTAACTTCACCGGTCAACAGAGTCTGGGCGTCAAAGCCCCAGAGCAGGGAAGCCAGGTAGATCAGGGCGGGGATGGCCGGAAAGAAGACCAGCCCCATGAGCAACCCCAGGCAAAGGGTGTCGATCAGACGAAAAAACGCGCTCGAGACTCGCTCTAAGCGCGCGTCGCCCGCCACCTAACCCGGCAGATCGGCCAAAAGTTCGGAGAACTTGGGTCGGCTCTTGTCGAGAGTGAAGCGCAGAGCCCCGAAGTTCGCGCCCTTTTGCCCGATGGCCACCACCACGTGCTGAGCGTCGATGATCTGCATGATGAAGATGCCGCCGTCGCACTCGAGCACCCAATAGGCCGGCTCCTGGGCGAAGGTCTCGAGGAAATCGAGACCCTCGACGACCGTCTCGCCGACTCGCTCGGCGCTGATGGCGTCTTCGCTGATGCTTTGAACCACGCGGCCGCGGCGCGAGACCACGAAGATCGAAGTGACTCCGCGGGTCTTGGAAAGAGTCGAGGTCAGCTCTTCGAGCTTGGAGCTGATGTCGAGATAGAACTGATCCCGGGCGGCTGAGTCAGGAATGAACGCCGGAGCCGACTCTGCTTCGGGTTCGGGTTCGGGTTCGGGTTCGGGCTCTGGTTCCGAAACGGGCTCGGTCTCAAACTCGGACTCGAACGTCGCAACCGGCTCGTCGGTCTCGACCACCACCTCGTCGCCCCCCTCAGAGCTGTCGAACATGTGAGAAAGATCGAAAGAATCCGACTTGGACCCACCTTCGAAATCGAGCATCTCGCTGAGGTCTTCGTATTCCGGTGGAATATCGGTGCTGAAGATGTTCTCGCCCCCGACGTCATCATAGATGAGAGGCAGTTCTTCAAGCGGTGCCGGATCGATCGGGATGACGGCCGCCTCGTCAGCAACGGTTTCGGTCGAGGCCACCGGTTCGGGCGCGTAATCGGTCAGAGCGGGCTCCTCGAGAGGTGCGACCGGCTCGCTCTCTTTGGCCTCGAAGGGAGTCATCAAGTCGGGTTTGGGCGGCAAGAACTTCTCGGCGCTACGTTCCATCTCTTCGAGGGTAACCATCACCTCGTCGAGCCGAGCCAGACGCTTTTTGGCCTCTTGCAGGTAGTATTCATGAATCGGCTCGGCCGGTTCGAGGGTGGCGTTGCGGGTCAACTCTTGAATCTCGCGGGTGAAGATGCCGCGTTGAATCTTCACGCGCAAGCGCGTCTCGCGAATAGCCTCGAGCGACGGAGTCCGACCGATGCTCAGGCGAATGCCCTCGGGAATGGGATGCACCTCTTCGAGTTCTTGGGCCAGCAATCGCGCCTCGATGTTCTCGGGTTCGAGTTCTAGCAACCGAGCGATCTCTTCATACGCCTCGACCAACATGCCTTGACGGCTGTAGATCTGGGCGATGGCCAGATGAGCCTCGGCCACCGAGTGCTTCTTGCTGACCTCTTGATAGGCGGTCAACGCTTCCAGGCGTAGTCCCCTGCGAAAGCTAGCCTCAGCCAGAGCCAGGGCGGTCAGAGTATCCTCCGGGGCTCGATTGAGAATACCTCGAAAACGTTCGATCTTGCGATCCAGGGTCGTTTTGTGTTCAGACTTGAGCATCCGATCCTCCTGGGGCGGAAGGGGGGCAGGGTAGGGTGAAGCTGAATCGGCTTCCGAGGTCGGGTTGACTCTCGACCCAGATAGTGCCCCCGTGGCCCTCCACGATATATCTACAGTTCGCTAGGCCGAGGCCAGTCCCTCCAGTCTTGCGCGTGAGCGAGTTGTCGACCCGGAAGAACTTTTCAAACACGAACGGTATCTTGTCCTCCGGAATGCCGATCCCCTGGTCGCGCACACAGACCAGGATTCGTTCCGGCTCAGCCCCTAGCTCGATGGTGATGGGTCCGCCGTCGGGTGAATACTTGATGGCATTAGAGACCAGATTGGACAGGGCCTGGGTCATCAAGGTCGGATCCAGTTCAAGCGTGGGCAGGTCGCCATGCACCTTGAGCTGGATATCGTGGCTGGCCGAACGCTCCACGAAACCCGGCAGCAAACTGCGAGCCAGCTCATCGAGGCGGCACGGCACCTTGTGGAAAGCAAACTGTCCGGCCTCGAGCCGCGACAGGCCGAGAATCTCTTCGATCAACTTCTGCAACCGTTGCGACTCGGTAAGGCAGATCTGCAGAAACTTGCGCTTGCGCTCCTCGGGAAAGTCCCGATAGAGCATCAGCTCGGCGAAGGCCTGGATGGTGGTGATCGGGGTCTTGAGTTCGTGGCTGACCATCGAGAGAAACTCAGACTTCATCTTCTCGACCCGAGCCCGTTCGGTCTCGTCATGAAACAGAGCCACCAATCCCTCGGGGCTCTCGTCTTGAAAGCGCAAAGCAGTCGCCACGATGCGCAAGGTCGTGTCGGCGCTGCGCAAGTCACAGACGTAGGTTCCTTCTTGATTGACTTGCTCCCACAGGTGCTCGAAAGGCAGCGACGGACACAGCTCCGGCAATTTCTGGCCCACCGCCTCCTGGCTCCAGCCGAGCAACTGGCCGGCCATCTGGTTGTGGCGCCGAATCTCGCCATCGGGGTGACACACCACCACTCCGTCGGCCATCGAAGCCAGCACCATCTCGAGCTTCTGCCGTTCAAGCTCGAGTTCTTTCGAGCGCTTGATCTCTTCGGCGTAGAGACGGGCATTCTCGAGAGCGATGGCCGCCTGATCGGCCACCGAGGCCAGAAAATCTAACTGATCGGGGGTGAAGGTGGTCTCGCCCCCGCGCCGCAGCATCAAGACTCCGACCACCTGAGAACGATGGAGCAAGGGGGCGCACAGCGACGACGTGATGTTGTCCTCGCGCTCCACCAGGCTGACGAAGCGAGGATCGTCGACCTTGCCATCAAGGCGAATCATTTCGCCTGTCTGGGCCACCCAGCCGGCAATACCCTCCCCGATGGGAACGCGCGTCTCGGCCACGATCGTGGCGGTCAATCCACGGGCCACCGCGATGGTCAACACATCGTCCTGCCGCAGCATGATCGAGCCGGCCTCGGCATGGAACAACCCCAGCGTCATCTCGAGGATCCGGTCGAGCACATCTTCGAGTTCGAGGGTAGAGTTGATCGCCCGCCCTATCTCATAGAGCGCGAGCAACTGCTCACGTGGTCGCTTTTCGAGGTCCGGCCGCATTGGGGCCTATTACGCAATTTCAAGCTGCAATTGACGATGAACCTCGGAGAGCAGCGTTAGTGGGCTAAACGGCTTGGTCAAGTAGGCATCCGCCCCTGCCTCGAGCCCTTCGCGCTCGTTCTCGGGACCGCTACGGGCGGTCAGCATGATCACCGGAATGGCCGCCGTGTCGCTGGAAGCCTTGAGCTGGCGACAAATCTCTTGACCGTCGCGTCCAGGCAACATCACGTCGAGGACCACGAGGTCGGGACGCTGTTCCTGGACGGTGGCGATGGCGTCTTCGCCGTCCATCGCCTCGAGAATCTTGAAGCCGAAGTCCTCGAGAGTGACTCTCAAGACCTCGAGCACATGGGGCTCGTCGTCAACGATCAGGATCTTCTTTGCACTCATCAGGCCAGCATCCGCTCTACCGCACCTTTGTTCTTGCGAATCTCGAGACGCACCCTACCAAGATTCGCCCCAGCTCCAGCCAGGATCACCAGCACGAAACCCGCGGTCAAGATTTCGGCTGTCAGCTGGACATCTGCAAATTCGATATACTGCTGGGTCAGAGGTGCCTTGCCGAGTTCTTCGGACAGTTGCATCCCCGCCTGAAGGCTGCGCAGGATAATCTCGCCCACGGGAGCACTATCCTGATCCCCGACAAAATGCTGCTCTACCACGAAGCCGTTGGCATCGAGAATGGCCGCTCCCTGCACGTGGTCAAGTCGGCAAAAGTTCTGTAGAACATCCATCAGGTCGGCCATGGTGTGTGTTGACGTCAACCGATCGGTCGAACGTTGACGAGGTCTCCTTCGTTGACTGACATGGTCTTGAGCATATTTGAATGCACTTCGGCGTAGCCGCCCAGTTTGCGTCCGGCCTGGCACTTGAAGTTGAAGAGTTCGCCGGTGCCGGTTTCGATCTCGACCATGAAGGTCTGCTTGATATCGATGCCCCAGTCGCGAATGATGTCTTCAGCCACTTTGACCACGTCACTGGCTCGGAACATGCCCGACTTCTCTTTGACGATCAGCTGCCGAATCTTTTCTAGTTCGTCTTCAGCCCGCCGGCGCAGGTTGTCGATCTCGTTGGCCTTCTCGGCATAAACCTGGATGGTCGAGCCGTTTTTGTGCACATAGTCGAGCACGCTGCTGACCGATTCGGCTCCACAGACCACCTCTCCGTAGTTGGTGGCGAACCGGTCGGTGACCAGATTGCCTCGGTCCATCAACAGACACACTCGACCGTCGGGACCCACCATCTTGAGGATGCCCGAGCACTCATCTTGCTCGAGACTGTTGAGCACCTTCTTCATCTCTTTACGCTTGACTTGGTAGTCTTTGTATTTGGGCTTAAACGCAAAAACGCTCGACAGCACCGAGATGATCTGGGGGCTCATTACGTAGGACGAAGCGGGCACTTCCATCCGTTGCCGGGCCAGATTAATGACGCGAGGCAGCAACCGGACGATGGGGTCCGCTCCGCTGGGAAGCTCGATGGCCCGCAAGACTTCTCCCGATGAGAAGAATACCAGCCCCTCGGTTCCGCTGATATCCAGACGAACGTAGCCAGTGAAATGATCACTCTCGAGATTCGTGATCATCGTCTCGATATCATGGACCGGGAGCGTGATGTCCTCGATTAAGGCATTCCCTTTAGGGAGAAGCAACTCGCCTCCTAATACTGCTGGCATGAGCTAGTCTATCCCTCAGTCTTGGGAAGCGGGGGAGGCGGGGTTTGTCCCCCTCCCTTCTTCAAGTCCAAAGAGATCGTCCGGCTTGCTTTTTTGACGACATCGGGTAAACCCTCCTCAGAGGACCTACCGCCACCGAGGAAGTCCAGGGGACTGCCTCCGCTGTCGCCGCCCATGCCGGGTAGCGAGAAACCTTCGCCCGAGCCCAGTTGGATGCGACCGACGTCGCCTCCTCCGGGCTTCTTGGGACGCCCGGGGTCATCCCCGGTCGTCTTCTTCAAAAGGGCTTCCCAAGCTTCAGACGAGCCCCCCCCACCGCCACCACCACCGGTATTAAAGCCACCGGTGGGCAGGAACGGACTCTGCCGAGGAGGTTCGTCTTCGGTTGAGGGCGGCGGTGTAGCCCCGCCCCCCGAAAAAGATGCTGCTTCGGGTTCTCCGGCCCGGACGCGCTGGAGCAGGTCGGCCCAGCCACCACCCCCGGCTTCTCCGCCGGGCCCGGCCAGAGGACTGGTCGACTCGAGCGAGGGCGGACCCGACGAGCCCATCCCGGGAATGCCTCCCAGGGCGGTGGTCGGAGTCCCCATGTTGCCCAGGTTGCCCAGGGAGGTGGTGGGAGAGCCGAGGTTGCCCAGCGCCGTCGTCGGCGTGCCCATCGGCGAATTGAAACCTCCCAGGGGAGAGGTCGGACTGCCCAGGGGTGCGTTGAAACCGCCTCCGAGGGGTGCCGTGGGCATGCCCTGCGGAGGTGGTGGAGGCGGCGGTGCGTTAAATCCTCCTCCTCCGAGTGGCGAGGTGGGCATGCCCATGGAGGGCATCTCACCGCTGCCCTGAGGCGCAAACTGGGGCGGGGGCGGAGGCGGCGGCGGAGGAGCCATTTCCTCGGAAGCCGGACCGGCCGACGGAAAACTCATAGGCGGCGGAGGAGGTGGCGGCGGGGGCGGCGGCGGCGCGCCCACCGGAGCCATCTCGTCATCGGCGGCCAGGCGGGACAATTTTTGAAATGGATTGACGTCTTCGTCAAACGACGGAGGCGGCGGCGGGGGCGGTAATGGGGCCGCGGAAGGGCTCGGCGGCGGAGGTGGTGGGGGCGGGGCCCCGGGACGCGGCGGAGGAGGCGGAGGGGGCGGAGCATAGGCTCCCCCGGGGTTAGCCTGCGCGGCGGCGGCCATCGCGCTCTGCTGCTTGCGCTGAGCCGCAGCCGCCAATCGGTCGATATCGAGTGAAGAACTGCTCTCGCGCTTGGAGAGAACGACTTCGGCCACGATCAAGACCACCAGGGTCACACCGAGGCCTATCATGCCAAGGAAAAGGTTGTTCTCTTGCTGCTTGAGGACATCCATAAAGCCGCCCTCGTCGGCCCAAGCAGCCTGGATGGACGTGAGGGCTATCAGACTGGCCAGCCCGATTCGTCTAAGCCCCCGCGTCGCTTCGCTTGTGAACAAAACTTTCACGTAACCCCTTCCCGCTATACCTCTGCGTGCATATTCGCCATGAGGGCCTCGATCCTTTGTGCCACTTCTCGATAGCGGATGTCGATGACGTAGCACTCCTGGAACGCCGCCAGGGCTGCTTTATGTCGCCCCATATCTTCTAGCGCGCAGGCTAGATTGAAGCGCAACTCAAGCAACTCTTCGTCCCGATAACCGGGCTGGTCGAGCGCCTTCTGGAACTGCTTGACCGCGAGTTCCAAATAACCCTGCTGCCGGAAGCATTGGGCCAAATGATTGTAAGCGCCCAACAGTCGGCTGGGATCCTGGCTTGCGACCAGGAACTCACGAATCGCCTCCTCCAGGAAGCCCATCTGTCGATAGAACTGCCCGAGACGCACGTGCGAACCAGCGTCGCCCTCGGTGAAACCAGTAGCTTCTTTATATTCTTTGATGATCCTGGACACGAGACCTTTCGAGAAGATCTGCTTGGCCACATCGGCGGCCTCTTCCAGGCGCCCTTCGCGGGCATAGATGATGGCTACCCGCGAGAGTGCCTCGGGGCGTCCGGGCTCTCGTTCGAGCACCTCGGCGTAGATGGGACGAGCCTCTTCGAACAGAGAGTGTTTGAACAGGACATCACCCAGGCGCTCGAGATAGCCGACATCATCTTGCGCCGTCTTGCGCAGTTCATCGAGGACCGGCCGAGCCTCTTCGAGTCCCCTGTGCTCCACGGTGGCGCCTGCCAGCACGAAGAGATGCTCGACACCCTGCTCGATGCGCTCGTGATTTAGAGCCTGATCGGCGGCGCGGCGGCGGAACTCGAGACCCAGCTCGACTTCGCCCAACTCGAGATAGCGCTCGGAGATGCCGTCGTACATCTCGATAGCCCGATCCCACTCGTCGAGTCGCTCCATGATCGAGGCCGTCCGCTCGCGAACCAGCAGCGCCATCTTGTGATGCCCCGCATCAGATAGCGACTCTTCCAGGCCGTCGAGCTTGCTGAGCCCCTCGGGAACCACGCGATTGCGGAAGAAGCCATCGATAACCTTGACGAAAATGGGCTCGCTGGGCTCTTTCTGCTCGTGGATGAGGTAGCCCTCGATGATCTTGAGATACTCCTCGTGGGCCTCTTGCCATTGATCAAGCGAGCGCAACAGGTCGGCGATGCGCTCGCGATATTCGAGCGAGATCTCCCACTGCTCGTTCTCTTCGAAGGAGCGAACCAGCGTCCACAGCACCCGTAGCAGACGTTCGTTGTCCCTTTTGTCTTCGGCGTCGCGGGCCAACTCTTCGAGCAGGTTTTGACCCTGCTCCAAGAAGCCAGCGCGCAGGAACATCGCGCCCAGCGACTGGCGCAGCTCGAGGTTGAGCGGTTGGAGATTGACGATCTCCTTGACGCATTCGAGCGCCTCGTCGACTTCGCCCCGTTCAAGATGGATGCCCATCAAGGCGCGATAGTGCTCGGTCGCCTCTTCGAAACGCAAGTTGCGGATCAAGAGCCTTATCGCCTGGCGTCGATGCTCCATGTCCTTCGGATCGAGCTCGAGTATCTTGTTGAGAACCTTCTGGGCCACCTCGGGCAGGTTCTGTTCGAGATAGACCTTGGCCAGGGCGCCAAACTGCTCGAGGGCCTGGGCCGTCTGACCTTGCTCAGCCCACAGAGTGCCCAGTTTGTAACGGGCGTTGAGGTCGTTAGGATCGACCTCGAGCATGCGGCTATAAACGTCGGCCGCCGAAGTCACGTTGTTCTCGCGGTGGAAGCGACCGGCCAGCACCAGCATACCCTCGCGGGCGCGTTCGGTCTGACCCTGGACCGCGATCTCTTGGGACAACCGCAAGCGAATCTCGGCGTCGGCGGGCTGATAGGCGAGAATCTCGCGATAGAGACGCTCGGCCTCCTTGTGGTTGCCCTGAGAGGCCTCGGATTCGGCCATCTGATAGATTTGATGACGGGCACCGGCCAGGTCGCCGGTGTCGAGATAGTTGTGGACCAACCCGTCGAGATACTGCTTCTTCTCGTCCATGTCGTCGGGCATGCGATTCACCACTTCGCGCACTCGATCGAGCTGGCCCAGCGTCAGGTACTTCTGAATCAGCAGCCTCAGGAAGGAACGTTTCTCGGGGTCGGAGTCGTCGAGAGCCAGGATGTCGCGCTCGGCTTCTTCGAACTTGCTGGCGTTGAGATAGGCCTGAATGATGCGTCGATGATAGCGGGGGCGGATCTCGTCTTCGCGCGAAAGCCGGCCCACCTCTTGGGCGGCCCGTTCGAGTTCGCCAGCCGAAAGATAAGCCTCGATGAGCTGGCCCATGAACGAGTTGCGCAGCGGGTCACCCTCGGAGAGGCGATAGATCTCGCGCGAAGCCTTCTCGAGTTCGCCCTGGGTGAGAAAACCGCCGATCAGGCGACTGACGAAGCCCGAGCGAGCCTCGTCGTCGGCCGGCAGGCGCAGGCATTCGTCCGCTGCCTCGTCGAGCCGGCCGGCCTCGACATACGAGGCTACCAGACGGCGCTGAAACGACAGTCGCAGCGGGTCGTCTTCGGGTAGCCGATGAATGGTCTTGGCGGCTGTCTCGAGGTCGCCCTTGGCCAGCGGAATCTCGAGCAGTCGGGTCACCAGACTGTTGCGCTCACGGTCGGAGCGCGGGATCTGAGGCAAACCCTCGAAAGCCTTGTCAAGATTGCCGGCGTCGAGATAGAGCTTGACCAGCTCCTTGCGGAACACCAGCCGCCGCTCGTTCTCTTCGGGGAGATAGGCAAGCTCTTGCTCGGCTTGCTCGAGGCGGCGCGTCTCGATGTAAAGTAGGATGATGCGGCTGCGCAAGGCCGGGATGTCGGGGTCATCAGGAGAGAGGACGCCGATCTGGCGCGACGACTCTTCGAGACGATTGGTCTTGATCAAAAGCTCGATAATCAGCTTGCGCACGTCGGTGCGCTGGGGATCCATCTGGAGCACCCGAGCATAGGTCTGAATCGACTCGTCGAGACGATTGAGCCGCCCCAGCAGCTCGGCTTTGTAGGCCAACGCCTTGATATCGTCGGGGCGCTGGGCGATGATGCGGTCGAGTTCGCGCAGGGCACCCTCGTGGTCGCCCTTGTCGCGGAGACTGAGAGCTACTTGATAGAGTAGCTCGGGAGCTTGGGGAAAGACCTCGACCAATCGTTGTTGGAACTGCAGGGCGGCCTGCTCGTTGCCCTGGGCCCGGTAGATCTTGACGATCTGCTGGAAGATGTCGAGGGCCTCGGAGTGCATATCCTTCTTGAGATAGATGTCTCCGAGGATCTCACGGGCTTGAATGTTTTGCGGCTCGAGTTCGAGTAGTTGACGTGACGCCTTGACCGCCTCGTCGAGCATGCCGCGCTCGACATGACCCTGGGCCAGGGCCAGGTAGTGGGGACCCAGTTCGCCGCGACGGCCCTGGGCGGCGAGATGTTCGATCAGCCGAACGCGAACCGAGATGTTGTTAGAGTTTCGTCCCAACACGCCTTCGTAGATAGAGATCAGCTTGTCGGTAGCCCACTGACTGTCGGGGTCCCACGAAACCACGGTCTCGTAGAGCTGGATCACTTTATCCAGCAGCCCCTCCTTCTCATAGAGTTCGGCCAGGGTGCGGTAAGTCCGCACCGCCTGCTCCTTGAGACCCTGTTGAGCATAAAGCTCGCCCAGATTGTAGAGAATCTCTTTGTTCTGAGGATCAAACTCGAGAATGCGCTCGTAGGCGCGGGTGGCGTCGGCCAGCTTCTGCTTCTTGAGATAATACTCGGCCGCGTGCTGGAACCAGACCACCGTGCTGTGAGGCGGTCTGCCCTGGCGCACGAACACCTCGCCGAGGTTCTCGTAGGCCAGAGCAGACTCATCGGGAGCCAGTCGCAGCACCTCCTGGAACTCGCCGATAGCCTCTTTGTCCATGCTCTTCTTCATGTAGGCCCGACCGAGGGCCATGTGTGTGTCCCAACGGCCGGGTTGAAGCTCCTGGCTTTTGCGCAGGTATTGCAGAGCGAGGTCAACGTTCTCGCGCTCAAGATGATAGTCACCAATCTGGTGATAGATCTCGGGCTTGACCTGACTTACGAGTTGGTGCACCTGGGCGGCGTCTCCGCCGCCATCGAAGCTAGAGCCATGGCCTTCGACCGTTTCTTGAAGGCGCAAAATCTCTTCGTAACGCTCGATGGCAGCGTCACGATCCCCCTGCTGATGGTAAATCTCGGCGCAATCCATGTGCTGATGGATCACCTCGGAGTAGTTACCCTTCTTCAAGGAGATGCTAATGATGTGCTGACGCACATCGAGATTATGCTGGTCGACCTCGACGACCTTGTTATAAGCTGCGAGGGCTTCATCCCACCGACCCTGGGTAGCCAGGGTGTTGGCGTGCTGAATCCACTGCTGGATGACTTCCTTCTGGTCAGGCATTTGAGGCCAGGGCTCTCCTACGGTTCGACAGGTTCAATAGTCAGGGCATTCTTGTTCGAAGACGTTAACAAGTCCTGCGTGCCAGCCCCACTTATCGCGGGAAGCGGGGCCCTCCCGCAATCTCCGCCTCGATTCGACGCACCCATTCGCGCACGTCCTTAAAGGCGATGTCTACGGCGTAGCAATCCTTCAGCTCCTGAAGCGACTCCTGGAGCCTTCCGTTGCGATACTGAAGCATCGCCAGGTTGTATTTGAGTTCGAGATAATCCTGGTCGGAGTGACCGCGGGTCTCGAGACCTTTGCGGAACTGCTTGATGGCCAGGTCCAGCATATTGAAGCCGGTCTTCTCGGCAAAGCATAGACCTAACATGTTGTACGACTTGAGTTCGAAAGCCGGGTCACGGCGCGTCTGCTGGAACTGCTCGATACCCAGGTCAAGTTCGCCCAGGTGGAAGCACAGCTCACCATAGTTGAAACGGGCCGACATGTCGGCGGGGTCGCGCTCGATCTTGGCTTTGAGTTCGGAGAGAAGCGCTTCGCGAACCTGGTCGCCCGAGTCACTGGATTCGACCAGTTTATTGAGCACCTCGCCCGCCTCGCCCGCGCTGCCGGCGTCGAGCAGCATGCGAATGTAGCGTTCCATGGCCTCGAGGTTGGTGGGGGCCAGCTCGTAGACCCGGCGGAACTGCCGCATCGCCGACTCGAGGTCGTCGAGGTGGTCGACATGGATCTGAGCCAGTTCGTAATGCAAGTCAACTCGCGACTCGTCAAGTTCGAGCGCCCTGCGATAACAATCCACCGCCTGCGAGTAGCGCTCGTTGGCGCGGTGCAGACCAGCCAGGATCAGCAGCTGCTCCATGGCGTTGGTCGAGTCTTCGGCCATGTTGTAGAACTTGATCAGGCGTTCGCGTAGCTCGACGTTCTCGGAGTCGGCCTCCACCAATCGCCTGTAAAGTTCGATGGCGGTGGTGTGGTCTTTGGTGGTCAGATAGTGCTCCGTGAGCGCCTCGGACTGCTGCAGCGCCGCCGGCACCTTGCCGGAATCGAGATAGGCGTCGACCAGTAGGCGGCGGGCATCGTATTTCTGCGGTCGCGCCGCCACGACTCGCTCGTAGAGCGCAATCGCCTCAGGTAACTCGTCGCGCACCTGGTGATAGCGAGCCAGCTCGAATTGTTGCTCGATCACCTTGTCGGTCAGACCCAGCTTTTGGTAGAGGTCGATGAGACCGGTGCGGGTCTCGACCGCTTCGGGGTCGAGCTCGGCGATACGCTCGGTGGCGGCAGCTGCCTCTTCCCACTTCTCTTCGCTCTGGTAGCGCGCCACCAGTTGACGATAGTGGAGCAACGCCTGCTGGTTGTCTCCCTGGCTCTCGTAGACCTGGGCCAGCCGGTCCTGGAAACTGGGATCGTCGGAGATCTCCATCAACTGCTTGAAGGCGCTGATGGCTTCTTCCACGTTGCCCTTCGTGAGGGCCGCCTCGGCCAATTGACGCAAGTGGTGGGCGGCCAGTTTGGCCTCATCGAGAGCCGTGAACCGGTCGACCAGACGCTTGCGAGCCTCGAAGTGATGAGGGTCGAGACTGAGCACCGTCTGGAGCGCGTCGAGAGCGTCCTGGTGGTTACCCTGCTCGGAGTGCAGTTCGGCCAACTCCATCAAGGCCGCAGCCGCCTGATCGTGACTCTCGTTCCAAAGGTGAGCTTGAATCAGGCGGTGGCGAAGGCTGATGGAAGCGGGGTTTCGCTTGATGATCTGGCGATACTGGACGACGGCGTCCTCAAGCAGCCCATACTGCATGTGGATGTCGGCGAGCCGGGTGCGCAACACCAAGTTGTCGGGAGATTCTTCCACAGCCTTACGATAGACGCTAATCGAGGTCGCCACATCAGAGTCACCCAGGGAGTTGCGAACGTCGTCGGCCTGGGAGACATGTTCGTCTGGCGACTCTTCCTCGATCGACATCGAGACGGTGGGTCGTCCCAGCACTTCGGGCTCGGGTTCGGGCTCGGGCACGGGTTCGGGCACCACCTCGGGCACCACCACCTCAGGCTCGGCCGTGGCCACCGGCTCTTCGATCTCGAAACTCTCGTGAGCAGGAGGAGCAACCGGAACCTCGGCTGACTCATGGCTGGGCTCGAGATCCAACTCTACGCTGGGTGGAGCAGCCTCGGGCTCGGGCTCGGCCGAGGCCGGGCGCGGCAGGGTCGCTTCAAGAGCCTGCAGGAAGTCTGGCGAGTCCTGCGGACGCGGGGGCAGCACGATCTCGCTCGAGAGCCTGGGCTCTTCCTCTCCGGGCACCGGCTCCTGCGAGCCGCCGCCGGGCTTGTCTTTGCGGAAGCGCTCGAAGGCCGCCGACACGGCCGCCTTCTTATCTTGGGACGAACCGGTCGCCTCACTGAACAGTCCAGCGGCGGGAGCAGGGTCGAACAAGCCACCCGCAGCCGGGGCGGGCTCGTCGAACAAACCGCCCGCAGCGGCTTCGGCCGGGGCTTCGGGCGTGGTCGGCGAGAAGAGTTCTTCCGCCGCCTCGCTGGCCGGAGCGGTCTCGGGAGCAGGGCTGAACAGCTCGGACCGGGCCTCGGGGGCAGGCTCGTCAAACAATCCCCCGGCGGGGGCGGGCTCGCTGGCCACCGGTTGCTCGACTGGGGCCGGCGCAGGCGCAGCCGAGAACAGGTCACCGCCGGCGGGCTGTTCGAACAGACCCGAGGAGGGCGCCTCGACGGGAGCAGCCGAAAACAGGTCGCCGGCCGGGGCCTGGCTGAACAGGTCTGCGGCCGGAGCCGGGTCGGGCTCGGGGGCCGGGCTGAAAGGCTCGTTGGCCGGTGCCTGGCTGAACAGGTCACCTGCCGGGGTCTGGCTGAACAGGTCGGCCGCCGGAGCCGAAGACTGCCCGAAGAGGTCACCGGCCGCCGGCGCAGGGGTCTGACTGAACAGATCTCCAGCCGGGGCCGGGCTCTGACTGAACAGGTCGCTGGCCGGCGCTTCGGCGGACTCAGCCGACGCAGGTGCCGGACTGAACGGGTCATCGCTGGCGGCGGGCTGAGAGAAAGGGTCGCTCGAGGGAGCGGCGGGCTGGCTGAACAGGTCGCCGGCCGGAGCCGCGGGCTGGCTGAACAGGTCGGCGGCCGGAGCGGCGGGCTGGCTGAACAGGTCGCCGGCCGGAGCCGCGGGCTGGCTGAACAGGTCCCCGGCCGGGGCTGCGGGCTGGCTGAACAGGTCGCTGGCTGGAGCGGCCGACTGATGGAACGGGTCATTTGAGGGCGCCGCAGGCTCTTCGACCGGAGCCGCCGGCTGGCTGAACAGGTCGCTGGCTGGGGCCGGGGCGGACGAGAACAGATCCGCCGCCGGTGCCTCTGCGGGAGCCGAGAAAAGGTCGTCGGCAACCGGCGCTGGCTGGTCAAAGAGGTCTGATTGGGTGGCCTGGCCACCGAACAGTCCGTCGGCGTCGGCTGGCGGCGGTTGATCGAAGAGGTCGTGGCTGGAACCGAACGGATCGGAACCGTCTTGAGCTACCGGCTCGGCCGAGGGGGGTTCCAACGAGGACTCGTCGACCGGGCGAGAGTCGAAAAGACTCGGCGGCTCTTCATTGCGGGGAGCCGAGCTAAAGAGCGAATCGGCCGGAGCCGGTTCGGGTGATTCGAAAAGGCCGGCCGGCTCGGAGGCCGGAGGCGACGAGAACAGGTCTTCATTCGAGGCAGTCGCCGCGGGCGCCGGCTCACTGAACAGGTCGTTGGATGGGGCCGAGGGGGCCGGAGGCTCGCCGAACAAGCTGTCAGCGGCTCGAGAGGCTGGGCTGGTATCGAAAAGCCCGCCTGCGGGCTCAGCCGGCGAGTCGAACAAGCCGCCAGAAGAAGCCGGGGACGAGCCGAACAGGTCGTCTTTGTCGGTCTGCGCGGGTGAATCGAAGAGACCCCCGCCAGCGGGTTCTGGCTCGCCAAATAGATCCTGGGCCGGAGAGGGGGCCGGTGAATCAAACAGTCCGCCGGCGGGAGCGGGCTCGCCAAAGAGACTGTCCGATTCAGATCTCTCGCCGTCGAAAAGCCCTCCCTCGGGAGACATCAATTCGGAACTGGGCGTAGGAGCCTCGGCAGGCTTCGCCCTGTCACGCATTTGCGAGAAGAGGCCGTTTACTTCTTCGGGGTTGTCGAAAGAGGCCGATTCTTCGGCACCTTGCTCGTCATCCTCGATCCGACCGGTCGGCTGACCGGGACGCAAAAGACCGCCAGGGCGCCCTTCGGGTTTGGTCGAGCGCAAACCGCCGAGACCACCCAACTTGGGTTTTCCCAGGGAGGGACCTGGCTTGATGCCCAGCCGCGGCCCGGCGCCTAGCAGTCCGCCACCTCGCAGAGATGGCCGCTCCTGGCGTGAACCGAGCAAGCTCTGTCCGAGACCACCGCGTTCTTCGCCACTCTCGTCTTCTTCGCCATCGAAGTCGGCTTCTTCAGCGTGCTCGACCTCGGCCATCGGCTCGTCGAATTCTGGCTCGGGCTCAGGCTCGGGCTCGAGCGGAGGCAGGGCGGGTGGGGGTGAGATGGCCGGCGGTTCGACCGCTTCCAAAGGCTCCAGCGGCTCCAGCGGCTCCAACGGCTCGAACTCGGTAGGTTCGGGTTCGCGGGCGCTGATCGGCTCGGGTGTTGGCCGGGGGGCTTCGTTCCGACTCAAGGTCGGCTTCTCGTCAGCCGGCGAGCGTCGCTCCAGCATGGGCTTGCGCATCAGCATAGGCTTGTCGCCCACGCCACCCTCGCGCTCGAGTCCCTTGCGCAAAGGGCCGGAGTGGTCGCGCAGTCCAAGCGTAGGTTTGCCACCAGGACCTCCGGGGCCGCCCGGGCCACGCAGACCTGGGCGCAAGCCGCCACTAGCATCGCCGCCTCGACGAACCAGTCCGCGCTTCGGCGAATCGGCCGCGTCCGGAGCAGTCAGGCCCGGTCGGGGCGACTCGGGAGTGGTCAGCCCCGGTCGGGGAGAATCAGGAGGAGTCAAGCCTGCCCGGGGTGCGCGCGGCGGTCCAGCCATAGCTGGCTCGGAAGAGGCGAAACCGTTAGCACGACCGCCGCCAGCAGCCGGAGCGGGCGCCGGCGGAGGTTGCATAACCGCCACTTCAGGCTCGGGCTCCGGCTCGAACTCTGGTTCGGGCTCGAACTCTGGTTCTGGCTCGGCTTGCGCCACCGGTTCGGGCACCGGCTCGGGTTCGGGCTCTGGCTCGGGTTCGATACCGATGAGTGGCGCACCCAGGTTGGTCAACTCGCGACAAGCCGTGGCGTTGCTGGTGTCGAGACCAAGAACGATCTGATAGAGATGGATGGCTTTGTCCTTCTCGTCGATCTCGAGATAAGCCTGAGCCGCGGCCAGGAAATTCTTGATGGCCTCCGGCACCAGGCCCTGAGCTTTGTAGAGCTCACCCAACTTCTCTTTGGCCATGACCACGTCGGGGTTGATGGAAAGGATCTTGTTGAAGGCAAGAATGGCGTCGCGGAACTGACCCTTTAGCTGACAGACGCGGCCCAGTTCAAGCAAAGCCTCTTCGTGGCTGAGATTGTGTCTTAAGATGGAGCGGAACTCTTGCTCAGCCTCGTTGTAGCGGCGCAGGTCGACATACAGCCGCCCCAGAGTGAGCAGCACGCCGGGGTCGTCGGACACGATCACCTTCATGCGCTTATAGGCCTCGGCGGCCCGCTCGAGGTTGCCCTGGTCCTGGAAAGCGTTGGCTACCTTGCGGTACTGATTTGCACCGTCCTGAATATGGCCATGGCTGACATACATCTCGGCCAGTTCGAGCCCAATGTCGAGATTATCAGGGTCCGCCTTCTGGGCTTGCTGCAACAGCTGGATCGATTTGTCGCCCTCGCCGAGTTCGATGTACAACCTGGCCAGGCCGCGCGACTGGCGAACCACCTCTTCGGTGTCGCCCTTCTTCTGGAAGACCAGGATGCGCTTGGCCCTGGCCTCAGCCGAGTCGGGCTTGAGCGCCATCACCCAATCGGCCACCTCGAGAGCACCATTGAGGTCGTCACTCGACTCGAGAATGTCAATCAGCTGATAATAGGTGGAGATGACCGACTTGTACATCCCGCGAATGGCGTAGACCTTGGCCATCTTTTCGCAAGCTTCGCGATTGTTCGGGTCGGCCTCGAGGGCCTTCTTGTAGGCGTCGATCGCCTGGTCCCAGTCACCGGTGGTGTACGAACGTTGGGCATCGGAAAGAAGAGCAACAGCGTCAGCCATTGTGGGACCTCCTTCCATGGGACATAACGGAGCCCTGAACAATGTTGTCGGACAATACTAGGATAGCTGGACCGTGAAAGGCCCTACCTTCGAATGAGATCAAGTTGTACCAACCCGTACTGTGTAGCTCTTCAGTTCGCGACGCTGATTCTAGAGCAGCCACACGGACCTATCTCTATTGTCGTGGCCCGTTCTACTCACGGTCGCTTTCCAGGCGCGCGTGAACTAAACTTCAAGTCGTTGAACTTGGTTCGGTTCCCAAGTCAAGCGATCCTGCAAGCCAAACCAGCGGATGGTATAATGAAGAGCATTCTAGCCTGCCCCGAGAAGGCCATCCCGGAAACAAAGAAAGAGCGCCGCCCCTGGGGACGGCGCTCTTCGTTGGCGACGATGTTCTACTAGCGCATCACGCTAGGAGTGAGCATCATCACGACCTCGTTGCGGGTCTTGGTGACCGAAGTCTGACGGAACAACGTGCCGATAATCGGCAGGTCGCCCAACAGCGGCACTTTGGTGACCGACTGTAGATCCTGCTCCTGGATCAGACCGCCGATGATGATAGTATCACCATCTTTAACACGCATTGACGTGTTGACGGTACGAACCGCGGTGCGAGGATACTGGTTGTTGACCAACTCGACCAGAGTGCTGACCTCGGGACGCAGGTCGACCAGCACGAAGCCGTCGGCCTTGATCTCGGGTTTGACATCCAGCTTGATGCCGATGTCAACATACTGCACCTGGAACTGTCCAGCGCGGGGGTCGAAGTAGACGATCGGGAACTTGTCGCCGATGTGGATGAGAGCGTCGCGGCCCGAACGGGTTGCCACGCGAGGCGAGGCAAGAACCTTGGCTTCGCCCTGGGTCACCAGGAACTGAATCGAGGCTTCCAGGATGAGCGGACTGCGAGCGAACTCGGAGATCCCGATGGCGGCGAAACTCTGAATCTGGGTGAGAGCACCCGGGTTCAAAATCGCACCACCTGCGTTGTTGTTGCGCTCGAGGCGCTGGCCGGTAACACCTTCAGTGAAGGTAGTGATGACGGTACCCGGAGCGCCGGAAGCACCCCAGGAAACGCCCAGCTGTTTACGGCCGTTCTCGGTGATGTCGACGACTTTGACGTCGATCATGACCTGGTCGAGGGGACGGTCGATTTCAGCCAACAGCTCTTTCACCTGGTCGATAGCGCCCGGGGAACCCTCGGCGATGATCAGGTTCAGACGAGTGTCCACATTGTACTGAACGTCGGGAACCAGCGTCGAAAGAAGGGTACGAACCTCGTTGATGTCGCCATACTTCACCGTGAGGAACTCACGGAGCGGTGGCGGCGGAGGCTCGGGAACACGGTCCAGATTCGGCACTTCGCGCTTGATCTGGAGAACGTCTTCCCGGGATCCCACGACATAGAACCCGTTCATGGTCGGGTGAGCAGTGAACTTCACCCGATCATACTGCCCTTCGAGGAACTCCATCACCTTAGCAGCGGGAGCTTTCTCGAGCAGGATCTCCTGACGAATCGTAAATTCCGGCAGAAGCGGCTCTTTGACCTTGGAGTCATCGAGGATGTCGTCGGGAATCTCCGACAGCTTCTCGGGGGCGGCCACTACAATGGTGTTTTTCAACACCTTATAGTCGTACTCATTCTCCTGCATTTTCAGGATCAGAGCCAGAGCGCCCTCGACAGGGACGTTCTTGAGAGTCACCGTCACGGAGCCGTCGACCGTAGGGCCGACGAAAACGTTACGGTTCATCTCTTTGGCCAACACCTTGATCACGTAGACCAGGTCAGCGTTCACGAAGTCGAGCGTCACCAGACGCTGCTTCGGAGCGGGGGCCTTTTTGGGTGCCCGACGCGGCCGCAAAGCCGACACCGGAGCGTCACCGGCTCCCGACATGTTGATGCCGTTGTTCGACACCTGTCGGGGAGCCGTCCGAGGACGAGGGGAAGACTGAGCAACCCGGGGTTGGGTTGCCGGCGCAGTCGGTTGAGTAGCAACCTCGGTGTCTTCTTCGCTCGTGGACGGGGCGCTCGTCGCTTTCCCCTCGGCCATCTGAGCGGTCGACACGGCCAAGGTCAGGCCTTTCGAACCGTCTGCGGTCATCACCTTGAACTCAGGAAGGGTGATAACGTCGACATACACTCTTACAGTGTTGTCGTTGTATTGTTTTACCCGAACCTTCTCCACCAGACCCTGGTTCACGTCAAAGGACGTTCTCACGTTCTGGCCGAGCACGGCAGGGAACACATCAACTACGATTAGTTTCTGCGGTTTCGACAGTGTTTTGGCACGGTGTTTCACCGCGCCGTTGGCACCGACTTCCACTTGCAGCGTGCCGTTGGCACCGTTACTGACTTTGACGTCCGTAACAGTGGCGGCGCTTGCAGCGGAGACGGTGGAACAGGCGAAACCAACGGCAAGCATACACGCTAGCAGAAACTTTATGCCTCTATGCGTCACCGATGGCATAAGTCAAACCCACCTCCCTAGTCAATTTTCGTAGTCTAATACCGATAATGAATTGCGTCTCGCGGTCGAACCGCGATAACTTCGAGGAGAGACTGCCAGACCCTAAGCCTGAGAGACATCCGCCCCGGAGAGTGTTTATCACGATGTCACCATCACCACCCTCCGATCCGGACCTGCCCTCGCTGCAGAGCGATTCCTTCGGTATTTCCAATTCGACAATCTAATTCAAGATCAAGAAGACTGCACTTTCTAGTGAAACGGGTGAATTCCTCCCCACCTTCTTTATAGGTGGTCTCACCACGAATTTGCAGGTTCTTCTTCACTGAGCCTCCCTCAGGGCCAAGCCCAGAGCAACCATAGCATTGGGCGCGATATCAGCCAGGTCGGCCTGAGAGAGACCAGGCACTTTCTGGGCATTAATCCCTCGAAAGGGATTGGCGATCTCGGCTTTGACGCCGAGTTCGTTGGCCAGAAACTGGTCAATATTCTTGAATTTTGCGGTGCCGCCCGAGAGAATCACCAGGTCGACCGCTCCGTCCTTGTAGCGCGAACGGTAGTAGTCGAACGAGCGCTGGATTTCGGTCACCAGCTCGGTCAAGACGGGAACGATGAGATTGAAAATTCTCATCGTCGTGGGCGGCACCGGGTCGGCGTTGTTCTCGACCCGGATGACACCCTTCTCTTTCTTGATCTTTTCGGCTTCTTCGAAAGAAAGATTGAGAGATTGTCCGATCGCCTTGGTGAACGAGTTGCCCGCGATGGAAATCGTCCGGTTATGGCGCAGGACCCGTTGGCGGAAAATATTGATACTACTGAAGCTCGCGCCGAGATTAATCAAGGCCAGCGTCCCCGCCATCTGCTCGTCGCTCACACAATGCTTGAGTGAACGGAACAGGGCCAGGGGTTCGAGATCGATGGGGCCGGGCTCGACTTCGGCCATCTTGACCACCTCGCGCGCGTTGGCGACGATCTCGTTGGGTACGGCGATCAACAGCACTTCCATACTGCGCTCGTCGACATGCTCGTTGATAATCATTCCCGACACCGAGGCATCAGTCACCGAGTATGGTAGATAGCGCTCGGCCTCGAACTTGATAGCCTGGTTGACCTCGGACTGCTTCATCTTGGTCATCTGGATCGGACGAATCACGACCTGCTGACCGGCCACAGCCGACACCAACTTGCCGACCTGGATGTCGCTCGAAGCGAGCAGGCCTGCTATCGTTTCACCCAGCAGCTGAGCGTCGACAATGGAGCCATCTTTGATGGTCATTGGCGGCGTGGCGCATTGGGCATAGCGATAAAGCTCGGGTGGGGCGCCCTTCTTCTCGTTGACGATGGCAACCTTGATCATGTTGCTGCCAATGTCGATAGCGCCCAACTCAGGCGCCTTAGAGAATAGCTTCCTAAAAAAATCCATCTACCATTCACCCCCTCCCGTTCGGGAGATTAAATCTCCGCCAAATTTACCAGAGTGCCAATGACACACTTTCATTTCTCGGCGAAAAAAATTAAAAAGTTCTCAACCAACAACGTGTTTTCGATGGCTTACCGCAAACTCCTCTTTAAGGAAGACAACCAGGAAAGCCCTTAAACACAGGGTTCTCAGCCCGCCCGAGACAACCAGACCCGGACAGGGAATCGAACAGAGCGGTCACGCAGGACCGACTTTGGCCAGGACGGGGTTGTACCCTCCTCACTTGCGAACTTTGCTTTCGCCCCCCCATGTCGAATCGACCGGCGGCAATCGGTAGCACCTAGCAAACCATGGAATGCATCTCACGTCAAGACAAAACGAGCCTAAAAAAGGGTCGGCTGGAGGACGGTCGACGGCGCCACCCTTTGGGGGTTTAGTAGTAGGTCATCAGCCACTCGGCAAGCAGTCGGTCCCCCCACAGGGCACAGGGCACTGCCGACAGGGCCATGAAGGTGCCAAAGGGGATCGGATCTTTGCCGCGCCCCCCGAATAGCATCATCGGCACGGCCACAAACGCGCCCAGCAAAAAGCTGCCCATGAAGGCCACGAATCCCATGCGCCAGCCCAGAAAGGCCCCGATGAGAGCGGCGAATTTGACATCCCCTCCTCCCATGGCCTCTTGCTTGGCCAACATAAGCCCGATCACCTGAATGGCCCAAAAGAAAGCCAATCCACAGCCCACGCCAAGGATGGACGAGACCAAATTCTGAACTCCGGGAGCCAGCGGATAGGCCAACAATTCCATATCTCCCCGAACCGGCATGAAATAGGCCAGAGAACACCCGAACAAAACGCCGAACAGGTTGACCTCGTCAGGAATGATCCAGTGATCGAGATCGGTAAAGAAAACGGCGGTACAAAGACAAAAGAAGGTGAAGTGGTAGATAAACTGCCAGGCCAGCCCGCCATAGAACCAGAACATCCCGGCTCCTACACTGGCGACGAACAATTCGAGCCAGGCGTATCGTGACGAGTAACTGCTCGAGCAGAAATGGCAGCGCCCCCCCAGGCTCAAGTAGGACAGGATAGGGATGTTCTGCCACCAGCGCAGAGGAACCCCGCAGGTGGTACAGGCCGACGGGGGCAACACGACCGACCGTTCCAGAGGCGTGCGATAGATCACCACATTGAGAAAGCTGCCAGCCAACGAGCAAAACACAAAGGCCAGACAGATACTCAGAGGGTTCGCCACGGTATAGATTTCGAGAAGCTCCAGGTCGACCACCTCAGTCTAATTCTAGCCAGCCAAGAAAAATTCCGTTCATAAAATAAAAAAGAGGAAGCCGAAGCTTCCTCTCTTTTAGCAGTGGGACCGATTAAGGGCGCTCGATGAGACCCTGAACGGCGGTGTACTGCGGATAGTTGGCGGTGGTGATACTGGCACCCTGGTGGTTCGTGGTAGCGCACCAAATCGTGTAAGCATCCGGAACCGAGTGGGCAACGTAAACACCGGTGTAGGTGTTCGAACCGGCCGACGGACAGGTCGGAACGGTCTTCAGGTAGTTCGGCGTGATCAGCACGATCGAGCCGGTGGTCGGGTAACGGCCCGACCAGTCGGTGGAATACATTTCCAGAGCCGTACCGATGTTCTTGAGGTTTGACTTACAGGCTGTAAGTTGACCTTGAGCGCGGGCGCGGATGAAGTTCGGGACCAAAATGGCCGCCAGGATAGCGATAATTGCGATAACGATCATCAGCTCGATGAGCGTAAATCCGCCCTTCCCGCTTCGTACCTTGTGAAGCATTACTGCTTCCTCCTCTCCCTATTTCTGAGATCTTTGTCTGCCGGGGGTCGCCCCTTCCGGCTTATCCGCTATGGATTATACCCAACGGATTTGGTTTCGGACACCCCGTGGCCGAGATTTTCCCTAGCACTTTCTTACCAGGGAACACATGTTCCTTCAAAAGATCTCGGTATTGAGAATCTCCTTGAGACGCTCAAGACCCTTTTGCATAACGCGAGAAACCTTTTTCGGGGACAAATCCAGCTCTCCTGCAATCTGGCGCTGGGTTAGGTCTTTATAGAAAAATAGATAAATAATTCGGCGTTCAAGATCTTTCAAACGCTCAAGTGACTGAAGCAGAATGATGCGGTCCTCGACCGGCAGACGAAATGTCTCGTAGCGCTTGCGCCGGATCTTCTCGACTGCAATGCCGGCCTCGGGCTCACGGTCCAGCGAAGCCGGAGAACGGGCTTTGAGCAACTCGATCACGCCGTCCTCGGAAATGTTGAGCTGGGACGAGATCTCGGCGAAACTGGGCAGCCGGTGCTCTTCGTGCAGATGGCGCTCGATGAAGGCCGCTACCTGGCGCGACAGCTGCGTCAGCCAGCGAGGTCGGCGGATCATGTCCACCCGATCCCTCAGGTAGTGGCGCAACTCACCGTGTATACAGTGAGTGGCGTAGGTGGCAAAGCGGGCGTTGCGGCCCAGCTCGAAACCGTCGATAGCCTTGAGCAGCCCCACGTAGCCAACCTGGATGAGATCCTCCCACTCGGCTCGACCCCGATACTTCTTCACGATACCGGGCACCAGGCTGAGGTGCTTGACAACAAGGGCCTCACGCAAGCGGCGGTCGCCGGTCTCGCGGAGTCGACGAAAGCCTTCTTCTTCTTCGTCGGCATCAAGAGAACGAGAATCGTCAGTGGCGCCTGGCGCCACCTCCAATTCCCGTTCTATAGAGGCTTGTTCTGCTCTCATAAACGCAGAAAGACAGGGGTCCGTGGACCCCTGTCCCCTTAGCTTACCTGCTTGTAGAGGTTTTGTTCCTCATTCACTATCCCAGGTTGCCGATCAACTGATACAGCGGGAGGAAGACGGAGATCACGATAAAACCGACGATTCCACCCATTCCGACGATCATGATCGGTTCGAGCATCGAGGTCAGCGAGGCGAGTAGATACTCTACCTCGGTGTCGTAGAAGTCGGAGATCTTTCCGAGCATCGCGTCGAGGTTACCGGTCTCTTCGCCGACCGCGACCATTTGCGTCACCATCGGAGGGAACATACCGCTCGCGCCGAGCGGCGAAGCGATACTCTCGCCTTCGCGGATACTCTCACGAATCTTGGTGACGGTCATCGCGATAATCTCGTTACCGGAAGCCTTACCGACGATCTCGAGGGCCTGCATAATCGGCACACCGGAACTGAGCAGCGTGCCCAGGGTGCGACAGAAGCGAGAGATGGCCACCTTCTTATTGAGCAACCCGAAAACCGGGATGTTCAGCTTGAGCAGGTCATACTGCTTCTTACCCGTCGGGGTCTGGACATAGCGATTGAGCAATACAACGCCACCGATGACCAGAATCAGAACCGGGCCCATTACGTAGGGATTTCGCGCGCCCTTGGTGATGCCGATGAGAATTCGGGTCGGCAGGGGCAACGTCAGGCTCATACCTTCGAACAACTGGACGAAGGTCGGCAAAATGTAGGTCACCAAGAAGAACACGATACCGAGGGCCATCACCAGGATGACGACCGGATAGGTGAGTGCCGACTTCACCTTCTTCTTGAGACCGAAATCTTTTTCCATAAAGCCAGCTAGACGCTCGAGCACTTCGTCGAGTACACCGCCCATCTCGCCGGCTTTTACCATACTGATATAGAGCGTGGAGAACACGCTCGGATGTTTGGCGAGAGCATTCGACAGAGTGGAACCACCCTCGACGTCTCTTCGCACCTGAACCAACGTTGCCTGGAGCTTTTTATCCTCGGTCTGTTCGGAGAGGATATCCAGACAGCGGACCATCGCGAGACCAGCGTTGATCATGGTGGCGAACTGACGGCTGAACACCGTAAGCGCCTGCTCGTTGACCTTCTTGATCTTGTCGAGCCAAGCCATGATGCTGGTATCGCCCGCGCCACCAGCTTTCTCCTTGATGTGGATGACGGTCATCTTCTGCTCTTGCAGACGCTGAGTCGCCATTCGCACATTCTGAGCTTCTATAGTATCTTTGCGTAGCTGGCCGGTCGCATCACGCGCCTCGTACTGAAAAACAGGCATCCGACCCCAACCTCCAAACAGTGTAAGTCTTCTAGCGGTCCCTCATTGGCCCTTGTATCTTACAGGGCAGTGAGATGTCCGGCAATAAGAATAGCTAGCGGAACAAGCCACCAAACCATATTCATGACAGTCTACCTCCGTTCTTTGATCGATTCGTAACCGGATCGGTATTACCCTTTCCGGCCTCCCTCGAGCATCCGTTTTAGATCATCTACATGCATTGTCGAAGACATCGCTTCTTCCTGCGTGATCATCTTACGGTTTACCAGCTCGAGCAGGGATTGCTCCATTGTCTGCATTCCGTGCTTTGAGCCAGTCTGAATTGCATTATAGATCTGTTGCGTTTTTCCCTCTCGGATGAGGTTTCGCATGGCCGGCGTCGCGATCAGGACCTCGACGGCAGGAACGCGGCCGACACCGGAGGCATGTGGTATTAGTTGCTGAGAGAACACCGCTTCCAGCACGCTCGACAACTGAACTCGAATCTGTTGTTGGTGGTGCGGAGGAAAGACATCGACGATACGGTCGACCGTCTGGGCGGCGTCGGAAGTATGCAAAGTCGAGAACACCAGATGGCCGGTTTCGGCCGCCGTGAGTGTCCCAGAGATCGTGTCCTGGTCGCGCATCTCACCGATCAGGATGACATCGGGATCCTCACGCAGGGAGCCGCGCAGAGCGTTGGCCCAGCTCAGAGTGTCCTGGCCGACCTCGCGCTGATTGATCATCGACTTCTTGTGCGGGTGAATGTACTCGATCGGGTCTTCGATGGTGATGATATGGAAGGTCTTCTCGCGGTTGATCAGATCGATCATACAGGCGAGAGAGGTCGACTTTCCGGCGCCGGTAGCCCCGGTCACCAGAATCAGACCATGGGGTCGATGGACGATATCTTCGATGACCTGAGGCAGATGCAACTCTTCTCTCGTGGCCACCGTGCTAGAAATAGCCCGCAGACAGGCCCCTACCACACCTCTTTGGCGAAAGACGTTGACGCGGAAGCGCCCGAAGCCGCGCACACCGTGAGAGCAATCCAACTCCCAGGTCTTCTCGAACTTCTCTTTCTGCTTGTCATTGAGAATACTGTAGACTAGCCGCTTGGACTCTTCGGGAGCCAACCGCGGATACTCCGTCGGAATGAGTTTTCCGTTGATTCTCAGCACGGGCGGGAGACCCACCGTTAAATGGAGGTCCGAAGCTCCGCGTTCCACGGTGGTGCGAAGCAGGTCATCCATGGTGAATCTCAGTGGTTGTGCTAGGGCCATTTAGTCAAGTCTCCTTCTAGAGTTCGCCACCCTCGATGTAGACGACGCGGAGACACTCTTCCATCGTCGTCGTGCCGCCGAGGGTCTTACGTAAACCATCGTCCTGCATGGTCTTCATTCCTTCCTCGATAGCGGCTTGTCGGATCTCGGCCGAAGAAGCGCGGTTGAGGATCAACCCACGAATTCGGTCAGACAGGGTGAAGACTTCGTGAATGCCGGTTCGGCCACGATAGCCAGTCATCTTGCAGTGGTCGCAGCCACGGCCGCGGTAGAACTGGATATCAGAGTCACCGAACATCGCCATTCCGAACTTGCGGACAGCCTCGACCGGCGGAGTGAAGCTCTCTTTGCAGTTGGGGCAGATACAACGAGCCAGCCGCTGGGCTAGAACGCCGATGAGCGCCGAAGCCACCAGGAACGGCTCTACCCCCATCTCGACCAGACGCGAGATAGCGCCGGAAGAGTCGTTGGTGTGCAGCGTCGAGAGCACAAGGTGACCGGTGAGCGCGGCCTCTACCGCGATTTTCGCCGTTTCACCGTCACGAATCTCACCGACCATGATGATGTCGGGGTCTTGACGCAAGAAGGACTTCAGTGCCGTGGCAAAGGTCAAACCGGCCTTATTGTTGGTCTGCACCTGGTTGATCCCCGGAATCTGATACTCGACCGGGTCTTCGCAGGTGATGATGTTCTTGTCGCCGCTATTGAGCTTGTTCAAGCACGAGTAGAGAGTGGTCGACTTACCCGAACCGGTCGGACCGGTCACCAGGATCATGCCGTAGGGCTTTTCGACCACCGACTCCCAAAGCTGCAGGTTGTCATCGGCGAAGCCCAGCTTATTGAGACCCAACATAACCGAACTCTTGTCGAGAATACGCATGACCGTCTTCTCGCCGTGGACGGTGGGGATGGTCGAGACACGAAGGTCGAACTCGCGCCCGTCGTGAGTCAAGTGGATCTTGCCGTCTTGAGGAACACGCCGCTCAGCGATATCCATGTTGGCCATAATCTTGATGCGGCTGACCATCGGGGCCTGAATATGCTTGGGCGGGCTCATCACGTCGTGCAGCACGCCGTCGACTCGATAACGCACACGCACCGACTTGGCCTCGGGCTCGATGTGAATATCCGAGGCTTTGTCGTTGATAGCCTGAGAGATAATCAGGTTGACGACGCGCACGATGGGAGCCTCGTCGACCAACTCTTTAAGCTTGTCGAGGGCGATCTCTTCGTCCATATCGTCCTCGAACTCGAGGGGACCGAAGTCTTGGGCGGAGATGTCCTTCACCGTTTCTTCCACCTCGACCAGGTCGGTGACGCCATATTGTCCGTTGATGGCCTTCATGATGCCTTCTTCAGTGGCGATGACCGGGTCAATGTCGAAGCCGGTGATGAGACGAATATCGTCGATGGCGATAACGTTGAGCGGGTCAACCATCGCCAGCGTCAACCGGTTGTCGTTTTGAGCCACCGGAATGACCTTATAGCGCTGCGCCAGATGCTCGGGCACCGAACGCGCGAGTTCGGGGTCGAGGTGAGTTTCATCCAGGTCGACGAACTTGACGCCCATCTGGACACCGAGAGTCTCAACCACATCCTTCTCGGTAACGAACCCCATCGAAATGAGGACCTTCTGGAGCGCGTCGCCAGAAGCTTCCGCTTTGGCAATCGCTTTATCCAGTTGCCTTTGTGTTACTAGCCCCTCTTCAATCAGAAGTTTTCCAAGATCTTCTTTAGAGCTCGCGATCATCTATGATTCACTCCGTCCAAAACCGGGATTCGCCCCTGGCGTAACGCCAAAAGAGCACAAAAAATGAGCCGAAAGGTGGTAGGCCCGCACCACGATTAAGGTTCCACGCCTTCAGAGAAACTCCTTTACCACCGCCTCAAGAGGCGTTAGCCGGCGCCTGTTGATCGAGGGTCGAACGGATCTTGACCGCTAGCAGGTCGATGGCCACCAAATTTGCCCCCCCCTCGGGGATGATCAGATCAGCATAGCGCTTGGTCGGCTCGACGAATTGCAGGTGCATGGGACGAACAGAGTTCAGGTATTGATCGACGATCGATTCCACCGAGCGGCCACGCTCGAGCATGTCTCGTCCCAACCGGCGGATGAAGCGCTCGTCCGAGTCGGTATCGACATACACCTTGATGTCCATGCGTTGACGCAAACGCTCTTCCTCAAGCACGAGAATGCCTTCGACCACGAGAATGGGGGCGGGATCCACCCGTTTGACCTCGACCGCGCGCGTGTGGGTCACGAAATTGTAGACGGGTTGGTTGACCGACTCGCCGCGACAGAGCGCATCGAGGTGCTCCACCAGCAGGTCGTTGTCGAAAGCCAGAGGATGGTCATAGTTGGTCTCGGCACGCTCGCTTGCGCTCAGGTGGCTCTGGTCACGATAGTAGGCATCCTGGGGAATCAGGACGATCGGTCGGTGAACGAAGATCTCGACCAGGCTTCTGGCCACGGTGGTTTTGCCACTGCCGGTGCCCCCGGCCACCCCGATGACCAGGGGTTTGTTAACGCTGATACTTGTCAATGGCTCGTTGGTGCTCCGCGTAATTGGTGGTGAATACGTGGCTCCCATCCCCTTTGACGTCGTTGCGTACGTAAAAGAGATAGTTCGACGATTTCGGATTCATGGCCGCCTCGATGGAAGCCTTGCCGGGACTGGCGATCGGACCCGGGGGCAGACCTTTGTAGAGATACGTATTGTAAGGAGAGCGCACTTCGAGATCTTGATAAGTCAGCACGGCTCGGGGCTTGCCCAGAGCAAACTGAACGGTGGCGTCACATTGCAACAACATGTCCTTTTTGATGCGATTGAGGTAGACGCCAGCGATCAGCGGTCTCTCTGAAGCGACCTGGGCCTCGCGTTCGACCAGCGAGGCGAGGATGATGGTCTGATGAAGGTCCAATCCCGTTTTTCCCTTGGATTTTTCCCACATCGGCAAGATCTCGGCCTCGAAAAGGGCCAGCATCGTGCGCACGGCCGCCTCGCCGTCGGACTGGTATGGGAACTCGTAAGTATTGGGAAAGAGGTAGCCCTCGAGGTTGTCCGGATAGATTTTGCCGTAGCGATTGCCACCTGCATTGGCGGCAGCCCACACTTCCTGGGCGGGGGCGATGTCTTGCTTTTCGAGCGATTCGGCCGTCTGGGCCATGGTCAGCCCCTCGGGAACGGTGGCCTTGCGAGTAAGAGTCTTCCCTTTGACCAGCTGCTCGAACACCTTCAGGGTGGGCAACTTGGGGTCGACTTCGTAATAGCCGGTTTTCAGCACGCCCTGATCGCCTTTGTAGCGCAGCAAAAGGCGGAAGGCCATGGCTGACCGGATCACCTTTTTCTGCTCGAGTTCCTCGGCGATCACCTTGCCCGAGGCGCCTTCGCGCACCTCGAACACGAGGGCCGGCCTGGTTCCTTCGCCGTCAGCCGGCACGATCGACTGATAAAGCAGCCACATGGCAGCGCACGAGAGAACGATAAAAAGCAGACACCCGACCTTGAAAAGGTTGAGAAGGACCTTCACCTGGGCCGCGTTCGCCTTTAGCCCGAACGGTTCCTTTCCAGATAGGCCTGCAACACCACTACGGCCGCCATCTGATCGACCTTCTCTCGGGCTTTCTTGGCGTTGGTTCCGGCCTCACGCATGGCCACCCTGGCTTGACTCGACGACAATCGCTCATCGACTAACTCGACCGGCACCGCCAGCCGTTCTTCTAAAGCCCGAGCGAGGCGCTGAGCCGCCTTGGCGGCGGGACCGATGGAGCCATCCATGTTCTTGGGATGGCCCACCAGCACTCGGTGGACGCCATGTTCTGCGACCAGTCCGGCAATCTCGACCAGCAGCTTCTCTTGCTCGCGACCCTCGAGGGTGACCAGGGGAGAGGCCAGGGTGCCCGTGGGGTCGCTCAGGGCAACTCCCACCCGCTTCTTGCCGGGATCGATGGCTAGCACTCTCACGACAGCAACTCCTTGGAAATTTGTGGAAATCGGCGCCCGCTGGGCCAGTGCTCGCTAAGATGAGCGGTCAGGGCGGCCTCCAGGTCACCGGCGTCGGCTGGCGATAGCCGGAGCCGCGTGGTCGCCTCGAGACGGCTGCGACCAAGATAGCGCAGGGCCGCCAGCCCGCCCGGAGCTAACCGCAGGCTGGTCCGATCCCGGCACTGGCCACAGACCACCCCGCCGGCCACCGGCGAGAAGCCCACCACGTCGGCATTTCCGCAGCCAGTGCACCGATCTAGTTGGGGCTCGACCCCCAGCTGACGGGCCAATCGCAATTCGAACCAGCGAACCAGGCTTGGTCCCGGCTCTTGCTCCTCCAGCTGAGATAGCCAGTCTAGCAAGAGGCGAAAGAACTCGGGGATGGATTCGCCTTGCTCGAGGCCGTCTCGCACCAACTTGAGCACATAGCTACCATAGACCATCTTGTCAAGCGACTGGCGCAGGCCCCCAAAAGCTTTGACCACCCGCGCCTGATTGAAATAGTCCAGGTCCTTGCGACCGGCCGCGAACTGGCCGCTGAGCAAAGTGAACGGCTCGACCCTGGCTACCCAGGGGCTGGAGGCCTTGCGAGAGCCTCGCGCCACCGCATCAAAGCGTCCTCGCACAGGCGAGAGCAGAGCCACGATCTCGTCGGACTCTCCCAGTGGTCGACGCTCGAGCACCAGCGCCTCGGTCTTGAAGAACTTGCTCAGTAGTTGCCGCTGCCTTGCTCACCGCGCACGATCTTGACGGAAGCACTGGCCCCGATTCGGGTGGCTCCCGCCTCGATCATCTGGCGGGCCGTCTCGAGATCGCGCACCCCGCCCGAGGCTTTGACTCCCATGGAGCGTCCCACCGTCTGGCGCATCAAAGCCACGTGATGCACAGTGGCTCCGCCTGGACCGAATCCGGTCGAGGTCTTGACGAAATCTGCTCCGGCCCGCTTGGCCAACAGGCAGGCCCTCACCACTTCGTCGTCCGAGAGGATGGCCGTCTCGAAAATCGTTTTGGTGATGCGCCCGCCGGCGGCAGCCACCACCTCGCGGATATCGGATTCGACCAGGTCATCCTGGTTGTTCTTGAGGGCTCCGATGTTGATCACCATGTCGATCTCGTCGGCCCCGTTGGCGAGCGCATCTCGGGTCTCGGTGACTTTCGTGAGGGTCGTGGTGGCTCCCAGCGGAAAGCCCACGACGGTGCAAACTTTGACCCCGGTGCCCCGCAGAGCGTCGGCGGCCGTGGCCACGAAAGCCGGGTTGATGCAGACCGAGGCAAACCGGTGGGTGCGGGCCTCGTCGCACAGCTCGAGGACTTCCTGGCGGGTAGCGTCGGCTTTGAGCAAAGTGTGGTCGATACGGGCGGCGATGTCGGCCCCGTCCACCACCCCCCCGGGGGAATTGCCCACCCGGTCGGCCCCGGACTCGATCACGGCCCGCACCCGCTCGGGAAGCAACTGAGCACAGCAGCCAACTCCGGCGCACTCGCCGGTGAGACGCTCCATGCAGACCTTGCCTGAACCGTTCGAAGACGAGCCCTCGGCCACGCGCAGACGTCCTGGAGGGGCGGTGCGGTCCACCTCGGCAGAGGGGGACGAGGCCGCCTGCGGGCGCTGGAGTTCTTCCACCACTTCCCTGGTGATTCTGGCTACAATCGCTTCAATGTCCACCTGATTCCTCACTTTCCAAATCGAGCCGATCCACGATGCCGACCACGATCGCCTCGCAGGGCGTCGTCTGACTGCCCATGGCCAGACGCGACGAGCTGCCCTCGTAGACGACCAGAACGTGGTCACCCTTGCGCGCCCCGACCAGGTCGACCGCCAGCAGCGTGTCCCCCGCGCCCTTACCGGTCCGCGCATCGACAGGCTCGATCAGCTTAAGAGATCTACCCTCAAAGCCCGCCACCTGAGCGGTGGCCCACAAACTTCCTAAAATCCGTGCATAGAGCATCAGATATCCATCCCATCCACCAACCCCACGATGGCGGCATCAATGGGCGCCATATCCGAGCGCTTCCAGGGGATGATGGCCTCTTTGCCCTTGACCAGATAGACCAGATCGCCGGTCATGGCCGAGACGTTGTCGACAGCCACGAAGGGTTTACCGTAAGGCGAGCCGTCGTGATTCACAGGCACCACCACACGAAAGGTCGCTCCGTCGAGGTTGTCTACTCGATGGGTGGCCACCACCGTCCCGCAAACCCGACCCAGAAACAACTACGGCGCCTCCTTGGCAAAACGTCGCTCGATCAAGAGCACTTTCTCGACTCGGCGCGAGTGGCGCCCGCCGGCAAAAGGGGTGCCGAGCCAGGTGCGCACGATATCTTTGGCCACCTCGGACCCGGTAATCTTGCTACCCAGGGTCAAGACATTGGCGTCGTTGTGCTCGCGAGAGTTCTTGGCCGTGGCCGTGCAGTAGCAGGCAGCCGCACGCACCCCCGGCACTTTATTGGCGGTGATGGCGCTGCCGCAGCCGGCCCCATCGACCACGATGCCGAGGGTGTGATCGGGGTCGTTGGCCACGGCCTTGCCCACCAGTAAGGCGAAATCGGGATAGTCGACCGGGTCGGGTCCGTGGGTGCCGAAATCGATCAGTTCGTGGCCCAGCTCTCGAATCAGCCCGGCCAGCTCGTTCTTGAGCTCGTAGCCTCCGTGATCGCTACCGATTACAACCCGCATGGGGACCTCCTAGCCTAGAATCCTGAAATAGTCGATGAGGGCGCAGCGGCGCTCGCGAGTGAAGGTGCGAGCCGAGGTCACCCCTTCACCGGTGGTGCCGGCGATGGTCATGGTGGTAAAGCCTTCGCCTCCGAAGCCCAGACCTGCGTAGTTGGGCCCGTTCTTGATGAAGATGTTGGCGTTGACCACCCGGGCCATGCGCGACAGGTTCTCGATGTTGCGCGAATGCATCACGGCCGTGTGATAGCGCCCGCCCTCGGCCTGGACGGCGCGCTCGATGGCCTCGTTGACATCACGACAACGAACCAGCGGCAGCACCGGCATCATCTGCTCTTTGAGCACCAGCGGATGCTCGAAGGGAGTCTCGGCGATCAAAAGCCGCGTGTCGCGGGGCAGGTCAAGCCCGATGGTGCGGGCGATGTCGCTGGCGTGCTGACCGATGAGGTCACGGTTGAGCACCGTCTTGGTGCTGCCCACCGGCGGTGGTTGGAAGATGACCCGGGTGAGCTCGTCGAGCTGGCGAGGAGTGAGTTCGTAGCAGCCGTTATTGAGCATATGCTCTTTGAACTCGCGAAAGACGCTATCGACGATGAAGACTTCTTTCTCGCACGTGCACATCACGTTGTTGTCGAACGACGAGCCGGCCACCGTATCGCGGGCAGCCTGGCGCAGGTCGGCCGTCTCGTCGACGACCACCGGCGGATTGCCGGGACCGGCCGCGATCGTTTTCTTGCCACTGGCCATGGCCTGGGCCACCACGCCCGGACCGCCGGTCACCACCAAGCAACGCACTCCCTTGTGCTTCATCAGGGCCTGCGAGGTCTCGATGGTAGGCTCGGCCACGGAAGTGAGCAGGGTGGGAGGGCCCCCGGCCTTGTGGATGGCCTGGTTGAGCAGCTGAATCATCTGATTGCAGCACCCTTTGGCGCGCGGGTGGGGATTGAAGACCACCGCGTTCCCGCCGCTCACCATCGAAATCGAGTTGTTGATGATGGTCGCCACCGGATTGGTGGTGGGCGTGACCGAGCAGATCACCCCGAAGGGAGCCTTCTCGACCAGGGTCAGACCGCGGTCTCCGGTAAACACCTGAGGCTTGACATCCTCTAGTCCGGGCGTCTTGGCCACCTGGAGCAGATTCTTGTTGACTTTGTCCTCGACCCTACCGAGACCGGTCTCGGCATGAGCCAATTCGGCCATGGGACGGGCCTGGGCCAGAGAAACGTCTCGCATCGCCTGGACACAGGCAGCTTTGGTCTCGAGACTCATCGAGAACCAGGCTTTGTAGCTCTCGCCGGCTGCGGCCACCGCATCGTCGGCCGAAGTGAAGATTCCGTAGCGACCACTGGCCACCGGAACTTCGACCGAGCGTGGCGCCGAGCCTGAGCCGATCTGTTGGCGCACCACCTCTTCCACAATCTTGCGAATGACGTCGCGGTCGATATCCATTGCCTACTCCTTGGCCCGATGTTTCTGGAAGACGGTCTTGCCTTCCATTTCGACTGTATCGACGATGCCCATAATGACGGCATCGGTCGGGGTGTTGAGGGTCGCCTCGGTCTGGCGCGCCGAACTGCCGGCGGCCACCAGAACCACCTCGCCGGGTCCGGCCCCGACGGCGTCGACGGCTACCAGCGGCTTGCCGTCGACGGCCATATCGGCTAGCGAAAGCGGGCAGACCAGCTGCAACTTCAGCCCGTCGAGGCGCGGCTCTTTTTGGGTGCAGACCACTGTACCCACGACTTTCGCCAAGATCATCGAGTCTTCACCTCAATCCCCATCTCTCGCGCGGCCTGGCTGGCCAGCGGGGTGACGATGGCCCCGGCCGACACTTCCAGCACCGTCTGGCCACGCCGCCGCACCGCCTCGAGGTCTTCCAGAGTGACCACGTCGCGCCCGGTCGAGGTGGCGGTGACCTTCTTGGCCCCCGGACCGGCCAGAGCCCCGGCCAGCTCCCCCACCCCTAAAAAAGTGACGCCCATACTCTCGGCCCCTCGATAGTGACGCTCGAAGACATCTAAAAACCCGCCCGGCAAGCGAGCCGAGTGGCGTCGATAGCGCTCCAGCCCCTCGTTGAGGGCCAGCACCGGCTTGCCGAGCACGATCCCGGCCACGCCGGCCCCGGCCGGGGGGCGGTCGGTCAGCAGCAAGGCCAGGCTGGCCAACCCACCCAGATCGAGGCTGGGCAAGACGACCGCCTCTACCCCTTGAACCAGCTGTTCCCAGCAGGTGGGAGGGTCCGAAGTCGGCACCTTGCGGCCCAGCGCGCGCTCGAGGCGATGAGTGTCAAAGCCGGGCCAGGCCACGGCTTGCCAGCCAATGTCCGAGAGCTGAGCCAGCCCCTGCCAGATCGCCGAGCTGCCGGCGCCCGGCCCCGGGCACAAGAGCACCTTCTTGCCCTGTTTGGGAGGGGCGGGCGGCCCCGCCGGCTGATTGCCTTGCAGTTCGCGCAGGACCAGCTCGGTGATCGTATCGATCAGAGCGGGGTCCATCTAATGGCTCGAGCCTGGACTACTTCCCGGCTTTCTCACGGGGAGGGGCGATCGGTAGCACATCGTCGAGATCCTTGTGGGGACGGGGAATAACGTGGACGGCGATCAGCTCGCCCACTTTGCGGGCGGCAGAAGCGCCGGCATCGGTAGCCGCACGCACGGCAGCCACATCGCCGCGAACCAGAGCGGTCACATAGCCGGCTCCGATTTTCTCGTAACCGATCAGTTTCACGTTGGCCGCCTTGACCATAGCATCGGCAGCTTCAATCATCGCCACCAGGCCTTTGGTTTCAATCATGCCCAGGGCTTCGTAAGTAGTGATCATTGCTTGTCGCCTTTCAATCTTTAGGGGAGTGGCACTCCCGAGGCCCGACCGTTCGACGGCTCGATCAGGGGTTCCTTTGGCTCGGCCGCTGCCACTCTACGGCGCTTCGCGCCGCGCCGCTGGGCCGACTTCGTATGGGCGTCGGCCCGGCCGCGGCTCTAAGGGAACGACGAGAAGGTATGACCACTAGCTGAAACTGCACAGGATGCGGCCTTCTCGTCATTCCCTACGGCGCTTCGCGCCGCGCCGCTGGGCCGACTTCGTATGGGCGTCGGCCCGGCCGCGGCTCTACGGGAACGACGAGAAGGTATGACCACTAGCTGAAACTGCACAGGATGCGGCCTTCTCGTCATTCCCTACGGCGCTTCGCGCCGCGCCGCTGGGCCGACTTCGTATGGGCGTCGGCCCGGCCGCGGCTCTACGGGAACGACGAGAAGGTATGACCACTAGCTGAAACTGCACAGGATGCGGCCTTCTCGTCATTCCCTACGGCGCTTCGCGCCGCGCCGCTGGGCCGACTTATTCATAGCCGAGGGAGCGGAGCCAGTCCTCGCGGTCGCGCCAGCCTTCCTTCACTTTGACCCATAGCTCGAGAAAGACGCGTTGCCCCCATAGTTGCTCGAGTTCGAGTCTGGCTTCGGCGCCGATGGACTTTAGCAACTGGCCGTTCTTTCCGATCAGGATGCGTTTTTGATTGGGCCGCTCTACATAGAGATAGGCGCTCAGATACAGCATGTCGGGTTTGTCGGCGGGGCGCAGCTCGTCGACCACCACGGCCACGGCGTGAGGAATCTCCTGGCGGGTCAGATGCAGGACCTTCTCGCGGATCACCTCGCTGGCCAACAGAGCCCGATTCTGGTCGGTCACCTGGTCGGGGGGGAAAAAGGGGTCGCCTTCGGGCAAGACCTCGCACAAAGCCTGGGTAAGCTGTTCCAACCCCTGCCCCTCGAGGGCGGAAACCTGGAAGCTGCGCGGATAGCCGCCCAACGCCTGGTACTGCTCGGCCACCTGTTCGTCCTTGCACCGGTCGAGCTTGTTCATCACCAACCAGACCCGGTCTCCCAGCGGGGCCAGATGCTCGGCCGCAAAGCGGTCCTCGGCGGTGGGGGCGTGCGTCAACTCGACCAGGAACAACACCAGGTCCGCCTCGCGACTCTCTTCGAGGGCCCATTTCTCCATCTTGCGGCCGAGGGCGTGGCGCGGTTGCATGAGTCCGGGAGTGTCCACCAGCACGATCTGATACTCCTGACCGTGCATGACGCCCAGCACCCGATGCCGGGTCGTTTGGGGCTTGGAGGAGGTGATGGCGACCTTGGTTCCCACCAGACGGTTGATCAGAGTCGACTTCCCCACATTGGGCTTGCCGACCAGGGCCACGAAGCCGCTTCTATACATCTTGTTCCACCCAATCATAGACCGCCCGCGAGGTCAGGGCGATGTGCTCGTCCACCTCCCAGGCATGGCCGCCATTGCGCGTAAAGATGGCCAGAACATAGGGCCGAGAGTGCTCGACAATAGCAGCGTCGTGACGCACCCCATCGAGTTCGCCGGTCTTGTGGCCCACCACCAGTTCGGCCGGGAGACGCTGGGGAATCTTCTCGCGATACTGCTGGCGCTCGAGCACGCCCCGGGCGAAAGTGGTCAATTCAGGGCCGAGTAGCTCTCCTCGACGCAATCGCCACAGCAGGACGACCGCGTCTTCACAGGTCATCCGGTTATCGCGTTGACCAATCGGGGGTTCCATAAAGTAGCGCCCCAGCCGGGCCGACAAGCCCATTTCGGCCATGGCGGCGGTCATGACCTCGAGCCCTCCCAAATAGTCAATCAACAGATTGGAGGCGGTGTTGTCGCTGACCACGATCATCAACCGGCACAGGTCACCCAGGCTCAGGCGCAGCCCGGGATCAAGCTCGAAAAGCACACCGGCCCCGCCCACCAGCCGATCCGAAGCGACTTCAAGGCGTTCGGTCAACCGGCTCTGGCCGGCCTCGACGCGTTGCAGCAACTCGACCATAATGGCCACTTTGATGACGCTGGCGGCGGGAAAGTCTTGACGGTGGTCCTGCCCCCACGCCTGACTGCCGGTCAGGTCGCGATAACAGATCGCCGCCTGGGCCGGAATTCGGCCGAAGCAGCTCGCGATCTCACTCGGCAGCATTCTTTAGCAGCAACAACACGTAGTCACCCACTCTCTCTACCTCTTTCGAGGACGGGTCGGTGAAGCGCAGGCTGAGATGATAGGAGTCGTCATCCTGGCGACTGGTCGTGATCACGGTCGCGTCGAGTTCGATCTTCTTGAGCCGCCCGACCCGGTCCATCTCGAGTCGCACCGCCTGACCCGGAGAGAAGCCGCCATCGGATTCAAACAGCGCCCCCCCGATACCCAGGTTGATGACCCGGCCTTCCAGGGCCTCGCCGCCCTGATTGCGCAGCCGAGCCGACAACTCGGAAGGAGCCCGGATAGCTTTGCGGCGGCTATAGATGGCCCGCTCCTCAAAGCCGAGTTCTTTGAGCAAGAATTTCACCCACGATCGGCGCATGTTGCCCGGCGTGTCGGCGTATTTGAGACCGGCCTCCAACTCGTTGGTGCCAGCCTTGCGACGACACCACATGACCGTACACATCACGTGCTCGTTGTTGAAACGGTTCGAGGGCTTGGGGTGATGGATATAGACCGTGCCACCTTGTTTGAGCCGGTTGGGCACCTGCAGTCGCAGACCGCTCAGACCCATGTCGACCACCACCGCCGGAAAGCTGCGATTGCCCGAAATGCAACTGACCTCATATTCGCACTTGACTCGAATGAGCCGGCGTCGCTCCTCGGGAGTTCGCCCGCCTCGCGGCAAGAAGAAAGAGATCAGTCCGTCGATAAGGTTTTTCACAGATTCCAGCATAAGTTCAGCCCGGCAAGTCGGCGGCTCGCACTCCTTTGACCACTTCGAAATCTTGCCTGCAAAGCTCCTCGCCTCCAATAACCACCATCACGGTATGGGTCCCAGGCGCGTCAAGCACCAAGTCGAAGTCACCGGCGAACTGCCATCGCTGGGGCTTGCCGGGCGGAACACCGTGCGGCCTTCCGACTTCGAATTCAGCTTCGATAGCCGAGATAAGTTGTTCTTCGGGATCGTAGACTTCGAGGCTGAACTCATGGGACTGCTGGGTCTCTTCCCAGTCTACGAGCACCGCCGTCGCCACGGCGCAGTGCTGAGCGGCCGGAAAACCCGAGTGAACCGTCAGACGGGTCCAGCCGCCTCCCAGGAGATAAAGCTTATTGTCGACAACCTCGGCAGCGTCAGCCAGAACGACCCACTCGACCTGCATCCCTCACCCCGGTCGATTCGTGGTTTGAAGCTGATTCATCGGATGACATTCTCCAATGAGGATCGGCTGTCCTGGTAAAGGCGGAAAGCAGAAACAACCCTTCGGCGGCCAGGTTCAACCTCTAGTCCGCGGCCGTTTACAGGTCGCTCCGAACGCGCTATCATAATAGCCTGGAGGCTGAAGTCCCTTGAATCGCTACCTCTCTCGCTGGTTGCTAGCAATCCTTCTGGTCGGGCTGGCTGCATTTCCGGCCATCGCCGACATCGGCCAGATCGGTCCCAACGAGTATATTGTCGGCGTCCCGAGCGAAGAATTCGTTCATTTCGCCGCCCCCGAAGGCCGCGGCCGCCAACGAATGCGAAACTGGTGCTGGGCCGCCTGTATCCAAATGGTGCTCAACTACCACGGACTGCACGTCGACCAGCAGCAGATCGTGACCCGAGTCTTTGGCGCCGCCATCGACCGACCGGCCTCGGGCGGAGAGATCCTGGCGGCGCTGCGCGGCTGGGTCGCCGACCCTTCCGGACGCCACTCGGCCATCTATGCCGACCCCTACAATATGGACACGGCCACTGTCGTCTCTGACCTGCAGCAATGCTATCCCCTGATCGTCGGACTGAGGGGCCCGCGAGGCGCGGCCTCGGGGCATGCCTACGTGTTGACTGCGGCTTACGTTCACATCAACGAATTCCAACAGCCGGTCATCTATCGCGTCATCCTGCGGGACCCCTACCCCACCCAGCAGAGCAAGATCGAGATGCCCATCAACGAGTTCAATCAGCGCTACGAGTTCGGGACGCGAGTTTACGTGCAGCCTCTTTGACCCTCTCAGGTGGCAAGAAGGCCACGTAGAGCGTCATCAGCAACAGCGAGAAGACACTGGTGTCGATGGTGATGAACTGGCTACCGTGGAGAAAGACCCCAAACCCTAACACATAGTAGCGCCAGGGACGAATGGCCACCAACAGGGGAAAAAACAACTCCCACCACACCGTGACCACCGTGACCACGGCCAGGATGGCCACCACCCACCCCTGGTCGAGCCAAAAGCCGTAGTCGAATCGACGCCACTGGGGGTTTTCGAGCACGTAGTAGAGCGAGGTTCCCTTGACCCAGTAACTGCCCATCAGCTTGTAGAACCCGCTTTTGACGTAGGTCACGCCCAGCTGGAAGCGCAGCACCACCCCGACCCACGAGTCGATGGTTGCGGCTTGCTTGCGCCCCCGCGCGTCCCACGAGAGAACCCCGCCCGAGTCTACCAACATCAAAGGGGTGAGAATCGCCACCAGCAGATTCCAGATGCCGTCGATGACGAAGACGTTGCGATGGATGAAGGAGAGCAACAACAGCCACAGCAACGGGCCGGTCAGACGGGTTTTGAAACCGGCCGCGTAGGCCAGCGAAGCCGCCAGAGTCAAGCCGTAAACACACCAGACGGCCGCGGCGGAACGGGCCAACCAGAAGAAATACAGCGGCCAACCCTCGGGAACCAGCACGGGGAGCTGGCGGCTTGGCAAGAACCCTTCGTCCGAGAAGAAGAAGACCACGTAGGGTGCATAGAAGAGCAGATGGAGGAAAGCGACCAGGCCGACGCCGATGCGGATCACCGCATAAGGGTAGGCGGACTCGGGGGAAAACAGCCAGCTCTCGAGCCTTTTCATTGGGCCTGCAATTGATGGGCCAGTCGCTGGACCCGTCGAGCCGCCTCGGGGCGGCCCTGCCCGGGACCGGGCAAGTCGATGAGGACCTCGCGCAAATCCAGACTCCGAGGGCGTCCCAGCCCCGCCTGCTCATAGCGTCGAGCGAAGTAGAGCAGGAAGGTGGTGGCCAGAGGCTGCTCGTGGGGTGGCGTCAGCACATCGACCAGTTTGACCTGGGGATCATAGATCAATCCCGCCGAGCTACCCAGGTCGACGCCGTCGTCCCACAGCGGGACGTCGCGACCGGACTCGGTCACGGCCACCACGCTCACCTTGTGGGTGACGATGGGAGGAACCGGGGCAAAGGTGTTCCAGCCCTGCTGAACCCCGGCCCATCGGGCGTAAAACCGGAGCGGGGTCGCCACCGATTGGGTGCTTGCCTTCAGGCGGATGCTGGCCGACTCGAAGCGCTGCAACCAGGTGAACCCCGAGGCCAGAGGTGGCCCCGGGGGGTAGAGATGCCCCGCCGGCAGAGCCTGATAGACAATGGCCGTCAGATGGACCACCAGAAAGGTCAGGACCAGCTTGCGGCGATTATCCAAGCCTGCCTCGAGGCCAGGTGTGGCTGCTCATCCGTATGCCCTTCGTGAACAAAAAAAGGGGCCCCTGTTGGGGCCCCCGAGGGGTTTAGTGTTCACACCTGAACTTTACTGGTCACCCTGGCCCGGGTTCTGGGGGGGCGGGCAGGGAGGAGGGGCCGGGCAGCTGACCTTGTGGTCGCCGGCCACCTTTACATCGTCGATGTAGACGCCGTCTTTCTGGACCGAGCGGTCGGAGGTGAGGCGGAAGCGCACCTGAACGCTCTGGTTCTCGAAAGCCGACAGGTCTACGGAGTGCTCGGCCCAATCCGACAGGCCCTCGAACTTCTGGAGTTCACTCCAGTTCTCGCCGTCGGTGGTGATCTCGAGGTGGACGCGGTCGAATCCGGCCTCGGTGTCGTGCTTCATCTTGAACTGCAGGGTGGGGTTGGCCACCGTGGACAGGTCGAAGCTGCGTGAGGTCAGGCTGGTGTTGGCGTCGGCGGCGTAGGCGCCTTCGGGCGAGTCGGTGTAGACCTTGCCCATACCTTCGACATCGACTTTAGCCCAGGTTCCGTCCACGGTCCAGTTGTTGCCGTCGACTTCCATGTCGTCGCTGAAGGCGACCGCGGCGTTCTTGGCCTTGGCGGCGCCGGTCACGAGACCCGAGGCGTTGCCCATATTGTCGAGGATCTTCAGGCCGAAGTACTGGACTTTGCCGTCTTCGCTGGGGCTGACGCCCACCCGAACCTCTTCGGCATCACCGGCCGCGGACGGCAACGGGGTGCCGGATACAGCTTTGGCATCGGCGAAGTTGTCGGCGTTGATGGGCTGGTCGGACACGCGCAGCTGATAGCTGGAAGCCTGGCCTTCATAGCCGTCGTCACCGGTAGCGGTCCAGCCGACGGTGATGCCCGTGGCGCCGAGGTCGGAGATGTGGAAGTCGGCCGGGGTGGCCGGCGGAGTGCTGTCGGTCTCGAGCACGTTGAGCGCGCTGACGCGGCCGTTGCCGACCATCTTGCCTTCGTAGGCCGAGGACTTGATGGTAGTGCCGATCAGACGGGCTTTGATCTGCTCGTTGGTCAACTCGGGGTCGTTGGCCAGCATCAGGCCCACCACGCCAGAGACGTGGGGAGTGGCCATCGAGGTGCCTGACAGCGAAGCGTAGCCGCCACCAGGAACAGTCGAGTAAATGTCTACGCCGGGGGCGGCAACGTCGACCGAGTTGGCTCCCCAGTTGGAGAAGCTGGCCAGGTGGTCGTTGCGGTCGTGGGCGGCTACCGACACGATGTTGGGGAGATCGAAGCCGGAGGGAAAGTGGGGACGACGGTCGGCGTCGACACCCGAGTTACCGGCGGCCGCGATGTGAATGGCCGGGTTGGCCGCGAAAGCGTCCTTGAGAGCGTCCGACGAACCGGTGCCGCCCCAGGAGTTGGAGGTGACGCGGGCGCCGATGGTGCCCGAGTAGAGCACGGCCTCGATAGCGTCGGCATAGGTGCCGCCGCCGCTGCCGGACAGGAATTTCACGCCGGCCATGTTGGCGGTCCAGTTGACACCGACCACGCCCTGGCCATTGTTGCCCACGCCGCCGATGGTGCCGGCGCAGTGGGAGCCGTGACGGTTGTCGTCCATCGGATCACCGCCGTTGGTGATCATGTTGGCGCCGTGCACATCGTCGATATAGCCGTTGCCGTCGTTGTCGATGCCGTCACCGGCGATCTCGCCGGGATTGGTCCACATGTTGGCGGCCAGGTCCGGGTGGTTATAGTCGACACCGGTGTCGATGATGGCGATCAGGGGGGCAGTCTCTTTGGTGCCGCCGGTGGTGGTGGCCCAGGCGCCGGTGGCGTTGACATCTACGCCGGCGGTGCCGCCGTCCTGACCGGTGTTTTTCAGGCCCCAGAGCTTGGGGTGCAAGTCGTTGGGCTCGCCGCTGGCCGGCGGCGGCTGCTGGCCGTCCTCTACCTGAATGAGGTAGTTGGGCTCGGCGTAGGCGATGTTGGGGCGACCCGAAAGATTGGCCACCATCTCTTCTACGGTCTGGCCGTTCTTGATGCCGAACTGATACAGTTCGCCGCCGAAGGACTCGACCATGTTCGAAGGAACATTGAAGTGGCGAATCACCGACAGGCCGTTCTTGTCGGCCATCGACTCGACGCTGTCGAGGCTGGTGCCGGGTTTGAATTTCACCAGGACTTCGCCGGATTTGTATTCAGGCTTGCCGGGCTCGGCCTGGTCAAGCTTGGGACCTTTGGGAGCTTCGGGTTTGCCCGATAGCGTCACCTGGTCGGCCGGAGCAGCGCTGCCGGCTTCTTTGGACTGTTTGCAGCCGCAGGCGGCGCAGTGACACGACGCGCCGTGACGAATCGTCTGGGCGGTGGTCGAGGACAGGTTGTGAACAGAATTGATCATGGAACTAAAACCCCTTTTAGTTTGGGCGCTTGCCCCCCCGGACGGGCGCCTCGTGGAAGGAATATATGATCCAGGAGAAGCCTACATGTTCCAAACATGTGAACTGCAGTCCATGATCGGCATGCTTGGCCCGGGCCGCCCAGATTCGCTCCAGTAAGGTTTTGCGAGCTTGAATTTCTATCCAGCCGGAGATTGCCAATGTATGTCTTTCCACAGCTTGGGAATCCCGATAGGAGGCGGGCCAACCCCGCCCGAAGCTCGCTCGGTGCAGGCAGCCCACCTCATCCTATTCGTAGAAGATCAGGCACGCAGCCGCGACTTCTACCAGGTCGTGCTGGCTCGCAAGCCACGTTTGGACGTGCCCGGCATGACCGAATTCGTCCTTCTCGACGGAGCCGTCCTCGGCCTGATGCCGACCCGTTCGGCGCGACGCCTGCAGTTGCCGACCGGAAAGGGCGGCAGCGAACTCTACCTGGTGGTCCCCGAGACCGCCCAGATGGTGGCGCGGGCGGTCGAAGCCGGAGCCACGGTCGTCAATCCGCTCGGCTGGCGGGACTGGGGGGCCCAGGTGGCCTACCTCCAGGATCCCGACGGGCACCTGCTGGCCCTGGCCGATCGGGTGGTCGGCTAACCGTGTGCGGCATCGCCGGTATCATCGATCTCGACGAGCCCCGACCCGTCGACCAGGCTCTGCTCGCTCGGATGGTCCGGGCCATCCTTCACCGCGGTCCTGATCAGGACGGCTACTATGCCGGCCCTGGTCTGGGCCTGGCCTCGTGTCGTCTGTCTATTGTCGGAATCGAAAACGGACGGCAGCCAATCTTCAACGAGGACCGATCCGTGGTGGTCGTCTATAACGGCGAACTGTTCGACTATCCAGAGCGGCGACGCGAACTCGAGGCTCGCGGTCACCGCTTCTCTACCGACACCGACACCGAACTCCTGGTTCACCTCTGGGAAGAGAAAGGCCCGGCCATGCTGACCGAGCTGCGAGGCCAGTTCGCCTTCGCTCTGGCCGATCTCGCCCAGCGACGGGTGGTGCTGGCCCGCGACAAGATGGGGATCTGTCCACTCTACTGGGCGGTCCGTGACGGCCGGCTCTTCTTTGGCTCCGAGATCAAGGCGATTCTGGCCTCGGGAGCGGTCCAGGCCCGCCTCGACCCGAAGGCCCTCGACCACGTCTTCAGTTTCTTCGCCATGGGCACGCGGCGGACGATGTTTGCCGGCATCTCGGCCGTGCTGCCGGGTCATTACCTCGAGCTCGGGGTCGGACCAGTGCGGGAACGTCGTTACTGGGACCTGGATTTTCCCGAGGCGGGCCAGGGCGAGGATTCGCCGGGTCTGGTCGAGACTTTTGCCGATACGCTGCGCGAAGCCGTCCGGATTCGCCTGCGAGCCGACGTCCCCGTGGTCAGCTATCTCTCGGGCGGAGTGGACAGCACCACGATCGCCTGCCTGGCCGGCCAGGTCCTGGGCCGAAGCCTTCCAACCTTCACCATTCAGATCGCTCAATCGGACCTCGACGAGACCGACCGAGCACTGATGGCCGCTCGCGTCATCGGCTCTACGCCCCACACCATTCGCTGCGACAACGCCGCCATCGCAAGCAGCTATCCAGAGCTGGTGGTGGCCAGCGAGTCTCCGGTCATCGACACCTCGTCGGCGGCCATCTACCGCCTGGCCGCAGCCGTCCACCAGCAGGGCTATAAGGTTGCTCTGACCGGAGAGGGGGCCGACGAAGCGCTGGCGGGCTATCCCTGGCACAAGTCCCAGCGCATGCTCGAGCCTATGGACCGCCTGGGTCTGGGGCTCTGGTTGCGCCGAGCCGCCTTTCGCCTGGCCAGTCGCAGACGGCTTCCATGGTCGCTCTTCGAACATCGCTACCGCCTGATGGGCGGGTTCCACGGAGCCTCGGATCTGTACGCCGCCTGCAGCCTGTCGGGCTACATGGTCATGGCTCGAGACTTTCGCGACAGCCTGGGGGGCCACATGGCTGTCGACGACCTGGAACTCAACTACGAGGGCATGGCCCGCTGGGATCCGCTGAATCGGGCCCTCTATCTCGGCTATAAGGTGATGTTGCCTGGGCTTCTGATGAGCCACAAAGGGGACCGGCCCGCTATGGCCAACTCGGTAGAAACTCGCTTCCCTTTCCTCGACGATCGGGTCATCGAACTGTGCTGCCGGGTCCATCCCCGCTGGAAGCTGCGCAACCTGCGCCGCGACAAGCATCTGCTGCGCTGTTTTGCCGCGAGTTTGCTGCCGGTGGCGATCTCCGGCCGGCCCAAGAGCATCTTTCGGGCTCGCTATGCCGGCACGTTCCTGGACCCCATGCCCGATTACGTGACCCAGTTATTGTCGCCTGAATCGCTGCAGCGAACCGGCTTTTTCGACCCGGACCGCGTGCGGCGTTGTGTCAAGCTCTCGGGGAGGGAGCGCTTTCCGCATATGGGAGCGGAAGTCGCCCTGGTGGGAGTGGTCAGCACTCAGCTGTGGCATCATCTCTTTCTGGGAGGCGGCTTGTGCGAGCTGCCCGCCTGGAGCCCGCCGTGAGCGAAGTCGTCTTTTTTACCGGTTTCCCGGGCTTTCTTGGCTCCAAGCTGCTGCCGCTGGTCCTGGCTCGCAGACCCGGGGCGAGGGCTATCTGCCTGGTTCAAGACAAGTTCTTGGGGCTGGCTCAAGAGCGGGCCAGGTCGCTGGAATTAGACCTGGAACTGGTCTGCGGCGACATCACTCAAAGCGGGCTCGGCCTGGGCCAGCCCGAATGGCTGAGCCGAGTGGTCGAAGTCTATCATCTGGCCGCCATCTATGACCTGTCGGTGCCTCGCCCACTCGGCCTTGCGATCAATCTCCAGGGCACACGCAACACCCTGGAGTTGGCCGCTTCGAGTCCGAGCCTGGAGCGCTTTCAGTACGTCAGCACTTGCTACGTGAGCGGTCGCTACTGCGGCATCTTCCGTGAAACCGACCTGGATCTGGGCCAGACCTTCAACAACTACTACGAGGAAAGCAAATTCCTGGCCGAGGTCGAGGTGCAAAAGGCCATGCGGGCCGGCCTGCCGGCCACCATCTATCGACCCTCGATCGTGGTCGGGGACAGCCGAACCGGCTTCACCCAGAAATACGACGGTCCCTACTATCTACTCAAGTTGCTGCTCAGGCAACCGACCCTGCTGGCCCTGGTGCCCACCGTTGGCGACCCGGCCCGGGTCCGGGTGAACCTGGTTCCGAGCGACTTCGTGGTCCAGGCCATCGGCCGCTTGGGGGGCCAACCACACTCGCTCGGAAAAGTCTATCAACTGTGCGACCCGCGCCCGGTCACGGGGGACGAACTCATCACCGAATGCGCCCGCCTGACCGGGCGCCGAGCCTGGCGGGTGCCCGTTGCCTTGCGCCTCAGTAAATGGCTGCTAGGCTTTCGGCCGGTGGAAGCCATTGCCCAGATTCCCGCAGCCTCGCTGGACTATTTCGTCCATCCCACCCACTACACCAACGACCAGACCGCCCGGGATCTAGACCTGGAAGTGCCCGCTCTGTTCAGCTATCTGCCCCGTCTGGTCGACTTCTTACGGGCCCACCCTCAGGCCGACCTGGGCGCCCTGAGTTAAGACTAGTTTCAGCTTCTTGACCTAACCTCGAAGAATGCAGATAGGTCCAATCCATCGCGCCCTCACCCCGGCCCGGCCTACCCCGCCCACGAGCCTGGACCCGCATGACGAGTTCGTGACCGCTCCCGACTCATGGGCTTTGCGCCAGGCCAGCCAGAACGAGCGCGAAAGGGCCTTCCAGACACTCAGAGACGGTCTGCCCTGGGGGCTGTTGGCGGAAGAGCCGGGGAGCCGGCTGCTCGGCCAGATGATGGGAATGATGAGTTCGGATCTGGCCAGCCCGGCCACTTCCCAGACCTTCAAGCGATTTGGGCAACTGGAAGTCGAGGCCTTCTTTCGCCAGAGCACCCTGCCCCTGACGCTGGGCGGGTCGGCTCAGGACATGGTGCGCTACTTCCGACACTTGACCCCGCGACCGAACAGCGCCAACCTGGCGACTCAGCTGCGGGGGGCCTACGACGCCACTCTGGTGCGAACCCGACTGCTCGACCGCGACCCCGAGCGGCTAGGTCAGTTCGAACGGCTGTTGCCGGTGCTGGGCTCCGCCTGGTCGGCTCTGTGGGTGGTCCAACAAAATCTTGACCCGGGTCGAGAGCAAGCCCTGATCGAGCAACTGGGTCTGACGCGACCCCTTGACCTGAGCCAGGCCGAGGCCGAGACGACTCGCTTGTTGGAGCTGGTCCCCAGCCTGGAATCAAGACCCGCGGACGAGTTCGAACCCCCATCCGACGCCCTGACCAACTGCGCAACCCTGCTGGAGAGTTATGGGCTCAAAGCCGACATGGCCCCCCACCTGGCGCTTTGGGGACACCGAGCCCAGCAACCCGAAGAGTCACTAGAGCAGGCCTGCCAGCGTCTCGTGCTGGCCCACCATCTGACCGGCTCGATCCGCGGCCTGGAGGGTCTTTCGGCGGCCGAGCAGGCGGCTCTCATGCAGCAAGACCTGGTGGGTAGCGGCAAACAGCCCCCAGCAATGGAACTGGCCCCCGATCACTTACGCGTCGGGGACCAGGAAATCCTCATCAGCTAGTTCTGGACGACCACGAGGTCACCCACCTGAAGGTGCTGATAGACCCACTCGATGTCTTCGTTCTGCATTCGAATACAGCCGTGGGAAGCGTAGGTTCCGATAGAATCGCGCACGTAGGTGCCGTGCATCTCTTCACCCGACCCCCAGGTCGCGCCGCTGCTCGGATCGTGCCAGCTCAGGTCGAGCAGTCGGGTGCCAAAGGCTCCGCCCCGACTCTCGGGCCACAGAGCCCAGGCGATGGGACTGGGGTCGGCCACCCGGTCGATGACCACCTTCACGCCCGTGTCGGTAGGCGTGCCCCAGGCGCCTGAAGCCACCGGAAAGACTCGCTCGACACTGCCGTCCTGGCCATAGAAGGTGATCCGGTGTTCGCTCAAGTCGACCAGAGCGCGGGCTGCTTTGGTGCCGAAGGTGGGCCGTGCCGGGGCGCCCAGGCTGGCGGAGGTGGCGTCTTCCCAGATCTTCAAGCCGGGAGCGGGAGCCGTCTTCTTGAGCGAGGTCAAGGTGGCGGCGTCGAAGGTTCCGCTGGCGGCCAGGCCACGACTGGCCTGAAAGGCGGCTACGGCGTTGACGGTCTGCTCGCCGTAGTAGCCGGTAGCCCCGGCCGGGACACCGAAGCCCATGTCGATGAGGGTCTGCTGGATGGTGGTCACCACTTCGCCCTTAGCCCCGTAGGTGAGGCTTTGTCCGGCCGCGATCTGAGCGAAGCCGGGGTGCTCGAAGCGGGTCTTGACGGGAGCGGGCACGGCCGCCGCCGGGGTCGCCGATTCGGGCAGCACGCGCTGATTGTCTAGAGGTCCAGCCAGAGCCGCACCGGTCAGAAGCGTAGCGATGGAGAGGGCGATGAATTGTTGTTTCATAGTGACCACACTCTACCCCAAAAGACTGTTCGGGGCCGTGACTTGCGGCACAATGTGACCCAGACCACGATTGACCGCGGCCCGTCGCGGTGCTACCATGAGGCATCTATGCAGGCAGTCCCGCCCACTTCACTGGTTACGGTCACCGCTCGAGTCCGGACAGGTCGCCCCAAGGCATCCGCCGAGCCGGCCTCCAAGCCCTGCCTGCCCGAGTTTTCCGAACTGCGTTCCGAGCTCTCCCAGCGACTGACGACCCTCAACGAACTGGTTCGCAAGGCCTGTCCCGAGACCACCCCTGAGGTGGCCGCCCACCTGGGCACTCTCGAAGAACTCGAGGCCCAGTTCGAGAGCACCAATTCGGTCGCCGTCAAAGCTGCTATTCGTCAGACCCTCTACGGCTTGCGCCAGGCCCTCTCGGCGGGGCCGCCGGCGGGGCATAGCAAGCCCATCCGCTCCGCCCTGGAAAAAGCTCGTAACGTGGCCCTCGACAACAGCTGGGAGAAGCGCCTGAAGGGCTTTCCGAGCAACCATTTCTGCACGGTGGGACCGCCCCTGGGCGAACTGGCCAATTTCGATCAGGTCGAGCCAGGCCTCTATCGGGGTGGCCAGCCTACCAGCGAAGGAGTCGACTGGCTGGTGGCCCATGGCATCACCCACGAAGTCGACCTGCGGGGCTCGGATGCCGACAACCAGTGGTTGCCCACCAACTGGAAGAACATGCAGCGGCACTCGATCCCGGTGGCCGACTACCAGGCCCCCACCTTCGGCCAGGTAGAAGAGTTCGTCCAGCTGATCAACGATCCGGCCCATCGGCCGGTTTTCGTTCATTGCAAGGCCGGAGTAGGCCGGACCGGGGTGATGATCGCCTGCTGGCGCATTACCCGCGGCGCCACGGCCGAGGAAGCCATCGAAAAGGAGCGCATTAACTCCTACCACGGCACCCTGGCCCAGGAAGACTTCGTCCGCCAGTTCGAGCAATTTTGGCTCAGCCGTCGAGCCGGCGCAGACACTCCCTCATCGGGGGCGTAAGCAGGCCCCCGTCGACCGGATCCGGGCCAAGCTCGGCCCCTTCCAGATTTTCTCGGGTCAAATCGAGGCTCACGTCCAATTGCCGACGCGCCGCCCCCAGGTCTTTGAGCAGCCCGGCCACTTCGTCAGCCTCTTCCAACCCCTCGCGCGCTAAAGCCTGGCGAGCCGTCTCGACCTGTCGAAGGCCCATCTGGATATGCTGATTGGCAAAGGCGAAGACGTCGGTCAAAGACGCCGACAACTCGCCCATCACCTCGTCGAGGTTGTGCTCGTCCACCGGGTTGTCGGGGTCCTGCAAGCGTTCGGCCAACTCTTGCAGCCGGCGCAAAGCGTCGTCTTTCATGCGGGCCTGCGCACCTGAAAATAGAACGGCTGGGCATGGGCCTCGCCCTGGCGTCCCCAGCTGAAATGATAGGTCCGCTGGCGAATCTCGGCTAGATACGGCCCGGCGAACGAATAGGTGACGCTAATGACCACCGCGCCGGGACGCAGCTCGGCCAGCTTTTCAGCCAGCGCTTTTCGCAGACCAGGGCCAAAACCGGTGGCGCCAAGATAGACGATGTCGACCTCGCCAAGGTCGACATGGCGAAGGTCGCCCACCTCGAAACGAGCCGAAAGACCCAGCTCCTGGGCGGCCTGACGGGCAAAGTCGATGGTGCCCGGAACCAGGTCCACCCCCTGAGCCTGACCCACCTGCTGAGCCGCCACCAGGGTGGGCAAACCGCAGCCACAGCCAAGATCGATGAAATGGTCGGCCCGGCTGGCGGCCACCTCACCCAGAGCCTGGTGAATGGCCTGGGCCGGAGTGGTCCCGATGGTCAGGCTCGACTCGACCTCGACGCCCAGTTCTCGCAGCGCCTGCAGGCTTGCCTTCCAGGCGTCCCGCTCGAAGAAATAGTCCTGCAGACGGGGGTCCAGCGCCTCGGCCGCGGGCTCGGTCAGACGGTCAACCGGAACGCGGTAATAGTCTCGCAGGTCGGTGAGGGCGCGCTGGCCTGGAACCGGCTGGGCCGCCTTGACCGCCTGGGCGCTGAGCCGAAAGCCCTCCATCTGGTCAGACGGCAAAGCGTAGGCCGTTTCGCTCTGGTCGAAATAGAACACGCTCAGGGCCACTTCGGCCCTCGCGAGGAGATCCATCTCACGGCCACAAACCCCACCCTATGCAGAAGGTCGTCATCAGCGGAACGGGCCTGTACGTGCCCCCTCATTCGATTCATAACGACGAACTGGTGGATTCGTTCAACCGTTATGTGGCCGCCTACAACCAGCAACACGCGGAGGCCATCGCCCGGGGCGAGGTCGAACCGCTGGCCGAGTCCTCCAGTGAGTTCGTCTTCAAGGCCTCGGGAATCGAGCGGCGCTACGTGATGGACCGCGAGGGTATCCTCGACATCGAGAGGATGCGGCCGTTTCTGCCCGAGCGCCCCAACGAAGAGAACTCTATCCAGTGCGATATGTGCGTGGCGGCGGCCAACGAGGCGCTCGAACAGGCCGGCCGAAGGGCCGGCGAAATCGACGCCGTGATCGTGGCCTGCTCGAACCTGCAACGCCCCTACCCGGCCGTGGCCGTCGAGGTGCAGGCCGCCCTTGGCGCGGGCGGTTATGCCTTTGATATGAACGTGGCCTGCTCGTCGGCCACCTTTGGGCTGCAGGTGGCCATCGACTCGATCCGGGCCGGTTCGAGCCGCCGGGTGCTGGTGCTCAACCCCGAGATCTGCTCGGGACATCTCAACTTCCGCGACCGCGACAGCCATTTCATCTTCGGAGATGCCTGCACGGCCCTGGTAGTAGAAGCCGCTGACGACTGCCGGGCCGAGGCACCCTTCGAGGTGGTCAGCACCCGCCTTTTGACCAGCTATTCCAACAATATCCGCAACAACTTCGGCTTTCTCGACCGAGCCGACGAGCGAGGCCGCGATAAGCCCGACAAACTGTTCGTGCAGCAGGGTCGCAAGGTGTTCAAAGAGGTGGTGCCCCTGGTAGCCGACCTTATCCGGGCCCACCTCGACGACGAGGGACTGCAAGCTCCCAAGCGCATGTGGTTGCACCAGGCCAATCTGAGTATGAACGTGCTGATCGCCAAGAAAGTCCTGGGCCGCCCCGCCGAAGACCACGAATCCCCCGTCATTCTCGACGAATTCGCCAACACCAGTTCCGCTGGCTCGATCATCGCCTTCCACCGCTACCGCGACGACTTCCAACCCGGAGACCTGGGCGTCATCTGCTCCTTCGGCGCCGGCTACTCGGTCGGCTCAGTGATTGTCAGACGGTAGTTTTCAGACGGTAGATACCAGACGGTAGACGGTAGCGGCGGCTACGCCGCCCAAGGAATTGCGGCCGAAGGCCGCCTTCCTTCCCCTCGAAGCGAGCCTAAGCGAGCTTCGCTCCCCTCTCTCTGGCGCAGCCAGAGCTCCCCTCTCCCAAGCGAAGCGCAGGGCTCCCCTCTCTCCCAAGCGAAGCGACGGGCTCCCCTCTCCCAAGCGAAGCGCAGGGCTCCCAACAGCGGCTCCGCCGCCCAAGGAATTGCGGCCGAAGGCCGCCTACCTTATCCTCGAAGCGAGCAAAGCGAGCTTCGCTCCCCTCTCTCTGGCGCAGCCAGGCTCCCCTCTCCCAAGCGAAGCGACGGGCTCCCCTCTCCCAAGCGAAGCGACGGGCTCCCTCTCCCAAGCGAAGCGCAGGGCTCCCAACAGCGGCTCCGCCGCCCAAGGAATTGCGGCCGAAGGCCGCCTACCTTATCCTCGAAGCGAGCCAAAGCGAGCTTCGCTCCCATCTCTCTGGCGCAGCCAGAGCTCCCTTCTCCCAAGCGAAGCGCAGGGCTCCCCTCTCTCTGGCGCAGCCAGAGCTCCCCTCTCCCAAGCGAAGCGCAGGGCTCCCCTCTCCCAAGCGAAGCGATGGGCTCCCTTCTCCCGAGCGAAGCGACGGGCTCCCCGAGCGAAGCGACGGGCTGTGAGCGTGGTCACAGTCTTCAGCAGGCCCACCATATAGAATATCCATCCTAGACAGATTTACTATAGGAGCCGTCAATGTCAGAGAATCGCCGCGAGAGAGACCTGGTCTTATCCCCCAACGAGTACGCTTTTATCCTCGACGAAACCAAGGGACACGTCGTTCCTTACGTCGGTCCCCACAAGACCAGTCTGGCCAACACCGACCAACCCGTGGTCTTCGACCAACCCGCACGCCGGTTCCGCCATTCGTCTCTCGAGCAAGCCATCCAGCCCTTTCCGTTCGCAGAAGAAGGCTGGTATGTGGTGCTCGAAAATCCGGGTCCCGAGGGGGACACCGTCCACCCTCACGGCGGGCCCAACTCCATTCCCAAACTGACCTACGGTCGCAAGATCAATATCCCCGGGCCGACCACCTTTCCCCTCTGGCCGGGCCAGGTGGCCAGGGTCATTCAGGGGCACCACCTGCGCTCGAATCAGTATCTGGTCGTTCGGGTGTACAACGAAGAGGCGGCTCGAGCCAACTGGAGCAAGGCCGTCATCAAGACCAAGGACCCCAGCGCCGTGGCCGACGAAGAGATGCCCGACCTGACTACCGGCACTCTGCTCGTCATCAAAGGCACCGAAGTGGCCTTCTACATTCCTCCCACCGGACTCGAGGTGGTGCAGGGGGATTGCGGCAACTATGTGCGGGAAGCGGTCACCCTCGAGCGGCTGGAATACTGCATCCTGCTCGACGAAGACGGTCACAAGCGCTACATCCAGGGCCCTCAGGTAGTCTTCCCCCGGCCCACCGAACGGTTCGTCGAGCGCCATGGCAAACGCAAGTTTCGGGCTATCGAACTCAACGAACTCAGCGGTATCTATCTCAAGGTGATCACCCCTTACAGCGAGGATGGACGTGACTATAAGGTGGGGGAAGAACTCTTCCTCACCGGACGCGAGCAGATGATCTACTTTCCCCGACCCGAACACGCGGTCATTCGCTACGGCGACCGCGAGATTCATTACGCGGTCGCCATTCCGGCCGGAGAAGCCCGTTACGTGCTCGACCGCATGAGCGGTGAAATCAGCCTGGTGCGGGGACCTCGTATGTTCCTGCCAGACCCTCGCAAGGAAGTGGTGGTGCGCCGGGTGCTCGACGCCGAAGAGGTGGGTCTGTGGTTTCCCGGCAACCAGGAGGCCCTCGACTACAATTTCGGCCTCAAGGCTTTGAGCGGCTTCAACGACTACGTAAGCGAGAAGATGCTCGTCCCCGATCAGGCACCGGCCAAGAAGCGGGCCAAGGAAGAATTGACGGCCGGCGACGGCTTCAATCGCTCCAGCAACTTCACCCCGCCTCGCACCATCACCCTTTACGACAAGTATGACGGAGCCGTCAACATCGATGTCTGGACCGGCTACGCCATCCAGGTGGTGAGTCGCTCGGGCCAGCGCAAGGTGCTGGTGGGCCCGACCAGCTATCAACTGGAATACGCCGAGTCCCTCGAGGCCGTCACCCTCTCGACCGGCACCCCCAAGTCCGACGAGGAACTTTTTCACACCGTCTACTTGCGGGTGCTCAACAACCAGGTCTCGGATGTGGTCAAAGCCGACACCGCCGACCTCTGCCAGGTGTCCGTCTCGGTCTCGTACCGGGTCAACTTCACGGGTCAACCCGAGAGGTGGTTCAATGTCGAGAACTATGTCAAGTACCTCACCGACCATCTGCGGTCATTGCTGCGCAAGGCGATCAAGCGCATGGGAGTCGAGAGCTTCTATGGCAACGCTGTCGATGTGGTGCGGGATGCCGTGCTGGGCCTGCCAGACGAGTCCGGCAACCGCCCCGGACGTCGCTTCGACGAGAACGGTATGCACGTCTACGATGTCGATGTCCTCGATCTGCAGGTCGGTGATGCCGCCATCGCCGCCATGCTGGTCAGGGCTCAACACAGCACGGTGGCTCAGGCAGTGGAGTTGACCCGCCAGCACAAAACCCTCGAGGTGACTCGTCAGACCGAAGCCATCAAGCAGGCCATCGCCGACGCCGAGGCCCAGACGCGCGAGAAACAATTGGCGCTTGAAGAGGCTGAAGTACGGCAGCGACTGGCTCTGGAAATGGCCCGGATCGAGTCAGAGGCCGAGTTGCGCAACCGCGATCTCGAGACCAAACTGGCTGACCAGAAGGCCCTGACCGACCTCAAAGAAGCCGAACTGGCGCGTTTGCGACGCCAGAGCGAGCAGGATATCGAGTTTGATGGGCGCCGCCAGGAGCAGCAGTTGGAAGCGCTGCGCGCCGAGGTGCAGGGGGTCGTCGACAAGGCTCAGGCCGTGAGTCCCGACCTGGTAGCCGCGCTGCAAGCTTTCGGCGACCGGCACCTGGCCGAGAAGATGGCTCAATCGATGGCGCCCCTGGCCATCCTCGGAGGCGACAGCGTGGCCGATGTCCTGTCCCGGCTGCTACGCGACACACCGCTCGAATCGGTGGTCAAGCGTATCCCCGCCACCAACGGTGCGGCAGGAGACAACTAAGGCGCGTGGTAATTGGCAAAACGAGCCGGCTTCGGCCGGCTCTTTTTGCGTGATGGAACTGCCCGACTGGATCAAACAAGGGGCCGACGGGTCAGAAATCTGGCTCGACCCGATGACCGAACTCGAGAGCTATCTGGCTCGGGCCGGATGCCTGGGTCTCATCGCGCCGTTGGCGCTCCTGGCGGCTCATGGAGTCGGCGCCACTCCCTGGCTGCAAACTCATCATCTGCTAGGTTTCTTTATGGTCGGTCTGGCCCTGTGGCTGTTCCGAGCAGCCCTGGAAGACCACTACACGCTTCACCTCGACGAGCGCAAGCTCTATTTTGAGCGGACTTTTCTAGGCCGGCGCCAGAAAGCCGAAGAGTGCGGCTTCGAAGGCCTGGCCGGCCTGGCCGTGGCCTGTCTCACCGAAGAGAAAGAGCGGGGCTCTCCACTTTACTACTACGCCTTGCTATTGGTGTTAAACGACGGCCGAACACTGCCCATCGGGCCGACCCATCGCCGTGATTTCAATGGCACGGTTCGAGCCGGCCAGAACCTGGCCATGCGAGCCGGCCTCAATTTTTTCGTCCCTGAAAAGCAAAAACAACTGCACGTTTTGACCGACGCTGCCGGTGTGACCGTGGAGTATCGTCGCCTCCCCTATTGGTAACCTGGGCACCCCGGATACTATCCCCTGGGATAGGGGTAGATCGCCTCGACTGGATAGAGGGGAAACCTCCTGACAGGCCAAAGTCTGGTCAGCATGGAGCACGCCAAGATCCTCATTATCGATGATGAGGAAGCCGTCTGTAACGTTCTGGTCCGGCAACTGTCGCGCGCGGGCCTTAGCCACGTCACCACCTGCAGCGACCCCACTCGAGCCCTTGATGTTTTTGCCGATCTGGAGCCGGATCTGGTCATTCTCGACATCAACATGCCCGGCGTATCTGGATTCGAGATTCTCGACGCGCTGCGCGAGCAGGATGCAGAGCGACTAATAGCCGTGCCGGTCATTGTGCTCACTGGGGAAGGGGGCCGCGACACTCGACTGCATGCCCTCGAGGGGGGGCTCGGGACTTTTTGACCAAGCCGTGCGATCCGGTGGAACTCACCGCGCGGGTCAAGGGTTATCTCGAGGTGCGCCGGCTCCACGCCGCCCTCAAACGCCACAACCAGGAACTTGACGAACTGGTCCGCCTGCGTACACGCGAGGTGGAAGAGAGCAAACTAGAGATCATCCAGCGATTGATGGCGGCCGCCGAGTACCGCGACGACGACACGGGCAACCACATTTTGCGAATGAGCCAGTATTGCGAACTGGTGGCCATCCAACTGGGCTTGAGTGAAGAGCACTGCGATCGGCTGCTGTGGGCCAGCCCGATGCACGATATTGGAAAAATCGGCATCCCCGATAACATCCTGCTCAAGCCCGGCAAACTGACGGCCGAGGAGTGGACGCTCATGAAGTCCCACTGCCGTATCGGAGCCGATCTGCTCTCGGGCAGCAACTCTCCGGTGTTGCAGATGGCCGAAACCATCGCCCGCACCCATCACGAGAAATGGAACGGTCAGGGGTATCCGGAGGGACTGGAAGGCACTGGGATTCCACTGGAAGGTCGCATCGTGGCCATCGCGGATGTCTTCGACGCGCTCGTCTCGGAGCGCCCTTACAAACAAGCCTGGGCCGTCGAAGACGCCCTGGAAGAAATCCGCCGTTGCAGCGGCAGCCACTTCGACCCTGAGGTAGTGGACGCTTTCTTTCGAGCCCTCCCCGACATCCTGTCGATCCGGCAGGCCTTCGCCGACGGCATCGTGACCAAGCAGCTTCACCGGTAACGCAACCTTGTTCAGCGAATTCAAGGTGCTGCTGATTGAGGACTCACCAGACGAGCGCCGACTGGTCAAGCTAGAGCTGGCCGAGATTCAGGAGCCTCGGATCCAGGTGGAAGAGGTCAATCGGCTCTCCGAAGCCACTCGACGCCTCAAGCAGCCCGGCATCGACATAATCCTGCTTGATCTGTCGCTGCCGGACGCCACGGGTCTGGGCGGGGTATCGACTCTGCGGGCGCAATTTCCCTCGATACCCATCGTGGTTCTCACGGGCTTTGACGACGAGCGCATGGCCATCGCGGCCTTGCGAGAAGGAGCCGAAGACTATCTGGTCAAGGACAGCGCCAAGGCCGCCGTGCTGCGTCGCGTGCTGCTGCATGCCATCGAACGCAAGCGGGTCACCGAAGCCATGTTGGCCACCCGCGACCGTTTCCGCGAAGCCCAACGGCTCGAGGCTCTGGGCCGGCTGGCCGGAGGCATCGCTCACGATTTCAACAACATGCTCACCAGCATCCTCGGGTATTCGAGCATCCTCTGCGCCGAACTCGAAGATCCGCAAAGCCGAGCCGACGCCGAAGAGATCCAGAAAGCCGGCGAGCGGGCCGCTGACCTGACTCGGCAGATCCTGGCTTTCAGCCGCCGCGATCAGCCTCGCCTCGAGGCGGTGGATGTCAACGAGGTGGTCGATCATATGGTTCGCATGCTAAACCGTCTGCTACCCAAGCAGACCACTCTCGACATCGAGTTGCAAACTCCGCTGCCGTGGGTGAAGGCCGACCGGGGACACCTCGAGCAGGTCATTCTCAATCTGGTCGTCAACGCCCGCGATGCCATGCCCGAGGGGGGGCGAATCCTGGTAGAAACCTCGTCAGTCGAGATCGGCGAAGCGCAAAAGGAACGCCTGGGCTTGCGCGAGGCAGGCAGCTATACCCGCCTGTCGGTGGCCGACAGCGGCTGTGGCATCTCCCCCGAAGAGATGTCCAGGATCTTCGACCCCTTTTACACCACCAAGCCCGAGGGCCGCGGTACCGGTCTGGGGCTGTCCACCGTCTACGGTATTCTCCGTTCCTGTAACGGAGCCATCGAGGTGGACAGCGACCTTGGTAGCGGCACTCGCATGACCGTGTATCTGCCGCTGAGTGAAGAGACGATGGCCGATCCGGCGTCGCCCGCCGAGATCACCTCGCCCAGTCGCACCGCGACCGTGCTGGCGGTCGAGCCCAGTTCGTCGTTGCGGCGCCTGATTCAGAAAGTGCTCGAAAAGGTCGGCTTCGAAATACGCCTGGCGGCCGGTCCTAGCGAAGCCGAGGCGCTCTTCGATTCTCGTGTCGAGCTTTTGATCGTGGCTCGCCAATTTGGGCGCACGCCGGGACTCGAGTTGGCCAGGAAGTTCCACCGGCGGTCCCCTCAGTTGCGGGTAGTCATGCTCACCAGTCACGCCGAAGATCCCATCAAATCGGAACACCCTCTCCCGATACTGCTCAAACCGTTCACACCGGGCCGACTGCTGACGCGGGTCGAAGAAGTTCTCGAGGCCCCCCCGCCGTTGCTGCCCGACCCCACCGGGCAGGGCCCCGACCCCTTCACCGAGACCCTCGAGGCAGTGTTTGCCCGCTGCCCCGAGGCCATCTTCGTGCTCGACGACGATGGGGGCATCCGCCCCTGCAACCCGACCGCCCTGGCCCTCAAGTCCGATCCGGTCAACCTGGCCGAGGCCCTGAAAATGGCCCAAACCTGGCCCATCGACGAGCATCGACGCGGCTGCCTGGTGCGCTCGAAGGCCCAGGTTACCCACAGTGAACCCAGAGCCCGCCTGGAGTTAGCCCACCTCCAGTACGTGCTATCCCACGATCTGCAAGAGCCACTACGAATGGTGGTTGGCTATCTCGAGTTGCTCAATCGCAGGGCGTCCACTACCCTTCCCGCCGACCAGGCCGAGTTCGTGGCGTTTGCCATCGACGGAGCCCGACGGATGCAACAGATGTTGACGGGCTTGCTCTTTCTCTCGCGCCTCGAGGGAGCGGCCGTGGAGGGTGGCGAGGCCGACTGCGGGGCCGCCTTCGAGAGCAGTCTGGAGCGCCTGGGCGAAGTCGATGCCAGGATCACCTGGCTCGGTCCGAAGCCGGTGGTGACGATGCCCGAGCGATTGCTCGAAGAGGTCTTCTTCCAGCTGCTTTCCAACGCCACCAAATTTCGTGGTGACGAGACACCTGCCGTGGTGGTGGAGTGTGTCGACGCAGGCACCCAGTGGCTCTTGACGGTGAGCGACAACGGCCCCGGTTTGCCCTCCGAAGACACCGAGCGTTGCTTCCGTCTATTTGGCCGACTCCATGGAAGAGAGGAGTTTCCCGGAGTAGGTTTAGGCCTTCACTTGTGTCAAACAATCGTTGCCCGTTTCAAGGGGACAATCTCGATCAGAAATCGAAGAAGGGAGAGGGGGGTCGTCGTCTCGATCACTTTACCGCGCCATTCCGAGGCGCGCCGGGAGCAAGCCTGTTGAAACCACTGGAGATTCTCCTCGTAGAGGACAACCCGGGAGATATTTTGCTGACCCTCGAGAACCTCAAGGACTCGAAGGTCTTCAACGCCATCCACGTCGTTCGCGACGGGCCGCCGGCCCTCGACTTTCTCTATCGCCGGGGCGAATATCATGACCAACCCAGACCCGATCTGATCTTGCTCGACCTGCAACTGCCCTCCATGGATGGAGGTGAACTCCTGGCTCGCATTCGATCCGATGAGCAGTTCTGTGATATCGCCGTGGCCATTGCGACCAGCCAACCCGAGCTATTGTCAGCCGACACCCCGCCGCCAGACGTTTTCGTGGAGAAGCCCATCGGATTGGCCCAACTGCTGAAAGTGGTCGCCGCCGTGGACCAACTGGGGCTTACGTTGGTGAGGCGTCCGTGAACCCGGGCGAGCACCTGCTGCGGTTCGAGGTCTGCGATTTGCAGCTGGCGCTACGCTCGAGTGCTTTGCAAGAAATCGTGCCCTGCCCAGAACTGGCCCAGGTGCCCGAGAGCCCCGACTTCGTCACCGGGGTGCTCAATTACGAAGGGCTGGCCGTGCCGGTTGTCTGTCCGGCCCGGCTCTGGGGTCTTCCCATCCGAGAACTAGACCTTTATAGCCCTCTCTTGATCTTGCGTGGGCAACCGCCTCCATTCGCCCTGCACGTGTTTCGAGCTCACACCTTGCTACCCCCCGGAACCTGGCAGCCGGTAGAGCAAGACCATGAGGCGTTTGCGCCTTGCGTGGAGGCTCTGGTGGCCACAACGGAAATCGGCCTCTTGAGCTTGCTCTGCGAGGTCAAACTCCTGCAAGATTACGAGCAAGCAGCCACGCGGGCACTCCAACAACGAGCCCAAAGTAGGCTGGCCAGAGCGGGGGCGGCCGCAAAATGAGCAGTGAAGCCCAGGTTCTGGCCGACCCCCATTTTGAGCGTCTGAGGGACGTGGCCCTGGCCAGTTCAGGACTTCATTACTACCAGAGTCGCCCCGAGGACCTCGCTCGGCGGGTGGCCAAGCGGCTGACGGCTGTCGGCGCAAACAGCTGCAAGGCCTATCTCGAGCAGCTAAGTCCCTATGACCCCAGCCAGGGAGAGATGGCGCGCCTGATTTCGGTGCTGACCGTGGGGGAAACCTACTTTTTTCGTAATCGACGCCATTTCTTCGCCCTCGAGCGAGAGATCATTCCGGCCTTGCTCGAACAAAATCGAACCCGCCGCAGTCTGCGAATCTGGTCGGCCGGTTGTGCCAACGGGGCCGAGCCCGCCAGTCTCAATATCCTGCTGCGACGTGGCTTCAGCCAATCTCTGACCGGCTGGAACCTGGGGCTATGGGCCACCGACATCGATCAGCAAGCGCTCGAACAAGCTCGGACCGCCAGCTACAACAACTGGAGCTTGCGCTCGACCCCCGAGGCCGTTCGACGGGAGTGCTTCCTGCCCCGAGCTGGCCGCTGGTTGCTGCTAGAGAAGTATCGCGACCTGATTCAATACGGTTTTCACAACCTGGCCGGCCAGGAGTTCCCGAGCCCGGGCTCCGTGGATCTTATCCTCTGCCGCAACGTGATGATCTATTTTAGTCTGCGCTTGATGCGGCGCGTCCTGGCTTCGCTGCGGGCCTGTCTGCGGCCGGGTGGCTGGTTGCTGGTAGGTCACTCCGAACCGGGGCTGGATCTTTTGCAGGGCCTGGAAAGGGTTCGCCTCGAGGGCGTGTCTGCTTTTCGCAAGCCCCTCAAACCCAGTGTTTCCAAACCCCCCCGCCCGCGGGCGCCCAGCTCGTCCATGAGCCCGGCTCGACGCTGCTCCGCCGTCAGGCAGCCGCCGCCTGCCCCGAGCCTCAAAGAGATTCGCCAGCTGGCCGATCAAGGCCAAATCCTCCAGGCTCAGGCAGCCTGCGAAGGCTATTTGAAGGCCAACCCCCTCGAGCCGGCCGCTCACTTTCTGCACGCTTTGCTGCTCGACGAACAGGGCCGCTCCACAGCCTGTGCCGAGGCGCTGGACCGGGCTCTGTTTCTCGATCGTCGCTTCCTGCCGGCCCACTACTATCAGGCGATTTTCGCCCGCGAGCAGGGTCAAGCTGAACGCGCTCGCAAGTCTCTATCGACGCTGCAAAGGCTGCTGTCTGACCCGGGCTCGGCACGCGGGCTTGAATGGCTTGACGGCGTCACCAGAGAAGAGCTGCGTTCGGCTGTCTCCGGGCAGCTCAAGGGGGTCGGCAATGACCGATGAAGTCCGCCGGCAACGTGGTCAGGCTCTGGCCGCACCCGGCCGCCGACAGGCGACACAGGTTGGTGAGCCGTGTCTGACCGTGCTACTTTCTCGAACCCGCGTAGGCTTTTATCTCAAGGCCCTGGCCGGGGTGTTCGTGGCCCAAAACCTTACGCCCTTACCGGGTTCAGAGCCCGAACTGCTGGGCCTGGTCCAGCATCAGGGCCGACTCCATCCGGTGTTTTCTCTGGCCCGTCTGCTGGGGAGAACCCAGGCCCCCCTGGGACAACGAGTAACGATCTTGCTACTGCGCCATCCCCACAGCGAGATCGGCCTGGCCGTCGACGAACTGGGCGACTTTCTCGAGCTCAGGCCAGAGCAACTTCGGGCTCCCACCCCGGGCGAGGCGGCCGTCCAGGCGCTCACCGGCGACGGGGTGGCCGTGTTGGATGCCGCCAAGCTACTGGCCCACCGCATCTTCACAGGACAAGCCCCATGAGCGACGCGCTCGCCATCCGCCTGCTCGAGGCTTTTCGCAGTGAATACCGCGACTATCTCAAGGTGCTGCGAGCAGGCTTTCGGCGGGCTCTCGACGAGTCGTCCTCGAGTGGCCTCGAGGAGATGCTACGAGCCTGCCACACCCTCAAAGGAGCAGCCCGGGCCGCCGCCGTGCCGCCCGTCGAGCGCGCTGCCCATCGTCTCGAAACCGTGTTGAGCCGGCTTTCGACCGGCCGCCAGACTCTCGACGAAGAGGCTTTGGTGTTGATAGAAGAGTGCCTCGATCATATCGAAGACTACGTCAACTCGCTGTCGCAACCCGACCCCGAGAGCGACCTGAGTCTCGATGGGTCGCTGGCCGTGTGGCTGGGCGAAGATGTCGTTCTCCCAGCCGAGGTGGTCGCCCCGGCCGCCCCACCGACCCCGGCCATCGAGCGCAGCCGCTCGCATGGCCTCGACGAACTGCTCAGTAGTCTGGCCGACCTGGTGACCATCAGCAGCTTACACGACACCTTTTCCAACGAACTCAAGCACATTGAAGAAGGCTTGACCAGTCTTCCCTCGGCCGACTCCAAGGGACATGAACGGGCGCTTTTCGAGTTGGCGGCTAAACTCAGAGACACCCGCACCCGCCTGCGCGACAATTCTCAGCGACTGGCCCGCGGCACCATGACCCTCGAGCGGGCCGTGGCCAGGGTGCGCTTGATCGAAGCCACGGGTGTCCTGTCGGGTTTTGGACCATCGCTGCGAGCGCAGGCAAGGGCCGAGGGTAAAGAGCTTCGCTATCGCGAGGTGGGGCTCGAGTTGCTGGCCGACAAGACCGTGCTCGAGCGGCTGCGACCCGGCGTCATGCATCTGTTGCGCAATTGCGTGCACCACGGGCTGGAAACGCCAGACCAGCGCGCTCGGGTGGGTAAGCCGGGCACTGGCACGGTCGAACTTCGGCTGGCCGAAGAGGGCGGCAAGCTCCGCCTGGAGGTTTGCGACGATGGCCGAGGTCTATCCCTGGCCCAGATTCGGGCCAGGGCGGTCCAACTCGGTCTGATGACCAGCGAAGAAGCCGGAGACTGCCCGCCCGAGCGACTGCATCAACTGCTCTTCCGCACGGGGTTTTCCACCGAGAGCAAAATTGACCACTATGCCGGGCGCGGCGTCGGCCTGGCGGTGCTCTCCGAGGTGATCCAGTCGCTATCGGGCGATGTCCTGCTCGAGTCGGAGGAAAACGTGGGCACGACGGTTCGCCTGGAGTTGCCCGTTTCCATCTCTGCTCAAGACTTGCTGCTGGTCTCTTGCAACGGTCAGGTCTACGGCCTGGCGGCCCACCTGATCGAACGGCTCTCGATGATCGAGCCAGACCAACTCGAGGAATCTGGCCAGGGCCAGATCATCCGGCTCGACGACGAGGCCTATCCCGTGGCCGGTCTGGGAACCTTGCTGGGCCAACCTGTTTCGCTGGGCGACGGCGAGGCTTTGCCGCTGGTCGTGGTCAAGACGCCGCTCGGCCAGGCCGCTCTGATCGTCGACCAGCTACTCTGGCACAGCCGCGCCATGATCCGGCCCCTCACTCTGCCCGGGGTCTCGACCGAACTCTTCGCCGGAGTGTGGCCGCTGGCCGACGGCCGCCTGGCCCTGGTGCTCAAGCTGGGCACCCTGGTCGAGCGGATCCAGAAAGCCGGACCGGTCCACTTCAGCCAGCCGGCCGAAGAGCCAGAAGTCGGCCCCCGGGTCATTCTGGTGGTCGACGACTCGCTCACCACCCGAGCCATGGAACGCAGTATCCTGGAAGCGGAGGGATATCTGGTGCTGGTGGCGGTCGACGGACCCGACGCCCTCGAGCAGCTGAGTCTCAATCAGGTCGACCTGATCGTTAGCGATGTAGAAATGCCCGGCATGACAGGTTTTGAATTACTTGAGCGGGTGCGCTCGAGCGGGCCCAATCGCGACCTTCCGTTTATTTTGCTGACGTCGCGCTCGGACCCCGTAGACCAGCGACGCGGCCTGGAACTAGGGGCCCAGGCCTATCTTGTCAAGCAAAGATTCCAGCAGGAGGAACTCTTGGAAACCGTCAGACAGCTATTATGATTCGGGTGCTACTGGTCGAGAACTCGAAGGCCGATCTGGTATTGCTTCGCCACGTCCTGAGCCAGGATGGGCGCTTCCAGGTGGTGGGAGAGGCCGGCAGCGGTCCCGAGGCGGTCGCCCTGACCGAAAGCCTGCGTCCCGACATCGTCAGCATGGACCTCTGCCTGCCCGAATTTGACGGAGCCGAGGCCGTGCGCCGCATCATGCAGACCCATCCCACTCCGGTGGTGGTCGTCACCGGCAAGCTGCCCGAACTCAACACCCGGGCCATCGAGGCCTTGCGCTTCGGGGCGCTGGAGGTCTTACAGAAACCCCCGCCGCCCTCAGACCCGGAACACGAGCGAGCGGTCCAGAGCCTGTATTCCAAGCTCGCGGTCATGAGCCGGGTGCCCGTGCTACGCCGGCGGCGCACTCTAAACGGCCGCCCCAAGTCGGCGACTCTCCGAGGCGGACCCCAAACCTGCGAAGCCGTGGGCATGGTGGCTTCGACCGGAGGGCCAGCCGTATTAGCCAGTATCTTTGGCAAGCTGGATCCGGACTTCGACCTGCCCATCCTGCTGGTCCAGCACATCACCCCGACCTTCGAGATCCACTTCGCCAACTGGCTTCAGACTCAAACGCGACTGCAAGTTTGCGTAGCTAGCCACGGCCAGACCCTGACTCGAGGCGGGCTCTATGTGGCCCCGTCCGGCTATCATCTTACTCTGCTCGGCCGACGGCTCTCGCTTAGCAATGCTCCGCCGGTAGGATACCACCGTCCCTCGGGCACGCTGCTCCTGCGTTCGCTGGCTCAGGCCCTGAAGAGTCGGGCGGCCGGGGTGGTGCTGACCGGCATGGGAAGTGACGGAGCCGATGGCCTGGGCGAACTGACCGCGGCCGGTGGATTGGGCGTCGTGCAGGCGCCCGACACGGCCCTGGTAGCGAGTATGCCGCGACGCGCCCTCGAGAAGGCTCCCACGGCGCGGGCGCGCAGCCCCGAGAGTATCGCCAAATGGTTGTCTTCCCTCAAGGAGGCGCGTCGTGATTGAACCGCACCGGATTCTGTTGGTCGAAGACTCGCCAACCCAGGCACTGAGCCTGACGGCCGTGCTCGAACGAGCGGGCTGGGAGGTGGACTGGGTGGAGAGCGCCGACCAGGCGGTCCAGGCGGTGCTCGACCGCCGCCCCGCCCTGGTTCTCACCGACTTTTACCTGCCCGACATGCGGGGCGATGAACTGTGCCGACTCCTGCGCGGCAATCTCGACACCCGGGACCTGCCGGTGGTCATCCTTACCGGGGCCGACTCGGATCAATTGGAATTACGCGGCCTGGAGAGTGGGGCCGACGCCTACCTGGAGAAATCCGTCGACCATCCGACACTGCTGAGCCGTCTGAGCGCCCTGGTCCGCAGCGGCGGCCGCCAGGCCAGTCTGGCTGCCAGCGCCTTGCGCCGACCTCAGTTGCTGTTGCTGGTCAGCGACCACAAGCGACTCGAGCAGCTTGCGAGCGCCTTTGAAGAAGACGGAGTCGAAATCCAGAAGCACCAACGGCTGGACCATTGCGATCTCGAGCAACCGTTGGAAGGCGCGGTAGTAGACGAGGCTTTGCTCGAAAGTGAAGGCCTCGACCGGGTCCGAGACTCGCTGGGATCCCATCTGCCGCTGATCTTGCTGGTGCAGGGTGAGCGGCGCACCAGTCACTGGCTGGGATTGGGTCTCGACGACGTGGTCTCGTTGAGTGACGGCCTGGCCTTGCTCAAGGCCCGGGTCAAAAACCATCTGCGCCGGCTGCGCGCGGTTCGCGAGAACCTCGCCCTGGAAGCTCATATTCAAGAGAAAGAGCTGCGCGCCGCCCTGGCCGATCAGCTGGCCGAAAAGAACCAGGAACTCAAGGAGTCGTATCGTCGTCTGGAAGAGGCCCAAACCCAGCTCGTCCACTCGGAAAAGATGGCCACCCTGGGACAACTGGTGGCCGGAGTTGCCCACGAAGTCAACAACCCTCTCACCTTTGTCGCCACCAACCTGCACAACGTCGTTGGCTGGTTGGCCGAACTCGAGCCCGCCGTCGGGCCCCATCTCGACGACCGGCAGGCCGCTCGCTGGGCCAAAATCCGGCGCCGCCTGCAGGAATCGCTGAGCGGGTTGGGCAGAGTCAAAGAACTCGTACTTCAACTACGCACCTTCTCTCGCCTCGATGAGGCCGAACGCAAGCCTATCGACGTTGGCGAGAGTATCGAATCGGCGTTGGTGCTGCTGCGCCATCAGTTCAAAGCCAAGGAGGTCGAAATCGTGAAGCGCTTTGACTTCATCCAACCACTTTCATGCCATCCCGGCCCATTCAACCAGCTGGTCGTCAATCTCCTCAGCAACGCGCTGGATGCGGTGGCCCGGGGAGGGCGGGTCACCGTCACCACCGGGTTCGAGAGAGGCGGCCTGCAACTGTGCGTGGCCGATAACGGCCGGGGAATCCCGCCGGCCGAGCGAGAGAAGGTCTTCACCCCCTTCTACACCACCAAGCCGGCGGGCGAGGGAACAGGTCTGGGTCTGGCCATCTGCCGCCGGATCGTCGAGCAGCACCAGGGTAGTATCGCGGTGGAGGGACCAGAGGATGAGGGGGCCCGCTTCGTCGTCTGGCTGCCGGAGGTGGTGTCATGATCGCCGTTTCTCCGGGCCGGCAGGTGGGTCGACCCATCGTGCTGGCCGTCGACGACGAGCCCGGCATTCTCGACTCGATTGAAGACCTGCTCGAGAACGACTTCGAGGTCTTCACCGCCACCACTGGAGCCCGGGCCTTGGAGGTCCTGGCCAGCCGGCCCGTAGCCGTCGTCTTGAGCGATCAGCGGATGCCGGGGATGAGTGGAGACGAGTTCCTGGCCCACGCCGCCGAGCTGTCGGCCGCCACCCAGGTGCTCATGACCGGCTACACCGACTTCGAGGACCTGGTCGAAGCCGTCAACAATGGCCAGCTCTTCGCCTTTGTATCCAAGCCCTGGGAGCCCCAGGAGCTGCGGGCCCTGGTGACGGGAGCGGCTCAGCGCTTCCAACTCATGGGTGAGATGCAACTCGAGCGAACGCTGCTGCATGCCTTGCTCGACAACATCCCCGACCTGATCTACTTCAAGGATCACCTGGGACGGTTCTTGCGAGTCAACCAGCCACAGTGTGAGCTGATGGGTGTTTCGAGTCCCAACGAGGCGGTCGGCAAGACTCAGCAAGAACTTGGGGCGCGGACCCTGGAAGGGGCACCCGAAGCTGAGCAGCGAGCTCTCGAGGGCAAATCCTCGGTCGACGTTACCGAGGCGCTAGCTGACGAGAACCAGTGGTTCTCGTCTACCAGGGTGGCCGTCAAACAACGCAATGGCCCGCCCATTCTGGTGAGTATTTCCCGCGACATCACGGCCCGTCTCGAGCAACAGAAAGAACTGGCCCGCAAGGCCACCGAGTTGGAAAGGCTTCACGAAGAGTTTAGTCGTTTCACCTTTGTTACCGCTCATCATTTGCAGGAACCTCTGCGCCAGGTGGTGAGCTTCTCGGACCTGTTGGCTCGCCGCCTCGAAGTGCCGCCGGGCCAACGGGAATATCTCGATTTCGTGGTTCAGGGGGCGGCTCGCATGAAACGGGTTCTGCTCGATCTGGGAGTCTATCTCGAACTCGAGCAGGAAGCCGGCCTCGAGAAAGTCGACCTCGATCGTCTCATGCAGGCGGTGCTGCGCGAACTGAGCCATCTGCAGCTCCCCGAACTGGTCATCGAGGCTCCTCTTCCCACCCTCTGGGGTCGCCCCCGGCAGTTGCGAGCCATGTTCTGGCACCTGCTCAAGAATGCCATCGTCTACGGCGGTCAAACCCCGATTGCGCTGAACGTCCAGCCCGACCGGGACCAGTGGGTGCTCTCGCTGGCCGACCAGGGTCCCGGCATTCCACCCGATGCCCGGTCGCGCGTGTTCAAGCTGTTCGAGACTCTGGGTGAGCACCAGAGCAGCGGACTCGGTCTGGCCCTTAGCCGGAAAATCGTCGAGTTGCACGGGGGCCAGATCTGGCTCGAATCCAACGAACCCCGAGGCACGGTGGTCAAGATCACTTTGCCTCGCTAAGGAGCGCCATGCGAAATCTATCGATCAAGAACAAGCTGCTGCTGAGCCTGATCCTCAACCTGGCCGCCTTCGCCTGTATCGCAGGTCTGCAATGGCAGGCCCTCAAGAAGGTCGAGACCCGTTGGGATTTCTATCGCGAGCAGGTCGTCCAAAGGCAGGTCCTGCTCGAAGACATTCGCGCCAGCCTCGGCTACGGTGGCGCCATCCACCTCTTCAAGAACTATCTTTTGCGAGGCGAGTCCCGCGACGAACGAGAGGCCCGCCAAAAGCTCGAAGACGCACGCCAGATCCTCGAGAGCTATAAGAAGTTGGCCGGAATTACTCCTGACGAGTTAGGGGCTCTGGCCGTCATCGAAGACATGGTAGAAAACCATCTCGACAAACTGGAACTGGTCGTCCGCCTGCGCTCGGCGGGAACCGACGTGACGGCCATCGACCAGCAGGTTCGCTTTGACGACCGCCCAGCGGCAGCCGCCCTTCAGACTCTCAACCAGGCCTACAATCAACTGGCCACCGACACCTCGGCCCAGCTCGAGGAGCGTCTTGGTCTAGCGCTCACCAGATTGGCCTTGAGCCTCACCGTGGTCTTTTTGCTGCTGACCGCCATTCAGCTGGGCTTGGGGCACAGCATCACGCAGCCGTTGGCCGTGTTGACGCGCTCGGCCACCCGCATCTCGGAGGGTGATTTACGCACGGCCGAGGTCGGAGTCATCGGGCGAGACGAACTCTCGCTGCTCACCAATGCCTTCGATACCATGGCCTCCGGTCTGCGTCAGATGGTGGTTCGAATGCGAGACACGACCAAGGAGCTCAACTCGCATTCGGCCGCCATTCTAGCCTCGGCCGAACAACAAGCTGTTTCTCTGCAAGAGCGCGCCACCACCGTTCAAGAGATCACTTCCACCATGGAAGAGATGACCCGCAACAGCCAGCAAGTCAGCCAGCGCGCCAATAGCGTGGCCACCTCGGGGGAACGCACGGTCGAGGCCGGCGAGAGCGGCATCGAGGCGGTAAAGGATGTGGCCGGGAGCCTGGAGCGCATCGGGGCTCAGGTAGAGAAGGTCGCCGAAAACGTCATGAGCCTCAGCGAACGCACTCAGGCCATCGGCGATGTCATCGAAACGGTCCGCGGAGTGGCCGAACAATCCAATCTGCTGGCCCTCAACGCGGCCATTGAAGCCGTATCGGTAGGAGCCGAGGGGAATCGATTCGGAGTGGTGGCCGGCGAGATGAAGTCGCTAGCCGAACGCAGCGCCGAGGCTACCCTGCGGGTGCAAGCCATCCTGGGCGACATCCGCAAAGGCATCAATCGCTCCGTACTCTTGACCGAGGAGGTGGTAAAATTGGTGGATACGGCCCGCACGCAGGGAGAGGACGCCACTGTAACCATGGACTCGCTGGGCACGGCCCTGCGCGAGAGTATCGAGGCCTTTCAGATCATCGCCGCCGGGACGGGGGAGCAGCAGGTGGGTATCGAGCAGATCTCGATGGGTATGCAAGAGATCAACGCCGCCGCCGAACAGGCGGTGCAGGCCTCGAGCATGTTGGAATCTTCCGCTCGTGACCTGACCGGGCTGGGAGAAGAACTCAAGTCGATCGTGGAGCGATATCAGGTAGGTTAAAGCGAATGACGGTACCCCCTTCGGGGGGTGATTCGGCCCAGATCTTACCGCCGTGGGCCGCCACGATCTGCTTGCAGGTCGCTAAACCCAGGCCGGTGCCGCTGTAATCCTCGCTGGAGTGCCCCCGAAATAGGGGCTGAAAGACCTTGCCGATGCAGTCGGCAGGAATACCGATACCGTTATCCTGCACCGACACGCCCCAGCCCTCATCCGTGCGCTCGGCCCATACCCGAACAATCGTGGCCTGGTCGGGTCGACGGAACTTCAGCGCATTGCCGAGCAAATTTTGAAAGACCTGGCGCAGCCGGGTGGGCTGAACCTCGAGGGTGGGAAGGTCGCCCACCTCGACTTTGGCGTCGGTTTCGTCGATCAATCGCTTGAGGTCTTGAAGGGCCTCGTGGACCAGTTTGTTCAGAGGGTAGTCCTCGGTTGGGACCTCGGCATCCAGTCGAGTGAACTTGAGTAGCTCGCGGATCAACCGCTCCATGCGTCCGGCGCCGTCGACGGCAAGTTGGATGAACTCGTGACCGGAATCGTCGAGCTTGTCCGCATAGCGCCTTTCGATCAGTTCAAGGTAGCCGATGATCATGCGGATCGGTTCTTGCAGATCGTGAGCCGCCGTCGAGGCAAATCGCTGCAGGGCCGCATTGTGCTCGACAAGTCGGGCCTCCATGGCTCGATGTCTCGTCATATCCCGCAGAAAAATGGCCCATCCCTCGCCTAAGCGCAGCACCACCAGATCGACGGGAACCTCGCGGCCATCCCGACGTTGGGCCATCAAACTCGCCTCGGTGCGCCCCGACCGCGCCAGCACCTCGGCCAGTTGTTCGTGGTCTGCCGGGGCGATGATCGAACGCCAGGGAACCCCCCGCAAAACATCGGCATCCGACTTCATCAGGCGAGCGAAGGCTCCGTTGACCTGCGCCAGATTGCCCTCGGCGTCGAGTCGAATGACTCCCTCGAGAGCGTTCTCCAACACCGACTTCTCCGCCTCGAGGTTACGGCGGGTGGCGTCGAGTTCGGCGCGGGTCTGGTTCTTCACATAGGCCTTGACGACGCCGGGAAAGACCAGCGCCGTCCAGAGCGAAATGATGGCCGTAGCCGCCTTGAACACGCCTTCGAGATAGTAGGCCGGAACCCAGGTGGTGTAGATACTCCACAGATGAGTCAAACCACACAGAAAGATAAAGGCCATAAAGAGCCGCATCGCTCGCAGTTCACGGTCGCGCCGCACCACCGCCCACAGCGACAGCGGGATAGCGAAGTAGGACAATCCAATGATCAGGTCCGACAGCACATGGAGAACCAAAAGCCCTGGGCTCCACAGCATGCATTGGCCATGCGGCATCAACCCGCCAAAGTGATGCATAGTTTCCTTCCAATCCCGGACGCTCGAGTTCGCCTATGCCAGACTATTCGCTATAGGCTTCTCTAACCTTTAGAAACTCCTGACAGACTGCTTCGAATGCGCTCACCACCAGAGGGTCAAACTGAGTCCCCCTGCCTTGAACGATGATGGCCACACTTTCGTCGTGGGCCAGCGCCTCTTTGTACGGGCGTCGGGAGGTCAAAGCGTCGTACACGTCACCCACGGCCAGAATGCGGGCGCTGAGAGGAATCTCTAGGCCCGCCAGGCCCCGAGGGTAGCCTTGCCCGTCCCAGCGCTCGTGATGGGCCCAGGTAATGTCGACAGCCATCTCGATCAGACGGTTGGCCGGACAGCGCTTCTGGACATCGAGCAGAGTCTGGGCACCGAGGGTGGTGTGGGTTTTCATGATCTCGAGTTCTTCGGCCGTGAGCTTGCCCGGCTTGAGCAAGACCGAGTCGGGAACACCCACTTTGCCGATGTCGTGCAACGGACTGGCCTGATAGATCGTGTCCACAAAGGCGGGGGTCAATTCGCTACCATAGCTGCCCTGCTCGAGCAAAGCTTTGCAAAGAGTCTGGCAATAGGCCCGCAGTCGCTCGAGATGGGCACCCGTCTCGGGATCCCGCGACTCCGCCAACTTCGACATCGCAAACACCAGCGCCAAATGGGCCTCGGCCAACTGAGCCGTCTGAGAAGTGACCAGATTCTCGAGTTGGCGATTGGCGGTCTCTAGCTTCTGGCGATAGGCCGCCTGGAGCAGAAGCAGCCGCCGGGTGTTCAGGCATGCGTTGACCCGGGCTTTGAGTCGACTGGGGTCCACCGGTTTGGCTAAATAGTCGTCGGCTCCGCTTTCGAGGGCACGGTTGACCAGTTCGCGCTCGGACCCACCGGAGGTGATCACTACTGGAATCTGCTCGGTATAGGGGTCAGACTTGAGGCGCTGCAGGATCTGGAGCCCGTCTTCTCCGGGTAGCATGACATCGAGGATGATGACGTCAGGTAGGCCCGCGGCCAACTTCTCATCGAGTTCCTGGCCGCTGGTGCCGGTGATGACCCGCAGTCCTTCCATCTCTAGAAAGCGCACCAACAAGCGAAGAATCTGAGGGTCGTCGTCGATGACCATCACCGTCGGCTCGGCCAGTTCGTCGAGAAAGACAGGTTCGGTGGCCTCGCCCAGGAGATCTTCGATAGGCCCCAGCAACCCGTCGGGGTCGGTCAGACTCACGTAGACGTTGCAGCCCGCCCGAAAAGACTCTTCGCGCCGATTGGCATCATCGAGGTCCCCATAGATGATCACCGGCAGGCGAGAAAAGTCTGGATTCGAACGCAGTTCGCGGCAGGTGACCACACCATCCATGGTGGGCATCGAGACATCGAGGGCTACCAGGTCGACCTCGCTTCGCTGCAGTTCGCGCAAGACCTCATGACCATCACAAACAGCCAGCGGAGTGTATCCCTCCTCCGTCAGGGAGGCCGCAATAGCAGAAAGGCTAGCCGGCGTATCGTTGGCAACGAGTATGACGCGGTTTTTGGTTTGCAATTTGGGCCTTGCGACTTGGCCGCGCGGCAGGTCGCCGAGCACCTCGCGAGAAGGCTCTTCTAGAGGTACTACCATTGGGCCTGCTGTTGATTAGCCATAGCGCCGACCCCCTACCCGAGAGCCTGAGCAACTTCGAACTCACCCGAGCCACGCCCGCCGAGGTGGTGGCTGGGACCGTCGACCTGGAACGGGTCATCATCCTGCTCGACGACGAGCAGTCCTGGTGGCGCCCCTGGCTCGACGGGCTCGAGGTCCGACCCGAGAAAGTTGTCCTGGTCTGCTCGAGTCCGAGCGGCTTTGACGACGTGCTGGCCATCACTCCCAAAACTTTCTCGGGACCAGGCTTCGCCGCCTGGCTCGAGCGATTCGAAGCGGCCGACGCCTCCCGAGCTCAGCAACTTCTAGCCCATGTCAGCCACGAGATGCGCTCGCCGCTGTCGGTGATCAGCATGGCCTGCCAACTCTCCAAGAAGCCTTCGTTGGCACCCGAGAAGAGAGAGCGGTATATCCACCTCATCGAGGACTCGTCGTCGATCATTCAGACCCTGGTCAACGACATCCTCGATTTCGCCAAACTGGCGCGAGGCGACATCACCTTGCTGGAGCAGGTCTTCGACCTGCATGCTATGCTCGAGGACACCGTCCAGGCCTCGCGACTATTGGCGGCCAACAAAAAGCTCGGCATTCAGCTCGAGTTGGCGGCCCTGGTGCCTCGCTATGTGGTCGGTGACCCGGGGCGCTTGCGTCAGGTGCTGACCAATCTCATCAGCAACGCCATCAAGTTTACCGAAAAGGGTCGGGTCAGAGTGGTGGTCAAACTGGCCCCGCCGCGCATCGTGTTCGAGATCCGAGACACCGGCATCGGGATTGCCGAAGACTCTCTAGACAGGATCTTTCAACCCTATGAACAGGCCGACCGAACCATTCTCGGTCGCTTCGGCGGCACCGGTCTAGGTCTAGCCATCTCGCGGCGACTGGTGACCATCATGGGTGGAAACATCGGGGTCAAAAGCCGACTCGGGCAGGGCTCGGTCTTCTGGTTCACGGCCAAACTTCCGGTCGGCAGCTTCGAGCCCCTACCGAAAGGGACGACCAGCCTCACGGGCTGTCGGATGTTGATCATGAGCCAGCACTACGACGCCGGCGAGGTTAGCCTGGGAGAAAATGGTCCGGAGACGGTCATTCACCAGAGCGAAGAGTTGCCGGACCGCCCCTATGACGCGCTGGCCTATGACCTGGAGTGGGGTGGTTTTCGTCGGTTGAGCGAAGTGCTCAAGCGGACTCACGGCCTGTTCAAGAGAGTTCTGGCCTTTACCCTGGCAGGTCAGCGTGGCGACGCCGATGCCTGCAAATTGCTCGAGGTCGACGCCTATCTCAGCGAGGGCTTTCGGCCCGACGATGTGCTCGACAGCCTGGAAGTGGTGCTCGCACCCGGCTACCGTGGCGGCCTGGTGACCCGATTCACCCTCAAGACCCTGCGAGCGGCCCGCCGCTAGGGCCTGTCAGGGATTAAGAGTAGCATTCCGGGCGCTGAGGCGCCCCTGTGGCAAGGCGCGTCTGACCGCGCATATCGGCAATATGTAAGGGAAGCGCAACGCAGCCACAGGGGATGGATCATCGCCCCGAATGCACAAGTTATTTCCTGACAGGTCCTTGGTTCAAGCCAGGTGAGTAGCCACGGCCTCGGCGATCTCGTCGAGATTGAAAGGCTTGGAGATATAGCCGTCGGCGTCGAGTTGCCAGCCCGAGATGATGTGCTCTTCGGTGTTCATGCCGGTGACCATGACCACCGGGGTGCGCCGCCCGCTTTCTTTGGCCCTGAGAGCTTTGAGGGTCTCGAACCCGTCCAATTGAGGCATCTCGACGTCAAGAAAAACCAGATCGTAGGCTTTATCCGAGAGCAAACCCAGGGCAGCTTTCCCATCGCCGGCCTCGATCACCTCGAGGTCCCCACGCAAGTCGGCCAGAGCGTCCCGAAGAACCTCTCTCAAAGCCGGTTGATCATCACAAACTAGCACTCGCTTCATGCCGGCTCTATTCTTGCCGAGGACAGGTTCCCCTGTTCTGTTGTATGGTCGTTGATCGCTGTTTGCTAGGATTGCACCGGAGAATGAAGAAGGACTCGGGGGGTGTGACGTAAGGAGCGAGATGAAGACCGTCCATATCCTGCTGATCGAAGATAATCCGGGCGACATCCGTTTGACTCAAGAGGCCCTCAGCGAGTCCAGCTTCAAGATTAATCTTGACGTAGTGAAAAACGGGGTTGAGGCTCTCGAATTCCTCTATCGCCAGGGCGACTACACGGCCAGTCAACGGCCCGACCTAATCTTGATGGACCTGAACTTGCCTCGCAAGAGCGGACACGAGGTTCTACAGCAGATCAAAGAGGATGCCCAGTTGTGCAAAATTCCCGTCGTAATCCTCACCACTTCCGAGTCCAACTGCGATGTCTGCCAGGCCTATCTGCATCACGCCAATTCCTATGTAACCAAGCCCGTTGGCTTCGAACAGTTCACCAACGCCATGAAACGAATCCAAGACTATTGGTTCGGATTGGCCAGCCTGCCCGCTTGAGCCGGAGGGTCTTCCCCTCGGGTGAAGAATTTTAGCCCGATGGATCCGACCCAGGTCACCCACGTTCTCTACCACGCCCAGTGTCCCGATGGTTTCGGGGCAGCGCTGGGGGCGTGGAGAATTCTGGGGGACGAAGCGACCTATCTGCCGGTGACGCATGGCGAACCGCCACCCGAACTGCCGGCCACTGCCCGCGTGGCCATCGTCGACTTCTCTTACACCCGCGATACCATCCTGGCAATGCGCGAGCGCTTCGCCGACATGGTGATCCTCGACCACCACAAAACCGCTGAAGAAGAGCTGGCCGGGCTCGATTTTGCCACCTTCGACATGCACAAGTCAGGGGCCCGGATGGCTTGGGAATACTGGCATCCTGACGAACCCGTGCCAGAACTGGTGGCCTATATCGAAGATAAAGACCTCTGGCGTTGGGAGCTGCCCCAGAGCAAAGAGGTCTCGATCGCGCTGCACGCATACCCCATGGATTTCAGGGTCTGGAGCCAGCTCACCGTGGCTCATCTCAAGATCGAAGGAGTCGCCCTGTTGCGGCTGCAAGACCAGATCGTCGAGGCAGCCTGTCAAAGAGCCCGTTGGGGAGAACTGTTCGGATACCGTGTGCCCATCGTAAACGCCACCGAGTTTCGTTCCGAGATCGCCAATATGTTATGCCAGCTGCATCCCGAGGCGAAGTTCGCGGCGGCCTACTATGAAAATGCCGAGGGGGACCGCAACTGGTCTCTTCGCTCGGAGGGCGACTTCGATGTGGCCGAACTGGCCAGCCGAGCCGGTGGCGGTGGCCACAAGAACGCGGCCGGTTTCACCGAGGGGCTGGCGAAGTCCAATCTTAGTGGCGCTTGAGAGCCTTCTCGGCCTGGGCGATCAGCATGAGTTCGACATCGAGCGCGATATCGTAGTAGTCGGTGGAGCTGATTTCGTGATTCTTCACAACCGGTAACCCTCTCTTCGTTTCTCTTAAGCCAATTGTAGTCGCCGCAAAACGGTTAGGAACCGGCAACATTGTAACTAGCCTGTAAACTTTATTGCCGGTTCACTGCTAATTTGTTAAACGCAGGAGTTCCTTTTTCGCCGCGAGAACCACGCCGAATCCCAAGTGCCATAAGGAGCTGCGATGACTACCACCGATTTCCTCACCACAAACAAGCAACAATTCGAACAAGATCTGATGAAGCTCCTGGCGATCCCCAGTGTCAGCACCGACAGCAAGCGAGCCGGCGATGTGAAGGCCTGCGCCGAAGAGGTCGCCAATCAATTGCGCGATGCCGGTCTTAGCGATGTACGGGTGATGCCCACCGCCGGTCACCCGGCCGTCTTCGCCCAGTGGACCGAGGCCGCCGGCAAGCCGACGGTCCTGATCTACGGCCACTATGATGTCCAACCCGAAGACCCCATCGAACTCTGGACTACCCCTCCCTTCGAGCCCACCGTGCGCAACGGCAAGGTCTACGCCCGCGGCGCCACCGACGACAAGGGCCAGTTCCTGGCCCATATCAAGGCGGTCAAGACTCTGATGCAGACTGACGGCCAACTGCCGATCAACGTCAAGTTCATCATCGAAGGCGAAGAAGAGATCGGCAGCCCCAGCCTGGCTCCGTTTCTCAAGCAAAACGAAGACCTGCTCCAAGCCGATGTGCTGGTCATCTCCGATAGTGCCATGTTTGCTCCCGACACGCCCAGCCTGGTTTATGCCCTTCGCGGCTTGACCTATCTGCAGATTGACCTTAAAGGTGCTGACGGCGACTTGCACTCGGGCGTGTTCGGCGGGGCTGTGCCTAACCCGGGCATGGAACTGTGCAAGATTCTGGCCGCTCTCAAAGACGAGAACGACCACATCACGGTGCCTGGCTTCTATGATGAGGTGCTCGAGTTGACTCAGGCCGAACGCGCCCAGTTCGCCGCCCTGCCTTTTGACCCTGAGAAATTCCGCGCCGACCTGGGTGTGCCCGGCCTCTCGGGCGAGAAGGGTTTCACCCCGCTCGAGCAGCGCACCGCCCGGCCCACTCTCGAAATCAACGGCCTTCTATGCGGTTTCACTGGCGAGGGAGCGAAGACGGTTCTGCCCAACAAAGCCATGGCCAAGGTCTCTTGCCGCCTGGTGCCCAACCAGAACCCCGACAAGATTGCCGAGAGGCTAGAGGCTCACATCCGCAAACTCTGCCCCGATACCATCGAGTGCAAGGTGACCCGAATGCATGGCGGCCATCCCTGGATCACCCCTCCCGACCATCCCGCCCTGCAGGCCGCCGCCCGGGCCGTGGAGCGGGTCTTCGGCAAGACGCCGGTGACCGTGCGTGAAGGCGGTTCGATCCCGATCGTGGTCGACTTTCAGAATATCCTGGGCATGCCAGGCGTGCTCTTGGGCTTTGGCTTAAACGACGAAAACCTGCACGCCCCTAACGAGCACTTCGACCTGGGCAACTACCACCGCGGCATCGAAACCTCGCTCCACCTCCTGCGTGAGATGGCTAACTACCAGCGAGCGTAGGGCTCGCCGGTTAGCCCCAGAGTTCGGCCACCGTGGGCTCGGGGAAGATGAGTTGTTCGACGGCGGACAGGTGCCGGTGCATGCCGAGGTCTTCGAAGAATTCGACCGCACCTTGCAGAGGGATGGGCCGGAAGCGTTCGAGGTCGAGGCCATCAAAGCCGAGGTCTAAATCGGTCTTGATGGTGGCCACCTCGAGGTCGCGGACCAGGCGGTCTTTTAGGGCCACCAGCTTTTCGGCGTAGCGACCGGCTCGGGTAGGTTCGGCCAGCAGGTTGACCAGTCCACCGTGCTCGAGCAAGAGTCTCGAAGCCGTCTTCTGGCCGATGCCGGGCACGCCCTTGATGTTGTCGACGGTGTCGCCCTTAAGGGCCAACCAGGATGGGATCAGCTCGGGCGGGACGCCAAACAGCTCGACCACCCCCTCGGGCCGGATGCGCTCGACTTTGGCGCTCTTGCCCGTGCCCGAGAGCCTGAGCAGTTCGATATCGCCGCCCAGAGCCAGAATTTGAGCCAGATCCTTGTCGTTTGAAACGATGGTTACAGCGTGGCCGGCGGCCACGGCCCGGTGGGCTAGCGCGCCCATCACGTCGTCAGCCTCGTAACCATCGACAGCCAGAGTGGGGATCCCCAGACAGTGGCAAGCCCGCTCGACTAACGGAATCTGGCGCTTGAGGTTTGGATCCGGCGGTTCGCGGTTGGCTTTGTACTCGGGGTCGAGCTCTTCGCGGAAGGTAGCCGTCAGGGACTCGAAGACGGCCACGGCATACTCCACCTGCTCGGTTCGCCACAGGTTGGAGAAGATTCCCAGCACTCCGTGCACGGCGTTGGTGGGCCTTCCGTCAGGAGCGGTGAGACTGGCCGGCAAGGCATGAAAAGCCCGAAAGACATGATAGAGGGTATCGATCAGGTAGAGCCGTGACATAGGCCAGGAGTGGTGCCCGGGGCCGGACTCGAACCGGCACTCCCGAAGGAACGGGTTTTTGAGACCCGCGCGTCTGCCAATTTCGCCACCCGGGCAAGCCTGCAGATGATAGCATCTCGAGCTGCTGCCGTCAATCGACCCGACCGTGATTTTCGTGGGCCACCGCCTGGATCAAGGCTAGGTAGTGCCGGCCCAGGCCAGACCCGGGCGGGCTTTCTCGAGAGAATCAGTCAGCACCGACTCGGCCTTGTCCACCACCTGATGAGCCAGCCGGGCGTGGTCGGGATAGACGCTGCCTCCAAAGGCAACCTCGACGAATAGGGGTTGCCCCTGGACCACCAGGGGGTGATTGAACACCTCGCGAGTTCTCCGGGCCACCGCCTCGGCCATGCGAACCACATCCTCGCCTTCGTCGTGCTCGGCCAGGATGATGCCGAAGGTCTCGTCATCAAGACGCCCAAGCACGTCGGAATCCCGCACGATCTTGCGCAGGCGTCGCGCCACCATCGACTGGAGCGGACCGGGATCGTGCATCGTCAAAAGGCTGAACGCCATCACCGCCACCCGGCGCTGATAGCGGGTGGACTGCTTGATCGACATCTCGAGCATCTTGAGCATCAAGCCCCGGTCGGGCAGGCCGGTGAGCGGATCCGGACCAGAATCCTGATGAGCCTGGCCTAACTTGCCCTCCAGGTCGCGCAGGCGCTGCTCGGCCGCTCGGGCCCGCTGTTCGGTCAAGCGTAGCAACGACTCGGCTTCATAGGCCCGCTCCTCGGCATCTTCGGCCATCTCTTCGAAGTCCTGGCGCAGACTCTCGAGGCCCGCCACCTGCTCGAAAGCCTCCTTGAGTTCTTGCTCGAGTTCTTCGACCTGCAGGCGCAGCACCATGACCCGGCTCTCGGTGTCGGCCTGCTCTTCGGCGAAAGTCTCGGCCGCGTTCGCGCGCTGCTCGGTGTATTCGAGCAGGCCCTCGGTTTCGGATAACCGGTCTTCGAGTTCGAGCATTCGCTGCTCGGCGGCCTCGGCCCGCAGGCGGGCAAGGGCCAGTTCATCGGGCGGCGAACCGGTGTCGGAGCGGGTGGTCCTGGTGGGTTTCTGGTGCTTGCTTTTTTTACGGCGTTTGGCCATGGCCCGGAAGGTTCGGGTGGCCGGATCCAACCCCCTGCCCTCGAAAAGTGAACTGTGCCACAGATCGGATCGGCGGGCTCGGCTAAGGTAGCCCTATGTTTGCCAAGCCCACCTGCACCCATTGTGACACTCCCCTTCAGGCCCATACCCGATTTTGCGACCGTTGCGGCGCTCCCGTGGTGCAGGAAGAGTTTCGAGACATCCCCGTCCCCCCGGGCATGGTGGCCTATCAGGACGTCTGGCGTGGCTTTCGCCTGGCCCTGCCCGAAAGCTGGAGAGTGACCGCGGGCGACGGCGTGCGGGCCTGGAGCGCCCTGGGTGATACCCTGGAAATGCGACTGCTCGACCCGGCTCTGGGCCTGGATGCGGCCGGACACGCCTCGCTGTTTTTCGACGGATTCGCCACTACCGTCCAGCCGATCCAGAGTTCGGGTGGCGAGGCCGCCTTCACCTATGAAAACGAGGCGGGGCGAGGCTGCCTGAGGGTCCGGGCCAGCTCCAACGGCGGCGTCTTGCTGTCGATGTTCGTGCCCCACCGCAGCCAACTCGACCCAGCCCAGCTCCTGGACATGGTCGCTCCCACTCTGGCCAGCCTGCAAGCCATTCCCCGCGAAGCCTGGGTGGACCCGGCCGAGGGAGCGATGCGCCTGATGCTGCCCCGAGGCTGGCAGGCTCGCTGCCAGGTAAACAACGATCCGATGCGGGGCACCCGCCAGCCTTGCCTGGACATCTGGGCTGATCGAGCGGGTCAAATCCGTATCCAGGTGGCTCCTATTTTCAAAGCTTTTCAAGTGGAACAGCCGGCGGCCCCGGCCGAGCAAGGGCTGTTGGGCACCCTGTGGGGTTGGGCCAAGAAAGTCGATCAGATGGCCTACGCAGCCATGGGCACTCCGGCCCTGCCCTTCGGCGACCTCGAGAGGGCTTTTGACCAGTATTTCTGGCCCGAGTGGCAGCGAGCCGAGCCGGGATTGCGAATGCTGGACCGCTTCGTGCTGGGCCCGATGGTCTACGAAGTGCGATTGGGCCTGGCCAACGGCCACCAGCGGCGGGTCCGACTGCAGGCCCATGAGCTGCCCAGAATGGAGCTGGCTCCCCCCCAGTGGGCCGCCTCGGTGGCCTACTCCTACCAGGCCCCGACACCCGTCATGGAGCAGTTCGAGCCGCTTTTGACCGGGGTGGCCACCACCATCGAAGTTTCTCCCCAGTGGATGCAACGCGAACAGGCTCGGATGCAGCAGATGGCCGGGGCCATGATGATGTCGCAAAGGAACCACAACCAGTTCGTGGCCAACGAGATGGCCAAACGCACCGCCATCATCAGCGAGGCCGGTGCGGCCATCTCGGACATGCAGATGGCCGGGTGGCAAAACTACAGCCAGAGCACCGACTACACCGCTCACAACTTCAGCAACTACGTCCGCGACACGGGGGATTATTTCGACCCGGCCGCCGGCGCGGTGTATAACCTGCCCTCGGGCCATGATCGGGTGTGGAGCGACGGAGCCGGCACCCTCTACGGCAGCGACTGGAGCTTCGAACCTCTGGCCGGTTGGAACGAGTTGACGCCCCTCTAAGGATCGATGGGCTGACCGGTGATGGCGTTGAAGAACGGTCCTTCGGCCTGATAGGCTCGGGCCTCGGAAGCCAGCCTGGCCAGGTTGAAGCGATAAGGCACCCGTTGCGAGGCCAGGCCCGGATAGAGCAAGCGCTGGCCGGCCCGCACCGGCACGTTGCCGTCGACCCAAACCCGGTCTTTGCTCCGAGCTACGGTGGCTTGCTCGAGGTAGTTCCTGACCACCTGGCGGCGGGTCACCAGCCACCAGCGCGTTTCGGCCTCGAGGCGAGGCAACTCTCCGGTAGAGTAGCGGCGTAGCCGGTTGACTCCGACCGGAGTTCGCTCGAGCCGGCTCAATCCGGGGTCGGCGCTCAACCACGGGCGCAGCCGTTCGAGTTCGGCCTCGACGGTCGAATCCACCGCGGGGTCCTCGAGCAGCTCGAAGAGCAACTCGGCTCGACGGGCCCGCCAGGCGGGCTCGCGCATCAGGCGGGCTTCGAGCGGGCCGGGAGCCAGATCGAGCGGGGCATCCGCGGGCAGTTGAATGCCCAGACCGTTGACATCCCAGACGACCGGCTCGAAGAGTTGGCGCTGGGGGTCGTAAAAGAAGACCTGATTATGGAACGCGTCGGCATGGGCGCTGCCAAAGAAGGCCATCAGAGCCGACCAGCGCGCCATCGCTTCCAGGTCGAGCTGGGTGGGCACCCGGTCCTGAGCCAGTTCGGCCAGCAGGTGTTCGAAAGCCCGGCGGATCTCGGGCCGGTCGGGTCCAAGCACCTTCCACTCTTGCAAGCCGGTCCAGAGGCTGCGGCCGGGCGCGCCCACCGAGCCACCGGGCCCCACGATGTCGCCTTTGAAGAAGGTTCCGCCTGGTCGCTCGAGGCGGGCTGCCAATTCGTCTCCGGCTCGATAACCGCGGTCATAGACTCCCAGGTAGCGATGGTTGAAAAAGAGGGCCACATGGTCGGTCCGCTGGCCCAACAGGTCATATTTCTGGCCGATCTGTTCGGGCAGCCAGTTGCCCAACGCCAACGGACCTTCGGGGCGAGAAAGGTCCTGAAAGCGGGCTCCCTGGCCCACCTCCGAACGCTTCACCTTGACCCGTAGCGACGGCTTTTCGGGAGCGTGATGCCAGTGGCCAAAACCCCGCAGCGCGATGTGGCAGCCTTTAAGATGGCCGTTCTCGACCAGATAGGCAGGCAGATACGGTCTGGGCTCGCGGTCGGGGTCTTCGGTCAGGGCCTCGAGCGTGGTGTCGCCAGAAAAGAGCCGCAACACGGAAAGCTCGCCTTGGGTCGGGGTCTGAGGGTTGACCAGCACGTTGTAGAAGCTGCTGCTGACCCGCTCTTGAAAGATCTCCCGGGCCACCTGATAGCCCACCGGATGACCCCGCCGTGCGTAAATCAGCCACTCGAAGATCGGCTCCTGGTGTTGGACTGCCAGCAACAGAAAAAGCACCAGCGCCACGGGAAAGGTAAGACCCAGCACCAGGTGAGACCAGGGGATGAGCCGTCCTCGCCCCTCGCCGCGCAGCCAGATGCCTCTCACGACTTTAGCATCTCGACGGCGTTGGCGTATTTCGAGAAGCGGACCGGGCGCGCCTCGACCTCGGTGATCCGGTCGCTGAGCCAGCGGGGAATCTGGTGGTCGAACTTGACCTCCATGATCGATTGGCTGGGAGCGTGCAGGGCGGCCGCTTCGCGAAAATTAAAGCTGCCCGGCGGACCGCCCTGACAAAACTGATCAAACGTCAATCGCAGGCGGCTTTCGAGGATGCCGATCCAGGCCTCGCGCAGGTAAGTGACCGTGGCCGCCGGTCGCAGCTGCTGGCGATAGCCCTCGAGCTCGACTGCCTCGGCCGTATCCAGGTGGTCGAGCGCCTGACTGGTGAGTCCGGCCAGCGACTCGAGTTCCACCAGTTTGCGACGAGCCGCCGCCGGCTCGAGGCGCGAGCGCTGCTTGAGAACCACGCGATCCTCGCGGCCTTTGATCTCCATGAAGAAGGTATCGGCCGACTCCAACGGCCCATAGAACCTGAGCCGATACTTTCGTCGCGAGGCCACCCCGTCGACCTTCTCCCAATAGGCGGTCAACCCGGGAGTGTCGTAATAGAGGCTGGTCACCCGGTACACCCCCAGGTGGCCGTACGGGTCGGGCTTGAGAATCTCGGTCACCAGCTCGCGAATGCGCTCTTTTTGCGCGTGAGAGATGAGAAACTTCAGCTCGAACCTAGGGAGCATCTGCGTTGTAGCCGTAGAAATAGGCCACTTTGAGTTTCTCGTTGACGGCCTGCAGGTCGGCGATCACCGTGTTGGGCTCGAGCTCGCCGCGCGGCTTGACCGAATAAACGGCCTCTAACAGCACCCCGTCGCGCAGCGTCTCGACCACCACCAGGGTATAGGCGTCGAAGTGCTTCTCGAGCACAGGGTGGACGGCGGCCTTGAGGTCGAGGTCGGGAGGGGTCTGGAGCTTGAGCAACCGTTCCGCCTGAACCTGGCTGGCTCCGAACCCGATGGCGTCGAAAATCAGCATGGTCGTGCAGATGAAGATGGTGCCCAGCACGGCCACGCCGTAAAATCGGGTCCCGCTGGCCATGGCGACGGCCATGGAAAAGAAGATAAAGCCGACATCGCGCGTCTCTTTGATGGCGTTACGAAAGCGAATGATGGAGAGCGCGCCCAGCAACGAGAAGGCTCGGGCCAGATTCGAGCCAATGACGATCATGATCATCGAGGTCACCAGACTGGTCAGCACCATCGATTGCACATAGGACTGGGAATAGCCCGGGGTGCGGTGGGTGCGCCGATAGACCATGGCGATCAGGCACGAACAAGCCAGCGTGACCACCAGCGCCAGGGTGACCTCCCAGAGGGCCGGAACCCCCTCATGGCCCCCTTCGAGCCGCATAAATCGGAGCACGTCGTTCACTGTGGACTTAGTTCCCGCACCCTTTGGCCATTCCTACCGACCCAAGAACGGGTGGAACGGCTCGAGCCTGGCCAGCCGGCCTCGATAGCGGGCCGGGGCGAAGTGAAAGGCCAGGGCCACCAGCATCGGCTCGTAGGGGTCTCTAGCCAGCAGTTCGCGCAGGCGAGCCCGGTCGGGCTGCAGCAACAGCTCGGCGCAGGCAGCCAGATGGCTGGCGGGAGCCACCGCCGCCGCTCGACGCAGTTCTTTATCACAGGGTTGGCCAAGCACCCAGGCCTGGTAACCCAGACGTAGCCAGGCGCCCTGGTGGTCATGGTTGGAGTGCTGGAGCGCACGACGATAACAGGCCTGGCTTTGCCGGTAGCGCCTCTGATGCCAGGCCAGCATTCCCTCGCTAAAGGCTTGCCCCGCCGAACGGGATTGACGGCCGCGGGTGGCCGCCAGTCTTCGCGAGGCAGCCTGAAAATCGCCGCGCCGGGCCTCGAGCAGGGCCAGATTGCGCCAGGCCGCCGTGAAGCTCGGCGAGCACCCGGCCAGCAGGGCTTCGGCGGCTTCGGCCCGCCCACGCGCATCGGCCAGGGCGGCGCGCTGATAGGCAACGGCGTCGGAGTCGGCCCCGAGGCCCCTGGCCTGATAACATTCGAAGTCGGCCTCGGACAACCGCAAATGCCCCGCCAGTAGCTCGGCCAGCACCAGATGCGACACCGCTTCATAGCCCAACCCGGGCAGCTCGCGGGGCTCCTGGCCGGCCAGGCGCAGGCGCAACTCGGCGGCCCAGGCCTGACCGGCCAGCCCGGGGTCGAGACGGGCCCGCTCGTCGACCTGAGCTAGCGCCGCCTCGACGGCGCCCCGACGCAGATAGCTGCGGGTCAGTTGGGTCCGAGCCCAGAGATGCAGCGGGTCGTGCTCGACCAATTCAAGCAGCAACTGGTGGACTCGCTCGAAGCGGCCCCGCCGTTCAGCGGCCCGAATGCGCCCCACCCGCTCGGCCGTGCCGGCCGGGCTGCCCAGATGAGCCCGCTGCTGCCAGTTGAGGTAACTCTCTTCCAGGGGCACGGCCGTGCCCGGGTAGCCCATTAACCCGAACGGGTCGTGGCGGGCCTTGACCCCGTCGGTATGGGCCAGACCGGCCACCGCGTGATAGAACTCGTGGGCGATGACGGTCGGCGTGAAGATGTCCTGCGGCTCGATATCGACGAAGGCCATGGCGTGGCCTCCGAAGCCGGCCGTGGCCAGATACTCGGGCGTGCCCTTGCGTAACACCAGACAGATCTGGCCGCGCTCGAGGTCGGGGGTGGGCACCTTCAGGCGCCGGGCCAGCCAGAGGTTGTTGCCGTTGCGGATAGCCCCTTCCATAGCTTGTAGGTCTGGCAAATGGGTCCGCTCGGCGAAGGTGAGGTGAAGCTGGCTGCCCGGTAGGTGCCGTCGATGGAAGGTCACCAACGGCTCGAGCAGGGCCGGGGCCTCGAGCCCGGGTTCGGCGACCACCGTCAGAGCCAACCGGTCCAACGACTGCCATCCGCTGTAGTGGTGCCATTCGGCCTCCCCACCTCGATAGCCGGATTGGGCCAGACCCCAGGCCACTCTGAGATCTTTGAGCAAGCCCTGGGATTCGGGAGCGCAAAGCTCGAGACGAGCCGGCTGGCGATGGGTCATGGCCTGGCGCCAGTGGGTCCACAGATAATCTGGCTGCGCGCGCATGGCTTTGCGCTCGAGCCGGTCGGCCTGGGCGGCATCGCCCAGGCGGCGGGCGACCTCGGCTTGCTGGTGCAGACTAAAAGCATCCCCTGCCAGTTCGAAGAAGCGTCCGGCCGATTCCAGGCGGCGCTCTTCGAGTTCTTCGAGGGCCCGTCGCGAAAGCGCCCAGGTGGGTATCCTGGCCTGCTGGAACTGAGCGTGCAGAACCTTGCGGGCGGCCTCCGGGCAGCCGGTGGCCAGATAAGTCTCGTAAAGAAACTCCGGCTCGCCCCAGAGACTGGCGATGTGCCGGCGCAGGCCGCTGGCCCCCACCTGTCCGGCCAACTCGCCCAGCAGTCGATAGGCCGAATCGGTGCCGGCCATGGGAAGGAGCCGGCGAATGATCGCGAGCACGGCCGCCCGGTCACGCCGAAGCAGGTGAAGCCGCGGCAGAGCGAAGGCCAGGTCGGGATGGGATTTGGCCAGACGGACCGCCTCGTCTAAGGCGCCGCGGTCCACCAATCGTTGCAGTTGCTCGGCTTGCTCCATCGCAAGGGCTTCTTTCGCGGCTCAGGGCGCGCGGCCATTTCGCCTGATAGAAAGGAATCTCGGCAGGCGACTAGAACCCGGGGCTCCGAAACCGATCCTAGAGGTGTAACCATGCGATTCCCCATCGACTTTGTAATGTCCAACGCTAAGCACATGGTGCAGCAGCGCCGTAAAGGGCGCAAGCGCTACCCCACCGTGCTAATGTTGGAGCCGCTCTATACCTGCAACCTGGCCTGTATCGGTTGCGCGGTCGAGCGCCACACCGGCAAGCTCAAGGATCGCCTCCCGGTCGAGAAATGCCTCGAGGCCGCCCGCATCACCGAAGTGCCCACCGTGGCCGTCTGCGGCGGCGAGCCGACCATCTACCCCGAACTGCCAGAATTGATCGAAGGCCTGATCGAGCAGGGCAAGCACATCATCCTGTGTACCAACGCCCTGATGCTCGACAAGAAGTTCTTTCCCAACATCAAGCCGCACAAGCAGTTATTCGTCAATGTCCACCTTGATGGAATGAAGAAGACCCACGACTATGTGTGCGCTCGCGACGGCGTCTTCGACAAGGCCGTGGCCATGATTAAAGAATGCAAAGAGCGCGGCTATCTGACCTTGACCAACACCACCGTTTTCAAAGAGACCGACATCGAAGAGGTGGAGGAACTTTGCGACTTCCTGACCGGCTTCAATGTCGACGGCATCCTGATCTCGCCCGGCTACAGCTACGAGAGCGTCAAAGCCGACGTCTTCCTGACCCAGGAGCAGATTCACGAGAAGTTCAAGCGCATCCGCGAACTCTCGAGCAAATACAAACTGACGGCCACGCCCGCTTTCCTCGACTTCGCGGCCGGATTGATCGAACTCAAGTGCTCGCCCTGGTCGACGGTCAACTACACGCCCAACGGATGGAAGGGACCCTGCTATCTGATTGGCGACAAATACTACGACGATTTCGACACCTTCTGGAACTCGGTGGACTGGGATTATTGGGAAACCCGCCAGGACCGTCGTTGCGCCAACTGCAAGATGCACTCGGGCTTCGAGCATAGCGCCGTGCAAGCGGCCTCGCGCAGCCTCAAGGGTATGGCCCAGCTGGCCACCTGGCACCTGACCGCCTAGAGTGAAGGAATCTCTCGAGGTCCTGTTTTTAGGGCCCCGCGAGTGGAAAGCACTCTTTCGAGTCCCCCGACTCTGGAAAGTAGAGGCGCTGTTCTGGACCCACTATCTGGTCCGGTTCGCGCCTCTCGACATTTATCTGCAAGCCCGGGCCCTCAAACGCCCTTTTGGCGACTTTCGCTACGGCGAGACTCCCTGGTTCACCGCCGAAGAGATCCTGCGGGAGGCCGAACTGGGACCAGACGATGTCTTTATCGATCTGGGCTGCGGTCGCGGCAAGATGGTCTTCATGGCCCATCTGCTCACGGGCGCGCAGGCTATCGGAGTCGACCTGCTGGCCAGCTATCTGGTGGTGGCCCGCCGCATTGTAGCCTGGCTGGGCCTGGACGGGGTGAGCTTTCGGCATCAGGACTTCGCCGACACCCCGCTCGAGGAGGTCACCTGTGTCTATGTGGCCGGGACTGTCTTTGAAGAGGACACCCGCCTGGATCTGGCCGCTTGCGTGGACGATCTGGCCGAAGGAACGCGCTGGATCAGCGTCGGCTGGCAGACCCTCCATCCCGACCTCGAGCTATGGCGCCAGCAGGAGTATCTCTTCAGTTGGGGTCGTGAAACGGTCTATTTCCACCGGGTCCGGCGCCAGGGCGACTAGGCCGCCGGCCCCCGTTCCTCGAGCAGGCGAACCCGACAAGGCCGAGAGGATGGTGCTCGTTTCCGGCTGAACTTTCTCCGGGCAATAAAATGGGGAGGAATACTCACGATGAGAAAGTCAGTTCTAGGGATTATTGCACTCACCGCGCTCCTGCTCGGCTCGCTCCACCAGACGGCCCGCGCCGGCGAGCAAGACTTCGAACTCTTCAATCGCACGGGCGTCGACATCTACGCCCTCTACGTCAGCCCTTCCGGCACCGATAACTGGGAAGAGGACCTGCTGGGGGGCAAGGTGATCCAGAACGGGGCCACCGTCAACATCCAATTTGACGGCGCCAGCGAGGCGGAACTGTGGGACATCCGGGTGGAAGACTCCGAAGGCAACGCCCTCGAGTTCGAAGAGATCAACCTGCTGGAAGCGAGCCAGGTCATTCTCGAAGAAGACCACACAGCCCGCATCAAGTAGCGCAGCGAGCCAAAGACGAAGCCCCGACACCAGCGGGGCTTTTCCTATTCGGCCTGGAAGGCGAACTCCTTGAGCCCTTCCGGGTCCGCTTGGCCGACGGTCTGGGCCACCACGGTGGACCATTTGCCGTCGCGCTCTACGCCGAGCACGAACCTGGTCTGGGCCCCTTTCGGCAGGATGTGGCCTTTGGCCTCATAGACCAAACGCCCTCGATTCTCGCCCGGTCGGATAAAGCGGGTCACGTCTTGATCCGAGTTAGCCGCGAACGACCCCACCGGCTGACCGTTGAGGGTCAGAGTAAAGTCGGCCGGCAACAGCTTGCTCTGCTCGACCTTGACGGTGAAGCGGTCAGCCAGTTCAGCCGGGGGCTGATCCACCTCCACGGCCGGCTGGGTCAGCCCGACTTCGCCCGAGACAAAGCTAGTGGTCAGCGAGCCTGCTTCGGTGTCTTTGTTCACCTGGCGCGAGACCAGAGTGTTCCAATCATCATCAGGCGACGGCCGTTGCTCGAAATAGAACTCTACACTGCGCCCACTCATCATCTCGGGGTCGGCTTTCCAGCGGATCTCCAACGAGTTGTCACCAGCGCTCACCAGCGGGGTGATATCGTTTTGGGCCGAGGTGTTGAACGAGCCCGCCGGACGGCCGTTGATGGTCACATCGAAGGTCACGTTGCTGGCCCCGGGAAAAATCGTTCTGACGCGAAAGCTCGGTCCTGGCTCAGAGGCCGGCTGGGGGCTGGGAGTGGCCGTCACCTGCACCACCGGACGGGCAGTCGGACTGACCCTGGCCTGTTCTGGTTCTTTGTCGGGACCACAGCCGACCAACAGCAACACGGCTACCAATAACGCGCAGTATCTCATGTCTTGAGCATAGAGAAGGCATCCGAGGAAAGGACTACCACGGGGTATCCACGCCCCCCATCCTTCTAGTACAACAAGACTTGCTGGCGGCGTCGGCAAAACTCTTCCAGGCTCGGCTGCCACAGGGCCGGGTCGGGGCTAGCCTGGATAGAAGCCAGCACGGCCGGGTTGGCGATGTGCCGGCTCAACTTCTCTGGTTGGAAGTGGTCGGGATAGAGTTCGGCCAAGAGTCGGGCCACCTGGAGGCCGGCCAGGGCCGGTCGCAAGACCTGGCGGTCGCAGAGCACGACCTCGACTCCGCCGCACTCCTGGCCGGCGAAGACCGATGCCTGGGGCGTAAACCGGATGGGGACGAACCGTAGTCCAGGCAAGCCCAGCTGATTGAGGCGCCAGGCCAGCTGGCGCTGGTCGGTGATCCATGGGGCCCCAAAGCGCTGGAAAGGAGAGTCGGTCCCTCGGCCCACCGACAGATGGGCCCATTCTAGCAACCCGACCATCGGATAGAGATAACAGGCGGTGGTGCTTCGCAAGTTGGGAGACGGGTCGATCCAGGTCACTCCGGTCTGGTCGAAGCTCATCGAGCGGCGCCAGCCCTGCATGGCGACCACCTCGAGCTGAGTGCCGGCCGACTGGTTGAAGAGCCGAGCCAACTCCCCCACCGTCATGCCGTGGACCAGGGGGATGGGGGCGCAAGCGATGAAGTCGAATTCTTCGGCCAACCAGCCGTCGACCAGCTGACCCCCGAGCGGATTGGGACGATCTAGCACGACCACCCGGGGGGCGGTCTCGAGCACCGCTTTCATGGTCGAGATGTAGGTATAGAACCGGCAGCCCGCATCCTGGATGTCGAAAACCACGGTGTCGACTTGAGCCAGCCACTCGGGCCGAGGGCGGCGGTCTTCCCCGTAGAGGCTGTAGATCGGCAAACCGGTGGTCTGATCGACCGAATGGCCGATCTTTTCGTCCCGATTGCCCTGCAGGCCGTGTTCGGGGCTAAACAGACAGACCAGTTCGACCCCTTCGGCCTGGGCCAATAGATCGACCGTTCGTCGGCCTCGACTGTCGCGGCCGGTGTGATTGGTCACCAGGCCCACCCGATGACCGCGCAGGGGGGCGAAGTCTTGCTCGACCAGGCGATCGACCCCCAACTTTACCGGCGGCCCCAGCAACTGGTCGGCCACAGCCGTGGCCACCTGGCGGCGCAACTCGACCACCGAGCCTTTCCCGTCGGGATGGAGCCGGTTGGTGAAGAGGATGACATAGATGCCGCTAGCCGGGTCGATCCACAGGCTGGTGCCGGTGAAGCCGGTGTGCCCGTAGGAGGATCCGGCCGCAAAGCGATCGCCACGGGCAGTCGAGAAACTGGTGTCGACATCGAACCCGTAGCTGCGCCCCTGGTGATTGGCCGTCATGGCCTGGACCGTCTCGGGTGCTAGCAGGCCGGCTCCACCCTCGAGCAGCATCACCGCCAGGCGAGAGGTGTCCCTGGTGGTCGAAAACAGCCCCGCATGGCCCGCGACTCCGCCCAGCCGGGCGGCCCGAGGGTCGTGCACCCGACCGCTGAGGGGCCCCTCGTTGGCCGCTACCCGCGGGCGCGGGGCCGGATTGAAACCGGTGTCGACCATCTCGAGGGGAGTGTAGAACTCCTCGGCACAAAGGCGGTCCAGCGGTCGCCCGTCGACCTTCTCGACCAGTTTGCCCAGGATGAGATAGCCGATGTCGCTGTAGAGAAACTCCTGGCCCGGTGGATGGATAGGTTGGCTCGCGAGGATCTCGTCCCAGCCAGCCTCGAGTGGGGGATCGGGGGCAAAGCCAGCGCGATGGATCAGAAGCTGCTCTACCGTTAGCCGCGGGTCGACCTGGGGCAGATAGTCGGCCACCCGGTCCTGGGGCGAGAGTTTGCCCTTTTCGAACAGCCAGTTCACGGCCAGCCCGGTGGCCATTGGTTTGGTCAAAGAGGCCACATCGAAGAGGGTGTCGGTGGTCATGGGCAAGCGCTCGGGGGCAAGCTGGCGAAAGCCATAAGCCTTATGGTAGAGAACCTCGCGGCCCCGGCCGACCAGCAAGACAGCCCCGGCCGTCTGACCCTGCTGGATGGCTTGTTCGACCAGGGCGTCCAGGGCCGTCGGCTCGAGTGGCATGGCGCAAAGTAGCATCAGCAAGGCTAGCATACAGGAGTCATCTTCCCCTGACGGTCGATGCGAAAGCGGTCTTCACCCCAGCGGACGGTATCAGTTGCCAGCGAGGCCGCCCACAGGCACAGATAGGCCAGTTCCTTGACTGGCAATAGCCACCAGCGGCAACGAGCCCCCAGCACCTGCCAGACCACCGCCGTGGTCAGCCACCGCCAACCCCACCAGGCGGCCAGGGTCCACCAGGCACCCGTGGAGGCCACCAACAACAGGGCCCACAGCAGGCCCTGGGTGACGATGAAGGCGGCGTGCCCCCCGGGGCGCGACACCCTCGAGGTCACCATCCAGCGCAACTGGTGAGACAGGGCCCCCTGGAGGTCGACCTCGCCAAGGTCGGTCTCGACCACGGTGGGAGCCAGGCGCACCTGCCAGCCGGCCCGGGCCACCTGGTGGCCCAACTGAAAGTCGTCGGCCAGAAAGTCCTCCAGGGCGGCAAAGCCCCCAATCTGCTCGAGGGCCTGGCGCCGCACGGCCATGGTGGCCCCCAGCGCGAAGGCCAGGCCTTCGGTGCGGCGGGCCACCAGCACCGAGGCCGAGAAATCGGCGATGCAGAGAGCCTCCAGGGCCGTCCCCAGGCTCTGCCCCGGACCAGCACGATAGAGGCTGGTCACCAGTCCCACCCGGTCGTCCTCGAAAGCGGCACAGACGCGTTCGAGATAATCCGGAGGCACGCGGATATCAGCATCCGAGACGACCAGCAAATCGTGACGAGTGCGCTCGAGCCCGGCCACCAAACCGGCGACCTTGCGGTTGTGCCCAGGCGAAGGCGTGCCGTCGACCACCCGGCTGCCCAGGGCGGCCACGGCCGGATCGCCCCGCCGGGCGGCCGTGAACACGGTCTCCACCGGCCCCTCATAGGTCAGCTCCTCGAAAGTGGCCAGATTGCGAGCAGTCCGCTCGCTCCAGCCTCGCACCGGCTTGAGCAGCGAAACCCCGGGGCGAAAGCCTTTGTCGGCAAATCGGCGCAGCTCGCCTCGAAAACCAAGGCTCAGCCAGGCACAGGCCAGCTGGTAGCCAGCCGCCACCAGCAATAAAATCAACCAGAGGGTGCTCACGGAGCCTCTTCGAGAGCCACCCGAACCGCCTCACCCAGCCTCTTGACGGCCTTGACCGAGTTGCCGGCCAGGCGCAACAGCCCGGGCAGCAAGGCCGGGCGGCGTGCCACCTCGAGAGCCACGGCGGCATAGCGCGAGTGGCCCTTGTCATCGAAATAGTCGTTGAAATCGAGTGGCAGGTCCTGGCCGGCGGTATCGCTGATGGCCCGCAGCCCCAACCAGGGAACCCTGGCCACGCCGGCCGCGGCCCACGTCTCCATGTCCACCGCCAGGGCTCCCGTATCGGCGAAGACGGCTGCCTTGTTGCGCGCTTTGACGATGACCCGCCCCGAGGTCAGCAGCTTGCCCACCCGCGCCCGGGGCAGACGGCCGGCCACTGCCGCCAGCCAGGCGGGCTCGCCGCCCTCGGCCAACAACAGGTCGCCCGTCACCAGTTCGGGATCAAGGCCGCCGGCCACCCCGGCAATCAGGATGCTGCGGGGACGGTCCACCTTCTGCAGCCAGTGCATGGCGTGCTGGGCCCGCTCTTGACCCAGACCCGAGCAGACCAGACTGACCGTCTGGCTGCGATAGAAGGGCACGCCGTGGTGGCTGCCTTCGGGCCGCAAGCGCAGCACGCGCACCAGACCCGCGGCCTCTTCCGGCATCGGGGCCAAGATCCCGACCCGAGGGCTAGACATAGCCCTGACTCCCGAACCAGTCCACCGCCCTGGCCAGCGCCTCCCGCACCGGAGTGGGCTCGAAACCCAGTTCGGTGGCGGCTCTGGCCGAATCGAAGTACATCTTCTTGCGGGCCATCTTGACCCCCTCGATCGGCACCCGGGGCTCGACCCCAAAGAGCTTACCCCGCACAAAGGTGTCGAGGTGTCCGATCAGCTCGGCCACCAGCTGAGGAATGCGGACCCGGGGCGCGGCCCGGCCGGTCAGCTCACCCAGCAACTCGAGAATCTGGCGCAGGCTCAGGTTCTGGTTGCCCAGGATGTAATGGCGGCCGTTCACTCCGCGCTGCTCGGCCAGCAGGTGACCTTCGGCCACATCCTCGACCGCCACCAGGTTGAGCCCGGTATCCACGTAGGCCGGCATACGGCCGGTCAGAAAGTCGGTAATGATGCGCCCGGTGGCAGTGGGCTTGGCATCGCCGGGCCCCACCGGCGTCGAGGGGTTGACGATCACGATGGGCAGCCCCCGCCGGGCAAAGTGAAAGGCGACCTGCTCGGCGTCATACTTCGAACGTTTGTAGTGGCCGATCATGTGTTGGCGGCCGACCCTGGTCTCTTCGTCGCCCGGAGTGCCGTCGGCCGGAATGCCGATGGTGGCCACCGACGAAGTGTAGACCACCTTCTCGACCCCCTGGGCCAGGCAAGCTTCGAAAAGCTGATGGGTGCCCTGCACGTTGGCGACGTAGAGCTGGCTGGGGTCGCGGGTCCAGAGACGATAGTCGGCGGCACAATGAAAGACGCGCCTACAGCCGCGCACGGCCTGACGAAGCGATTCGTGGTCGGTGAGATCTCCGTGGCAGAGTTCGACCTCGAGTCCGTCCAACAGCCGGGTATCCGTGCTGGCTCGCACCATAACCCGAACCCTATCGCCCCGGTTTAGTAGTTTGTTAACAAGATGGTGACCTACGAACCCGGCCCCACCGGTTACGAGAACAGTGCCTGACAAAAGGAACTCCCTAAAACAGGCAAACCGTTTCCGCCCGAGTGGGCTAGTTCCTCTCGCAACCAGGAATGGCCGAGAGGAACGCACATACCCAGGCTTTCAGCCTTTTTTCAGCTGAATATTTAATAATCTCAACAACTGGAGAACGAACCTCAGTCGGAGACGGCTAGAAAGGTTACACAAATACAATGAATACAGTCATGCACGAGGCGCCGTCCGGCCAAGTCCACCCCCGATTGGCAACCCGCTTGCGGGAAGCCCGCCTCTTCGGCGCCCTCACCGAGGTTACCTCACCCCGCTTCATGAAATACGTCATGCAGCCCAAACATATTCTTCGCAACGGTTGGCTCCTGGCCCCCGATCTCGAACTCGACCAGGCCGACCTGCGCGCTTACGTGCTCGGCAACCAGCCGGGCGAAGAGCGCAATACGTCTATCGGCCAGCGTTTGGTCATCGACCGCAACCGCCGCGTAGCCACGCTCTTCACCTACGCACAAGAACAGACTCAAGAGATTCGCGTCAACATGGAATCCATGCAGGTCATGGAAAACCGCATCGGCGCTTGATTTCGAACTATCTGGTTTGCCGGGCCACCCAAACGGGTGGCCCTTTTGGCTTTCACAGGAGTTGAGAGCCCAAACGAGAAGCTTTGCCCGCCATGATTAGCCTGGCCGACTCGTATCGGCACTGTCGCCAAGTCACCAAAGAGCGAGCCAAAAACTTCTACTACGGCATCCGCCTGCTACCCAGCCAGCGCCAGGACGCGCTTTGCGCCGTCTATGCCTTCTTTCGTTACTGCGACGATGTGTCCGACGACGAGATCGTGGGCGACCGCGACGAGCTGCTTACGCGCTGGCGGGCCTCGGTCGAGCCGGGCCAACAAGCGGACTCGAGCCCCATCCTGCCGGCCTTTCACGAAACGGTACAGCGCTACGCGATCCCCACCCGCTATTTTCGCGAGCTCATTGACGGGGCCGAGGCGGACCTGTCGGTCTCACGCTATCAAACCTTCGAGGAACTCTATCGCTACTGCTATCAGGTAGCCTCGACCGTCGGGCTGGTCTGCATCCACATCTTCGGTTTCGATGGTTCGGATGAGGCTTTTGCCGAGGCCGAAGCCCGTGGCATCGCCTTTCAGATGACCAACATCCTGCGCGACATCAGCGAGGACGCCGAGCGGGGGCGCATCTATCTGCCTCTGGAAGATCTGGAACGCTTCGAAGTCAAGCCTGCCGACCTGTTGGCCGGCAACCCCGGCCCGGGCTTCGCCCGGCTGCTCGCTTTCGAAGTCGAGAGGGCGCGAGGTTACTACGAAAAGTCCGAGCCGCTGGTGGAAAGGGTCGACTCGGTCAGCCGCCCCTCACTGGTGGCCATGACCCGAATCTATCGCGGCCTGCTCGAGCGCATTGCCCAGATGGGTCCGCGGGTGCTTAAAGAACGGGCCAGTCTCAACAAGCTAGAGAAAATCAAGCTGGCCGGCGAGGGCTTCTTTCAGAGCTTGAGGGCCTGAGTCAGGTTGCCGATGATCCCCTGGACGTCATAGTCCGAATAGGGCTCTTCCTCGATGGCTTCGCTGAAAATCACTTCGTCATAGCCTTCTTCGTCGCATTCCCACCGGCCTGAGCGGCGCTCTTCCTGGTGGCGATGGCGATGCTCGCTCTGCGAGGGAACGGCCGCGCTGGTCACGAGCATCCGATCGTGTTCGACGGCCGGCTCGGCGGCGGCAAGTTGCTGGCTATTTCTGATCACAAGCATGGTTGTCTGTCTCTCTCCATAACTACCATCCCCCACCACGAGCCCCAGTCGCTTAACAAAGTATGAACACCAGGACGTTTGGGTAGAACAAGCCATGGCCTTGCGCATGAAGAATCTGCTCAAGCGGAAGATGAGCCGCCTGCAAGACAGTCTGCGAGATGACCTCGAGCGATTGGTGGCCGAGGGCAAGATGGCCGAGGCGGTCAAGAAGGCCGGCCGCGAAGCCCTGCTCGATCCGGCTTCGGCCGCGGAGTTCGTGATGTCCCTGCAGTCCGAGATGGGCCGGGACCAGGTGGCCGCGGGCGCGGTGGGGTTGCTCAAAGAAGACCTCAAGTCGCTGCTGGCTGAGGGCGAGACCCGCGAAGCCGTAGACTGGTGTTGCCACGAGACCGGCCTTGACCCCAAGCAGGCCGCTCTGGTCATCGAACACCTCAAAGACGAGTCTCCCGCCAGTGTGCGCGACAAGACCGTCAAGACGGTGGACGAACTGGGCCAGCAGCTGCGCTCGGATGTCGACCAGTTGCTGATCGAAGGCAAGACCATGGACGCCCTGCGCAAACTGCGCCAGGAGAAAGGTCTGGGACTGGCCGTAGCCAGCGCGGTCCTCCAACGGCTGCGCCAGCAGGATGTTCCCGACGCTCGCCAGACTCTGCTCGAGCAAAAGCTCGAGCAACTCAAAGACGCGGTCCGAGCTGATGTCGTCTCGCTACTGGAAAACGGCCAATCCGTCCAGGCTCTGCACAAGCTGCGAGACGCTTCTGGCCTGGACCTGCCCTGCTCGCATCAGTTGCTCGAAAAGCTCAAGTCCGAAGAGGGAATCGACGACCTCGAAAAGGCGGCCGAAGCCAAGCTTGGCCATCTCGAGGACAAGGTCAAGTCCGAGATCGAAGAATTTTTGGACCAGGGCGACCGTCTGCACGCCGTCAAACTTTGCCAGCAGAAGACAGGTCTGGCCCTGGGCGTAGCCGCCGCCGTGGTGGATGCGGTGGCCCGCCACCAGGGGGTGGAGCTGACAGCGCCGGCGGCCGAGCCGATGACCGGGCCGCAAGCCGAGCAGGTGAATCCCCCAGAGCCCGAAGAGTCGCTGGTCGAAGTGGATTGGGAACTGGCCAAAGCTCCCGAACAGGAAGAGATTCCTGTCTTTGACGAGGGCCCACTCACTCAACCGTTGCAGGGCCCGCCGCCGCGGCCGCTGGGAACCCGAACCACGCCCCGGGTGCTCGAGAACGCTTTCGAGCTGCCCGACTATTTCAAGGACGCCTTTGGACCGCCTCGAGAAAACGAGCATATTTCGTCTTCGTCTGAGGCGTCAGAGCCACTTGCGCCTGAGCAAACAGGGTAGCCAGTTCCGCCCGAGTCGCCTCGGGATCCTCGGTCTCGACCTCGGCCTCGAACTCGACCCTACCTCCAGGAAAAACGGTGCGGTCAAGCTCGAGCAGCCAGCCCCCCGAGAGCCTGAAACACAATCGCAGGTTCTCGGTGGCTCCCTGCTCGACCAGCGGCCCCTCGCCGAACCGGCTGGTGAATTCGACCATCGGGGCCAGCCCCCAACACTGGTCGGGAAAGAGCTGGTCGTCGAGTTCGCACTCGAACTCGAGGGCCTCGAAGTAGCCGTCCTGCTGGCGTTTGCCGGCTTTGAAGGTCAATACCCGCCGACCTGACTCGGTTCGCTCTCGCAAAGCCGCAAAACCCGCGGTCACACGCCCATCGGGAGTATCGAAGTAACGGTTTACTTGCTGCATCCTGGCCTGGGGTTCTCCGAGCAAAGCCAGCAGCCGTTGATAGGCGGGCTCATCAGGCACGATGAATTTGAGTTCTTTCTCGGTCATCCGAAGAGCCTCTGCACGGCTCCCGCCAGCTGCTGATGCCACCACGGCCAATCGTGGGCGCTGTCGCGCCCCCACAGGTCGAAGTGATGGGGAATGCCGCAGGTCCACAACAGCCGCGAAAAATCGCGGGACCAGTGGACTCGTTCCCAGGCCCCCCGCCCGCAAATGAGTTCGATCGAGCAACTCCGCAAGCGGGTTCGTCGGCCATGACTTAGCCGGGGCAGATAGGAGCCGGGATTGTGGTCGCGATAGGCCGCCTCGCGGGGCTCTTCGCCGTGCTCGGGACGCATGTCGTAGACACCGCTCATGCAGATGCACCAGCGAAAATACTCGGGGTGCTTGAGCAGGGTGTTGGCCGCGTGATAGGCTCCGAAACTCGCTCCGGTGGTAGCGATGGGCACCCGAGCTCGATTGTCGTGCCAGATGAGGGGCACCACTTCGCGCGTGACGTAAGCATCGTAGAGGGTCTGTCGCCGCGCCTTCTCGTCGAGGGGCAGGTCGGGATGGGACCAGCTCTGGCCGTTGATGCTGTCGATACAATAGAGCCGCACCAGCCCTTGCTCGAGGGGGGCCGCCAGAGCCTCGACCATCCCCATCCGCTCGAACTCTTCGAAATCGGAGGTGGCGGTGGGAAAGACCAGCAGCGGCACGCCGCCGTGGCCATAAATGGCCATGGGCATCACCGCCTTGAGGGTGTGACTGAAGGGACCGAGCTTGCGCGTTGGCACGCGCCCCGATTCTAAGGGCAGGGCGGCTTTCCTTTAGCGCGGCGAGATGAAGACCTGGCGATTGGGGGTCTCGAGCAACACCCCATGCTCGCCTTTGAAGACGTTGGCGGCGAAGCGAGTCTCGGTGCCACGGCTGTCGGTCAGACTGACTCCGTCGGTCTTTTGTTCGACCCGCACGTCGCGCTCGGTTCCCGGCGCATCCACCATGAAGCCCCCCTCACAGGGAACCAGCAAGGTCTTGTTGCCGCGAGCCTCGATCTCGATGGCCTGGGCCGACCACTGAATCAAGACCTGAGAGTCGCCCGAGGAGACCACCACGCCGTTGCCGTTCTGGGCGATGGTGGTGGCCTGGCGGCCGAACTCTCCGTGGACCACGGCGACACCGGGGCGAGTGACCACTAGAGCCGAGGCGCCGCTCGATTCGACCGAAGTCTGGTCGTCGCTCTGACGCACGCTGGTCAGCTTGTCGCCGTCGAGCACCTCGTAGCTGGGCGAAGGGGACAGCGAGCCCTGAGAACGGCCGGGCACCAGGGCCACATTGCCGTTGAGATCGCAAAAAACGCCGTCGCCCAGGTGCACCCCGAACTCGGCGCTGGGACCGGCCTCCACCAACTCCACTCGTCCCACCTCACGTGGGATGAATTCTACCTGTCCTATAGCCGGTCCGATTTGCATCGTAAGCATGATGCATCCTGACGTGGGCGAATTTGTTCCAACCAGGTTAACGTTCCGAAAGCCTGGTCAGGCGAGGCCTGGCCTAGCATGGGCGGTTGCCTGGAATGGTTCCAATCATGTTAACTTATGCAAGCATGCCTTCACTCGGAGCCGGCGTGCCGGTATACTGGTGGTGGTGTGGGTAACCACGCCCATTTAACCATTAGTCAAGAATGAAGACACCGACCACCCATAGCGCAGGAGTCAACGACGTCTACCGTCGCTTCTTCCAGGGCCGCCAAAAGCAGACCCAGGCGGCTAGAGTGCATGAGCCGCACGACGAAGTGGCCTTTACCCGTCACGACCATCCGTCAGTAGCCGACAATCCGGCCGTGCACGAACTGTACCGCGCTCGCCCCGAGCCCGCCACGCCAGCCACCCCGGCCCCGACTCCGATGTCCAACCTGTTGTCCCAGGCGACAACACCTTCGATGAGCGCCTCTCGGGGCTATTTCATCTACGACGGCACCCCCGGCAATTTCGCTTACGAAGGCTATCAAGAGCGCTTTCTCGAGCGGACCGAGCCCTACTACCGGCAAGATCAAGAAGCCTGGCTCAACGGCCGAATCCACACCATCGATGACTCCATCGACACCTTGCCTGGCATCATCTCCGGGCTCGAGACCAGCAAGCAGACACTGGGCAACGAACGCTTTCAGCTGCAGTCCGAGTATCAAAATAACCTGGGCACGCTCAACGCGCTGGCTGCCGACTTGCGGGCCCGCCAGAATCAGATCTCGAGCCTCGAAAGTCAGAACTACGGTCGCTGGGGCAGCCCCGAGGTTCAGGCGGCCAAGCAACGCATCGAGATGCTCAAGCGCGAACTGATCGCCCTCGAACGCGAAATGACCCTCAACGAGCGGCGCCTGAGCGAACTCGAGCAGCGGATGAACAACGAACCCGAGGCGTATCGTTCCTCGACCCAACAGTCCATCTACGGCATTCGCGACACCAACTGGGACATGAGCAGCGTCATCTACAACAAGAAGGAAGAACTCGACAACGCCTACATCGACCTGCGCATGGTCGAACGCTACGCGACCGATCCCAGCAGCCCCCAGGAGCGCGGCCGGTTGGCCCGAGAGATCGCCGAACTCGAAGCCAAACGGGTCGGCATCGAACGCCGCCAGGGCGAAATCCAGAGCCGCGTGTCGTGCATCGATAGCGAACTCAACAACATCGAGAGCGAACTGTGGCAAAAGCGCACTCAGTACGAGCGGGCCAAAGAAGAATGGTACGTCCGCCAGGACCAGCACAAGGCCAAGGGCTTCACATTCTATTAGCCCCTGACGGCGTCAGCCTAGTCGTGACGAGCGACCAGAACAGGGACAGGGCTGTGGCTCACCACATAGTGGCTGACGCTGCCCAGGGCCAGGCGGGCCAGGCCGGTCCGGCCGCGGCAACCGACCACCACCACATCATAGCCATTGCCGGCCACTTCACAGATCGTCTCGGACGGATGGCCCCAGCGATGTTCCAGTTGACACTCTCGGCCGCAAACCCGTGAAGCTTCGGCCAAAGCCTGGTCGGCCTGTTCGGTAAGCCGATCGCGCACCCCGTCCGAGACCGTGTCCGAGTCGAGCATGGTGGAGCGGTAACGAAGCAACTCCATCACCGGCGTGGGAATTACATGCAGCAGGGTCAATTCGCCCTGGTGAGCTTTGGCCAGGTCGCTGGCCAGCCGCACGGCCGCCAGGGATGCCTCGGAGCCGTCGATGGGACACAAGATTCGAGAAAACATCGATGCCAATTCGTCCACCCAGCCAGCCAACCTTCTAGCCTTCAGGCCGTGCTGTTCGCTTTACATCGTGCCCGCGATCGAGTAGGTTAGAGCAACGCCGCGACCTAAGCCTAGCTCTCGAGGTTTAACCCCAGGTGAAAGAAGTCATCCAGCACAAGGACAACGTCGACCTGATCAAGCTCGACGGACGCGAGATCTACCTCGTCGGCACCGCCCATGTCAGCCTGGCCAGTGCGGAGCTGGCCGAAGAGGTCATCCGCGAGGTCACCCCCGACGCCGTAGCCGTCGAGCTGTGCGAGCCGCGCCTTCAGTCGCTGCGCGACCCGGACCGCTGGAAGAACACCGACCTGGTCGAGGTCATCCGCCAGGGCAAGGCCCACCTGCTGCTGGCCCAGCTGATGCTCTCGGGCTTTCAGCGCCGAATCGGCGACCAGCTGGGGGTCAAACCGGGGGAAGAGATGATGCGGGCCGTTTCGGTGGCCGAAGAGCTGGGCGTGCCTATCGTGATGGCCGACCGCGAAGTCCGCATCACCCTGCGGCGAACCTGGGCGAAGCTGCGCTTCTTCTCGATGATCAAGGTGATGGCCACCCTCATCGGCAGCCTCTTCGGTGACGAAGAGCTCGACGCCGAAGAGATCGAGCGCCTCAAGACCTCGGACGTGCTCGAAGAGACCATGCGCGAGTTCTCCGAAAAGCTGCCCGAAGTCCGCGAGGCCCTCATTGACGAGCGGGATCAATACCTGGCCGCTCGCATCCAAGCATCGCCCGGCCAACGAGTGGTTGCCATCGTGGGCGCCGGTCACGTTCCGGGCATCAAGAAGTGGCTGGGCGAGACCATCGACACCGACCCCCTCGACGAGTTGCCGGCCCCCAGCAAGACCAGTCGCGCCCTGGCCTGGCTCATCCCTATCATCGTACTGGCGATGATCGTCTACGGTTTTGTGCACGGCGGAGCCGAAACCAGCTGGGAGATGTTCAAGGCCTGGTTTCTCATCAATGCCGGCTTTGGGGCGGCCGGTTCGGCCCTGGCCGGAGCCCACCCCCTGACGATCCTGGCGGCTTTCGTGGCCTCTCCTTTCACCAGTCTCAACCCCACCATCGCCGGCGGCTGGGTGGCCGGTTTGGTCGAGGCCTCGATCCGCAAGCCCCGGGTGGCCGACTTTGAATCGATCGGCGACGATCTGGTGAGCCTCAAAGGCCTGTGGACCAATCGGGTAGCCCGCATTCTAATGGTCATCGTGCTGACCAACTTGCTGGGCACCATCGGCACCTTCGTCGGCGGCAGCGTCGTCGCCACCCATCTCTAGTCGGCCCAGCGGCGCGGCGCGAAGCGCCGTAGGGAGCGACGAGAACGCCGCCCCCGTTCGAGTTTAACCCCCTGACCATACGTTCTCGTTGCTCCCGTCAGCCGCGGCCGGGCCGACGCCCGGTGGAAGTGCAGCCTGCTCCAGAGTACGGCGCCACCACGTGCCGAATTCGGCGCCACCTGGTGCCGTACTCGCCGCAGGACTAACCCGCCGGCGACCACAGCCCGCGGCGAGCCAACTTCCCCGCGGAAGTGCAGCCTGCTCCAGAGTACGGCGCCACCACGTGCCGAATTCGGCGCCACCTGGTGCCGTACTCGCCGCAGAACTAACTCGCCGGCGACCACAGCCCGCGGCGAGCCAACTTCCCCGCGGAAGTGCAGCCTGGCCAGAGTACGGCGCCACCACGTGCCGAATTCGGCGCCACCTGGTGCCGTACTCGCCGCAGGACTAACCCGCCGGCGCGAAAGCCCGACCCACCTCTAACGCATCGGGCTACGTCGACCGTTGAGCTTGCGGGCTTTGAAGAAGTCCTGGGTGGCCTTGTCTTTCTTGCCTAACTTCTGATAGGCCTGAGCGCGCAGAATGTAGGCCTGGGCCAGCTCTGGCTCGGCCGCGATAGCGGCATCGAGGTCTTTGATCGCCTTTTCATACTCCTTGCGCTTCATGGAGACGGCGCTGCGCGAAAGCAGGGCCGTGGCGCCATAGCCCAGTTCGATAGCCGTCGTGAAGTGCTGCTCGGCCGGTTGGTCGCGACCGGCCACCAGCAAAGTGTTGCCGTAGCGCCAATGGATCTCGGCATTCTTGGCGTCCTTAGCCAGAATCTTCTCATAGACGGCGCTGGCCTCGTCAGAGCGTCCCAGCTTGTCGAGGGCCCGCGCCTGATAGGCCAGCCCCTGGGGATCATCGGGCAAATTGTGCAAGCCTTCCTCGAGATTGCGCAGGGCCGTCTTGGTGGCTCCCTGATGAAACAACTTGATGCCGGTGTCGATTGCCTTTCGCGCCTCTTCGGGACTAAGTTCGGGCAACACTTTCTCGGGTTCGGTCGGGGCCGGGGTGGCCACGGCCAGAGCCGGGGCGGTCGAAGTCTCGACCGGGTCGCCGGCCGGCGCACTACAGGCGCCAAAGCAAGCGACCACCACCAACAACACACAAAACCACCGACCAGAAGCATTCATAACCCTACTTTTGCCGAAATCAAGCCGCTAGACCTGCCAGACGAGAGGAACTGGCCTCGGCGTGGATAAGCCCCCGCCATGAGTATCGCCACCAAACCGGACTGGAAGTCCAAAGTCGCCGAATTGCAACTCCCCACCCAGGCCTTCATCAACGGCAAGCACGTGCCGGCTGCCGACGGGGCCACTTTCGACTGTGTCAGCCCGGTAGACGGGCGCGTTCTCACCAGCGTCGCCTCCTGTGGAGCCGAAGACGTCGACCGGGCCGTCAAGGCAGCCCGCGCCGCCTTCGACAGCGGGGTCTGGAGCGGGATGTCCCCCGAAGGGCGCAAAAACGTGCTGCTCAGCTTCGCTCGCAACATGATGGCCTGCGCCGAAGAACTGGCCCTGCTCGAGACTATCGACATGGGTAAGCCCATCAAAGATAGCGTCAGCATCGACATCCCCCTGTCGGCCAACTGCATCGCCTGGTACGCCGAGGCTATCGACAAAATCTACGACGAGGTGGCCCCTACCGGCCACTCGGCCTTCGCTACCATTACCCGCGAGCCGATGGGCGTGATCGGGGCCGTCATCCCCTGGAATTTTCCGCTGCTGATGGCCGCCTGGAAGCTCGGTCCCGCCCTGGCCACCGGCAACTGTGTGGTGCTCAAACCGGCCGAACAGTCGCCGTTGACGGCCCTGCGCCTGGGGCAACTGGCGGCCGAGGCCGGGCTACCCGACGGGGTGCTCAATATCGTGCCCGGTTTTGGCGAGACCGCCGGCAAAGCCATCGGCCTGCACCCCGACATCGACGGGGTGGCCTTCACCGGCTCGGCCGAGATCGGCAAGCTCTTCATGCAATACTCGGGTCAATCCAACATGAAGCGCGTCTCGCTCGAGTGCGGGGGCAAATCACCCCATATCATCCTGGCCGACTGCCACGATCTCGACGCCGCCGCCCGCTCGGCCGCTTTCGGCATCTTCTTCAACCAGGGCGAGGTCTGCAACGCCGGCTCGCGCCTGCTGGTCGAAGAGTCAGTCAAAGACGAAGTGCTCGAGAAGGTGATGGCCTGGGGCAAAAAGCTGATGCCCGGCGACCCTCTCGACCCTCGGACCAAGATGGGCGCCATGGTCTCCTCCGAGCAGATGCAACGCGTGTTGGGCTACATCGAAAAAGGCCAGAACGAAGGGGCCAAGCTGGTCATGGGCGGCTCTCGGGTCATGACCGAAAGCGGAGGCTTCTATGTCGAGCCCACGGTCTTTGACGGCGTCGACAACAAGATGACCATCGCCCAGGAAGAGATTTTTGGTCCCGTCCTGTCGACCATTACCTTCAAAGACCTCGACGAAGCCCTGCGAATCGGCAACGACACCATGTATGGCCTGGCCGCTGCCGTCTGGACCCGCGACATCACCAAAGCCCATAAAGCCGCCCGCAGCCTGCGTGCCGGCACGGTCTGGGTCAACTGCTTCGACCACGGCTCGCTGGCCGTGCCCTTTGGCGGCTATAAGCAGTCAGGCTTCGGCCGCGACAAATCGCTGCACGCCATGGACAAATACACCGAACTCAAGACGACCTGGATTCATCTGGGTTAAAGTGCCGGACTACTACGAGATCCTGCAGGTTGCGCCCGACGCTGAACCTGAAGTGATCTCGTTTGCCTATAAGGCCCTGGCCAAGAAATACCATCCCGATCACAGGGGCCCTGATGGCCAGGAAAAGATGGCCCTCATCAACGAGGCCTATGAGGTGCTACGCGATCCGGCCCGCCGAGAAGCTTACGATCAAGGGCGCTCGACCGCACAGGCCCCCGCCCCCGCCGCCCCGGTCCTGGCCGGGCCTGCACCGGCGGCCCCAAGGCGACGCCCCATCGGCCTCGCCTGGCTGGCCCTACCAGCCCTGTTGCTGGCTTATTTTCTCACCACTCGCGGGGTGGCCACAATCTATCTCCACCGAGCCGACGCTCGCTTCGAGAGCGGCGATTACCGAGCGGCTATCGCCGCTTACACCGTCTCGCTGAGTCAACAGGCACGCCAGCCTCAGGTCTACTTTCGACGCGGCCGCAGCTTTTATGAACTGGGCCTCAATGGCGAGGCGGTGGTCGACTTCACCAACGCCATCGAGGCGGGAGCCGACCGCGACGAGGTGCTCTGGTGGCGGGGCCAGGCCTATGCTCGCGACGGTGATCTCGAGCGGGCCAGGGCCGACCTCGAAAGCTCGAACGACCCCCGGGCGCCGGCCACCCTTGAGGCTCTCAAAGAGGAACCGGCCGACGGGCCTGGGAATTGAGCGGGGTATGTTTCACGACGTCAATGTCGTTCGTAAAGAGATGCGCACCACCGTCCCGATCGACCGGGTCTGGGATGCCTGGACCGATCCCGACCGGTTGTGCCAGTGGTTCACCGATAAGGTTCGCGGCTGGCCAGGAGTGGGCAGCACCCTCAGTCTCACCTGGGAGAAGTTCGGCTTCACGGTCGACTACAAGATCGCCGAAATGGTCCCCCGCAAGAAGGTGGTGCTCAAAACCCGGCTCTCGGGAGTCGGCACCCAGGTGCTCACGGTGGAACTGGGCCGGCGCGCTCCCGAGACCATCCTCTCGTTAAGCGAGTCGGGCCCCGAGAATCACAAGTCGGACCCCCTCGAAAGCGGGGTCGACTCAGGCTGGGCCATGGCTCTGGGAGTACTCAAGCTGTATCTAGAGCAGCACTACACCGAGAAGCGCAAGTCTTTTCTGGCCATGTTGCCCGCGCAATTCACCTACGACCATCTGCGAGCTTTCACTTTGACCCCCGAAGGCCAGCGCGAATGGCTGGCCGTCAACGGTCATTTTCCCAATCAGGTAGGAGAGAAGTTCGAACTCGAAATGGTGGGCGGCCAGAAGATGTCGGGCGAGGTGCTGGTCATCACCCATCACGAGATCCTGGTCAGTTGGCACGAGGTCAACGGCTACCTCGAGTTCAAATCGTTCCCTTTGAGTGGCGATCAGAAGGGGCTGTGCATTCGGGGCGCCGGCTACGATATCAGCGACGAGCGCTGTGATGAGATCGAAGAGATCTGCAAAGAGACGCTGGTACGCCTCTTTGCCGCCCTGGCCGGCCCGGCCCCGACCCCCGCAGGCTGAAAAAATCTCTAGGCACAGGATTTTTTTTCTAGCTCGGGAACAAAATCGAGCTTACAGGGTGTCTTATCCAAGCAAGCGCAATACCGGGAGGTATCCATGACAATTAAGGTTGACCTTCTCCCAACTGAGAGGAAGGGATTTGGAATTGACCCGATGATGATCGTGCTCTTGATCGTCATCATCGGTGCAACCGTTTGTATGATGTTCTACAGCCAAAAGCTGCAGGGAGACATCGACAAAAAGAACCAAGAAATCGCCGACGTCGAGAAACAGATCAAGCAGTATGAGGCTCAGTTGCCTGTGCTGCAAGAACGGCGCGCCCGCATTCGCAAACTCGAAGAGCAGATCCGCATGATCCAGAGCCTGGTCCACGACCCTCTGCGTTATGCCAACCTGCTGCAAGAGGTTGCCGTGCTGCTGCCGCCTAACGTCTGGCTCGAAAACCTGTCTATCGAACCGGGTAACCAGTCGGTGACATTCAACGGAACAGCGGCGGAAGTCGAAGGCCGACTGCCCCTGGCAACCGTTGCTCAGCTGATGAAGAATTTGAACGAATCGCGTTACTTCAGAGATGCGTCGTTGTCGTCGACCAGCGAAAAGATGACCGACGACGTGCGTGGATTCAGCTTCGCTCTGACGGTGCGTTACGACGCTGAAGCTGCGGCCACTCTGCCGCCGACCGGCCTGGGCACGGGTGGTCCTGACGCCAGCAGTGGCGCCGAGGCACCCGCCGACAAGAAGGAAGGGGAAGAGTAAGCCAATGTCACTCACAACACCGATGAAGCTGATTCTGGCTCTAGTCATCATCCTGCTAATCGGCGTAGGCTTCTACGTCCTCGACTGGCAGAAGAAACAGCAACAGATCGACCAGCTGACGGCCGACCTCAACGCCAAGAAAGACAAATTGGCGAAGACCGAGGAAGAGATCAAACAGCTGCCGATCCTGACCGCCAAGGTCGACGAGCTTGAAAAGCAGCTGCAGGCTCTGGTCGCTTCCAAGTTCACCCAGGAAGAGCCAGAACTGTTCGTAGCCAACTACATCGCCGAAATCGAGCGCATGGTCGTTGGCCAGCAAGAAGCCACTGGTGACTACGACTTCTCGATCACCTCGATCACTCCGGGAGCGATGCAGGCAACTGCTGTAGCCGGAGGCGAGGAAGAGAAGGAAGGCACCAAGGCCGATATCGAGACGGCAAGCCAGGGTCCCGAGGCTCTGCAAGGTTTCCCGACTCGTGTCTTCCAGATGCAGATGAAGGGTCGCTATTCAACCCTGGTAGACTTCCTCTACCAGCTGGGTGCGCTCGAACTCGACCGTCTGGTCACCATCAACAAGATCAGCCTGTCGCCCTCGTCGGGCGACCCAGGCGAAAGCCCGGTGCTGTCGGTAACCATTCCGATCACCGCTTATCTGCGCCAGGGCGGCTAACCCTCGCAGATATCCAACGAAAGGGCGCTTCGGCGCCCTTTTTCTTTTCTCTCGCTGGGGAAACAAAAATCCCCGCTCGAGGGCGGGGATTTCCTACCAGACGGCTAGAGACTACAGCTTGCGATTCGCTTCACGCCGCTTCTCGGCGCCGGTCATCCAATTGTTGGGATACATCGCGAAGTCCTCAAAGCCGGGGTCCTCGAGGCAACGCTTGGTCCGCAACCAGACCTCGCGCACGCGCTTGTCGCGGCATTCAGGGTCGAAGAACTCGAAGTTGTCGAAATACTTTTCCAGGTAGGCTTCTTTATACTGCACGATCGTCTCCTAATCACCGGGCTCGCAACCCCGGTCGAATCCAGCCTGTTCTAGAGACAAGCGAAGACTCCTTCCAGGACCACCAGAATCCCCTGACGAATCGCGGGCCCGTGAGTGATGTCGACACACTTCACCAGAACGTCCACAAGTCTTGGCACAACTTTTTGCTCGCGCTCTCAGGCATGCGAGACGAGTTCATGCTGCGCGAGAAGACGATCGGGCTTTGGTCCATCAAGGATGTGATGGGACACATCACCTCGTGGGAAGAGATCTACATCGAGGCGGCCGGTCAACTGCTGGGCGGAGAGGTGCCTCAGGTCTTCGCCATCGACTGGGACCAAGAGGGCGACGCCATCAACGCGGAACTGGTGGCCGAGCGAGCAGAACTGAGCCTGCGCGAGACCTGGCGCAACCTGGGCGCCACCCACCGCCTGCTGGCCCGAGCCATCAGCACTCCGGCGGTGCTCGAAGAGCCCGACATGGTGTCGTTGGCCCACGAAATCACCTGGAAACATTACGACCACCACGGCAACAGGATTCGCGCTTATCGCCAGGACAAATGCCCGCGCGAGGGCCTGGTGTATTACGTGATGAAGATGGACGGCCTGCCCGACATCGCCAACCCCGACCACTGGAAAGAACTCGAGGGCTCGCAAGAATACATTCAGTGCGCGCTCGAGCCATCCGCCGCCGTTTACATGGCTAACCGCCTCTACGGCGCCTACGACGGCGGGCTAGTGGTGCTGGTCATCGACCTGGCACGGTTTCAGCCCGAGGCGGTAAAAGCCAAGGGTCGAACGACACTCTCGTCGCATGTCCATGGTTGGTTCAACCTGGAAGCCGTCCTCGACGTGCGCCAGATGTTTCGCGCCAACGACGGCAAGTGGTTCTTCCCCTGGATCTAGCCGGCGCCCGCCAAAAGCTGCTCGATGCCTTCTTTGAGCGTGGTCCGAGGGCGGTAACCGATAGCTCCGTGGAGGGAATATGGGCTGCCCCAAACACGGAAGAGTTCGCTTTCGCGATAATTGACGGCTCCGAACTCGACCGGCAATTTCCGACCGAGGACCTCTTCGAAAGCGGCGACGACCTGGCGAACCTGGGTCTCGTGCCCGGTGCACACATTGAAGACCTGCCCCCCGAGCCGGCGCTGTCGGCCGAGCCGCATCAGGGCCTCGACGGCGTCGCCAACCCAGGTGAAGTCGCGGGTCTGCTCGCCAGCGGTCATTCGGAGAGGAGTGTCCTCGTTGACGGCGCGAAGCAGTTGAGCGATAAGAATGTCGTCCGGCTGGCCCGGGCCGTAAATCATGAAAAGACGAGCTGCCATACAGTTCAGGCCCAGACTGCGGTGTAGTGTTCGGCACCACATGGTAGCGGTGGCTTTGGAGGCGGCATAGGGAGTAAGCGGGTCCGGCTCTTGAGTCTCGGCGAAGGGAGCGGGATTGCGACCATACTCCTCGGAGGCCCCGGTGTAGACGACCGCCTCAGAGCCCACCGAAGCGGCGGCCCTGAGCACGTTGAGGGTGCCCATGACGTTGCACTGAATCAACTGGTCGAGGCCTTTCAAGCCGCGATGCCGGTCGAGGTTGGCGGCCAGATGAAAGACCACCCGCGGGCGACTGGCGCGAAAAGCCTTCATGACTGCGTCATGGTCAGCAATGTCGGCCCGAAAGACTTCGGCGCCGTCGAGACCGATGCGAGTATAGTCGCGGTCGGGCCGCAAAATGACGGAAACCCTGGCCTGCTCCTCTAGCAGCCGGCGATAGAGATGGGACCCGACGAAGCCGCCTGCCCCGGTGACCAGAACCGGTAGGTCGCTGTAACCAGATTGCATCCTGCGGCCGTTCCTTCCGCGGGCCCGCTGCTCCTCCTCGTGCAGGAGGCAGGAAGGCCGTGTTGAAGCCAACTGCGCCGTGAAACGAACCATACCGATAGCGATAGCCGTTGTTCTGACGGTGCTGGCCCTGGCCGTCGTCAGCATTCCCGAATTACGCCTGGAAGTGCTGGGGACTAGCATGTCGATGCGCCTTGCCCCCGGCTCGGTGCACCGGGTGGGGGTCAAACTCTCGCTCGAGACCGGCCAGGAAATTCGCGGCAAAGACAGTCCAGAAGAACCGACTCCATTCCAGGAAGACCATCAAGCCGGCTTCATTCTTGAAGAGACGGTCAAGCAGACCGAGGGCGAGCCGACTTTCTCTTATCGGGTCACCGAGCTTCAGTCAGAGCAGTGGGAATGGAGTCGGGGCCAGGTTGGCGGTTCGCGCTTTGACTTGCGACTGTTTCCCAACGGATTGCCGGCGGGTCTCGACAAGTCGGTCCCCTCCGAATCGGCGCTGACTTCCGACACGGTGTTGGTGCCCCTGTTTGCGATGCTCTGGCCTCGTCTGCCCGACGGCCTGGTCAAGGCCGGCGGCCGCCAGTGGAACGGCCAATATCCCGTCAACATCGAGTTGTTGGGGCAGAAAATCACCCTCGAGGAGAACCTCTCTTACAATATCGAGAAGTTCACTCCGATGGGCGGGCGGTCGGTTGCCGCCACCCAGTGCGTCGGCACTATCCGCCATCGTTCCGAGGTGGCCGAGGCCGACGGCAAGATTAAAGCCGTCTGTTTGATTGACCCCGAAACGGGGCACGGTGTGGGGGCCGACTATCGGGTCGAGACCGTGGTCAAGGTCAACCTGCCGGACAGCCCCGAGTATCGCTGGGTCGAGGGTCAGTCGGTCCAGATCTGGAGAGTTCCCGACGGGACGGTGGAGGCACAGCCAACCCCATGAGCCAACCCATCGAAGAGCCGAAAGTCGGCATGATCAAGCGCCTCTACAACTGGGTGCTGCAGTGGGCAGATAGCCCCTACGGCGTGCTAGCCCTGTTCCTGATCGCTTTGATCGAGTCGTCGGTCTTTCCCATTCCGCCCGACGTCCTGCTGCTGGCCCTCTGCCTGGGAGCGCCGAAGCGTTCTTACTATTTCGCGCTGGTGTGTGCAGTGGGATCGATCTGTGGAGGGGTTTTAGGCTTCTATATCGGCGCTTTGTTCCGAGAGACGCTGGCCCAGGGCATCATCGACTTCTACCACCTCGGTGAGACCGTGGCGCGCGTCGAGGGCTACTACCGCGAAAACGCTTTCTTCTGGATCGCGGTCGCGGGCTTTACGCCCATTCCCTACAAAGCTTTCACCATCACGGCCGGGTTCGCTGGAGTTCCGCTCTACACCCTGATAGCCGCTTCGGCGCTGTCACGCACGGCCCGCTTCATGATAGTGGCCTCGACGGTCTACTTCTTTGGCGAGAAAGCCAGGGACTTCATCGACAAGTATTTCGACATCTTGACGGTGGCGTTCACCGTCCTTCTCATCGGCGGCATCGTGCTGTTGAAGTACATTCACTAGGGGGGACCATGATCTGTCCACGCTGCGATACCGAGATGAAGCAGGTTATGCTTCGCAATATTCCCGTCGACCTCTGTCCCAACTGCGAGGGGTCGTGGTATGACGCCGATGAACTGGCGGCCATCCTCGAGACCCCCCTGGCCGAGCTCGAGGGCTCGGACCTGGCGCCCGTCCTGGTAGCGGACAAACTCGACAAAGTCGACACCGAAAAGAACCTCGATTGCCCCCGCTGCGGCGAGCCTATGGTCCGCTATCAATATCTGATCACCAGTGACATTTACCTCGACGAGTGCCCTGACCACGGTATCTGGCTAGATGACGGCGAACTCACCAAGATGCTCGAGTTCCTCGGAGAATGGGACGACGCCGGAGCAGAGAAGCGAGCCGAGATCGAGCGGGTGAGAGAGGCCGGCAACTACCGGGTCCTCACCGAAGAGAATCCGGCCTGGCACAACGTCCCAGGCCAATTCCTCAAGCTCCTCAACAAGATGTTCCGGCGCAGACGATAAAAAACCGCCAGTTGGCGGTTTTTTCGTGGTCGGTCAGAGCCCCTCGGATTCGCGCTTCTGCTTGCGCTTTTGGCGCTGCTCGTAGTAGATGGCGTAGCGCAGAATCGAGCGTTTGTCGTCTTCGGGAATATCGTCGTACTCCACCTCGGTGATGTGCTTACGACCGCCCCCATCGCGCTCGCTATTCACGGCGTGACCGTTGGCTTTGATGTCGGGAGCGTTGGGAATCTCGAGTTCGAGAGTCAGGGGCGTTCCCGGCGGGATGGGCAGGTTGGTCAGCAAGAACAGCCCGTTGGTGGTAATGGCGTGAGTGGTGGCCACCTGAGAGTGGACCGTGCTCATGGCCCGGAACTCTACCTGGATCGGCACCTCGACGCGAAAATTCTCGTCCCGCGGGGGGATCTCTTCAGAATCTACGTCTTTGGGAGGGTTCACGTCGAACTCGCGCTCGCGACTGTCGAGAACCGAGGCCGAATAGCTAAAGAAGGTATTCTTATCCTCGTCGAAGGTCGACACTGTCACCGGTTGGCCCGGCACCAGCCGAATCGGTCGCATATCGGTCCCGGGAGCGTTGAGAGTGACCTTTTTCTTGGCGACGTTAACCACCTCGATAAAGTAGTTCTCATACTCGCTCTCGGAGTTCTCGAACTCGAGCTCGACCATCGTTTTCGGGATGAGTTTTAAGGTTGGCTTTTTGCTCCCGAAAAGGCCGAAGAAAGACATAGACTAGATCCTCCTACAGTTGCGGACGAACCTCGTGCTTCGCGTCCGCATACGTTTATCCTTTGTGACGCAAATGGAAAATCCCCGCTGGCAGGCGACGCAAAAAGGGCCAGAGACAAGCTGGGGCGCTCGAAATTTGCCTCGACACGACGACACCCGGCCACTATTACAGCTTCACTGTAACCGCAAAAAAACCCTCCCTGACAAAAAATAAGCCGGGCAAGCCCCTTCGACCTTGCCTATAGGGAAACTGTCCCCCTGAACGAAAGGGCGAGCATGGAAGAGCACTTACAGGACATTCTCGGCAGTCACGGTGACGCTCTTGGCGGACGCCACATCGCCCTCGGGGTAAGTGGAAGCGTGGCGGCCCTGGAAACCCATCGGGTGGCCCGTTTGCTGATGCGACACGGCGCTCAGGTGCATGTGGTCCTGAGCCCTTCAGCCTCAGAACTGGTTAGCTCCAAGGCCTTGCACTGGGCCACCGGCAACCCGGTAGTAACCAGTCTGTCCGGAGCCTGCGAACATCTGAAACTGGTCGGTGAACACGGCTTGTGCCATGCCTTCCTGGTGGCTCCGGCCACCGCCAACACCATCGGTAAGATGGCCCTGGGCATCGACGATACGCCCTTGACCACGGTGGCCGTGACGGCCCTGGGCAGAAGGCTGCCGTCGCTGGTAGCTCCGGGGATGCACGCGTGCATGTTCGATCATCCCGCGGTCGGCGCCAACCTGGGCCGGCTTACCGAGATGGGCGTGCGCGTGATCGCCCCCGAACGGCTCGAGGCCAAAGCCAAGATGGCCACTCCCGAAGTGATTCTGGCCGAAGTGGCCAGGCTCTTGGGTCCGGGCAGCCTCAGCGGAAAGCGAGTGTTGATGACGGGGGGGCCGACCCGCGAACCCCTGGACCCGGCTCGCTACCTCACCAATCCCTCCAGTGGACGAATGGCTTGCAGCCTGGCAGCCGAGGCCTATCGCCGCGGGGCCGAGGTTCACCTCATTTACGGACCGGGCCCAACCGACCCGCCGCCCGGGGTCAGGGTGGAGCGGGTCGAGCGGACCGCCCAGATGTTGCAAGCCGTGGAACGAGCCCTGACCGAGCCATACCACTATTTTCTAGGCGTAGCGGCGGTGGCCGACTTCGCGCCCCTCGAGGTCTCTGCGACCAAACTGCCCACCGCGGCCGGTCCTACCAAGCTTACCCTCCAGCCGACTCCCAAGGTCATCGACCGGGTGCGCCAGCTGGCTCCCGACATCCGATTGGTGGCCTTCAAAGCCCTGCCCACCCAAGAGCCTGAAGAGCTATGGCAGGCCGCCCGAGCCACGGCCGCCCGCTGCCGGGCCGACCTGGTGCTGGCCAATCCCGTAGGCCTTCCGGGAGTCGGCTTCGAGAGCGAGGAAAATTTGCTCTGGGCCGTTCCCCCGCAGGGCCAGGCCGAGTCGCTGGGCCAGGCCAGCAAGACCCTGCTGGCGGCGCGGGTCTGGGACCGCATCGAGCAACTCTGACCTGGCCCTGTTAGTACTATTGAAACATTGACGCAACAGCCTGGAAACAGTCTGGCAAGCTCGTCTTCACCTGGGTCCCTTAGGCTAGATATACGACCAGAGGCGCCCCTGGCCAAACCAGAAGGAGAAGATGATGACTAGAAAAAACCTCACTTTTCGGCGTGAACAGGTGCTCCGCTTTCTGTTCGACTACCGCGCCCGCAAAGGCTATCCCCCCGCAATCCGCGAGATCGCCGAGCATTTCGGCCTGATTTCCAGTTCGACGGTGCATACCCACCTGCGCAACCTGGAGCTCGCTGGCTATATCGAGCGAGAAGCCAAAAAACCGCGCAGTATCCGGCTAACCCAAAAAGGGGCCAGACGACTGATCGAGCACGACGGTCCTTTGCACGGCCGCGTGCCCGCCTACGAAAGGATACGGCAACTCGAGCGAAGGCTTTCGCTCCATCTAGGGGTTCTCCATCGGCTGCCCGGTGACATGCTCACGAAGTACTGTCCTGAAGCCGAACTGCTGTTGAGTCCCAACCCTTGACGAGCCGGCTCCACCCGGAGCTGACGGGGCGGTAGGCTCCTAGCCTACCGCCCTCTCAGAGGGATCTTGGCTTGGGCGAGGAAGGGCTCTGCAACAATCGCCTCGGCAAGGAGGAACCGTGCAAGCCCGGCCAATTTTCATCGAATATCGACGCCGTCGTGGCTTCCAACTCGAATATCAGGTGGTTCGCTCGACCGAGCGCGAGATCGTCAAAAGTGGCAACCCGCTGATGCGCCTCGTGGGCAAGAAGCAGTCGTCAAAAGTCGTCGGCAATGCCCGCGTCGAGATGATGATGGTCCAGCGGACGGCTGACGTGTCGCCCGACTGGGTGGCTTCGGTCAAATCCACCATCGAGTCGGCTGCCCGCACGGTGGGTGGCGAACCCGCCCCCTTCGGTCGCGACGACGATCCCTGCCACACCTATCTCAACGAGCGAGTGGACCGTTTTGGCAATGTGCTCGAGGTCTCGGGCACTGCCCCTCGTTTTCTGACGGGTGTTTTTCCCGACCGTAGCCTTCGCCCTGGCGAGACCTGGGATGTCAACGAAGAGGTGATCATCCCCAAGTTCAATGCGTCTGGTCGCCCCGATGGCCAGGAGAAGGTCGACCTGCCCTATCTCTACACCCTGGTTGGGCAGCAAAAGGTCGACAACTATCAGTGCGCCGAGGTCAAAGTCGTGGCCAAGCACCAGTCTTACGTGAACGAAACCACCATTCACCAGTATCTCATCGAGGGCACGCTGCTGTTCGCCTATCGCGACGGTTTTCTGGTCCACAGCCATGTGAACACGATTTCTCGGTTGGGCACGCAAAAGTCCACCACCGAGGATCGCATCATCGACGAGATGCGTTTGCTGCGCGAGGGCAACGAAGACACCATCGGTGGCATGCGACTATAGACGACGGCGGATGCTGGCTTCGAGCAGGCCAGGCTCGTCGACGACTTCGTGGGGCTCGGTGGCTCGGATCCTTTCGGGGGTAAACCAGCCGTAACTGACGCCGATGGTGGCTAGTCCGTGGGCTTTGCCGGCCTCGATATCCACCTGGGTGTCCCCAACCATGACTCCGCCGCCCACCTTCAGGCTGGCCATCGCCTGAGCCAGGCGCTCGACCTTGTCGCTGGTGCCGTCGTCACCGCCGACCACCAGCCCCACGCAATCGGCCAACCCTTCGCGAGCCAGCCGAGCCCGAATCGCTCGCGAGGGTGCGGTCGAGACGATGGCCAGCGGACAATCGGCAGCCAGGCTCTTCACCATGGCCGCGGCCCCTTCAAACAGCAAGCACTGGTTGTAGTCCAAGCGGGCCTCATAGCCCGCCAGCACTTCGGCGAACTGGACCGGGCTAAAGCCCATGGCCTCGAAATTAAGTTCCCAACGAGGCTCGTACCAGCCCCGAAAACCCACCAGATCGGATACCGGCAAGAGCTTGCGATAGTCGCGGCAAAGGTCCTGGTACAGTTGAAAATAGATCGCGAGCGAGTCGACCAGGACACCGTCCCAATCGAGAAAGACCCCTCGACTCAAGACTTGAATTTGACCGACCGAACCATCGCGTCAGCGGCCCGACTGTCGGCATCAGGGTCATCTCCGTGCACGATCAAGATGTCGTAGACCCGCGTTTCTACCGGGAAGAGCGCGTCGTAGAAGACATCGTCGTCAGACTTCTTGAGTTCGAAGCGAATGCCGTCGCGACCGTCCAACTGCACGTGTTCTTCGTTGCTGGCCGTCTCGCGTAGCCCGGCCACCAGCTCCTCGTAGTGCGCCTGCGCAGCTTCGGCGTCGGCAAAATCGGTGTAGTTGACCTGATAGGTCACGCCCCCGACTTTGGTCACGACACTCGAGAAAGTAATCTTCTGGCCGTTCTCTTCGCGTTCGCTCTGGTCGAACTCGGGCTGGCTGGGCAGCTTGACGGTAAAACTCTGGTCAGGGGCCTCGAACTCGATCCAACTCGAGGTGTCCAACTCGCCTGGTGTGGCCTCGGGGGTGGCCTCGGGAGTGGCCGCGGCGGTCGAAGTGGCCGACGGTGTCGGAGTGGGAGTGGGCTGGTTGCAACCGCTCACGAGGGCGGCCAGCATGATCATACCAAGGCAGATTCTTCGCAGCAAAATAGCCTCCTAGCTGACGAGTACTATAGAATTGAGACCGCCCCAGGCGTCGGGCTCTTTGTGAGCGTTCCAGGGGTCATCACACCAGCGCTGGCCGTCGACCAGAAACTTATAGCGATACCGCCCCGGTGGAGGGCTGGCCAACTCGGTCTGCCACACGCCGCCCGAGGACTTCTCTAGCGAGTGCCGTTTTGGATCCCAGTTGTTGAAATCGCCGGCCAGGGAAACCCCCTGAGCCTGGGTGTGATGAAAGAGAAAATGCAGCTTGCCGTTCTCCTGGCGAGGGCCAAAACTCGAAACCTGCCGGACCGGATGCTCGGGGTCGAGAGCCACTTCCAGGGCTCGACGGGCGCGCATCACGCCGTGACCCTGGCGATAATGCGACACGCGATCCAACCGAGAAGCCGTGCTGACCAGAATGGCCCGCACCTGAGCGGGCGTCAGACCGGGGTCGGCCTCGAGCATCTGGGCCACCACCGAGGTTACCAGCGGAGCGGCCACCGAAGTTCCATCGGCGTGCTCGTAGTAGGGAGAGACCACCTTTTGGCCGGCGATCTGTCCCTGGAGTTCCGAGATCAGCTCTTCTTGATTGTAGTTCAGCGAAACCAGAGGAAGCTGAGCGTCGCGCCACAGTTCCTTGATCAGGCTCGGGTCATTGAGCAAGCGAACCAGGGCCTCGGCCCGCTTCTGCTGGGGCGTTCCCCATAGGATGGGCGAGGCCACCAACACCGCCGGGGCCAGGATGTCGGGCTTGTGGACACCATCTGGAGTGGTGCCGTGATTGAAGTGATAGAGCTGGTTGACATGGTCGAAGATGCCACCCACAGTCAGGGCTTCGGCCGCTTTGGCGGGGGATTCGACCGGACCGCCATCATTACCGGCCGCCACCACCACCACCACGCCAGCGTCCACCGCCTTCTTCACCCAGTAGTCGACCAGCGTGCGCGAGGACTCGCGGTCGTGCTGGCCCAGGCCCAGTGAGATATTGATCACGCGCAGGTCGAGGCGCTCGCGGTTCTCGAGCAGCCATTTCATGCCGAGAGCCACGTTGCGGCGGCGAATCGAGCCGTTCTTGGCCACCTTGACCAACACCACCTCGGATTGCCGTGCCAGGCCGCTGTAGATGCCTCCCGACAGATGACCGCTGCCGCAGGCGATGACGCTGGTCATGGTCCCATGCCAGTTCCAACATTCGGGCTTGCGCTCGCCCAGCGGCTCTTGCTCGGTAGTGGCGTCGTAGTAGGCTTTGATGCGATTGGTGGGCAGCAACAAGTCGGCGTGAGGATGGAAGCCTGCATCCACGAATGCGACCGTGACCCCACGCCCGGCAAATCGCGGATCGGCATTGAGGCGAACCTGATTCGGTCGCACCCAATCCCGCACGAATGTCCACTGTTTATCTACTGAACCACTCATATCGAGGACGTGAAATTCCTTCTAGCGGGTTTACCCCGGCATCGATCCCTATAAACATGTTATACTCTGAACATGTTCTCGGCCCTCCGTGCCAAAGGTTTAGCCCTGCCCACGGTACTCGGTCTGGTTGCCGTCCTTTTCGTCGTGGGCTTGGCGCTGGGAACCTTATCGACACTGTCTTTGAACCTCTCCAAAGGGGAACAGGTCGAGACCCGAACCAACCTGCTGGCCCGGAGCGCCCTGGCCGAATTCATCGGTCAGGTTCGCGAGTTCGACGAAAGCCGGACCTTCAATCTGCTCGATCCTCAGGCCAGCTTGCTGGCTACCCAGTTTGAAGGCCACCCTCTCATCGAGAGACCTGACGAGTTCTGTGACATCACCTTCGTCGCCAGTGCCGATGGCTTTTCCACCGACAACACCAGCAGCGACCTGCCGCGGGCGGGGTGGCTCGATCGGGGCAGTTCCGACCGTTCGGTTCCCCCGTATACTCTCGAACTTATTTTGCGGGCCCGCTACCGCAACACCACCCACTACTACCGAGCCTTGCTGCGTCGGGTCTGGCCCTATGCGGTGTATTCGGCCGCTGGCCCCATCGTCTTGATGGGCATCCCCCAGGATTCGCCGCTGGCGTTCCCCAACCCAAGCCATGTCAAAGGCGCCGTCTACACCAACTGGAACGCGGGTGGCTCGGGAGGCGGCGGCCCGAGTTCGCCCACCACCGCGCTCGACAAACTCATCGAGTCCGAGGTGGCTGCCGCCGGGGTTCCTCAGGGAACTTCGGTCTCTCCGGTCATCGTCGGTCCCCGAGTGGTCACCCAGCCCATCACCCCGCCGGCCGAGTTGACCGTGGGGGGTGGCACGGCCGGAGCCAAATACCTGACCTTCAGTGGAACGGGGGGAACGGCCGTGTTCGGCTCGGTCGACGTCATCGACCAGAGCAATCTGCTCGAGGGCGACATCCACTATCACCATTCCCTCGGGCTGAGTTTTAACCCGTGGCTAGGTGCATCCATGCCGGGGTTCACGCCCAACCAGGTTTCGGGCAACGCCATCCGAGAGCGAGACATGGCCGTCAATCCGTTGGCCGACCTGAGTGCTCCCGATCCCTCCGGCTTCACCCTCGTCTCGCCCCACCTGGTCGACCTCGATATCGACACCGCGCTGGGGATTCCCCCTACGGAGTTGGTCGACGATTTTCGTTCCAACTCTCCGCTTGATCCCGGGGACCCGCCCGAGCTGCTGGCCGAAACCCTGGCCCTCAACGCCTCAGGAGCCGCCACCCCCCACTATCGCTATGTGGGCAACTTGCGCAATCGCCAGGCCTTTGAGTTACAGACCGATATTCCGTCCCAGAATCTCTATAGCGGGACCCTGATGATCCAGGAGATGGCGGCCGGCCTGAGGTTGCAGGACTGCGTGCTGTATATCGAGGGTGATCTCGATCTGGGCGCCTCCAGCAATCCCGTCGAGATCTACGGCAACAACGCCACTTTGATCGTCAACGGCCGGCTGACTCTGGCCAACGGCACCATCGATGCCGGCGACCAGGGCTTCGTGCTCTACGCCCACGACATCATGATGAAGGCGGGCGGGACCTACCGCGGCCTGATCGTAGCCGAGAACACCATCAGCATCGTGCCCGGCGAGGGCGACCGCCTGATCATCGAGGGGGGTCTCATGGCGGGCGGGGCCGGGGGCATCACCTTGCGTTCGGTCGAGGTAAATCACAATCCCAAGTATCTTAAGATGGTCAACGGAGCCGGCGACTTTAACGTGATCGGATGGCAGAAGCTGCGCTAGATGGAGTCGAGCAGCGATCTCGGCGCGTATCTCGACGGGCTGCGCCAGACCGGAAGGCACGAGTCAGAAGGCCACTTCACCCTGGACGCCCTCAAGGCCGGCATGAAGATTCGCCGCTTCGGATTGGCGGCTCCCTACCGATGCGTGCTGCATGTCGTCTCGGCCGCCGTGGCCGGGGGCGCTTCAGTGGTCGATTTCCGCCGCGAAAGGCGCTGCCTGGCTATCGAGTTCGACGGCCCGCCCTTCACCCCCGAAGAGCTGGCCAGCCTTTGGCTGCCTTCTCGCCCAGCCCGCTTTCAGGAACTGGGCCTGGCGGTATCGGGGAGCGAGATGCTCGCGCCGGGACGCCTGGTGTTTTGTTCTCAAGAGACATCCCGGTTGACCGTGATGGAGGTGACTGCCGACGGTCCCGGGTTGAGCCAACATCCGCCCACCTGGCGGGGGCGCCAGCCCAATCGGTTCGAGCTGCATCAAGGCCGCAAGCCATTTCCAGCCCAACTTGGGACCGAGCTGAGGGAGATGCTGCTGAAATACTGCCGCTACTGCCCTCAGCTGGGCATCGACGGTCAGAGAATCATCCGCTCCTACGACTATGACCCGGCACCGGCCGAGATCAGGTTCTGTCGGGCCGGCGTGAACTCACCCAATCGCCCCACCGGTGCCTGGGTGAGCCTGCAACAGGACAACCAGCTAGCCTCGGGCAAGCTGTGGCTCGAGCGCCCCACGCGACTGACTCTGGTCCTTCACGGGGTAAGCTATGAGAGCACTCTGCGCCTGGATGCCCTCGACGGTGTGCAGGCCGTGATGGCCAGTCCAGACTTTGCCCGGGACCTGTCCGAGGCGGGCATTCTGCAGGATGCCCACTTCGAGGCTATCACCGCCATGCTCGAGGCCAGTCTCGAGCAGCTGCTGCTCGAGCTTGAATACCACTCGAGAGGGATGCTGTTGGGGATGCGCAAGAAGGCTGCGCGCTACCTCGACTCGCCCTACATGGTGGGTCTTCGTCAGCGGCGAAGGTCGCCAACGGGTCCAGGTTGAAAGCAATCGCGTGAAGGTTGAATTCACTCGCCCCGACGGACAGGTCGTCCAGGCGCAAGTCGGCGCGGAAGAGATCTTCGTTGGCCGCCCCGGCGGCAAGGCCGATCTCGAACTGGCCGGCGATGACATGCTCTCGCGGCGCCACGGTCGCCTGTGGCTTGAAGATCAACAGGTCTGGTATGAAGACATTGGCAGCTCCAATGGCAGCTGGCACGATGGGCGGCGTCTGGCCGAGCGCATCTGTCTCGAGCCTGGTCGCCAGATCTTGCTCGGCCAGACCCGGCTACGCCTGCTCGACGACGACGAAACCACTCGACTGGCCTTCGAGTTTGGCGACGGCATGCGCTTGCGAATGCGAGGCAAGGCCGACCGCTCCAGTTTCGAGGAGGCGTTGGCCGCCACCCAGCGCGAGGCCCTCTACGTCACCGCCCTGGCCGAGCTGATCCATCTGCTGCTGGGCTCGAGCCAGGAGATTCCTCTGGACCGGACCCTGCGCCGGCTCAACGAAGTCATCCCGACGGCCCAGCGCATCTCGTTGATTGCGTGGCCGCCGGAAGAGGACGGCTCCTTTCGCTTTCTGGTAGCCCCTCAGCAACTCGAAAAGGCCGGCGTCAGCAGCGGACCGGTCAGTCGCAGCCTGGCCGCCTACGCGGTCGAGCAGGGCGAGGCACTGCTTTTCTCGGAGAGCTTCCAAGAGAGCCCCAAGGCCCGCGAGAGCGCCAAAATGCACGGCATTCGAAGCGCCGTGTACGTGCCTTTGATGTCTTCCGCGAGTGTTCCCCTGGGAGTGCTGTGCGTGGATAGTCCCACCCCGTCGGTGCCTCTCGAAAACAGCGAGTTCCACTTCATCCGCGCGGTGGGCGGGCTGTTGGCCACGGCCCTATCCTCGGAGAAGCTGCGGCGCGAGGCTCACGAGCGCGAGCTAGAAGCTCGCCAACTCGAGGCCCGCCGCGAAGCCCTGGCCAACTTTCTCAACATTGCCAGCCACGACCTGAAGAACCCCCTGACGGTGGTGCGAGGTTGTGCCAAGCTGATCGAGATGGTGGACGATCTCGGTCAGATTCGCAATCTTACGGCCAAGATTCTGGACGCAGGCAGCCGCGCCGAAAACTTGATCGAGGCCTATCTCGAAGTGGCCGGCATTACCGGTGGCCAGGAGTTGCGGCTTGACCGCCGACAGGTGGACTTGCACCGACTGGTGGAGGAAGAGTTCGAATTCGTTCAGCGGGCGGTCTTCGATCACGAGCAGGGTCCCTCTCTGGTGAATCGCATCCCGCCCACCACCACCGCCCACGCCGACCCCCAGAAGCTCCGCCAGATCCTCTGCAATCTGATCTCTAATGCAATCAAATACTCGATGGGTCGGGGACGGGTGGAGATCTCCTGCCGTCAAGACGACCGAGGTGTGGCCGTCTCCGTCAAGGACGAGGGCGTCGGCATCTCGCCCGAGGACCAGCAGAAGCTCTTCCAGAAATTCCAGCGCGTGGGAGACCATTCGCTCGTGCCCGGGACCGGGCTCGGCCTATGGTTGGCCTCGGCGCTGGTCCAGGCCCACGGGGGGCGCATCTGGGTCACCAGCGAACTTGGCAAAGGCTCGACTTTTTCGTTTCTGCTGCCGGCCGGGGCTTAGCCCCGCACGCTCTCGCGCCAAAGCCATTCGAGGGCGATCAAAAACAGCACAAACCCGATGATAAATCCCATTTCCAACTCCAGGCGCAGTCCAACCCGCGCATGGGCTAAATCGGCATCGGGATGGGATGTCCTCCCAAAAACCTGTTTGCCCAGGACCGGCGCCCCGAATGCACGAGTTGTTTCCTGACAAGCCCTAAGCCCAGTTTTCGTAGAGACCGGCCAGGAGAATGTTGTGGCCGCTTTCTTGGGGGGGCTTCGGCTCGTGATAAGCCTTCTGGGCGAGACGATTCAGGCCGGGGGTGAGGCTCTTGCGACCGGAACGGCGCAATTGGTGGGAACTGGGTCGGGATTGGACCCGGGCCACCTTCTTGGCCTCGGCCGAGAGCACCACATGGTCGGTGGGCGTGGCTAGAGCGTTGGGACCGGTGTCGGCATGGTCGTCGTGAGGGTTCTCGGGGAGGGGGATCGGTTTGGGCGCCTTGACTTCCTTGGCACCAAGGCTCGAACCCTGTTTGTTGTCCGAGCCTTTGTCCTGCTTGAACGGATCGCGAAAATGGCAATCCGTGCCGCGTGAACTAACCGACCTCAAGCCGCACTCCTCCTGAGATGGATCTACCGCGCGACCCTACCCGAGTAAAGAGGCAAAAAGATCAAGACTTGTTAACAGATTGTTGCCGAAGCCAGCAGATATTGTTGCTATTTCACGGAACTTCGAAATAGCCGCCGGGACCGCCGTCGAGGAAAGCCTTGATCGACTCTGTGCCATTGGCAGCAAAGAGATAGTCTGGCGAGTGGGCCAGGATCTCTTCGGAGGGGGCCCCGTCGGCCCAGTAATAGATGCCTTTCAGCGCCGCTCCCAGACCATCGGGCAGGAACTGTTTGGCCAGTTGCCAGGCCAGATCGGTGCGACTGCCGGTGTAGTAGATATTGTCGCGCTTGACCCCGGCGGCTTCGAAGTCTTCGCGGGCCACGCCCGAAGCTAGAGAAAGCACTCGCACCCTGGAGCCGATGGCCTCCTTATAGGCCCCATTGCCCTGGCCGGCCAGTAGCGCCAGAGCCAGAGCCGACTCGATCCCGCCCCCGCTGTGGGTCATCAGAATCACTTTGCGACCGTTGTCCAGGCACTGTTGCACCTGATCGCGGACGGCCTTGACGGCCGGGTCATTGGCAAAAATCTTGCTCTCGGCCCAGGCCGGAGGCATCAGGCCGGCTTCGGCGCTCTTGAGAGCGAGCAGGTTGCCGGCCTGGCGAGCGCTATCGTGAAGGATGGTGGTCCCACTGCCTTCGTGAATACCGATCACATCGGCCGGCCAGGCGACCCCGAGGTCGGACCCCTCATGCAAGAGTTCGTGAATCTGTCGCTGGTGCTCTTCGAAGCTCTGATGTATGCCGTCCACCGTGATCAGGACCGTGTCTCGGGCCACGGCCTCGGGACCGATGTCGGGCCCGCCTGGCCCCGTCTCATGGCTGGTTTCACCGGACCACTTCAGGGGCCTCATCTGCCCGCTGGCATCCTGCTGGAAGACCACGCCACAGAGGCGGTCCTCTTCGGGCTTGACATCGTAGAAATCTTGCTGCTGCTTGTAGGAGCCGGGCGGATAGCGATTGCCGATGGTAGTCACTCCGTCAGACTAGCAGGTCCGACTGAAAAAAAGTTAACAAGACGTCTCGCACCGGGTTGGCCCCGGTCGGTTAGGTTGAGGCTGTCATGATTTCAGCAGCACAGCCGAAGTTCGACCCCAACCGGCTGCGAAACGGGGGCTACGTCCTCTATTTTCGCCACGGCTCGGCCGAACTCGGGCACGACGAGAAGACCTCGGACTTTCCCGATTGGTGGCGCACTACCGACCCCAACCTGACCCGTCAACTCGACGATCACGGCTGGGATCAGGCCTATCACCTGGGCCAGGCCATTCGAGACATGGATCTCAAGATCGACCACGTGCTGTGTAGCGAGTTCCGGCGTGCCGAAGACACCGCCCTGGGAATGGACCTGAGGGAACCCGAAGCCATCAGCGATCTGACTCCTCTAGTCTATGACGGCGACCTGGGCGAACGTATCGAGAGGCGCCTGAACCATCAGCCTGAACCCGGCACCAACACCGTGCTGGTGGCCCACGGCCACGTCACCGAAAAGTTCAGCGATATCGACGAAGGTGACGCGATGGTCTTCGAACCGAGCCCCGAGGGCAGCCACTATCTGGGCATCATCGACTATGAAGACTGGTTGATGCAGGCAGCCCCGCGCTCCTAGCCCCGGGGAAGGGGCCCTTGCGCGGCCCCCGAACTTAGAGGTAAGTGAAGCCTTTTCGGTCTTTGGACGATTTTCTGGTGGTAGAGCCGGGTGGGGGCCCAGGTAGTTCGGGGGGATCTTCCCGTCAGGGTGTTCCCGACACCAGCCACCAGCCGGCCTTCGGCGTGCTGACCGCTTTTCGAGCCGGGGTGGCCGCCGGAGCCCACAGCATCGACGTCAAAGTGGGGCGACGCGAGGTCCGGCTGCGCTTTTTGGGTGCGAGTCTGTCGGTCCCCAAAGTGCTGGCCGCTCTCGAGGACCCCCATCCAGGCAGCGACCCCGAACATCTGCTGGCTTGTGCCCTCCGGATCACGACCTGCGAGGGGTCGACCGCCCGAGTCTGGGATGTCAAGACCGGCGAGGTGGGCATCATGACCGGCCAGGACCAGGTTGAACTCACCCGCGAACTGGGAGCCCTGACGGCCGAGCCCGAGGCCGGCATCAGCCTGGTTCGCCCCGATACCGGCAGCTTCTGGCAGCAATTGCGTGAGACCATCTGGCGCAACAGCAACCAGCACCTGGCGGTGGCGGGTTGCTGTGGCTTTGCCCCCTGCCAGACCTTCCTCGACAGCGCTCGGGTGCGACCTCCGCGGGGCCTGCCCCAGGCTGAGCGCGTCTATCTCGAGTATCAGCCCGACCTTTGGGCCGAAGTGTCCGGCGACGCGCTGCTACGCCACTGTCACGGAGAGTGTACGGTGCGGACCGCCAGCCACGGCTCGGGTGAGCGTTTCTATTCCACCACGCAACTGGTCGGCCCCCTGGCCGACCCCGGCCCAGCCACGATAGGGCCCACCACCTACGCCTGCGGCGCCTATTTCTGGCTGTCGCCCCCCAGCCAGCGGACCCGGCCCGAAACCACCATCCATTGGGTTCGTGAAGGGGTCGTCATCGACCAGGAACGGCTCGACCTGGGATTGCCGGGATCGTCGATGGCGTCGGGGACGAGCAGCCTGAACTATGACTCAGCCCGCCATCAACTGCTCGAAGACGAGGCCCGTCAGGCCAGGCGAGTCCTCTTGAAGGACCAGTTGAGCCAAATGCTCAAGACCTTCCACCGCGATCTGCAGCACCACTGCGCTCAGGAGCCGGGGGCCGTCAGTATGATGGACTGGCTCGAAAGCCAGGCTGGGTTCAGGGCGTGTTGAAGAACTCGTCGCTGAGGCCCAGATTGAAGCGATAATTGGTGTAGTCGGCCACCGCCTGGGCCTGGACCGAGGCTTTGGGAAAGTCAAAACTGGCCTGCATCTTGTCAAAGACCAGATAGCCGTCGTGGCGCGCGTAAGTGCCCTGGACCTCGAGCTTGCCATTGCCAGAGTAGTAGGTGATCTGGCGAGGAACGGTATGGTCTTTGCGATGGATCCACATTTCGATGCGCTGGATATCGCCCTGGGTGCCTTTAGGCAAAAGCACGACGTAATAGACGGGTTGACCCCGCCACTCCGTCTCTTGTTGCACCACCGAGTTGTACTTCTCGAGTGAAGGCAGGGACCAGCCAAAGATGTTGGGATAATCCTTGAGATAACCGGGGGCCTTCTGCAGTTCGAGTTTATGGTGATCAGGCTTTTTATAGTAATACTTACCGTTAGCCTCGGGGCGGTAAGGGATAAAGCCGACCCGCACCACCAGATCGATGTCGATATCGGCCGCATAGTCGACCAGTTTGGGGTTGACGTTTTTGACCTTCTCGAAGATGGCTTCGACGCGTGAATCGGCTACGGCCGGACAACACCAGGCCAGGCAAAGAAACAGTAGTAATTTCAGCCGCATGATCGACCTCCACTCTGGTCCAACCCGAACGCAAAGCCCGAGTTTCGCCGCCTATTCTACCAGACGGGCTCGGCGGTCAGCCACTCGAGCGACTCTCTCACCAGACCCTGGAGCGGGCCGGCCCGCCGCCGGCAAGGTGGCAGGCTGGCCAGAAAATCCCGCCCGTAACCGCGAGTGCGGGCCCGATGGTCGAGAATCAGCACGATTCCCCGGTCCTTCGAGGTTCGGATCAAACGTCCAAAGCCCTGGCGAAACTTGAGAATCGCCAGCGGCAGCTGGTAATGGCGAAACGGATCCTGGCCCTGGCGCTCGAGGCGCCGCGAGTGGGCCGCCACGACCGGATCGGTGGGCACGCGAAAAGGCAGGCGTCCGAGGATGACGCAGCTGAGGGCCTCGCCCGGCACGTCGACCCCTTCCCAAAACGAGTCGGTCCCGATCAGCAGATAGTCTCCTCCGCCCCGAAAAGCCTCCAGCAGAGCCCCTCCCGAGGCCTGCCCCTGCACCAGCAAGCCGATCCCCTCGGTCTCTAGTAAAGGCCTGAGCTCTCCTTCCAGCTGCTTGAGCAAGCGCCACGAGGTCACCAGTAAAAAGCTCTTGCCGCGCAAAGCCGTGACCACATCGACCACGGCCGGAATCGCCTGGCGCAGAAAATCTCCCGAGCCGGGGTCGCCCAGACCGGTGGCCACTCCCAGATAGACCTGGTTGGCAAAATCGAACGGGCTCTCCAGGCACAGGCTGTTGAGACGCGAAGAACCGCTCAGTCCCACCCGCTCCTCGAAAAACCTGAGACTCTGGTTGACGGCCAGGGTGGCCGACGTGATCACCAGGCTGCGGGCCTCTTCGAACAGATGCTGACGAAGCAGCTCCCCGATCTCGAGGGGGGTGGCCGCCAGGGCCGTGTCGCGAGCACTATCCTGGGCCCAATAGACCCAGTCTTCCGACTCGGGAAACAGACAGAACTCGAGGTCCGAGGCCATTCCCTTGAGCCGCGAGACATAACCGCCCAGCTCGACGGTCACCTCAGAGGCCCCCACCATCTCGACCTCGGTCAGACATTCGCAAACCTCACCACACGCTCGTCCCAGGGCGGCCAGCTGGCCGGCCAGCTCGGCCCCCAGCAGACGCAGCTGTTGGCCCACTTCATGCTCGAAGTCCTGGCTGAGCAACTGGCGCTTGCCGTCGCTTTCGGCCAAGAGCAGGGCCACCGTCTCGAAGAACTCGTCGGCGGTCCGCTCGAGAGGAGGAATGGCGGCCAGCATCTGGTGGTCGACGATGGCCAATACCTTCTGCTTATCCTGGGCCTCTAAGGGGGCCTTGGCCAGCCGTTCGCGCAAACCGGGCAGATAGCCCGACTTGTCGAGTACGGTCGAGGCATCGTAGAGATTGGTCATCAATTGAGCAAACTGGTATTTGCCGAACGACCGACCCAGATGCTGGGTGGCCACCTCTTCGAGATGATGGCCTTCGTCAAGCACCAGGCAACTACGATCGGGCAAGACGCCCGGGGCCCCGGCCTGGCGCAAAGCCAGATCGGACATCACCAGCGAGTGATTGGTCACCACCAGGTCGGCCCGCTCCAACTTGCGCCGCTCTTGAAAGAAGTAACAGTCTTCATAATAGGGACAGCTCTGGCGTCCACATGCGCTCGAGTCGCAGTGGATGCGATTCCACAACGCCGGATCCACCTCGAGCTCCTGGCGAATGCCCGACGCTCCCCTGGAGAGCTGCTCGGTGAGAGCCTGCGCCTCGGTTTCGAGCTCGGCCGGGGCCCCCGAACCGGGCAAGCCATACAAGCGCCGAAGACAGACGTAGTTGGACCACCCCCGAGCCTGGACCACCTCGGGAACGAAACTGAGCAACCCGGCCAACCGCGGCAGGTCGTGTTCGACAATCTGCTGCTGCAAGTTGAGCGTGCGGGTCGAGACGATGACCGGCTTGTGACTGGTGGCCCCCCACAGCAGAGCGGGAACGAGGTAGGCCAGCGACTTCCCGGTGCCGGTGCCGGCTTCGACCACCAGCAGCTCTTCATTCTCGATGGCCCAGGCCACGGCCGCCGTCATTTCCAGCTGGGCAGTGCGATGCTCATAGCCATCGGTGGCGGCCAGCCGCTCCTTGAAGAAACGAATCACCTTGCCCTGAAAGGGGCTCTCCATCGAGGAACTAGCCTCGCGGTTCCCGCAAAACTGCTCGGATAGCCCGTTCCAGTTCGGGTAACTTGAACGGCTTGGACAAAAAGGCGTCGACCCCGGCTCGGTGACAGCGCTGGCGGTCTGACTCCATGGCCCCGGCGGTGACGGCCACGATCCGCTGGCGCGGGTGGGATTCTCGCTCTTCCCAGTCGCGAATGCGGTGGGTGGCCCCGATGCCGTCGAGTTCAGGCATCTGAATATCCATGAGGATGAGATCGTAAGGTTGCCGCCCCACCGCCTCGATCGCTTCCAGACCGTTGCTGGCCAGATCGGCTCGAATGCCCAGTCGGGCCAGCATCATTCTGGCCACCTTCTGGTTGACCAGATTGTCCTCGACCAACAGAACCCGGAGGCCAGAGAACTCGCCATTCTGGGCGCCGTCGTCCAGCGACTGGCGAGTTACGCCCGGCTTGATGAGAGGCCTGAGCGCTCGCACCAGCGTGGAGCGTTTGACCGGCTTGTGGACCAGGGTCAGGGCGTGTTCGGGTCGCTTGGAACAACCGAGCGGAGCCAGTAACACGACTGGTAGAGGGCAGTCTTTGAGCTGGCTGCCAACGGCCCAATTGACCAACACCGCGTCTTCTTGACCCCAACTCTGAGGTGGGGCCGCCAATCGGCGAGCCTTGCCCCCCAGGCGCTCTACCATCCCCACCAGGCTGGCCCCAAGGCCCTGGTCAGGCTCGATCACCAGAATGTCGGCACCGGTCAATTCAGGCTCGTACTCCTGGCTGGGAAGGGCTCGGACGAGGGCCGAAAAAGTGAAGGTCGACCCCCGCCCGACCTCGGTCTCGAAGCCGATGTCGCCGCCCATCAAGCGACAGAGACGGCGGCTGATGGGCAGGCCCAGCCCGGTGCCCTTGCCGCGGGAGATCACGGCTCCCGCGAAGGGCTCGAAAAGATCGCGACGAGGAGCCTGAGGTATGCCGGGCCCGGTGTCGCTGACCTTGCCGACCAGTCGCCAGAAATCCCCTTCTGATTGGGCCGAGAGTTCGATCCGGGCTTCGCCCTGACGGGTGAACTTGACGGCGTTGGCCAGCAGATTTACCATCACCTGGCGCAGCCGGCTAGGGTCGCCTTCGACCCGTCGAGGCAACTGGTCACAAACCAGCGAGACCAACTCGAGACCTTTGGCGGTGGCCGGGGCGGCTACCAGGTCCAGGGCCTCTTCGAGCACATCCTCGGGCTGGAAAGGCAGAGACTCGAGGTCGATCCGGCCAGCCTCGATCTTGGTGAAATCGAGGATGTCATTGATGATATTGAGTAACGAGTCGCCACTCTTGCGAATAATCTCGACGAATTCGCGCTGGTCGCTATCGAGTTCGGTGCGTTCGAGCAGGCTGGTCATGCCGATCACGCCGTTCATGGGGGTGCGGATCTCATGGCTCATGCTGGCCAGGAACATCGACTTGAGTTCGTTGACCTCTTCGGCCTTGGCTTTGGCCTCGCGCAATTGCAGGTTGCTTCGCTCGAGCTCGCGGGTGCGCGCGGCCACCTTGGTCTCGAGTTGGCGAGAATACTCTTCCAGGGCGGCCCGGGCCTCTTGCAACTCGTCGGTCTTCTTGCGCACCTCGGCGGCCAGGGCCCGCTCGCGCTCTTGCATACTGGCCTGGCGGAGCAACTCGATTTCGGTTTCGATGGTCTTGGTCGAGGGGGCCACCGTGAAGGCCACATCGTGCTCGCCCAGGTCGTCGCGCCGGGTCTCGTCGGCCCAACAGTTGCGGCCGAAAGCATGGGAAAAGATGCCGATGATCTTGCCTTGCAGGAAAGGGCATCCCCAGCGTTCGTCGGCGGCCAGGCCGGCTTGCATAATGCGCTCCCAGGCGTTGCGGATGATTACCACCGCGTGGCACCGCTCGGGCTGGCACTCGCACAGCTCAAAGCGTCCCCAGCCAGCGGTCGAAACGGCCTCACCCCAGGCCAAAAAGCCCTGGTCGAAGGTGGGGGCCAGCTCGTTGACCATCTGTTCGTAGTCTTCGCGGGTACCGTGACTCGATGACCGGGCCACCAACAGAGTGAATAGATCTCTACCGACCTCTTGCACGAAGGGCAGTAGCATCATCTTCATGGAAGGGTCAAGCCAAAGATACGCCCCAGGAATCCCATAGAAGCGCAATGACCCGTCGCCGGGCCATTCAAATCGGCCCCGCTCTATTTCGAGCTGAAAACCCTCGCCGGTCAAATTGACCTCTTGTCGCATCTCTGATGACCCCGCCGGTTCCTTCCGTGGATGGGCGCCCAGGACCTCCAACGAGGACCGCTTGAAGTGGGCACAGAATCTAAGCCAGTGCGCTACGTTCTCGCCTTTGTCGTCTTGATGTGCTTACTCTCGCTGGCCCTGGCTCCCGGCTCGGCCCCGCACCAACCCCAGCAACCGGTAGCCACGCAGGTGGCCGAGGCGCCGGTCCAGTCAGCGCCTGCCCCGGCCCACCGACCACCCCCGAAGGTGACCGTGCGCACGTTCACCGACGAACAGGTCCAGCGCTACGTCAGTTCGCACCCCGTCACCTGGATCGAGGAAGGGCAAATGTATCGGGTCAGAAGCTGGGTCGTCTTTCGGCGCGATGATGGCAGCTGGGAAGCTCACTGGACGGGTTGGGAGTGAAGACTTCGTAGAAAGCGGACGCCCCCCAGGCTGCGCAGCAGAACCTGCTTGGCCTGGGCTCCCTGGGGTGACTTCTCGCTGGCGGGACGGCTGGTGAGCTGGTCAAGCAGCTTTCTCAGGCTTTCCAGGTCGAAGTAGTGGGCGGCCAGATCGGTGGGCCCCTGAGACCCAAACTCGGCTCGCAAGGCCGGAGCTCCCTGGCGAAAGCGCGCAAAGAAGTCGGGCGCGAAAGCGCCCCGATCGGTCCGCTCGACGATGGCCCGCGGCAGGATGTCGCGCATGGCTTGGCGCACCAGCCCCCGCCGCCAGCCGTCGAGCCAGAAGTCGGCCGGGTCGAGCGTCAGGCAGAACTCGATCAGGCGACGGTCGAGAAACGGCTTGTGCACCTCGACCCCGAAATGGCGGTCATAGAACGGCAGGGCGCTGCTTCCTACCGCGGTCAGGACCGATGTCAGCCCTTCCATCGGTGGCAACCACCCCTGGGCGCGGGGCCTTTCAAACCGAGGGCGAAGACCCTGGCGGGCCACAAAGTCGGCCTGCAGAGGCAGCCAGGGCGCCGGAACTCGGCGCGTTGGAAGAAGCGGCCTGAGCACCGTCGCGAACCATACTCTCCACCAGGGCAGCCCGGCCCGCGGCGCCCAGGCCTGGACCAATCCGGCCAGCTCGCGCCAGCGACCCCGACGAGCCAGATAAGCAAAGGCCGTCGGCGCATCGTGGCTGAGGGTCAACTCTCCGAAGCCGCCATCGAGAATGGTGGCCAGGCCGCGTCGGCGGGCCGCTTCGAGCATCGCCGCGAAGACATATTGCTTGGGGAATAGGTAGGGGGATTCGGCCAGCTCGGTGTGGCCCGGCAGGTCGCAGGTCGGACCCCGAGTGGGCACCACTTCGACTACCTCCAGTTCGAAATGCCGAGCCATCACGCCGATCGGCTCTCGCTCGTCGCGCTCCGGGCCGGCGTATCCGGGCGGCAAGACCGAAGAGAAGGCTATCAGGCGGCGCCCCTGCTGCCCTAGCGCCCGGCAGGCCAGGGCCGTCAGAGTGCTCGAGTCCAGGCCTCCGCTCAGATAGCACCCGACCGGTCGACTGCCCAACCGCGAGCGAACGGCCTGATCGGTGAGGTGGGCAGCCAGCTCGGCCAGGTCGCGACCGGCCGGGGCCGGACTCCAGACTGGCTTCCACCAGCAATGGCGGCTCACCACCCGCCCCTCGACCACCTTCACCAATCCAGCCGGCTCGACCCGCGAAACCCCTTCGAAAAAGGTATCGCTGGGTTCCACCAGACGCTGCCGAATTGCCCAGGCGGCCAGGGCTCGCTCGTGCAGTCGAGGTGCTCGGTCCAGCAGGCGGTGCAGGGCGCGGGCGCTGGAATGAAAGGCCAGGCCCTCGGCAGTCTCGGTGTAGTAGATTGGCCAGCGCACGAACGGGGATTGAACCAGCCAGAGGGCCTCGCCGTCATAGACGGCAAAGGCGAATTCTCCAAAGAGCATCGTCAGGCAATCGGGCCCCCGCGTTCGCCAGGCGGCCAGCACCAGTTCGGCCGCCGACGTCCCCTCGGCCAGCCCCAGTCGAGCCTGCAGCTCTTTGCCATAGTCCAGACGCACGTGACCCCCCACCGCAAGCCCCCGGCTTTCGAGCCCCTCCACCAAACTGACCCGGTCCCGGCACCACGGGGTGACGGGCCATTCCAGCTGATAGACTCCGTGGCTACCCGAAGAGCCAGCCAGGGTCACGCGACGACCTGGCTCAAGCCACGCTCGAGCCACTGCGTCACCAGGCTGACCACCTCGTCGTGGCAGCGGTCCGCTTCGACTTCGAACTCATCCTCGAGAGCGGTCAAAACCTGAGCCAGTGAGATCGGCTCGGCGATCAGCTGCCACAGCCTGCTAGCCACACTGTTGAGATGAAAGTAGGTCCCGCTCTGCATGTCCATCAGAGCCGCCTCTCCATCCGGTAGCTCGGTCGAGACCACGTGACGATGTCGCACCAAAATGGCGTCCCTACCCAAACCCATGGGGAGTGATTCGATTCTTTGGCTAGTCACCCTCCGGAAGATAGCCCAGTCTGGCCATCACGTTGTGGTGCTGGGACAACACCCTGTCCCTCTGCTCAGGACTCAAGTGTTGACGCCATTGGCCCGCCTGGCCGCGCCGAAAGAACTCGACCCCGACTCGCATTTTCTCCCAGAAGCCCTGTCGCTGCTCCTGCTCACGCAAGCGCTCGAAGCTGCTCAACTCGACGGCCTGGGATACCTGCTCCGGCGAGTACTCCAGCCCGAGAAAGGCCAGGGCCTCGGCGAAGGTCGCCTCGGGTTGCGCGAGCAGTGCTTCATACCGAACCAGATGCACCGGCAATTCGTGATTGTCGAGCCAGCCCGAGACGTGGGTGCTCCAGTCCGGCAGCAACTGGCTGGTCTGATGGCTGTAGCGGTCGCGAGCCATACCCCAGGACTGCTGGCTGCCCATCTTGGCGATAGCCTGATCGAAGTCGCCCTCTTCCAGATGAAAGGCGTAAGACACCGCCACGTCCAGAGGATTGCGGGCCAGATAGACCACTCCCCGAGTACACTCGGGAGGAAACAAGCAACCGCCGTCGCCGAGCTTGCGGTAGCCCTCGTGGGTCTTGACCACCAGGGCCGGGTGCGGGCACTCGCGCGCTTTGGCCCGGTAGACCTCCGGCCGCAGCAGCTCGAGTTCATGATCGTGAAGATAAGCCGTCTCGATGCCCAGTAGCTCGTCATAGTCGCGACGCCGTCCCGAGTGCTCGAAGCCCAGCGCGTTAAGAGTGACCGAGCCGCTGAACAGGGCCCGCAGGAAGGCTCGAAACCAGGTGTTTCCCGACTTCGGGTAAGACGCCAGCCAGACCAGCCGCCTCATCCCCTGGCCGCACCCGTCCATTCCTCCAGCAGCCCGGGCAGCTGTCCGAACACGCGGCCGCGCTCGAGCCAGGCCATGGGCAGCCGACCGGCCAGCCGGGCGCAGGCCTGAAAGTGTTGCTCCTGCCGGCCCAGACCCCGCAAATAGCGGCGCCGATAGGTGTTGCGAATAAGATGCTGGAGACGGCTGCCCGGCTCGATGACGGCTTCTCCTGAGCCAAGCAAAAACAGTTGCCGACAGGGCAGCGAGCCGGCGCGACCCGAGTGGTCGAACTCGAACTTCTCGATACCCTCGCGGATCCGTCGCCCGGGTTGGAGGCCCAATCCCTCCAGGCTATCTTTCCAGAGCCTCAGGCGGGTATAACCCGGCAACACCAGGTCCTGGCGAAGGACACAGATATCGTCACAAAGGATCTCGTAGCCACGCCCTATCAGGGTGCTCACCAGGGTCGATTTGCCGGCCCCCGAGGGTCCAGCGAACACGACGGCCATATCTCTCAGGGCGACCGCCGAGGCATGCAAGGCCAGCAGGCCGCGCTGATGCAATAGGGCCCCCATGGCGGAGCCCGAGAGAAAAACCTCGACCGCGTCGGCTTTGGCGCCCGCGGCCGGCTCGACGGTGATCTGATGACCCGCCTCGACATAGTAACGGGCAATGCCCGCGACCGACAGCAAGAATTCATCGGGAGCCGCCTGAAATAACAAACCAGTGTCCGACGGAAACCTCAGACTCCCGGGCACCCGGCCCGCCACGATGGTTACGTCCGCCTCGAGGTCGCCACTGCCGGGCGCGGCTGGAAGGGGGAATTCAGAGGTGATTTCGAGTTCGAAGGCGCGGTAGCGACTGGCCATGGACGGCATGGTATCTTTGCCAATCCAAGCGGTCAACCCCAGAAGGAGGCTAAGCACCTTCGAAGAACTTGCGAAGATGGACGCAGCCGATAGCAAAAAGCCCTGGATCACCCCCGCCATGCGAGAACTGGATATCCGCCAAACCCTGGCGGTCAACGCTGGTCCGGGCACCGACGGCTGTGATGGCGGCTGCGACAGCTGCGGCTGCACCTATTCCGCCTCGTAAGAGGTGGACTTTCTAGCCCACCCCCTGCGGCTAAAAGCTCACCTGACGGCGGCCCCCCTACCAGACCAGGCCGGTGTTCTACTGTTGACCGATGGCGGCGATCGTCTGCTCGAGGGTAAAGTCTACAACGACCTGCTGCCATTACTCGACGGCGGCCTCGATTTCACCGGATTGGTGCGAGCGCTCGCCAGCCAGTATCCCTCGCACCAATTGCTGGAGGCGGTGGTCCAACTCAAGGTCGACAGCCTGCTGGTCAACCACGACACGCACCCGTACTGGCAGGCCCAGGACCTCGCCCCCCCACCCCTGTCGGTGAACGTGGTGAATCTCTCGAGCCAACCCGACGAGCCACTGCTGGAGGCCTTCAAGTCAGCCAGTGTCGGGGTCGACGGAGGCCTCCTGGTGGTGTTGGTGGACGACTATCTCCAACCAGAGCTGGGCGAATTGCAAGGCCCCTTCTTCTTGGTCAAGCCCGGCGGAGTCGAGGCCTGGCTGGGTCCGGTGCTGGGCGAGCCCGGAGCCTGCTGGCACTGCCTGGCCCACCGCCTCGAACGCAACCGCGAGCCGCGCTGCCTGGTGGTTTCTCGGCCGACCCCCGCCCCAACCCTGCCCACCTCGCTGGCCCTGGTCTACAATCTGGTGGTCAACAAGTTGCTGATCCGGGCTGCCACCGGAGCGGGACTCGAGAAGCTGATGACCTTCGCCACCGCTACCGGCCAGAGTCACGAGCACACCGTGATAAGACGTCCGCAATGCCACCGTTGCGGACAAGCGCCTGGCCAGCCGGGGCCGCCGCGGCTCGGCACGGCCAACCTATCCCGCCAGCTCGATGCTGAGGCCTTCTACCAAACCTATAGCCACCACGTCAGCCCGCTGACCGGTTTGGTCAGCCGCCTCGAGCCCTTACTGAGCCACAATTTGCACGTCTTTCGCTCGACCTACCAGCGCCCTCAGCTGGCCAAAAGTCTTGAGCAGTGGAAGACCCGACGCGAGAGCTTCGCGGGGGGGAAGGGACCCACCGCGGCCCAGGCCCGGGTCAGTGCGCTGGCCGAAGCCCTCGAGCGCCACAGCTCGCTGTGGCGCGGCGAAGAGCCTCACCGCGTGGCCAGCTGTCTCGAACTGGGCGAGCGGGCCATCCATCCCAACCATTGTATGCTCTTTAGCCAGCGCCAGTTCGAGCAGGGGGGCGGCCGCGTTTCTTCGCCCAAGCTCCGAGTGCCCCGCCCCCTCGACGAGAACCAGCCAATCCGTTGGGTAAAGGCCTGGTCGCTGACCCACCAAGGCTGGCGCTATCTGGCCGCGGGCTTTGTCCACTATGGCTACACCGAAGCCGACCACCTCTACACAGTGGGTGAATCCAACGGCTGCGCCGCCGGGGCGAGCTTCGAGGACGCCGTGGTCCAGGGTTTTTTCGAACTGGTCGAGCGAGACAGCGTGGCCATGTGGTGGTATCACCGGCTGACCCGCCCCGAGATTGACCTGACCGGCCTGGATGACGACTATCTCGGGCGCCTGCGTCGGGCCTATGACCAGATGGACCGCGATTTCTGGGTGCTGGATGTGACCGCCGACTTCGCCATCCCAGCCTGCGTGGCCGTCAGCCGCCGCCGCGCACCCGAGCCCGACCAGCTCACGCTGGCTTTCGGAGCTCACCACGACCCTCGCCAGGCCATCATGCGCGCCCTCACCGAGATGAACCAGTTCCTGCCCCAACCCCTTTCCCAGGCCCAGCGCCCCGGCCGCGGCCTGCCCGAGCGCGACGAACTCAGCTCTTATAACCTGTGCGTAGACGATTGGGCCTATCTTCGCCCCGGTGCCGAGCGACGGCCCTGGCAAGACCTGCGGCTGCCGGATTGGCCCGATCCGCTGGCCACCATCAACGAACTGGTAGCCGCCCGCGGGCTCGAGATGCTGGTGGTCGACCTGACTCGCTCGGATGTCGGCCTGCCCGTGGCCCGAGTGGTGGTGCCCGGCATGCGCCACCACTGGCGTCGCCTGGCTCCGGGGCGCCTCTACGACATCCCGGTGGCCATGGGTTGGCTCACCGCCTCCACTCCCGAAGCCGAGGTGAACCCTGTTGACCTCAACGTCTGAAGTGCGTCTGCGGGCGATTGCCGGAGCTGATCCTCGGCAATGGACAGAACTGAGCCCCGACCTCGAGCAGGGCCTGACCCGTCAACAGCTGACCGCCCTTGCCCCCCACCAGGCCGTGGAACTGTTGACCCGGGCCGAACTGTTGCTGCGCAACGGTTGCCTGGAAGAAGTGCTGGTCACCGCCGAGGGTCCAAGATTGGCCCGCCAACTGCTCTCGCCCTACTATCAAGCCCTGGCCTACCAACCCGAGGCAACCTATCGGTTGTCGCGCTTTGCCTGTTGCCGGCGCGAGGGTCGCCTGCTGCTGATCGAGTCACCCCGGGCCCTGGCCAGGATTGTGGTCCTCGACCCGTGCGCTTTGCCCGCCCTGCTGGTCCCGGATTGGGGTTGCCAGCTGCTGGCCGAGTGCGGCCTCCACGTCACCGGGCCGGACGAAGATGAAGCGCCTCACCTGGCCGTCTGGGAATTCCACGACCTGTTCTTCCACGCCCGCTCCCGACGGGGCCGCCATCGCCACCCCATGGGAGCGACCCGCCGTTTTGCGGGCCGACTCGACCCCCCCCAGCGCCGGCCTCGCCAGCCCCAGGGTCGCCTGGCTCTGGGCCCTCCCAACGGTCGTCTCGCTCAAGCTCTCGACGAGGTGCTGGCCAACCGCCGCAGCCGCCGCCAACCCGGCCAACCCCCCCTGGACCTTGGACGCCTGGGAGACTTTCTGCACTACTGCGCCCGGGCCCAGGAGCCGGGCCTCAAGCTGCGCCCCTTCGCCAGCGCCGGAGCCATCTTCGAGCAAGAACTCTATCTGACGGTGGGAGCCTGCGTCGGGCTCGAGCCGGGCTTTTACCGCTACGATCCCCTGGACCACACTCTGGAACTCTTCTCCTCGGCCCCCCAGGCTCGCCTCGATATGCTGTTCAACGCCGCCTGGGCCCTGGGTATCGAGCGTCCGCCCGCGGTGGTGGTCACGATGGCGGCCCGCTTTCCCGCGCTGGCCTGGAAATACAGCGCCATCGCCTACTCGCTGGCCCTCAAGAACGCCGGAGCCATCCTCCAAACGATGTATCTGGTGGCCACCGCCCTGGGCCTCTCGGTCTGCGCCCTCGGCTACGGCGACTCTGACCTGTTCTGCCGCCTGGCCGGGACAGTCTATGAAGAAGAAAGCTCGGTGGCCGAGTTCGCCTTGATGTAGCAAATGGCCGCTGGCGCGGCCGCGACTACCAGTCGGGGTTCTTGTCGAGCATGACCCCACCCACCATCAGGTGGTCGCCCAGGTCATCGATCAGATTGCTGTCGTGATTGGCGGCCAGCGCCGCGATGTAGTCGCGGTCGCTCTGGATCTGCTCTCGAGTGGTGTAAACTCCCCCAAAGCGAACCACGGCTTGCTCGGGATGGTCGTGATAATGGCTGACGAAATCATCTACGGTCTTGATCTCGACATAGCCGTCGCGATTGGGCTGGGGGTCGAACATCGACGACTTGGCATCGGGCTTGCGATAGAAGACCTCGCCCTCGAGGGTGCGCTCCAAAAAGAAGTTGACGGCCGGCAGATATTGGGGCCTGAGGGTAACCGCACGAATGCCCTGGGGAAGGTGGCACTGGAAACAGATCTGCTCGTCCAGGGCGTGATAAGGCTTGGCGATGAGCCCGAGAAATGCCTGATCGGGGGGCAATTCCTGACCGGAACGGCGGAAGTGCATCCCGCGTTGGACGAGCTTGCCGAAAACCTCGAGTTGCTCGTTCTGGTGGGTGTCGAAAGCCTGGGGTAGTACCTGACTGCCCTTGAGATAGTCGCGGACCTCGGTCTTCGTCTGGTCGCTGAAGGTCAGGTCGGGCTTGCGAGCCTCGGCGAGTAAAGCCCGAGTCTGCTTGATCTTCTCCTGCAACTCGCTGCCCCCACGAGAACGAGACAGGGTCTCGAGCATCTCGATGCGCTGCTCGAGTTCATCCGTAGCCTTGCTGGCGGTGCGGGCCGGCAGCCCGGGGCGAAATGCGGACACGGAACCAATCATGCCCCCAGCTTGCCAGGCGGCCCTGAATCGACGCTGAAAGCTTGTCCACACCGTGAAATCACGGGGTGAACCCCGGTTGGGCCCGCCGGCCCGCCGGCCCGACCAAGGCAAGTTTTGGCCTGGCTTTTGGCGGGTTGGCGCGATTCGGAGTAGGCGTCGCCTTCAGCGCGTCTGTCGTGGCGGCGCGGCGCGTGGTCGAAGCACAGGTCGGTGTGGCTCGCCAGTGGCGCGCGTGAGAAATAAACCGCGGAGATCAGGAGGGCACGGAGAGGGTTGTGGGGGCCGTGGGGTGAGCGTCCTGGCGAATTTATGGATTAGGGTTTTGACATCGAACGGGGTATTCAAAACGGCGCTGGCTCGGTGGCGGCCCGATCAATATGGAGACGACTCTCAAGCACGGAAGCACGGAAGAGCAAACTCGCCCGAGTACGGCAGCACCACGTGCAGAATCCGGCACCACCTGGCCGGCGGCCGGCGGCGTCTTGAACGACGGGGGAACGACCTTCCAGCCGCACCGGCCTCAACCATAAAAATCGCTAGAGAGCCTACTCCGATTCGGCAGTGGGTGTTGCCGAATGGCCGGGCCAGGTCTGTTAGAGCACGTTGTTGCGAACGCCGAACACGTTTTTGGGATCGTGAACGGTCTTGATCTCTTTGAGCAGCTCGATGGCGGTTGGGGTGGCCGCTCGCTGCATGAAGTCGCTCCGCAGCTTGCCCACGCCATGGTGATGCGAGATCGAGCCGCCGGCATCCATGATCGTCTCGCGCAGCTGGTGCTCGATCTTGCTGAAGACTTCTTCGGGATTGTCTACTCCGTGGTGGGAGAACCCGTGGGTGAAGTAGATGCAGACACCGGTGTGATAGATCTGGGTGATGCGGGGCGAGACGTAGGGGCGTCCGGGCAGGTTGTTCTCGCGATGGGCCTTTTCGGCGGTAGTTTTCACGGCCTCGATCACCTGGTGGATATGGGTCCAGGGCACGGTCGTCTCGTAGGTCTCGCCCAGAATGTGATACTGGGCCAAAAAGTCGCGAATGTAGGCGATGGCGTAGGTCAGCATATAGCCGCGCTTGCCATTGGCTTCGCCGCCGGGGAAGCCGCCATGTTCCCAGGCAAGCTTGTAGAGGATCTTCTGTTGCTGGCCGACTTCGGCCTTGCTGCCTTCCATGACCACGGTGGCGGCGGCCAGTTCGTGAGGATGAAACTTCATCACCTTGGTGAGGAAGAGCTTCTCGAGTTTCCGCTTGAACCACTTCGAAGGGCTGGCCTTGGGCTTGAGCGCTCCGCCAAAGCGGAACTGGATATTGTCGAGCAGGCGAATGCTGGCCGGCAAGACGCCGCTGCGCGAGAGCGCGAAGAGAAAGTCGGTGCCGGCCTTGAAGGTGGGGAACACCAGGGAGGCATAGCGCGTCACTTCAGGCTTGGGATGGATGCGAATGACGGCGCTGGTGATCAGGCCCAGATTGCCCTCGCTGCCGAAGAAGAACTGCTTGGGCTGGATGCCCATGCTCACCCGCGGCTGGTCCTGGGTGTGGGTCACCACGCCCCGGGGGGTCACCACGGTGACGTTCTCGACGATGTCTTCGATGTTGCCGTAGCGGTTTTTCTTCATCCCGCTGGCGTTGGTGGCGATCCAGCCGCCCAGGGTCGAGAACTCGATGCTGTCAGGCTCGTGCCCGCAGGTGAAACCTTCGCAGGCCAGTAGAGCCTCGAGCTCGCGGCCGGTGATGCCGGCCTGCACCGAGGCTCGCAGGTTGACCCGGTCGATCCACTCCACCTGGTTCATGCGGGTGGTGTCCACCGAGACGATCATCCGCTCTTCATCGGCCGGTAGCTTGAGGGCGCAGCTAACGCTGGTGCCGCCCCCAAAGGGAACCAGACAGACATCGTACCGAGCAGCCAACTCGACCAGCTTGAGCGCCTGGTCGTGGGTCTCGCAGTAAAAAACCAGATCGGCGACCCGCTCGATCTCGCGATAAAGCACCACGTAAAGCTCGTCGGCCGTCGTCTGGCCGTGAGAATGGCGCAAGCGCACCCCGGGCTCCTGGGTGAACAGCGAACTATCAAACGTCGCCTCGAGTTCTTTCAGAAAGGCGGAGTTGTTGCGCGGCGCCGGAACGGGTTTGGTAGCGCGCTCGGGGCGCGGTTCCCCAAGGGGAAACTTGACCCCCAGCATCTCTTCGGCGAAGGGAAGAAACTCGGGCATCACCGTCCCAGAGAGGGGGTAGCGGTCGCCGGTCATCGTGACATGCTGGCCCTGGATGCGAAACTCGGTATCGCGAAAGCCCCAGCGGTGGTCCCAGGTTCTATCTTTCATCAGGTTCATAACTTCGACTAGCTCCCCACTTGGCGAGTGATCTGCCAGGGTTCCAGGGCGGAGGCTAAGCTCCTTCAGCTTCTGGCCATCCGATCAAATAGGTAATCCGCACCGGCAAGCGCGCCGGCAGCATTCCCGCCTCCCAACGATAGCCGGCTGTAGGCGGGGCCAACTCTAAGAGCTCGTGAGGGCGGTAAGCCCTCAAAATCGAGGCGATCCCGTCCCAGGCCACCGTCAGCGGAACCAGCGGAACAGCGTAAGTCCACCAGCATCGTGACGGGCTGAAGGGTCGAATGAATAACACCGACACCAGCGACAGCAACACCGCCCCCAGCGGCACCAGCAGCAGGTTATACCACTGGCGTTCGACACATTCCACCACGGCGATCGGTCGCCTCGCTTGCGCCGCCGAGGCCAGCACCCGGCGAGCCATTTCTGGCGGGAAGTGGTGGAACGAGGTGAAGAGAGTGCGCAGGCCTTCGTAGGTCTCGGGAACATTGGTCGCGTCGAGAGGCTCGCGCACGTACTCGACCCGGCCCGGCGACCGCTCCGCAGTGGCTCGAAAGGCGGGAACGTTGGGATACAAGTCGCTCAGAGTGATCACCGGGTGGGTGTCCAGCCCGCCCAGGGCCGCCATCAACTCGGGCCACGGTCCGCATCCCCCGGAGCACAGGTCCAGAATGCGATTGGTCTTACCGAGCTTCAACAGCCGCTGCAACAGCGGTGCCACCGGATTATAGACCTTGAACGTGATGAAGAACCAGCTGAGAAAATCGGTCATATGGTCCCTCAGCCAACTCGGGCACCAGGTCTGATCCTCGATCTCGAACAGATGCACACGGCGCATGGCCTAGTGTGCCCCGGATAGTGCCGGTCGAAACTGGACCCGCTAGCCAGGGCCCGGCTTCCGGCCTCTTCTGCGCGTAAGTCCGGCCACAGAGGACCTCACCCCGACCACCGAGAAAACTTTGTCGTGCAAAGTTCACGCCTTCGCAAAATCCGCCTGGCCTTGATCGTCGTGATGGCCGGGCTGGTGCTCTCGGGCCTGACCGCCTTCCCGATTCTGTGGGAACTGGACCTGTTGCTCGGCGGTCTTGCCCCGGGCCAGGAGCACGGCCCCCTCGTCAACTGGCTGGTTACCGTGCGTCAGGGTCTGGCCACGGCCTATTCCCACTCGCCCTGGCTGGCCTACGGCACCGACTGGCTGGCCTTCGCCCACCTGCTGCTGGCCATCTTGTTCGTGGGACCCTGGCGCGACCCGGCCCGCAACCTGTGGGTCATCGAGTTCGGCCTACTCGCCTGCGTGCTGGTGCTGCCGCTAGCTCTCGTCTGCGGGCCCCTGCGCGGCATCCCCTGGTTCTGGCGACTCATCGACTGCTGCTTCGGCATGCTCGCCTTCCCCCCGCTCTGGCTGGCGCGCCGCTGGACCCTCGAGGGACTCGAGCAGACGCAGGATCTCGGGCCGCTGCAGAAGGATGCGCTCGAGGCGAGGCAGGTCGACCCCGCCAAAGATCTCGCCCATCTCGTTGAAGAGGGCCACCACCTCCCGGTTTAGCCCCGAGCGCTGGGGTTGAATCCAGGCCACCTCGAGGCGGCCCACCGCCGCTCGTACCGCCTCGGTGGCCAGGCCTTGCACGCTCACCAGCCCGAGATAGAGGTGCTCGAGGCAGACATCGGCCCGCATGCGCTGGGCCTCGTCGCGAGCCACGGCCAGGGCCTGCCACACCTCGGCGTCAAGAAAGTCGCTCCATGGCTTGTCAGACTGCTTGCGCTCGATCACGGGCGGCTGCGAGCGCTTCTGGGTCTGCTCCTCGACATAGCGCACCACCGGATAGCGCTCGATGATCAGGGTCGCCCCGGAGGCCAACAGCCCGCTTTGATAGAGCAGCCTGAGCAACTTGCCGTAGCTGATGCCCTCCGAACGCAGGGCCTCTTCCGTGGTCGCATCGGCCAGACTGGCCAGCAGCAGCTCATCGGCCCCGATGGTCTGACGGCCGGCCAGTTGGGCCAACCGCTGAGCCTCGGCGAAGATGGCCAGACAGCCGGCCGTGAACTCGACGGTGGGATAGCCGGCCTGGACCAGCATCGCCCTCACCCGACCGGCGGTCAGATTGGCCTGGGCCAATAGCTTGGACAAGGCCCGGACCTGCTCGTGAATGCCCCAAAGCAGAGCCACTCCGTCGACGTGGCGCCGGCTCGTCTGACACTCGGCCACGGCCGAACCCACGGCGGCGCGGGCTCGCATGTCGAACTGGGCGGTCGGATCCTCGAAACCCTCTCCGTCGGTGAGTTTGAGCTGGGGCTGGCTCGAGATCAGGACCAGGCGGTCCGAAAGGCCGGTGGCCCGCAGGCAGGCGCGTTCGGCCAGTTCCAGCAACTGACGCGGCTTGTCGCCATCCTCCGGGTAGCAGGCCAGACCCAGCGACAGGGTCACCTGGTAGCCGAGTTCTTCAAAGGCGGCCAGATGCTCGCGCCATTCGCTGGCCAGGCTCTCTTTGTCGGCCCGGTGAACGAGAACGAGGAACTCGTCGCACTGCGAGCGGGCCAGCAGATCGTTGGCCTTTATGCGGTCCGACAGAAAGGCCACCACGTCGCGCAAAAGCTGGTCGCCGCGGGCGGCCCCGTGGCTGCGATTGAACTCGCCGAAACCATCGATCTCGACGGCCAGGATGGCAAAGTGAGAGGCCGAGACCGAGTGGAGCTGGTTGGCGAACCAGAGTCGATCGGGCAGCCCGGTGATGGCATCTCCGACTCGGGGGGTGCCCTGAAACTTCTCCGCCACGGACGAGAGCTGCTGCCCGACCAGACCGGCCATGGCCAACTCCTCGGTGGTGAACTCACGATCCCGGTCGAGATAGATGAACCCTCCTCGCAGGCACACCAACAGGCAGGGCTTGCCATCCAGCCCCTCGGCGGCCGCCAGGAGAGTAAGACGGCGCGCCTCGCGAAAGAGAGGGTGTAGCTCGTAGGCCAACCGGTAGCGCCCGGGCAGGGCAGCTCCATCGACGGCACAGCCGAAGTCAAAGTCCTCGGTCACCACCCGCGCCCGGCATTCGAGCAAGGCCTCGAGGCCTTCCAGGGCGGCCAGCAGGGCTGCGCGCAAGCGGCGCGCCTGGCCGATCTCGCGGTTGAGCTGGTTGAGCCGGCTGAGGCTCACCGCGGGTCGAAGTCGAGAATGCGCGAGACGGGCAGGCCGATATTGGAGTGGCCGCCATCGAAGGTGGCCACCTCGGCCCGCAGATTGGTGGCGATGGTTTGAAAGCCCGAGGCGCGCGCGTCGACCACGTCGTCGTGGGCTCCAAGCAGGATGGTGGTCTTGACGTTAGCCGGCGGGTGGGTCGACTCGAGCAGACGCTGAAAGGCGCTGCGGTCCCCCATATCGCGGCTGGGGGCGATGTCGGGAAAGCGCTCCATCCAATCGAAGGCCATCTCGGCCATGTTGGCCGACGGATAGCCGTCTAGGGTGGGACAGACCAGGTAAAGCTGGTACTCGCCCTGAGATAGGCGATGGGTGCGGGCCAGCTCATGCAGGGCTCCCACCGCGATGCGAGCCCCCATGCTGTGAGCCACCAGGGTGAGCTTGTCGCCGGGATGGTCGCGGCGCCAGGCGGCGATCGACTCGGCCAGATCCCGGCTCACTTTGGTGAGGCGACTGTGCTGATCATCATAGAGCAAGGTCTTGACCGAATGCCCCCGGTCAGCGGCGGTCTGAGCCACCTCTTCCAGGCTGACCGGCGAGCCGTGAATGCCGTGAATCGTCACCACCGTGCTACGCCCGGGGTTGCCGGCGTGCAGGTCGAGCAGACAGGCCGGTTGATTCGATTGCTTAAGGATAGCGTCTTCGACCTTGTCGTCGACTCGCTGACCCGGTTCGCTGGGGGCGCAGGTGCCGGCCGGGGCCAGCGCGGCCGCAGCGCGGTGGACGGGGCCGGCCACGAAGCCGCCAACCGACGCACAGCCCGAGAGGGCAGTGACCAGACACACAGCGGCGCAGGCCTTGAGAGCGGCTCGAGGGCGGGTGGCACTAAGCCGCACCTCGTCGCCGTTCGAGGCAGGAACGGCCTCTTGACTACCCGCGGGGGAAGCGACTGCCCGGCGGCTTACCCCGAGGATGGGGCCGAGACGATCGGGTATCCTCATTGGCCGCCCTGGTAGAGGTCGGTTTGGGGAGCCCTCTGGTGGGGCTCATAGGGCAGCGCCTGACGAGAAAAGTGCTGGCGCGGGGTGGTGGCCACGGTGGGTACGGTGGTGGTGTGCTCGCCCCCGGCCAGATAGTAGACGGTGGCGTGCAGGTTGTTCTCGATGGTGGCGTGGGCCGGCTTGGTGTAGTCGATCAGGTTGTCGTTGGTGCCATAGAAGATCGAAGTGTGAACGCTGGCGGGCAGGGCCACTTCTTCGAGCAATTTCTGACCCGATGACCAGGTCGCCATGTCGCGGGTGGGGGTGGCCCCGGGAATGAGACGGGCCAGCGGCCCAGGCATGGTCAGGCAGATGTTGGCGAACCCAAAGCCGCCCAACGGAGGCGAGATCATGTTGAGGGTGACCACGTCACTGGGCAAGGTGCCCTCGCGGGCCATCTGACCCAGCGCGGTCAGGGCCATCCGGCCGCCCAGGCTGTGGGTCTCGATGGTCATGGGTTGACCGTGATGCTGGCTCATCCAGCCGCGTAGATAGCGGGCCAGGTCTGAACCCACCCGCGCCTGGTTGCAATGCATGTCGTCATAGATAAAGGTGCTGGTCGCCTGACCCTCGGCCGCCGCTTTGTCGATGAGGGGCTGCATGGCGCTGGGGCCGGTGCCCAGGCCGTGGATCGACAGATGCGCGCCCCGACCCGGCTGACCCTCGCCGAGCGAGACGATGCGCCCGCACTCGTCGCCCTGGCTGAGCATGAAACTCTCGGTGGCGTTGTCGATCTGGGTTATCGGGGTCTGACCGTTGTAGGCTGCCAGCGCGGCCACCTGGCTGGGTCCGCTCAAGCTGGCGCAGCCCGACAAGGCGGCCACGGCGCACAAAGCCAGACCGGGACCGAAGAGAGAACGGCGAGAAGGCGTGGTCTGGCTGAGGTTGACTTCGTCGCCCGGCGGCGTCGCTTCGGGCTGCGTGGCCCCCGCCGCACCGGCTATGGGCTCACGGGAGACTAGGGATTGCCCGACCAACCCCCCTAAACTCCTCACTTGAAAAGCCACCTGGGAAAGTTCGCTCGGCTCGACGTGCACTCCTCGTGGCTGAGCCTATCCGAAGAGGAGCCGACCGCTCCACCATTGAAGAATATTCAATGGACGCCCAGGACTTGATCCACAAACACTTTTTCTGCGACGGCCACGCCGACACCCTGGCGCGAGTAGCCTTCGCCGGAGCCGACTTTGTCGGGGGGCGGGGCACCGACTATTTCAACATCAACCTCGAGGCCTTGCAGCAGGGTGGGGTCAACCTGCAGTTGATGGCCGTCTACATCCCCCCCGAGATTCCGCGTCATCAAGGCACGGTCACGGCTCTTTGGATCACCCAGGTTGGCCACCGGGTGGTCGATGAGTTGGCCGGCGAGATGGCCCTGGTCACCGACCGGCAAGTGCTGGAGGCTTGCGTGGACGACGGCAAACCGCACTTTCTGATGACCCTCGAAGGGGTTTCGCCCTTGCTCGATGACCTCGATGTCCTCGAGATTTTCTTTCGGTTCGGTATCCGCTCCATCGGCCTCACCCACAATCACAACAACGGGGCGGCCGGGGGGTGCAAGCCCCCCGACGGCAAGCGTTACGGCCTGACCGATTTCGGTCGAACGCTGGTGCAACGGATGGAAGAACTCGGCATCATGCTCGACATGGCCCACCTGTCGCACCAGGCCTTTTACGACCTGATGGACGTCGTCACCAAGCCGTTTGTCAACACCCACTGCTGCTGCCGGGCCCTGGTCGACACCGAGCGCAACATGAGCGACGACCAGCTCAAGTTGTTGGCCAAATCGGGAGGGGTGGCGGCCATCACCTACGTGCCCGACTTTCTCTCGCACGAACACCACTCCAAAGTCACCAGCCACGACGTTTTTCGCCACCTCGAGCACGCTGCCAACCTGATCGGCATCGATCATGTGGCCCTGGGCAGCGATTTTGACGGCGTTCGCTTCCTTCCCACCGACCTGCGCTCGCCGCTCGAGACCGTCAACATCGTGCAACGCATGCTCGACGCCGGCTGGAGCGAAGAAGACATCGCCAAAGTGCTCGGCGGCAACTGGCTAAGAGTCCTGCGCCAGGTCCTACCCGAGAGCGCCGGCTTCGCCGAGGGGAAAAGGAGCCCGGTGGCTTCGCCCGGGGCATAAGAAGCGCTGGCTTCGCCAGCGGGAAAAGGAGCGAAGCCCGCTCCCCTACCGTCTACCGCCTACCGACTATTCCAGTCCCGGCTCGTGATAGACCTGGCCGTTTTCCTTGACCTGGTTGCTGCCGTCCTGGCGAATGGTGACCTGCAGGTCGCTGTTCTCGCCCTGGGCCCGATACTGGAAGACCGTAGCCGGATAGATGGTGGCCACGATTTCGGGGCTTTCGTAGGTCTCGAGCAAGTTGTTGTCGTTCCAGGCGATGCGCTGGATGCGGGTGGGGTTCTGCTGGTTGACCGACAGGGTCTGATCTTCGAGGTTGATGACGAAGTCGCCGGCTTTGTGAAAGAGCCCGTCCTGCAAATAGAGCGTGGCGCTCTGGCCTCCGCCGCGGATGGTGCGCTGGGTGGGCGACTCGGCCAGGCTACGCGTGAACCCGCCGGCGCTCTCGGTAATGACCGTCTCGTCGCCGTAGTGGCGGACCTGAACGTAGGAGCCTCCCAGGAAAGCACCCATGGACGAGTCGCCGGCTTTGGATCCGAGCGAGCGCAGCTCTTCGACCTGATAGTCGAAGCGGGCCGCTTCGCGGGCGACCGTCTCGACCAGTTGGCCGTAATCCGCGCGGATACGCTCGGCGCGGGCGTTCTCGTAGAGTCCGGGCTGAGCGGCCTGGCGCATCGCCTTGACCTGGCCCGGGGCCAGCGCGTGGGAAAGGTCCAGACGAACCGGCTGTTCGATCACCAGAGCGGGAGCGGCCTGGGCGGCCATGGGCGCGGCTGCCCCCAGCAGGGCCAGGGCCCCGGCGCTGGCGGCCAGCCAGTGGAGCGAGTTGCTCCGGGGCGGGGCGGCCTGGTCGGAGGGAACCGACAACTCGACCTGATCGGCGCGAGCCGGGGCCGATTCGGCCTGGGGCGGCGCAGAATAGGTTAGTGAGCGTGGGCTGGTTGCTCGCAGGCTGGTAGGCGCGACAGCAAGCATAAGTCCTCCTGATGGCGTGATTCATAGTAGAATAGCCAGCCTGACCAGCGGATTCTTGAACGAGTTGTTAACTACCGGACTGATGCACCACGATCTGATTGAAAGGGATCTCGATCTCGGCCTGGTTGAGGCGGTCGTAGATCTTGGTGCGCAGGTTGTGCTGCATGAAGGGGAAATCGGGAGTCTGGGCCGAGGCGAACACCTTGAAGTCGAGCGAACTGGCCCCCAGCCCGGTAAACAGCACCAACGGCTCGGGCTCGGGCAGGACCAGCTCGGTCTCGACGGCAGCCTTCTTGAGCAGTTCTTCCACCTGCTTGACGTCGGTTCCGTAGGCAACCCCCACGTCGATGGTGGCTCGCAGGGTGCCGGTGGCGCTGAAATTGACGATGGTGTTGCTGGTGACGGCCGAGTTGGGGATGATGACCTTCTCGTTAGCCGGAGTGAGCATGGCCGTCGAGAAGATGCCGATATCGTCGATGATGCCGGTGTGCCCGCCGGTGGTGACGCGGTCGCCCAGCACGAAGGGGCGAAAAAACAAAATCATGACTCCGCTAGCGAAGTTCGACAGCGAGCCTTGCAAGGCCAGTCCGATGGCCAGACCGGCCGAGGCCAGGATGGTCACCAGGCTGGTAGTCTCGACCCCAACCTTACCCAGGGCGGTGATGATGGTGGCCACCAGCACCACGTACTGGGCAATCGAAGCCAGAAAGCGGGTCAGAGCCTCATCGACCTTGGCTCTACGAAGGGCCTTCAGGGCCAGGCTGTTGACGGTCTTGGAGACTAGCCAACCGATGACAAGAATGATCAGGCCGTAGAGCGCGCTAAAGAGTATGGGCGCATAGGGCTTGACCACATCAGGTAAAGGAATCTTATCAAAAGGAATGTAGTCAGGCATTGCGCCGCCTTCGGGGGGGCAACTAGTCGTCCTGCTCGTGGGCTCGCTTCTTGGCCTGCTTGAGACGATCGAGATGAGAGCCTCCCGCGGCCGCAGGCGTAGACTCTGGCTTTTGTCCAGGGGAAGCGGTAGGAACGATCAACTTAGGCAGGTGCTTCCTGGCGGGCGGGGACTGCTTGACCTGCTTGAGGGCTGCCACCGTCGACACTCGGGGTGGAGATTCGGCTGGCACAGGCTTCTCGTTGCGTTCGCGACGCGGTAGAAACACCCGCCGGATGGCCACTTCCAGAGGTAAGCACAAGAGGGCGCAGAGCACCAGGCTCGACCAGACGGGCTGCCCCAGGCGAGTCGGATGGGTCGGTGGCGCAAAAACCTGTTCGGCGGGAGCGTCGAACTTGCCCTGCCCGGCGGTGGCGATGGCCTGTAGACGACGGGTGTCGGTGCCCAGGCGACGATGCTCTGGAGAGTAAGGCACATTCCAGACGCGAGTGAGAGTCTTGCCGCTGCTACGGTCGGCCAGGTGCACGATCCAGTTGCCCGGTTGGTCAGGCCGAAAATCGCCCAGAAAGCGAGTGGGAGCGGTCTGATCGAGGTGAACCTCTGAAGTGGTCCCGTCGGGTGCGATCAGGCGAGCGACGACATCACCCTCGCCAGCGCTTGGAAGCGAGGCGCTCAGGGCCACCCGGCCCCCATCGCCGCGCTCGAGCCGGGCTTGCAGACCGCCGCTTTCGGCATCGGGCAAGAGATAGCGCAGCGACGAGGTCAGCAGCACCGCAAAATCGGGCCATCCCGCCCAGGAATGAGCCCAGCGGGTGCCGTTGTCGCTGGTCCAGGCCACCGTCTTGCCGAGTCCGTGCCGGCCGACGGCCAGCAGGGGGTCGCCCTTGGGCCCGGCCAACAAAAGCTGGGCCGGCGCCCCCCGCTCCGAGGTCAAATTGTAGCCACCCAGCGGCGGAGCCGTAGCCGCATGAAATCGGGCCAGAATCGGATGAGTGTCCACCACCTCGGGCCGGAAAGGCTTCTCTGAAAAGGCGGCCCGGGCGGCGATGACGGTGTCGCGGGTGAAGATGCGCGGCAGGGTGTGCCCCGAATCGGTGTAATAGGCTCGGCCGCCTCCCTTCTGGGCCAATTCAGACAGGAACTTGACGTCGGCCCCCTGGCCCACTGCCACCGCCGAGACGGTGATCTTCTTCTCGACGCACTGGCGCAACAAGCTGTCATAGTCGGCCGGAGCGACCGCCCCGTCCGAGAGCACGATCAGATGCTTGAGCGGGGTGTTGGTCTTGTCCAGAGCGGTCAGGCATTGGCGAAAGGCCGGAAAGAGGTCGGTGCCGCCCCCGGCCCGCAAGGTGCCGATTTTGGCGGCGATGGCCTTCTTGTTCTTGGCCGGACCCATCGGCACCACCCACTTGGCGGCCGAGTCAAAACCTACCACCGCCACCTGGTCATATTCGGTCAGAACCGAGGCGGCCGCGATGGCTCCCTCACGGGCCAGAGCCATGTTGTCGACGCCGTTGTCGCCCGCGGCCATGCTGCCACTCTTGTCGATGGCCATGGCCAGGGACACCAGGGCCGTCTTCTTCTTTTTGCGTATATCGAGTTCGACCGGCAAAACCTCAGCCACCGGGGTATTGAGGTAGCCCCCCACTCCGTACGAGTCGCCCCCGCCCAGCATCGCGAAGCCTACGCCCAACTCCCGGGTGAGAGCAGCGATCCACTCCAGTTGACGGGGACTGACCTCGAAGGCCGAGACGTTGTCGAAGACGACCGCCTGATAGGCCTGCCAACCGGGCAGATCTCCCGGTAGCTCGCCAGCTGCGACCACCTTCACCCGCAGGCCGCTGGCCCGCAGCAAGTCGGGGATTGGTCCCGGAGCCGACCCTCCGCCGTGCACATAGAGCAACTGACGTGGTCCCTCTACCATGGCGATGCCTTCGGCCTTGTTGTTGCTGGCATTGGTGTCGGCTTCGACCTCGAGGCTGGCGGTATAGGCGTAGACCCCCGGCTCGGGCGCCCGCTGGGGCACCAGGTAAACGTTGCGGCCCTCCTCCAGGCTGACCTTCTGACGGGCGATGACCTGACCATTGCGGCGCAGGGTCAGCTGACCCTGCGCCGCGCGACTGGCGGCCAGGGTCACCTTCACGTCATAGGGCGAGTCGACGGCCGGACGACCTGGCACCTCGACCTCTTCCACCAGGAACTCGGCACCCGTGGCCGCCGGCATCGCCACCGTCCACACCTCGACCCCCAGGCCGGCCGCCATTTCGGCCTCGCGAGCAGCCTGGCCGGCGGTCTCGTTACCGTCCGAGATGAGCACGATACGCCGAGCCGCGTCGGCGGGAAAGTTGGCGCAGGCGAAGCGGATGGCCGTGGCCAGGTCGCTGCCGTCGCGCTCGACCTGGGCGGTAAAGCGGGAGACCCTCTGATGGTGAGCAGGACCCAGCTCCAACGAGGTCTGCTCACCGAAGACGAGCACTCCGAAACGATCGTTCTTGCCCATGACCTGGCGAGCCCGGTCGACATACTCCTCGGTCCAGGGGAGCGCCTGACTGCCCACGGAAAGCGAGCGGTCCACCAGAAAGAGCACCGTCATCCGATCGGCCGGCAGGCTTTTCTTGAGGCCGGCCAGGGCCAGCACGAGGCACACCATCGAAAGACAGCGCAAGACGGTGGCCGACCACAGCCGCCAGGGGGGCAAATCGACCCGGCTCTTGAGGCTGGTCCAGATGACCGGCGCCAGCAGCAACAACAAGACGAGATAGACGGGTCGGCCGAACTCGAAGCTCACAGACCCTCCCGGCGATGAAAAAGAAGCCACTCGCCCACCAGCACCAGCAGTCCCAGCGCCACCAGTTGCCACCACCACTCCTGGGCCAGGCTGCGGGTGCTGGCGGCATTCTCCGTGGCAACTCCCAGCACGTCCTCGGGCGCCTCGAGCAAGGTCGATTCTTGGGAAGAGAAGAGATTGACGGCCACTCGCCGCGATTGGCCCTCGAAATCGATCCGATAGAAGCCGGACCGGCTGGTTTCCAGAAACAGCCCATCGGCCACCTGGAAGTGGTGCCCCTCGGGGTTGGTCACCTCGACCTGGCCCGGCGCCCGGATCGAGAGCCCCGCGCCCGTCAGGGCCTGGTCAGGCACCGCGGCCCGAAAGGGACGCACCTCCGTCTCGATAAAGCGAGCCATCAGAATCGGCAATAGCGGCGACAGCGGCAGGTTAGAGCGATAGAGATCAAAGCCCACGAAGAGGGTGGTCTGGCCCTGACTCCGGCGCAGAATCAAAGCGGGGTCCTGTCCCGCTCGGGCCAGCGTCTGGCAACCCTGGGGCACGGTTACGGCGGTGGTGTCTCCCACGGCCACCTGGTCCCAGGGCAATCCGGCCATGAGGGGATGATCGCTACCGGTCAGGGTCTGCCGACCTTTGTGGGGCTTTCCGCCCCACTCTTTAGGCAGTCCCAACACCAACCCGACTCCGGGTCCGGTGGGCTCGACGCCAGCGCACCACAGCACCAGGTCAAAACCCGGCTCGAGGTGCTCGAGGCGAAACAGCTCGACCCCTTCGACCGCCAGGAGCGCCCGCTCAGCAAACGAGTTCTTGCCGATGACCGCCACCTTGACCCGGCGCTCGAGCGGCACCACCGCATAGGCCCGGTCATCGGCCTCGAGGGCATCGTGAGGCGACAGTTCGAACTCGAAGTCGTCGGGTCCGTCGGCGGGCTGAGACAATAGTAGCGTGCGGCGCCCCCCAGCCGGCACCTGGAGTGGGCGCGAGTAGACCACTCGTCCTCCCCGGCGCACGGTGGCGGTGCGGGTCTCGACCGCCTCGGCGTGGCTCTCGACAGCCGCAAACACCAGCAACTTGTCGCGCTCGCGAGTGACGTTGAAGCTGGCCACGGCTAGATTGGGAACCTGTGCCCCAAAGCCGAAAAAGCGAAAGCGCGGGTGGAGAGTACCCTCGGGCAGCTGATCTCCGAACAGGAACACTTCGGCCCGTGGTTTGGAACTGACCGTGGACAGCACCAGGCCCGACAACCCTTCCAGGTTGCCCGCCACATCCTCGGGCGAGAGCCGCTCGAGCGCCTGACGAACCCGATCCCGATCCTGGGTGAAAGGCAGCACCACGCGCAACTGGGCCCCCGCCGCCACTACCATGAACTCGGCCCCCCGGGGGGCCCGGCGGACGACCTCGAGCGCTTTCTGGCGCGCCTGCTCAAAACGGCCCTGCGCCTGCATCGAGGCCGAAGTGTCCACCACCAGGGCCAGCTGGTCTGAAGAGCGACCCGGAGCGACCGTAAAGGGGCGGGCCAGCGCCAGAATCAGGGCCGCCAGCGCCAACAACTGTAGCAGTAGCAGCAGGTTGAGTTTGAGCCGTTGAAAGAACGAGTCGACCCGCGCCTGTTGGGCGGCCCGCTGCCACAAGAAAGCGGCCGTCACCGCCACCTCGCGCCGGCGCAGCTTCATGAAATAGAAGAGCACCAGCACCGGAATCAGGGCTGCCCAGGCTAGATTGGCCCCCTCGAGAAAGTTCATCGTAGCATCCCGCTCTGGCGCAGGGTCGAGAGCACCAGTTGCTCGAGTTCGATATCGGTGCGGCTGCGCACATAACCGCACCCGTAGCGGCGGCACCAATCCGAGATGCGCTGGCAGTGTTCGGCCAGAGCCTGCTGATAGTTCTCGACCAGCCGCCGGGTCATGGTCAGCTCACGGCCGGCCCCGGTCTCGACATCGACGAGCTTGAGGTCGCCGCTCAAGTCCGGCTCGAGCTCGTCAGGCGAGAGAATCTGAATCACGTGTAGCTCGTTCTTCTCGAAACGAATTCTTTTGAGGCCTTCGAGCCCGGCGCTCTCCTGGAAGAAGTCCGACAGCACCACCACCATCCCTGGTCGCCCGTGACGGCGGCTGTAGTCGGTCAGCGCGGCATCGAGATCGGTGGCCCCTCGGCACTGGTGGGCGGCCAAAAAACGCAGGGCGTTGGTGATGCGCGACCGCCCGCGCAGCGGAGGCTGGTAGTCGTAGAGACGGTCACCCACCCAGCCCAGAGCCACCCGATCATAACTCGACAGGGCGACATAGGCCAGCGACGCGGCCAGGCGTCGCGAAAAGAGAGTCTTGGACTCCATCGAGGCCGAGCCATCCACCAGCAGCGTCAGGGTCTGCTCTCGCTCCTCGACGAACAGCTTGAGATAGAGGCGCTCGAGACGGCCGAACGCGTTCCAGTCGAGGTGGCGCAAATCGTCGCCGGGGCGGTATTCGCGGTGCTCGGCGAACTCGACCGAACGGCCTTTAGTGCGAGTCTGCCGGTCACCAGGGGAGGCCGGCCCTCGCGATTGAACCCGACGCGAGAGCATCTGGAGACGCTCTAGCTTCTGCAGGAAGACAGGGTCGAGAAGTTCCTTCACGGAGTCCGTTTGTGGCCCCCCCAGAGCACTCCCAGTACGGCCATCAAACCGTAGACGATCAGGGCGATATAGGGGAACTCGGTGACCCTGCCGCTATAGTCCCACAGGCGGGCCACGGTCACCAGAGGGCTGACCAGCGCCGGGCTGAACGGGCCCGGCTCGACATCTCCGAACAAGAAGAGAAACGGCAACAGACAGAGCACGGCGGTGGTGCTGAAATAGAGCACGGGCAGCGCGGGTTTGACCTTGAGCCGGCGATGCAGGCCGCGGGCGAAAAGTCCCGTGCCGCTGATGGCCAGAATCAAAAAGACCGAGCTGACCACCTCGTTGGGACGGTCACTGTGAGCGATCCCGGGCAGGGCCAGCCCGCCGCAGAAAAAGAGCAGCCAGAAGAGCGGCTGGCTGAAAAGACTCTTGTAGAAGCGCTCCTTCTCGACCCTGGTGGTCACGCCGGCGTCATTGAGAAAGACGCCGACCAGATAGGCGTGGGCCAGATAGCAGCTGTACCAGAAGCCTTCTTCCCATTCAGGCACCACCAGAGCCGAGCCAAGCGCACCCAGGTAGTAAAGCACCATCAGCCAGGCCATGGCCTTGAGGTAGGTGGCCGAGGGGCGAATGTTGTTAAGGCTCTTGACGAATAGGAAGAGGACGCAGTAGAGCAGCGTGCTGCCGAACAACACCCAGGCCCAGAACTGAGCGCTGCCGTCCTCGCGCATGGCCGCGTAGAATGGCACCACCGTGAACAGGCTCAGGAACACCACGCCGTAGCTGTGGCTATTGGCATAGGTGGTGCGGGTCTCGCGCGAGGAGAAGACGAGACCTACCTGGGCCGACAGAAGAGCGGTCACGAACAGCTCGACATAGGCCATGGCAAAGCGACCGGGCGAGATTCCGCCCAGGAAGAACACGACCGCCAGCAAGGGCAGGGTCGAGACCATCACCAACCCCATGAACCCCAGGGCAAAGCCGAGTTTGCCCAGCACCACCTCGGCCACCGTGAGTCGAGAGGAAAGAATCATGTCCAGGCTCTGCCGTTCACGCTCGGCGGACAGGCTGCCCGAGGTCAAGCCCGGCGTCACCAGCAACACGCCCACCAGCTGCATCCAGAACAGCACGCCGAAATACTGGGTCCCCAGTTGAGGTAGCCGGGTGGCCTCGATGTAGTCGAGCCCGTCCGCCAACATCATGATGGCCACGAAAGTCAGCACGGCTAGATAGCCCGTGAGGATGACCAGCACGCGCTTCTCGCGCATGCCGATGCGAAGCTCCTTGAGCAACACCGGGTTGTCGATGAAGAAGTGAATCATCCCACCTGGCCCCGGGTCACCTGCAGGAAGATCTTCTCCAGGTTGGTCTTCTCTTCGTGAAACTCGATCAGTCCGTGGTTGGCCTCGACCAGCAGGGCCGAGAGGTCGGCCATGGCCTCGAGGTCGCCATGGAAGTCGAGCAAGATCTGGTTCTTCTCGATGCGAACATTTTCGGTCTGGGCCACGCTCTCGATGGTCTGGGCCGCCTTCTCCAGCTCGCGCAGCACCTTGATGCTCAGCGCCCGGGCGCCACCCAGTTGACCCAGAATGGCCTCGACCTCGCCCGAGGCCACCAACTGCCCCGATTCGAGGATACCGACCTTGTTGCAAAAGTCGGATAGCTCGGGCAAGATGTGAGACGACACGAACAGGGTCTTGCCCATCCGGGTCAGCTCGCGCAACAGCTCTTTTAGCTCGATCCGGGCCCGCGGGTCAAGCCCGCTGGCGGGCTCGTCTAAAATCAAGACCTGAGGGTCGTGCAACAGCGTCTTGGAAAGGCACAGACGCTGACGCATGCCGGCCGAGAGCGACTCGACAAAGGCCTCGCGCTTGTGCCCCAGGTCGGTCAACTCGAGCACGTCGGCCAACAGCTTGGCCCGATCCGGACGCGGTATACGATAGGCGGCCGCGTAAAAATCGAGATACTCCCACACTCGCATGCCGTCATAAACGCCGAATTTGTCGGGCATGTAGCCAAGCAGCCGGCGCACGTCGTCGGGGTGGGTATCGACCGAGTACCCCCCCACCTCGGCCGTGCCCTCGGTGGGTTCGAGCAAGGTGGCCAGAATGCGGATCGTCGTGGTCTTGCCGGCCCCGTTGGGCCCGATGAAACCGTAGGCATCGCCAGCCTCGACAAACAGGTCGAGGTTCTCGAGGGCCTGATGATCGTCATAGGTCTTGGACAGACCTTTGCAGATGATCATTTGTCCTCCGTGATGACCAGCAAACGGCTGGCCGTGTGCTTCTCGAGACCGGCCAGTTCGACCGGGGTCAACATACCGTCGAGCCACCCCAGAATGGCCACCCGGTCGCCCTCGAGAGCGGGCAGGGCCGAGCGCACCAGCTTTTGCTGGTCGGCGTCGCGGCTCTCGGGAAAGCTCGCCTCCCACTTGAGGTCGTAGCTGTGTTGACCGGGCTCGAGAGTGAAGGCCTGGCTGTAGCCCGCCGGTGCCCGCACCACGGTATGGTACAGAGGGGCCTCGAGGGGGTTGAAAGCCTCGAGCCTGTTCCCCTCGAGTTTGACCTGGAATCGCCCCGGCAGACCCACCACCTCAGACAGATCCAGCCGGCGAACCGACCACATGGCCATCTGATAGTCGTCAAGCACCAGTCCTAGCTTGTCGTTGAGCAAAACGTCCGGAAAGTCATCGATGCCGCTTCCCAGGTCCAGCAACGACCCCACTCCGACCTGAGGTCCGAACTCGATGCGATAGCTACGACTCACCGGAGAAAACAAAAGCAAGCGAGAGCGAACCAGCGCCCGGGTGCTGCCCGTGTCACCCCACAGAATGCCCATCTCGCGCGCCACCATCCGATTGTCGCGCTGAGACCAGTTGAAGACGAAGGCCCCACCGGCGAACAAGACGGCGATCAGGGGAATGGTGACGAACGCCCGCATCGTCTGGTCCCGGCGGCGCAGCCAAACCAGGTTGAGCGGTCCCACCAGAAAGGCATAGGCGAGCAGATACCAGGCCAGACTGCTGGCCCTGGGCAGGGGGATCTCGGGAGGATTGTCCAGCAACGAACTGTCGAGTTGGGCCGGGTTGCGGAACCTCTTCTCGATCTCGAGCCACAACTTCTCGGTCTTGTCCAGACCCAACGTCGATCCCTCGACCAGAGGGGCCGTGACCAAAAAAATCTGCCCCAGACCGAGCGCGCGGCGCGTCAGCAGGGGGTGACCGTCGAGTTCCTGCAGGACCTCGCCCCGAAGCTGCCCCGAGAGCAAAGGCAGGCCACCGGCTTCGACCGAGGTCCTGCCCTCCATCGGCGCCACCGCCTCGAACAGGCTGCCGCGATACTCGCCGGGCGAGCCGTTGCTGACCAGCACCAGGCTGCCGCCGGCCACGGTCCAGTCGAGCATGGCCTGCTGAGCCCGTTGCTCGAGGTTGAGAGCGGGCACGTCGTGGAGGATGATCAGGTTGTGCATGTCATAGGACGACCACCGCTCGGGCAAAGCGGTGACCGCCTGGGGCCGATTCATGAAGACCTGGCGCTTGTAGTTCTCGCCGTCGTCCTTGAGCGATTCAAACCCCCCCAGATAGCCAAACTCGGTCCCCTTGGGAGCGAGGATCAACATCAACAGGTCGCGCTCGCTGACCTGGCGCATGTCCACCGCGGGCGGGTTCTTGACTCCCCAGTCCAACTCGAGGCGCGAGATGTAGCCGGCCGGCGCGACCATATCGATCCGCCGGGTGGATTGGGCTTCAACTTGCACATCGGCTCGCGCTCGGGCCCGTTCGTCGGCCGGGCTAAGCCTGAGGTGATAGGTGTAGGCGGCCGAGCGAGGATTGGCGAGCACCACCGAGACCGGCAACTCGCAACCCGTGCGGGTGAACTCGCCGAAGGTCGGATAGAACTCGACCTCGCGAGCAAACCCCGGTAGGGTCACCCATAGGACCCAGAGACTAACCCACAGCAGCCGGTTCACGGGGGACCTCCTCGAGCAGGCGGTCGATCAAGGTATCGGTCTTGATCCCCTCCGCCTCGCCTTCAAAGCTGAGAATGATACGATGGCGCAAGGTCGGCCGGGCCACCGCTGCGATGTCTTCGAAGGCCACGTTGAAGCGACCCTGCGAGAGGGCCCGGGCCTTAGCCGCCAGCAAAAGGGTCTGGGCTCCTCGCGGACTCGAGCCAAAGCGCACGAAACGACGCACGTCCTCGGGCGATTCGGGGCGTTGGGGATGGGTGGCCAGCACCAACCTGGCGGCGAAGTGGGTCAAGGCCTCGGCGGCCACCACCTGGCGGGCCAGCAGTTGCATCTCGAGCAGCTCTTCACCGCTACATACCGCCTGAACCTCTTCTTCCTCGGCCCCGGTGGTGCGGTCAAGAATGGCAGCCAGGTCGCTAGCCCCGGGAAACTCCACCCAGAGCTTGAAAAAGAAGCGATCTACCTGAGCCTCGGGCAGGGGATAAGTGCCTTCCATCTCGATGGGGTTCTGAGTGGCCAGCACGAAAAACGGCTTCGGCAGGGGCCGCACCGCCCCGGCCACGGTGACCTGACGCTCTTGCATTGCCTCGAGCAGGGCTGACTGGGTCTTGGGAGTAGCCCGGTTGATCTCGTCAGCCAGCACCAGGCTGGCGAAGATCGGCCCTTGACTGAAAACGAACTTGCGAGTTCCTTCGTGCTCTTCGATCAGGTTGACCCCGCAAATGTCGGCCGGCATCAGATCAGGGGTGAACTGGATGCGCGAGAAGGGCAGGTCGAAGACCTGCCCCAGCGTCTTGACCAACAAGGTCTTGCCCAGACCGGGCACGCCCTCGAGCAGCACGTGCCCGCCGGCCACCAGGGCCAGCAACACATCCTCGATCAGGGTCTGCTGACCGACCATCCTCTTGGCCAGCTCCAGGCGCAGCTTTTGCATGTTCTGGCCAAACTTCTCGAGACGTTCTTTCATGTCAGCTCCGGGGGTCGATGGTGTCGAAATAGTTACGCACCGTATCGCGGTACTCGGCCGGAATGGCCTCGCGGGCGACGGCCTGCTCGGCTTCGCGGCGGTGCTCGAGGAATACTTCCTGAGCCTGGGTGCTCACCTCGCCGCCCACGCTCGGCGTTCCCCGAGCCTCACCGGGGGCGTCGAGATAGCCCGGCCCCTGGTTGCGTTGCCCTTTGACCTGGGTATTCGTGGTATTCCGTTCCACCCGCTGGCTCTCATAGAGCTTTTGATACTCCTCGGTCCAGTCCGAGGTGCGGTCCGACTGGCGCTGGGCGCGATTTTTGGCCGTTTCGGTGGCCGGCTCTTCCTGATTGGTGGTGCCTTTACCAAAATCGGCCTGACCCTCGCCCTCCCTCTCGTCTCCTTCTTGGCCCATGGCCACCGACTTGAGGCCCTCGTCGTCGCCGGCCAACTGCCCCGGGGATAGTTCTCCCTGCTGCTGCGCCAGCGCCTCGTCCACCTGGCGCATCAGTTCTTGCTCGCCCGCGCCGGCCTTTTCGAGCGCCCCGGCCACCTCCTCGGTAGCCTGGGAGAGGGCCTCTTCTTGACCCGATTCCAGGGCCTGCTGAGCCTGCTCGGCGGCACTGCTGCTCTGGCCGCTCTTCTCGAGCGTCTCTTTGGCCGCCTCGAGCGCCTCTTTCATGGTCTTGGAGTCGCGGCTTTCTGCCCTTTGCTTGGCCAGGGCCCTCAACTTCTCGGCCAGACCCTCGGGCGAAGTGTCGGCTTTTCCCTGGCCATCGCCTCGGCGCAACTCGCGGCGCTTGCGGGCGATGCGCTCGGCCGCCTCCGCCGGCGAAACACCAGGTTCTTTCAGGTCACGGGCCAGCTGCTCGAGCTCGCGAGCCAGGCGCTGGTTCTCGGGTCGGCGAGCCACCTGCTCGGCCAGTTGCTGGATGGTGCGAGCGCTGTGACCAACCCGGACAGCCTCGGGCCCGGGAGACTCGACAAACAGGTGCCAGGCTGGCAGAGCCAACAACAGTCCGGCCATAAGCCCCGGGATCAACACCGGGCGCCAGCCCGGTCGACGCACCTCGAACAACTTACCGGGGTCGACCTCGCGAGCCAGCCCGGCCGCGTCTTGCAGCAACGAGGCGGCCACGGCCGTGCGGGGTTTCTCGTGCAGGACCCACTCGGCAGCCGTCAAGAGACGTTCGCGGCTGTTGAGTTCCTGGTCGGTGGCATAGGCGGCCTCGAGCAGCCCGGGGGGCCGAAACCAGCGGGCCACCCCTCCACCCACTACGAACAGCGGGACCGCGGCCAGAGCCAGCGTGAGTTCAGCCCAGCCTCGCCCGCCCAGCTTCAAGACCAGCACCAGCGACAGCGCCAGCCACATGCCGGGAGCGGTCCAGGCCAGCGCCGATTCCACGGAGCGAACCCACCGCAGCCGGCGGCGTAAGGCGTGGACCTTCTCGAGGAGGATGGATTCTTCCATGATGATTAAGACGGTCGTCTAACCGCTCTGGTTCATTCCCCTTGAAAGGCCTTCCCCCCTGGCTTGGCCATAAGCGCGACCAGAGCCACCAAGGCCAAACCCAGCGCGGCCAGTTTCAGCCCCAGGTAGAATGGGCCCGGCTCGAAGCTAAAAGCCAGCTGATGGCGCCCCGCCGGCAAGAACACCGCCCGGCTGGCCCCGTTGGCGGGATAGATCGGCAGCTCTCCCAGACTGGAGTGGCAGACCCAGCCCGGATAGAAAGTGTCGGAAAGCACCACCACCCCCGCCGCCGGCAGCTCGGCCAGCAACTCGACCCGGTCGGGCTGATAGTCGACCACCGTCACCTTGCCCCCGGCCGCGCCCGCTTCGACCGGGGCGGGCGCAGGCAACTCGAGAGCCACCTCGAGAGCCGGCTGAAAATCGGGGCCCGAAACATAGTCGAGCACGGCTCGGGGCCCTGGCAAGACGTGAGCCCGACCCACCAGGTAGGCGCGCGGCAACACCTCGGGATTACGATACACCCGAAGGTCGTCCGAGAAGACCAGTTCCCAGCCTGGCGGCGGCTCGAGTTCGAGGGGAGCCTGCAGCAGGTAGGCCACGTTCATGGCGTCGATCAGCGGCGAATCGAAGTTCGACAGGGCCACCGAGCGCATGGTGATGTTGCCGCCCGGTTCGGCCCGGCGCATGGTCTCGGCGTAGCGCAGGCTAAACATCGACTCATAGCCGGACAGCAGTTCAAAGCCATAGGGAGTGAGGGTGTTATAAAAGGCCGCCGCCTGCTTCTCGACCCGAAAGAGACCCGGCTGGCGCTGCAGATAGGCGATGGCGGGGGTGGAAGGCAGCAGCTCGCTGGCAGGCACGGTGGTGTTGAAGACGGCCGCAAACAGCCACAGGTCGAGGGCTACCAGCGCCAGCAACACCTCTTTGCGCCAGCCGAGAAACAGAGCTGGTCCAACCACCAGGGGCAGATAGAAATGAGGATTGGTCAGATAGTTGTGGCGCAGCCCCGCCAAGAGATCGCGAGCGAAGTCGGGTCCGTGGGGAGGAATCTTGATATAGCCCGGGTTCATGTAAGGAGCCAGCCAGGCCAGCAGTCGATCCGGCATAGCCAGCAACAGGACGGCCGCGGTCAGAGCGGCCAGCATCCCCAGCCCGAAGACAATCACTCCGGCCCGGCGAGCCCGAGCCCGAGTGTCGTCCTCATCGAGGCGGTCGGCCCCCACCGCCGCCAGCACGCTGGCCGCCATGACGAAGCTCACCAGAAAGCGCCCGGGCATGGCTTTGCTCAAGAGCGGCATCGCCAGCAACACCAGGCGATAGAAGGGTGTGGTGGCGGCGCACAGCAACGAGAACAGGGCCAGCGCCGCCCAGGCCAGCACTTCCCTGCGCTCGAGCCTGGAGTCGCCGGGCCACAACGCGAGCAGGGCCAGCACCAGGGGTATGAGCCCGAAATAGCAGGCGAACTCGGGGTAGATCAGGTTGGCCGAGCAGCGGTTGAGCATAAATCCACGCGCCGGGTTGCCCAGGATATCAGGGTGCCACAGGGTGGCCAGCAGGCTGCTAAAACTGGGCGAGAACGTCTTGAGCTGGGCGAAGGCAAAGTCGGGGCGCTGGCTACGCCGCAAAAGTTCGAGAAAGGGCAGCACCGTCGGGGCGGCCAGCAAAATCACGCCCAGGCCAGCGCCGCCAAAACCCAGCAGGCCTTTCCACTGTCGGGTCACGGTCAGGCGCATCAGGGCATAGAAGATCACCAGCAGCCCACCGTAAAAAACGATCTGCAGATGCCCGGTGTGCAGACACAAGCCACCCGCCAGAGCCAGGCCGGCCCACCAACGATGGTCGCCCTCGAGGGCACGGTCGATGCAGTAGAACATGGTGGGGATATAGGGGCCCATCACCACCAGGTGCTCAAATTCGAACCACGAGGCCATCTGGCCGTTGAGCATCCAGCCTAGCCCACCGACGCCGGCCCCAAAGTCGGACAGACCGCGGCCACGCAACCACAGCCACATGGCCAATCCTGCCCCCAGACAGTGCACCAGCAGCAACACGGTGCGGGCCTGACCAGGGCCCAAAAGCCAATGAGCCAGCAGGCGAGGCGGGTAGAGCAGCCCCGACTGGCCACTGGCGACCAGGGGGTGGCCCGAGAAAATGTGGGGATTCCACAGCGGCAGGTCGCCTCTCTTCAGACGCTGGTTGATGAAGACATCCTGGGGAAAGAAAAAGACCGTGACGTCAAACAGTTCGAGGTTGTGGACCTGCCTGTCAGAGACGGCCTTCCAGGGATAGATGAAGCTGAGGAAGTCTTCGGGAACGAAGACCCGACCGGCGCCCCAGAAGGGAGCGAACAGCACGAGCACGGCCACCACAATCCCCAACGGGCCGACACGCTGCTTCACCCGCCGAACCTTCTCGCCCCCGGCTGCGAAACCTGTTAACCTGACCGGCAGCAACCGTTAACCTGGTTCACACTCTGGCAATATTTACCCCTACCCGAGGAAGAGTCTCCGTGCTACATTAGGACCATCAAAACCGAATAAACAAGCCGCCAGTGCTGGCCCCTTAAGCGTTGTGGACCCTCCTGCATACATCCTCAACAAAGCACTGGCGGCTTCTTCTTTTACCGTGAGTAGACTTCTCGCCCTCTGCCTGGTGGCGCTGTTGGCCCCCAATATCATACCCGCCTCGGATTGGGGCTCGAAGCCGCAAGCCCTGGATGACTCGTTGCGGCAGACCCCGCGCCGGATCGTGGTCCACCACGCCGGGGTCGTCTGGCACCCCGAGGACGAGCCCTATCAAAAATTGCGCAACCTGCAGAGCTGGGGACAGCGCGTCAAGAACTGGCCCGATCTGCCCTACCACTATCTCATCACGCCCGATGGGCGGATTTTCGCCGGCCGCGACTGGCGTTATCGCCCCGAGAGCAATACCAGTTACCCGCTTGACGGGGTGATCAACGTGCAGGTCTTTGGCGATTATGAGCAACAGATTCTGAGCCTGTCCGCCCTGCAAAGCCTGGTCGAGTTGCTGATCGAGCTCTGCCGCCAACACGCCATCGACCCGGCCACCATCGTAGGACATCGCCAGGCCGCCCCGGGCCAGACCACCTGCCCGGGCCAGGACCTCGACCGCTACGTGCGCGGCCCCCTGCGCGACTGGGTTCGGGCCGGCCTCGACCAGGACCCGGCCGCGGTCCGCTTGCTCCCCCGCGATTGGTTTCGAGCGCCGGGTGGGTGATTTTTATTCTCCCAGGGGCCCTTCGGCGCCCCCCAGAAGTTTACCCGATGGTGACTGAGGGAGTCGCGCCCGCCCAACGTGATTGGCGGACCAGCGTTCGCTGTGCCCCCGAGGCAGTGGGCATTTTCTCTCGCCAGCTGGCCCTGCTGGTGTCCTCCGGAGTGCCCCTCAGCCAGGCCCTGGACATTCTCTCGCACCAGCCCGAGTCGCCCAACTTCGAAGCCGTCCTCACCGAGATCGGCACCCGCCTCACCCAGGGCTACACCCTCTCGCGCTTGCTCTCGGCTTATCCCCGCGTCTTTTCCAGAGTGTACGTGGCCATGGTGCGGGTGGGCGAAGAAACGGGCCGCCTGGTGGCCTCGCTGGAGCGCGTCTCGGAGTGGGAAGAACGAGATGAACGCCTGCGCAAGCGCATCCGAGGAGCCTTGACCTATCCCCTGTTCGTGCTGGGCACGGCCGTAGCCATGACCCTGGGGCTGTTTTCGTTCGTGCTGCCGGGTTTTGTCGACATTTTCCACTCCATGAACATCCCTCTTCCCTGGCTGACCCGGCTCATGATGAGCCTGTCGCAAGGCTGCCAGAATCCCGGCAACTGGATTCTGGGGCTGACGGGGGTGCTGGCCCTGGTATTGATGGTGCGCCAGCGCTTGCGCAACGACCCCCGGATGGCCGCTCAGGTTTTTGCCGCCTGTTGCCAGATCCCCGTCCTCGGGCCGATGCTGGTGGCCAGTTCGACCGCTCGTTTTTCGGCCGCCACCGCAACCCTGGTCAGCGCCGGCGTGCGCCTCGACCGCTGCCTCAAGCTGGGGGCGCTGGCCAGCGGCAATCCGGTGGTGGTCATCGACGCTCCGCTGCTGGTGGACACCATCCACCAGGGCGAGCGGTTGTCGGAATATCTGTCCGCCCGCGAGGACATCTATCCGGCCACCCTTTCCTACTATGTGGCCGTGGGCGAAGAGTCGTCATCGCTGCCGCAAATGCTGTTCCGGGCAGCCAGCTTCTTCGATGAAGAACTCAACTATCGCATCGAGGCGCTCAGTGCCGCCCTCGAACCCGTGCTGCTGGCGGTGGTGGCCACCATCATCGGCCTGGTGCTGCTGTCGGTCTTCCTTCCGCTCTATGGCTTTTTGGACAAACTCGGTGGGTAAGCGCAGAGGAGGCAGTCTCATCGAGACCACCATCGGCCTATTCGTGCTGGTGGCCGGTCTGTTCGTGACCACCCAGCTCTTTCACAGTTCGCTCACCTATTCTACCCGGGCCGAACAAGCCGCCATCGCCACCATGCTGGCCCAGCGGACCCTGGCCGAGATCCGGGGCTGGGCTCGTCAACCCGCGGCGCCCGTTTTCAACTTCGAAGGAGCCTGGGCGCCCTACGACGGGACCACCCTCGTGCCCCCCGACTATCCCGAATATGCTATCGACGTGAGCCTCCAGAGCCCCCCGCTCGACTCACCCTGCAGCCTGCTCGAGGCCCAACACGCCGGGGACCAGCGGCGGCTGGCGGCCACCTATCGCAAGGTGCGCGTGCAGGTCCGCTGGGGCCGGGGCACGGCCACCGAACGGGTCAGCCTGACCAGCCTGGTGGGTTCACCCGTCCGCGACCTGGTCGGCCTCTCCGTGGTGGTCACTCCGGTCACGGCCGTCTCGCCACCGCTGGGCCACGACCTGTCGGTGCGCTACCAGGCCGAGCTACGCGACGGTGCTGGCAATCTCATCCCCGACGCTTTGTTCGTCTGGTCGGCCGAGGCCCGACCCGGCATGGGCACGGTCACCAACGCCCGTCGCGACGGCTCTCAAGCCTCGCTGTCCAACTTCATCGATAACCCCGACGGCAGCCGGCGTTACGCCGGAGGCAATTGCGCCCTGGTGGCCCGCACGCGCTATCAGGGGATAGACATCCGCCAGGAGGTGCTCGTTGAGCTGGCGCCCTAGAGGCTTCTCGCTGCTGGAGGCAATGGTGACCATGCTGCTGGTCGGCATCGTCTTTGCCATCGCGGCCACGGTCATCACCAGCTATTCGCGGGCGGTCAACCAGCTGGGACTCAAGGACGCCCAGCTGCAATCGATCATGGTGGGGATGGACCGGATGCGCAGCGAGGTCGAGGGCGCCTTCTCGGTCAGCTCTCCGCCAGCCGTGGGCAGCGCCTCGAGCCTGACCTTCCAGCTCATCGACCCGGCCAACACCAGCCGCTTCACCGGAACCACTCCCTGGGACCCCTTCGACGTGCTGGGAGTAGCCCCGCTCAACGACTACGCGGTGACCGTCAGCTATAGCGTGGTCTCGGGGGGCCTGACCCGGCGGCTCACCTACCCCGACGGCACCAGCAGCACCGCTCTGGTAGCCGACCAGGTGCAAGGCCTGGCCTGCCAGTATCTGACCACCGGCAATCTGGAACTGGTGCTGAGTTTTGAGGCAGCCGGCGGTATTCGCCAGTTGCGCAGCCAGGTCTATCCGAGGGTGAGGCTATGACGCGCAAAACCGGCTCCGTCATCGTAAGCGCCTTGCTGATCCTGGCTCTATTGCTGGTGATGGGAGTCGGCTATCTGGCTCAGCGAGCCTCGCAATATCGCGGGGTGCGCCAGGCGGCCGCCGGAGCTTCGGCGCTTTCCATCGCCGAGGCCGGCCTGGAAGACGCGCTGGGCAAGCTACAAAAAGATCCCTTGTTTCCCCCCCGCCTGTCGGCCGAAGAGCCGGTCTTTGAGTACCACGAGCTGTTCACCGAGGTCGACGGCTCACCGCTGGGCTCGTACACCGTATCGGTCGACACCACTCGTAATCGGGCTCCGTATTATCTGCTCGAACTTCGTTCCGTAGGCCGGCTGGGCCCCGACGAGAGTCCGCTGGCGACCCGCACCGTCAGCGCCGAGATCGACTTCACGCCCAACTTGCGGCCTACGCCGGCCAGCCCAAACCCCAACTACTTCAAGGTGATCCGATGGCGCGAAGAGCAATGAGACGGGCCTTTAGCCTGCCCGAACTGATAGTGGCCATGGCCTTGCTGGCAGTCCTGGCCGGGCTCTCGCTCTATTCGGCCCAGAAGGGTCGCGAAAAGGGACGCTCGCGAGCTCTGGCCCAGGCCGTGATGGGAGAATTGGTGGCCGCCCGCAGCCGGGCGCTGGCGACCCGTGCTCCGGTCGCCCTGGCCTTTCCCAGTGGGGCCCGGGGGGGAGGCCAGTCGCAGTCGCTTTATCTGCTGGAGGGGCGCTCGGCCCCCCGCTTGGTGAGGGTGGTCAACTTCGCCAACGAGTACCCTGATAGCCTAATCTTTGTGGGAGCCTGGACCGGCAGCGAGCGAGTCGACCGGCTGCCGACCGGCAGTAGCGCCGATACCTTCGATCTGTCCACCTGGCTGGCCGCAGGCCCGGCCGGACTCGACCAGGACTATGTCTTCGTCTTCACCCCTTCCGGCTCGGTGCTGACCAACGACCTGCCGGGGTTCGATGGGGCCTACCACCTGGCCACCCTGACCGCCCTCGACCAGACGGCCACCAACCTGGCCGGCACGGGCACCGGCTTCTCGAACAGCTTCTTCCAATTGAGCCAGGCCCGAACTGCCTACACCATCACCGTCACTCCCCTGGGGTCGCTCAAACTGACCCCCGATCTGGTCAACGGCGCCATTCCCGAGGGAGGTGCCCTGGTAGCCGCTCCCGCCCCGCCGGGCCTGGCCGCCGGGGCCAACAACGCCCCCACCTTCGCCGGAGCCCCCCAGCCCAAGCCGGCCAGCAATCCGGCTTCGCTGCCGGCCGGCGTCGACGTTTTGCTGGGACTGGGACACAAACTGACCCTCGAGGTGAGGGCCCAGGACACCGATGGCGATCCGGTCTTTTTAACCTGGACCTGCACCAGCGGTGGAGCCTTCTCTACCGGGCCCAACACCCCCATGGAGTGGGATCCCACCGCCAATGTCTGGGTCTTGCGCACCACCTTCGAGCCACCTCCGGGGGCCGGCCCCAACCTCGACTATCCGCTGGTGTGCACCATCACCGACCCGGCCGGAGCCTCGGCCACGGCCACCATCGGGGCCGGCGGAGTGGTTCGCACCACCGAGAACAGCCACATCTACTTCCAGACCGACCGCGACGGCAACGACGAAATCTATCAGATGAACCCCGATGGGTCAGAGCCGGTCAATCTGAGCAATTATCCCGGTCCCGACCGCATGCCGCGAGCCTCGTTCGGGGTCGACCAGGTCCTCTTTCTATCGAATCGCTCGGGGGGCGGCATGAAACCGCACAGCCTCGACATCGATGCCCTTACCGTCACCCGGCGAGCCAACTTCACCGCCTATGAGGTCGGCAGCCTCGACCCCGACGGTAACCTGCTCTACGCTAACAACCTCGATCTGGTGGTGGTCGACGGCCTGGGGACGGTCAGCAACCACAACGCTCTCTCGGGCACCGGCGACGGCGGCATCAACGCGGCCGTCTCGCCCGATGGCACCCGCCTCTCCATGGTGGGCACCCTGGGCTTTTCGGGTCTACGCATCATCATCGCCGACTTCGACCCCACCACCCGCACCTTTAGCAACCAGGCGCTGGTGGGCACGCCGGGCGGCAACAACTTCGAGAGCTATTCGTGGTGGTCCCCCGATGGGCTGCAGCTCTACTACAGTTGCCGAGCTGGCGGCAACTGGGACATCTGGCGGGCCGACATCGATCCGGTCACCAACGCCGGCTCGAACTGGACCAATCTGACCAACACGGCCGCCCCCTCTCTTTCGCCCGCCGTCTCTCCCGACGGTTCTCAGGTGGTCTATATGGAGGGCGGCGACATCTGGCGCATGGACTCTGACGGCAACAACAAAGTCAACCTGACCAACACGCCCTCTATCGGTGAGTCGTGGCCGACCTGGGGCCACTGAGCTGGAGTTTCCCTTGGAGCCTTCAGTTCAAGACGGCTTGAAGCACTCTCACAATGTTACAGAACGATAACATTCGCGATCGGTAGTCAAAGACGCGCCCACAAGTCCCCCAGCTAGACTGGGGTCATCCCGGTCGGCAACCGGAGAGTAGTGTGTGGAGGACTGATGCAGATCAATCGCGTTCAGAACCAGCCGGCCCAGCGCCAGCAGCCCAATCGCCCCGCGGCCACCCCGACGGGCGCCCCCTCGGGCGACCGTACCACCCTGACCAACGAGGCCCAGAGCCGGCCCCGGGGCGGGCGCAACAACCTGAGTCCCGGGCTGGAAGCGGCCCTGGATGCGGGCGAGGGCGTGTGGCAGCGAATTTGCCAGCAGATGGGCATGCAGTGTAGCGCTCAGGGAGGCTAGCTGGCCAGGGGTCGCAGGCCGATTGCCGAAAGAAGAAAGACCACCACGAGCTGAGGGGGTCTTCCAAGTCAGTGAGCTTGAAGTGTCCGGCTTGCACCGACCAGCTGCTGCAGGTCGTGCGAGCGGGCGAGTTAGAGCTGGACCTGTGCCGGGCCTGTAGCGGTCTGTGGTTTGACAGCGGTGAGCTGGCTTCGTTTCTGGGCATTCCCACCCTGGTTGACGAATTTCTCGAGCGCTGGCGCGACCGCCAGCCCGTGACCTTCGGCTTTCGCCCGGTGCCTCGCGCCTGTCCGCGCTGTTGGTGCGGCCTGGCCGAGGTGATCGCCGCCCAGGTCGTGCTCGACCTGTGCCAACAATGCCAGGGCATCTGGTTTGACGAAGGCGAACTCGAAACGGTGGTGGACCGCTTTCGTCAGGGCATCAAGGTCGGCGACCAGCGCATCCTCAACCAGTTCGAGGTAGGCCTGGCCAGAGTCGATGACGCGCTGTTCGAGCCCGACGTGCGCGACACGCTCAAGGCCGTCTACTGGTTCTTTTCCGAGGTCTAGGCCTCCCCGATGTCCTCGGCCCACAGCTCGGGGTGGGCGGCGATGAAATCTTCCATCAACCCGATGCACTCGGCATTCTCGAGGTCGATCACCTCGACTCCGTGGGATTCGAGAAACGAGCGCGCTCCGGCGAAGGTCTTCGACTCGCCGGCAATGACCCTGGGAATCTTGAACTGGACCACCGCTCCGGCACACAGGTAACAAGGCATCAGAGTCGAGTAGAGCACGGTGCCGCGATAGCTGCCCAGGCGCCCGCCGTTGCGCAGGCAGTCGATCTCGGCATGCAGCACCGGGTCGAGTTCTTGGACGCGCTTGTTGTGGCCGCGAGCCACGATCTGGCCATCTTTGACCAGCACCGAGCCGATGGGAATGCCGCCCTGGGCCAAACCAGCGCGGGCTTCGTCGATAGCTGCTTGCATAAAACGATCCATGGGTCTAGGATTCGAAGGCGAGGGGGCGAACCCATCCCCCGATGCGCGCCATTGTTCTCTTACTGTTACTTCTGACCGGTTGGGCCAGGGCCGACGACTGGTCGGAGACCCGTGATCGGCTGTGGGAGGAATGGAAGGGAGTGCCCGGGGCCGAGTTGGTACCGCTGGGCATGACGGCACTCGAAACGGTCGCTCATGACGCCTCGCGGGCCCCTCTCGAGCACCTGATGGTCAAACTCGAGGCCAATCGGGGTCTAGCCTTCGAGCATTTCGTGCCCTGGCATGTCAAGGACCGCGAGCAACTCGGGGTGTTCTTCGCCAAGCAGCTCGAGATCTATTATCCGGTCGAGCAGAGCACCCTCGACGAAGCCATGCTCAAGCACCTGGGGCTCGTCAAGCCGGACTTCGAAATCCGGCCTTTCATGCAAGAACTCTACACCGAGCAGATCGCCGGCGCCTACGACCCCGATAGCCGTCAATTCTTCATGGTGGACGTGAAGCAGAGCCTGGCCACCAAGCTCCTTTCCGGCGGCGCCGACCCCAACGAGGTGCTCATCTATCACGAACTCGATCACGCCCTGGGCGACCAGCACTTCGACCTCAAGAAAATCCAACTCGAGGCCGTCAAAGCCCACAACACCGATATGAGCCTGGCTGTCAGCAGTCTGCTCGAGGGCGAGGCCACCCTGGCCATGTTCGACTTCCAACTGGGCGACGACGCCTCGGTAGATGGCGCCAATCTGGATATGTCGCGCATGGCCGATCTGGTCACCAAATTTCCGATTCCCTTACCGGGCATGGGCAACTACACCCGGGCCCCACTCTACTTCAAGCGAGCGCTGATCTTTCCATACTACATCGGCATGGGTCTGGTGGGCCGGGTGCGGGCCATGGGGGGGTGGCCGGCGGTCAGTCTGATGTATCAGGATCTGCCGCTTTCGAGCGAGCAGGTCATCCACCCCGAAAAGTATCTTGAAGAGCGCGACTTTCCCATCCAGGTGAAGCTGGCCGGCCTACCGGCTCCCCAGGGCTGGAAGGTCCTCGGCCACGACGACACCGGCGGCGAGTTTTTGGTGCGAGCCTTTCTCGAGCAACATGGGGTCGAGCGCGAGGTGGCCGCCACCGGCTGGGGGGGCGACCGCTACCGGGTCTGGACCCGAGGTGAGCAATCGTGCTTTCTCTGGGTGACCGTCTGGGATACCGCGAGGGATGCTGTCGAGTTCGAGCAAGCCGCGCGCCAGGCTATCGGCTCCAAATGGCAACTCACCCGCCAGAAGGACCGGGTGATTCTGGCTCACCAGTTGCCGGCCGGCAGCTGGCCCAGTCTTGAAAAGGCGGCCCTGGCGGCCCCAGCGGCGCGCATGCAGCGCTCCGTCATCGTGAGGAGTCTATGGTAAAGCGACTATTCTTGTTATTGCTGCTGCTGGTCTTGCCGGCCGCGGCCGATTGGGACGTGGAAAAGCCCGGCGGCCCTCTTTCCACCATCGAGTTCGATCTCGACGAAGGCACCTGGTTGAACCTGGATGTGTCTCCTGACGGCAAGACGATTGTCTTTGACCTGCTGGGCGATATCTACGCCATGCCGTTCGGGGGCGGCGAAGCCCGGGCCCTCACCAGCGGGTTGGCCTGGGACATGCAGCCGCGCTTTTCACCCGACGGCCGCCAAATCGCCTATACCTCGGATCGCGGCGGCGGTGACAACATCTGGGTGATGAACCTCGATGGCAGCGGTGCTCGTCAGGTGACTGAGGAAAACTTTCGCCTGCTCAACAGCCCCGCCTGGGATCCCAGCGGAAAGTTCATCGCGGCCCGCAAGCATTTCACCGGCGAGCGCTCGCTGGGAGCCGGCGAAATCTGGCTTTATCATGTAAGCGGCGGCGAGGGCCTGAGAATGACTTCTCGTCCCAACGACCAGAAGGACGTCGGCGAACCGGCCTTTTCGCCTGACGGCAAGTACGTCTACTACAGCCAGGATATGACCGAAGGTCAGACCTTCGAGTACAACAAGGACTCGACCGGCGAGATCTATGTCATTCGGCGCCTGGAACGCGCCACCGGCCTCAACGAACGTTTCATCACCGGCCCGGGGGGGTCGGTGCGGCCGACTCCCTCGCCCGATGGCAAGTGGATCGCTTTCGTACGGCGGGTGCGCGAAAAGACGGTGCTGTTCGTCAAAGACCTCGAGAGTGGGCGCGAGACCCCTCTCTACGACGGCCTCGAGCGCGACATGCAAGAGACGTGGGCTATCCACGGCGTCTATCCGTCGATGGCCTGGACGCCCGATTCGCGCCAGCTCGTCTTCTATGCCGGCGGCGGGTTTCACCGTCTGGCCCTGACCGGTGGGGCCGTGACCGACATCCCCTTCCACCTCACCACCACCCGTCAGGTCCAGCAGGCTTTGCGCTTTCCCGTCGAGGTGGCGCCCGACCAGTTCCAGGTCAAGGCCATTCGCTGGCCGACCGTGTCCCCCGACGGCAAACGGGTCGTCTTTCAGGCTCTCGGCTATCTGTGGCTGCAAGAGTTGCCCAGCGGCAAGCCTCGCCGGCTCACCAAACAGAGCGAGCATTTCGAGTTTTATCCAAGTTTTAGCCGTGACGGCAAAAGTCTCGTCTATACTACCTGGAGCGACTCGGCCACCGGCAGCGTCAGGGTGAGCGACCTGGAAGGCAACAGCCGAGTGTTAGTCGAGCACGGCCAATTTATCACTCCGGTCTTTTCGCCCGACGGCCGCGTGGTCGTCTATGACAAACTCAACGCCGACAACCTGCTCAGCCGGCTCTACGCCATGGAAAGCGGCCTGTTCAAGATCCCGGCCGCCGGCGGCAAGCCCGAGAAGCTGGTCACCCAGGCAGCCCATCCCCACTTCGGGGCCGACCCCAGGCGGGTCTACTTCGTGCGGGGCGGCCAGCGGGTGGCCCTGCGCAGCATCTTGCTCGACGGCTCGCAAGAGCGCGAGCACTTCGATGGCGGCACGCTCGTCACCGATCTGCGGCTGTCGCCCGACGGCAAGTATCTGGCCTTCTGTCAGGATTTTCGCTGGTTCCAGGTCCCCTACGTCGACTCGGGACTGGTGGCTGAGATCAGCGAGACCACCAAAGCTCTGCCGGTAGACGCTCTGACCGAGCACTCGGCCGACTACGTCCACTGGACCAACGGCGGTTCGCGCATCCACTGGGCGCTCGGCCCCAAGCTCTCTTCGCGGGCCACCGCGGGGGGTGCGACCGAAGAGGTCTCGCTGTCTTTTCCCTGGCCCACCGACAAACCCGAAGGCCAGGTAGCCGTGGTGGGCGGCAAGGTCATCACCATGGAAGGCGACACCATTTATGACCCCGGCACGGTGGTGGTCAGCGGCAACCGCATCCAGGCGGTGGGCCCGGCCGACCAGGTGCAGATACCGGCCGGCTCCTACCAGGTCGACGCTCGGGGCAAAGTCGTCATGCCCGGTTTTGTGGATGTCCACTGGCACGGCTCTCAGGGCAGCTCGCAGCTGACTCCCCAAGAGAACTGGTATGACCTGGCCACGCTGGCTTTCGGGGTGACCACCATCCACGACCCTTCCAACGATACGGCCGAGGTCTTCTCGACCTCAGAGCTGGGGAAAGCCGGACGCATCACCGCTCCGCGGGTATTTTCCACCGGCACCATCGTCTACGGGGCCAAGGCGCCCAGCTACTTTGCCGCCATCGACAGTCTGGAGGACGCCAGAGCCCACTTAGGCCGTCTGAAGGCCTGGGGGGCCTTTAGCGTCAAGAGCTACAACCAGCCCCGCCGCGAACAGCGCCAACAGGTGCTGGCAGCGGCTCGCGAGCTGGGTTTGATGGTGGTGCCCGAGGGCGGCTCGTTGTTCGAGCACAATATGACCATGGTGGTCGACGGCCATACCGGCGTCGAACACTCGATTCCGGTGCCCAAAGTCTACCAGGATGTGCTCACCCTCTGGTCGGGCACCCAGGTGGGCTACACCCCCACGCTGGTGGTGGCCTATGGCGGCATCTGGGGCGAGAATTACTGGTATGACAAGACCAACGTCTGGGAGAATACCCGTCTGGCCCGCTTTGTGCCCCAGCGCATCCTCGACCCGCGTTCGCGGCGGCGCACCAAAGCCCCGGATGAGGACTACAACCACTTTCGGGCCGCCCGGGTGGCCGCCGATCTCGAGCATGCAGGGGTGAAGGTCAACCTGGGAGCCCACGGCCAACGCGAAGGGCTGGGCGCCCACTGGGAGATGTGGATGTTCGTCCAGGGCGGGATGAGTCCGATGGAAGCCTTGCGAGCAGCCACCCTCAACGGGGCCCACTATCTGGGTCTCGATGGTGATATCGGCTCGCTCAAGGCCGGCAAGTTGGCCGATCTGATCGTGCTCGACCGCGACCCGTTAGCCGACATCTACAATACCGAGTCGGTCCGCTACGTGATGGCCAACGGACGGCTCTATGAGGCCGACTCGATGAACCAGATCGGCAACCACCCCGGGGCCCGCGGCAAGCTGTGGTGGGAGCGCTAGCCGAGCCGTCGGAGTTCGGCCGGCTCGAAATGGGGCAACCGAGCGTGCTCGGTGAAGGGACGCCCCTCGAACCACAACTGCAAGAACCTCAGTGGGTCACCGTGGGAAACCAGCACGATGGTTCGCCCCTGGTGGCTTTGCTCGAGGCCTTCCACCACCCCGGCCATTCGCCGGGTGAGGGCGAGCGGCGATTCGACCCCGCGCCAGCAATGGTCTCCCTGGCTGTCGCGCTGCCAGACCAGCGGATAACTCTCGGCGGTCTGGCCCTCAAACTCACCGAAGAATCGCTCGCGCAGGGCCGGCTCGAGGCGTGGCTCGGCGGCACCCAGACTGGTGGCAGCCAGCAGGGCTGTCTGGTGCGCCCGCAGAAAATCGGATGAGACAAATAGCGCTTTCGGGTCCAGACCGTTAGCGGCGCCCGAAGCCTGCTTGTGACCAAGTTCGCTCAGTCCGTATTGCTGACAGCCAACCTCGGGCGCACTGATAATGCGCTGCTCAAGGTTGGCTAAACTTTGGCCGTGGCGAAGCCCAAAATACGAATTGCGCAAAGGTTCCTCTGACGGGTTGTAATTCTCAGTATAAACTGTTATCATAGCCTTTAGGGGGTCGGAAGGGGACGTCCATCTTGACTAAGTCTTCCAGCCGGGGCTTCATTCTTGGGACCATGGTGGTTTTACTGCCCATCCTCACCATCATGGTGGTGGCCCTGATCGTGGCTTTAAGGGCCGGTGGGGGAAGCTCTCAATCGTATTATGCCAGGGCCGCCTCATTGAGCGTCGCCGAAGCCGGGCTGGCCGACGCCATGGGCGAACTCGAGGGCAACCCCCTCTGGGCCACCGGATTTAACGCCAAACCGATGAAAGGCGCTCCCGGCACCTACACCGTGACCTTCAACCAGGCAACCGGTCCCTTCACCGCCGATCAATCGATCAACAACAGCGACGGGTCGCACTCCGAGAGCTATCGAGGAGCCAACACCGTGCCGGCAGGCGCGAGCTTGATCGTGGTCGTGGCTCGGGTCAACGGGGTCGAGCGCCGTCTCGAGGCCCTGATCGCCCCCCAGACAGCCAGCCTTAACCTCGACAATTCTCTGCTGACTACCGGTCGGATCAAATTGGAAGACGACATTCAAATCGACGGCATTCAGGGTCTCGACGACAGCACCACCATCGACGGCGACCTGCAGTCGAACAACGCCGACGATCACAGCTCTGACGTGATCACCTGGAGTGGCTCCGGCACCCTGAACATCGATGGCAAGGTCTCCTCATCCGGCTCTTCTGGTTCGACCATCAACATGGGTAGCGGCACGATCACGGGCGGGACCCACCCCAATGCGGCGCCGGTGGCCATTCCCCGCATCAACATTCCGGCCCAGATTGCGGCCAAGAGCAGCAACCCGGCCCCGACCCTGGTGCCGTTCGGAGTCACGACCGTTCCTTCCGGAGACTACTACATCGACGGCGACCTGACCCTCGATGGAGACCTGCAACTCGACGGCGGCAGCCTTTATGTCTCGGGCAAGTTGACCGTCAACGGCTCGGTCTCGGGCACCGGCTCGCTCTTCGTGGGGGCCGACACGGCCATCCATGGCAACGCCGACATGAACGGCCAGAACAACCTGGCCCTCTTCAGCAAGGGCAACGTTGAACTGCGAGGCTTTGATGGCACCCAGTATCTCGAAAGCGTGGCTTCAAGCAACGCCGCCCTGACCACCTGGCTCGACGACACCCAGTGGGCCCTGCAAGAGATGGAGACCGGCACCCAAGGTGGGTGGAGCGCTTCCAACGGCAACTACCTCGACAACGTGACCACCGTGCTTGGTGGTTATCAGTCGGGCATGACGCCGCCAGCTGGGCGCACCCTGGGCGCACCCTGGCTATTGCGGGACCATCTGACCAACAATGTAGCGGCCGGCCCAACCCGCGACTTCCTGGTGGCCCGGCTCGACAAGATCGGGCGCATCTACGCCGCCAACGTGGACACCTTAGGCCGACCCGACAGCGTAGCCATCGCCAACTACAACGCCAGCGGCGACACCGACGGTCTGTTCGATGCCGTCAACGACCTTAACGAGACGGCCCTGATGGACGCGGTCTACAACACCACCAGGGCCCTCGATTACGACCACCTGGGCAACGCCTTCTTCCAGGGACTGGTCTACACTAACGGCAGTTTCTATGCTGGCGACGAAATCAGCGTGCGCGGCGCGGTGGTGGTCAACGATGATGGCAGCCAGGCCACCAAAACCATCGACGGCAAGACCGTCGAGCCAGGCGATCTGGTGCTGGCCGAGGGCTGCAACATCACTTTCGTCAAGCAGTTCTTCGACGGCACGGGCGCTCCCATCGGCTCGGGGGCGCCGGAGGTGGTGCTCTGGATGGGCCGGTGAAAAAGCGGCGCGGCTTGACCGTGCTCGAGACCCTGATCGCCATGGGACTGCTCTCGGTAGCCCTGCTTTCGCTTCTGTTGGTGTTCACCCAGGGAATGCGCTGGCTGCGGCAAAGCAACCAGGTCACCGGAGCTACCGACGTGGCCCGTGAATTCTTGGAACGGGTGCGGGCCAACGGGTATGATCAGGTCACCGTCGGCACTTATGATGGACGTCTGGCCGTGCCCACCGCACCAGACCCCACCACGGGATTTCCCCCTGGCCCGTATCCGCAGGGAGTAAGAAACAACGAACGCTACACTCTGGTGGTGCGAGCCGATGCTAGCGGTCTGCCCCCGAACACTGTGGCCGTGAAAGTCGATGTATATTGGAATGACCAGGCAAAGATCAGCCTCGAGACCTATCTGCGGCCCTAGGACTACCGCCTTCACTCTGGCCGAAGTCCTGGTGGCGGCCGCTGTGGCTAGCCTGTTGCTTTCGGCTATCTTCTTCATCTATCGCACCTCGGCTTCGGCCTGGATGAAGGGAGACACGGTAACGCAACTTCGCAACCAGACCATGATCGCTTCGGGCAAGATCTCGCGCGACCTCGAGCGCAGCATCTATAGCAGCCTGTCGCTCTCCCCCGACGGCAAGGCCATCGCCTTCCTTAGCGCCACCGACGCCAACGGACGTTTCCAATACGATGTCGGCAACGAGAGCCCTCGCTGGCAGAACTATCTCATCTATTACCTGGATGTCGATTCCAAGTTGAAGCTACGTCGGGTCTCTGTGGTCGGCAGCCCTCAAGAAACGGGTCCGACCGTCATCGACGGTTTCGGTCCCAATCAACCGGTGTCCACCTACACCAACGGAGGAGAGCTGGTCGCCGACGAGATCGCGGAATGCCAGTTCAGCAGTGAACTGTTGGCCAATGGCAACCACCTGCTGCGTCTGCGGCTGCGAGCCAGCCAGCAACGCTACGGAAGCGAGCGGCCCGAGAGCTTCGAACTCGAGAGCGTGACCTATCTTCGCAACCAATGAGCCAGGATACCAACCAGCTAGAACAAGAAGCTCTCGACTATCTGGTCGCGCTGGCCCCGACCGAGAAGTGTCTGGTCATTCTCATGCAAGACGAGAACGTCGAGGTGAAGGGGGCCGGCTTCGAGAGTGACGACGGACTCTCGGACCTGGTGACCCGGCTGGTCCATCTGGCCAGTCAGGGACGTCCCATCCTCGAGAGCAGCGGTAGAGGCCAGTCCACCATTTCCTGGGCCCTGGCCCCGGTTATCCACAACGACGCCACCATCGGGGCCCTCTATGTTCAGTGCTCGGTTTCGGCCGGAGCCTTCCAGCACACCCACCTTCGCCAGTTGAACGCCTACGCCAAGGAACTCGCGCCCAAGCTGGCCTCGGCCACTCGCCACGAGTCCGCGCCATCTCTTGCCCCGACCGTGGAAGCACCCACCCGCGGCGACTCCAGGGGGACGCTCGTCTTTGGAGCCGGCTTGCTCTTGTTATCGCTCGTCTGGATGGTGGTCGGATTCGCTTCCAATCCCTCGCCGAAGCCCGACTCCATGCCCACCCCCAGTCAGGCCGACAGCAAACCTCTGGAGTTCGTCGACCCCGTCACGGCCGCCCGCTTTTTTCTGGTGTTGCTCGACCGTCAGCAATATGACGCGGCCTATGGTCTGCTCTCCCCTGGCCTGCAGACAACCCTGGGACGAGAAGACTTCGAATCTCGCTTGAGAGGTTGGCAAAGTGGCGACGACGCTCTACGCCAACCCAGCGTTGGCAAGCGTGACGACAGCACTTGCACCATCTTGTTCAAGGGCCAGACCACCAACTGGTCCTGGCGACTGGTGCTGGTCGAGCCGCACGGCTGGAAGCTCGACGGCTTCGAGGGCGGCCCGCCCCTCAATTGATGAAGGGAAGCTGCTCGAGCAAGCCCTTACCAAGCTGAAAGGGCAGAGTCAGCCGGTCCAGGGCCGCGCGACCGGCACTTTCCACCATGCCCGTGGTCGAGAGCCCCTCGGGGGGGTTGTAGTCGAGCACATACTCCCCCATCCGTGGGTCGTTTTGAGTCGACACCATCAGGCCGCCAATGGTGCCCATGCGGTCGTCGAGGTCGGCCCAGTTCTCGGTTCCGCTGGCCGCGATCACCTCGTCTCCTCGCAGTTGGGAAGGGTTGCCGAGGCCCATTGCCTGGCTCACGTCGCGGCGAACCTGGGGGTCCGAGATGTGCTTGAGGGCCTCAGGAGCCTGGCCCGGCATGGTCTGGCTGACATCGAGTTCGGTGAGGGCGCCCGAGCCTTTACCGTTGGGCATGAACACGGGCGGATCCTTGTCGACATAGAGTTCTCCCAGGGCCCTCTCGGCGGTCGTCCCGGTCACCGGCGCGGTGGAACGCTCGATCTGAGGCTGCAGATACTCTTGCTCGTGGCGTCCGGCCAGCACGTTGGAAGCCAGCAGATACTCTTGCTTCATGTCCTGGTCGTCCTCGGTGCGAGCTCGGTCGAGGTAGTCGAACGACTGGACCAGGTTGGTCTTCTCCTGGCCGGTCTCGGGATTCACGAACAGCTTGTCATGGTTGTCGTCCATCCAGCGATCGAAATCGAAATCAGGCTTCTTGGCGGCTTCGATGTAGCTATCATAGGCGGGAGCGATGTCTTTGAAGACCTTGCGGTTGCCTTCGGCCACCTCGTCCGAGATGCGGTCGTAGCCAGGCATGCCGTCCGAGCGAATGACCGCCCCGGCCGAGTTCGAGGCCACCGACCCGTAGGCCGGCCAGGTGGCGTTGAAGTCCTCCGGGGTGCCTCCCAGAAGCCCGTTGAGTTCCTGAGCCTGATGATAGTATTTGTTGGTGATGGCCTCGTTGCCGGCCGCCGGGTCTTCTTCGTGCAGCCTGGCGATCTCGTCGACACTCAGTTTGGGCGGCGTCTCTTTCGAGATATCTTCGCGCAAAGTCTGGCCAGCGCTCTGGTTACTGGTGCCGGCAGCGCCGACTCCCAGACTGGCCTTGCCCTCCACCGAGCTCAGGCCGCCGGTCCGGCCGGAGGGCTCGGCCTTGTCATTGTCGAGAGCCTGGATGCCATGCTCTTCGCCACCAAAGCTTTGCTCGAGGCGCTTGACCATCGAACTCGTGTCCTGGCTGGATCCATGCTCTTCAGGAGCACTCAGATCCACCTCGTCCTTGGGGGGCTTGGGGCCAGCCGGCTTCGGCTGCTTGGGAGCGGGAGAGGGTTTGGGTGCGCTCCCGGCGGCCGGCTTGGTCTTCGGCTGGTGAGCGGTAGGGGATACTGGCATCTTGGCTTAAGCTCCTTCGTCTGGAGCTTAAGCGCTCGAGGTGGTCCACAAGTGGCCTGCCGCCCAAAATTTGTTAACTTGATGTTAACCGAGAGGACGCGTGCCGCCCGTTGCCGTGCGGCGCTTGCTCGGGCCTCGACGAGAGTCGCACTTGAGGCAGGGCTTGGCGTTGTTGGGAACGGATATACCCCAGCAGTCCCTCGCGAATGTCACAGTGAAGCTCCCACGAATCGGAGGCGTTGCGGGCGGCCACCATGGCTCGGATGGTCACACTGCGTTCGTGAAAAGCCAGCACCTCGATACGAGGCTTGAAGGACTTACTGGCCAGCTGGTGGGCTTGATTGAGCCTCAGGAACTCCTCCCGCAAGGCTTCTACGTCGACCAGATAGTCAAGTTCCATCTCGATGACCCGCACCGTCTCGGGGTCGCGCAGGGAATAGCTGCTAAATGGCTGGGTGATGAAATGCCGCAAAGGAATGACCAGGCGCTTTTCGTCCCAAGTGCAGCAAAGGATGTACATGTAAGTGATCTCCTCCACATAGCACCAGATGCCGTCAAAGTCAATGGCATCGCCGACGCGGATGGGCCGGCTCACGGCCAGCTGGATACCGGACAGTAGATTGCCCAGGATGGGCTGGGCAGCGATCCCCAGCAGCACACTCAGCACACCCGCCGAGGCCAGCAGGCTGACTCCGAAGGTCCGAAATTCGGGGATATTGGCCGCCACCACACCGATGCCCACGGCGAAGACCAGGCCACTCAAGAGACGACGGCCGATGGAGAGACTGGTAAGCTGCTTCTTCTGATCCTGCTTACTGATGTCGTCGAGGTCTTTGACCGACTCGATGTCGCCGCGCACGATCTTCTCGGAATAGTAGTCAAGAACAGTGGACACCAGCCACACCATGGCTACGAAGCCCACCAGCAGGAGGGTGTATCGAGCCAGCGCCGGCACAGGCACCCAGGGCCACAGCGAGACGTAGCTTATCCAACTCACGGCCATCCAGATCAAGCCGGGACGAACTCGTTTAAAGAGAGCATGCTCGAGCCGCCTTCCGACAAAGTGGGCGATCCATCGAGAGATCAGAGAGGATAAACCCAGGGCAGCCACCAGGGTCAGCCAGGCCCAAACAGGGGTAGTGCCTATCGGCCGCATTCGCAGCACGTCAGGCAAGTAGGATTCCCACGGGCTGGGGCCGTACTCTCTGAAGGCCTCGTCGATCTTGGCCACCGTGCCTGGAGAGAAGAGCCAGACGCTGTCGTAGCGGGGGGTGCGATAGCGGTTGAGGTGGATCTCGAAGTCGCCGATCTCGAGCGGAAAGGACCCTAGCAAGAAGGCCTTGCGAGGCTCTCCCACTCGTTGGTCCGGACCCGGTGGCAGTTGGCCATCTACCCGGTCCGGGATCTGGTCAAAGGGAAAGCCCGTCTTGCGGTCCATGACCGTGTACAGCTTGTGAGCCAACTCGGGGCCCACTGAAGCCTGTTCGTCCCCGGCGAGTTCGTTGAGATCGAGCACCCGGGCCGCCGCCTCGAAGTTGCCGGACCGAGCCTGGGTCAGAAAGTAGCCAAGGGCGCGGTCGGGCGTGGACAGCTCTCTAGTAGCCGCCTGGTCAAAGCCGGGCAGCCCCTGGTTAAGTGTCTCGACCTCGAAATAGGGAAGCAACCTGTAATCGCGCTCGTCCTGAGCCAGGCCGGGGGAGAACATCAAGAACAACAACAGAAATAGTGGAAAAAACCGCCTCATATCCTGATGTTCCTAGATCAGACGGGGCAATCCGACGAGCTTCGGATCCCATGAGGGGCATCCGCAGGGATAAACCCGCCTAGACGGCGGCCGCCTCCTTAAGCCGTTGAAGCTCGCTACGCCTTGCGCGGGGTGTGCGCCCGACCCTTCGCTGACCCTGATGGGCGGCGCACAATTTCCCGCGACGCTGCCCTGGGTGGCCGGGGGCCTGGGAGGTCGGGCCCTCGCGTCAGCGAAAACTCGAAGCATGCACGAACCAGCTTACCAGCGGGCTCTGGCTTCTCTGCAAGGCCTGTCGGTGGGAGACGCCTACGGCGAGCAGTTCTTCCTATATCGCTATCTGCTCGACGAGCCCACTCCCCAGCTGCCTCCACCGCCCTGGTATTGGACCGATGACACCGCCATGGCTATCGCCCTGGTCGAGGTGCTGGGCGAGCACGGCCAGATCGAGCAAGACGCCCTGGCCAAGGCCTTTCATACCCGGTATGAAAGAGAGCCTTTGCGAGGTTATGGACGGGGGATGCGGCAGCTGCTGCCCAAAATCGCCGCGCCCGGAGCCTGGAAAGTCAACGCTCCGACCCTCTTCGGCGGCGAGGGCTCGCTGGGCAACGGCTCAGCCATGCGAGTGGCTCCCCTGGGCGCCTATTTCGCCCCCGACCTCGAGCGGGTGGTCGAGCAGGCTGCCCGCTCGGCCGAGGTCACCCACTGCCATCCCGAGGGAGTGGCCGGCGCCATCGCGGTAGCGGTAGCGGCGGCCCTGGCCTCGCAATACCGCGACCGGCCCCCGAGGGACTTCATCCAGGCGGTGCTCGACCACACCCCGGCGGGGGCCACCCGCCACGGCTTGGCCCTGGCGCTGGACCTGGGCCCCGAAGCCACCCCCCTGGCGGCCGGGGTGCACCTTGGCAACGGCACCCGCGTGACCTGCGAAGACACCGTTCCCTTCGTGATCTGGAGCGCCGCTCGCAACCTGCGCGACTTCCCCACGGCCATCTGGGACACGGTGCGGGCCCGGGGCGACATCGACACGACCTGTGCCATGGTGGGCGGCATCCTGGCCGCTGGCGGGGCCACGCCTCCATCGGCCTGGGCTCAAGCTCGTGAACCTTTGCCGGTGATAGGACGAGAAAGCCTATCCGGTTAAACCACTCAAAAACAGATTGTATATGCACAGGATTGCCACGACGAGCGGCGTATAATAAATCTCATGGCCAATGTTCCTTTGTTCCTCTTTTTGCTCGTCGTCAACGTGCCGGTCTTTCTGGTGTTGGGAAGGCTGATCTTCGGCAGCCTCGGCGGGTTCCTGGAGTGCCTCAAGCACTGGTTCACCCCCGACCTGATCTCGGCAGTCCAGGGGCAGTATTGGGAAGATCATTGGGGCACGCTGAAACTGCTGGTCTTCGTGGCTCTCTCTGGAGTAACGCTCTACACCGAGTATTCCTGGCTACTGCCGATGACCCATGCTTAGCAGCTTGGACGGCGCCAGAGACATACCAAAGGCGCAGGTGTCGGCCGGGCCGGGCAGGAATCCGTCCGCATGAAACGAGTTCTTTGCGCTCTTTGGCTGCTACTCCTGAACGGGCTGGCTCTCGCCGAGCAACCCACCTCCGTGGCCACGGTGGCCGCCGAGACCGGCGAGGCGAGATTTCAAATCTATCCCAAGGCCAAAGTGGGCGAACTGATGCTGCACCGCCCCGGGGGCAAGTTCTCTACCATCTGGCTGAACAAGTCCGATTGGCAAAAGGTGCTGGCCAAGGTCGACGCCTCCACCAAGACGAAAATCGCCCCTGGCAAGACCAAGAGCCTCGGCTTCTGGAAGTTCGACGTCGACGCGGCGCTAGTCACCGGCGGCACGGCCGACGATGCCAAGACGATGAGGAAGCTCCTCAAAGATCAGCACATGGGGCTAGCGCTCGAGGTGGGGCGAGATCCCAGGGGCCTCTACCTGGAAATGAAGATCAACGACTTCGCTGGCGAACTTACCCTGCGGTTTCAAGGCGAGAAGCTCTCTGAGCTGAAGAAAGCGGCCAAACAGGCCAAGATTTAGGCTCGGCGGTGCGGGGCTCGACCACCAGAACTTCCAGGATGTCGTCTTCAGCCACGCCGGTCCCCGTGGGCATCGACATACCGCTTCAACGACTGGAACAGGTCGTAATCGTCGGCGCGGATCTCGCGCCGTCTCGACCCGCAGATGGCTGTGGGATTGGCTAGGGTCGCCGAGGCCAAGGCCGTCAATGGAGTGAGATTCATAGGCCCAGTTTAGCCAGGGCGCGCTTCCCTGGCCGCCGGGAGCCTGAAGTCCGAGAAAGTCCGGTCCTAGCTCAGGCGTGTCCCCCCAATCTCCCCGCACCGCGACTCCCACGTCTGGCCAAAAAATGGCCAGCGGCGAGACTCCTGGGTTTTTCGGGAGGTATCGACTTGAGCGACGTCAGCTACGGTTTGTTCTTTATCCCGTTCTTGAGTCAGCCTCTAAGTCTGCCTGAGGTCTATGACGAGCTGGTGGTCCAGGCGCGGACGGCGCAAGCCGAGGGCTGGCAGGCGGTCTGGCTGTCAGAGCACCACGGTGGCGAGTTCGGCGACCCTATTCCCAGCCCGGCCGTGGTGGGGGCCTGGCTGGCGGCTCAGACGAGAACTCTGCGCATCGGGGCAGCGGTGGTGGTGTTGCCCCTTCACGACGGACTGCGGGTGGCCGAGGATTTTACCACTCTCGACCGACACAGCCCGGGGGCGGGCCGAGCTGGGCTTGGGCCGGGGCTTCATTCCCTTCGAGTTCGCCTATTATGGCGTGGACTATGAGGCCCGAGCCGAGCGGTTTCTGGCCCAGTTCGAGAGGCTGCGAAAGGCGCCGCATCCGCCACTGTGGATGGCCGCCTCGACGCATCCCGCCAGTTTCGAGCTGGCCGGCCAGACCGACAGCGGCTTGATGCTCAACCCTTACAATCGCAGCGATGAAGAACTCGAGGCCAACCTCCAGATATTCGAGCAAGCCCGCCGCGCCGCCGGCTTTAGCCATCCGGCCCGGATCTTGATGAACTTTCCCCTCTATCTGGCCGACTCTGACGAAGAAGCCGTAGAAGAAGCGCGCGAACCGTTTCTGGCCTATTTGGCCCAGGTCGACCGAGCCTATCGTCGGGGCACCGAATCGGGTTTTCAAGAACTGGTGCCGCCGGCTTATGAGCAAGTGGCTCCCAAGGTGATGTTCGCCAGCGAGCCTGTTGCTCGGCCTCGACCCGCTGCCGGAACCGTAGCCAGGTCTGTGGCAGCGCGCGGTTGGTGTCGCCCCGACGATAGGCCACCGAGACCGGGTAGAGTTGCGGCATCACCTCGGCCTGATAGCCCAATTTGCGGGCCAGGGGAAGCAACTCTCCCCTGCGGTGGCTCACACAAAGAGGATAGACCCACTCACCCGTGTGTCCGGGTTGCTCCTCGTCGAGCACAAAAGTCGCCAACAGGACTCCGTCAGGCTTGAGAACCTGATGCAGACGACTCAGGGCAGTCTCGATCTCGGCCAACCCGGCGTGAGTGAAGACCGAATGGACGATGATGAAGTCCAACGGGCCGTGCTCGCTCGCGTCATAGTCTGAGTTGCTCAAGAATACCGGCTGCTTGACCTGGGTGATCTCGTGACCCGACTCGTGCTTCAAGCCCGCCTCGACCAGAGCGGCGTTGGGCTCGAGACCGACATACAACCCGGGCCGCAAGAACGGAATCAACAGGCGCCCGAGACACAACGAGCCGCAGCCGACATCGAGCACCTTATGATGCTCGCGCAGCCCCTGGCCCCAGAGCAGCGTGAACTGATGGGCCCCCTGAAGGTCGTAGTTGCCGTCCGCTTCGCGATAGTCAACCGCCATGGGAAGTGCACTTTCTCAATCGGCAACGAATTCCCGGTCGTCTCGCCTAAACAGGTCGAGCAGAGCCGGCTCTTTCCCTGATAGGCGCTTGGTTCCTCAAGAAGCCACCGGTTGCGGACCTGCTCGCGAACGCCTATTCCCAATGGTCCCGGCCGTTCGGCACAGGCGAGCCGAATTGGTGCGGTCTGCTGGTTGTGCTAGACTATGTCTATCAAAGCTTCGAGGAGGCAGGCGAGGTTGGAAGATTGGAATCATTGTGAGGCTCTAGAGAGGCACCCTGGTCGTCTCAGCGGAGCCTGGGTGTTCCGGGGCACGCGCATACCCGTTTCCGCCCTCTTCGTCCGATTTTGGCCTATCGCGTCCATCGTGGTCTTGCTCTGCCTATCGGCCCAGGCGGACAGCTATCGCTTCGCCTTCGAGAAGGAAGATCTGAAGATTCGGGTCTGCAATCTTGATGGCAGCAACGTTCGTGAGATCACGCGTGGCCTCCATCCAGACCTTTCTCCCGACGGCACGAGGGTCGCCTTCGTAACCGTTGGTAAGGACACTCCGGCTGGGCCCGAACGAAAGTTAGCTCTGGCCGAGGTAGCCTCTGGCGAGGTCAGACTCGTCCCCAACGTCCCCGCCCACAACTGCATCGAGCCCGCCTGGTCACCCGATGGCCGCCTACTGGCCTTCTACTTCAATCCCGGAGACGGTTGGGACCTGGCCGTTATCGCGCCAGATGGCAGCGGGCTGCGCGTGCTGGTTGAGGCCGAGAGGGATCACTTCTACCACTCCATCGGCTGGGCGCCAGATGGTTGTTCGCTCTATTGTCACACCTTCACGAAGCTTGTTCAGGTCGATCTGAATGGAAGCGTCTTGAAGACCTGGAATTTGAGTCAGATCATTCCCGATGGGCAACTGAGCAGTGCTTCGACTCTGAACCCCTCGCCTGATGGTCGGCATTTGTTGGTGGACGCGGTCTTCCAGCGAGAGGGTGACGAGGCAGGGGAGGTTTGGCTGCTGAACCTGACCACCGAACAGGCCCACTCGGTTACCAGAGGTGGAGGGGCTCGGTGGATCGATGCGACCTCGTTTCTCTATGTTGATAGCGACGGAGCCGCGCCCGCTATCTTTCGAAGAAACCTTGAAGACGGCCAGGCAACACGAGTGTTGCCATTGGCCTACGGGCCCGGCCGCGTACGACTGGTCCACGATTAGAGGGCCGGCAGGCCGGCTTCCCCAGCAACGAGAAAACGTCACAGTGGATTGCTCTTTCCGGCGGGCTCTGACAATCGTGTTGTTGCTTTGTGCTTTGTCCCCCGCCTATTCGTCAATCTGCCCGGTGTGTGGAGCAGAGATTGAGGAACGGCACATGAATCCAGAATTGGCCAGGCAAGTGGAGCGTTGGGCCGTCGTCCTCGAGCAGACCGCGGCCCGATTGGAGAAAGAACTGGGGGTTGAATGCGAGGTATGGAGTCTGCGAGTGGGCCAAAACACCCCCTTTGACGGCTATAGCCTGGGACTTAACTGCCCGACTCTCAAGCCGCACGAGGATTACGAGCGCGTAGAACTGGAATTGACGTTCCGCAACGTCTCATGCCATCCACTCCTGGTCAAAGCAGAAATCGCCGAGTCCTTCCCTGCCTTCAAATTCGACCCAGATCCCTGGTCTGGCCGCCAGGCCGACGCCGAACTGATGCGGAGACTCGACGACCACCTGCCGACGCTTCTTGACCAGTTCAGCCAACGCGTGGTCGAGGGTGTGCGACCTCGAGCTGTTGCCACGATCTCGGTCGACCTCGAATACGCTGACCCGGCACCATCCATGCAGGCTACCGGGGCCGAGCCCGATTATCTGGTAATTCAGGCAGCTTTCGAGCAGCTCTTTGGCGATTGCCCGGGAGAGCCCCTCATTCTTTCGCCCACAGCCTCAGGTTGGGGGGGCGACGAGTGGACGATGGCTGTCGTCGACCGACGTTGGCTCGAAGCGATGCCAGGTCTGTCGGCCGAATTGCTGGCCTCGGCCCGCTCGCGGAACAAGGTGTCTCTCGTCCATCCTCCGCAATTTAGACTGGGTGGGCGAGCGACGCTGTTCATAAACCGCGACGAAATACCTCGCCAGGCCAGAGACTTCTACCGTCTTTATCCGCTTTGCCCCGGGTGGTTCAGTTTCTCGCGACCTGGCTACAGTGGGGACGGCAACCAGGCTCTGCTGCGCTTCGCCCGCTCGACTCGACTGCCCGATGAAGAGAGCGAGCCTACTCCAAGGCCGGCCGAGCGCAACTCCTACAGCGGCTTGTGTCTACTAAAGAAGGTCGATGGAACTTGGAGGGTGGATAGCGTCGCAGACGACACCTCGCTGATGAAGTCACTTCAGCCAGAAGACTTCTCACAGATGGCAGAGGCCCGATTTCGTCAAGAAGTCGAGTCGGGCGGATACTCGATTCTGGACCTCGAGAGCGGACCCTTCGGACCGGGCCGGGCACGCCTGCGCTGTCCCGACGGTAGAGTGGTCACTGTCGTAACTTGGCACTGGCTGTCGGACCGGCTTATCGGCACGACCGATGCGAAACCCACCCGCGATTTCTTCCTCTCGCGAGACCCTGTCTTGCTCGTCAACGGAATGGATCAGAGTTCTCTCGAGCAAGGTCTAGAAGGCGATTGGACTGCTTCCACCGTTCGAGGAACCACCGAACACAAAGCACTCCAAGAAGTCAATCAGGCACTCCGCCATCTGATTGTCGAAGGCTCCGACCTCGCGAGTCTAGAGTTGCGGGGAGCCGTCGAGACCGGCTCGGCCAGAGGCTACGAATGGAACTCATGGCAAGACCTCAGCCTGCTCGCCACCCTCAAGGACGGTCAGACTCTTGAGTTCAGCATCGAACTGGTCTACGACGACCACCAAACTAAGAAGCGCAAGCCGGTGGAGCGCTTGCTCGTTCTTAACGGCTTGACTCCGCAGAGGATGGTTGACGCCGTTGAGGCTTATCTCGCGGAGCGGTCCGAGAAGTAACCGGATGAGGATGCCGAGAAGTCTGCTGGCCCTCGTCCTGCTGGCTTTGCTGCCCGCGGTTGCTAGCATCGAGTATCCACCGCCCCAATCCCAGGAGTATCGCGGGTCTGGCTGAAGGCCACCTCGAGAGTGCGGCGGTGCTCGTCGAGATAATAGCCTTCGCAGCCTTCGGGCGCCGGGCAGGACTGGGACAGTTGGTCGAGGCTGGCACTGCCGCGAGCGGCCTGCAAGACGCCGGTCAAGTAGCCCAGGTTGTCATCGAGCAGCCCGCAGCCGTGGCAGGGGGGAGCGTGATTGGCCAGCACCCATTCGGGCTCGAGACCTCGCAGGCGGGTGAGGCTGGCGATGAGCTGCTCGAGAGTGCCTGAGGTCGGCGTGCTCTCCTCGTCCACCAGGGGAATCGGCCGCTCCAGGCAGTCGCCGGGGAAGAGGGTGCGAATCTCGGGCACCCACAGAGCCAGGTGGTCCGGTCGATGGCCAGGCGTGAATAGGGCCTGGATGGTCAGGTCGCCGCCGTCGAGAGTGGGCTCGCCATCGAACACGACCGTCGGCGCCACCAACTGGACCGGGCCATAGCTATCCAGACAGTCCTGGCGCTTGCGAGCCAGCTCGCCCTCACCGGCCACCTCGAGCACCCGCCGCCGACACTCGCGCGAGCCGAGAATCGGCTCGACGAAAGCCTGATTACCAAAGTAGTGGTCCCAATCGGCGTGGCTGTTGAAGACCAGAATCGGCCGTTCCTCGGCCAACTCGAGGGCCCGCTGGCGCAGCCAGGCCCCGCTCACCGGCCCGAGCAGGGTGTCGTAGACCAGCAAGAAATTGCGGGTTTTGAGCAGGTAGGAGCGCACCAGTTCGCCACACTCGACCATGGTGATGCGGTCGTCCCAACCGCCATTGGCCACCACCTGAAGGCGATGACCCTCCTCCACCTTGATCACGCTCGAGCTCCCAGCAGGCGGCTCACCATCTCGCGCAGGCTAGCGGCCTTGAGAGGCTTGGGCAAAAAGGCGTCGGCCCCAATCTGCTGCAAGCCCCCCACCTCTTCGGCCGACATCGACGAGACAAGCAAGAACGGGATGTTGAGATAGCTTTCGTGATGCTTGAGCAGGCGAGCGATGGCCAGTCCGTCAACCGTGGGCAGGACGATGTCCGAGATAATCAGGTCGGGGGGCGCTGTCTGCACGGCCAGATAGAGCTCGAGCCCGTCTTCGAAGACGGTCACCTCGAGATCGGGATCGCGTCCCAGGATACCGCGCACGAACAGGGCCTGGGTGGGAGTGTCTTCGCCAAGATAGACTACGGCCATGCCTGGAAGCTTTGCGCCGGCCCCGCTCAATTCCTGGAGGCCGCCGACGGAGGAGAGAAGCCGGTCTTCGCCAACTCTTCCAGAAGTGCCTGAATATCACTATAGCGCCCGTGACGAGGAGGGCAAACGGTTTGCCGGTCGTCTCGAGGCTGACAATCGCAACGCCGCCATGGAGTTGCTGTCAGAGCGCTTTGCCTATGTCACGCGCCTGGAAGAGAAGACCGGCCGGCCTTTCTTCTCGCTGACCACCGGCATCCGCGGCGAAGACCTGCTCAACTTCAGCCAGACGCTGGCCGCCATGCTCGACGGCGGCATCCCCCTCAAACGAGCACTCGACACCATCTATGGCGACACCGAGAATCGGGCCTTGCGCCTGGTCATCATGGACATGTCCACCCAGCTTGGCGGGGGGGCTCCCTTTTCGGCGGCGCTGAGCGCTCACACCGCCATCTTCGACAGCTTCTTCATCAACATGGTCAAGGCCGGCGAGTCGGCGGGCGAGATGCCCGAGATGCTCAATCGCGTGGCCGACTATATCGAGAAGACCGAAGCGTTGAAAGATAAGGTCAAGAGCGCTCTCACCTATCCGGTGGTGGTCGTCGTCTTCGCTGGCATTCTGGTCTGCCTGATCATGGCCTTCGGCATCCCGTATCTGCGCGAACTCTACGGCGGACTCGGCATCGAGTTGCCCTTCGCCACCCGGATGGTGGTGGCCATGGGAGGTATGCTGGCCGACCACAAACTGCTTGCCTTCCTGCTTGCGCTGGGGGCCGCGGTGGCTATCCGACTGGGTCTGCGCAGCCCAACCGGCGAAGCCGCCGTGGACCGCCTCAAGCTATCTTTGCCACCCTTCGCCGAGACCTTTCGGGTCCTTTACACCGCTCGCTTCGCCCGCACGCTGTCGCTGCTCTATGCCAGCGGCGTACCGCTGCTCGACGCTCTGCAACTGACCGCCAGCAGCGCCGGCAACAGCCTGATCCGCGATACCATCAAACAGACTCAAGAGGCCATCAAAGAGGGCAAACCGCTGTCGGAGTGCCTGCGCGCCAACCCTTACTTTGTCGACACGGCCGTGGGCATGGTAGCGGCCGGCGAAGAGTCGGGCCAACTCGAGCGCATGCTAAACAAAGTGGCCGACTTCTACGAGCAGAAGGTCTATACCCGGCTCGACGCGCTGACCGCCACCCTCGAACCGGTCATGATGGTGCTGGTTGGGATCGGCATCGGCGGAGTGATCATCACTCTGGGGATGCCGTTCATGAACCTGGCCTCGGTCTTCTAACCGGCTGGCAGCCTAGCTGTTCTCGATGAGGCCGCCCACGACGCCGCCGCCGAGGGCGCCGAAGAGGGAGTTGTAGAAGATGGTGCCGCCGGTCAGCGGACCGGCGCCCTGGGCCAGGTAGAGACCCACGCCGATGCCCGCCAGGGCTCCGATGGTGCTGGCGTTCTGCTTGAAGTAGGCCAGAGCTTTGGGTAGCTCGGGAGCGCTCTCGGTCTTTTCCGAGAAGAGGCCGCCGACGATCTCGCCACCCAGGCCACCCAGCAGCGAGTGGAAGAAGATGGTCGAGCCGGGAGCGGCGTTGTTGAGGGCCAGCCCGGCGCCGATGGCGACGCCGGCGGTGGCTCCGAAGAACTCGCCATGGGCTTTTAGATAGCCGAGCAGACTGGTGTCGGCCTGTCCCTCACCCAGGCTAACCTGATCCTGTTGCTGGGGGGGCGTCGGCTGGGGAGCCGGAGCGGGGGTGTTGGCGGCGCGAACCGGTGAATAATTTGACGTAATGACCACGACGGGAGTTCTCCTCTATCTGTTTTGACTCGAGAAGAATAGCCCAACGGTCGAGGCCTGCCATTTCCAGGATATGAACAGTCCGCCTACTTGTGCTCGAGGAAGCCGCGCAAGAACTTCGGGGCCTTGTCGTCGTAAGGCACCCCGGTCAGATCGGCTTTCAGGTTGCCGATGCGACGATGCATCTCTTCGGTGAGGTGGTCGACCCCTTTGGGGTCGTCGCGGTAGGGCGCGACGGGAATGGGTTCCCCCACTTTGACCCGGGCTACGTCGCGATTGATGAAAGCCTCGGCAAACTTATAGCCAAAGAAGCCGCCCGAGCCACCCAGCGCCACGCCTAGAGCGAATCCCGCCGGCCCGTTCACCAGGCCCGTGGCGATGGTGGCAGCGGTTGCCCCCAGAGCGCCGCCGACGGCGCCCCCTCCGAGACCGGCCAAAACTTTGGGAGCGATGTTATACCACTTGTGCTTGGCCTGGCTACGCAACTTCTTGCCCAGCAAGTAGGCTCCCGAGACGGCACCGCTCAGGGCCGGGGCCCAGCGACACCAACCGTCGAGGTGACCGGCCAGGGCAGTAGAAACTGCTAGAGCCGTGCTCGTAGCTAGCGCCAACATCTTCTCGAGTTTGCGCGGCTTGGTGTTGGGCTGATAGTCGATGGCGATGGGCACCACCGTTTCGGCTCCCCCGTGGATGGCGGCAAAGGCGGCGCCCTTCTTGAAACTGTTGATCTGACCGTGTTTGTGGGTGGCGGGAATGCCGCCCTCGGGAAAGATGCACAGCCCGTGACCCTCTTGCACGACCTCGACGGCGTGCTTGATGGTGGCTGGCGAGGGGTTGGTGCGGTCTACCGGAAATCCGCCTCCCCAGGTGAGCAATTTGGCGCCCACCGAATTCTTGAACAACCCGATGTCGGCCATGTAGCGCATGTCGCGCTTGACGATGCCGGCGACTACCGGCGGGTCGAAGATGCTGGGGTGAGTGGGTGTGTAGACATGGGCGCCCTGCTGGGGAAAATTCTCGATGCCCTCGACTTCGACTCGATAGGCGGTGGCCACCAGGCCGGCCACCAGTGGCTTGGCCAGTTTCTGGACCAACCTGTTAGGATGCGAACGCCCATCTTCGGGGCCCGCGTAACGGATCGCTTCCCCTAACTCGTTGGTGACCCCCGCACCGAAGTTAGAGCTGCGATGAGACCTTGGCGGCTGAGGTGAGATTTTCATGACCTGCCATGAGGATAGGCGGATCGGTTGAAAAAAACCTTAAGAAACGACGGCCGGCTCGAAGACCCGCTCTCCCGCCAGCCAGGCCCGGGTCAACCCCTCGAAATCCTCGGCCAGCAGGGCCACGGCCACTCCCAGCACGACCGGTCGCAGGTCGACCCCGAGCTCGGTCAGAGCGCGGTGGGCGCCCTCGAGAGGCAGGCCCACGAAGCCCATCAGCAACTCGAACATCGGCACGGTGCGCACAGGCCTTTGCTCGTCGTGAATCTGACGACAATGCTCCACCGAGGTGGAATGAAAGGCCCGGCAAACCACGGGGCGGCTCTCATAGGCCGTGCACAATGAGGTCTCGGTGTCGAGGAAAGGGCAGGGAGCAAAGCAAGTCTTGAGCTTCTCGCGCTGAAAGGGCAGGCGGGCCGACAGATCCTGGCTGTAGGCTTGCAAGCGCTCGCGGTCGAGGGAGGGCAACAGGTGATGGGTCATGGCCACCGCGTCCAGGGGGCTGACCTGCAAAGGCTGGTGGCAGCACCAGGCGCAGCCGGCCCGGCAGTCAATGCGGTCTCGATCGGCGGGCTTGAGAAAGGCCGAGGCCTCGCGTTCGACCACTCGCTCGGTGGCTCGCAAGACGGCTTCGGCCAGGGCCGCCGGCCCCTGCTCGAGCAGTTCGAGGGTCTCGACATACTGACCCAACTCGAGTCGCCGCGAAACCGTGGTCAGGTCGTCACCGCTAAGCCGGTCAAGCTCCTTGCGCGCCGCCGCCAGATTGCGCTCGACCCGCTTGCGAGTGGCCCGATTCAATGCACCCGCCGCTGGCTGTTGCCCCAGTAAGGCTCGCGCAACTCGAACTTCTTGAGCTTGCCGGTGGCCGTGCGCGGCAGAGCCTGGCGAAACTCGAAGAGGTGAGGCACCTTGAAATGGGCCATGTGCTCGCGGCAATAGGCCCGCAGGTCCTCGGCTTTCAGGGTCACCCCGGGCCGGGGCACGATCACGGCCAGGGGCGTCTCGCCCCATTTGTCGTCGGGAACGCCGATGACGGCCGCCTCGAGCACGCCAGGATGGTGATAGAGCGTATCCTCGACCTCGATTGACGAGATATTCTCACCGCCCGAAATGATGACGTCCTTGGCCCGGTCGACGATGTTGATCGAGCCGCTGGCATCGACGGTGGCCAGGTCGCCGGTATGGAAGAATCCATCTTTCATCACCGCCGCGGTGGCCTCGGGCTGGCGCCAATAGCCGGCAAACACCATGCGTCCGCGCACCGTCACCTCGCCCACGCTCTGGTCGTCGCAAGCCACCGGGCCGTGGCTGTCGACCACCCGGATCTCGGCTCCCAGGGCCGGCTGGCCGGCCCGAGCCTTGAGCACATAAGGATCGCCCTCGAGATGGGGCCGAAGCTCGGCTACGGTGATGATGGGAGAGGTCTCGGTCAGGCCGTAGATCTGGTGAAAGGTCCACCCCAGCTCTTGCTCGAGCCGGCGCACGTAAGCCACCGGCGGCGGGGCCCCCGCCACCACGATGCGCGGCCTGGTCTTGAGCGAGAACTCGGCGGCCCGCTCGAAATCGAGAATGCGTCCGAGCACGATGGGGGCCATGCAGGCGAAAGTGACGTTCTCTTCGGCCACGGCCCGGAAGATCGCCTCGCCCTCGGGGGCGCGGATGATGACCTGCCGGGCACCCATTCCGGTCAGAGCATAGACGCCGCCCCAGCCGTTGCAGTGAAACATTGGCAGGGTCCACAGAGCCGTGTCGTGATGAGAGATGCCGAAATGGCTTATGAAATTGTAGGCGTTGGTCACGAAGTTGGCGTGGGTCAACATCACGCCCTTGGGCCGGGCGGTGGTGCCCGAGGTGTAGTTGATGCTGACCAGGTCGTCCTCTTGACGATCAGGGTCAGGCAGCGGGTCGGTCGAATGGCCCGAGAGCAACTCTTCCCAGTCGAGCCAGCCAGAAGCGGGGGGCCCCGCCACCACGTAGTGCTCGACGCTGGGTAGGCGGTCACGAATCTCGTCGACCGTGGCCCTCAGGTCGTCGTCGGCCAGCACCACCCGCGCGCCGGCGTGGTCCAGACTGTACTGAAAGTCGTCGCCGATCAGGCGGTAGTTGAGGGGCACGATCACCGCCCCCAGACAGGCCACTCCGAAGAAAGCCTCCAGAAAGTAATGGGTGTTGGGGCTGACGATGCCGACTCGGTCGCCCGGGCCTACTCCCAGGGCCGCCAGAGCCCGGGCCAACTGGTGGCAGCGCCCGGCGAACTCAGAGTAGGTAAAGCGCCTGGCTCCGTCGACCACGGCCTCGCGCGGACCGTAGAGTTGGCGGGCTCGGGCCAGATAGTGGTGGACCCTCATGCTTGCCCGGTCACCGACAGCGCTTCGGCGATCGAGGTGATGCCCGCCTGCACTTTCTTTAGAGCGGCTTCACGAAGGCTCTGGAAGCCCTGGCCGGCGGCCAGTTCTTCGAGCACCGGGGCGGTCAAGTCTCTTCCTTCCAGGCGCCGCATATCCGGCGTGATCTCGAGAAACTCGTGGATGGCCGTGCGGCCTTTATAGCCGATGTCCTGGCAGTCGGGGCAGCCCACCGGACCAAAGAACTCTCCCCCACCGACCCCCAGAGCTTTGAGTTCGTCAGGAGTGGCTTCGACTGGCGCTTTGCAGGCGGGGCAGAGCCTTCTCACCAGTCGCTGAGCCAAGACGCCGTTGAGGGCGGCCATCACCTGGAACGAGGGAACCCCCATATCCAGCAGGCGGGTCACGGCCAGGGCCGCGCTGTTGGTATGCAGGGTCGAGAACAGAAGATGCCCGGTGAGGGCCGCCCGAAAGGCGATCTCGGCCGATTCGAGGTCGCGAATCTCGCCCAGCATCACGATGTCAGGGTCATGGCGCAAGATGGCTTTGAGACCCACCGCGAAGGTGTAGCCGATCTCGGCCTTGATGGCCACCTGGACGATGCCGGGCAGCTTATACTCGACGGGGTCTTCCAGGGTGATGGTCTTGACCTCGCGGCTTTCGATCCGGTTAAGAGTGGCGTAGAGCGTGGTCGACTTGCCCGAACCGGTCGGTCCGGTCACCAGCACGATGCCGTGGGGTCGGGCAACCACCCGATCGTAGCGCTCGAGGGTGATGGCGTCGAACCCCATCTCGGTCAGACTTAGGCGGGTTGATTCGGGGTTGAGGATACGAATGCAAACGCCCTCGCCGTGAACGTTGGGCAGCAGGGACACGCGCAGGTCGTAGCTCTTGCGATCGACCTCGATGCTGGCCCGGCCGTCTTGAGGCAGTCTCTTCTCGGCGATGTCGAGGTTGGACAGGATCTTGATGCGCGATACGATGGCCGGATAGAGTTCCAGACCTGGCGGAGAATAATCGTGCAGCACGCCGTCGACTCGATAGCGCATGAAGACTTGCTCTTCGTCGGGCTCGAGATGAATGTCGCTGGCCCCCAGACGAATGGCCTGGGCCAGAATCTTCTCGACTTCTTTGATGGCCGGCGCGTGGCGGTCGACCAGGTCCTCTTCCTGAACGTCTGTTGTGGTCAGGGTCTCGAAGCGGCGCTGGAGCAGGCCGGCCCGACCTTTCTGCGAGGTCAGATACCAGCGGGTGATGGCCTTGCGAATGTCGTCTTCGGTGGCCAGCACGGCTTTGACTCGATGACCGGTGAGCTTTCGGACGAAGTCCTCGCAGCGCAGATCGTCGGGGTCGCTCATGGCAACATAGATCAACTCGTCGAGGCAGAACAGCGGAAAGATGTTGAGCTTGCGGGCCTGCTCCTCGGAGATCATGGCGGTGGCTTCCTCGGACGGATGATAGCCCGCCAGCCGAATCATCGGAAGCTGGAAGAAACGGCTCTTGCTCCACAACAGCTTCTCGGCCTCGACAATGCCCTCGCTGAGGAGCCAGCGCTCACCGTCTCCTTCGCGCCGCTGCTCGAGAGTCACCGCCTGCTCGCGTTGCTCGTCGTCGAGGCCTTCGAGTTCTTCGAGCCACTGAGTCGTCATCATTGTCCCAGAGCCAATCCCACCGCGATCTTATGACAAGGAGCTTCGTCGTCGCTTTGGCGAGCGTTGAGCAGGCTCCAGCCATCGAGCTGAACGGGCACGCCCAACTCGCTCGAGAGCCACTCTGGTAGACCCTGCAACAAAGACGAGCCACCCGAGAGGAAGACCCCGGCCACCTCGGCCACATGGTAGCGCCGCTTGAAATACTTCAACGAGCGTTTGAGTTCGTAGCTCCATTCGCGAAAAAGCGGTCCGGCCGCAAAGACCAGCTCTTCGATCGGATACTGGTGCTTGAGCTCTTCGGCGTCCTGCCACGAGGTCTGGGCTCCTATTTGAATGGCGTAGGTCACGTCTTGACCGCCAACTGGAATATCGCGCAGATAATAGGGATAGCCGCCCCGCACGGCGATGAACTGGGTCAACTCGAACCCCACATGGATAATCAGATAGAAAGCCTGGGGCTCGAGCTTGCGGTTGCGGAACAGTTCGCGAGTCAGGGCCACTCCGGTGGCCTCGAGGCGTTTGATCTTGATGTCGCAACCCCCCAGCAGGGAATGGAGTCGTTGGGCGTCGGCCCGTCGCCAGGTGCTGTAGAATACGCCGGTTTTGCCCTCTTTGAGCGCGGCTACCGGAAGGTGGCTGACCTCCATCGTCTCGATAGGGAAAGGGATCTCGCGAGTTACTCCCGACAGAACCGCCACCTCGAGTTCTTTCTTGGTCAACTCGGGAAACTCGAGATAGCCGCAAATGACCGATTGACCCTGAATGCCGGCCACCACCGAGGTATTCCAGACCGGCGTCTCGCGCTCGGCCGTTGCCAGCAGAGCCCGCAAACGACCCTGCAGCGATTGATGATCCGGACGGTCGTGCTTGGAGGAACGTTCGGACAAGATTCGCTTACGCCAGACGTAGCAGGCATTCGAACGAGGCTCGATAGCAGCCCATTGCAAGCTGTAGCTGCCCAGGTCCAGTCCGACCACGACCTTCTTGCGGAACATAATCGCAGGCTTCCAGAGGGTGACCCTCTCCCCCTGCGCCCATCAACGTTAGCTATTTACGATCTCGAAATCCGCGTTGGAGCAAGGCCATGGCGCTCTCGTACTCGCGCCCGACCAGCGAAGAGAAGCGTGCCACCTCGTCGGCCTGGCGAACCAACAGGCGAATCCCGTGGAGCGCTTCAAACTGCAAGACGACCGAGGCCCGGCGGAGGTCAACCAGATCAACCTCGACCCCTTTTAAGGCATCTTCTAAAGCCGCTTGAAGCTCGAGACGCTCCTCGAGAGTCAGGGGCCGGGCGGCCAGCACTGCGATATCCACGTCCGAACCAGGACCGGCCCGTCCGCTCGCTTGGGAGCCAAACAGCCAGGCGCCCACTAGATTCTCCCGCCGGGCGAGACAGGCCCTAGCTTTGTCTACCAACATAGGCGAGAACCTCTTCAATAAAGCGTTCGAAATCTGCCAGGTGATGGTTCACCAGAGCTAGTAAGATGTCGGGATCCACAAACTCGTATCGCTGGACCACGATATTGCGAAACCCCACCATCTGACGGTAAGGCTCGGCCTCACTGAGCACGCCCAGGGCCACACACCCCTCGACCGCTTCCCTGGCCGACGCGGCGGGCGGGCGTCCCGCCAGAGAAATCAAGCGCTGACAAACATCGATCACGATCTCGACGGCGACCTGCAAATCGCGTTCCACAGCGCGCAGGACCAACCAGTCTTGCAGCTTGTCGAGAGTTAAAGGAGACAAGCTGCCAAGCTCGTCGAGTCTCTGCTGTAAGTTGGTCAGTTTGCGGCTGACGACGCCGTTAATCACTGGAAACGTTTTCGGGCCGGGTCCAGAGGCGCCCTTTACTGGCGTTCGGCGAGTTCGGCCCAGCGTTCGACCTCGACCTCTAGCCTCTGCTTGAGCGACTCGAGTTCGGCATACCAGCCGTGCACCTTTTCGTAGTCGTCTTGAGAGCCAGCCAGCAACCCCTCGAGTTCAGCCTGGCGGGTCTCGCCCTCGGCAATCGACTGTTCCAGGGTGGCCAACTCCTGGGTCTCTTTGTAGGAGAGCTTTTGGGTGCGGGCCGTGCCTTGAGCCCGAACGGGCGAGGGAGTCGGACGGGGTCGGGCGGCGGGAACCGGTGGCCGTAGGTCGCTGACCAGGCCAAGATACTCTTCCACCCGACCTTCGTTAAAGAGCAAATAGCGGGTCGACACGCGATCGAGCAGGTAGCGGTCGTGGCTGACCAGGATGACGCAGCCGGCGAAATCGTCCAGATAGCTCTCGAGCCGGACCAGGGTGTCGATGTCGAGATCGTTGGTGGGCTCGTCGAGAATCAAGAGGTTGGGGCGGTCCATCAACACCCGCAGCAACTCGAGCCGGCGCCGTTCGCCGCCCGATAGCTTCTCGACCAGGTTGTAGTGGGTGTGAGAGGGGAAGAGAAACTGTTCCAACAAACGCGCCGCCGACAGCGAGCGCCCGTCGGCCAGGGGCAACACTTCGGCCACCTCGCGGACGGCCTCGATGACCTTCAGGCCCGGGTCGAGTTCTTCGCTTTGTTGGCGATAGTAGCCGATGTGGAGGGTGCTGCCCAGTTCGACCTGGCCTGCCTCGGGCTCGAGACTGCCCGTGAGCAATTCGAGAAAGGTGGTCTTGCCAGAGCCGTTGGGCCCGACGATGCCGACCCGGTCGCCGGGTTGCAACTCGAAGTCGAGAGGCGCCAGATTGCGGGCGCGTAGACCGTGAGTCTCGAGCAGCTTCTTGCCGAGCCGGCGCATGCCCAGGGCCAGCGCCAGTTCGCGGCCTTTCGCTTCACGCGGGCTCTCGATCAGCTCCAGGGCTCGCTTATGACGAGCCTTCTGACGGGTCGAGCGAGCTTTGGGGCCCTGGCGCAACCAGGCCAGTTCGCGCCGCAGGTGGCCTTCTTCGCGGTCGGCGGCCTTGGCCCGGTGCTGCTCGCGCAACTCTTTGTGCTCGAGATAGAAGCCGTAATTGCCGGCAAAATCGTGCACCTGCCCGCCCTCGACCTCGAGAATGCGTCCCACCACCAGCTCGAGAAAATAGCGGTCGTGGGTGACCATCACCAGGGTCGTCTGCATGCCTTTGAGATAATTTTCGAGCCATTCGATGCGGGCCAGATCCAGATGGTTGGTGGGCTCGTCGAGCAGCAACAGATCGGGTTGGCCCACCAGCGCTCGGGCCAGGGCCACCAGCTTGCGCTGACCGCCCGAGAGTTCGGCCACCGGTCGCTCGAACCAATCGATCCCCAGGGCGGTCAAAACGGTGCGCGCCCGGGTCTCGAGTTCCCAGGCTCCCGCCGCCTCGATCTCGTCGGACATGCGGGCCACCCGCTCCAGCTGGTTCGGGTCGCGGGTGAGAGCCTCGCAGGCTTCTTGATAGTCACCCAGCAAATTGACCAGCCGGTTATCTCCGGCAAAGACGGCTTTTAGCACCGTCACCCCGGCTGGAAACTCGGGCTCCTGCGAGAGATACTCGACCGCGATGTCGCGGGCCCACACCACCTGGCCGGCGTCGGCCGGCTCTTGCCCGGCGATGATCTTGAGCAGGGTGGACTTGCCCGACCCATTCAACCCGATCAGGCCCACCTTCTCACCCCACTCCAGTCCAAAGTTGGCTCCCTCGAAGAGAGGCCGGTTAGGAAAGGCCTTGCTGACCTGCTCGACAGTCACGATCGGCATGCGGGCCGATTCGGGTCCTTCAAAGTTTGACCTTTAGGGTCGCCCGACTACTCCTCGAAGTAGGGTTCGGTAAACCTCTCAAGCCACTGAACGATGCTCTCTTCGTCGAGTTTCCCCCCAGCAACAGCCAGGATCATTCGAACGACCTCGACCTGACTGGCTGTGATCTCGAGGTCGTTGATTCCTAAAAAGGTGTACATGGCAACGAAGGCTATCCGCTTATTCCCATCAGAGTATCCGTGAGAAGTGGCCAGGCCGAAGCAGTAGCAAGCCGCCAACTCTAACAGGCTAGTGTCCGGTTTGTAGCTCCAGCGGTTACGGGGTCTCGCCAAAGCTGACTCGAGAGCGTTCTCATCACGTATTCCTGACAAGCCACCATGCTGTTGAAGTTGGTCTTGATGGGCAGCGTCGAGAAATTGACGGTTGAGCCAGGTGGGCTCTGACTGGCTCAAGTTACTTGGCCAGTTCGTTTAGCGCATCACGATACTTCCTGGCACCCCGCTTATAGACTTTCATAGCCTTCTCGAAATCGGGGTCGTAAGGTGTGATCAGGATTCCCTGGTCAGTCTTCACGACAAAAACCCGGTCACCTTCGGCCAGATGGAAATGCTCGACGTATTCTTTGGGCAACGTTGCACTCAACGAGCCCCCAGAGCGCCTTATCTTGATCTCTTTCGCCATGGCTTCACTATACTACTTTTGTGCTTACCTGAAAAGCGCAGTTGCGAAGTCCCCGGCACAGACAAGAGTTTGACCTTTGTCACAGAACCTGCTCGGCGGATGACCTAGGATAGCGGAGCAGGGAGGGAACACAACAATGCTAACCACGATTCTTCTGGCCTGGTGGGCCGACATCTATAACGGGTACGTCACTTTGCGCAACGCCGCCCGCCCCCGGCCCGTTCAACAACCGGTCGCACCAGACATCAACCCGGCGGCGGTCAGCCTGCCCCTGGCGGCCTGAGGCGCCAGCCCTTCGACTCCTCGAGAGATGCGGCCGAGGTCATAGTCCAGAGTGGAGGGCGAGAGGACCTCGACGATGAGAGTGGCGTCCTCCAGGGTATCACGGCGACCCTCCATTCGCGGCAGGTCGCCGGCAGCAACGACCGACACCCCTTAGGGGTCCCAGGGCGGCATCGTCGAACCAGAGAGCATAGACGTCGAGTTTCTGCAAGGAGTTAGCCTCATCGAGGCGGGTTGACAGCTAGCGCATCGACTGATTGCCGCGCTGGACCATCTCCTCGGGGCTCAAGTGCTCTTTGCGGGTCATCAAGCTCCATTGATGGCCGAAAGGATCGACCACCACGCCGTACCGGTCGCCCCAAAAGGCGTCCATCATGGGGCGAACCACTTCGGCCCCGTGGTCCAGGGCCCGGTTGAAGACCTTGTCGGCATCCAGGCAGTAAAGGCTCAGACCGACGGTGGTCGTGCCCACGGTGGTGGGAGACAGATGGCCCTGCTCGGGATTCTCGTCGGCCAGATAGATCAGGCAGCCGGCGATGCGTAGCTCGGCGTGCATGATCGACTTGCCGTCGGGCCCGGCCATGCGCAACACCTCGTCGGCGGCGAAGACGAGTTTATAAAACTCGATGGCCGCGGCTGCTTTGTTGACAATCAGATAGGGGATGAGGGGCTGGGCTCCCTCAGGCAGTGGTTGGATGGGCATTTGCAGGCACACTCCTTCAATGCTCGGCTTCTTTGGGAGCGGGAGTGTCTCCTGCGGTCCAGACCCGCGCTAGTCGAACATTTGTGTCAGGAAAACGCGCTGGTCGTGAGCGGTCATGCCGTTGGGATAGCGCTCTTTGAGTTCGCGCAGCTGCTGGGCCCAAAAATCTTCGTCGCGGTGGGTGCCGAGTTCCACCCGGTCCTGAGGGTCACGGGGTTCGCCTTCGGCTTGCTTGGCGGGCTGCTGGTGGGTAGCGGCGTGGGAGGTGGCGAGATGACGGACTTGCATTGGTTACTCCTGGTCTTTGTTTTCAACAGTATGACCCAGCTGCCTGAAAGATCTTTGAAACTTCAGCAGGTCTGAAGAGCAAAACGACACGGAGTGGGCTCACCCCAGAAGACCCACTCTTTGGCCACCGCCACCACCGGCAGACCTTCCAGCGGAGGACCTTGCACCAAAAAACGGGCCTGAGTGAGCGGCTTGAGGCGACGCACCAGCTGCTGACGATGCCAGCGATCGAAGGTTGTGGCCGCCACATAGATCAAGGTGGCTGAACTCAAATCGGCCCCCAGCATATCTCCCACCGCAAAGCTGGCCGCCAATTCCAGGTTACGAGCCGAGGCCTCGGCGATGCGAACCAGTCCGGGCAAAAGGTCCAGTCCCTGGGCCTGCGGCGTGAACAAAGAAGCTGTCAGGGTCGGCTCACCGCAGCCGCAACCCAGGTCATAGAAGACATCGTCCGAGTTCAAGCCGGCCCAACTCAATAACCGATAGAAGGTCGGGGCCCAGGTGTCGCCGTGATAGAAGCTGCCGCCGGTCTGGGTGAAGCGGTCGCGGCTGGCGTCGTGCAAGGCCCGCGTGTCGAGGGTGGAATAGTGCGCGCGAATGCGGGCCACCTCGGGCCGTCCCATCTCTTCGGGGTAGTAAAGACCGGGGTCCATTGCCCCAGAAGATTCGTTGGACGGCCCGGGCGGCCCTACAGGCCCTTAGAAGCTGAACTGCCAACCGGCCGTGACCGTATAATCGGTCTTGAGCTGGGGGCCGTCCAGCGATTGAGCCACCGGCAGCCCGGCCTCGACACTCAGGCGATGGCCGCCGCCGGTGAGCACGTTCACACCCACCAGCGCGTCCAGTCGGCTGCCGGCCCGCAGATTGGGGTCGGCGGTGGGAATCATGCGGGGATTGAGGGCCGAGTCACGCCCCGAGATGTCACCCCAGGTGGTTCCGTACAGGCGCAGCGACGTGCTGACGTTGTCGTTCCAACGATGAGCCCCCCATAGCGACAACTCGCCCACGTTACCGAGCTTGTAGCCACGATGGTTCTCGCCCAGCCGCACCGTACCCTGAAGCTGAGCGCCCCAGGACCAATCGTCGCTCTGGCCGGTATAAGTGACGCCTGGCACCAGATCAAAGGTGCCCGAGCCCAACTGCATGGGATAGGGCAAGATCTGGTTGGGCCCGGCTGGCGTGTCGTCACGCGCCGAGATGGTTCCGGTGGGTAGACTCAGCCCGGCCTTGAAGTGCAGGTGCTGATCCTCTTCATCCCACAGGCCGACCAGCGCACTCACTTGCATGTCGCCGACGCCGTTGGCGCTGGTGGTGAAGGTGCGGCCGTTACGGGCCAGGTGGGTCATCGACTTGTGCACGAAGGGCAGCATGACCATGACGGTCACGTCGTCGCTGGGAGCGGTCATCATGCCCAGCATGTGCATGTCCATGGTCATCCTGGTGGGCGTGACCATATAGCCTCTGAGAACGTCACGATTCGAGATGGACGACGAGCCGTTGAGGCTGCCGTTCATCCGCATGGTCATGTAACGGTAGGACACCATCCACTCCCCCTCGCGGTGGCGGTGGTCGCCCATCACTCCGATGGGCGCGTGGCTGTCGGGGCGGCTGACCGGTTCGTCGTCGGCCAGAGCCGTCCCCATGAAAATAAAGAACAAGCATGGCAAGAGCCATCTCGAAAGCATAGTTACCTCCTGATATGATTTGGGTCGTTAGGCTGGCTAGAGCCAGCTCTCAGGAGGGGGCGTCGGAGGGGTTGTGTAGACCTGACCCAGCCGGGTCGAGGCCGAGGGGAAGGCTCCTCGAGTCCAGGCCCGAGGTGCCTGCTCGGAGTCGGCGGGAAGAACATAGGCAAGCTGGGGTGGGGCGGGCGCGTCGGCGCATTCCACCACCGGCTGGCAGCCATGCACGGCGCACAGCGAGCCGTCGTGGTGACAGCAGGCCATCACGGGAGCGGGGGTCGTTCCGCAGAATTCGTCCTGCTCGCAGCCACACGGCGTCGGCCGCCCCACCCACCAGGCCAGGGCCATGGCGCCCAGCAGCCAGCACAATGTCAGTTGAGCGCGCCTTGACATCCTAGAAATCTCAGAATCTCGACCACCTCGCGGCGAGCCGCGTCGAGGTCGAGCCGGCGGCTTTTGGCCCATCCCTGCACCAGCTCTTCACCAGTCTTCTTGCCGTCGAGCCGGGCCGCCAGCATGGCCTGAAGGCGATCCAGGGCCAACGGCTGGCACCAATTGAGGTCGCTCGATTCGAGCAGACCGCGCTTTTTCTTCGAATCGCGCCAGAGCGTGCTGTAGTGGGGGCTGAGTCTGGGCTTCCAAAACTCCCAGTCGGGATCCCAATCAGGATTGCCATAGTCTTCGAGCCCGTCGAGCCACTCTTCGACCCGGTCGCACAGAAATACACTGGGCACCCGGGTCGAGAACCGGTGGCCCCAGGTGGGGGTGTTGTCGGTCAGACGCTTGATGAAGACGTTGGCGAACCCCACCGAGGTGATGCCCAGTCGCTCGTAGGATTCGAGATACTGCTGAAAAGTCTCTTGAAAATTGCTCCAACCCACGTTGAAATCGAGGTGACCAAGGATATACTTCTCGTTGGGCACGGCTCCGAAATCAAGAATGGCGATACCCCAACCGTGAGACTCTCCGAGCCATTCGCCCAATCGCTCGAGATAGGTGCTGTCCCTCATCACCGGATAATCGAGCACCATCGAAAAAAGACCACCGACGGCCAGGTATTCGGGCAGGGCCGCCACCAGGCGCGACGAGACCTCTTCGCCCGTCTCGCCCGGACTACGATGGATAGCCACCGTGCGGTCAGGACTGGGCACGAAGGGCGGATTGACGGTGATAAGGTCGTACCTGGCCTGGGGAACGGGAGCGAAGAGATCTCCCTCCACGAAAGTGCAACTCTCGGCCACCCCGTTCATGTGGGCGTTGAGACGCGAGTAAGCCAGGGCCCGAGGATTGATGTCGACGCCCACCACTTCTTCCGAGTGGCCTCCGGCCAGGATGGCGTGCACCCCCGAACCGGTACACAGGTCGAGGGTTCGCAGCACCCGCTTGCGGGGAGTGACCCTGGCGATGGCGTAGCTGTCGGCTCCTAATTCGTAAACGTGGCCCTCGGACTGTTGGCGAGCCAGCACCGGGTCGGTGAACACGTAGCGCCCAAAGATCGGGTAGAGGTCCACGGTGGAGCGCACGGCCTCGCCATCATCCACTACCACGCCCGCCGCAATCAGGGCTGCCACCTCTTCGTCCCCCAGATACTCTTCCAGCGAAGCTCGGCGCACAGGCTGGTGTAACAGGAAGAAGGCCACCAAAAGGGCCAGGACCGAATTCGCCTTCTGGCATCGCCACAGATAACCGGGGATGTTGTCCGAGAGCAACTGTCCGGGGTCGCCCACCCCCAGCAACTCGCGGATGTTCACCTCATTATAGCCATAGCCCGAGAGGGCGGCGGGTATTGCCTTGAGGGCGTCGAGCAGGTCGTCGTCGTCAGGCAGAACCAGGTCGGGAAGTTCGTTCACCCCGCGCCCTTCGGCAGCCCAACCTCTTGCCCTCTCAGGGGGAATTCAAGTTTTTGCCGAGAAGGACTCAAGATTATCGAAAGCATGGCAGACTTCTCAGAGAATCTGAAGAAGGCTCGGTTAGAAGCCGGGCTGACTCAAATCGAGTTAGCCAAACTGCTGGGCCACAACTCTGAGCATACCGTCCAACGTTGGGAGTACGGCGCCCATCGCCCCAGCCGCAAGAGCATGGAGCGCATTTGCGTTGTACTAAAGAAACCCGAGTCGTATTTCTTTCGCGACGACCCGGCCCAGGTAGACGAACATCTGGTGCGTGAACTGATGTTCTCGATCGATCGCGTCCAGGGTGAACTCGATGATATCAAGCGTAGACTGCGCGACATCCTTCAGTCCTAGCCGTCGACCTTGTGCCCTTCCATGTCCAGCCAGGTCTGGGCGATGTTAAAGACCGCCTCCGAGCCAAATTGCTGCTCGACTCGGTAATAGAAGCGGAACCCTCCGCCGTAAATGGGGTCAGGACTGCGCTTGATACGGTCGCAGAAGTCGGTGAATCCGGCTGGCGCCAGAGCGTGAAAGGCTACCCATTCGGCGAATCCCTCGGCCAGCTGATCCGAGATGCGGTCGGGGTCGGGGTGGTGTTCGAAATGCCAGGCGTGACCGTACTCGTGGGCCAGCACCATCATCGCCTCCTCCCGGATCAAGCTGTCGCTGACCCAGACCTTGCCGTCGTCATAGAGCCCCTGCAGATGCTCACCCACCACTGTCTTGAGCTGGTCGGCCGGGCTGACCTCGACTTCGATGGGGTGGCCGAGGCTGAGCCGGCCATCGAACTGACGAGCCAGCACCCGCTGGATGTAGGCCATCTGCTTGCGAGCCACCGGGGTGGTGATCAACACCTTGCAGCGGCACAGATGAATCAGGGCCGGATCACAATCGCAACCGGGTTCGCCGGCAGCCGTCACCGCCAGCGGCAGCAGCAGCCACAGCAGTAGCCAGACCCGTCTCACGCGCGCGCCTCCCACTCGGGTTTGAGCAGGCTGTAGACATTGTGATCGTGAAACTCTTTGCCTCGGCGCAGCCCTTCTCGCTCGACGCCTTCAAACGAGAAACCCAGACGGATGGCCATGGCCACGCTGCGTTCATTCTCGGCCCGGGTGCGCAATTCGATGCGATGGACGCCAACCTTGCCGAAAGCATACTCCAGACAGGCCAGACAGCTTTTGGTCATCACTCCGCGACCCTCGAAGGGCGGGGCCAGCCAATAGCCGATCTCGGCCCGCATATGGGCACCATTGCCGTTGTGAAACCCGACCGTCCCGGCAAACTCGCGACGATGGCGAATGGCGAAAACCAGGCCTTGTTCGTAAATGCCCACCTTCTTGAGCGAGGCGATGAAGAACTTGGTGTCTTCCACCGAACGGGTGGTCTCGACCCACCACAACCAGGGTTCCAGGCTCTCGCGATAGCGCTCGACCAGCTCGAACATCTCGTCTGCGTCGTGAAGGCGCACGGGCGCCAGCCGCAAATCGGGACCGGCTCGCAGCTCCATCTCAGCGCTTGGATTTGGGGCGAGCCACATGGGTGCTGGTGCCGAAGAACACCTCGGCCGATTCCATCACCGTCTCGGACAGAGTCGGATGGGCGTGAATGGTCAGGGCCAGGTCTTCAGCCACAGCCGCCATCTCGACAGCCAGGGCTCCCTCGGCGATGAGTTCGCCGGCCCCGGGACCCACGATACCCATTCCCAGAACGCGCTCAGTGCGCGGCTCGAGTATCAACTTGGTCAGACCCTCACCGCGACCGAGAGTTAAAGCGCGCCCGCTGGCCCCCCAGGGGAAGCGAGCCACCTCGATCTCGATCCCCTTCTGAGCAGCCTCTTCTTCGGTCAAGCCACACCAGGCCAGCTCGGGGTCGGTGAAGACCACGGCAGGGATGGCGTGGGGATCGAAAATCGCCTTGGACCCGTTGATCACCTGGGCAGCCAAACGCCCCTGATGGCTGGCCCGGTGCGCCAGCATGGGCTGCCCGGACACATCGCCGATGGCATAGATATGCTCGACGTTGGTGCGGCACTGGCGGTCGATGGCTACGAAGCCGTGCTCATCGAGCTTGACGCCGGTATTCTCCAGGCCGAACCCTTCGGTGTTCGGACGTCGCCCTACCGACACCAGCACTTTGTCGTAGATCTCTTCTCGCTCAGGCTCCATCGACACCTTGAGGCCACGCAGGGTCTCGACGATGTCGGTCACGCGGGTTTTCAGCAGAACCTCCGAGAAAAGAGAGCGAACCCGTTTCTCGAGCACCTTCACCAGATCGCGGTCGGCCCCCGGCAGCAACCCGTCCATCATCTCGACCACGGTCACCTGGCTGCCCAGGGCCGAATAGACGGTGCCCAGCTCGAGCCCGATATAGCCGCCACCGATGACCAGCAGCCGTTCGGGGATATCTTCGAGCACCAGCGCGGCGGTCGAGTCCATCACCTTGGGCGAGTCAAGTTGCAAAGGGCCGGGCACGATGGGCCGCGAGCCGGTGGCGATGATGGCATGTTGAAACCGCACTCGGCCCTCACCTTCGACTTCGAGGGTATTGGCGTCGACGAACTTGCCCGTGCCCTGAAGAAACTCGACTTTACGAGCCTTACGCAACTGACCCAACCCGCCGGTGAGCTGCTGAACGACCTTTTCTTTCCAGCCAGCCAGCTTGTCACGGTCGATCTTGGGAGTCCCGAAATCGAGGCCGATCTCGGCCGCCTCGCGGGCCTCGGTGATCACCTTGGCCGCGTGCAACAACGCCTTTGAGGGAATGCAACCCCGATAGAGACAAACTCCGCCCGGATTCTCGGCCTGGTCGACCAGAGTAACGTCCAGACCCAGGTCGGCGGCCATGAAGGCCGCAGCGTATCCTCCCGGGCCGCCGCCCAGGACCAGCACATTGGTATTCTTCTCGCTCATAGTTACCCCTCGAAGGCCAGCAAGGCCGGATTTTCCAGCGCTTCACAGATCCAGCGCAAGAAACGCGCGGCATCGGCGCCGTCGATCAGCCGGTGGTCGTAACTCAGACACAGCGGCATCATCAACCGAGCCCTGAAGCGCCCGTCACCAAAAACGGGCTCCATACTGGCTCGGGCCACCCCCAGAATGGCCACCTCGGGCGGATTGACGATGGGGGAAAAGGCGTATCCACCGATGCCCCCCAGGTTGGTAATGGTGATGCACGAGCCTTGCAGGTCGTCGGGACCGATCTTGCGGTTGCGGGCCTTTTCGGCAATGTTGTTGAGCTCGCCGGCGAGTTCGGCGATGTTGCGCCCGACCACGTCGTGAACCACCGGCACCAGCAGGCCTCGCTCGGTGTCCACTGCCACGCCGATGTTATAGAAGTCTTTATAGACGATCTCTTCGCTGGCCAGATCGATGGAGGCGTTGAAGTTGGGAAACTTCTTGAGAGCCGAGCCCATCACTTTGAGCAAGATGGCGGTCACCGTGACCTTGGCCTCGGAACTCTGGTTGATCTGCTTACGCAGCGCCTCGAGCGCGGTGATATCGGCTTTGTCGAACTGGGTCACCTGCGGAATGGTGGTCCAGGCCAGGCTCATTTGCTGAGCCGTCTTGCGCCGAATGCCACTCATTTTCTCGCGCCGGACTTCGCCCCACTTGGAGAAATCGGGCAAAGCCACGGCCGCGGCTGCTGGAGCGGGAGCCGGAGCCAACTGGGCCACCGCCGTTCCGCCGCCGATGCTGCGCATGACCGTCTTGGCGTAAGCCTTGACATCGTCGATCGAGATTCGACCCCCCGGCCCGCGTCCCGGCACCAGATTAATATCTACCCCGATCTCCCGGGCTAGACGGCGGGTCGAAGGCGCGGCCGGGGCCAGGCTACGCGGGGTGCCGGGAGCGCCGTTCTGCCCGGGCTTCTTGGTTGGCGGCAGGCTGGCCACCGTGGGGGCGGTCCGCTCGGGCTCCGGCTGGGGTTCTGCTTCGGGCTCGGACTCAGTCCCGGGCTCGGACTCAGTCCCGGGCTCGGACTCCGCCTCGGGCTCGGCCTCTGGCTCCGCCTCGGCTTCTTCCTCGGCCTGGGGTTCTGGCTCGGGTTCTGACCCGGTCTCGCCTGCCACGGCCTCGAGGCGCAGGACGGTCTGCCCCACTTTGGCCGACTGGCCGGCCGAGACCAGCACTTCTTTGACCACCCCGCTCACGTCAGAGGGGACCTCGATGGTCGCTTTGTCGGTCTCGATCTCGAGCACCGGCGTATCGGTCGAGATGGTGTCGCCGACCGACACCAGCACGTCAAGCACCTCGGCGCTCTCGATGTTCTCTCCCAGTTCGGGCAGTTTGAATTCCAATGCCATCTGTGCCTCCTCTAGGCTTTGGTGGGATCGACCTTGTCGGGACTGATATCGAGATCGCGCATCGCTTGCTCGACTACCTCGGCCTCGATGTCACCCTGGCGGGCCAGAGCGGCCAGGGTGGCCAGGACAATAAAGCGCGAATCGATCTCGAAGAAGTCGCGCAGCCCCTCGCGCGTGTCGCTGCGGCCAAACCCGTCGGTGCCCAGCGACAACATGGTGTTGGTCAACCAGGGCCGAATCGAATCGGGAATGGCGCGGACGTAGTCGCTCACGGCCACGATCACACTGACGTCATCCTCGAGCATCTCCTGAAGGTAGGGGATTCGCTGCTCGCTGGTAGGGTGCAGCATGTTGTAGCGGTCAGCCTCGAGAGCCTCGCGCCGTAGCTCTTTATAAGAGGTGACACTGTAGACTTCGGTGGCGATGCCGTAGGTATCCTGGAGGATCTCTTGAGCCAGGATGACCTCGCCCATGATCGAGCCGCTGCCCAACAATTTGGCGTGCAGCTCGGCCTCTTCGCGATTGGACTGGCGGAGCAGATACATTCCTTTGAGGATGCCATCCCGCGAGCCCTCGGGCATGTCGGGCTGAACGTAGTTCTCGTTCATCACCGTGATGTAGTAGAAGATGTCTTCGCCCTCGACATACATCCGCCGGATACCGTCTTGCAAGATCACGGCCAGCTCGTAGGCATAGGCCGGGTCGTAGGCCATCAGGTTGGGTACGGGATAGGCCAGCAAGTGGCTCTGACCGTCCTGGTGCTGCAAGCCCTCGCCGTTGAGCGTGGTGCGTCCCGATGTGGCTCCGAGCATAAAGCCCTTGCACCGCATATCGCCAGCCGCCCAAACCAGGTCGCCGATGCGCTGCATTCCGAACATCGAGTAGAAGATGAAGAACGGAATGGTGGGAATGCCGTGAGTAGCGTAAGCCGTACCGGCGGCAATGAAGCTCGACATCGAACCGGCTTCGGTGATGCCCTCCTCGAGAATCTGGCCGTTCTTGGTCTCTTTGTAGTAGAGCAAGCTATCCGAGTCGACCGGGTCGTAGAGTTGGCCAACACTGGAATAGATGCCGCACTGGCGGAAGAGCGACTCCATACCGAAGGTGCGGGCTTCATCCGGCACGATCGGAACCACATACTGGCCGGCGTTCTTATCTTTGAGTAGTCGACTGAGAATGCGCACGAAGGCCATCGTAGTCGACAACTCGCGCGAGCCCGAGCCTTGCACGAACTCCTCGAAGCACTTGTCGCTCGGCATCTCGAGCGGCTTGCACTGGTTGACCCGCTTGGGCAGCGAACCGCCCAGGGCCTGGCGACGCTCTTTGAGATAAATCATCTCCTGGCTGTCGTCAGCGGGACGGTAGAACGGCGCTTTGGTCACCTCTTCATCACTGATGGGGATGCCAAAGCGAGTGCGGAAGAAGCTAAGTTCGTCTTCGTTGAGTTTCTTCTGCTGGTGGGTGATGTTGCGGCCCTCGCCGGCTTCGCCTAGGCCGTAACCTTTGATGGTCTTGGCCAGAATGACGGTTGGCCCCTTGGCCCGCTGAGCCGCCGCGAAGGCGGCGTGCACCTTCTCGGGGTCGTGGCCGCCGCGCCGCATGCGGTGAATCTGCTCATCCGAGAGATGTTTGACCAGTTCCAGCAGGCGCGGGTCTTTGCCGAAGAAGTGTTCGCGGATGTAAGCACCGTCTTCGACCACATACTTCTGATACTCGCCGTCGACGATCTCGCCGGCCCGTCTGACCAGCAAGTCGTCCTTATCGCGGGCGTAGAGGTCGTCCCAATCGTGGCCCCAGATGACCTTGATGACGTTCCATCCGGCGCCGCGGAAGGCCGCTTCGAGTTCTTGGATGATCTTGCCGTTGCCGCGCACCGGACCGTCGAGGCGCTGCAGATTGCAGTTAACCACGAAGATCAGATTGTCGAGCTTCTCGCGGGAGGCCAGGGTCATCGAGCCCAGGCACTCGGGCTCGTCGGTCTCGCCGTCGCCCAAAAAGGCCCACACCTTGCGGTCGCTGGCGGGCATCAGGCCACGATTGATCAGATACTTGTTGAAGCGGGCCTGGTAGATGGCCATGATCGGCCCCAGACCCATGGACACCGTGGGAAACTCCCAAAAGTCGGGCATCAGCCAGGGATGCGGATAAGAGGAAAGTCCGCCCGGCTTGAGTTCTCGGCGAAAGTTCTCGAGCTGCTCCTGATCGAGTCGCCCCTCGAGAAAGGCGCGGGCGTAGATGCCCGGAGAAGCGTGGCCCTGAAAGTAGACCATGTCGCCCACGCCGTTTTCGTCTTTGCCGCGCAAGAAGTGGTTAAAGGCGACCTCATACAAGGTGGCGGCCGAAGCGTAAGTCGAGATGTGCCCGCCGATGCCGCTCTCGTTCTTGTTGGCCCTGACCACCATGGCCATGGCGTTCCAGCGAATGATGCTCTTGATGCGACGCTCGATCTCGCGGCTGCCCGGGTAGGGCGGCTGGCGGTCCGGGGGGATGGTGTTGATGTACGGGGTGTTGGCTGTGAAGGGGAAGGTCACGCCGTGGCGCTGTGCGTGAGCCTGCAGCTGGCCCATTAGCTCGATGACTCTCTCAGGCCCGCTATGGGCTAACACATAGTCGAGAGAGTCCAGCCATTCTCGAGTTTCTAAGGTTTCGACATCGGGCTCGGCGTGGTCGCTCTTTGCCGATTCGATTCTTGCCTGGGTTGTATCCATTCTAAGGCCACTCCGTTCTTACTCAGCTGGGGATTTCCCCATACCGGCAGCTTGCTTCGTTGCCGTGCCTAAAGATCCTCGAACCGGCGAGGCACTCGCTTTGCTCGTGAGAAAGGAGCACTTCGCTTCGCTCGTGAGAGGGGAGCACTCGCTTTGCTCGTGAGGAAGGAGCACTTCGCTTCGCTCGTGAGGAAGGAGCGAGGTTCGCTTTGGCTCACCTCGAGGTTTTGGGATAGTCGACGCTTCGCGTCGTAACACTGGGCGGCTTCGCCGCGTTGTTTCAGTTTCGCTGAGGTGTTTCGGCTTCGCCGTCGGGCCGAAGGCCCGTTAGAGCAGCAGGCCGACTTTCTCGAGTAAACGAGTGAGGGAGGCGGGGGCGATGCCGATTTCGCGTTCGAACAGCTCGACCGCCTCTTCATAGAGGCGAATCGCCTCGGCCGGGCGGCCGTCGGAATTGACGGCTTCGATGAGCAAGCCGTGGGCGTCTTCGCGCAGGTCGTCGACGGAGAGAATCTTGCGCGCCGAGATCTCGGCGGCCTCGGGATTGCCGCCGTCGAGATAGGCGCGGGCCAAGAGGGCCAGCGCGCGTAGATAGGCCTCTTTGTATTGCACCCGCAGGCCGTCGCTCCAGTCCTCGTAGATGCCCTCGAGAAAATCGCCTTTGTAGAGAACCAGGGCCGCCTTGACGGCTTCGAGGGCCGGTTGGCTCTGACCCTGGTCGACCAGAGTCTGGGCCTGGGTCAACAACCCGTCGAAGCGCTCGAGGTCTAGCTCGTAGTCGAGAGCCAGGGCCACGGTGCCGGCTTTGCGGCTGCGCACGACCACCTGGGCGGGGGGGGTGTCGAGCACTTCTTTTAGCACCGAGCGGATCTGGTGAATCGCGTTACGCAGCGAGTTGCGGGCCTTTTCGAGGGTCGAGTCGGGCCAGAAGGTCTCCATGAGATAGTTGTCGGACAGGGGGATGCCTTTGCCTGAGGCCAGATGAGCAAACAGGCGCAGCGACTTCTGGGTGGGCCAATCGTCTTCGGCCACCTCTTTGTCGCCGAACTCCAGCCGAAAGCCGCCCAGAGTGCGCACGAACACCCGTTTCTTCGAGCTGTTGTGGTTGGTCGAGGTGACTTTGGGCGGAGCCTCGGGGGTAGGGATGACCGGCTCGGGCAAGAGGATACTGGTCCACTCGCTGGGCGGACTATCCCCGAGACGCTCGCGCAGGGCGCGGTGGCAGGGCTCGCCCATGCGGGTCAGCATGGCCCGGGCTGTCACCGACTCGCAGTCGTTGACCACGGCTGACAGAAAAACCGGCAGAGTGAAGGGGCGGTAACGCTCGACCACATCAAACAGGTCGTGGTCGCGCACCAGGGTCAGAAAGCGTTTAAGGCACTCCTTGTGCTCGATGTCATCGACCCCGCGGTGAATCAAAAGCATGTTGGCTTGCAAACCCAACGAGGCGGCCAGGCCAGGCACGTTGCGCGTCTTCTCGTAATGTTCGGCCACCCCGTCGAGAATCTGCTTGCCGTTTTCCTGGCGTCCGCTCAGCCACTCGACCAGGCCCCACATCAGGTGATAACCGTGCCGCTCGCGTTCGGATTGGCTGCGGGTGCGGGCCCGTTGCAGGGCCTCGCGGGCTCGCTCGAGTTCGCCCCGGTTGCAATAGACCATCACCTGGCCGGAAATGGCTCCCAGCTCGAGGCCGCGGTCTTGCATCTCGACCGCGATCTTTTCGGCTTTGAGATAGGATCGCAGAGCCCAGCGGGTCTCGTGGATAGCAATATAGAGGTGGCCTAGATTGAGATAGTGGCGACAACGCGCCGTCTCGAAGTGCTCGACCCGTCCGGCCGCTTTCCAGCGACCCTCCTCTTCTTCGACCACTGCGGCCAGGGCTTCCACGTAGCGGGGGTCGAACTGCGTGCCGGATTGCTCCATGATGCGAGCCAGCACCACCCGCGTCGTTTCTTGAGGTCGGTGCTTCTTGGGGGTAGCCAGGTCCACGAAAGCGTCAGCCACGGCCAGCAAACGTCCCTCCGGCAAAATCGCATCCCCCGCCAATCCATAGAGCGAGCCCGTGCCGTCGAACCACTCATAGCGCTGAATGATCACGTCGACGCAATCCTCGAGCCCTTCAATGCCGCCCAGCACCTTGCGAAGGATGTGCTCTTCGCGGATGTGCATGGGAACATCGCGGCCCGACGTTAGCCCCAGCTGAGTGATGGGCAGCGCCTGATAGGGCTTCTTCTCTTCCATCTGCAGGCTCACGCCGAGGGTATGCAACTCGGCCGCCTGCACCACCCGAGTGCGGGCAGCGGGGTCGAGGTCGGCCTTGCGGGCAATAAGATCGCAATAGCGTGCGACCAATTTGCAGTGGTCGATATTATAGGGATTGCGCAGTTCGAGCAAAGTGATCAGGGATTTGACCAGATCACTGTATCGAGAAATCAGCTGCCCGGACATAAAGGGACAATTGTTTCCCGCTGTTCGAATTTTCCTCTATCCGGTCCGGAAGAAGGTGCAGGTGGCCACCCACAGTGTCGCGGCCACCGCGAACAAAAGGATCTCTCCTGCTGTCATCGTTCTATAGCTCGGTTCTGCCGGGTCGGAACAGACCCGACCGTTTTTGGCGTCTTGAAGACGCTCTTTTTCGTGTTGATTATACACTTTAATGTCAAGTCGTCAACCTATGCCTCGGCAAAGCCACGCGTCAACAGGAGGAGAGGCCCACGGCCCACCAGAAAACTGCCAGAGACCGAACCGGAAAAGGAGGACCCAAAGTGAGCGAAGACGCCAGTAAAGACGGCAAGCCGCCCAAGGTCCTTCTCGACCTCGAACTCAAGCGGCCGCGGATGCGGCCTCGCCTGGACCAGGACAAAGCCGGCGACAAGCCCACCCTCGAGCTGCAGTATCCTCCCCGTTCCGAGCGCGAGGCGCAGACCAAAGAAGAACTCGAAGATCTGGTTCCCGAGACCATGAAGAAGGGCTTCTATCGCTCAAGCGAAGACCCCGAGCGGGTTCCGCCCTCGATCGAGTTGCAATCGGTCCAGTCCGAGACGCCTCCCCCCGTCCCTAAAGAACCCGAGGTGGAACCTGTCCTGGCCGTCGAACCAGAGCCAGAGTCTGGGGCCGAAGAGGCACCCGAGCCTGAGCCCCTCGAGCGCGGGGTCCCGTGGGGACGGTACCTGGGCACCATCTTCGTGATGTTCGCTCTGGCCTGGGTAGTGGCGGGCCTGCTCTGGCCCCCCGAGAATTCCGTAACGTCCGATCCCAGCAGCGATGTCACCCTCGACCAGATCGCGCCGCATACCGAGCCGACCGTGCGAGTCGGCGACGCCTCGCCTGAAGTCGTCGAGCCCGAGCCTGTCGAACCCGCGGCGGTGGTCGAGCCCGAGGTCGACCCGTCGGCCGAGGAGACCATCGCCCCCCTCGCAGTCGAACCCACCGACACGGCCGAGCAGCCCACCGAAGCAGTCGAGCCACCTCCAGTGCCAGTGGTGCTGGAGTCACCGCTCGAGCCCGCTCCAAGCCCGGCCGAGCCCGAGCGCCCTCCTGACTGGACCATCGCCGAGGACCCACCGGTGGCCGTCAAGCCCGATCCGCCTAAGCCGGTCGAGCCACCGCCCAAGCCCGCGCCCGCTCCGACGCCGGCCAGGAATGGTCAGCCGGCCAGCGACTATATCATCCGCGAGAACTTCTAGCGAGCAGGCACCAGCTCGGCCTTGCGCGGCCGATCGAGCAACTCGATGGCGCTGGTGATGCGAGCGATCTTGAGGCTGTCGGCGGCCACGCTAAACTCGCGCGTCGAGGGGGCCCGTTTGGGATTGCGAGCCAACAGCCGGTGGGTACCGGGGTTCACGAACCAGCCGATGGGAGGCGGGCCCAGGGGAAAGTCGTCGATCCACATGAAGGTGGCGGAATCGCCCAACACCACGACGGCAGGGGCTCCCGAGCGACCTAAGGCGGCGCTCAGTTCGCGGCGGGCCGTGGCGATCTCGACTCCCAGCAAGCGGGCTCCCATCTGGAGCTGGGCCCCGGGCAGCCCCCCTTCCGAGGCTTTGGTCAGGATTCTCAGGGCCCTGTTCTGGTCGAGCTTCGAGGCCAACACTTGCAGGTGGGCATAGCCGGGATTGTCGGCCAGGAAAGGGTCGGCCAGGGCCAGGCCCCAGTCGGGATGACCCTGTTCATAGAGCAGTGCGGCCAGATAGGTGACCCACACCACCTCATCCGACATCTTCTCCAGCGCCTTTTCATACGACTGGCGGGCCTGGTCGAGGTCACCGCGGCGGTGAGCCTCGAGACCGGTCAGAAAGTCGGCCGTGGCCGACTGAGGGCGGGCCCGGGCAACCTCCTGCCAGGCGGCCAGGCCGAGATCGGTCCGTCCGTTCAAAAAGTGGAGCTTGCCTCGATAGAAAGAGAGGGCCACCAGTTCTGGGTTCTTGGGAAACCGCCTGGCCAATCGGTCAAGCTTGGAGATGGCCTGATCGTAGTCCATCTCTAACGCCAATCGGCCTCCCACCATCAAGAGATTGCGCTGGGCGGCCGGATTGTTGGCCTCGCGGGCAAGCACCGCTTCAAACTGCTTTTCGGCCGGCTCGAACTGCCCGTTCATGTAGTAGGCAAAACCCAGCGCGTTGTGGGCCGCGGCCCGCTCGGGAAAGGCATCCACCAGCTTCTCGAACTGGCTCACGGCGGCCGCGTAGTCCTTGGACTTGAGCGCTTCGTCCCCGGCCTGCTTAAGACTATCCCAATCGGCCGTCCAGCCGGCGGCCGCCAACAATAGCACCAAAATCGCGATTCTGGCCTGCATCGCACGGATGGTTCGCCGGAGAAAAAAAAAGACCCCCCACGCCAGGTGGGAGGTCTGCTCGGGGCGTCTATTGGATTTCGATCACGCGCTTGCGGGCGCTGGTCGCCTTAGGGAGGGTCAGGGTCAAGACGCCATTCTCGAACTCGGCTCTGGTCTGGTCGGCTTCCACGTGGAAGGGGATGCGCAAGGTGCGAGAGACTTTGCCGAAGGTGCGCTCGCGCAGGTGATAGCGGGCGTTCTCGAGGGTCTCGTCGGCTTTTACTTCAGCTTTGATCGAGAGCACACCATCCTCGAACTCCGCCTGGAACGACTCTTTGCTGGCTCCCGGCACCGTGGCTTTGATGACCAGTTCTTCGGCGGTCTCGATGGCATCAAGCTGCATCACCGGGACGTTCCACTCTTTGCGTCGCAGGAAGGAGCGCTCCAGAGTGTCGGTCAGTCCAGCCAGTTCGTTGAAGGGTTCAAATTTGATCAAGTTCATTTGTTGCTTCCTCCTTGGAGATGTTCTTGAGTCGTTTACAGTGTAGGCGAGCTGCGTTAGAGGGCCGCAAGACCAGAATTAGAGAATCGTTAACGGTAGGGGCCCGGTGGGGCCGAGAAGAAGGCAGAGGGAATGGACGAGCCGGTTCCCATAGGCGTCGAGCTACCTGATGGCGAGACTTTGAGAATCTCGCTGGACCTGGGCGACGAGCCCGGGTCGGTCCGGTCACTCGAACGCATCCTCAGCGAAGTGGTGCGAGCCGCTGGCGGCGAGGGCGGTCTGTTGATGACCCTCGACGAGGGCAATGCGCGCACCTCGAGCTTTGGCGTCGACGAAGCCAAGACGGCCACCATCGCACCCCTGATCGAGCAAGCCGTGCATGAATTGACCGAGCACGGCAACGACTCGCCCGACCTGGTATTGCGACTCGACCGCGACGTCCAGGATGCAGCCGGAGGCATGGCTTTGACGGTGCCGGTGCGCAGCGGGGGCCGCTCCATCGGCTTCTTCTGCCTGCTCAACTCGCAAGAGACCCCGCGCATGTCGCCAGGCCTCTATCATCTGTTTGTCGACAAGGTCGATATCACCATCCAGAATGCCCGGCTGCTGCAGCGCCTGCTTGCCGAGCGGCGCTGGCTGGAAGCGGTGGTCCAACACAGTTCGGACGGGGTGGTCATTCTCGATCGTCAGGGCCTGGTGGTCGGCTACAATCTGACCATGTCCAAGCTCACCGGCTGGACCATCGGGGAGGCCGCCGGACGACCCAGCCACGAGGTTTTTCCGGTCAAGCTCGAGTCTCAACCTCGCGACCAGACCTCGCTCGAGCGGCTCGGCCGGCGCCATTTTTCCCAACGCACCGAACCGGTCGAGGCCATTCTGTATGACCGCCGCGGCGAGCCGATGGATATCGAGCTCAGCGGAGCTCCTCTGTTTGACGAGAACAATCAAGCCCTGGGCTGGGTGATGACGGTCCGCGACATCAGTCGTCGCAAAGAGGTCGAACGCCTCCAGAAGCTGTTTCTGTCGGCCGTGAGCCACGAGTTACACACGCCCATCGCCATCATCAAGGGTTTTGCGGGCTTGATCAGCGACCCCGAGGTCAACCTCTCGGCCGAGACCATCCGCGAGAAGGCGGGCATCATTCTCGAAGAGAGCGTCCGCCTCGAGAAGATGGTGGGCCAGATGCTCGAGGCCACCCGCATACAAGCCGGCGGTATCCAGCTTCAGTACGAAAGCGAGGATCTGGCCAGCCTGGTTAGACGGGTGGCCCAAAAACTGGCGCCCGTCCTCAAAGCGGCGAACTGCGAACTCGAATTGGTGATGCCCCACGACAGCATCCTGGTGAGGGTCGATAGTGGACGCATCCAGCAGGTCTTGACCAACCTGATTGAAAACGCCACCAAGTATGGTGGCGGCACTCCCATCGAGGTCAAGGTCGAATGGGATAGCCGAAAGGTCACCATCCGGGTGACCGACAGCGGCCCCGGCATCGCCCAGGGCGAACGGGAGCGACTGTTCGAGGCCTTCGAGCGAGGTATCGGCCAGACGGTTCGGGGGGCCGGCCTGGGACTTTATATCAGCAAATCGATCGTGGATGCCCACGGCGGCACCATCGGAGTAGAGGAAGGAGAGCGAGGAGGAGCCAGTTTCTACTTTACTGTTCCTCGCGGTGAATAATGGCCAAAGATTTTCGAGATAGGCGAATCCTGGTGGTCGAGGACGAGCCCCACATGCTCGACCTGATCCGGGTGACTCTCGAGGGAGCGGGCTTTATCGTGACCGGCGCGGTGACCGGAACCGAGGGCCTCGAGCGAGCCCGCGAGGAGATGCCCGATCTGGTGGTATTAGACCTGAACCTGCCCGACATCAGCGGTTTCGAGGTCTTACGCCAGTTGCGCCAGACGGCCTCGGCGCCGGTGATCATGGTGACCGTCCAGGCCAGCGACGACGATCGGGTGTTAGGCCTCGAACTGGGAGCCGACGACTATCTGGGCAAGCCGTTCAACCACCGCGAATTGGTCAGCCGGATCAAAGCCGTGCTGCGCCGCACGGAGATGCCTGCCCCGGTGACCCGCGGACTGATCGAGATCGATGACCACCTCTCGGTGGACCTCGATCGCCGCCAGGCGGTAGTCGACGGTGAGCCCGTCCATTTGCGACCCACCGAGTTCAAGCTGCTGCATCAGTTCATCAACTATCCGGGCAAGCTGCTCACCCACGAAACCCTGCTGAGCCGGGTGTGGGGACCAGAATATCGCGACGACACCCAGATCCTTCGCCTTTACGTGACCTACCTGCGCAAGAAGCTCGAGCCCGACGCGCGCAACCCTCGCTACATCTTCAATGAGCGGGGGTTGGGCTATCGGTTTCGGGACTATCAGAAGGCTTAGGACCGACCAGCTCGACCTCGAAAAGGTGGGGCCAGAGCTTGCCGGTCAAAAAGATCCGTTTGGTGGCCGGATCATAGGCGATGCCATTGAGCACGTCTGAGCGCTGAGCCTCGCGCTCGCTCAACAAACCTCGACAGTCGATCCAGCCTACCACCTGGCCTGTTTCGGGATCGATGCGGGCCAGGTAGCTCTGCATCCAAACGTTGGCCCAGATCTCGCCCTCGACCGTCTCTAATTCGTTGAGGGCGGCGATCGCCTGGCCCTGACAGGCCACCGGCAGCGTTTTGATGCGAAAGAACTTCTCGGGCTCGTAAAAGGATAGATTCGAGCTGCCGTCACTGAGCACCAGATAGTCGCCCACCGGCGTCAATCCCCAGCCCTGGGTGGTATAGAGCAGCTCTTTCTGAGGCTCGAAGTCCAGGTCATAGACAAAGGCGACACCGTCTTCCCAGGTGAGTTGATAGAAGCGATCGTTGAACAGGGCCAGGCCTTCGGCGAAATAGTCTTCGCTCAGCTTGCGCCGCTGCAGCACTCTTCCCGATTCGAGGTCTAGTTTGCGCAGTTGCGAGCGCCCGTGCCGGCCCGTGCTCTCATAGAGGAAGCCGTCGTGGAACAGCAGGCCCTGGGTGAAGGCGCTGGTGTCGTGGGGGTAGGTCTTGACCACTTTGACCGTCCACACCGGCGCCCCCGCAGGTGGCGGCCCCTGGTGCTGAGAAGTGTGATGACCAGGACGATTGACGTAAAGGAACCCGGCCAACCCAAGGCCGGTTATGAGAGTGAGCCAGATCAACCGCCGATCCATGCGGCAGCATTCTGGCCCGGCGGGCCTGCCCCCTGGCCCCGATAGGAGTAACCATTGGAATTTCATTTTGCCCCAGGCCAACACTACGATTGTGTTCAGTGTGCCAAAGGCTGCCTCGACCGCCTGGAAGTGGGGGTCGACCCCTACAGCCAGCGGGTGGTTAAAGAGTCTTTTCTAGCCCTTCGGGTGATCGAGGAGCACGGGGTCGAGCCGTTCACGGTCTCGCCCGAGGGCCGCAACATCGTGACCAAGATCGACCACAAATGCGTCTTCCTCAACCAGGACAACCTGTGCGAAATCCACGCCCAGCTCGGGATCGAGGCCAAGCCCCTCATCTGCCGAATCTTCCCCTACTCGATCACGCCCACCCCCGACGGTTACTTCATCGGCATCAGTCACTATTGCACCTCGGCCAAACTCAACAACGGCCGACCCCTGAGTGCGCACCAGGGCGAGATCGAAGAGATTCTCAAGGGTATCAAGTTCACCGGCATGGGGTTCGAACCGCTGGCGCTCGGCTCCAACGTGTCGATCGATTGGGAGGCCTTCAAGGCTCTCGAAGCCAGCTTGAGCGCCGACCACGAAAAGCTGGGCTGGAAGCAGGCCATCGCCAGGGGCATGACGCTGGTGGCGGACCTGATTTTCGCTGGAAAGCTGGTCACGCCCGAAGACCTGCAGCGTCACCAGGCCCATCGCGATCGGGTCAGTCAGGCCGAGGTGATCCAGTCGACGCTCTTTTTTAGCGCCTTTGCGGTGGTGGCTTTCTTGAGCGCCACCGAGAATCACAAAGCTCAGGAAATCACCGAGCGCCTCATGGCGGGCCAGGAATTTACCTTTGAAGAATGGGGCTTCTCTGGCTCTGCCTCGGAGGTCTTCGAAGCGGCCAATAAGGTGGAACTCGGCGAAATGGTCGAGCGCTACTTTCGCGGCTTGTTGTTCTGCAAACAGCTGGGCAAAGGTCGTCCCGTCTTTCACAACCTGGTGTTGCTCTATCTCTTGCCAGACTGGCTCTGCTTCTATGCAGGGCTTCACTCGCTCGTGCGAGGTGCAGCCGCTCCCGAGAAGGTCGACATGGAGATGGCCCTCGATCTGGTCGAGCGCGAGATCGTTACCCACGGACGTAACCTCGACGCCCTTTTGCTGATGACTGGAAACAGCGTGCTCGAGCAGCTTTCGCTGTTTAGTCCGGAAGAGGTTGACACTGGGGGGGTCAGTCATTAGAATCGGATCGCTGGATTTGGTCCCCGAGCAGTCGGGGTTTCGATATTTAACGACCCCCTCGGCGGGGGACTTGGGTTATAGATTCTATCTTCACTGATGGGCCTGGCTCATCTCTTTGCGTGGCGACCACCTCCAGCGACGCTTTCTTGGCGTTCTTAGCAAACGAGGGAGGTCTTCAGCCATCGACGTGGTACTCGGCATTGTGGGCGCAATCGTGCTCGCCCTTGGCTTCATGTTGGGCCGAGGCGTCGAGCGTCAGGCTCAAGAGGCCTCGGGTCAGGGCGCCCAGGATCTGCTGGAGAAGGCCAAGATCGAGGCCGAAGGTCTGCGCGACAAGCACTTGCTTGAAGCCCAGCGCCAGGCCCAAGATTTGCGTGCCGAGGCCGAGAAGGAAAATAACGAGCGGCGCCAGGAGCTACGCGAGTTGGAGAAACGCTTGGCCGCTCGCGAAGAGTTCATCGAGCGCAAACAAGAGCAGCTTGATCGACGGGAAGAACGCCTGGGCGAACGCGAAGACGAATTGCGCCAGTTGCGAGAACAGGCCGAAGCTGACCGGGCGGCCGTCGATGCCCGCCTCGAAGAGGCGGCCCGCATGAGTTCCGAGCAAGCTCGTCAAGAGTTGTTCTCGCGAGTCGAAAAAGAAAACGAGTTGGCCCTGGCCCGCAGCGTGCGCCAGGCTGAAGAAGCCGCTCGCGACGAAGCCGACCGCAAGGCTCGTCGCATCATCACCACCTCGATTCAGAAGTGGGCCGCCGATCAGGTGGTCGAGTCGACCGTTTCCGTGGTCAACCTGCCCACTGACGAGATGAAAGGGCGCATTATCGGACGCGAGGGCCGCAACATCCGCATGCTCGAGAGCATGACCGGGGTCGATCTCATCATTGACGACACTCCTGAGGCGGTGATCCTGTCCTGCTTTGACCCCATCCGCCGAGAAGTGGCCCGCCTGGCCCTGGAAAAGCTGGTGGCCGATGGCCGCATTCATCCGGCTCGTATCGAAGAGATGGTAGAGAAGTCGCGCAAGGAGATCGACGACCGCATCGTGGAAGAGGGCGAAGCGGCCCTGCTCGAAGCCGGCCTCACCGGCGTGCATCCTGAACTGGTCAAGCTGCTGGGACGACTGCGATTTCGCACCAGCTACGGCCAGAACGTCCTCTTTCACTCGCTGGAAGTGTCGTTTCTGGCCGGGCAAATGGCCGCGGAATTGGGAGCCGACTCTGAGGTGGCCCGCCGGGCCGGCCTGCTGCACGACATCGGTAAGGCCGTCACGGCCGAAATCGAGGGGCCCCACGCGATCGTGGGCGCTCGTCTGTGCCAGAAATACGGGGAGGCCCCGGGTGTGGTCCACGCCGTAGAAGCCCACCACGAAGATGTCGAGCAGCGCACCGTCGAGGCGATGCTGATCCAGGCCGCCGACGCCATCTCGGCAGCCCGCCCCGGAGCCCGCCGCGAGAACGTCGAAACCTATGTCAAACGACTGGAGCGGCTCGAAGTGGTGGCCAATTCGTTCGAGGGGGTCGAGCACACCTACGCCGTCCAGGCAGGACGCGAAGTGCGCATCATCGTCAAGCCCGAGGTGGTCGACGACGCCTCGGCCCCGCGCCTGGCCCGCTCGATCGCTCGCCAGATCGAAGAAGAGCTGCAGTACCCAGGCCAGATCAAAGTCACCGTGATTCGTGAAACGCGGGCCTTTGAGTACGCCAAGTAGACTCCGCCCTGCCGGGGTGTTAGGATGCCTCTATGACCAGTCCCGGCTCTGAATCTCCCGAGGGCGTTACCTTCCTGACCTCTCTGCTCGTTCGCTTTCCTGAACTCGGGTCCGCCTGCCTGGCCGAGGGCGGCGCGGTCCTTTTGCTCGACTTCTATCTGCAAGAACAACTTTTGGAGCACCAGTTCGAGGTGTTTCGCGAGCAGCTCATCCTATCATGGGAGGTCTTCTTCGACCTCCAGCGGATGGACGCGCGCCACTACAGTGTCAGTCGCAGCGAAGCCCGCCGGGGCGAGTTTGTCAGCGGCGACCCTGAGGATGATGTCGAGGTCGATAGCATCCAGATTCAACGCGATATCGAAACCCTGTCGCTGGAAGAACTGACGATGGTGGTTACCCTGGTGCGCGAGGCCTTCGAGCGGGCGCTGGCCCTTAACGAAGAGATGCCCGATGACGAAGCCGGCTTCCAGGAAGAGGTCTTGCATCGAAGTCTCGAGAGACTGCGGGCCCACCCTCCGGGAGAGTCGTCGCTGACAGGCTTTCGAGACGACATGCGGGTGTTGATCTACTCCTCTGAGGAGCGCTATTGATCGAACTACACTGCCATACCACCGCGTCCGACGGGACCCTCTGTCCCGAAGAACTGGTGGCGCAGGCGGCCTCGATCGGACTGACCCATCTGGCCATCACCGACCACGACACCACCGGCGCCTGGGCTCCCGCCTGCCGGGCCGCGGTGGGCACCGGAATCGAGATGATTCCGGGGATCGAGATCAGCTGCTATGCAGCCGCTCGCGAAGTTCATGTGCTGGGCTATTTTTTCAATCCCGACGATGCCGGCCTGCAAGCGCTGCTCGAGGATATGCGAGCCACCCGGGTGACCAGGATGCAAGAGATGCTCCAACGGCTCGCCGAGCTAGGCCTCGAGGTGAGTTATGGCGAAGTAGCCGACCGGTCCAAGGGGTCGAGCATCGGCCGACCCCACCTGGCTGAAGCGATGGTCGAGAAGGGGTGGGTCAAGAACATCGACGAGGCTTTCGAACGATATTTACGTCCTGGCAAGCCGGGCTACGTGGCCCGCCAGTCGCTGAGCCCGGCCGAGGCCATCCAGGCGCTCCATCATGCGGGCGGCCTTTGCGTATTGGCCCACCCGGTCTTGCTGCGCGACAATACTCTGGTGGCTCGCTTGCTCGACGAGGGGTTCGACGGCCTCGAGGTCTGGCATCCATCTCACGGCTCGCGCGAGGTCAAGCGTTATCGACGCCTGGCCCGCAATCGCGGCCTGCTGACCACGGGCGGGTCTGATTTCCACCGCCCCGACTGCAAATCGCGTCCGGGTCTTGGCCAGGTCAAAGTCGATCCGGCCGTGGTCGAGTCGATGCGGGCCCGGAGCAGCCGCTTTGCTTAACCATCAGGGCTTTCTCAAGGCCTGCCGGCGGCTCAAAGGCCAGGATGCCCGGCTCGTGAGCTTTGCCGTTCATGAAAACAGTGAGGAGTATCGCCTGGTCTATCACTTCGACCAGGGCGGCCAGCTGATCACTCTCGAGACCTCGACCGTCGACCGGGCTGCGCCGTCGCTGGTCACCTACTTCTCGACCAGCGACTTCGCCGAGCGGCAGGCCTTTCGGGACTATCGCATCAAGTTCTTCGGCAACCCCAACCTGACTCCACCGGAGTGAGGTTTCAGGGCAGCTTGGCCGGGGTGAGGGTGCGGGTGAAGACGGGTTGGATTTCGGGATCGAAGACGGTGAGGGTGATTTTCTGCTCGTCGCCCCAGGTGATCAGGGCGGTCAGGGTATCACCCGACTTCACCTCGAGGCCGCCCAGGCTGACCGTCTTCGACCCCCGTCCCTGGACGGAAACGTCGCCCACGGTCCACTTGAGGTGAGCGTCGCCTTTGGTTGCCGTGACCTGGTAGGTGCCACTGATGGTGGTCTTAAGGTCACCATAGGTCAGGCGGAAAGCCCGATTCTCGGGCGTGCCGACTTCGAGTCGACAGAAATCCCGGGGGCCGTCTTGCCAGACGCCCTCCGGCAGGTCGAACATGCTGGCCTGAGCGACCAGCGTGAGCAACAAGACCGTCATCAGCTTTCTCATGAGAGAAAGATTTGGCGAGCGCCGGTCCGAGGCCTTCCAGGCGCAGGGCCGGGCCGGTCCGACGCCTAAACAGGCAGTCATGCGTGCCTTTTCGCTCCTGTGCTTGGTAATGCTGGTGGCCAGCCCGGTCTGGGCTCAGTCGGTGACGGCCAGAAACCAGTATAAGTTCGCTCGCACTTTCGCCGAGCGCGGCGACTGGAAGCGCGGCCTCGAAGAGATCGAGAAGGCCATCAAGGCAGACGCGCACTTCGCCGACGCTGTCTATCTGCGCGGCCTGTGTCACTTTGGACTCGAGCAGTATCCTGAAGCCGAAAAAGATTTCAAACAGACCATCGAATGGGAGCCCGACTTCTTTCCCGCCTGGCAACAACTGGGCAACCTCTATCTGGTCACCGAGCAGTTCGACCAGGCCGAAAAGCACTTCAAGTCGATGATGATGGTGCCGCGGGGCTCGCCCGTGGCCCACTACTGCCTGGGGGTGCTTGCCTATGCCCGCAAGGATCTGGTCAAAGCCGAGAAAGAGTGGAAAGAGGCCCTGATCGGTGACCCCAAGATGGCCCGGGCTCGCAACAACCTGGGCACGCTGCATCTGATGGGCGGCCGACCCGAGCAAGCCCTGATCGAGTTTCGTGAAGCCAACGATCTCGAGAAAGAGAACCCTCTCTATCTGGTCAACCTGGCCTGGGCCCTGGCCGACAGCCAGCAGGTCGGCATGGCGAGACTGCGGCTCAAAGAAGCCCAGGAAGAGGCCAACGAGCGCCACGATATCGGTTTTACCGCCGCCGCCCTGGGGGCCTATCTCGACAAAGACTATGAGAAAACCGTGAAGCTGAGCGATCTGGCTCTCAAAGAGAACAAAGAGTTGGTCCAGGCCGCCCTGCTCAAGGCCCGGGCTTTGGAAGCCCTCGACAAGAAGAGCGACGCCCGCCTGGTCTATGAAGAGATCCTCAAGTCGGACCCCAACATCGTCGAGGCCGAAAAGGCCCTCGAGCGGCTGCCCAAGCCGGAACCCGAGAAAGCTCCCGAGACAGACGAGACTCCCGAGCCCGACGAGGTTGAAGAGCCGGCTCAGAGCACCGACCCGACTCCCGCCCAGACGCCGCAAGAAAAGTGAAGAAGCTTCTCTGGCTCATGTTGCTGCTGGCCCTGGTCGGGTGCCAGCGCCCGCCTAGAGACGACAAAATCCACCTGGAATTCTGGACCATGAGTCTGGAGAAGTTCGAGCCCTACATCCGCTCTCGCATGGAGGCCTTCGAAGCCAGTCACCCCGAGGTGAAGCTGGAGTGGATCGACCTGCCGCTGCAGGCGGCCCAGCAGAAGCTGATGGCCGGCATCGCCGCCGGCGAGCCCCCCGACCTGGTCAACCTCAACACCGAGTTCGCCCTGGTGCTGGCCCAAAACCAGGCTTTGGTGAGCATGACCGAGGCAGTCCCACCCGAAACCCAGCAACTCTACTTTCCCGGCCTGTGGCAGGCGGCCGAATTCGAGGGCCAGGTCTACGCCATTCCCTGGTATGTGACCACCCGGGTGGTGATGTACAACAAGCGGATCCTGGCAGAAGCGGGTCTTGATCCCGAGCACCCGCCGGCCGACTGGGACGAACTGGCCGCCTATGCGCGCCAGGTTCACGCTCGCACCAAGTATGTCGGTTACATGCCGTCCATCAAGATCGTCAACGACTGGACCATGTGGAAGGTGCCGGTGGTCGACTACTCCGACATGACGGCCCGCTTCAACAGCCCCGAGGGAGTGGCGCGCCTGGACTGGTATCGACAGATGTTTCTGGAGGGAGTCATTCCCCCCGAATCCCTTACCGACGGCTATCGGGGGGCGCTCGACCGCTACAAGTCCGGTTCGCTCGCCTTTCTCGAGGCCGGGCCCCAACTGCTACTCGAACTCAAGGCCGACGCCCCCGGAGTCTATGCCAACACGGGCGTGGCTCCCCTACCGGCCTCACCTTCGGGTGAAGTGCCGGCGGCCACCATGAACTTCGTGGTGCCCCGCTCGGCCCGTCATCGCCAACTGGCGGTCGAGTTCGGGTTGTTTCTAACCAATCCCGACAACCAGCTGGCCTTCGACAAGCTGGTCCCCATTCTGCCCTCGACCCGGGCGACGGCCGAGGATCCGTTCTTCCAGACCGGCAGTGGCGAGCCGCTACTCGACGAGGCGATTCGTATCTCGATCGACCAGCTGGCTCGGGCGCGTGACTTCTCGCTGGGCCTACCCAAGCAGCGCGACCTCAACCGGGCTTTGAAGGAGAATGTCGAAGCGGCTTTGGCGGGCAAACTCAGCTCTCGAGAGGCCCTGGACCGCGCCGCCGAGCGATGGAACGAGATTCTGGCGGCCTACCGATGAGCGGACAGCTCGAACACCATCTCGCCGAGCTTCGCCAGCAAGGCGAGTTCGACTCAGAAGGCTTCTTCACCATCGACCTCAAGCGAGGTCAGCGACTGACCCTTGACCTGCTGCGCGCCCAGCCGTTCTATTGGCTGGTCAAGCTGGTTCAGGCCGCCGTGCGGCTGGGGGCACCGGCGGTTCAGATTCGAAACCAGGCCCACACCACCCACCTGGCCTTTGCCACCACCCAGGCACTGCCGCCCGCCAGTCGGCTGGCCAGCACTCGAACAACCGAACTCAGCGAGAGCTTCGTGGCGACCATGGCCCGCCAACATCAACATTATCGCTGGACTGTTCTGGGCGAGCATTCAGAATGGCTGACCTTCGGGAACGAGCAAAGCCATCACGGCCGAATAGACCGCCAGGAAGCCGACCAGCTGCGCCAGACCTTCGGGCTGGGTTCTTCGCCTTCAGCGGTCCTGGTAGAGCAGACCCGCCCCGAGCCGAAGGTCGGTTTCTGGGCGCGGGTCTTCGCCCGGGGCTGCCACGCCGCCGACGAAACGCGAGAACTGTGCCACGCCTGCTGTCTGTGTCCTATACCGGTCTATCTCGACGGCCGCAATCTGGCGACCGGCCGGGCCCCGTATCATCCCATCCCCCTCTTCGGACTGTATGAGGCTCCGGGGGGTTTTCGGGTGGACCCGCAGGGCACTCCCTTTGACCAGGGCGGCCGCCAGCTCATCCAGGAATGGGTGAGCCGCGGGGGAGAGGCCGAGCCCGGCCTGTGCAGGCTGGCGCTGACTGCTCCGGAGGTTCCTGGTGGCCCGCAAATCGTCTGGTTCGTGGGGCATGGTGTGCTCTTGCACGGCTACCGAGCCGACCTTGGCTATCCGGGAGCGGCCGCCATCGTCGACCTCGAGGGCCTGAAGACCGACGCGACTTCGATGCAGGTGGTCCGAGACGAAGCCTTCGACCGACTTTTACACCACCTCAGAGAGCGATTGGCCCAAACGGTTCGAGCCGGTTTGGACCGGGCCGCGGCCAATCAATGGCTGGGCTCCCGAGCTCTACGCACCATCGAAGAGCGTTGCCCCGCGGCCGTCAGACCAGAGGCCTAGTTCCACGAGCAGGAGAGCTCCTCGAGCGAATTCGTCCAGATCTCTCGGGCCGACAGCCACCCCTTTACCAAACGCCGAAAAAGCAGCAAAGATAACCCGCCGAACACAACCATCACGGGTAGGCTCAATAACAGAGGGTAGCCGGCCATGGCCAGGCGGGCAGCCAGCCAAAAGAAGAAGGTCGCCCCCAGCAGATAGGCGCCCCCGACCACCAGACACAGGGTCAGTTTCACCACCAGATTTGCCCAGATTCGGCGGCGGCGAGCGGGATCGAGGCAGTAGCCACAACTGCAGTACAAAGGCTTCGCGTCAGTGAGGTTCTGACACCTGGGACACCTCATCGAAGACACTTCGAGAAAAGGGCGGACAGATCCCACCTTGAGCACGATGAACGCTCCAATTATCGACTTTGAGCACCCAGAATCACCGCCGCGGCAGGGCCGACGGGCTATCGACTAGAATTTTTTTCCATGAAGCGCTCGCTCGAACAACTTCAGGCGCAAGTGTTGGCCTTCCGCGATGCACGCGACTGGCAGCAGTTTCATAACCCTAAGGACCTGGCTCTGGTGCTGGCCGTAGAGGTTGGCGAAGTGCTGGACCTGTTTCGCTTTCAGTCTCCGGCCGAGATCGAGGGAAAACTAAAACGGGGCGAACTGCCTGAGTTGGCTACCGAACTGGCCGACGTGTTCAACTTGCTGTTGCTGCTGGCCGAGGCTAGCGGCGTCGACCTGGCTCGCGCCCTCGACGAGAAGCTGACCGAACTCGACAGCCGCTATCCCGTCGAGCGAGTCAAAGGCCGCAAGGAGAAATACACGGAGTACCGCGATTGAGGCGGCAAGAGTGGGTGGCCCTGGCCTTTTTGGCGCCGGCCCTGTTGCTGTTGTGCGTATTCACCTTCTATCCCATCCTGTGCGGTGTGGGTCTGGCCTTTTTCGACTTCTCGCTACTGCGCCACACCCCCGAAGGGCATCTGGCGCCCCCCGTCTTCGTGGGCCTCAAGAACTTCATGCGACTGTGGGCTGACCCCTATTTCTGGAAGGCCCTGGCCAACTCGATCCTCTACCTGGCGGTCGTCCCGATCATCCAGTTCGCCTCGATCATCCTGGCAGTGCTGGTCAACCAGCCCATCCGCGGTCGCAACGTCTTTCGCACCGCCTATTATATCCCGGTCATCACCTCGGTGGTCATCGTGGGCATCACCTGGCGCTGGGTGCTGCGCTCGGACGGCCTGGCCAACTATCTGCTGACCCGGCTCGGCTTCGAGCGGGTCGACTGGTTGACCGATCCCGGTATCGCGCTTTTCTCGGTGATGTTCGTGACCCTGTGGCAAGGCCTGGGCTACTATATGATTCTTTATCTAGCCGGCTTGCAGACGATCTCGCCAGAACTCGAAGAAGCGGCCCGACTCGACGGGGCCAACGCCTGGCAAGTGCTGACCCGCATCACCATACCCCTGTTGCGGCCGACGGTGGCCCTGTGCACCATCATTTCTTGCATCTCGGCTCTGAAAGTCTTCGGCGAGATCTTCATCATGACACCCGACGGCGGTCCGGAGTACAGCACCCTCACCATGGTGTACTACATCTACACTCGCGCCTTCGAAGACTTCGACATGGGCTATTCAGCGGCCGTGGCCCTGGTGTTGGCCGGGGTGGTGGCGGTCATCTCGCTCATCAACGTGCGCTACTTTCGCGAAGGGGGGCTGAGTAGCTATTACTAGGCTCGCGACCTATCTTTTGCTGGCTTTGCTGGCCGTCTTCTTGATGGGCCCTTTCCTCTTTCTGGTGTCGACTTCGTTCGAGGGTGGAGACCTGTTCCGCCTCGAGCAACTGAGCGATCTTCTGCCCAACGAGCCGACCACCCAGGCCTACAAAGACGTCTTTCGCCAGGTACCCGAGCTGCCACGATTCTTTCTCAACACCGCCATCATCTGCTTTTTCGGAGTTGGCCTCGAACTCATCCTGGCCGCCACGGCGGCCTACCCCCTCGCGCGCATGGAATTCCGCGGCAAAGGGCTGCTTTTCGGACTCTTGCTGGCCACCATGATGCTGCCGGCTCAGGCCAACATCATCGTCAACTTCATGACCATCCGCAGCCTGGGCCTCTACGACACACTGACCGCAGTGTTCTTGCCTTCGGCGGTGAGCGTGTTCGGCATCTTTCTGATGCGCCAGGCCTTTCTGGTGGTGCCTCAAGAGCTTGAAGACGCGGCCCGCATCGACGGATGCAACGAATTCACGATTTTCACCCGGGTCATGTTGCCCCTCACCCGTCCGGCCATGGGCACCCTGGCTCTATTCGCCTTTGTGGCCCACTGGAACTCGTTCATGTGGCCGCTGGTGATTCTGAAATCGCGAGAACTTTATCCCCTTTCGGTGGGTCTAAATCACCTGGCCAATACCTTCGGTTCGCAGTTTCGCATCGTGGCAGCCGGATCGGTACTTGCCATGCTACCCATCGTCATCTTATTCTTGCTGCTGCAGAAGCAATTCATCAGCGGCATTACCGCGGGAGCGATCAAATGAAGAGAGTCTTATGTCTATTGCTGGCGGTGGGCCTGGTGGCAGGCGCCCTGGCTCAAACCAATCTCAAGATCGACAAGAGTCGGGCGCGCAAGCTGGCCAGTTGGAAGCCGCAAATCGCCAAGTATTCCAAGCGCCACTACGGTGAGGATACCTGGCAACTCGACCCCACCTGCATCGTCTTGCACTATACCGTCTCGACCGGCTTTCCCTGGAACCTCGTCAATACCAACGATTTCGCCGGCGAATCGCCGGGGTTGGCGGTGCACTACGTGGTGGATGGCGACAAAGTGTGGGAGATTCTGCCTCCCGATGTCCGTTCGCGGGGTTGCTACGGCATCAATCACCGAGCCATCAACATCGAGATGGTAGCCATGGAAGCCAACGACCTGGCCCATCGGCCCAAAACCCTCGAGACGGCCGCCCGCCTTTGCCATCAACTGATGACCGAGTATGACATTCCGCTCGAGAAGATCTACGGTCATCAAGATGTGGCCACCATGGACACCCGCAAGGTACCCGAGGCCCTGGACCTCGTCAACGGCGCTCCCTACGATAAGATCGATCCCGGCGCGGCCAACCTCAAGACCATCAAGAATCGCCTGAAGAAAGGGTTCTAGCCCGCTGGCGGGCCACTTCGGCCTGGGGCTCGGGCAGCGATTCGGCCACCGTCCGGTAGGCGTTGGCCCACCGCTCCATCAGATAGCCTCGCAAGTAGGGGGTGGTCGGTTTCCGGCGCCAATCTCCCCGGCGCGGGAAGGCCTCGAGACGCTCGAAGGTGTCGCGGTCGACCGGTTGCCGCTCCGGGATGGGGGCGCCCGCTGGCAAATACTGATAAACCAGGCCCCGAGGCACGAAAAAGCCCGGGATTTCGGGCTGGACCGCTTCGAAATAGGCCGGCCGGCCAGCCGTCAGCACCTCTGCCAGGCTGTCTTTGCGCAATTCGCGGGGCAGGCTCTGGCGATACCAGTCCGAGGTCAGCAGGCCGGCATGAATCACCTGCACGTCGGGACGCCGGCCCAGCACCACCTGCTCGTAGAGAAAGGCGCCCGAGGTCATGTCGCTGGCGGGGATCAAGAGCGCGTCGGGGGGGAGGGTCTGCCAGACCAGAGCGACGGTGTCGGGCAGGTGATAGCTGCCCGCCTGGCTGGTCGAGGACCAGTGGGCGGCGCCGTTGACCAGACACAACAGCAAGCCGACGCCCACCGCCTGAGGCGGCTTGAGTTCAGCTAGCAGGCGCGCCAGAAAACCCGCCGCCACCAGATAGGATACAGCGTAGAAGCGATCCAGGATATCGAGATAGCCGGCTTCGGGCGGTTGGGCCGCCAGCACCACAAAGAAAGGCCCGGTAAAGAACCAGGCCAGGCCTAGCAATAGACCGCCCCGCTCGCGATCACGCCAGCTGAGATAGGCACCAGCCAGCAGCAACAGCAGGATGCCCCACGAGAACTGCTCGAGAGCCAGCGACTGAAAGTAGTAGCCAAGCCGAAACCCCAAACTCGCATTCTCATGGCCAGCGCTGAGCACGCCGGTGCCATAGCCCCGGCGTAGCAAGACCCAGAGCAGCCGCTCGGGCGAACTGGGGTCGCCCCAGTTGAGGGGCGGGTGCTGGCTGGCTCGGATCGGCAGATAGAGCAGCGGCAGCAACCCCACCACCAGGGCGGCCGGAGTCTGCCACCAGGGCTGCTCGTCCGATTTCGTGCCCCATAGATAGGCCAGCAGAGCGGGTGCAAAGAGCAAGATGGTGTGATGGTGGCACAGGGCCAGACCCAGAAGCAGGGCTCCCGGCCAATTGGGCGCCTGGCCGTGGCGACGGTAAGCCGCCCAGCAGCAGAGTGCTCCGGCCAGCACGAAATGGAGCGCGTATTTTTCCACACCCACCGCCTGGCGCCAGGGCGCCACCGCCAGACCGCCCACCGCGGCCGCCAGCAAGCCGGCCGGCAGATTGTCAACGAGGCGGGCGAAGCACAGCCCGAAGAGGGTCACTCCCAGGGCGGCCGCCAGGGCGCAAAACAGATTCACCCGCCCCACCAGCGAGACCACCGGCAGCAGACTGAAGAGGTGTCCCAGCAGAGTGAAGAGGGGATAGCCGGGGGGGTGGGCGATGCCCAGGCTGACGGCTGCCGTGGCGAGTTCTCCTCCGTCGTGGGTGGTGGCCAGGTCCGGGGCCAGGCTGGCCAGATAAACCAACGCCATAGCCACGAAGCTTGCGGTGGCGCCCTGCCAGGTCTTCATGGGCGGGCTGTTCGAGGCTCCGTTCTGGTTTCTCCTACCGGCCACCGGGGTATCCCACTAGACATGAAAGCACGCGCCCTACTTTACCTGACAAGCCTGCTGGCCCTGTTCACGATGCTTTTCCTCCAGGGGTTCTTCCAGCCGGCTCAAGCCGAGGTCGACCCTTTTCCCGAGCCGACCGACGCGGCCGCCCAGGCCTCGGAGACCATCGAGGTCGACGGGTGGGCGCCCCAGCCGGGCCGACGCCAGGTCGACCGTTCGCGCCAGGCGGCCATGCTCGATGGCTATCGGCACCTGATCGAGGCCGGTCAGGCGCGCGCCGGGTTCGGAGTCGTGCTCACGCCCGGCCAGGGTCAATCCCGGCGCTTTGTGATCGACAGCAGGCACCCCAACGATCGCCTGCTGGCCTGGGCCTTGCGGGCCAGGGTCGTGGACACCGCCAGTCAAGACGGCAACCTCAAGTTGCGCCTGCAGAGCCCGCCGCTCGGTGATCTCGCTGCGCCGACTCCGGCTCTGGTCGGCTCCATCGATCGTGACCTCGACGCCGACGGGTTTGCCGAGAAGATCGGCGTCGGCTACGATGGTCGCGTCTACCTCTTCAAGAGCGGCGAGAGCGGCTGGACGATTCGTGGCCACAGCCCCAGCCTGGCCAGCTACGAGTCACTGGCCCGCCAGGACAAGCGCGGCAGCTGGGAGCGGGTTCGCCTGACCCGGGTCGACTCGCTGGTCAAAGCCGAAGCCTCAGCCCCTCGCCAGGCCCGAGCGACGGTTCGCATGCAGAGCGCAGAGGTCGTCCAGGGCAAAATCATCGCCAGCTACACCAAAGACTGGGTGGTCACGGTCAACCTCGACGAGGTGCACGAGCCCACCATCCGACTGGAAGAACCATTCGATTTCTCCAGCACGTCCGAACGCGAGTTGAGTCTGTCGGGCGAGATGTATGCTCCGGCCGGTCTGGCCTCGAGCAGGGTGTCGCTCAATGGCCAAGAGCTGTGGAAGAGTCCGCCCGGATATCAGTCCAGCCAGTTGCGCCTGGACATGATGGTCAATGCCACTCCGGGCTGGAATCGCATCGAGGTCGAAGCCACCGACAACCGCCGCCAGACCACCCGACGAGAACTGCTGTTGCGCGGCGACGGGGTGGCCCGGCCGGCCCCTGATCACCGCTGGGCCATCGTCATTGGAGAAGACAGCACCGCTCTGGTGAGCGCCCTCAAGACCGGATCAGCCATTCCCGACGGTCATCTGCGCACGGTCAGTCGGCGCACCACCGCCACCCTCAAGTCTGAGCTACAGCGCTGGGCGGGTCAGGCCGGAGACCACGACTTTTTGCTGCTCTACTACCGGGGCAAAGCCCGCCAGGCCGGCGAGGACAAATTGCTCGAACTCAGCGACGGCACGGCCGGGGTCAAACAGCTGCTGGAGTGGCTTGGACCTTTACACGGGCGCAAGGTGGTGGCCATCTTCGATACCGGCGAGGGTCCGTCGAGCCAGGCCGAAGCGACCTTTCTGGAGCAGTTGGCCGAGGCCGGCTGGGCCGCCATCGGCGGGACTCCCGAGAGTCTGTTGGATGCAGTGGTCAGTGGTCTGGGCGGGGGAGCCGATCTCGACGGTGACCGCACCATCCGCCTGGACGAATTCTATCCCTACCTGTGCCAGGGCGATCAGCCCCCTCTGTTGCGGGGTCTGGTGACCGGCGGCGTGCCGGTGGCTACCGTACGCTAGAGGCGTGGTGCATCTCGCCCGATAGGTCGAGCTTGGAGAACACCATTTCGTCGACACAGCCCGCCACCACCGCGTCTCCCCAGACGTTGACCGAGGTCCGGCAGCGGTCCAGAAACCAATCGATCGAGAGCAGCAGCCCCACTCCTGCGGTGGGCAGGTTGGCGGCGTTGAGCACGATCAACATCGTCACCAGACCCGCCTCGGGAATGCCGGCCGCTCCGATAGCTGCCAGGGTCGCCGTAACGAAGACAATCAACTGGCCTTCCATGCCCAGGGGTATTCCGAAAGCCTGAGCGATAAAGATGGCTGCCACCGACTCGTAGAGAGCGGTTCCATTCATATTCACGGTGGCTCCCAGGGGCAGCACGAAACTGGTGGCTTCCGGCGACACTCCTGCCTCTTCACAACATTCCATGGTCAGCGGCAAAGTGGCCGAGGAAGAAGCGGTGGAAAAAGCGGTGGTCAGAGCTTTGGCCAGCTTAGCCAAAAAGGCCACCGGGCTACGCCGGGCCAGCAGCGCATAGAGCCCGATCAGCAAGATAGAGTGCACGAGCAAGGCCAGGATGACGCACAGGGCATAGTTGCCCAGCTTGGTGACCTCTTCGACGAAGGCGCTACCGCCGCCGGCTTTACCCAGCCGAGCGGCAATCAGCGAGAAGATACCAAGGGGCGCCACATACATGATGAGGTTGACCATGGCCATCATGGCTTCGCTCACGCCCGCGAAGAACTCGAGCACCATCTGGCCCTTTTGCCCCAGGGTGGTCAACACCCCGCCAAACAACAGCGAAAAGAAGATCAGGGGCAGGATATCGGTGGCGGCGGCCGACTGGATGATGTTGGCCGAGACCATCATGCGCATCACCTTGGCGACCACGCCGAAGAGCGACTTCTCGCCTTCTTTGGCGGCTTCATGGGCCGAGTGCTCGTCTTTGAAACGGGCCACCACCGCTCGCACGGGCTCGCCGTCGAGGGTGTAAAGGTTATCGCCCTTGTCGAAGACCACCCACTCGCCTTCGATCTGTTTGACCAGGCGCGTGGCGGGCGCCCTGTTGGACCCTTCCACCTGGACCCCCGCGCCGGGCTTTAGCAGATTGACGAAGATCATGCCGATGAAAACGGCCAGCGCTGTGGTGGCGGCGTAAAGAAGGACCGTCACCAGTCCGGGCTTGCCCAGCTTGCGCACATCGCCGAGACTGGCGATGCCCGCGATCATGGAACTGGCCACCAGGGGTACGATTAGCATCTTCAGGGCATTGAGGAAGAGCTCGCCAAAAAACTCGAAATGAATCGCGAATTGAGGCCATTGTGCCCCCACCAGACCGCCCAGGATAACCCCCACGATGATGGCTGGCAGCAGCCAGGAGGCTCCATGGCTGGTGCCCTCTTGGGGGTGGGAATCGGCGGGCGCATGTTCGGTCATGTTCGCGGCTTTCGGCCCCGAGGGGGAAGACCCTGGTTGGCAGAGCGAAGCAGGCCGAATGAGCGAGCTGCACGAGCTTCTAGAGAGCTTTCGGGCCGTTGGAGAAGTCGATTCCAGCTCGCGTTTTGCCCTGGATGCCGAGCGGGCCCAGAAGGTGCTCGACCAGTATCGCTTGCCCGGCCCGGGTTTCGTGGCCGTCAAACTGCTTCAGGGGCTGGTAGGGCTGGGAGCCAACTCTCTTTCGCTGCGGCTGCGCCCGGGCGAGTTGATGATCGACGCTCCCGGCGCCGTTCTGCCCGAAGGAGTGGAACTGGCCCAGGAGCTGGCCGCCCTGAGGGTGGCCGGCAACGATCCCGTCGGCGACCTGGTGATCGGTCTGCGCAGCAGCCTGGGACAGGGCTATTCGCTGGCCGCCTGCTCGATTCGTGACGGACCGCGCTATTGGCTGGTGGTGCTCGAGTCGGGCCTGGTCGAGCGGTTCGGTCCCATGCGCCTGTCGGTACGCGACCGCCCCGGCCTGCGAATTCACCTGGGACGTCCCTCGGTGAAGGCCGACTTCTGGCATCGATTTCGCCCTCAGGCGGGATTGGCCGACGAGCATCGTATGGTCAGCAGGGGCTTTGTCCACTGCCCGATTCCTCTCGAACTCGATGGCCGCCAAGTGAACCAACCCCTGACCCCCAGCCAGCAATTCTGCCTGGGTCGCCAGATGATCGAACCGGGCAGCCTGGAAGCTCCGCCCACGCGGGCCCGGCTCAGCTACGACCCCGAACTGACCGTTCACCGCGAGCTGGGCCTGGACTCGATGGACACCCTGGTCCGAGTCGGGCCCGAGCGTGGTTGGGCCTGGTTGAGCCTGCCGCTGCAGCTCGAGGGCAAAGGCACCCTGACCGTCATCCGGCGCGGTTATTTATGCCCGCCCAAGACCGTCGACCTGGGCCCGCCGGGCGCCTCGGCGGTGGTGGTGGCCGACCACCTGACCACCGATCTGTCGCAAATCTCGCTGCGAGAAGATGCCGCCTTCGGCGAACTGGTCGAGCAGTTGCGGGCCCGGTTCGCGCTCCTCACGGGCCAGGTTCTAGGTCACTTTGGCTTGCTTTTTCGTAGCTCTCGCCGAGAGGCCGCCCTGCAGTGGCGCCGACTGGCGGGTAGTCCGCTCGAAGCGTCGGTCCAAAAAGGATAGAGCGCACCAGGTTGAGTTTGGATAGATCACCCCAGGAAAAGAGATAGAACAGCCACGACTCGGGCCCCAGCAGCTGGCGAGTGATGGCTCGCGGACCGAGGCCCTGTTGATGTAACTCGCGCACCCGGCCTTCGAGGTCTTCGAGAAATTGCAGCTTGGCGGCCAGCGCCTCTTGGCCGGTCTTCATCACGGGACGGTGGGCGCAGAAGAGGTCACCAAAGTCCAATCGAGTCAACCGGCGCAACGAGTCGACGGTGGCGGCGAAATCCTCGTCGGCCCGAAAATACTTGATGCGGCGAGCCAGAAAGGCATCACCCGAAAAGAGCCACCCCTGGTCGGCCTCGAAGAAGACCATCTGATCGTCGCAATGCCCGGGGGCGGGCAGAGCTTCGAAACGATAGCGGTCGGTCTCGACCACCTGCGGTAGCGGGCTCAGCCGGGTGGGAGGGGCGGGCGCCCACACCAGCTGTTGATAAAGTCGGATCGAAAAGCCCCGTTCCACCCAGTCGTTGGTTCGTTGCGAGGCCAGCACCTCGAGCCCGTGTCCCTGCAGGGTTTTGGAGTTGCCACTGTGGTCCTCGTGGTGATGGGTGATGAGGGCGCGACGCGCCCCCCTATCCACGGCCCAGCGGCCGACGGCCGAGGAGAAGACGCTCAACCCAGAGTCGATCAGAAGACCGTCGACCTGGTAGCAGCGCACCGACATGACCGGCTTCAAGAATCCGAAGGGCGAGCGCCCGTGGTGGAAGGCCTCGACCGGGCCGTAGCGTTCGAGTTCGATCACCCGAACAGGTTCTGGCCCCGGGCTCTAACGACCTCGCGGACCGGGGTCGGTGACGGGAATGACGGTCTGCCAGTAAACACCCTTCTGGCGTCCCGCCGAAATGTGCGAACCGGTATCCTTTTGGCCGGCCGACTGATAGCGCCCGATGGCCTCCCATAATTGGTCGGGCAACTTCGCATCGCCGTCGATGGTCGCGATGACGGTGCCCTGCTGGCCAAAGCGGTCGGGTTGGACCACCACATAGCCGCTGGCCGGCTTGGCGCCGCTGATCATCGAAAGCTCGGCCAGGTTGGTGGCGGTGGCATACTCGGCCCGCCCGGCGAAGTAAGAATTCCAGGCCCAGTTGGCCAGCCGCTGCTCGAGGGCCCGTTCTTCTTTGGCGGTGCGACCCACCGCGATCACCAGGGGCACGTCGTCACAGGCGGCCACATTGAGAGCCAGGCGGACATTGGCCATTTTGGGCAACCGGTCCGAAGTGGCGGTGCTGCCGTGATAGCGAGAACCGATCTCTTCCATGCTCTGGGCCATGCGCTGGGCGGTGCCGAAGACCATCCGAGGCGAGCGCCCGGCCGGCACCAGATAGGCCTTGGCGTCGGGGCTCAAGATGGCAAAGACACTATTCTCCAGCTCCCCCGAGCCGGTCTGGAACAAAGCCTTCAAATAGGCTCCTTCCTTGGCGTTCTCATAAGTGGCCAGCCGCACGCAGACAAACTTTCGGGAGGCTGCGATGACCTCCGGTTGCGACAGGAAACTCCTGTCGGCGTCTTGCTTAGCCGGTCACCAGATGCCCGGGACGTTGTGACAGTGCGGGGCTGCCGACATCAACAGAATCGGCTTGTGCGTGCGGGCCGCCTCTTTGAGACCGTCCTCGAGGGTGCCAAACCAGATGATTCCGGCCTCGTCGGCCGCCAGGGGGAGGGTCAAACAGAGCAGGAGGGTGGCGAGGATTCTTCTAGTCATAACCTCAGGATAGTTCAAAGACCCATAAAAATCTGGTCAGAATGTATCGAAAGTGTGGCGGTCGAATCAGGCGGCGTGGATTACTCGATCCTCAACTATCATCGCCATCTGCTCAGCTGGCACACCCGCCACTTCTTTCCTTTTCGCCGGCGCCTGTCGAGCCTCGAAAAAGACTATCTCGAGACCTGCTTTCGCCTGGCCCAGTCGTTCGCCGAGACCTCAGAGGGTGGCTATGAGCATTTCAGCTACTATACCTATAGCCACCGCGTCGACGGCGACAAGGTCAACTCTTCGCGCATGGCTTACGGCTCGGTCACGCACCCCGAAGAGGCCTTCGCCGGGGCCGCCCCGGTGCTGGCCGAACGAGGCATCGCCGTTCCCCAAGAGTACGGGCCGGACTTTCGCTTCTACGGGTTGGGCTGGGACCTTCAAGAAGGCCAGTTCAAGCTGTATCTAAGAGCCCGCGACCTGTCGCTGCTGCCGTCCCATCTCAAGGAATTGGTGGCTGGCTACGACCTGGCGGCCCATCGGGCCGAGGGGCTCGTCTCGTACACCTACGAGGGCCCAGACCTGGTCGAGAAAAAGGTCTACCTCTATCCCCTCGACGACAAGCCCGAAGTGGCCGGGGTGCTGGGCCAGGCTCGCATGGTGACGTCCAAACGGGGCGAGGTGCCCCAATACGACCTGGAGGAGGGAGCCGACTGGTCTGCGAAGCTTAATGCAGCCGGTCAGACCATCCTGCGAAAGTATCGCCAACTGGGCGAACCCCTCGATACGATCGCCTATCAAGACCCGGATCACTTCACTCTCTATTTTCCGTAACAAAATTGCAGGCCATGTTAACGCAGTTAACAAATATTTCACAAAACAGACCTGGACTTTAGGCCCCTGGGAAGCAATACATGATAACAAGCACAAACAGAAGAGGAGACGGGTAAATTGGCTATTGAAATGCTTGGCATCAGCGCAGGACTTAACATCGCGAGTGGAATCTTTGGCGGTGGAGGTCCCCGAGCCCCTCGAATGAATCCGGCCCAGCAACAGCTCATGCAGTCGCAGGCCAACCTCAACAACGCTCTAGCAAACCGCATCAGCGGTGGAGCCCAAGGCTGCGGTCGTTGTCGCAACGCCTTCGCCGGTAATCGTTGTCCCCAACACCAGTGTGGCCCGGTTTCGCATTGCGGAATGAACGGCGCACGCGGTTGCGGCTTCGACATGGGTGGCTGGTTCGGCAACACCATGGGCAACCTGTTCAGCCCCTTCGGCGGTCACGGTGGCCCTCAGTTCGGCCCCCACGCCGAGATGCACCTCGGAATCAGCCTCCGCGCCTAACCACCACGTGGAAACGTGGTATGAGATCGGCGACGCCGAGCCGCATGAAATGTCCTTCATCGAAGAACTTGCGGCCACGGCGTCGCTTCACACTTTAGACGCCCTGCGGCATACCACCGAAGACCGAGCCACCTACGTACGGAGCGAGTTCGCCGAACTCAAGAACTACGTGCGCAGGGGGCTCTATCGTTTTCTAGTGGCTCGCGACAAGGCCAGGGGTGAGCCGATCGGCTATTTACTGCTCAACCTGTACCATCAAGACGATCTGGGCCGGCGCCAGACCTTTGTGGAAGACATCGCCGCCCTGCCCAAGTATTGGGGCAAAGGGGTCGGTCACGCCCTCTTTGACGCAGCCACCGAACTGACCGCCTCGCTGGGCATCGACTTCATGGCCGGCGAGGTGGCCGCCAACAATCCCCGCTGGGAAGCGGCCGTGCGCAACAATTTCTTCCTCGAGGCCTATCGCCTGGTGAGACCGTGCACCCCCGAGGGTGAGGCGCTCATGGCGCGGGTCGAGAAGGCTCGCCAAGATCGGGCCCAGGTGGCCGAGGGGCTGGCCGGCCTCAAGCAGCGCCGAGAGGCCATGAAAGAGCGTCGTCAAAAGCGTTCGTGACCACCGGGGTGGCCATGGAAGAGCACTGCGAAGCCTACTTTGTCTGGAAGCGGGCCGGGATCAAGGCTGCCTGGTGCTATCATGTCGACGCTCACCTCGATGTCGGTACCGATGGACTGGATGACACCACTCTGGCCAGGTTGGCCGCCTGCCAGAGCCTGGACGAGGCGCGCGACCAGGGCCTGACCGGCAACGCCTATCTGCCCTGGGGCGGGCTGCACTGCGGAAACTACCTCTACCCGGCCATCCGCGAAGGCATCGTCAACCGCTTGACCTGGGTCATCCCCCCCTCCCTGGTGGAAGGCTCGCTGTTGACCTGGGCTCGCGCCCATCTCAACGGCTGGTTCGACCTGGAATTGGCCGAATATCACCACCTCAAGCTGGTCGACGGTCGGGTCGAAGGAACGGTGATGGGCATCCCCTTCGAGCTTGGGACCTTCGAGAATCTGCCCCGGCCCGATCAGCCCGTTCTGTTCGACCTCGACATCGACTATTTTCTCACCCCCACCGGCGAGCTCTGGCAAGAGGCCGAACAGTTCGCCCGAGAGTGCCGGCTCGAGGCCTTGATGACCACGGTGGCCTACTCGGTTCTAGGGGGCTATACCCCCACCGAGTACCGGCGCCTGGCCCAACCCTTCGTGGAAGGTTCGGTGGCTGGTTATGAGGCCGGGCCAATCGACCAGGCGGCCGCCCTGGTCAGGTTCCAGCGCTACGACCAGGCCTTACCCATCCTCGAAAGCCTGGGCCAGGACTACCCGGTCGAGTCGGCCTATCTAAGCGGCACGTGCCGGCACTACCTTGGCCAGCCCGAAAAAGCCCTGGAGGGTTGGCTCGAGCTGTTCGAGCGACCCGGGCTACCCCCCGATGGAAAGCTCTATCTGGGCGGGCTGTGCGCCGAAGTGGCCGCTCGCCTGGAGCGCCCGCAGCAAGCCCTGGATGTGGCCCGGCAGGCTCAAGCCGAAACCCAACCCGACTATCGGCTGTGCTGGGCTGCGGCCCTGGCCCTGGAACAACTGGGCGAGCCAATGAAGGCCACCCGCATGCTGCGTCGCGGCTTAAGTCTGGCCGCTCCTTATCTCAACAGCCTGGCCATGCGCTCGGTGCTGGCCCGCCTCTACAAGCGGCAGGGCAAAGCCGGTCTGGCCAAACTCGAGCTTCAAAAACTCGAGGCCGAGGATGTGACCGGGCACTTTCGCGCCCTAACCCTCCTCCGTTAGCAGGCCCTGTTCGGCCGCCTCCTCGAGCAGGTCGTCGAGGGTCTTGACCGAGGTCTCGAGCGAAAGCTGGGCCCGGTGGATCGTGCCCATCCCCTCCCACACTCCGCGCACGCCGTCGATGAGGTGCTGGTCGTCGGGCTCGTTGAGGTAGTTGGCCATAAAACTCAGGCCCTCTTCGACTTCGGCCACGCCCTGCTCGAACGAGGCCGTGACCTCGTGCAGATAGGGCAGATGCTGTTCGCGCCAAACCTGGCGCATCTCGTCGGACATCTGCGACTCGTCCGAGACATCAATGGCGATCTGCTCGATCTCGTCGGCATACTCCTTGAGACCTTTGGCGGCCCAGGTCAACACCTCGGCGAACTCTTCGGGCGTGATCTTGCCGACGGCCACGTTGTCACAAGCATCGAAAAGCTTGGCCACGTTCTCGGTCATGACCATCTGCTGGTTCTCTTCGAGCGCCGGGCCGGTCAGCATGCTGAAAGTGGACGAGGCGATGCCGAGCCCCTCCTCCATCCGTTGCAGGGTCTGACCGCAAGCCTCGCAGACGCGATTCTCGGGGGGATTGGCTCGACCGCAACCTGGGCACATGGTGTGACTCTGATGCTGAGCGGCGGTGGCATAGACCTCGCGCGACTCGTTGAGTTTCATGGCTACCTGTTCGAGCTGCTGCAGCGCCTCGTTGACGGCCTGGGCGTCGCGCTTTGGCAAGGCTTCGGAGAGGGCCTCGAGGGCCACATACTGGGCGTCGGCACATTCGATGGTGCGCGGGATCTCGTCTTGGACCAGGGCCGAATCCATGGGTCGCTGGATGGACTGCTCGAACCCTTCCCAGAACGAGTCGGAAATCTCGCAATAGTCATCAAACACGCTCTCGGCGATCTGCATTTCGAGCTCGCCCGCCATCGCCTGCCGCACCACCGTGAGCAGCACGTTGGTGGCCGGAATCGAGGTGGGCGAAGCGCTGGCTTCGACCATCAGCTTGTTCATCTTCTCGGCCTCATTGGAAGCCTCGTCGAGGGCCTTGAACGGCTCGGCGAGAGCTTCGGCCTGAGTAGGGTCAGAGCCCGCCAGCGTCTCCAGCGCAGCCACGGCCGCGATGTAATTCTCGGCCAGGATGGCCCGCCCCGGCATTTTGGTGGCCTGAGCCTCTTCACCCGCCTTACGGAACAGTCGCTGATAGTGGGCCACTTGCTCTTGCCACAGCTCGCGCCCGGCCTCGCCGCGTCGCACCGCCTGGGCTGCCTGCTCGAGGGCGTTCGACCACTGGCTCTGGTGGGGGCCGTGGCCGGCGAAGAACTTGACGTATTCGTCCTGGGCGGCGACCAGGGCGGGAGCCAGCTCCTGGCTCTCTTCATAGGCCTGCATGATGCCGCCGGTGTCGTGCTCTTCGAGTGACTCGTCGAGCTCTTTGAGCCAGGTCTGATAGCGTCTCAGCTGCTCCATCAAAGCCTCGAGGCAGGGGGAGATCTGCTGCACGAAGTCGTCACCGCGCCGCTGGGCCCGCTCGGGCACCTGTTCGAGCTCGCGAGCCACGATGGCCAGTTGGCTTTCGACCAGGAATTTCACCTCGGCTGGGTCCTGCCCGCCAATAATGGTCAACAGTTGCCGTTGGATGTCATCGATGGGGTTGGTTGAGGTCTCGGTAGTCACAGATGCGACTTTGTCATGTGGCCGGGTCAACCCTTCGAGCAGGAAGAATCCGACTGGCCGGGCAATGGGCGGCGATGGCGAACGTTTGGCTCACCCAGCACCTGGATGCCCGCTACGGCAACACCCTACGCGAGATCTTGCTGACCAACCTCAGCTACGGAACCCGCATCCTGATGGACACCGAGGGATGGGAGCGGCTGGCTCCCTTTCAGAGCCCGGCCGCTCTGCCTGACGACGCCTGGCTGCAGCGGTCCCACCAGGCCCATGTGCTGGTGGGCGACGAAGACCGCCAACCTCCGGACTTCATCCTCCGCCTGGAAGCGAGCCTGAAGAACGAACTGGAGAAACTCGAGGGCAAGCGGCCCGAGACCACCACCGACCGGGCCGGTTTGCTCGAGCTGCTGGGGCGGGCCGAAGACATCTTTCGGCAACGGTGGATGCCCAGACCCTTCACCGGCAACCCCCTTCAGGCCGGCCATCTGATGCACGAGCCCCATCGCCTGGTCGACTTCATGTTCGACCACACGCGCGCCTTTCTGACCCACGACCTGGAAGCCGACAACCAGACCGTGGATCTGGCTCTGCTGCGCCAGTTGTTCGAGCGTCCCGCGCTCAAGCTGCGCTACGAGCAGCAATTCTGCATCCCGCGCACCACCCAATCCCGGGCAGAGCGGATGATCGCTGCCCTCAAACCGGGCGCTCGGGTGCTGGTGCTGGGGGACGACGACCTGGTCTCGCTGGCTTTGCTGCATCAGGGCGGCGATTTCGAGGTAGATGTGCTCGAACTCGACGAGGACCTGGTGGCCTATCTTCAGGCCAAGGGCGGCGACCGTCTAACCGTGCTCCAGCACAACCTGCGCCACGGCGTGCCCGACTCGATGAAGGGCGCCTACGACCTGGTCACCACCGACCCCCCCTACGCGGCCAAGGGGATGCGCTTTTTTCTCGAGTGCGCGGTGGCCTCGATGGCTCCGGGCCCCGACACCCGCCTGTTCCTGACCACCTTCCCCGGCCTGATCGAAAAGCCCGACCAGCTCTTTGCCGATCTCGACGAGTTAGGGTTGAACATCCTCAAGACGCAGGAACATTTTAGCCGCTACATCTACAACAACAGCTATCGGGTGCAGCATGTGGCCGCTCTACGCCACCTGGGCTCGCCCCTGCATCCGACCGCCGAGTTATTGGGCTTTCCTTACCTCTACGCCCATTTCTTCGAGTGCGCCCACGCTTAGGGCCCTGTCAGGCCCTTAGTCCAGGTCCAGAAACTCCAGCAGCGACTGCCACAGGCTCTTGGTCTCGAGTTCGTCGCTGTCGACCTTCCTCGGCCTCTTCTTCGGGGCCGGGCCGAGGGCGGCGGGTCGAGGCAGCGATTGGGGCTTGCCCGTCTCGGTCAACCGTGAGAGCTCTCCCTTATCCAGCCAGACTCCGCCGCACTCAGGGCAGCGGTCGATCTCGACCCCCCGCCGAACGACCGTGGTCAGAGTGGTTGAGCATTGAACGCAGCGCCGGCGACCGTCGTCGGGCTTACCCTCGTCAAGGCCGAGCAAGCGGCGCGCCTCGGCGGCTGTGGGCGGGCGCTCGTCGGGATTGAGGGCCATCAGCTTCTCGATGGCGGTCCACAGGTCTTGAGTCACCGAATCATTGATGATGCGCGGGTCTTTGACGGGCGCCCCGTGAGCCACCCGCAGCGAGGCCGGCGGGGGCACCTCGTCGGTCAGCATGAAGTAGAGGGTGGCTCCGAAGGCATACAAATCCGAGCGCGCGTCGGTGCTGGCCTTGGCATACTGCTCGAGCGGTGCATAACCTTCCGAGCCCATGCCCCGCACGATGGCCCGGGTGCCGCCCTGACCCGACGCCATTTTGGCCAACCCGAAGTCGATCAGGCGCAGGCGGCCGTCGTGACCCAGCATCACGTTGCTCGGCTTGAGGTCCCGCACGATCACCGGCGGCTCCTGGGTGTGAAGGTATTCCAGCACGTCGAGCAGCTGCCGGGCCCAGGCCATCACCCGCCGTTGGGCGATGGGCTTGGGAGCCAGAATGGCCGTCTGCTCGAGATCCCTGCCGGTAATCAGCTCCATCACCAGCACCGGGATGTTGCCCTCGAGGAACATATCCAATACTCGGGCCAGGTTGGGGTGGTCGAGGCGAGCCATGATGCGAGCCTCGACCTGCAGTTGCTCGGCATGCTGGCGAGCCTCGTTGGGGTCAGCATAGAGCAGCTTGACGACCTTGAGCGCCACCGGCCGATCGAGCTGCAGATGGTGGGCCAGATAAACATAGCTCATGCCGCCCTCGCCGAGCAGCTTGTCGATGCGGTAACGATCTTGCAGGACGACTCCGGGCGTAAACATCGACCACCCCTTCTGGACGCTCCCGGCCGTCTCCTAGAGGGTGCGCAAACGGTGGCTCGAACCTGCCCGTGTGTCGGAACTAGAAAAGGAATTAGCCGAGCGCGGCGCCGGCGAACGCGATTCCAGCGGCGAATTCACCCTCGACCCGGCCAAAGCGCGGCTCAAGCTGGCCAAATATCAGCTCGAGACTCCCCACCATTTCGCCCTCAACCTGGTCGCTTCGGCAATCGCCGGAGGAGCCACCAGTATCGATGTCCGCCAGGACGCCGACGACTTCGAGCTATTCAGCAATTGCAGCCCCCTTGAGGGTGAGGCGTTACGGAGTCTGTTTTCCAGTCAGCCCAGCCGCCAACTCCACGAGCTGGCCATCGCCGTCAATGGCGCCCTGGCGCTCGATCCGCTGAGCCTGACCGTGGAATCGCACGGCCACCGATTGCAGGCGGCGGAATCTCCCAGAGTCGAGAGCTGCCCCGACCGGGGTGGCTTTCGTTTTCACCTCAAGACGGCTGCTCCCATGCTCAAGAGGCTCTACACCCCGGCCAGCCAGCTGATCGAGTCCAACCTCATCGCCGAGCGCTGCGGTTTGGCCCCGGTGCAAGAGCTTACCATCCACGGCCGGCCGGCCCGCCTGGCCGTACAGCTCGGGTCGTGTCGAGGCTATGCCATCGTGCCGGGACGGTTTCGCATCGGCCTGGTGGATTGTCCCGAGGGCCGGCGCTACGAGCTGCCCGCCAGCGAGCTGCATTCCGCCGTCTTGAGCTATGAAGAGACGGGTCAGCGTCCCCCGCTGACGGTCATCCTCGATGGCGTCAGCTTTGCCTCGTCTGAGGAAGTGGCCCCGGGCATCAGGACGATCGTCTGGACGACCGGGTTAGACAAAGACCTTTCCCAGGCGGGCCTGGTGCGCGATCAGGCCTGGGACTCTCTGCTCGAGTGGCTCGAGGCGCGCAGCCAGGACCTGCTCGACCAACTGCCCCGGCCCGCGGCGGCGGTTCCGACTTGTCCCAGCTGTAGCCAGGGGCGCCTGTTCCAGGACTGTCCCCTCGAGACCGAGGCGGGGCCGCTGCGGGTGAAGGTGGGCTCACACTGGAAGCCGGTGGTGGCCCGCGTCTGCGAAGCTTGCGGATACACCAGCCTGCGAGCCATTTAACGCTGTCTTGACGGTCGGCCGTTAGCCTGATTTCAGTGAGATGAGCATTTGGTTGGACCTTCGCCTCGGCAACAACGCCGGGGCATTTTTTTTATCCCCCGAAGCCGATCGTATCGCCCTCATCCACGACCGGCTGACTTGCGGTCGGGAGCTTGAAGCTGCCAGAGCCGGGACCGGGAGTCTCGGTCTGAACCGTGACCGCAGGCATGGACCAGGGGCGCCCCGCTAGCACGCACTCGAAGCCCTCGAGCACCTGGCTCAAGCTCTCGAAGCGACGGGCCGGGTCCTTTTCGAGCATGCGCAATAAAATCTGCTCCACGATCGGATTGAGAGACTTTTTGAAACGGGTCGGCGGCGGCGGGTCTTCCGACATCTGCTTGACCAGCAGTTGCATGATATCGTCGGCCTCGAAGGGGCGTCTTCCGGTCAGCATCTCGTAAAAGGCGATGCCAATGGAGTACTGGTCGGCGCTGGGGTGGGGCTCGACCCCCGAAAGTTGTTCAGGGGGCATATAGGCTGGCGTGCCCATGGCGCTGCCCGTCTTGGTAAGCTTGGTGGCGTCGTGGTCGCGGGCCAAACCGAAATCGGCGATCTTGACCTCTCCTCGAGAGGTGACCATGATGTTGTCGGGCTTGAGATCGCGATGGACCACGCCTCGCCCGTGGGCGTAGAGTAAGCCTTGCAAGATGGGCCGAAAAAAGTTCATGGCCTGGTCGAAGGGCATACCCTGACGCGGTATCTGATTGTCGAGGTCGCCACCATCGAGCAGTTCCATGACGACGTACAACAAACCGTCCTGGTCGCCAAAATCCAGGGTCTGTACGATATTGGGATGATTCAATTTGGTCGAGAGCTTGATCTCGCGCCGGAACCTGTCGACAAAGTCGCGATTTTCCAGAAACTCGGGCTTGATGACTTTGATGGCTACGGCCTGCTGAGCATCGAGCGAAGAATCCGGCACCGCCTTATACACGACAGCCATCCCGCCGACACCCAGACGATCCACGATACGATAGGATCCCAGCATTGCCTGCTCGCTGACCAGCGGGTCATTGGCGGTGGCCTGGGCCCTGGCCTGAGCCAGTTGCGCCAATCGAAGCTTGTCTCGCCGACTCGAGCGAACATAGAGCGCTCCACCGAGGGTGACGGCCCCGCTCAACAGCAAGCCCAGGGCGAAAACCAGGGGGTGATAAACGACCCACCAGCGCAGGGCTTGCACGGCATTCTCGGGCTCCAGCCTGATGAGCGCTCGATCCGGGGGCGGCCAGGTATAGATCGTCTGGCCATCCTGCACCACCGGGTTGCCCTGCTCGAGCAACTCCTGCACATAGAAAGAGTCCTCTCGCTGGCGGAAGCCGGGATGGGTGAAAACCAATTTCAGGGCGGGCGTAGCGCCGCTCTCGAGAGTGAGTTGATACCGCTCGGCACTGGCCGGTTGCTCGGTGCCGCTCGAGCGCTTGACCAACACATCCCGCGGCGGATAGGTGCGAAAATGGATGTAGTAGTGATCCTCGCCCCAGGCCGGCGCCAGTGTCAGCCAGGTCAACAACAACAACCATTTTTTCATAGCGAGTTCCGGAGAGTGATGGTTTTGGTGTTAGCGAAGGTCTCGGTCTGGTTCGGGCCGACCTGACGCGAGAGTTCCAGGTCGATTCTTAGAGGAGGCACAATCGAGGCACCGGGCCCCGCGTGCGAGACATCAAATCGGGTCACATCCGTGGCCACCGAGCGAGTTCCGGCGGGGTCGCAGAGTGCCAACAAATCCGCCACGCCGAACGAGGTCGGGCGGTTGGTAGGTAACGGCGTGGGCACGCTCAGGCTGGCCGGGGGACCGGGCGGCCAGGTCCGGCGATAAAGCTTGTGGGCAGAACGGTCCCAAAAATAGACGACGACTTCTTGCGACCAGATGCGTCGCCCGTCGGCGTCGACATCGGCCTGGGGCACGATGGCCAAGACCACCGGGTCGCTCGCGCCAGCCGCGGCCAAGGGGTGATACGAGACCCCGCGGGCCACCGTGTGTTGCAGGTCGTTGCCGATTCGGTCGAGCGCCAGTGTGACCATCTGCTCGAGATCCACGCGCGCCGCCCCCTGGCTGGAGTAGCGCACCGACGGCACCAAGAACCAGACAAACAGGGTTCCCAGCAGCAAGAGCAGGCCCGAAGCCACCAACAACTCGAGCAGGCTGAAGGCTCTATTCGCCGACTTTGACAATCCAGGCCTCATGGCTGACTTTGTAGTTGCGCTCGCGAAAAGACCAGTAAACGTTGACGTTAACCGACTTGAGCCGGTCGACGTCAGAGCCCGGCACCGCCGAAATGGTCAGCGAGGGCTTGAAGTGCAGACCCTTCAGGTCCTGGTCGGGCAGGTAGCTCTCAGCGGCGATGGCCAGACTGTCGAAAGCCATGGCTCGTTGTTGTTCCAGGTGAGCCTCGGCCACCGAATCAGCCAGCAGCTGCATCTCGCCGCGCTTCACCGCCAGGGCCGACGAGGGAAAAATGTTGAACAGGGTCATCATGACCAGAGCCAACACGAAGGTGGCAAAGATGGTCTCGGCCAGGGTAAAGGCTCGCTTCACAAGTCCCTCCAGAGCACGACCCGGGTCTTGGTTTCCAGCTGCAAGAACTGATTGGGGTCGAGGCTAAAGGCGCCCTGCTCCTTGGGCCAGTCGGCCTGGTAATTGGTGTTGATCTCGCGCATGATCGAACGCTGGTGGTTGATGATCCAGGGGACCATCTCGCCATCGATGAAAGCGGCCAGGTCCGGATAGCCCAGCGCTACTGCGGCGTCAGTCCAATTGGCGTATTCCGTTCCGTGAGGGGGCCAATCGATGGGGCCTGCGAAGCCACTCATCTGAGCCACCAGACCGGCCTTGGTGACGAAGTTCGGTCCGACCTTGAAGCCGAATGGGCTGGCGGCGCTGAACCCGTCGCCGGTGAACAGGTTGGGGTTGAAGGGGCGCTCGTCGGCGGGGCCGGGGCTGTTGTCCAAGAACCGCTCGAGTTCGATTCCCGGTCGCATGGCCGTGGTGAAGCCTGTGCCCATGCCCATGTCGAAGGGGATCTCGAAGGGAAACTCGACCTCGCCGGGCACGTTCACCACGGTGGCATCTTCCAGGCTCAGGCTCGGGTCGGCGGGACCGGTAGGGTTTCCGTTCAGCTGGGTCGCGCCCACCACCACCGTCCCAAAAACCGAAACGCCTTGCAGGCTCATCTCACCGCCGCTCACCAGCAAGCCTTTGAAGAAGGCGGTGTGCTGCGAGTCGCCGTCGATATGGATGTCGCCTCCGGCGATGAGGGCCGCCTCGTTGGGCGCGGTGACATCCGAATGGCCGGCCCCGTGAATGGTGATGTTGCCGGTAACGAAGATGGCCCCCTGGCCGACGATGCCGTCTTGCACCTCGAGGTCGCCGTCGATCCAAACGATAGCCCCGGAGCCGTCGGTGGGTAACACCAGCTCGTTGACCAGGCCGTCGGGACCCGAACTCGATGGGTTGGTGCCCACATCTCCGTTGTATTTGACCAACCCGCCGACAGCCAGCCTGCGGTCGGCTGGCAACGAAGCGGGCAAACCGAGGACATCGCCGAAATTGTCTGGATCAAAATCGCGCATTTCGAAGGCCGGCATGTCGATGGTTCCGGCGTCGGGACGGGTCTCGCCCAAAATCTGAACGAAGGGCGAACTGGCCTCGATGCCTCCGGCGGCCCGGGCGTCGCCGCTGATGCGAATCTTCTTGCTGCTCGAAGGCAGGTTGATGGCGTGGTCCGGGTCCGTACTATTGGCAGCGATATGAGAAGGCAACAGATTGTCGAAATTGGCTTCGATACCGCCAGCCACCACGTCATCCGGACTCTCGGCGGCGGCCACCCACAGTTCGCCCTGACTGAAAAGGCTTCCCTTGGTGCTCAGGGCGTAAGGGTAGGTGGGAACCTGCAAGATGGCTTCCATGCGCCGCTCGACCCCATTGGCCCGACCGACGCCCACGAAGTGAATAGAATCCTTGGGAACCATCCGGCCGCCCGCTCCGGTCTTCTCGGTCGTCTCACCGAGATTGTAGGTGGAAACGGCAATGTCGAGGTCGTCGGCCTCGTCAGGGTCGAAGGTCAAAAGCCCCTCGGCGCCCTGGAGCTGAATCAGTAACTGATAAGGGGGGGCCTTGAAATAGTTGCCATTGTTGCTCAGCACCCGCTCGATAGCCTGGGCGATGACCGCTTCGGCCGCATTGCGGGCTTTATCGGCGTTGGCTCGACGGGTGGAAAGGTTGAGGTGGGTAAAGCCCACCCCCGCGAAAGTAAAGGCCAGCGTCAGTGCCAGAGCACCAAGGAGCAAGGTCGTGGCCAGCGACATCCCCCGATTCGATGTACGCATATCCCAGATTCTACCAGAAGAATTACAACTCGACACCGTAAAGTTCCACCGGAGTTTCTCGGCCTTTGACCCTGGTCGTTCCCAGATAGCTCAGCGTAGGTCCGCCGGTGAGGGCTTTGTGAGTCGACCCGCTGACGATAATGCGGGCTTTGAACTCACGGGTCAATTTCTCGAGGCGAGCGGCCAGGTTGGTGTTATCGCCCATGGCGGCAAACTCGAACTTGCCGGTGAAGCCCACATCCCCGACCATAACCTCCCCGGTATTGATGCCCACCCCGATTTGCATGGTGGGCATGCCGCGACTCGACCAATCTTGATTGAGTTCTTCCAGTCGCTTCTGCATGGCCACGGCGGTCTCGACGGCCCGCTGGGGATCGCGGTCATCCTTACTCTCGGCTCCAAAGACGGCCATGAGCGCGTCGCCGAGAAAGGTCATCAAGAAGCCACCGCCGGCCTGGATGACCTTGCCCATGGCCCCATAGAATTCGTTCATCTGGTGGATCGTCTCTTCGAGCGGCCGGCTCTCGGCCAGACTCGAATAATTCCAGATATCCGAAAAAAGGATGGTGGCCTCCTGAGGGGCGAGATTGCGCGGTCGGCTCGACCCTTTGGCGGTGCGAAACCGCAGCAGCTGCTGCCCTAACTGAATCAGGTCCCCGTCCGAGAGCATCGACGATTGCTCGACCTTGTCACCGTTGACCCGCACAGGGCTACTGGTGGTCTCGGGCTCGAGCACGAAGGTGCCCTCGTGCAGCCGGATGGTGGCCTGGGTTCGCGACACGGTCCGGTCTTCGAGCGAGACGACATTGTCGCGTTTGCCGGCTCGGCCGATGGTGACGGGCTCGCGCCCGATGGCCCAACGATGACCGCGATAGGGATCGCTATAGCCCTCGAGCGAGGCCAGTTGATCCATCAGGCCGACCACCCTCAGCTTGCAGCCCGCCAACTCTAGTTCGTCCTGGTCTTGCAGTTCGCGAAAGGTGCTGACTTGCCCGTTGAGGGCAACGGGCAGGGCGACATTCAGGTTGGTATAGAAGAGACGGCCGGTCTTGTAGCTGAGACTGAGTTGACGATTGGCCACTCCGGGGGCCTCGAGTTCAATGTCGTTATGCTTTTCTCCGGCGCCTCCGACGGTCACTTCGGAATAGCAGATGGGAAATCGACTCTGAGCGCCGTCGGAAGAGATGAGAACCAGGTCATAGCCAGTGCGAACGAACTCGCGGCCCTCGGCCTCGTCGCCCTCGATATTGATGGTTGCGTCGTCTCGCATTAAGCCTCCTAAAGATTCTGGATCAACTGCATCATGGGCAACATGGTAGCGATGACTACGACCCCCACGATGATTCCCATGACCAACATCACCAGGGGTTCCAAAAGAGCCGTAAAGGTATCGATGGAGTGGTCGAGTTCTTCCTCGAACATGGTGGCCATGCGGCCCATCATTTCGGGCAAGTCGGCCGACTCTTCGCCGGCCCGCATGACCTGCAGAAACGAATTCGGGAAAAACCCCGTCGCCTTGAGGCTGTCGGTGAAGCCCTCGCCCCCCTTGAGGGCCTCGATGGCCCCTTCGATCGAGCGGCTCAAGACGGGGTTATCGCTGGCCTCTGCCGACAGCCTGAAACCGGCCAGGGGACCCTCGCCAACCTGCAGTTGCAGCTCCATGGCTCGGGCGAAACGGGCCGTGCCCAGATTTTGATAGGTGCGGCCCAGCACCGGTGTAGCCAGGATGCGTTCGGCCAACCAGAGGCGAAACCCGGGCTGACGCCATAGCGACGGCCCTACCGTCACTCCCATCCCTACCAGAGCAAGCACCATTCCCCAAAACCACGGGGTGCGCACGAACTTCGAAAAACCCACGACCAACACGGTGATCAAGGGAGGGTCGACCGCCGTCGTCTCGATCATTTGAAACAAACCCTTGAACATGTAGGGCGGCAAGACGACCAGCATAAAGGTCGCGATGGCCATCAAGAAAGCCGGATAGGTCAATGCTCCCCGAATTTTCATGGTTACGGCGCGACGCTTTTCTTCATAAAGCGCCAACCGGTGGAGGATCGCGTCGACATTGCCGGTGCGCTCCCCCACCGTCAGCAAGCGCACCTGGATGTTCGAGAAAGCCTGTTGATGGGTCGAGAAGGCCTTGGAGAGTGGAATGCCCTGGCTGATCCGCTGGGCCAGATCGCGCGAGACTTCGGCCATCTTTGCATCTTCGCTCTGGTCGGCCAATAGATGGAGGGCCCGGTCGAGCGAGATGCCGGCCGTGAACATCACAGCCATCGACCGAAAGAAAAGCGAGAGCGATTCGGCCGATGGGTTCATCTCTACTCCTCGGCCAGATAGGCCGGAGCGTAGCGCACCTCGACCCGTCCATTCTCGAGTTGCATGGTCGCGCCGCAGGGCGATCCCTGAAAGGTGCCGGACACACCCAGGGTGCCTCTGCGTTCGGCGGCCACATTTTCGACCCCGGGGTTGAGGATCTGGTGATACTGTTCACAGAGCAAACGAAGGTCCTGGCCGGTCTCGAAGACCACCACCACATCGCCCTCCTGAGTCGTTGCGTAGGTCTCGAGCAGCTTGGCGTCTTGAGGTAAAGGCAGGGGGAAACCGGTGGGCAGCGCCACCGTTTTCTCGGGGCTCTCGGCCACTCCATCCGCTTTCGTCCAGCGGGGATAGTCGGGCGCCAGGCCCACCCCCGCATGGTGGTGGCCGCCGCACACGATCACGGCTTCACTTACCGGTTTGCCAACGCAGGCGGTGAGGCTGGCGGCGTAGGTGTTCTGGCGGGCGGTGGCACAGCGAACGCGGGGACTGTTGGCGGCCATCTCGGCCTGGAACTGCTCCACCTGCTCGCCTCCGAAAAGCGAGCCGAGTTCGCGAAGCTGACCCTTACACTGGAGCATCTCGCGCTCCTTGAAGGTCATCACGGCCTGGCTCGGACCTTTGCATCCCCCCAGGACGACCAGCAGGCCGACCAGTACAAACCCACGCATCAAGCCAAATTGGGAGCCCTTGCCCCAGACTCCTCCCGAAGCGACTAAACTCTATCCATCTGGATCTGATCCACCTGCCAGCGCTGACCATTGTGGGTGAGGGTGTAATATCCGCGCAGTAGTTGGGGCTGGGCCTCGACCCGGACCCTCAGATCGACGGCCACCCGAGCCGTGAAGGGTCCGGTCATCTCGATTTGCCCGAGCTTCCAGTCGCCGTATTTCATCCCCGCACAATGGGCGGCGAAGTCGGGATACTCGATGCCCGCTTGCCAGGCTGGGCTCAAGCGACGATAGGCGCTAGCATAGGCCTCGGCTCGCAGGGCCTGGTGAAAGTCGCTGACCGTCTGCGCCGCATCGGCCGGACGCGGCCCGGGCGCAGCCGTAGCCCTCTGGGTCGACAGCGCCACCATGATGAGAGCAAAGAACAGCACCGACATCACCGTCACGGCCATCAGGCCGCGCACGGCCAGGGCCAGACCGTCCCGAGTCGGCACGAGCGCTCTCGAGAAGGCGCGCACCCCCTCGGTCAGCCAGGCAATGAATTCGGTGACGAAGCAGTCAAACCGCGACAGGCCGCGCTCGAACCGCTCGAGGGCCGGGCTCGCCGGCACCTCTACCCGGGTGGCCACCGGAGTGGCCGGGATGCGGGCAATCGGCTCCTCTTCTCCAAACCGGTCCTCCGGCTCGTCGGCCACCAGTTGCTGAGCCGGTGGCTCGGCCACCTCTTCGCCGCCGCAGTTGCCCATGGCCCGATGCCGTTTGAGCCCTAACTCGGTGGTGAAGGACTTGCCGCAGCTGCAGCTGACTTTGTTGCGCTTGCGATTGATTGCCATAGTCCGAGACTACCAGCGCCACCTGACCCCCATCTGAGCGTTCTTCGCAAGATGTTAACGGCTCGTTACAAAACTATTGCCAAAAATGGGCGAAGCGTGTCGCCGAGGCGAGGGCTTCTCTCCCCTCTCGCGCGCAGGCAGCAAGACCGGCCTAGCGAAGCTAGTCGGATGACGCGTAAAACCCTGTTGCTGCTTGTTTGTATCGTCGGGTGGGCTCTGGCGGCCGACCCTGCTGCGACCGACGAGTCGACCCTCTCGGTGCGAGGAGTCACCTGGCCCGGCGGAGCCATGTTCGTCTCGGTCGATTGCCCCGAGGGCACCACCGGCACCTGGTATTGGGCCGGGCGCAACGGGGCTATGACGCCGGCTCCTTACGGATTGCGCTGTGGCCTGGCGGTGCCGCTGGATGCCAGTGTGGGCGGCACGGCCACCCTCAAGGTCACGCTCAAAGACGAAGAAGGCAACAAGACCGAGCTTTCGCGCAAGATCCTGGTCGACGACAAGTGGCGTCCCACCCAGTATCTGAGTATGAGCGCTTCCGACGACGCCAAGTATAGCGACCCCCAGGCCGACAAAGAAGAAGAGATCGTGCTGGCCAAATTGCGCGACCTGCTGGCCGGGCCACGCTTTACGGGCGACTTCCTCGAGCCCTCCGACGGCCCTCGCACCTCGCCCTACGGCGTTCGCCGCGTGCGCAACGGCCGCACCGCCGGCTTTCATCGCGGACTTGACTACGCTCCCGGCTACGGCGCCCCGGTCACGGCCGGGGCCGACGGGGTGGTGACGCTGGTGGGCAAGAACTACACCCTGCTCGGCAACTGTGTCATCATCAACCACGGCGAGGGGCTGACCAGCCTGTTCTTGCATCTGTCGGCCTTCAACGTCAAAGAAGGCCAGACCATCAAGGCCGGCCAGGTGGTGGGCAAAGTGGGCACCACCGGTGCCTCCACCGGCCCGCACCTGCACTACGCCACCTACTTCCACGGCGAGCCCATCGACCCCGACCTGCTGCTCCACATTCCGGCCGAATGGGCACCCGACGCGCGCTAAAAGAGGGGCCGGGGCGTCGGGCGGCATAGTCTCCTCAAATGAGCGAGACGACCACCCTTCACCCCTGCATCGTAGCCGGCCGCAAGGTCACCACCGACAACCACCTCACCGTCACCAACCCCTACAACGGTGACGAGATCGGCCAGGTGTGCCTGGCCGGTCCCGAGCAGCTCGAGGCGGCCATCGCCGCCGCCGTCGAGGCCTTCGAAGAGCTGCGGAAGGCCCCTCGCCACCAGCGTTCGGCCTGGCTGCAGTCCATCGCCGATCGGCTCAAGGACCGCTCCGAAGAGGTGGCCAAGACCCTGATGGCCGAGGCCGGCAAGCCCATCAAGTTTGCCCGGGGCGAGGTGGGCCGGGCCATCGCCACCTTCGAGATTGCAGCCCGCGAGGCCATGACCTTCGGCGGTCACGTCGTTCCCATGGACATGAGCTCCGCCGGCGATGGCTACGTGGCTTACACCAAGCGAGTCCCGGCCGGACCCACGGCGGCCATCTCGCCGTTCAACTTTCCTCTCAATCTGGTCTCGCACAAGGTGGCGCCCTCGCTGGCGGTGGGCAACCCGGTCATCCTCAAGCCGGCCTCGACCACGCCCCTGACGGCGCTGTTGCTGGCCGAAGTGGTGGCCGAAGCGGGCGTGCCCGAGAAAGCCTTTTCGGTTTTGCCCATGCGGGGCGCCCAGGCCGAGAAACTGGCCACCGACGAGCGCATCAAAGTGCTGACCTTCACCGGCTCACCCAAGGTGGGCTGGCACCTCAAGCAGTTGGCGGCCAAGAAGAAAGTGCTGCTCGAGCTGGGTGGCAATGCCCCGGTCATTATTCACGAAGACGCCAATCTCGACTTTGCCGCCCCGCGGGTGGCGGTCGGAGGTTACGCCTTCGCGGGCCAGGTGTGCATCTCGGTGCAACGGGTGCTGGTCCACCGGCCCATCTATGACCAGTTCAAGCAGCGCTACGTCAAAGCGGTGCAAGACCTGGGTTATGGCGACCCGGCCGACGAGAACACCATCTGCGGCCCCCTCATCGAAGAAGACGAGGTCGCGCGCGTGGCCGACTGGGTCGACAAGGCCCGCCAGGCCGGAGCGTCGTTGCTGTGCGGAGGCCAGGCGGACGGGCGGATGTACCAGCCGACCGTGCTCGAGAACGTCAAGTCGGACATGCTGGTATCGTGTGACGAGGTGTTTGGTCCAGTGACCTCGCTCTATGCTTATGACACCTTCGAAGAAGCTCTCGAGCTTGCCAACGACCCCAACTATGGTTTGCAGGCGGGGGTCTTCACCCGCGACATTGGCCGCATCTTGCAGGCCCACGACGAGCTCGACTTTGGTGGCGTCATCATCAATGACTATCCGACCTTCCGGGTCGACCAGATGCCGTACGGCGGGGTCAAAGACTCGGGCTTCGGCCGCGAGGGCTTGATCTATGCCATGGAAGAGATGAGCGAGATCCGTTTGATGGTGCTCAACCGGAACGGCCTTTGATGATCACCCTCGACGAGTCGGTCTCGGCCGGCCTGCAGCAGACCTTTCTTTTTCGGCGCAGCACCAGCTTCGAGCCGCTGCTGCGATTCTGGCGCAGCCGACCAGCCTGTCACGAAGCCGGGCGGGTGGAAGAACTGGTGGCCCTGCATCCCCGTTTGCTCGAGAGTTTCGAACGACGCGACCAGCTCGACGAGCTGGCCGAACAGGTCGAAGAACTGCTGACGAGCCTCTTGCCGCCAGCCTTTGAAGATCGTGCCCTGGCCGTCATGATGCCGTTTACCTTCGAGGTTCTGGCGGCCACCCCGGCCTTCCGCCAGACGTTTTATCATCCCGACGGGACTCCTCAGGCTGACCTGGACGACGGGCGACTCGAGGCCGTGCGCAATCGGGTGGCCTACTCGCTGATCCTGGATCGTATCTACGGCTTGCCGACCGCCGGCCCGGTCATGGTGCCGGCCCGGTCCACCGGTGCCGAGCCAGGTCTGGTGCGTTATCTCGAGTTTCGTTTCGACAGTCGATTTCTCGAAATCACTTGCCAGGACGGCAGTGAGTGTGTGTGTCCCGCGGCCAGCCTGGAAATGCTTGAAGAGAGCGAGCGACTGGCCCACATTCGGCCTGAGCGTTACCAGTTCAGCGGCTTCACCATGTTAGAGGCGGTGGATGTGACGAGTCGCGAGGCCATTTCGCGCCTCAAGCTAGCTCTGGTGGACCGTCACGCCTTTCTCGATCCCGAACGGTTCGAAGCGATTCAATCCGAGCTGCGCAACCTGCTGGGTCTCAACGACCTGAGTCTGGGTTTCGGAGCCCTGCGCGAAGACGAGATCTACGTATTCAACACGGCCTTTCTCGAACAACGAGGCGCCGGGCTGGCCGGTTTGACGCCGCTTGCGATGGCCGAGATGAACAGCCAGAAGTCGCAACGTCTGCTGGTCGAGAAAAAGCCCATGGTGATGAGTCAGAAGGCCGACGGCGGCAGCCTGCTGGCCGTGCCGCTGCTGGTCGATGGCCAGGTGCGGGGGGTGCTCGAACTGACCTGTGCCCGACCGCAACGGCTCAACGCCCATGTGCTGAGCGCCCTCGAGCCCCTGCTGCCCATCTTTGCGGTGGCCGCCGAGCACACCATCGAAGAACTCGACCGGCGGGTCCAGGCCGTGATGAAAGAACAGTTCACGGCCATTCACCCGGCCGTCGAATGGCGCTTTCGCCAGGTGGCCCTCAACTTTCTGCGCTCGCAGGCCCGGGGCGAGAATCACGAGGTCGAGCCGCTGATCTTCGAGGGTGTCCACCTGCTTTCGGGAGTGTCGGATATTCGCCACGCCAGTCGCCTGCGCAGCCAGTCGGTGGCCGCCGACCTGATCCATGGACTGTCCCTGGCTGAACAGGCCGTGGCCGCGGCTCTGCTCGAGAACCCTTTTCCGTTCTTGGAAGAACGAAGATTTCGCCTGAGGCGCTGGCTAAACCGGGTCGAGGCCGGGCTCGACTCGGGTGACGAGCTCGAGGCGGTCGACTTTCTGCGCTCGGTGGTCGAGCCGATGCTGCGTCGCATCGAGGCCTTCGGCCCGCGTTCGCGGGCGGCCGTCGAGGCCTATTTTTCGGCCCTGGATGAACAGCTTGGCGTGGTCTATCAAAGGCGGCGCGATTATGACCTGAGCGTGACCCAGATTCGCGAGACCGTGGCCCAGTTGTTGGCCCGCGAACAGCGCCAGGCCCAGGAGATGTTGCCCCACTACTTCGAGCTGCAAAAAAGCGACGGCATCGACCATACTGCCTACATCGGCGCTTCGCTCAACCAGAACGGCCAGTTCGACCCGCTCTATCTCAAGAATCTGCGTATCTGGCAGTTGATGGTGATGTGCGTGGCCGCTCGCAAGACCGAAGAGATGCGAGCCCAGCTACCGCTGGAGCTTGATTGCATCCACCTGATCCTGGTCCAGAACGAGCCGGTCAAGATTCGCTTCTTGCAAGAAGAGAAGCAGTTCGGCGTCGAAGGCGACCAGAACGCCCGCTACGCCCAGGTGCGCAAGCGTCTGCACAAGGCCGAGGTGCTGGGTGGACGCGAGCGACTGGGCCAGCGCGGCAAAGTCGCCGTGGTCTACTCGCGACCCCAGGAAGCGGCCGAGTATCAGGAATACATCGCTTACCTTCGCTCGCTCGGTTATATCACGCCCCGAACCGAGCGCCTCGAACTCGAGCCCCTGGAGGGGGTGCGCGGGCTCAAGGCGCTCCGGGTCACGGTAGAGAGTCGGGCCGGTCAAACCGGCAAGACCATCGAGCGCACCCTCACTTCATTAGCTAAGCAGCTTTGAGATTGGGCTGGAAGTTGGCTCCCTGAACGGCTTCGAGCTTGTCCTCGACGCTCTTGGGGTGAACGTGATTCCACAGCTTGCCGCTGAGCTTGACGCCCTCATAGAGGCCATCGGCGGCGAGCGAGCCCAGACTCAACAAAGCGGCCGTTTCGGGCGAACCCATCACCAGCGCTCCGGCGGCCGCGCCTTGAGCCAGGGCGGTGCCGGTCTTGAACAGACCCTCGAAAGCCAGACCGTGTTCCCCGGCGGCCACGCCGGCCTGCAGCTTGGAAAGGCTCGGACCCAGGCGGGTCATCGCATCCACCCCGGCGATCAGGGCGGTGGGGATGGCCAGGGCGCCCAGCGAACCGCCGGCTACCGAAGCGGCCACGAAGGGCAGTTCGAAGCGACCCAGATTGAGCAGCATCTTGGCCTTGCCCGGAATGTGGAAGCCAGCCGCGGGCGAGGTCTCGGGAGTCGAGATCGCGTCGAGCATGGCCAGCCAGTTCGAGTTGCGGGCGAAGGCCGTCTTCTCGTAGTTGTGGGTGCCGCCCATAGGCAACCCGTCGAGGGGGCTGATGGTCTCTTCGTCATAGCCGAAGTCGGTGGGCAGATAGACGCTCAGGCCGGTCGAACCGTCCATGCGACTGCCCATTGAGGAGAAGGCGTGATTCTCGGCGATGACGGCTCTGGCCAGTTGCTGCTCGACCTGCTGAGCAGCCTGAACCAGGGCTGGCTTGTCTTTAAACTCTTTGGCCAGGCGCTTGGCGAAGTCGCCCAGGTCGCGATAGTCTGAATAGGGCTCGACGTGCTCGGCCACCAGATAATGCTGGGAGGCTTTGATCACCGAGCGAACGCGGTCGACAGCGGCCGGGTCGGCGGCGATGGTCGAGAGCACCGTGGCGGCCAGATTCTCGGTGGTATTGCGCAGCGGGGCCGCCTGGGAAAGGTCGATGGCCGCGTGAGTGGGGGTGAAGATCGAGCTGCCGAGCTGGCTGCCGGCTTCATACACGAACAGCTCGGCCAGTTGCTTGCCGCTCAGATTGCCTTTGGCCTCCTGGAGGTCGGCCGCCACTTTGTGCTGAGGGGTGGTGCCGTAGATGCCCGGGATGGGCAGCGCGAAGCCGGCCTGCGTCTCTTCCGAGCCGACCATGTAGTCGGCTGAGTCTTTGAGGGCATAGGCCACCTCGGCCTGGTTCATCAGGCAGGCGTTGAAGTGCACCACGTCGATGCGCTTGCCGGTGCGCGCCTGAGCCTGGCTCATGGCTTGGGCCAGGTCTTCGTTCGAAACCACCGAGCCGAACTCGTCGTCGGTAAGAATGCCTTTGAAACCGGCGCCGTGGTCCCAGAGAACCACCGCGTAGTGCTCGGCGGGGTATTTCTTCATGCCCCACTCGAGAAACTCGGCCACGCTGTCGGCGCTGCCCATGTCGGTCATGCCCATCGTTCCGACGGGTTTGAAGTCGGCCACCGACTTGCCCTTTTCGATCAGGCCGCGCTGCACGTAGCCATCGTCTAAGCCGATTTCGGCTACCAGGTTGACGTTGTCGTCCGAGCCGATCTTATCCAGGCTCTTGAAAGTGTGCTCGGCCATCGGCGAGAGGTTGTTCTTGCCGTCGAGATAGTAGAGTACGGTCCATTTTTTTTGTGGTTGTGTGTTTGTAATTCTCACGTCGTTCTTCCTCGTCGCCAAGAGAACCACGAATGTCGAGTCGGATTCTTGCCCTGATGTAAACTTCTTTTAAGGCCGTTGAGCTAGCTTTAGGGAATGATCATCAGAGGGGGGCCCAGGCCCGTCACCGTAAGAGCCGGCGCTGCCAGCACCGGGGCTTCTCCTCATGTCGAAAACAGTACCGACTCGGTGACCCTCGACTGCCAGGCTCCGGGCCCGAGCGGAGTCGCTCCCTGGGCGGTGGCGGCCAGCCTGGTCCCCTCCTCCCAGCTCTTTGGGCTGGCCCAGGCCCAGCCAGTATTGGAGGCATTGGCCGAACGCGGTTGCGAATTTCGCGCCCGGCGTGGTTGGATTCCCTTCCTCAAGGTTTATCGCCGGTTGACATCGGCCCAGGCAGCCACCAATCCGGCCGCCCAGGTGCGGCTAGAATCCCAATGGCGGCCGCTGGGAAACGCCCAGGACGTGCGCCGGCTGGGCGCGCTCTACGGCCTGGCGGGCAGCGTGCAGCCCGAAGACTATCCTCTGGTACGAGGGTTGGCCTCGCTGCATCAATCGGGCCAACTTCAACACCCGGTCCAAGCTTTCCAAGCCGTGGCCGAGGGACGCCCCGTCCCGGTCGCCAGCGGGTTGATCCAAAATGCCGAGGATGCCTGCCTGGCCGCCTTCCTGGCCGGCGACGTAGCCGCCGGTGAACTCTTGACCCGCCCCGAAGACGCCGAGTTCGTCCGCAAAATGGCGGGCCTAGAACTGAGCCTCACCGGGGATCATCTGGCCGACTACCAGTCGCTGGCCGCCGACCAGCCTCTCTTTGTGCGTTACGATGCGACTCCGCTGGTAGCCTATGACCGGGCCGCCAATCGGACCAAACTCCTGGAGAAAGCCCTGGAACGCAAGCGGTTCTGCCAGGGTCTGGCGCTGTCCGACCCCCGCCCTGTGCTGGAATGGCTGCTGGTCCAGAAAGACTTCGACGGCTGGCAGTCAAGGCTCGAACAAGCCAACCTCGAACCCCACGAGTTACAGGCCCTGAGCCGGTGCAAACCTTCGAGCAGCCAACTGGCGGCCCGGTTCATCCACCACGAGCAGCCTCCCGAGCGCGGTCACCTGTTAACCAGTCTAGGCCAACTCGACCCCGACACCCTCAAGGGCCTCTCCTACCCCCGACAGCGAGCCATGGTGCTCGACCACCACCGGCTCGAATCCGCCGTGGACCGACTGGTGGCGGACCTCGATCCCAAGCTGCGCGAGTTGACCGGCTGTCGACCCGACATCGAGGTCGATGAAGACATCCATCACAACGGGCGTCTGGCCACCGAAGCCGAACTCAAAGCCCTGGCCGAGCGCCTGCGCCAAACCGAAGACATCCCCTTCGATTACATCTACGACGGGTGTTACGCCCGGGCCCACGTGATCTGTCGCGAACTGGCCAAGCTGGGCATCAATCGGTCCAAGATGTTCGTGGCCGGTGATCTGGCCTGCTCCAACCAGTATCAAAGCGTGACCTGGGGATGGCATGTGGCCCCTCTCATCTTTGTCGAGGGGCCCGATGGCCCCTCGCCCCGCATTCTCGACCCCTCGTTTTCCACCGATCCCATGCGCCCCGAAGAGTGGATTGCCAGGTTCTGGAGCAGCGGCCAACTAGACCTTGAAGTGACCCACGAGACTCAATATATGGAGAGACCCTACCATGCGCTCTCGCAAAACATGGATGTCGATATGCCCGATGTCGACTCGGTGCTGGCCGGCTATCGGGCTGATCTCGAGGAGCTAAAAGCCTGATGGTGCGAGAGTTCACGGCCGTTCCTCGCCAGGTTCGCGAGCAAGACGGCAAGGTCGAGATCCTCTTTGTCGGCCGGCCCGCCTACTTCTGGTGCCACCGGCCCGAGTGGGCCAACCGGGCGCGCCAGGCCATCGAGAACGGCAGCGAACTCAATCTGCGCTGGGAGTCGACCACCGGCGAACTGCTAGAACTCGAGTAGTTTTCTGCAATTATGCCAGGGGCCGGGCCTGCTGGCTCAGAAAAGTGGCGGCAATGACCAAGACCATCATCGCCGGCCGGGCCACGCCCGAAGCCACTTCTCATCAACCGAACCGACTGGGCAAGACGGGGCTGGGCTGCTCGCGCCTGGGCTTCGGTTGTTACCGCATCGACTTCGAAAACCCCAACCATCGCGAGGCTATCGAGATTGCGCTCGATCGCGGCGTGAATCTCATCGACACCTCGACCAACTACACCGATGGCGAGAGCGAGAGCGCCGTCGGCGAGGTCCTGGCGCGTCTCGTCGAAAACGACCGCTTGCAGCGCGAGCAGGTGATCGTCGTCTCGAAGATCGGATATGTGCAAGGCCAGAACTTCGAGTATGCCTGGGCCCGCGACAACGAAGAAAACCCCATCCCCGAGATGGTGCGCCTGACCCCGGGCCTGTGGCATTGCATCCACCCCGAGTTTCTCGAGCACCAGTTGCAGCTTTCGCTCGAGCGCCTTGGATTGGCCACCCTCGACGTCTGCCTGCTGCACAATCCCGAGTATTTCTTGATGGAAGCGGCCGAGCGCCAGGCGGACCTGGAGAAGTCACGCCAGGAGTTTTACGACCGGGTCGAGCGCGCCTTCGCCTATTTCGAAGCGCAGGTCAAGGCCGGTCGCATCGGCAGCTATGGGGTCTCGTCGAACAACCTGGTCATGCCGGTTGACCACCCCGAAAGCACCCAGCTCGAGGCCTTCCTCGAAGCGGCCGAGCGGGCCGGCGGCAAAGACCACCATTTTGGCGTGATCCAATTGCCCCTCAACCTGCTCGAGTGGGAAGGGGTGCCCGCTGTGCTCGAGACCGCCCGGGCCGCCAACCTCGGCGTGATGGTCAATCGCCCTCTCAACGCCTACGGCTCGGGCAACCTGATTCGGTTGGCCGACTTCGAACTCGACGAGGAAGAAGAGGATCTGGCCGCCGCCCTGGCTGAGCTAGAACGCCAGGAAGAGAGGTTCCGCCAGGAGTTTCTACCCAACCTGGCCGGACCTAACGTGGATCAGCTGTTTCGCTGGGCCCCCTTTCTCCAGGACGCTCCCAATCATTTGCAGGGTTTAGACCACTGGCTTACCCTTGAAGAGATCCGGATCCGACCCCACCTGGCGGCCATGCTCGAGGCGGTCGAAGCAGCCGCCCACACGGGCTTTCTGGACCAATGGCTCGATTGGAAGAAGGACTACACCGACGCCTTCCGCGGAGTCTCTAACGCGATTGAAGAGCGGGCCACCCGCTTGAGTCACGAGCACAGCCAAAAGGTGGGCCAGACGCTCGACCCGCGCATTCCCGAGCAGCGCCGCCACGAGACCCTGTCGCGCAAAGCCCTGTGGCTGGCCGGCAGCCCCGCGGGCGTCAGCGTGGTGCTCAACGGAATGCGCCGGCGCGACTACGTCGAGGACTCGGCGGCTGTGCTCGAGTGGACGGCCCATCCCGATCCCGAAAAGGTCCTGGACGCGACCTCGAGCGTCTACCAATGACCCGACGCCTGCTAGAACTGGCCCTGCTGGTGATGGTGGTGGGATTGGCGGCCTGGTTTCTGGCGCCCCAAGCGCCGCCGCCCCCCCCGAAAGAGGGGCCTCTGCAGGCCCTGGTCGGGGTCGAAGCTCCCGAGTTGAGCGAGGTGGTCGTGGTCCACCTGACCACCAGCCACGGCTTGGTTTCGCTTGCGTTGTATCCTGTGGCCGCCCCGCGCCATGTGGCTCGCTTTCTCGAACTGGTCGATTCGGGCTATTACAACGACACCACCATGGTGCGGGTGGTCCCCGACTTCGTGGTCCAGTTCGGCATCAACCCCGACCCCAAATTTCGCCACTGGAAGAACGAGACCATCGAGGCCGAGCCCAACTACTTCGAGCCCCTGGCCGGCACCATCGCCATGGCCGAAGACGGGGAGCGGCGAGCGGCCACCCAGCTCTTTATCAACATGGCCGACAACCCCCACCTGCGCCAGAGCGGAGGCGCCATCTTCGGGCGAGTCATCGAGCAAGGCCTGGTGCTAGGCGAGAACCTGACTGCCATGGATGTGCTGCGCAGCCTACCGGCCCTCGAACTCGACCAGGATCTGCTGTGGGCCGGCAAGACCCCCAAAGGGAGTCCGGGACACCTGTTCGCGGCCACCCGGACGCGGCCTTAACACTCTCGTCCACGAGCCGATAAGGCAGAGGTGAGAAGATTTTGGCTGTTGCTAATCCTGGCCACGGTCGGTTGTGCCGGCCCGCCGAGCACCGCTCCCCGGCCGGCCGCCCCCATTGTCCCCGTTCAACAACAGGTATTCTCCCCTCCCCAGTTGCATGTCGAGCCGGGCCTGGAACGCGTCTGGCAGAACGGCCCGACCGAGGCCGAGACGGCCCGCTGGCGCGGTCGCCTCGAGCCTCAGGGACACAGCGAACACTCCCATCTCAACAACGGCGCCCCGGTCTTTCTCGACGATAGCGAAAGCGTGCCCACCGACCATGAGTGAGTTCGACTGGCACGAACTACAGGACGAGGCGGCCGAACTCTGGGGCGACGAACCGCAGCCGGCCCCGACCCCCAAGAAACGGCGCCCGAGCCCTCAGGACTATAGGCCTCGCCTCAGGATCGACTATTCAGAGATGCCCAGCTGCGTGCCGGTGGGGTCCGAGCTGCACCTCGAGCCGGTCGAACCCGAGCACCTGAACCTTGGCGACCTGATCCTGTTGCCCCGCGGCTCGATGCCGGTGATGGGTCGTTTTCTGGCCTGCTATGGCAAGACGCTGCACCTGGCTAAAGAAGGCAAGACCGAGGCGGCCATCCACCAGTGGGACGAGCGCTACGTCATGCGGGTATTCAGCGCTCACTACCAGGGTCGCCCTCTCAACGTTGGGACCGGAGGTCTAAGCGGATGGTGGGGTCGACTCACCCACTTCGGTACCCGTCCGCTCCTGGGAAAGCTGCAGGCGTAGACAATGCAACAACCCGCGCCGGAGGCCGAGTTGCTCGCTCACTTCGGGTGACTTCTCGAAACCAGGAAAGACGGCTTTGGCTACGGCCAGATGCCCGGCCACCTGTTGACCATTGGTGGGATGGTCGAAGCTCTGTCTGGAAAAGGCGTCGGTCAGCTTCTTGACAGCCACCTCGAGGCCCTCAGAAGCGGTCTCGGGCAAGACGATCAGGATCGAGTTGCCCCAACGCACCTTGATATCCACCTTGCGGGTGTGCTCGCGGCAGACGGCGGCCAGATACTTCAAAGCCTGGTACACCATGGTCGAGGTCAGATCTCCGAAGTCTGGCTCCAGCAAGATGAAACCGATGTGTCGACCATAACGCTCGGCCCTGGCCAACTCGATCTCGAGCGGGTCTTCGAGATACTCGTCGTCGAGCATCGAGGTGAGGCGGTCGGTACCCATCAGCTACTTTTCCTTCGGTTTAAAGTCGAAACCCGAGTAGAGATAGAGCACGGCCATCGAATCGACGTCGTGGTCGGTCGTGTTGTTGTAAACACTGACCAGTTCGTACTCGTGGTCTTTGTAGAGCATCATGCCCTTGGGATCGGAGTAATCCTCAATTTTCTCGATGCCGATACGACCTTTGGCGGGAGTGACCAGACTCTTGAAAATCGTCTTGCCGGTGGTCAGGTCCTTGAGCTCGAGGGACTCGGCGTAAGGATGTAAATGGACGGCGATGTAATAGACGCGCACATCCTCGGTAAGACCTAGATAGCGAGTCACCAGCGTGCTGTTGGTGTCGCGTCCCGGGGGCACGACCCAGTGAGCAGTGAATTTCTGGCCTAAGCTGTCCTCATACTGAAAGGTGTCTTTGACAGCCTTCGAGCCCACGGCGCAACCGGGGCCGTGGTGTTTCTCGTCCGCGTTCTTCTGATTCCAGTAGGCGGTCTTTCCGGTCAGCGACTTGAGACCCTGGACCCCGAACTGGCGCAGCGCCACCATCTTGTGGTCGAGTTCCTGGTCGCGCAGGTAGTGAATCTGGACCCGGTAACGGACGCGGCGATCGGCATGGGGGTCGTTGAGGTTCAAGACCTGAGTGTTGAGGTCGATCTCTTCATTGGAGTAGATCGGGATGCCGCAACCGGCCGGAAAGCGAACGTTCTGCATGCCCTGCGAGAGAGTGAAGAAACGGCCGTCCCAGGGGATGTGGTTGTTGATCTTGCCATAGCTTTCGGGCTTGTAGTCGAGGTTGGAGTGGCACATGAACTCTTGCGAGATCACTTTGTCTTCTTTGCCGTCGATGACCTCGGCCTCGTAACCCACGATCCACAGCAGTTCGCGGTCACCATCACGAATCTTGAGCGACTCGGTGCCATAGGGACCCATCATAGACCGGTAAATCTTGTCGATTTTATAGGTGCCGGTGATGATCTCTCGCGTGTAAACCTGAGGTTCGGCCAGGGCCGCACCGCTCAGAAGGAAGAGCAAAAAGATGGTTATGATGCGCACCCCGCGGCTTTCGAGGTCGAAAGTTCGCAACCTTCCGTTAACATCGCGGGGAGCTGTCCAGTTTCTGACCGGGCTTGCACTGCTAGACTGCAGGCGAGGTGAAAGTCAGTTCGGCCAAAGTCCCGCCTGGCGAACGCACCCCACCCCGCAAGAACTCCAGCGCGGCCTGGGGCTCGGAGGTGGGTGATCTCTTGCTGCGCCTGGACCAGGAACAGCTGCATGATGTCGGCAACCTGTTCAAGAGCGTGGCTGGCGGCATGAAAGGCGCCTGGAGACAGGTCCAGAACATCCCCCGCCAACTCTTGAATCTGCCCATTATCAAAGATCGGGTCGACGACGGAGCCCGCAGCAGTCTCACCGACCTGGCCTCGACCATCGGCACCGCTGTCGGCTATGGAGCGGCCGGAGTCCAGGGTCTGGCCGGTGGAATGAAGCTGGTCTCGGGGCGCAACCAGCGAGATCGTGGCAGAATGCTAGAAGGTCTGGTCGACCTCAATACGGCCGCGGTCATCGCCTTCACCGTGGCCGGGCTGCCCGGGGCCCGCGATGTGGCCGCTCCGTTAGCAGCCGCCCTCAATGTCTTTCGAGGAGGAGTCAACTCCACTCAGGGTTTTCTGCGTCGCGACGCTCGATTTCAGCTGCAAGGCGTGCTGGACGCCACCCGCTCGCTGGGAACCTTCGGCCGCCTGCTCAAAGACCATGCGGCCGCTCTTCACACCATCGGAATCGTCTTTGCTCCCATCGCGGGCGCCCTGCAGCTGGGGCGAGGCTTGCACGACTTTTCGGTGGGCCTGAAGAACGCCGATAACAAGAAAGAGCTGGACGGCCTGGCCGACATGGCGGCGGCGGTGGGCACGGCTCTGGCCTTCACCAGCGGGGTGGCCGTCGTCCCTGGCATCGCCCTGGCCGTGGCCGCCAACCTGGTCAAGGTGGGCTATCAGGTTTCGCCCAGGTTTCGGGCCAGGGTCGACGCCAAGCTCGACCAATACGAGCCCCAGCTGGCCCGGGTGGCAGCGACCATCGATCGCTTCAGCGACCCGCTCCAGGCCCGCTTTCGCAAGCTGGTCGAGAAGCTCTTTCCCAATCGAGTCGAAGCGCCCCCGCCCGAGGTCATCAGCCCGGCCCAGGTGGCCGAGTTCGCGAATCTGCTGGCGGTCGATGGACGCTTCTCTCGCCAAGAAGAGAAACGCCTGCGAACGGTGCTCGAAGAGGCCGGTCTCAAGTCGTTGATGCCTGACCCCGACCACCCGCCACCGGCCCGCTCCCGCCGGCAGCTTCGAGCCGAGTTCGATACTCCCGAAAAACGCGCAGCGTTCTTCGATTTTATGCTCGTGGTGGCCAGTTTCGAGGCCGACATCGAGCCTCCCGAGCGGGACTACCTTTTAGAGCTAGGCAAAGACCTCGGCTATAGCGAGCAGCAGCTGGCCGATCAGTTCGACTTGCGCCGCACGTAGTAATCCGGGATCTGCTCGAGCGACTCACGGTTGGGCCCGAACCAGCTATCGGTACTCGGGTAGAACTTGCGGGGGTCGACCTGTGGCCCCGAGAACTCGGGGTTAGGAACCACTTTGCCACCTTTCAAAGGAAGGCTCAACCGCACCACCGGCCAGGGTCCGCCGTGCTCGGTCTGGGCCAGCAAGACCAGCTCGTAGTCGCCATCGCCCAGCCCACGGAGTTCTTCGGCCGAAGCCACCCGCAACGCCCCGGCCACCGTCTCGCCCGGCTTTAGGACCAGTTGGCTCAATCGCTCTTTGCGGAACAGGGTCTCGCCCCGCCGGCGCACTTCCGAGCTGAGCATCAGCGGCACCTCGAAGCTATCAGGAGGATACCAGCGCAAGGAAGTGGGGCCTTCGAGCCAATAGCAGAGCATCAGTCCGTCGTCGACCAGGGCATAGGCTAGCTCGCGCCAGGGGCCACTGGGCAGCAGGTGCTTCTGGCCCAGATAGTCGACCTCGCAAAAGCGAAAATCGCAACCCCAAGACCACTCTCCATTGACCTCGATGGCAAAAAAGTGCCGGCCCTGGACCCAATTGGGCTTGTGGCCCGGGGTGCGGCTGACCATTTTGGTCACCTCGGACCAGCCGTTGGCTCCCCCCGGTTGAAACTCCCAGACGGCTGAGGCAACCGCACCGCGCGAGTCATAGATCACCGTTCTGAGCTTGTCGCCAGGACGCAATCCCCAGCAGTGCCAGCCAGCCTGGGGGGCCCAATCGGCCTCGGGTGTGACCCGCAGCAGCTTCTCGGTCACGTCCATCAGATGGGGACCGTTGCCTTCGGCCAGCCCCGGACCGGCCATCGTCAAAACTAGCAGAACGCTCAATAAAGCTCGCATTGGAGCCCCTTACTCGCGATGGGGCCTTTGTCCTGTCGCGCAGGGATCTCCACCGACCTGAGCAAACCGAGCGCCCATGCCCACCCGCCGCGAGTTTGCCCTGGCCGCTCTAGGGGCACTGGCGCTGGTGGTCTTCTTCTTCTTTCCCGCTCTGCTGGGCAAGCTGGTCTATAGCGGCGACCTGACTGGCTCGGATCTCTTCGACCTCAACCTGCCCCGCCGGGCCCTGGTGGCCGATGCCTACCGCCAGGGCCACCTGCCGCACTGGACCTCGCTGCTGGGCAACGGCTTTCCCTTGCTGGCCGAGGGCCAGTCCGGACCCTTCTATCCGCCCAACCTGGTCTACCTCGCCCTGCCGCCAGGCCCGGCCACCAACCTGGCCATCATGTTCACCGTCTGGCTGGCCCTGTTCTCCACCTATCTGCTAGCTCGCCGCCTGACTCTTGACCCCCCGGCCGCGGCCATCTCGGCGGTAGCCTTCGGACTGGGGCCGACCTTGCTGATTCGCCTCAAGCATCTCAACATGATCCAGGTGTCCGCCTGGCTGCCGCTGTCGCTCTACTGCATCGAGAGCTGGCTGGCCGACCGCCATCCTCGCTGGTTGCTGGCCGCGGCCGCGGTCTGGGCCCTGCAACTGCTGGCCGGCCACCCCCACATGACCTGTATCTGCCTGTTGGCCTCGCTGCTCTATGCCCTGGCCCGGGCCATAGCCCTGGGCCTCGACCTGCCCACCCTGGCCCGAGCCTTCGGTCTCTTCAGTCTGGCCGGCCTGGCCGCCCTCTTGCTGGCCGCCGCCCAACTGCAGCCCACCTGGCGCCTGGTGGGGCAGGTCGAGCGCGGCCAGGCCCTGTCGTGGCAAGCGGCGACCGACTTTCCCCTCAATCCGGCCGACCTGCCGGGCTACCTGCTCTATCCCTTCTGGCGAGGCAACCCGGCCACCGCCAGCTGGCCGCTCGAAGGCCTGGCCGAGCATGGACTCTTCTGGGAGAACCTCTGCTACATCGGTCTGGCTCCCCTGCTGCTGGTCTTTCTCTCGCCTCGCTTTGAGGACAAGCGCCAGCTGGCTTCAATGGCCGGACTGGCCCTGGTCCTGCTACTACTGGCCCTGGGTCGTTACGGCGGGCTCTACTGGCTGGTTTACAAGCTGGTGCCCGGCTTTTCGCTTTTTCGTCTGGCCTCGCGATTCGTGGGCCCCCTCACCCTCGCCCTGGCGCTGCTGGCCGGCCTGGGAGCCCAAAAAGTTCCGACTCGAGTCGCCTTGCTGCTGCTTTTGTTCACGGTGGGCGACCTTTACCACCTGCACCGCTCCTACAACGTCTTTGTCGAGGCCGATTGGCTCACCCCGGCCACCCCGATCGCCCTGGCCCCCCAGGACCGTCTGGCCCACCCCACGGCCGAGCAAACCTGGCAACTGGCCTATCTCAAGGCCGGTGGCTGGCGCGGTCGCCCCGACTATCTGCGGGCCGTGCGCGCCTCGCTAGCCCCCGACTCGAGCGCCCTCTATGGCGCCAAAGTGACCACCGACAAGGCCATCCTGGAGGGCGGGCTCGTCCTGGCCCCCCAGGCAGCTCTCCAACGAGCCATTCGCCAGGGGGTCTCTTCTCAAGGCGAACAAGCCGTGGTGTCCGAGGCGGCCCAGCGCCTGATGCGGGCCGAAGCGGTCACTCGCATCGTGTCGTTCTTGCCCCTGACCGGCGACTTGCCGTCCCCCCAGGTCCATCAGGTCCACCCCGAACTGCCGCCCCTGCTGGTCTATGCCCTGCCCGACCCGCTGCCACGGGCGCGTCTGATCACCGGCCACCGCAGCGCTCCGCTGCCCGATCAGTTGGCCCTGCTGGCCGACCCCGACCACGACCCCGCCACCCAGGTGCTGCTGGCCGATGGCCAGAATGCCAATACCAGCGGCGAGACCGGCACGGTCGAATGGCTGGAAGACGGCGAACTGAGCCAGCGTCTGCGCGTGCAAGCACCGGCCGAAGGCTATCTGGTGGTGAGCGACAACTGGCATCCCGACTGGCAGGCCACCGTCGACGGCCAACCCGCCCCGGTGCTGCGGGCCGACTTCGCCTTCCGGGCCGTGGCCGTGCCGGCCGGCCAGCACGAAGTCACCTTCCGCTTTCAACCCGCCGGGTTTGGCCTGGCGCTCATGCTCAGCGGATTGGCCTGGCTAGCCCTGGCTGGCTATTTGGCCGGCCAAATATCGACCTGGGCCACCCGCCCGGCCTTGGTGCGAAAGCCCAGTCCCAGCGCCGTGTAGGCGTAATAGGTCTCGCGGGGCGCTCCCTTGGCGGTCTTGAGGTCGTTAGAGATATAGTTGCGGCCATAGGTGGTCTCGACCATGTTGAAAGGGGTGCCCACGCCGATGCCGGCATTGAGCTGCAGATTGACGGCCCCCGATTTGGTTTTGATCGAGTTGGACTGCCAGCTATACATCACCGCCTTGGCGGCGGCGAACTCTACCAGAAAGTCTCCGTAGCGGATGTAGCGGGGGTTGCGGGTCGAGCCGATGACCTCGGTAGGCGCCAACAGGTTGTTGACTTCGTTGACCGACATGGCTAGCTTGAGGGGACCGACCCCCTGGCCCGGCGCCGCCGTCCAGGCCCCCTGGGCCAACACCGGGGCCAGGGCCAACAGGGTCAGACAGCTCAGAATGACTGCACGCTTGAACATTTTTACCTCCCACCTCTGGCAAGGTTTGACCGGTCACCTCCGCCAGGGTTTCGTCGAGCTTTAACTTTCTATTGATATACCAAGCTCGGAGGAAGGTTATTCTCATCTCATGGACATTGTCAACACCCTGCCGGCTTTCGCCCGCCCGACCCTCGAGCGGCTGGCTCGCCACGAACAGGTGGGCGAACTCAAGCCCAAGCCGCTCGACGACAATGGAGACAAGCAACTGCAGACGGTGGCCTGGGTGGTTGACCGCTATCGAGGTTACGACGAGAACCCGGCCATCGACGGGGCCCTGGGCGAGGTGGGCAAGGTGGTCACCGGCTCGACCACCCTTTATTTCGAGGGCGAGCTGGCCAGTCTACTGGGCGCCGACAAAGAAGGTCGTCCGGTGGCCATCCTCATGCAACAAGACGCCGAGGCGATCGAGGCCTACAGCGTCCAAAACCTGGGAGAGCTTCTCTACGTGCAGGGTGGGCGGGTAGAACTGGCCACCCACCAGGGATTCTACCTGGCGGGGGCCGTCCAGCCCTAGTGCCGGCAGCCCGGCGAACTCGTGATGATGACGTCCGAAACCCGGCCCATCAAGTTGCTGCAACCATAGTATTCCTCATTGACGGCCATCTGTTGCATTTGTAGCTTCATGGCCAGGTCGTTATCACCCCGCTCGCAGGCGCGCTGGCTTTCGGCTTGAAGCCGAGCGGCCTCTTCATCGAGGCGGTCCAGAGCTACCGACAGGTCGGCCGTCAGCTTCTCTCGATCCTGATAGTGGATGACCAGGATATGATCCCGCCACTCGATATCGTTGCCCCGCTCGCGCAACACCGTCTCGCTGGTATGCCCAAGCCCGTAGACAGCCATCACTCCGGGCTGGCTGTAAGCCAGCGGCGGCGCCTCCTGCGTCTTATCATCGAGCTTCGAGCCCATAAACCCACCGAGAGCGGCCACCGCCACCATCGCAACCGCGAACTTCTTCATTTCCATCATCGAGATCCGCCTTTCATCTGGTGAGGCCATGATAGGCCACCCTTGGACGGCCCTCTATGCCGAAAGTCACGAAACGAGACGGGCGCCATTCAGCGGTGGGCTGCCGTCGCCGGGGCCCGACCGCCGCGGAGGTTGCCAGGGCTGGCTCCCAGGTTTTGTGGAAGCACGCTCCGGGAGTCCGTGGGAGCAAAGGCGCCGGGCCGGCGGGCTGCCAGGCCAGCCTGGCCCACGGGCGCCTCGACTGCGCCAGAAGTCCTGGAACCACGAAAAAGGGCCGCCCAGCTGGGCGGCCCCTTCCGTCAGTCTTCGGCTAGTTCGGACTGTTCTCGCGGTCCTTCGGGCGACGGCGGCGCAGCTTGCGGCGCGGCCCGTCGTCGTCACTTTTGTTCGGACGGGCGCCGTTACGGCCGCCCCCACGTTCAGCCCGGTCGCCTCCACGGTCACCGCGATCGCCACCGCGATCGCCACGGTCACCACCGCGATCACCGCGGTCACCACCGCGATCACCGCGGTCACCACCGCGATCGCCGCGGTCGCCACCGCGATCGCCACGGTCGCCACCGCGATCGCCACGGTCGCCACCGCGATCGCCACGGTCGCCACCGCGATCGCCACGGTCGCCACCGCGATCGCCACGGTCGCCACCGCGATCGCCACG
>JBFWNU010000001.1:1774883-2020790 GCA_050250895.1 Vulcanimicrobiota bacterium | reverse complement strand
GGTCGCCACCGCGATCGCCACGGTCGCCACCGCGATCGCCACGGTCGCCACCGCGATCGCCACGGTCGCCACCGCGATCGCCACGGTCGCCACCGCGATCGCCACGGTCGCCACCGCGATCGCCACGGTCGCCACCGCGATCGCCACGATCACGTCCACCGCGTCCTCCACGGTCCCCGCGACCCCGTCCACGGTCGCCACGGTCGCCACGATCGCGTCCGCCGCGGTCACCGCGATCTCCCCGGTCACCGCGATCGCCACGATCGCCACGGTCGCCGCCTTTGCTACCGCCGCGGGACTCGGCCTCAGCCAATTCCTCATCGGTGTAGAGGCCGCGACGAGTCAGGTTGATGCGACCCATGTTGTCGATCTCTTCGACTTTGACCTCGAGCACATCGCCTACCGAGACCACGTCTTCAACTTTCTCGACATGGAACGGCTTGAGCTTCGAGATGTGCAGCAGGCCTTCTTTGCCCGGCAGCACTTCCACGAAGGCGCCGAAGTTCATCAGGCGCATGACCTTACCGTCGTAGATCTCGTCGACCTCGACGTCACGCAGCTGATCGTCGATCATCTTGAGAGCGCGGTCGACGGCATCAGACTTGATGGCGGCCACGAAGACGCGTCCGTCGTTCTCGATGTCGATCTTGACGCCGGTCTCGGCGATGATGCGATTGATGACCTTGCCGCCAGGGCCGATGATGTCTTTGATCTTCTCGGGATCGATGGTGATCGAGGTGATGCGCGGAGCATACTTGGAAAGCTCGGTTCGCGGCGCCGGGATGGCGCTTTCAATCACGTCGATGATGGTGAAGCGCGCATCACGAGCCTGGTCGAGTGCGGTCTTCATGATTTCGGTAGTGATACCCTTGAGTTTGATGTCCATCTGCAGCGCGGTCACGCCGTCCCGGGTGCCCGTCACCTTGAAGTCCATCTCGCCCAGGTGGTCTTCGAGGCCCTGGATGTCGGTGAGCACGGCCCACTTCTTGTCTTTGGGACGCATCACCAGACCCATGGCGATACCACCGACCGGGGCTTTGATCGGCACGCCGGCGTCCATCAGGGCCAGGGTGCTGCCGCAGGTCGAGGCCATCGAGGTCGAGCCGTTGGACTCGAGGCACTCGCTGACTACGCGAATGGTGTAAGGAAACTCGTCTTCGCTGGGAACCACCGGCAAGAGAGCGCGCTCGGCCAGAGCACCGTGGCCGATCTCACGACGGCCCGGGCCACGCATGAAGCGAGCCTCGCCCACCGAGAAAGGCGGGAAGTTGTAGTGGTGGATGTAGCGGCGTGAGGCCTCCCCGATGATGTTGTCGAAGCTCTGCTCTTCGGCCAGCGTGCCGAGAGTCAACAGCGACAGCACCTGGGTCTGACCGCGAGTGAAAAGACCCGAACCGTGGGTTCGGGGCACCCGTCCGACCTGGGCGTCGAGGGCGCGGATCTCGGTGGTCTTGCGACCGTCGGGACGCACGTCGTCGTCGAGGATCATGTTGACCATCTCCTCGCCCTTCATCTCCTTGAGGATGTCGTCGTAGTCGGGCACATCCTTGTCGAGCACCAGGGCGGCGAGCCGCTCGTTCTCTTCGCTCTTCTTCTTGCCCAGCATCTCGGCGAAAGCCTCGCGATTGATGGCGTCGAAAGCCGCGTTGCGCTCTTGCTTGTCGAAGATGCGCATGGCCTTGGCCACATCTTTCTTGAGCGCTTTCTTCATCGCTTTGGACAGGCCCTCATCGGGCAAGAAGAGGGGATACTCGGATTTCTCTTTACCATGCTCTTTGACCAGCTCGTCGATCATCGAGATGATCTCGCGGATGGCATCGTGGGCCTCTTCGAAAGCGTCCAGCAGCAACTCTTCGCTGACTTCCTGGGCGCCACATTCGACCATCATGATGTTGTCGCGGGTTCCGGCCACCACCAGGTCGAGCTGACTGTTGACCATCTCCTCGACGGTGGGATTGATCAAGAACTCGCCGTCGACATAGCCCACGCGCACGCCGGCCACCGGGCCTTCGAAGGGGATGTTGGACAGCGACAGGGCTGCGCCGGCTCCGGACAGGGCCAGCACGTCAGGATCGTTCTGCTCGTCGACCGACAGGCACATGCCGACCACGTGGACGTCGTTGCGAAAGCCGTCGGGGAACAACGGCCGGATGGGACGGTCGATCAGGCGGCAGGTCAGGGTGACCCGCTCGGGGGGGCGTCCTTCTCGCTTGATCCAGCCTCCGGGAATCTTGCCCGAGGCATACATTTTTTCTTCATAATCGACGGTCAGCGGAAAAAAGCTGGCGCCGGGGCGCGGGGCCGGATTGGCGGTCGCGGTTACCAGCACGACCGTATCGCCGTAGGTCACCAACACGGCGCCGCCGGCCTGCTTGGCCAACTCGCCAGTCTCCATTCGCATGGTGGTGCCGCCGATTTCGCGCTCCACTACGAATTTCTGGCTCTGGACCAGGGTTGCTTGTTCACTCATTCTCTCTTCACCTCAACATGTTCCAAGCCTCCAGAAATGCCAAAAGAGACACATCGACTGTGTCTCTAACGACCTCGTCCGAGGCATCCTGCTAGCGGCGTAGACCAAGCTTTGCAATCAGGGCTCGATACCGCTTCAGGTGGTTTTTCTTCAAATACTTCAGAAGGCGTCGTCGTCGACCGACCATCATCAGAAGACCCCGGCGAGAGTGGTGGTCCTTCTTGTGGACCTTGAGGTGCTCTGTAAGATGGTTGATTCTGGTAGTCAGAATTGCGATCTGGACGTCGGCGGAACCCGAATCTTTCTCGTGGATCCGATGCTCCTCGATAACTTCCGTCTTGTTCACCATTGAACTAGTCCTCCGTCGGGCTCAGCCCGTGGTATTACGACAGCCGCCAAACTCGGGGCAGGAGGGGCCCGAGAGTCCAGCCGGACAATCTACCGGACTATATCACAGGCCCCCAGGCTTGTAAACCATGGGTTCTACGCGCCCTTCGAGGGCCGGGGCTTGCCAATCAAGGCGATACGTTTACTCCCCGAAGCAGGCAGGCAACCTCGCTCTTTCAGGCAAAAGAGACTAGCTCAGACTGAAGAAGGAGGTCACAGCCATGACGGATCGCAACTTCGCCCCGGGCACCCGCGTGCTGGTGGCCGACGATGATTTTGTCACTCAGGCGATGCTCACGGCCAACCTGAATGCCTGGGGCATCGAAGTCGTGGCCGCCCAGGACGGCCAGCGCGCTCTGGAGATCCTCGAGTCCGACGAGGCTCCCCGCCTGGCCTTACTCGACTGGGTCATGCCCGGTCTCAACGGTCCCGAGATTTGCGAGCGCGTTCGGGCCCGGCCCGATGGACAGTACGCCTACATCATCTTACTGACCTCGATGGGCGAGCGCGAGCACCTGATCCAGGGCCTGGCCAGCGGCGCCGACGACTACATGTTCAAACCGTTTGACCCGCAAGAGCTCAACGTTCGGCTGCATGCGGGAGCCCGCCTGGTCAGGTTGCAAGAAGAGCTCGAGCGTAAGAATGTCATCATCCGCGAGATCTTCGGTCGGTTCGTCACCGACGAAGTGGCCGAAACCTTGCTCAAGTCTCCTGAAGGACTGGCTCTCGGTGGAGAAAAGCGCGAAGTCACTATCATGATGAGCGACCTGCGCAACTTCACTCCCACCTCGGAGAAGCTTGACCCCACCGAGGTGGTCGCCTTTCTCAACCGCTTCCTGGGCACCATGGTCGATGTCATCTTCAAATACCGTGGGACTATCGACGAATTCATCGGCGATGCTATCCTGGTGATTTTTGGCGCCCCGCTCTCGGATTCTCCCCGTGAGGATGCGGCTCGAGCGCTGGCCTGCGCCATCGAGATGCAGCAGAAAATGGAAGAGGTCAACCAGGCCAATCGCGAACTGGGCCTGCCGCAGATGGGGATGGGAATCGGCATCAATACCGGTGAAGTGGTGGTCGGTAACATCGGCTCGCAGAAGCGGATGAAGTATGGCGTGGTCGGCAGCCCGGTGAATATGGCCTCCCGCATCGAGACCTTCACCTTGCCCGGACAGATCCTCATCTCGCACACCACTTTGAGTCATCTCTCGGAGATCGCTCGGGTGGACGGTCGCCTGCGGGTGAAAGTCAAAGGCGTCAACGGCCCCGTCTCGATCTTTGACATCGGGGGCATCGGTGAGCCCTACAATCTATATTTGCCAGAGGTCGACTATCGAGTCGCTCTGCCTGACACCACCGACTTCAGCCGCCCCAAAGGCGACTAGTCACCCCAGCGGCGCGGCGCGCTAGCGCCGTAGAGAAGGACGAGAACGCCGCCATCAACGGCTACTGGCGCTCCAACAGCGGAGCTATCATCAACGTCTGCTATGCCGGCAATCCGGACACCTTTACCCTGGTGGTCAATCCCGAAGGCCAGCGCCAGGAATACACGGGCCACTGGATGCCGGGCTTTCGCGTGCAGTTCTATTACATGGCCGACAACGACAAAATCTTCGCCGTCTATGACCCCGGCTCCAATCAGATCAGCCTGAGTAACGAGGGCAGTAGCTGGAAGGCGACCTGGGTCAGGCAATCAATTCACGGATGAATTCGGCATAGCCCTCTTTCATCGGCAAATCGTCATAGCGGCGCAGGCGACGGCGTTGGGCCGTGACCGCCTGGCCGGTAAGGGGGTTGAAGCCGGGCTTGTCATAGCTCTCCCAGCCCAGGCCGGTGCCCCGGCGCTGCCACAGGGGCACCTCGTTGAAGTTCACTCCGCGCTGGTGGAGCAACTCGTTTTTGTCGGCCCGACTGGCCCCGGCCAGGCGCGCCGTGGCCTGCCTGGCGTTCAGGCCCTCGCCGCGCAAGACCCAGTAAGCCCAGCCGTTGAGAGCGCAGCGGGCGGCGTCGGCCTGGCGCCAGCGGAAGTAATCGACCACCGTCTCGGTCTCGGCCGCCATCCAGACTCGGCTGTCGAAGGTGGCTTCGCAGCCGACGGCCAGCGAAAAGCAAGCGCTGGCGGTGGCCGCCGAAAGCGAGATGACCTTCTCGAGTTCACGATCGAAAAAGTCCCAGTCGCGGACCAGCAACAACGAGATCTCATCGCTTTCGGTATAACCGTAGACGACCGGAAACTCCTGCATCAGGCGCTCGGCGGTGGTCACCATGGCCTCGCGAAAACGGGCATCGAAGGGCTTGTCGAAGCGCTCGGCCGTAAAACGCGAGAAGCCGCGCCCATCGAGACGCAAGACGGTCCAGCAACCGGGAGGCACCTTGACTTGATGAAAGTATTCCAGCGAGCGCATCCGTGCATCGAGTTCGTTAAAGCGCATGGTTGTAATCCTCCACTTGAAATCCGGTGGCCGTGAGACGAACGTAGTAAAGCCTGGCGAAACCTTCCTCTGGGACCGGTCGTTCGAGCTTCTTGAGGATGGAGAAGAAGGCAACGTCGGGTACCTGCCGGGCCCGGTTCTGGTTGCGAGCCTGGCACTCGGCCAGGCTCGAGGCGAAGTAGTATCCCACCGGCTCGGCCTTCCAACGGTGGGCGAGTTCGAGCCAGACTCGCCGCTCAGCGCGGGCCGGGTGGGTGTTGTCGAGCACCACCGAACCACCCCGTTCGAAAGCCCTCTCGATCATCCGGGCCTGACGACGATCGCGCCGCTTGAGGTTGGGCATCAGGTCCTTGCTCACATGCAGGTGGGTCGAGGCGAACCGTTGCTGATAGAACGAAGTCTTGCCACTGCCCGGGAGACCTATGAAGAGCACCAACTCCATCTGGCAATATTACCATGTATTGGGGTCGAAGGCCAGGAAAAGCGTACCCGGGGCCACGACCGTGGCCGGCATTCGGCCGCTGCCTGGCCTTTCGAGGGTGAGCGACCCGGGTTAGAATAGGCCTATGAAGATCGACGGAACGCTGCTTCGGCAGGCCCGTGAAGAGCGGGCCTGGACCCAGGAAGAACTCTCCCAGCGAAGCCAACTGGGCTTGCGCACTGTGCGGCGGCTCGAGGCTGGTCAGGGCTCGCTAGAATCTCTGCGACGCGTGGCCGAGGCGCTCGAGGTCGACCCTCGCTCGATCTGTGTGCCTCCCGAAGACGAACTCAAAGAGTGGCTCCGCTGTGACCTCATTCGAGTCGAGTTGGCCAGCCAGTTGCTCGGTCCCGACCCCTCGCTGCAGGTCGAGCGACTTTGCGAGAGAATCCGCTATGTTCGGCGCCACCTGGCTCGTGAGCTAGGCTTTCCCACCCCGGGGGTACGCCTGTCAGACCGCCTCGAGGAGGGAGGCCGCTATCGCATCTTCATCCGCGAGGTGCCGCGCGCCGAGGGCTGGCTCGAACCGGGTCGTAGGCTGGCCGTCATGACCCGAGAAGCCAGCCTGGCAGGGCTCGATGGCCCACACCGGCCCGACCCGACCTACTCTCTGCCCAGCGTATGGATTCTTCCCCACCAGCGCGAGCAAGCCGAGGCCCAGGGCTGTATGGTCTTCGACGACATGAGCGTGCTGGTGACCCACCTGACGCATACCATCAAGCGTCATGCGGCCAGCTTGCTGGGCGTCGAAGACACGGCCCGCTTGCTCGACATGCTCGACCAGCCCCGGTTGGTGGCCGAGGTGATTCCCTCCCGCCTGACTTTGGCCCGGCTGCGCAGGTTGCTTTGTCACCTGCTGGCCGAGGAAGTGCCGATTCGCGACCTGGCGCTCATTCTCGAAACGGTGCTCGAGTCGTCCGAGCAAGAGCCGCGCCAGCTGGCCGAGGCTTGTCGCCGGGCTCTTGGCCCCGTGCTGACTCGAGTCTACGCCGACCAGGGCAAACTGGAAGCGGTCCGACACCAGGGCGACCTCGAGGCGGTCAAGCGGCAAGGTCGAGAACTGGCCGCTCGAGGAGGCCAGCCGGTGGTGGTGACCGAGCCCCACGACCGACTCCGGGTAAAGGAGGCCTTGCCGGTTGACTGGGTGGTGCTAGCCCGAGACGAGATTGAACCCGATATCGAGCTCACTTTTCAGGAAAATGTCATCGCGATGGGATAGCCTGGAGCTGACAGGAGGATCCCATGTTGGTCAACGCACCTCAGGTCCACCGGCAAGCTCTCTACTCACGCGGAACCGCTCAGCGCGCGGCCGAGGAGGTTCAGAACGCAACCCCCCTCGGCCGGGATATCCATGATCTGGTCACCCTCGACCAGGGGCAGGCCGAGCAAGCCATCAGTTCGCGCCAATCCAAACGAAGCCTGGTGGCTAGCCTGGCGGGAGCCGCAGTCACCGGTGGTCTGGCCGCTGCCTGTACCGTCTTTGGACCAGAGGTGGCCGGCGTACTCGGTCTCGTGGCTGGCTTGGGGGGCGCTGCCATGACCGAGAGCCTGTCAGAGAGCCTGGCCACAATAGCCGGTGGACTGGTGATTGGCCTGGTCGGCCTGGGTGTCTCGGCTGCGGCCCTGAGTTCTCCAGGGCTGGGGCTGGCTGCCTGCGGCGCGGTTGCCTTAGGCGGGGCAGCCATAGGCTACTTCTGCCAGAAAGAGCAAAACCAATTCCATCGGGATGAGCTCAAACAGACGGCCACCCCTTCGGTCCTGAAAACCCTTCGTCAACACCCGGAATGGATGAACCCTGGACAGGAACTGCCTGAGCCACCGAGGACCCGCAACGAAAACTCTGGAAGCGCCTACCACGGCTATGGAGGCGGCGGCTCTGGCGGCTCTGCTTCCTCTGGCTGGTAGCTAAAGCTTTTTGGCTTGACCGGGCGGCAGGCCGCCCTTCTTGGCCAGACCTGGAGGGCCCGACGAGCCTCCCGAGTTGCCCGAACCGACCGAGCCCGAATCCGACGGTCCGGCCGGGGCTGCCGAGGCGGCCGCGATCTCGGCCGAGGAAACGTCGTCAGCCCCGCCCGCATAGCTCGAATTCTTGCCCACCCCGCCTTTGCCGTCGCCGGCCAGCGAGCCCAGCCCGTCACCCAGTGACTCGAGGCCGACGGTGAGGGTGTCGCCCTGGTCGGTGACCTGGCTGGCCGGTCCTGGGCCAGCCGCATTCTCGGTGCGACCGAGGGCGGTGGACGAACCCAGCTGATCGACGGGACGCTCGGTGGTCCCGCCGGCCGAGGCTGACTCGGTGGTCAACGGTCCGAGACGAGAAGGACCAGCCTCAGCTCCCGGGGCGCTGGTCGGGGTCAGATTCTCGGAGAGACTCTCGAGTCGCTCGACGTTGCGCGCCGCCGCCTGGGCGTTGGCCCGGTTACGGGCCTGGGCCTGGCTGGCCACTGCGGCGTTGGCCTCGACTTCGTCGGCCTGAGCGTGGATGTCGCGCGTTTTGTCAGCGAAGTCGCGAAGAGTATCCAGGTCTCGGCTCATCGAGGCCTGATTGTCGCTCTGCTGGCGAGCGTCGTCGCGGCTCTGAGAAACCTCCTGGCTGTGGCGACTGCGCACCTGCTCGAGCTGGGAGCGCTTGGCCTGATTGGCGTTGCGCTGTTGCTCGACCTGGGCCTGAAGTCGCTCGGATCGTTGGCGGGCTTGCTGGGCCTGTTGCTCGGCCTGGGCTTGAGCCGCCTGGGCTTGAACCTGTTGCTGCTGGCCGGCCTGGGCCGGGGCCGAATTGAGGGCTCCGCGGCCGCGAGATTTGGTCGCCGCTCCTGTGGTCGGCGGGGGTGGGGCCTGGGCCTGGGCGGACTGCTGCTGAGCGGCGTCGGCCTGCTGCTGAGCCGTCTCGGCCGATTGTTCGAGGTTGCTCAGTTGCGATTCGCCTTCGGCCATGCCGGCCGACAGGTCGTTGCCGCTAGACTCGAGGCTAGCCATCGTTTCAGAGCGCTGCTGCATTTGCGCCTGGCCGCGCTCGACCTGGGTCTGGGCCTGGCTGATCTCCTGCCGCTTGGCCTGTTTGGCTTCGTCGGCGGCCGTGCGCTGGTGGTCGAGCTGAGCCTGGCTCTGCCCCATCTCGGTGAGGGTGTGCCCGGCCGCATCGGCCCGTCGGTCGGACTCGTCGCGAGCCAGCATCTGCCGAGCCACCTCATAGCCGATTCCGGCTCGCGCCTGAGTCGGATTGGCCTTGTCGACGACCAGGTCAGAGGCCGTGCTGCCGCTGGTCTCCCCCGCCACCTGGGCCACGGTCGAGACCCGCGTAGGGTCTACGGCAAAGCTAGAAGTGGCGCTCAGGGCCTGCAAGCCACCCGACGTGGGTGATGAGGTGGCCACCGCGTCGCTGCCAGGCGAGACGGACTCGACCGGGGACGCCTCGGGGGCCGAACTCTGCTCGGCCGGAGACAGATTGTGGTTAAAGAATGAAAGTAACCGTTCCAGCGACTCGGCCAGGCTCGGCTGGGCCTGAGCCTGAGGTGGCGGTTGAACGTTCTTGCCGTTGGGTCCCCCAATACGCATCTCCTTAATGATAAGGGACGGATATTGCCTTTTCCTAACCAGCGAGCAATCCTATACTGCCGTATAACTCACATGGGTCGCAGCCCTAGCTAAAGCTTCGCGGAGTAAGATTCGTCACAGACCCCAGCCGTTCGATTGAAGAAGACCGCTTCATGGGGGTTCGGCGGAGGAAACAGGGAGAATGCGAACCAATTATTAACACGAAGTTAACATCTGGTTCATAGACTTTTTACATAGTTTACAATTTGTCAATACGCTTGCGTTGCGAGGGGGTTCCAGGGGGCATAGAATGGCCATGTTAAACCAGCACACGGGAACCGAAAATTATGAGTGAAATCAACGGAATCAGCGGAATTGGTGGAAATAGAGCTCTCGGTGGAGCCAGTTATGTCAATCAGGGAGCGCCGACGCAGTCGACGGCCCCTGCGCAGACTGCGGCTCCTGCCGCGCCCAGTGATGGCGTCTCTATCTCGGCGGCTTCTCAAGAAGACGATGCCGGCAGTAGCAACGCCAGCCAGGTCATCTCGGCCCTGTCGAGTGCCTCGGCCGGGGCTTCGCCGACCAACGGCGGCAGCTTCGCCATCAGCCAGGCGGGTGAACCCGGAATGGTTGCTGGTGGTGGCGGCGATCCGGGTATGAGCGCCGGTGGCGTCTTCGCGAACCGTCCACCTGCTGCCTAAAGCAAACCATCGACCGAAAGGGCGCCCAGGTGGCGCCTTTTTTGCGTTATGAAGCTCGAACATCTGGCCTGGCTCTGGTTGACCTTGATTTGCGGGTTGGGCTTGCTCGAATGGCTCTGGAAGGAGCCGACACTGATGGCCCTGGTTTGTGCATTTCCCCACCAGCCGCTGGCGATCCTGGCTCTGGTGGTGCTGGTGGTAACCTGGCGGAGTGGGACTCGGGCCCGGGCCACCACCGTGCTCTCGTTGCTCCTCATCGTATTGCTCATGGGGTTCAACTTGCCCCTGGGAGGCCCGGCCGGAGAAGGCACATCGTTGCGCATACTGACCCTCAACATGCAGGGGTTGCCCTTCGGCATCGGGCCCACTGCCCAGGCCATTCGCCGAGAACCGGCCGATATCGTGGCCCTGCAAGAAGTCTCGATCTGGAACCCGGAGATGGCCGAGCAACTCCGTCCCGGCCCCGAGTATCAGCTGGCCCAGACAGGCGAATTCGCGCTCTATTCGCGCTACCCGATCCTGGAGAGCGAGTTGCTGCTCGACCCCAGCCGGCCCGGCCAGCGTAGCCTGCTGGCGGTGGGGGAACGCAAATTGGTGGTCTGGAACCTCCATTATAGCGTGCTGCTGATGGGGTTTGCCTCATTCAAGTCGGGCTTTCTCGACAAGCTCGCCGCCGACGACGCCTGGCGGACCCGGCAGACCAGGGAATTGACCGAGCGTCTCCAGGAAGAAACCGAAGCCTACGTCCTGGTGGGCGATCTCAACGCCCCGCCTCGAGAACACTCGGTAGCACCGCTGCTGGCCTACGCCCGGGACGCCTTCGCCAGCCGGGGGTGGGGCTTCGGCTTCACCTATGACGCCGCTTTTCCGGTCTTGCGCATCGACTACATTCTGGCCTCGCCGGGACTGGGCGTCAGGTCTTGCTGGCTCGAGCGCGAATATTGCTCGGATCACCGTGGGGTGCGAGCCGAGCTAGTCTTGCTGAGCGACGTTGCGAACTTCTAGCCAGGGTAGCAACTCGGCCGGCTTGAGGGCCGCGATGTCGTGCCCCCAGCGCCGCAATAGACGGCCCACGGCGGCCCGATTGTCAGACGACACCAAAATCGCCCGAGGCCGGCCGTCGGCGGGAAGAGCCTCGATGGTCGCCTTGAGCTGAGCCAAAATCCAATCCGGGTCAGCCACCAGCAGCATCTTTTCCAGGTGCTCGGGCATGGGCAGGTACTTCAAGACGCCACTCCCGTCGAGTAGCTTCTCGCATACATTGCTCGACAGGCGTACCCGAGCCAGTTCGAGCAGGGGCGGCAGTTGGGCGCCCGGAGTGTAATGGTCCAAGAGGCTTTCGACGATGGTCTCCATGTCTTTGATCGACACCCCCTCGCTCAACAGCGCCTTGAGCAGGTCGCGCAGCAAGCTAGGAGGGACCTGGCGCTCTTCGAACTCAGCGGCCAGCTCGCTGTGGCTCTTGGCGAAGGCCCTCAGCCTGGCCAGCACCCAGGAGCGGGTGACCAACTGCTCGGGATGCTCCTGGCAGATGCTCCAGAGATGACTGGCCACCACCTGGGGGATGGTGAAAAACGGATACTTGTCGGGAACGCGTTGGGCCACATCGGGGTCGACCCAGATGGCCGGCAGGCCGTTACCGGGATGGGTGTCGCGGATTCCGCGCAGGTCGCGCAGCACCCGCGGCGGGGCTAGCAGCAGCATGTGCCCTGGCTTGACCCGACCCCGACCCAGCAGACTTTCGCGAAAACGCCACTCGTAGGTGCTGAGCCCCGGGCTGGTTCGAAAAACCACCGCCGGCAGTTCGATGCCGAGGTCTTTGGCCAGGCGCACGCGCACATTCATGAAGGCCTTGCGAAACTCGGCCACCGGCACGAAAGTGCTCTTGTAGAGGTTTGAACTCAAGCCCAGACTCAAGGGATGGATGCGGGTCTCGGCCTCGGGGACCCAGCGCTCCAGGCCGGCAGGATGGCCCGGCGTGGGTGGCGCTGTGCCCAGCCATTGGGAACTGAGCTGGGTTAAAACTTCGCGCACCGACAGTCCGCTCGATTCGGGAGCCGAATCGAGCGCCAGCAAAACCCAGGTGGTGCCCGCTCCCGGCCGCAACCAGGTTCGCAGCGCCTGCAAAACGCTTTCGGGAATCTCCGGTTGGCTCTCGCTGTGGCCGCTGGCCGCCACCACCGCCCGCAGGTGGCTAAGGACATTGGTCAGGTCGACATCGGATTCGTGAGCGAAACGGCCTACGCCATTTTGTTGGTTGAACTCGATGAAGGCCCGGATGGGGACGGAATCTTCCTCCACTAGGTCAAGACCTCGTAGCCCAGCAAGTGTCGCAGGATGATGTTGGCCTCGACCTCGCCGCCCTCCCAATCGCGAAACAAGTCGGCCACGCTGGTCTGGCCGTCGACCCGCCAGAGGAATTCGGTCTGCTTGGCGTCCAGCGGCAAAGGCATGACCCAACCTGGCTCGCTGGGCTCAAGTTTGCCCTGGCCGTCGCGATCACGCCAGAGCTTGGAATAAAGCGGGTTCAGGCCAGGCTTCCAGCCCGGGCTGGGGGACCAGTTGGGGTCAAAAGCCTTTTCCAGGCCGTCGAGCCAGTTGGCCACCAATTCGCCGATAGGGCCCACCGGAGTGGCCGCCAGCTTGAGCTGCTTAAAGCCCGGATTGGGCCGCTTGAAGCGGCGGATGACAACCACTCCGAACCCCATGGCCACGATGCCCTGCGACTGGTAACTGGCCAGATAGCTGTCGAAGTTCTGCTGGGTCTTTTCCCAGCTGTTGTGATAGTCGATATGCTGCTCGATGTATGGAACGACGCCCACCGTGGCCAGATGGACCAGGCCCAGCCCCCAGCCGTGGGTCTGCCCCAGCCAACCCCAGAGTCGCTCGAGATAGCCGGCATCGTTAAAGATCGGATAGTCGAGCACCATGGCGAAAGTTCCCCCAGGAGCCAACACTTTGGGGAGTTCGGCCACCAGCTGTTCAGAAACTTCTTCACCGGTGACGCCCGGGCTGCGATGAGCCATCTCCTTGGGGTGCGGGCTGGGCACGAAAGGCGGATTGGCCAGCACCAGATCGTAGCCCCCAGGGGGAACCTTGCTGTAGAGGTCGCTGAGGCTGAAGCTGCAATTCCAGCACCCATTCATGGCCGCGTTGAGACGACAGAACTCGAGGGCCCGCGAGTTGATGTCAAGACCAACCACTTCTTGACTGTGGCTCGAGGCCAGCACGGCGTGAATGCCAGAACCGGCACAGAGGTTGAGGGTGCGCCCGACCGGGCGACGCGGGGTCATGTGGGCCAGAGTGTAGCTATCGGCGCCAAGCTTATAAACATGGCCCGGCCCGTTCTCGAGCGTCATGTAGGGGTCGGTGGCCAGCAGTCGCCCCTCGCAGGGGTAGAGGTCGACGTTAGCCGTGAGCTTTCCGTCGGATTCGCTGAGGATGCTGGTCTCGACCAGCGTGTCGACCACTTCGGGGGGCACGAACCGCTCCATGCCGCCGCGGGGAATAGTCCGGCCCAGCAAGAACAAAGCCGTCAAGAACCCGCGCACCGAGCGCTCGCGCTGACAGCGCCAGATGTAGGTTCCCAACTTGTGCGGACGCAGGTCCCACACATCAGGAACGCGCAAGAGTTCGCGAACGTCGGCCTCGGAGTATCCCAGGCCTTCGAACAAGCCGGGCAGCCTGGTCAGGTGTTGGGGTTGTCGAGGGGCAGATAATCGGACGCAAGCCATGGCGGACACCTTCTACAGGCCCTTCGCGGGCCCCCTCCTGGAATGAAAAACCGGTGGCTCGCCGAACCGGCCGGGGGTGAGTTCTTACCAGCAACAGGATCGAGGAGACGCAGGCGCCTACGCCCGCTATCTGGCCGGCATGGACGCCTCGATGCGCCAGAAGGTCGCCCTCACCGCCGCGCACCTGCTCGACCGGGGCGTGGTGGCCGACATGGGTATGGGCTCGGGCTCGGGCAGCTTTGCCCTGGCCTCGCTCTATCCCGGCCTCGAGGTGGTGGGGGTCGACATCAATCCCACCATGGTCGAGATGGCGAGGGAGCGCTATCGCCTGCCCAATCTGTCGTTTCGCACGGGCGACATCGCCGAGGCCTGCTTTGAGTCGGCCAGTTTGACCGCCATTTTCGACTCTTCGGTGCTGCATCACGTGACCAGCTTCAATGACTACGATATCGAGCGGGCGGCGGCTGCCCTCGAGGAGCAGGTGGCGCAGCTCGACACCTATGGCACTCTGGTGGTGCGCGACTTTGTGCGACCTGACCCGGGCCGAGTGCGGCTGCGGCTTGATTCGGCCCAAACCGAGCTCTTCGAGCGATTCTCTCGCGAATTTCGCAGCCTGTGGCCGCCCGAACGGCGGGGCTTTGGCTATCGGGTCGTCGACGGCTGGCTCGAATGCGACCGCCAGCATGCGGTCGAATTCTTGCTGCGCAAAGACTACGCCAGCGATTGGGACACCGAAAACCTGGAAGAATACACCTACTTCACCCAGTCCAGGTTCGAGCAAGAATTCGCTCGGCTGGGCCTGCGGGTGCTGGCTTCTAACCCCGTGTGGAATCCCTGGATCGTGCGCAACCGCTTCGAGGGACAATTCGAATGGAGCGATGACCAGGGCGACCCCCTGGACTATCCGCCCACCAACTATGTGATCGTGGGCGAGAAAGTACCGCCCGGCGAGGGCGTTCGCTTCTACGCCCAGCCCCACTCCGAACCGGTGGGCTTTCTTCAAATGAGCCACTTTCGTGACCGCCACACGGGTAAGCTCTTCGATCTGGTCAGCCGGCCCCACCCCACCGTCGACATCCTGCCGTTCTATCGCCAGGGTGACGAACTCTTCGTGGTGGCCCGTCGCAGCTATCCGCGGCCCATCCCCATGGCCGAGCCAGGCGCTCTCCTCAACGGTGGAGCTCGGGTCGGCTATTTCACGGAGCCGCTGACAGCCATCCAGACCGACCTCCCCCTGGGTCAAACGGCGGAACGATTGCTAGCCATCTGGGCCGACATCCCACCCGAACAAATCATCGCTTGCTGGGAAGGCGCCCACTATTTTCCCTCACCGGGTGGAATTCAAGAGGAGGTCCGCTCGCTGCTGGTCGAGGTGGCCGAGCCACCCGCGGTTCGACCCAATCCCGACCTCACGCCGTTCTCGACGGCGGGCCTGCTCCGTTCGATGGAGGCCACCCAACTCTTGCGAGCGGCCCAGGTGGGCGGCCTGCAAGAGGCTCGCCTCGAGGCCAATACCTATCTCTTACTCGAGCGTCTGGGTAAAGACCCCGGCCCCTGGATCGGCGAGAGCCTAGAACTGCGGCCCTCGGGCCCTCTAGAACCGGCTGACCTGAGTTCGCTCGAGGCCCGGGGAAGGCGCCGTTGCTTCGTGCCTGCCGAGTCAGAAGCCGGCTTTCTCGAGGTCGCCCAGGCCCGCTTTGAAGAGCATGACGCCAGCGGCGCGGTGGTGGCCAGCCGGGTGTTCGAGTTCGTGCGACCCCGCCGCCTGTCGCTGCACACCCTGGTCAGCGCTCCGCTGGCTCGCTTCAACGAGCAGGTTTACTTCGGGCTCGGCGACGATGACCTGCCGGCCTGCCAGGCCTTTCTCGGCAACAGCCAGCTGCTGGTCGCCCCAGCCTGGCGCCTGGACCGTGAAGTGCAGCGACGAGCCCAGCTCTTCACCCAGGCCGCCCAGCGCCTGCAGGACGAGTATGGCCTCGGCTGCGGCCGGGTGTGGGAGTTGGGTGGGCACTATTATCCCAGCCCGGGCCTGACCCCAGAGGTCGTCTACCCCATGGCCGTGGAAGTCCTCGAGCCCACCGAAGCCTTGCAGTGGGTGCGCCTGGACCAACTGGCCCGCGCCCCCCTCCGAGCCGGACACTTGCGCGTGGTGGTCAATCGAGCTGCCCACGCGCTGGGGTTGCTCAGCCGTGAGGGACGGTCTGGTTGAGTTGCAGGCCCAGCGTCTGTCGGGTTCCGTGGGTGTCTCCGCTGCGAATGCGGTAGGTTCCGTCTTGCTGACGAGACAGCAGCTCTTCGAGGGTCCGGGCCAAATTGGCGTTGCCCAGCGCCGTGCTGCGCGTAAGAGCCTCGACCAGCAAAACTTCGGCCTTCTGCTCGTCTTCGACGATGGCCCGGCGAGCAGCCGTGGCCAGATCGACCAGGTCCAACTGGTCGAGGTAGTGCTGAATGTAAGGATGTTCGCTAATGCCAGCCTGCGGTGAGGCCACCTGAATGGACTCGACCCTGGTCTTCTGATCGTTGCCTTCGCTATCGCGGTACTGCACCCAGGCGTCAAGGCACGGGCCCGCCTCGCCACTGACCTCGAGCAGGCAAACCCGCTGGGTATCATAGCCGAACGAGCCCAGTGGAGCACTGACATGGGGGCCCTTCTGGGTGCGGCGCATCTCCATCACATGAGGATGGGTCAGGCGCAGCGAGCGCACCTCGACTCCAGGCGCGAGATCCAGATGGAAATGGACCCCGGTTGCGGCGGTGTTGACCATCGTGTCGAACGACTCTTGAAAGGCCGAGACCGCTTGCGCCGGGGCCAGGATTGCGCCGGCCTTGCCGCCGGTCTGCAGGGATAGATAGTTCAATTCGTCGGCATCCCAGTCCGAGCCGAAGCCCCAGCTATGAATCTCGACACTGCTTTCGAGGCAACGCTCGACGGCGCGCTCGAGCAGAGGCCTCGATTCGGTATTTTTGCCGTCGGTGAGAAAGAGCACGCGCCGCAAGCGATTCTCATAGGCTTTGAGCTTGCGAGCCGAAAACTCGAGCACCGGGGAAAAGCGGGTGCCGCCCCTGGCCTTGATCTTCTTGATGGCCCGGGTCAGGTCCCGGCGGTGGAACTCGACACAGGGTCCTGGTCCTCCCAGGGTCTCGAAGTCGTCAGAGAAAGCCGAGACCATCAACACATCTTCGTCACTGGTCTGGCGCACCACCGCCACGGCGGCCTTCTTGGCCGCCTCCATCATCTGCACCGTCATCGACGAACTGCGGTCGAGCACCAGGCTCAGAGCCAGGCCCAATCCCCTCTGGCGGCGCTGGGGCGGACTGCTGGCCACAAGCAAGACCCGCAGGCAATCACTGCCCTCGATAACCTGACCCTGATGATAGCAACGGAAGTCTAGCAAGCCTGGTCACCTTCTCTGACGAACGGCCTGGTCCTCTCACCCCAGGTCAGGGCGATAGGGACCGACTTCGGCAAAGAGACGCTGCAGGATCGCCACATCACGCCATTGCCCGCCCAGAAAGCCTACCTCTTTCTGGACACCCACCAACTCATAGCCAAACTTCCGATGAAAAGAGATACTGTTCTCATTGGAGGCCCAGATCCGCGCCACCACGTGATGGTAGCCAAAGACGCGGCATTGCTCTATGAGCGCTTGCTGCAGGCGAGTGCCATAGCCTCGGCCCCGCAGACTACGGTCGAGGTAGATGGAAGTCTCACCCGCCACCCGATAGCCCAGGCGATCTGAGTATTGCTTGACGATTCCCCAACCCACCACTTCGGGATCGACCAGTACCAACAGGGCCTCACGCTCGCCCAGACCGGCCAAACGCTGGCGAAAGGTCTCTTCGCTGGTGCCCATCTCCATGGTGGAGTCATAGGCTTCTTGCGATTGCCGATAAATGGCCGAGATGGCCGAACAATCGGCCGGAGCGGCGGGGCGAACGAGCAACTAGACCGAGGTCTTGCGACGGCTCAAAGGGCGCGACGAACGGCGGGCTTTCTTCTCGCCATTGCTGCTGGCGGCTCGCAGAGCGACAGTCCCCAGCACCGCAAACAGGAAAGCCACCAACATACCGCCCAGAATCAGTGCGGCCCCGCCAAACCAGGCGTAGGCCAGAGTCGCTTTGGTAGCCCAGCCGTTCAATACGACGGTGGCATCACCCCAGAAGAGATAGCCCTCGTAAATGCAGCCGCCGGCCGACACCAGGCCGAGGGTAAACATGACGAAGAGGAAGAAGGTGAACAGACCGCCGGAGCGTTTTTTCTTAGCCACGGTCCTAGTATAGCGCCTACAGAGGCCCGTGGCAATGAGGCCGTGGTCAGCCTATACGACGGTAGTTGAGAGTGTGCTCGGCGACCATGCGATTATCGAGATAGACCTGAAAATAGTAGGCCCCGTCATCGGTGAACACCACCTGATTGACGTCGACCTGCACATGCACCGTCTGACTCTCTTCTTCGAGCGTGAAGTACATCTCGGGCGACTGATTGAGCAACACCGTTTTGGCCGGGTTGAACATCTTGATGATCTGGACGTGAAAACCCGTGCCGCTGCCCCAGGTGGTCAGGATGGAGAACTTCGGGTGAGTAACCGGAAATGTGGCCGAGTACAGATCGGAAAACAAGCCATAGCAGGTGAGCTTGCCGTTGTGGGCAGGCACCACCGAATCGCAAAATAGAAAGCTGCGTAGGACTGGTTCCACTTAGGTTCAGGGCTCCGCTTTTTGGTTACGCCGGGGCGAGGTCTGTCCTTTTTAGGCCGTAGGGGACTTCTCCTCCTCGAGTGCCGCCTCCACCAGTTTTGCCTCGGTGGCCGCATCGAGTCCGTCGTCGAGGGTGACAGCCTTGGCCAGCAGGTAAGCTGCCAGGGCCGGATGATTGTCCATCAAACGGAAGTGAGGCTCGATGAGCGGGTGGTTCACATTCACCAGCAGAACCTTGCCTCGAGCCTTACCAAAGAGAAAGCTGGTCCATCCCCTATCATCTCGCCCGTCGCGGCGATGGAGTTCGCCGGCCACATCCTGCTCGATGTAGAGATCGTCGCTGATGGTCGACCCCGGATAATCGAACTGGGCCGGTACCAGTTCCTTGTATGGGCTACCCGCCCCCCGCAAGATGTTGGCGCTGCTGCGCAGCAGCCGCCTGTTCTTATCGGGCAAATTCGTGATCACCGTGGGTAAAGCCCACACTTCTCCAGTGGCGCGAATCGGCACCCGACCCAGAGCTGCTTCTAGCAACCGACCCAGCCCCGGCTCGACTTCGGGTCCGGCCCATTGGAGCACGGGGATCGACTTCTTGTCGGCCAATTCCTTGGTGACAGCCGTGCCCTCGCGCTCCCACAAGACCTCTTTCTGTTTCTTGGCCAGCGATTTGAGTTCGTTGATGCTCAAATTGCCGCCGTGCAAAGTGGGAAAGATGGGTAAATTGGCGAGTTCTTTGGGCAGTCGACGATCCAGCCGATAGACTAGATAGCCAAAAAGCTTGTCGTCGCGACGTTTGGCCGCGGCGGCGAAGAGGCTATCTCGGAACTTGCCGTTGACCACCTTCTCGAGCAGCTTCATCGCCTTGTCGTAGTTCTCGTCTTCGAGCACATTGTCGCGAGTAAGGGTGTGCTCGAGGTAACGGGACTTGATCTTGAACTGGACCCCGGGAAGGTACTCCTCTTGCCCCTCTTTGAGCGTCAGGCCGCGGTTGTAGAACCCGAAATAGGGGCGTTGGTCATCCGAGGGAGCCAACACGATCTCGGTGTCGGTCTCTTCGTGCCGCATCTGATAGGGGCTTTCGAGTTCGAAATCCTTGTTGATGACCTCGCCGTCGATGGTGATCTCGGCCTCGGTGTGTTTACACCAATAGACAATGGTATCGAGACTGCGTTTGCGGGCGGCGTCGAACTCCTGGCGGGCCGCTTCTTTGATGATCTGAATCTGGGTGCCTTCGACCGGAGTATCGAGCACGATGCGGTCGAAAGTGCGGTCTTTCTTGAAGAAGATCCGCCAGTACTCGCCGTCGCGCCCGGTATCGACAATCACGGCCTCGGGATTGAGCGCGAACACCGAGACGAAACCGATGCCGAACTTGCCAATCTTGGTCAGGTCGTCTTCTTTACTCGAAGAGAACAGCTGGGTGAGCTTGGTGTCGATGATGGTCCGGTTCATACCTTCGCCGGTATCGTCGACGTGGATGATCATGATGCCCTTGTCGCCGCTCTCGTAGGGCTTGAACTCGAACTCGATGCTGACGCTGGTGGAGCCTGCGTCCATCGAGTTTTGAATGAGCTCACGCAAACAAGCGTAAGGGTCGGTGAACTGGTTGACTAAGTTTTCCAGAGTATCGCCGGCTTCAATGGCGGCCTGGGCTCTCGAGGACATGCTTGTCCTTTCTCTGAGGATGTTTGGGCCCCTTCCGTGGCTGGCAACGAGGACCCCACAGAGAGTTTCTCCGAATAGGGAAAATTTCCCCGTGACGATATCGTGACATTCGCATATTATGTATGTTAGATGGCAAGTGGTTCCCCCAAGAGACTGCTGGTGGTCGACGACGAAGCACCGGTAGCCCAGGTCCTCGGGCGTATGTTGGTACGCCTGGGTTTCGAGGCCGAGGTGTTCACCCACCCGGTGGAAGCCGTCCACGCCTTTCTGGCTGATCCCGGGCGCTTCGACTTGCTGATTACCGACCAGGACATGCCTCATCTGAAAGGATTTGAACTGGTGGGCCAGCTGCGCTCGGTGCGGCCCGACCTGCCCGTCCTGGTGGCCACTGCCGGCTCGCTTCACAGCTCGCTGCAGGGCGAGCCCTTCCTGGCCAAGCCGTACAGCATGTCGGCCCTGGCCGACATGCTCGAACGGCTCCTGGGCGAGTAGAGGGCCAGAGGCAGCGGCGACCCCGCGAGCTAGACAAAGCCGTCTTTGAGAGCTTGCTCCTGCAGTTCGATCACCAGGGCTTCGGCCTGATGCCGGTCGGGCTCGGGGGGTAGATGGGTGGTAGCCATCAATTCGGCCAGGCGGCCTTCTTGCTCGCCCGCCCAATCGACCAGTTCGGGATAGGTGAAGCGCCCCGAACGAACCTCTTTTAACCACGCGGCGTCGGGGCGGCGGACCTGAACCCGCCCGGTGGCCAGAATCTCTTGACCCATCTTGAGCAGGCGACATAAATGCATAGCGTGCTTGGTGTCATAGCCGAACTCTTCCTCGAGCTTGGCCCGCTTTTTGTTGCGGTTGGCCCGCCAGGCGAGGTAGCTGCGCCAACGCTTGTGCTCACCCCGGTATTGGCGTTCGACCGAGGCGTTGGGAAAGTCAAAGCCGTGCTCGTTGGGGGTGGCCCCATAGTCGCTCGGGTGAGGTTCACGGTCGGGAGGATCGGTCAGCCAACCATAATGACGCTGGAGCTTGGTCAACTGGTGGATAGCGTAGCGGCCAAAACGCTCGCCGACCCGTTGGGACAGGAACACTTCGCGCTGCTCAACCAGGCGGCGCCCGTAAGGATGCAGGAAGAGGATATCGTCGCCTTCAGTAAACAGGGTCTCGAGCAGATTGGGGTTGCCTTCCAGGGCCAGGCGCACGAACTTCACCAGCGCATAGATCACGTGGTCTCCGCCTTCGGACTCGTGCTGTTCGAACGTCTCCAGGCCAAGTAGGTAGGCTTTGGACGGGATACACACTCCCCGCGAGTCGTAGTCGCTCTCGGCGGTAGCCAGACCGTGGGCCTGGCTGCCCGAACGAACTTTGAGAATCAGGTTCTTCTCCCAGAAAGGTTGCACGCCCCCTGACTTCGCGCTCGCCAAGGGCCTCTCCCCGCGATGGTCGAAGTTGCCACCATGGACTTCAGTCGCTACCAGTTGATCCTGGCCGAGGGCCCACGACCGCTATTCGCTACCGTCAGCGGCGCCCATCTTTATGGCTTTCCCTCGCCCGATAGCGACCTCGACCTGCGGGGCGCCTTCGTCCATCGGTTGCCCGACATTCTGGGCCTGGACCCTCCCAAGGACTCGATCTGCGTCACCCGCCACTTCGAGAACATCGAGGTCGACTGGGTAGCCCACGACCTGCTCAAGTTCTGCCAGCTCATGACCCGCCGCAATGGCTATGTGCTCGAGCAGTTGTACTCTCCTCTGGTGGTCTACGGCAGCAGCTGGCTTGAAGAGCTTCGGCGCATCGGGCAAGGCTGCGTGATTCGCCCGCTCTACTATCACTATCGCGGCTTTTTTCACAACCAGCGCAAGCGGCTCGAACTCGAGGGGGCCACCGTGAAAGATCTTCTCTACGCCTATCGCGTGGCCTTGACCGGCGTCCATGTGCTCGACACCGGCGAGATCGAAGCCCATCTGCCCAGCTTGCTCGGCCGGCTACCCCTCAAGGGCATCGAGGAACTCATCGAGCGCAAAGTCAAAGGTGGAGAGAAAGGGCTTCTCTCCACCCAGGACAAGGGCAGCCACTTCCACGTAATGGACAAGCTGGAGGAAGCGCTGGCCTGTGCCTTTGAAGACAGTCGGCTTCCCATGGAGCCTACCACTCGGCGCGAACTCAGCGACTTCGTGGTCCGAGCCCGTTTATCGCTGGGAAGCTAACACCACAACGTTCCCGGGGGCAGGTCCTTGGGCGGTTTGAGCGGGTCGAAATCGTTCCAATCGATAGGATTCTCTTGAATCCGTTTGAGCATCTCAGGATCGATCTTGAAAGGGTCTTCGGGCTTGGGCGGCGTCCAGTTGGCTGGCGGACACCACATTTGGGGTGGATTGAACGGGTCATTGAAGTTGGGCGGAGTGCTCTCGGGCGGAGCGGAGGGAGGAGTCGGGGCACCATCCTCAGGATCGGAGGGGGGCGTCTTCCCCGGAGTTGACGGTGGCGTCTCGGGAGCCTGGGGATAGAGCTTCTTGAACTGATCCACGAGACTCTGAATCGAGTCGCTGGGCTTTTCCGCCTTCGGTGGAGTGGGCTTTCCCTGACTGCCGATAGGGCGCGGCTGGTCGGGTGGGTTGGAGGGTCGGCGACGAGCCCCACCGGTCTTTCCAAGTTGCTTCTTTTGGCGCACCTTGGCAGGTTGAGGTCCAGACGGTCTAACACCAGGCATGACGAACTCCTCTCGAGGGGACTGGGGATTGGCGCAACGCTTGCAGGTATGCTCACAGGTTACCGTGGGGCGGCCGTTCTGCGGGGGAGCCGTTGTTGCAAAAGTGTAAAGATTATTGCCGGAATGCTACCAGATCTTTGCCGGCTCGCTCGCTCCTTCAAACAACTCTCCAAAGCCTTTCAGCCTGTTTTGAGCATCTTCTCCTAAGTTGAAGGTGTGAAAATCTCGGGTCTCAACCATGCTCCTACTTCGCGGCCTGCCCGGGCCGCCCGGTCGGCCGCGGCCGCGTCTTTGGCTGACAGCGTCGCCCTATCGAGGCGAGCAGCCCTGCCGTCGGGGCTGCCCGCAGCCGCGGTGGCCGGTCCCATGCTTCACCTGGCCGGCCAGGTGGCGCTTCAAGAGGCAGAAAGCAGCGCCGAGCGGCTGGCCCGAGCGGGCTTTGGCTTTCAGCGGCAGGCGACCAGTTTCTGGGGTCGCGAGAAATGGGTCCAGGCCAGCCCGGCCGAGGTCGCCCAGGAACTCGAGCAAGGCAAGGCCGTCGAATTCGACCACCCCAAGCTCGGTCGCCAGCACCTCACCCAGACCGAGACCTTGACCGAACTCGATGCCTTCTATGGCGGCCACGACACCAGCAAACTCGACTCGCCGCTGTTAGCCGGTGCCCTGCTGAGCCTGGCCGGCGAGGAGGGCTATCGAGCCTATCAGTCCCTCAAAGCCGGCCAATCCCTGGAAATGGTCGTCGATGGCGAGACCATCAAAAGCCAACACGCCGACACCTGGGTGGCCGCTGCCTTCTTCAGCAAAGGCTTTGGCGAAGCCCCGCCGCGGGCCGCTCTACTGACCGAACTGAGCGCGAACGGATATGAACTCCCGGCCAGTCCTTTCAAGGTTTGGCGCCAACAACACGCCGAGGTGGCGGTGCGCTATCGCGGGCTGGACCTGGGGCAACTCGACACTCAGTTGGCGGCCAGCGCCGGTCTCGAGCAACTGGCCCCCGCTCGGGAGCGGGCCGACCTCATGCATCAGACCCTGGGCAAAGCCGCCGATCAGGCCACCTGGCAACTGCTCAACCGGACCGACTTCGAGGCCGGCCTGGCTTTGCTCGATAGCTTCAACCCAAAGTATCCCGAGCCGCTCAAGCTGCTGGCCACCGTCATCGACAGTCGCCGTCCCGAGGAAAGCCTGGCCCAGGCAGCCGCGCCCCTCGAGCGGCTGAGCGCGGTCGGCGACCAGGTGCGCGAGGCGTATGCCTGCCTGCGCGCTCACAGGTGGGGTGAAAACCAGACCCAAGCCTTCGCCGACCTCGTCGCCTCAGGCGCTTCCAGCCAGCAGGCCAGCGCCATGGTGGGGCGCTACGACCAAAAGCCAGAGCAGGTCCAAAAGCTTGGCCAACTGATGGAAGCGCTAAAGGAATGCGAGCCTGAGCAGGCCATCCAGCTGGTCGACGAATTGACGGCCAACCACCTCAGCCCCGACCTGGACACGGTGAACTGGTTAGCCAAAAATCGACCGCTCGACGAGTTGGGACGGGCCTATCAGCTACTCGCCGGGGGCGGCGACCGCGACTTACTCGCCCAGCACGCGGACCTGGGGTCGTATACTCAGACGAACCAGCTCCTCACAGCGCATCCCCAATTGCGCCAGAGCTGGAATGATCTGGTCGCTCGGCTCGACGGCGACGCCGCCCTGGCCACCCGGCTGCTGAGCGAAGGCAAGACCGAAGTATTGAGCTACTATCCCGAAGTGGCCAACAAGGCGGGCGAGCAGGCCGAGCAGGTCTGGAACCGGCTCAAGGCCAGTCCCGATCTAGAGACGGCCTGCGGGTTCTATCACCTGGCCGGGACTGCTGAGGCAGCCGTACAGCTGACCTCGCACCTGTGCCGACGGGACATTCCCGGCTCTCAACAGCCCCTCGAAGCCCGCCGTTGCGCCCTGGCTGCGCTGCTCGAGGCGAATCAGGGTCAGTCCGCACAAGCCCTGGCCGACTACGACTTTCTGGCTGCCCGCTCGGCCCCGTTGGCCGAGGCAGGTCCACGCCTGGCCCGCCTGATTCAGGCCAGTGATTCCGATCAGGCCCGGCTGGCCTTCGTGGCTTACGAGCAGCAGCCCGATCAATTCGCGGCGCTGGCCACCGGGCTCGAAGCCACCGGCAGCTTCCGCCATGGCAAGGCGCTGGCCAAGGGCCTGGCTGAGCACCCTGAGCGCCAGGCCGACCTCGAGGCGCTGGCTCCTCTCTCCCGACAGCTGCGCAACCTGCTCGACCTCGACCAGATAGCCACCCTCAACCGCAAACAGCTCGAGCAACCCCTTTCGGGCGCGGGAGTCCAGAAGCTGCAGCACCTTTTCGAAAAATACTACGGCCTGAACGTCGGGGGCAACCAGGAGCGAGGGCTCGTGTTGCAGCTCGGCAAGCCCACCGCACTGCCCTCCGAGGGACAGCTGGCCGTGGCCCTAACCGGGTCGGACAAGGTTTGGCTCGAGGCTTCGGTTGACGGCGGCGATTGGCAACGGCTGACCCCTCGTTCGGACGGCTACGCCCCGGTCACCGCCCCGGGCAAGCAGGCCCGCCTTCGTCTGAGGGCCGACGACCCCCAGAGCGTCGACCTGTCCAAGCTGCGGGTCGAGGTGGGCACGGCCTTCCCCGATCAGACCGTCTCCATCAACGAAATCTTTAGCAATCGTACCACCGAGGGTCGAGACACCATCTATTCTAGCAACTACCTTTCCATTCCACCCGACGCCCAGGCCATCTTCAGGCTCACCCCGGACGTGCCTACGGGAGCCTATCTTTTCTTGGAAGCGGGCGACTACAATAAGATGGACGCCATTCGCAGCTATCAAGGCTACACGGCGGTCGATGAAACAGTCTCTTTGGCCAATTACGCCAATAAGGTCATCAAATTGCGGTTCAAGCTCACTCCGGCCCAATATCTGAGCGCTTCCCTGCGCTGCACCGACATCGTGCTGCGGCGCCAGGTGGCCAACCCCACCACGCTGTCGACCCTGCCCGGCGCTGGGGCCAGCCAGAAGCTACTAGAACTGGCCTATGCTCCCGACAACCCCGACCCGACCCGGTTTTTGACCCGGCTGGACGCCATGGCCGAGAAGACCAGCCTGGAGGAGGCCGTCAACCTCTGGTCGAGCCTGGGACCTCAGGCCGGGCCTGAGCGAGTGGAGGCCCTGAGCTATCTGATCAACAAGCTAGGCGAAGAGAAGGGCCGCAAGCAGTTCGAGGCCCTCGACCAGAGCGACAGCCAGGTCTCGATTTTCGACCGGGCCCGTCTGTCTGCCGGCCGGCCGGAGCTAGCCCCGTTTCTGACCCAGGTGAAAGAAGAGACGGTCGATGCGGACAAGCTCGACTCGACCTTCGCTCTCTTGGCCCGTTGCCAGGAATTGTCGGACGCGGCCACCGCCGACGCCGTCTGGAAAGAGATTCGCGTGCCCCAGGGCGACGAGGACCAGGCCACCCGGGTGAGATTGTTCGAAGGGCTGGTCAAGCTCGAGGCTCAACCGGCCAAGGCTCTGGCCAGTTGGCAACGGCTCGAGTCGAGTCGGGATCCGGCCAACCGCTTCGAGGACCTGGTGCGAGCGTATGAGGGCTTGCACAAGCTTCACCAGGGCGATGGCGCCAAAGCCTTCTCGACCCTGCAGGCCGTGCAGCAGGTCCAGGCAAGCGGGCGTTTCCCTCGCCTGGGGCTTGCCCAACTGCTGCGCTACGCTGTTCAGGCCGATCTCCTGGCCAGTCAAGACCTCACCCAGGCCCTGTTAGCCTCACTCTCTGAGCGAGGCAGCACGGCCGACCTCGAGGTGGGCGAAGAGCGGGTGCGAGTGGGTGACTTCGAACTCGAAGTGGCCGGCTAATCGACCGGCGGGTCGAGCCGGTGGAGCTGGCGTGAGGTGATGTAGTCGAGTATCTGGTCGTCGAACTCTTCAAAGAAATGCAAACCGCCATCGACTGGCGTGACCTCGCGCACCAGCTGCCAGCCCAGGGCTCGACCCTGGTAGAACTGCTGGCGCAGCAAGAAGAGACCCTGCAGCGACTTGACCCACATGAAGGTGGCGTAATTGTGTTCGTCTTCGATGGGGGGCTGGCGAGTGAAGCAGCGGGTCACCTCGATGCGAGCACCCGTCTCGAGGCGAATCACGTAGAGTGACTGATGGGTGACGAAATCGGTCACCAGTTCATCTCGCACCAGCTCTTGATATTCCACCGTCCATCATTTCTCTGGCTTGGAGACCATTACCCTTTTGGTAACGAATTGTTCAAAATCCCCTAAACTCGCCAGGCTAGAGTGGGGCGATGAGAGTTGTAGCGGCAGGGGTTAGCAGACCGACGGCACCCCCGCGGGCGGGGGCGCACCAACTTCCACCTGTTCAACCCCAGATGACAGGAAAAGACCTTTTTGTTCGCGGAGGCGCGGCCCTGGCCGGCGCCGGACTGGGCTCGGTATTGGTAGGACGCACCACGGCCGGCTTCGTCGGACTGGCGGCGGCTCGCACCGGGGCCATCAGCGGAGGTCTGGTGGCCGGCGCCGCCCTGGCCCTGGCCGGAGGCTATCTAGGCGCCCGCCTGGCCGCCAAGAGCGACAGCTGGCAAGAGGCGGCTTTGATCATTACTGGCGCCTCCTTGGGCGCGGCCGTGGGCCTGGGCTTGGGAGCCTATGGTGGCTATCAACTGGGCACGGGCCTGCACAACGTGCTGGCTTACTCGGCCGGCGGACTGACCGGGGCCGGCGTGGGTCTGGCCCTGGCCGATTTCCTTATGACTCGCTGAGCTTGCGGCGTTCGATGACGCCGTTGACCACCTTGCCCGTCAAGGCCGCCCCGGCCACGGCCAGCGGCAACAGGTCGCCGCTGACGGCGGTGGCGATGACCGCTCCCCCGAAGGTCAGGTCGAGACCGCCTTTGACCCAATCACCACGAGCCAGGTGACGGGCTCCCAACACCATGTCGAGGCTACCGTGGAGAATCCCCAGCGGAGCCAGGCACTTCGAGGTCACTCCGGCCACGGCCGCCAGTTCCGGTCCCCCGAAGGCCATGCTGGCCAGGGTGGCCGCGGCCATGCCGCTGCGCACTCCGACGGTCACGCCGCCGATGCCCTCGAGGGTCTTGTCGAGATCTTTCTCGGCCATACCCTCGCGAATCTCCTTGACCCCGATGTAGATCATCGGGCCGGTAATGGCGCCGGAAACCGCCGCTCCCACCCCCAGAGCCACGGCCAAACCGTGGGTCACGTGGCTGACGTGGGCCGCGGATTCGACCAGTTTGCTCGACTCGGTGGTCTCGAGCACATCCGTCACCGTCTCGGGACGTGATAGTTGAAAGCGAAGGCGCGGCATGAGCAGGTTGCGGTGGTGCGAAACCACCGTCTCGGCCGCCTGGCTGGTGGCCGCCTCGGCCACTTCAGCTCCGGCGTGGGCCAGTTTATGAGCGATCAGCTCGGCCGCCTCGGTCTTGAGGTGGGCCGCCATCATCCCGTGCTTGTGATGCTCGTGCGCGTGATGCCCATGGTGGGGCTTGGAGTTGGAGCCCGGCGGGCTCAGCCGGGGAAAGATCGGGCCAGACAGGCCGCTGGGGCCACGGGTGACCCGTTCCACCATCTCGCGCATATCCTGGGTGTAGGGCTCGGGCGGGTCGGGCCGCGAGCTGGCGGGCGTGGAAAAGACGGGACTATATTTCTGTAATTTAACGTCCACTGCGGTTCCCTCTTGTTTTGTGTGTTTGGGTCCCCTGTGGTTTAATACGCTACCGCTCTGAAAGAATGCTAAAATTCGCGCCCGACGGCCCGGGCAACTTCACGCAAGCTCACCACCATTTGTTGAAAACCCTCGAAACTCATGGCCTGGTCGGCGTCCGAGACCGATTTCTCGGGCACCGGATGCACCTCGACAATGAGGCCGTCAGCCCCGGCTGCCACCCCGGCCATGGCCAGGGCCGGAACCAATCCGCGGTCGCCGGCGGCGTGCGAAGGGTCGACGATGACTGGCAGGTGCGACAAGCGTTTGAGGATGGGCACGGCGGCGATATCGAGGGTGTTGCGAGTCATGGTCTCGAAGGTGCGGATGCCTCGTTCGCACAGCATCACCTGGTTGTTGCCGTTGCTCAGGATGTACTCCGCCGACAGCAAGAACTCGTTGAGCGAACTCATCATGCCACGCTTGAGCAACACCGGAATGCGGGCCATCCCTAGCTCTTGCAACAGCGCGAAGTTCTGCATGTTGCGGGCCCCGACTTGAATCATGTCGGCGTACTCGGCCACCAGGGCCACGTCGCCCGGAGCGATGCATTCGGTCACGATGCGCACGCCATACCGGGCTCGCGCCTCGGCCAGCAACTCGAGTCCCTCCTTGCCCATACCCTGGAAGCTATAAGGAGAAGTCCGCGGCTTGAAAGCCCCCCCGCGCATGAAGGGCACGTTCATCTCTTTGAGCAGCGAAGCCACCTGAGCGAGTTGCTCGTGCGACTCGACCGCGCACGGCCCGGCGATCAGGGCTAGCTTCTTGCCTCCGATGGGCAAGCCGCCCACCCGCACCACCGACGACTCGGGGTGAAACTCGCGACTGGCCAGTTTGTAGGGGCCCTTGCTCACAAAGGAGCGGGCCACGCCGTCGAGCCCGCCCAGGGCTTCGGCCAGGCCGTTCTCGTCGGGCGAGTCGAGGCAGCCGATCTGGGTAAACTGCTCGCCTCTCGAAAGGTGGGGTTGCAACCCCTGGTCTTCGATCTTCTTGAGGACCGCTCCGATCTGTCGAACCGAAGCCTCCTGCTCCATCACCACGATTAACACCCCCCGAAGTTCTACGCTCTCCGAGGGTTTACCTGGAGTTCACAACCCCCACCACCGCCCGGATTAGAGTCGCCTTGCCATGATCTCGGCCATCGGTTCAACTCACGCTTTCGCACCCCCTCGACGGGCTCTCGCCCTAATTCCTCGCTTTGCCGACTCGCCCTCGGCCGACCGCTTTGAAGCTTCGAGCCTGGCGGCCTTGCCAGCCGACCCGACCCCGACGACCAGGCCCGAGCCCCGCTGGCATAAAGATCAGATCATCTACTTCCCCATGACCGATCGTTTTCAGGACGGGGACCCCACCAACAACTACCTGGTACGACGCGACGACCCCACCGGTTTCTGGGGCGGCGATCTGGCCGGCCTGACCCAGAAGCTCGACTACATCAAGAGTCTCGGCGCCACCACCATCTGGCTTTCGCCGGTTGCCGACAACGCCAACGAGTTGACCATCGGCGACTATCACGGCTATGGCCACCACGGCTATTGGATCGCTGACCACGAAAAGGTTGAAGAGCACCAGGGCACCCTCGACACGGCCCAGCGCCTGGTGGAAGAGGCCCACAAGCGCGGCCTGAAGGTGGTCCTCGATGTGGTCCTCAACCAGGTCGCTCCCACCCATCCCTTCGTGGCCGATCCCGGCAAACACGACTGGTTCCATCACCACGGCGAGATCAAGGATTGGGAAGACCCTTACGAGACCGTCTATGGCGACCTGGGCGGCCTGCCCGATCTGGCTCAGGAGAACCCGGCCACCTATGACTACCTGCTCAACAACACGGTCGACTGGGTGCGCAAGCTTGGCGTCGACGGCGTTCGCCTGGACGCCGTCAAGCACATCCAGAAAGAGGTCTGGCAGCGCTTCGTGCCCGACCTCAAAGCCAAGCTTGGCGACGACCTGTTCGTCATGGGCGAGGTCTTTCACGGCGACCCTAACGTAGTAGCCGACTATCAGCGGGCGGGCATCGACTACCTCTTCGATTTGCCGCTCTACTACACCATTCGTGAGGTGTTCGGCCAGGGCCAGAGCATGGCCCGCCTGGGCGAGCGCCTGGACCAGGACGGCCTTTATCCTGACGCCTCCAAACTGGTGACGGTGCTCGACAATCACGACCTGCCCCGCTTCTTGCACAGCGCCGGTGACCACGGCCGTGATCGCCTCAAGCAGGCCATGGCCTTCCTGATGACCGTGCGCGGAGTGCCCTCGGTGTATTACGGCACGGAAGTGGGCCTGGAGGGCGGCCACGATCCCGACAACCGCCGCATGATGGACTTCGACCGCGACCCCGACCTGCGCCAATACTTTAGCCAGCTCACCGACTTGCGCAATCACTCCGACGCACTGCGCCGGGGGGCTCAGCGCGAAATGTGGCGCGACGATAAGGTCTATGCCTTCTCGCGCACTCACGAACAAGAAGAAGTGATCGCCGTGTTTCATAACGGGGATCACCAGACCAGCCGCTCTATCCCGCTCCGCGCCGAGAGCCCTCTCAAAGAAGGCACCCTGTTGCGCGACCAGATCAGCGGACGCGAGGTCCGGGTCAGTCAGGGCCGCCTGAACGTCGAGCTCGACCCGCTCCAAGCGGCCATCTTCGAGGTAGTAACATGAAAATCGCCAGTTCCACGCCACTGATGACCCGGGCCGCCGCCCACCAACCGCCCGACTCAAGACCCATCGAGCTACCGAAGCTTGACCGCTTCCAGCCCTCGGCCCCGGTCGCCGCCCCTGTCGAGGCTCCCGACCCGCCCAAGGTGGGCGAGAAGAAGACCTTCTTCACCTGGGACATGTCGGTCATGCCGCCCGGCCAGAAAGAAATCACGGCCACCTGCCGAGCGGTGGGCGACGACGCCTATATCTTCGTCGACGACTCGTGCTGGAACCGTCTGGTCACGGAGCGCGATGTTTTCGAGGTCGACCGTCGCTTCCATCGCGAGGCTCCGGCCGGCGCGGTCGATCCCCGCCAGGGTGTGGCCGCCAACGATCACGCCTATTTCGGCAACCCTCCCCTGGGCCTGGACGGCGACCCCCGTTCCTATGTGCTGCTGACCGAGATCGCAAGTTTCAAAGGCACCACCCTCGACGGCTATTTCAACCCGTTCGACACCATCACCGATGGCGAGGCCCAGCAATACGGCCAGCGCTCCAACGAAAAAGAGATCGTCTATCTCAACGCCGGGTCGCGGCGCATCGATTCGGATTACATGCAGGCCGTCTTGGCCCACGAGTATTCGCACCTATTGCAGCATCAGTATGACGGCGAAGAAGAGTCGTGGCTGGGCGAGACCCTGGGCGAGATCGCCATGCAGATCAATGGCTACCATACCGATATGGGGCACGTGGCCCGGCACCAGACCCGCCCGGACCGCCCGCTAGTGAGCCAGACCTATGTCGACTACGGCGCCTGCATGTTGTTTGGCACCTATCTGACCGAGCGCTTCGGTCAGGGCTTCATCGAGGACCTGACCCGCAATCCGTTGCACGGCACCGCCTCGATCGACGACAGCCTGGAACGCCTGGGTCAGAGCCAACGCTTCGAGGGGCTGTTCCAAGACTGGGTGGTGGCCAACTATGCCGACTCGCGCAAGGTGGCCACACCGGGACTGCACTACTCGACGCTGGACGTGCCCGCGCCGGCCGAGACGGTGGTCGGTCCCGAGCCCTTCTCCGAGAGCAACAAGCTGGTCCCCACCGGGGTTCGCTACTATCGCCTGCCCGAAGGCAAGGATGTATCGCTGCGGGTAGAGGCCGACGGGCCGGGCCTCAAGGCCGAAGTGCTCGAGTTCGAGGGGCCTCGCCTGACTCGCCTGGCCCTCGAAGGTGGGCGGGCCGACCTCTTCGGGGCCGGTGATCGGGTGCTGGCTGTGAGTTCCTTAGCCGAGGGCGACCTCCACTATACGGTCACCATCGCCTGACGCATCTGGCCCAGAAAGTCGGCTACTCCGGCCTCGATGCCGTTCGGATCCAGGCTTTCGATATGGCGCAGTAAGGCGCTGCCCACAATGACCCCATCGGCCAATCCGGCCACGGTGGCCGCCTGCGCCGGCGTAGAGATACCAAAGCCCACACACACCGGGGCCGGGCACTCGGCCTTCACGCCTTTGACCAACTGTTCGAGTTGGGGTGGCAACTCGTGGCGAGCGCCGGTCACCCCCAGAACCGGGACCAGATAAAGAAAACCTCGCGTGCGCTGGCCAAGCTGGCGAACGCGCTCGGGGGGAGTGGTGGGGGCGCACAGGTGCACCAGATCGATCCGGGCTTTGACACAGCAAGCTTCTAGCTCTTCGGCTTCTTCCAGGGGAAGGTCGGGTACGATCAGCCCCTGGGCGCCAGCCTCGGCGAGCCGGCGACAAAAGACCTCGGCTCCCAGAAAGAACACGAGGTTGGCATAGGTCATGACCACCGCCGGCAGGCCGGTCTCGCGAGTGGCTTTGGCGGTCAGGGCTAGACTCTCCTCAAGCCCGACGCCCCGGGCCAGGGCCTGGCTGGAGGTCTTTTGCACCGTGGGCCCGTCGGCCACCGGATCAGAAAACGGAAAGCCCACTTCGAACAGCTCGCAACCGGCTTGCTTGACCCCGCGCACGGCCGCCAGAAAGCCTTCCTCGTCGGGCCAGCCAGCCGTCAGATACGGAATCAGCGTGGGCGCTTGGAACTTCATTGTGCGAGCAACCTCTTGACTTCCACCACGTCTTTGTCGCCGCGTCCCGACAGGCAGACCACGGCGCGGGTCGAGGCCTCCAGCGTCGGCAGGTTGCGGGCGCACCAGGCCAGGGCGTGCGAGGTCTCGAGGGCCGGCAGGATGCCCTCGCGACGACACAGGAATTGGAATGCCTCGAGCGCCTCGGCGTCGGTGCTCGAGTGATACTCGACCCGGCCGGTGTCCTTCCAGAAGCTGTGCTCGGGGCCCACTCCCGGATAATCCAGGCCCGCCGACACCGAATGGGTGAGCTGGACCTGGCCCTGGTCTTGCAACAGATAGGTGCGGGCTCCATGCAGAATGCCTGGTTGGCCCAGGGTGAGCGAGCGACAGTGCTGGCCGCTGGCCTGGCCGTGACCGCCGGCCTCGACCCCCACCAGCCGCACGGCCGGATTGGTGACAAAGGGAGCAAAGGCGCCGGCCGCGTTCGAGCCGCCCCCCACGCAAGCCACCACCAGATCGGGGTCGGCGCCGAGTTGCTGGCGAATCTCGCGGCCGATGACCGACTGGAAGTCCCTCACCATGCGAGGAAAGGGGTGAGGCCCCACCACCGAGCCGATGATGTAGTGAGTGGTCTCGACGTTGGTTACCCAATCGCGCAAGGCCTCGTTGGTAGCGTCTTTGAGCGTCTTCGAGCCTGACTCGACGGGCACCACGGTCGCTCCCATCAGCTCCATGCGATAGACATTCAGGGCCTGCCTGCGCACATCTTCGGCCCCCATGTAGATGACGCACTCGAGGCCGAAACGAGCACAGACCGTGGCCGTGGCCACCCCGTGCTGGCCCGCGCCCGTCTCGGCAATGATGCGTTTCTTGCCCAGCCGTTGGGCGAGAAGTGCCTGGCCAAGACAGTTGTTGAGCTTGTGGGAACCGGTATGATTGAGGTCCTCTCGCTTGAGAAAGACTTCGACTCCCCAGCTCTCGGACAGCCTCGGAGCGGGATAGAGCGGAGTGGGCCGCCCCGAGAAGCTGGCGCTGATCGTGGCCAGCTCCAGCCAGAACAGGTCGTCGTCGCGAGCCTCGTCATAGTTGGCCTCGAGCTCGGCCAGGGCCGCCATCAGGGTTTCAGGAACGAAGCGCCCGCCAAACTCGCCGAAGCGACCGCGAGCGTCGGGCACGGCCAGGGCTTCGGGCCCCACCGGAACGGACATGGTCATGGCCGTCGGTTCGTTCCTGCCCAGGGGGGCGCCTGCCAGCCTGGCGGGGCCGGCCGCGCAGAATGGGGGCCCATTCTAGGCCGACTTCCCATACGTGTCCGGGTCCCGCTACTGATGACCGCGCCGGTAGTGCTGGTGGCCCTGCTTTTGACCCTGGTCATGCTGCTCGAGAACCGGTCCACCGTCTACGAGTTGACCTCCGAGAGTGTTCGTCGGACACCACCCTGGTGCTCGACCCGAAGGATCGCGTGACCTATGTCAGCCCCGCCATCGACCGGCTCGGGCTCACCGCCGAGTGGTTGCGCGGCCAGCCGTTACCCGAGCAGGTCGACCGCGATGATACGGAAAGCCTGCGGCTTAGTCTGGCCCGAGCCCGCGAGAACCCCGACCAGACTTTCAGCCTCGACTTTCGCCTGGGAGACCGATTTCTGCAGGCTGTGGTCAGCGCCGACGTCCAGGGGGGACTGGTGCTCAACTCGCGCGACCTGACCGAACGGCGTCGCCTGAGCCAGCTCGAGCACGAAAAAAAGGCCCTCGAGGCCACTACGCGAGCCCGGACCGGATTTCTAGCCCACGTCACCCACGAGCTGCGCACCCCGATGAGCTCGACCCTCGGCTTCACCGAGATGCTGCTGGTCGACCTGCCCGAGCGCGACCGTGACTGCCTCGAGACCATCGATCGCAACGCCAAGCACCTGCTCAAATTGATCGAAGGCATCCTCGAGCCTGGCAAGCTGGAAGCCGGAGGGGCCAAGATCTGCCGCGAGGAGTGGTCGAGGATACCGGCATCGGGATGACTCCCGAGCAGCCGGGCAGAGTGTTCGAGCCCTTCACCCAGGCCGATGCCACCATCGCCCGCCGCTTTGGCGGCACCGGTCTCGGCCTGACCCTGACCCGCAACTTCTGCCAACTTCTGGGTGGCAGCCTCGAGGTCAAGAGCGAGTTTGGGGTGGGCACGACCTTCACCGTGCGTCTGCCGAGGGGCCCGAAGGACCCATCGCGAAGCCTATCCCGATGAGCGGGGGGCTAAACCACGTCTTAGACCAGCTGCGGGAAAGCGGGCGCTTTGTATCGACCGGTCGCTTCACCATCTCGGCCCAATCGGCTCGCGAAAAGCTGGCCCGACACCTCGAGGGCGACCGCCACGCCTTTCTGCTCAAGTTCGTCCAATTCTGCTACGGCCTCGAGATCGAAGAAGTTCGCGTGCAAACCTCGAGCCAGGGGCTGGCATTCTGGCTCGATCCCCCTCGACGGCAACTCGACCTGGCCAGGCTGCAACAGGCCCTGGCCAACCCTTTCGCCACCGACAGCGACCTCTACCAGGACCTGTCGCTATGCCTCAACGGAGCCCTGTTCGCCGAAGACATCCGGCCCGTCTTTGTGGATTTTACCGGCGGTTACTCGCTCTTTGTCGAAGACGATGCCTGGTGCCCCGGGGAGTGCCCGGCCCTGGATGGAGAGTCACACGCCCAGGGTTTGATTCTAAGCGGCCCCGAGAAGTCTGACTGGGCAGGCTTTGCCCGCGACCTGAGAGCTACCTTCGAGGCAAAGTGTCGCTTTGCACCCCTGCGCTGCTTTTGGGACGGCCAGGAGGCCATGGCCTGGCCGGCCCCCAACCGCCGGCTGCTGAGCCTGGACCTGGTCACGGCTGCCAGCAACCCGCCCTTCAAGATTCGCGTCCCCGAGAACGAACAGGAACTGCTGCTGGTGCGACCGACCGGCAGTTCGGGCGATTGCGGGGCCTCGAGGGCCTTTCTTCTCCCCCTCGATTTGACTGGCCCCAACCAGATGCAGGTGGTGGTGCGGGGGGTCGTGCGAGCCAGCCTCGACCTGCCCGGCCCTCAAGTCGGAGCCCGGGCCCTGGTGGCCGGCCAGAATCTCACCCACCACCTCAACGAGGGCACTGTGCTGGACAATCCCGAAGTAGCCCAGCTGAGAAAGACGTGCGACTTGACCTGGCAGCAGCAACTCGAGGCCCTCGCCCCGCGCATCGAGACTTTGCGAGCGCGGGGAATCATGGCCAGCCTGATTCACCCAGACTTCAACCTGGAACAGGCAGTATATGCCTTGCTGGCGTCGGGCATCCTGGCAAGTTTCGGCGTCCAATTTTTCACGGGACCCCAGGGTCCACTCGCCGGCATCGGATTTGGCCCCGTGATGGGTATCGTTGTGCCCTCGCTGGGCATCACGGGCTTTCTCGCCTCGTCCCTCAATCCGCACCGCCACCTGCGCAAACGCACCGACGACGTGGTGCACACGGCAAGAGCCAACTGGCTGAAATTGGAATGACTGGTGGTCTCTCTCGGACTCGAACCGAGACTTCGGGATCTTCAATCCCGCGTGCGACACCGGCTACACTAAGAGACCGGACTGGTGGACCCGCAGGGATTCGAACCCCGACTCCAAGCTTAAAAGGCGCGTGTGCTAACCGTTGACACTACAGGTCCTCGTAAATCGAAAGAAGTTACGTTTTCGGAACTTGCGCTTCATAGGGGACCTCCTGGGGAAGAATGTGCCAACATCATAACCAATATTGCATGTGTGGTCAAGGTGCGGAGGGAAGCAACCCTGCGACTCGACCTGGCCGGCAGCCTGCTGAGACTTGAGAGAGTCGGTCAGTTACTCAGGAACGGGGCGAGAAACCCGCGGCCAGCCTGGCCTGGTTGATAAAGTCGGCCATAAAGCTCGGGTCTTTGATGCCGCGGTCGCTCTCCACTCCGCTCGAGACGTCGACTCCCCACGGACACACCTCTTCGATGGCCTGACCCACGTTGGCCGGGGTCAATCCGCCCGACAGAAAGAAACGCCTGGCGAACTGGCGGCCCTGCAGCCACTCCCAGTTGAAGCGCTCGCCGGTTCCTCCGGCCAGGCGCGGGTGATAGGCGTCAAAAAGATAGGCCGAGACCACTTCGGCATATTCGCCCACCTCGAGGTCGTCGGGCTGACGCACCCGAAACGCCTTGAGCAACCGACCAGGAAAACGCCCGCAAAATTCAGGAGTCTCGCGGCCGTGAAGCTGAACCCAGTCGACCAACTCCAGAGCCTTTTGCACCTCTGCCGGGCTGGGGTCGACCATGACCGCGATGCGGGCAATCGGCGGTGGGATTCGCCGGGTCAAAGCGGCCAGGGTTGGCAGGTCTATCTGGCGCGAACTCTCGGCCAGCACAAACCCGATGCAATCCGCTCCCAAATCGACAGCCCGATCCACATCTTGGGGACGGGTCAAGCCACAGATCTTAATCCGAGTCACTGGGCTTGCCGTTGGCCTGGGCCTTGAGCTGGGCTCCTGACTTTCCGAGTTGGCGGTGTAGTTGCTCGATCTCCTCCGACTCGACCCGAGCCAGGTAGCCGCGCAGGTGGCGAAAGCCGTCGAGGGCATCCCAGACGGCCAGGCAACCCAGGAAGATGGCCAGACCCAACACGCTCAACCAATACTGAAACTGGGCCATGGTGGCGGCCGCATCCTGGTGGGCGTCTTTGGGCAGTTCGCCGAAAAAGACCATGGCTGCCAGACCGGCCAGCACCACGGCCCCCAGTAGACGACGAATCAGTTTGACCGGGCGGGCTTGGCCTTGAGCCTTCTCGCGGGCGAAGTTGCGGATCTCGACGGGAACGAAGACGACCCCCCCCAAAAAAAGAAGAACGGGAAAAATCCGCAACAAGAAGACTTCCACAAGAACAGGTTACCCGGCTCGAACAGCCTTGTCAACGCGGCCCATGGCGACTAGGCCGACAGCACGCGAAAAACCTTGATAGGCTCTCGTCGCCCGCGCACGAACAGCGAGCGCAAAGGCTCGACAGGCACCCCATCGGCCACGCAATCTTCACTGACCAGAGTGTCGTCGGGCAACTTGCGCGACAAACGCTCGAGACGAGAGGCTCCGTGCATCAACTCTTGCTTGGCCACCTCTTCCCACGAGTCGCCGGGAGCCCGGTTGGGAATCTCGCCAGCAAAGACGCCAGCCGACACCACCGGAGTGGCCTGGAAGCTATAGCGGCTCATCACCGCCATGATCCGCGTCCGCATCGCTTGCACCGAGTTGACCGCCCGGGTGCCGTGCCCCTGGCCGCAGAACGCCGCCACCACCCGCGTGCCGTAGCGATCGAGCACGCGCCCGTCAAAGGAACGAATCGATCCCTCCAGTTCTTCGACCAGCTGAGACTCGAGTTCGGTAGCCTCGAGGGGGTTGCGCCCTCGAGTCAACATGGCAAAGCCGGGCACATCGGCAGCCAACACGCTCACCGGATCGCCATCGGACGGCTCGAACGGAATTGCGTCTGGTAGAGCCTGCGGCAAACCAACTCCACCCCGAACCACCGGCTCTTCCACCCGCGCCGGCTCGGACCCGTCCGACTCGCCGCGCAAAGTCTTGCGTAACGAAACAACCCGCTGCTTCAGGGCGCGGGCGTTGGCCGGTCGGTTGTCAGGATCTTTCGACATCAGGTCGAGGATCAAGCGTTCGACCTCCGGATGAATATCCGGATTGTGCATACGCGGCGGCTTGGGTTCTTCGTGCACATGCATGTAAAGAATCGAGGCCGGGTCGTCGGCAGTGAAGGGCGTGCGTCCGCACAACGCCTCATAGAGAATGACCCCCATCGAGTAGAGGTCGCTACGTTCATCCGCCGGCCGGCCCGAAGCCTGCTCGGGAGCCATGTAACTACAGGTGCCCAGGGCCGAACCAGAACGCGTAAGGTGCGAAATCTCGGGCAGGCGAACCCGGGCCAGACCAAAATCGAGCACTTTTACGTTGTCGTCTTTGGCCACCACGATATTGTCGGGCTTCATGTCGCGATGTACGACCCCGCGGTCGTGAGCATGGGCCAGCGCGTCGCATAGGTCTTCGACCAGCCCGAGCAGGCGAACCGCGTCGGGCTTCTCGCGCCGCACAAAGCGACGCATAGAGACGCCGTCGACGAGTTCCATCACGATATAAGGGCGACTTTCGTCGCAGAACTTCAGAACTTTGACGATGCCAGGATGGTTCAACATTCGTGCCGCCCGCGCTTCGCGGGCAAAGCGCCGCCTGGCGTGGCGCGACTCGCTGAGGTCACGCCTGAGGATCTTAATAGCCACCGACTTCCGCGAGACAAGATCGAGGGCGCGGTATACCGAGCCCATGCCCCCTTCGCCGAGCTTACCTTCTAGTTGGAATCGTCCGCCCAAGACCTTTTTCGACATAGCAGATTTGGCTTCGTCCAAGAAATAGAATATCCTTCAAGTTTTCCTCTGTGCCCCCTAAGAAATCGGTAAGTTAAACGCAGGCTTTTAACATTGCGCGTTTGATCTTTCTGGCGATCGCTCAATATAATATAGACAAAGCCTTTAAGGAGTTGAGATCGTGAACAGAAAGACTCGCATCGGCTTGCTGCTGGCCGTCTTCATGGTGGCCGCCCTGCCGGTCCTGGCCAAAGCGCCCGAGGCTCTGACGGTCTTCGTCAACGGCTATCGGGTCACGGGCAAAGCCTTGTGGTACAAAGGTCGCATCTATGTTCCCCTGGAAGATGTGGCCAGCGCAACCAACGGCCAGTACCGTTACGACGAAGCCAACCGCACCGCGTCGGTGGTGGTGGGCGCCCCCGACCCCTCGGCAGCCAGCCCCAGTCAGGTCTTGCCCCCCCAGGCCGATCGCCCCTACCTCAAGGTCGTCTGGGAAAAGAAATACACCACCGGCACCAACGCTCGGGTCCTGGCCACGGTTATCAACCGGGGTAGCACCCAGGCCAACGATGTCGAAGCGATCTGCATCTTCAAAGACTCGACCCTGCAGGAAGTCTCGGCCGTGGCACGTCCGGTGGGGTCATTGGCTCCGGGCCAGAGTCGCACCGTCGAGTTCAAGCTTTTCGAAAACGAGGCCGCCGCCCCCAACTATAACTACCCGGGTTATGCCGGCTATGGCTATGGCGCTCCCATCGTCAACGGCGTTGGCAGCCGCGGAGAGATCTTGCTGGATGGCCAGTGGACTCGCATCTCTTACGAGCTGAAGTTCAACTACAACTAAAGTTGCAAGCCTTTCGAGAAAAGATGGAGAGAGCGGGCTCGACCCCCGCTCAGATAGCTCGTTTTCTGGCCAACCTCAAGCGATTTGAACAGGGCGAACAAGGCTGGTTGGCCGAGTCCGACATCGAGCCGGTGGAGAGTGTTCCCTCCTTAGAAGAGCTGCCCGCCGACACCGCCCCTCTGGGGCAGGCGGTAGTGATCAAGCTCAACGGAGGACTCGGTACCAGCATGGGCCTCAACGGGCCGAAGAGCCTGATCGAGGTTCGTCCGGGCCTGAGCTTTCTCGACATCGTGGTCAAACAGGTGCAACCTGTGGGCGTCCCCCTGGTGCTGATGAACAGCTTCAACACCAGCCAGGAGAGCTTGGCCCGATTAGAGAGGCACCAGCTCGAGCAGGACCTGCCGCTCGAGTTTCTGCAATCCCAGACCCCCAAGATTCGACCCGACCTGACCCCGGCCGAGCACCCCGAATCGCACTACGAGTGGTGCCCCCCGGGCCACGGCGACCTGTATCCGTCGCTGAAAGATTCGGGCCTGCTTGAGCAACTGCTGGCGGCCGGGCGCCGCTACGCTTTCGTCTCTAATATCGACAACCTCGGCGCCACCCTCGACGCCCGCATCCTGGCCTGGTTCGTGGCCACCGGCGCTCCTTTTCTCATGGAGGTGACTCGCCGCACGCCGTCGGACCGCAAAGGCGGCCACCTGGCCCGCCGCCAGGGGTCGCTCATCCTAAGAGAGCTGGCCCAGTGCCCCGACCAGGACCGCCAGTCCTTTCAAGACATCCGTCGCCACCGCTACTTCAACACCAACAATCTCTGGCTCGACCTGGAAGCCATCGCCCACACGACCCCGACCCTGCCTTTGATCGTCAATCGCAAACCGGTCAAGCCGGACGAACCCGACTCGGAGATGGTCATTCAACTCGAAACCGCCATGGGGGCCGCCATCGGCAGCCTTGCCGGCGCCCTGGCCCTCGAGGTGCCGCGCACTCGCTTCGCCCCGGTCAAGACCACCGCCGACCTGTTGGTGGTGCGCTCCGATGCTTATCACCTCGGCGACGATTCTCACTTTGAAGCGAGTTCTGCCGAACTGCCCGAAGTGGCGCTCGACCCCCGTCATTATCAGACCATCGCCCAGCTCGAAGAGCTCATTCCTCATCCACCGTCGCTGCTCAATTGTCGCCAACTCACCATCAACGGACCCTTTCGCTTCGGGCGCCAGGTCACCGTGGAAGGCCGGGTCGAGCTGGACAACCCCACCTCCGAGCCGAGGCTCGTGCCCGATGGCTCCCTCCTACGAGAAGGAACTTCCCTCAGCGTGTAGAATTTTTTTCTAGATCACATTGAGGGATTTTCAATTGCGAAGGGCAGTCTACCCCGGCAGCTTCGACCCTGTCACCAACGGTCATATCGATGTCATCCAGCGGGCCCGCCCCCTGGTCGACGAGTTGATCGTGGCCGTCGTTCGCAATCCCAACAAAGAGCCGCTCTTCACCATCGAAGAGCGCCAGGTGATGATCGAGCAATCGCTGGGCAATCTCGACGGGGTCAGAACCGACTCCTTCACCGGGCTGTTGGTGGACTTCGTCCACCAGAGTCAAGCCCAGCTCATCGTCAAGGGCCTGAGAGCCCTTTCCGACTTCGAATTCGAATTCCAGATGGCGATGCTTAACCGAGACATGGCACCCGATGTCGATACCGTGTTTCTGATGACGTCGGTCCAGCACGCCTTCTTGAGTTCCAGCTCGGTCAAAGAGATCGCATCCCTGGGTGGCCAGGTCCAGACGATGGTCCCCCCCTGCGTCCACCGCCGCCTACAAGAGAAATACGGTTTCTCCACCAAACCAGAGAGAGGACAGAAGGTCGACCGTGACTGACCCCCGCACCCAAGAACAACTCACCAGCGTTTTTGCAGTCCTAGATAGCCTCGAAGAGGCCGTCTCCGAGAGCAAACCTCTACCCTGGCCCATGCAGAACCGCTCTTTGATCAACAAAGAAAAGTTGCTACGACTACTCGAACGCACCCGTGAAACGATTCCTGAAGAGGTCCACCAGGCCCGCTGGATTTCGCGAGAAACAAAGCGCATCGCCGTTGAGTCTACCAGTAAGGCCGAGCGCGTCATGCGTGAGGCTCAGACCAAAGCTCGCGACATCCTCAAAGAGGCTGAAGCCGAGACGATGCGACGGGTCCAAAAAGAAGAGATCCTTATCAAGGCTCAGCGAGAAGCCGAACAAATCATGACCCTGGCCGAAACCGAAGCTGATAAAGTCCGTCGTGAGGCCGACGAATATGCCTCCAGAACTCGTAACGAAGCAGAACGTTTCGCCCGCCGGACCCGGGAAGAGGCGGACCGCTACGCGATGAAGATTCTGGGCGGGATGGAAAACGAACTCTCCAAGATTCTTTCCATCGTCAAGCAGGGTCAGGAATCGCTCGGCGACACCCCCGCCTAGAGGGGTTTCGCTTCGTCATCGTCGAAGCATCGCAGGGGTGTAGCGCGTCCTACGCGAGGCTGATTGACCGAATTTCTCAAACAACGCAGCTTGTTGACGAGGGTCTTCCACGGGGTGCTACTGGCTACCCTGTTAGGACTGGCGGCGCATTTCATCGACACGCCCTATGTCTTGAGAGCCCCAGGTCGAGCCAGCGAAGTCCACTCGATGGTCTCCATTCGTCAGGCCACAACCTATCCCGCCCAGGGCCAGTTCTTGCTCACGACCGTCATTTACGACCGCGCCAATCTGCTTTACTGTCTCTACGCGGCCATCGACCCTTTCGCCGAACTGGTGCCCAGCGGCGAAGCCCGCGAGAGCGCTGACGCTGGCGACCAGCAAATGGAGGTCAGCCAGTTTCTGGCCAAGTGGGCCGCCCTCGAAATGGCTGGGTACAGCGTGTCCCCTCGGCCCAGCGGGGCCAGAATTCTCTCGGTCCTGCCCGAAAGTCCCGCCCAGGGCAAGCTCGAGGCGGGCGACATCATCACCTCGGCCGGAGGCAAGCAGGTCCGCACCGCCGAGGAACTCGTGCAGGCCTTACAGTCCGATACGTCCAGTAACCTGCCGGTCCAATTCGTGCGTGACGGCGAGCAGGCGGCGACCGAGGTGCCGACCTATCAGAAGGGCGGGAGGCGGCTGATCGGAGTCCAGATCAAGACCGAACTCGACGCCCCCCGCCTGCCGGTCGACATCGAAATCAAGCCAGGCAATATCAGCGGAGCGTCGGCCGGCCTGATGTTCTCGCTGGAAATCTATAACCAGCTCACGAAAGAAGACCTGACCCGCGGCTATCGCATCGCGGGCACAGGCACCATCGGCCCCCGCGGCCAGATCGGTCCGGTCAGCGGGGTCGACCTCAAGGTGGTCGCCGCTCATCGGGCCGGGGCCACCCACTTTCTTTGCCCTAGCGAGAACCTGGTCGAGGCGCGCTCGGTGCAGCTGCCGATCGAGATTATCGAGGCTAAAAGCATGTCCCAGGTCGTGAAGACGCTCGATGCGCTGGCTCCTAAGTCTTAGCCTGCTCTGGCTGGTCGCCCTGGCGACCATGGTGGAGGCCCAGGAGCTGCCTCGTCTTCCTGTCCAGGCGTTGGCCTTCAGCGATCATCCCGAGACGGTCCACCAGGCCGGCCAGCTTTACAGCGGCGGACTGGTCCCCCTCAAGCCGCTCCGCTTTCAATACTATCACCTGAGCAAGATGCCGGAGCCGGCACGCCTGAGCCTGCGGGTCTACAACCCGGGCCCGGGCCAAGCGAGCCTGAGTCTGGTAAGCGGCTCGGGCGGACCCTCCGAGGACTATTTCCTGGCTGGCCACCGCAACAACGTCCGCTTCTTGACCAACCTGGCCACCGGCTACCTGGAGCCTCGGCAAATCGAGCCGGGAAGCTGGCTGGAACTGGCCGACCACCCTTTCCCTAGCGAAAAGGTTGTCAGCGGGACGGCCCAACTCTTGCAGCTTGACGGGCCTCCGTTGATCTTCGGGCTGTTCGCCCTGTCCCATCCGGGCGAACAGGTCGGCATGAGCCTGCAAAGCGACCCTAAAGACGTGCACGCCCGCGGTATCTATCCCGTAGCCGACCAGCGTATCGAGCGAGGCTATCGGCTGGGTGACCCCGCCCTCAACATAGCCTTTGGGGCTGTGCGCCAGGCCAACCTGTGGGAAACCACCGAACTACGCGGCGACTACGGAGTGCTCTATCGCATCCGGCTCCACCTCCAGAACGACACCTCGCGGCCAGCCCGGCTGCGCATCGAGGTCAATCCCCGTGGAGGCGAAGCCACGGCCACGTTTTGGGACGGGACTCGCTTGCTGGAGGTAGCCAACACCCTGGCCCACAAACTCGCCCTACTAGGAGAGTGGATCGTGCCACCCGGTGAGTCGACCCTGGAGCTGCTGACTCTGCCTGAAGGAGCCTCCAGCTACCCGGTGCGCCTCGTCGTCACCACTTCTGCCGAGGGAGTAACCCAACATTTTTCGTCGGGTAACGCAACCCGGAAGGGAAGTGCCAGCGAGCTAGGGAACTCTATTAGGGAGCCTGACATTCGGTCAGTTACGTGGTGAACCGTTGAGCCAACAAGAAAACTCAAACGCCAGAGCAGCCGCCGGCGGAATAGGTCTGCTGGGGGCTCTACTGCTGCTTTTTGCAGTAGTCAAGTTCATTGGTCTCACCCAGGCCGGGTCCGCTGGCGCTTTGCTGATGGGCCTGGCTCCACTGGTGGTTCTGGCCGTGGTCTTCGAATTGCTCTCGACCCCCCTGATCCACTACGGCTACCTTTCCCTGGCGCTGCCGACCTATCTCTACGCAGTCTTTCACCACAGCGGCTCACCGGTCGGCGCCATCGCCGTGGGATTGGTGGTGGCTATCGTCCCCTTCCTGATCCGGCTGGTCATGCCGCCGGCCAGCATCGAGACGCGCATCGCCTATTTGGGCATCAACGCTTTGCGAGTGGCGGCGGTCGGCGGCGTATCGGTGGCCGTCAAAGTGGTCTTGCTCGAAGCCCTTGGCTCGGACACCCTGGCTCTGCTGGTGGGCGCCCTGGCCGGTATCGGCGTTTGGCTAGCCATCGACCAGCTGTTGGTCAACCCCATCACCTCGGCCGTCGAAGAACCCGCCGACGTTCATTCCTGGCAGAATGTACTCTCGCAAAACCGGTTTCTTCTGCCCCTGCCGGTCGTGCTGGCGCTGTTGGGCGCCGGTTTTAGTTTCACCGCTCTGGCCGGGGTGATCGGCATCAGCCTGGCCTCCCTACTGGGCCTGGCCATCAAAGGCGCCCTCCGATACTCGATCGACGAAGTGGTGGTCAAAGACCAGCAAGCCCTCGAGACCAAGCTCAAGAGCGCCGAGTATCAGTCCAAGATGGCTCAGCAAACCATCGACCGTCTCAGCCAGGAGGCCGAGGTCAAAGGCAAGGAACTCGAGTCGGTGTACCAGATGGCCTCCAACCTGGGCGCCTCGACCAAGCTCGAGGAGACGATGCAGGTCATCCACTCGATGATCCGCCGCCTGCGAATCCCCTACCAGTCTTGCGTAATTTTGCTCAACCGCGACGGACAGCTCTCGCCGGCCCTGGCCGAGACGCCCTATCGCGAACTGCTTGCCATGTCGCATCTGCTCAAACTCGAAGAGGACCTCATCCAAGAGGTGGTCGAGCAGCAGAAGCCCAAGCTGGTGAGCGACATGAGTTCGTCCTCGGAGGGGCGAATCTTCAAAGACGAAAAGTCGGTTTTGTGTGTGCCCCTCTCGCTGGGCTCCGAGAGCGTGGGGGTCATCTATGTCGGTTCGATCCGCGCCGGCACCCACAAAGAAGAGCATCTGGCCACGCTCAAGATGCTGGCCGCCTTCGCCGCTCCCTCGGTGAAGACCGCGATGCTGTTCGAAGAGAAAGAAGACGAGGTCGACCGCGAGCGCAAGATCCGCGAAGCCGTCGAAGCCAAGAACCGCCAACTGGCGGGGCTGCAAAAGATGGGTCAGCAGATGGGCGAGACCCTCAACCCCGCCAAGACCATGAAGGTCGTGGCCAACAGCCTCAAGCAGATGATTCCCGACTCGCAGAGCGTCATCATGTTCACCCAGGATCGCAAGGACAAGCACGCTATGAAGGCCGAATTCTCGCTGACTCCTTACGCTCACTTCGTCAAGAACCTGGCCCTGCGTGACGACGAGGGCCTGCTGGGCACGGCCAAAAAGAATCGCAGCACGGTGCTGATTCAAGACACCCAACACTACGAGATTCAAAACCTGCTCGAGGGCGAACGTTCGGTAGTGGTGGCTCCTTTGCTGGCGCCCACCGAGACCGGCAATAAAGAAGACGAAGTGCTGGGTTGCCTCTATGTCGGGGCCTCGCGCGAAAACGCCTTTACCGAAGAGCATCGCAACCTGATCGAGACGGTATCCTACCAAACCGCGATGGCCCTCAAGAACGCTCGCCTCTACGAACAGACCCAGCAGATGGCGCTGACCGACGGCTTGACCGGCCTCTACACCCACCGCCTCTTCCAAGAGAAGCTCTCGGACGAGATCGAGTGGAGCGAACGCCACAATCGTCCCTTCTGCCTGGTCATGGTCGACACCGACAACTTCAAGACTTACAACGACACCCTGGGCCACCCTCAGGGCGACGCCCTGCTCAAAGAGATCGCGGTATTGCTCAAGGACAAAGTGCGTAGCACCGACATCGTCTGCCGCTATGGTGGTGACGAGTTCGCCCTGCTCCTGCGCGAGACGCTCAAGGACGACGCCCTCAAGATGTGCGAGCGCATCCGCGAGGCGTTCCAACTGCGCTTCGGCGGCAACAAAGTGGTGGTCACGGCCTCCATCGGCATGGCCTGCTTCCCTACCGACGCGGTCACCAAGAAAGACCTGGCCAAGGCCGCCGACGACGCCCTTTATGTCTCCAAGCGCGGCGGCCGCAACCGGGTCACGGCCTCACCGCCGCTCGAAGAGCGCGAAGACATCGTCCAAGAAATCCTACCGCGCTAGGCGAAGCGGCATTCGCAGCCCGGGCAACTGGGGGCATCCGGGTCGACCGTCACCAAACAATTGCGACAAGCGATCTTCTCATCGCCCGCGCGGGCTTTGCCGCACTGGGTGCAGTAGGCCACCTCGGCCCGAACCAGAGTGTGGCAAGCCCGACACTCGACCACCTTGCGGGTGACGAAGACGCGATGGCTCGCCTCGAGATGGCCGGTTACCACCCTGACCCGAAAGATCGACCACAGCAGTAGCAAAAAGCCCACCGCCGCCCATCCCCAGCCGATCATCAGCAGCCAATCATAGAGGCCGTGCACCACGGCCGCAGCCACCAGACCACCGACCAGTCGCCTGGCCCCGGCGGTCAGAGCAAACGCCCAAAACGCCGACATCAGCACGTGCCCGAAAGTGCTCATCATGGCGCGCCCGAGAATGACCGTCTCGCCAAACCTGTGCACATAGACCACGTTCTCGGTGGTGGCAAAGCCCAGGGCGACGCACCCACCCAGCAGCAAGGCGTCGATGGTGTCCCGGCGCTTCAATAGCTTGACCGCCAGCAACCCCACCAACATCTTGCTGGTCTCCTCCACCAGGCCCACCGCGACCACGAAGAAAACCAGCAAGCTCAACACCTGGTTGGGCATGGCGGGGGCCGGCAGGGCCAGCACCACCAACGGAGACAACAAGCCAAGCCCGAAGGCGGCCAGACAAGCTCGTCCCGAGCCGGGCTGCTTCGAGCCCAGGCCGGCGAGATACCACAGCCAAAAAGCCGCCGGAACAAGGCTCAGGGCCACTCCCGTCAAAGCTCAGGAACCCGCCATTCGCAGGTCTTGGTCCAGCGGGCCGGCAGGTCCAGCCCGAACAGAGCCAGCCATCCCAGCAGCGAAGCGAGGCTACGCAGCGTGCTCGTGCCCCACCCCAGAAGCTGGAACTTCTCGCTCAGAACCAGGGTGCCCACCAGGGCCTGGCCCACCGTGCGCCGCCCGCCGGCCTGAAAGACGACGTAGTAACCGAGCCAGGCTAACGGCAACAGGCCGGCCGGCAGACGAGATTCGACCAACGACGTGAAGATGATGAACAGGGCCAGACCGTCGACCAGGGCGGCCACCACCCGCCGCCCCAGCGACGCGGGCTCGAGAGGGCTGGTCAGCGCAGCCTGTTCGATCGGCTGACCGCAGGCCCCGCAGAATCTCTCGCGCGGCCAGCCTTCAGCCCCGCATGACCCACAATGGACCTCGACGTAAAAAGCGCGGTCCAGAGGGCACCGCGCCAGTTCGTCAACCCGTTCTTGTAGACACTCGGGGCAGTAGCCCACTCACTCTTCCTTGCGGGCGTAGAAATAATAGCCGCCTCCGCCGGCAAACAGCAGCAGCAAGATGGCGATCGCCAGCATGGGCCAGGTGCTGTTGCCCCCGGGAACCAGCGGGTAAGTGCCGGCCTCGCCCGGCGCTCCGGGAGTAGCCCCGTCCTCGGGCCTGACGGCCGTGCCGTTGGCCGCGGCCGCGGTCTCATCGGTGCGGCGCGAGAGAGCGGTGTCGTGCACTTCAGAGTTGAACTCGGCCGCCGAGCGCAAACTGCCCGAGCCAGGGGTGCCTTGCTGATGACTCTGTGACTCGCTCACCACCGGCGGTCCGTCAGGGTCGTGGGGGACAACCTCGCTGTCGCCAGCCACGCCGGCCAACCCGGGAAGCCCCGTCAACAGGACCAGCAAACAAATGGTGAGATATCTTTTCATTAAAACTGCCCCATCAGACTATAAATCGGCTGGAACACCGCTACCAGCACAAAAAGCACCAGCGTGCCCATACAAACGATCATAACGGGTTCAATCAGCGAAGTAAAGGCTTGCAGCGAGTACTCCACCTCTTCATCGAAGAAGCCCGCCAATTTGCTGAGCATCTTCGACATGTTGCCGGTCTCTTCGCCGACCTTGGTCATATGGACCAACATAGGCGGAAAGATGCGATAATCGGCCATGCGCAAGGAGAGATGCATGCCCGTCTTCATGCTGCCCTGGATCTCTTCGAGAATGTCTGAGAGCACGGCGTTGCCCACCGAAAAAGCCACGATCTGCAGCGAATGGAGCATGGGAATGCCGCTATCGATGAGAGTACCCAGAGTACGGCACATGCGAGTCATCGCGACCTTGCGATTGACATCGCCGAGCCAGGGTAGCTCGAGCATCAGCCAGCTCCACTGCCGGCGGCCGATGGGAGTCTTGAAATACTTGCTCAGCAAGAACAGAGCGGCCACGAGCCCGAGCAAAGTGGGAATGACCACCATCGGGTTGTTCATGGTCTCGGTGATGGTGATCAAAGCCCTGGTGGTGGGCGGCAGCTCGACCGACAGCCCTCGGAAGAGGTTGATGAAGGTCGGAAAGATGTGGTTGACCAGAAAGAACGTGACCAGCATGCAGATACTGAACACCACCAGGGGATAGGTGGTGGCTGCTTGCACCTTCTTGCGCAGGCGAAACTCGCGTTCGAGCAGATTGGCCAGGCGGGTCAGCATCTCGTCCATGGCGCCCGACATCTCGCCGGCACGCACCATGGCCACATAGATGGGGCTAAAGACGTCGGGCTGGCGCGAGAGAGCCCTGGAGAGGGCGAACCCTTCCTTGAGGTCCTTGTGAAGCGACACTACGGCCCGGGTCAGCCGGTCGTTGAGGTTCTGCTGAGTGAGACCCTGCACGGCCCGCAGCATGGGAATACCCGAGTCGAGCAGCGTAGCCAGCTGCCGCGTGAACACCGCCAGGGCATAGAAAGAGACGCGCTGGAAACTGCCCAGCACGTTGCCCAGTTTGGCCACCACCTCGCTCTTCTCCCGAACATTGGTGACCGTATAGCGGATCTTCTGGAGATCGGCTACGACGGTATCGATGTCGGGTGCGGTGACTTCGCCCTGGATGGCGCGACCCTTGTAGTCCAGCGCGTCGTAGACGAATCTGGGCATGCGGGAAGCATAACCTCCTTGAAAGGTAGAAGTTCGCGGCCCCTAAAACCGGTCCTGCAGGTGGGTAGTCCCGCTCGTGGAACGGTGCCCACCCATGAGTATCCCTGATTTCATTAGCTCTGACAAGACCTACACGCGATTGAGCGAGCTGATCCCGGGCGGGGTCAATAGCCCGTTTCGCTCTTTTCATCTGGTGGGGGGCACGGCTCGAGTGCTGCGGCGGGGGTTGGGCAGCCGGGTCTGGGATGTCGAAGGCCGCGAGTACATCGACCTTTGTGGGGCCTGGGGCCCCCTGGTGCTGGGCCACGCCCACCCGGCGGTGATCGAGGCCGCCTCGCAGGCGCTACTCGACGGGGCCATCTTCGGCGCTCCCACCCCCTGGGAACTCGAACTGGCGGAGTTGGTGCGCCGGGCCGTTCCCAGCCTGGAGATGCTGCGCTTTGTCAACTCGGGGGCCGAGGCGGTGATGAGCGCCCTGCGGGTGGCCCGGGCGGCCACCGGCCGCTCCAAGATCGTCAAGTTCGAGGGCTGCTACCACGGCCATGTAGCGTGTCTTGACGCCGTTGGGCTGGAGGCCGAAGAAGCGGGCGGGTCGCTGGCCATGGGCTCGTCGCCCTCCCTCGTGGCCGACACCCTCCTGGCCATTTTCAACGATCTGACCTCGGTCGAGGCTCTGTTGACCCAACATGACGTTGCGGCCGTCATTGTCGAACCGGTCACCGGCAGCATGGGCGTCATCCCCCCCGAGCCCGACTTTCTGCCCGGCCTGCGCCAACTCTGCGATCAACACGGAGCCCTGTTAATTTTCGACGAGGTCTTGACGGGCTTTCGGGTGGCCGCTGGCGGAGCCCAGCAACTCTATGACGTACGCCCTGATCTGACCTGTCTTGGCAAAGCCCTGGGCGGCGGTCTGCCCGTAGGAGCCTACGGCGGCCGGCCCGACCTGATGCAACGGTTGGCCCCCCTGGGGCCGGTCTATCAGGCCGGCACCTTCTGCGGCAACCCCGTCACCATGCGGGCCGGCATCGCCGCTCTCACCGAGTATCTCAAGCCGGGCTTCTACCAACGCCTCGACCGGCTGGGGGAGCGCCTCTGCCAGGGGCTGGCCGAAATCGACCAGCGGATGGTGGTGCAGAGGGTGGGTTCGATGTTCTCGGTGGGCTTCGGCCCCTCGCGCCTTCGCGACCATCGCGATGCCCGCCGCTTAGACGCCCGGCTCTTCGGCCAGTTCTTTCACGCGCTGCTGGCGGCCGGTATCTATCTTCCTCCGTCGACCTGGGATGCCGCTTGCGTCTCCTGGGCCCATACCGAGGCCGACCTCGACGAAGTGCTCGAACGAGCAGCTAACGCCTGGAACGCCGCGGTTCAAAGGACTAAGCAGGCACGGTAAAGAATTCACGCCATATGGGACTATTTGACATGCTGGGCGACTCGTTCAAGGGCGCCTCGAAAAGCGTCCAAAAGAGTAAAGAAGCGGCCATTCGTAGCTCTGAGAAGATGTTGCGCATCCAGCGACTCAAGATGGACGTGCAAGAGAAGCGCGAAGAGAAAGAGCGCAAGATGCAGGCTCTGGCTCACAAAGTCTACGAGCTGTATGCCAAGAACAAGCTGACCGACCCCGAACTGTTGGCGATGTGCCAGGATGTCAAGACCTTGCAGTGGCAGATCGACGAGAGTTGGACCGAGATCAACCACTTAAACAAGTCTTGATGCATTCGTTTGTCGTTGCCACCGGCAACCCCCATAAAATCGAAGAGATCCGGGCCATCCTCAAGGAGTATCCCGTCGAACTCAAGAGCCTGGCCGACTTCGACCCTACTCCCGAGCCTGTCGAAAACGGCGCGACCTATCTCGAGAACGCACTCATCAAAGCGCGCGCTTATGCCCGCCATACCGGGGCCGCCTGCCTGGCCGACGACTCGGGGCTCGAGGTCGACGCCCTGGGCGGCCAACCCGGCCTGCACTCAGCCCGTTTCGCCGGTGCCGACACTCCTCACTCCCAGAAGATCCTCAAGGTGCTCGAGCGGCTTGCCGACCTTCCCGCCGAGCAACGCGGGGCTCGCTTTCGGTGCGTCGCCGCGTTGGTCTATCCCGACGGCCGCGAAGAGTCGGTGGAAGGGGTGTGTGAAGGACGCATCGCCCAGCAACCCAGCGGCGAGGGCGGCTTTGGCTATGATCCGATCTTCGAGCTGCCCCGGCGAGGTTGCACCATGGCCGAACTTGCGGCCGAGGAGAAGAACAAGATCAGCCATCGGGCGCGGGCTTTTCTAGGCCTGATGGAGGCCCTCGGCATCGCTCCCCAATCGGTCTCGAACAGTTATTGACGAACCCTTGCTCTGCTAGTATACTGTGTGGGCCCGCAGCTTAGACGGAGCGTGGCGCAGTCTGGTCAGCGCACTTGCTTTGGGAGCAAGGGGTCGCCGGTTCGAATCCGGCCGCTCCGACCAGCGGGCCTCGGGTAAACTCGAGACATAAACTGCGCCCATAGCTCAGCGGATAGAGCAACTGCCTTCTAAGCAGTAGGTCGGAGGTTCGAGTCCTCCTGGGCGTGCCAAAGACGTGGTGAGTGTAGCTCAGTCGGTTAGAGCGCTGGTCTGTGGAACCAGAGGTCGGGGGTTCAAGTCCCCTCACTCACCCCAACTTGGGACCTGGATGGGTCACCCCAGCCTAGTTCCGTCGAGCGTCCGTAGCTCAATGGATAGAGCAACAGACTTCGGATCTGTAGGTTGGGGGTTCGAGTCCCTCCGGGCGTGCTTTCTGGGTCGTTAGCTCAGGGGTAGAGCATCTGACTTTTAATCAGGTGGTCGTAGGTTCAAATCCTACACGACCCACCAAGAGAGAACCGCGCAGTCGTGCGGTTCTCTCTTCTTTTGGCGAGGGGAGACCATGGCCAGGATGGCCGGCCTGGGGACCTATTGGGGACCAAATTGGCTATCCCGGCCACGGCCCCCTCAATCCAGGGCCAGCTCTAGTCTTTCTCGGGAGGCCCCTCCCAGACGGCAATCGCACAGTACCCACAGAGATTCGACGACACCGGCTTGAACTCGGGGTCAAGATGGGGTTGCTGACAGTGGAGGCAGATTGGCTGAGCTAGTTTGAGTCGGGCCTTGAACGATTTCATATGGACCATTTCCGCGCATGAACTCGCCTTCACTGCATGCCGAACATCGCGCTTCCCATTTTGCTGGCTGCCCCTTCCAGCATGTCCGGGGCCACGTGGGAGTATACATCGGCCGTTAGGCTGATGGAGCTATGGCCGAGCAGCTCGGAAACGATCTTGAGGTTCTCGCGAGCCCGGAGCAAGTGGGTCGCCGTGCTGTGGCGCAAACTGTAAGGCGTGAGCTTGCCCGACAGGCCGGCCCGCTCGATGATGCGAGGGAAAACCCTCTGAGATAGGTTGTGCTGGTGGAGCGGCCCGCCGATCTCGTTGCAGAACACCAGGTCGTGGTCCTCGTAGGCCGAACCCGCGGCCAAACGCTCCTCGTTCTGCTGGGTTCGATGCTGCTTGAGCAAGAAGATGACCTCGGTGTCGAGCACCACCGTTCGCCGGCTCCGGCGGGTCTTGGGCTCCTCGAACCGCCAACCCTGTCCGTCCTCGGTGCGCACCCGGACCAGGGCGCGGTTGACGGTGAACTGGCGAAGGTTCGGTCCGAAGTCGGCCCACTGAAGACCCAGATACTCACCAGGGCGCAGGCCGGTCTGCAGCGCCAGAACCCACATTGCCCCGAGGCGCTCTTCCTGTAGGGCGGCCTGGATGAAGGCCGGGAAATCCTCTGTCTGAAGGACCTCCTTTTTGTGCTGGCGGCCATACGGGTCATCGGCCCGATTTTGTTTCGGTAGGTCGACAAACAGGCAGACGTTCTGAGTGAGCAGACGCCACTTCACCGCCTGGTTAATGGCGCTCCTCAGCACCGCGTGAAGGCGCTTCACCGAGGTCACGCCGTTGCCACGGCCTGACGCCTTTACTCGGGCCTGCACCGATGCGTAAAGCTCCTGGATGTCGCTCGGCGTGACCGTGGCGAGCGGCTTGCGGCCGAGCGGCGTTTCGAAGACGTAGCCACGAAGCTTCTCGGTGTAGTCCTCCAGCGTGCGCTGCCTGACGCGGGGCGCGGCCGACACCTCTAGCCACCGCTTGAGATAGGCTTCCAGTGTCTCGAGGCTCTTCGCGCGGATGCCGCCTTCGGTCTCCAGCTCGTCGAGCTTGGCACGCATGTACTTCTCGGCCGCCTTCTTGGTCGAGAGTGTCTGGCGGTGGCGAATCCGCTTGCCTTGCTCGTCGTAGCCGATGTGAATCTCGACCCGGTAACCGTTGCCCCGCTTCTGGATGTGCCCTCTCATGCTTGACCCCCACGGCCTGCGTCAAGACGACGCAACTCCCTCAATGAGCCCGCAAGGTGCGCCTCAATAGTGTTTAGCAGGTCACTCCCAGTAATCACCACTCCCGGGCCATCGTCGGCGAACTCCATCACCTCCGGTTCCATTTGACCCGCGTCGAATAGCCTCTGGGTGGTCGTGAAACTCAAAGCCTCCTTTTGCTCCTGCGACAGGCTTGCAAGAGTCATCGAACCGACGGCTTCGAAGTATCTTTGAAAGCAGGCGAAAGCCTCGGCGTGGAGTTTCGCCCGTTGACCTTCGCGTTCACAGAAATCTGCTGCGCTGTTCAAAAGGTCGACCATCTCTGGCGAGCTTGCCGCGACCTCAACACCCCTTGAACCGGCGTCCTCCTCGACAAAAAACCAGGCCGGTGACTTCTGCAGGTGAGAAGCTATTTGCTCCAGCCGTTCGAGCTGAGGACTCGACTTGGCGACCTCCCAATCCGAAACCACGGCCGCACTCACCCCCAGAAGCTCGGCTAATTCGCGTTGCGAAAGCCCGCGCTCATTGCGGGCAGAGCGTAAACGCCGCCCAAAACTTTGTTTGAAGTTCATATCTAACTAAGTTCCAAACTTATGATACAAACAAGTTTACCATATCAGATTGACAAACCTCCAGACAATGGTAAACTAAGTTTGAAACTTTTTAAATCAAGAGAGAGGAGGCTTGAAGCTTTGGACATGCAGTATCGCCTCAACCAGAGCGAGCTTCGGCGCTGGAAGGCGCGAGAAGGTCGAACCTTTGTTTGGCTTGCCAACAAAATCGGGGTGACCAAAGACACCTTTTACCAGCAGATGGGGGGCGTGATCGGTGTGAGCGTGGGAGTGCTCATGCGACTTTCGAAGGTCACCGGCATACCCGTAGAAACCCTGGTGGTGGCCACCGAGCAGGAAGCGGCCTCGGCGTGAATGCCAAGCCCGAAGAGAAGCCCCTGGCCATTTCTGTGCCAAAGGCCGGCCGAATGCTTGGTCTAGGCCGCCAGTCTAGCTATGCTGCAGCCCGTCGGGGGGACATCCCCACAATCCGAGTTGGACGGCGCCTGCTGGTGCCTTTGTGTCGGTTGCGGCGGCTACTCGAAGGCGATTGATTTTTTTTTGACCGACGGATTGAATTTCTGTCAAGACAGTGAGGAGGTATCACACGATGGAGTTACAGATTCCACCGCCATAAGGACGAAAGATGCCCGAAAATGAAAGAGCCCCGAAGGCTGGCGACCAGGGGGGCAAGGGTGACAAACGGCGTCACCACCATACTACGCCATCCAAAGACAACGCGCAAACGTCCCCGGCCGCCCTCACCGAACGGCGCGCCATCCGTTGCGCCCTCGAGTCGGAGAACCGGACCGCCTACCTTCTGCGGGTCGCCGTAGAATCAGACTTCGCGGACCTGGCCGCCAGGCGCGGCTATCGCGGCCTGCGGGAGCTGGTCAAGCGAGGCCACCGGGTTCACCCTCACCTGCTGGCCGAGCACCTCGACCCAGAGGCGCTTCAGGCCGTACTGGCCACCGATGTAGACTCAACCGACTCGGCGGCCTTCGCCCTGGTCGACCTGGTGGTCAAGCAGGCCCAGCGGCGCGAGATAGAGCGCGCTGCCCGGCACTTGCTGAGCGAACTGCGGTCGCCTGACGCTGACGCGACGGCCCTGGCCATTAGGGTCGCTGACGACCTGGTCAGGGCCACAGGGCGCGGTCTTCGGCATGAGCCGGTTCATATTGCCGACGCCATGGCCGAGCTTGCCCGAGAACTGCAGGAGAACGCCGACACAAAGACGGGCCTGACTACCGGGCTCCCGGCGCTCGATGAGAACGGCGGCCTGCCGCTGGGCGCGATGACCATCATCGCCGGACGCCCCTCGATGGGCAAGTCGGCTTTGACGGGCGCTCTTGCAAAGCACATCGCGGGCCAACATGGGCCAACGCTCTACGTGTCCGGCGAGATGCCCGGCGCTGAACTGGCCGGCCGCTACGTCGCCCAGCTCCGCGAGGTCGTGCCTTCAGCGGGCGTGGCGCTCGAGCTGGAAGAGCGCCTGCGCGACCGGTGCCCGCTCTACATCCTCGACCAGCTGGGCCCCGCGGGCCAGGAGCTGGCCACGGTGCTGGGTCAAATCGAGCGATTCGTGATTCGGCACCCCGACGCCAAGGCGGTGGTCATCGACCACCTGGGCCACCTCGGCCGGCGCGACTATGAGCAGACCAGCGAGGCGAGCAGGGTCCTGCAGGCCTTATCTCGGCGCACCGGCCTGGCCGTCATCGTGCTGTGTCAGCTGAGCCGCGACGTGACAAGGCGCCCAGACAAGACCCCTCAGCTGAGCGACCTTCGCGAGTCGGGCCACCTGGAACAGGATGCCGACCTGGTCTTGATGCTCCATCGGCCGGTGATGTTCAGCAAGAACGCCGACCCAGAAGAGGCGTGGCTCTACGTGCGCAAGCGCCGAAACGGCGAGCTCGTCAACATCCGGCTTCGATGGGTGGGACGACTCACCCGGTTTGAGCCGGCTCTTGTGCCCCGGCAGGTTTGCGAATCCGTCCCAGACGAGAGCTGGGACAGTCTTGACTTCGGAGGCGACCTCCAATGAGTCACGGTTGGTATCAACGGCCGAACGATTGGCCGCGGCACCTTGCGAAACAGGGCCTGCGTGGCTCAGAGCGCGACGTTCTGGACATCATCGAGCGCGAAACCTGGGGATGGAGGGTTGAGCGGGTGCGTATCACTGTCGCTGAGCTGATGACATTGACGGGCCACACCAAGAAGGTGATTCGCACAGCTCTTCGGAGCCTGACAAGCGCCGGCCTACTTCACCGACACGCTCAAGGCACCCACCGCGGCGCCAAGAGTGAACTCAGCTTGAACTGGCCACCACCACCCAACACCCCCAAGGGTTCGAGTCGTACGGCCCGACCCGATGAAAAGGGGATACCGGAGGGACCCCTTTCAGACCAAGAAAAGGGGGTAGCTCCGGGAACCCTTTCGCATGAGAAAGGGGATACCGGAGGGCACAGAAAGGGTACCCTCCAGGCCCCCACAAAGGGTTCCCTCCAGGCCCCCCTTTCACCCCCGTCTGAGCCTTCTGGCAAAAGCCTTTCCGAGGGGTCTAAAGACAAGGAAAGACATAAAGACAGTACCCCCCTTACCCCCCAAGAGGGGGGAGGTGGGAAGATTCTCTTCGATTCCTGGCTTCAGAAGCTGCTTACCCGTCTGGCCCCCAGCAAGATGAGCCGGGCCCCGCGGTATGTGCAAAAGCGAAAACAAGACTTCCTAGACCTCCCCCTACCACCCCACAAACTCCAGCAAGCTATCAGAGAAGCCTTCGCTCGCGTCCAGGAGGAGATGGAAACTGGCTCGCTAGGCAGGTGCTGCCCCCTGAAGCGACTCTTCGACCTCGCCGACCAGGCGCTTTCGGTCGACTGTTGGGGGGCGGCATGAAGGTGTCTTTTGTTTGCTGGTATCCAGAAATCCCAGCCCCGCCCGTGGTCGCCCTGGTCGACCTTGTCGTTGAAGGCCAGCTCATCGGGCGGGCCAGGCTGGTGGAGGATGTCGAGCTAGCTTTTTGGGGTGAGACCTTCACCTACGGCGGTCGCGAGTACTTCGTGGCCAAGCCCTGCGCCCTGAAGCCCGCGCCGTGGAACCTGGCGGCCAGCCGGGCCATCCTACCCCACCTGGAGGAACTATGAACCGTTCACGAGCGGCCCGTCAGGCTGCTATCGACTTCTACCGACCACTAAATCAACCCACCCCCACTCCACCCACCAAACCCAAGCCCGTGCCAAGCGGGCAGAAAGGCAACTCGATGAGCGAATCCTATCCCGCGAAGGTCCCGCTCTGCGGCCTCTGGGCCCGCGAATCCAAGAACGGAACCCGCTACTACGTTGGCCGCCTCGGCGGCGCTCGCGTGCTGGTCTTCGCCAACCAGCAGAAGAACGACGACCGCGACCCGGACTTGCAGGTCTACCTGCAGGCGGCGCCACCCCAGCAGGCCCCGCCGGCCCAGGAACCTCGCCGGCAGCCCCAACCACCGAGGCAAAGCGACGGCCTCGGGATTGACGACATCCCGTTCTAGGAGGACCCGTGAACCAGATCGTTTTCAAGTGGGACCGCAACCCCGACAACCAACGGGAAACCATCGCCCTTCACGTCGACGGCAAAGAGAAGTTTGTCGGCATCCTCGACCAGTGCGAAGCGGAGGGCTGTTGGTGGACGGAAGGCGATTTCGAAAAGGTCACTCACCAGGCTGGGAAGTCGGCTCACGGCGGAGCTGGCAAGCCCTGGGCCTACACGCCCGAAAGCTGGGACGCCTTTGTTCTCGGCCTCACCCTGGCCTTTACGGAGGCGCTTCGCGTCTCAACCAAACCCGAAAGGAAGAAGAACAGATGAATACCTCCCTCTCCCCCCTCGTTGGCCTCTTTGCCAACTTCGCCGTGCAGGCCCGGCCGCGGCCCGAGTTGGACCTACCCCGCGACGAGGAAGGGCGCCTCATCCTGCGCCCTCGCCGAGAAGAGTTCGTGCTCGAGCTGACCGACGGCTCGAGCCGGACCTTCGCCGTGACGGCCTGGCCGCTCGACCAGCTGCCGGTCTACCTGCAGGCCCAGGAGGATGCAGCTCGATCTGCTCTGGCTGACATCCAGGACATGGGCACCGAGGCCCCGACGATGGCCGACGCCGTCGAAAGGATGCTGTCGAACCTGACCGGATTGCTGCTGCAGGCGCTCCGCCACCCGACCGACGGCGGGCCACCGGCCGACCCCGACCTGCTGCGCCAGTGTAGCCTGGAGACCGTTCAAGCTGTGCTGGCCCTTCAAGACCGGGTCAACCAGATCGACGAGATCTTCGAGCACGGCCTTCGACTCTACGAGCAAGCCGCGGTCAAGCAGGCGACCGACCGCATCATGCAGGAGGACTGATGCCAGAAACCGCTCTTATCTTCAAGGTTCTCGCTCGGACAGACCCCTCTTTCAGGAAGACCCTTGATGACCTCGAGAAGGGCATCGACAGGGTGGGACGCGCAGCCCGAGAGGCGAACGTCCAATTGGACCAGGTCGGAAGGGGCGCGACCGAGCGCTTCCGCGGACTCAGCAACGAGCTGGAACATGTCAAGAACGACCATCGGGAGCTCCAAGGCCAGGTCACCGAGCTGGGCAAGGGCTTCGGCGTGGCCGCCGCTGCGGCCGGTGCCGGGCTGGCCCTCATCCTGGCCAACGCCGTTCGCATCTCCAGCGAGTTCGAGCAACTGCAGGGCAGACTCGAGACCGTTCAGGGTTCGTCGGCCAGGGCCCAAAAGACCCTCGAGGCAGCCAAGCAGCTGGCAGCTCGTACACCGTTTGATGTGCGGGGCATTGTCGAAGCCACTGTTCAACTCGAGGTCTACGGGCAGCGGAGCCAGGAAGTCCTTCCCCGCGTGGCCGACCTGGCCGCGGGGATGGGCCGCAACCTCAACGAGACGGCCCTTGTCGTAGGGAAGGCGCTGTCCGGCAGCCTCGAGGGCTTCGAGTCACTCCGCAACACCTACGGAGTGTCGAGCCAGGACCTGAAGAAATACGGCGCCGTCCTCACCAAGACGGGCAGCGTCGCGACCGTGGCCGGCGAGGACCTCGAGAAGGCCCGGCAGGCCCTCCTGCGGCTCATCCAAGTTCGTTTCGGGGGGGCTATCGACCGTCAAGCCAAGACCCTGCAAGGCAGCCTCTCGAACGCGGCCGATGCCGTCACGAACTTCGCCGCGAAGTTCGGCGACGACCTGGCGCCGGCGGTCCAAGTCGGTGCGCAAATCTTCACGAAGATGGTTGAGGTTGCCGGTTCCGTGCCCGACACCTTCCGGCAGATAGCCACCTTCGGAGCGGTGGCCACCGCCGGTCTGCTGGTGCTCGGCGGGGGCGCCGTCACTGCCACCGCCGGCCTGGCCGCGATGAACCAGCAGTTGGCCCTTGCCGCGGTCAACGGCTTCCCAGCAGCTGGCCGGGCGGCCGTCGTGACCGGCAGCGCCCTGAAGGGCCTCGGTGCGGTGGCCGGCACGGTGGGCGGGGTCATGACCATCTTGACCACCACCATCGCCGGGCCGCTGGTCGCTGCCTTGGCCATCGCCAACCTGGCCACCCTGAACTATGCTCGAACCCAGGAGCGGCTCGGCCAGGCGATTGGCGAGCAGGCCCGGACCATCCAGGATTCCCGCGCGACCCTTCGGTCAATCACCTCGGTGGTCAACGACCTGGCCAAAGAGCAGGGCGTCTTCGTGGAGCGCACCAACGACGCCAGCAAGTTCGCCGAGCAGTTCGGCAAGGCGCTTGACAACATCCCCGCCGGCAGGCTCGCGGCCCGGCTGGTGGCCCTCGGCTATACGCTCGACGAGCTGAAGAAAAAGCTGGCCGAGAACCGGGAAGCTGCCGACGAGCGCCGCAGGCAGATTCAGGCCCTGCAAGAGGCCATCGCCAAAGCCCCGCCCATCACGGATTCCACCATCCAAGTCACCGACGAGCTGAAGACGCTGTTCCCTGACAGCTGGTATGTGAGCGTAGACGAAGCAAACGAAGCTTTACAGCTCCTCCAGCAGGAGTTCAGCGACCTGGGCCAGGAGGCGACGGCTCTGCGCCAGGCTCAGCAGAAGGTCGCGGCCATCAGCCCGGACCTGAAGGCCCTGACAGAGGAGACGGCCCGGCTCAAAGACTACCTCAACTTCGCTGGCGCCACCGGTTCGGTGGACAACCTGAAGGGGGCCCTCTCCGAACTCGATGCCCAGCTAGCCCGGAACAACGAAAAGCTGAAGAAGGCCGCCCTCCCGACCTCCTTCGAGGGCTTGCAGCGCGCCCTGTTGGAAGGTGCCGACCAGGTGACCGAGCAGCAACGCGCTGTCATTCAGGAGCAGCTCGGCCTGCTCAAGACCCGGGAACAGCTGCAGTCCTCTATCACGGACAAGACCCAGCAGAAGGCCAAAGAAGAGGTCGACGCCGTCGAGCGGAGCCTTCGGGAGCAGAAGTCCCTGCGCGAAGTGTCGACCTCGGAAGAGATCGCCGAGCTAGAGCGCGCCCTGGCGGCCGCCAAGCGTCTCGGCCAGGCCGGCCTCGATGATGCGATTCAGATTCGCGAGAAAATCAAGGCCGTCAGGGCCCAAGAGGCCAAAGACGCCGAGGAAACGGCCAAGAAGCTGGTGGAAGGCCAGCTCAAAGCCGCCACACAAGCGGTGACCGAGGTCAAGAACCAGCAGGGCGCGACGGCCGCCGAGGTGGTCGACCAAATCGACCTCGTCTTGACCAGCCTGCAGAAGTGGCGAGACAAGAACCGCCAGCTGCTGGACGACTACCCCGAGTTGAGCGAGCAGCTGAAGGAGTTCACAGACCGGCTGACCGGTGAGCGGGGCCAGCAGGCCACGAAGGCCCTGGCCGACAACTTCAACCAGCTCAAACAGCAGGTTGCCGACTTCTCTGCCGGGGCCACCAACGCCACCCAGCGCCTTGAGGCGAACGCCCGGGCCATAGCCCTCATCAAGTCCGCCCAGCGCCGTGGCAGCATCGACACCGCGACGGCCGACCAGGAACTTCGTGGCCTGGCCCGCGAGCGGCTGGGCCTCGAACAGCAAATCACCAACGAGCGGCGGGCGCAGGCCGATGAGGTGGCCGCCCTGCAGATTCAAGCCGTTCAACAAGAAATCGACCTCCTTCAAACCCGCCTGCAAGCCGGCGAAGCCGTCGAAGACCAGCTGATGGCCAAGCGGCTCGAGCTGCAGAAGGTTCGCCTCGAGGCCATCGACCGGGAGCTGCAAGCCGACCTGGCCGCCGGCAAAGACCGCGAGCTGGCCGAGCAGAAGGCACGCCTCAAGCGCGAAGCCATCCTGCGCGAGGGGACCATCAACCGGAAGCGTGAGCTCGCGGAGCAGGAGAAGGACCAGGCCGCAGGCGTAGCCCGGCAGAACGCGCAAACCGGCCTGCAAACAGCAACTGCAAGCCTGCAACCTCCTGCAGGAGCGCCTGAAGGGCCAACCCCGACGGCCGACCCGCGGCTGACACCTGACCAGGCCCTGACCGGCGGCAGCACAGCCCCGAGCTTGGCCGACCTGCGGGCGAAGGCAACTGACGACCGGGCCCGCCGGGCCGATTCTTTCCGGCGCTCGAACCAGCTGGGCCTGGAGTTGGTCTCCCAAATCGACGAGAGCCGACGCACCGCGGCCGTCGAGCGGGACACGCCGCGGCTGCAGAGGGCGCAGGAGCTGTTTCGGGAGCGACTCAGTGACAAGCTTGACCGCGCCGGCGTGGTCGACAGTCTGCGGGCGGCCGCCGCTCAGACGGCTCCGCAGGTGCCCACCTTCGAGGACATCGGCCAGGCCCAGCGGAAGGCCGCCACGCCAAAGGGGTCGCCATTGGACTCGGGTGGCGCACCGAAGTCGGCTCCGACCACCATCAACCAGACGTTTCACACCACCTTCGGCCCTCACGTCACCGTTACGCCGAAGATTGAAGAGCTGGTCAACCAGGTGGCCCAAGAGATTGCCAAGCAGGTCAAGCGGGGCAGCCTGCGCGACGGCGGAGCCGGGAGGCTGGGTTCATGAGGCCATTCGAGCTATTCCGGTCCGAAGAAGTCGTTCTGCCGCTGGCCGCCGGCCACGTGGTGGCCACGCTCCGCGAACCCACGGCCATGGAGCTAAGGGAGTTCTTGCAGCTCCGGGGCCGCTATCGAGACGCCCTGACGGCCGGCAGAGAGGAACTGGCCCGCCGCCAGCTGGTCGCTTTCATCCTGCGCGCAAGCCCGGACGCCCGCCAGCTGGCCGCTGAACTCGACCTCGACCAGACGACCCAGCTGTTCGACCTGCAGGACCAGCTGAACGGCCTGGCCGAGCTGTTTCAGACCTACCAGCGGGGCAAAGTGTCGAAGTCACGACGGCCGCGCCACGCTGACCACGAGGAGGCCGCCTGGCTGGAGATGGCAGCCCTGGTGAGCGCCACCTATCACGGGCCCGACCCGGGCACGCTCCTGACGGCCTGGCCGGCCCGTCTGCTGGTCCGCTACTTCAAGATGGCCCAGCGGGACCGGTGGCACCACCAAACCTTCCTGGCGGCCCTCCAGGGGGTCAAGCCCGGCACGGAGCCCATATGGGAGCTGGATGAGTTCGTTGAGGTCGACGAAGACGAATGGAACGCCTTCAAGACCGCCTACCGCGCCCGCAACCTGACCCCCGAGGGAATCAAGTTCCCCGGCACTTTGTGAAGCTCGCTAACTGGACGCCTTCCCGGTGACGGTCCGGGACAGGGATGGTCTGGGACCTGACCGAACGGTTGTCGGCCACCCGAACGAAGCACGCCACCCCCTAATGGCTCGTGACGGTGGCTTTGTGCTTCCCGGGCCGCCGGCCGTTTCGCACAGCGGTGGATACTGGGAGCATTCTCCGACGATTTTGGCCGAATATCGCGCAAAAGTGACGGTTTCTTGGAGTATTTCTCGGCATCCTCGGGCCCTTTTTCTGCAATTTCTGCACATAAATAACCACCTTTTTCTGTTAGCCGAGATGGAAGCGCCTTTTGATTGCGGGCTTCTGGGCCGACGTTTACCCAAAACCGCCCCCGTTTCCAAAGTAAGCCCCTCTGCCCAGACCGCCAGGAGGGACTACTGCGAAGGCATCGAACATGTTTTCGCCCAGGGGGTTTGATGCTTTTTCAAAACTGGTGCAATCAGCTGTATATCGGCGATAACCTCGTCATTCTTCGCGAGTATGTAGACGCTGAATCAATAGACCTCATCTATCTCGACCCGCCATTCAACAAGAAGGCAGATTTCAATGTGCTGTTTCGGGAGCACAGCGGCGAGACTTCGACCGCTCAAATAACCGCTTTCGAAGATACCTGGCGTTGGGGGGTGGAGGCCGAGCACGCGTTTGAAGAGATGATGGATCAGAGCGAGTCGAAGCTCAGACAGTTGCTCTCAGCATTGCTAGATTATCTAGGTCGAAGCGATGCCATGGCCTATCTAACGATGATGGCGCCGCGACTGGTGGAGATGCACAGAGTCCTGAAAGCCCGTGGAAGCCTATTTTTGCACTGCGATCCCACATCGAGTCATTACTTGAAGCTCCTCTTGGATGCCATCTTCGGCCCACAGAACTTCCGCAACGAGATTATCTGGCGGCGGACCAACACCCACAACGACACCAAGCGTTTCGGGCAGATTCACGACACGATATTCTTCTACGCCAAGTCAGACAATTGCTACTTTGAGCCCCAGAAGATGCCCCTCCCTCAAGCTCACGTGGATGAACGGTTCAAGTATCGTGACGAGTATGGCCAGTATAAACTTAACGACCCCTGCGGACCGGGCCCGCGTTACGGCGACTCAGGTAAGCCATGGAAGGGCTTCAATCCCACCGAGCGCAATCGAGCGTGGGCGCCTCCTCGAAAGGTTTGCGAGCGTCTTGGGATAGACAACAGTTTGCCAACCAGAAAGAAGCTTGATGCCTTGCTCGATGCCGGTTACATCAAGCTACCGGCCAAGCCTGGCGGCATTCCGATGATCAAGGTCTATCTCGAAGAAGACTCTGACCTTGGAACCCCATATCAGGACATTTGGGCGTATCAGCCATACACGAAAGGCTACTACTACGGGGACTTGGAGCACGGAATCGACGAAGACGTGTCGTGGCTAGGGCCAACGTCTGGTGAGCGGCTCGGCTATCCGACTCAGAAGCCCCTCGGACTGCTCGCCCGCATTATCACCTCGGCTTGCCCACCCGAAGGCATCGTGCTAGACCCGTTTTGTGGCTGCGGCACCGCAGTAGCCGCTGCCGAGCACTTGGAGCGCAGGTGGATAGGAATTGACATCACCCACCTGGCGGTGAGCCTGATTCGGCATCGTATCGAGGAGGCTTTCCCCGACTCACTGGCTCCCTACAAAGTTTTGGGTGAACCCAAAGACCTGGAGAGCGCAAAGGTTCTCGCCGCCGAAGATCGTTACCAGTTCCAATGGTGGGCGTTAGGCCTGGTGGGCGCCAAAGTCACCCGGGACCAACAAAAGAAGGGTGCAGACCAGGGAATCGACGGACGAGGCTTCTTCAAAGAGCCTGGAACCGGTGATGACAAAGCCATTGTGTATTCGGTCAAGAGCGGCAAGGTGACCTCACGCGACGTGCGCGACCTGCGCGGTGTGATCGAGCGCGAAAACAAACGCGGCAAGACCCCAATCGGGGTCCTGATAACACTCCAAGAACCATCTAAGCCGATGGTAAAAGAGGCAGCATCCGCGGGGTTTTACACACCCGTGGGGAATGACCGCTATCCTACTCTACAGATACTGACGGTGGCCGACCTGCTCTCAGGCAAGGAAGTTCAGGCACCGTTGAAACTACCGAGGTGGAGCAAAAAGCCACCGCTACAGGTGAAAGCGCCTCGACATCAACAAGGCCGTCTATTCTCCGAGGGCTAAGAAAGCACGTTGTGCACCTTCTCCTAGGCTTAAACCACGTCAAGTTCAGGCCATCAGCGTCGAGGTTCGCTTAAAAGATCGGTGGGCGAAGCGTTACGTATGTTCGAAAGAGCGAATCCCGAAAACGATAGTAGCGCTCCCTGACTTTCACGAGTTCCTCTCCGAACTGTTCAGTCGTCAAGTGCCCTACGTATTGACTGGAATTTTCTACTCCTTCAGTCAACGCCTGTTGATATGCCGCGGTGGTCTGAATCTCCCCGTCGTCTCCAGAAACGGAGTTTGCCATCGCTCGAAGAACTATCTCTCTATGCTGTGATGACGCGACAGCCTTCTTGTATCGACCCTCTAAGACTGGGTCTGTCCCCCTCTCGGCTATGCCTCGGAGCGCACTTTCTATGTCTGCCTGCGTGATTGTCTCGTCTTTCTTTAGGAAAGCTTGCTTGAGAGCATCCTTTCCGATCAGGTGAATCATGTAAGGGTGTCCTTGGGCTAATTTGACCAACGTTCGGCGTGCACTCTCGTCGAACACAATGCTACCCTTGATCGAGGACTCGGCGATTTCGATAATCTCGGTGAGTTCCTCAGGATTCATCGGCGGAAGTGTCAGCACCGAGCCCGAAAATAGTCGGTCGGCGGAGGCATGTTCCTTCATCAGCTGTTGAATGTCCTGGGCCACGCCAACGATGCAAAACCGAACCTTAGGCACGTTCGTCGCCAGGGACTTTAGGAAGGATGCGAATCCAGTCGGGTCTTTGATTTGGTCAAATTCATCGACCACGATTATCAGGCCGTCGGTAGCGACACATTCTTGGACTAGGGCTCGAACGACATTGGTAAAAACCGACTCGACGTCGTGTTGTTGAATGGCCTTCGAGGAAGTCGTCGACGTAGACTTCTCACCCCCCAAGGAAGCGAAACCGGCGTTGAATTTTGGGGCGTATTTCTCGATGATGGTCTTTGTGCTGGGAATGTCATAGATCCAAGATCCCAACGCGTCGCTATCCGTCAATAAGCTGTTTAGGAGATCGCCGAGTGTTCTAACGCTGTTGCCACACGCGAAATAGGTTGCCAGGAAGTCAGGTGCCTGGGCGTCTGTGTCAATCGACAGCTTTTTGAGAAGGTCGTCATGTCCAGACGCCATACTCACGATTTGGCGGGCAAGGGAAGACTTTCCGATTCCTCTGTTTCCAACTACCGCAATATTCGTTCCCTCAGAGAGAAGCGCCCGATATGCGTCTTGCACGTAGGACTTCCTACCCGCGAAACGTTTCGGGTCCTTGACCTCTATTGCCGGTTGGAACGCATTCTCGATGTCTCGTATGTTCATCACGCGGAACTTCGAAACGACTTACCCATTCTCATTCCACCAGTCTGATGTTCCGGTCGGCTCTTAGCAAACCGCAAGCACCAAGCGACAGGGCCGCTTCTCGCAAGCATCGACCACCCCAAGTTCAGCGAGGCGCCACGCCATCAGCGTTGAGGTCACCTGAAACACCTCGGCCAGTCGGTGGACGCTCCGCCAGACACGCCCCGACGACCACCGGAACCGCGCGCGACGAGCTCGAAGTAGCTGAGCCCCCTCGGGCCGCGCCAGGACCAGGTGACGGGGCACCAGGAACGCGGCCGCGAAGTGCTGGGCCTCGGGCTCGATAACTGCAGCTGGAGCCTGGCCGGTCAAAATGAGCTGCTCGTGCAGAACCGCGTGACCCAGCTCGTGGGCCAGTGTGGCCAGGCGGAACTGAGGGGCCCGGTCGTAGGTCAGGATGGAGCCCAGGTCGCGGTTCAGCAAGATGCGCTGGCTCCGCGGGTAGCAGCAGCCGGCCACCCCCGCGGGCAGGTCGGCGTCGACCAGCTGGTAACCCACCGCTCTAACCACCTCCTCCAGGTAGGTGGCGGGGATGGCCGACGGGTCACCGTGACGGGCCTGCAGGGCCTCGACGGTGGCTTCGATTTCACGCTTGCGAGCGGTGGTGAGCAGCATAGCAATCCTCCTGAAATAGAAACGAGCCTCCACCCGGGCCGGGGCCCTCACGGTTCGAAAACAGGAGGCTCGAGGGGGTTGGGCCCTTGCGGGCCCGGTCGCTAGCGGAAGTTGAAGAGCGCCTGCAGGTCGGCTTCCGTCTCGGTGACCGCGACGGGCGGCTTCTTGGCCGGCAGGTTGGCCCGTAGGGCCTCGGCCAGCCGCTTGACCGGCTCCTGGCTCTCGGGCTCGTCCATCGCCCGACGGGTGGCCAGGATGTGGCTGCAGGGCTTGATGTGGCCCTTCATCTGGAACCACTTGCAGCCGCAGAAGGCGCCGTGGGGGCGAAACCGCACCGTGTAGGTGCTGTGGTCGCCGATGACCTCAGCGGTGACCAGGCCGGGCTGGTTGTCCAACAGGACGACCCGGAAGTTGTCGACGAGACGGTGAGCTTTCTGGGTGACGGTTTCGCGCATTCTGTTTGACCTCCGTGGAATCTCTCTTGCATACACATCCTAACACTGTGACACAGTGTTGTCAATCCCTGTGACACAGGTTATGATGTCTTCATGACAAAGCAACGAGGAAAACCCGGACCTGACCCACAATACCCCCGCGGCTATCCCGGCACGCAGCAAGGGGCGCCCATTCTACGAACCAGGCTCGACCCTGACGTTTACGATTGGCTGACGACTCATCCCGATGGCGCTCGGCAGAAAATCGAAGCGTGGGCGCGGGCAGAAATGCCCAACCAGTCGGAATAGCAGGCCTCCAGACGGGTTACGTATAAGCTCCCTCTACGATTCAATGCCAAGAGGGGGAACCAAGCTTGAAGACCTGGATGAAGGGGCTGCTGCTGGCGGCCATACTGCTGACCGGCTGTGCCGACGATTACAGCAAGAAGTTGGCCACCGAGCTGGCCGATGACCTGCGGAACGCTGGCATCGAGGTCTCGCTCCGGGCCAAAGGCGAAATGCTGGTGGTCGACCTGCTGTCTGTTTCTGGCGAGCGGAGCCCCGCCGACGTGACCCGCGTGCTCTTCACCGCGGCCGCCCTGGTCGTCAAAGAGCACCCCGAGCCGTATCAAGAGGTTGTCCTCGAATACCGCAAGGGCGCTTGCTTCAAGCTGTCTGGCCAGGACTTCTACCAGCTCGGCAAGGACTTCGAGGCCGGCGAAAACCCGGTCTACCTGATTCGCACGCTGCCCGAGAAACTAAAGACCCCCACGGGCAAGCCGGCCTACGAAAAGTGGGAGGGCGGCTGGCTGGGCGTGTCGACCCGCCAGATGGAAGACTTCAACGACTTCCACAAGAAGTGGTGGATAACGGCTTCAACGCTGTGAGCGGCTTGTTCATTCTCCGAAACCCAGATCGACCCTCATTGCTCTGAGCAGTGGGTCGTAAGCCTCCGAGAAGCTCCGGGTCAGCTCGTCCAACTCGAACCCGTCTGGCACCTCTTTTAAACCTCCGTATATCAGCTCGGCGGTCCGGCGCAACTCCGCAAATGCGTCCCGCACCGACGAGGGTGCGAGTAAAGCTAAAGAGTCACGTTCAGTTCGCATTGACTCCACCGCTCTGCGGAAATGTCTGACGGCCTTGTTACGCTGTTCCGTCCCGGTTTGTGAGGCTTCGAACACGTCAAGATTCTGTCTGGCTTTAGTGAAAGACCCGACAATCTCGGCGTAGAGCTTCTGGCGAGCGTCCCACAGTTGTTGCTGTCTGTAGCCGAAGAAATCGAACGTTTTGTTGAACCAGCCGGATAGAAGTGGCACCATTATGCCGGCCGAGAGCCCAGAAAAAATCGCGGTGACAATCGCAGTTATTAGAATCTTGCTGACTTCATCCATTCTCAGGACCTCCGTAATGATACATTCCGGTCTTCGTGCGGCTATTGGCGTCCGCGAACACCGAAGAGCAGCTCTAGAAAGAACTCGTTCAGTTGCTTGTCGTCCTTGGCTTTGACAAGCTGGCAGTAAGGTGGGTCGGCCAGGGCCTTTCGCAAAACCCCGCGCGCCAGGGTAAACAGGTCATGAACGGCCGCCGGGTCCCACCTAGCACCGCTAGCCTTCAGACCGGTCTTGGCGAGGTTCCCATGAACGAGGTTGCTCCTGGTCCTGTAGTGCCCTTTGGTGCGGTGGTAGAGAGCAAGCCGCTCCCTCGCATCCGTAGCCAAGAGGCAGGCTACGCGTTCAGCGAGCTGGTGGGTTATCTCGTTCGAGCCGGTGGCCAGGAGGGCTTCGAGGACCACCGTGTAGGACAGAACCTGTTGGTCTGACTTGAGTGTCGTCATCCCGTGCCAGAATGAGTTCAGCGCAATACCAATACGGTCTTCGCATTCGATTTCTGGACGATAGTACGGCGCCAGGAGGTCGAACCAGCGTCGAAATGTCTCCTCGCACCACCTCTCTGGGCTTTCCGCTAGGCTGATGTTTACCGCTCGATACCCTGGAAGGTTGGTGAAGAAGCTACCGATCCCCCAACCCCCAGTGTCTGACTCCTGGATAAAGAAGCGTTGCGCAGGGTTGCCATTGAAAACGTAGCCGGCCAGGACGAGTGAAACGAGTAGACGCATCATCGAATTCATCGCGGCTTTGTGCAGAACTCTTTCGTTGGTCGGAAACTCGACTCCGCGCGGCCACTGAGTCTTGAGGTCGCTGAGTAGCCGTTCGGATTCGAGTAGGAGAAAGAAATTCGCGGGGGGCTGGTGATAGTTCTGGGCCGCTTCCTGTAGCAAGTCGCCTTTGCGGTGGCGGTGCAACGCGATTCCGGCCCCGATCTCTAGGAAATCAGGAAAGACGAAACTATCATCGCGGGTTTTCAGGTTCGGGACTGGTTGAAGGGTAGCGGGAAATATCAATCGCACGGGCGGCGCTTCGTCTGGTCCCTAAGAATGCCTCCTGGGGACCGGCTGGGGACCAACAAGCCGACACGACCCGGAACGAGACCAGACAGAGCGACATCGAAACGGCGTCAAATGGCACTTCTCGACACGGGTCGGCATCTAGCGTCACAGACCGAGTGTGACTTTTAATCAGGTGGTCGTAGGTTCAAATCCTACACGACCCACCAAGAGAGAACCGCGCAGCCGTGCGGTTCTCTCTTCTTTTTAACGACGGGCAGGTCGCTCAAGCTGATTCAAGAAATTCACACGCAGCGTGCCTGAGTCGAAATTCGGGATAGAAATTGTCCCACCTAATGTAGAGATCTTCAGTGAGCATCTCGGGACCAAGTCAAAGTTCTGGTATTATATCGAGGAGCCGAACCAGAAAAGGAGACAAGTGCTGTTCAAATACGCACGGCCAAACACCGGAGAAGACTGGTCCGAAAAGCTCGGAGCGGAGCTCGGCGGGCTGCTCGGGGTTAGTCACGCCCATATTGACTTGGCCGAGTTCAAAGGAAAGAAAGGGACCATCTCCACCAGCTTTGTCCCGCGCCACGGACATCTTCACCACGGCAATGAGCTGCTATTCGGCATTGACCCGGCCTATCCAAGGGCCCAGCTCCGGGGAGTCCACGAACATACCGTGGAAGCTGCCGGCAAAGCACTTGCTAAAGTGGCCAGCCTCCGTGGATGGGGAGAAATGTCCTGGAGCCGCGCTTTCACAGGAATACTCGCTTTGGATGCCTGGATCGGTAACACGGATCGGCACCACGAAAACTGGGGAGTAATAGAGCTTTCAGATGGGAGCTACCTGCTGGCCCCAAGCTACGATCATGCGTCAAGCTTGGGCCGTGAGCTTCAGGAGGAAGCAGTGAGGGAAAGGCTCGCAACAAACGACCAGAATCGCACCCCTGAGGGTTACGCCACGCGAGCGAAGTCGGCTTTCTACGCTGCGAGCGGAAGTCAAAAACCCATCTCGCCGATCGCAGCGCTTGCCGAGGCGAAGGGGCTTTGGCCCGAGGACGTTCGGCATTGGCGCGGTTGCATCGGTGATGTGAGCACCGAAAAATTCACGTCGATAGTAAATCAGATTCCGTCCTCACGAATAGCTACGTGCCATCGAGAGTTCGTGATTCGCTTACTGCAAAGGAACAAGGACGAGATTTGCCGTGGAAGACCCTCAGAGGATTAAAGCACTATTCGTTGGCTGGCTGGCTTCCGATGCTAGGAGGTGGATCCCCGTTGGGAAACTGTCGAGAGACGGAGTTGACTTTGTCTTTGAGTATGTTCAAGGCTCTGAAATCGCCGTGGAGCACGGATTCAGACCTTTCCTAGCCTTTCCAGATAGGCACCGCGTATACAGGTCGCGAGAGTTGTTTCCTCCCTTTAAGAACAGAATCATGCCACACTCACGACCGGAATTTGACAGCTATTTAGGCTGGCTGCTGCTTCCTTTGAACTCAGACCCCTTCCTAATCCTCTCGCGAGAAAGTCGCCGAATGACTGATCACCTGGAAATTTTTCCACAGCCAGAGCCGAGTAATGACCTCTATCATCTTGTCTTCCCCCTCCGGGGACTTAGATATCTGCCGGATAGTTCCCAACGACGGGCTTGGACCCTCGAAAGTGGGGAACGCCTGCGACTGTTCTGGGACGTGCAGAACGATGTCGACGCAGAGGCTGTCGGCCTGCGTACCGAAGACAAACACATTGTGGGCTATGTCCCTCGTTACCTCAGTAGCGCCATTTTGGCTGCTTTGCGAAACTCGGCCGGAGAACCGCCGGAAGTATCAGTCAAAGGAGTGACGAAAGACGCGCCAATTCAGTACCGCTGCTTCTGCCTACTCAGAGTCAACTCACGCATTTTTTCCCCTTATGACAGCGAGCTGTTCAAGCCGCTCGAGGATAAGGATGGATATGAGGCCAGTGAGGCCGTCAATTCTTAGGTCCGCAGGCGGAAACGGTTCCGACTAGTTCACCGTCAGGCGACCATGAAGATAGCCATCGGATTGCCGGTCGGGGGTGCGCACCCGGCTGGTGTGCGTTTCTTCGTTGCGAACTTGCAGTTCACAGGGTGAACCGTCGGCATAGACTCCACAGAATCCCGGCGGCAGCCCTTCGCCCTCGGCCAATCTGGTCAGGTCGTCAGGCTCACGAATCGGGTCGAGGCGATAGCTGATGGAACGGGTGGTATAGTGATGATCCTCAAGCTGGATGCGGCTGCCGTCACCGCTCTCGGCGTGGGCTTGATAGCTGTGGGCACGGTCCGCGACCGACTCCACTCGCACCGCCGCCACCCGCCCACCGCTGGCTAAGACCTCGACGGCCACGTGGGGGTCGACCAGGCTTAAGGTGGGCTTGCCGTAACGGGATTGATGGCCCAGGTCGGCCACCAACCGGCGGGCCGAATCCAGCTCGGCCAAACGGTCGGCGCTCGCATTCCAACTGGCCGAGGCCGTCGGGTTGGGCGTCAGCGAAGGTTGGGCGCCCGGGGTAATCTCGTCACCTAAAGCTCCGACGGCCATCAGCAGAGAACGCAACTCCTGAGGAGTTCTCTTGTAACTGTTGGGATGACTGTAATAGGGCTGCCGGCTACTGGTCTGCCCGTCTACGAGAATCTTGACCTGGCCCGTTTTCGCGGCTGCGCACTGCTTGGAAGCAGTGGCCGCCCCCACGAGGGCGCCCAGGCCAAAGGCGACGGCGCTACCCCAGACCGGTCCATGGGTGAAGAGACCATAAGCGGCCACCCCCACAGCGCCGAACAGAACGGCTTGACAAAGGCTATCCGCCCTCATCCAGGTCAGGTAGCGCGAGCGTTCCTGAGCGTGACCTCTCACGTCGGCTTTGAGCGAGCGCCAGATGCCCGGTCGGCTGGCCACCAGATCGGTGGACGCGAAGCGGTCCAGACCGCTGTCCCGCTTGACGATCGTCTCTAGATCGTGGGGCACCTCCCCCTGGGCCAACTGGCGGTCCAATCGAGCCAGGGGGGATGGTCGGTAGTGGTTGATTTGCACGGTTAGCCTCTGGGCGAAAGGAAGCCCGAGTCCAGTTCGGTCTGGTGGCTGCTTCCGTCGCCGACGGCCAACCCGCCCCAGTGTCCGATTCTGACGCCCTGGGTCTGGACGCTGCGCCAGCTTTCCCAGCTTTCACTCACTTTGACCGAACCGGCAGGGCCCGGCAATTCGGGCGTTCCAGGAACGCCGTTGGTAGCTGCGTTGACAAATCGGAGTTGGGGCCAGCTATTGAGCTGGCTGGTGGCGAAGTTGACGGTGCGACTCGCATAGCTTCCGGCGGCCGCGCCCGATTCGCTATAAAGCACCGGGCCGGACCAGCCTCGCTTGTTCCAGGTGCCCGACGAGGACTGGTTGCGGCCGAGTTCGGCCACCTCACGGGCTAGAAAAACCGTCGGGCCGCTGTCGAGGGCCGAGGCCGCCTCTTCTGGGCCGACCCGGCGAAGCTTGCCATCTTGATTGGCCAGGAATAGCCGCCCTTTGGAATCGAGTTCGATCAGCTTCTGAACGGCGCTGTCCTGTTCAGCTTTAGTCAAAGAAGAGAAGGTGACGCGGTCGCCGAGCGGCTGCTGCTGGTTGACTCCTCTTCGGACGTTCTGGTGATGAGCGTTGGCTGGATAGCCTCCATTTGCACATAGAGCGCGCATGCGAGAACCCTCCAGACATTGATGTGGCTTAAATGTACACATCTGCACTAAAATTTTATAGAAAAAGAGAGGAAGCCTTAACCAGCGCGTTCTGGAGGTTAGTGGCTATTGCCCGACAGGCCCTTGGTCAATCCTTTGCTCTTCGCGCTGCGGCTCAGTGACCATGCCCACTCGGGCGCCGTTGGAGTCGAGGGTGTAGATGTCGAACTCCATGTTGTGATCCCCGTAACGCTGCTCGACATGCACCACGCCACCCTTCTCGCGCAGGGTCTGATAACTCTTCTCCAGCGGCGTGCTCTGAGCATTGCCGTTGGCGTCGGTGGTCACCAGCGAGCCCTGGCCGCTGGCGAACGGCCCTGGCGTGACCTCGAAGGCGATGGCCTGACCGGTGCGAGTCTCTTGCTCGCCGAGCTTGCACTGCTCGCGTAGCTTGCCCGAATCGACGGTGTGAAACTGCTGCCAGTTCCAACCGTCGGTGGTGTTCCAGACGGTGGTCCAGCTGGTGGTTTTCCACTCTAGAAAGTTGGCGAACTCGAGCTTGCCGACCTTACCGCGCACGGCCAGGTTGTCGGTGGTCTCGATGGGTGTGGTTTCGGTGGGAAACGGATTCGGCGTGGTGTAGGTCGTCACCGACGCGCCGCCAAAGGCTGGGCTTTGATGGATCTTGCTGCCCATCGAAAATCCCGCCGGGGGGCTCTTGGCCTTCAGCTCCTCGGTCAGCTGGATTGGACGCTCACTGCGCTGGCCCGTGACGGCGATGTCCACCGCTTCTCCGCCGACCGTGCCCGAGACCCTGGCCACCACGTTCTGCAAAGCATTACCCGCCACGCCGAAGAGGCGGCTTTTGTCTGAGGTACCGAAAGCCTCGGTGTTCACGCCGCTATAGCTCTCGTGGATCTCGACCGAGCCGCAATAGCCGTCGGCGCTGACGCTGCCGTCGTCCTGGCGTTTGAAAGTGAGCTTGATCTGGCCGCTGTCGCTGTGGCCCGAGAGATGGACTTCTTCGGGCTTGTTCCACTGGGCCTGGCCGGCCATCATGTGTCCGACCACCCGGCCGACAAGCGGATCGTGGGTCGGCACCCGGGCCGGGTTCAATGAGTGAGTGACGTGCATGGTTCCCCTCCTGTTTCCTGCTGGGGGCACTTTAACGCCCGCGCTGCGGCGGGTTGTGAACAGGAGATTAAAGGGCGGCCGGACGCTGGCCGAGCGGGCGGCGGCCTGGGCTCCGCGGGCGGCGCTGGCTCCCGGGTTTTGTGGGAGCATGCTCCGGGATTCCGTCGGAGCTAACGCCCAAGACGGTCGGCCCCGGCTTCGCGGGTGGTCGCGGGCGGGTGACCTAGCTGGCGGCGGCCTGGCTCCGCGGGTGGCGTTGGCTCCCGGGTTTTATGGGAGCGTGCTCCGGGATTCTGTCGGAGCCAACGCCCGAGCCGGTTGGCTCCCGGGTTCGTGGGAGCACGCTCGGGGAATCCGTCGCAACTGACGCCCGAGACGGTCGCCCCCCGGGCTTCGCGGGTGGTCGCGGGCGGGGCTGACCTAGCCGGCGGCGGCTTGGCTCCGCGGGTGGCGCTGGCTCCCGGGTTTTGTGGGAGCATGCTCCGGGATTCTGTCGGAGCCAACGCCCGAGCCGGTTGGCTCCCGGGTTTTGTGGGAGCATGCTCCGGGATTCCGTCGGAGCTAACGCTCGAGACGGTCAGCTCCCGGGCTTTGTGGGAGCGTGCTCCGGGATTCCGCGGGAGCGAAGCCGCGGCAGGCGCAAGCGGTTACGAGCTAGCGGATCTCGACGTAGAGATTGAAGTCCGAGCCGCCCCGTTCCGATCCGACTACGATGGCGATGGTGTCGTCGCCGTAGCCGGGAATGACCCCGCTCCATTTCTGCTTGCCGTTGGCGGGGGCCGATTGACCCAGGCTACCGCCGTTGCCGATGACTTCGAAGACGGCGTTGCTCTCGACCGATTGAACCACCACTTTCATGGTCTGGCCACCGCGGGCGCCGAGCAGAAACCGCATGGTCTCGCCCCGAGCGATGCCGCGGTTAATCTGGATGCTGGAGGCGCCGGGCTTGAAATGGAGTTCTTCCTCTCGTTCCTGGGCCGGGGCCGAGAGGGGAAGGAAGAAGAGAACCATCAGAGCGAGCAGATACTTTTTCATGGCCGCCAGATTCGGGCTAACTCGGGCTACGCCTTCGCCCCAGGATGACCGGTCGCAGACACTCCTCGAGCGGCTAGCGCAAGGTTGGCAAATCCTCAAACCTCTGGTCCGGCCGGCGCTCACGAAAGATTCGCGGGTTCCAACGAGAGAGCAAGCAAAGGTTGGCAACCACCTGTCGATATTCCCAGAGGTCCTCACCGCTCTTGCGTCCCCAAGCTTTGACCTGACCCACTTCGCCCCTGCTCAAGCGCAGCACTCGGCGTGGCTGGCAGCTCGCCGGTGTGGCTGGTGCTCCCATACTCTCGCGCGAGTAGGTTACGATGACCAGGTCGTTGTCGAGTGTGACTTCTAGGGGTGGAACAGAGTAGGCATCAAGTCGGCGGACGGTCTCGGCGAGCTCAAACCCCTGCCATTCAAGAGAAAGCACGTCATGAACGATCCAGTCACCAGCGTCAGGCACCTGCGGGTGAGGGACGATGAGAGTGTCTGGGACCTGGGTCCGCCTGCCCGCACCGGGTTGCCCGCGCGACTTCTTGGTCCACTTCAGCGTGATTCTCTGAATCACCAGCACGGTCAGTGCCACCAATGCCAGACCAGCAGCGTGGTGTAGGTGGAGGCGATGGTGACGAAGAGGCTGGTCAGCATGGTGTGGCCGAGGATGAACTCGACCCCTTCGGGCCAGTCGGAATGCTCGAAGTAAAAGGTGTCGACCACGATGCGCGACCACCAGAAGACGGCGATCACGATGGCCAGGGCCAGGGCGCTCTTCTCGCCGGCCAGTAATTCGGGAAGCAGGTTCAGGGTCAGGACTCCCCAGGTGGTGATCATGCCGACGATGTAGGCGCCGTAGGTCCAGAGCAGCTTGCGATTGAGGGGGCGCAGACGAGCGAGTTCCTCTTTCCAGCCCAGACGATGGGGAACCTGAAAGCTCGCCACCAACACCAAAAAATGGCCGCAGCCGACGGCTGTGAGGGCGGCCCTTGCGAAGGCCAATGGGTTGGAGAGCGGAGGCAGACTATGCAGCGCCGCATAGAGCGGCAACACCAGAGTCTCGCGGAACGGCCCGTGAAACAGCAGCGGCGCCGGGGCCAGCAGCCAGAACCAGGTCCAGAGCCGGGCCGTCAGGCCGTTCCAATGCTTGACTCGCCAGCGCTTCTCGATCAACATGAGGCCGCCCTGGACCCCGAAATAGGCCAATGGTCCACCCCACCCGGCCTGAGCCGGAAAGCTAAGCGCCATCTCGTGGAGCAGGCCCGAGAGCAAGAAGAGCAGCACCACCACGGTGCCCGCCGAGAAACGGCCTTTCAGCAACGGCCGGAAGAGCAGCCGGTTCATCTCGACGAAGGGACCGTTCCAGCGACGGCTCCAGAATTCGTTGAGGGAGCGGCTGGCCAGAGGATGGACGAACAGCCGCGAGGCGCGAAATCCGAGCAGACGAACCAGGCTGCTCAGGATATCGCTGTAGCCGAGATGGACGGTCACCAACAGGGCTGTCGTGCCGGCTAGGCCCAGCGCGCTTGGCGCCAGAGCTTCGGCCTGCAGCGCCAATAGTAGCACGGCGAGGATTCCCAGGCACATCGTGGGAAAGCCGAACACGAACCAGCGGGCCGCGCCCTGGTCGGGTTCTGTACGCTTTTGGAAGGGTCTGGGGTCGACCCCCGGCCAGGGGTAGGAGTAGAGCAGCAACCCGAGGGGAGAAAAGCCTCGCACGGCTTCTCTTGGCAGCTTGAGCAGACTCCATCCTTTGAGACAGTAGAGCAGCCACAAACTACAGACGAGCAGCCGCGCGGCCGGGCTCAGTTGTGGACCCCAGACCAGCGCCCAACCCACCAGGCCCAGACAAAGGTAGGGCCCGAGCCCGCGCCGGGCCGTGCCCTCGGGCAACACCGCAGCAAAGAAGACGAAAAGGATAGGCGTTAGAAGGCAGCCGAGGGCAAGCGAGAGCATGAGCCCGCCTTCGCCCTCGACATCCTATTCCCCGCAGAGGGACTCAGGGCTGTGAGGGATAGTAAAACTGCTCGCCAGCAAGCTGGAAAAGCCCGACCTGCCCACGGTAGACCTCGGCCGTCAATTGCAGGGACTCGAAGCGGGCGCCGCGAGCAAAGTGCTCGGCGTAGCCGAAAGAATCGACGTAGTCTACCCAATCCGGTCGGCCCAGCACCCGGTAGAGCTGCTCAATCGGGAGGCCGGAGGCCACCGCCGGCCCGCTGGGCCGCTCGAGTCGCGTTCCCCAGACTGCCGCCACTTTCTCTTCGCGAAAGGCCACGATCACCTCCGGTCCTGAAAGACCGGCCACCTCGACGGTCCCTCCGTAGACCGCGAAACGGCACCCCTCTGGCAAAGCTGATGCTGCAAAGCTGGGTTCGGGGCTCCATTGGGCCGGGTCACCGAGTACGGACCGGACTTCGTTGCAATCGGCTCCCAGTCGCACGCCATTGAGTCTGGTGCCCGTTCGCACGCTGCGCCTGGTTGGGTGGAGCTCTTCATACCAGGCGTTGGGCACAAAATAGTCACCCACCATGTGATCCACCCATCGGGCGTCTCCGCGTCGATACCACGATCTCTCGGCCTGGTCGGCCAGGCTGGCCCAAACGCGACTGGAGACGTGCCCCCCGTCGAGACCCACCAGGGCATAGTGAATAGTGAAATCGACCGTCGCTCGGGTCCTGACGATTGCCTCGAGGCCCGCGCCCACGGTCGCGGCCAGGATTAGCGAGAGGGCGGCTATCGCCAGCGATGCCAACCTCCTTCGGCGCAACCTTTGCATAGTCTCAGGCTACCAGTTCGCACTCTTCAAGACAAGCTAGTGTTCAAGCCTTTTTCCGCGTTGGTGGTGCACTCAGCGGCTCATCAGGGCTAGCTCGCCCAGAACCAGATCAAGCAGCCCACGGTCGCTACTTCGAACAAACCCATCAAGAGCGTCGTCCAGAGCTTGACGTCGGCCGTAAGGCCTCGCCTTTCGATCAGGCTTCGTAGAGGGTCGCTGGCCAGGAAGATCACCAGGGTAGCCAGCAGGCAACCCACGGTAGCTGCCAGAGCGGGGTGCATCCAGATTACTTCGCGCGGGCAGGCATGCCGGCCTTCGTCAGAAGTGAACCGCCGGTACTTCTCGGAAGTAAGGGGGAAAGTGCTATCTTTCGGCGCGTCCGGGCGGTCGGTGGTTGAGATACTCGGGCAAGAATGGGCTGGAGAAGTCCGACTAGGGCTCGGCGACCTCGGAGAGGTTATCCCAACCTTCTCGCTCGACCCGCGGCGGCTTTGCACCCGGCTGGCGCACCCAGACTGTCTTGTTGCCCGAGCCGTCGATGTGGAAGACATCGCCATTACCGACAATGGTCACCTGGGTGTCGACCGCCTCGAGCTTGACGGTGTCCCCAGGCTTGACCCCCACGCGCTTGACCACGCTGGAGCCTTCGATGACGTGGGTGTCAGCCAGGGCAAATACCGTAAGCAAAAGAAGAAGAAGCATTCTGTGTTTCACGCGCGCCGCGTTCGGCGGGGCGTTACCGGCCCCCTGGCGCACTGCCCCAGGAGCCGCGCCTCTCGGCTTGAATGTCCTGGCGATGCCAAACGGGCGCGCACTCATCCTACTGCTGCTGATAGTCCTTGGCCCGGCCTGGGCCGAGGAACTGCTCTTCGAGAAGAAGGGCCCCTTCGGAACGGTGCTGGTGACCCAGGAAGGCTCGCTGCGCGCCCTCAAGTTCAAGCGCCCCGAGGGAGATATCGAGCAATCGCGTCTCGACCTGCGCCGGCCCGAATATCTCTCCTATGAGTACACGCGCAAGCAATTGCTGGGACTGGTCTTCGTGCCCCGCCCCCGCAAAGTGCTGGTGGTCGGTCTGGGTGGCGCCTCGCTGACTCGGGCCCTGGCCCACCTCTTGCCCGAGACTCAAATCGACAGTATCGAGATCGACCCGGTCGTGGTCGAGGCGGCGCGCAAGTTCTTCTTGTATCAAGAAGGCCCTCGCCTGCGGACCTTCGTCGACGACGCCCGCCATCATCTCGAGAACTCGACAGAACGCTACGATCTGATTCTGCTCGATGCCTTCGACGGCCTCGACGTGCCGGACCATCTGCGCACGGTGGAATTCTACCAACTGTTGGGCAGCCGTTTGCAGCCCGACGGGGCGGTGGTGGCCAACCTCCACCTGCGTTCGCCGCTCTACGCTAGCGACCGCAACACTATGGCCCAGGCCTTTCCCCAGACCTACGGCTTCGAGAGCGCCGCCCAACGGGTGGTGGTCGGCTACAATTCGCAACAGCCGCTCCGCCGCGAAGAATTGCTCAGGCGAGCCGGCGAGATTGCTACCGCCTATCCTCTCCTCGACTACTGTAGAGGCCTCGAGGAAGCCCCCGATTGGGACCGGGCCGCGCCTGTGCTCACCGACCACTCCGAAGCGGGAAAAAGTCACTGACCACGCAACCTGTCCCTGTTAGAGTAGGTCTTGAGGTTCCCCGAACCCGCACGCCGAGGTCGCGTCGCTCCACCGGGGGAACCTTCATGGGGGTCGCGAACCTCATTTGGTGGGCATCTACCTGGAGATTATTCTGCCGGTCGGGATCCCGCCGCTCCAAGACCGGAAAAAGCTCCTCGAGGCAATTCAATTATTGCCAGCCTGTGAGGCATTCCGTCTGAGCCCCTATCAGGCTTTTCTCCAGAGACGACGCTGCCGGCTAGCTCATTTCCCCGAGGAGGACCGCGAACTCACGGCCCTCAGCCATCGGGTTGACCCCGAGCACCCTCCGAGGGTCGATCTGCCTCCTGAACTCGAATCCAAGTGGCGGCAGCCCTGGGAGTGGCGCGTCGAAAGCTGTATGGGGTCAAACGATGAGTATTTCCCGGTGTTGATGCTCGACACCCCGCTCGAATTCTATCTCGAGTTTTGGACATGCCTTCTGAGCGTCTCGTCCTTCGGGCGCAAAATCAATGTGACCGACCCAAGATTTCGTCAAGACCACCTAAAGCTGGGGCGTTCGCTGGCGGAGCTATTTGGCGCCGACGAGGCTCTTTACTTACCGGATTCGAGCGCAGAAAGCTCGGGAGTGATCTGCATGATGAATCTCGACTTTGTCACTCTCAAGAAATGGCTTCGTGACGCTTGTGGACCCCCGAAGGCCGATCTGGGCCAACTCGAGGTCGACCTGGGAGGCGGCGGCTACGACCTTGAGGGCTACTATCTCGAACGCCGCCATGCCGAAGGCGCGTGGACGCCGGTCGCGAACGACGGCTCATGAGTGACCTGCAGGCCGTGATCCAGGCGGCCAACACCCAGCGCGAAGAGGCCTTCAGCCCCGAGCTGCGCGAGGCGCTCAGAGGCTGCGACCCGGCCCGGATTCACGAGGCTCTGGCGGCCATTGAAGAGCCGGCCGGAGCGGGCCTGGTGGCCGTTTGGCTGGGAGCCCTGGTGGAACAGGGCGAGCCACCCGAGCGGTCGATCGAGGCCATCATGCAATGCTTTCTCGCCTGGACCCGCGACCTGACCGACGAAAGCCGGGTCGACGAACGGCTGGGGCTGGGATTGCGCTATCTGGGCCAGGCCCTGGTGGCCCATTTAGCCCGCGCCGAGAACGTGAAGCAGCAACTCTCCCAACGTCCGGGCCTGCTCGAGAGGCTAGCAGAACTCGAGCAGCACACCGTGGGAGCGATCTGGGTCGGGCATTTGCTGCGTCAACAGAGCGGCCGTTTGCTGGTTTTGCATGGCCAGAAGCCGGTAGCAGCCATGCTCAGCTATCACAACCTGACCAACTGTGCTCACCTGTTCACCCTTTTGCAGGCTGCACTCGAGCAACGTATGCCGGGAGCCCGGACAACCGACCCCCACATCGTCGCCGTGGCCCGCGGAGAATCGCGAGACTCCGAACTAATGGACACGGCCTGGTGGCATTTCGGCCAGGCCGACTGCCCCACGGCAGAACTCGGCGCCAGCGTCTGGGCCGAGGCGGCTCCGGATTCGATCAGCTGGATAGACGACCACCAGGTGATGCTGTTGTGGCCTGCGATCCTGGGAAGTAGAAGCTGGAACACGGGCTTCTTTGGCCCTTATCTAGAGGCCGCACCGCCGCAGGTCCGGGTAGAGAACTGGCTGGCTGAGGGCGAGGTGGCCGGCTGGCGCGAGCGGTTGAAACTGGGGTAGTGGCACTTGCGGATGCGACCGCGCCATCCGCGCGAGTCTAGCTCCATCGTCGGCCTGCCCTCAGGCTGGTAGGGAAAGGACAGACCATGAGACGACTATTTACTTTGCTAATCTTTGCGGCCCTCTTCACCCCGGCCGCAGCTCACGACCATGACCGAGCCGACCACGTGTTAAAGGATGCCCTCACGGTGAGTGGACGCGTGGATGAGGTCTTGCCGGCCGAACAGCTGGTTACCATCATCACTCCCAATGGCGTGGAGATGGACGTCCCCCTGGATAACCTCCTGTTCTACGACGACCGTCAGATCGGTCTGGATGAGCTAGACTCGGGCAAACGCGTCTATGCGCGTATGCCGGCCGGAATACTCGAACTGGAGCGGGCCAGTCAGCAGAATCGCTACTGGATCACCGTCGACGGTGAGCAGTTTGGCCGTATCCAGGCCGAAGAACTCGACAAGGACATCCTCGAAGAACAACAAGTTACCACCCGCTACGGGGATGGTTGCCACCAGGACAGCAATGCCACGGAGGCTCTACGCCAGGAGGCAAGAGAGCTGCTTTTGGTCCAGCAATGACTCTTTCATGAATCTTTCGGGCCGGCGAGATAAGCTGGTCCTGACATGCGGATACAATCTCTGACCTTCGTCCCGACGGTTTTCCGCGCCCCGTCAGAGATCAAGGAACAAAATCAACCTCTCGATCAGGTCGAGCTGACTAACCAGTCAGCTCGAGTTGCCGTGCCCCCCGTAGAGCAGGCGGTGGTGGCCCAGGCGACCGGCCCGCTCGGTCCGGTGCTGGCCGACGAACTCAGCCGGTTGCCCTGCCGCTTCTTGCACCAGAAGCTCTTCCACCTGCCCTGGACGGACGCCCATCGTCCCCTGTCGGCCGAGCAAGCCGCTAAAGCGCTCAACCTCGACGACGGTCGATTGAGGGTGGAGTTTGACGGCCAGACCCGCCCCCTCAAGGGGCCTCGCGATCTGGCCGTGCTCGAGCACACCCTGAGCGGGCAAACCACCCGACCGCTCCCCGCTTCGGCCCAGGCCATGGTCGGCCACCAGTTGCTGGACCCCGAAAAACTTGCGAACCTCGGACTGTACGATGCCTATCTGCAAGTCGAAGCCCACAGTCCCGTGGTCGTCTTCGAGAGGGGTTACCCACTGGCGCGACTGAACGGGCCCGAGCCTGCGAGCCTGCGCGATTATGGGACTTTCGAGACGGCTCTCCAGGACCAGCCGGCCGAGGCCGCAGCTTTGTTGGTGGAGGCGCTCGGGGCCGATCTCGGCAAGATCGAAGCGGCCCGGCTATATCCAATCGCTTCTCCCTTTCGTCGTGTCATAGAACGCATGCCCGCTGAGCTAGCACCCGCCAGCCTGGCGGCCCGACTACGATTGCTCGGCGATGAGCCCGAGCAGGCTATCAGAGCACTTACTCCGTTGGGATTGACAGAGCCACAGGCGAACCTCAACCTGCTGACCAGCGCCCGCCAGGCCTTGTCTCGCCTTGAAGGGCAAGATCCCGAGACCTTCGCTTGTCTGGCCACCTTGGCCAGCAATGATCCCAATCACTTTTACAGCCATTTCTCTGAGGACCCGAAGGCTGCGTGCCTGGCGGCCCTACCCGAGGAACAGGCTCGAGTCAACGAGCTGTTCGCCACCAGTGAACTCAACGCGGCGGTGCAAGGCGTCGCCTCTCTGGCCGAACTCTCCGAGCTGAGCCATTGCCTCGACGGGGGCGGCGGCAACCTGGCTGAGCGGCTCGAAGTCCTGAGAACGGTAAGATTTGGCCGGGCCCCCGAGGATCTGTACGAGCTCAACACACAGCTCATCGAGGCCGGCAACAGTCACGACCAGGCGAAAGCTACCCTGGAGAGGATGCTCAAAGCCGAGAAGAGCCCCAACACCAACAAAGTCAGGGGCTTCGTGCGTGACTACCTGATGGAGCCCGAGAAGGCTCCGGCTCGCAGCTTCTATCTCGAACAGATGGCGGCCGGGCGCGACGCCAGCTACATCACCGACACCTTCGAGCCGATCGCGGGCACAACTCTGGCCGAACGCGTCGAGCTGGCCGAGAAGCTGACCAATAAAGCGTTCGCCGGCCACTGGCTGAGACTGACACTAGATGAGGTGGCTGGCGGACGAACCCCCCAGCAGGCGGCGGACCGCACCCTGGAATTTGCCCGGGCAGCGGAAAAGGCTCGACGATATCAGAGTGACTCGGACCATTGGCGCCTTACCTTGCGAGACGCCTACGAATTCTACCAGAAGAACTTGCTCAAGCCTGGCAACGAACCCGCCAGAGTACTCTTTCTGAAGCTTCTGGCTGACAAGAAAGAGGCGACCTCGGTGGCGGACATCCTCGAGCCAGTCCAGGGCTTGAGCCTGGAGCAACGGACCGGCGTCCTGGAACGACTCCAGCGCAGCCCGTTCCCTGGCCCAATGTATGAGCTCGTGGTGGCTGCGTTCAAAACGGGGGCCAGTCTCGAGCAGGCCGAGGCCAGGACCTCTGAATTCGCCAGCGCGGCCGAAAGCGGTCGCCGCTATCAGGGGCAATCCGATCACTGGCGGCTCACCGTGAGCCAGGCCCACCAATTTTATCGGGATGAACTGCTGGCTCCAAGCCGAGAGTCGGCTCGCAAGCTCTTCTTGCAGCTGTTGGCCGACAAGAAAGACGCGCTGTCGGTGAGTCACGTGCTGCCAGAGGTGGCCGGACTCGACCTTGACGCCCGCATTCAACTCTTCGGTGAGTTGCAGCAACACAAGTATGCCAACCCGATGTATGACCTGACCACGGCGGCGATGGCCAAAGGGGCCACTCTCGAGCAGGCCAAAGAGCTGACCCGCGCGTTCTCGGTGGCAGGTGAAGAGGGCCGACGCTATCAAAGCGACTCGGACCATTGGCGACTCACCTTGCGACCCGCCTGCGAGTTCTATCAAGAGAACTTGCTCACGCCCGACCGCCAGCCGGCGCGCGAACTCTTCCTGCGGATGCTGGCCAACAAAAAGGATCCTACCGCCGTGACCCACGTCTTGCCCGAGGTGAGGGGTCTGTCGTTAGAACGAAGAGTGGAACTCTTTGAGCAGCTCGATCAGGCCAAATTTGGAAGTCACTACTACGACCTGTTGACCACGGCCGTCGCGGCTGGCTCAGACCTCGACCAGGCTCGGCGGCTGGTCAGCGACTTCGCCGAGGCGGCCGAAAAGGGACGCCGCTACCAGGGCGACTCCGACCACTGGCGCCTGACGGCTAATCCGGCTTATGAGTTCTATCGCGACGAACTGCTGACGCCCGCTCGCGAACCGGCCCGTCAGCTCTTTCTGAAACTACTGGCCGACAAGAAAGAGGCCAACTCGGTGGCCCACGTTCTGCCGGCCGCCGGAGGCCTGGACCTGCCGGCGCGCATCGACCTGTTTGCTGAGCTACAGGCTACCCACTATCCCATTGCGATGTATGACCTGGTCAAAGCCGGACTTGACCAGGGCGCCAGCCTCGAAGAGGCCAAAGAGTTGGCTCGGGCCATTTCGGTGGCCGGCCAGACCGGTCGCCGCTATCCCAGCGACTCAGACCACTGGCGCCTGACCCTCAAGGCGGCGGTGGAATACTACAGCGACCATCTGCTGACCCCTGACAAGGCTCTGGTCCGCGAGTATTTTCTGGAGTTGCTGGCCAACAAGAAAGACCCTCTCCAGGCCGACCACGCGCTGGCCGATCTACCGGGCCTTGATCTCGGCCAACGGGTGTCCATCTTGCGAGAGTTCGGCGGACTGCCCCACGGCTCCCAAATGTACGACCTCTTCGCTCAAGCCGTCCGGTCCGGCCAGCCCCCCGAGCGAGCCAGGACGATGACCGCCGACTTCGCCCGGGCGGCCGAATCGGGTCGCAAGTATCCGGCCGACTCGGATCACTGGCGTCTCACCGTGCGCGAGCCCTACGAATTCTACAGCCAGCACCTGCTCGCCCCCAGTAGCGAGCCGGCCCGCAAACTCTTCTTGAAACTATTGGCCGACAAGCAGCAACCCCTCGATATCAAAGCGGCCTTGAAAGAGGTGCCCAACACTACCCTGGAACAGCGAGTGGCTCTGCTGGCCCAGTTGGGTGAGTACTCCGAAGCAGCCTTCGCCTGGCTGCAAGAGGGGTCCACTCTCGAGCAGGCTCGCAGCGAAGCAGCCCGCCTCAAGGACGCGCTGCAATCCTGCGCTCCACCGCAGAACACCTCTCGCCACATCCACAACGGGCTTGACCTCTACCAGTCGAGTCCGCCGCTCGGACGAGAAGTCTTGCTGGCCGGATTGGCCCAGGGACAATCCTTGAACTCGCTACAACGGCTCGTGCCCGGACTCAAAGACGATCTCCGCCAGGCTGCCGCCGTCGGCATCCAGCCAGAAGACTTGCAGGCCGGGCTAGCCGCGGCCTCTGCAGGGGACTTCGATGAACGCATCAAGACCACGCTCGGGGCTCTCATCTTGAAGAAGTCGCTAGAGGTCGATTCGGGAGGCAGCCTCGAGTTGAACGAAGACGAGATCGTGATTAACGACATTCCGGTGGCCCGGCGCGACGAATGACCTGGCAAAAGGCGGCTACCGCCTTGCTGCTTGGCTACGCGGGCGGGTTATGCTTGATTCCCGTCTACTTCCGCCTGGTGCCCGAGAGACACTGGGTGACGGTGTTGCCCTGCTATGCACCCCCGCTGGTTTGGCTGGCCCCTCTGCCTCTGCTGGCGGGTCTGGCCTGGTGGCTCAAAGTGCGACCGGCTCTCATCGCCTCCGCCCTGGTGCTGCCTCTGCTACTGGCCTCTGGCCTGCAGTTGTCGGCTCCGGCCCGCCCGGGCAGCTTACGAGCCATTAGCTACAACATCCAGGCCGGCCTGGGCGGACCGGCCCGCCTGGCCGACTATCTGCTCAAGCACAGTCCCGACATCATCGCCCTGCAAGAGGCTCGCACGCCCATTGCTCCGGGCCACCCCGACCCCGTGCCTATCCTGGCCGAGCGCCTGGTCGGATACCAGTTGGTCCGGGGTGGCATCCGCGACGAGTTGGCCATCTTCACGCGCTTGCCGGTGCTCGAGCAGAAGTCCCATTCTCTTGATGGTTTGAGCCAGGCCCTCGAAGCCACGGTCGAAGTCAACGGTTCTCCTCTGCGGGTCCTCGACGTTCACCTGATGACGGGCGATCCCGAGGGCAAGCTCAAAGGACAAGCCAGCGCGACCCAGCGTCTGCAACTCACCGCCGATACCCGCCGTCGCCAGATCGACGCCCTACTCACGCTACTGGATGACCCCGTGCCCACCCTCTTGATGGGGGATTTCAACACGCCGCCGCGCTCCCACCACTACTGGCGCCTGCGCTCGCTGGCCCAGGATGCTTTCACGCACGGGACAGGTTGGGGCCTGACCTACAAGTCCCACCTGCCGCTTTGGCGCATCGACTATGCCTGGCTTTCGCCCGACCTGACCGTGACCGGATGCTGGACCGCGTCGGTCAAGCTCTCGGACCATCGCCCGCTGTTGGTCGAGTTCCAAGCCGGGAAGGAGAGCCCGATTCCAGCCGAAAGAGACACGCCGTGAACACTCTTCGAAGCTTCTTGCCGGTGGCGCTGGCCATCACCCTTCTAGTTGGTTGCTCGCAACCGACGGCGACCCCCACTCCTATGGCAACCGCGGTCGCCACCCCGCTGGCCGCCGAAGGGCATCTGACCATCGCCCCTTTCACCCTCACTCTGGCCGGTCCCGAAGGCGAGGCCGAGCACACCGTTCGGATCAGCGGCGATGACCAGGGTAACATCACCATCAAGTCGGTGGCCCAGGAGAAGCATTTCCAGGTCTTTCCTGACGGTCGTATGGAGGCTGACGGGCAAAGACAGAGCGTCAAGCTCACCGCTCAAGGCGAGGTCGAACTCGACGGCCAGCCCGGACCCATGCGAGTCGAGAGTAATGGCGACCTGGTGGTGGGCGATGTGCTCCGTTGGCAACGCGTCGGAGAACTCTACAGTGCGATGGACCCGGCCCTGGCCAAGCAGGGCACTATCACCGTCGAGGCCGGCCCCGAGGCGAATCGCCTGGTAGGCTACGTCCTGGCCCTCTACTTCACCGTCAGCGAGCCGGCTTTTGACGCCACCAACGCCATCGAAGTCACTCCCACCCCCACGACTCACTGAAGGAAGTAGCGGTAAGAGTAGTTGTCGAGCCGCGTTTCATCATTCTTTCCGGGTGCTGAAATATTCTCGACTCAGCATGCGGATAAAGCCTCTGACCTCCTTTCCGACGGTCTACCGCGCCCCGTCAGAGAGCAAGAAAACCGAAAGTTCTCCCGACCAGGTCGAGCTGACGGCTCGGCCTGAGCAACCTGTCGTTCCGGCCCCGGTCACCCAGGCCGTGGTGGCAGCCGCCACCGGGCCGGTCGGACCGGTCGTGGCCGACGAGTTGTCCAAGCTCGACTGCCACTTCTTCCACCACAAGCGCTTTCACTGGCCCTGGACCGACGCCTACCAGCCCCTGGCTCCAGAGCAAGCCGCCGAGGCCCTCAACGAGGGCAGCTCCCGTCTGAGGGTCGAGATTGACGGCCAGAAATGTCGGCTGGGCAACCTCGACGAGCTGGCCGTTCTAGAGCAAGCGCTGACCGGCAGCACCCCACGGCCCCTCCCCAGCCAGGCCGCGGCCATGGTCGGACACGCCCTGCTCGATCCGGTGAGCGGCAAGACGACGAACCTGTATGACGCCTTTCTCAAACTGGAGGACAACGGCCCCATCGTGGCCTTCCAAGAAGGTTATCCCCTGGCCCGCCTCGAGCACGACAAGCCGGTCAAGACCCGCGATCTGAGCGCCTTCAAAGTCGCCCTGCAAGCCAGCCCGGCCGAAGGTGCCGCCTTGCTGGTGGAAGCTTTGGGGGCTGACCTGGGTGATATCGAACCGGCCCGTCTCTATCCTTTGAGTTCACCCCACCGCCGGGTCATCGAGGCGATGCACGACCAGCTAAGCCCCGAGCAGATCGCGACCCGCCTGCGCCTGTTGGGGGACCAGCCCAAGAACGCGGCCCTGGCCTTGAAGCAGATTGGCCTCTATCAACCCGACGCCAACCTCGACCTGCTGACCAAAGCGCGCAACGCTCTTAAGCAGCTCGATGATGACCCCGAGGGGTTTGCCAGCCTCACGAAGCTGGGCGGCCAGAGCCCGGCCGCCCTCTACGCCGCCTTTGCCAACGACCCGGTGGCGGCCTGTGTGCAGGCCGTCCCCACTCAGCCGGACAAGGTGCGCGAACTCTTCGCGACTGCCGATCTCAAGACCGCGGTCACCAGCACCACCCAACTCGTCGAACTGTCCGAGTACAGGGAGTGCCTCGACCGGGGCCAGGGCAGTCTGGCCGAGCGGCTGCAAGCCCTGAGCACCGCCAGCAAAGGCTTCAAGCCCGAGCTGCTCTACGATTTGCATATGGACCTGGTGGCCAGCGGCAACTCCCACGCCGAGGCGACCAGGGCGGTAGCCGGCTTGAACTCTGCCCTGGACCGAGCCAAAGGCTCCTACGATTTCGAAAACCGAGTGGCCCTGCCGGCCCTGACCCTGGTCAAAACCACCTTGTCGTCCCCCGAGCGAACCCCGGCTCGCGCGCTCTATCTCGAGCAACTCCAGGGCGGTCGACCCGTCGACGTCACCAGGCTCTTTGAACCAGCCGGCTCGACCAACCTCGAGCAGCGGACCGAGTTGATGAGAGCCTTGCGCCAACACCCCCTGCCAGACCGCCTCTATGCGCTGGCCAGCGGGGAACTGGCCCAGGGGCGCAGCCTCGACCAGGCCCGCGAGCGAACCCTCGAGTACGCGGCGGCGGCCGAGAAAGCACGAGTCTATTCCGAGGACTCCTACCATTGGCAATACACCCTCGAGAAGCCCTACAACTTCTACCAGGCCGAATTGCTCAAGCCCGACCGTGAACCGGCCAGGCAGCTCTTCCTCGAGATGCTGTCCCACCAGCAAGACGCCTTAACGGTCAAGCATCTGTTGCCAGAGGTGAACGGTCTAGACCTGCAACGACGGGTCACGCTCTATCGTGAATTGCGCGAAGGCAAGTTTGCCACCCAGAAATTCGACTTGATCGCGGCCGAGATGGGTGCCGGTCAAAGCCTCGACCAGGCCCGTCAAAGAGTCGACGAGCTGTTCGCCGCTGGCGACAAAGCGCGCGTCTATCCCGAAGACCCCTACCACTGGCAGTACACCTTGGAGAAGCCCTACCAGTTTTACCAGAGAGAACTTCTCGATGCCGCTCGCGAGCCGGCACGCGAGCTGTTCTTGCAGTTGCTGCGCGAGAAGAAGGACGCCACCGCCGTCGGGCACGTACTGCCCGAGGTCAGGGGTCTGAGGCTGAGCCAGCGGGTCGAGCTGTTTCGAGAGTGCCAGCAGAGTAAATTCCCCAACCCATCTTACGAGCTGGTCAAGGCCGAGCTGGAAGCCGGCGCCACGCTCGAGGTGGCCAAAGAGCGAGCGGCCGAGTTCTTCGCCGCCGGCGAAGGGTCCCGTGTCTACCCCGAAGACCCCTATCACTGGCAGTACACCCTGGAAAAGCCCTACCAACTCTATAAAGACGAATTGCTGGCCGACGAGCGAGCCCCAGCCCGCCAGCTATTCTTGCAGCTTCTACGCGAAAAAAAGGACGCCACCAGCGTAAAGCATGTCCTGCCCGAAGTGGCGGGATTGGACCTGAGCCAGCGGATCGACCTTTTCGGTGAGTTCCAGAAACAGAAGTTCCCGACCCAGATGTATGACCTGGTGCTGGCGGACATGAAGACTGGCCACGACCTCGAGCAGGCCCGCCAGCGAACGGCCCAGTTTGCCACCGCGGGCGAGAAGGCGCGGGTCTATCCAGAGGACCCTTATCACTGGGAATACACCCTCAAGCCGGTTTATGGCCTCTATTCCGAGTTGCTCGAGCCCGAGCTTGAACCGGCCCGGCAATTCTTCCTGGAACTGCTTGCCGCCAAGCAGAGCCCCGCCCTGGTCAAACACGTGCTTCCCGACGTGCCGGGGCTTGACCTGAATCAGCGCATCGAGGTCTTCCGCGAGCTACAGAGCGGCAAGTTCGCCGGCCCGATGTACGACCTGCTCGCAGCCGATCTGGGCCAGGGCACGACCTTGAACGTGGCGCGCGAGCACCTCTCGCAATACCAGCAGGCCGCCGAGGGCGCCCGGGTCTATCCAGAGGACTCGTATCAGTGGGAGTACACCCTCAAGCCGAGCTTCGACCTTTACAAGAACCAGCTGCTCAAGCCTGATTGCGAGGCGGCGCGCCTCTACTTTCTCGAGCTACTCAGCCAGAAGAAGGACCCGAAGGCTGTCAAGGTCGTTTTGAACCCGGTCGCAAACACCAACCTCGACCAGCGCCTCGACCTGCTCAAAGAGTTGGGGCTGTTCTATCCGGCCGCCGCCGATCTGCTGGGCGACGGCGCCAATCTCGAGCAGGCCCGCAGCGAGGTGACCCGGCTGAAGAAAGCTCTGGAAGCCCACCCACCTTATCCAGAGGCCAGCTATAACTGGGAATATCATCAAAAGCCGGCCCTCGAACTCTATCACCAGGCCGGTCCTTTCGGACGCCAGGTGCTGGTGGTGGGTCTGCAGTCAGGCCAGCCCGTCGACCCGCTCCGAGCCTGTCTCAAGGCCCTCAAGAACGTCCTGAACAAGGCCGAGACCAACAACCTGAAGCTCGACGAATTCCAGAAGATGCTCGAGGCGCTCGACCCCAAGGATGGCCGCCCTCTCGAGAAAAAGGTAGAAGACATCATCGACACCATGATCCTGAAAAAGTCGATGGAGGACGAGTCGGAGGGCAATCTCGAGGTCAACGAGGAAGAGATCTGGGTCAACGACATCCAGGTCGCTCGCCGCGAGTAGTCTTCAGGCCGCGGGAGGGCTCTCCAGCCGGTCAAGACGAGCCTTGATGGCTTCCAATTCGCGATCATTCTCGGCGCGTTGGCCCTTCATCAACTCAATCAATTCACGCAGGCTGTCTCGAGTATTGTCCGCGAAGGCCTTGAGGCCTATCTGCTGCTCAAGTAAAGCCAGGTTCACCTGGTCAAAGGCCTTTTGGACAATCTCGCGCTGCGTGACTATCACCCGCTCCAAATGCTGATCATCACGCTCGACTCGTTGCTCAAGTCTCTCTAGCCGTTCATCAAAGCCCATGATCGAATGCTAGCAGCAAAAGCTCGTCCAGGCAAATAGAAAAAGACGCGCTCCGAAGAACGCGTCCTTTGTTAGCTTGCCTTCTTCCCAGTCCGGCAAACCGACTTCGCTTTTTCGGGGCGAAGACCCTAACATTCGCATTCGACGCTGGGGCGTCACGGTAGACCGAATGTCACCGTTGCTTGGCCGCCTTCCCACCTGCACCAAGCTCCCGTGGTCCGCTTAAGCCGGCTTCCTGTTGCCAGGATCTTTACCCCTCGCGGGTCCGTCTAGCGCGCCGGGCCTCGTTTCGAATGCCTTCAGACGAAACGCTGCGCATAGCTCTGGTCTGCATGCTACCCCTGCTCCATTTTTCACGCTCTCGCGTCGCGGTTTCTAGCAGTTCCGCCCCCGCCGTTCGACGCCTTCGCGTCTGGCCCGAGTTGCCACTCCCGGCTCCACCACCGTGAGCTTTCAGGCGATGCCTCGCCTCCCGTTTTCCCAGTCGGCTCTGGGCGATTCTCTGGTCAGATCGCAACCCCGAAGTCTTTCCCGAAGACTCTCGTCTTCGCGCGGCCACCTTCGGTCCGCTGCCCGAGTGCCATCCTGCGCTCAGGCTCCCCACATCGTGCCCCTCGTGGGCGCTGCTCGAGTCTCCTCGGCCAGCCATTCCCCTCGCGGTTCCTACGCGGGCTGTGGGCCCTATCACTCCTACTAGAGAGTGACTTCAGCATCCCTTTGGGTGGATGCACCCCTGCGCTCTTTGTTCACGGCCTGCCGACCGTCGCGGCTTGAGTTCTCGCTTACGCTCGAACCGTCGCAGCTCCGCTTGTGCCCGTCACGACACTCCCCACATTACCGGATGGGGCCGGACACCTCGAGGCTGGTGCGCCTCGCTCTCTTTTGCCACTGTGGTGTGGCGCGGCCTCGAGCGTTCCGCTACCCGGTCACCAACCGAGCCTCTTGTTCGACGTTCTCTGGCGGCTGCTCCGAGTTACCCCGGTCGCCCTTTCCCCTCGCGGGTTCCAAACTGGCCGTCAAGCCCTGTCTTCTCGTTTCCAGTGAAGACTCTGGAGACGCTTGCTGGTGCATCGCTTGGGCGGTAGACCACGAAGGTTTGCGTCTAACCTCTAGCCCTTCGACCGTTACCTGTCGGGGGTGCTAGTCCCCTCCGCCTCTCTCGCTTGGCGGGGCGACTCCGTGACTGGAGTGACTGCAAGATACTGCATGGCCGGAGGGATGTCAACACCCCCCAAAAATCCCTGGCTTCAGGGTTCAAAGACATACCAGCCCTGACGTCTGTGAGTTTATCCACCGGGTTACCCACAGTCCTGTGTCTCGAGGTTAACATGTCAGCAATGTCACGTTTACATTTGTAACATGGCAAGAGTTTCGATATCTGCCCCTAAGATAGCTCGATGAGCATTCTGGTTACGGGCTTCGAACCGTTCGCTGGCGCTTCGCGCAACCCCTCAGCCGAAGTCCTGGCTCAAGTGAAGCACCCCACCCTGCTGCTGCCGGTCGATAGCCAAACAGCCTTTCCAAGGCTCGAGAAGAAGGCCCGCGAACTCAACCCGGAGCTACTGGTGTGCCTGGGCGAAGCGCGAGGCTCGAGCGTCGTCCGAGTCGAGCGTGTGGCCGTCAATCTCAACGATTTTGACATTCCCGACGCCAACGGGCGGATGCAGATCGATGAACCAGTGGTTGTCGGCGGCCCGGTCGCCTATTGGTCGACAGCCGATACTCGCGGCTGGCTCGAGGCGCTACGCCGAGGGGGTCTGGCTACCGTGCTCTCGTACAGCGCCGGCACCTATCTCTGCAATCAGATCTATTACCTGGCGCTGCATCATCAGCTGGCCTCCGGGGTCGTTTTCTTGCATCTACCCACGGCGGTCGATGTGGCGGCGGTAGCTCGAGTGGTTGATAGCGGCCAGGCGACTCGCTAGCGACCGCACTTTCGAACAACTAGACTTCCACCCAAGTCCTGACCCTCATCTACCAAAGAGGCAGGCCAAAGCCAACAGAAGGAAGGAGTTTGCTTGAAACGAACCGGGTCCAGATGACTGAAAATAGAATGCCCTCCACCAAGAGTGGACTGACCATCACCGCGATTGGCGACGAAGCCCTGGCCTACGACCCCTCCAGCCGTCAAGCCCATGCCTTGACTCCCTTATTGAGCCAGATCCTCGCGCGCTGTGACGGACATACTCCGCGCAGCCAGGTTGGTGAAGAGGTTGGCGGTGAAGAGGTGCTTGATGCCGCCCTGGTTCGGCTGCAAGCCGCGGGCCTTGTCGAGGGCAACCAGACTCGCCGCGCGTTCCTGGCCGGCTCGGGCACAGCGGCAGCCGCACTTGCCCTCACCAGCCTGGCTTTGCCTACGCCCGCCCACGCGTCGTCGGCCTGCATCAGCGCCGCCGCCTGCACCGCGGCCTGCTCGGATTGTTTTTGCACCAACCCCAGTCAGTGCGCCAGCAACTGCTCGTGTATCATCTGGCGCTGCCGTCCAACCGATTCGAGCGGTAGCTGCGCTACCGACCCGCTCGCTAATGCCCTGCCGGCTGCCTTCAATCCAGATTGCATCGATCTCAGTTCGGCTCCCATCGAGGTCAACACGACCTGCTCTACCGCTCGCGCCAACGCCCACCAAACCGCCGTGGGGGTGGCTTGTTGCGGGCTGGCCGCGGGAACGGCGGGTGGCACGTGCGAAGGGTTGGGAGGCTTCGTCTACGGTTGCTGCGGGACTTGTTAGCCTGCACACTTCAAAAAGCTGGGCTATACTTTAGAGCGTGACCCCGACTTCGGAACACCAATGCAAGCCCGGGACCCTGCTGCATGACCGCTACCTGGTCGAATCGATGCTGGGTAGCGGAGGGATGGGATCCGTCTATCTGGCTCGCGATCAGCAAACCGGCGGGGCGGTGGCCATCAAGCAGATCAACCCCGGGGCCGATCACGACATGCGCGGACGGTTCGCTCGCGAGGCGGCTACACTGCTCGAGTTGCGCCACCCTGGCATTCCCGATATCTCGGACTTCTTCGAGCAGGACGGGACCGACTATCTGGCCATGGACTACATCCAGGGCCAGAGTCTGGCTTCGCTTCTCGAGCAGGGACCACTGCCGCTGGGTCAGGCTCTGGCCCATTGCCTGGGAGTCTGCGATGTCTTGTGCTACCTCCATAACCGCCCGGTTCCGGTGGTGCATCGCGATGTCAAGCCCCACAACATCGTGCTGCGACCCGATGGCACGGTGGTTCTGGTCGATTTCGGCATGGCTCGGGACATGGCCGGACCGGCCACCAAGACCATGGTCGGCACCCTGGCCTATGCTCCCCTCGAGCAATTACAGGGCCATCCCGAACCGCGCTCGGATCTCTATGCTCTGGGTGCCACCCTCTACGAATTGATTACCGGCGAGACTCCCAGGCCTCTCAAGACTTGCCGCCCCGAGACGGTGCTGCCCGACTGCCCCGAGGCGGTCAGCCAATTGGTCGCCCGCGCCACCGAAGGTCGACTGGCCAGGCGTTTCGCCAGCGGCCGGGCCATGCGACGCGCCCTGGCGGAAGCCTACAGCCAGGTCACCGGAGAACCTGCTCCCGAGACTTCACGACTCGCCGCCCCCGAACTTGCGGTCGCCCCCAGCGATTCGAAAATGAACCTGCTTCTAGCCGGAGCGGCCGTAACCGTGGCGCTAGCGTCGCTGCTGTCCGTGTTCTTCTAGGCAGGCCAAAGCCCGAACCCCTGGGAACCTTTCCTGATGGGGTCTTACACGCTCCGCACCACGCTGGTGATGGCTTGTCTCGACGTGGTCTTCAACCTGCTCCTGGCTGTCTGCTTTCGCTATGTCTTCAGCCTTGAGGCTGAGGCCGCTCATGCCTTCTACCGCATCCTGTTCTGGCTCTATCTGCCCCGCACGGCCGTTTGGCTGCTGCTGCGGGTGCGCATGGTGGCGCCGCTCGACCGCTGGCTGAGCCGCCGTCCCGACGAGACCTGGGACGATGAACAGGCCAGCAGCGCCGCTCGCGCCATCTACAATTTTCCGCTCTACTACACCATTTTTTACTCATGCTTGTTCTTCGTGATGTATGCCGCCCTGGCGGTCATCCTTAGCCTGGCCGATACGCCGGCCAGGCTAGGACCCGACGCTCTGATTCCGGGGCTGTTATTCGCGGCCACGGTGGGTTTCGGCGGCTTTGCCGTGGGTTTTCCGCTCAATCTCTTTCTGTTTGCTCCTATCGCCGGACGAATCTCGATTCCGGCCGAGAAGCGCGGCCTCGAGTTACCCGGCGTCTGGGTATCGATCCGCAGCAAGATGGTGGTGCTGGGTCTGTGTCTGGCTCTCTCGCCCTGCTGCTATTTCATCGGAATCCAGGCCATCTTGCGCAGCGCCCAGGAAATGAACGAATCGGCACGCACCGCCGAACTGGTTCTGGCTCACCTCGACTCACCCGAATCGTGGCAGGACGCGGAGGGCGTCTATCCTTTCCTGGCCACCCCACAGGGTGGCTTGGTCCAGGGCGACAAACTCACGGTGTTGCTGCGCGAAAGGCCGGCCCTGGCCCGGTGGTTCACGCAATCGGTCTCGGAGGGCGCTTCGACCAATCGCAGTCAGCGAGCGGTGCTACGCACTCGCCTTCAGGGTGACCAGGTGGTTGGGGTGGTGGTGCTGGCGGCCGGCGCCACCAGGACGTCTCAAGTGGCCATTGCCCTGGCTGCCCTGGTGGCGGTCGCCTGGGGACTGGGCTCGGCCCTGCTGATGAGCCACACCGTGGCCAACCCCCTGGCTCGAATCGCCGATACGGTCCGCAAGATCGTGGTGCGGGGCGAGGTGGACGCCGGCGACCGGGTGCCCGTTTTCTTCAAGGACGAGGTGGGCCAGTTGGCCGGGGACACCAATCGTATGATCGATCGCCTGGTCGACTCGCGCCACAAGCTCGGCCAGAGTCTGGCCCGACTCGAAGACCAGAACGACGAACTAGAAAGAGCCTATCGTATCAAGGGCCAATTTCTGGCTAACATGTCCCACGAGCTGCGCACCCCGCTCAACGCCATCATCGGCTTCTCGAAACTGATGTTGCGCAAAACCCAGGACAAGCTGCCCGAGCGGCAATACAAGAATCTACAGCTGATTCATCAGAGCGGACGGCAACTGCTGACCCTGGTCAACGACATCCTCGACTTCGAGCGCATCGAAGCCGGTCGCATGGTGGTGAGCCCCTCTGAGGTTGACTGTCGGGCCCTGGCCGAAGAATTGCGTGACACCCTGACTCCCCAGGCCGAGGAAAAGGGAATGACCATGGAGTTTCGGGTCGAGCAAGAACCCATGGTCCTCTACCTCGACCCCGATCGGCTACGCCAGGTGTTGATCAATCTGCTCACCAACGCCATCAAATACTCCGACAGCGGTAACATCCTGTCCACTTTCGGCCTGCGCGGACGCGAGGTCGTGCTGGCCGTGCAAGACCAGGGCCTGGGTATCGGGCCAGAACAGCTCAAGCGCATCTTCGAGCCGTTCCATCAGGTCGATGCCTCGCATACCCGCGAGCGCGAGGGGGCCGGACTGGGCCTGGCCATCGTCGACAAACTGGCCACTCTGATGGGTGGGCGAATGCAGGTCGAGAGCGAACTCGGCGTGGGCTCGACGTTCTCGCTGATCTTTCCCGACACGGTATTGGTGGGCGACCAGGAGCGGGGTCTCGAAGCCCTCAAGCCCAAAGGCGCGGGCCCGGACGTGCTGGTCATCGACGATCAGGCCAGCTTTCTCGAGGTGATGTACAGCGAGTTGAGCGAGGCCGGCTACCGCGTGCATTTGGCCCGCAGCGGCGAAGAAGGTCTGGCCCGCCTGGCCTCGCTGCGTCCGAGCGCGGTGCTGCTGGATATCGTCATGCCCGGAATGGGCGGCTGGGAAGTGCTCAAACGCATTCGGGCCAACCCCCAGACCAGCTCGATTCCAGTCATCATCACGAGCGTGCTCGACAATTCGCCGGTGGGCTACGATCTGGGCATCGCCGCCTGGTTGACCAAGCCGGTGGATGCCTCCCGTTTTCAGGCCGTGCTGCAAGACCTGGCTCAAGAGGGGACGGTGCTGGTGGTGGAGGACGACGTCGGGACCCGTGGCCTGCTCGAGCAAGAGCTAGACGGGATGAATGCCAGGTTCATCTCGGTTGCCACAGGTCAGGAGGCGCTCGACTTTTTCGCCCAACAGCTGCCTTCGGCAGTCGTGCTTGACCTCGGCCTGCCCGACATGGAAGGCTTTCAGGTCTTAGAGGGACTGCGTCGCCTTGACCCCCGGGTGCCGGTGGTCATCTACACTGCCCGCGACCTGGGACCCGAAGACTACGCTCGCCTGGACCAGGTGGCGGAGGTGGTCCACAAGCACGGTGCCGACAGCCCGGCCGCTGTGTTGGCGGCGCTGGGACTGACTGCAGGGCCGCAGAAACCGGTCCAAGAATAGCTGGACCATGCGATGGCAGGGCCGGCGAGGCAGCGACAACGTAGAAGATCTACGAGGGGGAGGCGGTGGGCCGGTGCGCGCGGGCGGACTGGTCACGGTCGTGGTGGTCGTCGTCGCTTTGCTGGCCGGCGTCGACCCCTTCGAGATTCTGCACGCCCTCTCGAGTTCTGGCCCCCCCTCACGCCCGGCGGTCGTGGCGCCCGACGGCTCGGATGAGTTCGCCTCAGTCGTGCTGGCCGACACCGAAGAGGTCTGGCATCAACTCTTTGCCGAGCGAGGGATGACCTATATCGAGCCCAAGCTGGTGCTGTTTGACGGCGAGATCAGCAGCGCTTGCGGCTTTGCCCAGGCGGCCATGGGGCCGTTCTATTGCCCGGGGGACGAAAAGGTCTATCTCGATCTGAGCTTCTTTCAAGAACTCGAGCAACGCTTCGGAGCGCCCGGCGACTTCGCCCGCGCCTATGTCATCGCCCACGAAGTCGGCCATCACGTGCAAAACCAATTCGGAGTGCTCAGCGAGGTTCACGCCCGCCAGCAACGGCTGGCAAAGAAAGAAGCCAACGCTTTACAGGTGAAGGTCGAACTACAGGCCGACTTCTATGCCGGCGTGTGGGCCCATCACGCCCAGCAGCGCCTCAATGTGCTCGAGCCGGGCGACCTGGACGAAGCCCTGGGAGCGGCCGCGGCCGTGGGCGACGACCGCCTGCAGCAGCAGGCCCGAGGCTATGTCGTGCCCGACTCGTTCACCCACGGCAGCTCCGAACAGCGCAAGCAGTGGTTCAAGAGGGGCTGGGAGAGCGGCCGCATCGAGGACGGCAACACCTTCTAAGCCGGTCCCGTCAAGCCCGTAGCGCTAGTTTTCGATAGCGGCTGCGCGCCTGGGGTCGAGGTGGAGTTCTTCGGTAACCGAATGCGGGTCCCAGGCTCCGTCTTTCAACCTGGCGGTCAAGACGTGATGCCCGGCCTTGAAATAGGTTTCGAGCGAAAGTTGGCGCACCCCATCGGGATCGGGGGCCACGCGTACCAACTGGAATTCGTGGTCTTTGGCCCCGGGCAAGCCGAAGAATGTCCGGTCCTGGGTGGCCCGGGCCAACTGACCGGCTTCGTCGGTGTCCAGGCCCGTTACGAAGCCTTCCCCTATCTGCTCGAGAATGTACGGCTCGATCGAGCCATCAGCGATGAGGCTCTGCCCGTTGCCCGTAGACACCGCCGCCCCGTCCTGGACCTGGTAGGAATCCAGGCCCTGCAACTGCGTCTCGATCTCGAAAGGAGTCAGACCCGGCTCCGTGGCCTGACGCTCGGTCACCCTGCCGGCCACGATCGGCACCGCAAAGGAGGTGCCGCTATGCACGCCATGGACGTCAAACCCCTCGCCCACCGACCAGACCAGGTCTTCGCCACGTTCATAGACCTCGATGGCCGCATTCGGCGAGTTCAGGCCCGACGGCTGGCCTTCGGGCGTGTTGGCTCCGACCACGGTCACATAGTCGTTGACGAAGATGTTGCGAAAGGCGCTGGGACTAGCCTGCACCCCGATGGCTTCGAGTTCGCGAGCGAACTGGCCATGGTTGCCGGCGGCCACGAGGTAGGTGATTCCCCGGTCATAGGCGGCGCGGGCGACCTTCAGATACTCCTGGCGCGACTTCTGGCAGAGCTCGGAGTGGTTGGCCACCTGGTCGGCCTCGGCCAGTAGCTCTTCACACACTTTATGAAGCGGAGCGTCGGCAGGAAGCCCCATGGCCTGGCTGACCTGCTGACGGAAAGCCTGGCTGTTGGTCAGGCCGTCAAAAATCGACTCGAGCTGGCGGGCCGAGGTCTCGCCCTGCGATTGCTCGATGAGCTTCACCGACGGCAACTCGTTGAGGATGGTGTGAAGATTCTGGGCAGTGCTGAGATAGAAGCCGGCCACGTTGCGAGCGACCATGGCTCCGAAGGCCTGGCGAAAGGGCATCTGCTGGAGCAACTCGCGCAGGTCCGCCTGTTTGGGCTCGTTCTGCAGGCGCTGCACATCGTCATCGCTCAGAGCGCTGTGCGAGAACAAGACCGATTCGACCGCCTGACCATGAGGAAAGCCCTTAGGGTCGCCGTCGAAGTCGTCGAGAATGGCGACCCGGGGGGCGGCCTCTTTGGGCTCGGCGTATCCGGTTGTGAGCTGAGGTCTGATATACACTAGAGCACCTGCCTTGACGCTTGAGAGCGTATCGCAAGGTCCGGCTCACATGTCGAGAAAGATGTTAAACTCGCGTTCGCCCCGGCGCCGGGCTTTCTCCCGCCACCTTCGTTTTTGTCAGAAAAAGACACGACGGAAACAACTTGTAACAAAGCTTTTACATGATCGCCCCCACAGGTCCGGTCAGGCCTGATAGCATAGACCTATGCTCGAACGCAGCCCCTATAAAAAGCTCATCGAAACGGTGCGTGACCACGAGCCTGAAATGTCCGACATCGAGCGCGCTATTCTCAGCGCCAGCCTCGGCGGATAGCCTTTAGCCCGAACGAGAGACGAGAAAAGGCCCCCGGTCGAAACCGGGGGCTAGCGACTTAGCCGGCTTTGCCGTTGAAGGTCGACTCTAGCTTGGGAGCATCCACCTTCTCGGCACGTTCGGCCATCAGCAGAGCCATCAGGCCCTCGACGGCGCTTCCAGGGCCAGCCTGGCCAGAACCGCCAACCATGATGCGAGGCACCACGTCGACGCCTGACTGTTGGATGGCCTCGGCGAAGCGGACCATCACTTCTCGAGTGAGCTGGAACTGAGGGCCACCATAGGCCTGGACCTGCTCGTGAATGGCCACGGCGCGGGCCTGTCCCACCCGCAGTTCGCGGTCGGCTTCAGCCTCACCCAGGGCTTTCACTTTGGTCGCTTCGGCCTCGGCCAGAGCCCGATGACGACTGGCTTCGGCATCAGCCAGAGCGCGGATGCGATCGGCTTCTTGCAGAGCCCTCTGCAGTTCGGCTTTGCCCTGGTTCTGGTGAACCTGAATCGAGAGTTCCGACTCGGTGATCTGGGTCTGCTGGCGGGCACGGGCTTCGGCTTCCCGAAGTTCCCGCTCCTTGACAGCGGCCTTCTCTTGACGAGCGTAGGTCTCGATCTGTTCTTCGGCGATCTGGCGGGCACGCAGCTGGGCGAGGATGTCCTCGATCCGCTGGTCGCCGTCAGAGGGCGCCGGCGTACCGATCAGTACTTCCTCGAGTTCCAGGTCGTAGTGTTCGAACTTCTCCTTCATCTCATCGGCAGCCAGCTTCTGAATGCTGCTGCGATCTTGCAGCAGCTGGATCAGAGTGCGGGTCTGGCCAATGTTCTTGAAATAGGCCGCCACCATCGGATCGAGCGTCTGCTCGACCAGCTTCTTGACATCTCCGAAACGCTGCACCACCAGGGGTGCCTTCATATAGTCGATGTGCACGACTACAGACAACGGCAGAGACGGCTCGAAGGCGTCTTTGGTGATGAGAGAGACCTCGGACAGATTCTCGTCGTAGCGATGAGCACCCACCTCCCGGCGCACCCACTTTAGAATGAAGTTGGTGGTGGGGACGAGGATGATCTTGCCTGCGTAGGTATTGAATGCGTACTTGCCCGGCATCAAAGGGCGTTTCCACACACCCCTGTGATTTTCGGGAACCAGTTCGCCGTGGCGGTAAAGGTTGCCGGAGAGGTCGGCGCCGATGTCGCCGACATAACTGACGACGACTCCGACATAGCCAACCTCGACGACCGTCTTGGGAATGGTCTCGACGGTGGCGAAGAGACGATTGACGTAGTAGGTGCCTTCCACCAGCACCTGCAGTTGACGACCCCGTTTGCCGTGGGCCCGCAAGTAGGCCTCGGGATCCTGGAAGTTGTTGTGATAGATCTCGGGCTTGTCCGAGTTGGTGCCCACGATGGGGCAGATGATCTCGCCCGGTGCCAGAGACGGGCCGTCGTGGACCGTCACGATGCCTACCAAATCGGCGGTGATGACCACCGGCCTGAAGCCGTCGCGCTCGTGAATCTGGTCGGCCATGCGGCTGAACAGCTCGTCGTCTTCACGACGAAGCTGATGGTAATAGATCTGGTCGGCAGTGATGACGGCGAACTGAGCCAGGTTGATAGCGTAAGTGCCCTCTCGCAAAATTTGACGTTGGGGTCCGCGCTGACCACCGTTGGCAAAGAAAGCACGCACATCCTGGAAGTGGTTGCAATCTATCGCTCTGGCCAGGGTCTGGGTCGCAACCAGGGGCTCGCCGTCGCGAGCGAAGATGTATCCGACCTGGCCCTGGGGCACGGTCACCAGCGAGGTCACGTGCACGCGATCGCGGGTGGGGAAGAGGAGGTGAACGCCGCCGCGCATCACTTCGGGCTGGAAGCCGGCCTCGCCTTTGAGGGCGATGATGCCGGATTCGAGATTACCTTTGGCGGACCAGACCAGCTCTTTGATTCCGACCCGGTTGTTCGGGATGAAACGAATCACATAGTGAAAAAGTGCGCCAACGCACAGGAGGGTGCCGAGGGCGTAAAGCCACGGCATGATGGGGCCTAACATGACCGATTCCTTTCGAGTAAAGCCTGAAAAATAAAAGAGGAGAAGGGGATTCTCCGGCTATTACTCGGGGGTGGGGCAGGTGGGCCGCCCAGGGTGCCACTGGGACATAGACGACTCCATTCTACTGGGTGAAACCAGTTGCGTATATTGTACACCCTGGAGGAAGCCCCGTCAAGGCGCAGACTACCACATCACGACCCTCCAGCGCCTCGTCGAAATGAATGCAAGCCATGGCGGGAGCGAACCCAGCAGATAGCCAAACGCTGGGTATGGACCTCTCCCCGGGCACCCTCTTGCGAAGCGGGACCTACCGCGTCGAAGAGCTACTTTCGCGGGGTGGGTTCGGCTCGACCTATCGGGCTCACGATCTGGCCCTGAACCGAGAGGTCGCGATCAAGGTGTGCAGCGGCGAGGCGTTGCTCGGATTTCTTGAAGAAGCCCGACTGCTGGCCAGCTTCGACCATCCCGACATCGTCAAGGTCCACGCCGTCTTCGAAGAGGGTGGGGCCGGCTATCTGGTGATGGAATTGCTAACTGGCCACGACCTCCAACAGCTGGTGGAACGCGACGGCGCACTCCCGATAGAAACGGCCCTGGACTACATCCGACGAGCGGCCAGGGCCGTCGAGGTGCTGCACGCCCGCAGCGTGCTCCACCGCGACCTTAAGCCGGGCAACCTGTTTCTGACTAGCGAGGGGCGATTGGTCTTGCTCGACTTCGGCTCGGCCCGCCCGTTGGGCAAATCCCATCACACGGCCATCGTGACTCCGGGCTATGCTCCGCCGGAGCAGTACGGCACCGGCTTGCGGCCCGGCCCGTGGAGCGATATCTACAGCCTGGCCGCCACTCTGGTGCACCTGGTCACCGGAGCCCCCCCACCCGAGGTGGTCGAACGTCTTACGAGAGACACTTTCCGGCTGCCAGCAGGCCTGCCGGCCCAAGTGGCTCGCGCCCTGGCTCTCGACCCAAGCGAGCGTCCCGCCACAGTGGGTGAGCTAATCGAGGGCTTAGAGACCGGAGTGGCGATGGCCGGACATCAGGGCCGGGTCACGGCGCTGGCCTACTATGGCAACCTGTTGGCCTCGGCCGGCGAGGACCGCCAGGTGCTGCTCTGGCACGGTGCGCCACGCCTTCATACGCTGCACGACGACTGGGTCAACGCGCTGGCCTTTGGCCCGGACGGCCTGCTGGCCAGTGGAGGTAACGACCGTCAGATCTTCGTGGGCAAGCCTGTGGCGATGCCGCGCGAAGTGCTCAGCCTGGTGTGGTCAGGGGGTCTCTTCGCCGGCTTGCGTGACGGGCGATTGGCCTGCCTGCGGGGTGAGCAGGTCACCCTTTATCAGCCCGGACTGCGTGGTGGCATCGGCGCGATGGCCGCTGTGGGCGGAGAGCGATTAGCCCTGGCCGCCTCGCCCTCGTCCAAAGTGTTTCTGTTTCACCCGCCCAGTGGTGAACTCGTGGCCCTCGAAGGTCATCGCAGCGCGGTGCGCTGCCTGGCCTACCAGGGGGACTTGCTGGCCAGTGGCGACAGCGACGGGCACCTCTGCCTGTGGCGCCAGGGTCGCCTCGAAGCCGGCTTCAAGGCTCACCATGGGGCGATTCATGCCCTGGCCTTCCGGGCCGGCCGACTGGTGTCGGCCTCGCAAGACGGAACCCTCGGCTTCTGGGGCGAGCCCGAGCAACGTCTCGACCTCGAGGCCGGCGAACTATGCGCCCTGGCCGTGGCCGAGGATGGCCGGTTGGCGGTGGGCACGATGGACGGCCGAATCTTGACACCGCCGGTTCCATCGAGGGATACTGACGGGTGCGACTGCTTCTGATCTGCCCCAAGTTTCGGCCGAGCTTCTGGAACTTTCAACTGATCTCTCGCGAGATCTTGCCCTGGACCCGTTACACCAATCCGCCCCTGGGACTGGCCAGCATCGCTGCCTTGACGCCGCCCCACTGGCAGGTGACCATCGTCGACGAGAATGTCGAAGAGATAGACTGGGACTTTCCAGCCGATGTGGTCGGAGTCTCGGGTATGTCCAACCAGTTCCAACGCCAAAGCACTATCCTGGGGAGGTTCAGAAAGCGCGGCTGCTATGTGGTGGCCGGGGGCAATCATGCTTCTCTGTTGCCGGCCAACTACCAGAGCCTCGCCGATACCGTGATCGCCGGCGAAGCCGAGCATGTCTGGCCCCGCTTCTGTCACGATCTCGAAGCCGGCAATCCTCAGCCTCTCTATCAAGAGACCGGCAACGTCGACTTGACGGTTTCACCCACGCCCCGCTTCGATCTGCTCAAACTCGATCGCTATCTCACGCCCTGCCTGCAATTTTCGCGAGGCTGCCCGTTCCGCTGTGAATTTTGCGACATCATCGTCATCTTCGGACGTCGTCCCCGGACCAAGAGCCTCGAGCAGGTCGGAGCCGAACTCGACGCGCTGCGCGCCAAAGGGGTCCACAACGTCTTCTTTGTCGACGACAACCTGATCGGACACAAGCCGCGCTGCAAAGAGCTACTACGCTTTCTGATTGACTATCAAAAACGACATCGCCATCAATTCTATTTTGGCACCGAGGCCAGCGTCAATCTGGCCGACGACCAGGAACTGCTCGAGCTCTTTCGGGCGGCCAACTTCTCGTGGGTCTTTATCGGCATCGAGAGCCCCAGCCAGGCCGCTCTGGAAGAGACCCTGAAATTTCAGAACTCGCGCGTCGACCTGCTCGCAGCGGTGCGCACCATCCACCGCCAGGGCATCAGTGTCTATGCTGGCTTCATCGTGGGATTTGACGCCGACACGCCCGCGGTCTTCGAGTCCCACTATCGGTTTATCCAGACATCCGGTATCAGCGTGCCCATGGCCGGCCTGCTCATCGCCATCAACCGAACCCCCCTTTGGGATCGCCTCGAGCGTGACGGCCGGCTCAGGGTGGCCGATTCGTTGCTCGATGGCGCCGACAATACAGGAGCCATGACCAATATCGAGCCTCTCAACATGACCTATGAACAATTGGTTTGCGGCTATTCCGACTTGATGCGCCGCCTGTTCACCGACGAGGCCATCTTCGAGAGGCTGGCCAACAAGATGCGCGACCTGCCCGAGCAGCCGCTAGTCGAGAACTTCTTGCCTATCCGAAAGCAGCCGGGTGTGGTCTGGCGCACCCTCCGTCACGTCATTGCCCCTGGGGGCTGGCGTCGTTGGACCTACTTCTTGCGCTCGCTCTGGTGGTCCAAAGGCCGGCAGGCCCGCTTCTCGGCCATCCTCGACCACTGGGTCAAGTCGATCGCACTGCAAGAATTCGCGCGGATGAACTTTGGCACGCCACGGTCATCGCCCCAACCGTTGGAAAGCAGACCGAGGGTGTCCGCCGAGCGTTAGAACGTCACCTCGACGGTGGTTCCGTAACGGATGCCCTTCCACGAGAAGGGATGGTTGGTGGCGGCGCCGCCGTTGGGCGGGCCCGAGAAGATGTTGGCTCCCACGTGGTCGACGGTGTTGTAGAAGTAGATCTCCGAGTTGATCTTGACGGCCGGGTCCACGCTCCAATCGACTTTGGCGTAGGGGATTGTCTGGACGGTATCGCGAGTCTTGAAATCGACCGAATTGGCCGCCAACGCGTAGGGGTTGTAGGTGCCGAAGCTATCATAGTGGCCGCTCTGGCGCCCCTGCTCGACCCCGACCTTGAGCTTGAGGTCTGAAGTGAAACGATAGCTCACGCCCAGGTCCAGCGTCGACAGCAGCAAGTCAACGCGGTTCTGGCTGCCGCCCAGGGCGGCCGGCAAAGTGGTGGGCCGATCGAAGTGCCAACGATCGTAGCCGAAGTCGACCCCCCATGGTGAATCGGCGAAGTCGTGGACGATACGACCGCCGTAGGAGGTCACCTTGCCACGCTGGTCCTCGAGGGGATTGAGAGCGGCGTCAAAGCTCATCGGCGAATAGGCGCGGAAGACCGGGTCGAGAAAGCCGGGAACGTGTCCCAACACAGTGGCGTTGGGGGTGCCCGGTGCCAGGCTGTTGGCCAGCACGCGCACGCCGGGCAACGACGTTTTCACCTGCTCGAGGGTGTTGTAGTGAGCTTTGAGCCAGCCTTCATCAGAATACTGCCAGCGCGCGTCTAGCCACCAGCCCCGGCGATTGAGCGGGTTCTTGTTGGTGTCGTGGAGCGCATAAAGATGCCAGTAGTTGTCGAAGTCGGGCACGCGGTGATAGGCCCGCAGCGGCTGCATGCCGTTGAGGCCGCTGGCGGCCGCGTCGGGCCACGACAAGATCAGGGGGTCATAGGTGGGGTCGGTGGACCGATAATTGACGGCCAGCTCGATGTTGCCGTCGTCGAAAGTCTTGCGCGCGCCAAGATTCCAAAGGTCGCCGTCTACCGAATAGGCTGAGTTTCGATTGGGCTTGTAGGTCGAGGTTGCGTAGTCGCCACGGACCTCCCAATCGTCGCCATTGTATTGGAAATTGAGGCCCCAAAGAGTGATGCCCTGAGGCCCCACGCTGGCCAGGCGAGAGAGCGCATCGCTGGTGGGGTCGCCGGGAACCGGCCGCTGGTCAGAGGTGCTGCCCACGCCGGCCACCTGGCTCGAGCCGATGCCCCCCAACTCGTTAAGGTAGAAGCCGGGAGGATTAACCCACTCGGTATAGAGTTCGCCGATGAGGCCCTGCAACTGGGTCTGCTGGCCCACCGTGAGGGGGCCACCGCCGGTGAACTGGTCAGCCGCCCGCAGAAAGTTGAAGCCCACCCGAAACTGTTCGCCACTGTAGCTGACAGCTGCCCCGAGAGCTTCGTTACGATAGGGGTTGGCATTGACACCCGGGTTGCCCGAGGGATTGCGGGTGCCGAACACCTCCCAGGCCCAGGGTTCGCTATCCTGGGTGATCTGAAAGCCGAAGCTCTCGAGCACGTTGGGGGTGCGCTTGATGGGATTGATCTGTCCCAGGTAGACGGTGGGGGTCATCACTCGGGGCGTGAAAGTGCCCACCGTCGCCGTGATTCCCGAGGGATGATGAGATAGGGTGAAACGGTCGAAACCGGCCCGGGTAAAAGGCACGTTGTTCAACGACTGGCCGTTGGCGAAGTTCGTGCCGGTAAAGGAATTGGATAGGTAAGGGGGGGTAATGCCCCAGAGAGCATCCACCAACTGGTCGCCCTGACTCGAATAGGCGTAGAGCTGAAGCTCGGCTGTGAAATCGTCATTGGGGACGATGGTGGTGGTCAGAAAAAGCAACGAGGCAAAGCCCGACCCGTTGGTCAAGGGTTGACCGCGCATGAGATCGATGGCGGGCACGATGCCCAACGGGGAATGAGGGAGCAAGTTGGCCGAAGCCAGGCTCCCCACGGCGGCGTGATAGTCGAGAGCGCCCGGACCGAAGCCCGAGGTCGGATTGCCCCGGTTGGAAAAACTCTGCCCGCCGATGTAGGTAACGCTCCGTCCGCTGAAGGTGATGCGCCCCTTTTCGGCGACTCGCTGGTCGAGCCGCTCGACCTGCTCCTCGAGACTGGTCACTCGAACCCCGAGGGCGTCGAGTTCTTCGCGATAAGCCAGAGCCAGACGATGAAGCTCTTCGAGTTCGACTCTGGTAGCCAAGGTCTGATGGCTGCTTTCGGCCCGCGCCAGCACGCGGGCCAGGATCGCCGCCACTTCCCAGCGCGAAGTGGCTCGTTCGCCGCGAAAACCGCCGTCGGGATAGCCTTCCAGCACGCCCAGTTCGCGCAGATAACGAACCGCATCCTGGCCCTCGTGGTCACCGCCCACCAGCGGGGCTGACCACCCTGGCAAGAACAACAACACCCAAATCAACCAGACCCGTCGCACCGCCACGGGTTCGCCTCAGGCCGACTTCTTGCCTCCCACTAAAGAGGTTGGCGCAGCGACCGACAAGGTTACTGTCAAAGACTGTCATGCGAATCAACGAAACCCTATCCTACAATAATCTCAGTCGCCCCGAGTGGGGGCGAACGACCGCCTCCGACCAGCCCCCCTTCGTCCCCGCGAGATAGGAGCGCCCATGATCATCCCTGCAGTCATCTTCGGATTCTGGTTTTACTGGTGGGCTACCGAGCGTGTCGACCGAGTTCTTTACCGGTGGTCTCACCCACCCGGCGGAGGTTGGCAACCGTCTAAGTCGAATCCGGCATGTCATGCATAGTATTTCTCGCATCGCTCTTCCCCTCGTTCTCACGCTGTTTCTAGCCGCCTCCGCAACCGCCCAGGAAGGTAAGCCCTCGGGCGCGGTCCAGGCCTTCTGGGCGGCGGTCAGCTCCAAGAACTACGCCGGTTCCTGGAGTCTGCTCTCAAAGCACAGCCAGGACACCATCATCACCCGCGTGGCCAAGGATGAGAAGATGGATGTCACCAAAGTGCGCAAAATGTTCGAGTCCAACTCGCCTCAGACCCAGCGCGGCTTTTGGGACTCCTTCCGCACCAGCTCCAAGGCCGACGTCTTCGCCCAGGGCAAGTTCAAGACCGTTTCCAGCAACAACAAATCGGCCCAGGTGACCATGGATGGCGTGGACCCCTCCAAGCTGACCTTCAAAGTCTTTCGTGAAGGCCAGACCTGGAAGGTCGGGTTGATCGAGACCTTCCCCCTCTAACCCTTCTCGGCCTCGCGTTTGATATGCTCGAGCACCTCAGAGTGAATGGCGTGAATGAGCTGGTCTGACCAGCCCCTCCAATAGCTCGCAGGCCACATCTCGAGACTATACCAGGTCGTTCCCACCAGGCGTGTCTTGCCTCCAGGCAGGCGCTCGAGCAAGAACTGGCCCCGCTCCGATGTCAGGGTTCCGTCCAGGTGGGGCGGATGGATAGCCGCGTACGGACTCCACTCGTCCATCGGTACAGGCTGGGACGAGACCGAAAAGGCCAGTCTCCGAGGCGGGTCCCAGACCTCGATCGGCTCGACAAACGGTCCGGTCGAAAACTCGCAGTAGCGAGTCGCTCCCACGCCTTGCCCCTCGATCCTGGCCCGCACCGGATAAGCCACGCCCGTGCGAAGCAGCGGCCGCTTGGGGGGCGGCAAATCAGGGAAGGCCACCACCAGTGGCCAGACCACTTCGGGAGGCGCATCGATCACCACACTGGTCACGCAGGGCAAGGCCGGCGCCGGATCTGGCGCCTGGGCTTCTGCTCCCATCAGCAGCGGCAGGGCCAACCACAGGACCAGGCTGGCGGCCGGGCGCCCGGCATCGGGCCGCTCATTCGACACGGCATAGCCCAGGGCGCCACCCAGGGCTCCTAGCGGAAGGCCGATAGGAGCGGCCATCAGCAAGCAGATCACGCCCTCCACTGCCAGCACCAGTAGCCCCGCTCCAATCAGAGAGACCGAGAGCATACCGACGCCTAGCGACCGCCCCAGGCTGGTGCGGGCCCTCCAGTTGAGAATCAGCGAGGCGGTCAAACCGCTGACGAAGGGAACCCCCACGAACAGGCCCCAGCCATAATTCTCCAGGAAGTTGGCCGCCAACACCGTCAGAGCGATGCCGCCACCGGTGGACAGCAGAGCCGCGGTGGCCGCGATGGCCACCGGCTTCTCGGGCAGCCAGCTATTGGCTGGGGTGGCCGGCTCGGCTCCCAGCGGTCCAGGCTCGGGCTCGTCCTGGTCAGGTACAAAGCACATCGACAAGAACAGCAGCAAATTGAGAATGGGCACGAAGAACAAGCAGACCCACAGCCCCGAAGCCCCCACCGCTCGCAGTCGCCGCACCGTCAGAGAGACTCCCACCCAGATGAAAGGCAGGGCCAACAACAACATGGCCGTGTAAAATTGCAGCCGATCGCTCTGGTCCAGACGGCGGATAGGCGTGTCGAAGCGCAAGTAAGATGTGGGATCCCAGGGCAGACCGAAGGCTAGCCAGGCGACCAACCGGTCCAGGTTGTATTTGACCGCCATCAGGGCGCAACCCCAACCGGCGTAGGCCCCCCGCGAAATGGGGCCAGAAAAGCTAAACGGATTCATGATAGTCGCGGGCCAGGATCTGGGCGGTGTGGTAATGAGTAGGAAGCTCGCCTACCGCATCCATCGCTCGATGCTGGCCGTAGAGTTTGCCCATTTCGGCGAACCAGCGACCATTCTGAAAGGCTCCGCCCAGGGCGCCCATCAGCCCCCCGGCCAAGGCCCCACCGAAACCGGCCAACCAGTTGCTACCCAGGACACTGCCCAGGCGAGCGCCTGGAACAGTGAGCAGATGGGTCAGACTCGAGAAACTCTCTTGCTTGTGGGGACCGTATTTGTCGCGCAGCCCGGCCTCGAAGTCCGGCAGGGACCCGTTGCCGGCCTTCCAACCGACGGTGCCTCCCAGGCCGGCCCCCGCCACCAAGCCGACCAGGCCACCGGCCAGGCCGCCGGCGACTGCACCCACCACCCCGGCGGCACCGAACAAGGCCTGATGCAGGCGACGGACCGGTTGGGAGCGGGCGGGTGCGCTGGGCGGCTGCAGCCAGAGTTGAGGCAGGGGCTGAGGATGGTGGGCATGCTCCTCTTGGCAATGGTCGTGCGCGTGGGGCACCGGGTCGTGCCCACCCCCGCCGTGGCCGTTACAGCTGATCAACCGCATGAAGCCCAGCTTCGAGCCCTCGACCAGGCCGTGTTCTTCGATGGCCTCGCGGGTGTATTGAGAGCAACTGGGGTCATAAGCGCACGAGCCACCCAGATAGGGCGAGACGTACTTCTTGTACTCATAGATGGCCGCTTTGCCCAGACGTTGCCCCAGACCCAAAGGCTCTGGCTCGGGGTGCGGCTGCGAGGGGGCTTGCGCCTGGCTGGCATAGATGTAATCGAGCAGCAGATTCCAGCCGGTCTGGGCCGCGAATTCGCCCTCGAGTCTGGACGGCTCGTGCCAGGGCAGATAGCCCGACAAGCCGGTCGAGGTGCGACCCTGACCCTCGTGCAGGCTGACCATGCTCTCGTCGACAGCGCGGGCGGCCTGGCGGGCGGCCAGGTTGACCCGCGCGCCCAGGCCCTTGTCTTCGGCTAGATTTCGCAAGAAGGTACCCAGATCGCGGTCGTCATAGCCGGCCTCGAGGGTCTGGTGGGGCCGCATGGGACAGCTGCGCATCAAGTGCGTGTAGAGTCGTTCGCGCGGGGACTGCTCTTCGAGAATGGCCTTCACCAGCACCCTCAGGGTGGGAGCCGCATCCGTCAGCCGGTTCGACTCGGTGGCCACCATACTGTCAGGTGAGGCGGCCAGCGCATAGCGCGAGACCACCTTGCGGGCCAGCTCTTCGGGCGACAGCTGGGGAGATCGCCCTAGCACCTCGGCCAACTCTTGGCCCGGAAAAGCCGTGCGGCTGGGCCCGCTGGCGCCGGTCACGAAGCGAGCCCGGTCGCGCAAGGCAAAAACTCGGTCGGCCCGCTGGCCGCCTTCGCCCAAAAGGTGGAGCAGATCGACCTTTTGCGGTAGTTCGCCGGCCAATTCAGCGGCCGGGCGGTCGCTGATAATCATCGTGTGGGCGCTAGGATAGCTGGCGGTCTGTTGCTTGACAAAATCGGCCAGGGTCTGGCCGGCCGGCCGGCGGGCAACATGCAGCCTGGCCTCATCGCCAGAGGGAACGAAGCAATCGCCATCGAGCAGCACCGACCACCGGGGCGGGGGGGCCTGGGTGGCGGGGCGTGGGGTCGCCAACCTGGGACCGGAAATCCTCATACGGCATGGTAGGCACAAGACCGGGTGGGATTTGGTTAGCAATTTATGAACTGGGCGCGAGGGCAGGCCGCCGCAAGTTTGACCACGTATCCCACCCCATGGGCCTTCGTCGCAAACTGCTAGGCCTCATCGGGGGACTGCTGGTGGTCGTGTTGAGCGGCTGTTTGCTGTTGTTGTTTGGCGACGCCAGCCAGCGCATCTCGGGCGATTTCGAGCGCAGCCTGGCTACGGCAGCCTCGACCTTTCGCACCTCGGAAGAGCGGGCCTTCGATCACCTCGAGGTGTTGGCTCGCTCGCTCGAAGAGAGCCCCGGCTTTCGCAACGTCTTTCGCTGGGGCGATCAGCCGACGCTGGCCGACTCGGTGCTGGCCATGCGCGAGGGTCTTGGGGTCGAGTTGATGGTAGTGGTCGGTCCCCAGGGCGAGGTGCAGTTGCGCAGCGACGCTCCCGAGCGGCTGGGCGAGGATCTCAGGGAGCGCTTCCGCTACAGCCTGGAGGGTTATACCGCCGCCCGCTACTGGGAGCTCGACGGCCAGCTCTATCGGGTGATCACGGTGCCCGTCACCAGCGGCAGCGACTATGTGGGCGGCGGGCTGGCTCTGGGACAAGCCCTCGACCAGCAATGGGTTGACCGGCTGGCCTCGGACACCCAGACCGAGGTAATCCTGGCCGGCGAAGCGGTCATGCTCTCGACCCTGCCCGGTGCCCCACGACCGGGCTCCGGGCCGAAGAAGGGCCATTCGCCCTTTGACTTTCGCGTTGGCCAGGCAGACTTTCAGGGCTTGCAGATAGCTCTGGCCGGGCCCGTCCGACTGGTGGTGGCCCGCGACCGCTCCCAGGCGATGGCCTCGCTTCGTCACACCGCTCGCAACTTCGGCCTGCTGGGCCTGGCCGCGCTGGTACTCGCCCTGATCGTGTCGGTGCCGCTGGTGGGTCGCATGGCCAACCCGGTCGAGCAACTCGAAAAAACCAAGTTGCAGATGCAGACGGTCTTTCGGGGCAACCTCGACGGACTGGTCGCGCTCGACCAGGACGGTCGAGTGACCATGAGCAATCCGGCGGCCGCCTTCGCGCTGGGTGTCTCGACTGCGCAGATGGAGGGGCGCAAGCTGGCCGAACTGCTACCCTCGCAGGTGGCCGACGAATTGTTGGCGGGACAGAAGCAACCGGGCCGTCTGGTGCAGCGTGCCTCGTGGGAACGTCGGGGCCACCGCTTCGAGCTGGCACGCACCTTCCTGCGCAGCCAGCACTCCGAACTCGGCAGCATTCTACTGACCCGCGACGTGACCAGCCAGCACAACACCCGGGCCAGCCTCGAGCGACTGGCGGGACAACTGGCCGAAAACCTGGACCACCCCCGCGTTCGCGACAATCTGTTGCTGCTGACCGGCAAGTTGCCCGGCCCCACCTTGAAGTCGATCGAGCTAGAGCCCCTGGTCAAAACGCTGGCCGATCAGGAACGCCTCGACCTGACCCTGACCACGCCCGCCCGCGTTCAGGCCGATGCTCGCTGGCTGCGCCTGGCCCTGGACAATCTGCTAGACAATGCCCTGCGCTACTCGTATGAAACGGTGACCCTCAGCCTGACCGTGGACGGAGGTCGAGCCATCATCGACCTGCTCAGCGCCGGCACCACCATCGACCCTACCCTTCAGCCTCACCTGCTCAACCCGGATTATCCGAAAGAGGGCTCGGCGCCGAACTCTGGCCCGGGTCTGGGATTGGCGGTCGTGGCAGTGGTGCTCAAGGCCCACCGGGGACGGTTGGAGTATACGCCCGTCCACCAGGGTAATCGCTTCGCCCTCAGCCTTCCCCTGCTCGAGGAAGAGCCATGACGGCCTGGCTCTTTCCCACGGTAAGAGCGGGCGAACGCCAGCGGTTCGTTTATTTCTTCGTGCTCATCGGCTTATTGCTGGTGGGGCTTGCGGTCGGATCGACGGTGGCCGAAGCGTTGCTGTTGGCGCAATTGGGGGTCGAGGCCTTGCCGGCGACCCTGTTGCTCGCCTCGGCCGTGACGGCCGTGGTTTCGGCCGTCTATTCCAGTGCGGTGGGGCGATTTCGGCACGAGAAGCTACTGGTGATGATGCTGGTCAGCTGCATGGGATTGTTGGGACTGCTGGCCTGGCTGGTCGTGCGCCAGATCAGCTGGGCTTACTCTGCCCTTTTCTGCCTCTATTGGGCTAGCTTTTCTCTGTTTTACAGCCACTTCTACACCCTGGTCTCGGAGTTCTTCGATACCTTCTCGATCAAGCGCATGGTGCCGCTGTTCGGGGTCGGCGCCACCCTGGGCGAGCTATGCGGAGGCTTGCTGTCGGCTGCTGTTAGCAACCAGGGTACCCTGGCGCTGCTCGGTCTATGGCTGGTGACGCTGGCCGTCTCGGCCGCCTGGATCATGGCCGGACGGAGCCGGCTGCTGCGTTGGAATCCGCACCAACCTGAGCACGAAGCCGTCAGCGGGTGGGTCTCGTTCAAAGGCGGCCTGACCTATTTGCGGGGCTCGCTGTTGGGTCGCTCCCTGGTGGTGGCAGTGATGGGAATGATCGTCGCCATGGGGATGCTGCAATACCTTACCTCGGCCATCTTCGTCGAGCATTTCCCCAGCACCGAGCGCCTGGCCGCCTTTCTGGGCATCTTCCTGGCGGTCACCAACCTGCTCGAGCTGGTCATCGGGGCCCGCCTGACGCCCTGGTTGCTACGCCGGTTCGGGGTCGCCCAGACCAACCTGATCCATCCCCTGTTGAGCCTGGTGGTGTTCGTGGCCATCGGCTTCAACAGCGCGCTGGGGGTGGCCATGCTAGCCTGGATGCACCGGCGCACCTTACAAGACGCCCTGGCCTCCCCCACTCGAACCCTGATTTTCAATGCCTTTCCGAGGCGGTTGCGAGGCCGCCTCCGCGGGGTGGTGCAGGGGGTGCTGGGCTCGGTGGCTCATGCTGCCGACGGCCTGATGTTGATGGCCTTGCAAAGCTTTGACCCGCGCTGGATCGTGCCCGCCGGTGGCCTGTTTGCCGCCGCCTATCTGGGAGGAGCCGTGGGCGTTCGCAAGGCCTATCTGGCCACTCTGGTCGAGGGGCTGGGGCCGGGGCTCGAGATGGTCGACCAACCCGCCCGGCCTCGCCCCGACGAGGGTCTGACAGAGTTGGCTGACGACCCCGACCCGTTGGCCTGCTTGCGACTGGCCGAAGCCCTCGACGACTCCTCTCCGAGGGTGCGGGCGGCCGCGGTGGCCGCCCTGGCCGGTCGAGGTGACGAGGGCCTGGCGGCCGCGGAAGCCTATCTGACCGCCGAGAAGGAGTCGACCGTGAGCGCCGCCCTGGCGGCGGTGGTAGCGGCCGAACCGGTATCCGGCCGGGCTCTGGTGGTCAACGAGTTGCAGCGGTTGGTGCGCGAAGCCTGGGCGGATCTAATCATGAGCCGCCATATCGAGCACGAGTTCCTCATCTGCGCCCTCGAGGACCGAGCCCGACGCAATCGGCGCCTGGCCTTTCGCATCCTCGAGTTACTCGAAGGCGAGGTCGTAGTGGGTCGCGTCTCGATGGCCCTGAAAGTGGCCTCGTCGTCGGGCCGGGCCGACGCCCTCGAGGTGTTGTCCAACCTGGGAGACCGCCGGGCCTGCGACTTGCTGGTGCTGCTGCTCGAGGATTCGCCTCTGGAAGAGAGGCTCAAAGAGGTCGAGGGGCTGGAGGTGCCCACCGAGGCAGCGGCCATCGAACGCCTTTGCCGCCAATCCTCTGATCGCTTTCTCCGCTGGGCCGCCAGTCATCCCCCCCGACTCGAAGTCGAACGGCTGCTGGCCCTGCGCCGCCTCGAACTGTTTGGCCAACTCGGCCTGGAGGTTCTCGAAGAGATCGAGAGACTGACCTTCGAAGAAGGCTTTACCCCAGATAGGCCTGTTCCAGCGGGCAAACTCTATCTGATTCTTTCGGGCATGATCGACCACAGCGGCCCCGGCGAAGTGGTGGGACTGGTCGACCTGCTCGACGGTCACCACGGCCAACCTCTCGAAGCCCAGCAACCAAGCCGGTTGCTATCCCTGGCGAGAAGCGACTTCGAAGCCCTGGTGAAAAGCCACCCCGAGGTAGCCCTGGCGACCTTCCGCTGGCTTAGCCGGCGCCTGAAGGCCAGCGAGAGAGAACAGCGTGCCTACCAGGTGCAACGCTTGAAGTCGAACTCTTGACGGCCGGCATCGCGACGAAGCACGGCCGTCTCGCGGACGCGGGTCTCTTCGATCTCGCGCACGAAGACGAAGTTCTCGGACTGGCCGTTGCGCTCGTAGCGCCACTCCTGGGTGACGGTCATTCCGGTGTTGCGGCTGGTCTCGCGCAAGTTCAAGCGGTCGACACGGTCGAGAAACCTGGGCGACGCGGCCCGCTCGGCATAGCTGATGCGGGCGTCGGCTACGGAGTTGCGATAACTGTTGAGGGGACTGTTGTGCACGACCATGACGCCCGGCATCACGGCATTTGCGTGGGGGGAGCTGCGGACGGTTTGGACTACACTTTCGAACTCTTCGATCAGACGACTGGCGGTATTCACGGTCACTCTCCTCGCGAAAATCTTACTACGAGGATAGCGTCGGGCGGTTGGACACAGGTTGTCCGGGACCACCAATTGTAAAAAGTTTGTAAACTCCCGGTCAGACTTCCGGCTCGGAATCGGCTTCTTCTGACTCTTCTTTGGCGACCGGCGGGGCCGGCTTTTTACCGAACAGCTTCATGAAAAACAGCTTGAACGGCCGGAAGAAGAGCACGAAAATCGACGAGATGCCGTAGACGATCATCAAACCGAACTGCTGTAGGGGTCCCAACGACCCGGGGTCGAGATAGGCATGAGCCGGCAACGCACTCAGCAGCAGGTTGAGCACCAAAAACGTCACGGTCAAGTAGGCCAAGCTACACCTCCAGGTCGCAAAAACTTCGGTTCGGCGGGCCCAAAACCCTTTAGTAATCGCGTCTCGGCGGGAGATTCAACCCTCAAAGCGAAGCCCCCCGAATGCTTGAGGGTTATGAGCAACTGCGGACTCGCCTCGAGAGCGATTCGTTGGTGACCGCTCCCCCCGACCAGGTGTCGGTGCCTCAGCTGTGCCGTGGTGTGGGCGGGGCGCTCGAGCAGCGCGGGGCTATCGACGCCTTGTGTCGTCAGATTGCGGTCAAAAAGCGGGTGTTGCGATTCTACCTGCGAGACTGGACGCCCCCTCCCCGGCCGGAGCCCCTCGACCCCCGAGAACGCGCCCTGCTGGCCCTGTGGCTGGGACATTTCCGCCTCGTTCCGCGGGCTCAGGTCGACCAGCTCGGCCTGAGCCTGAAGGCTCTCAACGGCGCGCTGCAATCGCTCGAACTCGAGGGCGAGACCGAGGCTCGAGAGGAGCTGTCGAGCTGGCTCGAACAACTGCTGCCATAGAGCGACGCGTGCCCATCACCGTGCTGGTCAATGAAGGTCCCCAGGCCCGCGCCTATCTGGTGCGCGCCCGCCAGGCCGGCCTCGGTTTTGCCCGCATCTTGCTCATGGTGGCGGCCCGTAATTCGGCCGGAAAGCCCGTGGGGCGATGGTTGCCAGGCAGCTGGCGGCGCAGCTACGCCGAGGCGGTCGGGACCCAGACCCAGCTATTCTGGCCCCTTAAGCTGCGGCGCGAACGCCCCGACCTGGCCGAGGCCATCGGGCAGGGGTTGGCCGAGGCGTGCCCCGGCGCAGCTCAGCTCTATCAGGAGATGTATTCCGATTTCGAATGGGAGGCCTTCGCACCGGTCGAGCGAGTGTTGGTCGACGACTTCAAAGACCCCGCCCTGAGCGAGCGCCTGCACGGAAAAGGCCTGGTTTTGTTCACGGGCGGAGGCATCGTGCCCCGAGCCTTGCTCGAGCGACCGGGTCTGACCATGGTTCACGTTCACCCGGGCCATCTACCCCATGTGCGTGGCGGCGACGGACTGCTGTGGTCGGTGCTGGTGCGAGGATGTCCCGGGATGTCGGCCTTCTTCATGGCTCCCGGCATCGACATGGGTGACCTGATCGCTGCGGGCGACTTTCCGGCTCTGACTTTCAGACTCGGCGAGCGTCCCGACGATCAAACCCTCTATCGGGCCCTCTTCTGCTTTTGCGATCCGTTGTTACGGGCCGAATTTCTGGTCACCCGCCTGCTCGGGCAAGACCCGATCAGTTGGCCGGCCCAGCCTCAGACGGCCGACGAGGGCGTCACCTACCACTTCATGCACCCCCGCCTGCGGGCCCGGGCCCTGAGAAAGCTCTTCCCGTGAGGGGTTGGCACAGGGACTTGGCGCTGCCTTGTAGCAAGGAGAGTCCATGCGAATCGTAGTCACCCAGCGAGTCGAGGTGGTGGCCAGCTATGGCGAGCGGAGAGATTGTCTCGACCAACAATGGACGGTCTTGCTCGCCCAGCTGTCGATGCAGTGTATCCCCGTCCCCAATCGCGCCCGAGCCGGCGACTTCGCCGCCCTGGCCGACGGGCTCATCCTTTCTGGCGGCAACGACCTGGCCGACCTTCCCGGCGGCACCAACACGGCCCCCGAGCGCGACGCCCTCGAGGGCGAACTGGCCCAGGCCTGCCTCGAGCGCGGCCTGCCCGTGCTCGGAGTCTGCCGCGGACTGCAGTTTCTCAACTGCTTCTTTGGCGGCAGCCTGGCCGCCATCACCGACCACACCGCCACCCGCCACCCTCTCGAGGGCTTGTTCACCGGTCCGGTCAACAGCTTTCACAACTTTGCCCTGGGGCGCCTGGGCGAGGGTTTGCAACCCGTGGCCAGCGCCCCCGACGGCAGCATCGAGGCCGTGCGCCACACCCACCACCGACTGCAGGCCGTGATGTGGCACCCCGAGCGCGAGCCGAACTTTCCCGATCGCGACTGGCTCGAACAGTTCTTCCGAGGGAGCAAACCATGAAAGCTATCATCCTGGCCGCCGGCCAGGGAACGCGACTTGCGCCCCTGACCGACGACCGACCGAAGTGCCTGGTCCCGCTAGCCGGCCATCCCCTGCTCGAATACCAGCTCTGGGCCCTGGGCGAGATTGGCGTCACGGAAGTCTATCTGGTGGGAGGCTATCGCAAAGACCAGCTTGAGCGCTGGGGGCTGCCGGTTTTACCCAACCCCGACTTCGCCACCACCAACATGGTAGCCAGCCTCTTTTGCGCCCGGACCCAGCTAGCGGGCGACCAGGACGTACTCATCGCCTATGCCGACCTCGTCTACGAGCCCCGGGTCCTCGAAGCGGTGCGGCGAACCGATGCCCCGCTGGTGCTGGGCATCGACCGTCGGTGGCGCGACTACTGGCAGATTCGCATGGACGACCCCCTGGCCGACGCCGAAACCCTCAAGCTGCGTAACGGCTTCATCGTCGAGCTGGGCAAAAAGCCCCGCGACTATCACGAGATCGAGGGGCAGTATATGGGCCTCATCAAGGTCCGAGCCGACCACCTCGAGGCCTTTTGCCAGGCCTATGATAGCCTCGACCGCCAGGCTCGCTACGACGGCCGCGACTTCGACAACATGTTCATGACCAGCTTTCTCCAGCATCTCATCGACCGTGGCTGGCAGGTGGCCGCCGCCCAGGTCGACAACGGCTGGCTCGAGGTCGACTCGGGGCAGGACCTCGACATCTATCATGCTCTGCTCGAAAAGGGCGAGCTGGCCAGATTCTATGACTCGCCGCTCTTGCGGCGGCCGACCAGATAGGTACGTTCTTTGTCCATGAACGAGCCGGCCTTGAGCACGCGGGTCTCGAGCACTTCGAAGCGCTCACCGATCAGCTCGAGCACGTGAGCCAGCGACTCTCCCTCTAGCTCGGGAGGATGCGACTCGAAGAGAAAGAGTCCCTCAGGCTCGAGCAACCCCACACAGCGGTCGAGGTATTGCTCGATCGATTGCCGGGTGTTCTGGTCATAGGTCGAATGGTTGGCAAACGAGAGCACCGCCTCGAATCTTTGTGAGCAGTCGAAATCCTCGAAAGAAGATGCGGTGAAGGTGGCATTCTGCCGACCTAGATACTGAGCGGCCCGGTTGGCCATGGCCACCAGGTGGGGGTTGATGTCAAAGCCGGTAAGGTGACTCGCGAAGGCCGCCACGGCCAGCCCCAGAAAACCAGAATTGCAGCCGATCTCGAGCACGCTCTTACCGGCCAACCAGCGTTTGAGCTCCATCCCCTCGAGGCGGGCCCTGGTGTCCCGCAAGCCGCGAATGCCTAGCTCGGGGCTACTCTGATAGAAATAGCCCTCGCCATAGTCGTAGCTGCCCCACTGCTGACTGGCCTCGAGCACCATCTGGTGCAGATCGTGGTGCAGCTTGAGCAGGTCGGGTTGGTCGGCCAGGGCCACATAGTCTTGCTGGCGATTGGCCAGCGACAGGCGGGCCACTTTGGACTTGAGGAAGAGGCTGTCCCAAAGAAAGACCATCGCCGCTAGCGGCGAGTGCTTCTGATAGTAGCGAAGATAGCTGGCTTTCACGACTTTCCTTCTGCCAACAGCTGTTCCAAGAGCCGGGCCCCGACTTCGGCGCTACTTCCGAAGTGATAGACCTTTTCCTGGCGCAGGGCCCGGCGCCGCGAGCGGCCCTCGTCGCCTTCGCCCAGCAGTTCTTTGACGGTGGCCAACAGACCATCCAACCCCCCCACCACCCGCCCCACCTCATAGCGAGTAACGTCCTCGAAGACCGGCAGTCCGCAGGCCTTCCAGTTAGGGTTTCGCACCTTGGGCGGGGTATCCACGAACAGCACGGGTCGGGCCGTGGCAAAAGCGTACTCGAAGGCGGCCCCCGACCAGTCGCCGATCATCAGCGCCGCCTCATGAAACGAGTCGTTGCCGTGGATGGTCTTCTCGAGCACGAAGCGCGAGTCTCCGCCAAACGCTCGCTCGAGGTCGGCCACCACCTTCTGGCCTTCGGGGTAGAGGCTCTGAAAAAAGCAGGGATGAGGTCTCACCACCACCCGGTAACCGGCCCCCAGCAACTGACGCACCAGCTCGGTGCCATAGAGCGAGAGAATGTTCTCGGTGGCCCAGGAGGGCGCCACCAGCACGGTTTCCAGCTCGGGATGGCGCGGCGCATAGGTCTGATGCTCAGCGTGGATGGCGTCGAGCTTGGCATAGCCGACCTGGTGGAGCCGGGGTGGTGGTCGGCCAAGATCGGCGAAGCGCTTCTCTAGCTCTTGCTGATGGTGGGGACCGGTGCAAAAGAAGTCGTCATAGTGATCGAAGGCCCCCTCGGGATAGCCCATGTGCACACTGATCAGCGAGTGAAAGATATAAACGCAGCGGGTCTTCTGGGGGCGGGGGGCGCCGGGGCAGCCGAGTTCGGGCATCGTCACCATCAGCAGGCGGGCGTCGGTTCCGGCCAGAAAATTGGGAGCCAGCCAGCGTAGATACCCCACCGTAAGATGGTCAGGGCTGCTCTTGAGCAACGGGTCGTCAGGGGCCGAGGTGAGATACAGTACCCTGCACCCCTCGAGCGCCTCGAGATAGGGGCCAAACTGCAGATAAGACGCACGGTCTTCGCTGTAGACCATGAAGGCTCGTTCTTCGGCCGGATTGCTGTCGATACGGACGCGCGTCAGCAGCTCGATGGCCAGATTCTTGAGGCCAGATATCAAGGCTTTGCTGCTCGCAAGCGGGTCACCACCGGATCCTGATAGACCTGATCCAGCAGTTGCTGGTTGTCGAGTTGTCCAGACGGTTTGGCCAGCAGATTGCGACTCAGTTCAGGGTCACCCACCAGGTCGTAGATGGCGGTGAAGCCGAAGTCCTTGAAAATATCGATGCGCGAAGGCTTGTCGGGACGCGGCTGATAGCTCTGCATCCAGCCCACCCGATAGCGGCTCCAATGGGCCAGAAACATCTCGCGATCACCGAAGGCCCACAGGGCCGGCAAAGGCACTAGCGGGTCGGTCTTGCGCAAGTGCCAGGACGAGGGGATAGACAGACGTAACCGACTGCTCATGCGGGTCGGGTCGTCAAAGTAGGGCACCAGCGACTCGCCGGGCATCCATTCGGGAATCGCGATTCCCAGCATTTCCAGCAGAGTGGGGGCAATGTCCATCTGATCGGCAAAGGTCTGGGGTCGGCTGCCGGCGGTCTGGCCGGGGGCGTGAAAGATCAACGGGATATGAGTGACGGCCGGGTTGAACCAGTCGGGTCCGTGAAAGTGTCCCACGCATTCGGGGTTCTCTTCACCGAACGATTCACCGTGGTCGGCGGTGATGATCAGCAGGGTCTTCTCCCACAGGCCCGCTTCTTTCAGGCCCGTGACGAATCGCTCGACTTCGCTGTCGACAAAGGCCACCACTCCGTCGAACTTGTCGGCCGGCTGGTCGCCGAAGGGGGAGACAAAGCCCGGATAGGGACAGTAGTTGGCGTGAGGCTGCCACAGATGGGCCCAAACCAGGGCCGGCCCCGGCGCTCGTTTGAGGGTCTCCAGGGTAGCGTCCATGGTTTCGGGCAGCGGGTAGGGGTCGATGGCTGGATAAAATCGATCCCGGGGGTCCTGAGGGTGCCAGAGATTGTAAGAACGCGAATCGAGACTCAGCAGCGTGGTCAGCCACATCACGTTCTGGCGCCCTACAGCGGTCTTCAAGAAGCGGACCAGCCCGGTGGTTTCCGAGCGCTCCACTTTGTCCAGGCGGGTAAAGCCCCGTCGAAAGTTGGGACCGCCCCACATGAAAGAGTAGAGCACGCGCTGCTGATAGCCGGCCTGCTCGAGCAAAGGCAAGACGGTGTGCTCGGGCTCGAGCAGGGCATCCCCCATAGGGTAAGCGCCGATGAGGGCGGTGAGACCCTCGGGGGTGTGGTCGGCGTTCGAGATGGCCCGCTCGAAAACGGTCGACTCCTGAGCGAGCCGCTCCAGAAAGGGAGTCGTCTCGCGCTGGTAGCCGTAGAGGGACATGTGAGTCGCCGTCAGCGAGTCAAAGCTCAGCAACACCACGTGGGGGCGGTCTTTGGGGGCGAAACCAGACTCATAGGAATGGTGGGCGACCAAAGCCCACCCAAGGCAGACCACCGCCAGGACACTCAACCCCAGGCTGGCCCAATAGAGAAAATCGAGTTGGTCACGAAACTGCTCGAGGGAGACCTTCAAACTCACCAGCACCACGATCACCAACGCCAGGACCAGCACCAGGCTCACCACGACCAGCAATTGACGAGTGTCGGGTAGCGCCGTCACCCGCAAATAGAACTTAAGATAGAGGGTATTGAGATAGGCGATCAACAGGCCCACCACGGTCATGGTGAGACGCCAGGGACGCTGGTGCTCCAGCTTCTTCTCGAGCCACCAGCACGGCAGAGCGGCCAGGGCGCAACCAGCTAGCACCAGTAAGAAGACGAACGAGCCGCCCACGGCGATCTGCCCGGGCGACAACGAACTGAGTAGCCCGTCGAGGCGGAAGGCCGCATCGAGCATCATGAAGTTAAAGCCTAGAGCCAGCCACAGACTGAGCGAATCCCGATATCGGAGAGGTTGGGCAGCCAAGTTGTGGGCCCTTTCGAGGTCAGGCTGCCGAATCTTTTAGGGCTTGGCCAACTCTTGCGAGAGGCGAGCGGCGAGGCGATAGTGGGCAGCCTTGAGGGTGTGGTCGCAGGCCTGCTGCCCGAGCTCTAACGAGCGGTTGCCCTGATAAACCGCCACCGCCACTCCGCCCAGGGCCACCACGGCTCCGCCCAGCAACAGACCGTTGGAGTCGAGCAAAGAACCGGCCACCGAGGCCAGCGCTCCCAAGCCACCCACCACGGTGGAGCCGGTGGCTCCATCCCGGGCCAGCTGCGAGGCCTGTAGACTCAAGTTGGCTTGCTCTTCGCAAGCCAGGGCCTTTTGCTCGAGTTCGTCGGGTTGGGGCAACTGGGCGGGATCGTAGCGGAAAACTCCGCTGGCGCGGTGGGCGTTGTGAATAACCATACGCCCAGCTTAGGCCGGCCCGCTTAAAACTCGCTGAAGAGACTGTCAGGGATCTTGTCGAGGCGCTCGGGCGAGGCCACCACGATGGTCGAGCCCACCACCTTATAGGCATACGGCTTGGGCTGCAGCCGCAAGACCGTGTCCAGAGCCCCCATGGCCGGCACCTGGCGCAGGTCGACCGTCACCTGGCCCGAGACCTCGGGCCCCACATAAATGTTCTTACCGGTAGCCGAGGCGATGCGCTTGAGCACCTTGACCAGGTCGCCTCGACTTTCTCGGATGGTCACCAGACCCTCGGCGCCGGCCGGCAGCACAAACAACAACAACAGGCATAAAATCAGGATTTTTCGCACTTTGAAATCTTCTCTTCGGCCTGAACGCTAACCTTCTAACCTGCCGCGCATAGCCGCGGGGAAGGGGCTCGCGCAAGTTGAAAAAGCGTTTTGGGGTTTTCGCGGGAATCGAACCCGCTCAGGTTGTTTCAGGAACAACTGCTCTACCAATGAGCTAGAATGTAAGCTTTCTCGGTCGGGGCGCGTGGCCACCAGACCAATATTACCTGCTCAAGAACCATCTGTCAAGCGGCTTTTTTTGCGTCGCCGTCCGACCTGGCCGAAAGTTAACACACTGTTAACTTTCTGGCCGACAATACAACTCCAATCCAAGTTGGCTTCTCTAGACTGTAAGAGTAGGAGCAGTGTAGCAATGAAAACCGCATCCCGTTTGATGGAAGAGTTCGAGACTCTGGCCCAGACCGTCCGCGTGTCGCCCCAGGCGGCCGAGCAAACCCCTGGCGTGATGGTCATCAAGAACCAGCGTCTCAACGCCTTTCGGGATTCTCTTGCCAGCGCGCGCCTATGCTTTGAGGCCAATCGAGCTTCGGACCGCTTCTTCGACCGCGTGGGCCACCTCAACCTCAGCGAGACGAGCAGCCGCTTCGGTCGCACCATCACCCGCCAATGGCACTACGAGCGAGAAGGCTCGAGCGAGAGCTATCTCTACCTGCGCCACGACGCTGATGGCAGGGTTCGCGAGCGAGCCAGCCTCAAGCGCAACATCGATCGCAACCAATACCTCTTCAACTTCAGTCGCGAAGAACTCGCTTAGGGGCCCTGGGAGAAGGGGATCGGATGGCCCTCGTCATCGACGGCCACATACACCACTTCAGCCTCGGTGACTTCGATCGAGACCTGGCCCGGCTCAAGCAAGCGCTCGGCCACCACCGTTACTTTGACCGTAACCGAAGTGTTACCGATGCGGGCGATCTCTCCATAAAAGCTGACCAGATCACCGACTTTGACCGGCTCGTGAAAGACCACCTCGCGCATGGCCACCGTGACCAGCTTGCGCCTGGTGTGCAAAGAGGCGGCTACCGCCCCGGCCTGGTCGATATAGCTCAAGAGCACGCCTCCGAAGATAGTGCCGTGGTGGTTGGTGTCGCGGGGCATCATGGTGACCCGAATAGCCGGTTGGCGCAAGTCGCTCATGCCAGCGGCGTTCTTGGCCGAAGGTGGCCCCGCCTGCAGCCAGGAAGGCCTTCGTAGATGGATTGACCATCGGCCATCTCAGCCAGCGTGGCCCCGCTTTCGAGCGGCCGGCGGGCCCGGCGGGGGGTGGGGGCCGTGCTGGGAAGCCACCCACGGGGGGCTACCACTGTCCGCCCGAGGTGGCTGTTCTCAGGCTAAAGCGCGGCCAGTAGCTCGCCGATCCGGTTGCCGTCGGCCGGACCGCGCCAGGCCAGTTTGCCCTGGCGGTCGATGAGCAACCAGCAGGTAGCGTCGCTGCCGCCCAGCATCTGCACCGAGATGTCGGCGCTGGGATCGCACAAAACCATGTCCGCAGCCGGCGAGTGCTCGTCGAGAAAGCTCTGCCCGACCGATTCGCCCGCATAGACCAGCAGGTTGGCGCTGGGCAGACCGGCTTCGCGGGCGGCTTGATAGAGTCTCAGGTCGGCCTGGTCGATCCGCTGCAGGCATTCGCCGCAGGGGGTGGCCGTGAGCACGACCAGCAACGGGCCCTGTTCGAAGGTAAAGGAGGACCCGTCGGGGTGCTTGAGAGTGAAAGCAGGCACAGGCTGGCCTATCTCCACGGGGGCTGTGCTCAGCCGTGGGCTGACAGCGGGTACGGGCGGGCCCGCCTCGTCTTGCTTGAGAAAGAACCCCATGGCCACGGCCACGACGCAGAGCAAAAGCATCAACTCAGGAAGGCGAGAACGACCCATACCCACCAAATTCGACAAAAATCTACCAAATCCGGCCTGAAAGTTTACATGTCGGCAACCCTGTTAACATCCGCGTTACATGGATTCCTCTGGCCAGCCCTTACCATAGAGGCATAGCGAAGGGAGAGTGTGCAAAATTATGGGACAAGTCGCTGGAATCATGGAAGGCGTTCAAGGTATCGCCGGAGCCGTAAAAGACGCGAAAGAGTCGAAGAAGGCCAAGAAAGCCGAAAAGGGTGGAAAAGGAAAGAAAGCCCAACAGGCTGGCGCCGCTAAAGGCCCACAGCAAAACGACCAGCAGAAGAAAATTTTGATGGCCATCGTCCAGGCCCTGATGTCCTCGAAAGGTGGAGCCCCGGGCGGGGCCCCCGGCGGAGGGATGATGGCCTAGCACCGGGAAAGGCCCGGGATGCGAGAGTCAGAACTCGTCAATGCATTCCAGGCAGCTTTTCTGAAACGTTGTCCTGCCTGTGCTCAGGACCTGCCGATGAGCGCTACCCAGTGCTCGGGTTGTGGAGGGGACCTTCCTCGCGAGGAAGAGTCCGCTCCACTTTCCTTTCTGCACCAGGCGGGTCTCGAGACGCTGCGTCCCGACTCCTCCGAAGGGTCGGCCAACTTGCGCCGGCTGCGCCGCTGCGTCGAGGGCGTGCACAAGCAGACCATGAGCCTGGTGGAGTATCTCGATCAGGTCGGCGAGGTCTATGACGAGGTCACCAACAACCTCGAACTACTCACCTCGCCCATCATCGTAGAGTCGCTCAAAGAACAAGACGAGGCTCTGATCGCCATCCACCGCCGGGCCGTAGCCGCCCTCGAGGCCTTTCAGGCTGGCTGCGAGATGATGATGGGCTACTCGGGCGACGGAGATTTCTCGCCCGCCGAGCGGGGCCTGAATCAGGTCGAGATAGCCCTGGCCGAGGTCGACGACAGCGAACTCTCAGCCTCTGAGGCTCTGGCCGAAATCGAATGATGGCCTGCCGTCGCGGTTCGCGCGATGACCTGCCCTTTCTCGAAGAACTGCAAGTTGGTCGCCAGGCCAAACCGAATCTGCTCGAGACGGTGCGTCTGGTCGAGCCCTGGAGTCGCCCCGAGCTACCGTTCTGGGTGCTGCCTGGCGCAGGTTACGCGCTCTGGGATTTGGCCGGCCACGAGCGCACCACCCGGCGTCCCATAGCCCGCCTTTGGGACCTGCAGGTGGCTCCCGAGCATAACGCCCTGCAGGTGGCGGCGGCGTTGCTCGATGCCTCCGAGGCCGAGCTGCCTAAGGGTCTGCACAGGTTGGTCCTGACCACAGCCGAAGACGGCCACTGGAGCCCCATTCTGGCCTCCCGCGGTTATGAGGTCGAGACTTTGCGCATGACACGAGAACTGAGCCACCACCGGCTAGATGGCCCTCGCCTGAGTTCCTTTCGAGCCCGACCCCTGCGCGATGGCGACCGGGCTTTGTTGCGCGTGCTAGCTGCCACCAACCTGACGCACACTTTGCCCGCCGGTCGCCAGGAAGAACTCGATCAGTTCCAGTCGGCCACCCAGCAGTACTTCGAGGAGTTCGATCCCATGGCCGCCGACCTGATCGGCCTGGTGGCCGTCGAGAAAAGCACTCGACGCTCCATTGGCTATATCCTGGTCAACCTCGAGAGCGAGGGGCTAGCCTACCTGCGAGACATCAGTGTGCGCCCCGAGTATTGGGGACGCTACGCCGCCCAGTTTCTGGTGAGGGCGGCCGAGAACGAGTTAGTGCAGCGCGGCTACCGCGAGATCTACGCCGACATCTCGGCTGACAACCCCCGCTCCTATCGCACCGCTCAGCGCTCGCTCGGCTTCAAGAAGGCTGGTCAGCTTTGGGGGCGGAGCGGTTGAGGTTCTCCTTGAGGCGCTCGAAGCGAGTATTGCCCACGTAAAGCCGGATGCGTTCTTGCATCTCGCCCTCCCACTCGGCCAGGGCAGCCGTCAGCGCGGGGTCATCACGCTCCCGCGAACGCTCCAGGCAAATTCGAACGAAGTTCCACTCGGCTGCATAGGCTTCGGACTCGACCGCGCGCCGGATCAGGTGGTGATATTCGTGATGCAGGGTGGTCATGGTCCGGACCAGGTCGCTCTTTTGGACTCCCTGGCAGACTCGCGGTCCAAGGGTCGAATAGGCGGAAAAACAGATATTGGGATTGAGCAGAATCCGACCCCACTCGTCGGTGTAACCCAGGGTGATACGCTCTGCCTTTCGACCGAAGCTTGCCTTGTCCATGGCTCGCACCTTGCGGGCGGCCAACAGGGTCCGAAGGTCGCGCCATCCATCCACCTCGGGAGCCAGCGTCTGCCACGTCTGCAATGCCTGGGCCACGATCTGGGCTTCGGCGCGCTCGAGCGGGCGCGAGGCAAAACGCCGACCCTCCCACCAGGTCCACATCGAGGCCACGAAGACCAGCATGGCACCCCCAAACAGCAGCACCAGCCAGCGGGGAGGTTTCTGCCAGAAGGTCTCCATCCAGTAACACTTCCATACAGAAGAGGAAAACCCCGGTTGGGAGCCGGGGTTTGGGGGATTGGGTGTCTTGGGGTTTCGTGTGACCATAGAATACCTCGTTGGCCCCAACCGGTCTGTGAGCTAGTTCACATTTCCAGCGGAACCAGGCACTCGGGCACATCGTGGCCCGCTTTGTTGACCACCGTCGATACTCGATAGACTTCAAGGTCGGCCCTGGCCGGACCGAGCAAGCCCGCGGCCTGGTCGAGATCGCCTTCGAGCCAGCCAGCATAGTCCCCGGCCTCGATGACCACCGGCATGCGATCATGAACCGTGGCCACATCCCGATTGGCTTCGGTGGTCAACACGCAGCAACTGCCCAACCGCTCGCCCTGGGGCGACTTCCACCAATCGTAGATGCCGGCCATCACCAGGGGATGACCGTCCCGGCGACGGATGTGATACGGAAGCGGCTTACCGCTGCTGCGGTCCCACTCGAAAAAGCCCGAGGCCGGAATGAGGCAGCGTCGGCGCTGGAAGCTCTGGGCGAAGGCTGACTTCTCGGCCACCGTCTCGCTGCGAGCCTGAATCAGTGGTTTGCCAGGCTTCTTGGCATACCACGGTATCAAGCCCCAACGCAAAAAAAGCGGCTGGCTGTCACTGGTCACGGCCACCACCTCTTCGGTGGGCGACACATTATAGCGCGGCAGGCCGAGAATCTCACCCTCGAGCCAACCGAACTCGTCCTTGAGGACCTGCGGGGGCAGGTCCAGGCTAAACCGCCCGCACACTATTCGAGATTGGTGCCCAGGCTGGTGCGTGTCTCTTCGAGCAAGAGCTCGATCTTCTGCGAAGGGATGTCGATCTTGACGACCTGGTTCTTGTCATTGAGATAGAAAGCCATGCCGGAGTCGGCTTCGAGCTTGCGGGCCGAAACCTCGCTACCATCGGGCAGGGTGACCGTTTCGTCCTGGGCGCCTTCGAGCACCATTTCGCGCGTCTTGAGCTCCTGAGGTAAGAAGATGTAGAAGGAATAACGCTGCTCTTCTTCTTGAGAATTCTCGCCCTTAGGGGTCTGCCCCACCACCAGCGCCCACTGCGATAGCACACGGGGGTCGGTCAGGTAGGTCCCACGAGCGAAAGGAACGTCGCGCACCGAGGGCTTTCCGTTGGCCAGGGTCGTTTCGCAGCGAGCTGTGTCGGCCAGAAACTCGAAGTTCTCCTGATTGTTCTGGTTGTCGCGCATCGCGACTTTGACCGGCAAGCCGACCGGACTGAGCAAGGCCTGGCAGTCGATGCTCTGCGTTTTCTCGCCCTCCTGGATCTCGCTGTGGGCGACGAAACGATAGACCTCGTCGCTGCCTTCGACCAGCAGCTCTTTGATGGCCGCCACTTCTTCGCCGACCTTCTGACCATCGCGCATGATGGCATAAACGCGTTCTTCGCCCACTCCCCAGTTGAGTTCTTGATTGACGTAGGCCACCTTGCTGGCGGCGCGGGGAGCATAGTCGGTGACTTTGATGTGCAGATCCTGCACGTCACCACTCTCCCACAGGGCAATGTGGGTGGCGCCCACCCGTCCGGCCTCGGCCGTGGTCGGGTCAAACGGGCACCAGGTCTCGGATTCGCCCAGCCACACTTCGGCCCAATGGTGAGGGACAAAGGAGCCATCGCGGAAGAGCAGTCCACCCACCCGTCGGGCCGGCAGCCCGGCGGCTCGAGCCATGGCGATAAATAGCAGGGCCTTGCTCTCGGGGTTTCCGACCCCGCTCTCGAGGGCATAGCGGGCGGACGGAAGAGAGACGCCTTCTTCGACCTGTGAGGTGAAGTTCATCAGACGCCGAGCGGCCTCGAAGGTGGTGCCCGACTTCCAGGTCAGCTCGCGGGCTTTCAGCACCAGCGCGGGAAACTCTGATTCGACCCCCGGGCCGGCCTTGGTATAGGCCTCGATCTCGGGGCTCAGCGGCCCTTTTAGCGGATACTTGGTGGTGTAACCGCCCTGACGGGGAACCGAACGAACCACCACTCGCCCTTTCATGTAGCCTTCTCTGAGTTCGCCGGTGAAATACTGGCGATAGCCGGGAATGCGGTGGTCGGCGAACTGTCCGCCCCGCAGCGAGATCTCGACGTCGGCCTCGAGCGAGGTCAAGCGGTCGGGGTCCGAAAAGACCACGTTGGAAGGCACCACCCGGTGGCTAAGCAGGTCTACGCCTTTGACTTTGGCGACCTTGGCCACCACGCTCGAGTCGGTCCGCACCATCCGCAGTCCCGAGCCGACCTCGTCCACCTCGAGCAATTCGAGGTCGTCAGCCTTGACCCGCACGCGCGCCAGCAAGGTGCCTTTCAGATCGCTGACGGGATAAATCTTGGTGTTGAGCTTGGTGCCGTTCCAGTCGATGGTTTCTGACTTGGGGTCATAGACGACCAGGTCTCCGCCTCCCCGTAGGATGGGGTCATAGGCGTCCAGGATACCGCCGTTGACGGCCGAGCGCACCAGTAGCCAGTAGTGCTCGGGAAACGTGTCGATGTGACCCCACAGGTTGTTGAACAACAGCGCCGGAGGGCGACCCGTGTAGTTGTGAAAGTGCACGCTCTTGGCGTCACCGGTGCGATTGGTCTGAGCCACCATGGTGTCGGAATAGACGCACTCGACCTCGAAGGAGCTACCACCCGACTTCTGCATGCACTTGTAGTAACTTGGCCTCAGATCGTTGCGATCCAGGGCCAGCTTGGCGAAGAACGTCGAAGGCTCGACGGCTCCGAAGCCCAGCTTCATCTCGCCCTGAGACTGCAAAATCACGAACTCTTCGCCGCCCAATTTCATGGTCGACGAAACCTGGAAGGTGCTGTAGCCCACCAGTTCGTCGGCGTAAAGCAACTTGAAGAATCGGTTGCCGCTGACGGGAATGTTGGGCTTGACCACGGCCGGTCCCTCGGGAAGCGGCAGCGGCGGAGGAGGCGGGGGGATGTCCGGTCGTTCTTCGTTGGGGTCAGGCAGATTCAGGTCCTCGGCGGGACCCTCCTCGCCGGGCAAGGGCGGCAGGTTCAGCGGCGGCAAATTCTCGCCGGGCTCCTGGGCCCGTAGCGGCGCGAACAACACCAGCACCGCAAGCAACATTGCCAACCAGCGAAATCTTCTCATCAACAGTTTTTCAGCCTCCTGAGGGCACTCTCGGAATCTTGAGATGTTACCAGGCTTTCGCCAATAAGGAAAGCATCTACCAAATTTTCGAAGCCGGCCAGATCGGCGACCCCTCCAAAACCGCTCTCGCTAACGCTGAGAACGCCCTGAGGAAGGGCGGCTACCAACCGGGTGGTCGTGTGCAGATCCACCTCGAAGGTATTCAGATTCCGATTGTTTATTCCCACAATGCGAGGTTCAACCGTCAAAACATCGCGGAGTTCTTTCTCGTCGTGCACTTCGATCAGCGCGGCCATGCCCAGTTCGTGGGCCAGCGCTTGCATCTCGGCCAGCCTGGGGGTCTCGAGGGCGGCCGCTATCAGCAACACCGCATCGGCACCGTGGGCGCGGGCTTCGTACACCTCCCAGGGCTCAAGTAAGAAATCTTTGCGCAGCACCGGCAGGACGCAGGCATTGCGGGCCGCCACCAGATCGTCGAGGCTTCCTCGGAAGTACTCTTCTTCGGTTAGCACCGATAGGGCAGCCGCGCCCCCAGCCTCGTAGGCCCTGGCCAGTTGGGCCGGGTCGAGATCGGGTCGCAGCGGCCCCTTCGAGGGAGAGGCCCGCTTGATCTCGGCGATGATGGTTGGAAATGTGCCTTGCGCCAGCGCTTTGGCGAAGTCGCGGGGGGCGGGCCCATCGGCCGCCCGTTCGCGCCAGCGGCGAAGCTGAGCGGCCGAATCGCCGTAGCGATGGCCGCCCCTACGGTGGTTCAAGATCCGCTCAAGATACACAGTCTGGGCCCGTTCGGTCGAAGCCTGGAAACTCCCCCCGGCCGAGAGGGGATCCCGGCCGGCGAGCTTGAATTGCCCGCCGATGGAGCCGGACCAGCTCATAGGCTTCCAGCTTTCCGACCGCCTCCGTCTGGCCGAGCATTTGGGCCAGGGGCCGGTAGGTGACGTCTTTCTGGCCGATCTGCTGGCGCTCAAGCGAGCGGTCGGGAAATGTGCCATCAAGATCGCCTATCCGCTCGAAGGCGAAGACCCCGACGAGCTGGTCTCTGAAGCCCGCGGCCTCAAACTCAACGACCCCAGTCTGGTTAACTTACAGAACTATGGGGTCATCCGCACCGGACCGGCCACCGGCGCGCTCTATGCCGCCGTCGAACTGGCCGACGAAAGCCTGGCCAAACGGCTGGACGAGTCCAAGACCTTCGAGTCCGAAGAGGTCGAGGCCCTGGCGCGCGGTGCTCTCGAGGCTCTGACCTTTCTCCACGAACAAGATCACGTGCACGGTCACATGCGACCCACCAACCTGTTGCGAGTGGGCAAAGATTGGAAGCTCGGCGGAACCGAGTTTCTGACCATTCGCTCCCGGTTGCGCGAAGTCCACGTCGACGAACGCCACTTCATCTATCGCGCCCCCGAGACGTTCGAAAAAGACGTGGTCGAAGCTCCCAGCGACCTCTGGTCTCTAGGCATCATGCTGTTTGTGGCCGTGACCGGCCGACTGCCCTTCGAACAAGGCGACAAGGGTTCAAAAGGCGATCTTATCTGGCGAATTCTCAATCAGTTGCCAGAACTGTCCGATCTGCCTTCCAAGCTCGACCCTCTCATCCGGGGATGCCTGCGACGAGAGCCAAAAGACCGCTGGACGGCCCAGCGGGCCATCGCCTTTCTCGACGGAGAGGAACCGGCCGAGGAACTCCCCCCCGAGCCCACTCCCGCCCCCGAGGTCTCGGGTCATGGCAGCGTGCTGCCGGCCAACATTCCACCCAAGAAAGAACCACCGCCCCCGCCTCCGCCCGAACCGCCGCCGCCCCCGCCCGAGCCGAGGCCCATCTACCGCACGCCGATCTACATCGCCGGTCTGCTACTGGTGCTGGCCATCGGGTTTGCCATCGGCTGGGGCGGGGCCCGCGACCCGGTGGTGCCGGTGCCCAACGTGCCGCCGGATCAGCTTTACAGTCTCAACTACGAAGTGGTTTCTCTCGACCCCAAGGGTCGCTTTCCCAGTCGCCGGCCGGGCCAGACCGTCGGCTTCGCCGAGAACCTGGGTGAAGGAGTGGCCATCGAGATGGTCCAGGTGCCGGGTGGGACCTTCTGGATGGGAACTCCCGACGACGAGCCCAACCGCGATCCCTCCGAGTCTCCCCAGCACCAGGTGACCATCCGCTCTTTCTACATGTCGCGCTACGAGATCACCCAGAAGCAGTGGCGGGTGATGGCCTCTCAGACCGCCGTGCGCGCCTCCTTGCCTTTGCAACCCTCAGAATACCGCGGCGACGGCCTGCCGGTGGAGTCGGTTTCATGGCTCGAAGTGCAAGAGTTCTGCGCCCGCCTGACCCGGGCCTCAGGGCGAGCCTATCGTTTGCCCACGGAAGCCGAATGGGAGTACGCCTGTCGGGCCGGTAGCACCACGCCCTTCACCTTCGGCCTCACGCTTTCGAGCGATGTGGCCAACTATCAGGCAGACCACACCTACGGCATGGGTGGCAAGGGGGTCTATCGCCTCACTCCCATCGACGTGGGCTCGCTAGGAGCGGCCAACGCCTTCGGCCTTTACGATGTGCATGGCAATGTCTGGGAATGGTGCGACGATTTCTACGCCGAGTATCCTTCGACGGCCCAGTTCGACCCGCTGGGCCCGATGAACGGCACTCTGCGAGTCATGCGCGGCGGTGGCTGGGAGAGTATTCCCTCGAAGTGTCGCTCAGGGGCCCGAGTGGCCGCCAATGAAGACTTTCGCCGCAGCGATCTAGGCTTTCGCATCGTGTTGCCCGAGATGGTCTATTCCGAGCGGCCGTAGGCCAGGGCGGCCGGGACCCCGCGCTCGCCCAACAAGCGCTCGATGGCAACCTCGGCCAACTGCGGTGCCAATCCCCGGTGCCCCGCCCCGAGCGCCGTATAACCGCCGATGTCCGAGCGAAAATCAAGCTCGCCCAGATAGGGGCGTTCCTGTTCCTGGGTCTGTCGCTGACCGAGGCGGTGGGCGAACAGACTCGGCGCCAACCGTCTGAGTTCTTCCGGCATCTCCTGGTCGGGCCCTACTAGCTCGAAGCCCTGGTCACCCGGCTCGAACTCCCAGTTCTTCTCCAGGCGAGCCCCCCCATAAAGAGGTTCCCCGCCTCCGAAGAAGACGGCCCGCCGCTCGACCCCCCCGGGCAAATCCAGACCCAACAACCCGGCCGTGGCCTGGCCGGCGGCCACCAGCAGGTAACGCCCGCGAAAGGCCACCTCATAACTCACCGCCGTGGGCGACTCGTGCTCGAAGTCGATAAAGCGAACCTGGGTGTCCGAGTGCACCCCGGCCAGGTTCTCCCAAAGATGGGCCAGCAGCTGCGGACTATTCAGTCGCCCCGCTCGGACCATGCGAATGGCCGTCCACCCCTCGGGCAGACGCAGATAGCGATAAGTCCGATTGGCTTCTTCCGAATCCAGCACCCGATGAGCCTCTCCACCCAGTTCGAGCGCCGCGCGCAAACCGCCCAGTTCAGGCCCCACCTCGAGCCGCTCGAAGGCCTGCAGGTCGAGCGGGTAGCGGGCCGAATCGAACTCTTGCCAGACGCTCAGCGAAGGCTCCAACCAACGCACCAGGTCGGCCTCGTCGTAGGCGCAGTGGTAAGTCACGGGCTCGAGCAAACGCGGGCGTCCCTCGTCGATGACACGCACCGTCAGCCCGCGGGCCACAGCGGCACGAGCGGCCAGGCTACCCACCAGGCCCCCTCCTACCACGATCAGGTCGGCTCGTTCGTATCGCATACATGCAAAAACGGGGACCTGCCGTCCCCGCTGGAGTTGGCGGAGTGGGTGGGATTCGAACCCACGTGGGAGTTTCCCCCCTCACGCTTAGCAGGCGTGCGCCTTGAGCCGCTCGGCCACCACTCCGTGTGTGCGTTCCATAATACACATGTGGACAGGACCTGTCTAGAGGGCCGGGGAGCAGCGGCTGGCGCCGCTGAGAACGGAGCCGACCCTTCGCGCGGAGATCTCGGCCTGGCAGCGGCTGGCGCCGCTGAGAAAGGAGCCGGCGCTTCGCGCGGAGATCTCGGCCTGCGGCCGACAAGCAGCAGCGGCTGACGCCGCTGAGAAAGGAGCCGACGCTTCGCGCGGAGATCTCGGCCTGCGGCCGACAAGCAGCAGCGGCTGACGCCGCTGGGAAAGGAGCCGGCGCTTCGCGCGGAGATCTCGGCCTGGCAGCGGCTGGCGCCGCTGAGAAAGGAGCCGGCGCTTCGCGCGGAGATCTCGGCCTGCGGCCGACAAGCAGCAGCGGCTGACGCCGCTGAGAAAGGAGCCGGCGCGTCGCGCGGAGATTTCGGCCTGCGGCCGACCAGGGTTACGACGCGAAGCGTCGAGTACCTCAAGACTCGAGGTGAGCCCAGCGAACCTCGCTCCCTTCTCGCTGGCGAGCGCAAGCGAAGCCAGCGCTCCCATCTCCGGGCGACCGCCCGGCTCCCTTCTCGGCCGCGAAGCGGACGCTCCCTTCTCGACGACGGCAGTCGTCGCCGCTCCCATCTCCGGGCGACCGCCCGGCTCCCTTCTCGGCCGCGAAGCGGACGCTCCCCTCTCGACGACGACAGTCGTCGCGCGTCGAGTACCTCAAGACTCGAGGTGAGCCCAGCGAACCTCGCTCCCTTCTCGCTGGCGAGCGCAAGCGAAGCCAGCGCTCCCATCTCCGGGCGACCGCCCGGCTCCCTTCTCGGCCGCGAAGCGGACGCTCCCCTCTCGACGACGCAGTCGTCGCGCGTCGAGTACCTCAAGACTCGAGGTGAGCCCAGCGAACCTCGCTCCCCTCTCGGCCACCGAAAGCGATAGCGAAGGTGGCCGCTCCCATCTCCCCGGCGAAGCCGAGGGGCTCCTCTCTCGGCGGCGAAGCCGACGCTCCCTTCTCGACGACGGCAGTCGTCGCCGCTCCCATCTCCGGGCGACCGCCCGGCTCCCTTCTCGGCCGCGAAGCGGACGCTCCCCTTCTCGACGACGACAGTCGTCGCCAGAAGGATCCACCCCGGCCCCCCCCGTAATGCGGAGCACCCTGTAGGAGGTGTAGAGTGGCACGCATATTGGTGAGCGATTCTCTGGCCGAAGAGGCCCTCGAGGCGTTGCGAAAATCCGCCGAGGTGGATGTGAAGACGGGCTTGAGTCCGCAAGAACTGGTCAGCATCATTGGGGATTACGACGCCTTGTTGATTCGCAGTGCGACCCAGGTCACCGCCGAGGTCATCGAAGCTGGCAAGAACCTGCAGGTCATCGGGCGGGCCGGCGTGGGCGTAGACAACGTCGATGTAAAGGCGGCCACCGCCCGCGGTATCCTGGTGATCAACTCGCCGGAAGGCAACACGATTTCGGCGGCCGAGCATACCATGGCCTTGCTGTTGGCGGCGGCTCGCAGGCTGCCCTGGGCGCACGCCTCGATGGAGCGCGGCGAGTGGGACCGCAAGACCTTCACCGGCCACGAACTCTACAACAAGACGCTGGGCGTGGTGGGGTTCGGCCGGATCGGCCGCGAGGTAGCCTCGCGGGCGGCTTCGTTCAAGATGAAGGTGCTGGCCCACGATCCGTTCGTTTCCGACGAGATGATCGCCAGCACGGGCGCCACTTCGGCCGAGATCGACCAACTGGTGGCCCAGGCCGACTTCATCACCGTGCACGTGCCGAAAGTGCCCGAAACCGAGAACCTGTTTAATGCCGAGCGCCTGGCCAAAATGAAGAAAGGCGCCTTTCTCATCAACTGCGCCCGAGGGGGCATCGTGGATGAGGCCGCCCTGGTCGAGGTCGTCAACTCGGGGCAACTGGGGGGAGCCGCCCTGGACGTGTTCGAGTCTGAGCCGCCGGCCAAGGACTCGCCGGTGCGTTCCACCGACCGGCTGGTGACCACGCCCCATCTGGCCGCCTCCACCGAAGAGGCGCAGCTGAGGGTGGCCACCGATGTGGCCGAGCAGGTCGTCGAGGTTCTGGCCGGGGGTCCACCCCGCTCGGCCGTCAACATCAGCTATGTTCCTCCGAAGGTCCTGGCCTTTCTCAAGCCCTATCTGAACCTGGCCGAGAAAATGGGAGTCTTTCTGGCCTGCACCGCGGGCGGCAAACTGCGGCGGGTCCAGGTGGTCTATCGCGGACGCCTGGCCGATTCCCAGGTATCCTTTTTGACCACGGCCGCTTTGAAAGGCATTCTGGCGGCTGGCAGCCCCGAGACCGTCAACTTCGTCAACGCCAAACTGGTGGCTCAAGAGCGGGGCGTGGATGTCACCGAGAGCAAAGGTGGCGCGCTGTCGGCCTACTCCAGCGTGATCGAAATGACGGTCGAGACCGACCGGGCCAAGCGCTGCTGTGTAGGAGCCGTCTTCGAGGACGACCAGCCCCGAGTGGTGAGCATCGATGGCCTGCGTTTGTCGGTGATTCTTGAGGGTCACAAGTTGATCACCTGGCAGAACGACCAGCCCGGAGTCATCGGCCGCGTGGGCACGGTGCTCGGCCGCGAGGATATCAATGTGGCCGAAATGCAGGTCGGCCGGGCCGAGGCGCGGACCCGGGCCGTCATGGTAATGTCGGTGGACGAGAAGCCTACAGCGGCCGTATTGGAAGAGGTTCGCCGTTTGGAAGGTATTGAAGACGCTAAACTGGTGACACTCTAGCAGGATTTTTTCTAGCTGAGTCGTAGAGCTTGGGCTTGATACGAGCTTTTGGAGTAAAGAATGGCTAAAAAGAAAGAAACAGGGCTAAATTTCACCCGCATCGGCGAAGAGATCGATATCTTGCTCACCGAGATCTATGGGCGCTACGTGGCCAAAGGGTCCCCTACCAAACTGGGCGGGTTGCGTTTTCTGGATGTTCCCAGCGCCAGGACGTTTGCCCTCGAGAAGACGAGAGCCAACGAAAATGGCAACATGCTCATCATCTCGGCCCCCTTCGAAGGCAACCAACAAGTCATCGAAAAGGCTCTCAAGAAAGGGCCCCACTCCAAGCTGCTGCACGAAGTCATCATGCGTACCAGCACGGATGCTGGCAAGTCGGGCAAGTACTTCGTCGAGCCCGCCTATACCCTCAATACCGGTGATTGGTTGTCCGACGAAGAGATCAGTAAAGTGGCCGAAAATCACGGCTGCAACGGCAACGAAGCCCTGCGCATCATCCTCAAGCGTGAGGTATTGCCCATCGCCAGCGAGGTGCTGGAGCACTTCGTGCAGGCCGTGCGCGAGCACTCGGCTGACGCCACCATTCGCGTGTAGCCAGGCTCAGGTCGGCTGAGTCACATACTGGGCCAGGTGCTTCTGAAGTTTGCGCCTGGCCCTGTTCAATCGCGAGCGAACCGTTCCAATGGGCACCTCGAGCAGGTCGGCGATCTCCTGGTAAGAGAAGCCCTCGACATCGCACAGCAAGATGGGATCGCGAAAATCCTCGGGCAGGCTGGCCAGAGCCTCACGAATCTCGGGGCTCCAGTTGCGCTCAAAGAAAAGCTTCTCGGGACTCTTTGCCTCTGTCGACTCTTGCTCCAAAAGCTGCCGATAGAGATACCATTCCTCGGTGTCATCCAGGGAAGTCGAATTGGGCTTGCGAGCGGCGGACTGGGCTTTATTGATGGCCAGATTCTTCATGATTCGATAGAGCCAGGCCCGGCAGTTAGTGCCCTTTTGATATTTGTCCCAGAACCGAAATGCCCTGAGAAAAGTCTCTTGGAGAAGATCCTCGGCGTCTTTCTCCTGATTGGTAAGACGCCTGGCATAACGGTAGAGAGAGTCCAGGTGTACCAGAGCCTCTGCTTGAAAGTCGGCGTCCATCCTCGGCCCGTTTCTCCCGCTCCGGGGCCGAGTCCTCCGCAGGATTTGGCACTCCGGCGGCTAAGAAGGCGACGGGAGTGGATGGGGTCCGGTGGCTTCCGCGGTCTTCAAAACCGTTGGGGCGTTAGCGCGCTCGGAGGGTTCGACTCCCTCCCATTCCCGCCACCCACCGCCTTGTCATGATGAGAGACATTCAATCGTCGTTGTCAGCAGGAGGCGAAGCGGCAAGAAACAAGATCCGGCGGTGAGGATCCGAATCTGTGGGGGTAGTGTGCCCGGCGCACGCGACAAGAACGACGACCACTTCTGCATCGGCACCCAGGTAAGCCAGGAGAAGTTACTGTCGGACGCGTTCGACTCAAGCTATCGGGTCTTTCACAACCAGGGTTTTATGGCGGCCGTCGCGGACGGAATGGGCAGCTACGCAGGCGGCGCCCTGGCCAGTCGCACCATGCTCGAAAGCCTGGCCGCCGACTTCCAGAAGCAGACCCGAGGCGACCTCGAGGCCCGCCTGACGGCGGCCATCAAATCCGCCACCAAAAGGCTGCAAAAGGTGCTGAAGAAAGAGAAATGCAAAGAGGCCGGTACCACCCTGGCCGGAGTCGTTTTGCAGGCGCCCGACCAGGGCATCGTCTTTCATATCGGCGATAGCAGAGTGGTGCGCTTCACCGAAGGCGGACTGCGGGGGCTGACCATCGATCACACGCCGGTAGGTGAGGATCTGGCCTTCGGGCGCACCACCGTGGAAGAAGCCGTGCAGCGACGTGACGCCTTTCAGCTGACCCGTTCGTTGGGACTCATCGGGGACACCCGAGTAGAGTTTCGCCCCATCACTTTCTCGCCGGGCGATCGCTTTTTGATGATGACCGACGGCGTCTGCAGCCCGGGCCGCGGCCTGGATGCCCCGACCATACTCGAGTTTTTGGACTCGGCCGAAGAGCCCGAACTCATCCTCGACCCCATGCTCTGGGAGGCGGCCGAGCGAGATGGCGACAACGCCACGCTGGTGATGCTGCAGATCGACCCATGAAGAACTGGTGGCTCATTCTGGTTTTGCTGCTGGGCTGTCAACCGCCCCCGCCCGAGACCCATTACGTCAACCGGGCCCTGGGCTATCGCGTGCAGCGAGTCGGCTGGAAGCTGATCCCCACCCGCGGCCAACGAGCCGACCAGGCCAGCCTGATTCGGCTTCAAAGGGTGTTCGGACCCGCCTCGGGAGGCGAGGCCAAAGTGGTCATGAAAGACGGCAATCTTACGGTGGAGTCGGGCACCCTGGTCGACCTCAAGATCGGCTTGACCGGCGAAACCACACCCTCCGAGCTGGAGAAGTGGATTTTGGAGCGGGCCGACGGGGGTGACTATGACGTCAGGCGCTCGACCATCGGCGGCACCCAGGCCTTTCGCATCTTCAAGCGGTCCGATCCCAACTGGTGGGCCTACGTCCCCCTGGGGGAAAAGGTGGTCGCCTTCGAGTGCGTCTTCAGCGGCGACCAGGAAGTCTCACCGGCCGCCCAGGAAGCGGCCCTGGCGCTGCTCGACTCGTTCGAGCCCCACTCTGAGAAGTAGCGTGTTCTGGCGTAGAGTTCCTGGCCGAGCTTTACCCCGACCAGGAAGTCTACGCCGAGAAGAGCGAGAAGCTGGACAAAAGATAGCCTTTGGAATGCCCCCCCCGGCGCCCCGAGGAGGCTGGCGACAGTATCGCCGGACGTTAGCCTGGAAGAGTGAAACTCCCCGTGGTTGCCAAGAACTATGACGCCGTGGCCGGCTGGTACGACACCCTGGTCAAGGTCTTCTTTCGTCTGCTGCTTGGCACCCGCGGCTGCCGTCAAGCCACGGTCAACCTGCTGGGTGACCTGGAAGGGGCCAGGGTGCTGGATCTGGGCTGTGGAACGGGGTTGAATTTCCCCCTGCTGATACCCAAGCTCGGTAGCGGCGGGCGGGTCATCGGGATGGATTACTCCTCGGGAATGCTGGTCCAGGCCAGCCAACGCGTCGAACGCAATGGGTGGCGCCCTCAGATCCAGCTCCGGCGCGCCAACGCGGCCAAACTACCCCCCGTGCCGAGCCAGGTAGACGCCGTGATCTCGGTCTGGTGTCTGGGCATCGTCGAGGACTTCGAGGCCGCTCTCTACGAGTGCCTACGGATACTCAAGCCAGGCGGCCGGCTGGCCATCATGGACTTCCAGCAGGTCAAACCTGATGGCTGGCTCCGCTGGCTCTACCCTCTCTATCGCCTGGGCCTCGAAAAGGCGGGCATCGACTCGGTCGAAGACCTCGACGACCAGAGGCTGCGAGAGCGTTGGGCCAGAGGCAAAGCCATCCTCAGGGCCAACCTGCTCGAGTATCGCGAATGTAGCTATCTTCAGGGAGCCGGCCTGATCATCGCGGGCACGGCCTAGCTGACCGAAAATTCATACGACGTTCATTGTTCTGCCCTCTCCACTCAATACCATGGCGGCACGCCCCATAGGGCGAGGAGGACTCAAATGATTCGCGATGTAGCTCATATCCAGAATTTTGCCCCGGTGGCCCGTCAGGCCGCCGCCGCGCCCAGGACCGAAGCAGCCCAGGACCCCCAGGACCGGGTGCAGCTCGGAGCGATGCTCGAAAAGACCGCTGCCGAAGCGGCCGATCTGGCCACCAAATTGCCCGAGCATGTGGAAGGCGAAGTGCTGATCAAAGTCAAGCCGGGAATGGCCTTTGCGGCCATGCAGAACCTGGCCGGCGAATACGGCGCCGAGGTGAAGCACAAGTTCGACATCCCCAAGAACCTCTATCAGAGCTTCGGCGGTGACCTGCTGCAGCTCAAACTTCCGGCCGATATGAGCACCGCCCAGGCCATCGCCGCCATGGAAAAGGACCCCCGCATCGCCTATGCCTGCTCGAACGACGTTCTGCAGGCCTACGGGTCGGCCGAGCCGGTCCTTCCCGACGACCTCAACCCCAAGCTGTGGGGTCTGAACAACCCCAACGGTATCGATATCGACGCCCCCGAAGCCTGGGCCACCGTCAAGGGCGACCGCACCCACGGCCCGGTTATCGCCGTCATCGACACGGGTGTCGACTACAACCACCCTGATCTTCGCCACAATATGTGGACCAACCCCGGAGAAATCGCCGGGGATGGCATCGACAACGACGGCAACGGCGTGGTCGATGATGTCCACGGCATCAACGCCATCCGCGACAGCGGCGACCCCCTCGACGACCACGCCCACGGAACCCACTGTGCCGGCACCATCGGGGCCGAAGGCAACAACGGTGTGGGTGTAGTCGGAGTCCAGTGGGAGGCCCGCATCATGGGCGCCAAGTTTCTCTCGGCCAGCGGCAGCGGCACCACGGCCGACGCCATCAAAGCCACCCTCTACGCTGCTAACAACGGCGCCCGCATCACCTCCAACTCGTGGGGCGGTGGCGGCTACAACCAGGCCCTCTATGACACCCTGAAGGCCTCGCCTTGCCTGCACATCTTCGCGGCCGGCAACGAATCCAACAACAACGACAGCCGTCCCGGCTATCCGGCCTCGTATGACCTGCCCAACATCGTGTCGGTGGCCGCTATCGACAAGAACGGCCGCCTGGCCAGCTTCTCGAACTATGGCGCCACCAGCGTCGACGTGGCCGCGCCGGGCGTGGGCATCTACTCGACCATCAAGAACGGCAGCTACGCCAGCTTTGACGGCACTTCGATGGCCTGCCCCCACGTGGCCGGCGTGGCCGGACTGATCGCCACCGCCTATCCCGACGCCAGCAACGAAGAAATCAAGGCTCGCCTGCTCGACAGCGTGGTTCCCCAGGACAACCTGCAGGGCAAAGTGCTGACCGGTGGTCGAATCAACGCCGCCAACGCGGTCGAGAACGACACCACCGCCCCATCCACACCCGCCGGCCTGACCGCCACCGCCGACGGCAGCCGCAAGGTCAAGCTCGGCTGGACCGCCCCCGGCGACGACGGCATGGAAGGCAAAGCCCGGGGCTACGAGATTCGCTACTCGAGCGAGCCGATCACCAATGACGAGGACTTCTCGACGGCCACCCCGGTCGAGAGCCCGCCCGTGGCCGAAGCCGGAGCTCCTCAGGAGGTTCAGGTCACCGTAGCCCCCTCGGGTCAGGACCGCACCCTGCACTTCGCGGTGCGCGCCTACGACAACGCCTCGAACTTCTCGCCGGTGGCCGTCACTCAGGTCAACATGCCGGCCGGCCAGGTCGCCTTCCAGGATGGCGGCGCGGCCAGCTTCGACCCCCAGGGCACCTGGGCTCAGGTCGAGGTCGAAGGTCGTGGTCAGGTCTGGACCGACAGTCCCGACGGCAACTACGACCCCAACACCAACAACTCGCTGGTGACCAAGACCTTCTCGCTCAAGGGCATCAAGAACCCGGCCCTGGTTTTCGACGCCAAGTACTCGCTCGAAGACGGCCAGGACCAGGTCATCGTGGAGGCCCACAACGGCCACTGGTATTCGTGGTGGAACGATCAGGCCGTGTTCACCGGCAACTCCGACTGGAAACAGCATGTCCTCGACCTTTCGGGTTATGACGGCGACAGCGTGAGAATTCGCTTCCGCCTCAAATCCGACAGCTCGAGCAACCAGGACGGCATCTACCTCGACAACCTTCAGGTCGTAGGTGACCCAGCCTAGACATCGAACACCCAGCCAGTGCGCATCTGGCTGGTCAAAGATGGCGAGCAGTTGCCCGTTCTCGAAGGGGCTCGGCCGCAGCGGATCTGGTTGCTGGCGGCCGAGCTAGCCCGGCGCGGCCACCAGGTCACCTGGTGGTCGAGCACCCACTCGCACCAGAAGAAGCTGTGTGTCAGCGACCAGGACGGCGCCTATGCGATCGAACCGGGCTTCGAGCTGCGGCTACTGCATGCGGGCGGCTACCAGCGCAACATTTCGCTGGGTCGAGTCCTCCATCACCTGCGCCTGGCTCGACGCTTTCGTCAGGTGGCCCGCCAGCAACCGCCGCCCGAGATGATCTTGTGCTGCCACCCCATCCCGGCCCTGGGGTTGGCCAGTATCGAACTGGGTCGTCGCCATCGATTGCCGGTGGTCATCGACATCCGCGACATCTGGCCAGATATCTTTTTACGGCGGGTTCCCCTCTGGGCCCATCCGTTGGTCGAGCTGCTCATCTGGCCGTGGCGCCAACAGGCCCGCTCGATCCTGCGTCCGGCCAGCGGTCTTACGGCGATCTCGAAGGGCTTGCTCGACTGGGGCCTGGATTACGCCGGGCGACCGGCGGGTAGATTCGACCGCGTCTTCGTTCACGGTTATCGCCATCACGACCCGGCCAGCCCGGGCCAGGCTCCCGAGGTGCTGGCCAGTCTCGACGACAAAACCATCTTCGCTTTTGCCGGCACCATCGGCGGCTCTTACGACGTGCCCTTCGTGATCGAGGTGGCCCGCCAACTCTGGCAGGCCGGCGAGCGCCGGGTCCACTTCTTGCTGGCCGGGCTGGGGGAACAGCGCGAATTGTGCCTCAAGAAAGCCGAGGGGCTGCCCAACGTCAGTCTGCCCGGTTGGCTCGAGCGTGACACCCTGGTCTCGGTGCTGCGGCGTTGCCAGGTTGGGCTACTTCCCTGGGGCGACGGCCATCCTGACGCCATGCCCAACAAGCCCTTTGAATACATGGCCGCCGGTTTGCCCATCCTGTCGTCGTGCGTGGGCGAACTCGAGCATCTACTCGAACAGCAGCAGTTGGGATTCTACTATCCGGCCGGCGACCACCAGGCCCTGGCCCGGTTGGTGTCGCGCCTGACCGACCAGCCCGAGTTGCGCCAGGCCTATGCCGGGCGGGCCCGCCGGGCCTTTGAAGAACAGTACAACGATCAGGCCGTCTACGGCGGGTTTGCCGACTATCTCGAGGAGTTGTTGCGCTCGAAGACCCAGTAAGGGTCGTCTTTGAACAGCAAGTGATAGTCCCGTTGCAGCATGGCGTCGAATTCGGCCGGCAGATAATAGGCCTCGATACCGTAGTTCTTGACCGAGGAAGTGACCAGGATGTAGCGAGGCGGGTGGGCCTTGAGCTGAGTCGACATCTCGTTTTGCACCTGAGCCAGAACGTCACCCACCGGGGCCCCTCGCTGGGCCGCGATGGCGATCAGGATCACGGCCAGCAGGTTGATGTGGCGCGACGGCGAGCGCCGCTCGGCCCGAAAATAGACTTGCCACTCGACTCCCCACACGAACAGGCCGTCCCCGGGCTGGCTATGCTCCCGGACCCAGTCGGCCACTCGCTCGCCTACCACCATGATCGGCTCGCTGGCCGAGGGGTCGTCGACCGTCAACCGATAATAGCGAGGGAAATTCAGGCCGGCCGCCCCCAGGGCCGAGACCGCCAGCAGCAGCCAGGCCACCGTCCGCCGCCAGTTGGCCTGACCGATCCAGTCCACCAGCACCACCGCTGCCCAACCGCAGAGCGGGGGCAAGGCCTGGTGCAGCTGCTTGCTGAGATACTGGCCCGTCAGCAAAAAGCAGAGCAACCCGCCGCCCAACCATAGAGCCAGAAAGGTGGTGCGACGATCGCGCCACCAGGGCGAGAACGGCAAGCCGGCCAAAAAAACCATCAGGATGAGCATGTTGGGCAGGGCCACAGCCAGGATGCGCCCCAGTTGCTCGAGTGGCGTGCCTGGCACATCGGCGGTCACCAGTTGCGCGCCGCTAAAGAGAAAATACGATTGGGCCAGCAGATCCATTCGCCCGGCCACCAGATAGAGCCCGATAAAGGGCACGCATGAAACAGCCAGCCCGACACCCATCCACCACGGTCCGGCCAGGCGAGACCGGTGGTAATAGAGCAAGAGAAAGAGGCCGAAAGAGCCGACAAAAGGCGCGACCGTGAGCCGAGTCCAGATGCCTAGCCCCATGAAGAGGCCGCTCAGAAAGAAAAGTCGCCGGTCCTCTTTGACCAGCCCCCGCCAGGCGCACAGGGCGGCCAGGTTGGTGGGCAGCAAGGTGAAGACTTCAGAGCCGTAGTAGTGGCCTTGCATCTGCATCAGGCTGGAATAGAAACCGAAAAGGGCGACCGCCATCACCCCTTCGGCGTGACCGTATTGATCGCGCAGCAAGAGGTAGAGCGCCACCATCGAACCCAGCACGAAGGCGATGCCCAGTAAGCGAATGCCCGCGATCGAGTGCATACCGAAGACGGCCAGGGCAGCCGCCTGCTCGCCATAGAGCAGGACCCCCTTGTTATCGAAGACCGTCTCGAAAGGCAAATGGCCGCGCAAAATCTCCTGCGCCATATAGCCGTGGACGCCCTCGTCGCGCAGGGTGGGCCCAGCCAGGTGACCGATTCTCAGCAGCAGGGTGACGGCCAGCACCACCAACAGGGCGGCCCGCTCGCGATTCATCCCTGGCCTCGCGGGCGCAGGTCGCGCTGCAGAAAACGCAGATAGGACAGGGCCGTGCTCACGATCTTCATTTTGGATTGGCCGGCTCGTTTCTCGGACAGAATGCGGGTGGGCACCTCGATGATGCGAGCCCCCACCCGGATCGCTTTGATGAGCACCTCGGTCATCGAGATGTAGCCGGGCTCTTCGATGATTTCGGGGTAAGCGGCCTGGATGCGGGTGAGCAATTCGTAGCCATAGACTCGGTAGAACGAAGTAAGGGTCGCAACGCGAATGTCGAAAACCGAGCGCAGTAGCGCGTTAGCCACAAACGAGATCGTCTTGCGCCAGACGGTGGTGCTGCCCAGCGAGCCGCCCTGAGCGTAAACCGAGGCCAGCACCAGATCGTAGCCCAGCCCCGAAATGGCCAGCATCTCGCTCAAGCTCGAGACATCCGAGGTGTTGTCGCCTTCGAGGGTGACGACGCGGTCGCCCGGCGAACCGTGGCGAAGAATCCAGCCGAAGCCCAGGTTAAACGAGTGCCCGGGCCCTCGATTGGCGGCCTTGTCGAGCACTTGATAGTCGCTGTCGCCGAAATGCCGATGGATTTGGGCGATGGTATCATCGCTCGAGCAATCGTCGACCAGCACGAAGAACTTCGGCTGGTCAGGGACGATGGCCTTGAGCGAGGCGGCCAGTCCCTCGATGTTGGGCGATTCGTTGAACACCGGCACCAGAAAGTAGATCATACCAGCCCCCGCTGCCAGGCGATGGTCCTGGCCAGGCCTTCGTCGAGGCCCACCCGTGGCGTGATGCCCAGCAGACGCTCGAGCTTCTGGTTGCAGGGCACGCGTCGCCGCACGTCTTCATAACGTCCGAACGATTCGTAGGGAATGAGTTCGAGGCGGGGCTCGCTGTCGATCCCGTGAATCAAGCGCCAGATGCGTTTGCCCAGGTCGAGAATGGTCGTCTCTTCCTCGACGATCGCTCCCACATTGAAGATCTCGTTGCGGGCCTCGTCTTTTTCGATGAAAGCGGTCAGGATGTCGACCGTATCGGTCACGTAGGAGAAAGTTCGCGTCTGCTGGCCGTCGCCGTGAATGGGCAGCGGTTCGCCTTTGAGAGCCAACCCGATGAACACCGCCTGCGGCCCCCCCCACCAGGTCAGGTGCTGGTTAGGGCCATAGGAACCAAAGGGGCGTCCGATAGTAAACTCGAGACCGTACTCCTCATGGTGGGCCAAAATAGTGTGCTCGCCGTAGATTTTCGAGAGCGCATAGGCCCACCGTTTGACTCGGGTCGGCCCCAGGACCAGATCCGACTCTTCGTCGAAAGGCACTTTGGGGTTCTTGCCATAGACATCCGAGGTGGAGGTATAGACCAATCGGATTCGGTCGCGCAGACACTTCTCGAGCACGTACTTGAGCACCCGCGAATTCTCGTCAAGACAGGCCTGAGCGCTCGAATAGCGCGGGATCTTCTGGGACGCGAGATGGACCACCACGTCGACCCTGGGGCCATTAAGAATGAGCGGATTGTTGAGGTCGCCGTGGAGAAACTCGAAGTCCGGCGAGTCACGAAAGGCCTCCAGGTTGCGAAGACAGCCCTGACTGAGATTGTCGATGCCCACCACCTCGTGGCCCCTGGCGAGCAAGGTGGCGGCTAGATTGGAACCGATAAAACCGGCCACCCCGGTGATGAGAATCTTGATTGGGCTGCTCCTCCTGGTTTCGGTCAGTTCGAGACCCTGGAGGGACCTCCTGGCAAGGCTACCAGGCAGTAACGCCACAGCAAAACCGGCGCCAGCGGAGTGCCGTCAAGCCCGCGACTAAGCCGATCGTTGAGCCAGGCGAGCAGGCGATTGAGCAGCGGCCAGGGAGGGGCCAGCCGCGGGCCCACATAGCCACCGCTGACGGCGAGGGCGAATAGTTCGTAGAAATTGCGCCCGACCACTCGAAAGCCGTGGTCGGCTAGAAACCTCTCGGCGTCTTCGAGCGAGCATTCGGCGTCACGATGGCCAATGAGTTTGCGACCGGTTCGCAAGATCCAGTTGAGATTGGGGTCGAAGATGACCAGGGAGCCTCCGGGCGCCAGCAGTCGGGCCACTTCCTCCAGCAGGCCCGCCGGGTTTTCGGATTCTTCATAGAGATGATGCCAGGCATCGCGCATCACCACATGGTCAAAGCTCTGCTCGTCATAGCGACCTACGAAGTCGCCTTCGACGAATTCACGGTCGGGATACCGATGACGGGCCACGGCCAGACTCTCAGCGTCGAGGTCGATGCCGACCACCTGGCGCCCCTGGCGACTCAGAAACTCGACCAGAGTGCCGTAGCCGCAGCCCAGGTCGAGGATTCGGGGCCCCGACAGGCGCTCGGCGATAAAGGCGTTATGGTGACGGTCCACCAGCGACCACAGCTGGTCGGGCTCGAGGCGCCGCGAGGGTTGGGCCACTTCCATGGAAGAGCGTTACTGACCCACCAGCCGGTCCACCTGCCGAACCGCCTCGGAAGTGACTCCCACTTGGAGGTCGAGCCCCTGCGAAGGATGCCAGCGAGCCTCTTCAAAACGCAGGCCGTAGTCACGCAAATCCACCTGTAGTCGAGCTTCGCGCAGACCGGCTCCGACGGTGCCACCCTGGGTTCGCACCAGCAGGTTGGCCAGGACGTCGCCCACGAGGCGGGTGGGCAACAAGCGAATCGGACTAAAAGGCAACGTCGTCTCGGCCTGGACAAAGCGCACCTGGTCGTCGACTGCGCGCAGTCCCAACACCCCGTCCTGGGTCTCGAGAGCGAGGGGAATCTCGACCCCGGTGTGGATGGTGGCTCCCAGCAGCCAACGGCCCAGGCCCAGCACGGGGTCGAGGACCGGCAGACCGGGTATGGGCAAAAGCCGCTTGAATTCGGCGGTGATATCGAACTTGAGCACGGTCTCCCCCGGGCGATGGACCAGTCGAGGATACACCGTCTGACCGTCGCGCTGGCCAAAGTTCAGCCGCTTGAGCCCGTTGGCCTCGCGCACCTCGGCCAGCAGACCACGCCAGTCGACCGAGCCGCCCTGCGAACTGTCGCGCAAAGCCTGGGATAGCTCTTCGGCCCCCACGGCCAGACTGACACCCTGGCCGGCCCGAACCTGACTGGCTCCTCGGCCGAAGGCAAGCGCAACCCCCTGACGGTCGGCGCGGATGGCTCCCAGCGGCAGCTTGATGGTCTGATCGCCCACTCGCACCTGAAGAGTGCGACCCTGCCCGTAGAGCTGGCCCAACTCGGGATTGAGACGGTCTTCGAGCTCTTGACTGGCCTGGTGAAACTCGCGCTCGACCGCCTGGGCGGCCAGACCCTTGACCTGTTCGGCGGCGCTCGGCACCAACTGGCGGACGCCAGCCAGCAAGGCGTCCTCGACCTGACCGTGCAGAAGACCGCCGACCCAGCCCTCGGGAGCCTGACCCACCGCTTCGAGCTTGTCTAGCTCCAGTTGGATTCGAGCCAGCCCTTCGACCGACATCTGCTCGCGCACGACCAGATCCGCCCGGCCATCGCCGGACGTATCGGGACCCAGCCAGAAGTGATATACCGACGAAGCCAGTTCGCCCTGACCCGAGTCGAGCCTGACGGCAAAGTCCACCCGCTGGTCGTGAAAGGCATCCTGCAACAAACCTGCCGCCGGCCCATCCGCCAGCCGCCGGCCTCGCTCGAGTCGCTGGCCCAGCTTTTCGAGCTGGCGCCGATTGTGCTCAGTCTCGGGTTGAGCCCGCAGTGCCTGGGCCGCCGCCTGCGAGTCGCGTCCCTCGAGGTCAAGTTCCAGGCGAGCCTGTCCGGTCAAGGTGTGCGAAGGCTGATTGACGCGAACCCCCACTTTGACCGAGCCCAGATAAACCCCATCCACATCGGCCTGGGGTGGCCCCTGATCCAGCAGCTGCAGGTCGACCTCCAGCGCCGGCGTGAAGGGCGCCACTTGATAATCGAGAGTGAGCGGAACCGACTCGGCCTGGAGCGCCCCATAGCCAAGCGAGGGGAGGTCGATGCCGCCCAGATGGAAGAACGCTCGCGGCGAGGTGGGCAGAGGCGCCTTCAGGTCGAGCAAGGTGCGATCGGGTGGCACCGACAATCCCTGCAGTTCGGCATCCACCGAGGCTTTGACCCGCTCGAGCGCCTGGCGCAACAAAGCCCGGGTGTGGGGCTGGCGACGCAACTGCTGGGCGAATTCGGTGGTCTGCCGGGCCGGCACCGACACGGCCACCTTGCCGCGCGGTCGAGTCTGCTGCCCCGGGCCCGGCGCGGGTGCGGCCAAGGTGGCCACCTCGGAATCGAGGGTAAAAGACACCGAGATCGGCTCGCGCAGGGCCTCGCGGTTGCCGTAGTAGCCGATGCCGGCCAGGGCCGACACTCCGCTGAGCAGAGCCAGGCCGACGCAAGCAGCCGAGCGCTTCCAGCCCGTGGGCTGGGGAGCTGGCTCGGGCAAACTGGAAACGGTCAGATCGACAGGCTCGAATACCTCGCACGGCTCGCCATTGGGCGGAGCCGAACGGGGTCCGATGGCCAATCGAGTCTGACAACCAGGGTGTGGTCTCACCAGCATACCGCCCCACTCTAAAGCCGCGGCGTTAAGCCAGCATCAACCGCCCGGCCTCGGCGCTTCGCGCCGCGCCGCTGGGCCGACTAGGGGGTGAGCACCAACTGACGCGCCTCGGCCCGGATCGGCTCACCGCTGCTGTTGAGCAGGTAGCCTTCGACCAGGTAGTGCCCCTTGGGGGCCGGCTTGCCGTTGTTCATCAAGCCTTCCCATTCGGCGTCGAAGGCCTTGATCTCGCCCGGCGCAAACACCACCGCGCCAGTGCTTTGCAGAAAATAGCGCAGGTGAGACCAGGTCCACACCACTTCGCCCTTGCAAGTGATCACGAACTCGTGGGTTTGACCCGAGGACTGGGGCACCGTGACGGTCTGACCGGTAAGGTTCTCGACCCTCAAGATGAGCCGCACCGGACCATCTCCGGGGTTATAAACGGTCAATCGAGCCGATAGCTGTTCTTGGGCGAGGCCCGGCAAGGTCAGCAACAGAGCCAAAATGAGGACGAATCGTGCGCGCATTGCGCCCCCTTCGTAACCGAGCCGGGCATCACCTGGGAGGGACGCGGTAGGGAGCCGGTTTTTCCGAGCCTGGCGGGGGCCAGCAATCGATGCCGACCCAGCGGGGCCGGGGGCCTCCTTCGGGGCAGGCATAGGTCCAGGCCGCGCACACGCCCGCGGGCGTGGCCACTGGCACGAGCAAACGCGCGTATTCGGACGGCTGGCCCGGATAGTAACCTTCGAACTGGTCGAGCCGTTCCAGCATCGTTCGTCCTTCACGCAGATGCAGCAACTGGCCCTGGACCCCGCCCCCGCCGCCCACTACCGGCTGACGGCAACGAGCCAGGTCAGCCTCGTAGTCAGCCGTCCCCAGCGCAAACGTGCCCTCAAGCCAGAGGGCCGGATAGCCGTCGGGCCGCAGGTACATCTGGCCCGCGATGCTGGCGGGCAGGGCCTCGAGCACCCAGGCCGAAATCACCTCGTCATTGCACTCTCCAGGCTTGAGAGAGCCATAGACGAAAAGCTTCAGCTCGTCATCCACGGCGGGCAGCTTCGAGCCAGAAACCGACGAACCTTTGCAAACTCGATTCCGCGTGGCCATCCTGGCTGGTGGCGAGCCCCCCGATCCCGATTTTTGTCGGGACCAGGTCGCTCGCGCCGACCGTCTGATCTGTGCCGACGGCGGCTACGCCGTGGCCATGTTCCTCGGATTGACCCCCGACGCGGTGGTGGGCGACCTGGATTCCCTGACCCTGGAGCAAGTCGCAGCCCTCGAGCGTAGCCGTATCCCGGTGCGGCGACTGCCGGTGGGCAAAGACGCCAGCGACCTGGAACTGGCCATGCAGCTGGCTCACGCCTGGGGGGCCCGCGACCTGGTGGTGCTGGGAGCCCTGGGCGGGCGCACCGACCACCTGCTCTTCAACCTGGTGGCCGGTCTTTGCTACTGTCGCCAGGCCGGCATGCGAACGATCCTGGCCAGCCACGACCAGGAGGCCTTTCTGGTCGAGCCCAACCACCTGATTAGCCAACGCCAGGGCTGGATCGCTTCTTTGCTCTGCCTCTCTGACACCTGCACCGGGGTCGACCTGAAGGGCTTTGCCTTTCCGCTGGAGGGTGAAACCTTGACCCGAGCCAGCAGCCGCACGCTGTCTAATCGAATCCTCGAAACCGAGGCCACCATCGCCTTGCAGGAGGGGCTGCTGCTGGCCTTGCTAGTTATGCCAGGCCCAGGCGCTGGCGGCTAGGCCGCCGCCGATCAAGACAGCCGCCGGCCAGCCCGTGCCGGTCAAAGCCAGCCCGACTCCGGCCACCTGGGCAGCCTTGGCCAACACGCCGATACTGCCTTTGACGACCTCTTCTTCGCCCTTGAGGATGCGGTTGACTTGCCAACCGGCATCGACCGCCGTCAACCCCAGGCCAACCATGGCCAGGGCGTTGCCGGCCAAACCCATGGGCGCCCCGGCCACTGCGAACCCAGCCGCCCCGAGCCGTCCTGCCAGCGAGACGCCGTAGAGGCCGGTTCGAATGCGAATGTCGGTCATGCTGGGCTGCTCGCCTACGTAGTGCTCGTCGCGGCTGGGATTGCCGTCGGTCACCAGCGTCTCGGCGATCTTGGCCAGGGCCTTGGGATGAAACTGGACCTTGGCGTGCTCGCCGTTCTCTCCGTTGTAGAAAAAGTTGTTGTCAGCGTGTTCGAGATAGGCCGCCGAACGGGGCAACTCGTTGTCGCCCTGGAGCCAGGGTAGCGGCAGCCCCGGCATACCCATCATCTTGAGCTGGTTGTGGCCGTCGCCGCCGACCACCGTCAAGGAATGGTACGCCCGCTTCTCTTTGGCCACACTCTCAGGCGAGTTGAACTGGCGAATGCGCGGATTGCCCTCGAGGGGCCCGACCTTCCAGTCACCCCCAAAGCTCTTATAGGCTTCGGACGCTTCCGAATCGAGCGCTACCCCGTGAAAACTCTTGACCGGTAGTTTCAGTCCCTCGATCAAGCGAACCCAAAGGTTCGTCACGTCGCCCACCGCCGGGATACCGTGGTTGGGCGGAACCAACTGCACCAGATTGCGAATGCCGTCCTGGCCCTCCTCGACATCGTGCAGGTACTGCCGCTCTTCCACCGAGCCCTTACACTCGGCCACCACGTCGATTTCATCGGCCCCGGTTACCCGGCGGATGTCCTCGATAGCCTGCTTGATCTCGCCCGCGTTACGCTCGACCGACCCGAACTTGTGGGTATATTGCAGGGTGAAAACGTTGCCGCCGTGCTCGCGATAGGTCTCTTCGAACTTGTCTTTCTGCTCGACGTTGTAGTGCCCCGCATACTGATTGGGGCTGCCCTCGGTGAGAAAATTCACCAGGGCCGGCAGCCCCACTCGCTGGCTGCGTCCCCCGGGGACAATCAACACGGGACGCTGCAGCTGAGGCACCGGGGCCGGCGGGTCGACCAGGTAGGGCTTGAAGACCGAGGGGATCTGGGGTTTTCTGGCGGCGGAATGGGTTATTCGCATTGGTGACTCCTAATCACGGACCTTGGGGGCGGACTCGTCGTAGGCGGCTCCGCCCAGTTCGGCTTTGAGATGGCCGACGGCCCGGTGCACGTCCTCGGTGAGCACGAGCGGGGCGTCTTTTCGGCCGTATTGCTGAGTGTAAGGTTCGACTTTGAGGGGCTGACCGATCTTGACCGCGGCCACCGGCCGCTGCTGCCAGGCGTGGGTCATCCCCAGCACGGATAGAGACCCGGTCGCGGTGAAAACGGGGTTGGGCACCAGCCCCCCCAACACGCCTCCCACCACGGCCCCGGCCGTTCCCGCCAGGGCGGTGGCCATCAACTGGTTGTAAGGCACCCGGGCATCCGCCGGTCTGGTAAAGTGGTGAGCTACCGCCCCGGCTGTGAAAGCGCCGGTCAGGGCTCCCGTCACCACCCCGGCCAGGCTGGCTGCAGCGGGCCCGGCACTCGAAGCCAGGACAGCCCCGGCACCCACGGCCAGGGCAGCGCCCCAGCCAGCCAGCTTCTCGCCCCAGCGAGGCTGGTCGTCGGGCTTGTAGTGAAAGGCCATGGGCACCACCGCCTCGGCCTTGCCACGCACGGCCAGCGTGCCCACTCCGGGCTTGAAAGGACCCACTTGCTGCGGGTTTTCACTCATTTGCCCTTCAGGAAACAGGCCTAGATTGACGCCGTCTTTGAGCAGATCGAGACTGTGCTTGACGGCCGTGAGCGAAGGATTGAGGCGGTCCACGGGATAGGCTCCCATGGCCGTCACCACTTTGCCCCCGAAGCCGCTAAAGTTTGGATAGTCGGCCATATAGCGGGTGTCGCCCAGGGTGACCAGGTCCATCAGGGCCGGTTCGACCGTGGACGGGTGGTTGCCGGCAAAGATGACGGGCCCGTCCTCTGGCAGATTCTCGCGCCCTTCGACCTGGATGCGAAAGCCCAGGCTTAGCAGCCCTCGGGCCACCGGCCGCAGTAGCTCGCGGTGATGAGGGTGAGACAGCCCGTCGGGCGGGCCAGTATAGTCCTTGGGAATGGGAAATCCCAGTGATTTGGCGTGGTTGGCAACGTTCATGTGTATATCTCCTGCCATGGCCACCCTACCCCCACTCTCTGAAACTATGCTGAACAGGGAGCAGCCTGCGGCTGAGATTTCGACGCTGCGCGTCGACGGGGAGCTGCGGCTGCGCCGCAGGGAAAGGGAGCCGTGGGCTTCGCGCGGAGACCTCGGCCTGGCACACGACAAGGAGAGCGGCTGACGCCGCTAGGAAACAGCCGGGCGCTTCGCGCGAAGACCTCGGCCGCAGGGCCGCTCCGTCTCCAAACCGAGCTTCGCGAGCCGGCAGGAAGTGTCATGATGTCATCAAATAATTCTGACATCATGAAAATAAAGCTCCGTCGTGGCCTGATTGGCCAATGGGTGGGGGACGAGCTTCTTATCTACGACGCGTCTGCGCTCTGTGTCCACGCACTTCGTGAGCCAGCGGCCAGCGTCTATGAGGCAGCCCAAGCCCATCCTGATTTGGAAGCCCTCAAAAGGGCCCTCACCACCCTTTCTTCGCTCGAACTCGAACACGCTTTGCTGGAATTGAGCCGAGCTGAGCTCATCGCTTTCGACGACGCTCCGAGACGCCAGTTTCTCAAAACCGTGGCCTCGGCAGCCCTCGTGGCAACTGTGGCTTTGCCAAAACCGGCCGCGGCCGACAGCGGGCCCCTGGTTGGGACCTGTGTTGGGGCGAATCAGTGCCAGTCAGGCGGTGGCGCCTGCTCCTCTGGGGAGACCCAGTGTCGAACTTCCTCCTGCGTCGCGGCCTGCCCACCCGGGGGCGACGGTGGCTTCTGTAACACCGCCTGCGGGGGAGGAACAAATGGGTTCTACTACATTTGCGTGTCGGTGGGGACGCCTTGTGTCGCCCCTTTTCCAACCGCCAGCGGTTTCATCTGCCCCTAGAGGCTTCAGGCCTTCCGGCGTCCTTTGACGCCCTTGTGACGCTGCCGGCCTAAACTGATTTCAGTGAGATGAGCATTTGGTTGGACCTTCAGCCCCGGTGAAAGCCGGGGCTTTTTCTTTTACGGCCGTCAGAGAAGCCCCTATGCCGACCAGCCCTCACCCCGCCATCGACAGGCCCTGGTCCCGGCCCGAAGGGCCGCTCCTACTCCCGCCGACGCAGTCGGCGCTCCTTCTCCCGCGAGCAAAGCGAGCGCTCCCTGGCGAGCGAAGCGAGCCTTGACAAGCTACTTGGTCATGTGCATAAATAGGGGGCATTTAAAAGATTGGCGAGAGTTAAACCTATGGCAGCAATGGATTATAAACGTCGCGGTCGGCGCCCCCGCCGGAAAGTGTGCTACTTCTCGGCCAATAAGATCAAGACGATCGATTACAAAGATGTGGGGCTGCTGCGCAAGTTCGTCAGCGAGCGCGGAAAGATTCTGCCTCGCCGCATCACCGGGACTTCGGCCAAGTATCAGCGCATGCTGACCACCGCCGTCAAGCGGGCCCGCTTTTTGGCTCTGCTCCCCTACTGCGACTAAGCGAACTACCGACCAGCTAGAAAGGCCGCCAACCAGGGCGGCCTTTTTGCTTACTAGGGTGTGTCGAGGATCAGGGTGACGGGGCCGTCGTTGACCAGGTTCACCGCCATGGTGGCTTGAAAAACGCCCTCTTCCACCTTCGGCACCAGCGTCCGCAGGCGCTCGCAGAAGACCTGGTAAAGACGGTCGGCCAGCTCGGGGCGGGCGGCCCCAATAAAGCTCGGACGCCGTCCTTTGCGGCAATCGCCGTAGAGAGTAAACTGCGAGACCACCAGGGCCGAACCGCCCGACTCGACGAGCGAGACGTTCATTTTGCCTTCGGCGTCCTCGAAGATGCGCAGATTGGCGACTTTCTCGGCCAGCCAGGCGGCCTGGGTGTCTCCGTCCTCGGGAGCTACTCCCAACAGGATCAAAAGGCCGGCTTCGATCTGGCCGACGACCTCTCCGGAAACTTCGACATGGGCCTGCGAGACCCGCTGCACCACTGCCCGCACGACTACTTTGAGCGCAGCTGGCTCATGCGCGCCACCTGGATGACATCGCGCAGATGACGAATTTTCTTCATCAGCTCTTCGAGCTGCTTCTTGTGGGCGATCTCGACGGCGATCTTGATGCAGGCCCGATCTTTACGAGCCCAGGCTCGACAGGAACGGGTCGGCACCTTGGACTCGTTGATCACGTTCATGACGTCGGATAGCAGGCCCGAGCGGTCCCACGCCTCGATCTCGATGTCGACCTGATAGATGGGGTCTTCCAGGGGCGAATCCCAGGCAACCTCGATGAAACGCTCAGGCGAGCTTTCGACCAGGGCTTTGAAGTTCGAGCAGTCGGTCACATGCACCGAGACGCCTTTGCCCAACGTGATGTAGCCCACGATGGGGTCACCGGGCACGGGGGCGCAACAGCGAGCGAACTTGACCAGGATATTGTCCATCCCTTTGACCCGAATGGCCTGAGCCAGGCCCTTCTTGGCCGCGGTGCGTCGGGGAGCCGGCAACAGGGTCTGAGAGACCTCCTTGGGCAGCTCGTCGCGCAGCCGGCTCAGCACCTGCGGCAGGGTGGTCTCGCCATATCCCAGTGAGGCCAGGAGGTCGTCGACGGTGACGAAATTGAGGCGGGTAGCCACTCGAGTGAGCATGTCGTTGTCGGACAGGATGTTGTCCATTCGCTGGCGGCCCAGCTCGCGCCGCAGCATCTCGCGGCCGCGAACCACGTTCTCGTCGCGCCGTTCGCGCTTGAACCAGGCCTTGATCTTGTTGCGCGCCTGGTTGCTCTTGCAGATGCGCAGCCAGTCGAGCGACGGGGTACCGGTCTTCGAGGTCATGATCTCGAGAATATCGGCGTTCTGAAGCTTGTAGGTCAGAGGGACCATCTTGCCGTTGGCCCGCGCGCCCACACAACTGTGGCCGACTTCGGTATGGATGCGATAGGCGAAGTCGATAGGGCAGGACCCGTTAGGCAGGTCGATGACATCACCCCGAGGCGTGAACACGAAGACCTCGTTCGAGAGCAGGTCAAGCTTGAGGTTCTCGATGTACTCGCGCGCGTCGCGCGAGTCGGCCTGCCAGTCGAGAATGGCCCGGATCCAGGGGTAGATCTCCTTGAACAGGCCGGCGTCTTTAGAGGGCTTGTTGCCTTCCTTGTAGGCCCAGTGAGCGGCGATACCAAACTCGTTGACCCGGTGCATCTCCCAGGTTCGAATCTGGATCTCCAACGGCTGCTGATTGGGGCCGTAGACGGTGGTGTGCAAAGAGCGATAGTTATTAGATTTGGGAACCGCGATATAATCTTTGATGCGGTCTTTCATCGGGATCCACACCGAGTGGATGGCGCCCAACACGCTGTAGCAGTCCTCGACTCTGGGCACGATCACGCGCAGGGCTACCAGGTCATAAATCTCCTCCAGGCTGCGGTTGGTTCGCTCCATCTTTTGGAACGTGCTGTAAAGGTGCTTCTCGCGCCATTCGAGTTGGGCCTCGATGTTGAGACGCTTGAGCTTTTCCTGGATCTGGGCGACGGCTTCTTCGATGGCCGCTTCGCGACCCTCGCGCAGGCGCTCGCTGGCGGCCACCACCTCTTCGTATTCCTCCGGATGGAGATACTTGAAGCAAAGGTCCTGCAACTCGCGCTTCATTTGAAAGACCCCCAGGCGCGAGGCAATGGGGGCAAAGATTTCGAGGGTTTCCGAAGCGATACGCTCCCGTTTGTCTGGCCGAAGAATGTCCAGTGTCCTCAAGTTATGCAAGCGGTCGGCCAGCTTGATCAGAATAACCCTCAGATCGCGAGCCATGGCCAGAAAGATCTTGCGGAGATTCTCGGCTCGAGCCATCTGCTTGGAGCGTGGAGTGGGAGCCTCGCGGCCCTGGCGAGAGTAGATGGCGGTCAACTTGGTGACGCCGTCGACCAGCATCCGGACCTCGGCGCCGAAGTTCTCCTCGATGTCAACCAGGCTGACCTCGGTGTCTTCGACGGTGTCGTGGAGCAGCGCGGCCACGATGGTCGGACAATCCATCCGGTATTCGGCCAGAATCTGGGCCACTTCAACCGGATGGAGAATATAAGGCTCGCCAGAGGCCCGGGTCTGGCCTCGGTGACATTTCTCGGCGAAAGCGAACGCGTTCTCGACCACTTCGCGATCCTTCGGATCGAAGTAGCCCGAGATCGTTTCTAGCAGCGAGTCGAGAGATTCTGGTCTCTCCTCTGCCTGCTGCTCTTTCTCGAGAGTTGCTCTATCCATTGCTCTCGGATTGACGGACACCACAACCTATCTGCGCCCCCCAGCGCATCACCGAGGATTATACCACAATCACTTGTAGGTTTCGAGAGCCTCGTTGAGTCGATTTGCGCGTCGAAGCAGCGCCGCCCGGTCGCTCTCGAGCTTCTCGAAGGTGATCCTGGCCTTCTTCAGACGCACTTTGGTCTCTTCTGCCTTCTCTCGCAGGGTCTTATCGTCGGGGTGCAAGGCCAGTCTCGATTCCAGGTCGGCCATCTCGACCTCGAGTTTCTCGACCGTCTCGGCCGCTTCGGCCGCGCGGGTGGCCAGCCGTGAGGCTTCCGAGACTAGATAGTCGACCTTGGCCCGCAGTCCCGCCTGCTCGAGTTCAAGCTCGACCCCGGCCGGCGGTCCGGCCAGGTGCTGCAAGCCAAAAGCGACCAGAAAAAAGAGCGCCAGCAAGGACACCACCGCTCGGGCCGCCAGTCCCCCCGTCAAGGGTAACCGATGCACCCCGCCCACATCATGCGTGGCCGTCAAAAAAAGGCGATAGCGGGCCAGAGGCAGCACGTTTAGCCCCAGGAGCCGCACGTAATAGACTCCCTCCCCCACCTGCTGGTGGTGAAAGATTGAAGTCTGGACCATCTCCAGGCCCGTGTTGAGGAAGGCGTAGTCGCGGGGGGGATGCTCGGGCTCTTCCTCCTCGGCTTCCTTCCTCTTCTCGGGCTGCGGCAAAGGAGGCATGAGTTCGGGGGCTCGAGTTTGCTTTCGCAGCGATTCCAGCTCGAGCTCCATCTCGTCTTCAAGGGTGGGGGGAGCGAAACGAAGGGCGGCCTCGAGGGCCCGAGCCTGCCGGTGGTCGTCATCGGCCAGAGTGCCCCAGGTCCTGGCCAGGGTGCGATAAAGCAAGCTGACTTCTTCGTGGGCCTTGGCCACACGCTGGCTGCCATCCAGGCCGGCCCGTCCGATCCAATCGATGGCTGGCAGAATCTCTCCCGACATCTCGCGCTCGACCTCCGAGATGACCTTGGAGACTTCCGGTGGGCGCTCGCGCATAATGGTGATCAGACGCTCGCGAATTCGAGCGCAACGATAGCGCAGCCGGTCCACTTCGTCCCCCAGGAAGAGCTTGTCGAGGGTGGCCAGCCGGCTTTGGGGCAAACCGGCCCGCTGAAAGAGGCGAAGAACGTTGGCTACGGCCTCGGGCCGGCCATCGCGCAACTCTGTCTGAGCCAATTCGACCAGGTCCTCGATAATAGCCTCGATGGTTTCGTTGAGATAGACATCCTGGACTTTGAACCCGGTCAGACGCAGCCAGGACCGCAAGGCCTGCTCCCACAGCAGCCAAAAACGCTCTTGCCCAGGCGATTCTGCCAACGCCAGGAGATGGCTCAAGACAGCTAGATTTTGCAGTGTCGATGGCTCCTGGTCGGCCTGGGGACGGCCCCACAATTCGAGGGCTTGCTCGACCTGGCCCCCGCGCAGGTAGTCAAGCCCCGTCTTATCTATGGTGTTGACGACGATAAACCAGGTAGCGTCATAGCGCCGATGGGTGCGCGGATCGGCCACCTTGTCCCAGGCGGCCATCAGATTGTCATGATTGCGCACCGGCAGAGGCAGCCCGGGCAGGTCGAGAGGCTCGGGAAGTTCGCCCTCGCGCGACTGCCCCGGCCCTCCCTGGCCGACGGTCAGGCCGAGAATCCGGTAGGGGTTGTCGCGATATGGGTTGAGCACCGCTAGTCGTAGCTAAGCAAAGCTTGAACAGGTAAGCCGTTGAGCTTGTCGCGGCCCTGAAGAAACGTCAACTCGATGACGCACCCGAACCCTACGACCTGCGCCCCCAGTCGCTCGACCAGAGCCACGGTGGCCGCAGCCGAGCCGCCGGTCGCGATCAGATCATCGATGACCAGGGCCCGATCCCCCTGGTTGAGGGCGTCGTGGTGGATGTGCAGCGTGTTCGTCCCGTACTCTAGCTCATAGTCGACCGAGACGGTCTCGGCCGGTAGCTTACCCGGTTTACGCACCGGCACAAATCCCAGCCCCAGCTTATAGGCGAGAGGAGCCCCAAAGATGTAGCCGCGAGCCTCGAGGGCCACCACGTGAGTGGCCTCGACGCCAGCAAAAGCCTCGGCCAACTGGTCGACCGAAGCGCGAAAAGCGTTCTGGTCCTGGAGCAGCGTGGTGATGTCTTTGAAGAGGATCCCTGGCTTGGGAAAGTCAGGAATGTCGCGAATATGCGACCTCAAATCGACAATTCTGCTCATGGACATCACCTCGGTCAGTTAGCCTGAATAGGCACGACTTCAAGAAACGCCGCGGAGTTCCTCGCTCAGGCGCAGGTGTCGCTGGCCAAAGGCGTAGCGTAGCGAAAGGAACTGGGAGCGCCGGGCCCTCAACTCGCGAAACCGGCTCGAGTCTTCGAGACTTTGCCCGCTGCCCTTGCCGAGGCGCAAAAGACGCTCCCGTTCGGCCAACTCCCAGGTGGCGACTCCGAGTTCTTCCAGCACGCCCACCGCCGCCTCGACCGTCTCGAAAGCAGCGGGCACGGTCTTGGCCACTCGGGCCAGCTCAGACTCGCTGAGCACACCGGCTCGAGCCGAGCGCATCAATCCGCGCCAGATCTGCTCCATCTGTTGGCGATCAAGCCAGAGGCTGCGCTGACGAGCGTATTCCTGGGCCAGTTCACGATGGCCAAAGAGAAGATGCAGACGACCTGCCTCCAGCACGGCGGCGTGGCGAAACCAACTCAAGGAGGTGGGTGGTGCCAGCAAAATCATATCTTTGGCCGGTCGGGGCACCTCGTCGAGCAGAGCTACCTGGCAGCCCAGTTGGCGGCGAAGCTTCTCGGCCTGATTCTGGCCCGACACCAGCACCAGACTGGACTCACACTGCTCGAGCAGACACCGCAGGGCTTTAGAGCGGTCGCGCAGATTGCGCAGGTCCCACAGCTCGGGACCATCAAAACCGACCCGCTGACCGTCGAGACCATGGCCCTCCAGCAGTCGCACCAGCTTCGGCTCCGGAGCGAGGATGGCCTCGACCACCAATGACACCCGCCGCTGGCCCTCCCAGGTCTCTTCTTGCAAGTGATAGAGCACGTCGTAATAGAGGCGATGGGGCGAAAGCTGCTCAAGATCGCAGGCCTGACGAAAGGCTATCGCTTTGCGGCGAGTAGCCCCCTGGCCTAGATAGAGCTGCAGGTGGTCACGGTGCTTGCCTACCGCCCGCGCCCCTTCGCACAAAACGCCTTTGGCTAGAAACAGCGGCCGAGGGTTGGCTTCGCCGATGGGCTCGAGCCGATCAAGTTCGTGGCTCAACTCGAGGGTGGCCTCTTCTAGCGGCAAAGTCATGTCGACCCGCACCGGGGCCGGCCCCGTCCTGAGTTCTTGCACGATGGGAGTGAGCCGTTCGCGCAGCTCGTCGATACGGGCCGTCTCGACCGTGAAACCGCCGGCCCGGGGGTGACCACCAAACTTGACGAAAACATCCGAGCAACGGCACATGGCTTGATAGAGGTCAACGTTCTCGGGGGCTCGAGCCGAGCCTTTGGCCAGGTCGCCCTCGATGCTGATCACGAAGGCGGGCACGGCATACAGGTCGACGATGCGGGCGGCCGTGATGCCGATGACCCCCTGGTGCCAACTCTCGCCGGCCTCGACCACCACCCCTCGGTCGAGCAGTTCGGGCCTTTCCGTCAGACGTTCGACGATGTCGTCGCGCATTCGTCGCTCGATGTCCCGTCGCTTCTGGTTGAGATTGTCGAGCCGCTCGGCCAACTTGCGGGCCTGGTCTAGTTCGCGACAGAGCAGCAGTTCGACCCCAAGCTTCGCGTGCTCGAGGCGGCCGGCGGCATTGAGGCGAGGGCCCAGGCCGAAAGCCACTGCCCAGGCGCCAAGACGCCCTGATTCGGTCCCGGCGATCTCACCCAGCGCTTTGAGACCGGGGCGACGAAACTCGGCTAAACGCTCGAGACCCACCCGCACCAGAGCCCGATTCTCGCCAGTGAGTGGAACCACATCGGCGATGGTAGCCATGGCCACCAGATCCAGCAAATGGTGGGGAGAGGGTCTACCGAAGCTGGCAAAGAGGGCTTCGCAGAGTTTGTAAGCCACCCCGGTGCCGCACAGCGGCTTGAAAGGATACTCGCAATCCTCGAGGTGAGGATTGAGGAAAGCTTCGGGCCGAGGCGCCTCGGCGGGGATGTGGTGATGGTCGGCGATGATGACCTGCATGCCCAGCCGATGGGCCAGGTCGACAGCCTCGACACTGCTCGAGCCACAGTCGACCGTCAGCAAGACCCGGCAACCCCGCTCGGCGGCGGCCTGGACCGCCTGGATCGAGACCCCATAACCCTCGGTGAAGCGATCCGGAACGTGGTGCTCGACGCTTGCCCCCAATTCGGTCAGGGCTTCGACCAGCAAGACGGTGGAGCTGATGCCATCGACATCGTAGTCACCATGAACGAAGATGGTCAGTTGGTCTTGAATGGCCACCCGCACCAGGGACACCGCGGCGGCCATGTCGCGCATCTGCAACGGGTCGTGAAAGGCCTCGACGCCGTCGCTCAGAAAAGCTCGAGCTTGACCCGCCTCTTGCAGGCCGCGCTGCCACAGCAACTGTCCGAGGACGGGCGAAACGCCCAGAGTTTCAGCTAGTTCTTGCGCTCGGACACGATCGACATCTTCGACCAGCACTCGTTCGGGGGCCAGCATCAGACGGCCCGCCGAGTAGTTTGAATATTTTTCCCTGGCATGGTTGAATTTTCAACCTGCGAGCGAAGAACCCTTCTCAAGTCTGGCCAGCGTTTTGTCACGGCCTAGCAGAGCCAGCGCCTCGGCCAGAAAAGGCTCGTCACGGCCTACGGTGGCTAAAGCCACGGCCTCGCGCGCGGCGGGGTCGAGACCGTCTAGCTGGTCCCGCAGGGTAGCCGTGTTCCATTTCTCCAGCCCGGCAAACCCGGCGCCTGCCACCGGGACCGCTGGCGCAGCAGGCGGCTCGAAAAAAAAGTCCAGACGTTGGCGAAACTCGTTGAGGTCTTCTACCTCCTCGCCGTAAAGGAGGGCCAGCCCTTCCAGTTCCATTTGCTCGCGCTCGCTGAGCCAGGGCAGTCGGGACCCGAGGGTGCGCGCGAGAAGCTCTTTGGGAGTCAGTTCCTCTAGAAAGAACCGATGGGCCGCCTCGAGACGCTCAGCCTCGATCCCGGCCGCCGCCGACTTCAGGCCGTCAAGCGAAAAATAGAGCAGCAGTTCCGTCCGGGTCAGATCCTGTCCCCCGCGCGGTGAACTCCAGCTCGATTCGACCAGACAGGTCAGCAAGGCCTCGGCTACCAGTCCCTGGGCTTGATAGCAACTCAACTGGCTTGATTCGCTATGGAACCGGGGCAACGGCTTGAGTTCGACTTGAATCCCTCGGGCGCGAAAAAGCTCGGCCAGCGTGTCCAGGCGGGCTTCGTCCACCAGCGCCTGGCCGGCCTGGGACTCGATGGGAAGCCAATCGAGCCCCAACCAGCCTAGCTGCTCAAGAGCCCACTCCGGGCCACCCAATTGAAACGGAACCTGCAGATGGTGGGCATAGAGCCAGTTCAGCGCAGCGTCGCGAGCCCAATAAAGACTGATCGGCTGCTCTTCGACGAGATAAAAGACGGTCACGCCCGCACCGTTTCCTAGTTTATTCCTGACCGGCCCTTAGCGCTTCATCAAGCCGATGCTCTCGCTGACCGAACGGCACAGCAACAGGATGCAACCAGCCACGAACAGGCAGGTGAAGGCAGCCACGTTGGGCCCGGTCAGCACATAGTCTTCGACATTGAGGCCCGAGCCGGCGAGGATGCTCAGTAACAGCACTGCCTGCAGCAGCATCATGGCGCAAAAGCCATAAAGCCAGGGCCACAGCATCAGGGTCATACCGAAGCGGGTATTGACATCGCGCCGGGTCGGAGCCACCGAGGCATAGAGCCCGGCTGCCGCCCCGAAAAGGGGTAGACCGACGAAGCCCAGTCCGAGGAAGAACGCCACCGAGAGCGGCACCCCGCCTTTGAGGGCAAAAAGGGTCAGTGGCACCAGCAAGATGAGGCTTTGCAACACTCCTCGAACCGAACCCACGGTCAACCAACCCTGCACGAACTCGCCCGTCGTCAGACAGGTATTCTCCAGCATGGCGAAGGTGCGATTCTCGATCTCGCCGATGACGGCCGAGCGAGTGCGCAGGCCTGCCAGCACCCATTGAGTCGTCCCAAACAGGAACAGGAAGATAGCGTAGCAAGCCATGGCTGCTTCGCTGTCGTCGATCAACAGCAGGGGAGTGCACATGGCCAGCGCTCCCAGTAAGAACCAATGTTTGAGGAAAAGCCAACCCACCAGACCACCGGGAGTGCGGGCTGACTCTTTATAGGCTTCCCGCACCACCACCGCGTTGTCGCTCCAGGGTTTGATCCAGGGATTGCGGGTGGTCCCCAGTAGCCGCCTGCCGGTCTGGCGAGCCTGACCCTGCATCCGGGGCAGGCGCTCGAGGCCAAGGATGGCCAGGTAACGCGTCAGAGCCGTGCCGGCCAGAATGAGCAGAGGCAATACCAGCAGCGGTCCCTCTTCGATACCTGAAACCGTCATCAACTCGACGGTTGTGGCCGCCAACAGCAAGGGCAGACAGAGAATGGCCACCAGTAACAGGTCGGTAAAGAAGGCGCCCAGGTCCTTGCGCAACTGGCCACGCCAGATGCCCATCTGCTGGTTGAGGTAAGAGCCGCACAAGCAGGTCACCCAGGTGATGGGAAACCACAGCAAAGTCATGGCCCAGATCAGGTCGAGGTGCTGAGGGTAGGCGACACTGCCCACCAACGCGCCAAACAACACTCCTCGCCAGGAAGAACCCACAGCGGCGCGCGCCGAATGCAGGGCGACACCGTCGACCACCTCGCGGCTGGTGAGCCGGGTGGCCAGTACCTCGGAGTAGCAGCCCCCTTGCAGAAAAGAAGCGTGGACCGAAGAATCGCGCCCCACCTGTAGCAGCGGCAGAGCCAGCGCCAGGATGAAGATTAGCGGCCAGAACAACAACTGGATCAAGCCAAATCCGAGCTGCTCGACCGAGACCGAGCTATCCATCAGGGCGCCTACACCCACCCCAACCACAAGCATCGTGCTCAGGGTGACCAAAAACCCGATAACGGCCTTCTTCTCGAAGCCTCGTAGCGACGATCGTCGCTCCCGGGCGCCCAGTAGATTTGCGAACGCATTTTCTTGCATCATTTGCCTCTTTTCCACCCTACCTATTCGACATCGGCAAAAAAAGACCCCCATTTACCAGCTTGAAACTTCCACCTGCTGGTCCACGATTTCCACCGTTCCCTCCCCCACGATCAAGCGAGCCACGTCGTCGAGAAGTTTCTCGGCCAACTTCTGGTCCGAGCTGACCACGGCTATCCCCAGACCGGCCCGTTGCCAGAGTTCCTGGTGAGACACTTCGGCCACTGACACACTCAATCGAGAGCGGATACGATCGACCAGTCGCCGCACCACCGAACGCTTGCCCTTCAACGAATTCGGCTGCTCGAGCAAAAACAGGTCAAAATGAGCTATCCCGACAAACATCAGCCCAGCAACACCTCGAGAGTCGCCTCCAGCTCGCCGAGATGGTCCAGGGCCGCGTCCGGCAAGAACTCTTCGAGAACCGTCCGAGTCATGGGCCCGGTCCCCACCGCCAGCACCCGCGCTCCGGTGGCCCGAGCAGCCGCGATGTCGCGAGGAGTGTCGCCCACGAACCAGGTGGCTTCGGGCCGAAAATCCAATCCATAATGACGGCGTGCCCGCTCGAGCGCCACCGCCCCCAATCGGCACCGGTCGGCGCAATCGGACCCATAAGCTCCGATGGGGAAGAACTCGTTGAGACCGAACGGGTGAAGCTTGATGCGGGCGGTGGTCTCGAGATTGCCGGTCAAGAGACCCAGGCGCACGTCTTTGTCGACCAGGCCTTTGAGCAGTTCGAGGACGCCCGGCAACAGACCCGAGCGGGTGCACACCGAGGTCATCTCTTGCTCGAGATAGGCCGGATACAAACTCCAGATGACCTCTTCGTGAGCAGCCCAGGCCTGACCGGCCACCCCCGCCAACCGAAAAGCTTCGCGCACGATCAAGGGGTCGGTCATGCCGGCCGCCTGCACCTCGGGCGGTATGGCCAGACCACAAGTTTCTAGAAAGGCCCGACCGAGGGCCCGCATGCCGGCCCCTCCCGTGGCGATCAGCGTTCCGTCGATGTCAAACAGGATCAGGCGCACGGACCGAGGTTATAGCGTTCCTTCAGCTCAGCCAGTTGCTCAGCCAGTCCCTCGAGACCCAGCACCGGAATCTCTCGCTGCTGGGCTTCGGATTGTTCGGCCGGCGTGTTGTAGCCCCAGGCTGCCAGCATCGGACGGGCGCCGGTGGGGGCTACCGCCAACAAATTATCCATCAGATCGTCGATGAAGAAGACCTTGGCCGGAGCGACGTTCCACTCCTGGCAGACACGACTCATCTGAACCGCTTTGTCGGTGGAGAATTCCTTGCCGTAGACGGGCAGGTCCAATCCGATCGTGGCCAGCAAACGGGCCACCGAAGCCTCGTCCTTGGTGGTGCAGATGGCCACCGTCGAGAACATCTCGCGCAGGCGCGGCAACTGAGCCACGAACTCGGGATAGGGTCGCTGGAAGCTGGCCCAGGTCGCGAAGTCGTTCTCGCGCTGGGCTTCTCGGGCCGCGTAGAACTCGCGGTGAAAGCGTTCGCAGTTCGCCTGCCATTCGAGCTTCTGGGCCAGAAACGCGGTCTTGTCCATGGCCTCGAAATCGATGTCCGGGTTCTCGAGCAAAAGCCGAAAGACCACATAGAAGTCGTCGCCTGTGCGCACCAGCCACCGACCCCGGCGAAAACCGTGCTCGAGTTCTGGCAGAGGGCCAAACAGCTTCTCATAGGTGCGCCGGCCAACTTGATAGCATTCGCCGACGCTATCCCAGATGACTCCGTCGAAATCCAGAGCTAACAACCAGCTCACGGCGTCACCGCCAACGTCTCGGCCGCCCGGCGCATCCGCCGCACGCATGCTTGCCGTCCGATCAGCTCGAGCATCTCGAAGAGGCCCGGGCCACCGCCCACCCCGCTGACCGCCAGCCGGGCGGGATGGATCAGCCTACCGGCCCCGGCCTCGCGAGCCTCGCATACCGAGCGCAGAACCGCTTCCAGCTGATCGGCTTTCCACTCACAGCTCTCGAGGGCATCGGCATAAGCCCTGAGCAGCTCGGGAGAATCGTCCTTCCAGCGCTTCTTGAGGGTCTTGGTGTCAAACTCGGTGGGGTCTTCGTAAAAATAGCGCGCTCCCTCGACCAGGTCGGTGAGCAGGCTAGCCCGCTCGCGCATCAGTTCGATCACCCCGTCGAGATAATCGGCCGAAGGCATCTCGATGCCGGCCCTGGCGAAGAACGGGACCAGCTCTTTCCTTAGCTCCTGGCTGGGAGTGGCCCGCATATGCAGGAAATTGATGTGTTTAAGCTTGTCAAAATCAAAGACGGCCGAGGACTTGTGGACCCGCTCGACGCTGAAAGCCTGGCTCAACTCGTCAAGACTGGCGTAGAACTCCTTGTCGTCCCCAGCGTTCCAGCCCAACAAGGCCAGAAAGTTGACCAGACCGAGCGGCAGGTACCCCTTTTCGCGATAGGCCTCGACCGACACATCGCCGTCACGCTTGGACAGCTTCTTCTTCTGTTGATTGACGATCAGAGGCAGGTGGGCAAACCGCGGCGGCTCCCAGCCGAAGAACCGATAGAGCAGCAGGTGCTTGGGTGTCGAGGTGAGCCACTCTTCGCCCCGGATCACGTGGGTGATCTCCATGAGATGGTCGTCGACCACGGCCGCCAGGTGATAAGTCGGAAACCCGTCGGCTTTGAGCAGCACCTGGTCGTCCACCAGACTCGTATCGAACTTGACTTCTCCCCGCACCTGGTCGTCGATGACCACCGTCTCGTGGTCGGGGATCTTCATTCGCACCACGTGCTTCTCGCCCGCCTCGACGCGGCTTTTGGCCTCGGCCGGGTCAAGCCCGCGGTAGCGACGATCGTACATTACCATCTGGCCGGCTTTGGTCTGCTCATCGCGCATCTGTTGCAGCTCTTCGGGAGTAGCGAAGCAATAGTAGGCGTGGCCGTTGTCCAGCAAGATGTCGACGTGCTGGCGATAGATATCGAGCCGTTCACTCTGGGTATACGGTCCCAGCTCGCCTCCGGCGCCCACCCCCTCGTCGATGGTCACTCCGGCCCAGGCCAGCGACTCGATCATGCTCTCGACTGCGCCCTCGACATAGCGATTACGGTCGGTATCCTCGACCCGCAACAAGAACTTGCCGCCTTGCTGACGAGCCAGCAGAAAATTATACAGTGCGGTCCGCAATCCACCGACGTGAAGATAGCCGGTGGGACTGGGAGCAAATCGAACTCTGACCATGGAAGCCTCCAAGCAAGATTGGGCCGGTGTTCTCGCCCCAGGTCCTGCCTCCTCTACCGACCACCGCCAGTTTCAAACCGGCACGGGCACCCGAGAGACCAGCTCGGCAATCAGCTGTTCGCTGGCCTGCCCGGTCAGGTCGCCTCGATGCAAGAGACGGTGGCCGAGGGTGGGCAGGGCCATCTTCTGGATGTCGTCGGGCAGCACGAAGTCGCGCGCGTCGAGGGCGGCGCAGGCCTGGGCCGCCCGAAAGAGAGCCAGGCTGCCCCGGGGACTGGCCCCCAGGCGCAGGTCGGCGTTCTCGCGGGTCTGACGAACCAGGTGCACCAGATAGTCGAGCAGGCTCTCGCTGACGTGAATTTTGCGCACCTCGGCCTGCAGCTCGAGCAGCCGCGCCCCCTCGAGCACCTGGCTCACGCTCTCGACCGGGTGGGCCATCTGTTGGCCTTTGAGCATCTGCTTCTCGGCTTCGGCGCTGGGATAGCCCAGGCGAGCCCGCACCATGAAGCGGTCGAGTTGCGCCTCGGGCAAAGGAAAAGTGCCCTCGTGCTCGACCGGGTTTTGGGTGGCCAGCACCAGAAACGGACGAGGCAGGGGATGAGTCACGCCATCAATGGTGATCTGGCGCTCTTCCATACACTCGAGCAGCGCCGATTGCGTCTTGGGCGTGGCTCGATTGATCTCGTCGGCCAGAATGACCTGATGGTGGAGAGGCCCGGGCCTAAAGTCGAAGTCAGAGGTCTTCTGGTTGAAAACGTTGACCCCGGTCAAGTCGGTGGGTAGGAGGTCCGGGGTGCACTGCACGCGAGCATGGCTGCAGCCGAGCGAGCGCGCCACCGCGCGACTGAGCATGGTCTTGCCTACGCCGGGCACATCCTCGAGCAGAACGTGCCCCTCACAGAGCAAAGCGACGACGACGATCTCGATCGTATCGCGTTTGCCCAGAATGACCCTTTCGACATTGTCGATAAGGGCCCGAACCTCGTCAACCAGCATTAACGACCGAGGGAAGGGTCTCTCAGAGGGTCGCGATTGTCGCCGTTGGGGACGTAGGTCTCGATGTAGGCTTCGCTCCCCGGAAAGGCGTGCAGGTCGATATTGATGACGCGACCGTCGTAGGCCACTACCGGTTTGCCGTCGTGGGGCAGGGGAGTGTGGCCGACCACTACGCCTTCGACGCCCATATTCTCGAGCATCTCGTCCATCTCTTCCGCCGTGAACGGGACGGTGCGCGAGCCGGTGCAGTAGTCGTACCCCCACACCTTGCGGCTCCACAGGAAGGCCTCTTTGGCCTGACGGTAGGTGGACTCGGGCAGCTCCATGATGTCGTTGATCGGCAGCCAGAACTGGCGCGGATCGGGGGCGGTGTGGGCGAACAGCCGATTGTTGACCACCACGCCCAGCCGCAGGTAGGTGCGCAGGAAATCGCCCATGTCCGTATCCATGGCCTCTTTCCATTCGCGAATGCCTTTATAGCCTTCGATGGTGGCGCGGCCACCCTGAACATACCAGTTCAGGAACTTCAGCACTTTCTCGACTTCGCCCGGACCCAGGCCCAGACCCTGAATGGCTGTGCGAACCTGGATATTGCCCTCGACCGACTGCAGAAACTCTTCGAGCTTATCGAGACCCATGAAATCGAACAGAGTGTGCGCTTCGATCATCATTTCGTCGTGGTTGCCGAGCAGGGCGTAGATGTGACTCTTGAACGAATCGTCGTTGGAGCGAAGCTTTTCGAGCTGGTGGTGCAGACTAAAGAGCAGTTCGATGATGCGCCGAGCGCCCTCGACCCACTGCTCTTGAGGCCCCTCGAGAGGCTCGTTGCGCCAATCGACATAATCGCCGATCAAGACCAGATCGACGCGCTTTTTGTCGGGGTTCCACACGGTCGTGCCCGGCAGAATCAGGTCGTTCTCGCGCAGCAGTCGCAGCATGCGGAAATAGTCGCCGTGCAAATCGCCGATGGCCACGAGGGTTCGGGTGACCTGATCGGTCTCGCTGCCGATTTCCTCCGAATCGCCCGTGTTTTCAGCTTTAATCGGTGGTAACTCCTCGGTGGGGTTGTCAGTCTTCGTTTCCATCAAGCGCTCCGCGTTAATCGCTGGCCGACTGTGTTCTTTGTTCGCTCCCGGGGTTCCTGGCTGATCCGGATCAAAACGGCAATCCTACCGAACGGGTCAGAAATCGCATCAAACCTGAGAATTCACGGCAGTGTCCAGCGAAGATTTCGAGAAAATTCGAACTGGTGGCCAACTTTTCGTCAAGGTCGACCACGGCCACATGGTCCTTGCGCTTGAGCGCCTCGAGCAACGGATGGTCCAGAGGGTAGCCCCGAGGAGGACGCTTGAGGCTGTCTCCCTCGATCCGAAAGTTGCCCTGGCTGGCCTCTTCCCAGTCGCCGGGCCGCTCGTCGATGGCCTGACGAATGGCGGCCAGCGCCTGGTTGTCGGGGCGCCACAGCCCGGCCCCGCAAAAGACGTTGCCGGGCTCTAGGTGCAGATAGAAGCCGGGAGCGTGGACATCGCGCCCGGCCTCGTGTCGAAACTGCAGGGCGGCGTGGGTCTTGTAAGGGCTCTTGTTTTTTCGAGAAACGAACGTCCCGATAGATGCGAAACATCGATCCGCCGTTGGCTCTGGGTTCGGCCAGAAAGTGGGGGCTGATAGCCTCGAGATGGGGAGCGAACGCCTCGATGAAGGCCAGCAGAGGGTCGCGCACCTGCTGGTGATAGCGCTTCTTGTTAGCCTCGAACCACTCGCGCTGATTGTTGGCCTTGAGCTCGCGGAAAAACTCGAACAACTCGGGATTCATAGCGCCCAGGATTCTCACGACCGACTGATTCACCTTCCAGGGCCCGACCGCACCGGACGCGAAGCCATCGAGGTGACTTCGTTCCTCGTCGGCACCCAGCGGTTAACCAGGGAGGAGTTCTGGCGCCTCCCTCGCCACCTCGGCTGGCGCTACGAGTATCTCGACGGTGTGGCTCGAATCGAGCCCGGAGCCTGCTGTGTGGTAGCATCATTAGAATTGCGGGTCGGCCATCCATCCGCCGGCCAGGCTCCCCGACCCAGCCAGAGCGAGACCCTATGGCCACTCTGCCTGGCCGCCTTCGGCCCTTCCGTGGAGTACGCCGGCTATAGCCCCGAGCAGGCCGAGAACGCGGCCCGCGAATCCATCGCCACCTACTTCGAGGGGGAACGGGGTCAGCCTCGACCCGAGTCGGTGGTGCTAGAGGAGCACGGTCGGCCGCTGGCCGCCGCCTTGCTGGTCGAGACCGTGACCGGGCCTCACCTCGACTTGCTGTTCGTGGCTCCCGACCACCATCGGCGAGGGCTGGCCGCGGTGGCCGTGGGAGCCTGCTGTCGGCAGCTCTTGGAGAGCGGCGAGACCCACCTGACCAGCGCCTACCAACTGGCCAACCTGCCGAGCGCGGCCTGGCACAGGAAATTCGGCTTCAGGGAGTATCCCGATCGGCTCAGTGAGCAGATGCGTCGCTACTTTCTGATCAGCGAACTCGAGCGGCTGCGGCGAGTGGGCTCGTTGACGTGCCAACAAGAGGTGCGGCTGAGGTTTGCGCGGCGCCGCTGCAGCCAGTTGCTGGCCCATCTAGACGCCATGCTCGAGCAGGAGCGGTATGACGAGGCCTATACCGTGGCCCACGTTTTGACGCCGGCCCGACGTGGCGAGCGGCGGCGGCCTCTACCTCAGTGCCAAACGAAGTAGGCCGCCCTGAGCAAGGCGGCGCAGACCAGGCCACCATACACCCCCATCACGTAGCCGGCGATGGCCAATAGCACGCCGACCGGAGCCAGCGACGGATGGAAGACCGAGGCCACGATCGGAGCCGAGGCGGCCCCGCCGACATTGGCCTGAGAACCGACCGCCGCAAAGAAGATCGGAGCCTTCAACCAGCGCCGCACCAACAGCAGTAGCACGCCATGGAACATCATCCAGACCGCTCCCACCAACACGAAGACGGCATTCTGGGGCTCGAAGACGCGGCTGAACTCGGCTTTGGCTCCGATGGTTGCCACCAACAGGTAGAGAAAGACCGAGCCCAGCGCGCTGGCGCCGGCGCCCTCCAGCGAACGTAGCGAGGTGAAGGAAAGAGACAGACCCAGTGCGGTCACCAGAATGACTACCCAGGTGAAGCCGCCGATCAGGTCGGTCTGAGGAAGCCGGGGTCCGACGAAATGCGCCAGGGCAGTGCCGCCGAAGGCGACCGCCAGCATCAACAGCACATCCGGCAGATTAGTAGGGCGAGCCACCTGGCCTTGAAACTCTTCCACTCGCCGCAGGCACTCGTCGACCGTGGTGCGGTCGGCCTCGATGCGGGCGTCCATCTCCTTCTCGCGCGCCGCGAAGCTTAACAGGATGGCCATCCAGACATTGGCCACCGCCACATCCACCACCACCATCAAGGAGAGGGTAGAATCAGTGGCCCCCACGCTCTCGCCGATGGCCGTGAAGTTCGCTCCACCCCCGATCCACGAACCAGACAGGGCGGCCAGACCCTTCCAGGCCTGTTCGCCCATATCGGCGGGCAGCATCCAGCCGAACAAAAGCATGGCCAGCGGACCGCCCACCACAATGGTCCCGGTGCCAACCAGAAAAAGAAGCCCGGCGTTGCGTCCCAGGCCGACGATGGCCGGCACATCCACAGCCAGGATCAAGAGAACCAGACTGGCCGGCAGCAACCAGTCTTTGATGAACTCATAAAGCACGAAATCCCCGTCCAGGGGAATCAAGCCGGTATTCGACAAGATGGTGGGTACGAAATAGGCAAACACCAGCAGCGGGACGACTTTGAAGACTTTGCTCGCTTCGGGGTGGCGGTCAAGACCAAACAGGGCGGCCAGCACTGCCAGCAGCACGGCCAATACCGCCATCGGTTCCTGGATGTAGCTTTCCATCCCTCCACTCTACCCAGATCGAGCCCGGCTAAAGCGAAAGCGAACGTTCTTTGAACGCTTCAGGACCCAGGCCAGACTGCCGGGCCAGCCAGGCGATCAGCCGTCGAGCGGCCTGACGCTGCTGGCCGTCTTCGATCGGATAGAGGCCGTGAAACGGTGCGTGCTCTAGCACCGATTTGACCTCGCGAACACGGGCCAACACCTCGTCGGTGTAGTTTTGTCGCCAGCGGTCCACCGGACCGTAGTCGAGCTCATAGAGAAGATCCTCGAGGGTCTCGTCCTCGTCGGTGGTGGTAGCCGAATAGGTGGCCAACAGGTGACCCAGATCGGCCATCGGTGAGTCGGCCGACTCGCGCGGCAGGCGAGCGCACCAGCGGGCCACCAGGGCCGGCCAGGGGTGCTCCAGGTCGGCGCCGGTCGAGGCGAAAAGCTCGCGCAGCTTGCTGTTGAGTTCACGGCGGGTGCGCTCGACCGCGTCTTCCAGGGTGCGTTGCGTCTCGGCCAGATAGACCAGCAGGGTCTCGGGGTCTTCGAGCGGCAAACCCAGGGCCCGGGGGAGGGCCTGGGAGAGGAACTCGGCCGGGTCCTCGACGGGATGCTCCAACAGGTCCACCAGCCACTCGGCTTCATTGGTCTTGTCGCGGCCGATGGCTACGGCCGCCTCGGAGAGACCGCGATACCAGCTGAGCAACTCACGAACCAGGCGCTGTTCCGAGGCCTCGACCGGCAGGCCGAGTTGCTCGGTGAGCCCGGTGAGGAAGGTTTCGAGCGACGGGCTCCAACGCTCATAGACCAACCGGTGCCCGGTGGGGGCGGCCACCGCCGCCGCCAGCATCGCGCTATCGGTGAAGAGATTGGGCCGGTTGCCCCACAGCTGCAGGCGCCCCTCGAAGCTCCACAGCAACGCCGCCACCACCAGTTCGATAGTGGCCGGGGCCAGACTGTGGGGCGGGCGCAACAACTCGTCGACCAGGCTGGCGAAGGATAGCTCCAGGCGCGGTTGCTCGAGAAATCGCGAGCGCAGGTCGCGAAACAGGCGACCCAGGCGGCTGGTGGGCATGCCAGCCGGAAGATAGCTCGAGCGGGTGGCGCCTTGAGCACAGGCCTCGACCAGGCCGGTCTCGATCAAGCCCCGGTGCAGAGCCAGATGAAAGGGCCTCCCGTTCTTATAGAGCAGGAGCGGCCCGCGCGTCGCCAACAGATAATCGAGAGCTTTGCGCCGCCGGGTCTGGTTGCGGATCGAGTCGATCAGGCTAGCGAACTGAGGGTGGGGAACCACCGGGGGCTGGCCGATCTGCTGCTCGAGCAGCTCGTGGAGATAGTCGAGGAAGGTGCCTCCGTCGAGCAGACGCTTGACCTCGTTCTGATGACGAAACTCAAGATACTCGGGCGAGAGATAGAGCCTCAGGCTCTCGTCGAGCTTGGCCCGGGCAGCCCCGTGGGCCTCGAGCGCCTGCTGATGGGCCCGGGTGGTCGGGTCACTGTAGGGCGGGTGCCCCTCGAGCAACCTCTCCAAAGCGGCCAGCCGATTGGACTCGGCGGCGAAGTTATAGCTTCGCATGGGCAGGGCCAGAATGAGGCGATCCTGCCGAAAGCGTCCCTGGTCGTAGAGCTGGTCGATCCGCTCGAGTTCTTCTCGCCGCTGGGCAATGAGATAGACCAGCAGGAAATCGCCGGCGTAGGGCCGGCGTCCGAGCTGATAGCGCGACAGCCGGGCCTCGATCCCGTCATGTCGTTCGAGTTCTTCAGGACGCGCGTAAACGACATCGACGTAGCGGTCGGTATGGTGGCGCTGGTTGTGGGCGCTCAAGAAGATGCGTCGGGGAGGCGCCGCCTCTTGCAGCAGCGCAAACGAATCGACCCGCTCGGGCAGCCGCCGGCGCAGCTCTCTCACACAGGCACTCAGACTCTGACCAGGAGGCTCGAAATCCAGTTCCAGTCGCTGTTCGACCTGGCCGATCAGACCCCGCTCCACCAGGGCGTCAAGAGTGGCCTGGGCCGAGGCCGTCTCTTTGCGATTGAGGTGCAAAGCCCACAAGACGATGCCGCTACTGGCCATTAGACGATCGTGGTTCACCAGTTGAAGCAGGGCCAGGGTGCGAGCCAACCGCGAGGCCAGGGGCAGGTCCCGGGCGCTCCTCTCGACCGCCTCGACGCAAGCCAGCACCCGGGTCGGCAGACGCGCTTCAAAATGACCGTAGAGCTGATCCAGAAGATAGAGAGACAAACGCCCCGAGGGCTGCCCCACCCGAAAGTTGTTGAGAAAATAGCCGAAGCCTCCACGTCGTTCATTGGTGAACGGCTCGAATGGATCGGCGTTGAGTCGTTCGGCCAACCGGGGCAGCAAGAAGGTTACGGTGGGATGCAGCGGATAGCCGTTCTCCACCACGATGCGAGCGAGCTCGTCGGAATCATATACCTTGAGACGCGTCAGGCAGGCCAACTGATAAGCCAGATCGGCATCCGCTTCGAGAGTAGACCAATGGTCCCACTCGCGCCGCTCGAAGTAACCGTCGGTCAGCAGGCTCTCGAAGGCCCCGGGCGGTCCCGGCAGGGAGATCGGCTTGAGTCGGCGGAACGTCTGGCGCAGCTCGGCTTCCTGGCCCGCCTCGAGACTGCCCAGGGCGCAGGCCATGGTGGCCAGCAGCGAGATGGGGGCGCCCACCTCTTCGAGCTGAGCGGCCAACTGGCTGACCGGCTCGAGCCCCGTCTGCGAGAACTCTTCGACCACCAGCAGCAGACCGGCCAGGACCGGGCTGCAACGCAATCTAGTGACCAGTTCGCCCCAGCCCGACAAAGCCGTGAAACCGCCCGCCTCGACGACCTGCTCGAGGACCTGATCGGCACTCTGGCCGGGCCGCCAACGGACCACCAGCCAGAGGGGCGTCAGCGTTTTGAGACGATCGCTCAAAAGGTCGACGGTCGTCGACTTACCTGAGCCCGGAACCCCGCAGAGCAATACGCTCTGATGGGCCAGCACGCTCTCGAGCAACTCGTCGGCCACCCGGTGGGGCGGGGTGTAGCTGCGATTTGGCCGCGGCCTGGCACGAGGAACCCTGATCAGTTGGCTCAGGAGTTCTGCCTTGTAGAGCGCCATCAGGCCTGGTTTTCTTAGGCTGTGGGCGAAATCCTCTGGAGCCTAATCGAAGACTGGCACTCGCTCGATGAGGCGCACCCCCGGCCGGTCGGGCAAAGCCCGCGCCAGATAGGGACGACCTAGCGGATCCTCGCTCTTGAAGATATTGTCGGCCAGGCGGCCGCGCCGATCCAGATCGGTGATGAAGGTGCGAGCGTCGGCGACGGCTTGGGCGTCGACCGGCGTGAAGCTGCTGTTCATCAAATTGCCTTCGGCATCGAAGGCCAGCATCAAGCCTGAGCGCAGCTCGACTTCAACCTGGTCGCCTTCCAGATTCATCGAGGGGATGGTGTGCCGTTCGGGAGCCGTGAACAGCATGATGGTGCGACCATCGTCGGTCTTCAAAGGCTCGGACTCGAGCTGCATGCCCTGGGGCAGCGGAAAGTGAGCCCTGGCCGCCTCGAGCACCTGCTCGGGCTCGGCCAACTTGAGCTCGGGTTGGGTCCGCGAGCGGATGGCGTCGACCTCTGCCTGGGTGAGGATGCGCCGGTCGACCAGCACTGAGGCCACCGCCGAAAACACGTCCAGGTCCCCCCCACGCATGGCCTGGGTTAGCATCGACTCGCCAACCAGGCGATAACGGATGCCGGTGGGCGGCAGTTCGTCGAGGCTTTTGCCCCACAGATTGCCCAGCTGGTCGCGGGCAGCGGTGAGCGCCTCAAGAGGCTGGTCGCCCTTCTTGACGCGGGCCTCATAAAGGGCGCCCAGCATGTTATAGAAGGTACCGGTCCACACCCGCGAGAAGGAGTGGAATTCGCGGGTGAGCACGTTTTCGGGCACGGTCGGCGGGTAGTCATCATCGGGCAGTTCGCGAGGATCGATATAGCGAAACTCGTTGAGAGCCGTGCGATAATACATGTTGTTGTCGTTGTTAGGGTCGCGGTCTTCTTTGTTGAAGGCCGTGCCGAACTCTTCTGCCATGCGACTGAGCAGGCTGGGCCGGCTGAAGTCGCCGCCGTTTTGCTCGAGAGCTTTGACCAGATTGGTAGGATGCTGCAGAGCCTGCAACAAAGCCGAACAGTCACCGAAGGCCTCGTGAAAGGCGCCGGCTTCGTTGGAATAGCCGGCTCGCGGGCGGATACCGTCCCAGACCGCGTGCCCTATCTCGTGAGCGATCACATCGGCCGACTGAGCCGTGGTCACCCGTTTGCCGAGCGAGGCAGAGAGCCACTCGAAGAAGTTGATCGAGCGGTCCCAGCGGCTATAGTAAGCGGTCTTGCCGGTGCCGGCGTGAGGGTTGACCGTAAGCGGTCCGCTGAAGGCCCAGCGAGCCGGGCGGCCGAGATAGCGGTCATACATCGACACGGTGCTGGCCACCACGGAGTGGGCATTGACCTGGTCGAACTGGGGAGTGCCCACCTCATAGTCGTAGTTGCCGTCGGGATCGGCGATGGCGATGGGAGAGCGATCTTCGGTCTTGATTCGCTCCGACTCGAGGCGGGTGCCGATCACTTCTGCGGGCAGTTCGAAGTTCTCGGTACTGCCCACCAGGGGATCCTGGGGAAAGATCTTGACTCGCACCGCCTGAGTGAAAGTGTCTCTTATCTCGTGACTGGGGGCGGCGGCCGGGGCCGGGCGCGGGGTCTTGAGTTGAGCACTGTCGATGGGGCGAATCTCCACGATAACCTCCAGGGAAAAAGTGCTTTACTATAACTCAAGAGAGGGGGGTCAAGCAACCGTGATAAAACTGCCCCCATGTGGATCACAGCCGACCTGCCCGGGGTGGGGGGTCATCTCAAGGCACAGCCCGAGGATTTTCGAGTCTGGGAACTGCCTGCTTATGAGCCGGCCGGAGAGGGTCATCACGCCTACTACGAGGTGACCAAGCGAGATTGGTCCACCGAGGCGCTCTTACGCCAGGTGGCCGCCAAGCGAGGGCTTGACGCGCGCGAGTTCGGGTACGCGGGTCGCAAAGACCGCCATGCCGTCACCACCCAGCGCATCAGCTGCCCGGCCGATTGGCCCGACATCGAGAGCGGTTTCGGCCAGCTCGAGGGAGTGCTCGAGGTCAACTTTCTCGGCCTGCACGCCAACAAGTTGCGCCGGGGCCACCTGCGCGGCAATCGCTTTCGGCTGGTGATTCGAGATTGCCATCCCGACACCCTCAGTCGCACTCAGGCCATCGCCAGCCGCCTGGCCCAAACCGGCTGGGCCAACTACTACGGACAACAACGCTTCGGACGGGAGGGCGATAACGCCGAGCGAGGCAAGTCGCTGGTGTTGGGTCGCGGCAAGGCCCGACGCAACCAGCGTGAATTGCTCGTCAACGCGTATCAATCCGCCCTCTTCAACCGTCTTCTGGCCGAGAGGATCGAACGCGGACAATTCGCCACGGTGCTGGAGGGCGACGTGCTGGGCCACCTGCCCCAGGGCGGGTTGTTCGTGTCAACGGATCCGGCCGCCGACCAACCTCGGCTGGACCGCTTCGAGGTCTCTCCGGCCGGCCCGATCTTTGGCTACAAGATGTTCGCGGCCGCAGCCGAAAGCCACCGCCTCGAGCAAGAACTGCTGGCTCAGGAGGGGGTCAAGCTGGAGGACTTTCGCCGCGTCTCGGCGCCCGGCAGCCGACGTCGCCAACGCCTGCCGCTCGACGAATTTCACTACCAGTGCGAAGGCCGCGACCTGACTCTGGAATTCAGCTTGCCGGCCGGCAGCTACGCTACGACTTTGATGGGCGAGTTCCAGAAGACTTGCGACCACCCTTAGTGCGCAAAATGACGAAGACCAGCTCGGCGCCCAACAAGAATACGCTGGCCTCGATATAGAGCCAGACCATCAGGCCGACGATGGTCCAGACCGAACCATAAAGAGCGTTGCGCGAGCCCAGGGTGACGATGAATTCGAGATAGATCCAGCAAGAGATCTTCCAGGCCACCGCCGAGAAGAAAGCGCCTGGCACGGCGTGCATCACCGGCACCTGGCGGCTGGGTAAAATCACATAAAGCAGCAGGAAGATCAAGGTGGTGGCCAGCGGCACCACGATCCAGGAGTGGACCCACACCCAAAAGCTAGCCTGATCGAGCGAAATGCCTGCGATATTCTGAATCGGCAGCCGCAACAGCATGACATGGATCCAGTTGAGCACGGCCGAAGCCCAACCCACCGTGAAAACCACCGCACCGCACAGCAGCACGAGGGTCATGGCCAGCAGATTTCCCGTCAGGAAGGAGCGCTCGTTGGGAATGTCCCAGGCCCGGTGCAAGCTCAACTCCATGGCGCGAAAGAGCTGACGACCCGACCACAACAACATCAAAACACCGGTGACTCCCAGCGTATGCCGGTCCTCGAGCACATCGGCCAGGCTGCTGCCCAAAAACGAGACCATATCAGCCGGCAAGAAGTTCGCCGACAGGGCCAGGGTGTAGTCCAGCGCCTGCTCGCCCTTCCAGAAGTGGCCCAACACGGCCACCGACACCATGACCAGCGGGAACAGCGAGAAAAAGGCATAGAAAGCGATACCCGCGGCCAGAAAGGGACCATCGTCTTCGATGTATTCCTGGAGCATCCGGGGAAAATATGAGGCGTATCGCTTAAATCGTTCCACGCCAGGGAGGGGTCCAACGGTCGCGGAGTTGAATAATATTCATTATGACCAGGTTCCCCATACGTCTTCCTCTGATGCTTCTGTTCGCCATCATGCTCGTTTTTCCGGCCGGCGCACAGCCGCCCACTTCGGCCGCCGAGCTCAAACAGAAGCTCTATCAGGCGGTGCGTTCACGCCCTGGCCTGGAAGAGGCTGACGTCGGCATCTACATCAAGGTGGTCAAGACCGGGCGCGTGCTCTATAACCAGAACGGCAACGAGCCGATGATTCCGGCCTCGAACCTCAAACTGGTGACCACCGCCGTCGCCCTTGATTTGCTGGGCGAAGACTATCGGTTCGAGACCCGCGTGATCGGCCCTAAACCCGACGGTCAGGGAGTCATCCCTGGCGACCTGATCTTGCGAGGCTCGGGCGACCCCACCTTTTGCTACCCCTACAATCAGCCCTGCACCGAACCGTTCTCGTTCTTCGTGCGCGAACTCAAGAAGCTGGGAGTGAAGGCGGTGAATGGCGACGTCATCGCCGACGATTCGGCTTTTGACCGCGAGTTTCTCGGGCGCGGCTGGTTCGATCGTTATCTACTCGATAGCTACGCGGCCCCGGTAGGAGCCCTCTCGCTCAATGCCAATCTGGTCCAGCTCAACATCAGCAACAAAGGCATCAGCACCGACCCTTCCACCACGTCGCTCTCCTTTAGCAGCAAACTCCGGCCGGGGGGCGGTTCGGTCTGGGTCGACCGCAAGCGCGGCGAAGACCGCATCACCGTCGAAGGCGACGCCAGCGGCGGAGTGCAGCGCAGCCTGACCATCTATAACCCCACCCGCTTCACCGGAGGAGCCTTCCTCAAGATGTTGGAGAAAGGCGGCATCGATGTGCGCGGCAAGTTGAAGCTGCTTCCCGAGGGCGAACGCCCCCCCCTCAGCGGCCTCACGGTTTTCGCTCAGTTTCGCTCTCCTCCGCTGATCAAGCTGGTGCGCCAGACCAATCGCGAAAGCGACAACCTCTTCGCCCAACACATCTTCAAGGCAGCCGGACGCCAACTGACCGGCTATGGCACCGCCGAATCGGGCGAAGCCGCCGTCAAGCAGTTCTTGGAGCAGCGCGGCATGGACTCCCGCGGACTGAAGATGTACGACGGCAGCGGCCTGTCCGAACTCGACCGGATCAGCCCCCGCCAGTTGGTCGACGTGCTCTGCGCCATGTGGGAACACCCCCTGGGGCAAGAGTACATCGACAGCCTGCCAGCCGGCGGCGAAGGCACCCTGCGCTACCGCCTCAACGGCATGGTGGTTCGGGCCAAGACCGGCACCCTCAAAGGGCACTCGGGATTGTCAGGCTACGTGGTCAGCTCCTACGGCCAGACCATCGCCTTCTCGGTGCTGGTCAACCACATCGAGGGCACCTGGAACGCCATCGAACTCGAAGACCATGTGGTCAAAATCCTGGCCACCTGGCCCGACCCCTTGTAGGTCGACGCTGCGCGTCGACAGGGAGCAGCCTTGGCTGAGACCTCGGCCTTGCGGCCGACAGGGAGCGCGGCTGACGCCGTAGACGTCTTTTCTCGGAGGGAGCGGTAGCAACCGACATCCCTCGAGCGCAGCGAGAACTCCTCTCGCGAGCAAAGCGAGCCCTCCCTGTCCAAGCTTGTAACATTTCTGTAGCATCTCGACAATAAAAACGTAATACGCGGAAACTACCCTGAACATGTGCCGGTCTGAAACATGACAACGGGACCGGCCCGAGGGTTCACCGTGCCTTTTGGACAGCTGTGGCGGCTATTGGTTCAAGGGGCAAGAAAGGGAGTAGTGCTTTGCGCTTTTACGTGCCCAAATGGGCCATAGCTCTGCTATGCCCGTTGGCGATCGCGGCAGCGATCCATCTCAACTCCACTCGACACTTCATCGACCTGTTCCCCTATCAACTCAACGAGTCCGATCTCCACCAGGTAATGGCCAGACTCGACGAACTCGGCTATCGTTATGTCTTCGACGAGACCACTCGCAATCTGCGAGTAGCTCCCGACCAGCAAGCCCAGATCCGAGCTCAGCTCGCTCTGGTGCACCTTCCGGTTCACCGGCTCCTCGACAAAGACTCGCGACCTCAACAGCAAGGCTGGGCTCCGCTCAGCGAGAGCCAAAAACCCCTTTGGGATCGACTGGTGAGTGAGGGCGAACTGGTCCAGGCCGTGCGCGGGGTAGAGGGCGTCGAAGACGCCTGGGTCTTGCTCGATGAGCAAAAAGTCTCCGTCCTGATCCAGCTGACCCAGCCGCTCGACCAGACTCGCGTCGACCTGGTGCTAGCCCTGGTCGAAAAAGGCAGTGGACTCGAGCGTCAGGCCATCGAACTGCGCGACACCGACGGAGGTGAGCTATGGCCATGAGCCTGCGTCCCTGGCTACTGCTTCTAGTGTTGCTGGTGTTGGCCCCTGCCCCGGCGGCCACGCCCTCTCCGACCCCGCCCCTGCCAGGCGTTCGCCAGATTCACCTGAAGGGAACCACCCCGGTGGCCTGGGAACGCCTGGGAACCTATCAGCGCCTGCAGCTACGCCGTCAGGCCGGCAAGGTCTTCGGCTAGGCCTTTAGCGAGCCCCGACCGGCACCGGGGCGCGCCGGGCCTGAGCAAACAACCGGTCAAGCTCTTCTACCCGGGGCACTTTGGTGTCGTTGGGGTTCCAGGCCAGCCAGAGATAAACCGTGAAGGGGGCCTCGATCCGCGTGAAATAGCGCAGTCGATGGACCCCCTGCGGTTTTCCAGACCAAACCCAGCCTCCGAAGGGATTGGCGCAGCCTCGCACCAGATCGTAACGAAACCGGGTCGGAAAGATGGGAACAATGCGGGCTTGCAGCTGCTTACCTCGCAACAGGCAGCCCATGTCACCTCGCATCAAAACATCGAGATGGGATGAAAGCAAAAGCGAGGACTCAAAGTGCAACTCGCCTTCGCCGTCGAGTTGATCCCGAATGGCGATGTGCTTCCTGCCCGGCATGAACAGAACCTCGCGAGTCAATTCCCAGGGTCGGTCGGGCATGAGCCAGACGGGCCGCGAGGCACCCAGATAGGTGCCCTCAGGAACCTTGCGCAGGGTCGCTCCTTCTTCACCGGACCGACCCAGGGTCAAAGGCTCTCGCTCGCGAGCCACTCGCGGCGAAGAGTGAGCGGCGACCCGAGAAAATGCCATCCGCACCGAGCCAGGCGCAACGGGAGCGCCCGGCTCCAGCAGGACGGGCTCGCCCTCGAGACTAAGGTTGAGACTGAGAAAATCGTCATGGGTCGGCAGACTGGCCGGAGCGGGTGCCATCAGATCGGGCTCGAGCGCCCGCGGCCGTCCCCGCAGAAGGGCCCAGCTGGCATTCCCCTCCCAATGGTTGCGCACCACGGCTATCCCGGCCTGAGAATAGGCCCCCGAAAGGGTCTGTCCGGGAGTGGCCTGCAGCTGGGTCCAGCGTTGTTGAGCCTCGGGACCCAGCCACCACAACAATTCGACCGGGAACTCCGTCGGCAAGGGCAGGTCGGCGCGCTCGCACACCAGCGCCCCGAGGGCCATCAAACGGCGGGTGTGGCCCACCGAGGTAACGCCCCGGCCCAAGAACTGATTGGCCCAGGTGGCTCCCAGCTCAGGGGGCTGCCCGTGGGCGGGAGTGCACAGAGCCATCACCGATACAGCCTGATGGGCCGCTTCGGCCAATCCGGGCGGAGGGCTGCAGCGGTTGAGCCGATAGAGGGCCAGCGGCAGAAGCAACCACTCGACCGCCTCACGGTGGCGGGCCGACGAGCCCGAACGATGAAAGCCCCCATCCTCGAAATCGCGGTCGATAGTATCGAGCAAAAAGGCGGTGCCCACCTCGAGCCAGCGACGCGCACAGGTCAACTCGGGGAAACTCAAAGCCAGCATGGTCAGGGCGCTGGCCATGGCCAGTCGACCCTTCTTGCGCCGGATCAGCAGGCAATCGTTGAGAATCGCACCGTGGAGGATCAACTGGCGCAACAAGCGCACGGTGGGTTCGCCGCGCAACTGGGGCGAGCCCAGCATGAAATGAAAGCTTACCAGCCAGTTGACGGCGCGCGCCGCGTTGGTGGTCGGGCAGAGCCAGTTGATGCCGCCCATGCAAGGATTTCGTTCGGCCCAATCGGCAGCCTGGACCAGGAATTCTCCCACCAGCGACTCCTGACGGCTAAGCCAGTAGGCCCGGGCCAGGTCGACAAAGTGGCCGTGCCGATTGAAGTCCCAGGTGCGCTCGACCGGGCCCATGCCGTCGAGACTCTCACGCTTGAGTCGGTCTTGCAGGTCGGCCACGTGCCCGAAAATCCAGGAGCGCCCCTGAAAGTCGCTGAACCAATCGATGGAAGTCCCGAAGCTGAATGGCTCGCCCTCGAGTGGGGTGAACTCGTGGCTCATGGCCCGCTCGGCTGCAACCAGCAAAGCCTTCCAAAGGTGGCGATTCTCGCGAAACTGAGGAACCAGCGCCGCGCCGTGAGCCTGGTGCGCGAACACGACCGGCCGCACCCGCTCGCAAAAATGCTCGGACAAAGCCTGAGCAGCCGCACCCATCTCGCCGCGCCCGGCCTCGGTGCGGGCCTTTTCGAGGGCGGCCGTGGCCGGCCGGAGAAGGCAATACAGCTCTTCGTCTTCGATCGTCAAACCCTGTCGTTCTTGACGTCGAGCCTGGGTGAGCCCCTCCAGATCGAAATCTCTACCGAGGATGTTCTTGACCCTTTTGCCAAGGCGGCCGAATACCAACATCTACCCTGCTTTCCACTACGCGAAGTGTGTATGAAAGCCTTAACCCTGGGGATCGTTCCATCCTGCCGAACAAGGGCCACTTCTGAAAATATTTCAAGGAAACGGCTCGTTTTTGGCTGGCGGGAAAGGAGCGTCGGTCGCTGCCGCTCCCTCCGGAAAGAACTTCTAGCGGCGTCAGCCGCGCTCCCTGTCGGCCGCAGGCCGAAAGCTCCGCGCGAAGCGCACGGCTCCTCTGCTCGCCGACAGCGTCGGCGCTCCCTGCTCACGCGATAACGAAGAGGGGTTGGCCTTCTTCGACGGCATCGCCGTTGGCGACCAGGATCTTCATGATCTTGCCGGGGCGTTCGGCTGAAATCTCGTTCATCAGCTTCATCGCCTCGACAATACACAGCGTCTGACCCGGCGCAACCTGTTGCCCTTCCTCGACGAAAGCCGGGGCTCCGGGTCGGGAAGCGCGGTAGAAGACCCCGGGTAGGGGCGAGTCGATGGTATCACCCTCGATCGCCGGTGCCGCCGGCTCGGCGGCAGGCGCCTGAGCCACCGGGGCCGGCCCCGCCATCGGATGACCGTGAGCCAGGACCACCTGCGGCACGGCTGCCGCGACAGCAGCCTCGGTCTCGAGCACGATGTGAATGCGCACGTCGCCCTCTTGAAATTCCAACTCAGCCAGGTCGTTGGCTTTCGCGATCTCGGCCAATTGACGGGTTAACTCGACGGTCTTGTTCATTCTTCGGATTCCTTCGAAGCAGCGCTTCGGGAGCGGCTGCGCCGGCGGGAATTATCGCCCGACGGCGAGTCTTCCTTCCCTTCACCGCGAGCCGGCGCGGCCGGCATGATCGACCAACTCAAACCCGAGGTCATCTCGGGAACATGCTCTGAAGCCGGCTCATCACGACGGCTCGGCTTGGGACGCGGGGCTCGCGGCAGCGGCTCGGCGTCGACATTGGCCAACATCAGTGAGGGGATGAATGCCTTCTCGGTTTCGGCCTGGCGACGCGGGGGAGCGGCTGGTTCGTCGGGGCGACGACCTTCCTCCTCGGCCTGTTTGCGGCGACGGCCGCGCTTGCGCCGACGTCCCTCATCCTCGTCGGGCCGTTCCCGCTGCTCGTTGGCAGCCTCGTTCGACCGACCGCCCCGTGAACGCGAGCGGTCGCGGTCTTTGTCGCGGTCACGGTCTTTGTCTCGATCCCGGTCTCGATCACGGTCTTTGTCGCGATCCCGGTCACGGTCTCGGTCTCTGTCACGGTCACGATCTCTGTCACGGTCACGATCTCTGTCACGGTCTCGGTCTCTGTCACGGTCCCTGTCACGGTCGCGGTCCCTCTCGCGCTCTTCTCCGCGCCCTTTGCGGGGACGACGCGACAGTTTGCGCCGTCCACCTCGATCAGAACCGCCCCCGCTACCAGAGTCTTCGTCTACGCCGAGATAGGCCAACAGTTTCTCGCCCAGGCGACCGGCCGGCAATTTGTCGCCGCTGCCTTCCGAGTCCTCGAGCATAGCGTGACCGCGAAAAGCGTTGGCTTCATTGAGCTTGACCACGATGCGGGCGCTTTTACGCAGAGCGGCGCCGCTGCGTCCGTAGCGCATCTCCGCGCGAACTCCGGCTCGGCGCAGCCTGGCCAGGACAGGCACCATCACCTTGGTCGATTCTGGACCCTCGGGGTCGAGCAGGACCTGAAGACCCTCGACATCTTCTTCTCTAGCGTTGCTGCCCAAGACGTCGATAGCAGTCTCGATATTGACGGCAAAACCCACTCCAGGGGTAGCCTTACCCCCCAGAGCCTCGACCAGGCCGTCGTAACGACCGCCGAAGGCCACCACTTTGCCGCCGCAACGAATCTGAAACACGGTTCGGTTGTAGTATTCGAGGTCTCGCACCACTCGGGGATTGAGTTCGAAGTTGATATCGAGTTCTTTGAGATACTCTTTGAGGGTATTGAAGTGTGCCTTACAGTCGCTCGAGAGCATTCCATAGATGGTGGGAGCGACCTGAGAAAGGGCCACACAAGCGGGATCTTCACAAGAAAGCACCCAGGCCGGATGGGCTTTGAACTTGCGTTTGCACGTGGCGCACAACTCGTTCTGATGAGTAGTGAAATAGTCTTTGAGCTTTTTGTGATAGAGGGGACGGCACTTATCTCCACCCAGCGAGTTCAACTCGACCTTGTGGCCTTCCAGCCCGATCTCGTTGCAGAAGGCTGAAGCGAGAGCCACCATCTCGGCGTCGAGAGCCGGGTTGTCAGAACCGATAGCCTCGACTCCGAACTGGTGAGATTGGCGACTGCCTTCCTCAGAATCCTTGCCCAGAAGAAAGACGGGTGCCAGATAGAAGACTTTGAAAGGTTGGCCTTCGGCCTCACCCTTGTGCTCCTGGAAGGCCCGCACCACTCCCGTGGTCATATCGGCCCTCAGGGCGAGTTTTTTGCCGAACTTGTCATGAAAGGTCCACAACTCTCGCTCGACGATGCCGGCCAATACTCCCATACCCCGGGTAAAAAGCTCAGCTTCTTCGAAGAGTGGGGTCCTGATTTCGGCATAGCCGTAGTTGTGGGAAAGGCGTCGAGCTGCCTGCTCAAGATGATGCCAGGCCCCTAACTGCTCTGGCAGTAGGTCAAAGGTGCCGCGAACGGCTCGGTAACGAGACATATTCTACCTCGGTAAAAAATTTCGAAGTGCCGTGGGCCGAACCCAGTTACGTCTCCGCCTGCCGCGTAAGAAGGTAGTTATACAAATCGGGGGGCCGAAAGCCTCACCCCGGCGGCCGCAGGACAATCAGTCACGTCTGTCTCGACGCATCAGCAGTTCTTGTCGGAAAAATTCGGCGATCGCCAGAGGGAATCCTTTTTAGGGAGGGAACGCCGCCTCGCTCAGCCGATAAACTCGCGGATCAACTGCCTGGGCGGCGGGGCCTCTTTGCCGATAGCGACAGCTTCTCGCAAGGCCTGCCGGGCCTGGCTCGTCCGTTTGGAATCGTTGGAGTGGAGCTCAGCCAGAGGCTGCCCCTTTTCTACCGTCTGCCCCGGCTCGACCAACAAGACCACTCCCACCGCGGGATCGACGGGGTCTGTTTTGCGCACTCGCCCAGCTCCCAGAGCCATGGCCGCCTCCCCAATCTGGCGAGCCTGCATCCGGGTCACAAAGCCGGCCGCTTCGGCTGTCAGAATCTCGCACTCGGCAGCTTTCGGCAACAGCCCGAGATCGTCCACCATGTTGGGGTCGCCGTCCTGGGCGGCGATCCATTCGCGCATGCGCTTGAGGGCCGAGCCATCCTCTACCAACTGGCGCACGCGGGCCTGGGCCGCCTCGAGATCGTCGGTCAGGTCCGCCATGAACACCAGCTGTGCAGCCAGCTCAAGAGCGACCCTGGCCAGGGCCGAGTCGCCGTGCTCACCCCGCAAAATCTCGATCGCTTCGCGAAACTCCAGAGCGTTGCCGATATGGGTCCCGAGCGGACAATCCATGTCTGAAAGGGCCGCGCGAACACGCCGCCCCAGGCGATTACCGATAGCGACCATGCAGTGGGCCAGGCGTCGGCCCGACTCGAGGTCGGGCATAAAGGCTCCGTCGCCAAACTTGACATCCAGCAAAATCGCATCGGCCCCACAAGCCAACTTTTTGCTCATGACCGACGAGGCGATGAGGGGCACCGAGTCAATCGTTGCCGTCACGTCGCGCAAGCCATAGAGAATTCCATCAGCCGGCACCAATTTCTTGGTCTGGCTGATGACCGCCACCCCAAGGTCGCGCACTTGCTGCAGAAAACGCTGACTATCCAGGTCGACCGACAGACCGACCGCCTCCATCTTGTCGAGGGTGCCCCCTGTATGCCCCAGCCCCCGACCCGACATCTTGGCCACCTTGGCACCGGCCGCCGCAACCAGAGGCGCTAACACCAGCGTGGTAGTATCCCCGACTCCTCCGGTCGAATGCTTGTCGACCTTGATACCGGGAATGGAACTCAGGTCGACCGTGTCGCCCGAATCGATCATGGCCTGGGTCAACCAGCCCGTCTCCTCGTCGGTCATCCCCTGAAACCAGACAGCCATCAGCCAGGCAGCCGTCTGATAACTATCCATCGAACCGTCGACAATCCCATCCACGATCGCCTGAATCTCTTCGCGGGTATGGGCCTTCCCGTCCCGCTTGTGGCGAATCAGGGCAACCGGATTCATTGAGGCATCTGTTCCAAAATGCCTTTAGCCAGAGTCAGCAGCGGAGTGCTGGCCCCGGCGGCAGCCTCGAGCACATCTTCGTGGGTATCGTTGGAGGGCCCCTGATGGAGCACATTGGTGACACAAGCGATACCAACCACCCGCATGCCGGCGTGCTTGGCCACGATCACCTCTGGAACGGTCGACATTCCGACCGCGTCTGCTCCGATCCGTTCAAAGAAGCGAATCTCCGCTGGCGTCTCGTAGCTCGGCCCCGAGAGCGCGCAATAGACCCCCTCTTGCAGCTTGATGCCGTTATGGCAGGCCACGTCGTGAGCCAACTTGCGGAGGTCGGCGTCATAGGCCCGCGACATGGGTGGGAAGCGCGGCCCGAGACGCTCATCATTGAGACCAATCAACGGATTGTCGCCCATCATGTTGATATGGTCGGCGATCAGCATCAGATCGCCTGGCAAAAACTTGGGATGCAAGCCGCCACAAGAGTTGGTGACGAACAGCAGACCCGCCCCCAGGGCGCGCATCACCCGAACGGGAAAGGTGATCTCCTGCATGGAGTAGCCCTCATAATAGTGAACGCGCCCCCGCATGACGGCCACGCCCCGGCCGTGAAACTTGCCGAGCACCAGTTCGCCAGCGTGACCCGATACGGTGCTGGCGGGGAAATGCGGGATATCCTCGAAGCGGATAGAAACGCTTTCTTCCACCTCGTCGGCGAAGCGACCCAAACCTGAGCCTAGAATCACGCCGGCATGGGCAACCACGTCACTACGTTGCCGAACCGCCGCCACCGCTTCTTCAATTTTTTTTGCCAGCAATGGCCCCTCCAGTGAGCAGGGTAAGCGGCCACGTTCCACCCCTCCCGGTTGCATTCCTTTTGTGGCTTGACCGGCTCGGTGACCCAAGTGTAAACTAGGGGTCTGGCCCGGGGTGCATTTATAATTTCTTGAGGCTACTCTGAATCATCGCGCCCCGGGCCATCCCCCCCAGCCTTCGTTCCTCTCATGGCGTCGAGCACTTTGAGTTCTTCGACGAACTGGCTGACATCCTTGAACTCTTTATAGACCGAAGCGTAGCGGACATAGGCTACCTCATCCAGCCTGCGTAGCCGCTCCATCACCTGCTCGCCGATCTGCTCGCCCGAGACCTCGCCCAAACCCTGATTGCGAAATTGCAGCTCGACAGCCCCCACCAACTCTTCGATCTCGACGCCGGACACGGGCCGCTTCTCACAGGCTCGCACCAGCCCCCTCAAGATCTTGGCGCGGTCAAATTTCTCGCGGCGGCGATCCTTTTTGAGTACCATAAGCAAAGACTCTTCGAACCGCTCGTAGGTCGTGAAACGACGACTGCACTGCGGACACTCGCGCCGGCGCCGGATGGAATAGCCCTCATCAGTGAGACGGGAGTCGAGCACCCGGTTCTCTTGCGAGTCGCAATAGGGACAGCGCACGCCTAGAACACTTCAGCCAACCACCGACCGACCCGCCCGAGGAATACCTTCATGGTGGAAGGGCCCACCTCATGTTCGCCTGGCAGCAGAGTCCGCGAGGCCGAATAAAGCAACAGCCCGACGCCGGTGGAGTAAATCGGAGAAGCCAGCTCCTGGGGCAGCCCGGCGGGATAGCATGGGGCGGCCACGCGACAAGGGATGTCCAATTCGCGATGGGTCAACTTGGCCAACCCGGGCAATTGAGAGGTGCCGCCGGTCATCACCAGACTGGTGACGACCAGGCCGAGCTGCTCGGCCCGCTTGAGCTCGCGCCCGACCCACTCCAGGATATCGAGCAACCGAGCCTCGAGCACTTGAGCCATCTCGAAGCGCGACACCTCCACGGATTCTTCACCCGAAAGGGAAACCGCTTCAATGGTTTCCGTGTCGCGCTCTTCTTCATCGGAATTAAGATAAGAAGGAGCTACGATACCCTTCTCGAGCTTGAGCTTCTCGGCCTGGCTGGGAGGAATACGAAAGAACCTGGCCAGATCGTGAGTCAAGAGGTCGCCAGCTACCGGCAAAATGGCCGAGTGCCCGATCTCGCCATCGCAATAGACCGAAAGGTCGACCGTGCCGGCACCGATGTCGATCATAGCCGTGCCCAACTTGCGCTCTTCTTCGGTCAACACGGCCAGACCCGAGGCGATGGGGCTGGCCACCAGGCCCTCCTCCTCGATCTCTAGCGAAGCTCGCTGGACGCACTTGCACATGTTATGAAGATAGGCAGAACTGGCCGCCACCACGTGGGTATCGACTTCGAGCCGCAGACCCGACAACCCGACCGGATTGCGGATACCGTTGTGCCCATCCACAGTGAAGCCACGGGGAACGACGTGGATAATCTCGCGGTCGGATGGGATACCGACCATCTTGGCGGCGTCGACAGCCTTGCGCACGTCGGCCGGAGCAATCTCGTTCTCTTGATTGGAGACAGCCCACACGCCGTGACTGGATAGCGAGTTGAGATACTCGCTGGTCAAACTCAAGTGCACGTTGGTCACGTTATAGCCGGCCTTACGCTCGGCCTCGGTGACGGCCGCTTCGATGGCAGCCGTAGTCTGTTCGGGATCGACCAGGGCGCCCTTGCGTAGCCCGGAACAAGGGCACACCCCCCAACCCGCGACCTCGATTTCGCCACGGCTATCCGCCTCGGCAATAATGCAGGTCACCTTGCTAGTGCCAATATCGACGGCGGTGAGCACTTCCATCCTGGCCATCTCGAGAACCCCTTACGGTTACGGCGACAATATTTGAATTTCGGTCACCGAAATGTTGAAAAATTCTCACGCATTTTCGAGACCTGAGCCACGGCTTCCTCTACTCATCGAGGATAGATTCAGAGATTACAGTCAGAAGATCACATCAGACTGTCGGTGACCCGCAGACTATCCGAGCGCAACGTCCACTTCTCGCGTTCTTCCATCATCGACTTGAGAGCCTCTTCGGTGATGGAGCCGTCATCGAGGGACTCCTGGAAGCGCTCGGCTTGCTGGCGCATGATGCGAGCGCAGGACTCGGCCTCGTCGGCCAGACGAAAAAGCTCGTTGATCTGCTGCTGATACTCTGCGCGGATGTCCGGATTCACAACTGCAGATATTGTAGCCTCTTGAATTGCTCTGCGTCAACGCCGGGCAAAGGGTGCCCGCAAAGCATGGAGGCTCGAATGGGAAGGTCGTCGATTCTTATCGCTCCTCGGGAGGCTCGTCCAAGACCAGGGCCCGGGCTCACGGGGTGATGCTAAAGGAGTTGATGAACTGGGCTGCGGTGTTCCTGTCGCTCTGGTTTGCGAACATCGCCTCCACGACAAACGTGTGCTCGGGAGTGAACACATACATCTGGATATCACCACATATCTTCGGTGGCTTCACGGGGGTCTCCACCCGGATCATCTTGTATTCCACTCCGCCAAAGTGGAGTTTCCCCTCCTCCACGGTCCCGCCGTAGTGGTCGGCCGCCGCCTTAGCCTGGACAAGATTGCTCTTGTAGTCGCGGTTGGCCTCAAGGGTTTGAGCGACGCTAACGTTAAAGAGGCCAGATTTCGTGCTGCCGCGGCCCCATTCGTGCTCGGCCTTTTGCGTCAAACCTGGCGGAATGCCGTAGGCACATCCTCTCCCATCGTCCTGGCGGGCGAATCCGGCCGGAATCGCCCCCGGCGCAAGCTGTGCTGACGCGCCTGAGGTTAAGGCCTGAGGGGAGCGAGCAAAGGCCACCGGATCCCCTGGGGACACGTCGAAGACCCCACGCAGGGTGACCTGGGCCGAGGTGGACTCGACACTGAGCACAGCCGCTTCGCCGGCACGCTTCCCACCGTGGTCGATGCTCACGATGTCTCCGCGCTTCAGGGCAGCGCCTGCTTCCAATCTCACCTCGTATACACCAATCTGGCCTGGGACCTCCTTGCCGATGGTGCCGAGATGTTGGGCTTGGGCGGGGAGTGCCAACAAAGTCGCGACCAGGAGAGCCATTGAAAGGTATCCTTTTCTCATGGTCGCGACTTCAGCCCGCGGCGCGCGAACTCCTGGGCGAGCGCAAGGTGTTAGAGTGGCATACCCCGAGTTCAGCAGGTGCGAATCATCAACTTGCCACATCGTCGCATTCGCTCGGGGTGGCGGGGGGCCCGACCGAAACTAACGTTGACAGCCTCGGGGGGTTGTGATAAGCTCGCGGGGCTAATTTTTCATCGGAGGTTCAGGATGTACGCCGTGATCGAGACCGGGGGCAAACAGTATAGAGTCAACCCCGGACAAACCGTCCGTGTGGATCGCCTCGAGGGGCAGATCGGTAGCACCGTCACCCTGGGCAAGGTTCTGATGGTTTCGGGTGACGCCATCAAGGTGGGCACCCCTTACGTCGAGGGCGCCAGTGTCGAGGCCGAGATTGTCGAGCAGCACCGCACTCGCAAAGTGATCGTCTTCAAATACAAGAAGCGCAAAGGCTATCGCGTCAAGAAGGGCCACCGGCAGCACTACACTGCCCTGCGCATCAAGGACATTTCGGCCAAGTAATCGCTTTTCGAGAACCTGCCGAGAATGAGGCACACCCAGGTGTGCCTCATCCAGTTTATGGTCAAGATCCAGCTGAGAAGAAGTCCACAAGGCGCTATCCAAGAGGTTCGTTGCCATGGCCACGCCGGCTTTGACGACGAGGGCCTCGACCTTGTCTGCGCCGGGGTTTCGGCCCTGGTCGGCTATTTGGGCATCGCGTTTTCGGAGATTGCCCGGCTGCCGGCCGAGCTAAGTGCTGACGACGGTGTATTTCACCTGATTCTCCACGAGCCGATGAACCCGCAGCAGGCGGCCGCCAGCCAGTTGCTGCTCGAGAGCTTTGCGGCCGCCGTCAGCCAACTTGCCGAGCATTATCAGGGCTACCTCGAGCTGGAGGTAAAGTGAGGCCAGGGCCGGAAGGACAGGGCCAACAAGGAGATCAAATGGACGACCCCCTCGATAGAAGCGAAGTAGAAGTCATCGAACTCGACGACGACATGGGCGACCCCTATGCTCCCGAGAAGCTGGTGGGGGTGGCCCTGGTCGGGGCGGTTGGCTCGTTGCTGGTGTATTATCTCTTTCACCAGCTCGAAAGCGACAAGCGCCGCCAGGTCAAAGATGGCGTGGTTTCACTGGTCAAGAAACAACTGGCCAGACTGGGAGAGGCCGAGGACGACTAGCGTGCGCGTGCGCCTGATGGTTCTGGCGCTGGTCGTCTTTCTGGTCGACCAGCTTTCCAAACTCGCGGCCTTGCATTGGCTTCGCCCCCTCGGCAGCATCGAGATGCCCGGCGGCTGGGCCCTCACCTATTCAGAGAACACCGGTGGAGCCTTCAGCTTCATGACCGGGCACAACCACCTGTTCATCATTTTCGGCATTGTCATCACCATCGGCCTGCTTTATGCCATCCGCTCGACCGAGGACCTCACGCTGCCTCACGCTTATGCCTTCGGCCTCATTCTGGGAGGGGCGGCGGGCAATCTGTTGGATCGGATCCGCCACAGCTTCGTGGTCGACTTTCTCGACTTCAAGATCTGGCCCGTCTTCAATCTGGCCGATTCTGGCATTACGGTTGGCATCGTCATTCTGGTCATCCTGATGGTATTCGAGGGTCGCAACGAGCCGGCTCAAAGTCAAGCCTGACGAGGCACCCGACCGGCGCTCGTCGAAAAAGTGCCTATGAGCAGTCCCGGGGAACTGGCCAGGCAGGCGGTCGAGGCAACCGACTTTGCCAGCGGCCTGCAGATTGCCGACACCATCGCCAACCAATCCGAGCCCGACGAGGCGCTTTATCGCGACACCCTGCTGCAGTTGGCCGAGCGCGTCGAAACCGCTCTCAACGCCGCCAACCTGATGACCCGCCTCAATCAGCTCGCTGGCTGCCAACTTGAGCACCGAGAAGCGTTGGCAGCCGCCCTCGCGGTCGCCGCCGGTCACGTCGAAAGCACTCGTGAGGGCCTGGGGGTTGCAGCCTCGATTAGCCAGCTATCAGGTTATGGAGCCTCTCTGAAGATGCAAGAGTCGCGAGCCAGCGCTCTCTTTCGCTGCACTGCCCGCGAAGCCGACGCGGCCGAGTTGACCCAGGCCGCTACCGAAATCGAAGCACTGCCCAGCTTTCGCGACTCACTGCCGATGCAGAGAGCCTGTGCCCGGACCCTCTGCAACGCGACCGGCCAGGTCGACACGGCCGAACAAGCCCAGCCCCTGCTGGCCAAGCTCGAGCAACTGCCCGGGCGGACCGACCCCGAGATTCAAGAGGCTATCCGACGGGCCCAGCACAACCTCAGCCGGCTCAAAGAAAGAGACGACGTTCGCGCTCAGGCCCGGCGGACCAGCCGGCGCCGGATAGCCCTGGCCCTCAGCGTCGTTTTGGTGACCGTGGCGGCGCTAGCGATTCTACCGCCGCTGATGGCCTCGCTGGTCAACCGTGGTGGCCCCACCGAACTGGCCACCACCCGGCCATTCGACCTGCAGATGCAGGCGGCCGAGAAGGCCCTGGCCGGGCGCCGCTTTAGCGAGGCCGAAGCCCAGCTCGAGGTGGCCGTAACCCTGGCCCAGCGCGATGAGAACGAGCCGGGTCGCATCAGTGCGGTGACCAAACTTATCGAGGTCCACGACCAGCAAGCTCACTACGACCAGACGATCACCTGGATCCTCAAGCTCGATAAACCGCGGCGGCCTGCCTACATCGAGGACTTCTTTAGCCGGGCCCGCACCGCCCACCAGGCGGGTGATCACGAAGTGGCCCTGACCCGGCTGGGACAAGTCGAGAAGCTGCAGGACAGCTTGCCTGAGTCTAGCTTCGAGACGCGCGTCTACAAGGCGGCCGTGCTCGAATCGGCCGGGCGGCCCGACGAGGCTCTGGACCTCTACCGGCAACTTCAGAAGGAGCGCCCGGACGCGCCCGAGGTCGAGGCCCGGGTAGCCGAACTGACCCAGTTGGCCGCCGAGGCCCACCTCAAGGCGGCCACCAAAGCGTTCAGCCAGCGCCAGATCGACGCGGGGCTCGAAGAACTCAAAGAAGCCAAAGAACTGGCAAGGGGCCTACCCGACCCTAAAGGGTTCGAGGCTCAGATCACCGCTCTCAAGCTCGAGTCCACTCGCGAGCTGCTGAGTCAGGCCCAGCAAGCCCTGGTGTCGGCTGACTACGCCGGGGCCGTCGCGATCGCCAACGACGCGGGTCGTCTGGTGGGCAAGAACAAGCCAGAGCTAGCGGCGCTAGCCACCGTGCGAGCCAAGGCCGCCTATCTTCAGAAGGACTACCGCCAGGCTTTTCAAGAGGCCGCCCGGGCCTCAGAACTGGCCCCCGGCAACAAAGATTATGCGACCCGACTGGCCACCTACAAACAGGCCGATCTCGAGCATGTCGACCGGGCCGAGTTGATGTCGGCCGACTTCCAATTTCCACCGGCTCGGCGCTCGGGCGGGTCGCACACCGGCATCTACATTCTCAGCTCGCACGAGCAAGAGTGGGTGGGACAGGGTCGCGAGATCAACTGGAGCCCACGCCACGATACCATCAAGGTCAACCCCAGCTACAGCTACGACGGCAAGAGCCCGCGGGGGGTCAACATCAGCATTCAAACGGCCGAGAACTCGTGGTATAACATCACCTTTTCCGCTGGCGAGAAGGCCATTCGTCCGGGTCGTTTTAGGGTCGGCCGAGACCGCTACGACTGGCGCGGGCCTCGCCTGAGCTTCTCGGGCGACGGTCGAGCCAGCTCTAACGAGTCGGGCGAGTTTGTGATCCACGAAGTCAGCTTCAGCCAGGACAAAAAGCGCGTCTTGACCTTCGCCGCCGATTTTCTTCAAAAAGGCGATCGCGGCTATCCCGTGTGGGGCCAGGTGCGCTACCGTTCGGCCTACGACTAGAGCCCGCGGTAGTAGTAAGAGGCTTCGCTGGCCACGCCGCGGTCGCGATAGTGGCGCGACCAGCGGGCAAAGCGCTCGGCCATGTCGTAGCGTCCCGTCAGCGCGCCGGTGCGCACCGCCCGCAGCCGTTTGAAGATAGCCTCGGCTCGCTCGGGCTGGCCGTTCTCGACACAATTGATCGCGTAGTGGTCGAGCAGGTCGGTGGCCTCGAGTCGCGACTCGATAGCCAATCGCTCCAGACCCGCCGTCAGTCGGGTCACCAGCCCGTCGATCTGGTGTGAAAGCGTCTCGAGCACGGCCTCGAAGGCCGGGTTCTCTACCACGGCTGAGCCGCTCAGGTCGGTCAAGAGGCCGGGCACGCTGACGATGGCCTGCAGGCCAAAACAGGCATACTTCAAGCGAGCCGGATAAACCACGCCGTGCAGCACCACCTCGACCTGACTGTCGGGCCTGGGTTGCAGGGCCAGCCAGCAATAATCGGCCTCAGGAAATTCGAAGGTGGAACTCAACACCGGCGCCTTGACCCGCACCTTCGGCAAGCGCACCCCGGGCTTGCCGCTGCGAGTAACGATCAGGGGGGAGCCCAGATCGGGGGTCAGATCCAGGGGGGCGCCGTTGAGCTTGACCTTCAGTCCACAAAGGGCAGCTCGCTGACGCAGAGCCACGATCTCTCCGGCCCCCTGGACGACTCCTTTGAGCAACTCGAGGGGAGAACGCTGCATGCCCTCCAGCTCGAAATAGGTCCGGTCCACCGAGTCTTCTTCCAAACCGAAGCCCTGAAACTCGCGCTGGTGGGTTGCCCCCTGGAAGCGCTCGACGGTCAGCTGATTTCCATCAAGGCGCAGCCGGACCGAGCCGTGCTCGCACGAAGAGATCACCTGCACCCAGCGCGGTCGAAAATGGAGCGCCCCGTTGAGCCCGACAGCCAGTTCGCGGACCGCCGCCACCTCGGGGTTGGCCTGGCTCACCAGCACCGCCGAAAAGATGTTCGACAGCTCGTCAAAGGTCAAAGCCCGGCCGTCGCGCTCGATCAACAGGCGAGTTCGCGACTGCTCGATATGAAAATAGGTAGCCCCGGCGGCGACCGCCGAAGCTACCAACTTGAGAATGAACTCGTGGGGCGAAGCCAGCTGATACTCGCGAATCTTGGCCAGGGCCCGACCCTGGTCGAGGGTGAAGAAACCCTGGGAATCTCGGTTACCCAGCGCCTTCTGGGCCGAGAGATAGCGCTCCAGCTCGCTCACTCTGCCATTTTTGGCATGAGTGCTAAAGGGTCCTGCGAGTGTAGTAGCGCCCGCGCCCCGGCGGCTTGGCCCGCTCGGACACCCGCTGGACCGCCTGGCCGGGCAGATTGTTGCTGCCGATGGTGTGGGTGCCGCCTTCACGACTGACCAGCTCGACATGGCCGTCGCTGAGCCAGACATCTCCCGGTCGCGCCTGGCCGCGGGCCACCGGGTGCCAACCCTGCTCGTTGAGGGCCCGCTCGAGCCGTGGCACACTGATATAGTGGCCCTTCAAACCCTGGGTTTTCTCGAGGATGGCCGAGACGAAGTTCGCGCACAGATTGTTCTGGCCGTTATTGGTCTCGCGCAGGTGGCGCAGGTCTTGAAAGCCGGGCAACCGGCCGATCAGCTGCCGGGAATAGACCCCTTTGAGACTGGTCGCCAACTGGACGGACTCGCAACCCTCGAGCTGGCGACGGGTATTATTGAGATGGACGGCGTCGTCGAGGTAGAGCTGTTGGGGTCGAGGGGCAAAGCCCGTGAACTGGGGACGTCGGCGCGGAGGGGCGGTGGCCACCAGTTGGGGCAGCAGCACCAGGGTGGGGGCCACGGCCAAGGGGTCGCTCGGAGTGAAGGTGTCGAGCATGGGCGGCGTCGGCGCCGCGAAATGGCGGCAGTAGACGGGGCGAAAGGGCTGGCGCCCGTAGCAGTTGTCGATGAGCATTCTGGTTGGACTCCTTTCGGTGATGGAGCTAGTCTAGCCCCTGGCACAATCAGGAACAGTGACGGAAGTCAACGTCCGCTCCGAGGTGGCGGGACGGACACACTTTTTACACGCTTGCACTGCCTCTCGACACACGTTGACCCTACCCTAGACCCATGGACCGACGGATGCCCCAACGCAAAGCGGCTTTGGTTTTCTCGCAGGTGGGTGACGAACTACTGGTTTTTGACCCGCACAATCACCAGGTTCACAGTCTGAACGCTAGCGCGGCCGAGGTGTTCAGAGCTTGTGACGGATCGTGCCTGGGGATGGCCGAGGCTCTAGAGCTTGATACGGTGGCCCTGGCTGTGACCGAGTTTCAGAAACTTGGCCTGCTCGAAGAGAGCGACTCACCCCCGTTAGGTCGACGCGAATTCCTCGCGCGGTGGGGAAAAGTGGCTGCTCTGCCTGTCATTGCCACCGTGGCCCTGCCCCAACCGGCGGCGGCCTCGAGTGGCTGCACCTTCGACTGCGGAGACGATCCCACCCCCTGCCTCCCCTGCCCGAACGCCGCCACCACCTGCAGGTGCTGCTGCAACCCTGGCGCCTGCGATGGCAGTTGCTTTTGCAGCGCCGGTCGCTTGCCCGAATCGGCGTCATGTGCCACCGACAGCGCTGATTTTCAGATCTGCGTCGACTTCAGCGCAGCTCAGCCGGCCTCGGTCAACGTCAATTGCGCCATCGCTCGACCCAATGCCAGTCAGCTCGATGTGACTCTGTGCGGAGGCTTTACCTACACTCCGACCCAGGATGAGTACTTCTGCTGCAGCAACTGCACCTAGAGCGTCAACAAAAAAACCGCCTGTTGAAGCGGTTTTCGGGGGTGGTGGAGCCAGTCGGATTCGAACCGACGACCTTCTACGTGCAAGGCAGGCGCTCTCCCAGCTGAGCTATGGCCCCGGGCAGATAGGATTCTAGCACCAGAAGCCCTCACGGTCAAGCCAAACAAAAAAGCCCGCCCAGGATGGGGAGCTTGTGGTGGGGTTACGTGGACTCGAACCACGGACCTCATCCTTATCAGGGATGCGCTCTAACCGGCTGAGCTATAACCCCGTGAGGTAGGGCCTATGCTACCATTGCAGCCCGGGGATGTCAACGGGTTAGCGGAAGGGGAGTCAAACCCCGTAACGAAAGGGCTGGCCGAGGTGACGCCTTGGATACCGTGAAAAAACCTGTCGAAGCTTTGCATTCCCCCGTCGAGAAGTTCACCGGTGAGCTCTCCACCACGTTCCGCGAATACATTCTACTTCCCCGCTGCACCCGCCGCGAGACCGACATCCGCGAAGTCACGCTCGAGACGCGCATCTCCCACGATATGAAGCTGGGCATTCCGCTGATGAGCGCGGCCATGGAGTCGGTCTCGGGCGATACCCTGGCCATCGCCCTGGCCCAGCACGGTGGCTTGGCCGTCATTCCGGCCGGCAACGTGTCGCGCGAGGTCCAACTCGAGCACGTCAAGTCGGTCAAGCGCTTCAAATCGGGCTTCGTCGACAGGGTCATCACGGTGGGCGCCGACTCTTCCATTAGCGACCTGATCGAACTCGAACGACGCCACGGCTACTCGACCTTTCCGGTGGTCGACGCGGCCGGCAAACTCGAGGGCCTGATCACCGAGAAGAAATACCATCCCTCCAAAGACCTCGACTGCAAAGTGCGCGAGCGCATGATCGGAATGGACAAACTGGTGGTCGGCCGCCACGGTCTGACACTGAGCGAAGCCAACGACCTCATCTTCGAGTCCGGCATCGGCGTGCTGCCGGTCATCGATGACGACGGGCTGCTGCGCTCGGTGGTCTTCTTCCGCGACATCAAGCATGCTCACAAATTTCCCGGAGCGCTGGTCGACGAGCAGAAACGCCTGCGGGTAGCGGCCGCCGTCTCGACCCATCCCGAGGACCGCTCACGCGCTCGGGACCTGGTCGAGGCCGGAGCCGACGTGCTGGTGATCGACGCCTCGGATGGCTACTCGGTCTATATGAAAGAGACGGTCGAAGACCTGAAAAAGCTGGGCGTGCCGGTGGTGGCCGGCAACGTGGTCGACCGTGAGGGCTTTCGCTTTCTGGTCGAGGCCGGCGCCGACGCGGTCAAGTTGGGCATCGGTTCGGGCTCGATCTGCACCACCCGCCGGGTGAAAGCCATCGGCCGCGGCCAGGCCACCGCCGTCTATAGCCTGGCCCAGGCCCGCGACGAGTATTTCCACGAGACGGGCCGCTATGTGCCCATCGTCTCCGACGGCGGCATCGAGTCGACCGGCGACATGGCCGTGGCCCTGGCCATGGGAGCCGACGTCATCATGATGGGCAAGTTCTTCGCAGCCTTCGAAGAGAGCCCTACCGCCTCGTTCCAAAAACGTTTGCCGGTGCTGTTCTCGGGCCAGGTCACCGAGGTGGCCGTCACGGTCAAACCCTATTGGGGCGAGGCCTCTCCCCGGGCCAAGAACGTGCGCCGCTATCAGCAAGACGATCCCCGCACCTTCGTCATCGAAGGCGAAGAAGGCTATGTGCTCTATAAGGGCAGCCTGCACAAGAACCTTCCCCGCGACATGAAAGCCCTGCAAGGCACCATCTCGTCGTGTGGCAGCGCGTCGCTTCGCGAGTTCTACGAGACCGTCCAGGTCGAGCGCCAGTCGGTCGAGTCGCAACGCGAAGGCGGAACCAATATCTTCAGGATGTAAGCATGGAGCAGTCTGAACTTCGCGAACTGATGGGGCTCTTCTTCAAGCCCCACCCCTGGCACGGAGTCAATCCGGGTCCTGAGGCCCCGGCCACGGTCACGGCTTTCATCGAGCAGGTGCCCACCGACACCGTCAAATACGAAATCGACAAGCCGTCTGGCTATCTCAAGCTCGACCGACCTCAGAAGTTCTCGAGCCTGTGCCCGTCGCTCTACGGCTTCATTCCTCGAACCTACTGTGGCGCGCGCATCGGTGAGTATTGCTCGCAACAGAGCGGTCGCGAGGGCATCAAGGGCGACGGTGACCCCATCGACATCTGTGTGCTCTCTGAGCGCAGCATCTCCCACGGCGACCTGCTGGTGACGGCCACTCCCATCGGCGGTATCCGCATGATCGATTCCAACGAGTCCGACGACAAGATCATCGCCGTCATGCACGGCGACGCCGTATTTGGCGAGGTTACCGACGTGACCGGGCTGCCCGAAGGGCTGCTCGATCGTCTGGTCCACTATTTCTTGAGCTACAAAGATCTGCCCAGCCCCACCAAGGTGCGCAAGGTCGACATCGACGCAGTCTATGGCCGGGCCGAGGCCCTCAAAGTCATCGGCCTGTCGATGGAAGACTATGTCGAACACTTCCGCGACCCCCATGCGCGGATGGAGACCCTGCTGCGGCAGCTGGCTCGCTGAGAGGAGACACGATGGACGCCAAGAGCTTTTTAGTAGTAGGTGCCCAGTTTGGCGACGAGGGCAAAGGCAAGGTGGTCGACCTGTTGGTCGAGCGGGCCAACATCGACGTGGTGGTGCGCTATAACGGCGGAGCCAACGCCGGCCACACCATCGTGCTCGACGACGGCAAGTATCCCTTGCACTTGATCCCGTCGGGCATCTTGCATCCTCAAGTCACCAACGTGGTGGCCGCCGGGGTGGTGATCGAACCGATGTCTCTGGTCGAAGAGATCAACAGCCTGCGCTCGCGCGGAGTCAGCTGCGACAACCTGTTTATCAGCGACCGGGCCCACCTGGTCATGCCGTGGCACAAGCGCCTGGACGCCCATCTGGGCGGTAAGATCGGCACCACCGCTCGCGGCATCGGTCCCTGCTACGAAGACCGGGCCAGCCGGCGCGGCTTGCGGGTGGGCGATCTGGTCGATGAGCACGGGCAGATCGACCGCGACCACTTCGCCGCCCGCCTGCGCGAGGTCGGCGCCGAGAAAAATCGCCTCTTGACCCGGCTCTACGAACTCGAGCCCATCGACCTCGAAGCCGTGCTCGAGGCAACCTTCGCTGCCGCCGAGGTCTTTCGCCACAAGGTCACCGACACCGCCGACCTGATCGCCCGCCTCAACAGTGAGGGCAAAGGCTTCATGTATGAGGGCGCCCAGGGATCGCTGCTCGATCTCGACTGGGGCACCTATCCCTTCGTGACCTCGTCGTCGGTGAGCATGGCCGGTTGCCATCTGGGCAGCGGCAATTTCGTGCTGCCCGAGCTGCGGCTGGGTGTGGTCAAAGCCTACGGCACCCGGGTCGGCGAAGGGCCGTTTCCCGGCGAACTGGGCACCTACGAGGAGATCAAGGCCAAAGACAGCGTCGAGCCGGGCACCTCGCTGCCCGAACTCAGCCAGGCCGAAAAACAACGGGCGGCCGGTGGCGACGACTATTTGATGGGCAGCTGGATTCGTCGGGCCGGTCACGAGTACGGCACCACTACCGGCCGTCCGCGCCGCTGCGGCTGGCTCGACATGGTGGCGGTGCGCCACGCCGTGCGCCTGTCGGGGCTCAACGGCCTGGCTTTGACCAAGCTCGACGTGCTCAGCCACATGCCCAGCCTGAAGATCTGCACCGGCTATCGCTATCAGGGCAAGTTCTTGCAGAGCTTTCCCGCCCGCGCCCACCATCTCGACGATTGCGAGCCCGTCTATGAAGAGATGGAAGGCTTCGGCTCGTTGGAAGGTGTGGACACTCTCGAAGACCTGCCCCCGGCGGCCCTGGCTTATGTTCGCCGGGTGGAAGAGCTGGCCGGTGCTCCCGTCAGGGTGCTTTCGGTGGGCCAGCACCGGGCTCAGAGCATGGTTTTGAGCTAGAGTAGCTTGTCGAGGGTGACGGGCAGGCTGCGGATCCGCTTGCCGGTGGCGTTAAAGACGGCATTGGCCACGGCCGCGGCGATGCCGGTAGTGGCGATTTCGCCGGCCCCCCGACAGCCAATGGGGTTGAAAGCCAGATCGGGCTGGCCTACGAAAACCACCTCCATGGCCGGAATGTCAGGATGCACCGGCACGTGATAGTCGGCCAGGTTGCGGGTGGCGATGCGTCCGTCGGGACCATAGTTGATCTCTTCCATCAGCGCCATGCCCAGGCCATAGATGGCCCCGCCATAGATCTGGCTGGCGGCCGTGCGCGGGTTGACCACCTGGCCGATGTCGAACACGCTGACCAGGCGGTGAGCCCGCACGATGCCCAGGTCGGGGTCAACCAGCACTTCGAGAAAGTGGGCTCCGAACGAGGAATAAGCGAATCTGTCGTCCTGATCCGAGTTGGTGGCTCGTTCGACGCTCAGCGGAGTCTCTTTGACTAGCTCTCGCCAACCGAGCTGACCCGGCCCCCCGCGGATGGTTCCCTGAGCATAGGTCAGCTCGCCGGGTTGAACCCCCCACTTCTTGGCAGCCCGCTCGAGCAGCTCCTGGCGGGCAGCCAGACAGGCCGCTTGCACGGCTGGCGCCACCGAGGCGGTGGTCGACGAACCACCCGTAATCGGGGCCTCAGGCAAAGCCGAGTCTCCCAGCTCAAAATCCAGCGATTCTAAAGGCAACTCGAGCGACTCGCTAGCCACCTGGGTCATCACCGTATAGGCCCCCGTGCCCAGATCGTGGGTGGCCGCCTGCACTTTGATCGCGCCCTGTCCCGCCATCACGACCCGGCAACTGGCGGGTCGACGATGAGCCGGAAAGACCCCGGCGGCTACTCCGTGACCCACCAGCCAACCCTCGACGTCGGGCTTGGTGCCCCAACCGAATCGCTGTGAACCGGTGCGTAGGCACTCGGCCAGGTTTCGGGTCGAATAAGGCTTGCCCGAAGCCGGCTCGGTGGCCGTGTCGTTGCGCAGGCGAAATTCGACCGGGTCGATGCCGGCCTGGTGAGCCAACTCATCGATAGCCGACTCGAGGGCGAAGGTACCTGGCGTCTCGCCCGGCCCCCGGGTCGGACAGGGAGTGGTGCGGTTCACTCTGGCCACCCGGTGGCTCACCTCGAGATTGGGCACTCCATAAAGCTTGAGCGAGGGAGCCCCGGCCGTCTCGATAAACATAGCGCGAAAGCTGGTCTCGGTATCGGTCTGATGGCGCAGGGCCACCAGTTTTCCCTGCTGGTCGGCACCCACGACCACCCGTTGGACTGTGCGTCCCCGGTGGCCAGCGTTGCTGAAGTGGGCCTGACGCGACATCTCGAGCAACACCGGCCGGCCGGTGCGCTTGGAGGCCACCGCCGCCAGAAAGGCCCCCGGGCCGAGAAACCCTTTGATGCCGAAGGCCCCACCCACGAACGGACACAGGACCCGCACCTTGTCGGGCGATAACCCCAGCACCTCGGCCATCATCATCTGGGTGCGTTGGACGGCCTGGGTAGTCTGATGCAAGGTGAGTCCCTGGTCGGTCCAGTCGGCCAGGCTGGCGATCAGTTCCATCTGGGCGTGCGAGGTCACCGGGGTCTCGTAGACCTGGTCGACCTTGAAGGCGGCCCCAACCAGGGCCGGGTCCACCTGGCCCGAGCTGTGATTGATGGGCCGGTTGAACATCTTCTCGGCCTTTTGCAGGTCGGCTTTGGTCAGGTCGGTGACGGGTGGGCTGGCCTGATACTTAACCCGCACTTCGCGAGCCCCGAGGTCGGCGGCTTCCGGGCTGGTGGCCACCACCATGGCCACCGCTTGCCCGTCGTAGTGAATCTCGGTGCCCTGCAGGGGCAAGATCTCTTCCCACATGCCCAGGCTCTGCTTGGGAGGGCTGAGGCGGGGGAAGTTGTGGTGGCTGAGCACCAGCTTCACCCCGGGCACCGCCTGGGCGGCGCCGGTCTCGAGGCTAGCGATGGTTCCGCTGGCCACGGTCGCCTCCACCAGGCGACCGTGCAGACAACCTGGAGGGGCACACTCGGCCACATAACGGGCCTGTCCGGTGACCTTGGCCTGGCCGGTAACCCGGACGGGGTCGCTACCGATCATCGTCACGACGGGGCTCCTTTGAGCAACTGGCTGAGCGCCCGCCAGACAGCCCGCTTGGTCAGGGCGAACTTGAAGGCGTTGTGTTCTCGCAGGCTGGCCGAGGCGAACTCTTCGGCCACGGCCGCGTCCACCGCCGCCTGGCTGAGGGGTTTGCCGAGCAGGCCCTCTTCGATGCGGCGGGCCCGCCATGGCACGGCTCCGACCCCACCCAGAGCGACTCGCAGCTGGCTGGGCGTATCGCCCTCGAAGCTGGCGGCGGCGGCCACCGACACGAGGGCGAAAGCGTAAGAAGCTCGGTCACGCACTTTGAGGTAGATCGAATGGCGCAGCAGGGGTTCGGCCCGAAAGCGCACCTCGCGAATCAGGTCGTGGTCGGCCAGGTTGTGCTCGAGCCAGGGAGTCTTGCCCGGCAGCCGATAGAGTTCTTCCAGGCCGAGCTGGCGGGAGCCGCCTACCCCTTCGACGGCGAGTCTGGCTTGACTTAACATCAGGGCCACACACAGATCAGAAGGATGGGCGGCGATGCAGCTGGGACTGACCCCCAGCACGGCGTGGTAACGATTGTAGCCTTCCAGGGCGGCACACCCCGAGCCCGGCTTGCGCTTGTTGCAGGCAAAACCGTTACCGCGAAAGTAGGGGCAGCGAGTGCGTTGCATCAGGTTGCCGGCCACCGTGGCCCGATTGCGCAGTTGCGGAGAAGCTCCCGAGAGAATGGCTTGAGAAAGGGCCGGAAAATGTTGCTCGACCAGCCCGGAATAGGCCACCGCCGTATTCGACGCGGCCGCCCCCAGCACCAATTGCTCTCCATCCCGGGTGACCTCGAGTGAGCCAAGGGCACTGACGTCGACCAGCCTCGTGGGCAACTCGGCGCCCTCCTTCATCAAGTCGACCAGGGCCGTTCCCCCGCCCAGAAAGGTTGCCCCCTGGCGTTCGCGCACAGCCGTCACGGCCGAGGCTGCATCCTCAGCTCGTTGATACTCGAAGGGGTTCATGATACGACCTCGCTGATAGCATCGATAATCCCCTGATGGGCCCCGCAACGGCAAATGTTGCCACTCATGGCTTCGCGAATCTGAGCGCGAGTATGTGCCCTGCCTTCATTCATCAGTCCCACCGCCGAACAGATCTGCCCAGGAGTGCAGTAGCCACACTGAAAGCCATCATGGCGAATGAAGGCCTCTTGCAGGGGGTGAAGTCCCGCTTGCGAGAGCCCTTCGATGGTGGTCAGGGTGCGACCGTTGGCCTGGACGGCCAGCAACAGACACGAGTTGACCCGCTGACCCTCGAGCAACACCGTGCAGGCACCGCATTGACCGTGGTTGCAGCCGAGCTTGGTGCCGTGCAAACCTAACTGGTTGCGCAGCATCGACAACACGGTGGTGCGGTTGTCCACGGTCAATTCATGGTCTTTGGCGTTGACCCTGACGCGAATCTTGGATTGGTGAGCTTCGTCAAGCGGGGATTCGGCCGCAGTGGCCGGACGGGAACTCAAGCCCCCGAGCAGCATCAAGGCCAGGCCTGCCCCCACCGAGGCGCCCAGAAAGCCGCGCCGCGAGACCGAAAACAGGGCCGTCCAATCGGGGCTGACCGGGGCTAGCCAGAGCCTGGCTCGCTCTTCGAGCTGATCGGCTTCGAGCTGATGGTTGTTGAGATAGAGGGCAGACCGAAGGTGAGGTCTGGTGAAAACGACCCGGACTCTCCCGGGGTGCTGCTGCTGGAATGTCTCGACGGTCTGGCGCAGCACCGGGCAGGCCCCTTCCACCACCAGGGACACGACGGCGTGAACGGGTCCCAAACTGGGGTCGCTGGGGTCGGGGGGACGGGACAGAAGGGTCATCTTCTCGGGTTTGACGAGCCCTCGGGTGGCCCTCCCGACTTCGGGATAGGTGCGGGGCATCCCAGCGAGGGGCATCCTACTCGGGCGGGCTGTATTGATTGAGGACCGACCACGCCAACCAGGCCAGAGAGAAACCGAAGAGCAGCGCATGAATCAAGAGAATGGCCCACAGGGGCGGCTCGACGGCCAAATGCGCGAAATCCGAGAACGATTTGCGCACGAACCTCTCGCCCACGTTCTGGCCCAGCCAATCGATCAGGGCCACCAGGTCGAGCGGCTCATCAGGCTGTTGCATCACCCGGTCGCGGGCCTCGAGCTTGAGCTCTTCGACTTCGGTCCAGCTGAAGACGTGGGACCACTGCGGGCGCCGCTGAGCGTCGACCCCGACACAGACGACGAACTCGTTCTTGTTCCCCCCCTGCCAGTAGGCCTCTTGCTCCAGGGCCGCTTCCCGCGGCTTATCCACGAACACCAGCACCATCAAACGCAGCTGTTTGGGAGGGCCCAGCCGGGCATTCCAGCTATCGAGGGCACGGCTGGCCTGACGGTCCTCGACCCCGAGCAGGGCGGGGCACTGATAGAACCCCGTGATCTTGGGATAGTCGAACAGCCCGTAGTCGGCTGGCTCCACCTCTTCGTAACGATAGACACTGCGAGAGGCGAGAATACGATTCTCGTAGCTGTGCTCGGTTGTGACTGCTTCCAGCTGGTCGGGCTCGGCGCTACCGGTGATGACGTACTTATCCCCGTCGAGGTTGTGGTAGTCTCGATGCAGGTCGACGAATTTTCCCGGGCCGAACTTACGTGCCAAACGCTCGTAGGTGTAACGATCGATCGTGACCGTGAGGTTGTTTGAGTCGATGATCTCCCAATAAGCCGGGTGGTCGTCGACATCATAGGCGTGCTCTTTGCCGTCGTCGGTGTGAATCGGTTCGCCATCCTCGTCGAGGTGTCGGCACTCGATGGTGTGGCTACAACTCACCCTTTCATTCCAGGGCTCGTAGTACTCGGCCACCCTCACGAAGCCTCCCCAATACTCGAGGTCCCGCACCAGGTGGCTGTGGAGCAGTCGCTGGCTGAGCACCAGCAGGAGGATCGGTAAGCCCACCAGACCCGCCCACTCGGCAATGGTCAGCCGCTTGCTAAAGAGCAGGCCCAGCGCCGCGAACAACACGGGCCAAAGCAGCGCAAGCCAGACGAAAAACACGCTTATTTCTTTTCAGGAAAGAGTTCGACGTCGTCGTCCTTGCCTGTGTCGAATGCTTCCTGGGTGTGCGAAGAGGTCACCAATCTAATGTCGACAGGCTTGCGATTGGCCAGAATCAAGCTGCCCGGAAACTTCTCTAGCATGGCTTCGTGCTCTTGGGCTAGCGAGATCAGTTTCTTCTGCTCGCGAGCGAAGTTGGCTCTCTGGGCTTCGACGGTGTTCATCAACTTCTCGAACAGCGAGGCGTCAAATTTCGGGTTGGACTCTTGAATCATCGACATCAATTGACCCCTGGACTGTTCATACCGGGCTTCGGTCATGCCGACGAAAATCTCTCGAAAGGCCTCTTTGTGGCGGTCTGCGATCTGGGCCTGCTGGCTGATGGTCTTCCAGGTCTGGTCGAAGACGATTTCGCACTGCTTCTGCTGGGCCTCGACCTGTTTGCGCAGCGCAATCTCGCCATTGGAATAGCTGATCCAGCTAATGACCGTCACGCCCAAGAGGGCAACCAGCAAAAGGGCGACGATCGCCAGCCCTATGAATAAGGGCGCCAAGCCCCGGTTCTTCAAGTGCGTCACCCAGCTATGATTCAACGCTGGGTCGTCACCACCTAGCCCCGAGGGGGTGCCCGGTCGGGAAAGTTCGGTCCCGAGGCTGAACGGGAAAAGCCCGTTGCGCGCTCGCAGCCACGAGCCTCCGCCAGCGTTAGGAACGTCTAACCCCGGGCTGGCCTAGCAAAGCCAACCCGAGTAATACGGCGCCCAAGCCGAGGCCCATGGCCTTGAGCTTTGCCCGTCGCTCAGCCAAGCGAAGGGCTTGTTCATGCGCCTCCGTGGCTACCGTCAGCCCCCCGACATCGGTGCAGCGGGGATAATTCTCCTCCAGGCCTAAGACCCGATAGCCGGGATGGTTACGGCCGGCACACATCACCGTGTAATGCTCCGGCGCCATTTCGGCGCTAGCCGAATAGGTATCCCTGCTGGCGGCAGGGCAAGTGGGAATCGTCTTTAGATAGTTTGGTGTCAGCAATGTGAGCCGGTCGGGGTATACCTTGAAATCGCTCTCGTACATTTCCAGGGCCGTGCCCACATTTTTCAAGTTCGACTTACACCCGACCGTGACGGGACGGGCTTGAGGGACGGGTTGTCGAAAGAGAACGAAGAGATAATCTGGGCCCGCTGCCACCAGAACGCCAAGGAGAAGACAACAAAGGCCCACAACTGCGAGGGCTGTCGAGTAACCCCACCCATGACTCGCCATGCCCGGATCTTTTCGTGGGAGCAGCCCTCACTCCCTCTCGCGCTCGTTTCTGAGGGGGAGTCAGTGAATCAACGTCTAAATTCCAAAGCGCTGGGGGCATCCCGGAATTTGGAGGGGACATGAAAGGCATCGTATTCACAGAATTCTTAGAAATGGTTGAGGAGAAGATGGGGGCCGACACGGCCGACCAGATCCTCGACGAGTGTGAGCTCGAGTCGGGTGGCGTCTACACTTCGCTCGGCACCTACGACCACCAGGAGATGGTGCGCATGGTGGTCAAGCTCAGCGAAATCTCGAGCACCCCGGTGCCCGACCTGCTCAAGGTGTTCGGTCACCACCTGATGGGTAGATTTGCAGTGGCCTACCCGACTTTTTTTGAGGGAGCTACCAGTTCGTTCGACGTTCTCAATCGGGTAGAAGACTACATTCACGTCGAAGTTCGAAAGCTCTATCCCGACGCCGAACTGCCTTCGTTTGCTATCGAACGCCCGGCCCCCGATAAGTTGATCATGACCTACAAATCCAGTCGCCCTTTCGCCGATCTGGCTGAGGGTCTGATCAAGGGCTGTGTGGATCACTTTAGCGAAAACATACAGATTGCGCGCCACAACCTTGATGAAGACAACACTTCCTCGAGATTCGAGCTGACTCGGGCATGAGCGATGTCGAACGCCTCAACCGGCGATTTGAACGCGAACGGGCGGCACGCAAACAGGCCGAAGCCCTGGCCGAGGAAAAAACTCGCCTGCTTTACGAGGCCAATCTGAATCTCGAGGCTCGGGTGACCGAACGCACCAGAGAATTGGAGGAAGCCCGGGATCAGGCTCTCGAGGCCAGCCGGGCCAAGAGCCAGTTTCTGGCTAACATGAGCCATGAGATTCGAACGCCGATGAACGGCATCATCGGCATGACCCGCTTGGCCCTCGAGACCGACCTCTCTCCCATTCAGCGAGAGTACCTCAATTCAGTCCACGTCTCGGCCGACGCGTTGCTCGATGTCATCAACGATGTGCTCGACTTCTCGAAGATCGAGGCCGGAGCGCTCGACTTTGACCCCGTTCCCCTGAACCTTCGCGACTTGCTCGATGCAGCTCTCAAGGCGGTGGCCATCCAGGCTCACGAGAAGGGCCTGGAGCTTTCCTGCCATGTCGACACTAACGTGCCCGACGGCATCGTGGCCGATCCCGTTCGTTTACGCCAGGTGATTCTGAACCTGGTCGGTAACGCGGTGAAGTTCACCAAACAAGGAGAGATCGTAGTGCGGGCCGAGCTGGTCGAGCGCCAGGACGAGACGGCCGTGTTGCGCTTCTCGGTTTCGGACACCGGCATCGGCATTCCGCCCGACAAACAAGAGTCCATTTTCCAGGCCTTCTCCCAGGCCGACAGCTCCATGACCCGACTTTACGGAGGCACCGGGCTGGGTTTGACCATCTGCACCCGACTGGTCGGAATGATGGGCGGCCAGATTTGGGTCGAGAGCCATCCGGGTGAGGGCAGCGTCTTCCGCTTCACGGGAGTTTTCGGATTGCACGATGAGCTCGACGAACTCCATCCTTTACAAGCCGATTTGCGAGGCTTGCGGGTGTTGGTGATCGACGACAATGCCACCAACCGGCGGCTGCTCCAAGAGATGTTGACCCATTGGGGAATGATCGTTACCCTGGCCGAGGGAGGCCGCCAGGCGCTGGACGCGGTGGCCCGAACCAACGAATTGGGCGAGCCTTTTCAACTGGTGCTCAGCGACGCCCACATGCCCGAGATGGACGGGTTCGAGACCGTCGAAGAATACAACAAGATGACGGCCGCCTCGCGGGCCGTGGTCATGATGTTGACTTCATCGAGCCTTAAGGGTGACGCCGAGCGGTGTCGCAGCCTGGGAATCACCGCTCACCTCACCAAGCCCATCAACCAGTCTGAACTGTTCAACGTCATTCTCAAGGCCATCGGCCTGCAGATGCAGCAGCAAAAGCCGGCTCCGGCACGCAGCGAGGAGGCAGCCCAGGCCAGGCTTCGTTCGCTCGACATCCTGTTAGCCGAAGACAACGAAATCAACCAGCGGCTGGCCACCATGTTGCTCGAGCGTCAGGGTCACCGAGTTTCGGTGGCCTCCCACGGACGCGAGGCCGTCTCCATGGCCGAATCCCGCAACTACGATGTCATCTTGATGGACGTGCAGATGCCCCACATGGACGGCATCGAGGCCTCCACCGTCATCCGAGCCTGGGAGACCGAAAAGCACCGGCCCAAGACCCCGATCATCGCCCTGACGGCCCATGCCATGAAAGGGGATCGCGAACGCTGCCTGGCCGCCGGAATGGACGATTATCTCACCAAGCCCATCGACGAGGCCAGCCTGCTGCGCGCCCTGCGCGAACTGCTGCCCGACGAACTCCTGGCTCCCGAACCCAAAGCCGCCCCCCGGCGACAGACCGGCCAAATGCTGTCGGTCGAGGCCCTGATCGAAAGGGTAGGCTCGCAAGAGAACCTGCGCATCCTGGCCGACATGTTTGCCGAGCGTTACCCCGGCCAGTTGGCCGAACTGCGCCAGGCTCTTTCGGAGGGAAAGGCCGACATCGTGCGCAGCACGGCTCACTCTCTCAAAGGCAACTTCCTCAACTTCGGAGCCAAAGAAGCGGCCGAAGTCGCTTCTCGCCTCGAACAGGCCGGCAAGGCCGCGACCCTGACCGGACTCGAGCCGGTGCTCGAGAGCCTGAGCGAGCAGTGCCGCCTGGTCGAGCAAGCCCTCGGTCAGGCCAGTGGACGGCCCACCAGCGACCTGCCGCTGGCCGTTCTGGAAGCCGAACCGGCCACCGTGCTGGTGGTAGATGACGATCCTGGCAACCGCCTGATTGCCTGCTCGGCCTTGCGCCCCGACGGACACATCCTGTTGGAGGCCAGTCACGGCGAAGAGGCTCTCGATATGGTGGGTCGCCACCCCATCGACGTGATTCTCATGGACGTGCTAATGCCGAGGATGGACGGCTTTGCTACCTGCCGCGTGCTCAAAGGGCAGCCTGCCACTCGTCAGATTCCGGTGCTGCTGGTAACGGCCCTCGACGAGCAAAGTGATCGCCTGGTGGGCATCGAGGCTGGGGCCGACGACTTTATCACCAAGCCTATCGACCCTCGCGAGGTGGCTTTGCGGGTGCGCAACGCGGCCCGCTCCAAGAAACTCTACGACCAGCTGCAGCAGAGCTTCGAGCAGTTGCAACGGCTCGAGGAGCTGCGCGACAGTCTGGCCCATATGCTGGTCCACGACATGCGCACTCCCCTGACCGGCATTATGGGATTTGCCCGACTGTTGCGAGAGACCCATCGCGAAGGACTCAACCAGACCCAACTCAATTTCATCGAGCAGATCGCCGCCCTATCCAATCTACTGGTGGAGATGGTCAGCGCTATCCTCGACACCAGTCGTCTCGAGTCAGACGAGCTGCCCCTGGAAATGGAAGAATGCGATCTGGTCGAGCTAGCCCGCAACGAAGCGCGGATCATCGGCGGTCTTCCCGGCTGGGAAGTGCGGCTGGAGGCGCCCCAGCCCGTAGTGGTGGCCTGCGACGGAAACCTCATTCGGCGGGTGATGGCCAATCTGATCTCCAACGCCCTCAAATACACCCCGGCCGATCAGGCGGTGCGGGTCCGATTGGCTCGGCTGCCAGGCCGGGCGCGGGTGGAAGTGATCGATTGTGGACCGGGTGTGCCGGCCGACATGCGCGAGACCATCTTCGAGAAGTTCGCCCAGGTCGAGACCGGCAAGAAGCGTCGGGCCTACTCATCGGGCCTGGGGCTCACCTTCTGCAAGCTGGTCCTGGAAAAGCACGAGGGCCGCATCGGAGTCGACAGCCAGGAAGGGAGAGGCAGCACTTTCTGGTTCGAGCTGCCCAGCGGCGAGGTCGTCATCGACGAGGTCGTCGATCGAGAGACTTTGATGGCGCGAGTCGGGGGCAACCTCGACAATCTCAAGCTGCTGGTCGGCATCTATCGAGGCAGTCGGGATCCGCAGTTGGCTGCCATCGAGTCCGGTCTAGCCGAGGGGCGTCCCGACGCCGTGGCCAGAGGCGTCAGCACCCTGCGCGGCAGTCTGGCGACCTTTAGCGCCAGCACGGTCGAGCAGTGTCTGGACCGCCTGGCGGAACAAGCTCGGGCGGGCCAACTGGAGCCGGCTGAGGGCGAACGCCTCAAGCAGGAACTCGAACGCCTCGATCAGGCCCTCGATGCCCTGCTCGCAGGCGGTTGACCGCTGAGGAGCCGAGTCAGAGGGGAACTCGACGAGCCCGAGGGCTGGCGGACGGTGCATCGTACCGGCCGCAGTCTGCGCGACCTGCTCTCCAAGCCAGGACTGGAGCAACAGTTGTCCCCACGACCCGAGGAAGAATTGGCCCATCTCTGGTGCGGCCAGCGCAAGATGCTCGCTTGCGCGGCCACCCTCCAAATGGCGCCTAGCCAAGATTCGGTCCTCTGGCTAATCTGCGACGGAGTGGCCCTGCAGGGCCGGACTGTGGCCACCCGAGGCCTGCGTGTCACCGTGGCCGCGAGTCACCTCCAGACCGACCTCACCGGCTCACAGGCGGTGGAAGACGAAGCGCTGGCCGACATCCTGACTTTCGTGGACCGGCTCATCGAGCGTTTCCAGCGCGATCGAGGATGATCTACGGCTTTCTCACCGACGTTCACGGCGACCTCGAGGCGCTGCGCCGAGCCCTGGCGAGCCTTGACGGGGTCGACCGGATCGTCTTTCTGGGCGATGTCGCGGGCGGGCCGAGAGTGCCTGAATGCATCGAACTCTTGCGCCCCCATCTCGCGGTCTGCGGCAACCACGACCGCTGGGATTTCGAACTGATGGGCCTGCCCGAGCTGGCCCGCCAGTATCTGGCGCGGCTGCCCGTCACCCTGGAAGAGGCCGACTTTCTGGCCGTCCATAGCGACTTCGAGCGTAGCGGTCCACGACCTGAACGGTCAGAAGCTAGGCTTCTTCAAAGCCCGCAACCGACCGGTCTTCGACCTGCCGGCCGACCGTTACGTGATCAACCTCGGCGCGGCCCCAGAGTGCACGGCCGTCTACGACACCGAGGCTAACCGGGTGGCTTTCGACTTCTTTACCTAGGCCCTAAAGGACTGCTCCGCCAGTAATGCCAATTTAGTTAGAGTGACGATCACTCTCGACCTGCAACCGTTCGTAGCCTGGACCGAGGACGAATTCTTTGAGTTCTGCCAGAGGCACGCCTGGTTGAAGATCGAAAGAACCGCCAGTGGAGCCCTGGAGATCATGACCCCAACCGGCGGAGAAACCAGCGAACGCAACGCTTTATTGACCTGTCGCCTGGTCCTGTGGGCCAGAGCCGACGGAACCGGGGTGGCTTTTGACTCATCGGCCGGCTTTCTGTTGCCCAACGGGGCTGAACGCGGACCGGACGCCTCCTGGGTCGAGCGTTCCCGCTGGGAAGCGCTGACCCCGGAACAACGACAGAAGTTCCCCCCGCTTTGCCCTGACTTCGTGGTCGAATTGATGTCACCCAGCGACTCACTGGCGGCCACTCGAGCGAAGATGCAGGAATACCTCGACAACGGCGCCCGCCTGGGCTGGTTGCTCGACCCGAGCCGAAAGACTGTCGAAGTCTTTCGCCCCGGACATGAAGCCGAGGTCGTGAGCGAACCGGCTCAACTATCAGGCGACCCGGTGCTACCCGGCTTCATGCTCGAACTGGAGGGCATCCTGTGATCGAGATCGTTCTCACGGCATCGCCCAGGCCCGGGCCCAGGTCCCGCCCGAGAACTAGCGCTTGCCGGCCATGCCTTTGTTGTCGACCCAACGAATCTTGAGGTCGGCCTCTTGCTTGTATTGCACAAAGTAGATCTTGCGGTCGGCCTGGCCCTTGTATTCGGTGAAGTACCATAGGCCAGGCTTGTTGGCCTGGTCCTGGGTGGATACTTTGAACACCTTCAGGTCGGCCTCAGCGGGGTTATCGGTGACATAAACTTTGAGATCGGCCTCGGCTTTACTGCCGACTTCATAGACAACATCGGCCTGGGCGGCGCCCAGCAACAACAGGCTCAAAAACAGGGGATACAGTTTCGACATTTTGGGGGGATCCTTTCGATTCGCGATTTGTGCCCTTAGATTAACCCTCGAGACGACGCCGAGGCGACGATCTCGATGGGCAGATGTAAACTTCACCCGGCCACCACGCCCTCGGCGACCAGTCTCTCGAACTCGGCCTGGCTCACTCCCAGAGCCAAAAGCTGCTCCGCGGTATGGACTCCCGGCGGGCAGGCCGCCCCCCCGCGGCCGGGGTAGCTAGCCTCGAGCAGGCCGGGCAGATGGTCGGCCGAAAAACGCTGACGAAACCATTGCGACTCGAGCACCTCTTCGGCCGAGAGCACCGGTTCTACACAAGCATCCAGGGGACCGAGTACCTCGACCCAGTGGGCCCGCTCGCGACTGGCCAGGACCGGACCCGGGTCGTCGCTGCCCAGGGCCTCGACCAGCAACTGCCGGAACTTGTCTTCCATGGCCCCCACCGCCAGCCACTTGCCGTCGGCACAGCAATAGTAGCGATAGAACCGGGCCCGCCCGTCGAGGGCCCCGCCGTGGAACGAATCGACCCCGTGACGGGCCGACTCGGACGAAAGCAGCGTGAGGTGGTAGGCCGCATCGGCCATGCTCACATCGAGATAACGCCCTTTGCCGGTGCGAGCGCGGGCCACCAGGGCCGCCAGTATGGCGTTAGCGGCAGTCAACCCCCCGGTGATGTCAGCCAACTGAACCTTAGGAACCACCGGACCCTCCGGCCCCGCCAACAGGTCAGCCAGCCCCGTCACGGCCAAGGAGTTCAGGTCATGAGCGGCCCGGGCCGAAAACTGACCGTAGGCGGTGAGCGAACAATAGATCAGACCAGGGTCGGCCAAGCCTGCATAATCGAGACCGAAGCGGCCCAGAAAGCCGGCGCGAAAAGACTCGATCACCACCTGGCAGGTAGCCGCCAGGCGACGCACCAGAGCCGCCCCGGCCTCGGTCTCGAAGTTGATGATCACGCTCTTCTTCCCGCGATTGACCAGGCGAAAGGCCACGTTCTGGTCCTCGACATAGGGCTCGAGAAAACGCAAATAATCGGGCCGGGTGGGGCTCTCGACCTTGATCACCTCGGCTCCCAGGTCGGCCAGCTGCAGGGTCGCGAAAGGGCCCGGCAGCAGCCGCGAGAGATCGAGAACGCGAACGCCTTCTAGCGGAAGCTCAGACAATCCACTCGGTGGTGCCGGCCGCCCAGTCGAGGGTCTCGAGCGTCTTCTGGTAGAGCTTCTCGGCCTCTTCGGGGGAATCGCCCACACAGGTGACGCCGATCTTGCCAAACTCGGACAGGGCCCCGATCATGTGGAAGACCACGCCGGTGTTGGTGGAGGTGGTGTAGTGCAGGCCGGTGTAGGTGACGATGTCGATCAAATCCTCGGGCAACAAGCCCTTGTATTTCTCCGACTCGAGATTGTCGGAGGCGAAGTAATACTTGGGGGTGGCCGAGCCCGAGTGGAACAGGCCGGTCTCGGGGTTGTAGCGGCCGCCGGTCAAGAACTGCAAAGTCCGGAAAGGATGGGTCGTACCGCCTTTGCGCAGGTTGATCTCGACGGCGTACATGTCCCAGTCCTTGCCGTTGGGCACGGCCAGGAAGTCGATGGAGAGACGCCCGATCACACCGGCCCTGGCCAGTCTGTCGCCGATGATGTGGCCGGCTTCGTGCAACTGAGGCCGATAACTGGGCAGGGCCGGAAAGCTGCAGCCCACGAAGACCTGACCGTCGGGCCCACCCAGGACCTGGTCGTGGGTCGAAATGATTTGGGCCTCACCCAGTGGAGTGATGCGCATTTGCACCGAGGGCGAAGCCTTTTCGTCACCCTCGATGAAGACCTCGACAATGCCCTGCATCTCGCGAAATTTCTTGAGAAAGCCCGCCCAGTCCATCCCGGGAGCTTGATAGCGGGCGTGTTTGGGCACCATCTCGCGCAGGAGTTCAAGAGCCTCGTCGTCATTCTTGGCGCCTTCGATGTGGGACATGTGGAAGATGGCGTTGCCCTCCCCCGAAAACCCTTCGTTGATCTTGATGACCACTCGCTTGAGCCCTTCGTGGCGACGGCGCAACTCGAGGATCGAGGCAAAGATCTCTTCTTCGTTCTTGAGGTCTTCCATGCCGTCGGGCAGAGGAACCTCGGCGTCTTTGAAGAGCTTGCGGCAGCCGCTCTTGGAGCCGTAGTGAAGGTGAGCCGGATCGGGGCCGAGCAAGGGGATGCCCAGGGCGACCGACAGGCTCTTTTCGAGGGGAGTGACGTTGAACACGGTCAGGTGAGTATTCTTGGCCCCACCCACGGCCTTGCGAATGCGGCGAATCAAGGTGGGTCGCTCGAGAATCTTCTGGGTCAAAGACTTCGAGGAAGAGTCATAGGTGGCAAACATCGTCAAGCGCTGGCGGGCGTGCGAGAAGGGGATCCCCGGCAGCAACTGCAGGTAGTAGTCGACGATGTGAGGGTGGATCGGCTCGGAAGTGACGAAAATGACCCTCGTCTTGGGCAGGCTCAGCAAGATCAGCAGAAAGAGCAAGCGCTCTTCATAATGCTTGGCGCCTTTGAGTTTGCGCAACTCTTCGGTGTCGAGCGACAGCGAGGGAACCACCACCACCGTCTGCTCGACGTGCCCATCGGTCATCAGCGCCTTCCACAGAGAGGGAAGCTGCTGGTATAGCTTACTAAAAAGCTCGTCCTCTTCGGGGCTGCCCGGAGCCGGTATCTCGAGATCGGCCCAGGACGGCGGCGGCTCGGGCTCGGGAACGGTCACGGCAGGTCTTTCGTCGTTGGCACCGTCGAGATAGGTGACCCTGAGGTGACTAGTTCTTTCCAAAGTTCGCGTCCTCCAGGGCGCAGGGATTCAACCCGCTTTGGGAACAAACCTTCCTATCCAGACGGTGGGACTAGGCCGTGGCGACCAGGCTTCGCATGGCCGCGAAGCCTCCGATGACATCGGTGGTTTGCTTCCCGGCCCGCTCGAGCAGGCTCGAACCGATCAAGGAGCGTAAGCCCGACCCGCAGTAGAGGGTGGGACTTTCAGGAATCTCTTCGAGACTGCCGGTCAATTTGCCCAGGTGAAGGTGCTTGGCGCCCTCGGCGTGGCCGGCGTTCCACTCGGACAATCCCCGGATGTCGAGCAATCCCTCGGTCGATGTCAACTGCTCGGGTTTGACCCGGCGACTGGCTACGGTGGGCCCAGAAAGCTCCTGGCTAAGGCCGGCGATGCGATCGAGACCGATGGACCGAAAGGCTCGCACGATAGAATCGACATCCTGGTCAGCCTCGGTCAGCAGAAAGAGCGGTGGGCCGTAAGGCAACACCCAGCCCGCCCAACGAGCCAGGCCCACCGGCGGCAGGAAGATGGCTCCTTTGAGATGGCCGGCTGCGAACGCCTCGGCTCCACGCAGGTCGATGACCAGTTCGTCCTCTTCTAGCTTCTCGGCCAGTTGCGGGCCGGACAGCTTGGCGGGTTCGGCCAGCTCCTGGAGCAGGACCGGCCCAACCTTGTTCACCCGTTTCATCTCGGCGAAATAGTGAGGAGGCTCGGGCTGTCCGTCGAGAATCCTGGCCACGAACTCCTCTTCGGTCTTACATCGGAAGGCCCAGTTAGCGATCTTTTCGTAGCCCAGGACCGATTGAGGCACCGCTCCCAGCGCCTTGCCGCAAGCCGAGCCGGCGCCATGGGCGGGCCAGACTTGCAGATGGTCGGGCTGCTTGGCAAAGCGTTGCAGCGAGGCATACAGGTCGCGAGCGCCCTGCTCCATGGTGTTGGCCACTCCGGCCGCCTTCTCGAGCAGGTCGGGACGGCCCACATCGCCCACAAAGACGAAGTCTCCGGTGAAGGCTCCGAGCGGTTGGCTGGTGGCCGGATGATCGGTGAGCAAGAAGATGATATGCTCGGGGGTGTGGCCCGGCGTGTGCATCACCTCGAGGGTGAGGTTGCCAATCTGGATGACATCGCCATCCTTGACCAGCCGGTCGTCGGGCCCGACAAACTGGTATTTCCAGTTGGCGTCTCCTTCATCCGAGAGAATCATCCGAGCGCCGCAACGCGAGGCCAATTCGCGGGTCCCCGACACGAAGTCGGCATGAATGTGGGTCTCGGTTACGGCGACGATGGATAGCCCCTGGGCCTTGGCCCGTTCAAGATGAGGCTCCACGTGGCGGGGCGGGTCGATGACGATAGCCTCGCCCGTGGCCTGACACCCCACCAGATAGCTGGCCTGGGCCAGGCTATCGTCATAGAAGCGCTCGAGATACATTAATAGAACGTTTCGCCCTTCTTGGCCATCTTCTCGAGGATCTCGGCCGGCTTGAAGAAGTCGCCGTGCTGGTCTTGCAGGCGCTTGAGGGTGGCTACCACCTCACCGATGCCGAGATGGTCCATGTAGTGGAACGGACCGCCCAAAAACGGCGGAAAGCCCAGGCCGAAGATGGCTCCGATGTCGCCATCGCGCGGCGAACGCAGGATCTTCTCTTGCAGGCACAGAGCCGACTCGTTCAGGAAGGCGAACATGCAACGCTGCTGCATCTCGTCGGCCGAGAAGCTCTTGCGCTTAGTGCCGCCGGGCAGGTGTTGATAGATCGAGACGTCGACGTCCTTGTTCTTGCCGCGATAGGTGTAAAAGCCCTTGCCGTTCTTCTTGCCCTGGCGGCCCTCGACCAGCTTCTCCCAGCCGTCGGGAGCGTCGAAGCGTCCAGGGAAGGCCTCCATCATGATCTTCATCACCTTCGACACCACGTCGATGCCGACCTCATCCATCAAAATCATGGGACCCACCGGGAAGCCCATGGAGTGGATGGCTTTGTCGATCTCGGCCACTCCCGCTCCGTCGTAGAGCACCCGCACCGCCTCGGCACAGAAGGCGGCCAGCACGCGCGAGGTATAGAAGCCGGCTCCATCCCCGACCACGATGACGTGCTTTTTCATCTTCTTGGCCAGTTTGACGGTGGTGGCCGTCACCCAGTCGGCCGTCTGATCGGTCACGATGACCTCGACTAATTGCATCTTCTCGACCGGCGAGAAGAAGTGCATTCCGATCACGTTTTGGGGCCGCTTGGCGCCTTTGGCGATCTCGCCGATGGGCAGCGACGAGGTGTTGGTAGCGAAGATCGTCTCGTCGTTGCCGGCCGCCTCGACCTCGGCCAGCACCCGATGCTTGAGGCCGATGTCTTCGAACACGGCCTCGATCACGATGTCGGACTTACCAAAGCCGGTGTATTCCACGGTCGGGCTGATGCGAGCCATCCGAAGGTCGCGGTCGTAGGGCCGCATGTGCTTACGCTGCACCTTCCTATCGAAGACCTTCCAGGCGTATTTGAGAGTCTTTGAGAGAGTCTCTTTGCTCACATCCTTGACCCGCACGGTGTAACCGACATCGGCCAGCACGGTGGCGATACCCGAACCCATCAGCCCTCCACCCAGCACGGCGATGCGCTTGACGGGGCGAGGCTCGGCCTTGGATTTCTCGGGCAGCCCACTGTCGGACTTCAACGAGGTGGTACCGTTGAAGATGTTCATCAACGACTTGCACTCGGGGGTGGCGGCAGCCTCGCCAAACAGCCTGGCTTCGAGCTCGAGACCTTCCTTGAGGTCTTTGCGGACGGCCGTCTTGGCCGACTCGAGAGCCTTGAAGGGGGCAGGATAGTGACCGCCCGTCTTGGCTTTAAGGTCGGCTTTGGCCTGAGCGTAGATGGCGTTGCGCACGCCGAAAGACTCGGCCACCCGCGAGGCCAGGCCCTTCTGCCGGCCCTCGATGAGGTCGTGAGCCATACCCTTTTTGTCGGCCAGCTCCAGGGCCGCCTCGAGGGCCCGCTCCTCGAGGATGTCGGCCGGCACGAGTTCGTCGGCCAGACCCTTTTTCAAGGCCTGCCTGGCCCGGACTTTCTTGCCGGTCAGGATCATCTGGAGGGCGTCGGGCAGCCCGATCAAACGGGGCAGACGCTGGGTTCCGCCGGCTCCAGGAATGAGCCCGATCTGCACTTCGGGCAAGGCCAGCTGGGTCGAGTCTGAATCCGAGACCAGGCGGTAGTCGGTGGCGAGGGCCATCTCCAGGCCGCCCCCCAGGCACACGCCGTGAATCGCGCACAGCTTGGGGAACGGTAGTTGCTCGAGCCGATTGAAGACACCCTGAGCGGCCAGGCTCATGTCCATTCCCTCTTCGGGGGTGGTAATGGTGGCCAGCGTCTTGATGTCGGCGCCGGCCACGAAATTGTCACTCTTGCCGCTGACGATCAACAGAGCCCGCACCCGCGAGTCGTTGGCCAGGTCTTCGAAACGGTCGTTGAGTTCGCGGAAGACATCAGGGCTGATGATATTGAAGCGGCTGCCGGGGGTATCGAGCACCAGCCGGGCCACGCCCCGCTCGTCGATCTCCAGAACAGTGGCGGTAGGCTTTTCCTTGACGGTCATCTTAGTTCTCCATTCCTTCCAGAATGAGGGCGGTTCCCATCCCTCCAGCAGCACATAGCGACAGGCAGGCGTATTTGGCCTTGCGGCGCTTGAGTTCTTTGGCCATCATCAGGATCATGCGGGCCCCGGTGGCTCCGAACGGATGACCCAGGGCAATGGAGCCCCCGTTGACGTTGAGTTTCTCGCGGTCGATTTTGCCGACCGGCTCGTCGCGACCCAGCCGCTCACGGGCGAAGTCGACTGATTCGAGCGCCTGGGTGACCGATAACACCTGAGCGGCGAAAGCCTCGTGCAGATCGATCAAATCCATCTCTTCCAGGCCCAGACCAGCTTTGTCGAGCGCCTCGGGTATAGCCAGGGCCGGTCCGAGCAGCAACTGATCGGCCGGGTCGAGCGAGCAGGTCGACCAGGACCTGACCACCGCCAACGGCTCGAAGCCGAGTTCTTTGGCCTTGCTCTCGGACATCACCAGCACCACGGCGGCACCATCGGTGAGGCCGCTCGAGTTGCCGGCGGTCAGAGTGCCGTAGCGTTTGTCGAAAGCCGGCTTGAGTTCACCCAGCTTCTCGAGGCTGGTATCGCCGCGCACGAAGTTGTCGTTGTCGACGGGCGAGAAAGCCGGGGCGGGGTAGACGGTGACCACCTCTTCCCCCGTCTTGCCGGCCTCGGCGGCGGCGGCGGCCCGCTGATGACTGGCCAGGGCCAACTCGTCCTGAGCGGTGCGGCTGATTTTGTTCTTGCGCGCCATCATCTCGGCGTGTTGCCCCATGGTCTTGCCGGTGGCCGACTCGGCGATGGAGGGCGGCGTGGGCAACAGGGCGTCGAGGTTGATGCTGGTCAAGGCTTTGAGCCGGCCCGGAATGGTCTTGGCTTTCTGCAGGGCCATCAGCGAATCGACCACGTTCTTCGAGTAGGGAACGGGAACGTTCGACATCGACTCGGCGCCACCGGCGATGACCACGCTGTATTCTCCGGCCAGGATGCCCTCGGCCGCGGTGATGACCGCTTGAGCGCTGGAAGCGCAGGCCCGGCCCAGGGTGAAGCCACCGATACGGGCGGGCAAACCCAGGGCAAGCACCACTTCGCGAGCCAGGTTAGGGGCGTGCACCGACGGCAGGACGCAGCCCATGATGACCTCGTCGATTTCTTCGGGGTCGAGTTCGGTGCGCTCGAGCAACTCGCGGGTGGCCGTCTTGGCCAGATCCACGGTCGTCATGTCTTTGAAGTCGGTGTAGGCTTTAACGAAGGGAGTTCTTACGCCGTCAACGATGACGACTCGTTCGCCGGTCGAGGCTTTCTTTTTGCGAGCCATGGTTACTCCTGTCTTGATGTCACCTGATATTTTGCCCGTGGGGTCGTCCCCCAAACGTCGCAGGGATCCGCTGCTAGCGGACGAAGTCTTCTGACAGCATTCGTCCGGGAAATACGAATACGAAGGAGAGCATTCTGTTTGCTCTTCGAACTGCTTTACCTGACTTCTCAGGGTAAAAGGCCCACAGCCAAAGAGCTCGACCGAACCTTCGAGCAAATCGAAAATCTAGCTTCGCCGCGGCGTCAGGGCGATGAAGTCCACATCGTCTACCGTAACGTCGACACTTCGGTAGAGTGTCGCTTCGTGCGCTACCCTCCCGAGAACGACGACGAGATCGGGTTGGCTTTCGAGACCCAGGTGCCACGCCCGTCGTTCTTCGCGCTCGAAGTCTTGCCGGTGGCTATCCTCGTGGCTCGCGAGTTGCGTCTGTCCATGGACCTGCTCACCGATGATGGCTCGGTTTATGTCGAAAAGCCGACGATCGAGGTGTTGCTCTCGCATTGGTTCGAGCGTAACCGGGCTGCCGCCCAGGCTGGCAAGGCCGTCTATCAGGGTCGCTCCGAGGACCTCGAAGCGATGTGGGAATTTATGTTGTTGCGCGGCGATCTGGCCCGGCGCTACAGCCGGCGAGGGGTCAATGTGCCCGAGGTCAAGTTGCTGGTGGAGAAAAAAACCAAGCAGGTCGGCCGCTACATCGAGTGGGACGTGGGCGGCCCGGTGGCTATCGGTGACGTAGATTGGATCAAACTGGTCAACCCTCCCGACCCGCTCAAGGACGGCTCGATCTATGCTGCCGAAGAGTTCTTCGAGGCCACCAAGCCGCTGGTGCGAGCTGTGCCCCAGCCCGTCTACCACCATCTGTGCGACAAACCGTCGGTGAGCCGCGAACTGGCCGAGGCCATCTCGGATCTCAAGCGGCGCACCGACCGTTCCTTCGGCGAGATCGGCTTCGATCAAGTCATCGACTGCTAGTGCCACATCCCGCTGGCGAGCTCGGCCAGGGTTCGCTGCATTTCGTTGTGGACCAGCACGATGGCCTCGTCGACCCCCATGCCCGGCTTGCACATCAACAGATCGGGTCGGGCCGCCAGCCCCAGGTGCACGCAGGCCCTGGCCGAGACTTCGGTCTCGATGCAACTGCCGCCCAGCAACGTCTTCACCCCCAGCCCTCGGCAGGCTTCCACGGCGCGATACGAGTGTAGCAAGCTACCCAGGTCGGGCACCTTAAGGTGGACCATGTCGACCACCCCGGCCTGGGCGAAGGCCATCACGTCCTCGAGGGTGTTGGCCCACTCGTCCACCACCAGTTCGGCGGCCACTCGACCTTTCAGCCGACCCAGCCGCTCGATCTGAGCCTGCCGGCTGGCCTCGACCACCAGGCTCTCGAGCCGCAGCGGATAAGGAGCCACGGAATCGGCCAGACGGGCCACGAAAGTCACCAGCTGGTCATCCTCAAAGATGCGGCCCAGCGCACCGTGCACATCGAGATGAACGGTAGGGCGATAGCCGGGCTCCCCCAGTTGCTCGAGGCGCTCGCGCAGCCAGTCGGCATAGTCGAGCAAAAGCTGCCCATCGTGGCCCACCTGGGCCTCCAGGTCGTCGACCTGGCCGGCGGGCAGCGAAGCCAGCCGGCGCAAAATCATTTTGTCGGCGTTGACCTGGCGTGCGTTGCCGCTCGAGCCGTGCAAGGGCAACGGGGCGCTGGGCAGGGACAGGTCAAACAGCCGGCACCAGACCTCGGTCTGGGACACTCCCCAGCTCAGCGCCTGGGCGGCCACCAGCGCCTGGCTCAGGCCATAGTGGATGGCCTGAGGCAGTTCGAGTTCGGCCAGTTGTTCGAGGCTCCAACTGCGCCCGGCCAATTCGGGGAGCTGGGCGGCCTGGCTGTGAAAGACGGGGTCGCGCCCGGCCTTGCCGCCATAAGAGACGCCCACGCAGTCGCCCCAGGCCACCCGACCATCCTCGAGGCGCAACCCCACCGAGAGCACTTCGGCCGGCTCGCGCACCCGCCGAAACGAGGGGGTGACCGGCTCGGCCAGATAACGGTCCACTTCGGCCGTGGGCCGGGCCTGCAACGCGGCCAGGTCCTCGACGTAGTAGGCTCCCCAGCCCGGGCTGGTCAACACTTCAACGATCTTCATAGACCAGCTTCAACAGGGCCAGCGCGCACAGCATCTCGAAGCCGAGGGCCGGAACCCCGCCCAGATTCGACAGGGTCTTGACCCCTTCGATGCCGGCCCCGCAAATCATCACCAGCGAAACGGCCCCCACCACCGCCCCCCAGGTCAGCTTCAGCGAGAGCGGCGGCTCGGGGCTATCGGGCGAGATGCCCGTCGAGCAAAGTCCGGCCATGGCCAGGGTGTTGGAGTCGGCCGCGGTCACGTACGAGATGAACACCCCGGCCAGAAACAGCGGAATCACCAGCCCCGCCGCCGGCATGGCCGCAAAGATGGCATAGCTGACCGCTTCGGGGCCCTGCTCGCTCAGCAACCTCGAGAGCGAGCCGTCGGCGTCAAAGGCCACCGAGGTGCCCCCCAGCACGCCCATCCAGACGGTCACGAACAGACTGGGAAAAATCCAGGTAAAGAGCAGCATCTGGCGCACCGTGTAGCCCCGCGAGATACGGCCGAGAAAGACGGCCGTGACCGGAGCCCAGGCCAGCCAGTTGCACCAGTAGAACAGAGTCCAATCGATGGGCCAGGCGTCACCCGGGGCAAAATCGAGAAGCAGGCCCCGGCGCACAAAACCGCTCAAGAAATCCCAAACCGCCGTCGCGGTCAGGCGAACCTCGGCGGCGGTGGGTCCGGCCAGAAACACGAAGGCGATGATGGCGAGAAAAAGCACGGTGTTGACCTGCGAGAGAATGCGAATGCCGCGCTCGAGACCCGAGGCAGCCGAAATCACGAAGGTCGCCACCACCAAAAGGCCGATGACCAACCACATCGGCCAGGCGCTGGTCAACCCGGTGAGGTGGGCCACCCCACCCGAGAGGGTGAGAATGCCGGCCCCCAGCGAGGCGGCCATGCCGGCCACCAGCGCGAACAGGCAGACCGAGTCGACCAGGTCGGCCAACCAGCCCTCGCTGCTCCACCCAAACAGCGGCTGCAGGCACGAGGACAGGCGAAAGGGGAGGCCCCGGTTGTAGAAGACCAGGGCGAAGAGCACGGCCGGCACAGCATAGATGGCGTAAGGAATCAGGGTCCAGTGGACCAGCAAAGTGGCCATGGCAAAGCGGACCGCCGCCGGTGAATGCTCTTGCAAGCCAAGCGGGGGGGCCTTCAAGTGATAGAGCGGCTCGGCCGTGGCCCAGAAGAGGATGCCCACGGCCACGGTGGTGCACAGGGCCACCATAAAATACTGAAGGGGCGCAAGCACCCGCTCGGCCTGGGGCCCGCCCAGTCGACGCGAGCCCAATGGCGAGAAAGCGACGATCAGGCAGGCCAGCACGGCCACCATCGAGGTACCTATAAAAAGTGGCGCCAGACCGGCCACGCACAGTCGCACAGCCGTCTGCAAACGGGCCACCAGATCGGCGCCACCGACCATCGTGGCCACCACTCCCCCCACCAACAAGACGAAGGGCGGCCAGAAGGTGCCGTGACGCACCTAAAGGGCGATCCAGATGGACTTGAGCCTGGTATAGCTGGCCAGCGAATGGATGGCCATCTCTTTGCCCCAGCCGCTTTGCTTGAAGCCGCCGAAGGGGCTGGCGAAGTCGTAGCAGCCGTAGCGATTGACAAAGACCATGCCGGCTTCGAGGCGGTTGGCCACCCGGTGGGCGCGCGACACGTCCCGAGTATAGACGCCAGCGGCCAGGCCATAGGTCGAAGCGTTGGCCAGGGCGATGGCCTCTTCTTCGCGGTCAAACGGCGTTAGACAAAGCACCGGCCCGAAGATCTCCTCCTGAAAGATGCGCATTTCGGGAGTGACATCGGCAAAGATGGTGGGCCGCACGAAAAAGCCCTCGAGTTGAGGGCGACCGCCCCCGGCCACCAGCCGAGCGCCGTCTTTTTTGCCGATCTCGATATAATCGAGCACCCGCTCGAAGTGGTCGCGATGGCATTGGGGTCCCTGCTGGGTGTGGGGGTCGAAGGGGTCGCCGCAGACCACCGCCTCGGCCCGGGCGACCAGGTCCTCGATGGCGGCCGCATACAGGCTGCGATGGATGAGAAAGCGAGTGGGCTCGCTGCATTTTTCGCCTTTGTGGCTGAACATGGCCGGAAAGCAGCGGTCAAGACAAGCCTTCAGATCGACATCCTCGAAGATCACCACCGGCGACTTGCCTCCCAGTTCGAGGCTTACGGGCTTGAGGTTCGAGTCGGCCGCGGCGTGCAGGATTTTGCGCCCCACGGCCGTGCTGCCGGTGAAAGCGACCTTGTGCACCTGAGAGTGGCGACACAAAGCGTCGCCCACCCGGCCGTCGCCCAGCACCAGGTTAAGCACACCGGCCGGCAAGACGCCCTCGAGCAACTCGAACAGGCGCACCAGGCTCATGCAGGTATGCTCGCTGGGCTTGATGATCACGGTGTTGCCCATGGCCAGGGCCGGCGCAATCTTCCAGCAGGCCATCAAGAGGGGAAAGTTCCAGGGAACGATCTGGGCACACACCCCCACCGGCTCGTGCCGGGTGAAGTTGACCAAGCCCTCTTCGACCGGGCAGGTCTCGCCGTACAGCTTGTCGACCCAGCCGGCGTAATAGTCGAAGATGTCGGCACTGTCGGGCAGATCGTCTTCAAAGGCTTCGCGAAACGTCTTGCCGGTGTCGAGGCTCTCGAGGGTGGCCAGTTCGGCCCGATGCGAGCGGACCACCTCACCCATGGCCCGCAGGCGAGCCGCTCGGTCTTTGCGGGTCAGGCCGGACCAACTCGCAAAGGCCCGATTGGCCGCCTCCACAGCCTGCTCGAGCTGCTGGTCGGTGGTGGCGTGAAAGTGGGCCTGCTCGCGGCCGTGCTCGGGATTGATGCTGGCCAGGGGCGTGCCGCCCTCGAGCCAGGCCCCATCCACGAAGCCGCCTCGGGTCGTGTTCATCCAACCGCGCGCCCATTCGCGCACGGCCTGGTTTTCGATGGTCTGCATTGGCTACTCCTGAGTGTAGGGGGTGGTGCGCCCATAACGGATCTGGCGCAGGTGGTCGGTGCCGGTGCGGTCGGGCTCGGTGTCATAAGAAAGCAAGCCGATCAAGCGGCTGCGCGAGCCCTCGATGGGAGTGACCCGATGCAGGCAGTAGCGCCCCCGAAAGAGCACCAGCGAGCCGGGCAGGGTTGGCACCAGACCCACCCCCTGGCGAGAACCCTGCAGGATGGCTTTGACCCCCTCGAAGTTCTCGTCATCGGCACTGCGCAAGGCCGGCACATACTCGAAAGCTCCGCCGCGCTCGGCCGACTGGATGGCCAGCGACGTGACGAAATCGCTCTGGTCGAAGTGCCAGCGCAGATATTCGCCTTCAGTCATCACCGACAGGTTGAGAGCCCCCATGGGGTCGGCATAGCGATAGATGGCCGGCAACTCGAGCACCGCTCCCACGAACTTCATCAGCGGCTCCCACTCGTAAAGGCGACGCAGCACCGAGTCGCCAGGCAGCTGGTCGTAGGCGACCACTCCCAGGGTGGTGGTCTCGGTCAGATTGCGAGCGTGGTCGGCCGGCAGATTGGAGTCGCCCTGGTCGAGATAAGCGTTGCCCGTGACGGTGCTGTGAAAGGCCATCGCCTCGTAGCGGGTCGACTCTTCCACCAGGGCATCAAGACACTCTGAGGTCACGAAGCCCTCGAGCTCGAGCACTCCTTCCCGGCGAAACTGGCTGCGGCAGTCTTCGAGAAAAGCCTGACCGGCCGGGCTATCGAGTTCGGTAACCGGGTAACGGTCGCGCGAAATCCAGTGGCTGCAGTCGAAAGTGAGCGTTGGCATGGAACCTCCGGAGAAATTGGCGTGCTCAGTCATTCCACTGCCAACCCGCGGGGCAAACCCCTTTAACACAACGTTCTTGTACGAACTTTTCGTAGACAAAGGTTCACGACTTGTCTGCTTGTTTTAGGCCGACGACGTTCGCTATACTAAACCTGTTATGAATCCCATCGAGAAAAAGCTGCGAGAAGTCCAAGCCGAACTACATGCCGCCCGAGAAGAACGTCGAGGCGTGAGCGAGGGAATGAAGGCGGTCGAGAAGCAAGTGGGCCAGTTACAAAAAGGCTTGGAGGTGGCCCAAAGTGGCTTGGCCGACATGCAGAGAGCCCTGGCCCAGACGCAGACAGGCTTGGCCGAAATGCATCGAAGCGTCGGTCACGTCCATCAGGTGATGATTGCCACCAATGAAAGGATTGACACAGGGGAGCGTCGCTTTGACAACTTCGTCTGTCGTTTTGACGAGGTGACAGAGATGCTCGTAACCCATGACACGGACCAGCTCCAGCGGGTTACGGCGGTGGAGTTGGAACAAGCGCGCTTGCAGCAAGAAATGGACGAGGCGCGAGCCAGGATCGAGAGTCTGGAAAAGAAGGCCGGATAAACTTCCTAACACCGCTCGAGCCGAGCGAGCGACACTGCCCCCTCGGCGCGTGGTCGAAGCACCGGTCGGTGTGGGTGGGGCGCGCCTGAAAAATCAACCGCGGAGATCAGGAGGGCACGGAGAGGGTTGTGGGGGGCGTGGGGTGAGCGTCCTGGCGAATTTATGGGTTAGTATTTTTCACCTCGAACGGGATGCTCAAAACGGCGGTGGCTGCCCGATCGCGAACGCCCACTCCTCCGCGACCCACCGCGGTTTCGCCAAGGCGAGCGCCCACCCTTCGCGATGCACTGCCGCCTCAGCGCCTTTGCGGTTTTCATCCACGGCTACCGGTGGTTGATGGTAGTGCCGTTGTTCCAGCCGGGCGGGTCGACATCGGTGTGGGTATCATGGGATGTCACCGAGGTCGTGTTGTTGAGGCCGGGCGGGTCGTAGTCGGTCCGGTTGCCGCGCTGGGTGATGGTGGTGCTGTTCCAGAAGCCGGTGGGATCGATGGTGATCTTGCCGCCGCTGCGGGTGATCACCGTGTGGTCACGACCCCAGCCAGGGGGGTCGACCTCGAGGCGATTCTCGGAGCGGCTGATGGTGGTGCTGTTGGCCAATCCTGGAGGGTCGACGCGAATCTCGCTCGAGCCGTGGGTGATGGTGATCTCGTTGTTCCACCCCGGCGGGTCGATGACGGTCCGATTGCCGCTGCGCGAGATGGTGTAGCCGTTCGAGAAGCCTGGTGGGTCGACTTTGACGTCGTCGCGACCCACATCGAGGGAGGTGTCGTTGCCAAAGCCGGGCGGATTGACGGTCACGCGACCGTCGCGAATGCTAATGCTGGTCTCGTTGTTCCACCCGGCCGGATCGATCTCGACCCGAGTGAAACTACCGCTATGAGCCTCGCCAAAAGCGCGGGTGGGAACCAGCGAAAGGTTGCCGTTGAAGTCGAAGAACAGACCGTCACCGAGATTGACGCCCAGGGGCGAGTAGGGCAGATTCTCGGTGGTCTTGCCGTCTTCCGAGGTTTGGGTTTGGCGAAGGATGTCGACGCGCCCGGCGTCGACCGGCACGATCTCGACGGCCAATCCGCTCTCGGAGTGAGCCAGTTCGATGTCGACACTGACGCTGCTCGAAGGAGGTTCGGCCGGGGTATCGGGGCTCGCGGCCGAACAGCCGGCCAGCAGACCGGTGGCGGCCAGGGCCAACATGCCCGCGGCCGCTAAACCTTTGCGACTGCTAGAAGCTTCGGGGGCTAGCGCTTGCTCGCTCGGCTCGATCGAGCCCGCGAACTGATCGGGCGAAGGGCCGGCTTGCGCCTGGGGTGGCGTTGCACCTTTGAGAGAGATTGGGGTACCGGGGATCTGGCTCTGGGCCGGGGAGAATCGAATCATTTGCTCTGCCTCTATGTCTGTGGTTGGCTTCTTTCAGCCTAACAGAAGCGGTGTCTAGAGGTCTTACGAGCGTGTTACAAAGACGCGAGAAAGGCTATTGTCCAGCCCCGACCCGGATTTTCACCCAGGTCTTCTCGGTGTCGATGCTTTGCGCGATGTTTGCGAGCAGTGCCATACTCAGACGATACCAGGGATCGGTTTAAGCGGGTGTTTGTATTGTCACATTTCATGTAAACAGCCTGTAAAACTTTCATGCACAGGATGTTAATCTCTGGACAAGAAGCAGTTCCCATGCGTCGCGAAATGCTCGAAATACTCGTCTGCCCAGCCTGCCGGGGCGAGCTCGAATGCTCGTTTGACGGCGATCATCTCGAATCGGGTCAGCTCGACTGCAGCCGCTGCGGTCGGAGCTATCCCGTGGTCGAAGGCGTGCCTCAGATGCTGACCGAAGTCGGCTCGGCCAGCCAGAGCGTCTCTGACAGCTTCGGTGAGCAGTGGCAGCACTACAACGAGCAACGCGACTTGTATCGCCAGCAGTTGCTCGACTGGCTGCGCCCCGTCGAGGCCGACTTCTTTCGCGATAAGCTGGTGCTCGACGCCGGTTGCGGCAAAGGCCGACACCTGCTAGCTTCGGCCAGCTTCGGAGCGCGGCTGGTGGTGGGGGTCGATCTGGGTCCGGCCAGCCAGGTGGCCCGGCAGGCTACCAGTCGCCAACCTGGCATCGAGGTGGTTCGAGCCGACCTGATGCGCTTGCCCTTCCGGCCAGGCACGTTCGACTACGCATTCTCGGTAGGCGTGCTCCACCACCTACCCGACCCAGAGGGCGGCTTTCGCTCGGTGCTCGATACGGTCAAGCCCGGCGGCCATTTGTCGGCCTGGGTCTATGGTCGCGAAAACAACGGCTGGATCATCTATCTGGTCAACCCTTTCCGTCAGCACGTGGCCAGTCGTCTTCCCCGCCATGTGCTCAAGACCGTGGCCTGGGCCTTGGCCTGGGTGATCGTAGCCCTGGCGCGCGGGATCTACCGGCCGCTGAACCGGTTCTTTCCCCAACGGCGCCTGTTCTATCAGGACTACATTCTGTATCTGGCTGACTTCCCCCAGCGTGAGGTCGAGACCATCGTCTACGACCACCTCCACCCCGAAATCGCGTTCTACCTGACCCAGGACGACTTCACCAGGTGGTTCTCGCGCCTCGAAGAGGTGGTCATCGGGTGGCACAATCGCAACTCGTGGCGAGGGTTTGCGCGTCGTCCCGAGACAAGGCGAAGTTAACCAACTGTTCACATCCGCCCGTTGCATGTCGGCTTAAAGTCAGCTCGGTCCACTATGCTCTGCAGAGAATCTGGAGGGCTCTATGAAGACAGAATTTATCGCTTTGGCCGACAGCTTACGCGCCGAACGACGTTTTCAACCATGTCGTCAGGCCTTTGGAGTGCTGGCCCGCAGCCGCTCGTGGGCAGCCCGGCGGGCGCTCTCGACGCTGCTCGACGAGCCCAGGGTCGGCCTGCGCGCGGCCATCACTTTGCTCGAACTCGAGGGAGGCCATCTCTTCATCCTCAAGAGTCTCGAAAGCGGTCAGTGCGCAGCCCAGCTTCATTGCCTCAAAGCCCTGCAGCGCATGCTCCCGCTGGTCTATCCCGCCTTGCCTCCGGAGGCCAGGGAGTCGCTGCGAGACCAGAGCCAGCGGCTGGCCCGCGGCTCGAGCCTCGAACTCCGCGAGGCCGCCAGTGGAGTGCTGCGCCTGTTGCCCTCGCGCCGTTCAGCCTAGATTAGCGAACCAGTTCGGATCGAGGTTGGGGAAGACGCAGTTTTCGAGTTCGAGACAACGCAGCCGATCTTCGTCGATCGAACCGCCCTCGCGCAGGCTGCGAAACTCGGTGGCCAGACGCCAGAACTCTCGCAGCGACGAGAAGAACAGGTCTTTCATGCGATCCACGAAGTGACCGTTGGAGATCACGAAAGGCAGATCGCTCGACATGGCCAACATCAACTGGCGACCCGCCTGGGCCAGCACGCGCTTTTGCATCTCGTTGTCGTAACCCATAGCCGCCAGTTTGCCCATCTCGTCAGCCGCCTCGTGGGCGTGCCGATACATCCACGAGGTGCCGCCATACATCCACTTTTCGAAGGTACCCTTGTGGCCCCAGCTCGAGACGCACGGGTACATGTCCTGGGAGGTCGGATTGGCTGCCAGGTAGGCGCTGGGAGTGATCAGTTCGGTCTGATTCTGGTCGTAATGGATCTTCTTGAACAGATAGTACAGAAAGCTGGGCCCCTCATACCAGTGATGCCCGAACAACTCGGCGTCGTAGGGAGCCACTATCACCGGCTTTTTCCACATCATGCGGCGTAGATATTCGAAGCGAGCGTTGCGACAATCCAGGAAATGGCCGGCGTGACTGGACGCTTTGTTGTCAGCCCACTCGGGCACGTAAGGCTCTTTGTGCCCGCCACGCCGGTCGGTGATACGATTGTATTTGAAGGGCCCGCCCCGAATGTGAAACTCGAGATAGTCGGCGTCTCCGGGGTAGCCCTCGTCACCGCTCCAAACCTGCTTGCCGGTCTCGGGATCGCGAGGAAAGATGGCCAGTTGCGAGCCTTTGGCATAGACGGGCGCGTTGACCCAGAATTCGGCCGGACAATCGCCCCGGGTGACGGTATGCTCTTCCGAGAAGAAGTAGCGAAAGCCGGCTTCTTCGAGGTAGGGCTCGACTCCGGGCGTATAGGCGCACTCGGGTAGCCAGACGCCGAGCGAGGGCCGCCCGAAGATCTCTTCGTGATAGCGTGCCGCGGCCAGAATCTGGCCCCGCATGGCCTGGGGCCGGCTCGTCCACAGAGGCAACATGGGATGGGTACCCACGCAGGTGCAGATCTCGAGATGACCCAGATCCTGAAACTTCTTGAAGGCCCCGATAAGGTCGCCTTTGTAGCCCATGAACAGATCCAGATTGCGGCGCAGGTGGCGCAGGTGCATCTCGGCCGGGGCCAGATAGTGGGGCTCTTCGCGAGCGGTTCGTTCGACCTCGAGACGAGCCAGATTGATCAATCGCTGATGGTATTCGAGCACATCGGCAGCATGCCGCTGGCTGCGCATCATGGCGGCCACCGGCGGCGAGATGTCCATCGACAGCTTGAAGTCGACGCCTTCGCGATGCAGCCGTTCGAATAGGTAGAGCAGGGGCAGATAGGTCTCGCGCACGGCTTCGGCATACCATTCCTGGGGATAGCCGACGGGACGCCAGGCGTCTTTGTCGTCGCCGAAGTGAATGGGATCGGGCACGAACGGTAGGTGCGCGTGCAGATGCAGCAACAGATAGCCGATGGAATATTTGGCGATGCCGGTCGGCCCCCGCATCGGCCGAATGGAAGGATGCTCGATCTGCTGAGGCAGCCATTTGTGCTCAAGCGGGTTGGTACCGGCCTCCAAGCGGCCGAGTTGACAGCGATTGGACAGCTCGGTCAAGACCTCTTCGGTGGCTCCATCGATGCTGGCCACCAGTTGCGCTTTATAGGTGCGGTCAGGAGCCAGGTCGAGATAGTAGTCACGGGCCGAGTCGAGGTTGACCTCGCGCGAGAGATCGTTGCGAGGAGTAAAACGTCCACCGACTTCGAGATGGATGCGCAAGACACAGCGCACTCGACCGAGTAACTCGCCGTGCTTTTCAGTCAAACGCGACCAGGTGTCGGCGGCGATGTGCCAATAGGCAAAGCCCCGGCGCTCGTCGACCGGCATCAAAGTGATAGAGTTACCAATCTCTACCAGTGGTAGACCCGAAGACTCGATGACCGCCTTCTTGGAACGGGGTTTGTACAGCTTGGCTACGTAGTTGCCCGGCTTGAGACTATGGAAGTAGTAGTCGCCCCGAGGGCCGACCATGCACTCATTGGGACTGACCACCTGGCCATCGCGCTCGAGCACCAGGCGAAACTTCTCGCCCTGGTCGCGGCCGAGATTCCATTCGGCTCGGACCTGCAGGGTGTCGGTCTCGATAATCTCCCGCGTGAGCCCGAGGTAACCTTCAGGCACCGGGACTTCGATGGGAACGTTGGCCAACACCTGGAGTGGGCTGACCGGCAACTTTCGAGCCAGGAACAGCGACTTATAGATCTTGTGGGTGTCGGGGTCGACCACGCACAGTTCGACCTGCTCGGCCCGGCCCATCAGGGTGACGTGGTCGCGGGCCGGAACGGGCAGCCACTGCACGCTGCGTCCGGCGGCGGAGTCGCCTTCCCACACCACCTTCAAAGCTACCGAGGTTTCGGTCTCCCAGTCGACAACGTGGATGCGCTCGACCTGCTCTTGCACGTCGGCCCAATTGACATGACTCCAAATCACCACCTGAGAGGCGGGGCTGTCCTGAATCCAGGTCACCGAGGGAGTCGGCTCGAGCGAGCTACGAACCTCGACTTCAGGACGATGCGCGCGGGCTACCTCGACGCGATAGTTGCCCGGATCAAGCACCAGCTCTTTCTGGGAGAGATGATTGATACGATGCTGCGACACCGGTTCGAGACCCTTGAGAATTCTCAGAACCAGGTCTTCGTCGGCATAGTTGAGCTTCTGGTGGATGTCTTTCTCCCAGCGGCAGACGACCCGGTCGCGGGCCACCTCGACCCCGACCCCATTGGCTTTGAACTTGGAATTAGCGGTTGTTGGCATATCCGCTGCTTTGTCATCGTCCAAGGAATTCCCTGGACTGTTGCGAACCGCTCTCGATGCAATCGAGGCTTTCGCTCCCAGATCCACTCATCGCGCGCTACTTACGTGGCGACTTTCTCGAGCGCGCGGCCGAACGTATGGCGGATGCCACACTTTATCTAGACCATTGCGTCGAGGTAGAGTTGGCTCTTCTCGCCGTATTGGCCAACCGTGGTTTTCTCACCGCCGACCTGGTCGAACAGACGCGCCAGAGCAGTCGCTCCATCACGCCTGACGAGCTGATGGCCGAAGACGACAGGGTCCGCCACGACCTCAAGGCCGTGGTCAACTGCATGGCGCGTTACGCTCCTGAACCGGTCAAACCACTCATTCATCTCGGTGCCACGTCCTACGACATCCTCTCGAATGCCCACCTCATGCGGCTGAGGGAAGGCGTACGCGACTTCGCCCTGCCGGCCCTGCGCGAAGTCTGTACCGAATTGGCGCGGCTGGCCGAGCGCGAGGCCGAGACGCCCACCATCGGCCGCACTCACGGACAATACGCCGAGCCGATCACCTTCGGTTACGCCCTGGCCGTTATTCTCGACCGGCTGGGGTTTTGTGTCACTGCCCTGGAAGAGTCGCTGGGTCACCTGCGCGGCAAGTTCTCGGGGGCGGTGGGGGCCTATGTGGCCATGGGCCTGCTGTTTGACGACCCCCGAGCCATCGAACGCGAGGTGCTGGCCCAGCTCGACCTCGAGCCCAACCATACCTCGACCCAGATCACCCATCCCGAGCCGGCTCTGGCCGTGCTCCACCACCTGACCGCCGCCTTCGGCGTGCTGGCCAACCTGGCCGACGACCTGCGCCACCTGCAACGCAGCGAGATCGCCGAAGTGGCCGAGAGCTACAAGGCCGAATCGCAAGTGGGCTCTTCGGCCATGCCCCACAAACAGAACCCCATTACCTGGGAGAACATCAAAAGTCTCTGGAAGACCTTCATGCCTAGCCTGATGACCTTCTACATGGACCAGATCTCGGAACATCAGCGCGATTTGACCAATTCGGCTTCGGCGCGCTTTCTGCCCCGGCTGGTGCTGGGCTTGACGGTGGCCGCCAAACGGGCCACCCGCGGCCTGCACGGCCTGGTGGTGGTGCGAGAGCGCATGAGCGAGCGCCTCGCTGGCCTGGATCAGGTGGTATCGGGTCCAGCTCAGGTGCTGCTGTCGTCGGTGGGCTGTCCGGACGCCCACGAAAAGGTGCGACTGCTCACCCTGGCCTCGGGCAAACTGCCCGAATTACTCGCCGCCGATCCCGAACTGGCCCCCTATCTGGCCAGGCTCGAGCCACGCCAGCGTGAGGCTCTGTCCTCGCCCCGGGCTATGACCGGCCCCGCCCACCAGGCGGCGCTCGAGACTGCCCACTATTGGAAGGAACGGCTCTCGCTATGAGGTGGCTGCTGCTCCTCCTGCTCAGCTTGCCGGTCTGGGCCGGTCCCATCGAGGAGATCGAAGCTCTCGAACACTCGCGGCGCCCTCCGGGCCCTCCCCTGACCACCTATCTCGACCACGCCGACCCGGCCGTCAGAGCGCGGGCAACGGTGGCCCTCGGTCGCCTGCAGAACCCCAAGGCCATTCCCCTGCTAGTCAAAGCCCTCAGGGACCCCGAGCCGGCGGTCCAGGAAGAAGCCGCGTTCGCCCTGGGCCAGGTACCCGCCGAGGCCGAGGTGCTGGCCGAGCTTGGCTCGGCCCCCATGGTGATCAAGCCCTTGCTGGTGGAAGCCGCCCTCAAGATGGGCGGGGCCGACACCCTGGCCCTGCTTCCTGGCTGGCTCGACGAGCCCGAACTGGCCTCGACCGCCGCTCTCGGAGCGGGGCGTTATTCAATCCGTCGCAAACGCTCGCGGCCTGACCTGCCGGCCGTCGACGAAGCCAGTCTCAGCCGCCTGCGCAAGCTGGTCGCCTCGCCCGACCTCGAGACGGCCCGCAATGCCCTTTACGCACTCACCGCCGCCGAAGACGCCGGCGCAGCCCCGAGGGCGCTGGAAGCCCTCGAGCGCCAGGCCATGGGGCTGAGCGCGGCCCGCTATTTCGGAGCCGTGACCTATCCCCAGGCAGGCCCCGGGCTACGCAAGCTCCAGTCTCACAAGATGTGGAGGATCCGGGCGGCCGCGGCCAAAGCCCTGGCCCGAATCGAAGACATCGAGGCCACCCGAGCAGCCCTGGACGACCCCTCTGCCCATGTCCGTCAGCTCGCCTCGGCCGGGCTTGGCCCCTGGGCTTTGCCGCTTCTACCGCAGCTGGTCGATGACCCCCAGGCGCTGGCCCAGGTGCTGGGCGCCCAGGCGATGCCCTATCTAGGGGCCCACTCGCGGGCGCTCGACTGGCGCACCCGCAAGGCGACAGCCTCAGCCCTGGCCACGTTTCCCGAGGCCACCCCCCTGCTGGTTCGCCTGCTCCACGACCCCGACCGCCGCGTGGCCGAAGCCGCCCTCGAGGCGGCCACCAAATTCAAGCCAGAACCTCGCCTGCGCGCGGCCGTACTCACCTATCTGCGCCAACGCGACCTGGCCCTCACCCCGCTGGCGGCCGACGTTATAGCGACCTGGCAGGATGTGCAGGCGTTGCCGGACCTGCTGGAGGCGATCGACTTTTTCACCGCTCAAGACGACAGCGAGACCGTCCAGGGCATGCTCACGGCCCTGGGAAGCCTCAAGGACCCCCGGGCCCGCGCCCGCCTCGAACAAGCGGCCAGATCGGCTGACGCCAACCTGGCCGGGGCAGCCCGCAAAGCCCTGGGACAACCAGCTCCGACGGTCCCCGGGGCGGCGCCTCACGAACCGGTCTTGCGCAGTGGCGAACTGCCGGCCCGAGCTCGTATTACCACCGAGAAAGGTTCGTTCGTCATTGCTTTCTTCGGCCCCGATGCACCCCGCACGGTGGCCAATTTCGCCCACCTGGCCGCCAGCGGCTTCTGGACGGGCAATCAGATCCACCGGGTGGTGCCCGATTTTGTGGTCCAGGCCGGCTGCCCGCGCAGCGACGGTTGGGGTGGGCCCGGCTATACCATCGGCTGCGAAATCAACCGTCACCCCTACCGCCGGGGCACCGTGGGCATGGCCCTGGCCGGTAAAGATACCGGCGGCAGCCAATTCTTCATCTGCCATTCTCGCCAGCCCCGCCTCGACGGCAACTACACCGTCTTCGGCCAGGTGGAGGAAGGCATGGAGGTCGTCGACCGCCTGCAGGTCGGCGACCACTTGCTCTCGATCGAGCTCCAGGGAGAATCGGGCCAGGTCTGGAAGCCTGGCAGATGAAGTGGTTGCTGCTCATGGCCATCGGCGGCGTGTTGGGCTATCGCCTCTGGAAGCGTCGCCAGGAGGTCAATGAATTCCTGGACCGTCTAGCTCTCTTTCTCGCCCTGCTGATGGTATTCGGCGCCGCCCTGCGCTTCTTCCAGTGGTACGCCGGCTAGCTCAAGATTCATCCGGCTCGGCTGGTTTTTCGCCCTGGACTACCCGGCTGAGCTGCTGGCGCGACGGCAGTTTGGGCATGTAGCGCAGACTCGACAGCTGCTCGACCGTCTGGGCCTTGAGGGCCATCTGAGCGTGGGTCGAGGTCGACAGGCCATCGGCCACCACGAAGAATCGGGCTCCCCCGCGTCGGATTGCGTCCACGTTGATGTGTGACACTTCCTTGAGCTGGCAGACGGGGCAGATGCCCTGATTGGCCTCAGGTAGCTCGGTTCCGCAGCCCGGGCAACGACCGGGAGAGGTGTCGACCGACGTCGAGTCGTCGTCGCGCTTGAGTTCGGCCTGCTCGGCCTTTTCGTTGCGAAGTTTCTGCCAGCGTTGACTACTGTCGGTCTCGCCGGTCTGCTGCTTACCCCCTCCCTGCGTCTGCTTCTGGCGCTGGTGCTGCCCCCGGGCCCGGCTACTCTCGCTATGCTGGCCTTGTTGCTGGGTATGTTGTTGTTGCTTGGCCGACTCCTGGCCGCTGGCTCGGCGCTGCCCCTGTCCTTCGGACTTCGACTCGCTTTGGGCCACCGAATCAACCGCCGAAGCAGCGGAACTGGCGCTCGATTGTGGCTGGGTCTGGTGGTGGGACTGCTGCAGCTGATGAAGGCCCCCCGGGCCCGCGGTCCTTTCGTCGGCCTCTTTCTTCTCTTCCTCGGCGGTCTCGGCTGAAACTTGTTCGCCCGCGGTCGCCACCGGAGTCGTAGCCGCTGCCACGACCGCGCCGGGGGCAGCCTCGGCCGCCGCGATGACTTGTGCCGCCTCGACTCTGGCTGCTGCTTGTTGAGCCTCAGCCTTCTGTTCCGCCTTTTGCTCGGCCGCCGCCTGAACGGCCGCCCGCTCGCTAACGACCGCCTCGGCCACGGCCTCACGTCGGCGCTCCGCCCGGATGAGTTCGGTAGTGACCGCCTCTTGCTTTTGTTCCTGCTTGACCTCTTCGCGGCGGATCTGTTCGGCCTGATGACGCTCCTCAACGACCCGCTGTTGTTCCAGCTTCTGGTCAAACAGGGCACGCGCCGTCGAGCCGACGGCCGATTCCAGGGTAGGCTGCTCCTGCTTGGCCCGCAGCAATTGCTCGGTCGCTCGCTTGATATCCTCGAAAACGCTGTCGTGATAGCCTCCCTGAGACAACACATCGGAAGCCCTGGGCACGCTCGAGACCCGCGTGGTTGGCTCGGCAGGACCCGCCTCCCCCTTCGGCGTCTCGGTCCGGGCCGCGCCTGCCTGGGGGGCCACCGGCCCAGCTTCGCTCCGGAAAACCTCGACCCTGGTCGATGTGACCTCGGCCGGAGGAGCCTCGCCTTTAGCCGCAGTCGGAGCCGTCGGGGGCGCAGCCTCGAGCCTGGGAGCCTCGGCCTTGACCGGGACGGTCTCGACCGGAGGCGCCTCGACCTTAGCCGCAGCCGGAGCCGGCGGGGGCGCAGCCTCGACCCTGGGAGCGTCGGTCTTGACCGGGGAAATCTCGACCGGAGGGGCGTCGACTTTGGCCGGAGCCGAAGCCTTCAGGGGCGCAGCCTCGACCCTGGGAGCCTCGGCCTTGACCGGGGCGGTCTCGACCGGAGGCGCCTCGACCTTAGCCGCAGCCGGAGCCGTAGGAGGCGCAGCCTCGACCCTGGGAGCCTCGGCCTTGACCGGGGCGGTCTCGACCGGAGGGGCCTCGATCTTTGCCGCAGCCGAAGCCTTCAGGGGCGCAGCCTCGACCCTGGGAGCCTCGGCCTTGACCGGGGCGGTCTCGACCGGAGGCGCCTCGACCTTAGCCGGAGCCGTAGGGGGCGCAGCCGGCTGAGGAGACACGGGGTCGGGCTCGACTCGTGGCGGGGCTGACCATTTCTCCCCTGCTGCCGAACCCAAATTGGATGTCGTCACTGGGGCGGGCTCGGCCGGTCCCGGACTGGCCGACCACGCCGCCGGCGCAGCGGGATTTGGAGTCGCCTTGGCCAGGTCGCCGGGCCCGGGGTTAGTGACTCTGGCGCTTTCTACCGACGTCGTCCCACCCGGGCTGGGGCTGGTCACCATTCCCCCGTCGACGGTGCCAGGGTTGGTGACCCCACCCGATCCCGGACTGACCTTGGCCTCGCCAGCCGCGCCGGGGTTGGAGAACTTAACACCTTCTATCGGCGTCGTCGCACCAGGGTTGGGACTGGTCACCATTCCCCCGTCGACGTTGCCAGGGTTGGTAACCCCACCCGGTCCCGGACTGACCTTGGCCTCGCCGCCCAGGCCCGGATTGCTGATCCTCACGCCTTCTATCGGAGACGTGCCACCCGGACTCGGACTGACCCTGGCCTCACCGCCGAGGTCCGGATTGCTGATTCTTACGCCTTCTATCGGAGACGTGCCACCCGGACTTGGACTGACCTTGGCCTCACCTCCGAGACCCGGATTGCTGATTTTTACGCCTTCAAGCGGGGAAGTCCCGCCGGGAGCGGGACTGACCTTAGCTTCCCCGCCCAGGCCCGGATTGCTGATCTTCACGCCGTCTATCGGCGACATCCCACCCAGGCTAGGACTGGTAACTTTGGCCCCGTCACCCGGGTTGGGCTCAGTCGCTTTGGCGAGGTCCCCAGGATTAGACACCTTCGCCGCCTCGCTCGCAACCTTACTCAGCGAGCGACCGATTTCGCCCCACCAACCCTCGCTGGTGGTGGGCGGCTCGGCCGGAGCCGGGTTGGTCACTTTGACCGGTTCGTTCGATTTGGCCTCGGCTGCTTGCTTGGCCGCGTCGGCCACCGTCTTGCCGATGGAGTCGAACATTCCGCCCCACCAACCGCCACTGGTGGTGGGCGGCTCGGCCGGAGCCGGGTTGGTCACTTTGACCGGTTCGTTCGATTTGGCCTCGGCTGCTTGCTTGGCCGCGTCGGCCACCGTCTTGCCGATGGAGTCGAACATTCCGCCCCACC
>JBFWNU010000001.1:1772784-1774783 GCA_050250895.1 Vulcanimicrobiota bacterium | reverse complement strand
ACCAACCCCCGCTGGTGGTGGGCGGCTCGGCCGGAGCCGGGTTGGTCACTTTGACCGGTTCGTTCGATTTGGCCTCGGCTGCTTGCTTGGCCGCGTCGGCCACCGTCTTGCCGATGGAGTCGAACATACCGCCCCACCAACCCCCGCTGGTGGTGGGCGGCTCGGCCGGAGCCGGGTTGGTCACTTTGACCGGTTCGTTCGATTTGGCCTCGGCTGCTTGCTTGGCCGCGTCGGCCACCGTCTTGCCGATGGAGTCGAACATTCCGCCCCACCAACCCCCGCTGGTGGTGGGCGGCTCGGCCGGAGCCGGGTTGGTCACTTTGACCGGTTCGTTCGATTTGGCCTCGGCTGCTTGCTTGGCCGCGTCGGCCACCGTCTTGCCGATGGAGTCGAACATTCCGCCCCACCAACCCCCGCTGGTGGTGGGCGGCTCGGCCGGAGCCGGGTTGGTCACTTTGACCGGTTCGTTCGATTTGGCCTCGGCTGCTTGCTTGGCCGCGTCGGCCACCGTCTTGCCGATGGAGTCGAACATTCCGCCCCACCAGCCGCCGCTGCCCGTGGTAGGCGGGGTTGCCTTGACCGGCTCGGCGGGCGGCGCCTCGGCTGCTTGCTTGGCCGCGTCGGCCACCGTCTTGCCGATGGAGTCGAAAAGCCCGCCCCACCAGCCGCCGCTGCCCGTGGTAGGCGGGGTTGCCTTGACCGGCTCGGCGGGCGGCGCCTCGGCTGCTTGCTTAGCCGCGTCGGCCACCTTGCCGATGGAGTCGAAAAGCCCGCCCCACCAGCCGCCGCTGCCTGTGGTAGGCGGGGTTGCCTTGACCGGCTCGGCGGGCGGCGCCTCGGCCGCTTGCTTGGCCGCGTCGGCCACCGTCTTGCCGATGGAGTCGAACATTCCGCCCCACCAGCCGCCGCTGCCCGTGGTAGGCGGGGTTGCCTTGACCGGCTCGGCCGGCGGCGCCTCGGCTGCTTGCTTGGCCGCGTCGGCCACCTTGCCGATGGAGTCGAAAAGCCCGCCCCACCAGCCGCCGCTGCCTGTGGTAGGCGGGGTTGCCTTGACCGGCTCGGCGGGCGGCGCCTCGGCTGCTTGCTTGGCCGCGTCGGCCACCGTCTTGCCGATGGAGTCGAACATTCCGCCCCACCAGCCGCCGCTGCCCGTGGTAGGCGGGGTTGCCTTGACCGGCTCGGCAGGCGGCGCCTCGGCCACCTGCTTGGCCGCGTCGGCCACCGTCTTGCCGATGGAGTCGAAAAGACCGCCCCACCAGCCGCCGCTGCCTGTGGTAGGCGGGGTTGCTTTGACCGGCTCGGCCGGCGGCGCCTCGGCTGCTTGCTTGGCCGCGTCGGCCACCGTCTTGCCGATGGAGTCGAACATTCCGCCCCACCAGCCGCCACTGCCCGTGGTAGGCGGGGTTGCCTTGACCGGCTCGGCGGGCGGCGCCTCGGCTGCTTGCTTAGCCGCGTCGGCCACCGTCTTGCCGATGGAGTCGAAAAGCCCGCCCCACCAGCCGCCACTGCCCGTGGTAGGCGGGGTTGCTTTGACCGGCTCGGCCGGCGGCGCCTCGGCTGCTTGCTTGGCCGCGTCGGCCACCGTCTTGCCGATGGAGTCGAAAAGACCGCCCCACCAGCCGCCACTGCCCGTGGTAGGCGGGGTTGCCTTGACCGGCTCGGCGGGCGGCGCCTCGGCCACCTGCTTGGCCGCGTCGGCCACCGTCTTGCCGATGGAGTCGAAAAGACCGCCCCACCAGCCGCCGCTGCCTGTGGTAGGCGGGGTTGCCTTGACCTGCTCGGCGGGCGGCGCTTCGGCCACACTGCGGGCTACAGCCGTGGCGGCGCCCAATACGGGGCCGCCCACGACGGTGGCCCCGGCAATGGCCGCGATCGAGCCCAAATCCCAGCCCGACTTTTCAGGTTTAGGAGTGGTCGAGGGAGCCCCGGCCGCCGCGGCTTTGCCCGCCTCGCTGACCCATTGGCTCACCGAATCAAAAAGGCCACCGAACCAGCCACC
>JBFWNU010000001.1:520007-1772684 GCA_050250895.1 Vulcanimicrobiota bacterium | reverse complement strand
CGAGCCCAAATCCCAGCCCGACTTTTCAGGTTTAGGAGTGGTCGAGGGAGCCCCGGCCGCCGCGGCTTTGCCCGCCTCGCTGACCCATTGGCTCACCGAATCAAAAAGGCCACCGAACCAGCCACCGGAAGCGGTAGGCTCGGACTGGACCGAAGGCAGCTCCTTGCCGGTCTCGCCTCGGCCGGCGAGCTGGCTCACGCCGGACCAGAAGCCACCAGGGGCAGGCTCGGCGGGTTTCGTCTCGCTGACGCCTCGGGCTACAGCCGTCGCCGCGCCCAATACGGGGCCGCCCACGACGGTGGCTCCGGCAATGGCCGCGATCGAGCCCAAATCCCAGCCCGACTTTTCAGGTTTAGGAGTGGTCGAGGGAGCCCCCGCCGCAGCGGCTTTGCCCGCCTCGCTGACCCATTGGCTCACCGAGTCAAAAATGCCGCCGAACCAACCGCCGGACGCGGTCGGTTCGGATTTGACCGAGGAGGCGACCTTAGCGGTTTCGCCCCGGCCGAAAATGTCGCTAACACCCGACCAGAAGCCGCCTGGGGCAGGCTCGGCGGGTTTCGTTTCGCTGACGCCTCGGGCTACAGCCGTGGCGGCACCCAGCACCGGCCCGCCCACCAGAGTGGCGCCGGCAATGGTTGCGATCGAACTCAGGTCCCAGCCCGATTTCTCGGGTTTGGGCGTGGTCGAGGGAGCCCCCGCCGCCGCGGCTTTGCCCGCCTCGCTGACCCATTGGCTCACCGAGTCAAAAATGCCGCCGAACCAACCACCGGACGCGGTCGGTGCGGATTTGACCGAGGAGGCGACCGTAGCGGTTTCGCCTCGGCCGAAAATGTCGCTAACACCCGACCAGAAGCCACCAGAGGCAGGTTCGGCGGGTTTGGCTTCGCTGACGCCCTGGGCCACGGCCGTGGCTGCACCCAGCACCGGCCCGCCCACCAGAGTGGCGCCGGCAACGGTTGCGATCGAACTCAGGTTCCAGCCCGATTTCTCGGGTTTGGGCGTGGTCGAGGGAGCGCCCGCCGAGGCTGCTTTGCCCGCCTCGCTCACCCACTGGCTGATGGTCTGGCCCAGGCCGCTCCACCAGCCACCCGTCGTTTCGGCGGGTTGGCTAGCCTGGCTAACGCCCTTGGCCACGGCCGTGGTCGCGCCTAAGACCGGGCCTCCCACCAGGGTGGTGCTCGCGATGGCCGCGAGCGAGCCCAAATCCCAGCCCGACTTTTCAGGTTTGGGGGTGGTCGAGGGAGCCCCGGCCGCCGCGGCTTTGCCGGCCTCGCTGACCCATTGGCTCACCGAGTCAAAAATGCCGCCGAACCAACCACCGGACACGGTTGGTTCGGATTTGACCGAGGAGGCGACCTTAGCGGTTTCGCCGCGGCCGAAAATGTCGCTAACACCCGACCAGAAGCCACCGGGGGCAGGTTCGGAGGGTTTGGCTTCGCTGACGCCCCGGGCCACGGCCGTGGCTGCACCCAGCACCGGGCCGCCCACCAGAGTGGCGCCGGCAATGGTCGCGAGCGAGCTCAGGTCCCAGCCCGATTTCTCGGGTTTGGGCGTGGTCGAGGGAGCGCTCGCCGAGGCTGCTTGGCCCGCCTCGCTCACCCACTGACTGATGGTCTGGCCCAGGCCGCTCCACCAGCCTCCGCTACTTTCAGCCGGCCTGGAGTCCACGGCCGGACTGGGAAGCATAGCCGCGCTCCAACTTGATTTGTCGGGCTTGGGAGTCGTCGTGGGCGCACCCGTCGAGGCGGCTGTAGCAGCGTCCGAAGCCCACTCTCTGAGGGTCTCCCAGAAACCTGTGGATTTTGCCCCCGGAGCCTCCTCTCGAGGGGTTACGGGTTTCGGCGCCGCCAGGGCGAACATGGCGAGCAAGCCGCCTTCTGGTGCGTCATCGGTAGCCGGGCCCCGGGAGGTCTCGGTCCGGGCTGAATCCTTGAGGGTCTGAGCAGAGCCGGAGGCTACGGCCGCGCGTTCGACCAGTGGTCCTGGCAAACTGGCTGGCCTGTGTTCGGGCGTCACCGGACGTTCTTTGGGTTGTTCGAAGTGAGCGCGATCGCCTGGCGCGCGGCCGGGCTGCCGGCCGACATCCCCGGAGCGACCCTGGAGGCTCTGGGGCCGCGCTTTGGTCGGGGGTCCTGATGATTTGGGCCCACGACCGGGGCCACGCTCCAGCAGTCCTCCTTCCTCTTCGGCTTCTGCCGGTGCGCTCGTCGACTGCTCGCTCCGAGTGGATTCTTTGAGAGTTTGAGAGAACCCCGTAGAAAAACTGGCCGCTCGCTCGGCCAGCTGACCGAAGAGGGTAGCGGGCTTGTGCTCGGGAGCCTGCGGACCCTGCTGAGCCCGCCCGGGACGTTGCTCGGGCTGTTGCTCTCGCTCAGAAGCGCGGGGGTCTGACTGGCGGGGGCGGGCCTCGGGCCGACGGGGCTCGGGACTTTCGGACCTGGTCTTAGTCGCCTGAGGCTGTTCCTCACCGGGAGCTTGCTCTGGCTGCACCGGCGCCTCAGGGGGGTTTGGCTCGCTGACCACCGCCCGCTTGACGGTCGGCAGGCCCGTTGGCAAGGGATGGTGAGGCTCGGGTTGGGGTCCGCGCCGCTCGCTGCGACGTTCCGTCTGACGCCGGTCATGGGCCGACTGGTCGCGCTCGGGCTCGCGACGCTCTTCCCCGCGTCGCTCGAGCTGGCGACGCTCCTCGGCCCGATCGTTCTTCTGCCGCTCGAGCTCAGAGCCATCGATCTTGTGATGAGAGGTCGTCCGGCTCATGCTCCGGAGCCGTTGGGCCTGGGAGAGGTAGCTGCCCTCGTCCTGCTGGGCGCGTTCGGGCAGCGTTTCGCTCAGCAACTGCATCCAGCCCAGCTGAAACTGGTTGAGAGCACGAAGCTTGCGGCCAGGCGCCGACAAAAGGGAAGGACCTGACTCCAGACTCGAGATGAACGATGTCCGGCCGGGTACTAGACCAGTTTGAAAGGAGCGACCAATCTCCAAGGCGTCACCCTCCTCCCCTTTCTATCTCTCGAAACACTGACGAATCTAGGACAATTGTTGTCAAATCATGTTAACTCTGTTGCCAATCTGTAAACAAGTGCCCGGTCGCTCCATCCCCTCGGATGCCCCGACCCGATGCTCAGGAGCAATGTCCTCCACCCCTCCACCCGGCATGATGGAAACGTAAACCCGGCCGGCAAGGCCTTAAAACGAAGGAGTTATATATGAATAGCGACATTCTCAAAGGCAAATGGAAACAGATGAAGGGTGACGTCAAAGCCAAATGGGGCAAACTCACCGATGACGACCTCGACCGCATCGAAGGCGACTCGGAAAAGCTCGTCGGCATCATCCAGGAGCGCTACGGAATGGCCCGGGAAGAAGCCCACAAGAACCTCAACACCTGGCTCGACTCGAGAGCCCCGGCTCGCTAGTCCGGCCAGATACCGTCCCCAACCCACCGCCTCGCGGTGGGTTTTTGGCTTGTGTTCGCCAGGATAGGCCACCAGGGTCTTGAATTAAATCCAAGGTGGTTTTGCCCGGCTCAGCTCGGGTAAGATTTCGGGCAGAAACGGCTCGGGTTGGACGGATACAATGGCAAGAAGAGACAAAGGCCACGACAACTTCCTTTCCAAGGTTCTCATCGCCACCATCGTGGTGATTTGGGTCTCGGTAGTCGGCGGTAATTGGCTCGGGCACCTGGTGGTCAACGAGGGCATCCTGGGCAAGAAGAAAGACGCCGTCGAGTTTCGCGAGATGCCCAGTCCGCGTCCGCGCCCCTGGGTGAGCGTGGATCCGAAGCTGCAGGCCGAACTCGACCAGGTGAGAGCGGCCACGCACGGCACCGTCGTCCCCACCCCTTCGGTCTCGGTGACCGCCACCCCGGTGCCCGAGGGGCCTGACTCCAAAGATAAATTCGGACTCCAGTTTGGAGCCTTCGGCGATAAGAAGAACGCCGAGAAACTGGCCGACGAGCTCAAAGCTGAAGGCCAGGATGTCGTGGTAGAGGAGATTGACGATGAAGACGGTAAAGTCTTCCGCGTCCAGGGTGGGTCCTTCAAAGAAGCCACCGAGGCGAAGATGGTAGCCGACAGGCTACGTGAGAAAGGCTTCAAAGTCTACGTCGTCAGCCAGTAGTTGCCCCCTGAATGGAAGAAGCTGTCCAGAAAGTCGGTCCGGGAGACTCCCAGCGAGCCCGAGAAGTCAAGATCCTGGTTGTCGACGACGACCCGGTGCTGCTTCGCATGGTCGAGACGTTCCTCAAGAGCGCCTCGGGCAACTACAACGTTCTCACTGCCAACTCCGGACCCGAAGCGCTCGAGATGGCTCGCCGCGAGGTGCCCGACCTCATTCTGCTCGACTTGATGATGCCCGGCATGGACGGCATCGCCGTCTGCGAACGCCTGCGCAGTAGCCGCTCCACTTATCTTATTCCGGTCATCATGCTGACGGCCTCGGCCTCGCAAATCCACCGGCTCGACGCTCTACGCACCGGCGTAGACGACTATGTCTCCAAGCCCTTTGACCCAGAAGAACTGGAGGCCCGCATCCAGGGGCTGATCCGGCGCATCGAAATGAGCCGCTCCTCCAACCCCCTGACCGGCCTGCCCGGCAACCTCGCCATCGAGCACGAGATCAACAAGCGCCTGGCTCGAGACGACCACATGGCCTGCTGCTATCTCGATCTCGACAACTTCAAGGCCCTCAATGACCACTACGGATTTGAAAAGGGCGACGAGTGCATCAAACTGGTGGCCCAGGTGCTGATCGAAGCGGCCGAGACCAATGCCCACAACGACGATTTCGTGGGTCACATCGGCGGTGACGACTTCATCTATATCTCCCGACCCGACTATGTCGAGGATGTGCTCAACCAGGTCACTACCCGCTTCGATGACCTGGTGCGCGAAATCTACACTCCCGAAGACCGAGAACGAGGCTACATCGAGGTCAAGAACCGCCAGGAAGAGATCCAGCAGTTTCCCATTACCACGCTCTCGATCGGTGTCTCTACCAACGAACGCCGCAACCTGACCAGCGCCCTCCAGGTCTCCGAGATCGCCACCGAGCTGAAACGCGCCGCCAAAGCCAAAGCCCCGGGCCGCAGCCACTTCATCATCGATCGCCGCACTTCCTGATGAGAGTTCATTCCCTCGACGAGTTTGAACCTGGAGCCGAGGGGACGACCCTGGCCCTCGGCTTCTTTGACGGGTTTCATCGCGGCCATCAGGCCATCGTAGCCGAGGCCATCCGCCGCGGTCCGGCCACGGTTTTCACCTTTCGCAACCACCCGGCTTCCATGCTCGACTCTCGCCGCTGCCCGCCCCTTTTAACGACCTTCCCAGAACGGGTAGCCCTGCTCGAACAGTTTGGAGCCGAGGTCGTCTATCGAGACTTCGACCGCGCCTTCTCGCAGGTCAGTCCCGAGGCGTTCGCCAGCGAGGTCCTGGCTCAGCTACTGGGTGCCCGCCGGGTAGTCGTCGGCGAGAACTATCGCTTCGGCCATAAAGCCGCCGGCGACGCCGCCCTGCTGGCCAAACTCGGCGACGAACTCGGATTCGAGGTGACGGTGGTGACCCCCGTCAAAGACGGCGACTGGATCTCTAGCACTCGCGTTCGGGCTTTAGTCGAGGCCGGCGAACTGGCAATGGCCGGAGAACTCCTGGGGCGTCCCTATTTTTTGACCTCGACCGTGGAACGGGGCGACCAGCGCGGTCGCCAACTGGGGTTTCCGACCGCCAATCTGCCGCTGCCGGAAGAGAAAGTCATTCCCCAACGAGGTGTCTACGCGGTCACCGTCACCCATCGCCAGGCACAGTTCGGCGGGGTCGCCAATCTGGGCATTCGGCCCACGTTTGACGGCACTCGTCCGCTCCTCGAGGTGCACCTGCTCGACTTCGACGGCGATCTTTACGATCAAGACCTGACGGTCGACTTCGTGAAGCGCTTGCGCCCGGAGCAAAAGTTTCCCGGCATCGAGGCCCTGGTGGCCCAAATCCAGACGGATGTCAACCAGGCCCGCGCCGTGCTGCGATGAACTGCAGCGACCCACCCGGCAAGACGGGCTGCTGCCGCCCCTGGGTCGGGCAGGCCTGTTGCCCCTGGGAAACTCCCACGCTCGACGAAGCCGAAGTCGAGGCGGCCCTGGCCGCCCAACAACCCTTCTTTCTCACTTTAGGCCGCCCCCCCGGCCCCGAACTGAGTCAGCTTCTACCCGGGTCCGCCATCCTCGAACTGCCCCTCCACGGCCGCTACGAGGAAACGCTTGGATGGGTTGACGGTCGGGGTCCCTGGACTCTGGCCTTGACTCCGCTCATCCCCTATCTCGACGACGACCTGGCCGAACTCGAAGAGCGCATCGAAGGGGCCAAAGCCAAAGGCTGCCAGCGGGTGCTGGCCGGATGCCTGACGCGCTCCTCGCCGCCGCTCGAGCAGTTTTTGCGCCAACAGGCTCCCGAGCAGGCCAGCCAGATTCTCGAACTGATGGCGGAGGGTCCGCCGACCGACTACCGTCACCGCCTTTACGGCTTGATCAGAAGCCTCTGCGATCGCCACCAGTTGCCCTTTGCCGTCTGGGAGCACCCTTTCGGTGGCACCCCTTTCAACCGCTTTCTGGCCTCGGCTCGACCCTGTTGCCGCGGGGCCGGCGTATAGGGCATCCTCCATCGGCCAGGCGTTGCTCTAATAGATCCCGGGGCGGCGAACCGGCTTGGTGTCGTCGGGGGGCTCGGGTAGCACCGGACTCATCAAGAGGGCCACCTCGGTCACGAACTTCAGGTCGCCCTCGCTAAAAGCGTTGGCTCTGCAGCGTGTGTCGAAATAGAGGATACCGACCGTCTTCTCTTTGCGCAGCACGGGCACACACAGGGCCGAACGTAAGCCGTTGGCCTTGACGCTGTAGCTGTCGGGCAATTCGGGGTCGTGAAAACTGACCACCCCGAGACCATCGTGGATCACCGTCCTGACGACCTCGCGACTGAACGGAAACAGCGTCTTGAGGGACTCTTCGCCGTGGTAAGCCAGAATCTCGAGGCTCTGGATGTCAGAGAGGATCACCCCGCGCTCGGCGTCAAGATCCTCCATGACCAGTTCCAGCACCTCTTCGAGAACGGTCTTGCTCGAGGCCCCGTGCAGGACTTCTGCGATCAACTCCAGGTTCACGGGGCCTTGTTCGACGCCGCGCCGTCGAACATCCTGTTGTTTCGGCGGGTGGCCAGACGGGAATGGGCAAGTATGACCAAGACGCTTCAGAAGACAGCCCTCAGCGAAGTCCACCGCGCTGCCGGGGCCAAGATGGTGGATTTCGCCGGCTGGGATATGCCGGTTCAGTATGCTGGAGTGAAAGAAGAGCACGAACATGTGCGCAGCCAGGCCGGCCTCTTCGACCTATCCCACATGGGCGAGATCGAGGTGACCGGCGAGAAAGCCTTCGAGACTGTCCAAAACCTGGTCACCAACGACCTCCATCGCATCGAGGACGGCCAATGTCTCTATACTTGCATGGTCAACCAGGCCGGCAAGGTGCTTGACGATATGCTGATCTATCGGTTCGAGCAACACAAATTCTGGCTGGTGGTCAACGCCAGCAATCGCGAGAAGATCTGGAAGTGGATGAACGAGCAGGTTTCCTCCGAAGGGGTCAAAATGACCGACCTCTCCGCCCGCACCAGCCTGGTCGCCGTGCAGGGCCCGCGGGCTCAAGAGGCGCTGACGCCGCTGGTCGATCTTGACCTGGACGGCCTCGGCTACTATCGCTTCGTCGAATGCCAGGTGGCCGGCCTACCTGTCTTGCTCTCGCGCACCGGCTATACCGGCGAGGACGGCTTCGAACTCTACCTGGAGTGGGACAAGGCCGTCGACCTCTGGAATTTGCTACGGCAAAAGAACGAGTTTTTGGCGCCCATCGGGCTGGGGGCCCGCGACACTCTGCGGCTCGAGTCGGGCTATGCACTCTATGGCCATGAACTGTCCGAGGAGATCACTCCCTATGACGCCGGGTTGGCCTGGGTCGTGCGCCTGGATCAGGACTTCATCGGGCGCGACAGCCTGGCCGCCCAGAAAGAAGCCGGCCTGACCCACACTATCGTCGGCTTCGAGATGGAGGGCAAAGCCATCCCCAGAGAAGGCTATGAAGTCTTTTGCCAGGACCGCAAAGTGGGTCGGGTCACCAGCGGCACCTTCTCGCCCAGCTTGAAAAAAGGTGTAGGTTTGGCCCTCGTTGAACTCGAGGCACGCACTCCCGGAACAGCCCTGGAAATCGACATTCGGGGTCGACGCAATCAGGCTTCGGTGGTGCGTCCGCCCTTCGTTCGAGGCAGTGTCAGAAGAGGCTAACCCAGAACGGGGCGAGCGGATTCTAACCTACTTGGAGGATTGATGATTCCTGAAGATCTGCGGTACAGCGAAGAGCATGAGTGGGTGCGCGGCAACGGCGGCGGCACCGTCGAAATCGGCATTACCCACTTTGCCCAGGATCAGCTCGGCGACATCGTCTACGTCGAGATCCCCGCTGTCGGTAGCCAGATGTCACGCGGGGGAACCTTCGGCGTGGTCGAGTCGGTCAAAACCGTCTCTGATCTGTTCGCCCCCGTCGACGGCGAGGTGGTCGAAACCAACCCTCGACTGGTCGAAAGCAACGACGCCTACGACCCGGAATTAATCAACCGCGACCCTTACGGCGAAGGCTGGATGGTCAAGGTCAAGCTCAAAGACGCCAGTCAGCTCGATGACCTGCTCGACCACTCTGGTTATGCCAAGGTGGTCGAGGAAGAGAGCTAGATGGAAGCTTCCTCGACCAGTCTAGGTCCGCTCTGGGCCCAGGTCGCCAGCCTGCTCCGTGAGAAAGAGCAAGAGCTGGCGGACCGGGTGACGCGGCGGTGCTTTTCCGAATTGGCCTCCTACCGTCCGGAGAACATGGACGAGGAAGAATCCAAGGGCACGGTCAAACGGCTGTTGACCCACATCGTGCGCGAAGTCGAGGCGCTCAAAGAGGGCGACATCTCGGCCGACGCCCAGGCCCTTCACGACGAGCTGGTCTCGCTCGAAGACGGCATCGCCGCCCGGCGGGTCCGGATGGCCATCGACTTCGAGGATCTGATCTCGGGCATTCGCTTTATGCGCCAGGAACTGTGGATGATGTTGGCCCAACAGCTGAGCCAGGCAGCCCCCAGCGATCTGTTCGCCCTGGAACGTCGCATCAACGATGTCTTCGACCAGTTCTTTACCGGGTTGGCGAGCTCGTATTTGCGCAGCCAGAAAGAGCTCATCGCTCACCACGAGTCGGCCCTGGCCAAGTGGGAAGAAGTGGTCAAGTCCGCCTCGCAGATTCGGCTCAAGATCCCCTGCCGGGAAGAGTTCGCCGCCATCGTCCGGCTGCAGGCCGAGGCCATCGCCCGCCGGGTCTGGTTCACCGAAGAAGAAATCTACGATATCATCACGGCCGTGGGCGAGGTGTGCGACAACGCCATCGAGCACGGCAAGTCCGAGATGGGTATCGATGTCCAATACATGATGACGATGACCGAGTTCAAGGTCGAGGTGCAAGATTACGGCTCCGGCTTTGACCCGACCGGACGAGGCGATGAGCCCCCCGACCTGTTCTCGGAGCGAGGCCGCGGAATCTTCCTGATGAAACACCTGATGGACCGGCTCGAGATCGACTCCCAGTCGGGTCGAGGCACGCGCATCATCATCGCCAAGAAGCGCAAATTCCAGGCCTAGCCTGATGCGGCTAATCCTCGACGGCGCCCAGCCCGGGGGCTTCAACATGGCCGCTGACGCCTTTCTGCTCGACGGGCAGCAGAGCGTGCTTCGGCTCTACTGCTGGTCGAATCCAACCCTGTCCCTGGGCTACGCCCAAAAGGTCGATTGGATCCCATGGAGCGTAGTCCGGAGCCAGGGCCTCGAGGTGGTGCGCCGGCCCTCGGGCGGACGGGCTCTGTTGCACCAAGATGAACTCACTTACGCGCTGGCCCTCCCCACCGAGGGCACGGCTTTAAGAGACGAGTTCGCCCGGCTGACGGCCTGGGTGGGAGCCACCCTGACCGAACTGGGCCTGGAGGTGACCCAGAGCCAGGCCAGACCCGCAGCCGGACGCGACCCCGGCTGCATGGCCGTGACCGGCTTTGGAGAACTGCTGTGCGCCACCGGCAAACTGGTTGGCAGCGCCCAACTGCGTCGCGGCAAACGGCTGTTGCAACACGGTGTCATCCCCTTTAGAGTCGATCTCGAGCTGCACCGCCGCCTGCTGGGCGAGAGCCCTCCCGGGGCCGCCCTCGACGAGCTGGGTAGGGGCCCCATCGAGGCCGCCACCTTTGCCGAGGCGTTCGGCCGGACGACCGGGCAGCCCCTCGAACTCGTCCCATGGAGCCCCGACGAGCGTCGCCAGCTAGAGGCCCGGGCTCATCACTATCGACTGTCAGAACGGCAGATGTGCTCGTAGACAGGTTCCGCCCTGAGTAGGGCTGCCGATTTCGAAGCTCCCGCCCAACATTCCGGCCCGCTCCGAGATGCCTAGCAGCCCCAGCGAGCCCTCGCCAGCAGCCTGGTCGGGGGTGATACCGCGCCCGTCGTCTTCGACCACCAGCTCGACCGCTTGCTCGTCGGCCCTCAAGGTGATCTTGACGGCCCTGGCCCCGGCGTGGCGCACCACATTGGTCAGCGCCTCCTGGGAAATGCGAAACAGCGCCAGCGATTGCTCTTGGGGCAGGCGATTGGGCCCCAGGTCGATTTTTAGCTCATAGGCCAGGTTGGCGCGCCCGCAAATCTCCTGGGCGAGCCAGTCGATGGCGGCCGCCACCCCAAGGTCGTCGAGCAACTGGGGCCTGAGCTGGGTGGCGATGCGGCGGACCGCCGTCAGGGTCGACTCGAGCTTTTCATTGATGGGCCCGAAAGCGCAATGTTCGCCCATGGTCGACTCAAGCAAAGCCAACTCGAGGCGAAGCGCGGTCAGTAGTTGACCCAGCTCATCGTGAAGCTCGCGGGCGATGCGCAAGCGCTCTTCTTCGAGGGCCTGGGCCAGGCGAGCCGAAAGCGATCGGAGCAAACGCTCGGACTCGGTCAAGGCGAACTCGGCTCGCTTGCGCTGGGTGATGTCCCGGGTGATGACGATCAGCGATTGGACTTGCTGGTCGCGCATGACCGGGCCAATACGCGAGGAATACCAGTGCCGCTCACCGGTCAGCACGTTGGGAGCCTCGAACTCGAGCCGGCCGCGGCGGCCGGTGGCAAAAACCTGACGGCAGACTTCGGCGGCCCGCTCCTGGTACTCGGGCGCCACCAGGTCGAGAGCCGATCGACCCACCGCCTGGTCGGGCCCAAGACCAGGGACGGCCCGGTTGAGAAAGGTGATCTTCAGGTCCCGATCGATATTGAAGACCATCCCCGGGATGTTCTCGAGCAGCGAACGCCAACTCGACTCCGCCACTTTGAGCGCGGTAAGGTCGTGACACAACACCGAAAACCCGATCACCCGCGAGGCGGGGTCGAGAATGGGGTTGAAGTGCAAGAAGACACTCAGCTTTTGCCCGGATCTGGCCAGCAGCCAGGTCTCGAAACCGACCGGCTGCCCACTCTCGCGGGTCTCGTCGAGAGCCTCGCCCAGGTCGGGTCGGGCTCCCGGAGCACTCAGACTGGCCAGCGGACGCCCTAGAATCTCGTCGGCCGAATAGCCACAGGTCTTTTCGGCCGCGCTGTTCCAGCTGAAAATTTCGCCCTGCAGGTTGACGCCGATGACGCCGTCGCGCCAGGAACTAACCAGGCTAGCCTGTCTAGTCAAACGCTCGAGCAGGTCCCGAGGCTCGGCGGCCGGTCGGTAGCAGACGGCTCCGCCCAGCAATTCTCCGTCGTCAAAGACAGGAAACCCCGAAACCGACAGCCACACCTCTTCGGGCATCGTATCTGTACCGACTCGCACCGACTCGAACTCGGCCGGCTGCTCGCCTCGAATGGCCCGGGCCAGAGGCAGCTGCTCAGAGGGAAAGGGCGAGCCGTCGGGCAGGCTCAGGCGATACTCCCGTGACCAGTCTTCGGGTGCAAAGTCTTTCAGAGGGGCTTTGAGATATTGCTCGGCCTTTTTATTCCAAAGTAGAAATCGACCCTCGGGGTCGGCTACCAGCAAAGCCTCGCGAAAACTCTCGAACACCGCTCGCAGCAGCCGATTCTCGGCGCGCAGAGCGGCCAGCTCCTCTCGCTCGGATTCTTCCATCCAGCGGGAAATTCCCCAAAGGACTGAAAAAACCCCATCATGAGCGAAGACTTTTCCATCCGACTGGCGCAGCCCGACGATCTGCCCCAGGTTGTAGAGCTCGCCGTCGAGATGGTCATTCATTCGGTGTCCCATTTGCGCGACATCGATGAAGAGACGGTTCGTGTCTACCGGCGCAACGATCTTCGCAGCCTGCACCGAGCCCTGGCCCGGCCCCACGTCGGCATCTTCATCGCCGAGGCGGCGGCCGGTGTGATCGGACACGTCATCGTCTTTACCGGCCAGCAAGACTCATCGACCGGAGAGACTCAAGGCTGGATCTTCGATCTGGCCGTAGCCAGCGACTGGTGGGGTCGAGGGGTGGCCCAGGCCCTGATGGAACGGGCTGAAACCTTTGCCCGCGAGGCTGGCGTAGCCCGGCTGGGGCTGGGGGTCACCATCTCGAATCAGCGTGCCCTCGACTTCTACCATCAGCAGGGCTATCTAGAGGAGCGCGTCCAAATGGTCAAGAAACTCTGAGCCCCAATGCCTACAACTATTTCTATCGACGGCCGTAGCCTCGATTTGAGTCGCCTGGCAGCCGTGGCCGCCGGAGATGCCGTAACCCTCGACCCCTCGGTGGTGGAGCAGATCAAGGCCTCGCGCCGGGTCGTCGAACGCGTGCTGGCCACCGAGCGAACAGTCTATGGCATCAACACCGGGTTCGGACGACTCAGCTCCAAACGAGTAGCTCCCGACCAGTTGCGCCAGCTTCAGCGCAATCTCGTTCGCAGCCACAGCGCCGGGGTCGGCGAGAATCTGCCGGTCCACCAGGTGCGGGCCATGATGGCGCTGCGCGCCAACTCGCTCGTGCAGGGCTACTCCGGCGTCCGGCTCGAGCTCATCCAAGCCTTGTTGGCCGCGCTCAACGCCGGCATTACTCCGCTGGTGCCCTCGCGGGGTTCGGTCGGAGCCAGCGGAGATCTGGCTCCCCTGGCCCATGTGGCCCTGGGTTTGATGGGAGAAGGCCAATGCCACTACCAGGGCCGCAACCTGGCTGCCGCCGAGGCCCTGACGGCGGCTGGCCTTACGCCCGTCGAATACGAGGCCAAGGAGGCGCTGGCTCTGATCAACGGCACGCAACTGATGACGGCCGTGGGCGGCCTGGCGCTGGAACGGGCCGGACGTCTGCTCAAGGCTGCCGACATCGTGGGGGCCATGAGCCTCGAAGCGCTGTTGGGCACCGACTCGGTTTTCGACCCGGCCATCCACGCCTGCCGGCCCCACCCCGGCCAGGTCCAGGTGGCCGAGAACTTGCGCCGTTGTCTGTCGGGCTCCGAACTCATCGCCAGCCACGTTGACTGCCCCAAGGTGCAGGACCCCTATTCTTTACGCTGCATTCCCCAGGTGCATGGCGCCTCTCGTGATGGCTGGACCTGGGCGGTCTCGGTCGTCGAGCGCGAAATGAACGCGGCTTCAGATAACCCGGTGGTGCTGCCCGAGAGCGACCGGATCATGAGCGGGGGCAACTTTCACGGAGCCCCGGTAGCCCTGGCTCTCGATTGTGCGGCCGTGGCCTTGAGCTATCTAGGCAGCATGTCGGAACGACGCTGCGACAAGCTGCTTAATCCCGATGAAAGCGGACTGCCCGCCTTTCTGGTGCGCGACTCAGGCCTGAACTCGGGACTGATGCTGACCCAGTATGTGTCGGCCGCTCTCGTCAACGAGATCAAGGTGCTCAGCCATCCTGCCTCCAGCGACAGCGTTCCCACTTCGGCCGGCCATGAAGACCACGTCAGCATGGGGCCGGGTGCAGCCTACAAATTAGAGGTGGTGGTCAAGAATCTCGAGCAGATTCTGGCCAACGAGTGGGTTTGTGCCTGCCAGGCGCTGGAGTTCCATCGTCCGTTGTCCTTCGGCCCGGCTACCGAAATCGGTCTGGCTGTCCTGCGCGAACGGGTGGCCCCGGTCACCGATGATCGTCCCCTGGCTGAAGATCTGGCCATCGCTCGGGAGTTAATCGAATGCGGCCAACTGGTGGCCAGGGTCGAGACTTCCCTTGGGAGCCTGGAACGGATCGAGCCGGCCCGCGGCGCTCCCACACGGCGCCACTACGCGGACTCAGCGGTAGAGGATCCCCTTTCCTAAGCGACGAACACGCAAGCGAGTCATAGTGAATTTTCAAGGAGGCAGGGCTTTTGCGAAGGCGGCGCCGACGGTCCGATAGTCCAGATAGCATCGATGGATTCGATGAAGAGGGCGACGAACTCGATTTTCGCATTGCGAGTATTGAAGAAGAGCTACGCAATGTCTCGTTAGCATCGGCGGTTCAAGTCCGTGACACGCAGGCTTTGCGGGCCCGGATCGAAGAACTCGAAGAAGGTCCGGTAGAAGACGAGGCTTTCGAAGAGCTTGATGCCCTGGTCAAGCGTTTTGAAGAGTTTCAAGCCGATCAGTCGCAGGCTCAGCGCGTGCTGGCCGAGCGCCTGGGCGAACTGATCGTGCGGATCGACTCGGTAGGCGGGCTGGGCCGCCTGGAAGATGTCCCCAGACTGCTCGAAGAAGCCATTCTCAACCGACTCGACGAGCGATTGCATGTGCTCGGCGAGAATCTCGAGGTTCGCTTTCGCACCCTCGAGAGCAAGGAGGGTGGTGTCTCGACGGCTCAGATGGAGCAGCTGACCACCGAAGTCGAAGCCAGCGTCTCGACCCTGCGCGACGAACTCGATCAGGTGTTGCGCGAGACCCAGCACGAGCTGTCTCAGGCGCTGCAAGAAGCAGCCTCTCAAGAGCAGGTCGAGGGCCTGGCCGAAAAGCTCGAAGGCGAAATCACGCGCTCGCGGCAACACGTCGAAGAGGCTATTGCCAACATCCGTCAAGAACTCGGTCAGGAGCAGTTCGAAGAAGTCCGCCGGCTGGTGGCCGACAAGGCCAATCTCTCCGAGCTGGAAACCCTGCGCGAAAGTCTAGAAGAGCTGGCCAACTCGGCCGGCCTGAGCGACCGGGCTCGGGAGGCCCTGCGTCGCCTTGAAGAACTGGCCAACACCGGTAGCGAGTGGGAAGAACGGCTGACCAAGCTGCTCGAGCGCAGCGAAGCTTCGGCCAAGATCGTCGAGACCCACCACGAAAAAGTGCAACTGGCTGTCAAACTGGTCAATCTCCTCGAAGAAAAGGCCCGCTCCCTCGGGTCGGGCTTCGAGAGCACCCCCGCCGTCAGCGAAGAAGACGAGACCCAGCTCGGTTTTGAGCTCGACGACCTGCTCCAGGTCATGACCAAGCACGGCGCCTCCGACCTGCATCTCAAGGTGGGGCAACCGCCCACCGTCCGCCTCGAAGGCGAGCTGATTCCGGTGGGCAACCAGCCGCTGAGCCGAGCGGACTGCCGCCGGCTGGTCTTTGCTGCTCTGGATGCCCCGCGCAGAGCCGAATTGCTCAAGACCAAGGATCTCGAGTTCAGCTACGAAAGCCCGGGAGCCCGCTTCCGCATCAACGCCTTCCTGGAACGGGGCAACATGAGCGCGGCCTTCAAGATGATCTCGACGGATTGCCCCGATCTCGACTCTCTGGGCCTGCCCAAAGCGCTGCAAAAGCTGGTCGGCATGCCCAGCGGGTTGGTCCTGGTCTGTGCCAACCCCGGTGGTGGGCGAACCACGACCCTGGCGGCTCTGGTCAACTACCTCAACACCAACCGCAAGGCGCGCATCCTGACTCTGGAAGAACGCCTGGCCTATCACCACGAAGACAAGATGGCTCTGGTCACCCAGCGCGAGTTAGGGGTCGACCTGCCCAATCTCGAACAGGGACTGTTGCGTTCCCTTTATCAAGATCCCGACGTCATCATGGTCAGCGACCTTCCCGACGCGGCTACGGCCGAGGCCGCCCTGGCCGCCGCTTCGGCAGGACGCCTGGTGCTGGCTGGCCTCAGAGCGGCCACCAGCGAGCAAGCCATTTTGCGTCTGGTAGGGTTGTTCCCCAAGCATGAAAAGAAACTCAAAGCCGATCAGCTATCGGCCTGCCTGCGCGGCATCATTTCGCAAAGGCTGCTCAAACGCAAAGACGGCGCCGGCGTGGTTCCGGCCGTCGAGGTCATGGTGGCCACCCCCACCATCGCGGCCCTGATCGCCGAAGGCAACCTGTCGGCCATATCCAAGCAGATCTACGAGGGCATCGGCGACGGCATGCAGACCATGGCGCAGTCTTTGTCGCGGCTGGTCGAGTCGGGGTTGGTCGATCAAGACGAGGCCATCCGGCACGCCGAGCCCGCTCCCGGAGCCCCGGGCGAGCCACCGCCGCCCCCCACGCGTCCGCCGACTCCCCCTCCGCCCAACCAGGGCGGCCCAGGACAGCCGTCCACGACGGTTAGCGAGCAAGATACGCTCATGAACTGGCTGTGATGGATTTTGGCTTCAGCCTGCGAGGCGCAGGCAGCGGGTCGAGTGTCGAGGCCGAGAAAGAAGACTCCATCCGCACGCGCCTCGCCAAAATCCGCGAAGACATCGAGCGGACCTGCATCAAAATCGGACGCGACCCCAACTCGGTCACGGTCGTGGGCATCACCAAGACCCGAACGGCTGAAGAGATCCAACCAGCCCTCGATGCCGGCCTCGACGACCTGGGTGAGAATTACATTCAAGAGGCCCGCCAGAAAGCCATCCAACTACCGGGGGCGCGATGGCATATGGTGGGCAGCCTGCAGCGGAACAAGGTCAACCTGGCCGTCGACCTGTTCGAGTGCATCCACTCGCTCAACAGCGTAGGCCTGATTCACAAACTCGACGACCGTTGCCAGGCCCGCAATCGCAAACTCCGCGGCCTGCTTCAGGTCCGTCTGGGCGGAGAGAAGACCAAGAAAGGCCTCGACCCCGTCGGGGTGCTGGCCTTGCTCGACGAACTGAAGGCCCAGCCTCCACAACTCTTACGCCTGGTGGGCCTGATGACCATTCCCCCGCCCGTCGACGATCCCGAAGAGAATCGCCCCCACTTTCGCCGGCTTCGAGAACTGCTCGACGAGATCACCGCCCGCAAGTATCCTTTCTGGGTGGGTTCGGACCTGTCGATGGGAATGAGCGACGACTACCTGGTGGCCGTCGAAGAGGGCGCCACCATGGTTCGCCTCGGACGGGTCATTTTCGGCGAACGCACCTAAGGCCGGAACCGAAAATATTTTCGCGTCTGGCAGGGGAAGCTCTCCCTCCCACGGAATTTCCTTTGAATAAACTTCAATAGAAACCCCATGGCAGGCAATATGATGGATAGTCTACGACGCTTCTTCACCCTCGAAGAAGAGAGCTTCTCTTCTGACCCGATCGATTCAGAGTCTCTGGAGCCTTCGGACTATTCGGCCGTTTCGCGGGCGGGCGCAGAAGTTCGCTCGCGTTCGAAATTGGTGGGACTGCCCAGCCCTCGCAAGCAAGAGATCGTCGTGCTGGAACCCGCCTCCTTCGCCGACGCCCGCGAGATCGCCGAGACCCTCAAGGTCAAGAAGAGCATTTTGCTCAACATGCGCAAGACCGACAAGGAACTGGCCCGCCGGATCGTCGATTTCCTTTCGGGCATCTCGTATGCCATCGACGGGCACAGCCAGAAGGTGGCCGACCAGATCTATCTGTTCACCCCAGGCCATATCGAGATCGTGATTCCCGACCAGGACCAGTACGCCTCCGGCAACAAGGACGACGGCGTTCTGGCCTCGGTTGACGCTGGCTGAAGGACGGCGTTGAATTTTCGCCGAACCGGGCATAGGTGAGTTCCACCCAGGCCCAAAGAGAATTCTTTCTTCAGGTTGCCGAGTCGGCGACCGCGGCCATTACTGCGCTCTATCCGCCCAGCAAGACCAGTTCTGATCGGCCCCGGCAGATCCGCAGTCGCAGGCTGCAGACCAGACTGCGACACCAGCGTGAAATCCTCGAGAAGCTCAACTCTGGCAGCGTCTCGGCCGAAGAGGCTCTGATTTTGCTATTAGAAGACGAGACGCCCATCGCCCCGGCCTCTAAGGAATACTCCAACTATCTGGGTAAACTCTCGGGCGACTTGAAGAATCTCAAACTCAAGCTACCTCTAAAGAAGAAGGACGACCGTGACGAACTCGAGTGAACTAGTTGCGTTTATTCGAGATCTGGCCGAGCACCTCGCGCTGGGCACCGAACTCGATCTGGACGAAATCGGCGTGGCCCTCGAGGGCGTGCAGAATCTTCTGGTCGAGCTGCACGAGCAATACCAGCAGCCGGCTCCCGAAGGTGCCGAGGTCATTCGCGAGTTCATGCTCGAGGCCATCGGCCTGATTCACGGGGCCACCGAAGAGATCTTTGGCTATTTTGAAGACGACGACTCCCAACGACTGACCCAGGCGGTCTTGCTGGTCGAAGAGGGCGATGACATCTTGAGTTCCATCGAATACGTCATCGAGCAAAACCAGCAGTGGATGAGCCAGTTCTCGGTAGGATAGCCGCGCAACGACCTGGTGCCAAAAGAGTTCTACAACCCCAAACAGTTCCTGGAAGAATTGCGGTCGATGGGCCTGGAGGTCAGCGATCGGACCGTCAAGTATTACGTCGCCAAGGGCCTCCTGCCCAAGCCGATTCACAACCCGTACGTAGGCGCCGACGGGCGCGTTGGCTTCTTTCCTCGCGACTCGGTCAAGCGGCTGCGGCGAATCTTGCAGCTAAAGAACCAGGGCTTCAAGCTGACCCAGATCCGCCAGGTTCTCGAAGGCCAGCAGCAAGAGACCCTGCGGCAAATCGCGGCCGAGCAGCCCGACGATTGGCGGCGCGAGGTCGTGTTTCGCTATCTTCACCACCTGGGCAACGACCAGCAGCGCCAGAACCGCACCGAGTTTCTGGCCAGCGTCGCTCAGATCGATGACAACGAGCTGTTGCATCGCTCGGGGCGCACCTATCTGACTCGCGAATTGGCGTCGCTGGTGGGCGACGAGGCTGCCGACAAGTACGTCGAGGAGTATTTCCTCAACGTCCACACGGCCGACCTCAAGCGAAAGCTCACGCTGTTTCGCAAGTGGCGCGACGAAGCCGGAGGTCAGACCAGCGAAGAGGCTCCCTCGGCCTTCCAGGTCTTGCGTCGAGCCACCGGCGACCTGCTACTTCGCCTCACGACTCGGGCCGAGTATCTGCGTCTGCTCGAGACCGTCCGCCAGCAGTTCGAGGCCAGTCTCGAGCGACGGCCCCTGCCAGCGGCCGTCGAGGGTGGAGAGCTGCTGCTAGAATTGGCGGCCCGGGGTCAACAGACCGTCCAGGGAGCCCTCATCGCGCTTGAACACGCGGCCGAAAACGAGGACCCGGGTGCCCTCGCCCAAGCACTCGAAGAACTCAAGAGGGGACACTTCTTGCTCGTTCAGACAGGCGTGGTGGCCCGCACCTACCTGACCTTGCTCGATTTCTCTTGAGGGCAGGAGTTTCCCAATATTGCCGGGGTTATGTTATACTCAACCCAGATGTTTTCAGTCGAGATCATGATCAAAATCGATTGTGCAAACTGCGGATTTCACATCAAGCGCCGCTTCCTCGACTACCTCAGCTCTCGCACGACTCGTTGCCCCAGCTGTAACGTCAAAATGATTCACCTGGCCCGGGGACAGACTCCGGGCCAGGGACATGTCGAGATGGACGAGATTCGCCGGATCATCGAGCGACTCGAAGGCGACTGGGGTTGCCTGGTCAACGAGTATCTCACTCACGAAAGCAAGAACTGGGGCAGCGAGGAACCCGGTCTAGCCTGAGGGTAGCACCATCGAGCGGCACCACCTTGACCCGACCGACACGGGGGACTGCGAGCGCATTCACAGGTTCTACAGCCGCTTCGACACCTTTACCGTGGCCGAACTGTCCTTGCTCGAAGAGACCCTGCCCGCCCTCTATGGCGAGCATCCAGGGTTCCGGCCCGAGCTGTCGAGCCTGTCCTACGGAGAAACCCCGCTGGCCCTGATGGCGCGCTTGCTCGACCTCGTCCACGCCGGACCCCACGACACGTTTCTTGACCTGGGCTGCGGTTGTGGAGCCACCAACCTGGTAGCCGCCTCGCGGGTCGGCCGCAGCGTCGGAGTCGATATCGTGCCCGGTGCCGTCGAGTTTGCTCGCCGAGCGGCGGCCCGACTGAGATTCACCAACACCAGGTTTTACCACGGCGACCTCTTGAGCTTCGACGTGTCCCAGGCGGACATCATCTATTGCGCGGCCACCGCCGTGAGCGAATGGATGGCTCAACAGCTCGCCCGCCGAAGCGCGTCTTTCAAGCCCGGGGCGCGGTTGATCGTGCCCGAGCATCCCCTCGAGGCTGCCAACCTGGAGTTGGTCGAGCGTCACCAGTCGGCCATGGCCTGGACCAGGAGCACTTTGCCGCGGGCTTGGACCTTCTACATCTACCGCAAACGGTGACCTACCTCGTGCGGGGGCGCCACACCTCGGTGCCCTCTTCCTCGTCGTCGTCCTCAGCGGCTCGGGTCAGTCCCAGGGTGGGGCCACCGCCGGTCGGGTCCAGTGACAGGCCGGGGCTCAGGCCGGCTTCGTGGGCCTGACCGAGCAAGGCCGGGTTGCTGGGTCCTTCGAAGGTGAACTGCAAATCGCCAATGACCACCAGGTCGCCACTCTGCAACAGGTATTCCTGAATGCGCTGTCCGTTGACGAAGGTGCCGTTGCTGCTGTTGAGATCGCGCAGCAGATAGCCCTCGGCCAAGCGGACGATGGCCGAGTGCTGGCGCGAGACGCTGGCGTGGTTGAGCATCACGTCGCAGCGCACTTCGCGACCGATCACGACCTGGTCTTTGTTGAGCGGGAAGCCCGACCGCATCGAGTCACCGCGAGGGCGCAGCCAGGCCCAGTTCTGGCGAGGAATCTCGGGCCGGATGACGTCGGCCGATTGGAGCGGAAAGAGCTGGGGAGCCATCAACACCGAGAGCGAAACCGAAAGCCCCATGAAAATCAGGCAAATCAGGATGGAAGCCAGGTTGGGAATGGCCAGGCTGCGGCCGGCAAACTCGACCAGGAACAGACCCAGCATCGCGCCTACTATCAGGGCCACCAGGTGCAGCGCCCAGCGTTTGAGTATCATGGTTGCACCTCGATATCGTCTTGGTAGACCCAGGATTTGCCATCCTGAGACGGGACCAACATCGCGAACGGAGGAGCCTGAGGCGACTCGCCGGACTTGATACTGACCGTAACTCCACGATAGGTGCGGGTTTTCTCGCGAAAAAGGGCCGCCCAGGTTAACAGGTCGTAACATCGGGCAGTTTGGCGGGGTGCATCCGGTGGCGCCAGCCGCCAAAATCGGTCGGCATATTCCGAGCGCGAAAGGCCATTGTGGCTCACCAGAGCCCGGGTTCGGCTGCGCGCCTCGGGCAACTGCTCGACGCTGTCGGCCACCAACAACAGCTCAGGCCCGGGCAAACCACCCAGGGCCTCGAGCAGGGGCTTGGCCTGGTCGGCGGCCACCACCACCGTGCCCTGGCCGGCTTTGCCCAGCAAAGCCAGCGCCTGGTCGGGGCTGGTGGGAGGCGCCTCGCGGGTCACCGTGACCGGGCCCGGGTCATCCGGGTGCAGCCAGAGAATCGGCTCTTTGGCCACTTTCTTGGCGGCTTTGGCCAACACCGAGGGAGCCTCGGGAAGGCTTTCGATCCCCTCGCCGAGAGAGTCCTCGGCCAGCCCAAAGGTGGGCACCTCGGGGTTCACACCCTGCACTCCAGTGGTCACCACGATCCAGGCCGGGCGGGTCGCTTCACCCTCGGGATTGCGACGACCCGCCGCACCCGCGGCCAACCGCTCGAAAGCGCGAGCCGGGTCGTCACCGGCCGTCATCACCTGCAGGACGACCAGCTTGCCGTCGACCCCACCCTGACCATTGAGGTCGCGCTGGGCCAGAGCCAGGCCCGCCAGGGCCGCGTTGTCGTCGGCCTCGACCAGCACGCCCACGGCCAGCGTCTCGTGGCCCGACATGGTGGCCAGCAAATTGTTTTCGAGCACGGGCGGATGACTTTCGGCCGGAGCCTCTTGCAGGCGCGCATAAGCCAGGGCCAGCGAACCGCCGTCGAGATAGAGCCGCTGGGCCGCCTCGGCCGGGTCGGTCGGCAGTTGGCCGGCCGAATAGTGGGCCCAGAGCAAGGCGAGATTCTCGCGCCCACGCTGGAAAAGCTCGGGTTGGGTGACGGCGGCGAAGGTCGCGCCTCCGACAATCAATAGCAGAAAGGCCACCAACAAGACCCCCGACAGCTTGCTGGGCCTGGGCGGAGGAGTCGCGTTGGCCGGAGGCTGAGTGGCCTGATTTTGAAGATTCTGCGCGCCCGCCGGAGTGGCCGACACCGCCGGGGTCGCGGAAGAGGCGGCCGGGTTGGGCACCGGCGGTGGACCGCTGTGAGGCACGGTGGCGGAGTTGCCGGGAGGTCCGGCCACCACTCGCGTTCCCCCGGTTTGGCCGGTGAGTATCGTCTTGAGGTCGCGCTTCATCTCGAGCATGTTCTGATAGCGGTCGCTGGGGTCGAGCCGGGTGGCTCGCGTGATGATGTCCGCCATGCGCTGGCTGACCTGCGGGTTGAGATCGCGGGGCGGCGGCAGAAGGAACGGGGTCTGGGTGGTGGTAGGATCGCGGCCGGTAAGAGCGTGATGCAGGGTAACGCCCAGGGCATAGATGTCCGAACGCGGGTCGGTCTGACCGCTGTACTGCTCGGGGGGTGCGTAGCCCGGCGAGCCGATGCGCATGGTGTCGCCCTTTTTAGAAACGTCAAAGTGCCGTGCGATGCCGAAATCGATCAGCTTCACCCCGTCCTTGGTCATCATGATGTTGCTGGGCTTGACATCACGAAAGACGATGGGAGGCTTGTGGACATGCAGATAATAGAGCACGGTGGCCATCTGCGAGCCCAACTCGGCCACGTCGCGTTCGGCCATCGGACCGGGCCGTTCCGATAGCTGCTTGCCCAGATCGTCGCCGTCGACGTATTCCATCGACAGGTAGTACTTGCCCTGATATTGGAAATAGTCGAAGACCTTGGGGATGTGCCGATGGTTGAGGCTGGCCAGCAATTTCGCCTCGCGGTGGAAAAGATTGACCGCCATCTGCTGCTCGTTGGGGTCAGAGTAGACAGCCGTCATCTCTTTGATGACCACAATCGCGTTGTTGTATTTGCGGTCGCGGCACAAGTACAGGTTGCTCATGCCGCCCTGACCGATGAGGCGGATGACTTCGTAGCGATTGGCGATGATGGTTTGCGGTGCGAACAAGAGCTATAGACCTTCCTGGGGCCTTAAGAAGAATTGGTAGATCGCTATCAGGCTTCCTCCCATGACCAGGGTCAGAAAGATTCCTACCAGCCAGGTCATGGCCTGGCTGGAGTCGGGCTTGGGCAGATGCCGCATCAACACTTTCTGGGTTGCGTGAGAAGGTCCTGACGGCACGGCCACCGTCGGCTGGGTGGGGCGATCTGGGCGCGAAGACTTGCGCGGCTTTTGTTTGGTCTTCTTGGGACTATCCAGGCATGCTTGGAGCTGTCGCTTGAGATCATTGAGATTGCTGTAGCGACGGCGCTTCTCGTTGCTGGTGGCGCGGGCCACCACCTTGCAGGTCATCTCGGACACGTTGGGGTTCAATTCGTCGATGGGACGCAAGTTGAAGGGAGAATGTCCCGGATTGGCTCCCGAGACCAGGTGATAGACCAGCGCCCCCACGTTGTAGACCAGCGTTCGCCCATCCACATCCTCTTCGTCCGAGAACTGTTCAGGAGCCGAGTAGTCGGGCGGCCCCAGGCGCGTCTCCCGCTGGAACAGACGAGAGAAGCCAAAATCCACCAGCTTGATCTTTCCGTCGGGAGTCAAGATCAGGTTGTTCAGGGACAACTCGCGGAAAATCACGGGCGAGAGCTTCTTGCGCAACAGATAGCTCATCAGGCCGCTGAGCTGGATACCGATCTTGAGCGACTCGCTCTCGGAGAGCACGCCCTGGCGCTCGTTGACGATGGCCGTGAGGTCTCGACCCGGCACATACTCGCGCACGATGTACATAAACGAGTCTTCGATGAAGAAGTCGAGAAGCTTGGGAATGTTGGGATGCTCGAGCGTCGAGATCAAGCGGGCCTCGGTCTCGAATCGCTGCGTCAGCGAGCCGGCCCAGGAGATATCGACCCCCACCGGCAACATCTGTTTGACGACCCAGGTGTTGCCCCGTAAATGCGTATCCTCAGCCACGTAAATGTTGCGCAGCTGAGAAGAGTCGAGAAGCCTCGCGATCTTATAGCGAGCCCTCAGTCGACTCCCCTCGGGCAGAACGGGGGGCAAAGTAGGGCTCCTCTCCACGCAGCGGTTACCTTGAGTGGTTCTCCCGGATGGGACGTTTTCCTTTCCTGACTACGCCTGGGCGAAGCTGGCGAAGGTCTTCTTAATGATGGCCAGAGCTTCGCGCAATTGGGTTTCGGTGATGACCAGAGGCGGGGCAAAGCGGATGATGGTGTCGTGGGTGGGCTTGGCCAGCAAGCCGTTCTCTTTGAGACGCACGCAGACATCCCAGGCGTCAATGCCCGAGTCGGGCTTGACCTCGACGGCGTTGAGCAAACCCTTGCCCCGGACCTCGAGAATCCAGGGATGCTCGAGACTGCTCAGCTCGGAGCGGAAAATCTCGCCCATGCGCTCCGCGTTTTCGGCCAGATTCTCGTCTTTAAGCACGGCCAGGGCCTCCATGGCCACCCGACAAGCCAGCGGATTGCCTCCATAGGTCGACCCGTGCTCGCCGGGCTTGATGCCCAACATCACCTCGTCATCGGCCAGCACCGCCGAGACCGGCATGGTACCTCCAGATAGAGCCTTGCCCAGAATCACGATGTCAGGCCGCACGTTCTCGTGCTCGCAGGCCAGCATTTTGCCGGTGCGACAAAGCCCCGTCTGGATCTCGTCGGCGATCATCAAGACCCGGTGCCTGGTGCACAACTGGCGGGCCTGGCTAAGATAACCCGGTGAAGGCACATTGACCCCGGCCTCGCCCTGGATGGGCTCGACCATGAAGCCGCACACGTGAGGATTGGCCAGAGCTTTGTCGAGAGCCTCGAGGTCGTTATAGGGGATCACGTCAAAGCCGGGCATGTAGGGGCCGAAACCGGCTTTGCAGGTGGGGTCGGTCGAGGTCGAGATGATGGCCAGGGTGCGACCGTGAAAGTTGCCTTCGACAAAAACCACGCGGGCCTGCTGGTCGGGAATGTTTTTGTGCAGATAACCCCAGCGCCGAGCCAGCTTGATGGCGGTCTCGCCTCCCTCGACCCCGGTGTTCATCGGCAGGGCGCGCTGATAGCCGAAGTAGTCGCTCAGATAGCGACAATACTCGCCCAGGACATCGTTGAAGAAGGCGCGCGAGGTTAGGGTCAACTTGCGGGCCTGGGTGACCATGGCCTCGATGATGCGCGGGTGGCAATGGCCCTGGTTGACGGCCGAATAGGCCGACAGGCAATCGATGAAGCGCTCGCCCTCGGGGTTCCAAAGATAGATCCCCTCACCACGAGACAGAACCACCGGAATGGGGTGGTAATTGTGGGCCCCGTAACGGTCTTCCAAATCCATCGCCTGTTGGGAATCGATCGGCGTTTGCAACTGCATCGCTCCTCCTATGAAGTCTTGAGTCGCTGCCGATTCGACCGACCTAATCCAAAGCCTGCCGAGCTGTGAGCGGGTTCACAGAATCGATTCTCGTCACAAGCTAGACTCGCTCTAACGAGAAATTCGAACAGCGAGGACCCGAGATGAAACGACACAACTGGATCAAAAAAACTGTGTGCAGCCTGATGGCCGCCGCCTGCTTGACCGCCGGCGCCTGGGCCGATTCGGCCAATCTTGCCTCGCTCGAACTGCCCACGGCGGCCGTGCCCGGCGGCAACGCCATCACCGCCCGAGTGAGCCTGGCGACCCCGGCAAACGACGACAATACGTGGGTTGAGCTACGCTCCGAAGGACCGGTGCACGTGCCCGCCGCCGTCCGCATTCCGCGGGGTCAAACCACCGCCAGCTTTCTGATCCACACCGACCCGGTAGAAAAACCGGTCTGTGTGAAATTAACCACCGCCATGGAAGGAAATTCCAGTCAAGGGAGCACACTGGTGCTCGAGCAAACGGCCGTTACGGCTCGCTAGCGAGTCGCTGATATATCCGCTCGAGGTCGGCCTGAGGCCGGCCTCGAGTTGTTTATACCCGCCCGAGCCTGCGATAGCGTCGCCAGACGAGGTTCGGTCGCGCATCCGGTCAAAGCGAGAGCCAGTGTCCCACGCGCTTGAGCTGCTCTTGAATCGAGAGCTCCCACCCGGCCCCCAACCGAGCAGGTGGCTGACAGGCCATGTCACCCAGCCTAGGGTCAAGTTCTGCCCCCCATTCGAGCAATCCGGCCAGTCGCTGCTGGTCGCGATAGAGAGGCCGATAGTGGCGCTCGAGCCATTCTTCGACTTCAGCCTGAGGATGGCAAGCCTGCGCCTCGACCGGCGCCCCCCAGAACGACGAGGGCGGCTCGTACCAGCGCTCGATTTGACGCAAGCGGGCCCGGCTCGAGTCCAGCCGAGACCCGATCTCGCGACGTAAGGTGTCGAGTTCGAGAGGCAACAAGAGCAAATGGGCCCGTCGACAGTGGAAATAGTCCTCCAGCTCGACGACCAGGGCGTCGTTCCCGTCGGGAATCCGGCCGTAAATCTCGGTGGGAAAGGTGGGGGCCCACTCTGCCAACACGGTGAGGAGCGGCCGATAGATGCGCCACGGCATGGCCAGAAACTGGGGCGTCCCGGCGATGCTGAATCGGACCACCGGATGACCCATCTCGATCGATAGCGAGCAACGAAAATCGTCAAAAGAGCCCATCTGCGAAAGCAACATCTCGAGCAGGCTGGTGACTTCCAGACGGACATCGGCCGGAATGGGAAGCGGGGCCGCCTCGATTTTTTGCAACTGGTGCTCGAGCAAACTTGAGAGACCCGCTTGGGTCACCGGTTCGACCGGCAGGGTTTCTTCCCAGACGCCGCCGGCTGTAATGCCGCGCAGCTTGACCGCGCCGTCATTGCGGGTGGCGACCAGTTGCGGACTGCAGCGACCGACCAGCAGATCCCCCAACCGGTCGGGAAAGCAACCGCCACTGTCGACGGCCGCCCGCACGTCGGTGACCACCGGTCGGGCCACCTCTTCGGCCAACCGTTCGAGAGCCCGGTCAGGCGCTCCGTGGCGCCCCCAGCCTCGACCCACCCGAGCGCACAGGCGCGAGAAATCACCCTCCTCGGGCAGCACCGGAAAGATCCTGGTGCCGAAGGCAGTGGCCACCATGGGAGTGATACAGTCGACATCGAAAGGAGCGGGTTGGCGGTGTAGAACCGGCACCAGCATTTGAAACCGACTCATCTCGCGAAACTGGCTCATGGCCCCCTGCATGGCCGAGAGAAACTCGAAGCCGTCTTCGCAAACCACGGTTCGCAGCCAACCCAGGGAGTTGGAGACCAACCCTCGCGGGACCAGAGCGCCTCCGGCAAAGCCGCCGGTGACGCCCTGCGAGAAGGTCAAAATCGAGAACCGATCGTCAGGGCCCAGCGACTCGAGCAAACGCCGCGCCCCCGCACGAATCGCCCCCCACAGCGGTTCGGCGCCGGTCGAGGCATCCAACAGCAGGACCAGATCCCGCGGCATCGTCGGCAATTCAGCCGAGCCACCCGCCATCACCAGCAAGGTCTCGCCTTCGCGATAGGCAAGCCCGGGCGGGGCCACCCGCCAGCGATAGCCGAGCCGAGCGGGCTCGGGGCCCAGGCGGTCGGGATGGTCGACCGGACCTGAGGCGGTGACTTGGACCTCGACACTGGCCGGCCCGGCCGGCAGACTCAAGGCCAGAGCATGGCCTTCGAGGCTCATCCACTCGACCCAGGTCAGCTCGACCCCATCCGGTCCTCGCTGCAATTGCTCCAGCGCCGCCTCGGCCGGCAGTTGAAAGCTGAAATCCTCAGGCGAGTCGCCGTCAAGCGTGAGTCGAAGCCGCGCCACCACGCCGGTGCAGACCACCCTTAGCGAACCGCCGGAACATCCCGACCAACTCCAGTCCATGACCATGGCCGTCGCTTAGGCGAGGGCCGGTGGATACCCTGGCAGGCCATGAAAAAAGCCGGTCCGCCCGGACCGGCTTTCTTAGACGTCTCTTGTTTGGTCGTTTAAACGAATCCACCCAGGCGACCGAGGGCTCCGCCCCCGCATCCACCACAGCCGCCGCCGCAGCCACCACCGGCGCCGCAACAGCCACCGCCGCCGCCGGGCCCACCGGGACCACCCGGTCCGCCCATCATGCTGGCCAGGGCCATCAGTTTCTTGAGTTTGCCCATCTTACACTTGGGACAGCCCCCGCCGCCGCCAAGTCCACCGAGGCCGGGGAGTCCGCCGCCGCCGCCGAGTCCACCCAGGCCACCGAGGCCGGGCAGACCACCGCCGCCGCCGCCGAATCCACCGCTAATTTTAAAGTCAAACATCTTGACGCACACTCCTTAAGTTTCTTTAACCTGCTTGCACCTCAGTATAAGCAGTGTGGGCCTGCCTGAACTCAACGACTTGTTAAGGAAATGTTACTTTTGTAAACAATGTGAACTTCGAGTGAACCGGCTGTTAACCATCCGAAAAGGACACCATGTCATCGGTGTCGCCAAAGCCCGCCCCCGTCTGCTCGGCGAGGGCGGGTACCAAGCTTTGCATGTTGACGGCTGACTCGAAGATCATCTTCCAGCCCTGGTGCAAGTCCGAGCAGTGCAGACTCTCCTCCACCGCGCGCATGCGCAGGATGCCCTTCTGAGTCAGCTCGAGCTGGCGCATCACCGCGTCGCCCGCCTCTCCCAGCTCTTCCTGGTCCTGGGCCTCTTTGGTGGTGAAGGCGTGATCGGCGATGACCGACTCGAGTTGCTTGAGACGGGCGAAAAGCCGGCTGAGCTTGCCCTGGCCCGAAAGCACCTCGAGGTAGGCCTCGAAGATGGCCACATGCTCAGAACTCAGCTCGGCACGCAGGTTGGTCTCGTCGAGATAGAACTCGAGGTCGGGGATCAACCGCGCGGCCCCGCAGCTGCATTCGACCTCGGGGCCGGCTCCGCAGCGCATGCAGACGGGGTCACCTTTCTGCATCCACAAGATGATCTGGCGCCTGGCCCCCACTAAAATCTCGGTGGCCTCTTCCATCAAGCTCAGCCCCGTCTTGAACAGTTCGAGGTCTTCCAGGTCACCTACCATGCGCTCGAGGGCCTGACCGACCGTCTGATAGCATTCGTAGCAGCTCTCGACCGGCTCACGCAGCTCGTCTTCGATGTTGGGATTCATCTCGAGGTTCTCGGCCTCGGCCTGGGCTGCCACTTCGACGCGCTCGCGCAGGGCCTCTAGAGCAGCCTTGAGGTCGCGGGTCTCGACCCCTCCGTCGGCCAGCCAGCGACGGCTGTAGGCGATGACCCCGGGAAAGGTAGTGAGATTCTCGACCACGGCATCATCACCGCCGTAGGCCTCACGAATTGCTGAAAAGAGGGGATTCATCGGGGTTTCTTCGGCTCGCGAAAATGCGAACCCTGTAAAAAGGGTTCGGCCCCGGGGGAACGGGGCCGAATGAGGGGGTTATGATGGTTGATGGGAGGTATTTTGTTGAACACTCCATCAAACCAATCACCCTGATCAGGGTTTCTCCCACTCCAAAAATTTTTGGCGGGCTTTTTCCAGCACGTCGAGATGCTCAGCAGCGCCCTTCAATCCCGCCCCCAGCGTGTTGAAGCGCAGGTGGGTCGCTCCCAGCCCGCGCCACTTTTCATAGATGGCTTGCCAGCCCGGTTCAGGTTCGCGGCAGAGAATGCGGGCATCGAGCCCAAAGGTGGCCGGGTCACGTCCCTCGACCCGCAGAAACTCATGGAGGCGAGCCACCAGGGCAGCCTCCTGGCCGGACGGCAGAGTCGAGGGAATCCACCCCTGGGCGTGGCGGGCAGCCCTGCGCAGGACCGGGGGGGCGTATCCTCCTACCCAAAGGGGCACCGGACGCTCCGGCAGTGGATTTAGGCCCAGCCGCCGCAGGCGATGGAAGCGGCCTTCAAAATCCACCAACGGCTCACGCCAGAGACGCCCGAGCAACTCGAGCTGCTCGTCCATGCGTCGCCCGCGGTTGGAGAAGTCGGACCCCAATCCCTCGGCTTCAGGGCGGTTCCAGCCGGCCCCCACGCCCAGGCGAAAGCGTCCGCCCGAAAGTAGATGCAGTTGGGCGGCCTGCTTGGCCACGAGGGCCGTTTTGCGTTGGGGCAGCACCAGAATCCCGGTCACGAACTCGAGTCGCTCGGTCAGGGCTGCCAGGTAAGCGAAAGTGACCAGCGGCTCCTGAAACGAATCCCTATATGTATAGATGAACTTCTGCTCGGGATGGTCGGCTGGGTCGGCTCCGAGCACATGCTCGTAGGCCAGCATATAGTCAAAACCGAGCTTCTCGAGGCCCAGCGCGAACTCGATCGCCTCACTGGTCGACAGTTCGTTCTGCGGCAGGACCGCCCCCAGCTTCACTGAGGGCCTCGCGATTGGAAAATGCGCTCGAGCACGGCCGCTTTGGCCGGGTCAGCCTTGCGCAGGCACTCCAAGCAAATGGGCTCGAGTTCAGGGCCCTCGAGCACGGTCAAACCTTGCTGTCCGCAGACCAGACAGGCGCGCGACTCGATGTTCATACCTTTTGCTCCTCTCGGGGCTTGACCCGGACCGGCCCGAACTTGTCTGGATAGATGGCCTTCACGCCGGTGTAGAAGGCGGCGATCTTCTCCATATCGGCCTCGATGTCACCGGTGGTCTCGAGTCGTAGACCCAGGCTGACACACTTCGCCTCGCCATCGACCTTGGCCAGCACCAGGGGCACCCCGGCGCCGTGGGCGATGTGATAGAAACCGCTCTTCCAGAATTCGGTCCGCTTGCGGGTGCCCTCGGGCAGAATGCCGATGACGATCTCGTCATGGGTCCTGAGTGCCTCGATGCTGCGCTCTACCATGTTGAGCTTGCGGCTGCGGTCGATGGGAATAGCCCCCAAGCTTCGAAAGAAAGCACCGAAGGGCCCTCTGAAGATGGTGTCCTTGGTGAAGTATCGTAGCGGCAAATCGAAATGGCCAATGAGAGCCAGCGTGAGAATGAAATCCCAGTTCGAGGTATGAGGAGCCCCCACCAGCAAGAACTTGCGGTCGGCCGGACGCTCGCCGGCGAACGACCACCCCCGCAATCGCATCGCAGCCAGCGAAAGTTTGAAGATGATACGAGCTAGCATTCAGGACCTTTCATGCAAGAAAAACGGATACTCATCCTCTTCCCCCGGTGCCCCCCACGAAAACCTTTCACTCCAGCAGTCGGTGGGGCTCACTGCGGATAAGGCCTGGCTGACCGTAACCAGGCGAAAACCAGCCGGGGCAGCCGTAAACATTTGTTCTACACGGTGCATCAGTTCTGGAGTGAAGCGGGTAGCGGCGGCATAAGCCAGGTCCACCGATCGGGTGTCGGCCTGGCCCAGGTCAAGCAACTGGAAGTGGGCCCTCAGCCCCAGGTCCTTCTGGGCGCGGCGGGCCAAAGTGAGGACGGCGGGATTGCTATCGACTCCCCCTGCGGGCAGACCGGTGGAAGCGGCCAGGAGCACCACGCCCCCGCAGCCACACCCCAGGTCGAGAAAGCGGCCTTTGAGGCCCGTCCTGAGCAGCATGCGAGCCGCCACCAAAGGCGGCGTGTCGCCATAGGCATAATTGGCAAGCTGGTCCACGAAGGGTTCTCTTCGACGCATCCAGCCGGGAATCAACTCTCGCTGCAGGCCGTCGTGAGCGGTCCCGCGGCAATCGTGGCGCGCAAAATATTGCTCGATACGGCGAGCCCAGGGGAACAAATTTTCTGGATTTACAAAATTCAAGTTTCGAGGTAAAATGATTCAAGCATCATCCGGGTGCAACTCCAACCCATTTCCTCCTTTGTAGAGAGCCCTCCCTCCGAGGGCTCTCCCCTTATCTGAAACCGTCGCCCCTACGAAGGAAGGCAGGCCCCGGGCGTGTAAAGCACAGCAGAACTGTATTGGAGGTCGGACCATCATGAAATTTGATTCTCCCGCGCAAGAAGAGTGCTACAAGAAGATTTTACCCTGGATGCAAGAGATGTTCGGCGAGTTCGTCGGTAAACGAGTCGAGGTGCCCGAGTTCGGGGTCCGCGTCGGCTCGGCCTTTGCTCAGACCGCGATCTATCCCATGGGAGAAGACGACTCGGTGATCTCGACCCGAGCCTACGTGGTCACCGGCGCCGAGTTGACGGCCGACCTCATGCACTTCCTCCTGCGCGAAAACGACCGGATGACCTTCGGCGCCTTCGGCGTCGACGAAGACGGCGACATCTTCTTCGAGCACACCATTGTCGGCTCGACCTGTGACCAGCCTGAACTCAAGACTTCAGTTAGCTCGGTGGTGCTCATCGCCGACGAATATGACGACCTCATCGCCGAGAAGTGGGGCGGCCAACGGGCCATCGACCGGCTGCGCTCGGAAGAAGAGGAAGAGTCGGTCACTCTCAGCTGACCACCTGAAGGAAAGGGCCGCCCGAGGGCGGCCCTTTTTTGGGTTTCATTCCAACTCTACTCGTCTTTGGCAGGCTTACCAGGAAAGATTCTTCGCCACCAGGGCTCCATCAAGCGCTCGCGTAACTTGCCGACCTCTTGCTCGAGTTCCATGGCCCTGAACGTCGAATCGATGACCTGAGCGCGCATCTCTTCAAGATTGTGCTCGGCCTCGACCGCCCGAACGGTGGCCGAGATAGCGTCTTGCTCGGCTTCTTCGGCCCGCTTTTTCAATTCGCCCTCGCGGCTGGTCGAATCTTGCAATAACTTGCGGGTGGTGCCCAACTCGCTCTCGAGATAACCGAGTCGCACCATGGCTGCCTCGTGCCGCTGCAAAGGCACGATCGGACCCGACAGAGCCTGGCTCTCTTCCTCGAGTTCGATCTCGGTGGTCGGAACCGCCTGCATCTCCATCGACTGCCGCAGCGCCCGACTCAACTTCTCTTGCTCGAGGCGCTCGAGCTCTTTTTCAGGAATGCGGGTCTCGCCGGCCTGATTAATGACCGTGCGCAAGCGCCCCTGGCGTATCAAACGCCGAATACGGCGCGGGTTGGTGCCGGCCAGATCCGCAAACGCACGGATAGAAAGTGGCCGGCCAGCTTGGCTTTGCTTCTCTGGAAGAGCCATGAGAAAGCCCCCTAGACATTGAACTTCCTTCAAGATTCCCGCTCCAAACGTATGTTCCTGCAGAAGCCAGAAGCGGAAGTTGTTACACTCTCAGAGGGCTTTTGTCAACATGTTAGAAACATGTCAATGAAAAGTTAAACAATGACCCCCTGAAGACGCCTCTACAGGAGAGTAGACTAAGGGTGAGAGAGAGGTTTGTTATGATCCCCCCTGTACAACCCGGCGCCAACCTGACTGCCCCCACCTTCGGCTCGCCCCTGGCCAATCTCGGAGCGGGAGCCAACCCTACCGGCGGACTCGGTGATCTCACCAGTCTATCGCCCGAGATGCTGCTCGGCGGAGGCGACGGAGCCAACGATCTGATCGGAGCCCTCAACAATTCGCTCGGCCAGCAAGATCCCGTAGCCCAACTTCAGCAAGAGATCGCCATGACCCAGCAGCAGTTGCAGGTGGCCCAGGCGATGGGTGACGAGCAAGCGGTGGCTCAGCTCAGCGAGAAACTTCAGCAACTTCAAGCCCAACTAGCCGAACTGCTCGGCCAGGGCGCCGGCGGCGGCATGGGAGATGCCGGCGGCGCTGGCGGTGGCGGTGGCGGAGCCCCGGCCGGTGGCGGCGGGGGCGGCGACATGGGCGGCGGTGGCGGCGGAGCCCCCGTTGGCGGTGGCGGCGGTGGCGACTACGGCGGAGGAGCCCCCGTTGGTGGTGGCGCCCCCGCAGGCAACGACGGCGGGGGAGCGGCCCCCATCGACACCACGCCCGTAACCCAGGGCGATCCCAACTCGCCCATCGGCGGCAACGACACCAACAAGTACGATTCGCTGATCCAAGAAGCGGCCCAGAAGTATGGCGTCGATCCCAATCTGGTGAAATCGGTCATCAAGCAAGAATCCCAGTTCAACCCCAACGCCACTTCTCCGGCGGGGGCGATGGGCCTGATGCAACTGATGCCGGGCACGGCCAAGGATCTCGGAGTGACCAACCCCTACGATCCTCGCCAGAACGTTTTCGGCGGGACCAAGTATCTCTCGCAGCAGCTCAAGACCTTCAACGGCGATGTGACCAAGGCCCTGGCCGCCTACAACGCCGGACCGGGCAACGTCCAGAAGTATGGCGGCGTGCCGCCCTTCGCCGAAACCCAGAAGTACGTCAGCAACATCACCAAGGACTACGCCAGTCGCACCGCCGACGCGCGCTCGACCACCCAGGTGGCTTCGAACACCTCTACGGGTTCTTCTTCTAACAAGAGCAGCGGAAGTGGCAGCAACAGTGGCAGCGGAGGCAGCAAAGGCTCGTCCAAGACCGCCTGACCCTGGCCTGCCAAGATGGGACTCGCTATTGACGCTTTCGGCATGGTTGTGTAAGATTCGACTTGTGCCTGCGCCATTAGCTCAGTTGGCAGAGCAGATGACTCTTAATCATCGGGTCCAAGGTTCGAGTCCTTGATGGCGCACCACTAACGAAGCCCGCACCGGCGGGCTTTTTTCGTTTCAAGAGACCTGCCAATATTTCATCCAGGGGCGACCATGGGGCAGCAATGGGGCAGCCCGAGGGGAGAGTCTCAGAAACGTCACTGCCCGAACATAATCGAGCCCATCAGGCTTGCGGTTTCTTCGAGGTCATCAGCTGTCACATGCGCATAAACGTCAGCGGTCAACGTGATGGAGCTATGCCCCAGCAATTCGGATATTTTCTTCAGGTGTGGAGATGTTGACCGTGGTCCAGCCGTCCATCAAGTGGCGGGATGGTCTGCCGCGTGACGTGCACCAGGTCGTGATGACCGAGGTGGCCCGCGTCGGTTCCGGCCTCACCAGCCGTCGCTCCGCCATCATGCGAATCGACGAGATCAACGAAGAAACCGCTGGGGTCGAGCTGGCAGCGATCAGGGGCGAGCTCGCGGCGTGGCGACGGCGTCAAGCAGTGGCAGTGCCCGGTTTGTGGGACGCTGGCGCAATACCCAGGCGCGACGGAGACAGAAGCGTTCCTCGGCCAACTCGACCCAATGGGTAACGCGACCAGTGCGGCGGTAGCGGCCGGCTATTCCGAAAAGAGCGCCCGTCAGACCGCCTGGGACCTCCTGAACCTGCCGGCATACGCCCATGTCCAAGCTGCGGTCCAGGCACGCCAAGAGGCCCACCTGAAGAAGTTCCAAATCTCGCACGCTCGGACACTCGAGCACCTCGCTTACATCGCGTATGGTGACCCCCGTGTCTGGCCGCCTGGTGCCCGGTCAACGGCGTCACGCCGGTTCCCTCAGACGGGTTTTGGCCCGAGCAGGCCAAGATGGTGGCGAAGGTCCGCAGCAGCATCTTTCGACAGTATTCGAAGGACGGCGGCATGACCGAGAGCGTCAACGTCGAGCTCACGCCGCACGACCGGCTGCGAGCCCTAACCCTCCTCTTGAAATACTCCAAAGATGCCGACCCTGACGGCTACAAACGAGCGAGGGCGCATCTCGATCAACTTCTCGACTTCATGGGCAGCCAGCTGGAGGGCGCACGGGGCTTCCTCGACGAGGTGAAGCGGCTTGACCCGTGAGGCTGCCCCCTTGGCTGCCAGGTTGCGCGATTGCGCGAGGCCGTCCCGAAAGCCGCCGGTTGAACCCGCAGGGTCCTCCGGGCTCATGCTTCCCTAAAGTTTGGGTATCCGGGGGGAGGAAGCGTCAATGCGCCGGTGCAGGCCTCGACTTGCGACCAGGAGAAGCGTTCCGAAAAAGCGTCATCCAGAGGCGCGGCCAGAAGGTCTAGAAAATGAGTGACACTTTGTAGAAAGAGAGTCTGGATCTGGATCCGCTCTCCGGCCTTTTTGCCAAATCTGACTGCTGTCTTGTCATCAAAACGACTAGCGAAGTGAACGATGAGATGACGGACTTCAGACAAATCCTTCAGAACCGCGAGCGGTCCATCGTAGGGCTTTCCATCTGGCCCGGTCACGGCAAAATCGACATCGCCATACCAGTCCTTCAGGTTCTGGTACCGCAATTTCAAGTCAAAAGTCTCGCTCACCAGCCGAAACCTGTCGGCCCATGTCCTAATCATCATTCTCCTGGCCGGGGTGTGGGGCTCTGGCTCTCCCAACTTTGCATAGGCCGAGACAATCAGATCCGCTAGCAATGCCTCGAAGCTTCCATACACCATTAGGAAGAATTGGTTGGTCAGCTCCATTTTGAAGTAGGGCACCGATTGCCGGAGTTCGGCAGGGCTTAAGACCGTTGAGCCCGTCAGGCCGCTAGTATCCAATGTGATGAGTGGCGCCTCAAAAGCCTCAACCGACGACATACCATTGTCAACAAGACCGAACAGGAAGGGATAGACGAAACTCAACCAATTCGAGCGCTGCATAAAATTGATTCGGTGCTCAGAGCAGTGTACGACACGGGGCGCCACAAAGAGATCGGGCCGCTCAACTGGATTGCTCACGACCTTACCCCTCTCAACTTCCCGCTTAACTCCAACGATTGCTGGATGTGGGGATCCATCGGGGTTTCGATGCCCAACTCGCGGGCGATGAGCCGGCGCACCCATTCGGCGGGCCCACCAGTACGGCCCCTGGGCGGGTTCGGGTCGATGCCCTCAGCCTCGCAATGCTGGGCGATGAGGGGCAGCCAGTCGGGGGGGATATTGAACTGTAGCTTTATGTTCTGAGTTGCCATCGTTCGGACCCTTCTGCTATAATGGTCGGTGGAAAGGGGCCCTGGCCCGAAAGCCAGGACCCGGTCGGGGCTACCGTCGGGCCAGCGTCACAAGGACGATGGCGACGACAGCTAGAGCCAGTAACTCAAGAGTCATCTCGACCTCCTTTCCCGCGAAGCCCGGCTGTCACCCGGGCTTCTTACGTTTCGGAAGCCGCCTCCTCTCTTGCTTAGGGCCCTGCCCCTTGAGCTATTATACCAGGGATGATTCACCTGTCTACAGGTGATTCAAGACCTGAGGCAAATAAGCGGGGCGAAAAGGAGGCTCAATGAGACGCAATCAAGTCACAATGGAATGGAAAGGCACCTGGACGCTGGAGGCTGCGAGCGCCTTCGCGGAAGCGCTCGGAGCGCAATCTTTTGAGACCTGGGCTCAAAGGCTCGAAGCAGTGGAGAATCACGAAGAAGCATTTGGCGAACATGTTTTCCGGGAGAGCGGGACCCACCCAGAGCGAAGGTGGGACCCGCCATGGGAAAAGGACGACCCAAGCTCACGATAAGACTACATCCGAAGGCGCTGCAACAGCTACAACGTGTGGCCGAGGCGGCCGACCCCGGCCAAAAGGGCGGGGCAGCGGCCTATGCTCGCCGTCTGATATACGAGCACCTGGGCTTTGACTCTGGCGAAATGCGAAGCGGTTGACGGAGGCGAGAGCGACGACGGCCGCTAGATAGTCACAGAAAGAGAGGAACCCGCGCGTGTCCGAAGCTTGCAACCCTGAACACGCCGGGCCCCAGCGTTGGAGTTCAACTTCCACCGCCGAGGCCCTTTTGCCTTCAACCTGTCCGAGAGGACTTCGGACGAAGGACCAACTGCCCCAAATCAGGGGCCTAACCCGCAACATCCTGGACGCCGAAGCCCTTCTGCTCGGCGTGTCGCCGCCCAGCACCTTCGAATGGGAGAAGGTGAAGGCTATCGATGACGCCCAGCCGTTTTACCCGTCGGACCTCGACAGCCTGCCCGACGATGACCCCAGAATGCAGGACCTGGAACGCGGCGGGGAAGCGGCCCGCCGGGCGCGGCTCATCATTGCTCACGAGCACCTGGAGTCGCTGATAGCCTTCCTGGACCTGCAGCTAAGTGATGGCCCCCTGAGGCTCCTGAAGAGGCTCGTCGCGGCCACCAGGGACGAGATTCACGCCTGCCTGCTCGAGATTGAGGCCCTCGAGAACTGGCAGCCTGAAGAGCCGGTGAAGCCAAAAGAACTAGCGAAGCCCCAAGAAAGCTTCTTGAGGGGCCTCACAGGTACCGATTTCGACCAGGTTGACCGCGTGATTATCGCCCTGGCCGGCCAGCTCGGTTGCCACCCGGTGGAACTCATCAGCATCCGCTTTGGCACTTCACCTTGTTGTGCCCCGCCCCACGTCATCAAGGATGAAATTGCAGACAATAAGCCATTTTTCCTGTGGTCGCGGACGTGGCAGGGCTCGCATCCGCTAAATGGTTGGATCGGGTCAGCCGGCCAACCAGTCGTGCGCTTCGGTAAAGCCGCGATGGAGAGGCTTGACCGTTGGTCGCTCGAGAACTTTGATGATGACTCCAAGTTGTTGGAGGAACAAGTTTTGGACGCCGAGGGCGCGCTCTGGTGGTGGACCGACCACTCGCTCCGCGAGGCACGCGGTAACCAATACAGCGCAGCGCGGCAACGGGCTTTCGACCCGTTCCTTTGATTAGGCAAACGGGGGGCTTTTGCCATCGTAGACGGGCTGAAAACAGGGGACTAGGTGCCGTTTGACCGGTTCAGGCGCGTTCACTTGACAAGTCTCGGCGTGAATGCGGCGTTGCTCATTACGCACTTGGGCTAGTGTGGCTCGAGGAAGAACGAGAGAGCCGCCCTGGACCGGGATTCCTTCGCCGCCCCAAGACATCTGACAGGCAATATCTGCATCCGGAAGACGAACAACGGTCAAATCCACCCACAAGACTGATCGCGTCTCGCCTGGCCGGATTGGCCAGGCGAGATATTCCTCTGAGGTGGTTAACCCCTTAATATTTGTCGTCCTTCTAGAGGCTGGAGATTTGACGTCGAGCCGAAAACCCTCGCCGTCCGCGAGGAATGATGCCGCCCAGTAGACTTCTTTGGCGACGGTCGGGCCCGTATTGGAAAGTTCGTACGTCGCAATGAACCTGAGCCATCCCCCTGAACAAATTGATGCATAGGTAGAATCGACCCGCAAGCACCTAAGACCCAGCTGCCCTCGCGCCGCCAGTGATGGAAAGTGTTGAGGAAAGTTGCTAATCACTTCGGGGCATGCGTTCAAGAGATTCACCAGCCAAGTGGTCGCCTCACATTTGGCCTCGACTGCAACAGCCTCCGCCGCGTCGATCATCGCCTTGTTGACGCCCATAAGGGGCTCTCGAGGGGCAATGAAGACCCAGTTCTGGAAGTGTACACCAAGCCGGGTTCTCAGCTGGGGGACCTTTCGTAAATCCTCTCGGATTTTTGAGATCATCTTTTCACCATACTTTTCGAACTTCTCCGGGCACCAGATGGCGTAGAGGGTTGATTTCGCAAGACTGAAGCCGTCACATCCCCAGTCCCCACCGCTGTCATCATTGTCCTGGAAGTCAGGCACCGAGCGGTTCAACAACTGCTTGACCATCCGCTGGAAATCCTCGGGGTTACCGAAACTCACCAAGCATTCATGTAGGCCCATCCACCACGGTTCTCCCCATCCCCTGGGTGCCCTCTGAGAAACCCATTGAAGAATCCTCATGGGGCAGCAATGGGGCAGAACGGGGGCACAAAAGACACATCCTGTTGACACGTATGAGGCCGAAGACGCCTACAAATAGGGCTTTCTCGAAACGCTATACCGCGCATGAGACGGTTTCGATATGACTCTTAATCATCGGGTCCAAGGTTCGAGTCCTTGATGGCGCACCACTAAACGAAGCCCGCACCGGCGGGCTTTTTACGTTCTGACTCCGGAGGGTCTGCATGAGCCAACTGGCCAAGGTAGCCCTGTTGGTGCTGATTCTGCCGACGCTGGCCTTTGTGCACCAGAACCGTGAAGAATTCTTGCTCGAGGCCGCTCCGGCAGCCAAAGTGATGGACTTTCTCGAAAAAGAGTATCCAGCCGTGCGGCTTGAGCCTCACGAGACGCTCAATGGCTTCTATGCCACGGGCTCCGACGCAGACCTGGACAAGCTCCGGGCGGAGATCCCGAACCTCGACCGAGTGCCCGAACCGCCCCCGCTTCCCATCTACGCACCCGCGGGCGCCCGCTTCGTCGTCTATACTGACTTCGACTCGACCATATCCATCCTCCGCCGGGCCTTTCCCGAGGCCATTATCCGTGCCGAGAGCCGACTCGAAATGTTTGTCGTCGAAGGACTCGCGGGTGACGACATGGACAGGTTCAATCGGGCGCTGAAGTTGCTAGACAAGCCACGTTCTCGGCGCGAGTGAGGCTATTCCCGAGTCCTTGCGGCCCCAACTGACCGCCTCCTCGAGCTTAGCCTTGACTAGCGGACGGGCAAAAAGGCGTGGTCGCCATCTCCGGGCTCAAACTGGAGGCCGGCCTGGGCCAGGAAAGCCAGAAAATCCCTCCCGAGTTCGCTAACCACCGCCAGTTCGCCGGATTCCCCCAGGATGAAGAGCGAGCGCACACTGGCGGTGCATTTGACCACCTGGCTCGGGTCAAACCACACGATCACGCTCCAGTCGCCCATATCTTTGCCCGCCCTCGAACTGGCCTGGCCGGCACTCCAACCCACCCGGGTGATACCACGAATCGGCACCTTCAGCAGCTGATAGTCTCTACCGGCCAGGCAGTAGCCGCAGCAAAGCCATCGTTCTTGCTCGTCGAATTCCAGTTCGACGAACTCCTGGCTAGCGAACGGCCGCAAACGGTTGCGCTTGAAGTTCTCCCAGCCCGCCTCGCTCGCATAGAGTTCGCGCAGGCTGAGCAGTAGAAGAGCCGGCCAGAAAACCGAGGCCAGCAAGATCCACCACTCTCTCAAGACGAACAGGTTCTGCACGGATACGCCCGTGAGCCCCATCAGCAGAAGGTAAAAGGCTGCCTGAAGCGGTCCCCTCAGGGCGTGGGTGGGAAGCGTCATTCTCTCGGCGGGCACCCCTAGAGCTTAGCACAGTCGGCCGGGGTCGGATCGAAGACAAGATCTTTTTAAGGTCACTCGCGTAGGCTGGGGATGGTCCAACCGCTCGAGAGCGGAGTCTAATGAGCATCCAATTTCGTACCACCCCCCTGGCAACCGGTCGAATTCCAGGCAAGCCTTGCTCCCCCGCACGGCCGGCCGGGTCGGGCACCCACTTTGCGTCGTCTACTCTCGGGGAGACCCCCGAAGACTTTGCTCCCCCGCCCCCGGCCCGGCCGCGATGGGCCGGCTTGCTGGCTTTGGGAGCCGCGGCCACGACTCTGGTCGGGCTGGCGGGATGCTCGTCGCCCAGCCCGGTCCATCCTTACTGCGACCAGGCCCCGACGACTGTGACCCAGGGGCCCGAGTGGGAACACTTCTCCGGCATTCTCGACCGGGTGGAAGGCCAACTCTCTATGCCCAGGGCAAACTATCACCTGGTTGCCAGTTCAGGCAGTTCGGTGGCCTGCGAAGCCGACGTCTACATCTCCTCCGCCCGGTTGAACTCGCCGGATACCGCCATCATTGGCACACTCTTCCACGAGGAAGGACACATCGTGTTGGGTCACGTCAAGCAATTGCGAGACATGGCAGCCTCCACTCCCACGGCCGACCGCCTCGCCTGGCAACGCCAGGCCGAACTCGAGGCAGACTGCAACGCCGGCAAGCAAGCCGAGCGGACCGGTCTGCCCCTCGACGATGTGCTCACCTCGATGCACCAGGTGCTTCGCCAAGGCGTAGGAGGGACCACGCACCCTTACCTGTCGGATAGGATGCAGACCATCGAGCAATGTTACCGCCAGGCGGATCAATAGGCCGGCTCCTCATGAGGAAGGCGATCGCGAGGGTCAGCGTCTAACTCTAGCCCGATGAGCTATTTCTTCGAAGAAAGGCAGTTGCGCCGCCTAACCGGCGAGGCGGTCGAAGTGCGCGGCATCGTGCCTCGCGGGCTGACCGACGGCGAACTCGAGGCCGGCCTGAGAAGAACCGTCGAAGAATACGCTCGCCCGCAACTGTGCCTGCAAGCCTACACCGAGGGCGACCCCATCGAAGGCTTCTTCACGGCCGCCCAGGCCAAGCTACACAACGGCCAGCTGAAGATCACCATCGCCGACCTCTACCACCAGCCCAGCATCTATCCTTGCGCGCCGGGCGACCTGGTTCGCATCGCCGCCAAGCCAGCCGAGATGTCTGCCCAACCCGGCGAGTGGGAGCGCCCCATCGCGGTGGTCACTCCCCGAGCCGAGGTGAAGGTACTCGAGGTGCGCCGTTACGTGGCCGCCAGCGACCACCAGTTCTTTCGCATCCGCGTGAAGGTCGACGGTATCGTCGGCTGGCTTCACGACTTTGACCTTGCCTTCGGCCCGGCTTTCGAACACCACTGATGATCCCCGTCACTGTTTGCGCTAAGCCATCCCGGCTAAACTGGGTTCATCTCAGCGCCGGGAGGCTCCCTTGGAAGACGATTACGAATTCGAGGACACTTTGCCACTCGAGGACACCTTCGTGCCCGATGATCCCGAACTCCGCTACCATACCAGCCAGTTTGCCGAACTCAACCGGCGGGCGCTCCAACCGCGCCGATCGCCGGTGGCCTGGATGGGGGCACCCCTGAGACCGGCTTTCGGCCGCTCTCGTGAAGGACATCGACGGCCGCGACGGTAACCTTGTAAGGGATGGAACAGATCCTGGCCTGTATCCAGAAGCTGGCCTCGGCCCTCTCCGAGCCCAGTCGCTTCGAGGCTGTCACCGACTGCCTTCAAGAGCTTGTTCCCCAGGCCTCGGAGGTGGTCGTGCTGACGGTCGGCAACGGACAATTGCGCCCGGTCCTGGCCGGACGCGATCCCGGCCTGGCCGCTTATGAATTGACCGGGCGTCGTCCCCGCATCCTGGCGCGAGGCACGGTGATGCTGTGTCCTCTGGTCGGTCCAGCCGGCCAGTTGCTGGGTGCGCTCTATCTCGAGGGGCACAGCTTCACCCAGGGCCAGGCCGATGCCGTCGAGACGGTGGCCCAGATGCTCAGCCTGGCTCTTCCTGACCCGGGCTTGCTGCCGGTCTACTCCGAGTCTCTCTTCCTGGTCCGCCTCGAGGAAGAGATCGCCTGGGCCGACCGTATGGCCCGCCCCTTCTGCCTGTTGCTGGTGGACCCCGACCTCTTCCTGAGCGTGAACCGTCGTCTGGGGTGCGAGATGGGCGATCGTCTGCTCGACGAAGTGGCCGACTTTCTCACCGATCTGGTGCGCGCCTCCGACCTGGTAGCCCGCCTCGAGGGCGATCGCTTCGGCCTGATCTTGCGCGAGGTCGACAAAAAGAATGGGCGCAAGCTGGCCAACCAGCTCACGAAGGCCTTTCGAGCCCGCTTTGCCCAACCCGGCCTGACCGCCTCGACCGGCCTGGCGGCCTTTCCTAGCGATGGCCGCGATGCGGCCGAATTGTGGCAAGCCGCCGAGGGCGCAGTGGTCCAGTCCAAAAAAACTGGGCGAGCCCGGCTGACGGTAGCCCCGGCTTTCGACGAGCCGGCCCGACCCGAAGCCCCCAGCAGCCTGCGCCCGCGCTAGATGGCAGACCTGGAAGACTTTCTCGATCAGGCTCGTACGGCTGGCCGGACCGAGTCAGAAGGGGTCTTCACGGTCGAATTGACCCGGGCCCTCGAGCGCCTGGGTCAGTTTCAGCTAGCCCAGCCCGGCCTCTATCTGGCCAAAGTGCTGCAGGTGGCCCACTGCTTGCAGGCCAGTTCGATTCGCTTTCGCCTGACGCCCTGGCGGGCTGAGGCGGTGTTCAGGCCCGAGTCGGATCAACGGCTCCCGATTCTCGAACTGGCCGAGGCCCTGGCTGGTCGGCGCGACTGGAATTCGCCAGCGGCGCGTCATCTGGGAGCCGCCTTGCGGGCAGCCTCGGGACCCGGTCTGCGCTGGGAACTCGGTGACAGCTTTCTGAAACTAAGACCCGGACCCATCGAATGGACCCAGGGCCAAACCTCGGGACAAGCTCGCTTTCTTCATCGCCGAGGGGGCTTGTTGGCGATGCTTGGCGGCCTGAGGTCCTACGCCAGCGAGCATGCCACCATCTATGAGCGGGGCCGCTACTCGACCATCCCCATCGGACTGGATGGTCGCAACATCGAGAAAGGGTGGCCCACCAGCCGACCCGGAGGTAATTGGTTCGACTACATGTCGGGACCCTACTATCTGATGGAAGGCTTTGCCCCGCCCAGCGCCCCCCTGCCCGGCTGGAGCTATCCGTTCAGCCTGAAACCCTTCACCCGCGAGAGCGCCCACCTGTATCGAAGGAGCTGCTTTCGAGAGGATCGGACGGGATGGGCCGACATCTCGTTTTGGCCGAGGCGGACGCTGCCGTGGCAGAGCCTGTTTCTGCACCTTCCCTTTGACCCTCCGCTGGGCGACACCATCCGTTGTGGAGCCGCCTTTGCCCTGCCCCTGAGCCTGACCGGGAAAGCTTCGGTCTGCTTTATGCTCGACGGCGTGCCCAGCTCACCGTGCTCGCTCGAGCTGGGTTGCCCAGGCCTGTTGTGCCTGGTCTCGGGCGAGGGCCTGACCACCGACTTGAGCGAATTCCAGGTGGTCCAAAACGACGCCTTTCAGGCTCGCGTCGAGGCTCTCCGGACTGCCCTCAAGCCTTTTCTCGAGGCGCTGCTGGCTTGCCGCCCCCGCTTCGCCAAGCTGTGGCAGCCCGGCGAGGCCGGACTGGGCGACCGTTACCAGACCGAGGTCCGCGAGGGGATTCATCAGCGCCTGGCCGCGGTGAAGGTCTAACAGGCCTTCGGGCCCGTCCAGGAGAAGAACTCACCATGGCTTTTCCGATCCACGACGGCGGCCAGACCGGCCCCCTGCAACCCTCGCGTCCCCCAGCTTTGGAGCGCATCACCAGGGCTCTCGAAGAGGGGCCCAGGGTACCCCGGCTCAACGCCGATCAGAGTGCTCTCCTGCGCGAGTTTCAGAGCAAGATTAGCGCCACCATCGCCCGCCTGCGCGAGGTCGACCTGCCCAGTTTGCCCGACCGCCCGTTGCTGCCGCGCAGCGGCTGGAAGGATCCCGAGGCCCTGCAGAAAGCGCTGGCCAAATCGCGCCGCCTGGTGCGCCAGTCTGAAAACAATTGGCGTCGCCGCATCGATGACCTGACCGGGCCCAGCCTGCCCTGGCGACTGCGTGGACGCCTGCCCGCGGGGCCCGGGGTCATGCCCATGTACGGCATGCCCAACCCGGGCCACGATCACGGACCGGATGTGCGCCCAATGTATGGTGCTCCCATGCCCAACGAGCCGGGCCCCGGAGTCATGCCAATGTACGGCATGCCCAACCCTCCCCACACCGAGGGGCCCGACATCACTCCGATGTACGGGGCACCCATGCCGCCGGTGCCGGACTTTCCCGAGGTGGCCCCGATGTATGGCGCCCCCATGCCGCCCCGCGATCAGTCGCCGGATGTGCGGCCGATGTATGGCATGCCGGTGCCGAGCCCGACCGAACCGAGCATTCATCCCATGTACGGCATGCCGATCCCGGGTGAAGAGTTGCCCCACGTGCGACCCATGTACGGCCTGCCCAGGCCTTGAGCTATCGCCGCACCAGCTACGCCGTTTGGGAAATCACCCTCAAATGCAACCTGGCCTGTAGCCACTGCGGCTCGCGGGCTGGCGAAGCCCGTCAAGACGAACTCTCCACCGCCGAGGCCCTGGATCTGGTGCGCCAGATGGCCGAGGCCGGCATCGGCGAGGTCAGCCTGATCGGGGGCGAGGCTTTCTTGCGTCGCGATTGGCTCGAGATCGCTCGGGCCATCAACGACCACGGCATGGTGGCCACCATGACCACCGGAGGCTTCGGCATCTCGCGGGGCACCGCGGAAAAGATGGTCGAGGCCGGCATCGCCCGGGTCTCGGTCTCGGTCGACGGCCTCGAGGCCACTCATGACCACCTGCGCGGTCGTGAGGGGTCGTGGGCAATGTGCTTTCGCACCATGGAGCACTTTCGGACCGTGGGTCTGCCCTTTGGCTGCAATACTCAGCTCAACCGGCTGTCGGCTCCCGAATTGCCCCGGCTCTATCGACAGATCCAACAGGCCGGGGCCACCGCCTGGCAGATCCAACTGACCGTGCCCATGGGCAACGCTGCCGACAACCATCACATTCTGTTGCAGCCTTACGAGCTGCTCCATCTCTATCCCATGCTGGCCCGAGTGGTGACCCGAGCCAATCGCGAGGGAGTGCTGGTTTTGCCCGGTAACAACATCGGCTACTACGGTCCCTTCGAGCGCATTCTGCGTAGCGCCGGCGGCGGCGGCCTGTGGATGGGTTGCCAGGCCGGCCTTTACACCCTGGGCATCGAGGCCGACGGAGCTATCAAAGGCTGCCCCTCTCTACCGACCTCGGCCTATACCGGGGGTAACATTCGCCAGCGAAAGCTCTCTGACATCATCCGGCGCACGCCCGAGCTGAACTTCAACCAGGGGGCCGGCACGCCGGCCGGCACCAGTCACCTGTGGGGATTCTGCCGCGAGTGCGATCACGCCGAGCTGTGCCGAGGGGGTTGCTCGTGGACCTCGCATGTCTTCTTCGACCGCCGGGGCAACAACCCGTATTGTCATCATCGGGCGCTGGTCCAGGCCGAAAGAGGGCTTCGCGAGAGATTTTTCGTAAAACACCAGGCTCCGGGGGTGCCCTTTGACAACGGCGAGTTCGATCTCGTGGTCGAGCCGCTCGAGGCCGAATGGCCGGCTGACGACGAGATGCGCTTTAGCCTCGAGAAGGTCGACTGGCCCTCCGACTGGCCATCCAATTGAGGAGGACAAGAGGTTGGAAGAACTACTCTATCTACTGAAGGTTGATCCCAAGAACGGCGTTTCTAAAGCCATCGCGGCCCGGCTGCATGTCGAAGAGTGCCCGGCCTGGGTGCGTCTGGCCACCATCGCCCCTATCAGCAACTATGGCTACAAACCCGACTCTGAAGGCGAGATCCTGCATCTCGACGAGTTCGGTCTGGTGGTCGGAGTGGCCCAGGATGCCCAGGTTCCTCGGCAGTTCGTTCCCTGGCAGAATGTCGCTTATCTGGGTGACGGTGCGATGCTGGCCGCCAGCCGCTGAACCGGCCGGGCTTTGCGCAAGAGTTCCAACAGATAGAAACTGAGCAAGCGCAGATCGCCGGCCGACAGGCTGGTGATTCGCAGGCTGTGCAAGTTCGCGTCCACCGACAACACCTCGCAAGCCAGCAGAATGCGCGATAGGTCCCCGGGCGCCGAGATGCTCAGCCGCAGCTTCTGGCCCACCGCCAGGGGCGGCGTCGTGAGCAGCCTCAGACCGCCCGCAGACAGGTCCATGACCATGCCAGTGCGGCTCGCGCCGCCCAGGCCGAAGCGGGCCGGCAGACGGGTGCGGAAGCGATAGTCGCTACGCCGGCCGGGCAGCTCTTGCTCGACCAGCAGGCTACGCACCAGGTCGTCCATGGGATACTGCGTGCTGTCGTAAAGCTGGCAGCCCACCAGGAAAGCCCCCTCGGTCGGAACGCACCAGCGAACTTCAGCCCAGGCCGAGGCGGGCAGGTGACGGCGGTCGGCGACCAGCTCGAGGCGAATGGTCGAGCCGGGAGCTAAGGCCCGCTCGCTCGCGAGCAGGACACCCCCCCAGCTAAAGTCGAGGGCTCTGGCCTCGAACCGGGCCAGGCCCATGTCCACCGAGATGTCGCGCTGGCAAGCCAGCCGCACCCCACGCCGCCTGTCGTCCATCACTGTTGGCATTGTCCGACCAGGGGCTCTCCCCTTGCGTCCGCAAGACCCGACGGGCCAACTCGTCATCGCTATCGACTTCGGCCCAACTGGCATTCAGCAGGGCAAAGCGCCGCTTCAGCCTTTGCCGGCGAACTTCGTGATAGATAGCCCCTTCCAGGGTGTGACTACCCGGTGGGGCAACGGTGACCGAGGTGTCATTTCCTAATCTGCGCACTACTCTCATATCCCGACTTTAGTAGGAGCGCTTTGGAATGGACTTTGGATGCAGCCGGCCCGGTTGTTAAAACATCTCCAGGCGCTGAGCCACGGCCTCGTCAATCGGATAGGGTCGCTCTTTAGGCAGCAACTGGCGAGCCGCCTCCCAGCGACCCTCTAACCGCAACTGGCGCAACTTCTGGGTCAGCGGCGTCCGATCTTCGATGGACACGGTCCAATGGTTGGCGTATTCCTGACTCAGCTGACGACCGATCCCCACCTGGATGGAGCGATGGTTGAGCTTAGCTCCGCGCAGAGAACGTTCAGGGTCCCACTGGACGCGAATTGGGGCCTGCTCGAGCTGTTGACGCCACTGGTCGGCCGATCGACCTGGGCCGGGGTGGGTCAGGACCGCCGCGGCCAGAGCCTTCTCCCAGCCGGTTCGAGTGATGCGCACGGCCAGTACTCGTGTCTGCCCTGCCTTGCTGGCATAGCCGCAACGCTCCATCATCCAGAGAAACGAGGGCTTGATCCAGGTCATCCGGCAAAAAGAGAACGGAGCCACGAAGCGACCCGCGGCCAGGGCAGCCTCGGCGATGGCCGGACGGTAGGCCTGGTAAACGACGATGGTGTCCCTATCGTAGTCAGCTCGGATCTGACGCTGCGGAATCATGCTGCCAATATTACACATCAACAAAAGAAAGGGCAAGGGTTTCCCGGCTGAGCCCAGAAGACGCCAACGTGTCCACCACCGCGACTCGCCCACCCGAATGGCTCTCGGTTCTCGAGACCATTCGCACCAGCCGCACCGAACAAGGCGATGCCTGGCAAGCCCTGGCCGGCTTCGACAGCTTGATCGTCTACACCGACGGCTCGGCCCCCGAGCAAAATCCCGGCGGAGTGACCGGTTTTGCCTCGATCCTGTGTGATGCCAAGCGCAAGAATCGACTGGATCTGGCCGGCCATATCCCGGCTCGCCTGCAAGAGCCGCCCACCAGCAACAACCGGGCCGAGATCGCCGGCGTATTGGCCACTCTCGAGGCCTTGCGGCAACTGGTCGATGAGCACGGCGCCAGGGCCAAACAGGTGGTGGTCTGGTGCGATAGCCAGTACGTGATCAAGTGCGCCACCGGGGCCTTCAAACGCCATAAGAATCGCGATCTCTGGAGCGTCTATGACGGCGTAGAGTCGCGTTTGCGGCGGGCCGGACTGAGCAACGTCGAGTTGCGCTGGACCAAGGGTCACGCTGGCACTGAACTCAATGAAGAGGCCGACCGGCTGGCCAAAGCGGCCGCCCTGGGACAACCCCTGGCCGCCGCCGAGGTCAAGCCCGAAGCCGACTACGAGCTCTCTATGAGCAAGGGCCGCTATCTGCTCAAGACTCGCACCGGCCGCAGCAGCGTGGGCGAACTGGGCTCCTCCGGCGGTCACCCTGACGCCGCCGAGTACCTCACCTTGAAAATGGCCCTGGGGGATCTGCTCGAACGCATCGAGGCCGCCGGCCGTGACAGTTCGGGCTTTCAGCTAAGAATTCGCTCGGCTCGCGAGCTGGTGGTCAAGCAGTTGCAGGGCACCTATCAGGTGCGCTCGGTCAAACTCAAGCCTCTCTACGAGAAGGTTCGCGGCCTGCTCAACCGCTTTGGTGGCGCGACCTTCGAGCAGGTCGATGCGACCGAGCTCAAAGACGAGCTCTGGCTGGAGGAGTCTTGAACAGGCTGACCACTCTGCTCTTGCTGGCCTTGCTGAGCCTGGCGGTGGCCGCCGAGACGAAGTATCACAACGCCCGCTTCGGCTTTTCGGTGAAGATACCTCAAGGCTTTTCTCGGGGCGAAGAGCCGGCCAATGGCGACGGTTGCATCCTGACTTCGAGCGACGGGCGGGCTCAGGCTCGGCTCTACGGCTCCAACAACCTCGAAAACCTGACCCTCAAGCAAGCTCACCAGCGCGCCCTGCAAGAACTCCCGGGCAAGCCGTCCTATCAGGCCACCGGCAAGAAGTGGTTTGTGGTTTCGTGGAAGTACGAAGGCACCATCCACTATCGTAAGACCTTCGTCGGCCCGGGCTCGATGGACACGCTCTGGTTTCAATATCCCGAGCCGCTGGCCAAAACATACAATCCGGTGGCCAGGGCCTTCGAGGCCTCGTTTCGCCCTGGCGACCTGAGCAAATCCCACTAAGAGCCTGTCAGGCTGCCTGACAGGCCCTGGAGGTGTGGCACCCGGCCGGTTAGAAGCAGCGCGCCATGGACACCGCTCAGGCCCTGGAATGGACCATCGACGATTCAGAACAGCTCTACCAGCTTGACGGCTGGGCCGATCCCTACTTCAGCATCAACGCGGCTGGTCATATCACCGTCTCGCCCCAGGGCGATCGGGGCGGCTCGCTCGACCTGTATGAGTTGGTGGCTGCCCTGCGCCAGCGCAAGCTCGAGCTGCCTCTGATCATTCGCTTTCCGGCCATTCTCGAGGACCGCCTCAGCCGGCTCCAGGCGGCTTTCGCCAAGGCCATCACGCGCTACGGTTACCAGGGCGTCTATCGCGGCGTCTTTCCGGTCAAGTGCAACCAGCAACGCCATCTGGTCGACGCCATGGTGAAGTATGGTCGCCAGTTCGACTTCGGCCTCGAGGCCGGCTCCAAGCCCGAATTGCTGATCGCTTTGGCCAAACTGGGCACTGACGGCGACCTGCTGATCTGCAACGGCTACAAAGACCAGAGCTACATGGAGACGGCCATGCTGGCCCAGCGTCTCGGCCAACACCCCATCATCGTGCTCGAGCAGCTCGGTGAGGTCGACATCGTCATCGCCACCTCGCGCAAGCTGGGCCTCAAGCCTCATCTCGGCGTCCGGGCCAAATTGATGACCAAAGGCGAAGGGCGCTGGGGCATTTCCACCGGCGACCGGGCCAAGTTCGGCCTTTCCATCAGCGAAATCGTCGAGACCGTCGAGCGCCTGCGGGCAGCCGACATGCTGGCCAGCCTCGAGCTGTTGCACTTTCATATCGGCTCCCAGATTTCGTCCATCAACGTTATTAAAGACGCCCTGCGCGAGGCCGGCCAGATCTACGTCCAGCTGGTGCGGATGGGGGCTCCTATGGGCTTTCTCGATGTGGGCGGCGGTCTAGCCGTGGACTACGACGGCTCCAAGACCAACTTCTACGCCTCCAAGAACTACAACATGCAGAACTATGCCAACGACGTGGTGGCAGCCATCAAGGATGCCTGTAAGGAAAAGGGAGTGGCCGTGCCGACCCTGATCTCCGAATCGGGCCGCGCCCTGGCTTCGCACCAGTCGGTGCTGATCTTCGACATCCTCGGGGCCAGCGAGGTGCCGCGCACCAACCCGCAACCCCCTGAGCCCGACTCGCACCTCGTGATTCGCAACCTCTACGAGACCCTTAACACCATCAAAGAACACAACTATCAAGAGGCCTATCATGACGCCAACCAGTTCAAGGGCGAAGCGGTCAGCCTGTTCAACTTCGGCTATCTGACCCTGCCCGAGCGGGCTCAGGCCGAGCGTCTCTACTGGGCCTGCTGCCGCAAGATCCTCGAGGTGGCTCGCGAGCAAGATTATGTGCCCGACGATCTGCACGCCCTCGAGACCATCCTGGCCTCGACCTACTATGCCAACATTTCGGTCTTTCGCTCGGCCCCTGACTGCTGGGCTATCGAGCAACTCTTTCCCATCTTGCCCATCCACCGTCTGGATGAAGAACCCACCGAGCGCGCCACCCTGGCCGACCTCACCTGCGACAGCGACGGCCGTCTCGACCGCTTTATCGCCCGCACCGAAGATACCAAGCCCGTGCTCGAGGTTCACAGCTTGCATCCCGACGAGCCCTATATCATGGGGCTTTTTCTGGGCGGTGCCTATCAAGAGATCATGGGCAACATGCACAACCTGTTCGGCGATACCAACGCCGTCCACATCCAGCTAGGTCCCCATGGCGGCTATCAAGTAGAGCACGTGGTGCGCGGCGACAAGATGTCCGAGGTCCTCACCTGGGTGCAGTACAACCCGGCCGACCTGGTCGAGAACGTGCGCCAGAAGACAGAAGAGGCCGCCGGCAAGGGAACGATCACCCTGGATCAGGCGCAAACCCTGATAGAGAACTACGAAACCTGCCTTCGGGGCTACACCTATCTGACTCGCGAGTAGCGAAATTAGTTCATTTGTTCACGGTTTTTTAACATGCTTTTTAGCTGGCGTTAACATTTCCACGCGCCAGGCAATACTGCGGCGAGCACTCGGGTCTAAGATGAGAGGGTAAGGTGGGAAGCAGGAACCCATCAGACCAGTATCAGCTTAAGGGGTGCCAGTCAAATGAAATCGAAGTATTCAACAGCCGTAGTTCCTACGATGGTCAAAGGTGTTCGCTCAGCGGGCCTGCTGACCGCCATCACCAACCTCAAATCGCCGCGGTTCACCCGCTATCTGAAAAAGCCCGCTCAGATGCTGCGCGACGGCTGGCAGTATCAGGCCAACACCGTCTCTCGCGCCTTGCTCTATACCCTGGGCGGCAATCATGGCATGCGCCAGGAGCTTTTGGTCAACCGCAACGACCGCCAGGTGGTGCTGAGAACCTTCTGTCCCAACAAGGGCCAGACCCAACAGATCGTCTTCTGTATGGAGACCAAAGAGATTATCGAGAATAAGGTCGAAACCATCTGGGAGGGCGCTCGCACCGAGCATGCCTTCATCAGCCTGCCCAACTCGGAAGGGATGTTGCGTCGCCTCGACGGTGAAGTGGCCGGCAAAGTCGCCTGAGTCCTGACCCCACTGGCAGCCGAAGAGCCCGCAAGGGCTCTTTTTCATTTCCGCAGGGAAAACAACTCCGTACAAAAAACAGAGAGCGCCGGAGCGCTCTTTCTTCTAACCTTCACACGCATACCAACCATCTGGTTTGCTCGTCGATATTACCATACTGTTAAGAGTTTGTAAACCACTATGGCAGATCCCAATTGGACCTCACTTCTTCCGCCCCTGCTGGCCATCGTTTTGGCCGTCTGGACTCGCCAGGTCTTCGTGGCCCTGGGAGCCGGTATCTGGCTGGGAGGCTGCATTCTCAGCGGTGGCCACCCCCTGGTCGGCGCCCAGGTGGCCATCGAGCTCATCGTGAAGGTGCTCGAAGACGGCGACAACGCCCGGGTGGTGCTCTTCACCTTCGTCATCGGCGCTTTGATCGGCACGGTCGAATCGTGCGGGGGGGTCAAAGGCTTCATCAACTGGATCGACAACAGCGGCTGGATGACCTCGCCGCGCCGGGCCCAGCTTTTGGTCTGGCTGACCGGAGTGCTGATCTTCATCGAGTCCAACATCACCATCCTGGTGGCTGGCGCGTTGGCTCGCCCCTTGTTCGATCGGTTCAAGATCTCACGGGAGCGGTTGGCCTATCTGATCGACTCGACGGCGGCCCCGGTTTGCATGATCATCCCCCTCAACGCCTGGGGCGCTTACAATATCGGGATTCTCGCCACGCTCGGGGTGGAAAACCCGCTGCAGCTGTTTCTTCAGACCATCCCCCTCAACTTCTACGCCCTCACCGCCACCGGCCTGGCCCTGGTCACGGCCGTGACTTCGCTCAATCTGGGACCGATGGGCAAAGCCGAAGAGAGAACTCAGAACGGCGAGGTGCTCTGGCCGGGCGCCCAACCCATGATGGACGAGACCATGTTCGTGCCGATGCCCGAGGGCAACCGTCCCCGGGCCATCAACATGCTACTGCCGATGCTGGTGATGATCGTGATGATGCCGGCTGGACTCTACCTCACCGGCGGCGGCGACTTTCGCGAGGGGTCCGGCTCGACCTCGGTCCTGTGGGCCGTGCTGGCCGGGCTGGCCATGGCCTGGCTGCTACTGCTGAGCCAGAGGGTAGCCAATCTGGACGAGCTGTCGCGCACCGCCCTCAGAGGGGCTCAGGGCATGATGCCGATGGCCCTCATCATCCTGCTGGCCCTGGCTCTCGGCAAAATGACCCGGGACCTGGGCACGGGTGCTTTCGTGGCCGGCATCGCCGCCAACTCGCTGAGCCCGGCCGTGTTTTTGCCAGTGGTCTTTCTAGTGGCCTCGGCCATCGCTTTCTCCACCGGCACCAGCTGGGGTACCTTCGCCATCATGCTGCCGGTTGCCGTACCCGCCGCCTCGGCCATGGGGCTGCCGTTGGCTCCCTTCGTGGCGGCCTCGCTCTCGGGGGGAATCTTCGGCGACCACGCCTCGCCCATCAGCGACACGACCATCATGGCCTCGATGGCCGCTGCCACCGACCACATCGACCATGTGCGCACTCAAATGCCTTACGCGTTGATCGCCGGCGGCCTCGCGCTGGTAGGGTTTCTGATCGTAGGGTTGACGCTTTAGTGGTCGCGCCGGGGGGTTAAAGTCAACTCACCGATCTGGGCTCGGCCGCCGGCGACCTTGATGCGCCGCCGCTCGACCCTGAAGCTGGGCACTTCGACCCTCACCTCGACCATGTCGGGAATGACCCGCTGCTTGCACAGAGCCCGAAAACGCCCGTCACCTTTCAGCTCGATCTCTTTGCCGGTGAGCACGTCACGCGACTTGGGCAGGGTCACGACCAGCCTCAGCCCTTCTAGAGACTGGCCCGCCAGGGGTTTGCCGTCGAGATTGAGCAGACGCCCTTCGACCACCATCCGCTCGGCGTTGAAACCCTGCGGGGTGGGAGCATCGGCACTACCCGGCGCGGGCGGAGGGGGACCGTCCTCGCCGCCGCGCGAGATGCCAATGACCATAACCCCCAGCGCCACGATGGCCAACAAAATAAAGGGAACCAACGATTTGAGAGTGAGGCCGTCGCTGGGCTCGGCCGGCGCCTTCCTGGGGGGAGGATCGTCTTCCCGAAAATCGTCCCATTTAGCCCGTTCCAGCTCACGGGCCAGCGTCTTGGCATACTGTTCGGCGTCGCTCTGCTCGTCGCCCGAAAAGGCATTGGTCTGATTGCGGTTGAGGGCGAACAGGATGCCGATGGTTTCTTTGTTTCGGTCGATGACGGGCACACACAGCGCGGCCCGAAAATCCTGGCGCTTGTCCTGGAAACGAGTGTCCTTGCGAACGTCGGACACCAGCACGCTCTCGCCCTTTTTCTCGACCATGGCGATGAGGTGGCTGGTACAACACTTGCGGCCAAGCTCGGCCGGATCGACCCCGCGCACGGTGCGCACGATCATCGGCCCGCCCGGCCCCTCGCGCAGCATCACCATTGCACCCTGGCAGTTGGAATACTCCAACAGATGACCGCGTGCCGATTTGAGAAGTTTTACAACTGACTGCTTCATCCGGAAAGACCCACCACCCCGAGGGCAACGAAGAACGTTTTCCCGCCCCGGACGCGACTTCCCTCTGCAAACCCCCTCCCGGACGGAAACTCGGAATGAACCGGGAACAAGATCCCATCGTAGGAGTGACGTTATGCAACAAAACCTCGTCCTGAGAGGAGTGCTGATCATCGCCGGCCTTGGCTTGCTGATCGGCGACCTGGGAGCCGATCGGCTCTTCTTTGCGGTGGCCGAGAACCGGACCGCGGGCCTGCTGCTGTCGGCGAGCTTGCGCAATCTGTTGACCCTGGCGGCCGTCATCGCGCTGCTGGTCGAGCATCAGGTGGGTCAGATTCTCTTGTTGGCAGCCGGACTGCTGGGCCTGGTGCGCCGCTTGCAGTTCGTCAGCGGCCTATCGACCATTCTCGTCCGCGAGGGGTTGGAGGGACCCCTCGCCTCCACCCTCGTTGGTGGACTGGACCTGCTCTTTCGGGTGGTGCTCGTGGCCGTAGCCATCGATCTCTTGCGAAGGCCCCGGCCAGAATGAGCGTGGTTGCTCGTCAGATTGCCCTGTTTGGCACCCTGCTGACGTTGGCGGTGGCCCTGCCGGGCGACCTCCGAGCCATCGCCGAGGGCTTTTCTGACCAGGGTGAATGGCAACTCTCCCTCGGCCTGAGCCTGAAACTAATGATGCATGTCCTGGCCATCCTGGGTTTGTATCTCGACCAGACTTTTGGTTACGCTTTTTTGTTGGGCGCGAGCCTGCAGGGGGGATTGATCGCCGTCGGCTATCTGGTGGCTCTCGACCCCACCGCCCGGGCCGAGCATCCGGCCCAGCTGATCTGGCCGGCTCTGGATCTGGCCTTTCGTGGCTACTGCCTGATTTTTCTGGCTGTCAACTGGCGACGAATCATCGGAAAGGAGGAGTGAACGTGAAGAAGACAAGGGGCTTCAGTCTCGGGGCACTCGGCTGCGTGGTCGGTGTTCTGCTGTTGCTGTCGGCCATTCTGGCTCCCTGATTCGTTAGAGCGAGAGCCCAGGGTCAGTTGACTGCCTGCAAATCGAACCTGAAAAACATTGGGACCGCCATGGAGATGTATTCCGACGACTGGGAAGGCCAGTTTCCGAGTGAACTCTCCAGCTTGACCCCCAATTATCTCAAGACCATTCCGACCTGTCCCTCGGCCGAACGCGACACCTATACCGAGTCGCTGCAGCTCAATCCGGCGGGCTATTCTGTCTGCTGCCAGGGCACGAACCACGAGGGAGCCGGCCTGCACCATCCTGACTTTCCGGCTTACGACAGTGAGTCGGGGCTCAGCGAGCGCCCCGAGTGAGTTCGCCCGCCAAACCGCCGAGCGAAAAGACGACCGCGTTGAGCAAGCCGTGGCTGAGAATCATCCACGGAATGCTCGGCGCCTGGAACGGAAAGGACTGGCCCAGAGCGTAGACGGCGGCCAGCGGCATCGAGACCAGCAAAGCCGCCCACGACAGTCGGGTCAAAACGGCCGGCCCGCCGTAGTCGGCTCCCAGGTTGAGAACGGCCAGGGCAATAAGCGCCCCGGCGAAGAGGACAGCGCCCATCCATTCCAGCAGGGGTAAGGCGGTGATTCCGATCGCGATCAAAATCGGACAGACCAGAATGCTCCAGCCGGCCCAGGCCGGCAGGCGAGGAGCCCGCGAGGCCAGGATGGGCGCAGCAAAGCCTGCGTAGTGAAAGTGGTTGGCCGTCAACAAGCAGAGCAGAGGGTCAAACCCCATGAAGGGCTGACCCCAGCGGGCCACCACCATCCAGGCTCCGCCCACCGCCAGATAGACGCCGCCGGCGCTGGCCAACAGGCTTCGCAGTTGCCGCTCGGGCGCAGGCCAGAGGGCGGTCAAGGCGACCACCCCGGTGGATATCGCCCAGATCATGGCCAACCCGGCCGCCCGGGGGCCGACCGGCAGCAAAAACGAGAACAGGCCGAACACAGCTGCCAGGCCGCTGGCCAGGCGCACCCAAACAGGCCGCTCGAGCACCCGCAAGCCGATGGGCACACTCAAGCAAAGAGCCAGCGCCAATAGACGCTCGGCCAGACCAAGAGAAACCAGCCACAGCAAGCTCCAGGCCGCCGCCCCCAGGATCAACTGGAGGTTCTTTACAAATCTGTGACGTTCCTGACCATCCGTCGAAGGGTGTGTGGGCATTTTTTCAGGGCCTTTTTCTAGAGTGCTATCTAGGAGGATAGTATCTTGGCCAACAACGTAAATCCCGTTGGCGAGCGCGTGATTTTCAGCGCTCGTCCTGCTAGACATATAGAGCAATCTGATGCTCAACCCCGGGAAACCTTCCAACCCTCAGCTCAAAACTCACCGCCTCCCAGGCTGCGTCCCAGCGCCGGAGGCTCTTGGGAGCAACCCACCAAACTAGAACCCCAAACACTGGGCGAAGTCGACGGTCACCAGGACGAGTCGAGCGGCATGAAAAAGCTGGCCGGAGCGGCGGCCCTTGGCTTGACCGTGCTCGGCGTCGGGGTCGGCATGGTCGGCGCCGCCAGTCCCGCCTATGCGGCCTCGCTAAGCCAGACCCAGGCAGCCCCAGCCAACTCGGCCTCACTGATGGCCAACATCCTGCGCGCCAACCAGACGCGTGACACTACCCCGGTGTCCTTCTCGAGCGCCCAGGATGTGGTCGACAAGTTTAGCGCAGAACAGCAACTCTACGTGAAGGGCAACCCTCTCACGGCCAGCGAGATGGCGCAGATGCAGAACGTGCTCAAGCAGCACCCCAACATGTACGTAGTTCTGATCGACTATGCCAGCAATTACGAAGACTTCGACTACACCGTCAGCACCGGCATCGGCAACAGCGACGCCTTCCAGAGCGTGCGTAACGAAGAGACCGGCGAAAAAGAAGCGGCGGTCTTCATGGTCTATTTCGACAGCAACGGCGGTCGCAAGATCTTCATGCGCTCGGAAGAGCTGCCCGACAAACTGGGGGTGGGCGAAGAGAACTTCTCTGACGAATACGGCAATCCGCTGCGCCTGCTGCGCACCTTCCTGAGAGCTCGCGACCAGGGCAAGAACATGCCCGGCATGCTCGAGGATGTCTTTAAAGAGGTCAACGGCGAGATCGACAAGTACGTGGCCAACCTGAGGACCAGCGCCACCGAGGCCGTGCATCGAGGCGAAAGCGAGGTGCCCCGTCTGCAAGACCGCTATCGCGACTTCAACCGACAGCACCCTAACGCCATCCCCGAGCCCAACTTCTCGGGCTGGCAAACCCAGCTGCAAGAGGCCAAAGCGGCCCTCGATTCGGGCCAGTTCCAGCAGGCCATCGACAAAGCCAACGGAGTGATCGGCGCAGTGGGCGCGGCCAACCAGGCCATCACCGGCTACGAGCAGACGCTGGCCACCGCCAGCCAGCTGATGGGCCAGGCCGAACGTTCGCTGGCTCAAGACAAAGAGGCTCTGAGCAAGTTCCAGAAAGACTTTGGCCAGGGCGGTCAGATCGGCAGCCCCGACGTCAAAGGCTGGGAGGACCAGCTCAAGCGGGCTCAAGACGCTATGAGGGCCGGCGATTTCGACACGGCCAAGTCGCTGGCTAGCAGCCTGGTGAACTCGATTTCGAGTCATCAACAGGCCATGGCGAACTTCCGTCAGGCCGACGCCCTCTCGGACCAGGTCAAGGCCGAGGTCGAGCAGCTGCAAGCCGCCCTCGAGAAGGCCCCTGACAACGGCCATGGCCAGAGCGCTCACCGCCACTTCGAGGCCGCCCAGGCCGCTCTCGAGCAGCACGAGGCCCGCGTCAACGGCAAGACCGGCGATGCCCTGGCCCCGCTGCAGACGGCCCGGAGCGAAGCCGCCGCCGGACTCAAGGACGTAGAACAAGCCCACAGCCAGGAGGCTACCACCAAACGGGTCATCCTCGGTGTCTCCTCAGCCGTGGCGATCGGCACCATCGCCCTGGGCATCTTCGCCAACGCCAAGGCCCGGGCTCGCAAGAAAGAGGCCCAGCAGGCCTTGCGCGACGCCACTTCCGACATCCAGGCCCGCACCCAGGCTCTCATCGAGCTGATGGACCAGGCCGACTACCAGTCCATCGCCCAGTATTCGGGCAAGACCGAGAAGATGGCCAAAGACCTTATCGAGAACGTGACCGACGCCCTCACCCTGGTGGGCGGCGCCGAGAAGTTTCTGGCCGAGGCCGAGCAGTTGATCGCGCCCAATTCGCCCAAGAACCTCTTCACTACCGGCAACTACGACCAGGCCATCCAGCTTCTGACCGATCCCGAGAAGCGGCTGCCGTTCAATTTTGAAGACAGCTCGCGCACCGTCATGGAGAAGGGCAGCAAAGCCGAGTCATGGCGCGAAGAACTACTGCGCAAAGGGGCTTCGCGCGAGTTCAAAAAGTCGCTCTATGAAGTCTTGCTGGCCATGGCCGAAAACCGCGACACGGCGGCCGGGTTGCTCCACGAGATCATCGAGAAGAACTCGGAAATCACCCAATTTCTCGACACGCTCGAAAAATCGGGGCGCGAGGTCGACAAGAAGTCTGAGGAGCTGGCCCAAAAGGCCGGCGACGACACGCGCTTTACGGCCCCCTCGGTGCGCGACAACCTCCTGGCCGGCGTGCTCTCGGATGCCGAGCAAGGCGGACTGATCGCCAAAGGCCGGCAGGTCAAAGACCAGGACCCGGTGCGGGCCTGGGAGGACTTCGCCCGCCCGGCCGAGCGCATGATCGGTGACGCCGACAAAGTGGTTACGACCGGTCAACAGTTGCGCGAAAGCCTGGTGCCGATCATGGACCAGGCCGAGCAGACCTTGATTCCGGCTGGCCTCAAGACCGATTGGGCTACCCGCCGCGAACACGCGCTCTCGGAACGCCTCGATGACACGGCCGACACGGCCGTGCGCGTCCCGCTCGCCGACCAGCTCGAGAAAATCAGCGGCGAAGCGGCTGCCCTGGGCTCTCAGGTCAAGCAAGTCATCGGACTCGACCAGGAACGCCGCGAAGTGGCCCCCGGTCAGATCGAAGGCGCCGAAAAGGACATCTCTGAGGCTCGCACCGACCTGCACAGCAAGCTACAGGCGATGGGCGTGTTCCAAGACGGCACCCCCGACCAGATGCTGCGCGAAGAAGGCCGCGACCCCAGCGAGCGCACCCAATCGGCCCATCAACACCACGACGGAGTGGCCCAAAGCCTCAACCAGGGCGACGTGGCCGGTGCCCGCCAGCACCTCGATTCGATTCGCGATCTATCCCAAGAGGCCCACGGGTTGGTGGCCGACAGCCGAGCTGCCTTTGAGGCCTTTCCCTCGACCCTCGACGAACGCAAGAAGAGGACCGTTTCCATCGACGACAGCATCGAAGCCAGCTACGAGCCGGCGCTGGATCGCATCCAGGCCACCTATGCTCCGGTGGTGCTCGAGTTGGTGGCTCCTGACGTCAACTCGGGCCAGACTATCAGCGACGACATTCCCAACGCCAACCAACTGCTGGGCATGGCTCGTGAGCAGACTCAGACGGCTGTCGGTCACTTCGATCAGGCCCAGCTGCTGACGGCCCGCGATGATCTGCAGACGGTTGACGGCACTCTGCGCTCGGCCCAGTCCGAACTCGACTCCGTCAGCGGAGCCGAACAGCTGCTGGCCAAGAAGCAAGCCGGCAACGAGCAAGAACTCGAGGCCCTGGGCGGGCGTCTCGACGAAACCCGATCGCATCTGGACGCTAACTTCGTTCGTGACCCAGCCAAGAAGCTGCTGGCGCCTGCCGAGGCCGAACTCAAGAAGGCGGGGGGTGCGGTGGCGGCCAAGCCTCTCAACCCTTACGCCTCGGCCGAGGCGTTGTCCCAGGCCGAGCAGGCTCGCCAGGCGGTCGAGTCGGCCATCGCATCCGACAAGAACGCCTTCGACTCGGCCAACTCTGCTATCGATCGAGCCGGCAGCGCCATCGCCAGCGCGCGCTCGGAGATCAGCTCGGCCGAAGGGCAGAGCTGGAGCTGGTCCAACCCGCAAGGTCGAGCCAGCGAGTCGGTCACCCGCAGCGATCTGTCGTCGGCTTACAGCTCGCTGTCGGCGGCCGAGCAAGCTCTCCAGGCCGCCCGCGGCCAGATGGGAAGCAAAGCTTACGAACAGGCCGAGAGCCAGGCCGAGTCGGCCATCAGCAAAGCCTCGAGCGCCAAGAGCGCGGCTGGCAGCGCCGTCAGCAGCGCCCGCAGTCGCTTCGACTCGCAGAAGTCGCGCCTGGAGCGGCTGCAGCGCGAACACGAAGAACGGATCCGACGTGAAGAAGAGCGCCGTCGCGCCGAACAACGTCGGAGCGAGGAACGACGTCGTGACGAGCAACGCCGAGCCGAGCAACGCCGAGCCGAGCAACGTCGGGCCGAAGAACGGCGGCGCAGCAGCAGCGGCTCGCGGGGTGGTTCGTCTGGTGGCGGCCGCCGGTCGGGCTCGCGCGGAGGCGGCTGGTAATTTCTGACAGATTCTAGTGTCTGGCCCGAGAAGCCTGACCCAGATCATTGGGTCAGGCTTTTTTCGTGGTAAGATCAAGTTCATGCCAGCCTCGGTTCTAGAGACCTTCATCGAGCATTGTCCCGCCGCGGTCGCCATGTTTGATCGCGAGATGCGCTACCTCAAGGTCAGTCGCCGCTGGTGCGAGGAATACCAACTGGGCGAACGCGAGTTCATCGGCCAGAGTCATTACGAACTCTTTCCGGACCTGCCCCAACGCTGGCGTGAGGTGCACCAACGGTGCCTTGCAGGCGCGGTGGAAAAGCAAGAACTCGACGCCTTTCCCGGACCCGACGGTGCGATAGTCTGGCTACGCTGGGAAGTGCATCCATGGCGCGACGAGCAGGAACAGATTGCAGGCCTACTGATCCTGAGCGAGGTGATTACCCAGCGGGTAGAGGCCGAGCGCAAACTGAAAGAACGCGAGGAGTTGCTCAATTTCGTGGGGCGGGCCGCGCGAATCGGCGGCTGGGAACTCGATGTCGTCACCGGCCGGGCCTGGGGAACGTCCGAGGTTGCCCGTCTCTATGAACTCGACAAGCCCCCCACGGATCTAGCCGGTCTGCTCGAGCTTCATCACGGTTCCAGCCGGTTGGCGGTCGAGACGGCGGTGCGCAATGCGCTGGAACACTCGCAGTGTGCGCAGTTAGAGTTGGAGACGGTCAGCCCAAGAGGGGTTCGTCGTTGGCTGCGCTTTCATTGCGAGCCACTCGAGCAGGACGGTCGCGTGGTTCGCCTGCGCTGTAGCCTGCAAGATATCACTCCGGCCGTGCTGGCCAACCTGAGAATCGACCACTACACGCGGCTGTATGCCACCCTCAGTCAAGTCAACCAGAACATCGTGCGCTACTACGACAGCCGAGAGGACCTGTTCGAGAAGATCGCGGAGGTGATGATCGAGTATGGCAAGTTCCTTGGGGTCGCGCTGGTTTGGAAGCCCAACGGATGCAGTTCTAGCCTCATTCGCTGGTCCTCCGAAGCCGGTGCGGGGGTTTTGATGCCCGAGGCCGAGCTGGGCCAGCGAGAGATCTGCCAGTCCCAAGATGGCTCGCCCGTACGCTCCTGGGCTTCGCTGCCCTTGTTCGAGCGAGGGTGCTGCGTCGGGGCCCTGGTCGTTTGCTCGGGAGAGGAATGCTTCTTCCGCACGGAAGAGATGCGCTTGCTCGACGAGACGGCCGGCGATATCTCGTTCGCTCTCGACAGGCTGGTCGAGCGCCACGAGCACCAGATGATGGAGGCCTCGTTGCGGCGCAGCGAACAGACTTTTCGAGCCATCTTCGAGTTGGCGGCTATCGGCATGGGACAAGCCGACCCTGCCACCGGCCGAATCCTCATGGCCAACCGCAAGCTGTGCGAGATGACCGGCTACTGTCAGGAAGAACTCCAACAGATGTCCATCGCCCAACTCACCCATCCCGCCGACCGCCTGGAGTCTCGGCATGGCATCGAAAAGGTTCTCAGCGCCCGGGGCTCGGGCTATCAGCGAGAGAAGCGCTATCAGCACAAGGACGGTCGTGAGGTCTGGGTGAACGTCCACGCGACCATGGTGTGTGACGATCAGGGTCGGCCCGAAATTAGCCTGGGGGCGGCGGTGGACATTACCGCGCGCAAGCAAGCCGAGCAGGTCGCACGCGAACTCGAACTTCAAGTTCGCCAGGCCCAGAAACTCGAAGCCGTCGGCCAGCTCGCCGGGGGGGTGGCCCACGACTTCAACAACATTCTGAGTTCTATCCTCATGGAGGCCGATCTGGCCCTCGAATCCGAACTGACGGCTGAGGCTCGTGAGCATATCGAGCGCATCGTCGAGGATGCCGGGCGAGCTGCCAGATTGACTCGGCAATTGCTGGTGTTTAGCCGGAAACAAGTGGTTCAACCCAAGAACCTCGAGGTCAATCGACTGCTCGAAGGGTTGGCCGGCTTGCTGGGACGGGTCATTCGCGAGGACATCGCTTTCGAGCTGGAACTTGGCCACGAACCCATCTGGGTCTACGCTGACCCAGGGATGCTAGAACAGGTGGTGACCAACCTGGTGGTCAACGCCCGGGATGCGATGCCGAACGGAGGTCGCCTCAGCCTGCAAAGCGAGAGGCTCATGCTCGATCAGGCTGACCTTCCGGACAAAGCCGATGCGGCCCCCGGAGCCTTCGTTCATCTGAGTGTGACCGACACCGGATGCGGTATTTCGCCGGAGCACTTAGACAAGATCTTCGAGCCCTTCTTCACCACCAAGCCGGCGCAGGAAGGGACGGGGCTTGGCCTGGCCACCGTCTTCGGCATTGTCGAGCAACACGGCGGCTGGCTGCGGGTCGACAGCACTCTTGGCCGGGGCACCACTTTTCATCTCTACCTGCCGTGTGCCGAAGCCCAGGTCGAGGCCCCGGTGGCGGCCCCCGCCTCGACCCCGCGGGGAGGGGCAGAAAAGGTCCTGCTGGTGGAGGATGAAGAGGCCGTGCGGCGGGTGATTTCTGCCATCCTTTCGCGCTACGGTTATCAGGTGACGTCGGCCCCTGACGGGGCGGCCGCCCGAAAACTCTGGCTAGAGCACCACCACGACTTCGACCTGCTGGTCACCGACATGATGATGCCCGGGGGGACCTCGGGACGAGAGTTGGCCATGCAACTGCAGCTAGATAAGCCCGGCCTGGGAGTGCTGCTGATGAGCGGCTACAGCCGCGAAATCGCCGGCCAGGAATTGTTTCTCAAGCCGTGGGAGCGCTTTCTGCAAAAGCCCTTCCAAGCCCGCGAACTGCTCGAAGCAGTGCGTGGTTGCCTTGACCCCCGGCGGGCGGGAACGGGAGAGCACGAACCGGGCGGCGAACCCGAGGCCGGTGAAAGAGCCCCTGCTAGCTGACAAAAAGGTGCTGGTCACCGGCGGCTCTCGCGGCCTGGGGCGCAGCCTCTGCCAAACCTTTGCCGCCGAGGGGGCGCAAGTGGCCTTCAACTTCTCCAGCGACGAGGCGGGTGCCCAACAAACGCTGAGAGAGTTGCCGCAAGGGCGAGCTTTTCAGGTGTCGGTAACCGACGAGGCCGGCCTCAACCAGATGGTGAGCGAGCTCGAAAAGGAGTGGGGGGCCCTGGATATCCTGGTCAATAACGCCGGTATCAGCCAGCCCCTGCCGCTGGCCCTGATGGAGGCCGAAGATTGGGACGCCGTCATGGATGTCAACGTGAAAGGCTATTTTATAGCCACCCGCGCGGCGGTGCGCGGGATGATCCGGCGCAAGGCCGGTTGCATCCTCAACATCGGCTCACTGGCCGGCTTGCGCCTCATCGAGGCCCCCATCCACTATTCGGCCAGCAAGGCCGCCGTCAAAGGCTTCACCGAGGCCCTGGCCAAGGAGATCGCCCGCTACAACATTCGGGTCAACTGCCTGGCCCCAGGCTTGCTCGACGACGGCGTGGGCCGCAATCTACCCGAGCATCGGCTTAAGGAATACCTCAAGCATGTGGCCCTGCACCGGGTCGGCAAACTCGACGAGGTCGCTCGCCTGGCCGCCTTTCTAGCTTCTGACCGCAACAGCTACATGACCGGCGCCACCATCCTCATGGACGGTGGGCTATGAAGAGGCGCTGTCTGGTGATTGGTGGTTCCGGCTATGTCGGGTCAGCTATTTGCCAGCGGCTGCGGGCCGAAGACTGCCAGCTTGTCTCGACCTATCACACCCGCCCTCACCCCGACGGACTGGCCTGCGATCTCCGGGATTTCGAAAGCCTCGAGCGGGTCGTGGCCACGGCCGTCGAGCGCCTCGGAGGCCTCGATGCGGTGGTCGGGGCGGCCGGTGTTTCGGGCGATGACTACTTCTATCAGAAGGTCAGCGCCCCCGACTATGACCGCCTGCAACCCATCGACCGCCAGGCTTTCGACCACGTGCTCGAGACCAACGCCCGCGGCAACTTCGCTCTGTGCCGGGCGGCGGCTCCTTACCTCGAGGGCGGCAACCTGGTGCTGATCTCGGCCATCGATGGCATCAAGCCGGTGCCGGCGGCCAGCCATTTCGCCGCCAGTCAGGCGGCCCTCAAGGGCATGGTCGAGTCGCTGGCCAAGGAGCTGGGCCATCGCCAGACTTGCATCAACCTGGTGGCTCTGGGCATCCTTGAGGGGGGTCTGTCGAGCAAGCTGGGCGACGAGCTGCGCCAGGCCTATCTGACCCACTGCTCGCTCAAGCGCTTCGGCACCGCCGCTGAGGTAGCCGAGCTGGTGGCCTGGCTCGTGGTCGACAACACTTATCTGACCGGCCAGACGCTGCTGCTCGACGGGGGCCTGTGATCCCCCTCGGGTTGTTTCTGCTCGACTTTGCCGACAACGCCCGCCGCGGGGTCGTCTGGGACAGCCTCTGGATGTGCCAGCTGGCCAACCTGCTGATGGGCCTGGGCGTCTTGCTCGAGCGCCCTTACGTGGTCAGGATGGGCGTGCTCTGGATCGTGGCCGGCACGCCCCTGTGGCTGCGCGAGCTCACCCTCGACCCGACCATCGCGCCGGTCAGCTATCTATCCCACCTGGGCGGACTGGCCTTTGCCATTTACTGGCTGCGCCAGGGCAAGCAGAACGGGGCTCCGGTCTGGTTAGAGGCCTGGCTCTTTTTCGTGGCCGTGCGCCTGGCCTGCGGCTGGCTCACCCCGGCAGCCTTGAACATCAACGCCTCGCACTCGGCCAGAGACGTAGTAGGACTCGCCTTCTGGCAATACTGGCTGGTCACCACCCTCGTGGGCGCGGCTTGTCTGTATCTGGTGGACGTGGGCCTGCGCGCGCTCACAAGCTCTGCGCCCCAATGAGTTGGCCGTCCCACAAAAGTCGGAAGAACTGCTCGACCGGGACAATCTCGATTCCGTCTTCTTCCACGCGAGCGGTCGACTCGCGGCACACGACCAGCCGGCGTAGCTCGGGAAGTTCCTCGGCCAGGAGCCTCAGCCCGGCGAGATCACGTCGACCGACGTGTTCGGTTGCTTTCACCTCGATGGCCAATGCATCCCCTACCACGAAATCGACCTCGGCCTGAGTGTGAGTCCGCCAGAAGGTGAGGGGAGTTCGGATTCTGTGATAGTCCAGGAAGGTCCGCAACTCCAAGAAGACGAGGTGCTCGAAAGCCACCCCATACTCAGGCGTCCGGGGAGCCAGCACTTCTCGCCCGGCCAGCACGTTGGCCACCCCGACATCGAAAAAGTAGAACTTTCCGGTGCTGACGGCCTTACGCTTTCGGGTCTTTCGATAGGGTTCCAGCACGTGTCCGACCAGAGTGTCTTCGAGAATCTGATAGTAGCTCTGGATCGTCCGGGCCTTGATACCGGTGTCGCTGCCAATCGCCGTGTAGTTGAGCACCTGGCCATTGGAGAGTGCGGCTGTCTCGAGAAATCGGCTAAAGTTGGAGATGTTCCGGGTGAGCCCCTCGGCTTGAATCTCCTCTTGCAAATAGGTGCCAGCATAGGCGTGCAGGTCTTCGAACGGAATCGGAGAGGAGAGCACCGGCGGCAAGCTGCCTCGTTGAATTCGCTCGTCGAGCTGGGCGCCACCGAGTTCAGCCGACACGAGAGGGTGCAGCGAACAGGTCAGGGCTCGCCCCGCCAGCAGGTTGGCCCTGCCCCTCTTTAGCTTTCGGGCGCTGCTTCCGGTGAGAACGAAGCGCAGCTGCGGAGAAGACTCGATCATCAGATGCACTTCGTCGAGGAGTTCAGGGAGCTTTTGGATCTCGTCGATGATCACCAGCCTTTGCTCAGGAACCAGAGACTGCCTGAGCGACTCGGGTCGGGCACTAAGCTCCCGGAAGACTCGCGCATCGAGAAGATCGATATAACGCGCTTGCGGGAATCTTGCTCTTAGATAGGTGGTCTTGCCGGTTTGCCGGGGCCCGAAGAGAAACACAGAACGATGCTCGAGAAGGGGCTCCAAGGCGAGGCTTCGTCCGTAAAACACGAAACAATGATACGGAATTTCTGGAAATTTCGCAACGGAAATTCGAAATTTACCGACTCGAACGGGGAAGGGTTACACCCCCGGCAATTCCAATAGAGGCTGATGGCCATCACCCAGCTGTTGACGAAGACCTCGAGCCTGTGCACGGTGTGCAAGCGTGGGGTCGAGGCCGAGATCGTCGAGCACGAGGGGGCCGTCTATCTGCGCAAAAGCTGCCCCGAGCACGGCCAGCGCACGGTGCTGCTGGCCTCAGACGCGGCCTGGTATCACGAGACGATGGGCTATCCGGCCGCCCTGGTGGCCCCGGCCCTGATCAAGAAAGACATCGAACAGGGCTGCCCCTATGACTGTGGCGCCTGCGGCGCCCACCAGCAGAAGACCTATCTGCCGGTCATTCCCATCACCAGCGTGTGCAACCTCGACTGCCCCATCTGCTATACCATCAACAAGAACCAAGAGCCGTTTCACATCAGCCAGGAAGAGTTCGCCCAGATCCTCGAGGTGATGCGCCACAACGACCCCGAGCGAAAAATCATCAACCTGACCGGCGGCGAGCCGACCCTGCATCCCGACCTGCCTGGTATCGTGCGACTCTGCCATGAGGCCGGGATCCACCGCGTGACCATCTCCACCCACGGCCTGGCCTTTCTCAAGAACGACGCCCTGCTCGAAGAGCTCTCCGAGTTGCGGGCCCGGATCGTGCTCTCCTTTGACTCGTTCGAAGATGCCATCAACCGCAAGATGTTGGGAGCCAACTGCACCTCGGCCAAGCTGCGCGTGTTGGACCGGCTCGAACAGTTCGGCCTCGACACCACCCTCATCCCCGTGCTGGCGCTGGGTGTCAACGATCACGAAGTGGGGGCCCTGGTCGAATTGTGCCTCGAGCGCGAACACATTCGTAGCCTCGAGATCCACACCATGTGCTTCACCGGCCAGGGGGGCACCGACTTTGACCCCAACAGCCGCATCACCGTGCCGGATGTGCTGGCTTCCATCGAGAAAGCCAGCGGCGGCCGCATCGCCAAAGCCGACTTCGTGCCCTCGCCGTGCGCCCACCCGATGTGCTACCAGACCTGTTACCTACTCAACCTGGGGCAGGGCGATTTTTTGCCTTTCGCGCGCTTCATGGATAAACCCGTCATCCGCCACCTGCTCACCGACAATCTCTACATGGAACCCGGAGCCAGGATGGAAGAGGCCATGCAAGGCGTCATCGCCGATCTGTGGAGCCGCGAACTTCCCGACGACACCGGCGAGCGCGTGCTCAAAGCCCTCAAAGACCTCATCTGTCGCATCTTTCCAAACCGTCCCCTGGAGTATGCCGAGCAACAGCTGATCGCCGAACGTTCGGCCAAGACCATCTACATCCACTCGCACATGGACGAAGAGAATTTCGATACCGACCGCATTCGCCAGTGCTGCGTGGGCGTGCCCTCGGCCGATGGCGGCAACGTGCCCACCTGCTCTTACAACATCCTCTATCGGGCCCGCGACCCGCGCTTTGCCCACCGGCCCAGCCCACCGCTGGAGCTACTGGGCGCCGGTCGGAGGTGGTAGGTGCGATTCTTTCTGGTCGACCGGGTGGACGAGTTGATCCCCGGTCAAAGCATCCGGGGCGTCAAGGCCGTCAGCCTGAGCGAAGACTATCTGCACGACCATTTTCCCGGTCACCCGCTCTTTCCGGGCACGCTGATGGTGGAGGCGTTGGCTCAGTTGGGAGGCTTTCTGGTGGACATCTCGCATTGCGAAGACCCCCAGCAACGCGCCATTTTAGCCCAGATCGATCAGGCCCGCTTTACCCATCCAGCCCGGCCCGGCGATGTGCTCAGCCTATCTTGCGAGCTGTCTTCTAGCCTGGGTGGCGCGGCCCAGGTCGAGGGCCGCATCCAGTTGGGCGAGCAACAGGTGGCCAGGGCCCTTTTGACCTTCGTGCTGCGGGCCGTCGACTCGCCTCGGGTGCACGAGCAACGACGGGAGCTCTACAGCCTGTGGACACGCCACCTCAAGCTCGACTTTGCGATTCGATAAGCCTGGCCGGACTGGCTTTGTGCCAGGACCCCGTCGACTGCATCCCCTGGCTCAGGTCGCGCAAGATGCTCAAGTTCATGGGCAAACAAGACCGATTGGCCGTGGCTGCCGCCTGCCAGGCAGCCGCCCAGGCCGACCTCGACCCCGGGGCTCTCGAGCAGGCCGGCCTCTATCTGGTGAGCGGCCACATCCCGTTTGAAAAAGACGACATGCTGCCTTTGGCCGAGCACTCGACCGAACAGGGAGTCTTCTCGATGGAACGCTTCTCGAGCGACGGGCTGGATCAGGTCAATCCGCTGTTGACCTTTCGCTGTCTGCCCAACATGCCGATCTTTCACGTCTCGCTCAACCTGGGCATCCGGGGGCCTTCGATGACCAGCTTTCCCGGCCTGGGCCAGTTCTACCAGGTGCTCGAGCAGGCTCTTTGGGCCCTGCAAGAAGGCCAAATCGAGCTTGCTATAGTGGGAGCGGTGGCCGACCAGAACAACTTTCTGGTCGACTACCACCGCCAACGCCGCAGTCACCCCCCTGGCCAGGACGTGGCCGGCTTTCTCTGCCTGCGCAAAGGCCCGGGCCTGGCCCGCCTGCACGAGTTTTCCATCGCCTATGACGGGCAGGTTGCCTCGCCTTCGCCCTGGGGCCCGGCCGAGTTGATCCATCAGCTCAGTCAGCAGCAATGGTCCCACCGGGCCCACACTCCCGACGGCCTGACGGTGGCCTGCCGGTGGCAGCCATGAAGCGGGTCATGGTGACCGGCATCGGGGTGGTCACCCCTTTGGGCAACTCTCTGGATGCTCTGGCCGACGGCCTGCTGGCGGGACGCTCGGGCGCCGGCCCCATCACTCTCTTCGAGCCCGCTCGACTGGCCACGCGCATCGCCGCCCAGGTCGACACCGCCGGCCTGCCAGAGCATCCCGACCGCAAATGGAGCTTCGCTCTGGCCGCCAGCGAGCAAGCCATGGCCGGCCAGACCCTCGACCCCAGCCTTGGCGGCCTGAGCCTGGGCATCGGCCTCGATCTCTTCTCGATGCCTGACCTGGTCCAATACCTGCATCATCATGGCCTGCCCCCTGGGGCCGACCCCCAGACCTTTCTCCAGACCCCCTCCGAGCTTTGCATCGAAGCCATCTCCCGGCGCTTCAACCTGAGCTATCCACCTCAGACCCACATCTCGGCCTGTGCCGCCTCGACCGATGCCATCGGCACCGCCTTTTGGACCATCCGCCGAGGTCAGCGCCGGTGGATGCTGGCCGGCGGTAGCGACTCGATGATCAACCCCATGGGAGTGGCCGGCTTTTGCAAGATTCGAGCCACTACCACCCGCAATGAACGACCCGAGCAAGCCTCGCGACCGTTTGATCGAGGCCGCGACGGCTTTTTGCTGGGCGAGGGCGCGGCCGTGTTGTTGCTAGAAGAGCAAGCCTCGGCCCAGGCCCGCGGGGCCACCTGCTACGGCGAGGTGCTGGGCTTCGGCAACTCGTTTGACGCTCACGGCATCAGCGAGCCTCACCCCCGGGGGCTGGGGGCTGTGCTGGCCATGCGGCGGGCCCTGGCCAACGCCGCCGTGAGACCCGAGCAGATCGCCTACGTCAACGCCCACGGCACCTCGACCCCCAAGAACGATCCCATCGAAACCTTGGCCCTGCGCGCCGTCTTCGGGGCCCACGCCGAGCGTCTGTGGGTGAGTTCGACCAAGTCGATGCTGGGCCACCTCATCTCGGCCTCGGGAGCGGTAGAGGTGGCAGCCACCCTGGCCTGCGCCCGACGAGGCCTGGTGCATCCCACCATCAATCTCGAGCAACCCGACCCGGCCTGCGACCTCGACTATATCCCCGAAGGTCCCCGGCCGCTGCCGGCCGCCGGCCTGATGCTCAAGAACTCCTTTGCCTTTGGCGGCCAGAACGCGTGCCTGGTGCTCGGACAGGGGTAACCCGGCCCGCAAGCGAACGGCCGCAGTATGACAAGCCCGGCCACCATTTCCGACACCTATGCCGCGACCCTGGCCCGTAGCCAGGAGATCGAAGAAGAACTCAAGGTCAATCCCAAGAAGTTCCGCGTGCTCACCGGCGACCGCCCCACCGGGGCGCTCCACATCGGGCACCTTTTCGGCTCGCTCAACAATCGGGTGCGCCTGCAGGGCCTGGGTGTGCCCATCTTCATCGTGATCGCAGACTATCAGGTGCTCACCGATCGCGATAGCTTCGCCGAGATCGCCAACAACGTGCGCGAGCTCACCCTCGACTATCTGGCCGCCGGCATCGACCCCGAGCAGTGCGTCATCTTTCCCCACAGCCACATCCCCGAGCTCAACCAGCTGTTGCTGCCCTTTCTCACCCTGGTGAGCATGGCCGAACTCGATCGCAATCCCACCGTAAAAGACGAGATCCAGGCCGCCGGCCTCAAGAATATCAACGCTGGCATGTACACCTATCCGGTCCATCAGGCAGCCGACATCCTGTTCTGCAAAGCCAACCTGGTGCCGGTGGGCAAAGACCAGATCCCTCACCTCGAGATGAGCCGGCTGATCGCTCGTCGCTTCAACCAGCGCTTCGCCAAGAAGAAGAGAGTCTTTCCCGAGCCCCACCCATTGCTGAGCGAGGCCCCCATGATCCTCGGGCTCGACGGCGGCCAGAAGATGAGCAAGAGCCGCAATAATGCCATCATGCTGGGCGCCAGTGCCGACGAGACGGCCAAGCTCATCAAGAAGGCCAAGACCGATTCCGAGCGAGTCATTACCTACGACCCCGACAACCGACCCGAGGTGGCCAATCTGCTGCTGGTGACCAGTCTATGCACCGGTCGCTCTCCCCAGGACATCGCGGGCGACATCGGCGACGGCGGGGCCGGCAAGCTCAAGACCACCATGACCGAAGCCCTCAACGAATACCTAAAGCCCCTGCGCGAACGGCGTGCCGAGCTGGCAAAGGACTCCGAGCTGGTCTCTCGAGTGCTGCGCCGGGGCGTCGAAGAAGCCCGGGCGGTGGCTCAGGCCACCCTCGACGAAGTGCGCACCGCGATGAACATGAACTTCTGAGCTTGGCTGAGCTGGCCGGCAAGACCATCGCCATCACCGGCGCCACCGGGGCTATCGGTCAAGCCATTGCCCGCGCCTGCGCCCGGGCCGGAGCTCGGCTGCTGCTGGGCTATCACCGCCACCCCGAAGCTGCCAGCCAACTGGCCACCGAACTGCGAGCCCGAGCCGCCCACCTCGACGTGACCGATCCCGACTCGATCGAGGCTGCCTGCGGCGACTGGCTTGAAGAGTTCGACGGCTGGGTCAACAACGCGGCCATCCATCACGCCGGCCTCTTGCCCACCCTCAGCCTGGACCAGATCCGGGCCCAACTCGACACCAACCTGCTGGGTCCCATCCACTGTTGCCGAGCGATCCTACCCGGTATGATGCAAAAGCGCGGCGGCTCGATCGTCAATCTCGGCTCGGTCAGCCAGCAGCGCGCCCATGCCGGCCAGGCTGTCTACGCGGCCAGCAAAGGGGGGCTGGCGGCCCTGACCCGGGCTCTGGCCAGCGAGTATGCGCGCTTTGGCATCCGGGTGAACTGTGTCGAGCCCGGCCCCACCGACACGCCCATGCTGGCCAAAGCCTTCCAGGCAGCCGGCCAGAAGATTCTCGCCAAGATTCCCATGGGCCGCCTCGGCAGACCTGAAGAGGTGGCCGAGATGGTCGTCTTTCTGCTTAGCGAGCGGGCTTCGTTCGTGACCGGAGCCACCTTCGGTGTTGACGGCGGGTTCACGGCCGGCTCCTGAGCGCTTCTGCTCGTGTCCTAACGTTTACAACCTGTTAACACTTAGCCGCCCCTTTCAACCTGTCACCCGGTTGAGCGTCCTATCTTCAGTGCACACCACTCGACGAAAGGATGCCCGCGATGCTGACTCGATACCAGGCCCGCCTCTATGAGTTACGCTCGGCCCCCATCATCAGGCCGCTCAGCGACTATGTGCTCGTGTATCGAGAAGCCACGCGGCTGAGCGCGATAGCGAGACCGCCAGTCATTCGAGTGCGGCCGGCTCCAAGGCCCCAGCCTGACCCGGCTGGGCGAGAGGACCGAAAACTCACGATCCGCTCCTACATGGCGTGGCGTTCCGAGGGCGTCAAGCAAGTCCAGAAAAACGACGGAGGTAACAGCAAATGATCACCGCAGCCAACATCTATCCCGGCCAAACCCAGTTTCAGCCCTACCCCATAGGATTTGGGAACCAGGGGAGCATCTATCCTGGCGCCGCCAACTTTGCCCCTACCAACCTGGCCCTCCTCAAAGAGGTGCTCGATGTCTTCAACCTGATTTTCACAGGCTTCTCGGGTTTCGGCGGTGGCGCGCCCACCCCGGGCTTCGGCAATGGCAACCCTCAGCCCGGCTACGGCAATCCCCAGGTTGGGTATCCCCAGGCCCCCCAGCCGGAGCCGCGGGCCCAGGTGACCGCCCAGGCGGTCGGACAGATCAGCCAGAACTTCGACCAGATCGATCTCAACGACGACGGATTCTTGAGTTCCAACGAAGTCGGGTTGCGGGCCCAACAGCTCTCCCGCGATGGAATTCAGGCCAATGAGCGAGACCTCTACGAGACCCTCACCCAACTCGATCAACACAACCCCGAGCTGATGTTTCTGAGCATCCAGTCCGGTGACGCGGCCTGGTTCGGACTCAGCCAGCAGGACCTGCAAGGCCTCGAGCATCGACTCGAGGCCGGCCAGACCGTGGATTCGATCAGTCAGCAGTTGCAGCACCAGGTGCTGCGCGACCGGCACGTTGCCTATGGTAGCGGCACCAGCCCCGACGAGGCGTTCCGACGCTATGTCGAGCAACAACGGCAGCGGGTTCTGCGCTAGCAGCCTAACACTCACCGTCTTAGAACCGAAGGAGATCTCGAAATGGCCATTCTTGAAACCGACAAGGCAACCAGTCGTCAAGCGTTCCGCGAGCGCCGTCAGGCCCCCCGCGACGGCGGCGCGTCCACCCCGAGCGGTTCCGGCTCGAGCAGTGCGACCAGCCCCGCGCCCCGGCCGGCAAGCTCTTCGGCTAGCGCGAGTTCAGCGGCCGCGCCGACATCGAGCACCAGAGTCGAGTCGGGCAATGGCTCTTCGAGTTCGACAGCCGAACTGGGCGATGAGTATGCGCTGGAGGATGTGGACTTTTCAGCCGCCGCTGGGGAGCCCGAGGTTCTTGATCTCGAGGATGAAGAGAATGCCTATCAGGGAGAGTACAACGCCACCTCGGTCGAGGTCACCGAATGGGATGGCTCCGACGGCTCTCAGAACGATCACCTCGAAGGCGTGTTGCTGGGGCAAGGCTTCACTCTCGACGAGATCTACGCGGCCAACCCGGACGGCTCGACCCTCATCGATGAGGTCGCCCAGGCCAACTCCCTGCCAGACCCGAACCTGGTCGAAGCCGGTCAGGTGCTCCATGTGCCGACCACCCAGGCACCCAGTATCAACACCGAACAACTACTGGCCAATGGTGATCGGGTCGAGAGTGATGGGACCTCGGGCGATGACGACCTCCTGGCCGAAGGTTCCGAGCAAGACGACTCCATCGTACTCAGCGGCGCCCAGGGCTCGGACTATCTGGCGGCCGCGAGCAGTGGCGGTAACGACCGGCTGCTCATCGAAGCCGGCGCTGATCAGGACTTCATCGAACTCGACGGTGGCGAGGGCCATGACTTCTTCCAGGTGCGCCTGCAAGACGGCGCCTCGGAAGCTGGTCCCGACGAAGCCTATATCGAGGGTGGCGAAGGCTATGACGTGCTCAACCTCTCGGGCGACGGGCAGGGGAACGTAGTCTTTGAAGACGGCGTCAATCGGGTCGAGTTCGAGGACGGGACCGTCGTCAATCTCGACGGGGTCGAGGAGCTGAACCTCAACGGCCAGAACGGCGAGGTGCAGAGCTTCCTCCTGGGCGAGGACGGAAGCTACGTGGATGTCGACGCCGCTCAAGCCGAGCCCGAGCCTGCATCCGAGCCTGAGTTGCCGCCTGACCAACAGCGCCGCCAGGATTTGACCGCGGCCCTGGATACCATCGACCAGAACCTCGACTATCTGGCCAATCCCATCAACGCCGACGATGTCCACGACGCTCGCGTCAGCCTTGACGACCTGGTCACTCTGGCCGACCAGGACGACTGGCGTCCCGACTACATCGCCAGTCTCACCGCCTCGGGCCTGAGCCAGGAGGAGGCAACCGAGCGCGCCGACGAGTTGGCCGGGGCGGCGGCCACCTTGCTCGACAATCCCACCCTGGTCAGCGTCATCGACGGCGGCGCGTATGAGGGCGGAGAAGACAGCTTCTTCGGCCGAGAAGACCTCAACGTGGCTAGAGCCGCGCTCGGTGATGAGGCTCAGCAACACTATCAAACCATCGTCGACTTTCGACCGGCCTTCCAGGCAGCCACTCCCAACCAGTCCGATAGCAATGTCGACAATCCGCATCCGGTCTTCGATTCGGACCTGGAAGCGGTGCTCGAACTGGGCGATGCGCTGGTGACCGGGCGTTCGCTCGAGGATATCCTGGCCGACGACCGGTTGAGCGCGATCGCCACCGGCGTCGTCGCCAATCTCCCGGTCGGCGTGGAGCCCACCGAGGCGATCCTTCAAATGGCCGAGGCCGCCGACTTTCTCCTTCACCAGGAGGTGGAAGCCCAGCTCGGACGCCCGCTGACCCAGCTTGACCTGGCCGCAGCCGTGGCTGACTTCGATGCGTTGGCCAACCTCGACGCGGCCTGATCTTCCCACCCTCTCACTTTGAGACGACCAGGAGGTACTAATGCTAGTCAAAGGCACTTCTCAATCCACCGGCCCGTCACGGGCCAAGGCCCGCGCCGCCTCCAAAGCGACCTCGAAGGCCAGTGGCAACGGCCAGGCCTCCGCTCAAGCCAAGAGCAAAGCGGCCCCCGCCGCCAAAGGCCGGCGTGAAGCGGGCGAAACGAGTTCGAAGGCCGCTCCGGTTCGAAGAGAACTGACCCCCCAGACGGAGGAGCTGCGCGAAGACAGCCGCAACCCGACTCCCGCGCAGGAGATCTACGATGACTGGGCCGCTGACCCCGCCCAGCTCGCCGACGACCTGCGCGATTCAGAGACCCTGGATGGGCTGAGTGACGACGAGTACCTGGCTCTGGCCCAGTTGGCCGAAGAAGACGAAGAGGTGGGCCAGGCGGCCCAGTCGGCCCTCGACCAGACCGTCGAGAGCTTTGAAGAGTTCGAGCAGATTCCCACCGCTCTTGGCTTTCAACGGTTGCTCTACAACAACCAGAATGAAGACACTCAGCAGCGGGTCGGCACCCTGCTCAGCCAGCATCTTGAAACCCGCCTGGAAGACCTGCTCGACGGGGCCGAAGGAGATGAAGAGGCCGATCAGGCCCTGGCCACCTTCGGCGAGCAGCTACCCGAACTGCTGGAAAGGCATCCTGCTCTAGCTCCTCACCTCGAGCAGAGCGCCAATTCGGCGCTGGGCGAACTCGACGAGGCGATCACCTCGATCCGGCGCGCCGACGATAGCGCCTGGCAGCGTGTCGGCAACGCGTTTTCGGACCTCGGTCACACCATCACCGACCTGGTCAACCCCGCCACCGGTGGGATCGCCCTGGCCAGTCTGGTCAACGACGCCGTGACCGGCCTGAGTGGGGCGACTCTGGACCTGGTCGGGGCTGACGGTCTGGCCGACCAGGTTCGCCAGACCGGTGACCAGGCCGACGAGTTCTTCGACGACCTGAGCGAGGACGTGAGCAATGGCGTGCGCCGGGCTTTTGGCTGGGTGGGTGAACAGTTCGACCACAACCTCGTCACCAGCGTATTCACCGCCCCGATCGAGGCTTTCGAAGAAGTCGTCGAAGGCGGCGCGCGTCTGCTGGGCGCCGATGGCCTGGCCGACAATCTTGACCGGGTGACCAACCAGGCGCTCGACGGTCTCGACCTGGCCGTCTCGACCGGGGTCGAGGCGGTCACGGGGCTGGTCGGGCAGGCAGTGCGGGACATCTCTCAGGGAGTGGCCGACCAGTTCAGCCTTCCACTCGAGTTGCTCGATACGGCCGTGGGGGCCGGCGCCCAGGGGCTGTCAGGACTGGCCGGTAGGGCTCTGGACGCGGTTGGCGCCGAGGGACTGGCCGCTCAGGTCCGGACCGCCGGGGACCAGATCGACCTGGCTTCAGACCAGGCGAGCGCGCTGGTCACCCATCAGGTCGACAACTTCTTCGGTGGTTTCGGAGAAGCCGCCGCCGGCACCGTTGAGGGACTGGGCACCATCGTCACCCAGCCGGGCCAGGTCATCACCGGGCTGGGCTACGTGGCCACCCAACCCGAGCTTCTGCTCGAATCCTTCCGGCCGATTCTTGAAGAGCACGGCGTGGCGGGCATCGCCGGAGCGGTTGCCTTTGAAGTTCTGACCGAGGTCGCCACCGGAGGCGGGCTTGCTGGCGCTCACGGGGCCGGTCTGGTCGACGAGGTGGCCGAGGCCGCCACCTTCGCTGACGAGGTGGCCGAAGCCGCCACCGTCGCCGACGAGATCGTCGAGGCGGGCCGCGTCGACGGCGTCATCGATCTCAGCCACCTCGATGAGTACGGCAACCCCATCTTCACCGGCAACCCCTTCGACGACCAAGCCCGCTTTCAGATCTTCAGTCAGGGATATTCCACTGACCCCGCCTATCTCGAGACGATTCAAGAAGCCACTCGGGCCCTGGCCGAGAACCCTCCGGCCACTCTCCGAGAGGCCCTCGACCAGCTGGCCGAAGGTCCGCTGGGAGCCTTTGGTCGCGAGCATTTCGACGACAGCTTTCTGGTCGAGCGGGCGGATGACCCGACCATCTTGACCCGTACTCCGATCACCGGACGCTACGGAGACGCCGGTGGGGCCGTGACCATTCGCGATAGAGTCGGCGCCGCCAGCTCGCTACAAATCGGAGACGAGCTCCTGGAGTTGACGCCGGTACTGCGCAACTCGGAGGGCGTGCCGTTCGCCTGGGTCCACACCTCGCCGGCCACCGGCCGGCGGTTGCTCGATCTGGCCGATGACTTCTACCGCCGGGCGCTCGACCCCAATCTGCCCCTGGACGAGACGGTGGACGCGGTTGCCCGGGTCAACTGGCTGCTGGCCCAGGCCACCCCCTATCACCGCGGCAGCGCCTCGGCCCAGAACGCGGTGGTCCGCTCCCTCTTCGACGCGCGCGGAATCGAGGCGCCCATCTTCCGGCCCGGCATCTCTCCAGATCTTGAGGCCTTCGTCACTGACTTTGACACCTTCGCCCAGAACTTTCCCGACTTTTTCGTCGAGCGGCCCCGCCTGCCGGCCCAGGCCGCCGAGATCGCTTCGCCTTCGGTACTGGGCTTTCGTGCCCTGGCCGGCTCTATCTTTGCCCAATTCGCCGCCTCCGACGAGGCAGCCTGAATCTCAACCCTAACGATCGGAGAAACGATAGATGCTCAACCCGAACCCACCGCTCCCCGCCGCTCACCAGACAGCCTCGCGCGAGAGACTCACTCCCAAGGAGCCATCCCACTCCGGAGAGGACCCAGGTGACGCCTACATCCCTTCGCCTCGTCGGCCCGATGATGACCTTAGTCGGCTCCTCGAAGTGGCTCGATGTGCCCCCAAAATCCATTCAGCCACGGCCGAAACTCTAGGACTGTCCCGGGGCTATGCCGGTCTGGCCTCTTCGGCGAGCGGCGGGTCTGAATCCAGCCCTATTCTGAGCCTGATCGTTCCCGAGACCGAGGCGGCCGCGGCCCTCTTGAGAATTCGGCCCAAAGACATCGCCCAAACGTTTACAACCCGGCAACATTTGCCGGGGTCTTCTTTCCTGAGTTCCGGCTGGTCCATCTAAAGTCAACTCAACGAAACGGAGGACACAACGATGGTCAACACTCAGAACAATGTCAGCAACCCCACCCCGATCCTGAGAGGCGCTCCGCTGAGCCGGTCTCAAGAAGTGCCCGTGGCCTACCAAAGCGAAGAAACCGACGCGGACTTCGCTCCTTCCAACGCTAACGACTTCGAGTTCAGCTCTCGTCTGCGGGCGGTTCGACGGCTGGCTCTGACTGGCGAAGTTCCAGCTCCCTCGCAGGCCGGCGAGCGCCTCCACGACGACGACCTGGCCAGCCATGACGAGAGAAATCCCTATTCAGGCCACGGTGCCGGCTTCGTGCGCACCGGCACTCAAGAGCCTTTTAACGACCTCGAAGCCATTCTGCAGGCCGAGGGGTTCACCCCTGACGAGATCAACACTCCCAACGAGCATGGCCAGACTCTGCTTGACCAGGCCCGGGCTGTCAACCGACTCGAACCCGATCAAAGTCTCGAGCCGGGCAACATCCTGCTGATCCCGAGCGACGTGCCCGCCGGGGCCAGCCCCATCCTCTCCCTCGAACAGCTCGAGAGCTTCGCCGACCGTTATCCTCCTCAACCGGGTTCTCCGCTAGCCCAGACGGTGGGAGCGCCCGAGCAGAGCGAGCCGTTCGTGCTGCCCGCCGATGATCAGGACAACCCGTTCCCGGGTCAGGCCGCTACCCTGGTCACGGTCACCCCCTTCGGAACGCCCAATGGAAATGTGCTCTCGATCCTGCGCGGTCAGGGCTACACACCCGAGCAGATTCGCGATCTGAACCTGCTCGAGCAGATCGCCCAGGTCAATGAACTCGAGGATGTCGGTCACATCCAGGTGGGTCAAGAATTGGTGATCCCTACGGCTAACGTAACTCCTAGCCTGCCCGGCGCGACGCCGATCTAAGCCAGGAATCGCGCTACCGACAGCCAAGTTTGATGACTCGATGAGTGTGACCACCGACAAGAAGCCCCGTATTCTCTTGCTCGAAGACGATCACGAGATGCGGGCCATCTTGACCCAAATCTTGAGCTATAGCGACTATGAGGTGGTGGCCGTCGAGACCGGCCACGAGGCCATCGCGGCCGCCCGCGAGCAGAGCTTTGACCTGGTGGTGGCCGACGTACGCGTCGAGGGGCCCGACGGCATCGAGGTGATCGAGCAGGCCCAGAAGTCGCAAGCCGGGATCGGATCGCTGGTGGTGTCGGGTTATGCTTCGCTCGAAGAGACCAGCCGGGCCCACAAGCTCGGCGTGGGGGGCTTTCTCAAGAAGCCCTTCGAGACCTCGCGCTTTCTCGAACTGGTGCGCCAGCAGTTACAACAGACCCGGCAGCTCGGCCCTCTCCAGCCGGCCAGCGCGCAGGCCGAGGTCGTCTCTCAAGTGCTGCAGACCCTGGTCCTGTGCCTGCAGGACCCGGCTGGCCTGCCCGACCCCCAGCTGGTGCAAAGGGTTCGCGAGTTGGCCGCCCGGGCCGGCGCGGCCCTCGAGTTGGAAGGGCCGGTGTTACAGCAAGTCACCCAGGCGGCCGTGCTCGAACTTTTGCCCGAGGCGGTGGTGGGCCCCGCCCGGCAGGCCTTGCTGGATGCCCCACTGCTGCTACCTTCGCTGTCCGAAGTGCTGGCCCATCGTCAAGGCGACCACGAGCCACCGCTCGAGGCCAGGGTGGTCGAGGCAGTCGTGGCCGAGGCCCGCCGCGAGATAGAAAACCAGGGCCAGGGGTTGGACACCGAGGGGCTGGACCCCCAGGTGGTCAGGGTCTTACGCCAAAACGCACCGGTCCCTTCGGCCCGCAAGTCGGGCAACGCCTCGACCGGACTGTTGGCCATCGGACAGGCCCTCGAACGTGCCGGCGACCTGGCGGGGGCACGGGCCAGCTTTCGCGAGTATCTGGCCCACCAGCCAGACCTCGACGGAGAAGTGGAGGCCCGTTTAGGCCTGGCCCGCCTGGCCCAAGCTCCCGAAGAGTGTCTGCAACAGCTAGGAATCGCCTGCTCGCTAGCCGCTCGCATCGGCACCTATCGCGCCTGTCTGGCCGATTTTCACGGCGGCCTGCTGCTGCGCCGGCACCGCCGGCCCGAAGCCCTGACCCTGTTGCGCCGGGCCGTGCCGCCGCTGATGCGCTTCGGCCATAGTGACGCCGTGGCCCTGGCCGCGGTCGCCCTGGTCGCGGCCGGAGAGAACATCGACAGCCAGCGCTTTACCCAGGTGTGTCGCCAGTTGTTGATGCCCTCGCTGACGCGAGAACTCGAGGTGCACGGTCAGTGGCTTTTGCCCGATTTGCTCGAAAACCTGAAGCGCTACCCCATGACCGGCTTTCTGGGTCGTTTCTGCAACCTGTTTCCTCGCCTGCTCATCACTCATCTCCAGGCCGAGACTTTCAGCCCCGACCAGCTTCTGTTCTGGCTGCAGACCCTGGTCGATGAGGGCCATCAGGTGCCCGAGCCCTTGTGGCGAGAGTTGCGCGTTTCGCCCGTGCCCGAGGTGCGCAAATTGGCCGAGAAGCTGGTGGTTCGCATGGAGGACCTGGAGGGGCCCGGAATGATCCGCATTCACTCCTTTGGGCCGTTCCAATTGTCCTTGGCCGGCGAAACCCTGCCCGACCGGGCCTGGCGAACCCAGCGCACCCGTTATCTTTTCGCCTATCTGGCCTACGAGTGGGGGCGCCCGGTGCACGACGAGCTCGCGCTAGAAGCGGTCTGGGAAGAGGCTCGCAGCAGCGACAAGAAGGGCCTCTACTGGTGTACTTCGGTGATTCGCAAGCTGTTCCAGGCGGCCGGGTTTCGCCGCGACCCGGTCGAGCGTCAGTACGAGACCCTGCGCACCAATCCCGAGATCGCCGCCTGGCACGATGTCACCGAGCTGGCCCGTCACCTCAAGGCCGCCAAGCAAGAGGGTTGTTCCCCGGACCAGGAGGCCCGGGAGCTGCAAGCGGCGCTCGAACTCTATCGCGGGCCTTACCTGGAGGGATGCTACTATGACTGGGCTACCCAGCGACGCGATCATTGGGAACGCGAAGTCTCGGGCGCAGCTATGCGATTGGCCGAGCTCAACCTCGAACGCCACGAGCCCCGTGAGGCGGTAGCGGCCGCCCGCCGCGCCCTCACGCTGGAGCCGGCCAACCAGGAAGCCCACTTGCTGATCATGCGGTGTCTCATCGACGGCGGTCGTCCAGAGGCGGCCATCGAGCAGTATCATGAATGCGAGAAAGCCCTGCGCTCGCTCTATGATAGCGAGCCCAGCACCACCGTCATGGAATACTACCATCGGGCTCGCCTGGCACTGCCCGATGAATCGCCCGGCTTGATCGGGTGAAAAATCCGGACCTCACCACCACGCTCTGGTGTCTGGGCGGCTGGCTGCCTGCCCTGGCTTTGTTGTTCTATCCGGCTCCAGGACCGGCCCAATGGTCGGCTCTGTTGCTCGGGCTGGTGCTATGCTCTACCGTCGCTTTGGAACTGGTGGCCGGCCTGGCCGCCGAACTCGAACTGCAGCGCACCTCGACAGCCCTGGCCCTTTTTGCCATGGCAGGGTCGCACTTGCCACTGGCGGCAGGCATGCTGTGCGGTCTGCTGGGAGTGGCCCTGACGCTGTTGCTGCGCTCGCCCCGCCCCGAACACCTCGCCGATTCGGGCCGCGCCCTGTTGCCACTGGTAGCCGCCGGGGCGGTGGCGCTGTGGCGAGGCGTGGACACTCTCTCGGGCCAATTGCAGGTGCTCGAGGCCTATCTCCTGGTGGGGCTTTTGCTGGCTTGCCGCAGTCGGGCCTTCCACCAGGACATTCTGCTGGTGGTGGTCTTGCCGACCGTGGCGCTGGCCATGAATCTGGCCGCCGCCGTCCAACCGGGCCTGGCCGTTCTCTACCTGCCTTTATTATTTGCCCTGACCGCTCTGCGGGGCCAGCTAGTCAAGCAACTTTGGGCTCTTCGCGACAGCTTGCGGCGAACACGCCGCGGTCTGGCCCATGTCCGCGAGCAGGCCCGGGAACTCAAGCGAGAAACGGCGGTGCGCGGTCAACTCTTGTCGCGAAAGGACCGCCAACTAGAACTGCTCGACACCTTGAGTCAAGGCCTTAGCGAAATCGATCAGACTCGCGCCCTGTGCCGCCTCTTGCTCGAGAAGAGTCTCGAAATCGTGGCCGCCGACGGAGGCTTCGTCTGGTGCAACGCTCAGGCGGCGGCAAGCCTGCTGAACGGTGGCGAGACGCCCGCCCCTCGCTTGCCTGAATCGATCGACCGGGTGGCCCGGGCCAACGGTCAACTCTTTTCCGACCCGGGTTGGCGTGAGCTGGGTTCGCATATCATGGTCCCTCTGGGGGGGATGGGGGTCATGCATCTGGGGCGGATAGGGCCCGAACCCTACCCCGACTTTTTAGAAGAGTTCTTCGCCGTCATCGGCCGTCAGGCGGGGGCGGCCTTGTTGGCTCTCGAGCGGCTCGAGCAAGTGCGCCAGTCGCACGCCGACCTGCGGGCCAGCCAGGACCAGCTCGTCGAGTCGAGCCAGTGGGCGGCGGCCGGCCGCCTGGCCGCCAACGCCGCCCACGAGCTGAACACCCCTTTAGGAGCCATCAAGCTCTCGGCCGAGACTGCTCTCGCCTTTCTCACCGGCCCGCCGCCGGCCACCGACAGTCTGGGCTTGATCCTCAAATCCGTCGAGCGGTGTCAGCGGGTGACCGACCGCCTGCTGCTTTATAGCCGGCCGGCCGAGGCGCGACCCGCCGAGAGCTTCTCGATCACCTCGGTGCTCAGTGATAGCCTCAGCTCGCTCCAACCCTATCTGCGTCAAAAGAGAGTCGAGCTAGAAAACCAGATCGACGAGGACTTCATCGTCCAGGGCGGTACCCAGGATTGCTATTGGGCCCTGACCAACGTCATCAAGAACGCCATCGACGCCCTCGCCGACGACCAGCCCCGCCGCTTGATTCGACTCACGGCCACCCCCCAGGACGGCCGGCTCGCAGTGCGGGTAGACGACAACGGGCCCGGGGTTGCCCCCGAGCAGGCCGAGAAGGTTTTCGAGCCGTTCTTCTCCACTAAGAAGATCGGTCAGGGCAATGGCCTGGGCCTGGCTATCAGCCGCCAAAATCTGCGCGCCGCAGGCGGCGAGCTGAGCCTCGAACCGAGCCAATTGGGAGGTGCTTGCTTCTGCCTGAGCCTGCCCCTGGAGCCTGGCCTTGGCTGAGGCCATTTTTTCCGCCGCCCTGACTCACCTGGTGGAGGATTTGCAGGCCGAGCGCATCGTGATCCTCCACGCCGATCCACCCCAACCCGAGCCGTCCGTGCGGGCCTGTCATGGGGTCGAGGGCGCCCAGGTCTGGACGGCCTCGGACGTCAGTCTGTCGGTCATCCGCAACTGTCTGCGTGAAGGCTTGCCGATTCTGACCAACACCGCCCACGAGTTGCCCGAGCGCGAATTCTCGTCGCTGTTGGCCGATGTGAAGTCGATCGTCTGCGCGCCCCTCTGGCTCGACAGCGATCGGGTTGGGGGCGTCATCTACGCCGATGGCAAACAGGGAACGCCTCATTTCACCCGCGCCGATCTGAGTCTGGTGCAAACTACCTGTCGCGCCGTCGAGCAGAGCCTCAAGTCGGGTCAGCCGCAAGGCTTGCTGGCGACGACTCCCGACTACCATATTTTGCCCCCGGCCCGCCCTCCGGCTGCCCCTCGCGCCCAACTCGCCAGCCAGATCCCACCGAGCACGACCAGTTCAACCCAGACCGACTGGCGCGAGCGGGCCCGCTGCCGGCCCGAGACGATAGCCATCTTCTGCCGCCAGCTGGCCCTGCTCTTTCGCTCGGGAGTCGGCATCGTGCCTAGCCTGGATGCCCTTTCCCATCAAGAAGACGCGAACTTCGGCGAGGCCGTGCTGGACCTGGCCGCCCAGGTCGAAAAGGGAATCACCCTCTCGCAGGCGATGAGCCGGTTTCCTCAGCTCTTCGACCGGGTTTTTCTGGCCATGGTGCGGGTGGGAGAGGACACCGGGGGCCTATCTCCAGCCCTCGACCGCACGGCCGACTGGCTCGAGCGCGATGGCCAGACTCGGCGGCGAGTCGTTTCATCGCTGCTGTACCCCGCTTTTGTGCTGCTCAGTGCAGCCCTCATCACCATCGGCCTGTTCGTGACGGTCATGCCCGGCTTGTTCGAGGTTTTCGAGGGCCGCAATCTCGAGTTGCCGCTGATCACGCGAGCCGTGCTCTGGCTCACGGCCGCGGCCCAGAACCCGGGCGTGCATCTGGCCGTCGTCGGCTTGCTGGGGCTAGTGGTGGCCGGGCTGCGCGATTATGGTCGCACCGAAGAGGGGCGAATCCGCCTCTACTCGCTCGCCTTGCGGATCCCCCTGGTGGGCCCCATCTTGCACTTGACGGGTCTGAGTCGCTATTGCTCGGCCATCGCCATGCTGAACGGGGCCGGTCTCAATTTGCTGCAAGTGATGCCGCTAGCGGCTCAGGCCTCGGCCAACCCTTTGATCGAAGAAGACGCGGCCCCCCTGGTCGAGGACCTGACTCAGGGTGAGCCGCTCAGCGCGCACATGGCCGCGCGGCCCGACTGCTATCCTTCCATCCTGGTGGGGCTGGTTCGCGTGGGTGAAGAATCGGGGCACCTGGGCCAGATGGTGGGCCACTTCGAGCGCCTGCTCGAGCAAGAGTTAGAGGGCCGCCTCGAGGCGCTGACGGCGGCTCTCGAACCACTGCTGGTGACCCTGGTGGCCGGCGCCGTGGCTACCGTGGTGCTGTCCATCTTCTTGCCGCTTTATGGAATGCTCGCTAGCTTTGTCTAGAGAATCCCGCCGTCGTTCCAATCAACCCATTGGAACAGGCGGGGCGAAGTCGGTAGGCCGTCACCGAAACGGTCGTCGCCGCGCAGGTCGAGCGTGGCCGTGATGACTCGGCTGGCCCGCGGGCTCTGCCGTGGCCCTACCATGCCTTCACTGGTGAGCCGCAAGAGATAGAACGGCTCGTGCAACTGAGTAGAATCGAGGGTCACCAGGTAGTGCCCGACCTCGGCTCCCCGCGAATCCACCAGTCGCTCGGAATAGCTATAGAATGTCTGGTCCATGGCGCCCGGCGGCGGAAAATCCAGGCGCTTAGCCAATTTGACCCGGGCATCCTCGAGACCGGCCTGGGCCAGCCAGGCGGCCTGCACCGCCTCTTGCTGTTGGCGGGTAGCAGCCTGGCGCAAAGCTCGGCTGCCGAGCAGGCCCAAGCCGGACAGTAGCAACACCGCCAGCGTGAACAGAACCAGCACGATGACCACTCCGCGCTTTGTCACTGAAGGGGGCATCGAACCTCCGACTCGAGCACCATGACCTTCTTGGACTCTTCCACACTCAGGCGGACCCTGAGCACCTGAGCTCGGTCATGCGACCACTCGAACCCAGCCAGACCCGTGGCTAGCGTCTGGCGAGTGGCCCCGGCGGTGCGAATCAGGCGGCCCGACTCGAGATGATAGCCAACCACCAGCCTGGCGCTGGCCGGCGGCCAGGGCAGCGAGCCGGTCGGATCAAACAGGTCGGCCGCGGGGTCGACCTTCTCGAAGGCCAGTCCCCGAGCATCCTCGGGATGGGGGACCCAGCTCAACCCTTCTCGCGCTTCGCCTAGAAGACCGCTCAGAGCCTGTTGGGCCGCCACCGTGGTGCGATCCTTCTTGGCCAGATGCTCGACCGCCTCGTGCGAGAGCGTCAGCAAGCGAGCTACCGCCCCCAGCACCACCGCTACCAGGAACAGGGTGATGACGGCCTCGGCCAGGCTCGCGCCTACTGTAGTTCGAAGGCGTCGGATTGGCCCGAGACCTCCTCTCCGTAATAGACGACGCGAGCTTCCACGCGGCAGGTCGCGCCGGGGCTGGTCTGGGTCGAATAGGTGACCCCCTGGCCCGGAATCTCGATGCGGTTGCGAAAGCGCACTCGTCGGCCAGACCGGTCCAGCAGTTCGAGGGTGCCGTTGCCGACCCCGGTCACCTTCCAACCGAAAGCCACATCCTCGAGCGGTCCCCCGTCGGCGAACGCGCTGGCTTCGAATTCGAGCGCGCCGTCGCGGGCCAGCGGCAGCGAGCCGCCTCCTACCGGGGTGACCGTGACCACCGGATTGGTTCGCCGGGGCTCGGTCAGGAGCCCGGCCAGCCGCAAGGAGCCCTCACGGTGGCGCACCTCGACCTCGACTCGAGCCACCGAAGCGTCGAGCCTCTTTTGCAGTGGCCCAAGCCCCGACTCGAGTTGGCTCGAAGGCACGGCCAGTTCGACGGGAAAGACCTGCACTTCGACCTCGAAGTCCGAGTACCCATCGGCCTGGTGCGTGCCGGTTACCCCGCTCCAGTCTGAAAAAGCGCGTCCCCCGGCGTGCTCGTCCTGGGACCAGGTCTTGATCCGTTCGAGTTCCCGCTCGGCGATGACGGTGGCCAGGGCCTGGCGTTCGGTGGCGGCGGCCTGGCGCAAAGCGGCGTCGTAGAGCCGCACCATGACCACAAAGCCGGCCAGCAAAATCAACATCCCGATGACCGACTCGGCCAGCGAATAGCCTCGCTTCAAGGCGTCCAACTGGGGTTGGCCTCCAACTCGCCCGAGTCGGTCAAGGAGACGGCCTGACCCGAGGCCAACTCCACCCGCCAGAGGCGGTGCTCACTACCCGCGATCTCGGTCACGAACAACAACGATCCATCGGTATTCGTGGTCGGCAAGCTCAGCGCGCCGCTCGGTCCCGAAAACGTGATCACCTGGGGAGCGTGGAAGACGGGGTTGCCCAGAGCGTCGACGCCCTGTTGGGCCACATCGTTGGTGGCCGGATTCCAGCGCACCCGATAGATTCGCAGGTCGTTCTCGGGCCGCCCCCGATCGGAGGCAAAAAACAACCAGTTGCCGTCCCGGGTCAGGTGAGGACTCTGGTTGTTGCTACCGGGGTCGTTGACGTCACGAGTGGGATCGCCGTTGGCTGCCAGGTTCTGGACCACCGGACCCGAGGGCACGTTGGCCAGTTTGCGAATGACTGCTCGCAGGGGCACCGCGTCGGTGCTACCCGGCGGTCGTCCGTCAAACAGTAGATTGCGCCCGTCGGCGGTCCAACACAATCTGTCTTCGAGCACCGAGGGACGCCCCAGGGCGGTGACCACGTAGTTCCCGCTGGGAGGTCCCCCGTCCCAGCGGCGCAGACAAAGATTCAGCCCGCCTACCGCGTCCACCCATTTCCAGGCCACCCGGTCGCCGGCTGGCGAGATGGTGGGGACGGTCTCGATGCCGGGGCTATTCGAGATGCGCACCAGACGACCCACCCGTTCGGCCTGGGGCCGCTGGGTATCCCCCGCCAATCCGGCCGCTTCGAAACTGGTCCCATAGATGTCGTAGGTGCCGGCTCGGTCGGAACGAAAAGCGATGCGCGAGCCATCGGCCGAGGCCTGGGGTTGGCGGTCATTAGCCTGGCTGGTGATCAGGTGTTGCTCGTAGTTGCCGTCGAGGTTACGCAGAAAGATCTGGCGCCGACCGGCCAAGTCCTTCTCGAATAGAACCTGACCCTGGCGCACGACCTGAACCTGATTGCTACCGTTGGGAAAGTCGGCGTCGCGCGTCTGGACCGTGACGCCACTGGTAGCCTCCTCGACCTCGCAGGTCAACTCGAAGACCTGGCCGTCGGCCGAATCCAGCGACGGGCGCCAGACCCAATCAGAACGCCAACCACCCGCCTCGGCGTCCCAACGCATGCGGGTGCGACCGGGATAGCTGAAGGTGCCGCCCCCGCGGCTGGTCCACTCGCAATACAGTTCGCCGCCCTGGTCGGCCGAGGCCAACACCCCGAGTTCGAGATACTCGTTGGGACCTAACGTGGCAGAGACGCCCGAGGGCAAGGTCTCGACTCGCGAGGCCGACAACACCGTGACCTCGCGGATGGTGACATTACCCGTAAAGGGGCCGTCCTCGTCTATCAAGGCGGCGCCTGGCTCGCCATTCAACTCGACCGTGGCGGTCAGAGCCGAGCCGGTCACTCCGGTGTTCATCTCGACGGCTCCTGAAAAGCTGACCGACACCGTGTAGGCCTCACCGGTTCCTTCCAGTTGGCGCACAATGGGCGACGAACCAGTTGCCCCGGCATAACGCAGGCCGTGGGCCGACACCAGGTGGAAGGCCTGGTCAAACGAGGGCAGGCCGTTACTGGTCACGCTGCCGTCGGGCAAAAAGACATAGCAGAAGTCGCTGGCTGACCCACCCAACCAGACCGCGACATCAAAGCCAGGAAACTTCTCCGTGGCCGGTGCCGCTACCGTCATCGGCGGGGTGGAGGGCCAGCGGCCGTTGAACAGGGCCACCCCCTTGAACTCTTGCGAGAAGTCGCGCCGCCGTTCGATCCGAGGCTGGTCCCAACCGCGCAACACGTAGAGACTGTGGCAATGGCTAAACCGGTCTTCATCGCTGGGAAAGCAAACGGCCACGGGTTGGCCCTGGCTAATGGCCAGTTGGCGGGCCCGACGCAGCTCTTCGGCCACCAACTGAGCCAGGGACCGCGCGCCTGCTTTCGAGGTAGCCGGCCGGGTGTTCAGCAAGAATAGACCGGCCGCCACCAGCAGCAGGGCGGTGGCGACCACGATCTCTAGCAGGCTCAGGCCTCGTCGCATAAAGCTACACTTCGCCGCCAGGAGTTCATGTCTTCCCGGGGCTCCATCAAGACGAGACCGGCAGATGCTGGTCCCCCACCTCGATCGCATCCTCTTCGATCAGCAGCTGCGTGCCCGCCTGATCCCCCTGAAGAAGCGCCTGGATCTCTTCGCGGTTGCGAGCGTCATCCAGGATCGCATCGGCGTAGCGAGTGAGCAGCTTCCGTCCGCGCTCGTCGCCGCGGGTGCCCAGAAACATGTCGTGATAGGTGTCACCCTTCAAGTTGGCGAGACGCTGCATGTCCTCACGAGCATCCATCGCCCCCTGATAGTCTCCCTCTTCCCTGGATTTGGTGCTGAGCTTGGCCAGCGTCTCCAGGATGTGCCTCTTGGTGATGGCCGAGCCCAGTTGAGTCGAGGGGCTCGAGGGGGCTTCGAAGAGTTGCCGATTGTCGGTGATGACTTGCTGGATCTGTCGATTCTTGCCGGCCTGATGAGCGGCCACCGACCCGACGGTGGTTGCCAGCGTCAGGGTGGCTCCCCCGGCGAGCAAGGCGGGCAGCCAATGATTGGCGGTCATGCCCGCAATCACTGCGGTGGCATTGATCGCCCCGAGGGTCCGGGTCAAGTCCACGCCGGTGTCGGCCCCGATGGCCAGAAAAAGCGCATCCGTCAGACAGAGGAACGAGGCAGCCCCACCCAGGGCCAGAGCTTGACCCAGGTCGCCCGTGCGCAGATAATGGCCGGCCACCCCGACGGCGACGCCGCCAGCACTCAGGCCGATAAAGGTCTTCGCCTTTTCACCGTCGGTGCGCTCTTTGGGCACAATCATCCCTACCACGCGTTCCCAACGGGCTTCGTCCTGGCGGGCCTGAGTGTAGATCTCCCACAGGTCATCGCCTTTTCCCCGCTCCAGGGTCTCCCGGGCCTCGATCATGGCGGTGGCCCGGTCCATGCGATTATCCCGCAAGAATTGGGCTTCTTCGGATTGCAATCGGCCGACGGCCTGTTGTTTGGTGAGGGGTTGGACTTTCACTTTCCACGCCTTTCGTCTGGGGTCGACCCCCTGCGCGTGCCGGAGGAAGATGGCGTGGAACTTCCGGCAACGGTCCCATGGTCTTGTCCTGAATCTAGCCCGCCAGGCTTAAGAAAGACTGAAAGCGCCCAGTCGCGAACCGCTGGCCGTGAGCGACTGGGAAATGGTGATGCGGACCCGCCGCACGGTCAGGCGATTTAGCCAGCGCCGGCCCGAACGGTCTTTGGTCGAAGAGCTGCTCGAGCTTGCCATCACTGCTCCCTCGGCCAGCAACAATCAGCCGTGGCGTTTCTTCGTCACCGACCGACCCGAGCTCATCGACGAGCTGGCCCAGGCAGTCCAGGAGGCGGTGGCCGAGGTGCAGGCGGTTTTGCCGCCTGAGGAACTACCTGCCTTCACCCGCTACGGTGACTATTTCGTACGCTTTCGCGAGGCTCCGGTGGTCATCGTGCCGGCCTTTCGCCCTCTGACGCTGTTATCGCAAATGATCGAGCCCAGCCAGACCATCGAGCGTCTCGAACTGTACTCCGGGTTGGCCAGCACTTCTCTGGCCGTGCAGAACTTGTTGCTGGCCGCCCATGCCCGAGGCCTTGGAGCCACCTGTATGACGGGCCCGTTACTGGCGGCCGACCGCATCGAGGCCAGGCTGGGCATACCGAACGGCTGGCAGATGGCCCTGTTGGTGGCCCTGGGATATGCGGCCGAAGAGCCCCGACCGACCTCACGCAAGAGCCTCGAGACGGTCTTGCGCTGGGTCTAGCCGACCTTCGGATTCGGCCTCGATGGTGAACAGGAAGGCACGGTCAAAGCGAAAGACAAGGAAGCTTCGGGACCGGCTCACCGGGGTTGTGCGAGTCATCTCGATGGTTCGGTAACATCCTTTTTACATGGCTGGCCCCTCGATTTTGCTCCTGGTTTTCCGCTACCCGGTAGCCTGGCAACAAAGGAGAATCCTCATGCTCATTTCCAATCAAGCCTCGCCCCCAATTCGAACGACCGCGTCTCGGGCCTCGAGCAGCCAGACGGCTACCGTCCAGGATGTGGTCGACATCCAGTTCTCCCCGCTCGACCGACAACTGGAAGGCTGGATCGAACTGGCCCTAAAGAAGCCAGCCAGCGCTGTGCTCGCTCTCGAGAACGCCAGCCGCAACCTCGACCTGACGCGCGGACAGAGACGAGCCTTGCGAAGCCTGCAGCGCAAGGCAGCCGAGATCGGCTCGTCGACGCGACAGTCGGCGGCGCTCCGAGGTGGTTTGGTGGCCCTCAAGCACATGGCCCAACCCGAGGTGACTCTCGGCGCACTAGGCAAAGCCGCCTACGATCTGGTATTGGGCTCGCAAGACGAACCCGAGGCCACCCGCAAGGTCTATCTCGAGTCTGGGCTCGACACGCTCTATTCCCGGGCCTATGCCGACGGCTCGGTCGACCTGAAGGTGACGATGCCCGAGTTGACCTCTTGCGACGACCCTGTCTTCATGGCCAGTCTTCTTCGCCTGGACCCCGACTTTCGCCGTCTTCCGCCTTCGATTGGCGAGCGACTGACCCAACAGGCCTCGTCGTTCTCGCTGGCTGCCGACGACAAGCAACGCATCCAGGCGACCCTGGAGATGGCCGGCAAGCCGATGACGCCGGCCTTGACCGCTCTTACCGCGCCTCGGATGGAGGTGGTGAAGCACCTCCAGGCCCACTCTGCTCTGGCGGTGGAAAACCTCGATCACGAGCGAGCGAAATTCTACCGAAAACTCTCTCAGGCGGTGACGCACGTAGAAGGCGATACCTTGCTGGAGGTGACTCGGCGATGCCGGGACGCCTATTCTGACTTCGGCTTTACTCCCCTCAACCAGAGCGAGCAGCGCTGGGCCCGAAGCGTCAGAGCGGGCAATACCGTCGCAACCTGTCTGGGGATGGCCGCGACCGCAGGGGCAACCCTAGGAATCTGCCTGGTGGTGCCGCCCGAGGGGGCCATGCTCGTTGGAATCTTGGGAGCGATGGCCGGCCTGGGGGCGGCCTGTTTGGGCAGCCAGAGGCTGGACGACACTCTTCGCGAGGCTCAGAGCAACAGAAGCTGGATTCCGAACTCGATTACTCTTAACGAAAGTACCATCATCGAGGCCTTTAACAAGCCGGCCCAGGGGGTCGGCAAAGGGGCGTCCATCCCTCGCGAAGCGATTCTAACCGTGGCTCGCGGTGACCTGGCCGCGCAAAACGACTCGCGGGGCGTAAGGAGCCAACAAGAACTGATCGCTCAGTTGGAGGCCCTGCCCGGAGAAACGGCCGCCGAGATGTTCGAGCAAGCCTTCCTGGCCTGGTTTGATGCCCACCCAGACTCGCCTTCGAGCCTGATGGAGGCGGTCAAGAACTGTGCGCTTCGAGCCTGAGGCAGAATGATTCCAGAACCTCGGTAGCCAATTAGTCAGGGATGAATCCTGGTCGTATTTTGCCCGGGCAGGTAACCCCGGGCAAGGTGGCCCAAACCAAGCCATGGACGGTCCTAAGTCAGGTCGACGCCACCCACGTCGATACCGAACCGTGGGCTATGCGCAAGCTTGGCGATTCGTTCGAGGCAGGTGCCGCCGACCACCACCTGGTGGCCCAGGTGCGTCGCAAACCGAGCAACAAGTGGTTGACCCGAGCCCTGGGGGCGGCTCAACTGGCGGGGGCGGTGGCCATTCCGGCGGCTGCCCTGCTCTGGCCCCCGCTATTGCTCGGTGCCCTCTTCTCGCCGGTGTTGGCCTTGAGCGGGCTCAACGAGTTGGGCCGGGCCAATCTTCATCGCGACGTGGGTCAGCAACCCGACTGGCGCGGCACCCGAACCTACAATCTCGGCGACGGGCAACTGCTCGAAGCGAGCGACCAGACCCGGCAGCCGAGCACTGCCCAGTTGGTCGAGAACCTGACCGACAAGGCGCGCCAGTTTCCCTCGCGGTTTCTGGCCGTGAATCTGGCTGGCCACGGCGGCCCGACCCACTATGGCGGCGTGGCCAAGAATACGGTCACCGAAGGGCTGCTGGCCCTGCGCGACCAGCGCGGTAAGAAGGTCGAGTTGCTGTTGCTCGAGCAGTGTCGCGGGGCCAGCCTGGAAGTGCTCCAGCATCTGGCTCCCACGGCTCGATTCATCGTCGCCTCAGAAGACCTGATGAACGTCACGGGGCTACCCTCGGGCAGCCTGGCCAAAGCCCTGGGCGATGACCCGCGCCAGTCGGCCCAGAAGCTGGTCCAGCTGGCCGGCGGTCGTTCCGGCCCGCTGTCGGCCATCGACACCCACCACATCCCCCTGCTGGCCGGTCGAGTCGACAATCTCGGCGAGGCGCTCGGGCAGGCCCTCGAGAACGGCCATCGCAGCCAGATCCTCGACGCCCTGGCCGCCACCACCCCGCTGGCCCAGGCGCCCGGTCCCCTGGGGGCCGTCTTCAACCCGCTGGTCAAGCTTCGTGACCTCGGCGAAGTGCTCCAGCAGCTCGACTGGCACTGCACCGACCCGGCGGTCAAACAGGCGGTCGAGGCCACCCGCCAGGTGCTCGAGCAAACCGTGGTGGCCCAGCGCACCGACCACCAACATCGCGGCTTTGCCAGCGGTATCTCGATCCACCTGGCCGAACCCGGCTATTGCGCCGACAACCACATGGCTCTGGGCGCGCCCCCCAACTGGGCCCGCTTTCTCAAGCAGACACGCCCCTGGCCGATGCGGCGATTTGGCGACGCGGTGCTGCGCCACTTCTGGCCCGGCAACACTTCCAGCGACGGAGGATGAGGTTCAAGGCGACCTGGCAACGCCAGAAGTAGCCCCTACTCCAAGATCATCCGGGCCCGAAGCGCGACTGCGAATTGGCCCGCCTGACCCGTCAGCGCGGCCTGCTCGGTCGGGTCGAGTTCCACCGGATGAAGACAGCTACCGGGCCATTCTACCCGAGCCCGCTCGCCGCTGGTCCAGAGCTGCGCTTTCGAATGCAGCCGAGTGCCCGACCGACCGAGATTCTCGAGCCAGGACCCGACCCAGTCCTGGCTTTCGGTCGGGTGGCTGGCCTCGAGGCACACCTCGAACGGGCCACCTGGCACCACATAGACCACCGCCCGACTCATGGCCTCGATGCCGGCCCGCTCATATCCCAGCATCCAGCGTTCGAACTCGCGGTCGATATCCTGGCCGGTGTGGCTGGCCACCTGGCCGGCCACGTATTCTTCGGTGGACAGGTGGAGCATGTTGACCAGGGCGATCCCCCAATCGCCCTGGCCCAGCCACCCGCGAACTCGTTCGGGATAGGACTGACCCTTCAGATGAGGGTACTCGACATAGACCACCAAACGGCCCTCGGGAGCCAGCCATTGGGCCGCCCCTTCGAAGATCTGACGGGTGATGAACTCGCCATCGAGGCCGCCGCCTCGGAAGAGTTCGACCTCGCCGTCAGGGGTCGGCACCCAGGGCGGGTTGCTCACAATCAGGTCATAGGGCCGGTCAGCCAGCGGCTCGAAAAGCGCTCCCTGATGGATGGCCCGGCTGCGGCTCGGCTGGTTGAGGGCGAAATTGAAGTCGGCAAACTCGGCCGCTCTTGGAGACAGGTCGACGGCCTCGGTGTGATCCGCCTTAAGACCCAGAGCTTGAATACCCGAGCCGGTACAAAGGTCGAGAGCCCGCTCAACCTTAAAGGAAGGCAACATCCGACGTAAAGAGTAGCTATCGATGCCGGGGGGGTAGACAGCCTCCAGGCGTCTACCCAGGCCGATCTGGCGGTCGGTGGCCAGATAGTCGCCGCCCACCGGATAGAGATCGACGGTCGCTCCTACCCGGCCCTCCACCTCGGCCAGCAGACCCCATTCCAGTAACCGCTCGAGCAAATCCGGGCCGAAGACCTGGGCGGCCTGCTCCGACGAGAGCCACTGAGCCAGCAGCCAGAGGCGATAGGCCAGCTGAGCCGGCTGGCCATCGGCAGTGCGCCGTAACAGAGCGGCCAGGGCCACCGGCCCCTGGTTGAGCGCCGCCGCCGAGCTGGCCAGCTGTTGGTCATAGCCGATCTCGCGCATCCGTCCTGGCAACTGCAACAAAAGATCGTCACGGTCCGGCGACGGCAGCCGGTCCAGACGAAGAAAGGCAAACTTCTCCACCCCCACTCGTTCGCAACCCGGCCTCAAAGCCCCGCCCGAGGGATGGCCGCCAGGCTCGCAGAAGTAGTGGCTATGCTAGAACTCTCACCGCGTCGCTGGACGGTGGACGAATACAACAAGATGGCCGAGGTCGGGGTGATCGGGCCCCATGAGCGGGTGGAGTTGATCGATGGAGAGGTTCTGCCCTTGAGCGCTCACGATAAAATGCATAGTGATTCGGTGGCCCTGGCCAATAACTTGCTGGTGCGGGCCTACGGACAGACCCATCTGGTCCGAGTCGGCTTACCCATCCAGGTGGGCGAATACTCCGAGCCCGAGCCAGACTTCGCCCTCGTTCGCCCCGAACAGCAAGGGGCGGCCCGCCGCCATCCGACCTGCGCCGATCTGGTCATCGAGGTGTCCTTCACTTCACTGGCCTACGATCGCCTCAAGAAGACCAGCCTCTACGCCAGTGCCGGGGTGCCGGAATATTGGATCGTCAACCTGGTCGATCGTTGTCTCGAGCAACACCTGCAGCCGCAAAAAGACACCACCGCCCCGTTCGGCGCCTCTTACAGCCTGCGTCGGGTGTGGCAACCCGACGACGAGATCACCCCGGCTCAAGTGCCCGGGCCCGCGCTGGTGGTGGGCCACCTGATGGCTCCTGTGCCGGACCAGGATTGACCGACCCGCGCCACAAGGCCGCGGCCACGGCCATCTTTTTATGGGCCTGCCTGGTGGTCTCGTTTTTCCTCACCCCCGCCCCCGGCGACGCCACCGTGTGTGTACTGCGCGCTACCACCGGATTGAAGTGCCCGGGTTGCGGCATGAGTCACGCTTTCGTGGCTCTGTCGGCCGGTCGCTGGGGCGAAGCCGCCCACGAGAACATCCTCAGCCTGGTGCTCTATCCACTTTTTTGGGTTGGGGCCATCGTTTACACCGCTCGGGCGGCCGGCTATGACCTGCCGGTGCCGGGCCTGAGCCAGAGGGCCTTCATCGGAGTGGCGCTGACCATCCTGGGCTTGTGGTTCTTGCGGCTAGGAGGGCTGTGGTGAGCCGGCTCCCAGATCGGCCTTGAGCAGCGGCAGACGGCCCAGGTTCTGGCCCACCCAGACGGCCGCCTCGGCGTTGAGCGGACTCTTGACGTTATAGGCCTGAAAGCAGAGCATCTCGGCGATCTGTACCACCAGCTGCTGCAGGGTCTGAGCGGCGCTCCAGTGGTCGCCGATGCAGATTTTCTGGGGGTCGATGTTGGGATGGTAGACCGGGGTGATCATACGGGCAAAAGGCGGCCGGCGAGGATAGTCGGCCGGCAGATAAACCTCGGCCCGGTGCACGTTGCCGGGCACCGGAGGCGACTCTTTCTGGCCCGGCACCAGCGAGGGTAGCGAGAACTCGAAGACATACTTCTCGGGCGGCTCACCCTCGGCCGATAGCAGTTTGATGTGAGGATGGCTCGAGAAGGCGTGATAGACCATCGAATAGTCGGCCGTCAAGCGGCGCAAGCGGTGTCGCATCAAGTCCCTCCTTTCATCAGATAGGCCAGGGCAAAAGAGCCCATCAAGAAGGTCTCGAGCCAGGCCACACCCACTCCCACCCGCAGTAAGCCGGCGTGGAGAGCGTCGAGGCTGTTCACGTGGTCACGACGGCTGGCCCACCACAGCGGGCCAGCCACGGCCGCCACCGGGGCGGTGAAAGGCAGCAACGACAGACCCAGGATGGCCAGCACCCCGGTCTGAGTGCTGCTGCGGGCGACCTGCAGCTGCCGGCCCTGCTGATACTCCGTGCGCTCTTGAGGCCGGTCCGAATTGAACACGGTGGCGCAGTGCTTACAGCGCTTGGCCACCGCCTTGATCAGCTTGCCGCAGTTGGGACAGGGCCAATCTTCTTGCCCCCAGTAGCCGGTAGGCACCTCGAACGACTCGAGTTGCTCAGTGTTGGGCACGTTGGCGCAGCCATAGACCGCGCAGCCCTGGTTGTCTTCGTAGCACTCCTGGTGATAGGGCGTCTTGCACTCGCCACAGGTGTGGCGCGGCTCGCCCTCTGCGAGCGGGCACTGGCAGATCTGGCAGATCATCGATTTTTCTTTCGGTAGGAGAAGACCGTCTTGCCGATGGTGATCTGATCGCCTCCGTTGAGGCGACACCTGGTCACCGGCCGGCCGTTGACCAGAACCGGATTTTCGCTGTCCAGCGATTCGATCTCGGTCTCTTCGCCCACGCTGCGCATCTGGCCGTGCATCGGCAGCACCTGGTCGTCGCTAAAAAGATAGATGTCGCACTTGGGAGAGGCGCCCAGCACCATCGTGTCTTTGTAGAGCAGAAATTCCTTGCCGGTAAGGGGCCCCTTGAGCATCTGCAGCCAGCTGTCGCGAGCCAGCAGCTCGACGATGCCGATGGTGAAGCCGACCACGGCGCCGATCACGCCGATGCCGACGCCGCGGCTCAGGTGGGCGCTCACCTGGCCGTCGCCACCCAGCAACAGCAGGTCGATGGGGTCAAAGCACAACCCGCCCAGCAAACCTCCGATGACGCCGCCCAACAGACCGTAAGTGGCCAGTCGCGACGAACGCAGGGCGATCCCCTGGCCCAGCCCCATGGTCAGTCCGGCCAGGGCCCAGCCCAGCGCGCGAGCGATCACCTGCATCATGAAGCCGAACAGGCTCAGGCCGGCCACGGCCGTGCCCGTGTGATCGGTGGCCCACCCCGACAGCAGATTGTAGACCAGGGTGGCCAGGATGGTAGAGAAGACTCCGCCGATCAGTCCCACCACCAGGCCCACTCCACCACAGACCAGGGCCCGACCCATGAGCCGGCTGACCAGTCCGTCGGCGGCTCCGATGAAAAGACCCACCATACCGGCGACCAGCGGAAAGAGCACCATGGCCGCCATGGTCGAGGCACTGCTGAGTTCGCTCAGGCTCTTGCTGGTAGAATACGACCCGTGGGGATTTGGATCGACATAGGTGGCTACTGCGTCACCCTCGATATAGAATGCCACCTCCTGGCCGATGGATAATTGGCTGGCGTCGAAGGGCGCACCCGATCCCGCCAGCTTCATGTCGCGATAGAAGTAGATGACCTGGCCACGCACCTTGCACTTGCCCTGAACCTGGCCCTCGAGCCCCTCTGGTGCAACCGACTGCAGGTCGAGGGTCTCGAGGGTGCCGCGCCATTCGATCCGGTCCTGAAAAGCGGGCTCGAGCAGACCCCAGGCCAGCAAGGCTCCTAGCAAACCGGCAATCATGAAGACGAACCAGTTCTGGTAAAACCAGACCTTCTTGCCGCCTCGGTCGATACCGGCCGACTCGCCTCGAAGGCTCTTCTGGCGCTTCAACAGGTCATCGACGTGCTCTCCCATCGCCTCTTCGCGGGTGATCTTCAAGGCAAACTCTCTCTCGGGCATGGCGGGTCCTTTCAGTGGTCCTCAGGGGTGGCTGTGTCAACAGGGGTCGAAGTCTCGGCCGGCGTTGGCTCGGCCGGGGTGGAAGTCTCGGTCGGGGTCTCGGATGCGGTTGGCGTCGAATCGCTCGACGGCTGGACCGCTTGCTGCGGAGGCGGAAAATCGAGTTGCAGTCTTCGTTCCACCGCTTTGATGTAAGCGGCGTTGAGCTCAGGCGGCACATCCCAGTCGACCACCTGGACGCCCAGCCAGACGGTGCGATCCCCAACCTGGACGGGAATCCGCGCGTAGCTGTTGAGGGTGGGCGGCTTGTAGGTCTTGCTGCTAGCGTTCCAAACGTTGTAGGCCAGGCCGGACGCCAGCGCCGCAAACAGCATGCCCAGAGCAACCGCCTGGAACCGATACAGTGAAGTGCTCTGCCGATCCACGGCGGCGATGACCTGGTTGAGGCGGGTCTCGACCGCCTTGAGCTTCTCGGCGGTGGCCGGGTCGGGGGCGCCACCCCCGGAGGCTGACGCCACTCTGGGCGTTTGGGCCTGGTGCTCCCGGCCGTCGACCCAGAAACGCTCGAGATAGACAGGCTTCTTGTCACGGCAGACCAGCATAGCCAGCTGGCCGCTCAGGGGGTCGGTCACCAGCGCGATCTGAGTAGGAGCCGGAAAGAAGTTCTGCTGGACGAAGATATCCATCTCGGAGAATTCGACGCCAAAGCCGGGGTGAGAGTGATACCAACCGACAATCTGCAGCTTGGGATAGCGCTCGTCCTTGGTCTTGTGGATGGTCTCCCAGGTCTCTTGTGTGAAAGCGACCTCGGTGCGCTTTTCCTTGGCGTGGGCCCCGCGAATCGCCGCTTTCACCCAGACGAAAGGACCTTGACCGTCCTGGCAGACCTCACCCACCAGCACCCCACAGATTTCGTTCTCGAGAAACTCGCGGGCGTGGCCGTGCACATCAGCCAGAGCCTCGCGCTCATAGGTGACGCGCAGAATCTCGTCGACACCGGCCGGGCCGGGAAAGTCCTTGCGAGCCCACTCGGTTTCTTCGTTCCACTCGCCCACTTTCATGCCGGCACCCCGAGTTCTTCAGGCCGGTCGCCGCTGAGTTCGAGGCCGAGATACTCCTCACCACGGCGAGCCCAGATGATGTCCCAGCGCGGCAGACCCAGCTGGGCCGGCGTCTGAGCTCGGGCGGCGCTGCTGGCGTGGACCCCGTGAAAAAGGGCCGGAAAGCACTCTTGCCCACACTCGGGACAGGGGGCGTCAGCCTCGCTGAGGTGGTCCAGGGCTTTGTAGAGTTGGCGCTCGTCGCCACAGCTCGGGCAAGTGAGGCGCTCGACCATCTCGCGCGAAAAATCCAGCCCGTCCAGGCCACCCAGGCGCTCCTCGGCGAAAGACCAGAGCTCGTCGATCACGGTCTGGCTCGAAAACTGCGGGCAACTCTCGACGGAGCAGGCGGGCTCGTGCCAGGGACATTCGGGGTTGATTCGATAGCTGATGGGATAGGACGAATGCCGCAGCCCTTCGAAAAAGAAGCCCTTGCCCAGCAAGGCCGACTCGTCGTGACCGTGGTGCAAGAACTTCACCAACTCTTGAGCCTGCATCCCGCCGATCACCGAGGCGGTAGTCGGCGTCGTCGGCATGGTCCCCTGAGCCAGGGCTTGGCGGGCCAACAAAGAGCAGGAGCGCCGTTTCTCGATCTGCTCCCAGTCTTGCTTGGACATGGTGCACTCATAGCAAGCCGTGTCGGGGGCCGAAAAGCCGCGCACCACCCCGTTGAGCGCCTCGATGCCTCCATCGAACCAGGCCTTGCCCAGTTGAGCGCAGCGACTGTTGACAAAGACCCGCGCCTCGCGATTGTCGAGGGCCCCCACCACGACGTGGGCCCAGCGGAAGTAGCCCAGGCCCAAACCTGCCAGCACGTTCACCACCACCGCCTGAATCTTCATGTCGGGATAGAGGGAGCGCGCGGCGGCGGCCGCCACCTCGGCTTTGGCCTTGCCTTCGTCTTCAGCCCGAAAGAGGACACTTCGGCTTAGATTCGAGAGCTCGATGGTGTCCATATCGGCGATGACCAGATTGCCGACCCCGAGCAAAGCCAGGTTCTTGACCACTTCGTTGCCGAGCGCGCCGGCTCCGATCACCAGTACGCGAGCCCGAGCGAGCAGCTCTTGATTCCACCACCCGATCTGCGAGAAGCGAGCAAAGCGGCCCTCTGCCAGGGTCATCGTCATCCAGCGATGATCTCCGGCTGCAGACGCAACTCTTCGCCGTGCTTGACCTGGGCCTGGCCCAGGGTCTCGTGATCGAGCAACTGGCGCCCGCTGGCGCGATGGTGAAGCTTGTAGACCATCAGCTGCCCGTCGGGGCTGTTGAGCGGCAGTTCGAGTCGTTCGACCAGCAGAATGAGCAAGCGCTCGACCGGCACGTCAGCCGGCAGTTCGGCTTCACGACTGCGGCTGCCGGAAACGTCCAGAATCTTGACGCGAACCTCTGACATCTAGCTCTCCTCTCGCGCTTGCCTGCGCTTGATGATCTCGGCTGCGCTGATGGGTCCGCTGGGGCTATCGGCAGCCGGCTTGGGAATGGGGGGCGCGCTGGGAGGCAGGTCGTATTGGCGGGCCCGGCGCTCCATCAACATCGCCTCATGATCCGGCTGGGCCTTAGGCTGGGGCGAGCCTTCGACACCGAGCGAGACCGGCTTGGAACCGATTCGAGGACTCACCTGTCCCAATTTGCTAGGCTCGGGAATGTTCTGGGCTCCGGGCGGAGGCTGTCGCCTCGCGGCCAATTCTTGGGCCGACATAGGAGCGAACTTCACTTCTTTGAGGCCACCCGGTTGGCGCACCGGCTCTTCCGGCGGTAGCTCGGGCGGGTGCTCGCTAAAGGTGGCCTCGAGGGCGTCCTCGGCCTCGGGCACGGCCGCTTTGAGATAACCCAGCATCGCCTGCAGGGCCGGCTGGTGCTCGGGCTTGAGCCCCAGACGCATGATCTCGCCTTTGGCGTGAATGGTCAGCATGTCGGTACTCGAAACCAGGACAGCCGTGATGTCTGGGTAGAGAACGTGCAGGGGTTGCCCGATCGAGCGGGTGTAGACGACCCCTTGGGGAGTGATGGCCAGGCGTCGCACCGCAAAGGTCGTATCGGCGTGAATCTCATATTGCACGATCATACCCCCAGGAACAGGGCCACCAGGAAACGCAGCCCCAGATAGGCAAAGATGCTAAAGATGAGACCATTCCAGATGAGAGCCCCCCATAACACCACAGGATTCTCGAGATGTCGGTCGACCGCCTCTAGCGCCATGAAAAAGCCCACCGTCGACGGGATCATGACGAAGAACGGAATCAAGAAGATCCCCAGCACTCCCAGAATCGCTAAGAGATCGCTACCCGAAACCAACAAGACGATGATGCCCACGAAGAAGAAGGTGGCCAATCCGGCCAGCCGCAGGGCGTTATCCACGAGTTTCTTACGCTTGGGAATGAGCGGCTCGGGCCCGGTGGTGGCACAATCGGCGCACAGCTTCATCATTCCAATGGCAAACGTGCACAGTCGGCAACACGGCTTGCCGCAGCCACGACACAAGAACCTGGCGTCGACCTCCTGATGATAGTGGCACTTCTGGTTGCCCACTCCCGGCCCCGGCGTCGTCGTCTCGAGTTCACGGGCCAGTTCGACCCGAGAGGCCGGAGCCAGATGCAACAGTTTGAACTTGCCACCGTGGCGCGGGCAATAGGCGGTCTTGTCATCGAGCACCACGATCTCGGCCTGGCACTCGGGGCAGATCAACTCTCTCATCAGCCGTTCCCCAACAGGCCAACCAGCCAGATCAAAGTCTCCATGCCGCCCACCAAAAGCGCGGCATTGGCCATTCCGACCCCGGTATAGTGAGGCTCGTTCTCGATGAGCTTCTTGGCTTCGAGCGCCTTGATGACGGCCAGCGGGCCCATGATCGCTCCGCAGCAGAGCATTCCGATGACGGCGAACTTGAGGGCCTCGGCCGCCGGTTGACAGGTTTCGCCAGGGCTCTGGTCAGAGAGAGCGCCGATAGGATTGCCCAGGATGGGGATGTGCTTGCAGGCCCGGCAGTATTTCTCGCCTCGCACCTCGGTGGTGCACTGGTGGCAAAACAGCTCGCCACATCCTTCGCAACGCGTAGTGGCCTCGACTTCTGGATGGGAACTACACTGCAAGAAACTTCACCCTCACCCCTACCGACATGGAATTCAAGTATAGCCGACCAATTCCCTATACGCAAGACGAGTTCCTGGAAAACCAGCCCAAAGAGAACCTCTGGCCATTGAATGCGAAGTTAACCTTGTGAACAAGTTGTGACCAAAGGGTTAAATCTGCGGCGCCAGTTCCAAGAAACTAGACATCCGCGACCAGTTGCGTGACAATCGAAGTAGCGCACTTGACACTCCGAGCTCCGCTGGATGTGGTCCGATGGTCATCCTGACGGTAGCTTAAAAGAGCACCGTTACTCGGTGGGCTCGAAGCAGATCTCGGCGCGAAGTGAGGACAACCATGCCAAACTCCGGAAACGCCGACTTTGACGGCGCCACGCCAAACCTGGATGGAAACTTCAACAGTTGCCTCTCGCTGGGCGTAGGCTACTCGTTGATCGGGACCATGAGCCAAACCCCCGACCAGCCCAAGAAGGAAGACCCACGCGGTCCAGCCCGGGAAGCCACCGGCGACGATTGGCTCGAGTGGGCCTCGGTCTTCGGCTAGCCCCAGCCATTACGCAAGCTCTTGGCGCCGAGGGGGCGGTGCCAGCGGGGCGGGTCGGCTCGACCGGTTGATTAACCAACCGGGACTCGAACAACCCTCCCGGCTGGAGTGGCCGCGGGGGTAAAGAAGTAGCCCACCGCGAAGCGTCAGGCACTGTGGATGTCTACCAATTCATTGCCGCCCACCTCAGGTCTCGCACCGCTCCGCATCATCGTACGATGAGTCAAAACCTCAGCGTCTCCGCGTCTCGGCGGTTTTCAACAACCCATGGCGACGAGGTGAGGCCCGGGTGAGCGTCGTGGCAACGGTTCAAACGGTTCTGTGCGAGCGGCTCGCCCTCGACCCCGACGACGTTCAGTCCGAATCGCGCCTGTTCGATGACCTGGGCGCCGACTCGTTGGACCTGCTCGACCTGCTCTTTACGCTGGAAAAACGCTTTCGCGTCAAGTTGCGCAACTCTGAGCTCGACCGGCTATTGCGGGGCGAGTTGAGCGAGCAAGAACAGGGTCCCCTGAGCGAACCCGACCTCGAGCGCCTGTATGAATGGCTGCCCAGCCTGCGTCAGGCTCCCCGACCGCTCTATCCAGCCGATCTTTTCTCGCACATCACGGTGGCCAGCCTGGCCCGGGTGGTCGAGCTGAAACAGAAGGAAGTGCAAACCCCATGACCAGTCCATCCTGTTGCCGAGGCGACCGCCCTTACACCTTCTTCAAGATGACCATGAGCTGCTGCCCCGAGTGTCTCAAGATCATTCAGGCGCAGGTGGTCTTTCGCGAAGGCAAGGTCTATTTTCTCAAGTTCTGCCCCGACCATGGCCATAGCGAAGCCCTGGTCAGCGAAGACGCCGAGTATTACCAGAAGGCCTTTTCCTACATCAAGCCGGGCAGCACCCCTTTGCACTTCTCTACCGCCGTCAAGGCCGGCTGCCCCACCGACTGCGGTCTGTGCCCGGCCCACCAGCAGCACACCTGTCTGCCCATCGTCGAGATCACCGATCACTGCAACCTCGAATGCCCGGTGTGCATCGTGAATAACCAGTATTCCAACCACATGACCAACGACGACTTCCAGGGCATCATCGACCTGCTGCTCAAAGCCGAGGGCAGTCTCGAGACCATCACCCTGAGCGGAGGCGAACCCACCTCCCATCCCCGTTTTCTCGAGCTGGTGGACATGGCCACCCGGCCCGAAATCGGCCGCGTGTCGGTGGTGACCAACGGCATTCGCATCGCCAACTCGCGCGAGTTTTGCGAGCAACTCAAGGCTCGCAACGTCTATGTCATCTTGCAGCTCGACGGCTTTACCGACGAGATCCAAACGACCATCCGCGGGGTGCCGCTGATGGAGACCAAGTGGAAAGCCCTCGAAAATCTAGCCGAGCTGGGCATCTCGACCCAGATCGCTTATGTGCCGGCCCGGGGGGTCAACGAGCACCAGCTGGGCGACGCGGTGCGCCTGCTAATGGAGCGCGACCATGTGCTCTCGCTCTTGATCCAGCCTTTCTCGGCCACCGGCCACGGGGGCGGCGTCTTTCCGCACGATCCGATGGACCGGCTGACCATTCCCGGAGTCATCCGGGCCATCGACGAGCAAACCGACGGAGCGGTGGCCCGCGAAGACTTCATCCCGCTGCCATGCTCGCACCCGCTGTGCGTGTCGCTGACCTACCTGCTCAATATGGGCGACGGCACCTTCTTGCCGTTTCCTCGCTTTGTCGACATGCGCAAGCATCTCGATCTATTCGCCCAGACGGCCACCATCGAGCCCAACGCCCAGACTGAGGACTCCATTCGCCAGGTCATCGATGACCTGTGGAGCGCCGCGGGAGAAGTGCCCGACAGCCAGAAGATCATCAAGGCCATGCGCCGGGCCCTGCTCGAGATGTTTCCCAACCAGAATCTACCCCGCCAGGAACTGATCCGCATCGCCGAGCGCCAGGTCAAGACCATTTTCATCCACCATTACATGGACCGCCACGACTTCGATGTCGAACGGCTGATGAAGTGCTGTCATCACTACCCGCAGATCGACGGCCGCATCATGCCGGCCTGCGGTTTCAACCTGTTCCACCGCGGGGCCGCCAAGGGGCCCGGCACGGGCGGCGCTCCTTTCGGCAAAGGCCCGTTTATTCGCTAACCGCCGCGAAGGCTTGCTCGAGTTGCTCAAGCACACCGAGTTCGGTTGCCCAATGGCGCAGATAGCCCCGGTCCAAGCCGTCTTCCGCTAGCAGGACGATACCGAGAATATCGCGCCACTGCTGTTCGCTGTTCGACAGAGCCTGCCACTCCAATTTGGCCAGGATCGTGTCCTCGGCCGTCGAGAATCTGACCGGTTGGCCGGCAACCTCGAGAACCAGGGCTCGGGCCATGCGCTCTCGGTCGAACGGGCGCCCAGCCGAGACGAAGATGTCGATCTTGAAACCTGTTTGAAAGTGAATGAGATTGAACGTGCTCTTGCGAGCCAAGGCCTCTTCGATGGCTGCTCGACTCAAGTAGAATTTGTCCTCGAGGGCCTGGCAAAAGCGACCGAGATGCCCTTTGACCAATTCCACCACCAGATCACAATCGCGAGTAGAGCGCGGTTCCCCGTGGAGGCTGCTGGCGTAGGAACCGCCGACCACATAGGGAATAGCCAAAGCGTCGAGCACCCGCGTCACCTCAAGCGGGGTTTCCAGTGGCTTCATCGCGTCTTTCTCCTGGTCGGCATCTGGCACGCCTTCACCGTGCCGCTGGGCCACCCCCATGCGAGCCAGAGCCCAGCCGGTCAGCATCGCCTCTTCTAGCAGGACCAGCCGCCCCTGCATGCCGCGGCGTCGGAGGATGTCAAACTGAACTTTTTCAGCTTCGGGCGAGGTATCGCGCGAGAGAAGTCCCATGGAGTCTAGAGTTCGCCCCCCCGGCATCTTTTCTTTCCCCGGCGGGATGGTCGGTCGACCTCGCGAAAGCCTGGGAATGAGTCAGGTGCTGGTGATCGGAGCAGGACCGGCGGGGCTTGCCACCATGGCCAGCCTGGCTCAGCAGGGTATCCAGGCCCGCTTCGTCGACCGCCAGGGCCGCCCGGGTGGAGCCTACAACTGGCTACACGAACGCATCACGCTCTCGTCGCCAGCCCGCTGGACCAGCTTGCCGGGTCTGGCCATCGAGACACCGGGAGAATACGTCACCGTGGCCGGCTATCGCGACTATCTGCACCACTACGCGCGCCATTTCGAACTCGAGCCCGAGCCGGCCGAAGTGACCAGCCTGACGGTGGTCGAGGGCGGTTTCGAGGTCGATTTTGGCGACCACCGCCAGCACTTTCAAGCCGTGGTCACGGCCACTGGCATGGACGGGTTGAACTGGCCCGACCTTCCCCTCGGACCCAACTGGATGCACTCGAGCCAGTGGCGAGGGCCCGACCAGCTGGCCGCTCGGCGTCTGCTCATCATCGGTCGTGGAGTGAGCGCCGTCGAGATCGCCGAAGAAAGCTGCCGAGCCGGCCTCAAGCCCACGGTCAGCTGCCGCGGCCAGGTCAAGTTCAGCCCTCAGCGCCTGCTGGGGCGCGATGTTCATGACTATGCCTTTCGGCTGTCCTGGCTGCCCCGCTGGCTGGCCTGGGGCTATTGCCGCAAGTCACCCACCTTCACCGGCTATGACCAGGACTTTCGCCGTTTTCAGCAAGAGGGCCGGCTGCAGGTGCGCCCCCCGGTGAAGACCTTCGAGGGCAAGACGGCCACCTTTAGCGACGGCAGCCAGGCCGAGTTCGACCTGGTGGTCTGCGCCACCGGCTACCGCTACGCCATGGCCTATCTGCCCGAGAGCGTGGCTCGCTCGCCGGCCGACGGCCACCCCTTGGGCAACCAGGGCGAGAGCGTCAATACGCCTGGCCTGTTCCTGATGGGAGTCCACTGCGCCCGCGGCGTGAGCAGCCAGTTCCTGCGCGGCATGGCTCAAGACGCCCCGGCCCTTGCGGCCACTTTGCGCGACCGCCTGGAGGCCCCCTGAGCCACCCCATCGTCGAGACCTATGCCCGCCACGTCAACCCGGCCTTCGTCAAACTGCTGGGCGTTCTCGGCTATGGCCGGGTCTTTGTGCGAGCCGAGGGCACCCGACTGTGGGATAGCGAGGGTCGCGAATATCTCGATGCCCTGGCCGGGTTCGGAGCCACCAACCTCGGCCATCGCCACCCGGCCCTACGCAAGGCGCTGTCTGACGAGCTGGCCAAGCCCCACCCCGACCTGCTCCACATCGGGCCCTCGCCAGCCGTGGCCGAACTGGCTCAAGAGCTGACGGCCCTGGCCGGCCCACCCCTCGAGGTGGCCATGTTTTCGACCTCGGGTGGCGAGGCGGTCGAATCGGCCCTCAAGCTGGCCCGGGCGGCCACCGGACGGGCCGGCTTCGTCTACTGCGAAGACGGCTTTCACGGCACCGGCTTCGGGGCGCTTTCGGTGATGGGCGCCGAGCGCATGCGGGCCCCCTTCGAGCCGCTTCTGACGGACTGCCTGCGGGTCCCCTTCGGTGATCTGGCCGCCCTCGAGAAGGCCCTGCATCCCGGCGTGGCCGCCTTTCTGGTCGAGCCCATCCAGGGCGAGGGCGGGGTCCGCCTGCCCGGGCCAGATTATCTGAGCCAGGCCCAGCGCTTGTGTCGGGCCAACGGCTCGCTGCTCTTGCTCGACGAGGTCCAGACCGGCCTGGGACGCAGCGGGCAACTGTTTGCTTTTCAGGGCCAGCTCGAACCCGATGTGGTGATTCTGGGTAAGGCACTGGGAGGCGGCATCCTGCCGGTCTCGGCCTGTCTCACCAGCCGAGACTTGCACCAGCGAGCCTATGGCACGATGGAGCGCTTCGACCTGCATGGCTCGACCTTCTCGGGCTACGCTCTCGGCTGTGCCGCCGCCAGAGCCAGCTTGCGCATTCTCGGCGAGGAAAGCCTGGTCGAAAACGCGCGCCTACGAGGCGAGCAACTGCTCGAGGGCTTGCGCACGGCCCTCGACGGGCACCCCCTGGTCCGCGAAGTGCGTGGGCGCGGCTTGCTGGTCGGCGTGGAACTGGGCGTCGAGCCCGGGGGCTTGAAAGGCTCGGTGGTGGGAGCCGTCTCGCGCAACGTCTTCGGCCAATGGCTGGCCGTGCGTCTGCTCGAGCGCGGCATCATCTGCCAACCGGCCGCCCTGCGCTGGGACGTGCTCAAGCTCGAGCCGCCCCTGACCATCCGCGCAGAGGAGGTCGAGCGGCTGGTCGATGAGGTGGTCGAGGTGCTCTCGGCCTATCGCCAATTGGCTCCGCTACTGCGAGATGTGGGCAAGCGCCTGGGCCGCCAATTCCTGGCCGGCTGGAAATTTCCCGATTAATCGAGCATCCGAGCCGGTAGCTCGCGAAGGGTGCGCAAGAAAAGCCCGGGTTCGCCCAGAGCGCGAGCCATGACCAGGGAGCCTTGCAGGGCGATCAAGACCTCTTCGGCCCGGTGGCGAGCCAGCTTCTTCTCCACTCCCGCCTGCTCGGCCACTCGGGCCAACTCTTTCATCCAGGTGGTTAGAGCCTCTTTAAGAATGCTCTGAAAGTGCTGACCCGCCTCGCCCACCGAGAAGAGGTCGACCAGGCACCACTTCTGGCCCGACTGATAGAACTCGTCGAGCCTGACGCTCATGGCTTGCAACCGTTCCCGGGGAGGCTTGTCTTGGAGCAGAGTGGCCAGGATCTCGTCCTGTAACCACAAGCCGACCTGAGCCAGGGCAGCCTCACCCATCTCCTTCTTGCCGCCCGGAAAGTAGTGGTAGAGGCTGGCCTTCTTGAGCCCGGTCTGCTCGGCCAGAAAGGCCATGGACGCCCCCTCGTAGCCCACCCGGCGAAAGGCCTCGGTGAGGCGCTGCAACACTTCTTCTTTCGATACGATGGGGGCTGGCACGATCGTTCTCCTCACCTGGTGTTCGCGCCCCACGATGGCTGGCCTGTCAGGGGTTGCCCTGAGTAAAGGTCCCGGTGCCAACCAACCCCGGCGAAGACTGCTCGAGTTGCCAGCGAAACGGCAAGCTATCGGCCACCATCCGCGCCTCCTCCAGGCGAAAGCTCAGCATGCGCTTTGCCCCTTCCACTGCCTGCAGCTCGGGATGCTCCCAGTGAATCGAAGTATGGCCCGTTAGATAAAGCAACATTCCCCTGGCGAGATCGAAGAAAAGATACCCGCTGCGGCCGTCGACAGCGAGGTTGCCCAGCGTATTGAACTGGTTGTTGCCTACGAAATCGGGCCACCAGAGCGTGCGCTCGTCGACCACTTTCACAAACCCGGGCCGTCCCCCTCGGTGGGAAAGGTCCAGACCCTCGCCGGGGTTGACCGAGGCAACCATGAACGTGTCCGAATGCTCGATGAGAGAGGCCATCGACGGCTCGAAACGCGAGCTTTGAGCCAACAATCGGGGGCGGAGGCGATGTGGTCGTCGGCTGCGGGTCTGAATATACTTGGGGCAATTTCCGAACGCCTGGTGCACCTCGAGGCTGAAGCCCTGGTCCTGAACCGACCTGATGCGGCCGTTGAGTCGATTGCGCCGGCGGGTCTCGAACTCCAGTCCCAGCATGCCCACCAGAGCGCCTTCTTGAAAGAGACCGGGGTCGAAAGCGGGGGGCCGCGCCTGGACCCTCAGCCTGTCGGGGCCAGGGGCCTGGGCAAAGCCGGGCTGGCCCGAGAGCACCGAGGCCCACGGCCGCCCTTCACCGTCGAGAGTGGCGAAAAACAGCAGTGGGAGCTGGGCGTAGAACTCCTGGTGCTGAGCGGGCATAGAGGTCTTGATCATGCGTTGCCCAAGAGCCTCGGCTTTGGTTCGCACGCCGGCCCTCTCCTGGACGAGCTGCTCGCCTGGATGAAACGGGGAAGGGCCTATCATCTCACACCTTCGTCTTCTGCATGCCGACGAAGTTGGGCAGCTGTTCGATGCGGTCCAGCCAGGCTCGCACCTTCGGATAAGCATCCAGGGCGACCTGGCCCTCGGGGGCGTGAGCGACATAGGTATAAAGCGAGATGTCGGCGATGGTAGGTCGCTCGCCCGCCATCCACGATGCTTGCCCCAGGTGAGCCTCGAGCAGACCAAGTAACTTGTGGGCCTTCTCCTTCACCGCCAGGTGGTCATAGCCAGCTCCGAACACGGTAACCAGGCGGGCCGCGGCCGGACCCGAAGCGAGCTCACCGGCGGCCACCGAAAGCCAGCGCTGGATGCGAGCCTGGACAACCGGGTCGGCCGGAAGCCACTCGGGACCATAGCGCTGGGCTAGATAGACTAGAATCGCGTTGGAGTCGGCCAGCACGATTCCGTCATCCTCGAGCACCGGTACCTGGCCGAAGGGGTTGAGGCGCAAAAAATCGTCTTGGCGATGCTCGCCCTTCAGCAAGTCTACAGTGACACTTTCAAAGTCGAGTCCGAGCAGGTTGAGGAACAACTCCACTCGGTGAGAGTGACCGGATAGAGGGTGGCCATAAAGCTTCATTGGAAGGCTCCTTATTGTTGGTTTCTGTATTTTACCGAACGTTCGGTAAAATGTCAACCCAAAAAAAGTAACCGTAGAGGAACTACTGACGCCTGAGGATCAGTCCCCGACCCCGGGTCGCAGCGGCGAAATCGCGCAACCGAACCATCACGGCCCGAAGGTCCGGCAGATATTCCTGGGCAAGAAAGGGGTCTAAGTCGCCTAGCGTCGGTGGAATCGGTCCAGCCAGAGGGTAGGCCTCAAGAAGAGCCACCAGGGCGCTCGTCTCCTGGCCATCGAGCCAACCCAGCAATCCCTCGCCCGACCCGCCTCCACCGTGGCCGAGAGCCGCTCCCCGCTTGCGAGCGAATCCGGCACTCTGGCGAGAGGCAGGCGCCATCCAGGCGCGGCACGACTTCAAGCAACCACTTCTCGCGCACGCCCAGGTCCATCCCTAGCAACTGACAGTCCCCGAAAGGCGGCCCCACGCGAGCACGAAAGGCCGAGGCTATCGCCTGAAAGCGATGAAGATCCAGGTCCAAGGCGAAGGTAATCGCACCCAACTCTACCTCCGCGGAAGCCGCGCCTGGATGGCGTTCCAGAGCGGATTAGGACCGCGCTCCAGCGGCGGTCGCTGACCAGCCTCGACGGCCTCCCAATACCCCGGGCCGAGCGGCCCGGGGCCGACCTCATAGTCCATACCCTCCCAGCCGTCTTCGCGAAAACCGTAGAAGGCCCAGTGAATCCCGTGTTCTTCGAAGATGTCGATGGAGTCGGCCAGGTACTGAGCACAGCCTGGATTGCGGCGAAAGCAGCCGAACTCGCCGGCCACCAGGCGGCTCGTGGGGATCGACCGCTGTTTGGCCCAGTCGAAAAACGGCTGCAGGTGGCCCCGCAGGGTGGCCTTGTCCCATTGCATCTCACGGCCCGCATAGGGAATGCGACCGGGATAGACATAGCCTCGATGCTCGCGAAAGTTGAGGCGACTGACGAACTCTGACGGCTCGTAGCTATGAAAGTCGTAGAGCAGATTGTCGTCTTCGAAGGAGGGCCAGGCGGTGAACGCCATCGGCTGGGAATACCAACCGGCATCGAGCATGATCGGGGTGTCGGGGTCGACCTCGCGAATGGCCGCGATGACCTGGTTGTAAAAGGCTGGCAGGTCACGCCCCGTGCCTCGATGCTGGGCATACCAGTGACGCTGGTCGTCGGGAGTGGTTCCATATTCGGGCAGTCCGGTGCCCAGTTCCGGGGCGGGCTCGTTGAGCAGGTTATAGGCAACAATGGCCGGATTGCCGTGCAGCTCACGGGCCAGGTCGCGCCAGAAGGCGGCCGCCTGACGGCGGAACTCGGCATCTTGCCAAATGCGGTCGTCATAGCGATTGCCGTTGTGCTGGCGGTAGCGAGCCCCGGGCAGGGTCAATTGGGTCAGGACCACTTTCACGTGGTGTTGCTCGGCCCACCCCAGCACCTCTTTGAGCAAAGCCAGGTCGGCCTTAGGAATGCCTTGATAATGATCGGCATCGCCCACCAGAAAGTCGCGCTCGGCGGCCGGCCAGTTGGCCGGGCTCAAGCGCACCCACTCCAGCCCCGCCTGGTGGGCCTGGGCAAACCACTCTTCGGTGGGATGCGTGAGAAAGCCGTTGGCACCGCGGCGCGGCTGGTCCCAGAAGCCGGGCTCGCCCAGGGCCGGCAGGCTCAGGAGGAGCAGGGCCCAGCAAGCGACAAACAAGCGCATACCTTGCCTTTCTTGCTAGCCAGCAAAGGGCCTCTGGCTCGTCTTTTATCAATCTAGGATGGCTTTCGTCTCCCGCCGAGGAAGACGCCCCGATGCAGGACTGGCTTCGCGATCTGCGCTTTGCCCTGGGGGTGCTTTTCAACCGGCCCTTCAACTGCCTTCTCCAGGTCACCAACCGCTGCAACATGAAATGCAGCTTTTGCGATTTCTGGCCCAACACCGACCGCGACCACGAGTTGTCTCTCGACCACTACCGGCGCCTGGCCAGCGAACTCGGTCAACTGGGCAACTTTCTGATCTCGATCGAAGGCGGCGAGCCGTTCGTACGCCAGGACTTAGTCGAGATCGTCGGCGCCTTCTCGGACCAGCACATCCCGACTCTCTTCACCAACGGCTGGTATGTTACGGCCGAAAATGCCAGGGCCCTGTTCGAGGCAGGGCTGGGTACCTGCTGCATCTCGATCGACTATCCCGACCCGGAGCGTCACGACGCCAAACGCTGCTTGCCCGGGGCCTTCGAAAGGGCCTGGCAAGCCGTCGACCGGCTACGAGCCGCCGCCCCCCGCGGCGGCAAACAGGTGGCCGTGATGAGCGTGGTGATGGAAGACAATTGGCGCGATCTCGAGGCTTTGCTCGAGCTCAGCCACGCCCATGGCGTGGGCCATCAGTTCACGCTGCTATCGACCGGGGGCTTTCGACGCGGGCGCTCGCAACTCGACCAGTTGCCCGGTCCCGAAGCCGCCGAGGCGCTCTTGAAGTGGTGGCGCCGCTACCCTCACCTGCGCTACTTCGGCGACTACTTTCGCGACATGCACGCCTTTCTCGGGGACGGCGAGCTGCCAACCTGTCGGGCCGGGGTGCAGTCCTTCAACATCGACCACGTCGGCAATGTGGCCGCCTGCATCGAACGGATCGACACCGTCTATGGCAACGTCAAAGACGAGGCGCTTGGCGTGATACACGCCCGGATGGTCGCCGACCGCCAACCGATCGAGGGTTGCCAGCAATGTTGGACCGCCTGCCGAGGCATGGCTCAGGCCCTCGGTCAACGGGGCCGTCTAACCGGTTGGCGAGACCTGGCCACCCGGCTGAGAACCACCTAATCCAGCCGAGTCCAATCGAAGAGCAGACCGCCCAGGGCAAAGGCGAGCACCGCCCACAGGGCCAACTCGCCCATCCCTACCAGCCGCTCGCCCGGGCCACCGAGCAGTACACCCCGCAACAATCGTACCAGCTCGGTGGACGGCAACCAGCCGGCCAGGACCGGCAAAGGACCCGGCAACACATCGCTGGGGAAGAAGATCTCGGACCCCAGCACCAGAGGCCAACCCAGCGCGTTGATGGCGTCAGCCAACACCCCTTCATTGCGCACGAAGCAGGCCAACACGAACCCCAGCCCCAGGAAGACCAGCAAGCCTAGCGAGCAAATCAGCATCGCTTCGACGACTTGCACCAGACTCAGGGGAAGCCCGAGCAGTGCCATGAGGAGCAGCAACAACCCGCCTTGCAACAGCACCAACAGGCCGCGCCCACAGAGCTGCGAGGCGATGAAGGTCCACTTCGACAGGGGCGTGGTGGCCAGCTTGCGCAAGAAGTGGCTCTGCCGGTAGCGGGCCAGGCTATGGCCGAGCCCGAAGAGCCCGCTGAGAATTACGGCCAAAGCCAGGATTCCCGGGCAAAGGTAGTAGACGAAACTGGCCCCTGGCACGGTTACCACCTCGACCCGAGCGGGTTTGGGCAGGGCGGCGGCCAAACCGTCGCCCAGCAAGCGTTGGCGGGGGCCGACCAACACCACCAGACCGCCGCCGTCCCGCGTGATCAGGGCATTGAGCTGGGAGGTTCTTAGCCGAGCCAGGCCTTGCTCGAGGTTCTCGTTCGACCAGCGAATCTCTGAGGCCAGAGCCCAGGGGCCGCCGGTGTCACCCACCAACCCGACCCGGCAGAGCGAATAGGGTTGGCCGCCCGCAAAGAGCGCGGCCGTGACCAGCAGCATGACCGCGGGCATCACGAAAAAGAAAACCATGGTGCTGGGCACGCGCACGATCTCGGCCATGCGCAGGCGGGTCAATAGCCAGAAGGCTCTCAATGCTGGTCGCCTCGAGGGCCGATGCGCACGCTGCAGCGAGCGATGAACGCCTCTTCCAGGGTTTCAAAGCCATGGCGTAGACTCTCGACCGTGCCCTGAGCCCGGACCCTGCCCTCGACGAGAAAGATCGCCTGGTCGAAAAGCTCCTGAGCCTCGCGCAAGTCGTGAGTGGTCATCACCACCGTGCGACTTTCGGCCAGGCTTCGCAGCCGACGACCCGCCTCGCGCCGGCTATCGGGGTCGAGGTGAGCGGTCGGCTCGTCAAGAAAGACCAGCTCCGGTTGGTGGACCGTGGCGGCGGCCAGAAACAGTCGCTGGGCCTCGCCGCCCGAAAGGCGCGCCAGCGGCAAAGTGTCCCGGTGAGCGAGTTCGGCCTCGGCCAAGATCCGCTCTTGTCCGCGCTCAACCCCATACAGGGCTGCAAACAGCTCGGCATACTCACCGACACGAATGCCCTCGAAGGCGCATTCTTTTTGCAGCACCACCCCGGTGCGATGGCGGGGATAGGCGACCCCGGCCAAATTCTGGCCAAAGAGCCGAACCACTCCGCCCGAGGGCCGCTGCAGGCCTTCGAGCACACTCAAAAGGGTGGTCTTGCCGGCCCCGTTGGGACCTAGAATCCCCACGAAGCCGGGGCCCGTGAGGCTAAACGAGACCTGATCGAGAACCGGTCCGCGCCCGAAGTCGACGCTGAGATTCTCGACCCCCACCACCTCGCTCATCAAGCGATCCAAAAACAGACGACCAGGGCGCCGGTGACCAGCCTGGCCGCCTCCCAGCGCCGGGCCGGGCGACTGCCGTCGAGCATGCCACCCAGAGTAGCCAATCCCCAGAAGTAGAAGACGGCCACGACCGCTACCAGACCGGCGCTAAACAGCTCGCGCTGAGCCACGATCATCAACGAAAACAGAGCCATCGGAACATACTGCAGCATGACATAGCTCTTGGTCAGCCAGCCTATCTCGCGGTCGGCCGGAGGCGGATGGGTGGCTGGCAGCGAGGCCCCGGGGGGCAACCAGCCTGGATGGCCAAAGAACACCCAGAAGCGGTCTCTCCAGTTGTCGGCCTGGCGGGCCGCCGCCAGGAGATCACGAAAGAAGATCCACTGCGACCGAGCGCCGCTGTGGGTCTCGTAGCCGCGCCGAGTGCCCAGCACCGGCGGGTCGTCGGGGTCGAGTTCGACGTGAGTGCCAAAAAGTCGGTCCCAGATGGTGAACATGGCGCCCAGGTTCTTGCCGAGATAACGCGGGTTGGTGGCGTGATGGACGATATGGGTGGCGGGAGTCACCAGCAGATAGAAGCCGGGGCGATGGAACACCCTCGAGTGGACCAACAGGGCATAGAACGAGATGATGGCGATGCAGACGAAAAAGTGCAGCGGCGGGATGCCCAGCAAGGGGAGGGGAGCGTAGAAGAAGACCGAGTAGAGGTCCGAAAACCAGGGGTGGCGCATGGCCACCGTCACGTTCATCTCTTCGGCCTGATGATGGACTCCGTGGATAGCCCACAGACAGGCCACGGCGTGGCCGGCGCGATGGTAGAGGTAATAGCAGAAGTCGCCTCCGAAGAGGGCCAGCGCCCACGGCACCCAGGAGTGGTCGGGCCAACGGATCAGGGCGAAGTGGTCATAGGCCCAGGCGTAGAGCCAGAAGAGGTAGGGGCCGATGAAGAACCCGATCATAATCTCGCCCATGCCGCCGCTGATGTTGCAGATCGTGTCGGCAAAACCGTAGACCTTCAGGCCCTGGCGACGGGTGGCCCAGACCTCCCAGGCGATCAGCAGAAAATAGGCCGGTATGCCCAGGGCGTAGTAGGCATTGACATCCAACTGCTCCATCGGAGCGGCAATTCTACGCCTTAACGACCGACTCCCTCAGGAAGAACCTGACTTACCCTTCAGCCAGGCACTAAAGACGAAAGGATACCTCTAAATCCCATGCGAAACTATCGCCATGACTCGCCTTGTCCAGCTCGCGCTCTGCCTTCTCATCGTGTGTTCGGCGGCAAACGCTGCTCCGCCCAGCGACACCTGGTTCGAAATCTATCTTTTCTCACGTAAGGTAGGCTACCTCAGAATTCAGGAGGAGCGTAGCGAGACGAGTTTTGAGGGACGTCAAGTGTTTCGACGCTATAGTGAGGCAGAGACGCTGCTACAACGAGGCACCGACCAAACCTCACGCAAGCAGACCACCCTGGTTCTGCTAGACGGCGAGAACGGCACTCCGCTGTTTCGCGAGGAGCGTCAGCAAGAGTCCGACGGAGAGATATTGATTACCGAGCAACGCTTCCTGGGAGACACCGTACACGAAGTCGTGCGACTGGTCGACAGTCAGGGCAGAGAAACCGGCCCCAGCAAGCGTCGCAGCTATCAACGAAAGAACTCGAATGCCGACAGTGAATTGGCGCTGCTCGCCCTGGAAGAACGCGGGTACAGAGTCGGTGATCGAGAAGACTATCTAGAATACGATCACGAGGAAGGCCTGGAGCGCGCGGGCCATTGCGAGGTGGTCGCCCGTCGCTTGGCGAGCATTCAGGGCGAGTCGCGCGAGGTCGCCGTGGTGGATTTGGTGCGTGGAAGTCGGACGGTCTCAATGTGGCTTGATCTCGACGGCCATCTCGTCCGAATGCTCATGGAAGACGTTGGTATGCGCTTCGAGCGTTGCGATCGCGAGCAAGCCCTGACCATGGATACGGCGGGGGATGTCCTTCGGCTGATGTCGGTCCCGGTGGATGGAGGCATTCCACGGGCTCGTGAACTCGACGAATTAACCTTGTCCCTGACGATGGAGGGCGGTCTGCCTGAGTTCCCCGATGGCCCCTACCAGTCGTTCCAAAAGACCGGTCACGCTCTGCGTGTCAGACTGACTCGCTCGGACAATTCCCAGGGCGACCAGAGCCTGGACCAACCGCTGGCTCCCGAGTTATCACCCTACCTCGAGCCAACCACCTTCATCCAGTCCACGGCCCCCGAAATCGGAGCCACCGCCAGAGAGGTGGTGGGTTCCGAGACCTCGGCCCGGGCCGCCAGCGAGAAGTTGGCCCGTTGGGTTTTCGAGAACATTCAGCAAAAAGGCTATCGCGTCCATTACGCTTCGGCTGAGGAGACCCTGCGCAGTCGAGAAGGAGACTGTACCGAGCACTCCCTGCTCTTTGCCGCCCTGGCCAGGTCGAGTGGCATCCCCACCCGCATTTGTGTGGGCCTGGCTTTCGACGGCATCGAGCATCTGGTCTGGCATCAGTGGAGTGAAGTCTGGCTGGGCGACGGTTGGGTGCCAGTGGATCCCTCCGTGGGCTCGGTGGGCCTGCCTTCGACCTACCTCAAGCTGGCCGAGGCTCAAGCCGCGTCAGAACTCGCTCAGGTCTCGATTCCTACGGGTTTGCAAGCGCGTGTGCTCTCGGCCCGAATAGCCGAGCAAGAACTGGGGGACGGTCACCGCGACCCCGCTCGGCCACGAGTCGAAGGCGGAGTCTTTGTTGATCCGGGCCGTGGGTTGATCGCTCGCCTTCCCTCCGCCCAATGGTCCTTCTCTTCCTATCTGGCCGAGCGCAACCCGGTCGTCCTCTACGCGATGATAGGCCCGCACGGAACAGCCGTGGCCGTGGCCGAAAGTCTGCCGATGAAGGTAAGCCTGGATGATTACCAACGCGCCTCTGAAGTCCAACTGGCCAACATCGTTCGGGGCTACAAGCAAGTAGAGGTTGAGGACCTGGAATTGGCCGGCACACCGGCCAGGAAGTTGACCTTCGAAGGACACGTCAATCAGGATCCGGTATGTGGCGTGGCCGCTCTGGTGCTGCGGGACCAGGAGGCTCTCGTGTTGATGTACATGGGACCGGGCAACAGTCTGGCCGAGGCCCAGGAGCAGGCAAACGCGGCCCTGTCCTCGCTGCAACTGGTCGCGGTGGGAGATTTGCTGGCCCAGATTGACTCTCCCGATTCCGGGAGGATTGCCATCGAGGCCCTGGGGATTTTACGTGCCGCTGAGGCGAGCGGTCCGATACGACGGAGGTTTCAAAGGGAGAAGAAGCTGCCGAGTGACCCCAAAACCCTATCGGCCCTCGCCTGGGCCCTGGCCCGGGTGGCTCCTGAGGATAGCCTTTCAGAGCTGTTGGAGCTTGCCGCCTCTACCTCGACCACCAGCCGCGTCGCAGCCGCGCGGGCTTTGGGGGCGCTTTCAGCCCCAGCCGCGATGGAGGCTCTGGCTACTCTCTCGATGGATGACGACTACTCGGTGCGAGCCGAAGCCTGGAGAGCGGGGAGCGAGGTAACCAGCCTGACCCTCGGCCCGGCGCTGGCGACGCGAGGTTTCGAAGGTGGGAAACAGGCCTCGCGGGCGGCTACCGCTCTGGCCAGGCTTAACCAGGGAGGCGTTGAGGGTCTGTCTATGTGGTTGGCCAGTCCACGAGCCAGTTTGCGAAACCTGGCAGCCTGCCAAATTGCTCAGATGGACCGTCCTGAGGCCCGCCAGAAGGCGGCTGAACTGTTACGGCACTCCGACCCTGAGCTGCGGGCCTGGGCCGCCCGAGTGGCCCAGCAAGAAGTGCTCGAAGAGTCCATAGAGAGTTCCCTCGCAGACCCCGATCCCGAGGTGGTAGCCAGCGTGGCCCATTTTTTGGCCGATTCGGAGAACCTTCAGGCTCTGCTGGTCGCCAGCCGCCACCCCGCCGCCTATGCTCGGGCGGCGGTCCTGAGCGCACTAGCACGGCTGCCTGATCCTCAGGCTCGTGAGCGCATCAGAGAAACCCTCGCCGGCCCCCACTGCCTGGCGAGAACGATGGTGCTCAACGAACTGGAAGAACCGAGCCTGGAGATGCTTCCAATTCTGCTGACGGTCATGCGAGAGGACCCCGAGCCAGCGAACCGGACCAGGGCCGCCGAGCTGGCCGGGGCGCTCGATTACGGCCGGGCAGCCGAGGTGGTAGAGGAAGCGCTCGCTTCAGAGCAGGACCGAATCCCCATTCTGGCAGCTTTCTGCCGACTGGGTGGGGACCGTCTGGCAGCGCGCCTGCCCGCGCTGTGGCAAGATCCCGATCCTGAATTTCGCCGCCAATTTTTCCTACAACTGAGCCAATGGCAAGGCCCCCAAGAGCCGGCCCACCGCGCTCTGTTGGCGGGCCTGGCCGACCCCGACGTGAGCGTTCGAGAAGCCGCTCTGGAGAGCGTCTTCGCAATCTCCATCGACGACAACGACGAGCTAGGCGCCGCCGTAGTCGAGGTCGACGTCCGAGGCCAAGACCGGGCCGGGGCGTTGGCCACCTGGACCTCACGACAGGCCATCGAGCCGTTAGTTCATCAAGCTTCAGCCTTTGAGCTGGAATATCTGCTGCGCCTGCACTTTCGGGAAAGCGAACTCGGCCCAGAGGAGTATCTTCCCTCGCTGGCTCGACGACTCGGGGCCGAAAAGCCAGGCGATCTTTCCGAGGCGCTCAGAGGACTCGACTGGGGAGACAACCCGGCCTGGAGCGCCTGGTTGACCGATAAAAACCCGTCGCTGGTGGTAGCGGCCTGTCTGGCCCTACGAAGACTGAGGAGTCCGTCGCCAGGTCTGCTGAACACGGTCGAGTCCCTCACCTCGGCTCAGCATCCCACCGTGGCTGGGGTGGCCCTATGGACGCTCGTTCACCATCGTCCTGAGGCGGCCCGTCTGGTGGTTGAACGCTGGCTTAAGGAAAACGACCCTCGCCATCGAGCCGCAGCCTGGCTCTGCCTGGGAGAAGACCTCAAAACAAGTGATCGCCCACTGCTTTCGCTGCCGGACGAGACCGACAGGTTGGCTCGGCTGGCCCGGGCTCGGGTTACCTCAGCCTATCTAAGCCAATTCGCCGAACCAGAACAGCCGGACGGTTTGGCCGGCAGCAACCCATCCCACCGAGCCTTGCGGATCCGGCAGTTGCTGGTGAAGGGTCAGGACAAGCAAGCCGTCAAACTCTGCCAGCAGGCTCTGGAAGGCAGTCGGGATTGGCACTGGCGGGTGGCTCGACCCAACTTGGCCCCGTTGGATGGAGAATTCGTCTTGACTCTCTTCTCTCCCCACCCGGCAGCCCTGACCGACACCGGCTTCTGGTTCTGGAAGTCAGGCTGGCACCGAGGTCGCCATTTACCTCTCCTCGGAGAAGACGATGACACGAGAGGGTTTTGCCTGGGAGAGGATGCCTGGGTGATGCACAACGGACCGGAGTTTCAGCAACTTTGGCGCTATCGTCCAGAACAAGACGACTGGCAACATGGGGAAGAGTTGGGAGCAAGCAGCGAAGAACTGGCCTGGTGTCTTCCGGACAAATCGGGCTTCTGGCTCGGCGGGTCGAATCTTCGCTTTTGGCAGCCGGGCTCGCCACCTGCTCCACCTCAACCAATAGAGTATCAAGGTTGGTCCCAGCCAATCCTGGTGGACAATCAGGCCTGGTGGTTCGACGACGGATTGCGACGACTGGACCTCAAAAGTGGTCGAAGCGCAAAAGTCGACACCCCCGAGGGACTGACCGGGACCCTCTCGGTGGTTGATGGAATTCTCCAACTGACCTGCAACCAGAACGAGAACTTCTCCAGCCTGGACCTTCTCAACGGTGAGGCGCCAGAACCCAAGCCCACCAAAGTGTTTTGGCGACAAAACGAGCAATGGGTCGAGCGCCCTTTACCCCGCGCTCTGGCTCACGTCGAGCGGCTAGAACCTCAGCCCAACGGACCCTACTTCCTGGCCCATCCCTGGGGCCTGATCGTTCGGATTGATGGTGAACGAGTCGAGGCTACACTCCTCGACGCCCGCGATGCCGGACTGATGGCCAGCGGGCTGGCCGGGTCAAAGACAGAATTGGTAGTCGACTTCGGGCAGGGAGTTGGCCTATTGGAAATGCCGTAACAGCTCGGTTCAGGCGAGCGGCCAGATGACTTCGGTCTTCCACCTGGAAGAGTCGGGCTCTGACCCGGGGTCGGTCAGGTAGACCTCCCAGGGCGCGCCGCCCTGGCTACGACCGTGCTCTTTGAACCACGCTTCCAGCGCGTCATAGGTCGCCTTCAGATTGTCGTAGGGACCCAGATGCACCAGCACGGCGGCCTCGCAAGCCGGCAGCTCGCTGGCCTGTAACGGGGGGTCGACCGTCGGCGCCTCGGTCACGGGCAAACCCGCCTCGAGGTCGATCGAATCGGGAGAAAAGGCATGGTAGCGACCGAAAGGCGCCCCCGCCGGTGCCGCCCCTCGAGCCTGCAGCTCTTGAAAGACCCGGGGCAGAATCTCGCCAAAACTGGCCGATAGCTGGGCCATGGTAGTTTGGCACCGAATGGAAACCACCGGCTGTCGTTCGAATTTGCGGATCTCGACCTTGGACATCAATGCTACTCCGGAATGCGGCCGTCAAGGGTTCGCTGGATGACCGGCAGGATGAAATTCTCGATCACCTCGGACTGGTCGAGGGGCCGCTCCTCAGGCAAGAACAGGCGGTCGATCACCGGACGGCTAGCCGCTTCGATACGCTCTTGCACCATATACCCGTCCCGGAAAATGCCTTGGAAGCCGCTGTGCATACGATAAAGAATCTGGACGTGAAAGCGGCGTGAGCGGCCCTGGATCTTGGGCTTGTCGAAAGGAATGCCTAACTCTTCCCAACGCTCCTCCAGTTCGTCTTCTTGACGCTCGCGGGCGATCCAGTCGGCCCCCCGCTGCAGCCAGGTCAGCCAGAACTCTTTGCCGAGAGCGGCCAGGGCCTCTTCGAGCGCCTGGGTCAACGAGCCATACAGTTGTTCGCGCGGCATCAGCCGGGTGTTCGAACTCTGAATCAGGGCGATCCAGAGCAAGCAGGCCTGCTCGAGGTCGACCGCGGCCCGGTGGTCGTCGGTGATCGGGAACTTGTTGATGGCACAAGTGTCCACGATGCGTCCCGTGAAAGGCGGTTGCAGTTTGAAGGCCTTGATGGCGTGACCTTTGAGGTCGGCCACCGGATTGCCGTTGTACTCGGGCTCTGGCGGCGCCTCGGGTTCTTCAGGTTTTTTCTTGAACAAGCTTCCCACGGCGCCGTTTTTCTGGCCAAAAGGTGAATCGACCTTCCCGAGCAAAGGAGCGGCTATGACAGCAACAGCGGATATCGGTCTTATCGGTCTGGCCGTAATGGGCCAGAACCTCGTGCTCAACATGGACGATCACGGCTACACCGTGGCCGTCTACAATCGCACCACCTCGAAGGTCGACGAATTTCTGGCCAACGAGGCCAAAGGCACCAGGGTGCAGGGCGCCCATACCGTTGAAGAGCTAGTGTCCAAGCTAAAGCGCCCCCGGCGAGTGATGATCATGGTCAAGGCCGGGGCCCCGGTCGATGCTGTCATCAACCAGCTTCTGCCTCTACTCGAAGCCGGCGACATCCTCATTGACGGCGGCAATTCGCACTACGAAGATTCGATCCGCCGCCATCGCGAACTCGAAGAGAAGGGCTTACTCTACATCGGCTGCGGCGTCTCGGGTGGCGAAGAGGGTGCCCGACACGGCCCTTCCATGATGCCGGGTGGCTCGCCCGAGGCCTGGCCCCACGTCAAGCCGATCTTCCAGGCCATCGCGGCCAAGGTTGCCGATGGCAGCCCGTGTTGCGACTGGGTCGGTGAGGGCGGAGCGGGCCACTACGTCAAGATGGTCCATAACGGCATCGAGTATGGCGATATGCAGCTCATCTGCGAGGCCTACGACCTGATGGCCAATCTGCTGGGCATGGCGCCGGCCGAGATGAGCGAGGTTTTCACCAACTGGAACAAGGGCAAGCTCGACTCTTATCTCGTCGAGATCACCAGCGAGATCCTGGCCTTTCGCGACGACGACGGCAATCCACTGGTGGACAAAATCCTCGACACCGCGGGCCAGAAGGGCACCGGCAAATGGACGGCGGTCTCGGCGCTCGATATGGGCATTCCGCTGACCCTGATCGGCGAGGCCGTCTTTAGCCGCTGCCTGTCGGCCCTAAAAGACGAGCGGGTTCAAGCTGCCAAGTTGCTGAGCGGGCCGAAGCCCGGTTTCTCTGGCGATCGGGCTGCCTTCCTCGAAGATATCAGCCAGGCCCTGTATGCGGCCAAGATCATTTCTTACACTCAGGGTTACATGCTGTTCCGGGCTGCCGCTGCCGAGTTCGGCTGGAACCTCAATTATGGTGGTATCGCCCTGATGTGGCGCGAGGGGTGCATCATCCGCTCGGCCTTTCTGGGCAAAATCAAGGCCGCCTATGAACAGAATCCCAAGCTCACCAATCTGCTGCTCGACCCCTATTTCAAAGAACAGGTCGAGGGGGCTCAGGCGAGCTGGCGTCGGGTGGTGGCCCGGGCGGTCGAAGCGGGCGTGAGCGTGCCAGCGCTGAGTTCGGCCCTGGCCTTCTTTGACGGCTATCGCCGCGAACGCTTGCCGGCCAACCTGCTCCAGGCCCAACGAGACTACTTCGGGGCCCACACCTACGAGCGGCTCGACAAAGCTCGCGGTGAGTATTTCCACACCGACTGGACCGGCCACGGCGGCGCGGTGACCTCCAGCACCTACAACGCGTGAGGCAGCCCAGGCCCATTTCGAGCTGGCCCGCCAACTCCAGGCGGACCAGCCGAAATAGACCTACTGAATCGGCGTAGTAACCTCCACCGACTCGACCCGGTCGATGGACACCAGCGGGCCCACTCCCGGTTCGGTTTCGAAGGTGTCCTCATGCACCTCCAGTTCGCCTTCGTCAGACTCGAGCAGGCTCACCGCACCGTCGTTCTGGTGAGCCACATAGACAAAGTCCAGCGCCCCGATCAGGCGAACCGGCCCTGAGCCACCGCTCTCGAGTGCCGGCTCAGCGGTGATGTCCCCGGTAAGGGGATCGACTTCGAGCAGCGACAGATTGTCGCTGTCGCGGTTGGCCACCACCACCCGGTCTTCGAACGCGATCAGGTCAGACGGACCCATCTGGTCGGCCGGCAAGGCGAAGTCGGCTAGCCCGGTCAGGCCCCCGTTGGGTCCCACCCGCACTCGATGAAGGACACTGGTGGTGCGATTGGCCACCAGGAGCAGATCGTCAAGCAAGAGCAGAGCCGGATGCTCGCCCGCGCCCAGCGGGGTCATGCCGAGCATGGTCAGACCGTTGTCACCGATCCGCCAACTGGTCACAGAGTTGTTGTCGACGGTCAGCAACAGGTCGTCGGCTATCAGGCCGGCTGTAGCCGCCTGATTGTCCTCCGAGACCTGACTGAGGCCTCCGGCCTGATCGACCTCGAGCAGAGTGATGCGAGTGCCCAGGGCAATCAGTCGTTCGCCGAGCGACAGCAAACGCGCCGGCGATTGGGTGAGGGTCAGCCCGGGCAGGGCCCCCAGGCGACCGGTGGCCCCGTTCACCTCGAACGCCAGGATGCGCCGCCCGGCCTGATCGGCAAAGTAGAGAAAGCGTCCCTCGCGGGCCGCAGCCGCATCGACCACCGCCGCTCCCAGGTCGAACGGCGAGCCGTCCAACCCCTCGAGAGTGCCGCCCTCGGGGCCCTCTTCTTCGTCGGCTTCGCCGTGGGCCAGAATCTCTTCCCCCGGGTTGACCAGAAAGGCGTGCAGATTCGAGCCCGCCAGGGCGTAGAGAAAAGTGCGTTCGAGCCGAATCGTGGTTTGCACGAAATTGGTCTCGAGGGTGTCGGCCTCGACCACCCCACTACCACCGGTAGTGCAAGCGCTGAGGAGCAGCAAAGAGATTATCGTTATCCATCGTTTCATGACCGCCTCCTAAAACCTGACCTGGCCGTTGAACAGAAAGCGGCGACCCTGGACGAAGCGTGTTCCCGAGAACTCGCTGAGAAAGTTCAGCAGCGAGCGGTCGTCGAACACGTTGAAGACCTGTAGCCCGAAGCCCAGGTCGGGGCCAGCCTTGTTCTCTGGTAGATACTGAATGTTGAGGTTGGTGATGAAGCGGTCGAGGCGATCACCGGTCAGGCCAAAAGGGTTGATGCCGGCCGCGTTGTAGAGCGGCAGGGCCTCTTGGGGAAAGCCCGAGCCGTAGAGAAAGTCGACGCCGGCCGAGAGGCCGTTTTCCCAGGTGTAGCTGGTGCCGCCGGTCACCTGGACGCGCTGGTCGTGGTCGTTGTATTCGGGAAACTCAGTGGTAAAAACGCCCGGAACGGTGGGTTTTGCCTCGCCGATGGTGGCCGAGAGAAAGCCGTTCCAGCCGAGTTCATTGAAGGTGTTGACGCTGAGTTCGACCCCCTGGTAGCGAGCCCGGGCGAAGTTGATCGGCGCAAAGACGGGGATGTTGCTGTTGGGAATCAGCAAGCCCACATCGATTTGGTCGGTGTAGTCCTTATAGACGAAAGCGATTTTGCCCACCACGTTCTTGGCGAACTGGTTCTCGTAGCTCAACTCGTAGGCGTGGGTGCGCTGTGGCAAAACCTGAGTCTGGCCGCTGGTGTCGAGTTCGAGCGGCGGTGGTTGGAAGAGACGGTTATAAGAAAGCCGCACCGCCTGCGTCTCGGTGGGGCCCCAGATCAGATTGACCCGGGGGCTGAGTTGCCCCGTGTTCACACCCAGGCCGTTGTCGAAGGTGTCAGCCCGCAACCCGTAGTTGAGGGTGATGGTTTCGCTCAAAGGCAGGGTATGGCTGACGAACAGACCACCGATGAAGGCGTCACGGTCAAGGTTGGCACGAAAGCGTGTGACCGCTCCCGGCAAGCCGGCCGGATTTGGCAACCCGCCACCCCCGCCGGGGTCAGTGATGTCCAGACTCTGGCGCGAGTTGATGAAGTTGGCTGTCAGCCCCGCTTTGAGGCGCTCGTTCTCACCCAGCCGGTGAGTCACTTCCAGACTCGGCTGGAACTGGCTGACCTCGAGGTCGGAGCTGGGTAGATAGGGCGAGCCAGGACTGGCCGGATCGGCCGGAAAGCCCTCTTCGGCTAGTTCTTCGTCGACAGCCGGCGAGACGGCCGTGAAGTTGGTGAAGACCCCGTTGTTGTTCACCTTCTGACGACTGCGCAAAAAGGCCAATCCCAGTTGCATGTCCGTCTCGGGCGAAAACTCGTGCTTCCACGAGCCCAGGATCAAAGTGTTCGCGTCGCTTTGCTGCTGGCGAACCCCGGCCGTGAAGTTGGCCGGAGTCTGGGGAATGCCCAGGTCGGCATTCTGATGCGAGAGAGTGAGCCCGAACTTATCGTGCTCGGAATTCGAGTTGAGCCGCAGGAGCAAGCTGGTCAACTCGCCGTGGTTGTTGAGCGTCTGCTGGTCGGGATGCGGGGGCTCGAGATAGAGGTCACTCTGACGGTGGCGGGCTCCCACGAAGTAAGAAAACGTCTTGTCCTCGTTAGCCCCGCCGGCCTTGAGCACGAACTCGCTTTGACCCTTGTCGCCGGCGCGAGCCTCGAGCTTGACGAAAGGCTCGTCGGGAGTCTCGGTGGTGGCGTTGACCACCACTCCCAATTGACCCCCTTTGGAGGCGTCGTAGTTGCCCGTTCCCACCTCGATCTGGTCGAGAAACTCGGGATCCAGAGGCTGCGTGATGGAACTCTCGGTGGGCACCGGCACGTCCACCCCGTCGAGGGACAGAGTCAGGGCTTTGTGCTCACCGCGAACATGCACCTGACCGACCGAGTTGGTCTGCACGCCGGGGGCCGTACTCAAGACGGCTTGCAGCGAGTTGCCGTTGGTCAGTTGGCGCTCGAGGAACTGGCCGTCGCGCCGGGTGGTGGCTCCGCTGCTGGGGTCCTTCGAGTTTACCAGCAGGCGGTCACCGCGCACCTCAAGCACTTCGGCGGGCTCGTCAGAGGCCACCAGATAGGCAGTAAAGTTGTTGTCGGTAGCGGGGTTGATCTTGACGATCGCGCTGTCGCGACCAACCTCGGGATGGGTAACCTCGACCAGATAGTCGCCCAGGGGCAGGTTTTTGACCCTGGCCTTGCCATCGGGGCCGGTGCGGACTTCCTGAATCGTGCGCGTGCCCTCACGATTCTTCACGGTTACCACGGCGTCGGCGACGGGGCTTTCGTCGGCTTCTTTGACCACCTCGATCAGCAGGTCTCCTTCGACCTGGGCGGCCAGCACCGAGCCCATGCACAGCATGACGCAGCATATCGCTGCAAGAAACGGTTTCATAGATACTCTCCTTGGAATTGTTTGTCGGTTCGGGAGGAGAGCTAGAGCGGGGGGCCGCGAGAGCTGGCTGGGGTGCGTTCGAGCGAGAGCCTGGGAGGGGTCGGCATGACCACGAGAACGCTCGCTCGAGGGGCGGATGAAAGTTGCTGCGGAGCCGGCGGCAGTCCGGTGCCGAGCAGACAGAGGGCGCAGGGACTCTCGCTCGTGCCCGCGTGCAGATGCAAGCCTGATGTATGGTGGGCTTCGCGATGGTGGTGGGCTCCGGTCAGCAATAGCGAAACCAGAGCCAGGGCCACCGTTTGTCTTGCCAGGCGCGCCACCTAGTCGACCTTGATCCTGACGGTTTTTCTGACCATGCCTCGGATGGGCTGGCCCTGGTCGTCGGTGCGCACCTGGGCCTGACCGACCCGGCGTAACTCTTCTAAGATGAATTCGTCCACGGCGGGGTCGCCGGAACTGGAGCCAGCACTAATTTGAAAGCTCTCGTCGGGGTTGACCACGATGCGAACCTGCATTTCGGTCTCGACCCTGGTGCGGCGAAAGCGGGCCGGTAGCACGATCGTGTCGACGGCCATAAAATCGGCCTTACGACTTTTCGGCGCTGCCGGAAGAGGTGGTGGTTGCGGGGCCGGGGCAGGCTTCGGCGAGGGCGACGGTTTGGGGGTCGGGGCAGGTCGCGGCGCGGGTTCCACCGGGGCCGGGGCAGGTTCGACCGGAGCTGGCTCGACTGGGCCGGGGTCAGGGCCGGCTGGCTGCGGTTGGCTCGGGAGAGCCGGTGAGGGCGGCGCGGGTTGAGGATTCTCGGGAACGCGGCCCGCTCCGGGCTCGTCTCCGGAAGCCACCGGTGGGCGCGAACTCGAGGCGGGGTCAGAGCGAGTCGAAGTGAGGACCTTAGGACGCGAGCGAGGAGGCGGTGGAGAGGGGCGACTGGGATGAGCTTTGGGATAGCTGCGAGTCCGCGGCCTGGGCCTGGGAGCCGGGCGGGGCGCTGGTTTGGGAGGGGGTGGCTGATGGGCGATCGGAGGCGGAGCCGGTCGAGGTTTAGGCTTGATTTTAGGAGTCGGCCTGGGAGCGGGCTTGGGCGTCGCCCGAGGTGTCGGCTTCGGGCGAGGGCGTTGGACCAGCCGAACTTTGAGCGGCACCGGCTCGACCAGGGCATGATGATGCCCCGAGCCCAACAGCCCCTGCAAGAATGACGGAAAGAGCGCCAGGTGCAACCCGACCGAAATCAGGACGCAGACCAAGAGACGTTTCAAGGCTGGGCCTCGGTGGCGATGGCGAAATTGGTGATGCCGAGCGAGCGCAACTGGTCCATCGCCTGGATGACCAATCGATGCTGCACCGACAGATCGGCGTTGAGCACGATGTTTCCCTCTTTGAGGTGCTCGAGGCCGCCTTCACGAGTGCTGGCTAGTTGCTCGACCGCGCCCGCCAATTCTTCAGGCTTGACCTTGTCTTTGTTGACAAAGAATTGGCCCTCCTTGTCGATGGTGACGACCACCTCTTCCACCGGGTTCTGGGCCGTATTGGCGGCCTCGGGCAACTGCACAGGGATGCCCGCCTGGGTGGTCAGGGCGATGGTCGAGAGAATATAGAACACCAGCAACAAGAACATCACATCCACCATCGGGATGATCTCGATGCGCGGGGCGAGGCGCTTGCGCCGCTCGGGAAAGAGTTCGGTCATGCGGCCCTCCGCCGGGCCAGTTGCAGCAGGTCGGCCACCTGCTCGGCCTCATCGAGATGAGCCTCGCCCCAAGCCTGGAAGGCATTGTGGATGAGCAGCGCCACTACCGCCACCAGGATGCCGGTGGCCGTGGCGATCAGGGCCTCGCCGATACCAGCCGTAATGCCGGTCGTGTTGGCGTGGGGATCGTTGGCCAACTTCTGGGCCACCACCCTGAAAACGCCCATCATACCGGTGATGGTGCCCAAAAGCCCGATCAGCGGGCAGGCCGTGACGGTCGTCTCGAGCAACGGCAGAAAGCGACGAAGCTGCTTGCTTTCACTCCGGGCCGAGGCGGCCATGGCAGCGGCCATCTGTTCGGGATCGTCGGACCAGTGTGCTAGCCCGGCCCTGGCCGTGGCCGCCACCACTCCTCGCCGATTCTCGAGTTCGTTCAGCAGTTGCTCGGGGCGGGAAATGCCGCCCCGCAACTGCTCGCGAAACGCGGTCCCGCCCCCGTCGAGACCGAGAAAGAAGATCAAACGCTCGAGAGCAACACCGACAGTGATAGCCGAGCCCAGAAGAAGAGGGATCATGAAGACTCCGCCCTCTTGAATCAAGTGCAACATAAAGACTCCAAGGATGAATTGGTATCCGCAGGGACACCCTCAGTAGGTCCAAAAATGCAGCCACGGCCGGAGCCAAAGAGGCAACATCGAGCCGAAGGGCCGTCACAGACCAGTGAGACGATGGGGTGGCTTACTAGCTCAAAGGAGGAGCGCGCGTCTTGAGCAGTCCCCGAACCGATTGGCCGGGCAGAACCCCGTCCTGGCCAGGGGCGATCTCGGCAGTGCGAATCTCGCCGGCCCAAAGCTGGGCGGGGGAAAGATCGAAACTGAGCTGGGATAGAAGTCGGCACAGGTGGCAGTCGTGATGTCCGTCCAGCGGCGCCGACAAATCATGGTGGGGAGCCTGGGCGTGATGCGAGTTGCACCAGGCCTGCTGTCGTTGATAGGCGACCTCATCGGCTTCGAATTCACCATGCCGATGGCCAAACATGGCTGCCTGTCCGACCAGCCACGCCGTCAGGACCAGCACTGCGAGTGCCCGAGTGCGTCCGAGGCGGATGCTCATTGTTTGTGACTGTTTGCTGGCAGCCGGCGATCTCCCGCTGCCGTTTGTTAAACTTCTATTGACCAACCAGCAGGTCGTGAGCCAGGGGAGCCAGCAGGTCGCTGCGTCCCAGCCGCTCTTGCGCGGCCCGGGCCAGGGAACTCATTCCCTGCCGAAAGTCGTGAATGGCCAGATGAGAACCGGCTTCCAGACGCACCGGCTGCCCCCCCAGGGCCTCGACCAGAGCCGCCAGCCGAGCGCAATCCGGGTCGCTGCCCACCAGCCCGAAGAAGGCCCGTCGCAATCGACCAGCCTGCTCGAGCGCTTCGATCTGGGCAATGGGCAAAAGGGCGCACGACCCGGCGCCTCCCACTCGCACCAGCAGGGCGTCGGGGCCCAGGGCCGCCTCGGCGACGGGGGCCCAGGTGGCCCAGGCATCATCCTCCAGACAGGCCAGCACCAGGCTGGCCTTAGAGACCGGTTCCTCGAGTCGGGCAAAGGCCGAGCACCCGATCAAAAGAGACCGGGTCAGGGCCAGGTTGTGGTCCGGATCCCAGAGCCCGGCCAGGGGCCAATTGACGCCAGCCAGCAACAGCCCCAGACTGGTGCCCATGACGTCGGTGCCCAAAATGGTGACGGGAGCGGACATTCGACCTGGATGGTAGGCCAACCGCCCCGGGCTGTCAAGCGTCGCCAAACCGTTGAAGAATCCCAAATTGGCGCAGGAAGTCGATCTCGCTTGGCGAAGGAACGGCCTGATTTTTCGACACTTTGCGCGAGCAAATCCGCCTGGGAGCAGCCAATGAGCTTAGAATCCGAACTCGGAGAGATCCGGGTCACCGCCCTCGAAATCGGACAATGGATCGGGGTCCAGAAGGACACCACGGTGGCCGACACGGTCGGCCGCATGCGCGATGAAAAAACCAATTGCGCCCTCATCCAAGACGGAAAGAAACTGGTAGGCATCTTCACCGACCATGACGTCTTCACCAAGGTTCTTGGTCAAGCCGACACCTGGCAAAAACCCGTCTCGGAAATCATGACGGCCAATCCCAAGACGGTCTCGCGAGATAGTGGCGCCGCCGCAGCCCTCGAGGTGATGGATGGCAACCGGATCCGCAACGTCCCCATCGTCGATGCCAACGGTGAAGTGGTCGGCAACATCGATCAGCAGTCGTTCGTGCGCTACCTTAGCGATCGATTCCACATGCACGTTTACAACCAACCCCCCGAACCAGACCAGTACGCCAGGACCCGTCACGGAGCCTGAGGAGGAAAAATGGCTGTTGAAGCCCCCCTGATCGAAGAGATCGAATCTGTTATCGTCCGCTTTAGTGGCGATTCCGGTGACGGCATGCAGTTGACCGGCACCCAGTTCACCAACGCCTCGGCCATCGCCGGCAACGACATCTCGACTTTGCCCGACTTTCCAGCCGAGATCCGCGCTCCTGCCGGCACTCTAGCCGGAGTCAGCGGCTTCCAGGTCAACCTGGCCGCCCGCAACATCTTCACTCCGGGCGACGCTCCCGATGTGCTGGTGGCCATGAATCCGGCCGCCCTGGCCGCCAATCTCAAAGACCTCAAGCAGGGTGGCACGCTGATCGTCAACACCGACGCCTTCACCAAGAACAACCTCAAGAAGGCCCACTACGATCACGACCCCCTCGAAGATGACGAGGCCCTCAAGGCGTTCAAAGTCCACAAGATTCCTCTGTCGACCCTCAACAAGGCAGCCCTGGAAGACATCGAGGGCCTGTCTCACAAAGAGATCGATCGCACCAAGAATTTCTTTGCCCTGGGTCTGGCCTTCTGGATGTACGACCGGCCCACCGAGCCCACGTTAGAGTGGATCAAGGACAAGTTCCGCAAAGCGCCCGTCCTGATCGAGGCCAACACCCGGGCTTTCAAAGCCGGCTACAACTACGGCGACACCACCGAGACCTTCCAATGCCGCTATCGGGTGGCACCGGCCAAACTCTCACCAGGCGTCTATCGGACCGTAACCGGCAACGAAGCCCTGGCCATGGGGCTGGTGACTGCCGCCAAACGAGCCGGCAAACCGCTCTTCTACGGCTCTTATCCCATCACGCCGGCCAGCGACATTCTGCACGCCCTGGCCGCCCTGCGCAACTTCGATGTGCGCACCTTCCAGGCCGAGGACGAAATTGCGGCCATGGGTTCCACCGTGGGCGCCGCCTTTGGCGGAGCCTTCGCAGCCACCGCCTCGAGCGGTCCCGGAGTAGCTCTCAAGAGCGAGGCTCTCAACCTGGCCCTGGTGCTCGAGTTACCTCTGGTTCTCGTCGATGTCCAGCGCGGTGGGCCGAGCACGGGGCTGCCCACCAAACCCGAGCAGAGCGATCTGATGATGGCCTACTTCGGACGTAACGGCGAGGCTCCCCTGCCGATTCTGGCTCCCTCGACCCCGTCTGACTGCTTCACCATGGCCATCGAGGCCTTCCGCCTGGCGGTGCGGTGTATGGCCCCGGTGCTGCTGTTGTCGGATGGCTACCTGGCCAACAGTTCCGAGCCGTGGCGGATTCCCAACCCCGACTTGATCGCGCCCATCCAGGTCGACCATCCCACCCATACGGTGGGTTTCATGCCCTACAAGCGAGACCCTGAAAGCCTGGCCCGACCCTGGGCCATTCCGGGCACCAAAGGCCTCGAACATCGAGTCGGCGGTCTGGCTAAAGCGCCCGAAACCGGCAACGTTTCTTACAAGCCGGGCCATCACCAGCAAATGGTCAACGACCGCGCCGAAAAAGTGGCCCGGCTGGCCGACATCATTCCCGAGCAAAAGGTTTTCGGACCTCCTCAAGGAGATTTGTTGGTACTTGGCTGGGGTAGCACTTTCGGAGCCATCCGCTCCGCCGTCCAGCAAGCTCAACGAGAGGGCCTGTCGGTGGCGGCCAGCCATGTGCGCTACCTGAGCCCGTTTCCCAAAAACCTCAAGACCATTCTGGGCAACTACAAACAGATTCTGCTGCCGGAAATGAACATGGGTCAACTGGCTTATGTCCTGCGCGCAACCTTTGGCATCGACATCGTGTCTTACCCTCAGGTAGAAGGCAGGCCGTTCAGGATCGCCGACATCCATCGAAAAATCGTGGAAACGCTGAAGGGACAAGCATAACACCATGGCCAACACGCTGGCACCCGAACTCCCCATTCTCAACCGCAAGGACTTCACCTCCGATCAGGATGTGCGCTGGTGTCCCGGTTGCGGCGATTACGCGATTCTAGCTCAGATGCAGAAGATTCTGCCCGAGCTCGGCCTGCCCAAAGAGAACATCGTTTTCATCTCGGGCATCGGATGTTCGAGTCGCTTCCCCTACTATATGGACACCTACGGCATTCACAGCATCCATGGACGGGCCCCAACCCTGGCTACTGGACTCAAGTTGGCCCGCCCCGAATTGACCGTCTTCGTGATCACCGGCGATGGCGACTCGTTGTCCATCGGCGGCAACCACCTCATCCACGCCCTGCGCCGCAATATCGATATCAACATCATCCTGTTCAATAACCGCATCTACGGCCTGACCAAGGGACAGTTTTCGCCCACTTCCCTGGCCGGACACAAGACCAAATCCTCGCCGATGGGATCGGTCGAACAACCGCTCAATCCCATTAGCCTGGCCCTGGCGGCCGAGGCTACCTTCGTGGCCCGCTCCATCGATGTCGAGACCAAGCACCTCCAATCCATCCTCCGGGCCGCCGCCGAGCACAAAGGCACTTCGTTCGTCGAGGTCTATCAAAACTGCAACATCTTCAATGACGGGGCCTGGAAATACGCCACCGATCCCAACACCAAGAAAGACAACGTGCTGATTCTCGAGCAGGGCAAACCCATGCGCTTCGGAACCGGCGCCAACAAAGGCATCCGGTCCAAGGGACTGAGCCTCGAAGTGGTGGAACTGGGCGACGACATCAACGAAAGCGACCTGCTGGTCCACGACGCCAACCAGGAAGACACCAACCTGGCCTACGCGCTCAGCCGGCTGACCTATCCCAACTATCCGGTTCCCATCGGCATCTTCCGCGATGTCACCAAGATGACTTACGAGACCGGGTTGCTGGGTCAAGTGGAGGCGGCCAAAGCTGTCCAGGGCGAGGGCGACCTCAAAGAGCTCTACTTCTCGTCGGACATCTGGACCGTCACCGAAGATGGCACCGAAAGCTCTCCGGCCAACGGCCGCGTCAAACAACCGCCTTTCGAGCGCGCCTTCAACGACATGATGGCCGGCTGGGCCGAAGCGCTGACGCCGGTGCAACAGAGCCTGGCCACCATCGCCATCAGCGAACTCGTGCCCAATCCACCCATCACTTGCAGCGCCGACGAAACCCTGGCCGTCGTGGTGGACCGCCTCAAAGAGGCCAATCAGGGTTGCGCTCTGGTTTGCGACGAGAAAGGCGAACTGGCCGGCGCCTTCACCGATCGAGACATCCTGCGGGTGGCCTTGCTGGTGAAGGACCTCTCGGAAGTCACCGTCGGTCAGTGCATGTGGATCAAGCCTCTGGCCCTGCGAGCGGATTTGCCCATCGCGCGGGCGCTGCACGCCTTCTCGGTGCGAAACCAGCGCCACCTGCCCCTGTGCGACGCCGACAATAAACCGGTGGGAGTCATCACCACCAACCACGTGGTGGAGTTTATCAAACGCAGACTAGCGGCCGAGTAAGGGGCTGTCAGGCCAGATTCAACTGGCGCTGGAGCAGTTCGTCAGGAGGTCGATAGCCCGACTCGAGGTGGGCGTCGACCTCCTCTAGCCATTCGGCCACAGCCGGCTTGAGCTGTTCGCATTCGAGCGAGAAGACGACCGCGGCAGCAGCCTCTTCCAACTCGTCGGTACTGGTCAGCAGGCGAACTCTTTCGACATGGGCCTCGGCAAAGCCGGGGTCGACCTCGATGGCGCTATTGAGAGCGCGCAGTGCCAGTTCGACCTTCTTCAGCCGCTGATAGCAGCGAGCCAGGTCCATCCACACTTCCTTGAGCGAGGGGTCCGAGCGCAGCAGCTTCTGCAGTTGGACCACGGCCAGCGAATCTTTGCCGGTCTGACTGTAAGCCCTGGCCAGGTTAACCAGATGGCGCCAATCGTCGGGGTTGTTGCGCTGGAGTTGTCGGTAAAAATCGATCAGCGCACGCGCCTCGTCCTGGCCCGACAAAGCATCGTAAACCTGTTGGTGCAAACCCTGATTGAAAGGGTCCTCCTGCAACTGGTCACGGATACTATTTAGTTCCTGCTCGTCGATGAGACTCTCCAACCAAAGATATGAGAGGCCAGTATTCGAAAGCTCGATGGCCTGCTCCTACCAAAGAAGCGAGGCTTTGTGGTTGGGTCAAACCTTCCTTCTTTTAACTGACTTCCTCCGGGGGCTTGACGGCCCTGGGCAAACTGGCTAATATAGGGAACCGAAGGAACTGCTTGGCTTTCGTGGCTGGGCGAGTGGCGAAATTGGCAGACGCGCCAGATTTAGGATCTGGTGGAGAGATCCGTGGGGGTTCGAGTCCCTTCTCGCCCACTCAGGACAGCGGAGCGGCTTCTTTCCGGAAGGAGATGGAGCCAGCGAGGCGAAGCACCCTTCCGACCGCGCGGAAGTAGCTCAGCGGTAGAGCATTGCCTTGCCAAGGCAAGGGTCGAGAGTTCGAATCTCTTCTTCCGCTCCAAGAGAAACTCGTTTTCGGGGGCTGCCGGTCAGGCAGCCCCTTTTAATGTCTCGAAATAAGTTCTTTTCTTGTCTAAGGAGGCCCGATGAAGGTCGTAGTTAGAGAAAACTCGCCCAGCGAGAAAGAATTGGAAGTGACGGTCGGGACCGAACAGGTAGAGGGTGCCTACAGCCAGGCCTTCAAAAAAGTCCTCAAACAGTTCGCGATGCCCGGCTTTCGTCGCGGCAAAGTACCCCCCGCACTGGCCAAGAAATACATCACCGATGACGGCCTGACCCGCGAGGTGCTCGAAGCCCTCGTCCCCCGCGCCTACCAGGAAGCCCTCGAGAAGGAAAATATTCGACCCCTCTCCGAGCCGGCCTGGGACTTCGTTCAGAACGAACGCGGCAAAGAGCTGATCTTCAAAGCCACTTTCGAGGTGAAGCCGCTGGTGGAACTGAGTGACTTCCGGGCTATCGAAGTGACTCAAGAGCGGGCCGAGATCGGCGACAGCGATGTCGAGCAAACCCTCAACAGTCTACGTGAGCGCCATGGCCAAATCGTGCCCGTCGAAGAGGACCGAGGTATCGAAGAAGGAGACCTGGCCCTGGTCGACTACACCAGTCGCGATGGCGACACTCCTCTCGAGGGTCAGGCCGACAACTATCTCATGGAGATGAAGAAAGAGCTCTTCATCGATGGGTTCATCGAGAACCTCTACGGCATGAAGCCCGGCGAAGAGAAGGAATTCACGGTCACCTTTCCCGAGGATTACGCCAACGACGAGTTGGCCGGCAAGCCCGTCACCTTCGAGTTCAAAATCCGCGAACTCAAGCAGCGCAAGCTACCTGACTTTGACGACGATTTCGCCAAGACCGTCTCGGCTCACGAGACCCTGGATGCGCTGCGCAACGATGTGCGCGAGCGGCTAGAGAGCAATGTCAAGCAGCGTGCCAAAAGCCAGGCCGCCGGCCAGATTCTAGCCAAGCTGCTCGAAGAGGTAACCCCGGAATCGGTCCCCCAGGCTCTGGTCAACTTCAAGCGCAACCAGGAACTGCGCCGCGAGTTTCGCGAGATTCAACAGCACGGCCTGGAAGTCGAGGCCTGGCTGGCCCAGCGCGGCATCTCGCAGGAGCAATGGCTCGGTGAAATGCAAGCTCGGGGTCTGTTCGAGGCCCGCATCGAGCTGGTCATCGACTCGGTAGCCAAGTCCGAGAACCTCGCCATCGACGAGGCCGAATTGGACTCCATCATCGAGTCGGAGGCCAAGAACCGCCGCATGAAACCCAAGAAGCTGCGGGCGCAACTGCGGGAGGACGGCTCTCTCGAACTGTTGAAATACGACCTCTTGCGCGCCAAGGTTCAGGAACATCTTGCCGAGCAGGGTTCCGTGACCTACGTCCTACCGGGCGAAGAGCCCAAGCCCGCTACCAAGAAGTCCGAATCGAAAAAGAAATCCAAGAAAGAAACTGCGGAAGAGCCTGCCGCCGAGGCCAAGTCCGAGAAGAAGGCCAAGAAAGAAGCCACGAAAGAGGCTCCTGACGAAGAAAATAGCGAGAAAAAGGCCGCCGCTAAAAAGACCAAAACAAAAAAGAAAACTAGCAGCAAAGCCGAGACAAAAGGCGAAAAGGAGAAGCCCGAGGCAAAGACCAAGGCTAAACCCGCTGCTAAGGCCAAAAAGAGCTCTTCCAAGAGCAAAAAGAAAACATCGGAGTCCTGAGCTTGATTCGTAGACATCGCGATAACTATTCACAAGACCCCATGGAGCGTATCGAGCAGGCCAGTCGTCTGGTCCCGATGGTGGTCGAGCAGACCGCACGCGGCGAGCGTTCTTACGACATCTACTCACGGTTGCTGCGCAACCGCATCATTTTCGTGGGCACTCCCATCGTCGACGTCATCAGCAATTTGATTATTGCTCAGCTACTATTCTTAGAGCAGGAAGATCCCGATAAGGATATTGATATCTACATCAATAGTCCGGGTGGCTCGACCACCGCGGGATTGGCTATCTACGATTGTATGCAATTGGTGAAGTGCGACGTTTCGACCATCTGTATGGGCCTGGCTGCCAGCGCGGCGGCCATCTTGCTGGCCGGGGGCGCAAAAGAAAAACGCTACGCACTGCCGTTTTCGCGTGTGCTGATCCACCAACCCTGGGTAAGGGGTATTGGTGGACAGGCTACGGATATTGACATCCACGCCAGAGAGATTCTTCGAACGAGGCAGGTCATGAACGAAATTCTCGCCAAGCACACTGGCAGAGATCTTGCCAAGATTGAAGAAGAGACCGAGAGAGATTACTACCTGACTGCCGAAGAGGCGGTCGAGTATGGTATAATCGACAAAGTCATCACCAAAGAGAGTCGCTGAGGGTATTGGGAGCGCAGGTCCAGCCCTCTGCCCCTGCGGGAGGTTAGGGAATGTTCCGATTCGGAGACGACCGGGGAACGCTTAAATGCTCGTTCTGTGGTAAAAACCAGGATCAGGTCAGAAAGCTGATCGCCGGTCCAGGAGTATACATCTGTGACGAGTGCATCGAGCTATGCAACGAGATCATCGAGGAGGAGCTTTCTCGCTCGACAGAGGATCCGTTGCGTTTCCGGAACCTTCCCAAGCCCAAAGAGATCAATCAGATCCTCGACCAATACGTGGTCGGGCAAGAACGTCCCAAGCGCACTCTATCGGTAGCGGTCTATAACCACTACAAGCGGATTCACACCAAGACCGGGGCCAATGCCCAGGGTGAAGATGTCGAACTGCAAAAGAGCAACGTGTTGCTCATCGGGCCCACCGGGTGCGGCAAGACCTATCTGGCCCAGACCTTGGCCAAGATTCTCAACGTGCCACTGGCCTTGGCCGACGCCACCTCGCTCACCGAGGCCGGCTATGTCGGCGAAGATGTCGAGAACATCCTGCTCAAGCTGATCCAGGCGGCAGACTACGACGTCAAGCGCGCCCAGCAAGGCATCATCTACATCGACGAAATCGACAAGATTGCCCGCAAGTCCGAGAATCCGTCCATCACCCGCGACGTTTCAGGCGAAGGCGTACAACAGGCCTTGCTCAAGATTCTCGAGGGCACAGAAGCCAACGTTCCGCCTCAGGGCGGCCGCAAACACCCTCATCAAGAGTTCATCCAGATCGACACCACCAACGTGCTGTTCGTCTGCGGTGGTGCCTTTGAGGGGCTCGAGAAAATCATCGAGACCCGAGTCAAAGATCAGTCCATGGGCTTTAGAGCCAACATCGAGAGCAAGAAGAAGAAGCAGCTGGGCGAGGTGCTCGCTCAGATCATGCCCGAAGACCTGCTCAAGTTCGGTCTCATCCCCGAGTTTGTCGGCCGCCTGCCCATCGTGGTCACGCTAAATGCCCTCGACGAAGAGTCGCTGGTCAAGATTCTCACCGAGCCTCGCAACGCTCTGGTCAAGCAATACCAGAAGATCTTCTCGATGGACGGAGTCGACCTAGTTTTCACCAAAGAGGCTGTGGCGGCCATCGCCCGCGAAGCCCAAAAGCGCAAGACCGGCGCCCGCGCCCTGCGCTCGATCATGGAAGAAGTGATGCTCGACATCATGTACGAGATCCCTTCGCTGGCCAACGTGAGCAAGTGCATCATCACCCCCGAGGTGGTCGAGAACCGTTCTGAGCCGCAACTCATCTTCGTGGAAGAGATCAAAAAAGAAGCCAGCTAGCCTCGGTTGCCTTTGCGAGAAGCCGTCTACGGGACGGCTTTTTGTGTCTCTCCAGCTTCACTCGGGCTTGCGGCCAGCGGCGTAGGCTTTCAGCTCGCGGATGTGTTCGAGCAGGCCCTCTTTGCCGGGATCGTCGGGCACCAATTCGAGATATTCCTGATAGGCGTCGATAGCCTTGAGGGGGCGGGCCTGACGGTCATAGAGAACGGCCAAATGGTAGACCAGAGCCGGCTCGTGCGGCGCCCGGGCCAGGGCCGACTGGGCCTCGCGAACAGCCTCTTCCAACTCTCCTAAGCGGCCTAGAGCCACTGACAGGTTGTGATGGACAGCCCAGTCCTCGGGCAAGGCCACGGCCGCCCGCTCGAGTTGAGTGCGGGCTTGTTCGAGGTTTCCTAGTTTGAGCCAAACCAGCCCCCGATAAGTCTGGACCAGGGGACGATCGGCCCAGTCTTCGGGCAACTCTTCGAGCGCCTGCTCAGCCCGTTTGTGTTCGCCCTGGCGATAAAGCAGACGGGCATAGAGAAGCTTGCCGTCGGGCGAGTCCGGGGCGCGATCCAACAACTCGGATACCGTCAAAAGAGCGGCCCGGTCCTGGCCGGCCTGAGCCAGCAGGGTGGCCAGATTCAGCCACAGCTCGACCCGAGAAGTGTCTTTGGCGAGGCGCTCGAGCAGCTTGCGAGCCTCGAGCGATTTTTCGGTGCGAGCCAGCAGAATTGCCTGGTTGTTCGCGGCGGTGGGGTCGTTCGGCTGCTCGGCCAGCAAGCTCTCGAGCTGGGCGGCCGCTTTCGATAATTCGTTGGCCCTCAGATAGGCTACGGCCAGATTGGCTTTGGCCTCGCGGTCGGATGGGTCGACAGCCAGCGCGCTGGTGAACTCCGCGGCCGCCTGGTTGGGGTGGTTCTGGCGAAGCTGGACCACCCCTCTGAGGTTGTACAGGGTGGCGCTGCCGGGCAGCAACACTTTGAGAGCCTCGAGTTCTTCCCAACTCTCGTCGAGACGACCGGCATGCAATAGGGCCGCCGACCGGTTGAGGCGCACGGTATTGTCACCGGGCTCGAGGCGAAGATAGGTGTCATACTGCTCGAGGGCTGCCTCGGGTTGGCCTGATTGATCGAGAGCCAGACCCAAATAGGGGCGATACTCTAGACGTCCCGGATCTTTCTCCAGGGCCCTGCGATAGATCTGCACGGCCCGCTCGAGGCTGCCGTCCTGATGCAACTTTCGCGCTTCGCGATAGAGCCAGACCGCCTCCCGCTCGGGTTCGGGGAGAGGATCGGGCTGGGCCCAGGCGGCCGCCGAAAGCATCAACAGCAGCCAGACAAGCATTCTTCGCATGCCGGCGAGTTCGGTTCTGGTCACCCGCTTGCCTGTTTTGCCAGGCTCCGAGATTAGCGAAAGGTCAGTCGGCCCCGGCCTGCTCGAGCAAAATGTTGCGCACCGTTTGGGCCGACCAGCGTCCGCCGCGCTTGGTCTCGATGCCCTCATCTTCGAGGGCCGAGGCGATCTCGCGCAGACTCTTGCCGCGGTCGCGCAGGTCGATGACCCGCTCGACCGTCTTGGCCCAGGCCAGGGCCGGAACGTGTCGTCCGCGCTTGTTGCGGCGTTCTTGCAGGCGTCGTTCGAGCTGGCGGCTCTTCTCTAGATGAGGGTCGATGGGCGGAGCCAAACCGAGTTCTCGGTGAATCAACTCGCGCACCCAGGCGGCGCGCCCGCCGCTGCGACCCGGGCGCTTCTCGCCCGGCCTATAGCTCGGGCCACCACATCGTTCGTCTATCAACTCGATGACGTCTTCGGAAAGGTTTAGAAAAATGCCACTGGACTTGGCCATCACACCTCCTGAATGGTATGAGATTACCATGGCGATATTGGTTTTTCAAGTCTATCGACCCTTTACTATTTGACAATCCAATATTTCTTGTGATATAATGGTTGTATCTTCAGATTGGAGGCAGACCTGTGGGCAATTACCATTATCACCGCGTTCGACCCAGACTCTGGGAAGTCTGTCTCGCTGACGGAAGGCCGATCGGACGTATTCGACACGTCTTCTCGCCTCAAGAAACCGGCTGGATCGCCTCTGACGGCGGATTCTACAACCGGGCGAACGAGGCGGCTTCGGCGCTCGTCGAGCAGACAAAAACTCCCGCGTGACCCACCTTGAATTGTGGGTCCTTTTTTTTCTCGGAAGATTTGCCACCAACTCGCGACATCTCCTGAATAACGCTTTTCGGGAGGGTCCATGAAATCTCACTTACTGGCCATCGCGGCTATCCTGCTCACCGCCACCACCGCCACCTGGGCAAAACAGATAGAGCCCAACCTCAAACAGGTTCGCGTCAACCTGACCTTGAGCACTCAGGACTTCAACGATACTGCCACCCGCCTGCAGGCGCTGGCCCGCCAGCACGAAGCCGATCTCCAGAACCTCAATCTCAGCAACGAATCAGCCAGTGGAAGCGCCAATATCAAGCTGCCTCCGGGCCGGGTCGAGGGGTTCCTGAAAGAACTGGCCAGCCTCGGCCAGATCGAGGCGCAAAATGTCTATACCAGCGACAACACCAGTTCTTATCGCGACGCCAGCCAGCACCTCGAAGCCTTCCGAGCCATGGCCAAGCTCAAGACCGACTCGCTCTTTGCCCAGCTGCCCGAACAGCAGCGCTTGATGGTCGAAAGCGAGTATCAATCGTATGTGCGCGATCGCGTGCGCAGTTATGAAAGCAACTTGGAGAGCTATCGTGAGAACGGTCGCTGGGCCGAAATCTCGCTCTCGTTCCAAAAAAAGGCCCCGAGCGCTCCCAAGCCGGTCGCCGAGGATCCCACCCCCGCCCCCGCCCCCGCGGGCGAAGCGACTGTGACTCCCGCCGGTAACAGCTTGCTGGCCCCCCTCTACTTGCTGGTCCTTTTTAATCTGATGGGCCTGTGGGCGGTGCACCGCAAACTGGACCGCTAACGGGTCATCCGGCGCACCACCAACAGCGCCCCCATCGCGATAAAGCAAGCCAGCACGACCAGGCGCAAGGCCGCCTGGTCGTGGCCTGTTTCGATGGCCGAGAACAGAGCCGAAGGCAGGGTCTGGGTGGCGCCCGGGATGTTGCCGGCCACCAGAATGGTGGCGCCGAACTCTCCCAGGGCGCGCGCGAAGGCCAGCACCCAGGCGGCCACCAACCCGCGTCGGGCCAGCGGTAAGGTGACGGTCCAGAAAACCAGACCTGGAGTGGCCCCCAGCACTTCGGCGACCTCTTGCCACTCGCGACCGACCTGACCGAGAGCCACTTTGACGACCTGAACCGCCAGCGGCAAAGCCACCAAAGTGGCAGCCAGCACCGCTCCTTTCCAGTCCAGCACGACCGAGAGACCCAAAGCGCTCAAACGACCACCGAGCCAGCCGTTGGGACTAAACAGCACCAGCAAGAAATAGCCGGTGGCCACCGGCGGCAATACGAGCGGCAGCATCACCACGGTCTCGAGAGTGGCCTGACCGCTGCGCCGCGGGCCGCTCAAAAAGAGACCGACTACGACGGCCACGGGCAGCACCAGACAGGCCGCCCAGGCGGCCACCCACAGCGAGAGCCGAACCACCTGAAACTCCTCGGGAGTCACCCGGGTCCGACCAATCGCAGACTGTGAACCAGGCCATCCACGGCGTGTTGATGGGCCGGAGCATCCTCCAGCGCACAATTGAAGCTGGCAAACACCCAGGCGGCGCGATTGCCGAAGATCCAAACTCGCCAGGCTCGACTCTCGTCCTCGATGTACTGCCACGAGAAGCCCTCTGCTCCCGTCAGGGGCACCCGCAGCAGGTCATCCGTGGCTACGGCACGACCGGTCCGAGTCAAGAAACCGGCCAGCATTCGCGACAGATTGGGGAAATCGGCCGGGTCATCGACGGCCTCGGCCGAGAGGTGCAACACGCCCGGAGGGTGACGACTCACGGCCGCGCCTCCGCCCTCATCGGCTATCCATTGCCAATCCGACGGCAGGCGCAACTCGAAGAGGCCATCGGGGTGTGAAATCGTCTCTGGCATCGGCCTTTCATTCTGCCGCCGCGAATTGAAGCCTTCCGAAGGATTCCACAGTGTCATTGAACAAGTAATAGGAGGGAGGTAGAGAAGCTGATCATTCGCCCTGAAACGGCGCCCATGCAGTTCTTTATGGGGCATGAGTGCTATCAACCGTCGACTCCGACGCCCACGAACGATCCTCGTGACGAGAGGATCACTGGCCAGACGCCGATCGTCCGAGAATCCAGCTTCACCGAGGGCGACGCGGCTGCGAGGCCCGCCGCCGAAGTTCGCGAGGCCACCTCCGTCTCAGCCCCCACCACCGTCCTGGCCGGTCACGAGCGCCAGATGAAGGTCCCCAGCCTACCTGCCCTGGGCGACCCTGCGGCCGTCCACAAAGCCAAGTTCTTGTCGCTGTTCGAAAGCGGCGAACAGCGCGAGGCCTGGTCCAGAGTGTGGACCTACCAGGCCGACTACTCCCAAAACCAGGTCAACCTTCCCTTTCCTTACCCTGCCGACGCGAGGGGCCGCCTCGAACTCAACGATGCAGAAGTGTTGGTCCGGGGGCTGCGAGCCATGGGCGCCGACGCCGAGGCACGTGGCTGCCTGGAGAACTGGCTGGCCCTGGGCGAGCGCTATACCGCGCTGCCGGGCTCGACCGATCTCGCCTCGTTGGGACGATCGGCTCCCCCCAAGCTCTCACGGCTACTGCTCGAAGAGGCCAAGCGTCATGAAGACCCCGAATTTCTAGCCCGAGCCTACCGGGTGATCGCTGACGACCACAAGCATAACTGGAGCGACACCTACTTCAAGCAGCTGTCCAACGGGCTCAACCGCTATTGCGATGTCGACTACTCCCACGACGCCACCCTCGAAGAAGCGGGCGGAGCCAAAAACGAGGTGCGCTTTGCGGGCGATCCGCAAAAGTTCTGTCCCATCGACCTCAACGCCGATCTCTTTCGCACCGAGAAAGACCTGGCCGAGATGGCGCGACGCTTGGGCAAAGGTGAAGAAGCCGACCAGTGGGAGGCCCGAGCCGCCCAGCGCAAAGAGAAAATCTTCTCCACGATGTGGGACGATCACAAGGGCTTCTTCTTCGACCTCAACCTGCCGTCAGGCCAACGCTCCGAGGTCAAGACCATGGCTGCCTTCACGGTTCTTGAAGCCGGGTTGCTCGACCCCAACATCCCAGTCGAAGCCGGCATGCAGAAACGAATGCTCGAGCAACTGCCCGAATTCGCCGGTCGCTGGGAACTCAAAGGCAACACCCCGGCCGACCCCGCCGACCTGCTGCTACTGGGGCGCGAACTCGAACGGCTGGGAGCCAACTCGGCCGCTGATCAGGTCGTTGGCTGGGCTAGCCAGGCCCGCCCCGACACCAGCAGCCGAGGCCTCGCCACTCAGGCGTTGCTGGCGAACGACCGATGGGATCGGGCCGACGAGGGGCTCGAAGACTGGTGTAGCCCTCAGGGCATGCATCGTCTTCGGCAACTGTTTGCCCTGTCAGGGGGCGAGGGCACACCCCAGGTGGCCATCAGCCAGGTGGGCCGCATCGACCGCCGTCTCAGCCAGATGCACCAGAGCATGTTCAAGCCCGCCCTGGTGCGAGACCTCAAGCAACGGGGTCTGCTCGGGCGGGTTTTCGGGCTTGGCTTCGCCGACCAGAAAGCCGGCCTCGAGGCACCGTCGCCCCTCGAGGCGCGTCCCCTGGAAGGGCCTCTCAAGCTCGGGCAGGCGACCATCGACCTCGGCCTCAAAGGGGCACAAATGGCCGAGGTGGCTCCCGGAGCCTTCGTGGTCGAAAGCGGCGGCGCCCGTCTTTTTGTCACCACCAGCAAGGATCAGGTGATTGTCGGCGACCGGGCCTATGCCCTGGACCTGTTCGAAGATGGCCAGGTCAAATTGCCTCGGGACATCATCGCCAGCTTTTACACGGCCGGCGAGAATCCGCAGCTCGAACAGTTTTATCACGTCAACCGCGAGTGGGTCAGCAGTCCGCTCGGTCCGGCTTCGACCGTGGGAGGCTACGCCGGAAGGCCGGGCTGGACCAAGCTTTACGGCACCATCTCAGACAACTGGCCCGCCTTGACCATCGAGCCTTCGGTCACTGCCCACGACACGGCTGTTCAGTACTTCAATCCGGCCGCCGTTCCCAGCGTCGGCATCTTCAAGACCCAGTTCAACTGGGACACGATGTTCATGGCCAAAGGCATGCAGCTTCAAGGTCAAGAGTCGCTCGTTGCCTCGATGACCGACAACCTTCTCTACCTGCTCAAGAGCACAGGCCGCGTGCCCAATGCCGCTCGCTCGGTCTATCTCAACAAGTCCCAGCCACCCTTCCTGCCGTCGCTGGTGCGCATGTCCGAGCCCATTCGCACCCGCCAGTTCGGAGCCGCCCAGACCCAGCGCTGGGTGAAAGAAGCCTACGAGGTGATGGCTGGCGATTTTCGCGACTTCTGGCGCGAGGAGGGCGGGCGCGCGGTGGGCGAGATCAATGGCCAACCTACGGCCCTGTCGCGTTGGGGCGGCCCCAACCACAAGTTCGCCATGGACGAGTCTGGTTTTGACACGACCTCTCGCTTCAACGACAAGACCAAGGACCTCGTGCCACCCGACCTGAACGCCTTTTTGTGGGGCTACGCCAGGGACATGGAAGTGATTGCCCTGCGCCTTCGCGACCAGGCCCAAAAATCTGGCAATCACGTCGAGGTGTTGCGTTATAGCAGCGAGGCGTCTTACTGGCAAACCGAGTCGTCTCGCATCAAGGCCGATGTGATTCGCTACTGCTGGGACGAAGAAGACGGCATGTTCCGCGATTATCGCTTCGAGGGCGAGCCCAAAGGGCTGGCCAAAGAAGAAGACGCCCTCTCGGCCGTGGTGGCCCCGCTCTGGGTCGGGATGCTCGACCCCACTGTGCCCGAAGAGAAAAGGATGATCGAGCGCAGCCTCGACAAGATAGCCCGCTTTGAAAAAGAACACGGACTGGCGGCCACGGCCGAAGACTACGGTCATCCCGAGATGCAGTGGAATGGCCCCAGCGGCTGGGCTCCCCTGCACATGATGGCCATCGAAAGCGAAGTTCGCTACGGTCGCCACGAAGAGGCGGCCCGCCATACCGCCAAGTGGCTGGACACCATCGCTCGGGTCCACGAACGTGACGGCCTGATCCTGGAACGCTATGACGTGGTCAAAGGCGATCATCCGCCGATCCAGAAAGGCCGCTATGAGGAGACCCAGGGCGAAGGACCCGGCTTTGGCTGGACCAATGCTTCGGTCCCGTGGGCGATGGTCGAAGTGGTAGGGGGCGTTCGCCTGCATCGCGATCCGGCCACGCCCACTCGCATGGACATCATCCCCAATATCCCCGAGTGCTTACGCGGCCAACCCGTAGATCTCGAGTTTGCTGACCCGGGTAGCGGCGATCGCTGGGCCGTCCGCCACCAGTACCAGGGTGACCACTATCAGGCCAGCATCAGCGGGCAATTCGACACGATTCCCAACGTCCATCTGGTGACTCCACCCCTGCCGGCGGGAGCCATTCCCCAGGCAGCCCCCGGCACTCCACCCTTCAGCATCAAACAAGAGCCCTGTGAAGACGGGCGGGTCCGGTACCGGGTGCTGTTTGAGAACCTGAAAGGCGAGCAGAAGCTCGACCTCAGATTCTGATCACCCTGAGTTCGGCCCCGGGCTTCAAGCCCTGGAGCAGGGCCCTGGTGGTCTGCTCCTGGCAAGCCCCGCTCAAGTCCTTTTGAACCAGCACGACTCGTTCGATGGCCTCGAAGGCGACCCCATCGGCCACCAGGTTGGTCAGGGCCGATTGTAAGGGCGAGAGGCTGGGATTGAAGGCCACGTTCTCGGCATAGCTGCCCCGATAGAGCTTACCGTCGGCTGCCAGCGCCACTCCGGCCGGGCAGTTCGAATAGGGAGCATAGCTGGCCCGGGCGGCCTCGGCAGCCTCGAGCACCAAAGGATCGTCGGAATCTTCCTTCAGTTCGATGAAGGCCGGAGGCGAGTTGAGCAGGGCCCCGTGTACGCCCAGGTCTTCGGGTCCGAAGAAATGCGGCAAGAGCGAGTGGAGAGAATACTGGCGGCCGTTGGTCAACACAATCTCGAGCCGCGAAGCCCCGTCGAGCTCATTGAGAAACTGCCGACAATGGCCACAGGGAGGGGCCGACACGGCCAGACAGCGGAAGCCTTTCTCGCCGCCCCCCAGGGCCTGGGCGATCAGAAACTGCTCACCATGAACCGTCTGATTGAGAGCCATCCCAGGGAACTCGAGGTTGGTGCCCATGTAGAGATCACCGCTCACTCCCAGGCCGACCGCCCCCACCTGAAATCCAGAGATAGGGCAGATGGAGTGACGCATCGCGATGGGCACCAGCCGCATCATTAGCTGCTCGACCGTCAGCCCCATCCGGGCGGCAGCCGTCCGGGCCCTCTCGGCGGGAATGTGAAATGGCCGGGGTCCGACCAGTTCGAGAAGCTGCTCCATTAGCTAGTGGGGGGTTCTTTGCGCACGTCGAGGTGAAGAATATCGAGCTGCTCCTGGCTGACTTCGACCGGGGCCCTGGTGAGCGGATCGAAGGCTCCGGCGTTCTTGGGAAAGACCAGCACTTCGCGAATCGAGTCCTGGCCGCAGCAGATGGCCGTCAGCCGGTCAAAGCCCAGGGCGATGCCTGCGTGTGGAGGCGCCCCATACTCGAAGGCATCCAACAGAAACCCGAACTTCTGGCGAGCGTCGTCGATGGAAAGACCGATGCAGGAGAGCACCTTCTCTTGCATCTCGCGCTGATGGATACGCACGCTGCCCGAGGCCATCTCGTTGCCGTTGAGGACCAGGTCATAGGCGGCCGCCCGCACCTTGCGAGGGTCGCTATCGAGCATATGGACATCGTCGGGATTGGCCGAAGTGAACGGGTGATGCTCCGGTTCGAGGCAGTCTTCTTCTTCGTTGTAATGAAACAGCGGAAAGTCGACCACCCAGTGAAAGCGGAAGTCGTCCGAGGCCAGCTTGAGACGCTTGGCCAGCTCGACTCGAACCTTGCCCAAACCGAGACATAGAGCTTTGTGAGGGCCGGCGGCCATGACGACCAGGTCGTCGGGACCGGCGCCCACCCGGTCGAAAAGCCGGCCCATCTTCTCGTCGCCCAGAAACTTGAGCAAGGAGGACTTGAAACCGCCTTCGGGCTTGCGCGAAGCGTAAAACAGACCGGGAAGACCCGCCTCGCGAGCCAGCTCTTGCCACTCGTCCTGGAGCTTGCGCGAGGCTGCGCCCTGACCGGGCACGAAGAACGCCTTGACGGCGTGCCCCTCGCGCAGGGCCGCCTGAAAGACCCCGAAGTCGGTCCCCTCGGCCAGGTCGGCCATGTCATGAAACGAGAGGTCGTAGCGCATGTCGGGTTTGTCGGAGCCGTAGCGGCCGATAGCGTCGGCATAAGGCATGCGGGGGAAGGGCAGCTCGAGTTCGACGCCCATCACTGTCTTGAAGGTATGAGCCAGCATGCCCTCGACCACCGCGAAGACCTCTTCTTGGCCCACGAAGGAAAGTTCCATGTCGATCTGGGTGAACTCGGGCTGGCGATCGGCCCTCAAGTCTTCATCGCGAAAACAGCGAGCGATCTGAAAGTAGCGGTCAAAGCCTGACACCATCAACAACTGCTTGAAAATCTGGGGAGATTGAGGCAGGGCGTAAAAGCAACCTGCATGGACCCGACTGGGCACCAGGTAGTCGCGCGCTCCTTCGGGTGTCGAGCGCACCAGCATCGGGGTCTCGATCTCGAGAAAATCGACCGAGTCAAGATAATCGCGCACCGCCTTGGCCAGCTTGTGACGCAGGATGATGTTGTTGGCCATGGCCGGCCGGCGCAGGTCGAGATAGCGATAGGTCAGGCGCGTCGACTGGTCGACCACCTGTTGTTCTTCCGAGACCTGAATCGGCAACACTTTCGAGGGATTGAGGATGTGCAGCCCCTCGACCTTGACGTCGACCATGCCGGTCGCCAGATTGGGGTTCTCGGTTTTGGCGGGACGCCGTTCGACCGTGCCCTCCACAGCCAGCACGAACTCAGAACGAATCCTCTCAGCTTTCTCGAAGGCCTTGCCCACATCGGGATTGATGACACACTGGGTAATGCCATAGCGGTCGCGAAGGTCGATAAAAATCAGCCCCCCGAGGTCACGACGACGGTGGACCCACCCCATCAAGATCACCTTCTGCCCGATGTCGCTTTCGCGCAATTCGTCGCAGCGATGGGTGCGCCGCATTTTGCCCATGGGTTCGGCCCGCATGAATGTCCTAATTTCCTCTCAAGGTGCTGAGTCTGCTTGCATTCTTTTCTTGCCCACCAGTTCCTCTACCGCTTGCACCAGCCTGGGAATGGCCAGGGCCGGCTCGAGCTTGGCGCAGGCCCGATGCTCGACCCGCCAGGGAGCCCACTGCTGCGAACACAGCTTCATCACGTCAGGCTCGTAGGCCACCACCACGGGTCTACCCATGGCCGCCGCCACATGGACGGCTCCGGTGTCGCACGAGACCACCGCCTGGGCGGCTCCCAGCGTGGTGGCCCACTCTTTAAAGCTCAACCCGCCAATCACTTCGAGCCCAGGCCTCAGGGCCTTCAACTCGGCGGCCTGGCGAGCTTCGGCCGGACCGTGAGTGACCGTGACCGAGCCCAGTCGGTCGGTCAACTGGGCCAGGTGTTCGACTTTCCATTCGCCCGTGAACCAGCGAGTGCCCAGATGCAGCACCAGGCTCGCACCGGGCCGGGGGCGCTCGATGCCAAGCTCGAGCTCGCGCTGGTCGTAGTCGAGACCCATCAAGCTGGCCAGGCTGGCCAACTGGTCGATCTCGTGGGCCACCACCCCTTCGGGATCGACCACCACCCGAGCGCGATGGGTCAGCCAAAGACGCGTGGCCACCGCCACCAGCGGTCGGCCGGCATAGTAATAACCGACCCTGACCGGGGCCTTCGAGGCGTAGGTCAGCTTGTAGCTGTGGCTGCGGGGAGCCAGGCAAACGGCCAGCTGAAACTCTTCCGCGGGAGTTTCGGTGACGATCCGATCGACCAACCCGCTCGAGGCCAGCACCTCTTGCGTATAAGGAGCCACCCGGGCCGTGATGTGGGCCTGCGGCAGACCGTTACGCAACGCCCGCAAGAAAGGCGTGCTCAAGACCAGATCACCGATATGGTCGGTGCGCACCACCAGCACCCGCTCGAACTGGGCCAGCGGGAGGGGATTCACCGCGCTTCTTTGATACCGCTAAGGTAGTGATACTGCAGCACGATCTCGCGGGCCAGATGCGAGTCGGGGGTGCGGGCCTCAAGCCAGCGATAGAGGGTGGGCACCCGGGCAATGAGGGCGTGCACCAACAAGGACAGGGGATTCCAGCCCATGATGAGGGGAATACGCAAATCTTTGTGCTTGTTGTAGAAGCGCACCGTCGAAACGCCGGCCAGGCGCATCTTGCGACACTGCTCGTCGAAAGGCACCGGATGCCAGTGATAGTTGATGGCCTGGGGGTTATAGCGAATGGTCAGGCCCCGGGCCAACAACCGGTAGCCCAACTCGAGGTCCTCGTGGCCATAGCCGGTGAAGTTCTCGTCGAACATGCCCACTTCCACCAGGGTCTCGCGGTTTACCGAGGCATTGCCGGTCAGGAAATAGTGCCAGGGCAAGGTGCGCCGATCGGGGCGATGGCGGGCGTGGGCGGACGGATCCTGGCGATAGGCGTAATACTCCTCGAGGCTATCCACCTGAATTTCGCAGCCCACCACCGGGTCCCCCGGAAACTGGCGGTGGGAGCGCTCGTGCTCGGCCAGCAGATTGGGGTCGGCGATGATGTCGGCATCGGTAAAGAGCACGATCTGGCCGCGGGCGTCGCGAATACCACGATTGCGAGCGCCCCCGCGACCGCTGTCCCCACCCGGCAAGACGCGCAGATTGGGTATGGCCAGCTCCTCGAGCAGCTCGAGGGTCCCGTCGGTCGAGCCGGCGTCACACACCAGAATCTCGTAGTCTTCCGTGGGATACTGCTGGTGAGCCAGAGACGGCAAGACCTCCGCCAGCGTCTCGCGGCGATTGAAGGTCGGTATCACGATGCTGAACTTCATCGGGCCAGCCATTTGAAGGTAGGTTGGGTGAGATCCTCTCTCTTTCAGCACTTTTTGGGCTCGCTCTGGGATGGTGGTCAGGATGAAAACCCACGCCACCCCGGGTTGGCCCCAACGGGCCTACCACGTCAAATCAGGTAATTCCACTCAGACTCTCGTCGGTCTGGCTTCTCCGCAACGCATCGAGTCGGGCAACTACGTGGCCCGCGACTATTACGAAGATGCCGTGGTGGGCTTTGATCCCAAAGGCGAGATACTTTACAAGACGCCGGTCGGCGGCACATTCTGGGAGATGTCGTATCAGAAGGAGGCCGACCAGGTCTGCCTCAAGACGGGCGAAGCCATCGAAGTCATCAAGGCTAGCTCGGGTGAACGCGTGGCCCGCATCGCCCCCAAAGGCCTCGAATTTCTGTCGGCCCTGGTCGCTCTCTCCGATGGGCGATTCGCCATCAACACCCGCAATGAGGACAACAACGGGGTGGTCACCACCTTCGACCCCCAGCACCCCGACCAGACCAGCTCGGCCACCCTGACCTTTCTGCCCTTGGAAATGAAAGCTTCGGCCACCGGGACGGTGATCGCCGAGCGCACCGACTATCTGGCCGTGGTCAAGGCCGAGAAGGTCCTCTTCGAAAGCGACCGCATCTCTTCACACCAGTATGCCGAAGAGGGTGACAAGATCTGGTGTCTCGAGGCTTTGCCCAACAAATACCACGGCACCCAGACGGCCCTGGTCGGCGTCAACACGCGCACGGGCGAGGTCGAGTCCTACCCCTATGAGGGCCGCAGCCACCAGATTTTCAGCAACGAAAAGGGTCAGTTTCTGGTGCAAGAGTCTCACCAGAGAGATACCCTCACCCTGCGCTGGCTCGCACCGGGCCAGCCCGCCGGCGAACTGTTCACCCTCGAAGGCCGCGACCTTCAGCAGGTGCATGTCGACGGCTCGGACTCGATGCTGGTCGTCACCCGCGATGACCAGACGCACCGGGTCTATGAACTAGCCCCGGACCAGCCGCCGCGCCAACTCTTCCAGACCGAGGGTGGGCCGTTCATGACCGTGGCCAGGACCGACAAAGGCCTGCTCGCCTTCACCATGGACAAGGTCTTCGATGTCGAACATCAGCGCGAGTTCGGTTCTCTGGTCGAGATGGTCGACAACCTGGGAGTGCCCGAGGTGCACTCTCGCCAGCTTCCTGGACTGGCCTCGATGAGTCGGGAGCGCGGCCCCCAGATCGACGAGGTTTTCCACGAGATCATCAACTGGAAGGAGCAGCCCAATCCCCTGGTGACGGCCGTCGGCAGCAAGCCCGTGGCGGTCGGCGGGGGCATCAATCTGGCCCTGGCCGGCTCGGATTTGCCCAAGGTGGTGGAAGAGCTGATTACGTCGGGCGCGGCCGTGCGCCAGGCTTTGGCCGCCCGCCCCGGCCTTATCAGTGAAAAATCGCTTCGCTTCCAGGGCCTGGAAGGGTGGGAGGTTCTCCCCAACCCCCGCGAAATCGTGATAGCGGCCCCGGCCGGCCAGACGGCCAATCGGGCCATTCACGTGCCCGAGGGGGCCTTTCTGACCAGTCTCGAGACGGTCAACCTCGAGGGCGAGCCCTATGTGGCCGCGGGCTTTTCCAGCGGAGACCTGGTCTGGGCCCAAGCCCGCGAAAACGGGCGCACCTATCGCTTCGACCTGGGGGCCGCCATTTCAAGCGTCAGTCCGCACAACGACGGTCTGCTAGCCACCTGCACCGATGGTTCGCTGCACTACGTCGACACCGGCGCCAGGGTCAAGTGGACCGATCAGACGACCCACATTCCTCAGCTGCTCCAAGACGAGGACACCCTCATCATCGGCGACATCGCTATCGACATTCAGCACTGAGTTCTGCCAGCGCGGTGGACACCTCGTCCACCAACTTGACCAGCGCCGGGGGCGAGAAAGCTGGCTTGAGGACGACTCGGTGGTTCACCTGCCAGGGGCGCCAGCGGCGCACGCAGTGTTGATGGTGAGCCTCGCGAAAGACATCCACCACCGGCGTGCCCACGGCCGCCGCCACGTGAGCTGCTCCCGTGTCAGGCGTTAGCAACATCGAGCAGCCGGCCACAGCCGCGGCATAGTCCATCAGGTCGGGATGATAGGCCCGCTGGACCGGATGCTCACCTAGCAATTGCTCGGCCCACTCGCGTTCGCCCGGCCCATAAAGCACCAGGGCCGGCTCGGGCAGCCGGTCGAGCAAAGTCAGCACCAACTGAGGGCTCCAGTCGTCGAGGCACCACTTCGGCGTCAACTGCAGCCCGACCGGTCCGGCCGGTTGCCGGGGGAAGGTTCGGCCCAGATTGAGCGGGCCGGGCCCAGGCAGAGGACCCAGGGGGGCCAACAGGCGATGATAGCGCTCGACTTCGTGCAGCCCAGGATCGAGTTCGAGGTTGTTGGGATAAGCCATTCGATGGGTCAGGGCCAGGCGCAACCAGACGGCCTTCAATGGCTGGCTTCGACCCGGGTCAAAGCCGAGCCGCATGGGAGCCTTGGAGCGAAAGGCCGCAGCCAGTCCTCGCCGCTTTTCGGTAAGAACCGCCACTGCCTGGGGTTGCCCTGCCCGAATGGCTGCCGCCAGGCGACCCGCCGACCAGTCAGGGGGTACTACCACCACTTCGCCCAGAGGCTCGAGAATGGGCGCGCCCACCGCGGACGCAAAGAGGCGAAACTCGACCTCGGGGCGGGCCGCCTTGAGAGCGGCCAGAGCGGGAGTCGACAGCAGCGTATCGCCCAGGGCGTCCAGGCGCACCACGGCCACCCTCACGGCCAGAACCACTGCGGCATCAAGCGAATGAAGTGCGGCCGGTACAACCAGCCGTCTCGAAGGTGGCGATCATTGTCATAGGTGTTCACGTTGTAAGAGACCAGCAGACCCTCGGCTGGGGACAGCTCGGGGTGAGCTTTGGCGTTGTAGGCAAAGAGGCCCGCCCGACTGGCCTCGGGAGGCTGATAGACCAGTTCGGCCTCCGAAAACGGACCCTCTGGCTTGCGACTGTGGCGCCGAAAGATCTTACCGCGACTCTCGTAGATCAGCCAGTAAAAACCGTGCTGAAAGTGGACCGAGAACTCGTTAGACACCTCGTCCACCAGCACCCGGGCTTGCTCGGGCCGGCTCACCCAACCCGATGGGCCGGCAAAGCGCCACTGCGAAAGAGCGCTGGGATCCCGGCTGGTGCGGCCCAGCACCAGCTCGCGATGATCGCGGTGGTCGATGGTTCCATAGAGATAGAGGTCGTCGCCTTCGGCGAGAATGGCCGCTCCAAAGACGGCCGGCCCGAAGTCGAGTCGCAAGTATCGCTCGACTTTCGGACCCGACGGCGTCAGGCTCAGCTCGGCCAGCCAGCCTCCCCGACCCACGAAATCAAAGGACCCCGTCCCGGTGGCCTCAAAGCCCGATAGGAACACCCAAACTCGACCCGGCTGACTCTCGACTCCGTCGAGCAGCCAGAACCAGCCCTTGCCGTCGGGCGGCTCGAACCACGAGTGCCCCTGAGGCGGTAGCCAAAACTGCAGCGCAGACGGGTCCGCCCCAGGCTGAAAGGCCAGACTGTTGTGGACCATCCGCCAGCCGGGTAGCCGCTGGCCGCCCGGGCCTATGGTACTCTCGAAGGTATCGCTAAAGAGCCAGAGCGTTCCGCCTTTGACGGGCACCGAATAGGCCCCATCGGCCCCCGTCCAACCGCTGGACCGTCGCAGCGCGTCAGTATAAGCCTGGTCCTCGATGACCAGAGGTTGAGCGGCCGCCGGCAGCGCCCACCACAGCGCCACCACCATCAGCCACAGCCTCAGGCTACGTTCTCCTCGATACCCAGTCGCTCGACACGGACACGGGTAATGCGGCGACGATTGACGTCGACCACGGTCAGTCGCAGACCTTCCAATTCGATGGTCTCGTCGGGTTTGGGGACGCGCCCCAGCTGGCCATAGACGAACCCGCCCAGCGTCTCGTGCTCGTCGACGGGAATGTCCAGACCCAGGCTCTCGTTGACATCCTCGAGAATCATCTTGGCGTCGACAATGGCCGAGCCATCCGACTGCATCTCGAGATCGGCCACTTCCTGATCATACTCGTCGTTGATGTCACCCACGATCTCTTCCACGATGTCCTCGAGAGTGAGCAGGCCGTCCGTGCCGCCGTATTCATCCAGCACCACCGCCAGAGCCAGATTCTCGGACTGCAACTCGCGCAAAATCTCGACTACCTTCTTGGTGCCGGGGACCACCAGCACCTCGCGCAGGTCTTCGCGGGTCACCGGCCGAGTCGAGTTCTCGATATCGGTGAGCAGGTCCTTGACGTGGACGAAGCCCAAGATGGTGTCGATCGAATCCTGATAGACCGGAATCCGCGAGAACCCGTGCTCTTTCATCAGGGCCACCACGTCGCCCAGCGAGGTGCCGACCTGGGCGCAGATCATGTCCACCCGCGGCACCATCACCTCCCGAGCGATGGTCTCGCCCAGTTCGAAAAGCGACTCGATCATCTCGGTGTCGGCTTCTTCGAGCAAGCCCTGCGATTTCAGCTCGAGGATCTCTTCGTGCAGGTCCTGCAGGCTGGCCAGGGGCAGCTTGTCTTCACCAGGGCTCAAGGGATTGGTCAGCAAGAAGATCAAGTTGACCAGGGGCGAGAGCAGCAGGTTGACCTTGCGCAGCAAGGACAAAGTCTTAGCCACAATAGCATCGGAGTGAACCCGGGCGTAGCGACGCCCCAAGACTTCGATACCCACCAGCACCAGAGTGGTCAGGCAAAGGCAAGCCAGCAGATAGGCCGGCCCGGGCACGATGCGCACCGCCCACAGAGCGGTCAGAGCACCCAGCATCAAAATCAGGATCGAGCGCAGCATCAGGAGCGTGGTCAGCAGGCGAGCTTGCTCTTCAGGGGTGAACGCCTCGTCCCCCTGGTCACCCGCCAACATCCGCTGGACGCGGTGTAAACCTACCTGAGTCAGGGCCGTCTCGGCCATGCCCAGCAGGCTGATCACGAGAATCATTCCGACTCCGACGGCCGGCAGCCCCCACAACTCTAACAAGGCGCTCTACCCTTTCCCAGGCTCAGGCCCACCAGGCCCAAGAACAACCCAACCTGCCACCAACCAAGGTGTGGTCCGAAGATCAGCAAGCCCACCACCACCGCAAACAGAGAGGTGACCAGGACGCCTGCGGCAGATGCGTCCTTGGCCGCTTTGGCCAGAGGATGGACGGCAGGAGAAGCCATATCGACCAGGCTCTCTACGGCCGTGTTGAACAACTCTGCCACCAACACCAGGGTAATGACCAGGCCCACCCAGAGAAAGTCGAGGCGGGGCAGTCCACACCGCCAGCCCAATCCACAGGCTACCACGGCCAGGGCGCAGTGAGTGCGAAAATTCCGCTCGCGCTCGAAGGTATAGCGCAAGCCATCGAGGGCGAATCGCAAACTGGCCAACAAGCCCGGGCTCTTGGAGATCTTCATCAGAAACCCAGCTCCTGAAGGGCTTGATTCTCGAGGGCCACCATCTGGGCGTGCTCCTCGTCGTTCTGATGATCGTAGCCAAGCAGATGCAAGACTCCGTGGCAGACCACCCAGGCTAACTCACGCTCGAAAGCCACGCCGTTGCTAGCCGCCTGTCTGCGCACCGTATCGATCGACACGATGACATCACCAAGCAACCGCAAGCCGCTTTGAGGAAAGGCTGGACCTTCGTCCTGGGCAAAAGAGAGCACATCGGTGGCCTTATCGATGCCCCGATAATCCCGGTTGAGCTCACGGATGATCTCATCGTCAGCCATAACCAGGCTCAGCTCGGCTTCTTCCCGGCACCCCCCCACCCGGGCGGCGACCGTCGCGGCCTGCAAAAGCAAGCTCTCGCGAACCTCGCTGGACTCCTCCACCTGATGAGTAATCACCACGGCAAGGGGTCCTATGTCCTCGTCCACGTCAGGCAGACCTAGACTTTCCTCCTCAGCTGGGTCACTTTCTTTCGTCCCGAGAGACTGGATGCCTCCGGGTACTCGATGCGGGTGTGATAAATCCCCTGCAGCGACCGAATCAAAGACTGGCGAATGAGCTGAAGGTCCTTGAGCGACAGATCGCATTCGTCGAGCTGGCCGTCATCGAGATGGTTCTTGATCATCTTGTGCACCAGCTCGGAGATCTTCTCGGGTGTAGGATGCGACAGCGTGCGGGCGGCTGCCTCGAGCCCGTCGCAAAGCAGCAAAATGGCCGTCTCGCGAGTCTGTGGCTTAGGGCCAGGATAGCGGAAGTCATCTTCGTAGACGGGCTCGCTCGAACGCGAGCGGGCCTGGTGATAGAAGTAACTCACCAGACTGGTGCCGTGATGCTGCGCGATAAAGTCGAGCAAGGTATCCGGCAAGTTGGCTTGACGACCCATCTCGAGCCCGTCCTTGACGTGAGACAGGATAATCTTGGTGGAAAGACTCGGCGCCAGACGGTCATGCGGGTTCTCGAGTCCGGTCTGGTTCTCGATGAAAAAGCGCGGACGCTTCATCTTGCCGATGTCGTGATAATAGGCCCCGACCCGACACAACATCGCGTCGGCGCCGATCTCGCGGGCGCACTGCTCGGCCAGGTTGGCTACCATCATCGAATGCTGATAAGTGCCCGGCGCCTCGCGAGTCAGGCGCTGCAACAGAGGCTCGTTGAGGTTAGACAGGTCGAGCAGTTTCAGATGAGTAGTAATGCCGGAGAAGTGCTCGAACATGGGGAGGGCCCCGACCGCCAGCCAGGCCGACAAAAAGCCGTTGAGCAAGCCGAATCCGACGTTGTTGAGACTGTCGGTGAAACCTACCGAGTCTACGAGTTCGAAAGCCACGACCGCAGCCAGGTTCGCTAGCCCCACCAGGATACTGGCATAGATCAGCCGGCTGCGGCTGGTCACCTTCGACAAGGCCAGGACACCGGCCGCTCCCGTGATGAAACTGGCTCCACAGGCGGGCAGACTCTGAGCCATCACACCTACGTAGATGGCCAGAAAGCCCGTGACCAGCAAGCCTAGGCGAGCCTCGAGCAAGATGGTAGCCAGAATCGAAGCGATGGCTACGGGGGCCAGATAGATCGACAAGCCCACCAGCATCCGACAGATGATGGCCGTCGAGACCACGATCACGCCGAGCAACACCAGATGACGTCGCGACGAGTAGAACTCGGGGCGCTCGCGGCGCAAGAAACCGACCACCAGCAGCATCAACGAGCCGACCAGCAGAGCGTAACCGACCAGTCGCTGAACGTTGAGTTTGGGCTTGCTGACGCCCAGTGCTTCTAGCGCGCTAATCTGACGCGGCGAGACCAGGTCTCCCTCGCGAACCACCGCAAAGCCTTTGGGGATAATGGTGGTGATGGGCTTGACCGAAGCCATTGCCTCTTGCTCGGCGCGTTTGGTCGCCTCGTAATCGGGATTGCGGTTGGGATAAAGAGAGTCGGAAACGGCAGCGAGAACCGGCTGACGATACTTCTCGTCGAGGCTGGCCAACTGGTCCTGGGCCATCTCGGGAAGGCCCGCCCGCACCCCCGGCAGACTTTCCTGGGTAATGCTGGTCTCCATCACCGAAAACAGGATATGGGTCGCGGTGGTCTCGAGGATCAGCAACTGGTCTTGATCGGTCGAGGTCAAGAGATCGAGCTGCGAGGCGCTGAAACTGATGGGCAGAGCCTGGGCCATCTCGTCATACTCGGCCGGCAGCTTGCCCTTCTTGACGGCCCGCTTGAGTCTGGCCATACGACCGATGAGATCGAAGGCTTCCTGGATCTTCTGCTCACCGAGACGAACGGCGGTCGGATCGAAGATGTAGACCGTCTCCACCTGGCTCGCCGCCCGGCGGCGGGCCTCCTCGGTGGCTCGTTCGTTCGGGATCTCGACGGTCCGGTCGGCCATGACCGAGACCGGACTGACCTCGCCCACCGACAGGTTGACCTGATCGGGCCAATGGTCGATAGCTAAGGTGATACAGAGGGCTAAAAATACCCAAAGAAAGTGGAGCCAAACGGTCCAAGAGTGGCCTGGATTCCGCTTGTCGGACGATTCTTTAGGCCGGACTCGGGAACCCATATGCGCTCCGGATGCGATTGTTCATCGCCGGACATGTCCTTTTCAAGATGAATGACACTTGATTCTTGTATTTTAGCCGAAAACGCCTTCGCACGCAAACGGACCCTGCTATAGTCGCGCTCGCGAGTTTTCTTCCTGCTACCCCGCCCGTCCACCGAACGAAAAAACGAACACACTTACGCTAGCGCCCTTAACGCTCCTGTGACGCTGGCGCGGTAAAGTTTCCTCAGTGAGATGAGCATTGGTTGGACCTAACGCCCCGGCGAAAGCCGGGGCTTTTCTTATTTTGCCGAGGCTTGCCGACTTCCTCGCTTCTGCCTGATTGCACTATATGCCTGGCTTCGTCCGAAAAATGCGAGCCCTCAGTCGACGGCCGGCCTTGACGGCCCCCAAAATGGACCTCGAGCGCGAAGCTCACCAACCATATCCTAGCGCATCCGCCCGAAGTGAGAGGTCGCCCAGGGAGCATCGCTCAAACTTCCTTGCGCACGGGCGCCTCGTCGTGAATTGACTATCCGCGGTAGTTTGACCCGAGCGGGAATGATCTTACCACCTCTCGCCAGAAATCGCGACGATGAGCGACTTTTGGAACTGGCTGGCCCCTTTCTATGACCCACTGATCTCGCTATTGTTCGGCCGTCCTTATCGCCGCATGCTCGAATGGATTCGCCTGAGGGTTGACCATGGCATGGAGGTGCTAGAACTTGGTGCGGGCACCGGCGCCATCGCTCGCGAGGTCGCACCTCGCTGCGCCCGCTACCTGGCCACAGACCTGGCACCCGCGATGGTAGCGCGCCTATCAACCATCCCTTACGTGACCGCGCGGGGCCACGATGCTTCGCAGAGCTGGCCGGACCCCCACGAACGCTTCGATATCGTCATCATGGGCAACCTCATTCATCTGCTGGACAGGCCCGGCCCGGCGCTGGCGGCTATCCTGCCTAGCCTGCGTCCGGGAGGCGTGCTGCTTCTACCCACCTTCTGTCACGGTGAAGATCGTTGGTCGAGACTGGTCTCAAGCCTGGCCTACCACCTGGGCTTACCAGTTCGCCACCGCTTTAGTGCCAAAGGGTTGAGTGCTCTGGTCGAACAGGCCGGCTTCGAGAAAGTGCAACACCAACTTGTCAAAGGTCTGATTCCGCTCGCACTGGTAGAAGCCCGCAAGCCGCTAGCCACGATAGCCCCACAAGATAAGGCCATCGCGGCAGGCTAAAAAAAATTTCAAGATCACCTTGACAGGTGCACATCCGGGCACTATACTGCCAATGTAGGAAGTGAACAAACGAGCACCTACCCAAATGTGCACCTATGACTAGACAATCACTAACTGATAGACAGCAAGCCATTCTCGACTTCATCGTCGAGGCCATCCAGAGCCGTGGCTATCCGCCCACCCTCCGAGAGATCTCCTCTCACTTCGACATCGCGTCGACGCAGGGTGTAAGAAGGCACATCGACGCTCTGGAAAAGAAAGGCTATCTCACCAGAGACTCACGAGCACGCTCGATTCAGTTAGCCGACGACCTGCTGATGAGTGACCTCTCAGACCGCGTAACGATGATACCGCTACTCGGCGAAGTCGCCGCCGGACAACCCATCCTGGCGGTCGAGAACATCGAGGATCAAATCCCGGTGTGTTCCGACTGGCTAGGCATCAACCAGGAGCACTTCTTGTTGCGGGTCCGGGGAGAAAGTATGGCCGATGCCATTCAACCCGGCGACCTGGTCCTGGTAGAGAAACAGAGCACTGCTCATCGGGGTGAAATCGTAGTTGCAATGGTTGAAGACGAGGCCACCGTCAAAAGATTCTATCCTGAAAAAGACCGCGTAATCCTTCGCTCTGACAATCCCGCCTTCGAAGACATCGTCGTCTTCGGAAATCTCTCGCTACTCGGCCGTGTTTCGGCTCTCATTCGAAAGTATCGCTAAAGAAAGTTTAAGGAGGCAGACCCTCATGTTGGCACAACGACTCATCGACAAGACAAGAGAAACTACGCTGCCGCTCTTCTCGACCGTATCCAAACGTCCCAAGCCGAAGAAAGCCAAGAAAGAGACACCCCACGCTCGCTTTGTCCGAGCCGCTCAAGCTCTCTTCCCAGACAGCGAAATTTTGGGCCACTTTCCGGCCTAACCCTGGTCACTCGGCATAAGACCGAGAGCCATCCCGTCGCGAAACCGAATCACCTGGAGGATCACTATGAGTTACCCCGCCACTGCTACTGCTATGGACCTGAATGTTGAATTTTTCTCAATCATTCGCCCCCGAACCACCTGGAGGAACCCCAATCCTCGGCGCCGGTCACGACGGGATTCCCGTCGTGGCCGGGCGCTCCCCTACCTCAAACAACTGGCACGTAAATGCATCAAGCTTGCTCACTCAGCTTACCCGGAGCTGAGAACCATCCTGGCTAACGGATTGGAGGTGATGGTCTTCGGAATGTCTATGGCCGCAGCGCTTAGCAGCCTGTGGCTCTTGGGCGCGTAATCTACCTACGCGCGGAACGCATCAAAACCTGAAAAAGCCAAGCCTAAAAACCACCCGCCCGTCCTCCTCTGAGGAATCGCCGAACCAGATTCAACAGCCTCTTCGAGGAGGCCGGGCGGGTCGGACCCCTCCCCTCAAGCAAAAACGGGCGGCCTGACCGCCCGTTTTTGCTACGGCTCAATGCCCGTGTAGAGAATCTTACGCGGCTTGCTACCCTCAGCGGGGCCGACATACCCCTTCTTCTCCATCGCCATCAAGATGCGACGGGCCCGAGCATAGCCAACCTTGAGCTCGGTCTGTAGCATCGAGGCCGAGGCCTGTTTGCGCTTGAGCACGACCTGCAGAGCTTCTTTGACCAACTCGTCATCAGCATCGTCGCCACCATCGTCGCTACTCTCTTGCTCGATCTCGCAAACCTCGAGTTCGATAAGATTCTCGGGAGCAGCCTGACCTTTCCAAAACTCGACCACCCTGGCGATCTCATCGTTGCCCACATAGCTGCCTTGAATTCGACGAGGGTCCGAAGCATCGACCGGCATGAAGAGCATGTCGCCTTTGCCCAGCAGGTGCTCGGCGCCACCGGTATCGAGGATGACTCGCGAATCGACTTGTGACGACACCGCAAAAGCACAGCGGGACGGAATGTTCACCTTGATCAGGCCGGTAATCACGTCAGCCGATGGACGCTGGGTTGCCAGAACCAAATGAATGCCGGCTGCCCGAGCCTTTTGAGCGATACGGCAGATGGAGGTTTCGACCGTCTTCGAAGCCACCATCATCAAGTCGGCCAACTCATCGATGATGACCACGAACCATGGCAACGGGTCAGCGGCCTTCTGGTTGTACTCCTCCAGGTTGCGCACCCGGGATTCGGCGAACATCTTGTAGCGTAGCTCCATCAGTTCGACAACTTGATGAAGGGCCAGGGCAGCCCGCTTTGGCTCGACGATAATCTCGCCCTGGCCCTGCCCGGCAAAGCCCACCAGGTGAGGAATGCCTTCATAGACCGACAGTTCGACCTGCTTGGGGTCCACCATCATGATCTGCAGCTGACGGGGGGTAAAGCGATAGAGCAAGCTGATGATCAGGCCGTTGACACAGACCGATTTACCAGACCCCGTGGTGCCCGCCACCAGCAGGTGAGGCATCTTTTGCAGATTGGTGACCATCGGGCGGCCGGTAAGGTCTTTGCCGAGAGCCACCGTGAGCCCTGAAGAGCAGCGAAAGGTCGAGCTCGACAAGATATCCTTGAGCACCACCAGGTCGGTGTTGTCGTTAGGAATCTCGATGCCGATGGCCGACTTTCCCGGGATGGGTGCCTCGATGCGGACGGCCGTGGAGGCCAGGGCCAGAGCGATGTCGTTGGTGAGCGAAGTGAAGCGACTAACCTTCACCCCGCGGGCCGGCTGCAACTCGTAGCGGGTGACGGTGGGCCCACGCACTATTTGTAAGAGGCTGGCTTTCACGCCGAAGCTGTCGAGAGCATCCAACAGCACCTGTGACTTGTCCTCGACGGGTCGGCGGCGGGCCGCCACCGGGGCCTCGTCGAGCAGCGTCAAAGGCGGCAACTTGTAGCGCACGGTGGGCTCGGGGACCGGTCCCGGAAATAGTCGCAGCTGGCCGTTCGGGTCCTCCATGACACCTTCGCTGACGGTCGGCTTGGAGGCGATCTCTTCGACCATCTCGGCCACGCCAGGCTCGAGACTGGGCATCGGTTCAGCGCCCAGCGCGGGCTCCAGGCTGGGAGAGGGCTCGAACTCGAGACTGGGCTCGACCGACTCTTCCAGGGACGGCTGCTCGGTCTCTTCGAAAGCCTGGCGCAATAACTCGTCTGAGTTGGGCTCGGGCTCTTCAACGGAGTTCGAGATATACAGCTCTTCAAGGTCTTCGGGCGCCTCCTCGGCAGCCTCTTCGGGACTGGCTTGCTCGACCGAGACCTCCAGCAACTCCCAGGCCGGGGGCTCGGGGGTCGGCGGGCTGGGGACTGGCTCTTCGAGCGACGGCTCACAGGCAGCCGCCTCTTCCTCGGCCGCTTCGAGCAACCGCTGTTGACGCTCTTCCCAGGCCAGACGGGCGCGCTCCGCCAGCCGCACGGCCGCCTTGTTGATGGCCTCGACGGCGTCATGGATGGTCACCTGGCACAGGCCGACCAGGCACACCAGGCAACCTGACAGAGCAGCCAGCCATGAGCCGGCCGGACCAACGACCGAGCACAGGAGTGAATCGAAGAAAGCCCCGACCGCGCCACCTTCTTGGGCGGCCCGGGCGGCCAAAAGGTCGGCAAAAAGAAAAAGGGCCGGACTGTATGCCGGGTGGAGCTTGGCGGCCACCCGAACCCCTAAGAGATAGAGAGAGACCAACAGCACCAGGGCGGGGAAAAGAATGGCTGTCTGGCCAAAGCTGAGGAAGAGAAATTCACCTAGCAGGCGACCAGCCACGCCGGTCCACTCTGGATGGGTCAGGACCAGGCACAGAAATGGAAAGCCCGCCAGAGCGCCGGCCGCGCCGGCAGGAGCCTTCCAGCGGCCGTCTTGGAGAAACTCGGGGAGCGAACTGGTCGCGGGCGCTTCGAGCTGCCGACTCTGGCTCTTGGTGGTGTTGCGAGTCTTGCGACTGCGGGTCGTTTTGGTCTTGAGATCGCCGGTCGTCGAGCGGGTGCGCTTGGAACGGCCGACAAATTCGTCGGATGCTGCTGGTTCAGACACAGCCATTGAATTTCTCTCAACGAACACGCTTTCCCTTCGGTCCGAGGAAGGAAAAATCCCATCAACACCGTAACTAGCGCGTTACGGTCGCCGCGAGGCGCCTTTGGAAGGATTAAACAGATGCTGGTAGAGCCGAACCTGGATGTCATGCTACACGACAAAGAACGAGGACTGCGCAACAAGTTTGCGCTGGTCACCCTGACCCTTAAGCGGGCCCGTCAGATCAACGATGGCAGCCCCATCCTCGTCGACACGCTGGCCAAGAAGCCGGTGAGCATCGCCCTTCATGAAATCTATCAAAGTAAAGTTCGCATCCGTGACAAGTCGGATGAACCTCAGGCCACCCTCAGCCAGGAAGACGCCCAGGCAGCCGCGCTGGCGGCAGCCCTGGGAACTCCTCAGCTCGGCGGCTAGAAGTCGAAAGTGGCTCTAAACGGGGATCCCACCCAAGAACTCGTTGCCCTGACAGCCCGGTTGGTACGCGCGGTCGAGAAACTCAACGGCGTTGGTTACGGCGATCCTCCCTACTCACTCAGCCAATTGCTCGAGGTCCTGGTCGACCACAAGGGCACCTTCCTTCACCTGAACGCAGGCTCGCCTCCAACTCTGCGCATCGGTGAAGAGTTGGTCACCATTGGCGATCATGTACTCAAGCCCGCCGATTGCCGGTTCTTGATCAACTCGAACCTGACTCAAGAGCAGATTCGCGCCCAGTCTCAGGCTCAAGAGCTGGACTTCAATCGCATTGACGGCGGCCACGGTTTTCGATTTCACATCTATCTCGAGCGCGGATGCCCCGCCGCCTCGATTCGAAGACTTCGAACCGACATACCGAAATTGGTGGAACTCGGGCTCTCTGGCGGGGCGGTCGAGAACTTTCTCGACGCCAACGAAGGCGGCTTGATGGTACTGGCGGGCAAGCCTCGCTGTGGCAAGATCAACACCTTCGCGGCCCTGGTCAACTATATCAACAGCCAGCGGCGCACCCGAATCGTCACGGTCGAGCCGATGATTCAGTTCTGGCACAACAGCCAGGAGTCGACGGTGATCCAGCGCGAGCTTGGAACCGACACCCGCTCCTTCAGTCAGGCGGTGCGCCAGGCGGTCCAACAAGATCCTGACATTCTGGCGGTGGGGGGTATTCCTGACCGCGAGACGGCCGAGGTCATCATCCAAGCTGCGGCGGGTGGGCATCTCGTTCTGGCCTTGCTAGACGGTAGCAGCTGCGTGCGAGCTCTCGACGAACTGCTGGCCGCCTTCTCGGGAGGCGACGGCCGCATGCACCAATTGATGGGCCGAGTCATGAAACTTCTGGTATGCCAACATCTCGTTCAGCGCGCCGATGGTCGCGGTCTGATACCGGCCTTCGAGATCCTGGAATGCGACGACCAGGTTCGGGCTATGATCTCCCAGGCTGACCTGCGCGAGGTCCACCACCACATGGCCGCGCGTCAGATGCAGACTCTGGCCCGCCACCTTTCGCGGATGCTCGAGGTGGGACTGGTCACCCGCGAGGAAGCCGTGAAATACGTCGATGAGTCGGAGATCGAAGTCCTACCGCCTTCGCAGCTAGAGATTCCTACGCCCGAACCCGCAGTCGACGACGAGACGCCTCTCATGTCCTGGCTGTAGCCAGGCGCACACTCTCTACAGGCCGAACGCCTCACCTAAGACGTCAAAAGGATCATCCTTGACGAAATCCGAGAGTCGCTCGAACGGGTCAGGGCGTCCACCCTGTCGGGGCGCGGAAACCGTTGGCGTCGGGGCTGGTGGGGGCGGCGGGGCGACCGCTCGAGGTGGCGCCGGCGCCACCGGAGGGGTCACGGGCTGCGGACTGTTGTAGATCGGATCTTCCATGATCCCCGAGAAGTTCGCGCCCGCGGGCTTGGCCTCGCTCTCGCGCAGCCAGGCGGGATCGGCGGTGCTCTGGTCGGTGAAGAACGCCTCGACCGCTGCAAACGACTTGAGAAAAGCCCACTGAGCCGTCCGCAGCGAGGTGGACACGGCCAGTTCCACAGCCTCGTCTTGAGGCTGGCGCCCGGTGAGAGCAGGGATGGGGTCGGGCAGGATCTCGGGGCTCTCTTCGACGGGCTCGACTCCGCCCGCCGCCATCTTGGGTGGTTCGAGAAACTCGAGCGCTCGCGCCATCAGGTAAAGATGACAGAGAAAGAAGTCGGGCTTGCGGTAGCGGAACTTGAGGGGACCGAGAAAGCGGTCAAAGGTGCCGCGGGCTAAAGTATCCCCAAGTAGTTCGCGAGCCACCATCTCACCCCCCAGCTCGGGATAGCGGATGTCACCCTCGATGGCGTTCTTCTCGGCTTCAAGCCAGTCTCGATAGAGCGGCTGCCACTGCTTGTAGTCTTCGATGACGAGGGGAATCACCTGGTCGGACAGACGCCCCAAAGCCATCTCGGACTCCCGCAGAAGGTCGAGCAAGACTCCGAGCAGTTGCTCTTGTCCACGATAAGAGAGAGAAGCGTCAGCCTTGCGAGTCAGCTTGAGGACTCGTTCTCGATAACCCGAGACGCCGAGCCGGGGCGTGTCACTGAGTCGATAGTAAGGATAATCGGGGGTCCGGCTCACGGCCACTTCAGCCGTAACGCGACCCGAAGTGCGAGCTGCCTGAATCAGAATGAAGCCGTAGTAGTGCCCGGCCAACTGGCAGCGATACCCGTACAGCAAACTGTGGCTGACTGCCTCGTTGAGAAATGGCTGGTATTTCTTCAGCTTCTCGGCCGCCAGGGCTTCGAGGATCGGGCCAAAGCGGATCGAGGTACGGGTGCTCATTTTCTATTGTTCTGTTCCAACACCAGAATCCCCTATGCGAGCAACTCCCCGTATACCAACGGAATCGACTCGGCCATCGCAGTGGCGGGTAGACCTCGCGGTCCGCGCGACGCGGCCGCCAACTCGCCGGCCCGTCCGTGGAGATAGACGCCCATCACGGCCGCCTCCAGGGCCTTGGACCCCTGCGCCAACAGAGCGGTAATTAGCCCGGCCAGAACATCTCCGCTGCCACCTTGAGCCAGGAAAGGACCCCCCGACGAGTTGATGTAAAGCTCTTCGGCAAAGGCCACCAGGGTAGGTCCGCCTTTGAGGACGACCACTGCCCCGGTCTGGCGCGCAGCTTGACGGGCAGCCGCCACCCTGTCCGCCTGGACCTCGGCGGTCGAGCAATCGAGCAGGCGAGCCATCTCTCCCGGGTGGGGGGTCAGCACGTGGCGCTCATGGGTCTTGCCGGCCACATGGCGCAGGCCGTCGGCATCGATGACCATCGGCCCATAGAACGAATCGAGCACATACTCGCTCAAAGCGGCCGCCTCTTCGCTATCATCAAGACCAGGACCGAGGCAGAGGGCGTCGCCATGGAGCGGCATATCCAAAGTGCGGGGTATGAACATCGCCTCGTACAAACTCGACTCTAGCCAACCCTTGACCACCTCGGGCACGGCCGCCGTCACGAGTCCCGCTCCCCCTCGCAAGGCGCCAAGGCTAGCCATCGCGGCCGCACCGGGGTAACGCTCTGAGCCGGCCACCACCAGGGCGCGGCCACAGGTTCCCTTGTGAGCATCCAGTGGCCGTTGCGGCAATCGATTCTTGACCCAGTCGGGTCCGATCCGCCAGGCTCCGCCCTCGAGTCGGCGACGAGAAAACCCGATCTCTTCGACCACGACCTCGCCCGCAAGAGTTGCTCCCGGACCGATCAACAGGCCGAACTTTGGTAATCCGAAGGTGACCGTTCGGTGGGCCTGAATGGCGGTGCCTAACACCTGGCCTGTAGCCGAGTCGACCCCCGAGGGAATGTCCACCGCCAGCACCGGCAATCCCGAGCGATTAAGCCGGTCGACCCCGTGGGCCAGCTCCCCTTTGAGCGGTCGGGCCAGACCGGTCCCGAAGAGCGCGTCGACCACCAGATCGACCTCGGCCAGGTCGAGCGACTCCCAGGGGTCGCAGCGAAGGCGCAAAGGAGCCAGCAACTCCCAGTTGGCCGCCGCGTCGTCCTGACCGGTGGGTTCGGAGCCAAAGCGCGCTAGTCTGACCTCGAAGCCGTGCTGATCCAGGTGACGAGCGGCCACATATCCGTCACCGCCGTTATTGCCGGGACCACATAGTATCAAGACCCGACGCCCCCCGAAGCCAGCGGCTTCGCGAGCGACCGCCCGCCCGGCCGACTCCATCAAGACCCGTCCCGACAGACCGTCACCGATAGTCAGGCGGTCGATCTCGGCCATTTCTGCCCCGGTAACAACGGCCAGGCAGTCGGGTCGGACAAAAGAAGAAAACCCCGCCGGAACGGGGTTTCTCGAAGATAACCGTAAAGAGGTTAGCGCTTGGTCCACTGGAAACCCTTGCGAGCTCTCTTGCGACCATATTTCTTGCGTTCTTTTTCGCGGGGGTCACGCGTCAAGAAACCGCCCCGGCGAAGGTTGGGGCGCAACTCTTCATCAAAGCGCAGCAGAGCGCGCGCGATGCCGTGGCGCAGAGCGCCGGCCTGACCCGAAATGCCACCGCCGTGGAGGCGGGCGTGGACGTTGAACTTGCTGAGCGTATCGGTGGCCTCGAGGGGCATCCGCACCAGAATCAACTGCGTCTGACGCTGGAAGTGCTCTTCGTAAGGCTTCTGGTTGACGAAGATGCGTCCGTCGCCCGGCACCAGTCGCACACGTGCGATTGCGCGCTTGCGGCGGCCGGTGGCGGAGTAGACGATCGGTCCGATGGTGACGTTGAGCTTACTCACTAATGTTTACCTGGTCCCTTTCACTTGAACTCCGGAAATGGCTTGGGCTGCTGCGCTCCGTGCGGATGCGTGTCGGCGGTGTAGAGCTTGAGACGCTTGAGACGTCGATCGCGCAGGCGATTCTTCGGCAGCATTCCATTGACGGCCGCTTCTAGAATACGCTCAGGGTGGCGATCACGCATCGTCTCGGCGTTGGTCACTTTGAGACCGCCGGGATATCCGGAGTGGCGATAATAGTTCTTCTGACTCCACTTATTGCCGGTGAAATTGACTTTGTCGGCATTGGTGACGACCACGAAGTCTCCCACATCGACGTGCTTGGAGAAAATCGGTTTGTGCTTGCCGATCAAGACCTGGGCAATCTGCGTTGCCAGGCGGCCTACGGTCTTACCCGTGGCGTCGACTTCGTACCAATCTCTATTCAGCTCGTCCGGCTTGACGTGAAACGTCTTCATCTTTCCTCCAGTGCTCTCGGGGAGCAGCATAAACAGCAACTGCCCGGTGGGGCAGGAGTCTCGGTATAATAATACAAGCCCAAAGGCCTGTCAAGAACGTATTCCTGCGGGACAAAGAAAAAGAGGACCCCGGGGGTCCTCTTTTCAAGGGAGTGTTGTGTGACTACGACCGGATGTAGGAATCGAAGGCGTTGGCACCTTTGTCGCCGGTTTTCATCTTGTTGGTCGTGACGTCTTGGAAAATCTCGAATTTCTTGGTCTGAAGGTCTTGCATGATCTTCCAGCGCTGCATTTGCTGCTTCTGCGCGTCAGCCATCATCTGAGTCTTGATGGTTTCGGCCTGTTGCTGGTCAGACTGTTGCATCTGCTGTTGGGACATCGCATTGGCTGCTCCGCCCGCTCCGCCTGCTTGACCGCCGCCGCCGCCACCGCCGCCGCCGACGCCTGGGATAGCACCACCCATAATATTCCTCCTTGATGATGTCGCTCTGACATCTGCTGATTTGCACTTATCATAGCCGGGACCGGGGTGCGTCCGTACTCTCGGAATGTAAACAGATTGTAACCGATGTTACCGACCCCTTCAAGAGCCGTTAACATTCTTGCTAGCCCTGGCAAGCTCCCGAGAGAAATAGTGAAACAACGCCAGCATTCCGAGCCCTCGCAAAGTGGTCAGAACGGCAAAGACCCACCACAGTCCTCGAATCGAGGTCTTGAGCCAGTTGCCCACCAAATGCACGCCCGGCACGCGCGCTATGGTGGTCAGGATCGAGACCGTGGTGGGAGGTACGGTCCGCCCGAAGCCGGCGAAGGCCCCTTCGATCACCATGGAAACCCCCAGCAGCACCTGGCTAAAGCTAATGATCCTCAGATAGCTCGAGGCGATGGCGATGACTTCAGGATCGGTGCTAAAACAGCTGGCCAGAGAACGAGCAAAGAGCAGATAGCACAGGGCTACCGGCCCGACCCTGGAAAGCACCATCTTGACCCCCTCCCAGGTGCACTGGCTGGCTCGCTCCACCTGACCGGCCCCGGCGTTGTGCCCCACCAGGGTAATGGTAGCCAGCGAGTAACCGTAGCACAGCAGATAGCTCAACGACAGAACGCGATGGCCGATCCCGAGGGCGGCCAGAGCTTGCGGCCCGTAGCCACCGACAGCCGGGCTGACGGCCATGTATACCAGGCAGAAGACCACGTTGGATACCGACGGAGGCAGACCGATGCCGATCAGCTTGCGATAGATCCTCCAGTCGGTGGACTGTCGCCCGGTGGGCAGGTTGAAGGCCAGGCGCCCTCGGCCTAGCCGTTCGAGAAAGATCAGTGCCACCACCAAAAAGGAGAAGTTGGTGGCCACGGCTGCACCCAACACGCCCCAACGAGGGAACGGACCAACCCCAAAGATCAGGAGCGGGTCCAGAGCGAAGTTCAGCAAGAAGCCGACCGCATAGACCTTGGTCGGGGTGCGTGTATCCCCATAGGCCCGCAAGACCGAAGCGATGGTCTCATTGAGACAGTGAACCGGGGCCAGTAAGAAGATACAGCCGAGATAGACTGCTCCCAGGTCGGCGGCCAGCCGAACCGCCTCGTTGGAGCCGGCCAGCATGCCCGCGATGGTGCGGCTATAATGGGCCACCGGCAGCCCCACCAGAAAGCCCAGGACGAGGCCAGCCCGCAACCCGTGCTGAGCCACCCGGGCCGCTCCCTCGGGGCGGCCTGCCCCCAGTTCTTGAGCGACCAGAGCATTGGTTCCGGTGCTGACCACTCCGATCAAAGCATAAAGAAGCCAGACAAAGAAACTACTGAGATTCAGGGCGGCGAAGGCGTCGGTGCCGGCCCGGCCTACCCAGAGGCCATCCACCAGATTGAAGGCTGTCTCGAGAGCCATGGCCAGCACCAGGGGCGCGGCCAGACGGTTGAGCGCCCGGCGGGGCGGCTCGGTGAGAAGGGAACTCACATGTCGAACTTGACCTCGAACTCTTCGAGGCTGTCTTCCACGTAAAGGTAAAGCTTATAGAACTTGCGATTGGCCTGTTTGTAAAGATCGAGGCCCACATCCAGGAGCGACTCGTCGCCCTCTTGCGTATAGGCGTAGAAGGTCTCGATACCCTCCATGAACATCGACATGGCCTCTTCGATTCCAGCCACCAGTGCGGCCTCGTCACGCTTGAACTTGCTGCTGCGCGTATAAATCCGCTTGAGTTCTTCGGCTTCGCGCGTGACGATTCGATGACAGGCCCTGAGGTAGCTCGCGTAGATGTCCATGTTCCACTCGCCGGCGCGGACCTTGTCGATCCCCCAGCGCATGGAATCTACTTTCGCCTCACTATAGTTGATAGTGACCTCCTACCTTTCTTGTCCTTCGAGGTGCGCCATGCGCTTCGATATTACCTGCTCGTAACCCCGTCCGGCAGGCTTATAGAAACGCCTTCCGACCAACTCGTCGGGCAAGTACTGCTGCTCGACGTAGCCCTTCGGAAAGTCGTGGGGATAGCGGTAGCCCTGGCCGTGCCCGAGCTTTTTGGCGCCCCGATAGTGAGCGTCGCGCAGATGAGCGGGAACCGAGTCATCCTGGATGCGCTCGAGCGCGGCCTCGGCCTCGAAGTAGCCCATCAAACTGTTGGACTTGGGAGCGGTGGCCAGGTAGCTGGTGGCCAGGGCCAGGTGATACTTGGCTTCGGGCAGCCCCACCCACTCCAGGGCCCGGGCGCAGGAGGCCACCACCGTGATGGCGCTGGGATCCGCCAGACCGATATCCTCGGCCGCCAGAATCAGCAGCCGGCGCATGACGAACTTGGGGTCTTCGCCGGCCTTGATCATCTTGGCCAGCCAGAAGAAGGCGGCGTCGGGGTCAGACCCACGGATGGACTTGATAAACGCCGAGATGACGTCATAGTGCTGGTCGCCGCCTTTATCGTAGCGAATGCGACGCTTCTGAACCGCTTCCTGAGCTAACTCCAGATCGATCTGCAGGCCGCCGGACTCAGAGTAGCCAGCCGACTCGACCGCCAACTCGAGAGCGTTGAGGGCAGCCCGGGCATCGCCCCCCGCCACCTCGGCCAGATGGGCCAGGGCCTCGGGAGTCACGGCAATGTCTAGCTTACCATAGCCACGCTCTTCATCGGCCAGAGCGCGCCGCAATAGCTCGGCCAACTGTTCCGAGCCCAGCGGCTCGAGTCGAAAGAGCCGGCTGCGACTGAGCAACGCCTGATTGACCTCGAAGAACGGATTCTCGGTGGTGGCCCCGATAAGCAAGACCGTGCCGTCCTCGACATGGGGCAAGAGCGCGTCTTGCTGGGCCTTGTTGAAACGATGAATCTCGTCGACCAAAAGTAGGGTGCGCTGACCGGTGCGCCCGCGCTCTTTGGCCTCGGCCACCACTTTGCGCAGCTCTTTGACCCCGTCCATCACCGCCGAGAGAGTGACGAAGTGCGATTCGGTGGCGGCCGCGATCAGGTTGGCCAGGGTGGTCTTGCCCGTTCCCGGTGGTCCCCACAAGAGAATCGACGAGAATAGTCGGTCCTCGGCGATGGCCCGTCGTAACAAGCGACCGGGACCGACTACCGACTCTTGACCGAGGTATTCGTCTAGAGTGCGGGGACGCATACGAGCCGCCAGCGGGGCTCGCGCACCCGTTGACGGCTCGTCGGCGTCAAAGAACGATAGCTGTTGCGACACTCAGCTTCCTACGACGACAAACACCGTTCTTCCCTGCCTCTCGATCAAGAGAGCCATATCGCCTTTCTGGTTATGGACCTGGGCCAGGAAGTCACTCGTGTTGTCGACTTCGTGACTGCCCACCTTGCGCACGATATCACCCGGTTGCAGACCGGCCCGAGCGGCCGGAGTGGAGGGAACCACATCAACGATGAGGACACCGTCGGTATCATCGGTTCCCAGCTGAGCCGCGATATCGGGAGTCAGCTCGCGCACATGCACGCCCAGGGCCGGCGAGTTGGAGTTGGTCTGAGGGCGGGCCGAGGTCTGCTCGTCAGGGCGACGGGCGACGGTCACCGTCAGGTCTCTCGTCTTGCCGTCGCGGAACACGCGCAGGGTGGCCGTATTACCCACGGGAGTGCGGGCCACTGCATCGAGCAGCTCACGGTCGGACTTGATGGGACGCCCATCCAGGGATACCACCACATCCTCTACCTGGGCACCGGCCTGGGCGGCGGGGCCTTCGGGCACCACCGACGAAACCAGGGCGCCTTCCAGGTCGTCAGGCAACTCGAGACCAGCTCGCAATTGGGGAGTCAGTGCTTGAATGCCGAGACCGACAAAGCCGCGGGTGACCGAGCCTTCGCTCTTGAGCTGGCCCACGATGAACTTGGCCAGATTGATAGGAATCGAAAAACCGATGCCCTGTCCACCACGAATGATAGCGGTGTTGATACCCACCACTTCGCCCGAGGTATTGAAGAGCGGTCCGCCACTATTCCCCGGGTTGATGGACGCGTCGGTCTGCAAGAAATCGTCATAGGGGCCGGCGCCGATAACGCGGCCTTTGCCGCTGAGAACGCCCACGGTCACGGTGGCTTCCAGACCGAACGGGTTGCCGATGGCCATCACCCAGTCGCCCACGGCCAGACTATCCGAGTCACCCAGGTTGGCGGCCGGCAAATTCTGACCCTCCACCTTGAGCAGGGCCAGGTCGGTCTTGGGGTCGGTCCCGATCACCGTCGCTTTGAGTTCGCGTCCGTCGTGAAGGGTGACCCGGATGTCGTTGGCCCCCTCCACCACGTGGTTATTAGTCACCACGTCACCGTCGGCCGAAATGATCACGCCGCTGCCCTGCCCGCTGGACTCGGGAGCCTGGCCGCCCGGTCCAAAGGGAAAGATGATACGAGGGTCCTCCACCGACTTGACCACCGAAATGTTGACCACTGAAGGCTTGAGGTCTTTGGCCAGGCGGGCAAAAGTACCCAGCTCCTGGCGTATTTGCTGATCCCGTTGGCCGGGGGGGACGAGGGGCGACGCCTGGGCCACCAGACCCACCAGCGGGTCGCCGTGTTGAATCTTGGTCCGGAACACGCCCAGAGAAACTCCCACTACAAAGAGTGCGAGCATGACCCAGACAGTTGAATTTCTGTTCAACGGAAACCGCCTTCCTTTCTTGAGAGGTTGTGTAGTGCTTTTAACCATAGCGCGGCGGATGGGTTACGCCTGGCGCTCGAGAGCGGCCAATTCTTCATACAACGCGCGCTGACGCTCGGACAGCTCGGTGGGAACCTTCAGCCGTAAAACCACATAGAGATCGCCGACCGCCTTTCCGCCGGAACGGGGCAGACCCAGTCCCTTGAGACGCATCTTGGCGCCTCCCTGAGAACCTGCGGGGATCTTGAGATTGACCTCGCCCTTGAGGGTCTTGAGGCTGGTCTCTCCCCCGAGCACCGCGTCATAGACCGAAACCGTCTGCTCGCAGTAAAGATCGTGGCCTTTGACCTCGAACACGGGATGCTTGGCCAACTTGACCGTCAGGAAAAGGTCACCCGGCTTGCCGCCCCCTCGGCCCGGCTCTCCTTCACCACGGACTCGAATCTTGGAGCCGTCGGTCACCCCGGCCGGGATCTTGACTTCCAGGCGACGCTCCTTGCGCTGTTGTCCCTGCCCATTACAGGCAGCGCAGACACCGCTCGAGGTCACGCCCACGCCGCCGCAGTTGGGACACTGTTTTTGCTGGGTCAGGGTCAGGCTGCGCACGGCGCCGCTAAAAGCTTCCTCGAGGCTAACCTCGATGTCGGCCCGGGCGTTGGCCCCCTGGGCAGCCCGAGGAGCACCGCGCCGGCCGGCTCCGCCGAACATCTGCTCGACAAAATCCGAGAAACCGCCACCCCCGCCGCCTCCGCCGAAGCCAAAGCCCGAGAAGTCGAAGTCGAACCCGTGCTGACCGGGTCCCGGCCCTCTGCCTCCGGCGGCCGAAGCCTGCTTCCACTGGGAGCCGAATCGGTCGTATTGCTGCCGCTTCTCGGTATCCTTAAGAACCTCATAGGCCTCGTTGATATCCTGGAAGCGCTCTTCGGCCGATTTGTCACCGGGATTCACGTCGGGGTGATACTGGCGAGCAAGCTTGCGGTAGGCCGATTTGATCTCTTTTTCGCTGGCGCCTTTGCCGACGCCCAGAATCTTGTAATAGTCTTTGTAGGAAATCTCGCTCACCTCCCTCTCGAGGTAAAAGGCCCGCCCCTTTCAGGGCGGGCCATCTCAGGGCTGTTAGTCCTTGACTTCGTATTCGGCCTCGACGACCTCGCCCTCGACGGGTCCGTCGTCGCCGCCCGGCGACTCGGTCGGCCCTTCGCCTCCGGGTGCGCCCTGCTGTCCGTAGAGATTAGACGAGACCTCGTAGAGTGCTTGCTGGAGTTGTTCCATCGCACTCTTGAGTTCGGCCGCATCCGGTTCGGCAGCTTCGAGCACCTTCTTGAGACGCTCCTGAGCCGCCTCGACCTTGCCTTTGGCATCGGCCGAAACTTTGTCGCCCAGATCTTTGAGCGTCTTCTCGGAAGCGTAGAGCATCGAGTCGGCCTGGTTCTTGGCCTCGATCGACTCGCGGCGCTTGGCATCCTCGCCGGCATATTTCTCGGCGTCTTTGACCATCCGCTCCACATCGTCCTTGGACAGGTTGGTGCTGGCAGTGATGGTGATCTTCTGCTCGTTGTTGGTGCCCCGGTCACGAGCCGTGACGTTGAGGATACCGTTGGAGTCGAGCTTGAAGGTCACCTCGATCTGAGGCACGCCGCGCGGGGCGGGCGGGATGTCGCTGAGGTGGAACCGGCCCAGAGTCTTGTTGTCGCGAGCCATCTCGCGCTCACCCTGAAGCACGTGCACTTCTACACTGGTCTGCATGTCGGCCGCCGTCGAGAAGGTCTCGGACTTCTCGGTGGGGATAGCCGTGTTGCGCGGGATGAGCTTGGTCATCACGCCGCCCAGGGTTTCGATACCCAGGGTTAGCGGGGTGACGTCGACCAGCACCACGTCTTTGACTTCGCCCGAGAGCACAGCGCCCTGGATGCCGGCGCCGAGAGCCACACACTCGTCAGGGTTGATGTCCTTGGACGGATCCTTGCCGAACATCTTCTTGACGAACTCGGTGATCATCGGCATACGGGTGGAACCACCCACCAACAGCACACGGTCGATGTCTTTCTTCGACAGCTTGGCGTCGCCCATCGCCTGTTCGCAGGGCGAGGCGCAACGGTCCAGCAAGTCTGAAGTCAGACTTTCGAATTTGGCCCGCGAGATGTCGACATCGAGGTGCTTGGGACCGTTGGCGTCGGCAGTGATAAACGGCAGATTGATGTTGGTCTGCAGCTTCTGCGACAGCTCGATCTTGGCTTTCTCGGCCGCATCCTTAAGACGCTGATGGGCCATCTTGTCCTTGAGCAAGTCAACGCCGTGCTCGCGCTGGAACTCTTCGGCCACATACTTCATGATGCGCTCGTCCCAGTCGTCGCCACCCAGGCGGGTGTCGCCAGCGGTGGCTTTCACTTCGAACACGCCTTCACCGATTTCGAGCACCGAGACGTCGAAGGTACCGCCGCCCAGGTCGAAGACGATGACGGTCAGCGTGTCGTCTTGCTTGTCCAGACCGTAGGCCAGGGCGGCCGCGGTCGGCTCGTTAATGATGCGCAGGACCTCGAGCCCGGCGATGGTGCCGGCATTCTTGGTGGCCTGGCGCTGCGAGTCGTTGAAGTAAGCGGGCACGGTAATGACCGCCTGCTTGATCTCGCCACCCAGATAGGACTCGGCGTCCTCCTTGAGCTTGGTCAGAATCATCGCCGAAATTTCTTCGGGCGAATACTTCGTGTCGTCAATCTTGACGCGATGGTCGGTTCCCATCTCGCGTTTAATCGAGATGACGGTGCGGTCGGGATTGCTCACCGCCTGGCGCTTGGCCATCTCGCCCACCAGACGTTCTCCGGACTTGGAGAAGCCGACCACTGACGGAGTGGTGCGACCTCCCTCGGCGTTAGCGATGACGATAGGCTTGCCGCCTTCCATCACGGAGATACATGAATTGGTCGTTCCAAGGTCGATTCCAACAACCTTTGACATAATCTTCCTCCTTAAACTGAGTCAGTCGCTTTCCTAAAATTTGTTAGCTTAGGAGCGTGAAACCTTGACCAAGCTTGGTCGCAAAACTTTGCCTTCCATCAGGTAGCCTTTTTGTAGCTCCTGCAGGACGGTCTGGTCGGGCACATCTTCTCGCTCTTCGGTCATCACCGCTTCGTGAAAGGCCGGATCGAAAGGTTGCCCGTTCGCCTCGAGCACGGCCACGCCGTGTTCCTCGAGAATCTTGCGCATATCGCGGTCCACCAGTTCTACACCCTTGATCAGGGCGTCAGCCGTTCCCTGAGCCCTGGAGGCATCCAAAGCTCGCTCCAGATTGTCCAGGACAGGCAACAGGCTGCGAAACACATCCTCTTTGAGACGGTGGGCTCGTCGCTTGAGCTCTTCTTCCTGGCGCCGGCTAAAGTTCTGAAACTCGGCCGATACTCGCTTGACTTGCTCTTCGAGCTCGGTGACCTGGCTGTCACGTTCGGCCAACTTGCTCTCTAGCTCGGCAATCACAGCGCCCTGGTCGTCGACGGCGGGTTCGGCCGGAGGGGCCTCGGTAGCCGTGGTCGATTCGGTCGCTAGGTCCTGGTCGTTGTTCACTGGTCGTCTCCTATCTACGGTTCTCACTATACCAACCGCCCGGCCCTGACTATGCATGAAGAACATTAGAATAACGTTAGAAACATTGAATAAAATTCACCAGGGGGGAAGGGCTGAGAGCGAACAGAACAAAATCGTCGCAATGGCTGGTTCCCAGGCCCCCACGACTGCAACTCGGCGCCCGATGCTGAAAGTGGCTATCATCGTAGTCTCCTGGTTGGTCGTGATCGGCGCCGGATTGGCCTGGCTCGACCAGGTGGCCGCCAACCTCGAGAAGCTTCCCGTCTATCGCTATAGCCAGGTGGTCTGGTCTTCAGACGAGTCCAAACTGGCCTTTGTTCGAACCACCCTCGAGCCTCCACGCACCACCGGTCGGCGAGAACTATGGTATGCCAAACGCGTCGGCGACGAAGCCCAGATGGTGAGTGCGCTCGACTCGCCCCTGGTCGAGGTGCTTTCCTGGGTGGCCGACGACTCCGCCCTTCTGACCTTGACCGAAGGAACCGGTCCGGTCCCCGAATTGGCTCTCCTGTGGCTCGATGGACGTAAGCAGGTGCTGGAGTTCGCCCGTCCTAACCTGCGCTATCTCGGGGTGGAAGGAGGCCGCATCTATTTCGTGCAGCGCCACGCGGATCTGCCCTGGGAACCGCCTTCGAGCGAGCGCGCCGACCAAGACAGCCCGGCCAACATCCAGGAGATGGAGGCAGGAGCCCCGCGCACCACGCTGACCCGGCGCGGCCTGGAGATTCTCTCCTGGGCGCCGGGAGAGAAGGGCTTTCGCAAGCACCTGACCATTCCCTATTCGCCGCCCGACCAGCTGCGAGTCGAATCGGTCACGCCTTCTCCCGACCATCGCTTCCTGGCGCTGTGCGTGCGCAGCGGTGAGGGCGGCCCCGTCGGCGTTTGGATATACGACTCCGAGGAAACCCGCCTGCGTTGGACCACCATCCAGGCCCCCGCCGACCGCTCCTTTATCGCCTGGTCTCCAGACTCGGTCGGAATCCTGGCCGTGCTCGACTCGCACTTCTTCTTGCTGCCCAACGTGATGACCACGGCCTTTCACCGCTTCTCGGCCGGAGGCGCCACCCACTATCGGGCCCTCTGGACCCGGGAACGGGACAGCTTCTTGCTGCAAGACGAAAACGCCATCTTGCGGCTGAGCCGCGAGAACTTCCAGGCGGAGCCGGTGGTCGACCAGCATCTCTTGAAGATGGAGGCTCTCGACCTGTCCCTTTCGCCTCTCGGTAACTGGGCCGTCTTTCGCACCCAGGACGAGGGCCAGGACATCCTCCAGACGGTGAGCCTGGCCACCTTGCAGACCAAGCCTCTGCTGGCCGCCTCCTCCCGCCGTTTGGCCCGTCAAAGCCTGCTCTATCATGTCGCCGAAGGCACCCGCTACGCTCGCCGACGGTGGTGGGGAGGAAGGGGCTCTGCCCCCGGGGAATGACCCCTCCCCATGAGCGAACATCAAAAGCATCTCTACGCCATCATGTATCCCAACCGAGCGTTGATCGCCTCACAGCTTGACCCCCATGCTTTCGGCAAACACTACTCGGTCGGCACCAAGCGCTACTATAGCGGAAAGATGCTCTTCATCGAAGTCGATCTCGACTTTCGCCACGAATTCTTCCCCATCGACGAATACCTCGCCCAGACCGTGGCCCACGAAGATGGTTCGCCTAAACAAACCAAGTTCGTCAGCTCCTATCGAGTGCTCGAGCACCTGCCCCTCGACAAGCTCGGCTCTCTATATGCCGTGACCGTCAACGGCGAAACGCTCAAGATCGACGCCCAGGAGTACCAGCCACCGGAACAGACCGGCCGAGTTCGCATCATCCAAGAACTCAACCCGTTGCAACTGCTGATCGCCACCACCCACGATCACCGTGCTTTCGGCAAAGAGCTGACCACCCCCGGCAACCCCAAGGGCGCTCCCAAGCTATTCTTCACCCAGTTCGACTTCAACGCCGACGAATTCCAGAGGCGCTGGCAAGAAAACCCCTTCATGAGCCCGCCCATTCCCGGCGTTCACCCGCAAAAGCTCAACGTCGCCATCACCCACCTGCTCAACGACCCCGAGCCCGCCAATGCCTCCATCGGCCTGCAATCGGTCTTTGACAAGATGCTCTATCGCAACGTGCGCCACGGCTTCTTCCTGGCCGAAGGCGACAGCCTGAAATTCTACCCCATGCCCGGCGAAGCCGAGCTACAGCGCAACCACTACTCCTGGTGGCGCGCCAGCACCTAGCTTCGCAATGGAGCGAAGCTCGCGGAGCTCGCTTCGGGGGAAGGAGCTCTTGCTGCGCTCGAGGGAAAAGGAGCGGCCCTTCGGGCCGGGAGAAGGAGCTCTTGCTCCGCTCGAGAGAAAAGGAGCGGCCCTTCGGGCCGGAAGAAGGGGCGAACTGAGCTGTCGCTCAGTTCGGGAACGGCTTCGCCTTCTCTCAGCCGCAGGCTGCTCCCTGTCGGCCGCGGGCCGAAACCTCCGCGCGCAGCGCACGGCTCCTTCTCCCGCCGACGCAGTCGGCGCTCCCTGTCGGCCGCAGGCCGAAATCTCAGCCGCAGGCTGCTCCCCTGATAGCGGGATGCAGCTCCAGCATCTCGTCGTCTTTGACCAGGGCGTTGCGGCGAAGGAAGGCTTCGGCAGCGCGGATTTCGTTGGCTTCGCCAAAGTCTCTCAACTTGTGGTTGAGTTGCACCGAACTCAGGCCCGGCTCCTGACGGATGATTTCCATGGCGTTGGCCGCGAGTCGCAGGGTCTTGTCGTCGATGCCGCTGCCGGTGAACAGGTTGCGAAAAGCGTAAAAAACGCCGAACAGGGCCCACAGCAGGAGCACCGTCCAGAAATCGTCGTCGCCCATGCTGTTCATCAACTCGCTGGTGGTGATGTTCTCGCTGAACTTGAAGCTGGCCAGGGCACCGGCCAAAAACGAGAGCAGGGGCGCCGCCACGGCGATGGTGAAGAAGAAGCCGTCTTCATAATTGATCTCGAGCTCTTCGACGAAGAGCCAGGCCAGCAGACAAGCTACGCCAGCGGCGCCAAAGAAGGACACAAGAACGTTGAGGAGGCGGACGAGGAAGGGGGAGCCAGCATAGTCCTTTTGCAGACTATCGTAAAAACCAGCCGCAGAAGACATGGGACTATAGTATCACAAAAGTCAATCCGGATCACGGTGGACCGTTTCCATGGTGAAGGCCGGCAGACAGATGGCTACATACTCGGCCTCGACCGGCGTCGAGTAGCGGATCCATTCTCCCGCTCGGGCCAACACTGCCTGGCCGGCCTCGACCGTGAGCGACCCTTCTTCATGCTCGACCACCACCTGGCCGCTCAGGACCAACGTCCACTCGTCGAACTCGGGGCGCTGGCCGGGCTCGACCCAGCCGGCTGGGGCCTGCATGCGCGCGATGCTCAGACGCTGCTCGCCGGTATTGAGACAGCCTACGTACTCGTGAATCCACTTGGGCTTGTTGCCGGGTGCTTCGAGCACCGTCGGGGTTTTGATCAATTCAGGCATCCAACCCTATTTCCGCCGCCGGGAAAACCCCCTGCCGGGCAAGAAATGTGCGCCTATGTCCAAGATTGACGCCTTCAACCCCGAGTTGCCCCTGACCGAAGCCCCCACCCCGCCCGCCAGTTGGTATACCGACGCCGACATCTTCGAGTTGGAGCGCAAGGGGGTCTTTGGCCGTGCCTGGCAGTATGTGGGTCACACTGGCCAGGTGCAAGACCCCGGCGACTATTTTGCCGACCGTTTTCTGGGGGAGCCTTATGTGGTCGTGCGTGGCGAAGACGGCCAGCTACGGGCGTTTTACAACGTCTGCCGCCATCACGCCGCCTGCGTGGCCACGGGGCAAGGCAACACCGACCTGCTGGTCTGCCCTTATCACGGCTGGGCCTACCGCCTCGACGGCAGCCTGCGCCGAGCGCCGCGTCTGGGTCAGGTCGAGAATTTCGAACCCGACAAGTTCGGACTGGTGCCCCTGCCGCTGGAACAGTGGGGACCGCTACTGTTTGCCCACTTCGGCACACCCGAGCGTAGCTTCGCCGAAGAGATGGCCGGTCTCGAGCAGCATCTCGACCCGAGCGATCTGGCCACCCTCAAGTTCGTGCGCCGCGAGAGTTATGAGCTGGCTTGCAACTGGAAGGTCTTTGTCGACAACTATCTCGACGGAGGCTATCACGTCGAATACCTCCACAAAGGCCTGGCCGGGCAACTCGACCTGAAGAACTACTCGACCAAGCTGTACGACCGCTTCTCAATCCAGGCTTGCGGGTCCAGCGTGGCCGACGATTCGGAGGGGGTCGACTTCGCCGAGCGGTTGGGGGGTGGAGCGGCCTATGCCTGGCTCTATCCCAACTTGATGCTCAATCGCTACGGACCCATCATGGACCTCAACTGGGTGGTTCCGCTCGCGCCCGACCGTTGCTTGACCATCTTCGACTACTGGTTCGCCGCCGATTGCGACGACGACTTCATCGAAAAGAGCCTGATGGCCAGTCGCCAGGTGCAGCACGAGGATGTCGGCATTTGCGAGTCGGTCCAGGTGGGGCTGGGGTCAAGCGCTTATGACACGGGTCGCTACGCTCCCATGATCGAGATGGGAGAGTATCACTTCCACCGGCTGCTGCACGCCGACCTGAAGGCTACTGAGTGCTAGAGTAGGTTCCGGCCGGGCTCTCGACCACCAGATTCGAGACCAACTCGACCGTGCTGGCCGAGAGTTCGAGCGTCAGACTCGAGCCGTCGCCCCCCTCGAAGCGCACGTAGGTCGGGGCCCAGGGGCCGAACGACAGGCTGAGCACCTCGTCGAGAGGCGGATTCTTGACGGTGTCGATGGTGAGCCCGGGCAGAGTCGAGTTGCCCAGGTCGCGGATGGTGAAGTTACCGGTCAACGAGAGATTGTCGTAGTGCAGATCGTCGGGCCCACTGGTCAGGTCGTTGACCAGATTGGTCTGACACCAGTCGGCGAAGAATTCTTGGAAATCGATGCCGGTTGCGGCCGTAAAGCCGGCGCGGCCGGACTGGGTCGAAGTGGCAAACGCGGTGACTGCGGCCACGCCTTCGCGATCATGCAGATAGCGCATTAGCAGATAGCCGGCTCCGTAGTCGCGCAAACGACTGGCAAAGGTGAAGAACGGCTGGTCGGGGTCGGCCAAAAACTGCTGGACTGACCGGAACATGAAGTTGTTTCCGCCCGAGGCCGCTTCGAGGGTGAATCCGTTGAGCTGCTCGGACAGAATCGCAAGGCCCTCGTCGAAGGTAAATTCGTCGGCCACCGCCCCGGCCGGGAAGGTTCCGTTCTGGGCGACCTTCTGGTTGTAGTGGCACATGTGCTGAAACTCGTGAGCCAGAGTGGCCAGGCTGTCGAACAGGTCGCCGCTGACCTTGTCGGCGTTGAGATAGAGGATCTCGCCTTCGTTGCTGGTGCTGACTGAACTCGCCGCCAGTTCGTCAGACGGCCTGAAGAAGCCGAACAGGCCACTGCCGCCGATGCTGGAACTGGAGAGATACACCAGGACGATCTTGTCGTCACCGTCGCGGCCGCCCGAGTCGCTCCATTCGCTGCCGAAGACCTCGTGAACGCGATCATAGATGCCGCCCGTTCCGAAGGGATTATTGCTATCGAAGGCGTTGGCGATGGCCTGGGCGTTGGCGGTACTGAGCACGGGCGTGCCGTTGACCAGTTCGGCAAAGATTACGCAATGCAGCGTCGAGGCCTCGGCCAACATCTTCTGGCAGGTGACCGTCTGACCCGAAGTGACGATGAAGAAATCCTGGGTGTCCCCCTGGGCCAGTTCTTCAAAGCGCTGGGGCTCACTTCTCAGGTTGGCCTGTCCGCGTGCGATGGCCTGATTGCAGGCCATCATCTCGCTGGCCATCAACTCGGCCGGCAGACAGCGGTGGGCCACGCTGGATTCATCGTAGCCGACGCGGGTCAACTGGCCGCGGTTGGCCGTGGCCTCTCCCACGCTAAGACTGCCGGGAATAGCCCCATCGGTATTGTTGGGAGCGGGAAAGAAGGCCACCAGAGTGGCCGCGTCGTTGGCTCCGAAACTGGTGACGTTGAAGCCGTTTTGCGAAAACGAATCGGGCAGTCCCGGCCGGAAAGGCCCGGCGTGAACGGTGGTGGTCTGGCTGGCCGAGATGTCCACATCGGTCCGGAAGTGGCTGATGGTCGTGCCCGAACTATCTTGAGCTTGAACCAGCACCGACCAGCGGCCCGAGGGGACATCAGCGAAGCTCATAGTGTCGCCGCTCGAGAACGTCTGTCCTTCGACCAGGTCCAAACCTGCCTCTTGAGCCCAGACATCGACCCGAAAAAGGCTTGCGCCGGAGACACCATCCGAGGTCACGTCGAGTTGCCCTGCGGTCTCGGTGCAGGCCACCAGGCAGAACAGACAAAGAGCCACCAGTAATCGCTTCATGCTGGTCCCTGTTCCCCCTGAGCCTCGAACAGCCCTACTATGTTACAGAAGTAAACGCCAGTTCACAATCAGGTTACATCTGTTACAAGCGAGCAACAACTTAAGGGTTGGCGGCCCACCTCCGTCTGCCTACAATAAGGGCAAGAACAAAACAACGAGCTGCCAGACAAACCCTTTCCTACGTTGTGGACCCTCCTGCAAACTTCCTCAACCCCGTCTGGCAGCTCTCTTTTTTTTTGTCCGCTAGAACTCTCCCGGAGTGACGGTCCAGCTATTGTCGGGGTAGGTTTCGCTCAGCCTGACATACTTCGAGGCCGAACTCACGTCATTGCTGACCTCGACCCGGTGCTCGCCCAGACTCACGGTATAGCAGTCGTAGGACCAGGCCCCGATTTGTCCCTGGTTGCGACCCGCCACCACCACGTAGATCGGTTTGGGAGTCTGATTGTAGACGGTGATCGTGCCCGTCTTCTCGCCGGCCAGAGCTACCCCAAAGCCGATCATTAGCAACATTACCAGGATCTTGCGGGCCATCCCGGACCCTTTCCAGACGGCGAGGATTTCGGCCTTCTCTCGGGAACCGATCGCCATGCAGGACCAGGAGCGAGACCTTCGCCTCGAATTGCTCAACAGTCTGTTGACCACCCCTCACCGCGAGACCGAAAAGCTGGCTCATCTGCACCGCGAGATGCTCCGCCAGGACCCTATCTTTTATGGCCCCCTGGCCGTCTGGTACCAAGACCAGGGACGCGTGCGCGACCACAAGGAACTGTTCGTGGCCTTCTTGCTGGCTAGTTCGACCCCCGAGCATCGCGAGGCCGGAGCCTGCTTGCTGCAAAGTTTGCCCCCCTACCAGGTGGCCCGGGTGGTGAGCTTGCTCAAAAGGCAGGGCGGACGCTTTCCGCGGCTGGCGCGCACGGCGGTGGTCGAGTATCTGCGCCATCGCGAAGCCGATCCCGCCCGCTTTGACCGGGCCGCTCTCCGCGCCCGAAAAGCCCTCAAGAGCCTTTATGCGAGCCTTCACATCCGACCCGGCCCGCGCGCCCAGGCGGTGCTGTTCGAACGCAACCCGCCTGAGGACAGTCTCGCCTTCGCGCTCAAGAGGTTGGCTCTGACCGACCAGGCTCAAGAGCAGGCCCGCCTCATTCGCGAGCATCGAATCCCGTTCACCATCGCCATCGGAGCCCTATCGAAGGTCGAGCCGTCGCTCTGGGTGGCCCTGGTGGAAGGGATGTCTCCCCAGGAGGTCATCAACAACCTCGCCAATCTGAAGTCGCGCGGGGCCCTCGAAGACCCCGACGCCAGGGCTCTCATCGAGCAGCGATTGGCTCAGGCCGCCGGCGACGAGCGCGTGTCGGCCTTCAAGGCTCTCAAGGCGGCTGAGGCCATGGGCTCGAAACTGGATGACGCCACCGCCCAGCAGCTCGAACAGGTCGCCGCCGAACAGCTCAAAAAGCAGGGCCGAATCACCCGTTCCACCGCCCTGCTCATCGATAAGAGCTCGAGCATGCAGCAGAGTCTAGAGCTGGGTAAACAGCTGGCGGCGATGATCTCGGCGGCGGTCGAAGCCGAACTCGCAGTGGTGGCGTTTGACACCGGCGCCCACCAGGTCAAAGCCCAGGGAACCCAACTCAAAGATTGGGACCGAGCCTTCGCTCGGGTCTTTCCCAGTGGCGCCAGCAGCCCCGGTAGCGCCGTCGAGTGGCTGGGGCGACGTCGATTTGAACAGCTGGTGCTGGTCACCGACGAAAACGAGAACCGCCAGCCCTTCTTTCGCCAGGCTCTCGAAGCCCTGCCCCAGTTGCCCGACATCGTCATCATCCGGGTGGGCGAGCACAGCCAGGATATCAGCAATTCGCTCGACGAGGCGCAGCTGCCCTATGACACTTTCACCTTCGCAGGCGATTACTACTCGCTCCCCAATCTGTTGCCCCTGCTCAGCCAGCCATCACGCCTCGAGTTGCTGATGGAGATCATGGCCACCCCGTTGCCCCGGAGGAAATCCCGATGAGCCTCAATCAGGTCGATATCTGCTTCGTGATCGATACCACCGGCAGCATGGGTCCGTTTCTGGCCTCGGCTCAGGCAGAACTGGTCCGCCTGATGGAGGGCCTGGGCAGCACGGCCGGCCTGGATATGCAGTTCGCCCTGGTGGAATACCGCGACCACCCGCCTCAAGAGCAGAGCTTTATCACGAAATGCTATCCCCTCACCTCGAATCGCCAGGCGCTGCAGAAGGTCATCGACCAGCTCAAGGCTAGCGGTGGAGGGGATGCGCCTGAGGCCGTCTATCGCGGGCTGCACGATGGTTGTCTCGAGACGGCCTGGCGCGAACACAGCTCGCGCTATGTGATCCTGGTGGGCGACGCCCCCCCTCACGGGCTGGGAATGCGCGGAGACCACTGGCCCGATGGCTGCCCCAGCGGCCTCGATACCCGCCAGGTTACGGCCATCGCCGAAGAGACGCGGGCCACCCTGTTCGCCCTGGTGATCGGCCCGAGTCCCTATACCGAAAAGGCGTTTGCCGCTCTGGCCCGGGGGACGGGGGGCAGGTGCTATCGGGTGAGCGCCGCCAACGAGGTGCTGGCGAAACTGGTCGACATCCTGACCGAAGAATTCTCGCACCTCGAGCTCGACCAAAAGGTTCTGACCAGAGTCCAACAACTCGAGTGCCTGGACCCCGGAGAACTTGCCTGCGACGACTTTTCTCGTTTTCAGGCCGCCGGCGCCCTGGCCCGGCTGGGCAAACGGCAGTTGCTCGGCAGGTTTTAGGCCAGACATCTCGGAGGGGGCGCCATGGACACGAAGTTTCCGATCAAACTAGAGATCCCCATCGCCTGGGGAGACATGGATGCCTTTGCGCACGTCAACAACACCAACTACTTTCGCTTTTTCGAATCGGCGCGGATCGCCTATTTCCAGGCCACTGGATTGGCCCAGAGCCGCGAAAGCAAGGCCGGTCCGATCCTGGCCAGCACGCGTTGCGACTTTCTTGTCCCCCTGACTTTTCCCGACACCATCGTGGCCGAGACCGGCGTCACCCGCCTGGGCAATTCGAGCTTCACCATGGCGTATCGTATCTTTAGCCAGGCTCAACAAAAAGAAGCAGCCCGAGGAGAAGGCGTGATTGTTTACTACGACTACGAGAGCGGCCGCAGTGAACCGCTACCCGAGAGGCTGCGGCAGGCCATCGAGAAACTTGAAAGTTGACACTTTAACAGTAAAGCTGTAAAATCCACCCATGGAAACCCTCACTTCTCGCATCGAATCGGTCACCATCTACCATCAGACAGCTCTCGTCGAGCGGGTGGCCGAGCTCAGCGGCCCCGGCCAGGTTCGCCTTGACGACCTGCCGCTGAGCCTCGACGAGACCTCGGTCCGGGCCGCGATCGAAGGTGAAGGACTGGTGGCCGTGAGTCACCGGGTGGAGTATCTCTATCAAGCGGGTCCCTGGCCTGACAGCCAGTCCGCCGCTGCCCGCAGCCAGCAACGCCATATTCTTATGACCGGCATTCGCAACCTCGAAGCGCGAGCGGCTAAGCTTGGCACTCTCAGCTCGCCCCCGCCGTCTACGGGCCAGCCGACCCAAGAACCCACCTTCCGATTCGATCTCGATGGACGGCGCCTACTTCTCGAGGTGCGTAACCGGCATCTGTCCGAGATTTCCCGACGGATCCGTGAGCTGCGCCAGCAGGTCGACGAGTTGGCGGTGGCCGAGCACAAGGTCCAGCAAGAGTTGGCCAAAGGCTCCCGTCTGACCCGTTCGGTAGTAGTCACGGTGGCTGGCCAGGGGTCGGTAGGGCGACTCAAAGTCAGTTATCAGGTGCCCGGGGTATTGTGGGCCCCCGCCTACACCTTTCGCTTCGACCGTGATCTGTCGATGGTCGAGCTATTGATGCGGGTCGCCGTGTGCCAGACCACCGGCGAGCCCTGGATGGGGGTCAATCTACGAGTGGCGACCAGCCAGCCCACCGGCTGGAAAGAGGTACCCGAACTCGCCAGTCGCCGTATCGGACGCCATCAACCCGGGCCCGCCAAAGCGGGGTGGCGGCCCCCGCCGACCGGGGTCGAAGAACTGTATCGAGACTATGCCCGTCTGGGAGAGTCGCCACCAGCGCCCGAACCTGAGCCCGAAATTCTGGCCGACCTGGAACTCGAAACCTGCCTCTTCGACCGGGAAGAGACTGACCTCTTTGAGGGGGCAGGCGGAGGGGCCGCCGATGACCTGTTCGGTAGCGCCCCGGCCGGAGCTATGGCCGCCGCTATGCCCCCTGCACCGCCGCGCGCTGCGCCAACCGGGGGGCTGGCCCGCCTGAGCATGGGCCAATCCCGCTCGCGCCTGACCGATGTGGCCAAGAAGAGGAAGGGTCCCCCCTCGATACCTCGACCCGAACCAGAGCCTGCCTTCGAGGTCGGGAGCGAGCACCTGGCCTACTCAGCCCTGCGCATGCCCGGTCCCGATGAACCCGGTCGGGGCAGGCTCACGCGTCAGGATCCCGTGGTCGCCGCCCGGCGCGCCTGGGTCGAAGCCGGCAGCCCGCCTACCGCCAGTCCCGACCAGCTTCTCGGCGCGGCTCGTCAAGAAAGCGCTCGGGCCCTTCAGGTGCCTCTACCGTCGGGCTATCGCCTGCCCCAATCCATCGACGGGTTCGATTATCTCTATTGTGGCCAATGCCCGGTCGATGTGCCAAGCGGGGCCGATTACCACACCCTGCCCCTGGCCACCCATAGCCTGACCGCCGAGAAGCATCTCGTCTGCGTGCCCAGGGTCACCCGCGATGTCTTCCGGCGGGCTCGCGTCGAGAGCCTGGCCGATCTGGCCCTGCCGGCCGGTCCGGCTGACCTGATGGTCGGGGGTGACTATCTGCTCAGTACCACCATTGGCGATGTGGTGCCCGGCTCGACGCTAGAACTGGGACTGGGCGTAGAGCAGGGGGTCAAGGTGGCCCGCAACGTCGACTACCAAGAGACCACCGCCGGCATGATGGGCGGGACCCTGCAGCTGCATCATTCGCTCCATCTCGAGGTGGCCAACCGCACCAACCGCGAGGTGACCCTCGAGGTGCGGGAGCGCCTGCCGGTGGCCACCGAGGGCGAGAAGGAGATCCAGGTCATCGAGGGAGAGGTCGAACCAGCCTGGGAAGCTCTGCCCGACGGCCATCCCGGGCAGCGACGCTGGGTGGTTCGCCTGGCCAAAGCCGAAGAGCGGGTGCTGCAGGCCAACTATCGCATCGACCTGTCCTCCAAGCTCGAAGTCGTGGGCGGAAACCGGAGGGAAGAATGAGCCAGCTACCGATCACCAAAGTCACCTTGCTCGAGGACAGAGCCTATGTAACCCGGGCCGGCAAACTGGACCTTGAGGCCGGGGTCCATCGCCTGGAAATCGAGGCTGTCACACCGCTGGCCGTGGACAAGACCCTGAGCGCCACCGTCGAGGGGGCGAGCTGTCAGGTCATCGACGCTCGCCTGCGCCGCTGGCGGCCAAAACTCGAGCCCGTCCCTCCCAAGCCGGTCGAGAACGAGGAACTCCAGGAGCAATTGCAGATGGTCGAGCAGCAGCTCACCCAGAGCAAAGAGGTCTACTCCCAGTTTCTCGACCAACTCATGCTGGCGGTGGCTCACCATCAGACGCCCACGGAGAACTGGCCGGCCCGGCTACAAGAGCTGGAGCAGTGGCAAGACGACTTGCTGGCTGAGCAAGGCCGTCTTCGCACCGAACTGTCCGAACTGGCTCGAGCAGGCCAGCCGGCGCCAGCCGCGCCGCCCCCACCGCAGGCCCGTATCGAACTCGAATTGCGGGTCGAACAGGCCGGCGCCTACCGGGTCAGCCTGGAATACTGCGTGCCCGGAGCTTGTTGGAGGCCCTACCACCAGGCCAGTCTGGCCGGTCCCACCCTGACCTTTCGATGTGACGGTTGTGTCTGGCAAAACACTGGCGAAGATTGGCCGGAGGTCGAGTTGTGGTTTTCGACTCAACGACCGACCCAGGGAGTGGACCCTCCCGAGCTCGGAGTGGACTATCTGGCCAGCCAGCGTAAGCAGACCGAGGTCGTGGTGGCTGAGCGCGACCAGGAGGTGCAAGCACTCGAACCCGAGGGCGGACTCCGACCTCAGCTGGGTCCGCCCGAGTTGCCCGGCATCGATGATGGTGGCGAGGTGGTCAAGCTCAAAGCCCTGAGCCTGACCAGCGTGCCCAGCGACGGTCAGCCGGTGCGCACCAGCCTGTTCGAATTCAAGGTCGAGACCTCCGTCGAGCGCGTGTTGACCGCCGAGTTGGCCTGCGAGGTCATCGAGAAGACGATGGCGGTCAACACCTCGAGCCATCCGGTCCTGGCCGGCCCGGTCGACCTGATTCGTGAGGGCGGACTGGTGGGTCGCGGCCAGGTGCTGTATCTGGCTCCCAACGAGAAGTTCCAACTCAGTTGGGGTCCCGACCCGGCCCTGCGCGTCCAGCGCACCGCCAAGAAGAGCGAAGAGAGCAAAGCCGATCTTACCGGCGGCTGGCGCAAAACCGAGCACACCATCACTCTCAAGCTCTCGAATCTGGGGCTCGAGCCGCGTCACCTGACCGTCATCGAGCGGGTCCCCGTGTCGGAAATCAAGCAGGTCGAAATCAGCTGCCAAAAAAACGAGCCCGATGCCGACGGCCTGGTGCGCTGGCAAGTCGAGCTTGGCCCCCGCGGTCGTCGTGAGCTGGAACTGACCTACGAGGTCCGGCGTCGCAAAGAGGTGGTCGGCCTGTAACCAGGAAGGCTCGGTCATGAGCTTTCACTTCGATCCTCCCGAACGCATTCTGCTGGGTCCTGGTCCGAGCAATGTCCCGGCCCGGGTCCTGACGGCCATGGCCCGCCCCACGGTGGGCCATCTCGACAGCACCTATCTGGCCCTGATGGAAGAGGTGCAACGCCTGCTACGCCTGGTCTTCAAAACCGAAAACGAGGCCACTTTCGCAGTCACCGGCGGCGGCACGGCGGCCATGGAGTGCGCGCTCTATAACCTGGTCGAGCCGGGGAATACGGTGGTCTGCTGCGTGCACGGCTATTTCGGAGACCGGATGCGCCAGATGCTCGAGCGGGCCGGAGCCGATCTGCACCTGGTCACCGCCCCCTGGGGGCAGCCGATCGATCCGACCGACCTCAAGGCGACTCTGGCCAAGCTGGGTCGGGCCGACCTGGTCACGGTCGTCCACGGCGAGACCAGCACCGGAGTCAGGCAAGACATCTTGCCTCTGGCCGAACTGGCGCGCCAGTACCAGGCCCTGATTCTGGTCGACACGGTAGCCTCGCTGGGTGGAGTCGAATTCGAAACCGACGCCTGGGGGGTCGACTGCGCCTACACCGGCGCCCAGAAATGCTTGAGCGCGCCTCCCGGCATCTCGCCGATCACCTTCGGGCCCCAAGCGATGGCTCGCATCGAGAGGCGCAACAAGCCCTGCTCGTCGTGGTATCTCGACGTGATGTTGAACCTGAGCTACTGGCGCCGGCCGGCCGCTTATCACCACACCGGCCCCATCAACCTGACCTACGCGCTCTATGAGGCTCTCAAGCTGATCGAGGAAGAAGGTCTACCCCGGCGCGTCGCTCACATCCAAAAGGTGGCCGAGCAGTTGTGGGCCGGCCTGGACGAACTGGGTCTGCCGCTGGTGGTGGCCAAGGAGCATCGCCTGCCCACCCTGACCACGGTGCTGGCTCCGGTTGGGGTCGACGAGGCTAGCGTTCGCCACCAGCTCATGCACGACTACGGCATCGAGATCGCCGGTGGGCTTGGTGATTTCAAGGGTCGGGCCTGGCGGGTCGGACTGATGGGGCACTCGGCCCAATCACGCTACGTCGACCTGCTGTTGACCGGGCTCTCGAAAATCCTCAGTCCTCAACTGACGAAGCTGTAGGTGTTGCTGGTCTCCATCCGTTCGACCAAGGACATGTAGACGCCCGGATTGGTGGCCAGAAAGCGCCTCCAATCTGAGCCGTCGATGGCGTAGAGAATGCAGTCGGTCAGACAGGTAGCCGTGGTCAAATGGTGGCAAGCCTCGAGGTTTCGCTCGACCCTGCCAAGCAAGGCTCCTCGGCCCACCTCGTACTGCTTGCCGCTGGACTTCGAAATGCGGATATCGCCGAGTTCGACCAAAAAATAGTGCTCGACTGGTTCGCCTTCGGCAAACAGAGTGTCGCCACTACGCCGTTCGGTGATGCTCAAGGTGGAGAGAAGAATGGTCTTCTGGTAGCTGGTCAGCGAGCTGAACAGGGCGTTCTCTTCGAGCAGGTTCCAACAGCCCATCACGCGATTCTCGGCCAGGCGTCGCAGCAGGCCGGGCAGATGGGTTCCCCGCATGAAGTAAAAAAAGTCGTCGCGCGAGAGCGAAGCCAGTTCGACCGCGCTCCGGGCGGTCACGTCGGCCGTGCGACCGGTGCCAAAGAGAGCCGAGATCTCGCCGAAATACTCATAACGACCCAGGCGGGCCAGAGTCTTGCCGGCCCGGGACACCTCGACCTCGCCCGAGAGCACCATGTAGAAGCGCTCGCCCTGCATGCCTTCGGCCAGGATGCTCTGGCCCGGTTCGTACCGCTCGCAGCGCACCATGCGGGCAAATTCGACAGCTTTTTCGACCGTCAGCGAGCGGAACATGTCGATATGAGCCAGTAGCTCGAGCAATCGCAAGGTGGCGTCTCGTGGCTCGTCTTCGACCTCGATGCGCAGGGTGTTCTCGACCCCGGTGGGCACCAGTCTGAGGCCCGACTCGGGTGGAATCATTCGCGAAGACGCGTGGATCACCAGCAGATGCCGCTTGACGTCGTCGGGCAGGGCAGCCAGCGCCGCCACCGGAGTATGGACGGGACCGATACCCGTCTCATGCAGTACCAACGAGTGGTCCCAGGGAAAGGTCAGCAAGTCCTCTAGCCGCGAGGCCGACAGCACGCCTTCACTATGCAGGCGACGAATGGTCGGCTCGCAATAGACGGTGTCGGAGGAATAGACGAACGACTTGCCGCGGTAAAAGACCTCAAAGCCCACGGTGGGCACCGAGTGCAGACGGTACTTGAAGCGAAACTCGGCTCCACAGATGTTGACGGGCTGGTCGATCCCCACCGGCGAATACTTGAATAAACGCATGAAGTCGCGCTGCTGCAGGCCGGTGATGGAGCGATACTTGGTGATGAAGCTCTTGAGGACGGTGGGGGTGGTATGCAACACCATGCGTCCTTCGCGCAAGATCATCTGCAGCGTGCCCGAGTCGTGATCGGCATGACAATGCGTCAGGATGATGTCGTCGACCAGGCGGTGGTCAATGCCGCTTTCATGAAACCATCGGGTGGTGTGGACCGGCGGGTCGACCAGCACGCCTTTGCCGTTCACCCAAACCACAAATCCGGCCGTCACCGTCTCGGCATCAAAGCCGTGCCCGCTGCCGATGACCGTAACGCCAAAGGACGGAGGCTCGAAACAGCGGGTCCGCCCTTTGCTCTTGAAGTCGCGGGGTAGCGGCTCGTGGCTGACCTCGACCGACTCGCCCTGATAGGTGAAGCGAAATGTCTCGCGCTCGAGACAGCGAATCTCGACGCCTTCGACGGTGGCCGTGCCCTGGTCGTCAAAAAGCACCAGGTCGAGCAGGTCGCGCAAGCGCAGACGGCCCGAGGGAGCCGCCACCCGCCGATAAAACTCGCACTCGGCTTTGAGGTCGGGAAAGCCCGGAGTCTGTGCCCCCATTACATACTCGTTCTCGATGTCGATACGATACGGCCCGAAAACCGCTTCACTCAGCGTGCGCAAAATAGGTCGCACCTGCTCGGCCCGACAGACCAGGGTCACCTGGCGGTGAAAGAGATAGTAATGGTAATAGATGGGAAACTCGACATCCGAGACGCTTACCCCCAGTTCGCTATCGAATAGCCGGCTGGGTAGGACGAAGATGCGCGGAACCTCTTCGGCCAGCGTGTCCTTGATCGTCTCGGGATAAGAAGCCAGTTGAACGCGCAGATCCCCCAACTGGACGAGCTTGCCCCCCCGAGGCAGGCTGGACACGGTGATGCTCATTCCCTAGCATTCCCGTCCCTTTCTGTCGTTCCTTCGGAAGGGCTAAGAGCCAAACAATTGAAGTTTATTCAGGTGAAAGATCCCACCCAGGAATTGAGCTTCCAGCTCGAAGAGGCGGTGCAGCTACTGTGCGAGCAGATCGCCCACCTGCGCCAGGAAGTGGAAGCGCTCAAGTCCGAAATCCGCGACGAGGTCTTCCCTCGGCTGCGCCCTCGAAAACCGCCACTAAGCCCCGAGGGGATGCAGGCTCTGGAACGATTGGCTCGAATTCGACGCGAATCGATACTATGAGTGACCCCTATCTCTGGGAGACCTTCATCAACCTCGGCAAAGAAGCGTTCTCCCGACAAGACTACCAGCAAGCAGAAGAGGCTTACGTGGCTGCTCTTGAGCAAGCCGACCAGTTCGGGGCGGTGGACCCACGGCTGGCTCTGACGCTCAACAATCTGGCCGCGGCCCACCAGGCTCAAGGCAAGCTGAATTCAAGCTTCGAGCTGCTTCAACGAGCGCTGGGAATCACGGTCGAGAACCTCGGTCAAACCCACCCGGAAGTCGGACTGGCCCTATCCAATCTAGCCACCGTCTGCCAGGAGTTAGGCCGCACCGAGCAGGCCGAACGTTATCTGACCGAGTCTCTCGAACTGGCCCGCCAGGCCCCTCCGGAACGCCTCGACCAGACCCTGGAGAGTCTGGCCAACTTCTATACCGAGCAACGTCGCCCCGGCCGGGCCGTCGAAGTGTTGCGCGAAATGGTCACGGCGCGCATGCGTCACTACGGCGTCGACCATGCCCAGGTTGCAGCCGCGCTCTTGCAGCTATCCCAGGCCCAGGAGCAAAGCGGCGATCACGTTGGGGCCGAGGCCTCTCGCCAGCGAGGCCTGAGGCTGTATCAGAGTCGCCTGGGTGACCAGGACCCTCAGATGGCCCAGGTACTGCTGGCCGTGGGCCATCAGCTCCAGGCCTCGGGCAATCTGGCTCAGGCCGTTTCTTATCAACGTCAGGGGCACGAGATTTTGGTCAATCGTCTGGGGCCCAGTCATCCGATGGTGGGCGACGCTCTCGAGTCGCTGGCGGCCACCTATGCGTCCTTAGGGCAGCTGGACCAGGCCGAGAACGCCTGTCGACAGACGCTGGCCATTCGCGAGGCCGCCTTCGGACAAGACGATTTTCGAGTGGGTTCGGCGGTCAAGAATCTGGCCGGCATCTGCTTGACGGGTCAGCGACTCGAAGAGGCCGAAACTCTCTATCAACGCTCGCTCGACATCTTCCGGCTGCGCCTGGGCAAGTTGCATCCGGCCGTGCTTGCCACCCTCGAAGAGCTGGCCCAGCTCTACCACCACTCCGGACATTACGAGCAGGCCCTGGCGGTCACGGACGAAGTCACCGCCGCCACCCTCACCCGTTTTGGCCCGGACCATCCGACCTCGGCTCAGGCGCTGGCTTCCAGCGGACTGGTGGCCTTTCTTGGCCAGAACTTCGAGCGAGCCCTGGAGTGCGCTCGCCAGGCTTTAGCCATCTGGCAGCGCCAACCCAACCCCAACCCTCAGGTGTTGGCCAATTGCCAGTTCAACATCGCCTGTGCGCTCGAAGAGTTGGGCCGCAGCGACGAGATGCGGCCGCATCTAGAAGCAGCCGCCCAGACAGCCGGCCCAGCCCTGGCCCCTCAGGTGCGGGCCAAGCTTGAAAAACACGCTAGCAGGAAAACGGCGCCGAACGAAGGGAAGGATGAATCAGGAGGAGCGATGACGGAAGTTCGTCCCGAGCGACGCCAGAGTCCGCGAAAGAACGCCGGCCTGAACAAGATCCTTTCGGCCGAGTTGCGAGCCAACGGCGAAACTCGTCCGATGAACCTTTTCCTGGTCGACCTCTCCCACGGGGGGATGCGGGTCAATGTCGACCACCAGTTACCCGACGGTCAATTCGACCTGTCCATTCCCCTGGCCGAACTCGAAATGGCCTCGGAAGGCACCATCGAATTGCCCTGCCGGGTGGTCTGGATGCGAGACCTGGTGGGGGGAACCTTCGTGCATGGGTTGGCCTTCAGTAACCCGGTGGACGAGAGCAAGGAGCGCCTCGAGCAGTTCCTATCAGGCTTGTCCGAAATGCATCGTCGCTCTCGCTATCGCCTCTACCGGCTGTTGCCCATCCAGCTCAAGGCCCAGGACCAGGAAGAGTGGACCGAGTGCTATGCAGGCAACCTCTCGCCCGAAGGCCTGGGCCTTCAGCTCGACACTCCTCTGCCCGAAGAGCAAGACTTTTCGGTAAGACTGATGCTGGAGTTCGGCTTGCCGGTGGTCCAGGTCGTTGGCCAGGTGGCCTGGACTCGCCCAGTCGAGGATAAATATCATATCGGTATTCAGTTCAAGGATGTCGATCCAGTAGAGGCTCGCACCGTCGCCCGCTACATCGCGCGTTGCCTCGACGGAGGTCAATAACGGCCCAGAACCGGTAGGGATCCTTTCGACGACGGTGAATCAAACACGAAATTTTTAGCCGGAGTAACTCATGACCACCGCAAAAACCAGCGCCGCCAAATTTACCTTCGATGGGACCGAGGCCGAGATGCCGATGGTAGAGGGGTCGCTGGGCGAACTTGCGGTCGACATCTCGTCTTTGCGCAAGCAGACCGGGGTCATCACTCTCGACAACGGCTATGGCAACACGGGGTCATGCTTATCGGCCATCACCTTCATCGATGGCGATCAGGGCGTCCTGCTATATCGCGGCTATCCCATCGAGCAACTGGCCGAAAAGGCCGATTTCACCGAGGTCAGCTATCTACTCGTCTATGGTCACCTGCCCACCCAAGACGAACTCGACCGCTTTCGCCGAGAGCTGACCAGCCATAGTCTGATTCATGAGGACATGAAAAAATTCTTCGAGGGCTATCCACCCACCGCCCATCCGATGGCCATCCTGTCGGCCATGGTCGCCTCGTTGTCGGCCTATTACCCCGACGATGACGGCCAGCGCGATCAGAACATTACCCGCCTGCTGGCCAAACTCAAGACCATCGCAGCCTTTAGCTACAAGAAGTCGATCGGTCAGCCCTATATCTATCCGCGCAACGACCTGGGCTATGCCAGCGACTTCTTGCACATGATGCACGCGGTGCCCGCCGAGCCCTACGAGCTCGACAAGAATCTGGTCGAGGCCTTGAATCTGTTGCTGATTCTCCACGCCGATCACGAGCAGAACTGCAGCGCCTCGACGGTGCGCATGGTCGGCAGTAGCGGCGCCAACCTGTTCGCTTCGATCGCGGCCGGCATCTGTGCCCTGTGGGGTCCGCTGCACGGCGGGGCCAACCAGCAGGTCATCCAGATGCTCGAGCGCATTCAGGCCGACCGGGCCGACTATAAGAAGTACGTGCGCATGGCCAAGGATAAGGACGACGGCTTCCGTCTGATGGGCTTCGGTCATCGTGTCTATCGCAACTTCGACCCTCGGGCCCAAATCCTGAAAGCCTCGGCCGACAAGGCTCTGGCCAAACTCGGAGTCGACGATCCCCTGCTCGAGATCGCCAAGCAACTCGAAGAGGTGGCTCTGAGCGACGACTATTTCATCGAACGCAAACTTTATCCGAACGTCGACTTCTACAGCGGCATCCTCTATCGGGCCATGGGTATTCCCACCAACATGTTCACGGTGATGTTCGCCCTCGGTCGCCTGCCGGGCTGGATCGCTCAGTGGAAAGAGATGCTCGAGGACCCCGACCGCAAGATCTATCGCCCTCGCCAGATCTATACCGGCGAAGTGCAGCGGGACTACGTGCCCATCGAGCAGCGGTAGGTGTCGCCCGAGGTCGAATTGTGGCTGGTGCGCCATGGCCAGACCGAGTGGAACGCCGACGGAAAGGTGTGTGGCTGGTTCGACGCCGCCCTCACCGAGCACGGCCGCCAACAGGCCCGCTCGTTGCGGGGCTTTCTCTCGGCCCACGAATTCGTCGATGTGTGGTCATCCGACCTCTCCCGAGCGGTCGAGACGGCTCGCCTGGCTCTGGGTCCGGCCCGGGCCGACGCCCGGCTGCGCGAGTTTCATTTCGGCGATGTAGAGGGCCTCATCTGGCACGACCTCGACCCGGCGGTGCGCGACCGCATCCTCGAGTTCGAGGGCTTTCGTGCCCCCAACGGCGAGGACATGGCCGCTTTTCGGCGCCGGGTCTATGAGTTTGTCGATCACCTCAGCCCGGGCCGGCACCTGTTGTTCGTGCATGCCGGCCTGATTCGCCTCTTGTTGCGGGCGGTCGACAACGACCAGTTCCTACCCCCGGCTAGCGTAGCCGGGCTAGAGTGGACCCGCCGCAAGTTCCTATTCATCCGGGAGGGGTGTCCCGCAGTTTAACACCTTTGTAACCTGAGTCGCCTGGCTCGCGGCTACTCTGAGGCGGCAGGAGGCTTTTGTGTGCATCAGTAGTTCCATCCGATTCTCGGCGCCGCCCGGTAGCAGAGCTCCTAAGCCTGGCCCGGCTCCGGCGCAACTCGAGGCGCCCATCCATGAGGCGGCCCCCTGCGCCAGTTCGACCGGTTGGTTGAGCAAGGCCTTACTGCTCGGGGCCGGCGTAGCCGGTCTGGTGGCCGCGGCCCCGGCCGCTCAAGCCACCGAGCCTACCTCGTCGCTGTCCGAGCCGGTCGAAACTCGCGTGACGTTCTCTCAGGCCAACGACAGCCTGCCGGGCTTTCTCAGTGGAATCGTGCCCGAAAAGGACCGGGTTCCTGGCCAGGACCGTAACGACGACGACGGCTGGACCGCTGAACTCCGGGGCGAGTTCGTGCGCACTCAGGGCGACGAGCAATGGGTTGGAGCCGGCCGTTATTCGATGCTGACCCAGCGCGGCGCCTGGGAGCCCTCTCCGGACTATCAGGGGCTTCGCACCGACCTGGCCGAGATCGGGATCCAGCGCAATACCCGCCTGCAGCTCGACGAGCGGACCGACCTCATCTATGGAGTGGGGGGCGGGGTGCAAGGTCTGGGCACTCTGGGCGGTCACGATTTTCAACAGTGGTTCCACCAGAACGGCGGCTTTGGCGGGCGAGTCGGTAGCGAACTGCAATCCACCTACACCACCGACGGCTTCACCGTTCGACCGATAGTAACCGGCGGAGTGGCCCTGCATCGTCAACTCGACGACGCGGCGCAGTGGAGCGCACAAACCAGTCTCGAAGGCACGTTGCCCCTGGGTGAGGGGTTATCCAGCTGGCGCGCGGAGGCCGGGCTGGAGTATCGCCCTTACGGCCGGCTGACTCTGGAAGGTGGCTTTCGTCTCGAAGGGGCCTACTCGAATCATCCGGCGCTCGATTTTCTCGAAGTCGACGGCGTTCGTCCGGGTGCCTTCGTGGGGGCCGAACTGGGCGTCACCCGAAATGTGCACGCCTTCGCCCGAGTCGAAACCGGAGGGGTTCGCGACGAGCCCGTCTATCTGGTGGGCTTCACCATCGGGGGCGGCTCCAAACCCTGGCTAGACCCGCTCTGGTAAGGCGCCCATCAGCTGGCCGATCTTGCCCAGCAGTTGGGCTCGCCCGAAAGGCTTCTTGAGAAAGCCCTGGGCCTGATCGGCGACGCGCTCGAGCACGGTGGCTTCAGCGTAGCCACTGGCCAGAATGACGGGTAACTCGGGATACTTTTGACGCAGCTCGGTCAGGGTCTGGTAGCCATCTTTGCGCGGCATGGCCACGTCGAGCAAAACCAACCGGACCGCGGGCTCGGCGGCTAAAGCCTCGAGGGCCTCCACCCCGTCCCCCGCCTCGATGACGCCGTAGCCGGCCTTGACGAGCATCTTGACCACCACCCGCCGCACCGGCTCTTCGTCATCGACCACCAGGACCGTGGTTCGCCCCACCGCGGGCCGGGGTTCGGGAAGGACCTTGTCGGGCACCGGATCGGCCCCGGGAAGGGTCACACGCACCACGGTGCCAACCTCCGGAGTTGACTGCAGGCTGACCTCGCCGCCATGGCTTTTGACGATCCCAAGCACCGCCGACAAGCCCAGACCACGCCCCGGAAACTTGGTGGTGTAGAAAGGCTCGAAAACTCTCTGGATGGTCTCTGGCTCCATGCCACAGCCCCGGTCACTCACCTCGAGAATGATCCTCGACTCATCCGCTCGAGTGGCCAGGCGAACGACTCCGCCCGAGTTGGAACTGGCCTCGGAGGCGTTGGTGAGCAAATTCAAGATCACCTGGCGCATCTGGCAGATGTCGGCCTCGAGGGCTGGCAGCCGCGGGTCAAACTCCAGCTCGAGCGTCACGTTCTTGTCGAGGGAGACCTTCAACAACGGCTCCATCTCCGCGATCAAGGCGTTGAGTCCGATCGTCTCGACCTGCAGCCGGTTCTTGCCGGCATAGGTCAACAGCTGGTCACACAGGCCGGAAGCCTCGAGGGCCGAATTTCGGGCGTCGCGCAGATTTTCGTGGACGGGATGCGTCTCGGGCAGGTCGAGCAAAGCGAGCTCCAGATTGCCCACGAACGAAGCCAACATGTTATTGAATCCGTGGGCCACACCACCCGCGAGTACGCCGAGCATCTCGAGTTTCTGGGCCTGACGCATCTCTTCTTCGAGATGCCGAAGGGCCAATTCAGATTCCTTGCGAGTCGAGATGTCTTCATAGGTTCCGGCCACACGGATGGCTCGTCCATCGGGCGCTCGGTCGACCACCTGACCCCGAAAGCGAAGCCAGCGCCACTCGCCGCTGGCGGCTCGAACTCGAATTTCGACCTCACACACGACGCCTTCGAGCCTGAGATGACGCGCAATGGTGTCGTGGAGCGGTTGGCGGTCTTCGGGATGAAGAATGTCGTTCCAGCGTGCCAAAAACGGCTCGAAGTCACTGGCTTTGTAGCCCAGCAAATCCAACATCTTGTGGTCAAAACCAGGACTGTCCGAGTCGAGATACCAATCGAACGTGCCCAGCTTGGACCCCTCGAGGACCCGCCGCAGCTGCTCTTCGGCGCTCTTGACTTGTTGCTGTCCTGTTTGTTCTCTTGAAAGAAACCGGTGGTAGGTCCGAGATTGCAGCCAGCCCAGCCAGATCAGCAGAACCAATAAAGACAAGATCAGCCCGGCGCTGACCAGGCCGCCCGGGGTGGTCCGGAAAAAATACGGCAAGCTGACCGGTCCCACCAAGCCTACCGAATAGGCCGCGAAAGTGGTAAAGTCGGGGGCCAGGGCGGTGGTGGCTCCGGCCGCGATGACGGCCGTAAGAGCTAGCGCCAGCCAACGGTTCCAATCACCGTCGTGCTCGAGGGAAAGAGCCGCCATCACCCCCCAGACGAGAGCGTTGGTCAGGCAGAGAGCCCGGAAGGCCGAGAGCCAGGCCAAACCCCAAACGGGTCGAGGCACGCGGGCGGCGAGCCGGTAGCGCAGCCCGCCAAAAATGGTCAGGACTACCAGGAACGCGAGGCTCAGGCCGGGTTTTGCCTGGTAAAACGGGCTGGTCAGGATCATTCCCGTACCGCTGATGCAATAGACTAGCGTACCAGGCAAGCAACGAACGGCGAGTTCTTCGCGAATGTCGTAACCTGCCTTGCTAGCCATACTTACCAATTATAGGCGAACATTTCCGCTCATACCAGCGAAGTCCCTCGGATCAAGTCGAGCAGATCGGTCGAGGTCATACCCGCGACCTGATCGCTGCCATCGAGCAACCCGGCAGCCAGTTCGCGCTTGTCTCGGTGCAGCTCGACGATCTTCTCTTCGACCGTGCCCTGGCTCACCAGACGGTAGATGGTGACCGGGCGCTGCTGGCCGATGCGATAAGCGCGGTCTGAGGCCTGATCTTCGACGGCCGGATTCCACCAGGGGTCGAAATGAATGACGTAGTCGGCGGCCGTAAGGTTAAGCCCGACCCCGCCCGCTTTGAGGCTGATGAGGAAGAGGTCGCCCTGGCCCGACTGGAAGTCGGCCACTCGCCGAGCTCGCTCCTTGGCCGGGGTGCTACCGTCGAGATACTGATAGCTGATGTCGTGAGTGTCGAGTTCTTCGCGCAGCAACGACAGCACGTCGACAAACTGCGAAAAGACCAGCGCTTTGTGGCCGTTCTCGAGCAGCTCGAGCACCAGCTCGCGGAAGGTCTCCATCTTGGAGGCGGGGATATCCTGGTCGGGAGCCACCAGTTGTGGATGACAGCAAGCCCGACGCAGCTTCATCAACTGGGCCAGCACCGCCAGGGTTTGGGCTTCCTTGCCCTTCTCGTCGAGTTCTTCCAGCGCGCGCCGGCGCAAACTCTCGTAGAGTGCCTTCTCTTCGTCAGAGAGCTCGACCCGCAGGGTGATCTCGGTGCGCGGCGGCAGTTCGTCGAGCACCTCGCTCTTGAGGCGACGCAAGATGAAGGGGCGCACCAAATCGCGCAAGCGATTGCGGGCCGGCTTGTCACCCTGCTCGATGGGTGCTGAGAAGCGCCCGCGAAACTGTTCGCGATCGCCGAGCAACCCGGGGTTGAGAAAGCGGAACAAGGTCCAGAGTTCGTCGAGGTTGTTCTCGATAGGAGTGCCGGTGGTGGCCAGCCTGAAATCGGCCGTCAGGGTGGCCGCCGACTTGAAGCGCTGGGTCTGAAAATTCTTGATAGCCTGGGCCTCGTCGAGCACCAGAGTGGTCCATTGGCGCGAAGCCAGCAGTTCGGTTTCGCGGGTCAACAGACCGTAACTGCAGACGATCAGGTCGAAAGGCCCCGCGTCCTGCACCACCTGGGCCCGGTCGGATTCGGCAAAGATCACGGGACGCAGGCTGGGCGCGAAGCGATGCGCTTCATCGAGCCAGTTCGAACAGACCGAGGTCGGCGCTATCACCAGCGTCGGTCCCTGAGGGGCGCGGGAGAGAATCACGGTCAGAGCTTGAAGGGTCTTGCCAAGACCCATGTCGTCGGCCAGGCAGGCCCCCGTCTGAAGGTTAGCGAGCTGGCCCAGCCAGGCAAAGCCGTCGCGCTGATACTGGCGCAGACGCGCCCGCAAGGTCGAGGGAACTTCGGGCTGGTAGCTCCAGGCCTGGTTGAACTGGCGCACATGCTCTTTCCAGGCTTTGTCACCCTCGACATCCTCGCCCAGAGCCACGGCCGCGGCCAGCGGATTGAGCAGCACCTCCTGGCCGTTGCCCGCGCGCAGGTCGGCCAGTTGCTCGAGACGTTGCCGGAAGCGGTCGGTGAGAGCCAGAAACTGGCCGTCTTCGAGCTGCAGAAAGCGTCCGTGACTGTGCTGTAGTCGCTCGAGCAGGGCGTTGATGTCGAGCACCAGATCCTCGTCGACCTCGAGTTCGCCGTTGACGGCGAACCAATCGCGGCTCTTCTTGACCTCCATCTTGAGTAAGCCGGCCGGCTTGCGGACCGACATCGTCTCGCCCTCGGGCCAGTGCAGCGCGAGCTTACCTGGCGGCAGTTCTTGCAGCTCTTCTAGCACTTCGAGGCAATCGGTGGGAGATTCGATCACCCAGTTCCAGCCGCCCGGGCCAAACCGGGTGATGGTGGGACAGGCCTCGAGAATCTCGACTCCCAGCTCGAACTCTCGCTCGAGGTCGCGACTGGTTTGAACTCGGCCGACCTTCTTGAGTTCGGCCAGCACCATCCGGCCGCCCTGGCTGGGGGCAAAAGCCGGTCCGTTCTCGCCCACCGGCAGCACGCGCATCTCGAGTCGCAGACCGACCCCGTGGGGGATCAAGAACAGGTTGGGCTTACAATCGGCTTCGACTTCCTTGACGCCGGCGAAGCTGCCCGAAAGGTCGCTCTGAACTCCGATATAGGGGGCCAGCGACTCGACGATCTGGCGCAGCTCGTCGGCCGCCTCGACCGGCACTCTCAGGCCTTTGCCGAGAATGCGCGCGATCTCTTTCTGATTCTCGGTAAGCCGGTAGACGCGCAGCCGGTGGGGACCCTCTTGCAACACGCCGACATCAGCCGAGAAATAGGGCAATACCGGTTGGACGTCGACCTGAACTTCCTTCTCGTGCTCGAGCACCCGAATCTCGGGGGTTCCGCGCTGAATCTCCAGGCGCATGCTGGGGTCGGGCTCCCAGAAAACATAGGGGTGACCGACCAGCTCGGCCAGGGTCGATTCGTCGCCCACGCGATACGAATCGAGGCCTTGAACCAGCGTTCGCAGGGCGTTGCGGTCTTGCTCGAGCAGCACGTCGCCGTGCTGATTGAGCAGCCGAGCCGGCAAAATGTCGCGCCCGCCCGTCCAGTCACCCTTCTTGGAACGCTTCTGCAGGTAAGGTCTGACGCCAAATTGACCGTCGATCTCTTCCACCCGCCAGGCCACCCGCTCGCCGCTGGACCCGCCCGACTGCAAGGCCACCTCGAGCAACGCATCCAAAGACCGACGCCAGGCCTCGGCGGGTTTGAGGGCGTCCACCAGGGGAGGGTGCTTGCCCTCGGGTTCTCGATGGTTCAAGCGATCCATCAAAGCCCGGGCCTGACGCTCGACCCACAAGTAGCCGGCCTCATTGGCGCGGCGAGCCAACCCCGCCATGCGGTCTTCAAACTCGCGCGCCTCCTCCAGACAGCCGGCCCAATAGAGAGCCAGCACGGCTCCCAGAGCGTCGAGCCCGTCCAGGCGTGGATCGCGCCGCCGGAAGCGCGGCAACCACTCTGGCTCTTCGATCCCGCCTCGCTGACGAACCGTCACCAGCCAGTGCAGCGCCTCCATGTCAAGACCCCGCAAGCCATCGACGTAGCGCTTGGCCTCGTCGATCTTGTCAGAGATCAGGTAGCTGACCGGCAAGAGAAAGCTAGCGAAACCTGTCAGGGTCACCTTGCCGGTGGCTTCTCGCCCGGCCAACTCGAGAGCCTTCTCGAGTTCGGCCAGGGCTTTCTTGTACCGGCCCTTCTCGAATTCGAGCCAGCCTTTGAGGCTGGGCAAGGGCGGGCCGTCGACCAAAGCCCGGTCGACCTTGCGAAATTCGTCGCTGAGCAAGAGATTCTGCAGGTGCAGCAGACGATAGAAAGGACTGATGCCGTCTCCTTCCTTCTTGTATTGCTGGGCCAGCCACTCGGCCACCGTGGCCCCGGGCAACAGATGCTGGCTGCCCTTGAGCATCACCCCCTGGACCACCAGGGTCCGCAAGCCGTCATCCATCGATTGCAACCACCTGGTGTCGGTTTGCAGTCGGGCCATGCGACTCAGAGGAGGGTCCAGGTTATAGTGGTTGGGATGGCGTTTGACCAGACTGGCGAGGCGCTTGACGAACTCCATCTTGTCGCCGGCATAAAGAGCCAGGCGCAGATCGCGCACCCCTTCGGGGAAATCTTCTAGAGCCGAGGCGATGGAGCTGCGCGGAGGCAGGGCCGCCTGGAGCTTTTCAAATCGCTTGCCCTCGACAGCGCTCTGGCTGGCGAGCTCGACCACCTCGGGCAGACAACGATAACTGCGTCCATTGCGGGTCACCAGGTCACTCTCGACCAGGCGTTCGAGCACGTCATGCGCCTTCTGGGCCAGGCTCGGCTTGCCGTACCTCTTGAGCGCCTCGACCAGCGAACTTTCGCCGGCGGGCAGGTAATAAAGCGATAGCAACTCGAGCACCGTTCGCTCGTCGGCGCTCAAATTCTTGAGACTCTTCTTGGCCACGCTGGTCGATTTCATCAGGCGCTCCCCACCCCATCGACGCGCAGGTTCGCTACCGCATCGCGTCTTGAGGCGGAAGCGGAGCATTTCGACGGATGTCCTCTGGCTCCCGCTTGATTGAATGGCTGGTCACAAAAGTGCCCAGGAGCAGGTCACCCAGGGGTAACACCACGTTATAGTTGATGTCGGACTTGTTGTGATGCAGTCGGTGATGCTCCGAAAGAAACTGGAACCAGCGTGAATCCCGAAAGATGAAGTCGTCGGGACAGTGCATATACCAGTGCAGCGTTTCATAACCGAAGACGTAAAAGGCCGTGCCCGCTGCCACCCCGATGGCGGCCGCCAGACCGAACAGATAGTAGGCACCCGCAAAGACGGGGGAATGCAGGATCCACAGCAGCGGCATGAACGAGGTCTCGAAGAGATGGTATTCCTTGAGTTCGTCTGCCTTAGCGTAGTATTTGCCCGGAGCTCGACGCTCGGCATGATGCTCGACGGCGTGGCGCTGGTGAGGCGTGCGCATGAAGCGGATGCTATGCATCAGGTCCTTGTGGACGAACCACTCGATGATGCTGCCCAGACAAACGGCGAAAAGAAATGCGACCAGAAAGTAGAAAATCTGCATATTGATATCTCTCGAAGCGCCCCCGCTTTCGCGAAACGAATTGGAAGCCCTGCTTGCATAAACTGCTAAACTGGCTTGGCTACACCAGCCGCCACGCTCCCGACACGGTCTGGGAGTGTCACGACCCGAGCCGCTCTCGCCGCCTTGGTTGCGCGTTGTATCTGCCTGGCGACCCGCGCGGTTGGTTGGTCTTCTCGAGCGGATTTGGCGGCAGTCTGCTGGATTATTCCCGCCTGGCCCTCGCTTTACGCTCGCTGGGCTGGGCAGTAGCGATGGTGGAACACCCCGGCAGCGACCGTCCCGCGGCCGTTCGCCTCTTGCCCGAGCGACTCTTGCGCCCGGGGCCCGCCCTGGGCCGCAAGGTTCACAGCCCGCCTAGCATGCGTGACCGGCCGGTGGATCTTGGCTGGCTAATCGGGCGCCTGCAGCAGGCCTTCGGAGTCGAACGGCTGGCGGTGGCCGGCCACTCCTTGGGCGCCTATGCGGCTCTAGCCGTGGCCGGCGTACCGGTCGAGATCGAGGGCCGCCGCTATCACTTTCGGGACGAGCGGGTGCGAGCGGTGGCGGCGTTGTCCTTTCAGGCGCCGGGTCGCCTTTTCCGACCCGAGGCCTTCGGCGAGTTGCACGTCCCGACTTTGCTGATGACTGGCAGCCGCGACCACACCTCTGACGGCACCCGCTACCAGGATCGCATCCGTCTGGCCGACCTGTTGCCCGATGCCAGATGCGTGGTGCTAGCCGAGGTCGGACATATGGATTTTGTCGATCTGGGTCGATTTGACGTAGCCGGGCGAGTGGCTGGCCTGCTGCATGATTTCCTGACCGCCACCGAGATCGGTAGGACTTGATGAGCCAACGAGAAAGTTAGGCAGGTGCTGGCTGCCGGGACGGTTCTCGCTAGGAAGTACCATGTCATGAAGGTAATCGGCCGCGGGGGCATGGGAGCGGTCTATCTGGCACGTACCTGGGTTGGCTCGATGGTGGCCGTCAAAGAGCTGATGGTGCCCCCCAGCCGGGCCGAAGAGCGCGAGCAAGCCGTGGACCAGTTTCGCCACGAGGCCCAACTGTTGGTCTCGCTCGAGCACCCGGGACTGGTCCAGGTGCTCGACTACTTCGAAGAGGGCGACAGCCAGTATCTGGTGATGCCTTTCATCGACGGCTTGACCCTCAAGCAAGCAGTGGACAAAGTTCCCACCTTTTTTGCCGTCGAACGCGTGCTGGGTTGGGCCAACCAGCTGTGCGATGCGCTGGACTATCTGCATGCCCAGGACCCTCCGATCATCTTTCGCGATCTCAAGCCCAGCAACGTGATGATCGACCGCAGCGAGAAGCTCCGTCTGATCGACTTCGGCATCGCCCGGGTCTTTCAGGATGAGACTCAGACCCAAACTTACATTCGGGGGATGGGCTCGGCCGGCTATGCACCCCTGGAGCAGTACGGCGGGGAGGGCACCGACCCTCGCAGCGACATCTTCTCTCTGGGAGCCACCCTCTACACCCTGCTGACCCGGGAGATCCCGCCCCCGGTGGTGGCTATCGTGGCCGGGGTCGAAAGCTTGAAATCGCCTCGCACCATCAACCCCGCCATCCCGGCCCGACTCGAGCGCGCCCTCCTGAAGATGATGTCCATCCGCAAGGACGGACGCTATCGCAATATCCACCAGGTGCGCAAAGCGCTCTCGATGGAGGGCCCGGCCACCGGTCAACTCACCGAAGAGACCTCGGTCCTGCTCGACACCGAGGCGGTGCCTTCGGCCATCGGCTCTTGTCTGGCCTGGAAAGCGGTCTGCCCCGAAGGCGTAGCCATCGAAGCCCCGGCGGCGGCCGTGGTGGCCCACTCAGAGAGCCATGTCGACCCTTTCACCATTGAAATCGGACTGCACCCCCAACGGGCCGACCTCAAGGGAATCACCCTGATCATCAATGGCCGTCCCAATAAAGCCCCGGTCGAACTCGAACTGCAAGCGGCCGTGGTGATCTCGGCCCCCGGGCCTTTCCCTTCGCTGGCCCGCGACAAGCTCCAGCCGCGTCTCGAGACCTACATCTCGAGCCTGGCCCGCGAGGTCGTCGAGCGCTTTACGCAGCTGCCCGAAAGCGAGCAAGTCAAGTGCTTGCCGCTGCTGAGCGAGCTGCGCCACTATCGGGGTCCAGTGGGCCCGACCTTTCAGGTCATGGTCGAGGAGTGCTATCTCAAGAGTCTCGAGATGCAGAGCGTCGATCTCGAGTCGATGCGCCGGCTGGCCAACCTGCATCACACCAGTGGCAACCGCCAGGAAGCCGAACGGCTGCTCACCAAGCTGGTGCGCCAAACTCAAGAGCAGGCCGGGTCGCTGGCCGATGTCGAGGCCCTCGAACTGCTCGAGGAAGCTCTCACCCACGCTCGTCGACTCGACGACTCGGCCCTACTCGGACGTCACCTGATGCTCGTGGTCGACCTGCGCCAAAGGCTCAAGAAGTCGTGTGCGCGCACCCTCAAAGAGGCCCTGGCCGCCTTGACTCGGGCCGAAGACGTGGAGGATGTCCTGTGGCGGGCAGCCTTGATGCGGGCCCGCGAAGAGTTCGCCGCCGGCGACCTCGAGACCACGGCCAAACTGGCCCGTATGGCCCTGGAGGCGGCCGATAAAGCCGGCGTGGAGGACTCCGAACTCTACGCCTTTCTGGCCGAAGTCTACCAGGCTCTGCGCCGGGGGCCAGAAGCAGACGAGATGAAGACCCGAGCTCTCATCGCCCGTCATAAAAGGCGCTAAAACTTCACACACACTTCTTTTACATTTGCCTTAGGTTCCGTCACAGTTGCCGTCTAGCATCGACAACTATGAGTGGCTTTTTCTCTCCGGTCGGGGAGCTCATCTGTCAACCCGTGGGCCAATCGTTGTTGATCTACGATCCCGCCCAGACCCGAGCCTTCGAGCTGAGCGGTCCGGCCCGGGCCTGCTTTGAAGCCTGCCAGCAGGGCCAACTCGAACAGCCCAACGAGGTCGAGCAAGCGATCCTGGCCGACCTTGCCCAACTGGGGTTGCTCGCAAGTCCGCCCACTTCGCCCGATCCCGGCCGCCGCGCCCTGTTAGCCGCCGCCGGCGTGGCCGTGACCTCGGTGCTGGCCCCCTTGCCGGCCCTGGCGCAATCTTTGATCACCGACGACGAGTGTGAAGCCGGTGGCTTCTGCGGCACGCTCTGCGACGGCATCTTTGGCACCCGCACCTGCGGCCCTTCGGCCACCGACCCCGACTGTCGTTGTCGAGCCGCAGCCGACCTTGACCTGACCTCGTGTCCCTGCACCCCAGTTTAGGAGTTCCCGTGAAAAGACTGATTTCTCTTGTGATCCTGACCCTGTTGTGGGGATGCAATGGACCGATCTCGGTCGGCACTAACGAGACCGGAGGTGGACCAGCGACCGGACTGGCCGCGGTGAGCGCCCCGGGCGGCCCGACCGTGGCCAACCCCTTACCCGTGGTCGAGGATGACGATACTCTGGGGCACCTCCTTGCCGAGGATGACGATCAGGCGGCTCGTGAGTTCATCGGGCGCGGCGTCAACCGGGGCGCGGCCAGCCTCAAGCATCCTTGCACCGCCGACGGTGACGACTTCAGCGGCATCCGCTACTTCGTCTTCCATTCCGGCGAAGCACTCATTCCGGGCGACAGCAACGACAAAGACGACATCTATCTGCGCGACTACAAGTCCGGGTGCCTCACCCGGGTCAGCCTGGGCCCCGGCAACGCCCAGGCCAACGGCAACAGCCACGAAGCCACCATCTCGCGAGACGGTCGCTACGTGGCGTTTCGCTCGAGTTCGACCAACCTGGTTGATGGCGACGGCAATAGTTCGTTCGACATCTTCGTGCGCGACCTTGAGACCGGCACCACCACGCGCGTCAGTGTCGACTCCTCGGGAACCGAAGCCGACGAAGACTCGTACGTACCCCAGCTCTCGGCCGACGGCCGCTACGTCGTCTATGCCTCGGAAGCCGGCAATCTGGTGGCCAACGACACCAACGGCTTGATCGATGTCTTCCGCCACGATTTGCAGACCGGCGTCACGGAACGGGTCAGCCTCGATAACAGCGGAGCCCAGTTAGTGGCCGCCTCCTCCAACGATCCGACCATCTCCGAGAACGGCCGCTTCGTGGTCTTTTCGAGCGCCGACAACGCCCTTCCCAACGCCAACGGCAGCCGCCAAATCTATGTCCGCGACACGACTCTTTCCACCACCACCCTGGTGAGCGCCATCGACGGCACCAGCACCGCCGGAGACTCCCACAGCCAGTGCCCCATCCTCGGTGGCACCGAAGCCACGCCGCTGGTTTCCTTCCTTTCTCGAGCCACCGACCTGGTGGCCGGCGACACCAACGATGCCTACGACGTCTTCGTGCGCGATGTCAACGCCGGCACCACCACCCGGGTAAGTGTCGACTCGTCGGGCAACGAAGGCAACGGACATTCGGCCTTCAACTCCATCGACGAGAGCGGCCAGGTAGTCTTCGCCTCGATCGCCACCAATCTAGACCCCGACGACACCGACACCACCCCCGACGCCTACCTCTACGACAGCGGCACGGTCACCTTGCTCAGTCGGGCGAATGGAGTGGCCGGCACCAAGGGCGACAGCGATACCGACATGGTGGCCGTCCACTATGACGGTGTGGGAGCCGCCATTCGCTCGACGGCCAGCAATCTCGACACCAGCGACACGACCCATGACGACGACCTCTATCTGCGAGACCTCTCCGGCCACACCATCAGCCTGGCCAGCGGCAGCTTTCCCGAGACTCCCAACTTTCTGTATGCCGCGGACCCGGCCAGCGAAGTGATCTATGTCTACAGCCTCAACAACGATGGGACTCTGACCCCCGGAACCAACCTCAGTCTGACCGGTGACGGTCCCACCGAACTGGCCGTCAACCCGCGCGGCACCTTCCTCGAGGTGACCAATCTTTCCACCAGCCTCTTCAAGAACTTTCAGATCGACCTCAGCAGCGGCAGCCTGACTCAGGCCGAGAGCACCTCGCCCGAGAGCGGACTGGCCGTGGTTGCGGCGCCGACCCGAGCGGTCGCTTCGCCCACGCCCTCAACGACCAGGGCGGCATCGAAGGCTTCATCATCGACCCTTCCACCGGCACCTTCAGCCGCACCAATCCCTCCAGCGGCGCGGCCGGCAGCGGGGCGGCTCGCATCGCCTACGGAGCCGAAGGCTGTTATGTTTTTGTCTGTAACCAGACCGACCAGACGGTCAGCGCCTTCTCGATGAGCGATGCCGGCAGCCTGAGCGAAGTACCGGGCTCGCCCTTCGCCACCGCCATCAATCAGCCGGTGGCCCTGGCCGTGCATCCTGACGGCGACGCCATCTATGTGGGCTGCAACGGAGGCGGCACCGGCACCGTCGAAGCCTTCTCGATCGAGGCCACGACCGGAGCCCTGATTTCGCTGGGCAGTCAAGTGGTCAGCAGCGGCGGAGTGCGCGACGTGGTGGTCGAGCCCCGAGGCGGCTTCGTCTATTCCATCAATGCCACCAACTCCATTCACCGCTTTGCCGTCAACGCCGACAAGACCCTGGGTCTCTCCACGGCTTTCACGGTGGATTCGTCCACTAACGCTGCTCCGGCCCGCCTGGTGGTCGATCCCAGCGGAGCCTTCCTCTACGTCACCGGCCAGGCCACCGATCAGATCTATTCTTTTGACCTCAACGCCACCACCGGTGCTCTCACCACCCTCGAGGTGGTGCCCACCGGCGGCACCGGCGCCAGCCTGGCGGGGCTGGCGGTGGCCAGTCCCGTGTTGCCGGCCTGGGGTTATGGGGTGGGCCCCCAGCTTGAGAGCATCAGCCTGGAGGAAGAAGTCGGCCTGCTCACCGCTATGGAGTGCGAACTGGCCGCTCCGGGCGTCTTCAGTAACGGCCTGACCCTCGATATTCGGCGCTTCTTGCGGGATTGGTTCAGCGCCACCACCAGCGTGGCCACCGTCTCGACGGTGGGGCGGGTGACCGGCGTCTCGACCGGTTCGGTCGACCTGTCGGCGGTGGAAAAGGTCACCGGCACTCGACCGTTGCTCACGGCCACCGTGGTCGACCATATCAACCTGCGCGGCAGCACCACCACGGCCGGCGACGAACCTGACGACGAGTCGGACTGGCCGGCGCTCTCTTCGGACGGACGCTTTCTAGTCTTTATCTCGCTGGCCACCGACCTCACCGGCGGAGTCGGCAATGACGCTTATGATGTCTATCTCTACGACTTCAAGACCAACACCAACCAGCGCATCAGCCTCGACACCGGCGGCGGCGATCCCAACGGAGACAGTGACGTGCCGGTCATTTCGGGCGATGGTCGCTATATCGTCTATGAATCGGACGCCTCCGACCTGGTCAGCGGTGACGCCAACGGCGAGCAAGACATCTTTCTCTATGACCGGGTCAACCAGACCACCCGCCGCATCACCGTCAACACCAGCGGTGGCGATGCCGACGGTCGCTCTTCAGACGCCCGCATCACGCCGGATGGCCGCTACGTCACCTTCGAGTCCGAAGCCACCAATCTGGTGAGCGGTGACGGCAATGGCTTTCAGGATTGCTTCGTTTATGACCGGCTCAACGACACCATCGAACGGGTCAGTGTGGCCGATGGCGGTGGAGATAGCGACGGACGCTCGACCAACTCCGATATCTCGGAGGATGGTAACCTGGTCGTGTTCGATTCTGAAGCCACCAACCTCTTGAGCACCACCGACGGCAACGCCCTCAAAGATATCTTCCTCTACAACCGAACCACCGGAGTCACCACCCGCATCAGTGAAGCGTCCGGTGGGGGCGACCCTGACGGACTATCAAACCACCCCCGTATCTCCAAAGACGGAGCCTTCGTGGCTTTCGAATCCGAGGCCACCAACCTGGTCAGTGGCGACACCAACGCCGTCACCGACATCTATCTGGTCGAAGTGGCCAGCGGCACCACCACCCGAGTCAGCCTCTCGGACGCAGGCGTTGAGCCCGACAGCGACTGCCTCAACCCTAATGTGTCCTCGGACGGAGGTCTGGTGGCTTTCGAAACCGACGCCACGACCCTGGTGACCGGGGCCACTGGTGACTGCATTCCTTATCTCTACGACCGCACCGCGGGCACCCTGTCGCAAGCCGTCTTTTCGGCTGCCGGGGGCTTCCCCGAAGACAACACCTTCTGCTCGACCCTGTCCTACGACGGCCGGTTTCTAGCCTTCGTATCCTTTGCCAATAACCTGCGGGCAGGCGATAGCGGCCAGCTCAACGTCTATATGACCCCCTTGCGCTGCCTGCCCTAGAGTTCGCCAAAAAATTTACAGCCAGTTCATAACTCCCGGGTCCCAGTCCAAACCCCGCCCCAAGAAACCCGGAGTATCCTGCTATCAACCAGAAGGTATCAACCACAGCACGAGGAGACTCACTAACAATGGCTATTTCCAAAGTTTCCGGCTCGGCCAGCCGCCCCAGTCGTAACACCAAACCGGCCACGAGCAAGCCCAAGCCCACCGGCACCAATAGCAACACCAACAAGCCGAAGCCGAGCGCCCCCAACAAACCCGCTTCGACCCCCAACGCGCCCCAGGCCAGCGAAAAACCCTCGGCCAGCGGGGGTAAGCTTGCCAGCGCTCTGACCGAGAGCTTTGCCGGGCTCAACACGGCCAGCCGCGCTACCGTCTTCATCGACGACGATCACGTCGGCACCTAAACTCAAAGACAAGAACTTTCCTCGGGCCGGGATTTCCGGCCCGATTTTCATTGGGCCGCCAGCGCCTGCTCCACCCAACCTCGCTCGGGTTCGACCAGCTCGGGACGCTCGCTCAAGCCTTCCAGGGCCAGTCGGGACCAGTTGACCAAATACGAGTCGTGGCGTCGGCGGGCCAATTCCAGCACCCCCAGCAAGGCCGAGGTACCCCCAGCACAGTGGCGCAGACTGCGTAGCAGGCATTCCAGACACTCGTCCTCTCGTCCGAGTTGCTCGGCGCAACGAGCGGCCCGAAACCAGGCGACGGCCCCCAGTGGAACCCGCAGCCTGCCGGCCTGGCAGAAAGCCTCATAGGCCGACTCGAGCTGGCCCCGTTTCTCACGCATCTCGCCGACCTGGATCCAGGCCTTCGAATCGAGAGGATCGACCTCGGCGACGATCTCTTCCATCATGGCCGCAGCCCGGTCATGATCTTTGAGAAAGCCCCAGATGCGCGAACAGGTCTCGAGCATGGGAAACATATTCTCGCGCCGCAGCAGCTCTTCGTGCGCGTCGCCGGCCGCCAATCCGCGGGCGATCTGCTCGCACTGCTCGGCGTCGCTGCGCAACAGGTCGAGGTCTTTGGTGACGAACGGTGCAAAGCTGGCGGCCCGATAGAAACGGGTCGTCGCCAAACCCACCGCAAACGGCGAATGGCTCGACTCGGCCGCCAGTCTGGCCAGTTCGTTCTGAGCGATCTCGCGCCACTTCCAGGTGGCTTCACCCTCGCGCTGCAGGCCGTGATGGATGGTGGCCGCCAGGGCGATGCCATAGCGCAGCCGCAAGAACTCGGGGTCGCCCGAGGTCTTGGCGAAGACGTAGTCAAAGTCGCGACCCTGACGGGCTTGCTCGGCCACCAGCACGTGGCGATAGTTCTGCCGCAAGAGAAACGCGTTGCAGTCATGCAGCCCCCAATCGCACTCGGGGTCGGGCATAGGCAGCAAACGAATCGCCTCACCATAGAAGCCCAGCGCCGCCAGCAAACGGCAGAGTTGATTTTTTTGCTCGAGCGACTGGTCGTCGAACCCCTCGAGCAGGTCGAGAAAGTGGTCCATTGGCGGGGCCAACCCTCGCAACGATTCGGGCTCGCGACCCAGGGCCTCGTCGGATTGGGCCCTCTCGGTGCCAAAATAGCACGCTGTGCGAAGCTCGTCGCGAAAGTCGGCTCCCAGAGCCCGTTGCAGGCTGCCCACCTGACCCGGGGGTTTGGCTCCGGTCAGCCCCTGATAGACCTGGAGCGGCATCAGGGCCGAGAGCGAGTGGGGCAGGGTCGGAGCCTGCAGCTCCCAATACGGCAAAAAGCGTTGATAGGTCTCGCCGCGACGCACTCGGCCCAAGAACACCGAATCCCGGTCCAGCGCCCGCATGGTTGAGACATAGAGCGGAAAGGGCGGGGTTTCCGCCTCTTCGGCCTGGTCGGGCAAGACCGACTCGAACCAGGCACTCAGTCGCGTCCCATCGGCCAGGCGACGGGCCGCCACCACCGTTTCCAGGGCATCGGCGAAGTCGGCCTCGATGGACTCCATGACCAGCATCGCCTGTTCTTTGCCGGTGAGTTCCGCCAGGCGATGCAGGCTGTAGGTTCGTTCGAGGGGGCCGTAGCGAGCGGCCAGGGTATAGGCCGCCCCCGCCTGATCGAGGTGCCCGCGGCCTTCGGCCACCCGGCCACGCAACATCCATCCCATCGAGCAGAACGGGTCCAGTTGGTTGACCCGCAAGCACTCGGGCTCGGCGCTGGCATAGTCCTCGCGCCGTAGATAGAGACTGGTCAAATTGCCCCGGGTGCGGCGCTCGGTTTCGACCGCCAGGTCGAGCCAATTGGGGTCCTCGATGGACTCGAGGCAGGCCAGGGCGGCCCGATAGCCCTCTTCGACCGGTTGGCCGCGAAGCGAGTCTAGCCCGGTCCTCTTCTTGAGCCAACGGGCTCGAGCCAGGCTACGCTCGGGACCCTCGTCAAACTCGGGCAGGGTGGCCTCGACCCAGGCCAGCCACCGCTCGACCTCGGCCGGTTCACGCTCGCGCACCGCAGTGGTGGCCAGCAGAAGGCCGACCTCATAGCGCAGCCGCGGAGAAAACGCCGGCAACCAACCGTCGCCAAAATCGCCCAGCGGACAGTGCCAGTCCTCCATCAGTCTGGATTGGAAGCGGAAGTAACGCGCCCAGCCCAGCTCTTCTTCGCTGCCCTCGAGGTCGTGAAGAACGTCGAAGACCCCCTGGTAAAGCCCCACGTGCATCAGCAGTCGAGCCAGATACAGCCGCCGGTCGGTCGCCAGCGAGCCGGCCTGATACTCGCCCAGCAACTCGTGCCAGCGCTCGTCTTGAGTGAAGAGGTCCTGCCAGTTCTCCCACTCGAGACAGAGGCCCGCCTCGAACAGCATGCGACGGGTCGGCCCGAACAAGAACATACTGGCGCCCCAGGCGTCGGGCCGGCTTTGCCCCAACCAGGCGGTCACGGCTCGCGCCGTAATGTTGGCGCACTCGTTCTCGCTTAAATCGATGAGAGGCGCGAAGGCCGGATAGCAAGTGTCGGGCAGCAGGTAGTCGCTCATCGGAATGTCGGCCGATTCGTGACCCTGGCCGTCCTCTACCTGCAATCGAGCAGCTGGATCAAGTGCTCGTAGTTGGCCTCGATGGCGGCGATCTCGGCCCATTCCCCCGCCTGGTGGGCCTGAGCCGGCTCGCCGGGGCCAAAATTGACGGCCGGCACGCCGCGGGCCGTGAGTTGAGCCACGTCGGTCCAGGCCTGCTTTGAGGTGACCACCAGGCCCTGCTTCTTGATCCAGGCGTCGAGTCGTGGATGATCAAGACAAACCGCTCCGGCCGGGGCGAAATCGAGGATCTCGACCTCATGGCCCTGGCAGGCCTCGAGGACCTGAGCTCGGGCGGATTGCTCGTCGCGCCCCGGAGCGAACCGATAGTTCAGGTTGAGCACCAGAGCATCGGGCACGGCGTTGCGCGGATTGCCGGTGTTGGCCTGGGTGACGGTAAGCACCTCATAGAAGGTCTGGCCCTGCACCTGCACCTGGCGCCGTTCCAGACCGGCCAGACGCTGCAAGAGAGGAAGAGCCTCGTAAACGGCATTCTTGCCTTGCCAGGGACGGGCCGAGTGGGCCCGCTGACCAGCCACCGTAACGCGCGCGTGCAGGCTGCCCACGCAGCCAACCTGAACCTCGTTGTTGGTGGGCTCGAGCACGATGGCCAGAGCGAGGGCGGGGGCCAGCTCGAGCAGGGGCACCAGCCCGTTCTCGTCGCCCGGACCCTCTTCCCGGTCATAAAAGACACCGACCGCATCATAGCGCTCGAGCAGGGCCATCATGACGGCCACCCCAGCCTTCATGTCGCTGGCTCCGCACCCGTAGACCCGGCCGTCGCGAATCTCGGTGGGCTGACCGGCGGCCGGAGGCACGGTGTCGAGGTGCCCCACCAGAGCCAGGTGCGGGCCGGCTCCTGACGGCAAGACCAGCACCCCGTCACGCCAGCGACGCACGCGCTCGGCCCCGAAGTGCCTCAGGGCCCACTCCTGGGTTTGATCGGCCAGGGCCTTCTCGGCTCGGGTGACGCTGGCCACCGAGACCAGTTCGAGAGTGCGGCGAGCTAACTCAGACGTCGACACGAAACTCGCGCAGTGCCTCGTTGAGGCTGGTCTTTTTATCGGTCGACTCTTTACGCTGACCGATGAGAAGAGCGCAGGGCACACCGTAGGTACCGGCCGGGAATTCCTTGGGCATCGTACCGGGGATGACCACCGAGCGAGCCGGAACCCGCCCTTTGGTGATCTTCGCCTCAGAGCCCGTTACATCCACGATAGGGGTCGAGGCGGTCAGGACCACGTTGGCCCCCAGCACCGCTTCTTGCTCGACCACCACCCCTTCGACCACAATGCAGCGACTGCCAATGAAGGCTCCATCTTCGACGATCACGGGGGTGGCCCCGGGGGGCTCGAGCACGCCCCCGATACCCACTCCGCCCGACAGGTGCACATGGGAACCGATCTGGGCGCAACTGCCCACGGTGGCCCAGGTGTCGACCATGGTACCGGCACCCACCCGGGCGCCGATGTTGACATAGCCGGGCATCAGGATGGCCCCCGGCTCGAGAAAGCTGCCTCGCCGGGCCGTTCCTGGGGGAACCACCCGCACGCCGGCTTCCTTCAGGTTGCGCTTGAGTGGAATCTTGTCATAGAACTCGAAAGGCCCGACCTCGAACACCTTCATTTCGGCCACCGCGAAATAAAGCAGAATGGCCTGTTTGACCCAGGCGTTGACGACCCACCCGCCGGCCTGCTTTTCGGCCACCCTCAGGCGACCGCTGTCGAGGCCCTCGATGGTGTCTTCGACCGCCTGCCGATATTCAGGCTTCGAGAGCAGTTGGCGGTCTTGAAAGGCTTCTTCGATTCTGGTGGTGAGGTCTGTCATAGGCTGGCCGTTCCCAGCCCAAGCGCCCGAGTCCTTCCGAGGAAAACCGGCCGGGCCGTCCAAGAGAGTATCGTGGCCAAGTTTCGCTATACCGTAACCGACTCGCAAGGGCAGAAGAAACACGGCACGATCGAGGCCGAGAGCAAGGTCGAGGCCATTGCCCGTCTCTCGGAAGCGGGTCATCTCGTTACCGAGGTCGAGCCCGAAGGGGCGGCCAGCCTGTCCGGCCGCTCGATGGGCGTTTTGGTGGCAGCGGCGGTGCTGGCGATCGTCTTGATGGTGGGGGCTCCCTATCTGGCCGCCACTCGCAAGGTCGAGCAACAAGCAGAAAGCAACTCTCTCATCACGGCCATCGAGAAGGGCGACCAAAAGAGCGTGGCCTCCCTGGCCAAATCCCAGCCCGAACTCTTGAACGCGCCGGGATTAGACGGCAAGTTGCCCCTGCAGGCGGCCATCCTGACCGGGAACCAACCGATGGTAGCCGAACTGGTGAAGCTGGGTGCCAACCCCAACGGAGTCGGGCCCGGCGGCACGACCCCCCTGCAATGGGCCGTCTTCGAAGCCAGGCCCGAGCTGGTGACCCCTCTGCTCGAGGCCGGAGCACGCCCTGATCAGGCCGACGAGGCAGGCAACACCGCCCTCCACTACGCGGTCAAAAGCAACAGCTCCGAAGCCACCGAGGCGGTCCTGAAAGCCGGGGTCACCGTGACGGCGGCCAACAAGCAAGGCCAGACCGCTCTGCATCTGGCCGCCGCCCAGGGCGAAGTGCCGGTGCTCGAGCTGTTGCTCGAGGCCGGGGCCGATCCAAACCGCGTCGACGCCAAAGGCCAGAACGCGCTTCACTACGCTGCCGCCAACGACTCGAAAGAGGCCGCCCAGATACTGTTGCAAAAGGGCGCCAACGCAAGTCTGAAAGACAATCAGGGGCAGACGCCCGGCGATCTGGCTCGCCAGGAAGAGTTCACCGATCTGGCCGACGTCTTCTAGGGGCCCGAGGCTGTCCAGCGAAAATCGCTGCGCTCACCGTCGGTGTCGATGTAGTAGACCTCGAAGTCGGGCGAGCTATTCGACATCCAGATGATGATCGACCCCTCGACCCGCTCGAGTCGCTTGTCGCTGCGCCCCACCCGCTCGTAGGTATAGTTGTTGCGGTTGGTGATGTAGATGGCCGGGGCGGGCTCGCTGGGAGCCCCGCGGGCGACGACCTCGCCGCTGAGCGAGACGGGGTTGCGATAGCTGTAGATGTTGCCGGTGGGGCCGCGTTGTAGATTGCGGGCCAGTTGCCCGTTGAAGAACTTCACGTTGTTGGCCCCGCCGTAGCGATGCTCCTGATCGAACTTGCCGACCAGCGGGGTCACCTGATCGGCGGCGATGGTGCGGGCCGCCGCCAGAATCGCGGCATTGCGCGCGCGATTGCGGGTGTTCTGGACCGAAAAGAAGACCCCGGCGGCCAAAATCACCAGCACCGCCATGGCGATCAGAATCTCGACCAGGGTAAAGGCGCGTCTCTTCACTTCCCCTTCATTCTGGCCCGACCGGTAAGGCTCCTGGACTTCTCCGAGGGTTCACAACCCGGCCGGCGAAAGCCACGCTTTATGCGAGCCCTCTTCACCCCGCCCCCGGCCATCGAGCGCCTCAGCGGCAGCCCCGAAGAGGTGCAGACCAGCTACCGCTACTGGCGCATCCGCCAACTTTACACCACCTTCATCGGCTACGCGGTCTACTACTTTGTTCGTAAAAACATCTCGGTGGCCATGCCGCTGATGGAGAAAGACCTGGGCATCAGCAAGTCCAGCCTGGGCGGCTTTCTCACCCTGCACGACCTGCTCTACGGATGCTCGAAGTTTCTCAACGGCATGCTGGCCGACCGTTCCAACCCTCGCTACTTCATGGCGATCGGTCTGGGAGTTTCGGCCATCATCAACTTCGTCTTCGGGTTTAGTTATGCGGCCCTGACCATGGGCATCGTGTGGATGCTCAACGGCTGGTTCCAGGGTATGGGCTTTCCACCTTGCGCCCGGGTCCTGTCCCACTGGTTCTCGCCCAAAGAGCGTGGGGTGATGTGGGGCATCTGGAACACCTCGCACATGGTGGGCGCGGCCGTCATCTTGATTCTGGCCGGCTATCTCGGTGAGAACTACGGCTGGCGCTGGTGCTTTTTCGGGCCGGGATTGATCGCCCTGGTCATCAGTGTCTTCCTGGCCGTTCACCTGCGGGACACCCCGGCCTCGGTCGGGCTTGGCCCGGTCGAAGAATACACCGGTGACACCAGCGTGCCCCGAGCCGACGGCGACGAAGACCAATCGGGTCCCGAGTTTCGGGCCTTCCTGCGTCACCATGTCTTTGCCAACCCCTACATCTGGCTGATCTGCCTGGGCAATTTCTTTGTCTACGTGGTGCGCTACGGCTTTCTCAACTGGGCGCCCACCTATCTCAACCAGGCCAAGCACATCGACCTGACCCAGGCGGGAGCCATGACGGCCGGTTTCGAGCTGGCCGGCCTGGTGGGCTCGCTGTTAGCCGGCTACATCACCGACCGCTATCTGGCCAGCCGCCGGGCCCCGGTGTGCGTGGTCTATATGCTGGGCACGGCGGCGGCCATCTTTCTGTTCTGGAAGGTTCCCGAGGGTAGCCAGTGGCTCGACAGCATTACTCTGCTGGCGGTGGGGTTTCTCATCTACGGCCCCCAGTTCTTGGTGGGGGTGATGACAGCGGATCTGGCCACCAAGCGAGCCGCGGCAACGGCCATCGGACTCACTGGCTTCTTCGGCTATCTCAGCGGCGTGCTCTCGGGCTATGGCCTGGGCAAAGTGGTCGAGACCTACGGCTGGGACGGCGGCTTCTCGCTATTGATCGCCTGCGCCCTGGCTTCGGCGGTGGCCTTCGCCTTCTGCTGGAACGCCTCGCCCCGCCACACCGGGGCCGACGACGACGAGCCTCAGGTCTAGGGCTGGTAGGCCTTCACACCAGCCAGCACCTGACGAATCTGCTCGGGGCTGAAATCGGGACTGAACCAGATGCCGAAATACCCGCCCCGATAGCGATCACCGCTGGCGGTGAGCACCCCCGGCACTCTCATCCAGCTGGTGCCCCAGCGGGGCGACTGCCAGGTCTCGGCCGAAGCCGAGCCCAGCCCGAAGAGAAAGAACACGAACAACCATTTTTGCATGCCGGGGCATTCGTTCCGCACGCGATACCATCCCCCGGGGTGAAGGAGCTCTTCCTGACCACCAGAAAACTCTGGGAGTGCGAGTATTCTGGGCCATTGCGCTGTTGTCTTGTCTGAGCGCCGGCAGTTGGGCCGATCAGGTCTGGGTGAGAAGCTATCCGCCCGGTGCCAGGGTGTATTTGCAGAACAACGAGCTAGGGGTCACCCCCACCCAGATCGAGTTTGACCCAAACCAGGGTAACGTCACCATCCAGTTCGTGCTCGAGGGCCACCAGAATCGCACCATCCCGGTCGACCCGGCCGTGCTGGCCAGCACTTTCGAAGAGCCGATCCGCCTCAAACCCGAATCGACGGCAGTGGCCATCAAGGACTTCCTCTTTCACCCCCCCGCCTGGGTGTGGCTGGTGCTGGCCCTGGCCGCCGCTGCCCTGGCCGGCTTCTGGCGCAATCGCAAGCGCGGGCTCGACGCCGAGCAACGCCTCACCACGCTAGAAGGCTACGCCGGCGATACGGCCAGGGTGAAGAGCCTATTCTCGGAGCGGATCGCCGACTATCAGCTGGTGGATGCTCTGGGTCAGGGAGGGATGGCCACCGTCTATCGCGGCCTTCCCTATGACAATCTCGACCCCGAACGGGCCGTGGCCGTCAAGGTGATCGCTTCGGATCTGGCCCGCCAGCGAGACTTCGCCAAAAGATTCGAACGCGAGGCCGAGATCTGCGCCCGCCTTGACCATCCCAATATCGTGCGCGTGCTATCGTGGGGTGAACACCAGGGTCGCTTCTATCTGGTCATGGAATTCGTGCGGGGCCAGACCCTGGGCGACCTGCTCGAGCAGGGCCGGCCGGCCCCCGACCAGGCCCGCCAGGTCCTCTCGGCTCTGTTCGGGGCCCTGGTCTACGCCCACTCGCGCGGGGTGGTCCATCGCGACCTCAAGCCAGACAACATCATGCTGACCGAGAAGGGTCTGCTCAAGGTGATGGATTTCGGCCTGGCCAAGCAAGAAGACTCCGAGAAGCTCACCCAGACCGGCACCGCCCTGGGCACACCCGCCTACATGGCTCCCGAGCAGATCCAGGGCAACGACCTGGATCCCCGCACCGATCAGTATTCTCTGGGCATCATCGCCTACGAGGTGCTGACCGGGCGCTTGCCTTTCGACACTCGCGACGTGATGCAGTTACTGTTCGCCCAAATGACCAGCAGCCCGCCTCCACCCAGCCAGTTCAACCCCACCCTGCCCGACGAGGTCGATGCGGCCGTGCTCAAGATGCTGGCCAAGACCACGGCCGAGCGCTTCACCACCACCGAAGAGGCCACCCACGCTCTGATGGCGGCCCTCGAGGGTTATCGGTGAGCGACCCTTCGCGCCAGGAGACCCTCACCAACGCCATGCAGGTCATGGTAGCTGCTCTTCGCCCGGACCGGGCCCTGATTTTATCCAGCCCCCACGGTCAGGACTATCAGATCGAGGGCGCCCATGGCCTGGAAAAATGCGTCGGCCTGGCCGAGGCGCCCATGAGCACCACCGTCTTTCGCAAGGTCTTCCATAGCGCCCAACCGCTGTGGACGGCCGACGCCAGCCGTCATCCCGATTTTCGCGACGCCGCCAGCCTGCAAGTCAGCGACGTGCGCTCGATCGTGGCCGCCCCGCTGTTTCACCCCAGCCACGGAGTATGGGGCATTCTCTACGCCGATCGCCAGGCCCGCTCGCCGGCTTTTCTTCACGACGACCTCAAGTGGCTGCTCACCTGCGCCCGCCGGCTCGAGGCCACCCTCTTCGAGGGCGAACGCCTCGACATTCCCCTCCCCGACAAGCAACAACGAGCTCGCCCGATGGTGGCCGCGGCGCCCGCCCCTGTCAGCGCCACGCCCAACCTCACCTCGGCGCCGCGGGGGCGCTCGGTCAGCCTCTTTCTGCGCAGCCTGGCCACTATGCTCAAGGTGGGCCTACCGGTCACCGAGTGCTTCGCCTGCCTGGTCCGCGACCAGGAAGACCCCCGCATGGTCGAGGTGGTCGAGCACCTCGCCGCCCGGATCCACCAGGGCCGCCCCCTGTCGAAGGCCCTGCAGAGCTTTCCTCGAGTGTTTAACGCCTTTCAGGTCGAGATGGTACGCACCGGCGAAGAGTCGGGCACGCTCCAAGAGGTGCTCGAGTTGCTAGCCGACTATCAAGAGCGCTCTCAAGCCCAGGCCCACCGCCTGCGCAGCGCCCTGATCTACCCAGCCTTCGTGCTGGGCCTGTGCCTGCTGGGAGCAGTGCTCATTCCCCCCCTGCTACTCAAAGGCCAGCTCGAATTCTTGCAAGCCTCGGGCGCGACCATACCGCTGCTGACCCGAGCCCTCATGACGTTTTCGAACTGGGCCGCCTGGCCCGGCACCTGGCTGACTCTCGTCCTGGGACTGGGGGCCCTGGGCTGGTGGATGGGCCCGGCCCCGGGCGGCCAGAGTCGCCGAAACCGAGTGCAATTCCTGGCCGAAGGAGTGCCGGTCCTGGGTGCCCTCTCGCGCCAGGCCATGCAAGCCAGGTTGGCCCGCGCTCTTTACCTCTCGCTGCGGGCCGGCCAGAACCTGCTCGAAGGCCTGGCGCAGGCGGTGCGCGTGGCCGGTCACCAGCGCCTGAACGGACAGGCCCAGCAGCTGGTCGAAGACATCAAGTCGGGAGCCGGCCTGACCGAAGCGCTCGGACGTACCAACTGCTTCGACCCCTCTTTTCTGGCCCTGCTCGAGGTGGGTGAGCAGGCGGGACAACTGGAAGGCATTCTGTTGGGCCTGGCTCGGGTGGCCGAAGAAGAGTTGACGCGCTGGCTCGAGAGCCTGCCCGCCTTGATCGAGCCTCTGCTGACCATGCTGGTGGGAGCCATCGTGGCCGTGTTCCTGATCGCCACTCTCTCTCCCACCCTCAGCCTGCTCAAAGCGCTCTAGCTATTCGTGCGAAGTGCGCAGGCTGTTGCGGGGAGCCAGCACACGCTCTAAGGTCAGCTGCAGATCCGGATCTTTGCGCGTCAGCGTCAGGCCCACCGTCATGAGGCCGGTGGCCGTGTCCTCTTGCCAGCGCAGCTCGCTCAGATGGGGTGCCATCTCGACCTGGCGGGCGCCGGACACCGCCGTTTTCACCTTGGTCAGGCTGGGGTCTTCCAGGCCCACCAACTGCAAATCGACGTCAGCGTAGCGCACCAACCGAAAGGACGGGCCACCGAAGCGATAGACCACTCCGGCGAAGGGGGCCTCTTGACTGTCCCAGCGCTGGGTGCGCGAGGCGCCGACTCCCATCAATCGCTGGATGGCCACCCAGCGGGTGCCGTCAGCCTCTTGATAGTCAAAGACGGTGGGCGCCGCCGCACCCCGCAGGTCCTTCTCGAGGTGGTCGAACACGAGCATGGCTTCTTCGGCCAGACTAGCCCGAGCGGTGGCCCGTCCGGTATGTCGGATACTGGGAATCAGAATCGCCAGAAAATAGGTGGCGACCAGGGCGGCCAGCCCCATGGCCACCAGCACTTCGAGCAAACTCAATCCGGCTCTAGCGGTGAAGTTCCGAGACAAACAGCCTCTCCTCCACCCTGGCCTGGCGGCCGTGATCCTCCCAGCTCACTTCGACCACCAACTCGCATAGTGACGGACCCAGGCCCGTGACCGTGAGGCGGCGCACGAAGTCGCGCCCGTCGCGCCCGATCGTCTCGACCTGAACCGGTCGCACCAGCAGCTTTTGAAAGGGCTCCCGAGCCACGGTCTCGAGCCCGTTTTGGGCCAGATGCATGGCCTGCATACGAGCCTCGTTACGCTCGACCGAAAGCAGCGAGGTGGGCCACAAATTGAGAATGGCTCCCACCACCAACCCCAGCAGGAAGATCGAAATGACCACTTCGGCCAGAGAGTGTCCTCGCTTCACCGTTCGACCCACTCCAACACCCGCACCCGGTCGGCCAGGCGCAGAATCTTGCTCAGGTCCTCGAGGATCAAAGCCGGGTTGACGGGCGGTTCGTCGCCGGTATCTACCCCGGCCGCAAACTCGTCGAGATAAGTTAGCAGCGTCGATAACCCGTAGCGGCCAACGTTGCCGTTCTGCAGACCGAAGGCCTGGCGAAAAGGGTTCATCTGGCCCGAGGTCACGCCGATGTCGCCGCTCAAAGCGTTGCGTCCTCGTCCGCTCAAGACCAGCGCGGGGGTGGTCAAGGTGGTCAAGGTATAGTCATAGGTGACCTGGCCGCTGACTAACACGGGGGTGGCTTCGAACTTGAGCAAGGCGTTGCTCGGGGTTCCCTGAGTGGTCCACACGCCGCTGTAGTCTTGAACGCTGATGGCCTTGGCCAGGGCGTGTTGAGTTCCTAGATAAAGGGGACCGCGCGTGACCCCGAGTTGGGCTAGGCCCGGTTTGGGTCCCTCTTCGCCAGGCTTTTCGAAGACGGCCACTTCTTCGAGGCTGACCGGCACGGCCGCGTTGTTGGCGATCAGCGTGCCCACCACGGCGATGCGCCGAGCCTCGAGCCCGCCGCCGGCATAGACCACGCCGTGAAAGGCAGAGGTCTCGGGCCCAGCCCCGGTGAGGGTGGTCTTGCCCCCGCTGACCAGGGCCAGATCGAGCAGCGACTGGCGAATGTCGGTGCCGCCGTTGATGGTCAGAGCACCGGTGGTCACCAGCACTCCCTGCCCGGTCACCCCGTTGTTGACCGTCAGGTTACCCTCGATATAGACAAAGCCGTTCTGCAGGTCGAGCGAGTCGACGGTGCGATCGCCGGTCTCGCGATAGACCTGGGTCAGCGGAGTGCCCGCCGCCGGCAAAGGCAGGGTGGTGAGGCCCCGGGTAAGGGGGTCATAATCGGTAGGGTCCAGAGCCGGAATGGGCACGTCACCCCAACCTCCCCGCCGCTCACCGTCGATGACCGCCTGGTCCTGGAGCACGATCTGACCGGGGGTCTCGACGTTGCCGGTGACGCGACTACGCCCGCCCAACAGCACCGCATTCGAGGCGACACTGCCCGAACCGAGATCGGCCGGAGCCAGGGGCAGATTCTCGAGGGGACCGCTGACGGCATAATCCATGAGTTCGCCCACAATCACGCCGGTGGGAGCATCCAGCGGCCCGGCACAAGCCAGAGCGTAAGGATAAGGCGGCACATAGAGCAAGACTTCCACCTGATGAACCTGCCCACGATAACGCGACCAGGCCACCAGCCGGGCGGTGGCGGCCGGCACCAACCCGCCGTTATTGGGATTCTTGACCGAGTTCGAGCCTTCTAGATTGTTGATCGAGACGGGAATCTGGCGGGCATCGGCCTCGGACGGATCGAAGGTCAGCACCGCTTCATAGCCGGTGCCCTGGTCGGTCAGGGTGGCGTCGGGGGCCAGGCTACCGTCGAAGATTCCCGCCATCGCTCGCTCGATGAGCGATCGCGCCGCGTTGCGGGCCCGGGTCGAATTCTCGGAATGAAGCAGCAAGCCCTGATGGGTCACGCTCATCCCGGCGATGGTGACTCCCAGTAGCGATACGATCATCACCACCAACAGAGCTGCACCTAGCGAAAAGCCCCTGCCCCGGTTCATAGCAGGAGTATAACACACGGCGCTCCGCTAGGCCTCTTCGAATTCGCTCACGAAGCGTCGTTGCCGCTCGCTCTTGCGGACCATGACTTCTCGGGTCAGGCGCAAGGTGGTTTCGAGGTGGTCGTCGCGCCGAAAGGGCAAAATGATGCGCTGGCGGCGCAACTGGCTCATGTCCAGGTCGGCGGCGATGAGGTCGGGCTGGTCGAAGGCGGCCTGGCAGGCCACCTCGCCATTGGGCAAGATGATCTGGGAAGCTCCGTAAAAATTGAGCCCCTCTTCGCTACCGGCACGGTTGGAAAAGATCACGAAGGCCCCCATCGTAAGGGCGTAGGTCTGGTTGAGTCGATGCCAGCCAGCGGCTGAATCCACCGACTCGGCCAGTCCCTCGCGAGAACTGGCCACCAAAAACAGCAGCAGGTCGGCTCCGTCGTGAACGGCGGTATACGGCAGCGGCAGATGCCAGCAATCGCCGCAAACCAGCATGGCCATCCGCCCGTGGCGCGTGTCGAACGCTTGCATGTCGCGGCCCTGGGCAAAGAAGCGCTTCTCTTCGAAGACGCCATAGGTGGGCAGATAGATCTTGCGATGGACATGGCGAATCTTGCCATCGGCAAAGTACACCGCGCTGTTGTAGAACTCGATTTCCCGGGTCTCTTCGATCAGGCCGACGGCCATCGCGACCCGCCGCGAGAGTTCGCGCAGCTTGACGACCTCGGGACTGTCCAGGCGAACCGCCATCTCGTGAAAGCGTCCGCGCACCGAATAGCCGCTCAAAGCCAGCTCTGGAAAAACCAGCAGGTCGATCTGGTCGGCCTCGGCCTGAGCGACGAACTCTTCCATCCGCTCGAGGTTCTTGGCCAGATTGCCCAGTTCGCATTCCATCTGGGCCACGCCCACTCGCAACTTCATCGGATCACCTCGGCGTACACCTCGCGAAACTGCTCGACCAGGCGAAAGCGCTGGATCTTGCCGGTGGGGTTGCGGGGTAGCTCCTCGACCAGCAGCACCATCTTGGGACACTTGTAGCGAGCCAGACCGCTCTGTTGGCGGCAAAACTCGAGCACGCTCTCGGCCGTCACCTCAGGGCCTTTGGCCACCACCACCGCCGTCACCGCCTGCCCCCAGCGTTGGTGGGGCAAACCCACCACCGCTACCGAGCCGACTCCGGCGTGGCCGAGCACGGCCTCCTCCACCTCGCGCGGATAGACGTTCTCGCCGCCGCTGACGATCATATCGTCGACCCGGCCGTGAAAATAGAAGAAGCCGTCTTCGTCACGGCTGAACACATCGCCGGTGTGCAGCCAGCCCAGCCTGAGTTTGTCGACGGTGGCGGCGGTATTGTTCCAGTAGCCCGGAGTCACCTGAGGCCCACGCACCACCAGTTGGCCCTTCTCGCCAGTGGGCACCACCTCGTCAGGGTTCGACGGGACGCCTTCTTGATGGCGGATGACACGAGCATCGGTGATCAGCGTGGGCTTACCGCACGACTCGGGTCGGTCGGCCACATCTTCGGGATGCAGTAACAGGGTCAAACTGCCCTCGGTCATGCCGTAGCCGTTGAAAACTCCTGGACAAAGTTCATCGACCACACGCCGCAGGGTGTTGCTGGTAGAGGCCGCCCCCCCCGTGGTGATGAGGCGCAGGCTCGACAGATCGAACTCTCCCCGACGCGGATGGTCGAGCATCTCTTCGAGTTGGACCGGCACGGCAAACAGTGAGGTGATCTTCTCGCGCTCGATGGTCTCCATCGTCTTGAGACAGTCGTAGCGTCCCATCACCACGTTGGCGCCGCCCACCAGGGCGTGGGGAATGAAGAAGGCCTGCATTCCCCCCACGTGATAGAGCGGAGCAATATGCAGAGCCCGATCGGCTCGGCGCAGGCTGTATTCCATCACGCAGTTCATGGCGATATGGAAGTCGTTGCCGTGAGTGTGAACGACCCCTTTGGCCCGGCCGGTGGTGCCGGAGGTGTAGATCAGCGCCGAAATCGTGTCGGCCTGGTTACGATGGTTGGGTTCGCGGTGGTTGGGTTGCTTGTCGATCAGGTCAAAGAAGCGATGATGCCCCTCGGGGACCTCCTGGTCTGACTCGGCCGCCGAGATGAAGTCGTGGACGCTGCGCAGATTGCGAGCCATGGCCGCCACCTCCTCGGTTGCGAACTGGCTGTAGACCAGTACCCGGGCTCCCGCGTCGCGCACGATCTGCTCGAGTTCGGTCCGACCCAGGCGAAAGTTGATGGGCACCGATACCGCCCCCAGCTTCTGGCAGGCGAAGTGGGTGGTCACCGACCCTTCCGAGTTGGTCAAATAAAAGGCCACCCGGTCCCCCGGGCAGATGCCCAGCTCAGAGAGGGCAAAAGCGAAGCGATTGACCCTCTCGTTCCACTCGGCATAGGTGAAGCGTTTCTCTTCAAAGACCAGGGCCTCGCGCTGGGGATAGCGGTCGGCAGCCCGCCGCAGAATGGAAGCGATGTCGATGGCCATTGCGTCCTCCTTACAGGTTGAGAGCGATATCGGGCAAAGCCGTGCGGGCGATCAGATAGCGCACCATCTCGCTGGTTCCACCCGCAATGGTCAGCGCTCGGGCATCGCGATAGATCTGCTCGACCCGCCCATATTCCTTGGTCAGTCCGTCGCCGCCCAGAATCTGCACGGCCGCATCGGCGCAAAAACCGGCTGCCTCCGAACCCACCAGCTTGGCGGTGGCCGCCTCTTTCATCAACGCTTTGCCGCGGGCGCCCTCATCGTAGCACCGAGCCGCTGCATAGGTCAGCGCGCGGGCGCTGTCGATGCGCCAACTCATGTCGGCGATGCGGCTCCAAATCAGCTGCTTGGAACCCAGCGGTTGGCCGAACGCGTGACGCTGTTGGGCGTGACGCCGAGCCTCGTCGAAGGCACTGCGGGCCACGCCCAGACTCGAGGCTCCCACCAGAATGCGTTCGAAGTTGAGCATACTCAGCATGATCTTGAAGCCCCCGCCGACCTGGCCCAACACGTTGGTCGCCGGCACCCGGCACCCTTCCAGCTTCACCTCGCCCACCACCGAGCCGTTTCGACCCATGAAGCTATAGGTGCGTGGACATGACAGCCCCGGCGTGTCGGCCGGAACCACCACGGCCGTCATCCCTCTGGCCGCGCCCTGAGCAGGGTCGGTGAGCCCATAGACGAGATAGCTGGAAGCCACCCCGGCATTCGAGATGTAGCGCTTGAACCCGGTGATGACGTAGTGATCACCGTCGACCTCGAGGCGGGTCTTCATGGCCGCGGCATCCGAGCCCGCCTGGGGTTCGGTCATGCCGATGGCGCTCACTTCGCTACCTCGCAGAATACCCGGCAGATAGCGCTGCTTGAGCCCGTCCGGGGCGTAATCGTAGAAGGTCTTGGCGCAACTGAGCGTGCTGGCCACGGTGGTCTCGAAGGCGTAGTTGAGATAAGCCAGCTCTTCGGACATCACGGCCGTGGCCACCAACCCCCGGCCAGGCACAGCCCCGGGGAACGAGTCTGCGAACAGCATGGCCAGGTAGCCGTGCTCTCCCAGTTCGCTCAGGGCCTCGGTCTGCGCCTGCCAGCTCTGGTCTCGCTCAATGCGCTCCAGGCGGGGAGCCAGGATGCCTTCCAGCCGAGCCCTGAGTTGCTGGCGAAAGCTCTCCATCTGGCTGGCCTTCTCGGGACGCTCGCCGGAGTCCCCCCAGCGGCGCGGCGCGCAGCGCCGAAGGGACCGATGGGAACGCCGCTACCCGCGCAGTTTAGCTTGACGGGACCTTCGTTCTCATCGGTCCCGTCAAGCCGCGTCCGGGGGGACGTTCGCTGGAGTCCCCCCAGCGGCGCGGCGCGCAGCGCCGGAGAAATAAACCGCGGAGATCAGGAGGGCACGGAGAGGGTCGTGGGGGGCGTGAGGTGAGCGTCCTGGCGAATTTATGGGTTAGGGCTTTGCCCGGTCCCGCTCAAGGTGGAGACCACTCTCAAGCACGGAAGGAAGAGCATCCCCCCCGAGTACGGCGCTACCACACACGGCACCACCTGGCCGGCGTCTTGAACTACGGTGGAAGGTGGGAAGACCTTCCAGCCGCACCGGCCTCAACCAGAAAAATCACTAGAGAGCCTACTCCCCCAAGCCTGCAACCCCTCCGCGGCCTTTGCGTCCTCCGCTGAACTCCGCGCTAAAACACCAGCTTGCGCCCACCCCCGTGTCAAGGCTCCAGCTTGCGGCGGCGGCGCTTCGCGCCGAAGGCCGGATTGGTGGACCCTTAGGGGACGATCTGGATCTCGAAGAGGCTGGGCCACCGTTTGCCGGTCACGAACAGGCGTTGCCCACCCTGGTCGAACGCGATGCCGTTGGCGACATCCTCGGGACCCAGCGTCGCCTTATTGATGATGCCGTCGAGATTGACGTAGAACATCACCCGGCCGTTGGAGGGGTCGATGGCCGCGATGCGATCGGTGGGAAAGATATTGGCCAGGATCATCCCGTCCACGAATTCGAGTTCGTTGAGGCCGTTGACGGGAATGCCCTGGTCGCGAACATCCAGCACGCCGGTAACAGCCCGGGTATTGGGGTCGAGGAACTGGATCAAGTTGCTGCCGTTGCTCATGATGAGCGCCGTCGGAGTGCTGGCCAAACCCCAGCCTTGCCCCTGAATAGTGAAGACCCCCTGCTGGGCCAGCGTGGCCGGGTTGAAGAGAAAGCCGTTGCCTTCCAGGGTCACCATGAACAACTGGTTGTTGAACAAGGCCAATCCTTCGCCAAACAAGTTGGCCGCCAGGTTGGTCTGGTTGAGGACGTTGCCGGTGGTCAGATCGACCCGGCGCACCGACGACTGGCCTCGCAAACCCGTGCTCTCGAAGAGGTTGCCCCCCGAGAACAACAAACCTTCGGTGAAGGCGTTAGTATTGTGGGGAAAGGTGTTCACCACCCGAAACCGCAGGACCGGCGTGGGGGTGGCCGGGGTTACCCCGGAGGCCCCGGTGTCGAGACTGACGGAATCGCCCTGTTCACAACCGAACAGCAGCAACAGCAAGAGCAGGAGGATAGGCATGCCCGCCAGTTCGGCCCCGGTCGGCCAGGAGTCCTTCCCAGCTGCGTCTAACTCCGCCGCCGTGACGCGACGGCGGCGATACCTGGCCCTGGGCGGGGGGGTTCTGCTACTGATTGCCCTGGTATTCGTGGGCGTGCTCGGTCAGCCCAGCGACCAATCTGGTGTGCTGCTCTCCCCCAGCGCCCGCGTAGACCACGCCCCGGTCAACGAGCAAAGCGGGGTAGTCGCCAGTCGCACCTACCCCGGTCTTTTCTGGGTTCACAACGATAGCGGTGATATCGCTCGGGTCTTCGCCATGGATCGGGGGGGGCGAGTGGTCATTCCCGAGTGGCTTGAAAACCGAGACTACTACGTCGGGCCGCCATCGGGGGACAAGTCGAAGCAGCCTTACCCCGGCATTACCATCGACCTGGCCAACAACATCGACTGGGAAGACATCACCCTGGGCGATGGCAACCTCTATCTCTGCGATATGGGCAATAACGGCAACGCCCGCCGCGACCTCGGCATCTATGTGGTGCGCGAGCCCAACCCCCTGTCGGTGCATCGCACCAGGGTGCTGGGCTGGGTTCCCGTGGAGTATCCGGACCAGACCGAGTTTCCGCCTCGCACGGCCTGGGAGTATGATTGCGAGGCCAGTTTCTGGTTCCGCGGTCATCTCTATTTCATCACCAAGCATCGACCGGCTTATCGACTCTCGGTGCCTGCGCTCGACGCCAACCTCTATCGCCTGGATCAAATGACCTTTGATCGCGTCAACCCACTCCGCAAGGTAGACAATCAGGAGCTAGGCGGCTGGGTGACCGCCGCCGATGTGGCTCCCGACGAATCATGCCTGGCCGTGCTGGTCGAGGCTCCGGTGCAGTCGGTCTGGCTGTTCGATACCCCGCCCCAGGGAGACCAATTCTTCCAACAGGCAGCCCGCCGATTGGTCTTTCACGGAGCCGGCCAGGCCGAGGGCCTCTGTTTCATCGACAACGAGACCCTGATGCTGACCAACGAGGGCCGCCAGATCTTCGAACTCAAGGTGAGTGACTTCAAGCCCGCCGCAGAGGTCTCGCGCAGCGCCGGGAGGAATTCTCCTCGATGAAACTCCACGGCTTTCCCATCAGCAACTATTACAACATCGTCAAGCTGGCCATGCTCGAGAAGGGCCTCGAGTTTGAGGAAGTGGGCGTCAAGCCAAATCGCGAAGAGTCGTTTCTTAGAATCTCTCCCTGCGGCAAGATTCCGGCCATCGAGTGTGAGCAGGGCTTCCTGTCCGAAAGCCGCGCGATTCTGACCTATCTCGACCGCCTGGCCCCCAATCCGCCGCTCTTGCCAGCCGACCCGTATCAGGCTGCTGTGGCCGACCAGATCTACTGCATCATTCACTTCAACCTCGACGCGCCGGTGCGCCCCCTCTTCGGGGGGGCCTATTTCGGCGAGCCCAAAGACCCGGCCAAGATTGCCAAAGCCAGGGAAGACGTCGCCTTCGGCATGCAGGCCCTCAAACGGGTGGTCAAGTTTCAACCCTACCTGGCCGGCTCAGAGTTCACTCTGGCCGACCTGGCCGGAATCACCACTCTGCCTCTGGTGGGCACGACCATGGAACTCTCCGGTGAGGCAAACCCCCTCGCCGAGTTGCCCGACTTTGAGGCCTTTGTTGCCGAGATGAAGAAACGCCCCACCGTGCAACGCCTGCTGGCCGAGCAAAGACGCGCCATGGAGATGTTCATGGCCGGTAAGCTCTAGTCGATCAAAGGCGCTCGTTCGCCAGGCCCGAATAGTTCTAAAGTGTCCAGACTGCGCGACTTTGGCATGCTGATGCTGGCTTTGATGGTGGCCTGCGGCCCAGGCGGCGCCAGCGACCCGGCCGAGCAAGTCCTGGCCGAGGCCACCGGTCAGCCCGTGCGTCCTTTTTCTACCCGCGAATTCGGTCGTGAGCGTTACGATGGTGCGCGTTCGGTGCTGGTCGACCCTGAGCAAGCCGAACCCCTGTTAGCCGACATCCGGGCTCGCCTGCCGGCCGGCTACGTGGCCTTCATCGGCACCATCCACAGCCTGGCCGACCCGCCCGCCCAGGGCACCGAGTTGGTGGTCGCCCCCGGCTCGAACCAGTTTGAAATCCTGCGGGTGGCCGCCAGCGACGCGGTCAACTATGGCCTGAGCACCTCGGATCTCGTCGACGAGCTGCAAGCCTGGGACCGCGAGCTAGGTATCGACATCTATCAGGCCAGTACCGACTCCATCACTTTGCGACTCAAGAAGGTGCCCGACCCCCTCCCCGAGTTCGCCGCCCGCGTCTACCGCTTCTGCCCCGACATCGTCGATCAAGGCCTGGGCGACATCGAAGCTCTGCAAGAACAGATCCGGCAAGAGCAGATGCTCGACCTGTGGTGGGACTGAACGTGCGAAGAGTGGCCGAACTCGGGTTCTTGCTGGTGGTCGTGGTCCTCTCGGCGGCCCTCACCCGCCAACCTATCGGCCTCGAGACGCCGGTCGAACTGCGGGGCCAATTCGGCCGCGACCAGGCCATCGCCCTGGTCGCCCAGCGGGCCGGCCTGGAAGTGATCGGTAACCTCGAGGGCCAGGTCAACCTCGACTTGACCGGCGCATCGGCCCTACAGGCCCTCGATGAAATAGTGGGCCGCGACGAGTGGAAGCTGGTCGGCCGCCAGTTGCTACTCATCCCGGTGCGCGATATCCGAGGGGAGTACTGCGGTCAGGAGTTTCTACTGGAAGGGGCGTCGGCCCGAGAGTTGCTGCCTCTCATGCAGCGTCGATTTCCTACCATGGTCCTCCGCTTACATCCGAAGCTGAACGGCTTCTACTGTGTCGGCTCCCTGGTGGATCTGCTGGCCTTCAAGCGCCTGCTCGCAGCCATCGACCAAACACCCGTGCAGTCAGGGCCACTTCCCTTTCAGCCCAATACCCAGGATGATAGCATCATCCGTGCTCTCGAGAGTGAATTTCCCGATGTCAGCTTCACCCGGGGGGCCGACGGCTGGATGGCTACCGCTCCGCTTTCGCGACAACTCGAAGTCGTCGACCGGGCCGATCGGCTGCAGCGCACCCACCAGGCCGTGGCCGTCCGCGGGCGACTGCAACCCGGCTGCCGGCTCGACAGTGAGTGGGATGTCTACCATATCAGCTGCTCACCGGGCTGCCAGGGACCGCTGCATCAACTCGGCCTCGAGCCAGGCGACATTCTGACCCTCGGCTGGACCCGCCTTGAGCGCGCCCAACCCCGCTGGCGCCTCACCCGAGGCCACACCAAACTCCTGCTCGACCTGGCCCTTTAGCCCAACTCCCGGAGGGAGCGGCAGCGACCGACGCTCCCTTCCCTCGAGCGAAGCAAGAGCTCCCACTCCCGCCGACGCAGTCGGCGCTCCTTTCTCGCGAGCACAGCGAGCGCTCCCCGGCGAGCAAAGCGAGCGGCCTCAGCCTTCGATCAGCTCCAGATTCGCTCGGGGCAAAATCATTCGCTCGCCGCCTTCGAGTTCGATCTCGGCCACTCGCACCTTGGCCTCGCTGGGAATGACGGCCGGTTCGACCGGCAGGGCCACCACCTTGGCCAGGCGGCCAAAGTTGGGCTCACGGATGATACGCACCGGAGCGCCTACGGCCAGTTCGAGATCGAGCACGCGGTCTTCGCTCTGCAGCCAGTCGCCTTCGAGCTCGGGAATGATCACTTCGGGGCGAATCACGCCGGCGCGGATCTGGGTGGCCCCCGACATTGAGGCGCGCCGGCCCACCTTCGAGCGCAACAGCTCGAAGGTGCGCCGAGCCATGGGGATGGGGCCAAAGCCCTCGGTGACTACCAGGGTCACCCCCTTGCGCTCGGAGCCGGTAATGGCCACGCCCAGGTCGTAGCCCAGAAAATCGCGCAGGTCCTGGTCGTGAATCCCGCCCACGATGAGACCCTTCACCCCGGTCGAAATGGCGGCCGCCAGCACCGGGTTGGTGACCAGGCTGCCGCCGACTACGATCTTACCGGCGTGTTCGGGCTTGATTTGATCGGGGGTCATCGGCTGGTCGGGAGCCTCGGCCACCATCACCAGTTCGCCCGAGGTCTCGCCGCCGATGCCGAAAATACCCTGGATAAAAGTGCCGAAAGTCTTGACCACCACCCCCTGGTTGGGCAGCACCTGATCGACCACCCCCTCGACATAGGCCGAAATCTCGACCAGTCGTGGCGGAGCCCGCAAGATGACCTGACCGGTGATCTCCGAGACCGATTCGATGGTGCCCGCCATCGGGGCCGGCAGAGTCGACTTGAAAAACCCGAAAAAACCCTCGTTCTGAGCCATCGGGTCGCCTTTTCCGATGGGCTCGCCGACCTTCTTGAACATCGCCCCAGGCACGGCCGCTGCCTCGATACCCAGCTTGTTGGCCACGTTGATCATGTCCACTCGACCGGGCAGGTCGGTGCGGGCCACGATGGTGTCCCAGACGACCTTGTCGCCTTCCTGCGCGAGCACCTCGCCATCCAGGGGCAGGCGCCGCTCGAGCTTGAGCAGCGTATTCTCGGTGACCTTGAGGCCGGGTGTGTAGGCTCCCATTAGAACTCCGGATAGAGATCGAGAGCCTTGTTCCAGGCCAGTAGCTTCTCGATCCGTTCTTGCTTGTCTTTGGGCACCTCGAAGGGGCGGCGACCGCGGCCGTCGAGGATAATGCCGGCCACGCCACCATGGACGGTCGTTTCGAGAGGGTGGCCGCGACCGGCGCCCACGTCCAGTCCTCGGGTGGGGCGCAACAGGGCCCACGCCTTCTCGCCGACCTTCATGGGAATCACCTTCAGCTCGCCATAGCGAAGCTCGAAGTCCGTGCTCCCGATGGTGCCGGTCAACACGGTGCGCCCCGGTTTGGAGGGGCCCACCGGAGCAATACAGGTGCCAAGATAGATCAGGCAGTCCTTCTCGAACACCTGGGTAGCCGCCTCGGGGTGCACCTTGGCCAGCACGCCCAGCTGAGGCATCATGAAGATCGAGTCGACCGTTAGCTGCGTGACCCCCTCGGGCAAGAAGGCGTCGATCATCATCATAGCCGACTGAGCCCGGCGGGGGGCATGCGAGAGCACTCCTCCCGAGCCGATCAGCATGTCCAACTCCATCACGTTGACCAGGGTGTCTTCAGGCGCTTCGCCAAAGCTGAACATGGCCGAGATGTCGTTGACCCTCTGCACCCCCTTGAGGCCGGTAGCCAGCAGCTTGTGCTGGTCAAAGGATAGGCGCAGGGCCTCGCGAGCCATGGCTTGCTCGACCACCAACTCGGTCATCAGATAGGGGATCGAGGTGGGCCGGATCATCTTGTTCTTGATGCGGTTGCGCAGATCACGCTCTTCCATGTCGAACGGCACCCACCGCATGACGTTATCGATGCCGGCGTCGGCAAAGACGTTCGAGAACGAATAGCTCATGCCGTAGTTGGCCGAGACGGTGCGGTTGAAGACTCCCTCGAAGACCGAGAAGACATCCGTGGTAGCGCCGCCGATGTCGACCCCGACCACGGTGATGTCGTATTTCTCGGCGATCCGCTGCATGATCGAGCCGACCGCCGCCGGGGTCGGCATGATCTCTTCGTCGACCCAGGTCATCAGGCGCGGATAGCCGGGCGCGTGAGCCATGACGTGCTCGAGAAACTGGTCCTGAATCTTGAGGCGCGAGGGCTGGAGATTCTCCTTCTCCATCGAGGGCCGCAGGTTGTCGACCACTTCGAGCGCCGTCTTGTGTCCCAGGATCTGTTCGACGTTCTCGCGAGCGTCGATGTTGCCCGCGAAGATGACCGGCAACTCGTAGCTCACGCCCAGGCGCGGCCGCGGGTCGGCCGCGCCCACGATCTGAGCCAACTCGACCACATGCTTGACCGTGCCCCCGTCGACTCCGCCGGCCAGCAGCACCATGTCGGGGCGCAGCTGGCGAATGGTCTCGATTTTCTCGTGGGGCAGGCGCTTGTCGTTAGAGGCCAGCACGTCCATCACGATGGCTCCGGCCCCCAGCGCGGCCTTCTGGGCGCTCTTGGCCGTCATCTCGCGAACCACCCCGCCCACCACCATCTGCAAACCCCCGCCCGCCGACGAGGTCGAGAGATAGATGTCGACTCCCTGTTTGCCGTCGTAAGGCTTGATCAGCTCGCGTTTGTCGTCGAGCATGGGGCGCCCGGCCAGCTCTTGCACCTCGGCCACGGCGTTGGCCACCCCCTGGGTGACATCTTCAGCCGGGGCCTCGACCGTGGTGGGAGCCTCGCCGCGCACGGCCAGCCGATACTCGTCGCCCTGCTTTTCGATCAGGATGCACTTGGTGGTGGTGCTGCCGCAATCGGTGGCCAGAATGCTGCGGATCTCTTTCACAGCGCGTCCTCTTTTCGCTCGATGGCGCAGATGAGTTCTTCAACCTTCTGGCGGTCTTCGAGCAGCTCGATGAAAAGCTGATAGTCGGGCACGGTCAAGAAAATCTTGAGGATGGGGTCGAGAAAGATCAGAAACTGGCTACCCACGGTGGTCAGCGGCTTGCCTGACTCGAGGATGAAGATGGCCGCCGTCGACAGGCGCCGGGCCACGATCTGGTCCGAGACCTTCTCGATCAGGGTGGCCACGTCGGGGGTCTGGCTAACGCTCGACAAGACGGGCCTCCAGCAGCGGTTTGAGTTGATGGCGGCGGGCGCGGTCCAGGGGAAGGAAGACGCCTCGCAAACGGTCCAGGCGATGGCGCTGGCGATAAGGAGAGAGGAAGACTCCGTTCTTGTCCTGCTCGAAGCTACGAAAGCGCGACCAGGCATAAGTCTGGCGGGCGCCCAGCCGGCTGACCGTGATGGTCTCGTCGGCGAACTCGTAAACGGTGGGCAAGAAGAAGCTTGCCAGCGACGCGGCCAGGGCCAAGCTCAGCGACAGGGCTACTACCGGTGAGACCAGGTGCATCAAGACGGCCCCGACCAGGCCCAGAAAGAAGGCCAGCCCGGCCGCCGCCACCGGTCGCTCGGCGGCGGGATGAAAGGTGATGCTCATCCGCCACCTCTCAAGAAAAAGTGCAAGGTGGCCGGCAAAAACTCGTCTTTAAAGAACATGACCCGCCCGATCAACAGCGAGACCCGGGCCATGACCGTATAGCCAAAGGAGGCTCCCAGGGCGATCATCAGCATCCAGATACCAACCCGGGCGGCCCCGCCGAAGAACCAGCCCTTGTGCTCGACCGAGAAGTAGAAATAGATGAGACCGGTAAAAAAGCCCACCACCAGGATCCAGTTGACCACCAGTTGACCCCAGGTCAACTCGCTGCCCGCCAGGGGCACGATGGTGTCCTCGACCTGCTTGAGCACTTGAGCCTGCATGGTCAAGACGATGTTGAGACCGGCATAGACGCCCACCAGAAAGGCTAGCGGCCAGCGCGACACCCAGGCCGTCTGGGGAAACAACCGCAACAGTAGCATGATGCCCAGACCCAGCGGCAAGAGGGCCCACCAATCGAACTTGAGCAAGCGCTCGAAGATGATCGGCTCGATAGTCTGCCAGTAGCCCAGGCACATCCAGTAACCGGCCGAGACCCCGACATAGACGTGCTCGGCGAATTTGTAAAGCGGGTTGTCGCCGTAGAGAAAGCTGAACACGCAGACGGTCAAGAAACCGGCCGTCCAGATCCCGAAGACCTGCGATATCGTGTAGGTTTCGGTCATCGCGCCTCCTGGCGGTCACGCCACTGTAGGAAGTAGATGATGTTGGCCATCAAGATAAAGGCGGCGATGACGAAGTGAGCGATGGATTGGGCGTCCATCCCTGACGTGGCTGTGCCCTCAAAGCCGCTCAACTTCTCGTACTCGGCCGCGCCGCCCAGCCCGCCGATCAGACCCTTGAGCTGACCCGAGTTGAAATAGGGATAATACTGGGGAGTCTGCACGGCCGTGGTCCCGACGATCAGCGGCAAGCCATACTGGGCGTTGGTTAGACGGATGTGCTCGAGGGCTCCGGGATAGCCGGCCGAGTAGCTGGCCACCAGGTCGAAATCTTGCAGACGCGTGATCCTGCGCAGGGCGGGAATGTCGGATAGGGGCGTGCCTCGGGCATCGACCGGAAAGAGGCCGCGAAAGTCGAGGCCCAGACTGACCAGCACGCCCTCGTTGCCGGCCTTATAGCCCAGGTTGACGAGATCGACGCCGTATTTCTTGTCGGGGTGCAGCTTCATCATGGCCGCAAACGACTCGTCGCACAGAGCCTGGCCCTCAGGATAGAGGGCCATGCCGATGATCTTGCAGTCTTTCTTGAGCACCTGGTCCATGGCAGCCAAAACCATCGGGTGTAGCTCGACCTTGGTCGACGGGCCGTAGTCGTATGAAAAGAGCAACAGGCTGCCGGGTTTTAGCTTCTCGGTATAGTCGTAGGCTCCGATCACCGATTTGGTCGGCGCAATGGGTAACCCCAGGGGGAAAAAGATGGGGATGGCCACGGCAAAGGCGATGACGATGAAGATGATGCGCCGATCGAGGGTAGCCAGCCGGGTGAGGATATCGGCGTTCTGGGGCTTGGGCTGCTCCACTAGTCACCTCCCAGATAGGACCGCTCGATGCCGAGCATGATTTTGAGCGAGACCGAAATCAGGCCGATGGCCGCGGCCACCTGAATGGCTCGCTGGCCGGCCACGTTAAAGCCACCCATGATGTAGTCATCGATGAACTTGCCGATGGAGAACCAGTTGCCCAGGCCCGACTCGTTCCAGATCAACTCACCCAGGGGAACGCGGAAGATCATCACCAGAAAGGCCGAGCCCAGTAGTAAGGTCGACTCGATACTGCGCGCTTTGAAAGCACGGTAGGCAGCCGAGGCGATGAAGAAAGCCAGCAAGCTGAACATGGTGGCCGAGAGCGGGGTGTGAACATACTGGAAGAGCCAGTCGAAGGTCGTGCCTTCGGCCACCGGGTTATGCCCGGGATAGCCCAACCCGATGAAGTCGTTGAACATGCCCACATAGAGAGTGATGAATAGCGACAGTAGCAAGACGAGATTGTAGAACCAGCCCGGAGACTGGCGCTGGATCTTGCGGCCGTTGACCACCACCAGGCTAGCCGCGCCCAACACGTAGGCGAAAGCGCTAATCGCCTGAAACCAGTCGGCCACCGTATCGCCGATGTGGTTGAGGGTAGAAAAGTAGTATTGAACCACCAGCACCAACCCGGACAGGAAGGTGATGATGAGCGGTATCTGGCGACGCATCATGTGGCGAACCAACCTTTGACGAAATCGTAACCGAAGGTGATGGCCAGGGCGCCTAGCACCAGGCACACCATCACGATCGCCTTGCCCACGTCCTGGCCGCGTAAGCTGCCGACCTGGAGCGGGTCTTTGGAAAGATAGGCCGAGGCCGCGAACAATTCTTCACCGATCAGCGTGTAATCGCAGGCGGCCACGAAGAACGGTAACTGGCTGGGCATCGCCGTACCGGCAATCTGGATGGCCCCGGTGGCGTGGCCGGTCTCGGCCAGAATCAGAGACTCGGCATAAAACTTGCCCATGTAGAAGTTGGCGGCCGGACGCTCGCGCAGCATCATGCCGTCGATCCCGGCCGTGTAGCCGAACTGGTCGTCGGTCAGATAGCGCACATTATCAGCCACGAAGGCGTCGGGGCGGCCGGCGGCCGTGTAGGCCTCCTTGACCACCTCTTGAGCCGCGCTGAAGGCCACCGCCCGGCTGGTGGGCACCAGGATCGGAGTGTCGTATTCGGCGGTCTTCTTGGCCACGTGACCCAGGATCGAGAGCGATGCCAGGGTCTGAATGTCGTCAACATCGGCCAGCCCGGTAACATAGAGGACGGGTTTGCCCATCTCGGTGGCCCGGCCCACCGCCTCGTCGAGGGCGTTGAGACCGGCAATGCGCCGGATGAACAGATCCCGGCGGCGAGCCGCGAAGATGAAGTAGCACAGAGCCGCACACAGGATCAGCACGCCCATGAGATTGTTGAACTTGTCCCACAAAAACACGTCGGTGAGGGGTTTGTGCCAGCCCACCTGACCAGCCTTGACCCGATAGGCATAGTGCAGCGCCCCGACCTGGGTCAACACCGTCAATCCCTGGTCGTCAGCCACGATACTGGCCGACCCTTCGTCGAGACGCATCTTCGAGGTCTCCCACAGGGGTTGGCCGCTGGCCAACGCGAGGGCAGCCAGACGGTCGTCTTCCGTGGTGAAGAGCAAACTCGTGCCATCCACCGGAAAGGCTTTGTCGGGCAGGCGGTCTTTGCTAGGGGCCTGGCGGCGCTCGGTGGGGGCGTAGGTCCAGCTCTGACCCTGATGAACGCCATGCACGGCCACCGGCTCGTAAGGGTGACGCCAATCGGTCTTGACCCGCTGGCCGGCCTGACGCTCGGGGCGAAACTGGGTGGCATAGAGCAAAGTGTCCTCGACCACCTGAATAGGACCGACCAGACTCTGGCGGGGCTCTGAAGCCAGCTGGTCAGGCGTCTGGCCCGGCACCCACGACAGCAACAGGTAGCCCTGGATATCTTCCTGCATGGGCTCACCGGTCTTGAGGTTGTAGACGGGTTTGAGCTTGGGGGTGAATAGTTTCCAGGTGAAGGCCGCCCCGGGCAGATCGAATTTGGGCTCGCTCAGCTTGGTGCGGATGAAAACATAGACTTTGCCATCCATCTCGACGGCCTTGACCAGTTCGCCGGCGAAGCCCCATCGCCCGGTGGCCACTCCCGCTTCATCTAGCGCCGAGATGCTGATGCCACCCTCACCCTCGCAGAAAATCAGATGGGTCGAGCCAGGCAACATGGAGACCACCGTCCCCTCCATGGGCACGCGAAAACGCGGACGGCCGTCGGCCCCCATGCCGACCACATAATGCTGGGTATCCACCTTGAACGATGCCAGCATCAGGTCGTCTTTGACGGCGGGGGCGCCGACCAGATCGCCTCGGAGACGATAGTCCCAGCGCCGCTGCCCATCGGCCAGAGCGAAGCCTAGCAGGTCCTGGCCACGACCCACCACCACCAGGTCCTTCAGCAGCCAGGGGCCCTGGTCGGTCGCCGCTCGCGCGCTTTTCCACAGCAGCTTGCCCTCTTTGTCGAGCACCAGCAGCTCTTTTTCGGTAGTGAGAACCAGCGCATCCGGGGCCTCGAGGACCGCCTGGATCTTGGCCACTTTGGCTTCCCAGGGCACGGGTCCACGATAGAAGACACTTCCACCAAAGCCATAGAGCAAGCCGCCAGAATAGCTTTGCGGCCCCCAATCCATTTCGGCCAACTGCTCGACCTCACCGTCGCGAGCCACGGAGTAGAGTTTGTCGGGGGTAGCGAGGTAGCGTTGACCGTCGACCACCAGGAGCTTGCCTTCCGAGGCTCCGTCGACGGCAGTTCTCCAAAGCTCCTGGCCATCTTCGAGGGCCAGGGCCCTCACGGCCCCGTCTTTGAGCAACAGCAGCTGACCGTTAGAGGGATCGGGAACAGCCAGTGGCGGAGCCGCCCAGAGGCGACCCGTCAGAAGCACCAAAAAAAACCATTGAACCACTCGCTGCCGCATGGGTGCGGCGAAGTTCTCGACCGATCATGCGAGTCCTGTCGAACGCTTCTTCTATGGAGTGCGCTTGTAAGTGACCCGCTTGCCGTCGCGCAGGACCATCTCGAGCCGATTGACCGAGATAATCGGATAACTCCGCAAGCCGGATCTGGTGCGCACATTGAGGGTCCGATCGTCGATATCCCAGGTCAGCTCCGACTTCGAGTCCACCTCGAACTGGCTATTCTTGATCCCCTGCCAGCCCGTATGGTCTTCTTGAAACACCCAGGTGTAGGTGATTTCCACCCGTTTGTTGTCAGGGGTGCGGCGATTGACCGTAGCTTCCCAGCGACCCACCATCGAAGCCTCGTCCACCGGCACGGCCGCTGCCGCCAGACTCAAACCCAGCCACAAAAGGCACAGCCAAACTCTCATCGCATCGTCTCTCCACCATCGATCACCAGCATTTGTCCGGTCATAAAGTCGGCCCCTGTGGCCAGGTAAGCCACCGCTTCGGCCACGTCTTCGGTGCGGCACAACCGCCCCAGGGGAATACTGCGCGTCAAGGCCGCCCTCAGCTCGGGACCCCCCTCATCCACCCACGGCTCCTCGACCAGTCCGCAGGCGATGCTATTGACCCTCACCAGGGGAGCCAGCTCGCGCGCCAGCGACCGGGTCAACGAGTGCAGGGCTGCGCAACTGGCAGCAAACTGGGTGTGGACTCCCGAGAACGAGGAGGTGGAAGTGACGTTGATGATCTTGCCATACTCCAGAGCCTGCATCAGTCGGGCGGCTGCGCGGCAAACATAGAAGCTTGCCCTCAAGTTGTTGTTGAGCACGTCGTTCCACATCTGATCGGTAATCTCGCCCAGGGCCGCATCATTCCAGTGATAGATGTTGTTGACCAGAATGTCGACCCGCCCAAAGATATCGATCCCGGCCGAAAAGACGTGCTCGACCGCCTCTTCAGAGGAGTAGTCGAAGGGCAGAGCCAGGATCTTGCCGTGGAATTCTCCGGTCTGAAGAGAGAATATCTCGTCTTCGGGGCCGTTGATCATCAGCGAGAAGTCACAACGGGCCAGGGCCAGGGCGATGGCCGGACCGGCTAAACCCTTCCAGTCGGAGATGAGGGCTACTGGATTTTCCACCGCCCCGCCTTCGCCAGAGCGCGGGCCGTGCCCTTGTAATAACTGCCTGGCGGACAGAGGATTTACTTGTGGTCCAGGGAACAGTACTCAGGGATCATCGCATCTACGCTTTATACTTGTTCAATCTAGAGAGGGTTAACCGGCACATGGGAATGCGGAGGATGAAAGTCGACAAGTTGGGGATTGACCTCCTCACCCACGACCCGGTCGTCATCTTGAAAGACCTCGAAGGCAAGCGTCATCTGCCCATCCTGATCGGACCGTTCGAAGCCACCGCCATCGCCCTCGCCCTGGAAGGGACCCAGGTCCCTCGCCCGCTCTCTCACGACCTGATGAAGTCCGTCATCGAGGCGCTCCGCGCCCGGGTCGACCGTATCATCATTCACGACATTCAAGAGAATACGTTTTATGCCAAGGTCGTGCTCGAATCCAACGTCGGCCCCCTCGAGATCGACGCCCGGCCCAGTGACAGCATCGCCCTGGCCCTGCGCACCAACTCGCCCATCTACGTCTCTGAGCAGATCATTCTCGAGGAGACGGTCGAAGACAAGTCGCGCAGCGACGACGCCAAGGAATACACCGAGTTCAAGAAGTTCATCGACGACCTCAAGCCGTCGGACTTCACCAACACCGACGAGAAGTAGAAGGTCCTACAGGCCGAGTAGGGCGAGCGTTTTCTCGGCGATGGCCTCGGCCGCTTTTTCGCCATCTTCCGAAGAGACCCGCTCGGGCACCGTGCCGTCGGGAGCGACCAGGGCCACGTGGACCATCTTGGCCTTGGGATCAAAGCCAAACTGCTTGACCTGCTCACCATTCCAATCTGGCAAGATGTAGATGCGCTTTTCCAGGTCGGCGGGGACTTCGGCGCCCTCTTTCTCGAAGCGCTTCCGAGCTGCCGAGAGAGCCTTGTCCTGAGCTCCTTTGAGCAGCCCCTGAGCCATCATTTTGAACATCTTGGGCACGCTGACGATGGTGAACATGTCCACCTGAGGGTTCTGTAGAAGTCGCTTGCCAAGCCCGCTGGCGGCTCGCGAGGCGGCCTCCTGGGTGGCTTGACTGGCGAAGATCAAAATGACCACCCGTCCGCGATGGTCAGAAAGCCTGACGGTCTGACCTCGCGTGTCTTCAAGACTGAATTCTGGAGCCATCTGGGCACCACTCATGGCATACCTCCGGGGTTGGTCACTCGAGCCGCCGGAAAGCGACGTGGCCTGTCCTTCGTTTTGGGAAGTTTGATCCCTTTGCCTTTACCTTGTTTGGCTGGTCGTGATAACATAAGGGGCCAGACTTTTCGATGTTCGACTTCACTTCCATGATCAATGTCCAGCAGAAGGGATTCACCTCTGCCGACGGCGTTCGCAAAGGCGCCAGTGAAGCCGATCAGGCCAAGCCTCAAGCACCCTCCCAAGAGCCAGCCGCTGCGACCGCTCAAGACGGCGTCAACCAACAAAGTCTGGCCCGCCAGCGGCTCTTTAGCGCGGCCGATCAGCTCAAACGCACCTGGGACACCCTGCGCGAAAGCGGAAAGCTCGACCACGAAGCAGCCCTCGAAGGCGAAGAAGCCATGGCCCATCTCACCGACCTCGAGAATTTCGATGTCAACGACTTCGAACTGCTGCGCAAGATGAGTCGCGCCACCGCCGCCTTTAAAGCCGCCCACACCAACAAATCAGAACAAGCCAAAGAGCAGCAAGCCACCCAAAAGAGCCAACAGGCTCAAACACCGCAAGAAAAGTTTCAGAGCCAGGCCCGCGAGGCCCTGGCGCAGCTGCGCCAGCACATGGAACGGGTCAGCGCGCGCCTCGAAGCGCGCGAGAAACAGCCCGAGACACCCCAGCAGCAGACCGAAGCCGGCACCGCCCAGAGCAAGGCCCAGAAGCCGGCCGGCAAACCCGACGCGGCTGCGACCACCACCGCCCACGAGACCAGCGACGAGCACCCCCAACCACAAAACAGGACCGAGACCACGGCCCAACCCAAGAACGAGGCTAGAACAGCGCCGTCGTCGAGCGAGCGCGGTAGCCTGCTCAAACAAGAGCGGCAGGCTCCCAGCCAACCCGCCCCGCGGGCCGAAACGCAGGTCAAACGCGAGACCCAATCCGAGCCCGCCCGTCAAGCTCCGGCCGCCCCCCGAGCAGAGGACACTACCCGCAGCTCCGAACTCTTGCGGGGGGCTGCTCTGACCGGAGACACCAAGGCCCTGACCAAGGACAAGCGGGACGCGTCGGCCACCCAGACCCACCACCATTCCGAAGAGGCCGAGAGCGGCCCTCAACTGCTGCGCACTCGCCGCACCGCTGGCGAGAGCTTCGGCGAGCCGCGACGAGCCTCGCTGCGGGGCGCCAAGTCGGGCTTCATGCCCGGCCGGCCGGGCGATAGCGGTCGTCCGCTCCAGGCCAGCCTGCCCGGAGAGAAACGGCAACTATCCTCCGAGGGCATGCCACGGGCCCAGCAAACCCCCGGCCAACCGCCTCGAGGAGCGGCCACCGGCAAGCGGCCGGTCACTTCCCACATCCCCATCTTCAACCCCGTTCTCGACGGGCTGTTCGAGTCCAGCCGCAGCAACTTCGAAGACCGGGTCGAGCCGATCTCGATGCGCCGGCCAGGGCGACCCGACGAGTCGGGCTATTTGCCTTCCTATCGGGGAGCGGCCGGCAAACCCAACGATCCTCACCAGGCCAGCACCGCGCAGGCCCAGCAGCAGCAACAGCAGCAGGCCCCGGCCAACTCGCGCCAGTCGGTCCATCAGGCCGCGGCCCGCCATCCCTTGACGGGGTCGATGAAAGCCGGGGAGCGCGAAGGGGGTGGCAAAGGTCCCGGTGGCGGTCCTCCGGCCCAGGCGGGCACCGAGGCCGCCGAAAAAGCCAACGTTCGCGGCCTGCGTCTGACCACCAGCCTCGACGCCTATCGTCTGAGCATGGCCAAACTCAACACCATGGTGCCGACTCAGGCCAGCTTCGACACCGCCTCGCGGATGGCCGGACACTCTATCTCGGCCCTGCTGAAAAAGCTCTACCGCGACGAAGAACTGGAAGAACTCGACGAGAACACGGCCGTCAACAGCCTGGGCCTGATCCTCAAGATGGGCGGCGAGTTCACCTATGCCCACTCGGCCCGGGTGCTGGATCTGGCCATGGAACTGGCCGACGAGGTTGGGATCAGCGACAAGAACACCCGCAAAGAGATCAAGTTCGGGGCCATGCTCAAGGATATCGGCGAAATGGGCTTCTTGCTCGACGGGGAGTCGGACGCCAAACTCGACCAGATCGGCGAGTTTATGTCAGGGCAGGATATGCTGCGAGCTGGGCTCTTGCACGACATCGGCAAGATCCACATTCCCAAGGAAATTCTCTACAAGCCGGGGCGCCTGACCGAGGAAGAGTACGAACTGGTCAAGATGCACCCCATTTATGGCGAGCAGATCGTCTATCCCATCGCGTCGCTTCGCCATTTGTGCCCCACCATCCGAGGCCACCACGAGCGCTGGGACGGAAAGGGCTATCCCGACGGCCTCAGCGGCGACCAGATTCCCCTGCCGGCTCGGGTCATCGCGGTGGCTGACGTGTTTGACGCCCTGGCCGCCGAGCGCCCCTACAAAGCTGGCATGGAAGTGGCCAAGGTGCGGCGAATCCTAGAAGAGGGCAAAGCTACCCACTTCGACCCCGACCTGGTCGAGGCGTTCTTGCGTATTATTGATCGGCGCTATCCCGAGCTAGCCCGAAAACGGTAGGAAGTAACCCCGTCTGGCCAGAATCGGTCTCCTTCTGAGAGGAGCCACCATGAAAGGCCCAGAGATTCGTCAATCGTTCCTAGATTTTTTCGAGCAAAAGCAGCACGAGATCGTCGCTAGCGCCCCGGTGGTGCCGGCCGACGACCCCACCCTGCTTTTTACCAATGCCGGCATGAATCAGTTCAAGCCCTATTTCCTGGGCCAGGCTACCCCACGCAACCGGCGCATTGCCGACACCCAGAAGTGCATTCGCGTCTCGGGCAAGCACAACGACCTCGAAGAAACCGGTCACGACACGTATCACCACACCTTCTTCGAGATGTTGGGCAACTGGTCGTTCGGTGACTACTACAAGAAGGAAGCCATCGAGTGGGCCTGGGAGCTGCTCACCCAGGTTTGGAAGCTGCCCAAAGACCGCCTCTACGCCACCGTGTTCGGGGGCACCGACGACCTCGACAAGGATGAAGAGGCGGCCGAACTCTGGCGGACCTGCACCGACATCGATCCCAGCCACATCCTCTTCTTTGGCAAAGACGACAACTTCTGGATGATGGGCGATACCGGCCCCTGCGGCCCCTGCTCAGAGATTCACATCGATTTGACCCCTGACAAGAGCGGGGGACCGCTGGTCAACCAGGGATCGCCGCTGGCCATCGAACTGTGGAACCTGGTCTTCATACAATACAACCAGGAAGCCGACGGAACGCTGCGCGAACTTCCGGCCAAGCATGTGGACACCGGCATGGGCTTCGAGCGGGCCTGCTCGGTGCTCGAGTGCACCGGCGGCAAGAATTTTGACGTCGAGGTGTCCAACTACGACACCGAGGTCTTCCGCCCCATCATCGAGGCCCTGGCCCAGATGTCGGGCAAAACCTATCACCCGGGCCAGTCGGGCGATGACGTTTCGATCGCGATGCGGGTCTGCGCCGACCATATTCGCATGATCACCTTCTCGGTCGCCGACGGAGCTATTCCGTCCAACGATGGGCGCGGCTATGTCGTGCGTCGCCTGTTGAGAAGGGCGGCCCGCTACGGGCGCAAGCTTGAGCTGACCGAGCCGTTTCTCTTTAAACTGGTCAAGGTGCTGGCCGAACACATGGGGCATGTCTTTCCCGAGGTCATTCGCGAACGGGACAAGATCGAGCGCATCATCAAGGCCGAAGAGGTCTCGTTCAACCAGACGCTCGACCGCGGCATCCATCTCTTCGAAGAAGAGGTGGCCGGGTTGGGCCAGACCACCGTGTTCTCGGGCGAGGCCGCCTTTAAGCTTTATGACACCTATGGCTTTCCGGTCGATCTGACCGAGGCGATGGCTCGGGAGCGAAACCTCACGGTGGATCGCGAGACCTTCGAGAAATGTATGGAAGAGCAGCGCGAACGCGCTCGGGCCGCTCAGACCAAAGTGGTGATTTCGGCCGAGGCGGTCGAACTCGACCTGCCTCCCACCCCCTTCGTGGGCTTTGAAAAGCTAGAGGAGTCGACCCGGGTCCAGGCCGTGCTGGGCAATCCCAAGAAGCCCGAGATCGTGCTGGAGAGCACTCCCTTCTACGGCGAAATGGGTGGCCAGCTCGGCGACAAGGGCCAACTGGTGGGGGAAGGCTTCGAACTTGCGGTAGAGGACACTCAAAAACGAGAAGGCGTGGTCATTCACCGCTGCCACCTGGTGAGCGGCCAGGTTCCCCAGGCCGGTGCCGAAGTGCAGGCCCTGGTAGATGGCGAGCGGCGTCGCCAGATTCAGCGGCATCACACCGTTACCCACCTGCTTCACTGGGCCCTGCGCGAAGTCTTGGGCAAGGACGTTCGCCAACAGGGCTCGCTGGTGGCCCCCGAACGGCTGCGCTTTGACTTTACCCACTTCGAAGGGGTCAAGTCCTCAGAATTGACCACGATCGAAGAGATGATCAATGCCCGCATCCTCGAGAACGAACCGGTCTCATGGTTCGAGATCCCCATGTCCAAAAAGCCCGACTCGGTAATCGCCTTCTTTGGCGACAAGTATGGAGACAAGGTTCGGGTGGTCAAGATTGGCGGTGAGGGTTCGGGGCTGCTCGAAGACCCTGTTTTTGACGGCTATTCGATGGAACTTTGCGGCGGCACCCACGCCCTGCGAACCGGCGACCTGGGACCCTACCGCTTTGTCTCGGAGGGTGCTATCGCCGCTGGCATTCGCCGGGTCGAGGCCATCTGCGGCCTGCCCACCTTAGAGGCGGCGCGCCAGGAGCGGGAACTGCTCGAGCAACTCGGCCGTGAGTTGGGGGTGCCTGCGCGCGATGTGGCCAAGAAGGTCGAAGCTCTACTGGAAACGCAGAAAAATCTCGAAAAAGAACTCGAGAGGGCTCGCCAGGCCGAGGCCAGCCAGCAGGTCGAAGGGCTGCTCAAGAACCAGCGGCAGGTCGGCGAGGTGGCCTTGCTGGCTCACGATTTGGGACCCCATGGCCCCGACTACCTGCGCAAAGTGGCCGATGCTCTGCGCCCGACCTTCCAGGGAATCGCCGTTCTGGCCGGCACGGCTGGCGGCAAGGTCTCGTTGCTGGCCCTGGTGGACAAAGGGTTGGTCAAACAGGGGTACCATGCTGGCAACCTCATCCGCGAAGTAGCCAAGCGCGTAGGCGGTGGCGGCGGCGGTCGCCCTGACCTGGCCGAAGCGGGCGGACGCAATCCCGATGAGCTTTCGGCCGCCCTGGCCCAGGTCGAGGACCTGGTAAAAGCGCAGTGTTCATGACCACAAAAAACGTATTGGTAGCTATATACTAGCCAGACTTGGTAGTATTGTCACTTCGACCAATCCGGTCTCTGCGGTATTATTCTTACAGAGGCTAACGCCTCCGACCCTTGGCGGATGACCCCCCCCGATGCCGAGGGTCTTTTCATTTTCCGCCGAAATCAGCCGGCAGGCTTAACCTGCCAGCAAAGCATCGAGCTTACCCTGGCGCTCCAAATCATGAAGGTCATCACATCCCCCGACGTGAGTGTCGTTGATAAAAATCTGGGGTACGCTGCGCCGGCCGCCCGCGCGCTCGATCATTTTCGCCCGGGCCTCGTCGTCGCCGTCGACGGAATGCTCGATATAGGCGATCCCCTTATCTTCAAGCAACTGTTTGGCCCTCCAACAATAAGGACATGTCTGCCAGGTATAGATCTCGACTTTGGGGCGACTCATGGGTCCTCCGGCGAAAAGATTCTGGCAGATCAATTATTGCGAGGGAGGAGAACTCCTGGTTTGTAAGGATTCTTCCTCAGGCAGGATTTGGGTTGAGGGATATTAAAAGATCGTATGTTCGATTTTTCAATTTCGATTTGGGGAACTGGAGGACTTCGTAGATGAGGGAGTCAAGCTTCGAGCTTGCGTCGAGACTGCGTTCTGAAGCAGAGGCGCTAGAAGAACTCTTTCTGGAAGGTGAGAAGTCCCACACCTTTCAATCACGCCAGGAAGAGGAAGATCGCCTGGAAGACCTGCTCGGTCTTGCTCAGGACCGATTGGCGTCTTTGCGGCTGGAAGCTCTCCAGGAGAACATGGAAGATGTCGAATCGATCTTGCGCGGCCTGCAAGAGGACCAACAAAAGCGAGTAGAAGAAGGGCGTCCGGTCTCTTTGATCCAGTCGTTCATCAGCATCGCCGAGTCCGAACGCGTCCGCCTGCACCACATCATCACGGCGGCTGTGCGAGCCGAAGAAGAAAGCCGACGCCTTCGCGGGCGCCAAAAAGCTCGCAAACCCAACCCTGACGTACGGCGCAGCCGAGAAATCGCGCCCGATGCTCGCCCCTCCAAGAAGGCCCGTAAGAAGGCCTCCCAGCGAGAAGTCGTAGACTCAGCCTAAGGCCAAGTCCCCTCCCAAAGGGGAACATTTGTTCTAAAAATTGCTTCGTTTAGCAGGGATGGCATCGAGCCGACTTGAACGGAATTCGTTGCATATGCTAACTACGTAGCCGTAAGGGGATCGTGTTAGGGCGAGGGGAGCCCACCGTTCGGGCGCACCGGGTCAGCCTCGCTCGCTAAGGGGATGCCAGAGTTCGATTCATCAAGAGTTTCGTCCTGGCTGAGGAAGCAGGCTGAGGTCTTTGAAGAACTGGCGATAGAAAGCCAGGAAGACCGGCCGGCGCCCGGCTTGGAGAACGAAGAGCGGGAACTGAAGGGTCTTATTGACTTCGCCAGTGACCGTCTTGCCATTCTGCGCCTCGAGAACCTCCGCGACCGGCTCTCTGACGTAGAATCGATCCTGCGTAAACTGCGCACCGACCTCTCCGAACGCCAGGAGAGCGGCAAATCTACCCGCCTGATCCAGCAAATGATCTGGGAAGCGGAAGAAGAGCGCGCCCGCTTGATGGGCTTGCTGGCCGGGTTGGTCGAAATGCCCCAGATCTTTTCCACCCGCGGACCGGCCCCGAGCGGGCGCGGCCGCCGCCGTTTCGAACCCGACGATCAGGAGCCGCTGCCCTCATTCCGAGACTACTTCCGTGGCGTCGGCATCGAGGATCCCCTCTACTACACCTCCTTCGAGCGCGGCCCTGACGAGATGGAGTCGATCGAACGCCACTTTCGCCGTTTCGAGTCGCTCGAGCGCTATGACTCGTTCGAAGAAGTCGAAGAATACCAGGAGCCAGACGACTTCGAGCAATACTTCGACAGCGAGGAGCTTTTCGAAGACGACGTTGAGGAAGACGAAGATTACGAGGAAGACGAAGACTTCGAGGAAGACGAAGACTTCGAGGAAGACGAAGACTTCGAGGAAGACGACGACGAGGTCGAGGCCGAAGACGAAGACGAAGACGAAGATGAAGAGTACGATGAAGACGAAGACGAAGATGAAGAGTACGACGACGAGGCCGAAGACGAAGAGGACGAGGAGGAGGACGATTACGACGAGCCTCTCGACCAGATCGCCTTTCGGACGCGCGAAGAACGGCCCGAACCGACCCTGCTGGATATCCCCCAACTCGAGCTGGACGAACTAGAAGAAGACGAAGACGACCTCGACCTCGAGGATGACGATGTCGAGGAGTCCGAGGAAGAGGAAGAAGACGATGAAGAGCTAGACCTTGAAGAAGATGACGTCGAGGAAGAGTCCGAGGCAGATGCACTTGGCCTCGAAGACGATGATGTCGAGGAAGACGAGGAAGCTCTCGAGGACGAGGAGTCCGAGGAAGAGGAACTGGCTCTCGAGCACGACGAGGTCGAAGAGGAGTCTGAGGACGAAGAACTCGACCTCGAGGACGAAGAGGTCGAGGAGTCTGAGGAAGACGAGCTAGCTCTAGAAGACGAAGAGGTCGAAGAAGACGAACTCGATCTCGAGGACGAAGAGGAATCGGGGGAGCCGGAGCCGGCCCCCGCGGAGCTTGAACTCGAAGACATCGACGCCATCGGGGCCCAGCTGGAGGTCGCCGAAGCTGAAGAAGAATCGCCCGAAGAAGAACTGGACCTCGAGGACGAAGAGCTCGATCTCGAAGACGAGGAACTGGACCTCGAGGTCGAGGTGGCCGAGGCGCCCGCAGAGCCTGGGGAAGATGAGCTGGCCCTCGAAGACGAAGAACTCGACCTTGAGGACGAAGAAGTCGAGGAAGAATCTGGCGACGACGAGCTGGCCCTCGAGGACGAAGAACTCGACCTCGAAGACGAAGAGTCCGGCGAAGACGAGCTGGCCCTCGAAGGCGAAGAACTCGACCTTGAGGACGAAGAAGCCGAAGAAGAATCTGGCGAAGACGAGCTGGCTCTCGAGGACGAAGAACTCGACCTCGAAGACGAAGAGTCCGGCGAAGACGAGCTGGCCCTCGAAGACGACGAGCTTGACCTCGAGGACGAAGAGCTTGACCTCGAAGACGAAGTCGCCGAAGAAGCGCCCGTCGAGGACGAATTGGTTCTTGAAGACGAGAGCCTCGACCTGGAAGACGACGGCGAAGAGTCGGCCGAAGACGAACTCGCTCCTGAAGACGAGGAACTCGACCTGGAGGACGAGGAACTCGCCCTCGGGCCCGAAGAGGAAGCTTCCATCGAGGACGAACTCGGGCTGGAAGACGAAGAGCTTGCGCTGGAAGACGACGAACTCGACCTCGAGGACGAGGAACTGGGTCTGGAAGACGAGTTGGCCCTCGAAGAAGCCGAACTCGAAGAGGATTTGGGTCTTGACGAAGAGCTCGAGCTAGAAGACGAGGAACTGGCCCTCACCGACGAAGAGCTGGCTCTGGAGCCCGAGGATGAGGCTTCTATCGAAGAAGAGCTCGCCCTGGAAGACATCGACGAGATCGGTGAAGAACTCGAACTCGAAGAAGATGACCTCGTGCTTGACGCGGACCTCGAGGCCGAAGTGCATGGCGAAGAAGCTGAAGAGGATGAACTTGCCCTCGAGGATGAAGACCTGGAGGATTCTGAGGAAGAAGAGCTTGCCTTAGAGGACGACGCCGTCGAAGACTCCGAGGAAGACGAACTCGCGCTAGAAGACGACGACGTCGAGGACTCTGAAGAAGACGAAGTGGCCCTGGAGGACGACGCGGTCGAAGACTCCGAGGACGACGAACTCGCGCTAGAAGACGACGGTGTCGAGGACTCTGGTGAAGACGAGCTGGCTCTCGAGGACGAGGGTGCCGAGCCCGTCGAAGTAGTAGCCGAGGAGTCCGAGCAGGAAGCCCCGGCCCCAGAGGTGGAGCAACCGCGTGCCGACCTGGTAGCTCCCGAGGCCGAAGAAACCCTTCAAGGGGTCCCAGAGAGTGACGTGGCTCAGCTCGAGGGCCCCGCCCTGTTGCAGGGTCCCGCTGACACTCAAGACGCCTTGTTTGCCGGGCCCGCCACACTCGATCTGGGAGACGCCCTGTTCGAGGCCCCCGGCCCGGCTCCCGAGGTCGAGGCCGTAGCCGACCTTGAGGAACTGGTCCCCGAGCCCGTCGAAGAAGAGGCCGAGAGCGAAGCGCCTGAAGAAGAGCCGGAGCCTTCGAAAGAAGAGCTACTGGCCCCCGTCGACAACGAGGTGCCGCGACTGCAGCAGCCTCCCGACGAGTATCGCTCGACTATTCTCGAGGCACTCAAAAGCGTGCAGGAACAAGGCGATGGAGGCACCCGCGAGGGTATCTTATCGGCCATCAAGGATGGAGTGGCCACTCCCGTCGCCTCCCCCGGCGCTAGCCCTCAGGAGCGCCGTCGTCTGGTCCGCCTCTCCTGCGAGTACGACGTCAACTGCTTCTTCGGCAACCAGATTTTTCACGCCACCATCAAGGACATCAGCCTGGGTGGTATGCGCCTGGTGGTTTCGCGCCAGGTCAACCGCGGCCAGACCCTGCACATCAGCAACCCCTATCGGGGCGAAGACGACCCCGACGACCGCGTGGCCGCCACGGTGGTCTGGTTCAAGGTGTCCGACGCCGGCGTGATGGAAGCCGGATTGCAGTTTAGCGAATCTCCCGAGGTGCTCGGCCGCAGTTGGGTCGTCTCGCTGCTCAACAAAGTGGGCATGCAATCCAAGGTCTTCAATCAGCGCAAATTCACTCGTGCCCCAGCCAATCTGGCGGTGGATCTGGTCCTGCCCGATGGGAGCAAGGTGGCTGGAACCTGTCTCGACCTCGGACTGGGTGGAGCCCTGCTGGGTTGCCAGCAAGCCTTCTCGCCCGGAGATCGCATCACCCTCAGCGTCGAGTCTTTCGGAATCCACGAGGGTCTGGATGTGCTCTGCGAGGTGCTGCAATCGCGCGAGCATCCCGAACACGGCTGGCATCACAGCGTTCAGTTCGTGGAACTCTCGACGGCTCAGACCAAGCTGCTGGGCCGTTACGTGGTCGACCTGCTCAAGGCCGGGACCCGCTAAGGGCCCGGCTAAGAATAGGCCTCAGATGCGTCCCTGATTTTTGACAGGGCCTGGGCAGGTCCGCTCTTTCTCGAGCCGGAATAGATCAAGGTTCGCAATGCACGGGAAGCCGGTGTGAATCCGGCACGGTTGCCGCCACTGTAATCGGGGAGCCGCACCAAGATCCACCTGCACCATCGTGGGGAAGGGGGTGTCAGGCGTCGAGCCGAGAGTCAGGAGACCGATTGCGAGCATTCGGCAGACTCCGGACAAGAGCGTCACCCGATGCAGCCAGATCTGCTTGTTGTAACGATGAGAGACTTCTGGCTGATATTCGTCACCGCCCTGCTGCTAGCAGGCTGCTCGCCCGATTCGCCTCGTCCGGCCGCCAGCCCCGACACGCCCCGGCGCATTGTCTCTTTGGTCCCCAGCCTGACCGAGCTTCTTTTTGCCCTGGGGGCGGGCGAGTCGGTGGTGGGTGTCACCGACAACGATGATTTTCCCCCCGAGGTCAAAGCCCGACCTTCGGTCGGAGACATGAACATCAACTACGAAAAGGTTGTCTCGCTGCGTCCCGATCTGGTTCTGCTCGACCCCGGCTTCAACACCCAGCAAGCGCGCCTGGAGAGTTTGCGCGTGCCCTGTCGAGCCCTGGCCACGGCCGACCTGGACCGCCTGCCAGAGCAGGTCCTCGAACTGGGAGAGATCGTGGGCAAGCAAGCTCGGGCCCGGCAACTGGTGGACAAATTTGAACGCGAGGTCACCGAGATTCGTGAGCGAGCCAGCAAACAGCCGGCCCCGCGAGTCTTCATCGAGATTTGGAGCACCCCGCTGATGACCGCCGGAGGGGGCTCCTTCGTCGACCAGTTGATCACCCTGGCCGGCGGGAAGAACATCTTCTCTGAACTTGACGGCTATCCCAACGTGTCCCATGAGGATCTTTTGCTAAGAGACCCGGATGTGATTGTCCTCACGACCCTCGACCCGACCGAGGCGGCCCGCTTGCCCGGTTGGTCTAACTTACGCGCAGTGCAGCAACAGAGGGTCTTCAGGATTGACTCTGACCCCCTGGTGCGGCCCACTCTGAGAGCCCCCTCGGCGGCCCGCCAACTTCAAGAGATATTTACGCCTCTCCCACAGGCTCAAACTCTTGACTAGCGTTCACACGTTTGTTACAATTTTCGCGACTTGAAAAGTTCTCGTAGCCAACGGTCCTGGCTGCGAAGCGGACAGGGGTGGACCGACCCCAGCGTCCGTATGTCGACGAAGAACGCGACAGGAAGGGAGGTGGGTGCCATTTACGACAGTATAACACCCACCCGCGGAGGGGTGGGCGCGTAGAAATACGCAAACCTCCGATGGCGGGCGACCCGCGAGGGTCGCCCGTTTCATTTCCAGGGGTTCCCTACCGCTGACCAGAATTGGGCCCTCATGCGCCACCTGTCCATCCTCTTCTTACTGTTGTCCGCGGCCGCGCTGGCCCAACCCGATCTCGGGGCTCTGGGGGCCGAAGCCGGCCGCCTGCGCGAATTGTCATACCGAAAAATCCCCAGCTCCGTGGTCAGTCAGAAGCAGGCCGCAGACTATGTCCTCAAACTGCTCGACGCAGAATTGGACCCCGACCTCACGGCCGCTCAAGAGTTCTTTCTCAAGAGCCTGGGGCTGATGCCCGAGAGCGGGTCGATTCGCACCATCTTGCGCACCCTCTACGCCAGCCAGGTTCGCGGCCTGTACGACCCCGCCAAGAAGCGATACATCGTGGTCAAAGACGCCAACTTGCCCGATGTCGGCGCTGCCCTGGGGCTGGACCTGACCGATCTTTTCACCGTTCACGAACTCGGCCACGCCATTCAAGATCAGCATTTCGACCTCGAGAAGATCGCCCGAAAGACGGCCACTTCGACCGATGCCAGTTTTGCCGCTCAGGCGGTGATCGAAGGCGATGCCAGCTTGCTCATGATGGACTATGCCATGGGTAAGCTGGGAATCTCGACCGAGCAACTCGAGAGCCTGGGTGACGCGGGCGTGGCTGGCATGGACCCCAGTTTGCTTTCGCTGAGCGATCCCGCTCTGGCCTCGGCCCCGCGCTACTTTCGAGAGGTCCTCTCGGCCCCCTACGCCCAGGGCATGGTGTTCGCCACAGCCCTGCGCAAGCAAGGAGGTTGGAAGGCGGTCGACCGGGCGCTGCGCCAACCGCCCGCCTCGAGCGAGCAGATCTATCACCCCGGTAAATACCTCCGTGGTAACGACCCGCCTCAGAAAATCTCGCTGAGCCGGCTGCCCAGCAGCTTCGGCGGCTACAAGTCGGTGGCTGAAAACCATGCCGGCGAATTTACGGTGCGCATTCTCTGCCAGGAGTACGGCGCCTCCAACTTCGAGGCCGCCAGCGGCTGGGGTGGCGACTGCTATCGGGCCTACGCCAGGGGCAAAGCAGGCTTTGTGGTGTGGGCGACCGTTTGGGATAGCGTCGATGACGCCCAGGAGTTCGAAACGCTCATGACCACAGGGCTGACCCAACTCTACGGCAGCCACCAGGCCGGCAACTGGAAGAAAAAGGGCCGCCTCTACGCGCTCGACCGCCGCGGCTCCAAGGTCACCCTCGTGTTGGGGGTGCCCGAAGCTCTCGGCTCGACCGTGAAAAAGGCGGCCCTGTAGGGCTACGACCGGATGTACTTGTCCCACTGCTCAAAGAGCTTGTCGTGCGTCTTGGCCTTGTTGACGGTGACGTCACTGACAATCTCGAAGATCTTGGTCTGAGTATCGCTAAGAATCTTCCAGCGCTTGGCATCCTCCTTTTGAGCGTCAGCGGCCATCTGAGTATAGATGGTCCTCGACTGATCGAGGTCCGACCTCATCATTTGGTACCGGGCGGCCATGTTGGCTGCGTTGAAACTGGCGATCATCGTGTTCCTTCTTTCCGGCTCCACGCTTAAAGTCTAGGCCAGTAGAAGGGCCAGGGTGTTGTCAAAAGGTAAGAGGCCTTTTGCCCTGAGATTAAGAGATTATGAACGGAGTACGTCTGTGCGCCATCTAACCAAAGATGAAATTTCCGAGTTCCTAGGCCAGAAGAAGCACTGGATCATCCTGACCAGCCTGGACTCCGACGGCTTTCCCCACAGCGTGCCCATGGGTTATTTCGTGCTCGGGTCAGACATCTACATGGGTTGTAAGCCGGCCACCCGCAAGGTGCGAAACATCGACCGAAACCCCAAAGTGTCGCTTCTGCTCGAAAGCGGCCGTGGCACCGGAGAATTGATCGGAGTGCTCGTCCAGGGCTATGCAACGGTCGTTCGCGAGCGAAAAGAACTGCTCGCCCTCAAGCAGGCAGTCGCCAGCCAGCGAGGCGAACAGCCCCCCACCAGCATTCCCGACGGCTTTGTCTATATCCGAGTTCGGCCCGAGCGCGTGATCAGCTGGGACCGCACCAAGCGCTAGTTTTGGAGACTGGTGAAGGTGCCGGTGGGATTCTCGAAGAGAAGCTGCTGAGTACTGTTGGCGGGCGGAGTGAACGTAATCTCCAGGGCGGTGCCATTGCCGTTCTGATAGCCGACGTAGGCCGCCGACCAATTGCCCTGGACTGGTGTGCTGAAGGTTCCAGAGTTGGGGGCATTAAGGACCGCCGGCCCGGGCAAAGTGCCCACCGCGGGGATGTTGCCCTGAGTTCGAAAACCGCTGGGATAGGTGTAGATGGTAGGCGGCGTTCCGCCCAGGTTGCAGACATAGTTGGCCACTGTCCAGCGCCGGAACACTTCGGCAAACCCGGGGGCCAGATTCTGGTTGAGGTTGGTCAGACCAGTGCTGGTCGACATCGCGATATTGGTGATGGTCTGCTGGCCGAAATGTTCCAACACGTAGCGGAAGAACAGATACCCCTGCCCGTAGTAGCCGGCATTCGAAGTCGAAAAAGTGAAGAAATCAAAGTTTTGGGGCGCCTGTAGATAGTTGCGCGAGACGATGAACTGAAAGCTGTTTCCCCGCTCCATGGTATAGCCGATGAGCTGCTCGGCCAATACCGCCAGGCCTTCTTCGACGCTCAGGTTCTCGAAGGGAGCGTTGGCCGGGAAGGCCCCCTGGCGGATGACCTTGGTATTGTAGCTGATCATATGCTTGAACTCGTGAGCGATGGTGCCCAATTGCTCGTCGAGGGTGCGGTCGGCGTTGAGGTAGAGGATTTCGCCTTCATTGCTGTTGGCGATCTGTGACTTTAGCGAAGCGTCGGTGGGACGGAAGAAGCCGAACAAGCCGGTTCCGCCAATGCTGGCCGAGCGCATGAATACCAGCACGATCTTGGCGTCGCCGTCGCGCCCTCCCAGGGCCGACCACTCCGAGCCATAGATGGCCCTCACCTGGTCGTAAATCCCGCCCGGTCCCGGCAAGAACGGATTGTCGGTGTCAAAAGCTTCGGCGATCTGCAGAGCCCGCGCCCTGGAAACCACTGGCGCCCCCGAGACGACCTCGGCGAAAATCGTACATCGAATGGTCTCGTTGGGCTCGAGCACCTTCTGGGTGGTGATCGTCTGGCCCGTAAACGAGCTAAAGAAGGTTTCGACGCTGCCCTCGGCCAGCTCTTGAAAGCGAGGCAGCACGCCTGATCTCGACAGGGCCTGGTCGGTGGGCCGAACCGGCTCTTCGCGCAAGAGCACCATCCCGCAGCCGATCGGCTCGTTCGAGGTCGAGGCCGGCGTCGCTTCTTCTGCCCTGGCCACGGTCGGGAGGCTGCGGTTGTTGCTGACCAGCTGGATGGTCTGGTTTCCGCCCGCCGCATCCGTGGGCGGGGTCAGGCCACTGAGGAAGACAGCTTTCTGGTTGGCCCCAAAGTTGGGAACCGTGAAGGTTCGGGGGGTGAGCAACACAGGCGGAGGTGTCACTGCACCGCCTCCGGCACCTCCACCACCCGTCGCTTGTCCGCCGCCACCACCGCCGCCCCCGCCACAGCCGACCATGACACAGACGCAAACCAGAACCAGGAAAAATCGCTTCATAGGCATGCCAGTTGGCGTAACCCACGACTTTTCCTGCGACTATTCGGCCTGACAGATCTCGAGTAGCCCGGCCCGATAACGCTGGATCAGTTCGCGTTGCGACGGAGTCCAGGCGAACCGCTCGGCCAACTCGTCTTCGAGGTCTTCCCAGCCGCGCAAAATACCGAAAATCCAGGCCAGTTCGCGATCGCTCTCCCAGTCGATGAGGCTTCTACCGGCCGCCTCGCAAACGCTGTGCAAGGCCCGTGCCAGGGTGGTCAGCCGCTTCTCGGCCAGGGCCAGGCGGTTTTTGAGCAACTCGTTTTCGCGCTGTTGCTGTTTGAGCATCCGGCCAGTGACCAGTTGCTCGCGGCGCTGGCCCTGGGCATGGCGCAAGAGACCGAACTCGATCTCGGAGTAAGCCTGAGGATCACGCTCCATGATCGACTGGATCTGACGAAGTTTTTCAGCCGAAAGTGTTTTCGCCATACCGAAAAATTCTTGGACCCATGGAGCTTCCCTCCGCCGAGAAGGGGAAACAAAACAGGCCCCACACTCGCGTGCGAGGCCTGTCGGATTCAGCCTGAGAGAGCTAGGCCAGGGTGAACTCGGGAATGCGGGCCCAATTGGCGGCCGGGTGATTGACCTGTTTTTCGCGGGCCATCTCGATGAGGAAGTCGGACATGTGCTCGACGGCCCAGCCAAAGTGAGCGTCCTTGAGCGACTTATAGTCCATGTCACAGACGTAGTTGGTGATGTCGATAGCATAAACGATGTCGTCTTTGATAGCGAATTCGAGAGCGTTCATGTCGTAGCCCAGCACCTCGTTGAACATGAGGCTGTACTCTTCGGCCTTGCGGGCATGCTCGGGGTTGAGCACGCTCAGGTCCTGAACGTATTCTCCCATGCCCATCGGACGAGGGATATAACGAATGGAGCGGGCATACTTGCGGCCGATGCACAAGCAGCGGATGTAGTCATCCCAGTCGATGAACTCTTGCAGCATCATGGTCAGGTCGCCCGACTGCTGATAGGTCTCGATGGCCTGCTCGACCGAGGTGATCTTGGTGACGTTCTTCCAGCCGCCGCCGAAGGCCGGCTTCATGATGCAGGGCAGGCCGACTTCCTGCAGGCGCAGGTTCCAGTCGATGGGCCAGAGGTTGCGCAGTGATTTGGCGTTGATGTCCGCGATGTATTCTTTGTTGGGCAGCACCACCGTCTTGGGAACCGGGATTCCCATCTTCTGAGCCAGCGAGTAGCCGAAGAACTTGTCGTCGACGTTCATCCAGAAGGGATTGTTGACGACGTAAGTGCCCTGCATCGAAGCCTGCTTGAGATAAACCTGATAGTAGGGAACCTCGTGAGAGATGCGGTCCATGATCACGTCATAGGGACACTCCTCTCCCATGCTCGTTCCGCCGAGATGCACGAACTCGGCCGTCACATCCTCGTCTCTAGCATTGATACAGGCGATAATAGCTTCAGGAAAAGATTCTTCCCGGCCTCGCAGCACTCCGATCCTCATTGCTCGTCCTCGTCTTTCTGTGTGGTCAAAAACTTTCGCACGAACTGACGTGCGTATCCATTATTCTGTCGCCTCGGAGGAAAGTCTAAACCCTATTGATCCTCAGATTCTGAATCGGATTTCGGACCCTCGCTGAGCTCTTCCACAAAACCCGCCAGCTCGGCCAGGGCGGACAGATCGAGGCCGGTCTCGGGACAGAGGCGGCTGCGGTCGATCGAAACTACCAGGTCACCACCCTCGTCCTGGGCGGCGGCTCGCACCTGCCGCCGACGTTCGGCCAGGGCGGCGGCCAGCCGTGCTTGAATGCGGGCTTGGAGTTGGGCATCCTGAGCGCTGGTGCGGGGGTCCACCCTTAGCCAATTCTTGGCCAGGGCTTCAAAGTCTGGTTCGTCAAAAGTCATCCCCGTTTACTTGCCCCGGCGGCCACCGGGTAAAACAAACAGCAAAAAGGCCGCCCTTGGGGCGGCCTTTCGAGACCACATCAAATTCTAGTTGCTAGGCCATTCCGAGGAAGCCACCGGCCGCCATTTTGAAACTACCGGCTACCTGGAAGCCACCGCCGAGACCGCCGCCGAAACCGCCGCCCAGGCCGCCACCCAGGTTCATAGCTCCGTGAAGTCCGCCGAAATTCGGGTGACCGGCACCCATACAGCTCTGGCAACCACCGCCACCACCGAGCGCGCCAGCCACTTTGGCCAGATTACGCATCGCATGCATGCGGCGGTGCATCGCACCCTTAGGACCGCCACAACATCCACCTTGTCCACCGAACAGGGACTGCAGGGGGTTCTGGCCCTGGGCGCCCTGAGCGCCGTTGGCGCCATAGCTGTTGCCGCTGTTGATGATGTTGATGTTGATTCCCGGTTGCTGTTTAACTTTGCCCATTACTCCAAGCTCCTTCGTGCAATTTGTTTGTCTTGCTTGAGATGATAGTAGGCCAAATCCCAGGCGGTACCCACCCGTTTTTGTGACAACCAGGTTGCCATTGTAAACAGACCGTTAACTATTCTTCGTTTTCTGTAAACTCTCCGCCGCCCGAACCAACCTCTGCCCAACGCAAAAAAGCCCCCTGTCCGAAGACAAGAGGCCCTTTCAGTGCTGGTATCGAGGGGTTCTAGCTAGCCGAGGCCGAGGAAGCCGCCTACACCCATTTTGAAGCTGCCGGCCACCTGGAAGCCGCCACCGAAGCCACCGCCCAGGCCGCCAAAGCCGGGGTTGCCGCAGCCGAAGCAGTTTCCGTGTCCGTGACCAGGGCCGCCGCCGTTGAGGACGTGGGCCAATTTGTGAAGGTTGCGCATCGCGCGCATGCGAGCGCCGCGAGGACCGTGGGGGCCGTGAGCGCCGTTGCAACCACCGCAGCCGGGCTGTCCGCCGAAGAGGCTGTTGGCACCGTTGGCGCCGTTGAAGCTGTTGCCGCTGTTGACGATGTTGATGTTGATGTTAGGCTGATTTTTGACTTTACCCATTTCTAGGTAGTCCCCTTTCGTGTCGGTTAATTGCCTTTAGTGTATCGAAGGGGGAGGGGGTTGCCAAACGCCTGAAGTTACAACTATGTTAACCAGGTAACTATCTCGCGAGATTTTGTTTCAATCATGTTGCCCTGGCCCAGATCTTTCCAGCAATCTCCCGACTCAAGGGCAGGGCTGCCTCACCCACGCGCACCAGCAGGGGTCCTTCGAAAGGGGCCACCTTCTCGATGGTCAGCCGACAGCCCGGCTTGAGCCCGATCTCTTCTAAGTAACGCAGCACCTCGGCCGACTCTTCGCTAACCCGTTCCACCTCGACCACTCGCCCTTCGGGGTGGTCGTGCAGCCTGGGGCTCTCGGTATACTCCAGGCGCCCGTCACGGTCGGGAATGGGATGCCCGTGGGGACAGGTGGCCGGATAGTCCAGGAATTCTTCCAGAGCGTTGACCACCTGATCAGATAGTATGTGTTCGAGGCGACACGCCTGGTCGTGAGCATGGTCCCAGGGGATGCCCAGGTGGTCGGTCAGAAAACGCTCGGCCAGGCGGTGCTTGCGGATGACTCGCAGCGCGATCTTCTCTCCGGCGGGCTTGAGATAAAGCCCGCGGCCCTTGCGCTCGACCAGGCCCTTTTCGGCCAACTTCTTGACCATCTCGGTGATCGAGGCCGTGCTCACTCCGAGCCAATTGGCCATCAGGGTGTTGCCGGCTCTACCATGTTGCTCGTTGAGCTTATAGATAGTGAGCAGGTACATCTCGGTCGATTCGGACATCTCACGATGGGTTCACGACGGCAGGCACGTTCCCCTTTGGAACACTAGGCTCGAAGGATGGTGCTCCACCAGGTCTGGCTGCGCCGCTGCTTTTCCCAACGGGCCAACTCGGTGCGGGCCGCCTTGAGTTCTTGGGCCAGGATGGGAGCCGGATCGCTGTCGAGGTGGCTCCGGGCCTCGAAGAGGGCCTGCTGAGTCTCGGCCAGGACCTGCTGCTCGGTCGCGAACGCCAACTGCACCGCGACCAACCGGCGTTCGGCCCGACGAAGCTCCTCGATCAGTCCGTCCACTTGTTGCTGCAAGGCCAGGTGCACCTCGAGCGGGACCGTCTCGCCTCGTTTCGACTCGGCTCGCACCGTCTCGAACTCGCCCGACGAGAGAAACTCGCCAGCCCAGCGGGCCAGTTCGTCATCATCCACCTTATAGGTACTGCGTCCGCCTCGCTCTTGCAGCTCGGCTCGAAGCTGGCCACTCTTGATCGCCCGCCACAATCGATTCTTATGCACGCCCAGTTGCTCGGAAGCCTGGCGCAGGCTCAAACGTCGTCCCATACCATCTCACTTCACCTCGCCCCGTCTCACCGCTGCCGTCAGAGACAGTTTCGACGAGAGTCCTTGTCCAGCCAAAAGTGTTTCCAACATGTTAAAAGATCCGCGAGTTGTTGCCATGAGTTAACTTTCCTGGAAATTCGAGACAGTCGCTCGACCCTTGAGATATACTGCTTTTGCAGGCAACCAGAGGAGGATTTGATGTCCCACCACAAAGATGATATGGCAATCGGAGCGATCGGGTCCAAAGGCGGCTCGAGCGATCTCTCTATCGGAGCAGGCGGTTCTCAAGGCGCCGCCGCCCTCAGCCAGCGCTTCCAGGCCCCGGCAGCCGGTGGCGCCGGTGAAGACGACGGCAAGGTCGGCGAGGTCGGAGGAGCGGCTGCCGCCGCGGCCGGCGCTCAGAACATTCAAGACTCGGCTGGGCTATCGCCCGAAGCTCAGCAACTGTCCTCGACCCAACAGGTCGGCGGCGTGCAAGAGACCAACACCAACAACAATCTTCAGTCGCTCTACGACACCTATAGCGGAGCCAGTTCGAGCGGGTCGGGCAACAGCAGCCGCGAGAGCAGTCAGAGCACCGACGACTCGGCCGGTCAGGTGGGCGGGTCTGAAGCCGCCAGCCAGGGCCATGGCAGTAAGGCCACCGAGGCGGCCGGCTCGGATTCAGCCGCGCAGGGCGCAGCCGGCATCGCCGGCACGCCAGCGGTCGGCAACGTCAACGAGACCGACAAAGTCGGCAATGTCGGCGAAGCCGCCAATGCCCAGGTCGTGCCCGGCACCCGCGGTCCCCAAGAGACCAGCAACGACCGGCTCTAAGCTAGACCCCTAGACGGTCAACGTAAGAGGCGAGCCCGACGGCGCACTCTATGAACTGTTCATAGAGGCCTGTCAGGATCGCCTCTTCTGTTGGTTGGGTGGAAAATCGCAACGACCACACCCGAAAGAGCGCATCGGCCGGAACCTCGAGTTCGCGGCTGGCCAGTTCCAACATCTGCTCGAGATCCTCGGGGGGATTCTTGCCGGTCAATTGCAGGGCCACGGCCAACAGCCGCAAGAATGGGTTGATGGTCGAGATCAACGTCTCTCTCAGAGCCGGCCGCAGGCCGGCTCTGAGCATGTACAGCTGGCGCAACCTGAGCACCATCTGCTTGGCTTCTCGCTCGCAGGCCAAACGCAAGTGCTCGTCGTGCACGAAGATGTCCTCGAGCACGTCCTCACCGGCCAGCAGGCGATAGCAACTCTTGATCTCGTGGTAGCGCAGGGGAAAAACGTCGGCCGAACGCCGCAATTCCTCCAGGGTCAGGATGAAGGGATCGAGCCGGACGGCCCGCCAGGCGGCCTGGATGGTGGCGGTGACCTCGCGTAATTGATGGGTCGAGAAAGAGCGGGTCACTACCATCAAGTTGAGGTCCGAGGTTCCGGCGGCAAAATCGCCTCGGGCTGCGCTGCCGTAGAGCACCACTGCCAGAAGATCCTGGGAGAGAATGGATTTGAGTTCTTCCAGGCAGGTTTCGAGGGGCTTCCAAACCGTTATAGGAACACTGTCTGCGGCCATGACTGTCCCTTTGACAGAACCCCCCGGATCCCATCCCCCCACCCCTGCCAGCTGTAACAATTTCTCAACAACGGTTAACAAAAAGTCAACATCATGTGCCTCGCTGTTACAAACGGGCCTCGCCTCGAGACTTGCTTCGGGCTACTATAGGGGGGAGCCATGAACGTCAACCAGAACGCGACCATGATGGCGGCCAACACCGGCCAAGCCCAGATGATGAGTCCCAAAGGGACTCGCAAGAGCACTCGCTCCCAGCGTGTTCTCGCCTCGGCTAGTGCTGATGTGTCCCAGGGCGGCAGCAGCTCGCAAGCGGCCACCCAGGGCGCGCTCACCGGCACCTTCACCGAAACCCCCAAGGTTCGGCGTCGCCGCCGCTACCAATCGGCTATCGAGCGCCCCGCCCTCGGTGCCACCGGCGCGGCCGCTGGCAAAGAGAACAAAGAAGCTCGCAAGGCTCACCGCTTCGAGCGCCCCCGCCACGAGCGCCAGGAGTTGCTGCGCGCCTCGTTTAGCGACAACAGCCGCGAAATCCAGGCTCGCTTCCTGGCCGACCACGGTCCAACCGAAGGCCCTCACACCACCACCGGCAAGCTGGCAAACATGGTCAGTCGTCTCTCGAAAGTGGTGCAAGATCAACTGGGCCAGTTCACCGGCGACGAGCCCTACCGCCGGGCGGACTATCGCCTGTTCCTGGAAGCCTTCCAGGGCCTGCGCAACGGTCCCAAGAAAGAGCCCGAAGATCCCTGGGCCGGAGCCAAGTTCGGCAAAGAACTCACCTCGATGATGAGCAAGGCCGTGGGCGTGTTCGACCTGTTCAACAACCCCATCATCCCGGGCACCGAATTCAACGACGTCATCTAGTCGGGGGCGACCGGGCGCACCGCCAGTTCGCGGCGCTCGAGATCATAGAACAACACCTGCTCGAGCACGTCGACCAGCGTCTCTTGCTCGGGCTCGAAGCGTTCCTGGCGCAGTTCATAGCCAGGATAGCGCACGAAACGGTGAGCTTCTTCGTCACTATCGAGGGCGCACAGGCCATCTTCGAAAAGGTCGTCGGTGTTCTGTCGCGGCCCGGTGACGCGCTCGTAAGCCAACCGCAGGATGATGCCGTTGGGACTGATCATCAGTTCAGAGACGCGGTCGTGGGGCTCGTGCACCGGGCGCGAGACCACGTGTTTGATCCCGTCAGAATCGAAGAACACGTTGAAATTGATAGCGTTGCGCTCGTAGGCGCCGGGTCTGGCCGAGCGGGCCCTGCGCAAAGAAGCGTTGTAGGTCATCATCATCTCTTCGCCCAACAGAGGGTCCTGCCACTCAGGCGACCAGCTACTCAGCTCTGGCACCGCCTCGATGGCCCGTTGCAACAACTCCCAACGCGAGGTATCGCCCACCTGCTCACGCAACTGCTCAGACAGCTGGAAGCCGTCATCTCGTTGGGGTGGCGCGACTCGATTCAAAGCGCGCAAATCGATGTGAAATTTGTAGCGACGTGTCATAGCAGTCGATGCTCGACCATGGCGCAGCGGTCGCTGACCACCTCGATCCCCCTCGCTTGCAAAGCCCGAGCGAAGACCTCATTGCGAATGCCCGACTGCATCCAGACCACTCGCGGCAGGGGCTCGACGCTGAGAATATCGGCCAGGTGCTCGCCAACCTGATCGCTGCGGCGAAACATCAACACCAGCTCGACCGGCCGCTCCAACCCCGCCAGGGTCGTGGCCGATTGCTCGGCCAGCGAACTGTGACCGGTGGGGGTCACCCCTAGAATCTGGAAGCCCTGCTGGGCCAGATATTCGGGCACGTAGTGGCCGGCTCGCCATGGCTTCTCGCTGATGCCGACCACTGCGATGGCGCGGGTCTGGTCAAAAATCCGTGCAAAATCCTGAGCCATTGCCATCCACTTTCGACCAGAGCAACCCCACTTACTTCCTCTGGGTATAATAGAGATATGCGAAACCTATCGATCCTCATGATCCTGCTCGTCAGCCTGGTCGGTCCCGGCTGGGCCCAAACGTTGTTAGAAACCAGTCACACCCTCAACCAGCGGGCCACCGAACTGGCCGCCCAACTCGATCGAGGCCAGCTCACCTGGGGCCAGGGTCTGGCCCGCCAGGACCTCGAGGCCCTGGCCCAGGCTAGCCAGAGACTGGCCGAGGCGCTGCCCGCCCGAGGAGTCGATCGGCTAGGGCCCGAGATCGACGCCCTGGCCAGCGCCCGGCGGGGCCTGCAAACCAGCGGCTCGGTCTCGGGCCTGCAAAACCCCGTCGACGACCTGGTCGCCCAGGCCAAAGCCCTGGAAGACCAGCTTCGGGAGCTGCGGGCCCGGTTCGGTGGCAAAGCCTCCCCGGCGGGAGAGCACCTGGCCTCGTTTCCGTTAACCGGCCCGGTCGCCCCCGCCGTCTTCGAAAATCCTCAGGCTTTGCTGCGCGAGGCTCGCAATCTTCACGACACGGCCCGGCGAGTGGGCAACCGTGGCTGGCTACGCTATCGCTTCGGAGCTGGCCAGCCCAACAATGTGTGGCCCGACGATTGGCGCCGGTTGGTGCTGGCGGCCGAAGCCTTCGAGCGCCAGGCGACCGGCTACAGTGATGTCAGCCAGACCATCCCCAGCTTCGAGCGCTTGCGTAGCGCTTATCACCGGCTCGGCTATCAACCCTCGACTCCGGCTACGCGAGAACTCGAGCGCGCCATGGAGCGACTCGAAGCTTTCTATAACTCCATATAGGCGGCCAGCCGCGGCATGTCGGCCACGATCCGGTCGAGGGGCTCGTCGGAGATCCCGATGGCATCTCGATAATTGATGGTGCCCGAAATCGACTTGTAGAGGGCATCCTCTTTGAGCGTTTCCATGCCCTCCTTGAGGGCTACCAGATGAAACTCTTCTTCGGGCGTCTCGAAGGCCAGCATCTTGCGCAGCGTGTCGGTCATCACGAGCAGCTCTTGCACCCCCTGGCGGTCGATAAAGCCAGTTTGCAGACAGCGTTCGCAGCCCACGCTGTGGTAGGTCGGAATCTGCTCGAGGGGCGGATGGTAATCACGCTTGGCGCAGTGGGTGCAAAGCCGCGGCACCAGGCGCTGAGCCACCACTCCGTTGACCACCTGCGATAAAATCAGCGGCGGCACGCCCAGGTCGAGCAGGCGCATGAGGGCGCCAATGCAGTCTTTGGCGTGCACCGTGGTCAGGACCAGGTGACCGGTCGTCGCCGCGTGAAAGGCCGTCTCGGCGGTTTCGCGATCGCGAATCTCGCCCAGCATGATGACGTCAGGGTCGTGACGCAACAGGGCCCGCAGAGCCGACTGAAAGGTTACCCCCTGGTGAGAAACCTGGATCTGATTGACACCGTAGAAAAAATACTCGACCGGATCTTCCACCGTCACCAGGTTGCGGCTGGGTCGATTGAGATAGTTCAGCAGCGAATACAGGGTGGTGGTCTTGCCCGAGCCCGTGGGTCCGGTCACCAGCAACATGCCTGAACTGCGGTCGGCCAAATCCTGGACAGATTTGAGGTTCTGTTCGCGAAAGCCCAATCCGGTCAGCGACTCGATACGGTTGACGTCGAAGATGCGAATGACCACCTTCTCGCCCCAAACCTGAGGCATCGTGGCCACGCGCATGCTCAGGGGCGCGCCCTCGACCATGAGGTCGAAGCGGCCGTCTTCGGGCACTCGCGACTGCAGGCTGAGGTCACTGCGGGCCTTGATCTGCACCACGCAGGGGTGGGGTTTGTTGCCTCCTGGATGAGGCAAGCGCACGGCTTCAGCCAGCTCTCCTTCAATGCGTAGCCGAATGCGCAACTCGCCCGGCATCGGCTCGAAGTGAACATCGCTCGAGCCGACCTGGACGGCCAGACGGATGTAGGTTTCGAAGTTGGTCAGGTCGGCATCATAGAGCAGGCGCTCGAAATGCGGCGAGATCATCCCGTCTCCTTGAGACGAGCCAGATTCTGCTCTGCCTGGCTGCGACAGGCCTCTAGTTCGCTGCCCTCTACCTCGCGCGAGGCCGCGCAGATGGGACAACAGAGATAGCTCTGGCTGCTATAAGGAAAGATCGGGATGAAGAAGAAGGTGAACCAGGTGCTGACCTGGCGCAATTCCCAGAAATCTTCGTTGCGGCAGTTGGGACAGACGAGCTTGTTGACCGGCCCAAGCCGCTTGAGCTTCTGGTGCCCCCACCCGATGATGATCACGGCCGGGCGGGCTCCGGTGTTGCCGCCAGGGCGGCCTCGAGAGTGTTGGACAACAGCATCGCAATGGTCATCGGCCCGACCCCACCCGGAACCGGGGTCAAATAACCGGCCACCTTCTCGGCCGATGGGAAGTCGACATCGCCGACGATGCGATAGCCGCGCGGATGGTCGGGCGCGTCGATCTTATTGATGCCGACATCGATGACGGCCGCCCCGGGCTTGAGCATCTCGCCGGTGATAAAGCCCGGCTTGCCGATGGCCACCACCACCACATCGGCCTCTTTGAGGTGAGCCGTCATGTCCTTGGTGCGGGAATGGACAATGGTCACGGTGGCGTTGCGTTCGAGCAACAACAAGGCCACCGGCATGCCGACGATATTGCTCCGACCGACCACCACCGCCCGGGCTCCTTCGAGGGTGATCCCGCTCTCTTCGAGCAAGACCATGCAGCCGGCCGGAGTGCAGGGTACGAAGTGTGGCTTCGAGCCCTTCTGGGCCAACAGACCCATGTTGACCGGATGAAATCCGTCCACGTCCTTCTCGAGGGGAACGCCGGCCAATACCGCCGCCTCATCGATATGGGCAGGCAGCGGCAACTGCACCAGAATGCCGTGCACATCGGGATTGTCGGCCAGTTCGCGCACAGCCGCTTCGACCTCGGCCTGGGTGGCGGTCGAAGGCAGGTTCTTGCCAAACGAACGCAGTCCCGACTCGCTGCAGGCCTGATGCTTCATGCGCACGTACGTGTGACTGGCCGGGTCATCGCCCACCAGCAAGGTTGCCAACCCTGCAACCACCCCGGTCCGGGCTTTGAATTCAGCGGCTCGCTCTTTGACTCGCTGACGAACACGCCCCGCAATCTCTTGTCCCAAAATCTTTTGACAACCCATGCAGATTGCTGCGCCTGCGGTTGTTCGAATCCCTGCTCGATTTACAAGTTGGGAAGGACTTGTTAAACTGGCAAACGCCCTGAGGCCATCTTACCATTCTAGGAGCTTTCTCATGTCGAATTCCGAACACGTCAGCGTGCTCATCGCCGGGTCAGGTTGTGCCGGTCACACGGCCGCCATCTACGCCGCTCGCGCCGACCTCAAACCCCTGGTGCTCGAGGGCAACGAGCCCGGTGGTCAGCTCTCCTTGACGTCGGATGTCGAGAACTTTCCGGGCTTTCCCGAGGGGGTTGGGGGCTTTGACCTGATCGAAAATATGAAGCAGCAAGCTCAGCGCTTCGGCGCCCGCTACGAGTATGGCCTGATCGCCAGGCTCGAAGATGGCGGACCGCCGTATACGGTCGAACTCGACAACGGCAAGCGCATCACCGCCGACTCGCTGATTCTGGCCACCGGAGCCAGAGCCCGACGCCTCGACGTGCCCGGCGAAGGCGAGATGTTCGGACGTGGGGTCAGTTCGTGCGCCACCTGCGACGGAGCCTTCTTTCGCGACCAGGTGGTCACCGTCATCGGGGGCGGGGATTCGGCCATGGAAGAGGCCCTCTTTCTGACTCGATTCGCCACCAAGGTGATCGTGATCCACCGGCGCGAAGCCTTGCGAGCCTCGAAAATCATGCAGCAGCGGGCCCTCGAGCACGCCAAGATCGAGTTCCTGTGGAACAGCGAAGTCGTCAGCGTGCTGGGCGACCATGAAACGGGGGCGGTGAGTGGGGTCGAGGTGATCACCCATCCCGAGGGGGCACCTTCAGACAAGCTCGATGACCCTCGCACCGAGCGCCGAACGGTGGCTTGTGATGGCATGTTCCTGGGCATTGGCCACATTCCCAATACCGATTTTTTGGGAGGCCGGGTGACCACCGACGAAGAGGGCTACATCGTCACCGTCAAGGGCCACAGCGTAACCGAAGACGTGAAGACCAACCTCGAAGGGGTCTATGCCTGCGGTGACGTGGTGGACAAACGCTATCGACAAGCCATTACGGCCGCCGGAATGGGCTGTAAAGCGGCCATGGAAGCCGAGGAATACCTGGCCTCGAAACTAGCCCCGACGGCCGTCGGATAACTCGCTCCAGAGCGCCTCGAGTTCGCCGGCCAGAGGCTCCTCGGCCAGGGCCAGGCTCTCGCGGGCGCTCTTGGCGGCCGGTGCGGCCAGACCGCAGGCGGCAAACCAGAGAGCCCGCTCCATCAGGTAGCGGGCTTCGACCTGCCCCCCCCGCAATTTCGAGTCGATCAAGACGAACTCGACATCGTTGAGGCTCTCCTGGGCGGCATCGAGTTCGCCGGCCAGCCACTGGCAGCGGGCCACCAACCCGAGCAACTCGGCGCATAGAGCCGCGTCGCCGCGGCTTTTAGCCACTAGCAAGAAGCGTTTCAAAGCGAGCACACTCTGCTCGGGGTGTTCGGATCGATAGAGGGGGGCTAGTTCAGGATGCATTGGCAGGCGACCCTTCGTCGCTCTGCGAAGGGTTCTTGCCTGGAATGAGTGATGCAGTAGAATCCTGGTTGTTGGGCCTGGTCCGCTACTATCGGCCCTTCGGCTTTTTCGGGGCCTATCGCGAACTCGAAGATCAAGATCTGGTCGAGGTCTTGATCGCTCTTGAAGAAGAGGCCGGCGGAGTGTTTGACCCTCAAGACTTCACCGCCGATCTGCAAGCCCTGCGCTGGGATGAGATTCGCGTCTGGACCGAGGATCCCGATCAAACGATTGAGGCCGAGAAGCGGGTCTATGAAGACACCCTTCGGCAATGGGCGGCCATTTCGCGCGGCGCCTTCGCACCAGCATCCATTAAGGAGCGATGGGACGGGCCTCAGGGTCCGATCTGGGTCGAATTTCTGGTGGAGGAGTTTCCTTACACCCTCGAGGCGCTCCACTCACCCAACCTGATCGACGTCGAGATTCTCAAAGAAGTCAACCAACTGCTGATTCACCCCTACTATCGCTTCGAGCTCTGTGAAGGGAGTGACCAGCTGGTGTCGGTGATGATGCTGACGCCGGAAGAGCGAGTTCAGATCGAGCGCGAGCGAGGACTGGTTTTTCACATTCACGATCTGGCCCACCTCTTCGAGGCGGCCTCGCTGTTCTTGCTCGACCAACCCGAGGTCAAGCCGAATCGTTTCTTGGGCACTCTCAAGGAAGCGTTCGAACGTTCGGTAGGAAAACTCGCCCTGGACCTGCAGGAGGGAAAGCTCCAGGGCACCTACGAGTCCTCGGCCAGCGACTACGACTGGAAGCTCGATCTTCAGGGAGAAGCCGAGGCCGACAGCGAAGAGACTTTCGTAGGACCGATCCGGGGAAGGATCCACGGCGTTCCCTTCGAGGGGGTATGGAAGGCCGGCCTGAGTGATGGAGATCGTTTTCTCTACGGAAGCTGGATCGGCCGGGACGAGAAAGGCCAGGAATATAGTGGCACCTTTGGAGGCCTCGAGGAATCGACCTTTCGAGCCTGCGAAGACGCCTACGTAGGCGCCCTCAAAGGTTGGCTGGAAGAAGTCTGGGAAGCCCCACGCCTGCTCCAGGCGCCCCTCACCATACTCGGAAAATGACCAGGACTCTCGAAAACTGCAAACTGGCCCTCCCGGCGCGAGCCGAGTGGGCCCAACTGGCCAACCCCGTGCGACGCGAACTGACTTGCAGCCTCGCCTTTCTGGCCATCTATCCCCCCGAACCGAGCGACCTGCAAGAGCTCGAGACTCACTTGCCCGAGCTAGTCGGACGCCTCGAGCAGACCCCCCAGAAGTTTCTGCCTAAATGTCTGGCTTTGCTGGAAGACTGGCTGCTGCGCGGGCAGGTCGACTGGCCCGAACTGCTCACCTGGATGGAGCGGCTCGCGGGCCCGCCGTTTACGGCCGAAGGGCGGCCGCAGGCGGCCCTGGTCGAGTTGCTCGGTCTACCTCCGGCCCAGCGATGCCAACTTGCCCGGGCTCCCGACCCGTGTCTCATCCACTTCGAGAAATTGGGTCGACGACCGGACAAGTCGGAACTGGTAGCCCGCGGCCTGCATCTGGTGGGCCGGCGTTGGCCGGACCTGACGCTCGAGTGGTTTCATTGGCACCCGCACCAACTGGCTCGCATGGCCGCCAGTGTCGGCGCTCTCGAGCCGTCGCTCGGATGGGCCTTGCTCGAGCACGTGGCCGACTTGGACCTGTTCCTGGTCGAGGCGTCCGATGGTCCTCTCTTGCTGCGCGCCCGCCAACTGCTCAAGCATGGCAATCTGCCCCAGGCCCTGGCCGACTATCTCGAGGCCGACAAGGAGCCCTCCCCCGAGCGAGAGCAAGACCTCCGTGACTCGCTGGTGCGACACCAAAGACTGGCTCGCCTCGAGGCCGTCCTGTGGGCCACCCGCGCTTATCTGCGCGGCAAGTTGCAGCTGCAGCCAGGCCCCGACCTACCGTCTTTCGAGAGCCCCACCCAACTGGAACGCAGGCAACTCCGAGTGGCCCTCAAGAAATGGGCCCGCGGGGAAAGCCTCGAGGACGAGCCCGCGGCCGGGTTGGTGCTGGCTAACGCTCGAGCCCGGTGACGGCTTTGGCGGCGATCCACTCAGCCGCCTGAGGGTTGACCTTCAGCTTGACCACCAGATCTGGATTCTCTTTGCCGCCGCTCCAGCCTAGCTCGGCGATCTCGGCGCCGAGTCGCTCGAGGTTGACGTCTAGATTGACCTTCTCGGCCTGCTCTCCGACCTGCGAGGGTCCGGCTGCCGAAGCCACGGTGCGAGCGATCAGGTTCGCCAGCGCCCGGGTCGGAATCAAGTCGGTCACGTCGAAGGGGACCTTTTGCTCAGGGTTGGAAAAGCGCACCCCATCGCCCAGTGGAACAACGTTGAGGCCCTCTTTGTCGAAGTCGAGCTTGAGCGGCACGACCACTCCGGTGTGAATGCTCGGCCGGGTCAGGGCTTCGCTGGTGGTGTCCACCACCAGCCCGGCGGTGTTGTCGACCACCACCTTTCCCACTCCGACTGCGCCGTCGATCACGGCGGTGGGAATACGAATGATGCCGCCGACAATGGTTCCGAAGAGCCCGGTCTTCTCTTCCAGGCCTTTCTGCAGCTTGGCCGCTCCGCCATCGAGGGCGCCGGTGGCTCCGGCCACCAACCCGGTCACCCCTTCTACCGGCTTGGCCCCGTTGGGAATCACATTCACATCAAAGACCACGGCGGGTCTCCCCTGGTCAAGGACAAGGCGCGGCCAGCAAGGGCGGCCAGCCGTATCGCAGCCGAAAGACACCTCGCGCAGGTCGGCCCCGTTCTCGACCTTCTCGAGGAACGACCTCCAGTCGATGCTACCGCCGTCGCTCTGGTCGCGCAGGTGGGTGTTGAGCAAGGTGCCGTCGAGCTTGACCCCGGCTTCACCCGCGGCCAGCGACATGCCGGGTGGCAGTTGCTGATCGGGCACTTCGCCCAGACCGGGCCTGGTCTTGATAGCCACGGCCAGAGTACCGTCTTGTCCTACCTGAACCTGACCCAGCCAGAAGGTCAGGTCCGATACCCCCTGGTGGGTAGAATGAATGGTGATCCCTTCGTCGCCCACCTGGAAAGCCGAGTCGACCACCCGATTGGCTCGCAGCGCCACCTCGGGGCTGGTCCTGGCCAACTGTTCGCCCACTTTCTCTACAGCGATCTTCTGGAGCGCAGCCGTGGCCTCGGGCAGGGCGGCCCGCACGCCCTCCTCGAAATAGTCACCCGCGGTGGAATGCAGCCAACGCGCCAACCTGCCTTCAGGAGCCTGACCGGTGTTCTCGAGACGGGTGACCTCGATCCGCATGGCCTCGAGTCGGTCCAGATCGGCCTGCTGGGTCACCTTCACCTCGGCCCGACCGTCACCGTTGCTATCGGGGCTGAGCCAGAGGTGAAAGAGCACCTCGGCCAGAGGCTTGTCACCGTTTCGCACGTGCCCCTCGAACTCGACCGACTGCGAATCGAGGGCCGTTTCCAGCGAGTCCCGCACACCTTGATGCTGGCTCAGCTGGCGTCCCTCATAGAGCCGCCTCTCGAGCCGCGACCGCAACTCGCTCGGCCCTGGTTCGAGCGCCTCGAGTTTAGAGCGAGTCACTTCGCCATCGAGGTCGTGGCGCAGGTCGGCCTGACCACGAATCACCAGCTCGGGGCCGGCGGTCACCCGGGCTCGGGCCGTGCCCAGAAACAAACCCGGGCCGCCCCCCTCGGGGGCCCTGGCCCCCTGCATCAGCTCGAGTTCCAGGTCGATTCCGGTGGTGATCGGCTCGGCGCTTACATGTAAAGAGAGCGGAACGGATTCGCTTTGCAGTTCGCGCAAGCCACCCGAGGGCAGGTTCTGCTCGCCCAGGTGAAAGAAGGGCCGGTCGCCGGTGGGCAGCGGAATGTCGAGATCCAGCAGCAGGTCGTTGTCAGGCACTGCCAACTGACCTAGCTTCTGCTGCACATCCTGGCGGACCTGAGCGATCTTCTGCTCGAGCAGGCGCGCGATGGGGGCCGTCTCGGCCAGGTCGTCCACGACCTGGCGGACGGTGTCGCTGGGCAGAAAGACCGTCACCGGCGAGTCGGCCAGATTCCAACTGCGGCCGGCCTGGGCCTGGACCGGCGCGTTGGTCGTGGTCGTCGGGCTGAGATTGGGCGTCGAAAACAGCTCGGCGTCGAGGTAGAGCGATACAGCCGGGGTCTTCAAAGCCTCGCGGTTGGCGGTGTAACCGATCGCTCCGACCACGCCGGCTCCGGCTCCGACGGCCGCTCCCAACCAGCCGAGGCCACGCAAAACGCGGCCCGGCAGAGAGCGTCTGGGTTTGGCCGGGGGTGGAGGTTGGGGAGTCTCAGGCGCCTCGATACCCAGCGACTGATACAGATCGGCGGTGATCTGATCCGCCTTGGTGGGTGGCGCCTCGCGGGCATGGGCGGACTTAGGAGCAGTCCGAGAAAAGACTATTGAAGGGACCCGATCCGCCTGCATGGTGTACTGGTCAGGATACCACAACCAGAACCCCTAGGGAAGCCTTGCTCGACCAGCGAATCGCCCCAGATGAGTATCCCTGATAACTATCAAGACATTCTTGAAAAGCCGGTGCTGGCGCACCTTTGTACACTTCTACCCGATGGCACTCCCCAATCGACGCCGGTCTGGTTTCACTATCGCGATGGCATGATCGAGGTCAACTCGGCTAAAGGCCGCCGCAAAGACAAGAACATGCGGGCCCGTCCGCAGGTGGCCCTGTCGATGCTCGACCCCGACAACAGTTACCGCTATCTGGAAGTGCGGGGCGAAGTGGTCACAATCACCGAAGAAGGCGCCGATGCCCACATCGACATGCTGGCCAAGAAATACCTGGGGGTCGATAGCTACCCCTATCGCAGCCCTGCCGAGACCCGAGTGATTTACAAAATCAAGCCCACCGCTTCATCCGCGATGGGCTAAGGCTATCGTTGTGGCTAGATCCGCAGCTGCAGGCCGCGGTCGAGACGCCACTCGCCACCCTCGGAGATCATCAGGTAGCTAGCGACATAGCGCGAGCGGGTCCCGTTCTCGATGGCGTCCAGGGTGACCGCCACGCGGACCCGGCCGTCTTCGAAGCGACGCACATGCTCGACCTCGCAGTTGAGCGCTTCGGTCGTGCTATATCCGTAAGCGAAGCGCTCGTAGGGCAGCGAGGCCTGCCAGTCGGCCGAGAGGCCGCGGTAGGCCTCGCCATAGTTGTGCTCGTCAAGGTTGTGGAAGAACCGGGCCAGCGCCACCCCGGCATCGTTGGCCGAATCATCCAAAGCGTCGGAAGGAGCGGCCACGGGGGCAGCAGCGGGTTGATAAGTGGGTTGCTCGGCCACCTCGGGATAAGCTTCTTCTTCTTGAGCCACCGGCTCGCTCGGGGCCGGTCCGGTCTCTTCGGCGGCCAGGGGGTGGCCACGCTCCGAGGTGGTAGCCTCTGGCAGAGGCTGGGCGGCCGGTTGCGCGTCATATTCCTGGACCGCGGCCAGCGGGTGTCCGCGTCCGGGATCGGCTTCGCGAGGTACTTCGCGATAGGCTCTGAAGACCATCAGAGCTCCTAAGAAGATTAGCAGTCCGGTCGCGATGGGACCGACCTTGCGAACGGTGTCGGGGTTGTCGTCGGCGTAGTCGCGAACTGCATCTACCCCGTTCTGCACGCCCTCTTTAATCCTGTCTAGCGCGGCTTTCAAATCCACGTTGCCCTCCGAATAGGTTCCTTCCTAGTTTAGCGCCAAATCGAGTTCATGGCGCCCTTTTTCTGGTTAAGAATTTGTTAACTGGGTTAACGGAATATTGCCATTTCACTCCTTTTTCTTTGCCAAACTCCAGGAACAGCCGAGTCCAAGGGCCAACCTCGAAGAATGAATCAATGGCTGGCGATCGGCGCAGGGGGGTTTCTGGGCGCTCTCAGTCGCCACGGCATGACCCGTCTGTTTCTGCGCCTGGCCGGCCCCGATTTTCCCTACGGCACGATGGCGGCCAACCTGCTCGGGTGTCTGTTGATCGGGTTGATAGCGGGGCGGATCGAGGTCGGGCAAGACCCGGGGGATCTGCCCAAGCTATTCTTCATGACGGGCTTTCTGGGCAGCTTCACCACCTTTTCGACTTTTAGTCTCGAAACCTATCGCATGCTAGAACAGTCGGCCTGGTGGATGGCCCTGGCGAACCTCTCGATCCATCTGGTGGTCGGTCTGGCGGCGGTCGTGTGCGGCTTTAACCTGGCCCGGCTCAGCTGAGCACGCGCAGAGGATGCACGAAGCGGTGTTCCTTGGCGGCCACCAACTGCTGAAACGAACCGAAGCGGCCTTCTGGGTCGGCCACCTGATCTAGAGCGTCCGGGCGCAGGGGCTCGCTCTCGAAGCGACGCACGACCCCATAGAGAGTGTTGCGCTGAACGGGCAAGCGACCCGCGTCTCGCAAAATCCGTCGCAGTTCGGCCGGAGGCACCAGCTGCCCGAACGATGCCCCGGCCGAAGTCGAAATACTCTCGTTGATCAGGGTCCCCCCCAGGTCGTTACAGCCGGCCGCCAGCAAAATCTGAGCCAGCTTGGGTCCTTCTTTGACCCAGGAAGCCTGGATGTTGCGCAGATGCGCGCCTAACAGCACTCGGGCTAACGCGTGCACCAGCACTACCTCGGCGCCCGTGGCCCCGGCCCGCACCCCCTCGAGTCGCGTCATCATGGGCGCCTCTTGATGCACGAAACTCAAAGGCACGAACTCGCTAAAGCCGCCGGTTCGCTTTTGCAGCTCACGCAGGTAAAGCATATGGTCCACCCAGTGGTCGGGTGCTTCAAGATGGCCGAACATCATGGTCGAGGTGGTCGGCAAACCCAACTGGTGGGCCGCTTCGATGACCTCGGTCCACTGCTCGACGGTGATCCGACCAGGGGCGATCTTGTCGCGCAGATCCTGGTCGAGAATCTCGGCCGAGGTGCCGGGCAAACTGTCGAGCCCGGCCTCTTTTAGCTGTTGCAGATACTCGCCGATACTCGAGCGGGAACGAATAGCCCCGTAGAGCACCTCTTCGGGAGAGAAGGCGTGCAGGTGAAGGGTCGGAAAGTGCGACTTGATGGCCCGGGTCAGCTCGACATAGAGCGATCCGTCCATCTTGGGAGGCAGGCCGGCCTGCACGCACACCTCGGTGGCCCCCAACTCGATGGCCTCTTGAATACGTCGAAGCACCTCGTGTTGAGGCAAGTAATAGGCTTCTTCCAAGCGGTGGTCGCGACTGAAGGCACAGAAGGTGCAACGCTTGATACAAACGTTGGTGAAGTTGACATTGCGGTTGACCACATAAGAGGCTTGGTGGCCGCACTGTTGCTCGCGCAGGTGGTCGGCCACCTGGACCAGGGCCTCGAGTTCGACCCCCCGCACGCGAGCCAGCACCAGGGCCTGGTCGCGTTCGAGGTCGTGGCCGGCCAGGGCAGCTTCGAGGGCCTCGCCGACCGGTGCAGACAGCGCCTGACGGCGACGCTCGTAGAGATTGGCTAAAGTCACATAGCCTCCAATCGCATCAACAGCCCGGGGTCGACGAATTCCTGATGGATATATTCGGGATAGATCGGCAGGCGGGGCTTGAGTTCAAAACCCGCCTCTCGACAGGTAGCCCGCAGGGCTTCCAGATGGGGCCAGGGAGCCTCGGGATTGATAAAGTCCTGGGTCACGGGGGAAATCCCACCCCAATCGTTGATCCCCGCCGAAATCAACAGGTGGTGGCCATCAGGAGACAGATTGGGAGGAGCTTGCAGATTCATGGGGCCAAGCATCAAGCGGGCGATGGCCACGGTGTGGGCCAACTCCAGGTCGGAAAGATGGCCGAACTCGGCCATTCTGGTGCCCGGCTTGGCCCGGAAGGTCTGCACGATCACTTCCTGGATGTGGCCATAGCGATCGTGACACTCTCGGATCGCCAGCAGGCTGTCGATGCGTTCTTCCCAGGTCTCGCCGATGCCGATCAAAATGCCGGTGGTGAAAGGGATCTTGAGACGCCCGGCCGCCTCGAGCATCTGCATACGCAGGAGCGGATCCTTGTCGGGGGCGGCCGAGTGGGGCATTCCTTTCTGGCGCAACCGGGGGCTGATATTCTCGAGCATCAACCCCAGACTGACGTTGAGGGGACGCAGCAGTCTAAGCTCAGCCTCGGTCAACAGGCCGGCGTTGGTGTGAGGCAAGAGACCCTCTTCGAGACTGACCTGGCAGGCCATCGCCACGTAGGCCGGCGTGCTGAGCGCCCCCATCAGACGCAACTTCTCGCCGTAGCTCGGATAGGCCGTCTCGGGACGGTCGCCCAGACACATCAAAGCCTCGACACATCCCGCCTGGACCCCTCGAGCCGAGACCTGGCGGATCTCGTCCAGGCTCATGGTGTGAGCACCGGGGTCCTTCGGGCTCTTGCGGAACGTGCAGTAGGAACAGCGATCCCGACAAAGGTTGGTGACCGGCAGAAAGACCTTGGGGGAATAGGTCAAAGTGCGCCCCTTGAGCTGGTTGCGCAGGGCTCCGGCTGCAGCCACCACCTCACGAGGGTCCTCGCGGGTCAAGGCCAGGGCCTGGTTACTGTCAAGCCTTTGAGTTACGGTCGATTGCACCAGCTTAGCCTTCCCAGGGGATGGCAAGATACCCTTCCACCAGTAGATCGTGGCCCATCAGTTTCCATCCGACATCCTGTAATTCCCAGCCCTGATCGAGGCTCTCGACCCCCAGGCCGCCTACCGCTGTGGGAGCTTCCGACCCGCCCACCAGCTTGGGGGCCACAAACGCGGCTACACGATCGACGAGTCCGGCATGCAGGAGCGCATAGTTCAGCGTCGCACCGCCCTCGGCCAGAACACTGGTCAAACCCCGATTGGCCAGCTCTTTGAACGCCTGACCCAATTCAACCCGACCATCCAGACCGTCGGAAACGATGACCTCGACCGGAAGCTCGCGCGCCCGTTCCTGGCCGCGACTGGTGGTCAATACGATGACTCCTTCCTCGCACTGGTCGAACAGGCGAGCCCTGGCCGGTAGGCGCCCCAGCGAATCGACCACGATCTTCACCGGGGTGCGTCCTTCGGGGTCGCGGGCAGTCAGTTCGGGATCGTCGGTGAGAACGGTGTTGATCCCCACCAGAATCGCGTCATGCACATCGCGCTGGCGGTGCACCCAGCGGCGTGACTCGGGTCCCGTGATCCAACGCGAGTGGCCCGACTTCGTGGCCAGTTTTCCATCCAGGGTCGAGGCAAATTTCAGAGTCAGAAAGGGTCGTCCGGAGCGCAAGCGTCGCAGATAGAAGCGGTTCATCTCTCGGCACCGCTGGGCCGAGTCGGGGTCGGCCATCGAGACAGTCACTCCGGCCTGACGCAGAATTTCGATTCCTTTGCCGGCTACCCGCTCATCAGGGTCGACCATGCCCACCACCACCCGGTCAAGCTTAGCGTCGACCAGCGCAGGGGCGCAGGGGGGGGTCCGGCCCTGATGGGCGCAAGGTTCGAGATTGATGTAGAGGGTGGCTCCGATCGCCTTGTCGCCGGCCGCTTCGAGGGCCAGCACTTCTGCGTGGGCTTCGCCAGCCTTAAGATGCCAACCCTCACCCACGATCTTGTCATCGCGAACAATGACGGCCCCTACCACCGGGTTGGGGCGGGTGCGTCCCAGGCCCCGAGCGGCCAACTGCAGGGCCCGCTCCATGAAAAATGTGTCTAGAATCGCCGCGCGCATGCTAGGCGCTTCGTGACGTTTCGGACTGAGCCTTTTGGCGACGCCGCCAACCTTTCGTCTTGCGCGTCTTGGGCGCGAAGGGCCGGCCGATGAACTCGGCCAGACCCTCACAATCGATACCTAGCTCGTCACCGACCAACTCCCCCGATTCCACCAGGCGCCGGACGGCCACCACGGGCAGACGCAAGACCTCGGCGGCTTCCTCGAGAGGCAGTCGTCTCTGCTCCTGGGAAGACATAATGGGGGACTTCTACCGGCCGACCGACTGCCCTGGAAGTGATAGGGAACATGAGAAAGGGAAACACGGTTAAAAGAGACAATTCTCCGACACAGGAGGTTCGATAGATGGACTACACCACCGAGAATCATGATGGGGTCGCCCAGGGCGCCTGGCTTCCGCCCCAGGACATGCTGCAGGAAGAGAGGGTTCAACCCTACAATCCTGGGGCGACGGTCTACGATCGCAACGATCCTCAGACCAAACTGCGCCGCACCAAGATGCTGCAGCAGACCTACCTCTACCTCGCAGTGGCCGTGTTTGGCGCCATGGTCGGAGGGTTTCTCGGCTCCAGTTCCGAGTCGTTCCTGCGCTTCTTCTTCAATATGGGCGGCCTGGGCTGGCTGGGCATCCTGGTGCTCATCAACGTGATTCCTCGCATCGCCCTCTCGGTGGCCCACAACAATCCGCGCCTGGCCGTGCCCGCTCTCGGGTTCGACGGCTTCGTAGCCGGACTGGTCCTCTCGCCGCTGATTTTTCTCGGCATGGTCTATTCCGAACAAGGCATGAACCTGGTGCACGCCGCCATGGTAGTCACAGCTACCGTGTTTGGCGCCGTGACTTTCTATGTCTTCCAGAGCGGGGCCGACTTCAAGATGTCGAAAGCCGTCATGGCCGGCACCTTCGGAGCCCTGGTGCTGGCCATCCCGGTCAACGCCTTCTTCCTCCACAGTGGTGTGGTCTCGAACCTGATCTCGGCGGCCCTGGGTGTGTTCGGAACCGTCTGCCTGGCTCACGTCACCAGCGCGATCGCTAACGACCCTGATTTTGACGACCCGGCCGCCGCCGCCCTGTGCCTGTTCGCCGGCCTGTTCAACCTTTTCCAAGCGGTTCTTTCGCTACTGCTGGGCAGCCGCGACTAAATCCAGAGAGCCTGACGAAAGAGCCCGGGACTCCCCGGGCTCTTTTTGCTAAGCCAAGATGCGTGGTCGCATTCTATTCAACGGTAACATTCGCGCCGACCGTGACTATGTCTACGCTGCTCGCGACCTGCTGCTCGACAGTCGCCATCAAGACCCCAGGATAGCCGACTCTCGCAAGGTCTTGCTGATTACGGCTGCCTGGGGCGAGCGTGAGCACGACGAGGGGCACATCAAGAAGGCGTTGACCGAAATCGGTATCCCGTCCCGTTTCGTCGCTGGCTTCGATCGCAATATCGAGAACCTGTCGGCCTTTCACGCTTATCGCGAATTCTGCCGCCTGGAACCGCGCCTGGCCGCCGATTGGGCGGAGCGCGAGTCCCTGATCGAGTCGGGACGCGACCTCTATCTAGAGAAGAACAATTTCTACACTGGCCAGCTTCGCCGTACCATCGCCGAGTTAAAGGAGCGCAATCCCGGCCGCAGCCTGGCCCGCGTCATGGCCGACGTTACCGGCACCCTGCGTCACTCGCCGGCGCGTTTTGACGGCTCGCGCCTGCTCTCGACCTTTCTCGAAGAAGACATCCGCGACACCATCGACCGCCTGGTGGCCAACGACGATCGCATGGTGCGCCTGCTTTCAGAGCTCGACGAGCAATTCGTGGACGGAACAGGGCTGCACTACAACCCTACCTGGCTTCGCCTGCGGGGCGACCTGGCCGACCGCATCCTGAGTGCCAACTCGCTCTTTCTTTTCGGCGGCAATCTGGCCGAACTCCATCGCTGCCTCAACTTCTTCCGCCTGCGCGAGCCCCTGATGGAGGCCCTGCGCCTGGGCACCACCTTTTTGAGCGTTTCGGCCGGCTCGCTGCTGCTGTGCGAGCGCATCATCATCTACAACGACTTCGAATCCAGTCGCGAGTTTCAACTTTTCGACCGCGGCTTCGGGCTGGTGCGCCACCTGCAACTGTTTCCCCACTGCATGGATCGCATCCAGACCGACGACCCCAACAACCTCAGCTATCTGGCCCATCGCTTTCAAAACCGGACCTGTGTCGGCCTCAACCAGGATAGCTTTCTGCTCATGGAGGGCGACCCCGAACTCGTCTGCACCTCGATAGGTTCGCGCGACGGCGTCTACGTGTTCGACCCGTCCGGAGCCAAGCGCTGTTACTTGCAGGGCGAGCGACTGCTTACCAACTGAGATTCCACAGTCGCACGGTGCGATCGTTGGAGCCGCTGGCCAAAAAGCCTCGCACCGAGGAAAAGGCCACCGCAAAGACCGCCCCCGTGTGCTCACGAATCTGGTGCACTTCGGTGCCCAGGGCCACGTCCCAAAGACGGATGGCGCAATCGCCGGCGCCGGTAGCCAACAACCGCCCGTCGTGGGAAAAGCAGACCGAATAGACGATCGAAGGGTGTGAAAAGCGACGCAACTCGGTCAATTCGGGGATCTTCCAAAGAGCCGCCGAGCCATCCATCGACGAGCTGGCCAGAAAGGTGCCGTCCTTGGAAAAAGCCAGGGCCGAGACCTCGTCGCTATGACCCTCGATGCGTTCGAGGCGCTCGCCTGAGCTGGCCTCGTACAAAGTGATGGTGCCGTCGGATCCCCCCACGCCCAGGTGATTGGCCGAAGAGAACGCTAGCGAGGTCGACTTGGCCTGAAAATGCGACAAGAGCCCGGTAGTGTGCCAGGCCTTCTGATAGCGCTCGCGACCGTTGGTTGAATCCCAGACCCTGAGATTGGAAAGGTCCGACACTGCCCCCACCAGCCTGGAACCGTAGGCGAAGCCCACATCACGCACCTTATCGGTGATAAAGGCGACCTTGCGCAAAGCCAGGGTCCGTAGCATCTTGCCGGTGCGAACCTCGAAGATGCGCACGGTGGCGTCGTGGGACCCGACCGCCAACCAGCGGCCGTCGGACGAAAAGGCCACCGTGCAATTGTACGAGCCGGTGCCCCTCCACACTTTCTGCCACAACTTGCGGCTGGCCAGATCCCAGAGGTGGACGAAGGTGGAGCCCACCGCCAACACCCCGTGAGTGGGCGAGAAGGCCAGGCTGTGGATGGGAGCGGCATAGCGCTGCAGCTTTTCGCCACTGGTCAAACGAAGATTGAGGGTCTTGGAGTTGACCCGCACCACCGGCTCGACCTTGGTCTTGGGCTGGGCGAGCTGCGAGGCCGGCAAACCGTAGCTGCTGGTCGGCTGCGGTGGAGGCGGAGTTCTGGCGATGCCGTGACCGGCCAACAAAGCCCGCACCGCTTGCACATTGGCAGGCCGATTGTCGCGAGAAAGTTCGAGCATGGCCTGCAGGGCCCGCCAGAACACATCGGTCACGGTGGGGTTGAGGGGTCGCGGGTCGGGCACGGCTACCCCCTCGCTGGCTCGCTTCCAGGCGGGCGGAGGCGGCTGGCCGGTGAGCAAAAAGTAGAGAGTGGCCCCCAGGGCGTAGATGTCCGAGCGCTGGTCGGTAGAGCCCTGGCCATACTGCTCGAGGGGAGCATACTCGGCTGTACCCATTCCCTTGACGATAGCCCGGGTCTGCTTGCCCGGGCTCAACTGCTTGGCGATACCGAAGTCGATCAGCTTGAGGTTGCCGTCGCGATTGAGCATGATGTTGTCGGGTTTGAGATCGCGCACGATCACAGGAGGATTGCTGCCGTGCAGATACTCGAGCACATCGAGCAGCTCGTTGGTCCATTGCAAGACCCGGCGCTGAGAAATGTTCTTGGGCGCCAGCTCCACCACTTTGGTAAGGGTCTTGCCGTCGATGAACTCCATCACCAGATAATGGACCCCGTCGGCTTCGAAGAAATCGCTAACCCCGGCCAAGGAGGGGTGCTCGAGGCTGGCCAGCATCTGGGCTTCGGCCTCGAACTGCTCGAGATACTGGCGCTGCTCGACAGGGTCGTCGGAGAGCACCAGCAGCGACTTGACCGCAAACTGCTTCTTGAGACGCAGATGAGTGGCCAGATAGACGCAGCCCATCCCGCCCTCCCCCAGTTTTCTCTCGATTTGATAGCGGTCCTCGAGCACCGCGCCGGCAGCCAGCATTAACGGTAAGGTTTTACAAAATCCCGCGCTCGCCTTCAGGCCCTACCCGTCTGGCTCCGGTCCGGAGCCAGAACGTCCAGGCTAAGTAGAAAGGGCTTCTTCCAGGGGCCGGGCGTTACCATGGGCAACCAGCTCTCCGGCAGCGCGGGCTAGAGGTGAGTCCTCATCGGGAGCTTCCACCTCGAGGTGACTGATGACGACCGGAGCCAGCAGTCCCATCATCCGCATCACCTGGACGGGGGCCAGTCCGGTTTGGGCCGCCACCAACTCGGCCGCCTGAGCCCCGTGGTTTCCGAACAGCATGCCCACCAGGCCGAGGTCAGGTCCGTGTTGACGGTTGCTGAAGTGGGCCCAGCCGCTGCTGAAGTAACCGGCCAGATTAGAGCGCAACTGCCCATACTCGCGAGTGACCATATCCACCAGGCGGGGCAACTCGCGGTGGGCCCTGGCCGCACCCAGCATCATCGGCACAGCCAATTCGGCCACCCGCGCAGCCAGCCTGGCACTGGTGTTGGCCTCGTCGCCGAGACGTTTCAAGCACTTCTCGTCAAGCTTCTCAAGAATTCGCATCGCAGCCTCCACTCCTAACCTAGCGGTGCGACCCTGTGAGATCACGACGCGCCTGGAGTAAAGGGCGGCTATCCCAGCGGATACTCACTGAGCAGGGTCGGCCGAAAATTCCTCGAGCACGCCCTCGTAGGCCCGATAGGTGATCTGCAGCGGATTGCAGCAAACCTCACAATCCTCGACGTAGCTTTGTGATTGACCGAGATCGAGCACCATCGAGATACGCTGCCAGCAGTGGGGGCAGACGAAAAAGTGCTCGGTGGTCAATCGCACCAGTGGTTGTTGAGCAGGTGAATCAGATAACGACCCAGCCCATGGACGGTTCGCTCTTTGAGTTCGCCAAACTGAACACCCTGCAGATAGAGACCACCCTGTCGGCGCGACACGATCACGGTGCCGGTGATGCTGAACTGCTCGAGTTCTTCGAAGGGGCCAATCCGCAACTCGACCATGTTCCCCTGACCAAAGTCTTTGGGCGCCTCGACCAGGGCGCCCCCGACTCCCAGGTTGTAGATCCGTCCTTCGCTGACCTTGCCGTGGCCATAGACCGCCTCGACCGGGATGAAGCACTCGGCGCGCACGGCCTTACGCTTTTGAAAAATGCGGTTGTTGCCGAAGCCGAGCTGCTTGAGCAAGCTCTTGACCCATGACTTACTCATGACCTGATCGTCTTCGTTGTAGCCCAGCCCTGCGAAGGTCACGAAGTCCCGGTCGCGTTTGCGCACCCACAGTACCTTGCAGCGGATGGTCTGATGAGCGGCGTCGAGAATCTCGATGGGATAAGTTACGCTGACTTCTTCACCCTTCTTGAGCGGAGCAAAACAGCGCAGTTTCATTCCCTGCATGCCCATATCCACGACCGAGCCCTTGTGCTTCTTGCCTTTGACCTGAAACTCGACGTCATAATGACAGCGGATACGAATCAGCTCGCGACGCTCGAGAAAGTCCCAGTCCTGGTCCCCCCGGCCTTCCACCAGAGCACGAAGGCCGGCTAGCAAGGCTTTGAACATCCCTATCAGTTCCGGAAGCTAGCGAGAGGTTCCTCTGAAGAGGCACTCATCCGGAGATGTGGAATCGCCCTGGGTGAGCCATTTCATCCCCGACGTCGAGATGCGCGCCGAGTATTCCAAGCTGGCTCTGGACCTGCCTGCTCTGGCCGCCGACTTCGGCTATCCCCTCACTCTCACCGAGGCTCTCGATGCCTATATCCTGGCCCTGGCCATGGACCACATGGACGACGCCATCGACAGCCAGACCGAGCTATCCGCTCGCCAACAAACAGGTCGACTCATCGTGGACTATCTTCGCCACGGCCAGGCCGATGGGTTTTCCCAGCGTAAACCAGAGTTTAGATCCACTCTCGAAGCTATCGGCCGGGTGGCCCGGCGGCGGCGGGCGAGCGAAGCGTTCGCGAGTTCGGTCGAAGCGCTCATGGAAATGGGTGAAAGGCTGCGCCTCGAAGAAGATCCGTCGGGCTACATCAACCGGGCTCTTGAAGAAGCCGGGCACACCATCAGATTGCTACTGGTCCTGCTGCCTGAACTGCCGCTCGCCCTCAAGGAATTTCTCACTCGCACCGGAGAGATTGGAAACGTAGGGGACAAATTGGTCGATCTGGCCGAGGACCGTCAGGAGGGACGAACTCTGGTCTGTCCCTCCCTGAGATTGGTGGTGAACACCCTGGTCAAACTCTCGCCTTCGGCCTGGCGCGCCTTTCGGCTGCACCCGAACCCGCTCACACTGTTGGCCTATGCGGGTTCTTATCTAAAATTCGGGTTCAGTTATCAGTCGGGGAGACAGCCGCGCCTGGTGCGGGCCGTCGACGAGTGGACCCGCCGGATGGGGTCGTGGTTGCCCCCCGAGGTCAGGACAGCCAGTCCAGTGTAATCGCCTCGACCCAGGGCTCTTCTTCGAGAGCCTCTTCGGAAAGTTCTACCAGGTCCGTGGTTTCGTGTGCGTGCATCTGCTCCAACCTCCACCCACACCATACCGAGCCAGCCCAAAAGATCTCTGAAAACTACCAGGGAGCCACCGAGAAAAGCAGAGAGAAATAGTGGCAGATGCTGCCCGCCATCACGAAAAGATGCCAGATGGCGTGATTAAATGGCAGGGCCGTCCAGGCATAAAAACCGATTCCGGCCGTGTAGGCGACGCCCCCGGATACCAGCCAGGCCATCCCCTGGCCTGGCAAACTCGCCGCCAGCGGTCCGGCGACCACCAGCACCATCCAGCCCATCGCCAGATAGGCCAGCACGGTGACCCCGCTGTAAGCGCTCTTGGAGTAGAACTTGAACAGCACTCCCAGCGCCGCCATCACCCAGACGATCCCCAACACACTGTAGCCCAGCCGATTGCCCAGCGAGATCATCATGAAAGGAGTATAGGTGGCGGCAATCACGACGAAAATGGCGGCGTGGTCCAGCACCCGCAAACGATGCTTCCACTCCACGTTCGTACAAGCGTGATAAAGAGTCGAGCTAAGATAGCAAAGGACCAAGCCCAGCCCGTAAACGCTGTGCGCGGTCAGATGCAGGGGTCCCCCCCGACGCCAACAGACCACCAGGATGACGGCGATTCCAATGACGCTCAGGACGAGTCCAAGACCGTGGGTGAGAGCGCTTACGTACTCTTCGGCCCGGGTCTCACCATTGACCGGACAGACGTCTTTGTCATTCATCTATTCAGAGGATTTGTGCGAAACGGAAAATTTCCTTGGGTCGATCGTCCCATTTGGACAAGAGAGGGGGGAGAGCTGGTGCGGAGGGGGGGACTCGAACCCCCATGGGATTACTCCCACACGGCCCTCAACCGTGCGCGTCTGCCAATTCCGCCACCTCCGCATGAGGTTTGTGCCCGAGGGTCGGCTGGGGGCCGTTGTTGGGCTACTTCGAATTAGCTCCCGAGCATTATAGCAAACCGCGGAGGGTTGTCAACACGAGCCAGGAAGAAGGCTTGATGACAGCCCGCAAGTGCCCCCCGCTGGTCGATAATGACAAGAGCCTCCAAAAGCTGTGCAGCCATCTCGAGGGGCAACCTGTGATCGCTTTCGACGCCGAGATGGATTCTTACTATAGTTACTACACCAAACTATGTCTGGTGCAGATCTCGACGGTCGAGGCGGATTGGCTGGTCGACCCCCTGGTCGGCCTCGACCTGTCGGTGCTCAATCAAGCCACCGCCAACGCCGAGCAAGTCAAGGTCTTTCACGCCGGCGAAAACGACATCCCCTATTTCAAGAAGTTCTGCGGTCTTGAGTTCGTCAACGTCTTCGACACGCACCTGGCCGCTCGCATCCTGGCCCTGCCGACCGCCAGCCTGGCTGGCCTGCTCTCGGAGTTTTTCGAGGTCGAACTGGACAAGCGATTTCAAAGGGCTGACTGGCGGGTGCGGCCCCTGCCCCCCGATCAGGCCGAGTACGCCCGGCTGGACACCCGTCACCTGCCCGAGTTACGGGAAATCTTGCTTGAGCGCCTGGCCGACGAAGATCGCCTGGAAGAGGCGCGTAGCGAATGCGAACGCATCGTGCATGCGGAGATGCGGGAAAAGGAATTCGACCCCGACAGTTGGGCCAAGCTCAAAGGGGTGAGAGAACTGGCCGCCGACCGGCGAGCCGTACTGCGCGAGCTCTACCTCTGGCGCGAACAGAAGGCCCAAGAACTCGACGAGGCCAGTTTTCGGGTCGCCCCCGACCACTTTCTCTTTGGCCTGGCTCGCAAAGCTCCCCGCAATCGCGACAAACTGCTGGCCTGGGCCCGTCACGGCAGCGCCCGCCGCTACACTGACGAACTGCTCGACGCCATCAATATCGGGCTCGACGCCGGCGTCATCGACTTGCCCCTGCGCAAGAAAGGCCGCAAGGAAGACCTCACGCCCCGCCAACAGCGAGCCTATAACCGGCTTCGCAGCTGGCGCAATGAAGAGAGCGAGCAGCGGGGCGTCGAACCCGACCGGGTGGCCACCAACCGGCTACTCAAAGCCGTGGCTCGCCAACTGCCCGCCAATCTCGATCAGCTCAAGAAGGTCGACGGGATGGAGCCCTGGCGGCTCGGGATGTACGGCCAGCCTATGCTCGAGCAGGTGAAAGAATAGCCTCGTGCCCCAGCTCCGAGGCGACCGCCAACAGGGCCGCGGCGCGCCGGGCGACCTCGGCCAGAGCTTTGGCCGGCGCCGAATCGGGGTGGGCCAGCACCACCGGCTCACCCGCATCACCGGCTTGACGAATCAACCCGTTGAGGGGCACCTCGCCCAGGAACGGCAACCCCCGTTCGTTGGCCGCCTTCTGAGCCCCACCGTGACCGAATAGCTCGTCGCGATGGTTACAGTTGGGGCAGCAATAGAAGCTCATGTTCTCGATTAGTCCAATCACCGGCACGTTCAATTTCTCGAACATGTTGACGGCTTTGGTGGCCACGCCCAGAGCCACATCCTGAGGCGTGGACACGATCACAGCCCCGCCAATCGGAATCAGCTGTGACAGCGACAAGGAGACATCGCCGGTGCCCGGAGGCAGGTCGATGACCAGGTAGTCGAGTTCGGACCAGGCCACATCGCGGCAAAACTGGTTCATCATGCCGTGTAGCATCGGGCCGCGCCAGATGACCGAGTCGCCCGGCTTCATCAAGAGCCCCATCGACATGACCTCGAGGCCAAACTTCTCCACCGGAAGGATCCGCTTGTCCTCGACCCTTAGACTGGAACGATCGATTCCCAGCAAGGCCGGCACGCTCGGACCGTAAACATCGGCATCGAGCAACCCCACCTTGGCACCTTGCCTGGCCAGCGCCGCCGCCACATTGGTAGCCACCGTCGATTTGCCTACCCCGCCTTTGCCGCTGGCCACGGCCAGGATGTTCTTGACCTGACTGAGCGGTCCACCTCCCAGAGCAGGCTGGGTCGAGCGCTGACGAAATTGGTGGTCCACCTCGACCGTGGCCCTCACAGCCGCCTTGATCGCGGCTTCGAGAGCGTCACGGTGGAAACGGTCGTGGGTCAGATGCTCGACGGTCAGACGCACCAGGTTGCCATCGACGACCACATTCTTGACCATCTTGAGTTCCTCGATAGAGAAAGGAACATCGGGATGTGCGACCCCCTTAAGGGCCTCGTGGACGGCTTCAACAGTCAGGTTGCTCATTCGCCGCCGGTTCGCAACCGGCCCAGACTATTCCTGGGACGGAGCTTCTTCGGCCTGAGGGGCCGTCATGAGCATGATGTCGAGAAAGTCGGCCACCATCTCGCGATACTGGGGATTCTCGAGGATGGTCCGGGTAATCTTCTCTTGCATTTGCGGATAGGCCGGGTTGCGCGCCATGTGTTCGCCGTATTCTTGCTCGATCACCGAGCCAACCAGCTTCTCGGTGGCCTCGTCCAGAAACGTCTCGGAGTCAGGGTCGAGCGACAAGATCTCGGGCTTGACGCTGGCCAGAAAGCGCTCGTCTTCGGTGGAGGGAAGCTTCTGGGCCGCTTCGCTGGGAGTGAAGACATCCGAGGACTCGGTGGCCTCCTTGATCCCCCCCTCTTTCATGAGCTTCTTCTGAGCTTTGAACCACTCTTCTGTTAGGGGTATGTTCGCGCCGGGAATCGGCCCGGTGGGGCCGCCCGGTCCTGAAGGCATCAACTCCGCGCTACCAACTTTCCTGGACGTGTGAAAGGATCTTCCCCTACCTTATCCCGATTCTCCTGCCTTTTGTCTAGAGGGACCGGGCGGGGGAAGCCTCCCCGCGGCTTCGCCGCCTCCGCTCCCCTGTCCGGGCGTAGCCCGGACAGGTCCTCGTCATGCAAATGCTGATTTCGAAAGGGGTAGCGCAACTTTCGGTGAACTGTGTTAACACGCTGTTAACATGGACTCAACATAACAGAAACACCGCGCCGGTAAACTGAGAGTGCGAAAAGAGCCGAAATTTATTTGGACATCGCCGAAATAAACAGGGTCGAATGACGACCTGACCGATTACTAGGAGGAGCGAAACGTTGGGGAAGCCGTTTCAACTTGTTGACACAACGCTGTTAGAGAAGGCTATCGGTGCGGCCACGCTGCGCCAGCAAGTCATCTCGAACAACATGGCCAATGTCAATACCGAGGGCTACACAGCCCAGACCGTTGCTTTCGAGAATCATCTGCGCGAAGCGATGGACAATGACGAGGCCGCCGGCTCTGACACCGATTTCAGCCCCGCCGGAGTAGTCGACCCCGAGTTCGCCATTGATGGCGCCGGCGGTTGGACCAAAGCCAGCCTGCAGCCCACCATCGAAGATGTGGGCGGTAAGGTGGATGTCAACTCCGAGATGGCCAGTCTGGCCAAGAACCAGATTATGTATAACGCTCTGGCTTCGAAGATCTCGGGCATCTACGGCTCCCTGAAGTGGGTTGTCGAAAACAGCGGTCGATAAGACGAGAGAGGCAGACTAGATGAAATTCTTCCAGACCTTCGATATTGCAGCCAGCGGAATGCGCGCCGAGCAGTTCCGTATGGATGTGGTGTCCAACAACATCGCCAACGCGAACACCTCGAAAACCGAAGACGGAGATCCTTACCGCCGTCAGGTTGCCGTGATCAATGCCAAGCAGGCCGAGATGTTCGACCAGGCGTTCACCACTGCCTCGATGGACGGCGAGTTCGACTTCAACAACAAAGTCAACTTCTCGGGCGGCGGTGTCGGCGTCAACGGGATTATGGAAGACAATAGCGACTTCCGCTGGGTCTACGACCCCACCAATCCCAACGCCGAAAAGGAGGGTGATCGCAAAGGCTACGTCGCGATGCCCAACGTCAACATCATTCAAGAAATGACCTCGATGATGGCCGCCAGTCGCGCCTACGAGGCTAACGCAACCACCATCGAATCGGCGAAAGCGATGGCGATGAAAGCTCTCGAGATCGGTAAAGGCTAAGGAGTAAGATTATGCAGTCCCCCTTTCAATCCATTCAGGGTATCACTTCCGGCGTAAGCGGCATCGGAACCACCGGTTCCCCGATCTCCGGCATCGGCATGCCGAAAATGATCGAGCAGCCCGGTCAGTCCGAAGAAAACGGTAAAGCCTTCGGCGCCGTGCTGGCTGAGAGCCTCAACACCGTCAACACGACCATCGACGGCTCCATCAAGTCGACCAACAACCTGTTGAGCGGCAACATGGACGGCCTGCACGAGATGACCATCGCCGGCGCCAAGGCCGAGGTGATGATGAAGCTGACCACCACCGTGGTGGGCAAGATGGCCCAAGCCACCACTCAGCTGTTCCAGATGCAGCTCTAAGAAAGTTCGCGAGGGGTAAGGAGCGGCGCTCGCTAAAACAGAGAGAGAGCGCCGGTAGGTAGGAGAGGAGAAACTATGGCCACCGGGATCCAAACGGGGATGAAAAGCGGCAGTCGCCTGGCAACAGGACGCTCCGCAATCGGGAAAGGTCCAGCCGGCGGAGGCGGGCCCCTGGGAAAAATCAAAGAAATGTGGGAGGGACTTGGCAAAGGTACCAAGATCGCTCTTTCGGCATTTCTGGTGATCGCCATTTTGGGAACGGCCTTCGTGGTCCACTCCAACACGGCCAACGCCTACGTGCCTCTCTACACCACGAAGCTTAACGACGAAGACACCAAGGCCGTGGCGATGGAACTCACCAGCCTGGGCATCCCCCACAATGTGGACTTGCTCGACGGCATTCTGGTCTCTCCCAAAACCAAAGCTCGTGCCCAGGTGGCCCTGGCTGCCAAAGGCCTGCCCCGGCACGCTATCACCACCCCCTACAATACCCCCGAAGGTGGCATTCAGGCCAAGACTCAGGCCGAACAGAAAGCTTTACGCCAGCGGATGCTGGAGGGCGAACTGACCGAAACCGTTCGCCAGGTTGAAGGCGTGGCCGACGCTTACATCAAGCTGGCCATTCCCGAGCAGACCTACTTCCGCGACGACTCGCGCCCGACCACCGCCACGGTGCTGGTCAAACTCGAGCCGAGCGCCAAGCTGACCCGCGAGCAGATCGCTGGCATCGTCCATCTGGTCTCTTTCTCGGTGCCTGAACTCTTGCCCGAGCACGTCAAAATCGTGGACACCATGGGAATGGACCTGACCGCCCAGTTGCCTCAGGGCCCCGACGGCGCGCAAGTCGCTGGCACCCAACAAGAGACCCAGCTGGGTATTGAAAAAGAGCTAACCCAAAAGGTTCAAGACCAGCTCGACAAAGTTCTCGGCCCGGGCAAAGCCGTGGCCACCGTGAATGCCGAACTCGACTTCTCCCAAAACGAAGTAACCCGTTCGGTGGTGGGCGGACCGGCTGACCAGGGCACCGTCGTAGTGGGCCGCCAGAAGAAGGTCGAGAGCTACTCGAAGGATCCTAACGCCGGCGGCAGCTCCAACGCCCGCCAGTTGTCCACCGATGTCGAACAGGCTTCATCCGGCGGGACCAGCAACAACAACTATGTGCACGAGGTCGAGTCGGTCAAGATCGACACCAGCAAGACCGTGTCCCGCACCGTAGACAAGAGTTATCGCGTCAAACGCAAGACCGCTTCGGTGGTCGTTGACAACCTCAAAGAAGACCAGGTGGCCAAGATTGCCGGTATCGTGCGCAACGCTATCGGTATCGACGAAGCCCGCGGCGACAGCGTCGTGGTCGAGAGCATGCCTATCTATCGTCCGGCGGTTGGTGGCACTGATCTGGCCATCACCCCTCCCCCCGGCTTCGGCGAGACGGCCGGCGGCGGCGGCTTGACCGCTCGCCACCTGACCATCGCTGGCACGGCTGTGGCGCTGGTCTTCCTGGGTCTGATTCTGACCTTCATGGTCAAGCAGCACTCGGTCCAGGTCAACCAGGGCAAACTGGTCCTGGGCGGCACCTCGGGCGCCACCTCGACCGACATCGCCGACCTGCTCAACGAGAAGTCGGGCAAGTCGACCGCTCCTCCGAGCGCTGGCGAGACCAAAGTCAACACCAACGAGCAGCTAGAACAGCTGGCCAAAGAGCGTCCCACCAAAGTGGCCGAGATGCTCAAGAGCACCTGGCTGTCCTAGTCGACCAGACTTCGATATGATGGAATTGCGCCTCGGGCCTGTCCCGGGGCGCAACCATGCAGAAAGGAAAGTGGAAGGCCATTTCGACCAGCAACCTGCCTCCTAAGCAGAAAGCGGCTATCTTGCTGATGTCGCTCCCTCCCGAGGTCTCGGCGCAACTGTTTCGAGAACTCGGCCCCGAAGAAGTTCAGGCCATCACTCTCGAGATCTCGAAGCTGCCTCAGATCTCCCCCGAGATCCGAGCTCAAGTCATCGAAGAATTTCTTCAGTCCTCCGGCGGAGGCGGCTCGGCGCCGACCGCTCCGGCCCACGCAGCTTTCACCCAGCCCATGATGGGCAGCAAGTCGATGCCGCCGACCATGGGCGGCCCGCCCGGTGCGGCGGCCAATCGTCCGCTGGGCTTCTTACGCAAAGTCGATCCGCGCCAACTGATCCATCTGATCCGCAAAGAGCACCCGCAGACCATCGCCGTGGTCTTGTCTTATCTAGACTCCAACCAGGCCTCGGCGGTGCTCGGCGAACTCACGCCGACCACCCAGACCGAGGTGGCCAAGCGGTTGGCCGAGCTTGGCCACGTTTCGAGCGAGGTAGTCTCTGAACTCGAGAAGATTCTCGAGGGCCGCCTGCACAAGGCGCTCGAGGAGGGCTTCCAAAGCCATAGCGATGGCAAGGAAACGTTGCTGCAGATTCTCAACCAGGCGGACCGCGGCACCGAAGCCAGCGTGCTCTCCGGGCTGACTCAGAAGAGCCCGCGGCTGGCCAGCGACATCAAGACCAAGCTGTGTGACTTCGAAGACCTCAACAATATTGACGACAACTCGCTGCAGCAGGTGCTGCGGTTGACCGACTTTCGCGACCTGGTGCTGGCCCTCAAGGGTGCCAACAAGGACCTGGCCGAGCGCATTTATCGCTTCCTCTCGCCCGAGGTGGCCAAGGCTCTGCGCGACGATGTCGAGAGTCTGGGCCAGGTGCCCTTCGACGAAACCAAGGCCGCCCAACAGCAGATTCGCAACATCCTCAGGGGGTTGGTGACCCTGGGCAAGATCAAGTTCAAATAGGAGCCGCTTGTGGCACTCATCAAGCGCAAAAAGGGAGAAAGCGTAGAGCAAAAACCCGCCGCTCCCTCGTCGAACCTGTATCGGCACCGTGACAACGCCGAGGGGCAGAGCTTTGCTCCCATGCATCCCACCCAGCTCGAGCGCGACGACGAAGAACCCGAACCCGAGCCGGAGCCTCCCTTCGAGCAGACGCTGGTCAGCCCGCCCAGGGTCGAGAGCACCGGCCGTGTCATCGGTGGCAAGCCGAGGGTCGAGACCAAGCCGAGCACCCTCAATCCGCTGACCCAGACGCTGATCGTGGGCGGCGATCGGCCGCCGGCCCCACCCCAGCCCGATCCCATCGAACTCGAGTTTGACGACGAAGACCTGGAAGAGCCCGAAGAAGAGGTGCAGAAGGGTCCGCCCATCGACGAGCAGATCCTCGAGCAGGCCCGGATGAAAGCCCAGCAGATGCTGCAAGAAGCTCAGGCCCAGGCCCAGCACTACATGCAGCAGACGGCCACGCAGGCCCAGCAGGCGGCCCAGCAGGCCGAAGAGCAGGCTCGCGAGCGTGGTTATCAAGAAGGCCTACAGGCCGGCCATCAGCAGGGCTACAACGCCTCGGTGGGCGAGTTCGTCGAGCGGATTGCCCAGGCCAAGGATATGTATGTTCAGGCCGTGCGGGCCCGGCGGGCCATCGTGGCCACGGTCGAGCCCGAACTCGCCCGGTTGGCGGTCAAGATCGCCGAGCGGGTGCTAGGCGAAGCCATCAAGGTCGACCCCGAGGTCATTCTAGCCATCGTGCGCCAGGCACTGGGCGCCATCAAGGACCGAGAGGAGGTCTCGATCCGGGTCAACCCGCAAGATGTGCAGATCGTACGCGATCATCGCGCCAGCTTCGAGCGGATGGTCGAAGGGCTCAAGAGCTTTGAGGTGGTGGCCGATCCGACCATCGATCCGGGCGGCTGCACCATCGAGACCAACCTGGGCAACATCGACGCCAGATTACATACTCAGCTCGATGCGATTCGCCACGGCATGGAAGAGATGGCCAAACTGCGCGAAGAAGAACTCGCCAACCAGGCCGCCACCGAACCGGTCGAGGTCCCCGGCGACCCCGACTTCCAGGGGCTCGAAGAGGTTACCCCTCAAGAGCCCGATTTTGCACCCGAAGAAGAATTCACCCCCGAGCCCGAGTTCGAGGCCGAGCCCGAGTTCTCGCAGGAGGAAGAGAATGGCTGAGTTAGCCGTCGATTTTAGCCGCTACGAAAAGATATTGCCTCGCATCCAGACTATCAAGCAGCACGGCAGAGTGGTGCAGGTCATCGGCCTGACCATCGAGTCCGAGGGACCGGCCGTGCGACTGGGTGAGCTATGCTACATTTATGACCAGGAGGGACGCTCCATCCGGTCCGAGGTGGTAGGCTTCAAAGCCAACCGGGTCCAGCTCATGCCCCTGGGCGAGATGGGTGGCATCGGCCCGGGATGCGAGGTTCGCTCGACGGGCAAGCCGCTCATGGTGAAGGTGGGCTGGGGACTCTTGGGGCGCGTACTCGACGGTCTGGGCGAACCGATCGATGGCCTGGGTCCCCTCGACTGCGAAGAGGAGTATCCCATCTACAACACGCCACCCAACCCGATCACCCGACCGCGCATCGAAGAGCGCATCTCGATGGGCATTCGCGTGCTGGACTCGACCCTGACCTTCGGCCGCGGCCAACGTGTAGGAATCTTCGCCGGTTCGGGCGTCGGTAAATCGACCACCCTGTCCATGATCGCGCGCTTTTCCGAAACCGACATTGCGGTGCTGGCCCTCATCGGCGAGCGTGGCCGTGAGTTGCGTGACTTTCTCGAGCGCGACCTGGGCGAAGAAGGCATGAAGCGCTCGGTGGTGGCGGTGGCCACCTCCGACACGCCTGCCCTGGTGCGCCTCAAGGCCGCCTACACAGGCACGGCGGTGGCTGAGTTCTTCCGCGACCAGGGTTACAACGTGATGCTGATGATGGACTCGGTGACGCGTTTTGCCATGGCTCAGCGCGAAGTCGGACTGGCCATCGGGGAGCCTCCCGCTACCAAAGGCTATACGCCTTCTTGCTTTGCCCTCTTGCCGAAGCTGATGGAGCGGGCCGGCACCTCCCCCAAGGGAACGATCACCGCTGTCTACACCGTGCTCGTCGACGGCGACGACATGAACGAGCCGATCGCCGATGCGGTTCGTGGTATTCTCGACGGCCACATCGTCTTGTCGCGTAAGATCGCCCACAAGAATATGTATCCGGCCGTGGACGTGCTGCAGTCGGTCTCTCGTGTATTTACCGAAGTCGCCACCAAAGAGCATCAAGAGCTGGCCGGGCGCCTGCGCAACGCCATGGCCACCTACCGCGAGAACGAAGACCTGATCAACATCGGCGCCTACCAGCGCGGCTCCAACCCCAAGGTCGACTATGCTATCGCCAAGAACGACGCCATTGCCGCCTTTCTCAAACAAGGCATCCACGAGCAAAGCACCTTTGACGAAATGATGGATCACCTGAGAAGGATCTTCAAAGACTAGTGCCGCCGAAAAAGTTCAAGTATCGACTCGAGAAGGTACTCGAGTTCAAAGTCAAGCGAGAGGAAGAAGAGAAAGAAAAGCTGGCCAAGCTGCTCGAGCAAGAGGCTTACGAAAAGCAGGTCAAAGCCCAGCTCGAACAGACGTTGAGGGATGTCCGCCTGACGCTCAAAACCAAGCACCTGAGCGGCAGCCTCAACATGGAAGAACTACGCTTCTACCCCGCCCACATCAAGAATCTAGAGAACAAAATAAAAAGCCAGGAGTTGCGTCTACGAGAGCTAGCCATTAGAATCATAGAGCAGAGGAAAGCTCTACTGAAGGCGGCTCAAGAGAAGAAAGTCTACGAAAAACACAAGGAAAAGTGCCAGGAGGAATGGGTGGCCGAGATGGACGCTGTCGAGGCCCGTCTGATCGACGAACTAGCGACCATCAAGTTTGCCCGTGAGGCACGCGAAGCAGCCGAAGAGCGATAGGGAGGAACATCGTGTCAGTATTCAATAGAATGGCCGCGATCGAGAAGAAGATCGCCCAACTCGATTCGAAACTCGAGGGAGGGCGAGCCGGATTTCAGTCCAACGCCGGCCAGACCAATCTGACCAGCGGCGCGCCGGCCGGCAACGAAGGGGTGACCTTCGAGAGCCTGGTCAATTCTCTGGCCGACGATCAGCGCTATGACGCTCGTTCGGGCCCGGCCAAACTCAACGCCAACCGTTGGAATGGCGACTCGAAGGATTTTGATGGCATGATCGCCGAGGCCTCGAAGAAACACGGTGTGGATCAGGCCCTGATTCGCTCGGTCATCAAGCAAGAGTCGGCCTATAACCCCAAGGCCACCTCTTATGTAGGCGCCCAGGGCTTGATGCAATTGATGCCCGAGACGGCTGCCGGGCTGGGAGTGACCGACTCCTACGATCCCTATCAGAACATCATGGGCGGCACCCTCTATCTGCGCCAATTGATGGACCGCTTCGACGGCAACCTGACCAAAGTCATCGCCGGTTATAACGCCGGTCCCGGTGCAGTCGAAAAGCACGGCGGCGTTCCTCCCTATCAAGAAACGCAAGATTACGTAGCCAAGGTTCTCGACAACTATCGTTACTACAGTTCCAACCACGGACAGAGCATCTAGGAGGCACGGTGGACAACCCAGTCATCGGCTCACTCATGGGCACGACCAAAGCCAGTGAGACGAGCAAGAAAACCGACAAGGGCGACGCCGGGGCTTTCAGCTCGGCAATGAATGACGCGGTCCAATCGGGCGGCGGCGGCAAAGAAGGCGTCATCGACGACAAGGCTGCGCCCGACAAAGAAGACAAAGCCAAGAAAGGCAAAGAAGACGCCAAAGAAGCTGCTAAGGCCGAAGCCAAAGTCGAGGCCAAGCCCGAGCAACTCAAGGGTGGGGCCAAGCTCCAGGCCTATCTCGAGACGCTGGCCTACAAGGACCCTTCTACGATGTCCACGGCCGAACGCCAGGCCTTCAAGCTGGGCGAATTTTCGATGGACAAGGTGGGCCTCTCCGAGCTGCAGAAAATGCTGCTGGGCAAGGGCCTCAACCTCAAGGACCTGTCCTACTCGCAGTTGACCCAGCTGACCAATCAGACCGACCGCAACCAGCTTTCGCGCCTGATCGACTCGCTGCTGCGCGAGGCCGACGGCAAAGAGCAAAAGACCAGCAACGAGCAGCTGGCCGCCTCGGGCAATACGAACTCCGGTGGTCGTCTCGAGCAGATGCTGGCCGAAGAGGCGATGAAGACCCGGGAAGCCGGCAAGACGGGCGAAGCCCAGCGAGCTGAGCAGCGCCAGAACCTGATGAATCAGATCCTGGCGCATGTCGAGGTACGCAATCTGGCCAACCAGACCGAACTCAACCTCAAGCTCAATCCCGAGTACCTCGGCGATGTCAAAATTTCGCTTGTTCACGACGAAAAGGGTATTCGGGCCGAGTTCCAGACCACTTCGCGGGCCACTCGCGAGCTGCTTGAAGAGAGCGAAGAAGAACTTCTCTCCCAGGTGAAAGCCAAGGGCATTCGCCTGGAAGCGATGCGAGTCAAGCTGGTCGAGGAGGTTGTTTGAGTCGAGTAGGTTAACTTTTCGTTAACAGGCCGGTAACGCCCATGTAACTGCCCTCGGTTACTCTAAAATCGAGGAATTTTGTAGGAAAGAAACAGCGGGACAGCCCCGCACCACAGGGTTGAAATAAGGAGAGGACCATTTCGAATGTTTGATTTTAACTACGCTGCCAACAACATGGCTCAAAACCAGGAGATTCTGCAGAGCCGATTCGAGAACATCAAGAACCAGTTTACTCCCGGCTACAAGGCCGAAGTGGTCCAGTTCAACGACATTATGAGTTCGACCCTGGCTGGCGGCGCCAAAGTCAAGAAAAACAACGTCTCCTTCGATCAGGGCCAGATTTTCAAAACCCAAACCAACACCAACCTGGCCATCAACGGTCAGGGGTTCTTCGTGGTCAACGACGGCTTCCAGAACCACTACACCCGCGACGGTCGCTTCACCTGGCAAGACGGCTCGCTCAAAGACGCGATGGGCAAGTCGGTGATGGGCTTCCCCCTCGACTCGCAGGGCAACATCTCGGGCGACTCCAAGCCGATCGAGTTGACTCTCGATCCCAACACCAATCTTTACGGCGGAAAATACACTGGCTTCCACTTCGACGACACCGGTAAGCTCTATGGTGAAGCCACCATGACCGACCCCGTCACGGGGCAGCAGATCACCACCACCACTCCCATCTATCAAACCGCCGTGGCCTCATTCGCCAACGCCGGGTCGCTCGAGCGCTCGGGAACCACCAGCTTTGTCGAGTCGGCCGATTCGGGCGGCGCCGTCATCGGGGTGGCCGGCCAGGGTGCGCTGGGCAGCATCGCTCCCGGCAGCCTCGAACTCTCTAACGTCGACTTCATGCAAGAAGGTGCTGCTATCGGCATGACCAAGCAGAATTTCGAAGCCAACATGGCCTCCTTCCGGGCTATGGACAAGCTCACCCAGTCCGCTCTCGGTCTGGTTCGATAGTCTTCCCAAGGCGAGCGGGCGCCTCGGGCGCCCGCTTCTTGAGAGCCATCCTCATCGGATGGCCTTCTGACTCTAACCTGGTCTCGCTGTCGGCCCAAAAGCGAGAGTTAAAACCAGGGTACCTCGCTCCCTCGACGAATCCGGACGAATGGGGGAGTCGTAGGGTAGCGGACGGGGGTCCGATTGCCCGTGGAGGGCCGAGAGAAATTGGGAAATGGCGGAAGATTCGACCAAGCGATGAGAGCAGCTCAGCGGCAGCGGTTTCAGGGTGCCAGCACCTTTGACTTTCGTCAGACCGAAAAATTCACCTCAGACCAGAACCGCTTTCTGGAGAAGATTTTCGTGGGCTTTTCCGAGGCGGTGGTCACCCAGTTGGCTCCCCTGCTCCAGTCGCGTTTCCAGATGGAGCTGATCAAGCTCAAGACCTTTCCCTACCACTCCTACCTGAATTCCTTGCCCGAGCCCACCCCGGTGCTGGTCTTCCGCCTCAATGACAACACCTCGGGCTTCATCGACATCGATTTCGACCTCTCCTTTGCCATCTTCGAGCGCTTGATGGGTGGCAAGGGCGCTCCCCCGCGAGAAGAGCTGCGACCCTATTTTACCGATCTCGAGAAGGCCATCCTGAAGAAACCGCTGGGCCGTATGCTATCGGCTTTTGGCGACGCCTGGAAAGATGTCGGCCAGGTCGAGGCCCAGTTTCAAAGCCTCGAGTTCAACCCCAATGCCGTCTATATCTGCGCCCCCTCCGAGACGATGGTGGTGACCGCCTTCCAGGTCGATGTGGCCCAGGCTCAAGGCCTGATCAACGTCTGCGTGCCTTTCCGCTATCTCAAAGAGATGATCCCCAAGCGGTCGTTTGACGAGTTCATGCTGACCACCACCTTCCAGGCGCCCAAAGATGATAAAATCATCTTTCCCGAGCACATCCACAATGCCAAAGTGCCGGTTTCTGTCAGTTTGGGCCGCGCCGAACTGCTCTTTCAAGAGCTGCTAACCATCGAGGTAGGCGACACCATCCGCCTGGATTCAGAGATTCGCGACCCGTTGCGAATCAAGGTCAACAACAAGACCAAGTTTCTCGGCCAGCCCGGCATCAAAGACGGTCGGCTGGCTGCCAAGATCAACCGAGTTCTGCAAGAGGGAGACGAAGAATACGATGAGTGATCAAGGACCCCGAGCGGTTCAATTCGGCCAGCTCGAGGGCAGCGTGGCCGAGGGGGCCAACGCCAACACGATCGATCTGCTCAAAGACGTCGCTCTGGTAGTCCAGGCTGAGTTGGGCAAGACCCGCCGCCTGGTGCGGGATATTCTGCGCCTGCAGGTGGGCTCGGTGGTCGAACTCGACAAGGAAATCGGTGAGCCGGTCGACATTCTGGTCAACAATAAGGCCATCGCTCGGGGCGAGGTGGTCGAGATCGATGGTCAGTATGGCGTTCGCATCACGGAGATTGTGAAATAGTGGAAGATTACAACGCACAGCCTCAACGGCCCAAGAAAAGGGAAGATCTTACCATCCTTTACGACGTGCCTTTTATCGTCGAAGCCGAGATGGGGCGAACCACCAAGAGCGTGCGTGACGTGTTGAAATTCGGTGAGGGAGCGGTGATCGAACTCGACAAAGACGGCAACGACCCCGTCGACCTGGTGGTCAACGGGACCCTCATCGCCAGGGGCGAAGTAGTAGAGATCGAGGGAAATTACGGAGTTCGGATCACCGAATTGATGAATTGATGCAGGGTGTGGGTTATAACAAGGCTGGGCGTAACTCTCCGTTGGTGGCGGGCGCCATGGCCTGCATGCTCATCCTGCTGCTGTTCACCCTGGCCCGGATCACGCCGCGGCCCAAAGACGCGCCCGCCTCACCGCCGGCTCACAGCCAGACCGACAAGCGACCGGTAACCTTCGGTGAGGCCCTCAACCCCAGTCAGCATCAGGTGGGCCCCAGCTATGGTCAGGCCCACCCCTGGAACCCCAGAGTCGATCCGGATTGGGCCCCCAACGACGGCTTTCTGGCCGACCTGCGGGCTTTGATGCTGCCGCTCATCCTCACCTGCCTGCTGGTGTGGGGCACTCTGAAGGGCCTGGCCACCATCGCCCCCGGGGTCTTCGGCAAGTCCAGCGCCAGTGAGCCCCTCCTCAAAGTGCTCGAGACCCAGCGCCTGAGCCATACCCATTCCATCTCCCTGGTCGAGGTGGCCGGCAAGATCCTGGTGGTGGGCATGACCGAGCACGCCATGAATCCCCTTTGCGAGCTGACCACCGAAGAGCTTGAAGCGGCTCGCCCGATCAAGGTCGACACCACCGAGTCCGGCGACCCGCCTCAGTCTTACAAAGAAATTTTGCGCCACTACGCCTCGATTCTACCCGGCATGGGGGTGAAGAAATGAGCGCTCGAACCGGCCGCTGGTTGGGCATTCTCCTCCTGGCCGTGGTGCTGGTGGGTCTGATCGGCGCCTACTCTCCGGTCGAGGCCCAGAACGAGTTCCCCAGCATCGAGATGCCCAAGATCACCATCGACGGAGCCAACCAGGACGAACGAGCCAAGACCTCATCGTTCCTGCAGGTCATGTTCTTCCTGACCACCTTGACGTTGGCCCCGTACATCCTGATCATGAGCACCGCCTTCATCAGGACGACCATCACGCTGAGCTTCTTGCGCACCGCCCTGGGCACGCAACAGGTGCCGTCTACCCAGGTGTTGATGGGCCTGGCGCTCTTCATCACCATGTACGTCATGGCCCCGGTCGGGATCAAGATGAACAAGGAGGCCATCCAGCCCTATCTGGCCGGCACCATGGAGCAGCCAGAGTTCATGGTCAAGCTGACTACCCCGCCCCGACAGTTCATGCTGTTGCAGTGCCGCGACAAGGACCTGATCCTCTTCCTGGAACTGTCTCAACAGAAGGTCGAGTCGCGCAACGACGCGCCCATCTACGTTCTGTTGCCGGCTTTCGTGCTCTCCGAGATCAAGACCGCCTTCGAGATCGGCTTCTTGCTCTATCTGCCATTTCTGGTCATCGATATGATTGTGGCCTCGGTGCTGATGTCGATGGGTATGTTCATGCTCAGCCCGATGACCATCTCTTTGCCGTTCAAACTGTTGCTGTTCGTCATGATCGACGGTTGGCACCTGATCATCAAAGGCCTGGTCAAGAGCTTCCACATGGAGAACATGCCTCCATAGGTGCGGCTCGTTGGTTGACTATTTTTCAAGAAGGGAGGAAACGACATGCTGATATTCGCTGAAGAGATGTTCACAGATGCCTACATCATGGAGATCTGTACGGAGGCATTGTATCTCATCTTGATCCTCTCTGCCCCCATGTTGATGTCGGCTCTGGCAGTCGGTCTATTTATCAGTATCTTGCAAGCCACGACTCAGGTACAGGAACAGACCCTGTCGTTCGTGCCCAAGATCGTGGCCACGTTCCTCTCGCTGGTGGTCTGCGGAACCTGGATTGCCAACATGGTCAGCAGTTACGCCATCCGCATCTTTACCGACGTGGGCAGCATAGGACCATCGGGGTAACGCACGATGGCCATGGCAGGACAGCGCGAAATCAACGAGGTCCTCTGGATCGCACTGGGGTGCGGGCTGCTAGCCTTTGCTCGCATCGTGATGGTGATGATTCAGGCCCCGATCTTCGGTAGTAAGCACTACAACTCGAAGGTGCGCATCGGTATCGCCTCGCTGTTGACGATCGTCGCCTTTCCCAATCTGCCCATTCCCGCCTATTTTCCCACCGAGCCCCTGGGCTTTATTCTGGCCATCCTGACTCAGTTGGTGGTGGGCCTGGCCATCGGGTTCGCCTCGTTTACGGTGATGGCGGCGGCTCAGTTTGGCGGCGAAATGATGGACATCCAGATGGGTCTGTCGGTAGCCGCCTCCATGGACCCCTCCTCAGGCGGCGCCTCGAAACTGCTGATGCGCCTGAATTTCTACATCGCGATGCTGCTCTATCTCGTGGTCGACGGCCATCACCAGCTGATGATCGCCATCTACAAGAGCTTCGAGGTCGTGCCCCTGACCGGCTTTAACGTCGACGGAAACCTGGTCTCGCACTTCGTGGATATCAGCGCCTCGATCTTCGTGATCGGCCTGCAGATCGCTTCGCCCGCGCTGGCCGCACTCTTTATCACTCAGGTGGCGCTGGGGCTGTTGGCCCGGGTGGCCCCCCAAATGAACGTTTTCATGTTGAGCTTCCCGCTCAACATCGCCGTCGGCTTGACCATGTTCTCGGTCGGGTTGCCGGTCATTTTGACCATGCTGACAAAACAGTTCGACATCTGTCTGGATGATGTCTTCAGGACTATCGGAGAAGTAACGCCAAAATAGAAAGGAGGTGAGGCAGCTTTGGGTGGCCAGGATAGCGATAAAACCGAAGAACCAACCGAACATAAACTTCAAGAGCAACGCAAGAAAGGCCAGGTGATGAAGAGCCAGGAGGTCATTTCGACCGCCGGCTTGCTGGCGGCCGTCGGCATGCTGTATGCGGCCGGTGGCTTCATGTGGAAAACCATCACCGATTTTACCAAAAAGGCCTGGGAGCAGATCCCTTATTACAATTTCGAAGAGCGCGAGCTACTGCCAGAGATGATCTGGTGGGTCGGCACGGTGGCTATTGCCCTGGCTCCCCTGTTGGCGGGCGTGTTCATCATGGCAGTCATCGCTAACGTGGCCCAGATCAAGCTGCTGTTCACCTTCGAGCCGCTCAAGCCCACCCTCAACAAGATCAACCCGGTCGAGGGCTTCAAGCGCATCTTCTCGATGAAGTCGCTGATGGAGCTGTTCAAGCAGATCGCCAAGCTGACGATCGTGGGGTGGATCTGTCTGTCGGTGGTCAAAGGAGAACTGGCCAACTTCATGCTGGCTGCCGACTGGGAATTGCTCACCACCACTCAACTGGTGACTTCGATTTGCATGCAGATCGTCAAGAAGGTCTTGATCGGCATGACCGTCATCGCGGCGGTCGACTACGCCTTTCAGTACAAGCAGTTCATGAAGCAGATGAAGATGAGCTTCCAGGAACTCAAAGACGAGTATAAAGAGACCGAAGGTAACCCCCAGGTCAAAGCCAAGCTGCGCCAGTTGATGCGCCAGGGTTCGCAGGGTCGCATGATGGAAGAGGTTCCCAACTCGTCGGCGGTGGTCACCAACCCCACCCACCTGGCCATTGCGCTCAAATACGATAAGGACGAATCGCCGGTGCCCACGGTGGTAGCCAAAGGCGAAAAGCTGATTGCCCAGCAGATCAAGGTGCTGGCCGAAGACCACGATGTGCCCATCGTAGAGAACGTCGAGCTGGCCCGAACTCTGTTCGGAGCCTGCGAAGTGGGCCAGGCCATCCCCACCGAGCTCTACAAGGCGGTGGCCGAAGTTCTGGCCTATGTCATAAAATTGAAGCGAAAACGACAGATGAGAAGACAGAAACGACGGTAGAGGCTAAGGAGCGAGCGTGCAAGACCATCCTTTAATTAAACTACTCAAGTTCTCGGACGTGGCCACCGCGGTCGGCGTCATCGGCATCGTGTTCATGCTGATCGTGCCGATGCCCCCCGAGCTGCTCGACATGTTGCTGGTGCTCAACATCGCCTCGGCCATTATCACCATCCTCATTTCGATCTACATCGAAGAACCTCTCGAATTCTCGGTATTTCCAACTTTGTTGCTGGTGGCGACGTTGTTTCGACTCGCTCTCGACGTGTCTTCCACCCGCATGGTGCTGCTCTACGGTAACATCAAAGACCCTGTAACCGGCGACCCCATCGGTGCCGGCCGGCTGATTCCGGCCTTCGGTAAGGTCGTGGTCGGCGGCAACCTGGTAGTCGGCTTCGTCATGTTTTTGATTCTCATCATCATTCAGCTGATGGTCATCACCAACGGTGCCGAGCGTATCGCCCAGGTGGCCGCCCGCTTTACCCTCGATGCCATGCCGGGTAAGCAGATGGCCATCGACGCCGACCTGCACTCGGGCACCATCAACGCCGACGAGGCCAAGTTCAAGCGGCGTCAAATCGAACGCGAATCAGACTTCTACGGCTCGATGGACGGTGCCGGTAAGTTCGTCAAAGGCGACTCGATGGCGTCGATCGTGATTATGATCGTCAACGTCGTGGGCGGTATCTTGATCGGCATTCTCTATCACGGAATGAGCGCCGGCGACGCCCTTAACACCTACGCTATTTTGAGCATCGGCAACGGCCTGGTGACCACGGTGCCGGCCTTCCTGATGTCGACTTCGATGGGTATGGTGGTATCCCGCGCCGCCTCGGACTCCAACCTCGGTGACGACTTAGCCAAGCAGATCACGGCCCGACCCGACGTAATGAAGCTGTCGGCCGGCTTTATGGTCATGATCTCGCTGCTGGGCTTTACCGGGCTGGTAGCCTTCCCGCCGATCCCCTTTTTGGTGCTCGGCGGATTCTTCTACTACTTCGGCGTGGTCTTGACCAAGTCCAAAGAAGTCGTTCAAGAAGTGGTCGAGCAAGACGTTCAAGAGTCCAAGAAGAAAGAGAACAAGAAGCCCGAGAGCGTCGTCCAATTGATGCAGGTCGACCCCATCTCGCTGGAGGTCGGTCGTGGCCTGCTGAGTCTGGTGGACCCCAACCAGGGCGCCAAACTGCTCGAACGCGTAACCTCGATTCGCCGTCACGTGGCCATGGAACTCGGTATCGTGGTTCCGGGCGTGCGTTTCCGCGACAACCTGCAGCTCAAACCGAACACTTACGTCATCAAGATCAAAGAGATCGAGGTCGCGCAGGGCGAGGTCCAGGTTAACCAGTTCCTGGCCATCGGTCCTGAAGACAAACTCAAGAATCTGCGCGGTATCAAGACGGTCGACCCGACCTACGGAATGCCGGGCGTCTGGATCTCGCCCGAACAGCGCGGCGACGCCGAGCGCTACGGTTGTATGATCTTCGACCCGGTATCGGTAGTGGCCACCCAGTTGACCGAGGTGGTTCGCAGCCACGCCAGCGAGCTGCTGGGTCGCCAAGAAGTTCAGGCTCTCATCGACACCATCAAGAAGACCCACCCGGCCGTGGTCAAAGAGGTCATTCCCGATGCTCTTACTCTGGGCGAATGCCAGAAGGTGCTTCAGAACCTGGTCAAAGAACGCGTCTCTATCCGTGACCTGGTGTCGATTCTAGAAACCCTGGCCGACAACGTCGGCATGACCAAGGATCCCGAGATGCTCACCGAGTTCGCCCGCGTTTCGCTGTCGCGCTCGATCTGCAAGGAGTACATGAACAACGAGGGAACCATCAACGTCATCACCCTCGACCCGGGAATCGAGCAGACCATCCAGGCGGCTATCCAGAGAACCGAACAGGGCTCGTTCTTGACCCTCGACCCCAACGTCGGTCAAGAGATCCTACAGGCTATCTCGGCTCAAGTGCAAAGCCTGCAAGAGCGCGGTTTGCAGCCGATTCTGCTGACCTCGCCGCCCGTGCGACCGGCCTTGCGCAAACTGACCGAGCGCTCCTTCCCCAACCTGGTGTTGCTCAGCTGGAACGAAATCGCCCCGAAGGTCAACGTCAACTCGGTGGCCATGGTCAGTATGTAGGCAGAATGACCTCGAGCCTGGTGCCACGCTGAGCCCCAGGCTCGATCGTGAGTTGGCCACCGAAAAGTTCGGCCCGTTCGCGCATGCCGGCTAGACCCAGAGTGACGCCGGTGAGGTTCTCGCTGGCAATCCCCTGCCCGTTGTCTTCTACCACCAGACGTACCGACCCCGACACCGCCTTGAGAGTGACTTCGGCCTGGGTGGCCCGGGCATGACGCACCACATTGGTCAGCGCTTCCTGGCAGATACGAAAGAGAGCCACTCGCACGTCCTCCGAGGGCTCACCATCGCCAAAATCGCAATGGACCTGACAACGAACCCCACCGCGTTCGCAGATCTCGCGAACCAACCAGTCGAGACCGGCCAGCAGACCCAGGTCGTCGAGGATCTGCGGACGCAGGCTATGGGCGATGCGGCGGGCCGTGCCGATGGTGCTGTCGACCAGCACGGTCATGCCTTCGAGCTTGTCCCGAATGGCGATATCGTTCTCGAATCGGCGTTCGAGCCAGGCAATATCGAGCTTGAGGGCCGTCAGCAGCTGGCCGAGTTCGTCGTGAACCTCGCGGGCGATCGACAGTCGCTCGCGCTCCTGGGCCGAACGCAAGCGGGCTTGCAGTCCGCGCAGAGCCTCTTCGGCCCGTTTCTGCTCGGTGATGTCTTCGGAAAGGCCAAGCAGATAACAGATACGGCCCTGGGCATCACGGATCGGAATCTTGATGGTGCGCAACAGGCGCTCGCCAAAGCGAGTCTGGACGGGCTCCTCGGGAATCTCTAGCGGTCGACCCCCGGCAATCACTTCGCGATCCCTTTCGGTGAAGAAATCGCTCTCGTGTGGGGGAAAGAAATCCTGATCGCGTTTGCCGATGAGTTCGCTTCGAGGAATGCCCAGCAAGTTTTCGCCCGCCGCGTTAAAGTGGACGAAGCGAAGCGTACTGGCCTCTTTGACGAAAATCATGTGGGGGATATGCTCGATCAACTGCTCGAGAAAGCTCTCGGGACGATGACTACGCCCCAGCCGAGCGATACGCGCAATGACCCGGTCGGACTCGATGGGCGGAATCAACACATCCACGGGCTTGCCGGGCAGGTCCGGTAGCAACTCTAGACACCGCTCGCGGTCAGCGGTGAGCAGCACCACAGTACCCGGCGGGTCGGCCCTCAGATATTCTTCCCACAGGGCTTCGGCCTCGGCGATTCGCAAATCAAGGATCAGCAGCTCTGCCCAGTTATGGTGGGCGCCTGTCTGATATCCCAGAGCAGTAGCGGCCTCGACGAAGACGTCTCGCTCACAGGAACGACAGACGATACGTGCATTCACGATAGACCCCCTGGCCTGCCCTTCTAGCCTAGAGACTCTTTCTCCTTGTACGGATAATCACACTCCTCGATGCAGTCGCGGAAACTCGCCAGCGGCCGAGACTGGTAAGGATGCGTGCAGGTGATAAAGATGCGAGGGCGCTCGCCTTCCAACGAGAAGCCGAAGTCGAGATAGTCGCAGAATCGGTCGGGAACGTGCTCGAGGCAGAACTCGTAGAGTTCGTTATAGAGCTCGGGAAAGGCGTGTTGGAACATGTGCTTCTCGCACTGAAACACACCCAGCACCGAACTACGAAAGCGGCAGGGGCGATAAGCCATAAAGAGCCTCCTTACAGGGTCTTGTTGATGAAACGCAAAGGGCCGAGCGGAGTGGGCACCACCATGGCCACCGCCTCGAAGGCGTGACGAGGCTCTCCGCCGGCCACCAGGGTGGTCTGGATGGACGGGTCCAGTCGCTGGCGCAGGCTACGAAGGGTGGTGATGGCCTCGAGGCCCGGTTCGCGAGCGGGTCGAAGATGGAACAGCCAGGCCCGTTCGCCCCCCAACTCGACCGTCTCGTCGACCAGCGTGAACTCTTCGAGCCCGCTGGCTCGCAGTTGTTGCTCGGCGAACTCACGCTGGGCTAACGTAAGCCACTCGAACCCCTCCTGGTGACGGGCACACAACAGCTCGCTGCCGTGTTCTCGCAGCCAGCGCTCCAACTGCTCAGCTCCACGCTCTCGCTGTTGTTGGCGCGAGCGTTGGCGGACAGCCCTGGCTGCCTGGCCCTGCTGATAAGCGGCCACGGCGGCCTCGACTTCGGCCAGTGTCGCCTGTCCACCGGCCGTGACCAGTTCGCCCAGGCAATCGGGTCGCGAGGAATACTCTCCCTCGAAGTTGAGTTCGGTCAGGGGCAACCCGTCCTCGGCTAGTCGAACCATCGGAGCCAGGAAATCCGGCACGCTTCCCGCCTCGAACTCGAAGACCGTGGTAGTCCGGGCCGGGACGGGCCGGGCCGTTCGCAACATCTCTTCGCGCCGGAACCCGTCGTCGAGCTTGTGATGCACCTCGAAGCGAAATGTCGAGGCATCGCGAGCCTGGCGCACCGCTTGGAAGCGCTCGGCTTGAAGGCGATGGATCTCGCGCGGCAACGGCAGACCCAGCACAGCGTAAAGAGCGGCTCTGGCCAGGCGAGAAACGCCGGTGGAACGGCCCTGTCCCGATTCGAGGCCGGCCTTGAGAGCCTCTTCTTCGGCCAATTCAAAGACCGAAGCCGGGACGCGGAAGCGAACTTCAGGATTCATGTTTCCAGGCTACAGCCGGAGCGCGCACCTGTCAACGCGATTTCTGCGCGCAATCTGCGCGCAAGTCACTGCGTCGTGCCGAAGGGGCTCTCGCGGATGGCGCGTTGAATGCGAATGAACGTGCCGGGGTTGGACTGGAAAAATCGCGCCAATTGCTTGAGACTGGCCTGAAAGACTCTGACCGTGGCTGAGGCCGCGGTGGCCTCGACCCGATGGGTGACCATCTGTCCCTCTTCGGGAATGCGGCCCAGCAGGGTGCCCCGACCGACCTTGAGTTTGCGGTTGTGCTCATCGCGCAAAAGCACGTCGCCGTCGGCGATCAAAAAGAGCTGCAAGGGCAGCCCCCCGATCCGATAGAGAGCCTCTCCCTCGGCGAACTGGCGGGTGTTGAGGATGGCCAGAAGTTGCGTCTTCTGAAAGGTCGTCAGGGGTCGGAAGTGGCGATTTGCGCTCATGACTGGCCAGGCGTCGGTCATCTTGTTGCGCGCCACCTGGCGCAGCAGGGACGGAATCTCTGTATTCGCGATGAACTGCAAAAAGTCGAGGCGATCGATCATGATGACCTCGACCCGGGTGCGAGCCACCACGTCGGCGTAGCGAGGCTGATCGAGCACGATGGCCATCTCGCCGAAGTAGTCATAGCGACCCAGCACCTTGACCACCGAGCCATCACGGATGACTTCGGCCTCGCCCGACTGGACCACATAGAAACACTCGCCCAGATCACCCTTGCGGATAATCTGCTCACGAGCCTGGAACGTCCTGGGACGGGCAATGCGCAGAAAGTCGAGGGACTTCTCGATGGGCAGCGAGCGAAACAGGTCGGTGTGCACCAGCACATCGAGCATCTGGTGCGCCAGACTGACATCGGGCGGATCGACGAACAGCTTGATGGTGTTCTCGAGGCCGGTCGGGGCTACTCGCAGCCCGGTCTCCGGGGGCACCGTCGACGGAGAAACGTGAGTAACGTAAAGACGCCGCTTGACGACCTCGGGCAACTCGGCCAGCACGTCGAGCGGCGTGTGAATGGGGGGGATTCCGGCCTCATGCAAGATGAGGTCAGCTTCCCAATCGAAGTTGAGCAGGTCTTCTTTACGGCTAGGACTGAGAATGCCGTCGTCGGCCCAGTCACGGATCGTCTTCGGGTCGTAGAGCGTGTCGCAAGAATAGGCGAAACGCCGACCTTGAAAGCGAACCACGAAGCCGAGGGTGGGGATGGGGTGCAGATTGTAGCGAAAAAGAAATTGCCCGCCGGCGATGTTGATAGGCTGGCCCACCATGACCGGGTGAAAGTCGAAGAGCCGTCCGAACTTGTCGGCCGACAGGCCGGTCACGGCGCGGTACTTGCGGATGAAGCTGTCCATCACGGTAGGGGTAGTGTGCAGGCGAATGCGGCCCTCTTCGAGCACTTTCTGCAAGGTTCCGGAATCATGGTCGGCATGGCAGTGCGTCAGCACGATGTCGGCGATCAGACGGGCGTCGATACCGTTGCGACGCAGCCACTCGGTGGAGTGCACCGGCGGATCGACCAGCACCCCCCGACCATTGAGCCACACGATAAAGCCCGAGGTCAGCGTCTCGGCATCAAAACCGTGGCCGGCCCCGAGCACCGTGACCCCGAAATCGACGGGTTGATAACGATTGACGGCGTCAGCCCGAATAGGGGGAGGCTCGACGGGCTGGAAGACCACCAGGTGAGACACCCCCTCGCGGGCCAAACGAAATCGGTTATCTCCCATGGCCCAGATGTTGACCCCGTCGACCTCGACCTGGCCTTGCTCGTTCAACAGAATGGGCTCGATCATATCCCGCAGTCGCAGGGGCTTGCCGTCTTTGAGCTTATAACGAAACATCTCTGCTTCGAGGTTGGGAAAGCCAAAGCTGCGAGCGCCCTGGGGATACTCCGCCTCGAGGTCCAACCGAGGGGGTCCGAAGAGAGCCTCTTTGAGAACCTGAACGACCGGACGCAGCTGTGAGCGACGACAGATGAAACGAAGTTTCTGGCCGCGGATGTAGTAGTTGTAGTAGAGCGGAAACTCCAGCTCGGCCACGCTGACCCCCAGCGGCACGTCAAAAAGCTGATCCGGCAAGATATAGAGCTGAGGCACACCGGGGTCGCGCGCCATGGTGTCCTTGATGGTCTCAGGATAGGCACCGACCTGGAGGTGAAGGTCACCCCACTCGACCAAAACGCCCCCCCGCTCGAGCGGTGTGGTTCTAAACTCGGTCACGGCGCTCCCTGGGCCAGCCATCGCCCCAGAATCTCCCTTTCTTCGTCGGTCATGTTCGTCTTGTTCCCCAATGGCATCGCTTTGGAATCAACGGCTCGCACTTTAATGCGGTCGGCCAGTTTACGGATCTGTTCGGGAGTCTCGAACAATACCCCGTTGGGAGCTGTGGTAAATACATCATCACTCGGGCTACTCGAGTGGCACTGCAGACAGCGCACCGAAATGATCGTCTGAACCTGCGAGAAATGGACCTGCTCGCCGCCGTCGGTAACGGCAGCGGCCGGCTTCTCGGGCGCGGTCATCCAGAGCATCAGGCCCAGGGACGCCAGGACCGGCACCCACACCCAGTTGGCCGGCCGATGCTGCTCGTGGGTGATCATGTAATGGCGAATGCCGGCTCCGAAGACCATCAGCAAAATGAGTACGATCCAGTTTTGCTGGTCGCCGAAGGTCTGGGCGTAGTGATTGCTGATCATCATGAACAGCACCGGAAAAGTCATGTAGCTGTTGTGGACCGAGCGGACCTTGGCCCACTTGCCCTGACTGTAGTCTGGAGTCTGTCCCGCCAGGGCATCGTCGAGCATCTTCTGCTGACCCGGCAGGATGCGAATCCAGACGTTGGCCACCATGATGGTTCCCAGAATCGCCCCCAAATGGATATACGCGGCGCGGCCAGAAAATGTGTGGCAAAGTCCGTAAGCCAGGCCCAACAACAAGCTCAAAGAAATGGCAGTACCCGCGGGGACGCTCTTCTTGCCGAGCGTCTGCCAGAGGGTGTCGTAGACCAGCCAGGACAAGAACACCGTAGCCAGACTGATGACCACTGCGGTGCCCGTACCGATGTCGGCCACCTGAGGATCGACCAGATAGGCGCCGCCGGTGAGGTAATACACCACGGCCAGCAACAGCATGCCCGAGATCCAGGTGAAGGTGGCCTCCCACTTGAACCAGTGGAGCGTCTCGGGCATCTTGCCCGGTTGCATCAGGCGCTTCTCGACCAGATAGTAGAAGCCGCCGTGGACCATGAAGGTCTCGCCCTCGACGCCGTCGCGAGCCTCTTTGGGTGGCTCGAAGCTGTTGTCGAGCCAGACGAAATAGAGTGAACTACCGATCCACCAGATGCCCGCGATCATATGGAACCATCGAATCAGCAGGCCCGACCATTCCAACACGGTTGGGTTCATGCATACCTCCGTGGCGTCCCCAGAGGATTCATTCGTAGCTGGTTGCCAGGCGCCTGTCGCGGCTCGACCCTCGGCACGCGCTAGCTCCCCCGGTAGGTGGAAAAGCCGAATGGATTGAGCAGCAATGGAACATGGTGATGCTCTTGGGGGCTGGTCACCTCGAAAGTGATCTCGACGTAAGGGTAGAAGCCCTGGCGGTTGGTCCGGCGGAAATATTCCCCGGTATCGAACTCGATGCGGTGGATCCCCGCCTGAAGCTCGCCGGCCAGCAGGCCTTTCACTCGGCCGTCGTCATCGGTCTTGTCCTGGCCGATCTGACGCCACTCGCCCTGTTCTTCGCGAAACAGGCGCACGGCGATCTGCTGCCCGGGCCGGCCCAGGGAAGTATCTAAGACATGGGTAGTGATGGCGCTCATTGGGTGAGATATTTCTCCAATCTCAGAAGGGTGATTTTCGCCTGCTCGGCGGCGGCTGTCCTCAACTCGGTCTGGCGCTCGCTTCCGAGCCGCTGCTCGAGAGCAGCCAGCATCTCGGCCGGCGTCTTACCGGTCGCGCAGATCAAGAAAACGAACCCGAACTTCTCGAAATAGGCCTCGTTGGCCTCGGCCAGCCGGTCGGCCACTTCAGAATCGGGGGCCGAGCCCTGTTCTTGGGCTGACCAGCGACTCGACTGGTCGCTACCCTGCTTACGCTGCCCGATGCGTGGGTGGGCCGCGAAGGCCTCGAGCCATTGGTCAGGACCGGTGGCCGCCCAGGCCTGGTCGGCGGCCGTCATCAAGGCTTGCGGGTCGCCATAAGGCCTGGCCGCAGCCACCGCCTCGGCCCAGCTGGTGCAGGCGCAACACTGCCGTAGCTCGGCCACGCATTCTTCATGTCCGAGCTGGTTGAGAGCATGCAAACGCTGCTGGGCGGTGCTCAAGCCTGGCTCCTCGCTCTCTTCACAATCTGGCCGAGGCACTCGGAATGGTGTTGCGACTGGAAGAAAATTCGCTGGCCCCGCAGATAAGTCGCTTCCACCACCCCTCTCAGGGTCCTTCCCTGGTAGGGCGTGAGGGGATGACGGTGTTCCAGACGTTCGACCACAAAGGTGGCGTTCGGGTCCCACACCACCAGATCGGCCTGCAACCCGGGGGCCAACCGTCCCTTGAGGTGGTCCAGCCCGGCCAGTCGAGCTGGGGCGGAGCAGACCCACTCGGTCAGGTTCTCGATGGTATAGCCACGCCGCGCGGCCTCGGTCCAGACGGCGGGCAGCAACAGCTGCAAACTGCTGATGCCACCCCAGGCCGCCGAAAAGTCGCCGTTATCGGTGCACTTGAGCTCAGGCGGACTGGGTGAGTGGTCGGTCGCCACGAGTTGGATGGCCCCCCGCCCCAGCGCCTGCCACAACGCGTCGCGAGTGACCCGGCCCCGAATCGGCGGGGCGCACTTGTAGGCTGTGGCCCCCGGCTCGATCTCTTCGGCCGCGAAGGTCAGATAGTGGGGACAGGTCTCGACCGTCACCCCGCTACCCTCGAGGACCGGCAGGCCGGCCTCGGTGGCCAGGTGCACGATATGGGCCCGGCAGCCGCTGGCCCGGGCGGCGGCCACGACTCGTTCGATGGCCGAAACCTCGGCTCGGGAGGGGCGGGTGGCCAGATAGTTGTCGTAGTTACGGGGATCGCCGCTGAATTCACGTAGCTCCGCGGGGTCTTCAGCGTGCACCAACAGGACGCTATCGAGTTCGGCCACCACCTTCATGGCCTCGCCGAGTTGCTCGAAGTCCAGATTGGTGAATTCGTCGGTCCCCGAGGGGCTGAGAAAACACTTGAAACCCAGCACCCCGGCCTGGTGAAGCTCGCGCATGCCGGTCAGGTTGCCGACCACGGCCCCACCCCATAGCCCCACGTCGACCCGCAGTTTGCCCGCGGCGGCCTCGATCTTGAGTCGAAAACCATCAGCGTCCACGGTGGACGGAATCGAGTTGAGCGGCATGTCGACCAGAGTAGTGACACCGCCAGCAGCGGCTGCCCGCGTGGCCGTTTCGAACCCTTCCCAATCGGTGCGGCCCGGCTCGTTGATGTGCACATGGGTATCGATGAGGCCGGCCATCACCACCAGATCGTGATAGTCATGGTGAGTCTCGGCCGACCGAGCGGGATCATGCTCGAGAATGGCCGTGATTGTCTGATTCTCGATGGCGAGCGTGGCCGGCCGGAGGCGGCCGTCCACCAGGACGCGGCGGCTGCTGAGCAAACTAGGCGGCATCGAGCCAGATTCGTGCGGAGCGGGCAGGAACCTGCAGACAGGAAACCGAGCCGGATTCAGGAAGGAAACCTGGTGCCACGTCTTGGAATTCGGGGTGCCTTTCTTGACCTCGTCGGGGACCCCTGGACGCAGCCCCAGAGCGAGTGTGCTCGTTTTCGACCCGACGGCCTGCTGATCGTCTCGGATGGGCTGATCGAGAGCTTCGGCGACTATCAAGACCTGGCGCCCCTGCATCCCGACCTGCCCATCGACGACCATCGCCATCGACTGATCGTGCCCGGCTTTATCGACTGCCACGTCCACTATCCTCAGACCCGCATCATCGGGGCCTACGGCAACCAGTTGCTCGACTGGCTGGCTCGCTATGTCTTTCCTGAAGAGACCCGCTTTCGCAACAAGGATTATGCTCTGGAGGTGGCCGAGGAATTCTTCGAACTGCTGATCACCCACGGCACCACCACCGCCCAGTCCTTCGCCACCACCTTCCCGGGTTCGGTCGAGGCCTATTTCGAGGTGGCCGAACGCCTGGGGATGCGAGCCCTTTGCGGGCTGACCGGAATCGACCGTCAGGGCACTGCCCCCGACGACTATCGCGATACTCCCGAGAGCTTCTATGAGGGCAGCCGCGACCTGATCGAGCGCTACCACGGTCGGGGACGCAATCTCTACTCGATCTGCCCGCGCTTTGCCCTGGGTAGCACCCATGCCCAGCTGCAGCGGGCGGGTCAGCTCAAGAGCGAGTTTCCGGATTGCTGGGTGAACACGCACCTGTCCGAGAATCCTGTCGAAATCGAGACCGTGTTGGGCTTCTATCCTGAAGCCGCTGACTATCTCGAAGTGTACGAACGCTATGGCCTGGTCGGCCCCCGTTTTTCGGCCGGCCACTCGATCCATCTCAGCGAAGGAGAGTTTGCCCGCATGGCCGCGGCCGGCGCGGCCATCACTTTCTGTCCCAGCTCCAACCTTTTTCTGGGCAGCGGTCTCTTCCGCCTGGACCTATGCCGCCGCCACGGCGTTCGCCTGGGTCTGGGGTGCGATAGCGGCGCCGGCAACAGCCTGTCCATGCTTAAAACGCTGGAAGACGCCTACAAGGTCGGCATGCTCGGATTTGTCACACACGGCGGCGACGACTTCAAGGTTTCGGCTCTGCGAGGGCTCTATATGGCCACCCTCGGCTCGGCCCATTCGCTTTATCTCGAAGACAAGTTGGGCAACTTCGAGGCCGGCAAAGAAGCCGACCTGGTCGTGTTGGACGCGGCCGGCACCCCGACCCTGGCCATCCGCACCCGGGCCAGCGGGCCGCGAACCCTCGAAGAAGCCGACTTTCAGTTCTTCGGCTTGATGTTGCTGGGCGACGAACGCTGTGTCGAAGCCACCTACCTGGCCGGAATTCGTCGGAAGTAGAACCGTGTCGACTGCGCGCATACCGGCCCCAGACCGCGGCACCGGAGCCCTGGTGCTCAAGCCGGGAAGTAGCGTCGGGGACTATAAGGTCACTTATCTGGGTTCGGGAGGTATGAGCGTCGTCTACAAGGCCGAGAAGAACGGCCAGGTCTACGTGCTCAAAGAGGTGCCCTCGAGCGAGCCTCAACACGTACTGGCGCTGACGCAGGAAAAGGGCCTGCTCGAACGCCTGAACCATCCTGGTATCGTTGCTTACGAAGGGCTCTTCGAAGAAAATGGATACTACTATCTGGCCCTGGAGTGTATCGACGGCGAGCCCCTCCACAAGGTCATGGCGCGCGGCCCCTCCAAAGAAGGAACCGTGCTCGACTGGGGGGTGCAGCTGTGCGACATCTTCGAATACCTGCACAACCAGAAGCCTCCCATTATCTACCGCGATCTTAAGCCAGAGAATCTCTTGCTCCAGGGCGACCGGCTGCGGCTGATCGACTTCGGTATCGCGCGCCTTCACAAGGAGGACCGAAAGTCGGACACCCAGTTGATGGGCAGCGTCACCACCGCCTCGCCCGAGCACTATGGAGGCACCCAGACCGACGTGCGGTCGGACATCTATACCTTGGGAGCCACCCTCTACGACCTGCTCACCGGCGGCAAGCGCAAACGGATGGGAGCCTTTCAATTCGCTCCGGTCCGAGAAATCAACCCGGCGGTCAGCGAAAAGACCGAGGCTATCGTGATGCAGGCCCTCGAGTTCAAGCCAGACAACCGCCAACAGAGCATGGCCGAGTTGCGCCAGCAGCTACGCCCCGAGCATAAAACCGAGGCCCCAGCGACGCCACCCACTGTTTCCGAGCCCGAGACCGCGCGGAAGGCCTCCCTCAAGCGCTGGCTAGTCATCTCCCTGCTGTTGGTGGCGCTGGTGGCCGGGGCCTATTTTGCTCGACCTAAACCCGTACCGCTAGACCAGGACACCGGCTTTACCGGCAACATCTTCAGCCACCGCGACGAAGAGGCGCGATCGATCGTGACCCTGGGCGAAGAGATCGGCCTGCTGACCCTCACCGACGGGTTTGGCCTAACCGCCTCAGAGCGGGCCTCCTATGTGACCGGACGCCTCAACGCCCTCTATCACCAGGCCTGCCCCCTGTGTCACCAGATGAAGCTAGAGCCCGACGGTTTTCGGACCGGCAAGGTGGTGGTCACCGACTCGAACGGCAAGAAGTCGTCTTTCACGGCGGTTTTCTACGCCCACCTTCACCCCGATAACAACGTCTATTACGAAAAGCCCTTGCTGTTGACCACCATCAACGAGGCTCAGGCCGACGAGATGGGAGCTACTCGAACCCATGCGGCGGCCTATTGGCGGGATGTCATTCGCGACCTGGTCCAACTCTCGCGGGGCCGCCAGACCGACGGACCGCTGTGGGAGAAGTTCGGGCCCGCTTTCCTGGAGGCCCGTTCGGGGATGAGCGATGACCCTTCGGCCGAGAATTTGCACAAGCTGCTCAGGCAACTGGACAATCAAACGACCTTCGAGCTCAAAGACCTGCTCCGGACGGTGCCGCCCGACTTTACCACCGACATCGACGACTTCCCAGCGGTCAAGGCTCCCCTCCAGCCTGACAGCCAGCAACAGGTCGAATACGAACCCCTCTCGGGTTAGTCAGGACAGGGACTAGCCCTTGTTCTGGACTCGGCGGTAGGGATGGATCCAGCTGGCTAAGGCGCGGGCCGAGCGAGATTGCACCCAGACCCGGCCGTGGCCGCGAAATTTCATCACGAGCTGGTCGCCGAACAAGAACGCCCTGATCTTGCGCCCGCTGCGAGTGACGTCATAGTCGAGGCTGGCATCCCAGGCTACGGCGTAGCCGTTGTCGACAATGTATTCGCCGGCCACGTCGATCTGCTGGATATCGCCATAGGCGTTCCAGAAGAGAGTTCCCGAGCCGCTGGCGGTGAGCACGAACATGCCCTCGGCGAACATCTTCTTTAAGCCCTGGAACTTGGAGTCGACCACCACATCGGGGGTCGAGGCGAGGTAGGCTCCACGCTCGAGCATGAGGTTCTCGCCCTCCATGTCGGTGGCCCGAATGTAACCCGGCTGACCCGAAACCAGCGTGATCCTGGCCCCAGCCTGGGTGGTGGTGTATTCGTTCTGAAAGAAACTCTCGCCGCCCAGGATACCGCGCTTGAGCGCCCCGCCGATCCCTCCGCGGGCCGAGGTCTTGGCCTGGATGGAAGTGTCCATCCAGGCCATCGCGCCGGCCTCGGAGACCAACGTTTCGCCCGGATTGAGGGTCACCTCCAGTGCGGGATAACTGCCTTCACAAATAATGTTGTATTCCATCTTTAAGCCCTCGGTGGAAGCATCGGGCCCAGGGAGCGCCCGAACTCGTTGCGGTTGTGAGACTGCACCATCACGCGTCCGGTGCCTTTGAAGTTGATGACGAACCCCTCGCCCGCCAGGAAAGAGGTCAGCCACGACCCGCCAACCTTGGTGATCTCGTACTCGAGTGTGTCCTCGAAGGCCACCACGTGGCCAGTGTCGACGATGAAGGTGCCGTTGACCTGCTCTTCCCAGATGACACCAAAGGCGTCGAGCACCACCGGCCCGGTGCCGGTGCAGTGCACGAAGACCAGGTTCTCACCGCTAAAAAGCCCCTTCATGCCCTGCCACTTCGGCTCGGTTTGAATGTTGGGGCCCGAGGCCATGTAGGAGCCACCCGCCGAATACCAGCCGCTCGAACCGTCTAACTCGAGCAGGCCGATGTTGCCGGGCAAGACAGGACCCAGCACCACCTCGACATCGTTGGCCCGGGCGGTGTAGGTCGAAAAGAAGAACGAGTCGCCGCCCATCAGGCGCTTGAGCCCGCCCAACAGGCCGCCGCTATTTTTCTTGGTGGTGACGTCGACATCGATCTCGGCCGACATTCGCACCATCTTGCCAGCTTCGCTGATGAAGTGCTCGCCCTGCTCCATGACCACGCGGCAACTCTGAAAGGCGTGGTGACCAATAATTTCGGTGCGCATCGCTACCCCCTACAATATCCCGACAGCCAGCCCGAAAGGCCGCCCATCGATCGCGTTTGAAGCCATACTTTGCCGCTGCCCGAGAAGCGAATGACCAGACCCTCGCCCGAAAAGATCGTCGACATCAGGTTGCCCATGCCGGTGATCTCCCAGTTGACCGAGGGTTCCCAGCCTACGACGTGACCGGTATCGACAATGAAATCGCCGCTCATCTCGTGTTCGACCACCGAGCCGTAGGCGTTAAACCAAAGGTCTCCCTGGCCGGTAATCTTGAGAAAGAACATGCCTTCTCCGGAAAAGAGGGCTTTGATACCGCCAAAGACGGTGCTCACATTCACCCCGGGCGTGCAGGCCAGAAACGATCCGGCTTGCATCATGAGCGTCTCGCCCTGCAAGTTGCGATGCAATACCTGGCCGGGGATCGCCGGCGAGATCTGCAGGCGCTGGCCCGCCTGACTCGAGGAATACTCGCCCACCATCAGGCTCTCGCCAGCCAACAATTTGCGCATGACCGCCGGCACGAAGCCGCCCATCATCTTCGACTCGACCGCGACGTGGGTATCCATCACGGCCATCGCTCCCGACTCTACGAGAATCTTATCCCCAGAGTCGAGACGAAACTTTATATGACCGAAGTCGGGGTTTCCCGCCAGCTCCGTCTCCATCTATTCGTCCCCCTTCAAATGAGCCTGGAGTTCTTTCCAATCGACCTCGACCGGCTCGAATTCTTTGTCTGCGTTAGCTTCGATCAATTCGTTCAAATACTCGATTCTATCCGCCGTAGCGGGGTGTGTTGAAATAATTTTCAAGATTTTGGGGTCAGCTCCCTGTTGATTCTGAAGACGCTCGAAAAAGCTCCTCAGCCCTCGCGGATCTACTTTACTCTTCACCAACAGCTCGACCCCTGTCGTATCGGCCTCTGTCTCCATCGAGCGAGAGAAGGAGAGCTGCAAAAAAAGCGGGGCATTGGCCATGACCGCCTCTTGCACCGAACCAACGTCACCGATCAGCAAAGCCATCACCAGGTGCCACTTGAGCCGGTCGGCCAGTTGACGGATGCTGTGCCGATGAAGCACATGTTGGAGCTCGTGGGCCAGCACACCGGTTACCTCTTCGGGACTCTCGGCTTTCTTGAGCAACCCCGACATCACCACCACCTGGCCCCCAGGGGCCGCGAAGGCGTTGACCATTTCGTCGTCGACCACCTTGACCTTGAACTTGTAGGGTGAGGACCCGGTGTGCGCCAACAGCCGGTCGACCATCTTCTGGACGCCTTCCACCACCACCGGGTCTTCAATGACCTTCCAGTCCTGGCCGGCAAAAGCCAACTCGCCCAGCTTCTCTTCCCAGGCGACGGGGACGGTGGCGACCACGCGCCCGACGGCGACGTCGAGCAGAAAGTTCAAGCCCACCGCCAGCAGCACCAATCCCACCAGCACAGACAGGGTCAAAGCGCGGTTCCAACGGCGTTTGACGGTCACCTTTTGACGCTCGCCTTCGAGCGCCCGCGAGACCTCCAGCAAGCCCGAGCGCGCCAGCACCGGCTCCAGGTCGCTGCGTTCGGCGTAGAGGCTGTGACCCGACTGGCTAAGCACCACCTTACAGTCGTCGGTACCGCCGAAAGTCAGCTGAGACTGGCGCAGAGAAAACGTGAAAGTGCGAGCATCCTCCGGAGTCGGAGGCTTCTTCTCGTTGGCGGTCACGGTGTCGCCGGCAACCTCCAGAACGCACAATATGCCGGTTTTCTGTCCCTCTGGAAATACTTTTCCGAACACGCGTCCTCCCCAGCTTGTCTTCCGTTCCGCCGGCTGTCTTCCTTTCGAAGGGGAAGACTGAGCTTCGGTGAACTCCGAAGATGGCGTGATGACCACCAGCCTCAAAGAGGATTACGCCCCGCCTAAGGACTGCTGGGACGAGATGCTCACCCCCGACCGTCAGTTGCGACCGCAATGGCGTTCGCTGGTGGAAACGCTGGATCGCCTTGGCCCTCTGAAAATGGGGCAACGTTGGACCCGCGTTCGCCAGTTGCTGAGCGAAAACGGGGTCACTTTCAATCTGCACGGAGACCCTTCGGGCCTGGACCGGCCGTGGGAACTCGACCCCTTGCCGCTGGTGCTCGAAGAAGACGAGTGGGACATCATCGAGAGCGGGCTGATTCAGCGTAGCCGGCTGTTGCGCTGCATCCTGGAAGACCTCTACCAGGACCGCATCCTGCTGGCCCAGCGCTGGGTTCCCCCCGAGCTGCTTTTCGCCAGCCCCGACTTTCTGCGCCCCTGCGTCGAGCTGCGCGTGCCCAACTCAAGCCGCCCTTTCGTGCTCAGCCTGGACCTGGGCCGGGGACCCGATGGCCGTTGGCACGTACTCCATCACAACCCGCACGCTCCCTGGGGTTGTGGCTATGCCCTCGAGAACCGGCTGCTCATCGCACGCATGCTGCCCGAATTCTTCAAGACCGCCCGGGTGCGTCGGCTGACTCCCTTTTTCGAGGCCATGCGACGAGGCCTCAACAGCTTCTCGGCCAACCAGGACGAACCGCGGGTGGTCCTGTGGACGCCCGGCCGCAGCGACGAGACCTTTTTCGAACAGGCCTACCTGGCCCAGTTTCTGGGCTGCCCGCTGGTGGAGTCCGCCGACATGACGGTGCGCGACAACCGCGTCTACGTCAAACTGCTCGACGGTTTACAGCCGGTCCACGTGCTCTTTCGCTGGCTGGCCGACGCCGAGTGCGACCCGCTCGAATTACCCACCCCGGGCCTGGCGGGCCTACCCGGTCTGGTCCAGGCCGTTCGCCACGGCAACGTGGTGGTGGCCAACGCTCTGGGCTCGAGTTGGGCCAGCACTCCGGCCCTATCGCCTTACCTTGAGGATCTCTGCCACTTCTTCCTGGGCGAGAGTATGGAGTTGCCCGACGTGAAGAGCTGGTGGTGCGGCGAGCCTGACGGCTGCGCGCATGTACTGGCCAACCTCGAGCGAATGCTGCTGCGACCAACCTTTTCGGGCAACCGGGGCCAACCCGTGTTCGCCAGCCAGTGCGACCTCGACGACCTGGCCACCCGCATCCGGGACAACCCCTCCAACTATGTCGCCCAGGAGCTACTGCCTCTTTCTACAACACCGGTTTGGAGCGATGGCAGGTTGGTTCCGCGCCACCTGGTCTTACGAGTCTTTTCGGTCTCGGTGGGCGATCAGCACTTCGTGCTGCCAGGCGGCCTGTCGCGGGTATCGCCCAGCCTCGACAGCTTCGAAGTCTCGGCCGCCCGCGGGGGCCGCTCCAAAGACACCTGGGTGCTGGGCCCCGACCGGCCCAACCCCGCCCACTTCGATTCAATGGAGTTCTCGCCCCAGCGGAGCGTGGTGCGCCTGTCACGCAAGAATCTGGGCCTACCGAGTCGGGTCGCCGACAACCTCTTCTGGCTGGGCCGCTACACCGAACGGGCCGAGAATCTGGCCCGCTTGCGACGCGTCTGCTTACTGCGCCGGCTAGAGAACGCCGAGGCCCACGAAATCGAGGTGCTGGCCGGAGGTTCGGACCATCTCTCCGAGCTGTTGAGCACCCTCAACAACATCGAGCGGCTGGCCGGCCTGGTGCGCGATCGTCTTTCCAAAGACAGCTGGAGAGTGCTGCACGCCCTGGCTACCCCCCGCGACGCCACCGAGTTCGAATCGCAGCAATTTCTAGAGTTGCTATTGAGCGGACTGGCCTCGTTCTGGGGCATGAGCAACGAGACCATGACCCGCAGCCACGACTGGCGCTTCTTGCGTATCGGTAAACGCCTCGAGCGAGCCGTCCGCATCTCGTCTTTGTTGTCGCGCACACTGGGAGTGCGTCACTCTTCGGAGGAACGGTTGCTCGAAGCTCTGCTCGAGATGCTCGACAGCATGCGCGCTTACCGTCAGCGCTACCCTGGGGGGCTGAGCACCCAGGCGGCCCTGGATCTGGTTCTGGCCGACGAGACCAACCCGCGTTCGGTGGCTTTCCAACTGGCTGAACTCGAGAACTTGCTGGCGCAGCTTCCCAACGATCACGAGCGGACCTGGGCCAACCCCGAGGCCAAGTTGCTGCTCGGCTGCCTGACCGACATCCGGCTGGCCGATGTGGTCCACCTCTGCCAACCGATCGGTCAATCCAATCGTCGCAGCCACCTGCTGGAGCTGACCAGCGGGCTGAGCGCCCGCTTGCTGCAGATGTCCGAGGCTATCAATCGCGGCTATCTGACTCACCTGGACGCCAGCCGGCAATGAAATACACCGTCTCTCATAGGACCATCTACGACTATCAAACCCGGGTCTTTCTCAGCCACAGCCATGGCTACTTCGCTCCCCGGGTGCTCCCAGGCCAGGAATGCATCGGGGGCGAGTTGTCGATCACCCCCGAGCCGGCCGTGCTCACCCGCCACCACGACTACTTCGGCAATCAGGCCACTTTCTTCGCCATCCAGGAGCCTCATCTGCGCCTCGAAGTGGTCACCCGCTTTTCGGTCCTGCTCAAGCCGCCAAAATATCCCGAGCCGGAGTCGACCCCGGCCTGGGACGCGCCCGCCGATATGCCGGTCGAGGACCTCGCCTTTTCGTTTCCATCCGGCCTTTGCCCGCGCTCGACCGCCTTGCGACACTACGCTCTCGAGTCGTTCCCGGCCGGTCGCCCCCTGCTGGCCGCCGCGGTCGATCTCAATGGCCGCATCTTCAAGGAGTTCACTTTCGATCCGGCTGCCACCAACGTGTCCACGCCCGTCGACGAGGTTTTTGAAAAACGCAAAGGCGTGTGCCAGGATTTTGCCCACCTGATGATTGCGGCCTTACGCTCGCTGGGGCTCTCGGCCCGCTACGTGAGCGGTTACATCCGAACCAAGCCGCCGCCAGGCAAACCACGCCTGGAAGGGGCCGACGCCTCTCACGCCTGGGTGGCCTTGATGGTCCCGGGCTGGGGCTGGGTCGATCTCGACCCTACCAACAACATGCTGGTGGCTACCGACCACGTAACCCTGGCTTGGGGCCGCGACTATCACGATGTCTGTCCGGTGCGCGGCGTGGTCTTGGGAGGAGGCGAGCAGAAAGTGACCGTCGGGGTCGACGTGCTGGAGGTCTAGCGTGGGCTGGCGAATTTTCCTGGTGGTCTCGTTGGTCCTGACGCTCGGGCTGGGGGTTCTGACCTTTCAGGTCTGGTCCCTGGATCTCGGTCTGGTTGGCGAAGAGTCTCTCACTACCGGCGAGATCGTGTCCAATCAGACCACGGGTTCTGTCAGTCAGCTGGTCTTTGACTATGAGGTCGCCGGTAAGCGCTGGCGAGGCACCATCCACCCGCCTGCCCATCAGTACTCGGCCTACCGGCCCGGCCAAACCGTGACCGTGGTCTTTCTGCCCGACGAACCTCAGTATTCCACCCTGCAGGGGCACCGGCCCTATGCCAGAGAGCTGGCCGCTAAAGGAGGCGCGGCCATCGTCTGTCTGCTGCTGGTGATGGTGTCCATGCCGCAGGCTCTCAGGGCCGCGAACAAAGCCAGCTGACGAGGGTCGGTGTGGCGGAGTGCCTCGGGGTGATACTGCACTCCGTATTGCCGCCGCGCCCCTCGCACCTCCACCGCCTCGACCAGACCATCGCCTGAACGTCCGGTCACCCGCAGACGGTTGGCCAGGCGGTCAAGCCCCTGATGATGACAAGAATTGACCTCGAGGCGGCCCACCCCGAACAAGTCGAACATCAGCGAATCGCGCTCGACAAAAAGTGAATGGGCGGGTCGCACCCAGAGGCGCCAATCGGCCGCCACCCAGTCGGGCTGGTGCCCTCGCGCCTCGCTCAGGTGTTGAATCAGGCTGCCCCCCAGGGCCACGTTGAGCAACTGCATGCCGCGGCAGATGGCCAGCATTGGCATCGCGCTGTAAAGAGCCAGGCGGATAGTGCCCAGACAGAAGCGGTCGAACTCGGGGATGAGTTCTCGACCCTCCATCCCCGGCCCCGGCTTCTGACCATAGAAGCTCGGATCGACATCGGCGCCGCCCGGCACCACCAGGGCCCGGCAGGCGGGCCGGCGAGAGGAACTGACCAGCACGGGCCGCGAGCCGGTCTCGAGCAGGCACTCGGCGATTTCGAGGATGGGGTCGAGCCCTCCCTCGGGAAGCCAATCTTCGCGACAGAGCACGCCCACGGGGTAGTCCCGACGCGTGCGGCGAGCCCAAGCGGCCTCCCAGGCGCCCGCCACCTCTTCCCAACTTCGCCCAGCAGAACCCTGAAATGGTGGCATTTCAGGGCTTTCTGGCCGGCCCGGCCGGGCTCCTATCGGCCGGCTGGACCCACCGCCAGTCCGCGGGAGCCGATGCTCACCTGGTCGGCCGGAGTCTTGAAGAAGTTCTCGAGGTTCTGGCGAGCCATGGCGCGAGCCCGCTCTATCCCCGCCTCGTCGCCGGTCGTGATGGCTTCGTCATAGAGCTTCCAGGTCAGCCCACCCATCAAGGCCAGCACGCCGGTGAGTCTCTCTTTGTCGGCATCGCTCTGCTTGACCAGCGACGGGTCAGCCAACAGCACCGTTCTGAACTGCTGATAGACCTTCTGCTCCTGGGTCGAATCGACATAGTTGGGAATCTGGTTGGTGATGAGAATACCGCGGTTCTGATAGCCTTTGTAGTCCACCAGGGCGTTCTTATAGACCATATAGTTCTTGACGGCGAAGTAGGTGAAGGCCACCCCCACGTCATTGGGAATAAGCGAGTTGGCACGCGACTCTTGAATATAGGCCGACAACAGCCCGTTAGCCATCCTTTCGAAAGCCTCGACCTCTTCTTTGGTGCCAAGGGTGGCTAATTCTTGGTCCGAGATGACGGGTACCCCGGTGGCTTTGAAAACCAGAGGGTCGTTGGCCGGCCTGACGGCCTTCCCCTTCCCACTCGTGGCGTCGCGAAGCATCTGCGAGCGCATGGCGCCGTTGACGGCGATGTTGGTCATGAACTGGCGGTCATAGATATTGCGAAAGACCGGATTGGTGTAGACCCCGGGGATGTAGCTCTGCTGGGCGATAGCGGTGGCCCAAACCGACACCACCAGGCAGACAAGCAATCTTCTCATGGCCGGATTATTCCACCGTTGCGGCCCGACCATACCTGCGGTAGCGAAGGCTGGTCGGGTCCAGGGCCGAATCCATTCCCATGGACTCGTTCCATCAGCTCGATGACTACACGAGGTGCTCACCCACGAGGGCCACCGGGGACGGCTGGCCAGCCGGGGCCTCCACTTCGACGAGCGTCTGCTCCAACAGATTCGGTCTAGCCATCGGAGGGTGGGGAAACATCCCCCAAGGTGATCATTCCCACCAGCTCAGAGCAAGAAATGGTGATGCCATTGTAGCGATAGACATCGCCTTCGGCATGGATGGGCTCACCGAGATTGGCCAGCATTTCTGCCCGGGGCCGGCCGAAGGCGGTGAGCACTCGAGGACCGCGCAAGAGCTGGCCCACTCCTTCCACCCCTTTCACCCGGTCTTGCTCGTCGAAGGCGACCCGAGTGAAGTTACCGCGCTCCTTTTCCCACTGCAGCAACCAGGGCTGGAGGTGATAGTTGGGGGGGCCCAACCGCTGCTCGAGTTCGGTCCGGGCCTGTCCCAGAAAGATACCATTAAACGACAGCCGCTCTGGTTGCTCGGGCGGTGGGGAAGGTGGCGCCGCCGGGGTGCGGGTCATCCAGAAAGCGACCGCAGAACATAAGATCACCAGCCCCAACAGTTCCCAGATGCGCTTCATCACTAAAGTCTAGCAAAAAGCTACGGCAACATCCAGGCAATACAGTTCATGTCATGTTAAAAAAGTTAACAAATTTGTAACAAATGACGAGGCTGAGCATAGTATTATGTGGTTGTTGAGATGAGCATTGGTTGGACATCACCCCGGTTCTCCGGGGCTCTTTTTTTGTACGGACAACCATTTCACGCCCGCTTCTGAAGCCCGAAAATCCTCGAGGCGATGCATCATTTCCATGGCCTCGACCAGGGCAGCGTGGTCGGGGTAGAGAGTTTCCAGGGCCGCCAGCCGCTTACTGACTTCGGTAAATTTGCCTTCGCGCTCCAACCGTTCTAACAAGGCCCAATGAAAAAACTCGGTGTCGGGTTCGGCGGCGACGCATTTCTCGAGACAGGTGCGAACTACGTCAGGCTGCTCGCGCAGAGCGGCACACTCGGCTCGCAGGTAGTCGAGATAAGCATCATCGAAGCCAACTTGTTTGCGTAACGCTTCTACCGCGGCCAGGGCCTCTTCCCCACGGCCTCGGGCCAGCGCCTCGTCGTAAGCCAGCAGCGCCACGGCCGGATCCTCGGGAAAGAGGCTGGCGAAACGCTCGACCGCCTTCTGGTGAACCTCGGGCTCCAAGGTCGAAGCAGAGGTCACGTAAGCGATAAGCACCGGCTTTTGCTCTCGCAGTTCGGCCGGCAACTCGTTGTAGGCAGCCACTACGTCCGCATAACGTCCTTCTTGCAACAGGCGATAGAACTGCTCGAGAATCTCGCGTAGGCGGCGCTGCTCGAACGAATCGTCAGAACCGAGCACACCGAGCAACTGGCTGGCCGTCTCGGCCTGCCAGGCGCCCGAACGAAAGACATAGAGGTCCACAATACGCGGGCCCTCATCAGTATCGCTGACCAGCGCCCGCCGATAATCGAGGGTACCGTCGACCCGCTGCACGCGAAAGAGCAACTGGTTGGGCAACTCGACCTTGACCAGTCGCCACACTTCGCCGCGGGTGCTCTCGAGAATACCGCCTCCGCGACGCCAGGCCTGGCCATAGCGCTTTTTGAGAGCGGCGAGCTCTGGTTCGCTCAGCCTGGAGTCTTTAGTCACCCGCGCGAAGTAGCGCTCGAAATCGAGCTCGGCAACAGCTTTTTCGGGCTGGTTCTGATTGATCGCATGGGCAAACTGCTGGCCGAACTCAGACAGCTTCTGTTCTCGTGCGGGTCCGCAGCCACACAAGATGATCACGACCAACCACCAATAGCGCATCCACCCAGTCTTACCCATTTCAACTTCTTTTCACCCTGCCCGGCTAGGCTGAGGCTATGCTCATCCATCCGTCTGGACGCTTCCAGGGCCTCGGTGACCGCTGGGAGGCCGCGATCAAGCAACAGTTCGATCGCGACCACGAAAACTACGTATCCCCCACGGCCGAGCAGTGCCGCCAGTTGCGGGATGCGGTCGAGTTAACCCGTGGTGGGCATCTGGAAGAAGCTCGCCAGACGGCCGGGCAGGTCGGTTATCGAGTCGACCAGATCGAACTCGAGGGCGAGAAATTCTGGTTGCTCGAAGAGGCCGGCCCCGAGCGTGGCTGGGGCAAAGTCTTGCTCAGACAACGCCCGGCCAGCCACTGGATTGTGGAAGTGCCCCACCCGGTGGCCGACAAATCCACCCCTGAGCTCGGATTGCGCGCCTTTCAAGAACTCGACGCTCAGGCCTATATCCTGGCCGGAGCGCATCGCAACAACCGGCACGACCCTTCGCCCGATGTCGCAGGTCGCCCCATCAGCGACATGACCCACACCCGCCAGACCGCCTTTCAGGCCTTTCACGAGGGGTTGACCGAGCCCGGTCAAAACGTGCTGCAACTGCACGGGTTTTCGGCCTGGAAAGGCCACCAGGAGGCACCCGACTTTCCCCTGAGCCGGCAAGTGGTGCTCAGCGACGGCGCCGACGACGACCGCGACCCACCCCGCCTCAAGGCCCTGCACCAGAGTCTGGTCGACCAGGGATTCGACACCAGCATCGTAACTTTCGACTCGCCGGGCAACAGCCGTCTGAGCGCGGTCACCAACGTGCAACGCGACCAGATGGAGGCGGCCCATCTGGTGCCCCGGAGCGAGTTCATCCACCTCGAAGCCGAGACCAAACTGCGCACCGGCGAGGCCCGCGAACAGAACTTTGAAAGACTACTCCGCGGTTTGAAGCAAGCCCTCGATTGAGGTCGGGCCCCGCTCTTCGGCCCGATGCACGTCGATGGCCCAGCGGGTCACGCACTTAGCCTGCCCCTGGTGCACACAGCGAAAATGCTCGACATCTTCGGCGTCGCGGCCCAGCGAGACGCAGATGTGCTTCTCTTCGGCCATCACCCCGTTGGCCGGATCAAAGCCCACCCAACCCAGGCGCGGCAGGCACACCTCGGGCCAAAAATGAGGAGAGGCCGCGGGCACCCGAAAGAGTTCGGGGTCGGGGAAAAGATAGCCTCGGCACACTCGACCCGGTAGCCCGGCCCGACGAGATAGACCGATCAAGGTATGGGCGAAAGTCCTCGAGCAGGTGCGCCCGTTCTTGAGGGCGGCGCTCAAATCGCCGTTGTCGCCCACTTCGAAGCGTTCGTAAATAGCCTTGGAAAGGCGCAAGACGTATTCCAGAGGTCCCTCGGACGAGCCCAGCCTCAGGCTGGCCTCGAACTCGCGCAACTCAGGCGTGTCGGGGATAGCCGGACTGGTCAGCAGCATCTCGTGGCCTCCAAAGGCTTCCAGCATCGAATCGACCTCGTCCCACTCGGACTCGAGCAACACATAGGGCAACTGCAGCAACTCGACCATGGAGTGAGCCTCGATGGTTAACTCTTTGAGGGCCTGGGGCACATCGAAGTGATCCACCACGTTGCCCAGATAGTCGGTATAGTGATAAAGCCGGGCATCGTGGCTCAGCTCGAGGTCGTAGTGCAGGCAGCGCTGGCGCTCGTCGTCCCGCGGCTTTTTGCGCACTTCGACCACGTGCTCGCGGACGGGCTCGTCGTATTCGAGAATGGTGATATCGCGAACCGAATAGAACATCAGCCGATCTCCCACTCCTGAGCCAGTCGCAGCGGGTTGGAGATATAGACGTTATAGATCCCGGCGTGGACCTCATGGAGGTTCGACTCGATCCAGCTCAAGAAACTGCCCAATCCCCGTTCGAGAATCTCGCTGAGCGGTCGAAACTCGAGCGAAGCCCTGGTGCGTCGGGCCAGGTGCTCGAAATCGCTGGCGCTGACCCCGGTCTCGGCGGCGATCGCCGCCAGCGCCTGGCAAAGGGTCTCGACCGAGAAGCGCACCGAGTGTGGAAAGCCCCCGTTCTTGAGCAAGAACTCGGCGATGGGGTCGGGCCGCAAATCGGCGCTATGAACCTTGCAAAAGGCCTCGAAGGCGGTGCAGGAACGAAGAGTGGCCACCAGTTCGAGGTATTCGTCGACCATGGGCTCGTGACTGTCGAGACTGGGCGCCAGCGTCACCCGCAATAGCGAACTCACGGCTTGAGCACGCTCGATGCTGCGGCCGGCGGTAATGAACTGCCAACCCTGGCCCCGGGTCATGGTCGAGTCGGTAACCCCGCAAAACAGGTGAATCTGCTGTTTGACCTCACGAAAAAAGGCGTGCGGTTCTTCGATCCAGCGCCGATTCTTGCGGGTCTCTTCCACCCCGAGATAGAGCCGGTTGAGCATCTCCCACATCTCGGAGCTGATCAGCTCTCGGATCTGGCGGGCGTTCTCGCGAGCGGCCCGCACCGAACCTCGCAACGAGGATAACTGCTGGGCGTCAAAGGTGACTTTCTGGACGATCCGGTAGTTGTCCAAGAGATCATCGGGATCCAACTCGAGCGAGAGCGTGTCAAGGACTCGCGACCAGCGCTTGCGCGCCTCTTCGGGGGCCCGGTCGAGGGCCATGTCGAGCTGCACGTCGAGCACGCGCGCGGTGTGCTCGGCCCGGGCCAGGTAGCGGCCCATCCAGAAAAGGTTATCAGCCACCCGAGAAAGCATCAGTCGTCGAGCACCCAGGTATCCTTGCTGCCGCCGCCCTGCGACGAGTTGACCACCAGCGAGCCCTTGGTCAGAGCCACCCGGGTCAGGCCGCCGGGCACGATGTTGAAAGACTGCCCGTTAAGGATGTAGGGCCGCAGATCGACGTGGCGGGGCTCGACTTTGCCGTCGCAAAAGCAGGGCGCGCACGACAGCTGCAGGGTGGGCTGAGCGATGTAGTTGCGCGGGTTGTCGAGAATCAACTGGCGAAACTTGTCGCGCTCGGCCTGGGTGCTGTGAGGGCCGATCAGCATTCCGTAGCCCCCCGATTCGCCCACGGCTTTGACCACTAACTGGTCGAGCCGTCCCAGCACATGGTCGCGCTGGGCCGAGTCGGTGAGCAAATACGTTTCGACGTTGTCGATAATGGGATCGCTATCGAGATAGTAGCGGATGATCTCGGGCACGTACGCGTAGAGGGCCTTGTCGTCGGCCACCCCGGTGCCGATGGCGTTGGCCAGCGAGATATTGCCGTGACGATAAGCGTTGAAAAGACCGGGAACGCCCAGGACCGAGTCTTTGCGAAAGGCCAGGGGGTCGATGAAATCGTCATCGATGCGACGATAGATCACGTCGACCCGCTTGAGGCCGGCGGTCGAACGCTGATAAACCACGTTGTTGTGAACCATGAGGTCGCGACCTTCCACCAGGGGAATACCCATCAGGCGGGCCAGAAAGGCGTGCTCGAAGTAGGCCGAGTTGTAGACGCCGGGAGTGAGCAAGACCACTGTCGGGTCAGGGCGACCGGCCGGGGCCAGGTCGCGCAGGGTGGTCAGCAAAGCCCGCCCGTAATTGTCGATGGAACGCACTCCGTAATTGCGGAAGAGCAGCGGGAAAATGCGCTTCATGACCTGGCGGTTGGCCAGCATGTAGGAAACCCCGCTGGGCACCCGCAGGTTGTCTTCGAGCACCGCAAAGCTGCCGTCGACGCAGACCAGGTCGGTGCCCACGATCGAGACGTAGATGTCGCGGGGCACGCGAATGCCTCGCATCTCGCGCCGGTAGTGCTTGCAACTATAGATCAACTCGCGGGGGACGACCTTGTCGGACAAGATCTGGGCGTTGCCGTAGATGTCTTTGAGGAAAAGATTGAGAGCGGTAATCCGTTGTTCGAGCCCGCGAGCCAGCTTATCCCAGTCACGGGCGGTGATCACTCTGGGAATCAGATCGTAGGGGAAGATCCGCTCGCCTTCGTCGTCCCGACCATAGACAGTGAAGGTGATGCCTTGATTGAGAAAGTGCAGGTCGGCGGTCTTCTGGCGATTGTTGATCTCTTCGAAAGGCAGGGCGGCCAGATGGGCGTACAGCTCTTGATAGGCTCCCCGCAGCCCGCGCTGGGGGTCCACCATCTCATCGTAGGCCGCGCCCACTGTATAGTCCTCAAACAGAGGGGACATCTTCCAATCGCTTGCCGACATCTCGAACACCCAAAGTTCGAATCAGGCTCGAAACTCCCTCTCACCCATTTGGGTGGTTGACTCCATGAAAGGATCATGCCTGACCCTCTGGGTCTGATAGGCAAACGTGATGTCTTCGTGCTGGCCGAAAGAGTCGAGAATGTCCTGCCAGAGCCGGTTCTCGGTGGCCCGGCGGCGCCTCGGCTGGCACAGGTAACGGAGAGTCAATAGCACTCCCGAGTCGGCCTTGGACACATACACGATCGGCGTGAGATGCTTGAAGTAGATCAGGTAGTTCTCTTGTCGCTGCAACTCGGCGATGGTGGCATCGCGTTCCTCGCGGTCCACCTCGGAATTTTTGTCGGCCACCTCTTGCAGCAAAGTGCTGGCTTTGCGCCAGTCGCTCTCGTAGGTCAGCACCACCTTGAGCTCATGCCAGAGAAAGGGAAACCCCTGATTATAATTGGCTATGGCCTGATTGAAGACCAGACCATTGGGAACGTGAATGATGCGACCCGTGCTCTGATCGGCGTCGACCCAGTTGCCGATCTCCATCAGGGTGAAATCGTAAACCCCGATGTCGATAACGTCGCCGGCATGGAGGTTGCCCACCTGGATGCGATCCCCGAGCGAAAAGGGATGTCGGGTCACGATGAAAACCCAGCCGGCCAGATTCAGCAAGGGCTCGCGAAAGACAAAAGCCAACCCGGCCGAGAGCAGACCCACGAAGGAAGCTACCCCCAGGCCGCGGCTGAGCCAGAGCTGATAAAGACATAGCACCAGGACGACGTTGAGGGCGAAGTTGGCGTTCTTGAGAAAACGAAAACGGCGATCGACCTGCTTGACCAGCGTCTGGGCCGAACGGCCCAAAAAGACGCGCAGGCCTAGATAAGTCAGGAAAACAATGCCCGTCTCGCCAGCCCGCGTCAGGTGCTCCTGGCTGATCCAACTGGTGAACTCTGACCACAGTCCGCTCAAGGGGGCCATGTTCTTTCGTCTGGACAGGCGACCCTCTAGATTTGTCAAAAACGGCCTCATGCAAGGCATCTACGCCCCTTTGACCACCCCTTTTCGCGACCAGCAGCTCGACGAGCAAGCCTTTGTGGCCAATCTGGCCTACTACGAGCAGACGGGATTGGTCGGCTATCTGATCCTGGGCAGCTCGGCCGAGAGTCCGCTGTTGACGCCGGCCGAAGGGCGGCGCCTGCTGGAGCTGGCTCGCCAGGCGACCCGCCGCCGGCTGCTGGCCGGGGTCGCCCACGAATCGACCGCGGGCACGCTCAAAGGGCTGGAAGAGGCTGCCAGACTGGGAGCAGACTACGGTCTGGTGCGAACCCCCGCCTATTTCGGCTCGCAGGCCGATCAGCTTGGCTATTATCTAGAACTTGCCCAGCATTCGCCCCTGCCGCTGGTAGTCTATCAGATCCCGCAATACACCGGCATCAAGCTCCCGTCAGAGTTGCTCCTCGAGGTGGCCTCGCATCCGCGCATCGTGGGGATCAAGGACAGCGCCGGCGATCTGGCCTGCCTGCAAGAGATCATGGCCAGCCGGCCCGAAGGGTTCGACTATCTGCTGGGTGCCGCCGGGGTGCTACTGCCGGGCTTGATGGTAGGAGCCAGCGGCGGAATTCTGGCCCTGGCCAACGTGTTGCCCGAGGCCTGTGTGCGTGTGTTCGACCTGTTCAAGCTAGGACAATTCGAGCCAGCCCGCCAACTGGCCGCTCGGCTGATCCCGCTCAACCGCGCCATCGGCGCCTCGGCCGGCTACGGCCTGGCCGGTCTCAAATACGCCATGAGTCTGCGAGGCCTGGTCGGAGGCCCGCCCCGCTCCCCGCTTCGCCCCCTCGAGCCAGCCCACCAAAGCGTTCTCGAGGCGCTGGTCAACGCCGTCGAGCCATGAGGCCCTGGCCATGTTATAATCGGAAGGTGTCGTATCGGGGGAAAGCAGCCTTCGCGCTGGCTGAAGTCATGGCAGCCTTGTTGGTGGTCAGCATTGCCCTGTTCGCCCTGATCGCCTTACAGATTTACGCCTTGCGGAGCCAGCAAGGCGCCAGCGAACGCCATACCGCCAGCGTGCTGGCCAGCAGCCTGATCGATGAGGCCATCAACACCCTCGAAACCGATTTCGCTGCCGATGTCGATCAGGCACGCCAGGCAGCTTCGGTGACGGGCTTTGAGTACGAGCGCACTGCTGAGCCAGACCCGGCCAGCGCGCTGCTCAAGCAACTAGAGGTGATCGTCTACTGGACCGACCGTGACGGCGAACACCACTACACGGTCAGCACCAAGGTGGTCAAGAAATGAGGCGTCAAGGCCTCTCGCTGGTCGAGGTCCTGGTGGCCGCTGGCGTGATGGCGCTACTGGCCGTGTTTACGGTTCAGGCCTACATGGTCAGTGTCGACGCCCGCCGCCATTCGGATGTCAACGAGTTGGCTCAACGCAACGCCATGCTGGGGATCGAGCATCTGGCTCGCCTACTGCGCGGGGCTCACGTCAACCTGGCCGAGAGCGACGGGTTGGTCACCGAACTCGAGATCGATCTGCCCGACATCAATGGCGAACAATTGGTCGTGACCACCGCCGGCCAGCCGGTGTTTAGCCAGAGTGTGACGGTCAGGGTCACCAATGGTCATCTGCTCAGTATCGACTCAGGAGGGGCCGAGCGACCGCTGGCGGCGGTCGGCGACGGGGGGATCGCTTTCGAAATCGTGGCCCCCGGTCTGCTCGAGGTCAGTCTCGACACCGATTTTGCCGGGGAACGCCAGGAGCGCGGGCGCTACCGGGTGGTGAGGCGCTTCCACCTGCCCAATCAATAGGTGCTGACGGGGGAATAGCGATTGAGGTTGGAAGGGTCGAACACCCCGCCGGCGCTCAACTCGAGCGTATCCGGCTGGAACTGCCCCTCGACCGTGCGCGAGCCGCCCACCCGCTGGTTGTACTCGCGAGGAGCCGGTGGCATCACCGACCACTCGCCTTTGTCATAAACCTGCAGGACATCGAGGACCGGCCCGTCGAGACTGGCGACGATGCGTCCTTCGACGTCCACCGAGACCGAGTGGTACTGGTTGAAATGGCCCTGCCCCGGCGTGTAGTTGCCGGCCGAGTCATAGGTGCCGGCCGGAGGCGGCGTCAGCAACTCCCACTGCCCGTTACGCAAGACCATCATTCCGTCAGGGTCGGAATAGAGGGCCCGGTTGGTGGCGACATACTGCTCGAGGCCGCCTTTATAGACGACCACCGGTTCTCCCTCGGTGGTCACCCCCACCAGGTCGGCGTAATGGGCGACTCCTGGCTTGGTGACCACCTGCCCGTCCAGATAAGCCATGCGCGGTACGGGTGGGAGCCGATCCCAACCGCCCTGCTCGTTCTGCTGGTAGACAGCCGAGCCGTTCTCATAGGTCGCCGACGCGAAAAGCGTCCCGTCCCGCTCGCCCAGGGCGGTGATGCCGCCCTTTCCGCCGCTGCCCAGACTGCCATCGCTGGTATACACCTGAGCGGGTGGCGCCGGGATCTGGGTGGTGGTACCGGAGTTCTCGGAATAGTGATAAATCTTGCCCCCGCCGCTGCGACCGACCGTGGGCATATAGACCCCGTCGTCAGTGGGGCACGGCCGCCCGCCGATCTCGCCCGAGCCCAACGAGAGCACTTCGCGCCAACTGTTGCTGGTCACGTCATAGCGCGAGATACTCCAGTCTAGGGGAAAGTTGAAAAGGGCCTGAGCTTCGGCATCTTCCATGATGAGTCCGGTGAAAACCCTATCCCAGGTGGCGATGCCGTCGACCTGGCCCACGATGCTATCACGAAACATCTGCAGGCCGATGGCATCGAACAGAGGCGGCAACTGGAAGGCGGCCGCGTAGACCGTATTGTTGCCGGCCGCGATGCCGAGCATCCGCTTGCTGCCGGGATTTGGCAGCAGCTTCCAGTCGCCCCCCTGACTGGTGCGGGTCATGACCGACGGGATCTCTTGAGCGCCCGAGCCCCAATGCATAGAGTAAACCGCGCCCTGAGGTTCGGAGGCCTTGCGCACCACCCGCGTCCGCCACACCGCTTGATTGGGCTGGCCGGCCGGAAAGACCCGGGCCGTGACGTGGAGTAGACCAGGATTGATCTCATCCTCGACGTAAAACGCTTCGATCTGAACACCGTCGCGGTCAAGCCGCAGCGGCGAGTCGGCCGGATAGGTCTCCCAGGCCTGACCCTCGGCTAAAAGTGCGATGGCCTCGTTGACCGCTCCCAGAGCCAGGTAGACACGTTGGGTCTCGACGGCCGCGCGTCGCGTAAGGGTCAGTTCGCGCTGAGTATTGGCGGTGATGGCCGTGACCAGGAAGAAGGCCACCAAAACAAAGAACAAAGCCACGAGAATGGCTGCTCCTCGTATCCGGGCCCTTCGCATAAAGAGATTATAGCAAATCTAGCCGAGGTTGACAGTGACCATCTGATAGATGGGCAAAAATGCGGCCAGCACGATAATGGCCACGCCGATGCCGAGTAGCCCCAGCGTCAACGGCTCGACCAGCTCCATCAAGAAGGCCACTCCCAGATCCACCTCCAGGGCCAGGTTGCGCCGCACCCGGTCTAGCCACATCGGCAGTTCGCCACTCTCCTCGGCCACTGCCACCGATGAGGTCAAAAGCAGCGGAAAAACAGGCTCCTGCCCAAAAGACGAGGCCAGCGAGTCGCCGCCCACCACCCCTTCCTGGACCCGGCTCAGGGCCGCGCTGAGCGCCAGATCCGAGCGAGGTTGGCGGGCCACGAAATCCAGGGCGTTCGAAAGCGGAACCCCGGCCTCGACCAACCCTCCCAGATCCTGACAGGTTTGGGCCAAACTGGCCTTACGATTGAGGGCTCCTAGCACCGGCGTCTGGTAGAGCAACCACGAGCGCAGCCCCGAGAGGCGTCCGCCGGTGGAGTCGCTCAACAAGATGACCACCGTCTCTATCAATACCACCAGGGTCACCAGAGGCACGAGAACGTTCGACGAGAGCGCCATCACCACCCGGGTCAAGAGCGGCAAATCCAATCCGCTCTGGGCGAAGACCTCCACAAAGCGAGGAAACATATAGTACAACAAGAACCCCAGCATCAACAGGCTGGTCAGGGTGACCGCGGCCGGATAAGCCAGCGCTTGCCGGATGCGGCCGACCAGGGCCTGGCGGGTCTCGAGGCGGTGAGCCAGGGCGGTCAGGCAAGACTGCAATTGACCCGACTTTTCTCCGGCCTCGATCATGGCCACATAGGGGCGGTCAAACGCCCGGGGCAACCTCCGCATCGCCTGGCTGAGCATGTGCCCCGCGGTCACCCGCTCGTAGAGGACCTCAGCTGCCTCGCGAAGAGCGTTCATCTCGGCCCGGCACAGCGACTCGAGGGCCCGGGCCAGGGGCACCCCCGCGCCCAGAAGGACCGATAATTGCACCGTGAACAGTCTGCACTGGTCAAGACTCAGGCGCAGCGAGTTCTCTTCCACCCCCACCACCTGACTGCGCCGAGACCGGCCTTTGGGGGCCGCGGCCTGAATCGGCGCAGGCTCGCGCCGGGGGGGCCGCTCACCACGCTTGCCGCGAGGTTGCAGACGCAGGACTTGCCATCCTTTGGACTCGAGCATGGCGCGAGCAGCTTCGAGAGAATCCTCGTTGACCACTCCATCAAAGAAGTTGCCGTCTCCGTCGGTGCATTTGTAGGAGAACAACATCGCTCTGGAATTCGGCACGGCCGGCTGCAGACCTGTGGAGGAATACCAGCCCCCGAGTTGCGTATCCAATACAATGCCCTGGATACCTTTGCTGGTGGTCATGTCATTGGCCGGCCTCAGCCTGGCCCTGGGGGGTGCTCCCAGCGCTCCGCTATTGGCTGTGGCCGTGGGCCTGGCCGCGCTGGCGCTGGAGGGGCTGGCCGAGCGCGTCCAGACTGGTCATGCAAGCGGCGCCGCGGCTCTCTACCTGGCTGCCGGCATGACCGCCACGCTTGGTCCACGGGCGGCCACCCTCATCCTGGCGGTGAGCCTGCTGGTTCGCGGGCTTTGGAGTTCGGGCCCGCCGGTGGAGCGGGTGACCGAAGCCCTGGAAGAAGCCTGGCCTTGCACGGCCGCCCTGGCCATGCTGGCCCTGCTGACCGAGCCCAGGATGGCGATGCTGGCTGCCCTTCTGGTCTACGTCCCTCTGGTCCGCCTCGCACCCCGTTGGCTCGGTCGCAAGGAAAGCGAAGTTACTCGCAGCCTGGCGGCCACCCGTCTCGTGGCCGGGTTGGCCAGTCCCGCCTTTGCCTGGCTGCTCTCGTCTGATTCACCCTGGCTGGGCCTGTTCTGGATGCCCATGCTATGGGCCGTCAGCCAGGTCGGATGGCTGACCGAAGGCCGGTATCAGGCCCACCAGGACCTGGCCGGGGTGGAACGCAGCCACCGCACCGAGGCCGAGGTCAAACAGCTCAACAGCCGGCTCGAACGGGTTCGCGAAGAACTGCACACCAAGGTCGAAGAGCGGACCCTGCTCGAGCAGCTGAGTCGAGACTTCGCCCAGGCGCCCGATCTGACCGGCACCCTGGACCTGGCCATCGACTCGATCGCCCGGCTCTTGCCCTGCACCAGCGTGGTCTTCTTTCTGGTCGACGACCAGTTGCGACCGGTGCGCTGGTCCTCGCCCCAGAACGACCGGTTGGCCAGGCCGGCGGTCAGCGAGCCGATCGTGGAGGAAGCCTGGAAGACCCGCAAGCTCTTGCTCAGCCAGCCCCACCATATCCACGGTCAAAGACTGTTGCTCGGCGAACAGTCGGCGGTGGCCCTGCCGCTGGCCAATTTCGGAGTGCTCTACGTCGGCCAGACCGAGCCGGTACGCTACAGCCGGCGGGAGTTGCATTTGCTGGCCCTGGCCGCCGATCAGACCATTCCGGCACTTTTGGCTGCCCGCCGCCTCGACGAGCTGCAACTGGCTCACCAGAGCCTGGTCAAGGCTCATAGCGAACTGCAGGCTTCCCAGGAGGAGCTGATTCGCACCAGCAAGCTGGCCGCTGTCGGCCAACTGGCTGCCGGAGTCGCCCACGAAATCAACTCTCCGCTGGGGGCTGTGCTGCTCAATCTGCAATTGGCCCGTCGCAACCTGCGCAAGGGCAAGACCGACAAGGTCGACGATAAACTCGAACTCGCCGAGGGGGCCTCGCAAAGTGCCAAAGTCATCATCGCTCAGTTGCTCGACTATTCGCGTCCGGCCCCGGATGCTCGCGAGCCTGTCGATGTGACGGCCGTGGTGACCAACGCTCTGGTCTTGACCCAGGCTCAACTGCATCTTGACGGCGTCACCATCGAACGGCGGCTGCAGCCGGTGCCACCGGTGCTGGCCAACGCGGGTGAGTTGCAACAGGTCGTGACCAACCTGATCCTCAACGCCCGCGATGCCGTTCTATCGGATGGCGCCCGGGCCCCCGAGCTGTGGGTTTCTACCGAGCGGCGGGGCAGCGAGGTGGCGGTCATCGTGGAAGATCGTGGTCCCGGCTTTAGCCAGGAAGTGGGTGAGCGAATGTTCGAGCCGTTCTTCACGACTCGTCCGGTGGGGCAGGGCACGGGGCTGGGCTTGTCCATCAGCCACAAGATCGTCGAGCGCCACGGCGGCCATCTCTCGGCCGAATCGCTGCCGCAGGGCGCCCGCTTCACCGTACGACTGCCGGCGCAGGATTCCCTCTCGCGGGCGGACAATCGAGGCGAGTGACCTCACGGATCCTGATCATCGAAGACGATGACTTTCTGCGCCCCTCGCTGGCCCGGGCCCTACGGGAAGAAGACTACGAAGTGTTCGAGGCCGCCGCTGCCGAGCAGGCCTTGCAGGTGGCCAAGAGCAAGTCCCTGGATCTGGTCATCGCCGATGTCCGTCTGGGGGCCATCGACGGGCTCGAATGCCTGGCCCGCATTCGGCGCATGCAGCCTCGCGCTCGCAGCATCGTGATGACCGGATACGCCAGCGAAGACGCCCCCACCCGGGCCATCGAGGTCGAAGCCGAGGACTATCTTTACAAGCCGTTCGAACTAGACGACTTTCTGGACGCCGTCGAGTGGGTGCTCGAGTCGCCGGCCGAAGAAACGCGCTACAATAGCCTTCTAGGCACGCTGGTGGCTGGCTATCGCAAACTGCTGGACAAGGCCGGGGCGGCCCTGGCCTCGTCTGAACTATCCAGCCTCGACAAGCCTCGCGACCGCGCCTTTCATGCCTTCTTTGTCGGCGTGCGCTCGAAGAAGCTCGGCCTCGACAGCGCTCGAGCCGTCTGGGCCCAACTGGAGAAACTCGAGGAAGGCCGCCAGCAACTGCTGGAAGGCGAGCTGACCCTGGGACGTGGCAAAACCCTCAGAGAGGGCTACACCTACGTCTTCGATCTGGCGGCGGCCCTGTCTCGCACTAGCCTGGCCCCCCGCCACGACGGCCCGGCCCCCAAAGCGCCGGTGGAAGCCTTTGGACACCTTTTCGCCCAGATCCAGAAGGGCTCCGTGTCACCCGAACAGGTGAAACAAGCGCCCACACTCTTCTCGCTCGACCGGGTCGTCTGGACCCAGTCCCAGGCCCTGGCCGACCTGCGCACCCGCCTCTGGGGCCAGTCAGCGCCAGCGGCCGGCGCGTAGCGCCGTAGGAAATGGGGGGAACGTCGCTCCCCTACCAGTTTCGGCTACAGGCCGTGCGTTCCCAACATTTCCGTTGGCCGCGGCCGGCGCGTAGCGCCGGAGAGGGGTTAGCGCCAGCGGCGCACGACGAAGATCGGGTTGGGGCCACCAAAGCCGCGGCCCATCGGCTCGACGCCCGGGTCGAAGGTGAACATTCCCCGCGAGCGCCAGCGCAGAATCGCCAGCTCCATCCCCGACGAAAAGTAGACGAACAGGGCGATGAGCACGAGTCCCAGGCGGAAGGTGACCAGACCCAGCAGACCCAGGCCTACGGCCGCATAACGAGCCACCGTGGTGGCTTTCTCGGTAGCCTTCAGCAGCCCGTAGCGACGCGTCAAGAGCGCGCGCAGGATACGTCCGCCGTCCATCGGGAAGGCCGGAATCAGGTTGAACAGCAGCAGAGCTACGTTGATCCCGATGAACCACTGGGTCAAGACGGCCACAATACCACCGGGCAGAGCCCACAGAAGCAGAGCGCCGAGCCCGGCCAGCACCAGGTTCACAGCCGGTCCGGCGGCGGCGACGATCAACTCGACCCGGGGCTCGGTGGGCATACGCTCGAGGCGCGCTACCCCACCGATGGGCAGGAGCGTGATGTCCTTGACTCCGATGCCGTGAAAGCGGGCCGCAATGGCGTGGCCCAACTCGTGTAGGAGCACGATGCCAAACACCACCAGAGCGAGCACCACCCCGACCATGGAGCCCAGCGGACCGCCCGAGATCAGGTTCGAAAAGGCGATCCAGGCTAGCAAGAAGAGGAAGGTCAAATGGACCTTCACATCAATATTCAGAATCTTTCCTATATGCCAATTCCACTTCATGGGAACACCTCTTTCTACTCCACCATACCCGAATGGTGTACGAGCCACGCTTTTCCTATGTTAGATCTCTGTAAGAGAAACCGCTCACCTAAGGAAAAGTTGCAGTCAGGCCGAGTGGGTCTCGAGAAAGGCTAGAAAAGCCTGCCACGACTCGCGTTGGGCGTGGGCCTGGCGACTGGGATTGCCACCGTAAGCCAGCCGCATGCGGGTGGTCGAGTCGCGACCCAGCAGGCCCGAGGTGGGTCGATGCGGGTAGCCCGCCTCTGGTCCCAGCAGGTGGCCGGCGCCGTCGAAAGTCAGGTGGGCGAAGGGGTGGTCGTAACCGAGCTTGAGCAGCCGCTGATTGACCAGTTCAGAGAAGGCCGAGGATGGCCAGACCTGATCGTCAACGGCCGAAATCAGCAGCAAAGGGGCCTCGCACTTTTCCACCGGGATGCGCCCCCGATCCCGTGCCCGGCGGTCCACCACCGCCTCGGCATAGACCTTGCGAGTCGAGAGCGGCTCGCGCGGCACGGCCAGGCTGTGGTCTAGCGGCACCCCATCCAGAGGCTTCCCGTGCTCGGTCCAGCCGGGAAAGACCAGGCCGCTGCCGCAGAAACTCACCACTCCGGCCAGACCTGGTCGGCGGGTCGCGACCAGCAGAGCCTGTTCACCGCCTCGCCCGCTTCCCACCAGAAACAGTCGGCGCGGATGAGGCCAGTCGAGAGCGGCCAGAACCAGGTCAAGCTCTGGCTGGCGGGGCAGCATCAAGGTGGCGTAGCCGTGCGAGGCCAGCAAAGCGGCCCCATCCTCGTGAAAACCCTCCATCCCGCTACCGATCAGCACCAACCCTGCTCGCGGTGAGACTGGCTCGAAGACCACCCCATGCTCGGTCTGGCGCCGGCTCAGCCCTTCGAGCGACACATGGCGTGTGAGCTCGGCCGTCGCCACCGTCTCGCCTTCGATAGACAGCTCGAAGCGAGTCACCAGGGGGTCGAGGCAACTGCGGGCAAAGGCCAGCTTGGACTCGTCTGGTCGAGCCATCGACCAGAATAGCCCCCGGGGGCTCAGGCCAAAATAGGTGCCTCCCAGAGGAGGATCGCGGTCAAGATCCACCTGGCCCGCCTCGTCGCTGAGAAAGGTCGCCTCAGAGGCCCATACCACGCCAGCATCGTCGGCCATGGTCGCTCGCAGCCGCACCTCGCAACGAGCCGGAAGCCCTTCGGCTTTGAGCTGCGGATGCTGATCAAAGAGCAGACTGGCCCGGTCCAGGACCAGTCTCATTTAGTGCGAGAGCCGTCCGGCTGCGTAAGTCCTGCCCCTGAGCCCCTGCATCAACTCGCGCGTGAACATCTTGGACAGAAATCGCCACTGCCAGTTGCCCGAGGCCTGTGAGGGTGTGTTCATGCGACACTCCGAGCCCATGCCCAGGATATCTTGAAAGGGCACGATGGCCGTGTGAGCCACACTGTTGAGGGCCATCCGCACCAGCGTCGGTCCGGCCTGAGCCGGCTCGACGCCGGTGTAGAGGTGAAAGAACTGGCGCTCGGCCTCGGTGGACGAGTGCTTGTACCAGCCCAGCGAGGTGTCGTTGTCGTGGGTGCCGGTGTAGACCACCGAGTTGACCTGGTGATGATGCGGCAAGAACTTGTTGTCGGGGCCCCCACCAAAGGCGAACTGGATCACCACCATCCCGGGCAGCCCGAATTCGTCGCGCAATTCGTGGACGTCGGGGGTGATGTCGCCGAGATCCTCGGCCACAATCGGCATATCCGGAAACTCTTTCTTCACTTTCTTGAAGAAGTGAGAGCCCGGGCCTTTGACCCACTTGCCGTTGACGGCGGTCTCTTCACCGGCCGGAACCTGCCAATAGCCGGCAAAACCGCGAAAGTGGTCAATGCGTAAAAAGTCGAACATGCCAAGCGCCGAACTCAGCCGCTTCATCCACCACTCATAGCCCTGCTTTTTGTGCTTGTCCCAACGATAGAGCGGATTGCCCCACAGCTGGCCCGTGGCCGAGAAATAGTCGGGCGGGACGCCGGCTACCACGGTCGGCTCGAGTTCTTTGTCGAAGTGGAACAGTTCGGGATTGACCCAGGCGTCCGCGCTGTCCATCGCCACAAAGATCGGCAAGTCGCCGAGGATGCGAAGGTCGCGACCCGCAGCGTGGGCCCGCACCCGTGACCACTGATGAAAGAAAAGCCACTGCAGCACCTTGTGGACCTCGATAGCCTGCTCATGCTTTTTCTGAAAGGTGGCCAGCGCTTTATTGCTGCGCCGCTTAAGGCTTTTGGGCCACTCGCGCCAGGGCTTTCCGCCCTGGGCCTCTTTACAAGCCATGAAGGTGGCATAGTCGTCGAGCCACTCGGCCTTCTCTTGACAGAAACGCTCGAAAGCGGCCAGCGCGTCCTGGCCAGCCCGCTGGCGAAACTGCTCGCCGACTCTGTAGAGGAGGGGACGTTTCCACTCGTGCATGGCGCAATAGTCGACCAGTGCCGGCGAAAACTCGGGAGCCCCTTCCAGAGCGGCCTTCTCGAGCAATCCCATCTCGATCAACTCGTCGAGATCGATCAGATTGATGTTTCCGGCGTGGGACGAGAAGCTTTGATAGGGACTGTCGCCATAGCCGGTGGGGCCGAGAGGTAGCACCTGCCAGATCTTCTGGCCGGCGTCGGCCAGAAAATCGACAAAACGATAGGCCCAGGTCCCAAGAGTGCCGATGCCATAAGGGCCCGGCAGGCTGGTCGGGTGAAGTAGAACGCCGCTGGAACGAGGAAAATGCATGCTGCTCGATTCCAAGCTTTGATTCTGGTTCCTTCCAAGGTGTATAATGTCAACCATGCGCGTACTCTGGTTAGTCCTCGGCTCGGTGCTTCTGGCCGCTTCAATCCTCTCGACCCAACTGGCCACCAGCCTTGGCTACTGGGGTATGCTGGTGGTCGTGCCCACCTTCGCCGCCTCGTGGTGGCTCTATTTCAAGGCCTCTTTCCCGCCTCGCATGGCCGAACTCGAAGACGCTCCCGAGGGGGTCGAGCACGAAGTCGACAAATGGGTGACCAGCCGCGCTTCTCTGGTGGTGGGCTTATCGATCGTGGCCATGTTCGCTCCGGTCTGGGCCTGGATTTTGCCACTCTTCGGGCTGCAGGCCGCCTACCGCGCCTCGAAGTTGCCGGGCGACTTCACCACCAACTGCAAGAACGAACTCAAGAACGCGGCTCGCTATCTAGGCTTGACGGCCGTCAACATCCTTTTCTTCGCGGTCACGCTGGTGACCGCCACCCTCACGGCCCTGGGCAGCTTCGCCTGGGTCTACTATCACTAAGCTCCGCGTTGGAGCTGGCGGTAGTGACGCATCAGGACTTTGGCCGTGTCGACATCCGAGAGGCGATAGCCGGAGAGCCGGCGGCTGGCCGCGCGGCCTTCGGCCGAGGTCAGCCAACGAGAGAAAGAACGAAGAAAGCCTTGAACTCTGAGACGGTCGTTGCTATCCATGCGGCCCCCATTCTAGCCTCGGCCCGGTCTTCCTCGCGAACAAAGGCTCGAAGGTCGTCCCCGGGCAGGTGAGGAACTCTAGCCCCATGCGAAATCTGATTGTGGCTCTTTTGCTTGTATTTGCTCACCTTCCGGCCACGGCCGAGGTCGTGGTCGAGGACCTTCTGGTTCGTCGCAAAGACGACAACGTCAACATCCGCGTGACCGTCAAAAACCCCGGCTCTTCGACCCAACGGGGCCCGGTCGTGGTGGAGCTTTACGCTCGGCCCAACGAGAACGAGGGCTGGCAAAAGATCAAGAGCTGGAACAACATCACCAAGCTCCAACGGGGTTTTCGCGTCTCGCGCGATTTCTTCGATGAAAACAACGTTTATCTGGCCCAACTCGCCGCCACCGGTAGCTTCGAGGTCAAGGCCGTGGTGTCGGCTCCGGGGCTGGCTACCTCGGCCGAGAAAATCTCGGTCTACAACTCCGAGTCGGGCCGCTGAATCGACAGCAGTTGGCAGCTGAGTTCCCACAGACGCAGGGCCGAGTCGAGGTCTCGACTGGCGGGCGAAGACGGGCGCAGGCGGCGGGCTACGTAATAGCCGCCGCTACCGATGGGGTCGGCGGTGGCCAGATACAGGCTGGTGGCGGCCCCGCGAGTGGGGCTCTGCTTGAGCCAGTCCGAAAGCCAGAGCAGCCAGGCCAGGGGTCCGCGAAAGTTACGAAAAAGCCTGGTTCGCACGCCGCCCGGGTGCAGGCAGTTGACGGTCAGGTCGGGGCAGCGGCGAGCCAACTCATAGGTGTAGAGAATGCGGGCCAATTCGGCTCGCCCGTAAGCCTTGACGAACTGGTAGTCGCGCTCGCTCTGAAGGTCGTCCCAGACCAGTTCGACGCCGCGATGAAGGTCCGAGGCGACGTTGATGATTCGCTCCGGTCGAACCGCCTGCAAGAGCAGGTGGTCGAGCAGAAACGGAGCCAGATAAGTGACCTGAAACTGTGTCTCGAAGCCATCTTCGGTCACCCTGCGCCGGGGTTCGACCGTGCCGGCGTTGTGGATGAGCACATCCAGCCTCGAGTAGCGCTCGAGAAAGGCGGCAACAAAGGTCCGCACCGAAGCCAGGCTGGCCAGATCGAGTTGCATACCTTCGGCACCCAGGCGACGCGCGGCCGCGGCGGCCCGGTCGGGATCACGGCTGGTGAGCACCACTCGAAAACCGTGTTGGACCAACCCCTGGCAGGTGGCATAGCCGAGGCCAGACGAACCTCCAGTCACCAGACATGTCCTCATCTGCTCACCTGACCCCTTTGCAGCGAGCGGTCTTGCGCGAAGGCCAGACCGAGCCGGGCGGGTCGGGGGCCTATCTCTACCACTTTGTCCCCGGCAGCTATCATTGCGCCGATTGCCGGTCGCGGTTGTTCGAATCCACTCACAAGTACGACTCGGGCACCGGGTGGCCGAGCTTTTTCGCCGGGCTCGAAGAGCAGCTCGGCTATCGCGACGACCCCATCTGCGGCATGCATCGACTGGAAGTGATTTGCGGCGCCTGCGGTGGTCACCTCGGCCACGTCTTTGACGATGACGAGAGTCCCACCGGGCGCCGCTTTTGCATCAACTCGGCCAGCCTCGACTTTAACCCCGATGGGTTTAGCCCTGCTGAGGGGGGTCCTGAGGGGGCGGCTGGGGCGGATGATAGTCGCCGGCGATGACCACGTTATCGAGGTGGAAGCCGTCGCCATTGACCGAACCATCGCTGGTAAGGCGGAAGCGAAGCTGTAGATTCTGGCCGTCGAAGGCCGACAGATCCAGCTGGTGGCTGGCCCAGTCGGAGCGGCCGGTGAAGCCCTGCAAGCGGCTCCAGTTCTGACCGTCGGAGCTGGCCTCGACATAGAGGTTGTCATAGCGGGTTTCGAGGTCGTGTTTGGCCTCGAACATCAGGGTAGCGCCGGTGTAGTGCGCCAGCGAAATCGGCTGGGAGGTCAGCGAGGTGTTGGCGTTGTTGCCATACTGCCCGTCAGGACTGTCGGTCCAGACCTTACCGCGCCCGGCCACTTCGACCTGGGCCCAGCCAGCGTCGGCGGTCCACTTCTCGGCTCCACCGTCCATGGTGTCTTCGAAAGCCAGGTTGGCGGCCGGCACGGTCACCTCGGCGGCGCGCAGTTCCGAGGCGTTGCCGACATTGTCGAGCACCCGCATTGCATAGAACTGGTGGCGCTCGGAGCTGGAGGGAACCAGCGAGATGGCCACGTTCTCGACGGTGCCGGTCTGACTGGGGCGAAGGGCGGCCACGGGCTGAGCCTCGTCGAAGCTCACCTGGCCGTCGCTGGCCTCACCGAGCACGATGGGTCGGTCCGACACGCGCACATCGTAGGCGGCGGCCTGGCCACACCAGCCGTCATCCCCGGTAGCCGTCCAGCTCAGGTTGACCTGGCGCGAGCCCGAGGCGTTGGCGGCGAAGTCGTTGGGAGCGGCCGGGGGCAAGCTGTCGTTGTCGAGAGCGTTGGCCGCGTTGAGGCGGCCCCCCGAAGCCACCAGGCCCTCGAGGCCGGGAAACTTGTCGGCACCGCGCAGGATGCGAGCTTTGATCTCGTCGTTGGTAGCCTCAGGATAGTAGCTGGCGATCAGGCCGGCCACTCCGGTCACATGGGGGGTGGCCATCGAGGTGCCGCTCTTGACGCCATACTGACCGTTGGGCATGGTCGAGTAGATGTCCGAGCCAGGCGCGGCCAGATCGACCGAGTTGGCGCCATAAGACGAGAAGCTCGAGCGCTGGTCGTTGCGGTCGGTGGAAGCCACGGCCAGGATGTTGGGCAGGTCGTAGCTGGAAGGATAGTGAGGGGCCGCGTCGTTGTCGGTGCCCGAGTTGCCGGCCGCCATGATGTGCAGGGCCGGCGAGGTGGCGAAGGCGTCGCGAATGGCCTCGTTGAAGGCTCCGCCGCCCCACGAGTTCGAGGTGATGCGGGCCCCGTTGGCGGTGGCATAGAGGATACCGCGCACGATGGCGGCGGCGTTGGTGTTACCGGTGTCGGAGAAGATCTTGACTCCCATCAGCTGGGCGTCCCAGTTGACTCCGACTACACCTTGCTCGTTGTTGCCGCGGGCCGCCACAGTGCCCGACACGTGAGTCCCGTGGGAGTGACCATCGAGAGGGTCGCCGGTCTGGGCATACGCGTTGTAGCCGTGCAGGTCGTCGACGATGCCGTTGCCGTCGGTGTCGGTGCCGTCGGCGGTCTCGCGGGGATTGGTCCAGACGTTGTCTTTGAGGTCGGGGTGGTTATAGTCGATGCCGCTGTCGATGATAGCGATGACCGGGCCGCCGGCGGCCGCGCCTTTGCCGGTGGTGATGGCCCACGCTTCAGGAGCATCGATATCGGCGTCGGCGGTGCCGCTGTTCTGGCCGGTGTTGTTGAGCGACCACAGATTGGGATTGAGGTCGTTGGGAGTCACCTGAGCGCCCTCGTCGAGCTGGTAGATGTCGTTGGGGGTGACATAGGCGACCCGCGCGTCTTTGCTCATGGCGGCCACGGCCTGGGCCGTCGACATGCCGGCCGGCAGCTTCAACTGCACCAATTGTCCGTCAAAGCTCTGAAAGATCTGTTGAGGAATCTCGAACTGGTGGATGACCTTGGCGCCGAAGTCTTCCAGGAAGCCGCCCTGTTCGAGACCGGCGCTGCCTCTAAGCTTGACCAACACTTCGCCGGGCTCGTGGGGACCGAGCTTGCCGGCCAGCGAGGCCGCCTCGGGGGCGGTGGCTTCGAGCAGACTCTGCAGGTTCGAGCCACCCGACAGACTGGCCTGATCGGCCGCGGGAGCGGGCTCGGCAGCGGATGCCCGAGCCACGGCGGGACGGGCATAGGGTGCGACCTGGTTGGCACGCAAAGGTGAAATCATGACGGTTCCTCCGATTTGTTCGCCTAAACATACTCCGCCTCGTTGACCGGCTTATGAACGACGGATTAACAATTAGACCGGAAGGCTCCGCCCAAGCCAGAAACGAAGTCTTGGCGCCATGGACAACGAAGCTCTCCAGGCCCTGCTCGAAGCGCTGAGTCATTCCCCCGACAACGTTCCCCTGCGGGCTCACGTGGTCAAGGAGATGTTGCGCTCTCGTCGCTACGATCAGGTGGCCGAGGTGGCCGAACCGTTGTTGGGGACCAGTCAGCAGGCCACCGGGTTGCTGGCCCTGGCCCGGGCTGCGCTGGCCAGAGGCGACGCCAGAGAAGCCGAGAACCACTACCGGGCCGCCATCGCCCAGGATTCGAGCCTGATCGACGAGAGCCTCGAGGCCGATCTCGAGGCCTCCAGAACGGTGCGCTGTACCACCTCGGGCACCGTCGAGGGCGACTTTGCCGAACCGCCCGTCCCCTCCAGCGTGCCCAAGATCAACTTCACCGACATCGGCGGCATGGAGCAACTCAAGGAGCAAATTCGTCTCAACATCCTCTATCCCATGCAAAAGCCCGAGATTTACGAGGCCTACGGCAAGAAAATCGGGGGCGGCATCATGCTCTATGGCCCGCCAGGATGCGGTAAGACCCATCTGGCCCGGGCCACCGCCGGCGAATTGGGAGCCAACTTCTTTTCCCTTTCGCTCAGCGAAGTGCTCAACATGTACATCGGCGAGACCGAGAAGAACCTGGCCAAACTGTTCGAGACCTGCCGCGCCCGCACGCCCTCCATCCTGTTCATCGACGAGGTCGACGCGCTGGGGGCCAAACGCAGCAGCATCAATAACGCCTCGACCCGTTGGATGGTATCCCACCTGCTCACCGAGATGGACGGCATCCAATCCCACAACGAAAAAGTGCTGGTGCTGGGGGCCACCAACGCGCCCTGGAACGTCGACTCGGCCCTGCGCCGGCCGGGCCGCTTTGACCGGGTGCTCTTCGTGCCGCCCCCCGACGCCAAAGCCCGAGCCGAGATCCTCAAGCTGCATTCGCGCAAGCGCAAAGTGGCCCAGGGCATCGGCTGGGATCGTCTGGCCGCCCAGACCGAGCATTTCTCGGGAGCCGATCTGGCCAACCTGGTCGAGATGGCCACCGAGAAAGCGCTGGCCGAAGCGCTGCGCTCGGGCGAACTGCGCGAAGTGAGCATGGGCGATTTCGAGCAGGTGCTCAAAGGCGCCAAGTCGTCCACCATGGAGTGGCTACGCCGGGCTCGCAACTACGTCAATTTTGCCAACCAGGATGGGTTCTACAACGACCTTTCAGACTATCTCGACAAAGCGAGGATCCGATGAGCCAGAGTTATCAGAAAGCCCAAATCCTGTTTGAGCAGCAGAAGTACAGCCAGGCGCTTGAAGAGATTCAGGGCCACCTCAGCGAGCAGGCCGAAGACGCCGATGCGCTCGCGCTGGGTGCCCTTTGCCAGCTGCATCTCGAAAACTACCAGCAGGCCACGGAAATGGCCACCCAGGCCCAGGGGGCCGAGCCCGACAACCCCGTGGGCCACTACGCCGGAGCGGTCGTCTTTCGCCACCGCAATCGCCCCGACGAAGCCGCCTTCTGCCTCAAGGCGGCCTTGAGCTTAGCTCCCGATAATCCGGATTATCTCTCCCTGGCGGCCTTTCTGGCCATCGACCGAAGCGACTGGGCTCGGGCCCGCGAGTGGGCCGAGAAAGGGCTCGAATTCGCGCCCTACCACGAAGGCCTGGTCAACGCCCGGGCCCTGGCTCTGATTCGTTCCGGACTAAAGTCTGATGCTCGCGAAGCCCTCGAAAACGCCCTGGCCGAGGATCCCGAAAACGCTCTTACCCTGGCCAATCTCGGCTGGGTCGAGCTAGAGTCCAACAACCGCCAGAAAGCGCTCGAGCGATTTCAACAGGCCCTGACCCTCGAGCCCGAACTCGAGTGGGCCCGCGACGGCTTCGTGAACGCCTTGCGAATGCAGTACCCTTTCTACGGTGTCATCCTCAAATACAACCTCTGGATGGTCAAACATTCTCACCAGGTCCAACAGCAAATGCTGGTGGTGAGCTATATCGCCAAGCGCGCCCTCGACGGCCTGGCCGAGCGCTATCCGGCTCTAGCCACCGTGCTGGCCCCGCTGCTGTTGGTCTGGCGGCTGTTCACCTATCTCACCTGGGTGGCCCGGGCGGCCACCAGTCTGCTCTTGCGACTCAACCCCTACGGCCGCAAGATCCTGACCGCCGAAGAGGTGATCGAGAGCAACCTGATCGGCTCTCTGTGGTTGGGAGCCTTGCTTTGTTGGCTCTACAATACCTTGATCGGCTCGGTGACGGCCTACATTGGCAATGTGATGTTCGTGACCGCACCGCTGCTGTGCGGGGCCACCTTCAGCTGTCACAAAGGCTGGCCGCGTCAGGTGATGGCCGTGACCACGGCCATCTTGCTAGGCTCGGGACTGCTCGGGCTCTTTCTGTTCGTCTTTCGACTACCCATCAGCTTCACTTTTCTGAAGCTCTACTTTTATGGGCTCGGGCCCGCCCTGCTGGCCTCGAACTTCCTGGTGGCCGTCGAGCCCCGCCGGTGAGTCCTCGACCTTAGCGCGATACATCGTATAGAAACCCATACTGGCGTCCACCACCCCGCCGATCAGGCCGTGAGCCCAATTGCCATCAGCCAGAATGGTGGCCAGCACCATCTCCTTGGCGAAGGCTACCGGCACGGCTCCCAAGGAGCGATAGACCCGGCTGCGATGGTCGTCGGCCGGGGTCGGCTCGTCACTCTTGTTGTGGTTGAGTCGCTGGCCAACATCCTCGTAGACGTTACGCATGACTTGAGTCAGGCGCGGTCCGATAATGGGACCGAGCGCCCCGGCCGTGGCTCCGGCCAGACCGGCCACCAGGGGGGTCGCGCCGGTCAGTCCCGAGAGGGCCAACCCCACTCCGATAGCGCCGCCCAAACTTCCGCCCACCGCCGCCCGGGCCCAATCGCTCTCGCAATGGGCAGCCACGGCGGCCGCGATGCCAACCGCAGCCTTGCCCGGACCGGGCAAAAACGGGGCACAGTAGGTCAAGCCGGCAAAACCGGCGTCGCGCAGCCGGGACTCTTTGTCACCCCGCAGACAGGCGTAGGCACCGCAAACACCGCCCATCACTGCCAGACCGATGCTGCCGGTGCCCAGAAAGTGACCGGCCGCTGCGGCCAGGGCCGCCCCGGTAGCAGCGCTGGTCATGGCCGAGGTGACCTTGCCGAAATTGTGGCGACGCATGACCACTCCGGTCAAGGCCGCGCCACCGGCCGACAAGGCGCCGACCGGCCCCAGCATATAGAAGCCCTCGATGGCTCCCGTGCCCACCGCCTGAAGATAGTCCGATTTTTCGAAATTGCCGGCGGTGGTGGGTCTTGGCTTGGTGTAAGCATGCACGGTGCGAGCATGTTGTCGCACAGCTGTGCCTATGGAGAAGGAGGACCCCATTTGGCCCAGTCTAGTGGGGGTCTCGGAAAATTGTCTGAAAGCGTGACTTTTGCAATAGAACCGATTTGGCCGGCGGGCGTAGTATGACTTGATGAGAAAACTGCTGGTCTGGTTCATGCTGATGCTGCCCGCCACCCTGGCCTGGTATTACTGCCGCCCCTGGGGCCACCCTTTGACGGTAGCGCCCGCCGTGCTGCGGGCCGAACTCAGTCCCAGCCAGGTGGCCTCCTACGTCGACCCACACGGCCACACTTGCTACGTCTATCGGGACTCGGCCCGATTTGAAAGCTACATGGAAAGCCAGGGATGGCACGCCTGCGACCAGATGGGGGGCGGACTCACCTTCTGCAATTCGCCCCACACGGCCCCCTTTGACAAATCGGGAACCTATTGGCTGGGTCGCGACAACGGCCAGTGCCACGCAACCCAGAGGATCGAGGGCTGCTTCGGTCTGCTTAAGGCCCCCTACTTGATCTGCGAAATGTATTGACGCTCTAATCGCAGGGCAAGATCCAGGGATAATCCACGGCGTTGCGGCAGGTCCAGACCTGCTTGAGCCACTCGGCCACCCGCTCGAGGTGGGGGTCACCAGACATCAGCATGCCCTTTTCGATGGCCGCAAACTGACCTTCATAGACGATCTCTTTCTCGTCTTTGAACCAGCCCTTCCAGGTTCCGGTAATGACCCGGTTGCCGGGGACCAGGTGCCCCTCCCACTCGCCGCAGTAGGGACGGGCCTTCCCGGCGGCGCGAATCTGCCCTTCGATGGTGCCTTTGAAAAAGCCGGTCGAGGGATCGAGGCGGCCGATAAAGCCAAGATCTTCCTGATGGGCCTCACCATCATAGACCAGGCCGCCCTCGACCTCTTCCCCGATCAACTCCAACATGAGCCGGCCCACACAACGGTCCGACATCTCGTTGAGCGTGCCAAAGTAAGTGACCGTCTCGTCTTCTTCTGGCAGGGCCATCTCGCGCATCAATCGCGAGAGCGGCCGAAACATTCGACTAAGATCGAGCACCATGAAGGTCAGGCCGCGCAGGCGCTCCATGTTGAGCTTTTCGTCAGCCTTGAGCACGCACACGAAGAGCATATCGTCGAGGGGCACCATCTCGAAGCGATACAAGCTCTCGCGCAGCATGTGGTTGAGTTGCAGCAGAATACGAAAGTCGAAGAACCCCTCCCACATGCCGACTTGGACGGTGCGCTCCTGACCGCGAAAGTTGAAGGAGAGTTTGATGGGGCCCTCGCGACCGAGCCACTCTTCGCGGATGTCCTTGGGAGTAAAGTGGCCTCGGGAGATTTTAGCCAGCGCTTCGAGCACCCCCACGTAGGCGTCGTTGCCGGGAGCCAGGGCCTCCCCGAAGCAGATCTGGTCGCACAAGGCACGGGAGCGGTCAAAGCTGAGGAGGTAAAGGTCCTGGACCGGATCGTTGGGATCGAAGGGGCTGTCACCAAAGAGAGGCTCGATCAACTCTTCGGCCAGGGCGACCGGGTCAGGAGCCTGGCGGAAGAAGCCCATCGGCATATAGAACTTGAGGGCTTCCAGCAACCAGGCTCGCATGTGCATAAGCCGTGGGTTTCTGGAACCTGCCCACGGCGGCCTGCCTGGCGTTGTTAACTCTCGTCGACCTCGAGCAGGCTCTCGAGCAACTCGACCACGGCTTGCTGCTCGTGTTTGGTGGCCAGGGTCAAAGCGTTGTAACCACGGGCCTCGACATTGGGATCCACCCCGGCCTCGATGAGCCTGCGGACGGTATCCAGTTGACCCATTTCAGCACCTCGATGCAGGGCCGTGAAGCCGCGCTGGTCGGCCCGATGGGGATCGGTTCCCAGACTCAGGAGCGCCTCGACCGCCTGGGATTGAGCGCTCTGGATGGCTACCATCAAGGCCGTTTCGCCCTCTTCCCCCACTGCGTTGGGATCAGCACCCAGTTCGACCAACGACCGGATCACTTCGATTTGACCCGCGGCGGCGGCCCAGTGCAGAGGAGTCAGGCCGTCGTTGGCCATCAGATCGATCGGTATGCCTTGCTCGAGGCAATCGCGCACCCGCTGCGTGTCGCCGTCGAGCACGGCTCGATGCAGCGGGGAGATGGTTCGCAGAGGTTCATCGGGAACCCCCCGATGGAAGTCCTCGAAGACGGCGAATTGAGCCCGGCTGCCGTAGGTTGAAAGCGCCCAGTGAGCAGCCTCGTTAGGATGTTTGGCTTGAGCTACCGGGCAGGGGGCGGGGTAGACCTGGCCCAGGGCAAACGTTCGGATCAAGAAGTCCAGGGCCTGCGAGCTGAACTGTCGAGACTCGTGTTCCGACGTGACGAACCCGCGCAACTCGAGCAGTCGGACTCGGTTGGATTCGCGCTCCAGGCTGACCACGGCAGCGACCTCGCGACTCGAGCCGCGGACGGCCAGCAGATGATCGCCCTGCACAAACAGAGCCCACCTTTCCAGCGGATTTGAAGGTAGAAAGAGCGGCCCGTCGACGAGGATTGGATCGAGCCGATAAACCAGCTCGAGGGTTACCACCCGCTCACTGGCCACCTTCAGCTCGAAGCGGTCGTCAATGGTCATGGGGGTTGCTCCGTCACCGGCTTCGGGAGCAGCCGTCAGGGTGAGCGAGCGGATGTCGAGCACCCGCACACCCCAGGGGTTCTCTTCGGCGGCCGACCAGGTGTAGTCGGGACCAGCGGTCTTCTTGAAGAAATTCTTGAAAATCGACATTCAGTCTGCTTGGCTCACCCCGACCCGGCCGCGTCCGAGGCGACACTATCGGGGAGATTCGGCGCAAGATCGAAAACTGCTTCTGCGGACAAAAAAAAGACCCCCCGGCTGGGAACCCAAACCAGCCGGGGGGTCAGACCACGTTCCTAGGCTTTAGCCCTGTGAAGGAGGCTGCTGAGGCGGCTCCTGCGGGGGCGGCGGCGGAGGATTGTGGTCTCCAGCGATGACCACGTTGTCAAGATAGAACCCGTCGCTGTTGACAGACGAATCGCTGGTCAGACGGAAACGTAGCTGGACATTCTGGCCGTCGAAGGCCGACAGGTCGATTGAGTGCGAAGCCCAATCGGAGTCGCCGGTCAGCTGCTGGAGCGAGCTCCAGTTTTCGCCGTCGGTCGACGCTTCGACGTGCACTTTGTCGTAACCCGACTCGAGGCTGTGCTTAGCATCGAAGATCAGGGTCGAGTTGGTGTAGTGCTCGAGCGAAATCGCACGAGTGCTGAGGCTGCTGTTGGCGCCACTGCCATACTGGCCGCCCGGACTGTCGGTCCAGACTTTGCCACGGCCGGCTTCTTCCACCTGGGCCCAACCCTGGTCGGGAGTCCAGTTGGCGGCTTGACCGTCGATGTTGTCTTCGAAGGCCAGGCTGGCGGCCGGGATGTTGGCCGAAGTGGTGCGGATTTCGCTCAGGTTGCCGACGTTGTCTTTCACCTTCAGAGCGAAGTAGAGCTGCCGCTCGCTGCCGGACGGCACCAGACTGATGTTGGCCGACTCGATGGTGCCGGTGGCACTGGGCGAACCGGCGGACACCGGGGTGGCCTGGTCGAAGCTGACCTGACCCTGAGCGGCTTCGCCTTCCACGATGGGACGGTCCGAGACGCGCAGTTCGTAGCCGGAGGCGCTGCCACACCAGCCGTCGTCACCGGTGGCGGTCCAGTTGAGGGTTACGCCGTTGGTGCGAGCCTCGGCAGCCCCGAAGTCGTTGGGAGCGCCAGGGGCCGTCGAGTCGTTTTCGAGGGCGTTGGCGGCGTTGAGTCGTCCACCGCTAACCACGCGGCCGGCCAGCTGAGGCAGCTTGTCGGTGCCGTTGAGGATGCGGGCTTTGATCTCTTCGTTGGTCGCTTCAGGATAGTAGCTGGCGATGAGAGTCGCCACGCCAGAGACGTGGGGAGTCGCCATCGAAGTGCCGCTGTAGCTGGCATACTTCTCGCCCGGAACGGTCGACAGGATGTCGACGCCCGGGGCCGCCAGATCGACGCTGTTGGCACCGTAGCAGCTGAAGTTGGCCAGCTGATCGTTGCGGTCCGAAGCGGCCACGGCGATCGAGTTGGGCAGACGATAGGAGCTGGGATAGTGGGGGTTGGTATCGTTGTCGGTGCCGGAGTTACCAGCGGCCATGATGTGCAGAGCCGGGGATTCGGCGAACGCGTCACGGATGGCCTGGTTGGCCGCGCCGCCACCCCACGAGTTGGAGGTGATGCGGGCGCCGTTGGCGCTGGCATAAAGGATACCGCGGACGATCGAGGCGGCGTCGGTGCTGCCGGCGTCGCTGAAGATCTTGACGCCCATCAGCTGGGCGTTCCAGTTGACGCCGACCACGCCCTGCTCGTTGTTGCCGGCGCCGGCGATGGTGCCGGAGCAGTGCGAGCCGTGGGAGTGACCGTCGAGCGGAGCGCCGTTGTCGTCTTTGGCGTGGTAGCCGTGGATATCGTCGATGACGCCGTTACCGTCGTTGTCGATACCGTCGCCGGCGATCTCGCCGGGATTGGTCCAGACGTTGGCGGCCAGGTCCGGGTGGTTGTAGTCGATGCCGGTGTCGATCACGGCGATGATGGGGCCGTTCTGAGCCGCACCTTTGCCGGTGTGAATGTTCCAGGCTTCGGGAGCATCGATGTCGGCGTCAGCGGTGCCGCCATCTTGTCCGGTGTTGTTCATTCCCCACAGACCCGGGTTGAGGTCGTTGGGAATGTTCTGGCCGGCTTCAGCCAGACCGGCGCCGAAAGCGGCGACCGGGCCCTGGCCGGGAATGGGCTCTTCGAGCTTGTAGGTGTTGTTGGGCACGACGTAGTCGATACGGGGGTCTTTGGACATCGCGGCCATCGCTTCAGCGGTGGACATGCCGTGGGGCAGCTTGAGATGATACATCTCGCCGTCGAAGCTCTTATAAATCTCTTTGGGCACCTCGAACTTCTCGATGACGGTGGCGCCGAACTTGCCGATCACGTCTTGATCGGCGTCCAGATTGAAGCCACCTTTGGTGCGCACGATGACTTCGCCGGGGCGATAGTCAGAAAGTTTCTTGTCTAGCGAAGCCGCTTCTTCTTTGGTGGCAGCCAGCAGGCTGGCCACTTCGGGAGCAAACGCGCTACCGCTGATACTGGCGCTGTCGGCCGGCTCGGCGCTGGCGGCGGCGGCTGCAGGAGCAGCTTCGGCCTGAGCACGAGCGGCGCGGGCTACGGAAGTAAAAGCGTGGTTGGGTTGAATATTGGAAATCATCGTCTTCCTCCTCGCGACGGGGTGTAGGTTCTGTCGAAGCGAAGATAACCCGCCGCCGGGGCCCAAAAATGAAATCCAGGTTAACAAGATGCCAGGTTTTCCCTAACGGCCTGGCGGGAAGACCTTAGGCATGAAATTAGAGGAAAAGCGCCAGGCAGCCCGCCTGGAAAAGATCTTTCCCGTCAAGTTTCTGGGCGAAGAACGGACCGTTCAGGCCCTGGATGTGTCGTGGCTGGGGGTCAAAATCGTTACCGACAACGCGCTTGAAGAGCGCGACTACACTCTGGTGCTCGAGGTCGACCCCGACGTCACCTTCACCGTCGAGGCAAGACCCGTCTGGTACCAGGCCTTGAACCAGCGGGGGCGACAGGTGGTGGGGTTCTCACTGAGCCCTGATCCGGCTGCCCTCTCCTTACGCGATTGGCTCGAAACCCAGGCCGCCTGATGTTCTGACGCGCGTCGACGCGCGGTCGGGAGACCGGCGGCTGGGTGGCTCGGACCGCCGGACGCCGCTCCGGCCGTCGATTTTCAACGCGTTCGCGAACCGTCTCGCGCACTTGTTCGCGTCGACGCCGGGGATAGTTGGGCTGGTCGCTGAGGCGCTCTTGAATTCGCTCGCGAACCCGCGGCCGTCCGTCGAGCCCGGTGGGCGTCCTGGCGGGAACTGGACGTCGCCGGTAGTCCGGCCTCGCCCGCGGCCTGATGGCTGGAGCCTGGGGAGTGGTCACCGGCTGGGGCGGAGTGCGCTTTCGAGCCGACTGCATTCGGCGCCGGAGACCCGGCAACAGGCGGGGTTTATCGGCCATCGGGGCGGGACTGAGCTGGCGACGCAAGCCCGGCCGATTCAATAGTCTCAGCCGGCGGTTCTTGAGATGCCAACCCGATTCTTCGCGGCCTTCTCGAATCGGCCTCACCCGTCGCGGCGACCAGTCGAACTGCTGATCCAGCGACAACTCTTCACCCTCATGGATATGCACTGAATGCCGCCCGTCCAGCGAACGAGCGAGCACCTCGCCCTCCCACACCACCACCTCGGTCCCGTCTTCGCCGGTATGGGCCTCATACTCGGTCCCCACCGGGATCAGGATGGCGTTGGGAGTGCGCACGGCCAGACGAGCCGACTTCTCGGTCACCCACAGGCGGCCTCGGGCCAACTCGAACTCGCCCTCCAGGGGCTGGTGGTCACGCCGAAAACGAGCGAGTTTGTTCACTTTGACCACCGTATCTTCGCCAAACCGAACCTGGTTTGCCTCTTCCCCCAGCACTACCACGCCGAAGTTATCCTTCCTGGTGGTGATCACCGTGCCCGGCTCGAGAGCGGTTGTCTGGCTCACCTGGCGGTCCACCGAGCCGTCGGCCAATTCTACCGGGCCCTCGGCGTGGGCCAGCATCGCCTGGGGCGGATCGGCAGAAGGCGCCACTCCGCGCGAAAGCCACAAGGAGACTCCGAACACCATCAAAACCACGGCCGCGGCGGCCAGGAACGGCCGAACCCAGCTACGTCCGCCCTGACGGGGCTCGAGCACGACCACCCTGGGAGCCTCGCCAAGCCAAGCGGCAGGAGTCTCTTCCAGACGATCCTGGCCCGACTCGAGCCGGTCGAGGCGAGCCCGAAATCGGTCTGTAAAGCCCTCGGGTAGCTCGGGCTCGACCACCTCCGAGAGCAAGCCTTGAAGATCGGCAAAGAGCTGTTCTTCTTCTTGAGTCAAGCGTTCCTCGGAACTCATGCCGGTTTGCCCTCCCTGGCCCTCTTGAGCGAGGCCAGTCGCTTTACCAACTCTTTCTTGGCCCGATGATGGCGCACGCGAACGGCCTCGGAGCTAGCTCCCAGGGTGGCCGCGATGTCATCGTGGGACATGCCCTGCAGCTCGCGCATCAAGAAAACCACCCGCAGGCTCTCGGACATTTCCGCTAAGGCGGCCCGGACACAGGCCATGGTCTCGGCCCGTTCGGCCATCACCTCGGGAGCCATCGAAGTGTCGGGAATCTCTAGCCAATGCTCTCCGTCACCCTCGTCTCCCTGACTCAAGGACTGAGGATTCAAACTCTTCTTCTGCAGCCGGTTGAGAGTCAGATTGACGGCGATGCGGTGCAGCCAGGTCGAGAACTTGGCCTCGCCGCGAAACCGGGGCAGAGCCTTGAAGGCCCGCAACATCACTTCCTGGGTCAAGTCCTCTGCCTCCTCTCGACGCCCTCGCACCATGCGAAAGACCAAAGTATAGATAGGCCTGGCATGTTGCTCGACCAGCACCTCGAAAGCCTCGCGGTCACCCTTTTGAGCCCGGGCCACCAGGATCCGGTCGTTTTCTGACAAGCTGCCTCCTCTCTAGCATGACCGGTCGCCGCCAGGAATGTTACAAGCCTTTTTAAACAACCCGGGGGAAGGTCCTATCGGGAGACCCTGTCGAAGAACGGTGCGCCAATGTCTCAGTTAGAAACTTCAACGCTGCGACTACTGCTCGACGTAGGTGCCTTCTTCAACTCCTCGTTGGATTTTCAAGACGTCCTCAACAACGTGATGGACAAGGTCATCGAGGTTGTTCAGGCCGAACGCGGCTGCATCTTCTTGCGCGAAGAGGGCATGCAGTTCGCCCAGGTGGTGGCCCGTGGCATGAACCACGAAACCATCGAGGCCGACGACTTTTCCGTCAGTCGCAACCAGGTCTTGCAGGTACTCGAGACGGGCGAGCCCATTTTGAGCGACAACGCCATGAAAGACGCCCGCTTCAACTCGTTTCAGAGCGTCTCTCTACACAACATCCGCTCGATCATGGCCGTGCCCATCATTTTCAAGGGCGAGGTGCGCGGTCTGATCTATGTCGACAATCGCATCCAGGCCGGCATCTTCAAACCAGCCCAGCTCGAATTGCTGACCCTCATCGCCCAACAGGCCGCGGGCGCGATCGAGAATGCCCGCCTGTACAAGACGCGCAAAGAGATTATCCTGGTCCTGGCCAACGCCATCGAGGCCAAAGACGCCTACACTCGGGGGCATATCGAGCGGGTTTGTGGCTACTCGATGGCCATCGGCCGCGAACTGGGCCTGCCCGACGAAGACCTGCACGACCTCGAGATTTCGAGCTTTCTCCACGACGCCGGTAAGATCGGGGTCCCTGACGCCGTGCTGCAAAAACCCGGCCAGCTCGACGAAAACGAACGCAAAGAGATGGAAAAGCACGCTTTGCTCGGTGAAGCGCTGGTGCTACCCATCGATATCCCCCGCCGAGTCAAGCTTTCCATCCGTCAACATCAGGAACGGTTTGACGGAAAAGGCTATCCCGACGGTCTCAGCGGAGAGGACATTCATATCTTCGCTCGCATCATCGCCGTGGCCGACACCTGGGATGCCATGACCTCGGATCGGGTCTACCGCAAGGCCTTGCCCAGGGAAGAGGCGATCCGGCGTCTGTCTGAAGCGGCTGGCTCGCAACTGGACCCTGCCGCGGTCAAGGCTTTTCTCCAGGTGGTCGAGCGAGGGGAAGAACACCTTCGCTACTCGGTCGCCGAAAGACCCTAGTTTTCTATGGATTCTCTGCTCGAGCGACTAGAACGTCTCTTCTCGCCTCGCCCCACCCGACCCACCGCCTATCGCCGTCGCTTTGGGCTAGCCCGCAAGGTGCGCCGCTCTTTTCTTCAGGTCGGCCACGAGCTACCCCCTTGTCCACCCGACGACGATTTATTGCTGGCCCAATTGATCGTGACCCGCCGCGAAGAGATGCCCCATTTAGAACGGCTCATCGAGCTGAGCGGTCCCAAGGTGGCTCTGGGTATACCCGTGGCACCGCTAGGCCTCGGCCGGCTACTGGACGCCCTGCCCCCGGACCCGTTACCGGCTGAACTGGCTGCCGTTCGGGCCCAGATTCGTCAGGAGCTGGTGCCGGCCAATTTTCGCTGGTTCTATCGCGGTCGACCCATCAAAGCCGCTTCGAGAGCCGGCAGCGCCGAATTTTTGAGCCACCTGCTCGAACAGGTCTATTCGGACACCCCGCTGCACCTGCCCCGAGCGGGTCGTCGGCGTCTACTGTTGTCGTGCCGCGAACTGCTGGATCTGGGTTCGAAGCTAGCCCTGCCTAAACCGGGCTGGGGCGAAGAGCCTCTCTCGCAACTGCTCAGCGCTGGCCTGATGGACGAGCTCGAAGACCACGGCAGCTACGGAGTCTATCGGGTGACCCGCGAGAGCCTCTCGGCGGAACCCGATCAACGGCTGCTGGCAGAACTGCTTGGCTGGCTCTATGGCGACTACACAGGAGAGGCTCCCGGACCGACGCTACGCCAGACCCTCGACTGGTTGGCCGAGCCCCCCAGGGGGTTGAGAGGGCCGTGGGCCAAGCTCTATCTCTGCTTGGCCCTGGGATGCCACGTGTTGGATCTCCATCTGGTCAGCCCCCAGCGCTCGATGGGTCTTGGCTTGACCAGCTTCGAAACCGCCTGGCGCGAACCCGAGCGATGGCGCCTGAAATACCGCTACGCCGAACGCAACGAGCAGGTCTTTCTGCTCAGCCTCACGCGCCTGTTTGGAGCCGGTCGTCCCAACGCTTATCCTCCCTCCCTCGACCTGTGGCAAAGGGCCCACCACGACCTGTCGCGATGGCTCGAGCAGTTGCCCCCCTGGGCCCTGCACGCCCCCCACGAGGGCAGCACCGCTCGCCTGATCCAGGTGTTGGCCGAGATCGACAGCCATAGTCCGAGAAACTTTCTGGGCCGGTTGCTGCCTGCCGCCTTCGGGATGGTCCGCATCCCGCCGATCGACGAGCAAACTCAGCTCGTCGACCAGCTCGACGCCGCTCGCATCGCCCTGGAACGCTTCTTGCTGCGCGAGCAAGACCGTCTGGCGGGCCTGGTCTACGCCCAGTTTTTCGAGCGCACGGCCTCTCCCGAGACGGTCAGGAGCTGGCTCGAGAGAGGCTGCCGAAATTGGCTCAAAGCCCTGCACCCGGGCACCATCGATCGAGGCGACGTGGGCCCCGAAGCGGCCGCCCTTCGGCGCGCGATTCTAGCCCGGGGTGGCCTGGAAAAGCGCTGGTTCGAGAACCTGCCGGTAGGGCTGGGCATGGCCCCCGTGGCCGAGTGGAAACGGGATGAGTCGGCCCTTTTCCTGGCCAGGTTGACGGTCGCCCGTATCGAACTGGAATCGTGGATCTTCCGAACCGCCTTTCCGCTCTCGGCCGACCCCGACCAGCGCCGGCGAGAGGTCAAAGCCTGGATGACGGCGGTGCTAGAAGACCTCGAAATCCCGGCCGGCGAATTGCAGCACCTGGCCGCCGAAACACTGAAAGGCAGTTGATGCAAACCCTACAGATGCGCACTTACTTCGAAGGATTCTGGGCCACCTGGCTGCTCCACGTGGGTCGAGAACTGCGGCTTTTCGAGGGGCTGCGCGAACAGACATTGCGCCCCGAAGAACTAGCCGAGAACCTGGGCTACGAGCCCGCCTACACCCGCGTCTGGTGTCAGGCGGCGCGCTCTTTCGAATTTCTGAGCGGTGACGAACAGGAAGGCTACCGCCTCAGCGAGAGCTGCGCCGAATGGCTGCCCAGGACCGGGGCCTGGGCCACCACTTATGTGCGCGTTTCTCAGCGAGTTTTCGAGAGCATGGGGGCCGTCTTCGAAGGCAAAGCCTTTCCCGAGCCCAACCTCTCCCTGCGCATGCTGCTGCGAGACGGCCTGCACACTTCATACCAATGGCTGTGGAACGAACTGGTCCAGCAAGTGCCTCAGCTGCTCGAGAAACTCACCGCCGGAGGCCGCCTGATCGAGTTCGGCTGCGGCACCGGCTGCGGCCTCGAGCTCTTGCGTGAGTATTATCCCGAACTCGAGTTGACGGGGATTGAACTCGATTACGAATGCGCCCGCGAAGCCGAGCGGGCCACCAAGGCCGTGATCGTGGTGGGCAGCGCTGAAGAATCCCGCTATGAAAATCGCTTCGACCTGGCCGTCTTTCACCGCTCGCTGTCGGAGTGCGAAAACCCGGAACGCGCAGTCGCCCGAGCGGCCGCTTGCTTGCGCCCCGGCGGACTGCTGGTGATCAGCTCGGAAGCCGAGGTGCACGAGAGCGGAGACTCGGCCTCGCGGCTTCGCATGGGTGAGCGGTTCTTCTATCACATGTTTCTGGCCGCCGGGGCCCTCAACAGCCTGACCATGGATCAGATCCGCCAGTGGTGTCGTGAGGCCGGGCTGGAAGAGGTCGCCTTCTTCCCCCGCTCCGACCACGGCAGCCCCACCGTCATCTGCGCCCGAGCCTGAGCTGCCGCGCCTAGCGCCGCCGTAAACGTGCAGAGCTTGGGCTTAATCTACCAGCCCCTGGCGCATGGCCCAGGCAGCCGCCTGACTGCGGCGGGTGAGACCCAGCTTCTCGAGAATGCGACTGACGTGATTGCGCGCCGTCTTCTCGGCAATGACCAGCTGCTCGGCGATCTGGCGGTTGGTCATTCCCCGGGCCACCAGCTCGACGACTTCGATCTCGCGGCCCGATAGAGGTCCCGATTCTTCGGCGGCGGCCCGGCCACTGACCAGTTCCACCAGACGGGCCGTGACCTTCTCGGTGACGGCCGGGTCCAGGGTCGTTTTTCCTTCGGCTACCAGCCGAATCGAGCGCACGATCTCGTCGCGCCCCACATTCTTGAGGAGGTAACCGGCCGCCCCGGCAATCAGCGACGACATCACCGCTTCGTCGTCAGAAGATGACGTCAGCATCAAAACGCGGGCTCGCGAGCCGACCTCGCGACAGGCGGCAATGCCGCCCATTCCAGGCATCATGACATCCATCAGGACCACATCCACGGGGCCCGCCTCCAGACGGGCCAGGGCCTCTTCTCCGCTGGCCGCCTCGCCCACCACCTCGAAGTCGTCCTCCAACTCGATAGTGCCACGCAGGCCGCTGCGGACCAGGTCGTGATCATCTACGATCAACAGTCGAATCATTTTGACTCCTTTCATAGGGGAGCATCACGGTAAGGCGCGTGCCCTCTCCGGGCCGGGATTCGAGCTCGAGACTTCCCCCCACTTCCTGAACTCTCGAGCGCATGTTTCCCAAACCGTGGCCGCGCCCCTGGTCGGGCTCAAATCCGCAGCCATCGTCTTCCAGTCGCGCCACCAGACCCGCCTCCTGGAACGCCAGTCTCAGCTCAACTTCGTGGGCCCCCGAGTGTTTACAAGCATTGGCCAGGCCCTCCTGACAAACGCGGTAGAGAGCGACGCGGACCGCCACCGCCATGGCTGGCTCGCTGCCCTCACATTGGAAGTTGACCTCCATCCGGCTGACGGCCTTGAACTCTCGAACCAGGCCGCTGAGAGCCGCTGCCAGCGGCTGCTCGCCCTCGAGCAACGGCCCCAGGTCGAACATCGAGTTGCGGATCTCGAGCAAGGCCTGGCGCGAGACCGGCAAAAGCTGCTCGAGTTGCTGGTGGGTGCGGGTGGCCTGCTCGCGCTCGGCCAGCGCCAGACTGTTCTCGAGCGAGAGATTGACCATGAACAGCGTCTGGGCCACCCCATCGTGAATCTCCCGGGCCAATCGACTGCGCTCCTCTCGGGCCGCCAGCCTGGCACCCTTCTCTTTCTCGAGGCGCAGGCGCTCGAGCACCTCGGCCAGCAGAGCAGCAAAAAATGAAATCATCAGGGGATTGAAGGGAGCCGAGACAAAGCCCGGCTCCAGGCGACCCTGGTGGTCGTAGATGGCCGACCAGCCGTCGCCCGAGTGGGTGATCACCCACAGATAGCCCACCAGAAAGCCGCCGCTGGCCAGCACAGCCCCGCGAAAACCGTATTTGAGCGAGGGAGCCAATACGGTGGTCAGAGCAAAATGATAGAACGGGCTGTCCCAGCCGCCGGTAAAGTAGACGGCGCCCAGTCCGAGACAGACGTCAAGCACCGGCAGGACGGGGTTGTCTTCGCACCAGCGCAACAAACCGACACTCTCGAGCAGATGGCGATAGCGAGGTCCCAGCACCGGTAGGTAGAGCGTCATCACCAACAGTTGAAACCCGGTCACGCCCAGCACCGCCGGGGCGTATTCGAGCGCATCATCTGGGGCCGTTCGCAACAGATAGATGCCCAGAGCCACCAACCAGGCCAACCAGCGCACTCCGACCGAGAAATAGACGGGGTTGAGCATGCCAACGCCCGCCCGCGCGGTGCGCCACCTCTGGGTCAAGTCCTCGATAGCCAACGGGTCTTGTCTTCGTGCCTGGCCGATCAATTCATTTCCATGGTGGCGGATCGCCCCTCGAACTCGTAGGGGCTTTCGACCCAATCCGAGAAGCATGGGGGGGATTGTCCTCAGGCCCCGAAGGATTGCAACCAAGACAGGAGTTAGGTATCGAAGTTGGCTACCGACGAAGCCATTGAGCCGCAGGACCCGCGCTTTAGTCGTCTCAAGGCGATGCAAAAAAAGTATGTCACCGAAGAGAGCCTGAAAGTCTCCGAGCCGAAGGCCCCCCGGCCAGACGCAGACGAAGAGTTCGAGGGTGAAGAGGCAGAGGAGTTCGAGGCAGAGGCCGAGCCGGTGCAGGAGCCCGAATCCCAGGCCGAAGAGCCCGACGACGGAGGCGATCATCGAGTCGCCAGCCTGCGCCGGGCCCGCAATCAATTCGTCACCGAAAGCGATCTCGAGCACCAACCTGAAGAAGAGACCCCCTTCGATTTTCAAGACGAAAAAGGCGCCAACAACGACGACATTCCCCGCAAGGTCTGCACCAAGTGCGGTAGCCAGAACCCCATGACCGAGGCCGTCTGCACCAACTGCGGGGCCCGCCTACCCAAGATGGCCAAAGTCGAAGACGAGGTTCAATACGCGCCAGGCAGCATCAACGTCACCCTCAAGAAATTCGAGAACGCTCTCGACAAATTCAGCCACGGCGAGTGGAGCGGTGACGAATACCTCGACTTTCTGGTCATGATGCACGAGAACATGCGAACCCGATCGGATCGCATTCTCGACTTCGCCGAATTCACCAACTACATCGAGTGGTCGCCCGACGAGATGGGCAAGGTGATGGAGGGGATCAATGAGTGGGAAGTGGCTGTCGAGCACATGATCGAGCATGTCGAAAACGAACTCTACGACGCCCTCGACGATATCATGCAAGTCATGCGAGCGGCCAACGACAAACTCATCGAAGCCCTGCGACTCAACCGCGAATTTCGCAAGACTTGCGCCGATAAACTAGACTTCAACGTTTAGAACTTACGCGACCATTCCGAGGGCCATCGCTCGACCACGACCTTGGTCTGCGTGAAGAATTCGATCCCGTGGCGCCCCTGGGCATGCAGGTCCCCAAAGAAGCTGTCTTTCCACCCACTAAAGGGGAAAAACGCCATGGGCGCAGCCACGCCGATGTTGATGCCGATGTTGCCCACTACCGCGCGGTTGCGAAATTTGCGCGCGTTGGCGCCGCTGCTGGTGAAAAGACACGCCATGTTGCCGTAACGCCCCGAGTTGACGAATTCGATCACCTGGTCGATGTCGTCAAAGTGCAGCAGCGTCAATACCGGCCCGAAGATCTCGGTGCCGATCAGTTGACTGTCCGGGCTCAGTCCGCTCAGGATGGTCGGTTTGAGAAAGCTACCTCGCTCGTGCCCCTTCACCTGGCCCCGGCCGTCGAGCACCAGGCGGGCGCCAGCCTTGACCCCCTCTTCGACCAGACCTTCAATGCGCTGACGACTCTGGTGATTGATGACGGGGCCCATCTGAACCCCCGGGTCCAGGCCGTTGCCCACCACCCGGCCTCGGGCCGACTCGAGCAAAGCCTCGGAGAAGGTCTTCTCGGCGGCCCCCACCGTGATGGCCATCGAAGCTGCCAGACAACGCTGGCCGGCACAACCAAACGCAGAGTCGACCACGATCTGGGTGGTCATCTCGACATCGGCATCCGGCAAAATGATGATCGGATTCTTGGCCCCCCCCTGGGCCTGCACGCGCTTGCCTTGAGCCGAGGCGCGGGCGTAGATGGCCCGCGCCACCGGCGTCGAGCCCACGAAACTCACGGCTTTGACGGACGGGTGGTCAAGCAGGGCTTCGACCGCTTCGACCCCGCCGTGGACCAGATTGATCACCCCCCCGGGGAGCCCGGCTTGCAGGAAGAGTTCGACGATCCGGCTGCCTGTCCGGGGTACCTTCTCGGACGGCTTGAAAACCACGGTATTGCCGCAAGCTACCGCGTAAGGGAGAAACCAGAACGGAATCATGGCCGGAAAATTGAAGGGGGTAATGATGGCGCACACCCCGACCGGCTGGCGAAACATCAGCTCGTCAATGCCGCGGGCGATATCCTCGTTGGTCTGCCCCTGCATGAGGATGGGAGCACCGCAAGCCACTTCCACGTTCTCGATGCCGCGCCGCAATTCGCCTTTGGACTCGGCCAGGGTCTTGCCGCATTCTTCGGTGATGATGCGAGCCATATCGTCGAAGGCGTCTTCCAGCAGGGCCTTTAGTCGAAAGAGAACCTGGATCCGCTCGGTCACCGGGGTGGCTGCCCACGAACTCAAAGCGCTGGCGGCAGCATCTACAGCTTGTTCGGCCTGAGCCTTGCCAGACAGGGGCACCTGAGCCAGGGCATCGCCCGTGGCCGGGTTGACCACCTCGAGCGTATCGCCCCCCACCTCGAGCCACTCGTCGCCAATGAAGTTCCTCAACAAGGTCGCCATGGGACCCTCCTCAACCTAGTTTTGACTGGGACTGGGAAATAGGGAAAACTCGAAAGAACCATTACCCGCTCGCAGACCGTCCTGGATGGCTTCGAGCGTATCGATCACCAGGCGACCCCGTCGGAACACATCGCTCTCTTCGAGGAAAGTCTGCTTGATGGCCGGGTCCGACGGCACGTGGTGGGCCAGCACATCCAGCAACAGGCCGATGGGCAGATCGGGATGGCGGGTGATGAACTCTCCGGGAAAGTTGGAGTGCCCTCTCAAGAGCCGATTCAGCGAACCGAAAGCCTCTTCTAGAAGCGACTGCGAGCGAACCTGAGCGATCTCGTCGAGGCTGTCGGGCAGCACCTTGACTTCGGCTTCGCGATACGGTTTGTCGGTCTCTAACTCGCGCTCGATGCGAACGCGACAAAGCCCGAACAGTTGGATGTTGAAGCGCCCGCTAGGTAGGCGCTCGACCCGGGTAAGCTTGCCCATACAGGCAATCTTATGGATCGGAGGGGTGCCGAAGTAGTCTTCGTCCCAACCCTCCTTGAGCAGAACGATCCCGATCATCTTCTCGCCCCGATAGGCATCCATCAACATGAGCCGATAGCGAGGCTCGAAGACGTGTAAAGGCAGCTTGGTTCCAGGGAAAAAAACAACGTTGGGAAGGGGAAACAGGGGTAATTTACCTGAGAACCGTTGTAATGCTCGTTCCGGTAGCAGTAGGTTTCACACTCCTCGAGGTCGTCCCATCGCAACCTACTTCTCGAACTTTCAGGCAAGGGCCTCCCGATGCGACTAGCGCGGGAGCAGTTTATAGAGCGAGACGTTGCCCATGGAATGAATCGAAACCTGCTCATAAGAGTCGGCCAGCCAATAGCGTTCCCCAAACCACTGCCTCACTTCGGGCGAGAGTTCCTGGTTGAGCACCAGGTAGACCACCGAGTCGCCCAGCCGTTGGCGAAAGCTATCGGTTAGTTGAGGCGGATAGATCGGGATCAGAGGAGCCGCGTCGGGTGGGAACACGAAGGTCCCGCCCGAACTATCCTCGGCCAGAAAGCGAGTCTGTTGGTGGGGATAGTAGAAGCCGATGGCGGTAATAGCATAGGGATGGTAGACCACGATCTTGTCCCCCGGGCGGGCGTTCTCTTCCAGATACCTGGTGATCGTGCGCCAATGTTGGGCATGCAGGGCGGGACTGACGGGGAGCGCCAGTAGCAAAAGCGCGTTCAGCACCAGCAGAGCCCCGCTCAGAGGCCGGGCTACCCGCATGCCCACCGCCTTGAACAAGAGCAGGAGTAAGACCGGCAAGAAGACCACGAAGTAGCGCTGTTGGGCAAAGCGTCCTCCGGCCCAAAGGCTAAACAGAGCGAGCGTCAAAGGCGGCACCAGAGCAAAGCCGGTGCAGAGCAAGGAAGCCTTCAGGTGCTCGCGACCGAGACACACGGCCCCGGCCAGACACCCGGCCCAGAACAGCAGACTAAACAGCCAGGAAAAGACCGACCAGGCTCCACTGGTGGCCCAACCGGCCTCCCAGGCCAGCGCCTCGAGCCCCACCAGCGCACCAGGAAACTTCAGCACCGCGGCCGACGGACCGCTCGACATCAGGTCCACTGAAGCATCGGTGCTTCCCACCGTGTGACGGGTTCGCAGCACCACCATCAACCAGGCTCCGCCCGCCAGCAGGCTGGCGCCCAGGGCCAGGCGCTGCCAGCGGGTGGCCCAATCCGGTTTGAGGGCCAGCAAGCACATCAGCCCCAGCAGGCCAAATCCGAAAAGATGCAGCCAGGGCAAGATCAGGATGGCCACCAGCAAAATCGCCTTCTGCCAGCGCTCCTCGCTTCTCAAGAACAGCGCCATGGCCACCAGGCAGCCCAAATCGAGCAGGCCGTACATGCGAATCTTGGCCTCTTCGATGACGGTCAGCCAGTTGAGCGCCACCACCGCCCCGACCCAAACCGACTCTTCTTCCATCCCCATCTCTTTGCCCAGCAGATAGATAAAGACCGGAGCGAGACAACCCGCCAAAAACGAAGGCAAACGCAGCCAGAACTGAGAGTGGGTGAAACCGGACAAGAGCTTGGTAACCAGGTACATTCCGGGCGGATGTGCTTCGCCCCGAAGAGCGGTCATGAGCCTGTCGATAGGCAGAGTCGAGAGGAAATAGGTGAAGCCCTCATCGACGCTGACATCGCAGACCACACTGGCCATCGCCCGTGCGAGCAACCCCAACACCACGGCTGCAAGCACACCCACGGGGAGCCGTTTCACCCGGACGCCTTCTGAGCTGGAAAAGTCGAATCCTGCGCCTCCGGTCGCGGCAGGGGTAATTTCCAGCCCGAAGCGAAGCAGACCAGGTGATCTTTATCGCTCTTCCAGCCTTCAACGAGGGCGACGGCATCGCGACGCTGCTCCATGACATCGCCCTGACGGCCGAGGAATTTCTGCCCGGATTGCACCTCACCATTGCGGTCGTGGACGATGGCTCGAGCGACAACACGGCCGAGGCGGCCCGCCAGGCCTTTGCCGACATCTCGAGTCCGCGAGTCGAGTTCGTGCTGCTCTCTCACCCTCAGAACCGCGGCCTGGCCGAAGCGGTCAAGACAGGCTTCTTCTATTGCCTCGACAAGGCCAGTCCCCGTGACGTCATTTTGACCATGGACAGCGACAACAGCCACACTCCGGGACTGATCCCGCACCTGGTGCGACGGGTCTATGAAGGCTTCGATGTCGTCATCGCCTCGCGCTTTCGTCCGGGGGCCCGGGTCATCGGCCTGAGCTATTATCGCCGCTTTCTCAGCGCGGCAGCCTCGGTGCTGTTTCAGATTCTGTTTCCGATTCCAGGGGTCCGGGACTATACCTGCGGCTATCGTGCCTATCGAGCCGGCCTGCTTAAGGAGGTTGCGGCCGAAAAGAGCCAGTTCATCACCGAAAGCGGCTTTACGGTCATGGTCGACATTTTGCTCAAGTTGCGCCGCCGCGAAAGCCAGCCCTTAATGACCGAAGTGCCTCTGTTGCTTCGCTACGACCAAAAACTCAGCAGCAGCAAGATGAACGTTCCTCTGACCATCCGCCAGACTTTTAGCCTCATCGTGCGGCGCTGGCTGGACCGGCCTTGAGCCGCGAACAAAGCGAAGACAAGATTCGCGAAGTCTGGGCCGGCTATTGGGGGGCACGCCCCCAGGCCAAACCGTGGGATTCACTCTCGGAGCTGATCCTGCAAACCTTGCTTCGCGAGGCCGGCGGAGCCAGCGGTCGTTTTATTCTCGAAGCGGGCTGTGGCACGGGTCGAATCTCGCACCGGCTGGCTCTGGCCGGAGCTGCGGTCACCTGCCTCGATATCACCGAAGAAGCCCTGGAGTTAGCCCGGCTCGAGTTTGGCGAGACCCCCGGACATTTCGTCCAGGGCTCGATCCTTAGCCTGCCAGGCGGCAATTCTTACGACCTGCTGTGGAACGCCGGCGTGCTCGAGCACTTCACGGTCGATGACCAACGCAAAGCCTTGTCAGAGTTCGTCTCGGTGCTCTCGGAACAGGGCCAGGTCATCATCTTCACTCCCTACGCCAACTCGCCCATCTATCGGGTGGGCAAATTCATTCTCGAGAAGGTGGGCGCCTGGCCATACGGCGTCGAGGTGCCCAAGAAGAGTCTGCAGGACTGTCTTCCCCCGGAGGCTCGCATGGCCCGTGAATACACCATGGCCTTCCTCTCGATCTTGTTTGACGCCTACAAGTTCCTGCCGCCCTTGCGCCCTCTGCTGCGCGGCCTCTGGCTGTTGGTCACCCGGCTCATGGGTGTCTCGCGCCTGGTCCAATTGGACCTGTGGCTCAGCCAATGGTTGGGGGGTTATCTGCTCGTCACCGTTCTCGAGCGCAAAAACGCTAGACAAACAGCTTCGAGTGCGTGACACTCATGCCGTGAAGCCTGGAATGCCCATCGATCGATTTACCGGCTTCATCCCCTCCCAGGCTCAAGCTCCCCGAGCCTTACCCCAGGCGTCTCCCAACGGCAACGCCTTCGGCGATATGGTGACCCTGGGCCAGCCGAACCAGGCTCGTAGCGAAGGCGACGTGACCATCTTCTGGTCTCAAGCCCTGGCGGCCCCGGGCGCGGCCAACACCCCCGAACTGCAAAGTGTAGCCGCCCGCAATCTCGGCAGTCTGACCTGGAACTGGCTTCGCAAGGCCTTTCCAGATTGCGATCGGCAGCCGCGCAAAGCCCTTGAAGCCCTGCTGCACCTGTTTGCCCACTCGAGCCCGTTTAACTACAGTCACTCGAATCGAGTGGCCGATCTAGCCAAAGGCCTGGCCGAAGAACTCGACCTCGACGCCGAAGAACGTCAGGCCGTTCAGGACGGCATCATCTTTCGCGAAGTCGGCATGGCTGCCGTGGGACTGGGCTCGCTCACCTCTTGCGAACGGGACGAACTGGCCGAAGCTTTGCGCGCCTCGCAAGTCGACATGGACGACGCCGGCACGCTCCACGACATCGGCAAACTCCACATCCCCTCGAACATTCTCAACAAGACGGGCCCTCTGAGCGAAGACGAATTCGAGATCGTTCGCCTGCATCCGGTCGTGGGCGAATGCCTGCTGCGACCCATCCCCTCACTGGAAAGCCTGCTGCCGGCCGTGCGCGGCCATCACGAACGATGGGACGGCCAGGGCTATCCCGACGGTTTGAGCCAGCAAGCGATCCCGGTAGCGGCTCGCATCCTGACCCTGGCCGACAGCTTCGACGCCATGATCGGCGAACGACCCTATCGAGAGGCCATGAACTCTTCCCAGGCCCTCATCGAAATCGTGCGGGGCTCGGGAACGCAATTCGACCCGGAATTAGCCGGCATCTTTGTTCGCCGGCTTGCTCGCAGCCTATAAAAAAGCGCCCCCGAACTCGGGGGCGCTTCTTCGGAACCGGTTAGAAGTCCATCTTGACTTCGACCAGCATCTGGCTGCCGTTATAAGAGGCATTGGGAGCGGCCCGGTTGTCGAGGTCGTGGAAACGATAGTCGACCGACACTCGCGTGTTCTCGGCCATATCCCAGTCGACACCGACATTGGGAATGGTCTGGCTGAAATTGGTGTTCAGCACGCCCGAGTGGCCGTTATAATCGAGGTAGTAGAGTCCGCCGCGAACGGTGAACTCGTCGTCGATGGGATACTCGAGCGAGAGGCGATAGATGTCCTCGGCCAAGCTCACATCATCGATGGCCGGGGCGCTGCGGTCGACGCTGTAACGATAGTATTCCAGGTCGGCCTGCAGACCAAAGTCGAAGCGGTGACCAATGCCCACGCCGAAGCTGTCGATCTGACCCTTCTGGCTGCCGCCCGCCTGCAGAATCGGGAAGAGCGGCTCGATGTTGCCCACCGACTGGATCTGGCGCGGGGTGCTCGGCGTCTTCTGATTCAGGTGCTGGTAGGTCAGGTAGACTCGGGTCTTCTTCTCGTTGAACCGATACGAACCAAAGAGCTTGATACCCTCGCGGTTGTTCGGGTAGTTCAGATAGTCGTGCAACTGGTAGTAATTAGAGTAGTAAGTGCCGTAGGGCAAGAAGACCGGGACCCCCGGCGGGGTCGGATAACCCGCGATGAAGGGGTCGTAGGTCGGGTCGACGCTCAGATACTCCAGCCCCAGTTCGAGTCCGTCGATAGGAGCGGCCGACACCCCGAAGCGGAACAGGTCGCCACTCACCGTGGTGTTGAAGAACAGGGAGGAAGTATCCGGGTTGTAGTCGCTGGATGCGAACTCGCCCAGGATGCGAACATCGGCGTCTTCCCACACCTGATAGTTGAACTCGATACCGTAGGTCTTCTCGGACTGCGGGCCGACCAGGGTGCGGGCGACCGGAACGGCGGGGCGGGTGTCGAGCCAGGAATTGACCGGAACGGGCGGAGCGCCCGGGCCGGTGAAAGGGACGCCGGGCAGCGGAATCAGAGGAGCGGCCGCGCCCTGAAGCACGCCGTCGTTGATGCGCTCGTTCTGAGTCCGGGCGAAGGTGAGATTGACGAAGCCTTTGTTGTCGTCAAACTCGTAGCGCACGGCGGCACCGTGAGCGTGGTTGCCATAGGTGGTCAACTCGGGAAGCAACGTGTAGAAGACTTCGTATTTCCAGCCGCTGTCTACGCCGGCAATACTACCGTTGACGTCGACGCCGTTGAAGGAGAGCCACTGAGGCCGATGGATATTGGGGTTGCGCGCCCCGTTGATGACAAAGCCCGAAACGTAGCGGGTGAAATAGCTGCCGAAGGTGGCGCGTGTGTCACTGGGCTTATGATGAACCCAGAAATTATCGAGCACCATGCGGGTGTAGGGCTGGTTGTTGTCGGGCTGAAAGCCCGGCAGACCGGCACCGTTGCCGCGAGCCGTCCAGGGATTGGTCGAATACGGAGCCGACGGACCCCAGTAGGAGTCGATGGCGCCGACCCCCTGAGAGGCGAAGGCCACGAACTCGGCGCCCATCACCAGATCATCGGTGATATCGGCATTAAGACCGAGCACGCCCACGCTGGACAAACCGGTCCCCTCCACCAGCAGACGACCGGTCGACCAGTCGATCCCGGGGTTGCCGATAGTTCCGATGTTGAGCGGCGCGCCGCGCAGATTGTTGGAGACGCCAACAAACTGCATGCGACCGTAGAAGCGAATGCGCTCGAGTTCAGACACGCGCAAATCAAGGCGATTCGTCTGCTCTTCGAGATTGGTCACCCTGACGCCGAAGGCTTCGAGCTCTTCTTTGTAGGCGTCGGCCAACTTGCGAAGCTCTTGCAGCTCGGCCTTGGTAGCAAAGGTCGCATGAGCCTGCTCCATCTTGGCCAGCAGGCGAGCGACGATCATCCCGACTTCGTATCGAGATGCGGCCCGGTCACCTTTGAAAGTGCCGTCAGGATAACCCTCGACCAGCCCTTTAGCAGCCAGGGCCGCCACGGCGTCCTTGGCCCAGTGATTGTCAGGTACGTCAGGAAACAGCGGAGCCGCCCAGGCCCCACCAAATAAGAACAATGCGAGCACTGTTACTCGCGCCAATTGATATTTATTCACAACCTCAACCCCCTCGGTTGAAATATCTTCCAACAGAGTAATCTAGTCGGTGTTCTCTTGCAAAGGCAAACTTCCTGCACTAAAGTACAAAGTCATGATTGGAGGTATAACCTGGGCCCCGGGGAAGGTTGCGGCCGGAGGTCGCCTCGGATGCCGGACTTTCAGCCCTTCGCCGCACTTCGCTTCGCGCACGGACTATACGCAAGACTTCCCGACCTGGTGGCCCCTCCGTGCTTCGACCTTGACCGCAAAGCCACCCAGAAGCTACGCGAGAGTCATCCCCACCACATCTACAACCTGCTCTTTCCCGGCCAAACTCAGACCCGCCGCGGGTTGCTGGAGGCGTGGATAGAGCAGGGCGTTCTCGTCAGCGACGAAAATCCCGCCCTCTACGTCTATCGCCAGGAGTTCGAACTCGGGGAAGAACTGCACCACCGCACCGGCTGGTTTGGCGCCATGAGTCTGGCCCACTCGGACCCGGGCGATATCTTCGCTCACGCCCACTCCAACCCTGAGGCGACCGAACCCCTGGAACGCCAGATGCGCGAGTGCTCGGCCCACCTCGAGACGGTAACGATGCTGACCGCCGACCCCCAGGGCCGACTGGCGCAATTAAGTAGTTTCGCCTCGATGAACGCGCCGCTCGTCACCTTCGTCGACCCGAACCGGATAGAACACTCACTCTGGCGAGTGGACGACACCACCACCCTCAACGAGGTGGGCGCCTTGATCACCAGCAATCCCCTCGTCATTGTCGACGGCGATGTGCCTTTCGAGGCCGCCCAGCGAGCCGCCCGCGAAGGCCTCGAAACCCCGTTGCCCGTGCTGGTCGTGCCCGCTCACGAACCGTCGCTCATGTTGTTGCCCGTTCATCGGGGGCTTCGCGGGTTCAAGCCAGAGGATGTGCTCAAGCGCTTGGAGGGCCACTTCGAGATCACGCGGTGGACCCGAACACTACCGGAACTACTGACCCATCTCAGCGGAGAAACGGAGCGCTTCCTGCTCGGCCTCGGGCTCGGCCGGGGCTTTTATCTAGCCAGCGCACCAGCCAGTACGCCGCGCCCACTGGATGTGGTCGTCCTCCATGAACTGGTGCTCGAGAAACTGCTGGGACTCGAAGCCAAGGCTCTGAATCCTGGGGAAGCCCTGGACTACTTCGACGACCCCGACGAAGCACACGAACTGCTTGATCAGGAACAATTGAGTGTAGCCTTCTTTCTGCCTCCACCCCAGGTCGAACAGATCATGGCCAGCACCCTGGCGGGCAAGCGTCTGCCCAGGCGTTCTCTGAACCTCTATCCGCGGGTTCCGATGGGACTGATCATGACCTCTCGAGACTCGTTAAAGTCCGCAGGCGAGCTGAAACCACAATGACTCGAGGGGCGCCTCGGAGTCGGCCGCCTCGGTGGCTACGCAGACATACTGAAACTCGAGCAACTGCTCGGGATCGGCATTCGTATTGTGGTGACCACCCCAGACCGGCGTGCTGACTCTGGCTAACAAATCATCGAGTCGGCGTCCCTCCTCGAGCATTGGCTCGAACGACTGCAGCTCGCCCCCGACCAGCCGAGCCAGCCAGTAAGTGTAAGCAGAGAGCGACTCATGCAACTCGCGCACCGCCTCGACCGCGTAGCGGGAAAGGCCACGGGTCAGATCAATCAACTCACGCAAGGCCGGAGCCAACCGCTCGGCGACCGCCTCGGAGGTAGCCCGCCCCAACCGGGCTGCGTGAGCCGCCCGCATCAATTCGTCCTGAGCCGGCAGCTCGACAAATCGATGCCCCGCCCGAGCGACGATAAACCTGGTCACCCGCGATTCATAGTCGTTCACCAGGCCGGCCAGGATCTGGCCCCGTTGGCGCCCCGGCCCTCCCTCGTAAATCACCTCGATGCGAGTGAGCAGGTCGGCCAGGCCGGCCAGAGCGACACTCTCGGATTCGTCGAGGGCATACTGCCGGAGGCGCTCGATCATGCCATAGCGGCGCGAGAGAAAAACCTCCCAATCCAGGGGATCGCTCGAGCCCTCGATGAAGCGTTGCAGAAGTAGTCTCAGATCGGCAGTGAGCGTTGCAGTCGCAGGGACCATACTCTCATGTTAACCATGCTCTTTTGGGGGGCCTCTGATAAAACGGCCTCTCTTGTTAACGTCCTGTAAACTTTACGTTGCCGAAATGTGTACGCCTCCAAGCGATTTTCAAAGCTTGCGCTCGATGAAGCGAATCACCTGGTCAGCCTCTCCACGGCGACCTCGAAACGCCGGAGCCGCCCCCGCCAACAGGGCCAGTCGACCAAGCGCCCGCGCCGGATTCAACTGAGCCGAGGGGACCTTGACAAAAAGTTCTAGGGCAGCTTTGCCCGCGGTCAGTTTACCAGGCCGGAAATGGCGCCCCTCTTCGTAGCGAGGCAGCAAAATCATGCCGGGCTCGATGGGAGAGCGCTCGGGACGGTCGAAAGAGCAAACCATGCCCTCAGAGTCGATGAGCGCGAACTCTTTAGAAAAGACCTCGCCGCCAGCCTCGACCAGGGCATCGATCAGGGTCGAGACGCCCGACCCGGTCTCACCCAGAATGAACACGGCCTTACCCTTCCAACTCACCACCGGACAGGACAAAAAGAGACGCTCGGGGCAATGGGTAGCGAGACGCAAACGCAAGCCCGACTCGAAAGTGGCTAGAGCCTCGTCAAAGTCCATGGTTCGGGCGATACGCGACCAGGCATCATAGACGATGTGGTAGTTCTTGACGCCCTTACGTCTGGCCGACTTGCCTTCGATGAGAGATAGAAGGACGTCGACCTCGCGGGCATCCGAAGGCTTGCAGCCCTTTGGAAGCATGGAGCGCAACTGGTCGAGTCGGTCGGGGTTGTTGGTGCGAACCCCCAGAGTCATCCCGTAATACTCGATGGAGAAGCCGGCCTTCCAGCCCAATTTGTCGTTCTTCTCGGCACACGAAGTGCGTTGCTTGTTGATAGGAATGTGTTCTGCAAGCTGTGGCATGGAATGTCCCTTCTTCTGACGGTAGCTATAACCTTTCCAGACCGGCCAGGCTCTAAACGGGGAAGGACAGGATCGGCAAAGCGAGAAGGCCCGCGCCCATGAGCGCAAGATTCGATTTGGCCATCCTGGGGGGCGGCCCCGGCGGCTACGTAGCTGCCGTTCGCGCCGCCCAGTTGGGCCTGAAGGTGGCGGTGATCGAGAAGGACCCGAAACTCGGCGGCACCTGTCTCCACCGCGGCTGCATCCCCACCAAAGCACTGCTTCACTACTCAGACTTCTATCAGAGCCTGGCTCACGGTGCGAGCTTTGGCGTCACCGTAGAAAAGGCCAGTCTCGACATGGAGGCGGTTCACAAAAGCAAATCCAAGGTGGTCAAGCGTATGGCCATGGGTCTCGACGGGTTGATGAAGAAGAACGACATCACCGTCATCGCCGGCCGGGGTCGCCTCGAGTCGGCCACCCGCATCGTCACGGACACCGGCCAAACGGTCGAGGCCACCAACGTGATTCTGGCCACGGGCTCGGTGCCGGTGCGCCTCTCCCTGGCCGAAATCGACGGGCGGCGCGTCTTCACCTCAGACGAGATCCTCGAGCACGCCGAAGTGCCCCAAAGCCTGATCGTGATGGGCGCAGGTGCCGTGGGCCTCGAGTTCGCCTGCGTCTACAACGACTTCGGGGCCCAGGTCGAAGTGGTCGAGATGCTCGACCGGGCTCTGCCGCTAGAAGACGAAGAGATTTCCAAAGAGCTGCAAAAGGCCTTCGCCAAGAAGGGCATCAAAATCCACACTTCCACTCGCGTCGAGTCGGTCAAGACCGGCAAGTCGAGCGTCACCCTCAGCGCCCAGGGCCCTGAGGGTCAGGTCGAACTGCAAGCCGAAGCCCTGCTGATGGCCGTCGGACGAGCCCCGATGCTGGACGGCCTGGGCCTGGAAGAACTGGGCGTCGAGCGAGCCGGTCGCTATCTCAAAGTCGATGAATACTACCGCACCTCGCTGCCTAACCTTTACGCCATCGGCGACATCGTGCCCGGCCCGCAACTGGCCCACGTGGCCTCGGCCGAAGGTATCGTGGCCGTGGAGCATATCGCTGGCCACGAGACTCGCCCCATCGATTACCACAAGATTCCTTCGGCTACCTATTGCAAACCCGAAGTGGCTAGCGTCGGCCTGACCGAGGCCCAGGCCGTGGAAGCCGGCCGGGCCGTCAAGGTCGGTCGCTTTCCCTGGGCCGCCCTGGGCAAAGCTTCGATCCTCAACGAGACCGAAGGCCTGGTGAAAATCGTCGCCGACGAAGAGTTCGGAGAACTGCTGGGAGTGCATATCATCGGCCCCCATGCCACCGACCTCATCGCCGAGGCGTGCGTGGCCCTGGCCTGCGAGGCCACCGTGGAAGAGTTGTTTCGCACCGTCCACGCCCACCCCACCTTGTCGGAGGCCATCCCCGAGGCCGCCCATGGCGTCTTCGGTCAACCCATCCACCTGCCGCCGGCCCGCCGCAAGCGCTCATGAGCATCGATCTCCAACGAGCCTATCGCCTGATGCTGCTGACCCGCCGGGTGGAAGAACAGTTGGTGAACTTTTATCGCCAGAACAAGGTGGTAGGCGGAGTCTATCGCAGCCTGGGCCAGGAAGCCATCTCGGTGGGCTCGGGACTGGCCCTGGAGGGGCACGACCTGGTGGCTCCCCTGATCCGCAATCTGGCCATCTATCTTTTGCGCGACTACCGACCTCGCGATGTCTTCACCCAGTATATGGCCAAAGCCACCTCGCCCACCGCCGGGCGCGACTGCAATACTCACTTTGGTTCGGTCGAGCGCGGTGTGATCGCCCCTATCTCGATGCTGGGGGCCATGATTCCGGTCATGGTGGGCATGGGCTGGGCCGCTCGCCAGCAGGGCAAGACCAGCGTGGCCCTCACCTATATCGGCGACGGCGGTACCTCGACCGGAGACTTTCATGAAGGGCTCAACCTGGCCTCGGTCCTCAAAGCCCCCTTCGTGCTCATCGGCGAACATAACCAGTACGCCTATTCCACCCCGACGTCCCACCAGATGGCCATCACCGACCTGGCCGAGCGAGTCAAAGCCTACGCTATCCCCTCGCTGATCGTAGACGGCAACGACGTAGAGGCCGTTTTTGAAGCCACCCGTGAAGCCCTGGCTCACGCTCGTTCAGGAGCCGGCCCCTTCTTTGTCGAGTGCAAGACCATGCGCATGACCGGCCATGCCGCCCACGACGACGCCCGCTACGTGCCCAAAGAGCTGTTCGAAGAGTGGAAGAAAAAAGATCCTCTCGACCGCCTGCGAGCCCGCCTGAAGAAGAAGGACCTGACCGCCATCGAGGCTGAGGTCGAGGCTTTGATCAAAGAAGACGCGGCTTTTGCCGAACAGAGCCCTAGCCCCGATCCGGCCGGAGCCTACGGAGGTGTGTTCCAATGACCACCTATCTCGAGGCCATTCGCCAGGCCCTCGACGAGGCCATGGCCGCCGATCCGCGGGTGGTGCTGCTGGGTCAAGATATCGGGGCCTTCGGCGGAGCCTTCAAAGTCACCGACGGCCTGCAGGCTCGCCACGGCGCCGAGCGCGTGGTGGACACGCCCATCAGCGAGTCGGCTATGATCGGGGCCGGCATCGGAGCGGCCATGCAGGGCCTGCGCCCGGTGGTCGAGATGCAGTTCATCGACTTCATCGCCTGTGGCTGGAACATGCTCACCAACTTCGCGGCCAAGTGCCGCTACCGCTGGGGCCAGGGCGTTCCCATGGTGGTGCGCGGCCCATGCGGGGCCGGGGTGAGCGGTAGCGCCTTTCATTCCCAGTGTGTCGAAGCCCAGTTCATGTCGATTCCTGGTCTCAAGATTGCCTTTCCGGCCACGGCCGAGGACGCCTATGGCCTGCTACGCACGGCCATCGACGATCCCGATCCGGTGCTGTTCCTCGAGCACAAGTTCCTCTATCGCCGCATCAAAGGCGAACCCAACGGAGCTGTGCCCTTCGGCCAGGCGGCCACGCGCCGGCGTGGTCGCGATCTCAGCATCGTCACCTATGGCGCCACCGTTCACCGAGCCCTGGAAGCGGCCGAACAACTGGCCAAAGACGGAGTCGAGGCCGAGGTGCTCGACTTGCGTACCCTGGTGCCGCTCGACGAAGAGGCCATCCTCGAGTCGGTGGCCCGCACCAGCAAGGTGATCGTCTATCACGAAACCAGCCTGACCATGGGACCGGGCGCCGAACTGGCCGCCCGCATCGCTGAAAAAGGATTCGAATACCTGGACGGGCCGGTCACCCGGGTGGCCGCGCCCGACTCGCCCGTTCCTTTTGCCCCGCCGCTCGAGCAAGCCTGGCTGCCCGGCACCGAGGACCTTCTCGAGGCGGCGCGGAAACTGCTGAAATATTGACCGGAGGACCCATGAGCACCAACGTCGTTATGCCCCAGATGGGCGAGAGCATCGCCGAAGGCACCATCACCACCTGGTTCAAGAAGGTGGGCGAACGGGTCGAGAAAGACGAACCGCTCTTCGAGATTTCTACCGACAAAGTCGACGCCGAGATCCCGGCGCCGGCCTCGGGCTTCTTGATCGAGATCCGCCATGGCGAGACCGAGACGGTCGAAGTAGACACCGTGGTTGGCATCATTTCTGAGTCTAATCAGGCCAGCGCTCCGGCCGCTAAGCCAGTCGCGGTAGCCGAAGCGCCTGCGCCCAGCACCGCGCCGGCCCCGCTGAGCCCCTCGGGCGAGGTGCCCGATAAAGAAGAGCTGCGCCGCACTCGGTCTTCTCCGTTGGTGCGCAAAATCGCCGCCAAGCACGGGATCGACATTACCCAACTGAGCGGTACCGGCATCTCGGGGCGAGTGACCAAGTCCGACATCCTGGCCCATATCGAGAACAAACCCACGGTCGCCCCAGCCCCTGCCGTCGCTCGGCCGGCCCCCCCCGACAAATTCCGCTACCAACCGGCCGCCAGCGATCGGGTCGAGCCTTTCTCGCCCATGCGCGGCTCGATCGCCGAGCACATGGTCATTTCTCGCGAAACCTCGGTGCACGTGACCACCGTCTTTGAAGTCGACATGACCCGGGTGGTCAAACTGCGCCAGACTCACAAGCAGAGCTACGCCGACCGCGGCGTCAACCTGACCTATATGCCCTTCATCATGAAGGCCGTGGTGGATGGGCTGCGGGCCTATCCCGTGCTCAATTCGTCGGTGGTCGACAGGGCCGTGGCCTATCGCAAAGACATCAACCTGGGCATGGCCGTGGCTCTCGACTGGGGGCTGCTGGTGCCGGTCATCAAGCAGGCCGACGAGAAGTCCTTGCTGGGCCTGGCTCGTTCGGTGAGCGATCTGGCCGAGCGCGCTCGCGCCAAGAAGCTTAATCCCGACGAGGTCCAGGGGGGCACCTTCACCCTGACCAACCCGGGCGGTTTTGGCAGCCTTTTCGGGACCCCGATCATCAACCAGCCCCAGGTGGCCATTCTCGGCATTGGCGCCATCGCCAAACGCCCCGTGGTGACCGACGACGACGCCATCGCCATCCGTCACATGATGTATCTGGCCCTGTCGTTTGACCACCGCATCATCGACGGAGCCACCGCCGACCAATTCATGGCCCTGGTCAAGAAGACCCTCCAGGAGTTTCCCGAGGGAGCCCTCTGATTGTCGAAGTGCGCCGCCTGGGCACGGTCGACTACGCCAAATCCCAGGCCCTGCAGCAAAGACTGGTGGCTCGTCGCAAAGCCGACGAGATCGCCGACCAGTTGCTGCTGTGCCAGCACCCACCGGTGATCACCCTGGGACGCGCCACCGACCGGCAATACCTGCGGGTGAGCGAGGCCCAACTCGCCGCTGACGGCATCGACCTGGTCCACTCGGGGCGAGGCGGGGCCATCACTTATCACGGCCCCGGCCAACTGGTCGCCTATCCCATCCTAAAACTCGAGGAGAGCCGCCGCGACCTGCATGGCTACCTGCGCGACCTGGAAGAGGTGGCCATTCTCACCGCCGCCCACTTCGGCCTCGAGGCTGAGCGAGTGCCCGGGCGCACCGGCGCCTGGGTGAACGGCGCTAAGTTGGCGGCCATCGGAGTGCGGGCCAGCGCCTGGGTCACCAGTCACGGCCTGTCGCTCAATGTCACCCACCTGAAAGGTTTTGACCTGATCGTGCCTTGCGGGATTGCCGACGCCGAGGTGACCAGCCTGGAACGCCTGCTGGGTCGCCCGGCCCCTCTACTCGAGGTCGAGAATGCACTGTGCCAGGCCTTTGCCGAGGTCTTCCAACGCAATCTACAGGAGGTATCCGAGCCACTTTTTGGGTAAGAGCCAAGCATGGCCAAGAAAGACTGGATCCCGCTGACCGTACTACCTACCGCCCTCGAGGACCTGGCCGGTCCCCGCGATGACGCCTGGCATGCTCAACCGCGCCGCCCCGAATGGCTGCGGATCAAGCTGCAGACCAGCGGCTCCTTCACCACCATTCGCCGCATGATGACCGACCTCAAGCTCAACACGGTCTGTCAGGAGGCCCGCTGCCCGAACATCTACGAATGCTGGAGCGAGGGCACGGCCACCTTCATGGTGATGGGCGACACCTGCACCCGTGCCTGCGGCTTCTGCAACGTCAAGACCGGCCGCCCCGAGGCTCTCGACCTCGAAGAGCCAGAGCACGTAGCCGAAGCGGTGGCCACCATGAAGCTCGAGCACGCCGTCATCACCTCGGTCGACCGTGACGACCTGCCCGACGGCGGGGCCGGCCACTTTGCCGACACCATCCGAGCGGTGCGACGGCGCAACCCCGATACTAAGGTCGAAGTGCTCATTCCCGATTTTCGCGGCGACCACCAGGCCCTGATGACCATCCTCGAGGCCGGGCCCGATGTGCTCAACCACAACACCGAGACGGTCGCTCGCCTCTACAAACGCGTGCGCAACCGGGCCCGCTACGAGTGGACGATGGAACTGCTCAAGCGCGCCTCTGAGCACCGTGATAGCCAGGCTCCTCAGTTGCTGACCAAGTCCGGGATCATGCTGGGCCTGGGCGAGAGCAGCCAGGAAGTCAGCCAAACCATCGCCGATATCCGCGCCCAGGGCACCGACATTCTGACGGTCGGCCAGTACATGCGCCCGACCATGAAGCATCTGCCGGTGGAGCGCTTCTGGACCCCCGAAGAATTCGAGGCGATCCGCCTGGAGGCGCTCTCGCTCGGCTTTCGCTTCGTCGAGTCGGGCCCGTTAGTCCGCTCGTCGTATCACGCCGGGCGCCACCGGGTCGGGGCACAAGAGACGGTAGTCGTCAGACGGTAGACGGCAGGGCTCGCTTCGCGAGCTAGCTTTTAGCGGATGAAGCCGATGAGGTCGTCGAGCGTCCAGGGTAGGATGTCTGACAGAACGACCAACCTCGAAAAACCTGGATGGTGCAGTCCTGGCTGCTGCCCCCACCGAAGGCCCGGCCAGGGTGTCAGGACCGTGTCGGAAACAAAGAAAACGCCAGCCGCTCGGGCTGGCGTTTTCAATTCACTCTACTGCCAGGCTTGCAGAATGTTGCGCATCGAATCGTCATGCAGGTCCATCCCGCCCCAGTCCCAACCGTCGACGTCGAGCAGACGGCGGGTTAGGGTGCCGGCTTCGGGGGGATTGCCGGCGGCTCGCACCAGGGCGTCGTAGCACTCTTCGCTAAGGCTGTCGGTGACCACATCGCTGTTGGCGTAGTCGAGCAGCGCCGAGGCGAGCACTTTGACGTCGCCGTTGGCGTTGGCGGCCTTCTCGAAGATGCGGGTCATCTCGAGCACTTCGTTGTCGGTGAAGTCGATGTCGCCACCGTCTACTTCCGAGAGAAAGTCAATCAGGTTGTTGGCGTCTGCTTCGGTCAGGCCACTTTCGACGGCCAGTTCGCGCACGCGGTCCTGGGAGACGTCGTTGCCGGCCCGGCGCAGCTTGCCCATGAAGTCGGACATTTTGCGCTGACGAGCCTGCTCAGGAGCTTCGCTAGCCGGGGGAGCGGCCGGCGTTTCGCTCGTCGGAGGCGCATCTTTGAAGGCCCGTAGAGTGTTGCGCATGGCGTCGTCGTGCAGGTCGATGCCGCCCCAATCCCAGCCGTCGATCTCGGTCAAGCGGCGGGTCAGAGTGCCCGCTTCGGGCGGGTTGCCAGCAATACGCACCAGCGCGTTGTAGCAAGATTCGCTGAGACTGTCGGTGACCACGTCACTATTGGCGTAGTCGAGCAGAGCGTCGGACAACACCCGAATATCACCGTCTGCACCGGCGGCCTTTTTGTAGATTCCGAGCATCTCGATCACTTCGTTGTCAGAGAAGTCGATGTCGCCTTCGTCGACCTCGGCCAGAAACTCGATCAAGTCGTTCGCATCTTGTTCAGACAGACCGTTTTGCACGGCCAATTCTCGAATCTGGTCCTGCGAGACATCACTGCCCGCCTGACGGAGGGCGGCCACGAACTTGTCGACCTTCTCGGTGCGTGAGGGCTCGCGAGGCGGCTGAGAAGGGGTCACCGGCGCCACAGGCTCGGTGGGCGGCGAGGGCTCGACCGGCGGCTCGCTGGGCTCGACCGGATCCACCGGCTGGGGAGCGACCGGCTCGGGGTCGACGGTAGGGGGCTCAGGCAAGACGGGCGGCTCGACCGACACCGGGGGAGTCACCGGCGGGTGAGGGTGCGGGTGGTGTGGCGGGCGGGGCTGAGGATGGCAGGGGGGCTGCTGCTGCTGCTGCTGGCCCATCAACATCATCATCATCTGCATGAACTGCTGCTGTTGCTGCTGCATCATCACCATAAAGAGCATCATCATGTTGTTGTCATACTGCTGCTGCATCATCTGCATCATCAGCATCATCGGGTCGAGGCCCTGGGGCATACCGCCAGGCCAGGCGCCGGGCATCTGCGGGAAGAAGGGGTTGGGGCCGTAGCCGCCCTGAGGGCCACCGGGGGAAGCCGGGAACTGCGGGAATTCGCAGGGGCAGCGCAGGGTCTGGATGTCACCCATCACCGAGCCGAAGTACTGACGATGCGCCCCGAGTTGGCCCTGGCCGAGTCCCTGGAGCGAAACCAGACCTTCGGTCAGGGCGATCTGCACCTGGGCGGCGCGAGCTTCGCGAGCGGCGTAGTCGGGAGCGAGTCTTCCAATTGAGGGCTGTCCGTAGATTTCCATCGTCATCCATTTCCTTCCGAGAACCTACTCACATTATGGGGGCAAACGGTCAAAAGGTAAATACTAGTTTTGTTAAAATTTCTATCCATAATGTTAACCGGACAAATCGAGCGCTTTACAATAAGCCAGTTCTCAAATGTGCGGACACTTTTCGGTGTCCAATTTGCCGTCCAGGTCCTCGCTGAGAAGTGGTGAATAGTTCGTGGTTGTGTGCGCCATCGTCATTATCGAATGCTCGGGTTGTCGCCTCGATCTGACCGAGCTAAGAGTCCGGCATCCCAAGCTTGAACTGACCGGCGCGAGGCAGATGGGGCCGGGTTGGTTTGACTTCGTGGTCTGCTCCTACGACGATGGCTGCTTGTGTCCGCCGGGGCCGCCGGGCATGTTGGCCTCACTCGAGTCTCTGCTGGTCGATTTGCAGCAAAACTCGAACAGGGTGCTGTATCATCCCAATGACATCGACTGGGATGAACGGCAAGAAGTGGTCAGTCTGGACCCAGTGGCGGCCCTGGTCTACGCGCCGCCACACCTGGGGCGGGCGCCCCTGCGAGTGGTGATCGACGGCCATCTTTGAGCCTGGCCAGAGTCTTTGGCAAAGAAAAAGCCCCGGCTTTCGCCGGGGCGTTAGGTCCAACCAATGCTCATCTCACTGAGGAAACTTTACCGCCCCGGCGTCACAAGAGCGTTAAAGGATCAGATCGGCCATAACAGGATGATGGTCTGACGGAAAGGGAGGACCGGCGACCACCACTTCGGCCGCGGCGATTTCAACCCCCGCCACCAGGATGTAGTCGATACAGGGGCCGTCATGGCCACCGGCAAACTCGTGGTAGGTCCCAATCCAGGACCCGTGCACGGCGAAGTAGGCGTCGGTCAGCCATTGACGCAGGCTGGTGAGGGCCACCGAGTCGGGCTCGGCATTGAAATCGCCCATCAAGATACAGGGGTCGCTGAGCCAGGCGGCCAACTGGGCGGCCGCTTGCTGCCGGGATATCTCGCCCTGGTGGTCGAGGTGGACGTTGGCCACCAGCACCTCGCCACCGGCTCGGCGCAACCGGACCCAACTGCAGATGCGTGGGAACATCGCGTCCCAGGCCCGACTACCGGGCTGGTCGGGATGAGGTCCGAACCAAAAGGTGTCCTGCTCCACGATCCGGATGCCGGCCCGAACGAAGAGACAACACTGCTCGCCGCCGCCGTCTGCGTCCCGGCCCCGACCACAGACCTGGTAGCCAGGCAGGTCTTGTTCGAGGTCGGCCCGCTGATGGGGGAGCACCTCTTGAAAACCGATCACATCGGGGTTGCAACGTCTGACCAGCTCGGCCGCCTCGCCCCGGCGCTCGGACCAGCCGATGGGCGGCATATCGCAGCGCAGATTGAAGCTGAGAACCCGCACTTAAGAATGGGCGGTAACGCGCGGCCCTGCTGCACAAATAGCCTGACTCGATCCCTCGCGAAACTGTTCGAAGTTCTGGTGGAACAGGTCGGCCAGCTTGCTGGCAGTGGCGTCATAGGCGGCTCCGTCGGTCCAGGTACTGCGAGCGATCAACAGCTCGCTGGGCACTCCCGGGCAGGCCGTGGGCACGGCTACTTTGAAAACCGGGTCAACCTGGGTCGCGACGCCATCGAGTTGACCAGCGTGGATGGCATCGATGATGGCCCGGGTATAGGCCAACTTAAAACGCTGCCCCACCCCGTGGGCCCCGCCCGACCAACCGGTGTTGATCAACCAGGCTTTGGTGTCGTGTTTGCGCATTTTCTCGGCCAGCAATTCGGCGTAGACGCTGGGGTGCCAGACCATGAAAGCAGCTCCGAAACAGGCCGAGAAGGTGGCCTGAGGCTCGGTCACGCCTTGTTCGGTGCCGGCGACCTTGGCGGTATAGCCACTGATGAAGTGATACATCGCTTGCTCGGGTGTCAACTGGCTGACCGGGGGCAAGACGCCGAAGGCGTCGCAGGTAAGCAGGATGATGTGGTTGGGGTGGCCCCCCACACACGGAATCTTGGCGTTGGGAATATAGTCAATCGGGTACGAGGCCCGGGTGTTTTGGGTCAGGCTGGCGTCGTCGAAGTCGACTTCTCGGGTCTCGCGATCGAAGACGACATTCTCCAATACCGAACCAAAGCGAATAGCGTTGAAGATCTCGGGCTCGGAATCGCCCCGCAGGCCAAGACACTTGGCGTAGCATCCGCCTTCGATGTTGAAGACTCCGTTATCGGTCCAGCAGTGTTCATCATCACCGATCAACTTGCGGGCCGGGTCAGCCGACAGAGTGGTCTTGCCGGTGCCCGAGAGCCCGAAGAACAGGCTGACCTTGCCGTCCTCGCCCTCGTTGGCCGAGCAATGCATGGGAAGCACCTTGCGCTTGGGCATCAGATAGTTCATCACGCTGAAGACGCCCTTCTTCATCTCGCCCGCATACTCGGTGCCCAGAATCACGATCCGACCCTCTTCGAAATTGAGCACCACGCTGGCGTCGGAAGTCATGCCGCGGGTGTAGCGATTGGCTGGAAAAGCGCCAGAGTTGATCACGATATAGTCCGGCTCGCCAAAATTCTCGAGTTCTTCGTGGGTCGGGCGAATCAGCATGTTGTGCATGAACAGGGCATGATAGGGTCGCGTGCAGATGATGCGCACCTTGAGGCGATACTCGGGATCCCAGCCGGCGAAGCCATCAAAGACGTAGATTTCGTCGCGAGTATTGAGATAGTCGATAGCCCGCTCGTGGTTGATGCGATAGGTGACCTCATCGAGGGGAATATTGACATCGCCCCACCAGACATCGCCTTTGCTCTGATCGTGTTCGACGATGCGCTTGTCTTTGGGGCTGCGCCCGGTCTTCTCGCCCGAATTCACCGCCAGAGCGCCGTTGGCAACCATCTCCGACCCGCGTTCTCCGCGCAGGGCTCGCTCGTAGAGCCGCGCCGGCACCAGGTTTCTCTTGATCGTCTCCACCTTGATGCCGTATTTCGTCAGGTCCACGCTCATTCTACAATTCCCTCCCAATAATCGGCCCGTCCTTTCGCTCTGGCGCCCAACAGGACCTCTCCGGGCCGGCTAGGACAGCATATCCACCGCCTCGTAGAGCGCCTCGGGATGCTCCAGCCCCTTCATTTCGACCTCACCCAGGAAGCGCATTTCTACCTTCTGCTCGCAACGGGCCGCCGAGGCCGCGTCGAGAATGACCGAGGCCCCCAATTCGTCGCTCATTCCCTGGACCTTATGGGCCTTGCGCACGGTCTCGCCCACGACCGAATACTGCTTCTGGCCGGTGCCGCCCAGCACGCCAATGGCCACTTCACCGGTGCACAAACCGGCCCCCACCGCGAAATCCGAGGCGCTCTCGATCCCATAGTCGCGGCGAAAATGATGCACTATCCGCTGCAATTCGAGGGCCGCTCGCACAGCGTCAGCGGTGGGATGCTTGCGCCGGCCGAGAGCGCCAAAAACCACAATCTGCGCGTCACCCTGATAGGTCAGGGTCAAGCCACCGTAACGCTCATAGCAACTGACGGTGCGCTGGTGATAGTCGTTGAGCAGATTGAGCATCGCCACCGGGGAACGGGTCTCGGAGATGGCGGTGTAGCCACGAATGTCGGTCAACAAGACGGTGGCCTCGACCAGGCCCTCATGCAAACGGTTCTCGAACAACAGGGCGTGCACCACCTCACGCGGCAAAAAGCGCGTAGCAGCGTCCAGGGAAGAGACGAACCGCATCAGCACCACCGCGACCGCCGAGCCGATGGCCCCCACACAGGTGGCCGCCAGGGGAAACCACCAACCGGTGAGATAGAGGGCCAGGTTGAGAAAGACCAGGAAGAGGCCGCTCGAAAAGACCACGACCAGGGTTCGCCCCCGGGTTGGGGCCAGGGTCGTGGCTACGCCCATCAGCAAGCAGCAACCGAAAAGATAGAGAAAGCGAATCCGCCCGGCCTGAATCAGGCTGGGTCCACTCCACAAAGTGGCCAGCGTCTGGGCATGGATCTCGACCCCTTTCATGGGACCCAGGGGAGTCCGAAAGAGGTCTCTTTCGTCCTTGACGTTTTGTCCGATCAGCACCACCGTGCCCCTGGCTCGTTTGAAAAAGGGGTCTTCGGGGTCGAGCAGGCGATGAACCGAAACATAGCCCTCAGGCCGATCCTGGGCCTGCGGCCCGGTCACTGGAGGGCGATAGACAATCAGCGTCTCGTACGGCTTCTGAGGGTCGGGCCGCAGCGGAAGTTCGCGATTGCCCAGCCTCAGTCGTTGCCGGTCAGCTTCGAGCTGCTGATAGGACTTGTCGGTGGCGTGTCCCAATAAAGACAGCGCCGCCGATGGCCACAAACGATCCTGCTGGTCCCAAGCCGCCAGAATGGCGCTGCGAACCACTCCATCAGCGTCGCGCCGGGTGTTGATGTGACCGACCTGAAGACGCTTTCGCATCTGGTCTTCGTCGAGCCCGGGCATGAGAGGGACCGGGACCACCGCAAACTGATCCCGGGTCAAAGCCATGGCCAGCACCAGATTGGGATAGTCCTTGACTGCCTGGCTGAGCTCTTGATCGCTATATTCGTCGTCCCCAGCCTCTTCAAAAAGGACATCGTAGAAGACAGCCCTGGCGCCAGCCTCGAACAGGTTGGTCGCAATCTGGGCATGATAGGCCCTCGGCCAGGGCCAGGGCCCCAACGTATTGAGGCTCTCTTCGTCGATGCCTGCCACCACCACCTCGGCCGGAGCATCGGCCGCCAGCATCCGGTGGCGTAAATCATACAGGTCCTGTTCAGCCCCCTGGAGCAGCTGCTCGCTGACCGGGTTGGCGCACAACAGCGTGCCCAGCAGCGTCGATAGCAAAATGGCCACCCCGCTGGCGCCCCGGTCTCGCGGCAACTCGACCATCGAGCCTACCACCTGGTCCGTCTCGACCTCGGGAGGATGCTCGAGCAGGCGGTCGGGAGCGAAGATGGGCACCGGCTTGGCCTTGCCCTTCAGACTGACGGGTTCGAGCTCGCGCCCTTCGACGCCCTGTCCCAATCCCTCGCGGGTGGGCAACGAAATGACCACCCGTTCGTCCAGCTTCATGGCTGCGCCCATCAGGCGGGCCGCGGTGTTGGTGGTGTCACCGATGAGCGCGATATCCATCTTCTGGCGGGCTCCGACGTGCCCCTGAGCCACGGGCCCGGTGCAAACCCCGGCATGCACTTTAAGAAGGTCAGGGTTGCCCACTCCCCAGCTACCCGCCAGCGCCTGCACCCGCTCGACCACCAGCAAGGCGGCCGCCGTAGCCTGTTGGGCGTGAGGGGCGTTCTCCTCCAGGCCAAAGCCGATCATCTGGGCGTCACCCTGATAGTCGACCACTCGCCCACCGTAGCGGGCGCAGGCCTCGAGCACGACCTGGTTGTATTCGCGACGCCGACTCAGTTGACCAGCGGCGCCCTGTTTCTCGAGCAACTTGAGATACTCGGGCAGATTGGTGAACAGGATCGTCACCTCACGCTCACGGCCTCCCAGCTGCACGCCTTCCCTGGCCCCAAACTCCTCGCCCACCTCGCGCGAGCGTCGCAGTTGCTCGAGAAAGACATACCCCATGGCCACCGGCATCCCGATCACTCCCGTCACGAGCGGGATCAACAGCTGCGCGTAGGTGGCCACCAGGACGCCACCGGTGAAGCTAACCCATTCGAGCAAAATCAAGACCAAGCAGGCTGACAGGGGTCGAAAACGGATGGCAGCCAGGGCCGCCAACCAGAGAAAGACGGCCGCCCCCGGCAACCACACCACCAGCGGACAGGCCTTGAGCAAGGCTTTGCCCAGAAGGCTGTCCAGCAGGGCTGCGGTCCCCGTCAGGGTCATCAGCTTGCCGCCACTGGTGTGGAATTCATCGCCGGTCGCCTCCATCTCGAAGTCGCCCACGATCACCAGCGAGCCTTCGACCCGGCTCAAGAAACCCTCGCGAAAGTCGGGCTCGAGCAAACTCGCCAACGAAATCGGCTTGAAGGAGTTGAAGTAACGCTCGGCCGCGACATCCTGGTCGGCACGCGCCAACAAAGGGCGAAAGAGGCCTCGGGAGTCGAGTTCGGGTGTGGTCTCATCGAGCCAGTGGAAGGCCCTTCTCAAAGGACCGGCCGCCTCGGCCTGCCAGCGAAACCGCCGAATCAGGCCGTCAGAATCCTCGATCGCGATCGCTTCGAGAGAGTCTCTGGTAAAGAGGGCCACGGGCAGCTCGTCGAGCGCCTCCACGAGCTGAGTGCCCTCGAGAAAGTCGGGGGATGTCACCAGCACCCCGCGGGCACCTCGAGCCAGCACCTCGAGCACGAACTCCTGGCGATCATCGGCGGCAACGTCCCGCCTGATGGCTTGGTCAGGATAGTCGGCCACCAGTCGAAGTCGTTCGTCACGGCCTCGGGCCGGAAGAAGCTGGCGAGCCGCCAGCACCTCGATGTCGGATAGAAAAAGCTCCGAGCTGGGCAGCTGCCAACTCAGAGCCAATCCAACCAGTAATCCGAGGATTACGGCGGTTCCGATGAGTCGGAACCGAGCTGTCGACATCTATTTTCCGGCGGCCGGGCCGAGGGGAGCAAGCTCCACGCCCTGACCTTCCCAACCGTCGGTTTCAAACCAGGTCTGGCTGACTTTGCCGACCCGCTTGCCCTCGCCATCGAGACCTACCACTAACCAGTAGTAGCGACCAGCGGCAAAACTGGGGCCGGCCTCAGGAAAATCAACCGACAACTGGTCGGTCTCGGCCGACCATACCAGCGTGTCGAGATCCTCGCCCATCTTCTCGGGCTCGACCTCGGCGCTCGAGACCAACAATGCGTAGCGGCTGGCGCCTTCCACGGCGGTCCATTGGAATTTGGGCCGCTGAGCCCCGAGTTTTTGTTCGAGCGGCACCAGCCCCGAGGCGAAGTCAAGACTGGGCTGTTTGCTAGGCTTGAAACCCTCGGACTTGAAGAAGGTCTCGGATGCCTCGCCCGTGGGACTCCCATCGGCTGTGAGCGGAATCACGCGCCAGTGATAGCGCTTGCCCTTCTCGAGAGCTGGCGCGTCTTCAGGATAGGTCAACTCGTTGCCGTCGGCCTGGCCGTACCAGAGAGCGTCTTCCTCGAGCTTCTTGACCCCCGAGAAAGGCTTGTCGCTGACAATGATGCCGTAGCGGCGGGCTCCATCGATGCCCTTCCATTTGAAGGTCGGAGCCCCATCGACATCTTTCTCGTTGGGCTCGAGATTGGTCGGGCAGTTTGGCTCTTCGGCGCCAAACTTGACTTCGTCGCGCTGGGCCTGGGGAAAGCGAATGCCACCTGGAAGACTGGGAATACTGGGTCGGGTGAGGCTGCGCCAGTAACTGGGGGAGCGCGAGGGCAGATTGAGCAGGGCGCTGCTGACGCCGACTCCTCGCATGGAGTAATAGGAGGCGCCCCGGAACGGACTGCGCAGAGCGGGCCCGTAGCCGACGAAATAACTCGCCTCGCGCGGTAGCAGGCTGCCCACGTGCAAGTATCGTCCCAGCAAGAAATCGGCCACCAGGCCGGCGAAGGGACCCAATTCGTCGCGCAACAGGTTGCGCAGTTCACCCTCGGGATAGACCACGGCGTTGATGATCCGGCCGCCGCCGAACTGCACGCGATGTCCGGGTTTCGCGGCGTAGGCCTGGCCGGAGCCAGAGTCCACCTCGACCAGACCTTCGAGTACCGAGAGTTGGGTCGAGCCGTCAGGCATCACCTGCACCACGAATTCGGTGCCTTTGATACCCATCACCCCGCCGGCCGTCTGAATCTGGAGTTCTTCCTTCTGCTTGGCCACTTTGGCCCAAACCGTGCCGGCGTTGACCTTGACTTTGTTCTTGCCGGCCCCTTCGACAGCCGTGGCCGAGATAATCTCGACCTCGGTGTCGGCATTGAGACCAGCTTCGCCGCCGGCGAAGAACTGAATACCGGCTTTAGTTTGGGCATCGGTACGAAGATTATCTTTGAGATAGTTCTTCATGTTCGGAAAGGCCAGCAACCAGTTGCTTTTGCCTTCTCGCTGAAAAAACAGCTTCTTGCCGTCGATCTTCCGGACTCGGGCCACGGGTGCTTCATCTGCCAACGCCGGCAGGCAAAAACAGGCCAGCAGCAGACCCACTATCCAATACTTCGCTCTCACAATTCCTCCAGGCTACACTGTTTGGGCCCGTAATTCTGTCCCCTCGCGTGGGAACCTTCATGCTGGATCGAGCCAGGAGTGACCGACCCGACCCGAAATGGGTATAACGGTGAACACAGAGCAAAAGGGAGAACTATGAGCTTTATCCTATTTTACAAAGACAAGGAAAAGCAGAAGCTGCAAAAGATCGAAATCGTGCTGGTGTTGCTGCTGCTACCTTTCGGATTGTGGGGAGCCTCGCGCGGCTACCAGGAGTGGAAACTCTATCAGCAGGCGGACACGCTCTTTATGGAAGCCCACCAGGCCGTCCACGACGGCAAAGACGGCGTGGCCATCGAGAAGCTCAAGAAGTGCGTCGAGATTTACCCCGCTTATTACGCCGCTTGGGAAGAGTGGGCCACAGCCGTTCACTTCGCGGGCGACCACGAGGGTGAAGTCGCCATCTATCAAAGAGCAGTCGAGGCGAACCCTGACAACGACCTGCTCAAGCGCGACCTGGGAGCAGCCTATCACGAGGTGGGGATGCACGATCGCGAGTTGGCCATCCTGAAGACGGCCGCCGACACCCTCGTGGAAGACCCGTTCGCACAGCGTTTGCTGGCTCGAGCCGAGAAGGAGGCCTCGGGTGAAGCGGCCCCCGATGTGCCGTTAGAAAAGGAAGGGCACATCCACTAAAAAAGGGAGCCGGCCGGCTCCCTTTTTCGTTCGTCTCGCTATATGGTCAGACGATAAAGCTGCAAGCTCCACCGCCGCCCGACTGCAGCAACTTGGCCAGGTCCGGAGGACCCTGAAACCAGGTGAAAGTGCCGGTGCGGCCGTCCCAAACCATCTCGTCGGTGGTGTCCTGAGTGGGCGCCGCAGCGTCGTAAGGACCCTGGGAGGCGGTCATCGCGGTGAAGCTGGCTGGAGCCTGAGTCAATTTGATGCCCTGGTTAATCATCTTGCGTCCACTCCTTCGGAAGAATTTCTCTTGCATTGATAATCTACCGGGAGCGCCTGAAAAAAGTCTAAAAGACTAAAGCTGGTGGTCCAGCAAAGAATCGTAGGTGTAAATGCCGGTCGAATGCCCGTCATTCCACACGAAAGCCAGCGCATATCGCCCCACCGGCGAGAACTCGAGGATGCGGGCCTGGCCTTCGCTGAGCACAGGACCGCTGATGACCCGTAGCGACGGACCAGGTTTCGCCATCTTTTCGCGCTCGGCCCGGCAGGTAGCACAGGGGCAGTCCCGCCGCAACTGATCCATGGAGTGACGCGAAGCCGTGCCATCGCTCCAGCTAATGGTCAGAATGCCCTTATCGTTGTCAGTCTCGACTTTGACGGGTTGAAGAGCCACTGCCAGGCGTTCTACTCCTCTCGAGGCAGTCCTCCAGGACCTGGCAGGCCCGGATCGAATGGGCTAATCCATGCATGCCCACCTGGATAGCCTCGGCATCTCAGCCAACCCTGCCCTGTTCGGCGCCGATCGACGACCCGGTCTGGTCAATCTGGTGGCTCACAAAGACGGCGCTACCGCCTATTGGCGGGAGGGCGACGAGGTGCGGGCCACCCAGGAGACGTTCGAGCCCTTCCTCTGGTTATCCGACCCGGACCATCTGTTGGGCCTGGAGAAAAGCCGCAAGCCCCCGGAGTACCGCCTGGAACGGCTCGAAGGAGACGGACACTTCAACTATCTGGTGCGAACCCCCACCTGGAACTACATCAAGCGCATCAGCAGCCACATCGCCAAGGCCTCGGGCCTGGCCGCCGGCCACCCCCGTTCTCCTCAACTCTTCGTGAGCGATCAAACTCAGCAGTATCTTATGGCCACCGGCCGCACTATGTTCGGCTCGATGACGCTCGAGCAGGTCAAACGCCTGCAGATTCTGGTCTATCCCAACGAAGAAAGCGAGGACGAGCGTCCCGATCCGACCCAGGACGTTATCGAACGTATCGCCCTGGCCGATTCCACCGGCTGGTGCGCCGTGCTCGAAGGCCCCGAGCCCGAGATCCTGGCTCGCTTCGTAGAGTTGGTGGTGGAGCGCGACCCGGATATCCTCGAGGGACACGACCTGTTCAAGTTTCACCTTCCCTTTCTTTACCACCGAGCTCACCGCCACGAAGTCGAGCTGCGACTCGGCCGCGAGGGCGAAAAGATCCACTACCGACGAAGCCGCATGTTCGTGGCCGAAAAGACCCTCGATTACAATCGCTGGTATGTCCATGGAAGGGATCTGGTCGATTCCTGGATTCTCACCCAACTCTACGATGTCAGCGGTCGCGAACTGCTGGCTTTCGACCGCTATGAGGTGGCCCGCCATCTCGGCAAGACCCTGCCCCCTCGGGCGGGCCAGAGCCTACCTGAGCGCGAACTGGCTGAACTGGCCGCCGTGGTCCGCACCCTGTGCTACCCTTACTTCCTTCAGGCGCAGATCTTTCCGTTCCGCTACGAGCACGTCATCTTGAGGGGCAACGCCACTCGGATCAATAGTCTGTTCCTGCGCGAGTATCTGCGCCAAAGGACCGCCGTGCCACCCAAGCCTGAAGTCGAAGATTTCGCGGGTGGACTCACCGCTCAGGAATACGCTGGCATCGCCACCGACGTGTTTCACTGCGACGTCGCCTCGCTTTACCCGTCCATCATCCTCTCCTACAAGATCCGACCGGCCGGTGACAGCCTCGATGTCTTCCGCGGGATGCTGGCCGACCTACGAGAGTTTCGCCTGCAGGCGCGCCAACTCGAACGTGAGGCCGATAACGAGCCCGACCGCACCTTCTTCGGAGGCTTGCAGACGACGTTCAAGATTCTGATCAACTCTTTCTACGGTTATCTCGGCTTCGGCCAGGGCAACTTCGCCGACTTCGAGCAGGCCGCTCAGGTCACCGCCATCGGACGCGAACTGCTCTCGACCATGATGGATTGGTTGCGGGCTCGCGGGGCCACCTTGCTCGAGGTCGATACCGACGGCATCTACTTCACCCTACCAGGCGACCAGCACTCGCCCGAGGGCTGGATGGAAGAACTCAATAGCGAGTTACCGGCCGGAGTCAAAGTCGAGCTCGACGGTCATTATCGCGCCATGTATTGCCACAAAATGAAGAACTATGCTCTGTTGACCCACGACGGCGAACTGATCACGCGAGGCTCGGGTCTGCGCTCGCGAGCACTTGAACCGTTCTTGCGCGAGTTTCAAGAGCAACTCATTCGGGCGGCTCTGGAAGGCTCGCCCAGCCTCGAGTCGGTGTATGCCGACACCCTCGCGCGGCTTGAGAGCGGGTTGATTCCCATCGAAGGCCTGGCCAAGCGTGAGACACTCATCGACTCGCCCAACAGTTATCGACGCAAGATCGAATCCAACGCGCGCAACCGGGCGGCTGTCTACGAGCTCGCCCTGGCGGCCCGGCGGCCCCTGCTGGCAGGCGACAGCCTGCGCTACTACATCACCGGCGACAAAGCCTCGGTGAGTGCCTATAACCACGCCCGCCGGCTCAAGGACTACGATCCCGCCAATCCCGATTACAATCTGGCCTACTATCGCAAGAAGCTAACAGACAGCTACGCCAAGTTCGCCCCTTTGCTGAGCGAGACTCACGGGCTCTCGAGCTGATAAAAGCTCAGCCCCTGGCGCGTCCAGATCAACCAGCGACCGTCGGGGCCGGTGCGCAGATAGAAAGGCGGCTCGGGCGCGGCCACCTCGAGCTGGCGAGGCGTCCAATCCGTGCTCGAGCCCAACTTGAAGATATAGGCTTGGGACCCCTGGACCCCCGTCAGCAAGAACTCATCCTGGTCGGGGAAGGCACGCACGCCCAGACCGATGACTCCGGGCCCTAGCTCGATCGGAGCAAGCTTGCCGTCGGGATTCTGAAACTGCCAGTTCACGGCTTCTCCCTGGCGACTCCCAAAGACCAGATAGCCGCCGCGGCTCTGGGCCGGAGGCAAGAAGCTGGTGGCAGCCGCCACCAGTAGCCCCGTATGGCGGGTCAGATTGTAGCGAAAGAGTTCGAGCTCGCCTTCCTTTCGGCCGGCTACCGATAGCACGCACCAGCCGAAATCGGGGCTCAAGCCAAAACCCAGCAGCGGCCCGGGCGGCCCCAATTCGGCCAGTATATCGCGATCCCGGGCGAGCAGTTCGGGCTTGATCTTGTCGCCGGCCACTTTCAAGAGATAAAGTCCGCTCGAGTCGGCGCTGGCGTCACTGCCCCGGGTAGCCAGCCGGCCGTGCGAGTCGTCGAGGATGGTAAACGGCGCCTGCACCTCGAAGTCGGGCGGATCGAACTCGACGGGTCTGGAGGTGCGACCATCGAAATCCCGCCAGGTCTTCTCGCGACCATAGTTGGACAACATCAGCCCCGAGCTACCGTTGCGCGAGAATCCGATGGTGTCGATCCAGCCCTCTTCGAAAGCCTGGGTGCTGACCACCAGACCGACGTTGGTGGTGACCAGCGCGCGGGTGCCCCCGTCGGGCAGATCGCAGAAGACGTAGACATACTTGCCGTCAGGGGTGTACTCGACCCTGGAAACGGTGTCAGGATCCAGATTCTGGACCGAGAATTCCACGGTGCCCGTCAAACTCTGAGCCAGGGCCGGCAGCGCCGCCAACCAGAGAATCAAGAAGACTCTTACCATATCGATAGCCAACTCCGACCATAGACCAATCCGAAGACGGCCACCAGGTAGCCGACGAAGAGGACGGTCGGCACCAGCACCCGCAGCGGCCCCTTTCCAGCCCAGGCGTCGATCCGTCCTCCCACCGACAAGAATAGATAGGCGCTGGCCAACAGATTAAAGGCCGCAAAAAACGGAAAGTGAGTGCGATAATTGAGAAACAGCAGCTCGTGATGGGCCAGCATGGGATGATTGAGCGCCGGCAGGTCCCAAACCGCCAGAAAGCCCAGGACTGGAAGGATCAGGCCTATCGAATAGAGCCAGCCGAGATCTCGTTGCAGATTGCGGGGGTAGTGGCGAAAAATTTTGGTCACCAGCAACGGGCACAGCACCGCGAACAGCAAAAAAAGAAGAGCAGCCGACTCGGCCTTGGGTTGGACATCCAGGTCGATAATTCCGACCCCGGAATGGCGCAGGGCCACCTCGGGAACTCCCCGCATGATCTGCCGGTATTCGAAGCCGAGGTATTTCTCCAGCACGGTCTGGACATGGCGAATGGTCGAATAGAACACCCAGAACAGATAGAGAAATCCGACTCCCCCCGGGGCCAGCAGAATGGCGGCCAGCGACAGGCGTCCAAAGTCCGATATCCGCGAGCGGGGCAGCAAAGCCACGATGGGAATCTTGCGAGTCTCGTTGGCTGTCTCGACCTCGACATAACCTTCGGGTTGGGGCATTTCGGCTGGGTCGAGCCAAAAACTACAGCGCACCTCTTCGCCTTTGAAAAAGGCCGGCAGGATGCGCAAGTTGGGATTGGTCGAGCTGATCTTTCCCTCGAGTACGCCCTCTCCAGCACAAAACAGGATCAACTTGCCGGCGTGGCCGAGCCGCCCCTCGCGGTCCTTGGCAAAGCCCGTATAGTCGACGCGGTAGCCGAGGGCGGGAAGGGCTATGGGGGTTACCTTGGCCGCGTTGCTGGGTTCGACCCGGGCGAGCTCGCTGACCAGAGCCGTCAGCCCGCTCGTGGAGGTCTCTTCTGGGGTGATAGGCGCCCCCAGGGGTATGGCCCCCAGCGCCGAGACTCCGGCCACATCGGCGCGGGCCTCACGCAATCTTACGGCCATACGGGTTCGCAGTCGGTACTGACGATAACCGACCACCAACTCGCGTTGACCGAACTGGGCCCCGGCCTCGTAGTGATAGTCGCATTCGAGCAAGGTTGGCCGAGAGGCTTCGAGCCAGGTACTGAGAATGGGTAGGTGCTCGTCATAGGCGCCGGCCAGGCCGGTGCAAAAATCGACCACCTGGGGCACCGAGGAGTCGGGTCCGAAACCCAGGTGCGAGGTGAACTCGCGGGGGGTGAACGTATCCCCTTCGACCTCGAAGAAAACCGCCATCAACTGGCGCACCAGGTCGTGCTTCATCTCGGGCTGCAGGCGCTTGAGCGATAACTCGAGCAACCTGCGGCAATCCCCCACGGTGGCGGTGGTGCTCCACAGTTCTTCGAGTTCGTCATCGAGCAACTCGAACTCCTGACAGGCGCAGGCTCCAAGCGAGGCAAATAGCCGGGTCAAGAAGCCGAGGGCGTCGCGGAGCAAGGCGGCCTGCGCGAGTTTGTCGTCGTCGCAGGCCCACATCCGACCAAGAATCCGCTGCAGGTTGCCGGGAACATACGCAGGAGCGTCTTCCGTGCCGGTCCCCGGGGATTCCGAGTCAGTGGCCGCCATCGTTCATCAGGCTTCCCCACCTGTCTTTACGGGTCCTTCCGCCTCTTCTTTCGGGCCCATCTCGGGAAGCCTCGGCACGCCGTTGATGGGCTCGACCAGACGGGCAATCTCGGCCTGTCTCTTGAGCTGCGAGATCTGCCCGAGATCCAGGGCAATAGACCGCATGAAGCCGGCGATCTCGAGCAACCAGGTGGTGTAGGCTTGATGACCCGACCCAAGCTTTGCATTGTAGGTCAACAGCGACTCTTCGAGCGACATGACCCCTTCGGGGCCAAAGTCTGCGTTGGCTTTGTCGGGGCGCAGCACATCCAACCATAGTCCGTCGAGTAACTCGCGAAAGACCGAGACGGCTCGGGAGAGCTCTTCAGGCACCTCGTAGCCGTCGGAGAGGAAGCCGCGCTCGAGATGGTCGTCAAAAGCAAAACAGGTGCGGGTAAGACTCGAATACAACTCGACCATGGTGACGATACCCAGGACGCGGGAACGGTGCTGAGATTGCGAACGTGACACCATGAACAGCAGGTCGTGAACCGTCTCTTTGAGCGAGTCGAGGTTTCTTTCGAGCCGGGCCCGCCGGGCCGCCAGAATGCTCCGGTGGCGCCCTTCGGACAGACTTCTGAAGGTATGGTCATAGATGCTCTTGACCATCTGCTCGAAGTTGGAGAACTGGGTGACACTCTCCAAGAAGGCCCGATGCGGTGTCTGATTGAGCATGCGACGGACCCCTTTGGAGAGCCCGGTCCGGGAACGTGAACGAAGGGGAATGGCGCTGTTGACCACTCGCAACACCACCCCCGAGAAGATCCACCACCAGATCACGTTGATGATGTTGAACAGGGTGTGCACACCGGCCACCAACAGCTCTGGTCGGGCGGCCTCGAGCACCATTCCGACCACGCCCTCGACGGCCGTCAGGAAGAAGGGAAAGAGCAGTAAGGTAATGAGCACCCCGCCGGCCTTGATGATGAGATTGGCCAGGGCGATGCGCTTGCCGTTGCGATCGGCCTGCAGACTTACCACCAGGGCGGTGGTGGTGGTGCCCAGGTTGGCTCCCAGCACCAGTGCCGCGGCCGTCGGCACCGTCACCAGCTGCTGAGAGGCCAGACTCATCACCAACAGCACGATAGCGCTCGACGACTGCAGCACCGCCGTCAGCAGAGCCCCCACCAACACCGCCAGGGCCTGGCCCGACAAGTTGGTAGCGTCGTAGCGACCCATCAGCGCGTTGAACGCCGGCAATTGGGCCAGTCCGGCCAGACTGCTCATCATCATCTGCAAGCCGAGAAAAGCCAGGCCGATCGAGGTCAGAATCTGGAAGGCCTCGCGGACCAAAGCGTTACGAGCTACCAGCAGAGCCAGCGAGCCGATCCCTACCAGGATAGGCCCAAGTTCGAAGGTGTAAGCAAAGAACCAGGTCTTGAGGGTCGTGCCCAGAGTGGCCCCGAGCATGACGAAAAAGCCGTGCTCGAGGGTCACCAACCCGCTGTCGACCAGACCCATCACGGTCACGATGGTGATGTTGGAAGCTTGAACCAGAGCCGTGGCCAGCACGCCAAAGGCCAGGCAGCGAGGCGGGTTGGCCAGAATGCGGTCCAGAATGGGGCGAAAGCGCGACGAAATGGATTGATCCAGGCGGCTGGTCAAAAAGCGCAGGGCAAAGAAGAATAGACCCAGGCCCCCAAAGGCTCTGGCTGCGGCTGCGAGCGTCAAGCGTGGACCTCTTCAGTGTAAGCCAGTTCGCCCCCGCCGATGACCCGCTCGATGCGCACGATACCGTTCTTGTTCAGCACCACTCGAAAGCGCTCGAAATCGATGCGCCGGCGCAAGGGCGCGGCTGCGCCTCCGAACAGTGTCTCGTAACGCATCACCACGTTGAGGTGATAGACCTTGGGTGCCTGGACCACTCGCAGGCCCTGGCGCGGTTGGTAGTAGCGCACCGCTTTGGCCGGGTTGTCCAATTTGGCCAGAAACTCGCTAAAATCCAGCCGAAGCACATTCTTGATGTAGCGGAAGTCGCCCACCGGGCGCAGGTTGAAGTCAAACATCCGGGAGAGATGGAGCACGGTCTCGTTGCGGCGGGGGTCATTGTCGGCTCGCTTCTCGATGGTGCGTAGATAAGCCACCTCGTCGGGCAAGTCGCTCAGATAGCGCATGAACTCCTGGATGAAACCCAGTTCGATCTCGTCCTTTTTGCCATCGGTGGCCACATGAGGATAAGTGATCCGATAGCGATGGTCGGGCAGCTTGTGTTTGAGCCGGTTATTGAAGTACTCCTTGCTCAGGTCTTTGATGCGGTCTTTGAAGACATAAGCGGCTACGGCCATGATCAAGAGCAGAGCCAATCGATGCCCCGAGTCGTGGCCGCTCAGGTATTGGATGCGTTGCTGCTCGGCCAGCCCCGCGAAGGTGGCCGCCAGACCGGCCCCCACGGCGGCCGCGCCGTTGCGATAGAAGGCGTCTCGCTTAGCCTCCTCCAGCTTGAGATAGAGCGCCTGCGAGAGATATTTCTTGAGCAAGCCGAGCCGATAGGTGTAGGCCTCGAGTTGGCGGCCCTGGTCGGGCCGATCCTCGAGACAGACCAGCTCATGCTCGCGCCGATAACGCGCCTCGGCCTGAAGGTGACGTTCGAGCGGCTCCTTGAGATCGACCAGGGCTTCACGCACTCGCAATAAAATGACCTCGATGCGGTAGGAGAGGTACTCATCGGTGAGATGGAGCGCCCGCAGCACTTCATCATCGACCAGCAGAGCCTCGTTGCGGATGCGCTCGAGATAACGGCGTCGAAAAGTGCCCATCACCGCCAACCAGCGCTCGACCCGCGACAGCAGGAAGGCCGGTGTCTCGTCGTTGCGACCGGCGGCGCGCTTGCGGGCGCGCTTCTCGAGATTCTTCAGGCGGGTGTGCAGAAAACTGCCGAACACCTTGACCTCTTGCACGGCCCGAGCCACCAGAGCTTTGCGCTCGAAGGTGTCGAGGTGAGCCCCCAGGTAGCGCTCGAGCGAATCGATGGCAAAGTCCTCGGGAGAGGCATCCCACCAGGCGCGGACCGAGGGAGTGCGGATACGAAAGTAGGAGGTGACATCCTTGAAGAAGCTCTCCCGATCGTAGGTGTCACGATTGATGCCCAACGAGGTCGGGATGAAGATGTACATGTCGGCCGAGTAACGACGGGCTTGCTCGCCCGGGCCCGCCTGGAGATCGAAAATATAGGTCGACTCCATCTGAAGGCGGTCGTGGATCGAGTTGCTAACCCTGAGTTCGGCTTTGTTCTTGCGACTGGTCATGGTGCCCGAACCTTCATTGTAGCATGGGATTCAAGGCTCACCAGACGACCCAGTCGGGCGATGGCCTGCTCTTGCTCTGGTTGCCACACCGAAGCGGTCAGACGGAGGCAATGCTTGAGCCGTTTACCGGCCGAAAACATCGGACCGGGGGCGAAGGGCACCCCGGCCTCGACGGCTTTGGGATAGAGGGCGACCGTGTCCAGGCCACGCGGCAACTCGACCCATAGGACATAGCCCCCCCGCGGGTTAGAAACGCGGGTGCCAGCGGGGAATTCGGCCAACACCGCTTCGCGCATCAGGCGCACCCGCCGGGCGTATTCTCGGCGCACCGTACGCAGGTGGCGCTCGTAGCGAGAACCCCTCAAGAAGTCAGCCATTCCGCGCGCCAACAGGGAAGGAGAGGCCAGGTTGGTCAAAGTTTTGAGTCGTTCCACCTGAGGCTGATAGCGACCGGCGACGGCCCAGCCCAACCGATGGCCCGGAGCCAGTGTCTTCGAGAAAGAAGAACAATAGAGCACGCGTCCCGAGCGGTCAAACGACTTGGCGGCCGGCAGGCGCTTGAGTCCAAAGCCAAGATCGCCATAGACGTCATCCTCGATCATGGGCACGTCCCACTCAGCCAGCATCGAGACCAGTTCCCGGCGGTGGGCCACGCTCATGCAGCTGCCGGTCGGATTGCTATGGCTGGGGGTGACCATGACCGCCCGCACCGGCATCTGCTCGAGAGCCAGCAAAAGGGCATCTAGACTGATCCCCTCGAGCGGGTCGCTGGGAATCTCCAAGACCCGCAAGCCCAGCATCTCGATGGCCTGAAGCTGCCCGTAAAAGGTAGGAGACTCGATGGCCACCACATCGCCCACTTCGCACACTGCCCGCAGGCACAGGGTGAGAGCCTCCTGGCATCCGGTCGTCAACACGATCTCTTCAGGCGAGACCTGACATCCCGCGGCCAGAGCCAGGCGCGCGATCTGAACTCGCAGTTCAGGGCATCCCGGAGGGGTGTCGTAGCGCGATAGGCACGCGGACTCGCGGGCAGCCAGCGCTACCGACCTCTGCAGGCGCTTGACCGGAAGCAAATCGGGAGCCGGAGAGGCGTCCGCCAGGCGAGCGCCTCCCAGGTAGTTGTCGCGCATGACCGTCATGACCATATCAGCCACTGTAACCGGTACCGGCCGCTCGGGTCGCGGGCAGTGGAGCCGCGGGCAATGGTCGTCGAACGAAGGATGGCGAACGTAGTAGCCGGATTGAGGACGGGCTTCCACCAATCCCTGGTCCTCGAGCAATCTGTATGCCTCGACCACGGTGGTCGTGCTCACCTCGAGTTCTCGACTGAGGTGACGCACCGAGGGAATCCTTTCTCCATAGCCATAGACACCCACATCCACCCGGCGGGCAACCTCGCTAGCTACGCGCTCATACAGTTTGGCCAAAGCAGTACAGCCTACCTCAACAAGTCAGCATACAGTCGTACAAAAGAAGAAACTGTCGAGCATACAATTTCACCAGACTGCCTCTGTTTTCCCGCTGACGGCGCCCCTACAGTCAAAGCTATGGAAAACAAGACCATCACTCGGGGTCTAGCTCTAGCCACCGTCTACCTGGTGTGGGGCTCGACCTTTTACGCCATCACGGTCGGGCTCGAATCGATCCCGCCTCTGCATTTGATTGGCCTGCGCTTTCTGGTAGCCGGCGCCGGCCTCTACCTGGCCGCGCGCCTGACCGGCCAACCCGCTCCGAGCCTGGACCAATGGCGCCAGCAGGCCGCTCTCGGCAGCTTGCTGCTGGTGCTGGGACCGGGCCTGGTGGCCTGGTCGGAACAGTGGGTTGCTTCGGGACTGGCCGCCCTGCTGGTGGGCACCTCGCCTCTCTGGGTCACTTTGCTCGACAGCCAGAAGCCTCTCACCGCCAACCGTCTGGCCGGCGTCGCCCTGGGCCTGGCCGGATTAGGCCTGCTGGTCGACCCCGACCTGCTCGAGGCGCGCCAACTGCTGGCTACCGCCGCCCTGCTGGTTTCGGCTCTGGCCTGGGCGGTGGGGTCGCTTTATGCCCGCCGCACCCACCCCCTGCCCATTGGCCTGCGGGCCGGCATGCAGATGCTCTGGGCCGGTCTGCTGCTTTGCCTGGTTGGCACCGCTACCGGAGAACGCTTTGACCCCTGGTCCACGACCCGAAACGGCTGGCTGGCCATGGCCTACCTCACCCTGTTCGGCTCGCTACTGGCTTTCTGGGCCTACAACTGGCTCTTGAGCAACTGCCCGACCCACGTGCTGGCCACCCACGCCTACGTCAATCCCGTGGTAGCCCTCTGGCTAGGCTGCTGGCTGGGCTCTGAACCGCTGAGCGCGCGCACGGTCGTGGCCAGTCTGCTCTCGCTGGCGGGGGTCGCGCTGATGACCAACGCTAGCGAAAGTGGGGCAGGACGTGGTTGGCGTATTCGGCGACCAGCCTCTCTTCTTCGCCGCACATCAAGTAGATGTTGAACTGGGTCACGCCGGCGGCCTCGAGTTCTTTGAGCTTCTTGACGTGCTCTTCCACGGGGCCGAGGATGCTGAAGCTATCGATGATGTCGTTGGAGATAAAATCGAGGTGGTCGGCGTCCTTGTCGGCGTGCTGCTTATAGTCATAGCCTTTGCGGCCCTCGATGTAGTCGGTCAAACGCTGGGGCACATTGCTGCTGCCCGAGCCGTATTTGCTGACGATGTCGGCCACGTGATTGCCCACCATGGCCGGAAACCAGCGGGTTTGCTGGCGGGCCTTCTCGATGTCGCCCACCCACACCGGGGCGGCCGACATCACTCGTAGCGAGGCCGGGTCTCGGCCCGCCTCCTTGGCCGCCTGGCGCGATTGGCTGGCGAACCAGTCGATCAGCCAGGGGTCGGCCAGCTGCAGGATGATACCGTCGGCGTGCTCGCCAGCGGCCTTGAGGGCCATCGGGCCATAGGCAGCAAACCAGCAAGGGATCTCGGTCTCGGGCTTAGCCCAGGTGAACTCCAGGTCGCGGCCATGGATATGGACCGTCTCGCCTCGGGCCATCTTCTTGATCAGATACATGAAGTCCACGGTGCTCTTGACGGTGAAGGGTTTGCGGCCCAGCATGCGCAGCGAACTGTCGCCTCGGCCGACGCCCAGGTCGTAGCGATTATCGCTGATGTTGGCCAATTGAGCAAAGGTGCTGGCGGCCACCGTCCAGTCGCGCACGCCTGGATTGGTCACGCAGGGGCCGTAGCGCAACCGCTGAGTCTCGCGCATACAGACCGCCATCGTGGTGTAACACTCGGCCCACAACACATGCGAGTCGAAAAACCAGGCGTAGTCGAAGCCGGCCACTTCGGCCTGTTTGCAGAGTGCCACCGTGCGCTCGAGCCCGATGTCCCCTTTGAAAGTAATGCCAAATTCCACCGGACGGTCTCCTTCAGAAGAAATACGAGAACCTGCTTCTACGAACAGGGGGCAGGCATGTCCTGCCGGAGGGAACCCCACAGCCGGTCCTGAAAGGCCCGCCATGGTTAAAAATCGCTGCCCGCTGAGAATCGCGGCCTGGCTATTGCTTCTGACCAGTCTGGCGACGGCCGGTCCGGATCCCCATAGCTACTGCCAGCCCAACGAGGCGGTGGTGACCCATCTCGACCTGCGTCTGGCCGTAGACTTTCGCACCCGGCGCCTCCAGGGCCAGGCGAATTGGGACATCAAGCCTGCCCCTCGGGCCGAGCAGGTGGTGTTCGACACCTTCGCCCTGACCATCGAGCGCGTGACCGACTCGAGCGGACCGCTCGATTGGGAGCTGGGTCCGGCCGATCCGGTGCTAGGCCGCCCGCTGGTGGTCCACCTGCGGCCCTCGACCCGACGGATCAGCATCGACTATCAGACCCATCCCGAGGCGCCCGCCCTACAGTGGCTCACCCCCGAGCAAACAGCCGGCCGCCGGGCCCCCTTTCTGTTCACCCAATCCCAGGCCATCCTGGCTCGCAGCTGGTTGCCCTGCCAGGACAGCCCGGGGGTGCGCTTTGACTATCAGGCCACAGTCAAGACCAACCCCGGCATGCTGGCCCTAATGAGCGCCGAGAATCCTCAGCAAGAAAGCTCCGACGGAGTCTACACCTTTACTCAGCGAAGACCGATCCCGGCGTATCTGATGGCTCTGGCAGTGGGCCGTCTGGCCTTCGCCCCCCTGGGCGAGCGCACCGGGGTTTACGCCGAGCCTGAAACTGTGGCTGCAGCCGCTTATGAATTCGCCCAGACCGACCAGATGCTGGAAGTAGCCGAGGCTCTCTATGGACCGTACCGCTGGGGTCGCTACGACCTGCTGGTACTGCCGCCCAGCTTCCCCTTTGGCGGCATGGAGAACCCTCGACTGACCTTCGTGACCCCGACGGTCATCGCTGGCGACCGCTCACTGACGCCGCTGGTGGCCCATGAGCTGGCCCATTCATGGTCCGGCAATCTGGTCACCAACGCCACCTGGAACGATTTCTGGCTCAATGAAGGCTTCACCGACTATTTCGAGCGCCGGATCATGGAGCGGATGGAGGGGCCGGACTATGCCGAGATGCTGGCCGTGCTGGGTTACGGCGATCTGCTCGAAACCCTGGACGACCTGGGCGCCGACAGCCCCGACACCCGTCTCAAGCTAGAACTGACCGACCGCGACCCCGACCTGGGGATGTCCGACATAGCCTATGAGAAAGGCTACCTTTTTCTGGTGGCTCTGGAGCGTTCGGTGGGCCGGCCGCGATTTGACCAATTTCTGGCCGGGTATTTCGACCGCCACGCCTTCTCGACCATGACCACCGAAGGATTCGTCGAGGAGGTGCGCCTCCGGCTCGACCCACCCCTGGACCTCGAGGCCTGGATTTATGAGCCGGGCCTGCCCAGCTTTCCCCCTCCTACCAGCCAACTGTTCGCCCAGGTAGACGCGGAACTTGCCCGTTGGCTGGCCGGTTCGCCGACCAGTGACCTCAAGACTTCAGGATGGTCAAGTCACGAATGGCTTCACTTCTTGCGGAGTCTGCCTGAAAACGTCACCCTGGCTCAGATGGCCGAACTCGATCAGGGCTTCGACTTTACTCGTTCACGCAACGCAGAGCTGCTCTTCGCCTGGCTACGCACGGCCGTGCGGGTCCAATATCAGCCGGCCTACCCGGCGGTCGAAGACTTCCTGATCGAGGTGGGTCGGCGCAAGTTCGTCGAACCGCTGTTCGAGACCATGGTGGCCCAGCCCGGCGGCAAAGCCTGGGCCACCAAGATCTTCGAGCGGGCCCGACTCAATTACCACAGTCTCACCCGCAGCGCCGTCGAGGACCTGCTGCGCTAGAGTCTCTGCCAACTCTGGACCGACATCCCCCCGCTGCCGGTCTGGCCGAACACGGCCGGAGGATTCTTGGCCAGATCCACATCGTAATGAACGCGCGAGCCTCCCCGCAGTTTCACGTCATTACCCACCAGGGCGCCGTAGAGGTCGGTGCCGCCGGTCAGGTCGAGGTTGGCTTCGGGACCATAGACAATGGCATAGGCCTGGGCTCCGCCCGTGAGCTTGGCTTCGGCCCCCTTGGCCAGCATGAAGACGAGATTCTTAGGACGCAGGCTGGTGTTATAGAAAACCCCGTTGGACATGTCCAACGATTCGGTGATATAGACCACGGCCGGTTCGCTGGTGCCGGTAAAGCTGAGCTTGGCGCCACCCGTGAGCTTGATCGACTTGAAGACGTAGACACCGCCTTTAAGCCGCACCTCGCCGCCCCCGCTGGCCTGCAACTCGGCATAGCTGCCGGGAGCCACGTCAGCCCCTTTGTAGTTGACCTTCAAATCGGTGCTGCCGGCACTCGGGCTGCTGACAGCAGGTAGTTCGATGGGCTTATCCAGATTGGACTCGTCGAGACTCCAACAACTCCAGTCTTTCCAGACGACGTTGTTGGTGTTCTTGGTAGGCTTGCTGGGCCTGGCCTCGCCCGTCACTCCGCCCGGTCCGACCTGGATTCGGCCCTGGATATACGAGCCGCCCGAGAGCTCGATCGAGGCCGCCTTCGTTGCATTGGTGGCCACGGTGGCTTCGCTGCCGCGAGGATAAGAGCCCACCGTCGAGTTGAACGAGTCCATCGAGCAGCCCCCACTCATATCGAGGTGATTGGCGAAGACCGAAAAGCTGACCGGGCTCGAACCCTGGCTGATGGTGACCACCACCGCGACCCGCCGCTCGAGACCAGAACGATCGCGGCCCGTGGACAACACGTAGAGCCCGCTGGTGGAGAGCTTGATCGGCGAGTTGAGCGAGGTAAAAACCTGCACTTTATAGCTCTCGCCCGTGTGGGCCATGGCGGTGTAGCCACTCTTGGGGCGATAGCTGACATCCTTGGTCAAACCTTCAAGAGTCTGCCGGATGCCCGCCTCGGCCGCCCACAGAGCCCGCTCCGAAGCCAGGCCCGCCCGAGCCAAGCGCACCGCCTGAGAGGAGTGGTGGGCAAAACCGATGACCAAAAACCAGAGCACCCCGATCAACGACAGAGCTACAATCAGCATGGCGGCACGGCGACGGGTTCTCATCGGCGTGGCCCTCCCCCGGTCCGCAGACGGTGAAAGGATCCGCCCACCTCCACCCGGGCCTGAAAGACCCACAGGCTAGACGACTCGCGAGTGACGCTAAAGAAAGTGACCCCGCGGGCGATAACCCGGGCACTGCCTTTGCGGACCTGGTCGAGAGTTGGGGTCGTGCCCACGCCGCTTTTCACGCTTTCGCTGGCCAGCGGCAGCCAGTAGCGAGTGAGCGTGGGCTTCTCGTAGACGTAAGCAACCCAACCCTGCCACAGCAACTCTCCCTCGGAATCGTAGCGAAGGCCCCCCTTCTGGGGCGTGGCTGAAAGAAAGAGGACCGAACTGTCGGTGTTCGAGACGGTACTGGCCAGACTGTTGTCGAGTTCGCCCACCAGACGCGTCAGGGCCAGGCTCGCCTGGCTGGTGGCCTGGTGCAGGTCCTGGGTGGTGCGGGTGGCCCTGCTCGGAAGCGACACGAAGACGGCTGCCGAGAACAGCGCCAGCAGCATGCAGTAGACCATCACCTCGACCAGCGACATGCCCCTACGGCCCGACATAACTCTCCATCTCGACCTTGCCGGCCGGCTCCTGAGTCCACCAGATCGTGACCACCACGCTCTTGAGACTGCCGGGCCCCGAACTGACTTGAACCTGATAGTCTAGCACTAAAAGCCCCGCCAGGTTGTCGCGGCGGGTCTCGAGGCGAACCCGCCCTTTCTCGGTCCCTGGTGTCACTTCAGCGAAGGCGCGAGAGCGGTAGCGCTCCAACAACTCACGGCCCAGCTGACTGGCGGCCGTCAGCTGGCGGGCCCTTGCCTCAGAGCGACGAGCCGTGGCCAGAAGCCCATAGAGTGACATGGTGGCGACCAGAAATATCATAAAACTCACGAGAGCTTCCACCAACAGGGCCCCGTATGTTCGTCTTGACAACATCCCTCGTCTATCTTACCACCCCAACCACCTCGCTCCCTGTGGCATATCCCTACCATGCAGCTGCCATTGGCGGATGGTCTCGGTAGAGAAGAACAGCATCCACACGCTCAACAGCAGTCCGTCCCGAATCCACAGGGCCAACAAGACCTCGGTGATCAGGAAAATCGATACCGAAGCCCACACTGGCAGACGCAACCCCAGCCAACACCCGAGGGCACAGGCCAGGATATCGCCCAGCGAATTAGCGATGGAATCACCAAAGTAGTCCAGGGCCAGAGTCGACTCACGATAGCGGACAATGACCGAGGGAGTGTTCTCGGCTAACTCCCACAGACACTCGACCAGCACCACCAGCAACCAGACCTGCTCGGGCTCGAGACGGTCGCGAACGAGCAGCCGGGCCAGCGCGCAAAAGAGAAACCCGTGCAGCAGGTGAGTAAAGACATACGGGTCGGCCAGGTGCTGGGAGTTATGCGCACTCCAGATGTCGAGACTGAAGGGATAGGCCTGGCCGCAGGCGCACCACCACACCCGCCCGCTCAAGCTCAGGACAGCGATGGTCACCACCACCGCCCCGACGGCCGCCGTTAGAACCTTAGCGGGAAACGTCCACCGCCCACTGATAGATTTCCTCATAGCGGGCCGCCGAGCGGTCCCAGGAGAAATCGAGACTCATAGCCCGCCGCATCGCCGCTTCCCAGGAGCCCCGCTCCCAATAGTCGCGCAGGGCTCGCCCGAGCCCCCCCAGCATCGAGCCTTTGTCATAGGGACCAAACAGATAACCAACGCCATCTTCGTGCACCCGATCGCGCACGGTGTCGACCAGCCCGCCGGTGGCGCGCACCACCGGAAGCGTCCCATAGCGCATGGCGATCAGCTGGCTCAAGCCGCACGGCTCAAAGGATGAAGGCATCAAGAAAATGTCGGAGCCCGCATACACCTCTCGGGCCAGGCCGGCGTGGAAACCGATATAGTTGGCGATGCGGTCCGGATGGTGATGGGTGGCCCGACGAAAGGCGTTCTCATAGGCATCGTGCCCGGAGCCCAGCACCATCAGCTGAGCGTTGGTCAGGGCCAGGATATCGCCCAACGAGTCGACAATCAGGCTGATCCCTTTCTGATCGTCGAGACGGCTGACGACTCCGATGAGCGGAACGTCGGGATTGACCGCCAGTCCCATCTTCTTCTGTAAATGAGCTTTGCAGCGGGCCTTGCCCCGCAGGTGGCCGGCATCATAGTTGCCGACCAACTCCTCATCGGTGGCCGGATTCCAACTCTCGGTATCGATACCATTGAGAATACCGACCAGACGATCCGAACGCTGCCAGAGAATACTGTCGAGCCCAAACCCGTACTCGCGGGTTCGGATCTCGTTGGCATAAGTCGGGCTGACGGTCGTGATCACGTCGGCGGCATAGATGGCCTGCTCCATCAGGTTGAGGTGACCCATGGCGTTGTAGACGCCCAGGAGCGGCCACTTCGAGTTGGCGCACATGCCCTGATGAGCGATGTTGTGAATCGTGAAGACCAGCCCCGAGCGAGGCTTGGCGGCCCAGTGGATGCGAACGGCCGCGGCCGAATGCCAGTCGTGGGCGTGGATGACGTCGGGCCACCAATTCAGGTAGCGGCACGCCTCGATGGCCGCCCGAGCGAAAAGCACGAAGCGCTCGGGATCGTCGTTCTCGCCATAAGCCTGGCTTCGCGAGCCAAAGAAATACTGATTCTCCAGAAAAAAGCTCTGTCCATCGGGGGCCCCCAACAACTGGCACTCTTCTCGTCGCCAGTCCATCTGGACAGGAAAATTGTCCAGCACCCTGGTCAGGCCCCATCGCCCGGGCTCGATAGTGCCGTAGCGCGGGCAGATCAGACGCACGTCCAGCCCCCGTCGGCGCAAGGCCGCCGGCAGAGCCCCGGCCACATCACCCAGCCCCCCCACCTTGATGAACGGGGTGGCCTCGGCGGCAAGAAACAGGATTTTCATCCCCGATGGTTTGCTAGCCCTTTCCAAAGCCCTTTTCTTTCCACATTGTTAACAGTTTATGAACAGCCCCGGAAGGGAAGTTTCTCGCCTGGGGAAAATGCCCACTCCTATGCTGCAAGACACTAAGTTAGGTTTCGTCGGTAGCGGCGTCATGGCTGAGGCGATCCTCAACGGCTTGTTGGCCGAGCAACTGGTTTCGGCCCCCAACATCACCTGCGCCGACCCGCTTCCCACCAGACTCGAGACCCTGGCCGAACAGTACGGAGTGCGCACCACAACCGAAAACACTACGGCCGTCGACGGCGCCGACATCGTGGTTCTGTCGATCAAACCCCAGGCTCTGGGCGACGTCATGCACGACATCCGCAAACACGTGCGAGGCGAGCAACTGGTCTTGAGCATCATCGCCGGGGTCACCACCGAGACTCTGTGCAAAGGTCTCGAACACGAAGCGGTGGTGCGTGTCATGCCCAACACCCCGGCCCAGCTGGGTGAGGGGATGAGCGTCTGGACCTGCACCGCGGCCGTGAGCGAGTCGGACCGCCAGAAAGCCCGCCGCATTCTGCAGGCCCTCGGAGAGGAAGTCTATGTCAGTCGTGAAGGCGAACTCGATATGGCCACCGCCCTCTCGGGAACCGGTCCCGCCTATGTCTTCCTTTTCATGGAGGCCCTGGTCGACGCCGGCGTCCATATGGGCTTCTCGCGGCGCATCGCCGAGCAACTGGTGCTGCAGACCGTCAAAGGCTCCGTCGACTACGCTCTGAAGTCGCCTCGCCACCTGGCTGAGCTGCGCAACCAGGTCACCTCCCCCGGGGGCACCACCGCCGACGCCCTCTACCACCTGGAAAAAGGTGGAATGCGCACGGTGATCTCGAAGGCCGTTTTTGCCGCCTACAAGAAGTCTCAATACCTGAGCCGACTGATCGAGGAGGATTAAACCCCGATCGAACCGCTGCGAAACCTGACCCTGGGCCAGTACGTGCCCGGGCGGTCTCTTTTGCACCGACTCGATCCCCGCACCAAGCTGGTGGTGGGCAGCTTGGCCATGCTGACCCTGTTCCTGGTCGAACGCTGGCAGAGCCTCGGGTTGCTGAGCGCTTTCTGCCTGGGCCTGGTGCTCAGCTCGCGCCTGCCGGGCGGCTACTTTTGGCGCGGCCTACAACCAATCCTGGCGGTGGCCTTGCTGATCCTGGCGTTCCATAGTGCCTGGCCGGAAGCCAAAGCGACCCATCTTCAAGGCCTGGAACACGGGGCCCGTCTGGCTTTGCGCCTGCTTCTGCTGGTAGCCCTTAGTTCACTATTGACCCTGACGACCCGGCCTCTGGCCGCTGCCCGAGCGCTGGAGGGCTTTCTCAAACCGCTGGGGTGGCTGGGGCTGCCGGTCGCCGAGCTTGCTCTCATGAGCCTGCTATCACTGCGTTTTTTGCCCATTCTTGCCCTTGAGGCCGACCGCGTAGTCAAAGCCCAACTCAGTCGCGGAGCCCCCCTTGACCACGGCTCGTGGTTGGCTCGCTGGCGAGCGATGCGGGGCGTGCTGGTGCCCATCTTCGTACGCGCCCTCCAGCACGCGGATCACATGGCTCTGGCGATGGAGGCCCGAGGCTATCGAGGCGGACAACCGCGCAGCCAACGTTGCCCACTAACCGTGACCCCGGTCGACTGGGCTTTCACTTTCACCAGCCTGGTATGGTTGGGCAGCATCGTTTATCTGGAGCAGTGGCCTTGGCCCGTTATCGCCTGACCGTGGCCTACCAGGGGGATGCCTTCGCTGGCTTCCAGCGCCAGCCCGAAGGGGGGCCCGAGAGCGTGCAGGGCACCCTCGAGCGAGCCCTGTCGAGCCTGATGGCAGAACCGGTCCAGCTCAAAGCGGCCGGACGGACCGACGCCGGCGTCCACGCCACCGGCCAGGTGATCGCCTTCGACAGCCAGCGCGACCGCCCGCCCGAAGTGGTGGTGCGCGGCGCGAATGCCATCCTGCCCGAGACCATTCGGGTACTTCACGCCGAGCTGGCCGACCCTGACTTTCATCCCCGCTATGACGCTCTCTCGCGAATCTATCACTACCACGTGCTGAGCCAATCCCACGACCTGTTCTGGTCGCAGCGGGCCTGGTGTCTGCCTGACCCACTCGAGCAGCGAGCCATGCAAGCAGCCGCCGGCCAACTGCTCGGAGAACACGACTTCAGCACCTATTCCAGCCGGGCTCCGGCTGACCAGAGTCGAATTCGCACTCTGACGGCCCTGGACGTTAGCCGAAGTGAGTGGGCGGGTCCCGCTCCCTTCGACCTGCCCCTGATCACGTTCCGGCTCGAGGCCAACGCCTTCGTTCGTCGCATGGTGCGGCTGCTGGTGGCGGCCCTGGTAGAGGTGGGCCGCGGCCGCTGGGCGGTTCAAGAACCGGCTCGCCGGCTGGCCCTTCGCGATCCGGCGCAAGCTCCGCCGCCGGCCCCCCCGGGGGGGCTCTATCTGGTAAAGGTCAACTACCCCTCAGGAGTGAACAGCCCGCCATGAGCCAAGACCCAGCTATTTCTCTCGTGATTCCCGTCTATAACGAAGAGGACAACCTGCAGCCGCTCTACGACAAGATTCTGGAGGCCCTCGAACCGCTCGACATCAATTGGGAACTGCTGTTAGTCGATGACGGCAGCCGAGACCGCAGTGTGTTGCGCATGCGTGAACTGGCCGCCCATGACTCCCGCGTGATCGCGATCGAACTACGCCGAAACTTCGGCCAGACAGCCGCAATGGCAGCCGGTTTTGACCATGCGCGGGGCGAGTTCGTGGTCACTCTCGACGCCGATCTCCAGAACGACCCGGCCGACATTCCGCGACTCTTGAAGCAGGCCGCCGAGGGCTATGACATCGTCAGCGGCTGGCGCAAAGACCGCCAGGACGCCTTCGTCTCGCGCACCCTCCCCTCGAAGATCGCCAACCGGCTGATCTCGTGGGCCACCGGCGTCCACCTCCACGACTACGGCTGCACCCTCAAGGTCTATCGCCGCTCGGCGCTGGAAGGGCTCAATCTCTACGGCGAGATGCACCGCTTCTTGCCGGCCCTGGTGGTGCACCAGGGGGCCACCATCACCGAGACCGTCGTGGCTCACCACCCCCGCCTGCACGGCACCTCGAAATATGGCATCGGCCGCACCTTCAAGGTGTTGCTCGACCTGCTGACCGTTCGCTTCCTGGGGCTCTACTCGACCAAGCCCATCTATGTCTTCGGGGGCGTGGGCATGTTGCTGTTGGCGGCGGGCCTGACCACGGCCGGTGTCATGATCTATATGAAGGTGGTGCAGGGTATCTCGATGATCCTCACCCCCCTGCCCAGCCTGTCGGCCCTTCTGCTCATTCTGGGCGTGCAATCGCTCATGCTGGGCCTGCTGGCCGAACTGGTCATCCGCACCTATCACGAGTCCCAGGCCAAGAAGATCTATGTGGTCCGTCGGATCTCGTCAGAATCCGCTCAGACCTAGATGTGCGGCATCTGCGGATGGGCCGGGCCAACGCCGCCCCCGGATGAGGAACTGCCCCGGATGGCCGGCCAACTGGTCCATCGCGGCCCCGATCAAGACGGCTTTCACACCGCCCAGGAAGTGGGACTGGCTATCCGTCGCCTCAAGATCATCGATCTCGACGGTGGTCGCCAGCCCTACTTCTCGGAGGACCTGCAGGTAGTTGCCGTCTTCAACGGCGAGATCTATAACTTCCAGTCCCTACGACGTCAACTCGAAGAAAAGGGTCACCACTTCAACACCAGGACCGACGGCGAGGTGCTGGTCCACCTCTATGAAGACTTTGGCCTCGACTTCGTCGACCACCTCAATGGAATGTTCGCAGTGGCCCTCTGGGACGCACGCCGACGAAGGCTGGTGCTGGCCCGGGATCGCCTGGGAATCAAGCCTCTCTACTATGGGCTTCACCAACAGAGGCTCTACTTCGGAAGCGAACTCAAGGCGATTCTAGCGGCCACGGACTTTCCTCGCCAGCTCGACCTGGCGGCCGTACGCCAGTATCTCACTTTCGAATACGTGCCCGGCCCGCGCAGCATCTTCGCCAACATCCGCAAGCTGCTACCCGGCCACCTGCTGGTTTTCGAAGAAGGTCACCTGCGCACCCACTCCTACTGGTCGGTTCACTTCCAACCGGCCCCGGCCCGCCCGGTCCGCGATTGGGCCGCGGAATTGCGCCATTTGCTGCGCGAATCGGTGCGCCGAAGGCTGATCTCGGATGTGCCCCTGGGAATTTTCCTGTCGGGTGGTCTCGATTCTTCCAGCCTCACGGCCCTCATGTGCGAGCTGCATCCCGGTCAAGTCAAGACCTTCTCCATCGGCTTTCGCGAAGAGAGCTTCGACGAGTCCCGTCACTTCCGCGAGGTGGCCCGCTTTCTGGGCACCGAGCATCACGAGCGCATCCTGGAAGCTGCCACCACTCAGGCGGTGCTCGAGCCACTGCTCGAGGTGCTCGACGAGCCCCTGGGAGATGCCGCCATCGTGCCCACCTATCTGCTTAGTCAGTTCGCCCGCGAGCACGTCACCGTCGCCCTTTCAGGGGAAGGGGCCGACGAGCTGTTGGGCGGCTATCCCACCTATTGGGCCCATCAACTGGCCGATGGAATGGGCTGGTTGCCCCGACCTGTCCTGGCCCTCTTTCGATGGCTGGTCAACCACCTGCCCGTCTCGCGCCACTACCTCAGCCTCGACTTCAAGCTCAAGCGCTTCTTCTCGGCCATCGACTGTGACCGCGTCACCCGTCATGTCAACTGGATGGGCTCTTTCCCGGTCGACACCCCGGACCTGCTGTTGACGCCGCCCGAAGAACCGGTGCTCGAACCCCTGGGGCGATTTCCCCTGGCCGGCACCCGGGGCACCGAGACCATCCAGACTCTCGATCTCCACGGCTATCTGGCCGACGATCTACTGGTCAAGCTCGACCGGGCCACCATGGCTGTTTCGCTGGAAGGCCGGGTGCCCTTTCTCGACCATACGGTGGTCGAGTTTCTGGCCCACCTGCCCTCGAGCCTGAAGTTCCGAGGGCCGGATTGCAAGCTGGCCCTCAAACAGGCGCTCGGGCCCAGCCTGCCGACCGCGACTGTCAAACGGGCCAAAAAGGGTTTCGGCATTCCCGTGGCCGACTGGGTTCGAGGTGACTTACGCCCCCTGGTCGAAAGTCATCTGCGGCCTGAACACTTGAAAGCTCAGGGCCTGTTCCACCACCAGCCAATCCAGAGGCTGGTCGACCAGCACCTGGCCGGCCAGGCCGATCACCGAAAGCCGATCTGGACTTTGCTGATGTTTCAGCTCTGGCACCAAAAGTACGCCTGATCATGGAAAGCGTTGCCTACGACAACATCTTTAACATCGAAGAGCACCTGTGGTGGTACAGGGGGCGTCGCGCCGTCTGTCTGGCCATGCTCGAGGCCAACCTGACCGGGTCCCAGAGAATTCTCGATGTGGGCTGCGGAACCGGCTACAACATGCGACTGCTCGAGCGCTTTGGCGAGGTTCACGGGGTCGATTTCGCGGCTGAAGCTCTCGAGTATTGCCGCGCTCGCGGTTTGACCCGTGTCCATCAAGCCGACGCCACGCGCCTACCTTTTGACGACGCCAGCTTTGATTTGGTCACGGCCTTTGACGTCATCGAGCACATCGCCGACGACCGGGCCGCCCTGCTCGAATTCGGCCGTGTCCTCAAGCCCGGAGGACAGCTGCTGATCTATACTCCAGCTCTGCCCTGGCTCTATGGCGAGCACGATCGCATCGTGCATCACCAGCGACGCTACCGCAAAGCCGAATTGCAAGAGAAGATCGTCGCCAGCGGCTTCGCTCTGACTCACTGCTCCTATGTCAATCTGCTCATCCTACCCATCGTGCTGGCAGCCCGCGCCCTACTGGCCCTCTTACCCCGCCGGCCCCACGCTGAAATGAGTATCCCCCCCGCCCCCTTCAACCGCTTCTTCAGCTGGGTCTGCCAGCTGGAAGTCCCCCGCGTCATCCGCTCGGGTCTGCCCTATGGAATGACCCTGGTGGCCCTGGCTAGAAAGGCCCGCCAACAGGACTAGTCGGCTCCTTTCAAGAACCGTCGCGTCCAGGAGCATAAGGAGGAAACGATGTCGGACCCCAAAGAGCAAGAATTGATGCAGGCAGCCGTCGCCCTGGGCGAAGCTACCCAAAAATGTTCAGAAAAAGAGCGCGAAGTGATCCGCAGACTCTACGACGACGTGAAGACGTTCGCCGAACAACAGAAAGAGAAGGGCGTCTTTATCGACCGCTCGGCCTTCTTCGCCGCTGGCATCATCTTCCACCCTGAGATCGAGAATCAAGAAGTCATCGACGCGGCCGTGAACTATGTCAACCTCGACTATCTGTTCGTCAAAGGCCGCGAAGGCGAAGAGACTCCGGCCAACGCCTGAGTCCAGGCCAAACTCAAGGTCAGACGCCCGCTAACCGGCGGGCGTTTTGCGTTCCAGACCCCCAGCGCCCCTCGGAATCCCGCCACACCGGCAGCCGAACACATCTTCGAGAAAGATTCTTTCAAAAAGAGGAGAAGGATTTTTTTCAAGCTAGCTAGAATTTTTTTCTACATTGCCGAATTCGGCTTGTGGGAGCTTCTCCATGCAGACAACTTTAGACCCGGTGGTTATCAAAGGCACGCGCCACGGCCTACTCGGGAGTATTCGCGAAGAGGCCGAGTTCGCCATCGCCTTAAGGTCGCTCGCCGAGCACCTCGAAACGAACGGTGAGTTCCTTCGCGGAGCCTCCGTTTCCTTCGACTTCGGCTGGCGCGAGACCACCATCGAGCAGTTCGAAGCGCTCGAAGCCCTGTTGGCTAAACACGAAGTGGTGCTCAACGGCATCTTGAGCACGTCCCTCAACACGCGTAGTATCGCCGAATCGAAAGGCTATAAGGCCATCATCGGCCGGCTAGGTCTAGCCCAACACCAGGGCCGAGCCCTGCGCAATCGCACCACCCAGCCCGCTCCTGTGCCCGAGGCTCCACCCAAAGAGCCCTCGCTGGAAGCCGAACCTTCGACCGAGCCTTCGCTCGAGTTCGAAAGCGTTGAAGAGGCTCCTGAACCCTCTCGCGAACTCCACGAAGAGCCAACCCTCTATCTCCGCCGCAACTTGCGCTCGGGGCAAAAGGTCATGTTCGCCGGCAATGTAGTCTTGGTGGGCGACGTCAACCCCGGCGCCGAGATCGAAGCGGAAGGGGACATCCTCATTATCGGCAGCCTGCGGGGCAATGTCCACGCGGGTTGCACCGGCAACCACGAAGCGGTCGTGATGGCCGTTTCCTTCCGACCCACTCAGGTAAGAATCAACGATATTTTCTTGGAAACCAGCAACGGCCGACGTGCGAAAAACCAGGGACCGTCTCGAGCGGTCCTGGTCGGTAAAGAAGTCCGGCTGGAACCCTATTCCATTCGATGACTTGAAAGGTAGTGACCACATTGGGGAAAGCAATCGTTATCACCTCCGGCAAAGGCGGGGTCGGCAAGACAACCGCCACCGCCAACATCGGAGCGGGACTGGCCGCTCAGGGCAAATCGGTCGTGCTGGTCGACACCGATATCGGCCTGCGTAACCTCGATCTGGTGCTCGGTCTCGAGAACCGCATCGTGTTCGACCTGGTCGACGTCGTCGAGGGCAAATGCCGCAGCTTCCGTCAGGCACTCATCAAAGACAAGCGCTTCGACAATCTATTCGTGCTGGCCTCGGCCCAATCACGCGAGAAAGACTCGGTCAAACCCGAGCAGATGAAGAAGCTGGTGAAGGAACTGGAGAAGGCCTTCGACTTCATCCTACTCGATTGTCCCGCCGGCATCGAAATGGGCTTCAAGAACGCCATCGCTGGCGCCAACGAGGCCATCGTCGTGACCAACCCCGAAGTCTCGGCCGTGCGCGACGCCGACCGTATCGTCGGTCTGCTCGAAGCGGCCGAACTCAAGACCATCCGACTGCTTCTCAACCGCATCAAGCCAGGCCTCGTGCAGCGGGGGCAAATGCTCTCGGTGGACGATGTGCAAGACATTCTGAATATCGAACTGCTGGGCATGATTCCCGAAGACGAACGCATCGTGCACTGCTCGAACAAGGGCGAACCGGCCATTCTCGACCGCAACTCGCGCGCAGGCGAGGCCTATCGGTCGGTAGTCGCCCGCATCCTCGACCCCGAAGCTCCGATGCTGTATCAAAACGGCGGCTTCTGGAACAAGGTCCGGAGGATGCTGACGGTCAACCTGGGTAGCCAGGCCAGCTAGGAGGACACATGACCAATCTACTACTTAGAGTCCCCTTCTTCTACCGGCTCTTCGGGCCAAAAGACAATTCCAGCAGCGCCGCTCGGGATCGCCTCAAGCAGGCCCTGGTCGGCGACCGCAGCACTGTGGCTCCGGCCCTGATGGAGTGCGTCCAGAAAGATATGGAAGACGTGCTCAAGCGTTACATGGTCTTTCGCGAGGAGCAGGTCGAACTACGACTGCGCGAGCAGGACGGTGAAATGCTTCTGTCGGCTCGGGTCCCGGTGGTGCGAATTCATCGCCAGGCACAGTTACCCGAAGAAGCCATGCGTGAGAGCACAGAAACCCAGGCCATCCGCCCGTCTGAAGAGCTACGCCTCAAACGACGCAAACTCCGCAAGAAGAGGACGCGCAGCCATAAGTCGCAGGGCGACTAGCCTCGAGCCATAGGGAAGTGAAGAGGGAAGGGGCGTTCGGCTCAGAAAGTTCCCTCTGGGGATGGATGCGATAACACCTTCTTTTGAAGTGATGGTCGTCAACGATGACGCAGCCCAATTGGCCATGCTGGCCGGGCTGCTCAAGAAAGACGGCTGCAACGTGCGGACTTGCGGCTCGGCCGAAGAAGCCATGAGTTCGCTTGACGACGTCCGTCACATGAACCTCCTCATCACCGACCTCAACATGCCGGGGCTCTCTGGCTTGCAACTCCTCTACAAGTTGCGCGAACTGGGGCTTTCTCTGCCAGTTCTGATCATTTCGGCGAGCGAACACGATTCCGACGGCATGCGCGGCAGAATCGAGCGGGAGAAGGCCCACCTACTGGCCCCCTATTCGACCGCCGAGGTTCGCCAATCGGCGCTTTCGCTGCTGCGCGGCGAGCCGCTGGTCACTTCGCCCCAACCGCACCGTTCGCGCACCAAGAAGCCCCTCGACAAGGAGGCCGTGGCCAAGCTCGAAGCGGTGGGAGGGAAAGCTCTGGTGCAGCGGGTGGTGGGAATGTTCTTGCACAAGACCCCGGCCAACCTCGTCCAATTACGCGAGTGCATCGAGCAGGGCGACGCCCACACCATCGAGCGCACAGCCCACACCGTGAAGGGATCGGCGGGCATGCTAGGAGCACTGCACGTGCAGCACGCGGCCAAGAACCTCGAAATCGCCGCCGCTGCTGGCGAAGCAGCGAAATTCGCGGAATGCCTGCGCGAGATGGAAGAGGCCTACGCCGAGATCCTGCCTTTCTATGAAGAGCTCTGCGCTGACTAGTCGAACAAGCGCCAGTGGAAGACCTCGCCTGGACCGACGAAGACGCGGCGGGGGCCCCAGGCCAGACGACGATCAAAAGCCATGAGATGCTGGTTGCCAGCCAGCACATCTTTGACCACGTGAGCCTGTCGGGGCTTGATGACACCCAGCGAGTCCTGATTGAGCCGGATGGTCAGCTCGTCGTCGGTTTGGTTGTGGAAAACGATCTGGCAGCGACGCGCGGCCAACATCACCCGGCGTTGTTTTTCCAGAGTCTCGAGTTCGTCGGCCGCCGCCTGGGCCTGGCCCGGATCGTTGGGACCGCGCACCGGATCCGACCACAGGCCGCGAGCCTTACGCAGACCCTCGACATTGCGCTGATCGATGGCCATCTGGGTAGCTTCTTGCAACAGATCCCGAGCCGAAATCAGCCCGCTGGTCCGGCCTAGCAAACGCTCGGCCTGGTGGAGAGTGACCGCCGCCTCGAGCAGAGCGTCCACGTCACCTTGCTGACGACCCTGATCGATACTACCCCCCAACCCGCCCAGAAACGGGACCAGTTGGTCAAACGGGGGCGGAAAGAGCGAACGCCCTTGAAGAGGGTCGCGAGGATTCGGATGACCCGAATCTTGCAGGCTCCACTCATGGCTTTGACTTTGCCCGGGCCCAGCCAGGACAATCACCACGGCCAGAACAGAAGCTAGAAGCGTCAAGCGTTGGGTCATCAGCCACGGGTCCTTTCGGATATTTCAACCCCTTGCGAAACTGTTAGTTCCTGTTCGACTCAAAAAGAGGAACCTCCCTGCCCACGGTCGGAACCCTCGCCGATGTGGAGCGCTTTTCGGCAGAGGTTGCACGACTTTCGCACTTCCTTAATCCTGGCCCAGGAGCAACAGCTCGAAGCCCAGTTGGGGATCGAAGCCAATGCCGTCATCAGCTTCGAGTTCCTGTTCTTCATCTTGCTCTCGGCGGTGGTGGCCACCCTGGGCCTCATCACCAACTCGGCTCCGGTGATCATCGGCGCCATGGTGCTGGCCCCGTTGATGAACCCGGTGCTGGGCGTCTCGATGGGAGTGGTCCGAGGCGACCTGAGCTTGCTCGGCCGCGGCCTGCGCACTCTGGCTCTGGGCTTGTTGTTGGGCCTGCTGGTGGCCCTGGCCTCGACTTTCGTCATGCCCGAACTGGTGCTCACCAACGAAATCCTGGGTCGCACCCGACCGACGCTGTTCGACCTCTTCATCGGCATGGCGGCGGGGGCCGGCGGCGCTCTGGGTCAGGCCCACAAAAGGGTGGCCGGCGTATTGCCCGGGGCGGCCATCGCAGTCTCCTTGATGCCCCCGCTTTGCGTGACGGGCATCGGCCTGTCGGTGGCGTTTTCGGGGGACTCGGCGGGCTACGCCGTTTTCTTTGGCAGCGCCCTGCTGTGGGCGGCCAACCTGGCAGCCATCAACCTGGCCGCCATTGTCATCTTCGTGATGCTGGGGTTTCGCCAGCAACGCAGCGGCGAACCCCAGCCCGAGTTCCGCCGGCAAGTGATGGTTTCGGCTCTGTTGGTGGCGTTCCTGACCGTCCCCCTGGTCCACTTTCTCTCGCAGACCGTCAGCGAGACGCGTAGCAACCGCGAGATCCGCGAGGTGCTGCGCAGCTTCGCCAGCGGTGTGCTGCAAAATGATGCCGAGTTAGTCGATTTTCGACGCGGCCCCTATCAGCCCAACACCCACTGGACCCCGATTCACGCCACTTTCAGCTCGCCGCGACTACCCAGTCGCAGCGAAATCATCCAGCTCAGGGCCACGCTCGAATCCAAACTTGGCCAGCCGATCGACCTCAACGTGTCGATCAACCCGGTGCACGTCTACAAGGAAAACCCGCAAGAAGGAAGTATCTCTGACCGTCCCAGACCCTTGAAATAGGAGGCTCCTTTGGCACAGAAACTCGAACTCGGCCGCCAACTCGATGGCGGGCAACCGTGCACCTACGACCCCGATCACCTGGTCACCCACGGGCTCATCTTCGGAATGACAGGATCGGGCAAAACCGGCCTCTCGGTGACCATTCTCGAAGAGCTGGTGCTGGCCGGAGTTCCTTTGTTGCTAATCGATCCCAAAGGCGACCTGCCCAACCTGGGACTGGTCTTTCCGGGCCTGGATGCGGCCTCGTTCGAGCCCTGGGTAGACAAAGACGCCGCCCACCGGGCCGGAGCCGATCCCACCACAGCAGCCGCCACGACCGCCGAGCGCTGGCGATCCGGGTTGACCGAGTGGGGCATCCCCCACCAGCGGCTGGCCGAACTCAAGAACAAGATGGCGCTCACCGTCTACACTCCGGGCTCCGAGGCCGGCCAGCCGGTCAACCTGCTGGGCGCGTTCCGCTGTCCCGAGGCCGAGGTGCTGGCCGACGCCAGCGCCCGCACCGAGTTGGCGGCAGGGACGGTGACAGGCCTTCTAAGTCTGGTCGGGGTAGAGGCCGACCCGGTGCGGGATCCGCGCCATATCGTGCTGGTCCAGATTCTGGACGAAAGCTGGGAAAAAGGCGAGGATCTCAACCTGGAAGCCATCATCACCCGCCTGGTCGACCCGCCTTTCAAGAAGGTGGGAGTCTTTCCGCTGGACTCGTTTTTCGCTCCTGATGACCGCCTGAAGTTGGCCATGGCTCTTAATGGAGTGCTGGCCTCGCCCAGCTTCGCCAGCTGGATGAAGGGCAGCCCCCTGGATGTTGGAGCGCTCACGGCCACCGACAACGGCAAAGTGCCGGTCTCGGTGTTCTATCTGGCTCACCTCAATGAGCAGGAGCGGCAATTCTTCGTCAGCTTGTTCATGGAGCGGGTGCTGGCCTGGAGTCGCTCCCTGGCCGGTTCGAGCGGCCTGCGCGCTCTGGTCTATTTCGACGAGGTCAGCGGCTATCTGCCGCCCCATCCGGCCAATCCGGCCAGCAAGAAGCCCATCCTCACGCTGATGAAACAGTCTCGAGCCGTGGGCCTGGGCATGTTACTGGCCACCCAGAATCCCGTCGATGTCGACTACAAAGCCATCTCGAACGCCGGTAGCTGGTGGATCGGGCGCCTCCAGACAGCCCAGGACCGCGACCGTATCCTGGACGGCTTGATGTCGGCCGCCGGGGGCCTCGACCGCGAGGCGCTCAAGAGCTATTTTGATCAACTCAAACCGCGCGTCTTCATGCTGAAGGAAGCCTCCCAGGAAAAGCCAGTCCTCTACCAGGTGCGCTGGGCTATGAGCTATCTGCGCGGCCCGGTGACTGGAGCCGAGTTGGCCAAACTGGCCACCGCCCAACCGCCGGTCGAGAACCTTCCCTCGCCGGGCAGTCCCGAAGTGAGCCAATCCAGGTCGGGCAGCAGCAATCCGCCCCCCGTACCCAGCGGCTATTCCAACCTGTTCCTCGCTCCCAACGCCGTCTTCTCGGCTCGCCTCGAAGGTCTTTTTGCCGATTTCGCCGAGCCCAGGCGAGCTGACGGCAAGCTACTCTATCGGCCCGCCCTCCACGGCGAGTTACAGCTGCGGTTCGATCAAAAACAGGGAGGCTTCAGCCTCGACGAACACCACCACCGGCTCTACTTTCCCCTCGACAAAGGCCTACCAGCCGACAGCCTGAGGGCTCTCTTGGAAGACGGCGACCTGATGACCAGCCCTCACCCTGACGGAGTATTCGAACCGCTACCGGACATCCTCGATGAGGACAAGGAACTCAAGGCCGCGCGCGACGAACTGCTCAACAGCATCTATCGCAACGTTTCGCGGGGCCAGTGGGTCAACGCCGAGCTCAAGCTCTATGGTCGCGAGGGCGAGAGCCGAGCCGACTTCGAGGCGCGCTGCCAGCAGGCCATCAACGAACGGGTCGACGCCCAGGTGGCCAGGCTACGCGACCGCTACGATAAAGAGGTCAAGCGCCTGGAAGAGCGCATCAACCGGCAAAAACAGCGCGTGGCCGAACTGGAAGCCACCGCCTCGGGACGTCGCACCGAACAGCTCTTCCAGGTGGGCGAGATGCTGCTGGGAATGTTCACCCGTCGCCGCCGGGGCACCATTTCTGGTGCCCTCTCCAAGCACCGCACGGCCAGCAACGCCAAGCTGAAGGCCGAACACGCCGGCGATGACCTGTCTGAACTCGAAGAGAAGATGCAGGAACTGGCCGACCAGCTCCAACGCGAGACCGAAGCCATCGAAGAGAAAGAGAACCGTGCTCTGGCTGGCATCGAAGAGCGCCAGGTGCGGCTGGCCAAGTCGGATGTGCGGTTGGTCAACTTCGGGATCGTCTGGATACCCGTCTCACGACGGCTCTAAGGGTCCAGGATTATTTCCTGACCGGCCCTAAAGCAAACCCGGCCGCGTTACGGTGTCCCCCACCGCCGAAGGTGGCGGCCACGGCCGAAACGTCGAATTCGCCGATCGAGCGCAGCGACCAGGCTTGCTGGCCCTCTTTATTGACATAGTAAACGGCCGCAAAGGGAGCTTCGGGGAACTGCTTGCACAACTCGTCGCCGATCTCGCTGGCCAAAAGACACGAATTGACGGTGGGCACGGTGTAGCCACCCACCTCACTCATGCGGGCCCGAGTGACGGCCCGGGCCACCTGCTGATCCTGATAGCGCAGGATGCCGCGGCCTTCGTCTTTGAGTTCTTCGACATCCAGGCTGCGCCAGACCTGAAAGTCCATGGGATAGCAGTGAAGGGCGGTCGAGACCTCGCGGCTCTCGGGTAGTTGCCAGCGCCACAAATCGCGGTCTTCGATGTACTCGAGCAGCACCGGCAAGGCCTCGCCCGGGTGCCAGTATTCCCAGGCCATCCGGGCCCCCGATTTGCCCAGATCGAAGGTGGCGAAATCGAGGTCCGCGAGGTCGTCTTGAGCCGATTTGTGGTGGTCGAGTACCAGCATCGAGGCCGCTCGAGTCTTGAGTTCGAGTAAAAGCTCACGAGGATAAGAGAAGTCGACGATAGCCAGATGGGCGTGGTCGGGCAGTTCGGGGGGCGGCTGGCCATGGCGAACCGGCAGATAGACGGCCGCGTCGCCGAGCACCGTCCAGGCCGCATAGGCCGCGCCGAACCCGTCGGCGCAGTTGGCATGGTAGAGAACGTGAGTGAACTTCTTCATAGTGATGGTGCCCTCGTCTTCGTCACGAAGGCCCGTTCGCCCCGCTCCTCGAACCAATCCGAGAGGTGATTCCATGCAAGCAGTGATGGCCACGGTCCGCCCTGAAATCCTCGAATGGCGTTCACTCAAGCCAGGGCGAAACCTGCGTCCGGCCGCTCAGACTACCGGATCGCGCAACGGGAAGAGAGCCTTGAGCACCTCGTCGATGCGACTGGCCCAGGCGCCCTCATCGTGGGTGCCACCCTCCACCTCGCGATAGAACAGCGTTTCTCCCAGGATGTAGCCTTTAGCCAGCAAGATGGACCGCAGGGCTCGAACGTCGTCGATGACATCGGGAACGCCGTTGCGATTGAGGTCGGCCGAAGACTCCTCGGTGCCCATGTCGAGCCAGATACGAGCCGGCATCTTGTCCTTCACGTCACCGGCCACGGCCGTGATAAATCCGCGTGCGCCCCACCACAGCGAAGGCGATAGACCGGCGGCCATGCCGAACACGTCCGGGCGCGACCAGGCCAGGTAGAGAGCACTTAACCCACCCAGGGACGATCCGGCCACGGCCGTGTGCTCGGCCCGGTCGGTGGTCGAGAACTGCTTGTCGATCCAGGGCTTGAGCTCGTGAATCATGAAGTCGAGGTAACGCTGCCCCTCACCCCCTCCGTGCCTGGAGTCGGGAAAGGGGGTGTAGAGTGCGATGCGATCGGGAGTGTTGGCCACAGCCACGATGATGATACCGCGCATCTGGCGACCGTGAATCAGGCGCTCGGCCGCCTCGTCCACTCCCCACTCCACGCCGAAGACGGCAGTGGTCTCGTCAAAGACGTTCTGGCCGTCGTGCAGGTACAGGATCGGATACTGCCAGCTATCCTGGGGCGAATAGCCCGGCGGCAGATAGACCAGGATGTCCAACTCGTCGCCGAGGATCCTCGAGCGAAACGATAGCTGGCGAATGTCTCCGCTCAGGGTGGGCGCCCCGGGCTTTGGCCTTTTCGGTGGCGTTAAAACCAGCGAGCCGTAGCAGCCCAGGTAGCGCGAGGGCATGGCTAACCTGCAGCCAACAGCTGAACTTCAAAGAGAAGGTCAGCGTTGGGGCCGATGGCCGGCGGGGCGCCCCGCTCGCCGTAGCCGAGGTTGGCCGGAATGTTGAGCAGGCGGCGCTCACCCACTTTCATGCCTTCCACTCCCTCGTCCCAGCCTTTGATGACCTGGCCGGCTCCAAGGGCGAACTCGAAGGGTTGCTGGCGGTCGTGGCTGCTATCGAACTTGGTGCCCTCTTTGGCCAACCAACCAGTATAGTGAACGCGCACGGCTTGACCGGCATGCACCGGGTTGCCTTCGCCCTCTTCCAGCACCTTATAGCGCAGCCCGCTGGGGGTGGTGGTGTAGTCGTCTTTGGGAAGATCGCCATAGACGTTCCAGGCTTCGTTCAGGAACTCGCTATAGCTGGCCTGAGGATTGCTTCGGTCGATATGGACCAGGCGGGCCCAATTGGGGGCCACCACCAGGCTGTCGACCGTGTTTTGCCTGAATTCGGTGTGGATAAAGCCACCGCCGACCCACTCCTGGGTGTAGGTGCCGTTCTGGCTGGTGCCTTCATAGACCACCTCGAGCCGCTCGCCCTTGGGGGTATGAAAACGAACCCGACCCTTTTCACCCGAGGCGCCGTCGGCCGGCGTCTCGTCGAGGCTCGGAAAGAACCCGTCGATGGCCTGGTTGAGGTCCTTTTCGACCTGGTTTTCGGCTGGCAGTTGGGCCTTGGCGGCCTTGTCTCCGAGGGTGTGCTGCTGGCGAAATTTCTCGACGACGATGTTGGTGCGGGCTGAAATACTCATACCCCCATGAAGACCATCAGCGTGTAACAGGTCGAGGACCTGGTTGTTACCGTTGAGTCACCTGTCGGCAAACCCGTCACGGTCAGTATCGAGCAGCCCCGGCAGATCGAGGCCATAAGCCTCACGCAGGTTGGTCAGGGCCTGGGAGACCAGTTCGACCCCCTGGGCGTTGACCTGCCTTCCCTCGATTCGACCGGGGTGCAGAAAGAACCACTCAGGATTGAAGCGTTCAACGCCAGTGTCCATGCCGGCCACCATGAAATGCTGACTGATGCGCCCATCGCCATCGACATCGGCCGCCCGGTCGGTGGAGCGCAGCACCAGGCCGCCCAGAAAGGCCAGCAGGTCGTCGCGCTCGTCCTCGGGCAACCGGCGAAAGCGGCTGGTCACTTCTTCGGCCTCACCCTGGTGGCGCAGGATGACCTCCTCCAGGCTCAGGCTGGCCCCGTCGTGCCCATACGGCATCGAGGTGGCCACCCCCCACAGGGGAGGGGTACGAAAATGGGTGCGCACGGTTCCGTCAAACTGCAATTCATGAAAGGCCGGACCAAGGTCATGCTGGCGAAAATCGCTATACACCCCCCGGACCGTGTTGGGTCCGGGACTGCGAAGCTGGAGGTGGTCGGTCAACTCGAAGAAGCGGCGATCGTTGGGCAGATGCCAATCCGGCGTGTGGCAGGCGAAACAACCCACCTCGTTGGCTACCTGTCGACCCCGGACAAAGGCCTTGGAGGGTCGCTCGGACGGGGTCGGATGGTTGAGCAGAAACCATTCCAACAGATCGAGGTCACCCTCGGAAATCTCGTTGAAGATGCCATCCCGGTCGGGGTCGTCACGACTGACACCACATTCTTGAACCTGGCCCAGGTCGCGGCTGAATCCGGTGAAGAACTGCTGGGCGCCGGCCAACGACACCCCGGTCAACCCGGCTCGGGTCTCGTTGTTGCAGGTCGGGTCAAAGGCCTGGAGGCCCGCATGCATGTCGAGAGCTTTAGCGGCCACCGAACGTAAGGTATCCCCCAGGCCCCCGTGCCCGATGCGATCGTTTTGACCATGGCCGAACACCTGCACCGAGAAATTGTAGCCGGCCACCCCCGGGTCGTCGCTCGAGCTGCGGGCCCAAGAGATTCTCTGGCCTTGAGCATCGACATACCAGACATAGACCACCGGATCGAGATCGGGCCGGTCGTCGCCGTCCAGGTCGGCGAAGCTGCCGAAGTCTAGAGTCTGCCCCTCCACGGGTTGCACCTGGGCCGGCCCCGCCTGGCGGGCCTCTTTTAGCGAAATCCAGCCGTTGCCGTCACGGTCGGCCTGAGCCAACAGCTGGCGACGGACCTCCTGGCCGACCATCTCGACCACTCCGGCTCCGAAAAGATGGGGTGTGTTGCGCCCGGCCGACGAGTTCTTGGCGATGGTGATGCCCGCCCCCATATCGCGCCAGGGTACGTTGTGGCAGGCCGCGCATGAGTTGACATGACCGCGGCTCATCATCGGAGTGGACTGATCCTCGAGGGTGGTGCCGGCCAGGCGCCCACTCTCACCGAAGGCCCCTTCCTGGGCCGAAAACTCGCGCAAAGCCAGTTCGCGACCCCAGGCATAGGCCACCCAGGGGTCGTGTTTTACCATCCAACCGGCGCTCCCCGCGACCGTGCCATCGGCATCGTGCAAGGCCCGCACCCGGGGCAACTTGACCGAGCGACCGGTCACGTCGCGGGGCTGCTCGAGAGGGTCGCTGGTCAGCCCGCCGGGCCGCTCGAAGGAATAGGGCACCTCCTGAGCGAGCCCGGGCAGGGCCAGCCAGATCACCAGCAGTAGACTAAGGGGGACTGGTAGGCAGAATCGAGACATATTCGAGATCGTCCTTACTCTTGCCAATGGTAGCGTTCACCAACACCAGGTCTTCGGTCATCTCGGCCGGGGTGAAGCTGTGCCGGAACTTGGTCAAGAACCAATCTTGCTTGAGATGCCCCGACAACAACTTGAGGTTTTTCACCTCTGCCTCGGGAGCTTGTCGATTGTATTTCTTGGGGTCGGTCAAACAGGCCAGCCGAGCCCTGGTGAGCTTGCCGGCCCACTCGAGATTGGACGAACTCGACGACGGTTCGAGATCGACGTTCCTGACCAGATCGAGATACTGTTTCTCTTGAGCGGTCAGCTTTGCGGGCACGGCAAAGCTCATGGCCTGACTCCACATGCTCAAGAAAGAGGGCTGATAGGACCAGCGTTTGGGCATGTCCATCTTGCGCTTGGCCATCACATAGAGCAGAGCGTCGGTTCGGTCCTTGACGCTGATCTTGGTGATGCGCAGGGGATAGATGGGTTGCTTGCTCGAGAAGGTGAAGCGGGTCGGGGTGATCTCGCCTTTGTAGGTGCCGTCGGCGTTCTTCTTCATCTGGCGAGGGTCGATCTTCATGACCGTAAAGGTCCACTTTTTCTTGATGTAGTAGTCGAGGGTGCCGGCATCGCCCGAGTAAACGTATTTGTTCTGCTTGAGCCAATCGTAAAGGGCTTGAGCCCGGTCGGCCTCGAGTATCTTATAGTCGAGGCTTCCGACCACACCGGCCTCGAGCACGCGAACCTCTACACGTCGAGCCGCAGTGGGACGGGCGGCGCCGTCGGCCGAGGATTTGTAGACCCTCATTCGCTGCTTGAACTTGTCCATGTCCATCGGCTCGAGAATGGTGAAGACGGCCAGGGCTTTGAAGAAGTCGCGGGGCATCTCCTGGAGCTTTGGCCGGGCCGGAGTAGGAATGACCATGCCGAAGTCGGTAGCGTTGCCCTCGAAGATTGGCTGGACGGTAAAAGACTCCATCGCCTTTTCCTCGTCCCAGGTAATAAAGGCGCGCTGGCCCGGCTGGTTGACGTCCTTATCGAGAGCGGCGAAATAGCAGCAAGCCGCCCCCGCCGCCGACGAGCCAGCCACCACCAGCCCAAAGAGAAATAGTAGAATGCGTTTCAAAACGGTTCCCCCTTCGAAAGAGTATTGGTCGATTGTCGCAGGTCGAAGGGTTCTCTTCCCAGGGGATTAGACCTGGGGCAAAATCGAGCGCAGTTGTCCGAAGGCGCCTTCGACCACCCGTTCGGCCCCGGGTTCATGCTCGAGGGCGGCCGCTACGGCCAGGGCGTAGCCCTGAATCAGGTCCTGCCCGGCCAGCAGGGCGCGCGCCTGCTCGAGCAGTGGCTCGTGGCTACGAGTGACCGGCACCTGGGCGGCCGCGGCCACGGCTTCGTCCCAGGGCAGGCCCTGGTCGACGGCCTGCATTAAAACGCGCGATTGCTCGAGCGTGCGGGCGCCGAGGGCCAGGCGAGCCTGGTCGGGCAACGAGGTGTCGAAGGGGTCCATGTGGCAGGGCCCGTTGGTGTAATACTGGGTCCCGACGATTTGCGGCCGCTCGACCGTCAGCAGAAAGCGGTCCAGGGTCGCAGCCGTAAGCCCCCGGGCCGGGCCGTGCCCACCCAGAGCGGCCTGATAGGAGAGTCGGTGGGCCTTGAGGTAGTCGTCAGCCACCGTTCCGTGCTGAAAAATCATAGCTGCGCTAAAGCAGTCGTCGGGGTCGTGAACCAGGCCGGCGTCCAGCATCTCTTGAACCTCGGCCCGCCGACGAGTGTCGTTTTCGCCCATGCGAGTCCGGGCCGCTACGTGTTCGGCATCGCCCCACGTCGAGGCAGGGGTGGTGGCAAAAAGCTGCCGGTCGGCCTGATCTTCACGCAGCATTCTCTCAAGCCTGGAGGAGACGGTAGAAACTAGCATAGACTGAAACTAGTCACCCCGACTTAAGATATGCTGAAACCTGCAGAAACCCCGAGTGCGGCAGGCAGGCCCTGAGCGGCGCGGAAGAAGGAAAGATGGAAAACAACCTTCTACCGATGATTCTATTCGCGGTGGCAGCCATGGATGTGGTCTTGGCTCCGCTGGTGGCCTCGAAGGTCCCGCCCCAGAACCGCTTGATCGTAGGGGCAGCCATGCTGATGGGGGCTGTCATTACCGGCGGCCTGGGTCTGGCCTTCTGGATGGGATGGCTCTAAGGTGGCTCTTTGCCCTGCTGTGCTGGTGCTGCCTGCTGGGGCAAGCCCTGGCCCGGCCCATCGAGGTACCGCTCTTTGAAGGGGGCGAAGGCCTCGACTTCTATCAAGACGTAGCCCTGCGCTATCAACAGCGAACCGGTCAAGCGATCGATCTCTACGGTGACCCCCGCATCGACGACAAGCTGCGCGTGCGGCTGCTCGAAGGCGATTTTCCCGAGGTCACCAATGCCAGTCTGAACTACTGGTCTTTGCTTGACCACGACCAGCTCATGCCGCTCGACGAGTTTCTCGATGCCCCTGCCTGGGACGGGCTCGGAAGCTGGCGCGAGAGCTTTTTACCAGGCAGCCTCGACCGCTATTCTCGCCACGGTAAAACCTATGGCATTCCGCTGGTCTACGTGGTCTGGTCGGTCTATTACAACAAGGCAATGTTCGCCGAGCACGGTTGGCAGCCGCCGCGCACCTGGGACGAGTTCTTCGCGCTAAGCGAGCAGGTCAAAGCGGCCGGATTTGCCCCCCTGGCCTTTCAAGGTCGCTACCCCTATTACGCCCGGGTAGCCGTCGAGAATAGCTACTATCATCTGGCCGGGCGCGAGGCCTACTACGCCCAGCAACGGCTCGAGCCGGGGAGCTTTGCCAACCCCGAAATGGAGCAGGCTCTTGGCCTGATCGCCCGGGTCGCCCGCGAGGACTTTCAGCCTGGCGCTCTGGGCATGAGTCACACCGAGGCCCAGCTCGAGTTCTTCAAAGGCCGAGCGGCCATGCTCTTTTGCGGCAGCTGGCTCTATAGCGAGATGCAAGACAATATCCCGGAGGGGTTCCAGCTGGGCGCGGTCAACTTACCCCTGCCCGACTCGCCGCGGGCCGACCCCGAGGCCATCTTCATCGACAGCGGCTATTTCTTCGTCTTCAAGCATAGTCCCAATCCGGCCGGCGGAGCCGACTTCTTACGGCTGCTCACGGCTCGCGAGACGGCCGGCCGATTCGCGGCCGAACGCGGCCTACCGGTGGCCGTCACCGGAGCCAATACCCGCCTCAACACGAGCATGGCGGCGGTGGGTGAGCAGCTGCGGGGGGTCAAGCGGACCTTCGGAGCAGCCGCCGGCGAAGTGCCACCGGGCATGGCCCAGGCCTGGAACGACGTGCTCCACAAGGTGCTTTCCGGCAAGACCGAGCCGGCCGAAGCGGCCGCGGCGCTCGAGCGGGCCGCCGAACTGGTGCGCAATCGAGCCCAACATCCCGACCAGGTCGAGGTCCGCTACCCTTTCCGAGCGCTCCTCTTCCTGGGTGTGTTGGCGGCCGGCCTGGTGCTAGGGCTGGGTTCGGGCCCAAACGTGTCGGCCCCGAGTGGCGAGCCCGGTCCGAGGGGCCTCTTCCTGGGGCCGTCGCTGGCTCTCTACACTCTCTTCTTCGTCCTGCCGGCGCTGGCTTCGCTGGGCTTTTGCCTGACCCGCTGGGACAGCCTGTCTCGACCCGAATACGTGGGCTTGCTTCATTTTCGCCGGCTGCTGCTAGAATCGGACGGCTTCTGGATTGCCCTGGGCAACAATCTCTATCTCATGCTGGTGATTCCCGCCGTGGTCGTTCCCCTGGCGCTCTTTCTGGCCAACTGCCTCAACCAGGGCCTGTGGGGCTCGAGCTTCTTTCGCGTGGCCTTCTTCTTCCCCAACCTGCTGGGAGTGGCCGGTATTCTGCTCTGGCAACAGCTCTACAACCCCCAGGGACCGATCAATCGCCTGTTCGGCAGCGACACCGCCTGGTTGTCCACCGACCACCTCTACCACGCTTTGATTCCCATGGGGGTGTGGGGAGCCTGCGGCTTCAACATGGTGCTCTATCTCGCGGCCATGCAGAGCGTGCCCGCCGAACTCTATGAGGCGGCCGAACTGGACGGCGCCACCGAAGGCCACAAATTCTTCCAGATCACCCTGCCCATGATCTGGGATACGCTGGCCGCCTCGCTCATCTTCATGCTCATCGGAGGAATGAAGGCCTTCGAAGCCATCTGGCTGTTGATGAACCAGTCACCCACCACCGACACCCATGTGGTTGGCACCCTGATGGTGCGCTCGATGTTCACCGACATGCGCATCGGAGAAGCCGCCGCCATCGCTTGCCTGCTCTTCGCCATGGTCTTCGTGGGTTCGGCGGTGACAGCACGTTTCACCGAGAGCGAGGCCATCGAGCGATGAAAAAGCCCTTCCTCTATCCGCTGCTGCTGGCCTATCTAGCCGCCACCCTATTGCCGATGTTGTGGCTGGTCGTGACTTCCTTCAAGCCCAGCCGCGAGATCTTCCTCGATCCCTTCGCGCCCCCCTCACAGTTAGCTCTCGAGAACTATTCAAGAGCCTGGACCGTCGGCCACTTCGGCGCCTTCTTCGGTAACAGCCTGATCATCACCACGGTGACGGTCCTCTTGACCCTGGTGCTCTCGGCGATGGCCGCCTACGCCTTGACCCGCTTTGGTGGGCCCTACTCACGCCTGTTGCTGCTCTATTTTCTAGCCGGCATGATGGTGCCCATTCAAATGGCCGTGGTGCCGCTGTTCTTCGAGATGAAGTGGTTGGGCCTGCTCAACACCCGCACTGGCCTCACCCTGGTCTATCTAGCCACCAGCTTGCCCTTCGCCGTCTTTCTACTGGCCGGCTTCTTTCGGGCCCTGCCTGGCGGTCTACGCGAGGCGGCGCTGCTCGACGGGGCCAGCGAGTGGCAGACCTTCTGGCATGTCATGCTACCCCTGGCCCGCCCCGGTCTGGTGACGGTAGCCATCTTCACCTTTCTGGGGGTCTGGAACGAGTATCTCGTGGCCTTCATGCTGCTCAACGGCCACGGCTCGCAAGACCTGCGCACCCTGCCCCTGGGTCTGGCCAACCTGACCATCGTGAGCCAGTTCCGCACCGACTACGGCATGGTCTTCGCGGGCCTGGTCATCGTGATGGTGCCCACTCTGATCGTCTACGTCCTGCTCGAGCGCCACCTCACCCGCGGCATCACCGTAGGAGCCATGAAGGGTTAGGCCAAAAGAAAAAGCCCCGGCTTTCGCCGGGGCGTTAGGTCCAATGGTATGTTCTTTAGGCGACCTCTCACTTCGGCGGATACGCTAGGATTTGGTTGGTGAGCTTCGCGCTCAAGGTCCATTTTGGCGGCCCGCCAGGGCCGGCCGTCGAGTGAGGGATCGCATTTCCTGAACAGGCAAGAAGCGAGGCCTATAGTGTTTCGCAGTGGGCACGAGGAGGTCCGGAAACCTCGGTAGAAAAAGAAAAAGCCCCGGCTTTCGCCGGGGCGTTAGGTCCAACCAATGCTCATCTCACTGAGGAAACTTTACCGCCCCGGCGTCACAAGAGCGTTAAATGCCGAGCCCTGGCTCTCCATCTCTCAATCGCAAATTGGGCAGAAGTTCGCCTCGGCTTCGCGCGGGCGGTCGCGTTCGGCGTTGACGATACAGAAGAAGCCAAAGGGTTCGTCCCGGTCGTCATTTCTGAACTGATGGGCGTCGTTGGGAGCCACATAGACGACATCCCCAAAACCCATCTCGATGGTCCGGCAGCCCAACACCGCCTGGCCCCGGCCCCGCATACACACGACCACGTGCTCGTGCTGGTGCTGTTCGAGGGTAGTATAGCCGCCCTTCTCGATCTCGAAGTAGCGCAGATGAAAGAGGGGGGATTCGCCCCGCTCGCCGACAAAACTTCGTCGCGTGACACCTCGCCAGGAATCGTCGCTCGGCTTGTAGTCGGCGATGGGCACGTTGTTCCAGTCAAAACCCCCCAGATGCTGGAAGACTTTCGAAACGTTGGAGTGAAGCAGGTCGGTGGATGAAGACATAACGTTTGGCGGTTCTGACCAGGCGGCGAACGGTCCTTCCAACTTCTATCACCAGGTCTACGCGCTGGTACGTCAGATCCCCCGAGGGCGGGTGATGACCTATGGCCAGGTGGCCCGCCTGCTGGGCTCGCCGCGGGCCGCCCGGGCCGTCGGCTACGCCCTGCGGGCCCTGGACGAGCCGGGGGTGCCCTGGCAGCGCGTCATCAATGCGCGGGGAGGCATCAGCGACCGGGCCCGCCACAGCAGTGTGCCCCACCAGCGGCGGCTGCTGGAAATGGAAGGCATCGAGTTCGGCCTCGATGGCACCTGCGAGCTGGCCACCTACCAATGGCCCGGCCCCTAGACTGGGCCGCTCAAAAGGATTCGTGGTTCATGGTGCGAAGGAACCTTGACTTTTAGCTTTTGAGAATGTATTCTCACTACCGATGAACGCGGAGCAACAACAAGAACAGATCACCCTGTGGGACAAGCTCGGGATGCTGGCATCCGGAGCCTGCTTGATTCACTGCGGACTCTTACCTCTGCTGTCTTTGCTGCCCGCCTTCGGGGCCATCCACATCGAGCACGATGGTATTCACTCGATTTTGCTAGGTTTGGCTCTTCCCCTGGCCGGGCTGGCCCTGATCCCGGCCTATCGCAAACACCGCCGCTTAGAAATCGCGCTGTGCGGTGGCCTCGGCTTGCTCTTTTTGGCCTGCGGACTTCTGCTTCACACGATGGAACAGCCCCTGACCCTGGCCGGCGCCGCCCTGCTCTGCTTCTCTCACGCCGCCAACTGGCGCGCCTGCCGTATCCAACGCGGCGACTGCTGCGAACACTAGCGTTTTCGACCTACGCGGCTAGCCGCGCCCGAGTTACGACGCGCAGCGTCGACTATCTAGAAATCTCGAAGCGAGCAAAGCTAGCTTCGCTCCTATCTCCCGGCGCAGCCGGGCTCCCTCTCCGAGCAAAGCGAGGCTTCCCCCTCGGCGAAAGCCGGGGCTCCCCTCAGTGGTTCTCGAACTTGCGCCAGCCGCCCGGCAACTCTACGGGCTTCTCGTTGTCCAGGTCGCGATTATCGAGATGGATCACTTCCGAGTCACCACTGTCGGTTTTGGCCGGTGGAACAGGCTCAGGCAGGCGCATCTGGGCTTTCAACGGCATCGACAACTCGAGCTCGCGTCGCTCGCCGCGGTAGCTGATCACGGCCTTCTGGGGAGCCACCGAGTGCAAGGTCACCCCACCCACCGTCTCGCCCGGCTTGATGGTCAGGTTGCGGCCGTCAAGGGTAATCATGGCCGTCTGGACATCGCCCGAAATGACTCCCACCAGTTGCGGCTTCGGGGGGGCAGGCGGCTTGGGAGCCGGCGGCGCTGGCGGCGCAGGCTGACTGGGTTGGGCCGGCGGGGCCGGCTGGGTGGCCACCGCCACCGCCTCGGGGGCCTGTTCGGGCACACTGGCCACCGGCTGGCGAGGCAGCCACGGCTCGGGCACCAGCACCATCAGGTCATAGTGACTGGGCTCGGCCGGCAGCTTCTCGAGGTCCTTGGCAAAACGATTCGAGGGAGTTACCTGCTCACCGGCAACCCGCCATTCGCCCCGGACGGTCGTTCCCTCGTGGGCTAATTCGAGCGAGACCAGCAGTTCGCTCTCGCCGTACGGGAGCGAAGCCCAATGGCGCTCGGGGCGCACACTCAGGCGGTCTTCCAGCTGCTCCAGCCGAGGCACGACTTGAGCCTCGACCAGACGCTGAGCATCATCACCACGGTTATCCACCGTCGTCTTCACCTCGCGCGAGCCACAACCCGCAGCCAGGAGCAACAGCACAATCAACAACTTCCGCATGAGTGCCAACTAAGCCACGCCGCCCCCGCCTTCCTGCCGGGTCGCCAAAGTCGGCAGGGGGTCACCCCTCGAGGTCCAACAATAGCAGAGTCCATCCGGACGTCCCAAAGATCGCAACTTCGTGGCCACCTTACTGGTCATCGGTGCGGTCGACCGAGCCAGGCTGAGCGAACTCATCGAGACGATGCCTCAGGCCACCAGCTAAAAGCCCGCCTTCCGGCATGAAAAAAGCCCCGGGATAACCCGGGGCTTTCCTGGGAGAGGGCTAGACTAGAAGTCCATTCCGCCCATGCCGCCCATACCGCCCATGCCGCCCATATCGGGCATGCCGCCGCCGGCTTCTTTCTTCTCGGGCTTCTCGGTGACCAGGGTCTCGGTGGTGAGAACCATACCAGCGATGGAAGCCGCGTTCTGCAGAGCCGAACGGGTGACTTTCACAGGGTCGACGATGCCGGCTTTGACCATGTCCACGTACTCGTCGCGCAGGGCGTCATAGCCGTGGCCTTTTTTCAGGCCTTTCACCTTCTCGACGATGACGGCGCCTTCTTTGCCAGAGTTGTTGGCGATCTGGCGCAGAGGCTCGACCAGCGCAGCGCGGATAATCTCGACGCCGACCATCTCGTCAGCCGACAGGCCTTTGATCTTGTCGAGCACCGGCAGGGCGTTGATGAACGCGGTGCCGCCACCGGCGACGATGCCTTCTTCAACGGCGGCGCGGGTGGCCGAGAGAGCATCCTCGATGCGGTGCTTCTTCTCTTTGAGCTCGGTCTCGGTGGCAGCGCCGACGCGAATCAGAGCCACACCGCCGACCAGCTTGGCCAGGCGCTCCTGGAGTTTTTCCCGCTCGTAGTCCGAGTCGGTGTCGTCAATCTGACGCTTGATCTGGTCGATACGACCTTTGATCTCGCTGTCAGAACCGGCGCCCTCGACGATGGTGGTGTCTTCCTTGGTGACTTTGACCTTGGAAGCGCGACCCAGCATGTCGATGGTGACCTTGTCGAGCTTGAGGCCGAGGTCTTCGGTGATGACCTGACCACCGGTGAGGATGGCGATGTCTTTGAGCATCTCTTTGCGGCGGTCGCCGAAGCCAGGGGCTTTGACGGCGCAGGCGGTCATGGTGCCGCGCAGCTTGTTGACCACGAGAGTGGCCAGCGCTTCGCCTTCGATGTCTTCAGCCACGATGAAGAGGGGCTTTTGCATCTGGACCACCCGCTCGAGCAGAGGCAGGATGTCCTGGATGGCGCTGATCTTCTTCTCGACGATGAGGATGAAGGGGTCGTTGAGAACCGCTTCCATGCGCTCGGAGTCGGTCACGAAGTAAGGCGAGATGTAGCCTTTGTCGAACTGCATGCCTTCAACGTGCTCGAGGTCGGTCGAGAGGGTCTTGGACTCTTCGACGGTGATGACGCCGTCTTTGCCGACTTTTTCGATGGCCTGCGAAATGAGCGAGCCGATCTCGTTGTCGTTGTTGGCCGAGATGGCGGCGACCTGGGTGATGGCTTCACCGGTCTCGACGGTCACGGCCTGCTTCTTGATGGCGTCGACCACGGCCGTCACGGCCTGATCCATGCCGCGCTTGATGAACATCGGGTTGGCGCCGGCGGTGACGTTCTTGAGGCCGGTCTTGATCATGCTCTGGGCCAGAACGGTGGCGGTGGTGGTTCCGTCGCCAGCGATATCGTTGGTCTTGGAAGCAACTTCGCGCACCAGCTGGGCGCCCATGTTTTCGAAGGGATCTTCTACTTCGATCTCCTTGGCCACGGTCACACCGTCTTTGGTGATGGTGGGCGAGCCGAATTTCTTGTCGAGCACCACGTTGCGACCGCGGGGGCCGAGGGTGATCTTGACGGCGTTGGCCAGAATGTCGGTTCCACGCTCGAGGGCTTTGCGAGCGTTCATATCGTATTTGATAATCTTAGCAGCCATTTACTCTAATTCTCCTTGTTTGTTTTTAGTTGAAAATTCCGAGGATGTCGCGTTGCTGAAGAATGACGAGCTTGTTGCCGTCGATCTTCACTTCCGTGCCCGAGTACTTGCCGTACAGCACGGTCTCGCCCACTTTGACTTCCATCGGCTCGAGCTTTCCGTTGTCGAGCATGCGGCCCGGGCCAACGGCCAGAACCTTTGCAGTCATGGGTTTTTCCTGAGCGGTGTCAGGAAGGATGATGCCACCAGCGCTCTTCTCTTCGCTGGGAATTGGCTCGACCACGATGCGGTCGGCCATCGGCTTCAAAGTGAGTGTCTTCGTTGCCATGTTAAACCTCCGAATTTTTCTATCAGTGACGCCGATACGGACCTAGCCGTCGCCTCAACGCGCCAATGGCATCCTACCCCCCAGCAAGGAAATTCCAAACAAGAGTAGCGTTAGAGTTGTGTTAGCACCCGTTGGTACAATCTCGACACATTTGAGATGTATCCAGGGGTCGAGTTTCAGCCGACGAACGAACCCGGTTATGCGAATCAAAGTCGGTCTAGGGCTGGGTCTGTTGTTACTGCTTCTGCTGGCGGGTTGCACTGGAGGGGGCTCGGGGGCTTCCACCAGCGGTGGTGGCTCCACGAGCGCAGGCCCACCGACCGCGCTTGGCTCGCTGAACGTAGTGCTGGCACTGCTCAACAACCGGGCCGTCAAGAGTGACGTTCGTCGGTTTGTGGTGAATCTGCGCCAGAATGGCCAGGTCGTCATCAGCCGGGAATTCACCCGCTCGGACCTCGGCAGCGATCAACAACTGGAGATAGCCGAGGTACCCGCCGGGACCTACGACCTGGAGATTCTCTATCTCAGCGACTCGTCGACCGTGCTGGGCACCTATCGCCAGCCGGCGGTCTCGGTGGCGGTGGGAGAAATCACCACGATCTCCAACCCGGCCTTCCAAAACACGCTTCCCGACTTTGACGCTCCGAGCTTTCTGCCCGGGGGAGTCTTCCCGTCCTCCTTTGCCATCGCCGACTTCAATGAGGACGCCAAGCCCGACCTCGTGTTTAGCGATTCTCTGGCGGCTAGCTTTGGCGCTCCAGGACGGATTTATGTGGGCCTGGGCCACGGGGACGGCACCTATGACCGGCCCTTCGTGCTCGAGGTCGGGACCGGACCCTACTGGATCACGACTGGGGATTTCAACCAGGATGAGCATGTCGATCTGGCCACCGCCAATCGTGACGACCTGTCGATTGTGCTTGGCAAAGGCGACGGGACCTTTCAGCCCGCCCAAGCTTTGTCGCTCTCGGGTGCCACCGGGGCGTTAGCCATCAAAGTGGCCGATCTTAACGGAGACACCAATCTCGATCTGGTCACGGCCAACTTCAGCAGCCATAACGCTTCCGTTGTTCTCGGCCTCGGAAACGGTTCTTTCCTGCCGGCGGTCAACTACTCGCTGGGCAGCGGACCCGTTGACATTCTAGCCATCGACACGAATGGTGACCAGAAGCTCGACCTGGTGAGCGCGAACTCCAATGACGACAATCTTTCGATTCTGCTGGGGGTGGGTGACGGGACGTTCGTGGCCGGCTCGGGCCTGGCTGCTGGCGATAGCCCCTGGTTCTTAGGTAGCGCGGACTTCAACCACGACCAACGGGCCGATCTGGTGGCGGTCAACGGGTTGGACAACACCATCTCGGTCTATCTCACCCTTGGGTCCACGGGTTTTGCCATGCCCCAAACCTACCCGGTTGGCGAAACTCCCTATTCGGTATCGGTGAACGACCTCAACGGCGACGGGCAGCCCGACCTGTTAGTAACCAACGCGGTCGATAGCGACTTCTCCATTCTACTTGGTCGCAGCGGAGGAGCCTTCGACCCCCAGTATCGAGTCGCCAGCGCCTTCCTGCCGAACTACGCCGAATTCGCCGATGTCAACGGTGACTCTCGCCTGGACATCGTGTCCGCCCAGATTGAAGGCAGCTCCGTCTTCGTGGCTCTGGGCCAGGGGGATGGCACCTTTCAAATGCCGGGGACGCCCCAGATGGTGGGCGTCCAGCCGCGGGCGCTGCGAACTGCCGACCTCGACAACGACGGCAATCTAGACCTGATGACGGCCAACTTGACCTCGGGCGATGTCAGTATCGCGCGCGGACTGGCCGACGGCACCTTTCTGCCCGCCCAGAGCGTCGATGTCCCCGGTTCGCCCTTCGCTCTGGCCGTTGAAGACCTCAACGAGGACAGAAGACCGGATCTGGTAGTCGCGGGAGGCGGCCTGGCCGCTTTGCTGCTCGGCAATGGCGACGGCTCCTTCCAACCGCCCCAGACCATCTTTTCTGGACCGGCCGGTCCGGTGGTGGTCGGCGACTTCAACGGTGATCAACACCTCGACCTGGCTTTGGCCGCAGGCAACAGCTTCCAGCTGCTTCCCGGAATGGGAGACGGCACCTTCGGGAGCCCAACCCCGTTCGACACCGGCCTACCCGTGAGCGGCCTGGTGGCCACCGACCTTAACCGCGACCGACAGCTCGATGTCGTCACCGTCAGCCTCCAAGAAAAGGTCACCATCCATCTGGGCCAGGGCGATGGGACCTTCCAACCCCCTCAGACCATCGACGTTCCAGACCCCGCGGGCGGTTCGATCTCTGCCTTTGTGGCCGCTGACGACTTCACTCAAGACGGCCACCCGGACCTGGTGGTGACACAGTTTGTCAGCGGCACCGTCACCGTCTTGCCCGGTCGTGGTGACGGCACCTTCGGGACACCCGCGATAACCCCCGTCGGCGACGGGGTGCTGGAGGTGTTGACCGACGACGTGAACGGTGACGGCCTGCCTGACCTGACCTGCACCTACACCGGCATCACCACGAACATCCCGGGAGTTGGGGTCCTGGTGGGGAAAGGCGACGGGACTTTTGATTCCCCTCGATTCTTCTATGCTGGCGGCGCGACCGGCTCGGCCGTCAGGGGCGACTTCAACCACGACGGAGCCACCGACCTGGCGGTGATGAACATCCTGGGCAACGCCATCACCGTTCTTCTAGCCCGCTAGCTCGACGCGAAGGCGGCTCCCCTAGCTAGGGATGGGCGTGTAGCGACGGTAAACTCGGATGGGCAGCGATTCGCGCACGTCCTTGCCGTTGGCCAGGAACATACCGACGCGAAAGCCGTAATGGAGGCGAAAGCCGTTCCAGGTGCCGGAGAACGGCGCATCTTCAGCCACCGGAAACTCGAAGACGCCGGTCAGGGGCAGGGTGGCGTCGTCGTCGGGCTCCACATCGTGGGTCACCAACCAAAGCACCTCGCGATGGGAAAATGCCCTCGAAGTCGATTCTTCGATGGCCGCAAACCGAAAGGTCAGCTTGTTGGGCAAGGCCACCCCTTCCTCCGTCTGGTCCAGGACCAGCGAACCGGTCAGCGACTCGCCGGTCATCAGACCCGCAAAGTCCAGGCGGACCGTGAGCGATAGGGAGCCTTCCTGAATCAATAACTCCCGGGGGGTGGTCGAAGCCATCAAGGCTTCAGCGGGTAGCAACGTCAGCGGGACGCGCTTGACCACATCACGATGCCAACCGCCGCGGCGGACCTGGATCTTCAAGAAGTAGTGACAGCGTAACTCGCGGCTGGCGTACGAGGGCGGGCAATCGTCGGGCAGCTCGAACTCGATGGGAAAGCGCTGCTCGCTCAGGGCCTCGCCTTTCTCGGCCAACCGCAGCCCTTTCTCGACCACCGGGTAGACCACCGAGAAGGCAGTGCTATTGGCTCCCAACACCTCTTCACCGTGGAGCTCGACCTTGATCCACTCGTAGTGAGGGATGCCGTGGACCAGCAGCACCCCTTGGACCTTCTCGCCGGCCCGCAGCACCTGCCGCTCGAGTTCCAGTTCGACCGTATCCGACATGGCCCAGCTTTCAGCGATATTTCAGCCAGTTCCTCTACTCTATGCTCAGGAGAGGAACAACCAGGATGCAAGCCAGAACACTCAGAGTCGGACAGGACGGGTCAGGAAGCCCCGGTGGCGGCTATGGACGTGGACGGCGGCGCCAACCCGTCGAGGCCGAACAGGAAGAAGCAGACAGCAAACCCAAACGCAATTGGGCCTCGCTGCGCAGCCTCATGGAACTGGCCGACGACCTGGAAATCTTCTGGCTCGAGGGCTTTGATGACCCCGACCGAGCCCGTCGCTACCAGGAGCCTCAGAGCTCCAACGTCGACGAAAACGCAATCTTCTCGCTCCAAGTTCGCCAGACCGTGGTGGGTCGTATGCCCATCCCCGTCGACGGAACCCGCATCGAAAACACCACCATCGCCGCCCGCGGCGTGCCCGCCTTCGTGCCCAAGCCGGTGGAAGAACCCTTGCCCGACTGCAACAGCAACTCCTCGAGCAGCAACGCCATGAACCAGCTCTTTCAAATGAGCCTGTGTCAGCGAGTGCGCTTCTCGAAAGCCTACGGCAGCTAGCCCACCTGACGCCGGGCTTCGCTCCGCCTGGGCTTGAGGAAAGTCCGTGCGCGGCGACTCAGACGGGGACCCCCCGTGGTCCGACCACCGTCGAGCCACTCCACCAGACGTTCTAGCGTCGACTTGCACAGCACCGGCCGCGATTCGGCCACCCTCACCACCTCGTTCAAGGGACGCCCCAACATCACGCTACCCACCAGAGCCGGCGAGAAGAGAGCGGAATGGGGAGCCGGAAAGCCCTCGAGTTGATCCGATTGGCAGAATAGGGCCCAGTCGGTCAGGGTCTGGCGCAACTCGCGACCGGCCCAGGGAGCCCTGTAGACACGATGAAGCAGAGCCTGGCGTGAACGGTCCTGGAGCGCTCGCGAACTCAGCAGATGGGCCACCAGTAAAGGCCGTTGGCGAACCCAGCCCCCTTCGAACAACCCCTCGGCGGCCTCGAGCGCCTCGAGAGGGTCCAGGGCTCCCGCCACGTAGGGACCTAGCGGCAGACAAAAGAGGAACTCTTCGATCAACTCCTGATCCAGCAACTCCTTTTCGGCCAGCCAGCCGGCCGCTAAGACCCCGCCGGGACCGGGGCCGATAAAGCTCGAGTAGACCTCGGTGCGCACCAGTTCCGGCAGATTCGCTTCGCGATAGACTTCGCGGGTGAAGAGGTCAGTGAAGGCCTCGTCCTGCCAGAGCTGGTCATCGAGGGCCCGGCCCGAGGCCACCAGCGCGCGGCTCAAGGGAGCGCGAAGGGCGGGAAATTCTTGAACTATATTCACCCTTAGTGATTTAACCAGACAAGCAGCCGGTTTCCTGTCGAGAAAAGGGAAAGCCCCTGCCCGTTCTTGAAAGTCGGTGCGCCTTGAAAGTGATGACCATCAGCCGCACGGCCGACCAGCTGGCCCCCCTGGTGCCGCTCACTCGATACCTGTACTATCACCGACTCTGCGACGGCATGTCGCTCATCGAGACCGAAGGCGAATGGCGGCTAGACGACAATCCTTTCATCGTGCGCTACTATCGAGAGTTCTCGCGCCAGACCGCGCCGACGCCACCCGATGACGAATGGTTTGCTCGGGCTACTCGCCGGGCTTTGCTCGAAGAGCGTCCGGATTGGGTCGTGCTCGGTCAGGAGGACCAGCCACTGAAGGAATTCTGCCAGCGAGAGGGCATTGGCGTGCTCGGACCGGCCCAGGCTTCAGAACCCGAGTCGGCCTGGCGTCAGCTGCAAGCCACCCCCGCTCAGCCCATGGAACGGCCGCGCCACGATCCCCTCGAGGTATTGGGCGATTTCGAGCCTCCTGCCGATTGCCAGCTGCTAGCGGCGCCCGACCAGGTGCGCCGACATCTGCAGGTCGCTGGCGGCGACACCACCCTCTCGCTCTTCGGACTGAGCTATCAACCGGAACTCTTGAGCCAGCTTCAGCAAACTGGCCGGGCCATCTGTATCGAGCCGGTCAATCTTCCCCTCGAGGGGGCTAGCCAGACCTTCCGCTATCGCGACTATGACAACGAGTTCGCCCGAGGCCCCGCCGACACCGATCTGGCCGATTTGCTGGGGCCCGACTGGGAGGTCGAGATCCTGCATCCTCGAGCCGGAGCGGCCGGCGACGGCCCCCCCGAGGCCCCCGACGGTCGGCGCCCCCTCTTTTGTGCGCGCAAAGGCTTTGCACGCAAACATTGGCTGGACCGCTTCGCCATTCCTGACGCTGTTCGCTTGAAAATCGTGCTGGCCGACTCGCAAAACATCGCCGCCTCGGTGCTCAACCACGCCTACACCATCAACCGTTACACTCCCCACCAGGCGTGGTCACTGTGCACCCAACGCCATCCGTTCGTCAGTTATCCCGACCAGGATTGCGGCGCTCACTTTCTCGACAGCGGCCCTCCCGGCCCCGAGCTGGTGAAGATCCTGGAAGAAGCGGATTGCTTCGTCTTTTTCGAGGATGATGACGAAACCCGGCCGGCCTGGCCACTCGACCTTCGTCCCTTCGTCGAGGGTAAAGCGGTGGTGCATCTCTACATCGGCTATCGAGTCCATACCATGAGCGCAGAATTGCGCCGACCGGGCCGCCAGATCCTGACCCCGCTGCCCCATATCATGCGGATGTACCCTGAAGCCGACTTCTATGCGGGTTTTCCGCCGGCCACCCTGGATCAGGTCGAACTCGAACCGCCTCTCTCGCAAACCGACGGCGTCGTGAGGGTTCTGCAAACGCCCAGTCTGCCCCACCGGCAGCTATGCCGCTACTACTACCACAAGGACACCGAGGCCTACCTGGCCGCCGCCAGGGCGCTCAAGGCCCGCCACCAGGACCAGGTCGAATTCTGGCAGGTGGGGGGACGTCCTCACAGCGAGATCTTGCGAATCCGCCAGCAAACCGATATCACGTTTAACCAGCTCCGGGGCTACCACGGCCTGTCCGGTGACGAAGCGATGTATCTGTGTCGCCCGATGGTGCAGGCATTTGACCAGTTCAACCGAAATCGGCATCGGGAGTATTGGGGAATGGGAGTTACCTTTCCGTGGCGTTCGACCGATCTCGCGGGACTCGAAGCCTGCCTGGAAGAGCTGATAGTCGACCCAGAGCTGCGCACCGACCTGGGTCAGGCCGGCCGTGCCTTCATGCTGGAGTATTTCAGTCCCAGGGTGGGTATAGTGCCCCTAATCTACTATTGTTACAAAGCGATGAGGAAGAGGTAGCCGAAGCTTGAATCCAGTTCCCGTCAAGACCGCGGTCATTCCGTGCGCCGGCCTGGGCACCCGCATGCTACCTCTCACCCGGGTGGTCCCCAAAGAACTCCTGCCACTGGGGCACAAGCCGCTCATCGAGCACGCCATCGACGAACTCAAAGAGGCGGGCATCGAGCACGTCATCATCGTATTGCGCGAGGGAAAAGAGATCCTCCAGCGGCATCTCACGGAGCCTTATCCGTTTCCCGAGCGGGCCCACTGCCCCGGTCCGGTGCCCAAGAGCATGCAGCTCGATTTCGTCATCCAAAAAGAGCCGCTCGGTCTGGGCGACGCCCTGCTGGCGGCCCGCAAGGCGATCAAAGGGATGCCCTTCGTAATGTTGCTGCCCGACCAGCTGCTGATGGGCTCGCCCGGGGCGACGGCCCAACTGGTGAGCCACTATCAAGGCCAGCAAACCCTGTCCTCGATGGTCTCGGTCCCGGTGGCCGAGACGGAGCTTTTCGCTGGCGCCCGGGGCTTTGAAGTCACCGGCGAGGGTCCCGTTTATACGCTGGTCGGTCTGCTCGGCGAAACCGGCACTCCCCAACTCTCTAATCGCAAACGGTCGGTGCGAGGCTTCGGCCGCACGGTCTTTTCGGCCACCTTCTTGGAGCAGATCGACGAGAATTCGGACGAATCCGAATTCACGCTCGCCTTCACCCGATTTCTGGCCGAAGGCCGCCACGATGTGGTTCACCTCGAAGGGCGACCGATCGATGTCGGCACCCGGGTGGCCTATCAGCATTTCTGGAAGTTGTGGGAACCGATCACGGCCGGCGTGGCATGAAACGGCTGGTGGTCCTTCAACCGAGTTATTTGCCCTGGCTCGGATACCTCGATCAGTACGACTGGGCCGACGTGTTCGTGCTTTACGACGATGTCCAATTCGACAAACACGGCTGGCGGAATCGCAACCGCATCAAGACGCCCAATGGAGTGAGCTGGCTGACGGTGCCGGTGCTCACGAAAGGGCGAGCTAAACCCGACAACAACCAGGTGCTGATCAACAACGACCAGCCCTGGCCCAAGAAGCATTTGGCCAGCCTGCGTCAGGCCTATTCGAAGACCCCGTTCTTCGAGCAGGTCTTTCCCCCCCTCGAGGCGGTGCTCTCGCAGCCCTGGGAAAAGCTCCTCGATCTCAATCTGGCCGTCTTGAAGACCCTGACCCAACTGCTGGGAATGCCCTGGAAAGTCGAGCTTTCCTCGACCCTGGGGATTCCGGGGAGGAAGACAGAGAGGCTTGTGGGAATCTGCCAGAAATTTGGGGTCACCGACTATCTGACAGGCGATGCCGCTCGTGACTATCTCGACGAGGCGAGCTTCGAAACGGCGGGTGTGAAAGTGCATTGGCACAACTACGAGCACCCCCGGTATCGCCAGAAATTTGGGGAGTTCGAGCCCTACTTGTCGGTGGTTGACCTGATGTTCAACCACGGCCCTGAGAGCCGTCAGGTCCTGACCTGCGGGGCAAAATGAAGGAGTAAATCATGAAGACGATTCTAGTGACCGGCGGGGCGGGATTCATCGGTAGCAACTTCGTGCGCTATCTGCTCGACAAATATCCCGACTATCGAGTGGTGGTTCTGGACTTGCTCACCTATGCCGGCAACATGGATAACCTGCCTCGCGAGATGCTGGACCACCCGGCCAACGGCAACGCCCGCCTGGTGTTCTGGTATGGAAACGTGCGCAATGGCGAGCTGGTCGACACGCTCGTTTCGCAGAGCGACATGGTGGTTCACTTCGCCGCCGAAAGTCACGTCACGCGCTCGATCTACGACAACTGGATCTTCTTCGAAACCGACGTCATGGGCACCCAGGTGGTTTCGAACGCGGTCCTCAAACACCGCGACCGAATCGAACGTATGATTCACATCTCGACCTCGGAGGTGTATGGCACAGCCGACGCCGAGGTGATGGACGAAGAGCACCCGCTCAAGCCCATGAGCCCCTATGCCAGCGCCAAAGCCGGCGCCGACCGCCTGGTCTATAGCTACTGGGCCACCTACGACCTGCCGTTGGTCATCATCCGGCCCTTTAACAACTATGGCCCCTATCAGCACCTCGAGAAGGTGGTGCCACGCTTTATCACCTCGTGCATCCTGGGCGAGCCCATGACCGTCCACGGCAAGGGTGAGGCCATGCGCGACTGGCTCTATGTCGAGGACCACTGTCGAGCTTTGGACAAGGCCCTGCACGCACCCATCGACACCGTCAAGGGCGAGGTGATCAACCTGGGCACCGCTCGCTCCATCAGCGTGCTCGAGATCGCCGAGAAGATCAAAGAACTGACCGGAGCGGCCTCGAACATTACCTTTGTTGGCGACCGCCCGGGTCAGGTCTTCCGCCACACCTCATCGGTGGACAAGGCCAAGAAACTGCTCGACTGGTCGGCCGACACCGACTTCGAAGAAGGCCTGCGCAAAACCATCCAGTGGTATCAAGACAACCCGAAATGGTGGCAAAAGTCGCTGTGGCTACGCCAGGTCCCGATCCGCACCGCCAGCGGCAAGGTGGAATATCACTGATCGCCCCCGGCTGGTCTTGCACTACCTGAACCATCCCCGGCAGGCGGATGGCCCGAGCGACCATTGGGAACTGCAGCGGGGTTATCGCCTGCGCGTGGTCGGCTCGGATTCGCTGGTGCTCTATCTCGGTCCAGCCACGGGCCAAGAGCTTCAGGGCGAACTGATGGGGGTGGCTCCCCTATCTGGCGAAGAAGCGCTGCTGCTGGTGTTGGCGTCGCAAACCGCCAGCGCCGGCAAACTCGAGGCCGCCCTGCAAGTCTGTGACCGTGAGGGGTGGAACCCCAGGGCCGTGTTGGTGCTGTGGGACAGCCACCAGGCCACCACCACCGACCGCCCGGGCCTAAAAAAGGCCGCCCGGGGAGATCGTCTAGTGGTGCTCGTCGACCAGGAAATGCCCCCTGAGAGCTTTTTCAACCCTGAGCAGGTGCTCCATCAACTCGGACGCATCAGCCGTCGGATCCAGCGCCGGGTCGCCTGGCGGCGGCACCTGCCGTTTTGAAGTTAACCTCCGGGACACATCCCGATTAACCCCATCGGCTATGAATCGGGCTATGAGGATCCAAACGCTGCGCCCTAGCCCTGTCTTTTCGCCCCCCCGACCGTCCCAGCCCAAGCAAGATGAACCCTTCCTGTGGGATAAGGCCATGGCGTTACCCGCCTATACCTTCGGGCCCGCCGCCGGGGCCCTCGCGGGCCTGGCGGCTTATTCCGACGCCTTTCCTCCAGGCGGGGTGACCATCAACCCGGGTGGCGTTCACGTCAATCCCGACTTCACCCGCCACTTCCAACCCGGCACGACCTGGCGCCAATTGACCCCGCTCTTAGCCATCGCCTCGACTGGGGTCCACCTGGTTCGAGGCGGCTTCGAACTAGAACGCGGCTTGCGCGAGAACAACCAGCACCTCAAAGTCGTCGGCGCGCTCGACCTGGGCATCGCGGCCGCCTCGGCCCTCTCGTTGGCCGCTCCGGCCGCTGGCGGCCTCTCGACGTTGGCGCTGGGCCTGGTGCGCGCCACCCTGGAACTCGCCTAGCCTCTAGCTCTGCAGAGCAGCGAAGGCCTCAGCAATGGTGGGCGGGGCCGTCGGTCGGGCGTACATTCTAGCGACGAAGGCCTTGAGATTCGGGCACTGCTCGAGAAGCTTGACCTGGCCGGCCCAGTCCAGTGTATAGGCAGCCAAGAGATCGGCCACCGTCAAGCCGTCGCCCACCAGGAACTCACGTCCTCGCATGTGCTCTTCGAGCACGGCCGCCATCTGCTTGCACTCGCTGGCGGCTAGTTTGACGTCAGCGGGCAGCCGTTGCTCTTCGGGGTAGATCGAAGAATGGCGGGCCATCCGCCAGAGTGGCTGCTCGATCTCGGTGACCAGGAAGAAGATCCAGCGGTACATCTGGGCGCGCAGGCCCAGATTTTGAGGAATCAGACCCTGGTCGGGACATTTCTCGGCCAGATAGAGCGCGATGGCCGCCGATTCGGTCAAGACCACCTCGCCATCCACCAGCACCGGCACTTTGCCGGCAGGATTGATGGCCAGAAAGCGGTCGGTGCGATGCTCGCCGGCGCGAAGGTCGACGGGCACCATCTCGCATTCAAGACCGAGTTCGTTGAGCAGCCATAAGACCCGGATGACCCGAGTCGGAGGGGTTCCATAAAGCTTCATCGGAAACTCCTTTCACCGATGGGTCGAACGAGCGCCGCCCTGATCGACAAAGCTCGACTATTCTTCGGTCTCTTCTTCAGAGCCGGCGCTCTCGCCCAACTCCTCGTCTTCGTTCGGTTCCTCTTCGGCTTGGACCCCCTCATCGAGCCCGTCCTCGGCCAGTTCGCCTTCGAACTCTTCGCCCTCTTCGTCGTCTTCTTCGGGCACGATGCGAGCGATGGCCGTGACCACATCATGCTCGCCCAAACGGATGATGCGAACGCCCTGGGTGTTGCGGCCAATCTGCGAGATATCGCGGACCGGCGTGCGAATCAGGGTGCCCTGATGGGTCGAAACCATCAACTCGTGCTCTTCTGAAACCACGCGGGCTCCCACCACGGTGCCGGTCTTCTCGGTTTGCTGCAGCGTCTTGACCCCCTGGCCGCCGCGACCCTGGAGCGGGTACTGGTCGAGGGGAGTGCGCTTTCCATAACCGGTCTCGGTCACGATGAGCAGGTCGGTGCCGTCGCGAGCCGAGTCCATGCTGACCACCACGTCGTCTTCGCGCAGCCTGATGCCTTTCACGCCGGTGGCGGTGCGTCCCATAGAGCGCACCTCTTCTTCGGTGAAGCGAATCGACATGCCTTGCTTGGTGACCACGATCAACTCTTCATCGCCCGGAGACAGCCGCACGCTCACCAACTCATCGCCCTCGCGCAGGTTAAGGGCGATGATGCCCGAGGTGTTGATGTTCGAATAAGCCTCGAGCTCGGTGCGCTTGACGATCCCAGAGCGGGTGCAGGTGACGATGAATCCACCCTCTTCGAAGCTGCGCACGGGAATGATAGCGGCCACGCCTTCGTCTTGATCGACCTGGAGCAAGTTGACCAGAGCGACCCCTCGTGCCGTCCGCGAGTACTCGGCGATCTGATGCACCTTCATCTTGAAGACCCGAGCCTTGGTGGTAAAGAACAGCAAGAAATGGTGGGTGCTGGTCACAAACAGGTGCTCGAGGTAGTCTTCATCTTTGAGACCCGTACCGGAGACGCCCCGACCGCCGCGCTTCTGACTCTTGTAAGTGTCGAAGGGCACACGTTTGATGTAGCCGGAGCCAGAAATGGTCACCACCATCCGCTCTTCGGCAATCAGATCCTCGATGTTGAAATCGCCAAACACGTAGGGCACGATCTCGCTGCGTCGCTCGTCGCCGAACTGGGCTTTGATTTCGTCGAGTTCGTCTTTGATGACGCCATCGAGTTTCTTGGGGTCATCCAAGAGCCCCCGCAGGTACTGGATGGTCTCTTGCAGCTGGGCATACTCAGAATCGAGCTTCTCGCGCTCGAGACCGGTCAGACGCTGCAGGCGCATGTCTAGAATGGCCTGAGCCTGGGGCTCAGAAAAGCCGAACTCGCTCATCAAACCGTCGCGAGCGATATTAGCGTCGGCCGAGGCTCGAATGAGCTTGATGATTTCATCGATGTGGTCGAGGGCCTTGAGCAAACCCTCGACGATGTGGGCCCGTTTTTCGGCCTTGTCGAGCAAGTAGCGCGAACGCCGGGTAACCACTTCACGCCGATGCTTGAGAAACTCGAGCAAGATCGTGCGCAGGTCGAGCACCCGGGGCACGCCGTTGATGAGAGCCACCATGTTGGCGCCATAGTTGCTCTGCAACTCGCTATGTTTGTAAAGCTGGTTCATCACCACTTCGGGATGGGCCCCCGAAGAGAGTTCCATCACGATGCGCATGCCGCGGCGGTCGGACTCGTCGCGCAGGTCCGAGATGCCTTCGATGCGTTTCTCGCGGATATTCTGGGCGATCTTCTCGAGCAGGCGAGACTTGTTGACCTGATAAGGAATCTCGGTCACGATCAACGCCTGGCGGTCGCGGGGTCGGTCTTCGGTCTCGATGCAGGCTCGCATGACGATCGAGCCACGCCCGGTGCGATAGGCCTCGCGAATACCCTGCTGGCCCAGGATCTGAGCCCCGGTGGGGAAGTCCGGCCCGGGGATGAACCTCATCAACTCGTCGACCGTCAACTCTTCGTTCTCGAGCAAAGCCAGCAGGGCATCGACCACCTCGGTCAGGTTATGCGGAGGAATCTTGGTGGCCATGCCCACCGCAATGCCGTCAGACCCATTGAGCAACAGGGCTGGCACCTTGGCCGGCAACACGGTCGGTTCTTCGGTCGAGGCGTCGAAGTTTGGACGCCAGTCAACGGTATCTTTGTCGAGGTCATCGAGCAAGGCCATCGAGATGCGGGACAGCCGCGATTCGGTGTAGCGATGGGCAGCCGCCGAGTCGCCGTCGATCGAGCCAAAGTTACCGTGACCCTGCACCAGCAGGTAGCGCATGTTGAAGTCCTGGGCCATACGCACCATGGCATCGTAGACTGCCATGTCACCGTGAGGGTGGTAGCGCGCGATCACGTTGCCCACGGTCGAGGCCGACTTCTTGAAGGGCCGATCGGGGGTGATATTCTCTTCGCGCATGGTGTAGAGAATGCGCCGATGGACGGGCTTTAACCCATCTCGCACATCCGGCAGGGCGCGCGAGACGATGACGCTCATGGCATAATCCATGTAGGCGTCTTTCATCTCGTTGACAATGGGAGTTAGCTTGAGTTCCCTATCCTCGATCGGCATACCAGGCTCCTAGATGTCTAAGTTCTTGACGTCGCGGGCGTAATTGACGATGAAGTCACGCCGCGGGGCGACCTGATCGCCCATTAAAACAGAGAAGATATTGTCGGCCTCGAGAGCATCGGGCATTTCAACCAGGCGCATCACCCGATTGCCCGGATCCATGGTGGTCGACCACAACTGCTCGGCATCCATCTCGCCCAGACCCTTGTAGCGCTGAATGTTGACGTTGTCGCCCATCTCTGCCAGGGCCACGTCTCGTTCTTCGTCGGAGTAGACATAGACCACTTTACGGCCTTTCTTGAGACCGTACAGAGGCGGTTGAGCGATATAGATGTGGCCGTTCTCGACCAGGGCCGGCATCTGCCGGAAGAAAAAGGTCAAGAGCAAGGTGCGGATGTGGGCTCCGTCAACATCGGCGTCGGTCATGATGACGACCCGATGGTATCGCAACTTGGCGATATCGAAATCCTCACCGATGCCTGTGCCCAGGGCGGCGATCAAAGCCCGAATCTCGGAATGCGAAAACATCTTGTCGAGACGGGCCTTCTCGACGTTGAGAATCTTGCCGCGCAACGGCAAGATCGCCTGAAAATGCCGGTCACGGCCCATCTTGGCCGAACCACCGGCCGAGTCGCCCTCGACCACGAACAATTCGCACTCTTGCGGGTCTTTGTTCGAGCAGTCGGCCAGTTTGCCCGGCAGCGAAGCCGCGTCGAGCGCTCCTTTGCGGCGGACCGTCTCGCGAGCCTTGCGAGCTGCTTCTCGAGCCCGCTGGGCGTTCTTGGCCTTTTCTACGATGGCCTTGCCAACGGTAGGGTTCTCCCCCAAGAACTCGGTGTAGAACTCGTCAAAGATCTGCTCGACGATGGTGCGGGCTTCGGACGTGCCCAACTTCGTCTTGGTCTGACCCTCGAATTGAGGGTCGGGCAGCTTGATCGAGAGGACCGCCGTCAACCCCTCGCGCACATCGTCGCCGGAAAAGTTCGCTTCATTGTCCTTGAGCAAGTTCTTGTCGCGGGCATAGTTGTTGGAAGCGCGGGTCAGAGCCGCTCTGAACCCGGTAACGTGGGTCCCGCCCTCGATGGTGTTGATGTTGTTGACGAAGGAATAGACATTCTCTTGATAGGTGTCGTTATATTGCAACGCCACCTCGACCGCCACGTCACCGCGCTCGGGCCACTCGACCACGCGCGAGACGTAGAAACACTTCTCATGGACCAGCGCTTTGTTGTTATTGAGGTGGGCCACGAACTCTTGAATGCCACCTTCGTAGCAGTAGTCCACTTCTTTCTCCAGGGATGGCTGCGAAAGCTTGATGCGCAGACCCTTGTTTAGAAAGGCCAACTCACGCAGGCGCTGACTGAGCACCTCGAACTGGAAGATCGTCACGGGAAAGATCTTGGGATCAGGCCAAAAACGAATATGTGTGCCCGTCTTTTCGGCAGGGAAGGGCTCGGAGGTCACCGGCCCTTGAGTAATGCCGCGCGCATATTCTTGCTGGTGCCTCTGATTCTCGCGAAAGACGGTAACCACCAGCTTCTCGGAGAGCGCATTGACCACCGACACGCCGACCCCATGGAGTCCGCCCGAAACCTTGTAACCCTTGCCTTCGAATTTGCCACCGGCGTGAAGCTGGGTCATCACCACCTCGACGGTGGGTAGGCCTTCGGTGGGATGGATGGCTACTGGAATGCCGCGGCCGTTGTCCCGAACTTCGACCGAGCCATCTTCGTGTAAAAACACTTCAATCGTGTCGCAGGCACCGGCCATGGCCTCGTCGACCGAGTTGTCGACCACTTCATAGACCAGATGGTGCAGGCCGCGGGCGGTGGTGTCACCGATGTACATACCGGGACGAACCCGTACACCCTCAAGCCCTTTGAGAACCTGGATATCCCCGGCTTCATATTCATTGACGCCAGTATCCAGATGGCCTTCGCGCGATACGATGGGGGCGGCTGGGGGGCCGACCTCTTCAATTTCTGTGGCAGGCGTGACCTGCTCCATAGCTCCTCCTCGACCCCGATAAGATCGGGGTGGGCCGCCGAGAATTTTCTTCAATTTCCCGGCAACAACTGGTTCTGATGTTAACTATCCGAGGTTCTCAGTCGGCCCTGGGAACTCCTGCAAAAAACGCTGTTTTTACGGGTGTTTTTGGCCCTTTTGCGCGATGGCAAGAGAATAGCAGCGCACCATTTTCTCAGCCATTGAACTTGAAGAAAATTCCTGAGCAAAAAGGCGAGCATTTCGGCTTAATTCCTGGAAGAATTTTGCATCGTCCAGCAGTCGTAAAATGGCCCCCACGAAACTTCTTTCGTCTCCCGGCTCGAGCAGTAGTCCGGAACGGCCCGGGTCGACCCCCTCGCTGGTCCCGGAAGCGGCCACGGCCACCACCGGCACTCCGGCCGCCTGAGCTTCGAGCAACACCAACCCCTGGGTCTCGGTCTGAGAAGCAAAGAGCAACCCCCGAGCCCGGGCCATCAGGTGCTTCAGTTCGTTGCGGGGACGAAAACCCAGAAAGGTGATGTCTGCTTCCAGCGAGCCCGCCAACGCCTCCATCTCGGCCCGCGCAGGCCCATCTCCCACCACCGCGAGCTTCAACCCCGGACGCTGGCGACTGGCCTCGGCAAAACAGCGCAACACCACCTCGATCGACTTCTCTCGTGCCACCCGCCCGATATGCAGGAACAAGGCCTGGCCCGATTCAAGACCCAGCCACGATTCCGCCAGGCTCGGGTCACCCCCACGAAAGACGTCGGGGTCGATGCCGGTGGGAATGACGTCAATGGGCCGGGTAACTTGCTGGGCACGCAGCCGTTCGCGCACCTCACGGCTGGGGGCCACCACCCTCTGCGAGACCTGGCACATGGTGCGACAGATCCAGACCGCCAGCGGCTTGACCCATCGCTGCGGCAAAGGCAAATAATGGCTATACTCCTCCCACAGGGTGTGGTGAGTGAAAACCCTGGGCAACCCCCGCACCGCCGCCACCGCGCCAGCCAACCCGCCCAGATTGAAGGGCGTATGGATATGGACCAGATCGAACCTGCCCGTCCACAGGGGCCTGACGGCTGCTGGCGGCCACGGATAAGTGAATCTCTCCTCTTTGTGCAACCAGAAGGGAGCCGAGGCAAACCGATGAATCACCCCCTCGTCCTGGTAGGGGCGATGGTCATCGGGCACAAACAGCTCGACCTCGAGACCCTGGACCTCGAGGGCCTTCACCAGGCAACTCACCGAAGTCACAACTCCGTTGATCACCGGGTGATAGCAATCCGACACCATCGCGATACGCAAGGTCTTCCTCCCGAAGGGCAAGCCCGCCAACCACCGAAACAGGCCGGGTGCGGCTAAGCAGCCTGGAGCTCACAAATTTTCGGCTGTACGAGCAATTGCGGCTCTGCGCCGGGGAGGGCTTGACCGTCTTGACCGGACGCAATGCCCAGGGCAAAACCGCGTTCCTCGAAGCCATTTACGTGCTGGCCAGCGCACGCTCCTTCCGAGCTCAGACCGAGGCGGAACTCATCCGTTGGGGCCAGAGTGAAGGCTCGATCGTGGCCGTGCTCGAGCGCGATTCGGGTCGCAAGCGCCGGCTAGAGGTACGCTGGAAGAAAAGTGGTCGCGGCGTCAAGAAAACAGCCCTTTTGATGGGCCGACCTATCGTGCGCCTGGCCGACTTCCTGGGAGAGCTGCCGGTAGCCCTGTTCACCCCCGAGGATCTGGCTCTGGTAGGGGGCAGCCCGTCGGGGAGACGGCGCTACCTGAACCTGCTGCTGTGCAAACTCTACCCCGCCTACCTCTCCAACCTGGCCAACTATCAGAAGGCGCTAGCCCAGCGCAACCAGTTGCTACGGGAGGGCAACCCCCGTGCCGAGGAACTCGCCCCCTGGGACTCGCTGTTGATCGAACTCGGCACTCGACTCATCGAACGACGCCAACAACTGAGCCTGCACCTGGCTGACCAACTCACCTATTTCTATCGGGCCCTGGCGGCCGAAGAAGCCGACCTAACCTGTGGCTACCTGCCCGGGGCTCCGGTTGAAGCCGAGGAATTCGCCGCCCGCCTGGTCGCAACCCGGCGTGCCGAGTTGCGCCAGCGCCGAACGCTGGTGGGCCCCCACCGCGACGACCTGAGCCTGCATCTGGGCGGGCGCGAACTACGCCGCTTCGGCTCGCAGGGCCAGCAACGCACCGCCGCCCTGGCCATGCGCTTGAGCGAAGCCCACCTGCTCAGCGAGCTTGGCCATGAAAAGGCCATCGTGCTGCTCGACGACTGCTTCTCTGAACTAGACCCCGGACGCCAGACGCGCCTGCTCGAGTTGCTCAGTCACTACCCCCAGGTCTTCGTGACCTCGGCCAGTCCGCTGAACCTACCCCAAAAGGCCCACACCCTCACCGTCGAGCAGGGAAGAATCGACAGCCAGGCCGAAAACTGAACCCATGGAGAAGCTGTCGCGATTCCTATCGGGCACCGTCAAGGACCTCAACGCCGCTAAAGGTATTCGAGGACAACGCATCCACCAGGCCTGGCCCAAGGTGGTAGGCGAGTTGCTGGCTCGCCAGAGCCAACCGCTGGTCATCAAAGGCTCGACCCTCTACGTGCGGGTTAGTGCGGCCGCCTGGGCTCAAGAGTTGCAACTGCGCCAGCGCGACATCCTCGAGCGGCTGGCCAAAGAGCTCGGTCAAAACCCCTTGCGCGACCTGCGCTGCCGGGTGGGCTCGGTCGAGCGGACCAAGAGCCTGGTCCAGGACAAGCCGCCCTCGCCCAACCTCGAGAGGGTCACACTCGAGCCGGCCCGACTGGCCGAGATCAAAGCCGTGGCCGCCGGGCTGAACGATCCGGCCCTGCGAGAAAAACTCGAGAAGGTCATGATCGCTCAGTCGCGGCGCGAGAAGCTCGAGGTCGCCAGGGGCCGCTTGCCCTGCCCTCTTTGCGGGCGCTTCCGCGAAGCCCACCACGACGTGTGCCCGGGTTGTCGGCGCGAGCGCGAGAGCGAGCGAACGAGCCGAATTCTACGTTGCCTGTCTCGCGAGCCCTGGCTGACCCAACGGGACATGCAAGCGCAGTTTCCCGATCTCAGTGGGGCTGAATACCACCACTGGCGCGGACGCCTGCGCTCTCTACTCAAGCGCCGCGTGTGGGAAGCGTTCTGGGAGCTTGCAGTCGGAGACGTGCTGCCGTCTAGCCTGCGGGCCACGATGCTCGACCTGACGATGTTAAGCACCAGCTTGCCGGTGGAACGCCTCGACACCAGGCATCTTCAGTTCACCCTCGGCGAGCGCCTGGCCAAATGCTACTTCGCCGATCGCAAGCTAAAAGACGAGACTCCTCGACGAATTCAGTCGTCGTCGGTCGACGTCAGCCATTGACGCAAGAGGTTGTTCTCGTCGGGCGGGCGTTCGCCCCGCGCCCGATAGGCTCGAACCGTAGCTGGATCCACGGGCGTACTGGGCGGAGTGGCGATGGGCCTGGGCTGACTGGGGCTCAAGCTGCGCCCGCCAAAACTGCCGCTGTCATGACGAGGTCGAGGGGGCTCGACCGGGACCGGGGCAGCCTGAGAAAGAGGCTCGGCGACCGTTGGTCCGGCCTGAAACCCCTCCCAGGGGCGACGCTCCAGCGAAGAATCGTAGGGCTCGGGCTTCTCATCCACCTGGGTTCGATCGACCTCGGGCTCTGCTAGCGCCTGGAGAAATTCTTGCCGGGTCTTGCCGCTGGCCATCACCATGCGCTCTTCGGCCCACTCGCCCACCAGCGGGAGTCCGAACATGTCTCCGGCACTCGCGCGCCAGCCCAGAAAGAGAGCCACCAGAAAGACCCCGAGAAAAGCCAGAAGTCCGGTGCCGAAGGTGAGGATACCGAGCATTCCCGGCACCAGCACCGAACCGCCGGGCAACAGACGGAACATCAAGCTCAGAACCACGAAGACCACCACCGTAGCAGCCGAGGCAAAGCCTCCGAAACCGAGTCCCTGGTAGGCGTGGTAAACCAGGAACGGGTCGTCTTTCTTGGGGCTCCACAGGATAAATGCAGGAGCAATGGGCCAGAGAGGGTAGCACAGCCCGGAGAGCATCTTGTCTTCGTCAGTTAGCGGTGGGAGAAGTTTCACCCTGCGAATCTCCCCAGATGGTGGGCGGTCGGCCGCTTGCTTAGTTGTTGGCTGCCGACGCGGTCAGGTCCTTCTTGTCCATGTAGGGGACGGGATCGACTTGCTTGCCATCGACCGAGACCTCATAGTGAACATGAGGACCCGTTGACAGACCCGTGCTGCCCACATAGGCGATGATCTGGCCCTTCTGGACCATCTGACCCTCACTCACCACAAAACTCGAGCAATGCCCATAGAGAGTCTTGAGCCGCCTGGTATGCTCGATTTCGACAGCATTGCCGTAGCCTGACTGGTACTCGGCTGCCACCACTTTGCCAGCGGCGGTGGCCCGAATCGGGGTACCCCACGGAGCCGTGATGTCGACCCCGTTGTGAAACTTGGAATATCCATAGATGGGGTGATAGCGACTTCCGAAGCCAGAGCTGAAACGACCCTCGCTTGGCCATATCGAGGGGGTGGAGTTGAGACGGGCCAGGCGGGCCTGGCGCAACTGCTCGCGATGATAGCCAGCCGCGGCCACCTCGAGTTGGCGCAGCTCGCCTTCTCGGTCGTCGAGTTCGGAATACAGCTCGCGGTAGCGCAACTTCACCGCCAAACTGTCGCGTCGCCCCCCGCGGGAGCCCTCGAGCGAGCGTCGGCGACTGGAAACGGCGGGCTTGCTGCCGACCAGATCCCACAGCTGTTCCAACTGCCGGTCACGGCTCTCGAGTTCTTTCCAGAGTTCTTTCGAACGGGCGTCAGCCAGCGCCACCATCTGATTCTTTTCGCGCTCTTTTTCGGCGATGAAAGACTGGAGTCGCTGATTCTGCTCTTCGAGTTCGGCGATTCGGGCGCGCTGGTCAGCCTGATAGCGGCTCAAGCCATAGACGGTCAGGCGAACGGCACCGACCGCCAGGACGATGCCGAGAATCACCATCATGGGAGTAACTTTGAACGAGAGTCCGCCGCGTCCGCCATAGACGAACTTAACGATGAGACTCTGTCTATTTTTGATTTCATCCGGGCTCATGGAGTTGTTTCCTTCCCCATCTGTTCTGGCGCTGCAAGAGCAGACCGCTGATGTCAGCCAGGCGATCGGGCCGGCCCATTCCACGAAGGAAGAGCAACCCCTTTCGAACATTTTTTCGCCTGTAGCCCCCCATTAAAAAATAAACCGGTGCACCCGCCATCGACGCACCAGAGCCACGTTACCGAAAGCCCTGCCTCCATCCAGGTTATCCCGCTTCACATCAAACCTCCCGCTTACGGCTGCTCGCGTCAGCGCCTGACCGGGTTCACGGGCGTCCGATTGAGCGGGGCCCAGATTTCAACAACAGGACCGCTCGGGCAGACCGACTCAGGTCCGCCTCCGGAGGGAATTCAGCCCCGCTAAAGCGGATTGCGGGTTACAGGGCACCGCTAACTCCCCACCTAGCACCGGAAAGAATAAAACTGGCGGAGAGGGAGGGATTCGAACCCTCGAGGCAGGTTCAACGCCCACCTACACGATTTCCAATCGTGCGCCTTCAACCAGACTCAGCCACCTCTCCTAAAAGTGAATGGCGGAGAGGGAGGGATTCGAACCCCCGAGGGAAGCTATTAACCCCCCTACTCGATTTCGAGTCGAGCGCTTTCAACCGGACTCAGCCACCTCTCCGTTTATGTTGAAAAAATTCTTCCAGTATTTGTCCACACTGCTGAGCCATCAAACCGCCATAGACGCGAATCTGATGTGCCATCCCGGGATAATCGACCAGATTTACCAGCGACCCGGCGCAACCCTCGCGACGATTGTCAGCCCCGAAATAGAGCGTCTCGACGCGAGCCTGCAGCATTGTTCCCGAGCACATCGGACACGGCTCGAGAGTCACATACAAGGTCACCCCTTCCAGCCGCCAATCGCCCAGTTTGCGGGCGGCTCGACGCATCACGATCATCTCGGCGTGACCGAGCAGGTCCTGATGGTCGCGGCGCTGGTTGTGTCCGGTGGCGATGAGCGTCTGGTTGCGAACCGCCACGGCACCGACGGGGACCTCACCAAGCTCTCTAGCTTTGTGAGCCTGCTCTAGCGCTAATCCCATCCAATGCAGCTCTGCAGGTGTAGGATCTATTTTGTTTTCTCATCCTCCTCTGGAAGTCTAAAACCTGGCGCGCCGAACAGGACTCGAACCTGTAACCTTCGGCTCCGGAGGCCGACACTCTATCCGTTGAGCTACCGGCGCGTACTTTCGAAGGGCATTCTAGCACAGTCCCCTAGGGTTGACAAGCCGCAATCGGAGTGCCCCGCGCAACCTCGTCTCGCCGGGCGCGAGCCGAGCGCCACTCGGCCTTCACGGCTTCGATAGACCCGCGGTTGTAGGCCACCATAAAGGCGTCCACCAGAGCCGGGTCCAACTGCGTGCCACGCGCCTTCTGCAAGCGCAACAGCGCGTCGGTCTCGGCCATTCCCCGACGATAGGGGCGGTCCGAGGTCATGGCGTCATAGGTATCGGCCACGGCCAGAATTCTGGACGCCAAAGGGATCTCGTCGGCCCGCAAGCCGAAGTGACCGGTGCCGTCGTAACACTCATGATGATAGGCGGCCAGATCAAACGGAAGACCACGGCGCAGAGCCACCAGGCGCTGACCCAGGTCGACGGCCCGATCGGTGTGGGTCCGCATGATGGTGCGTTCGTCCTCGGTCAGGTGACCCGGCTTTCGCAGAATAGAATCAGGAACGTCGATCTTGCCTAGATCGTGAATCAGTCCAGCCCGCCGAACCAGCGCCACCTGAGACATCGACAGGCCGAGAACCTCGGCCACAGCGGCCGAAAAGCCGGCCACTCGTTGCGAGTGTCCCAGAGTGTACGGGTCGCGCTCTTCCAGATACTGAGCCAGAGCCAGGATGGTGTTGCGTGACTCGTGAATGAGCTTGCGGCGAGCCTCGAGGGCGTTATGCACCATGGCCACCGGAACCACCAGCAACACCACCGCTTCAGGGGCCTGCTGAGCGAAGATGGCCATCAGCACCCCGAGCGGCAAGAGCATCAGCACGGAAAACCGAACGCTGCTGAGGTTGCCGCGAAACAACTGCGGAATGGCTTCCAACTCGCCGCGCCGCACGGCCACGTGCACGGCATTGAGAGCAAAGGCCAGCAAAAACCAGGTGAGGGCGCAGGCTACCACGGCCAACAGGTTGAGCCCCGACACCAGCAGAGCCCCGCCCTGGTCGAGTCGGTCATAGACGGACCCGGCGGCGGCCGTGCTCAGCACCACCAGAGCGACATCACCAAAATGAAAGCGAACGTTCTCGCTGGTGACCCGGTCGGGGTGACGCCACAACCCCCGCAACACGCGAAAGGCCTCGAAGGCGAGGCGCACCACTCCCACCACCAACGTGGCAGGGGCCCAGCCGGCCACAAAGATGAGCGCAAATACGGGCACGTCGTCCAGGGTGTAGACGGCGTGGATCTCGTCGGTGCTCAGACGCACCTCGCGCGAAAGGCCAAACCATATCAGCAGACCCAAACCGGCTACCAGCAGCCAGGAGCCCGAGAAGCCTCGGGCACCAAGGGCGGCGGCCCCGCCCACGGTCACGAACCCGACCAGTAGCAGCCATGACCAGGCCAGCTCTAAGCGGTTACTTTTCACCCTTCTTAGAGCCTTCCCGTCCAGCCCGGCTGATCTCGACCGTGTCGGTCTGAGGCACGGTCACATAACCGCCACCGGCACCCGGCCCCTCGACTTCGTAAAAGGGCTCGGATTCTTCGGCGGGGGGCACATCCTGATCGTCGTCGTCGTCGACGATGATCAAGGGCTCTTCTTCATCAGCTTTGGGGCGGGGCGGCTCGCCGCTGGCGGCCCGGGGGGCCTGGCCGGCGATATGGAACCCGCAATGGTTGGAAATCAGCATCTTTAAGTCCTCCACATACCTGCGCAAAAGCTATGCGCACGTACTTGATGGTAATGAAAACTTGCGCCGCTTGTTCAACGCTTCTGTTAACGCGTCGACAACTTCGGGATCAAACTGGGTTCCCCGACCCTCGCGCAGAGCCTCGAGAGCGTCGGTGGCCGTGCGCTGGCAGGCATAAACGGTGTTGGTCATCATGGTGTCGAAAGCCTCGGCTACGGCCAGAATACGGGCTCCCAGCGGAATGGCCTGACCTCGGAGGCCATACGGGTAGCCACCTCCGTCATACCACTCGTGGTGATAGCGAATGAACTCGGCCTCTTCCCGCGACAGGCTCAACCGGGCAGCCACCTGAGCTCCAATTTCGGGATGACATCGCACCAGGTCGAGCTCTTCCCGACTGAGAGCCTCGCGCTTGGCCAGAATACTCTCGTCAATGCCAATCTTGCCCAGGTCGTGCATTCGACCGGCGGTGGCCACCCGAGCCACCTGCGGCTCTTTGAGGCCGAGTTGGCGAGCAATGTCGGCCGCATAGTCAGCTACCCGCCGAGCGTGGCCCACCATGTGGGGCTCGCGCCGTTCCACCGCCTCGACCAGACTTTCGACCACCTCGCGCGCTTCACGCAGGGTATCGGTGTAGTTCTTGATACTGAGATAGGTGACTATCAGTGGAGCCAGAGTCAAGGCCAGAGCGGCCGGATTGATCATCATCGAGACCGCTAGCAAAGCGCCCAGAGGAGCCACCGCCACCAGATAGAGCCGCAGACGCTCCCAATTTACCCGGCCACTGCGTAAACCCACCATACCCTGCTCGAGCCACTGATGGACGGCCACCAGTTGACTCTGAATCAGGAAAGTGGCCACTACCGCCACAGCCATGCTCACCACCGCCAATAGCCAGCCGGCCCGATGGCCGTATTCGGCAAACAGGCTGGCCCCCAATCCATAGCTGAGCAGGCCCTGGGCCAGAGAATACGCCATAAAAGCCGCCTCGAGCTCGCGCTCTCGGGACTCGCGCAGAAAGCGGGACAGCCCGGCCGTGAGGGTCAGACAGACGGTGGCTAGAGGTCCGTAGAGAATCATCACCGCAAAAGCGGCCGGACCAGCCAGGCTCATAGCACCATAGCGAGGGAGCAACAGAGGGCGCCGCTCGGCCAGAGCCGCCAGACCAAGAAAGAAAGCAAGTCCCCACCAGGGAGAGCCCCACGGCAACAACCCGCCAGCCGGCGTTCTGGTCAAGCTCACGAAGAACAGGAGGGCCAGCGCCACCACCGCCAGACGAAACAACTGGCAGCGTATCTTTACCGATAGGGTCACAAAGGCGTCCTCCAATCCACAACGCCATGATTATCCCGAGCGGCCTCTAAAGGAGTGTTGCGAGCGTGTAAACTGGGGAACAAGCATGGGGAGAGAAGGAATTGCTCGCCGCCACCAGAAGCAGCGCCGCGAAACCCCTGATTCCTTTGGAAGTGAACGCATGCAGTACAGCCCTAATATTCTGTCTTTGGTAGGCAACACGCCACTTATTCAACTCAACCGGGTGAACGTCGGCGTCCGCGCCAAGGTCCTGGTCAAGGCCGAATTTCTCAACCCGGGCGGCAGCATCAAGGACCGCATCGGCTTGAGGATGCTCGAGGCGGCCGAAAGGTCCGGCCAGCTAAAAAAGGGCGGCACCATCATCGAGCCGACTTCGGGCAACACCGGCGTGGGATTGGCCCAGGCGGCCGCCCTCAAGGGTTATCGCTGCGTCTTCGTGATGCCCGACAAGATGAGTGCCGACAAGGTTCGGCTGCTCAAAGCCTATGGTGCCGAAGTCGTGATCTGCCCCACGGCCGTGCCGAAAGAATCGCCGGAGTCGTACTACTCGGTCTCTGAGCGTCTCTCGCGCGAGATCCCGAACGCCTTCCAGCCCAACCAGTACGCCAACCCGGTCAATCCGGACACCCACTACGAGTGGACCGGCCCCGAACTCTGGGAGCAAACCAAGGGCAAGCTCGATGTCTTCGTGGCCGGCATGGGCACGGGGGGTACGATTTCGGGCTGCGGACGCTACCTCAAGAAGATGAACCCCAACATCACCATCGTTGGGGTCGACTCGGAGGGCTCGCTCTATACCAGCGATAAAATCCGTCCCTATAAGGTAGAGGGCATCGGCGAGGATTTCATTCCCGAAACCATGGACCTGGATATCGTCGACGAAATGGTGATGGTCTCCGACCGCGACTCCTTCGTGACAGCCCGTGCCCTGGCCCGCGAAGAGGGCATCCTCTGCGGCGGCTCCTGCGGAGCAGCCGTCTTTGGCGCCCTGCAGTACGCTCGCCACCTCGACGAGAGCAAGACTGTGGTCGTAATTTTGCCCGACACCGGCCGCAACTATTTGTCCAAGTTCTTCTCGGACGAGTACATGAAAGAGAACGGCTTCTGGGATCCCCGTAGCGCGTCGATCTCGGTGTCCGAGCTACTGGGCAAGAAGGGCGACGAATCCAAGAGCGTGGTCACCGTCCAGGCCAACGACACCGTTCCCCGGGCGGTCGAACTGATGCGCACCTACAACATCTCGCAGCTCCCGGTGATGGACGACGGCCACATGGTCGGCTCGCTGCAAGAAACCGTGCTGATGAACCGCATCTTCGAAGACAGCGGCTCGCTGCAAAAGCAAGTGCGCGAACTGATGAGCGAGGCGCTGCCCACCATCTCGGCCGAGACCAAGGTGGCCTCGGTCTATCAGCTATTGCTGGAAGGTCGCCCGGCGGTGTTAGTGCTCGACGAGCAGGCCAACCCCTGCGGCATCGTCACCAAGATCGACCTCATCGACCACTTCAGTCGGCAGAACGTAGCGGTTCACTCCAAGAACTGATGGAAGAGATCCTGGCCAAGCTCCATCAGGCGAGCGTCCGCATGGACCAATTGGCCAGCCGAGCTCAAAGCGAGCGAACCGAAGAGATCGGAGCCGCCCTGGTGGCGGCCGTCAGCGACTGGGTCGAACTCGTCGAGATTTTTGTCGAGCACTGCCCGGACCGCGGCATGTTGGCCACCTATCTGGCCAGCACGCAACAACTCGAGAGCCTGCTCTCGAACCTGGAAAACGCCAACACAGAAGACGAGCTCGCCGAGGTTCGGCGAGCTCTTCCTTCGGTGGTCGAACAGTGGGGTCAGGTCATCGCCCAGCTAATCGGCGCCTCTATGGCGTCACTGACGGAGTCGGAGTAGCCGGAATTGGACTCGGCGTCGACGCCGGCGTTGCTAACGGGGCTGGCGTAGCCGACGCGGGGCTGGGCGTGGCCACCGGGGCTGGCGTAGCCACCGGGGCTGGCGTAGCCGACACGGGACTGGGCGTGGTTACTGGGGCCGGGGTTTCCGAGACGGGACTGGGCGTCGAGACCGGAGCGGGAGTCGTCTCGGGCGCGGGAGTCGCTGGAACGCCGGGACTTTCTTCGACCCCAGGAGTGGGAGCATCCTTGGGCAGCATGCTCTCGAGCATCGCCTGCGAAACCAGCAGCAACTCTTGATCCCGGGTAGCCTGGGCGATGTCGAATGCAGTGCGAAGCTCGGTGATGGCCGCCTGCTCCCTACCCATCTTGCGATAAATGGTAGCCCGAGCGAGATACGCCTTGCCCTCACCCGGCTTGACCTTGACCACCTCGTCGAGATGAGTCAGGGCGGCTTCCAGGTCGTCCTGGGTGAACTCGAGCCGGGCCAGACTGAGCAGAGCCTGCACCTTCTGGGCATCGCGAGCGGCCTGTTCTGACTCGTCCTTGCCGGGCAGTTCAGCCAACTCGATGGCCTTCTTGTAAACCTCACGGGCCTCGTCGTTCTTCTCGCTGAGCACCAACGACTCGCCCAACTGCTGATAAGCAAAAGAATAGTTGGGGTCGGCCTCGATAGCCTGGTTGAGGGTCTCTTGAGCCTGGCCGAGCAGCTGGCCCTTCTCCGGCTCCTCGGAGTTGGCGGCCTTACGGATGTAATAATACCCCAGGTTTGCCAGAGCGGTCGCATCCTTGGGATTCTTATCGACCTCGGCCTTCCATTTCTCGATACCGGCTGTATCCTCATCGACGGGCGCACCGTTGGCTACCGGTTGATCGGGCTGCGATTTGGGGTCGAGATTGGTGCAAACGATGCCCGAGGTCATCATGAACGCGAGCACCAGGATCCAGACCCCGGTGTGAATCACCAACTGCCGCCGCTTTTCGATCGGAGTCAACTCGCGGTTTTTATCGCGCTCCTCCTGCAGCTTGGTTTCTTTGCGTTTATCTTTCGGCGGTTTATAGCGACTGGACGACATCAAACATACTCCTTCAAGGCCAGCCCCCGTTCTAGACAAGGTCTAGAACTCCTGGCGAACAGAGGGGCGCCTGGTGAAGAACTAGCGGTGCTGGCTCACGACCGAAGTGTTGTTCGGGTCATCAGCGGGGTGGACTGGAATCGCGCGTTCCTTGACGCGAATAGCGATTGGACCTGAGCTGAGCGGCGCCTCCTCGCCCCGTGCCAGGATCGTCACCGTGGCCACAGGCAGCTGCTCGGACCAGCCTCGATAAATTCGCTCGACCGATTGGCCCGGCCCGACGACCAACTGCCCGATCCGCAAGCCAGTACCGCAGCGTGGACCAGCGACCTGGATCCACTCCCCCGTGGGCCGGTGGAAGTCGACCGAAATGTCGGCCGCACACGGGTCACCGTAGCCGCAGGTGGTCACCGACAAGGCCTCGCCCCCGACATTGGTGAGCCGCACCAACAGATCCCGCCCATGCATCTCGGTGAGCAAGACTCCCCGGGCGGGCTCGGGGGGCAACTCGGCCAGGGTCCACCAACGGGCAGCCGCAGCCACCACCACCAGGATCGAAGCGAAAAACAGATTGTGAATGCGCATACCTCTCCTGGTCGAAGAAAGGCGCTACCTATTTCACTAAACCGTGAAATCGTGCATCGCGCTGGGCGAGATATCGTCATCGCCCATTTCCTTTTTCAACACCTCGCGCAAGCGCCGGACGGCCCGTTGATGCATCTGGCTGATGCGCTGCTTGGACACATCGAACATTCGCGAGATGGCCTCAAAGGTAACCCCCTCAAAGTAATGCATCTCGATGAGAATCTTCTCGCGCTCGGGCAGGCTGGCCAGCGCCTCGCGCATCTGGTCTCGCTCCTCTGAGAATTCCACCTCGACATCAGGACTGATCGAGCCGGAGTCCTCCACCAGGTCTCCCATGGTCGCGTCACCCTCGTCGCTACCGATGGGCTGGTCCAGCGACAGCATGTACATGCAACCCAGGTTTGCGATCAAATCGTAAACCTCTTCGGCGCTCATCTTGAGCTCTTCGGCGATGTCTTCTTCGGTGGGTGGCCGCCCGCTCACTTGCTGCAGCTTGTCGACCGCCCTCTGAAAGGCCCGGGCCTTGCTGCGAGTGCGCTCGGGCAACCAATCCATCCGACGCAAGCCATTGTAAATGGCTCCGCGCACCACCGGGGTGGCGTAGGTCTGGAACTTGTATCCCCGCTCAGGCTCGAACCCTTCGATGGCCCGCACCAGGCCAAAAAGCCCGTCGGCCACCAACTCGTCCAACTCGGTCCCGGCCCGGAGCTTGCGGAGCACACCCAGGGCGAGCTTCTTGACCAGAGGCTGGTAGTGGACGACTAGTTCTTCCTGAAGGATGGGATCGCCGGTCTTTTTATACTTTCGCCAGACCTCGGCGATGTCGTCCATGCAAGCTCCTCCAAGAATCTCTTCACAGAACGCAAAGAGCGGGCCTCAACCCGCATTTCTGGGGGACCCGCTCTTGGTGAGCTTGAGAATCTAACCTATCACCGGGCCCCCCGGTTTATAGGTTCTGCTTCATCTGCTGGAAGAGCATATTCGCCAGACCGATCCCGCCTTCCTGGGCCCAGTTCTTTGCACGCTCCTGATCCAGCATTCCCTGGAACATCTCTTCTTTTTCGCCGCCTCCGAGCATCCCGCCCTTAGGAACGGTCTTACGCATTTGCGCCAACATCTGGTGAAGAAACATCTCTTCGAACTGCTGGCAGGCCTGCTCGAGCTTGGCCTCTTCTCTGGCCCGAGAAGGGGCCACCGAAGTTTCTTTCGGAAGAGGTTGGGGGGTCATTCCCTCAATGAACATTTAGATTATCCTCTCTGCAGCTGGTTGGTCTGGCGCATCATTTCGTCGGCTGCTTGCACGCCTTTCTGGTTCATTTCGAAAGCGCGCTGGGCTTGCACGATCGAGATCATCTCTTCGACGATGTTGATGTTCGACTTCTCCAGGTGACCCTGAGCCAGGGCACCCAGCCCGTCGCCACCAGGAGTGCCTTCGCTGCGAGAGCCGGACACGTCGGTTTCGACGAACAGGTTACCACCGACAGCCTTGAGGCCGGCCGGGTTGAGGAAGCGAACGAGCTTGATCTGGCCGATCTTCTCGGGCTTGCCGTCGCCGTTGATCCGCACACCAGAGACTTCACCCTCGGGGCTGATCTGGATGTTGGTCAAATCTTTAGGAATCTCGACCCCGATGGGATAACCCGAACCGGTGGTCAACTGCTGGTTCTTACCGTCATATTTGAAGGAGCCATCACGGGTGTAGGCCACGGTGCCATCGGGCATCAGCACTTTGAAGAAGCCTTCGCCCTGGATACCGACATCGAAGGGGTTACCCGTTTTCTGCAGCGTGCCCTGGCTGAACTGGCGCTCGGTCGAAGCGGCCCGCACACCCATACCGATCTGCGTGCCGGCGGTAGCCTCGGCGCCGGGGTCTTTCAGGGTTGCATAAAGCAAGTCCTCGAACGTGACCCGCGATTTCTTGAACCCGGTCGACTGGTAGTTGGCCAGGTTGTGGGAAATGTTGTCGATGTTCAACTGCTGGGCCATCATCCCGGAAGCCGCAGTGTAAAGTGCCCTCATCATAAGCGTTCACCCATTCCTTCGTTGTTTAGTCTTAAACTATTTCTACTAGCGGACGCGGCCGAGTTCGTTGACGGCCTTCTGCAGTCGAGAGTCATGCGCCTGGAGCGCCTTCTGGTTGGCCTCGTAGTTACGCATCACTTGCATCAAGCCGACCATTTCCTGAAGGGCATTGACATTGGACTGCTCGAGGTAACCCTGTTTGAGCTGGAACTTGGTGGTGGCCCGAACCTTAGGGCCGCCGGCCACGAAGCTGGTGGCGCCGGTGCGTTTCATATCGGCCGGGTCATCGAAAGTGCAAACCAGCAGCTTGTCGATCTCTTTGTCGTTGACGCTGATGACGCCCTCGTTGTTGATCTTGAAATCGCTGCCGTCGAGCTTGATGGGCCCTTTGTGTCCCATTACCAGCGACCCGTCGCCCGTCACCAGGAAGCCTTCGGTGCTGAGGTGGAACGAGCCAGCCCGGGTAAACTGGATGCCTTTGTCTGGCGTCTGAATGGCGAAGAAGCCTTTGCCTTCGTCATTGAGGGCCAGGTCGAACGGGTTGCCCGTCTCTTTGAGAGAGCCCTGTCCGGTGTGGGTCACCGAGGAGTGCTGGAGAGTGCCCCGGGTCTGCATCCCGGACATGGCCAGGTTGGAGAGCTCTCCACCGGCCTGCGTCATCCCCATGCTGCCGACTTCTCGGTCGAGAATCTCGGTAAACGAGGTGATCGCAATCTCTTCTTTGCGGAAACCCGCGGTGCCCGCGTTGGCCAGGTTATTGGCGATGATGTCCTGTTTTACGGACATCGCCAGCAATCCCTCGGTAGCCGCTTTCATTCCATCTAGCATCTATGTTCCTCCAGACCGGTTTGCATTCTCTCCCAGACTTAAAAGTTCTCTGTCGGGGAGCATGAACCTTTGTTGTTTTCAGGTATTAATAATCGCTGTCTTCGTAATTCTCGCGAAGCCACTGCTCGTTGACTTCCTGGGCAAAGTTGATGACGACCGCCATCAGTTCGTAGATTTCGGGCGGGACGGTGCTGCCTTGCTCGTTCTCTGACCGCAGCAACTGCTCGACTTCGTCTTCGTTCCGTCGCACTTGCACGCCCGAAGCTTCCGCCTGGGCGATAATTTTCTCGGCCTCGACCCCGGTGCCGGCCGCCACCACGCGGGTGGAACCGTCGGGCATCTGCTTGTAGGCGACCGCGACCTTTTCTTGGGGCTCGACCGTTTCGGTCCACTTAGGCTTGGACATTACAACGCTCCAAGTCTTCGAAAGCCTGATGTTCGACCAATTTGCGCCGACCACTGAAGGGCCGATAGGTAGCTCCCACCCGACCGGTGTTCCAGCCCAGGTGGCTGATGCGATCGGCCAGAGCAGGCAAATAACGGGCCACGAACTCGCGCACATCCTCGTTGGGCGTGCCCAGATCGATGTGGACCGTTCCGCCGCGCAACTCAAGGGTGAAATAGAGTTCGCCCATAAACTCGGTGGTCACCAGAAACTCGATGATGGTGTCTTCAGAGTCGACGTGCCGGTTGCCCTCTTCGTCGAGGTGATAGCGCACCCAGATTTCGGCCACATCGCCGTTCTCGAGGCGCATCGGCACCTGCAGATAGTAAAAGCCCAGGTTCGACTCGTTGCGAGCCCGATTGATGAGCTTGTGGGCCTCGAGGTTCTCTTCGAGCCCTTTGAGCAGCGCCATGGCCTTGTGATAATCGCCTTTGTCCTCGGACTTGCTCATCCGCTCGCGCAGAGTGCGCATCATCTCGAGCAGCTCGTCTTCGTCGGCGGCGCCGCCGAAAGTGGCCCCCAGATTGGTCTCGATACCCGTCTGGCGGGCCATGTCCATCAGCTTCTTGGAAGACTTCTTGCCGGCCGCGCGTCGCTCGGGCTCGAGAATGAAGTCGCCGAGAGCGCTTTGCACTCCTGACATCATCTCGATACACGAGTTGGCATCGCCCGACTTCATCTTGGCCAGCCGCCGAAATTCCTGATTGACGGCGAACATCTGCACGCCGATCTGCGGGTTGGTGTTGAGGAAATTGGCCAGGGTGGTCACGTTGTTGGCAGTCACCGGCAGGTTACTCGACTGCAAGAAGCTGGTCGCCGCCACCCGCGAGGGCATCGAGGCTGGTTGACCGGTGGCCGGGCTGGGCGGGGCGGGCTGGGCCAGCACCGTCTTCATAAAGGTAAAATTCTCTTTGGTCAGCGGGATATTGTGCTCGACCATCGTCTTGGCCAGAGCCACGTTGGCGTCATTGACCGGCATTTTCAACTGGGTCAAGGTGTTGGTCAGGTCGGCGGTGGCCATCTTGGTGAAGGGGGTCTTGACCAGTTGCAGCTGGATCTGTCCCTGATTCTGACCTTCGACCTTGAGCTGAATCGACTGGCCCACCTCGAGAGGCACACGAGCCTCTGCCTTGAGGGTGTGCTCACCCAACCGCAGGAAGACCGAGTTGCCTTCCTGCCCGGTAACCTTGCCGTGGATGACGCTGCCGGGATTGAAAAGCTGCAGCCCGGTGTTCAGGTTGCTGGGCAGGCGCAGGGTCAGCGCCGGGGGCAGCCCGCGACCAGCCGGGGGACTGAACAGATTGGGAGTCGGCCGCGAGATCGGCGCGCCGGGGCCCTGGGCCGGGCCACCCGGTCCGCGGGTCGGTCCCTGAGCACCCATCTGGGCGTTCCTGAGAGCTTGTCCTACTCTGTCCATCTTAGTTCCTATCTTAAAGGTTGCTTGTAACCCGACTGTGGCCATGATGTTACCACAGTGTGAACATCGTCGACCATAGTTTGGGCAAAAGCCTGTATTCAAAGCTTTTGTCGCTATCGAACAGCGGGCTAGATGTTAACAAGGCTCAGAGGTGCCCTCAGCGTGGGGTGCGAAAGGGAGGGGTATGCCTCGCTGTTCATCCTGCGGAGCTTTCACTGACGACCCGGTGGAGGAAGACAACGGCCGCACCGTCACCGTGCTCTGTCCCATGTGCGCCGCCGAGTCGGCTCTAAAGCGCGACCTGCCGCTTCGAGTCGACGATCTGGTGCCGCAGACCTTTTGGGACAAAGTAAAAGCCCGCTGGCGCGGGCTCTTTGGACGTTAAGGATTCTGCACCACTGTCCTCAGTGGAGGATGATCTCCCGCTCGAAATGGAATTCACGCTGATTGGACTCGAGGTTGACTTCAAGGTAGACGCGGTGCCGGACGAAGTCGCTCAGCAGCGTTGGCGGTACTCCCTCAAGAGGGATTTGCAGGCTGGCCTCGCCGCCCTGGAACGAGACTGGAAACTGTAACTCCTGGACGACATCGCGATTGCGCTGGCCGAAGTCTAGCACCTCGTACTCGCCGTCGATACGGCGACGAGGGTCGCGGCGCTGGCCCTCGCCCTCGAGCAACAGCCCAAAGCCGTCGTCGCTGGACCACTCGAGGCCAGTCAACTCGATCTGGACAGGCCGGTCATGGTAAGGCTGCGCCTCTTCGCGCTCTTGCTCGCTGAGATGTCGGCGCCACTGCACCTCCACAATCACCGACTCGATCGAACGCAACCGCACTTCGGCCACCCGCAGGTTCGGCATATCTCCTTCGAAACGCAGCTTGACCGGCAGAGTCGAGCCCGACAACCCTTCGGGAGCATAGCTCAACTCGCAGGTAGCCCCTCCAAAGGACTCGCGCACCACCACGGGTTCGGGCATAGCCGGTGGAGAGCCCAGTTGGACTTCTTGATTTTCGCGCAGGTCGACGCCCCAGGGTATGTCCACTCGCAGGTCCAGGCGGTGGCCGAGCTCAAAGTGGCGGCCTTTGGCCGTTCCGGGCAGATCCTCGACCACCGGGATCTCGGCGGTAAACTCGCGCTGCTCACCCTCGGCCATGGTAATCTCACCGCTCAACTCGACTTTGTGCAAGACCTTGTGATTCGACTGCGAAAGGTCTGACTTCTCTTGCCAGGTGACGTGATGGCGGTCTCGCACGGTACGGTCTTCATCGTAGCGAAAGCGCTCGCTCTGATGCAGTTCGAGCACGATGCTGTCGGCTTTCAACTCGCCCGTCGCCGCGAGGGTTACCCGCACGGGCAAGAGGCCGGCCTGGCGCTGGCCCACGTGCATCTCCACTTTGCCATAGCCGCCCGTGACGCGGTCAGTGACTTTCTTGATAGAGGATGAAATTTTCGAAAAGAAGCTCATACCAAAATGATAGGGGACAGACGGCCAGGAGGCCATTGCACCCCGAGCTCAGATTTGTAATCGGCGCTCATGGGTGAGAGTGCGAAAGACCAGTCCAAGCTCTTCGGCCCGGCGGTAAGAGGCGATCAGCTCATCCGGTGAGCAGCGCCGATTGATGGCGGCGTATTTCTCCTGGTATTTGGCGCTGGTGGGGTCGCAATAATTGTCGGGATGGTACTGCGCCATGATGTTGATGGGGGCGGTCGGCGCATATTCAGCCAGCCACTCGAAGACGCCGTAAGTACAACACTCCACGTGGTTGGGCATGACCAGATGGCGGATCGTGTAGTCCTCCTGCCATTCTTCGAGGCGCAACAGGTTGGAGGTGACCGTTTCCCAGTACCAGGGGGTGCGAGCCAACTTGAGCGGACAGTCGCCGGGCCCGAACTTGAAGTCAGGCAGCCAGACATCGGTCACTACCCGCAAAAGGTCCATGGCTTGCTCGGTCATGAAAAAGTTGCTGTTCCATAGCATGGGAACATTGAACTCACCCTGGTAGTAGGCGTTTTCGTGCTGTTGCCGATAGGGCACAAAGAAGTCGCTGCGGATGCGCAATTCCAGGCTGTCTTCGGGCTCGGCCTGACCGGCCAGCAGGCGGATCGCCTCGAGAATGGTGTGCAGATGAATGGTAGGGTCGCCACCTACCCAATTGATGTTATGGCAACCTTCCAGCCGCAGGCGCCGGGCCAGGGCGGCCAGTTGGTCGGGTCCGATCACCGTGCCGTTGTGCTTGTCGGTGCTGATGTCGCCGTTCTGGCAAAAGGCACAGCGCATATTGCAAGAGGTGAAGAAGATGGTGCCCGAGCCGCCGCGTCCTCGGTAGATCAACTCTTCTCCATGATGGTGGAAGGCGCTGGCCACCCGCGTCTCGGTGGCCAACTGGCAGGCCCCGAGCTTGCCGTCCCCCGAACGATCGACCCGGCAGTTCCACCGGCAAAAATTGCAGCTCGTCAGCATGCGAGAGCCCAGGGCCGAGACCAGGTCCAGCAGGTTGGGCTCGAGGGCCGGACCCATCGTGCCTCCGGCTCGGACGCTCTGGTGCAGGCTCAAAAAGTGCGGCAGCAGGCGATGGAACTCATCCCACAGCGCTTCGGTCGGAGCCTCGAGCGGTATGGAGAGGGGGACCCGGCGCGCCAACAAAGACTTGGCCGGCATCTGATTGACGGCCACCTGGCGATACCAATCCAGGCGGCGACTCAGGCCCTGGTCGCCCCACACCCACAACTCGTCGAACTTCACTCTGGACAGATTCACCGGAAGGCGTTCCGTGCCCTCGGGAGAATGGTCGCCCTGTGAAACCGCCTGTTGGAAAATTGATGGGAACAGCTCTTCGACGATGCCGCGACGCCGAGATCGCGTGGGAGGAGCGGACCGAAATCGACCTGGCCGAACCCGACTTTCGCCGCGAGTCGAGAGGTTGGGGTCTGCGGGTCAACCTGGAAGGCAAGCTGGGTTGGGCCTGGGGCAACGTCGACGACACCCCCGAGCATATCCTCGAGGCGGCCGTGCACGAGGCCCGCAACGGCGAACAGGAGGGCATCCTCTTTAGCCACGGGCTACCCTTTTCGGGCCAACAACCCAATCTCGAGCCGGTCAACACCGACCCCCATCTGCACCAGCTGACCCAACTGGTGGGACGCCTGCAGTTTCTGATTCCTTCGCTGTTGCCCGACCGACCCGTCAGCATCCGGGCCGGCCTGCGGGTTCAGCAACTGTGCCTGGTCACGCGTTCGGGGGAGCAGATCAGCCAGCGAGTGGTCTACCAATTGGGCCTGCACACTACCAACGGAGCCCCGCTCTCGGCCGGGCTGGTGATGTCGAGGCTGCGCTCGTCACCGGCCGAGATCCTGTGCCAGCTGGCCTGGCGGGCCGCCCACTCCAAAAAGGTGGTAGATGCCTCTCCGGGCGAGGCTCCGGCCGTGTGGACCGAAGCCGCCACAGCCGCCCTTTTGCGCGACCTGACGCGGACCCACTTCGACGCCGCCAACTTTCTCAATACCCCCGACCTGGCCGCCCCCTGGGGAGAGGCCTGGCTCAATCCGCGCATCACCATTCAAGACGATGGCACCTTGCCGGCCGGACCGGGCACGGTGCCGTTCGACGGCGAGGGTCTGGCCCGCAAGCCGGTGGCCCTGGTCCAGGACGGAGTGGTCCATCACCACTTAGCCGACCGCCTCAACGCCAAAGCCCTGGGCGTCGATCCGCCGGGGCTGGCCGTGCGCGAATGGGCCCGCCCTCCGCGTCCGGGCTGGTCCAACCTGGCCATGCTGGGGGGGCGCTCATCTTTTGGCGAACTCTCGCGCAAAGTCGGCGACGGGATTCTGCTAGACCATCTGGTGCCGTGCAACGCTCCCTGCGAGCCGGGCGAATTCTGTCGCCTCGCCGAGATTGCTTTTCGGCTCAAGGGTGGGCGCCCGGCCGAGCGGCTGGCCCCCTTCCTGGTCAAGGCCCGCTTCACCGACCTGCTGGGACCGGGCTTGATCGACATTGGCAACGAGCGTAGCTGGAACCACCGCTGTTTCACGCCTCCGCTGGCCACAGCCAGGGTGACCATCGAGCCTGTAGGGGGGGCTCAGGCCGAGAAAGAAACCCCCGGCACCTGGTGGTGATCAGGCCTTACCGGTAGGGCTACCACTGTGCTGATGGATCTTGGGAGCCGCCTCGTCGTAGGCCACCCCTGACAGCTTCTCGACCTGATGCCCGATGCGCCGATGCAACTCTTCGGTCAGGTCGGTATTAGCCTGACGCGCATCGCGGTCCAGATAATCGCTCACCGGGATGGGTTGGCCGATCGACACCTTGCACTGATCCCGATGAATGAAGTCGTAGCCCAGGGAAAACGCCCCCACCCCCGCGGCCAGACTGCCAGCGTTAGGCACCAACGACCCCAGGGCCGCTCCAATCAACCCTCCCACCAGGCTGCCGGCCGCCTTGATGGAGGGGTCACGAGCTAGCTTGGTGAGCACCAGCGGATCGCGGTCGGGGGAAAGGATCGGGGCCAGATAAGTGGCCAAAGCCCTACCCGTTTGGCTGCCGATAGCCGCTCCCACCAGGGGGCCGCCCAGCCCAGGCGTCACCAGACCGGCGCCCAGAGCCAGACCGCCCACCGCCACGGTCTCGAGCCAGCGCGCCTGATCGTCGGCCTGAAAATGATAGGCCACCGGCACCACCTGTCCGGCCGGCGCCTTGAGGGCGAACGAGGCCGCCCCTCGCTTGAGTCTGCCTACCTGGCCTGCCATCTCGGAATGTCGGCCTTCGGGAAAGAGCAACAGATCATGCCCCTGGCGTAGAACCTCGAGCGAATGCTGCTTGGTCGCCTCATCCACGTGGGTGCGGTCAACCGGGTAGGCTCCGGTCACCTCGGAGAATCGGGCCATGGCCGGACTCTCGAAGCGGGTGACCCGGACCATCGTGCGCAGGTCTCCCTCCACGAACAGGTGCGGAATGTAGACATCCAAGCCGGTGCCCGGATGATTTGGGCAGTAGATATTGCCACCCGAGGCGGGCAGATTCTCACGACCCTCGAGGCTGACCCGAGTGGCGGCCCCGATCAGCGCTCGAGCCAGCGGTCGGACATAGCTGCGAGGCTGCTGCGAACGGCCGTCGGCTGGTCCGCAGTATTTGGCTCCACCGAATGCCACCCTTCAAGACTGAGGCAAGACCGTTAAGCGAGCATCAAGAGGGTAAATCCGTGAACGCTCAAAAGAGCCCGCCATGCTCAGACTTCTTCTGGTGTTGCTGGTTTGCACCGCCGCCTGGGGCCAAAGCCCCGAGGCGCTCGACTATTACCGCGGCAAAACCGCTCCCAAGCCGCTGGTTCTCAAGACCCCGGCCGATTGGGAAGCTTTTCAAAAGGCAGCCCCACCCGACCGCGAAAAACTCAAGGCCAGCTACCCCTATCGCGAAGAGGCCCTCGAACTCGGTGGGGTTCGCTGCCTGTCCATCGGCGGGGGCGATAAGCCGAGCCCCGGAGTCATCCTCCACTTCCATGGGGGAGGCTACGTCAAAGGCAGTTCCGAGGGAAGCCTGACCAGTAGCGTTCCCCTGGCCCACTTCAGCCATCGTCGAGTGATCGCCTTCGATTATCGCCTGGCCCCCCAGCATCCCTACCCGGCCGCCCTCGAAGACAGCCTGGCCGTCTACACCGCCTTGCTCGATCAGTATCCGGCCGACCAGATCGCGTTCTCAGGCAGCTCGGCCGGAGCCGGTCTGGCTCTGACCACCGTCTTCGAGGCGCGTCGCCGCGGCCTGCCTGGTCCGGCCGCCCTCGGTCTGCAGTCTCCCTGGTGCGATCTCACCGCCAGCGGCGACACCCTCACCACCCTGGCCGGGGTCGACCCAATCATTCACTACCAGAACAATCTGAAGGTCTTTGCCCTGGCCTACGCGGGTGGCCGCCAACTCAGCGACCCCAAACTCTCGCCTATCTATGAGCGATTTGGATCGGACTTTCCCCCCAGCTTGATTCAGAGCGGCACCCGAGACCTCTTGCTGAGTCTCAGCGTACGGCTCTATCGTCGCCTGCGAGCCTCCGGCGCCCAGACCACCCTCAGTGTCTGGGACGGCGTGGCCCACGGCTTCTATACCTTGCCGGGTCTACCCGAGGCAAAAGAGGCCAACCGCGAATTGGGCGAGTTCATCGCCACCCAGCTCGACAAATCGACGCAAAGGAAACAGGCTGCTAAAGAATAGGCCACGGGGCCCTAAGGTTCGATCGGGTGGAGCCATTCGATATCATCGGGCTCATAGCCGATCCGGGTAACCATCAATCGGAGAGGATGCTTGGTGTCGTTGGTGATGGCCAGCACCTCTCCGGCTTCACGCTCGAAGACCTGCCCGGCGATCGGTCGAAAGATGCGCTCCCCAATCTGAACCTGAGCACCGGCCGAATAAGCCACAGCGAAAAACTCTCGCCGGCGGGCGTGGCGATGGGGCGCGACGAAATCCCCGGGGCGCACCTCGATCATCTCGATACGTAGTTCTTGCTCGCCGAACTTCTCGCTGTGAACCACGGCGGTAGAGGGATTCTGGTCTGACTCCCAGTCTAGACTCTCTGCTGTGACGACTCTCATGCAGGCTCCTTCCACCGCCGCGCCGGGGCTCCTGTGACGATTTTGAAGAACCATAGGAACCCCTTTCTCGGGCCACGAAAGCCGGGCCGCCATGAACATCAAAGGATCCACCGTCTTGGTTCTCGGCGGCGCCGGTATGGTCGGCCGGGCCGTCTGCCGCGAACTCATCGAAAACGAACCCGCCCGCATCATCGTCAGCTCGCTTTTTGAAGCCGAGGCCCGCGAGGCCGTCGAGCAGCTCCAGGAGGAGTACCAACGAGCCCGCGGATTGCAGGGGATCAAAGGCGTCGAGTTCATCCCCGAGTGGGGCAACATCTTCACCCGCACCTCGCTCAAAGACAAGACCGGCGGAGCCATCGTCAGCGACCCGGAAGGCCGCCAGGCTGTGATCGAAGATACGCTAGCCCCACTCACGTTCGAGACCCTCAAGCGATTCTTTCTCTACGAATTGGTCATGCGCCACAAGCCGCAGGTGATCATCGATGGCATCAATACGGCCACCGGAATCGCTTATTCAGACATCTTTACCCGCGCCCGCAAAGTCTGGCAGACCTTGCAGCACGAGGGACCCAACCGCGACGAAGTCGAACATCTGTTGTGCAGCCTCTACATCCCCCAGCTGATCCGACATGTCGACGTGCTGTATCGCTCCATGGCGCGGGCCGACACCCAGGCCTACGTCAAGCTGGGCACCTCGGGCACCGGCGGGATGGGCTGGAATATCCCCTACACGCACGGCGAAGAGCGCCCCTCCGCCCTGCTCCTATCCAAGTCGGCGGTCGCCGGAGCCCACACGCTGTTGCTCTTCTTGCTGGCGCGAACCCCCGGAATCCTCACCTTCCAGGACGACGATCCCCACAATCTACTCTCCAAGCCGGCTCCGGCCACGATGGAAATCAAGCCCACCGCCCTGATCGGCTGGCGCGGTATCCGCTACGGCGATGTCATCAAGCGAGGGCGGCCGGTGCAGTTGGAGGCTATCAGTCTGGCCGACGCCAAGCCCATCGGTTCAGAGGGCGACCTCACTCTTTATGACGCTCGAGCCGCCCAACCCACCGACGAGGTCATGCGCACGGTCTTTGTGGATACCGGCGAGAACGGGCTCTTCTCGACCGAGGAATTCATTGCTATCACTTCCCCAGGCCAGATGGAATTCGTCACTCCTGAAGAAATCGCGCGCAATGTCGTCGACGAGGTCCGCGGCATCAACACCGGCAAGGACGTCATCAATGCCCTCAACGTCACTTGCATGGGTCCCACTTATCGGGCCGGTTTTCAGCGCGAGCGAGCCATCCAAAAGCTGCGCCAACTCGAGCGCGAGCACGGGGTCGAATCGATCGCTTTCGAGAACCTCGGCCCCCCCCGCCTCTCCAAGTTGCTCTATGAAGCCGCCTTCCTGCGCCGCATCTATGGCACCATCCAGAAGGCCGTGGAGGCGACCCCCGCCGACATGACGGCCCGCTGCCTGGAGCTTTTGCGCGAGCACCCCAAACTCGTAGCCACCCCCGCCACCATCGGCATTCCCATCCTTTTCGAAGAAGACGGCGTGCGCCAACTGGTCCGCGGGCGCGAAGTCAAGACGCCTCCCTCGCGAGGTGACGAGGTCGTGCCCCTGGACGACGTCTCGGTGGAGCAATGGGTGCGGGCCGGCTGGATCGACCTGCGGGTCGAGAACATGGCTGTCTGGAAGCAGCGCTTCGAGAAGGTCCGCACCGACGCTGCCAGCATCCCGGCCGCCGACACCTCTTCGCGCTACGTGCGCGACCTCGACTTCTGGGAGGGCGAAAACGACGCCTGGCCCATCAACCCGGGCGAACTGGTCGCCTGGATCTTCATCAACGAGGACAAAGGCGAACGCGGTCGGGAGTAAACCAGGGCGTGGTCGGCCTGGTGGAGCTTTAGCCCGGGACGGCGGCGCAAGCTGGAGTTTTACGCGGAGTTCTGAAGGAGAGCGCTGAGGTCGCGGAGAGAAACGTGTCGATCGTGGCCTTGGCGCCTCGGCGGCGTGGCGCGTGGTCGAAGCACAGGTCGGTGTGGCTCACCAGTGGGGCGCCTGAGAAATGAAACCGCGGAGATCAGGAGGACACGGAGAGGGTTGTGGGGGCGCGGGGTGAGCGTCCTGGCGAATTTATGGGTTGGGGTTTTGCCACATCGAAACGAGGTGCTAAAAAAACGGCGGTGGCCGCCCCAATGGAGACCAAGCACGGAAGAGCAAACTCGCCCGAGTACGGCGCTACCACGTGCCGAATCCGGCACCACCTGGTGCCGTACCGCCGTCCGCCAGCCCGGCGGCTGCCCCACTCCGGCCGACAAGCCCGCGGCCTGGCCCGGCCAAGCCAACTTCCGCAAGGAAATCCCCGCCGAGTCGGCTGACCCACCGAGCCGTCAAGCCCCTGCGGCCACTCGCTCTCCAGGCACCGCTTACCTCTCGAGCATCGACAGCCTTTACCAATACGTTCGGGCTCCAACGCTCCCGTCGTGCCAACCTCGCCGCGACCACCCCTCCGCGGCTCTCCGCGGTTTCCCAAGTCGAGCGAGCGCCCATCTTCGAGATGCACCGCTCCTCGGCGTCTTGGGCCTCGGCGCTAACCCCAAAACGAGCCGCCGTTACTCGCTGAGCGCCGGGGCGGTGAAGGTCAGGTCAGGCACGCCGGGGCTGCGCACGGTGACCTGACCGCCGGCGACGGGCAGGACGAGCTCGGCGGCCACCAGGCCAGAGTTGTCGGTCTGACGAGCCTCGACCTCGCTGCCTGCGACGGCCAGAGTGACCGCTTGCCCGGCCACCGGGTTACCCCACTCGTCGAGGAGTTCGGCTTTGAACGGAATGGCCTGAAATTCGGCCTGGCCTTTGACGGCCGTGCCAGAGCCCAGACGATAGGCCAGGCTGGCCGGGCGTCCCGCCAGTAGATAGATGCTCTCGCTGGCCATCAACCCACCGCACTCGACGCGCACGCCGCCCTGCCCCACCAGTCGACTGGAGGTGACCTTGGCGGTAGCCTGGCCGTTGCTGGTCTTGACCAGGCCTGGCTCGACGCCGACCTTGGAGCCGTAGAACCTTACCGGCGTGCCGTCAGGGACGGGCTTACCCGAAGGGTCGCTGATCTGGGCCGTGATGGTGGTCGAACTGGCTCCGTCGCCCGGCAGGCGCGAGTTGCCGGCTTGCACGGTCATCCCCGCCGGGTAGGCCAGGCGCCGGTCGTCGCGCACCATCAGGGCAGTGGCCACCGCCTTCTCTTGACTGGCATTGCCGGGGCCGTCCGAGACGACCTGGCTGCCGACCACCATGGTCACGCTGGCTCCGCCGTCGAGATTCATCGCCTCATCGGCACCTTCCTGAACCAACCGACGAGCCATCTCGCCCAAAACCAGGCCTTCACGGTGATTGTCGTGATAGCCCGAAGCGGTCACGATGAGCAACTTGCCGTCGCGAGTAGTGGCCACGGCCGTGCGCCCGGCCACCCGGGTGATGTCATTGCCCTTCGGACCGAGTTCTTCGTCGTCGGTGGTCAAAGCCACTTTACCGCGGTGTAGCAGCCGGGGCCCCCCGCCAAGCGCCAGTTGAATGCCGTCCCAGCTGCCTCCGTCACGCGACTCGAGTTGTCTACCCCGGGCCACCACCACCCGGTTGAACTGGACCTTGCGGTCCGAAGTCACTCCCAGCACGGTGCGCGGTGGCCGGCGCGAGACGTGTGGGGCCAGCACCTGACCGGCCTTGACCACCAGTCCCAACGGACCGCCAGCGCTAGCGAAAAAGCCCCCGTTCACGCCGGCCAGAGCGCCGGTGCGAGCGACCATGCTCGAGGTCGTCTCGCGCGAGTCGAGGCGCTCTTTGGCCAGCCCGATGTCGAGGCTCACGCCCGGGTCGTTCGGGTCCACCTCGAGCTGATTCCAATAGAGATAGCCACTGGGCAAAGCCTCTTCGCGCTGAACCCACTTGACGGCAGGGGTCAGAGCGATCGTTTCTTCCCGGCGATAGTAGGGGACGAAGTCCACCAACAAACCGCTCGAATCGGCCTTCACCGAGAGCGAATCGGGAGCCAGCCGATGGCCCAGGCCCACCACCAGACGAGCGCGAGAAATGCCGACGGTCTCGAGCGACCAGCCGCGCACGACCTTGGCCAGGGGAGCCTTGCCCAGCTTGTAGGCGGCATCGGTGTCGATGAAGTCCACCACCAGCCGGTCGGGAGCTCTCAGCTGATAGACCGAATACACCGGCGTCTGACGGGTCTTGATCGAGATCCTGATGTGGCCGTCTCCGACCTGGCTTTGCACCGACTCGATCCGATTGTCGGCACGGGCCAGGCCAGCCACCAACAGCAACATACATAGACTCAGACGAAACTTCATATGAATAAAATTCGAGCAGGCCCGGCGAGGACCTGCCCGATTTAGCCGATGAATCCTAGCTACACGCCGACTTCAGACAGTTCCCAGACCTGCTTGGCCTCGAGGACTTTAACCTTGGCGGTGGTTTTTTGTTCCACCTCGGCCTTGAATTTGTTTGGATCTTCGGCAATAGGATCCCAGGTGTTGTAGTGAAGCGGAATCACCAGTTTGGGCGAGATCAATTCGACGGCCTTGACCGCTTCGAACAGGTCCATGGTGAAGTGACCGCCGATAGGCATCATCACGATTTCGGGCTTGTAAAGCTCGGAGTAGAGCTTCATGTCGCCGAAGACGCAGGTATCACCCGTGTTATAGATGGTCTTGCCGCCGATGTTGATCATCACCCCAGCGGGCATACCCATGTATTTGCCGCCGTGCGATGAGCTATGGAAGGCCGGCACGAACTTCGACCAGCCCCAGTCATGATTGACTCGCCCCCCCAGGCCGCAACCATTGGTCTGGGCACCCTGCTCAGCCAGATGGTTGGCCAGCTCGTAGACGCCCACGATGGGAGCGCCATGCTCTTTGGACAAGGCCACCGAGTCGCCCACGTGATCTTCGTGACCGTGGGTCAGGATGATGGTCGAGGGCTTGACCTTAGGAGCGGCATCGAGCAAAGGATTGCCGGTGAAGAAAGGGTCGATCAGAACGACATGTCCGCCGCTCTCGACGGCGATAGCCGAATGGCCAAAATAGTGAATTTTCATCGAATCCTCCGTCTCGAGAACTTACCCGGAGCCGCCCGCGGGCCAAACCTGGCGAACCAATGCACTGGCTACGGCCGCGATGCCCTCTTGCCGGCCCAAGAAGCCCAGCTTTTCGTTGGTGGTAGCCTTGATCCCGAGCTGGTCGGGCCGCAGGCCAAAAGCTTCGGCCACCCTGGTCTTCATGGCTGGGATATGGGGCTTGAGCCTCGGGGCCTCGGCCATCACCATCACATCCAGATTGCACAGTTCGAAGCCGTGACTGGCCAGCAGACGAGCCACTTCCCGGGCCAACTCGAGACTATCGACGCCCTTGAACTTGTCGTCCGTGTCGGGAAAGTAAGTGCCGATATCGGCCAGCCCGGCCGCGCCCAGCACCGCATCCATGGCCGCGTGAACCAGCACGTCGGCATCGGAATGCCCCTGCAGGCCTTTCTCCCAGGGGATGTCCACCCCCCCCAGAACGCAGCGCCGACCCTCGACGCAGCGGTGGACATCGTAGCCGACGCCCGTGCGATAGCGCGTCTCGCGCCGAATCAGCTCGAGAACCTCCGTCTCGGTCATCAACTCAGCCTGGTCACGTCGTGGTGACCACTCTCGGCAATGCCGGCTCCGGTAATCCTCACGAACTCGGCTTTGTCACGCAGTTCGGCCAGACTCGACGCGCCCGAGTAGGTCAGACCTGAGCGCAACCCGCCTACCATCAAGTGAAGAATGTCGCGGACCGGACCCCGGTAAGGGACCACCGCCTCGACGCCCTCGGGCACCACCCGTTCCCAGTCGGCCGGGTCGACCTGAGCCCCGCTCTCGACCTCTTTTCGCTCGACATTGGCCGACAACGAAGCCATTCCCCGCACCACTTTATAGCGCCGCCCGTCCCGCACCACCGAGGCGCCCGGGCTCTCGGTGGTGCCGGCCAGCAGGCTGCCCAGCATCACCGCGTCGGCCCCGGCCGCCAGCGCCTTGGTGATGTCGCCCGAGTTGCGAATTCCTCCATCAGAAATCAGCGAGACGCCAGCGGCTCGCGCGGCCTTGGCGCAATCGGCCACCGCGCTCAGCTGCGGATAACCCGAACCGGTCACGATGCGAGTGGTGCAGATCGAGCCGGAACCGACCCCGACCTTGATCGAGCTGGCTCCGGCTCGAGCCAGGTCGCGCACCCCCACGGCCGTAGCCACGTTACCAGCCATGATTTCGGCTTTGGGAAAGGCCTTGCGCAGCTTGGTCACCATCTCGATGCCCAGGTCGGAATGACCGTGAGCGATGTCGAGCACCAACAGGTCGGCGCCGGCCTCCAGGCACTTCTCGGCTCTGGGAATGTCGGAGTCGCGCACCCCGATGGCCGCCCCCACCCGCAGGCGTCCGCGTTCATCCTTGGTGGCGTCGGGATGACGTTCGAGCTTGAGGATGTCCTGCGCCGTGATCAAGCCCTTCAGAAAGCCTTCTTCGTCCACCAGGGGCAGCTTTTCGACCCGGTGGCGATGGAGGGCCTGGCGAGCCTCGGCCAGAGGAATGCCCGGGCGGCCGGTAACCAGCTTATCGAGCGGGGTCATCAGGTCGGCCACATTGCCGCTCAGGTCATCGACCAGGCTCAGGTCGCGCTCCGTCAGGATGCCGGCCACTTTATTCTTGGAGTCGACCACGATCAGTCCGCTCACCTCGAGTTCGCGCATCCGCTCGACAGCCGCCCGCAGAGTGGCCGTCCACTCGATGGTGATGGGGTCCGACACGACATAGCTCTCGGCTCGCTTGACCCGAGCGACTTCCTGAGCTTGCCGTTCAGGACTGAGAAAGCGATGGATGATGCCGATACCACCGGCCCGGGCCATCTCTACCGCCATGGCCGCCTCGGTGACGGTGTCCATATTGGCCGACAGAATCGGGATGGCGCAGCGAATGGTGGGGGTCAGCTGGGTCGAGGTATCGACCGCATTGCGACTCGAAATCGCTGAATGCTGAGGAACTAACAGCACGTCGTCGAAGGTCAAGGCGACCTGATCGCGTATTTTCATGCGGCGGTTGTTCGGCAGGTTGGATGGCCTCCCTTTCATGCTTTTTTAGGCCCCCAAAGGTATGCTACAATACAGCCAGCCAGAGAGGAACTTGACGTGGACGCTGCGGCCCTCACAAATCTAACCGTCTCACGAGCGGGAAGCACCCCCGCCAAGCGAGACGCGCATGCGCTCTATCGTCAAATGGAGGCCGAAGGTATCGGCGCCTCCTCGTTCTCAGATCTCTACGTGCGTGGCGAAGCGCCGGCCCCACCCGTCGAAACACCCCAGCAGGCCCCCATGCCCGCCTCGCCCCCACCGGCCGTCATCGAGGCTGAAGCCCCCGCTGCTGTTCCTAGCCAAACTTTTGAAGTGCCGGCCCCGGCCGAGACCAGCCAGCCGGCCGCCCCGGCCTTATCTTCTCAAGACTGGTATCGCCTGATGGAAAACCAGGGTCTGGGTTGGGCCGGGACCAACGATCTGGTCGTGCCGAGCCAGACGAGCCCGGCTCCCTCCACTCTCACCGAGTTAGACGTGCCCACGCAACCCGACGCCCCGCTGCCCCCGGTGGCCACTCTACCCGAGGTTCCCGTCGCCCCGCCGCCGGTCGCCCCCCCCGCCGAAGAAGCTTTGCCCCCGGTGGCCACTCTGCCCGAGGTTCCTGTCGCCCCGCCGCCGGTCGCCCCCCCCGCCGAAGAAGCTTTGCCCCCGGTGGCCACTCTGCCCGAGGTTCCTGTCGCCCCGCCGCCGGTCGCCGAGCCCGTCGCTCCGCCAGTGGAAGAGACGGTGGTCAGCCCCCCCGTCACTCCCCAGCCTGCGTCCGAGCCGATCACTCTCCCGGCCGAAGAAGCCAAGCGGCCCGAAGCTCCCGCCGAGCCGGTCGCCGCCGGGGGCCCCTCCGCCAAGAAGTCTCCCCAAGAGTGGTATCGCGAGATGGAACAGAGCGGACTCGGCTCTGCCAGCCTCAACGATCTGGTGGTACCCGCTCCCCCTCGGCCCACCCCGGCCGAGCCGATCGAACCGCCCGTGGCGCCCACCAACACGCCGGCCGCTCCGCAAGATCCTTATCACGGCTTCGATCCACACGGCGCCGACCAACCTCAGGCGCCCCAGAAACCGACCGGTCCCGGCCCGGCCCCCGAACCGCCTGTTGCCCCTACCGATCCCTATCAGGGCTTTGATATGCACGGCTCGGGCCAGCCTGAGCCCCCTCGTCCGCAACCGGTCGAGCCCACCCGGCCCCAGGGCCCAGCCGAGGGCGACGACCCCTACATGTTCTTCGGCTTTGACCCGGCGGCCAAGCCAGAAAGCGCTCCCGCACAGCCCGAGCCGCAGGTGGATCTCGGCGCGATTCCCACCCCGCCGCCGCTGCCCCCGGTGCCGCCTCAAGCCAATCCCCAGCAAAGCGCCACCGCCCCCGACGACCACTATCTTTTCTTCGGCTTTGACCCCAACGCGACCGGTGGCCCCGCTCAGAGCCCGGCTACCCAGCCGACGCCTCCCAACGTGCCCCCGATGCCGGGCCCCATGCCAGGCGTGCCAAACCAGGCCGGCCCCGCTGCTCGCGATCCTTACGCCCCTTACAGCTACAACAGCCCCCAGGGATTCGGCCCCGGCCAAACCTTTACCCCGGGTTACGGCCGGCAGCAGAGTCCGCCGAATTGGGGCTACTATGACAGCTTCGGCCAACCCAATCCCTACCCTAATCAGCCAGCTGACCCCTATGCGGCCTACGGCTTCAATCCCTACGGCGCTGCCCAGGGTCCGATGACGATGCCGGGCCCCTGGATGAGCCCGGCGCCTTGTTTCCCTCCCGCCTATCCGATGTGGAGCACGATGCCTGCCTGGATGATGCTGGGCGCGGGTATGACCTCCATATTCGCTCTGTCGATGATGTGTGGGGGCTGGGGCTGGGGCGGCTGGCTCTAAAGGACCCACGACCCTGGCGAGGGCGCGGCGGTTTAGAACGAGCACTCGTTCCGCAGGATCAAGCCGGTCTCGCTTGAACCGGATTCATTGATGAAACGCCTCTTCACGCTCCTGCTACTGTTCTTGACCCTGGCCCCCGCCCTGGCCGACGATGTCACCGGGGTCTGGCTTTCGCCCGACTGGTTTTTCCCCGGCACCCGCCGCTATAACGAAGCCACGATCCGGCGGGTAGCGCGAGATACTTGTGAAGAACTCGCTCGCCAAAATATCACCGACATCTTCCTCGAGAGCTTTCTCAGAGGCTACTCCATTGCCCCCGAGATCGAGCGCGATCGCACCGACGCCCGGGTGATCCCGTATACCGGCCTCGACCACGGCATCCCCGTCTACCCTCACCTGTGGTGGAACTACAAGATCGAGGTCAACACGGTGGTCGACCCGCTGCAGATCTTCATCGAAGAGGCCTCTCTTCAGGGCATCAACGTGCACGCCTGGGTCCATGCCTTCTATTGGAAGATGGATAACACCGAGGTGATGTACCCGTGGCACAATGGTCCCAGCTTGTGGAATCAGCTCATGGCCGACTACCTGCGCACTCAGGCCGACAAGCTTGATGGCAAGCCCGGGGCCGCTCCCGACACGGTGGCGCTCATGCGTGATGCCGCTGGCCTCTTCGACACCAGCTCAGAGGGGCGCGAGCTCGAGCAGATCCTGGCCAACCACGGCCTGCAGGCCGACGGTCATCCCATCGGCATCCTGCTGCGCCAGGCCATGCGAGCCGGTGCCGAACCGCCCGACTTCCTCCTCTATCAGACTGCCGAGGACCCCTTCCCGGCCCCGCGAGGCAAGCGACTTCGCCCCATCTACGTCAATCCTGAGCACCCCGAGGTGCGGCGCCAGCTGACCCGCGTGGTCAAAAACCTGGCCAACAACCATCCGGGCCTGGCCGGGATTCACCTCGATCACATTCGCTTTCCCGTCGACGGCCAGGGATTTCCCGATCGCCTGGGCATCGAGGACGGTTCTTATCAATATTTCGAGTCCACCAATCCCCAGCGCCTTCAGAATTACCAAGAGATCCATCAGATCCTGGCTCGTCGACGCGAGTCGCTGCGACAGTTGGTTGACATCTTTCGCGAGCAGCTGCCCGCTCACATGAAGCTCTCGGCGGCCGTCCTGCCCCTCTACTATCGCGACCGCGACATGGGCACCCAGTACCGTTTGTCAGGCTATGACTACGTCTGCCAGGATTGGCAACACTGGAAGGTCGACTTCGTGGTGCCGATGATGTACGAGTTCCATCCCTACCTGATTCGCAACCTGGTAAAGTTATTCGAAACTCAAATGCAGCAGGATCCGCAGGCTAGAGACATCAAAGTGGTACCAGGAGTATCGCGCCTCCAGGTCGCTCGCAACGGTCTCGGGGGGGGGCAAAGCTGGGTCTTTTTCGACCTCAACCTGGCCCGAGACGTCAAGCTCGAGAAGGAACAAACCGAGGACCTGAATTTTGAACCCGAATGAACGCAAGAGAAGGGCGTTTCGGGGAACCCGAGAGGCCCAGCAGCATTCGGCGGGGGGAGTGGTCTTTAAAAAGGCCGGAAACCGCATCATGGTCTGCCTGCTCTCGAAGCGCAACGGCGCCGTCTGGGCCTTTCCCAAGGGTCGGGTCAACGAAGGCGAGACCCTGCAAGAAACGGCCTATCGCGAGGTCCTCGAAGAGACCGGACACAAAGTGCGCGTGGGCGAGCAACTCGACGAAATCCACTACTACTTCTTTCTTAAGGAAAACAAGACGTTCTACCACAAGACGGTCACCTTCTTCTTACTGGAACTGCTCGAAGAGAACGCCCAGCCTCGCGATCAAGAGGCCGATTCGGTGCGCTGGTTCGAACTGGGCGAAGCCCGTCGGCGCCTGTCGTACCTCAACGAAAAGAAAGTGCTCAACAAGGCTTCTGGATTGTTGAAGCTGTTCTAGCATGTACGTCGGAAAACAGGTTACCCTCAGGCCCTTCACCCCCAAAGACAGCCAGCAGTATCTGGCCTGGGTCAACGATCCGGCCAACTCGACCCTGCTGGGACGCGCCCTGCCGGTCAGCCCGCCCGAACACGACCGCTGGTACGAATCGATGATCTCGCGCCACGACGCCGTTGCCTTTTCGATCGAGCTCAACGAGAGCAAAGCCTATATCGGCAACGTCTGGCTCTGGGGCATCCACTGGATTCATCGCCACGCCGAACTGCGCATCTTGCTCGGGCCTGAAGCTGCTCAGGGAAGAGGCTACGGCACCGAGGCCTGCCAACTCTTGCTCGACTTCGCCTTCGGCCGCCTCGGCCTGCACAAGGTCTATCTCTACGTCATCGACCTCAACCCGCGGGCCAAGAAAGCCTTCGAAAAGGCGGGCTTTCGCGAAGAGGGCCTGCTCAAAGACGAGTTCTTTCTCGAAGGCCAATTCCGCGGCGTCTACCGCATGGCCGCCTTCAAACCCAGTTCTTAATCGCGATCGCCAACTGCCGGAGTGAAGGCCGTTTGGATGCCCCGAGTCCATCCCGAAGACGGCTGAACTCGCGACACTAGTGGCCGATAATGAGATTAACAAAGGGGCTGCGACGACAGCCACCATAACGCGACTTGAGGCCTCTGGCCTCCCAGGACCCCGGACCCTCCCCCGGGGTCCTGTAGTTTAATAACATTCCTTTGCGGTGAAAAGGAATTCACGCGCAGGGGAGGGGATACTGGCGCGAGGATTGGTGTTCACTTATGTGCGGTATCGCGGGAGTCTTCGGAACAAGCGCACCAGAGATTGTCTCTCGGATGCTCCGGGTCATGGCCCATCGGGGACCCGATGACCAGCACGTAGTCCACGGCGATGGCTACACTCTGGGAGCGCGTCGCCTTTCCATCATCGACCTGGATCACGGCCGCCAACCCCTGTCCTGCGACAACGGACGCATCTGGGCCGCCCAAAACGGCGAAATCTACAACTTTCAAGAACGGCGCGACGCGCTGGAAAAGGGAGGTCACGTCTTCGCCACCCGTTCGGACACCGAGGTGCTGCCGCACCTCTACCAGGTGCACGGATTCGACTTTCCCAAGCAACTGGAAGGTATGTTCGCCGTCTGCCTGTGGGATGAAACCAACCAGACAGGCATGTTGGTGCGCGACCGTTCGGGCAAGAAGCCCCTCTATTATACTCAGCGGGAGGGGTGCTTGTGGTTCGCCAGCGAGATCAAAGCTCTTCTGCAGATCCCTGGGCTACCGCGTCGCCTGAATCTCGAGGCCCTGCACTACTATCTGTCCTACAAGAACGTGCCCGCTCCTCTGACCATCTTCCAGGGCATCTCGATGCTGCAACCGGCCCACCGCTTGCTCTGGAAAGACGGCCAGGTGACCGCCCACAACCGCTATTGGAAACTCGACTGGACGCCCTTCGAGGGCGATCCCAGCGAGCAAGAACTGGCCGACGAACTGCTCGAGCGACTGGCGGCCGGGGTCAAGCGCCGCCTGGTTTCGGACGTGCCCATCGGCTTCTTCCTCTCGGGCGGAGTCGACTCGAGCCTGTCCACCGCCCTGGCGGCCGAAGCCAGCCCCAACCAGATCAAGACCTTTACCCTGAAGTATACGGCCGATTCGAGCACCCCTGGTAAAGAGCTCGACCTCAAGTGTGCCCGTGAGATTGCCCAGCGCTACGACACCGACCACCACGAAGAGCTGATGGATTTCTCCCACTTCAAAGAAGAGTTGCCGGCTGTGCTATCGCACTTTGACGAGCCTTTCTCGGGCGTGATCTCGACCTATTTTCTGTCGCGCCTCATCTCCAAGCACGTCAAGGTGGCCCTCTCGGGCGACGGCGCCGACGAGCTGTTCGGCTCCTACCTCTCGCACCGACTGGCCAAACCGCTGGCCGATTACTGGCAAGCCCACCAGGCCGGCACCGAGCCTACCGACCTGGGGCACTTCGCCGACCAGCCCGATTTTCTCGAGCGGTTGGCCGCTCCTCACGACTGGTTGTGGCGCTACAAGCTGCTGGTCTTCAACGACGAGGACAAGTCCCGCCTCTATTCGCGAGCGGTGATCGACGAGATGCACGGCTACTCGACCCTCAATCATCTCAAGCGCACCTTTGCCAACCTGACCGCGGGCGATCCCACCAACCGCATCCTCGAGGCCGAGTTCGAGACCCAGTTGCCGGATCAGGTGCTGGCCTTTGTGGATCGGCTCTCCATGGCTCATTCCCTGGAAATCCGGACCGGATTTCTGGATACCGCCGTGATGGAGTTCGCGGCCCGGGTACCCGGCAAATACAAGATACACGGCACCGAGGTGAAGTCGGTGCTCAAGCGCGCGGCCCGCAAGCACCTGCCGGCCAGCGCCATCGACCGACCCAAGGAAGGCTTCGTGATGCCGGTCAATCAGTGGCTCAACTCGTGGCTCTTCGATTATGCCCGCGAAGCGCTGGCTCCGGCCCGCCTCGAAGCCCACGGTCTGTTTTCGGCCATCGAGGTCGACTCGCTCTTGACCCGCTTCAAGGCGGGCGAACAGAACCTGGCCAACAAGGTCCTCAGCCTGCTCTGCTTTCAGATCTGGTATCAGATCTATATGGAGCAAGTTCTACCGCTGCCCCTGGGCGATGCCGCCAAGCTGGTCGTCTCGGAATCGAAGAACGGGCAGTTGAAATCGGTCGAAATCGGCTCGGTCTCGGTGCTGGTGCCCGGCGAGGGAGCGGCCAAGCCGGCCCTGGCCTGACATGTGCGGAATCGCCGGACAGTTCCATCGGGGCGGCCGGGCCGTCTCGCTCGAGGCGGTCAAACGCATGGCCACCTTGCTGGCCCATCGCGGGCCCGATGACTGGGATGTCTGGGTGGAAGGCCCGGTCGGCCTGGCCCACCGGCGCCTCTCGATTATCGACCTTTCCGAGCGCGGCCGCCAGCCGATGAACGACGGCAATTTGCTGGTCTATAACGGCGAAATCTATAACTACAAAGAGTTGCGGGCCGAACTCGAGAGCCGGGGCCACCGCTTCCTTTCCGACACCGACAGCGAAGTGTTGCTCAAGGCCTATCGCGAGTGGAACGAAGATTGCGTGCTGCGTTTCAACGGCATGTTCAGCTTCGCCATCTGGGACCCGACTCGCCGACGTCTCTTCTGCGCCCGCGATCGCCTCGGCATCAAGCCATTCTACTTTAGCGATCACCAACAGCTCTTCGCCTTTGCCTCTGAACCCAAGGCGCTTCTGGTCGACCCCGACTCGCGCGGACTCAATCCGCGCACCTTCATTCGCTTTCTGGGGGAAGGCCTGCTGGATGACGAACCCGAAACGTTCTTCGAACGGGTGCAGGTGCTGCCGGCCGCCCATCGTCTGGTGGTCACCGACAGCTCGCTGCGGATGGACCGCTACTGGCGTCTCGAGGACCTCATCGACCCCGACCTGGCAGCTTTGCGGGTCCGCCAATGGGTCGAAAACCCCGTGCCGCTGTCACCTCGCTTTGAAACTGCCCCGGCTGACTATCTCGAGTCGACCCCACGGCTGGACGAAGCCGCCGAGGCCTTTCGCAACCTGCTGGCGGACGCGGTTCGCCTGCGTCTTCGCTCGGACGTGCCGGTGGGAACCTGTCTTTCGGGAGGGCTCGACTCGAGTTCAATCGTGTGTCTGGCCAGCCAGCTGATCGATGAGCCGATGCGCACCTTCTCGAGCGTCTATCCGCAGGCAGATTGCAACGAAAAGCCCTTTATCGACCGGGTTGTGGCCGGTTGCTCGACGGTGGCGACTACGGTCGAGCCCACCGCGGCCGAACTGCCGGAGATCTTCGCCCGGCTGTGCTGGCATCAAGACGAGCCGACCGCCGGCCCTGGCCTCTACTCACAGTGGAAGGTCATGGAGGCGGCCCACGGACAGGTCACGGTCCTGCTTGACGGCCAGGGCGGCGATGAACTGCTGGCTGGCTATCATCACTATTTCAACGACTACTTGACCACCCTGGCCAACAAGCTGGGCCGCGAGGGCGAGAGCAAGCTGTGGGTCGAGGTCGAGGCCATCGAGGCGCTCACCGGCCGCCCTCACGAGGAGGTGGCCAGTCGGGCCCTGCGCCGGGCCCGTCGGCCCCGCATCCTGAAACTGTTCAACAAAGAGCGCCCGGGTGTGGTCAAGCCTCCCAAGACGGTCCACGCCGAACTGGCCGCGGCCGCGCGTCGCTTCGACCAGCGCCGCAGCAGTCCCGAGGTGACCTACAGCGAGGTGCTCAACCAGAAACTCTACAATGACCTGACTCAGCACTCGATTCCCGCTTTGCTGCGCTACGAAGACCGTAACTCGATGGCCTTCTCGCTCGAGGCCCGGGTGCCTTTCCTCGACCACCGCCTGGTCGAGTTTTGCTTTATGCAGCCCTTCGAACACAAAATCGCGCCGCCTCACACCAAGGTGTTGTTGCGCCGAGCCATGGACGGTTATCTGCCGCCCGCGGTCATGCAGCGCCGCGACAAGATGGGCTATCCCACCCCGGCCTCGCACTGGTTCCGGGGACCGCTGTCCGACTGGGTGCGCGAGACCCTCTCTTCACCGAGCTTCGCGGGACGCAACCTGCTCAATCCGGCCGAATGTCTGAAGGTTCTCGACCGCCATCTGGCCGGAGAAGACCGCTCATGGGAGCTGTGGCGCTTTCTAGCCGTCGAATACTGGATGCGCGAGTTCATTGACGGCGAAGGCTTTCGGCGTGGCTAAGGTCGCCATGTTCGTCTTCAACGACGGACGCAACGACCTGAGAGTCCATCGTCAGGCCACCCTGCTAGGTCGGGCCGGCTATCAGGTCAGGGTCTATTGCTTTCTCGAACCGGGCCTGCCCCAACGCGAGCAGCGCGATCACTACGAACTGGTGCGGGAGGACCAGCGCTCGTCGATGACGCGCTTTTTCGACGATCAACTAGCGCGCTTGAGAAAGCCCCGTCCGTCCGAGGCGGCGCCGGCCCGGGCGCTGACCCTTCCGCCCGACCGCGAGCCGGTTCGTCCTTGTGTGCCACCCCAGCGCCAGCTCGGTCACGAGACCCCTCAAGCCCAGGAACACCGCGACTACATCAAGCGCATCAACCGGGTATGGGCCGACAAGGCCACCGCCTGGCGTCCCGACCTCGTGCAAAGCCACGATCTCGACGCTCTCGAAGCGGGAGTGCTGGTGAAAAGGGCTCTGGGCTGCCCGCTAATCTATGACACCCACGAACTGTGGAGCGAACAGCCCTTTATCAACACGATCGAAGCGGTGGCCTATTGGAACCTGCTGGAGGCCGAACTGCTGCTCGAGGTCGACCGGGTCTTGACCATCAACCAGCCGCTGGCCGACGAACTCGAATCACGCTACTCGCTATCCTCGGTCCTGGCCTTGCACAACTGCCAGACGCTGGTCACCCCTGACCCGGGCCGGCGCGGCCACCTGGCCGCGCGGCTGGGCAAGCCGGTGGCCCTCTACCAGGGAGCCTACGCTCCCGACCGTGGCCTCGAGCAAGTGATCGCTTCGGCTGCCCACCAGGACCAGGTGGCCATCGCCCTACGCGGGTTTGGCCACGAAGAGGCCTCACTGCGAGCCATGCCGGGGGCCGAGCGCGTGACCTTTCTCGAAGCCGTCCCGTCGGCCGATATCGTGGCCGCCGCCAGCGAAGGCGATATCGGCCTGATCCCTTTTCTGCCAACCTGCCTCAACCACTACTACTCCACCCCCAACAAGCTCTTCGAGTACATGATGGCAGGCCTACCCATGGCCGGGTCCGACATTCCGGAGATGCGAAAATTCTTGGCCGAGAATGACCTGGGTGTATTGTTTGACCCCTACTCGCCCGGCGACATCGCCCGCGCCCTGCTCGAGTTGGCCGATCCGGCGCGACGCCAGGCGATGGGCGCTCGAGCCCGGCGCCTGGCCGCAGAGACCTACCACTGGGAGCATGAGGGGCAGAAGCTGCTCGAGGCCTACGCCCGCCTTATGCCCGCCGAACGCCGCTAACGGGCTCCGGCGGGAGGCCTCGCCTCGGCCACCGAAGACGTCCTGATGCCCCGAATCTTGATCATCGAGGATGAATTCCAGCTTCAAGAGATGCTGCTCGAGATTCTCGAGGAGAACGGCTACGAAGTGCACGGGGTGGCCAGCGGCGAAGAGGCCCTCGAGTGGATGCAGAAACGCCCCTTCGATGTCGACCTGGTTCTGACCGACGTCAGAATGCCCGGTCGTGACGGCCTGGACACGGTAGCCGAACTGCAAAGGCTGCAAGAGGGGCTCAAGTGTGTGGTGATGACGGGCTTCGCCAACACCGACGCTCCGGTAAAGGCGACCAAACTCGCCTATGACTATCTCCACAAGCCTTTCGACACGCGCACGCTGCTCAAAACGGTGGCCCGAGCCTGCGGCCAGAGTGAAGCGTCGGACCTCAACGCCATGGCGGCCGAAACCGCCAAAGAGGTTCACCAGAGAATGCAACAGATGGTCGACGGCTTTCCCACCTCGGCCTCACCCATCGCGCTGCGCGAGCAGGCCTTTCGCAGCTTCTATGTTGGCGTAAGGTCGCGCCACCTGAACTTTGACGAGGCTTTCCACTTCTGGAATGTGCTGGAAGAACTCGAGCGCGACCTGCACGGCCTATCGCAGAGCCGTAACTTGCAGCAGGTGGTGGATGGCTATCAGTACGTCGTCGAGGCGATCACTTCGTTTGCCCAAAAGGGCGGAACCCTCTATTTCGACGGCTCGGCCGGGCCCCAATTCGCCAGGCGCGACGAATTCGCCGGGTTGTTTTCGCGCCTTTCCGAAGGCCACATCGATGGCCACGAGCACCTGACCCTGGCGCCGCTTTTGCGCACCGCCAGCCAAACCAGCCTGCAGTCGACCCCCCGCTATCGACTGCTGCGCGAGGCCCTCTGGGGATAGACGGCCCAAGACGAATTCACCCCGGCTGCCAGGACTGAACGTCAGCGCGACAAACCCTGTCTAGTATGACTAGAGTCCTGTGTTTTCTTTTGACTCCCGTGGCCCTGGTGCTCTGGCTGACGGCCTGCGGCGGGGGCGGCGCGACTCCTGGCGGGGAGGCTCGCGACTCGAGCGTCGGGTCGACCACCAACCTGGTGGTGCGAGTCCTTCTGCCGGCCAACCAGCCCCGTCAGACTGTGACCCTTCGCAGCCTGACCTCGGTCAGAATCAGCCTTTATCGTCCCGAGAACCTGGAAGTCCCGACTCAATCGGTCGAACAACCAGTTGAGCCCAATCAGTCCGAAGTCATGGTGCGACTCTTGTCCGTGCTACCAGGGTCCTATCAAATCGTAGTGGAGGCCGTTGACGGCTCGAGCAGTCCGCTGACCTTCAGCCAATTAATCCAGGTGAACGTCGGCCAGGTCACCTCGGTCTTTGCCAACCTGGCGGCCGTTTCCCCGGTAGCCAACGACGACAGCTACATCGCACTCTCGGGACTTGACCTCAGCGTGCCGGCGGCGCTCGGCGTGCTGACCAACGACTCGGCCGCCAGCGGCGTGGCTGCGCTAGCTACGAGCCCCACTTCGGGGACGCTCGCCCTGTCCCCCGACGGTAGCTTCGTCTACCAGCCCGCCATAGGCTTTGTGGGGGCCGACTCCTTCACCTACACGCTCACCAACAGCAACGGAAGCTCGTCGGCCACCGTCACCATTACGGTTCCAGGCCGCGGGCTGTTCGTCAAAGCCGACGCCCCCTCCACCGGCACCGGTACTCTCACGGATCCTCGCCCCGACCTCGATGGCGCTCTGGCGGCGGCCACCGCCGGCGATGTCGTGTTCGCTTTCGCCTCACCGTTGCCCCTGGTGACGGCCACCCCGGCCGGACTGACCGATTTCCTGATTCCACCCGGCGTCAGCCTCATCGGCGAGGGCAGCGGCCTGGAGCTCAACGGTGTGACCATCGTTCCGGCGGGTTCCCAGCCAATCATTCGCAACTCCATTCAAATTCAAAGCGATAGCACCCTTCAGGGCGTGCTGGTAGAGAACACGATCGCCTCCTCGGTCACGCTCAACATCTCGGCCTTTCCGGGCAATGTGGCCAACGTGGTGGTCGACACCTGCGACTTCACCACTGGCGGGGGACTGGCCGTCAACGTCTTCAATCCCACCGGCAGCCTGAGGTTTACCAACTCGAACGTGACTTGCAGCGCCTCCGGCAGCACGGGACTTCTGCTAGGCGAGACGACCGCTCTCACGGCTACGGTAACGCTCGAGAATTGCGGCATCTTCGCCGACAATTCAGCCCTCGGCATCTTCTCTCAAGCGGGCAGTAGCCTCACTACCAGTGTCAAGAACAACTCCTTCACCGGCAAGGTGACCTGCGCCGCCAATGGCGCCGGCTCGACCATGACCGCCACCGTAGACAGCAACGTCCTGACCGCAAGCCCTATCGAAGGCATCGTTATCTCTAACGGAACTCAGGGCGTCATCGACGCGACCGTCACCAACAACGATATCTCCAACACGGCCGGGGCCGGTATCTCCATCTCTGAAAACTCGACCACTCTCAACACCGTCACAGTGCAGAACAACCGCTTGAACCAGGTGGCCAGCGGAATCACACTGTTTAGCCAGGGCGTACTCGACACCGTGATCGCCAACAACACCCTCACCAACGTTTCTGGATTGATCGCCATGCTGCGTTCGACCGGAACCGGAGTGCTTCGGGTCCGCTTTGACGCCAACCAGGCCACCAGCGGTGATATCGAGGTCAGTCAACTGGCGGCCGGCAGCTTCGATGTCGGCATCATCAACAACACGCTGGCCGGCAAGCTATTCATCTCTCAGCAGTCGGGGGCTGGTCCGCTGTGTGCGCGCATCGCCCAGAACGCGACCCTCTCCTCGATCGAAGTCGACAACCTGGCCGCCGACCCTATCATCATCGAGGGGTTCCCCAACCTGAACCCGCCGGTTACCTTCAACTTCATCCACGGGTCGGCGGTCGACGGTGGTCCCTGTTCGATCCCCTAGTCGTCGAGCCTGGTGCCGCTCACCGGACCTTCAGTCAGACCCTGGCCTTTGAGCGTCTTGAGATCTTCGTTGACCGTCAGGTCGTGCAGGTTGCCGGCCTTCCAGTGTAGTTGAAACGTCCGCTCCCTGCTGCCGGTGAAAACCCAGTGGCCCTCGGCCTTGAGCACCACAGCCAGGATAAAGCTCCCGGTCTTACCCTCGAGCCGCCCGTCGGGAAAGGCGGCGAACTCAAGCCAGCCCAGCTTCGAGACCATCTTCCAGCGGCCCAAAATCGAGTCTTTGGAATTCTGAGCTAGCTCGTTCACCTTGTCTTGCTAAAAGGCTCGCTCGGGATAAAGGGCCAGCAACCTGCGATAGACCGACAGCGCCAGGCTGCGGTGGTCTTCGGCCAGGGCCAGAGCCGCCTGGCCCGCGAAAGCTTCTTCAGCCTGGGCCTCGAGCTGGGGGTCGGAGGCCTGCCGGGCCAAGGTGATAGCCTCTTCGAAGCGCCTCTGCTCGAAAGCCTGGCGAGCCGGATCGGGAAGCTCGATCTCCTCGGCAAGAAGATCGAGACGCCCGGCCAATTCGCCTCGACCATTGGAGCGCAGCCAGCTTTGGAACAGTTGGCGCGGGCCGTCCAGGCCGGCCTCGCGACCACGCATACCACCGGCCCGTCTTGCGCGCGCAGACCCAGGCGCTGGAAATGGGGCGCGCCGGCCAGCCCGATCGATGACAGGAAGAAACCAGACAAAGCAGACGTGAAGAGGCTTCACGAGGCTCCCAGAGCGCTGACGAAGTCAGCCACCAGTTCATCGGCGTCCTCGATGCCAATCGCCACTCGGATGAGGCTGTCCGAGATGCCCATTCGCTCGCGCTCGGCAGCGGGAACGCCGGCGTGCGAGGTGCGCGCCGGCAGAGTCACCAGGGTCTCGACTCCGCCCAGGCTGGGCGCGATGACCGGAATCTTGAGCCGCCGAAGATAGGTCATCGCGTCGCGGTCACCGGCCAGTTCAAAGCTGAGTACGCCTCCGAACCCCTCGAAGAGGTGCCGGGCCCGTTCGTTGTCGGGATGGCCCTCGAGTCCGGCGTAATTCACCCTGGCCACCTCGTGGTGCGCGGCCAGCGCCCGAGCCAGAGCCAGGGCGTTGTCGTTCTGGCGACGCACCCGCAGGCCCAGGGTTTTGAGCCCGCGCTGGAAGAGATAGCAAGCGTGCGGGTCAAGACTGCCACCCAGATGGTTGAGGCGGTGGAGGATCCTGTCGAGCCAGTCGGCGCTGCCGATGATTGCCCCGGCCACGATGTCGGAGTGACCGTTAAGATACTTGGTAGCCGAGTGCACCACCAGGTCGAAGCCGTGCTCTAGAGGCCGAAAGTTGACCGGCGAGGCGAAGGTGTTGTCGATGATCGACACCAGCCCATGCTCACGGCAAAAGGCGACCACCGCTTCGAGATCGGCCACCTCCAGCAACGGGTTGGTCAGACTCTCGACGTAGAAGGCTCTGGTCGCAGGGGTGAGGGCAGCTTTCCAGGCCTCGCGACGATTGGCATCGACCATGGTGGTCACGATGCCGAAGCTGGGCAGATCCTCGCAGAGCAGGCTGTGGGACCCGCCGTACAAGCAGTTCTGAGCCAGTAGGTGATCACCCTGACCGAGCACCGTCATCAGAGTGGTGGAAATAGCGGCCATCCCACTGGCCGTGACCAGGGCCGCCTCGCCCCCTTCGATGGCGGCCAGCTTCTGATGCAGCGCCTGATGGTTGGGAGTGTTATTGAGACGAATATACTTCAGGTCGTGATAGCTCGTCTCGCCCGCGTATTCGTAGTTGGCCGAGCAAAAGATCGGCATGCTGATGGCTCCCTCGATGCGAGGGCGGGGTTCGCCGGCGTGGACCAGGCGAGTGTCGAGGTTCTGGTAATGCATCGCGGGTGGTTGGTCATCGCCCGCAAAGGGACCTCTCGCAAGGACTCGAAGAATACCACGATGCGTCGTCTTCTGCCTTTGCTGTTACTGCTAGGTCTGGTCTGCCCGGTCGGCTCGAAAGAGGCTTGGCCTCCGGTGGTCGGGATGCCCTATCCCGATCTGAAGCTGGTCAATCAAGATGGTAAACAGACGCAACTATCGAGCTTCCGCGGCAAGCTCATCGTGGTCGAGCCCATCGGAATGACCTGTCCGGCCTGTAACGCCTTCAGCGACTGCGACCAGGTCGGTGGCTTCGCGGGCCAGGCTCAACAGAAAGACCTGCCCTCTTTTCGCCAGGCCGCCCAGGACTACGGCCGGGTCCGTCTGCCCAGCCAACAGGTGGTGCTGGTCCAACTACTGCTCTATGACCGCGCCATGAAACCTCCCAGCCTCAAAGACGCCAAAGCCTGGGCAGCCCACTTCAATCTGCGCACCAGCAACAACGAGTATGTGCTGGTGGGCAAGAAACAGCATCAAGTCTACGAGTTGGTGCCTGGCTTCCAGCTCATCGATCGCAACTTCACGCTGGTCTCTGATAGCACTGGGCATTCCCCCCAACACGACCTCTATCGCCATCTGTTTCCCATGCTGGGTAGGCTGGTCAACTCGTGAGAAGCTGGCTGGTGTTGCTCTTTCTAGTGGCAACCCCCGCCCTGGCCCGGCAGACCGCCTTCGAGCTTGACGCCCCCAACGGGTCGGTCCAATCGTCCACCGAACTCGCCCGGCTGTCCGATGGACAGGTCTTCAGCCTTTATATCACGCCCTTGGACCAACACCTGGGCGACTCGCTGTATTCCACCGAGATCCAGGTTCACTTCGGACCGGTAGGTGTGGCCTTTTCGCGCCTGGATCCGCGCATCATCAACAAAGAAATCGACGACCCCGACAAATTGCCGCCCATCTGGGAAACGCGCCGGTTGACCGGCCAGGGAGCCACCTCGGTCGAAGACCCCCGCATCGTGGCTCTCGGCTCGGCCGGAATCTCGCTGGAAGACGGCCGGCCTTTTCTGCTCCAGGCCAGGCGAAGTAAAGGCTTGTTATACCTTTACCACCGCGCCTCGGCCGACCACAAAGCCCACCTGCTGGCCAAGTTCAAGGTGGCCAACGCAGCCCTGCCCATCTCGGTCAAGGTCATCGGCTATCAGGTACGCTTCACCCTGCCCTGACCAGCCTCTTCCAGGGCCCGACCTTCGACATAGGAGAGTCCCCCGACGATCACCACCTGAAGCACCAGAAACACCAGGCCCAACGGCTTGGCTGTGGTAGCATAGAGGCCGAGCATGGCGATGCTCACGATGGTCCAAAGCCAATTGGCCTGGACCAGACGTCGGAAGAGTTCGAGCGAAGTCGGCTGTTTTCGATAAATGGAAAGCGCCGTCAGCGAATAGACCAGATTGGCCACCAACACGACGCTCAACAGGTTGAGGGGAAGCCCCAACAATTGAGCCAGGGGGTTGACGAAGGGAAAACCCAGCACGGCGGTAGAGAAGCCCATCACGAAATCCAAGAAGAGAAGCTTTCGAATCTTATTCACGCGGCCGCCTTCGCACGGTTCAAGGCCCGCTCCTCTTGACCGCCCCTTAACGCTCGACGGCTAGTCTGGTGGAATGAAGGTCGGGATGGTCAACCCTGGCCGTCGCGTTTTAAGCCCTCCGCAGCGGGCCGACAGGCAGACGGTTCTCGATCAAGTTCAGCTTGGGACCGGTCCCGAGCTGGCCAGCCATTGGCTGCCTCGCCTTCCCTCATCAGCCGCTCGCCAGACCTTTCTGGCCTATCTGGTAGCTCATCCTACTCCGGTGATGACCCCGGGGCTGGCCGGCGTGGTGGCTCAGAGCCTGGGCCACCCGGAAGCAGTCTTCGAGTTCACGCGGGCAGCCGTGGCCGAACTGGCCCCGGAGGACCCCCGTTTACAAGACTTCGAAGCAGTCGTCCGGGCCGCCGCGGGTGACCGCCCTGACCAGTTGGCCTGGGCTTCGCGGTCCAGCCTGGCAGCTTTGACTGAAGCTCCCAGCCGCGAGCAGGGCCTGGCCCGGCTGGCCTGTCTCACCAGCACTCCTGAAGCCGTTTTGCGCCTTCTCGACGGCAGTGGCTACCATCATCGGGCCCACCTGGCCGTCGAGCTGCTCGGACTCGACCTGGCCGCCTTCGAGCGTCGCCAACTGGTGCAGAGCCTGATGCGTCTTCCCAACGACCAACTCGACGGTCAAGCCACCGACAAGCTGCTGAGCGCCGTCGGCTCGCTACAAGACAGCGCCGCCGGCCTGGGTGGAGCCGACGGCATTTCGGCCCTGCGGGTGGCCCACCACCTCAACGCATATCTCGACAACCCCACCACCCAAACCCCCCTCGACCCAGAAAAGGAGCTTCTCGAGGCCATCGTCGACCACCGCCCGGCCAGCCTACTGCGCCTGGCCGGATTGCTCGAGGCCTGCCCCAAGATGTCGCGAGACGAGACCCTGACGCTGGTCAATGGCCTGGCTGCCAGCGTCGTCAAGACCGCCGAAACCCACAACAATAGCGGCGTTCTGTTAAGAATGGCCCGAGAGGCCACAGCGGTGTGCCGAGAGCTGCTAACCCGGCTGGACCCTCCCCCCAGCCTGGCCCTGGGCATCATCGACCGTCTGGCTGGCGAGCCAGAAGCCCTCCCCCTGGGGGCGGCCCTGGCCCAGGAGCCGGTGACCCCTGAGCGACTTACCAGGGCCCTCGACGCCGTGCGAGCGGCCCAAACGTCGACCACCCCCGATGTGGGCCCCTTCCACGCCGCCGACGCCTTCCTCTTGAGCGCCCTGCGCGCCGTGGACCCGCGAGCGGCCGACCTCGCCGAACTGGCTGGCATGCCTGGCCCCCAGGCTCTCGAGCGTGCCCACCAATTCGAGCCAGAGCAGCCAGCCGGCGGGCTGGTGGAAGAATTCTTGCGCGCTCCGGCCGGCCTGGTGGCCGTGGCCAAGCTGCTCGATACCACCCCCGATCCCAAAGCCACGGCCCTCGAACTGACCTCCAGACTGCCTGCCCGGGATGGCTCGCAATGGGAGCAGAACCGCCTGACCCATCAGGGCCACGCCGTCCTCACCGCCTTGCTCGAGCGCGAGCCTCAGGCCAAGCTTGCCCTCGAACTGGCCCACCACATCGGACCAGAGCCCCGGGTTTTTCAGACCGTGCACACGCTTTTGAACGTGGGACCCTTGGCCCTTGAAGGCCTGACCCAACGGGCCGTGGCGGCCGCCCAGCCCGAGGCGCTCTGGCTGACCAGCCAGCGATTCGAGCAGATGGCGCCCCAGGACCACCCCGAATTCATCGCCCTCACCCGGAGCATTCTCGAGGGCCTGCCAAATCCCAGGCAGCGTCTGCACTTTCTCGCTCTGCTGGCTGACCAACCGGTGCCGCGCAACCCCCTCGAGTTCGTCAACTGGTCGCAGACCATGACCGAAGGCCTGGGTCAGTCGGTGCTGCCGCTCTTGAGCGGCGCCTCGAGCTTCGCCGCTACTCTTTCCGGCCCCACTACCCAAATCGAGGTGGGAGCAGATACCATCGACTTTCTCGACGGCCAGCAGATCGCCATTCAAGACTGAATACAGGTCCCACAGGGGAGGGCTCGAAGCAGGCTCGGTGCGAGTGGTCGGAATCGATATGGGCTCGAGTCGCATCAAGGCCTGTCTCTTTCGTCTTGATGACCAACCCGTGCTGGAGAAAACCCACGGTCTCGACTGTCCGCTGGAGCGTGGCCCCGACCGGGCCGAGCACGACCTCGAGGCCACCGAGCAAGCCGTCCGCGAGTGTCTGGCCCAGATGCCCGCCGGAACTCCGCTGGGATTCGCCTCGGCCATGCACAGTTTGGTCGCGCTCGACGAGGCCGGCCGTCCGCTCACCCGGGCCATCGCCTGGGCCGACACCCGAGCCGCCGAGCAGGCCCGCCAGCTGCAGGCTGTCGACCCCGAAGCCCACCAACGCACCGGCACGCCCGTCCATCCTATGGCCTGGCCGGCCAAGATTCTCTGGTTACAAGAAAACGAACCCAAGCTATGGGAACGATGCCATCGCCTACTAGACCACAAGACCTACGTCCTGGAAAGACTCACCGGTCATCGTCTGCCGATGGACCGGTCCAACGCTTCCGCCACCGGCCTCTACGATCGTCACGGCTGGGACCATCAGCTGGTGGCCCGGCTCGGGCTGCAAGACCGCCTGCCCGAAGTGGCCGAGCCCGACTACGGCTTTGAATGCCTGGGTCATCCTGCTGTGCTGGGGGGAGGGGACGGCCCCCTGGCCAACCTGGGTGTGGGGGCCGTCAGTGAAGGGCGTCTGGCCGTCTCTTTGGGCACCTCCGGGGCGGTGCGCGGGGTGACGCGCCACCCTTCCCACAAGCCAGAGCTGTTCGTCTATGCCCTGGACGCTCAAGGCTGGGTCCAGGGGGGAGCGATTTCCAACGGCACCTCCGTGTTCGACTGGCTAAACCGGCTCCGCCCGGAGCCGCTCTCGGCCGAAGAGTTGGTGAAGCTGGCCGCCCCCGTGCCTGCCGGGGCCAGGGGTCTGAAAGTCCACCCCTATTTTTCGGGCGAGCGCGCGCCCTATTGGGATCCCGCCGTCGAGTCGCGAATCGTGGGCTGGTCTTATCAACATGGCTTCGCCGAACTCACCCGCGCCTGCCTCGAAGGGGTCGCCTTTTGCTTGCGCCGGTTGGTGCACCTGTGGCCCCCTGCCACCTTGCGCTGTACCGGCGGCCTTTTTGCCGACGCCTTCTTCACCCAGTTGCTGGCCGACGTCTGCGGCTGCCCGGTGGCGGTGGCTCCCTATCCTGAAGCTACCGCCCTGGGGGCGGCCCTATTGATCCTGCCTGATCGCTGGCAACGGGCCGCGGCCTTGCCCGCTGGTGACCTGGTGGAGCCCCAGACCAACCTCTACGAGGAGCTCTACGCCCAATGGGTAGCCTGCTAGTCATCGCCGCCCTGGGTCTGGCCGGCCTGATTGTGCTGGTGGTGGCCCTGCGCCTGCACGCCTTCGTGGCCCTGCTGATCGTCAGCATGGCGGTAGGTTTGGGAGCTGGCCTCGAGCCCTCGGCCGTGCTCAAAGCGGTAGAGACCGGCATGGGCTCGACTCTCGGCTTTATCGCTGTGGTGGTGGGGCTGGGAGCGATGTTCGGCCAACTGCTCGAAGAGAGCGGGGGAGCCCAGCGCCTGGCCACCACCCTGGTCGAGCGCTTTGGCCCCCAGCGGGCCCCCTGGGCCCTGATGCTGACCGGCTTCATGGTGGCTATCCCCGTCTTCTTCGACGTGGGCTTCATCATCCTGGCCCCCCTGGTTTATGGCCTCTCGCGCCAGAGCGGCCGGCCGGTGGTGGCCTTCGGCATGCCGCTGTTGGCCGGTCTGGCCGTGGCTCACGCCTTTGTGCCGCCCACCCCGGGACCGGTAGCCGTGGCTCAGGTGTTGCAGGCGGATCTCGGCCGGGTCATCCTCTACGGCATCGCGGCCGGTCTGCCGGCCGCCGTCATCGCCGGCCCCCTCTGGTCGAGCTGGCTGGAAAAGCGCATCACCAAAGGCGCTCCCGAGCACGACAAACCGCCCGAGGAAGAACCCGCCGAGCTACCGTCGTTCGCTCTGGTCTTCGGCCTGGTGGCCATTCCCCTGGTGCTCATCGTGGCCAACACCGCCTCGGCCGCCCTGCTGCCGGACACGACCGTGGCCACCGTCTTCTCGTTCTTGGGTCACCCCTTCACGGCCCTGATTCTGGCCACCCTGGCTGCCTTTCTCACCCTCGGAGTTGGACGCGGCAAGACCCTCGATCAGGTGCGCGAGGCGGCTACCCGCGGTCTCGAACCGGTGGGCATGATCATCCTGGTGACCGGGGCTGGCGGGGTCTTCAAACAGATTCTGGGTGAGACGGGCATCGGCAAAGAGTTGGCCCAGGCGGTGATGGGCCTGGGCTTGTCCCCCGTGCTGTTCGCCTTTCTGGTGGCCTTGCTGGTGCGCGTGTCGCAAGGCTCGGCCACCGTCAGCATGCTGACCGCGGCCGGTTTCGTGGCCCCCCTCCTGCCCTCCATCCCCGACGCCGACCCGGCCCTTCTCACCATCGCCATCGCAGCTGGCGCCACTGCCTGCTCGCACTTCAACGACTCCGGCTTCTGGCTGGTCAAAGAATACCTGGGCCTTTCCGAAACCGAGACCTTGCAGAGTTGGACCACCCTGACCACTATTCTGGGCGTGGTGGGCCTCTTGTCGGCCTGGGCCGCCTCGCTGGTGCTGTGATGCGGTGGGCGATTCAGACCAAGGCGTGGCCCGGACATTACCCCTCCGGTTGACAACCTTAGTCCGCAAGCCTAGACTAACCCCATGCAGTACAACGTGCACGAAGCGAAAACCCACCTTTCACGCCTCCTGGAACGCGCCCACCAGGGCGAGGAGATCATTATAGCCAAGGCCGGTAAACCCTACGTTCGGTTGGTTCCTGTTCAGCCTGAGCCTAAGCGAGAACTCGGTTGGATGAGCGGGCAGTTCTCGGTGGGAGAAGAAATCTTCGACCCTCTGCCTGAGGACGAGTTGCGGGCTTGGGAAGGAGAATGAGCTACCTCCTCGATACCCACGCGCTACTCTGGGCCGTGGCTGAGCCTCTCAAACTATCTGAGCCAGCTCGAATCACACTGAGCGAACCCAAGAATGAGCTACTTGTGTCGAGCATTTCGATTTTCGAAATCGCCACCAAGATCCGAATCGGCAAACTGAACGTGCCGGACACCCTGGTGAACAGTTGGCAACTGACCCTGGCTAAACTTAACGCCAAGTTACTAACGGTCGGAGGAGACGACGCGGCGCTGGCCGGGCTCTGGGACTGTCAGCACCCAGACCCTTTCGACCGCATATTAGCCGCCCAGGCGATCAATGGGAACCACTATCTGGTCAGTTGTGACGCTGCCTTCCGGCATTTCAAGTCTTTGCGGGTGTATTGGTAGCCCGTCCTCAAGCCAGCAGGTTCCAACCGTTGAGGTCGCCGACCGCCAGGGTGCTCTTTTGCAAGTTCATCACCGATTCGAAGACGTCCACCGGCATGCCCACCGAAGTGGCCTTCTCGACCACTGTGTCGCCACTGCTGAACATCTCGTAAACGGCCACGTTCTTGGCGATCTGCTTGAGGTTGTCGCAGGCCCTGAGCGGGTCGCTCAAAAGGTCGGCGCTGCTAGCATGGCGGAAGCGGTCATCGAGGCCGATGGGATAGTCGACCCCGCGCACGGTGTAGTAAGTCTGCAGAGCCCGATCCAGGTCCGCATAGGTGCGGCTGGTCTGAGCACAACCGATGGTGTTCACAACGCCACCATGTTGCCGTCCGGCTGTTACCGGCAAGAGAACAGAATGTGAACTCCCGGTCAGGCCAGGCCATCAGGTCCAGGGCTCGCGAGTGAGAGGCTTACCACCCAGGTGTAGCCCGTCCTCCAGGGCCCTGAGAGCCCCCGCTCGGGCCTCCTCAAAGTGATATTTCTCTGCATATCCACCATGCTAAAAGTCAGCACGAAGACTGTCTAACACAATAATTGTGCCGACCAATTGCGCTCCCTCGCAGGGCCGCGCCAAGCGTTGGCTAAATGGGCAGTAATGCGAAAACTGCTCCTTATGCTAGGGCTTGCCCTGGTCTTCACCGGCTGCGGCTCCAAGCCGAAAATGGGCGCCACCGAACTCAAGACCTGCCAGGACCGAATGAAGGCCGTCTTCAACGCTCTCGAGCTGTACTCGGTCGACCACTCGGGCTATCCCGACAACCTGGCCAAACTGCTGGAAAAAAAGCCCAACAGTGAAAAGACCTACCTCGAGGAATTGCCCAAAGACCCGTCGGGCCAGGACTTCGGCTACTCCAAGACCGAGGACGGATTTCTGCTCAAGGCGGCCGGAGATTACACCGAGGCAGGAGCCGAAGCCGGCTTCCCCCAACTCAACCAGGACGGATTTCTGGCTCTCAAGCCCAGCGATTTTCCCACTCCCGAATGAAGCATGCCCTCGACGAAATAGGCCTGGAGCCCCGCCAGGGATTGGCCGGACTCAACTATGAGGGTGACTATCGCGGCCGGTTCACTCGCATCCACTGCTCGGCTCGCACTCGCACCAGCGGCGGCGAAGTGCGAAACCGCAGCGTGGTGGGGCTCAAGCTAGAGATCATCATGGACACCCCGGTCAAATCGCGGTTGGTGCTGGCCCCCCGGGGCGGCAAGTTTCAGGCCTGGTTGGCCAAAACCAATCGCTGGTTCGGAACCCGTCCATGCAAGGCTCCCGAAGGCATCGAGGCGTGGGCGGCCGAGCCTGATTGGGCCGAGAGACTCCTGGCTGACCAGCCCCTGCCGACCGGGGGGGTCAGACTCTGGCCCGAGCACCTGACCGTCACCCGAATGCTCCCGCCGACGGGCGTTCCCATCGAGGATGTGCGCCAGGCCATGGAACGCATGGCCGACCTGCTCGATACCATCGAGGCCGAGCCTCCAGGCCGCGTCTGCGAGACGGCCTGGATCGAGCGCCAGAGCCCCATGGTGCTGGCCGGCGTCCTACTGGGCGGGGTCCTGGTGGTGAGCACCGGTTTCTCCATCGGCCTGGTGGCTCTGGCCATCATGGTGGCCAAGCTCCTCTAGGCCCCGAAAACCGCTGCGCAACCGGTTTAAGCCCTGTTCCCCCCGGGTAAATTCGGGGCAATGGCCGCCGAGGCGGCCCAAAGGGTTTGAGGAGGAAATTATGGCCACCAAAATTGGTATCAACGGATTCGGCCGCATCGGCCGTCAGAGTCTCAAGGCGATCATGGACAACTATCCTGATCTCGAAGTGGTCGCGATCAACGACCTCGTTTCCACCGAGATGAACGCCCACCTGTTCAAATATGACAGCAACTATGGCAAGTTCGACGGTGACGTTTCGGTCGACGGTGACCACCTGGTCATCAACGGCAAGAAGATCAAAGTTCTGGCCGAGCGCGACCCCGCCAACCTTCCCTGGGGCGACATGGGTGCCCAGATGGTGCTCGAGTCCACCGGTATCTTCACCAGTCGCGACGGGGCCAGCAAGCACATGCAGGCCGGCGCCAAGAAGGTCGTCATCAGCGCTCCCGCTAAGGGCGAGGACCTGACCGTGGTGCTCGGTGTCAACCACGACCAGTATGACCCCGATAAGCACCACATCATCTCCAACGCGTCCTGCACCACCAACTGCCTGGCTCCCCCGGCCAAAGTCCTCCACGACAAGTGGGGCATCCAGCAGGGCTTCATGACCACCATTCACGCCTACACCAACGACCAGCGGATCCTGGACCTGCCCCACAGCGACATGCGCCGGGCTCGGGCCGCCGCTCTCAACATCATCCCCACCAGCACCGGAGCCGCCAAAGCCGTGGCCCTGGTCATTCCCGACCTGAAAGGCAAGTTCGACGGCATGGCCATGCGCGTACCGACGCCGACCGTCAGCATCGTCGACTTCGTCTGCACCGTGAACGCCCAGGTCACCACCGAGCAGGTCAAAGAAGCCTTCACCGCCGCCGCCAATGGCGCGCTCAAAGGCATCCTGCAGGTGTGCAACGAGCCGCTGGTATCGATGGACTTCAAAGGCAATCCGGCCTCGTCCATCATCGACATGGACTCGACCATGGCCATGGGCAACATGGTCAAGTGCGTCACCTGGTATGACAACGAGTGGGGCTACTCCAACCGGGTAGCCGACCTGCTCAACTTCATGGCCAGCCGCAAGCTGGTGGTGACCGCCTAACATGATCACTCGAGCCACCATCCGCGATCTCAATCTCGACGGCAAGCGTGTGCTGGTGCGTGTCGACTTCAACTGCCCCGTCAAAGACGGCAAAGTCAAAGACGACAATCGCATCGTGGCCGCCCTGCCCACCCTTCGCTATCTGTTGGAGCGCAACGCCACCCTGGTGTTGATGTCCCATCTGGGTCGCCCTAAGGGCACGCCCGACCCCAAACTGTCGCTGGCCCCCGTGGCCGAGCGACTGAGCGAGCTGTTGGGCCAACCCGTGGCCATGGCCCCGGACTGCATTGGAGACAAGGTCGAGAAGATGGTGGCCGAGTTAGGGCCCGGCCGGGTTCTGCTGCTCGAAAACCTGCGTTTTCATCCCGGTGAAAAGAAGAACGATCCGGACTTCGCCAAGGCTCTGGCCCAATTCGGCGAAGTGTATGTCAACGACGCTTTCGGCGCGGCCCACCGGGCCCACGCCTCGACGGTCGGAGTCACCGAGTTTCTGCCAGCAGTGGCTGGCCTCTTGATGGCTTCCGAACTCGAGGCGCTGGGCAGCCTGCTGACCTCGCCCAAGCGGCCCTTCGTGGCCGTTCTGGGTGGGGCCAAGGTCTCTGATAAGCTGGGCGTGCTCGACTGTCTGATCGAAAAAGCCGACACCCTGCTGGTGGGTGGCGGAATGGCCTTCTCGTTCTTGAAGGCCCAGGGCCATGATATCGGCAAGTCGTTGTGCGAAGCCGATCTCGAGCTGCCCCGCAACCTTTTGGCCAAGGCCAAAGAACACGAAACCACCTTCTTGCTTCCGGTAGACGTGGCCGTGGCTCCCAATCTCGACGCCGGTCAAGAGCGCAAAGAGGTCGGCATCGAGGCCATTCCGGCGGACTCGATGGGGCTCGATATCGGAACGAAGACCATCGCCACCTTCCGCGAAAAGTGCCAGGCAGCCGGCACCATTTTCTGGAACGGACCGATGGGCGTGTTCGAGGTGCCGCCTTTTGACCAGGGCACCTTCGAAGTCGCTCGCGCCGTGGCCGGCTCGGGTGCCGTCTCTTGTATCGGCGGTGGCGACTCGGCCGCGGCCCTGCGTCAGATGAACCTGGCCGACCAGATTACCCACGTCTCGACCGGCGGCGGAGCTTCGCTCGAGTTCATGGAGGGCAAAGAGCTGCCCGGAGTGGCTGCCCTCAAATCCCGTCAGGCGATTGCAAATTAGGAGAGAATGATGACCCGTACCCCTTTGATGGCAGCCAACTGGAAGATGCATATGACCCGCCGCGAGGCGGGCAACATGCTCGACGAGTTGCTGGCCGCCTGTCCCAAGCTGGCCGATCGCGAAGTGCTGATCTGCCCGCCCTTCCACCTGCTGCAAGAGGTGGGCGCCAAAGTGGCCAACCAGATGAACTTCTTCCTGGGGGCCCAGAACCTGCATTGGGAAGAGTGGGGCGCCTTCACCGGCGAGGTCTCGGCCCCCATGCTGCGAGACATCGGGTGCACCCACGTGCTCATCGGCCACTCCGAGCGCCGGGCGTTATTTCACGAAAGTGACGAGACCTGCTGCAAGAAAGTCGGGGCGGCTCTGAACCACGGCCTGGTGCCGGTGCTGTGCGTGGGCGAAACCCTCGAACAGCGCGAGGCGGGCAAGACTCTCGAGGTCATCGTGGGTCAGCTCAAAGGCGGACTTTCAGGCATCAGTCTTGACGCGGGCTCGAAAATGGTGATAGCCTACGAGCCGGTGTGGGCCATCGGGACGGGCAAGAACGCCACCCCCGAGGACGCCGAACAAGCCATGGCGGCTCTTCGGCAAGCCCTGGCCGATCTGTATGGCGAGCGTATCGCCGGCCAGATTCGCATCCTGTATGGCGGCAGCGTCAAACCCGACAATGTCGACCATCTGATGGCCAAACCCAATATTGACGGCGCCCTGGTTGGCGGCGCGAGCCTCAAAGCCGATAGCTTTGGCCGCATCGTCCACCACCAAGCCGAGGAGGTTGTTTCCTAACCATGTGGACTTCACTTATGCTGCTGGCGCAGAATACCAATCTGCAGGTGGTCAATGTGACCGAATCGGTGGTGGGCTATTCGGCCGGCCAGAAAGTCGTGGCCGTTGTCTACGTCCTCGTCTGCATCGCGCTGATGGTGGCCATCGTCACCCGCACCACCAAGTCAGAAGGCCTCAGCGGCTCGATGATGGGCCCCAGCGAAAGCTCATTCCGTGGCAAAAAGAGTGCCGATGATACCATCGACACCGTGACCAACGTACTGGCTATCGGTTTCTTGCTGCTGTCCTTGTTCATGTCCTATGCATTCAGGTAACCTGCGACCCGAGACCCTGGCGATCCACGCCGGCCAGGAGCCCGAGCCGGTCACCGGCGCGGTGGTGGTGCCGATCTTTCAAACCTCGACCTACGTGCAAGAGGGGCTGGGCAAGCCACGCCAGGGCTACGACTACGCCCGCACCGACAATCCGACCCGCAAAGCCTACGAGACCTGCCTGGCAGCTCTCGAAGGGGGTCGCTTCGGGGTGGCCTTCGGGTCGGGCATGGCGGCCATCAACAACTGCATGTACCTGCTCAAGAGTGGGGATCATCTGGTGGTGTCCGACGATGTCTACGGGGGCACCTATCGCTATTTCACCCGGGTGATGGATAAGTTCAACATCGCCACCACCTTCGTGAACACGTCCGACCCCAACCAGGTCAAACAGGCCATCGGGCCCAACACCCGCATGGTGTGGCTCGAGACCCCCACCAATCCGCTGTTAAAGCTCACCGATATCGCAGCCATCGCCAGGCTCACCCGCGAGCACGGCCTCTATCTGGTGGTCGACAACACCTTCATGACCCCCTATTTCCAACAACCTCTCCAACTGGGAGCCGACATCGTCGTGCATTCGGCCACCAAGTACCTGGGCGGTCACTCTGACGTCATCGGCGGCGTACTGGTGACCGATAACCCGGAGATCCACGAGACCATGAAATTCCATCAGAAGTCGGTAGGCGCCATTCCCGGCCCCTTCGACTGCTGGTTGACCCTGCGCGGCGTCAAGACACTGGCCGTGCGCATGCAGGCCCATCAGGCCAACGCCAGCCGCCTGGCCGCCGACCTCGAGGCCCATCCGGCCGTGGAAAAGGTCATCTACCCGGGTTTGGCCTCGCACCCCCAGCATCAACTGGCGTGCACGCAGATGAGCGGCTTCGGAGGCATGATTTCGTTCGTGGTCAAGGGCGGCCTCGAGGCGGCCCGGCGACTGCTCGAATCGACCAGGCTCTTCTTTTTAGCCGAGAGCCTGGGCGGAGTCGAGTCTCTCATCGAACACCCGGCCATCATGACCCACGCCAGCATCCCTCCTGAGCGTCGCGCCGAAATGGGCATCGACGACGGTTTGATCCGGATCTCGGTGGGGATTGAAGCCTACGAGGATCTCAAGGCCGATCTAGAACAGGCTCTGGCGGCGGCCTCCACGGCTACCGTTTAGCTCGGGGCAGCTCGACCCAAAAGGCGGCGCCGCTTCCGCCACTCTCGACACCAACCTGGCCCTGGTGGGCCTCGACCAGGCGTTTGACGATGGTCAGGCCAAGGCCGGTGCTTTTTTCACCGCCGGTGGGAACGGCCGCACTCTTGGCAAACGGCTCGAAGACCTTCAAGTGGTCTTGGGGCGGAATACCAGGCCCCTGGTCGCGCACCCGCAACAGCGCCCTGGTTGGATCAGCCGAAAGGCTCACCGTCACCTCGCTCCCGGCTGGTGAGAACTTGATAGCGTTGGCCATCAGGTTCTGCACCACTTGTTCCAGCTTGCGCGGGTCGCCCTGTACCCACACCGGCTTGGGGTGACCTTCAAAGGAAATCTTCACCTCTTTGAGCGCGGCCGCCACCGACTGCAACTCGACCACCCCCACCACCAGCGTGCCCAGATTGACCCGTTCCAGGTTGAGGTTGACCCTACCCGATTTGAGCGCCTCGAGATCCAACAGGTCATCCACCAGACGCACCATGAAAGAGCCACTACGCCGCACCGCTTCGACCATCGAGCGCGGTTGATCCTCGAGTCCGAAACGCGGATCCAGCAGCATCCGGCTAAATGCTTCAACTACCGTCAGAGGGGTGCGAAGATCGTGAGCTACGGTGCCCAAAACCTCATTCTGGCGCTGGGTCAACTCCAACAGAGCTTGACTCTGCTTGCGCAGTTCGACCTCGGTCATGGCGCTACGGGCCAATTCGCCGAGAAGCTCAGGCAACTCTTCATGCCAGCTTCGCGGCTCGCTATCGATGACGCACAGGGCGCCCACCGGCGTCCCGCAAGGACGGGTGAGCGGCACGCCGCAGTAGGCGATCACTCCCAAATCGGTGATGGCCCCGTTCTCGGCCAGCCAGGGATGATCACGAGCGTCACTCACCACCAGAGGCTCATTGGTGGCGGCCACAAACTTGCAGAAGGAATGGCTCCAGGGCGTCTGCCGACGCGTCTGCCACGGCTCTTGAAGGCCAATCTGGGCTTTGAAGAACTGACGGTCCTTGTCGAGAATCGTCAGCAAGGCCGTGGGCGCACCGGCCAGGCGGCTGGCCAGAGCGGCCAGGCGGTCGAAAGCCTCTTCCGGGTCGGTGTCGAGCAGACCGGTCTCGCGGGCCTGCTCGAGCACAGCCGGAGGTAGCTGCGGGGGAGCATCAGACTTTGGCATCTACGCAACCTTCTTGAGCTGCAATTCGCCTCCTTTGTTTGACATCCAACCGCCTTGACGCTAGCATGCCCCAGGATGGCAATCTATCTCGATTATGCGGCCACAGCCCCACTACGGCCCGAGGTCAAGACGCTGGTCCGTGAACTGATGGAGCGTGGCCTGGGCAACCCCTCGAGCCTGCATCGGCAGGGCCGGGCGGCCCGCATGGTGCTTGAACAAGCTCGGGAAGACTGTGCCCGCCATCTCGGCGCTCAAGTCGAAGAGATCGTCTTCACCTCGGGAGCCACCGAGGCCAACGCCCTGGCCCTGGGGGGCACCATGCGCCTGGGTCCGTCCGGTGCCCACCTGCTGTATAGCGCGGTGGAACACCCGGCCGTGCGCGACTATGCCGCCAGCCTCGAAGGGCTGGGCTACGTCGTCGAGGCCATCCCCGTCGACCGCCAGGGTCGGGTCGATCCCGACCAGGTGGCGGCCCTGTTAAAGCCCGAGACGGTCCTGGTTTCGGTGATGGCGGCCAACAACGAAGTGGGCACGCGCCAGCCCATCTCAGAGCTAGCCGCCGTCTGCCATGAGCACGGCACGCTGCTCCATGTCGACGCCGTGCAAGAACCGCTCAAAGCCAGCTGTGGAGCTGATTTGATGACCCTCTCCGGGCACAAGCTGGGGGGGGTCCCAGCAGGCTGTCTATACCTGCGGCAAGGGCTACGAGTGGCCCCCATGTTGATCGGAGGAGCGCAGGAAGATTCGCGTCGGGCCGGCACGCCCAATCTCATTGCGGCCGCCAGTCTAGCCCTGGTGTTGGGGCTGCGCTCGCAACCCGAGCAGGCCCGCATCGCCCGCCTGCGCCAACAGCTCGAGTCCCGGCTTTCCGGGTTGGCCGGCGGACATTTGCTGGGGGGAGGGACAGACCGTGCCGACCACATTTCGGCCTGGATTTTCGAAGAGGTGCCGGCCGAGCCGATGTTGGCCCGACTCGATCTAAGCGGCCTGGCCGCCTCGTCAGGCTCGGCTTGCTCGTCGCACAGCATCGAGCCTTCGAAGGTGTTGCTGTCGATGGGGTACAGCGATGTCCAGGCCTCAGGCCTGATCCGGTTTTCACCCGGCTGGGCCACCACCAGCCACGAGATCGACGAAGCTGCCCGCCTGGTGGAGCAGGCAGTCGAACAGGTACGCCTGGGAAGGAAAGGAAGAGTCGCGTGAGCCGCGTTGTTGTAGCCATGAGCGGAGGGGTCGATTCGTCGGTGGCGGCAGCCCTGATGAAGAAGGCCGGACACGAAGTGATCGGGGTGACCATGACGCTCTCGCCCAGCGAAAGCCAGGCCGCCCCCTCGGGTCGCGGTTGTTGTTCGGTTTGGGATGTGACCGACGCCGAGAAAGTCGCCTGGAAGCTAGATATTCCTCACTATGTGTTCAATCTGCGTCAGGAATTTCAAAAGCACGTCATCGACGACTTCGTCGAGGAGTACCGCCAGGGACGCACGCCCAACCCTTGTCGGCGGTGCAACCAGCACATCAAGTTCGACCATCTGCTCGAGCGGGCTCGAGAACTGGGGGCCGACCGGGTGATCACCGGCCATTATGCTCGCATCCGCAAGGCGGCCGACCGCTGCCGTTTGTTGCGAGGCAAAGATCGCAAGAAGGACCAGAGTTATGTGCTGGCCTCGCTCACTCAAGAGCAGTTGCGCCATATCGAGTTTCCCCTGGGTGGCTATACCAAGGCCGAGATACGCCAACTTGCTCGCGACCTGGAACTGGGGGTGGCCGACAAGAAGGAGAGCATGGACCTGTGCTTTATCCCCGATGGAGATACCGCCGGGTTTCTCTCGAAGCAGCTGGGTCAGACCGAGCCGGGAGCCATCGTCGATTCGAGCGGCAAGCCGCTGGGCGAGCATCGGGGCCTACCCTATTACACCGTCGGTCAGCGCAAAGGTTTGGGCATCCATTCCGATCGCCCTCGCTACGTGCTGGCCCTCAACGTCGTCGATAACACTCTCGTAGTGGGAGACTCTGAGGAACTGCTCGAGGGCGAGATGGTGGTGGACGAACTCAACTGGATCGCCCCGGCTCCTCCGGCCCGAGCTCGGGTTCAGTACCGGTCGACCCATCCAGGAGACCTGGCCAACCTGGAAAGTGACGTCGGTTTTGTTCGAGTCTTGTTCGATCGGGCCCAGCGAGCCTTGAGCCCTGGCCAGGCAGCCGTCTTCTATTTCCGCAACGAGGTGCTCGGGGGCGGGACCATTGCGGCCGTGGGCCGCGCAACGGCTCTGAAATAGCCTGACCCCAAAGAAAAACGGCCCTCCCGGTCGGGGTGGCCGTTCTTTCTTTGCTCTAAGCTGTCTAGATCGAGTAGTGAGTGCCGTAGAACCCGGCGCCTTCTGATGCGCCCACGCCGATCATTCCCTCGGCCGGCGCCAATTGCCAGTTCTCGACGGGCTTCTGAAGCGAAGCAAGAGGACTGATATCGGCCACGCACCGACCGTGCTCACAGAAGAGCTGGGTGCTACCGTTGACGCCGTTGGCACCGGCCACATCGAACTTGATGCGCTCGGTGCCGCTGGATTGGCTAACACCGGCGATGATGAAACCACCATCTACCCCGGGGGTGTGACTGGTGGCGGCAACGCGATCAGCTCCATCAGCGACAACGGGGCCTTTAGGAGCGCCGACCGTGCTTACATCTTTGCCTTCGTTAGCCACGGGGGCCGCGCCGATCGTAACCTGATCGGCGGGAAGCCCGTCTGACTGCGTCTCGGCCTTGCGGACCGGAGCTTTCGGCGTAAAGCCTACGTTATTAATCTTTGAGAAATTGCCTGCATCCATTATTCCATTATCCTCCTGGGAGCCGAGAGCCGCTTTGCGGACTTCAGCCTTAGTTATCTTACCACCCCCCTAACCGCGCGAGAAGTCATGTTTGTTAACAGGATGTTGCCAAACCACCAAACGCCTCAAGGTCATCCCTGAAATTCCCCTTAAAGGCCAGACCCTTATGGCTTAGGACAAAACCCGCGGAAAGAAAAAAAGAGGAGCCGGTGGCTCCTCTTTTTTTGTTGCTATTTAGTTACTTACTGCTTGACGAAGATGTCGCCGTTAGGCGGGGCACCCTGGGTCGCGAAGATGAGTAACGGGAAGGCAGAGTTGCCGGTGGTATCGACGGTCAGAGTGTCGAGCACGAGGGTTCTGCCGGTGTCCAGTCGCTGCAAAGGACCGGCGGCCGTGGTCGCGGCAGCGCCAGCGATGGAAACCGCGTCCACCGTCCGGTCGAACGTCCGACGGAAAGTGCTACCGGGGGCAGCGTTGGAGAGGTCAGCGAAGAACGCCTCGGTAGAACCGCTCGCGAACGGCATCGCCGACAGCGCTCCAAGACCCACGTTGTTGGTCACCAACAGGCGCGAAACCGTCTGGCCGTTGCGAATGTGCCGCAAGGAGCCGTTGTTGGTGGCGGTCGGATTGAAAGTCGTAGGGTCAAAGAAGGCGCCATCGGTAAACACTACGCCATCGGCACTGCCGTCAGAGACCACCTCGAGGGGCCGGTTGAGGGCCTGCTGGCCGGCCGCCGGCAGGATATTGGTCACCTGAGGAGCCGTATCCACATTGAGCGGTAAGGTCAGACCGGTCAGGTTAATCGGTAGCCGCAGCAGCCGGCCGGCGGGTCCATTCTCGCACACATAGATGAAGCTTGTAGTCGCCACCACGCCCGCCGGGAAGTTGACGTTGGTGGTGATGGGTAGAGCGACACGAGTGGCCACCGCACCATCAGGGTTATCCATGCGTTTGACGGCCGAACCGGTACCAGAAGCGGCATATTCGGTCCAATAGAGCGTATCGTTGACTGCATCATAAAAGACGTAGCCCGGATTGTTCAAGCCCACGACCAGCTCGTCGAAAGTGGCCGCTCCGGTAGCCAGGTTGATTCCGCTGACTCTCACGATGCGACCCTGACCGGTGCCGCCGCCGAAGCCGGTCGACACGTAGAGGTTGCCGTTGGCCGGGTTGATAGCGATATCGAAGGGACGGGTCAATACCGAGGTCGTGTTGCCGGTGGCCCCGTTGCGGGTCAGGATAGTCGGCACCGGCAAGTTCAAGCCCATGGCGATAGCATCCACCTGATTGAACATCTTGACTCCACCGTTGGCTCCGTTCTGGAAGCCAAAGGTGTAGAAGACGCGGTTCGCGCCAGCCCGAAATGCGGACTTCGCGGGGCGATTCTCGCCATTATAAAGCTGGGTGGCATTGGTCGCGCCGCCGGTGGTCGTACCTGCGGCGCCGCCGCTGGTTCCACCCGTCGTCCCGCCGCCGGCTGCGCCAGCAGTGGTTCCGCCGCCAGCCGTAGTGCCGCCTCCGGCAGCCCCGGCACCTGCGCCGCCACTTCCAATGGGACCGGTCAGACCGCCGGTGGAGGTTCCACCGGCCCCGGCTCCTGCGGTCGTTCCGCCGGCGCCGCCTGCCGCCCCGGCCGCAACTCCCCCGCCGGGATTGTTGCCGACGTTGGTGGCACCTTCTGTGTCATTACCGCCGTTGCCGCCGGTATCGCAGCCGCTTATGAAGGCCCAGGCCAACAAGAAAGCGACTAGTATCGTGATAAACTTATTGCTCTTCAAGGTCATCTCCTCATCCGAACTTCTACTCGTCCTCGGCCTTCGAGGCCGCTACAACAGCTTCGACAACCGGGGGTGGGGCCTGCTCGTAATGGCAAAATTCCATCGAGAAACTGCCCCGCCCTTGAGTAATCGAACGAAGGTCGATCGAATAGCGCATCATCTCGGCCATCGGCGCTTGGGCCTTGACCAGCGAAAATCCGCCTCCGATCGGCTCCATTCCTAACACTTTTCCGCGCTTAGCGTTGAGATCGCCAATCACGTCGCCCATGTAGTTCTCGGGCACCCGAACTTCAATGTTCACGTAGGGCTCGAGCAAGGCTGGGCTCGCCTCGGCCACGGCCGACTTGAAAGCCATACCGCCGGCAATCTGAAACGCCATGTCCGACGAATCGACCGGGTGGTAAGAGCCGTCGTAGAGCGTGACCCTCACGTCAAGCACCTCGTAGCCGGCCAGAACTCCCTCAGAGATGGCTTTGCGGACACCCTTCTCGACACCGGGAATGTAGTTCTTGGGCACCACGCCGCCCACGATCGAGTCGACGAACTCGAATCCGGAGCCCTCGGGACCGGGAGCGACCTCGAGCCAGACATCGGCGAACTGGCCGCGACCACCGGTCTGCTTTTTGTGACGACCCTGCTTCTTGACCGCCTTGCGAATGGTCTCTTTGTAGGGAACCTTGGGATTGGCCAGCTCGACCTCTACGCCGGCCCGCTTGAGCCGGGCCACCGTCAGGGCCACCTGAAGGTCGCCAATGGCGGTGAGAATCGTCTGCTTGACCTCGGAGTCGCGGCGCACCGACATGGTCGGAACCTCTTGCAAAATGCGCGACAGGGCGCTCGAGAGCTTGTCTTCGTCGCCCTTGGACTTGGGAAAGATGGCCTGAGAATAGTAAGGCGTCGGAAACTCGATCGGACGCAACCTGATAGGGTTGTCCGAATCACAGAGCGTGTCGCCGGTCTCGGTAGTAGCCAGCTTGGCTACCACGGCGATGTCTCCGGCCTGGACTTCCTTGATCGGGATCTGCTTTTTGCCCTGCATGGTGAACAGGCCCGCGATTTTCTCATCCTTTTCGGAGCGGGGGTTGAGCAGCGTTCCCTCACCTTTCATCACACCGCTTTCGATCTTGAGATAAGACAACTTACCGACGTAGGCGTCCGTGGTGGTCTTGAAGACCAGGGCGCTCAAGGGAGCGCTGGAATTGCGCTTGCGGGTCAACTCGCTACCGTCGTCCGGGTGGGTACCGACCACGTCCTCACCCAGACCGGGATGGGGCACGTACTGGATGATGGCGTTCATCAAGAACTTGATCCCAAACATCTTGGTGGCCGAGCCGCACAGAGCCGGAACCACGAGACCCGCCTGGATCCGCTTGTTGAGACCATCGCGAATCTCCTGATCGGTGAGTTCCATGGTCTCGAAGTATTTCTCCATCAGTTCTTCCGAGGACTCGGCCGCCTCTTCGGTCAGCTTCTCGGACCAGCTCTCGACCTGATCGGCCAGGTCGGCGGGGATGTCGATCTCGGTGGCCTCGCCTTTGTCGCCGAACTTGTAAGCCTTTTTGGTGACCAGGTTGACCACCCCCGTGAACGTGTCGGCTGCGCCGATGGGCAACTGCAGAGGAATCACGCGGCTGCCGGTGAGTTTGTCCTGGCAATCATCGAGAAGCCTCTGGAAATCGGCGTTCTCTTTGTCCATCTTGTTGACGAACAAGATGCGCGGCATCTTGCGCTGCTCGGCCATATCCCAGACCTGCTCGAGACCGACCTCTACGGGGCTGTTACCCGAGGCGACCAGCACCGCTCCCTCAGAGACGCGAAGGGCCGACACTACCTCGGCCACAAAGTCGAAGAAGCCCGGAGTGTCGAGGCAGTTGAGCTTATGGCTATCGTATTCGAGTGGAGCGAGGGCTCCGAAGATGCTCATCTTTCGGTCGATCTCGTCGGCATCGAAGTCCATCTGACTGTTGCCGTCGTCGACTTTACCGAGACGATCACTGGCCCCGCAAACATGGATGAGCGCTTCGGCCAGGGAGGTCTTACCTGAACCCTGGTGACCAAACAGCCCGAAATTACGAATCTTGTCCGTAGAGTAATTGTTCACAGAATGTCCCTCCCTAAATGCAATGGCCCTACTGGTAAGGGTCGCGCGTCACCGTCTATCTTTCTCCAGGGAGACTGCGCAAGCCGTCCTGAGTTCACGGGTTCGAAAGCAAAATCCTCCCCCGTCGCGCGGCCCTCAGATGGCGGCGATAGCGTCTATTTCGACCCGGGCACCTCGCGGTAGACGGCTGACCTCGACCGTGGCTCGAGCGGGCGGTTGGCTGGGGAAATACTGCCCGTAGGCTTCGTTGACACTCGAGAAATCGTTGAGATCGACCAGATAGATGGTGGTCTTTACGATCTTGTCCAGGCCCGATCCGGCCGCGTCGAGCACGGCCTTGAGATTGGCCATGACCTGTTCGACCTGCTCGGCGGCGCTCTCGCCCACCAGACCTTCGCCACCGGGTTTCAGGGCTATCTGGCCCGAGCAAAAAACGAACCCGTTGGTCTGGACAGCTTGAGAATAAGGCCCGATCGCTGCCGGGGCCTTGTCGGTAGAAACGATCATTTTGGTCCCTCCAATCGTCTTCTGGCTTCAGCGAGCGAAACTTGATCATCGATATTGAATGCGACTTCGGCGTAGGGCGACTCGATGCCGGCGCAGGTGAGCCCGCCCAGCAGGCGACCGACGGCTGCCTCGGCGGCGGGGATGGTGAGCCGCCGCAACAAGAAAGCAAGAATCGTCCCCCAGCCCAACAACGAAGCCAGCTTGAGTGGATTCTTGCGGGCGTAGGTCAGGGCGGTGAGCGAAGCATAGAGCGTATTCAGACAATCGGGCCGGCTCATGAAAAATCCGCCCCCGCAGTAGGTCCCCGAGGCCAGCCTGGCCCAGGTGTGGGGGATGCCCGGAAAGCCCGCCTCACAAGTCTCTCTGCTCAAGAAGCCATACCAAACGGCGGCCTCGGGGCGCTGGCTGCAGCGTTCGACAAAGTCGTCCACGGCTCGGGCCGTCAAGAACGGCAAGTCGCCGGCCACCACCATGGCTGGAATACTCGGATCAAGCACGTTCTCCATCCCTGAGCGAAAAGAATCGATCAGCCGCTCGCCGGCGGGAGCGAGGTGGTCCACCCCCTCCCAGGCCGGATCAGAGAACTCCTCGACCGAATGAGGAGTCACCATGATCACCCGGCCGACCCGCTCACTGCCAACCAGAGCGTCCAGGGTGCGGGCCGCCATCGGCCTGCCGCCGATGGGCAGCAAACCTTTGCTTGACGGAACCGGCTCGTCGGGCGGCAGATCCTTGAACTGCCCACCGGCTAGCAGCACCACTTCGACTTTGTCAGGAAAACTCATGCTTGGCTCGCGTTTCGGCGGCCAGGTGAGTCGTGAGCACCTGACCGTGAGCCCGAAGCTTCCCCACCACCACCTCGGGATCCTCGCCCGAACCCAGCAGACCGAAAAGGGTGGAGCCGCTGCCTGAAACCATCGCTTGCTGACAGCCCGCCTCGAGCATCGCCTGCCGCAACCCGGTCAATTCGGGGCGCAGGCGCTCGGCCGCCGGCTGCAAGTCGTTGCCCAGAAAATCGACCAGATTGACTTCACCCTGGGCGAGGGCTCGAGCCAACCGCTGGGTGGTCCCCCGGGCCGGGCGCGGCTGAAACTCGTCCCACAGCTTGTAGACGGTCGGGGTGGGGCATCCGAAGGGGGGACAGAGCAAGACCACCGGCACCCGACCGGGGCTGGCCAAAGGCTCGAGGCGGTCCCCGATCCCTCGTCCTCTGGCTGTCCCACCCACCAACCCGAAGGAGACATCGGCTCCCAGCGCCGAGGCTACCGGACTCAAGCCCGCCAGACCCAGGCCCAATTCGAACAGGCTGTCCATCCCCCACAGCACGGCGGCCGCGTCGGCGCTACCGCCCCCCAGGCCACCCCCGGCGGGCAACAGCTTTCGCAACCAGATCTTGACGGGCAAGGCACGTCGGACCAACTGTTCGAGGGCGCGGGCGGCCCGCACCGCCAGGTTAGACTCGTCGTGGGGAACCTCCAGACCACCCACCTCGCCCTCCATGACGAGCTCGAGGCGGGGAGCCTTCTCGACCACCACGCGGTCAGCCAGCTCCAACCAGCTGAAGATGGTATCGAGTTGATGGTAACCGTTGGGGAGAAGAGCCTCGATCTCGAGAGTGAGGTTGACCTTGGCCGGAGCCAAAACTTCGATCAGAGGTCTTCCTCGCTCTCGATCTCGGTGGTGGCCCCGGCGGGCGGGGTGAACTTCAACATCGACTGTTGGGACTCGGCCATGTTTTTGGCCACCTCGAGCAGAGGTTCCAGCTCGTCGATGGACACCCATGGCTTCTTGACGGTCAAACGGCTATAATACCACGCCTCGCCGTTGGCGGTTCGAGTATGCGAGATGAAGGAGGCGGCCGGGGTGTCGATGGAGACAGTCGGCGGCAGAGCCGTGATGGTCGACCCTTCGGGCAGCAACACGTGGACCCGCGTCTCGTCGCGGAACGGGTGATCAAAGCGGATGGGATAGCGCCGGTTGAGACCCTGGCCCAGCAGTTCGCGAAGTCGCTCGTTGGACTGCACCGGCAGTGGCAGGGCAAACTCGTTGCCCTCCTTGACCACATAACCCGGGATGATCAGCGTGGCCGACATGTCGAAGCCGGCCCCCGGGTCGGGAGCCAGGTCGAAATAGCGGTCGTGGACCTGGGCCCGCGGCGAGATACTGCGAGCCAGGCGAGCAAAAAGATTGTCTAGATTGCGTTCGCGCACCCGCCGATTGGCCTCGGACAAAGAGCGCGCGGCCTCGCGCCAGAGCGTTCCCGAGTCGCCGTACTGACCGATCCACAGACCGATCTCGGTGCGACCGTTGAGGTCGACCCGAGCTTCGACCCGAACCTCCTGACGATTCTCGTCGGCCTCGCCCCGCTCGAGATCGACCAGACCTTCAGCCCGGCCGAGCACCAGGGCGCTGGCGCCCTGAAACCCGCTGGGGGGGGACAGGGAGACTTCGCCGGGATGCTCCGGCGAGATCCACCAGGTCTTATGGGCGGCTACATCGGTGACGCGCAGCACCACCTCGTCCATCTTCGACGGCATGGGCAACTCGTCGCCCTGCCGATTGGTCGGTTCGGGGAAGGTCACCACCGGCTCGACCTGATAGCCGGCAAAGGTCAACATCGCACCCAGCAACGAAGCCACGTCGAGATTGGCCAGCACCGGCTCGTCGACCACCAGCGAAGGGTCCCGAGGGAAGAAGTCGTCGTTGAGAAAGTCGACCACTTCTTTTTCTTTTTCGACCCAGCCGAGAATCGACTGGACGCGGTCGTGAGCGGTGCCGCCGACCGGCAACAAGCCGGCCGCTTTCAGAGCCACTTTGGAGGTAGGAGAGACCTGAAGATGCCAACCCTGGTCGATCCACTGACCGACACTCTTCCAGTCTTGAAAGGAAGAGATCTCGATGCGATTGAGGGCCTGCAAAACGGTAGGCATGGAGGGCTCGGGCTCGAGAGCGAGCTGGTCCTTGACCGCCCACCGATAGATATCCGTGCCGTCGGCCGTCGCCTTCTCGGGCTCGAGCCTGCCCAGCCCCGGCGTAGACCAGTTCAGGGGTGTGCCAGCCGGTAGCCGGGCCGTGAAAGTAGAAGAGAGAATCGGGCTCGGATTCTGGACGTAACTGGTGGCCCACCAGGCTTTGTCGCGGCGGGGCTTGCGGTGGGTGACGATGTCGAACTCGACTACCATGCCCGGCTTGACCCCGGGAAAGTTCACTTTGAATTTGCGATAGGCGCTGTAGGCTTGGGAACTCTTGAACAGGGCCTCGTCGCTCACTTCGCTCTTGGGAACCTCGCTGACGGCCCCGTCGGCGCTAATGACGCGGGCGGCGCGCAATTCGTAGCCCTCGAGTCGCGAATCATAGATGCGAACCAGTTCGCTCTGTTCTTTCACACCGTCTTCCGTGAGAACTTTGATAGCGTCGTGCTCGCTAAAGTCCACCGAGCCATCCGGGGAGAGATTGAACTCGATGTCATCGAGCAAAATCAGGGCCCGGGCCTGAGGATAGCGTTCACTCCCGGGAGAGTCCAGGAAGCGGTTGTCGACCCGCAACAGCGACTTACCGGGCTGGGCACCTGCTCCGGCCGCCATCATCACCGTGAGTAGGGCAATCGTCCCCCAGCGCAAGAATGGTTGCATCATATACTCAACTTTCCTCAGGAAGGTGGTGACAAGCCACCACTCTACCAGGCAATTTCTCCGCCAGGGGTGGAATCTCTTGCCTACAAACCTCGGTTGCCAGGGGACACCGGGGAGCGTAGCGGCAACCGGGTTGGCGACGATCGACCGGGGCACTGGCCTGGGCGTTGACCTGAAAGCCGGAAAACGAGGGCACCGCGTCGAGCAGAGCGCGGGTGTAAGGATGGCGGGGAGAGCGGCAGACCTGCTCGACGGGTCCCATCTCGACGATGCGGCCGAGGAACATCACGGCCACCCGGTGGCAGATCTGGCGGATGACGGCCAGATCGTGAGAGATCATCAAAACGGCAAGACCGTACTCCTGCTGTAGTTGGCTGAGGAGATTGAGCACCTGGGCCTGGATCGAGACATCGAGGGCCGAGACTGGCTCGTCTGCCACCACCAGTTCGGGGCCGCTGGCCAGGGCGCGAGCGATGCCGATCCGTTGGCGCTGGCCCCCCGAGAACTGGTGAGGATAGCGACTTTTCATGTCGGGCGAGAGGCCGACTTTGGCCATCAGCTCATCCACTCTGGCGCTGAGTTCCGGGCCGCGCGCCAACCCGTGAATCACCAACGGCTCGGCCAGAATCGAACCGATGGTCTGGCGCGGGTTGAGACTGGAATAGGGGTCCTGGAAAACAAACTGGGCCCGGCGGCGAAAAGCTCGCAGGTCCTGACCCCTGAGGGCGAAGACAGGTTGGCCGGCAAAATGCACCGTTCCGCCGCTGGCCGGCACCAATCGCAGGATAGCCCTGGCGGTGGTCGACTTTCCGCTGCCGGATTCGCCCACCAGACCCAGCGTCTCGCCCGGCTCGAGCCACAATGAGACATCGTCGACCGCGCGCAGCTCGCGGGTAGGGCGCAGCAGACCGCCGGAACGAAAGGTTACCGAAAGACCCTCAACCTCGAGCAGCGGGGACAAGCGTCTCGACCTCCTCCCAGAACAAACAGCGACTCCAACGCCCTTCGGCCACCTCCGCCAGCTCCGGCAACCGTGCCTTGCAGTCGCTACGAGCCAGGGCACAACGGGGTTCAAAGGGGCAGCCGGGAGGGGGGGACAGCAAGCTGGGGGGCTGTCCAGGGATGGGATCCAGGCGCTCGGGCTCGCGGTCGAGCCGGGGCACCGAAGCCAGTAGCCCTCGGGTGTAGGGGTGGCGCGGCTGTTCAAAAAGCTGGTTGGTGGGGCCGTCTTCGACCAGGCAGCCACCATACATGACGGCGGTCCGGTCGGCCACGCTGGCTACCACTCCCATGTCGTGGGTCACCAGCAGCACGGCCATCTGGTGTTTGGCCTGCAGGGCCCTGACTAACTCGAGGATCTGAGCCTGCACCGTCACGTCAAGGGCCGTAGTGGGCTCGTCGGCCACCAGCAGAGCCGGGTCGCAGGCCAGGGCCATGGCGATCATGACGCGCTGGCGCATGCCTCCGGAAAGCTGGTGGGGATAGGCGTCAAAAAGCTGATCGGGGTCGGGTAGCGAGACCTCGGCGAACAGTTCGACCACCCGCTGACGCGGCTGAGCAAGCCCACGATGAAGGCGCAGCACCTCGCCCACTTGCTTACCCACCTTCATGACCGGATTGAGCGAGGTCATCGGATCCTGAAAAATCATGGCCAGGCGCGACCCGCGCAAGCCGCGATACTCTCGCTCGCTAAGACCCAGCAGCGAGCGTCCTTCGAAAACCAGATTGCCCGAGGCGACCCGCCCCGGCGGTTCGAGCAGACCCATCACGGCCAGCGAAGTGACCGTCTTTCCCGAACCGGACTCGCCCACCAGGGCCAGCGTCTCGCCCCGGCCGATGGAAAAGCTGACCCCCCGGACAGCCGTCACGGTGGCCTCGCGAGTGGCAAACTGCACCACCAGGTCTTGCACCGACAAAACCGCGTCCACACTAAAGTTTTTCAATCCAGGCAGGGCCCGGACCTGCCAGCCCGAACCGGCCCCGATGTCCGCAACGCTGGCTGAACTTGCCGCCCTGGTGGGCGGAACCGTGTCCGGTCCCGAGCATCTGGCCATCGAGCGAGTCGCCGGGGTCGAGCAGGCCGACGCCTCCACCCTGACCTTCGCCGAAGATGCCCAGAGCCTCGAGCGGGCTTGCCAGAGCCCGGCCGCAGCGGTTCTCTGTCAAAGCGCCCCGGCCGACAAGCCGGCCATCGTGGTGGCCAAACCGCGCGTGGCCTTCGCCAAAGCCCTGGCCTTCTTCCATCCTCACCGACCTCACCCCCCCGGTCGCCATCCCACCAGCTTTGTCCACGCCGAGGCCCAGGTCGACGACAGTTGCTGGATCGGCCCCTGGTGCGTGGTCGAGGCCGGGGCCGTGCTCGAAGCGAGAGTCGAACTGGTGGCGCGCGTGGCGGTGGGGGCCGGAGCCCGGCTTGGCCCGGGTTGCCGCTTGAATCCCGGGGTGAGCCTGGGAGCCGGCGCCCAGCTTGGGCCCGAATGCCTGCTCGAAGCCGGCAGCCATGTCGGCGAAGGAGCCAGTCTCGGAGCGCGGGTGGATGTGGGTGGACGTTCGCGGGTAATGGCCGGGGCCCAGGTGGGGGAAGGCACCAAGATCGACAACCTGGTCACCGTCGAGGCCGGCGTGAAGACCGGCAAGCACTGCATCTTCGTGTCCAAGTCGCTGGTGGGGCCGGGCGCCAGGCTGGGTGACTACGTGATTACCGCCGGCCAGTCGATGGTGGCGGCCCGGGCCGAACTGGGCTCGATGATCCAGGTAGGCGGACGGGCCATCGCCAGTGGACGCCTCGAGGCGGCCGGGCCTTATCTGGGTCAGCCGGCCATTCCGCTCAAGCAAGAGATGCGCCGACGGGCTCTGGAGGCTCGTCAAGAGCGCAATCTGCTGGCCCGGCGGGAAAAACCCGCTCCACCAGAGTGAGCAAGCCCAGCAGCAGCAACCAGCCCAACCAGCCCGACACCACTTCACCCTGATAGCCCGCCATGGGGCTGGCCACGGCGGCTTTGCCCGCATCCAAGACGTTAAAGGTGATCCAGCCCGCATGCAGTCCGGCCGCGGCCCAGAGCGAGCGAGTGTGCTCGACTACCCGGCTGAGCACCCAGGCCGTCAGCAAGAGTCCCACCGCATAACAGAGCTTGAAAACCAGACCGCCGGGCCGAAAGAGGTGAACCAGCGCAAAGAACAGCCCCACCCCTACATAGGCCGCCATTCGGCCGTGATCCTGATAGACCACCCCAAAAAGGTAGCCCCGAAAAACCGATTCTTCCAGCACCGCCAGCACACTGACGCTCACGAGGATCCAGGCAAACCAGAGCGTGAGGGCCGGCGGGTGATAGGCTCCGGCCGCGAACAACAAGCCTCGGTGAACCAGCGAGCTGACCACCCCTACCAGCAATCCCAGCCCGAACAGAGCAGGCCGCCCGAACCCCGGCCAGACAGGGCCACTGCAACGCCACCGCCAGGCCGTGGCGGTGCTGACCAGCGCGAACAGGACCAGAAGATAGGTGATGCGCTGGGGCTCGCTGGCCCGTGACGGGGTCAGCAGCAAAAGGGGGTCTCCCCAGACCGTGCCCAGCCCCAACCAGGTGACCACCCAGGCGCCTAGCAAGCAGCCCAGAAAGCTGGCGATTCTCACTCGACCAGCCGCTCGATGGCCCGGGCCATGCGCAGAGCACCGCCCGGCGGGCCCATCCGCTGGCGCCCGATCTCGCCCCGGCGCTGGCGCTCGTCCGGCTCCTGAAAGAGCGTCCTCAACTCGCTGACCACCCCCTCGGGCTCGACCACCTTGAGGGCCTCGCCCAGCAAACCCTTCTGCCGCCCTCGATACCAACCCAGATTGGCCTCGCCGCCCTCGGCCGCGGCCACCACCGGCAGCCCGGCCCCGGCCGCCTGCTCGTTGGCCGTGCCGGCCTGACCCAGGGCCACCTGGCAGTGGGCCAGCATGTCTCCCAGCGCCCCGCGGCAAAACAACACAGGCGGAAAGCCCGAGCGCTCGAGCCGACCCACCAGTCGCTCGCCCTCAGGTCGATAGCTCCAGGCCGGGCAGGTGGCCGCCAGTCGCTCGGCATCGATCGAACTGGCCAGAGCCACCAGCGCTTGCACCTGGCAACCCGACTCGACCAGGGCCTGATAGCTCGCCAGCAGGCGGGGAAAGTCGGTATAGGTCGCCTCACGGCTGCCCGGAAAAATGGCCAACCCCGGCAACCCGGCCAGCGGCAACTCCAGGTCGGTAGTGGCCAACTCGTCCATCATGGCGTTGCCCACCCAGGCGGCCCTCAGCCCGGCTGCCCGCAACTGCTCGGCGGTGGGCTCGTCGCGGGTCAGGCTCGCGCTCGTGAACCAGCGCAGCAACCATAGCTCGGGCCGAGAATAGGCATGATGCCAGACCGACTTGGCCGTGCCCACGAAAATCAGTGGCCGAAGCCCGGCCAGCGCGGCCATGACCACCGGAAAGAGGTCGCCCACCGCGATCACGGCCGAATACCGACCGCGGCAGGAGCGAAGGAATCGCCACTGGCGCAAGTGGTGGGCCAGCAGGCCCTGCCGGAGATCGGCCAGGAAGTTGCCGGCCGACTCTCGCACCAGACCCTCGCTGGCAAACCGGCGCAGGGGGCCGACTACGGAACAGCCGCCCTGATAGGCTTGACCCAGCCCCACCAGCGGCAAAGCCTCAGCCTGCAGCCCCTCGAAGTGAGTTGCCACCCGGGTTGCGATGGCATCCTCGCCCGCCCCGTTGGACACCAGCAGCACTCTCTTCACGAACAGGCCACCAGCTCGTAGGCCACCTTCAGGTCGTCCTCGATATCCAGGTGAATCCGGCCAAAATAGCGACCGTGGCTTCCGCCCTGGAAGATCCAACTGCGACCGACCTTCTCTGGCTGCTCCAGCAGATCGTGGGTATGGCCCCCCAGCACCAGATCGACCTCGAGCCGTGGTGCCAGCCGGCGATCGACATCCAGACCCAGATGGGATAAGAAGATCACCAGGTCATGGTCGCCCCGCAGCCGTCTGACCAGGGGGGGTAGACAGAGCTCGGGGTCGAGAAAGCGAAAGCCGGTCAGTCGCTCCCAGCCGGAGCCAACCGGGTACTGAACGACGGTAGCCCCGAAGATCGCCAGCTTCAGGCCCGCCAGTTCGAGGCTTAGGTGAGATTCGAAAAGTCCTTGGGACTGGCCGCGCAAGTCCACCAGGTTGGCCGCCAAGAGAGGAAAGTTTCGCTCCCTGCGGCGCATGGCCAGAACCCGGCGCAAGTAGTGAAACTCGCGGTTTCCCATGGCCATGGCGCGGTAGCCCAGTTGCGACATTCTGGCCAGGTTGGGTTCGTGAAGATAGAAGGCCGTGTTGGAACCGGCGATCGCGTCCCCCGAGTCGAGCAAGACCGCTTGACTTCGGGCCTCGCCAGCCAGGCGCTCAAGGGGTTGGCTGCAACCGTGGAGATCGTTGGTGTGAACGATGGTGAGCGAACTCACTATTCCTCTTTAGAAAACTCTCTCAGCAAGAACGGCAAAAAGCCGGCCATCCAGGCCACGGCCGCCACTACCAGACTGCCGGTGAATTTCCAGGCCAGGCCCAACAGCAGGCCCGAAGCAAGCCATGATCCCAGCATGACTCCGGGATGCATCAAAACCGAAAAGCCCATGGTCGCGCCGATCACCGCCCCCAGCACCAGCCCTTCGATGCCCTGGGCCAGGTGGAACTTCTCGAAGCCCACGGTCAACCCCATCCAGGTGAGGTTGAGCAACGGGTTGGCGGCCACCTCGGGGGGAGGCGTGGCCAACTTGTTGGCGCCGGTAAGAAAGCCGGCTAGAGCGCCGCAGAAACCGAAGCCGATGGTGGCCAGGATTCGCTGAAAACGAAGCTTGTCCTCAGGGGTGTCCTTCTTGGCGGGGCGCCTGGAAGGGGGCTTCTTGGCGGCAGTGACACCGGGTAGGCGTTTCCCACCGGCCATTTTCGGACGCTTACGACTCAACTACTCCGACTCCTTACGGTCCCACCCTCAACCACAGTATGCCCCAAATCGAGGCCCACCATAGCAACGAAGATCGCTCGAAGAGCAAGGCTTGACGCAACGAAAAGGAGCCGTAGCCAGGCTTCAAACGTAAGCTCCAGGGGATCAGGGCCGCCACCGATTGCTTATACTCCCGGTAGACCTGGCCAAATTTTTCCTCGAGGAACTGTTCTTCCAGCGGGATGATGCTACCATAAACAAACGCCAACCCGCAAGCGGCCATCGCGATGAGCAGAGCCGCACCGCCAGCCGTATGCCCCCCGGCAGCCGCCATAGCCAGCGCCAGTCCGTTGCACAGATTCCCTAGATAAAGTGGATTGCGAGTCAAGGAATACGGCCCGGCCGTGACCAGAGCGGGGGCCTCCAGTTCTTGTCCACGGGTCGGCTCGCCGGTGTAGCCGATAGCCCACAGACGGAGGCTCTCGCCCATCAGGGCCAGCCACAGCCCCAGGCCAAACGAGGAGGGCGTGGGCTGCCCCCCCACCAACAGAATGAGAGCCAGAGGAGCTAGCAGGCCCCCCCGCCAACGAAAGACAAATTCCCGAAAGCTATGCAACCGTCTCCACCATCAACTCAGCCAGGGCGCGTGCGGCCCCGGGAGGGCCCATAGCTTCCTGAAGCCGTGTCCCAATCCTCTTCCTGTGTTCTTGATTCTCAAGCAACTCCACGGATTGGTCGCAAAGATTGGAGAGATCGTCTGCCACCAGGACCTCGGGAGCGATCATCTCGTTGGCCAGATAGTTGGGATAAGCGGTGAATCTCAGGCGTCGCTGCTTGCGCAGCCGCAGATAGGGCTTGAGCGGACCCAGAGGCAAGCGATCCAGCAAGCCAAACAGCCCGCCGCCCCCAACCTGGGCCAAAGGGTGCAAGGTGACCAGGAAGGGCTTACCGGCACAGGCCAGCTCGGCCGTGTTGGTGCCGGGAATGCACAGGGCCAGGTCCAGGCGTTCGATCGCCTCGTAGGGCTTGCCCCAGAGCACTTCAACCGACAACCCCCCCTGGGTCATCAGCATGTCCTCGACAAACTCGCCGCGACTGACCGGCAGAGGCAGGAGCGGCCGCACCATGGCCGCCTCCACGCTGGCGCGGTCGACAAATGGCGACAGTGCCAATATCACCCTCAGGTCGGGCACCCGCTGCGCGATCAGCTCGGCCGCCCGCAGATAGACCCCCAGGGTGGCCCGCATGTGGATAGCCCGCGATCCCGGAAAAAGGCCCAAAACCGGTCCACCCTGGTGGCGAGGCGACCCGGGCAGGTTGCGCTGCACCCCGTCGACCCGCAAGTCGCCGCAAAAACGTGCCAGCTCACCCATCTCTGGCTGATCCTGGGCGCGGGCCAGGCCTATCCGGGTGAAATAGCGGCCCCAAAACGACGGTTTGACCAGATAGCCCACCGTCGGCAATCCAAGCCGCCAACCCAGACCCAGGGCGTGGAGCAACTCTCCGCCCAGATATCCCACCACCGCCGGGCGTTCAAAGGCTGGTAAACGGCGCAGCCCGAGAATGCCCAGCATGGTGTGCCAGGGGGGCAGCACCCGGTCGACGCCGGGCAAAGACTCGGCCACACGAGCTTCGGCCCCCGTGGCAAACGGGCAGGGCACGAGGGCCACGGTGATACGAACCTCGGGATGGCTGGCTTTGAGCTCGGCTACGGTAGCCCGCACCCAGGCACCTACCTCGCCCGGCGAGTTAGCGGTCAGGATGATCTCCATCAGGCGAACTCCCGATCGACCTTCTCGAGGGCCTCCAGACTCTCGTAACCCTGGGCGATATAGTCGACAAAGGCCGCAATCCTGGGAATGGACCCTTCTCCAGCCAGGGCCTCACGGACCCGGGCCAGTTGTTGCAGGTGGTGGTCACGATAGGGTCCCGGCTCGAGCAGCCGCAGGGCCTCTTGCTCGAGGCGCTCGGGAGTGACCTGATCCTGGAACAGTTCGGGCAGGACATCCTCGTCGAGCACCAGATTGGGCAGTCCAAAGCGCTGGATCCTCAGAATATTCAGCCAGCGTAGCAGGCGGGCCAGGGCATAGTCGGCCTGATTGAACTTGTAAAAAATGGCCAGGGGAATCCCCAGCACGGCCGCCTCGAGCGAGGCCGAGCCCGAGCACATCAACACCAGTTCAGAGCAGCGCAGAGCTTCGCGGGATGATCCCGACAGCAGGGTGAGCCAGTCGGGAATGGGTCCGATCAGATCGCGCAGACGCTTCTCGATCTTGGCGCTGGCGGCCGGCAGCAGAAACCTCAAGTCCGGTCGATGGCGCCTCAGTCGCCGGGCCGTCTCGAGCAGAATCGGCGTCAATAGACGGACCTCCTGAGTTCGGCTACCCGGCATCAGGGCCACATACCGGGCTTCGGGAAGGCCCAGGGCACGACGCGATTCGGCCGCCGAAGGGGCCCGGTCCAGCAGGTCGACCATGGGGTGGCCATAGTAGGCTACTGGCAGTCCGTTATCACAGTAGGTCTGATAGTTATAGGCGAAGGTGGCCACCACGCCGCAGACCCGGCAGTGGATCTCGTGCATTCGCTTGGGGTTGCGCGTCCAGGCCGAGGGGGGAAAGTAATACAGAGTGCGCATGGATTGTCTTTGCAGATAACCGGTCAAACGCATGTGGATGGCCGGCGAATCGATGACCACCGTCAAGTCGGGCTGCTCGCGAACCAAAACGTGGCGCATCTTGCGATAAGCCATGTAAAGCGCGGGAAGGCGGGCGATCGCCTCGCTCGGACCGATGGTCCCCCAGGTGGAAGAATCACACATCAACTGGACCCCGGCCTCCCGCAACCGGGCACAGCCAACTCCTAAGAGTTCGACCGAGGGGATTCGTCGGCGAAGTTCGCGAGCCAGCGCCGCACCCTGCAAATCCCCCGAAGGCTCGGCGGCCATGATCGCTATTTTTCGCGCCATCAGCTAAGGGGGAGAGCCACTATCCTCCGGCGGCTTCGACTTTGACCTTCAGGGGCCGACCGTTGGCCTGCTTGTCGCGTTTGTGGTCGGGCTGGCGAATGCACACGCCCATCCGCGAGGGACTCTCTAGAAATCTCAACAAGTGACGCACCTCGTCCGTGCTGTCGACGGTGGCGCGAACGGCGCTCAAAGCCTGGCTGAGGTTCAGACCCGAACGCAAGATCAGCCGGTAGCAATTCTTCAAACCGAGTCGGGCTTCTTTGGTCACGCCCCGCCGCTGCATGCCGCGGATGTTCATGCCGAAAATGCGAGCCGGTTGCCCGTCGACCATCGCAAAAGGAGGCACATCCTGGCTGACCTTGGCCATCCCGCCGAGCATCGCCAGCCGGCCCACGCGCACGAACTGATGAACGCCGCACATGCCTCCCAGCACGGCCTGATCTTCGATCTCGACATGGCCAGCCAGTCCGACCGAATTGGCCACGATGATCTGATTCCCCAGCAGGCAGTTGTGAGCCACGTGGGTGTAGGCCATGATCAGGTTGTCATCGCCGATGGCGGTCAGACCCTCTTCGTCCGAGGCGCGATGAACGGTGACATACTCGCGAATGACGTTGCGGTGACCGATGCGGGTGTAGGCGCGCTCGCCACTGTAGCGCAGGTCCTGAGGAGCGACACCGATAACGGCACCAGGATAGATCTCGTTGTCTTCACCGATCTCGGTCCAGCCATCGAGAACCACCGAAGAGTGGATCTTCGTGCCGCGGCCGATCTTGACGTTTTCACCAACGATGGTGAACGGTCCGATCTCGACATCGTCAGCGATCTCCGCCTTCGGATTCACCAGTGCAGAAGGATGGATTGTGGCCATTCGGCCTGCTCCTCTCTTACCCCGCCAAAGCTATCAGTTCTTTACCCAGCGGAGCCTTGGACTTAACCATTTTCATCCGGGCCAGGACCTGCATCGCCAACTCCAGGGCCCGCTTACCGTCATCACCCGTCACCAGGGGAGTCTTGTGATTGGCCACGCAATCGGCAAAGTGCGATAGTTCCAGGCGCAAAGGCTCATCTTTTTCCACCGGCAAGAACTCGGGCGGAATCGGCCGTCCGTTGCGGGGCGGCCGCATGGCTTGCAGCGTCTGGTTGATGAAGTCGAGATTCAGAGTGCGGCCGGTGTCTTCGGTGACCTTCAGACTGCGCTGCTTTTCGCCACTGATACGCGAGGCCAGCAAACTGGCCGCCACTCCGTTCTTGAACAGTAGGTGAACCTGGGCCACATCTTCGAAGTCGGAATAGACCGAGACGCCCATGGCGTGAATCTCCACCACCGGCGACTTTACCAAGTTGATGAGGATGTCCAGGTCGTGAATCATCAGGTCCCACACTACCCCAACATCCAGGTTGCGGTTGGTCGGGTACGAGATCCGTCTTGACTCTAGATAAACCGGCCGCCCGAGCACTTCGCGTAGCTTACGGACGGCCGGATTGAAGCGCTCCAGGTGACCCACCTGGAGGATACAATGTTTTTTCTTCGAGAGATCGACCAGACGCTTGGCCTGAATCAGATCCACCGTAATCGGCTTTTCGACGAGAACGTGGACGTGATGCTGCAAAAAGTCCACCGCTAGCGGAAAATGCAAACTGGTGGGAACGACGATATTAACAGCCTGAACTTCTCGCTCAAAGAGACTTCTGTAATCGCTGGAGAAGTTGGTGCTGTACTGCTCGGAGCAGAGCTTACCACGGGCTTCGTTAATATCGATTACCCCTACCAGCTCAGTCTGAGGAAGCTCTGAGTAAACGCGAGCGTGATGGACGCCCATGTTCCCAATTCCTACAACCCCCACTCTAACTGGTTCCAAGACCTATGCCTCCTTCCCCCTGGCCCAACGGCCAGCCGGAAACTTGACGCTCCGGAGCTTCCGAGTGGAAGCCTCAAGGTTCTCATCGGTTCAGCTGAAGCTTTCCCCAGCTTTACCGACCTACGCATTCGGGGTGGCAACCCCAAATCGCCACCCCCTCGCGTCCACGAAACTCTTCTCACAGATTTACTGGTTTATAACACAGCCATCGGGGACACGCAACTACTTGAAAAAAAATCTGCAAGCAGCCTGGCCTTGACGTTCGCCGCCCGACTTGGTAGTCCTCTTTGGGCTTCCTCTCTAGGCTCCAACGACTTCTCGACCCACCTTTACCCAGACCGAGCCGGTGGCCGAGACTTGATCTTCAACCCGCGCCAACACCTTTAGTTCCGCCGAATCGCCGTCACGAGAGACGATATCCACCTCGAGCTCGAGCCGATCACCCGGCACGGTGGGACGACGGAATCGCAGCTTACGTATCCTGGCCAGTCGAATGCCGCCCTCGGCCGCGAACTTCACCCAGGCCAATTGCAGCAAAGCCTCGAGCACCAACACACCGGGCATGACGGGAGCGTTGGGAAAATGCCCCTGAAAGTGGGGCTCGTTGACGGTGACGTTCTTGAAACCCACGATCCGCTCGGGGCTCTGCTCAACGACGCCATCGAGCAGAAAGAAAGGATAGCGGTGGGGGATCTTCTCCTGGATGGCGATTCCGTCAAGCATGCTCAATCTCCTGAAGTATCTTTCTGGCCAGGGCGACGTGCAGACGATGGCCGGCACGAACCGCCGTGACCCTGGCTTGCAGGGGTCGACCCAGCAGAGCCAGATCCCCCAACAGATCGAGGCACTTGTGGCGGACTGGCTCGTCGTCCAGGCGCAAAGGGCTCGAATACCGGTCTTGATAGATCACCAGAGCGTTGCTCAGGTCACCACCTTTGGCCAGCCCACTTTCAAACAGAGGCTGAACCTCCTCCCAGAGCGCAAAAGTTCTAGCCGGGGCCAGTTGCTCTAGAAAGCTGTCTTCTTCAGGGACGAAGGTCACCTGCTGACAACCCACCATAGGATGGGGATAGTAGATCAGGTACTCGAGTTCGAGCCGATGGTGTGGACGGGCCAGCACCATGGCATCGCCCTGTCCTACCCAGACGGGACGATCCAGCACGAGCGGCTCGACCGGCTTACCCTGCTCGACCCGGCCCGCCCGCGAGAATTCTTCAAAGAAAGGCAGCGCCGAGCCATCTAAGATGGGAACCTCACCGCCCTCGACCTCGATCACCAGGTTGTCGAGTTGAGAGGCCGCGGCGGCCGCCAGCAGATGTTCTACAGTCGAGACGGCGTACTCGGCCAACCCGACCTTGGTGGAGCGGGTGCACTCGCTGACCAGACGCACGTGAGCAGGAAAGGTGTGGCCCCGATGGATCAGGCGAAAGCCCTCGTCGACGCCACCGGGGCGCAAGCGAAGGCGACAATCCACGCCCGTGTGTACGCCCACTCCAGTCAACTCGAAAGGAGCCTCGAGGGTGGCCTGGCGCCGACTCATTGATCGGTGATCTCCACCTGAGCCGGATAGTTCGACGAAGCCTCGGGCACGGTCACCAACTTGACGGTCCGCTCCTGGCCGGGCCCAACGGTGAACTGATAGATGGTGGCAGGAACCCCTTTGCGGCGAAAGTCGGCCTCGACCACCTGATCGTCGACCAGGAAGGTCCCCGCGCCCGGTCCCGAGACCGGGTTGAAGATCAGTCGAAATTGGCGGCTCTGGCGAGTGGGGTTGGTAACCACGAAATTATAGCGATAAATCACCCCGAAGTTACCGGTGTTCGGCAGGCCAGTTTCGAAGTCGATGAGCCACGGGCTCTTGCCATAGGGCACCGACACCGGTTCGTCTCCGGGCTTGAAGTCGACCCACTCTTCGAACCAGGGCTGGGCAAAAACGCCGTGGGGATGAATCTTGAAGGGGTTAAACGGCCCGCCCAGCCGCTCCATGTTGCGACTGTCGTTGCGCGAAGGAGCCAGCGCCGAGATCACCTCGGCCCGCAGTTTCTCGCCTTCGAGGATGCGAAGGTTAACGAAACCGCTGACCAGGTCCTGGGTGCCCATATCATGATAGGCTAGCTCGTAAGTCTCGCGAGGGGCCAGCGTGATGACGTAGCCGGCTCCCTTGCCCAGCTGGTCGAGAAAGCGCACCGCTGCCGAGTGGCCGGTATGTACCTCGTTGCGGTTGGGCCCGGCATAGGTCCAACCGATCAACACCTCGACCGGGCCGGCCGTCGGATTCTGCAGGTTGACCCACAGATTACGCCGTCCACGCGTCTCGTTGAGGTGAGAGTACATCAGCCGACACGGCTCTTGCTTGGAAAACGTATACTCCAGCAGGACTCCATCCTTGTCGACGCGTTCGGGGCGATTGCTCACCAACAACAAGTTGGGTTCGACCGGCTCGAGCTGCAGGGACTGCACTTCGATGGGCACCCGTCGCACCACCGGGTAATAGTCGTCTCCGCCCGAAATCTTGATGGCCAGCGAGAACTTCATGTTCTGCCCGCTTGGCACCGAGGGGATGTCGGGCAGGCCACCGTCAAAGCGCACCCGGCAACCGGGATTGACCCGGGTCTGGGCCCACAGGGCTTGCAGACCCGCTTCGGCTACCATCTGTCCGGGAGCTGGGTTGCCGGTCACCTTCAGGGTGACCCGATCGGGAGGGTAGCCGGCCCAATCCTTGACGTGGACCGGAACTCCGACTCGACCCTGGCCGCGCTTTAGCACCACCTTGGTACGCCCCACCGCCAGCCCCCGAAGGATCACCATACCGGTGTCGTCGATATCGACCGCCACCACCCCGTTGCCCCCCTCGGCGCTGATCGGCCCCTCGGCTAAGCCTCCTACCTCGAGCTCGAGCGTGCCCCCGACCGGCAACACGGCGCTGGTCGGCTTCACCCTGAGCAACCCCGGTCCAACCGTGTCGTAGAGCTGCTCGGCCCAGCGAATGGCCAGGCTCTGGCTGCTACTCTTGTTGGCGCTGGCCAGGGCGGCCGTGGCCGTCACGATCCGTTCCTCGCCCCAGAAGACGGAGAAGACCTCTCCGTCTTTGCGGGCTTTGATCTGTTCGGGGTCGGCGCCCTGGGAAAGCAACTTCTCGATCCGAGCGGTGACGGCGTCGGCCGCCTCCTTGGTGTCGAGTCGCATGATGACCCGACCCCCTACACTCACGTCCTGGGCCAGCCCGGGCAGGCTCAGAGCCAACAACCAGAGACAGGTGACAGCCAGCCGGATTTTCACGCACGCCCACCCAACTCAGAAAGGGCTCGCTGAATCTCTTCTAGCTCAGCCCGGGTGCGGGCCGGAAAGCCGGCCAGGCAGGACCCGGCCGGAACCTTGGTGCGCGTGACTCCGGCGAAATCTTCGACCTGACATTGTTCGCCCAGTTCAGAGTGGCCGATGGTGCCGACCATGTGTCCCAGGCGGCTGCGGCTGCCGATGGTGCCGCTGCCAGCCAACCCGCAGTGCGACCCCACCTCGACTTCTTCGCCCAGTCGAACGTTGTGGGCCACCTGCACCAGTGTGCCCAGGCGACTCTTCTTGCCGATGCGCGTTTCTCCGGTGGTGGCTCGATCAAGACAACTGCCGGACCCGATGGTGACCCCATCCTCCAAGACGACTCGGCCCACCTGGGGAATGGGCAGGTGCTGGCCACCATCCTCGACATAGCCAAACCCGCGACAACCGAGCACGGCGCCGGCCTCGATCACGCAATCGGCACCTACCCGGGTGTCCTCTAGCAGAATCGCCCCGCTGGCGATGCGACTGCGAGCGCCGACCTTGACTCGTGGTCCCACATAGGCACAGGATTCGACGACCACGCCTTCGGCCAACTCGGCTTCGGCCTCGACCACCGCCCCCGGCCCAACCACTACATCGTCGGCCAGGACGGCGGCCGTATCCACCACACTCTGAGGATGACGCACAGACTAGCTCTTATTCTTCATCTTGACGATAACGTCCAGAGTGATATCTTCCCCGTTGTAATACTGGACCGAGTTCATGAAACTGGTGTCGAGCACCACGATGTCGAGGTCTTTCTCCTTGGCCACCTCGACCGCTTGCGCTCGCACCACTTCCACCGACTTGTTGAGGAACTGGTCGACCTCTTTGCGCCACTCTTCATTGCGCTTCATGACGTTCTTGCTCAGATCCTGATAGGACTCCGGGGTCTTGACCTTCTGAAGTCGCAGATAGATCTCGCCCACCTCCTGAGCCCACTCCATGCGAAAACCGGCCACCTCGGGCTGGCTCTCGAGCGCTCGCACGGTGTCGAGCACCCCGACCTTGAGGGGACGGTCCTTCTGGGCGCAGGCGGTGGCGACCAGGGCCACCAACAGGCAAGTTAGCAGTCTCTTCATTTCTGTTGAGTCAGCTTGAGCTGAACGTCTTGAGTGATGTCGATGGCGCCCCACTCGATGGTGGGATACATCTTGCTGTCGATGAGTACCATGTCGATGTTCTTGGCCTTGGAGATCTCTTCGACCGAAGTGCGGATGGCCGAGTGGCGCGTTTCGAGAAATTCGCGGGTCTTTTCGGACCACTTCTTGTCCAGAGCCTTCTGGGCTTCACCGTATTTGTTCTTGGCGGAAGTTCTCTGGCTCTCGGACTCGGCCTTGCGCAAACTTTCGAGAAAATCGCGCTTCACGTCGGTCTGCTCGCGAAGGTACTTGGTGGCCAGATCCTGATACTCGGGGTCGCTCTGCAGCAGAGTGGCCGTATCGATCTTGCCCACCGTGATCTTTGTCTGGGTGGGCTGACAGCCCGCCAGCAACACCACCGCCAAACCCATCAGCACGAAGCGGAACAGGCTTTTCATGGGGTACTCTCCATCTGCTTCACGGCCACCATGGCGCGGTCGGTCAGATCCTCGCAGGTGCGATTGACGATAAAATCGCCGATGACCATGGGCACTTTCTGCTGGACCGCCACCTTCTCGACCTTGGCATTGAGATCGCCGCGCATCTGCTCATAGAGAGAATCCCGCTGGGCAGTCACCTCTTCAATCTGCTTGTTGACCCCTTCGAGCTGTTTCTTCAGCTCGTCGGGCAGCTCGCTCATGCGCTTTTCCATTTCCTTCTTGATGCGTTCTTCGGCCGCGTAAATCTGGGCTTCGACCTCTTTCTGCTTGGCCTCGAGGCGGGCCCTAGCGGTGGCCGACTCGGCCTCCATGCGCGAGCGCAGAGCCGCTTTCTTGCTCTCGAGCTCGGCCTGCAGAGAGGCCTGAACCTGAGCAATCCGCTCTTTGATCTCGCGGTCGACGTTGGCAGCCGCAGGGGGATTCTGAGGAGCGGGCGAGTGGCCGCCCCGACCCACCATCTTCTGGCGCACTTCGGAGTCGAGTTCCCGCTGATAAGTGGCCAGTTCTGACTGGACAGCCTGCTGCTTTTCCGAGCGGAACGAACCGAAACCCGAATCGATCTCGGCCCGACGGGCCTGCTTCTTATCGGCGATCTCGTTCGAAATCTCGCCCAGACGGGCTTCGGCCGCTTTGCGCTCTTCCTCGTCAGCCGAATTCTGCACCTGCAGCTGCAGATTGAGCTTCTCGCTCTGATACTGGGCATTGAGCTGGTCTTCATAGGCCCCCAGCTCAGCGTCGAGGCGAGACCTTTCCGCCTCGAGTTCGGAGGTCAGGCGCTTCTCTAGCTCGAGCCGGCGGGCGGCCAGGTTGCGCTCGCGAATCAGCCCCAGATTCTCCATGAACTCCTTATCCTGGGCGTTCATCGACTGGTTGAGATCGGGAGCGCTGGGAGCCTCGGGCCGAGCCCCCCCGGTCAGCTCTTCGATCTTCTTTTTGATCTGATCTTCATAGCCAGCTTGCAAGCCCTGCATCTCGGCCGCCATTTGCTGGCCCAAATGGGCCGACAGGTTGGCCAGTTCGCTTTCGATGGCGGCCTTCTCGGCCTCGAGCTTGGAACGCCCCTCGGCCACGGCTTTGGCCATCTTGTCCTTGGCGTTGTCGAACAGCTTGGACTTGGCCTCGCGTTCGACCTGGGCTTTTTGGCCCTCGAGCAGGCGCAACTGCTCGTCGAGCTGCTGCAACTTGTCGAAATCGGGGTGGGCTTTGATCAGCACCTTGTAGTCGACCACGGCCAACTTCAAGGGCTCTTCACTATCTTTCTGGGTCGTCTGAGCGGGCAGCGCCAGGGTCAATCCCCCTAGCAGAGCCGCCCCCATCAGCAAACCCTTCCACGGGCGGGCCATCATTACTCACCGCCTTTGGGGGTTGCCTCGCCGGCCGGGGTCTCTCCGCCAGCGGGCTGGGCCACCTTCTTGAGGAAGGCGTCGACCACTTCCTCGGTCATGTTCTTGCCACCATACATCACATGCTGCTTGTCGAGGACCAGCGACAGGCCCTGGGTCTCGGCCACTTCTTTGACCGAGTCGTTGACCGCCTTGATCAAGGGAGCCATCTTCTGCTCCTGGAAGGCTTCGAGCTTGAGGCTCAAATTGCGTTGAATGGCCTGGGCCTCGGACGGGCTCGGCTCTTTGCCGTTGAGTTCTTTCTTGAGGTCCATCAGCAACTGGTTGCGATACTGGGCCAGCTCGAGGTCGGCCTCCTGGAAGACTTTGAGACTACGCACCACCGCCTGGTCGAAATAACCGATGGGAGCGCCCTGGGTGTCTTGCTCTTCGGGCAGTTTGATCTCTTCGCCACTTTCGAGCAACTTGGTCACGTCTTCGGTGACCTCTTTCACGCCATAGACCACGATCTTCTTGTCGAGCACCACCAGCGCACCCTGGTCGCGAGCCACCTTGGCCACGGCCGCCTCGGCCTTGACCTTCAGGGGCTGCAGGGTCTCGTTGGTCTTCTTCTGGACGTCGACCTGAAACTGCGCGGCAAGCTGGTTTCGCTCTTCATCGTTCTTGCCTTCGGCTTTCTTCTCGAGCTTCTTGCGCTCGTCTTCGACCCACTTCTTGAGGTCCTCTTCGGCCTTTTTGAAGGCCGGCAGATCATAGATGGCCTGCTCGTCGAGCGAGACTACCTTGTCGACGGGAGCTTTGGTGGCGCCCGGGCAACCGGTCAGGCCAAGGGCCACCAGAGCCAGCATCACCGACAGCAACCCGCCGCGCAGCAAATTTTGTTTCTTGAGCTGATTTGACATCAGGAGTTTGCCTCCAATTCAGACCCTCCCCAGGGGGAGGGTCGCTATCCCTTTTCCGTTTCTTCCTAGAAGGACTGACCGATACCGATCTGAGTGCGGCCACCATCTTCACCGAAGGCATAGTCGACGCGAATCACGCCCAGGCCCAGGGCCGGGAAAGTGATGCGCAAGCCGACGCCGCCGTCAACGTAGATCTTGCCGTCGTTGAAGTCACCGGGAGTCCAGGCGTTGCCCGCGTCGACGAAGACCGCGCCCCGGAGGAACTTGATGTTTCCGATGGGGAAGCGATATTCGGCGTTAGCTACCAGGAAGCGGGTTCCGAAGAACTGGTTCTGCTGATAGCCACGCAGCGTGTCGGGGCCGCCGGCGAAGAAGAACTCCGAAATGGGAGCGTCTCCGGACAGCACGCCGGCCCAGCCGCGCAGGGCGATGGTATGGTTATCTCCGAGGGGCACATAATGGCGCCCTTCGATGGTGTACTTAGTAAAGTTGAAGTCGCCGCCGAAACCGGCCACATTGACCGCCCCGTTGGCGTAGCTACCCACGTGGGGGTTAAAGATGTCGTCGCGGGTGTCGTAGAGGGCCGAGGCGCCCAGCGAGTTGAGCGTTCCTTTGCCCAGACCGACCGGGGTGAAGGTCGAACCCGAGCTTTGCAAAATCTCGATAGTCTCGTGGCGCACCGTGCCGAACAGGCGCAAGTCATCGGTGAGCGGATGCCCGTAGGTTACCGAGCCGCCGAGGCGACGGTCATCGTAGAAAGCGAACTCTTGCACGCCGTTGACCAGCACCGGTTGGCGCAGCGAGTCGACTTCGTTGCGAAAGATCGACACACCGAGGGAATCCTGATTGTCGTTGATGGCCGGGTCGAAATAGCTGGCACCGAGACTGGAAATCTGAGCGCCACGCTGCCACTGGATGGAGGCCGATTTGCCCTCGCCGAACAGGTTGCGATCAGAGAACGAAATGGCACCGGTCACACCGGCTCGGACACCGCCGGCACCGCCGCCGGCATAACCGATACCGATGGTAGCCAGGCCGGTCTTCTGCTCTTCAACGTCGAGCACCAGAATCAGCTTGCCGGGCTCGGCGCCGGGCTGAGGACTGGGGTCGACCTTTTTGAAGTAGCCAAGGTTGTTGAGCCGCTCGAGGTCTTTCTGGAACTTGCGACGGTTGAGGACCTGACCCGGCTTGGTGCGCAGGTTGCGCAACACGGTGTCGGTCTTGGTCTTGATATTACCCTCGACGCGAATCTCTTCAACCGTAGCTTCGAGCACGCGCAAGGAGACCTCGCCGGTCTCGGGATTCACGGTGGGAGCGACGGTTTCGAGCACCCACTGATCCTGCTCGTAGAGTTCGGCGATCTTGGCCAGGTCTTCGTCGAGCGTCTTCTGGTTGAAGAGCTCGCCCGGGCGGACCCGCACCAGACTGGCCACTTTCTCTTCGGGGTAGACGGTCACGCCTTCAATGTTGACCTTGCTGACCACGATACCGTCGCGCACGGTCAAAACCAGCACACCGTCTTCGAAGGTCAGATTGGTCACGTGGGTGGGCGAGAGCAGATAGCCCAGATCTTCGTTGTAATACTTGTTGATGTTCTGAATATCGGAATGAACGGTGCGGGTGTTGAGAATCTTGCCCGGCTGGGTCTTCATCAACTCGAGCAACTTGGCGGTCTCGACCACCTCGTTGCCCTGAATCGAAACCGATTTCACCTCGGGATTCTCGAGCACCCGGAAGATCAAACGCAGACCGCCCGGGGCTAAAGGCGTATCCAGGCGAACATCGGTGAAGTAACCGAGATCGAAGATGGCCTGCATGTCGCGGCGGATGCGGGGCTCGAGCAGGGGGTCACCAATACGGGTCGAGACCACTTGCAGAATCTCTTCATCGGGGATCTGAGTGTTGCCCTCGACCTCGATATTGACGATCCGGGGAGCCTGCCGCTCGCTGGGCGTGGTGTCGACATCAGGAGCCGAACTGGGAGGGGGGCCCTCCTCCTCACCCGCTTCGGGAGCGGGAGCGGCGGCGGCCGTCGCCGTCGGCAATTCGTCGGCCGGCGCTTCGCCAGTCAGCGGAGCCACCTGGTTGGCCGTGAATTCGCCGCCCTCACCCACCGTGAAGAACACCGTGACCTCACTGCCCTCCTGGACGCCCTCGGGGGCCGGACTGGTCAGCTTGAACTCGTGGTTCTTCTGGTCGCGCGCCTGAATGGCCAGACTCTCTTCCGAGAGACCGATCACCTTGCCCGAGACCCGAAAAGTTCTGGCCGCCTCGGCTTCACCAGCCTGAGCCACCACCTCGACGGCACGTCCGGCTGTCGAGAGAGCTTCTCTGACGGCGTCGGCCGCGTCACCGGGATCACCCTCTTGAGCCAGGACAAGCCCTGCTCCACCGAGAGAGATCACCATCCATATTGCAAAAGCCAGGCGAAAACGCCGTCGCATAAAGCTCCTCCTATTTTGCGAGAGAGCGAACCGTTGTCGCTACTGCAGGGGCTTGAGAACTGGCCGTCGTTCGACGGGTACCCAGTTTGTCCTTTGCCTCAGAAGAAAGCCCATTGTATGGCTAACACTCCTTCGGATCAAGCCCGAGCAGACGTTCGGAATCGCACCCCGCCAGGGTTCAACCGGTCAGTGACGAACCGATTTCAAACTTGAAACCCGCAAGTGATGAAAAAGATTCTAGGTCACGCTGTCTCGCCCTGCTGGGCTTCCTGCTGATAGCATTTACCTCGGGTGCCAAAGCCGAAACCCTCGAAGCAGGTTGGACCAGCCGGCTGGGCGGTCCGGTCACCACCTTGAGCCTGACAGAACAAGGCATCATCCTGGCCGGATCGTCTCATTCTTACGATTTGACCGCCTTCAACTCGGCCGTGGGACAACCGCTGTGGGTGCGAAGAATCGGCGCTCCTCCCCAGACCGATCCGGCCATCGCGGGTCGATCGTTCCTGCTCAAACCCTCCACCCCGACCCTGGTGGCGCTACGCGTAGACACCGGCGACCTGCTCTGGAGTCACGGCCCCTCAAGCCCAGAACTCGAGGGCCCCTTACGACCCGCCTTCGACAGTGAAGCGATCTATGCCGTTAACGAGCGGGGCTGGTTTCATCGCCTGAGCCTGGATGGCAAGTTGCTCAGCAGCTTTCGTCTGCCCCTCAACTGGGATGACCGCTTTCTCAGCGCCAGCGTGCTCAACGGGACTTTCCTATACGTAGCCAGCGAACGCGGCGAACTATGGAAAGTGGCCACCAAGAATCCTCGCCATTACGAGCGCTATCGCCTGCGAGAGCTGGCACTCCGTCAGGTGGGCGAGCCGCGGTCGATCAATTTTCCCAGCCGCCACAATCTGATCACGCCCCCGCGCCAGGCCGGCGGCCAGCTCGCCGTGATGACTCTGGGCGGCGAGCTTTATGCACTCTCCCTGAACCCGCCCCTGGGCAGCCAGGGCTGGCGCCTGCAGGTAGCCGACACCCAGAGCCTTTACAGTCCGGGCGGGTTGACGCTCTGCCAGCCCGTCATGAGCGAAAATCTCCTGCTGGTGGCTACCCGCCACCAGGTGCTGTGCCTTGACCCCCGCACAGCCGCCCTGCGCTGGGTTCGCCACTTCGATTCGGTGGCCTCGCCAGTGGCCCTTACCCCCAACCTCGAGGGGGTAGCGGTGGTGGCGGATCAATCCTTGCACCTATTAGATAGTCAGAGCGGCCGCGAACTGGCCGACTTGCCCCTGGCGGCTACCCCCACCGCCGGACCCGTGGCAGCCAACAACCTGGTGGTGCTGGGCACCTCGGCCGGGGAAGTCATGACCTTCAAGATAGTGAGGCCAACCCGGAAAGAAACTCCGCCGACATCCTCATCCCCGCGAAAAAGTTAGCCAGTTCGAACTTCTCGTTGTGAGAATGGATCGCATCGTCGGGGCTGCCCAGGCCCATCAGGAGTGTCTTGACCCCGAGAATGGTCTCGAACCCACTCACGATGGGAATCGCCCCACCGTGCCGACAAAAGAGCGGCTCTTTGCCAAAGGCCGCCGAAATGGCCCGGCCGGCCAGGGCGAGATACCGTTCGCCCTCGCCTTCGCGACTCAATAGATAGGGCGGCCCCTGATCCCCCGAACGGAAGGTCAACTCACAACCCGCCGGACAGTTCTCTTCAAACCAACGCTTGAGACAGCCCAGCACATAGTCCGGCTTTTGATTGGCCACCAGGCGGGCACTGAACTTGGCGCCGGCCAGGGCGGGCACGATAGTCTTGCTGCCCTCGCCCTGATAACCTCCATAGATGCCGTTACACTCCAGGGTCGGGCGGAACCAGCGCCGTTGATTGGTGCTGTAGCCGGCCTCTCCAATCGGCTCCGAGGCCCCGATCCACTCCAGGTAGGCTGCTTCGTCGAAAGGCAGCCGGTCAAGATTGTCGAGCTCCCACGGCTGGGGCTCGAGCACATCATCATAAAAACCGGGCACCGTCACCCGCAACTGGTCGTCATGCAGGCGGGCACACATACGAGTGAGCGCTCGGACGGCATTTTCGGTGGTTCCCCCAAAAACGCCGGAGTGAATATCTCGGGAGGCCACCCTCAGTTGGACCTCGCAGATGACGATACCTCGCAAACTGTAGTGGACGGTGGGATAGCCCTTGACCGCCGTCGAGGTATCCGAGACCAGGGCCAGGTCGCACTGGAACTCGGACCGGTGCTCTTCGAGCAGGGCCGGCAGGCTCGGGCTGCCGATCTCTTCTTCGCCCTCGACCAGCACGGTCACATTGACCGGCAGTCCACCATTGTTATGAAGGGCCTCGAGAGCCAGCAGGTGAGCAAGAATCTGGCCCTTATTGTCGCTGGCCCCGCGGCCATAGAGGCGGTGGTCGCGAACCTCGGGCTCGAACGGTCCCGACTGCCACAACTCGACATCCTCGGCCGGCTGCACGTCGTAGTGTCCGTAGATTAGCAGGTGAGGTTTGCCTTCGACCACCGGCCCACGGGCCACCACGGCCGGGTGTCCCGGGGTCTCGAGAAGGCGGGGCTCGAGGCCCGAACGGCGACAGTGGTCCGAGACCAGTTCGGCGGCTCGCCGAATCTCGGCTTTGTAGCGTGAATCGGTAGAAACACTGGGGATCTTCACGAACTCGATGAGTTCGTCGAGAAAGCGATCTTGATGGCTATCCAGGTAGGCTTGATATGACACTTGCCGCAATTCTCTTGTATCTTCTAGGAAATCCTCCCCAAAAAGGTATTGACCTGACTTGACAAGACTGTATAGACTTGGCAACGGCCAATCTAGTGGAGAGAGGGGGCAGCATGTTTAAATTCGAATCCGACCGCCACCCGGGACGACGAATCTGGTTCGGTTCTTTTGAAGAAACCGTCTCCGGGCTCGAAATCCGCGGCCGGGTCAAGATGAAGCCCCGAATGCTGAAGCTGTCACCCGACCACTGGATTCGGGTCGACGCCGAAGAGGTCGTCTATCTCGAAGAGCAACAACCGGGCAAAGCCACCTGGCACACGCTTCGTGGCCCCTTCCACGACCTCGACGCTCCGAGCCTGCATGAGGCGCTCGAAAAGGCCAACAAGGCCGGCGTCTTCATCCAGATTTCACCCCTGCAAGCGGTGGCCCCCACCCGCATTCTTGGCGTCAGACTCCAGCGCCAGGGCAACCATATCATCGAGCTCGAAGGTCCCATGGGCGAGCCGATGCACCTGCCCCTTCAGCCTCGCCGCCTGCCCGACCTGGAAGAATGCCTGGAAGCCATCAACCTCGGCGGCGGCTTCCTGATCACCGGCCCCGACGACTTCTGAAGGGTTCATAGCGACCTTTGCGAAGGGTCGTCGCTATGAGTTTGCTAGCAAATAAAAAAGGCTTGATCGTTGGCGTCGCCAATGCCAATTCCATCGCCTGGGCCATCGCCCAGGAGGCGCACAAGCAGGGCGCCGAACTCGCCTTCACCTATCTCAACGAGGCCCTCGAGAAGCGTGTTCGCCCGCTGGCTGAACAACTCGGCGCTCCCCACGTTCTGCCATGTGATGTCAACGACGACCAGCAGATCGCGGCTGTCTGCGAGACCCTCAAGAGCAGCTGGGGCAAACTCGACTTTCTGGTCCATGCCGTGGCCTTCGCTCAGCGCGAAGACCTTCAAGGCCGGTTCGCCGACACGTCACGCGAAGGTTTTCGCACCGCTCTCGAGGTGAGCGCCTACTCGCTGGTGGCCCTCAGCCGCGCCGTTGCTCCCCTAATGACCGAGGGGGGCAGCATCATCACCCTGACCTATTACGGCTCGCAAAAAGTGGTTCAGAACTACAACGTCATGGGCGTGGCCAAAGCCGCCCTCGAAGCCAGCGTGCGCTACCTGGCCAATGACCTTGGCCCGGATAACATCCGCGTCAACGCGGTCTCGGCGGGGCCGGTCAAAACCCTTTCTGCCAAAGGCATTCGCGGCTTCAACGACATGATGAGCCACGCCGCCAAGCTCGCCCCTCTGCAGCGCAATGTCGATGCGTCCGAAGTCGGCAAGACGGCCGTCTTCCTGCTGTCAGACCTGGCCTCGGGCGTCACCGGCGAGACCCTCTACATCGACGCCGGCTACAACATCAAGGGAATGTAGCTACCTTCGGCGGCAGTTGGGGCGAGGGCGGTAATAGATCGGATAGCCGTAACCCCAGCGATTGTAATAGAAGCTGCGGTTGGGATAGAACGGCGGCGCGCTGTAGTAGTCGTAGCGAATTTGCGATACGAACTTGTGTGAGGTCTCTTCGCCCACCACCTGATAGCCGGCCGGGTCCACGGCCGTCACGGCCACCGTGCCGGTGGGTGAACTGGTCAAGGTGCCCAGAGGAGCAAGGAACTCGAAACGACCGGTCTCGTCGGCCTCTACCTCGTAGTTACGCTTGAGCACATCCTGCCAGAGCAGCCCGCCCAGGGGAATGACGAAGGCCGCCTTCACCTGAGAACCGGCCGGAGCCCGGCCTTTGACCAGCCAGGTGCTGACCCCAACCTGTTCAATCGACTCGACCGCCGGCCGCTGCAGACCCGCGAATTCGACGGTCGTCAGGGTGCGGCTCTGGCTTTGCTGGTCAGGCCAGGTCAGGGTCAACTCGGGGGTGGTCACGGTGCGGTCTTCGGGCGTCACCGGATAGCTGCCCCGGTACAGGCCGGGGGCAATCTCGATTAACTCGATGGTCTGGCCCCCGATGCGGACCGAACCCGTCGCCCCCGGAGAGGCCACGGCGCTGACCTCGAGATGGTCGCCCGCCACCAGCGGCCCAGCCCGCGAGGGCACCACCTCGGCCTGTTGAATGGTGGGGGCGGTGGTCGTCGAGTCGGCGTAGGCCCAGGTCAGCAAACCCAGGGCCGAGCCAGGCTCGTCCACCTCGTGGCGCCACTCGACCACCTGACCGTCTCGAACCACCGCCAACTGGGTGCTGTCGGTGGGGGTCAGCAGCCCCTGGCCAGGCCCGAGAACCTTCCAGGACACGGCTTCGCCGAACAGAGTCAGGGGTGGTCCCGAGGCCAGAAGCCGGGTCAACTCGGACGCTACCTCGGCAGCGCCGGGGGCACTCCCCGGCACTACCACGATCTCCCGCTGGTAGCACCAGCCCCAGCCGGTCAAAGCCAGTAATAAAGCCAGAATAATCCTCTTCATACTAGGGGAATTGACGACTGGTCGAGCCGAGACCTCTTTTTACAACGATCCCGAGGCTTTCACCTTGAGTACGGTGGTGTCATCCTTACTCACGAAGTAGAGTTTGTTGCCGACGGCGATCCAGCAGGCCGGGTTGCCATCGGCCGAGGTGGCCGGGGCCAGGGCCACGCCCGCCCCCTGAGCGATACTGACGGCCGGGCCGGCCAGGAAGTTGGACAGGGTCAGCAGGGCCAGCGCCCCCAGGAAAATCTTGGTCATGTTGTCTTTCATAGCAATCTCCTTTGTGGGCGCCGCCATTCGTCGGTAGGAGGATCGGAACCTCGCTCAAAACAAGCCGGCATGAAATATGCCTTGCCTCTTCTGCTGGCGCTCCTGCTGGGTCCCGTCTGGGCCCAACCCTCGCATCCCAGTTGGCCGCCCGCGACCTATATGGTTTATTACGGTGACTTGAACCCCGAGTCCATCGCCAGGTTGCGCAGCTTTGACCTGGTCATCGTGCACCCCGGCGACGAACGCGAGAACCTGACCCCGCAAAAGGTGAAGGCTCTCAAGAACGGCGGCAAGACCATCGTGATCGGGTATGTCTCGATCGGCGAAGACCCCGAGGTCCCGGCCGGCCCTCCCGCCCCCGGCCCGAAACAGGCCGGACCGAGCTATTTCCATCAGACGTGGCAGACAAGCGACAACGACTATCCGTTGCGGTACCTCGACCAGGTTCGCTACCACTTCACCGAAGACGGATTCGTCGAGCAAGGCAACGACAGCCAGCCGCTCACCGAGCCCGGCCAGGATGGCCTACCGGACGAGAACGGCGTGTGGGGCAGTTACTACGTGCGAGCCGACGACCCCCAATGGCGCAGTATCGTGTTTGACAAGTTCGACTATCTCAAGGGCCTGGGGGTCGACGGTTATTTTCTCGATACCGTCGACACCGCCTCGCCCTGGGGCGAGTACGGAGCCACCCGGCCGGGCATGCTCGAACTGGTCAAAGCCCTGCGGGAGCGCTATCCGAACCAATTCATGATCGCCAACCGTGGCCTGTTCTTACTCGATGACGGCCCCGGCTACGGCCAGGCTGTCGACGGCATCATGTTCGAAAGCTTTCTCACTTTGTGGAACTATGCCACCGAAAGGGCCGACCGCTCGCCCTGGCTGCGCTGGCACGTGCAAGCCCTCGACGATAGCGTAGGCCCGGCCGCCAGGACGGGTGCCTTCCACCTTTTCTTCCTGGAATATCTCTCGCCCGACCAGCCCGACCTGGCTCTGTTCCTCAATGACCAGAACCAGTTGTTGGAGGGCGTTCCCTATACGCGAGCCTTTTCGGAGCCCTCGCTCAAGACGGTCTATCCCGACCTGCTGGGGACCCCTCCCGGCAATTTCCAGGGCCACCTGGACAAGTTGACCGTGACTCCCCAGGGGGGCGGGCGCTATCAGGTCGAGATCCAATCGAGCCCACTGAGCGACCAGGTCATCTTCGACTTTCGCATCACGGACCGCAGCTTACCCACCAACCGCTGGCAACAACTGCCCCGGGCCCAACTGCGCCGGGTCAAGCAGGAGGGCAACACCACCACCTTCGAGGGTACCGGGCTTAACAAGGCCACCACCTATCACGCCTATGCCAGGCTGATGGGCAAGACCCCCAGCGCGGCCACGAAGGCGCTCACCCAAAGCCTGCGCACCCCCGACGAAACCACCCCTTCGCAGGTGACCGAGGTCGAGCTCAAACCGCTCGAGCAGGGTCTCGAGGTTCGCTGGAAAGCCGACAGCCTGACGGCCGACTCTTACCGGGTCACGGTCGGTCCCGATCCTTTCACGGCCACCCAAACGGTCACGGTCAAATCCTCGCCGGCCGAGGTGCGCGGCCTGCAAAACAACCAGACCTACTGGGTAGTGGTCACCGGCGTCACCAGCGACGGCCAGACCGGGGCTCCGTCGTGGCCCGAGCATGGTATGCCCAAGGACCGCACCCCGCCGGCCGCCCCGCAAGGCTTAGCCGTGACCCAGGAAGGCGACCACCTCGTGATCCATTGGAATAAGGTCGAAGCCGAGAGCTATAAGGTCTATTGCGTTCCCGCCGCAGAGAAGCTGCGAATCCCCTTGCGCACCGAAGAAACCCGTCTCGAGACAGGTCCGGTCCGCCCCGGCAGCTATCGGGTGTTCGTCACCGCCGTCGATGACGAGGGCAACGAGAGCCGCCCGGCCGAAAGCAAGAGGATTGAGGTCCACTAGAACCAGAATATCTGAGGATGGCCCGGATTCTGTGGCTCATCATGTTGTTGGCTCTGCCGGGGTTGGCCCAAACCCCGCTCGACGAGGCCTATCGGTTGCGTCAGGCGGGCAAGCTCACCCAGGCCTTCGAGGCGTTCGAACGCCTGGCCGACCGCCAGCCAGGGTTGGCTCATCGCGAGATGGCCTCGATCTTGCTGCAGTTGGGGCGGGTCAGCCCGGCCCTCGAGCAACTCGACCGCTCGCTTAGCGCCCAACCCGCGGATGCCGACAGCCTGGCCCTGCGAGCCGAAATCCTGGGCCGCCTGGACCGCCCCGACGAAGCCCTTGCCTCGCTCGAACAAGCCATGGTCGTGCGGCCCGGCGACCCCGAGCTGTTGCTGGCCCGGGGCTACGCACTCTCTGACCTGGGGCGCTTCCAAGAGGCGGCCGACAGCCACAGCCAGGCCCTCTCGCTCAATCCGCAACTGGCCCTGGCTCTAGCCGGGCGGGCCTATGCCCGGGGCGAACTCGGCCAACTGAACCAGGCTCTCGAAGACTGCCAGGCGGCCCTGGCCCTGGCTCCCAATCTGGCCGCCGCCTATCACACCAGAGCGCAGTTGCGCCTGAGCCACGACCCGGCCACGGCCCTGTCCGACTTCGACCGGGCTATCGCGCTGGATCCTACCAACCCCTTTACTTATGCGGGCCGAGCCGAAGCCTATCAGGCGCTACAGCAAGACAAGCGGGCCCTGGCCGATTACGATCAGGCCATCGAACTCGACCCCGGTCGCCCCCTGGTGTATGCTGCTCGGGGCGAGTTGCTGGCTCGCCTGGGCCGGGTCTCGCGGGCCATCTACGACCTCGACAAGGCCGTCAGTCTGGCCCCCGATTCGGCCGATGTGCGCACCTCGCGGGCCGGCTTCTACGCCGGGTTGGGACGCCTGCCCGAGGCTTTGCGCGACTTCGATGCCGCCATCGAACTAGAATCGTCGCCCGAGCGTCTGGTGGCCCGGGCCGAGGTGCTCGAGGCTCTGGGTCGCAAAGAGGCGGCTCTTGAGGATGTGGACAAAGCCATCGCGCTGGAAGCCAGGCCAGAGTTTCTCGAACTGCGCAGTCGCCTGCTGGAAAAGTAAAAAACCCCGGTGACTGCGGGGTTTTGCGGCTAGTGGGCGGAGAGGGACTTGAACCCCCGACCCCCTGGGTGTAAACCAGATGCTCTAGCCAACTGAGCTATCCGCCCAAAATAAAAAGTGACCCGGACGGGATTTGAACCCGCGATCTTCGGCTTGAAAGGCCGACGTCCTACACCGCTAGACCACCGGGCCACGAAAGTCACTCTTATTTAGTTTTCTGAAAATGGGCCCACCTGGATTTGAACCAGGGACCGACCGGTTATGAGCCGGGTGCTCTAACCGCTGAGCTATAGGCCCAAGAACCCCATTATAGAGACTTGACCCTGGTCGGTCAAGCCTGGGAGGGCGCTTTCAGGCGATTGAGGATCGAACGGCTCAATTCCCTGATACTGCGGGCCAACAGCTCTTCGACCGTAAACCAGTCGAGAAACTCGTCGCGCCACTCGAGGTCGGTCTCGGTGACCATGCTGCGCAGGTCGTCATAGCGCTGACGAAAGTCGCGCATGACGGCCACCTTCTTGTCGAGGGGCAGCTCCTTGTCGAAGTTGAGGTGCAGCAAGACCAGCTTCTCGACCCGTCCGCGAGGCACGATGGGCACGATGGCAATCGAGCGCCGGTCGCGGCTGCCCCGACCGAGGTACAGGCTGCAAGAACGAACCGCCCACTCTTTGGTGCCTACCAATGGATAGCCCTTGTCGGCTCGGGATACGATGCCAGCAGCCAGGCCCTCTTTTCGCAACACCGTCACGGTCGAAGAAGGTTCGGGTTCGCCCAGCGGGCCCAAGCCCTCGACTCGATAGCAGGTGGTGCCGCTGACTTCTTGCACGGCCGGGGTCAGGGCTCGCAACAGCACGGCGTCGCGGTAGGGCACGGCATCGACCGCCAGCCCCACGCCACGAATGGCGTCAAACAAAGCTCCGTCGAAGCTCTCTTCGAGACGCGAGATGCCCACCGTGATGGTCTTGGCCTGATGCTTGATGGCGTCGATGGGACGACTCAGCTCATGAATCGCCTTCGACAACACCGTGATCAAGGTGGCCGCCAATCCGGCCGGCGTGCCCCGAGCCTGGAACTCTTCGCTGAACTGGCGCAGCGAGCGCGCCCCGCCCAGATAGCCCAGCAGCGAGGTCAGCTCAGAGGCCACCTGCACCGACAGGCTGCTGTTGAAGCGGCCTTGCACCAGGTCGTGCTGAAACTGGCGAGCCTGAACCATGATGCGGCGCAGCGAGCGGCTACCGAAGCTCTCGTCATCGCCGGTGATGTACTCCACGGCGGTGGCGCGCGCCTGGCGCAGTCGCTCGGCTCCCTCATCGATGGCCAGGGCGCAGTAGTAACCCCACAGGTGACCCACCACTACGTTGAGCAGCAGCGAGGCGTTCTCGGAGGCTTTGGGCACATAGACGACCCCGTCGGCATAGGCCTCGAAGGCATCGAACCCTTCTGAGCAAACCACGATCGGAATCGACTTGTGGGAACGGAAGATGGCAATCTCTTTGACCGCGTCTTTGAGGGCGACCAGACTCAGGCCGGCGGCGCAGACCAGGGTCAGTGGCTCGCTCGACAGGTCGATGTGCTTCTTATCTTCGATGTGGTCGGTGGCGATCGACTTGTAACACAACTCGGCCAGTTTGATGCGAATCTCGTTGGCGGCCGAGCGGGTCGAGCCGCTACCCACCACGGCCCAGTCGCGCCGGGTAGGGGCAAACTTACGGGCCAGCTCGCGCACCGTCTCTTGACGCTCGAGCACCGACTTCATCAGGTCGGGCAGGCGAGCCAGCTCGGCCAACTCATAATAGACCTCTTCTTGCGAGACCACCTCGAGAGCCAGGGCCATGTGATAGGTCAGGATATAGCCGGCTACTACCTGGCTGTAGAAGGCTTTGGTCGAGGCCACCGACATCTCGATGTCACGGCCGTCACTGGTGTAGAGCACACCCTGGACCTTGTAGACCAGGTCAGAGTTGCGGCGGTTGACGATGCCGACGACCGAGGCTCCGCGTTCGCGAGCCATATCGACGGTCCGATTGGTATCGGTGGTGGTGCCCGACTGCGAGATGGCGATGATGAGAGCATCGTCCATCGAGCTGGTCATCAAGTAACCCGACAGCTCGGTGGCTTTGAGTGCCTGCACCGAAAGACGCGAGCCAAAAAGCCGCTCCATCATGTTGGCCACCGCTTGACCGGCTACGGCGGCCGTTCCCTGGCCGATCCAATAGACCCGGCGAATGGCGCCGCTACGCAGGCGCTCAAGGATCTCGGCCGGCATGACGGCCTCGCCCAGATTCATGCGAACCTGGTAGTTCTGCCCGTCTTTGTCGAGCACGAACTTGCCGCGCACGGTCTGAGCCACCGAATTGGGCGACTCGGAAATCTCCTTGTGAAGATAGTGAGTGAAGTTCTTGCGGTCGATGTCGCGCGTAGTGATCTCGGCCGTTTTGACGTCTTTGTCGGTCAGACTCATAGGCTGTCCGTCAAAAGACCAGGCTCCCACGGCCGCCAGCTCACCTCGACCATCGAGGTCGAGCACCAGCACCTGGCCAGCGGTTTCGGGCCGGCCGGCCTCCCGCTCGCCGGTTCCGTCCATACGCAAGAAGTGGCTGGTTTGCTCGACCACTCCGTAGAGTTCTGAGGCGAAAACATAGCCGCCCCGCATCAAACCCACGAACAGCGATTGCCCCGAGCCTCGCAAGGCCAGATAAGTGCGGCCGGGCTCACCGCTATTCTGCATCACGATGGCGATCGAGCCCTCGCACTCGCTCACGGCGCGACAGAAGGCTTCGCGCATATCCTGGGTCTGGCGAAAATGGTGATCGACGAGCACCGGAATGATCTTGCTGTCGGTGCTCACTCGCGAACTGATGATGCGGTTGGTTTCGGCCGCCAGTCGGGTGGAGAGTTCTTGATAGTTGTCGACGTCGCCGTTGAGGCATACCGTCACCCGGTGGGGAGCCGGGTTGACTTTAACCACACCGTTCCTGGTCAGGGTCGCCTCGTCCACCGGGTGGCAGTTGGGTTCAGAAATGATGCCGTTAGAAGCCCAACGGGTGTGGGAAAAGAGGTCGGTCGAGGCTGAATCGAGGTCGGTAATCTGCCACAGGATGGGATCGGCCGAAATGTGAGCGTACAGGGCGTTGACGTTGTCGCCCAGGGCGCCTACCTCTTGGGCAACCTTGTAGGTGAATACCAGACTGGGACCGGTCTCGTCGAGCAACAGGGCGCCGTTGACGAAGTCGCGGATGCCAAGGCGCTCTTGAAAAGTCTCGTCGAGGCCGTCGCTAATCAGCGAGCGACGAAAAGTCTCGTAGTCGGGCCGAGAAACCGTAACGGTGAGAGAGATCCCGAGCGAGTCACGGCCGCGCACTTCCATCCGCCCGATATTCTCGAGCACTACGGCCAGCTTCCAGGCCTCGAAGAGTTGGCGAGGACCGAGCTTGGCCTGTTCGGCCAGCAAGCGTTCCATGCGGTGGACGCACGAGAGGGCATCTACTTCGAGTCCCCAGGCCAGATCGCGACAGCGGACCCAGATGGCGTTCCACTGCTCGACCACATCCGAGCTGAAGTTCGCGCCGCCGGCCACCAGGGCGCGGGTGCAGGTCTCTTCCCAATCGCCCAGCTGTTGGGCGGCCTGGCGCAGCAGATCGCGCAGGCCGATTTCTTGATACAGACGGGAGATCGCCGGAAATTCCTTGAGAGCGGCAGCCGCCTGCTCAAGCTCTGCGACCAGGGTAAGGCAATCCTGAGGCTGGCACGAACCAGGCCGGACCTCAGTCAGCCTGGTTAGCGATTGCCGAAAGCCATTTCCGTCAAAATTAAACTCCGCTTGCGGATGGTATACGATTCCAGCGATTCCACACATGACGCGACCCATTCGGCTTGCCCGTTATCCGGCCCTTTCAAACCGATGGCAGGGATGCAATCCGCAGCCGGGAAACCCCCGCCCACCATGTCACTAGCAATCGGAATCACCGGCCTGGCTCAGGCCGGCAAATCGACCTTCTTTTCGGCTCTCACCGCTCTGGGAAGCGAAGAACAACACAAGAAGGGCGGCGGCGCCCCCCGGGCCCGGGCAGCCGTACCCGACCCCAGAGTGGGGGCCCTGTCGGCCATCTTCAACCCCAAGAAGACCACCCCCACCCAGATCGACTTCATCGACATGCCGGGGGGAGGCAGCGGCGGCCTCGGTGCCCAAGCCCTGGGGGAGTTGCGCACGGCCACCGCGCTGGTCGAAGTGGTGCGCTGCTTCGACCACCCCTATCTGGGAGCGGCCAAGCCCACCCAGGATATGGAAGACTTCGAGATGGAGCTGATGCTGGCCGACCTCAAGATCGTCGAGGGCAAACTGGAGCGCAAGAAAAAGCTGCTGCCCGGCGAGCAAGAGGTGCTCGAAAAGCTGCAGGGACCCCTGGCCGAAGGCCGGGCCGCCGATCTACCCGACCTCAACGAGGAAGAGAAGAAGCTTCTTTCGGGTCTGGGTCTATTGTCGCTCAAGCCACGGATCTTCGCCGCCAATCTATCCGAGGAGCAACTGCAGAACCCTGACGACAAGGTGGCGGCCGTGCACGAATTCGCCCGCTCGCGCAACAGCCAGAGCCTGGCCGCCTGCGCCCTGCTCGAGGCCGAAATCAGCCAACTGCCAGAGGAAGAGCGGGCCGAGTTCATGGAGAGCATGGGCATTGAAGAAACCGGACTCTCGCAAATGGTGCGGGCCGGCTATCAACAGCTGGGCTTGATGACTTTCTTCACCGTGGGTGAGGACGAAGTGCGGGCCTGGACCACCGACATCGGGGCCACCGCCCCTGAGGCGGCAGGAGAGATCCACAGCGACCTGCAGCGCGGCTTCATTCGCGCCGAGGTGATTCACTATGACACCTTCATGCAGTGCGGCAGCCTCAGTGAAGCCAAAAACCAGGGAAAACTCCGGGTCGAGGGCAAAGAATACATTGTGGTGGACGGAGAGATTCTGAATATCCGCTTCAATGTCTAGCCCGGCCCGCTGGTGGACCAGGCTCGACGACGGGCGCCTGCAGTGCAATCTTTGCCCTCGTCACTGCCGTTTGAATGAGGGACAGCGCGCCTTTTGCTTCGTCCGCCAACGACAGGACGACGCCCTCGTCTTGACCACCTACGGCCGCAGCACCGGCTTTTGTATCGATCCCATCGAAAAAAAACCACTGGCGCACTTTTATCCGGGCACGCCGGTCCTGTCGTTCGGCACCGCCGGCTGCAACCTGGGCTGTCGCTTCTGCCAGAACTGGAACATCAGTAAGGCTCGCGAAATCGAGAAGCTCAGCGCCACCGCCAGCCCCGAGCAGATCGCCCGCGCGGCCGTGGTCAACGGCTGCACCAGCGTAGCCTTCACTTATAACGATCCCGTCATCTGGGCCGAGTATGCCATCGACACCGCTCGCGCCTGCCGGCAGCAAGGCATCAAGACAGTGGCCGTCACCGCCGGCTATATCACCGAGGAGGCACGGTCGGAGTTCTTTAGCCCCTTCGACGCCGTCAATGTCGACCTCAAAGCGTTTACCGAGACGTTCTATGAGAAGCTGTGCTTTAGCCAGTTGACTCCCGTGCTCGAGACCCTGGAATACCTGGTCCATCAAACCGACGCCTGGGTGGAGATCACCACCCTGCTCATTCCCGGCCAGAATGACTCTCCCGACGAAGTCCAGAAGCTCAGTGAGTGGGTGAACACCCACCTGGGGCCCGATGTCCCCCTCCACTTCACCGCCTTTCATCCCGATTTCAAGATGATGGACACCCCGAAAACGCCGGCCGAAACCGTGCTCCGGGCCCGACATCAGGCCATCGAGGTCGGGCTTCACTATGTCTATACCGGCAATATCCACGACCCGGAGAGCCAATCCACCTACTGCCCCGGCTGCGGACAGGTGGTGATTGAGCGAGATTGGCATCAGCTGGGTGCCTATCGCATCCGAGGCGGCGCCTGCTTGGGATGCGGCCGTCGGATCGCCGGCCACTTGCGCGACCAGCCGGGCCACTGGGGCCCCCGGCGGCGCCCCGTGACGCTCGGCTGAATAAGGAATATCGGCCGTCGTGGTGAAATAGTTTCATGGGATGGCCAGAGTAGAGCGCGACAAAGGCGATGATTCGTGGATGGCCAAGGTTAGGTGTAAACCTGCCCTGGTCGTCCTGTTCACCCGCCAACTGGCCACGATGCTTCGCACCGGCGTGCCCATCTTGCACGCCCTGGACACCCTCTCGCACCAGAGCGAGAACCCTAACTTTGGTGAAGTGGTCTCGACCGTCGCCGAGCGCATCGGGCACGGCCACACCTTTAGCAACACCCTGAGCCGCTTTCCTAGAGTCTTCAACCGGGTCTACGTCACCATGGCCGCCATCGGCGAGCGCACCGGTCAACTCGACGAATCGCTCGAGCGTCTGGCCAACTGGCAAGAACGCGATTTCAAACTGTTTCAACGGGTCCGCAGTGCTCTGACCTATCCCGCCTTCGTGCTGGGCCTGTCGGCGTTTCTCACCTTGATGCTCTTCTATTCGGTGCTGCCCGGCTTCATCACCGTGTTCAACGACATGGATATGGAGTTACCACTGATGACCCGAATCATGGTAACGATCACCAACGCGGTCAAGAATCCGGGCGCCTGGCTGGTGGTAATGGCCGCCGTTGGCCTCGGCTTTGGGGCTGTGCGGGATATCTACAAGACCGAAAAGGGAGCCATGGAACTCTTTCGCATCGTACTCGCGGTTCCCGTGATCGGCTCTCTGCTCCACTTTGCCACCACCGCCCGCTACTGCGCGGCGGTGGGAGCGCTCCTCTCGGCCGGACTCGACCTTCCCAAGAGTCTCAACCTGGGTGCCCAGGCCTCAGGTAGCCCTGTGCTGGCCTGGGACGCCAAGGCTCTGATCAACAACATCCTCGAGGGAGAGTCGGTGGCCAGCTATATGGTCACTCGGCCCGACATCTACCCCTCCACCCTCTGTCAGATGGTGGCTGCAGGCGAAGAATCCTCGCACCTGGCCCCGATGTATGAACGAGTCGCTTCTTTCTACGACCAGGAGGTCAATTTCAAGATCGAGGCTTTTAGCGCGGCGCTCGAACCGCTGCTGCTAGGCATGGTGGCAAGCGTGGTCGGCTTCGTCGTGCTGTCGATCTTTATACCAATGTATAGTTACATCGGCAAACTGGGCGCTTAAGCTTACTCGGGCTGTAAGCGAACCGCCGGCAACTTGACCGCCAGCGTGTCGGTGCCCTTGAGGAATTGACGATCGAGGTTGACCGTCTTGTAGCCCTTCTTCTCGACCGTCAAAGTGCAATAGGTCGGCGTCTTGGCACTGGCGAACTCATACTGCAACTGAAACCCGCCCTGGGCGTTGACAAAACCCTCGGCGTCGCGTTCAAGGTCGAGCGGCACTTCGGGAAAATGAAACACTAACTTCGACCCGTCGACGCTCCCCGCGACCACTTCAAGAGAACCGTCGATGGACAATTTGATCTGCTCGTACTCGGGCTCTTGAGGGGCATTGGCAGCCACTTCGCGCTTGTGGGCCACGCCATAGAGAATAGCCACCACCAGGCCCACCAGGGCCAGCGCCACCAGACCGAAATTGCGCCGCTGCGGCTCCATCTCGACATCTTCGATAAAATCGATGATGGAAGGTTGATAGCCTTTGCTCTCGGCCCTCTCGATGGTTGGGCCCGACCCTTTGCGGCCGGCGTGGACTTCTAGCTTCGCGCCATCGGACTCCGTGCATTCGAGCACCGTGTAGCCAGCCTTGCGAAGGCGCTCTTCGGCCTGGTCAAGGCTGGGGGCAATCACCTGACCGGCCTTGATTTTGCCGTGAGCATCGGAGACTTTGAAGCGAAACTTGGGCACGCGTAAAAATTCCCATCGCGAGGCTACATCCCTGCCCCGGAGTTCCTGGGAAGCTTATTTGGACACGGTTGGACGATCCCTGGTCAACCGCCCGATTCGTTGCCAGCCTGTTACGGCAGTGAAAAAAGTTCGGGTTGACATGGGTCAGAAACGGGTGTAGATTTCGCCAATAGGAGGTGTAACCTTTGACTAAGCCTGCGTTTTCTACCCTGGTTGAACTCCTTCGCCAACGCGCTCAGGAGCAACCCGACCAGCTGGCTTACATCTTCCTCAACGATGGCGATGCAGCCGAGGAGCGCGTTACCTATGCCCAGCTCGATGCCCGAGCCCGGCGCATAGCCGCCCAGCTGCAACAGCATCACCTCAAAGGTGAGCGAGCACTACTTCTGTACCCTCCGGGTTTGGAGTACGTGGTCGCCTATTTCGGCTGCCTTTACGCTGGCGTCTCGGCCGTGCCGGCCTACCCGCCGAACCTGGCTCGCCTCAAGAAAACCGTTCCCCGCCTGATGGCCATCAGCGACGACTGCGGCCCCAAAGCCGCCCTGACCACCAGCGAGATTTTGCGCAAGCTGCGCCCCCTACTATTCCTCACCGGACGACTCTCGACGATGCGCTGGATCGGCACCAACGGCCTGCCCGAGGGGGGCGAGGCCGACTGGAGCGACCCTAACGTCGTCCCAACCGACGTGGCCTTCCTGCAGTATACCTCGGGCTCGACCTCGGCCCCTAAGGGAGTGATGGTTCGCCACGCCAACCTGCTCGACAATCTGCTGCGCATCGAACAGAGCTTTGGCCATCATCGCCACAGCCAGGGCGTCATCTGGCTGCCTCCCTATCACGACATGGGCCTGATCGGCGGCATCCTCTCACCCCTCTACACCGGATTTCCCTGCACCCTGATGTCGCCGCTCGACTTCTTGCGCCGCCCGCTGCGCTGGCTCAAAGCGATCAGCCATTACGGCGCCACCACCTCGGGGGGTCCCAACTTCGCGTATGAGTTGTGCTTGCGCAGGGTCACGCCAGAGCAGCGAGACGAACTCGACCTGTCGACCTGGGACGTGGCCTTCAACGGGGCCGAGCCGATCCGGCCGCGCACGCTCCGGCGTTTCGCCGACTACTTCGAGCCGAGCGGCTTCGAGGCCCGGGCCTTCTATCCGTGCTATGGACTGGCCGAATCTACCCTGATCGTCAGCGGCGGCCACAAATTGGCCCTGCCGCGCGAGCTTCGCGTCGACGCCGAGGCCCTCGAGAGCAATCGGGTCGAGAATCCTTCCCCCGACGCCCCCACTCGGGCCCTGATCGGCTGCGGTCAGGCAGTGCCCGACCACGATATCGCGATCGTCTGCCCCGAGACGCTCCATCGCTTGCCGGCCGACCGCGTGGGCGAGATTCTGGTCAAAGGTCCCTCGGTGGCGGCCGGCTATTGGCGCAACGCCGAGGCCACGGAAGAGACCTTCCTGGTGCGCCTTCCCGAGACCGGCGAAGGTCCCTATCTTCGCACCGGCGACCTGGGCTTTATCCGTGATGGGGAGCTGTTCGTGTGCGGACGTCGCAAGGAAGTGATCATCATTCGCGGCCGCAACTACTATCCCCAGGACATCGAGCAGGCCGCCGAAGGCTCTCACCCGGCCCTGCGCACGGGTTGCCTGGCCGCTTTTTCGGTCCAGTCCGGCGATGAAGAGCGCCTGGCCCTGGTTGCCGAGATCCGCGAGCCCCGCGGCACCAACTTCGAGGACGTGGTGGCGGCCATTCGCCGGGCCGTGGCCGAAAAGGTGCAGCTGCGCCTGCATACGGTGGCCCTGGTACCCAAGGACGGAGTGCCCAAGACCTCGAGCGGCAAGATCCAGCGCCGCCTATCGCGAGCGCAGCTCAGCAGTCGCCAACTGGCCACCGTCCACCACTGGACCGAGAAGGTCGAGGTGGGGGTTAACTAACGCTAACCTCCCTGGCGATCGAGGGTGACATCGCCGATGACGATCCAGTCAGCCTCGGTCTCGAACCCAATGTCGCCGCGCGGCTTGCCCTCGACCAGGTCATAGACGGTCTCGACCGATTCGGCCTGGCGCTTGAGGCGGTGCAGTAGCTCGAGAGTGTGCTCGCTGGCTGTCGTGTTCTGAAAGCGCGTCAGCTGTTTTAGCTCTGCATCCTCGGGAAAATACTCGACCTTGATCAGCTCGAGTGCCCCACGAACGGCGCTATCGCGAGTGTCGTTGGTGGTGGCGTCGACCAGTTGCAAGGCCAGGCCGATCACCTCGGAAGGACGCTGGGGGGTGGGGTTGGACAACATGGCCCGGACCACCTTGACCTGGCTGGAGGGGTAGCGGGGAAAGCGGTCGAGCATGGCCAACGTAAGACGGGCCGCGGCCCGGCTCTCGGGCACATTCTCGAGCTGTTCGACCAGGGCCACGCCGATGTCGGCTTCTTTTCGGGTGCTCCCGACCAGGTCGAGCACTCCCAGGCCCAGCGAACTGAACTGGTCGATGGGCAAAGCATCGGGAGTCGCGGCCAGTTTTTGCTCGATCTCGTCTTCTTTCCATGAGCCAGAGGCCCGGCCAAGCAAGTCGGCCTTCGGCACAGAGATCAGACTGGTCGCGATCATAACGCCAGCATGCGACACCGCCCTTAAAAAAACCTGAAGAGCGAGACGTGTCGTCAGGCCAGCTGGGCCTTCATCTCCATACCGTATTGATCGGCGTTGGGGCCAACGATGAGATGCACGGTCTCGTCGGAATAGGACACGGCCGCGGCTACGCCGTGACCGGTGAGGGCTTCGCGGTCGAAAGTCGCCTTGTTCAGGGTTAGACGCAAGCGGGTTTCGGCGCACGGCTGGACGTCACGGATGTTCTCGCGGCCGCCCAGGGCCTTAATCCAGGCCTTGACCTTCTCGGGAGCGCCGGGATCACGCAACTTAGGACGCTCTTCCATGGCTACCTCGACGCCGCCAGCGGGAGCCTCGGTCAGTTCGGCATCGTCGCCGGCCACGGCGAGGTACTCCTCCATGTCGGTCTTGAGGTTCTCGGAGAGGGGTCCAAAGATCGCTTGCATGCTGTCTCCGACCACCACCACGCCGGAGGCGCCCAGGGCCTTGAGCTTGGGCGAGTCGACCTTAGCCGGGTCGGCCACGCTCACCCGCAGACGGGTGATGCAGGCATCGAGGGCCGTGATGTTGCTCTTGCCCCCGAAAGCCAGCACCAACTGGCGCGTGAAGCCATGCGCCACCTCGTCGGTGGCTGAGGTCATGTCGAGCGTTTCGTCTTCGCGACCGGGAGTCTTGAGGTTGAACTTCTGGATCGCAAAGCGGAAGACACTGTAGTAAATCAGGGCATAAATCGGTCCCAGGACTAACACCAGCCACCAGTTCGTGGCCAGAGGATAGACCAATAGGTAATCGATCAGGCCGTGGGAGAAGGTCGTACCCAAGCGCCCACCGAGCGTATACATGACGGTAAACGAGGTTGCGGCGAGCAAGGCGTGGACTGCGTAGAGACCCGGCGCCACAAACATGAAGGCAAATTCGATGGGTTCCGTAATGCCGGTCAAGAATGACGTCAAAGCTGCCGACATCATGATTCCGCCAACCTGCACACGCCGTTCAGGCTTGGCTGTGTGCCAAATCGCCATCGCAGCCGCTGGCAACCCCCACATCTTGAAGAGATACGCCCCGCCCAGGATTCCCGCTGTGGGGTCCCCAGCGAAGAATCGATTGATGTCGCCTTTCACCACTTCGCCAGAGTCTGAAACATACCGACCTATCTCAAAAAAGAACGGATTGTTCCAAATGTGATGAAGTCCGAAGGGGATTAGCGACCGCTCCACGAGACCGTAAAGAAAAACGGCTACCGGAGTATTCTCCTCAGCGGCCCAGTTCGAAAACAGTTGGATCGCGACCGAGATGTACGGCCAGAATGTGGATAAGCCGAGCCCGAGCCCGATGGCGGCAAAGGCGGTAACGATCGGTACAAAGCGCTTGCCAGCGAAGAACCCAAGATACGGCGGCAATTGAATCTTGTAGTAACGATTGAACAGCCAGGCCGCCAGCGCCCCTACCATGATCCCGCCGAAGACACCGGTATCCATAGTGTCCATGCCCATGACGCTCTTGACCAACTTTTGGTCAAGGTGCATAAGGCTCGTGGTCACCGACATCGTGCCGATCAAGACGACAAACCCTACGACCGCAGCCAGGGCGGCCACACCGTCCCCACCGGCTAAGCCAAGGGCAACGCCTATAGCAAAAATCAGGGGAAGATTTCCGAAGATCGCATCCCCTGACTGTTCCATCACCTTGAAAATCGGGCCGAGAAAACTCTGCAGGCCAGGACTGACCTGACCGGCCTCGGCGAGCTTCGTCAGCTTCTTGCCCATGGTAGCGCCCAGGCCGAGCAAGATGCCGGCCACGGGCAGCACCGAGACGGGCAGCATGAGCGATTTTCCGATTTTTTGTAGGGTTCCGAAGGCGTTTTTCACTGGATGTCTCCCTCCCCCAGCGGGTCTGGACAAAGGGCCCGCACGGCCGCTGCGGACTCGAGCCGCAGGGCCTTCTGGGCAAGCTCTTTGCACTGTTCAAAGCTAAACTGGCGAACCCTGGCTTTGACGGCCGGCACCAGCGGTAGGCTGACGCTCAGTTCATCCACGCCCAGACCGACCAGGATGGGCACGGCGGCCGCTTCGCCAGCGATGCCACCGCACACGCCGACCCACTTGCCGAAGGTGTGGGCCGCGTCCACGGTGCGCTCGATGAGGCGTAGCACGGCCGGCGAGAGGCCGTCGATGTCGGCGGCCAACTGGGGATGGCCGCGGTCCATGGCCAGAGTGTATTGGGTCAGGTCGTTGGTACCGATCGAGAAGAAGTCGACCTCTTTGGCGAACTGCTCGGCGATCAGGGCGGCCGCCGGAATCTCGATCATGATACCGACCTTGACCGGGGCGATGCCCAGGGCTTCGCGCTCGGCCTCGAGAGCGGCCTTGGCGGCTCGCCACTCAGCCATGCTGGCCACCATAGGAAACATGATGTGCATGTTGCCGAACTCGGCCGCCCGCAGCGCCGCTCGCAACTGGGGACGGAAGACATCGGGGCGATTGAGCAGCACCCGGATGCCGCGCTGACCCAGGAAAGGATTGTCTTCGTGGGGGATGGGCAAATAGGCTAGCGGTTTGTCGCCGCCCACGTCGAGGGTGCGCAACACCATCGGCCTGTCCGGACCGATGGCCTTGGCAATGGCGCTGTAGCAGTCGAACTGCTCGGCCTCGGTGGGGGGATAAGGCCGCTCGAGAAAGAGAAACTCCGAGCGCAGCAGGCCGACCCCCTCGGCCCCCAGGGCCAGGCATTCTTCAGCATCGCTGACTCCGCCGATGTTGACCACCACCTCGACCCGGTGACCGTCCTTGCAGCGGGCCGGTTCGTGGGCCTTCTCGAGCTGGGCGGCTCGGCGCTCGGCCAGACGCTGGCGCAGACCCTCGATCTGCTCGACCACATCGTCCGGCGGATTGCAGCGTAAGGTTCCCTTGTTGCCGTTGAGGATAGCCCGGGTCCCGTTGGGCACCTCGAGGGCCTGGGGATCGATGCCGGCCACCGCTGGCAAGCCCAGCGAGCGGGCCAGAATGGCCACGTGGGAGGTGGCTCCGCCCGTGGTGGTAGCAAAACCTAGCACCTTCTCGCGGTCGAGGGTGGCGGTGTCTGACGGAGTCAGGTCTTCGGCCACCAAAATGGTCTTCTCGGGCACCACTACCTCGACACTCTCGGTCCCCAGAATCAAGCCCAGCACGCGCCGGCCGACATCGCGCAGGTCGTTGGCGCGGGCCGCCAATAACTCGTTGCGCAAAGCGGCCAGCCGCTCAGAGTGGGTAGTGTAGGCGCGCTGCCAGGCGTAGGCGGCCGTGTTGCCTTTGGCGATGGCCGCCTCGGCTGGCTCGAGCAGGTCGGGGTCTTCCAGCAGCTCCTGGTGGGCCGCGAAGATGGCGGCCTTGGCCGGCTCAGCCTCAGCGTGCAGGCGAGCTCCCAGGGCTTCGAGCTGGCCTTTGGCCTGGGCCAGGGCTTTGCGCAGGGCGACATCTTCTTGCTGGGGGGTCAGCTTGCTCTCTTTAGGAACGTCGAGCTCTTGCTGGCGCAGTTGAAAGATGTTGCCCACCACCACGCCGTCCGAGGCCCCCACACCCAGATACTCGTCAGGGTTTTCGGACTTAGCCCGCGGAGCCACCACCGGCTCGGCCAGCACCGTCGAAGCGGGGGCGGGGGCCGCTCCCTCTTCGCCCAGACCTGCGGCCACCTCCTTGGACAGGTCGGCGATGGCCTGGCGGGCCTCAGGGCCGCGGGCGACCAACCTTACCGACTCTCCGTTGCCGATCTCGAGACCAAGAATGGCCACCAGACTGCGGGCATTGGCCTTCTCTTCGCCCTTCCATAGCGTCACCTGGGCGTCGTAGCGGCGGGTCAAATTGACCAGCACGGCGGCCGGACGCGCGTGGAGGCCGGTAGGATTTGGCACCACGATAGCTTCCGAGCTGACCTCTTCGCCGTCTTCGGCCGAGCCGCCGTCTTCGAGCTTCCAATCGAGTTCGAGCACCATGTCTTTGGAAGCCGACACCATGCCTTTGCCATACTGAAGGCCTGAGGCCATCGCTCCGTTGGTAATCAAGACCATGGTCAGGAGGCTCTTGGCTCGGCGAGCAATCTGATCGGCCGAAAACTCGATGAGCACATCGCCGGCCTTGACCGACTCACCCAACTTCACTTTGGCCGTGAAGCCCTCACCCTTGAGTTTGACCGTGTCCAGGCCTACATGCATCAGCAGTTCGAGCCCGTCGCCACTGCATAGAGTGACCGCATGCTGGGCCGGATGCAACTGCACCACCTTGCCGTCAAAGGGCGCCACCAGACGCTGATCGATAGGGTCGATGGCCAATCCATCACCAACCATCTTCTGAGAAAACACTGGATCGGGCACTTGCTCAAGCGGCACCACGACCCCGGATAGCGGAGCTTGAATCTTGACTCTCATGGGCGGGGGTTCTTCACCCTCCCCCACCCCAAGGCCTCCGCTCGCAGAAGATGTTGTAACAAGACGGCAAGGAATCGCGCGCCAACGAGAGATAAACTGCCGTTGTTATGCAGATCAGCCCGGCTTTACAACAACCCAAAAAACTTTGTGTCCTGGTCTACTCCGCCTCGGATAACGACCTCAAGAGCTTCATGCACTCGGATGTCGACGAGATGGAGTTGGCAGGGTCCGACGACCAGATGGATGTGGTGGTCCAGTTTGACCATGGCGGCTCCAAAGGCGCCGAACGGCTCCACATTCAGCGCGACGGCGAGCGTGGAAAGCTCAACTCGCCCGTGATTCAGAGCCTGGGCTCGACCGACATGGCCGACCCCAAGAAGCTGAGCGAATTCATCGAGTGGGGCATGAAGAACTACCCCGCCGAGAACTACTTCCTGGTCATCTCGGACCACGGAGACGGCTGGAAAGGCGCCGCTCAGGACTACAGTGGCGGCTCCTGGATGAGTCTCAAGGAGATTCACGAGGGAATCTCGGACGCTCAGGCCAAGACTGGCAAGAAGCTCGGACTGATCGGCTTTGACGCCTGCCTCATGGCCAACACCGAGGTAGCTTACCAACTGCGTAACGACGCCGATTTTCTGGTGGGCTCGCAAGAGGTCGAAGGCGGTGCCGGTTGGCCCTATAACCGCCTGTTGAGCGAAGAGAACCTGATGGCCCTGCAGCAAACCCTGGCTGCTGCCGTTCCGGTCGAGCCTCGCGAGTTGGGCGCCCGACTGGTGGCCACCGCCCAGGGCAAGCAAGACGACCTGCCCACGATGTCGGCTATCGACCTGTCTAAGATGAACGACGTGAAGGACGCGGTCAACACCTTCGCCGAGGCGATTCTCGACAGCGACACCTCGCGCGGCACCCTGCGCGGCATGGCCCGCAAGACCGAGGTGTTCACCGGCTACAAAGACCTGTATCACTTTGCCCAGCAGGTGGGCGAAAATCAATCCATCACCGACGACCAACTCAAAGAGGCGGCCCGGGGCGTCACCGAAGCTATCAACGGCGCCGTCTATGCTGAACAACACTCGCGTTCCTATCCGAACGCCCACGGCCTGACCGTGCAGCTGCCCAGCTGGCAGTTCTCGCCTTCGGACGAGTACAAAGGTCTGGACTTCGCCAAAGACACCAAATGGGACGAAGCTCTGACCAGCATGGGCAAGTACTGGTTCTGGCCCTGGCCAATCTAAAGCCTTATTGACATATCGGGGTTTTTAGTATTAACTAAACCGAGAATTAGCTTAGTCTAAAACTCGAGAAAGTATCGATGATAAACCCGCTCTCGGCCCTCGGGCTCTTCGCCCTCATCAGCCTGCTGGCTGGCCTGCTGTTCTGGCCCGCTGGCGGGTTGTATTGGCGTTGGCGTCAACTCAACGGCCTGGCCGAGTCGGTCCGGGTCGAAGACACGCTCAAACACCTCTATCACTGCGAGTATGACGGGCGCCCCGGGACTCTCGACAGCCTGGCTGGCGTGCTCGAGGTGCCGCGCGATCAAGCGGCTATCCTGGTGGAGCGTTGCCAACGATTGGGGCTGGTCGACCTGGCCGACGATCGGCCGGTGCTGACCCCCGAAGGACGAGCCCAGGCCCTTCACGTGATCCGCGTCCACCGTTTGTGGGAGTGCTATCTGGCCGAACGAACCGGGGTCAGCCCCCTCGAATGGCACAGCCAGGCCGAGCGCTACGAGCACACCCTGAGCCCGGCCGAGACCGAAGAACTCTACGCCGCCCTCAACCGCCCGTCCCACGACCCGCATGGCGACCCCATTCCCACGGCCGAGGGTCGGATGCCGCCTCCGGCCGGCACTCCGCTCAGCCAACTAGAGCCAGGCATGCGGGCCCGCGTGCTGCATGTCGAGGACGAACCCGAAGCGGTGTATGCCCAGCTCGCCGCCCTCGAGTTGCGGCCCGGAGTGGTCATTCACATGCTCGATCGCACTCCCAAGAAGGTGACCATCTCGGTGAACGGGCGCGAAGCCGTGCTAGCCACCCTGGTGGCCGCCAACGTTTCGGTAGGGACGGTCCGCCGGACCGAAGAGGGCGAGGTAAAGGCCGAGCCCGAGCGGACGCTGGCCAGCCTGACTCCGGGCCAGAGCGCTCGCGTGATTCGGCTGGGCCACAGTTGTCGCGGACTCGAGCGCGAACGCCTGTTGGATCTCGGCTTTGTGCCGGGCACCCAGGTCGAGGCGCAAATGAAAGGCCCGCTGGGCGACCCCATCGCCTATCGCGTCCGAGGCACTCTGATCGCTTTGCGCCGCGAGCAAGCCGAGCGGGTCCTGGTAGAGGAGGGCGTATGAACATGGAACGCGCTCCCTCGGCTTGCGCCACTTGCGGCAAACACAATGCCTCGCATCTAAAACGCCTGAATCTCGATATCTCGTCGGTCGACTATGTAGTGGCTCTGGCCGGCAACCCCAATGTGGGCAAGAGCACCGTCTTCAACAGTCTGACCGGGCTACGCCAGCACACCGGCAACTGGCCGGGCAAAACGGTTGGTCGGGCCGAAGGGGCCTTTCAGTTCAAGGACCAGCGCTATAAGCTGGTGGACCTGCCCGGCACCTACAGCCTGCTGTCGGCCAGCACCGACGAGGAGATCGCACGCGACTTTCTGCTGTTCGGCCAACCGGATGTGACCGTGATCGTAGTCGACGCCACCCGGCTCGAGCGCAACCTCAACCTGGTGCTACAGATTCTCGAGATCACCGACCGGGCCGTGCTGTGCCTGAATCTAACCGACGAGGCCAAACGTCACGGCCTCGAACTCGAGACCCGCACGCTGGCTCGCGAACTCGGGATCCCGGTAGTGCCCACCTCGGCCCGCTTCAATCAAGGCCTGGACGTGCTGCTCGAGAATATCCGCCAGGTGGCCTGCGGCGAGTATGTCTGCCAACCGCACCGCCTGAGCCTCAGGCAAGAATCGGCCGCCCTCAAGCAGGCCGTCGAGGCCCTGACCAAACGCCTCGAAGAAGTGCTGGAGGGGCTCCCCAACCCGCGCTGGGTAGCTCTGCGCCTGCTCTCCGGCGATCCCCGCATCTCGATGGCCCTCAAGGCAGGCGAGCTGACCCAGTTGGCCGCCCTCGAGAAGGTTCCCGACGCGGAAGCCCTGGCTGAAGTGGCTCACGAGGCCCAGACCCTGCGCTGGGAGGTGGGCCGCAACTTTCACGACAGCCTGGTCGAGACGGTCTTCGCCGACGCCGCCCGCATCGCCGACCGGGTCGTCCGGCACTCTGACGAGAAGAGAGCTCCCACCTGGGACCAGGCCCTGGACCGGGTCTTGACCAGCCGCATCTGGGGCTTTCCCCTGATGGTGGCCATGCTGGCCACGGTCTTCTACCTGACCATCCAGGGCGCCAACGTTCCCTCGTCGATGCTGGCCGGACTTTTGATCGACACCATCCATCCCGCCCTCAAGAGTCTGGGGGCCAGCCTCGGGATGCCGTGGTGGCTGTCGGGCTTCCTGTTCGATGGGCTTTATCTCGGAACCGCCTGGGTGGTGGCCGTCATGCTGCCCCCTATGGCCATCTTTTTCCCGTTGTTTACGCTGCTCGAAGACTTCGGCTATCTGCCCCGGGTGGCGTTCAACCTCGACCGGCTGTTCAAGCTGGCCGGGGCCCACGGCAAGCAAGCCCTGACGCTGAGCATGGGCTTCGGCTGCAACGCTGCCGGGGTGGTGGCCACCCGGGTCATCGACAGCCCGCGCGAGCGCCTCATCGCCATCATCACCAACAACTTCTCGCTGTGCAACGGCCGCTGGCCCACTCAAATCCTGATTGCCACCATCTTCGTAGGAGCCCTGGCCCCGCCCGCCCTGGCCGGATTGGCTTCAGCCGGGGCGGTCGTCTTTATCGCCTTGCTGGGCATCGCGCTCTCCTTTCTGGTCTCGTGGGGGCTTTCCAAGACGGTGTTGCGGGGTGAAGCCTCGGCCTTCAGCCTCGAGCTGCCTCCCTATCGCCCGCCTCAAATCTGGCAGACTCTCTACACCTCGGTGATCGACCGCACGTTGATCGTACTCTGGCGGGCCGTCATCTTCGCCCTGCCCTGCGGCGGCCTCATCTGGCTGCTGGGCAACCTCAGCTTCGGAGGCCAGAGCATCGCCGCCCATCTGGTTCACGGCCTCGAGCCTCTGGGACTGTTGCTGGGGCTCAACGGCGTGATCTTGCTGGCCTATATCATCGCCATCCCGGCCAACGAAATCGTCATTCCCACCGTCTTGATGTTGACGGTGATGACGGCCAACATGGCCGGGCTGGGGGCCGGCGCCGGCGTGATGTTCGAGCCCGACAGCGACGCAACCGTATCCAACATCCTGATGCAGGGTGGCGGCTGGACGTTGCTGACGGCCATCAACCTGATGCTGTTCAGCCTGCTGCACAACCCTTGCAGCACCACCATCTACACCATCTGGAAAGAGACCCACAGCAAGCGCTGGACGGCGGTGGCCACCTTCTTGCCACTGGCCATGGGCGTGGTCGTTTGTTTTCTAGTGACCCAAGTCTGGCGGCTCGCGGTTTCCGCGTGAGTCACTCACAGGCTCAGATCTCGCCAGAACGGACTAGACTCGATAGACTCAGTCCATGATCGTTTCTGCCGTTACCGGTGCTCTCGAGACACGCTCTGGTGGCCGGCGGATTCAAGAGCTTCATCGGGACCCGTTCGATCGCACTTTAGCCAGGCGCGTCTGACAGGCCCTAGAATAGCAGCCAGAGCATCCAGACCGTGGCCCCGTTCCAGAGGGCGTGGCACACCATCGACGGCCACAAACTACCGGTCTTCTCGTAGAGAGCGGCAAACATAGCCCCCAGCCCCGCCAGCGGCAAAATGGCCATGAAGTCGCCGTGGACCAGGGCGAAAATGAAGGCGCTCACGACGATGGCCGGCCCGACCGGCAAAGCGCGTCGCAGATTGCCGTAGATCACGCCACGAAACATGAACTCCTCGAACATCGGGCCGACCACCGCTGCCAACAAGACCAGCCAGAAGACCCCGGTGCTGACGTTGGTCAGCATCTCGAGCATAGGGTTGGTGGAACCGGCCGACCGGCCGCTGATCAGTTGGGTGACCTGGGTGGCTACAAAGACCACCGGACCGCACATGGTGAAGGCGCACACCCCGGCCAGCGTGTTCTTCCAGGTGATACCCAGCCGAAGCTCCCGGCAGAAGCTAAAGCATAAGCCTACGCCCAGCAGGTAGAACACGAACTGGACCGGCACCACGACGATAGGCCAGGTGAAGAAAGGTTCCAGGATCGTTTTTACCGTTGAGCCGGCGAACAGACACAAGAAGTCCCACAAAAAGTACAGGCTCAAAGCCAGACAGACGCGCTGCCGCTCGGGCTCGACTTCGAGGGCGGGGCCGAGCAGCGGAAAGAGCCTGGGGGTCAGCAGCCAGAGAATGGAGCCGATCAGCAGGCTGCTCAAGATCAGGACCATGGCCGTCACCAACCGATTGAGATCGCTTCGGGCCCGGGCTTCGAGTTCGCGCTTGGTCCGCTTCACGTGGTTGCGAATGTAGTCGCCCTGCAGAAGATACCAGCCCTCGAGCTTTTCCATCTCTTCAGGCGATGGCTCTTCCGAGCGCAAGATCTTCTGTTTGAGCGGGTCGTCGCCTACCAGTTCGCGGGCTGCCTCGAGCAGTTTGTGGCGGGTCGGCTCGCTCAAAGAGGGAAAATGAAAAGACACGCCGGCCAGTCGTTCGGCCAGGCGCGTCTCGACTCTATCGGCTACAGTGGCTTCGGTGCGAGCCGAGTGAGCCAGGCGCAAACCGACCGTGACGACCCAGACCAAAGCAAGCCACAGGGTGAGAGCGGTGAGCGCCTGCGCCCGTCGATCGGGTCCACCGGGAACCGACCCGAGCCCTGCCCCTTGCTGTGCCAAGAGCTACGAGCGCAACGAGGCGACCAGGTAGTCTCGACGCAGCTGGGCGATGTGGCTGATCGAAATAGACTTGGGGCAGACGGCCTCGCATTCGCCGTGATTAGAGCAGTCCCCAAAACCCTCCTGGTCCATCTGGGCCACCATGGCAAGCACGCGAGCATCCCGTTCAGGTTGGCCCTGGGGCAGCAAGGCTAATTGAGTAACCTTAGCCCCGACGAACAGCGAAGCCGACGCGTTTGGACAGGCAGCCACGCAGGCCCCGCAGCCGATACAGGCGGCCGCGTCCATGGCCGCTTCAGCCTTCTCTTTGCCTACCGGGACGGCGTTGGCATCGGGAGCCGAGCCGGTATTGACCGAAACGTAGCCTCCGGCCTGAATGATGCGGTCAAAGGCGGTGCGATCGACCACCAGGTCCCTGATGACCGGAAAGCCTTTGGCCCGCCACGGCTCGACAGTAATGGTGTCGCCGTCCTGATAAGAGCGCAGACGCAGCTCGCAGGTGGTGCAGGCTGCCTTGGGTCCGTGGGCCACTCCATTGATGACCAGACCACACATCCCGCAAATACCCTCCCGACAGTCGCTATCGAAAGCCACGGGGTCTTTGCCTTCTTTGGTCAACTTCTCGTTTAGCACATCGAGCATCTCGAGAAAGGACATCTCGGGGAGAAGATCGTTGAGGGTGTAGGACTCGAGCTTGCCGGCCGCGTCAGGGCCCGACTGGCGCCAGACTTTGAGATGGATTTTCATTACTTATAACTCCTCTGGGCGAGTTTAACGTTCTCGAACGACAGGTTCTCTTTATGGAGTTTGGGCTCGCTGGGGTCACCGCTATACTCCCAGGCGGCCACGTAACAGTAGTCATCATCGTTACGCAGGGCCTCGCCACCTTCGGTCTGATACTCCTCACGGAAATGCCCGCCACAACTCTCCTTGCGCTCGCGGGCATCCAAAGCCATCAGTTCGGCCAACTCGATGAAATCGCCGACTCGGCCAGCGAACTCGAGGTTCTTGTTGAGGGTCTCGCCACTGCCAGGCACGCTGACCTTTTCCCAGAATTCCTTGCGCAGGCTGCGAATCTCAGAAATGGCCTGAGTCAAGCCCTCCTCGGTGCGCGCCATTCCGACGTGATCCCACATGATCTTGCCCAACTCGCGATGGAACTCGGTCGGGGTCTTGTCACCCTTGATCTCGAGCAGGCGGCGGGTAGCCTCCTTGACCTCACCGTCGACCTGGTCGAATTCGGGAGTGGCCGTACTCAGAGGCTCGGCCGCCTGGTTGCGGGCCAGGTAGTCACCCAGGGTATAGGGGATAACGAAGTAACCGTCGGCGAGGCCTTGCATCAGTGCGCTAGCTCCCAGTCGGTTGGCGCCGTGGTCCGAGAAATTGGCCTCTCCGAGCACGTGCAGGCCGGGGATGTTGCTCATGAGATTATAATCGACCCACAACCCGCCCATGGTGTAGTGCGAGGCTGGATAGATCCGCATCGGGGTGTGATAGGGGTCCTCGCCGGTGATTTCCTCATACATCGAGAACAAGTTGCCGTATTTCTCGCGGATGACTTGCTCGCCGTCACGGGCAATGGCATCCTTGAAATCGAGGTATACGGCCCTCTTGGTGGGTCCCACCCCTTTGCCGTCATCGCAGACCTTCTTGGCCGCCCGCGAGGCGATGTCGCGGGGAACCAGATTACCAAAGGCCGGATAACGTTCTTCCAAAAAGTAGTAGCGTTCTGCCTCGGGAATGTCCTTGGGCTTGCGGTCGTCATCGGGTTTGCGCGGCACCCATACGCGGCCGTCGTTACGGAGGCTCTCGCTCATCAGGGTGAGCTTGGACTGGTAATCACCAGCCTGGGGAATACAGGTCGGGTGAATCTGGGTGTAGCAGGGGTTGGCAAAATACGCACCCCGTTTATGGCAGCGCCAGGCGGCCGTCGGGTTGCAGTTGACGGCGTTGGTCGAGAGATAAAAGACCGGACCGTAACCACCGGTGCACAGCAACACCGCGTGACCGGCATAGCGCTCGATCGCGCCGGTGACCAGGTTGCGGCAAATGATGCCTCGCGCCTTGCCGTCGATAAGAACCAGGTCGAGCATCTCGCGCCGAGCGAATTGCTTGACCTTGCCGGCCTGAACCTGGCGACTCAAGGCGCCGTAGGCACCGAGCAGAAGCTGCTGACCGGTCTGTCCTCGAGCGTAAAACGTGCGCGACACCTGAGCCCCGCCGAAAGAGCGATTGGAGAGCACGCCGCCGTACTCGCGGGCGAAGGGCACCCCCTGGGCGGCGCACTGGTCGATGATGTCGACACTCACCTGAGCCAGGCGATAGACGTTGGCCTCGCGGGCGCGGAAATCCCCGCCTTTGACCGTGTCATAGAACAGGCGCCACACGCTGTCGCCGTCGTTCTGATAGTTCTTGGCGGCGTTGATGCCACCCTGAGCGGCCACACTGTGGGCTCGGCGCGGGCTGTCTTGAATACAGAAGCTGAGCACGTTGTAGCCCAGTTCGCCCAGACTGGCCGCGGCCGAGGCGCCGGCCAGGCCGGTGCCAACCACGATAATGGTGTATTTACGCTTGTTGGCCGGCGACACCAGTTTGACGTCTCGCCGATAAAGATTCCACTTCTCTTCGACTGGACCGTCGGGAATCTTGGAATCGAGGAATACCTCTTTTTTCTTGGCCACGGGTCAGCCCCTTCCCATCATCGTCTGCAGATAAGTTTGGTTGGCCTCGACGAAATAGCTGTTGAAGCCAAAAATCAATCCCGGCAACAGAATGAATCCGAAGGCTAACAAGAAAGATAGTGCCCATCCCAGCTTTTGCAAGACTGGAAGGTAGTTATCGTTAGCCAGGCCAAGCGACTGAAACGCGCTCCAGATGCCGTGGCTGATATGCACGCCAAAGAGCATCATCATGGCGATGTACCCGAAGGCGAAGAGCGGTTCGCCGAACTTGGTGACTACCAACCCGTACAGGTTGCGAATCTCTTCACCATGGTCGAGAGCGATGACCTGAGTGTTGCCCCACTTGAAGTTCAGCAGATGCACCACGATAAAGACGAGCAGAGCCACTCCGGTGAAGATCATGGTGCTGGAGGCGAAAGACTTCTGGCTGGTGCCCCCGGCATCATGCTTGGACTCGTAGTCGCGCGGTCTGGCTTCTCCCCGTCGAAGCTGGACGCTGACTCCGGCCCAGATGTGACTGACCACCACGGCCAGCAACACCAGGTCTGCGATCAAGACGGCCCAGCCGTGGAAGAGGTTCTCGAGGAAGAGCGCGTACTCGTTGAAATATTTCGGCCCCATCAAGAGCATCAGGTTTCCGGTCAGGTGTCCGATGGTGAAAACCACCATGATCAAACCGGTGAACGCCGCGATAAACTTCTTTCCGATAGAAGATGTCGCGACTGTTACGAGATTCATCCCATTCTCCTAATTCCAGGCTCTCCGGCCAGAGAACCTCCACACATCTTATACAAAAACATTACGGCCCGGCAAGCCCAGAGGTGATGCCGTAACAGCCGCGTTCCGGTTCGATAAAAAGGCCAGCAATACCCTGCTTTGGAACGGCTCTTTGTTCGAAAACCGTAGTTTTTAGAGGTAGCCGAGCGGCCCAGTTCGAAGTTTTCGATTGAGGAAGACCATGTCTAAGCAGAAAGAGAAATCCAGCATCGGCGGCTTCGGCTTTGCCCTGGGTCTGATCGTGGGAACACTGGCGGGGGCTGCGGCTGCCGTCTTGCTCGCGCCTCAATCAGGCCAAGAGACGCGCCAGTTGCTCGCCGACAGGGCTCGCGAACTTCGCCACCGCAAACGCAATGGCAAATCGGCAGCGGCGGCCGACGGCCTGGGCTCTGAGGGCGTCACCATCCTTTAACGCCGATGCGAATCTTCGTCACCGGGGGAACCGGATTCGTCGGCACCGAGGTCCTGTCCAGGCTAGTTCGGGCCGAGCACGAGGTGGTTGCTCTGGTGCGCGACCCCGACCGACTGACGGTGCGGGGGGTGGCCCAGGTCGTAGAGGGCGATGTGACTCGACCTGACTCCTACCACCAGGCCCTGGAAAACTGCCAGGCCTGCGTTCATCTGGTAGGCATCTTGCGCGAGTTTCCCGGCCAGGGCATCACCTTCGAAAAGCTCCACTATCAAGCCACCGTCGACCTGTTGCGCAGCTGCTCACGGTTCGGGGTGAAGCGCTTTCTCCACATGAGCGCCAACGGGGCCGAACGGGCCATCCAGACCGGCTATATGGTGTCCAAAGCCAAAGAGGAAGAAGCCGTCCGGGCCAGCGCCCTGGATTGGACCATCTTCCGGCCCTCGGTGGTTTATGGTGGACGCGAGGACCGTCCCAGCTTCGTGTCGACCCTGGTCGACTCCATGAAGCGTCTGCCTCTGCTGCCCTACTTCGGAGACGGCAGCTATCGACTGGCGCCGGTATCGGTGACGGAGGTGGCCTCGGCCTTCGTGGCCGCTCTGGAGCGGCCGGAATCGATCAAGCAAGCCTATCATCTCTGCGGTCCAGAGGTTTACACCTACCGGGCCGTCTTGACCATGTTACGCGAAGCCGGCGGCCACAAGGTCAGACTGATTCCCTTCCCATTCTGGTTGATGGAGGCAGCCAGCGGAGTGTTGGGAGGGTTTTCCTGGTTTCCGGTCACCGACGGCATGTTGCGCATGCTCAAAGAAGGTAACACCTGTCCCGAAAGCGGTCTCACCCACATCGACCTGGGGGTGGGCCCGCGCAGCTTCGAAGCCTGGCTCTATGAACGCGAAGGGCAACCGCTCGAATCCAAGAACACCCGGATGATCGCTGGCGAACCGACCATCACCCGGACCCTGGAATCGGAGGATCAGCCACTATCTTAACGGGTTGGTTTCGCGATCTTTCGCTTTCAGGCAAACTCACCGGCTTCGCCCTGTCGACCTCCCTGGTCGCCATTTTGCTTTGTTCGGCTGGCTTTCTCACTTCGAAATGGTATACCTACGAGCAAACCGTAGCCGACCAGCTCGAAGCGACCGCTTCGGTGCTGGTGGAGTTTATGGCTCCGGGCCTGGCCCTGGGCGTGATTAATGATGTCAACCTTTCCAGTCTGGCCGATGATCCGACCATCCAATGGGCGGCGTTCTACGACGCCGACGGAGAGATCTTCGTCATTCCCCAACTCGACGCCCGAGCCGAGCCCCTCGAGATCTCCTACGTCCGGCCCAACCTGCAAGGCAGCCTGAGACCCCCCACGCTGTTGCCGTCCAAAACCAGCTATCCCGACGGCAGGTTGCTGATGGTGCGACAGATCATCGTCGACAAGCAACTGATCGGTTGGCTCTGCATCGAGGCTGACAACAGTGTCTTTATTGCTCAACTGCTGCGCGATCTGCGGCTGGCGGTGCTGATCATGCTGCTCACCGGGCTGGCCTCGTTCGGTGTCGCCAGGGCCCTGCAAAGGGTCATTTCGCGCCCCATCATGGCGCTGGCCCGGACGGCCAAGACCGTCTCCGAACGACGCGACTACTCTCTGAGGGTCAAAAAAGAAAGCCTCGACGAAACGGGAATCCTCGTCGATGCGTTCAACGAAATGCTCGAACGCATCGAAGAGGCCCACGAGGAACTGGCCGTAGCGCGTGACCAGGCCCTTGAAGCCAGCAACGCCAAAAGCCTGTTTCTGGCCAACATGAGCCATGAAATCCGAACTCCCATGAACGGCGTGATCGGCATGACGAAACTGGCCCTGGCCACCGATCTCGACCACAAGCAGCGCAGCTATCTGACCATGGTGGCAAGTTCCGCCGACTCGTTGCTGCAGGTGATCAACGACATTCTGGACTTCTCGAAGATCGAAGCCGGTCTGCTCGACTACGATCCGCACCCCTTCAAGCTTCGTGAAACCATCCACACCATCTGCATGACGGTCGGCTTCAAAGCCCAGGAGAAAGGTCTGGGCCTGACCACGGATGTTGGTGAGGATGTGCCCGACGGCATCATCAGTGACTCGGTGCGTATCCGCCAGGTTCTCATCAATCTACTGGGCAACGCCATCAAGTTCACCGAAAAGGGCCGTATCGCCCTGCGGGTCCGCCTCAAGGCACGACAGGGCGATAAATTCACGCTCCATTTCGAAGTCGAAGACACAGGCATCGGCATCCCCGCCGAACAGCAGAGCAAGATCTTCGAGTCCTTCGCCCAGGCCGACACCTCCACCACCCGCAAGTTCGGTGGCACCGGTCTGGGTCTGTCGATCTCGAGTCGACTGGTCGAACTCATGGGGGGCGAGATCTGGGTCGAAAGTGTGCTCAACAAAGGCTCCACTTTCCACTTCACTATCCAGGTTCAGGTCGACCCCGAGGCCAGCGCCACTGCTCGCCCCAAGTTCGAGACTATCGAGGCTCCGGTCGCCGGCCGGGGACTCAACGTGCTGGTGGCTGAAGACAACCCCATCAACCAGACACTGGCCACCATCACGCTTCAGCAGGCGGGTCATACCGTGACCGTAGCCGGCGATGGGCGGGCCGCCGTCGAGGCCTTCCAGGAAGGTGGTTTCGATGTCATTCTGATGGACATCCAGATGCCAGAACTCGATGGCTTCGAGGCCACCGCCGAGATTCGCAAGCTCGAGCAGGGCAAAGACGAAAGAATTCCCATCATCGCCCTCACTGCCCATGCCATGAAAGGCGACCGCGAACGTTGCCTCGACGCCGGCATGGACGGCTACGTGTCCAAGCCCATCGATGTCGAAGAACTCAAGGCGGAACTGGCCAAGGTGGTCGGAGAAGAAGAAGAGCCCGAAGCGGCCCCGACCAAGGTTGTCCAAGAAGCCTCCGAGCCCGAAGAGAACGTGCTCGACAAGGCGGGCTTGTTGCGCCGGGCGGCCGGCTCGTGGCAAGTGGTCGAGATGGTGTGTGCTCAGTTGCTCGACACCATCCCGTCTTCGCTGGAAGCCATCGCCGGTGCGGTGCGCGACAAAGACAGCACCCGCCTGCGCAAAGAAGCTCACACTTACAAAGGGATGGTGGCCAATTTTGGGGCCAGGTCAGTGGCCGAGTTGGCGGCCCAACTCGAGCATCACCCGGTGGACGAAAAGCCGGAAGAAGCCGAGGCCATCCTCGAGCAACTCAAGGCCAGAAGCGCCCGTCTGCAAGAAGCCGTCGCCAACCTCAAGCCCGACTAGAGCCTGAGCCCGGTTCGCGGTTCGCCAGGTCCTAGTCCTGGCGAGCCAGGCGACGATCCACCAGGGGTTCGCCGGTTGTCGCGGCAATCCAGTCGCGGGCCTGGCGCGTCAACTCGACGGCTCCCTCCCAGCCCGAGGCATGGGGATGTAATAGAGGGCCGTAGCTGGCCGTGATGACCGTGCCCGGAATCAGAGCCAGCGAACCCGGCGCCAGCGCCTGGCGAGTGCCCAGCAGGGCCACCGGCAAAACTGGCGCCGCGGCCGCGGCCGCGGCTCTGAAAGCCCCGGTGGCGAAGGTGCGAACGCCCGGGGCCGCCTCGACGCCACCCTCGGGAAAGACCAGCACGCACAGCCCTTCGTCGAGGGCCTGTTGCATGGCCTCGACGGCCAGGGTGGCACCGTCTCCGCCGCGTCGCACCACGATGTGACGGGTGCGCGAGAGGAAGTATTTGACCAGCGGGTTGCGGGCCACCGAACGGGCGATGACGCAGCACAGCGGAGGCCCCGTCCAGAGACTGAGCATGACCAGGGGGTCCAGCAAGCTGGCATGGTTGGCCACCACCATCAATGGACCTCGGGCGGGCGGATCGCCCTCTTCCTTCAGCTTCAACCCACACAGACCGAAAAAGAGTCGACCTGCCCGGGCCAGCACCGACGAGGTCGAGGCCGGCCGCAAGGCCAGTGTAGCCAGAATGGGCAGCGTGCATAAACCCAGATTGGCTAGCATGCGAATCGAGCGCAAACGCGTGCCGCCCCTAGCCAGACCGCGGCGCAACCAGAATCCGCTGCCGGCCAGCAACACCCTCGAGAGCTGCACCAACCAGGGGTCGGCCCGGCCCAGACTACCGTCTAGCAGACGTTGGCGCGTCTCGCCCCGGCGCACCTTGCCGCTGGGGGTCCTGGGCACCGACCGGGGAGGGACCAGTTCAAGACGGTCTGGGGGCACCCCCAGACCGTCCATCAGGGCCTGGACAATCTCGGCTCGCAAGGCCTCCTCAGCCTGGCCGGGACGCGCCTCCGCCACCACCGCCAACTGATCGCCCTCGAGGGCCAGAGCGACCGAACAGCCAGGGCGCAGCCCGCTGAGCTGGTCGAGCAAGCACTCGACGTCTTGGGGAAAAAGAGTTCGTCCGGCTCGCTCGATCACATCGCTGGCGCGACCAGCCGGATAGAGCTCGCCCTCGTGCAAGTAGCCCAGATCGCCGGTGTCGAACCACCCCTGCCGAGGGGGACGACCCTGATAGCCCTGGGTGACCGAAGAGCCCTGGACCAGGATCCGACCCTCTTGAAGTTTGAGCTCGACCCCGGGCCCGGCCGGACCACAACTAACCAGGCCCTGATGCGTCTTGAGACCCGCTCCTGGCCGGGAAAAGCTTACCGCCAGAGTGGCCTCGGCCAACCCGTAAGCCGGCAAGACCGCGCCAGGTTCAAAACCGCAGCCCGAAAATCGGCGGCAGAAAGCCTCGACCGTCTGGGCGCGAATCGGCTCGCCCCCGTTGATAGCCAACCGCCAACGGGAAAGGTCGAGCTGGCTCACTTCCTGGTCGCTCAGCTTTCGGGTGCAGAGTTCGTAAGCAAAGTTGGGGGCGGCCGAGAGGGTGCCCCCAAAGTCCGAGATGGCCTGCAACCAGCGAGCCGGTCGGGCCAGAAACTGCTCTGGCCCCATCAGCACCAGCGGCAAGCCCCAGTAGAAGCTGGTCAACAGTTTGCCGATCAAACCGAGGTCGTGATAGAGCGGCAGCCAGCTCACCACCAGGTCGTCGGAGCCCAGAGCGAGACCGGCTGCGATGGTCCTCATGTTGGCGATCAGGTTGGCATGGGTCAAGAGGACTCCCTTGGGCGAGCCGGTGCTGCCGGAAGTGTATTGTACCAGCGCCACTTCGGAAGGATCGGCTCGGCGCTCGCGGGCGGGAGCCTCGTGCTCGAGCTGGGCCACGGTCACCAGGTGTCGCAACTGGGGAGCGCTGGGACGCAGCACCTGGGCCAGACGAGCCAACTCTGGCTGCACCACCAGCACCCTGGCGCCGCAATCGGCGAGTATCCTTCCCTGACGCGCCACATAATCCTCGGCCTGGTCGATGCGAGTGGGAGGCTCCAACGGCACCGGTACTCCTCCGGCCCACACTGTTCCGAAAAATGCCGAATAGAAGTCTGGACCGGTGCCCAGCATGATAGCTACCCGGTGGCTGGCCGCCACCCCACGCAGGTGGAGGCCGGTGGCCACACAGCGGGCGCGTTCGAATAACTCGGCGGGGGTCAGCTGGGCCTGAACCCGACCCCGCTCGAGAAAAAAAGCGCGGGGACTGTTACCCAACCGCTCGGCCTGCCCCAGCAAGATAGAGAGAAGATCCTCGGCCTGGGCTGGCGGACCGGGGGCCAACTCCAGTTGCAGGCCTCCTCGGTGGGGAGCCCGGGCCTGAGGAAGCGCGAACAGAGCCACCAGGTCCAGCACTCTCTCGGCTTTGACCACGCCTTCTTCGGCCAGAGTGCGACCCCCGGCCCGCTCCAGGCGAACAAGCAGCTCGACCCGCTCGAGACTGCCGATACCCAGCTCACTCTCCAGGTGGCTGGAAAGAGAGGGTTGGCCGTCACCAACTCCGATCTCTTGCGCCAGCTCGCGAACCGTCTCGAGGACGAGGCGTTCAGGCTCCACCGTGTTGTCGACGCAGGGCGGCCAACAATTTGGTGAGCTTGTCGGTCTCGTCCTGCAGCTTCTTGAAGGCTTCGCGAGCCCCGCCAATCTTGCCGTCGCGTCCCAGCACCACCAGCTCCTCGGCGGTCTCGGCGGCGGCGTGGGCACTGAAGTTGGCGACCGAGCCTTTGAAGGTGTGGGCGGCGCGCTGCAAGGCTCCGGGGTCGGCATCGGCGATAGCCTTCTCAATGGCGGCCAACTGCTGCTGATGCAGTTCCATGAACATGTCGATCAGCATGCAAAGATGCTGAGAGTTGCCACCCACCCGTTGCAGCAGCGTGGCCTGATCCAGCACCAGGTGAGGATTGGCCAGCAGTACGGTAGTGCGGTCGGGGCGACTCGGCTCGGTATATTCCTGAGTTACCACCCGAGCGATGGTGGTGAGCAGATCGTTCTCGTCAAGCGGTTTGGGAAGATAGGCATCCATGCCGGCCGCCAGGCAGCGTTCGGGATAACCCTTGAGGGCATGGGCGGTCAGGGCAATAATCGGGATGTGACCGCCCAACTGGCGCTCCCGCTGGCGAATATGCTCGGTGGTGGCGATGCCGTCGAGCTCGGGCATCTGCACATCCATCAAAATCAGGCTATAGTCGTCGCATTCGATGGCCTCGAGAACTTCCAGACCGTTCTCGGCCACGGTCACCGAGTGACCTTTGCTTTCGAGCAGCACCGTGGCCAGACGCTGGTTGATGGGGTTGTCTTCGGCCAACAAAATGCGTAGTGGTCCGACCTTAGTCGAGCCGGTTTGGGGCGACTTACGCAACACGCGAAGCACCGTCTCCCATAGCTCGGAGGGCTTGAGCGGCTTGTGGATCAAAGCGTCGACACCCAATTCTTGACAGCGAGCCGCGTCGCCCTTGCGCGTGGTCGAAGCCATCACGATGATAGAGAGCCCGCGCAGAGCCGGATTGGAGCGCAGCTTGTGGGCCAATCGGAAACCATCCAGCTGAGGAGAGTGAGCGTCGGTGAGCACCAGACTGAAACTCTCGTTCTTGAGCACGGCCCGATCCAGCACCGACAACGCGGCCCGCTCGCTCTCGACCACGGTGGGCATCATCCCCCAGCCTGCCAGGGTCTCGCTCAAACGGCCCCGGTGACCAGAAGCGTCGGCCACCAGCACGCGCACATCCTTGAAGCTGGTAGTGGGCGAGCCCTTGTCGGTATCGAGCGACGGGGCCACCCCGAACTGGGCTGTGCATTGAAAACTGCTGCCCCGGCCCGGCTGGCTGTCGACCCAAACCCGGCCGTTCATCATGCGCACGATACCGTGAACGACCGCCAGACCCAGACCGACGCCCCCGTAGGAGCGGGAGATGGAAGTGTCGGCCTGGTAGAACGGTTTGAAGATTCGCTTTTGCTCGTCTTCGGTCAGACCGCAGCCGGTGTCAGAGACCACAAAACGAAGCACGGCGACCTTATTATCCCCGGACTCACGGGCCACCAGCACGGTCACTCCGCCGCGGTCGGTGAATTTGATGGCGTTGTCCACCAGGTTGCGTAACACCTGACGCAGGCGTTGGGGGTCGTTGACCACCATATCGGGCACCAACGACTCGACATTGCAATTCAGTTGAAGGCCTTTGGCGCTGGCCTGGACCATGAACGGCTTGAGAATCGAATCGAGGAAAGCCCGAAGATCGAAGGCGACGGGCTCGAAATCGAGGGCTCCAGCCTGCAATTTGCTGTAGTCGAAGATCCCGTTGAGCACATCCTGAAGCACCTCGGCCGAACTGGAGACGGCGGTCAGATACTCGCGCTGAGTGGCGCTCAGGTCGGTACCCAGCGCCAGCCTGCTCATGCCGATGATCCCGTTCATCGGGGTCCACACCTCGTGGCTGAGGTTCGCCAGAAAATCCAGCGAGCTCTGGCCCTGGGTACCCTGTTCCTCTTGCTCCTGCGGGCGCGCTACCTCGCGCACGGTAGCGGTGTATTGGCGCCCCTGCGAGCTCTCGAGGAAGGAAACACTGACCTCCAGCGAGATCCTCTCTTCGACCCGGCGGACGGCTTCCACCCGAAAGGCTGAACCCAGCAACTCGTCGTGGCTTTGATTGAGAATAGCTTCCATCGACGGGATGAGATCGGTGATGGCGGCCCCGAACAGCGCCTCGCTGGGACGCCCCAGGATCTTGGCAATGGTGGGGTTGACCGACTCGACGTTGCCCTTGGCATCGAAGGTGATCAGGCCTTCGCGGGCAGCCTCGCCCACAGCCGTGATGGATTTCTGACTGGATGTGTCCCGCTTGACCAGTCCCATCTCGAGGCTGGCCCGCAACATCGAGCGCACCTTGCGTGCCGAACCGGGGCGTTGGTCGGGCTTCTTGGCCAGCAATCGCGAAATGAGCGTGTCGAGAGCCTCGGGGATGTCAGGCCGAATGCTGGAAGCCAGGGGAGCGGGAGTCTTGAGGTGAGCCTGCAACAGAGCGTATTCTGTCTCGCCGTCAAAAGGCAATTGACCGGTCACGGCCTCGAAAAGACAGATGCCCAGAGCGTAGAGATCGGCCTCGGGCGTGACCCGGCTCGACGAGATGATCTGCTCAGGAGCTACATAGAAACTCGTGCCCAGAATGGTGCCAGCCTGGGTCAACTTGGTATCGGACTCGACCCGACGAGCGATACCGAAGTCGGTGATTTTGGCCTGGCCGCTGCGCGTGAAGAGGATGTTCTCGGGCTTGAGGTCACGGTGCACGATGCCCTGCGAGTGGATATGCTCGAGGCCCTCACAGATGCTGACAAACGCCTCGAGAATCTGGTCCAGGCCGTCAGTGCGACCGATGAAGTCATAGAGGTTGCCGCCATCGACATACTCCATGACCAGGTACTCCCGCCCTTCGAAGTGGCCGAACTCATAGCTGTGAACCACATTGGGGTGAGAGAGTTCGGCCAGGTCGGAAGCCTCGCGTCGAAAACGCAAGACCAAAGACTCTTCTAACAACGAACCAGCCAGAATCTTGATGGCCACCGGCCTTCCATAGGCCGTGTCCTGGGCTTTGAGCACTACGCCCATCCCGCCCCGGCCCAACTCGGCCTGGACTTGAAAGCGACTTGGGAGACTGTAAGTCTCAGACATCATAGACTGATTCAGACAGAAGTCCGATGAACCACTCGATCCCGACCCGTTTGCTTGGCCTCATAGAGAGCCTCGTCGGCCGCATTGACCAGCAGCGATTGGGTGTGTTCTTCGCCGGGAACAAGCGTCAACAAGCCCATACTGGCGGTCACTTCGAGGGTAGTGCCATTGTCCAGCGAGACCGACTTGCCGCGAACGACCTCGCGCAGTTTCTGAGCGATCGCCTGGCCCTGCTCGACGTTGCACTCGGGAAAAAGCAGCAAGAATTCTTCGCCCCCGTGCCGGCTAAGGATGTCGTACTTGCGGATCGAGTTGTTCATTCGCTGCGAGACCTCGACCAGCACGGTGTCGCCGGCGTCATGTCCGTAGGTATCGTTGATCCGCTTGAAGTGGTCGATATCGACCAGCAAGACCGAGACGAACTCGGACTTTCGGCGAGCCCGGGAAAGCTGCTCTTCGAAAGAGTCGTGCATGGCCCGCCGGTTCAACAGCCCCGTTAGCGAGTCGCGAGTCGCCTGGATCCGCAAGGCTTCGCGAGCGGAGATCAGTTCTGCCTGAAGACGCACGATACGTTCCCCGGCCTTGAGCCGAACCCGCAATTCGCTGGGATCGTAAGGTTTGATGAGATAGTCGTCAGCCCCACTCTCGAGCCCGGTGATGAGGTCTTCCTTGCGGTCCATCGAGGTCAACAAGATGGTGTAGATGTAAGGTTCGGGAGCGCCCGTCCGCAGCTCTTTGCAGACCTGAGGACCGTCTTTGCCGGGCATGATCCAGTCGAGCAAGGCCAGTCTTGGCGGGTCTTCCGACTGCATGACCTTGAGTGCCTCGTCGCCGTCCCCGACTTGAATCGTCTCCACGCCCCAGCTGGACAGGGTCGCCCCCAGCATCATGCGGGTGATGGGATCGTCTTCGGCGATCAAGACCCGGGTACCGGGAGCAAAATCCTTGTCGTGAAGTGGAGACTGAAGGGTCAGCTCTTCGCTGCTCATCTGCATAACTTTCTCGCCCGCTGCTCGGCTCCTTCCAGGTAGCTCGCCATTTTCGGATCCCGAAGGCGCGTCCCCCAGGTCAAAGCAACCAATCAATCTACCACCATCATGTAAGCTTTCAAACTTTTTTCTGGGTGCCTCGTTAAATTGAGTGCATGTCAAAACTCAATTTGCTCGTGGTTGCCCTGTTCGTCTCTCTGTCCTGGCCTGCTCTGGGCGACGGCTCGGACTACACCCTGGATTGGACGACCATCAACCTCGGACGCCCTTCGGTCAAGCCTGTGAGCCTGGCCCTTCCCGAACCGGCCCCGGCCCCCGCGCTCAGCCAGCCGACCGCTCCCAAAGTGCTCCCCTGGCAGCGTCAACGTCAGACCGAGCTGGTCCGAGCCGAGCAGCAAACCCAGCAAATCGTCGGCAACCTCTACCGGCCCTCGCGTAGCCGCCGGCAGCCCGACCCCGGCGTGCGGGTGGTGGCGCACCGCTATTACGATCATTACAATCAGTGCTATGTGCCGGTAGAAACCGTCCAGATCTACGGCCGCAGCAACGACAGCTATCACCAGAGCGAAATGAGCTACAACCCCGGCAAACTCTATGAGGTAGAAACCCTGCTGCCTCAGGCCGTCCAGGGGGCCTACTATCGAGTCGAAGTCACCTGGGAAGATGGCACTACTCACAGTTGGGACTATCGCGCCTCTGAGAGTGAGCTGCGCGTGGACGTCTGGCAGCCTTTGTAAATCCCGGGCCTGACGAAGGTCGAACGCAAAAGATCGCCAACATGGTTCATGCATTAGCCCCCATCGGCTATAATGGACCCATTGGAGGATTGGATCAGAAGGTGAAGCGTTCGTGAAATTCCGACGCCTATTCAACGACCCCTTGCTACGGCGTGAGCTGTGGAGCCTGGCCAAACGCCGTTATCCCAAACGTAGTTGGAGCTACCCTGGACCATTCTGGTTTTTGCTGGTCACTTTTCTGGTTCTCTTCCTACAGTGGGAGGTCCATAAGGTCGACTCTCAGGGTTACCTCGCCTTCCTCTGCTTCCTGGCCACGATTCACGCCTTGATGATCTGCTTTCGAGCGGCCGTCTATAGCGCCGTCTCGATGGCCTACGACGTGCGCCAGAACACCATCGCCGTGCTGCGCTCGACGCCTCACTCACTGGCCTGGGCGGTGCTCGCCAAACTGCTGGCCGTCCTGTTGCCGATGTGGCTCGAATTGTTGGCCTTCCTGCCCATCAGCTTGCTGACCTATGGGTGGTGGGGCGGTGTCCCGCCGTCGATCATCCTGGTCGTCAACTTGTTCGTGGGATTGTCCGGCCTCTTGGCTGGCTGTTGCGGAATGTGGCTGGGCATGTTGATTTCCAAGCCTGAGCGAGCCGCTTCGGCGGCCTGGTGGAGCACCCTCGGACTGCTGCTGGCGGTGCCGGCGGTGGAGTGGGCCAAACCATGCTGGTCTGGCATTCTGGGCTTTTGCCTGTTTATGTATCTGCTGCGCTCGCGCAGCCGCGCCCAGTCGTTGCGAGCAGTGGGCCTGTTCGCCGTAATGACGGTGATGCTGGGGGTCGTCTCGCATCATCTCGACTATCCCCTGCGCCTGAGCGCCTATAGCCCGGGCGTGGCCCTCAAGCGCCTGACCGAGCGGCTGCCGGCCGACGAGTTGCTCGGGCCCGAGTTGCGCCAGGCCAAACAAGAACGGGGCCTGGAGGCAGTGGACCGAGAGTTGATGCTCGAGCTTCGCTACGCCATCCCGCGCGAAGAGTCGCAGCGCCGAGCGCTTTGGAACCTGGTCTTCACGGGGATGCTTTACGGACTGATCGGCGCGGCCTTCCTGGGCTCGACCTATCTGCAAACCCGGAGAATCTACTAGGGTGGCCGGTCCTCCCCTGTTGCCCGAATCCCATCATGTGCAGGACAAGCGCCTGACCGATCGAGCTCAGTTCATGGGCGAGGCTGCCCGCACCGGCAAAGAGGTCCAGCCCGACGAAGAATCCAAGCGCGACTTTTCGAGCCTCCTCGACAAGCGGGTCGAGAAGGAAGACGAGAAGAAAGAGGCTGGCCAAACCGGCGAAGAATTGCAAAAGAAGACCGACGATCTGGCCCGCGACGAGCAAAAGTTGGCGGCCGAGGCGGATCGCAAAGAAGCTCAGTCGCATTCCGAGGTGCGCCAGCACAACCGCGAACAGACCGTCAAAGAAGCCGAACGCCGAGGCTGGGCCGGACCCACTCCGGTGATCGGCCTGTCCGTGGTCTCGGCCGCAGCGCCTCGTGAGATTTCGGCGGTGGTGCAGGGCCAGGACAAGACGCGAGCGGACGACGACGGGACCGAGGCGGTCGAGATCCGTCCCGCCGAAGCCAAGGTCGACCCCACCCTGCTGGCTGGTTTGCGAACGGCCGGTCTAAAACAGCCCCTGATCGGGCTGGCTGACCCCCGCCTGGCCGGCACCCAGCCCAATCTGCCCGACTGGCATCAGGGACCCATCGCCGGCGGCACCAGCTTTGTGTGGAACTCAGGCCCGGCCCATCAAAAGCTTGAATGGAGCGAGGGTCGAACGTTGCTCGAGAGCGCCGCCGGAAGCATGCTTCAGATTCTTGAACGCAAAGGCAACCAGACCTTCGCCCGCCTGTCGCGTCGCGACAACCCCCTCAACTCGCGCTTTGACTTGCGGGAAGAACCCTGACCAGGGCGGCCGGCCGGTCCAAATAGACGGCCGCCACCTGCTGCACCTGCTCGACGGTCACGGCCCGAACCTGCTCAGGAAATTGCTCAAAGGCCCGATAACCCAGTCCTAAGGCCTCGTAAGTTGCCAACTGATGGGCCAGATATGCCTTTTTCTGGAGGTTGATCTCGTGCAGACCCAGCATGTAGCGTTTGGCCCGATAGAGTTCTTCGAGCCCCACCGGTTCGGACGCCAGCCTGGCGATCTCGTGGCGCATCGCCTCGAGAGCCTCTTGGGCCCGACTCTCGCTGGTAGCCACGTAAGCTTTGAAGCAACTACCATCCAGCCGTCGTTCCAGAGTGCTGTTGACCAGGTAACCCAGGCCGCGCCGGTCGCGCAGTTCGGCAAACAGCCGACCGCCCATCCCGGCCAGCACCATCTGCAACACCTGAAAGGCGGCGAAGTCGGAGGCCGCAAAGCAAGGTCCCAAGAGGGCCAGGACCAGCGTCGCCTGCTTGCGTTCGCGCCAGACCAAAAGTTCGCGGTCCTGTTCGGGAGGCTCGCATGGCCCTGACTCGGGCCCGGCCGGGCCGCCCCCGTCCCAGCGGAACAGTTCGTCGACCTGGGCTTTGACGGCCTCGGGCGAGATGTCACCCACCACCGCCAGAGTCAGGCGCGAGCAATCAAACAGCCGCCGATGCCACTCGGATAGCTGTTGACTGGTGATCGCGGCCAGACTCTGGCCGGTTCCCAGGATGCTCAGCGAGTAAGGATGCTGCCCGTAGAGGAGCCTCTCGGCCTCTTCCAGGGCGAACTTGAGACTGTCATCGGCCAGGCGTCGCCGCTCGAGTTCGAGCAGCGATTTCTCCTTCTCGACTTCTTCCGGGGCAAAAGCAGGAGCCCCCAGGCACTCGGCCATGATCGACAGACCGGCCCGAAAGTGGCGTGAGAGCACAGCCAGGGTCGCCCCGTAGGTATCTTTGCCGCAATAGGGCAAGAACGGCGCCCCGAGGAACTCGAGATCATCGGCCAACTGATCGCGCGAGCGCTGGCGGGTGCCCTTGATCAGCAGACGCTGAGTGAGACTGGTCAGGCCCTGATCCTGGGCGCATTCCCAACGTTGACCGCCCCGACAGGCGGCCGTGACCGTGACCAGCGGATGGGAGTGATCCTCTTGAATCACCAACCGGCTCCCGCCCGGTCCCTGCAGCAACTCGGTCCGCATCAGCCCCTGGCGCCACCATAGACGACCGTGCTCGCTGAAGCCGGCTCGAGAAAGCGGGCAGCAGCCGAGCGCAGCCCTTCGAGATCGACCCGCCACAGGCGGCGCACATAGTCATCGGCCAGGCCATGATCGCCCATCATCTCATAGTAACCCAGTTTGCGGGCCTGACCTTCGACCGTCTCCTGGCCAAAAATATAGGACGACTCGACCATGTTGCGGGCTTTGTGCAGCTCGTGCTCGCTGATGTCGCCCTGGCGAACCCGTTCGAGCTCGCGCCACAGGGCGGTCTCGGCCGTCTCGAGGTGCTGGTTGGGCAAGACCGCCTGGATCACGAATTGGCCTGGCTCACGACCGAGAAAAAGGCTCGAGCCGATGCGCGACACGCAATTGTCGCGCTCTCGCAGGCAACGATGCAACCGCGACGAGCGGCCTCGCCCCAGGACACAGGCCAGCAGATCGCAGGCGAAAGCCTCGTCAGAATAGAGATCGGGGATGGGAAAGGCGACCTGCAGGTGGGTACCCGCGATATCTCCTTCAAGCACCCGCCGTCTCCGGCCCCCGTCACCGATGCGGCCGGGCTGGCGGGGCGGGGGTGCCACCGATCCCGTCTTGCCAAAACAAGCTTCGACCAGGGGCAGCACGCGCTCGGCCGAGATGCCCCCAACCACCACCACCGCCATGTTCTCGGGGACGTAAAACCGGCGATAGAACTGCTCGAGATGTTGTGGTTTGACCGACTCGAGCACCTCGGCTCGGCCGATGATGGGTCGGCCGTAAGCATGGTCTGGATAAGCCACTTCGAGGAGCTGTTCGAAACAATAGGCGGAAGGGTCATCCTCGCGCATCTTCAGCTCTTCGAGAATGACTTCGGCTTCGCGCTGACATTCTTCCTGGCCAAAGCAAGTGTCGAGCACCGCCTGGCGCTGGAGCTCGATGACACGCTCGAAATGACGCTCCGAGAAAACCGACCAGTAGCAGGTGCATTCATACGAAGTGAAACCGTTGAGGTATCCACCCAGAGCCTGCAGCTCGTAGCTGATCCCATTGCCGACGGCCCGGTTGCGAAAGAGCATATGCTCGAGAAAGTGCGAGTAACCCGCCTGCTCGGAGGCCTCGAAGACCGATCCCACGCCCACCCAAATGGATAGAGCCACCACCTGGCTGGGATATACCTCCCTCACCAGCACTCGCAATCCGTTGTCAAGAACCGTCCGTTCGACATCCGATACGAGTCCTGCAAAAGGGGACTCGGGGGCGCTACTCATCGGCGCCCAAAATTCTCGATCGAAGCGCAACCTCCTGGCCGCATTGCATCTTGCGGACTGGTGGTTTAGACTGAGCCGGTCATGAAGGATCCGCTAAAACCAGACGAATACGTCACTCGGGTCGCCAGCATCGACTTCCAGGCCCTGGCCGAGCGCGGCATTCGCTACTTCTGTTTCGACGTGGATAATACGTTGGTGCCCCAGCACGGGCACGAGATCGTGCCCTGCGCCAAAGCGGCCATCGCGGCCGCCCGTAAGGCCGGCTATATCGAGGATATCTGCCTGATCTCCAACGTGATGTTCCGGGGGCGGCGCATCCAGCGTCTGGAGAAAATCGCCGCCGAGCTCAGCATCGAGAAGGTCTTTCCCGCCTTGCTCTTCACCCGTAAGCCGGGACCGACCCCCTTTCGCTGGGCCCTCGAGAAGCTGGGCTCCCAGCCAGAGCATACGTGCATGGTGGGTGATCAGATTTTCTCTGACATCCTCGGAGGCAACCGCTTCGGCTTTCATACCATTTTGGTGACCTCGCTTGGTCAAGACCACTGGAGCACCCGCCTGACCGGCCGCCGCAGCCGCGAACGACGCTTGATCGCCCGCTACGGCCTCAAGCCCCGAGAGTAGCCCATGAGATCGTCGCTCATCGAAGCCGATTTCTGGAGGGGTTCCGGCTTGTCCCTCTAGAAAGGCGGGGTCAGAAAAGATCGTGAGGAGAAGCCCATGGCTGAAAGAATGGTAATGTGCGCCAAATTGAAGAAAGAACTCCCGGGCCTCGACTCGCCCCCCATCCCCGGCCCGGTCGGCAAGAAAGTCTATGAGAACGTGTCGGCCGAGGCCTGGAAGATGTTCGAAGAACACTTCATCATGGTCACCAACGAATACCGCCTCGACTTGATGGACGACTCCACCAACCAGATCTTCTTCGATCAGATCGAGCAGTTTCTCTTCGAGGGCACGGCCAAACCGCCCGAAGGGTTCGTTCCCAAAGAGGGCTAGAGGGCCAGATAGAGTTGCCCGCTCCGCAGGCCAGGCAAGTGGTTTGCCTCGAGAAAGTACTCCTCGCAGGCCCGGCTGATCGCCGCCGCCCGCTCCATCAGGTGGGGAGCCACGAAAACATAGAACTTCCACAGGTCCTGGTGTTTCTCGCGTAAGACCTGAATCTCGGGCAGCTGCAGCTCTGACATCGAGCGAGGCGCACCGTCGTCGACTTTAAGCCGAACATCAGCCTCCTTGAGCTGCATCCCCTGGGCCGGACAATAGACGATCAGCTCACCCGGCTTCAGGCGCAGCTTTTCGCCCAGCGCGGTCTCGGCCTCGCGCCGGGTGTCGGCTTGCAAATGGTAACGCTCCACGAACTGAGTTCGCCGCTCCTCACCGATGCGGCGGGTGAGCACATAGGCCCGCTTGTAGATGCGCCGGCTGGATAGATGGTCAAGCAACCGCCCGACCACGGCATCCCCACCATAGTTGCCCTCGAGCCAGGCCAGCAAGCGCTCGTCGGTGAGTCGCGACAACTCGATCAGGGTCAGACCCAGCCCCACCGCCTGCTCGACGGCCCGCGAGATCATGGCTCCGCTGGCGGTCTTGGTGTGGTGAAAATAGACCCGCTCCGACAAGAAATAGCGCAACCGCAAAAGGTTGACCACTTCCGAGAGCACATCCTCGCGAATCAGGCCGCCTCGGTAGGCGTCGAGATAAAGTTGTCCCCGGTTGTTGATGCGAAAATGCCGCAGGATGCGCTCGTCGTATCGCTGGGACAGGCCGCAAAAATAGGCGTCGCGGGCAAGATAGTCGAGCAGATCGGCACAGACCGTCCCAGAGAATATCTCGAACTGCCAACCGGGTTGGGCATTCTCGGTCAGAATCTCGAGCACCGCCTCGAGCAATCCGGCCGCCTTAAGGGCTTTGCCCAGTTCGCCCTGAGGGATGAACCGGCGTAGGCGGGCGGGTGTGTCGTGACGCTCGAAAATACGGCGCTCATCCTCGAAGGTATGGCCGAAGGGAATGTGGGTCACGTCATGCAGCAGAGCGGCGGCTTGCACGGCCAGGCGTCGCTCGGCCTCGACACCCAGGCCCTCGAGCAGACGAGTGGTCAACCAGCACGTCCCCAAGCTGTGCTCAAAGCGTGTGTGGACAGCCCCGGGATAAACCAGATAAGCCGTTCCCAGCATTTTGACCCCTCGCAGGCGCTGAAACTCGCGCGTGTCGACCAGGGCCAGCAAGGCCTCGGGTAACAGGATGTCTCCATGGACGGGATCGCGAAAAACCTTCAACGAAAGGCGATTTCTCCGGCTTCGGGAAGAACCCTGCGATGAGAAAGTGGCTTTGCCTTATGCTCTTGCTGGGCTGGTCCGGGGCGGCGGCCGAGTGGCGACCACTCAAGACCGGGCTCGACTACCGCACCGCCGACCTGGGCGAGGTGCGCATGCACCAGTTCCGGCTCGACCCTCAGAAGGTCCAACTCGAGGTGTTTGTGGCCAGCGACTATGGGCGTCCCGCCATGTTCGTGGGGGAGCTGGCCGAGGCCGCTCAAGCCACGGTGATGGTGAACGGCGGTTATTTCGATGCCGAGCAAAAGCCGATGGGCTATCTCAAGGATGGCCAGGTAATCGTGAGCGATGTTCATCCCGGCTCGGCTTTTGGGGGCATTCTGCTGGTCGGTCGGGGCAAACCCACAGTGGTCTCACGCGATACCTTCCGTCCCGGGCCCGAGCGGTTGGCGCTGCAATGTGGCCCGCGCCTGATCGACCGGGGACAAGCGGTGGGGGGCATTCACGAGGCCGGCCCGCGAGCCCGCACGGGCGTGTCCATCGATTCGCAAGGCTTGCTCTATCTTTATGCCTGCGATAGTCGTCCCGGGCTCACTTTCGCCCAACTCCAGAAGATCTTGAGGAAGCCCCTGTCCGGGGGTGGCCTGGCCGCTCGCTACGCCCTCAACCTCGACGGCGGCACCTCGACCCAGATGGTTCTCCGCCATCCCAAACTCAAGGCCGCCATTCCGGCCTTCGTGGCCGTGCCGGTGGGGCTGGGCGTGCGCTAGAAGAGATCTGGCCCGGACCGTCAAAAGGGGCCTCATGAGCGCACATACTCACCACAGTATCGATTACATCGAATTCACCGTCTCCGACCTGGACAGAGCCAAGAGCTTCTATGGTGAGGCTTTTGGCTGGGCTTTCACCGACTATGCCCCGGTCTATGCCGGCATTCGCATCGGCGACCGCGAGGTGGGGGGCTTGACCGTGGGCGAAGTCCAATCCGGTGGCCCGCTGGTCGTGCTCTATTCCGCCGACCTCGAACAGAGCCTGGCCTCCGTGAAACAGGCTGGCGGCACCATCTGCAGAGAGCCGTTCGACTTCCCCGGGGGGCGACGCTTCCACTTCTACGACCCCAGCGGAAATCAACTCGCCGTATGGGCCGACGCTGGCGAGCATGCATAGAGGGTCGTGTCTGTGTGGGGCCGTGCAGTTCGAGGTCGCCGGCCCGCTCAAACCGCCGGATGCCTGTCACTGCACCCAGTGCCGCAAGACCTCCGGGCACTTCTTCGTATCGACCGACGTGCCCAAATCGGCCGTCACCATCTACGGTAAGGAACGACTGAGCTGGTATCAGAACTCGGACAAAGCCCGTCGGGGCTTCTGCTCGACCTGTGGCTCATCGTTGTTCTGGGAGCCCGTTCACCACGATTTTCTGGGCATCGCCATGGGGGCCTTCGAAGCTCCCACAAACACCCACATCCACCTGCACATCTTCGTGGCCAACAAGGGCGACTATTACGACATCGCCGACGGGCGGCCGCAGTATCAGCAGACTCCGCTCAGTAGCGAACCAGCTTGAGCATCGCCTCGGCCAGGCTGACCGGAGTGGGCAGGGTGACCTCTTCGAGTTGAGGGGCGTAGCCCACGAAGGTGTCGGTCGCCCCCACTCGCCGGACCGGGCCGTCTAGATACTCGAAGAGTTCGTCGCTGATGCGAGCCGCGATCTCGGCACCGTAGCCCCAGGACAGGCAGTCTTCGTGGGCCACCAGGGCCTTGTTGGTGCGTTGGACCGATTCGGCAATCGCCTCCCAATCGTAGGGAGACAGCGAACGCAGATCGAGAATCTCGACTTCCACCCCGTGCTTGCTCGAGAGCTCTTTAGCCGCCACCAGGCTGCGATGGACCAGAGCTCCGTAAGTGATTACGGTGAGGGCGTCGCCTTCGCGCACCTTGTTGGCCTGCCCGAACGGGATGCAGTAGTCGGGGCCCGGGTAGCGTCCCTTGTTGTGGGTCTGGCGGTAAAGATGCTTGTGCTCGAGAAACATCACCGGATCATCGCAACGCAAAGCAGTGCGCAACAGACCGTTGGCATCCTCGGCGTTGCTCGGCATCACCACATGGACACCCGGGGTGTGGGTGAAGAGAACCTCGCCCGACTGAGAGTGGTAGGGGCCGCCCCCGCGCAGGTAACCTCCGATGGGCACCCGGATGACGGCCGGGCATTTAAAAGCGCCGTGCGAGCGCCAGCGGACCGTGGCCAGCTCGTTGCGTAACTGTTCCATGGCCGGCCAGATGTAGTCGAAAAACTGGATCTCGGCCACCGGCTTGAGCCCGCGGGTGGCCATTCCGATGGCCCGGCCCACGATGTTGGCCTCGGCCAGAGGCGAGTTGAAAACCCGGTCGGCGCCATAACGAGTCTGGAGCCCGTGGGTCACCTTGAAGACGCCACCTTTCCCTTTGCACTCGCCCAACACTTCGACTCGAGTGGCATCGGCCACGTCTTCACCAAAAACACGGATGCGAGGATCCCGGGCCATCTCGTCACGCAGACAGGCGTTGATGAGGTCGACCATGGTGGTCGCCGTGCCGTCAAAGTCAGGCTGAGTCGCGAGTTTGCGATCGGTCGGGTCGAACTCGCTCGAATAGACATGGGCATAGACCTTTGCCACGTCCGGTTGCGGCCGAACCTCGGCCTGCTCGGCCGCCGCCTTGACTTGCTGGTCCACCTCGGCGCGCAACTGTTCGAGTTCTTTCTCGGTCGCGTGCTTCTCCTTGACGAGCCAGGCAGCCATGGTGGTAATGGGATCGCGCTCTTCGTCTTGTTGACGCTCTTTCTCGGGCCGATACATCGACTCGTCGTCAGACATCGAGTGCGAGTAAGGCCGCACCACATGGGCATGGATCAGGGCTGGCCCTTGGCGGGCACGGCAATGGGCGGCGGCCCGCTCGAAAGCCTGGTGGCACTCGACGAAGTTGCAGCCGTCCACCTCTTCGTGATGCAGATCGGGCCAATCCTTGACCAGCCGGCTGATGCTCCCACCGGCTGTCTGGACCTCGACCGGCACCGAGATGGCGTAGCCGTTGTCCTCGACTAGAAAGATGACGGGAAACTTGTTGCTGCAACTGGTGTTGAGCGCCTCCCAGAACTCGCCCTGGCTGGTCGTGCCGTCGCCGGTGCAAACCAGCGCCACTTCGTCTTTCTCGAAAGGCAACTTGAGTTCGCCCCGATGCTGATCGATGAAAAGCCCGGCCTCGACACAACCGACCGCCTGCAGGAATTGGGTGCCGGTGGGGCTCGACGAGGTGACGATGTTGTAGTCCTTGTGACCCCAATGGGACGGCATTTGGCGGCCCCCCGAAGCCGGATCGTCCTCAGCGCCCACCGAGGCCAAAAACATCTCATAGGGCGTGACTCCGAGAGTCAAGCACAGAGCGCGATCGCGATAGTAAGGATAAAACCAATCGTAGCCGGCTTTGAGCACCATTCCGGCGGCCACCTGCGGCGCCTCATGACCGGCCCCGCTGATCTGAAAAAACACCTTGTTCTGGCGCTTCATGGTGATCTCGCGATCGTCAATGCGACGGGCCTGATACATCAGCCGGTAGGCTTGTTTGAGCTGTTCTGTCTTCAACTTCGTTCTCCGGGCTGTCTGAGTCTGCATCAAACCTCACTCCAATCGCTCATCGCGGTCGCGCTTCTTCTTCTGATACCAATTACCTTCCCTGGAAGGACCTCTCGCACTCCTAGACAGAATATGCGAGGGCAATTCGCACCCGAGAGGATATGGAGACGTTGGAAACCGCTGTTCATCCCCTGGCCGAGAGCGTCCAGGCCGCCCGCGCACACATCGACGAGGGCAAGTATCAAGAAGCTGTCGACCTGTTGACGGCGGCCCGTAAAGATAAGACCGAAGGGGCACCCGACAAGGATGTCGAGGACCTGCACTACACGCTGGGTCTGTGTTTCAATCAACTCAACCGGGCCGGCGAAGCCTTGCCCCACGCTCGCAAGTCGCTGCGCATGGCTGAAGCGGCCCAGGACGCCATCGGTCAGGCGCGCAGCTATGAGCAACTGGGCACCGCCGCCTACAAGAAGAACGAGCATCGCAACTCGCTCGAGCTTTATCAACGCTCGCTCAAATTCTGGCAAGAGATCGACGACAAGCCCGGCCAGGCGCGCTGTCTGCGCGACATCGGCAGTATTCAGAGCGACCTGGGCCAGGACAGCGAAGCCGAAGAGTCTTTCAACCAGTCCAAGGCCCTGTTCGAAGAGATCCAAGACGAAGAAGGCGTGGTCGCCTGCATTACCAACATCGGGCTGCTGGCCTATCGCAGCAAAGGCAGTCAGGGGGCCCTGGATGTCTATAAGAAATCTTTCGAAGAGGATCAGCTTGACCATTATCTGCTGCACAACAACACCGGTTTTCTCGAGCTGGTCGAAGGTCGTTTCGACGAAGCCCAGTCGGCTCTCGAGCAAGGTCGGGCTGATCTCGAAAAGCGCGAAGCCCGCGACGACAACGCCGCTTTACTTTATCTGAACCTCGGCATCGTGTCGGCGCTCCAGCACGAAGCTAAAGCGGCTCTCGAGAACCTTGAAAAGGCTCAGGAGCTGTTCGAGCAATTTCCTGAAGGGCGCGCCGTCGAAGTGGTGGTGCTGGCCCTGCGCGAGCCGAAAGAAGGGTTCGACCCTTACGTGGTCGTGGAAGACGCCCACAAGATCGGCATCACCCACCTCAATCGAGCGGCCGTATTGGTGCAGCAGGGTAAAATGGACCAGGCCCTGGCCGAGGCTCAAAAGGGCCACGATCTCGACCGCAACCTTCCCTACCCCCATTTCTGTCTGGGCTGGGTCCATCTGGCCCGAGAGGAAAAGGACGAGGCCAATCGGTGCTTCAAAAGAGCAGCCGGGATGGACCCGAACAACCCGCTTTTCAAGCAAGCTCTGGAGTCGATCAACCCCTTCTTCAACACCAAGGTCGGGCGCAACGAGCCCTGCCCCTGCGGCAGCGGTAAGAAGTTCAAGAAGTGTCACGGGACGGCCTGACCAAACTGGCCCGAGTTCGGGCCATTCTGGCTGGCGAGAGGCCCGACCGAGCAGCTTTCATGCTCTGGCATCCGTTGGGTCTGGCCCACATGCCCGGCGAGTCTTTAGCGGCTGCCGGCCTGGCTTTTGCGGCTGCCTATCAGGTGGATATCCTGCGCCTGGCCAGTCAGGACGCATTTCCTCTGCCGCCCCAGTTGAGTTTGGATCGTCCCCACGATCTGACCCGCATCGAGGAGGTCTCGGGACAGGCCAGGACCTGGCTACCCCGGGTGGTGGCCTTTGAAGAGATCCGTCGCCTGGCCGGCACGAAGCTCTTCGCCTGCGAGAGCATTCCCAACCCGTGGTCGGTGCTACGCCGGTTAGGGGCTTTCGAACTGGCTCGCAAAAGCGGACGAGAGCACCCCTCTTATCTGACCCACGCCCTGCAAGCCATCACAGCCTGCCTGACCAACTACACCCGGGCCATCATCGAGGCCGGAGCCACGGCTGTCGCCTTCGAGCTCGAGGGTCCCAGCCACGACCTGATGACTCCCGAGGAGTACAGCGAGCTGGGCCTCCCCTATGATCAACAGCTGCTCGAGGCGGCCTCGGGAGCCGAGTTCCGCATCCTGCACGTCCGGGGGTCGCGCTTGTATCTCAAGCCCCTGATGGGGCTGCCGGCCGAGTTCTTGCAATGGTCGACGGCCACCGGCCCAAGCCTGGAAAAGGTTGCCCTCTATTGGCCGGGGCGCCTGATGGGTGGGCTCGACGAAACCCGCCTGCCGACGATGTCGTTCCTCGAGCTCCAACGCCACGTGGGGGACGTCGTCCACTCGCGGTTTGATCTGGTGGCCCCGGGCGACCCCCTGCCGGCCACCATCGCGCCCCGTCAACTCGAGGCCATCCGAGACTACATCGTTCGAGTCAGGGTCTGAGCCGGGCCAACTCACCGGCCACCCGGGGGTCCGCTTCGAGACTGTCGAGCACCTTCCAGGCAAGCCAGGCATAAAGAGGCACGTGAACCAACTGGGCGAGCCCACGATAAGTCGCCTGCGCCCAGAAGGGCAGTTCATACAGCCAATACAAAAATCCGCTCACCATCAGCACCGAGGTGACCAGTTGGCCGACGGCAATGGCCAACAATAGCCAGGGCAGCGCCTTCCAACCCAGCTTGTGAATCTCGCGCCGTCCAAAGATGGCTGCCGGTAGTGCCCCGGTCAGGGCCTGGGTCAGGGTGAACCCGGGAAAGAACGGGCCGGCTGGATAAAGCAGGTAACCGAGAATATCGCTCACGGCCCCCACCATGGCGCCGTAGCCAGGCCCCAACAAGAATCCTGACAAGATAATGGGAAATCCGGTGAGTTTAAGGGCGGAGCCGGGGGGGCTGAGCACCTGCACCAGACAGGTCAAAGTGACCAGCATCGCTGCTGCCGTGCTGCGTTTGAGCCTGAGCCTCTCCTCAGCCGGACCGGTCACCTGGCTTAATTTAGCACCGGCCGGGAAGGCCCCTCCGTAAAAGGGAGATTCGACCTGATGTCAAAGCGTTGTGGCCAGGACTGGAGGCGAGTATGGGTCGGGACGGATGGTTCGATGGCAAGGGCTTTGATCTTCACCGAGACGAGTTCCTCGAACATCACGCCGGTTGGCAAAAGTACATCGAAGACGGCGAGATCACGGCCGACGAGATTTTGGAGCAAGAGACCCGGATTGTCGAAATGCTCCGAGACCTCGAGCCGACTCTCGACGACAAAACCCACACCTTGTTGACCAAAACACTGCTGGAATATGAAGTGCTGGTCAATATGGCGCTCATTCACTATCCCTCGGTCATGGACTCCGAACGCTACTGGAGCCTCTCTTTTAGCGAACTCTGATTGACGGCCGGGAGCCACAATGATAAGATATAATGGTCTTTTTCGGCGGGGTAAAGCGGTTCTGATATGAAACAAGACATCATTCTTGTAGACAATTCGAAGTTCATACAGATTCTTCTTCACTATCGCGGGGTCATCAATTAGGGAACTCCCCAATCTGATCGATGCTGCGGGGGGGCTGCGTGGCCAATAGCGAAGTCAAAGCAAACAGGCTACGCCACCTGAGAGAGCGCGTTCAGAGCGTTTCTGACCTGGTGGGTTTTCCTATTTACCTTTCCCCCCTATCTCCTGATCAGCCGCTGCCCGAGACTTGCTTGAACTCCTTGGCCACCAAGCCGCAAGCCTGTGCCCAGTTCCACCAACAACTCGAGGGGGAAGTCGAAGCCGGCCCCCTGATTCGCAAGTGCCACGCCGGTATCAATTGCTTTGCCTTTCGCTGTGGCAGCCACACCGTCTGCGGGGGGCACCTCAACGGGCAGCACTCCGAAGCGAAGTTGGCCGCCAGCCTCGAGCGCCTGCGCCCTCTGCTCGCCCCCTGCCCACCCCAGGGCCTGGGCCTCAAGCTACTTGAACTACTCGAGGAGGGGCTCAGCCCCAGCCGTTTCGGCCAACGAGCCCTGGAACTGGTGGTGCAAGCCCTTGAATGCGAAGCGGCCGTGCTCGGCTATCGCGAGAAGGCGGCGGCGCCGCTGTTTTGGACCTCGACCACGGGACTCGAACCTGGCGACTACCAAGAGTTCACCCGCTTGCTCGACGGCCCCGAGACCAGCGCCGAACTAACCCGCGAGCAGGGTCAGGGCTTATGGCTGGCCCTGCCCGGAGGCCACGGAGTGCTGGTGCTGCTGTGGACAGGTCAACCCGACCTGCGGATCTACGAGCCGATAGCCCAGGCCCTGCTCAGCGAACTGGTGCTAGCCTGTCGAAATAGCGGCCTGGCCGAACTGTGCGACGAGCGCGACGAGAAGTTGCGGGCCTCGCAACGACAGGTCGAGCTGTGGTTTGGCCAGGTGGGAGCAGCCCTGGCCTCGGCCCTCAATCTCGAAGACCTGCTCAAGCTGATCCTCGAGCTCTCTATGAAGCTAACCAAAGCCGAGGGTGGTAGGATTCAGCTGATCGAGGCCCAGAATCCTACCCTGGCGTACACCATCCCGGGTGGTAACGGCTCGAGTTCAAAACTCTATCTTCCCATCACTCGACACGACCGGGTCAAGGCGGTCTTGCGCCTGGATCGGTGCGAGGGTAGCGATCTGCCCATCGAGGACCTGCGCCTGCTCGAGGCTTTCGGCACCCAGGCCGCTATGGCTATCGAGAACGCCCAGATCTTCGAGTGGGAGCAACAGAGGGCTCGCGAGGCCACCGCCCTCTATCAAGCTGCTCGCACCATCGAAGAAGGGCAGGAACTCGACGAGGTACTCGAGCAATCAGCCGAAGTTTTGGCCCGCATCGCCGAGGTCGACCGTTGCCTGATCTTGCTCAAAGACAGCCATCGTTCTTTCCTGACGGTGGTGGCCGCTACCGGCCTCTCGCCTGACCAGCGCCAGTTCTTCGATGAATTTCGCCTGCATTTATCGCAACTCTCGGGAGAATTTCGTGAAAGCCTCAACCAGGGCAAGCCGTTGGTCTTTGACTCTGCTCCCACCGATAATTCGGGAGTGGGGCGCCTCTGTTCACTGTTGCCGACAGCCTCGTGCCTGATGGTGCCCCTGCGCGCGCAAGAGCGTCTTTTGGGTTTGATCTACCTTGACTCGTCGCGGGGGGCCCACCACTTCCCACCCTCCACCACCCGCCGCATTATGACCCTCTCGCTGCAGGTGGCAAATGCTATCCACCGAGCCAGCCTGATCCAGCAACTGCAAGAGAACCTCGGTCCCCTGAAGGCCCTCTATCAGGTGTCCACGGCCATCACTGGCACCCTGAGCCTGACCAAGGTCATACGCCTCATCGTCGATCAAGCCGTCGAACTGCTCGAGCACTCTGCCTGTGCTCTGCTGGTGCTCGACGAAATCGGAGAAAGCTTCCGCCTTGAAACCAGTGTGGGACTGCCTGAAGAGTTGCTCGATCCATCGCTGCAGGCCAAGGTGGCCAAGACCGCCGTCGAGCGCAAGCGTGCCTTTTCCCACTACATAGAACCGGGTAGTGAGCCGGGCATCGTGCCTGACATTCTCCAGCGTTCGGGATTTGGCGGGCTGCTGTCGGTGCCTCTGATCGCCAAGAAGAAGATGGTCGGCGTGCTCAACTGCTTCGTCAAACCCAGCATCCGCTTCCGCCAGCAAGAGATTCGGTTGCTCCGGGGCTTTGCCAACCAGGCCGCCATCGCGGTCGAGAACGCCCGCTTGCACGGGATGATTCGCTTCAAGATGGGCGAACTGGGCACCCTGTTCGAGGTCAGCAAAGCGGTGACCTCGACCTTGCGACTCGACCGTGTGCTCGACGAGATCGTGCATCACGTTCGCGAGATTCTGCGCGCCGACGCTTGCTCGCTGATGCTGCTCGAAGGCTCGAATCTGCTGCTGAAGGCCGCCGAAGGCATTCAGACCGAGCGCCACCGCAAGCCTATCCCGGTCGGTCGCGGAGTGGCGGGCCTGGCGGCCAAGACCGGCCAACCCATGGTCTTGTTCGACCGCGACGGCGAAGACGGCAATCGCTTTCCTGCCACCGTCCGTTCCGAGGGCTTGCGAACCATTCTGAGCGTGCCCATCAAGACCCGCGGTCGAACCATCGGACTGGTCAACGTCTATTACCGCGACATCACCACCCACACCCCGGCCCAACTAAATCTTTTGACCGCCATGGGTAGCCAGGCGGCGGTGGCCATCGAGAACGCCAGGCTCTACGCCGACAAGGAGAGGGTCACCGAGCTGCTGCGAGGTGCTCTTATTCCCAAAGAACGGCTGGACTTTCCCGGCCTAACCGTGGGCCATCGATTCATCCCCTCCATGGACCTATCTGGCGACTATTACGATCTGATCCCTCTGGGTCCGCGGCGCTGCGCCCTGGTGATCGCCGATGTCTCGGGTAAGGGCCCGGATGCGGCCATCCAGACGGCCCGGGCCAAACACGTCATCAAGTCCTATGCCATGGCCAACTATGAGCCGGGAAAGATCCTCGAGATGCTCAATCGGCATCTGTCCGACTCTGACATGGCCCGCCAGGTCACCGTCTTCTATGCTGAGGCAGACCTCGACGCCCGCACGCTGACCTTTGCTTGTGCCGGCCACGAGCCCCCCATCTTCTGGGTTCCCGGAGCGCAAGAGCCGGTTCTTCTCCGAGCCGATGGCATCGTACTGGGCGCTCTCGACGGAGCCACCTTCGAACAGGGTACTATCGAAGTCCCGAAGGATGCCTGGATTTTGCTCTACACCGACGGCCTGACCGAGGCGCGTAGCCCATCGGGTGAGTTCTTCGGCCTGGAGCGTGTCTTCGAGGTGCTCAAAGAGCACACCGGCAATTCAGCCCAGCGCCTGGTGAACCGCCTCTATACACGCATCCGCAAATTCACGCGCGAGCGTATCACCGACGACTTTTCACTACTCGCGGTCCGTTTCTAACAGACGGGTTTTCCAGCCGGTAGTCGTCAGACGGTAGACGGCAGTTTGGGAGCCCGGCTCGCCTGCCTAGTCCGTTAACCACACCAACTTTGACCGCCGCCGGAGATGGCTAAGCCCTCAAGTTTTCAGCGTCATGGCCGATTCCCTAACCGACCCTCCCTGGCCCGGTCTCACTCAGTTATCCACATATCCACGGCTTTATCCACAGCTAAATGTGGAGATTCAAACATTAATTGTGGTGATTAGTGGGACGAAGTGGGTAAGAATGGCGCGGTTTCTGCTAACCAAAGAAAGTTTTAAAGGAAACAAAAATTGCGAAAGGAATTGAAATATTTTCTAGCGAATATAGGTTTTGAGATGAGCAAGACCCCACCAGAGTTAGCCCAAAAAATCGTTGATCTACTACTGAACGATCCGGGTGTCGCGGATTCCTGGTCCATCCAGCGCGTGTCACCCGAAGAGTCACGACCACTCGAGCTGCAGATCTGTGTAGGCTGCCAGCAAGAATTCATGCCGAAAGCTGTAGGGCGCCGCTACTGCAGCCGCTCGTGCTATGACGCCCACCTGGAAAGGCGGCGTCGCGCCAAAGGGGCCAACAAGCCCAAGCCCAAACGCATGCGTGAACCCGGCTCGCTTGGACCCGGTCGCCGCTTTGTCGGGCCGGTTGCCGACTATTGCTGCTCGCGCCAGGGCCTGGCCTCGGTCCAGGAAGTGCAAAAAGAGATCCTGGACAAATTCGGTCTCCGAGTCGGCATCACCACGATTTATCGTGCCTGGAGAAGACGAGCCTCGGAAGGCTCGTCTGCCAGTAAGAACGGAACGATCGGCTAACTAACGACCGTTGGTAGAGACCGCCACCGACGGGTCTTCGGCCAGGTAAGAATAGTCGAAGTCCAGTTGGTCGGCCAGGAAGATTCCGTGTTCCATCACCTGGAAGCCGTCGATCCAGACATCACAGGTACCGGTAATCACATCGACGTGGGTCGGACACGACCAGTCCGCGCCCGTCTGGCTGCCGTAGGGGTCACCGAAAGCGATGTGCACGCCCGGCATCTTCTCATCTTGAAGTAGATTACCGGTAAATTCGAACACGGCCAGATTGGTTCCGATGGCGAACTCGCCCACTCGGTCCGAACCCAGGGCCGTGTGACAATAGTCCCAGAACTCGCGCTCTAGCGCCTTGTTGGCGCAACTCACTTTCTTGAGATAGCCCCCTTCGAGCTCGAGCGTCATCGGAGTCTTGTCGAGCACCCCGTACTTGGCGCTGAAATGGTCGCCGACGCTTCCATCCACCACGAACACGCCGTCCACTGACATGGGAGCAGTAAAGATCTCTCCACCAGGCAGGTTAGACCAGACCTCCTCGATGATTCCGCTGGTCTTGCGCCAAATCCGATCAGGACTGAAGGTTGCCACTACATCGGTGCCACAGCGGCTGCGAACCTCGATATGCTTGGCCTTTTTGGCTTTCTCGAGCAGACGGCGACTGACCTCGTCGACCTTCCGAAAATCGGCCCGCATGCCCTGACACATGATGGCCTCAGTGATGCCCACCATATGAGCGTAGCGAATGCCCAGTTCTTCGATACGATAGACGAACTGTTGGCGCGACGGCAGTTCGCCGGGCAGGGGCTGCACACAATAAAGGCAGACTCGGCAGTCGTCGAGCGGCTTCATGATCGAATCGGGCAAACGGGTGGCCGGTCGGTCGACATGCTCCTCGAGCACCTCTAGCCGCACCGGTGCTTTGATCTTCTCGACAGCGTCAAAAAGCGCGCTCCCCACCGTGGCGGTCTGGCGATCAGTCAAGATGTAGACCGGCTGCTCCGGGGTGACTCCCAGACAGACCTCGATCGCATTCCTGGCACCGGGGACCAGACTCTTGTCATAAGCAACTTTACTCATACTCTAAGCTCCGTCTCTAGGGATTACCCTAAGTTCCAAACGCCAAAACCAGCCCCGCAGAGTCGGACTGTTAACATCCTCTCAATCACCCCCACCCATCACCATGGGATTCTGAGGCCGAATCAACGGAGGACCATCAACCTATGCAGATTCGCAGCGCATATCTTCCCACCCAGACCTACCGGGCTGGCAACCAGGCGCCGAGCCCCCAGGGCCCGGCCGCCGACCGCTTTACTCCCGCCAACCTCACTGTCAAAGAAGGAGCCGTCGCGGGAGCGACCATCGGCGCTGGCTTCGGCACTGTCGTGGGTGCCCTGGCCGGTAAGATCGGCGCGGTGGCAGGCGCTGGCTATATGGGTATGCGCGTGGGTTCTTCGCTGGGTCTGCCGGGCCAAATCGGGGGAGCCGTAGTCGGCCTGGCCGTCGGCCTGGCGGAAGAGAAATTCCTCCACGGCGGCTCCACCATCGGGGGGTTTGGCGGCATGGCCGTAGGGGCCGTCGTGGGCGGTGCCGTCGGTGCCGTCTACGGCCTCATCCGATAGATTCCGATTCTTCTTCCTCAGGCAGCTTGGCCGAGACTTCTTTTAGCATCTGCAGCATCTGACTACCGTGCTCGAGCGATTCGTCTAATTCAAAGCGAAGCTCGGGCACTTTGCGTAGTCTGACCTCACGATTGACCTCGCGGCGAATGAAACCGGCCGCACGCTCGAGGCCGTCCATCACCTCAGCCTGGCGCTGGCTGCTGCCCATGACGCTGATCCCGACGCGGGCATAGCTCAGATCGCTGGTGACGACCACCCGGGTGACCGTCACCAGCACATCGTCGGCATGCAGAGCTGGCTCGCGAACATCGCGTAGTTTATCCGCGATCACTTCGCGAAGCAGGTCCTCGACGCGCTCCATCCTTCGATTGCGGGCCATCAGATGGACTCTCTAGCGATGGATTCCTTCTTGTAGGCCTCGAGGATATCGCCTTCCTGAATGTCCGCATAGTTCTCGATCGTCAGACCGCATTCGTAGCCTTCGGTCACCTCGCGGACATCGTCCTTGAAGCGACGGAGCGAATCGAGTTTGCCGTCGTAGATCAAGATGCCGTCGCGCACAAGCCTGACGTTGGCGTCGCGGGTCACTTTGCCCTCGATCACCATACAGCCGGCTACGCGGCCGGTCTTCGAGATCTTGAAGACCTGACGAATCTCGACTTTGCCCAGTTCGACCTCTTGAATCTCGGGGGCCAGCAAACCGGCCATCGCCTTCTTGACCTCTTCGAGAGCGTGATAGATGACGGTATAGAGCCGCATCTCGACCTGCTCTTGATCGGCTAGACGTTTGACGGCTGTGGCCGGACGCACGTTGAAGCCAATGATGATCGCATCGGATGCACTAGCCAGCATCACGTCGGATTCCGAGATAGCTCCCACGGCCGAGTGCACGATCGATACACGAACCTCGTCGGTGGTGAGCTTCTCGAGCGACTGACCGAGCGCCTCGACACTCCCGTGGCCATCGGCCTTGATCAGCAGACGAAGTTCTTTCTGCTCGCCCTGGCTGATGCCGGCGAAGAGATCCTCGAGGGTGGTTCGGCCACTGCCTTTGATGCGCGTCCGCCGAGACTTCTCTGTGCGGGCCTCAGACACCTGACGGGCCATCTTCTCGTCGTCGACCACCACCAGTCGGTCACCGGCATCCGGGACGTCGGACAACCCGACGATCTCGGCCGGGGTAGACGGGCCGGCCTCTTCGATCCGCTCGCCATTCTCATCGAGCAGCCCGCGCACCCGACCCCAGGTGTCGCCGACCACAATCGTGTCGCCCACACACAGAGTGCCGTTTTTCACCAACACCGTAGCCACCGGGCCCAGACCCTTACTAAGGCCCGCCTCGATGATGATGCCTTCGGCATCGCGGTCAGGATTAGCGGTCAACTCTTGAATGTCGGCCAACAAAGTCAAGATCTCGAGCAACTCGTCAATGCCGATCTTCTGCAAGGCCGAAACCGGTACGCAGGGCACGTCGCCGCCCCAGGCCTCGACCACCAGGTTGTGCTCCGCCAGTTGCTGCATCACACGGTCAGGATTGGTCTGGGGCTTGTCGATCTTGTTCATGGCCACCACGATGGGCACACCGGCTGCCTTGACGTGGTTGATGGCCTCGATCGTCTGCGGCATCACGCCGTCGTCGGCGGCCACCACCAACACCGCGATGTCGGTAACCTGAGCGCCGCGAGCGCGCATTTCGGTGAAAGCCTCGTGACCAGGGGTATCGATGAAGGTGATGATCTTGTCACCATACTCGACCTGGTAAGCGCCGATGCGCTGGGTGATACCACCCGCCTCACCGGCCGTCACGTTGGTCTCGCGGATGGCGTCGAGCAACGAAGTCTTACCGTGGTCAACGTGACCCAGAACGGTAATCACCGGCGGTCGACCCTGAAGGTTCTCGTCCACCTCTTCTTCGAGCAACTCGAGATCCGGCAGTTCGTCCTCGGCCTCGGCCACATCAAAACCATAGCTCTCGATGATGCTCGAGGCCGTATCGTAATCGAGACCCTGATTGATGGTCACCATCTGGCCTTGCTTGAGCAAGTACTTGATGACATCGCTAGCAGGAACTTCCATCCGCGAGGCCAGGTCACCCACCGAGATCATTTCAGGGATCTCGATGGACTTACGACGATCTATCCTGTCCTCGTTGCGACGACGATGTCTGCGACGCTTCTTCGCGCTGCCTCGCATCTGGCGGAAATTGTGCCGACGGGGACCACGGCTCTGCTGAGTAATCTCTCGCGTGCGACCGCCCCCTCGCTTGGCCGTGCCCGGCGCGCCGGCAGCGGTGGTGCCGGTGCGACGATCGCGTTCGCCCGTCTTGGCGGCTGGGGCCGATTTCTTGGTCGGCGGCGGAGCAGGCGCTGTGACCGGAGGGGCCGGTCGAGGGCTCTGCTCGCGATACTGAATGGCGATGGCCTGATCAGGGGGAAGGGCCCGAGCACGTTCGGCTTCGGCTTTGGAAGCCTCGGTTGCCTTGGCAGCCACCGAGGCCGGAATCTGTTCTTCGACGGCCGGCATCTCTACGGTGACGGGCGCCGTTTCTTCGGCCGGAACCTCGCTCTCTAGAGCCGGCATTTCGACCGTCTCCTCGACCACCGGGGGAGCTTCCTCCACCACCGGCTCGGGAATCGGCTCGGAAGCCGTCTGCATGACCTCTTGAACGCTGGCGGTCGGGGTCTCGCCAGCCATCTTGCGTCGATGCCGCTCGAGGATAGCCTCTTTCTGAGCATCCGAAGCGCGTTTGACAATACGCACCACGCGACTTGGTTTGACCTGCTCGGCTGCCTGCTTGGCCTTGGCTTGCTCGGCTTGCTTCTGCTTCTCTTCCGCGTCGCGGCGAGCTTGCTCGATATGCGGGGCTACCACCTCACGAATCTTGCGAACGGCATCAGCTGAGAGGCCACTGGATGCAGTCTTCACCTTGATGCCCATATCTCGGATAATCCGCATCAGGTGCTTGCTGTCTTCCATTCCAAGCTCTCGGGCTAACTCATATACTCTAACTTTGCCCATAAATTACCACATCCTTATTCGCCGCTTAGTTCTGCTTCCATCCAGTCCATGGTTCCGGCCCTCAACCTCTCGAGGAACAGGCGCCGAAGCCGCCGCTCCTTTTTGAGCCGAGCCAGACATTCAGACCGACGGCAGAAGTAAACTCCTTTGCCGGCAAGCATCTTGTCCGGGTCAGGTTCTATCTGCTGCGTCCCTTTCTGCCTAACGCACCGAAAAAGCTCCTCACGAGGTTTAAGGTCACGACAGACCACACACATCCTGAGGGGAACGTGTCGTTCCCTCAACGCACAAAGCCCTCCTTCAAGCCAACCGGGTAATAGGGCCAGAGGGCAGGGCTGGGTGAAATAGTGTGCCCAAATATGGCCACGATTTCCTCGTTATCAGAGTCAATCCTCTTTTTTGAGCTCCTCGCCACCAGCGGCGACATTCGCTACCGGAACTTCTTCTTCAGCCGCCGGTTCTGGGGCTTGATTTTCCTCAGCCCGACGAGCTTCTCTTTCCATAATGTCGCGCATTTGCGCTTCACTCTTGATGTCGATCTTCCAGCCCGTCAACTTGGCGGCCAGGCGAGCGTTCTGCCCTTCGCGACCGATGGCAAGCGACAGTTGATTGTCGGGAACCACCACTACCGCCGAAGCGTCGTCTTCATACAGGGTCACCCGCGAGACGCGAGCCGGCTGGAGGCTATTGGCCACGAAATTGATCGGGTCGTCCGACCAGGGAATGACATCGATTTTCTCGCCTCGCAACTCGTCGACCACAGCCTGCACGCGGCTGCCCTTCGGGCCTACGCAGGCACCGACCGGGTCGACCGAATTGTCCAGCGACTTCACCGCGATCTTGGAGCGAAAACCCGCTTCACGAACCACGGCTTTGACCTGGATGATGCCCTGACGAATCTCGGGCACCTCCAGCTCAAAAAGCTTCTTCAAAAATCCAGGTTGAGCGCGAGAGAGAACCACCTGGGGACCGCGAGTGGCGGTCTTGACTTCCATCACATAGCACTTGATGCGGTCGCCGTGGCGAAACCACTCGTTCTGAGCCTGCTCAGAGACCGGCACGACACCCTCGGCCCGACCCAGGTCGACCAGCACATTGCGGTGTTCGTAGCGTTGCACGGTGCCACTGATGAGCTCGCCCTCCCGCTTGATGAACTCTCCGTAAATAATGTCGCGCTCGGCCTCGCGAATGCGCTGCACGATGACCTGCTTAGCCGTTTGAGCCGCGATGCGCCCGAAGGTGCGGTTAGGCACCTCGAGGTCGAGTTCCATGCCCACTTCGACCTCCGGCGACAAACCCTGAGCCTCAGCCAACGACATTTCCAAATCGTCGTCTTCGACCTCGGGCACGACCAGCTTACGCTGCCAGATGCCCAGCTCTCCGGTGTGGCGGTCAATCTCGATGATCACGTTCTGATTGGCGCCAAAATTGCGTTTGTAAGCGGCCACCAGCGCGTCCTCAATCGCCTTGAGCAGAATATCCAGGGGGATGTTTCGCTCTTTTTCGATCTGTCGTAGAGCGCTCAGAAAATCTGAATTCATCTGCTATTCCTCCTCAAGCCCAGCAACACCGGACGGTTTCATTCCGCTCCTGGAGAGCAAACCTCCAGGTAGTAGTGATCTTGAATCAAATCCAGTTCGTCAAGTCTTTTTGAGAGGGGTCGGGCCAGGCGGGCGCAGTCCTCTACGCCCACTGTCCCGTCCGCGACCGTCACGGCGACGCTAAGCGTCCAACCGATGTCCCCCCGCAGATACTCGACTCTCACTACTTGAAGGCCCAGCTCGTTGGCCAGGTCCTGTGCCGCCTGTTCGATCCTCTCCAAAGTTCTCGCGCTGACTCCGGACATTGAAATCTTTCCTCCCGGGTCCTTATAACCAGGAGGCGAAAGAGTAGCCCCTTTCGCCTCACAAGGCAGTCATAATAAAAGAGCGGGAAAACCCACTCTTCTACCCATACCGGAGTTTGAGCGCCCCTACTATAGCATGGGTCTTTTGACAATGCAACATGGCTTCGATCACGCTCCCACGGCCACTCTCTCACCACTTTCCGTGACCGGCTCGCGAAGTTTCACCGGCATCACCACATAGTCATAAGCTTCGCTTCCAAAAGGCTTGAGCACGGCGCTACGGGTCTCTTCCTGCAGGTCGAACTGAACCTCTTCGCACTCGAGCACGTTGAGCACGTCCACCAGGTAGCGACCATTGAAAGCAATCAGGAGCGGATCCCCCTGATAGACGATATCCACCTGCTCACGGCCGGAACCCAGGTCAGGAGTATTGGCCGACAGCCACAGATGATCGGACTCGAACTCGAGTTTGATCAGGTTGGGAGAGCGTTTCTCTTGCGCCATGATCAACATTCGCTTGAGGGCCGACAGGAAGGTCTCGCGACCGATGCGGCAACTGCGCTGGAACTCGGTGGGCACCACCTTTTTGTAATCGGGGAAGTTACCTTCGAGTAACCGACAGTGGAGCGACACGTCGTTGACCGTGAAAAACACCTGCCCCTGAGCGATGCGGGCCAGCACGACCGTCTGCTCATCGCCAAGAATGCGGGTCAATTCTTGCAGCGCTCGGGCTGGGATGATCACTTTCGCATCTCGGCCGCCCTGGTTTTCGAGCGGTTCGCGCATGCAGGCCAGTCGACGTCCGTCCGTGGCCACCATCGTCAAACGTTCAGCCTCGACCTGGGTCAAAATGCCGGTCATGACCGCTCGGGCTTCTTCGTTGGGTGAAGCCGAAGCCACCGCCACCTGACGAATCATCTCGCGAATCGTGGCCTGAGGCAATTCGAACTCCGGCGCGTCTTCGGCCGAAGGCAGGGTGGGAAACTCTTCGGCGGGTAAAGTCGAGAGTTCGAATTGAGATGAGCCGCATTTGAGCATCAACTGGCCTTCGCGGATCAATTCGAGATGCACCAGGCCCGCCTGCAAGCGGGTTACGATTTCCTGGAGGAGCTTGGCCGGGCAGGTTAGAGCACCTTCGACCTCTACCTGAGCAGGTAAGCGAATCTGAACACCGAGATCAAGGTCCGTTGCGGTGAAGACCATTCGATCTCCGTGGGCTTCCATCAGGATATGACTCAAGATCGGCAGAGGGCTTCTCGAGTTGATGGCTCGACTGGCAACCTGGACTGCCTCCTCGAGAATCTTTTTTTCACATGCGACCTTCATGATTTCCTCCATCATGTTTTATTTATTGATCTTAGTAGTCTATAGTAGGGGGTGTGGAGTGTGTGAATAACCTTCAAGTTCAAGACGTGACAACACTTTGCTGCTCCGATCCCCTGTGGACTGCCCGTTCAAAAATTGAAGAAAATTATTCACATTTCCACATGGTCCAGAGGATTTTTCAATTCGTGAATAATTTTCCACTCCAGATTGAGAAAATTTCCCCAGGCTTTCCACGGGCAGAAAAGGCTTTCTGGACTTTCCCATGCACATAAGCCCGAAGCCAAAGAGCGGCTTCGGGCTGAGGTTCGACCGGATGGACGATAGCTTAGCGAGTATGTCCTTTGAGTCGGTTACGGATGTTCTCGAGGCTGGTTTTATAGTAATGATCCTCTAGATTGGCGTCGATCTTGCGGCAAGCGTGCATCACCGTGGTGTGGTCCTTGCCGCCGAATTCTCCGCCGATCTCGGGGTACGAGGCCCCCGTCATCTCTTTGCAGAGATACATGGCCAACTGACGCGGGCGCACGACTTTCTGGTCTCGCCGTTTGCCCAGAAGGTCCTTCTTGGTAATGCTGAAGTAATCGCAGACTGCTTCCTGGATGGTGCCGATGTCGAGCACCTGGTGAGCTGAATCGGGCAGGATGCCCTGTAAGGCCTCTTCCGCTAGCTCAAAGTTGATGGCCTTCTGGTTAAGCGAACTCATCGCCATCAGGCGCGTTAAAGCCCCCTCCAGCTCACGGATGTTGGAAGGCACCCGTTCGGCCAATAGCTCGGCCACGTCGTTGGGAACATGAGCACCGCATTGTTCGGCTTTCTTGCGAAGGATGGCTACGCGAGTCTCGAAGTCGGGAGCCTGGATATCGGCTATCATTCCCCATTCGAAGCGCGACCGGAGTCGGTCTTCCAGAGTGGGGATTTGGCGCGGAGGGCGGTCGCTGGAGATGACGATCTGTTTGTTGGCGCCGTGGAGCTCATTAAAAGTATGGAAGAACTCTTCCTGAGTCCGCTCTTTGTTGGCCAGAAACTGGATATCATCGACCAGCAGTACATCCACGCTGCGATAGTTTCGCCGGAAGCGCTTCATCTTTGCATCCGAGATGGAATCGATCATCTCGTTGGTAAAGCGTTCGGCCGACATGTAGACGATACGAGCATCACTCCGCGCGCTGAGCACGGCGTGGCCGATCGCATGCATCAAATGGGTCTTGCCCAGCCCGACTCCGCCATAGATGAAGAGTGGGTTGTAGGCTCGCGCCGGCCGGTCGGCCACGGCCATAGCGGCGGCCGCCGCCAGGCTATTGCTATTGCCTCGAATAAAAGTCGAGAAGGTGTAGCGAGGGTTGAGACAGGCATGGCTCGATGGGGACATGCTGTCGAACTGGCTATCCGACTCCTCACGATTGGGGCTTGCCGTCGCGGCGGGGACTGCACCAGGAACTGGCGCTGCTGTCTCGACCGGAGGTTCACCCTCTAGGGAAACGAATTCGACTTCGAAACGACGCTGGGTGCGCCGGTGAACGATAGAGCGAACCGCTTCCAAACAGGCCTTTCTGTTGAGAAAGTCTCGCGAAAAGTTGCCGTGAACCCCGATACGCAGGTGCTGCCCCTTCACCTCCAGTGGTACGGAGTTCAGAATAGCTGATCGCGCCCTCACGTCTAAATTGGCATCAAGGTCTTGCAGACATTGTTGCCAAGTATGCCCGAGTTCGGGAATTACGCTATGCTGATCAAGCATTCAGGAGAGTCCTCTTGTCTCTATATATATTTGTGAAACCGGATAAATACTGGAGTCCGAGCCGCTTCGGTTGGTCCAGAATCGATTCCTACCGAAAACTAGCCGAAACCTAATCCACAATGTCCACAGGCTCTGTGGACAATTGTGGAAAACACCTCATGATGGTTTTGTACACAGCTCGAATTGATCGAGGGGAATTCAAGTTTTCTTTGGGAAACCGTGAAATTCGACCCCGGACCTTTAGTCGTCGCGATGTCGTTATCCACAGGCTTATCCCCAATTGGGGAAAACGGGTTCGAGCCTGCCCGGAGGTCCACCTTGACATCGTCTTGAGCTGCTCCTATACTGTTGAGCCAGCCCACAAGGCGGAGGAGTGCTATGAAGAGGACTTACCAACCCAAGGTTCGCCAGAGAAAGAAAGAACACGGCTTCTTTAAGAGAATGTCGTCACCCGGTGGCCGAGCGGTGCTGTCGCGGCGTCGCAGGAAGGGTCGCAAACGTCTTACCCACTAGCGGTGGAGACGTTAAAGCGTTCCAGGGATTTCGATCGCGTTTTCCGCTCCGGACGGTCTGTGGCCTGTCGGGAGCTTGTTTTGTTTGCGTTAGCCAAGCGTCGCCCGGGGCCCCGGGTGGGTTTCTGTGTCAGCAAGAAGCTAGGCAAAGCGGTGGTGCGTAACAAGTTAAGGCGGCGGCTTCGAGAGGTCTACCGAGAGAACGTTCAGAATTTCAATTCGCGATGGGACCTGGTCATTGTAGCGAGGAAGGATGCTGCTCAGGCGACCTTCCAGGAACTTCGGACGGCGTTTCTGAGCCTGATCAAGCGGTTGCAGAAGAGCAACCACCATCAGGCCTCGGCAGCTCGCTCGCCGTCCGTTTGATTGAGGGATATCAATGGGTGTCCCGCAAGACGCCGGCAGTGTGCAGGTTCTACCCGACTTGTTCGGAGTATACGCGACAGGCAATCGTGAAGTACGGTTTGATCAGAGGCGGGTGGCGGGGATTTAAAAGAATCTGCCGATGCCACCCGTTTAGTGCCGGGGGGCATGACCCGGTCGACTAGGAGTTTCGAGTTAATGCAAATCATCGTTGATCTGCTGATGAAGGTGTTGGGGACCCTCAACGTCCTGACCGGAAGCTACGGTCTGGCGCTGGTCCTTTTTGCCGTTTTGATCAAAATCGCGCTCTACGGCCCGACCCATCAGCAGTACAAGTCGATGAAGCAAATGCAGAAGATCCAGCCAGAGATCGAAGCCCTGCAGAAGAAGTACGCCCACGACAAAGAGGCGGCCATGCAAGCCCAGACCGAGTTTTATCAGTCTCGGGGTATCAACCCCCTGAGTGGGTGTTTGCCGATGCTGATTCAGATGCCGATTCTGTTCTCGATCTGGCGAGCCATCATGGGTGCGCCCGATCTGTTTTCGAACTCTTACTTTCTGTGGATTCACCCCGGACCGTTGCAGAACGCTTACCCCGTACTGTTTGCCTCGAGCCTGGCCGACCGGGATTTGCCGCTGGTCATCTTCTATGGCTTGACCATGCTCTTGTCGCAATTGATCACTCCCGCCAGCGGCCAGGGCAGCCAGAAGTATCTGGGCCTCGTCATGAGTGTGATGTTCACCGTGATGATGTGGACTTACAAGTGGCCTTGTGCTCTCATCCTGTATTTCAGCGTGTTCAGTTTCCTCACTATTATTCAGCAGGGGATCATCATGCGTACCCCCGATGAGGAATCGCAGCAGAGCGCCGCGGCTTGACGGGAGGGATTCCCGGGTGGGGATAGGAATTTTGACAGCGGGAAGCTGGAGAGAGGGGTAGCATGACAAAGGAAAAGACCGTGAGCGACCGCGATGTCGACAGTGACGATGAATGGGAAGAGGGTGACGATGAGGATCCTGTTGCCGAACTTCTTTTTGACATTCTTGACTATTTTGGACTAGACGTCGATATCGAGTTCGAGGAGCGTGAGGATCACGTTCGCTATCATATCGAGGGAGCCGACATGGGCGTGCTCATCGGCCGCCATGGCTCGACCCTGGACGCCCTGCAGTTTCTGGTCGGGGTGATCAACGCCCGCAAGAAGCTGGTGGATTACCGGGTGGTGGTGGATGTCGAAGGCTACCGAGACCGCCGCGAGAAGCAGTTGAGGGATCTGGCCCGACGAAGCGCGGACCGTGTCCAACGCGAGGGTCGTGAGGTGGTGCTCTCACCGATGGCTGCGGGGGACCGGCGCGTAATCCATCTGGCTTTGGCCGACCGTTATGACGTGCGCACCTATTCGGAGGGGGAAGACCCCGATCGGTGTGTGGTGGTGGCGCCAGGTGACGCCGACTGACACCATTGTAGCTGTGGCCACGCCCCCCGGGTTGGGAGGGGTGGCCATCGTCCGAGTCTCAGGGCCGCGCGCGCGCGGCCTTTTGCATTTGCTATTTGCTCCCTACGTCAGGCAGGCCGAGTTCGAGAGTCACAAGATGGTTTTCGGACGGGTCGTCGACCCGGCGGGGGGTCGACCGGTCGACGAGGCTCTGGCCGTGTTCATGCAGGCTCCGCGCTCCTACACTTGCGAGGATGTGGTCGAATTCCACACCCATGGGGGCAGCCTGATCTGCGAAGAGGTTCTTCGCCTCTGTCTGGCGGGGGGCGCCAGGCTAGCTGCGCCGGGCGAGTTCACCCAGCGGGCCTTTCTCAATGGGAGACTGGACCTGGCCCAGGCGGAATCGGTGGCTGAAGTCATCGAGAGTCGTAGCCGAGCCAGTTTGCGGCTGGCCTCGGGCAATCTCCTGGGCCGGCTCTCGGAGTTGGTAGGTGGTTTGCGCCAGGATGTTTTGAACTGGATGTCGCTGCTCGAGGCCGAAATAGACTTTGGCGATGAAGTGCCTGAACTCACTCCCCAGGAGAATCGCCAGCGTTTACAAGAGTTGCAGCATCGGGTTGCGCAGTTGATTGCCCAGGCCGAGGTGGGGCGGCTCACCCACCGCGGAGTGGAGGTGGTCCTGGTGGGGCCTCCTAACGCTGGCAAGTCCACTTTGCTCAACGCTTTGCTGGGGGAAGACCGGGCGCTGGTGACCGACATCCCGGGGACTACCCGGGATCGCCTCGAGCATTCGGTCGTGCTCTCCGGTATGCGCTTGAATCTCAGCGATACCGCCGGCTTGCGCGATTGTACCATGGATCTGGTTGAGCAACTCGGGATGGAACGCTCGCGCCAGGCTTTGCACGAGGCCGATCTCGGTATCCTGGTGGTGGATTGTCATCAGGAGTGGCCCCAGGAGTTGGCCCTGGAGGTGCTGGCCATGGGTCCCGCCGAGTGGTTGATCGTTCTCAACAAACAGGACCTGGGGGCCCGTATCCAGGCTGACGAAATTCGGACCCAATATCCTCGGGCGGTAGTCCTCGAAGCCAGTTTGTTGCGACAGGGGGCTGCCGGGGTCGAGGCGGCCCTGGTCGAGAAGGCTCGCGTCTTGACGGGGCAGCAGGTGGAGTGCTTTAGTGTCAATCAGAGGCATTACCAGGCCCTGGTTCGAGCTCGCGAGAGCCTGGAGCGAGTGGCTCTGGCGGTGGATGACGGCTTGAGCGGCGAGTTTCTCTGTTTGGATTTGCGCGCTGCGGCCGGGGCCCTGGGCGAGATCGTGGGCATCGACGTCTCCGAAGAGGTGCTCGATCGCATCTTCTCGACCTTTTGTCTGGGAAAGTGAGCGACATGGTTGTCAAGACGGATGTAGTGGTAGTGGGTGCGGGCCATGCCGGCTGTGAGGCGGGGTTGGCGGCGGCCCGCATGGGCTGTCAGGTGGTCATGCTGACGGCCAGCCTCTCTCAGGTGGCCCGCATGCCCTGTAACCCCTCCATCGGCGGCCCCGCCAAGGCTCAGCTGGTGAAGGAGGTAGACGCGCTCGGCGGCGAGATGGGACGGGTCATCGACCGAACCCACATCCATATCCGGATGCTCAACACCCGCAAGGGGCCGGCTGTCCACGCCTTGCGAGCCCAGGCCGATCGCCCCGTCTATTCCGCCGCCATGGCCGAGTGTGTCCAATCTGAATCCAGGATTCAATTGGTCCAGGATTTGGTGGTGGATCTACTGCTGCGTAAGGGTCGAGTCATCGGAGTGCGCGCTGCTTCGGGAATCGAGTACCGGGGCGCGTCGGTGGTCTTGACCACCGGCACCTTTCTGGGTGGCAAGATCCACATGGGCGAGGTCTCGTTTGCGGGCGGGCGCTCGGGTGAGCCGGCTGCCCTTGGCCTGAGCAATTCCCTGTCCGACTTTGGATTGCGATTGGGACGGCTCAAAACCGGCACGACTCCTCGGATTCATCGGGACTCCATCGACTGGGATCGCATGACCGAGCAGCCGCCTTCGGATATTCCGCTCGTATTCAGCGAAATGTCCGAACTGGTCAGGCCGGAGCGCCAGTTGAGTTGCTATCTGACCGCGACGACCCCGGCCACCCGCGAGGTGATTCTGGCCAACCTTCACCGTTCACCGATGTACGCCGGGGTGATCGAGGGCACGGGACCTCGCTACTGCCCTTCTATCGAGGACAAGATGGTCCGATTTCCTGACCGCGACACCCATCAGGTGTTTGTCGAACCTGAAGGTTTCGAGGTGCCCGAAGTCTATCTTCAGGGGGTCTCGACCAGTCTGCCCCTGGACGTGCAGACCGAGTTGGTGAGAACCATTCCAGGATTGGAACGGGCTGAAATCCTACGGCCCGGTTACGCGGTCGAGTATGATTTCGTCGATCCGACCCAGCTCGATCACGGCTTGCAGGTCAAGGTGCTTCCGGGCCTTTTCCTGGCCGGCCAGATCAACGGTACCTCGGGCTACGAAGAGGCGGCCGCTCAGGGACTTCTGGCCGGCATCAACGCCGGGTTGACCGGTGGCGGAGGCGAGGCCATCGAGATCGGTCGCGATCAAGGTTACCTGGGCGTGTTGGTCGACGACCTGGTGAGCCGCGGTACCGCCGAGCCTTACCGCATGCATACGAGTCGCTCAGAATACCGATTGCTCTTGCGCCAGGACAACGCCGATTTGCGGCTCACTCCTCTCGGTCGCCGGGTTGGGGTGGTCGACGCCGCCAGGTGGGCCATCTTCGAAGCCAAGCAACAGGCCATTGAGGACGAGTTGCGGCGTCTTGACCAACGCCGAGTAGCCGGAGCCGAGGCCGACGGCCTGGCCGACCACCTCAGTGAGCCGGTGCGTCCCGGCCTGACTTTCAAGGATATTCTGCGCCGCCCCAGGGTGGAGTTGGCCAGCCTGCGCGAGTTCGAGAAGCTCGAGCCGTTGGCGCCCAGGGTGGCCGAACAGGTCGAGATTCAGATTAAGTATGAAGGCTATCTCGAACGGCAGGCCCAGGATGTGGCCCAGTTTCGCAAGATGGAGAACAAGGTCATTCCGGCCGATTTCGCCTATATTGACCTCAAAGCCATCTCTTCGGAGGGGCGGGAGAAGCTCGAAAAGCAGCGACCTCGCACGGTGGGGCAGGCTTCTAGGATTCCGGGCGTGTCGGCCTCGGACATTTCCGCTCTACTGATCTATCTCAAGCAGGGCGAGCATCGCCGCGCTGCCGGTGTTTAGGCAAGCTCTCGAGGAAGGTCTAGAGCAGTTAGCTCTCAGCTTCGATGGGCAGACCCTGGCTCGTCTGGTTCGTTATCTGGAATTGGTAGCCGACATCGGTCGGCGGGCCGGGGTGACCGCCCTGCGCGAGGAGGCGGCCATGGCCAGGGAGTTGGTCGTCGATTCTCTGGCGGGCGAGGGTTGCTTTCCACCGGGCGCTCGGGTGGTGGACCTGGGTTCGGGTGGTGGGGTGCCCGGGGTCCCGCTGGCGGTATTCCGTCCGGATCTCGATCTGACCCTGCTGGAAGCTAACGGCAAGAAGTGTATCTTTTTGCGAGAGGTCATCGAAGAGTTGTCTTTGGCCAACGTGGTAGTGCTCCAGGGTCGCTCGGAAGAAGTGGCTCATGACCGGAGTTATCGAGGCGCCTTCGAGGTGGTGACGGCCAAAGCGGTAGCCAGTCTGGCTACTTTGATCGAGTTGGGCATCCCTTTGTTGAAGAAAGATGGCCTCTTACTAGCTTATAAAGGACCCCGGGCTGCTCAGGAAATTCAGGAGGCGGCCCGCGCCCTGCAACTTCTATCGGGCGAGGTGCGGGTGGTTCGGGAGTATAGCCTTTTCGACAAAAGCTACTGCCTGGTCGAGGTACGCAAGACGGGACCCAGTCCGGATCGTTACCCTCGACGTCCGGGGCAACCGGCCAAGCACCCTCTGATCTGACGGTTGAAGGTAATCTTGTGGGGCCAGGAGAATGTTTCACGTGAAACATCTTCAAGTTTCACTGAATTTCATTCCAGATGGGTAGGCATGCTATGGCCAGGATACTTGCAATCACCAACCAGAAGGGGGGCGTCGGAAAGTCGACGACGGCCGTGAATCTCGGCGCCGCCCTGGCCCAGAAGCGCAAAAAAGTGCTGTTGGTGGATGCCGATCCCCAGGGCAACACCACCAGTGGGCTCGGGGTCGATAAGAGCGCGCTGGAAGGGTGCATCTATGATGGTCTGTGCAAGGGCTCGGCTGTGGCCGAGCTGATTCAGACCACCGAGCAGTCCAGTCTCTGGCTCGTGCCAGCCACTCTGCGGTTGGCGGCGGCCGAGATAGAGATGGTATCCGCTGTCTCTCGCGAGACCCGGCTGCAGCGTTTGCTCGAACCGGTGGTCGATGACTATGACTTTGTTCTAGTCGACTGTCCCCCCTCGCTGGGTCTTTTGACCATGAACGCTCTCACCGCTGCGGACGGCTTGCTGGTGCCGATCCAATGCGAGTTTTATGCGCTCGAGGGGATCACCCAGTTGCTCGAGGTGATCGAGATGGTTCGGTCTCACCTCAACCCCGGTCTGTCGATTTTTGGGGTCCTGCTCACGCTTCATGACGCCCGTCTCAATTTGTCTGACCAGGTAGCGGCCGAGGTGCGAGGCCACTTCGGGTCTACCGTATTCAAAACCGTGATTCCGCGCAACGTCAAGTTGGCCGAGGCGCCCAGTTTTGGTCAGTCGATCTTAGCTTACGACCGCCGCTCGGCAGGTGCTACTCACTATCTTAGTTTGGCCAAGGAGGTTCTAGCCCGTGAAAAAGAAAGCACTCGGAAGAGGCCTGTCCGCGCTCTTGTCGGATAGCCATAAGGTCCCCACCAACGCCCAGTCGATCCTGGATCTACCCCTGGCGGAGATCCGCGCCAATCCTCTGCAGCCCCGCCAGAGCTTCGATCAGGAGAAGCTCGAAGAGTTGGCGGAGTCCATTCGGGAACACGGGGTGGTCCAGCCGGTGGTCTGTACCCGTGAGGCTGACGGATACCGTTTGGTAGTGGGCGAACGACGCTGTCGCGCCGCTCGGCTAGCGGGGCTCGAGGCTATCCCGGCCATCGTTCGCGAGATGGCCGACGTCGAGCTGCTCGAGGTGGCGCTCATCGAGAACATCCAGCGTGAGGACCTCAATCCTATCGAAGAGGCACGGGCTTACTCCTACCTGCTCAGCGAGCATAAGTTGACCCAGGATCAACTTTCTACGCGTCTGGGGCGGAGCCGACCGGCCATTTCCAATACCCTGCGTCTGCTGGCGCTGCCTGACCCGATTCGTCGTGAAGTGGAGTCCGGCGACCTTTCGGCCGGCCATGCCCGGGCGTTGCTCGGTCTAGATAGCGAGAGTCAGCAGATGCGAGTGTGGGCAATGATCACGCAGCGAGCCCTATCGGTTCGCCAAACCGAGAAGCTGGTTCGTGACCTCCAGGAAGAAGCCAAGAAGTCATCCCTGGCCAGGCAGGCGAAGCTGTCGCCCGATTGGATGGAGATTCAGGACCACCTCACCCGCCAGCTGGGCACTCATGTGCATATCCGACCTGGCTCTCGGGGCAAGGGCAAGATCGAGTTGAACTATGCCTCGACCCAGGAGCTGGAACGATTGGTGGAACTCTTGATCTACCTCGGCGAGCGGGTTGAAGCGCGACCGTCCCTCGGAGTGTTGTAGGCCCAGGGAGTCCAGTCCAGGGCAGGGATCGAATCCTTCGGGGTGGTAGTAAAGCGCGACCGCATGCCCAGCGTTTCTCTGTTTAGGAAATGGCGCTCTCAGCGCTTCCAGGACCTGGTGGGCCAGGAGTCGGTGGTTCGCACCCTGCAGAATGTTCTTCTCAGCGACTCTCCCGCCAGGGCTTATCTTTTCTGTGGTCCGCGCGGCACCGGCAAGACCAGCAGCGCCCGCATCTTCGCCAAGGCACTCAACTGCGAGAATGGTCCGGGTCTTGAGCCCTGCAACGAGTGCGATCAGTGCCGTTCCATCGCCTCGGGCAATAGTCTCGATGTCTTCGAGATCGATGCGGCCTCTCACACCCAGGTCGACAAGATTCGTGACTTCATTGTCGACAAGGTTCACTTCGCCCCGGTCACGGCTCGGGTCAAAGTCTATATCATCGACGAGGTCCACAAGCTCTCGGCCTCTTCGTTCAATGCGCTTTTGAAGACCCTCGAAGAGCCCCCCTCGCACGTGGTCTTCATTCTGGCCACGACTCATCCACACGAGTTGCCGCCGACCATTCTCTCGCGCTGCCAACGCTATGACTTTCGACCGCTTTCGGTGGCCGAGATCCGAGCGCGGCTGGCCTTAATCGCCGAGAGCGAAGGGGTCGAACTGGCGAGTGAGGCCGGTGACCAGTTGGCCCGAGCCGCCGATGGTTCGCTGCGCGACGCCCTGGTGCTCTTCGAGCAGGCGGTGACGTTCTGTGGAGAACGGGTCGAACTCGAGCCGGTGCTCGAACTGCTGGGGACCGTCGGCTATCAGGTGATGGAGCGTCTGGTGATGGCTCTCAGGGCTCGCGAAGCCGGCGGTCTGCTGATGCTCTTGCACGAGCTTAACGCTCAGGGGCGCGATTTGAAGCGACTGGCTTCTGCCTTTCTCGAGCATTTGCGCCTGGTGATGCTGGTCAAGGTGAAGGCTCCCGATAGCACCTTCGAGCAGATGGCGGTCGAGGAGCGCGAGAGTTTGGAAAGATTGGCCAGCGCCGTCTCTCTGGTTGACCTGATGCACTGGATTCGAGCCGGAATGGAGCTTTCGGCCGAAGTGAGAGAAGGCCGCCAGGCCAAGCTTTTATGGGAGTTGACCCTGGTTCGGCTGGCTACCCCCTCGGCCGAGCCAGGACTAAACGGCCTCGAGGCCCGCATCTCCGCCCTGGAAGAGCGCATGGCGAATGGGAGTCAGAAGACGGTAGACGTGCCGGTGCGGGACCGGCCGGAGAAGAGGCCGGAGCCTCCCCCGGAAAGAGCGCCTCAGCCGGAGAAGAGGCCGGAGCCTCCCCCGGCAAGAGCGCCTCAGCCGGAGAAGAGGCCGGAGCCTCCCCTGGAAAGAGCGCCTCAGTCGGAGAAGAGGCCGGAGCCTTCGCCGGCAAGAGCGCCTCAGCCGGAGAAGAGGCCGGAGCCTCCCCCGGAAAGAGCGCCTCAGTCGGAGAAGAGGCCGGAGCCTTCGCGCGAAGCGATGCCTGAGCGAGGTGAGCGACCCGAGGCTTTCCAAGGCAGAAATCCTCAGCGGGAGGAGCGGCCCGAGGCTGTCCAAGAGCCTCGGCGAGCGGAGCGCCAGGAGAGAGCGCCTGAGCGGCCCGAACCCTCTCTGGAACGAGCGCCTCAGCGAAGCGAGCGGCCCGAGGCTGGGCACGAGAGAGTTCCTCATTCAGGCGAGCGGCCGGAGTCGCGGCAGGCGAGCACTCCTCAGCGGCCGGAGTCGCCTCAGCGCAAACGAGAGCCAGAGGCGGCGGGGCTTCGTCGGGTCGAGCCCAGCCGTGGCTCGGATGGTCGGGCGCCAGGCAAGAAAGAGTTCTGGATGGGTCTGATGAATGCAGTCCGAGACCACGACATGCGACTGCACGCTGTGTTGGCTGACGCCAAGGTCACCGAGTTGGGCGAAGAAGAGGTCGTGTTGGGACTGCCTGACGGCTACGACTGGCATCGAGACACGATTCTGAAGTCTCGCAGTGTGTTGGAAGGCTTGGCAGCCAGCACCTTGGGACGTAGAGTGCGGGTGGAGTGTCGGGTTGATGGTGCCAAGACCGTGCGCTCCAACGATGAAGAGCATGACGAATTGGTGAGAAGGGCGTCCGGCTTGTTTGCGGGCGAGATTGTGGACTAAGGATGGAGGAGACAGCCGTGTCTGAAGGGCAGAAAGTTTTGGTGGTGGACGATGAGCCCCACATTTTGCGGTCGTTGGCGACCTATCTCGAGATGGAGAACTTTGATGTGACTACCGCCTCCTCGGGTTTTGAAGCCCTGGAGAAGGTAGATGAGTCGATTCCCGATCTGGTGGTGCTCGACGTGATGATGCCAGGCATGGACGGCTTCGAGGTTCTCGATAAGATTCGTGCCGGCGCGCAAACGGCGGACATTCCGGTCATCATGCTGACGGCCAAAGATCAGTCCGAGGACGTGATGACGGGTTATCAGAAGGGTGCCACCTCGTATTTGGTCAAGCCCTTTAACCTGGATGAGCTGGTGGATACGATTCATCAGGTCTTCGCCATGGGCAAGAAGTAATAAAGGAGGAACCCCATGCAGAGACAGATGATGCGAAAGATGCAGAAGATGCAGCAGAAGCTGCAGGCTTCGATGGGCCAAATTCAGGAAGAACTGGCCGACGTGACGGTGGAAGGTACCGCCGGCCAGGGAATGGTCAAAGTCGTTGTCAACGGCCATCAAGAGATCAAGTCGGTCAAGATCAACCCTGAGGTGGTCGATCCCGAAGATGTCGAGATGCTCGAAGACCTCGTCCTGACGGCCATCAAGGACGCTGTGGAGAAGTCCAAGGAGCTCTCTTCGCAAAAGGTTTCCGAACTCACTCAGGGTTTACCCATTCCTCCCGGTTTGCTCTAGCCCAGGATCTGGCTGGCGATGTATGAATTTCCGCAGCCGGTAGAGCGCCTGGTGGAGGCTCTAATGGAGCTTCCTACGATCGGACCCAAGAGTGCCCATCGCCTGGCTTTCTTCTTGTTGCACGCCCGTCAGGAGTTGGTCGAAGAACTGGCTGAGTCGATGCTCGATGTCAAGCGCAAGATTCACGACTGTGCCCGCTGTGGCAACCTGACCGAGCGAGAGTTCTGCTCGATTTGCTCGGATTCGCGCCGCGATGCAGGTCTGCTCTGTGTGGTGAGTGATCCTCGTGACATCGCGGCTCTCGAGCGGACCAATGAGTTCCGCGGTCGTTATCACGTTCTGGGTGGCTTGATCTCGCCAATGGACGGCATCGGGCCAGACCGGTTGCGCATCGATTCGTTGCTGGATCGGGTGAGGCGAGAGAACATCCAAGAGGTCATCCTGGCCACCAATCCCACCGTGGCCGGCGAGGCCACCGCGCTTTTCTTGCATCGCCAATTGGCTTCTGGTCCGGTGCGGGTTACCCGCCTGGCGCAGGGCCTGCCGATGGGTTCCGATCTCGAGTATGCCGACGAGGTAACGCTAGGCCGGGCCCTTCAGGGCCGAAGGGATTTCTAGCGGGCCTCGGCCCGATAGGTCTTTTCCAGGCGCAACTCCTGGGGCGGCTTGGACGAGTCGGTCACCAGCACCCTGATCCAGCGCTCCCCGGTATCGGGCCCTACGCGGCCCGTCAACACCTCGTCATCGTCACGACTACCGGTGGGCCACTGCCAGACGAACTTGTAGGGCTTGGTGCCGCCCTCGATGACCGCGCGAAACTCCAGCGGATCGTTAACGATGACCAGATCGGGTCCTTCGATACGCCCCTGTAAACGGGCCTGGGTGTGAATTCGGATCTTTAGTTCCTGGGGCTGGTCCTGATACAAGCCCTGGTCATAGATCCTCAGGACGACCAGCGAATCACCGGCCGGCCCCGGAGGAAGGTCGAGGGTCGGTTCGGTCACGGTGCGGTCATCCACCAACCATTGATAGCGCAAAGGGCCAGTGCCACCGGTCACTTCGGGCCTGAGACTCAAAACTTCGTCCTCGGCGCGCGACCAGTGGGACTTTAGCACCACTCGGATCGGCTTGGGCGGCTCTGCGATGACTTCCAGGGGAAAGCTGGTCTCGTACGGCTCGGAAAGATAGTCGGCCTGGTCCCAGATCCTGAGATGGAACTCCATTTGCTCGGCCTTGCCTTTGGCCGCCATGGTGAACTCGGCCTCATCGCCCGCCTCAGAGTAGCCATCGACGTTCCACTCCCAACGAAGGGGAGGCGTTCCCCCTTGAAGACGAACGACCAGACTGGTGGTCTGGTCGCGGATAGCGCGGGCCGGGCCGGCAACCGAAATCTTGAGGTCTTCGGCGACGGCGGTGGCGGTCAGGCAAAGGAGGACTAAAGCGACAAGGCTATTCGTCCTTGCTCTGGCCGCGCAGCTTTTGCAGCTTGATGTCGACATATTTACTGTCAGGCCGGATTTTCTTCGCATGCTCGAACGCTTCGATAGCCTCCGCACTGCGACCCTGCAACATGTAGCAGTCTCCTAGTAGAGTGGCCGCGTCAAAGCCTTTGGTGATGCCCTTGGGGTCGAGCTCGCGGGCCTGGGTGAGTTGGGCGATGGCCTCGTCGTAGCGCTTGAGGTCAAACAGGCACGAGCCAGCATAGTAGTGGCCGTCGGGATAGGTGGGCAGTTCGGCGATGCAGCGCTCGTAGAGTTGCAGCGCGTCGGCGGGTTTCTTTTCGTCCACCAGCATGATGTTGCCGAGCAGATCGACGGCCATGATGTCGTGGGGATTGATGCGCAGGGCCCGGATTAGATAACCCTTGGCGCGGGGCATCATGCGCTTCTGAAAATAGACCATTCCCAGGCCGGTGTAGGCCATGGCCAATTGGGGGTCGTCCTTGATGGCCTGTTTGAATTCGGTGAGAGCCTCATCCAGCTGGTTGGGGATGATCATCCCGCGCAGGAAGTAGGCCATGCCGAGATGGGTAGCCGCGGTGGGGTCTTCGCCCCGCGCTACCGCTCGCTGCTCGATGCGACCGACGATTTCCTCGATATTCTTCTGCTTATAGGCCGCGTGCAGGATGTAACTCATGGCCAGGGTGTTCTGAGCGTCCTGTTCCACGACTCTCTCGAACATGGGGATACACTCGTCGTATTTTTCCTGATAGAAGAGGGCCATCGCCTGCTCGAGCTCTGGAGAATATGCCTTCGCCAGCGCGGGCGCCGAACTCAGAAAGACTCCGAGACAAAAAATCAGGATGGGAGGGCGCAGGGATCTCAAATTTAAAACTCCTTTTCGTTGCACGAAACAACCGGCCTAGCGCGGCAAGGTTTCTGTTCCTAGTGTTATCCCTTCACTGCACCCTGCGTCAAACCTTGCACGAGAAAGGTCTGAAGCGACAGAAAAAGCACGAGGATGGGCAACGATCCCAGAATGGAGGCGGCCGCGAAGAGAGTCCAATTGGCCGAGAAGTTGCCGGAAATGAAGCCCTGCATACCGACGGCCAGGGTGTAGCGTTGCTCTTCGAACAGCAAGACCGAGGGAAAGATGAAGTCGGAGTAGGGCGTGATGAAGTTGAACACGGCCACCACGGCCAGAATGGGTCCCATGAGTGGAAGAATGATCTGGAGGAAGGTTTGGGTCGGGGTGGCTCCGTCGATGTAGGCAGATTCTTCCAACTCGCGGGGCAGGGCGTCGACATAGCCTTTGATCATCCAGGTATTGAACGGGATGCCGGCTCCGATGTAAACCAGCGACAGACCCATCAAGCTGTTGAGGCCCACCAGGCCCCCAGTGATCGGACCCAGGTATTGGAGGATGCGAAAGACGGCCACCATGCTCATGGCGGCCGGAAACATCTGCAGCAAAATCATGATCAACAGCCCGTTCTTGCGACCGAAGAAGCGAAAGCGGCTGAAGGCATACCCTGCCAGGGTGGTGACCAGGAGGGCCGCGATCGTGGCGATGGTCGAGCAGATGAGCGTGTTACCCATCCAGGTCAAGAACGGTGTCTGAGTCAGCAGCGTCGAGAAGTTGGCCAGCGTCACTTCGTTGGGGCCGGGGATGATGGTGCTCGATACCAGGGTCGCTTTCTTGCGCAGGGCCGCCATCAAGACTAGAAACGCCGGCATCAGCGTCGCCGACAGTCCCGCCAGCAGGAAGGCGTGCCAGAAATAGACGGTATAGGGGCTTTTTCTAGTCATCACTCGTCCTCAAAAGCGCCGGTGAGGCGGAAATTTGCCCCGGACAGGGCGGCCACGATCAAGAAGATAAAGACGGCGTAAGCGCAGGCGGTGCCGTACTGATAGAGATCGAAGGCGAGCTTATAAGAGTATGTGAGCAGAATGTCGGTAGCCCCGGCCTCGCTGCCTGGCACGGTGGGACCCCCTTCGGTCAGCAGATAGATGGCGGTGAACTGGTTGAAGTTGAAAGCAAAGCTCGAGACCAGCACCGGGACGAGGGCCGAGCGCAGCAACGGCAGTGTCAGGGCTCGAAACTGAAGCCAGGGGCTGGCGCCGTCGACATCGGCGGCTTCGTAGATCTCTTTGGGTATCGATTGCAAGGCTCCCAGGCAAACCGTCATCATGAACGGGTAGCCGAGCCAGATGTTGACCAGCAAGACCGAGAAGCGAGCCCAGCCCGGGTCATCCAGCCAGGCGATCTTCTCTTGACCGAAGCCCTGAAGGAGCATGTTGAAGGCGCCCTGGTCCGAGTTGAGCAAACCCTGCCACATCAGCACCGAAATAAAGGCCGGAATGGCCCAGGGTACGATAAACAGAGTGCGGTAGACCTTGGCTCCCTTGAGGTCTTCGCGATTGAGGGGGATCGACAGCAGCAGGCCGATGGCCAGGCTGGCCATCACCGAGATGGCGGCCCAGGCCAGCGTCCAGATCAGCACCTTGGCAAAGGTCTGAAGCTCAGGACCAGCCAGGATCTTGCCGAAGTTCTTTAGGCCTACAAAGTTGAAGTCGGTGTAGTGATAGAGGCTAAAATTGGTGAACGCCAGATAGACCGAGTAGGCGTTGGGCAAGAGCGACAGCACCGTCATCAAGACCAGAGCCGGCATAATGTAAAGGTATGGCTGATTGGTCTTCTTGTCCACTTTACTCCATCATGAAGCGAATCTTCGTCACGATTCGTTTCTCGGTCTGCTCCATCTGGTGGGCGGGTTCGACCTGCCCCGAAGAGACCAGGTCGATAGCCTGTTCCATCGGTTCCCAGACGGCATTCATGGCCGGGTGGCTCGGCATCGGGGTGCCCTGTTCGGCGATGCGGGCAAAGGCCATAATGTCTCGACCGACCACCGGTTGCTGGCTGGCTTTCTCCAACGCGTTCTTGTCGGCCGGGGCTCGGCCCGCCGCCAGGGCCAAGCGATAGATCGAATCGGTGCGGGTGAGAAATTTGTAGAGGGCTTCACCTCCGCTGGGGTTGCGACTGCCGGCGCTCTGCATCAGGCCGGTGGCCCCCACGAAGGGGGCGGCCACGCCTCCGTCGGCCGTAGGCGGAATCGGCTCGACCACGTAGGGTATTTGTGCCTCGCGAACCGAGTCCATCATCCACGGCCCGGCCAGGGTCATGGCTAGTTTCTTGTCCAGGAACAAGCTTTTGGCCAGATCGTTGGTGGCTCCCAGGGGGATCAGGTTGTACTTGCCGCGCAAGTCGGCCAGGAACTGCATACCGTTGACGGCTGCGGGTTCGTCCAGGCCCAATTGAAAGGGATCGAGGTGCCCTCCCTCGGTGTGGAACAGGTGAGCTCCGTGAGCGGCCAGGAAGGGCCAGGAGAAGTAGAAGTTGTTGAGTTCGTAATAGAAGCCTCGAACCGAGCCCTGTTGAACGCTCTGGGCCTGGCTCACCAGTTCTTCCAGGCTGGTCGGCGCCTGGGGAGCCAGTTCGGTGTTGCGCAACAGCGCGATACAATCCAAAAGTAAGGGTACGGCATAGACTTTGCCCTCGAAGGTGACGGCTTCGATGGCTACGGGAATAAAATCGGCCCGGCGCTCGCTGCTGAGCACGGTTTCGGGCACCGGTTCGAGCAGTCCGGCGGTGGCGAACACCCCCAGCCAGTCTTGGGGGCCGATCAAGAGGTCCGGGCCCTGGTCGGCGGGTCCCGCCACCAGAAACTTCTTCTGGAGAGCATCGAAGGGCACTTTGAGCACCTGAACGTGCAGTGAACTCTCTTGCTCGAATTCGTTCACAAGTTGTTTGAGTTCGGCCAGTTCCTTGCCCTCGAAGGCCGTCCACAGCACCACCCGATTGGGGTCGGGAGGCTTACTGCAGCTGGCCAGCAGCAGAATCAGCAGCATCAGCAGGGATGGGCGCCAGGACATCTGGGAACGTTCGTCATTATCCCCCCGTTCCTTTCCCGGCCAGTAAAGGAGTTTGAGGCAACCCCGAGAAGGAATTTCAATAGCTCGGAGGGGTAGCTTGCCAAAACAAAAAGCTTTCCACCCGTCGGCGCTCGGCGAAGCCGAAATCGTCCTGACGGACGCCAAGAAGAATGCGGTGGCTTTGTCTTACAAGCCAGGGCAGACACCGACGGTGGTAGCCCTGGCTTCCACTTCAGCCCGTTTCGAAGAGATGCTCTGGTGCGCCCAGGAGCTGGCCCTGCCCATTGTAGAGTCAGCCAAATTTGGTCCTGACATCATGAAAGAGTTGCGTCAGGACCAAATTATTCCGGAAAGTCTTTACCGAATGGTTGCCCTGGCCCTGGCCGCGGCCCAGAAGAGTCATCAGGCGCCCACTCCGATTCGGCTGGTCCGGGCCCTGGGTAAAAAGCCGTCCAGTCTCGCCAAGAGGCTTGGCGTCAAAGCCTCTGAGTTGATCGCCACGTTAGAATTGGCTCAAATCGAGATGGTGGTGGGACCGGGCTTTCCCAGTGAAGGGCTCGACGAGTTGGTCGAACTTTCTCGCCAGCGTCTCGAACTTGAATTTGGCTTGATGCTTTCGCCGATTCCGGTGCGCCTGGAGCCGGCCCTGGAGGGTTTGGCTTATAGAGTGCGGATTCGAGGCGTCGATGCCATCTCTAGTGAACTCGAGCCCGGCGACGGGGTGGCGCGTTTGGCCCGGCCGTTGCTCGAGGCGGTCGAGGCTCAAGCCTGGCGGCTGCTCGGCTATCGCGAGGTCGAAGCCCTGGTTAAAGTGGTCAAGAAGAGCCACTCAGCTCTCTACAAGGAACTTTTTCCTCACCGCCTATCCTTGGGAGCGTTGCGTCAGATTTTACGCAATCTGCTGCGCGAAAGGGTGTCCATTCGCGATCTGCCCGGGATCCTCGAGGCGATTTTGGACCATCTCGAGGCCACCGAAGATGCCGATCTGCTGACCGAGTATGTCCGCTCGGCCTTTCGATATCATTTATCCAACCGTTTTAGCGACCGGGTCGGTCGTCTTCACGCTTTGATGCTCGATCCAGCCGCCGAAAGAGCCATCTTGAGAGGGTTGCGCGAGTCGTCCTCGGCCGTTTGGCTTGACCTTGACCTCGACGAGAGCCTGAAAATCCTGGGTTCGGTGGCCCGGGGGCTCGAGAAGGCGGCGGCCGAGAGCCTGCCGGTCGTGATTTTGTGTTCGCCTAAACCGCGACGGTTTTTGCGCAGACTGCTAGAGCCGTCTTTTCCCTTCCTGCCGGTGCTCAGCTATAGCGAAGTCGCTCCCTTGACAGAGGTGAACACGGTTTGTATGGTAGGCCGATAAATGGCCGTCAAAAAGACCAGGCGCGGGGATAGCACCGAGCTGTCCATCCCCACCGATGCCAACCGTGACATCGGCGTCTTTTTGCTTTTCCTCTCGGTGTTCGCGGTGGTTCCGCTCTACGCTCTGACCATGCGTCTGGTCTTCGAGACCACCGAATATGATTGGAACAAGGGCTTGTTGCTGGCGCTCGGGATGGGTCTGATCGGGGTTGTCCTGATCTTGTTTTCGCGCAAGAAGATTACCGTCTCTCAGACCAACATCACCGTCAAGGACGGGCTCTTCAGGCCTGGCATGCGCTTTGGCTGGAGCGAGCAACCGGCGGTTCGGTTGTACTCCATCGAGGAAGAGCGGGGCGGCCGTCAGGTCGAGGTCTGGCTGGTCAATCTCGTGGACGGAAAGAACCAGTACACCCTCGACCAGCGTGTCGGACAGCAGATGGCCAGTCGCACCCTGGCCGAGATGGTAGCCAAGACCATCAATTGTCCGGTCATCGAGAAGGCTGGCGGCAAGGATGTGCGCATCGAACGGTCAGAGCTTGACCTGCCCTTTGTTGAACGGGTTCATCGCCATCCGATCTTGCTCGGCCAGGAGGTCGACAAGCCCTCCGATTGCGCCGTGAAAGAGACGCTCTCGAGCGAGCGCCAGGAGTTCCACTGGCGCCTCTGGAGCGCCCAGCTGGTCCTTCAAGTAGGCGTTCTTTTCGCGGTGTTGTTCGGCTTTTCACTGCTACCCCTGGGCAAGTCCACGGGCAATCGCTCCCTGTTGGATCTGGCTCGACTGGAGAAAGAGTATCTTTATTTCTACGCCCTGGCCGGCCTGTTGGTCATCGCCCTGGTGATGTTGGCCGGCTATCGGGTGCTGCTGGTGGCCGACCGGCAGCAGGTCAGCGTGCGCGCCACCGTCTTCGGAGTGCCGGTGCGCTCTCAGAGCATCCCGGTCACCGAGCTAGAGGATATCGCCGTGCGCAACTCCGCTCAAGGGGCTTTTCTGCAATTTATTTCGGACGCCCTCATCATCACCCAACGTCTTGATGATCTCGAGGCCGGACGTTGGGTCGCGTCTTTGACCCGACGCTTTTATGCAAAAGTGAGGCCTGGAGCAGACCTATAAGCCGGGTTCTGTTCCACCGTGGTGGAGGTGACCATCTATCTGTGATGAGTGTTACCACCCACCTCTAGCGACGCTACCCGGAAGCTTCTGACGGGCCGCCAGTGGTGTCGAGCACCTGCTTCCCTATTCGGTCTTGCTCCAAGCGGGGTTTACCTAGCCAGCACGTCACCGTGCTGCTGGTGGGCTCTTACCCCACCGTTGCACCCTTGCTGGCCCCAGATACCGGGGCTTAGCGGTCTTCATTTCTGTGGCACTAGCCTGAGGGTCGCCCCTACTGGACGTTATCCAGCGCCCTGCCCTATGGAGCCCGGACTTTCCTCAAAGATTCCCACGAATCTCCGCGGTCACCCAGCCTACTCCAGACCTCGTTTCCAAGGCTACCACGAAGTGGTCCGGCGGTCAATTACTTGGTGGCACCGCGCAACTGGAGGGTTTCATTGCGATTCTCGGCGCGAAGATAGCCGGTGATGACGTATTGACCCGGCCGGACCGTCTTGCCCTTGGCGTCTTCTTGCTCCCAGGTGCCGGAAAAGACCCTGACCTTTCCGGGGGGAATGGTAATGCTGTGGGGGTCCTCGTGAGGAATCTGCTTGTTGGAAAAGCGCCAGACGTTCATGGGCACCTGGGCAAAGAGCAAGTTCATCTCTTTCTGGACCAGAAAATCGAATTCTTGGTCTTGATCGAACTTCAGCGTGATAGGAGACGAGGTGATATTGCGTACCGACAGCTTGACATCGATGGGTTCGCCCAGCTTGTAGCGAGACTTATCCATTTCGAGGGTGAAGTAGAGGCCCTGGGATTCAAGGTCGGCGGTTCGATTGAGCTTGGATTGATCTTGCTCGACCACATAGTTGATGACCACGAAAAAGGTGGCGATACACAAGATTAAGAGAGACCCGAAAGCCAGGGCCGCTTTCTTCGGATCGACCTCGCGTTTAGGTGCTCGCCTTTTGAGGCGCACTTTACGGGTGGTGGTTGACAACGGCCTCACTCTTGTCAGGGGATACTGTCATGCTTCATAATGTTGGCGCAGGTTTCCTCCTGAAGGGGCCCGTCCGAAAGCGATGCAAGTTCGGCAACTGACATATCTCCTGGTTTGGGTGGCCCTGCTGTTGCCAGCAATGGCCCTGGCCGACGGCGGAACCGTACTCGAAACCACCGGGCCGGTCTTTCGCTTCAATCGGGGTGAACTGGAGAATGTCACTCCTGGCCAGCGCTGGTTGGTGTTTCATCAAGGCCAGAAAGTGGGGGAGGCCGTGGTCGAATCGGTCTCGGAGTATTCAGCCACGGCTCGCCTGCCCGACGGGACCGCGGTCTATCCCGGCGACCTGGTAACCCTCACCGCGCCGCCTGCCTACAGCTCGGCCACCGCCAGCCCGACTCTGGCCTCGGCGATCAAACCCGACCGGGAAGACCTCAAGCGGGTGCGCGAGCGCTACCATCGGGCTTTCACCGAGAATACGCATACGAGAGATTTTGTCACCCCCCACCCCCACCCCAGCACGGCGATGTCGACGGTCAACACCGGGGCCCAACTCTACACAATGTACCAGTTTTACGATGCGGCCACGGCCTTTGACCCCACCGGCGCCAGCTTGGTGAACCCTTTCTGGCTGGCCAGCATGGCGGCCCCTCCGGTAATCCATCAATTTCAGACCAATGATCCGTGGGAACCGCAGCGGACCCGACTTCAAGTATCGGTGACTTACTGGGATGAGTACCTGGTCGATCGTTGTGCCGAATATCTGGCCGCTCGCGAGGGGATGAATCTGGATGAGACCCTGATGCTCAAGCAACGTCTGGTCACCGAGCGCCAGGTCGACCGCTACGCCGTGTTCGAGGTGCGAGTTCGCAACACCGGAGTGAAAGAGGCCCCGCTCAAGCCCTTCAAGTGGCATATGTATATGATGAACGCAGACAATCGGCCGCTGGCGCCCTCGCGCTATGATCCGGCCCTCGATAGTCTGCTGCAACCGGGACAAGAGGTGAGCGGATTGGTGCTCTATCCCAAGTTGGCGGTGGCCGGCCAGGACACGCTCAGCATCGCGATCGAGCAGATGTTTGGGGATCGCGGCACGCTCGAATTCCAGGTGCGCTAGGGTTTAGCATTTCGCCGTTTCAGGCATGATCCAGACAACAATGCCCCTGGGCGAAAGGATTTTCGCTCCCAACTAGAAAAATTCTCAAGATATCCTTTTCGCACGGCCGGAATTTAAGGAGGGATCGATTTGAAGCGATCATCAATCATCATCCTCACACTAGTAAGTCTGCTCTTGGGTGCTACGGCCTTCGCGCAGACCGAAGACAAGCCCGAACAACCCCAGCAGCCCACCCCCGCGCCGCGCGCGACGGTGGGCGACAAGTTCGAGATCTCTATTTGGTACAGTCTGCCCAGTGACGAAGCTCGGGTCCTCGAGTCGATGATCACTGAATATCAGGGGTCCCATCCTTACGTTAAACTTACCTCCAAGAACTTTCCCGACGCGGATCGTCTCTATCGTGCCCTTACGTCTGGAAAGGAGCTGCCTACGGTAGCGGTGATGGAAAGCAGCTGGCTTTCGCACGTGGCTTCGGGAGGCAAGCTGATGAGTGTCGAGGACTGGATGCCTCGCGACAAGTTCCTCTTCAGCTGGAGCGTCAAACACGACGTCTACAGGCCGCTGTTCGACGCCTCGAGCGTGGGCGACCAGCTCATGGCTCGTCCCTTCTTTTTCACTACCAAGGCGCTCATTTACAACACCGAGATTTTCAAGGCCGCTGGCGTAGCTGCTCCTCCCACCACCTGGGAAGAGATGACCAAAGTCTCGGCCAAGATTGCCAAGCCCGAAGCCAGTTTGTGGGCCTTTCGTCTGGCCCCCTCCGGTTCGCCGCGGGATCTGGCTAAGAACCTTCAGATCTTCACCTGGCAGGCCGGTAGTGATCTGGCTACGGCCAACGGCAAAGGCAGTGGGGCGGGCATCGAGAAGGCCCTCGAGTTCCTGACCTCACTGGGCAAAGGCAACAGCGACCCCGACTCGATGTTCGTGCCCGACCAGATCGCCATGTTCCCCGGCACCGTAGCCGACTATCTGCGCCTGCGCGCTAACGGGGTGGCCGTAAAAACGGCTTCTCTACCGGGCCCTGACAGCAAGAACCGGACCACCGAATTGCAGGTCTGGTCGCTGGGCATGTTCCAGACCGATGCCGAGCAACTCTACAAGGTGCAGGAGTTCGCCTTCTGGCTGCTCGACTTTCCCCAGCAGCGGGCCTGGGCTGAGCAGACTCCCTATCTGGCTGCCCACGTCAAAGTCTTCGACAATCCGTTCTATCGGCGCGAGCGTCTGGCCGAACACAGCGGCCTGCGCGTCTTCGTGAACGTTCTGGGTCGATCCAAACCGGTCGACACGGCAGGACGTGCCAACTCCACTCTCGACTCTATCGGCAAGGAGCTTCCGAGCTTCCTGCGAGGCGAGAAATCTGTCGGTGATCTGGTGTCCAGTACCGTAAGTGTGCTACATTAAGTCACTCAGTTGACCTCAAGTCTCGTAAACTTGAGGTCTTTTTATCTCTATGATTGCGTTCTTCGAATCAGTCGGCAACGGAATCATCAACGTGCTCGAGTACGTTGGCGGTTTGACCATGCTGATCTGGGAGTGCCTCGGGTTCATCTTCAAGGGGGCCATCCGGGTGGGTTTGACGCTCAACCAGATGGCCTTTTTGGGAGTGAACTCGTTGTTGATCGTGCTGCTCACCACGACTTTCGCTGGAATGGTCATCTCGCTTCAGTTGGCGCATTTGGCCGTTAGTTACGGGGTGGGCAACATGGTGGGCGGCGGTGCAGCCCTGGCCATGGCTCGCGAGCTGGGGCCGATGCTGACGGCCATCGTGGTGGCCGGTCGGGCCGGTTCGGCGGTGACCGCCGAAATCGGTTCGATGAAGGTCACCGAGCAGATCGATGCCCTGGTTTGTATGGCCGTCAGCCCGGTGCGCTACCTGGTGGTGCCCCGCCTGCTGGCCCTGATGACGATGGTGCCGGTGCTGGCGCTGTTTTCAGACGTCGCCGGACTGATCGGTGGCTCCTTCGTGGCCTTCGAGACGGCGGGCATTCCCTACGAGGTCTTCTGGGACTCGGTGAAGCGTCTGACCGAGATGGGCGATGTCTGGAAAGGCCTCTTCAAAGCGATCATCTTCGGTATCGAGATCGCCGCCGTAGCCTGCTATCAGGGCCTGAACGCCGGGCGTGGGGCCGCCGGCGTCGGTAAGGCTACCACCGAGTCGGTGGTGTCGGCCATGATCATCATCTTCATCAGCAACTACTTTCTTTCCGCCTGGCTGTTCCCGGTGACCTAGACCATGAGTTCGCGCCAAAATACTACTACTCCGGTAATGGGCCAGCGCGAGCCCATGTCGGACCCGGCCATCGTGGTCGAGGACCTGCGGGTCACCTTCGGGACCCGGGATATTCTCAAGGGCATCTCGTTTGAAGTGCCCAAAGGCACGGCCCTGGTGATTATGGGCCTGTCGGGCACGGGCAAAAGCACCACTCTGCGCTCGATCAACGGCCTGCTGCGACCTACCAGCGGCAAGGTGATGGTCAACAATCAGAGTATCCCCGACCTGAGCAAGCGCGCGCTGAATCAGCTGCGCAAGCGCATCGGCACCTGCTTTCAACACGGAGCCCTCTTTGACTCGATGACGGTGGCCGACAACGTGGCCTTCGGATTGCGCGAGCACACCAAACTGCCTGAGGAAGAGATCCAGCGGATCGTGGCCGAGAAACTGGCCATCGTGGACCTCGAGGGCATGGGTCACCTTTATCCCAGCCAACTCTCGGGTGGAATGCAAAAGCGCGCCAGCTTCGCCCGCACCATCGCCACCGACCCCGATGTGGTGCTTTATGACGAGCCCACCACCGGACTCGATCCCATCATCTCGAGGGTGATCAACGAGCTGATTCTCGACCTGCAACGCAGGCTTCACGCCACTTCTGTGGTAATCACCCACGATCTTAGCGGGGCGATGCTTGTGGCCAACCAGATTTTGATGATACATGAGGGGAAGGCCGCCTTCTTTGGCACCCCCCAAGAATTTCAATCGACCGACAATCCCATCGTGGTCCAGTTTCGCGAGGGTAACGTCGAGGGTCCCATCCGGGTCTAGAGGAGAACGATATGGTTATCAACCCAGCTGCACGAGTAGGTATGGTCGCTGTCACGGCCTTTATCTTACTGCTGGTCGTGGTCAGCCAGATCGGCCGCGTCGGGGGCGAGTCTGGCACCGAGTATCGCGTTCTCTTCGAGAGCGTGGGAGGTCTGCAGGTGCGGGCCCCAGTCCATCTCGCCGGAGTGCGCATCGGCTATGTCAAAGACCTCGAGCTGGTCGATTCGAACAACAACCAGGTAAAAGCCACCATCCTGGTCACTCGCAAGAACGTCAACCTGTATCGCTCGCGCCAGCCCGACGAGGCGCCGGGAAGCTACTACGTCTACACGATCACCGGCAACTTGCTGGGAGATAAGTGGATCGAGATCAAACCGGGCTCGGTGCCGGCCGAAGAAGAGCCGCTACCCGAGGGGGGTCAGGTCATCGGCGAATCGCCGGTGACCCTCGACGACCTCGCCCGCGAGGGCAATGAGGTGATGAGCGAGTTTCGCCAGTCGGTGAACGCTCTCAATCAGCTGGTGGCCGACGAGAAGTTTCAGGACGATATCAAGCTCACCATGGGCAACTTCCGCGAGATTTCTGAGAACATCAAAGGCGCTTCGGCCGATGCCAAGGTGCTGGTGGCGGGTCTCAATTCGCGGGTCGAACGCCTGGGCGACTCGCTCGAGCTGGTGATGGCCCATGTCGACGATACGGTGCTTTCGTTCCAGGGTGACGCCCGGGTGGTGGGCGACGACTTGCGCGTCGTTTCTTCGACGGTGCGCCGCACGGTCGACAAGCATCAGGGTAACATCGACACCATCGTGATGAACCTGCGGGAGACCTCGATCAGCCTCAAGAAAGCGATGCGCACGGTAGAAGAGCTGGCTGACAACGAAGAGCTCAAAGACGACGTGGTAGCCGCGGCCGACAATCTGCGGCGCACTTCGGAAGAGATCCAGGGGATCGCCTCGGACATCCGCTCGATCACCTCGGATCCCGAGGTCCAGGGCGACCTGCGCGACACCATCCACAACGCCAAGGAAGCCAGCGATACCGCCAGGCGGGTCATGGGCCGGGTGGAAGGCGTCGTCGACAATGTGGCCGGTGGTCATCTGTTCGGCCTCGACCTCGAACAACAGTGGAATATCGACATCGGCGAGGCCCACACCAATCTCAACGCCTATTTGCTGCCCCAGGGCCCTTACGGCGCCAAGCTGGGCATCGACTCGCTGGGCAATGACAACCTGGTCAACCTGCAGGCGATGCGCACCTGGGAGAACTATCGCCTGCGGGCCGGCGTGGTCCGCTCGCAGTTCGGCCTGGGGGCCGACGCCTGGCTGTTCAAAAAGCGCCTCGAGCTCAATCTCGACGCTTATGACACCGGCGACCCCAAAGTCGACGTGCTGGGCAAACTGCTCTTCAAAGGCGACTTCTTCATCCAGGGCGGCGTGCGCGACATCACCGACTCGAAGAACAGCTATCCCGTCATCGGCGCTGGTAAGCGATTCTAGGCTTGCTTTGAGACGGTAGTCTGGAGACGGTAGACGGTAGTTCTCAGACGGTAGACGTGGCGGGGCTGTTATATCCGTCTGATGACCTTGGCTGGCTAGCCAGCGAGCCAGGGCCGGCGGCAGTTGCGCGTCCACCAGGAACTTCAACTTGCGGCGCTACGAAGGTTTGGATGTCCGGCGCGAGGCTGTCTTAGTGGTAGCCTAATACATAGACGAAGGCGTTCGGGAAGAGTTCGCTGTAAACACCGTCAAGCTCGTTCTCTTCGACACCCTCGAGGACCAGGTGGGGGCCGTGATAGGCGTCGTCGATGTCAACCAATTTGAAGGTGTAAGTTCTCTCCCAGGGCGGTAGGACCCGACTGCTGACGACGGTCCCGTCTGGCCTTACGTGGCGTTGGGTGCCGCCCTGGCCGTGGAGGGTCAACTTGTTTCCGCTGATGGTCATTGTGCCTTCTTCATCTACCCAAACGGCGTGGTCGGAGTCCACTTTGGCGTGGCTCTCAAACTTGTAGTCGTTGCCCGAGAAACGGTAGCTTCTGCTTAGACCGTAGGGGTCGCCCAACTCCACCACGTTGCCGTCGACCATGTGTCGTGGGCTGCGATAGGCGCCCCATTGACCAGTCAGAGAACCTTGCACGTAGAGGGCTGATTCGAGGATCTTGTGCAGTTTGATGGGAAGCGACCTGTCGTTAGACAGGGCGAGCAGGCTGGCGCGCTTACCCCATCCCGAGAAGACTGTGAGAACAAGAGTCGTTTCTTGGCCGGCAGCATTGACCGTGGTTTGCCCGACTCTCATTGGCCAACCGGTATAGAATACCACTGGCTCCGCGGGTGGGGCAGGGCCGGCTCGGAAGGTGTTCTGCACCAGTTCGCTCCAGGCAGCTTCGAAATCGGCCTCGGGGTCGCCTGAACTAACCTTCGAGGTGTAGGTGGCGATCACCGTGTAGTTCTGACCTTCGATGAACTGATAGATCGAGACCCCGGGTTTGCCTGGTCCATATTTCGTCCAGCCCTCTGGCGGCCCGAATTGAAGGATATCCTCAATTTGGGTTGTGCCCACCAGGATACTCTTTACCCCTGCGCGCGCTTGATACTCTGCGGAATCAGGAGCGAGGTAGTGGAACGATTCCACCACCTTTTCGAACGCCGACACGCCTCCCTCTTCACTAGCCATTTCCGGCACCTCGAGACTGATTTGACAGAAGAACTGAGGCGTTTCGATGTAAGCTACGTTCCCCCCGAACTCTTCGATGCCGAACACTCGCACCCGAGCCTTTTGGCCGTTCCGTGTGGTGAGGTCGGGAAGGTCTCGACACTTTAGTTGAGGATTTCCCGACTTTCTCAGCTGCTCGTATTCTCGGGCGATCATCTTGTCGAGGCTTTCTCCATATTTGGGATACGTTTGGCAGGAGATGACTGGCCCGTCGCTGCCATCCCACGATTTTCCCAACGGATAGATGACCACGTCGGTGAAGTAGCGCCGGCAGCTTTCATTGTCAAAGATCCAGCCGGCTGGCGCGGTAACCTCGAAGGCAGCGCCAGGACCAAGAGTAACCTCGCTCCCACCTTCTTCCACTAGGCCAAACCCGGGGCCGGCGAGCAGCGTCAAGAAAAGCAACGACAAAAGGAGTCGGGAGGGCATCGGTGTTTACGTTCGAGGGGGACCCAGGGCTGGCCTTTGCCGCCACCTATCAGAGTGCGTGTCTGAAGTCGCGCAGGCTCTGGAAGCGGTCGGCGGGGTCTTTGGCGAGGCAGCGGTGGACGGCTTTGAGGAGTCGCGAGTCGGCCTCGTCGTCGAGTGGTTCTGGTTCGAGACGGAGCACCTGATCCGCCAGTGTTGGGAGGCTCTTTCCCGGAAAGGGCAGCCTGGCCGCGATCAGCCGGTAGAGTAGAACGCCCAGGGAGAAGATGTCGGTTCGCCGGTCAACGGGGTCTCCGCGAGTTTGCTCTGGGGACATGTAGTGGTATTCGTCGGCCCAGGGAGTCCCGGTGTGTTGAGCCTCGAGAAGGCCAACACCAAAGCCCCAAATCTTGACCACCCCGCCTTCGGTGACACGGATATATCGAGGCGCCACGGACTGGTGGATGACTCCATGCTGATGAGCATAGTCGAGACCGCTCACCAGGCCCGCGATCAAAGCTCGCAGGTCGTGTCCGTGACTTAGCGCGTCCAGGATGGTCATTGGCACCGATTCCAGGATGAGGTGCATACCCTCGTCATTTTGGGCGCAGTCGTAGATGGTGCGAAGGTTCGGGTGTTTAAGCCGGACCGAGGCAGTGATCGCCTTTACATACTGGGCTCGAGCCTCGGGGTCTGAGCTAATGGAGAGGGGGACCTTCCGGGTGACTATCGACCTCTTCAAAATGGGGTCGTAGCCCAGCTGTTCCTCCTCGGGCTCTTCATGCGGGTCGTTGATGTCTGGCATGATCGGGTCCTTCGATAGCTATGTGCGGCCAAACAAGTGGGCCAGGTCGAGTTCGGGGTCCAGCGGTGAGTCTTGGGGAAGATGGATGATGAGGATTCCTCCGCACATTCTATCCCAACTGCCGCCGTGGTCTTCGACTCGTCGGCCATATTCGTAAACCGATTCCCAATCAAAAGACTCGGGGAGTAGCCATTCCCAGGAGCGGCATTTGCCTTTTTCGACAACTCGGACTACGGGCACCATCCCGTCACGTTCCTCTCCGATTTCGACCAGGTCTCCAAAGTTCACGAAATCACCGCCAAGCACAGTGGGAATCCCCACGTTGACACGATAGAGACCGTTCTCTTGCCTCAACAGACAATCTGAGGATAAGGAAACACCATCATTGATCGGGTGGCCGTCGCTCACGGTCGTGCTCTCTCGGCGGCTCTCATCGAAAGCGCCCACCTTTTCGAAGTGCACTACCGCCCCCCCGGCGTCCTCCGCGGAGCTCAGCGGTTCTCCTCAAAGCTCCACCCCTCGGCGGTAAATCGAACTGGCCCCCCACCTAGGCGAAGGCCGCTCGGATGGTCTCGAGGTCAGGACGCCGATGTTTGCCGAGGGCCAGCATGGCCTCGAGCATTTCGGCAACCGCAGCCGGCACAGTGGGGTTTAGCTCGGCAAGGTCGGCCAGGGGCACGTCCTGGCCGGCTCGGGCGGCGGCGGTGGGCGGCTCCTGGGCGCTCAAGGCGAAGTAAAGGGTGGCCCCTAGCGAATAGATGTCGCTATAGGTGTGGGTGGTGCTGGTGAAGTCGTACTGCTCGAGGGGGGCATAGTTCTTGGCGGCCACGCCCCGAAGGCTTGTCATCGTGCGCGAGCCGTCTTCGACCACGCGGGCCAGTCCAAAATCGGCAATCTTGGGGCCTGATGAAGTGAGCAGCACGCTGGTGGGGTTGAGATTGCGCACGATGACCGGAGGATCCTGGCTGTGCAGGTAGGCCAGAGTGTCCACCAGCGCATGAGCCCACGGGCGCACCTCGGGCCAGGGCAAGGGGCCGTGGTGACGGTCGAGACGCTCGGCCAGAGATTCCCCCTCGAGAGGCTCGAGCACCAGATAGAGCAGCTCTTCGTCTTCGAACGAGTCGAGCACGCGGGGCAGGCCGGGGTGAGAGAGGGACTGCAGAATCCCGGCCTCGTTCTGAAAAGCCCGGCGGAAGGCTTCGAGCTCGTCGGGGTTGGCCGGGGGATGGATGGTCTTGAGAGTGACCGCGCCTCCAGCCTGATGGTCGAGAGCTGTGTAGACCCGGCCGGTCTCGGGCTCGGCCACAATGGCCTTGATTTCGTAACGTCCCACGAGCACTAGGGTCGCTTTTCGGGCGAATTGGCGACTCGTCCTTCGTAGGACTTGCCCGAAAGAGGATTCTGGTGTAAGCTTCTCAAATTAGCTTCGGGTCAGTCGCCTGCGGCTGACCCATTGATGGTGGGGTATATCAACGTCGGCCTTGAACAAGCGCGACGAGGGAAAGGAGGGGTGAGGGAATGGAGACTCGCGTAGAGGATGGCGAATCCATCGACTCTGCTCTCAAACGATTTCGTCGTCAGTGCCAGAGAGACGGTGTTCTCGCCGAAATCAAAAAGCGTGAATATTACGAGAAGCCTAGCGTCAAACGCAAGAAGAAGATGCTGGCTGCTCGACGCCGTCGGCACTAGGCCGATCTGAGTTACAAGCCCCGCCCTGTTGCGGGGCTTTTGCTTTTCTAGACGAACACGCGGGGCACGCAGGCCGGGATGCGGGTGACCACCTCGTAGTGGATGGTGCCGATCTTGGCGGCTACCTCTTCGGCGCGGATGGTCTGGCCGTTTTGGGTGCCGATCAGCACCACTTCGTCGCCGGCAGTGACTTCGGGAATGTCGGTCACGTCGACCACGGTCAGATTCATGCAGATGCGTCCCAGCACGCGAGCCCGGCGACCGCGCACCAGCACCTCGCCGCAGTTGGAAAGATGGCGGTCGTAACCCTCGGCGTAGCCGACCGGCAGCACGGCGATGCGGGTGGGGCGCTGGGTCTCGTAAGTGCAGCCGTAGCCGACCTTGCAGCCGGCCGGCACGGCCTTGACCTGCAGGCAGCGGGTCTTAAACGACAGGGCCGGGGTGAGTAACTCTTCGATGGCCGGGGTCTGGCCGTTCTCGAACTGGTCGTTGACCAACTCCAGCAGGTCGCGACCGCGGCTGAGCAGCAGCAGACGGGTTTCGTCGGCCGGCCATAGGCCGTAGATGGCGATGCCCAGGCGCACCAGGTCCAGGCGGGCCTCTTTGAGCAGCAGAGCGGCTGCGCTGCCCGAGATGTGGCGCAGCGGCGGGCGCAGGCCGGCTTCCTGGAGGCGGTCGAGAAATTGGCGAAAGCGCCGATATTGCAGCAAGGTGTAAGATTGGTCCAGACCTTCGGCGTCGGCAAAGTGCGAATAGACGCCTTCGATGACCAACCCCGGCAAGTTGCGGACCTCGTGCACGAACTCCAGGGCGTCCTCGGCCACCGTCGATAGGCGGGCCAGACCGGTGTCGACTTTCAGATGGACCAGGATGTCCTGGCCCAGGCGCGCGCATTCGGCCGAGAGCTGGCGGGCCTGCTGGCTGTCGTAGACGGCGACTTGCAAACGGTTGGTAATGGCCGTCTCCATCTCGAACTCGAGCAGCGGTCCCACCACCAGGATGGGGGCCTCGATGCCCGCCTGACGAAGGCGCTGCCCTTCTTCGGCATAGACCACACAGAGGCCCCAGGCGCCCTCTTCGAGCACCGCCTTCGAGACCTCGATCAGGCCATGGCCGTAGGCTTCGCTTTTGACCACGGCGGCCGGCCTGGCGGGGGCCACCAGAGCTGCCAGGGTGCGAAAGTTGCGCCGGATGCTCTCGAGGTCGATCTCGACCCAGACTCGGCCGCTGGCGTTCACTGGCGAGGACGCAACAACGGAAAGAGCACCACGTCACGGATCGAAGTGGATCCGGTCAGCAACATGATCAAACGATCGATACCCATCCCCATTCCGCCGGTGGAAGGCATGGCGTATTCCAGGGCGGTGATGTAGTCCTCATCGAGAGGGTGGGCCTCGTCGTCGATGGCCTTGTTCTGCTGCTGGGATTCGAAGCGGCCGCGCTGGTCGACCGGATCGTTGAGCTCGGAGAAGGCGTTGGCGATTTCGGTTCCGGCTACGAACAGCTCGAAGCGATAGGTCAGGTCGGGATCGTCGCTCTTGCGCTTGGCCAGCGGCGACAGTTCGATGGGATAGTCCATCACCACGGTGGGTTGGACCAGGTGGTCGCCGATGAAGTGGTCAAAGAGTTTGTCGATGGCGTGGGCGATGGTGGTGTCGCTGGGCTTGATGCCAAGTTTCGCTTCAGCCGCCAGGCGGAAGGCCGTTTCGGGGTTGCGCACGTCGTGGATGCCGACTCCGGCGTGTTCGCGGAAGAGTTCATCCATGGTGGCTCGGCGATAGGGCGGCTTGAGATTGAGCTGATGGCCGCCGAACTCCACCTCGTGGGTACCCAACACTGTCTGACAGACATGGTCGATGATCCCCTCGGTAATGTCGATCATTCCCTCGTAGTCGCTATAGGCCTCGTAGAGTTCGAGCATGGTGAACTCGGGGTTGTGGCGGGTCGAGATCCCTTCGTTACGGAAGATGCGGCCGATTTCGTAGACCTTTTCGAGCCCGCCCACGATGCAGCGCTTCAGGTAGAGTTCCGTGGCAATGCGCAGATACAGGGTCAGATCGAGGGCGTTGTGGTGGGTGACGAAGGGCCGAGCCGAGGCTCCCCCAGCCAGGGGCGTCATGGTGGGGGTTTCGACCTCGAGATAGCCCAGGCCATCGAGATAATTGCGAATGGCCGAGACGATGCGACTGCGCGTGATGAAAGTCTGGCGCACCTCGGCGTTGCTCAAGAGATCGGCGTAGCGTTGCCGATAGCGGATTTCGACATCCTTGAGGCCGTGCCACTTTTCGGGCGGGGGCATGATGGCCTTGCTCAGCATCTCCCACTTTTCGACCTGGATGCTCAACTCGCCGCGCCGGGTGCGAAACACCGGTCCGGTGACGCCGAGAAAATCGCCGAGGTCGACGTGATCCAGGGCCTGATACTGGTCCTCGCCCAGGATGTCGACCTTACAGTAGGTCTGAAGGCGACCCGAGAGGTCGGTGAGGTCGATAAAACAGGCCTTGCCGTGGCCTCGCTTACCGGTCACCCGGCCGGCTAGCGAGACGACGGGTCCGTGGTCTTCCTTGCTCAATTCGGCATGATCGGCCTGGATCTGGGCGGCCGTGGTGGTCCGGTCGAAGCGCGCGCCGTAAGGGTCGCGTCCGGTGGCTCTCAGGGCCTCGAGGTTTTCAACACGGCGGGCGCGCTGTTCGGCCAGCCCTCCGCTTTCGCTCTCACTCATGGGTTGCTCCTAGTTGAGTTGCTGGATTCGGGGCCGAAGGTCCGCTTCGCGGATGAGCTTGAGGTAGTCCTCGGGCAGGGTCTCTTGCCAGGGCTTGCCGATCAGGGCAACCATGGCGGCCTCGAGCACGTTGGTCCCGTAACTGCGGTTGTCGATGGCCGGGGTGGTGGTCACCAGCCATTTGACCTTGCGCTTGACCAGTTCTTTGACGTCTTTCTCGGTAACGGTATTGGTGATGATGGTTTTGCCCTCGAGAGAGTCGGGCATTTTCTTGCGGATCAGGTGAAAGTCGCCAGCGATGATGTCGGCTTCGTGGTAGTAGCGCGAAGTAGACTCGTCGGGGGCGATGATCTCTTGCTTTTGGCCGATGGGATAAACCATGCTGATGGGCAGTTTGCACACCTCGGGCAACAGTTTCTCGGCTCGTTCTTCGAGTTCGTCGAGGCTGCGAATGGGCTTATCCACCCCCAGCGTGAAGATGAGGTCGCCATAGGTGACTTTGGCGCCGGCGGCCTCGAGCGCCTCGGCCATACCGAAACGATCCATGGCACACACCATCAGCACATGGCGGTCTTTGAGTTGGATGCGCCCATCTCGCTCGAGAAAGCGAATGGTCTCGCGTTCGAGGGTGTTCTTGAGGCCCGAGCCGTCGACCACCGGGGTCTGTTTGACGGTCTCCATCAGGCGCAAACCGTCGCGCAGAGCGTACCGCTGATTGCGGCTGCAGAGATAGACATCGATCCCGCCCAGGCCGATGGCGTCGACCTTGCCGTCGAGTTCCTGCAACAGGGCCACCGCCTTTTTGAACTGGCCGTTGGTGCCTCGGCGCTCGAAGCGAAAGGTATGCCCCAGAAATTCGGTCTCGGCTGTGTGGTCTCTTTTGTTCGAGCCAAGACTTACGCTGACGACGTGCTTCACCCGATTACTTTCAGGCCCCGACGTTGCTCTTCGCGCAGGGCCCGCACCTCCTCGATGCGTTCGGTGGTAATCGGTTGGTCAAAGGCGCGAAAACCGGCCAGGCGAAAGCCGTTGCGTTGGGCCAGACGCTCGATTTCGTCGACTTTGTCGAAGTCGAGGCCGCGGCCGATGCTGAAATCTTCAAACCGGTTCTCCATGGTCAGCACCATCGTCTCGGCCATGCAGGCCAGGGCCACCCCGGGTGGATAGCCGAAGTCGAAATTAAATTGCGGGTTGCCGGGAACCTGCACTACTCCGCCTTCAATCACCAGCACGTCCGGACGCAGCTTGGCAACCTCGCGGCACACGTCGTGGGGCACGGCCACGTCACAGACGATGGCCCCCGGCATGAGGTGCTTGGCCTGGATGATACCGCCTCCGGAAGAGGTGGCCGTGATGACCACGTCAGCACTCTCGAGGGCTCGCGCCAGGTCCATTTCGATGGCTAGAGCGGTGCGGCTTTCGCTGTGAATCTGTTCGGCCAGTACTTTGAGCCGTGACTTGCTGCGGGCCATCAAAACCAGGCGGGGCACGTGGCGGGCCAGTAGGCGGGCACAAACGCTACCGATGGAGCCGGTGGCACCAACTACGGCCACGGTGGCCTTGGCCATATCGACATCCAGGGCCTGGGCGGCGGCCAGAGCGCCTTCGAGAGCGGTGGCAACCGTATAGGAGTTGCCACTGGTGACGGCCACATCCAACAGGTCGGCCACTTCTTTGCCGGCCCCACCAACCACCGAGTTGTAGCCACCCAGACCTACCATCTGCGCGCCCAGTTTTTGAGCCAGCAGAGCGGCCTTTTTGACTCGCTCGAGCACCGCCTTTCGTGGCATGTCGATAAACTGAGCTGGCAGGAGGGGCACCATCACGAACTTGCCGGTGATATCGATCCCGCGCTGCGAACGAACCCCGTCGATGTTGGACGCCTCGTAGGGCGGCATCCACTCCAATAGCTTACGGACCAGCGGTTCGCGCTTGCCAGCGGCTTTGGGTGCATACCGCACCACGTCTTGCATCCCCAGGGGGTGCAGCAAGAAACCGAAACGGTTCACGTGGAACTGCCCTCCACATGACGCTTCATTCCCTGCAGCATCATCTCGGAGTTCTCCCCGACCTTTTCATGCAAGGTGGGACCGATCAGCTCGGTCAGCTCGGGCAGCCCGAAGTCGTAGTCGACGGCCAGCGTGACCTGGGTGCCTCCGTCGTCGATGCGAGCGAAAGACCAGGCGCCCTCAAACTTCTCCAGGTCGCCTTCAATCAGGCAATAGGTGATGCGATGGTTCAGGTCGTCGAACGAATCTTTCTCGGTCCAGAGAAAGGGAGTGCCGTCAACGTTGGTGACCCACTCGGTGATGGTCTCGTTCGAGGTGCGAGAAACGACTTTGACGCTCTCGACATCTGGCATGAAGCGGGGATAGCTTTCCATGTCCTTGGCCAGCTCGTACACGGTCTCGAGGTCGCCCGCGATAATGATGCTTTTCTCGACGTAAGGCATGTTGTCTCCTTTAGCCGCCCATCCGTCTGGCCGTCTCGACCATGGCTTCTTGCAAGGCTTGCATAGCTCGGTCGATTTCCCCATGTTCCACGTTGAGGGGGGGTTCAAACCGGATAACTCGAGGTTGATTCAAGGTGTAGACAGCCACCACCCGCCGCTTGGCCATCTCGGAGATGATCGAGCCTCCAAACCGGTCTTCGAGCAATTCCAGCCCGATCATCAGGCCCAGACCACGGACCTCCTTGATGAGGTTGGGAAATTCTTTTTGCAGGCGGGTCAGGGACGCCATAATGGCCTGCCCAGCCTCAGCCGCGCGCTGGGAGAGCTGTTCCTCGACCAGCACCTCCAGGGTCGCCAGAGCGGCCGCGCAGGCCAGCGGGTTGCCACCAAAGGTGCTGGTGTGGAGCAGCGGCTTGCCTCGGTAGGCCGCCGCCACCTCAGGCGTGGCCAGATAGGCGCCGATGGGCATGACGCCTCCGCCCAGGGCTTTGGCCAGCACCATGATGTCGGGCTCGACCCCCCAGTGCTCGACGGCGAACAGTCTGCCGGTGCGGCCCAGACCGCTCTGGACCTCGTCGGCAATGAACAAAGCCCCGTGGCGGCGAGCCCGGTCGGCAGCGCCTTGCAAATAGCCGTCCGGGGGTAGATGGATGCCGCCTTCGCCCTGGACCGGCTCGAGAATGACCGCAGCCACGTCCTGGTCGAGGGCCAAATCAAGGGCCTCGAGATCGCCCCACGGAACCTGTCTGGTGCCGGGCACGAGCGGCTCGAAGGGAGCCTTGTAATTGTCTCGACCCGAGACCGACAGGCTGCCCATGGTCTTGCCGTGATAAGAGTTGGTGGCCGAAACAAAATGGCTGCGGCCGGTGGCGGCCCGGGCCAATTTGAGGGCCCCCTCGACCCCTTCGGTGCCGCTGTTGCAAAAAAACGAGTACTGCAGCTTGCCGGGGCTGAGTTGGGCCAGACGCTCCGCCAGGCGAGCTTGCTGGCGATTGAGGAAAACGCGCGGGCTCAGGGCCATGGCCTCGAGTTGCTCTTGGACAGCCGCCACCACCCTGGGATGGCTGTGGCCCAGCGAAAAAACGCCGTAGCCGCCAGAAAAGTCGAGATAGTCGCGACCTTTGTAGTCATAGACCAGCGAGCCGCTGGCGCGCTCTTCGATGGTGCCCAGGCCACTGAACTTGATCAGGCGAGCCAGATCGGGATTGAGATAGTCCCGATAAAGGCGGCTGACTTCGTGGATCTCGTCGGTGGCAGCTTTGTTCTGGATGTCTACGGTCATGAAATACCCGCTAAAAGCAACCGCGCCTTCGACAAATGAATAGGCCTTCCTTCAACCACCGACGGCTCGGGACTCAGGCTCGGTTGCGGGTCCAGATCTGGCGAATACCTTCCAGGATCAGGTTGGGTTCCACGGTGGTGATGCGGCGCGAAACGGTGCCGACCAGGGGGGCCAGACCGCCGGTGGCCACCAGTTGGGTGGGGCCCAACTCTTGCTCGACCCGTTCGACCAATCCGTCGATCATGCAGGCGTGGCCTAATAGTAGCCCCGATTGGAGGCAGTGGATGGTGTTGGTGCCGTGAGCCTGAGGGGGGGCCTCGAGTCGGAAGGGAGGCAAGTGAGGAGCCCGGGACAGCACGGCCTCCATCGAGATTTCGAGGCCAGGAGCAATGATGACCCCGCGAAAGCAGCCGTCATCGGTCAGAAACGAGATCGTCGTGGCCGTACCGAGATCGGCCACGGCCACGGGAGCACCGAAACGCTGGCGGGCCGCCACCATGGCCGCCAGTAGATCGGCCCCGACCTCCTCGGGCCGCTCCACCACGACGGTCAAGCCCAGATCCAGGTGGGCCCTCACGAAGAGAGGCTCGAGGCGCAGGTATTTGCGGCAAACCTGTTCGATGCGATCGGTCAGAATGGGGACCACGTTGGAAACGCAAACTCCTTCGACTTCGCGCGGGTCGTGCTCGTGGTCGAGCAGCATTTTCTTGAGCAGCACGCCGTACTCGTCTACGGTCCGGGTGCGATCGGTGAAAAGGCGGAAGGATTGAAGCAGGTGGTCATTGTCGTAGAGGCCGACGACCAGGTTGGTATTGCCGACATCCAGGGCGAGCATCTTGGCCATGGAAGACCCGGTTCGCCCAGGGGGCCCTAGTCCCTCTGGAGGGTCAACCAGACGGCCGAGGGCACGATCAAGACCAGGGCGATGGCCAATTCGATGACTCCGTGAAGCAGCACCATCGAACCGAGTTCGTCGATTCGATAGTGACCCCGGGTGACCGCGATGGCGGCCACCCCCAGGGTATTGGTGAGGCTTCCGGCTACGGCCGCAGCCGCGGCCGCCAGACTGGTGCGGGCGCCTCCGTCCATCGCTTCGCGCACGAATTGGAAGACCAGTCCGGCCACCACCCCGAGCAGGATGCGCGGAACCAGATGCAGGAACGGGTCGTGGGGTTCGAACTTGAGCAGGGTGAGGGTGCCAAAAACCAGGCCTACCAGACCCCCGACCAGGGGACCGTCCAAAATAGCGGCCAGGATCACGGGGACGTGCACTATGGTGATAGCGCCCCCAAACCCCGAAACCCTGAGGTAGCCTAAATCGCTCAAGCCGAGGACGATGGTCATCGCCACCAGCAGGACCGAAGCGGGCATCGTCTTTCGCACCCTGGTTGTTTCCACACCCATGACCCCGGTTCCGCCCTGGGAGCGAATAAGCCGCGAGGAAGGAACGATTCTCACACCCTAGAAAGCCAAGAGGCGACCAGGGAGGAAGCTTTGGCGATTGACATCGAAAAAGGTATCGAGCTTAAGCTCCGGTTCAAGACCGACCGTAGACTTCACTATAAGCTGACCACCACAGTGAGTACGGAGATCATGCAAGAAGGCACGGTCCTCCGCGAACAAGAGATGGTCTTCGTGGCCGATCTGATCCAGCGGACTGTGTACTGCGATCAAAGCGGGCACGGCCATGTGGTCAGTCTGACGGATCCCAAAGAGCCCCCGCCCCCTCCCGGCACCCCTCGCCAATTGGTCTACCAAGAAATCTCCTCGGCCGGGCGAGTGCTCGAGTCGACGGGGGCCAACCCCACCAACTCTTATTCCTTTCCCGAGATGCCGGTCGCCCAGGGCTCGAGCTGGGAGGGTAGCAGCCAGATTCCCATTCCCAACCGTCCCGACCCGGTGCTCTGCAAGAACACGTATACGGTCGAGGGCGCCGAGACGGTCAACGGCTTCGACTGTGTGGTCATTGAGGTGGTTACCGAAGAGCTAGAGTTCGACTTTCCGCTACCTGGCGGTCAAGGGGCTGCTAAAGTGGTTATGGCCGGTAGCGGCCTAATTCATTTCGCCCCCGAGAGCGGGTTTGTGGTCAGAATGGAGATCGAAACCATCTCTTCACCCCGCATCGGGCTGATGACCTATCACACCAGCAACGTCATCCTTCAAGAACTCCAACGCGTCGAAGACTAGATTCGAGGTTATTCGTCGGTGGCTTCGCCGGCGTCTTCGTCTTCTTCCCGCTGGTGGACGATGGCTTCCATGAAGGAGTCCTCGAAGTCACCCACCAGGTCGCGGAGGTGCAGGAAGACCATTCTCAAGCCGGCCAACTCGGCGAACATCGACTCGCCATCTGCTTGTTTTTCGGTCAGACGGGGTAGCGAGCGGGTGTACAGTTCCTTGGCAGCTATCATGAGCTCGGCGATGCGATAGGCGACCGACTCGCGGTCGCCGGGGCGCAGACAGTCTTCTTCGACCATGCGCTGGTTGAGCAGGCGAGTGATGACCAGTTCTTGAGGTAGCAGTTTTTCCTCTTCGCTCATAGTCCCAGGCTGCCTTCGGCGATTTGATAGCAGTGCTCGGCCAGGGTGGGCCACAGTCCGAGCACCACCGTCGAGGCCAGGCACAGGCTCAGCACCAGCTTTTGCACGGGAGCCACGGCCAGCACCTCGCCCTCTTCGGGCTGGTCGAAATAGACGAGTTTTAGGATGCCAAAGTAGTAATACAGCGAGATGACCGACCCCAGCACCCCGACCACGACCACCATCGGCTCGATAGAGAAAGCCGCACGGAACAGGTAGACCTTGCCGACGAATCCGCTAAAGGGCGGGGCTCCGGCTAGCGACAGCAGGCCGAATAGCAGCACCAGAGCCAGGAAGGGATTGCGGCGGGACAGGCCGGCCAGGTCGGCGATGGCGTAGGAATTGGTCTGCGAACCGATCAGCTGGACAACGGTCCAAAGGCCCACGTTGGTCAGGGTGTAAACCACCAGATAGAAAAGCACCGAGCCGGCTCCCATTCCCTCGCTCGGGTTGCCGACCGAACTCATGACGCCGATGAGGATGTAGCCGATCTGGGCCACCCCAGAATAGGCCAGCAGGCGGCGCAGGTCGCTCTGCGGCAGGGCCACTAGATTGCCGACCACCACTGATAGCGTGGCCAGGGCCGCGAACAGGTACATTAGCTCGGGGCCGTACTTCTCGGGTAGGCCATTGAGGTTGTTGGCAAACAGCCTCAGAATGAAGACCAGCATGGCGGCTTTGGGCGCGGTCGAGAGCAGGGCTACGACCGGGGTGGGTCCGCCTTGATAAGCGTCGGGCGCCCACATGTGAAAGGGGGCAGCCGAAATCTTAAAACCCAGGGCTACCAGCACGAACACCAGACCCAGCAGGAAAAGGCTCAGAGTTCCGGGTTTGACCCCCTGAGCCAGTTGATTGAACTGGGTGGTGGCGGTGGCTCCATAGATCCAGCTGATGCCGAACAGCAGGATCGCCGAGGAAGCGGCTCCGGTCAAAAAATACTTCAGGCCGGCCTCGGCCGAGGTCACTTCGTAACGGCGAAAGCCAACCAGCATGTAGAGCGGGATCGAGAGTAGCTCGAAGGCCACGAAGAAAGTGAGGAACTCGTTGCTGGCAGCTACCACCAACATGCCCAGGGTGACGAAGAGAATCATCGTGTAGTACTCACCCGGATGGCGCTCTTCTTCGTCAAACGAGCGGTACGAGACCATCACCACCAGCAAAGCCAAAAGGCAGATGAGCCCTTTGCAAGCGGCGGTCATCGAGTCTACCACGAGCACCCGGGCGGCCCAGGGGTGCATCGGGCCGAGCTGTGATTGGCCTAACATGATCGAGCAGATCAACCCCACCAGCAGGCAGGCGGCGGTCAGACCCTGGCAAGAGCGATGCGACTTCGGTTGGAACAGGTCGGTGAGCAAAACCAGCACCGCTCCCACCGTCACCACGAGATCGGGCGAGAGAGCTACCAGGGTGCTGGCGGTCTCGATCGACATCAGATGTAGCCCTTCGAAATTTCGAGTAGAGTGGGATTCATCACGGCCACCATCACGCCGGGCAACAGACCAAAGAAGAGGGTCGTGGCCGCCAGCGTTAAGGTCGCCACCTGTTCCCGCAGGTTGGCGTCACGAGCCTCGGTGTGCTTGGGGTTGAGTGGGCCATAGAAGCCGAACTGAACCGAGCGCAGCAGATAGGTGGTGGTGATGACCAGACCCAGAATGGCAAAGCAGGCGATGGTCGGGTTGAACTGCCAGATGCCGATCAAGACCATCAACTCGGCTACAAAGCCGGTCATCCCCGGCAGCCCGAGCGAGGCCATGGCCGCGAACACGTAAAGACACGCGAAGAATGGCATCTGCACGGCCAGACCGCCCCAGCTCTTGAGATTGCGCACGTGCGTGATCTCGTAGATGGTGCCGGCCAGGGCGAATAGCAGCGCCGTGATGATGCCGTGGGAGAACATCTGGAAGACGGCTCCGCTCAGGCCATAGAGCACGTGGGCCTGGCCCACCGAGTTGACGCAGGCCACCCCCAGAAAGACCATTCCCATGTGGCTGACGCTCGAATAGGCGATCATCACCTTGACGTCGGTCTGGCGCAAGGCGCACAGGCCGCCGTAGAGGATGTTGACCACGGCCATGACTACGAAGACGTGCATCCAGTGCTGGGTGCCCTCGGGTAACAACTGGACTCCCAGGCGCAAAATACCGTAACCGCCCATCTTGAGCAGCACACCGGCCAGCAGCATCGACAGAGCCGTGGGGGCGCTCGAGTGACCGTCGGGCAGCCAGGTGTGGAACGGCACCAGGCCGGCTTCGATACCAAAGCCCAGGAAAAGTAGGAAGAACAAAAACTTCTGCCAACCGGCGCTAAAGCTGGCTTCGGCGATCTTGGTAAAATCGAAGGTGTCAGCCCCCGAGCCGAAATAGAGGCCCAGGATGCCCAGCAAGACCAATCCGCCTCCCAACTGAAGATAGAGCAGCAGTTTCATGGCCGCTGCCTGGCGGTTGATGTTGCGGCCATCGCCGCTCTTGTCGGAGCCCCAGATACCGACCAGAAAGAACATCGGAATCGAGGCCAGTTCATAGAACAGGACAAAGAAGAACAGGTCCAGCGAGCAAAAAACACCGTAGACTCCGCTGATGGCCGCCAGGGCCAGAGCGTAGTACTCCCTTTGCCGGGTCCGCTGGGGGTCGCCCGACATCAGCATGGCCGTGAAGCCGATGATGCCGGTGAGCAAAATCATCGGCACCGAAAGGCCGTCGGCGCCCAGTTTGTAGCTGATACCCAGACGGGGCAACCAGGCCATCTCTTCGATATAGGTGAAGCCGGCCGTGGGGGCGTGGCTGTAGTCGACGAAGAGCCAGACCGAGAACAGACCGGCCAGGCCGGTGCTGCCCAGGGCCAGCGCTCGCACGGCTTGCTCGGCCTTCTCGGGCAAGAGCATAATCAGAGTGGCTGCCAGCAAGGGCAGCAGCGTGATGACGCTCAGGACGGGCCAGTCGTTCACCGCAGCCCTCCAAAGTCGAGGTTGAGCATGCGAGCTGGGCTGAGCACGAAATCTGGCTCGGCAAAGGCCACTACCGCTAACAGGATCAAGCCAGAGCAAAGCAGCATCAGGATATACTGCTGGACCAGGCCGCTATGCTCGTAGCGGAGTTTTTCGCCCAGCAGGCCGGTGCCCCAGGCTACACCGCGCACACTGCCGTCCACCACCTCGTCATCGAGCCAGGCAGTGACTCGAGCGGCCAGGAACATGGTGTTCGAGACCAGCCAGGCCCAGAGATGGTCCATATACCACTTTTGGGCCAGAAAGGTCCAGACCGGACCGAGCATCTTGCGCAGCTTGGCCTCACCCGCCGCCGGGTCGTTGCCAAAGAGCAGCCAGCCCCAGAGCACGCCGCCGCCAGCCACCAGTACCGAGATGCCCATCAAGAGCCCAGAAAAGGGCACGGGATGAGCCTGCTGGGAATGAATGACCGAGTGGAACCAGTTGCTTCCGCCCATTTCGTGGGGCACGCCGATGAAGCCGAGTCCGATGGCGAACACCGACAAAATCAGCAGCGGGCCGTACATGACGGGGGACACTTCGTGGGGCTCGTGGTGGTCGTGGGAGACGTGTTCCATATGAGCGCCCAGGCAGGCGGGCGGCAGATCCGGGCCGGCTTCCAGAGCCTTCTCCTCGGTCCAATCGGGCACGGTCTCGAAGACATCGCGCGAGGGCTGCATCGGGGCCGGCAGGTTAGCCGGAGGAATAGGGCCGGCGAACTCGGGGGCGTGCTCAGCGCCACGATAGTCGCCGTTGAAGGCGATGCAGTACATTCGGGTCACATAAAAAGCGGTAAGAAAGGCGGAGATGAGCAGAACCACCATGATGACGGGGTGATTCTGGGTGCCGGCCACCACCTCGTCCTTGGACCAGAAGCCGGCGAAGGGGGGGATGCCAGACAGCGCCAAGCAGCCCATGGCAAAGGCGAAATGGGTGAAAGGAAGCTTTTTCTTCAGACCCCCCATGGTCCACATATCGTTGTTGTGACAGGCCACAATCACCGCTCCGGAGCCCAGAAACAGGAGGGCTTTGAAGAACGCGTGGGTGAGCAGATGGAAGACTCCGGCAGTCAGGGCTCCGCAGCCCAGGGCGGCCAGCATGAAGCCCAGTTGCGAGACGGTCGAGTAGGCCAGCACCCGTTTGATGTCGTTCTGGGTGACCGCGATGCTGGCGGCCACGAAGGCTGTAATGGTGCCGATGGTGGCGACGAAAGTGGCCGCTCCGGGGGTGGCGGCGAAGATGTCGAATAAACGCGCCACCAGAAAGATGCCGGCCGCGACCATGGTGGCGGCGTGGATGAGGGCCGAGACCGGGGTGGGGCCTTCCATCGCGTCAGGCAACCAGATTTGTAATGGGAATTGCGCACTCTTGCCGATGGCGCCGCAGAACACCAGGGCCAGCGCCAGGGCGTTGCTGAACATGATTCCGGCGGCGAGGGCACCGGGATGCATCAGTTGCAGAAAGTTGAACGAGCCGCTGCCGACTCCGACCATCAGGATGCCGATCAGAAATCCCAGGTCGGCGAATTTGGTGACGATGAAGGCCTTCTTGCACGCGTCGGCGGCGCTCTTCTTGAAATACCAGAAGCCGATCAAGAAGTAGCTGCAGACTCCGACCAGTTCCCAGAAGATGTAGATCTGAAGCAGGTTGTTCGAGAGCACCAGGCCCAGCATCGAGAAAGCGAACAGCGACAGATAGACATAGAATCGGGACATGCTCGATTCGTCCTGGGTGGGGAAGTGGTGGATCTCGGTGTCGATGTAGGAAAACGAGTAAATTTGGATGAGCAGCGCGATAAAGCACACCATGGCCAGCATGGTGGCGCTCAGGTTGTCGACCAGCAGGCCCATCTCGATGATCCCGAGCCGTCCTTCGAGCACCGATACCCAGGGGTAGGAGGCCTCCATCGGGGGGGCTTCGAGATGGGCCAGTCGTTGCGAGAAGACGCCCAGAGCGGTCACGAGTGACCCGCCCATTGCCAGGATCGAGAGGCCGGCGGAAAGCTTGCCCCAGGGGCGAGTGACGAACGCGATGATGAGGCACGCCAGCAGGGGAAATAGAGGAATCAGCCAGCAGTTGGCTGCTGCCCCGGACAGGACCTCAGGTTCAAGTAGACCCTCCGAGGCCAGGACCAGCATGGCGGGTGTTATCACTCAAGACTCCCAGAGATACCGGCCGTTTCGAGATGCCTTTCGGCACCCCTCCTTGAAGGTTTATCAATCGCGACGGAGTAGAGATCCGCATGGAGATTCGCGTTGTTCGCAGTCGTAAGCGCCGAAAGACGGTCTCGGCCACCCTGGATCGGGGCACTCTGGTGGTGCGCATTCCGGCCTGGTTTTCTAAACGAGAAGAGCAGCAGTGGGTCGAAAAGATGCGAGAGCGTCTGTCGCGTCGTCAGGTGGCCGCCGACCTGGCCACCGACCAGGACCTGGCCTCGCGAGCCGAGCGCTTGAATCGGCGTTACTTTCAAGGTCGGCTCGAATTTAGCATCCGCTGGGTCAGCAATCAGCAGTCGCGCTGGGGCTCGTGCACCCCGCTCGATGGCACCATCCGCATCTCGCACGTGCTGGCCGGTTTGCCCGACTTCGTGCTTGACTATGTGATCGTGCATGAGCTGGCTCATCTGGTGGTGGCCGACCATTCGCCGGCTTTTTGGGAATTGGTGCATCGCTTCCCTCACGCCCAGAAGGCGATCGGCTTTCTCGAAGGATACGAGTTCGCGCGCAACACGCCTACCACTTGAGGTGGTCGACTCGTTCCAGGTCGATGACCCGCTGGTTGCGATAGACGGCCAGCACCAGCGCCACCCCGACGGTGGCCTCGGCGGCGGCCACAGCGATGATGAAGATCGAGAATACGACCCCGGTGATGTCTGGATTGAAGCGTGAAAAGGCGACCATATTGATGTTGATCGAGTTGAACATCAGCTCGAGGGACATCAGTACGGCCACAGCGTTGCGGCGAGTCAGGACCCCGTACAGACCGATGCAGAAGAGCATGGCCCCCAGCATCAGGTAGTGAGCCAGACCGATCATTCGGGCTCGCCTTCTTCCTTGCGGGCGATCACGACGGCTCCCACCAGCGTGACCAGCAGCAACAGCGAGACCAGTTCGAAGGCCAGCAAGTTATCGGTCAGATACTGCGCGCCCAACCCGGCGATCGAGGTCGCCTGACGGATAGCCTCGACGCTGACCGGGTTACTGGCAAAGGACGAATTTTCGATGATCAAGAGCAGGGCGCACCCGACCAGCAGGCAGATGGCTGCCGCCGGACCTTGCTGAAAAGTCAAACTGCCCGCCTCGGGATGCATCAGGTTGTGGGTCAACATGAACGCAAACAATAAGATCACGGCAATGGCGCCCGCGTAGACCAGCACTTGCATGCCGGCCACAAAGGGGGCCGAGAGCGTGACATAGAGGCCCGCCACCCCGAGAAAGCAGGTGACCAGAGCGATGCCCGAATGGAACAGGTTCTCGCTGACGACGACCATGACCGCCGGCGCCAGCACGGCCGCTGCCAACAGATAGAAGACGATCGGTGAGACGTCGCTCATTCGGTTGGCCCTGTCACGACCGAGGGAGAGAGAGCCCCCGCCTCGTGGAGTTTAAACAGGCTCATGAAGATGCCTACAGCCCCGACCCCCAGCACCCCGACGGTCAACGCCATCCAGGGACTGGACTGGCCCGTGGCCTGGAAGATGGCCACCACCGAGCACAAGAGCAGGTTGACGAAGGCCATGGGCAACATAAACTTCCAGCCCAGATTCATCAGGTGGTCAGGCCGAATGCGAGGGAAGGTCCAGCGGATCCACATCATGATTGCGATCAGGATGTAGGTCTTGATGAAGAAGACCAGGCAGCCCACCAGCGTGTAGGCCCAGCTGAAGCTTTCGGGCGGGGGCCAGAACGGAACGGCCCAGCCACCCAGAAAGACGGTGGCGGCCACGGCCGAGACCAGCATCATGTTGCAAAACTCGGCCAAAAAGAACATGGCGAACATCATTCCCGAGTATTCCGACACATAGCCCGCCACCAGTTCGGACTCGGCTTCGGGAATGTCGAACGGCGGCCGGTTCACCTCGGCGATCGAGGCCACGTAGTAGACCACCGCCCCCAGGAAGGAAGGCACGATAAACCACACGCCCAATTCCATCTGGGCCTTGACGATGCCCTGCATCGAAAGGGTGCCGGCCATCATGATGGGGCCGAGCAAGGCGAAGAGCAAAGGAATTTCGTAGGACAGCATCTGGGCTGCCGAGCGCAGTCCGCCCAGCAAGCTATACTTGTTGTTGGAGGCCCAGCCGGCCATCAGGATCGAGAGCACCGTCAAAGAGGAGATCGAGACGACGTAGAGCAGCCCGATGTTGAGGTCGCTCACGGCCAGGGCGGGAGCGAAAGGGATGGCCACATAGGCCGTCAGGCAGACCGAGAAGATCAGGATCGGCGCTAGAATAAAGGGACCGGCGTCGGCTTTGCCGGGTATGATCAACTCTTTGATCAAGAGCTTGATGGCATCGGCGGCAGTCTGCAGCCACCCTCCGCCCCAGAAGCTATTGGCCAGAAGTCGGGGTCCGGTCAACATGGGGCCCATGCGGTTCTGGATGGCCGCCGAGACTTTGCGCTCGAGCCAGATGAGAAAGAGCGCCGAGACGCTCAGAAAACCGATGATGATGAGCAGCATCAACGGCATCAGCAACCAGTCGGGCACATGCCGACCGGTAGCTCCAAAGAACAGGTCGTCCAGGGCTTTGCTGGCCGGGCTATGGATCCAATCGAGGCTCATGAATGGCGCCGCTTTCGAGACGACATAGGGTCAGTTCCTACCGATCCGTCTCGGGCAGAACGATGTCGAAGCTGGCGCAGATGGCCATGATGTCGGGGACGAGTACCCCCGGCAAGAGGTCGCGAAAGATCTGGATATGGACGAAGGATGGCGTGCGGAACTTACAGCGCCAGGGCATATCGCCACCGGTGGAGACCAGCCAGCAGCCGATGTCTCCCCGGGGACTCTCGATGTGCTGATAGGTTTCACCCTCGGGAATCTTGATGCGATAGTTCAAGGGCAAGCAATGGTCTCCGGGGGGGATCTTCTCGAAGCATTGCCTCAGGATCGCCGCGCTTTGGCGCAATTCGAGCATGCGCAGGCGGTAGCGGGCGAAGACATCCCCCTCGGGCAGGGTGGGTACGTCGAAGGCGAGGTCGCTGTAGGCGGCGTAGGTGTTGTCCTTGCGCACGTCCACTTCCAAGCCCGAGGCCCGGATGTTGGGGCCGGTTACCCCGTAATGCTTGGCCTTCTCGATGCTGAGCACCCCCACGCCTTTGGTTCGATTGTAGAAGATGGGGTTTTCATCCAGCAGCTTTTCGTATTCGACGATGCGCGGTTCCCAGTCGTCGAGAAAGACCATCATCCTGTCCAGGAAGGGACGGTCGATGTTACGGCTGACCCCGCCGATGCGGATATAGTTGTAGAGCAACCGGGCCCCGCAGGCCATCTCGAAGAGATCAAGCACCCGCTCGCGGTCTTCGAAGGCATAGAGGAAGGGCGTGGTGGCTCCGATCTCGAGGCAAAAGGTGCCGTACCACAGCAGATGCGACGCGATCCGGTTTAACTCGGACATGATCACGCGGATGAACTCGGCCCGCGGCGGCGGCGAGAGATCGGCCAGTGCCTCGACGGACATGACATAGACATAGTTCGAGGTCATCGAGGTGCAGTAATCGAGCCGATCGGTGACCGGAATGACCTGGGTGAAGGTTCGGTTTTCGGCCATCTTCTCGATAGAACGGTGGAGGTAACCGACAATTGGCTCGCAACTGACCACCCGCTCTCCGTCCATTTTGAGCAGCATCCTCAGCACCCCGTGGGTGGAAGGATGCTGAGGTCCCATGTTGAGTTCGAATTCTTCGGTAACCATAGTGTTTCTCAATCCGGACGAAAGACGACATTGGGATGCATGTAGTCTTTGCGCAGGGGGTGACCCTCCCAGTCTTCGGGCATCATCAAGCGGCGCAGATCGGGGTGCCCGGGAAAATGGACCCCAAACAGATCGTAGACCTCGCGTTCGTTCCAGTCGGCGTTGGCCCAGAGCCCGGCCAGCGAGGCGATCGAGGGGTGCGTCCGCGGCAGCTTGACTTTCAAACCCAACCGATGGTGGTGAGTGTAGGAATAGAGATAGTAGATCATATCGAGATGGTCGGGCGGCCGATCGGTACAGGTCTCGAACTCGAGAAAATCAAACCCCATCTCGGGAGTGTCGCGCAGCCATCCGAAGAGCTCCGGCACCAGGGTCCGGTCGATGATGATGCCCTGGGGGTTGACGGGATCATCGACCACGTCGTGCTCGGGATACTGTTCACGGATCTTTGCCAGTAGCTCGTACTTGTTCATCAGGACAGGATGGGAATCTCGTTGGAGCGGATAAGTTGACCAGCCAGCTGGGGCGGCTGCCCGGGAATCTGCTGGGGCACGATGTGGCGCAGACCGGGACGGTCTCGCTTTTTGCCAAATTTCTCGGTCTTGATCAACTTCTGCAACTCGATGCAGCCGTTGAGCAGAGCTTCGGGGCGAGGAGGGCAGCCGGCCACGTGAATGTCGACGGGGATGATCTTGTCGACTCCCTTGAGCACCGAGTACGAATCGTGATAGAACGGCCCGCCATAGACGGTGCAACCGCCCATGGCGATGACGTATTTGGGTTCGGGCATCTGGTCGTAGAGCAGCTTGACGCGGGGAGCCATCTTCAAGGTCAGGGTCCCGGCCACGATCATCAGGTCGGTTTGGCGGGGGGTGGCCCGAAAGATCATTCCCAGGCGGTCGAAGTCGTAGCGCGACGCCCCCGTGGCCATCAGTTCGATGGCGCAGCAGGCCAGGCCGAACAGCATGTACCAGATGGACGACGCTTTGGCGTTGTTGAGGATCCAGTCAATGGGAGCCATCAGGATGCCCCCGTTAGGAATTTTTTCGATGTAGGCTGGGATTCGTTCGATTAGACCCATTCCAGTGCCCCTTTCTTCCAGGCGTAGATCAGCGCGATGGCCAGAAACAGCAAGAAGACCAGCATTTCGACCAGGGCCAACAGGCCCAGCGGGCCGGCCACCATGGCTTTGAAACCAACCGCCCAGGGGATCAAGAAGGCCGCCTCGACGTCGAACAAGACGAAGAGCATCGCGAAAATATAGTAGCGAACGTTGTATTGGACCCAGGCTTCGGTGGTCGGAGCCTCACCACACTCGTAGGCGATGAGTTTGCTGGCGTGGGGGCGGTGACTTGCCAGCAGTCGAGTGATGAAAGCCGCCAACCCGAAGTTGAAAACGACAAACGCCATTCCTCCTAGCAGGAAGATGGCTACGTAGCCGTATTCACCAAAGTGTTCCATTAGCGCTCTCGCTCGGTGATGTAGGCCAACAGTTGCTCGAGGGACTCCTTGGCCGGGCTGGGCGGCAGGGTTGCCAGCGCTGCCCGCGCTTCGTTAGCGAAATCGACGGCCATCTGTAGGGCCCGTTCTCGCGCCTGGTAGCCTTCCATCCATTCGACCACCTCGAGCAGCCCGCCGTTGTCGAGCTTGCCATTGCCCAAGAGGGTGCGGATCTTGGTTTGTTCGTGGGGTGCCGAGCGCCAGAAGGCGTCTAGGAACGGCAGGGTGTATTTCCGTTCTCGCAGGTCTGAGCCCGTGGGCTTGCCCAGGACACTCGCATCCCCCCAGTAGTCTAGCACGTCATCCACGATCTGGAAAGCGAGGCCCAGCTTGCGACCGAACCTGGTGAGGGCTTCCACTTGATCGTCAGGGGCGCCGCTCAGCAGGGCGGCCAGGCGACATCCGGCCGCCATCAGGGCGGCGGTTTTACCTTCGACCACGGCCAGATATTGGTCGGTGGCGACATCGATTCGGCCTTGCAGGTTGGCTTCGAGGATCTGGCCGTTGGTCATGTCGGCCACGGCGGCCGAAATCACTTGTAGCAACTCGACCTGACCCAGTTCGGCGATGGCCAGCAAAGCCTGGCACAGCAGCCAGTCGCCCAGCAAGACGGTGAAGTGATTCCCGTGGGTCGAATTGAGCGTTTCAGCTCCTCGACGCACCGTGGTGCCGTCGAGCACATCGTCATGCAGGAGGGATGCGCCATGGATCATCTCCACTGCGGCCGCCAGTCGGATAGCCCCCTGCGATTGCCCTGCGGTGGCTCGACTGGCTAGCAGGACCAGCGCCGGTCGCAATCGTTTTCCGCCCGTTCGGAACAGCACTTCCGCGGGGCATCTGAGGTTGCCCCCGCGGGTTTCGAGGATGTTCAATAGCGCCGCTTCGACCAGCTGGAGGTCGTCCTCCAAACCCCGTAGCGGAGCGATTACCACATTTCCACCTTTCCGGCTAAGCAAATCCTGCCAGGACTTTGTCGGCCGCTCTGATGATCTGTTCAATTTCGGGGGCCCCGTGGGCGATGCCCAGGAAGGCGGCTTCAAACTGCGACGGCGCCAGGTAGATCCCTTCTGCCAGCATGGCTTGAAAGTAGGTTGCGTAGCGCTCGGTATCCGAGCGCTTGGCGTCGGCGTAGTCGTGAATGGGGCCCTCGGCAAAGAAGAGGGTCATCATCGAACCGACCCGTTGGACGGTCGCCGTCAACCGGTGGCGGGCGATGGCGGCCTGGAGGGCGTCCTCGAGCTGGGCGCCTCGTTCTTCGAGCTGGTCATAGAGCTCCGGTTGCGCCTTGAGAATCTCGAGCGTGGCCCGGCCGGCCGTGGTGGCCACCGGGTTGCCCGACAACGTGCCGGCCTGATAGACGGGACCGAGGGGGGCGATCGACTGCATAATCGCACGTTTGCCACCATAGGCGGCCAGCGGCATGCCTCCGCCCACGATTTTGCCCAGACACGTCAGGTCGGGCTCGATGCCGAAGCGAGCCTGAGCGCCGCCTCGGGCCACGCGAAAACAAGTCATCACTTCGTCGAAGATCAGCAGGCTCTCGAACTCGGCCGTCAGCTCGCGTAACCCCTCGAGATAACCGGGCCTGGGGGGCACCACCCCCATGTTGCCGGCCACTGGCTCGACGATGACGGCGGCGATTTGCGACCCTTTTTCTTGGAAGACTCGGCGCAAAGCGTCGAGGTCGTTGAAGGGCAGGATGATGGTGTTCTGGGTGACGGCGGCTGGCACGCCGGCGCTATCGGGTAGGGCCAGGGTCATGGCTCCCGAGCCGGCTTTGGCCAACAGGCAGTCGCTGTGGCCGTGATAGCAGCCCTCGAACTTGACGATGTCAGCCCGGCCGGTGTGCCCGCGGGCTAACCGAATGGCACTCATGGTGGCCTCGGTGCCCGAATTGACGAGGCGAACCATTTCGATACCGGACATCAGTTCGGTGATCAAGCGAGCCAGTTCGATCTCGTGGGGGCAGGTGGCTCCAAAGGAGAGTCCGTTGGTTAGCACCTCGGCCACGCTGCTCATCACCCGGGGGTGAGCATGGCCCAGCAGCATCGGGCCCCAGGAGCCGACGCAGTCGATATACTCGTTGCCATCGACATCGACCATCCGGGCTCCGTGGGCGCGCTCGAAGACCAGGGGTTCTCCGCCCACGGCCTTGAAGGCGCGGACGGGACTGTTGACGCCCCCGGGCAGAAATTGTCTGGCTTCGGCAACCAGAGCCTGAGAACGGCTATGAGTCAGCGGCATCGGTCACTCCCCGAGATTGTGAATTTTCTCACAATCTCTCTTTTCTCGCTTCGCGACGCGGTTTCCTGGCTTGCTCGGTCGTGTGTTCGCGGTTCATCAACAGGCAACATTCCGGTCACGTTCTGCTAAGCAATTGGTCGGACTTTTGGCAACATTCCTGGGCTTAGCTGAGAGTATGCAACGCTGGAACTGGTGGGCCTGCGCCGGCCTGGTGGCGGGTCTTATGATGCCGACTCGAACAGAACTGCTGGTGGCCCTGGTAGGCCTGGCCGGGCTTGGTCTGATCTATCCCTCGCTGGCTCGCCAGGGGCTGGTCGTGGCCCTCTTTCTCGGGCTCGGATTTGGGCGAGCGGCCTGGCAGCCCCCCGATCCGCTAATCGGTTGTGACGGGCTCGAAGTGGAAGTCAGCGGCATCGTGCTGGAGGCCCCTCGGCGTCACGGCCAGGGAGTGGCTTTTCATTTCCTGGCCGAGCACTTCGAAGGACGTCCCCGCCTGGGCGCGGTCCGGCTCTTCGTCGAGTCGGACCAGCCCCTCGACCTGTGGCCGGGAGACCGCTGGTTGTTGGTCGGCAAGCTGGTGGCCCCCTCGGCGGCTGCCTATCCGGGAGGCTTTGACCAGGCTGACTGGCTGGCCCGTGAGGGGGTGCGACACAAACTTTGCCTGGGTCGGTTCAAGGGCTTCGCCGACCGTCTGGGTCCGGCCCGGCCGACCAGTCTGGCCGGGCTGGCCTGGGCCGCTCGAGCCCGCATGCTGGCGAACTTGTCCCGCCGGCTCAAAGCGCGGCGTCTGGCCTTGATCGCGGGCATCGTCTTCGGCGAGACCAGGGGTCTCGACGCGGAGCTGCTCGAGCAGTTCCGGCGGACCGGGACGACCCACCTGTTAGCCGCGTCGGGGCTTAACGTGGCCATCGTGGCCGGCTTGATTTTGTGGTTGGGGCGTCCGTTGGGATTGGCTAGTTGGCGGATGGCTCCTGCGGCCATGGTGGGGGCCTGCTTTTACGCCTTGCTGGCCGGAGCTTCGCCGTCGGTGGTGCGGGCGGCCGTGATGGCTTGCCTGGGTTTATTGGCGGCAGCGGTGGGGCGCCGTTCGGACCTTTCCGGCTCGCTGTCGCTGTCGATCCTGGGTTGCTTGCTCTACAAGCCCGGCTATCTCTTCGATCTGGGCTTTCAGATGAGCGTGTTGGCCGTGCTGGGGCTGATGCTGTTCGCCCCCGGTTTGGAGCGCCGCCTGTCCCGACTACCGGCCTGGTTGGCCAAACCGACGGCCATGACGCTGGCGGCCACCCTGGCGGTGTTGCCGGTGGCCTGGTGGAACTTTCACCGGCTGGCGGTGACGGGCTTGGTGGCCAACCTGCTGATGGGCCCGGTGGCCGAGTTGATCCTGCCGCTGGGACTGCTGGCTTCTTTGCTTGGTCACCCCTGGCTGTATTGGCCCCTCAAGCCGCTGGCCGATTATCTGCTGTGGGTGGTGGGCAAACTGGCCCTGGTCTCGCCGGAGTTGATTCTGGCGCGCCCGCACCCGGTTGGATTGCTGGCCCTGCTGGCGCTGGGGGTCGCCTTGCACTACTGGCTCGAGGACGGCAAAGCTCGCTGGTGGCTGGCTCTGGCCCTGGTGCTGGGGGCCCTGGTCAAGCTGCCGTCGGGCCCCGACAGCTTCGTTCGGGTGGTCGACCTGGGGGCCCAGGTGGTGTGGAAGGCCGATCACGGTCGCCACACCCTCTATCTAGAGAAGCCCTGGGTTGAGGGCCGAGCCCGCCAGATGCTGCTTGATCATGGCGTGGCCGGACCCGACCGGGTAACCATCCTGGCCCGCCCCGTGAAGCCCCCTCTACCGGTGCCGGTCGAGCATCGGCCTGGCCGGGGTTGGAGCCAGTGGTTGCGGTGAAAGAGCGGGTAGCTTACCATCTCTTCATGCACGTCATCGCCCTGCAGACCGACATCGCCTGGGAAGACCCCGAGGCCAATTTCGAGCGGGTGGAGGAGTTGCTGGCCCTGGCCGCGCCTCAGGCCGGTGATCTGATCGTCTTGCCCGAGATGTTCGCCTGGGGCTTCTCGATGAACACGGCCGAAGTCACCGAGGCCGAAGAGGGTCCCAGCGCGTCCTTTCTGGCCGAGACGGCGCGTCGCCTGGGGATCACCATCGTCGGCGGGGTGCCGTTGCGCCACACGCCTCGGCCGCGCAACGCCGTGCTGGTGTTTTCTCCCGAAGGCCGCCTGGCGCGCTACGACAAGCGCCGGCCGTTCACTTTTGGCGAAGAAGGCCGGCATTACGAACCCGGTGACCGGTTTGTCTGGTTCGCCTGGAACGGCTTCACGGTGGCGCCCCTGATTTGCTACGACCTGCGCTTTCCTGAGCTCTTTAGAGAGCTTGCTCTGGCCCGCGGGGTGGACATGTTTTTGGTGCCGGCCAACTGGCCCGCTCCCCGGGTCGAGCATTGGCGCGCCCTGCTCAAGGCTCGGGCTATCGAGAACCAGGCGGTGGTGGTGGGGGTCAATCGCTGTGGCCAGGATCCCTTCAACCCCTATCCCGGAGCCTCGATGCTGATCGACGAGCAGGGGCGGGTGGTGGCCGAAGCGGGCCCGCAACCGGCGTATCTGAAGGCCAGTTTCGATGGAGCCGAGTTGCGAGCCTATCGCGAGCGCTTTCCCGCTTTGCTGGATGGTCGTTCGCTCAGGTGGTCACTCTGACCTCGAAAAGCCGGCCCCACGGCAATTCGAAGCGGGCCCGGGTGTCCTCCAGGCCGACATCCCGGCTCAGGCGGGCGAAGGGCTCGCTCATTTCCTGGTCTAGCAATTGCTGGGCCTGAGCCAGGGCCGCCCCTTCGAGCTTGAGTCCCGCGCCCAACCGGGCCTTGAGACGATTGCGCACCACGCTCTGATAGAGAAAGTCATCCCCCAGTCGCTCGAGCAGAAATCGGCGCGCCTCGGCCCGGCGCTTAGGGTCGAACAGCGCCAGCGTCGCCAGGGCCGTGCCGACGGTGTTGCCAGCGGTGTTCCAGGCAGAAAACCCTACCAGGTGAGACAATAGGCGGTGGGTTCGCAGGCAGCGCACCAAACCTCGGTCCGCCCCGTTGGCATAGCTCACATCGGCCACGGTCACCAGAGCGCCCTCGTCGAGGGCGGCTGCGATTTCGCGGGCGAAACGCTCGGCTCGGGCCCCTGAGCCGCGGTTCTGGGTGTCCGCCTCGCGTTGGTGGCCGCGCGGGCCAAAGAGAAACAGCTTGCGTAGGGAGGGTCCCAGCTTGAGGCCGGCGGCGGCCGCCTGGGCTTCGAGCAAGGCGCCCATGGGCCGATCCTCGTAGCGGCCCACCCGCTCTGCCAATCCGGGGTGGCTCCAGACGGGCCAGATGGCGGATTTGACCCCCAGGGCGCGCACCAACAGCAGGTGGGCCATCTCGTCGGTGCCGGGAGCAAACCACACCGGCAGGCCGCCGGCCTGAGACTGCAGGTGGGCCAGTTCCATCAGATTCCAGCCTTCGGTGCGGCTGTCGTCAACCCCGATCAGCAGCGCCTTCCAGTCGGCCGAAAGTTCGATAGCTCGGGCATTGAGCTGATGATTGCGCTGGCGGGTGCGGTGATAGGCCTCGAGGCGTTGGGGCGCAATGGCGGCTTGAATCCGTTCGAACTCAGCCCGCAGCCGTTCTTCGCCCTGGTGCAGGCGGGCCGCAATCTCGGACAGGTCCACCAGTTTCTCGGCTTCGGTTACCTCCTCTGGGCTGGTCTGGGTGGGGGCTGTGCGCAAGATGGCGTTGAAAGCATAGACCTGGCGGCCGGCCGTGATGGCGTGAAAGCGTTCCAACCTGGCCAGGGCCGAGTCCAGGCGGTGGTGTGGCTGGCGCGAAGCCACCAGCCCTCCCCAGCAAACCATGTCCAGGGAGGCCAGCACGCGCCGATCCGATTGGGCTTCGAGCCAGTCCAACAAAGCTTCTGGTTGACCCGGCCGGGTGAAGCTGCCCAGCAGGTCCCGGGGTGGCGTCTTGACTTTGACCCCGGCCAGGGCAGCCAACCGTTCGACGAAGTCGAGGCAACACGGTCGGTCGTCGAGCGGAATCAGGCTAAGCGATGGCATCGATGGCCCGTCGAAAGGCGCTGGTGGCGGCTTTCAGGCCGTCGGCTTCGAGCCCGGTGACGACCGCTCCAATGGTGATGCCGGCTGCTCCGATCCGGGCCAGATCCTGGACCTGATGGGGCAAGACTGCCTTCTGGGTGGGAATCAGGATCGGCATGGGGGAGGCCTCCGCCAGGTTGGCATAGGCGCACAGGTCGATCAGGTTGAGCGGGCTGCGATACTCGCTGCGGGGGATGATCGAAGACTCGATCACGCCCACCCCCAGTCGGCCCAGCTGCTTGACGAGCGACGGAGTCCAGCTGCTGTCGATGGCTACCATGCTCCCCAACCTGGGGAGCCTGAGATAGTCAGGAGGGGCGAACTTCGCAAAAAGATCCCAGAAGTCGAAGCCCGCCCCAGCCAGGGCCGCCATCTCGTCGGGACCGGGCTGCACGCTCTCGCCGGTGACCACCCCCACGGGCACGTCGACCGCCGCCAGGATCTCTTGCAGGACCGCTTTTTCTTCGCTCCAGCTGCCGAAACGGGTGTCGCTGGCGAAGTGGTGACAGTTGAGGTGCACCTTGATGCAGCCCGCCCCGGCCTCGACCGCCGCCCGCGCCAGCTCGGGACAGTTGCGAGGCAAGCTGACCATCAGCAGAAACCCGTCTTTCAAGACTTCTAACAGTTTCATCCCAAAGCTCCCAATTCTTGTTCTACGGTGGCCAGTTCCACCGACAGCACCTTACTGATGCCGGGTTCGACCATGGTCACTCCATAGAGTCGGTCGGCAAATTCCATCGTCTTGCGGTTGTGCGTAATGACCAGAAATTGCGACGAGGTCGAGAACTCCAGCAATCGGGTGGCCACCTTTTCGACGTTGCGCTCGTCGAGGGGCGCATCGAGTTCGTCGAGGATCACGATCGGACTGGGCTTGCAAGCCAGCAACGACATGAGGAAGGCGATAGCCGTAAGAGCGCGTTCGCCCGACGAGAGCAAGGTCATGTTCTGCATCCGCTTACCGGGCGGGCAGGCCACGATTTCGACCCCCGATTCGAGCACGTCTTCCGGGTCGCACAGCTCCAGGCGCGCCTGGCCACCACTGAACAGGTCGGTAAACAGGCGGGAAAAGGTGTTGTTGACTTCATGGAAAGTCTTTTCAAACTGGCTGACCGTGGCTTTATCCAGCTCGGCCATGATCTTCTTGAGGCTGGCCGCCCCCTCGGTCAGATCGTCGATCTGAGTCTTGAGATGCAGGTGGCGCTCGGTCAGCCGCTCATGGTCTTCGCGGGCACCCAGATTGACTCCGCCGAAGTTGTCCAGGAAGTTCTTGAGCCGCTTGATGCGACCCCGCGCGTTCTCCAGTTCTTCGGCGGTCAAGGGCGCGGTTTCGCCCTCGGGGGCCGGGCCATATTGTTCGAGGCGCGCCTCGGCCTCTTCATAGTGGGCCACCACCCGAGCCAGGTCGACCTGCAGGTTGGCGATCTTGCCGGTCCATTTCTGGGTGGCGGCAGCGGCTCGCTCGTAGGCGTCGGCGGCGTCGCTGGTCTGGCGGTCGAGGGTCTGGGTCGAGCGACGCAGTTCTTCTAGGGCAGCGTTCTTGGCGGTCAGTTCTTGCTCGAGGGTGGTCAATTTGCCCTGTAGCTCTTGACCCTCGATTTCGAGCTTGGCTCGGGCCTCAAGACAGCGCTGGTGCTCGGCTTCGGCCTCTTTCTGGTCGTTGACCAATTCTTGGCGACGGGTGGCCTCGCGCTCGCATTCGCGCTCGAGATCGCGAAGAAGCTGCTGGCGACGCTCGAACTCGAGCTTGGCTTCCATTCGTTGTTGGTGCAGGGTCTCGCGCAGGCGATTGAGGCGACTCTCTTCTTCCTGGTTGCGTTCGAACTCGGACTGCAGGCGCGCTTGCTCGGTTTCGGTTTCGGACTGGGTCTGGGCGTGCTTATCGAGTTCGAGACGGGCGTTCTGCCCACGCTCGACCAGCTTGGCCTTCTCTTCCGTCAGGCGCTGCTTGCGCTGCTCGACCCTTTGCTGGTCCGACTGACGGCGTTTCTCTTCGGCCTCGAGTTCGACCAGGGTGCGGCGTCGCTGGTGGACCGCTTCTTGCAGTCCGTTGAGTTTCTCGGAGGCGGCCGCCTGAGCAGCCTGGGCTTTCTCTTCTTTCTCGGATAGGCTGATCAGGCCGTTGTCGAGGGTCAACAGTTCGCTGCGAGCCTCTTCGAGCATGCGGCGCCGGGCCAGCACCCCCACTCCCGATTGGCGCCGCCGACCGCCGGTCAGCGCGCCCGAAGGATTGAGATACTCGCCTTCGCGGGTGACCAGATGGGGGCGCCGTCCGAAACAGCGGTCATAGAGGGCCAGGGCCACCGGCAGGTTCTCCATGATGACTGTCTTGCCGAGAATTTCGTTGAGCACCACCTCGATTTCGGGCGGATAGCCCAGCAGTTCGAGAGCCCGGCCGACCACCCCACGCCGGTCGGGCAGTTCGGGTGGCTTGCCCGGGCGCCGGGACAGGTCGAGCGGCCAGAAGGTGACCCGGCCGATGCGCTCTTGCTTGAGGCGTTCGATCAGGTCCGAAGCCACCCGCCGGTCGCGGGTGACGATATCGTTGATATGGCCGCCCAGAGCGGCCTCATAGGCTTGTTCGAGCCCCTCGGGCACTCGCACGAGTTCACCCAACAGACCGACCGTGCCATCGACTTTCCAGGCCATCACCTGGCGCACCGCCGGAGGTAGCCCACTTCGGTCTTCAAGCAGGGCTTCCAGTTCGGCCACCCGACTTACGGCTGGACGCCGCTTGCGCTCGAGTTCTTGACGCTGACCCGCCAGGCTGCGGCGCTCTTCTTGCCAGGCGGTCTGCTGGGCCCGGGCCTTCTGCACTTCGGCTTCGGCCTCGGTCAAGGCCTGGCGGGCGGCTTCGATGGGTAGCTCGCCGGGTAACAGTTGGCCCAGCTCGTTGTCGAGCTGGCTCCACTGGAGTTCGATCTCTTCGAGTCGGGCCTGGTCGCTCTCGAGCCTGGCCTGCAGCTGCGAGACGGCGGCTACCAGCGCGTTCTTCTGGCGCTCGAGCTGGGAGAGCTTGACCCGGATCTCGGCATTGGGACCCTGGTCGGGGGCAGGCAATTGCTGCAGTTGCTCGAGTAGGCGCTCGACCTCGAGGCGAGCTCGTTCAACCTGTTGTTCAAGGTCGGGGCGACGCTCGCGCAGCTCTTGCAGACGCTGGTCTTGGGCCTCGATGCGCTGGCCGCTGCTACCCAGTCGGGCCTGGGCCGCCCGGGCGCTGTGTTCGAGTTCGCTGGCTCGCCGGAAGATGCCCTCGTGAGCGGCCCGGGTCGCGCCCGCCTGTTCGCGCAGGCCGGCGATTTCGTTGGCCCGGTTTTCTTTTTCCAGGTCGAGTTCGTGTTTCCGAAGCCGGAGTCGCTCGAGACTCTGGCGTTGTTGAACTTCGGCTACCTGAGCCTGGTCCCGCTGGGTGGCCATCTCCGCCAGCCGGTTCTCGAGTTCGGTGCGCTGGCAACCCATCTCGTCGAGTTCGTGCTGGGCGACCCGGCGATCGAGGGTCTTGAGCTCGTCCTGGCTCTTTTTGTAGCGCTCATAGCGTTGTAGCTGCTTCTGGCTCTCGACGAGCTGGTCTTCGACCTCTTTGAGAATGTCGCGCAAGCGGGTCAGGTTGTCTTCGGTCTTCTCGAGGCGGCGTTTGGCTTCTTTTTTGCGAAACTTGTAGCGATTGACGCCGGCCGTCTCTTCGAGCATCAGGCGGCGGTCTTTGGGGTCTGAGGACAGGACGCGGTCCACCTCTTTGCCGCCCAGGACCGAGAAGGAGCCGGGACCGATACCGCTACCCATCAGCAACTCGTGCACGTCCTTGAGGCGACAGTTGGTCCGATTGATGGCAAAACGCGAGCCGCCGTCGCGATCAAGGCGGCGGGTGATGGCCACCTCGGACAGTTCCACCGGCAACTTCTGGTCGCTGTTGTCGAAAACAGCCGTTACTTCGGCGTAAGGACAGGGGTTGCGGGTAGGAGTGCCAGCGAAGATCAGTTCTTCGAGTCGGGTAGCCCGCAGAAATTTGACGTTGGACTCGCCCAGGCAGAAACGGATGGCGTCGGTGAGATTGCTTTTGCCGGACCCGTTAGGTCCGACCACGGCCAGAAAGCCGTGCGGAAATTCGATCTCGGTTTTTCGCGAGAATGTCTTAAAACCGTATAGTTCAAGCCGCTTGAGGTACAAGGAGGTGTCCCGATTCGTCCTCCTTGAGAATTAATCACTCGAGATTGAATATCCTTCAGAACAGGCGTCCGGTCAGCCGCCCAGGCTGGCCTTGATGATGGCCAGGTCGACTTCGGTCATGGGGGGTAAGGTGGCGGCCAGTCGAATCTGGGCTTGTTGATAGGGGTTGGGATTTGGTGGATCGATAGTCATGGTTGGTTGGTGTCTTCCCTAGTATCTTAGTCCTATTGTAGGACGAAGACCGGGCCGGGGGTGTGACACTTTCTGACGTTCAGGCGGCGGCCAGATGAATCAGGATCCGGGCGCAAGCTTCGGCGTCAGATAGGGCCTGATGATGCTGAAGGGGGATACCCAGTCGCTGCGAGACCGCGTCGAGGCTGGCCGGTTTGCCCCACTGTTGGCGTGCTAAGGCGAGGGTGCACACGAAGGGCTGGGCCGGCAGACTTAAGCCCGCGCGGCGACAGCAGGCCGCCAGAACCGAGCGGTCAAAGGGGGCGTTGTGGGCGGCTAGATATTCGGCCCCGACCAGGCGTCGAGCTAGATGAGGCCACACCTGACCAAAAGTTGGGGCATTGCGCACCTGGGCCCAGGTGATTCCGTGGATGTGGGTGTTGCGCACTCGTCCCCCGGGGGGCCTGAGCAAAGTGTGGACTCGGTCCACGACCCGCCCCTGCTCCACTCGCACCAGGGCCACGGAACAAGCGCTGTCGCGGGTGTAGTCAGCCGTTTCGAAGTCGATAGCTACGAAAGTCGCCTGAGGGGGGATGGCCAGATTTGGGGGTTCTGGAGCGACCACCTTGCGGGTGCGACGGGTGCGTGACTTTTGCATTGAGAATTTTTCAACGCGTGGAGTCACTCCCCTGCGCATAAGTAAATGACCCGCGGGGTTCGCGGGTCATTGAGGTCCGTATGGTCATCTATGAACGCCGTAAGAGTCCACGCCAATTTCCTCTTAGCGGCTGGACACGACTTCGATTGTGCAGGAGGGTCGTCGTCGTGTCCGCTTTATGTGCCCTAAGAATAGCCGCCCGAGGACGGCTCAAGAATGGATACGCCCCGAAACTGTTGCCGGGACGTAAACAGCTTGTGAATCTTTCGTGAACGTGGGCTCTAGCCCGGCAGGCGGTTCTCTTGAATGAGGCGCCGATACCAGTCGGCGCTCTTTTTGGGGGTGCGCTGCATGGTCTCGCGGTCTACATAGAGAAAGCCGTAGCGCTTCTTGTAGCCGTTGATCCATGAGAAGTTGTCCATCAGTGACCACATGTAGTAGCCGCCGACTTTGACCCCGGCTTTGAGGGCCCCCGCGATGGCGCGCAGGTGTTCGCTCACGAAATCGATGCGGGGTTGGTCGTCGACCCCGTTGGGGCCGGGTTCATCGGGCAGGCCGAGGCCGTTCTCGGTCACCAGTAATTCGAGTCCGGGCCAGCGTTCGTGCAGGTCGAGCAAGAGTTTCTCGAGCGACTCGGGATGGATTTCCCAATTCCAGTCGGTGAATCGGCCCCGGTTGTTGGCCACGAAAGCAAAGCAGCCGGCCAGCGAGAAGCGGCACTTATCGTTTGGATTGCCGTCGTTGTTGAGGTGAAACTCGTTGTGCTGGGGAGGGGCCACAGCGTGGTGAGGATAGTAGTAGTTGACGCCGATAAAGCCTGGGCGCGAGCCTGACAAAGTGGCGTAACCGGCCGGCAGGATGCCGCGTCGGTCGTAGTGGGCCACCACCTCGTCGGGGTAGCGCCCCTCGACCAGCGCTTCCAGGAACCAGCGGTTGAGCACGCCGTCGGCGATGCGAGCCGCTTTAATATCGTCGCTCTGGTCGGTGGCCGGATAGATCGGCGAGAGGTTGAGGGCCATGCCGACCTTGCCCGGGCCGGTGTAGAGGTGGTGGGCCAGGTGGTGGGCCAGCATGATGTGGTGCGAGGCCAGCACCGCCGCCGCCGGATCATGGCGGCAGGGCGGGTGTAAGGCCGTGATGTAGCCGTTGAGCAGACTCCAGGCGGGCTCGTTGAAGGTGCACCAGTAGTCGACCCGGTCGCCCAGGCGGTCAAAGCAAAGCTCGGCAAACTCCAGGTAGGCGTCTACCGTTCGGGGGTTCTCCCACCCCCCCAGGATGCCCAGGGCTTCGGGCAGATCCCAGTGATAGAGGGTGGCGTTGGGCGAGATACCGGTCTGGCAGAGAGCGTCCACCAGTTTGTCATAGAAGTCGAGGCCGGCCGGGTTGACCCAGCCACTACCCTGGGGCAGCACCCGCGGCCAGCTGATCGAGAATCGGTAGGCATTGTGACCGAGTTGCCCGATCAGGCGGACATCGTCGGCATACCGGTGATAGTGATCGCAGGCGATCTCGGGGGTCGCTTGCTGATGGATACGCTCGGGGTGCACTCGGCAGAAGGTGTCCCAAACCGAGGGTCCTTTGCGGTCGGCCGAGGCGGCCCCCTCGATCTGGATGGCGGCCGTCGCCGAACCCCACCGGAAATCCTTGGGAAACATGCTACCGAAGGTTTACGACCTGGAGCGGGCTACGACCTGTGGAGGAGGGATCGGGCCGGCTGCGAAGCTAGCTCAATGTCTCTCGAGAGTCTGAGCACTCTGCTGGTAGATTCCCGGACTAGAGCGGCCGAGGTGATTACCGCGTTCGAGGGGGTGGGCGGACATCATCAGCTGGTCACTGGATCGGATGGCTTTGCGCTGGGGACGGTCGACGTCTTGCTGGTGGCCGAAGGCGACAACCCGTTGCTGGCCCAGGCTGAGCAGGCGGGCCTGGAGATCGCCGTGTTGTTCGCTTATCAAGACCTGTTCTATTATGGGCGGGTTCGTTTCGGCACCCACAAGTTTGCTTTTCGCCTGTTCGAGCGCACCGGCAACTGGTGGGAGCTCAACGAACGCGGGGGCGAACCTTACGACCGCTATCGCAAGTTGCTCAATCGGGTGGCCGACGGAGTGGTCGAGGTGGATGCTTCGGATACGATTCGCTGGGCCAACGCCACCTTTCGTCAGGCCCTGGGCGAGCAGGTGGTGGGAGCCAAGCTCGAGCAAGCCGTCGACTCGGATGACCTGTTCCGTTTGCGCACCCTGCGCCATCAGCACATGGCCGGCGTGGTCGTGCCCTTTCCCATTCGCCTGCGAAGCGGTCAACTGGTCGAGGTCGATGCCAATCCTCGCTTTGACTCCGAAGGCAAGCAACTGGGCTCTTCCATCGTGTTCCGAGGAGTGGGGCGCGAGGATTCTCAGTTGGAGAGAGGGCGAGAGCTGTTCGCTTTGTACTCTATCGCCTCGGCCATCAGCCAGTGTCACGGCTTGGAGAAGACCCTGCGGACGGTGGTGCGCCACACCATGGAGCTACTCGACCTTTCGGCTGGCGGCATCTTCTTGGACCAGCAGCTGGCTGCTTGTCGTGGGGTCGAGCCAGGTGGTGAGCTGCTGACCACCTTGAGCGAAGAGTGCCGCCCCATGCCGGGCAAAAAGAAGGCTCGGGTGTGGCGCGAGGTCCCCGCCGGGCATCCTTTTCACGCTGAAGGCTGGCACGGCTTTGCGGCTGTCTCGCTGCGTTCGGGCAGCGAGGTCATGGGCAGTCTCTGGTTTGCTTCTCACGAAGAGGGTAACTTCTCTCGGGAAGTGGTGTCCCTGTTGATCTCCATCGCCAGCCAGTTGGTGACGGTGATCGAGAATTTGCGCCACGTCGAGCAACAATTACAGGCCGAGGCCGAGAGAAGGCGCTTCTATCGCGATGCTTTGTGCGCCGTGACCCAGGGCAAGCTGGCCCTTTGCGAGCCTTCCGAGTTGCGTGAGGTGTGGGAGGCAGCCGGCGAGTTGCTGGGGCGCCACGAGGTCACCGAGTTGGCCGACGTGCCTCGGGTGCGACATCTGGTCGAGGCGGCCCTCGCGGCCGAGGGGCTAAATGAAGATCGGGTGGCCGACATGGCCCTGTGCGCCACCGAAGCCGTGGGCAACGTGGTCAAGCACGCCGACCGCGGCGCCGTCGAGATTCGCGGCAACGCCGACTGTCTGCGGGTCCTGGTCGAGGACGACGGTCCGGGCATCGACTTTGCTCACCTGCCCAGCGCCGTGTTGACGGCCGGCTACTCCACCGCTCCCTCTCTGGGAATGGGCTATTCCATCTTGCTCGAACTCGTCGATCGGCTGCACCTGACCACAGGCGAACACGGCACCACTCTGATTCTCGAGATGAAACGGCAGCAGGCCGATCCTCTCGATGCTTTCATCGGCTTTCTCTCGGAGGATTAGCCTGCCTTGACGCGAAGTCGGCAGCGGAAAGGCGGAAGCTTGGATGGCTGATTTCTTAGATAATATCGTCTCGGCTTGGGGAGACGATGAGGTTGGCGAGGAGGACGCTTATCCTGATGAAACCGCGGCTCCGAACGTCAATATCTTGATTCGCACAGCCCGGAGATTTCTCGATAAGAAAGTCGAACAAGAAGAATTCCTCGACGAGGTCTATCAGACCCTCGACAGGCTCGAGCAAGCACTGGCCGAGCACCGCTCCCACTATCAGAATTCCGAGCTCACCCCCGAATTGCGGGGTCTGGCCGAGAAGGCCGACGACGCCTACGAAGAGTTTCGCGGTGGATTGGTCGAGATGGAGAAGGCCGATGTGGCCTCGGTTCGTCACGGCATCGAGGTCTGCAAAGAGGCTACCTTCAATCTGGTGGAGGCTAATCAGGCCTTTCTCGAGCACCAGCAACGCGAGCAGATGGTCGAATGCCTGATGTGCGGCCATCTCAACACGCCTAACCTGTCTGCCTGTATCAAGTGCAACGCCACTTTGCCCAAGACCATGGTGGCGGCCGCGGCCAGCGCCAACACGAGCGGTACTTCCGACCTGATCATGGTCCCCAAAGAGTACGTCGACCTGTACGAGGCTTGCGATAAAGTCGCGGCCGACGAGATTGCACTCGAGGATTGGCAGCGACACATCGACTTTTTCAACGATCGGTTCAACCAGGCCAGTCAACAGATTCACGATCAGGTCCGTTCTCACCAGGATTTGCTGGAGTCGATTCCTAATCTAGTGGAAGAGGCAGACGAAGTGGTTGAGAGCCTCGATCAGGCTCTAGAGGCCCTCGCCGAAATGCAATTGTTCGCCAGCGACGGGGATCCTGAGCACCTCAACCAGGGTTGGATGGCTTTGATGTTAGCGACCCAAAAGATACAGCACACCACCTTGGCCTTTTACCAGACTCTGGAAAGCGCCCAAGAATCCGACGGCTAGCCCTTGCCTGTCGTACCCCCCCTCGATAGCGACCGGTATCTCTCTTACCAGGGTCTGGCCGAGTATCTGAGGGCTGTCGAGCAGGCGGTTCCTCATCTAGTTCGTCTGTTTACGATCGGCTCTTCCTATGAGGGTCGCCCCCTGTTGCTGGCCGAGGTCACCAATCGGGGCACTCGAGAGGGTCTCGAGAAGCCGGCCATCTGGCTGGATGGCAATCTCCACGCCCCCGAGCTCGCCAGTTCGATGGCGTGCCTGGAAGTGCTCAGAGTGCTGGCCTCGGCCCATGGGCGCGACGAGTTCGTCACCGATTTACTCGATAACTGCACGTTCTACATCTGCCCTCGGCTCTCGCCCGACGCGGCCGAACGCTGCCTGACCCGGGGTGAGTTGATTCGCTCGGCCACTCGCCCCTATCCGTTTGAAGAGAATCCACGCGGGCTGGTGCCGGCCGACGTGGATGGCGACGGCTGGATCCGGCAGATGCGGATCCAGGACCCACTGGGCGAGTGGAAGGTGTCCAAGCGTGACCCCCGTCTGCTGGTGCGCCGGGCTCCCGACGACCGGGAGGGCCCGTTTTATCGTCTGTATCGCGAGGGCTACATCGAGGGGGGGGCGAGCGGCCCTGTGCAGCTGGCTGCCGACCGCTTTCGGCTCGATTTTGACGAGAACTTCCCCTTCCAGTGGAAGCACGACGTCGAGAACCGAGGTGGAGGACCGTTCCCTCTCTCCGAGTCCGAGACCCGTGCCATCGCCGACTTTTTCCGGACCCACCCCAATCTGTTTTGTGCCCTGAGTTGCCACACGTTCGGGGGCATGATTTTGCAGCCCCAGGCCGGTGCTCGCAGCATGCCCGCGGAGGATGCCGAGCTCTACGAGATGCTCGGCTCGAGAATGGCCGAAGTCAGTGGCTATAGCTTCGAGCAGGCGGCTTCGGAAGGGGCCACCGAGTTGCGACGCAACGGCAGTTTCCAGGATTGGATCTACGAAAGCACTGGAGTGCTAGCGTTTCGCTGTCAACTCTGGTGCCTGCCCCGGGCGGCCGGCCTTGACGTCAGTGAGCCCAGCCGCTTGCTCGGCTCACGCTCCGAGATCGAAAATGTCACCGTGTTGCGCTGGCTGGATCGCGAGTGCGAAGGGCGCGGCTTCACCGCCTGGCGTCCTTTCGAACACCCTCAATTGGGGCCAGTGGAAATCGGCGGTTGGGATGTTCTCAATACCTGGTTGAACCCACCTCCGGGCCCTTTGCTCAAGGCCGAGATGGACAAATACGCCAAGCTGGTGATGGCGCTGGCAGCGACCTGTCCCCGACTGGCCGTTCATAGAGTCGACGATGCCGTGCTGGGCTATACCGAGGGCGGGCGGGCCGTCCGCGTCAACGAATCTCCCAATTTTGGGGCTCGCAACGCCGGCGGGGGGGCTGAGGGCGGAGCCGACCGTCAACCTTTGCGCCGCATTCGTGTCGAACTCGAGAATCAGGGGTTTCTTTCGACCTGGGTAACGCGCCGGGCGCTTCAGGACGGCAGTGTGGCCCCGCTCGAGGTTCGGGTCGCCCCGGCTGATGATGTCTCTTTGTTGATGGGTCAAGCGGTGGTGCGAGTCGGTCAGTTGGCCGGCTCGAGCACGGCTCATCTGGTCCGGTCTCAGGATGCGGTCTGGTTCGAGGGTGTCGACGAGCAGCAACGACTGCACCTGGAATGGCTGGTCCAGGGTGAGGGCGACGTGGCCTTCGAGCTTCATCACGATCGGGCCGGCTGCTTGCGGTTTTCGAGCCGCATTCGGCCGGATCGGGCCATCCCGGTGGCGCCGCCAGCACCGCCCGTCCGCGCGCCGGTGGCTCCGCTGACCCCCCCTCCCAGCGTCTTCCCGACGGTTTCGGCCGAGACTGCCGAAGGGGCTTTCCCGCGGCGCGCGACGTCTCTCGAGCCAGTGGCTCCCAGTTCTCCGGCCGCGCCGGCCACCCCCGCAGCCTCCGCTTTTGGTCAGGCTCCTTCGCAACCCCCTGCGGCTCGGCCGGGTCCGTTTCCCGATCGTCCCACCTCGGGTCGGGTGTTTGGTGCTCCGCCCCCGAAGCCCGGACCGACGTTCAAGCCGCGGCCGCTGGCCAAGAACGAGGTCGAGCCAGAGCCGGCGGCTCCACCTCCGGCCGCCTACATGGCCGGTCAAGCCAAGGAGTTTACGCCGGCTTCCCTCTCGCGTCAGAGCGAGTTCGAACCGTTCACTCCCAGTGCCGCTCCCCCCAGCCCCGCCAGCCCTGGCAGTCTGCCCCGCCGTGCTCCGAGCCGGCCGGCCGAGCCGCCGCCGTCGTCGGTGCCTCCCGATAGCGACTTCCCCGAGGCTCCTCCGCCGCGCGTATCTCGCATCCCGGCTCCCCTTTTGTTGCGTCGCCAAAAAGGCTCGCGCCAATAGTCGGACGCTCAGCGTCATTTGGGCAAAAAAAAACGCCCCCTTTCGAGGGCGGAGCGAATCACGTGGAGGAACCAGTAGTTCGACCAGGTTGAGGAACTTGACCAGTTAATTCAGAGGACTCCCGTCGCGTAGGGAAGTTGGTCTTGTCGAACTCACTCCATCGATAGCCTCATTCTAGTTCCCCCTTGAAGAACTGTCAAGCCAACTACTGTTCGATTTTAAACAAGTTTTGCAACTTATCCACAAATTTTGTGGATAACGGGATAACTAAGGGACCATTTGGAAGAATTTCGGAGTGATGGGCGAACTGATCCGGGATGCTTCGTCGCATGCCACAGGATCGTCAACTTGATCTTTTCGAGGGAGCCCTCCTCTATCTTTCCCAGTCGGACGCGGCCCGGGCCCTGGGGATCACCACTCGAATGATTCAATACTGGGAAAGTCAGGGCTTGCTCAATCCCGAACTGCCGATGGATGGGCGCAGCCGGCGCTACACCACCTACGATCTGGTAGAACTGCGGTTCATCAAGGCCATGATCGTGGATCAGGGATTCACCGTGCCCTCTCTCAAGGAGAAGCTCGGCCAGTTGCAGCCCCCCTTCTACTACGACCCCGAGGATGCGTTTTGGGATACGCGCGACCACCGCTGGAAGTCGCGCTCGGATTTCGCGGCCGAGCGGTTGGCCGAGATTCGCGACCAGGTGACACCCCTGGCGGCTGACGCCCTCGAGCGTCTTTTGCCGGGGGATTCGACGCGAGCCGTCCGCTCACTGTTGGATCTGCTGCGAGAGGTGCTCGAGGGACGGGCCCCCAAATCGCGCAAACGACGCAAAAAGGGTTAGGTTCTGTAGCTTTTCAGCAGGTCGAGGTTGACCCGATGCATGCCGTCCGCTTCGGCCGTTTCCAGCAGCATGGGCAGCCCTTTCAGGCGGGAGTCATTGACCAGCAGACGAAAGGCGTTGGCCCCAATTTCGCCCTGGCCGATGTGGGCGTGGCGGTCGACTCGGCTGGCCAACGGCTTCTTGGAGTCGTTCAGGTGTAGGGCTTTCAGGCGGTCGAGCCCGACCACGGTTTCGAATTCTGACCAGAAGGCCTCATAGGCAGCCGGCTCGCGTAAGTCGTAGCCGGCTGCGAAGACATGGCAGGTGTCGAGGCAGACACCCAGGCGCGGGTGTCCCTGATTGGCTTGGATGACGTGGGCCAGATGCTCGAGACGATGCCCCAGGCAAGTTCCTTGTCCGGCCGTGGTTTCTAATAGGATGGGGCAGCCTTCCGTTTTGCTCAGAATCTCGGAGATGGCCTGGCTGTAACGGTTGAGACCTTCCTCTTCGTTACTGTGCGAGCCCATATGGCAGACCAGGCCGTCGATTCCAAGGGCCTGGCAACGGTCCAACTCGGTGAGCATCGACTGGATCGAGCGTTGGCGGATCACCTCATCGGCCGCCGCCAGGTTCGAAAGGTAGATGTCGTGGGCGATGACGGGCAGAGATCCGTAGTGAGCGCGTTGCTCGTGAAATTGCTGGATGCCCCCGGCCGTCAGGGCCGGACCCTGCCAGCGACCGGGCGCTCGCGTGAAGATTTGCAGGGCTTCGCAGCCCAGCTCGGCGGCTCGCTCGAAGCACTTGTGGTGGCCGCCGGCGGTGGACACGTGGGCGCCTAGCAGAGGTCCTGACATGCCGGCCGTTTCCGAACCGGCACCACGCGCTCCTGCAGGACTTCCCGAGCTCGAGGTGGGACAAGCGGGTATGGAAATACGCCAACGGCCCGTCGGGCCATTTCAAATGAACGCCTATCTGGTCTTTGACCCTGCCACCAAAGACGCGGTGGTGATCGACCCGGGAGACGAGATCGACAGTCTCCTGACCGAGATTCGCCAAGAGAAACTCAAAGTCCACTATATCTTGCTGACGCACGGCCACATCGATCACGTGGCCTTTGCCGAAGACCTGCACCAAGAACTGAAGGTCCCGATGCTTTTGCATCCCGATGACCACCAGATGGCGCAAGCAGCGCCGCAGCAGGCCGCCATGTTCGGCTTGCCACCGGGGCCGGTGCCCAGAATCGACGGAACCCTCGAGGCGGGCCAGCGGGTCGAAGCCGGAACCCTCTGGTTTGAGATCCTGCATACGCCCGGACACTCTCCGGGCTCGGTGACGCTGGTTTCCGAGGGCCTGGCGTTCTCTGGAGATGTCATTTTCGCGGGATCTATAGGCCGAACCGACCTTCCGGGCGGCGATTTGAAGACACTTTTGGGCTCGATTTGGGATAAGATCGTGCCTTTGGGCAAAGGGTGCCGTCTTTATCCGGGGCACGGACCGGCGACTACGGTCGAGGCAGAGATGCGGAGCAACCCCTTCCTTCAGGAGTCGTTTCGATCGGCCCGGTAATCGAACAAAACCTCGAACAAAACCGACGTCATCATCCAGCCAAAAAAAAAGAGGCGCCCCGCCGGGCGCCTCCTTTTTTTCCGGTCAGAAGAGGTAAGAAAGCAATCCGCCGACGGTCAGGGCGATCAGAACCAGCAGGCCGGTACCCGCCGACACCGCGCCCGAGGGTTCTTGAGACGGCACGTCCTGGGGCCCGGGGGGCAGAGCCGGTCGCTCTTGTTGCTGAAACCACTCCAGCACCCGGCTCTGGGTGGCAGCCGTCCCTTGTTGTTCGCCCAACGAACGCTCGAGACGCGCCTGCGCCTCCTGCATCGAGGTGATGCGGGCGTCGCGTTGGCGAACTTCTTCTTTGAGGTTGCGGTTCTCTTCGAGCAGATAGTCGAAGAATTGCTGGTTGGACGGCGGGACAGGCGGGGCTTCTTCGGCCTGCGCCGGGGTGACGGCGCTGCTGGGGGTGGGCTCCAGCCTGGTCGGCGGGGGCTCGTCCGGGCTCTCGATTTCTAGCATCGCCCTGGGTGCTGACCCGGGGTACAGCTCCTCCAGCGAAGTCAGATCGATGAGCCACATGAAGCCACCGTATTCGAGATCCTCGCGGCGGCCCTGTAACAGGCCCGCCTCGATTTTACGGCGCAAGGTCTTCTCGGATTTGCCCGAGAGCTTGACCGCTTCCTTGAGATTGATTTCGTGGGCCATGGTCACTCCTTGAAAAAAGTTCTATCTCGGAGTCGCTTTCCACGAGGTGACCGGCCTTCCTGTCTGGCTGGGGAAGCCCCCCGGCGGGCTAGATTTGGCGTGACAGCGTGGTTTTCTGGCCCGTCTCGTCGCGAATTTCCAGCTCCACTTCAGTGCCGCTGGGGAGGGGGACCAGAAACTCTTCGCGTGAGGAATCAAACAGGCCGTCGCGGGCTCGAGCCAGCTGCCATCTCTGTCCGCGGGCCCGATAGAGTACCTCGACGATGGCCACCGGGCCGCGGGTGGTGGCCACGCCCTTGCCGCCTCCCAGCCAGGCGACCTGGGGAGGGGTATTCGAGACATAGACGCGCTTGGATAGGCTCTGGGCCAGCTGCTCCTGGCCTTCGAACAGGGTCAGACGGAGCTGGTAAGACCCATCGGCCAGACTGGCGGTGGCCCAGCGAAATTCGGGGTCGCGGTCTTCGACCGGGCGGGGTGCGCCCAACGACCTCCAGTCGCGGCCATCGAGCGAGGCCTCGAGGCGATAGCTGAGGCCCTCGGCGCTGCCCTGTTCGAGCTTCCAGCGGATAGTCCGCACCCCTCCCCAGCACTCTCCTCCGGCCGGTTCGACAAAGGTCGCCCGGGGTTGGCCGCGCTCGGGCTTGAAGGTCACGTCGAAGCTCTCCAGGGCTCCCTGGGTCAGCTGAGCCTGAAGCTGCAAATAGCGGGCCGGCGGTGAAGTGATCGGGCTGCCGCTGGCCGCCAATAGTGGGCTGGACCAGTCGCTCCAGCTACTGTCTGGCTGGGGGGTGGGTCCGCTGCGAGTGCGCACCACCATCTGGCTTGCCGGGGGGTCGGCCTGCCAGCGCAGGTTTCCCCAGCGGGACTGGCGGGTGGCGTCGAGCACCTTGGATTCATAAGTGCCGTTGGAGCTGGCCGACCAGCGCATCAGCCGGTTCGACCCTTCCAGAGTGGCCCCGGTCTCGGCCGCCAGGGTGGCAGAGGGGTTTTTGCTCAGCAACCGATAGGTGCCGGCCTCGGGGTCCACCCGGAACAGACCCCGACTGGTGGCGGCCCAGACCTGCCCACCCTGTGAGGCGAGCGCCACCACGCTGGCGTCGGGCAGGGGAATACGCGAACCATCGACGCGATAGAGGGCCTGACCGGCCCCCACCAGCAGTTCGTCGGCATGCCAGGTCAGGGCGCCGATCCCCCCCTGATACAACCCGACCCGGCTGGGCCCGGCCGGGGTGAGCTTCCACAGCAGTCCGGCCGGCGAGGTTCCGAAGTAGACCTCTTGCTGATGGCGCACCAGGGCGCTAACATGCTGGTCGTCGGCCGGGCAAACCAGGCGCGGCTTACCGTCGGCCTTGAGGCTGTAGAGCCCCCCCGGCCGCCCGCAGGCGATCAGCAAGCCGCCTTCTGGGGCCGAGCACAGACCCCACACGTAGGTGGACGGCAGTTCCACCGTCTGAGCCAGCTCACCCTCGCGAAAGCGCAGCAGGCGAGCTCCCGGCGAAGTGGCCACCCAAAGGTCGGGGCCGTCGCGCAGCAGGGCGGTGACCATGCCCTGGCCGGTCTCGAGGCGTTGGTGGCCGGCCCACACCTGGCCACCGGTCCAGCCTACGTCCACGGTCTGACCGTCGCTGATCAGGGCAGTGGCCACCTCGGCCAGGGGGGCCCCCAGCGGGCTGGGGGCCACGCCGGGGGAGAGGCCGCCCTGGGCCTCGAGCCCGAGCCCGTGCAACTCGCCGGCGCGCAAATCTTCATAGCTGTTGACCGAGATTCGGTAGCCTCCGCCCGGCAACTGGATGAGCTGGTTTTCAGCCGGCGTCTTGGACGTGGCCGTGGCGGCTTTCTTCTTTTCTTCAAAGAGTGGCTCGATGGCCAGGCTGGGGGCGGCCAGCACTTCGATGGTGGCGGTTTCACTTCCCTCGATGACCCAGTCCAGAGGGCGGGCTCGGCGAATAGCGGGGTGGGTGGTGGTCAGCCAACGATTCTCTAGACTGCTCAGCCAGGCGCGCTGGGCGGGCGGCAGTTCTGGCAAGGGTCGCCCGTGCACGGCCAACTCGTCGGGGCCGGCTCCCAGGGCAGCCACGAGCGAATTGCTTGGCGACAGGTCCTTGAAATAGTCGAGCAGAGAGTCGACGGACGTCGGAGCGGGCTGGCTGAATCCCACCGTCTTTAACAGAGTCGACTGGCTGGCTCCTCCGCCCACGGCCAGTTTTGCTCGACCCTTGCTGGCATCCTCGGGAATAGGCAGTTCGAAATGCTCGAGGCGGGGGCGTTGCCCGAAGGGTGTCAACTCGACCTCGAGCTTGACCACCTCACCGGGACGATAGCGGTCCTTGTCGGTGCTGATGCGGGTGACCCGGGCGGTCTTTCGGCCCGGCTCGAGGCGAATTTCGGTGGACAGCGACTCGAGGGTGACGGGCTCGAGGGGGTTGTTGACCAGGGGGGACAGCAACGCCGATAGATCCGCGGCCACCTCTTTGCTGATGTCTTTGCCGCTGGCCATGGTGGTGAGGGTGACGGGTTCGCGCCCTTCGACCTTGAAGTGGAAGCTCACTCGGGCGGTGGTGTCCTCGTTGTCGGTGACCCGAGTGGCCATCGCTTCCAGGGCTGAAGTGGCCAGTAGCCCGGGGGTCAGCATCGGATGCTGGGCTACCTTCACCCGGAATGGGGGTGAGCCCGAGATGGCGAAGGTGGCGGGCAGCATCTGCGAGGGAGCGTGAAGGCGACCGGCCACGGCGTGGAAGCGATCGTTGTTGATCTCGCCCACCAATCCCAGCTGGGTGGCCATCTTCCAGGAGCGCTCGTAGCTGGGGTGGATCGTGTTGATGGTGGCGGCCGTCATGGGCAGTCGCACCGGTCCCAACTGGGCCAGGCTGTGGCCAAAGGCGAGGACCTTGTCACCCTGGCGCCAGGTCAGGGTGCCGGTGCTGGCCAGGTCGATGTCTCCGTCGATGAGTTGGATGCCTACTGCCGATCCCGGCACCAGCCGGGGGATCCCTGCGCCGCTGCGCCGGCCCGAGCCGCTGGCGGCCAGAGTCTGCATGCCCAGGGGTTCGAGCTGTCCGCTCAAGAACCTCAGGGCCTCGGGTCCGATTCCGTTAGCCTGAACCAGGCTGGCCACCGGGGTCAGGTTGAGGGTGCTTGAACCCACCGCGTCGGGTTTAGGGCTGATGGTCACCTGGTCATAGGTCTGGCCGGCCACGCGCAGGGGTTGTTCAAGGCGGCCCCCAGTCTGGCTTTCAGCGAGAGGCAGGTCGGCCAGCATGCTGGGCAGGGGGGTCACGCCCCCGATGGGCTCCTGGGAGCCGGTCCAGCCGTAACCGATGGCCCCGATCAACTGGCCGTCGATATAAACCGGAGACCCGCTCATTCCGGCTACCACTCCGGTGTGGTGGCGATTTAGCACCGAGTTGTCGATGCGAATCAGGACCATGTCGCTGCCGCGCAGGGCACGCCGGGCGACCCCCAGCACGGTCACGTCAAAGCGGGTGACGGTGGTGCCCGAAAAGACGGTCAGGCCGTAGCCACGCTGGCCGGCGCGAGGGGTGAAGGTTTGTCCATAGGGGGGGACAGCCAGGCCCAGCAACAGCAGTCCCAGCATTAGAGCAAAAATCCGTGGTCGCCTCACTCTGGGGCAAATTCCGGACCAACTCCCGGGCACCTGCCGTTTTCTTGTGTGTCGCTCCGGGTAAGGAATTGCGTGTTCTTTCCCAGAATGGAAAAGGCTATGCGTCTGGTTCTGCTATGCTGGCTGTGTTTTCTTTGGGTGGGTTGCGCCTCCGAGCCTACCCCGGAGCCCGCCGAACAAGCCGTGGCCAGCCCTGCGCCGGAGGCCAGTTCGCCCACCCCTGACGTGAATAAAGACATCAATCTGGCCAAGACCACCGTGCGCACCAAGAAGGGCGAGCGTTGGGCCCTGGATGCCACCAAGATCGACTGGTTCGAGGGTCGGCGCAAGGCCAAGGCCTACGACGTCGATTGGGATCTGCTCGACGAGAAAGAGCAGCCAGCCGTGAACGTCAAGGCGCCTTCGGCCGAGTTTGACCTCGAGACCGAGACGGTCGAATTTTTTGGGCAGACGGTGGCCACCCGGGTGGAACACGGAGATTTGCTGAAAGTTAACCATCTGCTCTGGGATGGCAAGAAGAAGATGTTCTACGGTACAGAGGGAGTGCGTTGGATCAAAGGGTTCTCCACCGTGGTCGGGGACACCATGGAGGCGACCGCCCATCTCGAACATGTCGAACTCGAGGGAAACGTTCGGGCTCGGACCGTGTTCCAGAGGGGTAACGAAGGAGACGAGCGATGAAAATCGAGGTTCAAGACCTCGTCAAGAGCTACGGCCGCCGCCGCGTCGTCGACGGGGTCAGCCTTGAGGTGTCGCAGGGCGAAGTGGTCGGACTGCTCGGTTCCAACGGCGCCGGCAAGACCACCACCTTTTCTATGGTGGTGGGATTGGTCAAGCCCGACGGAGGCTCGATCCTGCTGGGCGGCAAGAACATGGCCCGTTATCCGATGCACAAACGCGCTCGGCTGGGCGTTTCCTATCTGGCGCAAGAAGCCTCGGTTTTTCGAGCCTTGAGCGTGGAAGACAACCTGCGCCTGGTGTGGCAACTCAACAGAGTCGGCCGCAGCGAGCAGAAAGAGCGTCTGGCCCGGCTACTCGACGAGTTTGCCCTCGACCGTGTGCGCAAGAGCAAGGGCTGTGAACTCTCAGGTGGCGAGCGCCGCCGCGTAGAGATCGCCCGCAGCCTGGCCCTCGAACCCAAGTTTCTCTTGCTCGACGAGCCTTTTACCGGAGTCGACCCCATCGCCGTGGCCGAAATTCAGGAGATTATCGGGCGACTGCGCGAGCGCGGCATCGGCGTGCTCATCACCGACCACAATGTGCGCGAGACGCTAGCCATCACCGACCGGGCCTACATCATCCGCGAGGGACAGATTCTGGTGGCGGGCGAGCCCAAGATCATCGCGGACAGTCGTCTGGCCCGCAAATACTACCTGGGGGAGAAGTTTCAGACCGGATTCGAGTCGGCCAACGAGCCGGCCCCCGAAGTGGTCTCAAAGCCAGAGGCAGTGGCCGAGGCGGTTACCGAGACGGTTTCGTGAAGATTCTCGACCGCTATATCGTCCGGGAGCTGCTGGGGCCTTTTCTGTTCGGCCTGGGAGCCTTCACGATCTTGTTCTTTTCGGTCGAGACCCTGATGGGAGTGGCCCGCATGGTGGCGGAATCCAAGGCCGGCTTGGAGCTGGTCATGGAGTATCTGCTTTGTCGACTGCCTCAGGTACTGGTCTTTACTTTCCCGATGGCGGTGCTGTTGAGCTGCCTGTTGGCCTTCGGACGTCTGTCGGGCGAGTCGGAACTGACGGCTCTCAAAGCCTCAGGCATCAGCTTTGTGCGCATCGCCCTGCCGGCCCTGGGGTTCTGCCTGGCGGTGAGCCTCTTCTCCCACTGGCTCAACGAACAGATCGTGCCCGATCGGATGAAGCGGGCTTTTGATATCTTGCTCTCGACCCAGACCAACGAAGACACCTTCCGACAAGCTCTTCTGACCGCCCCCAAACCGATGAAGAACGGCATGGAGCAAATGGTCTACGCCCACAAGATCAACCTGGAAGAGCAGACCATGCAGGGTGTCTTCATCCACTATTTCTACGAGAGCATGCGACGCCGCGAGATTTATGCCGAGAAAGCTCGTTGGGACGGTCAGGTCTGGGTGCTTCACCACATGCGCACGGTGGAATACGATCGTTGGCAGGAACCGATCATGGAGGCGGTTAGCGAGGAGGGCTGGACAGCCCTGTCCCCGGATGAATCGCCTCCCGCCCCCGATGAGTTGAACAAACGCGAGTTTCGGCCCGAAGAACTCAGTCAGGCAGAGTTGCGTCAGAGTCTCAAGATGCTGCCGGCCCCCCAGCACGAAGACGACAAAGCTGTACGCCAGCGCAACCGCTTTCGCGTGATGCTGCACCAGAAGGCGGCCCTTCCCTGGACTCCTCTGATCTTCGGCGCCTTCGCGATCCCGCTCGGGGTGCGCCCCCACCGGGCCAGCCGCTCCATGGGCCTGGGCCTGTCCCTGCTGTTCATTCTGGTCTACTACGTGCTAATGACGATGGGAATGGTACTGGGCGAGTCCGGCAGTCTCGACCCCCAAGCGGGTGCCTGGCTGCCCAACCTGGTATTCGGAGTGATGGGAATCGGCCTTTTGTTAGATGCTTCCCGCCGATAACGCGGCTGTGGTATCATGACCTCGCAATCGGCCCTGGATGAGGTGCACTAAATCCCGTGGGTTCCGTTCTTCGGGTGGTCGGCATATATCTTCTGGTAGCGCTGGTTTCTGGTGGCATCGCCATGCTCGGAAATCAGCTCGGCCGCCGCATTGGCCGCCGAAAAATGAGCGTGTTTGGCATGCGCCCGCGCCACACCTCGATCTTCATCACTACTCTGACTGGCATCCTCATCGCGCTATTGACCCTGAGTCTAGCCATTGTGGCCTCTCAGGATATCCGCGATTTGGTGTTCGAAACGAACAATCGAATCAATCTGCTGCGCGAGCGCGAGCGTCAACTCAACAGTGAGGTTCTGGCTTTGCAGCGCGAGGTGCAAAAGGGGACCATCGTTTGGAACTATGGCGAGCGCATCGCGCTGGGGACCGTGCCGGCCCATTCCGAGCCCGAGGTGGTGGCCCGCAACATGCGTTCGATGCTGGTCACGGCCAACATGCTCAGCCTGATCAAGAACAATCGCATCGCAACCACCCGTCGAGAGGAACCTCTCGAGACCGGGTCGGTTTTAGTAGAGTATGAGCTTGACGACTTTCAGCGTTGGGTTACCGAGCTGTCGGATGGCGAGGAGACGGTTGGCGTCTGGCTGGTGGTGGGCAAGAACTGCCTCTACCGCGACCAGGTCCCCGTCTCGGTCGAGCCGTTCCCTGTCAAGAAAGTGTTTTCCGAGGGCGAAGTGGTCTGCGAGCTCGAGGTCGAGCCGGGCCAGTCGCTGGTCAACTGGTATGAGTTTCTTGACCGGCTGCGCTACAATGCTTTGCGCAAAGGCATGCTCGAGATGAACGATAGCCTGGGCGGCGGGTTGACCAACGAACAGTTGCTGGCCATCAGTAACAAGATCGAGTCCCGACAAGGGCCTTCGCGCCTGGTGGCTATCGCTAATCGCGATCTTTATGAAAGTAGCACCCTCGACGTTCGCATCGAGGTGCTGCCGGCCGACCTGGCTGCCTCGGGGTTGCATCGTTGACGGTACTGGCCGTCGATCCCGGCAAGCGCAAGTGTGGTCTGGCCGTAGTCAGCCGAAGCCAGGGTGTGATCCAGCGCGAAGTCGTGGCCACGGAAGAACTGATCGAGCGCGTGCGACAGTGGACCCAGCAGCACTCGGTAGACACGGTGCTGGTGGGGGGCAGCACAGGCAGCAAAGAGGTGGTGGGCCGGTTAAAGAACGAATTAGAGATTAAGCCCACCATTGTCGACGAGCGGCACACCACCGAGCGAGCCCGCTATCGATACTTTCAGGACCATCCTCCGCGGGGCTTTTGGAGGCTGGTTCCCCTGGGCCTTCAGATACCGCCGGGGCCATACGACGACTACGCGGCGGTGGTGATGGCAGAGGAGTTTTTGGAGAAGCCCGTTGCGAAGGAGTGAGCGAATGCGCAAAAGTCGCCTAGGACTGATATTGACCCTGCTCTTGGTGCTGGCCCTGGCCCCTGCGGCCCTGGCCAAGAAGAAGAAGGAAGACGAGAAAAAGAAATCCACCAAGCAGATCAACCTGGCCGGACTGATTTATACCACGGCCACCAAGAACAATACCCAGATGACCGGAGGCTACGACCCTGTGGTTGGGGTCGAGGTGCGCATTCAGGGGACCGATTGGGTCACCACCACCACCGAACGCGGGATGTTTTATTTCGAAGGGGCGCCCGAGGGGGAGTGCACCATCGTCTGCAGCAAGGACGGCTGGGGTACCGTCACCAAAAAGGTGAACGTAACCAACGGGACTTTTGCCGAGAACGTTCGACTGGTAATGAATCCGGCCGGCACCCAGATGGTTGGGGATACCCCCACCGGTCCCGGCACGCTCTATGTGGCTTTTGCCGGGCGCCAGGTCAACCAGGCCGAGGTGGGCACCCGCAGCGGCATGCCCAAGAACCCTCACGTCTATCGCTCAGCCATTGCGGCCGGGGCTGACCCGCTGGCGCTCGAGACCAACGGTCCACCGGCCCAGCGGATGCCGGGCACCTACGAGTGGAACCCCACCAATTTCGCCCCCAACAGCCTGATGATTTTGCCCCCCAACAACCCTACCAGCACCGGTTTTCACAATCTGACCAGCTCTCCGTTCTGGGTTTGCTTCAACAAGCCGGGCACTATCTTATATGTGAGCAACAGCAACAAACAGATTCAGGTCTTTGATGCCGCTCATGAGAACCGTCTGATCAGCAATATTCCGGCGCGCGGGGTCATCACCGACTTGCAGCTTTCGCCGAACGGCGAATACGTTCTGGCCCCCATCATGGCCGCCACCCCCGGCGTCATGATGATCGAGACGCGAACCCATACCCCCCAAGCCTTCATTCCTGTCCAGGCCCCCGGCGGCAGTCAGCCCCGGGCGGTGGTGATGAATCCTCAGGGTGACCGTATGTATGTGGTCACCGGCACGCTTCAGTCGGGCGAGGTCACCATGATCGACGTCTATTCGGGCCAGGCCCTGGGCACGGCTCAGGTGGGAGCCAACCCGACCGGAGTGGCCATCTCGCCCGATGGTCGATTTCTTTATGTTCCCAACGCCAGTTCGGGCACCCTGACGGTGCTCGATGCCTGGAGCCTGACTGCGGCCGGCGACATCGGGGTGGGGGTTAACCCACAAAAAGTGGCCGTCGCGCCCAACGGAGCCCGCATTTTCGTGACCAACAAGGGCAGCAACTCGGTCAGTATCATCGACGGGCGCTCGCACCAGGTGCTGGCCAGCATCCCGGTCAGTAAAGGTCCGCTGGGGGTGGCTGTAGCCCTCGACAGCAGCAAGGCTTTCGTGACCTGCAAAGATTCGGGCACGGTGGTGACCATCAACGCTGCCACCGGAGCCCTCGAGCACACCACCGACCCTATGCCAAATTCGAGTCCTTTCGGGTTGGCCGTCCGGCCCTGACCAGGCGGTCTGACCCCCCCGACAGCACCGAGGGCCAATCGGTGCGCTTCTTTTAGGTTGGCATAGCTGGGGATCTGTGGTATAAGGTCTCGAAAACAGGTGACCACATGTTAGCAACATTGATCAAGAATCTCTTCGACGCCAATGAACGTGAAGTGAAAAAGCTACGCCGTATGGTAGATGACGTCAACGCGCTCGAGGAGAAGTTCAAGGCGCTCGACGACGAGGCCTTGCGGGCCAAGACGCAAGAATTCAAAGACCGATTGGCCAAAGGCGAGACCCTCGACGACATCCAGCCCGAGGCCTTTGCCACCGTGCGCGAGACCGGTCGTCGCGTGATGGGAATGCGCCACTACGACGTGCAGCTGGTGGGCGGACTGGTTCTCCACCAGGGCCGCATCGCCGAAATGAAGACCGGCGAAGGTAAGACATTGGTGGCCACCAGCGCGATGTACCTCAACGCTCTCGAGGGCAAAGGCGCGCACCTGATCACCGTCAACGATTATCTGGCCAAGCGCGACGCGATGTGGATGGGTCCCATCTATCACGCCCTGGGCATGTCGGTGGGCATCATCAACCACGATACGGCCTACCTGTTCGATCCGAGCATCGACACCCAGGGCGGCAAGCTCGATCCGGTTCGGCCGGTGCACCGGCGCGAGGCCTACGGGGCCGACATCACCTACGGCACCAATAACGAGTTCGGATTCGACTACCTGCGCGACAACATGGTCTGGAATCTCGAAGACAAGGTGCAGCGAGGTCATCACTACACCATCGTCGACGAGGTCGACTCGATTCTCATCGACGAGGCCCGCACCCCTTTGATCATCTCCGGGCGCGGCGAAAAGTCCACCGACGATTATCGCAAATATTCCAAGCTGGTCGAGACTCTCAAAAGAGATGAGGACTATACGGTCGAGGAGAAATCCAAGTCGGTCCCTCTCACCGAGGAGGGCACCGAGCGGGTGGAAGAGCTGCTGGGTATCGAGAATCTCTTCGACTACGAGAATTCCGACGCCGCTCACCACATCGCCAACGCTTTGCGGGCCAAGGAGTGCTATCGCAACGACATCGAGTACGTGGTGAAAGACAGCGAGATCGTCATCGTCGACGAGTTCACCGGCCGTTTGATGTTCGGGCGCCGGTATTCCGACGGTCTGCATCAGGCCATCGAGGCCAAAGAGAACGTCAAGATTCGCTCCGAGGACCAGACTCTGGCTTCGATCACGTTCCAGAACTATTTCAAGATGTACACCAAGCTGGCCGGAATGACCGGAACCGCCGCCACCGAAGAGCGCGAGTTTCGCGAGATCTACGGCGTCGACGTGGTCGTCATTCCGACCAACAAGCCGATCGCTCGTATTGACTATCCGGACCTGATCTACAAAGACGAGAAATGCAAGTTCGAGGCCGTTCTTGGTGACATCATCGAGAATCATCAGGCCGGGCGCCCGGTGTTGGTGGGTACTCGTTCCATCGAGCAGTCCGAGAAGCTGTCGGCCTACCTCACCCGCAAGGGAATCAAGCACGAGGTCCTCAACGCCAAGCACCACGAGCGCGAGGCCGAGATCATCGCTCAAGCCGGGCGCCCTGGGGCCGTCACCATCGCCACCAACATGGCCGGCCGCGGGGTGGACATCGTGCTGGGGGGTAACCCCCCCAACCCCGAGGACTCCAAGCGGGTAAAAGAGGCCGGCGGCCTGTGTATCATCGGCACTGAGCGTCACGAATCCCGCCGCATCGACAACCAGCTCCGTGGACGTTCCGGCCGTCAGGGCGACCCGGGCTCTTCTCGTTTTTACGTGGGGCTCGACGACGAATTGATGCGCCTGTTCGGCTCGGAGCGGATCAAGAACGCCATGGAGTGGCTCAAGGTCGAAGACGACGTTCCCATCGAGAGCAAGATGGTCACCAAGGGCATCGAGAACGCCCAGATGAAGGTCGAAGGACACCACTTCGATATTCGCAAGAGCGTCTTGCGTTACGACGACACCATGAACGAGCAGCGCCGCATCATCTATGAGGAGCGCGACCGTATCCTGGCCGGCGAGGAACTCAAGCCCCACATTTACGACTTCGTGCGGACCCTGGTAGAAGCTTGGGCGCGGGCCAACTGTTCCTCCGAGTTGCCACCGGACCAGTGGGATATCGACGGGCTGTGGGATGACGCTATCGAGGTCTTGAACCTGCCCGAAGAAGCCACCTTCGAGGAACTGGAAGGCTGTCAGACGCGGGAACAAATGGTCGACCTGATGTGCCGCTGGGCTCGGGACTATTACGATGCCAAGGAAGAGGCCCTCGGCGAAGAGACGACCCGCGCCTTCGAAAAGTGGTGCTTGTTGCAGACACTGGACCAGAAGTGGATCGACCACCTTCAGTCCATCGACCGGCTCAAGGAGGGTATCGGGCTGCGCGGCTACGGTCAGAAGGACCCGCAGCTCGAGTTTATCAAAGAAGCCTTCGAGATGTTCGAGGCCCTCAAGCATCGCATCCTGGAAGACACTGTCCGCTACCTCTTCAAGCTCGAGGTCAAGTCGGACCAGGAAGTGCAGGCAGAACGGTCGGTGCGGGTCACTGGCACCAATCGCGACGACTCGGGCCGGGGCAACACCTTCCGCCGGGTCAGCAAGAAGATTGGTCGCAACGATCCGTGCTGGTGCGGCAGTGGCAAGAAGTGGAAGAAGTGTCACTATCCCGATGAGGGATAGGATCTCAAGGCCTGGCTCTTAGGAGGGAAATCGTGCTCAGTCAGTACGAAGGTCGGTTGGAGGAATTTCGCGCCCGCATGTCCCGGATGCGCGAATATCTTTGACCTGGAACTCAGTCAACAGAAGGTAGACGAGCTAGAAAGCCGGCTATCGGCTCCCGATGCCTGGGATGATCCCGAAAAGGGTCGTCGTCTGGTCTCTGAACTCGGACGTCACAAAGGGCGCGTCGAGACCTGGAACTCGCTTTCCGAGCGCATTCAGGAACTCGAGGTCTATCTCGATCTGGCCGACGAAGACAAGGCCGAGGAGATGGCTGAGGTCGAACAGACCTCGGCGCGCCTCGAAAGAGAGCTCGAGAGGGCCGAGACCACCGCTCTGCTGTCGGGCGAGTTCGACGAATCTCCGGCCATCTTGACCATTCATGCCGGCTCGGGAGGGACCGATGCCCAGGATTGGGCTCAGATCCTCTTGCGCATGTATCTGCGCTGGGGGGAGGCGGAGGGTTTCAAGGTGGAACTGGCCGATTCGTCTCCCGCCGAGGCCGGCATCCATTCGGCGACCGTGTTTATCACGGGGCCTCAGGCTTATGGACGCCTTCGTTCCGAGCGCGGGGTTCATCGCCTGGTGCGGATCTCTCCGTTTGACCAGGCCCGACGGCGTCACACCTCCTTTGCCAAAGTGGATATCGTGCCCGAGATTGAAGAGGCCAAAGAGGTCGAGGTGCGGGCCGAAGACCTCAGGGTGGACACTTTTCGCTCGTCTGGGGCGGGGGGACAGCATGTCAACAAGACCGACTCGGCGGTGAGGCTCACCCATCTGCCCACCGGTCTGGTGGTCGCCTGCCAAAACGAGCGTTCTCAGCATGCCAACCGCGACACGGCCATGCGGATTCTCAAAGCCAGGCTGTTTGAACTCGAGCAGCAATCGCGCACGGAAAGGCTGGCCGATCTCAGGGGCGAGAACACCGATGCCGCCTGGGGTCATCAGATCAGGAACTATGTGCTCCATCCTTATAGTGTAGTGAAGGATCGCCGCACGGGAGTAGAGGAGTCCAACGTCCAGGCCGTTCTCGACGGAGACCTCAACCCTTTCATGCGGGCTTTCCTCGAGGCCTGCGCCAGACTCGGTCGCGAGCCCCAGCCGGGTGGCGCCGACATGGATGATTAGCTTCTGAGCTTTCTGGGGAAGAGCTGTTCGATAATAATTTCGATGTTCTCGGCCAAACGTTGTGGGCACGGGAATATTCAATCCTTGGGTCAAGAAGGAACGCCCAAGATAGTCGTCGAAACTTCGGCGCTATCGGGGGAAAAGTGAAAAAAATTCGTCTCCACAGAAGGGAAGACCGCGTGGGGCGTAAACATATACGCGAACATTGTTTCGCACTTGACCTTCTCCGGTTCGGAGATTATAAATAAGGTCTACTTTGGCGAGGATGAAATTCATTCTCGTTTTGTGGAAAGTGTTCTGGGGTGGTCGAGGCCATCGAAAGGCGCGTTTGAGGTAACATTAGATGCTCAGCGTAATCTTCGAGACGACTCGGCTCTTCCAGGCACGATATTAAACTCTATAAGGGAGTAAAGCCATGAAGAGACATGTACTGTCGCTAGTTGCTTCTGTGCTGCTTTTTGCCATGGCGCTGCCGGCGATGTCGGCTCCTTTGTTCCCCGACGTGCCCGATAACCACTGGGCCAAAGACGCCGTAGCGGCTCTCGCTGCTAAGGGTCTGGTCGAAGGTTATCCCGACGGGACGTTCAAAGGTGACCGCGCTGCTACCCGCTGGGAAGTAGCGATGATCGTCGCTCGTCTCCTGGCGAAGATGGAGCAAGCTCACGCTACCTTCGCTACCAAGGCAGAGCTAGAAGAACTGCGCAAACTGGTCAACGCCCTCCGTGAAGAGCTCGACGCTCTCGGCGTGCGCGTGACCAACCTCGAAGAGAAAGTTAGCCGCATCGACAAGCGAGTCACCGAACTCGAGCGGATCACCTTCTATGGTGAAGTCGAAGCGGTTGCCGTGTTCCAGTCGTTCAGCAATGGCGGTCGTTTTGATAACGACGGTCTGCGCAACGGCGGCGGCAATGTTGCCGTGCCCGGCCCCGGCCCCATCGGCACCACCGGCTTCCTCAACTATAACACCCTCGTCGGCAGTGGCGGCGGCGCCGCCCTCAATCCGGCCGTCAACGGTGTTCTCCCGGTGATCGACTTCCGTAACGGTCGTCCTCTCACCAACGGTACCGGCTTCACCATGAACGCTGTCCTCGGTCTGCGCATCCGCGTTTCCGAAGACATCGACGCCGGCGCTGAGTTCTCGGCCTACAGTTCCCAGGGCGACGCCGTTGTCGACGCTTTCTGGGGCGCTCAGGCTCCGTTCCTTTCGAACCCGTTCACCGGTGCGAGCTTCGCTACCGGCCAGAACCTCACCAACGCTCCTTTCACCCGCATGAACCTGGACAACTTCTGGGTGGTTCACAACCCGTCCCAGACCAAGTTGGTTCTCGGTGCTTTCGGTGAAGATATGCTGGACGACGTCATTTACGCCGGCCAGTACAATCCCAGCGCTTTCGGTTCTCGCTACAACGACAGCTATGGTTTCGACCTCAGCGGTCACGTAGACCTCGAGGACTGGGGTGTGTTCCACTGGGAAGTTCTCGGCACCCGCCTGGGTGACGCCGCTACCGGCGCCAACTTCATCGGTTACGAAAACTTCCTGCTCGGCGCTGACGCTGCTCTCGAGTTCGAGGGTGGCTACGTCAAAGTCAACTTTGCCCGCGTGGCTCAAGAGTCGGCCGCTGGTGCTCCTCTGACCGTCGGTGGCGTCGGTGGCGGTGGTTTCTTCCCCGTCAACGTCGACTACGCCGGTTCCACCGGTTTCACCCCGCTGCAGTGGGTCAACCCGCCCGGCTTCTTCGCCGCGCAGACCTCGCAGTTTAACCAGATCAACGGCGGCTTCGGCTCGACCGTCGATCAGCGCCCGATTCCTGGTTGGAACACCGTTGCTGACAACAGCATCGGTGGCGCCGGCGGCGGCCTCGGCCCCCAGTCGATGAACAGCTACGGTATCTCCGGCGAATATAAGTGGGACATCGCTGATGGCGACCAGGTCTACATCAACGCTGACTGGGCCCACTCGGTCTACAAGCCTAACCGCAACTCGTCCTACGACGTGGACGGTGACGCTGTCCGCTTCGGCGTCGGCGCCAACCTGTTCGACGGCGACCTGGACATCGCGGCTGAGTACCTGACCGTGGATGCGACCTACGACCCCTTCATCCTGTCTTACGGCGGGCTGGGCGTGGTTCGTCTCCCCAACATTCACTACTTCACCAACCTCTACTCGCTCCACGACACCGAGAAATACCCTCACAACCGTGAAGGTTTCCGCCTCAAAGGCACCTGGCGCTTTGCTGAGCGTCGCGGCGCCGTTTGGGCCAAGCTCGGCTTCCTGGACCAGAAAGAGACCAGCCTCTATGACGTCCGCGTGCTGACCAATGGCCTGGGCAATGGTGCCCCGACCAACGTCGTCATCGGTATGTCCCCTGGTTTCATCGACCCGGTGTTCGCCGGTTACGCTCACCCCGCCATCTATGGCGCCGGTTCGGGTAACTCGTTCACCAACAGCCTGCAGCCCCTGGAGAATCCCTCCGGTAGCCACGACCAGTATGGTCTCGGCGTGACCTACAAGTTCGACGATCCTCGGGTCAAACTCGACCTGGGCTTCGAGCGCAACGAGTATCTCCGTCGCACCAGCCTGGCCCCCGGCTTCGGCGGCAGCCAGAACCACATCGACCTGAACGTTCAGAACATCCACGGCGAAGTCGCTTGGGAAGCCAGCGACCAGTGGACGCTCCGTGGCGGTGCTGATGTCGTAACCATCGACGGTCACTACGACCCGGCTGGTGTTTACAACAACTTCGCCATCTCCACCGGCAGCAGCACGTTCACCAATATCGACAGCGATCAGTTCATCCCGTTCATCGGGTTCGACTACGACGTGTCGGAAAACACCACCTGGAACATGGACTTCCGCTACTACAGCACGGACAGCGGCAGCAACGTTCCTACGACCCTGACCAACGACGCCATCGGCCGCACTCAGAACCCGTTCGAGTGGAATGGCTGGCAGGTCAGCACCCAGTTCCGCGTCAAGTTCTAATACTAGGCCAAACTGGATAGGAGAGCCCGCTTCGGCGGGCTCTTTTTTTATTTTTTAGACCCCACCAGGTAAGCGGTGCCTGAAGCGCGTCTGTCGTGGCGGCGCGGCGCGTGGTCGAAGCACAGGTCGGTGTGGCACGCCAGTGGGGCGCCTGAGAAATCGACCGCGGAGATCGGGAGAGCACGGAGAGGGTTGTGGGGGGGCGTGGGGTGAGCGTCCTGGCGAATTTATGGGTTTGGGGTTTGCCCCATCGAACGGGGTGCTCAAAACGGCGGTGGCTCGGTGGTTGCCCGATCCCTATCAATATGGAGACCACTCTCAGGCGCTCAAGCACGGAAGCACGGAAGAGCAAACCTCGCCCGAGGACGGCACCACCTGGCCGGCGGCGTCTTGAACTACGGGGCGGGCCGGTCAACACGATTTGGGCCAGTATCAAAGTTCTCGTTCCTCCTAGAGGAGAAGGGGAAATCTGCGACGAAGGGGTCAAGCCGGAAAATTGAGCTTTTCTCAATTTTCAACTCGCTCAACCACCTGGTATGTGGTAGAGGCTAACCGGCCTGGATTGGCATCCTTGTGGGGGGGCGAGATCATTGGAGTGGTTTTGATGGGGATAGGGTCTCTGGGTCGCAGAGGAAACTTCGAGAAGCTCGCGCGACGCTCTCCTGTCTTGTCAGAACGAACCTAACAAAGGAGGCAGACGTTGTGAGACGTCATATCGCTGCGATAGTAACGCTGCTTTGTGTCGCGCTTGTTGGTCCTGCTTTCTCGGCTCCGCTGTTTCCGGATGTTCCCGACGCCCACTGGGCGAAGGACGCTGTGGCCGCTTTGGCGGCTAAGGGTCTGGTCGAGGGATATCCGGATGGAACGTTCAAAGGTGATCGGGCCGCTTCCCGTTGGGAAGTTGCCATGATCGTTGCCCGCCTGCTGGCCAAGATGGAGCAGGCGCACGCGACCTTTGCAACCAAAGCTGAGCTCGAGGAACTCAGGAAACTTGCCGACGCCTTGCGCGAAGAACTGGACGCCCTCGGCGTTCGTGTTACAAATCTTGAGGAGAACGTCGGTCGCATCGACAAGCGAGTTACCGAACTCGAGCGCATCACGTTCTACGGCTCCGTGGACACCCGCGTAGCTTTCCAGAGCTTCCGGAATTCCGGTCGCGATGCCATGCGCAGTTTGCTGCCCGGCATCACTTTCAACACCCTTGACTATAATGCCGCCGTTGGCTCGACGGTTGCAGCCGGTGGCCTGTTGCCAGGCTTCCCGGCCCCCGTGCCGGCTGAAGCCCCGGGCGGCCCGCCGACCATGCAGCGGCCCGTTCCCGTCTTCAATCCGTTTGCAACGGGTGCCTTGACCACCACCAACTGGCAAACCGGCCGTCCGCTCACCAGCGGGACCGGTTTCACCATGCGTGGTATTCTCGGTCTCAACATCAAGATCAACGACGAGATTGATGCTGGCGCCGAGTTCAGCGCATACAGTTCGCAGGGCGATGCCATCGTGGATGCCTACTATGGTGTTCAGGCTCCCTACCTGTCGAACAACTTTACCGCGACTTCGGTCAACGGTTTCGCCGGTGTTCAGCCGCTCAACAATCAGCCGTTCACTCGGATGACCCTCGACCGCTTCTGGATCGAGCACCATCCTAGCAAGACCAAGCTGATTCTGGGCGCCTATTCCGAGCACGAGTTCAACGACTCGATCTACGTCGGCATGCTCAACCCCAATCAGTACGGGCCGGAGCACCTGGAAAACTACGGTTTCCTGGTCGACGGCGAGTTCCCCATCGATGACGAAGAAGACATGAACATCGAGTGGCAGGTGATGGGCACGGTTTTGCCTGACGGCAACACCGGTTCGGTCACCCCCGGCACGCCGGGCGTCGGTGCTTCCTACTTCAGTCACGCCGAAGGTCTGAAGCTGGCGCTGCGTTTCCATCAGGAGCGCGGTCACATCAGCTTCAACTTTTTGCACGCCGCCGATGACGCTTCTAACGGAGCGGCTCGGACCGTGGGTCTGATTCAGAACCCGAACCTGAACACCCTGGTGAACTGGGTCAATCCCAACGGATTCTACGTGAACCAGATCGGTGGAGTTGGCAGCCTGAACGTGGGCGGTATTGGCAGCACGGGCGACGTTCGCCCGGTGCCCACCAACGCCGTGTTCAATGCTGACGGCTCTCTGGCCGCCGCCGTAAACGCCGGCCTGCTTCCGCAGGGCGTCCCCAACGTCGGTGGTGTTGGTCCTCAGGACCAGACCAGCTATGGTATCGGATTCTCCTATGAGTTCGATAACGAGTTTCAGCCCAAGATCTATGGTGAGTACGGTCACTCCGAGTACCGTCCCCAGAAGAACTCCAGCTACTCAGCTGACGGCGACGCCTTCAAGCTCGGTGCTAGTGCCCTTCTGTTGAACGGTGACCTCGATGTCGACATCCACTACCTGTCTGTCGATCCCCGTTACTCGCCCTTCTTGATTCAGATTCCCACCATCGGTGGAATCTCGACGCCTTTGTGGCACACTCCGGACTTCCACTACTTCAACAACCTCTACTCGTTGCACAACACCAAGGCTCTGCCTCACAACCGTGAGGGCTTCCGGGCCAAGGCGACCTGGAAGTTCCGGCCCACCGGTCGGGCCAGCATCGAGTACGGTAACCTGACCCAGAAGGTCAGCTCGTTGCAGGATGTCCGTTTTTCGACCAATTCCATCGCTCCAGGCACGCCCAACACCCCGGTGCTCGGCTTCTCGCCCGGTTGGATGGAGCCCCTCTTCGGCGGTTATCACCCGGCCACGTTCGCTGCTTCTGGCGGCAACGCGTTCGCCGTGCCCCTCGAAGACAACAAGGGTAAAGTCGAGAACCTCTACTTCTCGGCCGGCCACAAGTGGCTGTTCGACGAAGCTAACAACAACCGCGGATTTACCCTCAAAGGTGGATTCAAGTGGCTCGACTTCGAGCGTGCCAGCAACATGCAGGCCATCGGGCGCAACCTCGGATTCCCTGGTGCCGGCACCCAAGCCGAGAACCAGAACTTCGTGGACCTGTCGTTCGTCGGTTGGCATGTCGAGGCTGATTACGACTTCTCCGAAGACTTCACCGGCCGCATCGGTTTCACCAATGTCGACATTTACGGCCATCTCGACCCGCTCGGCGTAGACAACCTCTTTGCCGAGGCTTCTGGTCAGACCCGTTTTAACAACGTTGACATCACCGAAACCTGGCCCGAGATTGGCTTCGACTGGGAGATTCACGATGACGTGATCTGGAGTGCGGATGCCCGCTACTACAGCTTCAAGGACCACGTTCCGGCTTACGTCTTCAGCAATCCTACCCTGCCCTCACTGAACATCAACAACGGTGCTCAGGCTGTCCATCCCTTCAGTTGGGAAGGCATCCAGATCACCTCGTCGGTGTCAGTGAAGTTCTAGGCCTTGTCTAGGAAGGCCCCACTCGTTTCGAGTGGGGCCTTTTTTGTTTTGCGCTGTCTGGCTCAAGGTTTAAGACGAACCGCGGCTTCCGCGGGGAGGTCGGGCGAGTTTGCTCTTCCCCTCTTCCGTGCGGAAGTCGGCTTGCCCCGCGACCGTCGCCGAACTACCCACTAGCCAGGCTGGCCGGCGGCCGGCGGCGGTACGGCACCAGGTGGTGCCGGATTCGGCACTTGGTAGCGCCGTACTTGGTCGAGGTTGCTCTTCCGCGCGGAAGTCGGCTTGCCCGCGACCGTGATCGAGCCACCCAGGCTGCCGCGGCGGTACGGGTACGGCACCAGTTGGTGCCGGATTCGGCACGTGGTAGCGCCGTACTCGGTCGAGGTTGCTCTTCCGTGCGGAAGTCGGCCGGCCCCGTGGTCGAGCCACCCAGGCTGACGGCGGCGGTGCGGCACCAGGTGGTCGCCAGGACGCTCACCCACCGCCCCCTGATCTGATCTCCGCGGTTTATTTCTCAGGCGCGCCACTGGCGAGCCACACTGGCGGCCCGCCGGAATGAAAGCTTCGCATCCCTGAGAAGTTGAGGGGTGAGGCGTATAGTGCTCGGCAGCGGATGCAATGAAGTCAGGAAACCTCGGTGGAAAAAGAAAAAGCCCCGGCTTTCGCCGGGGCGTTAGGTCCAACCAATCTCATCTCACTGAGGAAACTTTACCGCCCCGGCGTCACAAGAGCGTTAAATGAAAAAAGAGAGAGACAGGCCTCTCTCTCTTTTCGGTTGTCGATCCGGGATTAGCGGATGATGAACTGCTCGTCGGAGCCGATGCCGCCGCCGCCCTCGCTAGGACCGCTGCTGGCGTCTACCAATTCTACGTTCACTTTGATCTTGGTGCCGACAGTGGCGCCAGGGGCTGTGATCTCGGTCTCGGTGGATACCTTGGACCGAATCAAGCGGCCCTGTTTGTGGCCGAAGTTGGTGACACCGTTGGCTTTAATGGTCTGGGTGATGCCCTCTTGAAGCTCGATGCTGGTGGATGGACACTTCACATTGATGACGGCGGTTTCGTAGCCGAGTTGATGCTCGAAGCCGCCCAGGGTGTACTCGTAGTTGAGCGTGACCTGTTTCTTGCCGGTCTCGTTGCCAGCGTCGTCATACAAAGGGATGTCCATCTCGGACTTGCCGGTCCAGCTCTGGTTCATACCGACGGGATCGGTGGGGAAGGCCGGTTGGCTGAAGGGGAAGGGCACGTCGGTTTGGACGATTTTGCCCGACTTCTCCATCACGATGTTAATGGTCTGACCGACCGAAGGCAGGGGAGCTACCTGGCCGTCTTTCTTTATTGAGCCACTCTCGATGGTGACAGCCACTTTCATCTGGCCATCGGGGGTGACTTGCTTGACCGCCTGCAACATGGTCATCTCGAGGAGGGAAGTGCCGGTTTGAGGCGATTTGCCATCCTCTTTCATGGTTTGCTCGGAGAGGACCTCGGTCTTATAACGCAGAGACTCCCCCTCTCTCATGTTATAGGCGAGTGTGATCGTATCTCCTAACATTCTTTCCTCCTCTTGGAGCGCCCGTCACGAGCGCACGCCTCTTATTCTCTGGCAGGATCGTATCTCCTCCGGTTTGTTCGATCGCGAGTTGGAGGAATCGATCGCTAAAGTCCAAAAATCCTGGGCCAGTGCACCATGACCAAACCTAGCGAGGCTGAGTTGATCCAGCGCTGTCTCGATGGTGATTCCACCGCCTGGGAGATGCTCTACAAGAGCTATTATTCACGGGTTCGTCGAGTCATCGGGTGGAAGCGATGGGGGTTTTCCGTAAACGAGGTCGAGGACGCCGTTCAAGAGGTCTTTCTTGAACTCGTTCGCAGTTTGCCTCGTTTTCGTGGTGATGCCAAACTCGGAACCTTTCTCGATCGCCTGGCTCGCAACCGGTGCATTTCGAATTTGCGTCGCAAGACCGCGCTCAAACGGGGTCAGGAAGAACTCGGCTACGAGCTGGAAGAGGGCAAGGGTCATCAGGACGGGCCGCGTGCGTTGGCGGTGGAGCCGGGTCCTGGACCCGAGGAGTTGGTGATGTCGGACGACGACGCCGGACGAGTGATGGATTGCCTCGAAGCCCTGGGCGGCGACTGCCAGCAGATCATCAAGCTTCGCTACTATCGTGAGTTGTCTTACAACGAGATTTGCGACATCCTCGAACTGCCGCTGGGCACGGTTTGTTCGCGACTCAAACGATGCCTGACCAAGCTGAGGGCGAAACTCGAGAAGAAAGAAAAAGTTTAGGGGAATGTACGTCTCCGGTTTGCGACAAAGTTGGCAGAAGCCGGGAATGTGAGATGGTAGAACGTGGAATCGGACCAAGATAAACTATCCGAGCGATTCGTGCCCTACCTCGAAGGGGTGCTCAACCCTGCCGAGGCCGAAGAGGTAGAAGAACTGTTGCGGACCGACAGTGGAGCGGCCGAGGAGTTGGCGGGCATCGAAGAGGCGATTGGGTCGCTGCGGGCGGCTTATCGCATCGCTGGCCACGGCCTGCCCGAGGCGGTGGTGACTCCCGACGAGTTACTCAAGCTAGTCTATCAGGCCGACGATCTATCGCCCGACGAGCGCAAGTCTCTGCGGCTGAAACTGGCGGACTCTCCTTCGGCCCAGAGAGAAGCTGTGCTGTTGCGCGAGCTCGACCAGGAAATGGCCCGGGCTGAGGCTGGCGAAGCTAGTCCCGGGTCCATGCCAGAGGCGCTCCGGAAGGCTTTCCTGGCCAATCACGGTACCCCGGCCAAAGAGAAGCGAGAGGTGGGCTGGTGGCCGCGCTTGCTGGCCGCTCTAGGTACGCTTAATCCCAAGCCGTTCGTGGCCGTAGCCACTTGTCTGGTGGCGCTTTGTTTCGGCATGGTCTATACCAACAAGAACAGGCCTACAGCCGAGCCCGGGGTGGCCACCATGACTCGTCCCAGTCCCGAGGCCGAGGCCCCTGAGCCACTGACCTTCGGGGTGCGGGTGTCCGACTCGGAGAATCCCGAGGAGTTGCGCAAGCAGGCTCGCCAGTTGCTCGACCACAAGGTCAAGTATGCGGTCAAAGGCGAGGGCCTGTATGTCACCAGCGACGAGGAGACGCGGGCTCGAGAGGCGCTGGAGCAGCTCAAGTCGCCCCCGGCCGAGTCGACCGCCAAGACCGACGAGCCCCAGGCCAAGGAAGTGGCCGTGGTCGTGCCCGAGCGCTACAAGTCTCGCGCCAAGATGGCTCGCGAAGAACAGTTGGCTGAGGATCTAGACGCCCCGCAAGACAAGGACGCAGAGTTGCTTCCGGCCGTGGACTATACCCGCCGCCGGCGGGTGGTAGCCGGTCAGATGGATGATGGGATTCTTGAGGGAGACGAGGAGGAATTCGACCTCGAGAAGCTGCCCGAGCCCGTGATCAAGCCCCGCGTTCCGGCCGTCAAGAAGATGCCCGAAACGCCAAAAGCGCAGGAGGCCAAGGTTGCGGCTGCCGCACCGGCTGCCAGCCAGCCCGGGGCCGACCAGTTCGCCGACGAGCGGGACCAAACCGGCAATGCCGTCTCGGCCCTAAAGCCCAAGAAGAGCGTCGAAAGCGAGGTTCGCCGCGACGAGCCTGCCAATGAACGCGCCAAGCTCAGCGCCGGCTATCAAGGGAGACGCGAAACGGCTCAGACCCCGGCCAGCGAGACGGTGAGCGGGATGGCGGTGGGAGAGACGAGTTCTGGGGCCAGCTATCACGCCAACGCTCCTCGCAGTGCTCCGGTGGCCAGTGCCAAACCGAACGTGGTCAGTAATATCGGAGTCGAAGATAGTCTGGGTGTTCCCGGGGCTCGTGCTTCTGGGCGGCAGTCCGGGGCCGGGGCGGTTCCTCAAGTGGCTGTGGTAGACCCGGTGACCTCTCTGGAGCGCGATTTTGGAGTGACCATCCAGGTCCAGTCCAAGCCCGGGGGAGGGCGGATCATCACGGTGACGGCCAACCAGTCTCTGGCCGACGATCAGGTGGAAGCGATGCGCGACCGCTTGAACACGGCTTTGAAGGTGAGCGAACTGGACAGCATCGTGATTCATCACCTTGAGCCGTAAATCTCCCGATTCTCCCATACTCGACGTTAGCGGTCTAGTGCTCAAGACGGTGAGGGGGCGTGAGCCAGAGGGTCTGGACTTTCGCCTCGAGGCCGGTCAGGTGATGGGCGTGGTGGGCCCCCCGAGTTCGGGCAAGTCGAGCCTGCTGGCGATATTGGCGGGGCTGCGCACGGATTTTACCGGGAAGGTCGAGATCTGTGGCTGGCCGGTAGGTCCGAGCACTCGCAGCCTGACCGGCTATGTCTCGAGCACGCCGGGAGTTTATGAAGAGCTTTCCTGTCAGGAGTATCTCGAGTTTTTTGCCGAGGCCTTCGAGGTCGATCTTCACTACCGACCCTACTTGATTCGCGAATGTCTTCGGCTGGTTCGGCTGGACGGCTTTCAGGACAAGCTCGTCTCGACCATGAGTTACGGTTCTCGTCGCTGGTTGGGAATGGCCCGGGCCCTCATCCATGATCCCGACCTTTTCTTGATGGACGATTGTCTGGTCAAGCTCGAGCGTGCCGAACGGACCCAGCTGGTCGAGATTTTGTCCGAGTTGAGGGGGCGCGGGCGGGCCCTGGTGTTGTGCTCCGAGACGCTGGCCGAGTTGTCGGAACTGTGCAGTCATGTCTGCATCCTGGTGGCTGATCGAGTGCTGGCTTGTGGGCGCGTCAGGGACCTGTTGCCCAAGCTGGTGAACTTCAGGATGATGCAGGTTCAGTTCGAGGCGGGGTTTCGGGCGGCCGTGCGATTTCTCGAGCGCAATGAGCAAGTGTATCACCTGTCGGTTTCGACCCAGACGGGCAACCTGGTCCGATTTCTCTACGACGGTGACGTCAACGCCTTTACCACACTTTTGAAGCTGCTTCAAGCGGAAGGATGTTCGATAGTCTCTTATGCTGAAGACCAGGACTTTCTTGGAAAGGCGCGCTAAGTCTTTAAATAAAGGCATCGCCGCCCCAGGGGAAGGGGGAAGGAGTTTTCTGGGTCCCGTTGAAACTGGAGGGGAATCTCTGGATTTCTGATGGAAATTCAAGATATCGAGGGGACTGGGGTTTCGGCCTCTGCCTTCTCGAAGGAAAATATCGACAAGGAGAAGGCCCGGATGAGATGTAAATCTTTGTTGTCGGTGTTCGCTGCCGTCGTGGCCGTAGGGCTCTTTTGTCTCTCTCCCGCCGCGGCGGAAGACGACTTGGGCACACGCTCTGACATCACCGAGCATGGACCTTACCGGTACAAAGTGTACCAGTATCCGTCCCACGTCACTAACTTCTTCTTCTATCCGAAGAGCTACGTGACGTTCGACGCGATCAACGGGAAGTATTGGGAGATTGAATCTCACCGCATGCGGTATGAGATCATTCCTCGACTCGGCCTGTATGACGTGTTTCCCATGGGGCATGGCTATCGCGCCCTGCGACCTGAGAAACTGAGCGTTTACTTCTACACTCCCGACATGAAACTCCTCGGAGCATTTCCCGAAGCACGCGGTAACATTCGTTACAGCATTCCCCGCGATGGAAACGACTATGAGCGCATCGTGGTGAAAATCGAGAGTGACTCTGAGGTCAATTGGGATCTGAAGATGCGCATCTGGGACCCGGTCGACTCGGTGTTGGCTGAACCCCACCCGCGTCAGGTCTACAAGCGCTAGTCCTCTCCCTTCACGGGAGGCAAATGGGTAGGAAAGGTCCTCCGAGTTTGGGGGGCCTTTTCTTTTTGCGCTAGGGCGCCAGGGAGCTATCGAGGAGAAAGCGGGCGGCCCGGCGGCTGAGGATCAGGCGGGCCTGGTTTTTGTTGGACCCGAATACCAGGCTTTCAACATCTTGAAAGTCGGCCGGTTCCTTGAAGCGGGCTCCGAGCCGCCAACGCGTTTGCTGGTCGAATCGAACCGTGATGCTTTCGCCGTCGAGGCTCTCGAGGGTGAGCGAGCCCTCCAGGCCGCCGGCTTCGCGCTCGACTCGAGTGACCTCGCCCCACGCCAACAGTCCCCCGTGGGTGGGCGAGAGCAGGCGGATGGCGTAGCTGGTGGTGTCATAGATGATCAGGACAGGGCCGTTCGGGCTGACTCCCTGGGGGACGAAAGCCACGGTTTCACCCCGATGCAGGTTGCGCCAGGTGGTGGCCCGGTGCTCTTTGAAGACGACCGTGGCCGGTATCACGGTCAGCTCGACTCGGCCCCGGGCAGTATCCACCTGCACGATCTTCCGGCTGGGGTCGACCGCGTAGATCCTGCCTGTTCCAGGATTCGAGTTAGAAGGTCGGATGGTCAACCTCGAGCCCGGATTGCCTGGCTGGACTTCTACCAAGTCTCCAGCTTGGAGATTAGCCGGAGGCCTGGTGACGGTCACTTGAATCGTTGCCCCATCGGCGCTGCGCAGGCTGACCCGCGGGCCTTCCACCGACAGGACCACGCCCGTGACCTGCGAGGGAGCAGCCAGACCTCGTTGGAGCAAGCCCAAAACCAACAAAGTAGGGATCAAGCGGCAAAACCAGGAAGCAAAACGGGTTAGATTGGGGAGGTGCGCTGTGGCCAAAAGGATTCTGGTCGTTGACGACGACCATCCCATCCGTCGCATGGTTTGCCGCATCCTGACGCTCGGTAGTGACCAGTTAGAGATCGAGCAGGCGGCCAGCGGGGCTGAGGCGCTAGAGTTGCTGGCTCCGGGGGGCTTTGATCTGCTGGTGCTCGATTTCATGATGCCTGAGATGACCGGTCTCGAGGTGCTTGAGGCGGTGCGAAGTTCGCCTCAAAATCAAACTCTGCCTGTGATTATGCTGACGGCCCGTTCGGAAGATTCGAGCGCCTTGCAGACCCTGGAGTCAGGCGCTGACTACTTCGTCAAGAAGCCGTTCGAACCCCGCGAACTATTGACCATCGTCGAGTCGGTGCTGGGTCTTCCGATGCAGATTTAGCCGTCCTTCCTGATGAATAGGTTGTCTCGGTGGATGACTTCGTCGTAGCCGCGAAAACCCAGAATCTCTTCGAGCCCCTGCGTTGGCTGGCCCTTGATTCGGGCCAGGTCCTCAGAGTTGTAGTTGGTGAGGCCTCGACCGAGTGGGGCGCCCTCGAGGTCGGCAATGGCCACCACATCGCCGACCGTAAATTCTCCTTCGACGGCCTTGACTCCAACCGGCAATAAGCTGCGACCGTCGTGGACCAGGGCCTGGCGCGCGCCGGCGTCGACCACCAGCGTGCCCTTGCAGACCGCACCGGCGGCCAGCCAGCGCTTGCGGCTGCGCGGCTTGCGCGCTGGCGGGATAAAGAGTGTTCCCAGTTCTTCGCCGGCTAGCAAACGCACCAGTACATTGGGCTCTTGGGCTCGGGCAATGACCATGGCTCCACCATAGTCCTCAGCCGCCTGGGCGGCCAGCAGTTTGGAACGCATGCCACCGGTGCCGCCCCGGGAAGTACCTTCCTCCACCAGGCTGAAGGTCTCGTCGCTGACACCGGCGACCTGTGGGACGACGCGATGGCCTCCCGCGACCGGGGCCAACAAGCCCTCTGCTTGGGTAAGGTTGACCACCAGGTCGGCTTCTACCACCGAGCCGACCAGGCAAGCCAGAATGTCGTTGTCGCCAAAGCGAATCTCGTCGGTGGCCACCGAGTCGTTTTCATTGATGACCGGCAGCACGTCGGCTCGCAACAGAGTCAGCAGAGTGTTGCGAGCGTTGAGGTAGCGTTCGCGGCTGTCGAGATCGCGTCGGGTTAGGAGCACCTGGGCAACCAGTACCCCCAGAAGTTCGAAGATGCGACGATAGACGTTCATCAGTTCTACCTGACCCAGAGCGGCCAGGGCTTGTTTCTGAGCCAGGTTCTGATTGCCGATTTGACCGTGCACATCGAGGGCGCGGCCCATGCCGACGGCTCCCGAGCTGACCACCACCACCTGAAGGCCTCGGCGTCTCAACTCGGCGATCTCGCGGGCCAGGGGCAACAGGACCTCGCCGTTGGGCGCGCCCTTTTCGTTCAGGCACACGGAAGTGCCCAGTTTGACCACCAGGGTGCGGGTGTTGGCCAGGCCGGCGCGGGCGTTCATCGGCCCAGTTTCGCTGCCTCGCCAGGCACGTCCTGGGATGAATCGGGCCCGCCGAGACGAACAGCCCCAGGATGTCGGTTGGTGAGTGGTTCACCCTGCTGGGCGTGGGACTCGAGAACTCCCTCTACAATCTGAGGCTCGATCTCAAAGAGGCGCGGGTCCTGGGGCGAGAACGTTGGTGGTGGCGATTGCGGCTGGCTCGCCGGCTGACGTATCCGCGCGGACCGTTCGGGTTGGCCCGCCGCGAGGGTCGGGCCAGTGAGCTCTCCGAGAACGACTGCATCTATGGAGAGACGCCCATTCTCACCGCCTGGCAGTTGTTGCAAGAGTTGCGAGCCGGTCCCGAGGATCATCTGGTAGAACTCGGATGCGGTCGAGCCAATCTGCTATTCGTCGGGGCTCTGGCCTTTGGCTGCCAGGGCTCCGGCCAGGAGGTCATGGGCGGTTTCGTGGATCGATGCAGCCTGCAAGTGCGGCGGCTCGGGCTCGAGGGGCTGACCTTCGAACAGCGCAACTATCTGGACGGGCCGTTGCCTCAAGGCACTCTCTATTTCTTGTCGCCCACCACCCTCGAGGACGATTCCTGGAAGACGCTGCAAACCTTGATGCACGAAGCACCAAGCGGGGCTCGCTGTGTCACCCTGAGTAGCCCGCTACCGAAGTTGGCCTGGACCACTCTGAGCGAACAGTCGCGCAACTACTCCTGGGGCAGCACTCGTGTCTTCATTCAGCAGCGACTCTAGGGCCTACTCGAGACCCTCTTTGATGGCCTGCTTCATCTGCTTGAAGTCCATGGCCTCACCAGGATTGGCTTTGGCGTGCTTGCCGTTGTAGACTCGGATGGATTTGCCCATGCCGCACAAGAAGGTTTCGCCGGTGGTCGGGTGGGCAATCTCGGTCCGCTCGAACTCCTCCTGGATTTTTCTGGCGGCCACATCCACGCCCTCGGCCGGGGTCTCTGGTAGGATGAAGAAGATGCCGTTGCCCCAACGAATGCCGCGGTCCACCACCCGCATGATGGAGCTACAGGCTAGTGCCAGGCGCTTGAGGGCGGGATACATCATATCGGCGTTATTCTCGGGCAGTCGCGGCACCACCAGAATGAGCCCCAGGTCCCACTCGTAACGACGAGCACGTTCCATCTCATAGTTCAACTGCTCGTCGAGTTCACTTTCGTGAATCAGCTTGGTTAAACGGTCTTGAGGGAGTGGCACGGTAAACTCCTATCCTTTGCTCGCGTTTTTCGACTCGTTGAGTTGAGCCTTGAGCATATCCACCAATTGGTGAGCATCCTCGATTTCGTTCGGAAACACCACTCGAGCGTCGTGAAACCTGCCAACGAACGTCTGGCCGGTGTTCGAGTGGGTGAAGGTGTACTCCTCGAAACTGTTTGCGATTTTGCCCGCGATGGTCTCGATGCCTTCTGCTGAAGTCTCGGGCAGTACGAGCAGGATCTGATTGGCCAGACGGACCCCGTCGTCGACTTGACGGGTGCATTGGCGGCAGGTCTGGGCCAGGCGCTTGAGCACCGGATAGTTCATGTCCAGACGCAGCGTATCCGGGATAATAGGCTCTAGCAGCAACAGACCGAGGTCCCGGCCAAAACGACGCGCTCGACTCATTTCATCCGCCAGGTCGTCTTCGATGTAGGCGGCGGTATAGAGCTGGGTCAGAGCATCGATGTCTCGCGGCAAAAGGGCCTCCTCAGCTGGCCTCGGCCCATAGCGCCTCTCGTCCCAACAGCGTCTGTACCTCCAGGGCGAACGCATCACTGTGCTTGACTCCGAATGTCTGCGATAGATGCATCACAGTCTCGCCCTTCGGGCTGCACAGGTGAAGGTAAACGGTTTGCCCCCCGCGATGTTTCAACAGAAGATTACGCAGCTGCGGTAGAGATTCGCTTTGGAATAGCTGAACGCGAATGTGCACTCCGGGCTTGGGTTTCTCCCTGCCCCCGCCTCGGCCGGCTTCGGCCAAACGCTCAAGGCAAAGGATGTCTTCGGCCTGGACTTTCACCTCTTCAGAAGGGATCTCCTCCTGCTCTTCGCCGCGCCGCTGGCGCAGCTCGGCTCGGCCTTTGACCACTACCAGACCGCCCGATTCGAGCAGCGGAGCCACTTTCTCGTAGGCGGCCGGACGCACGCTGACCTCGATCGAGCCCGAGAAGTCTTCAACCTCGAGAAAGGCCATGGGCGTCTTGAAGCGAGTCATGATCTTGCGGACGGAGTTGATCATGCCACCGATGCTGACCGGGGTGCCGTCTTCGGCGTTGGCCAGGTCGGCGATCCGGTGAGAGGTGTTTCGCTGCAAAGCCTCGCGCACATCGGTCAGCGGTGAATCGGTAAGATAGATCCCCAGCATCTCGCGCTCGAGGTCAAGCAACTGGCGCTTCTCGATTTCGGGCTTGCGGGTGATATCGAGGTCGGCAAAGCGGGTATTGCTGGGGGCCAGAGCCTCGAAAAGCGAGAACTGCCCGGTTTCGGCCTCTCTTTGGGCTCGTTGGCCCTGCTCGATACAGAGGTCGATGTTCTCCAAGAGAGTGGCCCGAGTTTCGCCAAAGCTATCGAGGGCCCCGGCTTTGATCAAGCCTTCGAGGACGCGCTTATTCACCTGGCGCAGATCGACGCGACAGCACAACTCGGCCAGGTCCTGGAAAGGCCCCTCCCTGGCTCGCGACTCGAGCAGCGAGTCGACGGCGCCTTTGCCGACATTGCGGATGGCCGCCAAACCCCAGCGGATCCCGGCCGGCACGACCGAGAATTCGGCCTGCGATTCGTTGAGGTCGGGACCCAGCACCTCGATGCCCGAGTTGGTGCACTCTTTGATGAAGAACGACACCTTGTCGAGGCTCGAAATGACGCTGGTCAAAAGGGCTGCCATATACTCGCGGCGATAATTGGCCTTGAGATAGGCGGTTTGATAGCTGACGATGGCATAGGCCGCGCTGTGCGACTTGTTGAAGCCGTAGGCGGCGAACTTCTCCATCGTCTCGAAGATATCTTCGGCGGTCTTTTTGTCGACCCCGCGCTCGACCGCCCCCTCGACGAAGATCTGGCGATGCTTGGCCATCACGTCCATCTTCTTTTTCCCCATGGCTTTACGGAGCCCGTCGGCCATTGCCATGGTGTAGCCGGCCAGGATGTTGGCGGTGAGCATCACCTGCTCTTGGTAGAGGAAGAAGCCGTAGGTCTCGGCCAGGATCTCTTCGAGGCGTTCGTGGGGGTAGACCACCGGTCCGCCCTTGCCGTGACGACGCCGGATGTATTCGTCGACCACTCCGCCCTGGAGGGGCCCGGGGCGATAGAGCGCCAGAAAGGCCACGATGTCCGAGAACTTGTCGGGGCGAAGCTGGCGCAGATAGCGCTTCATGCCGTCGGATTCGAGCTGGAAAACCCCGTTGGTGTCGGCATCGGCCAGCAGTTGGTAGGTGGTCGGGTCGTCGTAGGCCAGGGCCTCGAGGTCGAGCGTTTTGCCCTGAGAACGCTCGATGATCTTGAGGCAGTGGTTGATCACGGTGAGGTTGCGCAGGCCCAGGAAGTCCATCTTGACCAGGCCGACTTCGGCCACGTCGTTCATGTCGAACTGGGCCACCACCTCGTCGCCGTTCATGCGTTGCAGCGGCACGATGTGCGAGATGGGGTGGCTCGACATGACGACACCGGCAGCGTGGATCCCGGCGTTGCGAGCCATTCCCTCGACCTTGATGGCGAGATCGACCATCTGGCGGGTCTCGGCATCTTCGTCGTAGAGCTTTTTGAATTCGGGCGACTCGAGGGCGTCCTTGAGCTTGACCTTAGGGCCCTCGGGCACGGTTTTAGCCACTTTGTCGACCTTGGCCAGGGGCACGTCCATCACCCGGCCCACGTCGCGGATGGCGGCCCGGGCCTTCATGCGGCCGAAGGTGATGATCTGGGCCACCTTGTCTTCGCCGTATTTGCGACGGCAGTAGGCGATGACTTCTTCACGCCGCTCGACGCAGAAGTCGGTATCGACATCGGGCAATTCGGTCCGCTCGGGGTTGAGGAAACGCTCGAAGAGCAGCTGGTGTTTGAGCGGATCCAGACGCGTGATGTTGGTCAGATAGGCGACCAGGCTGCCGGCCGCCGACCCGCGCCCCGGCCCCACCGGGATGTCGTTCTCCTGAGCGTATTTGATGAAGTCCCAGATGATCAAGAAGTAGGGTGCGAAGCCTTTGGTGTTGATCACCTCGAGTTCGACTTCGAGCCGTTCGAGGTACTCGGAGCCGGGGTTTGCGGTACCGAAGCGCTTGATGAAGCCCTCGCGACAAAGCTCGCGCAGATAGGTCTCGGGAGTGTGCCCCTCGGGCACTGGAAAGACGGGCAGGTAGACGGTGGAGAGATCCAGGTCGAGGTTGCACCGTTCGGCCACCACCAGGGTGTTGCTCAAAGCCTCGGGTAGCCCGTCAAAGACCCGGGCCATCTCGTCGGCGCTCTTGAGATAGAACTCGGGCGCGAAGAACTTCATTCGGTTGGGATCGTCGAGCATCTTGCCGGTTTGGATGCAGACCAGAGTGTCTTGCACCGACGCATCACACCGCATGCCGTAGTGGGCGTCGTTGGTGCCCACCAGCGGAAGATTCATGTGGCGGGCCAGCCGGATCAGGTCCTGGTTGGTCTTTTTCTGCTCGGGCAGACCGTGGTCCATCAGTTCGACGAAAAGATTGTCTTGAAAGATGTCGCGCAACTCGCCCAGACGCTTTTTGGCCAGGTCATAGTTGTCTTCGAGCAAAGCGTCGTTGACCTCGCCCCGCAGACAGCCCGAGAGCGCCACCAGCCCTTTGGAGTGTTTCTCGAGCAGGGCGCGATCAACGCGCGGCTTGTAGTAGTAGCCCTCGAGGTGGCCGCGGCTGACCAGTTGCAGCAGGTTGCGATAACCCTCTTGATTTTGAGCCAGCAGGGTGAAGTGGTAGGGGCGACCGTCGATGCCCGGTTGCTTGTCTTGCATGGTGCGAGGAGCCACATAGACCTCGCAGCCGATGAGCGGCTTGATTTCTTGTTTCTTGCACTCCTTGTAGAATTGGACCGTGCCGTACATCACTCCATGGTCGGTCATGGCCACGGCCGGCATGCCGAGTTCTTTAGCCCGGCTGACCATATCAGGAATCTTGTTGCACCCGTCGAGCAGGCTGTACTCAGTGTGGCAGTGCAGGTGGACGAAGTTCGACAAAGGGGCTCCCAAGAAAATTGAGTGGATTTCATTTCAAGTTGGCGATCGGACCAGGGCAATCCTTTCGAAGGTTTTTTCGCTGTTTCAGCCTTTTTTTATGAAGTGGTGGTAGGGTGCGGATATGATAGGCTCAGTTTCGCAGACCAGGCTAGCTTTTGCTCCCGTTCGGGGCGCCGTCGCTAACGCTTCCCCTCCGGCCGAGTCGGCCGGACCGGCCGAGAGGGTCACGCTCAGTGGCGCTGTCCCGGAGGCGCCGGCGGTGCCCACCGAGGCCACCGAACCCACCGCGCGTCGCTCGGGCCTGCGCCTGGCGGGAATGCTGGCTTTGGGCCTGGTGGGCGCCAGTCTGCTGACGGGCTGCGGCGAAGGCACCTTGCCTGGTGTGCCTATTCCTGGGACCGGAAGCACTACCCAACCGGGTCAGAGCGACGGCACCCTGCCCACCGCCGAGACCACTGTCGAGCGCCTCAAGGTTCTTTCGACCCAGAACAAGGACGCCTATTTCGACCTGGCCGAGGCCAACTACTACACGCACATTTTCCAGACCATTTCCCAGCAGCAGTCCGAGGCTGCCAAGCCGATGGCCGATCTGGCCCGGGAGGCCCTCGAGAAGTTCGACCACAATGGCGACCCGGCCGCCCAGCGCGACCTTTTGCGCGAGTATCTCGAAGGGATCAGCAAGGTCGAGGTCAAGGGTCCCGAAGCCAAGTTCAAGGTGCTGGCCGAGGCCGGGCTAAGCATCGGAGCTCGCTTTGATGAACTGGCTCCTCAATCGGCCGGCGGCTTTCTGGCACAGGCCAAGGAGAAAGCCTATCAAGAAGCCCTGCTCCACGTCGACCAGTTGCCCGAGCAAGTCAAGCAGAATCCCAAGATCGACTACGAGGTGGTGCGGACCTACGCCGAGGCTTTGGCCGAGTCGACGAAATTGGTGGACGCCTCGGCCAGAGAGTTGCCCGAAGTCGGAGCTCGCGTAGCCCTCTATGACTCGGTAACCACGGAACTCTACAACCGCATTTCGCAAGACAGCGAGACCCTGGGGGGCGAGTTCCTCAAATACCTGCAGATCGCCAAAGACCTGAGCGGCAGCCTGCTCAAATAAAAAAGAGGAACCTGGATCCGGGTAGATAACTCTCGGGCGATGCGCGGCCTGGTGTTCTTCTTTCTCCTTCTCACCAGCAGCCTTTCCTGGGCTGAGCCCTTGAGTTTGCAAGAGGCGGTGCTGACCGCCCTGGCTAATCACCCGGACCTGCGCATCGCTGATAGTAGCGTTGAAGCCCAGCAAGCCCGTTTGCGTAGCTCGACGGCGAACTGGTATCCGGGCTTTAGCGCCACGGCCGGAGTGCGGCGCAGCGGAGCCAGCGGTCAGGTGGGTGGCCAGAACATCATTCGCTCGGGCGAGCAGACCTCTTATTCCTATGGATTTGCTGCCCGTCAACAGTTGACCGATTTCGGCCAGACCCACCATCGGGTCAGAGCTGCCGAACTCGAGTTGTTGGCTGCCCGGGCCGATCTGGCAGATTCGGCTCAGTCTCTCACCTTGAGAGTGGTCGAAAGCTATTATCAAGCCCTGCGTGAGGCTCAATCGGTGGAAATCAATGAAGCCAATCTCGAGAACGCTCGCGTTCAGCTCGAGCAGGCCCAGGGGTTTCTCGAAGCGGGTACCCGCGCCAAGATCGAGGTGACGCGAGCCGAGGCCGATCTGGCCAATGCCCGGGTGGGTCTGATTCAGGCTCGCAACGCTCATCAAAAGGCGCTGGTTGCGCTGGGCGGCGCAATGGGCCTGCCCGGGCCCCCGGACCGCGAATTGGTGAATCAGAGTTTGCCCAACCCCGACTGGCAGCGAGCCGTGGTCGATCGAGCCCTGGCTGAGCGTCCCGATCTGGTGGCTGCCGACGCCCGGGTGATGGCCGGTCGCTCTTCGGTGTCGGCGGCGTCTGCCGAGTATCGGCCGGTGCTAGCGACCAGTGGCGGCTACAATTGGAACGACGATCGTTTTCCGCCCAATCAAACCAGCTGGAACCTGGGCCTGACCCTTGAAGTGCCGATCCTCAACGAGCCTACCTTGAGTGCGGCCGTGCAACTGGCCGAGGCCAGCCTCGAGGCGGCTAAAGGGCGGCGTGATTCGCTGGAACTGCAGATTCGCCAGCAGGTGGCCGAAGGTCAGCTCAACCTGGAAGAGTCGCGCCAGCGTAGTGAAGCGGCCGAGAGCGCGCGTCTGGCCGCCGAGGAGTCGTTTCGCCTGGCCTCGGAGCGCTATCGCGTGGGAGTCGGTTCGTCGATCGAGGTCAGCCAGGCTCAACGAGCCCTGGTCGAAGCGCGCGCTCAGGAGGTTCAAGCGCGCTTTGACGTGCAGTTGGCCCTGGGTCGACTCTATCGCGCCGTGGGCCTTCTCGCCCCTGAACTTCTCCAGCAGTAGAGGTCGCTTTGGCCTTTCCGCGAGCTTGTTAACAGGCTGTTCACTTGGCTGTTACCTACCTGGGGTTAGACTCTCCGAGGGGAACACAGAAAACAGAGAAGGGACCAGGTTGAATGGACCTCCAGGGAATTCGCCAGCTAATGAACACACCGACCCGCCCTACGGGAGCCGCGGGGATGGGCCGCGTGCAACTCGACGCGGCCGGCGCCGGATCGAGCGCCTACATCGTGATGCCGCCCAAGCAGAACCAGCTTTTCAAGTCGGGCGTATCTCACACTCAGGAAATCAAGGATTTTGGAGTGACCATCAAAGAAGAGCTCGGAGTCATCGGTGGCTACGTTGCCGAGTTGACCGACAAACAGGTCAAGGAGCTCGAGAAAAAGGGTTACACCGTCGTCTCTGACGAGCAAGATCGCTTCTTGCCCCCCATTCCCTTCGACCCTTCCGACTTCGAGTCGGGCGAGGTCGACCCCACCAAGGTCAAGGAGGCCAAAGAGTTTAAGCAGCGCCCCGAGATGGCCAACGCTCGTTTCGACAGCAACCTGACCCGCCGCTTTACCGGCAAGGGCGTGACCATCGCCGTCATCGACACGGGCGTGCATCCTCACCCCGACCTGCAGGACCGCCTGCTGGGCCAGATCGATTTCGTCAACGGACGCACCATTCCGTATGATGACAACGGCCACGGCACTCACGTGGCCGGCGACGCCGCCGCCGCCGGGATGATTGACGAGCGCTTCAAAGGCCCTGCTCCCGACGCCAAGATTCTCAGCCTGAAGGTGCTGGGCGCTGACGGTAGCGGTGCCACTTCGAGCATTATCAAAGCCATTCAGTTCGCCATCGAAAACAAGGATCGCATGGGCATTCGGGTGATCAACATGTCGCTCGGCCACACGGCTCGCAAAGACTACGAGAACGATCCGGTGAATCAGGCTGTTCAAGCTGCTCACGAGGCCGGCATCGTAGTGGTCGCTGCCGCCGGCAACGAGGGTCCCGGTCGCAAGACGATCGCCGCTCCTGGCGATAGCCCCTTTGCCCTGACGGTGGGTGCTGCCGACGACAACAACACTGACGACCCGTCCGACGACACGATGGCCGAGTTCTCGAGCCGTGGCCCGACTCCCGGGGGACTGCAAAAGCCTGACCTGGTGGCTCCTGGGGTCTCGATTATGGCCCCGATGGCCCCGATGACCTCAAAGGAGGCGATGGCTCAGCAGTTCAAGCTGATGCACGAGTCGATCAAATACTATGCTGGGATGAACCACGACGAACTCAAGAACATTCCGGCCGAGACGTTCCTTCTGATGGGCCTGTCACCCGACACGGTGATGAAGCTCAAAGAGTCGGAAGAGTCTGCCGACACTCAGTTCAACCGGCTGCTCAACGCCACATCGCGACTGCCGGTGGACGAGTCGGGCGCCTACATTGGAATGCCGGGCACCTCGATGGCCACCCCTATCGTGGCCGGAGTGGTGGCTCAGATGCTAGAAGCCAACCCTGATTTGACTCCCGATCAGGTCAAAGAGATTCTGACCACCACCGCCGACAAGCTGCCCGACAAGCGACTGGGCGCCAACAGTCAGGGCGCCGGCATGGTCGATCCCAACGAGGCTCTGATGGTCTCTTTGACGACCACCGGCGAGCGCGTCGAGATTGATCAGGAAGCCCTGCTGCGCAAGGCCATTGAAGAAGCGATGGCGGCCGGCGGAGTGCTCCTGGGCGAACCCAAAGAGGGCGAGGCCCCCGAGGCTCCTCCCGAAGGCGGAGCACCGGCGCCCGAGGATCCGGGCAAAGAGTCGGAGAATATAGCTGCGTAAGCCATAGGGGCCGGGACAACTCGGCCCCTTTTTACGCGAAGGGCTGGAAACAGGTTTGGATCCTCTGCTAAACCTCATCTCCTCGACTCAGAGGAATATGATCGACAACACTCAGAAGTCGAGTGACCAGCTTCGCACGCAGTTGCAACGAGAGCTTCGTTCTCGTAGGGCGCGCTCCACCGGGGATAGTTCCGAGCTTTCCGCCGATTGTGGGGCCATGGACGAGGACATGCTCGGCTCGATGGATCCTGACCTCTTCGGCAGCGGCAGTCAGGCCCAGGCCTTCACCGAGGCCTGGGAAGAGGAATTCGAAGACTACGAGGATTACGAAGACCACCCAGAGCCCGACGATGGTGAGGAGTTCTACTTCGGGGGCGACGACGAGTCCGAGGGCGAGCACTCCGATGAGCAGCCGGGCCCAGGCCGGCCGCTGGCCGAGGTCCAGGGTCAGGTAGAGGAACTCGAAAACGGTCGCTGGCAGAGCTACGAAGCCGATCCCGAGTCAGGAGAAGAGGCCGAGCCAGACTTTGAAGAGTCGGATGAGCCCACGGCCGAGCCTGAACCACCCGAAGCCGAGACTCGGCCTCAGCCCGACCCGCCGGCCGCCGAGAAGTTGGAGCTTGAACAGCCCGAGCCCGCCCCGCCGGTAGCTCCGCGAGAAGAGAGCAAGTGGAGTTCTCTGCTTGACCATGGGGACGGATTCTTGCTGGCCGAAGAAGAGACTTGCCGTCCTATCGAGGTCGAGTCCGATGAGCTTCCAGCCAGCCCCGAACTCGAGGTCGAGCCGACCCTGGCTCGGGTTACCAACCAGCTGATCACTGGTGACATCACTTCGCCAGCTTACGCTCGTCTGCAGCGGCTGTTGGGGCGCTTCGGGCTGGGAGTGTTGCGATTGTGCGTCAGCGAGAAGATCCGCGTTCATCTTTGGCCGGCCGGCCAGGGATTGGCCAACCATCCCGGCGTGCAAGAGGCTTTCGGGGACGAAGCGGTTGTCGGAGCCGTCTATCTACCCACTTCGCGCACCTGCGTCATCGAAGAGGAGTGCTTGTTGCGAGCGCCTCGCCACTTCCACCCCGTCTTGTTCTATTTCGCTCACGCCTTTGACCATGCCGTGGGCGATTCGGGCTTTGCCAGTCTCAAGTCGGCCGCTGTCAAAGCCAGCTACCAGGCCTGCCAGGAAGGCATGCTCGGTCACGAGTTCTCGGACGCCATGGCCGAGACTTCGCCGGTGCGCTATTTCGCCCAATCGGTGGAGGCGTACCTGTCCGAGTCCGACTGCGCCGATCCGTTTTGGACGCGCGAGGATCTCTACGACTTTGACCGCTCGATGTACGACTACCTCGAGTATCTCTTTCGGCGTCAGAACGCGTGATTATCTATCCCCTGGTCAACGCTCGCGACGGCCGCAAGCGGGGCGAGTTTCCGGTGGGCAGGCTCGATTGGGACGGAGAGACGGTCTCGATCGACTGCCGTGATCGCCACTATCGCCAGGCTCTCGAGAAGCTGTTTTTGAATCCCCTTCGCATTCGCATCCCCGTGGGAGGGTACGAGACCGCCCTCGGCCATCGCTGGGCCGAGCTTTTGCCGGGCACCGACGAGCACTTCCTGGAGTGTTTGCGCCGGGTTTCCAAACTGGGCCTGGTGGTCGACTACGGCGACTGAGTGGTGAGTCGAATGACCTCGGTAGAAGCAACTGGCTTGCCCTCGACCCGGCGCGGCTGCCAACGCCAGCGTTCCAGCGTGGCTAAGGCGATCCCGTCCCATTTGGCACTGCCCAGGCTGGTCAGCAGCCGGACGCGAAAGTTGCCGTTGGCCTGCAAACGGAATTCGGCCTCGAGATAGTGGGCGGCCATGGTTCCCTGGTGGAAGATTTCAACCGGAGGATGATAGATCGGATAGGCATCGTCGCCCTGTTCCCCGGCCGCCGCGTTGTGGCCGTCGTTCGGGATCCGGGGCTGGGGCGGCCGGCCCTGATCTGGGCGAACGGCTTCCAGCTTGGAATGGTGGACGGGGTAGGCGGGCCCCTTGAGGGCCAGTTGGGGAACCTTCTTCGCGGGTTTCTCGGGTTCGGGCCGGGGTTGGTCTTGCCTGGGCCTCCCGGCTGGCGAGACTAGCGGCTCGAGCGGAGCAGGGGCCGGCAAGGGGGGCGGCTTTGGGGGCGACGAGATGGCCACGGGGCGGACCACCAACAGTTCTTCTGGGGGTTCGGCGATGGAACTGGCGCCAGGGTAGAGTAACCATAAGAGGATCAGCATGACCGCATGCAAGCCCAGAGACTTCTGCAGAGCCGATCCCATCGAGACAGTTTCGCCTGGGGGCGATAGGGGGCCTCTAGTAACTAGTAAAGGTCGGAGGCCAGGCTCAGTAGTTTGGAACTCGGTTTGAGCTTGGCATTCTGCAGGGCTGTCGCGTTGAGCTGAAAGCGGATGCGGTTTTTGGAGGACACGAAGGTGATGCCTCCACCGGCCTGAGAAAAGCCGGGTGCATCGCTGATGGTCAGCACGGGTAAGCCCGAGACGGCTTTGATGAGAGCCCTGGACTGGGTCGGATCGGCTACAAACACGACCTGGAAATTCTTGGCGTCTTCAGGGCTTTTGACGGTTCCGACCACCAGGGCCCGCCCTCCGACGTCGCGACTCTCAAGCTGTTTGAGTGCTCCGTCAAAGGGGTCCTGGCCGAGCACCCCGATCCTCAGCGGGCCATTGTTGGCTGGCCACTCCACGAACTTCATGAAGTTGTAGATGAAGGCCGTCTTGATCTGGTACTCGCGGGTCTGGGCCACGGCAGAGCTCAGGCAGGCCACAGCCAGCAAAAGCGCGAGCGCCCGCCGATTTAGAAAGTCCATTGCCAGGCTCCTCCAATTCTCCAGTCTGAGCGCAGCTGGGGACCGCGCAGGTGTTGATAGATGGGCATTCCGCCCTCGATCGAGAAACGGTGTCCGTGACCTTCTTCGTTTACGCCGGCCGCATAGTTGAGGCCCAGCAGCAGGTCGATGCGCTCGCCCGATTGGAGGGTCGCCACCGAGGCCGGATTGGTGATAGATATCCTGGGGTCGATTCCGTGAACGTTGCCCCACTTCATGGCGTCGATGCGTAGCGAGGGGCTAAACGACTTGGAGAGCGCTGGCGAGATCCAGGCGGTAAGCCCGAGTTCGTGACCCCGGCGGTAGCCGGCCGAATTTTGTCCCAGACGAACGGTGCCGCGGAGCTGGGCGCCCCAGGTGAGGTCTTCGGTTTGGCCCAAATAGGTCAGGGCCGGCTTGAGATCAAAGGTGCCCGAACCCAGCTGCATGGCGTATTCCAGCCGGCCAGGCCGGCCGTTGAGGTCTTCCATGTCGATGCGCCCGGTGGGGGCGCTGATTCCGGCTTCGACCTGCAAGCGGTGGGGATAGTCGTCGAAGATGGGAAAAATGGCCGAGACGCTGATATCTCCGAGGCCCTCCGAGCGGGTGGTGAAGGTCGAACCGGTGCGGCTGAGATGGGGCATGTCCATTTCCATGTAGGGAACCATGACCATGTAGGTCAGATCGTCGTTGTCGCCGTACATGAACATCAACATGTGCATGTCCATTCGCATCCGCTCGTGGGTGAGCGGAAACTTGCTGAGGACCTCGCGGTCGCTGACGCGACGACTTCCCTCGAGGTGGCCGACCCAGTTCTGCTGCATGTACTGGTAGCCGACCATCCAGTCGCCCTCCCAGTGCCAGTGAGCACCGGGAATGGTCACTTGAATAACCTCCATGTTGAGGAGTTCCTCGAGGTTGAGGTCGAGAAGCCCCTCATCTGGTTCTTGCGGAGCCGGCCTTGGAAGCCCCTGGTCAGGTTCTTCCTGAGCCAGCGCCGGAGCCACCAGCACCAGCAGCAAACACAGCAAAGCTAGAGTTTTTCTGATTAACATCGACATGACCCGTCCCGTGGCCCGGCCGTTCTGTGGCCGGACCGGGGAATCCTCCAGGATTCCTACTCCTCTTGGAGTTCGGGGGGGATCTCTTTGCCTTTGGCTTTGAGCATCGCCCGGTCAAGCCAGCGCTCGGCCTTCTTCCCCTCGGCGATGAGTTCACGGTCGGGTCCGTAGATACGAAAGTAGGGAACGACATCGACCTTGTATTGGCGGGCCACGGGCGAGCCGGGCTCTTGGATGTCGATTTTCAGCAGCACCAGCTCGGGGTCTCTATCGGTCAGGGTCACCAACTGGGGACCTTCGTTGCAGGGTCACCAGTCGGCGTAGAAGACGACGATATTGGTCTTGCCCTCGACCAGGTTCGAGGAGATATCGACCTGTTGGCCGGGCGTGTCGCGATTGAGCACGTTGATTTCTCGATGGGGGGCTGAAGACTTGACCACTCCCTGAGGAATGGGCGCCCCGCCGGGGATGGCCAGAGCAGGCCAGCCGAAAGCGAGCACGAGCAATGCGGCCAGATAATGTCGCATCTGCCAAAATTCTGTCATGAACGTGAAGAAATCCTGCTATTTGGCCGATCCGAAAGGCAGTCGCACCGGCATGTCCGCCACCACATAGGCCATCACGGCCATGGTGGCCACGCAGGCGCGCAGTTCGCTCTCATCCACTTTGTCGATGGTATCGGCCGGACTGTGATGATAGTAGAAGTAGCGAGTCGGTTCGACACTGAGTCCCAGGCCGGGCACGCCCTGCTCCATGAGGGGTTGGATATCGGTGGCTCCTCCCGGCTCGGTGATCGTGTCGGCGCCGATGGAACTCAATAACCCGGCCACTTCCCGAATGGTCCTGGCTGCTTCGGGGTTGCCGCTGAAGCTAAAGCCGGTGGGGCGGAAGACCCCATAGTCACTCTCGATAGCCAGCACGTGTTGGTTGATCTGGCCGGCTACCGAGGCCGCATAGGTTTTGCCCCCTTGAGAGCCGTTTTCTTCGTTGGTGAAAAGCACGACGCGTAGGGTGCGCCGCGGCCGTAGCCCCAGCTCTTTGAGCAGTCGCACTGCCTCCCAGGCGGCCAGGCAGCCGCCGCCGTCGTCCTGGGCCCCCTGGCCCACGTCCCAGGAGTCGATGTGGCCTCCCAGCACGATGACTTCTTCGGGGCTTTCGCGGCCCACCAGTTCCCCGATCAGGTTGCGAGAGGTGGCCGGAGGCAGAGTTTCGGCCTGCATCTTCAGGCGCACTCGCACGGTCTGGCCCCGTTGGGCACAGCGATGCATCATTTCGGCCTGCTCGACAGTGATGGCTGCAAAAGGGATCTTAGGCACCTGTTCGTCGTAAATGGTCACTCCCGTGTGCAGCGTGCCAAGGGAAGTTGGAGTGACCGACCGCAGCAGGGCGGCCACCGCCCCGACCCGGGCGGCCTCGATGCCGCCGCGAATGCGATAGGCCACGGTCTGGCCGTAGCTGGTGAAGGGAGCGTCAAAGACCACGATCTTGCCGGCCGCCTGGTCGGCCTTCTGCTTGAGTTCGTCAAAGGACGAGACCACCAGGCAGTCGGCCTCGATGCCTTCCTCAGGAGTGCCCACCGACATGCCCAGCCCGAGCACGGGCAGTTCGGCTTGATACGGAGCCAGCAGTTGCAGTCTTTCGTCGCCTCGCTTCCAGTTGGCGACCTGGACCGACTGGGTGCGCACGTTTTCGAGACCGTCTTTGCGCATCTCGGCATAGGCCCAGTCGATGGCCTGCTCGAGGGCCTGGCTGCCACTGAGCCGGGGCCCGAAGGTGTCGCAAAGGTAGGCTAACCGTTGGTACGGTTGGCCGCGCTGCTGAGAGCCCTCGATGATGGTCCTGGCGGTCTGGCTATAGTCGTCGGCCCGGGCCAGGCCTGCCAGGAAGACGAGCAACCCCAACAGAAATCTCTTCATAGCGAGGCAAAGACTTCACTGGTCTGCAGCTGGGCCGCCAGCTGCGGGTCGTCGTAGCTCACTTCGGCCCCGGTCCAGCGCTTGGGTGCCTCCAGCGCAAGCCAGGCGATCACCTTGCCGGGAACCTCGGGCGGTTCGAGTTGGCCCGCCGTCTTCAAGCTAACGAAATAGTCGGCCAGTTGCTTGGGCATGCGGCCCGGACCGTCGCGGCGGATGGTCGCCTGCATTTCGGTCTCGACGACGCCTGGCGCCACGTTGACCACGGTCAAATGGGGTTCTTCGTTAGCTACCACCCGGGAGAAATGCAGCAGGGCGGCTTTCGACGAGCAATAGGCGCTCCAGCTGGGGATGGGCTGGGTGGCGGCGCCCGTACCAATGTTGATGATCCGACCTGAACTCTGGCGCAAAGCGGGTAGGGCCGCCCGGGTCAAGTAGTAGGGGCCCAGCAGATTGACTTCGACCGCGTAGCGCCAGTCTGCGGGTGCCGTGGTCTCGAGGGGACCGATGGGACCGATGACTCCGGCGTTGTTGACCAGCGCATCGAGGCGGCCGAAGCGGGCTTTCACCCGGCCCAGAAAGGCCTCGCAGGCGGCCGGGTCGGCCACATCGGCGGCGGCCACTTCCACTTCGGCTCCGGCTTTGGCTGCCTCCGCCGCGACTTCGTCGAGCAATTCTCGAGAGCGAGCCATGAGGGCGAGGTCGCCACCCGCTCGCGCAACCCACAGAGCCACGGCTTTGCCCAGGCCGCGAGAGGCTCCGCTAATGAGTACAACTGGTTTCGAATTCACTCCCACCGGTTCTCGACCCGGCGGGTGAGACCTGCAAAAAGACTCGTCGCCTGGCGAGGCGAAGTGGCGCGCATGGAGCAACCCTGGAAGCCTGAACGGGTGGTCGACAAAACCCTGGCCGGGCGGCTGATTGGCCAACAGTTTCCTGAGCTTGCCGGGCACGAACTCGCGGAGTTCGGTCAGGGTTGGGATAACACCGCCTATCTGGTTGGCGGCCGTGGTGTTTTTCGCTTTCCGCGCCGTCAGTTGGCCGTCGAGTTGCTCGACAACGAAATCCGCTGGCTGCCGTCGGTGGCGGAAGCCCTGGGTGAGCCTCGCCTGTCGACTCCGGTATGGGTGGGTCGGCCCAGTCCCGAGTTCCCCTGGCCTTTCGCCGGATACGCTCTGGTACCGGGTCAGACTGTCGACCGTTGGGCCGGGCCGGCGGCCGAGCGCGAGGCGCTGGCCGAGGATTTCGGGGATTTTCTGGGTCGTTTGCATCAACTCGTCGTGCCGGACGCTTTGCCCACCGATCCGTGCCGACGCTTCGGACGGGAAGGGCGTTACCCGGAGGCATCGAGCCGGCTCGAGTATCTCGTTGCCCGCGGCTATCTGGACCGGCGGGCGGAATGGCTCGAGATGCTCGAGGTCGAGCTCGAGCCGGCCGCGCCGACGGTGTTCTTGCACGGCGATCTTTATTCTCGCCATTTAGTGGTCGAAGGCGGGCGCCTGAGCGGGGTCATCGATTGGGGAGACCTTCACCAGGGACGCTGTTCGACCGATTTATGCGCGGCCCTGACCCTGTTTGATAGCCGGGCCCGCAGGCGCTTCGCCCGGGCCTATGGAAAGATCGAGCCTCGCTGGTGGGCTCAGGCCTTCTTTCGCGGTTTGACCCACGGGCTCGGGGTGCTGGCCTATGCGGTGGAGAGTCAAGATCCCGCGCTGAGCGCCGAGGGAACCCTGGCAATGAGTCATCTGCTGGCTGGGTGGCGACGATTCGTGGTGGAGGGACAACCGTTTTGAGCGAAGACCCCCTCGATTACCTGCGCTCGCAGGGTCGCCTCGATTCGAGCGGCACCTTCACCGTCAATCCCGAGAGGGCCCTGGAGGTGCTCTCCAAGCACCAGTATGCTCACCCCGAACAGGTCGTCTTCACCTTACTCTCCTGGGCTATCGGGGCGGGTGCTCACCGAGCTGAATTCTCGGGTGGTGGGGTGTTCGAGCACGATGGCCAGAGCCCGGATCGATTGCAGCTCGAGAATCTTCTACTCTATGTGGGCGGGGCCTCGGCCCCAGAGCTGGGCCACCTGGCCCTGGCTCACCACTATTTGCGCTCCTGCGGAGCGACCTATGAGTCTGGTGAGGGGTTGCGCCTGGTCTGGAAGAACGGCCAGGCGGTGGTCGAGGAGTGTCCGCCGGCCAAGCGACGCAACCGTTTCAGCTGGCGTCAGAAAGGCCGCTACGCTCAGTTCTTGCGCGAGATCTGCAGCCTGGCTCCTTTAGAGCTGGTGGTCGACGGGGAGCTCCTGAACCCCGCCTGGAAGCTCGGCCCCGACCACGCTGTGGTCGAATTCGGGGTGGTCCCTCTCGACTTGAGCGAGGTGCCTCGACGGCTGCGCGAGGAGTGGGGTCTTGGCTATGCCGGACTGCTGGTGGCTGGTCCCCGTCCGGAGGGGCTGGCGGTCGGGACGGTGGTCGTGGGGGGAATGGGCTATACGGTCGGCTTTGAGTTGCCGGCCGGAATGTGGGCGCTGGTCTGGGCCGATTCGCTCCCTCGCAGTCTCTCTTTCGAGCTGGGGGCGGGAGACTGGGTGGTGCCTTTGAGCCAGGCACTCGAGAAGGCGGCCCGACGCTTTTTGGGCGAGTTGGTGGCCGGCCTGGTGGCCTTGCCGAATCGCCTGGTGGAGAGTCTGGTGCCTTCGCTGATCGAGCTGGCCGGCCAACTGCAGGCCGCCGCACCTCGTCAAGCCCTGAGTCTGGCCGAGAAAGCCCTCGAGTTCGAGCCCGACAACATGGGGCTGCTGATGCAGTCGCTCGAACTCCTGGTGACCCTGGACCGTCACGAAGAGGTCTCGCTCAGGCTTTCGAGCCTGGCCAGAAAGCACGGCTCGAGCATGGCGACTTCGGACTTCTATCGCGTGGTCGCACGCCTGGCCCAGGTGGAGGATGACGCGGCGATGAACGGGCTGCAGACGGCGCTCGAACAGGCCGTTGGCCGCGATAGCCTGCTGCATCTACCCATCTTGATGCGCTTGGGCGACAGTTTCGCCCGTCGTGGTGGTCTGGTAGAGGCCGAGTATTACTACTATCACGCCTTGATGTCGGCTTTGCGGGTGCCCCGGCCGGCTTTCGTGAGTTATCCGTATTATAGTGTGCTGGACTTCGAGCGCGGCGAGCCCGAGTGGTTCGAGCAGTTAGAAGAGTTGCACCGTGACGCTTTGCCGGCGCTCTACGCGCTGGTGGGGCTGGCGCATCTGCGCCACAGTCCCCAACGAAAAATGAGCCGGTTATTGGCCGCCCGCGAGTTGAGCGGACGTTCCTCGGAGCTGCTTGGGGATAGTATCTATCTCGAGGCTCGGCAAAAGCTCTGGAGCCGCCTCAAAGCTTTGACCATTTTCTCACGGACCGGCCAGGTGGGAGCTCTGGCCAAGCCGGAAGAGTTGCCGGACGCGAGTGCTGCGGTCGGGCATTACCGCCAGGCCCTGGTGCTGGGCAATCACCCTGAGCCCACCGGGCTGTGGTGGAAGATTGCCCGGGCCCGCGCCCTGCCCCTCGAATACTTGCGGCGGGCCGCTCGATTGGCGGCTCTGGACTCAGGTCGCGAACTCGAGACGGTCCGCTTGAAGATGGCTCTCACCAGCCTGGAGCCAGCGGTCAGTCAGGCCTTTCATGAGGCTAACGAAAAGAGCGGACAAGAGCATCGCTGGGAGGCCGAGGCACTGATCGAGTTGGGGCGGCATGAGCGGGCCGAGCAACTCATCAGCCAGCTGCTATTGAGTTTGCCTGCGCGCCATCCCGAGAAATTGTGTTTGCTGGTGGATCTGGCCATCCTCAAAGGAGGGCGCAGTGTCGATCAGGCTCTGGGAGCGGTCTGGGGCCTGCTTCGCAACCACCCCGCGGCCTATGAGAGTGAGTCGCCCATCGAGATGCTGGCCTCGCGTTGCCCCTGGCCGTTTCCACCCGAGCTGCCAGAACGGTTGCGCCGTTTGGCCGACGAGGTGGGTGAGCCGCGTCGTCGCCAGATTTTGCGAATGGCTCAGGTGTTTTGCTATCGCCTGGTGCGGGGGGACTGGGGTCAGGGCAACCTGGTGGGCTTGCTGCGGGCCGGTCTCGATAAGGTTGGGCGGTAGGGACCAGAGAAGTTTCCGTGTTCGGCGGGAGTTTCGATGAGTTTTCTTCAACTCGAGGGCATGGATACACTCGTGAATACCGACACTCGCCTGGTGGTTGAATTGCGCCATCCCCGGGCTATCGCTCCGAATAAGGCCAACTCTTCAGACGCTTGCTTTGATCTGGCCTCCCCCAACGCTCTGCGGATCGCGGTGGGGGCCACTCAGGCCATCGATTTGGGTCTGGCTATCGAACTCGAGCCCGGCTGGGAGGCTCAGATTCGCGGACGCAGCGGTCTGGCCAGCCGCGGCATCGTGGTGCACCAGGGCACCATCGACCATCTCTACCGGCAGAATCTCAAGGTCCTGATCCACAATCTGTCGGGCTCGGTCTTCACCATCGAGCCCGGCGATCGCATCGCCCAGATGAAGATCGACAAGGTTTACACGGTGGACCTGGAGGTCGGCCGGGTGACTCCCACCGAGCGGGGCGGTTTAGGCTCGACGGGTCGATAGCAACAGGCGCAATCGCTGGCGGCGTCGAAGTCACCGGCGATGGAACTCGAGCCTAATGTTGAAAATCTGACCGACGCGTTCGGATTTCGGGTGCCAGATGCATTTGTGACGTTGGTCAAGGCGGCCTTAGAGCAGAATCCGAGGGCTCCCCACCTGGCCTTCGCACTTCTGGGCCTCGAACTAGGCGGGCCGCTGTTTCCGTTTCTCGGCGGCTCTCCGGTATCGTTGCGAGAGCCGCAGATGCCACCAGAGTTTTTTCCCTTTGCTCTGCGCTCGGGTCGCGAGCCCCACTACTATGGGTTCGTAGTCGACGATCCCGACCGTTATCAAGGTGAAGAGCTATTCGTCGGCCGCCTGGCGATCGAAGATTGCGAGAGTTGCGGGGTGGTGTCGGAGACTCTCCAGGGCTTCTTCGCCCGCCTGACGGAAGAGAGTGGCTCTCGCTGTGAGTGGCTTGACCAGTTGGGCTGGGGTCAGCCGGCCCAGGATCTCGAAGAGTTGCAGACCCGGCGGCGTTCTCAGTCGGCTTACTGGACAGCCGACCAGCTAGGCCTGGTGGTTCCTGAAGAGCCCGCTCCTCTGAGCCTGATGCACCACGAATTCCGTCGCCTCTTGATCGAGAATCGTGACTACGACAAGATTCGTAATGCGGGCCGCGGGGCCGTCAAAGTCGGCGCCCCCGGGGCCGCCCTGGCTCTGGCTCGCGACCTGAACTGGTGGCTGGGCGAGCGCAATCACTGGTTTCAGTTGGCCCTCGAGCTTTACGAAGAGGCCTATTCCATGCTCGAGCGTCCTTTGTTGACCCGGGTTGCCCGCCGCGAGTGGGCCCGCCATTACGGCCGGCGCGGGCGCGCTTAGGCCAGTTGAGCCAGGCTCACCAGCAAGCCCTGGCACGATTGGCAGAAGGCTTCCTGCAACGGATTTTGATGACCGCAATAGACGCATTCTCGCCAGCTCGGTTGGTTGGCCGTCTCGGGTTTGGGATTGGCCTGGTGCAAGGCAGTAGCTGCCTCGAGAAGACACTCTTCGGGGCCTCCCTCCAGGTAGGCCTCAAGATGTGGGGCTACCTTCCAACCCGGCTCGGGAGGAGCGGTGTCGAGCAGTTCGGCTACCGCCGCATCGGGCACGCTGCCGGCCAACACCCCGCGCAAGAGTTCGTGGTAGGTTCCGGCCAGGGAGCCTCGCAGGTGCTCGCCGCGTAAAGCGGCCGCTTGCACGGCCGTAAACACTTCCGAACAGGCTTCCAGGGCCTGCTCGTAACCCGCCAGGGCCTCTTCCGCGGCTACTTCCTGGTCGGTCAGGTTGGCCAAAGCGGCCTTGAGTTCTTCGATCATGACGCTGGCTTCGGTGACCAGTTCGACTCGAGAGTCGGCCGGCAGTAACAGGCAGTTACCGGTCATTTCCCAGAATTCTTCCAGGCGAGGAACCAGGTCGTTGAGGGTGTGGCGCACCCCCCGAGCCCAACGCCTTCGCTCACCGTCTCTGGCGCTCTCGAGGCCCAGTTCAAGGTCTGGCCCGATGAGCGGGATGTTGAAGCGTGAGTAGCGCTGGCGAAACTGCTGCTGAGCCTGGATGTCCCAATCGACCAGAAACTCGACCAGGCTGGCGCCGGCCTTGAGCAGCTCGAGTCCTTCTTTGACGCGGGCGGCAGTCAGGCTCTTGAGGGCTTGATCACACCAACCAAAGCCCTTCTCGAGTTCGGCCAGGGCCTCGGCCGGAATGCGTTCCCGGCGAGCTGCGAGCATGGCCTTGAGATTGCCGAGATACTCCTGGGCCAGGGGCAGACGCTCAGCCAGCGCGCGGGGCTGCCCTCGCCCGGAGGCCAGGGCCGCGCCGGCCATGAGAACTTCGTTGACGGCGGCCAGGGAAGAGAAGTGAGGGGTCTGGCGGTGGCGATTAATCTGGTTCATGAGTCTAATCGCCTGATACAGGGGCGGGACCAGTCGCTCCAGGCTGGGCTCGCGTTGGTCGAGTTCGGCGATCACTTCTTGCCAGACCACTTCGAAGTTCTCGAAATCACGACTCTCGCCCTCGTCGAGGCAGTAGGCTGAATTGAACTCGAACCAGGCCCTGGTTGCCTGCCAGAGGGCGCGAAACTCCTCTTGCTGCTCCGTCTGGTCGCTCTCGCCCCACCACAGGCAATTGAGATAACCCACCATGCCGGGGGGAAGGTGTATGACTTCCATTACGAGCCCCTTCGCTGCGGGCCGCGCTCGCCCCTAGAAGCAGACAGTGCCCCGGCGGCTGCCGGGGCGTGTCTGGACTAGCAACCGAAGTAGGGCGGGTGGCCCCAGGACCAACCGTGGCTTACCTGGTTGTGATTGTATTGCGGATCGACGAAGTCTAGTCGACCGCGACCGAAGCCGGGGGTCGGAATGTTGAACGGGCTGAAGGACTCGTTGGGCGAGAAGTTGCCGTCGCGGTTCTGGTCGACTAGCACGCGTCCTCCACCGCTGGCGATTTCACCGGCGCTCAAGCGGCCGTCATGATTGGTGTCGATGCCCTGCATGCGTTTCTGCAGAGAGTTGCCGCGCATCTTTTCGCACAGCGAAGTGCGGCCGTCGCCGTTGAGGTCATAGTTGCCGCCGAAGGCCTTCAGGGCTTCGCGAGAGCGCTCGATCTCCTTACGGTCGATCTGGCCGTTGCGATTGAAGTCAAAACCGAGCACTCCGTCACGGCCGGCGTCATAGCGGCCGTTGTTGTTGAGGTCGAGGCCGTAGCCCTTCGTATCGCGGCAGCCGAAGAAACCAGGCTTGTGGCCCACCACCGCGTCGCTGAGATTGCCGCTGTGGTGGTGATGGGGACCGTGGGGTCCGGGATGGTGGTGATGGGGACCGTGGGGTCCGGGATGGTGGTGATGGGGACCGTGGGGTCCGGGATGGTGGTGATGGGGACCTTGAGAACCGTGATGATGATGGTGGGGACCGTGGTGGTGGGGCGGCGTGACGCAGCCACCGGGGCCGAAGCCGAAGTTGAGATTTAAGCTAAGATTGGCGTAGCACATCTTTCGATACCCTCCAGATCGATTTCTAAGCTGAGAATATCAACCCCATCTGATCGGCGGCTGCCTTTTGACTGGCGAATGTAAACAGATTGTAACCGTCCTGCAGCGGAGGGACGGGGGCCGGCCGATGAGAACTTGCCAGCGTGGCACATCGAATCCTGGTCCTCGAAGACGACGACATTCTGCGGGCAACTCTCGAAGAAGCCCTTGAGGAGGAAGACTACACCGTCTTCGCCGCCCCCAGCAGCAAAGCTGCCCTCGAGTTGGCTCGGATGCATCGCTTTGACTTGATGGTGGCTGACGTGCGCATGGAAGGGATGGATGGCATCGAGTGCCTGGGTTGCCTCAAGGCTCTGCAGCCCAATGCCCGCTCCATCGTGATTACCGGTTATGCTAGTCAGGACGCGCCCACCCGGGCCATGAAGGTGCAGGCCGAGGACTACCTTCATAAGCCGTTCTCTCTTGACGACTTTCTCGCGGCTGTCGAGCGGGTGCTCTCGGCCGAGCAAGAACGCAGCCGTTATTCTCAGCTGTTCGACAAGGTCAAAGCCGGTGCGCGCAAGATGGTCGAGGCGGTGACCCAGGCGGCGGCGCGCACCGGGCAAAACTCGCTCGAGACCCAACGCGAAGAGGCGTTCCGCTGTTTTTACGTCGGGGTGCGCTCGCGCCTCCTGGGACCCGACCAGGCTCGGGCCAGTTGGGAAAAGGTCCACATCCTCGAGGTCAAGCGCGAAGGGCTGTTGCAAAACAGTGCTACCACGGGTAGCGAGTTCAGCCAGCTGGCGGGCGGATACCAGCAAGTCACCGAGTTCATCCAGGCCCTTTCGAACACGGACATGTACGCGGTGGTCAAATCCAGCCAGGTGGCTCCCAACGACTTTGCCTGTCTTTATCGCAACGTACTCAACTCGGTCGTCTCGCCCGAGCAGCTCAAGCTGGCCGCCTTCTTGTATGCTCGCAGTGTGGCTTTGCGCGAGCACTCGCCCGCCCTCGAGCAACTTTACAACCGCATCTGGCGAGAGCCTGCCTCGTGACTCCCCGTCTGGGGTTCTTCACTTTCTTAAGTATAGCCCTGGCGGTGCTGTGCTTTTGTCTGTCAGAGCACCCCAGCGGCGGGGTGGATCTGGTGGTCCTGGTGGCCCTGGCGTTGACGCTCGAGCTGACGGCGGTGCGCACGCCCTGTTTCGGCTTTCTGAGCACTGCGTTCGCAGCCTATCTTGCCACGGCTTTGACCCAGGGCGCGGCCGCCGCCACCGCGCTGGTGGTGGTAGGGGTGGGGGGACGAGCTCTAGGGCGAGGCGGGCCGCGGGCCGCGGCGATCTGGCGTGAATCGGTGGCCGATATCTTTCCGGCCCTGGCCGCCCTGGTGGTGGTGACCCTGATGACCACCGCTGCGCTGGGGGCCTGGGCGGGTCTGGGAGCCGGACTGGTCTACCTCGGCACGACCCGCCTGGTGCCGAGTCTACTAGCGATCGAGGATGAAGGGTTTGACCTCAAGGAGTTGGCCGCCTATGGGCCTGTCCGCTTGCAGTTGGCCCTGGGCGAGGTGGTGACGGGAGTCGCGCTGGCCCTCTTTCTGGGTGGGGGCCTGGTCAATTTTCTCTGGACCCTGCCGCTTTTTTCCGTCTTCCACTTCGTGGCTGCCCAGGCCCTCCAGGTGCGCGAGACTCGACGCATGGCGGTGATGGAGCGCGAGCAGAAGGAAGACAAGCGCAAGCTCGAGCAAGTCAAGGCCAGGCTAGAAGAGAACCAGGACGCCCTGGCCCACAAGGTCGAGGAACGGGTGCTCATGGAAGAGCTCTCGCATCTGTTCGCCCGTAGCCTCGAGGTTCAGGGCGTGTTGAACACCACCGTCGAGATGGTGCGGCGCACGCTCGGCTGTCAAACGGTCGCCATCTTCCTCAATCAGGGATTGGGTCCGGTTCCGGTCTGCTATCACAGCCCTCGCGAGGACCGACTGCGTGACTATTCGTTGCTCAAGTTGAGCGAGCCGGTGGTCGATGAATGCTGGCAGCGGGGGCTGATCATCGAGGGCCGGGCCGAGCATCTGTCGCGACCGCGTCTGCTCGAGGGCGAGGCCTGGGCGGTGGCCCTGCCCATCTATCAACAGGGCGTTCTTTATCTAGGTGATAGGCGGCCCTTACAGGTGTCCAAGCAGCAACGGCATCTGCTGGCCATTATCGCCGACCAGGCCTCGGTGGCTCTGCAGGCGGCCCGCAACTATCAGGAGTTGCAAGATGCCCTCGAGTTGCACGCCTCGGCCAATCAGGAGCTGGCCGCCTGGAATCAGCGACTGGACCTGCTGCTCAACGGCTCGCGAGCCCTGGGCAGCACACTGCGACGAGAGGACGTGTTGGAGCGGCTCCAGCTGTTGATCGAGGAGACTCTGGTGCATCAGGCCGGCGCTATCCTCGAGCCGGATGGTCGCCCGACTCGTATCTGGCCGGGTCAGGAGGGCTGGAATCCTCAGGCTATCGCCGAGTTGTGCCAGGCTGTCAGCCAGAGCCAGCGACCGCTACTGTTCGAAAACGTGGGTGAATCCCGTTTCGGAACACCTTACCGGGACTTCGCCAGCTTGCTGATCGTGCCCATGGTGCTGGAGGATTCGGTGGTAGGGGCCTTGCTGGTGGTGCACAGTCAGCCTTCGGTCTTTGACCAGGCGGGCCTGGATATGCTCTATCTGACGGCTGTGCACGCGGCCGTCATCTTGCGCAATTGCCAGCTCTATCAAGATGTGCTCGAGGCCCGACGCCAGATTCAAGAATCCCAGGCCCAGGTGATTCAATCAAGCAAGCTGGCTGCCGTAGGCCAGCTGGCCGCTGGCATCGCCCACGAACTCAATTCGCCTCTGGCGGCGGTCATGTTGCAGCTGCAGATGGCCCGGCGCAGCCTCGATAAGGAGAAGTTCGAGAAGGTCCCCAAGCGCCTCGCTACGGCCGAGCAGGCCGCTCAGAATGCCAAGGAGATCATCGCCAAGCTACTCTATTACTCGCGTGAGGCCGGCCCAGGCAAGAAGCCGGTCGATGTCAACGAAGTGGTGCGCGACACCCTCGAGCTGTTGGGGGGCCAGATTCGTCAGGAGGGTGTCGAGGTGCGTGACCAGCTCGAGGCGGTGCCTCAGGTGCTGGCCAATAAGAACGAACTGCAGCAGGTCATTACCAACCTGGTGCTCAACGCTCGTGACGCGGTCATGGCCGGAGGAGGGCTCATCGAGATTCGCACCGGGCAGCGACAGGGCCGGGTCCTGTTGCAGGTTCGCGACAGCGGTCCGGGTATCGCACCCGAGGTCCAGGCCCGGATTTTCGAGCCTTTTTTCACCACCAAAGAAGTGGGCAAGGGCACCGGGCTGGGCTTGTCCGTGACCCATCAGTTGGTGAGTGGCCATCAGGGCGAACTCAGCGTCGAGTCGGTGCCCGGCCAGGGCGCTACCTTCACGGTGGCCCTGCCGGTGCTGGCCGAGGGTTAGCCCCCGGTCTTGCTCTGCAGGTAGTAGACCAGATCCCAGATATCCTGGTCGGTCAGCAACTCTTTGAAGTAGCCCATCGGGGCGCTGGGCACACCGAAGGCGATGCTGCGGTATACAGCCCGCTCGTCGGAACCGAATTTGTAGGTCAGGGGCTGGCGCAGATCGGCCATGCGATAGCGGGCTAACAGCTCGCTTTTCTTGTCGGGCAACCCTTCGGTTCCGTGACACTGCTTGCAATAGCTGGTGTACAATTTCTCGCCCCGCACCACCGAGGCCATGGACGAACCGGGCGGAAACTTGGCCACGACCTGGTCATAGCCAAGCAGGTCAGGATAGGCCTTCAGCCCCCGGGCCTGGACCTTGTGGTTTTGGCGCCACTGCTCGGGGCTCTCTTCGCTGGGAGGGGGCGTCTGGTCAGACTCAGGGCGCTGGCCGGCCGGAAACTGGGCCGAGTCGACCGGAGGGGAATGGTAGTCGATGGGAGGATCGTCTGGCCGCGAGACCCCGCCGCTCCCACCGTGGGCCGGCGCGGGGGGGAGGGGGGCCAGGTCAGGTCCGCCGGAGGTGAGCCCCGCCGTAACCGCCGCCTCTGGAGTCGCGCGGCTCTGGGGCTGTTCGACCGGGCCGCCAGAGCAGCCCGTCAGCACGGCCAAAAGTAGGAGCCAGGCGGTCCATCGCATAACCCATGCTTTGACATCCAGTTGGCCCCGTCCCGTCTAGGGGTGGCTGCAAATTCGACGGGAATCTGATAAAATGACAGGCATGCGTGGGAAGAGCCAGTGGGGGGCGCGTGGCGCGGCCCTGATCACGGCCCTCGGCCTGATCTCGTTATTGCTCTTGCTAGGGCTAGGCTTTCTAACCTATGTTCAGCGAGACCTGGGTTTTCAACGCCACCAGCAAGCCGAGGCCAGAGCCCAGGCGCTGGCCCGCTCCGGCATCGAGTACTACAACTATCTCGACCGCCAGACCCCGCGCACGGCCCCCATCTATGGGGCCCCGGGCAATCCCGTGGTGGTGACTTTGTCGGCCACCGAAGAGTTCGAGATCGAGGCTCTGAGCGATCCCAACACTTATGCGGTCACGGGGCGAATCCTGGCCGAGGACGGTTCGGTGGTGACCGAACGGCGTCTGGTGATGCCGCTGGGAGGATATGCGAAGCTCTACGATGATCAACGTTAAGAGTCGCGGTATCAGTCTCATCGAGGTCCTGGTCGCCGGGGCTCTGATGGCCATCTTCATGACCATGGTGGGGCGTGCCCTGGTGTTGGGATTTCGCACCCAGGCCCGCTCTTCGGAGAAAGTGCAAGCGGTTCGCGAAGCCACCATGGCTCTCGACGAGATCGCCCGCGACGTGAGTACGGCTGACCCCCAGGCGGCTTTGAGCCTTTCCCTCGGCTTGCCCCCGACGGCGCTGACCTCGACTCCGACTCGGGCGGATGTGACTCAGGAGTTTCGCATCAGCGGATGGCATCGTCGCGAGGGCTATCCGGGTTTCCCCGATTCGATCATCACGGGCTACTGGTTCGTCCCGGCCACAGCCACCTCTCCGGGAAGCCTGCGCAAGATGGTCTATGACAGTTATAGTTTGAGTCCGCTACCCTCGCAGTTGCCCACCGGCAAGATCCTGGTGCGCGACGTGCGCGAGTTTCTGGTTTCGCGCCAGGTCGTCGGCGGTGCCGATGTGGTGCGCTGTGAGCTTTACGTCAATCAGATCGGCAAGCCAGTGGTGCTGGAGATCGGAGTCAACAAACCGATATGAGCCGTCGCGGTCTGACCATTCCCGAGTTGATGCTGGCGATGTTTTTGATGTTCATCACGGCTGCCTTCGTGATGAACCTCTTTATCCTGGGAGCCCGCCAGACGGCCAACGTGAGCCAGACCTCAGAACTGGTCTCCTACAGTAACTCAAAGGTGAGTGAACTGCTGACGGCTCCCTTTCCCAGCGTCGGGCCCTCCTCCGGCTTTTTCGACCCCCCCGCCAACGAGTATTCCTATAACGTGACCACCCAGCCAAATTTCGGCAGCGACCCTAACTTGACGGTGGTCGAGGTCGAGGTTAGACACACCACTCACGGGACGCGGAATACTCGCTTTTTGCGCAGCAAGCTGCCACCCAAGGACCCCGGCCAGGCGGCATTCGAACGCCTGGCTTGTTGGAGTTGCCACTCCTTGCCCTCGATGGGCTATGCCGACGCTCCCGGTTTGGTGCCTCTGACCGGCATCGGCTCGCGACCCGCCGGTTGGACCGGAGGATTGGCCCCCGACGCCTACGTCGAGCAGTCCGTTCGCGACCCGGCGCTGGTCGACAACTACGGCGGGACTTACGGGGCCATGCAAATCTATTTCGAAGAGACCGATCCTCTCTATGACCCGGTCAACAATCCCGCCAACTCCATTTCCGACGCCGAAATCACTGCTCTGGGCAACTGGCTGACCAGCCTGCCCTAAGCCCTTAGTCGAGGCTCAGCAGGGCGCGCTGGTGTTCGCGCAGTAGCTCGATGGAGGGTTCCATGGCCAGTTCGCGGGCCAGCGTCAAGCGAGCCCGCTCGAAATGTCTGACCGCCTCCTCAGGACGTTCCTCCAGCAGTAGCGAGCGCATCAGCGATACGTGGGCCTGCTGCGAGCAGGGGTCGACCTCGAGCATCCAGCGCGAGAACTCGCCGAGCTCGTCGCCCCGGCGCTGTTCTTCGAGCCAGCCGCACAATCGGCCGAAGGTCTGCAACAGCAGGTGCTCGAGGTTGCGCCGGATGTCGACGGCCCAGTCCATGAAGCAGCCCTCTAGATAGGGACCTCGGTAGAGCTTGTGGACGCGCTTGAGATGGGGATAGCTCTCCTGGACCCGGTCGGCATCCTGGCAGCGGCGGGCTTGTTCGAATTCGCCCTGAACTTCGCTGAGATCGTGCCAGAGCGGGATTTGCGTCGACAAACTCAGGCCCAGGCCCGAGCGATCGACCACTTCCAGCCGCTCGCCGTCCGAAGGAGCCAGGCACTTGCGGGCCACCGAGGTGGCCGAGTAGATGTTCTGCCGGCCCTTATCGGGATCGCCCGGCCAGAACTCTTCGATCAAGACGTCTTCCGGGACCGCTCCTGGGGCAGCCGCCAACCGAGCCAGAAACAGGCGGTTCTTCTTGCGGCGCCAGGTCTTGTCGGGAATTCGCTCTTCACCGCGATAGATGGCGAAAGCCCCCAGCGTATACAGGCGGATTAGCGGCAGCCCCGATTCAGCCCCCGGCTTGTGGCGCTGGAGGGCGGCTAGCACGTCGGGGTCGCCATCCTGGCTGAGCAGTTCGAGCAGGCCAGCGGCCGCCGCCCCGCCGGCCCGGGCCAGCACCGGCACCAGGTTAGCCCGGGCCCCGGCCGAGAGTTGGCGCCGGTGCAACATGCGTTGTAGCTCTCCGGGAAAGAGCCGGGCAATCTGAAAAAGAGCCTGCTCGGCCTCGCTCTGGTCGGGACACCGTTCCAGCAGTTGGGGCGCCAGCCAGCGGGCACACAGTGCAAGTTCATCACTGTTGAGCGGCAGGGTCAGGCGGCGCAGGGCCTCGCCGGGAGCGGCCTGGCCGTCGCCACGGGCCACCCACAGGGCCAGATCCACCTTGGCCAGTCCGGCCGCCTGGCCGAATTTTTCGAAGCCGGCCCGGGCCCGGGTCAACTGGTCGACAGCCCATTGCCGGTCTTGCTCGAAAGCCAGAAAGGCAGCCTCGACCTGCGTCAGGGCCAGACTGTTGGGTCCCTGGCGGGCGGCGCTCTCGACCGCCCGGCGGGCCTCCTCCAGGGCCTCAAGGCGCTGGCCGGATTGGCGGGCCAGGCGAGCCAGGCCCAGACGGGCCTCGATGGTCTCGGCGCCTTCTTCCGATTCTTTGATCACGGCCTGATAGGCGGTGGCCGCCCCGTCGCCGTCGCCGCGGCCCTCCAGGGCCTGACCCAGGGCCAGCAGACCCCGGCGGCGCGAGCCGGACTGTCCGCCCCGGCGAGGCTGGGTCTGGTTTGGTCCCTCGCTTTCCAGACGCTGCAAGCTCTCGACCCAAAGGGGAGGAATGGCGCTTTCTAGCAAGCTTTCGGCGTCGGCTTCCTCGAGGGCTCCGAAAGCCAGGATGGCGGCTGCCAGTTGGGCCTGTACCAGTTCGGGCGAAGCGTGGCGAAGTTGGCCCAGAGCGGCCCGGGTGTTCTCGTCGAGAGAGTCCTCCAGGCCCTCGAGCGAGAAGTCGGGCTGCTGGCTCTCGAGCCCCCGCAGATAGGCCAGGATCTCGACCCTGAGGCACTCTTCGTCGCTCAAGCCCGATTCTTGGGCCAGGGCTCGCGCCCAGGGGCCCAGCTTCTGCAGCCCCTCGACCTTGGGATAGCACCCGCCGACTTCGAGGTCGTACAGGCGGGCGCGCGCCTCGAGAGCCAGGCGCAGGGCCCGGGCAAAAGCCTGGCGGTCGGCCTGGCGCTCGCTATCGACTTTCTTTTGCAGCACTTGTCGGCGGACCGAGTCGAGAAAGTCCTGAAGCTGGAACGGCTTTTGAATGTAGTCTCCCACCCCCAACTTGAGAGCGCGAATGGTGTCGGCCTCGTTGCAGTAGCCGGTCACCACGAGGCTGCGAATGCCGGGTGCGATGTCGCGCACCTGCTCGATGGTGTCGAGGCCGTCGATACCTTCCATACGAACGTCGGCTACGATCAGGTCGAAGGCCGACCCGCGGGCTTGTTCGATGGCCTTCACACCCGAGGCTACGGCCTCGACTTGATAACCCTCTTCTTCGAGGGCCTCTCGCAAAGTCTCGCGCATGACCGCATCGTCTTCGAGCACCAGAATGCGAATGTCGGCTTCCACCCGAATGGCTTTGGCAGACCGAAAGCCGGTTCCTTCGTCAGCCGCCGAGCTTGGAGAGAATCCCGTAGACGGGCAAGAAGAGTCCGATAAAGAAGAAGCCGGTGGCCACTCCGAGGACGCATACGGTGACGGGCTCGATGATGGTCACCAATTGCGTCAAGACCAGCTCGACCTCTTCTTCCATCATGCGAGCGCCCGTAGCGAAGAGAGTGTCGGTGCTACCAGTCTCTTCGGCCACCGCCGCCAGCGAGTGGAGCATGCGCGGAAAATAGGGGATCTCGCAAACGGCCTCGCTGAGGCTGCCCGAATTCTCGAGACGTTTGCGACACAGGCGCAAATAGCGGGCGTGCAGCTTGAACTCGGCGGTTTTCTCGAGCATGCCGATGGCCCGTCCGATGGGAATGCCGTCGCGATAAAGGTAGGCCAGCACCTCGCAGAATTGCGAGCCGAGAAAGCTACCGAGCAGTTCGCCCACTCCGGGGATCAACAGACCGGTCTCGAACAGCATCTCGCGCAGGGTGCTCCGGAAGACGTAGACTCCGATGGCGGTCACGCCCAGACCGACCAGGGTCAGGGGGTGGTTGAGGATGTGAACCACCATGATGCACAGCCTCGAGATCCAGGGCAAGTCGGCATCCATGTCGTTGTAGAGCTGAAGTATCTGGGGGACCACGAAGCGCACCACCGCGAACAGCATGACGATTCCCATCGAGGCGGTGACCATGGGGCCGCTGAGAGCGCGGCGCACCTCTTTTTCGCGGTCGCTGGAGCGCATGATGAGATCGCTCGCCCGCTCCAGGCGACCGGCCACATCGCCCCCTTCTTCGCCCGAGCGCACCAGCATCAAGCAGGTGGCGGGAAAGACCTTGGGGTGGCGCGCCATGGCCAGATAAAGCGAGCGCCCCCGCATGGTGATGTCGTCAAGGATCTGCTCGACCACTCGCTGGAACTGAGGAAACTCAGACTCCTGGGCCAGCAGATGGATGGCCTGACCCGGCGAAACGCCATTCTTCAAGGCCATGCCGAGTTGCTGCAGAAAGGTCGCCACCACTCTCGACGGCACCCGGCTTCGAGCCCAGAACGGCGGGGTCTCTGGTTCAGCAGAGACAGAACTGGAGGCAGTGGAGGGGCTGGCCTGGCGCGGGCGCTCGGCTGGTGAGGCCGCCCCCCCGACTTCTTGGACATCAAGGATCTTCCAGCCGCGCGCTGCTCGTCCCAGCACCGCTTCCAGCTCGGAGATATCGACCTCGCCCCGGTGCGTCGTCCCTTCAGGGTCGACGGCTACATAACGATATCTAGGCACTGCTCAGGTGGTCTTCCACGCATCCTCGCGGGACCCCTCGAATCGAGTAGAGACCCGCGGCTATAGACTATCGAGCGTGGCTGATGGGGAGCTGACCTGGGTGGCGTGTTTGTTGCCAGAGTTGACCGCCAGATTGCCGGTTTGTCCCCACCAGGTCAGAGCCCCCAATCCCGCCACCGTCAGCAGCAGCCCCGTCTGCCCCGACCAGCAGAAGCAGAGCCACAGTGCGAAGGCCGCCACCAGTAGACGGTTTTGTTGGGTGGCCGCGGTGACGCCGGCTCCCACCAGGGCGCCGAGGGTGACGGCGGCGGTGAAGCCCAGATAGGTCCAGAGGTAACTGGTGAGCACGAGCGAGCCGGCGTAGGTCAGGGCCAGCAAAGCCAACCTACCCGGGTCGTGTTCTTTCACCATCATCGCCAGCACCAGCAGCAGCACCATTCCCAGGGGGGCAAACTCGAGCACCCTGGCCATTCGTTCGCGTTTGGAGGTGGTGGGAAAGAAGAGGCTGATGTCTTGCGAAGTGATGACGTCGGAGAGTTTCCAGTGCCAATCGCCGGCGCTGCCGTCGGTGGGAAAGAGGCTGTCTCGGCGAAACTTGATCTCCTGGTTGTCAGAGGTGAGTTTCAGGGTCAATTGCCCGATGCTGGCCCGCTGTTGGGTGGGCGAATAGGTCCAGGAACGCCGGCCCCGGTTGCGGTAAGAAACCTCGACCTTGACCTGTCCACCGGCCTCGACCTCGCCTTCCCAGATGGCCGGCGACTTCTCTCCATTGACGGTCATCTGGAAGTCATTGAGGGTTCCGCTATTGAGGGGCAAAGGAAAGTTGAAACGGAGCCGGGCTTTGCGGTCGAGAGGATTGTGGAATAGATAGCTCGCCTGGAAGTGGGATTGATACGCCACCGAGTCGGGCACGAAGCGAAGGTCCAGTTTCAGGTCGCTCAACTCGAGGGGCACCCCGAGATAGCTGCGGAAGACCAGTTTGCGACGCACCCAGGTGGTTTGACCCGATTGCTCGAGGCGATCTTCGATGTCGATGATCGAGGGCGACTCGACCACATCCTGGCCGTTCCACCCGGGTAAGGCGGCCAGCCCGGACATCTCGAAGGCGCGGGGCGAGAAATAGAGACTCTGCTGGCGAGTAGCGATCTCTTCGACAGCGGCTGAAGGTGCGTATTGAATGGTGTCCTGGCCCGAATCGGTCTGGCCCGTCGAATAGAGCGCGTTACGACTCTGGTCGAAGCGGTCGAGGGTGGCCCAGCCCACGCTCACCAGCAGCTTGACCAGCACGACCAGGACCACGGTCAGGGCGCTCCACCGAAGGAGCCGGGCGGCCGCCTGCGGTTCAAGGCGTCGCCACAAAAGGATGATGGCCACCAGGAGCAGGAGTAAACCCGGGTGGGCCAGGGTCCATGACCAGCAAGCCATCAGGAAGCTGGTCAGAGTGTGTTCGAGTTGTTTTGTCATGGTCTCAGCCTAGCTCGACCGGGTCTCAACCCGGACACGGGCAGGACACAAAACGGCAACGAACCGAAATAGACTCGATGCAGCGAGCCACTGTGCTGGTCGTCGACGATGAACAAGCGTTGGTCGAGGCTGTGCGATTTCAGCTCGAGAAGGCCGGCTATCTCGTTTGGTCGGCCGACACCGGTCCCAAAGCTCTCGAACTGGTGCGCAACTCGCCCCCCGAGCTGATCTTGCTTGACATCAACCTGCCCGGACTCGATGGCCTCGAGGTTTGCCAGGCCTTGCGGGCCGACGGCTACAGCCAGCCGATTCTGCTCTTGAGCGCCCGGGACGAAGAGATCGACCGGGTGGTCGGCCTCGAAGTGGGGGCCGATGACTATCTGACCAAACCGTTCAGCTCGCGCGAACTGGTGGCTCGCGTCAAGGCTCACTTGCGGCGCGAGCGCCGTCGGGGCGAAACCAGCTTGCTGGTCAGCCAGGGTCTCAAGGTCGACCTGGGCCGGCGCGAGACGGTGCTGGCCGGTCAACCACTGGAACTCTCACCGCGCGAATTCGACCTGCTGGTGGTCTTGATGCGGCATCGCGGTCAGGTGCTCAGCCGCGAGCAGTTGCTCGAGAAGGTCTGGGGTTATGACTACGAGGGCGAGGCCAGAGTGGTCAATGTGACCGTGGGCCGGCTGCGAGACAAGCTGACCATCGACCGCATCACCACCGTGCGAGGGGTCGGCTACCGATTTGAAGAGTAGTGTCCGCGTTCCCCTGACTCTGGCCCTGCTGGCTTCGACCCTGGCGGCCCTGGTGCTGGCGGGTTTTTTTCTCTTCGGTACCTTGCGCGCTCGCTTTCTGGATACGGCCGAAGCCAACCTTCGCTCCCACGCCGAGTCGATCGCCAGCCTGATGGGTACGCATATGGACGAGGTGGCCCTGACCCAGTCCGAGCGCAAGCTGATCGCTGGCGAGATGATGCGGCTGTCTCAGGACCTGGGAGCCCGTTTCTGTTTCGTCAACTGGCGCGGTGACGTGCTGGAGGATTCGAACCCGGACGGGCGGGCCAATGTGCGTGACCTGCCCGAGGTCTATGAGGCCCTCAATGGTCGCTATCGGCACGAAGTGCGCCAGGGCCGCCTGTTCGTGGCCGTGCCCATGCGAGCCAACGGAAAGCTGGTTGGAGCGGTCTATGCCTCGCGCCCCCTCGACTGGCTCGACGAACTGCTTGAGGACCTGCGCTACCAGTTGGTGGTGGTGGGACTGTGGGCCAGCCTGCTGGCGCTGGTGGTCAGCCTTTTGCTGGGCTCGTTTCTGACCCGCCCGCTCACCCGCCTGGCCGAAGGGGTCGAACGGGTCTCGCAGGGCGACTACCGCCATCGCCTCGACCTGAGGCGCTACGACGAGTTGGGGCGGCTCGGGCGCGACATCGACCAGATGGCCGAGCGGCTCGAGGACCACCGACGATTGTTGACCCAGTTCGTCTCCGACGCCTCGCATGAGCTCAAGACCCCGATCGCGTCGCTCCGGGCCCTGTCCGAGGCGCTCTCGGACGGGGCTCTCGAGCAGCCCGAGTTGGCGGCTCGCTTCGTGGGCCTGATCGCTGGCGAGGTGGCCAGGATGGAGCGGCTGGTGACCGATATGCTGACCCTGACCCGCGGCGAAGGAGAGGTAGCCCTGCGCTGTGAGCCCGTCGTCTTGCGCGAGTTGGCTGAAGAAGCCCTGGCCGCCCTGAGCCAGCGCAGTCCCGGAGTGCTACGCATCGCCATTGCTCACGAGCTTCAAGTCACGGTCGACCGCCACCGCCTGGGCCAGGTCTTGACCAATCTGGTCGACAATGCCCTGCGAGCCGTGGTCGACCAGACCTCGCCGCGGGTCGAGGTCGGGGCCGAGCGTCAGGCCGAGCGGGTGCTGGTGTGGGTTCAAGACAACGGGGTCGGGCTCTCGCCAGCGGAGCAAAAGCTGGTCTTCGATCGATTCTATCGGGTCGACCAGGATCGTTCGCGTCATCAGGGTGGGACCGGGCTGGGTCTGGCCATCTGCCGGCAGACCGTCCAGGCTCACTTGGGAGACATCTGGATTGAAAGCAAGCCTCACCAGGGGGCTCGTTTTGTGTTCGCCCTGCCGCTACTGGAGATAGCTGGCTAGTCCGCGCACTAGGACCAGCTGGGGCTCGTCCACCGAGTGTGGTTCCAGTCCCATGGTTTCAGACAGAAAGAGGTCCAATCCCGCCAATTGGCTCAGACCCCCCATCAGGCTGAACCCATGCGCGTGGATGTCGCCGCACAACTCGGGCGGGGTCGACTCTAGCAGCTGTCTGAGTTCGTCGAGCAACCCGGTCAATTCCGGCTCGAGAGCTTCCCGAGCCTGGCGGCCGTCGAGCTTACGACTGGCGGGCAGCCCGCTGACCAGGTCACGCCCGTGGACCTCGAGCTGAGCCTCTTCCCGGACGGGAAAGGCCGAGGCAAGCTCGCGCTTGACCTTTTCGGCGGTGAGCCGGCTCAAGAGCAGGTTCTGTTGCTTGCGGATGTTGTGAACCAGGGCCCGGTCGAGGCGGCGCCCGCCCAGTCTGAGGGTCTTTCCCACCACGACGTGGCCGTGAGCCACCACGGCCAGGTCGCAACAACCGCCGCCCAGGTCGAGCAGCAGGTGACCCTGGCCGGCCGATTGGTCCAGTTCGGCGCCCAGGGCCGCAGCCAGCGGGTGCCTGATCAGATGAACCCGTCGGGCTCCGGCCTCGCTGGCCGCTTGCTCGAAGGCTCGCTGCTCGATGCGGGTCGCTCCCACCGGAACGCCCAGGACCAGATCAGGGCGATTGAGACGGCCGGCCACTTCTCGCAGCGCTTTGGTCAGCAGGGCCACGGCGACCTCGAGGCGCGTGATGACGCCGTCTTCGAGCGGCCACTCGCAGCGGATCGAGTCGGGGGTCTTGCCTTCGAGTGGCTGGGCCTCGTCTCCGACGGCTACCACCTTGAGGCTGTCGGCTTCGAAGGCCACCAACGAAGGCCAGTCGAGCAACAACTGGCGGCGCGCGTCCATCACCCTCAGACGCGAGGTGCCGAGATCGACAGCGAGCCGCACCGCGCCCTAGTTGGGGACAGGCGTGAGCGGCTGCTCGAGACGACGGATGTGAGCACCCACCGACGAAAGCCGGCTCTCGATCTCTTGATAGCCGCGGTCGATATAGCGAACCCCCGAGATCACGGTCTCGCCCTCAGCGGCCAGGGCGGCCAGCACCAGGGCCCCGCCGGCGCGGATGTCGGGGGCATCCACAGGGACGCCGAAGAGGCGATCGGTTCCCCGCACCAACACCTGGCGGTCCGACACCTTGAGCTTGGCCCCCAATCGGACCAGTTCCATGGCATACATGAAACGACCCGAAAAGATGGTCTCTTGCAAAATGCTGGCGCCGTCGGCCAGAGTCATCATCGTCACCATCTGGGGATGCAGATCGGTGGGAAAGCCGGGGTAGGGCGCGGTGGCCACTTCCAGCGGCTTGATGGGATGAACGTGCTTGACTCGCACCGATTTGTCCCAAACGGTGACTTCCTGGCCGGCTTCGCGCAGCCGGTCCAGCAGCGAGGCCACGTGCTCGGGGACACAATCCTCGATGGTCAGGTCTCCCCCGGTCACCACCGCCCCGATCAGGTAGGTGCCGACCTCGATCCGGTCGGCCAGAATATGATATTCGACCCCGTGCAGGCGCTTGACGCCTTTGATGGTGATGGACGAGGAGCCGTGACCCTGGATGTTGGCTCCCATCTTGATGAGAAAGTTGGCCAGATCCACGATCTCGGGCTCGCGAGCGCAGTTCTCGAGCAGAGTCTCGCCTTCGGCCAGGGTGGCTGCCATCAGGCAGTTCTTGGTGGCCCCGACGCTGACCTTGGGAAAGACGATGCGGTCGCCCACCAGCCTTTTGGCCCGAGCTTTGACGAAGCCCCGCTCCGAGGTGACTTCGGCACCCAGTTTGCGAAAGCCCATGATGTGCAGGTCGACCGGGCGCGGGCCCAGCCGGCAGCCGCCCGGCAGCGAGACTTCGGCTTCGCCATAGCAGGCCAGCAGCGGTCCGGCCACGTCGAACGAGGCGTTCATCTTGCGTACCAGCTCATGAGGCGCGACCGTGTTGACCTTCGAGGTGTCGAGCACCATGCGACCGTCGCCGTTATAGTCGACCTGGGCCCCCATGCCGCGCAAAATGTCGGCCATGCACCAGACGTCGCTGATGTTGGGTACGCGCTCGAGCACGACCCGGCCCTGGGCCAGGATCGAAGCCGCGATGATGGGCAGAGCCGCGTTCTTGGCGCCGCTTGCCGGCAGGCTTCCTCGTAAGGGAGTCGGGCCTGAAATTACCAGTCTTGCCATTTCCAAATCACCCCTCAGGTGCGGTTCGAGAGGCGCGGCGATTCTAAGCGTTTCCACTCACTCGTAGCTTTGCGTTGGCGGCCTGCAGGCGAAGGCGGAGCGCATCAGAGCCGGAACCCTCTTCCTTTAGAGCTTCCAGCGCCTCTTCTCGTTCTTTGTTGGCCTGTGCTACGTCAATTTCCTCGGGGCGAAGTGCAAAATCCACCAAACATACCGCTTTGTTGTTGGCCACGGTGGCGAATCCCTCGCCCACGGCCAGCGGAAATTGCCCTTCGGTGGTCTCGTAGATCAGCTGCCCCGGACTCAGCATGGCCAGTAACGGTGCGTGACCCGCCAGGATCCCCATCTCGCCAGCCACTCCCGGCAGGATCAGTTCATTGACCAGGCCTTCGAACTTGGTCGACGCGGGAGTGACGATCTCGACCTGAAAGGTCTTGTTGGAGATCATGCCCCAACCTCGTAACCAAGCTTCTTGGCTGCCTCGAGCAGGTCGTCCAGGCCGCCGCACATGTAAAAGGCCTGTTCCGGCAAGTGGTCAAGGTGGCCCGAAGTGACCTCTTTGAACGACCGGATGGTGTCCTTGAGAGGCACGTACTTTCCGGCTCGGCCGGTGAAGCCTTCGGCCACGTTAAAGGGTTGACTCAGGAAGCGCTGCAGGCGGCGGGCTCGACCCACCACCTTGCGGTCGTCTTCAGACAACTCTTCGACGCCCAGGATGGCGATGATGTCCTGCAGGTCGTTATAGCGCTGCAGAGTCTCTTGCACCTCACGGGCCACGCCGTAGTGCTCGTCACCGATGAAGCGGGGCTCGAGCAGGCGCGAGGTCGAAGCCAGCGGGTCCACGGCCGGATAGATACCCATCTCGGAAATCGACCGCGACAATACCGTGGTGGCGTCGAGATGGGTGAAGGTGGTGGCCACGGCCGGGTCGGTGATGTCGTCGGCGGGCACGTAGATGGCCTGCACGGCGGTAATCGAGCCTTTGCTGGTCGACGTGATCCGCTCCTCCAGCTGACCCATCTCGGTGGACAGGGTCGGCTGATAACCCACCGCCGAGGGCATACGGCCCAGCAGCGCCGAGACCTCGGAACCGGCCAGCACGAAGCGGAAGATGTTGTCCACGAACAGCAGCACGTCCTGGCCCTCTTCGTCGCGGAAGTACTCGGCCATGGTGACGCCGGTGAAGGAGATGCGGAAACGCACTCCGGGCGGCTCATCCATCTGACCAAAGACCAGGGCGGTGTTCTTGATCACGCCCGACTCTTTCATCTCAAGCCAGAGGTCGTTGCCTTCGCGGGTTCGCTCGCCCACGCCGGCGAACACCGAGAAGCCACCGTGCTCTTTGGCGATGTTGTGAATCAACTCTTGAATCAGCACCGTCTTGCCCACGCCGGCGCCGCCGAAGAGACCGGTCTTACCGCCCTTAGAGTAGGGGGCCAGCAGATCGATGACTTTGATGCCCGTTTCGTTGACCACCTGGGTCGGAGTTTGCTCGGCCAGCGGGGGGGCCTGGCGAATGATGGGAAAGGAATGCTTGGTGGTGACGGGTCCGCCACCGTCGATAGGACGGCCCAGCACGTTGAACATTCGACCCAGCGTTTCGCGACCCACCGGCACCGTGATCGGCGCCCCGGTGTCGACGCAGGGGGTGCCCCGGCGCAGGCCGTCGGTGGTGCCCATGGCCAGACAGCGCACGCGGTTGTTGCCGAGTTCGCTCATGACCTCGAAGTAGAGTTCGCGGTCGGACTCGGGAATGTCGGCGCCTTTAGCGTCGCGGAACACCTCGCGGTCGAGTTTCACCGCGTTGTAGAGGTTCGGGAGCGCTCCCGGAGGGAATTCGATATCGACTACCGAGCCGAGAATCTGAACGATTTCACCAGTGTTTTTGCCTGCCATTGTTTGGGCTTTCCTCTCTTAACTAGACGCCTTCAAAGCTTCGGCACCGCCCGAGATCTCGAGGATCTCGCGGGTGATGCTCTCTTGTCGGAGTCGGAAGAACTCCAGGGTCAATTCTCCGGCCAATTTGTCGGCGTTGTCGGTAGCGTTGCTCATGGCTTTGAGTCGCGACCCCAACTCGGACACCTTGGCCTCCATTAGAATCTTGTAGATGATCATGCGCAGATAGCGCGGTAGCAAGATGTTGAGGGCGACTTCGGCCGAGGGCTCGAATTCATAGGGCAGAGCCTCGGCCCGGTCTGCGTCGGCCACGTTGGTCAGAGGCAGGATCACCTCGCGCAGCGGCTCCTGGGTCATGGCCGACACGGCGCGAGTGTAGAAGACTACCACTTGATCGACCTGTTCGTTGATGAACCAGTCGGACAGCGTGTCGGCCAATTCTTGGGCCAGGACGAAGTCAGGGCTCCAGCCGGTGCGGGCCACGGTGGGCTGCACCTTACGGCGGGCCAGATACTTGTTGACCTTGGCTCCCACCGCGATCAGGTCGTGAGGAAGTCCGTTCTCGTCCGACAGGTCCCTCCAGGCCATGCGCAGCAAGTTGTTGTTGTAGGCACCGCACAGGCCTTTATCAGAACTGACGACCAGATAAGCGACTCGCTTGACCGGGCGCGACTCCATCAGAGGGTGGAGGATGTCCTCCATCTGAGAGGTCAGGTCGGTGACAACCTCTTTGAGCTTTTCAGCATAAGGCCGGGCCGCTTTGAGCTGCTCTTCGGCCTTGCGAATACGCGCAGCCGCGACCATCTTCATGGCCTTGGTGATCTGCTGGATGTTGCGCACCGACTTGATGCGTCGCTTGAGATCGCGAATGCTCGACATCTTCTACCTTTTACTCGGAGCGAGTGTCCAAGAACTCCTTCTTGTAGGCTGCGATGGCTTCTACGAGCTTGGCCTCGAGGTCGTCGTCGATGGCCTTCTTCTCGCGCAGAGTCTTATGAATTTCAGGGTACTTCTCGGCGATGAAGTCATGGAAGCCGAGTTCGAACGGCTTGACATCTTCCACCTCGATGTCGTCGAGGTGGCCCTGGGTAGCCACGTAAAGGATGGCCACCTGACGCTCGACCGGCATCGGTTCGAACTGCTTTTGCTTGAGCACCTCGGTGATGCGGGCGCCACGGGCCAGCTGGTCGCGGCTGGCTTTGTCGAGCTCGTCGGCCGACAGCTTGGCGTAGGCGGCCAGAGCGCGATACTGGGCCAGGTCAAGACGCAGCGGACCGGCCACTTTCTTCATGGCCTTCACCTGCGCCGAACCGCCCACGCGCGAGACCGAGATGCCCACGTCTACGGCGGGGCGAATGCCCTGATAGAAGAGGTCGGTATCCAGGAAGATCTGGCCGTCGGTAATCGAGATGACGTTGGTGGGAATGTAGGCAGAAACGTCGCCCAGCTGGGTTTCGATCACGGGTAGGGCGGTCATCGAGCCTTTGCCCATCGCATCCGACAGCTTGGCAGCCCGCTCGAGCAGACGAGAGTGCAAGAAGAACACGTCGCCGGGATAGGCTTCGCGGCCGGGAGGGCGGCGTAGCAGCAGCGAGATCTCGCGGTAGGCCTTGGCGTGCTTGGTAAGGTCATCATAGATGATGAGCACGTGTTTGCCCGAGTACATCAACTGTTCGGCGATGGCGCAGCCGGTATAGGGGGCCAGATACAGCATCGAGGGAGACTCGTTGGCGTTGGCGGCCACGATGACGGTCTTGCCGTCGAGGGCTCCCGACTCGCGCAGCGATTCGGCTACCGCGGCCACGTTGTTGGTCTTCTGACCGATAGCCACATAGACACACAGCACATCGGTGTCTTTCTGGTTGATCATCGCGTCGACGGCGATGGCGGTCTTACCGGTCTGGCGGTCACCGATGATCAGCTCGCGCTGACCGCGGCCGATGGGAATCAGCGCGTCGATGGCCTTGACGCCCGTCTGCAGGGGTTCGTGGACCGGTTGGCGCTCGGGCACAGTGGGAGCGGTAAACTCGATGGTTCGCTTTTCGGTGGTGTTGATGGGACCTTTGCCGTCGATGGGCTCGCCCAGAGCATTCACGATCCGGCCCAACATGGCTTCACCCACGGGAACCTCGACGATACGTCCGGTGCTCTCGACGCGGTCGCCTTCCTTGATCTCGGAGTCATCGCCCATGATCACACAACCGATGGTGTCCTCTTCGAGGTTCATGGCGATTCCGAGCTGGCCCTGGGCAAAGCTCAAAAGCTCGCCGGCGCGGGCGTCGCGAAGGCCGTAAATGGTGGCGATACTATCGCCCACCTGAATGACCGTTCCGTACGGAAGGTCTTTGACGTCGGGGCTGTATCCCTCGATTTCCTGAACGAGAATGTCGCTGATTTCTTCAGAGCGAATGGACATCCTAAACTCCTCCTACCGTCACGACCCGATTTTGGCGAGTCGTTCCTGAATCTGTGCCAATTGTGTTTCGATGCTACCATCGATGATGCGATCGCCGATGGTGATGACCATACCACCGAGCATGGTCTCGTCTTCGTGAATCACCAGTTCCACCGCTTTGCCGGTGAAGTCCTCGAGTCGTTTGACCAGGCTGGCTTCGAGCTTCTTCGTCGGGGCTCGCGGAACGCGCACGTGGCACTCGACCACGCGATTCTCGTCCCGCTGGATCTGCTCGTAGGCCGAAATGATCGGCTCGAGATAGACCTCGCGACTCTTGTCCACGAGCACGAACAGAAAGTGCAGAGTGGTCTTGCTGACCCGCTTCTTCAAGAGCTTGTCGAGGATGCTCTTCTTCACCTGGTCAGGCAAAGTGGGCACTTCGATCGCTCTCTTGAGATCCTCATGGCCTTTGAGGATCTCGCGAACCTTGATCAGCTCTTGCAGCTGGACGTCGATATTGCCAGCCTTTTTGGCCATCGCGTAGATGGCCTCGGCATAGCGTCGAGCAACGGCTTTAAGTAGCACTGAGCTCACCTACCTTGTCCACGACGTGTTCCATAGTCAGGCTCTGGGTCTTTTTGTCGATGGCCTTCTCCAACAGAGTGCGGGCCCGCGCGATGGCTCCGGCGGTGATGCGCTCGCGCAGCTCCGCTTCGACCTCGCGTTGGAGCGAGCTCGCCTCTCGGTTGGCCTTATCGAGGATATAAGTTGCCTCGGATTCGGCCTTCTCCTCGATGCGCGCCACCGTCCGCTTGACGGTGGCCGCCGCCGAGTCGCGGACCTTGGCCAGTTCGTCGTCGAGATTCTCCATCTGTTCTTCGTACTTGACCTGCATGGCGCTGGCCTCGTTCAAGATGTCGTCGATCTCGGCCAACCGGTTGCGAACCTTCTTCTCGCGCAGGTCCACGGCCTCGAACATCGGCTCGATAACCACCAGCCGAAAGAGGACGAACATGATGGCGAAGTTGACGACACTAACGCCCCACGCGAATATTTGGTCCGGTGCAAATCCCCACATAATCTAGCCTCCCAGCTTGGCCTCGGCGACCTGGCTGTGTTCCGGCGCGAGCGACCCACGAAGGATCTGTTTGGCGATGACGACCGAGACGTGCTCAACTTGCTGCTCGACCGTAGCCAGGGCAGCTTCGCGCTGCTCGGCGGCTTTGGTGCGGGCTTCGGCCAGAATCGAGCCGGCCTGTTCGCGAGCTTCGTCCACCTTGGCCTTGCGAGCTTGCTCGGCCCTGGCAGTCTCTTCTGCGACCAGCGCTTGACCCTCGAGACGGGCCTCGCGAATCTTGGCTTCGAACTCTTCCTTCAGGCGTCTGGCCGCGGCCGCTTTCTGTTCGGCTTCGGCCAGACGGCCGCCGATCTTGGCGTCGCGCTCATTGCGAATCTCCATGATCGGGTTGTAGACCAACCCGGTCAGCAAGAAATGCATGAGAAAGAACAGACCAACCTGGCAGAAGAAGGTCGTCGACTCGAAGTGTAGACCTTCGAGAATTGACCAAATCATCTCCATGGGGGCGACTCCTCAGACTCTTATCTGAACGCCAGAATGAGAGCGATCAAGAGAGCGTAGATAGCGACGGCTTCGACGAAGGCCAGACCGACCAGCAGGTTGGTCTTGATCTTGGGCTCGGCCTCGGGGTTGCGGCCAATGGCTTCCATCGCTTTGGCCACGGCGTTACCCAGACCCAGGCCCGGGCCGATGGCGCCGAGGCCGATGGCGATACCGGCGCCCAGCATGGCCACCGCCGACTTGGCGGCGCTCCCGGCGTCCTGCGCGAAGGCGGGAGCGGCCAGGGCCGTTACCAGCAGCATCAGAGCCGGCAGATATCTCTTAAGGCTACGCATTGTTTTCTATCCTCCTAGAGTGTGTCAGGTCTTGATTTGAGGGGCCTCCCCGCAAGGGAGGCCTTAACTTTTTTTAGTGCTCGTCGGCCACCGCGTGGGCGATATAGACCAGCGAAAGAACCGCGAAGATCATGGCCTGGATGAAACCGGCCAGAGCGCCCAGGCAGGTGGCGAAGGCCGAGGCCATCCAGATCAATCCGGCCACCATTCCCCAGAACAAAAACAGCGGGCTGCCCGAGGTGAGAGCCGTGAACGCGCTGGTCAAGAACATCTGCATGGTGGCGATGAGGCTGGTCTTCACCTGGTGCTCGCCCGAAATATTGCCGAAAAGTCGGATCGACAACGACAGGATGCGGGCGAACTCTTCGATGATGTTCAGACAGATGAAGAGCAGCCCCAGGGGAATGCACAGCAGTTTCATTCCGCCGTCGAGGCTGCGATAGAGCATCGGGGTCGGCTGCCAGAAGTGAGCGATCCACTCGCCCAGGCCTAAAATGCCACCGGGAGCGTGGTGGTGAGGGTGATCGTGGGCCTCTTCGTGGTGATGATGGACGTGCTTGGGCGGGAAGATTCGCTTTCTCAGTCCGTAGAAGTTAAAGGCGAAAAACGAGATGAGGGCCAGGGCCAGGGTGGTGTTGTAAGAAGCCGAGGGGGCCTCGAAGGTGACGTTCTGGGCGTGAGCCTGGTCGTGAATCTCTTCTTCGATGCCCTCGTGGGGGATGGCTTCGTCTTCGTGGTCGTGACTCTGAACGACGGCGCCCACGGGGGTGTAGTTGACCACCGGCCAGGGCAACAGGCCCGACCAGTTCGAAAACAGGACGAAGACGAAGAGCGACATCAAAAAGGGCACATACTGGCGGCCTTCGCGGCCGATCATGTCCTGAGCCATCCCGTCGATCCAGTCAAAGACGTGTTCGAAGGCCGCGCCCCAGCCGCGGGGCACCACCCCGAACTGCGGAAAGGCCATCAGAGCCAGCAGAACGATCACGCCCACCACCAGGGCGGTGGAGCCGACGATCAACTGGTAATGGAGAGTGAAACCCTGCTCGTGGGTATCAGCGGCCAGCAGAAGAAAGTTGGTTAGCATGGCTGTTTAGGCTCTCGATCCTTCCGGCCTGACGGCCTGCTTGAGCATTTGCGCCCGGTGCGTAAAGAAGACGGACACGAATCCCAGCAAGACCGCTGCGGCATCGAACTGTGCGATTTGACCCAGGCAAATTCCTGCTAGGCAGACGATAAGAAATCGAAAAAGTGTTCCCTGCAGGGCGGCCATCGGAATCGAGTTCGGGTCGGAACGAGCCAACAACGATTCGACGCCTGCTTTGTAGAGTCTCAGGTGCATCAGACCCAGACCCAGACCTACTATGAAACTAACTACCGTCATTCTCATCCTCAAGGAAGGGCAGCAGCAGGCGGTATCCAGCGTAGCCGGCCATGCCTAACCCTCCTAGCAGCGAGAGGATGAGATAGAACTCGGATCCAAAACGTTTGGCCAGGTAGTCTCCCAGGAGATAGCCGCCGAAAATGCATCCCACGACCACAAATCCCAGGGAGGTGACTAACGCCACTCCGCGAGTAAACTGCCGGTCACCCTTCTTGCGAGGGTCCTTCAGTTCTTGAATTCTTTGCTCAACCCGCTCGAGTTGATCGTCTTTGGCAGGCTCTTCGTCATCCGCCAACCGCGGCACCCCCGGTCAAAGGATTGAAATCCCTCGGTCGAGGTCCGCGACCAAAACGGTGAAGGATCGCCTCCACGATCCGCTCAGCGGCCATCCCATCCCCATAGGGGTTGGCGACGCGACTCATTCTGCCGTACTCGGCGTCGTCAGAGAGGAGTTTCGTCGCCACTCCTACGATCTGATCGAAGTCGGTACCCACCAGGCGTGCTACGCCCGCCTCGACCCCCTCGGGGCGTTCGGTGGTCCTTCGTAAGACCAGGACCGGTTTGCCCAGCGATGGAGCCTCTTCCTGAATTCCTCCCGAATCGGTCAGAATCAGGTGCGATTCTCGCATCAACCGGATCAACACCGGATAGTCCACCGGCTCGAGCAAAGTCACGCGCTCGTGGCCCTCTAGAGCCGGAAAGACGACTTCACGAACGCGGGGATTTTTGTGCACGCTAAACACAATTTCCACGCTTGTGAAATCTTTCACGAGCCTTCGCAGAGCCCTACAAATCTCCTGCATCGGCTCCCCGAGATTTTCTCGCCGATGCGTCTCTACCAATAAAATACGGCAATTGGCCGGCAGGTGGGAAAGTTCGGGTGGGCGGCCGGGGGGCAGGTTGGCCACCATGGTTTGCAAGGCATCGCAGACGGTGTTGCCCGTGACGAAGAGGTCTTCGGACCGATGGCCTTCGTTGAGCAGGTTCTGGCGCGATTCTGCCGTGGGCGGAAAGTGCAGGTTGGTCAGCGTGCTCAACATGCGCCGGTTCATCTCTTCAGGAAACGGCTCGTAGATATTGTTGGTGCGCAGGCCGGCCTCGACGTGACCGACCGGAATCTTGGCGTAGAAGGCGGCCAGGCCCGCCACGAAGGCAGTGGTGGTGTCGCCCTGGGCCAGCACCAGGTCAGGCGCAAATCGCTCCAGAGCGCTCTCGAGCCCCTGCAAGGCCGAACGAGTGATGTCCGACAGGGTCTGGCCCTCTTTCATGATGTTGAGGTCGTGGTCGGGCCGGATCTCGAAGAGGTTCAAGACCTGGTCGAGCATTTCGCGATGTTGACCGGTGACGACGGTTTGGGCTTCGATCTCGGGACAGCGTTCGAGCGCTTTGACCACCGGGGCCATTTTGATGGCTTCGGGGCGAGTCCCGAAGACGGTCATCACCTTCATGGGCATAGGAAGACGGCCATGGCCAAGCCGGCCAGGCCAAAGGCTACGTTGATGGCGTAGATGGTGCACACGGCCTGGCGCTGCGATAACCCGACCGCGAGCAGGCGATGGTGCAGGTGACCTTTATCAGGTTTGAAGATGGGTTGGCGGGTGACGCCGCGGCGAACGATGGCAAAGGTGGTGTCGAGAATCGGCACGGCCAGAATCAGCATGACGGGAATGGCCAGGGCCACCGTGGCCGTGGTCTTCAGGCAGCCGACGATGGACCAACCGGCGAACATCAGCCCCAGAAAGAGGCTGCCCGTGTCGCCCAGGAAGATGGTGGCCGGGTTGAAGTTGTAGCGCAAAAACCCGAGAGCGGCGCCAGCTACGGCGGCCATGGCCACCATGGTAACCCATTCGCCATTCATGGCGGCCACCACCAGGAAGATGACGGCCGAACTCAGGCTTACGCCGGCCACCAGGCCGTCGAGGCCGTCGAGCAGGTTGATGGCGTTGGTGACCCCTACCAGCCAGAGCATCGACAGCAGAATGGCCTGCCATTCGCGCAGGAAGATCATGCCGTCGATGCCAGGCAGCGAGAAGTAGTCGACCCGGACGCCGCAGCCCACCAGGATCAGGGCCACTCCGATCTGGCCGAGCAGTTTGGTCTTAGCGGCCATGCCGAAACGGTCGTCGAACATTCCCAGAGCCACCAGGGCCGCTCCGCCCACCAGCAGGCCGCCCATGGACCACCACTGCTGGGTGGTCACGGCTTGAGGCGGGGTAAAGAGCGCCAGCACCGTAATCAGTGAGGCGGCAAACGCGATGGATACGCCCAAGCCTCCCCACAGCGGGGTAGGAACCTTGTGCACCTTGCGGGCGTCGGGTCGGTCGAGCGCGCCCAGACGCGTGGCTAGCCCCTTCACCCACGGGGTGAGGGCCAGAGTCAATAAAAATCCCAGGCCAAAGGCGCTTAGAGCAGGGAGCGCTAACATTTTCCCAATCCGTTCATTTCCGGTCCGTAGTTAGGCCAGAGTGTAGCAATCTTCCCAAGAATAGTCAATCTCCACCCTCATCCAGCGGTGGCGCCACCAGGGAGCGGTTGCCGCCGCCGATTCTGGCTTCGGCCATGGCCTTTTCGGCGTTTTCCAGTAACTCTCTAGCCGTACGACCGTTCTCGGGAAAGGAGGCCACGCCTAGATTGAGGGCAACCTTGACGGGGTGCTCGGTTAAGCCCCCGCTGCCGATCTCTTTTTGCTCGGCCTCTTTGCGAAGCCGTTCAGCCGCAAAGGCGCCTCCTTCGCGATCGGTCTCGGGCAGCACCAGGGCCAGCACTTCGCCACTGATCCGACCGCCGAAGTCGACTTCGCGCGCGATCTCGCGCACGGCCGCGCCCATCTCGCGATGGATGCGATAGGCCAGTTCTTTGCGCAGGTCCAGGGACTTCTCGAAATAGTCATACTGGATCTCCATGACGATGACGCAGGCGGGGCGACCGTAGCGGGCGCTGCGCACGACTTCTTTTTTGAGAAGCTCCTTGAAGAACTTGACCTGATAGAGCCCGGTCAGCTTGTCGTAGAGTTCCATGATTAGAACCTATGTTCTGTCCTTTCTGGGGGCCAACCTGTTCGGCAGTGAAAAAAGTTCAAAGGAGTTGCCAGCTCGAGTTCTTGAACTCCTCATAGTCTTGCACGAAGCGGTCGACGATCGCCTTGACGTGAGCGTGTTCGCTCTCTTCTAGAGGATTGACCGAGCCGAGCGCGACCGGGTCGAGCAATCCTTGCTTTTCCTGGAAGGTGATACACTCCGAGTCGCCGTCTTTGGTGATTAGCAACTCGAAATTGGTCAGTGTTCCCAGGGTGAACTTCATAAAGCTCAGAGTGGGCGGAAGATACGGGGTCTGGCACTCGTTGGCGTAGCGCTCGATGAGGTCTTGCAAGAGCGGGTCGAGGACATCGTCTTTGAGCCGGGCCACCGCCTCTTCGAAGTCGTGCTCGCGACATACCAGAGGAGCCTCGATCGAGAAGCCCGGCAAGGAGCGAAGGCGTCGAGCCATCTCGTCAGCCGTCTGGATGCGGTCTTCAGGCCAATGCTGCAGGGCGTTTTCGATGACCGAGACCAGATCCGGCGGCACCTCGATGCCCAGGTAGCTGAAGCTGGCGAAGTCAAAGTCCTTGGGCTTGACGCCGGTGAGTAGTTCGTGCATGGTGGCGCCCAGAGCGTAAAGATCCGAACAGGGCTCGGGCTTGCCCATTTGTTGCTCGGGCGGGGCGTAACCGGGGGTGCCGATCCAATAGCCCTCGACCGGGTTGGTGGCCCGTGCGATGCCAAAGTCGATCAAGAGTATCCGGTTGTCGCTTTCTCGCAGTAGCAGATTAGACGGCTTGATGTCGCGGTGAACGATGGGCGGGGACTGGCGGTGGAGATAGCTCAGGGCGTCGAGCACCTGGCAGGCCCAGTTCACCACGTCATGGGTGGGCAGCCCGGGATTGCCCCTCTGCTTGCGGATGCGCGAAAGGTCAGTCCCCTGCACCAGTTCCATCACGAAAAAGAACGAGTCGTCATGAAGAAAAGCAGTGCTCACCTTGGGAATGCCGGGATGGAGCAGCGATTGCATCACCTGGATCTCGGAAATGAAGCGGTCTTTGGCGTCTTGCAGTTCGGCGGGATCGCTTGAGGGGTGGATCTCTTTGAGGGCGTAGGTGCGACCGTTGAGCACCCGATCGGCTACCTCGTAGACGGCACCCATGCCCCCGGCCTTAATCAGGCGGATCACCTCAAAACGGCCGTCCAGGACCGCGCCTTGAGAGAGCCTCGCATTGCGCATCAAGTTCGCTATTCACCAGAAACCAGGCAGCTCCTGTGGCGCAGGACTGCTGGTGAGCCGGGACTAAACGCCAGCTATGGTGAGAAAGACCGCCTTCGTGAGTGGGGCCGGCGTCCGGCTAGGTCGGGCCATCGCTTTGCGTTTGGCCGCGGGCGGCTACGACCTCTGGCTCCACTACCATCGCTCTCGGGAGGGCGTAGAGGCCACAGCCCAGGCGGCGCGGGGCTCGGGGGCCGCAGTCGAAGTGGTGCAGGCGGACCTGTCCGAGGTCGAGCAGGTCAAAGCCTTGTGCGGCCGGCTCGTATCCAGGCCGCTTGACCTGGTGGTGAACAACGCGGCCATCTTCTATCCGACTCCCACCGACGCCGAAGCGGCCGCCCACTGGGAGGCCTTCATCAACTTGAATCTGCGGGCCCATTTCCTGGTGTCGACCCTGTGTCGCGAGGCGCTGGCCGAAAGGCTAGGCTCGATCGTCAACATCATCGACATCCACGCCCGGCGACCGCTGCGAGGCTATGTTCCCTACTGCATCGCCAAAGCCGGGCTCGAGGCTCTGACCAAAGCCCACGCCTTGGAGTTCGCCCCGCTGGTGCGGGTCAATGGGGTGTCGCCCGGGGCGGCCATGCTGCCCGCGGGAGCGGGGGCCGAGATGGAACAGCAGCTTGCTGCCGCCATTCCCCTCGGCCGCATCGGCACCGCCAGGGACATCGCCGAGGCGGTCCACTATCTGGCTGGTGCCGATTTCATCAACGGCCAGATTCTGGCTGTTGACGGGGGCGCTTCTCTCTAGGCCGGACCGACGGCAGCCCGAACGTTGACGGTCTGCTGGTGGCCGGCGTTCTGGCCCGAGCCGTCGATGGTCAGACCGACGGTGCGACCTTCCTGGTCGATATCGACCTGACCCTGATAGGTCTTGTCCACGGTCAGGTCGCCAACATTGCCCCGGGTGCTGATGTTGAAGGTCGACTGGCCCTGGTCGGTGGGGATGGTGTCCAGGCTGGTTTGCATTTTGTAGTCTTGCCCGCCCAGGATTCCCTCGACGTTGATGACGGCCCCACCGGCAGCGGTCTGCACGCCGGTATAGACCAGGTGGGCCGGGACGCTGCCGAGATGGCCATCCATGGTCAGTTGCTGTGAGCCTTCGTCCACCGAGAAGTTGAGTTCGACGTCGGTGCTACCGAAGGTTTCGCGCCAGGTGGCCACGTGCTTGCCCTGGTCGACCGAGAGTTCGCCGGCCATGAAGTAGTTCATGGCCACGTAGCCACCGACCAGACCGCCCAACTTGTCGCCCCGGGCCGAGGCGTTGAACTGGGTGATGTTGGCGGGGGTTCCGTCGCTCGAGGTCTCGCCGCGGACACTGGCGTTGAGGGCGGTGCCGAAAGCGCCGCCCAGGGCGACGGCTACCAATCCGAGACCGACGCTGCCCTGATAGACGGGGTCCATGATGGGCAATTGCATTGCCTTCTGGACGGTGTCGACGTCGCCCAGGCCGATGGGGTCGAACGCGTCTTCAGCGGGAGCGGCCGCGGGGGCGGCGGGAGCATGGGCGCGGACGGGGGCGGAGGCCACTGCAGGCCGATAAGAAATAGAGGAAATCATCTGTATATCTCTCCGAGTGTGCTTAGATACGGAGGGCGGACCCCCCGTGGTCACCTTAGGGAAGCGTCGTTAAGCCCGAATTGACGGGATGTTACAGCGGCCCCAACTCACGAATGTCACCGGCTCGATAATCAAGCCCGGCCAGCAACTCGCTCAAGGGGCGGCCCAGACGCGGGTGAAGGTGGTCGGGGCAGAGTTGGCAGATCGGTACCAGCACAAAGGCCTGGGCCTCGAGCTGGGGGTGGGCGTACTGGCCGTAGAGGATGAGGTCGATGTCGATGTTGCGGGGTCCGTATTTGGGGCCGCTCCGGTCTCGTCCCATTCGGTCTTCGATCGAGCGTAGTCTAAGTTGGAGCGCGTCGGACAGGAGAGCCGTCTCGATCTCGACAGCCATGTTCCAGAAGGCGGGTTGTTCGGTGATGCCGACCGGAGCGGTCTCGAAGACCGAAGAACATCGCCGCACCTCAAATTCCGCCTGGAGTAGCCCGACAGCCTGGCGCAGGCTGGCCTGGGGCTCGATGTTCGAGCCGAGGTCGAGATAGGCCACGCTCATAGCGGATAGTCGCTCCGCGAGCGGCTGATGGCCACTCCCACGTTGCGGGCGCCGCGAATGGCCCCGGGTTTCGACAGTCGCAAACCTACCCGGTCCACCGGAAACTCCGTCAGGATCAGCTCACAGACGCGCTCGGCCAGAGACTCGAGCAGTTGGAATTCGGTTTGGCTCACGAAAGCCAGCAGTCGCTTGGCCACCGCCTTGGTGTTGATGCCCCCTTCGACCACCGCATCGACACGCGCCGAGCTGCGCAGGTCACCCTCGAGTTCGAGGTCGAGACAGACCGTCTGACGCACCAGGCGTTCCCACTCGGCCAGCCCGATGATACAATCGACTTCGAGCGCCTCGATATAGAGGTGATCGGCCATGGCTCCCGATTTCGGTTCCAGGAGACTTTCCCCTGGTCGGGGAATCGCCGCCCATGGATGTCGAGCAAGAGTTAGCCCCCCTGCGCCGCGAGGTTGCCCAGCTAGATCGCGAGATTCTGGCTCTGGTGGGCCGGCGGCTGGCCACCACTCGCAAGATCGGAGAGGCCAAGCATCGCGCCGGGCTGCCCATTCGCGACTTTCGGGTCGAGGTAGAAGTGCTATCGAGAGCTCGCGCCAGCGCGCGCGAGCTTGGCTTTGACGAAGAGGTGGCCGAGCAGGTTCTCGAACACCTGATGGCTGCCGCGGTCCAGACTCAGGCCGAGATCCCTCGTGGCTTGCCGGCGGTGGGCTCGAGAAAGGTGCTGGTGGTGGGTGGAAGTGGCCGGATGGGTGTCTGGCTGTGTCGCTTTTTCGAAGCCCAGGGCCATAGTGTCACCATCTGCGATTCTTCCGACCAGGAGTCACCCTGGCCCAGGGTCAGCCTGGCCGAGGGAGTGCCTGACTCAGAAGTCGTGGTCCTGGCCACTCCTCTCAAAGTCACTCCTCAGGTGCTCGAGCAGGTTCTGCGTTCGGGCGGAAAGCCATTAATTTTCGATATTTGCAGCTTGAAGAGCCAGGTGGCGCCAATCCTGCGCCGGGCCGCTCTGGACGGGCATCGCGTGACCAGCCTGCACCCCATGTTCGCGCCCGGTGCGGTGCTTTTGCACGGGCGGGCCGTGCTCGTTTGCGACGCCGGCTGCCGCGAAGCCACCGACGCCGCTCTCGACCTGTTCGCCGAGACCGCCCTGGGTCTTTTCGAGGTGGAACTCGAGCAACACGACAAGATCATGGCCGTGGTGCTGGGCATGAGTCACGCCGTCAACCTGCAGTTTGCCCACGCGGCCGGCCACTTCGGCTTGCCCTTTGCGTTTCTTGGCAAGGTGGCCAGCACCACCTTTGCCAAGCTGGTCAAGACCACCGCCGAGGTCTCGGAGGAAAATCCCGTTCTCTATCACGAGATTCAGCACTACAACACCTTCACCACCGAGATGTTCGCCTTGCTCGAGAGTTCGCTGGCCACTCTCAAAGCCGCCTCGATCCGCCCCCAGAGCGACGAGTTCCTGGCTTACATGAAGAGCTGTCGAGAGTACTTCCGCCCTCACCCTGGCGGGGCTTAAGCCGTTCGAGACGTGGGCGCTCGTGGGTGAAAACCGCCGAGCCGCGGAGGCGCCGAGGGGGAAGTTCGTTTCTTGGGTGGGCGCTCGAAGGGGAAAAACCGCGGAGATACGCGGTGGGCGCTGCGGGGTGGTCCCTTTGATGGTCGGTGCTAGGAGGTTACCCAGGAAACCACGGTGGAACGACGTTCCAGTTCCAGCCGCACCGGCGTCAACCATTAAGAATCGCTAGAGAGCCCTACTCCCCCCAAATCTGAACCTCTCCGTTCGTTGATCTTGAGCGGGCGCTGTCCAGTTTCCCGACCTCCGCGTCTTCGCGATCTCGGCGGTTTCTACGACGAGCGAGCGCTGCCGGGTCCAATTCAAGCTCCCTCGGCCTCAGCTACCGTCTACCGTCTGAAATCCCCTAGCGCAACTGCAGGCGGATCGGCTCGTCGAGGATGATCAGGCGCGAGGGGATCTTGGTTTCCTCGGGGTTGTTGTCACAGACCAGGGCCACCTTATAGTCGAAGTCACCCACCTTCATCAAGGCGATGCCGGTGGCCCGGTTCTGAGGGGCCAGTTCCTGACGGATCATCTTGCCAGGGCCAAAGCCCCCCTTGAGAAACCAGATCTGGTTCGAGCAGAACCGATGGCCGCCGCTCGCTTCGGCGGTCAATAGGCAGACCACTCCGCGGTCAGGCACATATTCTATATCGGACAGGTAGAACTGGGTCCCGCAGGCCGGCTCGGTGGGAGGCTTGATGCCGGTGTCGAGCAGGTCGAACTCCAGGCTCTCCTTGCGCTCGAGAAACTCGTCGAGCGGTCCGGTCAGCATCAGGATCGTGCCTTTGTCGGTCAGGGGTCGAGCCAGGCCGAGAAAAAGCCGATTGTGCTTTTCGTCCATGGCGATACCCGAGATCTCCATCTGCTCGACCGGGGTCGAACCGAACAGACGGGTCTTGCGCAGGGCCATGTCGGGAGAGTAGTTCTCTTCCACCGAACCCGCGCCCAAATCCTCGCCGTTGATGATGACCTTGTGAATGACGGCTCGTTGCTGCAGATAGCGTTGATTGTTCTTCTCATGATAGTGAGAGCCGGTCACATAGTATTCGTTGGCCTTGTAGTGGGCCGTGCCCGAGTAGAAGGCCGGTCCGATCATGCGCGGAAACTCGATGAAGCGAAAGCGGCGCCCTTCGGTGTCGAAGATGTGCATGGCGTTCCAGCGCTGATCGACCACAAACAGGCGATCCTTGGTCAGCCATTCGACCCCGGTGGGACGCAAGTCCATCAGCACTCCCTCGTCGCCCCGCAGGTCGCGCACCTGCTCGGCCGAGGCCGAGGCCACCAGCAGAAGGGTGAGGATGGTCAGAACTCGTGTTCGCATAGGAAACTCCTTCTCGAAGATCGCGTCTGACAGCAGGTGGCTCGCGTTCGCGAGTGCAAATTAGCTTCGGAAAACGACGCGGTATGAGACTCTTGCGAAAATATATAGTTACAACCTGCTTGGCCCTCCTTCTCTTGAGCGGAAAAACCCTGGCCGGCAATCTGGTGGCCGAGCAGGCCATGGGCATAAAACAGGGGGTCGAGATTCGCCAATGGACCTATCTCAGCGATGGGCTCCGCGTGCGTGGCGAGCTTTACCTTCCTCCCGATCCGGGCAAGCGCCCGCTGGTGGTGTTCTGTCACGATGGTATCAGCGGCATCTCGAAGGAGCATCGCCTCTCGAGCATTCGCCTGGCTCGCGCCGGCTATGTCGTCTTCTCGCCTTCGTATCGCGGTGAAGACGGTTCGGAAGGGATGATCGAGATCGCCAAAGGCGAGGTCAACGACGTGCTGGCGGTCTTGCCGCTGCTCACGGCCCTCGACCAGGTCGATGACCAGCGGGTAGCCCTGGTGGGCACCTCGCACGGCGCTCTCATCTGCACCCTGGCAGCCGCCCGCACCAATCAGGTCAAGGCCCTGGTTTTGGCCTATGGGGTGATGGACATCTATCGCTGGTGGTACTATTTGCGCGACGCCGGTAAGCTTGGTAACGATCCCATCACCGATCGCACCTACGGGCGGGGCCCCGACGCTCGCCCCGACTCTTTTGCCATCCGCAACGGTCTCTCGGTGGCCGACCGCATCACTTGCCCGGTGCTGATTTTGCAGGGCCGTAAGGACGACATCGTTCCGGCCGAGCAGGCCTATTTCATGAGTCGAAAGCTCACCGAACTCGGCAAGCCGGTCCAGGTCGAGGTCTACCCCGACTGCTTACATGGCTTTCTCGTGTACGCGCCCTATATCGACGATGCCGACGCCGCCGAGAAGAACCAAACCGAGAAAGCCTGGACTACCATGCTGCGCTTCTTCGACAAGACCCTCGACGGCCGCAACAACCCCACCGAATAGAGAGGCACGCAGCGGCGCAGCTACCGTCTGATCTCCTCGACCAGGGCCTTGGCGTCATAGACCTTATCCAGGGCCTCGATGATCGCTCGGGCGTCCACGGCTACGGCCCGGGCCTGATCCTGATTGTAGAGAAAGTCGATGACCAGCGACTGGATGTTGCCATCGAAGATGAGACCGACGACCTTGCCGTCTCGGTCGACCACGGGGCTGCCCGAGTTACCACCGGTGATGTCGGCCGTGCAGACGAAGTCATAGGGGACGCTGAGGTCGAGCTTTGACTTGGCTTTTGCCCAGCTTTCGGGCAGCTGATAGGGCTCTTTGTTCTCCTGCTCGGCGGCGCGTTGGTAGAGACCCCCCAGGGTAGTCATGGCGGGCACCTGGCGGCCCTCTTCGGTGTAGCCTTTGATGGTGCCGAAGGCCAGGCGCAGAGTGAAGGTTGCGTCGGGATAGAGATTGGTGTTGCCGGCCGCATAGAGAGCCTGGGCGATGTGTGAGTAGGCTTCTTTGCGAGGAGTGTCCACTTTGGCGTCATAGGTTTCGCGCAGTTCGCGGGCCCTGGGGTCGACCAGTCGGGCCAACTCGAGCATCGGGTCGCGCGAGGCCTTCACGGCGGCGGGACCGCCCTCGAAGAGCGATTTGCGAAAGGCGGGGTCGGCCAGTCGGGTCTGGTTGACCAGTTGAGCAGCCCGTTGGCGGGGCGACTGGCCGGCCAGGATTTGCTGACCCAGCGGCCAGTTGAAGCCGTTCCACTCCACCATCAGGCTGAGCGAGTCGGCCAGTTTGCGGGTCTCGAGGTCGGCGTAGATGGGGGCCTCGCTCAACATGGCTTGCTTGAGCGAAGGCAGGTTGGACTCGCGGTACTCGCGCAGACGGTCGGCATTGGGTCGATCCTGCTCGTCAGCCCAGCGCACGAACTCGCGGGCCAGAGTGAACAGCTGGCTGTCAAAGGCCCGGCCGCGTTCGAGCAGATAATGGTCGTGATAGATCTTGCTCTCGATCATGACCGTGTCGGCCACGGCTTTCCAGGGGTCGCCAAACTTTGCCTTGAGGTCGGGGTCGGCCGCGACCTTGCCGCGCAGGGTCTGCTGCTGGTCCTGCTTGGTCTTCATCAGGGCGGGGTCTTGCAGGCCGGCCAGCATGCCGAGATAAGCCTTGCGCGCATTTTGATAGCCGAAGAGTTCGTCCTGGGCCCGGCGCTTGTTCTCTTGACTGCGTTCGCCGAAGGTCTTCAGCAATACCTCGAGGCGCCGAATGACGTTGAGTCCCACCGGGAATCTCTGGTCACGCAGAAACTCGAGGTGTTCCACGGTGTTGAGCCGCTCGGTCGAGCCGGGATGGCCCGACACGAAGATCAGGTCACCCTCTTTGGCCCCGACCTCGTTCCAGGCCAGATGGTCTTTGGGATGATAGGGCTGGCCCTTCTCGTCGTAGACCCGAAAGAACGAGACATCCAGGCAGTAGCGGGGATATTCGAAGTTGTCGGCGTCTCCGCCGAAGAACGCTGCTCCGATTTCAGGCGCGAAAACCAGGCGGACATCGGTGAATCGCTGATAGCGATAGAGATGGTATTGGCCGCCCCGAAACAGAGTGACGACATCGCTGCGCAAGCCGGTTTTCTCCAAGGACTCCTTCTCGAGGGTGTTCATCACCGCTCGCTGGGCCTTGGCAGCATCAGCCTCGCTCATACCGGGTTGGCGGGCAGCCTTGACCTGTTGGGTCACGTCCTCGATGCTCATCAGCACGTTGAGTTCCAGATCGGGGGTCTCGAGTTCTTCGGCCCGAGAATTAGCCATGAAGCCGTCCTGGATGTAGTTCTTGCCCTCGCGGCTGAGCTTGTGAATCGAGTCGGCGGCCACATGATGGTTGGTCATGACCAGGCCATCGGCCGACACGAACGAGCCCGAACCGCCATTGTTGAAGCGGACGGAGGACCGCTGGAGGTGGTCGAGCCAGTCCTGACTGGGCTCGAAGCCGTAGCGCTGCTTGAGGATTTCGCGAGGAGGGTCGGTATACAGCCACATGCCCTCGTCGGCGATGGCTAGCCCGGTCAACAGGGCCAGGATGATCAAGATGTGCTTCATGTCGTCTCCTTAGAAGGCGTGTTCGGGATTCCAGTCGAGTCCCAGTTCGGTTGGTGGGGCCATATAGCCGGCCAGAGCCGAGGCGGCCACCACGACGGGGCTGGCCAGATAGCCTTCGCCGCCCACTCCCATGCGATTTTGCCAGTTGCGGTTGAAGGTGGTGATGGCCTTTTGCCCAGGCTCGAGGGCGTCGGGGCCCTGGCCGAAACAAGGTCCACACCAGGAACTACGAATCTGACCGCCCACCTGGCGAAAGATGTTGGCGATCGATTCTCCGTCCAGGCGAGGGTCGGATTCTTCGATTTGCTGCTTCACCCGGCCGCTGCCGGGAAAAATGACGAAATCGCTCGAGACCTTGTCGATGCCGGCTTTGGCGGCAGCTCGCATCACCAGGGCGGCCTGGAGAAGGTCGTTGTAGCTGCCGTTGGTGCACGAGCCGATATAGGCTTTGTCGAAGGTGATCTTTTCCTGGGCCACCTCTTCGGCGTCAAAAGCGTTGCCGGGAGCAAACGGCTTGGCAATCATCGGGCGCAGGCCATCGAGTCGCATTTCTTCGTCGATTTCATAGACGGCCTCGGGCCCGGGCGAGAGAGCGGGATAGGGGAGCCTGAAGCCGCGTTCTTCAAACCAGGCGGTGGTGACGCTGTCCTGGGCGAAAATGCCGTTGGTAGCTTCGCCTTCGGCCATCATGTTAGCGATGGTGTTGCGATAGGTGATGGGCAGTTGCAAGTCGGCGTCGACGAATTCGACACTCATTCCCTGGCTCTGCTGTTTGCCCCAGCGGCGCAGCAGCTCGAGCACGATATCCTTGCCCCCCACCCAGGGCTGGAGCTGACCGCGAAAGACCACTCGACGCGAGCGGGCCGGGGTGAAATAGAGATAGCCCGTGGACCAGCCAAAACCCAGAGCCGTGCTACCCACCCCGACTCCGACCGCGCCGTAGGCGCCATAGGCGCGGCTGTGCGAGTCGGCTCCGGGATAGAACCCTCCCGGCACGATCAGGCCTTGCTCGGGAAAGTAGAAGTGGAAGATGCCGTCGCCCGGATCGGCGTAGTAGGGCTTGCCCAGCTGATAGCGTTCGGCGAACTGGCGCGAGATTTGGGTCTGGCTTTCGTCGGCGGGCTTGCCGGTGAAAACGAAGTGGTCGCTGGCAATGGCGCAACCGCGAGGATAGATGGTGTCGCCGCCGGTAATCTGATTGAAGGTGTAGATCGAGAAGGGGGCGGTGCCGTCAGAAGCCGGAAAGAGGTCGCCGTACAACCGCACCGTCCGGCCCACCTCGATTTTTTCGCTTTTGTCCACCCGATGAGCCCACAAGATCTGTTCGGTAGTGGTCATGTGGGCCGCCTGGTCGGGGTCCGGAAAACGAACCTGAGGCTTGTCGGTTACCGAGGAAGGGAACTCGCGCCGGCCCAGGGCGAAGATCCCTCCGTTCTTGCGAATGGAGTCTTCCTGACGGGTCAGAGACACCACTTCATACGACTTTTTCTGAGTGACGTTGGTCAGGCGGCGCGAGCCGGTCTCGAACGTGAACTCGTCGCCATCCTGGGCGTCGGCCACGGCCTCGGGGCTCTGGCAGACGTTGAGGCCCAGATTGAGCGAGTTGCGACGAAAGATGTCACCCATGTTCTCGCCCACCACGATGACCATCTCGAGGCCAGCCTCGGCCGCGATGGCCTGGAGTCCCGCCGGACTCATCTCGCGAGAGGAGCCGATGCCGAAGCGGTCGCCGGCGATAAGAAAGGTTTGTCCCGAATGCACGCGCTGCCGAAAGTCAGGCATCAAATGGCGGAAGGCGCCTTCTTTCCAGCGCTGGTCGAGGGTTTCGAGGCTCTCTGACACGCAGTCGGCCGCGGGCGTGATCTGGTCGGTGTCGATGGCGTCGCGTTTTTTATTCGGATCTTTCGGATCCCAGAAGATGAGTGCCCGACCTCGGATGAGGTGAGCAGTCTCGGTCTGCTCGGCCGGAGAATGGGCCGGAGGGGTCTGGGAATCTGGCAGTAGTCGGGCGTTCTGGATTGGCATCGCAACCGGGCTTGGCCAGACCTGCAAAGGGTTCCTTCATGAATCTATTTGGCAGGCAGGATTTGAACGAAAGGGGTGAAAAGAGGCGTCCTCAGCCAACCGGGGGGGGCTATCAGCCAACGTCCCGGCGAACCAAATCAGGAGTATCCTATGACTTTTAGACGAGCAGTTACATCCCTGTGCGCTCTACTCTTCGCAGTAGCGCTATGGGGTTGCGATACGGTATCGACCGGTACCGCCGCCCCAGCCCCCACTCTTCCCAACCCGGTCCCAGTCAGTCAGACCTTCCCGGCGTTTGACCCGACCAACAGCGTCATTCCTCTGCCGAACGACATCGCTCGTAATCCGCAGACCGGCTTCAACAATTTCACGACGCCAGCCGACCCGACCGGCATGACGGAGCCTTTCGCATCGATCAACTCGCTGCAGGGCTTCTCCACCGCCGGTAGCCTGATCATCCCCTTCGTCGGCCCGGTGGTTCCCGCTAGCGTGACCAACGATACGCTGCCGGTCTTCAACACCACCACCGGCCAGAGAGTGACGATGACCTATCAGGTCATCACCACCGCCACCGGCTCGACCGTGTTCGCCACCCCTGTGGTGCCGATGAACCCGGCCACCCGCCACCTGGTGGTCATCACCAGCGGCGTCCGCAGTGCTAGCTCGGGCGGCCCGGTTATCTCGAACAACACCACCAACTTTACCAAACTCACCACTCCGCTGGTGAACGGCAACACCATCGTCAACGCGCAACTGGCCGCCCAGGTCGCCTCGGGCGCCTTGACGCTAGCCCAGGTTCAGTCCCTCGAGGGCCTGCGCGCTGGCCTGCAACCCGTCTGGGCTGGGGCCGAGCAGCTGGTGGGCACTACTCGTGACAACATCCCGCTGGCATTTGCCTTCACCACCCAGCCGCTGTTCGTCGACCTGCCGGCCGCCCGCGCCCAGGCCGTCACCGACAACCGCCCTCTCGTCAACGCCAACGGCACCTTGCCGGTGGCCGGCACCGGAGCCGCGATCACGGTTGACCAGTTCTATATGGGCACCCCTGGCCTGTCGGCCGCGATCCCCCACAACTTTATCGCTCGTATCTTCGCCGGTAGCGTGACGGGCCGCAACTATATCACGAACCCCATCACCGGTCCCTGGCCCAGCCCCATCGGGGCCGGCACTGACCGCCCGATCCCGTTCTTTGCTTGTCTGCCCGCTGGCGCTGGCCCCTTCCCGGTGGTCATCTTCCAGCACGGCATCACCCGCAACAAGAACGACATTTTCGCCACGGCCAATGCCTACTGCGGTCAGGGCTTCGCGGTCATCGCCATCGACCTCGAGTTGCACGGCAGCCTGAAGGCCGACCCGATGGGTCCCGACGGCACCGGCACCAACCCCTTCCTAAATCTGGCTGTGCTGCGTATGACCCGTGACAACATTCGCCAGTCGGCGGTGAACCTGTTCTACTTGACCCAGGCCATCGCTTCGGGCCAGACCAACCTCGACGCCACCGCCGGTCCGGAGTTCGTTCCTGTGCCCAACGCTCGCCCGTTCTTCGTGGGCACTTCGATGGGCGGCATCGTTGGCACCGTGGCCATGGCGGTCGAGAACAACCTGGTTCGCGGCGTGCTCAACGTCGCCGGCGGACGTTTGACCGCAACCGTGCTGGCTTCGCCGACCTTCAAGCCGCAAATCATTGCGGGTCTGGCTCAAGCCGGGGTTGTCGAGAACACCCCGAACTTCTTCCGGTTCGTGCTGATCGCTCAGACCGTCCTCGACGACGCCGACCCGATCAACTACGCGCCTCACGTGCTCACCGGTGACTTGGCCGGCAATACGCCTGCCAGTATCCTGTTGCAAGAGGTGATCGGGGATCAGGTGGTGCCGAACTCGTCCACCGAAGACCTGGCCCGTAGCTTCGCCACCGCTCCCGTCACCCCGGCCTTCAGCCAGGTGGCCGCCATCAACCCCGTGGCTGGCGTGCCCCAGGTGCCCATCGGCTTCATGGGTCCGGCTCTGTTCCAGATCGCCAACGCGTCGCACGGCGCGATCCTCGACCCGTCGGCCGGTCCGACCACCCAGATCATCACCCAAATCATTACCTTCCTGGCCACCAACACCACCATCAACCCGGGCTTCCCGCGGGTTGACAACTCGTTCGTGCCGGCCTTCAACCCGTCCGACTACGACAACGCCATCTACGGGCCTTAAGCTCGCAGAGACGGAAAGGGGCTCCTTCGGGAGCCCCTTTTTTTATGTCGGCGGGATATTCACTAACCGGAAATGGTCCGGTAACGTGGCAGTCCCACGCGCCTGCTAGACTGAGGCTACCAAACAGAGATATAGGATGAACAGAAATGAAAGTCGCTAACTACACCCCCTCAGTCAACCGCGCCAATGGGCAGAACCCTCCGCAGAACCCCACTCCCCCGGCTAGCCCTGAGCCGAAAGACGCTTTTTACACGGCTGCCGCCGACTTCTACGGCGACGTGACCCCGCTCTTCTTGGGCATCACCGCCGCCTCGGCCGGAGCTCGCATCGGCGAAGCCATCGGCTCGTCCCTGGGCCAGGTCGGCGCCGTAGCCGGCACCGTCGTCGGTCTCGTCGGGGGCGCCGTGGTCGGCAACTATGTCGGCAAGGAAGCCACCAGTTTCTATGGCGACCTGGGCGCCTCGTTGGATAAGAATGCCGCCAACCGCGGCCGCTTCCTCGGCCAGGCCGCCTTCCTCGGTCTCACCGCCGGCACGTTCGGCAGTCCCCTGGGTGCCGTTTTCATGCTCGGCGTCGGCGCCGCCGTCGGCGGCTGGGCCGCCCACAAGGCCGGCAAAGAGTAGGAACTCCGGCTTCGCCGGAAGGGCGCCCTTCGGGAGCAAGGAGCCCTTCGGGAGCAAGGAGCGAGGCCTTCGCTGCGCTACGGCCTCGAGATGGGAGCCTCGCTTCGCTCGGAGAACAAACGGTCGGGTCACCACACCCGGCCGTTTTACATGGAGATGGACGCCGACGGGAATCGGAAGAACCGCGGAGGGGTTGGCGCTCGATGTGAAAACCGCAAAGGCGCCGAGGGGGTGGTGCAACTGGAAAGGGTGCGCTCGACCGGATTTATTTGGAATCGGGCGGCGGGACCTGGGAGGTTTGCCCCCCATCGAGGGAGCGCGAACCTTCATGTGGGCGCTCGCTCGATTACCGCGGAGATACACTGAGACGCCGAGGGCGTGCTCGTTTCTGCGCGGTGGCCTTACTGATGCACGCTGGAGATCGGGGTGGACGCGACAGCGACGTTGGGTCGGCGGCTATTCAGCAAGTGAGGCGCCTGCGCGGTGTTTGTCGAGGGCCGAACTCGAGGTGGCGCTCTCTCCCGACCGTGGCCGTGCTACCCAGGCTGGCCGGCGGCGGTACGGCACCAGGTGGTGCCGGATTCGGCACGTGGTGGTGCCGTACTCGCGCAAGTTTGCTCTTCCGTGCTTGAGAGTGGGCTCCACCCTGATCGGGATCGGGCAGCCACCGAGCCTCCACCGCTACAAACCCATGAAATTCGCCAGGACACTCACCCCACGTCCCCCACAACCCTCTCCGTGCCCTCCTGATCTCCGCGGTTGATTTCTCAGGCGCCCCACACCGACCCGTGCTTCGACCACGCCGCACCGCCACGACTGTAATCCAAGACTAGCCGCGAAGCCGCGGAACTACCGTCTACCGTCTAACGACTACCGTCTGAAAACTACCGTCTGAAGACACGCCGTCTGACCTACGAAGGCGTCGAAGCCCCGGGAGAGAACACCTCTTTCTATGGAAAAACTCCCCGTCACTGTCTTGTCAGGCTTTTTGGGCTCGGGCAAGACCACCTTGCTCAACCACGTGCTGACCAATCAGCAAGGCAAGCGGGTGGCCGTTATCGTCAACGACATGAGTGAGGTCAACATCGACTCGATGCTGGTCTCGCGCACCGATGCCCGGCTGGTCGAGATGACCAACGGCTGCATCTGCTGCACCCTGCGTGAGGACTTGCTGGTCGAGGTGAGTCGCCTCGCCCGTCAGGGCAAGTTCGATTATCTGCTCATCGAGTCCACCGGCATCTCGGAGCCTTTGCCGGTGGCCCAGACCTTCACTTTCGAAGACGAGACCGGCAACAGCTTGTCGGAGGTGGCCCGGCTCGATACGACCGTGACCGTGGTCGACGCCTCGACTTTTCTCGACTACTACCTCTCCGGCCGCGATCTGGCCGAATTGGGGATGGCCGCCGACGCCCAGGACCAGCGCACTCTGGTGGACCTGTTGGTCGACCAGGTCGAGTTCGCCGACGTGCTACTGCTCAACAAGACCGACCTGGTCGACGAAGAAGAACTCGAGCAACTCGAGGGGATTTTGGGCAAACTCAATCCCGGCGCCAAGCTGGTCCGGACGCAGCAGAGCAAGGTCGCGCTGGACCTGGTGCTCGACACCGGCCTTTTCGACCTGGAGGCTGCCCAAAAATCGGCCGGATGGCTGGCGGAACTGGCCGGCGAGCACACTCCCGAAACCGACGAATACGGCATCTCTAGCTTTGTCTATCGGGCCCGGCGACCGTTTCATCCGGCTCGGTTGGCCCAGGCCTTGAGCCGCCCCTGGGTAGGTGTCTTGCGGGCCAAGGGTTTCTTCTGGCTGGCCTCCCGTCACGCTCGCCAGGGCTTGTGGTCGCAGGCGGGTGATTCCCTGCTGCTCGAGCCGGCCGGCTTGTGGTGGGCTGAAGTGGCCGAAGCCGAGCGACCGGCCGAGGTGGCCGCTCGCTGGGTAGAGCCGTGGGGAGATCGGCGCCAGGAACTGGTCTTCATCGGCATCGATGTCGACCAGGAGGCCTACTGCCGGTTGCTGGACCTGTGCTTGCTAACCGACCAGGAGATGGAGCTTGGTCCTAACGCCTGGGCTCATTTTCCCGATCCTTTTCCGGCCTGGTCTGACCAGGTGCGACAGCATCAGCTCTTCGGAGCGGCCCAGGCCGGCTAGCGAGGGGTTTTTGCGGCGACGGTGAATCTCTCCAGTGGTGAAGACTCGTGAGTTTGACAAGCATCTAGCTGCTCCCCTTCTGGTGCCCGTGATCTGCTGGCTGTTCCTGTGGGCTATCGGTGTGGCCGACCGCTGGGATCAGCGGGCCACGGTCGAGCCCGATCCCGCCCAGATCGTGGTCCACAGCCCGGCCGAGCAAGAGCAAAAGCGGGTCGCCCTGGCTCGCGAACTGCGACGCAAGGCAATGCAAGAGCATCAGCAAGAGGCCCAACAGACGGCTCAGGAAGAAGAGCCCGATGACCTGATGCGCTCGCGACTTGCCTACAGTCAGGGCCTGCATCTGGTGGCCTGGGACGGCACCGCCGAGTATCAGAACGACCCCGATTTCGCTGGCGCCAAAGCTTTGCTCGAAGAGGCCCGCGACTCGGCTACCACCGAGTTTCGCCAGGGCCAGGCCGAGTTGGCTCTCGCGACCCTGGCCGCTTGCTCGGGCAAGCCGGCTGACCTCGAGCGGCTGAAGGTAGTGGCCGCCGCCAATTATGACTTGATGCACCCGCTCTATGAGCGTGAGTTCGAGCGCTATCTGCCGATTGCCGGCCAGGGTCGCGTTTTGGTGACCGGCTTCTTGCGCTGCCGCTCGCCCTTTCACGGAGACAGGTCCAAGGCGGAACGTAACCTTGATTACTATTACTACAATCGAGGCTCGAGGACACCCGAATCGACCTGGGTCACCCTTTAGAGGATGTTGAAGTAGACCTGATCGAGCTTGACCCGATCGCCCACGAACTGCCGAACGACATCGTCTAGATAGAGGCGATTGTAGACAAAGTCCAACTCTCGCGTATTTTCGATGGTGAGTTGCCCCTGAGAGACCACGGCTCCCTCGAACAAGATCGAAGCTTCCGCGAGATCGGCAAAGAATCCACCGCTACCGGCATGCACCAGCCCCACAAAATAGACGTCGGGGATCAGCGGCAGCTCTTCGGCCATGTAGGCGCCCATGGTCATATCCAGGCGGCTGGCCCAGTTGGAATAGGTCAAAATGGTGCTGTCGATGTTGCCCAGCACGTTTTGAAAGTAGGTCCCGTCGAAGTCGAGCCACTGATTGACCGGGTTGCCGCTTTTTTTCGAAGTGGCATAGTTGCGTAGCCGGGCATAGTGTTCGAGGGTAAAGGTACCGGTCCAATCCGAGCCAAAGGGCGGGGCCGAGAAGTTGGGCGCCGGGCCGAGATCGAGTTCGGCGTCAAGCTGGTTCCAGTAGTTGGCGGCATCGCCAGGTAGATTCTTGGTGCGCAGACCCGAGGCCACGGCCGGGTCGTCCCCCAGGATGTGCCGTCGGGCGGTCGAGCTTTGCTCGAACCAGCCATCGAAGCTGTCGTAGGTGGGGCCGAGGGCTTCCTGATAGACCTTCCAGTCGGTTTCGAGCAAGGTGTTGGCCACGGCCGAATCGGGAGGGTCCTCGGCCGTGAGACGAATGCTTTCTCCGCGCACCGCCACGGCCAGGTCGGGGTCGGCCCGCAAGCCCCGCTTGGCTTGGAGCTGGACGCTGTGATCGGCAAAGATCGAACCAAATCCCGAAGCGATTCCGCCAATATTCAGGTTGCCGCTGGCCACCAGCGCCGAACTGTGGGCCGAAGGATCGTCGAGAGCCGACAGGCTACCATCGGTGATGGCCTCGAAGCTGGTCTCGCCGTCGTCGTTCATGGTGTGTCCGAACTTCAGGTGAGGGGTGGGCGAGGTCGTTCCCTTTTGCACCGTCAGGTCGCCGCTTACCTCAAAGCTGGTGGCCGGGCTCAGGGCCACCTCGCCGGTCAGCAGGTTGGCTCGCATCTGGTGGGCCGGGCCCGATTCATAGAGCACCGGAAAGTCATCCAGAGTGGTGGGCTGGGTGGCCACATCCTGAAAGCCGTCGCTGGTGTCCGGGCTGGCGTAGCCAGAACCGGGACCGGTGAGAGGACCCGAGTCAGAAGCGACATACGAGGTCTCGGCGATCCAGGTCTGGCCGTCGTGGGTCATGGCGGGATGGCGGTGGACCTGCTTGCGCCAGCGAGTGACGGTGGTGTCGGGAATGCCGTCCGGGGGGACGGTGGTGTCCACGCCGAAGTTGGCCGAACTCCACTCGTGGCGCTCGAAGGTGGTGGTTTCCAGGGTGCCGTCCGGGATGTTCACTGTGGTTTCAGGGAACCTCAGGTTGGAGCGTCCGAGGTCCGGGACGGGGATCTCGGGAGCGTCTACCAGAAAGCTGCCCCGAGCCGCATCCTGGGAGTTCTGTAAGAAACTGGGGCTGCTCTTGACGCTGGTGCCTCCCAGCACGATGTCGTCTTTGGCTAGAGCCATGCCTCCCCGGGGAGGATCGCGAAAGTTGAGACGGTCGTCGATGGCGCTGGGTCCGAAGATGTTGGTATTGCTGCGGACCTGATTGACGTAAGGATCCTTGCTACGCAGTCGCCACTGGTGGCCGGCGTCCGAGAGGGCCACCGTCATGTCGAGGCTCGAGACGGCCGAACTGTCGACGTAAGGGCTCTTGCGCAAAACCACGTCCAGCCGGCGCTGGGCCCGCCCCGAGAGACCGTCGATGCGCAATCGCACCTCCCGACCGGGAACGTCGCCCAGAGGGGTGTCTTCGGCGGGATTTCGATTGTTCAAGTTGTTGTAGAGGCTGATACGAAAAGAATCGCCATTGGCGAGATTTTGGCCCGAGAGATAGTTTTCGTCGGGGTTCTCGGGAGCGAGCGTGTTTCCGTGGCGGGTGATGCGCAAAACCGGGTCCACGCTGGGATAGCTCCAACTGACCACCGCATCGGGAAAGCCGTTGGCCCCAAAGCCCCCATCGAGCTCGAGTTGAGACCAGGCGTAATCGAGGCCAGTCTGACAAGCCTTGAAGGCGTTCTCTCGCGAGACGGTGTTACCGGTCAGGGCCGAGTTGCTCCGGTTGACTCCTACAAAGGCAGCCGTCAGGGTGACCAGCACGGCCATCACCACCATGGTCAGGATCAAGGCAATTCCGCGTCGGCTGGGCATGGAAGCTCTCACTTTCGGGCTCTCGGCCAGGTATTTTCCGGGGAGATATCGAGTTGGCACTCCAGGCGCTGACGGTTCTCGAGGTTGAGGCGCAGACGCACTTCGACGTGCTCGGCGAAAGGTGGGGCTTCCACCTCGAATTCGTCGACCGCTCTGGTGAGGACGGTGAAGCTGGTCTGGGGGGCGGCGTTGAGGTTGGGGTCATCGTGGCAGTAGCTGGCCGGATCGAGGTTGGGGAAGGCCACCGGAGAGTAGTCAGGGGTGGGGGGGTCAAGCATCGCGCGCACCAGCCAGCCCTGGCCGGTGGCATAGTAGAGGACGTAGCGGTCCCACCTCGGCAGGCCGTTGATGCCGTCGAAACTGGCCTCGTCATGCCAGTCCTTGAGGCTGGCCAGGGCCAGGGCGTCGCGGCGGGGAGTGGCGCTGAGCGTGAGGGCGGTGACGGTGCGATAGTGCGAGCGTCGCAGGTCGGTCTGCATGGCCGCCAGGGCCCGGGCCATTTCGCCCTGGGCCCCCTGACGGTCGTTAGCCAGGCGGAAAGTGCTCGTGCCATAGTCGAAGGCCAGAAAGATGACCCCGATGAGCAACGCCAGGACAGCCATTCCCACCAGCAACTCTATCAGGGTGTGGCCTCTCATCGACCGAGATACACCATCCGTCCCTGGCGAGTGAAAAGCTTGCCCGAGCCCGGGCGGGCTCTGGTAGGGTCGCTGGCGTCGGCCTGCCACCAGCTGACCTCGACCTCGAGATACCAGGACTCGCCCGGCACCTCCACCGGGGTCAAGCGAGTGGCTTTGAGGTGGTGATAGAAGATCGTGGCGGCCGCCTGATCGTGGGTGTAGATACCCTCCTGGCCTTCGACGAACGGGTCGAAGGCGGGCGCAGTCGGTCGAGCCTGGCGGATGGCCTCGTTGAGGACGCGATCGGCAAAATAGGTGCCGGTCTGCAGGTGGTTGTTCTTGGTGGTCGAGGCTAAAAGCTGGGCGAATAGACCGAGCACAGCCACCAATAACACCGCCAAAATGGCTGTGGCGATGAGAATCTCGGCGACGGATAAACCCCGATTTTTCGACCGTCGTGCCACCATCTTGATTCTATGATCATTAGCATAAAATCAGTCGAATGACAAATTCGAGACCAACTCCTCGATGGCTGCTTCGGGGCTCTGCTGCCCTTCGGCCACGGCCCGGCGACAGGCCTCATAACGCGCTCGACTCTGGCCGCGGGCCAGCAGCGCCTCGCGCAGACTCTGGTCGAGCAGATAATCTAGCCAGAAGGTGGCCTGCTCTCGACGCTGCGGTTCGAGCAGCCTTGCCTGGGACAAGAATTGATGGTGGGCCTCGAGTTTGGCCCGCAGCTCGACGAGGCCTTCGCCGGTCAGGCCCGATACCCTTAGGATGGGCACGTTCCAGCCCGGGGTTCGTCCGGGCAAGAGTCGCAGGGCGGCATGATATTGGGCGCTAGCCTGGGCCGCTCGAGCCTGATTATCGCCCTCGCACTTGTTGATGACCAGCAGATCGGCGATCTCCATGACGCCGCGCTTGATACCCTGCAGTTCGTCGCCGGCCCCGGGAATCACCACCAGGGCCACGCTGTCGACCAGGCGCGACACCAGGGTGTCGGCCTGGCCGATACCCACCGTCTCGACCAGGACCCGGTCGTAGCCAGCCGCCTCGACCAGTTCGATGGCCTGACGGGTGGAGCGGGTCACACCTCCGAGGGTCTTGCCGTTGGGGCTCGGCCGGATGTAGGCTTTCGGGTTGGTGGACAGCTTCTCCATGCGGGTCTTGTCACCAAGAATGCTGCCGCCGCTGAGCTGCGAGGTGGGATCCACCGCCAGGACGGCCACCTTGGCGCCGGCCTCGATCCAGGCCAGACCCAGACTCTCGATGAGAGTGCTCTTGCCGGCACCCGGCGGACCGGTGATGCCGATGCGGTGAGAACGTCCTGGGGGAAGGTGTTCGAGCAGTTGGCGGGCCTGATGACGGTGCTCCGGCAGACGGCTCTCGGCCAGGGTGATGGCCCGGGCCAGGGCCCCCCTCTGACCGGCCTGGATCCCGCTGGCCAGTCGGTCAAGGTCCATCCGTCTTGGCCAGCAGATCGAGCAGGCGCAGAGCCGCTCGGGGAATGACCGTGCCCGGTCCGAAGATGTCGACGCAGCCCCGGCTGCGTAAATAGGCGTAGTCTTGCTGGGGAATGACCCCGCCGGCGACTACCAGGATATCGGAGCGACCTTCGGCCGCCAGCTGTTCCACCAGCCGGGGGACCAACGTTTTGTGGCCGCCGGCCAGGGTCGATACCCCGACGATATGAACGTCGTTCTCGATGGCCTGCGCGGCCACTTCCTCGGGGGTGCTAAAGAGCGGCCCCAGATCGACATCGAAGCCGATATCGGCGAACGCGGCCGCGATCACCTTAGCGCCCCGGTCGTGGCCGTCCTGGCCCATCTTGGCCACCAGAATGCGGGGGCGGCGGCCATAGACTTCGAGGAACTCTTCCGTCCGGTGCAGGCAGGTCTTGACTTCATCCATGGTGGCACTCTCTCTGAGATAGACCCCGGTCAGAGCCGTGGGTTGGGCCCGATGACGGCCAAAGACCGCCTCGAGCGCGGTCGAGATCTCACCCACGGTGGCTCCGGCCCGGGCCGCCACCAGACTGGCTTCGAGCAAGTTGCCGTCGCTCCGGGCGGCGGCCGTAAGAGCCTCCAGGCTGGCGGCCACGGCGGTCGCATCACGGTCAGCCTTGAGTTGGGCAAGCCGCTCCAGCTGAGCCTGGCGGACGGCCGTGTTGTCGACCTCGAGAATGTCGAGCTGAGTTCGGGTCGCAGGTGCATAGCGGTTGATGCCCACAATCACGTCCCGGCCCGAGTCGATACGAGCTTGTTTGCGAGTGGCCGCTTCTTCGATGCGCCGCTGGGGCAGGCCGTCGGCGATCGCTTTGGCCATGCCCCCGGCCTTCTCGATCTCGTTCAGGTGGGCCAGGGCTCGCCGGGCCAGGCGGTCGGTCAGCCATTCGACGTAGTAAGAGCCGCCCCAGGGATCGATCACTCGCCCGAGATTGGTTTCGTGCTGCAGCACCAGCTGGGTGTTGCGGGCGATGCGGGCCGAGTGGTCGGTGGGTAGTGCGATGGCTTCATCCAGAGCGTTGGTATGCAAGGATTGAGTGTGTCCGAAGACGGCCGCCATGGCTTCCAGGCAGGTTCGGGTGACGTTGTTGTAAGGGTCTTGCTCGGTCAGCGACCAGCCCGAGGTCTGGCAGTGGGTGCGCAGGCTCATCGACTTGGGGTTCTTGGGCGAGAACTTGCTCATGAGGTCGGCCCATAGCAAGCGCCCCGCGCGCAATTTGGCCACTTCCATGAAGATGTTCATGCCGATCCCCCAGAAAAAGGATAGCCGGGGCGCGAAGGCGTCGATGTCGAGGCCGGCGGCGAGGCCGGACTGGACATACTCCAGGCCGTCCGCCAGCGTGTAGGCCAGTTCGAGGTCGGCGCTGGCGCCCGCTTCTTGCATATGATAGCCGGAAATCGAGATGGAGTTGAACTTCGGCATGTGCTCGGAGGTGAATCGGAAGATGTCGGAGATGATGCGCAGGGAAGGTTGGGGCGGATAGATGTAGGTGTTGCGCACCATGAACTCTTTGAGGATGTCGTTTTGGATGGTGCCAGACAGCTTTTCGCGGGGCACGCCCTGTTCTTCGCCGGCCAGGATGTAGAGGGCCATGATCGGCAGCACCGCCCCGTTCATCGTCATCGAGACCGACATGGTGTCGAGGGGGATCCCCTCGAACAGTCTGCGCATGTCGAGGATCGAATCGATGGCTACACCCGACTTGCCAACATCGCCCTCGACCCGGGGATGGTCACTGTCGTAGCCGCGATGGGTGGCCAGGTCGAAGGCCACCGACAGGCCTTTCTGTCCCTGGGCCAGATTGCGACGATAGAAGGCGTTGGACTCGTCGGCGGTCGAGAAACCGGCGTACTGGCGAATGGTCCAGGGACGCAGGGCGTACATGGTGGCGTAGGGGCCGCGATGGAAAGGCGCCAGACCGGGCAGATAGTCGCAGTGCTCAATCCCTTCCAGGTCCTGGGGCCGATAGTAGCTGTGGATGTCGATGCCCTCGGGTGTGGCGGTTTGGCCGGCTGGGCCGGGCTCGACGACGGGGGGCGCGTAGGGGATGGTGGTGAAATCAGGTTGTTTCACGGCAGGCCTCCCGCAATTTGGTGAGCAGGTCGAGGTGGTCGGCCTTGCGGTGAAGGAAGAAGTCCACTCCGGCCAACGGTTGAGGGGGGGCGGCCACGGCCAGGACCTTGTCTTGGAAGGCCAGTTGCTCGATGAGTTCGGGCAGTCGCTCGTCGTCGGCACAAAGGACCACCAGGGTGGCGAAGCTGGCTTCGAGCAGCCGACGGGCCTGGCTGGTGGTGTCGGCCGGAAGAGGAGACTCGAGGGGGAAGCTGCCGGCCGCCAGAAAGCTGCTGGCAAAAGCCGCCCTGGCTTGGGCCAGGCCTCGACCCACGGTGAGAATCAGACATTTGGGGCCGGGCTCGCAGCGAAACTTCTCGAACGGCTCGCCTTCGAAGAGAGGCGAATAGGGGCCTCCGGGCGAGGGTCGAGTAGCGCTGGCCAGCCATTCGTTAGGGTCGGCGAACCAGTTCGTGCCTACCAGGATGGTACGTCCGCGGGCCACCGACTTCAACCGCGACTCGCGCTGGTGGCGCAGCGTCTCGGCAATCGTGTCCGCATAGGCAGGCAGTCCGCCTCGGGCTTCGACTCCGGCCATGATCTCCCAGGCTCGCTGGCCCAGCTGGTGGGTCAGAGTCTCGAGATAGTACGAGCCTGCTCCGGGGTCGGCCACCCGGCCCAGCCCGGCCTCGTGGCGCATCAGCAACTGCTGGGTGCAAGCCAGTCTGAGCCCGTCCGGGTCGTCTTCGGCAAAGGCCGCTAGCTGCAGCGAGTCGGCCCCGGCGCAGACAGCCGCAAAGCCGGCCACCGAGGCCCGCAGCAGGTTGTTACCCGCATCCAGCAGGCAGTGTTGCTGCAGGCTCTGGCGAGCGTGCAGGTCGCAGTCGCCCGAGTGCGAGAAGGCGGCGAAGATTTGGCCAAGGCAAAGGCGAGCGGCTCTAAGTTTGGCCATTTCGAGAAAGAGGTCGGAGCTGACCGCCAGCTCGACCTCGAGGCGACTCACGACCTCGGCAGCGTCTACCTGGCGACTGGTCAACTGGCGCAGCAGATAGATCACCGAGGCCAGCGTCCAGCCCAACTCCTGGGCCGCGGTGGCTCCGCCCTGGTGAAAGGACCACCCCGAGCTGCAGAAGAGCTTGAGCTCGGGAAGGGATTGGGCTCGCTCGAGCAATTTGGCGACCTGGTCGAAGTCGGCCTCTTCGGCAACCGGATCCCAGGAAACTCGACCCTCGAACGGCATCTCCCCCGCCAGGATCCCGGCCAGCTTACGCTCCACACCGGGTCCGTAAAGCACGCATTCTTGACCCTGAAGCAGGCGGCTCAGGTCGTGATCCTGGCGTAGCCGCACCTGATCGACTCCCTCCAGCGAGGGGTGATAATCCTGGCGAATCTTCCAGTCGCCCCGGGTCACGACCGGCTGGGGCTGAGGCCCCTGGGTGTACAAGGGGTGGCCTTCGAGGCCGTCGGGGGTCGACCAGGCCAGGATGTCATCAAAGTCCTGGCCTTTAAGGTCACGTTCGACCAGGCTCCGCCATTGGGAAAGTTCGGGCTTTTCGAAATCAGTCCACATGGTCGGCAGGCTGAGTCAACTCCAGCAGCACCCCGGCGGTGGCTTCGGGATGGACAAAGGCGATGCGCATGCCGTCGGCTCCGTCGCGGGGGCTCTTGTCGATCAGGCGGGCACCGGCCTCGTCCAGGCGGTGCAGATCGTCGGCTACGGCGGTGCTGCGCAAGGCCAGGTGGTGCAGCCCGGGCCCCCGTTTGGCGAGAAACTTCGAGATGGGCGAATCCTCGGCGGTCGGCTCTAAGAGTTCGATGCGGCTGGCACCGAGGGTGAAGATGGCGACCTTGACCTTCTGCTCGGGGACCTCTTCGACGGTCTTGAGCGGCAGGCCCAGCTGATCGCGATAGAAAGGGACCGCCTCGGCCAGGCTTTCGACCGCGATGGCGATATGATCGATACCGGAAACCATAGGGTTGAAAAAGGCCCCTCAGGGCCCTCTCAGCGGGGTTTAGTGTTTGTCGGCCGGCTCATCGAGATCAGGCCAGGGCTTGAAGAATACAAGCGAGGCGTAGATCGAGCCACCGAGCACGATGGTCCAGGTCACGACCCAAAAAACGGCTACCGTGGGGTCGATGCCACCGACGGGTCCATAGGCTAGATACATCATTCCTCCAATGCACAGCAGGGCTGTTGCCCAAAGGCGGTTAGCCATGCAAGCGCTCCTTCCCTTCTTTGTGAGGCCACACAGGAATCCGATTTTGACCAGCGAACGGCGGGCCCGTTCGGGAGGCAAAATGTTTGTAAGAACAGTCGAAGATCAGTTGCAGAGCCCATACCACGACGTGCGCATCCTGCTGGAACGCTATCGCGCGGGCGACCTCGATGAGGAAGGATTTATTCGGGCGCTCGACGAGTATGACGAGCGGCTCCAGGTTCTTTATGAAGGAGTGGCCGCCGAGCCCGAAGGGCTCGAGGTGGAAGAGGACATGGAGACACTGGGAGAGGCGGTGGAAGGCATCCACATGTTTTCGGATGTGTCCGAGCGCCTGCGTGACTACGCCGAGGAAGGCGCCGAGGAGCTGGCGACCGAGGCCCTCGAGTTGGCTCGCAAGGCCCATGACCGTTGGGCCGAGTTGGTCGAAGTCCGGGGAGACCTGCTGACTCTACTCGAGGGCTCGGAAGACTATCTGGGGCTCGAGCCTAGCTTAGAGGAATACTGAGGAAAGTTCGGAGCGAGCTGGCTGTTGCCGTGGTGATGTCCGTGGCAGGCTAGCACAAAGCCCTCGCTTTCGCGGTGATAGCCTGCGCGGTAGGTTTCTAGCCCCGCCGCCGGACAATCCGGCACGGCTTTGAGATAGCCGTCCATCAGTTCATCCAGGCTGGCCGGATAGTAGCCTCGGTCCCGATGAAAGGCCTCCAGGGCTTGAGCCAGATGTTCGAGGTTGGCGCGGCATCCGGCCAGCTCTCCCTGAGCATGATAGCGTTGGAGATTGGGAGATACGACCCGGCCCGCGAAGACGCAGACCAGCAGCACGGTAGCAAAGGCAAAAGCCCAGCGACGATTGGGGCCCTCAAACCAGGTCTTGACCCAGCCGGCCCAGCGGTCGATGAACGAGACCGCCGGGGGCTTCTCGTCAGCCGCCTGGCGGATGCCGGCCATGGTCCTGGCGGCCAGGTCGGCGGGGGGCGCTTCTGGCTGCCAGGCGTCGGCCAGCCTGAGCGTTTCTTCAAAGGGTTGGAGTTCGTCGTTCATCAAATCTCTGCTCTCAATTCCTGGAGTTCTTCGGCCAACCGCTTGGAGGCGTGGAACATTCTCGACTTCACCGTCCCGACCGGGATCTCGAGGACCTCGGCCACCTCGGGATAGCTCAGGCCCTGGTAATGAACCAGCAGGAATACCTTTTGTTGTTTCTCGGGCAACCCCATCACGGCCGAGCGCACCTGCTGGGATAGGTCCTGTCGAAAGGTCCGTTCGGCTGGTCCGGGGCCCGGGTCGCGCACCTCTTGTCGCGCTTCGAGATCCACCGACGCGCCCCGCTTCTGGCGGCGAAACTCGTCTCGGCAGAGATTGAGGCAGATGCGATAGAGCCAGGGCCGAAAGGGCGCTCCCAGGCGGTAGGTGTGACGTTTTTGAAAGACTCGCAAGAAGGTTTCCTGGAAGACATCGGCGGCCTTTTCGCGATCGTTTAATACGCGAGCGGCATAGGCGAAGAGCTGGTTCTGATAGCGCTCGATGAGCGGTTCCAGAGCGGCCAGTTTGCCGGCCACGACTTCAGCCATCAAATTTTCGTCACTCTCGTTGCTACGGGGATCGCTCATTTTCGGTTCAAACTTCGCGGTTTTTTCTCGAAGGTCCTCAGGGTCGGCGTGGAAAAAGGGGCTACCATCGTTTATGGAGGAATTGCAATGAAGCGATTACTTTTATTCACCGTGATTTTGATGGCCCTCAGCAGTCTCGGCGTGCTGGCACTGGGGGGAGGGGGCGGTGAGGAAGACGCCGGCGATAACACCCTCAAGGTGTCGATGAAGCCTCTTGATGAGGCCTCGAAGACCTACGGCTGGGTGCGGATTACCGAGGACCAGTTCAACCTGGGGGCCAATCGGCTCGACAAGGACCAATTCTATTCGGTCTATTTCGTCACCGGCGACGAGAAAGAGCCTGTCGGCGAAAAGCCCGTCACCCGCTCCAGCGGAGTGGGGGAAGTCAAGTTTGGCGCTCGGCTGACCGAACCGGTAGACGGCAAGTGGGACAAGATCGTCCTCTATCACCAGCCCAACGGCGAAGAGAGCACCGAAGGAATGGCCCCGGTCCTGGAAGGAAGCTTGAGGTAGCGCCTTGCACACCGGCCGCCTGTGGGTCGGCCGCCTCACCGACGACGAGCGAGAGGTTCTCAAAGAGACCGAGGCCTGGCTGCTGGAGCCACCGGGTCTGTTGGCCCGCAGTCTGGCTATCATCGGCAAGCCCATCGACTTTGCCTATCGTCGGGTGCCCGAACCGATTCGGGAGGCCATCAATCGCAAGATCTATGGTGTGCTCGAGGCCGTGCGCCAGAGTTCAGGAAACTCGGTGCGACCCCAGGAGACCTTCGACCGCATCAGCGCTGAGGTCGGCCGCGACGTAACCTGCTTAGACCAGCTTTTCCAGCACGATGTTCGCTGCCTGGATCGGATAGCTCTGGAGTTCTTGCACGCTGGCCGGCGGGCGGCCGCGTTCGAGGGTGGGGCTACCGGTCTGGCCGGCCTGGCCGGTCTGGTGGTCGACGTGCCGGCCCTGTACTGGCTGATTTTTCGCACGGTGCAATCGATGGCCATCTGCTATGGCTTTCCTATCGACACGCCGGAAGAGGTCGCCCATATCCTGAAGGTAGTCGATGTTGGTCACCACCTCGAGAGCGACAAGAAGCGAAGGGGGATGCTCGAAATCGAGTCCCTGCAGGTGTTGATTCGCCGAGGCTTGCCCATCCAGGATCTCGAGCGAGCCGCGCTGGCCAAGGGCCTGCAGGCGTTAGCCCGTAAGTTGACCGCCAACCTGGCTCGCAGAAAGGTCGCTCAGTCGATGGCTGTAGTGGGAGCCCTGGTCGGCGCGGGGGTGAATCGGGCCCTGGTCAACGATGTCGGTCTGACGGCTTTCTATTCGTATCGTCGCCGCTTCTTGCGCGAAGTGGCCGAGCGCAGAAGCTAGCTCAGAACGTCTTTTCCATCGGGGCGGGCTGGCGTTTGAGTCGCCCCGAGGTCAACATCCAGCGCTCGCCCACCCGTTCCACCGTGTAGATGCCTAGATACGGGACGTCCTTGCCATCTTCATCGGCCATCATCGAGACGTCGACCTGAAATCGGTCCTCGCCCAGTTCAACCACGTTGACGATCTCGCTACGCAGGCTCAGGGTGTGCGAGTAGCCGTCCACAAATTGGGCGAAGGTCAGTTCGCGCCGCCAGTCGGGCGAGAGAAATTCGTAGGCGCCCGTGTAGTCTTTGCGAGCGACCCCGGCGTAGAAGCTCATCACCAATTCCTCGGCTTTGGAGGGGGCGTTGAGATTGGCCGGCCGGGCGAAGGACAGAAACCGACTCTCCAGCCAGACCTCCTGGCCGTCTTCAAGCGCCACGTGGTCCCAGTTGCTCGAGTCTTCGATCCAGTAGACCTCTTCCCATTTGGTGAACCTCTTCACCTCTTGCATATTGAGTCCGGGCTTGGCTCGGGCGGGAACGTTGTCGTCGGTCACCCAGGCGACTCGGCGTCGCGGCTTGGCGCTCGCAGGCGCCTCGACCGGGCCATCGGGTATGGCGGGTTGGTCGGGGCCTGGAATGGGCAATGGGTCAGGCCCGGTCGGCTGGCCGCCCTGGCCTACTCTCACGGCATAAAGGATCAGCGCGATCACGGCCAGGCCGCCGACAAAGGCGGCCACCCAGATGAGGGAAGACCCGCGCGACCGCTTCATCCTTCGATGTCCAGCAGGGTGTCGAGATTGAGCAGGCCGAAGTGACGCCGGGTCTCCTTCGAACCCGGGCGCACCAGTAGCCGCCCGCCCTTGCGAACCAGACGCTTGGAAACGCCCACCATAACGGCGATGGCCACCGAGCCGATATAGTCGACATCGGTCAGGTCCAGGCGAATGGTCTCGGCCCCCTGGTCGAGTAGCTCTTCCAACCGGGCCTGTAATTCTTCCTTGGTGTGGACATCAAGGTCGCCGCGCAGCCGCAGGACGACGACGCCATCTTCTACCTCTTGTTCGATTAACAGGGCCATGAATAGGTCGTTTCCCTCACCGGTGGGCTAGCTCCTCTCCAACTCCCACACACCGAAACCGCTCCCGCCGAGTGCCAGGCTCGAGCCCGTGGCCGGAGCGCCCCAGAGCGTGGCCTTCACGGGGGCCGGTAAGGCCAATTCGAGGTCGCCCGCCAGGCACACGCCTATAGCCAGGTTGTGCCGCTTGAGGACCAGATGGGCGGGTCCCACCGACAGTACTTCCGAGGCGTGGCGGCCCCAGGCCGGGTGGGTTCGCCGCAGGTGGGCCAACCGCGAAATCATTTCGAACAGCGGGGTGCGCTGCGAGAAGCCAGCCATGGGCTCGCGATTGTAGGGATCGTCCCCCGGGGCCCGCCCGCGCGGTCGGGTCAATTGATGCAGGTATTGCTCGGTGCCGTAATAGATACAGGGTATTCCGCGCAGGCACATGAGCAAGGCCAGTCCAGCCTCGAGTCGGCCGCGGGCCTGCGCGGCCGACAAGCCGCGGGAGCGGGCCTGGCTCAGAAACCGAGGCATGTCGTGATTGTCGAGAAAGGTGACGGTCGAGAACGGGTCGGGCAGACGGTCGTCCAGGGCCAGGTAATCGGCCACCGGCTCGAAGCCCTGACCCAGCAGAGCCCCGGTGAGACGGCGCGACAGGCCGAAATCGGTCAGATGCATTCCGGTTTCGCGGGCGAATTCCACGGCTGGTTCGACATCCGCGCCACCATCCCACCACTCCCCGAAGAGCAAAGCGTCGGGCCGACGTTTCCACAGGTGGTTGGCGAACCCCGAGAGCCAGGTAGGACAGACGTGGCGGGCGGTATCGAGACGAAAGCCGGTAAATCCTCGCTCTAGCCAATCGGTGTAAGCTTGCTTGAGGTGGCGGTCGACCCAGGGGTTGGTCTGGTTTAGATCGGCCAGGCCGTGCAGGTTTTGGGTCTGCCAGGCAGTCGGCTCGTAGGCTTGACCCAGATCGAGAAAACCGTTGTGGTGAAAGATTCCCTCGGGGTCGTTGCCATAGTCGGCGATCTTGCGGTCACCGACAAAGAGTGCTCCGGCGTGCTTGGAGTCGATGGGGTTGGTATGGTTGACCACCACATCGAGCACCACACCCAGTCCTCTGGCCTTGGACTTGGCCAGCAACTCGTCGAGGTGCTCGGGGGGCCCCCAGCGCTGGTCCTGGCGGGTGAAGTCCAGGGCCCAGTAGCCATGAAAGCCGTCCCAACGGGGTAGGTCGGCGTTGGTCACCAGTGGCGAGATCCAGATCAGGCTGGCTCCCAACTCTTTGATGTAGTCGAGCCGGCTGGTGAGCCCGGCTAGCGTTCCACCGCAGCGGCGACGCCAGGCCCTGGCCTGGCGCCGAGGGTCCGGCAGGTTCAAGGCGCCCTCAGAGCCTGAAAAGCGGTCGAGGACGACCTGGTAAAGCGTCTCGCGAGAGTAGTCCGCGGGCATCGTGGGCGGTTTCCCGAGGGGACGGTTTCTCCTGCTCTAAGGCCCCTCGGTAAGCACCTGTTCGAGCTTGAGACTGCCTTCCACCAGCCGTTCTTTGGAGGCTTTAGAAAGGCGCTTCACCAGATACTCGGCCCGCGAGGCCAGCGAGCGATCACCCAGCGGGGCGCTAAAGGCAAGTTGCAAAGGGCCGCGCCCTCTGAGAAACTTGGCTCCGCGTTCGCCCTCTTGGTGTTGGCGGAGTCGCTCGTCCACGTCGGTGCTGATTCCGGTATAGAGGGCGTTGTCGGCGCAGCGTACCATGTATAGCCACCATCGGGAAGCCACTCTCTCTGGTTTGGCCCAAACCTCGGGGTGCCCTGCCAGGGTAGGGGGTCTGTGCTATAATGTCCGGGTGGTTCGCAAGAACGCGGGGATGTCTTTAATCGAGGTCTTCTTGGCTCTCACGATCCTGGCTATTGCCGGATTGGGGCTGATCGCCGCTTTGACTCGGGCCTTGAGCGTTCAGAGCTATTCCTCCAGCCAGACCGTGGCCCGCATGTTGGCCGAAGGCGTGATTCAAGAAGCCGTATTGGCCGGGCCTCCCAATTGGGGTGGTACCGGCGTCATGGTGAGGCAATCTCGCGTCGGCCAACAAGGCCAGCCAGTGGATTTCCATTATGAAGTCACGGCCGAACTGGTGCGCGAGGCGACGCCCGATCTCGAGATGGGCAAGGTTTGGCAGGTTCATGTCCGCATGTGGTGGAGTGAGGCGGCTGGCCAGGGTGGTGGGGCAGAGCGGGGCACGAAAACACTCAACATGACGCGGATGGTTTATGTCCAGACGTAAGTCCGGCTTTAGTTTGCTAGAGTTGCTGGCTGCAATGGCGGTGCTGACCCTGCTCTTGAGTCTGGTCTTCGGCTCGTTTGTCATGGCCACTCGTTGTTTCTACGAGACCTCGACCCGTCAGTCGGCCGAAACGGAGCTGCGAGCCATCAAAGTGCTGCTACAGCGCGATCTCGAAGGCACCAGCTTCTGGCAGGTGGGCTCGGTATCGCGTCCCACCGCTCAAGGCCAGCGTGATGGTCTTTCGCTGGTCACCCTCGATGACTGGAGCAACAATCTCAATTTTGACGGCGCCAGCGAACGACCACGTTGGAATCGCTACGTGGTATGGTACGCCACCCAGGAACAGCCCGGCCGGCTGGTGCGTCAGGTCATTCAACCTCCATCGGTCCCGATCGCGACGGGTTATCCCAATCTCGGCACCAACATGAACGACATCGATCCCCTGGCCAACGCAAGCGTGCTCGGCTCGCGGATCTTGTCTCACAATGTGCTCGATTTTGAGGTCATCCCGCGCTTGCAGAATGGTAGTGTGCGAGTCCGCGCGCGTCTCTATCGGGCCGGTCTCAAGCGGGCCCTCTCCAACACCCAGGTAGAGGATACGCTGGAGGTGACGATGACCTTTCGCCCCCGCAACACCTGGCCCGCCATTTAAGTGGCATACGCATCGTTGAGCTGCTATACTTGAGAAATGGCCAAGCAGTCACGTCCCAAACCCTCGCGAGGGATCGCCCTGGCCGTCACCATGATGATGGTGGCGGTGCTGACCCTGCTGGTGGGGGCCCTCTTTGAAGTTTACCGAAGTCACTACTCCCTGACCCGTAGCAGTGCCGCCAGCGAGTCGGCCGCGGCCGGTTGCGACGCTGTCTACAACTATATCTGTTACCGCCTCGAGCACGAGCGCGATTGGGGAGCCGAGCTCTTCGGGGCTGGCAGCGACTCCGATCCTGCCGGCAATCTGACCATCACCCAGGTGCCCAATAGCCATCGTTTCACGGGGACCATCCCGGCTCTCGAGGTGGAGTTCGAAGGAGAGGTCCTCAACAACCTGGTGGGCAGCACCGACCCCGACGTGAACGGCCCGGTCACCTCCGGGCGGGCTCTGTGTCGAGTGCGATGCACGAGCTCTCAGGCCAGTCGTCAAGCCGAGTTCCTGGTCCAGGTGGCGCCTCTGTTCGACTCGTCGGTGCTCACCAGGGCTGACCTCAACGTCAGAGCTAACGTCCTGGAAATGCGCAGTATGGACGAAAATCGGAACATGCTGCGAGCCGAGGGCGATATCTACGTGCCCAACGTGCTGACGGCCCAAAACAGTCAGTTTTTGCTGCCGGGGGGCTCGACCTCGCCCGACACCAAAGGCATGCTCTGGTCCAAGAAAAACATCTTCTCTTACGACCCGGGTCTGGTCACCTCAGAAGCCATCGACGATGTCGACGAGTTGCGCGACGCCACCAACCACACTCACGGTAAAGTCGTGCCATTGGCCGATGCCCACTTCTCGATCTACGATATGGAAGAGGGTGACATCAAGGTTTCGAGCACCCACACCGACATCACCATGCCGCCCGGTCGCTATAACTTCGTGCGCCGACAGGCCGACGTGACCTACACCGCGCAGTATCAGGACTCAATGGATTTCCTCGAGTTGAGTGATGACTCGAGTACGATTTCGAACACAGCTACCGTTTGGGTGGATGTGATGGAGTACTACGCCGACCCTTTGGATACTACGCCGACCAGCGTCTGGCGGGCCACCCACCATAACGACGATCTGCTGACCCAGGTGCCAACTTCGACGGGAGGCTCCGACCCGCTCAACCTCGTTCCCTCCACCATTGCGGTCAACGTGGTGGACGTTACCGGCTACGGCACCCCGGTAACCTTGCTCGAAACTGGCATTCTCTCTTATGGCAAAGCGAACTTCGACCTCAACAATCAGGCCTTCAACGCCGACGCCGATGCCACCATCAACGTGGACGGGCAGTTCCACATTACCTCTGAGACGCAGGCGGGCGCGCCCGCCGAGACGCCCGCGCCCACTCTTAACCTCGGCTACAATCCGGGCTATGCGGGCGGGGCCCCGGACCGGGCCGCGATTATCGCCAAAGACACAATCAATATCGAGGATGGAATCACCAACGGTCTGGGTGCTTTGATCTCTCGTCAGGGCGATGTCAGGATCCAACCTAAGAATACTTCGGCCGTGGTTGCCGAGTCGCCGGCCAGCGAGCCCGGATTGGTGATCTTCGCCGGTAACAACGTCATTCTCAGAAATCCGAACGGGGCTAGCGATTGGGATTTCCGAGGCCTGGTTTATGCCCGCCAGGGAATCAAGATGGAGGGCGTGCACGCCGAGCGAGCCACCTTCGAGGGCTCGATTGTAGCCCTGCAGAAAGACCCTCCGTCCGGTCCTGGTGCACCCAACGGCATCGAGTTCGACAACTGCGACGCCATCGAGTTCATTTACAACGACAAGTTGCTGGATGCTTTCGTGAAATCGCTTCCCGACAAGCGGATTCAGGTCGAACTCGTCTACTGGAAGGCCTAGCCTTAGCTCGGTCGGATTCGGGGATTGCCGAAAAAGGAGCGGACCCCCGGCATCTCCAGTCGGTGGCGCACCGGGGGATTCTCGGGAGCCGGCACCAGTTCGCTGTCAGGGTCGCCCAACAATAGATAGGTGAGCGCCGGCATCTTCTCTTCGTGGAGGGGCCCGAGATGAACCAGTTCCGGCAGTGGCTCATCTGCCCCGGCCGGCCGGGGGGCGGGCTCGAGGCTAACCAGTTCTGGCAGCGGATCGTCGTCATAGTCCTGTTCACCCGAGAGGTCGATGCGATCGCGCTCGGGCGGTCGCTCCACCCCGACGGCGAGCGGCCACCAGCGCATCCAGCACATCTCTTCGCCGGCTTGATCGTCCCAATAGGCGTAGTGGCCCGCCAGTTCCCAGCCGAGGCGGCGAATGAGGCTCTGGTGGTCTTGAAACACGCGAAACGAGCGTCGTCGGCAGACTCCCTCGATGGGCCAGTGACTCATCTTGAATCGGGCTAACTCTTGCGAGAGCAACTTGAGCAGGCGGTAGAGTCCGGCTTCATGGCCTTGCACCACCTGGATATCGTCGATGTAGACGATGCGGTCAGGCTTCTCGACATCCAGCAAGCTGCGCTGGGGATAGGCCACCAGGTAGCCCACGCAGCGGCCCTCGTCGTGAAGGATGAAGGAAAGCTGTAAGCGATAGGATTCGAGCGTCCTCAGCTTGGAGCGCAGCACCTTCTCTCCCTGGCGCATGGCCGGCGGGTAGGCGTTCTCCAATTCGACCAGGTCGGGGGTATGGCGCATACCCAACCGCGATGCCTTGGCCGTCAAGTTCCCCTCATGCTATCCACCAGCAACAAGCGGGCCAGATGCGTCTTGGCGGCCTCGGTGTGGCGCAGGCAGGCCGAGACTTCAGCCAGGTCCCGGTCGCCTTCGATGTAACGCACCAGCGCGCCCATGGCCTTGTCGAAGAAGTCGAGGGCCTTCTCGACATCGGCTGGCAGAGGGTCGTTAGGCAACTCTTGCAGGGCCGAGATACTGGTCTCTTGCTTGAGCGCACCCAGGGCATCGACCGAGCTTTGCAGCGTCAACAGATAGCCGTTGAGCAGCACTTCGCGCTGGCGAAACTCGTCGAGGGTCTGGTTTTCGTCGAAGATGTCACCCATGTTGAGCAGGGTGTCGTTGATCTCGTCCTGGATGTCGCGAAAATCCTCGATGAAGTCCGAGATTTCGAGACGGTTGTCGGCCGGCATTTCATCGACGGCCGCCTGAATGCGCGAGAAGTTCTCGCTGAGATCTTCAGAGGCCTGATCCAGGACCTGCTGCACTGAACCCATCAGATGCGAAAACAGCCGGGGCAACTGGTCCATGGGCATCTGTCGACCCCTGACCTGGGCCAGGGCGTCGACGATCGCCCTGGCCGGTTCACCATAGACGTGAGGGGGCGGAGGAGCCAGGTCTTGCCCGCAGTGATTGCACTTTCCTGAACTGACGTCGCCCAGCCGCTGTTCACAAAAGGGACAATCCAATGGCGCCAACCTCCTACTTGATGTCTACGTGCTCCGTTTCGCCGACATTGGGTACCATATCCTGGCCGCCGAGGTTGGTCTCGACCGGCTCGATGTTGCCGACTTCGGCAACCTTCTGGTCATTGTCGTTCTGCTGCGGTTGCTCGGCCTGTTGCTCAGCCTGCTGCTGTTGCTGCTGTTGCTCCCGGCTTTGCTCGGCTCCCAGCGGTCGGGCCTGGTTCTTCTTCTTGAGCGCGTCCTTGCGATCTTCTCGCATGTTATCGCGGCGCCCTTCCCCGGTATCGGCACCCTGGCCGTCGAGGTCGGATTTGCCCTGGGCCAGTTTGGCCTGGACGCTGGGGCGGTCGGGGGCGTCTTGCATCGCTTCTTTGACTTTGCTGTCTACATCGCGGTCGATGGGCACCCCTTCGTTGGCCACCTGGCGATAAAGCATGCCCAGGTTGCGCTGGTCGGCGCGCTTTTGAATCTGCTCGCCTTTGCCCTGTTTATCCTTGGAGCCTTTGACCCGATCACTGAGGCGCTTGAGTTCGGCTTCGAACTCTTCACGCTTGTCGCGGCCCTTCTTGAGCCCGCCGTCGCGGTTCTCTTTGTTGTCGTCGTTCTTGAGCTTGTTCTTGAGCTTATTCTTGCGTTTGGCGTTGGCCCGGCGAGCTTTCTTCTGCTCTTGAGCCTTCTTCTTGTCTTCGGCTTTTTGTTTGTCTTTGTCGCGATCGTGATGCTTGTCGGCTTTCTTGTCCTTCTTGCCGTCGAGCTCTTTGATCTCCTTGACGTCCTTGCCGTCTTTCTTGTGGTCGCCTTCGGCATGCTTGGCGCCGGTGGCCGCATCGAGGTTGCCGACTTCTGGCTCTTTCTCGTCTTTCTTCTTCTCGGCCTGAGAGTGGCCTTTCTTCTTCTCGTGGGGCTTCTTGGTTTCTTGGGCGGCTTTGTCGCCCTTTTCGTTTTTCTCGGTTTTCTGCTCGCCCTTGTCGCCGGTCTCGTGCTTGGGACTGACCTTTTCGGCCTGAGGCTTGGGAGCTTCTTGCTTGGTCTCGGTCTTGGGCGGGGCCTTCGTCTCTACCTTGGGAGCCTTGGACTCGGTGCTGGCTTTGGTATCGACCTTAGGGGCTTTGTTCTCGGTTTTGGGGGCCGCGGCTTTTGGAGCCGGGGCCGACGCTTTGGGGGCCGGAGCCGCGGCTTTCGGAGCCGGAGCGGAAGCTTTGGGGGCAGGGGCCGAGGCCTTGGGAGCCGGCGACGAAGCCTGAGGAGCAGGAGCGGCCTTGGGAGCGGCCGGGGCCGCCTTGGCGCCGCCACCAGCACCGCCCACGGCTGCGGCTTTGCCGCCACCACCGGCACCCCGTCCGCCACCGCTGCCGCCACCGCCACCAGAGTCGGCGGCCGGAGCAGCCGAGATGGAGGGAGCCGCCGCCGGGGCGGGGGCCGCTTCGCGGGTGGGCTTGGGAGCCGAAGCGGCCGCCGACTGAGCGCTGGTGGCTGCCTGCTTGGCCGACTGCGAAGCCTCTTTGGCTTGCTCTTTGGCCTGGCCGGTCTTGTTGGAAATCTCTTTGGCGTGGGATTCGGCCTTTTGCTCGGCCTGGCGCGCGTCCTGGGCCTCTTGCTTGGTCTCCTTGGATTGCTCGGGTCCCTGGTTCTTATGCTCGGCCTTTTTGGCGTCAAGCTTGGCCTTGTTCTTGAGCTTCTTGGCGTCGAGGTTCTCTTTGTCGCGATCGTTGCGACCGCCGTCGCCCACCTCGACCTCCTGGCCGAGTTCTTTCATGCGGTTGGCGATGCCCTTTTGCTGCTCTTGATTCTGGTCGAGCTTTTCGGCCATCTGGTTCTTCTGCTCGCCCAGATTGTCGACTTTCTCCTTGTTGCGGTCGAGCTTTTCCTTGGCCTTTTGCTCTTTGGCCTGAGTCTGCAGCTTCTTGGCCTTGTTGACGTTCTTCTTTTGCCCCTCCTTCTTGCCGTTGTTGTGCATCTTCTCGCCCGACTTGGCGCAGGCTTCGGCGGCAATGTCAAGCCCGGTCCCGACCATGTCGGTGGCTTTCGAAGCGGCTCGCAACGAGGCGGCCAGGGCTGGTCCCACAAAGGGAATGGCCTCGACCGCGCTGGCCACGCCTTCGAGCATGCCGGCCACGCTGTGCAGCACTTGAGCGGCCGTGCCCAGGCCCTGGGCGGCTTTCTCGAGGCCGTCGCCAGCGCCGTGAAAAGCCTTCTCGCTCAGGCCGTGGGCCTTTTCCTTGGCTCCGAAAGCGTCTTTGACTTTCCCGAGGCCTTCGACTTTGCGCCCCAACACGTCGTTTTTTTGGAGGGCCTTGCCCAGGGCGCCGCCGACCTCGCCGAAGTCTTGCTGGAGCAACCCGCCCGAGCGGGTCGATTTGTTGAGTTGCTGGCTGAGTTCACCCAGGTCGTTGGAGTTGGTAAAGCCGCTGCCGCTGCCTAAATCGGCACCGGCCTGGCGCGGTTGAAAGTCTGAACCGAAATCGTCACCGAACATGTCTCGGGTCTTGTTGAGCTGGGCGCCCATCATGGGGCTGATGCCGCCGTCCATACCGGCGTTCTGTCCGGCCTGGAGGTCCGCGCCGAAGTTCTTCTGGGCGAAGGCCTCACCCGCGTCCGAGGCGACCCCATCGACGCCCAGGTCGCCGGCCGTGGCCTTCGCGTCGGCCTGGGATTGCTCAGCCTGCTCGTTTTGAGCCCGCACGTCGGCCTTGTTCGCCTGGAGGTTAGGTACCGTCTCGGGGGGGATCTTCTTCTGAGCCTTCTTGGGGGCGCCCGCGACCTTGTTGATGGCCTGGTCGAATTCGGCATCGATGGCATCGGGATTGAGTTCGTCTCCGCCGCCTACACCACCCTGAAGACCGGCTGCGCCGGCGCCTTGAATCGTCTTGCTCATGGCTCTCCCCGTTCGGTTGGACTATTGACCTGATTATAGCACCGTAAGATATCGATCTGGTCAGCGACGTGTTGCGGATTTGTAAACTCGAACGGGAGTTTGTGGCGTTGTTGTTGCAGATGTTACGTCGAGGTTAACGCTGGGCCAGAGAGAGGACTTCGACCATGGCGTCATGGATCTTGCCGTTACTGGCGACCAGGGCCACCTTGGAGGTCAGGCTTATCGGCTTGCCGTCGGTAGCCGTGACCTTGCCGCCCGCTTCGCGCACCAGCAGGATGCCGGCCGCCACATCCCACGGTCCCAATTTATATTCCCAAAAGCCGTCGTAGCGGCCGGCCGCCACATAGGCCAGGTCGAGGCTGGCCGAGCCGAACCGGCGGATGCCCCGGCAGCGCGTGAGGAAAGCCTCGAGCTGGGCCACGTTGTTGTGAGGATCGGTGTGGCGGTCGTAGGGAAAGCCGGTGGCCAGCATCGATTCGACCAGTTCCTCGCGCTGGCTGACCCGGCCCGGTCTTCGGTTGAGGAAAAAGCCTTCTCCGGCCACCGCCTCGAAGAGTTCCTGTTTGACCGGATCGTAGGTGAGCGCCACCTGGGGTAGATCGTGTTGATAAAGTGCCATCGAGACGGCGAAGTGAGGCAGGCCGTGGGCAAAGTTGTTGGTTCCGTCCAGAGGGTCGACATACCAGCGAAATCCGTCGCTGCCCTGGCGACTGCTGCCTTCTTCGCCCACCAGGCCGTGCTCGGGAAAGGATTGAGCCAGCCTTTTGGCGATCAGCTCTTCAGCCCGGCGGTCATACTCGGTAACCAGATCCACACTCGAGGATTTGCGATCATGATGGTGGGCCTGGCCCAGACCTTCAAGTAGGAGGGCGCCGGCTTCGAGGGCGATCGGGCGAGCCTTTTCCAGGACATCCATGGAGGCGCGTCTTTCGGCTCGGGGACGAGCCGACCTGCCGCAAAGGGGTCTGGCGCTCGGGCGTGAAAGGCTGCTCGATGACCGTTCGCAAAGCAGCCGAAGCCCTCAGGATTCCTCCTCGCGCCGTGCGCGCTCTGCTGGCGGCGGGCCATTTGCAGGGTCGCAAGAGCCGGGGCGCCTGGAGAGTCGAGGCCGGCTCGGTAGAGCGTTTTCTGAATCCCCCGGCCCTGCCGACGCGGGCGGCCGCGGAGTATCGGCCGGTCAAGCTATCGGCGGAGCGAGAGCAAAAGTTGGCTCAAGACGGTTGCTGTCCGGTTTGCCTGGGAGATTTTCGTGGTCGGCCCGGTGCTTCGAACTTTTCCGACGAGTTTCTTTCGTGCCAGGACTGTGGCTTTTCGTTGCACGAGAATTTTCTGGGCCATGCCAACCTCTCTAAGCACGCCCGCGGGCACCTGGGCAAACTCGAGGCGACCGTGGTCGAGGGGCAGCGCGTGCGCAAGATGCTCGACCGGCGCCACATCGTCGCCGATTAGGCGGGTTGAAACCCTTTATCGATGCGCTCTTGCTCGCGCGTCCACCACTCTTGCTGAGCTTGTTCGAGACGCTCGGTCTCGCGAGCTCGACTGGCCAGCAGGGAGGCTTTGCGGACCTCGAGGTTTTGGCGGGCTCGCTGAATCTCACGGGTTCGCCCCTCGATCAGGAGACGTTCGTTTTCGCGCGCCAATAGTCTCTGGCTTAGCTCCGGCAGTTCTTGATAGGTCAGCTCTTCACGCCGGGCCCGCAGGGTCTTCAGGCGCCACTCCAGGTCGCGGATGACTCCGGGAAGACGCCAATCGAGTTCATCGCGCATCTCTAGCATGGCTCGCTCGAGTTGGGCCAGCTCGGATTGGGTCCAGCTGGTAGGCCAGCCTTCGCGCTCTCTTTCGGTTTCGGCCTGGCGCCGCCGTTGGCGGAGGCGGTTCTCGACCTTTTCTAGTTCGGCCAGGATCTCGGCTCGGCGATGGTCGAGTTGGTAGAGTCGGGCGCCGAGTTCGGCGATTTCGGCTTCGACCTCGGTGCATTCCCGGCGGGCGGTCCGCTGCGACCATTCGAGCTGGGCCACTTCGTTGGTGAGGCCGTAGGTCCGCCACATCAGGATCTGTTCTTCGTTTTCAAGGGCCGAACTCTTGTGGGCGATGGAACGATCCTCGTGCTGGAGCAGGCGGAGATGTTGGGGGGCTTCTTCCATCACGCGCTGCAGGTCTTGCATCCGCGAAGAGAGCAGTTTCCACTGGCTCTGGCGCAGAAAGCGTTCGGAGCGGTCGAGCTGGCGCTCGAGGAAGGTTTCGTCCTGGTAGCGCTCTCCGAGCTCGAGCAGGCGGGTCCGAAAGAGATCGTGATGGGGACGGCGTTTCTGCTTCTGCGACATGGTAGTCTCAGTGTAGCTGTTGGCTTGCCACCAGAGATGTGAAACAGCACACAAAACGACCGTCCTCAGAAGGACAAAAAATCACCGTGAAAACCGAAGGGGATGGCCTCGGGCACCCGGGCCCGCGCCAGTTCGGCAAACGAGGCGGCGTCGAGCACCAGCAGAAACGATTGCTGCCGGTTGGTGTCGAGGATAACCGACAACACCACGCCATCGTTCTCGCCCTGGCCGCCCGGTCGGGCGACGAAGACCGGCTCGCCCGGGTAGCAGCCGTCTTCCAACCAGATTCTACTGGTGCGATTCTCGACATCAAGGCGCACCAACTGGTTGAAGAGATCTGGCTGGTCGGGGCGGAGACTGACCCCATAGGTGTAGCGATAGGGGCGTCCGTTGCAGCGAGCATAATCGAGGCGGGGCAACTCGATGGTCTCCTCCGAGCACCACTCCAGCCGGGCCTGACCGCGTGGGGGCAACCGGTATCGATAGAGTCGACCGGCCGGCACGGGGGCCTCGCGACGCAAGCTATCGAGATACAAAGTGTCGATCAGCGTGGCGTCGGGATAGCCCACCAGATCCACCACCACCTCGTCACGGTCTTCGTAGGCGTTGACGTGGTGAAAGGCAAAAATCGGTGGGCCCTCGACCCGGCGCACCTCTCCCGTGGCGCGGTCGATGAGGCAGAAGGTAGTGCCTCGCTCCGGTCGCCAGCGGAAGTTCTCGATAAAGGGACGGCACCGCATCAGTAGCCTGAGGGGGTGGACCACGAAAGGAAAGAGGGCCAGGACCAGATGGCGCGGGGTCAGGCCGAAGCTGTGCACGTAACTCACCGGAGACTGGGGCACGGCGGCCACGGGCTGTCGTCTGGCCGAGCCGTCGAAATGGTAGAAATGGTAGGCCGTACGGCGGCCAAAACGCAGTCCAAAGTTGAGCCACCGGCCGCGGTCCTGGTGGGGATGGGCGGTGGTCAGGCCGTCAGCCCCTGGGTCAGCAAAGTTGAAGACCCCTACCGTCGCGAGGGTCTCGGGGTCGAACTCTATGGGCATGGGTAGTTCGGTGAGAGCCAGCCAGCGCCCGTCCAGGCGACCCAGATTGACGTTGGGGTTCTTGGTCACGTCCGGCCAAAAGAGGGCCTTCAGGCGCCGAAAGAGCGTCCAGCAGGGGTCGCTGGCAAAGGCAGGATAGGCGATTTTGCCGTCGACCTGGCTTTGGAGATAGTCCTGGCTGTGCAAATAGCGGCTGCTGTAGGTGACCTGACCGGCCGCCAGTTCGAAGCGGTGCAATTGGGCCAGGCCGTCAAACCAATGGCGATAGCTCTGGCGGGCCAGATCGAAGCGACCTGGCCCGTTGCGCAAGAGGGTGCCCGTCAACCAATCGGGCAGTCTGCCCTCGACCTGGAGCGGTGTCGGGTCGCTCTCGGGGCAATTGCGAAAGCCGATGCTAAAGGCCAGCGTCTCGCTCCCATCGATAGATGACTGCCTGGTTGTCCTCGACGCCCCACCAGGCCAGCACCCGACCGTCGTCAGAGACCTGGGGCAGGCGGGCATAGTCAAAGGGCAGCTCGAGTTCCTGGCCGTGGTCGCGCAGCACCACATGGCTGGGTTGGCCCGGCCGCTGGCGAGTGAAGACCAGAGTCTGTCCGTCGGCCGAGAGGTCTCCTTCGGTCTCGATGACGCGCCGCTCGCCGGCCACCACGGTGCGCTGGTTGTTCTCGGTGGAGTAGGTATAGAGATCGTGGTCGCCGCGGGGCTCTTCTGACCAGATCAGCCGGGTTCCGTCGCGGTTGGCGGCGGGATGGAATTCGGGATTGGTCGAGTGAGTTATCGGTTTCTGGTTGCCGGCCTCGTCCTGCATGAAGATCTCGGAGCCCGCCCATTTGCGGGTCCAGAAGATGCGGCTGCCGTCGTGATTAAGAAAGGCCTCACGGTCAACCTCGGGCCCCTCGGTCAGGTTGCTGACCTGGCCATCTCGCCACATCCGCAGATTGAAGCCGGTGGGATATTTCGGGTCGTCATGGGTGAAAACCACGGTCTGGCCGTCGCCCGAGATGGCCGGCTCGGTGTCGTGCCCGGGACTGGTGGCCAGGGGTTCGGCCTGACCGTCTCGCCAACGCCAGATGTCCCAACAACCGTTGGGGTCGGCGAAATCCTCGGTGGTGAAGCGACTCCAAACTACCGTCTCGCCATCGGCCGAGACGGCTGGCTCGAGGTCATGGCGTGGGTCGCTACTGAGATTCTCGGTGTGGCCTTCGCGAAAGCGTTTGACCTCCCACTGAGAATCCTCGAACTGATTGTAGACCACGGTCGAACCGTCGCCAGAAAGCACGGGCTTGCCGATATTGCCGACCGCCACCCGCGTCAAGCGGCCGGGTAAAGAATGGATGCGCACCGGGTCTCCTCCTGCACATCGGTTGGACTCCCAGAGCATAGCCCGACGGAGAAACGGGGATTTGAACGTTGTGTGAACTTCAGCCGAGCTCGACGGCCTGTCCGCTGCGCAGGGATCGTTGCAGGGCCTCGATGACCTCGAAATTGCGATAGGCCTCGGCCAGAGAGTTCATGGGCTGGTGGTTGGCCTCGATGGCGGCCACCAGGTCGTCAAACTGCAGCCACAGGTCGAGATGTGGCTGGAGCACGGGCAACTCTTCTCCCTGGTCGCCCTGTTCGCGGCGATAGAGCGTGCTGCCGACCAGACTGGCCTGGCTCAGCCAGGCTTGCAGCGAGATCTCGCGCGGCACGTAGGCGCCCGTCGAGACGAACATCTCACCGATGGCGCCGCTGGTGAACGATATTGAGGCCGAGAAGGTGTCGGCCTTGAAGTCGGACCCCAGCTCGAAGCCGCTCGAGCGGGCGAAGACCGAGTCGACCTCGCCGCCGACCCAGCGCATCAGGTCGATACAGTGGATCCCGTTACCATGGAGAAAGAAATACACTTCTTCAGGGTGCTCGAGCCACCACGGTTTCTGACGGTTGCGGGCCGCCGGCACGAGGTTGTGAAGATAGACGCCGCGCAAGAATTGCAGCCGTCCCCACTGGCCGCTCGCGATCCGTTCACGCGGCCCGGAATACTGGGCCCGATAGCGGCAGTTCATGCCCACTCCCAGGACGGTGCCGGCCCGTTCCAGGGTGCGCTCGAGGCGGTCGAATTCGGCTCGAGTTCGAGCCAGGGGCTTTTCGCAGAACACATGCTTGCCGGCCTCGAGGGCCGCGATGGTCTGTTCGACATGGCGCGAGTCGGGACTGCAGATGTAGATCACCTCGAGGTCGCGGTCGTCGAGCATGGCTTGAAAATCCGTGCCGCTCGAGGTGAACCCGAACTGTTCTCGGAAGGTCTCGCCACGGCCCCGGCTGCGCTCGGTGGAACAGATCACTTTCAGGTCGGCCTGGGGATGTTCCGCCAATACAGAGCAATGTTTTTCGGCCATGTAGCCGGTTCCGACCAGGCCGATTTTCAAGACGAGTGGACCTCTCGCCAGGCCAGGGCCCGGGCTACCAGATTGGGAAAGAGTCCGTCGAGGGCCAGGGCCAGTTGCGAAAGCCGGCTGGGATAGACCTCCGCTCGACCGGTCAAAATCCCCACCACCACTTGCTGGGCCACCCACTGGGGAGTCTGGACCAGTCCTTTGGGGCGATAGCCAGCGGCCGAGAAGAAGGGGGTGGCCACCGAGATGGGCAGCACCTCGGTCACGGCCACGCCGAGGGGGGCGGCCTCGAGCCGGAGAGCCTGGCTCAAGGCATGCATGGCGCCTTTGGTCGAGGCATAGGCGGTCATTCGGGACAGGGCCCGCCGGCCCGAGGCCGAGGACACATTCACGATCGAACCGCGTCCGCGGCCAGCCATGCTGGTCAGAGCGTCGCGACACAACCGCACCGTGGCGAAGAAGTTGACTCGAAAGAGCAGATCGAATTCGGCGTCGGTGGATTCGAGCAGGGTCTTGTGAAGGCCGATCCCGGCATTGTTCACCAGGATGTCGAGCGGCCCCAGGGCCCGCTCGGATTCGGGGACCAGGGTGCTCACCTGGTCGAGGTCGCCCAGATCGGCCTCGAGCGCAATGGCGTTGCCCCCTTTCGACTCGATCTCGTCAAGCACGGCGGCCAGCTCGTCCGGCACGTTCGAGACAATCGCTACCCGCGTCCCTTTGGCGGCCAGATTCAGGGCCACTTCTTTACCGATACCCGAGGAAGCCCCGGTGATCAGGGCCACTCGATTGCGAAGTTCCATGGAATTCCTCTCAATTAATCTTGAATGTGGGCGAACATAGAATCGGCGCAAACCCTTTCGCCAAAGGTATTTTCGATTCTGGAAAGTTTACAGACTGTTCGCTTGACTGTTCCTTGATACCGCTGCTAAGATAGGCAATCTAGACGAGACAAAGATCCTGTGGATAAGCCTGGGGAAAAGTGTATAACTGACCCGGGCTAAATTATGATGATTCATCGGACTCCTGGTCGGGACTGCACTGCACAGGCTTCGTGCACGACTGGCACACTTCGGAAGGTCCTTCGATGGCCCTCCCGGCCGGGATGTCGAAAATGCCCAACTCGGGGTGTTCCACGGTCAGCGTTCGGGTGAGCAGCCCCACTTCGAGCACGGTAACTTTTCCCTCAGGTATCTTCAGGGTCGCCCCCACCTTGGGCAGCTCGGCCCGAAGCTTGCGATAGGTCTCGTACTCGTAGCGCAGACAGCACATCAGCCGACCGCAGGCGCCCGAGATTTTGGAGGGGTTCAGCGATAACCCCTGTTCCTTGGTCATCTTGATAGAGACCGGGGCGAATTCACGCAGCCACGAGGTGCAGCAGCACTCCCGACCGCAGGGGCCGATACCGCCGCTGAGCTTGGCCCGATCGCGGGCCCCCACCTGATGCAGTTCGATACGGCGTCGCATGCCCGCCACCAGATCCTTGACCAGCTGGCGAAAGTCGACCCTCCCCTCGGCCGAGAAAAAGAACACGATTCGGCTGCCGTCGAGCGTGAAGTGGGTCGACAGCAATTTCATGGGTAAGCCGTGTTCGTTGATCTTCTGCAGGGCGGTTCGGTGAGCGTCTTCGGCCCGTAGCCGATTGCGAAACTGGGTGCGCAGGTCGGCACGGGTGGCCAGCCTGACCAGGATCGGAATCTCGTCGGCGGGGGGGTCGCCCGGTCCGGGTTTAGCCACGGCTACGACCTGACCCAGTTCGAGCCCGCGGGGGGTTTCGGCCACGACCTGATCGCCGACAGCCACTTCCAGGCCGTTGGTTTGATAGACGTGGCTCTTGCCGGCTTCTTCAAAAGCTATTGCAACCATCTCAGTTTCCTTTCGCCAGACGCAGACACAATCTTTGCAACAGCAGTCGCGGCGAAACGTTCTGCTGCATCTGCTCTTCGGCCTCAGCCAACCGCTCGAGGGCGACCAGGGCCCCGGCTCGCCCGAGCTTGCCGGCCGTTTCCACCAAAGCTTGATGATGGTGGGCGTTGATGGTCATTTGGGCGGGGGCGCCAGCGGCCACCACCAGCAAGTCTCGATAGAATGAGCGAGTGGTCTCGAGGACTCGCTCGAGGTTGCTCCGATCTTCGCGGTCGGTCCGCATTCCTTCGAACTCCTGAGCCGTTTCGATGGCGCCCCACAAGTCCTGGCCGGGCAACCGGGACAGGAGCTCGAGAATCGACTCGCGTTGTTCCCACAACAGCGGTTGCTCGAGTAGCTGCAAGGCCTGGCCTACCCGCCCCTCGGCCAGAGCGGCCATCTGGCCGGCCCGCTCGGCCTCGCAGCCACGCGCTAGTAACACCGATTCGACCTCGGTGGTCTCGACGGGTCGAAAGCGCAGAGGTTGGCACCGTGAGGCTACGGTGGGCAGAATCACCCCCAGGTTCGAGGTCACCAGGATCACCACCAATTTGCGGGGCGGTTCTTCCAGAGTCTTGAGCAGCGAGTTCTGGGCCTCTTCGGTCAGTCGCTCGGCCTCAGGGATGATCCAGATACGAAAGCCGCCCTCGTACGGCGTATAGTCGGCGGCCGCGATGCCTTCGCGAATCTCGCCTACCCCCAGGGTGTTCTTCTTCTCGAGGCGTTCTTGAACCAACAGGTCGGGGTGGTTGCCGCGGGCGATCTTGCCACAGCTCGGGCAGCGGCCACAGGGCCTTTGTTGGCCGGCACAGTTTAGGAAGGCGGCATACCAGATGGCCGTCAACCGTTTGCCCAGACCGGCCGGGCCCGAAAACAACAAAGAGGGGTAGGGGTTGCCCTGTTGGCTGGAGCGCTCTAACCACTGGCGGGCCTCCCGATTGCCGACGATGTCGAGGAAGGCCGTCTGGCTCACTCGAGGGTGGGCCTTCCGAAGCTCAGGCGGCCAGGGTCCGGCATCTTCTTTTTGACCTCGCGCAGGGCGATCTGACTGAGCTTACTGGCCAACAGGTCTTCTTCGCCGTTGGCGTCGAGCACGCGAAATCGGAAAGGCTCTTCCGAGGCGATTTCGAGATAGCCCTCCCGGACCCGTTCATAAAAACCCATATCCAGCTGTTCGAAGCGGTCCATCTGGGTCAGGGTGGCCACCGAGCGGGTGCGCACCCGGTTGAGGCCGCGGGCTGGCTCGATGTCGAGCAGAAAGGTCAGATCCGGGCGAACGCCCCAGCTGCACATGTCGCTGACCTCACGAATCTGGGTGGGGTGGACGCCGCGTCCATACCCCTGATAGGCCAGGGTGGCGTCGGTGAAGCGATCACAGACAACGATGGCTCCCTCTTCCAGCTGAGGGCGGATAAATTGCTCGACCAGTTGCGAGCGCGAAGCAGCGAACAGAAAGACCTCGGTGAGGGGGGCCATGTCGTTATACTGAGGATCGGCCAACAAACCGCGAATAGCCTCACCGATAGCTGTGCCACCGGGCTCGCGGACCAACTTCACCGGATAGCCCTCCTGGGTCAAAAAGTCGACCAGGTGAGCGGCCTGGGTGGATTTGCCGGCTCCTTCCAATCCTTCGAAGGTAATGAACATTCCGGGGTTGCTAGCAGACATGGATTCGCCTCACTTATGAATTCGCACGTGGCGGTAAGGCTCAGAGCCGACACTCTTGGAGCCAAGCGCCATCTTTTCGGCCAACTCGTGCTGGAGCCGCCTTACGGCCGGGGTTTGAGGAGCTAGATCGATCGACCTCCCCGAGGCCGAGACTTTACGGATAGCCTCTTCGGCCTCGCGCAAGGCCAACTCCTCTACCGAAAGGTCGCCCAGCGAGAAATACTGTTTGAGAAACTTTTGAATCTGGGCCACCGTGTTGGCTTTGATGGTGTGGATGGGCACGTTGCGGCGAGCCAGTTCGTCAAAGCGCGACGAGCCTTTGCGGGCTGCTCCTTTGAGGGTCAGCACCACATCCGCCAGGTCGTGAGTGCGCACGATTTCAGCCGACACGCCCAGCGTCTTGATGGCTCGCTCGAGTCGGTTGCGACTGACCGAGTAGGGGAAGATCTTGACCCCCTCTTTGGGAGCATGGCCCGGCGGTGGGGGGGCCAGTTTCCAGTGGCGGCCCTCCTCGGGCTGGTCGAAGGCCAGAAATTCGCGGTTGGAGGACTGCACCACTTCGACTCCGCTGTCCTTGCGCACCCGAATCTCGGGCAGGGGAGATTCGTCGCGTAGCATCAGGTCGACCACTTGAGCCACATCGTCATGGAGCACGAAGGTGCGCTTGTCTTGAATCTCTACCACTACCTCGAAAGTGGGTGGAGCGCGCCGTTCGAGCACCGTTTTTTGGGTGCGGCGCCGACGGGCCTCTTCATCGCCCAGGGTGACCGACTGAATTCCCCCGATCAAGTCCGACAAGGTGGGATTCATGATCAGGTTTTCTAGCGTATTGCCGTGGGCCGTGGCTACCAGCGACACACCTCGTTCGGCGATGGTGCGGGCCGCGTAGGCTTCGGCTTCGGTGCCGATTTCGTCGACCACGATCACCTCGGGCATGTGATTCTCGACGGCTTCGATCATGATGGAGTGCTGCAGGTCGCTGCGAGGCACTTGCATGCGCCGGGCCAGGCCGATGCCGGGGTGGGGAATGTCACCATCCCCCGCAATTTCGTTGGAGGTGTCGACAATGACCACCCGGCGCTTGAGTTCGTCAGCCACCACTCGGGCTACCTCGCGCAAGAGAGTGGTCTTGCCCACGCCAGGCCGTCCCAGCAGCAAGATGCTCTTGCCCGACTCGACCACATCGCGGATCACGTTGACCGTGCCGAATACTGCCCGTCCCACCCGGCAGGTCAGGCCGATGACCTCGCCCACCCGGTTGCGAATGGCCGAAATACGGTGCAGGGTGCGCTCGATGCCGGCCCGGTTGTCGCTGCCGAAATTGCCGACGCGCTCGATCACATACTGGAGATCTTCGCGGCTGACGTACCGCTCCGAGAGGAATTCGAAGCGATCAGGAAAGCGCGCTTCCGGACGTCGCCCCAGGTCCAGCACGACTTCGATGAGATTGACCAGGTCGTCTTCGTGACGCAACAGGCTCCGCTTGACATAGTCAGGGAAGATATCGAACAACCGGTCTAGATCGTCGGTGACCCTGAGGGCCGTATGGATAGGCAAGGCTGAGTCTTCCAATATTACCTCTAAGTGATTACCCGAAGTGTTTTCAGCGTCGAGTCAAAAGCCCCTTCGATATCGACGCCGGAAGCCTGCTCGAATTTCAGATAGGCCACCGCTTCGGCCGAGATGACCTCACCCGGATAGAGCACGGGAATGCCCGGAGGATAGGGAGTCACCAGTTCGACCCCTATTCTGCCCACGGCCTGTTGCAGGGGCACCGCCTCGGAGGGCCGCTCGAGCGCCTGGCGCGGCGAACAGGCCTGCTCGGGCACAGGGGGCCAGTTCCGAAGCGGTCGCGGTGGAGCTTCGCGGAGCGGCAGTTGCGCAAAAGCCTCGACCAGGTGATCGACATCCTGGGCCTGATGGCCAGGAGAGAACAGCAAGACCACCTGGTGGGCATCCGACATCTCCACCTGGATCTGGCGGCTGTAGAGCGCGGCTTCGAGTTCTCGCCCAGTGTAGCCGGCTACCCGGGCTACCACGCGGGTAGGGTCGCCCCCCGACCGGGCGGAGAAGACCGTGACCCGCTCGAGTTGGGCTAGCCGTCGGCGCGTCTGGGTAGCCAGCTCGATCACCTGCGTCAGTAGCTCGCGGCCCTGGCTCACCATCTGATGTCGCACCGCATCGATCGAGGCCAACAAGGGACAGAACGGGCTGGTAGAGGACAGCCACCGGACCCAGTTCTCGAGGCGGGCCTGGTCGACCCGGCCCTGGCGAACATGCAGTTGAGCAGCTTGAGAGAGTCCTCCCAGAGTCTTGTGAACGCTCTGAACCACCAGGTCGGCACCCGCCGTGACGGCCGAGCTGGGCAGGTCGGGGTGGAAGTGCAGGTGCGCCCCCCAGGCTTCGTCGACCAGGCAGATCAGATCGCGCCGGTGAGCCCACTCGACCAAACGCTCGATGGGTCCGGAGGCTCCGTAGTAGCTGGGATTGGTCAGCCAGAGGGCAGTCAGGTCCGGCCGCCACGCGGCTTCGAGGTGCTCGACTTGCGGCGGCTCCCAGACCTGCATCGCCGGGTCGTAGGGGCCCTGATAGTAGACGGGCTCGGCGCCTGCCAGCAGAATGCCGGCCACGGTCGAGCGATGGGCGTTGCGAGCCACCAGCACGGACTGACCCCGGTGGAGGGCGGCCATGGCCATAATCTGGTTGCCCGAACTCGAGCCGTTAACCAAAAAATAGGTGAAATCGGCTCCATAGGCCTCGGCTGCCAGCCGCTGGGCCTGACCGCAGGGGCCGTCGGGCCGATGGATGTCGTCGAGTCCGTGCACCTGCGTCAGGTCGGCGCGCCACACCTCGGGCCCGAGCAACTCGAGCAGGCGGGCCGGAGCGCCTCGCCCGCCCTGATGACCGGGCATGTGGAAGGAACGTACCTCGGCGGCCAGATGGGCTTTGAGGGCATCGAGGTAGGGAGTCTGCGACTGAGCCGGGTTGGACACTCGTCAGTCAGCTTGCTGACGGGCGATTTCGCTGCAGACGGCCTCGCGGATGTCGAGCAAGACCTCGAGAACGGCGGCACGCCAGCGACTGTCGGCGTGGGGACTGATCTCCCAGCAGCCGTCCATGTCGCGTTCGGGAAATTGAGCCAGAATTTCTTCGCGAGACCTCACCGCCGAGTCTTCCCACTCCTAGCCAGAACCACCTGCCGTGGCCATCACCACGACCTGATCGCCAATCCCCAGTCCCAGGACAGCGCCGGCATCGCCCTGATTGACCGAGAGTTCGAGCGCGTGATCCGAACCCCAGATCGCCAGCGGTTGACCGATTTCTACCTGGGTGTAGCTGGTGCACAGGGGTAGACTGCGTTGGCCGGCCCGTACCTCCAGGTCAGGGCCCGCCAGCTCGGGGCTCAGGTTGGTGATCAGGTTGCCGAAATGATCGCGGCCGATGATGGTCACCCGCCAGCCGTGGGTGGTTGGCTCGGGTTGGGGGTCGGGGCGCAGCACCAGTTGGTCGACCGTTTGGCCCAACTCCGACGGCTTGACTCCGTTGGCCAGCCAGGCCGCGGCCGGGGCGAAGATATCGCGTCCATGAAAGGTGTGACTGGTCTCGGCCAGGCGATACTGCCGGGCTTCGAGTTGGTGGGCTTCATAGGCTCCGGCCCGGGTCATGACTCGGGACAGTAAACCGTTGTCGGGGGCCACGAAGAGGTGACCCCCAGCAGCCACCGCCACGGCGCGCCGGCTGCTGCCTACTCCGGGGTCCACCACGGCCAGATGGATGGTGCCCGGCGCAAACCATGCGTAGGCCCGGGCCAGGGCCAGTCCGGCCGCGTCCACGTCCTGGGGCGGGATCAGATGGGTCAGGTCCACCAGGCGAGCGCCTGGGCAAATGCCCAGGATCACGCCTTTCATTACCCCCACATAGGGGTCTTGCAGACCGAAGTCGGTCAGCAAGGTGATGGTCGGTGTCACCGCAGGCCCTGGGTGAAGTCGATCTTGTCAGCCCACTCGGGATGGTCGATCAGCGGGTTGCGATTGCCCTGGATCTCTTCGATGGCCGCGTTACGGTGTTTCTCGTAGAGGCTGACCGGATTCTCGCGATGCCACTCGAGTAGCGTCTCGATGTCGCGCGGCGAGTAATCGTCGAGGGCCCCCGGATAGCGCAGCAAGAAGTAGAGGGTGGCTCGGGCCACCGCTCCCTTACCCCCCTCGGGCTCGAAGTGGCGTCCGCTATGGTCGATACGGCCACAGTCGTTGCGGATGGTGTCTTCGTTCTCGGGAAAGTCGTAGTAGGGCAGGTTGCCCCGGGCGCTATTGCAACGGGGTTCGCAGGCAAACAGATGATGCAGATCGCCGCGCATCGGCTCGCGCTTGGAATACCACGACTGGGGCACGACATGCTCGCAATTGAAGGCGGCCTGCGACTCGAGGATAGCCAGGGCTGCGCCGGCCGTCTCGGGTGAGGTCATGTACGAGACGAGAATCTCGGACTGGGCCCGCCAATAGTCCTGGCGGATCAGGTTTTCGGCGTTGAGCATCTGGCCTGAATAGACGCTGCGAAGGTTGCCGTCGGGGTGGATATCGACCCAGGGATAGAGCCACTTCGAGGGAGAGTAGCTGCGGGGAGAAGTGTGGCTGGACTCGAGCTTTCGCTGCAAGGCCCGGTAGAACTCGGCCGAGTCGCTGCCGGGCTCGAGGTTGCCGTAGTACTTCTGAATCTGGGCCGCATCGCCGGCCTCGTCATAGTAAGGACGTTGGGTTGCGCCGGCAAAAGCCTTCAGTATCTGGGTGAGTTCGGGGGTGTCGGGGGGCATTTGCCCCAGGTCGGCCTGGTCGGTAGGGCAGCTGCCACCGCAGTCTTGAGCGGCTCTAGCCACCGGGCGCAGGGAGGGATAGGAGATGGGCGTGCTAACAGTAGAACAGATCATTGCCCATCGACCGTATGCTCGCCAGGCGAGCGAATTGTTACAGTGGTGTTTCGGTTCGTAGAAAAAGCCGCCGTCTCGCGACGGCGGCCAGATACCAGGTTGCTCGCTACGGCTAGTTCGGAGTCAACAGCTGAAGCTGGTCTCCCCGGGCCGGTTCGATTCCGATAGCCGCCGCCACGGCCTCTCGCAATCGGTTGTCGTCAGCCGCCCTGGTGATGACCAGGCAACGAATGCGTACGATGTTGGTCCCCTCGTATTGAACCACGAGCCTGTCACCGGTCGGTTCCCATTTCTCGCTGATGACCTCGTTGTCATACTGGGACTCTAGATGTTCACGCTTGGACTGCCGGCCCACCAGGATGCGACTATCAGGCCCGGCCTGATAGTTCTCGCGCTTGCCCTTCACCTGGCCGAGTTCGACCGAGATTTCGACCTGCGCGCGTTCCCCGGTCAGTTCATGAATGGCCGCCTCGGCCCGGTGCCTGAGATAGCCTTCCAGGTGGATGCGCCGGGCTAGTTCGGGGTCAGCCGGTCGGCCGAACCACAAGCCCGCGCCGAGCGCCACGACGACCACCACCAACCATCGGGCCAATTCTGAATAAGGTCTCTCCATGTTGCACACCTCCTCGAATCTCAGCATAGGCGGCCGGGATGACCTCAAGATGAGGAGAATGGAAACCTTTTGTTAACAAAGGCGACGCAAGCTATTCAACCAGTCTGGTGGTGCCGTCTCCATAGAGGATGAAGGGTGCCCAGAAATAGGGATTGGGGTACCTTTCTCGGGTTTTCAAAGTGGCTACGCGATGGGCCTGGGCGGTGGTCGCGCCGGCCCGGAGTTCGCGGTAGAAAAAGCCCATCCAATCAGCCGTCGAGCGGTCGTCGACCGACCATAGCGAAGCCACCAGCGAGCGCGCCCCGGCGTATTGAAAGGCGCGCGAGAGGCCTACGATGTCGTCACCCTCAGCCACGTCTCCCAGCCCGGTCTGGCAGGCCGAGAGCACCACCAGCGAGGGAGCGCGCTTCCATTCGAAGATGTCGCCCACGGTCAGCATCCCGTCAGCGGCTACCAGGCCCGAGAACAAAGGGTAGCGTCGATCCAGCACTCCATGTGTGGCCACGTGTAATACCCCCGCCGATTCGGCTTCTTGCTCGAGCTTGCGGACGGTCAATTCCTGGCCGCGAAAGGCGCGGCCGTCAGGAAAAAGCCTCTCGAGTTCTTCGAGTTCCGCCAGGGTGCCCGGCAAAGCCGCGAAGTTCTGGCCCCGGACCAGTCCCAGCTCGGCATCGGGATTGGCGGCCGATTGAGTCCAATCGATGTCGTAGTTGCCCAGGGCGAAGCCAGCCACCGGGCCGGGTTGAGTGGGCCGGCTATGCAGGAGCAGCCAGGCGGTAGCACTGCCGGCGATTTCCAACTGGTAGTCCTCGACCAGCGAGCGGCCGCCCAATTGAAGCGAGGCGAAGGGAAGGTAGTGAAGATCCCCGCTGGGCACGATGATGAGATGGGACTTGCCCTGGATCGCCTGTTGGAGAGGCCCGAGCAGGCCCTCTCCCAACTCTCGGAGCACTTGCTCGGCGGCCGGCGCGGTGCCCGGTTCACCCAGCAGACGACGCACCTGGGCCACCGACTTTTTCAGACTCTTTGGGGTCATGGGCAGGCGATAGAACTGGAAGTCTTGTGAGGTCAACACCGCCGCCAGCGTGCTCCGCTCGAAAAGATAAAAGCAAATCATGGCCTGGTCGGGACCCAGTTGGGCGCGTAAGTCCCTGGGAGCTGCCGCGTCTGCACTTCTGGCGGAGGCTGCCACCGGCCGATAACGGGCGATCTCCTGGAGAGCGACTCGGTAGAGTTCCTTATAGCGGTTGAGTTCGGTTCGGTTGTGGGGCGAGAAGGGGGCGGCCACCAGGGCTCGGATGGTTTCTCGCAGAGTGCGCTCTCGTTCGACCAGGACGCTGGGCACGCCCTCGAGCGAGGTCTCACGCCCCGCCAGCATGGCCAGAAGTTCCTGGGCGCGGGCCTGCTCGCTGATTGTGAAGGCGGCCTCTTGTTGGTTGAGCGAGAGCATCAGCTGCATCCGCCATCCGTGCAAGTCTTTGGCCCGTTGCAAGAAAGAAGCGCGATCCTGAGGGGTCAGCCCCAGGGCGAGATCTTCGAGTAATTCCGAGGCTTCTTGGAAGGCCAGGTCGGCCTCTTCGTTCTTTTCGCTGCGCAACAGGCTATGTCCGAGATGGACGTAGGCGCTGCATAGAGGCAGGCGCTGACCCGACTCTTGCAGCAAGGCGATGGCCTGGCGATGGTGCTGGCTCGATTCGGCGAGTTTGTCTTGCTCCAATAGCAACGACCCGATATTGTCGAGAGCGATGCCCTGGCTTCCCCGGGCGCCGATCTCGCGGAACAGTTCCAGGGCCTGGCTGTATGCTTGTTCGGCGCTGGCCAGATCGCCCGACTTTTGGTACTGGCTGCCAAGGTTATTGTAAAGGTTAGCGGTCAGGTTTGGATCCTTGAGTTCCTGGGCCAGGGATAGAGCCTTGAGGGAAGTGGCGATGGCCAGCTCGGGTTTGTTGCTCTCGCTATGCAGAGCTCCGAGATTGGTGAGGGTGACCACCTCGCCGCGTCTGTCGTTGAGGGCCTTGCGCACGGCCAGGGCCCTCTGGTAATAGTTCTCGGCATCGAGAGGGCGGCCGAGAAAGACGTGGGTGAGGCCCATGGCATTGAGGACGGTCCCCACCAGGGGGACGGGCTTGCCGAAGACCGCGGGATCGAGGGCCAGGCTCTCGGCTCGGCCCAGAATTTGCAGGGCCTGGCGGTAGCGCCCCTGATCGAAATAGATTTGCCCGAGGTTGTTGCAGAGATAGGCTAGCGAGCTGCGATCGCCAAGCTCCTCAAAGATCCCGTAGGCCAGGCGATAATTCATCTCAGACCTATCCAGAGCCCCCAGCGAGTGTTCCATTTCGCCCAGGTTGTTGTGCGTGCTTGCCTCCAGGGCCCGATTCTTGCTGGCCTGGGCAAGCTCCAAAGCCTGCTCGAATAGTGGGCGGGCCAGATCGTAGCGAGAATACTTGGACCACAGCATTCCGGCCCGATTGAGAAAGGCGGCCCGGCCTTCGTCGGGGGGCGCGACGAGAAACGTCTGGGCCTTCTCGACCAGGCCCAGCTCCAAACACAGACCGGCAGCCTCGAGTCTCTGGTCGGCCTGGAGCTGGTCAGGTCGAGGATACAGTTCGTCGACGGCCCGGGCTTGTTCGGGCGCATTCAGCACTTTGATGAGTTGACGCCCTATTAGCCGGCGGTTGTCGTCGTCGCCCAACTGGGTGAACAGGTCCAGGCTGGCTCGATAGGCCTCGGCCGCCTGGTCACGGTGGTGGGCCCGTTGCTCGGCATAACCCAGGTTGGCTAGAGTGGCGGCTTCTTTCTGGCGGTCGCCGCGTGCGCGGGCCAGTTCGATGACCCGCGCGAATTCCTGGCTGGCCTGGTCGAACTGCTCAGATTGAAGATGCATTCTACCCAGGCGGTCCACCAGTGGCTGGATGCGGTCGGCCTGATCGGCTTGTTCGAAGGCTGCCAGAGCCTCGCGATACAAAGCCTCGGCGCTGGTATAGTCAGACTGCAGCTGGGCGATCGCTCCCAGGGTGATCTGAGCTTCGGCCACGGCCAGGGGGTTGCCGGCCGCCCGTTCGAGCTCGATCAGCAATCGATAGTAATGGGCCGCTTCTGGCCAGCGGTGGCGGGTGTCGCAAAACTCGGCCAGGGCCTTGAGGACCTCACGCTGGCGGCGCTCGTCGCCAAAGCGTTCGGCCGCTTCGTGGGCGTTGGTTAAGCTAGCCTCGGCCTCGGCATCGCGCCGGAGTTCGATGAACAGATAGCCAAGTTGTGATTCGACCATGGCCCGGCCATCGTCGCGGTCGAGCTGGTCAAAGAGGGCCAGCGAAGAACGCAGGGAGTGTAAGGATTCTTCATGGCGGCCGAGCTGCATCTGACCGCGTCCCAGAAAGAAGAGAGCGGTGGCTTTGGCCGCCGGGTCCGAAAGGATCTCGGCGGCTTTCTCCCATGCTCTGACCGCTGGCTCGAGTTGTCCGGCGGCCTCGGCTTGTTGAGCCTGCTCGACCCATTCCATGCCGGTTTGGGCCCAGGCCGGGGCCAGTCCCAGGCACAGCAGCCCAATGATGACCAGGCGACGCACTAGCGCCTCAGCAGCAACACGTGGTGGTAGACGTTGTCGGGGTCGAGCACCTGCACGTCAGAGAACAGGCCTTCCACCATCTTCAGAGTCTGGCGGCGGGTCAGGCCGCCGCAGGTCACGGTGTTGCCATAGCGCGAGAGCTTGGGGATGTTGCAGATGAAGCGGCCCCCAGGCTTGAGGACTCGGTGCACCTCTTGGAGGTAGGCCTGGGTCACGTGGCGCGGCACATGCTGAAAAACCAGTTCACACCAACCCAGGGTGTAGCCCGAGTCCTCGAGCGGAAGAGTCTCGCCGTCGTTCTGCGAGATGGTCACGTTGGAGTGGACCGAGCATTTCTCGCGGGCCAGTTCGACCATCGAGGTCGAGAAGTCGACGGAGTGAATACGAGCCACTTTGGGGGCTAGATGAAACTCGACTCGTCCCGCTCCGCAGCCGATATTGAAGCACTCGTCGTCGGACGTGGGCTCGGCCAGATAGACCACCGACTCGGTGTTGGCGTAGAAGTCGTCAGCCGTGTGACAACCGGTGCAGATCTTGTGATAGACCTCGGGATCGTTGCGCTGGTCCCAGCCGTAGAAGTCCTGGACTTCCTTCTTCCAATACTGGCTGCGCTTCTTGGGGTTGAGGGAAATGAGGCTTTCCTTGATGGCATCGCCCACCCGCACGACCTTGAGGTCGGCCACCAGGTCGCTCACCCAGTTCTCTTGCTTTTCCTCGGACATAGGGACGTTCTACCCGCTCTTCCCCGGCTCTATACCTCGCGTTGCCAATCTGGCTTGGTCTCATAGACCCGGCGAAAATAGGCCTTGAGGCTGAGGCGGTCAGCGGCCAGCCGATCCAGGATGACCGTGACCACGGGATGAAGCTGGAGAGCCGACGAGGGGCACATGGCCGTGACCGGGCCTTCCACCATCGCCTGGATCGCCGCGGCCTTCTTTTCGCCCCAGGCCAGCAAGAGGCAGCGTCGCGCCTCGAGGATGGTGCCCACACCCATGGTCAGCACGTGCAATGGCACTTCCTCACCCGGGGGAAAGTGGCGGGCGTTGCTGGCCCGGGTGATCGGGGTGAGGACCTTGATGCGAGTGCGCGAGGCCAGCGATGACCCCGGTTCATTGAAGGCGATATGCCCGTCTTCTCCGATTCCCAACAGTTGGATGTCGATGCCCCCTGCGGCCTCGATGGCTTGCTCGTAGGCAGCGCAATGTCCCGGAATGTCGCCCGCCAGCCCGTCGGGAACGCGACAGTTCTCGGGCTTGAGGTTGACCTTCTCGAAGAGATGCTCGCGCATGAAACTGTGGTACGAGCTGGGATGGGTCGGAGCCAGGCCGACATACTCGTCGAGGTTGAAGGTCCGTACTCCCGAGAAATCGAGTTGAGCGCGACAGAGCCCGGCGTAGACTTCAACCATGGTCGAGCCGGTGGCTAGACCCAGGACCGAATCGGGTTTCTGTTGGACCTGTTTTACCAGGATGGCGGCCGCCATCTCGGCCACCTGACGGTCCGAGTCGAGGATGATTACTTCCATTGGCCAGGGTTCCGAAGCTTGTAGCAGACTTCCTGGCGAAAACGGTCGATGAGGCCCCCCACGTAGTCGGCCGGGTCCAGGTCGGGGTTCTCCAACAATGGCATCAGATCCATGGCGTACTCCAGGGCTTCGGCCTGGTCGGTGGTCAGGGGATCGTGATAGGTGGCGTTGGCCTTTTTGCGACCGGCGGTGGCCTGGTCGTAGCGCTTGCCTCCCTCGATTTGTGAGTCGAAGACTCCCATCAAGGCGGCGGTCAGGTTGGGGTGGTGGCTGACGTTAAAGGTCAGCTTGTCGGCTGTCGACAGCCAGTCGAGGCCTCGCCACACTTCGCCGCCGAAGAAGCGTCGCGGGCGATAGTCCGGGCCGAGTGCGCGCAGGGCGCGCAGCAGGGCCAGGCAGACCACCAGGTGGTGGGGGTGGCGATCGGCCAGGTTATGGGTGAAGATGACCTCGGGTCGGGCCGCTGCGAGCACGATCTTGAGGTCGCTCACCAGCGGATCGAACTGGCCGGCCATGACCGGCCCCGTCTCGGAGTGCATCAGATAGGCCATGGCCGAGTATTCCCCGGTCACGGCCGCGTGCTGTTGCTCCTTGCGGCGTACCTCGACCATGGCCTCGTCATCGTGGCTGGCATAGCGTCCGGCCCGCGGGGCCGAGCGGCCGTCGCTGACGATGACCCCCGAGAACCACTTGTGGGGATCGTCAAAGCAGTCGAGGATGGGGTGCCACCCCATGAACTCGAGGTCATCGGGATGGGCCCCCACCCCCAGATGAGTCGTGCGGGCCAGGGCTGTCCAGGGGTCGTCTCCGTTGGGAGCGTACAGTATGGCTTTCGCGTTCGAAAAGTCGGCCATAGAGGGGCTAATGGACCGAGCCGTCGCTGTAGATGGTCAGCACCTTATCGCTCTTGCCGCTCTGGTCCTGGTAATGGGACCGGTAGGCGAACTCGGGCGAAGGATAGACCCCAATCGAGAGTTCGGGCTTCTCGAAGATCTCGCGATGGATGATGTCTCCGGCGAAGCCGTGGATCACGCTCTTGGATTCGATGCGGGTCGGGTTGGCAGGGTTGACGGTCAGGCTGCCGTCGTAGCGTTCGCTCACGAAGTCACCCTGGCGGTGCATCAGCCCGTCGGTCAGATAGAGGGTCTGGCGGCGGTTGCCGGTCTCGAGCCGACGAAACTGGGGAGTATCGGTCAAGCGGGTCAGGTTGCCTTTGGCGTCGCGGGCGGTCAAGCGAACGGTCTCGCCTTCGGTCTCGCGGCTCAAACGCGAGCCGTCGGGATACTCCGCCAGGCCGGTGGCATCGAGGCTGGCAGCGCGGGTCAGCAGACTCTGGGTCGTTTGGGTAAAGGTCTTGCTGTCAGCCTCGAGGCGGTCGATGTGGCTGGCGTAACGCTTGCGGATCTGGCTGGCTTCGGGGCTGTCGAAGTCGTGTCCCCGAGCGGCCTGACGCATCTCTTTGAGCTGGCCTTCGCCCAGGGGCTGGCCCACCTCGTGGCCAGGCACTTGAATGCCGATGCTGCAAGGCGGGGGAGCGGCCTGGGCGGCCAGGGGGGCGGCCACAGCCATCAGGCCCAGGCATCCGGCGGCCAGAGCGGCCAGTTTGGGGGTATGGTTCGGAGGAGCCTCGGCCGGCGAAGTCTGAAAATCTAGATCGACCTGGTCGATCGGGCTAGCGCTCGCCTCGGTGGGCGGAGCGACTTTTTGGAGAGGGCGTTGGTGGGAGGTGGGCCGCCCACAGCTCATGATCATCATGAGGACCTCCGATTGGCGTGGTGTTGCCCTCAGCCTACTTTCCGCACTAGAACCTCAGGTGAATTGTTTGTGAACATGTCGAGCAGTTGTCTTGAATAGGACCCGACGCGCTCGAAGGTCAGCCCCAGACGCACGGTTTTACCGTGGCGACGGACCCAGGCGACCCGGGCCAGGCCTTCGGCGGCTCGCGAGAACAGTCCGTCGAGGGCGACTTCGAAGTGCAACGACTGGCCGGGCTCGGGCGTAAGCGGGCTGTTCGAGCGATACTCGAGTTGAGCGCCGGTGAAGCTCAGATCGCGGGTCACGGCGCGATAGCCGGGAATGTCCACCGAACGCACATCGAGCTGAACGGGTTGACGGGATTCTTTTCGCATCTGGATGGTCTTCATAGACCTTATCCTAGCCGCTGGCGGGTTCGACTTCCGTGACGGATGGTACCGTTAGGGCGTGCCCGGCCAGCGTGGCGATGACCACCAGACCCCCAATCAGGGTGGTCGGGTCGGGCCGTTCCGAGAGCACCATCCAGACCCACAACGGGCCCAGCACCGTCTCGGCTAACAGCATCAGGCCTACCTCCGGTGCCGACAGATAGCGGGGACCGACCGCCATCAACCCGAAGGCGGTGGGCAGCACCACCAGGCCCAACAGAGCCAACCAGAAGACATCGACCCGTTCGACGCTCAAGGGCGCGGCCCGCGGCACGGCAATGAGGGCCGCCATCCAGCCGGCCCACCACACGGCCACCGGGCCCTCCTCCGAGCGCCACCAGCGCAGGCTGGTGAAATGGCCGGCCATACAGACGGCGCTACCGGCGGCGAAGAGGTCGCCCACCAGGCTGCCCCGGGCCCACGAACCGGAAACGGATAGCCCGACGCCGGCCATGGCCACGGCGATGGCCAGAGCCGTCTCGCGGCGCACCGTTTCTTTGAGAAAGAGGCGCGCAAAGATGGCCGCCAGCAGGGGCGAGGTGGCGATGATGATGAGGGTGTTGGCCGCCTGGGTCAGTTGCAGCGAGAGCACGAAGCAGGTCGTGCTGCAGGCTAGAAATCCTCCGGCCAGTAGGGGCTTGAGACCGGCCTTCGGCAGCTGGCCCTGAACGACGAAATAGACCGATAGCCCGAGGCTCATCAAGACCCCCCGCCAGAAGAGCAGGGTGAACGGATCGCAGCTGATGAGCCGAACCAAAAGAGCGTCAGGGGTCAGACACAAGACCCCCAGCCCGGTGATCAGAAGGCCAAAGCGCCGGTCGCTCACTCAGGCCGGCACGTTGGCGTTCTTGATCATCTCGATGAAGTAGCGGTGAAAGCGCAAGTCGCCGCTAAGTTCGGGGTGAAAGGAGGTGGCCAACAGGTTGCCCTGGCGGGCGGCTACGATGCGCTCGCCCACTCGCCCCAGCACCTCTACGCCGGACCCCGGGTTGTGGGCTAGTGGCGCTCTGATAAACACGGCCGGAAAGGGCTTGCCGCCGAGCCCCGCCACCTCGACGCCGGCTTCGAACGAATCCACCTGGCGTCCAAAGGCATTGCGCTCGACCTCGAGGTCCATCAGGGCCAGCGAATGCTGGTCGGGCAGACCGTTGGTGATCTGCTTGGCCAGCAGGATCATCCCGGCACAGGTACCCCACAACGGCATGCCTTGCTCAGCCCGCTCTTTGATGGCCTTAAGCAGACCAAATCGAGCCAACAACTTGCCAATGGTGGTCGACTCGCCGCCGGGCAAGATCAGTCCGTCGACTTGAGCCAGATGCTCGGGAGTGCGAACCTCCATCGCTTCTACGCGGCAAGCCTTCAGGGTTTGCAGGTGTTCGATGACGGCCCCCTGCAGGGCCATCACGCCGACGCGCATTACCAGCCTCGGGCCTGCAACAACTCGCGTTCGGGAATGGCCGCAATCTCGAGACCCTTCATCGGCTCGCCGATCCCGCGCGAGAACTCGACCAGTTGTTTGGCGTCGTTGTAGTGGGCGGTGGCGTCGACGATAGCCCGGGCACAACGGGCCGGGTCGCTCGACTTGAAGACGCCCGAGCCCACGAAGATACCGTCACAACCCAGGCGCATCATCAGAGCCGCGTCCGCCGGAGTGGCAATGCCGCCAGCGGCGAAGTTGACTACCGGCAGCCGGCCCAGCTCCTTGACCTGTTTGACCAGCTCGAAAGGCGCGCCGATGGTCTTGGCAAAAGTCATCAGCTCTTCTTCGGGCAGCATGCTGACCTGGCGAATTTCGGCGTTGATGCGGCGGATATGGCGCACCGCCTCGACGACGTTGCCAGTGCCGGCCTCGCCCTTGGTGCGGATCATGGCCGCTCCTTCGCCGATGCGGCGCAGGGCCTCGCCCAGGTCGCGAGCACCGCAAACGAAGGGCACTTCGAAGGCGTGCTTGTCGATGTGAAACTCTTCGTCGGCCGGGGTGAGCACTTCCGACTCGTCGATGTAGTCCACGCCCATGGCCTGCAGAATGTCGGCTTCCACGAAGTGGCCGATGCGGGCCTTGGCCATCACCGGAATGGTCACCGCGTCGAGGATCTTCTGGGTGATCACGGGGTCGGCCATGCGAGCCACGCCGCCCTCCCGGCGGATGTCGGCCGGCACGCGTTCTAAGGCCATCACGGCAACTGCTCCCGCTTCTTGCGCGATGACAGCCTGCTCGGGGGTGGTGACGTCCATAATCACGCCACCTTTGAGCATCTGCGCCAGGCCGCTCTTGACCTTCAGCGTTCCCTTTTTCTTACCGTTCTTGGCCATTTCTTCTCCAGAATTCTTCTAATCTATAGACTCCCCAACGCACCTTTTACCCCGGGCGGCTTTCGCTAAACAAGACCGCGCCGTGGCCCTGGGCATACAGAGCGTCGCAACCAATGATATTCACAATTCGATCGTCGGGAGGCCGCTGGCGAGGGGAGAAGAGGCGCCAATTCCGGGCCGTGACCCACGGCCGAGATTGGAGAGACCATGTCTACCCGCCCCGACCGACTCTTCAAAGAGCTACTAACGCTGTTTCTCTATGAGTTCCCTGAGCTGTTTGTTCCTGACCAGCCCGCAAGGGCGCGCAAGCCCGCCGAACTACCGTCTACCGTCTGAAAACTACCGTCTGAAAGCCCGTCTGAAAAACGTCAGTTAAAGGCAGACGGCGAGTTGGTCCAGGAGAAGGTGAAGTCTTCTTCGGGGGGGCGGGTCTGGGCCCGCTTGGCCGCCGAGTCGACAGCCCGGTTCTTGACCGGGTTGGATTCGAGCGAGGGCTTGAGGTCCAGCGGGGCTTCGAGCTTGATCCAGAAGCGCTCGCCGCAGCCGATGCAGTAGTACTCGTCGACCGACCGGGGCAGGTCGTACATGTTGTCCCGGTGGAGGTCGCTTCCACATCGTGAACACCGCATGCGATAAAGATTCAAGAACCCCGAGCGAAGTCCTTTTGCCAGCGTTCTGGGACGGGTCCTCAGGCGAAGCTGCTGATGGGGGTGAAGGAGGGCATCTCGCGTTTGCCGGTTACGATCCGGTTTCCACAGCGAAGCCAGGCGTGGGCTTCGAGGGTGGTATCTTTGCGCACTCCCAGGTAGAGGGTCGAGGAGTAGCCGTGGCGAGCCAGCACCCGTTTGGCAGCCATGGCCTGGGGTAGGCAGGCGCAGCGCCAGGGCAATAAGGCCGCCAGGCGGGGTGTGTAGCCCGCCACCCGCAGCACCATCGGGTGGTCCTGGTCGGGATGCTCCGACGGAGTCTGGGCACCCTGGCGACCGAGCAGCGGGGCCAGCCGGCGGAAGTGGACCAGACGCAGAGCCAGACTCAGCCAGGTCAACTCGAGCAAGAGTTCGCAGGCCAGCCATTTGGCCGCGCGGGGCAGGCGCCAGAGGCGGGCCGGCCAGTTCACGGCATCATGCGCGAAGAGACTTCGGCCAGGGGCAAAAGTACGCTGAGCACCAGGGTGCCCACCATCACGCCCATCACCAGGATCAGGCCTGGCTCGAGCCATTTGATCATGATCGAGCGACGACGTTCTAACTCGCGTTCATAGAAAGAGGCAGCGCTCATCAGCATGGGGCCCAACTCGCCGGTGCGCTCGCCCGTCTTCAGGAACTGTTGCAGCAGCGGCGGCACCAGATAGATGCGACCCACGGAAACGGCCAGGCCGTCCCCTCGCTCGACCGACTTCTCGGCCGTCTCGAGTTCGCGATTGAGGGCCTCGTTCTCGCAGCTTTCGCGCGAGAGCTGCATGGCGCGCACCAGCGGCACTCCGGCTTCGTGAAGCATGCCCAGTGTGCGAGCCCATTGCTCCATCAGGCCGCAGCTCAACATCGGGCCCAGCAGCGGCAAACTGAGGCGCCAGCGGTCCATGGCGATGCGGGGCATCATGCGATAGGCAGCGATGAGGGCCACCACGGCCGCCACCAGGACCAGCAGCCCGAAGCCCGAGAGCGAGTCTCCGACCCAGATGATCCAGCGAGTCAGGGTGGGTAGCTCGATCTCGAGGGCACCGTACATCTCTTTGAGCACGGGAGTCAGGAAGTAGAGCAACCCGAAAAGCAGCCCCACCGAGAGAGTGATGAGGGCCACGGGATAGCTCAACGCTCCCACCAGGGCCCGGCGGTGCTCGATATCGCGCTTGAGGTACTCGGCGTAACGGCCCAGGATTTCGGCCGGCTTGCCAGACTCTTCACCCGCCTGCACCATGCGCACCAGCATCGGTGGAAAGGCCTGCTCTTCGGCCATGGCTCCGGTCAGGCTGTCGCCCTCACGCAGGCGAACGCGCACGCGCTTGAGGGCGCTGCGGATGCGAGGGTCCTCGTCGAACTCGGCCAGTGAATCGAGGGCCTCGTCGAGGGGGATGCCGGAGCGAATGAGGGCTGAAAGTTGCTCGAGGGAATAGGCTAACGATTCCGTGCCGGCCGCCTTGTTCGAAGTCGAGAGGTCGACGTTGACCTGGATTGGATACAGGCCGCGGTCTTTGACCTTTTGATAGGCGACCGACTGCGAGGCGGCGTCGACCAAACCCGACACCTGTTTGCCGCGATGATCGGTGGCTGTATACTGGTAGAGTGGCATCTAGATGGCCCTGGTCACCCTTAGAGCTTCTTCGGTGCTGGTCTGGCCCGCAATCACTTTGCCAGCGGCATCTTCCATCAGTGTGCGCATGCCCTTTTTGCGGGCCAGTTGACGCAAGTTGCGCGAATCCTCAGAGCGGGCCACCCGGCTCGACATCTCTTCGTCGACCACCATGAGTTCGAAAGCGCCGGTTCTACCTCGATAGCCAGTCTCGAGGCACTGAGGACAGCCCGCCGGGCCGTAGATTTTGCCGCCCGCTCGCGTGGGGTTGAGGCCCAGCCGACGACATTCGTCGTCGGTTAGCTCATAGGGCTGTTTGCAGTGATCGCAGAGCCGGCGAACCAGACGCTGGGCCAGGACGCCGATCAAGCAAGAGGAGAGCAGATAGGGGGGGACGCCCAGGTCGAGCAGGCGAGTGGCCGCCGCGGGGGCATCGTTCGTGTGCAGGGTCGAGAGCACCATATGGCCGGTGAGGGCTGCGTGGACTGCGATGTCGGCCGTTTCTGGGTCGCGGATCTCGCCTACCATCAGCACGTCGGGGTCCTGGCGCAAGATCGAGCGCAGGCCAGAGGCGAAGGTCAGACCGATCTTCTCGTTGACCTGGATCTGACCCACTCCCGGGACGCGGTATTCCACCGGGTCTTCGATAGTGATCAGGTTGCAGGTGTCGGACCGCAACTTCTCCAGCACAGAATAGAGGGTGGTGGTTTTACCCGAGCCGGTCGGTCCGGTCACCAGCATCAGCCCGTAGGGGTGGCTGAGCAGGCCGTTGATCTGCTCTTCGGTGTCTCGAAACATGCCGATTTGCTCGAGAGTGAGCAGCTTGAGATCCTTTTCGAGCAAGCGCATCACGACGCGCTCGCCGTGCAGGGTGGGCACGGTCGAAATACGGACATCCAGATGACGGTCGCCCGAATGCACATGCAGGCGTCCGTCCTGGGGTCGGCGGGTTTCGGCCAGATCGAGTTTGGCCATGACCTTCAGGCGGGCGGTGATCTGGCTGTGGCGTGAGCGCGGCACTCGATGCGTTTCATGCAGTACGCCGTCAATGCGCATGCGCACGAGGGTTTCGTCTTCGAACGGCTCGATGTGAATGTCGGAGGCCCGAGTTTGCATAGCCTGCAGGAAGAGCGCATTGATCAGGCGCACCACCGGGGCCCCAGCGGCGTCGCCCAGCAAGTCCTGGCTGGCGTCCACGGCCAGATCGGTCGAGGCGTCTTCTTCCTCTTCCAGGCCCCGGCCTTCGCTCTCGACCATCATCCGACGCAGGCGATCGTCGATCTCCTCGGGCGTCATCTTGACCGGACGCACATCCTTTTGAAGGGCCAGGCGAATGTCTTCGAGGATCTCTCGCGGAGTGCCGGCAGCCACTCCTACTGTACAGCGGTCCTCATGGTCCTCGAGGGGGACCAGCCGGTGACGCTGCCAGAACTCGAGAGGAATGCTCATTTGAGTTGGACCTTCTGGGGGAGCGGCAGCCGTCCCACCAGGTCTTCCCGTTCCCAGGCCGAGACATCGAACTCATAGACGCCTTTGGCGCCGAATTCATAGGCGGGTAGGCTCACCTCGCGGGTCTGTCCGGTGGTGAGGCGAATCGAGTCGGATTTCAGCTCGGTGCGCGTTCCGTCAGGGGCTCGTACGGTGCCGATGAGCACCAGTTCCATGCCCCGGCCGGCATGGTTGGCGAGAGTCACGACCGGGTGGCTCTGCTCGCCGGCCAAAGGAGGGGCGGCCATGCGCAGACCGATCAATTGAACTCCGTTGCTGCTGTGCTCGTTCAAGCCGTTGTCTTCTGGACGCAGCCGCACCGGCGGCGGGGCCGGGGCGCTGTCGTAGGGCGAGACGAAGTCTTCCTTCTGCTTGGTGTCGCGCACCTCGGGTTGGTGGTCGCGCGGGTTCTGATCACCCTTGAGGAATTGCTGATAGGGACGGTCGATGCGCTTGATTTCTTCGGGACGCTCCACGATGTGGGGAGTCAGCGAGATGAACAGAGTCGTTTTGGCTTCTTCCTTGCGCAATTCGCGGAACAGGTTCTGGATGAGCGGAATGTCGCCCAGGATCGGCACCTTGGTCATGGTTTCGGTGGTGCGCTTGGAGATCAATCCGCCGATCAGCAGGGTCTGACCGTCCTTCACGGTGACGGTGGTCTTGACGTTACGGTTGGAAATCAACGGCACCACGTAGCCGAAGCCGCCGAGGTCTTGCTCGAGGAAGTCGGTGACTTCCTGAACTTCCTGGTCAAGTTCCAGGCGAATCGAGTCGGACTGGCTTACGTGGGGAGTGACTTTGAGCTTGATACCGACGTCGCGATAGTCATAGGTGATGGTGGGTTGGCCGAAGTTATTGAATTGAGCGCCGGTGGCGAAGGGCACCACGTTGCCCACATTCATTTCCGCCTCTTTGTGGTCTTCGGTCATGATGCGCGGGGCCGAGATCAGGTTGAAGTCGGAGTTCTGCTTTTGACCGGTCAAGAAGGCAAAGAGCTCCGGTACTTCCACGTCTCGTCCGTTGACGTTGACGGTCCGCGAGCCTGAGCCGACCGCTCCCAGGATGAAGTTGCCCGAAGCCAGGAACGAGAGCAGTCCCTCTTCGCTCAGACCTCCTTTGAAGGTCGAGACCACACCGCCGTCGGTGAGTAGTTGGAAGGCTGCACCGCTCTCGAGCATGCGGTTGAGGGTTACCTCGGCCACGACGGCCGTCACCAGCACCTGGCGACGGGGGGCGTCGAGCACCTGGACCAGGCCCGCGACCTCGTCGTACTGAGAGGGCGACACATAGAGAATCAAGGAGTTGGTTTCGGGGTCCGAGGCCACTTTGGCCGATACGAAGGGGACCTTCTCGCCGGCGGTGCCGGTCGCCGTGGTGGGGGCCGCTCCGTTAGGGGTGGCGGTGTCCGGCGTGGCTACCCCACCCGGTTGGGCAGCAGCGGCTTGCCGCAGAGCCTGGGGGTTGTCACGCAACCGTTGCTCTTGCAGGGCCTGCTTTTCGCTCAGCATCTCGGACAGAATCTTGGCCACATCTTCGGCCTGGGCGTGCTGCAACTGATAGACGTAGAATTTTGGTTCCTGCACGTCTTCAGGAGCGGCCGAAGGGATGTCGAGGCGGGCCAGCAACCTTTTGACCTCGAGAATCTGCTGCTTGGTGCCTTGAGTTACCACCGCGTTGGCGGCCTCGAAGGCGCGCACCTGGACGCGGGCCTCGTTGGTGACACCCGGTCGATTGAGGAGTTGGTCAATGACCGGCACCAGTTGCTCGGCTCGGGCGTATTTGGGATAGACCACCGAGGTGTGCATCTCGGGATGAGCTACGTCGATGGTCCTGGCGATGGAAGCCACCTGCTTTACGATCGGCGCCTTGTCGACGATGATGAGGGCTTGCCCGGGCTGATAAGGCTGCACCTGACCGACCTCGCTCAGCAGCGGTCGAATGGTGTTCTGAAGAATATTGACATCGGCGTTCTTGAACAACAAGACGGCCAGGGCCATGTCGGTAGGGATGCCTCCCTTGGGGTTGACCAGCACCGGGCTTTGATAACGAGTGTCTTTGAGAGGCACGATCTGAGTGAAGCCGGGTCGCTCGTAGACGCCAAAGCCGTAGCGTTCGAGAGCCACTCTGAAGATGTCCCAGGCTTCCTCGGGGGTGACCTCGCGGGCCGAGAGCACGGTCAGCTTGCCCTGGACATTCTGGTCGAAGACGACGTTGCGACCGGTCAACTCGGCCATCAATCGACCCATGAGGCGGATGTCGATATCCTCGTAGTTAAGCAAGATTCGGCCGTTGCGCAGGGTCTCGGCTTTCCCTTCGAGCAGGCGAGGCTGTTTGGGTGGAGGTCCCGGGGGTTGGGCCGCTACCGGCAAGAGGCAAAAGCTCACCAGCAGGAGGCTTGCCCAGAATTTTTGTACAGACCGTGTCTTCATATGGTTAATTAGGGATGACCGTCCAGGTTGGATCGCCCCACGTTCCTCCAAGTCTCAGCATGCCCCGGCCCGTTGGTGCCTCAAACCGCAGGTTACCGCTCAACAAAGGCGATCCTCCCGCGGGTTGAGCTTGAATGACCACCGGGCCACTGGCCGAAAAACTACTGTCTCCGCTCACGAGCTTCAGGTCGGCGGTGACGCTGCTGTGCGGAGCTAAAGCAGTGCCACTGTTGTGAATCTCAAAGGGTCCACCCACATCGATGGAAGTTTCGGGAATCAGAGGAGCCTGGAACTTCGGCATGGCCAGATGCAGTTCGCCCTTGCCGGTGCGCTCCTGAAGTTCGTAGCCCATGGTGCCCGTAAATCGAGACACCCCAAACTGTGACGAGCCGGTGTCGATTTCGAGCGAATCCATCTCCAGGTCGACTCGCCGATAATCCAGGCGCACCTGGCACAGGCCCTGATCTTGCTTGAGTTCTGCCCAGATACCTTCGCGGGTGGGAAAGGCCCTGGCCTCGGCCACCGTCAGGGTGGCTCCCGAAGGCAGGGCTACGGTCACGTTCTTGAGGCGCACTCCGGTGGGACCGGCCGAGACCGGAGTATAAGAGACCGAGGCCCCGGTCGTGGATTCAAGGTTGCGAATGGTGCGCTCGACCAGACTGTCATAAGGAAAGAGCCAGACCAGAAAGAGCAGATAGAGGATGACCCCCAGAACGACGCGGCCGAAAATCTTCATTTGTTGGTAGGCACCTTCACCATCAGTTCGAGGTCCCAGCGACCATCGCCGTCCCAGTCGTTGAGGACCAGGCGTTCGAGCATCAGATTGACGCGAGTGAGTTCGCCCATGAAACGCACCACCTGTGCGGGTGACATCTTCCGCAGTTTGACGGCAGCGCCGGCCCCCTGAGCGAAGGTGTCGTTGCTGGTCAGGTTCTTCTCGAGGCCGGTCAGAGCATTCTTGGCAATCCAGGAACGCAGATCAATCTTCTGGTCCGCGCTGGGCGGATCGGGAACCCTCTGGCGTAGACGAGAGACCTCGGGCAGCAGTTTGGCCAGGTCACCCCGGGCCGACTCCAGGCCGACGATCTCTTGCTCGAGGGCTTCAACGCTGTGTTTGCGAGGCAAAGCATAACCATAGATGAAGACCAGCGTCAGCAGGATGACGGCCCCATACTTGATCCAGGGATTGACGGTCTGCGGCTGGGTCATCAGGGTTCGGGCAGCTTTCCTTCGATAGTGAAGACGAAGGTGTCGTCGGCTCCGGGACGGGTTTTTACCTGCTCGACTCCCACGAAGATTTCCGACAGCGCGCTCTTGATGGCTTCGGTCTGGGCCAGGCCCACCACTTTGCCCTCCAACTTGATCTTCTCATCGTCGTACTCCACGTTGCGAAGGTCTGACCCCTCGTTAGCGCGGAAGGCGGCCGATGAGCGGCCCAGAGCATCAACCAGGGCACCAGGCGAGGCCGCCAGGACTTTCTTGCGGTCCTGGATGTGGGTCTCGACCTGCTTGATAATCTCCTGAGGGGGCAGGTTGGCGGCCTCCGCCACGATCGGAGTGGCCGCTTCCACCAGCACCTGGCGGGCGGCGTCACGGCGGGCGCTCAAGGTGTTGTGGCGCGTTTCGAGATTGGCCGCAACCAGGCCCGCCAGCACCGGAACCCACAGCATCCAGGTCCAGTTGGCGGTGGCCTTTCGTTCCACCTCGCGTCGGCGCAAGGTGACCGACAGCGCTCCCGGACGGCCTCCCAGGGCCGCGCCGTAGGCCACTACATGACGTTCGTGGCTGAGGCTGGTGGGCATGGGGAAGGGCCGCACGTCGACATGGGAGGGAAAATAGCCGCGCAGAAAGTCGAGCAGGCCGGGCAGGGCCGAGCCGCCCCCGCAAACCAGCACGAAATCATAAGGGAACGGTTCGGGCAGGAAGGCCTCGTCGAGTAGGTCGCGCAAGAATAGACCGCACTCGCGCAAGTCGGTGCCTTGCGAGCGCTTGAGTTGCTCAGCGGCGTCGGCGTCGCCTTTGGAGGCGGCCAGCCTATGGGTGAGGGCGTCACCACCTCGTAGCATGACCCTGACCCAATCGATGCGCTGACCGGTGAGCGCGCAAAAGGTGGTCCGCGAAGCTCCGAAGTCGATCACCAGAGCCGATCGGATCTCGGCCGCCTGAGCGGCCCGCAAGTAACAAAGCGGCTCGGCGTCGAGCCGCGCACCAGGCGCCCGGCGCTGGGTTAACTCGACCTTGTCGCGCGGGGCCACCACTACCCAGGCTTCGTTGCTTTCTTCCACCCAGTCCCAGGCGGCCTCGTTGAGCGAGAAGGGGAGAGAGTAGGTGAGTTCTTCCTGGATCACCTGGCGGCGAACTTCACGATTGGCGGCCGGTAATCCGATGCGGCGAAAAGTGAGGTCGGCCGACGAGACGGCCGCCGCCTGTCGGCCTCCGCCACCCAGGCTGGCGCCGCCTCCCAAAAGAGGCACGGTCACCTCGCGTGTGCCCGTGGCTCCGCCGTCGATGCCGGTGTAGCGCAGCATGACTAATTGACCTCCCAGGAAAGCACGCGAGGGTTTTGCTGGTCGCGCCGCACCACGGCTTCGAGGCGAATGCGACCGGGCTGGTCGTCGACCACGACGCGAATTCGGAAATGGCGGCTTTTATAGGTGATCAGTCGACTCAGGCGGAAGGCCAGGTCGGGATTGATGCCGGTGATTTCTTGCAGATCCTGTTCTGAGGCCAGGGCCTTTTCCTGGCGCCGGGTGATGATTTCCGTCACCAGAGCCTCGGTCATGTCCCCGTCCAATGCTAGCAGTATCTCTTCGGGTGCGGTATTGATGTTGACCTTTCCTTCCGAGTAAGGGGTCAACCAGTCCGACCAGGTACTGTTGCCTATTTGCAATCCACCCTCGGGGGGGGCTTCCAGCCCCTCCACTTCGCCGGTTCCTGCGCTGGCCAGTGGGCGGGGTCTGTTCAGGCTGGGGTTACCCCATCCGGCAATGTAGCGCAGTTCGTTGAGGTTGTCGATGGGGGCATTCTTGATCTGGTAGCCGTCGAGCTCGCTGCGCTCGGTGCCGCCAGGCTGCGGTTGGCTGTCCGAGTCGATCCAGTCGATGAGGGCGGCTGTGGCCCGCTGTGAGGGTTGGCCCGCCCGATCGAGAAACCGCTCTAAGGCAAGACGCATGGCCAGTTGCTCGGGGGATGGCTCCTGGGGAGAGCCACCCTCGGCAGGCTCGCTGACCAGCCCCGAGAGGGGCAGGCGGCGCTCCTCGTCTTGCACCTCGACCCTCAAATTGTGGCCCTCCCAATCGAGCTGCTGGGGGCCGGTGGCCCACAGGTCGCCCGGTCCGTCAGTGTCGTTGTCGTCGGCCTGGACCAGTTGCAGGGCCAGCTCGAAGGCCGAGCGGGCCACCATGTAGTTGGTTTCGCGGCCCGCCAGGTTACGCTGTTGACGATCGAGTTCGGTGGCCACGTTGGCGAGCTGGGTCGAAAACGAGAGAGCGATCAAAAGCATGCCTAGAACCACCAGGATCACCATCGAGGAGCCACCACCCCGGGAATGACTTCAAACCGGACTTCGTCTCCATCGGCCAGTAGGGCGGCCCGAATGGCTTTGGGCGGATCCTTTTCGTCCCACTCTTTCTGCCACACCTTGCCATCGGTTGAATACTCTAGCTCTAGCGAGTGAACCACCGGACTCAAGGGTCTCCAGGGCGCCTCTTGTTGATCACTGATCGGTCGTAGCTGATCTTTGAATCGATACGGAAATTCGCGATACATCAGCACCGGTTTGTCATCGATCTCTTGAATCTCGTAGGCCACTTCGACCACCCCGCGGTCTTTGGCCGGCCGGCTGGTCAGAAAGCGAAGCCGATCGCGGCCCTCGGTATCGGTCCGTTGACCGGCCAGGGCCTGGGCTCCGGTCGGGGCGGACAGGCAACGCAGTTGCCAGCGCAACTGGTTGGAAGCTCCGATGAGCCGCTGCTTGCGGGTGGCGGCTTCCTGGGAGCGCCGGGTGTAGCGCGCTACCTGAAGCGTAGTGAAGCCTACCAGGGCATAGATCATCACCACTAACCCCAGGGCCACGAGCACCTCGGCCAGAGTGAACCCTCTCATTGCTTCCTCCGTCGGATGCGCAGGCGATAGGCTGAAAGGCTGGCTCCGCCGCCCTGGTTGGCGCTGACCTTGACCTCGACCTGCTGGACCCGGGGGTCGGCCGTGACCACGTGAGTGTCGATACTATAGGAGTAGCTGTCGAGTTCGGCCGACACGGCTTCGTCCTCGGTGACCCCCTCGGCCATCTTGCGTTCAAGCAGGGCTGAGGCGTAGGCCAGGGACTGGTAGCGCCCGGTGGCGCGGCTGATGGTCAAGATCTGGAGGCTTACCGAGCGCAACAGTACTCCGAAAGTAAGAGCCGCGATGGCCATGGCGGCCAGCACTTCGAGAAGGCTAAAGCCGGTTCTCTTGGGCTCTTGAATATCCATCAATAGTTTTTCTCGCCCGAGGCGTTCTACCCTGTGATTTGACAGGTTGCCCATCGACTTGCGGAGGAAGTTGAGGTTCCTCAGGGAACCCATTGGGCATGAAACGACGGTGGACGCTCCTGCTGGCTTTCTTATTGACGGTTGGGGCGTGGGGTCAAACGGAATTTCGAGAGCGACATGAGCGGGCGGCCGCGGATGCTCGGCTGGCTAGCGCTTGGATGGCCAGAGCTTACCGCATTCCGGAACGGGTTCCGCAAGAGATGCTTATTGGGGGCTACTCTTATGCCGAGACCCTGGTGGCCCTGGCCATGATGGGTCAGGGGGCCTCGCTCAACGAAGTGCTCGAGTTGCGACGTCTGCGCGGCGGAAAACGCTGGCGTGAAATCGCCGAGGAGATCGAGCTCGACGCCGACAGCTTGCCCGATCCCATCCGCCAGATTCTGTGGTTTGGTCGCAACGATTCACCGCCCCCGGTGCTCCACTTTTTGCCCGATGTCTATCCGGGTCTGGCCAAGGACTTGGTGATCAACGCCTTCGAACCGTCGGTGCCTTCCGAGGTGTTGCAGAATCGCTTCCACCTCTCGGGGGACGAAATCAAGAATATTCGGGCCGTGCTCGACGACCCCCTTGGCGTGCCCGAAGAGATGTTGACCAAACCCGCCGGCAAAGGGCTGGTCACGGCCGATTGGGTGATGGCCGGGGTGATCGCTTACCATAAGCCCTTGCCGATGGAGTCGATGCTGGCGGCGCGACTGGGCGAGGATTTGCCCTGGTCGGAGGTGACGCTGGCTTTCGGGTTGCGTCCCGATGTGCTGACCCAGGGCCCCCTGTCGGGCGTTTATCCCCTGCTCACCGGCACGGCGCCCCACACGATCCTGTGCGCCCGCCGTCGCACCCGTTTTCCCGAGCAGATGTCGTTGCACTATGATCTCGAGCGCCTCACTCCGGGTGAGAAACGAGCCCTGCTGCCGATTCTCTATCATGCCTACGGGGCCAATACGTCTGACGTGAGTGCGCTGGCTTCGCGCAACCTCGAGATGGCCGAAGCCGGCATCGCCCTGGCTCTGTCCCGGGCGGCCGAGCTTGAACTCGGCCAGATCCTCGAGCGCCACGACCAGGGCGAAAGCTGGTCCCAGATTATTCGACGCTTCCAAATCGACATGACCGGTCAACAGCCTGTGCTGGCCTCGATTGCGGTCAGAGAGGACCAACCATGACCACGGCCCCGCCTCCGGGCTTGCTCAGATTCTTGAACATCGCGCTGGTGATCGCGCTGGCCTTTTTTGCGGCCGACCTCACGTCGGCCGTAATCGAAAAGCGGTTGGCGGTGGCTCCTATGCCCATCGACGTGCAATTGGCCGCCATCCCTACCGAGCCGCCTCCGGCCAAGGCCGCCCCGCCCGGACTGGGAGAGTTGCTGGCCCTTTCGGCGCCGGACCCCGGTGATGTCGCGGCCGAAACTCCCGGGACGCCCTCGCAGGCGGCCCCCCCTCAACCGACGGCCCGATTGACCCTCAAGGGGACCATGTCGGGTCAGGGTTTGTCCCTGGCGATGATCGATGTCAACGGCACCACCGAGGTGGTCGGCGTGGGCGAGACCGTAGGGGGTGACTACACGCTGGTCTCGGTTGGGCCGTATAGCGCGGTGGTGCGTCGGGCCGGAGTGGACCAGACCCTCGAGATGGCCGCCGGTCAGTCGCAGCAGGTCGCGGCCGCTCCGGTTCCGGCTCAACCTCCCCAGAGTTTTGGCATTCCTGCTCAGCCGGTCGCCCCGGCCGAGACGCCGCCCGGAGGCTCGCTCTCGCAAGCCGAGCTCCGCAACATGATCGACAACCCCGATCCTGGCAACTTCAAGATGCGACCCATTCAGCGAGACGGCGAGACCATCGGTTTTCAGGTGTATCTGGCCAGTCAGACCCATCCTCTTTATCGGCTGGGCATTCGCAATGGCGATATCGTAACTTCGGTCAACGAGCTTCCCCTCAACGGGACCGAGGCGCTGTCGGCTGCCTATCGCGAGATTCGTAACACGCCGAACCTGAAATTTACCGTAGAAAGAGGAGGCCAGACGCTGCCCATCAGCGTCAACCTCACCGAATAAAGTTCATGCGATACAGGGTCCTATTCTTTGGGTGGTTGCTGTGTGCGGTTGCCTGGGCCCAAAACTGGCATACTCTCGACGAGCGTTCTTTCAAGATCTCCGTGCCTGAGCACTGGAGGGTCGGCAGAGACGCTCTCGGTTTCTTTCAGGCCGCTCCCGTCCTCGACCAACCTCCCTGGGTGAAAGTCGTCAGTGCCACCGCCCCCGATGGCTTCGATCTTGACGCCTACGTCGACAGGTCTCAGTCGGCATGGCGTAACGTTTGGAAGGTCGAGAAGGTCGAGAAGGCCGAGGTGGCCGATTGCGACGCGCGTAAGGTGCTGCTAAACCAGAAGCTGCCCAATGGTCAGGTGACCCGGCAGTTGAAGGTCTTTTTGAGTGCCAAGGGTCAGACCTACGTCATTTCGTTCGCCAGCCCCCCCAGCCGGTTCGAGTCCCTGGAGGGGGTTTTCGAGCAGATCCTGGATAGTTTCGAGCCGGTCGTGCCCGCTCTCAACGAGAAGGAGTTCATGAAGCTGACCCACGAGCTGCTCGATTTGATCGTCCGCCAGCTCAAGCTCCGGCCGCAGGAGGTCACCCACGAGGTTCGCATGGAGGTCAAGCAGCGGGCTCGCCGCCTGCGTGTTTCGTACGGCACCGGAGAGTGGGGTCGTCGGGACCGCTACCGCAAGGCCGATGCGGCCGCCGAGCTATTTGACGAGGCCACCTTTTGGGTGCGCTACGGGGATGACCCCGACGAGCGGTCGAAGGGCTCGCAGGCCTGGAGCGAACTCAAGGCGCTGCTTAACCCGCCAGCCCCCCGTCGACCGCCAAACCCCCCTGATGAGTGAGCGTGCGGCCCGACGAGACCTGATAGACGACCAGTTTTTCCCAGTCAGGAACCTCGAGGTCGCGTGGGGCCGACATCGGCAGATTGTGGCTCAGGGCCCGATAGGTATGGGGGCAGACCACCACTTCTCCGGGCGATGCGGCTCCCAGAATGACCTTGGCCAAGCTGACCGACTCGCCGAAAACCCCAAATTCGAGGCGATCCGAAGGGCCGAACATACCCTCGATAGCCTCGCCGGTGGCGATCGAGGCGGCCAGGCCAAATTCGGCGGCCAGTTCTAGCTCGCGACGCTGGCGCTGGAAGCCCTCCAAGCAAGCCTCGGCGCAGGCCAGGGCCAGACCGGGGTCACAGGTGCTCTCGAGGCCGAAGATCACCTGCATCCGCTCGCCGCTCAGTTTGCCCAGAATGCCTTTCTCTTGATGGATGATCGAGGCCAGAGCGTCGTAGACCTGATTGAGCGCCTGGACCTGGGGCTCTGGCTCTAGATCCCAAATAGAATCAAGCCCCCGTAGTTCCAGCATCAAAACCGAGAGATAGACGCGGTTGACGCGCCGGTCTTTGATGGGTTGGCTACCGCCACCGTGCAAAATTCGGGCCCACTCCGAGCGGTCGATCTTGGCCAGCAGATCGAGCGCCCGCTTCTCCATGTCGTGCAGTCGCAGTTTGCGCGAGGTCAAAATAGCTTCTTTGAATTGGTGGAGCGCCGATTCGCGGTGACCCAGGTCGTGCAAAGCCTGACCGAGTTCCATGCGGCACATCACCGTGTAGAAACCGGGGTCTTCGGCGAAAACGCGCAGGCTCTTCTCGAGTTGCAGGCGGGCTTCGGCCGACTTGTCCTCGTGGCGCAGAACCAGGCCTTCGAGCATGTTGGCGATACCGACTTCGTGGGTGCGCCCCAGGCGAGTCGCCTGCTCCTTGAGGGCGTCGAGGGCGCGCCGGGCCATGACGGTCTTGCCTTCTTCGAGGAAGCACTGCACCATCTGTTGCAAGGTCTGAACCAGGCCTGGCCGATCGTCGAGGCGCTTGAAGATCTGGTAGGACTCTTCGAGGCAGGCCTCGGCTCGCAAGAAGTTGCCCAGCAAACGCTGAATACGGCCCACGTTGCGCAGAGCGTGGCTGCGCGCCCGGTCGGTGCCCTGGACGGTGACGATCTGCAAGTCTTGCTCGTAGAATTCGGCCGCCTCGTCGTAGCGGCCCTCGGCCAACATGATGTCGCCGATGCGGGCGTTGACTTCGGCTTCTTCGTTGGGATATCGCCCTTTGCCACACTGGACCCGGGCTTCTTCGAAATAGAACAGGGCCTGGCGATAGTCAGCCAGAGCATAGTGCGAGCGGCCCAGGCTGATGCAGGTTCGCAGCACGCCGTAGGGGGCATCGAAGCCCTGATAGACGTCCAGGGCCTGACGCAGCAGCTTGATGGCCTGCTCGTTTTCTTTGCGAATGCTGTGGATGATGCCGCGCCCTCGCAGGCTACGGGCCAGGGCCAGTTTGAAACCGATGTGCCCGGCCACCGTTTCGGCCTGGGTGTAGGCCTTCATGCCTTCGTCTACCTTGCCCTCGCGGTAGAAGGAGTGGCCCTGCTCGTTATAGATCTCGGCCGTAATGGCCAAATCCTCGAGCTGGGCCGAGCCTACTCTCAGCGAGGCCAGGGCCTTTTCGAATTCGACGTGGCCAAGCTGAATCTGGCCTTGGGCTGAAAGGATTCGACCTCGGTACATCTGGGCGATGGCGGTAAGTCGGGCTCGGGTTCGTTCGTCATCGGAGTCGACCGTGAGGCGCTCGAGCAGGCCCAGCGCCTTTTTGTATTCCCGCATTTCGAGAGCCAGCCTGATCTCGAGATATCCGGCCATGGTCTCGAGTTCCTTGAAGCGGCCGCGGGAGCGGGCCCTGAGGTGGCCCAGGGTGTGCAGGGCCCCTTTGACGTTGTGAAGCACGACCCGCGTGCCGGCTAGCCAGATGAGGGCATAGACGATACCTTGCTCGTCGGCCCCCCGCTGATTGGCTTTGCGCTCAAAAAAACGTTGCGCCAGCTCGAGTGAGCGGAATTCGGGATCGTCGGCCTCGACGATATGTCCCACCACGGCCAGCACGGGCCGATGGATATCCGGCATGGTTTCCCTATTTGCTAGCTGTGAGCAATTCTCCCCTAAATTTAGGGGCTCGCCTACCATCGGATATTTTGACGCCTGGCCAGAGGCGCGTGAACAGACGTTTCGACTCGGATCTGGAGGGGAATGAGAAGACCCGTCCCCGCCGAGGTTGTTTAATAATCTTGACAAAAATAGTAGGGATTATTAGAATCAGGGCGACCACACATTGGATGAAAGGGACCATTGTTCAAACTCTCGACAAGAAGTACCTATGGTTTGCGGGCCTGTTTGGCGCTGGCTCAGCAGTTGAATGGGCCGCCGGTGACCACGGTCAGCCTGTCGGACGAGAACAACATCCCCCGTCGCTATCTCGAACAAATTCTCAATGCTATCCGTCAATCGGGTCTGGTCGAGTCGACTCGCGGGCCCAAAGGCGGATATCGTCTTTCCAGGCCTCCTGGCGAGATCACGGTGGCTGATGTGGTGAGGGCTGTCGAGGGTGATATGCCGCCGATTTTGTGCAGCATGCCTGAGCTCCGTTCGGCGAACTGCCGCACTCATACAGGGTGCGCCAGCCGAAAATTGTGTTTTGAGCTCGAGAATAGCGTCATGGAAGTTTTAGGTAGCACGACACTCGACGATTTGAGAGCGGAGGCCCAGCGGCTTTGCGGGGGGCGCGAGAGCGAAGGTTTGCTGCCTTTGAAGTTAATAGAGGAAAGATAGCACAACGAGAGGTGTAATTATGGCCAACAAGCCTTTACTCGAAATCAAAGACCTGCAGGTCGAAATCGAAGGGAAGCCGATTTTGCGGGGCCTGAGCCTGACCATCAAACAGGGCGAGATTCACGCTTTGATGGGTCCCAACGGCTCGGGAAAATCGACCCTGTCCAACGTTTTGATGGGTCACCCCGCCTATGAGGTCACGGGTGGAACCATCCACTATCAGGGGGAAGACCTCACCGAGATGGAAGCCGATGAGCGGGCCAAAGCCGGCATCTTCCTGGCCTTCCAATATCCCACCTCGATTCCGGGCGTCAGTCTGGGCAATTTCTTGCTGGCCTCGGTGAAGGCTGTGCGGGGCGCCGACAAGGTCAAGTTGCTCCCCTTCCGCAAAGAGTTGATGGGGCACATGAAAGAGCTCGGTATCAACCCCGACTTCGCCAAGCGCTATGTCAACGACGGCTTCTCGGGCGGCGAGAAGAAGCGCTGCGAGATTCTGCAGATGGCGCTGCTCCAACCCAAGCTAGCGTTGCTTGACGAGACCGACTCGGGCCTGGATATCGATGCCTTGCGCATCGTGGCCGAGGGTGTCAATCGCCAGGCGGGTCCCGATATGGGAGTTTTGTTGGTTACTCACTATCAACGTCTGCTCAACTACATCAAACCCCACCACGTCCATGTGATGGTGTCCGGCCGCATCGTTCGCAGTGGTGGGCCCGAACTCGCCCACGAACTCGAAGAGAAGGGCTATGACGAACTGCTCAAAGCTTACGGCGTCGAGCCTGTGACCGCTGGCGCCTAGGCGACGGCACCTTAGGAGGATCTAAATGTCTGATTCCGCTCTCTTAGAGGATATTGGCAAAGACTATAAATACGGCTTTCACGACGAAGAGAACTACGTCTACAAGTCTGGAAAGGGTCTGACCCGCGAGATCGTGGAGAAGATCTCTTCCCAAAAGAACGAACCGGCCTGGATGCTCGAGGCTCGCCTGCAGGCTCTGGAGCATTTCCATAGCCGGCCCATGCCCCAATGGGGCAGCGATCTCGGCGAGATCGACTTCGGGAACATTCACTATTACGTCAAGCCTTCGGAGAAAACCGAGAAGAGCTGGGACGACGTGCCCGAGTACATCAAGGATACCTTCGAGAAGCTGGGGATCCCCGAGGCCGAGCGAAAGTTCCTGGCCGGCGTCTCGGCTCAATACGAGTCCGAGGTGGTGTATCACTCCATCCGCGAGGACCTCGAGAAAGAGGGAGTCATCTTCCTCGACATGGATAGCGCTCTGCGCGAGCACCCGGAGATCGTCAAGAAGTACTTCGGCACCGTCATCCCCCACAACGACAACAAGTTCTCGGCCCTCAACACGGCGGTCTGGAGCGGCGGGTCGTTCATCTGGGTGCCGGCCGGAGTGGAAGTCGACATTCCGCTGCAGGCCTACTTCCGCATCAATGCCGAGAACATGGGCCAGTTCGAGCGCACCCTCATCATCACCGAACCGGGTGCAAAAGTGCACTACATCGAGGGCTGCACGGCTCCGATCTATGCCACCGATTCGCTCCATTCGGCCGTGGTCGAGTTGATCGCGATGGAGGGCTCGACCATTCGCTACACCACCATCCAGAACTGGTCGAACAACGTCTATAACCTGGTGACCAAGCGCGCTCAGGCGTTCAAGAATGCCACCGTCGAGTGGATTGACGGCAACCTGGGTTCCAAGATCACGATGAAGTATCCGGCCGTCTACTTGATGGAGGAGGGGGCTCGCGGCGAGGTCCTTTCCATTGCCTATGCCGGCAAAGGTCAGCACCAGGACGCCGGGGCCAAGATGGTTCACGTGGCTCCCAACACCTCTTCCACCGTGCTGTCCAAGTCCATCTCCAAGAACGGCGGACGCACTTCCTATCGCGGCCTGGTAAAAGTCTATCCTAACGCCCACGGAGTCAAGTGCAACGTGCGCTGTGACGCTTTGCTGCTTGACGAAGAGTCGCGTTCGGACACTTATCCCTACATGGAGATCGAGAACAAGGACACCCATATCGGTCACGAGGCCACCGTTTCCAAAGTGGGCGATGAGCAACTGTTCTATCTGATGAGCCGCGGCCTTTCCGAGAACGACGCCATCTCGATGATCGTGAACGGCTTTTTCGAGCCCTTCACCAAAGAACTGCCGATGGAATATGCCGTCGAACTCAACCGTCTCATTCAACTCGAGATGGAAGGATCGATCGGCTAGGAGGAAAGATGACCACCACCATGACCAAAGCAACTCTTGATCAGAGCGGGCTCGACCTGCTCAGCAACCAGGCCCCCGATTGGCTTAAGGCAGCTCGACGCGAAGGATTTGCCCATTATCAGGCGCTAGACTTCCCTACCGGAAAAGACGAAGCCTGGCGCCGCACCGACCCGGAGCGGGTTCGTCCCGAGAGCCACCAGGTCGCGCCTCCCGTGTCGAGCTTCGGCCAACTGGGCGAGGCCAGCCGTGACGGCGTGACTTTCTGTGCTCTAGAAGAGGCCGTCAAGACTCAGTCGGCGCTGGTCGAAAAGTATCTACACCACGTAGGACGCCTCGACGAGCATTCGTTTTCGGCTCTCAACCGCGCTTTCTGGAGCGGCGGCAGCTTCTTTCACATCGCCAAAGACAAGAGCACCGGCGAGGGAGCGGTGACCGCCCACCATCGCTTCGGCGCGGGCGACACGGCGGCGGCGCTGCCACACAGTCTGGTGCTGGCCGAGCGCCACAGCAAAGCTTCGGTGGTAGAGACCTTCGAGGCCGATGACGAGGCACTGCTGGCCGCACCCATGGTCGAGATCCATCTCGAGGAAGGCGCCAATCTGCGCTACGTCTTCGTCCATAAGTGGGGCGATCGGGCCGCGGTGGTACCGACGATTCACGCAACCCTGGGCAAGGACGCCACCCTGCAAGTGCTCTTCATGGGCCTGGGTGGACGATTGGCCAAAGTGTTCATCGAATCCGACCTGTGCGGCCAGGGAGCCAAGTCCGAGGTCTTGGGGCTGGTGCTGGCCGAAGGCCGGCAACACTATGACCTGGATGTGGTTCAAAACCATCGCGTGGGCGACACCGTCTCTGATGTGCTTTGCCACATCGCTCTGACTGGTAAAGCTCGCTCGGTATTCTCGGGTAATGTGCTGTGTGAGCCCGGTGCCCAGAAGATCGACGGCTACCAGCAGAATCGCAACTTGTTGCTCTCGGACAAAGCCCGGGCCGATTCGATGCCCAAACTCGAGATCGAGGCCAATGATGTGCGTTGCACTCATGGCGCTACCTTCACCACCTATGACCGCGACCAGAAGTTCTATCTGCAGAGTCGCGGCATGACCTCTTACGAGGCGGAGCGTTTGCTCATTACCGGCTTTTTCCAGGAAGTGATCGAGCGGACCGCTCAGCCAGTGGTGGTCGAGCACCTCGTGGAACTGCTCTCGGAGCGAATGGAGAAAGTGCTGGGCTGATGAGAGTCGGCCGACTCGAGGACTTTCCCCTGGGGAAGGTCCGCGTGGTCCGCATCGAAGGCGAGAGGGTGGCCATCTGCAACGTGGATGGCACCCTCTATGCCGTCGAGGACCGATGCACTCACGATGACGGTCCCCTGGGCGAGGGCGAACTCGAAGGTTGCGAGATCGAGTGCCCCCGCCACGGGGCCCGTTTTGACGTTCGCGACGGGTCAGTCACCCAGATGCCAGCCGTTTATCCCATCGAGACGTTCGAGCTCGAAGTGGTCGACGGTCAGGTCTATGTGAGTCTCGACTGATGGATTTTCCGATCACCGATAAGCTGGTCTATCTCGACAGCGGCGCCACTTCTCTGACGCCGACCGCGGTGATCGAGGCCATGACCGGCTACTATCGCGACTATTGCGCCAACATTCATCGCGGCATCTATTCCATCTCGGAAGAGGCGACCAGTCGCTACGAAGAGGCCCGCCAGAAGGTAGCCGCGTTCATCGGCGCTCGACCCGAAGAGTGCATCTTCACCTCGGGCACTACCGATAGTATCAACCTGCTGGCCTCGACCTGGGGCGAAGAGCACATCGGGGTCGGCGATACCATTCTCCTTTCCGGGATGGAGCACCATTCGAATCTGGTGCCCTGGCAGCAGTTGGCTCAGCGCAAAGGCGCCCAGCTCGCCTGGATCGAGGTGCTGCCCGACGGTTCTCTCGACCTTTCTAATTTTGACCGGTTGCTCGAGGCTCGACCCAAGCTTTTGGCCCTGACCTGGGTGTCGAACGTGTTCGGAACCATCAATCCGGTGGCCGACCTGGCTGCCCGGGCCCGTCAGGCGGGCGCCCTGGTGGTGGTCGATGGGGCCCAGGGCGTGCCTCACCTGACCACCGATGTCGGCGCCCTCGACTGTGATTTCCTGGCCTTTTCGGGGCACAAGATGCTGGGGCCCACCGGTATCGGGGTGCTGTATGGCCGACGCCAGTTGCTCGAGGCCTTGCCACCGTACCGCCTGGGAGGCGGCATGATCTTGCAAGTCAAGCGAGAGAAGACCCGCTTTGGCGAAGTGCCCCAGCGCTTCGAAGCGGGCACCCCCCACATCGCCGGAGCCATCGGCCTGGGAGCAGCCATCGACTATCTGACCGAGTTTGGCATGGAGCGCGTGCGCGCCCATGAGCAGATGTTGCTCGAGTATGCCTTCGCTACGCTCGGCAAGCTCGAGGGGATGCGTCTGTTGGGCCCGGGCGACACGACCCGTCAGAGCGGCGTGTTGTCGTTTGACTATCGCGGCATCCATCCCCACGATCTGGCTACCTTGCTCGATCGCGAGCAGGTCTGCATTCGGGCGGGTCATCATTGCTGCCAGCCCTTGATGCGCCAGCTGGGCTGGGCCGGCACCACTCGGGCAAGTTTTTACGTCTACAACACCACTGCCGACATCGACCGCCTGGCGGTCGCCCTGGGCAAAGCAAGCGAGGTATTTACGGGTGTCCATTAGCCAATCCGAAAAAGACTTCATGGGAGACGACCTCTATCGCGAGATCATTCTCGAACACTATGCTCGCCCGGTCCACAAGAAGAAGCTGTGTTGTCCGACCCATTCAGAGGAGGGATTCAATCCCACCTGCGGCGACGAGGTCGAGATCGAGCTTCAGATTGAAGACGGTATTATCAAGGACATCGGCTTCGGTGGTCAGGGCTGCTCTATTTCGCTTGCCTCGGCCTCGATGCTGACCTGCATGCTGTGCGGCCACAGCGTCGACTATGCCCGCAAGCTATGCGGCTGTTTCAAAGCCCGCATGCTGACCCGAGGCGATTTGCCCGAGTCCGAGCTGGATCTCGAAGATCTCGAGGCCCTCGACGGCGTTCGCCAATATCCCGTGCGCATCAAGTGCGCGCTACTAGCCTGGAACACATTGCTGCAGGCCCTACCCCAAGAGAACTGCGCCTGAGGAGGAAATATCATGTCAGAAACCACCGAAACCACCGCCCAGACCACCGGTCAGATGCCCGACCCCGAGACCATTCGTGAGGCCATCAAAGAGGTCATCGACCCCGAGATCGGCATCAATATCGTCGACCTTGGCCTCATCTACGACGTCATTCCCAATGAAGAAACGGGCGTGGTCGATGTCAACATGACTTTGACCAGCCCGGGTTGTCCGGCCGGGCCTGAACTCAAGAGCGCCGTCTGGATCACCGTCAAGCGCCTCGAGGGTGTCAAAGACTGCGAGGTCAACCTGGTCTGGAAGCCCCGCTGGGATCCCACCGTGCACGCCTCGGAAGAAGCCCGCATGTTCCTCGGTATCTGGTAGTTGCACCTGCAATTGGTCAGCCTGGTGGTCGAAGAGTACGACCCGGCCATCGCCTTCTTTGTCGAGGTGCTCGGCTTTGAACTGGTCGAAGACACCCCTTCGCTGACGAACGACGGCCGCCCCAAGCGCTGGGTGGTCGTTCGCCCGCCTGGAGCCGAGACCGGGCTACTGCTGGCTCGCGCCGACGGTCCCCAGCAGCAGCCTTTCGTGGGCCGCCAGATGGCCGGCCGGGTGGGCTTCTTCCTGCGCGTCGACGACTTCGAGGCAAGCTATGCTCGCCTGCAGGCCGCTGGCGTCGTCTTCCACGGCCAACCCCGGCAGGAGCCTTACGGCCGGGTGGTCGTCTTCGAAGACATCGCCGGCAACAAGTGGGACCTGCTTGGCTAACGGCCTGCGGCCGAGAAAGGAGCCGTCGGCCTTCGGCCGAGCCGTCGGCCTTCGGCCGAGCCGTCGGCCTTCGGCCGAGAAAGGAGCCTCGCTTCGCTCGGAGTTGCGAGCCCGGCTGCGCCGGGAGGTGGGAGCGAATCGAGCTGGCGCTCAATTCGAGGTGGTTGAGCTGGGGGTCGCTCTCGGCGTAGCCGCCCCGCTGTCGCCCGCAGGGCGAGAGCTCGGCGTAGCCGCTCCTTCTCCCGCTGGCAAAGCCAGCGCTCCCCCGCCCGCAGGGCGGCGCGTGTTAGAATCGCGCAACAGTTCGATCCAGCAATAATTGGGCAATAACTCGTTCACATCTCCGGGCGCAACTCCAAGAGGATCTCCAACTCCGGCGGCTTCAATAGAGGTAATCACTTTATTAGAAGGAGTCCCCCCGGATGATCAGTAGTTTCGAAATCCGAATCGCTTTCCAACAACTGGCCTCGGCCAGTAGCTGCGCCGACCTGAGCGCCAGCGTCAGTCCCTTCATCAGTTTTGACCTGTCGGCCTATGGCCTGGCCTGCGGCAACTATCCGATGTCAGGCAACAGCCAGTTCGGAGGGGCCTCGGCGGAACTCGAGTTCAAGGCTCGGTTCGCCAGCGCCAAACAGGCCGCCCACGCTCAATTGACGACCTTTCTTGGCTCTCAGGGTGGCGACCACGGCGAGCGCGAGTGCGTGGCGCAGGCCAGCGCCGAGACGGCCAGCCAGTGCTCCAAGAACGAGAAAAGCCAGTGCGAGAGCAAGCAGGAGGCCAGCAAGACAGAATGCTGCAGCCGCGACGAGAACGGCGTCTGCGAAAGCAAAGATGTTGGTAAGGATACTTGCACTGGCAAGGATACCGCCAGCCCGGGCACCTGTGGCAAAGATGCGGCGACCGACACTTGCGGCAAAGATGCCGGCAAGGACGCGGGCACCTGCGGTGGCAAGGACGCGGGCAGCACGGATAGCGGTGGCAAGGATGCCGGCACCGGCGGCAGTTGCGGTAGCGACTCAGCCGGCAAGAGCTAGCCGCGATGGCTGGAAGGGCTTCTTTCGACTAGTGGGAAGAGGCCGGCCATGGAAATCACCATCGACCGTTTGGTGGCCGACGGAGGCACTCTCAGCCGGGCTTTGACGGCCGTGTCGCCAGTCCTGGTCGACCAGGTTTTACTGGCCTCGATGGCCGCTCGTCAGGGTCGGCCAGGGCAGTTCCTGGTCGGCGCTAACTGGCTGCAGGGGGTCGTCGAGGCGACCCCCGACGGTGACGTGGTGGTGCTCTTCGAGAAAGAGGTCCAGGCGAACCCGCCCTATCGGCTGGAGATCGACCCGAGACGACGCCCCAGCATGTTTTGGCTGGGGGAGTTCTGTCGCCTCTTGGTGGGCCTTGGCCAGGGCCAATCAGTCAAAGTGCTGGGCGACGAGGATGGCGAGGTGCAATTCGGCATCCATCCTGAACAGGTGGAGCCGTTGCAGGAGAACATGGCAGCTACCCTGGCCTGCTGCGCACCCGACTACAATCAGCGACTGGTGGGCGAGGCGGCGGCGAGGCTGCGCCCGAGCCTGCTGAAGGGGGACCCGCTCGAGGCGGTCGAGCGTGAGTGGCGCCATGTCAAAGACCTGCGCGAGGCAGTAGCGGCCGATGGCTTCGTGACCGGCTGGTTTGCGCTTTACGCCGATCTTTGCCGGCACCTGGCCCGAAGGCTCGACCGGGCTGGTCTGGTTCGATTCATCGGATTCGGCTGCGCGGGGATGATGCGCGACCCGGGCGCATTGATGGTGGGTCTGAGCGAGAAGGTGCGGCGGGAAGGGCATGAGCAGGTGTTGCGTGGCTGCGCTCAGCGAGCCGGGGCCCGGGCTCGTCGGAGGGTGAAACAGGCTTTGGAGAGCGCTACCCGAGCTCGCTTTGAGCACAATCTGTATTGGGCGGCCGTCGACTCGCTGGTCGCCGCTGCTGCCCAGCCAGCGCTATCCGGTAGGAGTGTGGCTCAGGAGAGGGCGCTGGTGAGTGCGCTGGCGTTGATCCATCGTCTCGACGACCGATCCGGCGAGCATCGTGAGCGCCACGCCCGTCAGCTACGCGAACTCAAGCCCGAGGCTCGGCAGGCGCGCTTGAAGGAGCTAGTCGACAGGAACTGCTTCTATTCCCGGCAACTGGCGCGTCAGCTGTAATTCTTCAGGTCTTCGACGCGCACGGCTCCAGCGGGGTGACGGTCGAGTTCTTCGTGGTCGGTGGTTTGCTTGAGAATGCCTTGAATGGCTTCCAGGGTTTCTTCGCGACTGTGGCCCTGGGCCAGAGCGTAGTCGAAGCCTTCGCGGTCGGCCCTCGACTCGCGCGAACGGCTATCTCTTGCATCTTGCAGCTCCAGTTCTCGCAAAGCCAGGCCGGCCAGGCCGGGGCAGGTCCAGGCAGAGTTTTTCAGCATTTTGAGCAGGGCCGAGCGGGCCGTGCCAGCCAGCACGTCTTTGTGGTCGATGTGGCTCTGCTCGTGGCCCTTCACCCAGGCCACGGCGGCGGGGCGGGCTTCGTTGGCCTTGACGAAGTCGGCATCAAGCACGATGTCGTGGACGGTGGCCAGACCCGGCGTGCCGTGCAAACTGGCCAGCGTGACCCCATCGGCCCCCTTCTCGCCAGGGTGGGCTTTCATGCTCACCTGGTTGATGAGGTCGGCTGCCCCGGGAGTGATGAGCTCGGCCCCGACCTGATCGGCCACAGCCAGTACGGCCGCCGGACCCAGGTGCTGACAGGCCAGGGCGACCGTCTTGGCGGCTGACCCGGTTTGCTCGACACCGTGGGCTTTGAGACGTTGCTTCAAAGCCTCGGACATTTTGGGGTTGAAGGTCTTGGGGGCTAGCCGAACCTTGGGCTCCTGGCTGAACTTTTCGTGAGCCGACTTTCCGGCGAACCAGGGAAAGGCGGCGGCTGCCGCCAGGGCGGCGCCTTTGCCCAATATGATGGCCGTTCCCGCGCCGAACAGGGCGGCCAGGCCGGCTCCGGGCAGGGCCATCGAGAGCGCTAGCCCCAGCGGCAGCGCGCCCATCATCAGGCCGTCTTTGAGGCGGCCGCCCAGGCTGAGGGCCTCGCTCTGGGCGGTGGCCGAGACCGTCGAGACGGCCGTGCCGAGGGCCAGCCCGGGCAAACCGAAAGTGGCGCCGAGGGCCAGAGGCAGACTGACCTCAGCCGCTGCTCTGGCCACTGCCTTGGCCGACTCCCAGCGCACCTGGCCGGGGGTAAAGCCCTGCACCGACACGATGTCGGAGGTCTCGAGAGGGGGCTCGGCGGGGGCTTGGGCCGCCGACGCGGTCGCGGGGCGACTCGTCGGGGTGGCGCGCAACGAGACAGGCCGAAGGGAGTCCATCAGAAGAAGAATTCGCTACGCTGAAGAGGTCGCCTTCAGGCCACCCAGGCTGAAATTTACGGCGGGTTCACAACTCGTTCGGGCCCCAGCCAGACAATAGCCGCCAGATGGACATTCCGGCCAATGCTCTCAACGTCTCCCCGCCGGCTGACCGTTCTCCGCAGGCCCGCTTTACGGCCCATCCGGAGGGCAACTTTGCTATTGTCGAGGGGAAAAACCAGCTTTCCATCGATTTCGCCCGGCCCCTCGACAGCCTTTCGGTGGCCGACGACGGTTCGGTAGCGGCCCTGGTTGCCGGTCAGGGTGGGGCCAAGGAATTGTGGCTCGCCTCTGCGGGCGAGAGCCCTCGTAAGCTGGCCCAGGGCTTTAGCCTGGGCTCGCTCGACCTGCGCTCGGACGGCGGCGCCCTGGCTTACGCCAACCACGACCGGGTCATGGTCGTGGACCAGGCTGGTCAGCGCGAACTTTGTCACACACCCCGCTGGATCGAGCGGGTCGAGTACCTGGCCGACGATCGCTTGCTGGTGTGCTCTCACGACAGCAGTTGGGGAATCGCCTCGGTTCCCACCTACTACGTGGTCGAACCCAACGGGACCATGGCCATGCTCGAGGATGTGCAGGCGGCGGAGGAACTGGGCACGCCCGTGCGTCGGCCCCTGCTGAGCACCTATCGCGAACTCTTTCCGGGAATCGACGAAGCGGTCGCCAGCAGACTGCTCGAGCAGTTTGGCTACGCCCTGCCCGATCATCGCTTGCTCTCCAAAGACCACTCTCAGGTCGTCTTTAACTCGGGCCAACAATATTTCTGGGCGCGGTTGCCCGGTGCCGAACTCGAGGCGTTGCCCTCGAGAGGGAAGCTCGACCAGGTCTATTGGGCCGAGGACGGACCGCCCGCGGTGGCTTTTGAACGAGGTCTGGTCGTGCCTGGCCAGGCTGGCCTTCCTTACCGTGTCGAGGCTGTTTTCTGGTCAAGTGACGGGCGGTTGGCCGCCCAGGCCCAAGAGAGCGACGGTCCGACCGTGTTCGTACAGGGCGACCAGGGGTTCTTTCCGGTGGCTCGTGGGCAGCTCGCGGGCTGGGACAAAGGCCAATTGAAGATCCAATGCGACGGTCAGGAGCGTCTCTGCGACCCTGTGCCCCTCGACCCGACTCGGGCGCGCAACTATCTGCTCGGCCCAGAGCGTGAGGTAAAGCCGATTCAGATCGACGAGGAAGCCGTCGACATCGGGGGCTATCGCGTCCCCGTCGAAGCCTAGCGCCCTAAGGGCCTGGCCCTAAGCTCCGTGGGCGGCCGCCTGGTCGGCGTAGCGGAAGATGTGCCGAGGCGGGAAGACCTGGCGCCAACGATGGGGTCGAAGGCGTTCTGGCCAGCCCCTCGCGCGCCAAAAATGTGAACTCGCGATCTTGAAAACGCTTCAAATAACGACAGGAAAGGCTGATAACCATGCGAAAACCAGAACTCGGGACACCATGACAGGTTGAAATAGAACGTGGCTCAGCTCGATGTGAAGGCCCTCAAAAAGATCGCGACCCGGCTCGCCTTGGCGGGCCTTGTTCTTCTGTTGGCGCTGTTGGCCTCGCTGGTCTTGTTCTTCGACCCGCTCGTGCAGTTCGTGCTGGGGCCCGTGCGCGCCCAGATCAATGGCGATTTGCGGGTGGGTGAAGCCCATCTCCGCCTGACGGGCGCGGTGCTCGAAGACGTCAAGATGACGACCCCCGACGGCCAGTCGGTGCTCGAAGTCGACCAGGTGGTGCTCAATGCGCGCCTGGGAGCTCTGTTGCGCGGGCGCTGGGCCGAGTCCATGCGCCGGATCAAGCTGGTGAATCCGGGTCTTCGAGTGGTCGTCGACCCCGGCGGGTCAGTCAACCTGACCTCTCTGTTGCCCAGCGACCTGCGTGGCGACAGCGGCTTTCTGGAACGATTTCGAGCCCAGGTGGTCTTCGAAGACGGCTACATCATCTATCGGGATGAGCGTGGCGCCGGCTTTCTCTATGAGCTTTCAGACTGGAAGGGTCAGATCGACTTCGAGCCCGGTCAACCGATAGCGCTCGACTTTGGCTTTCGTCCGCTCGAGTCCGCCGAGGGCCGGTTCAGCCTGCGCGGCCAGGTGGCCATGTCCCCGCCCCGAGTGCATCTGTTGGCGGACGTCGAGCAACTCGAGTTGAGTCCGTTCAGCGGGCACCCCGGCTTCGGACCGGGCATGACCATCATCGACTCGGGTACGGTCACGGCCAACCTGCTGTTGCACTCCGAGGCCGGTCTGTGGGATCAGATCGCGCGCCATCTCTTCGTCCTGGGCGAGATTCGGCTCGCTCAGGTGTCGTTTCAGTCGCCCGCGATGCCGGCGCCGGTCGACGACCTGAGCGGCGGCCTCGAACTGGTGGGAAGTGCCCTGCGGACCGAGGGGCTCACCGGCAAAGTTCACGGCCTGGACTTCAAGCTCTGGGGCGAGGCCAATTTCAAGCCCATCAACCGGCTCAATCTCAGCTTGACCATGCCCAGCATCGACCTGGGCGAGGCGCGTAAGCTGTTGGCCAAAGCTCCCGAAGCGACCGGTCAGGTGGCCCTGGACGCGACCGTCGAGGGGGCCTGGGACAAGCCCACCATCGAGGGTCAGCTGACCGGAACGGACCTGACCGTCGAACAGGAGCAGGTCAATCGTTTCACGACCCGCTTTCGCATCGAGCAAGATCTGCTCACCTTGATCAATCTTGAAGCCGACACCTCGCTGGGGCAGTTGGCGGGGCGCGGTCTCGCTTTCCTGGGCGATGAACTAGGGGTGGCTCTACGCCTTGAAGGGCGCAACGCCCGCCTCGACCAACTGGCCCCCGGGGTGGCCCGCAGCGGTGACTTCACGGTCTCGGTGCTGGGCACAGAGAAAAACCCGCTCATCTACGGGCAGGGCAACCTCAGCGGGCTGGGGGCCTGGAGCCAGGGTCTGACCGAGGCCCGAGGCCGCTTTATGGCCAGCCGGGATACGGTCATCGTCTACGACGGCTCGGCCTCCAACACCACCTCGTTGGTTACTCTTCCTTTTGCTCTCTACGACCCCAAGACTGGCGAACTCGACGGTTCGGTTTCGACGGCCCGGTTTGCGTGGGACCAGGCTGACGGGGCCAGCGCCGTCGTCAGCGGTCGGGCCAGCTTCTGGGGCAATGTCGAGCAGCCCCAGTCGCTGCGAGCGCTCGGCTTCATCACCGATGGCGAGGTGCGCTACCGAGACCTTCGGGCTGACGAACTAGAAGGCGCTTTTGTAGCCAGCTCAGAGCAGCTATTGTTGCCAGGCTTGCGAGCCAGGGTGGGCCAGGGCACGGTCGAGCTGGCCGGCCTCTACGACCTGCGTAGCCAGGTCGCGGAGTTGGTGGTGGCCACCCAGGCAGTCAGACTGGCCAGCCTGGGACTTCCCGGAGAGGGCGACCTGGTGGCCGCCCTCAGCGGCAACGCCGATGGGCGGGCTTCTTTCCACGCGGCCCTAACCGGGCCCCAGATGACGGCTGTCTCGCAAGGCTTTCGACGCACCGACGGACAGCTCGGCGTGTCGGCCTGGGTCCAGGCCGACACGGCCGAGATAGGACCGTTTTCGGCTCGCCTGGCCGCTCGCGGCGTGCCCGACAACCTGGCCTTCGCCTACAACGGCGAACTGGGCGGACGCCACGGCCTGAAGGGTCTGGATCTGTTCGGCGAGGGAGCCCTGAAAGGCCAGATCTTGACCCTCTCCCGGAATCTATTGACCTGGGAGAATCCTTTTTCCCAGGGGTTCGACTTGCCGGTGACTCGTTACCAGGGGCACGCTTACGGCTTTTTCGGTCCCACCATGGCCGGGCCACTGACGGCCATCCAGGTGGACAGCTTTCCCTTTCCGACCTTCGGGTCGGTGCAGCTCTCGGGCCGGGCCAATCTGGCCAACGGAGGCCTGAATCTGGGCATCGACGCCTCGGGAATCGATCTCGGTTGGCTAGCCTCAGAACCCTGGTTTGACGGGGCTTCTTTCAACGAAATCGCGGGATTTTCGCTAGACTCCGGCCTGGCCTTCGCTTACGGCCGCCTGGGTGGGACCCTTCGGCAGCCGACCTTGACGGCGCTTTTTGATGTGCCCTGGCTACTGGTCGGCGACAAAGACCCTGACGTGCCCGGTCTGCGCAGCAGCTATGCCTATTCGATGGGGGCTAGAGTGCAGGCCGATGCTCGCCGGTTGCGCCTCGACGATCTGCTGGTCTCGAGCCGGGCTTTCGATCCCCGCATCGCCAAGCTGCTGGGAGAGACCGGCTCTCCGCTAGAAACGGCTCTGCTGCGCGCTCGCGGCGAGCTGGCGCTGAACCGGGAAATGGAACTCGACCTGCGGCTGGCCAGTAATGGCTGGAAGGCCAGCGAGCTGGCCCTGTTTCTGCCGGGAGCCATCTCCTACCTGATCCCCTATGGTCAGGTAGCCACCGACAATTTCCATATCTGGGGCGGCCTGGCCCACCCCTCGGTGGCGGGCACGGTGGCCCTGACCGACGGCGGGCTGTGGCTGTCGGGCAACCCCCTGGCCATCGACTCGGCCAGGTTGGACTTTAGCGGTCAGCAAGGCGAGATTCGCATCACCGATCTCACCATCGAAAGCAACGGCGTGGCTCTCTCGGGGTCAGGCAAGCGTAGTCGCGACGGAACCCTGGTGGGTAGCCTGTGGGCGGGTCAGGTGCCCACCTCGCTGTTCGCCCCGCTGGGTCATCCTTTTGATGGCCTGACCGGCCAGCTCGACGTGGCCGTCTCGGTCGAAGGCAAGGGGGGGCGGGCGCCGGTCATCTATCTTGGTCTCGAGTCCGATCGATTGGTCTGGGACCCCTCGGTCCTCACCGGCGAAGGCTCTCCGATGAATCTTGACGGCCTGGTGTTTGGCTACATCGACCGCCAGAACGCCCGGCCCAGCACCGGGCCCGGTCAGGGAGTGCGTTTGCGTCTGGACGGTGAGCGAGTCGAAGTGCAGATTCCCGCGAGCGCTTTTCATGTGCGCCTCGGTGAAGAGGCCGAGGCCCCCGAACTGGCGGCCGAGGGCACCGTCCACTTCGGTTTGCCGGCCTCTGAGCAGAGTCTGGAGGACTACTTCGCCTCGCCCGCCGGCCCCGACTTCGGGCGGGGCGGATTGCCTTTTCGGTTCCAGGCCGAACGGCTGACCCGCCGTGCCCTGGAGCGAGTGGCCGGCCGTCCTTTGACCGAAGGGTCGATCCTGGCCAGTGGCAGCCTCGAACTCGAAGGCCAATGGTATCGCGACCACCAGCTTGGGGCTGGCAGCGGACTGCCGCGCTACGCCCTGCACCTCGACGAACTGCGGGTCGAGGGGGAAAACGCCGGGGTCGTCTCGGGCTTCCGTCTGGAGGACCCGACCCAGCTCCGCTACCAGCGGGACCAGACCGCCGGTCGCCTGGTGCTCGAGCCGCTGACGTTGGCGTTCTTCCGACTCGAGCAGGGACCGGTTTCTCAAACCGTGGGAGGCCGCCTCGAGGCCAGTGGCGAGCTGGCCCTGATGGAGGCGGCCGGAGCCAATCCCGACAGTCATTTCCAACTGGCAGCGCTGAGCTTGCCGCTCGAGAATCTGGCCTTCTTGCTGCCCGAGAGTCTGGGTCTCAAAGGCACCATCGACCAGCTCGAGGTGCAGCTGGACGGGCCGCTGCTGCGGCCCAATCTGGGCGTGGTCGGTCGCCTCAGCCAGGCGACTCTGGGCAGCGTTCATCTGGCTGAGGGGGTGCTGGGTATCGTGGGCGGCAACAGTCCCGAAGGTAACTACGAGTTAACTTTCACCGGCCCCGGGGGCCAGCCGTCCCAGGTTTATCTCGGGGACAAGAAGAGTCTTGACCACTCGCTGGGTCTCAAAGGCAAGGCCCAGCTAGACTGGTTAGACAGCGGTCAGCCCCATGACGACCGCTTGCACCTGGCCTGGTTGGGCAAGCGTCTGAGCCGCACTTCCAGGATCAATGCCGAGGCCACCCTCACCGACAAAGGCATGTTGCTGGTGGCGGCCGTGCTGGGTCCGGGCGTCAAGACAGCCGGCGAGATCGAGGGCACCCTCAGTCTCGAGGGCAGTTTCGAAGAGCCCGAGTTGGCGGGTGTGATCGAGGTCAAAGACGCCTCGGTGCTCTCGCGCGAGTATGGCGATCTGACGGAACTCAACATCATTACCCATTTCGATCGGGTCGACGCTGCCGAGGCCGAGCCCTCGGCCATCGGGCGCACTCTCGACGGCGAGGTGATCAATCGCTATGCCATCGAGCGCTTCGAAGGGCGGCTGGGTGGGCAGGCGTTCAAGCTTCAAGGCAAAGCCGAGTTGATCGGTCTTGAACCCACGTATCTCGACATCAGGCTCTTCGGTGACTCGCTGCCCATTCACATCCCCCACCTTTTTCACGGCACGGCCACGGTCGACCTGGCAATGCAGGGGGTGCCCGGAGATGACCCCGACAGACCCGTTCTGGTGCCGGTCATCGAGGGCACCGTGGTCATTCCCGAGGGCGACATCGAAATACCCGTATCGGCCGTCGAAGGGGCCGAGAAGCGAGGCTCGGTGGCGGGGGCCTTTCCCTTCCTTTACGACCTCGACCTCAATCTCGGCGACGATGTTTGGGCCCGGGCCCTCGACTCGCAAGTACGCGCCCGGGGCGAACTCAAGGTGGTCAACGCTAGCGGAAGCTCTAAGCCTTTGTTGATCGGGCAGTTGGGGCTCTCTCGCGGCAATATCCGCATCCCTTTCTACGATGCCAGCTTCCGGCTGCGCCAGGGCACTGCCTACTGGAATCGCACGCTGGTGCCCACCCTCGAGGCGGTGGAAGCGGTTACCGACCTGGGCGGTTATCGCATCATCGCCCGGGTGGACGGAACCTATCCCGACAACATCAATGTCGAGCTGTTCTCGGACCCGCCCCTGCCCCAGGCTGAACTGTCCCGTCTGGTGGTGCTGGGCGGTTTGCCCACCACCTTCCAGGATCAGCAGACGGCCAATGCCACTTCGCCCCAGGGTTTCCAGGGCTTTCTAGCCTCTCAGGGCGTCTCGTTCATCTCTGGCATCCTGACCAATCGGCTGACCGAGGGCATCGGGCGCGCCCTGTTCCTGTCCGAGATCTCCTTTGAATACATCCCGCCCGCCGACTACGTGGTCAAACTAGCCAAAGCTCTCGATCGAAACGATGACTTCTTGTTGACTTTGACCCGCATCATCCGCAGCAATAGTTCCTACACCGAGAACCTCTTCGGGATAGAGTGGCGCTTCGCCCAGAACCTGCTGGTGCGCACCGCCTTTGACGAGCTGGGTCAACCCCGGCTCTGGTTCCAGAGCATCAGCCGTTTCTGACCCGACCAGTGCGTGGGGCCAGTTCCTCCAGCGAGTCTAGCGTTCTTCGAACAGCTCTCTCCAGCTCAGGGTTTGGCCGGGTGACTCCTACCGTCGTTTTGGAACGCCGCTGGCTGCTGCTGACCAGGAACTCCGGGCGCTCTTGACCCATGAAGCCACAGATGAGATCGAGGCTCTCTGGGCGATTGTCAGTAAGCTCTTGATAGCTGAGCCTCAGGCTGCCGGGCGGTAGAGTTCTCTGGGCCACCAGGTTCTCGATCCACCAGCAGGCGGCTGCCTGCTCGAACTTGCTGCCCTCGGCTTGCACTCGGCCGAGGAGGTGGTGGACCGGTTGAAGGTGGTCTTCCACCAACTCGGGTTGGTTTACAAACACGGCCAGATCCGTCACCGATTCTCCCCACCCGATTCTGACCCAGCTGCCGAGGGTAGCTACCGGCTCGCGCTGCAAGTAGATAAAGCGAACGGGCAAGGTCTTCATCCAGTTGATCATCAGCAAGCCCCGAATGGTCTTGAGCACGGTCTGGTAACGCCGGGGCCGCCGATTGAAAGCGGGCCAGGCGCACCACCAGTCAGAGTCGAGTTCCTGGTGAAAGAGCCTTTGAAAATAGGCCTCCAGTTCGGGCTCACAGGCGCCCTCTCTGAGATAGCGACGGCTATAGCGGGGATTCTGGGGAAAGTGGCTGGCGTTCTTGGGCTGAAACGGCTCCATCACGCCGCGATAGCCAGGCAGGCTGATCAACATCTCGAGCAGCCAGGTGGTGCCGCTTCTTCCGCTTCCCAGAACGACGATGTCGTCGGCCTGCGGAGAGCGCACGAAAGGCTGGAGGTAAACCATCTTTTCGTGCATGAGCACGCTAGGCATCCTTCTCGTGGCCGATGGTTAGGCCTTTCAAATCCTGGTAGAGGCGCCAGTTTCGGAGCCCGCCGCATTGGTCGTCGGACCATTCGGGCACGATCTTCGAGCGATCCAGACTGGTGTTTTGATAGTTACGGGTATGCGCGAAACCGAACAAAACCCGTGGGTCATAGGCACAATCGAGCCGCTCGAGCAGCCGGTCCAACACGACCGGTGGGTTCTCGAGTAGCTCTTCAAAGGAAAGCAGGATACAACGGTCGGGGATGGTCTGTCTCAAACGGGCTAGAATGTCGACAGCCTGGTTCCATCGCCGCCGGGCCACCCACTCTGGCTGTCCGCCGCGACGCATGATCGACGGAATCACGGCCCCCGGGTGGCGCAGGATGCCCAGCACCCGGCTGCCCGGCAAGCGAAGATAGCCCCGCAGGGGCAGCCTGGACATCGGGTTCCACCAGCCCAGACCCAGTCGTCGCGCCAATTTTCTGACCGCCTGGTGACGGAAATAGAAACGACGGGCCATAGCCTCGAAGTGTCCCGGAGGCTCTAGCCCGATCTGATTAGGGACGCACAGCTTGTTGCCCACCACACGCTTGGACAGCAAGAGCCTGATAGAACCGTTGAGATCCTCGTTGAGCATGGCGATCTCGGGATGGCAGGCGAGCATGGCCGTGACCAGGGTGGTCCCCGACCGGGGCGCCCCCAGCACCAGCAGCCTGACCTGCTCGCCTGTCATGTCAGGTCCTTCAAGCGTTCGACGGTCTCGACCACCTCACCGCGAAGACTCTGAAAGCCTCGGGCGCCTTGGGCCAATCTGGCCAAAAAGGCCATGGCCCGACCGGGGTGTCGACGAGCCGTGAGGGTGTGGGCCATCAGCTGAACGCAGACCTCGCTCGGGCTCAGGGAAACAGGCTGCCAGGCCGCGCCTGGTTCGAACTCGGTCACCAGCACCCTATCGACTACCAGAGGCTTGTCGGCCAGCTTCGCGGCTGCGGTGGGAGTGCCGTTGCGAAGCTTGAGGGGGCGAGGGTAGGGGTGCACCAGACCGTGTTCGTCGATGAGGGCAAACTCATCCGAATAGTAGGTTGCCCCCGCTCGCAAGAGAGCGTCCACCAGGGTGCTCTTGCCGGCCCTTGAAGAGCCCGGAAGCAACCAACCGAGACCGCTCCACTCGACCACCCCCGCGTGAACGAAGACCAGGTCGGGGGCCCGCAGGGCGATTTGAAACTCGACTTTTCTGGCTGCGTGACGGAGAAAAGTCTCGTGACGTCGATAGGGGCGCCCTATTCTTTGGCCATCGAGATAAAGAACGCGACCCTTGCCCTCGGTCCGCATTTGAAAATGGAGACCGACGCCAACCCCCTCCGAGCTGACCTGGGTTCCTACCGGCAGCTCGATCGAATCCGGACCATCGATGCTGAACGGCACTCCATAGGCTCGAAATTTGCGCGAACTCATCGTAGTTTCCGCTCCTTTGTGAGAGAATGAGCCGTTCCTTCCAGGGCCAACTCCAAGGTCAACCGAGTTTGGCGTGGAAGGCGCCCTAGTGATCTTGTCCCACAAGCATAAATTTCTTTTCCTCAAGACCCACAAGACCGCTGGGACGAGCATCGAGATCTTTCTTTCCCAGTTTTGCGGGCCGGCGGATATCATCACCGAAGTCAGTCCAGAGGATGAGCGTCTGCGGCGGCGGCTCGGCTATCCGGGGCCCCAGAACCATCTGGCGTCTGAGGGGCGCCTGCGCTTTCGTGCTCACGTCACCTTGGCGCAGGTGCTCGAAAAGCTCAAGGCGCAAGGCGAGAGCATTGAGTTTCTCAGTGATTACTTCAAGTTTTGCTTTGAGAGAAATCCTTTTGACAAGCTCGTTTCGAGCTATTTCTTTCAACGCTCTCGGGCCGCCAGAGGGTTGAGCTTCCAAGAGTTTCTCGCCCGGGGTCGCTACCGAAGGTTGGCCGATTGGAACATCTGGAGTCTGGCGGGGCGTCAGGCGGTCGATTTCATCGGGCGCTTTGAGGACCTCGAGGCCGACCTGGCTCTGGCTCTTGAACGGATCGGGATCGAGGCGCAAGTCGAGCTACCGAAAGCAAAGACGAGATATCGCAGCGATCGGCAACCCTACATGAAGTGGTATCCTACCCCCGAGAGCCGCCGCTACGTAGAGGAACTCTTCGCGAGAGAACTGGCTCATCTGGGCTATTGCTTTTAGCTCAAGGCGGTTCTGTGGTAGTGGTAGATTCTTCGGTGGTCGTGGCTTCTTCGGTGGTGCTCGTGGTGGTGGTGGCACTGGCGGCCCGGGCAGCTTTGGGCACGAAGACCGAAGTCACCACCGGTAGGGCGGCCACAGCCGCCCCCCACTTTTGCAAGAACTCTCGTCGGTTGAGGCCGCCCTCGTCCATCGCGATCAGTCCTTGCGAAGCCAGTGTGCCAAGAGTCAAATGCACCAGGTCCCGGGCTTGCTCGTCGCCTCCGAGGCGTTGCTCCATCTCTGGCACCGAGGTCTTGCCGTCGCACCAACCAAAAAGTTTGGCTGCAGTGGGATTCAGAGAATAGGCCTGGTTCTCTTTAGGGCTGAAAACGAAGAGTTCGTCGCCGACCTCGGTAACCTCGAGATATTCGTAGCGTTCAGGGAAAGTGCGTTTCATAACCAGACCCCCTTAGTCATCAGTCTGCGGCAGGACTTCTGACGAGAGGGGCAGACTCCTGCCATCAGACATGGCTCTAGCTCAAGCAGGCGTTTCCGTGGTAGTGGTGGAGCTGGTGGCACTGGCTGCCTCGGCGGCTTTGGGAACGAAGACCGAAGAGACGACCGGCAGGGCGGCCGCTGCCGTGCCCCACTTTAGCAAGAACTCACGGCGGTTGAGGCTACCCTCGTCCATGGCGATCAACCCCTGCGAACGCAGCGAGCCGAGAGTCAATAGAGCCAGATCGTGAGCTTGCTCGCCGCCCCCTAGGCGTTGCTCCATCTCTGACACCGAGGTCTGGCCATCGCACCAGCCAAAGAACTCGGCGGCCGTGGGGTTCATGGCATAGGCCTGGTTCTCTCTGGGACAGAAAACGAAGAGTTCTTTGCCAACCTCGGTGACCTCGAGGTAGTCGTATCGCTCAGGGTAAACCTTTTTCAAAACCAGCCCCCGTCGTCATTGGGTGGACGTTTTCTGACGAGAAGGGTCAGGCTCCTGCCCGCCGCCACAGGCTGGCCTGGGCCACGCTCCACTGGTATTTGCGGGCATGCTCGCGGATCAAGAACGGGACGTCCCGGGTCTCGTCGAGTTGAAAGCTGTCGGCCAGAGCCGCTTGCAAGCTGCTCAGGCTGCGAACCGCTTCGCCGTCCCGGTGAAAGCCGCCCAGCCAGCGTGAACGCGGAGTGTATTCTTCCATCCAGGTGTAGGGTGAGGTAATCACCAACCTGCCGCCCGGGTTGACTAGTTCGGGCAGCCGGCTGAGCAAGCGCTGGGGATCCGGCAGCCGGCACAGCAGATTCGCGGCCAGCACCAGGTCGAAACTGCCCAGATCGGCCCGCAGAGCGGTGGCGTCGCCTACCTCGAATTCGACCCGTTCGGGGTGCATTTCATCCGAGAGCCGGGCCTGACACTCGGTGGTCAGTTCGCCTTCATCGGGCACCCGGAAGGCCACTTCGCGCTGGTAGGCCATTCTCTGGGCAGCCTGGATAAAGGCTTGAGAGTAGTCGATGGCCACGACTCTCGAGCAGGTGCGCGAAAGTTCGAAGGCGGCCCGCCCCACCGCGCATCCCAACTCCAGTGCGGTCGAGCCGGGCTGGGGCTGGGCCAACTCGTGGACGCAGCGCACGGGAAAGCCCAGGGCCTCCCTGGGGCCGAAGCCGTAAGGGAAGACCTGGGCCGGTTCACCGTAGTGAAGAAGCAGGTATTCAGCTACCAGCTTATCGGTTTCATACGGGTTGGCCATGGGCCAGCGATTTCAGATACTCTCCTGCTCCATAGTTCTCGTAGAGCACCTGCACCGAGTCTCCCCGATACATACGCACTTTGGGGGCGCCGATCTCGGGAGTCTTCTCGCGCGAGAAGAGGATGTCGTCGTGCGAAGCGTTCTTCTTCTCTTCGAACTTGTCGGTGGTAATGTCTCCGCCGAGGTGGTCGTTGCGTCCGGTGGCCAGGTGGAAGGTACCGAAGATCTTCTCGTCTTGAATGTCCTGGCCAGAAACGGGCAGTTCCTGAGTGCCGAAGCCCAGCTCGCCCAAAAAGCCGGTGGCAGGGTCGGTTAGGATTCGCTGGCGGAAGGACTCGACCTCGGTCTGGTCGCCAGACAGGAAGCCGACTTCGACCACGCGTCCACCCTCGACCTCGAGCAGGGCCAGGCTGCCGTCTTCGAGCTTGAAGGGGAATTGGCCCTCGCCTCCCGTAGGAACAAAGTAGACCTCGCCAGCCGGAAGGTTGGCGATGTCGGGCCCGGTGCGGCACAGACCGTGGCTCTTTTGGGCTTCTTGCTTGCCCAACTCGATGCGAACGGTATAGGTCTTGCCGTTCACGCTGGTGTCGATCTCGACCGCGTCAGCACCCGACATGCCTTTGCGCAGGCGCTCGGCTTGCTCGCTCACCTGGTTGTAGTCGACGGCCAGACCCGAATTGAGAATGATGTCGTTGAGTCCGTGCAGGGTCGCCCCGCGGAAGCCGTGCTGCTTGGCCGAGGCGGTCAGCGGAGCGGTGGCCGAATAGGTCGAGATGCAGAGAATCAGGTCGTAGTTGGGGTAAATGTCCTTCTCCAGGCTAAGTTCGGTGCCGTCGACGGCCACGGCCCGGTCCGGCAGGTCGAGGTTGCTGCCGCCGGTCATCTCATAGCAGAAAAGCTCGCCTCCGGTCAGACCAAGAGCTTCGGCAGCCCCGTTTTTCAGGCCCTGATAGAAGTGGTCGTGGGCCATCTTTTGGACGCTCCAGCGAGAGTCTTTCAGAAAGGCGAAATCGCGGACTTTGGTGGGGTCGTCCAGGTCGATCAGAATACAGACCTTTTCGCCTTTGGCTGGCTCGAAGACCGTTTTCAAGAGGCGCTGGAGATCGAATGGGGGAAATTTCACTTTGCTGAGTTCCTTTCCTGAGCCTGCCTGGCGGCGGGCACGGTAGTGGTAACGGGGGTGCACTAGTTATCGTTCTGACAGAACGATCCCTCCTTGACGGCCTCAACAACGCGCTTTTCGGATCGCAAGTTCCCATTTTGGGGGGTACATTTGAACTATTTGACCAAACCGATTATACTATCAAGATGGAAGGGACTGGGGATTTTCTGGTTCCGGTCGTCAAGATTCTCGATGAAACCGACGGCGGCCGGGTCCGGTTCAGAGTGATTAGGGGAAGAGTCCGCCTCGGCTTTTGTCGGGTCAAGGCTTTCGAGGGCGTGGCTTCGACGCTGCGCACTTTCCTGGTTGAGGAACGCCAGGGTGGGGAGTTTGTGGGCCAATCTCTGCAAGAGCAGATGACCGAGCGGCGGGCCGTGCCCCGCATTCCGTGTAGTCTGAAGGTGGCGTCCGCGCAGTTGCCGGGTCGCATAGCGGAAGCCCGCGATTTCTCGCTCCAAGGCTTACGCATCAAGGCCGGCGAGCCTGTCGATGAAGGGGTATTGGTGCCGCTTTCGTTGCATCTCGACGCCTCCAGTCAACTTAAGCTCCGAGGAGAGGTGCGCTGGTGCCGGCCCTCTGAGGGTGGTTACGAGCTCGGAGTTCGATTGGTGCGCTTGCGGCCCCGCCACCGTCAGGCCCTGAGCAAACTCAGAGTTTGAGCCAATCGGTCGATTTCGTCCTCGCTGTTGTAGTAATGCACCGAGGCCCGCACTACTCTTTCTAGTCCTTTGCCCTCCATGTCCAGGCGAGCGGAGAAGTTAGAACAGGTCGACACATTGATGTTTTCTCGCTCGAGGCGGTCCCGGAGGTCGTCGGCAGCCAGACCGCAAGTGAACGTCACGATTCCGCCCAGTCTCTCGCCGTAGTCGGTCAAGGTAATTCCTTCTATCTGCGACAGCTTGCTCCGGAGTTGCTCGGCCAATCGCGACAGGCGCGCCCAAGCTCGCTTCAGGCCCACTTCGAGAGCGTAGTCGACGGCCGCCCCCAACCCCAGGCGTCCGGCTACGAATCCCTCCCAGGTCTCGAACCGTCGCGCGTCCTCTCGGATGGTATAGCTTTGGGGCGCGGTCCACTGGGCTGCATGCAGGTCCAACACGGCCGGCTCGAGGGCTGCCGGTCGGCGGACATACAGAAAGCCAACCCCTCGCGGGCCTCGCAGATATTTTCGGCTGGTAGCCGAGAGAAAATCGCAGCCGAGATCGTCCACCTGGGTGGGCATCTGGCCTACCGATTGGCAGGCATCCAGAAGGTAAAGGGCGGGATGGTCGGCCAGCAGAGCACCAATCGCCGCGGCCGGTTGAACCAACCCGCTGTTGGTGGGAACATGGTTGACGGCCACTAGCACAACCCGCTCATCGAGCATCTCGGCCAGGGCGGCCAGGTCGAGTTGCCCGTGACGGTCGTTGGGAACGACCTCGATGCACGCTCCGGTGTGGCGGGCGCGCTGGAGAAAGGCGATGTAGTTGCTGGCATACTCGGAGACCGAGGTGAGGATGCGGTCGCCCGCTCGCAGCGGCAGCGAATAGAACACCGTGTCCCAGGCGCGGGTGGCATTTTCGAGCAGGGCCACCTGGTGGCGTGCACAGCCCAGAAGACGGGCCACCGAGTCATAGACCGCTTCGAGTCGGTCGTGGTGGCGACGGGCCGCCTCGTACCCCCCGCGCTCGGCTTCCAGCTGTAGATGCTCGTTTACCGCCCGAATGACGGGACCAGGCATCAAGGCTGCTCCGGCGTTGTTGAAATGGGCTACCTGGGCGCAGCCGGGGGTGTCGGCGCGCCAACTGGCCAGTTCGGTCATCGATTAGCTTCGAGCATTTTGAGGACTTCGCTATAGGCCGTAGCGCCCTGGGCCATCAGATTGCCCTTTTCGTCGTAGAGGAGAAACGCAGGTACCTGGCTGATAGCATACTGGCCGGCCACCGGATCCTTGAGGGTTTTCAATCGAACGCGTAGGATTTTCCACTCTTCGTCGACTTTGTCGAACCGGTCGAGTTCGACCTGAAGACGGTTGGCGGTTTTGTCCCAGCGGGCGTAAAAGAAGACCATGGTCTTCTTGCCTTCTTCGAAGTGTTGCTTGACACTGGTCTTCTTGCCGGGCTCGTTGATATCTTCCAGAGCCAGGGCTGGAGCCACCAGGATGCACAGCAACAGCGCGACGGTCGTGATTCTTTTCAACAGGGAGACCTCCAAGGGTCGAACAGATAGCAATCTAAAAGGTTTCGGCAGGCCCTCAGATGCTCCCTTTGGCCAGGAACTCAGGATTGGCTTCGCGAACCCTGCCGCATAGTTCGGGGGACTGTTATGACAGAACCAGACAACTTGATCGGCTCCCTCGTCGAAGACGAAGACGACGACGAACGCCGGCAACTCGCCCGACGCAAGATCAAAGTCAAGAAGATTTTTGCGGCCGAGGTCACCGTCGATGGTGCCTCGCAGCATTGCTTTGTGCACATTCACGACCTCAGTGAAGGTGGCATGCGCATTCACACCGACTTCAATTTTCCCGAAGAGATTACGGTGCCGCTCAAGCTCCATCTCGACGAGCAGCTCGAAGTCCAGGTCAAGCGCATCTGGGCCAAAGAGCTAATCGGCGGCATGCACGTGCTGGGGCTTCGGTTCGAGGGCATCAGCGACGAAGACACCAGTCGCCTCAAGAGCTTTCTCGAGCGCTACTCGCCCGAGAACAAGCGGCGCGCTTTTCGACTCGAGCGTATTCTCGTGGTCGAGATGGTCTTGGGCTCGACCAAGCAAAAATTTGGCGTTTTCACCCTCGACCTGTCGACTACCGGCATGCGAATCAACCACGAGTTTCCCTTGCCGGAGGACCTCGATATTCCGTTTCGGATCTTACTCGAATACGACAAGCCACCCATCGATGTCACGGCTCGAGTGTCCTGGCAGAAAGAGAACGCCTTTGGGCAGTACCTCATCGGGATGGAATTCACCAACCTCGATACCTATTGTCGCGAACGGGTCGAGGTCTTCATCGACTCGGCCATTTCGGGCCAGGTAGGCCAGCGACGCTTCGCCACCCTCGAAGACTTCGACATCGAAGCCCGCCCCAAAGCTAACTAGCTCGATCACACAACGTGGGCGCTTGCTTGAGGTATAAACCGCGGAGGACGCTGAGTTCGCGGAGGGGTTGCAGAGTTTGGGGGAGTAGGCTCTCTAGCGATTTTCATGGTTGAGGCCGGTGCGGCTGGAAGGTCGTTCCACCGTAGTTCAAGACGCCGCATGCCAGGTGGTGCCGGTGCCAGATCCGCCCCACTGGTGAGCCACACCGACCTGCGCTTCGACCACGCGCCGCGCCCCCACGACCTGCGATCCCGTAGTTAGCTCGAGGAGCGCTCCCAAGGGGTTCTGAGTCCCTCGAGTTCGGCTTGCATGCGATCTTCCCACTGCTCGCTTTCTAGCCAGCCCAGCATCTGGTGGGCGCTGGCCTTGAGCATCTCGGCGAAAGGCGGCTGGCGATGGGCATTTTCGGCCATGTGCAGAAAATCGCGGGCATAATTGCCAACCAGGACCTTGCGTTGCTCAGGGTCGGCCTGGCGAGGCAGGCTGTCGAGCACCGAGAGCACATAGCCGGTGGGGTTCTCGGGCTCGAATCGAGCCGAGCCGGCGGGACGCAGGTTCCACAGAGCCAGCATCACCCAGCGCTGGGGATTAGGAGCTTTGAACAGAGCGTCGGCTGCCGCCGCCTCGCCCGCCTGCATGGCCAGGGTCCAGACCTTCTCGGGGGTGAGGTCGCGCTGATAGGTCTCGATCCCCTCGACAGGCGCGATGGTGTGGCCCTGTTCCCACGAACTATTGGGCCAGCCCCAGCCCATGAGCACCGAGTTGTTCGACAGCGCATAGCTGAGGATCGCCCTGCAGTCGGCCACGACCACCGGTCGTTCTTGGGGGTCGAGCCAGAAGATCAGCTGCTGGTCGAGGTTGTAGCGATAAGGGGCCCGTTCGACCTTGTGCTCGCGCAAGAAGGCCGTCAGGGCGTCTTGTTTGGCCTGCCAGTCGATCAGCTCGAGGCCACCTCTTCGCCCAGCACTACCCGAACCTCGAACTTCTCTCCCGCCGGGGCCTCGCCGTCTTCGTGGCGCACGGTGCTGCCGCCGGCCGCCCCCGCTTCGAGGACATCATTGAGGGCCGCCTCGACCGCCTGGTAATTGGCTTTGGGGCCCACCAGCACCAGCTCGACCACGGGCCAGCGCAGGTTGCGTTTGGCCTCGGTCTTGGCTGAGCGGATCTTGGAGAGGACCTCGACGGCACCGTCGTAGAGGCTGGAATCGCCCGCCTCGACCTGATCGCTTTCGGCCAGGCTGGGCCAGGGCGCTTTATGGATTGACGGTTGGTTGGCATCGGCAAAGCGCCACGACCAGATCTCTTCGGTGATAAACGGAACAAACGGGGCGAACAAGCGCAAGAACGTCCGTAGGGCCAGGGCCAGGGTGGCCACCGCCGAGCGCCGGCCGGCGCTGTCCTCGTCTTCATAGGAGCGGCGTTTGACCAATTCCAGATAGTCGTTGCAGAAGGCCCAGAACTCTTTCTCGGTGGCCTCCAGCGCGCCCGCATAGTCAAACTTGTCAAAGGAGCGGGTAGCCTCTTCGATGGTCTTGCGAAGCCTGCCCACCAGGGCCCGGTCGACGGGCTCGGTGATGTCGGCCACGCGCAATTCTTTGAACTCGACCCGATCGAGCTGACCGATCACGAAGCGACTGGCGTTGAACAGTTTGGTGCACAGGCGCTTGCCGACCTTGAGCACGCTTTCGTCAAAGGCGGTGTCGGCGCCCAGGCGAGCCCGTGAGGCCCAATAGCGGACTCCGTCGGCTGAATACTCTTCGAGCAGGTGGTGGGGGGTGATCACGTTGCCCACCGACTTGCTCATCTTCTTGCGGTCGGGGTCGAGAATCCAGCCACTGATGACCACATGCTTCCAGGGGATTTCGTTATGGTGCATCCAGGCCTTCACGATAGTGTAGAAGGCCCAGGTGCGGATGATCTCGTGGGACTGGGGTCGGATGTCCATGGGGAAGAGCTTTTCGTGACGGGCCGGGTCGAGGCCCCAGTGACTGACGATCTGCGGGGTCATCGACGAGGTGGCCCAGGTATCCATTACGTCGGGGTCACCCGCGAAACCGCCGGGTACGCCACGCTGCTCTTCGCCATAGCCGGGAGGCGTCTGCGAGAGCGGGTCGACGGGCAGTTGGTCGCGCTCGGCGAAGATCGGCTGGTCGTACAGCGGTTCACCGTTGTTGTCGAGGGGATACCAGACCGGAAAAGGCACGCCGAAATAGCGCTGGCGACTGACGCACCAGTCCAGGTTGAGGCCGTCGACCCAGTGCTGGTAACGGGTTTCCATGTGGGCCGGATGCCACTGAATCTTGCGTCCCTGCTCTTTGAGGGCCTCACGGTGCTCGAGCAGGCGAACGAACCACTGGCGGGTGGGCACGAACTCGAGGGGCCGGTCGCCCTTTTCGTAGAACTTGACCGGATGTTCGACCGCGCGAGGCTCGGCTTGAAGCGGGCAGTCGCCGGCGCTGTCGACGTCCTGGGCCAGCAACTCGACCGTGCGAGCCTTGGCTTGTTTGACCGCCAAGCCCACCAGTTGATCGTAGTTGTGCTGGGCTTTGGCCGCATCGGTGCTGTCGAAAGGGGCCTTGCCGAAAGTGGCTTCGAGCAACGTTCCGTTGCGTCCGATGATCTGCTTGATGGGCAGGTCGGAGTGCTTCCAGAATTCGACATCGGTGGAGTCGCCGAAGGTACACACCATGAGAATGCCGGTTCCCTTTTCGGGATCGGCGTGCTCGGCCGGCATGATGGGCACGCGAGCACCAAACAACGGCGTGATGGCGTGTTTGCCGAAGAGGCCCTGATAGCGCTCGTCATCGGGGTGGGCCACCACCGCGATGCAGGCGGCCAGCAACTCGGGTCGGGTGGTGGTAATGACGAAGTCGCCTCCCCCTTCCACCAGAAAACGAATATCGTGAAAGGCTCCGGGTCGGACCCGATCCTCGACTTCGGCCTGGGCGACCGCCGTTTGGAAGTCGACATCCCACATGGTGGGGGCTTCGGTGGAGTAGGCCTGACCTTTCTCTACCAGTTCCAGGAACGAGGCTTGGGATATCTTGCGGCAGTGCTCATCGATGGTGGCGTATTGCAGCGTCCAATCGATCGATAGGCCGAGCGAGCGCCACAGGTCCTCGAAGGCTCGCTCGTCTTCTTCGGTCACGGTGGCGCACGCTTCGATGAAGTTGCGGCGTGAAATCTCTTCGACGGGACCCTTCTTGCGGCGTTCGGCCTTCCAGTTGGGGTCATAGGGCAGATGCGGGTTGCAACGCGCCCGGAATAGGTTCTGCACCCGTCGCTCGGTGGGCAGACCGTTGTCGTCCCAGCCCATCGGATAGCAGATGTTGCGACCCTGCATCCGCTGATAGCGGGCGAGCAGGTCTTGATGGGTATAGCTGAAAACGTGACCGACATGCAGAGAGCCCGAGACGGTGGGTGGGGGCGAGTCGACCACGAACGTCTCTTCGCGGGGACGGTTGGGGTCCCAGTGATAGATCCCCCAATCCTTCCATTGCTCGTTCCAGCGCGGTTCAAATTTCTGGTGCTGGTATTTGTTGGGAATCTCTGCCATCTTAACCTCCGGGAATCACCGCGTTCTCGCGGAGTTGTCCCAGTTCCTCTTGGAGAGTTGCTCTAGCAGTTGCTCGAGCTGAGGCTCCGGCGGGGCGAAGCCGTAGCGCGCCCGGCAGAAAGAGTCGACCCATTGTCTGGCCAGAGCCAGAGCCTCTTCGTCCTGGTGGGCCCAGCCGCCCGACCATTCCAGCAGGGTCAGATGGGGAGGGCGAGGCAGTCCGGCCGCGGCCATGAGCTTTTCGAACTCGAACAGTTGCAGTCCCAGCGGGTCCGGGGTGGTAGGCTCGCAGCGTGGTTTCCCGCCCCAGGAGGCGAACCAATCGGCCAGTCTCCCCCGACCCAGCCACCCCGCCCCCAGGCCGAGGGCCAACAGGACCACCCACGGGTTGGCGGTCAACCACCGCCCCGCCCCGCTCAAGCGGGCCAAAAGAGCCCGCGCCATGGCCATCGGCGAGAGCGACAGAAAAGAGCGAAAGCGGCGCCACTGGTAGGCCATGTACTCCAGCAGGCCGTGATAGAAAGACTCGAAGGCCCCCGGCTCAGGTAGGGCGCCGGGAGGGGTGGGATCAAAGCGGACCCATTCCCCTCCCAGATGGGCTTCGACCCAGGCGTGGGCGTGTTTTACTCGCACCACGTGATACCCCCCCCAGGGGCTCTCTTCGCGCACCAGAAAGCCGGTGACGTAGCGAGCCGGGATGCCGCGAGTGCGCAGCATCATGGTCAGCGAGGTGGCGAAGAATTCGCAGTGGGCGGGCGGGCGTTCGGTCAAGAACTGCTCCAGGGCATTTCTGCCGGAGTCGAACGGATAGTCGAATCCGTACTGAAAGTTCTCTTGCAGATACTTCTCGAGGGTGGCCGCCGCGGCCAGATCCGGTTGGCGGCCGGCCACCTCCTGGGCCAACCGTCCTACCACCGGCGGTAGCGCTTTGGGCAATTGGAGATAGGCCTCACGGAGCTCGGGCGTGAGTTTCTCTTGGTGATGATAGGCGGGGTTGCGCCCCACGTAATAGGTGCCCGAAAAGGCGTCGGCGGCCAGCAACTGATAGATCTCCCCGCGATAGATCTTCAGTCCTCCTACCTCGATGGCCAGTCGGACCATGTCGCGCGGGGTGAAGAGCGTGGCTCCGGCGTAGCGCCCCCCGGGAAATTCGTAGCGGTCGACCCGCTCCGGTTCGACCTCGGCCACCACCTGATAGACCTGCATTTCGGGCGTGATGCCCGTTAGCGTCAGGCCGGGTTCAGGATGGCTGCCGCGTTGTTCGGATTTCCACTCCCAGCTATCGCCGGTGAACAGGGTATAGCAACGACCGGCCAGGTACTCTGGGGGCTTGTCCGAGAAGACTCTCATCACGATGCCGTCGCTGCCCTGCAGGCTCTGGATGGCTGTCAACTTGGCCGTGGCCGGAAAGCGAGCCGATACCGAAACGGCCGACGAGAAAAGCCCGACCCAGCTGTTGAGTTGACCATCAGACCACTTGAGGGAAACGGCCAGACCCCCGGCCAGGAGCATGGCCGGAAGGAAGGCCAACAAGGTGCCCGGGCGAAAGGGCAGACCGCGATAGTGACGCAGGGCCAGCGCCAGCAACACGGCCTGGGCGAGCACCACCACCACGAAGGGAAAGAACCTGGTGGTCATGCCGCTGGCGATGCTGATGGCCACCGCCCCCGCCAGCACCACCAGTCGCTCTGACCTGGCGTTGCGCCGGATGACGCCCAGCAGAGTGAGCAGCACCATATAGAACGCTACCACCAGGCTGGCCGGCCCCACGAAGGAGCAACCCTCGGGCAGTTCGGTGGGCGTGCGGAAGAAGTTGACCAGGGCCAGCCCCAGGCCGGCCAGCAAGAGACCGAAGCGCGGGATTTCCAGACTTGCGTGCAGACCGATGGCTAGCAGCCCCAGCAGGACCGTGGCGGCGCTTTGCCAGATGGGACCGGCCACTACGCCGAAGGCCACCAGTCCGCAGGCTACCACGGCCAGTTCCAGGCGGCTCACAGGTCTTCGACTCCGGCTCGAATTTGTTCGGGTTTGAGCCAGATCAGGCCCTCTTCAGCCGGGTCTTGCTTGGGGGGAGTCTCGCGCACCAACACGGCTTTTACGGCCGAACCGCGCTCGCGGATCACGCGCAGCATCCGCTGACGGCGTTCATCCCAGTCGAGCAGGACCACCACGGTGGTGGTGATGTTCTCGAGAAACTCCAAGAGGACGGGCTCGATCTTCTCGAAAGGCGGGTCTTGCGAGGGCTCGATGCAGGCCAGGATGTCCATCACGTTCTGCAGATAAGCCAGGCTGCGTCCGGCCTGAAAGTGATACAGTTCAGGCCCGGCCGCGAAGATGTCGATGACGTATTCATCGCGCGATAGGCTGTCGGCCACGGCCGCGGCCAGTGACACGGCCGCCTCGAAGGTGTCGCGCTCCTGGCCGGAGTCGAGTAGGAAGGTGTCCAGCAGGAGGGCGATCCGGCAGAAGTACTCTTCCTGGAATTCCTTGACGATCGGTTTGCCCAGACGGGCCCACGACTTCCAATGGATGGAGCGGATGCTGTCGCCTTCGCGAAACTCGCGGGTGGACAAGAACTCGGTGCTGTCGCCCAGGTAAGAAGTGAGCGCGATGCCTCCGGGCTGGTAGCGTCGCCCCACTGGAATGTCCAGGCTGGCCAGTGGAATGAAGTGAGGATAGACCAGCAGGGCGGCGGGTCGCTCGTGAGTCAGGCTGTCGCGCCATAATCCCCAGGGGAAGAGACAGTCCTGGCGCCAGCCCGGCAAGAGGTAGTGGCCTCGTTGCCGGAAGCTTAGTTGCAGGGCCGATTTCACGGTCTGGTCTGGCGCGATCTCTTGAAAACGCACGGTGGTGGGCCGGCACTGCATGGTCGGGGGCAGTCGATAGGGCCGCAATTCGATATCCACAGCGCGGCGTGGGTTGGGGTTGTGGGCGGTCACGGTGATGGCCACCTCGGCTCCGCAGGTCACCCGCTCGGGCAGTTCGGCTCTCAGGCTCAGTGGCACTCGGGCCAGTCGGGCGGCCACGATCGAGGTCAGGCTGATGCCCAGCAAAGCGCACCAGACCAGGTAGACATGCACCACGAAAGAGGTCATGCCGATGGCGGTGGCCAGCAGGAACAACCAGAACACGCAGCGGCCCGGTTCGGTCAAGCGATCGCGGAAGAGGGCGCGCATCCAGCGAGCCAGGAAAGTCTCTCCCAGGTCGAAGCGTCTCAAGCCGTGACGGGCACCTTTTCGAGCAACTCCTGAGTGATGGTGGCTTTGGAGACCCCCGAATACTTGGACTTGGTGTCGAGCACCAACCGGTGAGCCAACACGGCCATGGCCAGGGCCTTGACGTCGTCGGGCAAGACGTAGTCTCGGCCCTGGGTGAAGGCCCGCGCCTGGCTGCTGCGATAGAGGGCCAGGGCACCGCGGGGGCTCGAGCCGAGCTTCAAGCGCGGCTCTTCACGGGTGGCGTGGACCAGGCCAAGGATGTAGCGAGAAACCTCGGGCGCTACCTTCACCTCGCGCACGGCTGCCTGGGCCTCGATCACCTCTTCGAGTTTGGCGGCCACCTCCAGGCTGTCGAGGGGGTGGGCCCGCCGTTGGCCTTCGAGCACCGACAATTCGTCTTCCAGGCTGGGATAGCCCATGGCCAGTTTCATGGCGAAGCGGTCGAGCTGGGCCTCGGGCAGGGGATAGGTGCCGTGGAATTCTACCGGATTCTGGGTGGCCAGAACCAGAAAGGGCTCGGGCAGAGGATAGCTGACGCCCTCGATGGTGACCTGGCGCTCGCTCATGGCCTCGAGCAGGCTCGACTGGGTGCGGGGCGAGGCGCGGTTGACTTCGTCGGCTAGCAGGATGTTGGCAAAGACCGGACCCCGTTTGAAATCGAAAGAGCCTTCCTTGGGGTTGTAGATGGAAGAGCCGAGAATGTCGGTAGGCAGCAAGTCGGGCGTGAACTGGACTCGCTTGAAGTCGCCCCCGATGGTGCGGGCCAGCGTCTTGGCCAGAGTGGTCTTGCCGACTCCGGGAACATCTTCGAGCAGCACGTTGCCTCCGGCCAGAATGGCGACCAGCAACTGTTCCAGCACTTCCTTCTTGCCCCGGACCACCCGCTCGAGGTTGGCCAGCATCTTCTCGAAAAACTCACTACCGTCCATCGCCGGGGCTTCGACGGAGGGGCAACCTTTCTTGCCCCGGCAGGGCGGGACTTGCGAACAGACGTTCTAAATCCCATGAAATCGAAGTTTTTTTGATCAGGGGAGAAGGAGGTCAGGATAAATTGAAGAATATTCCAGCAGCATTTATTGAAAGGCGGGTGCTGATATGCCCACCCGAAATCACGCGGATCAACCGGCCCGTATCCTGGTAATGGGTCTCGGTGGAGCCGGCTGCAATCTAGTCACGCGGCTGTCCGAGCGGCCGCCGGTCGGGGTCGAACTGGTCCTGGCCAATACTGACGCTCAGGCCCTGTTGTCTACCAAGAAGGGGCCTAAAGTGTTGTTCCTCGGAGAGGGGTCCACCCGAGGGCTTGGCGCGGGCTCGAACCACGAGCTAGGGCGTCTTGCGGCCGAGCAAAGCGCTTCCCGCCTGGGTCAACTCTTTCAGGGCGTGGACATGGTGTTTCTGACCGCGGGGCTCGGGGGTGGCACCGGGACCGGTGCGGCTCCCATCGCGGCTCGTGAGGCCAAGAAGGCGGGCGCCCTGGTGGTGGCTGTCGTCACCAAGCCGTTTGAGTTCGAGGGTCGGCGTCGCACCAGGGTCGCCGAAGAGGGCGTGGCCGCGCTCGAAGAAGAGGTCGATACCTTGTTGGTGTTGCCCAACCAGAAATTGCTGCAGTTGGACGCCTGCTCGGGTTCGCTCGACGAAAGCTTCAAAGTGGTGGATCAGGTGCTCTGCGACGCCGTTCGCGGAATGACCGAGATTGTCACCGTTCCCGGGGTGATCAATCTGGACTTTGCCGATGTGCGGGCCGTGCTCGAGGGCTCTGGCAAAGCCATCTTCGGCATGGCCACGGCGGCGACGGCTACTCGAGCCGTCGAACTGGCGCTTTCCAATCCCCTGGTCGGCGGATCGCCAGACGGTGCCGGTGGCTGCTTGCTGAATATCACCGGCGGTCCGGACATGTCGCTACGCGACTACTCCGAGGCCTCTCGTTTGCTGCAAGAATCGGCGGCGCCTGACGCCATGGTTTTGTGCGGGTTTGTTCAGGATGAGACCATGACGGGTCGGGCTCGTGCCACCGTCGTGGCCACTCGGGTTCAAGACGTCGTGGAGGGAAGGGAGGTGCTGCCCAGCTTTCAAGCTGACGCGCCCACCTTTCGCGAGAACGACATCCTCCCTCTGGCCACTGCCGCGCTACCTCCTTCAGAATTGACCGCGTTCGAGCGGCGTCGTCAGGTGGACAAGCCGGATGCCAAGCCGACGGCCGGCACGCTGCCTCCACCTCCTCGCTCGGGTTTGGCGGCCAAGCCTGCTGCCCCGACGGCCCCCAAGCCGGCCATGGCTCCCAAGCCGTCGATGGCTCCCAAGCCCACAGCTGCGGCCGCGGTGGCTGCCAAGCCGACGCTGCCACCCAAGCCGCCGATGCCGACTCCGGTCCAGCGCGAGAACGCGGCCGACCGCAAGAACGGCTGGATGAACCTTCCGGCCATCTGGCGCCGAAGCCGGCGCAAAGAGTCGGGCGAAGAAGCCCAGGCCAAGTAAGAAGGCCCCCGAAAGGGGGCTTTTTTCTTGCCGGGCGCTCGCGAGCGAGCCTGGAGAAGAATGAACCGCAGAGGAAAGAGGCGCGGAGGGGTGGCAGGCTTGCGGGGAGTAGGCTCTCTAGCATCTTTATGGTTGAGGCCGTTGCGGCTGGGAGGTTGGTCCCTCGGCGCCTTTGCGGTTTTTGCAGCGCTGCACCACGAAAGAATGAACCGCAGAGGAAAAGAGGCGCGGAGGGGTGGCAGGCTTGCGGGGAGTAGGCTCTCTAGGATCTTTATGGTTGAGGCCGGTGCGGCTGGAGCGTGGATGGCAAGGCTGGAAGGTTGGTCTCTCGGCGCCTCAGCGCCTTTGCGGTTTTCTCCAGCCCCACCGCTGCCCTAACGAAAAAAGCCCCCGCCGAGGCGAGGGCTTTCGTTGGAGTCGTCGGGGCTACTGGCTGCGACGTTGCTTGGTGCTGGCGTAGACGCCCTGCATGTAGCTGGCCAATCCGCCGGCGAGTTGTTCAGCGATGACCTTCTGGAAGGCGGGATTGCTGAGCATGGCACCCTCGCGGTTGTTGGTCAGGTAGGCGGTCTCCACCAGGACCGACGGCATCTGGGCGTAGCGAAGGACCACGAAACGGTTGCGGATGAGGCCCTTCTGGCCGAAGCCGACGTTGTAGCCGAGGACGTTCTCGAGGCTCTGGGCCAGCTGATAGTCTTCGGCTTTGTACCAATGGATCGAGGTGCCGTTGTGGGCGCTCGAGTAGGCGGCGTTGCAATGGATGCTGACGAAGATGTCGGCGTTGATGCGGTTGGCAACATCGGATCTGGCCACCAGTTCGTCCTTGTCGGGTGAGCCGGCGTAGGTGACGTCACGATCGGTGGTGCGGGTGAGCACCACTTCCCATCCCTGGGCCCGAAGGATGTCGGCCAGTTTCAGGGAGATTTGCAGGGTCACGTCACACTCGCGAACCCCCAGTGTACGGTTCATACAGCCCGGGTCCGAGCCGCCGTGGCCCGGGTCGATGACGATGGTGCCGCGTGCTACGGCGTAGCCGGCGGTCGTGGCAGCGCCGCGCGCCTCGGCTACCTGGATGCCGGCGCCGACGCGCAGACCTAGCGTCGAAGGCGAGTCTTCTACTTCGAAGAACTCGAAGCCCTGGCCCTGAGGCAGACGGCCTTCCAGGCGCAAAACGGGATAGGCGCTGGTCTCGATCAGGCTGAGCCTGGCTTCTTCGAACACGCCTTTCAGTTGAGGCAGGTTCGCTGCTTCAACGTGGGGGATTTCGATGGTTACCCAGCCAGAGCGCTTGTCGTAGTCCCAGAAGTATTGCATGGGAGTGTCGAGGACCACCATGGCGACGTTGCCGTTGGCCTGAGGGCGCACCGTGACCTGGCCAAGTCGAGAGTTGGGTGCGTTGCTGGGGATGGGAAAGTCGGGCTGTAGAGCGACTTTGACATCGTTGAGCAAGCTCGAGTTGTCGAGTCGGCCGGTCCAGTTGTGGCGGTAGGTCAGTTCGATGGTCAAAGGGTCGTCGAGGCCAGTGCCTCCCTTGACTTCGGCCCAGGCTGGTCCACACCAGAACTTGCGCTCGGGCAGGTCCCACACGACTTCGCCCAGGGACAGTTGGCACACGTTGGGCATCGGCTTGGAGACGGTGGGCTTGACCGGGGAAGAAGTGTGGAGCACGATGTGGCTGGTAGCCTCGTCGCTGACCACTGCCTTCATTTCGGTGACCGCCGGCAACAGGGTCATGCCCTGGCCGTTGGCAAACGGCCGGAGACTCAGGGCGTAAAGCAGAGCCTGAGGCTCCATCAGGCGCGCCTGGTTGGAGGCAAGCAGCCGTCCGGGGGCGGTCATGTCTTGTTTGTTGACGGAGACGCGATCGGAATTGTTGGACCAAAACGACTCGCGGCCGGGGGTGAAGACATAGAGGGTCTGGCCCGAAGACGACCACTGGAGTTGTGAGGTCGAGTAGCCGAGCAGTCGTTTGATTTCGGGATCGTCGAGCGAGTAGAAAGTTCGGCCGTCTACTTGCTTGAGTTCAGGTTGAAAGTTCTCACCACGATAGGTGAGGTGCCCAAAGGAGGTGTCCGCCGCAGCGGAGGCGACCAGGGCGAAGAGACACAGGACGGTCAGCTTGAGGCTGCGCTGTTTCAAGTTGCTAGCACCCCTACCTGCACGATTTCTGTTCGGAAATCGGCCAAGATTGAATAAAATTCTAGACTTACTTCTGCTGTATCCTCGCCGTTTCCTCCATCAGGTGGCGGCCGGAACGCCGAAACCCCACGAGATTCGTAGATTATCGAAAGCTTCCTCGTAGGGTGCGAAATCGTACTCGCCGGTTTCGTCGATGGGGGCCTCGGGCAGCAGCATCACGGTGTCGAGAATCGAGGCGAAGGCGTCGACCAGCAGGGGGTTGAAGAATTTACCGCTCTCTTCGATCATGATCCGCATGGCTTTGTCCGCGGAAAAGGCGGGGCGATAAGGGCGGTGAGTGGTCAGTGCGTCGTAGAAGTCGGCTACGCCGATGATCTGGGCTTCGAAGGGGATATCGTCGCGAGCTTTGCCGTCGGGATAGCCATGACCGTTCCATTTCTCGTGATGGTGGCGCACGATGGGCAGCACCTCAGGCCAGGGAAAGTCTACGCCCTGCAAGCCTTCGAAGCCGATGACCGGGTGCATCTTGATCTTCTCGTATTCATCGTCCTCAAGCTTGCCCTTCTTGAGCAAAACGTTGTCGCGAATTCCGATCTTGCCGATGTCGTGCAGCAAGCCGCCGACCCAGATGCCTTCCAGTTTGTTCTTGGGCAGCACGTAGGTGCGATCGAGTTTGCCGGTGCGGACCATGTTTTGCAGGCCGTCCCGCGCCAGCAAGGTGCCGATCGACGCCACTCGGCGCGAGTGGTAGCGGGTGTAAGGGTCACGGGCGTCGAGAAATTGCGCCAGCGCCAGCACGAACCGCATGAACAACTGGTCTCGTTCCTTGGCGAACTTCTGTAATTCGATACCGGTCTGGGCGTGCTCGATCCCGACGGTGGCCAGCAGTTGCAGGGTTGCGAACATGCCGAGGTCGGCTTCATTCTCGGGACGGATTTCGCTAGCGTGCATGAACCACTGGATGGCCTCGTCGTAGCGCCGGTTGTACGAGTAAAAGGCGCCCTGGGTGAAATGGTAGAGGGCGCTCTTCGGGTTGACCTGGGCCGCTTTTTGGTAGGCGGCGATGGCGCGGCCATAGTCGTGGAGGCGAAATTCGCAGGCTCCCAAGAAATAGTGGGCCTCGGCCTCTTTCGGATTGGATTCGATGACCTTCTCGAATTGGCGCTTGGCGCGAGTGAGTTCATTGAGTTCGAAAAACGCCTGGCCCATCGCGGTGCGGGCTTTGACATCGCGGGGATTGATGTCGAGGGCTCGGCGGAAGCAGCCGATGGCCTCTTCGAGGTGTCCGCACCCCATGCATGCTTTGCCCAGCGTATAGTGAGCAAAGGCGTTGTCGGGAGACTTTTGGGTTGCCTCGCGAAGCGGGTTGAGGGCCTCGTCGTAACGTTTGAGATCCGAGAGCACGATACCCTTGTAGTAATAAGCCTCGGACTCTTCGGGATCGAGTTCGACGGTGCGGTTGAGGTGAAAAAGGGCTTTCTCGTGCTGGGCCAGGGTTCGTTGCAGCAGCCCCAGCGAGAAGTGGGCATCTTTGAAGTCGGGGCGAGCGGCCAGGGCTCGTTCGTAGGCCTGGCAGGCCTCGTCCATGTGGTATTTCTTCTCGAGACACTGCCCCATTTGATAGTGAGCCTCGGGAGAATTCGAGTTGACCTTGAGGGCCCGCTGGAGGTGCTCGATGGCCTCGTCGAACTGCATCAGGTTGGCGTAAGCGGCTGCCATCTGCAGGTGGCTCTTGGTGTGTTCGGGGCGGTCTACGAACACTTTCTTGAAGCAGTTGATGGCCTGATTGGTGCGTCCCTCTTCCATCAGGCACAGGCCGAGTTGATAGTTGGCGTGAGGATCGCGGGGGCGCGATTCGAGAAATCTCGTCAGGGCCGTGATGGCTTCGCTGGTTCTGTTCTCTCGGCGCAAGATTCGGGCCCGGTAATACTGGCATTTCTCGAAGGAGGTGTTGACCTTCGAGACCTCGTCAAAGGCTCGCAGAGCGTCTTTGGCGCGGCCCAGGACCATGGCGGCGATGCCGAGATTGTAGTAGGTGAAGATGTTCTCTTCGCGGACCTTGCGGTATTCGGCCCAACGCTCCAGGGCGCCGCCGATGGCTTGATAGCGACTGTAGTCGACGGCGTCGAGATTGAGGTCACCGTCCGCGTCGACCATCTTTTCCCATTCGCGAATAGCGCTGTCGTAGTTCTTGAGTCGAGAGTAGGCGATGCCCAATTCGAAGCTAGCCTGGGCATAGTGGCTATCGATCTTGGTGGCAGCCTCAAGAAGGCGCACCGCTTGAGCGTAGTCTTCCTTCTCGGAGTAGCAGCGCGCCTTCTTGACCAAGAGCGTGGCGTCATCGGGATTGTCGACGATAGCCCTGTCCAGTATGCGAATTCTATGGTCGACGTTGGCCTTGTTCATGAGGTCCTTGACTCTATATTATAACGAAGCCAGACGTTCGGCAAACCCTTCCTTAGACACAGAAGCCCCTCCGTGGAGGGGCTTCTGAAGAGTCATCGATTAGCCTTTTAGCCGAGGCGCTGACCGCCGCCGAGACCAGCTAGCGGGCCACCACCCTGACCGCCGCCTCCCAGCAACTGGTTGAGCGCGCCACCGAGAGCGTTGAGGCCATTCTGGCCGCCGCCGCCGAGACCGCCGCCCCCGCCCAGGGCTGCCTGAACCAGCTGGTGGGTCTCGTCTTTGATCTCGTTGGCGTTGTTCTGGAGAGCCTGGCCGTAGCGGCTGGCGAGAACGTTCTTCAGTTGACCGCCACCCTGGGCTCCGCCCGGGCCGCCGCCACCGCGAGGGCCGCCGGCCGCCTGGATGCCGCGAGGGCCCTGCTGGCCACCGCCGCCCGGACCCTGGGGTCCGCCGCCCTGACCACCGCCGCCAAGGACAGCCGAAGCCAGGCCCTGGAGTTCCTGGTTGATGTCTTGCTGACCGCCACCCTGGTTCTGAGCGGGAGCACCGCCTCCGGCCTGCTGGGCGCCTTCGTTGCCGGCTGCCTCTTCGGCCTTCTGGTCGTCTTTGCCATCTTTGCCTTCTTTGGCGGCCAGGGCTTTTTCGAGATCTTCAATTCTTTTTTCGAGAGCTTCCTTCTCTTCCTTGGTTTCAGGCTTCTCGTTTTTAGCCTTTTCTATATCGGACTTGTCTTTCGGGTCTTCAGCCTTTTTGGCATCAGTCTTCTTGTCGCCGTCGACCTTGCCAGTGGCGTCAGTCTTGTCGGTCTTGTTGTCGGCTTTGACCTCGGGTCCTTTGGCTACTTTGTTGTCGGTTTTCGGGGGCGCCTTGGGGGCTGGTTTGGGTGCTGCAGCTTTGGGGGCGGCGCCGGTTTTCTTGATGGCCATCGATGTGGGTCTCCTTCGCTCTAAGTGCCGACTTTAGTCGGTCCTATTGTCTTAGCTTAAGGTTACGTTCTCCGCGAGTCGTGCGCTAACCTGGAGATGTTGTTGTATTGTTGCCAATGTAAACAGTTTTAACAAAAGTATGAACTATGCCCAACAATTTCGAAGACTCTGGCATGACCACTGAAAAACGGCCCATCCATCTGCCTGACCTCCGCTACGACTGTCTACAGTGTGGCAAGGGTTGTGAGATTCGCTGGACCATTGTCGTGACGCCCGAGACTGCGCAAGGCATTCGGCGAGGTGGCCCGGGACAAAGGTTGTCTCGTCAGGGCTACACTCCCATCGAGTCGCTCGAGAGCGGGCTGCAGGTGATCGGTCGACATGAGGACGGGCGCTGCTTGTTTCTCCAAGAAGACCGTCTGTGCTCGATTCACGCGGAGCAGGGGTTTGAGGCAAAGCCTCGGCCTTGCCGGCAGTTTCCTTTTCATCCCATCAATACGCCCGAGGGCTACGTTATCGGGATGTCCTTTCTGTGCTCGGCGGTCCAGCGCGATTCGGGACGCCCGCTGGAGGAGCATCGGGCCGATATCGAGGTGGCTGTGGAAGAGTTGGCCCTGGAGCATCCTCCCAGCCAGTTGCAAGAGTTGGCCATTCCTCTGGGTCCCGGGGTGGCGATCCCGTGGCCGATCTATCGTGGAGTCGAGTCTCGTGTACTCGAGTTTTTGGGGAGGACTCCCTTCAGGCATGCCCTGTGGCAAGCGGCTGTCAGTTTGGGGATGGCCTTTCTCAAGCATCTCAACGACGAAACGCCTTTCGAGTTGGAGAGCTTTCAGGCGGTCGAGGTGGGCGAGCCGCCGGATGAGGTGATCCGGGGTCTAGCCGGGGCGCTGGTCTCGGTGGTCGAAGTTCCGGCCGGCGGGCCGGCCCGACGAGAGGTGGCCGAAGCCTGGGCTCAGGGTCGTTCATTTTTCTCGCCGCGACTGTCGGTCGAGTTGCAGATGGGGGCAAAGCCGCTGCCGGACTGGTTTGACGCACAGGTCCGACGCTACTTCGAGCACGTGGTCTATCGAAAGTTTCTGGGTCACGGCTCCTGCTTGGGCCGTCTGCTGGCGCTCAACTGTCTCTATGAGGTTTTGCGATTCTATACTCTCTGCTACGCGGAAGAAGAGGTCGAGCGCGAGGATTACTATCGGGCCTTGGACACGGTCGAGGCCGAGTTGATGCTCCATGCCGACGGGCTCGACGCCGTCTATGATCACTTTCAGTTCAGTCTGTTAGAGGTCATCGACCCGTAGCAGAAAATGAAGAAAGCCCCTTTCGGGGCTTATCTGGTGCGGAAGGGGAGACTCGAACTCCCACGGGCGTAAGCCCACAGAATCCTGAATCCTGCGCGTCTGCCAATTCCGCCACTTCCGCGGGCAGGGGTGAGTCTAGCACACCGGCCCGATGCCGTCAATCCTTTCGTGGACCAGAGTCTTCCCTCGTCCAAAAACGGTCGGCGCCAGAAGCAGGGCGGCGCTTTATTCCTGGTCGGAGTGGAGGCTGCTGGCGTTCTCGTTGATGAACGGCTCGGCAAACTCGCTCAGGTAGGGCAAGGAAAGCTTTTTGCCCTGCCAGGCCGTGAACATGGCGTAGATCGTCATGCCGACCGCAGCATAGCTGAGAAGCTTGACCAGGGGGTAAAGCAGGATGCCGAAGACGATAAAGAACTTGCCGATGATGGCTACCCCGGTGTGCAGAAGGATGCCTCCGACCCATAGGCCGAGCCCCATGAACAGGGCGTGATAGGCATGGTGGCGCAAAAACGGATCGTTGCGTTTGTCGGGGGTCATGTAGATCAGCGGGTACACGAGATACCAGAACGGGTAGGCCAGCGTGGCCAGTAAGCGATCTTCTCTGCTCATACGGGACAACTTAGGCGCTGTTCCCAAAAACCCTGGCACTGGGAAATGAAAGAGGCGCCAGGTGGCGCCTCGGAATCAGCCGCGGGCTCGGTCTAGAAGACTCGTTTGGCCCCGAGATATCGATTGCGATAATAGGTCTCGCTCAAACTGCTGATGGTGACCCCTCGCGAAGACGAGGCGTGAATAAATTTGCCGTTGCCCAAATAGATGCCGCAGTGGGATGCGCCGGGCAGGTAGGTTTCAAAAAAGACCAGGTCGCCGGGGGCCTCTTTGCCGCTGGGAACACGCTTGCCGACGTTGTACTGCACATCGGCGGTGCGAGGCAGGGTGATTCCGTTGATGCGGTAGACCGCCTGGGTGAAGCCCGAGCAGTCAAAAGCGCGCGAAGTAGTGCCGCCCATGCGGTAGGGTACGCCGATGAAGCGAGTGGCGGTCGAGGTGATGCCACGAACCATGCGGCCGCGGCGAGCGCTCAGGCTGCGGCGCCGGTGGGCGGCGGCCTGCTCTTTTTCGTCGAGCATCGAGACCTTGGTGGCCTGGGGCGGATCGTAGTCAACGCCGGACACCAGTTGGGGGTCTTCGGGGGCGCTGGCCTGGACTCGTTCCGGGCTTTTCTCGGGTAGGACCAGCACCTGGCCGGCGGCCAGATCGCCAAGTTTGGGGTTGGCCGCCAAAATCTCTTCGGTTTGCAGGCCGTAGGCTTTGGCAATGCTCTCGATGGAGTCGCCAGGGCGCACCGAGTAGAGAATATCGGCCTGGGCCCAGCCAGATAACATGCCGATGGTAACCAGTTTTATGAGCGTATTTCGAAGACTTTGTCTCAAGTCGTTTCTCCTTTTAGTTGAAAATAATTCCAAAAAGGACCTAAATGGCTTCCCGTCCTCATCAGGCGATTCCTTTTTTAGGCCGGCCGAAAGTTTGTTCTTGGCGTTCGGCTCCTGGTTTATTCTGGGATTGGTCTTGACGACAAGCCTCAAGGCTATATCGCGTAAGGATTTGATGCTGTTGGTTTGGGTTGTATGGAGGATGGAATTTCGGAGGGGAAAGCTGGGCAAGCCAGAAGATGGACGCTACATGTCGTCATTCCATGAAGAAATGCGCGAACGAGGCCTGCCTCGACTACCAGGTAAGAAAGAGAATTTCAACGAGAAGATTCTTGAATACCGCACCGGAGACATCACGCAGGAAGAATTCTTGGACTATCTACAGCGCGAGCGCATGGCCGGACAGGCGATTCTGGCCGAATTCTCAGAGACGAACCTGGACGCCGAGACCTGGCTGGCGGGCAAGGAGTTGTTCGAGGCGGGCCGGCGCGGGGTCGAATATCAGTTGCAGGCCATCAGCATGTTGGAGCAATGGGCTTCTAGTCCCGATAAGAGCCTTCAAGACGGGGCGCTGGCGATGGCTGCCCAGGGCGATTCGATGTTAAATGACGGCATCGCTCACGCCTGGGAGTTGTGCCTGACGCTCGATGAGGCGGCGGAGGAGCTTCTTGACTCGATGGGAGCAGGCCCTGCGGTGTGATCGCTAGCAAGCTCTGAGGAAGGGAATGCTTGGCGAATCGACGAACCTGTGCCGAAATTCAGGAAAACCCCGAGGAATATAAGGTGGAGCAAGGTAGCAACCCCCAGCAAGCGAGAATGGCTCAGCAGGCCCGTGAGCCCGAGCCTGATACGGTCGACCAGCGGCTGCGCGAAGCCGAAGAGGCGGCAGAGAAGGCTGCCTCGGGTGAGTGGACGACGGACCAGTTTTCCGAGTTCATCGAGGGGCTGGCTCAGACGCTGGCCGAGCGCGAAGAGCAGATTCGCCAGATCGAGATTCCCCCTGAGGCGGTCGAGGATTTCCGCGAGGAACTCGAAGTCGGCTTCACCGGTATCCAGTTGTGGCACGAAGGGGTCGCTCGCATGGCTTTGTTCGCCGACGACCTCGATGTGGCTCATCTCGAAGAAGGCCTGGATATCTGCCGGCAGGGCAACGATCACATCAACGAGGCGATGCGCATCAACCGCGACAATCGCAAGCGTCTCGAAGAGATGTACATCGACTCCTCTACTATGATGTAGTCGGTCGGGTCCTTGGATATCTATATTCGCAAGGCGGACGAAGAGGATTTTCCTTACGTCCGCCGTTTGATGATCGAGAGTTCGATCTACAACATCCCGGTCAATCGCGATATTCCCAATCGGGCGGTGAAGGCAACCGTGCGTTCCACCGCCGATCAGGTGCTCGGACGCGCCCGCAGCAGTGACGACTTCGTTGTGCTGATCGCTGAGGACCGCGATGCAGGCGAGAGGATGGGCTACCTCTTGCTCGACCTCAATCACACCGAGCCAAGCACCGGCGAGCGGCAGGGCTACATCTTCGACCTGGGTGTAGAGGAAAGGTTCTGGGGCACTCAGGCCGGCCCGATGCTGACCCGCAAGGCGGCCCAGTTGTCGGGCCAGGCCGGGCACCGCTACGTCACCGCCGAAATCACCGCGGCCAATCGACGAAGCTACCTGAAATCGCTCAGGATGGGTTTTGTGGTCGAGCGTTACAAGATTGCCATGGCCTGCACGCCGGAGGGACCGGCCAAGATGCCTGGGCGACCCGATAAGGAACGGGCCCACGACCACAGCCGCGACAAGCGCCGCGAAACAAAAAAAGACCCGGACTAGCCGGGTCTTTTCTTGATAACCCCTAAGAGCGCAGGTACGCGTCGAAGGCTTCGGCGGCGCGAGAGAAGGTTTGGGCGCGATAAACCGACACGTCCATGATGATCTTGGAGATCTCGGTGAAAGTATCTTGCATCAGCTGCCAGCGCTTCATCATCTCTTTTTGCATCATGGCCCACGTTTCGGCCCAGATGGTGCGAACCTGCTCCATCTCTTGCTTGCGCTGAGCCATCTGCTGGGCGAGTTCTACATCGGACATGCCGGGGCGCATCCCGCCGGGGGGCATGCCGGGAACGCCGGAGGAGCCGGGCGGCATTCCGCCAGGGGGCATCCCACCGGGCGGCATTCCGGGGCCAAAGCCGTTGGGTTGGCCTGGTCCGGGTTGACCAGGAATAGGTCCGTTGGGGCCGGGGGTTGGGCCCTGGCGCTGCTGAGCGACATCCAGGGCGCCTTGAATGAAGGACTGAGCGCTACCCGCGACGCGGCCCAGGCGGGCCATCTCGGGATTGGTCTTGGCCATCTCGAGCTTTTCGGCTTCGCTGGTGTTGGGGGCCAGTTGGTTGGCCTTTTCGAGGGCCATATCCCGGGCGTTCTCGGCTAGAGCGGGAATGATGCCTTCGGGAGGCACGCCAGCTTTTTCCACCCGGGCGGACAGCTCTTTTTGCTCTTCTTCCGAGAAATTCGAAGCGATGGTGTTGAGCATCTTTTCGCTCAGGCGGTCGAGCTTTTCGTAGGGAGTTTCTTGGCGGGCCTGGTTGGCTCCGGCCTTGGCGGCATCGGGCTGGGTCCTGGTTTCGGCCTGCGGCTGCTCGTGGGCCGGCTCGCCTTCGGCTACGTGAGGAGTCGAGATGTGGACCTGATCGCCAGGCTTTTCGATCTTCTTCTCTTCTTCGTTCTTGACGCCTGTAGCGGCGCGACCGTGGGTTGCGGCCACCCTCGACTGGGCGCGTGTGGTGGCGGCATTGAGAAGGTTCTGTTGATTAATCCTATCCATAGTGGCTCCCTTACTCGGCTATTATACCGGCGCATCTTCTTTCGGTAAAGAAAGCGGTTTGCCCCTTTTGTAAACTCTCTGCAAAGCGCGCAGAAAATAAAAACGACCCCGTTTGGGGCCGCTTCCGGGTTAGAGTCTTTGACTCTTAGCTGCGGATGTACTGGTCCATCGCGTTGAACGCTTTGTCGGCGGCCTTCGCTTTGTTGGTAGTGACATCCTGAGTGATTTCGAAAATCTTGGTCTGGGTGTCGGTCATGATCTTCCAGCGCTGAGTCTGCTGCTTCTGAGCGTCAGCCGCGACCTGGGTGTAGATCGTCTGTGCCTGCTGCAGGTCGGTCGCCTGCATCTGCAATAGGGCTGCCTGACTCGCCTGGTTAAACTGTCCGCCGCCAACTCCTGCTTGTCCCATTGTATAAACTCCTCCTTCAAACCAGCCTTTTATCTGTTGGGGCTATTATCCCATCCACTCTTTCAAATTGAAAGACATGATTTGTTAATTTTTTGTAAAGGTATTTGGTTTCCAAAACATTTATGGGATAGGCCTTCACATCCATATCTTACCGCAAAAGATCCGGTTGTCTAGGTCAATTGGTAAGTTCTCGCTGAGGAAGCTCGATGCCGGCCTGGCGCAGGTCTTCGACAACCTTCTCGTTGTTTTCATAGATGGCCAGGATCGTCCCGTCGCGGGCGGCGGTGATGACCACCTCCATCAGTTCTACCAGAAGGCTTGCGATATCGACCTCTTTGCCTTCAGCGAGCTGCTTGGAGATCTTGGCCGATTCCCAGTCGACCTTTTCCCGGGTCTTGGCCCACACCTCGAGATACATTCGATTGAAGATGGTGATCAGTTCTTCTGGTGATAGTCCGATACGACTCTCCATCAGTTAGCCTCTTTCGCCATTTCGGCCTGAGCTCGTTGCACGATTTCGCCGAATTGCTGGTGGACTTTTTGAAAGCCTTGCTCATGCAGATCCTGAATCACCTCTCGGGTGCACTTGATCAGGTGGGCCATATCCTCGTCGGTGCAGATGAAGGGTGGAGAAACCCTGACGTATTGAGGGATGTGGGCCATGGCCGCCACGATAATCGACTTGGCCGAGCGCAGGGTTTCTTGGAATACGTAGCCGTAGACCGGGTGAGCAAACTCGAGGCAACGCATCAAGCCGATGCCGTGCTGGCCTTTGACCACGCGCGGGAACTCTTTGCAGAGCTCGTCATAGCCCGTCTCGAGCTGCTGGCCCAGCTGCCGCGAACGCTCCAGCAGGCCATTCTCGAGCACATCCATCGTGGCCACGCCGGCCGTGCACGCCAGAGGGTTGCCTCCGAAGCTCGAGTTGTTGAACAGGGCCCGGTTCTTTTCGTTGGCGAAGACTCGTTTATTGTAGAGAGTGGCGGAGATGGGGACCACTCCACCCGAAAGCACCTTTCCAACGCACAGAATGTCAGGGGTCACGCCCCAATGCTCGCAAGCATACCAGGTCCCGGTTCGGCCCAGTCCGGTCTGGACTTCATCGAGAATCAGAAGCGCCCCGTGCTGATCGCATAGCTCGCGGACACCTTGGAAATATTCGGGCGGGGCCACCCGGCAGCCCGAGGCCCACTGGATGGGTTCGAGGACCACCGCCGCCACCGTCGAGTCCAGCGTCCGCTCGAGGGCGTCGAGTTTGCCGTGGGCCACCAGTCGAGTGTCCCCCAGGGGCGAGCCCAGGCCGTCGCGCCACATACTCAGGCCGCTCAGCGAGATCGTTCCCGTAGACATACCGTGGTAGCCCTGGTGGGTGCCGACCAGACCGCTGCGGCCCGTGGCCAGGCGAGCCAGTTTGATGGCGGCCTCAACCGACTCGGTCCCGCTGTTTCCGAAGAAGACGTTGGTCATGCCCTCGGGGGCGTGGGCTAACAGCCTCTTGGCTAACTCGGCCTGAGCCGGCACCACCCCCATGCGCGTGCTCAAAGGGCAGCGGTCTAGCTGGGCTTTGACGGCCGCCACCACCTGGGGATGGCGAAAGCCGAGGCCGAAAACGCCGCCGGCACCCAGACAGTCAAACAGGGCTTCACCGGTGGGCCGATAGACGTGGATGCCCTCCGAACGCCATTCGACGAAGGGGTTGCCCGAGGCTTTGAGCCCGATGGCGAGCAGCCGGTTGATGTGGGCCCCGGTCAATTCCAGCCACTGCTGGCAGGACTCTTCGCATTCTTGGGCACTCAGGACTTCTCCCATTTGCAGCCACGCGGGGAGAGTGGCTTCGGCGCTACTTGTGGTCATCGGCTCTCCTTCATCTGGTCTCGGCGGCGACTTCCTGGGCTTCCACCATTCCGGTGTGGCGCAGGAGGTCGACCACCAGGTTGTATTTTTCCTCTGCAAACGGCGGGATGATATAGCACCCCCGGATGCGATCTTTGATACGGGTCAAGAATTCGCACGCGAGGTCCATGCCCAGCCGGATACCGTCTTCTCGCTTTTCGACCTTCTCGAAGGCTTCTACGATATGGGGCGGCACGATGATGCCGGGGATTTTGCCGGCCGCGAAGAACTCGGCATTGCGGCGTGAGGTGAGCGGGAGAACTCCCAGCAGCACCGGCACTTTGAACTCCTCGGTGGCCTCGAGCAGGCGGTCGACGTCTTCTTCGGTGTAAAGTGGCTGGGTGTAGACGAATTGGGCTCCGGCGTCGAGTTTGCGCTTCAGCCATTTCAGCTGGGGCGTCAGATTGCGCATCGGGTTGAAACCGCCCCCCGCTAGAAAGGCGGTCTCGAGACAGGGAGTGCCGTTGAAGAGCTTGCCCTGATTGAGGTCACCGATTAGTTTCATCAGGTTGACCGAACTCTTGACATCGTTGACCCGGTTGGCGTATTTGTCGTGATCCCCCACGTTGGGATGGTCGCCGGTCACCGCCAGAATGGCCTGAAGGCCGCTTTCCCAACAGCCCAGCAGGTAGGACTGGGTGGCGATCAGATTGCGGTGCGAGGTGGACAAGTGCATGATGGTCGGAATGCGGGTCTCGCTCTGCAGCCGGGCGGCCGACACCATGGGGTCGAGGGTCACTTTGGCTCCCGCGTTGTCGGGCACGTCGAAGAGGTGGACTCCCTCGCGAGCCAGCAAGCGTCCCGCTTCGAGATAGTCTTCGAAGGCGCCGGCCCGGACCGGACGCATTTCGACGCTGACAATCGTCTTTACCGAGTCGAAAACCTGGGCCACATGGTTGGTCTGCTGCTGCTTGCGATGGGCCGCTTTGGGCGAGGCGGCCACCACCCGCACCCGGGACACGGCTCGGGCCGGGGGTAGCGCGAGCTTGGAGGCTTCGTCGGCCATTTCGCGGATGTGCTCGGGGCCGGTGCCGCAGCAACCGCCCACTATGACCGCCCCCGCTTCCACCAGGCGGCGGGTGTAAGTACGGAGTTGTTGGGGCTCGACGTGATAGGCAACCCGGCCACGATCGATCTCGGGCGAGCCCGCATTCGGCATGGCCAAAAGCGGCAGGCTGGTCACCTGGGCCAACAGCCTCACCGTCTCGAGGATGTCGAAGGGGCCTCGGCAGTTGGCTCCGATCACGGCTGCGCCCATGTCGGCGGCGATCAGCGCGATATCTTGCGCTTCTGCGCCGGTGCCGGTGCGGCCGTTGTGGACACCACCGATCGAAAAGACGATGGGCAGGCCGAATTCTGAGGCGGCTCGCAGCGCGCAAGTCGACTCGACCGGATCCTGAAAGGTCTCGAGGGCCAGAAAGTGGACCCCGCCTTCGACCAGGGCGCCGATCTGCTCGCTAAAGACGTGGGTCAACTCTTCTTCAGAAACTTCGTCTCGAAAGGCGTAGACCTCGAGCGGGCCCACCGAGCCCCCGACCAGGGTGTCGGAACCGGCCACCCGGCGGGCCAGGCGGGCTCCCTCGAAGTTGATGGCTACGGTCTGCGATTTGCGTCCGTAGCGCTGAAGCTTGAAGGCATTGGCTCCGTAGGTGTTGGTGAAAATGATGTCGGCACCGGCCTCGATATACGAACGGTGGACCAGTTGCACGATCTCGGAAAAGGTCGGGTCGAGGTTAAAGCCGTCGATACAAGAGTGGGCGTTGCCGGTGAGCGATTGAAGACGGGTACCCATGGCGCCATCGACGACCGCGACCCGCTGTGAGATGAGGCTTAGAAGCTCAGGCATAGCGGCGACTTTGCTGAGTTTAGAGCAATACCCTCTTCAATTTGGGCTCTTAGCTTGTTTTGGGGCGCGGGGCTCGGGCCAGCCCCGGCGGCGCTGTGAGATCACCCGCGTCGATTTTCGAGGATCTTCAGGAAAGACCGGCTGTGCAGCTCGTCGAGGGTCAGACTGGTGCACTCGAGGGCTTCCTCTTCGGTAATGGCGCCACAGTTGAGGGCTTTGAGGAAGAAGTTGAGTAGCCCCTGGCCGGTGGCGGCGTCATCGAAGACATCGCCCACCAGCGTGGCCTGGGCGGCTTTGCTGACAAAGTTTCGCAGGCGCTCGCCGGCCGCATCGAGACCTCTGAGGAAAAAGCCATAGATGGCGGCATAGCGGGTGGGCAGCTGAGCCGGATGGAGATCCCAACCCTGGTAGTAAGCTTTGCGCAGAGAGCTCTGGACGTGTTGATAGTGCAGGCGCCAGGCCTCATGCACCACGAGCGTGTTCTCGTCTTTTTGGGCCGGGGTCAACTCGCCTCGATGGGGGGCTACCGGCAGAATGTTGGTGGCTCCGTCCGAGATCCAGACTCCGGTCCCGGCCAGGGCTACCTGCATCACGTCGCGGGCGAAGTCGCAGGCTGGGTGAAGCATGTCTTGATAGGCGGCCGTGATCTTGCAATAGGCGGTGTAGTCGTAGGTGCCAAAGTGAGCGCCCCGGCAGCGGCCCTGGGTGGCCGCTACCATACGCAACAGGGGCACGTCGCCATCCTGGTTGAAGATTGATTGGGGGGTTTCGATCATCAACTCGACCTCGAAGGTCTTGGGGGGCACGCCCAGGGCCTTCTCGAGGTGGGTGAGCAACTCGGCCAGAGCGCGGGCCTGCTCGGGCACCGTGACCTTGGGCAGGGTGATGTAGAAAGGTTGGGGCACCTCGCCGCCGCTTTCTTTCACCAGAGTGCTCAGGAAGAGGTCGAGCGTGCGGATGCTGCGGACCTTGAGTTCGTCGTTGAATGGCTTGAGGCGAATGCCGATAAAGGGGGGCAGGGTGCCGGCCCGATGAGCCTTGATGACTTCCTGGGCGGCCTGGATGGCGTGGCCGTCTTCTTCGGCGTCGGGACGATTGCCGTAGCCGTCTTCAAAGTCGATACGAAAGTCTTCTACCGGCTCCTTTTCGAGCTTGTCTTGGACCCGCTCGTGTAAGCGTTTGGCGAATTCGTGGTCCATGGGAGCATGGGGCTCGAGGGCGCTCACGAACACGCTCGGGTCGGCTCCAAATTCGGCCATGGCCGCACGAGCCTTTTCGCCCAGTTTGACGGCTGTGTCGTGGGTGAAAAGCTGAGCCCCGCCATAGACGGTATGCACTGGTTGGCGGTCGCCCGAATCGCCCGGATAGGTGGCCAGAAAAGCCCGGTTGGCGGTCTCGAGGCTGCTGAGAATGGGGCCGAGAAGATCGGCCTGCAAAGTCGGCTGCATAATGGTCCCTTTCACGATAGACTCTTCCAGTAGTCAACGGCTAGATTGGCGGCCACCGTCAGGCGGTAGTCGCGGGTCGAGCGAATGTCGTCGATGGGCGAGATATCACGAAGAACCGCCTCGCGAATCTCGTTTTCAAGGCCGGCACCGACAGGCTTGCCCTCGAGCAAAGCCATGGTGTGCGAGCAGACACACACGATGGGAGCCACACTTCCCATAGCGATACCGACATTCGTCGCCTGGCCGTTGCCGATGATGTGGCTGGCGGCGAGGCAGACCTTGGAGATGGCCTGGGCTTTGCGGGTGCCGACTTTGCGATAGTAGTGGCCGCGTCCGGGTTTGCGCTGCAGGTGGACGGCCGCGATCAGTTCATGAGGCTCGAGCTGCATCTGCTTGTAGCCAGTGTGAAAGACCCGATAGGCGAGTCGGCGCGAGCCGGCGCTAGAGACGATTTCGAGCTCGGCATCATAAGCCAGCAAGGCCGGTGGAGTGTCGGCCGCCGGCGAGGCGTTGGCGATGTTGCCCCCGATGGTGCCGCGATTCTGAATGGCCACAGCCCCGCTCTCGGCGGCCGCCTGGCTAAGCATCGGGAACTCTTCTCGCAACACCGAATGATGACGCACCTCGGTGTAGGTTGCCAGCGCTCCGATCCGGATCGAATCGGGGCCGACCTCGATGCCGGTCAGTTCCTTGAGGCCGGCGATCGACACGTAACGCGTGTGCTTTAGCTTGCCTGCGTTGTAGAGCACCATGACATCGGTGCCGCCGGCCAGGGGCCGATAAATGCCCGGCTGGTCGGCCAGCAACTGCAATACCTCGCTCAAACCCTCGGGAGCGACCACTTCGTATCCAGGCACATAGGCTCTCACGGCTTGGCCACCTCGGCAACCGAATCGAAGATCTTTTTATAACCGGTGCAGCGGCACAGGTTGCCGGCCAGCCCGTCTTTGATCTCTTCCAGGCTGGGGTTGGGGTTGCGCTTGAGCAGATGGTAGCTGGCCATCAGCATGCCAGGGGTACAGATGCCGCATTGGGCACCGTTGTTTTCAAGAAAAGACTCTTGAATACGACGCCCGAGCGGGTCTTTGCCGAGAGCCTCGATGGTGGTCACCGAGCGGCCCTCGAGCTGCAAGATCGGGATCAGACAGCTGTTGACCACCTGCCCGTCCAGCAACACCGAGCAAGAACCGCATTCGCCCTCGCCACATCCCTCCTTGGCGCCGGTCAAGCGTAGCTCTTCGCGCAGCACGTCGAGCAACCGCGCCATGGGATAGGTCTCGACTTCGCGGGCCTCATTGTTGACCTCGAAGCGGACTTTGACTTTGTCGACCTCAGACATGGACTACCATCTCTTTCATCAAGACTTCGGGGGTGGCGGGAATGTGGTTCACGCTGACTCCCACCGCGTTTTCGACGGCGCTCAGAATGGCCGGTGCCGGGCCGTCGATGGGCAATTCTCCGACCCCTTTGGCCCCTCTTGGGCCACCGGCATACGGAACCTCATGGAACATTACGCGGATGACGGGCAGGTCGGCCGCGGTCGGCATGATGTAGTTGGTCATCTGGTTGTTCTTGACCTGACCGTCGTGATAGACGACGTTCTCGTAGAGGGCGTAGCCGATGCCTTGAGCCACTCCGCCCTGGACCTGGCCTTCGGCCATAATCGGGTTGACGATGCGGCCGATCTCTTGCATGGCCACGAAGTCGTCCACTCGAGTCTCGAAGGTGCGGGTGTCGACGCTGACTTCGGCCACGTAGATGGCCCAACCATACGCCGCGTAGGCGTCCCCTTGATAGGTCTCGTCGCTCCAACGGATGTTGGCCGGCTGCTGGTATTGCGAATAGCGCCTCAGTTGGCCGTGCGCTTTGACATAGGCCTGACAGGCGGCGGCGAATTGCTCGGGCGTATAGACCTCGTCCAGGCCGCCCTCTTGAACCAGGGTCTGTTTGAGGCTGATGGCCGCCGTTTCGATCAACTTGCCCACCACCATGCAGGTGCGCGAGGCCACCGTTGGTCCGCTGTTAGGGACGTTGTCGGTGTCGGGCTGGGCCACTTCGATCATCTCGTAGGGTAACTCGAGGGTGTCGGCCACGATCTGGCTGAAGATGGTGTTGGTGCCCTGGCCGATCTCGGTGCTGGCCGCCAGCACCCGCACCTTGCCTTCGGCCGTGCCCTCGATGCCGGCCACCGAAGCCAGCTTCTTCTCGCCTCCGCCGGTGAAGCCCGAGCCGTGGAAGAAGGCGGCCATGCCGACCCCTCGCTTGACCGGGCCGGTGTTTTCTCTGGCGAAGCGCTGGCGCTTCTCATGATAGCCGATGGCGGCCAGCGTCTCGTCCATCAACTGACCCATGTCGACCCCGTCGCGAACCACCTGGCCGGTGGCGGTGGTGTCGCCGTCCTTGAGGAAGTTGCGACGTCGTAACTCTTCGGGGGCCAGACCCAGTTCGCGGGCGATCTTGTCCATGTGGCGCTCGACCGCGAAGAAGCACTGAGGGTTGCCGAAGCCTCGATAGGCCCCGTGGGGGGGAGTGTTGGTGGCTACCGCTCGCCCGTGAATGCGCACGTGGTCGCACCGATAAGGTCCGGCCGCGTGGATGCTGCCTCGCGAGAGCACCACCGGGCTCAAGGTGACGTAAGCGCCCCCATCCAGCACAAAGTCGACTTCCATGGCCAACAGCTTGCCGTCCCTGGTGAGGGCTGTCTTGTGGTGGGTGCGCGACGGGTGGCGTTTGGTAGTCGCAGCCATGTCCTCTTCGCGGTCATAGACCAGTTTAACCGGCCGGCCGGATTTCATCGCCAGCAAAGCGGCGTGGCCGGCCACCAGGGTGGGATACTCTTCCTTGCCTCCGAAACCCCCGCCGGTCTCGGTTTGAATGACGCGGATCTTGGCCTTGGGCAGGCCAAAGAGCGAGCACAGCCCCGGATGGACGTAGTAGGGGCATTGCATCGAGCCCCACACGGTCACTCCCTCGTCGGCGTTAAAGGTGGCGATCATGCCGTTATTTTCGATGTAGAGCTGCTCGGATGCACCGGTGGTATAAGTGCCTTCGATGATGATGTCGGCCTGGTCCCAGACCGAGGCGACTTCGCCCTTCTCGATGACGATGGTCTTGAGGATGTTGTCCTGACCCCAGATGATATGCTTTTGGGCCAGCGAGTCTTCGATGGTGAACACACCGGGTTCTTGTTCGACGACGATCTCGACGTGTTCGCGAGCGCGCGCCACTAGATGCTTGTTGGGGTGGGCGATGAGCACCACCGGTTCGTCGGGGTGGTTGATGCGATCTTTAGCCAGAAAGGGCTGATCGTCGACCAGCAGCTTGACGATATTGAGGCCGGGTATGTCGTCGGCCGTCACCACCGTGAATTCGTCCCAGGGGAGGTCTCCCGTGAAGGCGATTTTCTGGATCTTGCCCCGGGCCACCCGGCTGCGGATGGTGGCGCCATAGATCATGTCGTCAAAGCGAAGGTCGTCGATGTAGACCGCCTCGCCGGTGAGCTTCTTCCAGCCCTCTTTGCGAGGAACCGAGGTTCCGATGGTCTCTTGGGTCATCGCTCGGGGTTCCTGATCCGGTCAGGACGATCCTTTTCAGATTTTGCGAACCTGCCCCGAGAAGAGAATGGTGCCCGAAGGGCGATCCACCAACAAAAATAGGAAGGGATGGTCGACCTTGAATTCCGTCGGCATCGAGCGAGAAACTCCCACCGCCGTGGCCGCCGCGGCCTCGGTGCCAGCCTCGTTCACTTCGACAAAAGCCTGATGGATGATGAGGCTGACGAACAGACCGGGCTTTCCGGTCAGACCGCTCAAGTCGCCCCCCCCAAAGATGCGTTTTACCCCAAGCCGCTCAAAGACAGGTATCAGGTTGGTGGTAGAGCGCAGGGTGAAGCGAGGCAGCCAGACCCTCAAATCAGTGGGCTCGCCGGTTCGCAAGATGTTGCCCAGACTGGAGGGCTCGAAGCTCTTGACCACCGGGTCGAGGCCGTCGTCCTCCGACGGCAAGACGACCACAGCCACCACTTCGCTCTCGGCGTAGGGCAAGATGAGGGCCTGGAAGTCGCGCCCGGTGGCCAGTTCGAAGGTGGCTCGCTGGGTCATGGTGGGCACCTCCTGGGGGCCCTGGGTCGAGCGAAAGGGCCGAGGCTGGGTCAGTTTCGGGTCGAATGGACTCTTCCAGTTGGCTTTAAAGTAGACTGCGTTGGTGATGACCAGTCGCACCGAGCCGTCGATGGCTCCGGTCGGCAATAAGTCGATGATCTTCTCACGGGTGGCTTGGCTCACCCAGCTGTTGATGGTCTTTCTGGCTTGTTCGGCCTGGCCAAAGTCGAGCGCCCGGACCTCGGCGCCAAAGTTCTGCTTCACCTGTTCAACGTAGCCCGGCAAAGGTGGTTCCTGGAGCGAGGTCCAGAGGGCGTTGGCCACCACCCACTCGGCCTTGGGCCCGTTGTTACGGGCGGCCATCTCGCTCGTGGTCTGAGCGAAGTCTTTTAGATGGTCTGGATTTAAATGCAGAGCTTTCCAGAGTTCGTCAGCGGTTTCGCCCCGGGTGCCCAGCCCCAGGGCCGCCATGGCGCACTCGATGGAATAGGGTGACAAGACAAGGTTATCCTGGCCGGCGTGCAACTGGCCAGAGAGTTCGGCCGAGAAGGCGTTGACGGGGTTGGGCGCAGGCTCACCACCGACCGGGGTAGCTAGCAGCACTAGAGCCAGTAAGACGATCACAGGGCGCATCGGAGACGATTCTAGCTCGGCCCGGGGGCAACCTTCGCGGCTTAGTCTCCGCTGAACAACCAGAGGGCTGCCCGGAGAAAGCTCTGGCGCCGCTTCTCGGCCCGCAGCCCTTCGGCCAGTTGGTTGACCACCACCAGATTGCCTCGTTGGCCCGAATTGTAAAGCTCGACCACCCGGTTGAGCTCGCCGTGATCGAGCCAGATACCCTGGCAAGTCTCGCAGTAGTCGAGGTTGACATCGCCCAACAGCGAAGGCCGCAAGGGGGTTTGGCATTGGGGGCAGGTTCGCGTCTCGGCGGGTCTGCTCGGTGAAGGCACGTCAGGAATCGCGTCTTCCTCGAGAATATGCTGGGACAATCGCGGGCTCTGAAAAAAGCGGCTAAGCTCTTCGCCATCAAACCAGAGTCCGAAACACTCCGGACAAGAGTCGATGACCAGAGCCGACTCGTCATCGCCATAGTCGAGCATGATGGTGTCCTGGCAGGCCGGACATTTGCGCATGCCAAGCTGCTTCGAAAGGGCGGCCAAAGTTCCCCCGAAGGGTGTGGAGGGATTGGCGCCACGACCCGGAACCGGGCAGATTCGTATGCAGGTCGACTTTTGCTATGACCCGGGGGGACTACCCACCGCCGATCTGGAGTTGATCGGTTCATGGAATCGCCGTGGACGTTTTTCAGAGAGCTGGACGGCAAGTTCCATGAAGCGAGGGTCGGACGGGTGCTGGCGGGCTAGTCGCAAGCTGACGGGCCGGCCCGGTCAGCTCTTTCAGTGGGGCGTGCGCGGTCCGCAGGGCTGGATGCTGTTCGAGGAAGAACCCCTGGCGTTTCGGCTGGACGAGGCTTCGGGTCAGCAACAGTATCAGGTCAGCGGGCTGACCAGCCTGGGCCTTTGCTGGCACGGCAGAGCACTTGAAGTGAGGCTGTGGGCACCTCACGCCCAAGCGGTCGAGCTGTTCTTTGAAGGCCCCCGGCAGAATCGGTTCGGGCTCGAGCGGCAAGGGGAGTTCTGGTTCGCCCGGCTGGCCGACGGGCGAGTTTTCGAGGGGTGTGCTTACGGCTTCGAGCTGGTCACCGCCGAGGGCGACCGGGTGGTGCGCAGCGATCCCTACGCGCGGTCTTTCCAGGGCCCTCAGCGCGGCGTGTGCGAGGTGTACCTCGAGAAGCCCTCCGGACGGGTCGTTCACCGCTATGCCAAGGTACCGATGGAGCGGTTCTTGCGTTTCGAGGCAGTCAGCTCCACCGGTCCGGTCTGGCTGAGCTTTCATCATCACCACGGGCGGGCACTGTCGGCGTCCCAGCTCAGGGAGCGTTTGTCGGGGCGAGGGCGCGCCCTGGCGGCCCGGGCGCAGGAGGCCTTCTGGCGGGATCGGGTGGGGGCCGATGGTCGGATCGAACTGGCCGGGAAAGGTCCCACCTGGTCGGTGCTGGTGCCTCGCCCCGAGACCCTGGTGGGTCTTGAATATGCTTTGGTAGACGCTGAGGGACGAGCCCACCACGACCGCTGGCGAACCGAGTTGCGCGACCTGCACCTGTGGCCGGCCCTGGGTTTGGTTCCGCCTCGAGAAGAATTTCGCTGGTGCCATCCCAAGCCGAGCTTCGGTCCCGAAGAAATGGTGGTCTATCAGCTTCACATTGGCTCCTGGCGGGGCGCCTTTGGAAATCGCCGTTCCTCGCATCTGGGCGATCTGCTGGAGCATCTGGACTATTTCGAGCAACTGGGCGTCAACGCCATCGAGTTGTTGCCGACCAACACCTTCGAAGGGCATCGCGACTGGGGCTACACGGGCACGGCCAGTCTGGGAGTCAGCCAGAACTACGGCTATTTCGACGAGCACGGCTGGGTGGACGGGGCTCTGGCCCTCAAGCGCTTCATCGATGCCGCCCACGGTCGCGGCATCAAGGTCCTCAACGATGTAGTCTACAATCACATCGGGGGCGACCATAACAACCTCTGGGAATTCGACGGCAAGCGCAATTCCTGGTTCGAGTGGGAGCACCAGGTCGAGCCCGACCCGGCCCTGAGCAAGCCTTTGCCACGCTTCCCCTCGGCTACCGCCGAGGCCCGCAGCCAGAACCGGCGAGACACCACCAGGCACACCCCCTGGGGACCCATCCCGGCCTATAGTAAGAAGGCCGTGGCCCAGTTCTTCATCGATCACGCCCTGGGCCAGTTACACGAGTTTGGTTTCGACGGTATCCGCTTCGATTTTACCCATCTGATCCATAACCGGAGCGGCGGAGGCTCGGCGGGGTGGTCGATGTTGCGCCGGATGCACCGGACCGTGCGGCGTTTTTTTCCGGAGGCGCTGACTTATGCTGAGGAGTTCCCTCAGCACCCCATCATCGCCACCCCGGCCGGGGGGCACGGTGAGGGCGGCGCCGGCTTTGACGGCATGTGGAACACGGAGTTCCAGCATCGATTGGTGTATGACCATCATCGCCCCTCGGTGCTACAGCAAGCGGCGACGGGCCAACCGATGTCACTGGAGCGTTTCGTCGACCATCTGACCGAGCCCGAAGGTTTCTCGGACTACCTGCAAAGCATCACGGTGCTGTCCAACCACGACGAGGTCGGCAACGCCAAGCGGATTATCGGTGTGGCCAGCCAGGGCCACGGCTCGGATAGTCGCAGTCTGGCCCTGGCCAGGGTGGTGTGCGGGCTGGGCCTGCTGGCTCCGGGCATTCCCATCTTTTTTCAGGGCACCGAGAACCTCGCCAGCAATTACTTTTCCTGGGGACTACCTCACAGCTGGGACCTGGGCTGGGATTGGTGGGAACGCCGCCGCGGGCCACGCTGGCGACATTTTGTCTACTTTCAGGCGATGCTGGGCCTGCGTCGCCAGCGCAGCGATTTGCGGGCACGAGTGCCGGCCCAACCGCTCTGGGTGGACGGAAGTCGGGGAGTGCTGGCGCTGCGGCGCGGCCACTGTTTGCTGCTGGTCAACCTCGGGTCGAAGAAGGCCGAGGTGAGCATCGATGGCAGTTGGGACTTGCTTCTATCCAGTGAAGAGCGGCGCTTCGGCGGTCGAGGCCGGCTCGCGCATCGAGCCACTCGCCAGTTTGAACTGGGGCCGGCGACGTTGGCGGTCTATTCGCGCGTGCCCAGCACCTGAACCCCACTGGCCGCATATACGCTGAGTTTTGGCCAGCGAGACGAAGAGACAGTCAGGGCCACGCGCTCGGTGCCACCCGCGTCGCGCACCAACAAACACATTCCCTGACCCGAGGAGCGCGCCGTCAGAGCACCAGAGGCGTAGCCCAGGAAGAGGAAAAAGCTACTGAGGATCAGCAGGCTGCAAATGATTTTCTGGCGCTCGCTCGGAGTCATCAAGGGTGGGCGACTCTTCGGGCGTTGGCGATTCTTGAGGGGCGGGCGACTCTGCTTGGGATTTTTCTTCACTTAAGGAATTTTCAAGCTGGGGAGAATTTATCCTCGGATAGTCCGCGGGGATGTCGAGATCGCCATGGTTTTCTCCTTTGCAGACCAGGCGATACCCGCCACCTTCGTGTTTCTCGTAGCCGGGCGAGTAGCTGTCCTGGCGGGCGGCGGGGCAGGTCGGGAGGGCCTCGATGTAGTCGGGAACCAGTTCCTGAAGCTTGTCCGGATAGGTCCCGTTGTGCCGATAGGCATATTTTTCCAGCGCGATCCCCAGCGACTTGAGGTGGCTTTCACACTCCCCGATCTTCTGGTTGGCAACCGCCCCCGGACGCATGTTGAAAAGCATCACCAGTAGTGTGACGATCAACAGAATGCGAAATCCGGCACCCTGGGAAGCTGGTTCTTGTTGGCTTTCTTTTTCGCTCATGGCTCGACCAGGAAGACTTTGCCCGGAATGACTTCGACGAGGTCGTCAGGGGTGACCGCCTCGAGTCCCTCCTCGAGTTCAATAGTCCAGGCGCCGGGCTGATCTTCGTCCTTTCTTATCCGATGAAACTCTTGCTCGTAATAGGATGCCCACTTCTCGGCTGCCCGTCGCGGCTGCTCTTCTTCGAGCCCTAACACGCGCAGGCGCTTGCTTCGTCGTGACCAGGAGCGGATGAAAGCTTCCAGCGCCCGCACGGCCTGGCGTCGGTCCAGGCCCGACAGGTCCACGCCGGGGATGCCTCGGGCCCGCGGGATCGGACTGGCGGGCCGGTGGTTGAGAACCTTTTCGAAATCGGGCGAAGGCTTGGTTGGCCTGAGGTCCTCGGGACCGGGGTCGTATTCGGTCAGGCAGACATCCTGGATATCGGGCTGATAGCGGCGAAACGTCCCCGAGATGGCCCGCACCATGAACGCCACGGGCACGCCCGGACCCACGCGCCGGGCGCGGATATTGAGGGTCTGGTCCTCGACCCCCAGCAACTCGACCTCGAGGCCTTCCTGGTCGAGGGCGGGCTTGAGGCGATCGAGAATTTCTTGATAGGCTTGTAATTCGGTGGCCACTATCCGCCTCGCGTGTGCATTTCTAGATGTGGATCGCAACGCAGTTCTTCGATGGGGATGAAAGTTCCCCGTTTTTCCAGGGCAGCCCTCTGTTCGGCGCCCCGGTCGGTGCGGGCCGACCACACCTGGGTGAGCCGGGCCGAGACATCCTCGCCGCCCCGCAACCAGCCCCGTAAGTCGTGTCCGCGGGTGGCATACAGGCAGAGCAAGAGCTGGCCGTCGGCAGTCAGTCGAGCGCGGTCACAACTGGCGCAGAACGGCTCGCTCACCGACGAAATGATTCCGAAGGTTTGACCATCGGCCAATCGATAGCGCCGGGCCGGCGCCGAATCGAGCGCGGGCAGGGGAGTGATGGCCCCGAACTCGCGCTCCAGGCGAGCCAGCATCTCGCTGGCCGTGACGACACGGCCGGGCGACCACTGAGTAGCTCCGCCCACATCCATGTACTCGATGAAACGGGCCTCGGCTCCCACCTGGGCGGCGAATTCGAGCAGTTGAGGCAACTCCTGGTCGTTTTCGTCGGCCAACACGACCGTGTCGAATTTCAGTCCCGGCGTATGGGCCACCGCCGCGATGCCGGCCAGCACATCCTCGAGGTTGTGACGCCGAGCCAGGCGTTTGAATCGGTCAGGCGAGAGAGTGTCCAGGCTGACGGTGACGCGGCTCAGCCCAGCCTCGAAAAGCGACCTGGCGTGACGGGCCAGGTGGAGCCCGTTGGTGGTCAGGGCCACCTCGCGCAGAGCGGGTTTCGAACTCAGTAGCTCGACCAGATGGGGCAGATTGCGGCGCAGTAGCGGCTCACCGCCGGTGAGGCGGACCCGCTCGAGTCCCAACGAGAGAAAGTGGTCCACGGTGTCGGAGAGTTCTTCGAAACTCAGGAGGTCGTCACGCCGGAGCCAGACGTACTCCTCTTCGGGCATGCAGTACAGGCAGCGCAAGTTGCAACGGTCCGTGACCGAGATGCGCAGGCTCTTGAGGGGTCGGCCGAAACGGTCTTTCATCAGTGGCCCTTCAAAAGGACCGCGAGGTAGCGCTTGACCAGATCGTTATCCTGATCGTGAAAACGAAGGCCGTGAAAATATTGTCTGGAATTCTTGGGGCGGTAGCAGCTTCGGATTTCGCTGGGCATCTCGAGGGGCGCCAAATTCGCGAGAGGGTCGACCACCAAGACCACGGGGACCGTCTTGGCCACCTCGATGTCCAGGGCTATCAGGGCGCCGCCAATCCCGAGATTGATGACCACTCCGTCGGTGAGGATATCTCCGGAAGTGTTCTGGATGGTGGCCCGTTGTTCGGCTGGCAGGCGGATGTGTTTGCGTTTTTCTTTGATTCGCCCGGGCGAGAACCCCAATTGCTGGAGGGTGCCTTTAATCCAGGACTTACGCATGTTATCGACGGTGTCGGTGAATTGCAGGCCGGCCTGAAAGACCTCGGCGAACCGTCTGGCCGAACTCCAGACTACCTTGCACTCGACCGGGCCGCCGTGGTTGGGTCGGCTGACCGTCACCTTGCGGCCTTTACCGAGGCGTTTCGGGCTTTCGATGCGCAGGCCGCGCAACCCCATGTCGACAACCGTCACCGAGATCTTGTCACCCCCGATCTCGCAACTAGCCGGGAGCTTGCAGTTGACCCGGACGATCTCGCGCCTTTCGTCGGTGGGTGTGCCCCCGCCCGGCAGTAGGCGCCGAAAGGCCCCGAATACGTTGTTGAACACCATGCAGTCTTAATACCCAGAGGTGTCTTTTCCTTTGAGATCTCGGATCACCTGGAATCTCTGGAAAAGAAATAAGCCACCGAAGGTTTCCAGGTCATTCGGTGGCTGAGCGGCGGAGGAACCGGTACTCGAACATAGGTTCTGACGGGTGGGCGTCATTCCTCCCGCAAAGGAAAACGACCGGCGCGCGCTGTTCCCCCCGGAGGCGCCGCGACCGGTCCCGTTAAGTATGCCATTCGACAGGATTACGAACATCCTGGAAACTAACCATCCTGACAGCCATCACACCAGAAGGTCGCCCGATTTTCGAGACCTTGATGGCGACTTCTAATTAGATTGCCGCAGCGGAGACAAGTTTCGCCCTCGCGTTGATAGACCCAGAGTCCCTGTTCTCGAGTCATGCGACGATGGCCGCCGAGATTGACCAACAGAAGGCTACGGGCCCGGCGATAGAGGTCGGCAAGTTGTTGGTCGCCCAGGCTGGCCAGAGGACGCCAGGGGCTGACCCCCCGAGGGCTGGGTCCAAAGCCGGAGCCTGCTCCCATGAAAGCGACTTCGCTTTTGTAGACATTGCCGATTCCGGCGGCCACGCGCTGGTCGAGCAAGACCTCGCCCAGTAGCCGGTCGACCGTACAGAGTTGTCTGGCCCTGACCACGATGTCGCGATAGTCGGGCTCTGCCCCTAGCAGGTCGGGGCCCAGTCTCGAAAGCTGGGGGTGCCAGCGACGACGCTTGGTAGCAAAGACTTCGACCTCAGAGGCGAAAAAGCAAACCAGGGTTCGCTCGCTGGTTGCCAATACCACCGCTGCTCCGTTCGACTTTCTCTTCCACGGTTCGTCGGGCCGATAGCGGTGCCATTTGCCCCGCATGCCCAGGTGCACGCGCAGGGTCGCCCCGCCTTCGATTTCGACCAGCAGGTGTTTGCCCAGCGCCTCGACCTTTTCGACCTTTCGACCCACCAGTTTCTGGTCGGCAAATACGCCTTGAAGGGACACCTGGATTAGCGTTTGGCCCACCAGGTCCGACCCGATCACCCGGGCCACCTTGTGAACGGTGTCGCCTTCAGGCACCGGCCACCAGCATCAGGCCCAGAAAATCTTGCCGAAATCCGAGTTGCTCGAGCAGGCCGGCCAGCGCATGCTTGCGAGCGGGCTCGCCATCGATGGTCTCCAGGCGCCACACCCGACCCCGGATCGAGCGCGCAAAGCGATGGAGGGTTTCCAGACTCGCTCGCATCAGTTCCGGCTCGTGGGCGGCAGGAAAGCTCAGCACCTTCTTGCCCTTCTTCTCGAGAAACAGCAGCGGACGCCCATCGGCCATGATCAGGCTGGCTCCGGCCGCGCGCCGCGGGCGCCCCTGACATTCGGGCCAGGGCAAAAGAGCGCCGTAAGGGTTGGCCGGATCGGTGGCAGCCAGCCAGCGAACTTCGGGCTGGCCCGCTTCGTCTCGTTGGTCGCGCAGCCGGTCGACAGTGCCGGTTCGGGCGAACTGGGCCCCGGCCAGCCCTTCTACAAAGTAGCCTCGCCTCACTTTGCCAGACTCTTCCAGCGCCTTCAGGGTCTGATAGACAGGGGTAAATCCACCCGTGAAACCCTCGGCCGTGACGGCCTCGCGAGTGACCACTCCGTAGCGGTCGAGAAAGGTCTGAACCCAGGCCATGAGGCGCTCGGTGTCACTGGCCGGTTGGCGCACCAGATCGCGCACCAGCGACCAGCGCCCGGCTCCGGCCATTAAGGTGGACCCTCGCTTTCGCCGGGCCGAAGCTCCCAGGTGGCGCAGCGGCACCAGGCTGTCATTGCTGACCTGGCCGGCCCAGACCAGTTGCCACAGGGCCTCGAGCAGGGTTTCGGCTTTGGGGTTGCCGGTGGCCTGCAGCAGGTCGTAGAAGAACGAGGCGCCCCGTTGCTCGAGATAGCCATAGAGCTGGGCCTGCAGCGGCTCGAGTTCCTCGGGGGGAGGCGGGGGGGCGAGCAGGCGGGCGATGCGATCGCGGCGATAGAGAGCGATCTTGCCGTCACCCCGGCCCAGCGAGCCGCAGCCCACCCAAACCAGGGCTCCCAGTTGGCCCAACTCATCGAGCTGGCTGCCCTCATACGCCGGCAGGCGAGCCGGCAAGATGCGTTTCTCCAGGTCGCTAAACGGCAGGGGCAGCCCCTCGAGGCGGGCCACCACCTCGGGCAGACGCAGGGTTTCTCCGATTCCCTGCCAGCCCTGGAGAAAGCGGGCCAGCACCAGGGCGTCGACGGGAGCCACCTGGTTGCGTAGTTTCGCCAAAGTGCGACGGCGGAGCAGGCGCAGGATCTCGGGGTCGCACCATTCTCGCTCGCTACCCAGAGGGCGAAAATCCCCCCAGAGCAGCCTTTTGCGGGCCACCAGCAGGCGCAGGGCCGGGTCGAGCTGGCCGGCTGGCACCCCATAGCGCTCCGACACCTCACGGGTGAGAAAGGGGGTGTGATAGCGAGCGTAGCGGTGGAGCAGCTGCTCGAGCGCGCCGCTGACGGGCTCGAGCAAAGCGGCCGGCAGCCCGCCAGGCGGGACGGCCCCCAGAGCATCGCGGTAGAGAGCCACGTCTTCCAGGCTGACCCAGCGAGGCTCGCCGCCCAGGTGAAGGCGGACCACCCGACGTTCTTTCTCGAGTTCCCCGAGCCACTGGCGAGCCGGCCCCTGGCAACGGGCCTCGGCCTCGGCCAGGCTGAGGTCTCCCAGGCGACGCAGCCGGTCAAATAGCGCTTCGCGAGAAGTGGCCTGACGGTCCGCAGCTAGCCCCTGCAGTTCGGCCTCGACTTCGTCGAGCACGGCGGAGTCGAGCAGGTCGCGCAACTCTTCTTGTCCGAGCAGTTCGCGCAGCAGGTTGCGGTCGAGGGTCAGGGCCTGGGCCTTGCGCTCGGCCAGGGGATTGTCGCCCTCGTACAGATACTCGGCCACATAGGCAAAGACCAGCGAGCGAGCAAAGGGCGAAGCCGATTCGGTCTCGACCTCTTCGAGGGCGATGCGCCGATCCGACAACATGCGCAGCAACTCGACCAGCGACGGCATGTCGAAGACGTCTTGCAGGCACGCTCGGTAGGTCTCGAGCACGATGGGAAAGTTGGAGTGGGCCATGGCTACGGCTTGCAGGTTCTTGGCTCGCAAACGCTGGCTCCACAGCGGGGTGCGCTTGCCTGGTCGCCGGCGGGGCAAGAGCAGGGCCCGAGCCGCGTTCTCACGGAAGTGACTGGCGAACACGGCCGAGTTGGCCAGTTGCTCGAGCACCAGGTCCTCGACCAGATCGGGGTCGGGCACCAGCAGGTCCAGGCGCGGCAACTCGTCGGTTTCGGCTAGCCTGAGCACGATGCCGTCGTCGGTCCAAAGGGTCTGAAAATCAAAGCCGGCTTGCTGGCTGAGCACCGACTCGATGGCGAGAGCCCAGGGAGCATGAACGCGTGCCCCAAAAGGGGTCAGGATACAGACCCGCCAGTCCCCCAGCTCATCCCGGAAACGCTCGATGATGACCCGCCGGTCGGTGGGTAGCACGCCCGTGAAAGACTTCTGCTCGTCGAGATAGTCCAGCAGGTTGCGACGAGCCAGAACGTCGAGAACAGTGTGCTCTTCGAGCCAACTTTCGGCGGCCGAGCGTTTCTTGGCGCCCAGTTCGCCCAGGAACGCGCCGATGGCCCGGCCGAGTTCGATGGGTCGCCCGGGGCGATCGCCATGCCAGAACGGCATGCGACCCGGCTCACCGGGGGCAGGGCTGACGATGACTCGATCCCGTGTGATCTCTTGAATGCGCCAGGAACTGGCTCCCAGCAAGAAGTTCTGACCGGGCCGGACCTCGTGGACCATCTCTTCGTCGAGTTCGCCCACCCGGGGGCCGTCGTGACCGATGTAGACACCGTAGAGGCCCCGGTCGGGGATGGTGCCGGCATTGACCAGGGCCAGCTGTTTGGCCCCCGGTCGAGCGGTCAGCGTGTCGGTGTCGCGATCCCAGACCAGCCGGGCCCGTAGTTCACCGAAATCGGTGGAGGGGAACCGCCCGCTCAGCATGTCGAGCAGTCCCAACAAAATCTCGCGCGACAGGCTTTCAAAGCTGGCCGTGCGGGCCAGCAAGGCTTCGAGTTCTTCGAGCTTGAGAGGCCCGGTGGCGCCCATGGCCACAACCTGCTGGGCCAACACGTCGAGTGGGTTATGGGGCAATCGCAGGGGCTCCAGGGCTCCCTGCCGCATCAGATTGGCCACCACCGCGCACTCGAGCAGATCTCCGCGAAACTTGGGAAAGATCTTCCCGGCGCTGATTTCGCCGACCTGGTGACCAGCCCGCCCGACCCTTTGCAGTCCTCGCGCCACCGAGCCGGGCGATTCGACCAGCAGCACCAGGTCGACCGCTCCCATGTCGATGCCCAGTTCCAACGAGCTGGTGGCGATGATCGCCTTGAGCTGGCCGCTCTTGAGCGATTCTTCCATCTCTTCCCGTTTTTCGTGCGAGACGCTACCATGATGGGCCCGCACCAGCTCCTGACCGGCCAGTTCGTTGAGCCGCAGAGCCAGCCGTTCGCACAGGCCGCGGCTATTGACGAACACGATGGTCGAGCGATGAGCCTGAATCTGCTCGAGCAGGCGCGGGTAGATCGAGGGCCACACACTGGCGGTGCCTTCGGACCCCTGCTCTTGTGAGAGCAGCTGACCCAAGACCGAGCCCCCGGAGGGTTCGGGCGCAGGTCCGGGATTTTCCATGTCTTCGACCGGAACGATGATCTCGAGCTCGATATGGGGGGGCTCGAGGGTATCGACGACGGTAACGGGCCGATCGCCACCCAGGTAACGGGCCACCGTGTCGACCGGACGCACGGTGGCCGACAAACCTACTCGCTGCGGATCGCCCTGGCCCAGTCGGGCCAGGCGCTCGAGGGTCAGGGCTAGATGGGCCCCTCGCTTGGTGCCGGCCAGAGCGTGGATTTCGTCGATGATGACCGTCTCGACGGCGGTCAGATTCAGAGCCTGGCGCGAGCCCAACATCAGGTAGAGCGATTCTGGGGTGGTGACCAGAATGTCGGCCGGATGCTTTAGTTGGCGGGCCCGTTCCCGCTGAGGGGTGTCGCCGGTGCGCACCGCCACGGTGGGGGGATTCTCGAGTTGAGCGGCCCGGGTGACGCCGGCCAGGGGCGCCCGCAGATTGCGTTCGATGTCGTAGACCAACGCTTTCAAGGGCGAGACATAGACTACCGAGGTGCCTTTGCGCTGGTTCTGGTTGATCAGGCGGTCGATGCACCACAGAAAAGCCGCCAGCGTCTTGCCGCTGCCGGTAGGAGCCAGCAGCAAGGCGTGCTCGCCCCGCGAGATGGCCTCCCAGCCTTCTCGCTGGACCTTGGTCGGGGCGGCGAAATGGCGCTCGAACCAGGCCTGGGTGGTGGCAGAAAAAGGCGCGTTCAGTGGTGAGCTTTCTTCAGGTATTCAGCGAAGCCGTAGTCGTTGAGCGCACCTTCGGGATGTTCCGCGGGCAGGGTCTGGCCGGGGGCCCAGTAACCGTAGGTGGGGTTGGGCAGCACATACCAGTGGTTGCCCCAGCGGCGCCGGTAACGCTCGGCCTGGGCGGCCCGATCGGCGGCCGGAGTGGGGCTGTTGGGCTTTTTGAGGTAAGGAGCGAAGTCGCTGAGCATGTCTCCGAAATAGCCGGCCACGGCGTATTTTTCGGCGATCAGGCGGCGGCGGGTTTCCTTTGTGCCCTCGCTCTGCAGAATCTCGAGCGCCTCTTGAGAGTCGGTATCCAGGCCCAGTCGGTCCACCAGAGCGCGAGCCCTGGCCGTCTCTTCGGCCTTGGGCAGCTTGAGCAACAGGCGCTCTGGCAGATTGTCAGTATTGATTTTGAGGGTCTCGAGCAAGACCTTGGTGTCCTCCCAGCCCTCGTTCTGGCGGTTGGAGATGAAGACGGGCGTCAAACCCAGGGCCTGAGCGCGGGCGATGTATTCGACCGCTCCCGGGACGGCCCGACAGGCGGCCGGGGTCTGGGCCTGAAAACGCATCCAGTCCAGCCAGAGATCGTCGGAGTAGGTGGTGTTGGTCTGGATCGAAAAGGCCTGAAAGCCCGAGTTGTCAACCACCGTTTCGTCGAGGTCCATCACGATGGCAACGGGGGTTTTGGTGCCTGGTAGACAGGCGCGACCCTGAGCGTCTTTTTCGAGCAACTTGGCCAGGTCCTCGAGATTGCGAGTGGCCAGGTTGTAGGTCTGCAGGCAGCAGGCCTGATACTCGGGCGTGGTTTGGACCCACAGGTCGGCCATCGGTTCGGCCATGGCCGCGGCCGAGAACGCGGCCAACCACAGAAACAAGAAAACTCTTCGCATGGGGGGCCAAATTAGAACAAAGGCAGGGGGTACCCTGCCTGGCAAAATCGTTTTGGTCGGAAAGACTACTTGTTGAGACCGTACTTCTTCATGGCCTTCTCCAGGCCAAGCTTCTTGATGGTCTTCAAAGCGCGGGCGCTAACGCGAAGCTTGATCCAGCGCTTCTCGCTCTCGAGCCAGAATCGCTGAGTGATCAGGTTCGGCAACCAGCGCCGACGAGTCTTGCGCTGCGAGTGGGAAACCTTGTTACCCGACCCCGGGCGTTTTCCGGTGAGTTCACAAACTCGAGCCATCGCTTTGCTCCTTTCGAGGGCCTGCCCTCAGACGCATGATATTAGGTTATCCACAAGCCGATTGTCAAGGCATGGCTTCTAGGATGCCCTTGACCAGTTGGCGGAAGCGCGGACCGGTTTGGCGGGCGGTCTCGAGCACCTCGGCCTCGGTGGCGTGATGACCAGCATCGGGAATCGCGATGTCGCTCACCACGGCAATACCTAGCACCTGCATCCCTCGGTGAACGGCCACGATGACTTCGGGCACGGTCGACATGCCGATCGAGTCGGCCCCCCACAGCATCAGCATGCGCAGTTCGGACTTGGTGAAAAAGACCGGGCCCTGCACGCCACAATAGACGCCTTCGTGCAGATTGATGCCCTGCTTGAGGGCGACCTGACGAGCCACTTCGCGCAGTTCGGGCGAGTAGGCATCGAACATCACCGGAAAGCGGGGGCCGATTTTCTCGTCATTGGGTCCCACCAGCGGGTTGGTGCCGGTGAAGTTGATATGATCGCGAATCAGCATCAGGTCGCCTGACTTGTGATTGTAGTTGAGGCCCCCGGTGGCGGCCGTCACGATCATCGTCTTGACGCCGAGTTCTTTCATCATGACCACCGGCATGGTGCATTCGGCCTGGCTGTATCCCTCATAGGTGTGGACGCGTCCCTGCATCAGCATGACCGACTTGCCGCCCAGCGTGCCGAAGACCAGGTTGCCCTTGTGGCCCGGCGCGGTAGCCCGGGGAAACTCGGGGATGTCGGTGTAGGGGATGACCTGCTTGTCCTGGGTCTCGTCGGCGAGCTCTCCCAGGCCCGAGCCGAGAATGACCCCGATGTCAGGACGGCGGCTGACTTTGCCTTTGAGATAGTCCACGCCCGCGCGGATGCGGCTCTGGATAGTCTCGACATCGACAGTACTCATGGAGGACCTCACAGGGGTTGTAATTTAGTCGCGTCTCTTGTATCATCAACCGTCCAGTTCCTGCTGGAAGGATTTGAGTCGAGCACCCTAGTATGGTGAGTGCTCTGTGAGAAAGCGAGGACAATCCTGTGGCTAAAGGATCCCATAAGCGACCGAAAGAGTCCAAATGCCGTGGTTCCGGTGCCCCTGTCGAAGGGCGTGACTGGGTGCGCATCGGCGGCTCGAAGTGGTTGCGTGAGACGGCCGAGAAACAGGGCAAGTTCATCCCCCTCGAATACCGCGAGAAGAGCGGTGGCGACTTCGTGAAGGAGCGCGCCGAGCGTGCCGCCGAAGCCGAGAAACGGCTCTTCGCTCGCTCGGCTGTAGAAGAGGCTCCGGTCGAAGCGGCCGAGACCGACGTGTCTGAAGTCACCGAGACCGAAGAAGAAGCCGAAGTCGAGGCGACCGAAGAAATGGCCCAGGAATCGGTCGAAGCCGAAGCCTAGCGCTGTGGAAAAGTTCAGTTTCGAGGCGATCGAGCCCCTGCTGACCCAGGTCGAACAGGATGGCGAGGTCGTCTTTTTCACGTTTCGGTGTCCCGCCACGGGTCTTGAGATCGAGGCTCCGATCGTGCCTGGGCAAGAACATCTGGCCTCTCTCGAAGAGACCCCAAAGGAAGGCTTCTTCGGGGTCCTGGCTACGATTTTCGGCAGTGAGGATCGCGAGGTCTGGCAGGAGCGTGACTACACCCGCGACGAGATCGAGGCTGCGGCCGTGATGGCTTTCGAAGCCGTAGCCGCCGATTTCGTCTGGGATGGGACGCGCTGGACATGGTGGGAAGCCAACGACGCCGTGGTGCGTTTCTTCGAGCAACTCGAAGCGGGAGCAGTGGAAGACAAGTCCGAGCGCGACCTGCTCAAGCGGGTGCTGACCGAGGTACTCCGTTCGGATGGCGTAGCGGCCCCCGAAGAGATCGACCTTTTTGCCGACCTGGTGGGCGAGACCCCTGAAGGGGGCAAAGGCCTCTTTTTGAAAGAGCCTCTCGAGGAGCGCGAACTGACTCAGGTCAAGGACCGCTCGGTGCGCGAGACGATGCTGATGCTGGGCTACGCCATGGCCTGCTGCGATGACGAATTGGCTCACGAAGAAGTGAGCCTGCTCGAGCGCTACGCCGAGGCCCTGGAGATTCCTGACCTGCGCGCCTGGGAATTGCGACGCTTCGCCCAATGCTACGTGGTCGACGAGCGTTTTTCGCGAGTCTATGGCGACGGCGGTCCCGACCCGGTGGCTCGCGGCGAGGTGGTCAGCGCCGGGGAGAAGATTGGCCTCGATCTTGACGAGATCTCGAAGATCGAGTTTCGCTATCGCAAGCGCTCGGGGATCGGCGCATGAGCGACCTGGTCGAACGCTGGCGCGGCAAGCAGGCCCAGTTGCATCAACAGCTCGCCAACCTGGGCGCCCTGGAACTCGACCTGCGGGTCAACACCGAAGAAGGCATCCTCCAGTGGGTCGAGCGCGACGGCACTCCCCGCGTGAAAGCCGAAGCCCGCGGCCTTTGCCACTACTCCCTGCGCTTCGGTTCGGTGACCATGGCCTGGGCGGCGGAGGGCAACACCTTCAACCCGAACATGGCTCCCATTGAAGGCATGAAAGACGTCTATCCCGGCTGCGGCGAGGGGGACGCCTGGAAGTTGGCCATGCAGGCGGCCGAAGCCGTCGACGCCGAGTTCATCTACCGCGTACCCACGCTGCAAGATTTCTTCTTCTTTGCCGTGACCAACATCCAGGCTCTCTAGCTCTGGCCGGCCAAGCCGGTGCTGCTATTTCTTCTTCTCGGTGTTGGCCCACCCGATCACTCCGGCGCCAATGCGAGGACCTGCGTCGCCGCTCGGTTGGCTTTTCAGATCGTCATCATCGGCGTGGAGCACCATGGAGCGCCCCATAATGTCTTTCAGGGTCAGCCAATCGGCTCGGATCTTGATATCGACCTCTCCGTTCTGGTCGGCCGTCACGTTGCCCAGGTCGCCAGCGTGATGTTGGGCGGCATCGGGAGCGCCATGAGGATGTCCTTCCGGAGCGTAATGACCGCCGGCGCTGGTGGCGTCGGCCTGGCTGAGGTCACCAAACTTATGGATATGAAAGCCATGCTTGCTGCCCGGTGCGAGTCCTTCGAGATGGCCCTGAATGACCAGGGCACCGCCCTCTTCATGAAAATAGACCTCACCCAGGCGACGCTCCTGGGGGGCCTCGCGCTGGTTGGTCGATTCGATCACCGCCACGGCCTGGTTCTGAGCCAGGGCGGGCGCGAACAAGAGTAACAAAAGGGTCAGGGTTAGAAAATTTCTCATGGATTCAGGCTAGCACTCGGGGCCTTCCCGGAAGGCATCCACATTGATAGAAGGGGGCCATCCGAAGGGGGGGCGACCTATTCAAAGGCCCGGGCTGAGGAGTCGAGGCCCCGCCCTTCGATAAAGCCCTGGGCCACTCCGTCGAGGTCATCCATCACCAGGTCGCAAGCCTTGGTAAGGTCGAGCAGCTCGGACGGCAGGCCGCTGGCCTCGATACCCAGGCGCAGCCCGTCTTTGACGGCCTGAGCCGCCAGTAGTAGGGGTAGAAAAGCCGGGATTTGTGGGGGCTCCTCAGGAGCTTGGAAGGCTTTCTCGCAGGCAGCCACATCGCGTGAGTTAAAGCCGCGACAGGCCAGGGGACGGGCCGGATAGACGCTGCACTTGCCGTCTTCGAGAAAGGGGCAGGCCAGACTGATGCGGTGGCGCTCGGCGGTGGTCATGGCCTGAGTTTGCTCGGCCCGCTCACGCACTTTCTGGCGCAGGCGGTCGAAGGTTTCGGGGCTGGTCTGGGTCTTGAGGTAGGCCACCAGGTTGAGCACTTCGGGCAGGTTGGCCGACACGGGCGGATAGCAGCAGAACGAGCAACCCTGGCGGCAGGCCAGTTGGGGCGAGAAATCGAGCTGCAGGTTGAGGGCGAGTTGCTCGAGCGAGCGGATGGAGTCGAGCGCCGCGCGGATGGCCGACATCGGATCGTCTTTCTCCAGGCGGGCCCGGGTGCGCTTCTCTTGCTCGCGGCAGGCCGACTTGTAGAACTTTCGTAGGGCCGGGTCGGCCCGACTTAGCAGTTGCTCGGTGTAAGAGGGAGCCAGTCTGTGTTGTTTTTTCTTGCGTGACGCTTTGCCCACAGGTGGCTCCTAACGATAGAGGGTCAGCAACTGGTGCACCAGTCGATAGTAGGTGTGGAGACTCTCGAGTTCGACCCGCTCGTCGTCGGCGTGCATGCCGGCCCCACACGGTCCCCAGCAAATGGCCGGGGTGCCTTTGGCGCTATAATAGCGGGCGTCCGAGGCGAAGTGCTCGGAGAAGAAGCGCGGCCGTTGGCCCAGCATCTGCTCTTGCAGCCCCGCCACCCGCTCGACCAGGGGGTGGTCGGCGGCAGTCATCAAGGGCACGGCTAACTGGACCACTTCGATCTCGCAATGGGGAAAGACGCTTTCGAGAAAGCGACGGATGTCCTCGGGGGCGTCTTCGGGAACGTAACGGATGTCGAGCTTGAACTCGACCGTGTCGGGTACCCGGTTGTGCGAGTTGCCGGCCAAAAGCCCGGTGGGAGTGGCGGTGGTCTGCCAGACCGGCTCGATGGGAGTGGGGTAGCGAGCCAAAAGGGCGTTGAGGCCGCGCGACAGAGCCAGGATCGGATTGCGAGTGAGCCAGGGGCGGGCGGCGTGCCCGGGCTGGCCCTTCAGGCGAAGGGTCAACCAGTAGACCCCTTTGGCCTGGTGGCAGATGCCCAGGTCGGTGGGTTCACCGGCGATCATCAAGTCGGTGTCGAAGCCCTCGTCGACCATACGCTCGACCCCGCGATGACCGCCAATCTCTTCGTCGGAAACAAATTGGAATTGAACCTTGGGGCGTTGGGCGGGGGGCAGCTTGCCGAGGTCCTTGAGAATCTCGAGAAAGACGGCCACCGAGCCCTTCATGTCATAGGTGCCCCGACCCCAGAGATGGCCGTTCTGGGGCCGAGGTACGAACTGGTCGGTGTCGGCCCAGACCACGTCCACATGGCCGTTGAGGATCAGTGGGGCCTGGCGCCCGGGCACGGTCGAGACGATCAGCGAGCGATAGCCCTGGTATTCGAAAACCTCGAGGTGGAACGAGTCGGGGTCGACCAGTTGGGAGCGCAGGAAATCCAGAACGTCGTTGCAGGCCTGGCGGTCGCTCGAGATGGAGGGAATCCGCACCAGGGCTTCGGTGGTGGCTTGAAGGTCGGCCAGGGTTTTCATGGGGGTCAGGTTCGGCCTCTCCAGGTCGGCACCCTGGCCGGCCCGAAGAGGGGGCGATGCAAGAGCTGTTAGCGCGGGCAAGCAAAGTGCTGGTTTTTACCGGGGCGGGCATCTCGACGGGCTCGGGGATTCCCGACTTTCGTGGTCCCCAGGGGGTTTGGAAGCGACGCCAGCCGGTCTTGATTCAGGAGTTTCTGGCCGACCACGAAAAGCGGGTCGAATACTGGGACTACAAGCTCGAAGGCTATGAGGGCTTTTGCCTGGCCCAGCCCAACGCGGCGCATCTGGCTCTGGTCGAACTCGACCGGCGGGGCAAGTTATTGGCGGTGGTGACCCAGAACATCGACGGCTTGCACGTGCTGGCCGGCCTGCCCGAGGACAAGGTGCTGGAGTTGCACGGCACCAATCGCCTGGTGGCTTGCCTTGGCTGCGACCATCGTGAGCAACCCGAGCGCTCGTTTCGCGAGTTCGAGGCCAGCCGCCAGCCACCCAAATGTCCCGCCTGCGGAGGCTGGCTAAAGCCCGCCACCATCTCGTTTGGACAGGCCCTGGACCAGGCTTTGCTCGGACGAGCCTTCAGCCTGGCCGAAGAGGCCGACCTGGTCTTGAGTCTGGGTTCGACCCTTTCGGTCGAACCCGCCGCCTCGGTGCCCAGGCTGGCGGCCCAGCGGGGCGTTCCTTACGTGGTCGTCAATCGCGGAGCCACCGACCACGACCACCTGGCCACCCATCGGGTCGAGGCCGACCTGGTCGAGTGGCTGCCCCAGTTTCTGGGGTAGAGACCGAGGCTATTCGCTTCGCTCCCAGCTGGGAAGGTAGCCCGGTGGGATGACGGCTGCCAGGGACTCTTCCTCACCCCAGGTTCCCAAAGCCAGGGCGACCAGCGAGTCCCCCTCGAACTCCGGTTGCAGATCACGGGTAGGCAAGAATGGAGATCACCTCCAGCGAAGGGGCGGCCCATGAAATACGTCGATATGGACAACGTCCAGTGGCAGCTCTTCAAGGTGGTCGGGTTGGAGTCGTTGACTCGCCTGGCCCGTTTCTCCGATCACGATGTGGTCTCGTTCAAGCAGATCCTCGAGACGGTCAAGAAGCTGTCCGATAGCGAGCTCTATCCCACCCTGCGCGAGATGGACGCGGCCCCGGCCCGCTTTGAAGACGGCTCGGTGGTGGTGCATCCGGTGGTGGGCACGACCATGAAGACCCTGGGCGAGATGGGCATGATCGGGGCTCCCCTCGACTATGACGACGGCGGATTGCAGCTGCCTATGACCCTTTTCCAGGCCCTCAACTACGTCATCGATGCCGCCAACAACCACGTCTCGGGCTACTCTAACCTGACTTTCGGCGCGGCCGAGCTGGTGGCCGTGTTCGGCTCGCAACAGCTCAAGGACGACTATCTTCCCAAAATGCTGGAGGGTCGCTGGGGCGGCACGATGTGCCTCACCGAGCCCCAGGCCGGCAGCTCGTTGTCGGATGTCAAGACCGAGGCTATCCCCCAGGAAGACGGCAGCTACAAGATTCGCGGCCAGAAGATCTGGATTTCGGGGGGGGATTATAAGTACGTCGACAACATCGTTCACCTGGTGCTGGCCCGGGTACCAGGGGGCGGTCCCGGCACCAAAGGCATCTCGCTGATGGTGGTGCCCAAGTTCCGCCTGGACGGCACTCCCAACGACGTGGCTTGCGCCGGCGATTTCCAGAAGCTGGGCCAGCGCGGCTATTGTACCACCCACATCGTGTTCGGCGAAGAGGACGACTGCCGTGGCTATCTGGTGGGCAAGCTTCACCACGGCCTGGCTCAGATGTTCCAGATGATGAACTCGGCCAGGCTGGCCGTCGGTCGCTCGGCCGCGGCCATTGCCACCGCCGCCTACGAAGCCTCGCTGGCCTTTGCCAAAGAACGACCTCAAGGTCGCCGGCTGAGCAACGGCGGCAAGAAGGATGTCAGTCAAGAGCAAACCCTGATCATCAACCACCCGGATGTGCGCCGGATGTTGCTCACCCAGAAGTGCATCTCCGAGGCCTCGCTGGCCCTGATCCTTCAGACCGCTTACTACTACGATATGGCCCACGCGGCCCAGGGCGACGAGGCGCAGAAGTACCACCTCCTTTTGGAGCTTTTGACGCCGGTGACCAAGACCTATCCTTCCGAGGCCGGCAAGCGTTCGGTCGACCTGGGCGTTCAGGTCTTAGGCGGGGCGGGTTTCTGCGACGAATACATCCTGCAACTCTACTATCGCGACATCCGGATCATGTCGATCTATGAAGGCACGACCGGGATTCAGTCGCTCGACCTTTTGGGCCGTAAGATCCTCGACCAGAAGGGGCGGGCCCTCGACCTGCTCGAGCGAGAGATTCGAGCCACTCTGGCCCAGTCCACCTTCGCTGAGCAGGCTCAGCAACTCGAAGAGCAACTGGTTCTCAATCGTGAGGTTCTCAAACACCTGATGCCGCTGGCCATGCAGGGAGAAATCGAAACTTTTCTCTCGGATGCCACCGTCTATATGGAGTTCTTCTCCAACATCGTAATTGGATGGCTGTGGATGAAGATGGCCGTTACGGCTCACCAGGAGGGCGCCGGCTCCGAGTTTCTCAAAGCCAAGATCCACGCCATGAAGTTCTTCTATCAGTACGAGTTACCGCTCAACCACGGGTTGGCCCGGGTGCTTCAAGCCAGCGAGCGCCTGACCGTCACCGAGACCGAGGAGTCCGCCGCCCTGGTCTTCGCTTGAAATCAGGCCTGGTGAACGTTGAACGGGTTGCCAGCAAAGCCCGAAAGACCGGTGTAGAACTGGTCCATCGCTTTCATGAACTTCATCAACTCGGGAGTCCCGATGGGGCTGACCTGGCCCGCTTTGGGCAGCTCGAAGCTGGGAAAGCTCGGCATCGTGGTCAGGGCCTTCATGAAGTCGGCGCGGAGGTTTTTTGGCATGGCAGCGTTCATAGCCCTACTTTAGGGCCCAACCCCAGGCCAGAGATTGGATGCGACGGACCTTCTGTTAACAGAATGTGAACTTCCTCCACATGGTTTGGAGGCCCGTTCCCTTCGGGTATCTGAGAAATCCAGTAGCCAGGCGGCTTCGAGCCTCTAATACAGTTCTAACAGTATTCTGGTACACGTCTAACGTGAACCGTTTAGGATGAGGCTCGCAGTGGTTCATCCGCCCTGGCTACTCCAGGGCTATGCGTATAACGGGTATTCCCTTAAACAACAGAGGAGGTTAGCCAGAATGGCCACCAAGAGCAAATTGAAAGTTCGTCCCATGGGCGACCGGGTCATCATTTCCGCCCTTCCCCAGGAAGAGAAAACCGCTGGCGGCGTGATCCTTCCCGACACCGCTAAAGAAAAGCCCCAGCAGGGCGAAGTCGTTGCCGTCGGCAACGGCAAGATTGCCGACTCGGGAGAGCTGATCAAAATGACTGTCAAAGTCGGCGATCGCGTTCTCTACGGCAAGTATTCCGGCACCGAAGTCAAGCTCGATGGCGAAGATTATCTGATCGTCAAAGAGTCTGAAATTCTCGCCATCATCGAATAAATCACACGGAGGAAATTCTCGATGTCAGCCAAGCAAGTTCTGTATCATGAAGACGCCCGCAAGAAGCTCGAGGCCGGTGCCAACAAGCTCGCCGATGCGGTGAAAGTGACCCTCGGCCCCCGCGGCCGCAACGTTCTCCTCGACAAGAAATTCGGCTCTCCCACCATCACCAAGGATGGTGTCACGGTGGCCAAAGAGATCGAAGTCGAAGACCCCTTCGAAAATCTGGGAGCCCAGCTCGTTCGTGAAGTCGCCTCGAAGACCAACGATGTCTCCGGCGACGGCACCACCACTGCCACCGTTCTGGCTCAGGCGATGCTGCAGGAAGGTCTCAAGCACGTGACCGCCGGCGCCAACCCGATGTTCCTCAAAAAAGGCATCGACAAGGCCGTCGAGGTTCTGGTAGCCGAGATCAAAAAGGCCTCGATTCCGGTCGAGACCAAGGAAGCCACCGCTCAGGTCGGCGCTATCGCCGCCAACAACGACGAAGAGATCGGCAAGATGCTGGCCGACGCGATGGAGCTGGTCGGTAAAGACGGCGTCATCACCGTCGAAGAGTCCCGCACTCTCCACACCGAACTCGAGCACGTCGAAGGGATGCAGTTCGACAAGGGCTACATCTCGCCTTACTTCGTCACCGACACCGAGAAGATGGAAGGCCGCTTCGACGACCCCTATCTGCTCATCGTCGAGAAGAAGATCAGCGCCGTTTCGGATCTGCTTCCCATCCTCGAGAGAGTGGTGCAGTCCCAGCGTCCGCTGGTGATCATCGCTGAAGATCTCGAAGGCGAAGCGCTGGCCACCCTGGTGGTCAACAAGCTGCGCGGTACCTTCAAATGCGCTGCCGTCAAGGCTCCCGGCTTTGGCGACCGTCGCAAAGAGATGCTCAAGGACATCGCCATCCTCACCGGTGGCCAGGTCGTCTCGGACGAACTCGGCCACAAGCTCGACAAAGTCGGGATGGAAGTGCTCGGTCGGGCCGCCAAGGTCCGCATCACCAAAGACCAGACCACCATCGTCGAAGGTCGCGGTGAAGAGAAAGAGATCAAGGGTCGCATCGACCAGATCAAACAGGCTATCGAGAACACCGATTCCGACTACGACCGCGAGAAGCTGCAAGAGCGTTTGGCCAAGCTGGCCGGCGGTGTGGCCGTGATTCGCGTCGGCGCTGCCACCGAGACCGAGCTCAAAGAGAAGAAGCACCGTCTCGAAGACGCCCTGTCGGCGACTCGCGCTGCCGTCGAAGAAGGCATCGTGGCTGGCGGTGGCAGCACGCTGATCCACCTGCTGCCGGCTCTTGACAAGCTCAAACTCGAGGGCGACGAAGCTCAGGGTGTGGCCATCGTGCGCAAGGCCGTTCAGCAGCCTTTGCGCGTGATTGCCAACAACGCTGGCGTCGAAGGCTCGATCGTGGTCGAGAAGGTCAAAGAGCTCAAAAAGGGCATGGGCTACAACGCCGTGACGGGCGAGTACGTCGACATGATCAAACAAGGCATCGTCGACCCCGCCAAGGTGACCCGCGCCGCTCTGCAGAACGCCGCTTCCATCGCTTCGATGATCCTTACCACCGAGACTCTGGTGGCTGAGGTTCCCGAAGAAGAGAAGCCCGCTGCCGGTGGCCACCACGGCCACAACCACTACTAGTCAACGGCTAGAAAGAGCCCCGGCTTCGGCCGGGGCTTTTTTCTTTGGAGGTCACCATGAGGTATCGGGTCGATGACCTGGCACAGAAGTTGCCCGAGCAAGGCGAACGTTTCGTCGAGGCCTTTCGGCATCAGAATCTGCGGGCCGTGCTCTATGCCCCCAAAGGCTACGACCCCCAGCAGCCCCATCGCGAGGACGAGGTCTATGTGGTGATCAAGGGCTCGGGTAAGTTGCGGGTCCGCGACGAGGTCTGTCTGTTCGAGCCCGGTGACATGCTCTATGTCGAGGCGGGCGCTCCACATCAGTTCGAGGATTTTAGCCAGGATCTGACCGTCTGGGCGATTTTTGGCCCGGTAGTCGAAGGAGCGTGAGGGAGACTCCCGGAATTTTTTAGGATGCTACGGGGGTTTCTTGATGGGATCCGGACTCTGGTGGGCGCCGCCCCGGCCGAATGGGATTTTCGTGAGCGGCGTCAAGAGGTTCGCTTTGTCTGCGACTTCGAGGTTCACTTTCGACACGATGGTGAGCGTCTGAGCGCGACCGTGCTCGACCTGGGTCCCAAGGGGCTCAAGCTCAGCTGTTTCATTCCGCCCAAGCCCGGCCAGATGCTTGAACTCGAGCACACCTCCAAGTCCGAGCCGGCCGCGGTCCGGGTGCTCTGGACCCGCAAGCTCGATGGTGACTCCTCTACGCTGGTTGGCCTGGGGTTTGAAGCCGAAGAGGCCGAGCTCGAGAAAACCTGGGTGGGCACGCGACTGCGCCAACTGGGCTATCGCGGCCAGCGAGCCAACCAGAAGCGCAAACTGGTGAGAGCGGCTTGCTTTCTCCCCACCCAGGTGCGCAGCGACAATGGCCATTCCTATGAGGGGCGCATCTACGACCTGGGGCCGGGTGGGGCACTCATCGAGGGTCAACGCAATTTTGGGCGCGGAACCGTGGTGGATGTGGAGATTGGCCCCCTCGAGGACCTGCCCTGCTTCACCGTGCGGGCGCGGGTCGTGTTGGTTCGCAAATCGGGCAAGCTCTTTCAGCACGGGGTCGAGTTCGAGAGTATCTCCGAACAGACGGCCGGCCTGATCGACAGCTACCTGGCCGTGTTGTTGCGTTAGGTTTCGACCGGGGTCAGGCTGACGTGGAGGGTCGGGGTCTCGACCAGGTGGAAGGTGGCCGAGGCGATAGCCAGCTGTTCGGGACGCTTTTCGATTTCTTCCAGGATGCGACGAAAAAGCAGCGTTTTGGTGCCTCGGCGGCGTTTGAAGTCGACCACGTAGCGCAGGGTGAACTCGATCCAGTTGTCATTGGCGACCATCGAGACCATCGGCTCGACCACGGCGTTTTCGATGGCGTAGTTCTTGACCATCTGTCGCCAGCTCTTCTCGGCCTCGTCGACGTAGTCGCCGACCACCTCGAGGGCAACCTCGCCCAGGACCTTCTCGAAGAGCTTCCAGTCGCATCCGTATTTGATGGGCAGGGTCAGCTCGTCCCACAAAAAAGGGAAGTCTCCCGAGTAGTTGTAGACAGGCTCTTTGAACACGAAGCTGTTCGCCACTCGCACGATCCGGCCGTTGTAGAGATCGCCTTTGACCCAGTCGCCCAGTTCCATCATGGTGGTCCGTACGACACCGATGTTGATCACGTCGCCACGGATACCACCCAGCAGCACTCGGTCGCCCACTTTGTAGAATCCGCCCAGGCTGATGGCGAGCCAGCCGGCCACGCTGGCGATAACCTCTTGCAGCGCGAGGGCGATGCCGGCTCCCGCCACTCCAAAAGCCACCGTGATTCCGCCCAGTTTATCGCGAAAGACCGAGGTGACCAGCAGCAGGGCAACCAGGTAGCCCAGAAGGCTGAGCAGTCGCTTGGTGGTCCGGGCTGCTTCGGCGCTCTCGAGTTGACGGTTGACCGCTCGATGGGACAGTTTCACCACGAACTGGATCAGGAGTAGGCCCACAGCGAGCACGATGAGCTTGGTTACGGTCGGATCTTTGAACCAGGTGCCAAGCCAGCTTTCCGAGCCAGTGATGATATCGCTCATCGCGGCCCTTCCACTCCGACCCGAGCAGAGACTTCCCCGAGAAGTTTCACGTGCGGGAAGACTTCGGCGGCAAGAGACTTTTCCCCGTCTTTGTGAACGGGATCACATTTCGTCCCGGGGCCAGCGTGCTAGAGTTAATGCGTAACAGGAGGCGCCATGGAGTGCAGTGGAATTCAGGTGAGGGTAGTCGGCCAGGGTTATCATCCGGAATTTCTCGGCTGGACGGTTCACGGCATCAATCTTCTGTGCAGCCAGCCGCTCGGCGACGAATTGCTCGAACTGGAGATGAGCCAGGGTTGCGAGCGCGTCTCGGTCTGGGGCCGGGCCGTCTGGGAACAACCTCTTTCACGCGATGGCCGCTATGTGGTGGTGGTCTCTTCGCTAGCCGGGCAACCTCTGGCTCAGGCAATCCTGTCGGGCTGGAGGGACACTCGTGAGACGCGCAAAATTGGGCGCGGATGTCAAAGCCAAGAATCCTCGCCTTCTCGGGTAGCCTGAGAAAAGAATCTTTCAACTCCAAACTCGTCTTGATCGCGGCCGCAGCCGCTGAAGAGGCCGGTGCCGAAGTCACCCGGGTCAACTTGCGCGACTATCCCCTGCCGCTCTATGACGGTGACATCGAGGCCTCCAGCGGCTTGCCCGAAAACGCCCTGCTTCTGCAGGCCCTGTTCGAGAAGCAAGACGGTTTCTTGATTTCGTGCCCCGAGTACAACAGCATGATGCCGGGAGTGCTCAAGAACGCCATCGATTGGATCTCGCGCCCGGTCGAGGGAAAGCCATCTCTGTTCGCCTTTTCTGGCAAATACGCCACCATCATGAGCGCCTCGCCGGGTGGCCTGGGGGGGTTGCGCGGGTTGCCCATTTTCCGGCTGCTGCTGTCGAATCTAGGAGTTCATGTCACCCCGAAACAGGTGGCCGTCTCCGGGGCCGGTTCGGCCTTTGGGGAAGATGGTCAGTTGTTGGACGGCGGCCGCCAGGTCTCGATTCAAGACCTGGGTCGAGGGTTGACCCAGTTGCTCACGAAGTTGAGCTAGCCGGACGAATTTCACGAGGAGCCTAGGACGGTAACCAGGCTTAGCGAAAGGGGAGGGGTGGACCGACGGAGATTTTTGCTAGCCGGCCTGGCCCTGGCGTCCGCGCCGGTCTGGGCCGAGGGGATGCCCAGCGGAGCGCTCGAGACCGCCTCGATGGAGACGCTGGCCGGCAAGAAGCCGTTGATCAAGCGAAGCTTTCGGCCCCCGAACTACGAGACTCCGCTCAACTACTTTCAGCAAGAGATCACTCCCAACGATGCTTTTTTCGTGCGCTGGCATCTTTCCGGCATTCCTCGCGTCAAGGCGGAGAAGTGGAAGCTGAAGATCGGTGGCGCCTGCGCCAAGCCGCAAGAGTTCACCCTCGAGCAATTGCGCCAGGACTTCAACCTCTACGAGGTGACGGCAGTCTGTCAGTGCTCGGGCAACCGGCGTGGACTGTCGGCTCCGCACGTTCCCGGCGTGCAGTGGGGTTATGGAGCGATGGGCAACGCCCGGTGGAAGGGCGTGCGCCTGGCCGACCTGCTCCAGAAGGCCCAGGTCAAAGACGGGGTCGTCGAGGTAGCCTTCGCCGGCGCCGACCGGCCGGTCCACAAAGCCACACCCGACTTTGCCAAGAGCCTGCCCTTGAGCCGGGCCTTAGACGAGAACGTGCTGGTCGCTTTCGAGATGAATGGCGAGGCGCTGCCGCATTGGAACGGCTTTCCGGCCAGGTTGGTGGTGCCCGGTTGGACGGCCACCTATTGGATCAAGCAGCTTGACTCGATAGAGTTCTTGACCGCCCCCCTGGCCAACTTCTGGATGGATCCGGCCTATCGCATACCGGCCGGTCTGTTTCCGGTCAACCAGGACTTTCCCACCCAGGAAAAAGACGGCAAGACCCCCATTACCGAGATCATGGTCAACTCGCTCATCACCGCTCCCGAGAGCGGGGCCAATCTTCGCAGCGGAAAGCTGGTGGTGCGAGGATTGGCCTGGGATGGCGGCTACGGCATCGAAACCGTCGAGATCTCGGATGATCTGGGACGGTCCTGGAAACGCGCCACGCTCGAGAAGAACCAGGGCCCTTACTCGTTTCAACCGTTCAACCTGAGGCTGTCTACCCATGCCGGCAAGCTGCATTTGATGGCTCGCGCCACCAACAAGATCGGCCAGACTCAGGTGACCAAAGCCCTTTGGAACGCGGCCGGTTATCACCATAACGTCGTGCACGAAGTGGAGGTGCGCATCCAATGAGATATGTCATGGCCAGCCTGATGTTGGCCCTCCTGACTTATCCCGTGGGGGCCGGCGAGGGGTCTATCAAGCTCAAGCAGGGCGAGGGGCAACGTCAGGTCTTCATCCATTGCTCCATCTGCCACAGCCTCGACTACATTCCGATGAATTCGCCTTTTCTTGACCAGGCGGGCTGGGAGAAAGAAGTCTCGAAGATGGAAAAATACGGGGCCAAGCCAAGCCCCGCCGAGCGCAAGAAGATCCTCGAGTATCTCAACAAGAACTATTCGGGCTCAGGTCCCACGTAGCGCGAGTCAGGGCGGATCAGGCGACCGCCCCGTCGCTGCTCGTGATAATGGGCGGTCCAACCCAGCACTCGCCCGGTGGCGAACAGAGGCGTGAACATGTTGCGGTCAAACCCCACCGCCTCGAGCAAGACGGCCGTGTAGAACTCGACGTTCGTCTCCAGGCGTCGGTCGGGTTTGTGACGCGCCAACACGGCCAGGGCCGCCTTTTCGACCTTCTCTGCCCAGCGCAGCCGGGGGCTATCGGCGAGCTGGGCCACCGCCTGCTTTAGCACCGAGGCGCGGGGGTCGCGGGTACGATAAATCCTGTGCCCAAATCCCATCAGGCGCTGACCCGCCTCCAGGCGGGCTTGCAGGGCTGCCTCCAGGTCGGACTCACCCTCAAGCTCATCGAGCAGGTCGAGTACGGGGCCGGGCGCCCCTCCGTGCAGGGGCCCGCTCAGGGCACCCAGGGCCGCCAGCACGGCATCGAGCAGTTCCGCTCCCGTCGAGGCCACCACTCTGGCGGTGAAGGTCGAGGCGTTCATGCCATGCTCGCTGACGGTGGCGAGATAGGTGGATAGCCCGCTCACCCGGTCGGGACTGCTGTGGCCGTAGAGGCGCAGAAAGTCCTCTACCTGACCCAGGTTCGCATCGGGGCGGGGCAGGGCCGCCCCGTGGCGAACGCCGGCCAGAATGACGGGAAAGGCGGCTACCACCTCGGCCTCGCCGAGCGGTCCGGCCAGGGCCGCCAGGCCCATTCTCAAGCCCTCGAGAGGCGTGCGCCCGGGCAGAAGGGGCAATACCGATTGCAGCTTCTGCCACACTCGCACTCTCGCTTCACCCAGTCCTGACAAGCCCAGCAACACCTCGGCTGCCGTCTCGAATCCACGCGGGGCAAGTTCTTCTAGATGATGGCCGGCGATGACCAATTTGCCGGCGGCGCCGTCTACGCGGCTCAAGGTGGTGTCGGCCACCACCACGCCTTCAAGTCCTGATCCCATGCTCCCATCCTAGAGGTAAGCAGGTTATGTGGTCAATCTTGATCAATAAATCAATATGTCAAGTGAGTATCTGACCGCTTCCCAGGCTGCCTCGCGGCTGGGTATCTCGGTATCGACGCTCTACGCCTATGTCAGTCGCGGCATGCTCAGTTCTGAGCCCGACCCCGTAAAGCGGCGTCGTCGCTACCGCCGAGCTGATGTCGAGGCTCTGTTGGCCCGCAAACAAGAACGGCGCCAACCCGAGCAAGCCCTGGCCGAGGCGCTCTATTGGGGTGGGCCGGTGTGCGACTCGGAACTGACCCTGATCGACAACGGACGCCTCTTTTATCGCGGTCGTGACGCCCAGCGTCTGGCTCGCCAGGCCAGTCTCGAGGAGGTGGTGGAATTGCTCTGGGGAGACTATCGCCCTCAGGTGGTCGAATTCGATCCGTGGTTGCTGGAGCGGCTTGAGGGTGCCATTCCCTTCGAGGCCTTCCGCCTGGTCTTGCCCTGGCTGAGCCAGAGCGACCTGGCCTCGTTCGACCTGCGCCCGGAGGGGGTCCGCCGAACCGGGGCCCGCATCCTGTCGGCGCTGGTGGGAGTGGCCTGTGGCAGAGGCGTCGACAGCGAACTGACCGAGGCTCTGGCGCGGGCCTGGGCCCCCGGCCAGCGGCGTCCTCTTGAGGCCGCCCTCATTCTGTGTGCCGACCACGAGTTCAACGTCTCGGCTTTTACGGCGCGCTGCGTGGCTTCTTCGGGGGCAACTCCCTATCACGTGGTCAGCGCCGGGATGTGCGCTCTGAGTGGCTTTCGCCATGGCGGACACACCCATCGCGTCGAGGCTCTCTATGAAGAAGCCGGCCGCTCTTCTCCGCGCCTGGCGATCGAGTCACGCCTGCGCCGGGGCGAAGAAGTGCCAGGGTTTGGCCATCGCCTTTATCCTGAAGGCGACCCGCGCGGCCGTTGCCTGCTGGAGTTCTGCCAGCCCCACTCAGAGTTGACCCGAGGACTGATCGAGGCCGCCCAGGCGGTGCTGGGCGATCATCCCACCATCGACTTTGGCCTGGTCGCCCTGGCCCGTCATCTGGACCTGCCGCCGGGAGCACCCCTGGCCCTGTTCGCCCTGGGGCGAACCGTCGGCTGGATTGCTCACGCTCTCGAGCAATACGCCACCGGCCGCTTGATCCGCCCCCGGGCGCGCTACGCCGGGCCTCTTCCTGAACTCTAATCGGAGCTAACGAGCGAGAGGCGAAACTTTGTTTCGGAGGACAGTGGAATCTTGAGGATAATTCAACTACCGGAAGGTGCTTATGTCCAAGAGAATTGCTAGACGCCGAGTCAAGAAGTCCCGCCGAACCAACGCTGCTCCCTCGACCAGCGCGGTGCTGGGCTACCTGCGCCGGGAATTTCCCCACCACTGCCGGGAAGACGAGGACGCTGGGGACCTCTGCGGGGTGCTGTGGGAACTTGGCGAAGAACTGCAAGCAGCTGGGGACCCCCGCCTACTCGAGGTAGCTCAGCAGATAGAGAGCTTGAAAGTCGGGATTCCGGACGTTCACCTCATGTTGGCGGCCGGGTATCTGCAACACCGATGCTACGCGCGGGCTTACCAAAAAGTCCAGCAATTTCTGAGAATCGAACCCGATGGGCCCGGTGCCCCCGACGCTCGTGTCTGGGCAGAGACTTTAGCGGAGACGGTCTCGCGACTAGGCCTTCGTACGGCCGCAGAGGTCGAGCGAGCCGCTGCCCACGAAGAGATGCAGCTTCTCTTGAATGGGCGGCGCTATCGCCAGGCCGAGCAGTTGGCGAAGGCAACCCTACGCACTTTTCCCGACGATCTTCCGAGCCTGAACAACCGTAGCCTGGCCGAGTTTCACCTAGGACTGGTCGAAAAAGCCGAAAGAACCGCTCTCTCAGTGCTCGGCAAGGATCCTACCAACATCCATGCCCTGGCCAACCTGGTTCACTTCTCACTCCATCTTGGGCGAAAGGATCAGGCCCTAGATTGGGCTCAGGCGCTAAAGAAGGCAGAAAAGTCAGGCTGTCTGCCCTGGACAAAGGCGGCCGAGGCTCTGGCATTTCTCGGCGATGATACTGGGATTTTGGACCTGTTTGGGCAGGTCGACCATAGCCAATACACCGCTATGTTGCTCCACCTTGCAGCGGTGGCCTCGTCCCGCCTCGGCGACGGGCAGATGGCTTGCGGTTTGTGGCGAGACTGCCTGGAACTGGAACCGAGCTTTACCATCGCCCAGCGTAACCTCGACAACAGCCGAGAGCCCGACCACCTGCGCGCGCCGGCCTGGCCGTTTTCTTTGAGCAACTGGTTGACGGAAACGGAGATGAAGAAAGTTAAAGAGGGTTTGAGTGGTTCCAAACGACCCGTTGACCTGGTGCCTGCCCTCAGAAGCCTCTTGCCCGTCGTCCTCGATCGGGGTTGTCCGGATACAGTCGATCTGTTCTTGGAATTGGTCGCGCCCTCGATGGATGCGAACATAGGTCGTAGATTGGCCGAGTTTGCTACCGGCCAGACTGGCTCCGAGCAGGCTAGACTCAAGGCGGCCAGGATCTGCCGTGAAGCCGGCATGCTTCCGGCGGGCGAAATGAAGTTCTGGCGTTCTGGCGCCTGGACTACTGTGCAACTCATGGGTTTCGAGCTAACCTGGGAAAGCCATGGCAAGCCTCACCCTCATCCGGTCGCCGAAGTGGGGGACGCCGGCCTGAAGGCCCTCCAACAAGGTCGCCTCGAGGAGGCGGAAGCACATTTCTGCGCGGCTCTCGAATTGGTCCCCGAGGCACCCGATTTGCTCAACAACCTTACCGTGGTGGCCGAGTTAAAGGGGCAGCAGGAGCGCGCGCTGGAGCTCTTGGAGCGGAACCATCGCCTTAACCCTTCCTACCTTCGGGCCAGCCTCGGGTTGGCCGTGTTTCGGGTACGCCAGGGTCGACTCGAGGAAGCCGAGGCACTGTTGACCCCGGTGCTGCAGAGAACGAAGCTCCATTTCGCCGAATTAGCCATGCTGTGTGATGCCCAATTACGGCTGCTTGGGCATAAAAAGGCTTTCGACGCGGCCGCGTCCTGGGCACAGTCGTGGGATTTGGTTGAGGAGCAGGTGCCCGAGTGCGCCCGCTACCGGCCTGAATCGATGAAGAATCGGGCCTGGACTTATTTCCGCGAGGCCGTGAAGAAAAGCCAACTAGCCTGAAGGTGTGAAGACTGTCGGAGCCAACGAAGCCAGGACTCACCTGGCGACACTGCTTGAGCTGGTAGCAGCCGGAGAGACGATCACCATTACTCGCCGCGGGTTGGCGGTGGCCATTCTGGCACCGGCCGGCCCGACCGCGCGATTGTCGCCGGCGGAGGCGGTCGAGCAGATGAAACTCAGCAGAAAGGGTCGCTTTCTGTCAGGCCTCGTCGTCAGAGAACTCATCAGCGAGGGAAGGCGCTTTTGAGTCTGGTCCTTTGGCGTCGCGCCGCGCGGCAGGTCGGCATCGAAGTCGTGATGGACTGACCGTCCCGACGCAATCTCGCGGTTAATCAGCACGCCCAGCTAACAGCTCGGCTGCGCGCTGGCTGCGAGTTTCGAAGATCGCCTCCAGGGCGGGGCGCACCAACAGGGCGTCGAGGAGGGGGCCCAGTGGGCCCCAGCCCACCTGGTAATCCAATTTGTCCACCTTGAGGCAGCCACCCTCGATCGAATAGAACAGGTGCTGATGGCGAAACGAGGCATACGGGCCGCGGGCCTGGCGGTCGATGAAGCTGTGGGGATAGTCGACCGACTCGATCTGGGTGATCCAGGCGAAGGGGATGCCGTACAGGCGTAAGCGATAATCGATGAACTGGCCGGGAAAGAGGGCCGGCCGGTCGGGGGTGAGCACCTCGAGACGAAAAAAGTCGGGGGTGAACCGATCCAGCATGTCGACATCGGTGAAGAACTGCCAGGCCCGTTCGACGGGCACTGGAAAGAACTGGGCTCGCTCAAGCCGGGACATGAGCTAGCAGGGTCTTGCGCAGCAGAAATAGAGCAGCCTGGGCTGCTCGCATTCGCACCAGTTCGCGGTCTCCGGGCAGCGATAGGCGGCGCACCGTGGCTCCCTGGGCGTCGGCCACCCCGAGGTAGACCGTACCCACCGGATCGTCGGCGGTGCCTCCGTCGGGACCGGCAAAGCCGGTGGCGGAAACGGCCAGATCGGCCCGGGTCAGCTCCCGGGCCTGAATAGCCATCGCCTCGGCCACAGGGGCGCTGACCGCCCCGTGGGTGTCGAGAAGATCAGCGGGGATGCCCAGGAGCTGGCGCTTCATCTGGTCGGTGTAGGTGGTGAAGCCGCCCACGAAATAGGCGCTCGAGCCGGCCACCCGGGTGATCCGCTCGCCGATGAGGCCTCCGGTGAGGCTCTCGGCGGTGGCCACCGTCAAGCCCCGGCCGGCCAGTTCGGCGCCGACCACCTGCTCGAGGTTGCGACCGTCGGTGCTGTAGCACTTGGAGCCCAGCTTAGGCAAGAATTGGGCCACCAGTTCTTCGATGCGGGCCGCCGCCTCCTCGAGGCTGGAGCCGCGTCCGGTCAGATGGATCTCGAGGTCGGTGGCAGTGAAGTTGATGGTCGTGCTGGGATTGTCGGTCTGGCTGTAGATGGGGCCGATGAGCGCGTCCATGTCCGATTCGCCTATTCCAGTCACATAGAGCACTTTGCGCATCACCCGCAGGGCACCGGCAGATTCTTCCAGCCACGGCCGCACGTGCTGGCTGAACATAGCCTTCATCTCGCGTGGGGGGCCGGGCATGATGGCGAGCTTGACACCGTTGTGGAGTAAGCGCAAGCCCGGGGCGGTGCCGTTGGGGTTGGGCATGACCTCGGCCCCCGCCGGGACCAGGGCCTGGCGACGATTGTTGTCGGCCATCTGTAGCCCCCTGGCGGCAAAACGGCCGCGGATGTACTCCACGATCGACTCGTCGCAGACCAGCTCGCGACCGGTGGCGGCCGCGACGGCATCGCGAGTCAGATCGTCGAGGGTCGGCCCCAGTCCACCGGTGGAGAGGACCAGCTCTGAGCGGTCCAGAGCTAGACGAAAGGCGGCCGTAAGGTCGCCCAGGTCATCGCCGACCACGATCTTGCAGGTGACTTCGATGCCGAGTTCGTTGAGTTGCTCGGTCAGCCACAGCGAGTTGGTGTCGAGCTTGAGGGGCGAAAGCAGTTCACTGCCCACCACTAGAATTTCAGCTTTCATGATCTTTCCTGAGGGTTGTCGCGCCAGATGCGATAGTTGAGCAAGCCGGCAAAAGAAACCCAGGCCAGGTAGGGCAACATCAGCTGCCCGGCTTGGACCGAGAGGGTGAAAAAGCAGACGGTGGTGGCCAGCACCGCCAGCCATAGGCCGAAAAGCACGATGAGGGCCGCTCCCAGCCGCCGCCACACGAAGAAGATTGGCGACCAGCTGTGGTTAAGCAGCAGCTGTCCTAAGAACAGCTGCCAGGCCAGTCGGTTGGCGGGTTCAGCCTGCCAGACCAGCCACATAGCCACCGCCATCGCCAGGTAGAGCACCGTCCAGACCGGTCCAAAAATCCAGTTGGGCGGATTCCAGCGCGGTTTCTTCAGGCTGGGATACCACTCTTTGATGGCCCTGGCCTGGACCCGGGCGATCAAGAACGAGGGACCCAACGTGATGGCGATCAACAGGGCCAGTACTAGATAGGTCACGGATGTCTCACTTTCAGTGTCTGCTCGGCCGATTGGCGGCCCAGCTTCACTTCGGCGCCGTCTGGCCAGCGAATCTCGACCTCTTCGACTTCGGTCAGCGGGCCTAGCCCGAAATGGGCAACGGGTTCCATCTGACAGAGATACCCGCTTCCCCCATCGATGATTCGCACCTGCTCGCGGTCGCCGGCCCGGATGATCACCCGGGCCCCGCGGGCCGGAGCGCCGGCCGTGGTCAGCGGCATGACGCGCAGGTGGTGCCCCACCGACTCGGGGCGAAACAGGCTCAGGCTCTCCATCTTCTCTTCGCCGTGACAGATCAACAGCTCGAGTCGACCATCCTGGTCGAAGTCTCCGACCACCGCTCCCGTTCCCCAGGCACCGGCCTCGGCCGCTTCGCCCACATCGAGTTCCACCCAGCCCCCCTGACGCCAGCCAAAGAGCCGGTTAGGCGCGCTGAGGTTGTTGAAGAAGATCTCTTCGTGGCCATCATGGTCGAAGTCCGCCACCACTACGGTTCGGGTCGGCCCGGGGCGGTCCAGGGCCGGCGGAGTGGCCTCCTCGTAGCGTCCGCGCTCGCGCTGGCGATAGAGCCGGGCCGGTCCTTCCCAGTTGGCGCAAACCAGGTCCAGTCTTCGATCTCGGCGGGCATCGAGCACGGCCACGCCGCGCCCGTTCAGGCCGGCATCGGCCACGCCGCAGAGCGCGGCCACCTCGTCGAAGCGGCCGTCCCCCAAATTGCGGAAGAGAAAGTTGGGGCCGTTCTCGTTGTTGCAGAAAAGGTCGGGCAGGGGGCTCTCGAAAAGCGGGGCGCAGACCAGGCCGCGCCCACCCGTGACCCGGTCGATCCGGGCCTGAGGAGCCACATCCCGCACTCGGCCCTCGGTGTCGGCCTCGAATAGAGCCAAAGGGCCGGCGTAGTTGGCCACCACGAATCCATAGCGACCGTTGCCCTGCCGGTCGAGCACGGCCACTGAACGTCCGGCCGTAAGATTGGCGAATTCGACGTTCTGGTCGAGGTGAAACAGGTCGATCCAACCGTCGGGAGTGTGTTTTAGCAGGGTATCCGAGTGACGCTTGGGACCGGCGAAGGTGTCGGTGTTGAGGAAATAGATCTCCTCACGACCATCGCCGTCGAGATCGCAGCCGGCTACCCCGATGGTCTTGCGTTTGACGTCTGCCAGCATCGACTCGGCGACATCGACAAAACCCTTCCCGTTCCATTTGAGCACCCGATTGGGTCCGAGAAAGCCGGCGACTACCACTTCGAAAAGGCCATCACCGTCGATATCCACGGCTGCAGCGCCATAGTGGAGGGCGGGTGGGTTGTCGAGTAACTGGTGCGAGCTGTGGCGGAACACCGAACACCCCTTCTGCTTGTCAGGATTGGTTCCTGTTGACCGTCTCCAGACGGAGGAATTGTCACCCCCTTCGTGGTATCTGCGGCGGAACTTGGAAGGGGACTGAAATGGCTTCGACGATCTTATTGACCGGTGCCACGGGCTTTTTAGGAAGTGCTCTGGCGGCTAATCTGCTCAGGGAGGGCCATCGCGTGCTTTGTCTGGGTCGAAGTGGCCCGGACAAGATCCGTCGGGCGGTGGAGCAGGCCTCGGTGGCCGTGGGCTGGGCTTTGACCCCCGAAGAGCGTTCGCGTCTTGAGGCCGCTCACTGGGAATTGGGCGCTGAACCGGGACAGCTGCCGCCCAAGGGACTTGATCAGGTCGATATGGTGTGGCACTGCGCAGCCGAGATGTCGTATTCACGCAAGCGTAGTTTCAATAGCATGATCACCAACGTGGCCGGGTCGGTAGGCTTGCTGCGGGTGCTCAAGCGCCATGCTCCCAATTGTCGACGGTTTCACTACGTTTCCACAGCCTATTCGGCTGGTTTGCACCGGGGACCGGTGCCCGAGAACCTGGTAGTGCCTGACCATTTCCTCAACGGCTATCAGATGTCCAAGAGCATGACCGAGCTGTCGCTGGCTCAAGAGGCCGCCGGCAGCCATATCGCCCTGAGCATCATCCGCCCCAGCATCTGCGTGGGCCATTCCAAGACCGGCGCTTACGAGGGCAGTACGTTCGGGCTGTATATGTTTCTCGAGAGCTATCGCAAGCTCAACAAGGCCGGGGTCAATGCCGTGCGCATGGACCTCGACCCGACGGCTCAGCTTAACCTCTTACCCATCGATCAGGGGCTGCGCGACTTCATGGCGTTGACCAACCGCGATCAGAGCCGCCTGCCCGCTTTGGAAGTACTCAACTGCGTGGGCGACTATGTGCCCATCGGGGCCGTCATGGAAGAGACCGAGATCTGTCTGGGAACCCGCATCGAGTGCGGTAAGCCCAAGAATCTGATCGATCAGGTCTATGACCGGGCAGTGCGCGCCAACAAAGAGTTTGCCGGGCACCGCTACCGTTTCTCGGTCGAGGCTGCCAACCGCGAGACCGGCCGCGTGCGGGGAAACATGATGGAGTCGAGCGTGCTCAAGAAGATTGTCCATACCTATTTTCACGTCACCCGCGACGAGCCGCTGACCCGCTGCTGGAAAGAGCGGATGCGTTTTGCGCTGGTCTCGGTCTACGCCAAAGTCGTGGCCCCTGAGCCTCCCGCTAGCAGGCCGGGCACGATCCACGAAAAGCCTCGTCGAGTAGGCTAGACACGGTGTCAAGCCTCTTCATGAGGCCATCCATTTGTTGAAGCCGTAGTCGAGGGCCACCCCCAGGCAAGCCCCACCGGCTGCCCCGACCAGGCCCAGCGCCCAGGAACCATGATAGATGCCCAGGCCGGCCGCTCCGAACATGGTCAAGACCGGCGTGGCCATGACCACCGGGCGAGAGCCAGGCGTGTAAGTGTCTTGCGGTTCGGGCTCGGGCCGGGCCACAGCCGGGCGAGCCAAGGAAGAGCGATGTTTGGGTGAATGCGTCGAAATGATCATGACCCTACTATAGGTGCTCAGCCTTGACTTGACCTTGACTTTTCAGCTCAAGGAAAAGTCAAGGTGGGCCGGCTAGTCTGATGTCAGGAGGCAGGACCCAGAGCCAGCCTGAGGAGGATAAGATGATTCGTTCGCACTTCAACAGCCCATCCATTGCTAGAGTTTATACTCGACAAGCCACGTCCGTTCCAGCCCAGTCGAGCCGCGCGGCATCGAATTCGGAGCCCACCGAGACCTTCACCCCTTCGACCACGGCCAGCCAGCCGCAGCCCGGTCGTTGGTTCGCCGCAGGCGGCGTGTTGATGGCCGGCGGAGTCGGTTTGGCCCTGGTAGGTTTCCCTTATACAGGATTTAGCTCGGTCATGGCCGGCTTTATGTGCGCGGGGATCGGCGTCAGCGAAGCCCTGCACAAGTAAGAGTTCTTAGTTGAACGCGCTATCGGGCCCCGGTAACACGGGGCCCTTTTTTCTTTCTAACCCCCGTCAAGGATTTTTCAAGATGGTGGGCTTAAGCTTATCTGGTTGAGTGAGAATAGATAGCTCCTAGTTGGTTCCGCTATGCGGAACCCTTTTTTTTGTGAGCTTGACACGACCTTATAGGGGTGGCATAACCATGCTATGGAGTTGCAGGGGATCGTCGGTCGTCGGGAAGCGTTTGTTCCGCCCCATCGAGCCTTCACTGTGGCTCCCGCCACCGACGAGGCCCCCCTTCCCCTCGACCAATGCGAGCTAGGGGCAGCCCCGGCCGCCAAACCGTCACCCACCGAGCCCCCGCCGCCGGCGGTGCCCAAAGGCCCCACTTGCCAGCTCGCGGCGGCTCCGAAAACCCTGGATTGGCAGGAGCCGCCAAAAGTGAGTCGGCGGCCTATCCTGCTCTTCGAGGACTGTCACGCGGTGCTCAAGGGAACGGCCGGCCATGGAATGAGCGACCGGGTTCGCGACGGGTTGCTGCACCGGCTCGAGGTTCACCGTCGCAACGCCGGCACCTTGCCTCGTGAAGTCGAGGCCCTGCGCGCTCGGCTGGCCGACGACCCCGCCGCCACCCGCGAGGTTTTTGGCCAGCTCAAGCACGAGCATCCACAACTGCTGGCCCAGCACATGGTTTTCGCCAACGTCGACCAGGTCTGCGACTGGCTAGACATGCGCCCGAGCGACGGGGTAGAGCGGGTGCGCAAGGCGGTCGTGGTGGGAGGCGTCCATGGCAACGAACTCTCCGGCATGGCCGTGGCAGGGACCATCCACGACGAGCATCCCGAGTCTCGGGTGCGCACTTTCTCCAACGGCAATCCCTGGGCCGGCATGATGATTAGCCGTCGCAACCTCGGTGAGGACGGGCAATCGGTCGATATGAACCGCATCTTTCCGGGCGACCCTAACGGTACTCCCGAGCAGCAACGGGCGGCCGAGATCTGTAGTGCCGCTCAGCAGGCAGGCCTGGCGATCGACTTGCACGAGGGGCTGGCCGAATGGGACCAGGGGCGGGCCGGCCGTCTGTGCATTTTCCACCCCACCCCGCAGAGCCTTGCCTTTCTGAAGGCCTTCGAGCCGGTCCTGCGCGAGCATGACTTTCGCCTGGTGCCCTATCGCTACGATGGGACCCTGGTGCAAGAAGCCGGCAAAGGCGGCGCTGGCGTATCCCTGCTATTCGAGTTGCCTCTTAGTCTTGACTTCGAGGCCCGGACCGAACTCGGCACGAAGCTGGTGCGCAGCGCCCTTCACCTGGGGTTTCATCCGCCGACGCAGTGAATACCACTCTGCTGGCCGTGGCCGCCCTTGGTGCAACCATCTCTTCTTGCTTGAGTCTGGCCCTGCTCGTGCGGGCCAGCCGCCGCTCGCGGCTGTGGGAGGAGCTGGCCCAGGCGGCCACTTCGACCACCCAGGTGACCGAGGCCGGCAGCCAGGTGCTGGCTATCCTGGGGCGGCACCACCGGTTAGAGTCTCTCTTTCTTTTCTCGGGTCCCGAACCCACCCTGTTGTGCAGTTGGGAGCCGGTGTCCGGGCAGCTCGAGAACTGCCGCGCCGCGGCCGCGCAGCTTTTTGACGAGGGCTCGAGTCAGGGCCTCCGGCTGAGTCCTGGGCTGGCCCTGGTCTGGACGGGTGAGGCTGGCTCGGCGGCCGCCCTGGCGGCCGATTGCCGGCCCGTGTTGCCGTTATTCGAGAGCTTGCGCCATCGGGCTTCGGGCCTTGGTGACGAGGACCGGCGTGGATTTGTGGCCCTGGGCAAGATGGCTGCGGGAGTGGCCCATGAACTCAACACGCCGCTGGCCACCATCCTGACCAATGCTACGCGCCTGGGTCGGGGTGAAGACCCTGCCGTGGCCCGTCGGGTCGATCTGATCAAGCGTTCGGTCGAGCGTTGCCAGACGGTCATCGAGAAACTCATGCTCTTTGCCCGCCGACCTTACGATATGGTCGAGCGGGACGTGACCTTCAGCCAGTTGGTACGGGTCCCGGTCGATATCAATCAACTGGTCGAGGCGGCCGTCCAGGCTTCGGGGCTGAGCATCGATTGGAGGCCCGGCCAACTCACCCACACCATTATCGCCGATCCGGCCGGACTGGGGCATCTGTTGGGTCAGTTGATGATGGGCAAGGTGTCGGTGACCACCCAGGAAAAGGCCGACGAGGTCTGGGTCAGACTGCAGGGTGGTGGCGACATTTCTGAGCAGCTGCAGGATGCGGTGGCCACCGCTGGCGGGCGACTCAGTTGTCATTCTGAAGGGGCCGATCTGATCTTGCCGGCCCGGTTCGCCCCGTGATAGGGCAGGTCCTCAGCGGTCGCTACAAAGTGGCGGCGGTGTTGGCCCAGGGGGGCACCAGCCAGGTTCTGTTGTGCGAAGACCTGCGCCTGCCGGGCACGCGCTGGGCCGTGAAACTGGCCGAACCCAGAGTGCCTGGCGTGCGTCTCGAGCAGCTGTTTGCCACCGAGGCCCAACTGCTGGCCCGACTGCAGCATCGAGCTCTTCCGACCCTGGTGGACCGCCTCGAACACGAAGGTCGCCCCGCTCTAGTCATGGACGCTATCAGCGGCCAGACCCTGGCGGCTCGGCTGGAAAAGGCGCCGTTGCCTGTGGCCCGGGCCTTGACGGTGGTCTATGAGGTGGCTCGGCTGCTCGACTATCTCCATCAGCACTCGGTCTATCTGGTCGACCTCAATCCGGCGAATCTGCTGCTCGACGACGGTGGGAGCGTGCGGGTGGTCGATCTCGGGCTGGCCCTCCAGTCGCCCGGTCCGGCCGCGGGCGGGGTGGCGCGCTATCTGGCCCCGGAGAGCGACCATCGGTGTGATGCCCGCAGCGACATCTACTCGCTTGGCAAGCTGTTCGAGGCGATGATCGGACCGGCCCGCTCGCCCTTCGCCGAGCTACTGCACAAGTGGACCCATCACGATCCGGACCAGCGTCCCCAGAGCGGTGCCGAGCTGCTCGAGTGGTTGGCTCAACTGGGACGGCCGGCGGCGCTGATTCCGGCCCGGTCGTTGTGGACGGCCACGCTGTTGTGCCTTTGCTCCCTGGTTTGCCTGGTGCTGGGCCTGCTGCCGGTGGGTCCGACCGAGCCCGGCGTATCGCCGTTTCTGGCTCGAATCGACCAGGCCTTGCTGCAGGGCGACGAGACTTTGGCCCGACAACTGGCTCAAAGCTGGCAGCAGGCCGAGCCCGACGACGGTTTGGCCCTCATCACCGCCCAGAACCTGGGTCAGCCAGAATCACCCGTGCTACCCATCGTGGTGCCCTTGACCGGACCAGAGTGGCGCCAGGCTCGCAACTTTCTTCAGGGCGCCGCTCTGGCTCAGCGACGCGTTCAGCAGCAGGGGCGGCCGCTGCGGTTGCAGGTATGCGACGACCAGAGCACCATTGCCCAGAGCATGGGCTGGGTGGACCGCCTGGGAGCCGACCCCAAGATTCGCTGTTTGCTGGGCCCCACCAACTCGGAACGCACCCTGGCGGTAGAGCTCTTGGCCGCCCGGCGACAGTTGCCGGTGGTTTCCTTGGGCGCGACCCATCCCAAAGCCTGGCAAAGCGATAGCCTTTTCACCCTGGGTGCACCCTTTCCGGCCAGGGTGGTGCCGCTGGCCCGCCAGTTGGCCCAACGCCATTTTTCGGAAGTGTGGCTACTCTACGATGATCAGCAGGCCATGGCTCGCGATCTGGCCTTCGTGGTCAAAGGCAATCTCGGCGAGACCACCGTGGTCGAGCGCACCTACCCAACCTCGACCCGCGACTTTTCGGCCCTGGTGGACGAACTCAAAGGGGCGCAGGCTATCTTTTTTGTAGCCGCTCCGGGCAGCTATTTGGGCGAGTTCGCCCGTCAGCTGCGTCGTTCGGGTTCCCAGGCCGAACTCTATTCCAACGTGGTGGGATACAGCGCCGGGCTGCTCGAGGCGGGGGGCGACGCCCTCGACGGTTTGCGCCTGGCCGAGACTTTCTTTCCCGAGTCCCAGGCTGCTCCGGTGAAGGCTTTCGTAGAGGAGTTTCAAGGCCAGTTTCCTGGGGTCGAGCCAACTCGCGCCGCCGCTCAAGGCTATGACGGAGTCACTCTGCTCGAGCCGTGGCTGGGCCACTCACGCGACCAGATCCGCCATAATCTTCGAGCCCTGGGCTCGACGCAACCGGCTTACATCGGCGCCTCGGGCTATCTCAGCCCTGGCAAGATGCCGGCCGAGCTACCCGTCTATCTGCTCGAGATCCGAAACGGGCGACACCAGTTGGTGGAGGACCCGGTAAGAAAATGAGGAACCGCCGCCCGTGACCAGAACGATTTTGTTGGTTGAGGACGACACCTTGCTGCTCGACAGCCTGGCCTGTCTGCTCGAAGAAGAGAGCTATGAGGTGGCCACCGCCACCTCGGCCGAAGAGGCCCTCGAGAAGACGGCGGAACGTCACTTCGACCTGGTGGTCACCGACGTCAAGATGCCCGGCATGAGCGGCATGACCATGCTGGGACACCTGCGCCAGAGTTCTCCCGAGACGCGGGCCGTGGTCATCACCGGCTTTGCCGATTTTGAAGCCCCGGTCGAAGCCTTTCGGTTGCAGGTCGACGATTTTCTGACCAAGCCTTTTGACGACCTCACTTTCTTGCGCTCGATCCGGCGAGCTTTCGAATGGTTGGACCGGCAGGTCTGGTGGCATCGTTGCATGCAGCGAGGCTTTGAGGATGCTCGCCAACTGAGCCAGTGGCTGTTGACCGAGGTCTGCGCCACCACCCCCCAGGTCCGCGACCGGGCTTTGCGTCAGCGAAGCCTGGCGGGACAGTTGGCCCGCGCCCTGGACCTGCCCGGCGATGTCTCCGAGCGAGTCGGGCTGGGAGCCATCTTGCAAAGCGTCGGCCATCCCGACGAGCTCGATTCTGGAGCCAGTTTGTGTCGCAAGCTGGCCGAACAAGAGCCCACTTTGCGTCAGGCCTGGCAGGACAGCTCGGTAATCGAGTGGATGGGCGGCGGCATCAACTGCGCCCGCGCCTCGGTCTCGAGTCCTGAATCGGCCATCCTGGCGGTGGTCTCGCGCTACGATGCCCTGGCTCATCCCGGCGATGCCGCCGTTGGCCTTTCTCGCCAGGAGTGCCTGGAGGTGCTTCGTTCCAATTGGAGTGGCCCGGCCGAGGTGCTCGACGAACTCGAGAGAACGCTTAGCGGCAATCGCGAGGAGTTGCCCTCGCAACCGGCCGGCGGTCGCCGTCTGCTCGGGCTTGGCCTGGGTTATCTGCACGGCGGACGGCCCGATCTCGCTCGCGAGGCGCTGCGGCGCCTGGAGGGTCAGGCCGGGTGCGAAGCTTTGTTGGGGCTGGCCCTGGCTGAGGCCGCCTGCGAGCAGCCCGAGGTCGGGTATGAGTTGGCCGGTCAGGCCCTCGAGCGGGCGCGCGGCAGTCTGCAGCGAGCCGACGCCCTGGCCACGTCAGCCGCTCTGGGAGTGGCTCTGGGCCGCCCTCAGGCCGCCCAACAATTGGAGGAAGCGCTGACCATCTATGCCGGCAGTGGCTCCAATCGCGGGCGGGTGCGGGCTTTGTTGCTCAAGGCCTGGGGTGAAAGCTTGCGACCCCCGCCGCGCCAGCTGCAAGAGGCGGTGGCTCGACTCGAGCAAGAGGTGGAGGCGACCGGCTTGCACTGGGTGCTCACGCGCGAGCGCTGGTTGAGTCAGGCCGTCTATGCTCTGGCCGAGAGCGACCGTTCCTGGACGGCTCGCTTCGCGCCCCGGTCCGAGGGGGCAGCCGGCGCCACCCTCGAACTCGAGGCCTTCGGGCCCTTGACCATGCGAGCCCACGGTCGCGAGTTGACCAACAAGGACTGGAAGACCAACAAGAGTCGCTCGCTCTTTTTGATCCTGGTCTTGCATAACGGCAACGAGGTGCCTGACGAACGCCTCACGGACCTGTTCTGGGAAGAGCTCGAGGGCGACCGAGCCCAGGGTAACCTGTATTCGGCCCTGACCTACATTCGCCGCGCCTTGAAGTCTCCAGACGGTAAAGGGCCGGACCCGGTGCTGCACCAGCGCGGTTGCTGCCGCTGGAATCAGGACTTCACCTGTAAAGCCGATTTCCTCGACTTTGGTCAGACCGTCACCAGTGGCTTCGAGGCCTGGCAGAACGGCAAGACGGAGGCGGCTGTCGAGGCCCTCGAGCGGGCCGTGTCGCTCTATCAGGGAGACCTGCTAGAAACGGTCGAGGACAGCTGGGTGTTGCCCTACCGCAGCCAGTTTCGCGATCAGGCCACCCGGGCCCTCGAGCTTTTGATGGACCATCATGAGCGCTTGGGTCAGCGGGAACGTTGCCTCTCGCTGGGCGAACAACTGCTCTCGCTCGACCGCTGCCATCAGGGAGCCTACCAGGTCTTGATGCGGGCCTGGTCGGATCAACCCGAGCGGGTGGCGCGCCTCTACTGGAGCTGCCAGGAAGCTTTGCAAGAAGAGCTGTTCATGGCTCCCAGCGCCGAGACCACCCGTCTTTACAAAAGCATCGTCGGCTCCTGATCGGTCGGTCAAGGTCTGGTCAAGGCGACCCTGCTATCGTGTTGTTACCAGCAAACCAGCAGGAGGAACAACCGATGCTCACTCGTCTTTCTAACTTCAGCCCCACCCTTCGGGCCGGCCACCACAAGCGGCGGCCAGCCCCCGGTCAGGACAGTCCCAAGGTGGTGGTGCTGGGAGGCGGCTACGCCGGCGTCGAGTTCGTCGAGTCGCTCAAGGCGCCCGTCCACCTGACCCTGGTCGACCGCAAGCCCGCTCAGACCTACAAGACCAAGCTCTGGAAGGTGACGGTGGGCGGGAAAGAGACTTCTGAAGCCCAGCAGTCGCTAGCCAAAGTCGTGGGAAAGGCCGGCGGCCAGCTGCGATTGGGCGAGGTCACCGACATCGATGTGGCCACTCGCCAGGTAGTCCTTGACCGCGGCCAGCGCATTTCTTACGACTACCTGGTGGTAGCCCTGGGCTCGCGACCGGCTCTGTTGGGCCATCCCGAGTGGGCCGAGCACGTGCTGACCCTCGACCAGCCTGAAGACACTCAGAAGATTCGCGAAACGGTTCGCACCCAGGCGATGGCCGCTCTGGCCGAGACCGACCCTGGCCGCCGCGCCCAGCAACTGCAGTTCGTGGTGGTCGGTGGGGGAGCCACCGGCGTCGAACTGGCCGGCATCGTGGCCGACCTGGTCGAGCAGGTCGATCCCAGTCTGTCCAAAGATCTCAATCTTACCCTAATCCACAGCCAACCCCGACTGTGCCAAGGGATGCCCGACGATGTGAGCCGCCGGGCTACCGCGGCCTTGCTCGAGAAAGGAGTGACTCTGCGTCTTGGTGAGCGCCTTGCCGACGTGGCCGAAGGTCAGGTAACACTGACCTCAGGTGAGGTGCTTTCAGCTTCCGCCATTATGCTGGCCGTAGGCACGGAGTCACCCGAGGTCCTCCAACGCCTCGGTCCCACCACCCGTGGCGGACGGGTGGAGGTGACCGACCATCTGACTCTGCCCGATCATCCCGAGGTCTTCGTGATCGGCGACGCGGCGCTGGCCCGCAGCGGCGGCCAACCCGTGCCGGCCGACAAACACTCGGCCAAAGAGGCGGGCGAGACCACCGCCGACAACCTGGCTAGGAGCCTCTCCAACCAGCCGCTGCGAGCCTTCAGCTTCCGCGGCAAAGACCACTACAAGCACATCGGCCCGGTCAATCTGCGGTAAGCGCCGGATTTGAGGAAGCCGCAGGCGCGAAGGCGCGAGGCCTCTTTGCGTTGATCCATTGCGCGGCTACCTACCGCCCATGAAAAAGAGCGCCGGCGAACCGGCGCTCTTTTCGCGACGAGTGGTGACGTCTTACAGTCGACCGAAAGCGTCGCTCAGGTTGCGCACGGGCGGGTTGAGGCCGTGGCCTTCCAGCTCGGTCCCGTCGCTGAGGATGATGCTACGACCAGGCAGTTTAACGCCTTCGCAGTAGTAGGTCGGAATCAGGCCGTCGCCAGCGGTGGGCTGCCCGGTCAGGCGGGCCGGGCCGCGGCTGGTCAATACCTGGGCCAGGGCTTCAGCCGAGCCACGGGTATTGGGGCCGACCAGCACGGTCAGGTCGAAGTCGTAGTGACGCGTGCTGGGATAAGTCGAGTAGTTGGCGGTCATATCGACCGTGCGGGTGCCGCCCACGTTGGTGCCCTCGGGAAGGAAGAGGCTGCCGATGGCGGCCACGTCGCTGAGGCTACCGGAGGCGGTTTGGGTCAGGTCGAGCTCGACCTGTTTCACGCCCAGGGCGGCCAGACCGTCGAGGGTGTCCCCAAGCTGGATGGCCGTGCGCGAGTCAAGCCACAGCAGGCGGACCTTGGCCATTTCACCGTCAATTTGGCTGACCACGGTGGTGTCGATGTCGAGGGGCTGGCGGACCAGGCGTACGGTCCACTCTTGGGTCCGCAGTCCGTCGCCGCGGCGAACCAGCAGGCTCACCGGTTGGCCGGCCTCGCCGCGCAACAGGGCGACGGCCATCGGCATCGACATGTCCGAGCAATCCCGGTCGTCGATCTCGAGCAGCAGGTCGCCACCGGTCAAGCCGGCCTGGTCGGCCGCACCACCGGGAAGAACCGTCTGTAGCAGGATGCCGCGGGCCCCGCGGGTGGGACCGATGATGGCGCCAATTCCGCTCTGGCCGAGGTTGCCATAGTAGGTGTCGTTCTGCATGCCAACCAGCTCGGCCTCGGGATGATCCACAGCCCGCACCAGACCCTGGGCGCCGGCATAGAAGACGGCGTTCTCGGGAAGGTCGCCGTAGGCCTCGAGCAGTTCGGTCGGCAACTGATTGAGTTCGCCCGTCAAGCGAACCGGAGATAGCCCGGCCTGACGGGTCAGCTCGGCCAGCTCGGCCCGAACCGAGGCTTCCAGGGCGCGGTTAGAAATTCTTTTGACCGAATGATTCTGAATGTGGTCCAGCACGGCCAGGTAGGTACTCTCCTGGGTGCGGCAATGCTGCTCTTGCGTCAGCAAGGGACGATAATCGATGGGGATATAGTGAGATTGTTTGTCGACCAGCTGCTGGTGCGTCAGGCTGGCCATTACGGCTACCGCGAAAAATAGGGTCGCGGCTAGTCGATGCTTAAGTTGCACGGCGCAATCCTCCCTGTCGTGTGAACTTCTGTAAGCCTGGCTAAGGAACCTTCAAGAGGGATTCAAGCTTGACCAAAGAATGCGACGGCTCCCAGGAGGACCCCGTGGAACAGATACCCACCCGCATCCACCCCGGCGAGGCCGCGTTCGCGCAAAACCGCGAAGCCATGCTGGCTCGGACCGCCTCGTTGCAGAACCGGTTGGAGCAAGTTCGCCAGGGGGGCGGCCCCAAATATGTCGAGCGTCACCGCAAACGCGGCAAGCTTTTCGTCAGGGATCGGATCGAGAAGTTGCTCGACCCCGACACTCCCTTCCTGGAGTTGGGGGCGCTCGCCGCCTGGGATATGTATGATGGCGAGGCCCCCAGCGCGGGGGTAGTGACCGGGATCGGCCAGGTGTCGGGCCGCCAGTGCGTGATCGTGGCCAACGACGCCACCGTGAAGGGGGGCACCTATTACCCCATCACCGTCAAGAAGCACCTGCGCGCCCAAGAGGTGGCCGCCGAGAATCACCTGCCCTGCATCTATCTGGTCGACTCGGGGGGGGCTTTCTTACCGCTCCAGGACGAGGTTTTTCCCGACCGGGAGCATTTCGGTCGAATCTTCTATAACCAGGCCCGTATGTCGGCCGCTGGGATTCCCCAGATCGCCGCCGTGCTGGGCTCGTGTACGGCCGGAGGGGCTTACGTTCCGGCCATGAGCGACGAGACCATTATCGTGCGCCATCAGGGCACGATCTTTCTGGGGGGGCCGCCGCTGGTCAAGGCGGCCACCGGCGAGGTGGTCACCGCCGAAGAGTTGGGCGGGGCCGACGTGCATTGTCGAGAATCGGGGGTGGCCGACCACTACGCCCACGACGACGAGGACGCGCTGGCCATCTGCCGCAACGTGGTGGCTGCCCTCAATCGCAGCCACCAGACGCCCATCGATGCTCAGTCTGCGCGCGAACCGGCTTATGATCCCGAGGAGATCTACGGCATCATCCCGGCCGATGACCGGGTGGCCTACGATGTGCGCGAGGTGATTGCTCGCCTCGTCGACGCTAGCGAGTTCCACGAGTTCAAGGCCCTCTACGGCACCACCCTGGTCACCGGATTTGCGCGTATTTGGGGCTACCCGGTGGGCATTCTGGCCAACAACGGAGTGCTCTTCTCCGAATCGGCCCTCAAGGCTACCCACTTCATCGAGCTGTGCAGCGCCCGGGGCGTGCCGCTCGTCTTTCTTCAGAACATCACGGGATTTATGGTGGGCAAGGCTTTTGAGGCCGGCGGCATTGCCAAGGACGGAGCCAAGATGGTGCAGGCGGTGGCCAACGCGGCCGTGCCCAAGTTCACCGTCATCCTGGGTGGTTCGTACGGAGCCGGCAACTATGGGATGTGCGGACGGGCCTATAGTCCTCGCCAATTGTGGATGTGGCCCAACGCTCGCATTTCCGTCATGGGCGGCGAGCAGGCAGCCAACGTGCTGTTGACGGTGCGCCAGGACCAGCTCGAGGCCACCGGCAAGCCTTTGCTCGACGAGGCTCAGAGCGCCGAGTTCAAACAGCCCATTCTGGACAAGTACGAGCGGGAGGGCAGTTGCTACTACAGCACCGCCCGCCTCTGGGACGACGGCGTGATCGATCCCGTCGACACCCGAAGGGTGCTGGCCCTGGGCATCGCGGCCAGTCTCAACGCACCCTTCCCGCAGCGCCAGCACGGCGTGTTCAGGATGTAGCCATGAAGCGAGTGCTGATTGCCAACCGAGGCGAGATCGCCGTGCGCGTGACGCGCACCTTGCAAGAGATGGGTTTGACGGCCTGCGCGGTCTACACTCCTCCCGACGCTCATAGTCTCCATCGTCGCCTGGCTGACGAGGCTTACCCCATCGATAGTTATCTCGACTGGAAGGCGATTCTGGCTCTGACCAAAGAGCACTCCATCGACGCCTTGCATCCCGGCTATGGTTTTCTTTCCGAGAACGCCGACTTCGCCCGGGCCTGTGCCGAGGCCGGGGTCAAATTCGTGGGCCCCCCCGTGTCCGCCATCGAGTCCATGGGCGACAAACTGGTGGCCAAAGAGACCATGCGTGCCGCCGGCGTGCCGGTGGTGCCGAGCTGGTCGGGGCCCCTCGAAGAGGTTGCCGCCGGCGCCGAGAGCGTGGGCTTTCCTCTGCTGGTGAAGGCAGCCGCCGGCGGGGGCGGCAAGGGTATGCGACGGGTCGACCGCCCCGAGCAGCTGGCCGACTCGGTCTCGCGGGCCCAGGGTGAAGCGCTGAAGGCCTTTGGCGACGACCGGGTCTTTCTCGAGCGTTACATCGAAAAACCGCGCCATGTCGAGTTTCAGATTTTTGGCGACGAACACGGTCAGGTGGTGCACCTGGGCGAGCGAGAGTGCTCGATTCAACGGCGCTACCAGAAGATCATCGAAGAGTCGCCCAGCCCGGTCATGACCCCCGAGTTGCGCCAGCGCATGGGCGAGGCGGCGGTGGCGGCCGCCCAGGCCATCGGCTACACCAACGCCGGGACCGTCGAGTTCATTCTGGGCGAAGACGGCTCTTTCTATTTTCTCGAGGTAAATACGCGGCTTCAAGTCGAGCATCCGGTCACCGAGCTGGTCTACGCCAAGGACCTGGTCCGGCTCCAGCTCGAAGTGGCCAACGGCCAGCCCCTGGGCTTTACCCAAGCAGACTTGAGTCCGCGCGGCTGGGCCATCGAGTGTCGCCTCTACGCCGAGGATCCCGCCAATAACTTCATGCCGTCCATCGGCACCCTGGGGGTCTTCGAGCCACCCCAGGCAGCCGGTATCCGGCTCGATAGCGGTGTCGAACAAGGCTCGCAGGTCACCGTCCATTTCGATCCCATGCTGGCCAAGTTGATCGTGTGGGGCGAGACCCGCTCGGCGGCTCTGCAAAAGATGCTCTGGGCTCTGCGCCACTTTGTGGTGTTGGGAGTGACCACCAATCTCGAGTTTCTGGCCGAGGTGCTGGCTCATCCCGAGTTCGAGGCCGGCAACACCCACACTCACTTCTTGACCGAGCATCAGATGCCGGCCTCCGGCCCGGCCCCTCTGTTGGCTGCCGCCTTGGCCGGACTGAGCCAGGCTCGCCCCGACGCGGCCACCGTCGCACGAGCCGCCGGCCCCTGGGTCGAAATGGGTCCCTGGAGGAACGTTTGAAACGCTTTCGCTATTCCCACGACGAGGTCGAGCAAGAGGTGGTGCTCGAGGCCACCAAAGAGGGTTACCGGGCCACCCTCGAGGGACGCACTCTCGACTTTTCCATGCTCGACGGAGTGGCTGTGCTCAAAGGTCGCAACCTGCCCTATCGAGTCTATCACGACGGTCGGCAGGTCTGGGTCTGGCTGGCCGGTCGGGTTCATACCTTCGAACCGGTGACCACCACGGCTCGGCGTAGTCAGGGCGCCCTGGGAGCCGGCGGGGGCGACCTGGTGAAGGCCTCGATGCCGGGCAAGATCCTCGAGGTTAGAGTCACGCCAGGCCAGGAAGTCGAGGCCGGCCAGGTGGTGGTGGTGATGGAGTCCATGAAGATGGAGTTGACCATCGCCTCGCCTCGCGCCGGGACAGTCGCCAGGGTCAACTGTGAAGCCGGGGTCATGGTCGCTTTGGGCGACGAGTTGGTGCGTTTGGAGGCTGAGGATGATTAAGATTGTCGAGGTCGGACCTCGCGACGGTCTGCAGAACGAGCCAACTCCCATCTCGACCAACGATAAGCTCAAGTTCATCGGCCTGCTGGCCGCCTCGGGTTTGCCCGACATCGAGGTCACTTCGTTCGTGCATCCCAAATGGGTGCCCCAATTGGCCGACTCGGGCCAGCTCTTCGGCTTGCTCGAGCCGCGCCCGAACCTGGTTTACAGCTGTCTGGTTCCTAATCGCAAAGGGCTTGAGCGAGCGCTCGAGGTGGGGGCCAGACGAATCGCTGTTTTCACTGCCGCCAGCGAGACGTTTTCGCAGCAGAATACCAACCGTTCCATCGCCGAAAGCCTGGTCGAACTCGAGCAGGTGACGAGCCAGGCTCTGGCTGCAGGTCTGTCGGTGCGAGGTTATGTCTCGACCGCTTTCGTCTGCCCCTACGAAGGCGAGATCGGGGCCGAGCGGGTGCGGGAAGTGAGCCAGGCTCTGTTGGATCTGGGCGTCGACGAGGTCTCGATCGGCGACACCATCGGAGCGGCTGTGCCGCGCGATATCGAGAACACGGTGGGGCATCTGCTCGAAACCATTCCGGCTGGCCAGCTGGCCCTTCATCTGCACGACACCTACGGGACCGCCCTGGCTAACGTCGACGCCGGCTTGCGGCTGGGCATCCGCTGTTTTGATAGCTCAGCCGGTGGGCTGGGTGGTTGCCCTTATGCGCCTGGCGCGGCGGGGAATCTGGCTACCGAAGATTTGCTCTATTTTCTCACCCGCTCACGGCTCGAGCACGGGGTCGACCTCGACCGGGTAGTCGAGGCCTCTCGCTTTATTGCCCGGGTGCTGGGCAAGAACCTGCCGAGCCGCCAGTTCCAGAGGTTGGCCAGGACATGAGCAGTCGCTATAAGGGAACTCCCGAGGAACAGCTCGCGCTCAACACCTACATCAAGTTGATGCGCTCGACTCGAGCGGTGCGCTGGAACCTGGGCCGCCATCTCGAGAGCTATGGTTTGACTCTCTCGCAACTGGGTGTGCTCGAGAGCCTCTATCACCTGGGCTCGATGATCGAAAATGAGCTGCGGCCCAAGCTTTTCGCCCTGGGACTCGAGGTGGACGAGCTGTTCAACCGGCTCGAGCGCAAGGCGCTCATCCGCCGGGAGCGCTCACCGGGCGAACGGCGCCTGACCGTGGTCTACCTTACCGAGGTGGGCAAAGAACTGGTCGAGGAGGTCTTTCCTCGCCACGTCAAACACGTGGTGGATTGCTTTTCGGTGCTCAGCGAGCAAGAACGGGCGCAGCTGTCCGAGCTGTGCCAGAAGCTAGGACTGCACGCCGAGGCTTGAGAGCGTCTGGCGAATCGCCTGAGCCGTCTCGAGCCGGTGTTGTTCGTCGCGGTAGGGGTTGCGCGGCCAGAAGAAACCTCGCAATCCGTCTTTCTTGGAGCGGGGCACGACATGCACGTGAAGGTGGGGTACGCTCTGGCTGACCTTATTGTTCATGGCCACGAAGGTGCCCTGGGCCTGACAGGCGATGGGAACGGCTTCGGCCATCTTCTGGACCACCGCAAAGAGTCGAGGCAACTCCGCGGCCGGCAGTTCGGGCAGGGTCTCGATATGACGCCTGGGAACGACCAGCAGATGGCCTGGAAAGAGAGGGCGGTGGTCAAGAAAGACGAGAGCCGAATCATCGCGATAGACAACGTCGGCGGCCAATTCCTGGTTGAGGATTTTGCAGAAGACGCAGCTTTTCACGCAGTCCAGTGTAACACAACTTCATGAATTGTTAACAACGGATACGATCTGGCAACCTCAGGGAGGCCCTCGAGACGGCTCGAATGGTTATTATCTGAGCACAACAAAATAACCCAAGTCACCAGGTCCAACCTCTCTCCGCGTGCTAACCTAAACCTGGTGGCTTTTTTCTTTTGCAGGGGTTGTTCCGACCGAAGGGAACTTGCCGGCCGTGGTTTACGGATTGGAAAATCTTTTCTCGACTACCGCCCGCGACTTCAATGGCCAGCCTTTATGCGAGGTCTATTCGTTCGAAGATCCCGACGAGGGCGAACTCTGGGTCGAAGAAGAGCCGCAGCGCCGCCAGTTGGTGACGGAAGATCATCCCACCATCGTGGCCCTGCTCTCGCCTAGCCCGGTCTTTGAGGTGGACACCGAGTGGACGCCCGTAGGGGATCTCGTTTCGAGCTAGAAAGTGTCTATGTGAAAAAATGTCTTGGGGCGATTTTCCTCTTGTGCTCTCTCGTGGTTTGGGCGATCCCCGTCAGCGAAGTGCCGAACCCGCGCGAACGCGACGGTAGCTGGGTCTCGGACACGGCCAGCGTCCTGTCCCCGACTCAAACGAGGGCCATCAACGAACGCATCGACCGGTTGCAGGCCACCAACGGCAGCGAGATCGCGGTGGTCACCGTGGCCGATACCACCCCTTTGAAGCCCAAAGCCTATGCTACCCAGCTCTTCAATCGCTGGGGAGTGGGCGACTCGGAGGACAATAGCGGCGTGCTGATTCTGGTCGTCATGGGCCAGCGCCGCATCGAGATCGAAGTCGGCACCGGGGCCAATCGTTATCTGACCGATGCCGACTGCAGCCAGATTTTGCAGGCCAACGTGATCCCCTACTTCAAGCAGGGCAAACCGGGCGACGGCGTGGTGGCGGCGGTGGTCGCCTGCGCCGACCAGCTGGAGCCGGTGGATTACGCGGCTGCACCCCCAGAACCGGTGGCCGCGGCCCAGCCCCTGAGCGCGCCCCGACCGGTCCGCCCGGCCAGCCGGCCCTACAGTCCGCCGCCGGACCCGCCGTATGCCCTATATGTGGGCGCGGCCGTGCTGGTGTTGATCTTGATCCTGATTTTTCGGCGGTATCTGCGCAACAGGCCTCGCCGTTGTCCGGGTTGTCACCTCGAGATGATGCGTCTGGGCGAGTCCGAAGACGACGAGTTTCTGGCGGCCGGGCAGATCGACGAAGAGGGGCTCGGCAGCGTCGACTATGACGTGTGGATCTGTCGAGCCTGCGACCGGCAGAAGGTGGTGGCCTACTCGGCATGGTTCTCCGGTTTTCGGCGGTGTTCTTCGTGCTCTTATCGGTGCGAGGAATGTACCGGGGACGTAGTCCTGTCGCATGCCACCTACTACTCTTCCGGCCACGGTCGAAGAGATTATTACTGCCGCCATTGTGGCCGTCGACGCTCCGAAACCTACACCATTCCCCAGAAAACCCAAAGCACCACTTCCTCGAGTTCCGGGTTTAGCTCCAGCAGTTCGTCGAGCTTCGGCGGAGGTAGTTCCTCGGGTGGGGGCGCGGGTGGTAGCTGGTAGAATGTCGAAGCCCACGGGATGTCTGGGATTGTGGGTTTGTATTCGAGTAAGGGCCAGGCACCTCACCGCCAACTCTGGCCTGCCCTGGTCAATCACCTGCGCCACCGCGGTCCTGACGAAGGGGCCTGGTGGTCCGACGGCGGCTGTTTTCTAGGTCATCGCCGACTAATCACGGTCGGTGGTCCGCGGGGTCAGCAACCGATGGCTACCGCCGATGGCCGGCTGGTGTTGGTTTGCGACGGAGCTATCTATAACCACATCGAACTCAAGCGAGAACTCGAGCGCGATGGCTTTCGCTTTCACACCGATTCAGACGCCGAGGTGCTGTTGCACGGCTATCTGGCCTGGGGCGAGGGGCTGGCCCGCCGGCTGGAGGGGATGTTCGCCTTCGCGCTAATTGACCGTCAGAGTCAGGAGTTGCTGCTGGTGCGCGACCGCTTCGGTCAGAAGCCCTTGCTCTTCTGGAAAGGACCCGACTATTTGGCGTTCGCGTCGGAGTTGCGACCGCTGGCCGCCCTCCCCGAGCTGCCTCGGCAGCTTGATCTGGAGGGTCTGGGAGGCTTTCTTACCCTCAACTACGTGCCGGGCACCCGCACGTTGCTGGAAGGGATCGAACGCTTAGGGCCCGGACAGTGGCTCAAGGTTGGGGCCACGGTCGAGCAAGGCACCTATTACCAGCCGCCCCAAGAAGCTTGCACTCAAGCCGAGCCCCAGGCGACTCTCGAACAACTGGGCACGCTGCTCGACCGGGGCGTCAGCGGCGCCTTGCAGTGCGATGTTCCGTTGGGAATTTTGCTCTCCGGCGGGGTGGATTCGGCGCTGGTGGCCGAATCGGGAGCCCGGCAGGGCCGTCTCAATCAAGCTTTTTTTCTCGACTTTGAAGAGCCGGGGTTCAGCCGCAAGCGGGCGGTCAAGGAAGTTTGTCGCCACCTGGGTCTTAAGCTCGAGACCCTGACCATGACGCCCAAAATGCTGGAATATTTTCCGGCCCTGGTCGAATTCGCTGATGAGCCGCTGGCCGACCCTTCAGCCCTGGCCTTCTTCATGCTCTCCAAACTGGCCGCCGACACTCACAAGGTCGTCCTCAGTGGCGACGGGGCCGACGAGCTGTTTGCGGGCAGTCCACGTTATTGGGCCACCCTGCTTCACAAGCGGCTGGTTTGCCGCCTGCCAGTCCGCCTGCGGCGCCAGGCAGCGGATTGGGCAGGCCGCCATCGGCTCAAGTCGGGCCGGGTGACCTGGCTGTTTCGGCTGGCCCGCTTTCTCAGGGCTGCCCCCCTCGAGAGCGGTCTGGCCCACTATACTTGGCGGGGCAGCTGGTTGCCCGCTCAGGCGGCTACCATGGTGGCCGGCGGCGCCCGCCAACCGGTGGGCGAGGCGCTGGTGGTCAAGACCCTCGAACTCGACCCTAATCGTCTGACCCTGCTCGACCTGCAGAAGGCCGACCTGGAGGATTATCTGCCGAACGATGTGCTAGCCCGCTCGGACCACCTCGGTATGGCGGCCGGGGTCGAGACGCGCAATCCCTTTCTCTATCACGAGCTGGCCAGCTGGGCGCTGGCCTTGCCCGACAGTTACAAAGCTCATTGGGGGGGCCGGGGTAAGACGCTGCTGCGCTCTAGAGCCCAGGCTATCTTCGGCAAATCGGTGGCCTCGGGTGCCCGCTTAGGATTGGGTTTTCCGGTGCACGCCTGGCTGCTCTCGCCTGAGGCCGAGCCGATCCGCGACGCCCTCTCGCCGAGCGAACTGAATAAAGTGGGCGTACTCGACCTGGACAAGATTCAGGCCGCTCTCAATGACACACTGGCCGGAGAGCGGGCCTATGGACCTGAACTTTGGGGTCTGGCCGTGCTCTCGACCTGGTACGCCGCCCGCGTCGCCAGGCCACCGGCCCCGCCGCGCACCGACGATGTAAGCGAGCGAGTGATTCCTCTGCAGTAGTCGCCAAAAAGAAAACAGGCTCCGAAACCGGAGCCTGTCAGACCGTGAAGCGGACCCTAGTTGGTCTGCTCGGCGAGCCACATGTAGAAAGGAACTACATGCACGGTACGAGCGCGGCTAACGTCGTCAGATTTCACTTTCACCTTCGATCCGACACGTACGCCCTCGAGCGAGGGAGTGTACATTGTGATGCCGGGGTACAGGTAGAAAGTCATCATGTCTCCGCTACCATCTGCTTCGATCAGCATGCGGGTCGAGTCGAGGTAGATAACCTCGCCCGAAGCCTTCTGAGCGAAACCGGTTCCCATACTAGGGTTACCATATTCATCGTTACCGGGGCCGATCCACGGGTAATACCAAGAGCCTTTGAACTGCTGATAGTTAGGCACGTCGTTGTGTTCGTCTGCGGTTGCCACACCGAAGAGACTCGCTACCATAACAGCTGCTAGCACTAGATTCACCAGCTTCTTCATCCGATTCACCTCCTTTATTGGAAATTGAATACTATCCAACGTAGCATTTTGCCGAGGCTATTCGATTCCCTGCCATGAGTTCCTTCAAACCCGAAAGCCCTCTTTCCAGGGCGGAGGAGGTTGGCTTCATGCTTGGAACTGGACCGTATGGACAAACCGTTGGTACGTTTGCTGGAGCCCATTCCCTTCGAACATGAGGGCCAGACTCTAGTGGCCTTGCGCGATACGGCCCGTCTGGCGGAGGGGGTAGTGGTGCTGCAGCCGGTAGCCTATTTTTTGATGCGTTTTCTGGACGGCAGTCGCACCCGCTCCGAGATTCTCGACGACTTTCGTAAAGACACCGGCGTGAGCTTGCCGGCCGAAGCCCTGGATTCGCTGTTGGGCCAGCTCGACGCCCATTGTGTGCTGGACAATCCCCGCTCGCGGGGGGTGCTGGACGGCTTCGCTCGCCGCCCGGCTGCTCATGCTGGCACGGCTTACCCTGACGATCCGGACGCGCTTCGCTCCTTTCTCGACGGAATTCTGGCCCTGGAAGACGCTCCTCAGGTGCGGATGGAGCAACGATTGGTGGGGATGATCTGCCCCCATATCGACCTGCGTCGAGGCGACCGCTCCTATGCCTGGTCTTATGGGGAGCTGCGTCAGCGGTTGCCCGAGACCATGACGGCCATCGTGTTGGGCATCTCGCATGCCCCAGCCCGCAGCCCGTTCGTGCTCACCCGCAAGGATTTCGATACCCCGCTGGGGCCCGTCCCGACCGACGTCGCTCTGGTCGAGCAGTTGGCGGCAGCTTGTGATTTCGACCCCTTCCGCGACGAATTCAACCATTTCGGAGAGCACTCGGTCGAATTTCAGGCGGTATTTCTCAAGCATCTGTACCCCAGGGCGGGACAGCTGCGGCTGTTACCGGTCTTGTGCGGCTCCTTCCACCGCCCACTGCTTGACGGCGGTTCTCCCGAGACCATCCCCGGCGTGGCGAGCTTTTTCCAAGGATTGAAGGCCATCTTGCGCGAGCGCGACGACGCTTTCCTGATCGCCGGGGCCGATCTCGCCCATATGGGGGTGACCTTCGGCGGAGATCCTCTCAGTGACGAGCAGTTGGCCGACCTCGAACGGCGTGATCTCGAGACCATGACACGGGCGGCGGGTTGCGACGCGCTGGGCTTTTTCTCTACCTTGCAGGCCGACAAAGGGCAACGTGGCTACTGTGGCACTTCGGCTATCTACACTCTGTTAGAGGGCCTGCGGACACCCGGACACCTGCATGGCTATCAGCAATGCAATGAACCCGGCAACACGTCGACGGTCACCGTCGCCGCGGCCGGGTTCTATCGGGCCCACTAGGGCCTCTAGGAAATAACTCGTGGCTTCGGTCTTACCACTGGGGATCGAGGAGCATGTTGGCGCCCAGTCCGGCCCCGGCTGCACCCAGCAGGCCCAGACCCGCGGCGGCTAAGGGGCCGGCCGTGTTGGCGCCCAGCAAGGCTCCGCCGATGATGCCGAGGGCGGCACCACCCGCAGTGGCATAGGGAGTAATGTTGCTGCTGCCCAGGTTGCCGATGTCGAAAGCCAGGCCGCCGAAGGCACCGGCCGTGGCGCCGGCGGCGCCCAGGGCCACCGCCCCAGCAATGGCACCAGCCGTTCCGCCGGCAGCACCGGCGACGATGCCGGCCAGACCGCCGAGCAGGCCGAGACCGACTACGCCCTGGATCTTGGCCGAAGCCGGATCATTCGGGTTGTAGCCGGGCGGCGGGGGCTCGACCATAGGGCGGGGTTGAAAACTGTCGAAGCTGGCCGAGCGGGTGGGGGCCTGTTGGGCGGCCGCCGGCCGATTGTTGGGAAGATAGCGGTTAGCTGCGCTGGTGATGACCATGGTGACTCTCCTTTATGTTTGATGAGGCGTGGACTCCAAAGGAGCGTATGCCGCACTAAACGGAGAAGTACTACCCGGGCATTAACTTTCGGACAAAACCGAGCCGTCACGGAAGACGAAGCGGGTCGGTGCCGGCTCGCACTCGCGATAGATGGACAGCGCGATTCCCTCTTCGTCGGTCTCGATGGTCACGTCAGTGACTGACCGATAGGCGAAGAAGTCGGGCTCGAAGCAGTTGCTGCTGGCTTGCGAGATGTCTCCGATAGGCGCGCTGATCTGAACACATTCGTCGAGACCGGGGTTGATGATGTGCAATTTGCCCTGGCCCCGGTCATCGCGGGTCAGGCGCATGGCCAGGTTCTTGTCGGGGTCGTGGTCGACCACCGAGAGGTCGAAGTAGAAGCCGGCCTGGTTGTAGCCACTGTTGTCTGACCGGTCCCAGGAGCCGTGAACCTGGGTTCGGCAACCGTTGGCGGACAACTCCACCTGAAATTGACCCCCCACGTCATCACCCGAGAAGCGCAGGCTTTGGCGTTTGCCTTGCAGTTCGAAGGGTGAGTCGATTCCGCTCAAGATATCCATCGGTACCATTCCTTAGTCGTGGAAAGAATCAGCTCTGTCGGCGCTCGTTGGTGCGCCCCCGGCTGTTGAAGTGAGGATAAAACCCCAGCGTCAACCTGCCGTTAAAAAAGTCTTAATTGTAGCGGGCGATCGTTATGCAGCAGTCCGGAGACACCCACCCCCACCAGTCGAGCGCGACGTTGCGGAAACTCAGTCTTTTCCAGTAGCGATAAGGCTTGCGCTGCGATTTCTTCCGCCTGATCGGTGAGGCTTGCGGTGTGGCTGCGGGTGATGGTGGTGAAGTCGTCATAGCGCAGTTTGAGGGTGATGGTGGTACCCTGCAGATTGGCTCGAGCCAATCGCCGGGCCACTCTTTCGGCCTGGTCTTGAATGGCGGCGTGGAGTTCGGTGGGGTCGCTGACATCGTTGGAGAAGGTGGTCTCTTGCGAGACGGACTTGGGCTCGCGATGAGGCGTGACGGCGCGATTGTCCTGGCCTCGGGCCAGTTGATGATAAGATAAGCCGGCTTTTCCGAAGAGTTCGACCAGCCGTTCTAGCGATTGGGCGTGAAGATCGGCGATGGTGTGAATACCCAGCTCGTTGAGGCGAGTGGCCGTGACCGGTCCGATGCCCCAGACGCGCTTGATCGATAGGGGGTGCAGAAAATCGACCACCTGCTCGGGGGGCACGACCGTCAAGCCGTCGGGCTTGCGATAGTCCGAGGCCACCTTGGCCACGAACTTGTTGGGACCGACTCCGGCCGAGGCCGTCAGGCCCGTCGTTTTCTTGATGTCTTGCTTGAGTTGATAGGCGACTCGGGTGGCCGTGACCTGGTTTTCGTGGCAGGTTTTCGAGACATCCAGGAAGGCTTCGTCCAGGGAGAGGGGTTCGACCAGATCGGTGATGGCCCAGAACAGCTCGCGAATCTGCAGCGAGACCTCTCTGTAGACCTCCATGCGAACGGGTTGGCGAACTACCTCGGGACACAACCGGTGGGCCACGGCCGTGGGCATGGCCGAGTGGATGCCGTAGCGTCGAGCTTCGTAGGATGCGGCCGCCACCACGCCGCGATGGCGATCGCTGCCGGCCACGATCACGGGCTTACCTTTGAGATGAGGAAAGTCGCGCTGCTCGACCGAGGCATAGAACGCATCCATGTCGACGTGGAGGATGCGTCGCAGCATCAGCCCTCGAGTTGGCGCACCAGCCCGTGAATGGCCGCCTTCTGGACGAAGCCCATGTCGAGATAGGCCTTGATGAAGCCAGGCTCACTGGTCTTCCAGATCTGGCGCACCAGTCGAATCCCGGGTTGGCTCCATGCCTCGTTGAGGGCGGCCGCCAGCAGGCACCGGCCGATGCCGCGTCGGCGGTGGGTGGTGGCCACGCCGTAAGCCTCGATGGTGGCCACCTCGTCGAGAAACTCAAGCTCGAGGTGTCCCACCAGGTCGGCTCCATCGCGGGCCACAAAGATACGATAATTGTCGGCCCGGGCCAACACGCCGAGGTAGGCCAGGCTGCGGCGGCTGAACAGGCTGGCGTGAAGGTCTTCGTATTCGGCCAGGTCGAGGTCGTTGTCGGCCAGGCTTACGCTGATCCCGTCGGGGGGGTTGATCTCGTGGCGGGCTGAATTTTCGCAGATCACGATGACATCGGTTTTCTCGGGGGCGAATCCCACCCGTTTGGCAAAGTCCAGGCCTTCGCCGTTGGCCTCGCCCAGAACGACGGAAACGGTCCGAATGCCTCGAGCCCTGAGCAGGGTCGCGACCTCTTGCCACAGCCGTTGGCCCCAACCCTGACCGCGAAACTCGGTGTGCAACACCGGTCCGTCGAGCAGGGCCCGGCCGTCAGGGAGGGGCTCGTAGCCGCAAAAACCGACCAGCTCGCCCTCGGGGGACTCCAACACCACACAGTTTTCGTGGGGGTTGGTGCCTCGATTGCGATACTCGGTCCGCAGCCGTTCGGGGGTGAGGTGGGCCATGCGGGTCGGGTTGCGATAGACCGCGTTCAGTAGTTGGCTGACCGGCGCATAGTCCAGCTCTCGGAAGAAGCGAATGAGCATGAAGGCCCTATCCTTCGTGAGCCGCGGCTTTTGGCCTCTTGGGTCCGGGGGGACGGGGGCCTGGATACTGGTAGTAAGTGCAGGCCAGCTTGCCGTTATAAAGCTTGCGTTTGCGCGGCTGGCCGTGACCAAAGAGACGGGCAAAGTCGGGATGCGAGGTCAAGAAGTAGAGCGACCAGGTTTCGTTGGTGAAGAGCCGGCCCAGTTGGCGATAAAGTTCCTCGACCTCTTCGAGTTCTCCCTGGCGGTAGCCGTAGGGCGGATTGGTGATGACGACGGCATACTGCTTTTTGCTGCTGAAGTCTTCGACCTCGCGCTTTTGAAAATGGATGCCACGCTCGTCGAGGCCGGCCTGGGTGAGATGGGTGCGGGCCAGGTCCAACACGCGTCCGTCGGCATCCGAACCAAACAGCTGCAGTTGCGAGGTGCGATCGAAGAGTTCGGCGGCCTGGTCGCGAGCGGCCTTCCAGGGGGCTTCCCCCAGAAACGGCCACCGTTCCGAGGCGAAAGTGCGGCGCAGTCCCGGCGCCCGCGAGAGAGCGATCATGGCTGCCTCGAGCAAAATCGTGCCGGAACCGCACATGGGATCGTAGAGCAGGCGATCTTTGTTGTAGTAACTGAGCAAGACCAGCCCGGCCGCCAGCGTTTCTCGCAACGGCGCCTCGGCGTTGTAGGTTCGATAACCCCGCCGGTGCAGGCCCGTTCCGCTGGTGTCGAGCAGGACGGTGCAGTGGTCCTTGATCAGGTTGAAGCGGATAGGAAACGGGGCGCCGTCTTCGGGGAACCATTCCATCCGGTACTTGGCCCGAAGTTTCTCGACGGCGGCTTTCTTCACGATTTTCTGGCAGGCGGGTACGCTCGACAGTTGGGACTTCACCGAAAATCCGGTCACCGGAAACTCGGCATTCCTGGGCAGATAGGCTGGCCAATCGAGGGCGCGGGTACCCTCGAAGAGCTCGTCGAAGGTAGAGGCCGAGAAGTCGCCCATCTTGATCCAGACCCGATCGGCGGTGCGCAACCACAGATTGGCCCGGGCCAACTCCTCGGGGCCGCCCGAGAAGGCGACTTGCCCGTTGTCGGGACTGACCTCTGACACGCCGAGGTCGGCAAGTTCTCGGGCCAGCACGGCCTCGAGCCCGAACGAACAGGTAGCTAGCAGCGAAAGAATTAGCGTGTGCCTCCGTTTTTCTTGAGTGCGGCTTCCACCTCGGGAAAGCCCTGGTCGCGGGCTTGCGAGAGGGCTGTCCAGCCGTCGCGGTCACGGGCGTTGACCTTGGCCCCCGAGGCCAGCAACAGCTGGACCACCTTCAGGTGGCCGTTGAAGGCGGCCACATGGAGCGGGGTACCCCCGTTCGAGTTCTCGCGGGCATTGACGGGAGCCCCCGCCCGGAGCAACAAGCGGGCCGCTTCATAGTGGCCGTTGAGAGCTGCCTCGTGGAGGGGCGTCCAGCTCCCCCCGCCGGTGACCGACAGTCTTTGGTCGAGCAGCAACTGGAGGATCTCTGTGTCGCCCCGGGCGGCAGCCACGTGCAGAGCCGTGCGTCCGCCGTCGGTGGTGTCGAGCAGGCTGGTGTCGGCTTCGAAGGCGGCTTGAATCTGGGCCGGCGTGCCGGTTTCGACCAGCTTGAAGAAATCCTGGGCCGCCGCCGCTGTCGACAAGGCCAACACTAGCAGAAGCAACCTTTTCCAGGGCCTGTTTCCGGTAACCATGGGCCTAGCTTCTGGCGTCGGGACGAAATCGCCTTCGCGCCGGCTCGTTGGCTTGAAAAGGAGGCCCGGACAGGGGCTAGAAAGGCGTACCATTCCAATCAGGGGGTATTCATGGTCACCTGTCCACAATGCGGCACCCAGGCTCGCGCCGGCAAGCAATTTTGCGGAAGTTGCGGAGGCTCCCTGGTGGGTGTCCCCAGTCAGGCGGGCCCCACCACCGGTCGCGGCAAGATCTCGCTCGACAAAGACACCGTAAACATCCTGTTGAGTGAGTTCGCCAATCGCGACGGCATGACGTTGTCCTACCAGGACGGTCGGCTGCTCGTCGATCAGGGAACGGTCAAGGTTCGGGTCACCCACCTGCCCCTCAAGAGCACCCGTCTGGAGCTGGACGTGGTGGGTCAGGGCTCGGTTACGCTGGAAGTCGACGACTGCCGGCTCGAGACCGAGTCGGTGGAGTTGGACCTCACCATCGGACTCTTTGGCGGCGAGTGATTCGGCTGTCAGTCGATAGCGGGCTGGTCAACGGTCTGCTGGCCCGGATTCCCGATCACCAACTTCGCTACGAGCAAGGCTGTTTGGTGGGCCATTTCAAGCTGCCGGTGGGCGCGGCCACGGCTGTGATTGTGCCTGCCTGCCGCGACTCGGAGCTGGTTTTCTCGATCCCTTTTTCACAGATTCGTGGCGACTTGACCGGACGCTTCCTCTTGAGCAAGCTGACCTCGGCCTTATGGGGAACGATCTCGCAGCGGATCGAGCGGGCCGTGCGTCCGGTTTTGCTGCGTCAGGGCCTGCCCGCCAACACGGTCCGCCTCGACCGCCGCCGCGAGCGCGATGGCGATGTCGGAGAAGTGGTCGTCTGTCTGAGCAGCCTCAACCGCTGGCTGGCCGGCCGGCACCCCCGGCTACGGCTAGGGGTGGCCGGTGTGCACTTTCATCCCGCCGGCCTCGAACTGCTGGCCGAGGTCTCGCACTAGGCCGATTTTTCCTTGGGTCGGGTCGCCTGGGTGGTGCGGCGGCGATTGCGACAGGCGGGGCAGGCCCGCCAAACCGGAGTGGGCGTAAAGTCTACCCGCACCTGTTTGCTGCCTCCGCAGGTTGGACAGAGCTTGTTTTCCATAGCCGAACGGATTTCTCGCTGGCTATTTGTGCCCCTTCTTTTCAGGGGCCGGTTTGAAATCGAGCGAGGCCGAGTTGATGCAGTAACGCAGGCCGGTCGGCTTGGGGCCATCCTGGAAAACGTGACCCAGGTGGCCGCCGCAGCGGCTGCACTGCACTTCAATGCGTTGCATGCCGTGGCTGTTATCCTTGAGGTTGTCGACCGCCTGCTGGCTAGCCGGAGCGTAGAAGCTGGGCCAACCGGTACCCGAGTCGAATTTGGTGCCGGATTCGAAGAGAACCTGGCCGCAGCCGGCGCAAACATAGGTCCCGCTCTTGTGATTGTCGTGGAACTTGCCGGTGAAGGGACGCTCCGTCCCCTTTTCGCGCAGCACGTGGTATTGCTCAGGGCTGAGCAGCTTCTTCCATTCTGCGGGTGTGCGGGTGACTTTCTCTTCGGCCTGGCTGGCGACCGCGGCCACCAGCACCAGGAATACCGACAAAAATCTTTTCACGACGATTCCTCCTCGGGCTTGGGTTCAGGGATATGAACAGCCAGCCGGCGTCGGAGTTCCCGGTTGAGCCCGATGAATTCGAAATGGTGCTGGCCTTCGCGCGAGAAGAGCAGGCGGGCCGGGACGGCCAGTCCGTCGGCGCTATCGGGCGAGCTGAGCAACAGGCGGTAGCGCCCATCGTCGCTGGTCGGCAATAGGCCGGCCAGACGCGCACCGGCTCGGGAAAGGTCGATCAGTTCCACCTCGAGGCACTCGCCGCTGGCGCTTTTGACCTGGGCGCTGCAGTCCGAGCGCCCGCGCACCCAGCGCCGCTTCTGCTCGAGCGTGGGCCAGTCGAGGCCGGCTTTGACCAGGCTCTCGATCAGCCAAGGGGCCTCTTCGGCTCCGGCTTTGAAGAAGAGTCCGAGTTCGTAAGCTTCGCCAGCCGGGCGTTGCCACACTACAAAGGCTTCGGCCGACGGCTTGCCTTTGGGGCCCAGAGTGACGATCGTGTCAGGATCGACGGCCACCGGGCTGGCCAGGCGCGCCCCCCCGAGGCTCAATTCGCAAATGATGGCATCAAAGGCAGGCTCTCCTAGAACCTCGACCGTCACCTCGGCCACAAAACGATTGCTGCGGCGGCGTTCCCGGGGGGCGGCCACCGGCTGAGGTTTGCCCGCCGCCAGGCTAGCGGCCAGCCGCAGCTTGACCTCGGCCGCCAGGGCCGGGTCCAGGCCGGGGGGGTGGTCGGGCGTTTTTGGCTCGAGTCCGGTTTCGGCCTCCTGGCCCAAATCACCCCGAGCCCACAGAGCCAGGCTCAGGACCACCACCGGCACCCCGAAAATGGCCAGGGTGTAGAACATGATCTTACGGTATGGGAGTTTTGCGGAAGTCTGTGCCATGAGGAGGGGTTCTTTTTCTGGAGAGAAAGTCCCCTTCACACTCTCGACGGAGGAGTTTGATGCGCCAATTCCTGCTGGTGATGCTGATCGTGGCCGGGTTCAGCCCGAGTCTGCGGGCTGATGATTTTGTGGTCGACCCGGTCCACAGTACCCTCGGTTTTGGCGTTCGCTACCTGGTTTCCAGTCTGGAGGGTCGGTTCAATCACTTTCAGGGAGTCGTATCCTACGATCCCGAGGCTCCCGAGTCGCTGGTGGTCAGGTTCGAGGTCGATGCCGACAGTATCGACACGGCCAGCGAAAAGCGGGATGCGCACCTGCGCAGCAAAGATTTCTTCAATGTCGAGCAATATCCCAAAATCAGCTTTCGCAGCACTTCGGTGACCAGATTCGACGAGCGCCAACTGGCTGTGAACGGCGACTTGAGCCTGCACGGGGTCACCCGTCCCGTCACGGCCCTGGTGACGGTTAGCGGTCCCACCCCTCCCGACGACCAGGGCCGAAGGACCATCGGCTGCCGAGCAACGTTTGCGGTGCTTCGCTCGGATTTTGGCGTCGACACCTGGAAAGACGCTCACGGAGCGGTCGGAGACGAGGTCAAGATCCGGCTGCTGGTGGCCGCCCACGCCGAAACTCCCAGGTGATGAGGGAGATTCGGGCTCGGACGTATAACCTACTGAACGCGGCCTCTGGTCGCGGCTAGTTTCATGAACATCGGCGAAGTTTTTCAAGATCGATATCGGGTGGTGAAGTTTCTCGGTCGCGGGGGCATGGGGGCAGTCTATCTTTGTGAGGACATGCGCCTGCCCGGTAAGCATTGGGCCCTCAAAGAGATGGTCATCTACGATCCGACCGTGGCCGAGCACGTCAAAGGCAGTTTCATTCGCGAGGCCAAGATGCTGGCCGGCCTGCGTCACCGCACGCTGCCGGTGATCGTCGACTACTTCGCCGCCCATGACAAACAGTTTCTGGTCATGGAATACATCGAGGGCGAGAATCTGGCCAAGTTCATCGAAACCGAGGGGACCCCCAAAGAAACTCAGGTCCTGCGGTGGGCTCTCGAGTTGGCTCAGGTGCTCGACTATTTGCATCGGCAGGAGAAGCCGGTCATCTTTCGCGACCTCAAGCCGGAGAACATCATTGTAACCGAGGACCGTCACGTCAAGCTGGTTGACTTTGGCCTGGCTCGGCACTTCGAGCCCGGAAAGCGCCGCGACACCCAGGCCTCGGGTTCGGTGGGCTACGCCCCCCCCGAGCAATGGGAAGACCTGCAGCAGACCGACGGGCGCTCCGACATCTACTCGCTGGGGGCTACCCTCTATTTTGTGCTCACCGGCAAGCCTCCCAGTCCCATTTATGGCAGCCACCGGATCAGGCCCTATCGTCCCGGCGTCGACACCGGAGTCGAAGCTCTGGTGCTGCGCTGTCTTCAGCCCGATCCCGGCCAGCGCTACGCGAGCGCGGCAGAGCTGATCAAAGACATCCTGATTTTGCTTTCCGACGAGAAATATCAGCAGGAGATGCCTAAGGAGCCCGAGCCTCCTAGAAAGCCGAAGAAGAAGATTTTGCCGTTGCCGCCTCGTCGGACGGTGGTCTTGCGCCGGCGCCTACGGATGCCGGGTTGGCTGCCCACCCTGCTGGTACTGGCCTCGTTGACCTTCGTGACCGGCGCCGCCCTGGGCTTGCGACGGCCGGCTCCGGTGCCTCAAGGGCGCCAGCTGTTCGAGGTGCTCGAACGGACCCGTGCAAAGAAGGTCGAGGCCCGCGAGTTGCTCAAGAGGGGTGACTATTCGGCCGCCATCAATCTGCTCGACGATCTGGTCACCCGCTATCCTGAGGACGCTGAAGCCCATATTCTCAAGCAGAATGCCTACGCTTCGATGGGCGGCGAGCATCGCAGTATTCCCGTCATTACCTCGGTCACCGGTCGCGATGCCGAGGGGTTCCAGTTGCTGTATGGTCTGGCCATGGCCCAGGCCCAACTCAACCAGAAGGGCGGCATCCGGGGACAGCCCCTGGTGCTCGACATCTACGACGACGAGTCCGAGGTATCGGTGGCACTGGCCCTGATCCAGACCGTCGCCAAGAATCAAGATTATCCGTTGGTGATCGGGCCCTTCACTTCGCAAAACACTATTGCTGTGGCCCCGGTGGCTAACCGCGACGGCTTGCCGCTGCTGGCCCCCGTGGCCAGCGATCCCCGCGTTTGGGCGCTGGGCGAGAATGTGTTTACTTGCTCTGAGCCCGACGTTCGCAAAGTGCAGGCCCTGGCCGACTATTTCCTGGCCAAGGGCCTCAGCCGCGGAGCCATACTGCGTGACGAGAGCAGCATTGTCTCGCGTTCGATGGCCGAAGAGTTCACCGACTACTTTCAGGAAAAGGGTGGCTACGTTGCTCTTTATTCGAGCTATCAGCAATCCGCCACCGACTTTGGGCCCATTCTCGGTGAGTTGGCCGAAGCCAAAGCCGACTTCGTCTTTCTAGCCGACTATCGGATTGCACCGGTGACCGGCTTTCTCAACCAGTTGCGCAGTCAAAGCCTGGTTTTGCCGGTAGCCTCGATGAATGCCGCCTTCGGAGACGAGTTGCTTCACGAGGGCCGAGGGGCTGTGGATGGACTCTTGCTCTCCACCTATTTCCACCCCGACGCGCCCAAGCCCGAGATTCAAAAGTTCTCGCGCGACTTCGCTCGCGAATTTTCGGGTCTGACGCCCTCGCATCGCGAGGCCAATGCCTATGACAGTCTGCTGCTGGCTGCCCAGGCCCTGGACACGGCTGGCTTCGAGCGAGCCAAAGTGCGCGCCTATCTCGACTCGATCGGCCAATCCACTCCCGCTTACGAAGGCGTTACCGGCAGCTTCTCGCCCGCCCGCCGCCTCAACAAGCGCCAACCCTATCTGGTCCGCATCCGAGGCGGACGCTTCTTGCTTCAGGATTAACGCTCTCGCGAGAGGGGAGCGACGACTTCGTCGTCGAGAGGGGAGCCACGGCTGCGCCGTGGAGAGGGGAGCACTGGCTTCGCCGCTATAAACGAGCAACGCGAGCGCTCCTTGTCAAGCGGCTTCGTCGTGTTCGGGTTCGACGTCGGGGATGGTGAATTGGAAGATGCTGCCTTCGCCCAGGGTGCTCTCCACCCAGAGGTCACCACCATGTTGTTGAACGATGGTCTTGCAGATGGGAAGGCCCAGGCCGGTGCCGCCTTTCTCGCGCGAGTCGCTGGCGTCGACCTGGCCGAAGCGCTCGAAGATCTTGTCGACTTTGTCTTCAGGGATGCCGCGGCCGTGGTCTTGGACCTGGACCAACACGCCTTTGTCGGACTCTTTGGCTCGCAGTTCGATGCTCGCGCCTTCGGGCGAGAATTTGATGGCGTTGCTGAGCAGGTTGGTCAGCACTTGCAGGATGCGATCGGAGTCGGCATAGACTTCGCGCTCGAGCGGGGTAACCTCGAGGGTGACCTTGGCGTTGCCGGCCATGGCGTTCATGGTGTCCGCGGCCTGGGTCATCAGATTGCCAAGGTTGCATTTCGAACGATCGATGGTGACTTTGCCCGACTCGAGCCGCTCGATGTCGAGAATGTCGTTGATCAGGCGCACCAGGCGGTCGGTGTTCTCGACGGCGATCTTGAGCATGCTGTCGGCCCGGTCGGGAAATTTCTTGAGCATTCCGCTGGCCAGCAATCCTAGCGAGCCGCGAATCGAGGTCAGGGGCGTGCGCAGTTCGTGGCTGACGATCGAGATGAATTCGTTCTTCATCTGCTCGATGGCCTTGCGGTCGGTGACGTCCTGGAAGGTCACTACCGCTCCGAGGATGCGGTCCTCTTCTTCGACAATGGGCGTCACCACGTAGTCCACCGGAAACCACGAGCCATCCTTGCGCCACATCTGCTCGTCGGCGACGCGGCGCACGCTGCCGTCTTGCAGGGTGGCGAAGGCGGGGGACTCTTCCCATGGGTAGGGGCGGCCGTCGGGGTGGTGCGGCTGCAGCATCTCGTGGACGGGCACATCGGCCTTAAGCAGTTCTTCCATGGAGTGACCGGTGTATTTGAGGGCGGCGGGGTTGACGAAGCTGCACTCGCCGGCCAGGTTGATTCCGAAGATACCCTCGCCGGCCGAGTCGAGAATCAGTTGATTCTTGCGATTGAGGCGGGCTAGTTCGCGTTCGGCTTGCTGGCTCTCGGTCACATCGAGGGCGTGGCAGCGGATATAGGTCGACTCTTCGTCTTCATAGCGTGAGTTGTGATAGAGCCAGAACCGGGTGGCTCCGTTCTTGGTATAGAGCTTGAGCAGTCCGCGCGAGGATTCGTTGCTCTTGACCGTGTCGAGGTAGGTGTTGAATTTGTGGCGCTCGGTGGGGATGATGAAGGTGCGTAGCGATTCGCCCACCATCTCGGCGGGCGTGTATCCTAGCGAGACAGCGGCGGCCGGGTTGATGGTCCGGATAAGTCCCGCCTCGTCGTGAGTCCATATCAAGGCCTGACTTGTCTCGAACAGGTCTCGGTAACGCTCCTCGCTGCGCCGCAGCAATTTGAGGGCTTCCTGGCGTTCGGTGGCTTTTTGAGCCAGTTCGGCAGTGCGCTGCTCCACCAGTTTCTCGATCTCGGAAGTGCGACCCATGAGCGAGTGCAAGAAGGCAGCCAGCAGAATGGTCAGGGTGGCTCCGATGGCCAGGGAGGTATACGCCATGGCCGCGGTGGTCGTGTGGGCCGAGGTCGATTCGCTGATGATTTGCCACTTGCGCTCGGCCAGAATCAGCGGCTCGATGAGCTTGAAGCCCTCCTCGGTGGCTAACTCGGAGCCGCTGGCGTCGAGCGAATCGGTGTAGAGAAGTTGCTCGTTGGGGTCGCTTACCAGCAGGTCGAGCAGGGTGATGCGCACGCCGGCCGCGTCTTCGTCGATGTATTTTAGCGACTCCCGCACCAGGGCTTCGATGTCGAACACGCCTCGCACGAAGCCCCTGAGGATGCGGCTGTGCAATTCACTCTTTTCGAAGATAGGCACGTAGACGATAAAGCCGAAGCCGCGATCGGTCTGGCCCAGTCGAACTCTGGAAGTCGCCACCATCTTGCCACTCTGCTCGGCCTGGCGCAGGGCTTCTAGCGTCTGTTCGTCGGAGCCGAGATCCAGTCCCAGGTCAGCGTCAGTGGCGGTAGCGGCGGTGTAAAGGATGGGAAAATACGAGTCTCTGCCCTCGACCCGGTTGCCATTGCTGTCGCGGATCTCATAGTCATCGTCGCCTTCTACCCTGGCTAGCTGAACAAACGTATTGCGCTGGGCGCCATCGACTCGGGGAACCCAGGACAGGCTAGCGATGGTCGGGTCTTCGAGGGTGCGATTGGTGAATTCGTTGAACTCTTCCCGGCTAACTCGTGAGAAGGTTTGATAAAGGGCGGCCAGAGCTTGCAGGGTGGCCATGTCGGCGTCGAGTTCGCGTTGCACGGCCATGACGCGGTTTGAAGTGGCTTTTTGAAAATTGAACTTAGCGTCGCTCAGGCCCCAGGTGCGGACCGACTGGAAGGCAGCAATGGAAATAGCCAGCCCAACCAATAGGGTCAGGCCCGCGACCAGCTTGCGCGCTATCGGTCGGTCCAGGGTCAATGGACTTCTATTCGAAAAGAGCCAAGTAGGCCCTTCTTTGGCCAGATTCTGCCCCCAAAAAGCAGGAAGTGTGCTATAATGTCAGAGGTTGTTTAGAATTTCGAAATCGCGCTGCTGGATTGTGATAATGCTGGTGATTTTGACCAGCACTTTTGCGCTCGCCCGGCCCGCCGACGAAGATGTGAACTGGGCCCACGACATTCTAGGTGACTTCGCCTCAAAAGGGCTGCTGCGAGTCAATCCCCGACTGTTGAGCGATTCCAGTGAATCGCGCTGGGAAGTCGCTCTCGAGGTCGCTCGCCTGGTCGAAGACTTGCAGGGCGATGCGCGCCTCTTCGTGACCCATTCTGAACTTGACGCGTTGCGCCAGATGGTCACCCGTTTCGAAACCGAGTTGTCCCAATTCGGAGTGCGTCCGAACTTTACCGTTCCTCGCTTGAACCCGCTGGATGTAGGACCTATCAATGTCCAACTTTTTGATGTCGATTTTACCGATCAGATCAGCTTGACGGCCCGGCGTTTCGCGATGCCGGAGACCTCGTCGGCGGTGCTCGAGAACATTCGGCTCGACTGGAAGTTCGACCCCGATCTTCGCCTTTATACCGGGGTCGACAAGGTCACGGCCCTGGACGGTATTCGTGGGGTCGACGCTTCCTCGGGCTATGTCGGGCTGGACCGTCGCTTGACCACCAACACATCGGTGAATCTAGACATCCGCTATCAATCTTCCCTCGACCAGTTGAGTTCTCCTCAGATCGACACCGATGGATGGCAAGTCAAGACGCAGTTCGTGGTCCGCTTCTAGGCTAGGTCGAGCAACCCCGACACGTCGCCGTTGAGCGTGATATAGTCGCCGTCGCCCCGTTCGTAGCCGGCGTTGCCGTCGGTCACGTTGGCGATGTCGAAGCGGTCCTCGGTTAGCACCACGCCAGCGGCGCCAATCATCTCGTCGAGAGCGTCCAGGCGGTCGGTGCCCTCCGGCAGGTGGTCGTAGATACTCCCCACCAGTTCGGCGGCGTCGCCGTCACGACGCTGAAATTCGTCGAAGGTGATGTCGCCGGCCACGTAGTCGGCGAAGTCTTCGTTGTCGGCCAGGTTGGCCACCCGCTCGAAATCGCCGCGGTAGACCTGATTAGCGTCACCGCTGTTGTGCGGGTTGGCATAGGCGAAGGCCTCTCCATACCGGTCCACCGTTTCGAAAGCCGCCTGGGTGTCGTCCTCGAGCAATTGGCTGGCGCGCTGGATATCATCGCGGTTGAACTTGCCGTCGGTGACATCGCCGGTGTCGCCGTCATTGCCGCCGTCTACCAGATTGAGTAGCTCTTCGTCACCCAGAACGGTCTGGGCGGCCTGTTCGAGGCGATCAGCGCGGGCGCCGGCCTCTTCTTCGGTGTAGAAGTTGCCGGTGTCGGGGTTGACCGAGTTGGTCAGGTTGTCGACGTAGCCATCCCTGTTCCAGTCGCCGTGGGCGTCGAACCGGCGCAGGTCGTCGTTGACGCTGGCTTTGCCGTTGCCCTGGCCGGTGTCGGGGTTGTCGATCCAGTTGAATTCCTGGTCGATCACCTCGAGGGCCTCGCGGCTGTTCATCTCGGCCGGGGCGGGGGGCTCTTCGCTAGCCGGAGGCGTAGTGGGGGGGGGCTCGGCCGGCGCCTCGGGGGCCGGGGTTTCAGGGGTTTCAGGGCTGGTCTCGGGGGTCGGCTGTTCGGTGGGGGTGGGCTCCTGAGTTGTAGGAACAACCAGGTTCTGGCCGGGGCTGATCAAGTTCGCATCGCGCAGATCGTTAGCCTCGGCCACACGGTCGAGCATGGTTTGGCCCTGGTCATCGGCGGCATAGATCTCCTCGATCGAATAGCCCTGATTGGTGAGGATGCCTTCGAGGTGGTCGTTGGGATTGTCATCATTGGGATCCCACGGCACCACTTCGACCTGGGTGGAATTGTAGTCACCCTGGTAGGGGTTGGCCGGGTCATCGGCGGCGAGCACGGTGTTGGGGGCAGGGGTTTGGGCCTCGTTGCGATCGCGCTCGGCTTCGATCCAGTGCTCGGCGGCATCGGCCGACCCGTAGCGGTGGGTCTGGGAACTGCCGGAGGTTTCGCTGGCGCCAGCATCGCGGTTACGCTCGGATTCGATCCAGCGCTCGGCGGCGTCAGCCGAGCCGTAGCGGTGGGTGGTCGAGGTGGTGCCACGCGTGGTCGTCTCTGAAGCAGAGGAGTCACGCTCTCGCTCGGAGCGAATCCAGCGTTCGGCGGCGTCGGCTGAGCCGTAACGGTGAGTGGTGGTGGTGCGACGGGTGGTGGCCGCGTGTTCTGCTGCTCGAGGGGATACGGTCGTGCTCATATTGCCATTCTTGCATCGAGCACTTGGAGCAGCGCAGTTTTCGTCGGATAGTTGTAAACAGATTGTAAAAACTTGGACGGCTAGCGTTTGACCAGTTTCCAGTCGCTGGTCGACTCGGGGTCTTCCGGCATTTGGTAGCCCAGGAAGAGTCCTAGCGCCCCGAGCAGCGCCAGGCTAACCATTAAGGGGGCCCAGTCCACCCACCAGAGGGCCACTCCTGCTGACAAGCCCACGGTCAAGCCTTGCAGCGACTGCAAGCCACGGCGGAAAGAGCAGGTGTAGCCGATCAGCGCGCCCAGGCTGCCGCCCAGCAGAATGCCCATCTCGGTGGTGAAAATGGGGGGCACCGGCAGTTTGAGGACGATGCAGATGGTCATGCCCGAAACCAGTCCCACCACTCCCAGCGAGATAGCCCCGATCTTGGCGCCTTGTATAGCCCAACGGTTGGCTCGCTTGCTAGGATTCATCTTTGCCATGATAGCATCGACCGGTCCCAGGGACAATCCCGAATTGCTGCGAACGCAAGAGAATGTTCAAGCGCTATCATCGCTACGAAGAGTTGACCGCCCATCTGCAGACTCTGGCGGCCGCTCACCCCGATATCTTTCGCCTGACCAGCCTGGGGCAGAGCTATCAAGGGCGAGAGATCTGGTGTATGGAAGTGACCCGCCGCGAAACCGGTCCCCCCGATCACAAGCCTGCGGTCTGGGTCGATGGTAACATCCATGCCACCGAGTTCTCGGCCTCCTCCGCCTGCTTGCACCTGCTACGCACCTTCGCCGAGCGCGACGGCAAGGACCGGGCGGTGACCCTGGTGCTCGACACGCGTACCTATTATGTCGTGCCTCGGGTCAATCCTGACGGGGCCGAGTGGGCCTTGCAGGACCATCCTGTCTATCTGCGCTCTTCGGTTCGACCTTATCCTTACGATGAAGAGCCCATCGACGGCTTGCAGGCCGAGGATGTGGATGGCGACGGTCGTATCCTGATGATGCGTATCGAGGACTCGAACGGCGCCTGGACCGTGCATCCCGACGAGCCTCGGTTGATGGTGCGTCGCGAACCGGGGGATCTCGAGGGCCCATTCTATCGACTCATGCCAGAAGGTCGACTGTTGGGCGACTATGACGGGGCCATTCTCGAGGCGGCGCCTCGCAAAGAGAAGCTGGATCTCAATCGTAACTTTCCCTCGGGCTGGCGCACGGAATCCGAGCAACCGGGAGCGGGGCCGTTTCCCGGCAGCGAGCCCGAGACCCGGGCTGTGGTCCAATTCATCTCGAGCCATCCCAACATCTGTCACGCCCTCACCTTTCATACCTACTCGGGGGTGCTGTTGCGGCCCTATAGCACCAAGCCCGACGAGAAGTTTCCGGCCGAGGACCTCTGGTTGTACGAGTACTTCGGCAACAAGGGAACCGAGCTCACCGGGTATCCAGCCCTGTCGATCTATCACGACTTTCGCTATCATCCCGAAGAGACCATCACCGGCGCTTTTGACGACTGGGTGTATGACCATCTAGGCGTCTTGGCCTGGACGGTCGAAATCTGGTCACCTCACCGTCAGGCCGGTATCACCAAAGGTTTCGACCGCGAGACCAAGCGAGGGGGCTATCGGTTCATCGATTGGTGGCGGCAGCATCCGGTGGAAGAAGACCTGGCTTTGCTGCGCTGGAACGACGAAGTGCTCGAAGGCGCGGCTTTCGAGAACTGGCGGGCCTTCACCCACCCCCAACTCGGCGAGGTCGAGATCGGCGGGTGGGACTTCATGTATGCCTTCCGTAACCCGCCGCCTCGCTTGCTCGAGCGCGAGCTAGAACCGCTGACCGAGTGGGTCCTCTGGCACGGGCTGACCACTCCTCGGCTGGCCGTGCTGCGCCAAAAGGTGACCCGCCTGGGAGACGAGTCATGGCGCCTCGAGCTGGTCATCGAGAACCGCGGCTGGCTCGCGACGACCGTGACCAAGAAGGCCGAACAGCGCAAGATTCCGCGTCCGATTCAGGTCGAACTCAAGCTGCCGGAGGGGGTCGAGCTAGCGGTGGGCAAGTTGCGGACCGAGGCCGGTCAACTGCAGGGCAAGGCCCATCTGCCGACCAGTCCCGTTCGGCTGCAGGCCGACGGCACTCCCGACCGGGTGCGTCTGGAGTGGGTCGTGCGCGGGCGGGCCGGGGTAGCGGTCGAAGTGACCATCGCCCACGATCGGGCAGGGCGACTGAGCCGAAAGCTCAGCCTGGATTGAAGGCCGACCGCCTCCAGCAGTTTCTGAGTCGACTGCACGAGGAGGGAGCCCTCGAGCAGGCCGACCTGGTCTTTACACTCGACCCCGCCGCCGCCCGCCGACGGCTCGAAGAGTTCTCGGCCCTGAGCCTGCGAGACGCGCCCCTCTTGCTGGTGTCGGCGGCGGTAGGTTTCGGGGCCACGGCGGCTCGCATCTTGAGCCAGGGGCGCGGTTTTCGCTTCGAGGCAGAGGGGCCCCAACTGGGACGTCACGAGCTGGGGGGATTGCTAGCCCAGATGTTCGGTCATCGCCCCCGAGCGGGTTTTACCGATCTGAGCCTGGCCATCTATACCCTTATGATCGAGGGAGCCGCCCAGGTCCGGGTTGGCTCGGGCAACGTCCGTCTGGTGGCCGAATTGCAGGGTCAGACGCTGTTGGACGAGGACGGATTCGAAGAGGGCTGGACCCTCGAGGTGGGCGTCGCCTCTCTCGACCGAACCGAGTTGGCCGCTCGTTGCGGCTGGTCACCGATTCCGGTCAGTCTCGATGGACAACCACTCCAACACGAGCCGTTGGATGCCTGGGTGAGCACCCTCAGCCAGCCCGCTCCTCCGCTGGCCCCGCTGGCCTGGCGGGCCGTCTCTTTGCGCTCGGAGATTGGCTCCGGCTTTGTCTCCCTCGGCGGTGGGGAGCGCCGTGGCTGGCTGGTGGTGGACGGAATCAGCTATGCGGTCGAGCCACCCGATCCTTACTGGCCCTGCGAGGCCGTGGGCTGGACATCGCTCGGGCGGGACATGACACGTTTACGCTTGCTCGAAGACGACCGTCATCAGGCTGCTCTCGGATGGATGCGGGCGGCTTTCCTGGTCGCTCGCCAGGCGCTGCTCGACAACCTGGACCAGTTGCAACTACCCGGCCAACTCGAGGTGGCCGGAGCGGCCGAAGGGTGGGGCCGCCAGCTGTTGGCTGACCATCAGTTTGCCGAGGCTCAAAGAGTCTTTGCGGGGCTGACTCGGGCCGGCTATCGTCCCGCCGCTCGCCCATACTTCGCCCTTCGCTGTCTAGGTCATCAACTGGCTGGCATCGAGCCGCCCGACCAACAGCGTCTCGGGCAGCTGCTGGTTCGCCAGGGCCGGCCGGCCGATGCCCTGGATTGTCTGACGGCCGTCGAGCGAGCCCAGCGCGATCAACCGGGCTCGGCCCGCTGGCATCTGAGTTCGGTGTTGATCGGCATGGCCTGGTGCGCTCGCCATCAAGGCCGCCTCTGGGAAGCCGAGCACCACTGCCGGCGGGCGGCCTCACGTTTGCTCGAGGCTCATCCCGAGCAAGGCCTGGCCCACTTCGAAGTGAGCCAGGCCCAGCTCGAGCTGCACGTTGGCCACGGCCAGCTCGAGATGGCCCTACGCCAGCTGGCCGCCATCCCTTCAGCCTGGAAAGAGAATCCCGTCGGTCGCGCTCGGCTGGCCGATGTCGAGGCCACCTTGCTGGAAGCCGCCGGGCGCCGAGCCGAAGCGGCCGCGGCCGCCCACCTGGGCTGGCAGCTCGACAGCGAACTGTTTGGCCGAGAATCTGCCGAGGCGCAGGCATCCTGGTCTCTGTGGTGCCTTTTGGCCGGGCAGACCAGCCAGCTTAGTGAGCGGGCTCCGACGGGAGCGCTGGCCGTCGAGGTGAGTCAGGCCTGGCTGGCCGCCGAGAGCCCGGGTCAGGCCCTGGCTCGACTCGAGCAGTTGGGCGGTCTTGATGGCCTCTGGTTGGCCCGAGCCCACACCGTCAGGGCGCTGGCCTGGCTGGCCCTCAAAGAGCCGGAACAGGCCCTGGTCGAAGCCACCCTTGCCTGGCAACTCCACATCGGGTCCAACCGTCTGGATGTGGGCTGGACGGTGGGACACGGCTGGCCCCTCGACCTCGTCACCGGAGGGCTCGGTTGGCCCCTGGTTCGCAGTCGCACCGTGCTCGGGGCCGAGCATCTCGAGGCCGCCCGTGCGGCCGCTCATCTGGCTCGCTGTCTGCGAGCCATCCAACGGCCAGAGGCCGACGAGTGGGCAGCCCGTGCCAAGGCTATTCGCGGCACCCGGGCCAGTGTCGAAGTCGTCAGTCTCCAGGCGCGGCTCGGAGGGACCGACTTCGGCCGCCATCGGACCCTCAAGCTGAAAGCCACAGTCGATGCCCCGGGGCGGAGGTTGCGACGGGTCGATGTGGCCACCAGTCGCGGCCTGCGCAGCTCGACCCATCCCGACGCCGACGAAGGGGTGGCCCTGGTGATGAGCGGCGGCCTGGTCCTCAATCAGCAACACGGGTGTGACCTCGATCTGGGTCGGCCCCGAGAGCTGACGATCTATGCCGGCGACGAGGAGTTCGTGAGTCGCGGAAGGTCAGCCTACGTGCTCGAACTCCATTTCGATGAAGGCCCATTTTTGCGCGTTCCTGTCGACAATTAACCTCCCCCTCCAGGAGAGTTTACGGGCGGTAGAAAAGGGAACGATAGGCGAGACGAATTTTCTTGGAGGACTTACCGTGACCGCGACCCTGGAGAAGTTGGCCGACCATATCGAGCGTCGCGTGCCGACTGAAGAGACCTCTTTCCTTAAGGAGTTCTCCACTCTGCTCTTCGAGAAGGCCTCCCCTGGCTTCTTGCGAGAGTTCGATCCCGAAAGTCTCATGGCGATCACCCTGGGCGCGCTCAAGGTGCTCGAAGAACGCCGCCCCGATGACATCTGGGTGCGCGCCTTCAATCCGAGCTACGAGGCCGACGGCTGGGATTGCCCCTGGACCGCGCTCGAGGTCAGCCTGCGCGATCGGCCCTTCATCGTGGATTCGATCACCCACGAACTCAAGCGCCAGAGCCTGGACATCTACCACCTGCTGCACCCGATCTACTACACTCATCGTGATGACGAGGGTCGCCTGCGGCGCGATCTGACCCGTAGTTCCGAGGCTGGACGCGAGGTCTACGAGTTGTATCTGGTCGAGCGGGTCGAGGATGAGACCGGGCTCCGTTCCCTCGAAGAACGGGTCGGCCAGGTGCTTCGCGATGTGGTAATGGCGACCGATGATTACCAGGCCATGCGAGCCAAAGTGGCCAGTCTTTGCGAGAGCCTGGCGGGACTGCGTAGCGATTGCCCAGACGACCCTCAGGTGGGTCATCTCGAAGAGTGTGAAGCTTTCCTAAATTGGCTGACCTACCACAATTTCGTCTTCCTCGGTTTTCGTGAATACGACATTCTCGAGAAGCCCGAAGGTCGCTTCCTACAGGTCAACAAGGATACGGCCCTGGGCATCCTCAAGAACCTCGAGAGCAGCAACTATCAGCAGCCCGTGCAGTTGAGCCAGCTTCCCGACAATCTTCGCCAGCGGGTCACCAGCGGGCCGCTGATGATCGTGACCAAGGCCAACGCCGAGTCGACCGTGCATCGCCCCGTGCGCATGGACTATGTCGGTCTCAAGAAGCTCGACAAAGACTTCAACATCATCGGCGAGATGCGCTTTCTAGGTTTGTTCACCTCGGGGGCGCTGACCACTCCGGTCAAGGACATTCCGATCCTGCGCCATCGTCTGCGCCAGGTTCTGGATCTTGACCAGGCCATCGAAGGTTCGCACGACTACAAACAGATCGTCACCATCTTCAACTCGATGCCCCGCGAAGAGCTCTTCTGGTCTGACGCCGTCGAGCTTCACCGCGACATCCGCACGATCATGGCCATGCAACAAGAGCATGAGGTGCGACTGACCATCCGCCCTGATCCTTTGGCCCGCGGTTTGCTGGTCATGGTGATCATGCCTCGCGATCGCTTCAACACGGCCGTGCGCAACGATGTGCAAGAGCTGCTGGCCGAGACCTTCGCGGCCAACCAGGTCGACTATCAGCTGTCGATGGGTGAAGACGAAGAGCAGGTTCGCTTTCACTTCTTCTTGACCACGGATGTCGACATGCAGGGGATCGACCTGCCCGAACTCGAGCGCAAGGTGGTCGACCTGACCAAGACCTGGAGCGACCGGCTGACCGAAAAGCTGGTCTCGACCCACGGCGAAGCCCGCGGACATCGTTTGGCTGAGGATTACGCCAACTCTTTCCCTGACGGTTATGTAGCCTCGGCGCCCCTGGGCATGGCGGTGCGCGACATCACCAACATCGGCAGCCTGCTCGACAGCGAAGATCGTTACCGGGTCGATATCGTCAACCCGATGGAAGAGCGCTATGGCGAGGCCGCCAGCCATGTGCGCATCTATCACCGCGATGATAACCTGGTCTTGAGCCAGGTGTTGCCCGTGCTCGAGAACCTGGGCCTGCGAGTGCTGCTACAGAGTTCGCACAAGATTTCCACCCGCGGACGACGCTCGGGCCAGATGGCCACCATCGACGTTTTTCGGGTTCAAGACAAGCGTAGCGGCAAGCCGTTGGATGTTCGCAAGGACAAAAAGCGCCTGGTCGAGGCCATGGTGGTGCTGCTCGAAGGTCGGGCCGAGAACGACCGTCTCAACGGCTTGATCACCAGCGGAGGGCTCAGCTGGCGCGAGGTCTCGCTGCTCAAGACCTATCAGATGTATCTCTCGCAGGTGTCGGTGGGCACCAGCCGTCACTTTATCAACGACACTTTGCTGGCCCACCCTGAGTGTGCCGCTGAACTCTATCGTTACTTCGCGGCTCGCTTTGACCCCGAACTGGCCGACCGCCAGACGGCCATGGAGGAGCATCGGACGAACTTCTTCGACCTGCTCAACGGCGTCTCGTCGCTGGCTTACGATCGCACTCTGCGAAATCTCTTCAATTTGATGGAATCGACCGTGCGGTCGAACTTTTTCAAAGCCAAGGAGTTCATCAGCCACAAGGTCTCTTCGCGCCAGGTCAAAGAGATGCCCGAACCGCGCCCCCTCTACGAGATCGTGGTCAGCGGCCCCGGAGTCGAGGGCATCCACCTGCGCGGTGGTATGGTCGCCCGCGGCGGCCTTCGCTGGAGCGACCGTCCCGACGATTTTCGCACCGAAGTGCTGGGGTTGATGAAGACCCAGATGACCAAAAACGCCGTGATCGTGCCGGTAGGCTCGAAGGGCGGTTTCGTGGTCAAGCGCGCCCCCCAGGACCGCGAAGCTCTGATGAACTACGTGGTCGAGCAGTACAAGACGTTCATTCGTGGCTTGCTTGACCTGACCGACAACAACCAGCGGGGCGAGATTGTCCACCCCGAAGGTCTGGTCATCTATGACGGCCCCGACCCCTACCTGGTGGTGGCGGCCGACAAGGGCACGGCCACGTTCAGCGACATCGCCAACAGCGTCTCGGCCGAATACGACTTCTGGCTGGGTGATGCTTTCGCCTCGGGCGGCTCGCAGGGCTATGACCACAAGAAAGAAGGCATCACCGCTCGCGGCGCCTGGGAAGGGGTCAAGCGTCACTTCTTCGAGCTAGGCATCGATGTCATGCAGGAAGAGTTCACCTGTATCGGCATCGGGGACCTGTCGGGCGACGTGTTCGGAAACGGCTTGATCTATAGCGACAAGACCCGGTTGCAAGCCGCCTTCAATCACATGCACATCTTTCTCGATCCCAACCCTGATGCGGCTCGCAGTTTCGTCGAGCGCAAGCGGATGTTCGAGTTGCCTCGTTCCAGCTGGGAGGACTATGACACCAGTCTGATCTCCCCGGGCGGAGGCATCTTCAAGCGGGCGGCCAAGTCGATTGCGCTCAGCCCCGAAGTGCGCCAGATGCTGGGGGTCGAGGCCAGCGAACTCAGCGGCCAGGACCTGATTCGGGCTATCCTCAAGATGAAGGTCGACCTGCTCTGGAACGGCGGCATCGGCACCTACGTCCGCTCTTCGAGCGAGACTGACCGCGATGTGGGTGACTCGAGCAACGACGCCGTGCGCGTGAGCGCGCCCGAACTGGGCGCTCGGGTCATCGGCGAGGGCGGCAACCAGGGCTTCACTCAGTTGGCTCGCATCGAGTATGCCCGCCTGGGCGGCTGCATCAACACCGACGCCATCGATAACTCGGCTGGCGTGGATATGAGTGACCACGAGGTCAATATCAAGATTCTGTTGCAGCCGCTGGTAACCCATGGCGACATCTCGTTCCAGCAACGCAACCAGATTCTCGAAGAGATGACCGACGATGTCTCGCGACTGGTTCTCGAAGACAACTATTGGCAGACCCTGTGTCTTTCGCTGGCTCAGCAACGCAGCAGCGAGGACATGGCCTTGTTCACGTCGCTGATGGACTATCTGGTCGAGCGGGGCGGCCTCGACAAGCAGGTCGAGTTCTTGCCCGATCGCAAGGCCCTGGCCGAGCGGGCCCGCAACAACGAAGGGTTCACCCGTCCCGAGTTGGCCATTATTCTGGCCTACACCAAGATGGGTCTGTATCGGCGCATCCTCGAGACCAACTTCCCGGACGAGCCGTTGTTCAGTCACTATCTCTACGACTACTTCCCGCACTTGCTGACCGAGAAGTTCGCCGACCGTATTCCCAAGCATCCGCTCTATCGCGAGATTATCGCCACCCAGTTCACCAACCAGGTGGTCGATCTGCTAGGGATTACTTTCGTGCATCGCACCATTCGTGACACCGGGGCCACCCCGATCCAGGTGCTGCGCGCGGGGCTGGCGGCCATGGAAATGGTCGACGTCAAGCCCTTCATCGCCAAGCTGCGCAGCTATGAAAAGCAGGTGCCGGCCTCGTCGTTCTACTATGTCCTGGGCGGCCTGGTGAAGGCCCTCGAAAACGTGGTCAACTGGATTCTCTTGACCGACACCGATCTGGCCAGTCTGTCGACGATGATCGAGACCTATCGCGAGCGCCTGGCCGATTTGCGCACCAACATCAAGAGCCTCTTGCCCGGCTCCGAGCACGACCGCTACGACGAGTTGCTGCAGCGCTGCATCGAATTGGGCTTTCCCCATGAGTTCGCCACCGAGGTGGTGGGCCTGGATTACGTGCCCAGCGGAATCGGTGTGGTCGACAACAGTCGCATCGCCGACATTCCTCTCGAGGTGGCCGCCAAGCGCTTCTACGCCGTGGGCGAGCGACTCAAGATGGGTTGGTTGCGCGACAACCTGCGGGCCATCCAGACCACCGACAAATGGGAGACCATCGCGATGGTGGGCCTGATCATGGACCTGCGTCAGATTCAGCTGCGCCTGTCGCTATCCGAGCAAGACTTCGACACCTTGCAGGGTAGCCCGGTGGCTCGCTACGACCAGTTGGTCCGCGAGATCGTCGAAGACGGCCAGCTCAATCTGGCCAGTGGAGACGTGCTGGCGCGCATGCTCGGCCAACTGGCCGAGTGCTCGCGCCGGGCTTAGGCCTCTTTGTTGGCGTCGTAGAAGGCCAGGGCCACGCCAGCGGCGCCGCCAACAGCAGCCGCGATGAGGCCGGCCGTGGGCGAGCGCAGGGCGGCCGCGATGCCCCCGCCGATCAGGACCGAGGCTACGGCTCCGTTGAGCATGGCCCGCTTCCAGGGCAGCGGTGCCTTGGGGGTGGGGCTGGGCGTAAACGAGTCAGCCGGCGGTTGCGGCTGGGCTTCTTTCTCTTGCCGGGGCGGAGTACCGGGGATCTGGAAGGTGGGTCGCTGGGCTGCTGCGTTATGAATGACCATGGCTTCATGGTAATCATGTCTGGGCCAAATTGTTGAACTGAGCGTTAAAATCTCTCGAGATGGGCCGTATCGTTGACTCGCCAGATGATCGTGCGGGCCGGCTCGTAGCGGATCTCGGTAATGCTGGTGTTGTCGAGAATGACACTCCATTCGCCGGCGCTGGGCGGCGAGGTGACCGCCCACAAACACGAGCGGATGACCCCTCCGTGGGTGAAGACGGCAATTCGCCCGCCCTCGAGCGAGTCTCGCCACTGAGCCACCCGCGCCGACAACTGGGCCATCGACTCCCCCCCCTCGATGGCCTCGGAATAAGGGTCGCGCCACCAGCGCAGCAGCTCGTCGCGCAGGGCCGGGGTCAGATCGTCGCGGACTTTGCCCTCGAAGATGCCAAAGTTGATCTCGCGCAGGCGCGAGTCCAATTGGGCCGGTCGCTCCGGCAAGGCCAGGCTGGCCGTCTCGGCGGCCCGGCCGAGATCCGAGCTAAACACCTCATCAAAGGCCACGCCCGCCAGCCGAGTCCGCAAGCTGACTGCCTGTTGGCGGCCCAGTTCGGTCAGGGGCACGTCGGCATGGCCTTGCCAGCGACCTTCCTCGTTCCAGGTCGATTGACCGTGGCGAATCCACCAGATCTCGAGCATCAGCGCTTGCTTCCCAGTTTCACGATCTGGTTGGGATGGTTCACCCCCAGCCTGGCCAGGGCAGCTTCTAGAGCCTGGGGACTGGCCGGCCCGTTTACGGCATGGACCTCGATGGCTTCGTCCATACCCACCGGAACGACCGTGGCCAGGTGGCGGCAGGCCAGTCCGAGTTGGGCCCGGCAGTTGGCCTCGACCAGGATGGGGGCGTCGAACAGTTTGGTCATTGCCTCCAGGCGGGCGGCCTGATTGGCTACCGGCCCCACCAGCCCGTATTTGACCTGATCGGCGGCGCCCACCTGGCCGGCCAGAGCGCGGCCCGAGGCCAGACCCAACCCGCAGTCGTGGCCGAGTTCGCGGACTCGAGCCAGGATGGCCAGGGCGGTGCGGGCGGCCCGGGGCGCCTGGTCGGACTGGGCGAAGGGAGCTCCCCAGCAAGCCATCAGTCCGTCGCCGACATAGTCGATGACGGTGCCCTCTTCGGCGAAGACGCAGCCAGTCACCTCGGTCATCACTTGGTTGAGGGTCTGGTGGTAGCCCACCAAATCGTTGGCCTCGGCTGCTCGCGACGAGCCGCGCAGGTCGAAGAACAGCACCGTGACCGGGCCCACTCGGGGCGCCAGCAGTTGCTCGAGATCGGGCAGTCGCCGTAGGCTCGGTGAAAGAAAACGCCCCAACTGGGCCAGCCGGCGCGCCTGCAAGTGGTTGGTCAGGGCCTCGGCCACCAGGTCCACCACGACCTGCTCTTGCAAGCCCGGACCTTCGCCTCCGGCGCGGCCCTGGGCGTAGAGGATGCGCCCTTCGCAGACGGGGCTGGCCAGGGCCCAGCCGCACCCCTCGACCTGGGTGAACTGATCGTTGCCCACCCATTGATAGAGCAAGCTCTCGCCGCTGTCAGTTACCTGGGCCAACAGTTGACGGCTGGGCCGCACGGTATCGCCCAGACTGGGATTGCCCAGGGCCGCCACATGGGTGGCCTGGGGTAAAAGGTCCTTGAGTAAGTGGACCGTTTCTAGCAGCAGTTGATGACTGTCGCTAGCCTGGCGAAGTAGGGGCAGAAAGCGGGTCAAGGCCTCGAGGCAGGCGCTGGCTCGAGCCTCGCGCCGGGCCCGCCGCGTGCCCGGTAACATGGTCAGGCGCCGCGGCTCGAGGCCGCCCTCGCGGCGAAAAACGGTGCGACCGGCGCGAAAGCTGGCTCCTGGCTGCAGTTCGCCCGCGAACTCGAGGCGGTTGCGGGCCGACCCGCAGGGCAGCACTCGCCAGGTCGGTCCCACTTCTAAAGTGAAATGCGACCGCGATAGCGAGGGGTCGCCTTTGATCGCCAGTTTGCCGGGCGGATCGTGCTCGCCGGCCCGTCCTACCAGATGTTGGCCCTCTTCGACCTCGAAGCGGTGCTCCTTGCCGTCGGGGGTGATCGCCACTAGCCGTGCCACGGGCACTGGTTCTCAGTCGGGCCCGAATTTCTTGCCGGCCATCAAGATCGCGGCCCCCAACAAGACCTTGATGGTGGCCCCGGGCAGCACCAGCACCAAACCCTGCCAGACGGCCGTCGAAGGATCGAGCAGATAGGCCAGCCAGGGCACACCGCACAACAGGATCACGGCCGTGCCGCCGGCCATGGTCAAAAGCGGAGGGCACCCGTTTTCGTGCATCCAGCCGGCGGCCGCGGCCGCCGGCAGAAAGCCCCATAGATAGCCGGCCGAAGGCCCCCCCATCTGGGCCAGGCCGCCCTCGCCGCCGGCCAGCACCGGAGCACCAAGAGCGGCCGCCACCAGATACAGAGCCAGACAGGCTGCCCCCCGGCCCGGCCCCAACCACGCTCCGGCCAGTAACACAGCCAGGCTCTGCAGGGTCAAGGGCACGGCTCCCAGCGGCACGATCAGCTGGGCGGCCAGGGCCACCGCCAGGCTGCCGGCCAGAACCTTCATCGGCTTTCGCGCGTTACCAGGGCGGCCGCGGCTGCCCGGTTGTTGACCCCGAGCTTCTCGAAAACCGCCTTGAGGTGCCGTTTGACGGTATTGGCCGAAATGAATAACTTTTCGCCAATCTGGATGTTGGTCAGACCGGCCGCCAACAGGTCGAGCACCTCGCGCTCGCGCTCGGTCAGGCTCTCGAGTTCAGACGGCTTGAGCGAGCTGGCCACTTGCTGGCAGAAGGCGTTGCGATCGAAGTTGCGCTTTTCGAAGAAAGCCAGCACCTGCTCGTCGCGAAAGGCCCGCTCGATGGTCTCGGTGGGGCTGGTTCCGCTCACCACGATGGTGGGAATGCCCGCCTCGCGAGCCACCGCCAACAGGCCGAAGCCGTCTTGATTGCTGGTGCTGAGCGAGCTGGCCAGGGTCAGGTCGACCAGCGCCAGCGAGAAGGCCTGGCGAGCGAGATGGCCGCGGGCCTCGGCGAAGCTGCTGCAACTGGTGCAGGTCAGGCCGCAGTCGCTGAGCAGTTCGACCAGCAAAGCTCGCCAGCCGGCGTCATCTTCAACCACCAGCGCCTCACCCAGCCGGCCCGTCCGGGGTGGGGCCGAAGGCGCGGCCAAGCGCGGAGCCGAGGCGGTTTGTTGCGAGATCAACTCGCGGAACTCGGCTCGCGAGAAGCTTTCTTTGCGCAGGCAAGTCACGGCCTTTTTCTCGGTGATGACCTGCACGGCCAGTTCGACGGTGGCAAAGCCGGTCAACAAGATGGCCTGACAGGTGGGGTCCGAGCGCTGGATCGCCTCGAGCACAGCCAGCCCCTCTTGATTGCGGTGGTCCGGCCCGCCCAACGACAGGTCCACGATGGCCAGCCGGTGGGGGGTGCCCCGAATCAGTTCGGTGGCCTCCTCGAGCTTATCGGTCTGGTCGACCTCGAAGCCGCAGTCCTCCAGCAGTTCGCGCAGGATCTCGCGCCAGGAAGGGTCATCCTCTATCAGCAGTGCTCGCCGGCTGTTCAAGGCATCGAAACTCCAGAATGAATGTGGTGCCGTGGCGCCCGTCGGATTCGACCGCAATCGAGCCACCCAGGCGTTCCATGAGGGTTCTCACCCACCATAGGCCAAAACCCAGGTTGTGCGGTCGCGAACGGTCGGGCGAGAGCTCGAAAATCGCTTCGTGAAGCGAGGGCGCGATTCCCGGGCCGTCATCGCTGACATCCACTCGCACCCGGTCCTGTTCCAACCGGCCCCGCACGCTGATCGAGCCCTTCGAGCCCAGGGCCTTGGCCGCGTTCTCGAGCAGGTTGAGAAACACCAGGGTGATGCTGCGAAAATCACCCATCACCTCGGGTACCTCGAGTTCGACCTGCAGCGGCGGAAGTTTGCCCAGTTCGGCCCGAGCCCGTTCGACACAGGCGGCCAGCTTCACCGGTCCGGTGGGTCGAGCCCGCAAAATCCCCAGGTTCTCGCGCACGATCTCGAGAGCGGTCTGGGCGCTGGCCTCGATCTCGCGAAGATTGCGGTTGAGATAAGGCGTCTCGTCGACCAGTTGCGAGCACTTGTCGAGGATACCCTCGACCCGCACCGGAATGACGCCTACCTTGTTATTGAGCTGATGCAACAGATTGGCGGCCAGGTCGCCCACGGCCGCGAAGGTCTCGGCCACTGCCTGGCGCTGTTGCGTGGCGCGTAACTCTTCGAGCCGGTGCTGGTTCTTGAGGGCCAGGCCGGCGTGATGGGCCAGCACCGCCAGGACTTTGTGCTCCCACTCGCTCGGGTTGTCGAGATAGGCGGTGAAGCGACCGGTGCCGTCGGTCATCTCTACCGAGCGGCGCGGGCCTTTGGCCTGACCGGCCTCGAGTCGGCCATCACGGTGCTCGATGGTCACCCCGCGGGCGTTGAGCAGACGCAGGGCCAGCTCGAGCAGGCGCTGCAGCACTCTGGCACTGGGCCAGGTCAAGAGGCGCTCGGCCACTTCTTGCAAGGCATCCAGCAAGCGGGCCTGCTGAATGGCGATGACGGCCTGGCTGGCGAAGGCTTCGAGCAAAAGCTGGTCGCCCCGCTGAAAGGCGCCCGGCTCGGGGCTCTCGAGATTGAGCACCCCTTCCATACGGCCGCTGGTGCCCAGCAAGGGGGCGGCCAACTCCGAGCGCATCTCGAGTAGCTGGTCGAGGGGAAAATACAGCTTGGACCACGGCTCCTGGTGGAGGTCGTCGATGCACACCGAGCGGCGGTTGCGCACCACCCAGCCGGTGATGTGGTCGGCCTCGAGCGGCAGGGCCTCGACCAGCGGGCGATTGAGCTGGTCCCCGGCCACGGCGGCGGTGACCAGCAGATCGCCGGTTTCGTTGAGCAGACGGAAGATGCCGTAGCGGGCTCGGGTCACTTCGAGAGCCATCTCGAGAATGGCCTGCAGGGTGGGCTCGACTCCCATGCGCGACGAGATCAGGGCTCCCGAGCGAGACAGCCTGGCCAGTTCGTCTTCTTTGCGGGCCTCACGCTGCAACCGCTCGACCAGGGCCGCGGCCGTGCGGGCAAATAGGGCCAGGACTTCGGCGTGGACTTCGCCATCCACCCTGAGGTGGGTGAGCAACTGGTTGCCCCGCCGCAGGGGCCTGCCCTGGGCGGGGTCCAGGCGAGGATTGGCTTCGGGATAGAGCCTGGCCAGCCCGGCCAGGAGACGATCGATGGCTTGCTGGCTGGTGCCACCCGCTTCGAGCACGTCTTCTACTTGAGCTAGCTCAACCAGGGCCGCCTTTAACATCGGGTCAGATTGGTGGCTCCGCTGGCGGGGTCGAAGACGATCTTGAGCTGGCCTTTGCGCAGGCGGGCCAGCAGCTGCTCGATGCGGTGGTCGATCGAGTCGATGTCTGACTCGAATCCGCCCCGGGTGGCGTATTCCTCGAGGATGCCTCGCAAGGCTTCAGGGGAGAGCTCTTGATACGGTATCTCGACCAGTTCGTCCACCTGCGGGGCCTTCGGGAAAAGAAAAAGGCCCCCTTTCGGGGGCCCATTCAGAACCGATAGACCTAACCTTCGATGTAGTTCTCTACGTAGCGCAGCACGGTGAAGTTCTGCGTGTTAGGGAAGTTCTGCAAGTTCTGAGCGGCGATCCAGTCGTAGTTGAACTCCTGGCGGAAGCCGTTAGCGGTAGTGCCGCCGGTGTAGGCCTTCTGTACCGGGAGCAGGTTGGCGGTGATCAGGCCGCCGTAGAGGTTGAAGTCGCCAAGCTTGTCATTGCTTTGCATATGGTCGAGGTGGCTCTGGAATCCGCCCACCGCCGTGTTGTTGACCATCTTGCCAGCCATCAGCACAGCGTAGACATCGATGGCTCGGTTACCAGAGTAGTAGTTGGCCTTCTGGTTCTTGTCGGGGTTGATGTAGATGTCTTTGGCAATGAGGCCAAGGATGTGGTCAGGGTTGGGCGACAGGTTGCCGGGAGTGAGGCGGTTACTGCCGTCGTTGAGGGGTTGATTGGCGGCGTTGAGGTCGCTGCCGTTGTAATATTGAAGGATGTCGTTGAAGATGTCGATCTTCTTGTCGGTGCCGATGTTGACCGCGATGGTCCGGCCGTGATAACCCTCATTACCGGCGAGGTCGGTGTAGTAGGCGCCCTTATTGGTGCCCTGGAGCTTGAGGATGTTGTTGTCCGAGAAGACGATGCCGTTCGTGCGCCCGTTCATCACGGTGAATTCGCCGTAGTAGACGCCGCTGGCGCTGGCGTCTTTGTTGATGTAGACGGTGTGTCCGTCGGACACGGTCAGAATCGGGTCGTTAGGGTCGGTGACGAGGGTTCCGTTGACCATCACGCCGCCGGTTTTGAAAGGAATGTGGTAGTCGGCCTGGTTGACCTCGACTACGGACATGTTGTTATCGATGGAGATGGTGCTGGTGGTCGTCTTGGAGGTGGCGGGGTATTGTTCGTAGCCTACCGGCGGAACGTAAGTGGAGTCGACGGTTTCCGTCTTGAAATAGACGGTCGCGCCCGAGGTGCCGAGAGGAACGTCGACCCAGTATCCCGCCGGGTTGACGGTGGTGTAACCGCTCACAGCCCAGTTGGTGCACTGTTGAACTTGTTGGTAGCCGATGATGTCGCGGCACTGTTTGGGCACCGGGACGGTGCAGATCTTATACTGTTGAACCGGGGTGAGAGCGCCGCCTTCACCGGGGATGAAGACGATTTCGGTGCCGCACTCAGGGTAGCGACCGGTTTTGGTGGTCGAGCAGTCATAATAGGGACCGTAGATAGGGTTGCCGTTCACGGTCTTGTAAGCGGTGCAGCTGTACTGAGGCTCCTGGTAGGACGGGGGTTGATACCACTGTTTAGCGTAGGGAACCTTGGCAGTCCAGACGGTGCTGCTCGGACCGGGAACGGTCGTCTGGTTCTGTTTGGCAGTGATCTTCTGGTGGTCGCCGTTGCCGCTGGTGACGCTGAGGGTGACCTCCGCGTCGCCTTTGATGTAGACGCCGCCCTGCACGTCGGCGTTGGCTAGATTTGCGCCGGTGCCGTTGGTGTTGATGTAGAGACCGGAAGTACTGGGCATATCGGTCAGGTCGCCATTGACTGCGTCCCAGGCGTTGGCGCGCAGCGCCGAGTTCTCTTCGGGCATCTTGATTTCGGTGACCTGGCTGATGCGCTCGCGGCCGCCTTCGATCATCCGCTCGTAGCGAGAGCTGATGGGGGCGCCGGTGGTACTGTCGTAGGGCACCAGGCCGGCGCTGCTGCCGGCGTAGTTGCCGCCGTAGTATTGGATGCCATCGGGAGCCATCCCGGTGGGGTTGTCGGCGTCGGTGGCGCTATAGGCCGTGGCGTAGGTCATTTTGGCCGGCTCGAGGGGGACGCCGGCAGCGTCTTTGATGCCGGTGATCCAGGGAGCCTTGCCGTCGTTCCAGAAGCCGGTGGTGCCGGCGGCCAGACGGAAATAGCTGTTCGTGTGGACGGGGCCCTGAATACCGTTCGAGCCCATTGAAAAGACGATACCCAGCTGGGTGGTGTCCTGGTCATCCCACCATAGGGCATACTTGGCGAAAGATTGGTTCTGCACGGTGCAGCGCAGTTCGCGGATGGGACGGCCGTTGTAGATGGCCGTCGAGAGGATATTGTAGATACCGCGATTGGGGTCGACGGTCTCGACCGCGCAGGTGTAGGCCCAGCGGCCGTCGATGTTGCCGTTGGCCGGGTCGGAGTGAAGGCCGTTATAGGCCGCGACTTCGGCGTTGGGCACGGCCGTGGGCTTGGTCTTGAGCCAGGCCACGGCGTCGCGGGCGCCAGCGTCACAAGCGTAGTGAGCTTTGGCATTGGTGCTCGAGCGAGCGGCCGAGTGAAGCTCGGTGGGCAGCAGCCTGAAAAAGGCCACGGCCATCAAAAATAACGCAAAGAGAAAGAATAAAGCCAGCAGTAACACGCTGCCTCGCCTTCTATCTCCTCTGCCCGGATGGGTTGTCATCCTTTTACCTCCTCTTAGTCTCTGACGCTCTGAGTGTAGTCGCGGCGAAAATTTCCAGCGTCATACTCCAGGAGGATGCCGCCGCCTGGGGGCGGCTCGCTAAAATTTTCGCCAGGTGACAAGGATGCCTATGAAATAGGGGTTTAGTGCCTTTGAATTGAAAAGAGACCCCCGGTCGGGGGTCTCAAATAGTGTCAGAGACTCTTCTTCGGTTTGTGTTTATTCCACGTGAGTCTGGACGTAACGCAGAACCGAGAAGGTATTGGTCGACGGGAAGTTCTGCAGGTTCTGGGCAGCCATCCAGTCGTAGTTGAACTCCTGCTTGAAACCGTTGGCGTAGCTCGAGCCCGCATAGGCTTTCTGCACCGGCAGCAGGTTGGCGGTAATCAAGCCTCCGAAGAGGTTGAACTCGCCCAGGTGGTCGTCGTTTTTGAGGTGGTCGCCGTTGGTGTAGAAGCCGCCCTTCGCATCTCCCCCGACCATCTTGCCGGCCATCAGCACGGCGTAGACGTCGATGGCGCGGTTGCCGGAATACCAGCTGGAATGTTGGTTTTTGTTGGGGTTGATGACGATGTCGTAGCCGATGAGGCCGAGGATGTGCTCGGGGTTCGGAGAGAGGTTGCCCGGCTTCAGGCGGTTGTTGCCGTCGTTGAGCGGCTGGCCCGAGGCGTTGAGGTCGCTGCCATTGTAGTATTGCAGGATGTCGCCGTAGATCTCGACTCGCTTGTTGGCGCCTAGATTGGCGGCGATAGTGCGGCCGTGATAGCCTTCGTTACCCGCCGTGTCGGTGTAGTAGGCGCCTTTGTTGGTGCCCTGGAGTTTCTTGATGTTGCCGTCGGAGAAGACGATACCGTTGGTGCGGCCGTTCATCACGGTGAACTCGCCGTAGTAGACGCCGTTCTTGGTGCTGTCGTGGTCGATGTAGACGGTGCTGCCGTCGGCAACGGTCAGGCGCGAGTCAGCCGGATCGGTGATCAACTCGCCGTTGACCATCACGCCATCCGAGTCGATGGGAATCTGGTAAGCAGAACCGTTGACTTCAATGGCTGACTGGTTGTCTTCGATGGTGATGGTGCTGGTAGTGACGGTGGGAGTGGCGGTGTAGCTCTCGTATCCGGGCGGGGGAGTATAGTCTTCGGCTACGACCTGGTTCTTGTGGAAGCCGATGGTAGCGCCAGGCGTATCTAGGGGCACGTCGACCCAGTAGCCGTCAGGGTGGACGGTGTGACTCCCGGTGACTTCCCAGACACACTGCTGGACCTGTTCGTAGCCGATCACGTCGTGGCAGTTCTTAGGAACGTTGACGGTGCAGATCTTGTATTGTTGGACGGGGGTCAGGGCGCCGCCCTCACCGGGGATGTAGATGATTTCGGTGCCGCACTCGGGATAACGACCGGTTTTGGTGTAGGAGCAGTCATACCAGGGGCCGTAGATGGGGTCGCCGTTGACGGTCTTGGTCGAGGTGCATTCCCAGGTGGGTTCCTGGTAGTCCGGGGGTTGATACCACTGTTTGGCGTAGGGGATGTCGGCGCGCCAAACGGTGCTGTCGGGACCGGGCACGGTGGTATTGCCCTGGCGGGCGGTGATTTTCTGGTGGTCTCCGTTGCCCGAGGTGATGCCTAGGGTCACGTCGGCGTCGCCACGGATGTAGATGCCGCCGGCCACATCGCCGCCAGCTTCGTTGGGGTTGCCGTCGGTATTGATATAGAGGCCGTTGCTACCGGGCATATCGCTGGTGTCGCCACCGACCTGATCCCAGGCGTTGACGCGCAGTTCGGTGTTCTCTTCGGGCATTTCGATGGGTGTGACCTGGCTGATGCGCTCGCGGCCGCCCTCGACGATGCGTTCGTAGCGGTCGGCGATGGGGAGTCCAGAGCTGTCGTAGGGAGTCAGGTCGACGTTGCTGCCGGCATAGTTGCCGCCGTAGTATTGGACTCCGTCGGGAGCCATACCCAGCGCATTGTCAGGGTCGTCGGCTTCGTAGGCCGTGGCGTAAGTCATCTTGGCCGGCTCGAGGGGGTTGCCGGCGGAGTCCTTCACGCCGGTGACCCAAGAGTTGCCGCCGTCGCTCCAGAAGCTGCTGCTGCCAGCGGCCAGCCGGAAGTAGCTGTTGGTGTGGACGGGGCCCTGGATACCGTCAGAACTCATGGCGAAGACGATACCGAGTTCGCTGGTGTCCTGGTCGTCCCACCACAGTGCGTATTTGGCAAAAGATTGGTTTTGGACGACGGCGCGCAACTCGCGGGCAGGACGTCCGTTATACATCGCGGTGGCCAGGATGCCATAAATGCCACGGGTGGGGTCGATGCTTTCGATTTGGCAAGTGTAGCTCCAATAGCCGTCGATCGGGCCGTTGGCCGGATCGGAGTGGAGCGTGTTGTAGGCATCGATGTCGGCATTGGGGACGGCCACGGGTTTGGTCTTGAGCCAGCCGACCGCATCGCGGGCTCCGGCGTCGGCCGCATAGTGGGCCTTGGTTTCGCGACTCGAGCGTGCGGCGGAGTGCAGCTCGGTCGGCAGCAATCGGAAGAACGCTACCGCCATCAAGAAGAGGGCGAAGAGGAAGAAAAGCGCGAGCAGTAAGACGCTGCCGCGCTTTTGACCTCTCAGGCCTGGGATAGACTTCACGTAAGAGCCTCCTCTGGTATTTCTGACTAGCTAAGAGTAATCTTTGTCAGAAAATTGGTCGTCATACCTTAGGATGATTTCCTCTTGAGACGTCTCTAGTGTAAGAAAAAAGCCCCCATTTTGGGGGCTTGTTGTTGTCAGAAATGACGGTACTCTTGCGGTTATCCCTCTACGTGGGTTTGGACGTAGCGCAGAACCGAGAAGGTGTTGGTCGACGGGAAGTTCTGCAGGTTCTGGGCTGCCACCCAGTCGTAGTTGAACTCCTGCTTGAAGCCGTTAGCATAACTCGACCCGGCGTAGGCTTTCTGCACCGGCAGGAGGTTGGCGGTGATCAGACCTCCGTAGAGGTTGAACTCGCCCAGGTGGTCGTCGTTCTTGAGGTGGTCGCCGTTGGTGTAGAAGCCGCCTTTGGCATCGCCCCCGACCATCTTGCCGGCCATCAGTACGGCATAGACATCGATGGCGCGGTTGCCGGAGTACCAGTTCGAGTGGTGACCCTTGCTGGGGTTGATGACGATGTCTTTGCCGATGAGACCAAGGATGTGCTCGGGATTTGGGGACAGATTGCCCGGCGCGAGTCGGTTGTTGCCGTCGTTGAGCGGTTCGCCCGAAGCGTTTAGGTCGCTACCGTTGTAGTATTGGAGGATGTCGCCATAGATTTCAACCCGCTTGTTGGCGCCCAGGTTGGCGGCGATGGTGCGGCCGTGATAGCCTTCGTTGCCGGCAGTGTCGGTGTAGTAGGCGCCTTTGTTGGTGCCCTGGAGCTTCTTGATATTGCCGTCAGAGAACACAATACCGTTGGTGCGACCATCCATGATGGTGAACTCGCCATAGTAGACGCCGTTCTTGGTCGAGTCGTTCTCGATGAAAACGGTGCTACCGTCGGCCACAGTCAGGCGGGGGTCGGTGGGGTCGGTAACCAGTACGCCATTCACCATGACGCCGTCCGAGTCGATAGGAATCTGATAGGGTGCCCCGTTGACCTCGACGGCCGACTGGTTGTTCTGGATAGTGATGGTGCTGGTGGTGACCGTGGGAGTGGCCGTATAGGTCTCGTATCCCGGAGGGGGCGTGTAGTCGGCAGCCACGACCTGGTTCTTATGGAAGCCGATGGTGGCTCCGGGGGTATCGAGGGGAACGTCGACCCAGTAGCCGTCGGGATGAACGGTGTGAGTACCTGTGACTTCCCAGATGCACTGCTCGACCTGCTCGTAGCCGATGACGTCGTGGCAGTTCTTGGGAACGTCGATGGTGCAGATTTTATACTGTTCGACGGGGGTCAGGGCGCCGCCCTCACCAGGGATGTAGACGATTTCGGTTCCGCAGGCGGGGTAGCGACCGGTCTTGGTGTAGGAGCAATCATACCAGGGACCGTAAATGGGGTCGCCGTTGACGGTCTTGGTCGAGGTGCATTCCCAGGTGGGCTCTTCGTAGTCGGGCGGTTGATACCATTGTTTGGCATAGGGGATGTCGGCACGCCAGACGGTGCTGTCGGGGCCAGGCACAGTGGTGTTGCCCTGGCGAGCCGTGATTTTCTGGTGGTCTCCGTTGCCAGAGGTAACACTGAGGGTCACATCGGCGTCGCCGCGGATGTAGATGCCGCCAGCCACGTCACCGCCGGCTTCGTTGGGATTGCCGTTGGTATTGACGTAGAGGCCGTTGCTGCCGGGCATGTCAGAAGTGTCGCCGCCGACCTGGTCCCAGGCGTTGACGCGTAGTTCGGTGTTCTCTTCAGGCATTTCGATGGGCGTGACCTGGCTGATGCGTTCGCGGCCGCCCTCGACGATGCGTTCATACCGCGCGGCGATCGGTTGACCGGAGCTATCATACGGAGTCAGGTCGATGTTGTTGCCAGCATAGTTGCCGCCGTAGTACTGGACTCCGTCAGGCGCCAAGCCCAGTGAATTGTCGGGGTTGTCTGACTCGTAAGCGGTGGCGTAGGTCATTTTGGCGGGCTCGAGGGGGTTGCCGGCGGTGTCTTTGATGCCGGTGACCCACGAGCCGCCGCCGTCATCCCAGAAACCGGTGCTGCCGGCGGCCAGTCGGAAGTAGCTGTTGGTGTGAACGGGGCCCTGGATGCCGTTGGAACTCATCGCAAAGACGATGCCGAGTTCGCTGGTGTCCTGGTCGTCCCACCAGAGGGCGTATTTTGCAAACGACTGGTTTTGGACCACCGCCCGCAGTTCGCGGATAGGACGGCCGTTGTAGAGTGCCGTCGAAAGAATTTCGTAGATACCGCGAGTGGGGTCGACGGGCGTGATCTCGCAAGTGTAGCTCCAGTAGCCATCGACGCCTCCGTTGGTGGGATCGGCGTGTAAGGTGTTGTAGGCATCGATTTCGGCGTTGGGTACGGCCACGGGCTTGGTTTTCAACCAGCCGACGGCGTCTCGGGCGCCGGCGTCGGCGGCATAGTGGGCCTTGGTTTCGCGGCTCGAGCGAGCCGCGGAGTGCAATTCAGTGGGCAGCAGTCGGAAGAATGCGACTGCCATCAGGAACAAGGCAAAGAGAAAGAACAACGCCAGCAGCAAGACGCTGCCGCGTTGCTTCCATCCTTTCCCAGACCAAATCCTCATTGTAATAAACTCCTTATGGATTTCTGACACTTAAAAGGTTAGAGGATTCTTTGGTCCGGAGTCATCATACCCAGGGTTGATATTTGGCCGGCTGGGTGACGATCCCATAAGAAAAAGGCCGGCGATGAGCCGGCCTTTTCAGCTTATGGCAGCGCGTTTGTTAGTAGCTTTCCGCCGGTGCCTGGACGATGGTTGCAAAGGTAGACAACCGGCGTTCGGTGTTGCCGTTATCCCGCTTGACGAAGGAACGGGTGTCGATGATCACCTCGGCAGCGTTACTCAGCAGTCGCCGACAACGGAAGTCGGTGATGCCGGCTCCGGTGGGATCATCGATATTGGTACCCGCCAACCTTCTAAACGGCACGGCCGGAACCAGTTGGTCCTTGTTGGCTGCAAAGGTGGCGTCGTTGCGCATCAGACGGATCTCGCCGGGGTTCGCGTCGGGCGCGTTGTTGTTGAGATAGGTGGGGTCGCCCGGGTCGAAAAAGTAGATGACATAGCTGTAGGACTGGGGGGCTAGCGGATTAAAGTGCGTGGTTCCCCAGGTCACGGCGTTGTAGGTAGGGTCGAGGAAATCTTCGGTGGTGCTGAAAATCAACTCGCGATAAAACAGGGCTGTGCTACCAGAGCGCAGCAACTGGCTCGAACCGCCGGTAGAGTTTTGAATGATCTCGGTAGCGGCAGTGACCAGCGGCGAAATGCGGTCTACGGCGATGCGTGCGGTGGAGTCACTTTCGATCTTGGCAGTGCCCAGCGAGATGGCCGAATTGGACTTGGAGAACGTAACCACCAGAACTAGGCCAAGAATAGAGAGAATGGCAGCGACGATGCCAAGCTCGATAAGGGTGAAACCCCGCCTAGATTTCGAGGGTATGCGGGATGACGGCTGACATCGTAACACTTTTTTGCACTCCTTTCTCTTCCCAGAAGATTCGGACCGTCACGTTGGCCAAGAATTCATCGGGGTCGCCAGAGGCGCTTCCGCGTCGCTCACAGGTGACCTGCCGCGTGAACTCATGGAGGGTGGCAGTATCGAGATAAATATCCGGATTCTCGTCGAAAGGCGGGGCGTCAAGAGCGACCGGACCCGCGTCGTTGAGGCCACTGGCGGCGGTAGGCCAGTTTCCGGCTGCGCTCCCGCTCTTCGGCGTGAGGGCAGTGGCCCGCGAGATGTAGTCTCTGCCCACCATGCACTCGATGAGCATGCGCGCGTGGTTCGATGCGTCGGTGAGCATCTCGCCATGGCTGCTAGCCCTGAGTCCGAAGGTGAGAGAACCGACCACGCCCGCGATGCCGATGAGGATGACTGCCATCGCAATCATGACCTCGACAAGTGAAAAACCTTTTTGTCTGCGTGCTGGAGTGCTCATCTCCATGAGGATAGCCGAAGAAACATCGCCCTGCAAGCCCGCTCAGGATTTTTCTGTGGGCAGGCCAGACTGCAACCAGCCTTCCATTCCGTCTTCCATGACCTTGATGGGACCCAGACCCATTTGGCTCAATTTCTGGGCGAGTTTGAGGGCGGCCCCACAATGGGAGCTGTCGCAATAGACTACGACCAGGGGGGCCCGACGCAGGCGCTCCAGATTGGTGTTATCCACCGTGCTCGCCACGGGCAAGGAAATGGCGCCAGGCAAGTGATTGAAGTCATAGCCCGGACGCGAACGTGCATCCACAAAGAGGACCTCGGGCTGGTCTTGTTGGATTTGCCGTGCTTGTTGGACGGAGAGGTTCTCGAATTCGCTCTGGGGCGGAGGCAGGACCGGTTGGAAAAGGGTGACTTTACTCAGGCCTGTGGCATAGCTGGCAAAAGCCAGCGCACAGGCGACGTTGATTAGGAAGAAGGCACGTAGAGCCGTGATCATTGGGGCATCACGAAGAAGGGAAATGGCCCCATTTCGGCCAGGTCGGTGTAGATTTCAATCTTGAAGGCATTGGTCTGCTCGAGTTTGGGAAGGGGTTTGGTCACCGAGGCTGTCAGTTCGTAGGCGTTGTCCCCGATCTTGCGAGTGACTTTGACCTCGAGGCCTTCGACTCCGGTCTCGATCTTTTCGATCTTGAAACGGGTATCGAGAGTCGTCCCGATCATCTGAAAAGTCTTGCTCTGGCCCACGCCGAGTTTGACGATGCCGGGCATCACGGCCACCACGGGCTCGACTTCTCCGACGAGTTTTAGTTCGAGTTGGGGTGGCTCACCGTTATAGCTGATAGTCACCAGCTTTTCAAAGGGGCCCGGGATCATGCCGGCATCGAATTTGACCGTCATTTCGCCCGACTCGCCAGGCGCCAACACCTTCTTGGGCAGGTCGGGGATAGTGCAGCCGCAGTTTGTGTCCACCTGGGTGATAGCCAGTGTTTGCTGGCCCTCATTCTTATAGACGACTTTGCTTTCGAGCTTTTGATTCTGGTGAAGCTTGCCCAATTGCAAGGTCGCCGGGGTCAGCGTCAAGCGGGTGGTTCCCTGGGGCGAAGCCGGGGCCGCGGGCGAGGCAGCCACCGCCGGGCCGGTTGCCTGGCCATTCCGGTAGCCGATCTGATAAGCGATAAACCCGGTGTTGAGCATCAGGAACGCCACCAACAGTATGGTCGTACCCTTATTCACGCGAACCTACTTCTTCTCGGTGCTGCCCGCCTCTTCCGAAGCGCCTTTCTTGTCGACCCACTTCCAAGAGTCTAGCATATCGTCGAAGGGAGATTCATACTTATCCTGGGTTCCGGCCAGGGCACTCAGCTCCATGTCGACCATCAAAGCGGGATCGTAGGGGCTCACCGCGATGATGCGACGGCGCCAGCGGGCCTGAGCCTTTTTAGCCGTGTAGATATATTCGTAGGCGTCGTGGTCGGCAAGCTTGATCACGCCGTGCTTGTCGACGACCGTATCGGTGAAGTCGGGGTTCTTCTCGATCTGGACCAGATATTGCTCGCCGTAGAGCTTGGTCTGAGCGGCGATGTCTTGCTGAGGAGGGTTGAGGCGAATCGTTCTGATGAGAATTCTGCCGTTCTGGGCCGAATCCGACCAGGCCCCCTCCGTCTCGTTGTTCTTGCCGCTGGCGTCGCTGGCGAAGTCGCGCGGTAGGGTGAACGTGAATCCAGGATCGCGGTCAAGCAGGGTGGGAACCGCAACCCGAAACACGCCGCATCCGGTCAACCAGAACATGACCACCAGGATCATTAGCCTTTTCATTCGAGCATCATAGCACGCTACTGTCGATCTGTCACCCGCGGCAGGAAGAGGGAGAGACCGGGGTTGCTGGAATTGTCCACCCAGCATGGCTCGACCCTCCTCTCGCTTGACCACTTTGCTGGCCTGGTCGCAGCTGTTTTTCTTTTTCTCGGGTGCTACCGGCTTGATCTATCAGGTCTTGTGGACCCGACGCTTGACCCTGACCTATGGGCATACGGTCTTGGCGGTTTCGACCGTGCTAACGGCCTTCATGGCCGGCCTGGCCCTGGGCAGTATGGCGGCCGGCCGGTGGTCGGACTCGCGCTCGGGCCAGGTGCCTGCCTCTCGTTTTCTGGCCTACTACGGTTGGCTTGAAGCCTTCGTCGGAGGCTGGGCCTTTTTGACTTTGCCCTTGCTGGGTCTGGTCGAAAAGGGCTATGTGGCCCTGGCCAGTTCCGGCGTGGACGGCACACCGCTGCATGTCGCCTGCTTTTTCGGGGCGGCTCTGGTGCTGGTGCCACCGACCACGGCCATGGGAGCGACCGTACCGCTCCTGACTCGCTTGCTGGTCCAGCAGCGCCAGGACCTGGGTCGCGTTCTCTCGAGGCTCTATGGCCTTAACACGCTCGGGGCCGTGCTGGGGGCGGGACTGGGGGGCTTCGTGTTGCTTCCGGTCCTGGGTCTGATTCCGTCGATGTTGCTGACCGCGCTGGTCAATCTCCTGATCGGCTACGGGGCGGTGGTCGTCAGCCAGGAAAACACGGTTCAAGGCGAGGCCGACGACCAGACGGCAACCACCGTCGGAGAAGAGCGCTTCGCGCTAAAGGGCCTGGCCGTACCCTTCACCTTCTGCCTGGCGGGCATCGCTTCGATGAGTTACCAGGTGGGCTGGAATCGAGCCCTGGCCCTCTCGTTGGGTTCATCCATCTATGCCTTTTCGACGATTCTGGTGTGCTTCCTGACTGGACTGGGACTGGGCAGCCTGGTTTACGCGAGTCTAGCTCGGCGAGGCACGCCGCGCGCGTATCATCTAGGCGTTCTCTACCTTTTGATCGCGGTGGGCGGGGGTCTGACCATTCCCACGCTCGGTTATCTGCCACGACTCTTTATCAAAGCCCTGACCATGTTGGGCGGCGAGAGCTTCGTCGGGGTGTTGACGGTGGATGTGGCCCTGTCTTTTCTGGTGTTGGGTCCGCCCACCTTCCTGATGGGGTTGGGGTTTCCCCTGGCTACCGCGGTCTATGCGGGGGGCCTCGGGCGTCTGGGACGGAGCGTCGGAGACGTTTACTCCGCCAACACTCTGGGCTGTATCATGGGAGCATTCATCACGGGGTTTGTGATCATTCCTCAGGTGGGGGCACAATGGTCGCTGCAGATAGCCACTCTGATCTACCTGGGTTGCGCCCTCCTGATGGTTCTACTCGAGCCCAGCCGAGTGCGCTGGCCCGCGGCAGTGGCTATTCCTTTTTTGGCGCTGTTGGCCTGGAATGTGCCGGGATGGAGCACCGGAGTGATGGGAGCGGGCGTGGCTGTGCATCCCGAGGCCTTTCTCGACCCCGCCGACAAGCGCGAGTTGCGCTTCCCCGACCCGGCCGTCTTCGTGGACGGTTTGAGCGCCACCGTCACCCTGACCTTTTCTAGCGGTTTCTTCGAGACTCTCTCACTGAGGGTGAACGGCAAAACCGACGCTTCGACCGGCTCGCGCGACGAACGAACCCAATATTTTCTGGGCTATCTTCCCACGTTGTTCCATCCCGCCCCAAAACGTGTCGGTGTCATCGGCCTGGGGGCCGGGTTTACCTTGCAGGCGGTCGCGGCCTGCCCTGGAGTCGAGCAGATCATCTGCGCTGAACTCGAGCCAGCCGTCTATCAGGTGGGAGAGTATTGGAAGCCCCACAACGGTCGGGTGCTCGAAGACCCTCGGGTTGAGGTCCATCTGACCGACGGACGGACTTTCGTGTTGGGAGCCGAGCAGAAGTTCGACGTGCTCATCAGCGAGCCGTCCAACCCCTGGATCGCAGGAGTCGGCAACCTGTTCACCCGCGACTTCTATTTTCGCGCCCTGGATCGGCTCAATCCCGATGGGATCATGTGCCAATGGTTCAATCTCTATGCCGTCAACACCGACGACATTCAGATGGTCCTTCACAGCTTCTATGATGTGTTCCCCGAAGGGCAGGTGTGGCAGTCTGACGGAGGTGACCTGATTCTGCTCGGCAGCCGCAAGCCGTTCATCATCGACGCCTCGCGTATTCGCCAGTATATCGATGCGGACCCTGAACACCAGCGCGAGTTTTACGAGATGGGTGTCTTCACGCCCGATGTTTTGTGGGGCTTCTACCTTTGTAGCCGCGATCAGGTCTGGCCTCGGGTCAAAGACGCGCCGCTCAATACCGACAATCGGCCCCTGCTCGAGTTCTCGGCTCCCCTGAGCCTCTACTCTCGCGACCTCTGGACTCGCAACTATCGCTTCATCGAGTCGTTGGCTCAGGGAAGCCTGCCCCCCGGGATCGAGGCGACACCCGAGCGACTGGCCAAAGCCGCCATGGCCGAGGCCCAACTGTTCAACGTTCCGCGAGCATTAGCCACTCTCAACGAGTTGAACGAAGATCTTGACGATGTGCTGGTGGCCCGGGGTCTTTGCAACGAACAGCGGACCGATGTTCCTAAGGTCGAGGCTCTGCAGATGGCTCGGGTTTGTTACCGCGACGTCCTCAAGCGCAGTCCGGGTCACCCCCTGGCCGCCGCCATGTGGGGCGAATTGGAGTATTCTCAGGGGAACTTTGCCAAGGCTGTCGACCTGTTCCGGGTGGCACTCTACCGGCCGCTACCCGGCTCTGAGCATCGCCTCTGGATGAGAGTCGGTGAATGCTATTATCGCCTGGGGCAGGCGAGCGAGTCCGTCGGAGCCTTCCGAGCCGCCTTCGAGGCCGATCCCCAGGACGCGCTCGCCCTGGCCTTTTTGGGGCAGGGCCATTTGAACCTGGGTCAGCATGAGGCCGGTCGCCGGGTCATTGACAAGGCTCTCGAGATCAATCCTTACCAGCCTTTTGCCATCCTGGGAGACGCCTTCGCGCACCACCAGGCGGGTGACCTTCAGGCCGCCATCAGGTCCCAGCAACGCTTTCTGGAATTGGTGCCAGACACCCCCCGCGAGTGGTTGCGCCTGGCCAAGTTTCAGCGTGAGGCGGGGGATGTCTCCGGGGCCCGGGCGTCGCTCGAAAGGCTGTTAGAACTCGAGCCCAACAATAGCGAGGCCCGGAAAGCCCTGGATGGCTTGTCGTGAGGGCTCAGTCTTCCAAGGGAGTCTCGTCGAGTTGCCAGCGGCAATCGGCCGACCAGGCGCCGGCCCCCACTCGGGCGAGATAGAGTGAGACAGCCAGAGTCAGCAGGTTGAAGCCCACGTGGGGCCAATCGACCGGGGCCGGTCCACTAAAGCATCCGCACTCGATATCTAACCCCCGTACGACGGCCGAGGCGACGGCCGCTGCGAAGGCGCCCGAGAGCAACGCGCTCAGCCAGGCGGCCGCTCGCGTCAGTAGCCCGGCCAGCAGACAGACCCCTATCACCACCTCGAGCCAGGGGACAATGAGGGCTACCAGGCTGACCAGATTCTCAGGTAGCAGTCGATAGTTGCTCACGGCCAGAGCAAATTGCTCGACGTGGACCACCTTGGGCGCACCCGCATAGACGAAGACCCCTCCGACCAGCAGGCGGGCAAGCAGTCTCGGGAGTGGCTTGTCTGCCTTCACTACTTGAGGTTCAGGGAGTTGAAGAACCGGTCGGCGTCGCCCCCGAAGGTCATAGCTACTACCAGATGTTTCTCGGCGGCCACGGCCAGCACATCGGTGTGGGTCGTTTTAGTGGCATCGGCCGGCGAGGGAGCGTCGTAACCAAACCGATAGGCTGGCCGGCCCGCCACTTTCAAAGCCTTTTCGGAGACTACCTTGCCCTTGTTGGCGCTGGCATACTGGGGGGCCAGTCCCTTGAGGAACTCCTCAGGGGATTTCCCTTTGAGGTCAAGCGGACTGACCTTGACCACGTAGCCGTCTGGGCTAAAATAGACTTTGCCGTCTTTGGCGTCCTGGCTGTCGAGCACAGACGGAGCTTTGACTTCGAAGACGCCGTCAGGGTCAGCAAAGTCGAGCCACAGTTCTCCCTCGACCAGGATTTTGAGGGAGTCGACGAAGGCCTTGCCCTCGCGAGGCTTGTTGCGAGCCGTCGCGATGAGGACCTTCTTGCCGCCTACTAGCACGGCTACACCCTCGACCGGCACGCCCGCATCGCCAGCCTTGAAGTCCCCGCTCCACTGGCGACGCGGAAACGAGTTGACCTCATCGTCGAAGGCAACTTTGGGTTCACCTTCGAGCCCCTCGAGACTCTTCTTCTGGGCGTATTTGAGCTGGTCTTCCGGAGTGGCGTCACGGTCTGACGGATAGACGACGACGGTATAGTTGTTGTCCTCAGAGACATAGGTGGCTTCGTCGCCCTCACTTTCGCGGACGTTCAGCCCGGGCGATTTGATGGAGAACATGCCGTCGGGCGACTTGAACTCGACCCAATCGGAAGGGACGGCGGCGGTCTCGTTGGCGACCGGTGTGCCCGTCTGGCCGGGTGTGTTGGCGCCGGGGCCGGTCTGAGGATTGCAGCCGGCCAGCAACCCCAGCAGCGTGAGCATGGCAAGAGTGGTTCGCAAAGTCATATTCTGTCCTCCACAAAGCGACTATTCCGCTGCCTGGGCACCGACATCCTTCCTGGAGCTCAACGGTAGATGCGGCCGCCCGGTTCACTCAGCTCGAGATTGGCGCGATCGATGATGACCCGGCTGAGGCGGTCGGCGCCTATCAGACCGCGTAATTCCGACAGATTCTCGAGCACTTCGGGGGGACCGATGGGCAGGCGCAGGTAGCGTTCGCCGAGCTTGATCACCAGCATCGGCGTCAGGTCGAAGCGGCGATGCTCGAAGCGCACTTCGTTGACCTGGTTCCAGGTCCAGCGACCCATGTCGCCCCCCTCGAGCAAGACGATGCCGTCTCGCTCGAGGCGAATGACCGTGCGGGCCAGCCGCTTCTGCTCGAAGTAGCGCCGCCACAGAGTCAGCAACCACAAAGGGGTGAAGCCCAGGGTAACGCAGGCGGTGACGGGGGTCGTGCCCAGCACCATCCAGGCGAAGGCGCCTGCCCCCAGGCAGGCCAAACTGGCGGCGACGGTGGAGCGGGGCGATTCGGCCTCGATACCGAAAGCAAAGCGCTCGCCCTGAGGAGGGACAGGTCGCTGGCCGCGCAGGGCTTGCTCCATGGCCTCGGCCGACTCAAAGCGCAGCTCGGGATCGGTCTGCACGGCCTTGCGCACGGCAAAGTCGATATGTTCAGACACCAGCGGGTTGAGTTGGCGGGGCGGGGCAAAGACGAAGGGGCGCGAGCTGGGGTCGTGACCGGTCAGCAGGTGATGCATCAGGGCCCCCAGCGAGAAGATGTCCGAGCGCGGGTCGGTCTGGCCCATACCATATTGCTCGGGGGCCGCGTAGCCGGGCGTGCCCATGATGACGGTGTCCTGGGCCTTGCCCAGGGTGTAGAAGCGAACCAGTCCAAAATCGATCAGGCGAATGTCGTCGTCGTCGGTGACCATCACGTTCGAGGGCTTGAGATCCCGATAGATGATGCCGTGGTCGTGCAGATACTGCAGGGCCCCACAGATCTGAAGGGCCCATCCCACCACCTGACTCTCTTTCAGATTGGCGCGGGCACGGGCTTCCAGGGTCTTGCCTTCGACGAACTCTTCGACCAGATAGCGATGACCATCGCTCTCGAAGTAGTCGGTCACTTTGGGCAGGTTGGGGTGGCTCAGTCTCGAGAGAACCTCGGCTTCGCGTCGAAAGAGCTGCTCGAGCTGCTCTTTGGCCACGTTGCCCAGCACCACGTGACGCATTTGCTTGGCTACGAGCCGGCCGGGAAGCCGCCGGTCGCGCACCTCGTAGACGGTGCTCATGCCTCCCGAGGCGATCCGTTCCACGATGGTGTAGCGACCCTCGAGCAGGGTGCCGGGGGCGAGTTCAGTCATCGGCGGCGACCTCCAGGCGGGCTCCGTAGACGACCAGTTCTTCGTCACTTTCCAGGCTGACCCGAAAGTAGCCCGGCATCGACCCCGCTTCGAGTTCCACCTCGTGCACGCTGCGGTCTCCCTCGAGCCGGCAAGTCTGTTCGGCCTTGAGTCCGGCCTCTTTGGTATAGAGACCGACCCGCAAGCGCCCTCGGCCTCGACTCACCAGCTGAAAGCGAACCGTCTTGCCCAGATAGGGAACGGTGCCGAGGAAGCGGGAGGCCGAGGCGCCGGTTTCGAGGCGTAGATAAGGGCCCTCGGAACCGGCCAGAAAGCCGACCTTGCCCTCGGGCGTCCAGCTCTCGGGCTCCAGGCTCAGTTCCAGCTCCGAATGGGCGCGGGTCAGAACGATGTCGCCCAAATCCAGAGGTCGAGGGCCGACCTCGAATTGCCCCGGCAGACTGGAGTGGACGGTGAAATCGGCCGGACCATCTAGCAACACGGCCATCAGGTAGCGGCCTGGGGCGACGGCCTCGAAGCGAAATCGTCCCTGCTCGTCGACCTCGGCGAAGCGGGTCTGGGAGGCAAGTGGCAGCGGTCTAGGGATGACCACCTGCCCTAACTGGCGAGCTTGAGCTTGTTCCCGAGCCAGAAGCTCGAGGGTGGGGCCGATCGCTTCGGGTATCAGTCGCACCCGGGTGGGTTGGGCGTGGGCCACTTGCAGCTTGCCCTCGACGGTGGTTCCCGAGCTGGCTTTCTCGACCGCATCGATCCCGCGCCAATGGGTGCGCTCGAGTACTTCTTCGGCCAGGAGTCGACGTTGGGTGGTGGGCATCACCAGCCGTCCCTGGCGGCGTTCTCCCAGCCCATCGAGAAAACCGGCCAGACCCCAATCGATGCCAGGGCCACGCACCCACTGGCTGACCTCCTCACTAACGGCTTGCTCGTTCCAGTCCAGGACCGCCTGGGCCAGCCGCAGGTTGTGACCCAAAAGGTCGTGCCCCGGCGAGCCCTCAAGCTCGAGCCGCGGATAGGCGCGAGCGCTCACCAACCAGCGATTGTCAGGGTCGGGAGCCAGCACCAGCACGCGCCGCTGGTCGGCCTCGGCCAACCGTGGCGAACCGTGGGGAAGAGCAGTCTTGATTTGATGCAGGCCAGCCAGCCCCAGGGCCAGACCCAGGCCTCCCAGCACGGTGGCTTCGAACCAGGTTCCGCGCCCGGCGCTGGCCAGGGAGGTCGCGGCCGCTACTCCCAGGGCCACCGCCAGCGCCATCGCCAGGCTCCACCAGACTAGCCGTTGGAAGTCGACGTGAGCCAGCAAAAGATGCAGAGCTGGCTCGAGTTGCTCGGGGCCGGGGGCGTGGCGACCCGCCTGGCGCACTAACCACTCCAGCCCGGCCAGCAGTGGCACCAGGCACACGAAGTCCAGGGCCAGCTGGGGTAGGCTGCGAGGAGTCTTGACCAGCACCAGCAGAAAGCCGAGTCCGAGGGCGAGTCCGGCCCACCCGCAGGTCATCGTCACGAAGCCGGCCGGATTGAGCTGGGCCAGCCGAGGAAAAGCCGCCACGGGAGCCATCAACATCAGACCCAGAGCCAATCGGATGGGTCGACCCGGCTTGACTCGCGGCTCGTTCCACAGTTCGCCGAGCAGAGTGGGCAGGCCGAAGGTCCAGGCTCCCACCAGCAAGACCAGGGCAGGTGCCCACGCGGGCAGACTCGCCCACGAAGTGAATTGAGACCAGCTCTGGGCCTGGGCAAAGCTTTCCCGGGCCACCAATTCGCCTTTTTCGAAGGCCGGCACGGCCCAGTCTCGCAACAGGTTGAGGACGCTCATCCAGGTGACGAAGGTGAACAGCAGCAACCGAATCGACGTGCCCAACCAGCCGAGCTCGTCGGGGGCGCGCACCAGTCGAGCCCACCACCACCCCCCGCGGTGGCCGGCCTGCTCGAGTGCCAGCTTCGAAAGCTGAGCGGCCGTCTCGGCAGAAGTGGCCGGAAAAGACTGAGTCCTGAGCTGACCCGAGAGTTCGAACATCCGGTCGCGCATGGTCTGGCAGTAGTGACAGCTTTCGAGATGGCTGTCCATGGCCTCTTGCTCGGCTCCGGCCAGCTGGCCGTCAAGCTGCGCCGACAGGGATTCAAAGCACTGATCACATGTCATAAGCCTGGATCAGCCTCCTTCGAGCATTGGCTACTCTCGACTTGACCGTTCCCAGGGGAATGTCGAGAATGGTGGCGATCTCCTCATAGCTATAGCCCTGCACTTCGCGCAGGGCCAGAATGGTGCGATCGGTGTCGGTCAGTCTCAGCAGGGCTTTCTTGAGTTGCAGCCGCCGGCCGGCTTTCTCCTCGAGGCCGTCGGTGGATGGACCTTTGCCCTGCTCGACCACTTCGGTCAAGGAGGCAGGGCGGCGTTGCTTGAGCAAGCGCTTGCAGCGATTGACCACGATGCGGGTGAACCAGCTGACGAAGGCGGAGGGGTCGCGGAGCTGTTTGATGTTTTGCAACAACGAGATGTAGGCGTCCTGGACGGCATCCTGGCATAGATGATGGTCTTGAGCCACCGAGTAACCGATGCGATAGGCGCTGGCCTGGGTCTTTTCGATCAGGGGCGTGAGGGCGGCCCGGTCTCCGTCCTGCAGGCGCAAGACCAACCGGCGCACCTCTTCGCGCTCATCGGTCGGGGTAACCCGGTCACCGCTCACGGCCAGCGGTTCGAGAGAGAAGGTCAGGTTCATCTAGAGGACCGCCACCAGTTGGTAAAGGGGCAAAAAGGCACCCAGCAAGACGACCAGTACCACCGAGCCAACCACCGCGATGGCCAGCGGCTCGAGCGCCGCCAGAAAAGACTCGACCGCTGTCTGCAACTCGATTTCATAAAGACTGCTGAGCTTTCCAAAGATTACTTCGAGAGAGCCGCTCTCTTGTCCGGCCACCACCATTCCGGTGAAGCTGCGAGGCAGCCAGGGACGCCCCTGGAAGGCTTGGGCCAGGCTCTCGCCCTGACGCACCCGCCGTTCGGCCTCGCCAAAGACCTGTTCATCCAGTAGTAGGCAGCCGCTACTAACCCCGGCCAGCCGCAAGGCTTCGGTCAGGGGCAGGCCGGCTCGCAGCATGGTCTCGAGGGTTCGGCAGGAGCGCACTAGAAAGCTGCGGTGGAACATCTTGCCCACCAGCGGTAAGGTCAGGGCCAGACGCTCCAGGTTTTGACGTCGATGAACCCAGAGCCGGGCGGCCGCCGCCCGAACCAGCACCACCAACGCGATGAGCAGAGCCAGCACCAGTCCGTCTCGCTCGAGTAAGCCACCCAGGCCGGTCAGTATTTGCAAAGTCCGGCTGGGAGTTCCCTCGAGCTGGGCGCTCAAGTTGGCCAGCACCGGGGCCAGCAAGCGCACCAGCAGGTACAGCCCCAGGGCCGACAGGGCCAGCACCAGGAGGGGATAGGTGAGGGCCGAGACCAATCGTTGGCGTAGGCGGTCTTGGGCCTCTTCGTGGTCGGCCAGTCGCTCGAAAATGACGGCCAGGTCCCCCTGATACTCGCCAACCTGGACCGCCCCCAGGTGGACCGGGGCGAAGGGGTGGCCCAGTTCGGCCATGGCAGCCGAGAGCTTGAGGCCGCGACGCAGGTTGCCGATCAGCTCTTGCGAGACCTCTCCCAACCGAGGACTGGCACTCTGGCGACCCACTACCTCGAGGCTGGCCACCAGCGGAATGCCGCATGCCTGCAGGACGGCCAGCTGGCGAAACCAATAGACCAGGTAGATGGCTTTCATATCGCCTCCCGAAAGTTGGTGACGGCCCGCACCGGCTCCAGTTGCAGGGGGGTCAAGCGCACTTCGATCCGAGTAGGGTAGTAGTAGCCTCCGCTCGACACCTGCAAAGCCTCGAGCTTGCCCAGGGGCTTGATCCGCTCGGGTTTGTGGGTCTCGGCGTTGGCCGGGTCGTAGTCGGGTCGATAGACGATCTCTTGCAGCAAGCCGCGGTCGAGGCGATAGCCGAGGGTGATTTGGCGCGAGGCATCACGCAACAAGACGTGATCGGAGGGCGTCTTGAGCAGCTCGGAGAGGGGCGGGTCCAGCAGTTGCTCACAGTTACGCAAGCTGGCGGCTATCCGCAAAGCGGCGGTTCGGGCCTCTACCTTGCGGCTGGCGGGCTTTTGTTCACGCTCGGCGATGCGCAGCACGCCCACGAAGAGGCTGCTCGAGACCACCAGAAAGACCGAGAAGAGAGCGGCTGCCACCAGGATCTCGGCCAGCGTATGGGCGCGTTGGTTACTCATGGGATGATGAGGGTCTCCAATCGGTAGATTTCTTCGTCGCCGTTGAGGATGGTCACCCGCGCCAGTGTGATTTCCGGACGGTTCTGCCAGGGCAGGCGCTCGAGCCTGGCCAGCTGGGGTCCGGCCTCGGGGTGAAAGGGATCGGCCGGCCACTTCTCGGCGGGCTCGACCAGATAGGTCTCGAGCACGTTCTGGGCCAGCAGGGCTCCCCCCAGCTGGCGCTCAGCCTGGCGGGCCCCAAGGCGGGCCAGGGGAATGATCTGGCCCAGCATGGCCAGCACCAGGGCCACCAAAAAAATGGCCATTACCATCTCGAGCAAGCTGAAGGCTCTAGTAGGTCTCACTGCAGGACCTCCTCACCACCGTGCCGCCGGAGGTCTCGAGCGCGATGGTCACGCTGACCCGACTGCGCTGGTCCCGGGCTTGGGAGCGGACCAGTGCATCTTGCTGGGAGACCGTCACCGCGCAGTCGTTGAGTTCGAATTCGATGGGTTGTCCGGAGATCCGATAGTAGCGAAGGCCGGCCTCGGCGGCCTGGTAAGCCCGCACCCGCCGTTCTTGCACCAGGGCTTCTTTGCGGGCGAAGGCCGAGAATTCGAGAAAGGCCCAGGCCATGGCCGTCAAGATGGGAACCAGCACCAGAAACGAGGCCAGGGCGAAAGCTCGGTTCTTCATGGGGCCACCCCCCACATCATCTCGTAAAGGCTCTTCTTGGTGGCGTAGGCCTCGCGCCATTGGGGTTGGGTGTATTGGTTGTCGCGCTCATCCCAGTAGGTGCCGATCGGGTCAAAGCCGCGTCCTCGCACGAAGGCCTCGATGCCTTCGCGGCGCCAGAGGTAGTCCCAGGTCACCTCCCGGTCGAGCAACTCCTTGAACAGGAAGTCGGCGGCCCGCTCACTCAGCTGGCGGTGGTGTACCGAGGACAGCGTCTGTTCGGCCACCAGCGCGACAGGGCCGTTCTTGGTGCCTCTGGCCAGGCTGGTTGGCACCAGCCCGTCCGAGCCCTGGCCGTCGAGGCTGACGCGATGGTTGCGGCCATAGAGGACGTTGTCGGTGGGGTGAAGAGGGCGGGGGTAGTCTCCCAGCAGGGCCATCGACTTGATCTCTTGATAAGCGGGGGTGAAATAGGTGGCCCAGCCCCGCCGATAGTCGAACAATCGAGTCAGCTCCCACCAGCTATCCGAAAGGCGCTCGAGTTCGTCAGGAGCAAGCGGCCTCACCAACCCCATCGGGGCACAGCGTTCCGGGATGGTCAGGGTCAAGATGAGGTCGAGGGTGGCCAGGCCGTCGAGCGGGGTCCCGACATAGGCCACTCGGGTCACTTTCAGGTTGGCCGCCGGGGCCATGCGGGCCACCTGCCGGACCACCAGCCCGCCCTGGCCAAAGCCGACCAAAAGCAGCTCCTGGCAACGACGGATGGTGGGGCTGGGCTGGCGATGGTCGGACGGTCGGGTGCGTCGAAAGGGATTGACCTCGTCAGCCCCGCCGCCCGCGTCAAACGAGTCGGCCCGCGCCTGGGCCAGAAGGCTCTTGGCCAACCGCTCGCTCGACTCGAGGTCGAACAGGCCGTGGCGCTGATATTCGAAGGTATAGACCGAGCAATACTGGTCGCGAGCCCACGATTTGGTGCCCCAGGCTTCGAGCAAGGTGGAAAGCTCGGCTCGGTTGGAGAGGGCGTCGTGCACGATGATCAGGGCGCGAGGGACCTGAGGGTCGCCTTCTTGTGCGAACTCCAGGCGCAGGGTCTGGGCGCAGGCCGGAAGGGCCAGGGCCAACCAGAGGGCTAGTGCTCTCATACCAGGGTCACCCGGCGCACTTCCTCCCAGGTGGTCAGGCCGGCGGCCACCTTGCTCAGGGCGTCCTCGAGCAACAGACGCATGCCCTGCTCTCGGGCCAGGCGCTCGAGGTCCGAGTCGGAAGCCTGGTTTTCGACCAGCACCCTCAACTCGGGAGTCATGACCATCAGTTCGTGAATGACCGTGCGGCCCCGATAGCCCGTCTGATTGCAGGCGTCACAACCGGTGCCCCGGGCCAAACGCGAGGGGTCTAGTGCGATCTGGTAGCGCTCGGCCAGACGCAACAACTGATCGTCGGCCGGGGTCGCCGCCCGACAATGGGGGCAGTTGAGTCGGACCAGACGTTGGGCCATAGTGCCGAGACAGGTCGAGGCCACCAGCTTGGGATTGACGCCCAGGTCACGGATGCGCGTGATGGTGCGCACGGCATCGTTGGCATGCACGGTCGAGAGCACCAGATGGCCGGTCAGGGAGGCCTCGACAGCCATGACCGCCGTCTCGCTGTCGCGAATCTCGCCCACCATGATGATGTCCGGGTCGTGGCGCAAGAAGTTGCGCAGGGCCGAGGCGAAGGTAAGCCCCTTAGCCTCGGAGGTCTGCACCTGCACCACCCCGGGCACGTTGTACTCGACCGGATCTTCGATGGTCAGGATCTTCTTTTCGGGCGAGTTGAGTCGGCGCAAGACGGTATATAAGGTAGTGGTCTTGCCGCTGCCGGTGGGCCCCGACACCAGCAAGATGCCGTGGGGAGCCTCGATCAAGGGGGCGAAGCGGTCCAGCAGGGCCGTTTCGAAGCCGAGCTGTTGCAGGCCGTTGCCTTCCCCCGGTCGATGGATGCGAATGACCACGCTTTCACCGTGACTGGTGGGCAGCACCGAGACCCGCATATCGATGTTGCGGCTGGGTAGATAGATGCGGCCGTCCTGGGCTTTCTGGGTCTCGGCGATGTTCATGGTCTTGCCCGAGGCACCCGACTTGTTTTTGACCACCACCGGCAGAGCGGCCTTGAGATGGCGCAGCAGGATCTTCTTGGGAGCGAACTCGCGGGCGTTGATCGAATCCATCAGGATGCCGTCTTTGCGAAAACGCACCATCAGTTCGTCTTCTAACGGCTCGAAGTGGATGTCGCTAGCTCCTTGGGCGATAGCCCGGTGGATGACGTCGTCGACGATTTCGCGCGGGCTGATCTCGAGCATGCGGGCCGAGCCGTAGAGCTGCTCCTGAAACTTGGCCAGGTCGGTGGCCAGCACCGCCACCCGGCGCACGACGCGAAAGTCGGTCTTCTCTTCGATGGTGGCCACCGATTCGTCGTTGGCGGCGTCGACCATGCCCAGGGTCAGGCCCCGTTCGTCGATATCGATGCAGGTGACTCCGTAATGGCGGCTGAGTTCCTGCGAGACGACCAGGGCCACCTGGGGCGAGAGGTCGGCCTCCTCAAGCGAAAAGGCGTCGACCTGGTAGTGTTCCTTGAGCCCGCTAAACCAGTTCTTGCGTCCCAGGCGCCCAAGATAGAAAGGTTCTAGCAGATAAGGCTTGCGGTTGCCCGCCGAGAGGTGGCGCACGAGTTCTTCTTCGGCCACGCCCTGGCGGGCCAGAAAGTCGAAGAAGCGCGGACGGTCCACCGCCTTGTCCTTGCTGAGTAGCTTGCGAAAAGACTTGAGTTCCAACATTTTGTTTCAACCTCCAGACGCAAGAGTCGGGCACGGTTCAAAATGTTCACTCTGGTTTTCTAGTAGATTGATACTGGCTCGCTTGCGCTCGCCAGGGAGGAGCCCCGGGCTTCGCCCGGGGAGGGAGGAGCCCCACGGCTTCGCCGGGGAGAGGGGAGGGCCGACTTCGTCGACGAGATGGGAGCGAGGTTCGCTTTGGCTCACCTCGAGGATTTGGGTTACTCGACGCTTCGCGTCGTCATTCTAAGGCGGCTTCGCCGCACTGGAGGTTACGGCAGGTAGAGGTGCCAGCCTCCGTCCGGGGAGGGAGGAGCCCCACGGCTTCGCCGGGGAGAGGGGAGCGCCGACTTCGTCGTCGAGAGAGGAGCGAGGTTCGCTTTGGCTCACCTCGAGGATTTGGGTTACTCGACGCTTCGCGTCGTCATTCCAAGGCGGCTTCGCCGCACTGGAGGTTACGGCAGGTAGAGGTGCCAGCCTCCGTCCGGGGAGGGAGGAGCCCCATGGCTTCGCCGGGGAGAGGGAAGCGACGACTTCGTCGTCGAGAGAGGAGCGAGGTTCGCTTTGGCTCACCTCGGGTCTTGAGATACTCGACGCTTCGCGTCGTCATCCCATGGCGGCTTCGCCGCCTGGGGAGCGGTTTGGGCTACTCGGTGGGGCGGATGGTTTTGATGCCGATGATCTTCTGGTAGCCCAGGGCGCCCACGCGATTGAGGACGAAGTGAAGCCGTTTTAGGGGCTTGGCCCGGCCGGGCAGGTAGAGGTGCCAGCTTCCATCGGAATCGGGTTTCAAGTGCAGGTAGAAATCGTCGTAGCTGACCGGCGGGATGCCGCTGACCAGGTAATGCAGGCGAAAGCGGCCTCCTTTTTCGGGATCGAACGAGTCGGCGTAGAGGATGGCCACATCGCGGCCGGCCTCGTGCTTTAGCACCGCCCCCTGTTCGAGGTCGGCCTGGGTGAAGTGGGTCTCTTTCTTATCTCGCACCTGGATCAGGGCCAGCGGGTGGCCTGACGAGTCCAGTTCCAGTCTCAGGACGTCACGCTCCGAGTCGCGGTCGCTGGTGGTCGTCAGCAGGACCTGCTGGTCGGCCAGTCCGGGAGCGACCAACAGTAAGAAAAGGAGCCAGATTCTCATTTCTCTTTGGCCACGTAAGTGCCGTTCCAATCTGCCTCGGGGGGGTTGGCCAGGTATAGGCGGCAACGTTCGGCCAGCACCTGGCTGGCCCAATCTCGGGCCTCGAGTCCTACCAGGCTCATCAGGGCTCCCGAGAAGTTGCGCTGAAAATAGAGCTCGAGAGCGTTTTCATACTCTTCATAAGGCAGCTTGGGCTGGTCCTGGATGGGACCCAGGAGCTCGAAGACTTCGACACCCCGGGCCTTGCCTTTGACGGCCACGCGGTCGATCTTGCGAAATCTGAACTCCAGACAGGCTTGCTCAAAGACCGGCTTACTCACCAGAATTCGGGTGCCATACTGCTTGTTGAGTCCCTCCAGGCGCGAAGCCAGGTTGACTCCGTCTCCCAGCGAGGTGTAGTCCATACGGCTGGGGGCTCCGAAATGGCCCACCATCACCGTGTCGGTATGAATGCCGAAGCGAGTATGCAGGGCCGGGCGGTGTCCCCACGAGTCGGAGTTAAATAGCTCAGACGTCACTTTCACGCAGCCGTAGGCGGCTCGACAAGCCTTGAGGGCGTGCTGATCGACCTCGGTAGGAGCGTTCCAGATGGCCATGATGGCGTCGCCGATGTACTTGTCGATGATGCCTTCGTGCCGGAGTATCTCCTGGGCCAGGGCGTCAAAATAGATGCCCAGCGTAGAAGCCAACCGGTTGGGCTCCATGGTCTCGGCGATGGTCGAGAAATCGGCGATGTCGGTGAACATCAGCGTGGCCGGCTGCAGATGCCCGCCCAGCGCGGGCTCCTGGTTGCGGGCAAAGAGCTGCTTGATGAGATCCAGGGGAAGATAGCGAGACATCGAGCGCACCGCCGTCTTGGCCGCCTCGAGACCACCCATCACCCGGCTCGTTTCGGGAAAGTTCACCCGCGAATTGAGAGGCCCGAACTCGAAGGCCTGCATTCGCGTGGCCACGCTGGCCACTTCGGCCAGATCCCGGCGTAGCCAGCCCATCACCAGCGTGCCCCCGGCCAGGATCAAGATCAGCAGGACGGCGGCCAGGCCCAGGACTTTGCGCTCGCGGTCGCGATAGCTGCTGGTGTAATAGTTCTCGGCGGCCACCATTCCCAACACCCAGTCCCAGGTATTGATGTGCTCGCGATTGTCGAGGCTAACCCAGATTGAATCGTCGAGCAACCGCCCGGCCACCCGATTGCTGTAGCGGGTCAGGGCCACGGCCACGTCGTGGATCGACTCGAGGGGATCCGAGGCGCGATCCACGCTGATCAGGCTGACCAGATAGTGCCGGCCTTTGACAACGTAGCGGTCCGAGACCCACTCTTCGTCCGAGCGCACCCGGCGCGCCGTCTCGAGAGCTCGCAGCAATACTGGATTGGTGGTTCCCCGGCGCAGGTCATAGTCGTCTTCGAAGACCGGGGTCGGGTCCGGTCCAGCGATCAGCCGGCCCTGCTGGTCGCAGAGAAAGAGGATGTGTTCGGGGTTGACCCGTTGCATTTGCTCATTGATGCGGTCCGTCAGGATCCCGATCCGCAAGACTCCGAAAAGGCGCCCCGCCCGGTCTTCGATGCGCTTTTGGACCGACAGGGTCACACGGCGGTCCTTTTCGGGCAGCCCGGCGTCGAGCTGGCAATAGCTCAGGTCGGTCCACTGAGCGTGGCGCCGGGTCACCGGGGTCGTATAAGTGTTGTGATTGGTCGGATCGGGAACCTCTCCCCACAGGGTGAGGCTACCGGAGGTGAGGGCTCCGCCAACCGGGCGAACGCGGTCCCAGCGTTCGAACCCTTTACGAGCTTCGCGGGTGATCAGTGTCAGCAACTGGTCGCCCTCGGGGCTGCGCCGTCGCACCACCGACACCTGTCCCTTCTCGGCCAGATCGAAGGTGAAGGACGCCTCCAAAAGATCGGGATGATCCAGTAAGGTAGAAAAGAGAAAGGCCTCGACTTCTTTGGCGTCGCGAGGGTGAACCAGGCCGACCTTGATCTGGCGTTCGAACTCTTCGATGACGATGGGGGGTTGCTCGAGAAATTCGCGCAACTCGGTGCGGGCCGAACGCGCCTGCAGGGTCAGCGACTTGTCGGCAAAGACCTGGATCGATTGCAGCGAGAACCTCGAAAACAGGACGAAGAGACCCGTCAGCATCGCGGCCAGCGAGGCGGTGGCCAGGAAGAACAGCCAGTTGAGTCCCAGGGGAAGACGGCTCATGTCTTCTTACCTAACACCTCGTAGATGCCGACCGGTTCCGCTTTTCCCTTGACCCGGATCGGCTCCAGGGGGCGCACCTCCACATACTCCTTGACCTCGTCATAGGTGGCCTGGCTGATGAGAATCTGATCGCCTTGAGCGGCATCGCACAGTCGCGAGGTGAGATTGACGCCGTCGCCAATCACCGTGTAATCCATCTTGACCGACGAACCGATGTTACCCAAGACCACCCGGTCGGTATGGATACCGATACCGATCTGATAGACGGGCTCACCGCGAGACTCGCGGCGATGGACCAGCAGGCGGATCTCTTCCCGCATCTCGAGAGCCATGGTGACGGCCCGCAAAGAGTCGTCAGGTCTTGGGGTGGGGGCCGAAAGCACGGCCATCAGGCTGTCGCCCACGAACTTGTCGATGTAGGCGTCATGCCGATAGGCTACTCGCGTCAGGCATTCGAAATGCTCGTTGAGCAAGGAGACGACCTCGAGCGGGTCGAGCCGCTCGGACATGGCCGTAAAACCACGAATGTCCGAGTAGAACACGGTCAATTTCAGTTTGCGTCCGGTCAGGCCTAGCTCGCCTCGATACTTCTTGCGCAACAGGCTATCCACCACCTTGGGCGAGAGATAGCCGCCAAAGAGTTGTCGAATCTGGGCCTTTTCTTCCTCGTCCACCCGGTTGAGGAAGGCCGACACCGAAGCCGCCGGAATGAGCAGGGCCACCCACGGTCCGAGAATGGGTAGGATCAGCTGAGATTGGAGGAACGTGGCCAGGCAGATGACGTACCAGCCGGCCAGGGCCAGCAGGGTGATGCCGATGCCCCGAGCCTGGCCCAGGCGGGTAACCACCCCCGAGATGAGTAACCCCAGCACGAGGCTGAGCACCACCTCGTCGATGAGGTAGCTGCGACTGACGAAGTCTTGCTCGAAGATCGAGGCCACGCACTCGGCCTCGACATAGATACCCGGGACCTCGGCTCCAAAAGGCGTAGCTACATAGGGCTTGATAAAAGGGTTGGCCAATCCCACCAGCAGATAACGACCCTCGAGGCGCTCGCGCAGTTGTTCGGCACTCATTTGCATCAGTTCTAGATAGCTGACACTGGGCACGAAGGAGTAGACCCCCGGAGCGACCCGGCTGCCGGTCGGCGGCTGATGGTCCGAAAAGCTGTAGTTGACCACGAACCGACCCTTGTAGAGAGGGATGGTGAAAGGCTGCTCTTCGCGACCGTGGGCCGAGCGAGGGTGCAACTTGATCTCGTCCTCGAGGGGCTCGATCTCGCTGCGGGGAGCGTTCATCACCTCGGCCGCCGCCTGCAGGCACAGAGCGGTCACGAACACCACTTCTTGCTTGTCGCTGCCGGGCTCGAGCACCCGCATGGGCAGGTTGAGCATGACATCTCGAACGACCTTGTCGTTACCCGTGTAGACCGCCGTCATGCCGAAGGTCTGGGTGGCATAAGCGTCGCCTTCTACGGTAGGACGGGCCAGGGGGGCCTCGATGACCATCTTGTTGTTCTCGTCATTGTAGGCCTGTGCCCCATAGACCACGCCGGGCCGGGCCAGGGCCTGGCGCACCTGTCGGTCTTCGTTGGTCAGACCACGAAAGGGCACATCCAGCAGCACGCCTTTGGCCTGGCCCACATCGAGGGCCAGGTTGATGAACTCGGCAAAGGTGCCCGGTGTCCACGGCCATGCCTCGGGGCTCTCGCGCAGCGACGGGACGTCGATGAGCACCACCACCAGATGGTCGGCCGCGTTCGGGTAGGTGGGGCCCCGGCCGAAATGGTTACGGATGATCCACAGCGAGTCGGACAGCTGGTCGTTGAGACCCTCGAAACGATCCGGCTCGGTCATTCCAAAGCCGATGCGCACCACGATCAGGAGGACCGTGACGAAAGTCCCGACGAGGAATGGCTGCCAGGCCCTGGGAATGCGGCTCAAGGCTGGCTAACAACCCTTAGGTTCATTCCGGAAACTTGAACACAGAGGGCGGCTCGCCCTCTTCAAGTTCTTTTAAGACCGACGCGCTAGACTCGTCCCAAGATGATCCATGCGCACTTTACCCATCCCGGGCCTCACCGGGCCGAGACCTCGGCCGTTCGGCGCGAACAGCTCAGACCGGCCGAAGATGTCCACCGCGAGTCGCTAACAACGTTCGATACCTATCAGAAGATGGACGGGCGTCCCGGCTACGACAGCGATCCTTTGCCCGGCGTCTTTCAGGGAGTCGACGCCAACGGCAACACGGTCAGGGCTCTGCTCGAGGATACCCCGCGGGCCTATTCGATGCGCATTCAGGTCGTCGACGCCCAAGGCAACGGTTTTCGGCAGTACACCCACTGGGACTATCAGCATGACGCCCAGCTTCAGGGCCGGCTGCGCGGTATCTCGGGGATGAAGATCAACATCGTCGGCACCAGGGCGGTGGGAGTGTCTTACACCACTTCGCATCCGCTGGCCAAAGGGGCCGGGGGAACGACCGAAGCGGTGGAATACACCAGCCGCACCGGAGAACGACAGACCATTCCCAGCCATGTGGTGGAGTTTCCTCTCGATGCCGACACGGCCCGCCAACAGGCTAGCGAGTTTGACCAGGCTTTCGAACAGGCCTGGCAAATCGCCCACTCGGACCAGTCGGTGCCGAATTTCGATTCCCCCGCCCTGCTCGAGCGCGCCCACGCGCCTGACCTGTCCGACGACGAACTCGACGCCCTGTTGACGGAGCTCAAAGTCGGAAAGTAAGGACGCGGCGCTGGTGGGTATCGACCTGGGCGTCAAGACGGGTCTGGCCTTCTATGCCCGTGACGGCCGGTTACTGGCCGTCCTCAGTCGCAATCTGGGTCACCGGGGTCGCTTGCGCCAGGCTGCCCGAGGGTTATTGGCTCCCTTCGACCGGCTCGAATGGATTGTGGCCGAGGGAGACCCCAATCTGGCCAAAGCCTGGTTTAGCGCCCGCCCTCAAGCCGCCAACCGCTTGCTCAGCGCCGAGATCTGGAGACCTGCTTTCTTTATCCCTCGCCAGCGTAGCAGCGGAGCCCGGGCCAAGTCTGAAGCGGAAAAGCTGGCCCGCGACGTGATGCGCGACGCTGGTCTGCCGGTGCCCGCCCGCCTGACCGACGACGCCGCCGAGGCGGTGCTGATCGGGCTGTGGGCCGTCACCGACCTCGGCTGGCGAGAGGGCTAATACAACCCGGAGTAGTCTCGGGGCGGGCCCTGAGCGTGTCGGTCGGCCCAATCGTCGAGGGCGACCGTGACCTGGTCTCCGCTGGCCAGGGTCTTGATTTCGACCTGGCCGCCGTCCCCCTCGTATTGGTGAGGGAAGAGCACATAGGGAATGCCGCGTCGATCGGCATAGCGGACCTGCTTCTTGAGGGCCTGGGGCAGGTGGTGGACCTCGCTGGGGATACCCCGCTCGCGCAGCCTCCGCGCCACCTGATGACACTTGGGAGCGTCCTCGGCCGAGGGCAAGACGATCAAGACTTCGGTCGGGCAGCTTCGGGGCGGCTGCCAGGTCTCGGACGAGAAGAGATACGAGACCAACCGCGACACCCCGATGGAAATGCCCACCCCGGGCAAGTTGCGATTGATGAACTCCGAGGCCAGGTTTTCGTAACGGCCGCCCGAGCAGATGCTGCCCAGACCGGGGTGGTCAGGGAGGTTGGTTTCGTAAATAGTGCCGGTATAGTAGTCCAGCCCGCGCACGATGCCCAGGTCCCAGACCAGGGCCTCGGCCGGCAGATGGGTCAAGAGCGCCGCCACCTGGCGCAGTTCGTCGAGGCCCTGTTCGAACTCATCGTTGGCCACGCCCAGCCCGGCCGCGGCCGCCAACACCTGGTCGGCCTGCCCGCGGATCTCGGCGAGGGCCAGGCAGCGACTCACCAAATCCTGGCTGAGCCCGGCTTCGACCAGGCTCTGGCTGACCTTGTCAGGACCGATCTTGTCCAGTTTGTCGACCTCGCGCAAGATGTCGGCGGTTCGCTCGTCGTCGATGCCCAGCCCGCGGTAGTAACCCAGGAGAATACGCCGGTTGTTGACCCGGATTTGCGATTTGATGCCCAGTCGGGTGAAGATGTCGTGCACGGCCGCGGGCATTTCGGCGTCAAAGTGTAGGGGAAGCTGGTCCTCGGCGATGACGTCGATGTCGGCCTGGTAGAATTCGCGGAAGCGGCCCTCTTGCGGACGTTCGCCCCGCCAGACCTTCTGGATCTGGTAGCGCTTGAAAGGAAAGTTCAGCGCGCCATAGTTGAGCGCTACATAGCGGGCCAGGGGAACGGTCAGATCGAAGTGGAGAGCCAGTTCCCACTCGCGGCTCCCGGCTTCTTCGCGCAGACGACCCAGCGCATAGATCTCTTTGTCGACGACCCCCTTGGCCGCCAATGCTTCGACTCGCTCGACGGCAGCCGTCTCGAGGGGAGTGAATCCATACAGCTGGTAGACATGGCGGATAGTGTCTAACAGATACTGTTCGGCTTGCTTGTGAGCCGGCAGCCACTCGGGAAACCCGCTAATCGCTTTCGGTTTTTGCATGGCCTCACCGGTTCGCCCGCGCCCGGACAATTCCCGCCCGAGGAATCCTACCCAGGCTGTCGAACTCAAGTCATCCAGCGGGATATGGAGTCTAATACTTGTCAATCAGAGCTTGAAGCCAAGCTCGCAGAGCTTGAAACCAAGCTCGCCAAGACCGAGAAGAGCCTCAAGGACGCAAAGTCACGGGCTCAAGAGGTTACGCGCGAGCTTTGGCAGATGGACGTCAAGCTCGAGCGCGAAGAACAGCGCGCCAACGAGGCCGAGGCTCGCCTGGCCGAACTCGAAGGAGGCTCCGATTCGGCGGCCGCCCCTCCGGCTGACCTGCAGGCCGAACTCGAGGCCGCTCGAGCCGAGGCCTCCGAGCTGCGCCAGACCATCGACGAGTTGCAGCAGCAACTGGCGGAGGTCCCCGAGTTGCGGGCCACCATCGTGGCTTTGCAGAGCCAGCCCACCGCCGAGCCTGACGGTCCAACTCTCGAAGAACTCGATACCGCTCGGGCCGAGGCGTCCGGGCTGCGACAGACGATCGACGACTTACAGCAGCAGTTGGCCGAGGTACCCGAATTACGTCAGACCATCGACGACTTGCGAACTCAGCTCGAGCAGCCGGCCGAGCTGCCTGAAGAGATTCAGATTCGGCTCCACGAGGCTGAGGAGCGGGCCCGTCAGGCTGAAGAAACCCTCGAGACTCTGCGGGGCAGCGCGGGCACTGTCGAAGAGCAGCTGCGCGAGGTCCAGCAGCGGGTTCGTGAGGCTCAGGAACGGGCCGTGGAGTGGGAAGAGAAGTTTCATCGCTCGCAAGAGCGGGTCAAGCAGGTCGAGGCCGAAGCCCTCTCGGGCGATTCTTCGCACCTGCAGTTGCAGGTCGACCAGATGCGCGAGCGCCTGAGTCTGGCCAACGAGCGGTCCGAACTGCTCAACCAGCGAGCGCAGCAGTTCGAAGAGCGAGCCCGCACGGCCGAAGAGAAGCTTCGCCACCAGGAAGACGACTTGAAGACGGCCAGCGCCAACGTGGCTCGGCTGCAGGCCGAATGCGAAGAATACCAGACCCGCTTTCGGAGCTACCAGGCTCAGACCGAAGAACGACTCAGCACGGCCGACAATGTCGAGGTCAAGGTCAAGGAGGTCTGGGCCAAGGTGCGCGAGGCCGAGACCCGGGCCAATCAGGCCGAGGTCCAGTTGCAAAAGGCGGTGGCCCGGCTCAAGGAATACGAGCAGCGGGCCAACGAGAGCGACCGCGAGACCCAGCGTCTGGCCTTTCAAGACACGCTGACCGGGTTGCCGAACCTCAACTTGATGCGGCAATACCTCGATTTCACCGTCAAGCAGGTGACCCGTTACGGGCGGGCCTCGGCTCTACTGGTGGTGGATCTCGACCGCTTCAAGCTGATCAACGACGCCATGGGCTTCAAGGCTGGCGACGAACTGCTGATGCGCGTCTCGGAGCGGCTCCAGGCCGCCATTCGCGAATCCGACGCCATCGGCCGTCGAGGCGAAGACGAATTCCTGATTTTGCTCTCGGAGCTCTACACCGGCGAAGAGAACGTTGGCGAGGCCAAGAAACGCGAGATTATCGAGCAGAATATCGCCATCGTGGTGCGCCGTGTCACCGAAGGCCTGGCCAGGCCTTTCACCATTCAGGGCCAGAAATTCTATATCCGCGCCAGCATCGGCGTCTCGGTCTGTCCCAATGACGCCGAGTCGGCCCAGCAGATGCTCGAGCACGCCGACAGCGCCATGTATCACGCCAAAGAGAACGGCCGCGGTCGCTGTGTCTTCTACAATTCGGACCTGCATCGCCTGCAGGAGCGCCGGCTCACCCTCGACTCGCAGTTGCGGGTGGCCATGGAGAAGAACGAGTTCGAGTTGCACTATCAACCCATCGTCGAGGTGGCCAAAGGGCGGGCCGCCATGGTGGGCGTCGAGGCGTTGCTGCGCTGGAACCACCGCATCGAGGGTACCCTCTATCCCGAATATTTCTTGCCAGCCGCCGAAGAGAGCGGCCTGATCGTGCATCTGGGCAAATGGGTGTGCCAACAGGCTTGCTGGCAGCTGAGCAAGTGGATTCAGCAGGGTCTGCGGATTTTCGTTTCGGTCAACGTCTCTTTTCGCCAGATGCTGCAAGCCGATCTGGCCGAGACCTTCCTGCAGTCGGTGCAAGAGTTCCAACTGCCCCCCGAGTTGCTGTTCGTCGAAATCGCCGAGGGGGTCAACGCCGAGCGGGCCGATCTGGTGGAAGAGGTGGTCACTTCGCTGGGCAAGGCCGGTATTCGCATCGCCATCGACGACTTCGGCTCGGGTTATTCCTCGCTGAGCCGGTTTGACCTCAACCACACCAAGATCCTCAAGATCGACCCTTCGATCGTCAGTGGCTGCCCCCGCGAAAAGCAAAGCGTCAACATCTGCACCGCCGCCATCAGTCTGGCCCAGAGTTTAGGCCTGCGGCCCCTGGCTGAGGGTGTCGAGAACGCCGCCCAGGCGAAGTTCCTGGCCAAAGCCGGTTGCCAGTTCATGCAGGGCTACTTCTTCCAGGCCCCGGCTCCGCCCGAGGCCATCACTCAGCTGGCCATCGACAAGAAGGTCTGGAAGCTCTAGCCGCCCTCGCGGGCCAGGTGGACGTCGCCGATCCAGAGGCTCTCGTCGTTTTCGTCTTCGATGGTGATCGGGCGCGCCTCGGTTTCCACCGGAACCTCGCCCTTGAGCATCCAGCGCACGGTAAGGCGATGAACCGCCTCGTCGGGGTTGGCCGCAAACTTGTGGGCGGCCGCGTCGATATAGTCGCGGACCCGGCTCTGGTCGCTGGTGTTCAGGCCGGCCATCAGTTCGGCTCGCTCTTGAAGGCTCTCTTCGCCGACCGGTAGGTAGACCAACCCCATCAACTCGAGGGCTTGTTGGTGGTCCATCGCCGGGGCGATGGCGGTGAAGGCCGGCACCCCGGGCAGGGGTTCGGGGCTCAGGTCTAGCAGACGCTGGTAAACTTGGCGGGCCGAATCCAGGGCAAGTCCGGAGTCTAGCAATTGCCCCACCGCCTGAGCCGTTACCAGAGCCGGTTGATGATAGCCGCCGTAATAGACGGTCTCGAGAAAATCGGCCCTGGGACCCTCGGCCGGCAAATAGGTCAAAGCCTGGCGGGCCTCGGTCAGACGTGCTTCGAGTTCGGCTGGCTGGTTGAGCAGGCCGGCGTCGGCCGGCACCAGGTCCTGGTCGCGTTGGGCCCACAGACGCTCGCCCGGTGTTCGACGCAGGCCACGATAGACGCCGTAGGCGTCACTCTGGTTGTCGGCCTGGCGCAAGCCGAACGAAAAACCCTCCTGGCAACGCTCTCGCAGGCCTTGAGCCACTTCTGGCACGGCCAGATTCAGACTGCGGCCGGTGCCGCGAAAATAGTTGAGCGCGGCCAGATCGTCGGGCTGGTTGATGGCGATATGCTCCATGCTTTGGGGCGGGCGCAAGGTCACACGCTGGGAATTGTGGCCGTGGACATAGTAATAGGCGGCGATCGGGTCCAGGCGAGCGCCGAAACGCGAGCCTCCGGCCTGACGTTCGACCGTGAAGCCTTGCTGGTGCAGGTCCGAGAGGGCCTCGGTCAGAGCGGGTTCGGGCAGGCTCTCGAAGCCCTGGTGGTTGTGGATCGCTTCGACCACCGCTACATCGGCGGGGTCGTCGAGGGGAACGGGCAGTTGATCGCGGGCCGTCACGGCTAGCGTCTCGCCTTCGCGCAGCTGTTCGGGGCCCTCGACCGAGCGCCGCTTCTGGGCTCGGTCGATCGCCGTGTAGCGCGCGCCCCGACATTGGTTGTGGCAGGCTGTCAGCACCCGTCCATGGTGTGGATCGATTTCGCTGGGAGATACTCCATGAAAGTAAACTTTTTGATACAATGGGGTCGTGAACGACGACGAGATTCGGACCACGATTGAAACGAATTTCAAGTTGCTGGCGCTGAGCATGCGCGAGGCTTCGGTCCGGGCCGGAGATATGGAAAAGGGTCTGACCGAAGTGCGCAAGATGGCCGAGTCGGCTCAGAACTCTTTCTCCGAGATGGCCGACCGCCTCGACCGCACGCTCGAAGCCATCAAGACGCTGGCCTTTGGGGGGGCCGAATCCAAGCAAGAGATCCTGGCTCTCAAGGAAGAGCTCGAAACTCTTCGCAAGAAGTTTCCCCGGCCCGAAGACTTGCCATGAAGAGTCTGTTAACGTTTTGGTAATTTCTGAGGGGGTGGGCCGGCCTACACTCGACCCGTAGTTCTTCGCATCATCTTTGCGAGACCGAAGGGACCAGTGACATGATCATCCAGGGTTTTCGCCCCACTCCACCCAGGGCTGCTGTGAGCAAGCCGCAGGCCGAATCGGCGGCCGCCGCCGACCAGGCCACCGACCAGGTGAGTCTGGGCTCCGAGGGCAAGAAGAAGTGGACCGTGCTGGTCTATGCTAACGGCAAAGGCGCCGGACTCGACCGTCTGGCTCCCAGCGTGATTCGCGAGCTCGAGGTGGCCGGCAGCGACGACAACATGAACATCGTCGCTCAGCTGGGGCGCGAAAAGCGTTGGTACGACCGGTTCACCAAAGACTGGAACGGCACCCGCCGCTACGAGATCGAGCGCAACCCCGAGCCTCCGTCGGTTCAAGAAGAGCTGATCCGCTGGTTCGTCCCGCCCTATACCGATGGGATCGTCTCGCCGGTCAAAGAAGACCTGGGTCAGGTTGATATGGGTAGCTCGGCCAGCCTGTCCGAGTTTCTCAGCTGGGGCATCAAGAACTATCCCGCCGAGCACTACGCCGTGGTCATCTATGGTCAGGGCGGAGGCTTCCACGGCGCCGCCCTCGACGAGACCACTGGCTCGCGCCTCTCGCCTAAGGGGCTCGAGCAGGCCTTGCGAGAAGCCGGCAAAGACGCCGGTAAGAAGATTGATCTGGTGGCCTTTGACGGCAGCCTGATGGGCCAGTTGGAAATGGCCCACCAGCTCAAGGACGTGGCCGGCCTGATGGTCGCCTCCCAAGGCGCCGTCAACCTCGGCTCGATCCAGATGGACATGGTCATGAAGGATCTCAAGTTCGAACTGGCCGAGAAGGGCACGGTCACTCCCGAGCAGTTGGCCAAATGGTTTGTTTTCGAGACCAAAGCCCAACCCAAGCCTCTGGCCGAGTTGGTCAACCCCACTCTTTCGGCTTATGACCTGACCAAGATCGATGCCGTCAAAGACGCCTACTCCGGTCTGGCCGACGCGCTCTCGGCCGATCTTGCGGCCGGCGGCGAGGCTCGCGAGGCGCTGCGCGGAGCCATCGGCGACACCCAGTCGTTCGCGGTCGACCAGAACAGCTCGCAGTTCTACGGAGACTATCGCGACCTCGGCCACTTCGCCTCCCAGGTCAAGCTCGACAAACGCTTTAGCCAGGCCACCCGAGAGGCGGCCGAGGCGCTGGTTACGGCCGCCCAGAACAGCCTGGTCGACGAGGCTCACCAGGGTGACGCGGTGGCCAATGCCACCGGCATGTCGGCCTACTTACCGCTGGATTCGGGCTTCGACGCTCCCCCCACCTGGAAGCAGCCCCCCATCTGGGACGGTATGCACGGTTGGAACGATACTACCCTGAGTCAGCACTCGAACATGGGCCAGGTGTTCAAGTCGATTGCCGAGGACACGCCCTTCCACAACAAGCTTCGCTCCTTTGGCCTGGGCAGCGCCACCATCCACAAGGTCGACAAGTCGTTGGCCGTGGCCAAACGGGCCGGCGCTTTCGCGCTGGGTCTGGCCTCGAACATCGGTCACTGGCAAGCCTATCGGGCCGCCCGGGGCCAGGCGCCTTCCAGCTACTTCGGCATTCCGCCGGGAGTGGGTGTGCCGATGGCGGTGGCCGGCGGCGCCTACGATGCGGTCCGCGGCGTCAAGCAGGTGGTGACCTCGGCCGGCGACGAGCGCCTGGCCAACAAGAAGCAGGCCATCATCGATGGCGTGCTCGACACCGGCACCGGTGTGGCCGTCAGCACGGCCGCCGTGGGCATGCTGTTCGAGGGCGCCGCTGGGGTAACTCGCCCGGCCGGTATCGCTGCCTTCGGATTGCCCATCGTCAAGACCGGCGTGGATATGTATCTCACCCAGAAAGGCCAGGCCGCGGCCAAAGAAGCCCAGCTGGCCATGACGCCTCAGGAGCGGCTCAATGCCGTCCAGAGCAACAGCAATCAATACTACTATGTGAGCCCGGTGGTGCGCTGGCTGATCGGCGCCAGTTCGCCCGGACCCATCGACCCCGCCAAGGTGAAAGCTTAGGAGACTGCCATGAACGCCATTCACATGTCGCAAACCCTCGCCCTTCAGGGCCAGAATCCCCTCGACGCGGCTCGCCGCGCGGCTACCGCCGAAGGCAAGATTCCGGTCATCGTCCAGGCCGATCAGGAAGGCCTGGTCGAGGCTCAGGATACGTTCACTCGCCTCACCGGCGTCAGTGAACTCGAGGACCTGCACCTGATCAACGGCTTTGCCGCCGAGGTCAGCCCTGAGGCGCTGGCGCGGCTCAACGAGTCTGGCCAGAAGTTCAAGGTCACGGTCGACGAAGAGGTTCACCTCATCGACCCGGTGCTGCCTGAGGAGACCGGACCCCGGCCCGAGCTCGACAACGCTCTGGCCACTCTGGGCGTCGACAAGCTTTGGGAGCAGGGTTACCGTGGTCAGGGCGTAACCATCGCCGTCATCGACACCGGCATTCATCCCCATCCCGACCTGCAGGATCGCATCGTAGCCTTCAAAGACTGGGTGGCCGGTCGCACCGACGCCTATGACGACCAGGGCCACGGCACCCATGTGGCCGGCGATGCCGGCGGCGACGGTCGCATGTCCGATGGTCGCTATATGGGACCGGCTCCCGAGGCCAACCTGGTGGGCATCAAAGTGCTCGACAAGCATGGTTCGGGGCGCCTGTCGGACATCATCAAGGGCGTGCAGTGGGCGGTCGACCACAAAGAAGAACACCATATCGACATCATCAACATGTCGCTGGGCGGGCCCGTCTTTGCCTCTTATAAAGAAGACCCCGTCGCTCAAGCCGTGGAAGCGGCCGTCAACAACGGCATCATCGCGGCCGTGGCCGGCGGCAACTCGGGCCCCAAGCCCTCGACCATCGGTACTCCCGGCAACCATCCCCTGGCTTTCACGGTGGGGGCGCTCGACGACAAAGGCACCCGCACCCGGGCCGACGATGAAGTGGCTTTCTTCTCGTCGCGGGGACCCACTTCCATCGACGGGCTGACCAAGCCCGACATTCTCTCGCCCGGCGTGGCCATCACGGCCGCCAACTCGCCCGGTTCGGCTCTCGACAAGATGGCCGTGCCCCACGTGGGTCGCAGCTACATCACCATTTCAGGCACTTCGATGGCCACCCCGGTAATGGCTGGCGTGATCGCCGCCGTACTCTCGGCTAATCACGACCTGACTCCGGCCGAGGTGAAAGAGATCTTCACCTCGACGGCCGTGCCGCTGGAAGGCGCCGACGCCAACAGTCAGGGCGCTGGCGTGGTCAACGCCGAGGGAGCGCTGGCCGAGGCGCTCCGGCGCAAAGGCAGCTAGCTCTCGACCAACATCTCGGTCACTTCGTCAAAGCGGGCCAGGAAATTGTCGAAACGGCGGCTCGAATCGGCTTGATTGTGGCGGTTGGTCGAGATTCCACGATTGGCCTCGGCCAGTCCCTTTGCGTCTCGGCCAGACCTTGTTCCATGACGATCAGGCCTTGCTGGACGCCGGGGCAGGCCATGCTGGACATCGCCCAGGCGAACTCCCATTTTCTCGAAGGCGGCCTCGACCTGGGCCAGGGCTACTTCGCCTTGTTTGAGGGCGTCTCGGGTGGCCACCAACTCAACTCTCATCTCGGCCACTTGCGTTTGATCTTGTCCATAGGAATATCATATCCAATGGGGTCGGCTCAGGACAAGAAGACAAGATGTTCAATCGCTAGTGTTGTCGTTTCCAAATTTTTTGAGCCTGATGGCCTAGACTCAGGGCGTGAGGATTGCCACGCCCTATATCCCGCCCTTTATTCCCAAGCAAGGTGCCACCCCGCCGCGCTCGAACGCTCAGAAAGACGGTCGCGCCTACCTCGATCCCATCTTGAGCCGGGTGGCCAAGCCGGCCACCGCTCTGGCCTCGAATGTCATCTTTCGCAAACAGGTCACCGGTGCCGAGAACATTCCCGACGGGGGCGGGCACCTTTACTGCCCGACTCACCAGAGCGAACTGGACCTGCCCCTCATCTCGAGCGTTACGCGCCAGCGGCTCACCTACATGGCCGCCAAAGAAGTCTTTTGGGGCGTGCCGGGTGCCATCATGCGCAACATCGGCTATTTTCCCGTCGACCGTGACAGCAAGGACCGCTTTCCCCTCGAACACTCCAAAGAACTGCTGGAATCCGGGCAACCGGTGTTGATGTGCCCCGAGGGCAAGATGTTTCGCGACGGCAAGGTCCACGAGCTAAAGAATGGTGTTGCCTGGCTGGCGACCCGGGCCAACTTTGAGTCGGTGGTTCCCATCGCCGTCAATTTCGAGAAGGGCGACGCCAGTCTGGCCGGGCCCATCGAGAAAGCGGCCGGATGGCTGGCCACCGGAGCCGTGGTGGCAGCCGGTCTTTGGGGCAGCCTGGGTGGTCCGGCCGCCCGGGGGCTGGCCGGAGCGCTGGCCGGCGGAGTGGCCGGAGCCTACGTGGCCACTCGTGGCGACTACGGGCCCGATGCCTTCGAGACCATGGGCCGGGCGGCCAAAGGGATTGCCGCGGGCGCCCTCACCGGAGCCGTAGCCGGAGCCAGTCTGCCTCCGGGCATCGCTTTTCCCGTGCTGGCCGCCACCAGCCTGGCGGCCGGGGTGGGCATGCGCCAGTTGGCCAACCTGTTCCACTCGCGTCCGGTGGCCGAGATCGCCGTGGGCAAACCCCTCCAGATTGCTGAATACCGTGAGCGCTACGGCGAGCAGGCAGGCACTTACCTGCGCAACGACCTGCACGACTTTATGGCGACCACCAAAACGCAGTTGAGCGGCATTGAATCGCCGCCGGCACCGGCGCCTACGAGTCGGCAGGCCGCAGGCGGGGGTCTTCTGCCAGCGCCCGCTTTTCGTCCACCGGCTGTGCCTGCCCCAGCTGTTCAAAGCCCGGTCTGGCCGCCAGCCGGCGAGCCGCCTGTAAAACCTGATTAGCCACCAGCGCGTTGCCGGCCTGGCTGAAGTGCAGGCCGTCATAGCTGAAGATTCCCTGGCGACCGTGCTCGTCCACCACTCCAGTGAACCCCGGTCCGACCGTCTGGGGAGCGCCTTCACCCTTTAGTTCGAGGCCAGCCTTGACCCCCTCGAACCAGCTCGAAAGATCCACCAGGTGGATCCGCTCGTTCGTTTCGGCCGTGTGACGTAGCAGCTGGTTGTAATCGTCGATGTGGTGCCGGATGGTGGCCGCCTCTTCAGGATCGAGCACCTGATCCTCGGTGAAGACGCCGTTGGGGTCTTTCCAATGAGCCAGGCCGGCGGCGATGGTGGCCAGGCTGACTTTGCTACCGGGAGGAAACTGCGTGCGTCCGTCGGTTCCCTGGCCGCGGATCTGGTCGGGAATGACCCATTGCTCGACTTGCTCGGTCAGGTCACGGCCTTTGAGGATGACCCGAAAGGGGAGCTTGCCGATGGGCTTACCCACCTCGCGCAACTGGGGAAAGGCGGTCACGTCCGGCACGGTCAGCTCGAGGATGTGGGCTTGGGTTTCAGCCAGCAGTCTGGTGATGGCCCCCTCGGAACCGACCAGGGCGCTACGGAGGCCCTTCTTTGGCTGACCGGTCGTCTTGCCGCCGCCAAGCTCCCACGGCCTGTCCTCCATCGGGGTCAAAGTGGCGTCGTTGAGGCAGCCGGAGCTGGTCGCCTCCCAGAAGTCGTTGACCCCCGCGAAAAAGGTGATCAAGTCGGGCTGATTGGCGACGGCCTGATCGACCTGCGAGCGCCCCGCGGCAGCTGGCTGGCCGTGCTGCAACACGCCTTTGACATAGGGTTCGTAGAAGCTCAGTCCTTCGGGCGACTCCGAGCCGTCGAGCATCTCGCCCATGAGGTCGTAGACGTTGCGGGTGTCGGTGAGGTGACGCAACTCAAAGCCCGAGATGGCCACGTTGTCATAGGGCGGTGGTTGGTCGACATGGCCGATGACGGTGGCCCAGTCCAACGGCTTGAGCAGGTTTTCGTGGGGCAGAAAGCCGGCGTTCAGAAGGCCCAGAGGAACGGCCGCCGCCAGTCCGACCTGGCTGTAGCGAAGGGCCACCTGGCCAAGATCCACCCGGCCCCCTTCGAAGACTACCGGTGGAGCGCCCCGCTCATCGAACTCGGGCTGGCGAAAATCGAGGCTCAGTTGATCCGCCACCATTCGGGGCATCGAGCACTGCTGGGTCTGGCGACTCAGAGTGCAGTCTTGCATGCCGGCCGACATGCTGTCGCCAAGAGCCATCATCTTGAGCCCCGAGGGCCTGACCAACGACTGGATCCTCATACTCTGGCACTCTATCCCTCCGCGACCGGTGGGTTACTAACGGGATGTTGCTGTCTCGTTGACCTGGCCCGGTCGAAGGGCTAAGCTAAAGGTAGTCATGCAATATCTTGCGGCTGGCACGATGGCTCTGGCCTGGCTCTTTACGGTGGGTAGCCTGCTGCTGGTGCATCTGGGTGGGTTCGACTCGTGGAAGTTGCTCTTCCCGCTCACCCTGGTGGGAGTTGCCCTGCTAGGTTGGGTCTTTGCCGTCATCCTGTCGGTGGTGATGCTGGTGCGACTACAAGATCGCGAGTCCATCGAGTTTCAGCTCTACGTCTGCGGCCTGGTAGGCTCGGCTCTACCCCTACTTTACTTCCTGGTCAAGTTCGCGCTCTATCCCAAAGGCTGGGCAGGCTTTCTTTTCGATTGGCTCGACCACGGCTGGCGCTGGTTCTAAGTGGCGAGCTTTTCGAGTTCTACTCGCAGGTCGACATAACTCTTGCTGAGTTCGTCGAAGATCTCGCTGGCTCCCTCGGTCGAGCCCTCTCGGCCCATATACTCCAGTTTCTTGGCGCTTTCGGCGGCGATGCGAGCCTCGAAGTTCAAGAGCGAGCCTTTGAAGGTGTGAGCGGCGATTTCGAGTGCCTTGGCGTCGTCTTTGTCGACGGCGGACTTGATTTGATCGAGTTGTTGTCGGCTAAGGTCGAGAAACTGACCGGCCAGCATCTTGAGAATATCCTTGTTGCCGCTCACGCGACGTAGCACGGCATCCACGTCGATGACGGGTCCAACCGCGCTGCCGTTGGTATCGGCGGCTTCGGGTTCGGCGGCGGCAGGTTCGGACTGGGACTCTTCGGCTACTTCCTTCTCGACGATTTCCTTGTCGCCGGCAAACTTGGATAGGGTCTGAGCTAATTTGTTCTCGTCGATGGGCTTGGAGAGATAGCCGTCCATGTCCGCGGCCAGACATTTCTCTTCATAGCCCTTGAGGGCGTGGGCAGTGAGGGCGATGATCGGCAGTCGGGCCGCCTCGCGCTCTTGTTCTCGGGCGCGAATATGGGCGGTGCACTCAAAGCCGTCCATGTCGGGCATCATGATATCGAGTAACAAGATGTCGATGTCGCTGATTTCGTCGAGGCGAACCAGCACTTCGTTGCCGTCCTCGGCTTCGAAGACTTCGCAGCCGCGCTCTTCGAGCAAGAGGCGAGCCAGTTGCCGGTTGATCGCGTTGTCGTCGGCTACCAACACCTTCAGTGGCGGCAGGGCCACCACGCCACTGGCCTCTTCCAGACCCAGCAGTTCGTCGGCTCGTTCGGGAGCAAATTGGCGTAAGAGCATGTCTCGCACATCGCTGCGCTTGAGGGGTTTGACCAGATGACCCTGGCCACCCATTTTACGATAGCGGGCGATGTCTCCGGCCAGATCGCTCGAGCGCAGCAACAGGACGGAAAGCGGGGGGCCACCGCTATTGCGGGCCTTGCGCAGCAGGTTGAAGCCATCCAGACTGACCATGTCGGCATCGGCCAGCAACATGTCGAATTTCTCGGTCTTGAGCCGTTCGAGAGCTTCGTTGCCGGTCTTGCACACTACCGGCTCGATCTGGAACTCCTTGAGCAGGTCTTCGAGGGCAGCCTGGTGGATGGGATGCTCTGAAACTGCCAGGGCCTTCTTTCCGGCCACCAGCTCTTTGAGGGCGTCGTCCACCGGACTTTCCGGCTGCTCGGTCTTCTCCAGTACGATATCGAAATGGAAAGTGCTCCCGACGCCAACCTCGGATTCGACCCAGATTCGGCCACCCATCATCTCGACCAGACGGGCCGTGATGGTCAAGCCGAGACCCGTGCCCCCATAGTTGCGCGAGGTGCTGCTGTCGGCCTGGGTGAACGACTCGAAGATTTTGTCCTGGCGATCTTTGGGAATACCGATGCCGGTGTCGGTAACTTCGAGATGCAGCTTGAAAGCTGTCTTCATATCCTCGAGGATGAAGGCCCGGAGGCTCAGGCCGCCTTCGTGAGTGAACTTGAGGCCGTTGCCTACGATGTTGATGATGATCTGGCGCAGGCGGGCCGGGTCGCCCACCATCTCGACGGGAATGTCGCCGTCCACGTGGCAAGAAAGCTCGAGCCCCTTGATGTGGGCCTGCAGGGCCACGGCCTTGAGGGCGTCGGCCATGCACTCGTGAAAGTCGAACGGGATGGGATCGAGTTCGAGGTGGCCGGCTTCGATCTTGGAGAAGTCGAGAATCTCGTTGATGATGCGCAAGAGCGCGTCAGCCGAATTCTTGACGGCGGTGAGGTACTCTTTCTGCGAGTCGGTAAGTTCAGTCTTGAGGGCGATGTTGGTCATGCCCATGATGCCGTTCATCGGAGTGCGAATTTCGTGGCTCATATGAGCCAGGAATTCGGATTTGGCGCGCGTGGCCTGTTCGGCCGTCTCCTTGGCCGCCACCAGTTCGACGTCGCGCCGTTGTAGTTCTTCGAGCGTGCGTTTGAGGTCTCGCTCGCGCTCTTCGATAGCTTCGAGCATCTCGTTGAACGACTCGGTCAGGTTGCCGATCTCGTCGTCGCCTTCTTTTTGCTGGCGCAACGAATAGTCGGCCGAGAGCGAAATCAGGCGGGCTTTTTCGGCCAGCTTGGCGATAGGGCGGGAGATAAACGGCTGCAAGCGGTCGCTGAAGATCCAGGCCAGGCCACCCGAGGCCAAGAAGACCAGGCCCAGCAGCCTCAAATGGTAGCGCACCGCCTCGTAGAGTTTACTCAGGTCGGAGCGGATGAAGACCGAACCGACCTGTTCGCCCGAAATGTCGAGATTGATCGGCATGAAAGCATAGAGCGAGTTGCCGTCGCGACCGACCCCAAAAGGCAGGTCGGGATACTTAGGCGGGCCCTGGCTTTTTACCCCCGCGCGGCGGAACACCCCAACCGGGTGGTTGGTGGCTTCGTCGCCGCTGTTGGACACCCAGTCGGCATCGAAGAGGGTGGCCTCCATAATGCTCGGGTCGATGCTACAGATACGAGTGAACTCGTCGCCGGCCAGGGGGGCGTCCTCTTCCAGCGACAGGTCGTACTGGACAGAAATAAAACGGGCCTGCATTCGGAGGTCCTCCTGCAGGCCACGGATTACGAAGTAGAAGTCGGCCGCGATGACTCCGACAGCAGCCATCGCCAGTGCCAAGAGACTGGTGAGCACAGCCAGAAGGTTTAGCTTCCGGCTGATCGGAAGATCGCGAAAGAACGACCGCAAAGCGGAGAGCTACAAGTTGAAGGCCAGGATGTCCTGGTACTCTTCCATGCTAGCCTGCTCGCCCTTGTCGGTCACCAGCACCGAAGCAACCTCGACGAGTTTGGGGCTGACCTTCAAGTTGGCCCGACGGACAGCGTCGACATTCATGCGGAAGCGAACGCGGTTCTTGACGGTCACCAGGTTGATGCAGCCACCCTCTTCGGCGAATTTAGCTCCTTCGCCGACGGTCAGGACGTTCATCTTCTCCAGACGCTGCCGGATGGGGGCGAACTTTTCCTGATTGGCCCGGTCCACGAACAGGATGACCTGCTCGGTGGGAGCCGGGTTCGGGACCTTGTCGAAGGTGCTCAGCCGGATGGTCTTGCCGCGCACGACCTTGCCCGAGAGATCATCGAGCGACGGGCCGAACGGTCCGGGACCGACCACCGCAATCACAAAGTTGGGCCGCTGGCCCTCGTTGGGCCACTCGACTAGATGAAGGAATTTGAACAGATACCCCGCTTTTAACGCATACTCGCGAGCAGTCGAAGCCTCGCTGAGCTTAGGGGTGAACGCTGCCACGGTGAGCGTGACAGCCAGGGCAAGCGCCCAGGCCCACTTTGTTCGATTTCCCATGTGTAACCACTCCGACCTTTTTTGTGTTTTAGTCCCTGATTCTTCGACCCTCCTACCCGTTTGACCCTTTTTTTAGAAACGGGTTTGCACCTGGCCGTAGATCACCGGCGAATTACCACGGGCGTTGCGGCCAGGAGCGATGGGGAAACCCAGGTCCAGTCTGACTCGGGTGCGGCCGTCGTCAGGATTGAGGCGGAAGCCGATGCCGGCTCCGGTAAGGTGGAGGCTGCCTTTTTCTCCGGGTTGGGGGTTTTTGCGGACGATTCCGCCATGATCGACAAAAAAGACCGTTTGAAAAAGATCCTTTTGTTCTTCCAAAGGCGACCAGCGCAGTTCGGCGGTCAGGTTATAGGCCTGATCGCCCAGGGCTTCAGCCTGGCCAAAGCCGCGCACCGTGTCGGGGCCGCCCAGGGCGAACTGCTCAGCCGAGAACAGAGGCGTGCCCGAATACTGGAGGGTACCCCGCAGGATGCCGAACATACTGGGGTTGATTTCGTGGATTCGGGCCAGGTCTAAGTTGGCTTTGAAGAAGTCTGCCCCGGCTCCGGCCCGGCTGGTGCGGGGGTCTCCGGCAGCGATCCCGCCGAGTCCCTGGGTCAAACTGGTTCGCAGTAGCGAGCGCCCGCTGGTGTCCCGCCACGACGCGCGGTAGCCCAGGTTGGCGGCGGTGTAGAAATCGTTGGATAGGGGCAGGCCGAGGATGGTGTTATCGATATCGTTATAAGAGAGATTGAGGAAGACGTCGGAACTGTGGGTCAGCGAGCGGGCCAGCGGGTGTTCTACGGATAGAGAGTAGACATTGGCCGCGCCGCGGATATCCAGGATGGCCACTTCCCGTCCGGCCGTGTAGCTACCGTTGGCGTAGCCGAATCCCAGGCGCGTGCCGAGGTCGCCCACCGGAAACGAGTAGGCCGACTGGATGAAGGCCGTGTTTTCGGACGGAAAGCCGAACACGGATCGGACCAGGAAGCGGTCTCCGGGGGTGATGGCGTTGCTGAGGTCGCCGGTCAGGCCGGCTCGATGCTCGCCCGTCAGGCGAGTACCAAAGTTGTTGTAGTCGAGTCCGAGGTGAAATTGCTTGTCCTCGGCGGCCTGGAGCACCACCTCGGTCGAGCCCGGCGAGCTGCCGGGGCGAAAAACAGCCTTGACGCCCAGGTCGGGTAGCTCGTTGAGCAGCATCAGCGACTTTTGGAAGTCTTCTTGCTGATAGCCCGAAGTGGGCAGATGGGCCTGAAAATGGTCGATCAGGAACTGGTCGGGGTAACGCTGGTTGTTCTCGGTCACCACCCCCATGATGCGGCCCTCGAAAACCTGCACCTCGACTTTTCCCTCGAGCGGTTTTTGGGCTGGCAAGATGGCCCGCATGAGAAAGTAGCCCTTTTCATGGTAGAGCTCTTCCAGCACGTCGACCACTTCCGAGAGTTCTTCGAAGTCGAGTTCGCGGCCCTCGTATGGGGCTACGGCCTGACGGATTGCGGCTTCGGGCAACAGCGTGTTGCCCACCACCACGATCTGTTTGACGGTCAGTAGCGGAGCGGGCTGCTGAAGGTCGGGCGGCTCGGCGAGTGGTTCTGGCTCGTTATCCTGGGCCAGGGCCGGTAGGCATGCGACCAGAAGCCATAGCAGGAGAGCGATATAGCCAAGTGAGCTTTTCATCTCGACTGGCGAGGTTTCCCTATGAAGCAGTATCTTGCCTGCCAGCCTGGCGAAGTTCGGACTTGAGGCTGGCCAGGGCGGCCCTGGCTCCCTCGACCTCCTGGGAAGACGGTAGCTGGCTGCCCCAACTGGCCTGCTCGAACAGTTGGGTGAGCCGTTCTAGCCCGGGCCAGGGATTTTCGGCCAGGAAGGCCCGGGGCGTTTGGCCGGGGAGTCGGGAATGGCCGTGCTTGGCCAGGCTTTCCAGGGCCCGCTGGTAGAGCGCTCGGATCTGGCCCTGGGGGGTCGGGTCCGGCCTGGAGCGGGGCCTCCATTGCAGAAGCAGCCAGCCGCTCCCCAGCAGCCCGGCCGCCAGGCAAACCCATAGGGCCGCCTGCCGACCTATTCCGAGATAGGCCAGCAGACTCAGGATCAGCCAGCCCCGGGCCTGGTTGTCGCCGAGTTCGGGGGTGACCGTGGCCCCGGGGGTAGGGTCGAAAGTCAGCCACCCCAGGCTGGGGATGAAGACTTCGACCCAGGCGTGGGCATCGGTGCCCTTGACTTCGTAGAAACCGGTCAAAGGGTTGTAGGTGCCGGGCAGGTAGCCGTTCACATAGCGGGCCCGCAGGCCGGCCGCGCGGCACAGGACCACCATGGCGGTGGCGAACTGCTCGCAATAGCCGGCTTTGCTCTCGAACAAGAAGTAGTCGGCCGTGTCGGCCTGATCGGGATAGCGCGGGATGTCCAGGCTATAGGTGTAATGGTTTTGGAGATACCCGGCGATGGCCGTGGCCTTGCCCCAGGACGAGTCGGCCTGGCGGGTCAACTCGAGGGCCAGTTGGCGGGTGCGTTCGGGAAGTTCGTCGGGTAGCTGCAGGTATTGTTGATAGGCTTTGAGGACCGGGTCGCGCTGGGGTAAGCGCCGTAGGGCGTCGGGTCCCAGCGTGGGTTCGTAGGAGATGACCGAGTAGACGGTGCCGGGCTCGAGGGCAAAGGGGGAGCGCAGGCCGCCGGTGTAGTCGCGAATGCGGCGGCGGGGGACCGCCGGAACGGCATAGATGCTGGTGGAAGGGAAGTAGAGCTGGTGGGGATTGAGGCCGGCGAAGATAATGTTGGGAAGTCGCTTTTCGACGTAGAAGATCTGCACCTTTTCGCGCCGGCCCGAGTCGTTTCGGGGTATCATGATGGGTGGCTCGGCGGCGGTGAGCTCTTCGAAGTCGTGGATCTTCTGGGTCCAGAAATGGCCGTCGTAGATATCGAAGGTCAGGCCTCGATAGTAAGTAAAACGAGAGGTGCGCACCTTCATGACCACCGAGTCGTCAAGCCGACCGCGCATGTTGAGGTCGACCGACGTGTTGAATCCGTGATAGTTGTCGGCCGAGAAGCTGGCGCGCCCGCCCTGGGGGTCACGCACGCCGTTGGGATAAGACGGGTTGACGACCTGGCCTTGACTGAGCGGGGTCATCTCGAGGCGCTGCTGCCAGCTGACGGGCAGCGTGCGCAGGCGCATACTCTCATAGCGCGGCATCATCGCCAGCGCCAGACCTCCCACCAGCAGCAGAGCGGCCAGGCTTCGACCGATCTGGCCGGCGAGTTGAGGGGGACGGGGTTCGAGATGGAGCAGTTCTAGCCCGGTCAGCTGGCGCAAACGCGAAAGATGGTCGTAGTGAATGGCCGTCACGGCCAGGATGACAAAGAGGCTCAGGTAAGCCAGATAGGTCATCAGGGTCGTCAACACCGCCCCCATCGAGATGAGGATCAGCGCTACCAGCATCGAGTAATTCAGGTCTTTTCGGGCCGGTAAGTCCCAGCTGTGCAAGGTTTGCAGCCAGATGAGCAGTTCGGCCAGGGGAATGCGCGGGTCCCACAAAGTCTGAGCCAGGCTGCGGAAGAAGTTGAACAAGGTCATGAGCATGAGTATCGACAAAATGGCCTTGACCCACCAATTGTTCTCGCGGCGTCGAAAGTGGCTGAACAGGAAGCCAGGTAGGGTCAGGCCGATGGCCACCCATCCGTAGGCGGGCCACTCGAGCTGATGGCAGACCGCCAGCAGGGCCACCAACACCAGCAAAGCCACGGCCGCCCGGAAAGAAGTCGAGTCTTCGGCTCGCGCTTTCTGGCGCTTGAGAAAGTCGATCCACCCTTTGAGGGGGTTCATGCCAGGGCCTCGAGGGGTTGGTCTGGCTGCCACAGGCGAGGGCGCAACTGGCTTAGCTGGCTTCGGGCTTGCTCATAGTCGACCGCCCGGAAGGGGGCCGTCGGCAGGCCGGCTTGAAACATCACCAGGCGGGCCGCCCTCAGCCGTCGGGTCGCAGCCGGCGTGGCCGGAACGACGGTCAACAGCAAGGTTTGTTCGCTGCTGCCGAGGGGGGGCACGGGCACCGCTTCCCAGCGACCGGGCCCATTGTCTTCAAGCAAAGCCAGGCGTTCGAGCACCCCGGTCAGGCCTTCGTGCCGTTGCCAGGCGGCTCCGTCCATGGTCAGCAAGACCACCGCTTGCCCCTGGCGCTGTTGGCGGACCGCCAATGAGGCGGCGAATTTGATGGCCCATTCGAACGCGGTGTCCGGGTAGTCTCCGACCTGGCTGCCTTCGAGGTTGGCCAGCACCATCACCAGACCCGGGGACAGCGGTCGGCTGAACTCTCTCACCATCAGTTGTCCCGTGCGAGCGCTCGAGGGCCAGTGAACAAAACGCCGATCCTCGCCTTGCTCATAGTCGCGCAGACGGCGCAAATCCTGGCTTGAGCCAGCCTGGCGGGCGGAGGCCTCGGGCGCGCTGAAGCGGGTTCCCTCGGCTACCGTGGCGCGGCCGGGCAGTTCGATGGTCTCGGGATAGACGGTGAAGGACCGGCTAGCTGGGGCCGTCAGGCTGGCGGGAAAATAACCGAGCGGAGCCGAGCTTGTGACGGTCACACCCCGAAAGCGGTGCTGGCCTCTAACCGCCGGCCTGGCCGAAAGAACCACCGAACCTTGCTGGCCCGGTTCGAGCGATTCGAGCAGCCGATGCTGGGGGGCGGGGTTCACTTCCCAGGGCTGGACCTCCCGCGACACGACCAGGTGATAGCGCCGGCGCGGGCCGGGGTTCTCGATGGTCACCTCGAGGCGGGCGGGCTGGCCCACCTGTTGGCTGCCGATGAGGCGACAGCTGAGCTTGAGTCCTCGAATCTGGCGTCGTGAGCTGATAAATCCCAGGGCTAGCAGTCCGACCAGGACAGCGCAGACCAGATAAAGCCAGCCCGTCTGGGTGTTGGTGGCCACCAGGAAGAGGGCCACCGCCATGGCCGCCAGAGTAAGCTCCGTGCCGCGTCCCAGGACATACTTGAGGGCTGATTTCCACGCGCCCGGTTCGCCTTTGCGCCGTTTCACCGCGACTAGTTTCGCTGGGCGGACAGTTCAGTCCCGTGAACCAGGAATATATCTTCCAGATGTCCAACTCTGCCGCGTTCCGGTCAACCTGATGATACCATCGAACGACTTCGGGACCGCGAAAAGGAGCGTAAAGGTTGGATCGTACTCAAACGAATCAAGATCCTTTTGGTCCCATGTCGGCGGCCGATGAGGTCCAGTACCACTATCGCCTGGGCAATCAGCACCTTTATGAGAACCGTCTAGACGCGGCTATCAGAGAGTACCAGAAGGTGGTCATGCTCAATCCTGAGCATGTCCAGGGTCACTACGAGATGGGCACCGCTTACTTTCGTCAGGGCAATCTCGACATGGCGGTGCGCGAGTGGCAAGAGGTGCTGGCGCTGGTTCCCAATTTCGTCCGGGCTCACTACAACCTCGGTCTGGCCTACGAGAGGCTGGGCAAGCGCGACAAGGCGATCACCGAGCTTCAGGTCGCCCTCAAGATTGTTCAAAACCAGAACGACTCCACCGGCGAGCGGCGCATTCAACAAGAACTCGAGCGGCTGCAGGGGGTCGAGGACTTCCAGCGCCAGGTCAAGCTCGACCCTAAAAACATCGAGGCGCGTTACAACCTCGGGCAAGTGTATTTCCGCCAGGGCAAGACCGAGAAGGCGGTGGAAGAGTTCACCCAGGTCATCGAACTCGATCCGCGCAACGCCGAGGCCCAGTTTCACCTGGGCCAGTGCCTTTCCAAACTGGGCAAGAACGAGCAGGCTATCGAGGCCTATCGCAAGGCGCTCGAGCTAGATTCGGCCCACCATCGCTCCCACTACGCCCTGGGGCTTGCACTGTCTCAGATCAACGATCTGGAAGGGGCCATTTCTCATCTGCAGCGAGCCATCATGCTCGAGCCGATGGATTCTTACTACCACTATAATCTAGGTCGTGCCTTCGCCCGCCTGGGCGATCTCGAGGCCTGTATCAACGAGTACAAAGAGGCCATCCGGCTCGACCCCAACGACCCCTACACCCACAACAATTTGGGCCTCGCCTTCTTCCAGACCGGTCGCCTCGACCTGGCGGTGCAAGAGTTTCGCAAAGCTGTCGATCTGGACCCCAACGATTCCCACGTTCACTACAATCTAGGCCTGGTGTACGCCCGGCTCGGCAATCTGTCGGCCGCCCGGCTCGAGTTCCAGACGGCCGTCGGTCTCGAGCCCAACAATCCGGATAGCCACTTCGAATTCGGCAACATCTATGCTCGGCTGGGCAATTTTGACGAGGCCAACAAAGAATATCAGAAGGCCATCGACCTCGCTCCTGAGATGGCGGATGCCCATTTTCGCCTTGGCCTGTCCTACGTTCGCCTGGGCCGCCTGGATCTGGCCATCAAACGATACCAGAAAGCCATTTCACTCGATCCCGAGAACCACGAGTTCTATTCGGCGCTGGGACGGGCCTATGCCGAACTCGACAAGCTCGATCTGGCCATTTCCCACTACCGCAAAGCTCTCTCCATCAGCCCCGACCAGAGCCAGCTCTGGTATTGGATCGGTCAGGCCCAGTCAGGGATGGGTCGCCACGAAGAGTCGATCGACAGCTATCGGCGCGCGCTTGAACTCAACTCGCACAACAGTTTCGTCAGCTACTCGCTGGGCATGGCCTTTCATTCGCTCGAATGTTACGACCTGGCGGCTGAGGAAATCCGACGCTCGGTCGAACTCGACCCGCGCAACCACGACGCCCATTTTCATCTGGGTCAGGTCTACGAGGCGCTCGACCTTTCCGACCTGGCGGTGGAGGCCTATCGACGCGCCCTCCAACTCCACTCTCATTGGGGCGAGGCCCGCTACCGTCTGGGCATGACCTTGCGCCGAGTCGGTGATGACGAAGCGGCCCGCGACCAGTTTCGAATGGCCGTCGAGCAAGACGATGGGCAGGCGCTCTACTACTACGAGGCGGGTCTGGTCGAGCGCGACCTGGGTCGGATGGACGAAGCGCGCCGTTTCCTGGCTGGGGCAGTCGAACGGGACGAAAACAATCTCGAATACGTGCTTGACCTGGCCGAAACTTGCCGCGAGCTGGGTTTGCTCGAGCAATCGCTGGACAACTATGAGCGGGCTGTCGAGTTGCGTCCGGCCCGGGCTGAGTCCCACTTCGAACTGGGTTACACCCACTTCTTGAGCGCCAATGTCGAAGACGCTCGCGAGGCTCTGGGCAACTGCCTGCGCCACGACCCGCAGCATTGTGACGCGCTCTACTTCCTGGGTCGCAGCCTGGCCGAATTGGGCGACTTGATCGGGGCTGAAGATTACTATCGGCAGGCCTTGCGCGTCGAAGGCGATCGCTGGGACATTCATGGCTACCTGGGCCGCACCCTTTACCAGCGAGGCTTCTACTCCGAGGCATCCACCCACTTGCGCCGGGCTCTCGAGCTCGAGCCTCCCCAGGACGAACTGGGCGACTTCTACTACTTTCTCGGGTGTTCGTTGCATTCGCTGGGTTGCCTCGAGGAGGGTAACGAGGCTCTGCTGTCGGCCGATGACCATGGGGCCGAGTTTAGCGACATCGCCTTCCGCCGGGCTTTGATCCAGATCGACCTCGAGCGTTGGGAGCAAGCCGAGAACGAGTTGGCCGTGGCTGCCGTTCACTATCCCGACGAGGCCACTCTGCGTTATCATCTGGGCCGGCTCTATCTGCTGCAACACAAGGTCGAGCTAGCTCTTCAAGAGACCCAGGACGCGATGCGGCTCGACCCCAATCGGTTGGCTATCCGAGTCCAGAAGGCGATCTGTATGGCTCGCGTAGCCGATGCCGAAGAGTCCATCCACGAGTTGCTCGAACTGCTCGAGGACTATCCCGATCTGGCCCTGGCTCGGGTCGAGCTGGGCCTGCTCTACGAAAAGACCGACCGCCTCGATCTGGCCATCGAAGAGTATCAGGCCGCCCTCGATCTGGCCCCCACCAATGCCGAGCTGCAGCTCAAGGTGGGTGAGGCCCATCTGCGCCGGGGCGACCACAGTCTGGCCGTCAAGGCGATGGAACAGGCGGTTCGCCTCAAGCCCGGGCCGGACACCTATGCCCGTCTGGGCGACGCTTTTTCGGCTCTGCGCCGCTGGGAGCAGGCCGAGTCTCACTATCGGCGAGCCATCGGCATGGACGAGCATAACGGCCGGGCCCGAGCGGGCCTGGGCAATGTCTTACTGAGACGGGGCCGTTTCGAGCAAGCCCTCGAGTATCTCCGACTGGCGGTGGTGGTCGAGCCGAGCTGGGCTCAGCCACACGCCGACATGGGCTTGATCTATATGCAGCTGGGCCAGTGGGACAACGCCGCCGAGGCTTATCGCCAGGCCGCCGGGCTCGACCCTCGCGAACCCGACTATCTCAGCAAGCTGGGCCTGATCGCCTTTCGCGGGGGGGACTTCGAGCGAGCTATCGAGGTGCTTCAGAAGGCGATCGCGCTCGACCCCTATCTGGCCGAGGCGCACAGTCATCTGGGTATCGCTTATGCCGGGGCCGGTCGCCTCGATGAAGCGATCGAGGCCTATCAGAAAGCCATCGCTCTCAATCCGACCGATTCCAAGAGCCACTACAACCTGGGAGTTGCCTACTCGAAAAAGCGAAAATGGGACCAGGTCATCGATGCCTATCGGCGTTGTCTGGATATCGATCCCGGCGATCTGAATGCCCGTTTCAATCTGGCTCTGATTTTCGAGCGGATGAAGATGAAGCCCGAGAGTATCCAACAGCTTCAAGAGGGATACCAGTTTGCTAGCAAAAAGCGGAATGAAGCTTTCATGAAGAAAATAGAGAAGGAACTCGAGCGACTGGGAGTCGCTCCAGCGGGAGGCTTGTGAGGTAAGTCATGCAGTTGTTACGAGAGGTCTTGAAGGCCAGGGTCGGCCTGTCGAGAGAAAATGACATCTGGAGCCGTCTCCGCGAACGCTACCGTCCCCTGGTGATCGATGTGGCGCTAGAGTTGCGGCGGTCGCTCGATCTCAACAGCGCCAATCCTGGCAAGCGCGGCGAGCTCTTCCTGGGCGAGAAGGGCGAGATCTACTTCTATTGGATTCCTGAAGACAGAGATTCGATCGAGGCGGGCGTTATTTTCAACGGAGACGCGCCCACTGATGATTTCGAAGATTTTCGCAGCACGATTGCTTCGGTGCTCGAGAAGTGGAAGTGGTCGCCCCTGTCGGTGCTGTCCGAACAATTTCGATTGGTGGCCGAAGAAAGCGACACTTTCCCGCTGAGTCGAGTCCAGCTCGACGCCGCCCGAGTTTTAGCCAGTCCTGCCAGCCGCAAGCTGTTGATGGCGGTCTCGAGCAATGCCGGCACGTCGCTTGAGGCTTACGCCAACGGTCAGGCCGGCGAACTCGAGGCGGTGGTCAATGACTTGGAACAACACGGCCTGCTCGAGCGCGAGTTCGAGGTGTTCTGTCGTGACTCGGGTCGCGAACTGGCTCGCTTTCCTTCGATGGATGCTCTTAAGGATGCGGCCGACCGCGGCTTCCGAAGCCCCTTTAGCAATCGACTGATCTCCGAAGAACGGATCGACCAGTTCTTGCGCGCCACCGCTCCCGGCCGTCGCCTGGCTCACCGCAATCTCTGGCTGGCGCTGTCTCTGGCCGATAGTCTGCGCTCGCACGGCATTGAAGAAGCCGGTTTGCGCTGGGCCCTCGAGCGGGACTATCGCACCGTCGACCTCTTCGCAACTTATGAGGGCGCCGTCTTCATGTTCGAGGTGCAAGAGGACGAAGTCACGCCGGATCAGGCGTTTCGCTTTCTCTCTCGGGTTAGATACTTTTCGCCTCAGGCGGCCTTCCTGGTTTGCCCGGTCGAACTCAATCTCGAATCCCGGCAAGTGCTCTCGCGAGAGAATCTTGACCGACCTATCGAGGTCATCGCCGACCTCTCGGCTCTGGGCGAGCGGATTGCCTCGGTCCTTTCCGAGACCTCCGAGAAGAGTATCTGCGAGCTTTTGGCCCGTTTCGAGGCCCTGACCCGATTGCCGGTGGGCGAGGCGGTGGGTGAGCATCTGCTCGGTCCCGAGCCCGACCCCATCGACCTGGCTCCCGAACTCGAAGAGCCCGAAGTGTCTGAAGAGCAGCCGGTGGCTGACCTCGACCACCTCGATCTCGAGCCGGCGCCTACGCCCGAGCCTGAACTGGTCAGCCCTGTCGAGACCAGCGTGCCGCTCAGTGACGATTTCGATATGCCGGCTGCGACCGACTTCGAGGCGCCCCTCGAGGATACGTCCGGATTGCCTTCTTTGAAGTCTGACCTGGATCTCGACCTGGACCTGGACCTCGACCTGGATCTGGATCTCGACCTTGACCTTGACCTGGATGGCCCGAGCACCAGCTCGCTGACCTCGGATCCTCTGGACGTGGAAGACGACTTCGAGGCCGAGCTTCCCTCGGCGGTGGTCGAGCCCGAACCCGAAGCCGAGGCGATGGTCGAAGAGGTGGCTCTGCCTACCGAGATGTTTCCCGAGGTTTCGCTGCCCATGGGCGAACAGAACATGGGCGAGAAGCTCAAACAGGTTGTCGATGGCTTGCGCGAAGAATTGAGCGGGACTGATTTTCCTTCGTTCGCAAGTCTTGAAGGTCGGCTGGCTGAAGTCGGCGCGGCCCAGCTCGCCAGCGACGAAGGTTTCACCCTGTGCGGCTCCTTTGACGACGCTGACTTTACCGGGCAGGCCGCGGCTTTCCATCAGGTGGTGCTCGACGCCTTCGGCAAAGGGATGGAAGAGGCCGAGTTGGGTCAAATGACCAGCCTCTGGCTCGACGGTCGGCTGGGTAAGCTGCAAGTCTGGCCCATGCCGCAGTCGGTGGCCTTGCTGGTTCACAATCCCAGCACCTCGCCGGCGGCTGACGCCGATGCTGCACCGTTGCCCGGCGAGATGGTCTTGCGGGAGGCGATTCTCAAGAAAGTACTCGAGGATCTCTCTCAGGTCGACGGCATCGTGGGCAATGTCCTGGCCTCGAGAGATGGTTTGCCCATCGATATGCAACTGGATACTGACGTCAATCCTGAAATGGTGGGCGTGATCCTGACTCAGGCAATGGGGGACTGTGAAGGTGCCCTCGAGCGCCTGGGCATGGCCCCTGTGCGGCAGTTCGTGTTGCGTTCGGACCGGCGCACGCTCAGTTTGTTCCCAATCGATAAAGAAGCCGTGCTGATTACGTTCCTGGATGCGAAGGTCGCTCCCGAAGTCTGGCAGGCTCGGTTGGCCAGCGCCGCCACGATGCTGGCATCGGTATTTCAATAACGGAGGCTTAGATGGACGAGATTCTCAAAGAGTTAAACACCACGCCGGGCATTCAAGGCAGTCTGATCGTGGGTAAGGATGGCCTGGTCATCGCCTCCTCCGGCGATGCCGAGCCCGACCCCGATTTTCTGGGTGCCGAGACGGCCGAGCTTTTCCAGAATGCCGAGGCCGGCATGACCGAAAAATTCGAGCGCGGGGCCCTGGGCCTGATGAGTCTCGAGGCCGAGAACGGTAGCATCTTCTTGCGTAGTATCAACGAGGTGACCTATCTGATGGTGTTGGCCCGTAATGACGCCACCGTCGGCCAGGTTCGTTTCGGGATCGGGCGGGCTTCACGCAAGCTCAAAGAACAGCTCTGAGCGGCTGTCGGCGAACCCGGCGGCCGGTCGTGCCCCCGACTTATCCGATTGTATCTCTTTTGGAGGTCCTTTTGGCCCAGGGTGCGAAATTATTGAGTCTGCTATGCACTTCTCTCGGGGAAGGTAGGTAGTTCCAAATTCGAAGTTTTCTGTTCAAAGCCGTAGACCACGCCGACAACGTGGTCCAGGGCACTCTAAAAGCGCCTTCCCTGGTGGTGGCCAAAGACCGATTGAATCAGGTCTATCCTCGTGTTCTTTTCGTTCAAGAGCAAGAAGAGGCTCCGGCCGCGAGGAGCATTCAGTTCAAGCTCAGCCCGAGCGTCAAGATCGAGAACCTCTCTCTTTACACGCGCCAGCTGGCGGCCATGGTCAACGGTGGCATCTCGGTCAACCGGGCCTTCCACTTCGTCGCCCGCGGCGAAGACCAGCGCCTCAACGTGGTCATGGAGAAGGTGGCCAACGCCATCGAGGGAGGCAAATCGGTCAGCCAGGCCCTCGACGAGCAGCCGCGCGTCTTTGGCGAAACCTACATCGCCCTGACCAAAGCTGGCGAGACGTCGGGTACCCTCGACGTGACCCTGAATAAGCTGGCCCGGCTCCTCGAGAAGAACGTAACCCTCAAGAAGCGCATTCAGGCGACCTTCGCTTACCCGGCCGTGATCGGCGTGGTGGCCATCGGTATCATCGCTCTGTTTGTGTTCTACATCGTGCCGATGTTGCTGCCGATGTTCGACTCGGTGGGCATCGAGTTGCCCTGGCCGACCAAAGTGCTGATTTACGGCAGCCGCGCGCTGAGCAATCCCTACGTGGCCATTCCCGGCATCCTCTTGATTGTGGGCTTCTTTTCCGCTTCTTTCTGGTTGTTGGCCGAATCCGACCGGGCCCCGGCCTTGCGCTTCGCTTTTGACCAGAACATCTTGAAAGTGCCCGTGGTCGGCAAATTGATCTCTCTGGGCATCTCGGCCCGAGTGCTCTACACGATGTCGACCATGCTCAGCGCCGGTGTAATGCTGGGTGAGGTTCTCAAGACGTGCGAGAGCGTCGCCGGTAACCGGGTCTATCAGCAAAAACTCAAACACAGTCGAGAATCGTTGCTATCGGGCGTCAGTCTCTTCGACTCGCTGACTCTCTACGAGGTGTTCGCGCCGACTGCCTTGCAGATGATCAAGGTCGGCGAAGAGACGGGTCGTCTCGACGACCTGATCTCGCGCGTGGCCAAGCTCTACGAAGACGACCTCGAGATCCAACTAGACAACCTCGCCTCCCTGATCGAGCCTTTGATCATGGCTGTGATGGGCGCGGTCGTAGGCTTCGTGGTCATCGCCTCTTTCCTACCGATGATCCAGTTGGTGCAGAACCTCTAGGCTATGGGGCTTCGCCACCTCCTCTACATCGTTTTCGCGGCCGTGCTTGGCGCCCAATGGGGCGGCATGGTCAGCGTCTCGAGCGCCAACGTCCTGGTCGGCGCCGGGATGTTCCTGGTTTCGCTGGTGGTCATGGTGGCCGGCAGCCTGGGGGCTGCGGCTGTCTTGCGCGTCCTCAAGGCCTCTCCGCGAAGCGCCCGTGATAACGGTATCGCCATCGGCGTCATCCTGGGCGGCGGAGCCATCGCCTTCGGTTTGTCGGCCATGGGCGCGACCCAGAAGGCCATCGGATATGGCGCCGCCATCGTGGCCGGCATCTCTATCATCATGCTCGGCTACGAGGCCTATCAAGACCTATACAAGCAACGCGTCACCGAGAAGTTGAAGAAGACCCTGGCCGAAGGTCTGAAGGCGACCTATAGCTACGACTACGAGAAGGCCACCGAGATCTACGAGAACGCCATCATCACCGCCGAACTGGGGTTGGGGTCGGTCGATACCCAGACCGTCATCGCTGTTCGTCATCTGGCCGACATGTTCAAGCAGCGGGGCCAGTTCAATCGTTGCGGCAAGCTTTATCTGCGCTGCATCTCGACCTTCGAGCAAATGGCTGACCCGCCGGCCTCAGACTATGCCAGCGTGCTGCACGGCGTGAGCCAGATGTATCAAGAGCAAAAAGACATTCGCTCGGCCGCCTACTATGCCCAGCGTGCTCTCGAGATTCTCAAGTTTGACCAGGGGACCGACCCCCTGCTGCATGTGCGTGTGCTCAAGACTCTGGCCTCGTTCTACGCGATGCAGAACGACTTCGTCACCGCCCTTTCTCTGGGTGAACAGGCTTGCGCCGTCTTAGAGAAGGCCGGCATGGATGCTCAGAGAGCGACTCTGGCCGCCAATCTGATCGACTTCATGATTCGGCTCGGCCGCCAGGACGAGGCCCTGGCCCGCATTCAAGAGTTGATGCAAGAGCGCCAGCGCCTGGGCATGGTCGAAGACGGCGTGGTGGGTCAGTTGCTGATGGCTCAGGCCGTCATCGAAGAAATGAACGGTCGGCCCAGTCAACAGTTGAAGCTGCAGGCTCTGGCGGTGGTGCGTCGCAGCGGTGGACCGGATTTCCCGGTGCTGCCTAAGCTGATCGACGATTGTATGGGAGTTCTTTACGACTCCAGCCGCATGCCGCCGTCTTATGTCGAGTTCATGGGCGGCCTCAAGCTGGGCATGACCAACAAGTGCGTCCGCGCTATCGAAGACGAAAAGTTGATCGGGACCGTGGACGGCTCGGGTTGGACCCCAATGCAATGGGCCACCTTCTACGGTAAAGAGATGTTGGTCGAGGCCCTGCTCGAGAAGGGGGCTAACGTCAACGTCGGAGCCGGCGACGCGACTCCGCTCCACATCGCCTCGCGCTGGGGGCACACCAAGGTGATGACCGACCTGTTGGGCCGCGGGGCCGATGTCAACGCGGTGGATTCTTTCGGCGCCACCCCTTTGCACGGGGCCGCTTGCTCGCCGGCAAATCGAGCCGTGGACTTGCTGGTGGCTCAGAACGCCATGGTGGATCCGGTCAACGAGGCGGGCTACACACCGCTTCAGTTGGCGGCGATGGCCGGCCGCACCAGGATGATCATCGATCTGATGGAGTGTCGCGCCGATATCAACTTCAAAAATCCCAAAACCGGCGAGACGGCTCTGCACCTGGCCGTCAAGATGGGTCATCGCGGAGCTACCGAGGGTCTGGTGATGTGCGGGGCCACCAAGAACGCCAAAGATAGTTCTGGTAAGACCCCGATGAGTCTGGCTAAAGCGGCCGGTCGAGACGACCTGATCAATTTGCTGAGGTAAGGAGGAGCCATGGTCGAGAACAATGCCCCGGGACCCGTGCAAGAGATTCAAAAGCGCGCCGCCCAGGTCAACACGCAGTTGCGCTTCAAAAAGCACGAAGAAGCCCTGACCCTGGCTCTCAAGCTGCGCCTTCACATCCAGTCTTGCGGCTTTGAGCATCCTCTGGTCGAAGAAGAGCTGGTTGGGGTCGAGGCGGTCATCAAGAGCCTCGAACGCCGACGGTTTGGCTACTATCGCTATCTCACCGGGTTGTTCATCAAGGCTCTCTATGACGCGTTTCGCGGTAAGAAGCCAGACGATGCGCCGGCCAGCGAGGCTCCCGAGCCCCTGGTGCAGGCCGGTAGCGCTCCAGCGGCTGCCCCGGTTCACCAGGCTGAAGAGGCGGCCATCAATCCGGCCCAGATGGCCGCTGCCCAGTCGCAATCGCCGCCCCCGCAGCAGCAGTGGCAGGCGAATGACGATGATCAGCAGCTTCCGCCCGGCGCCCCCCGCATGTAGTCCTTTCAGCGATTTTTGAGGCATTCTTCCTATTCTGACATGACAGACAATAGGAGGTTTGCCAATGGTCTCGATTCAGAGGAACTTCAGTCCCACGACTCCGTCGCCCACCGCTCGCGCCTGCGGTTGCCAGAAGAGGCCGGATGGCGATCAGGTGACCATCGGAGGTCGCGAGACGAGCGAGCTCAGCGGCCGAACCATCGCCGAGTTGTGCGGCTCGGGGGTGTCCAAAGAAGCGATTTTCGCTCAATTGGACCAGGCCCTGGCCTCGGTTGCTCTGGCTCCTCTGTCGGGCCTGCGCAACGAACAGCTTCGCCAATTCAGCCAGGACGTTCCCAAGACCGACCTGCACCGCCACCTCGAAGGAGCCATCACTCCCGAGGCGCTGGCGGACGTGGCCAAGAAGAACGATATCGAACTGCCGACCTACGATGTCGAAGAACTGCGCGAGCTGATTCAGATCACCGCCAAGGATAAGGATGCCGCGGCCGAGGACGGGCTCAAGGTGTTCTTGGAGAAGTTCAATCTGATCGGCAAGATCTTCAAAGATCCCCAGGTCATTGAAGATCTTACCTATCATGTGGCCAAGGATTGCTCTGACGACAATCTCCAGTACGCCGAATTGCGGTTCTCGCCGATGTATATGGCCTCCACCAACAACCTCGACCTGGACGCTGTTACCCAGGCCGTCCTTAAAGGCGCCAAGCGGGCTTCTCAGGACTTCGGGATGGACCTGGGTCTGATCATGATCATCGAGCGCCAGATGGGCGTCGAGTCTGGTTGGGTGGTCGAGAAGCTAGCCGAGAAGTACAAAGATGCCGGTGTGGTCGCGCTCGACCTGGCCAACAATGAATACGATTATCCTCCGGGACCTTACAAAGAGGTCTTTCAGGCCGCCAAGCAGGCCGGTCTAGGAGTCACCGTGCATGCCGGTGAGGTGCCGGTGCACCACGCCGACAAGAGTATCGGCGGAGCGAACAACGTGCGTGTAGCCGTTGAGGAACTCGGTGCCGATCGCATCGGCCACGGGGTGCGCTCTTCGGAGGACCCGGCCGTCGAGCAGATGATGATCGACAAAGGCATTCCCTATGAGATCTGCCCGCTCTCGAACGTGCAAACCCAGGCGGTCAAAGACATGGCCAGCCATCCTCTGCCAGACTTGATGCGCAAAGGGGCGGTGGTCACCGTCAACAACGATGACCCTGGCGTGTCGGGAATCACCCTGACCGACGACTACGTCAACATCACTCAGGCCTTCGGCTTCTCGGCCACCGACCTGCGTCAGCTGGTCGACAACGGCGTCAATTCGGCCTTTGCCACCGACGAGGTGAAAGACCGGGTGCGCACCAAGGTGGAGGAGGGCTTTGCCTTCGCCCAGCGGCGCCTGGTCGAATCGATGACCCTTGACGAGCTTCAGGGCTTGGCCCTGTCCGGGGCCAAAGACGACGGTCAACGGGCCGCCATTCGCCAGGAGTTCAGCAACCTCGAAGGTTGGCTGTCCCGGTAGGACGTCTCTAGCCCAAAGAAAAAAGCCTCGGCGGGCCGCCGAGGCTTTTTCGTGTTGTTGACCGTCGCCTAGTTGGCCGGGGCCAGGAAGGGGAAGGTCGGGTTGGCGTTGCCGCCCACCGGCAGGGCCGAGTGGCCGGTGGCCTGGTTCCCGCCCTGGCGGGTGTAGGGCACGTTGTCTCTTACCGCTGCGTTGTTGGTCAACGCCGTCGACACCACATCCATCACGTCGTCAGTGGTTTTGCGACCGCTGTCGAGGACGAAGTTGCCGTTGAAGCTCGCACCGAAGGCCTGAGCCCCGGGGGCGAAGTTCAGCTGGGTGTTGATGCGCATCACGTCGGGCAGGAAGATGCCCAGAAAGAAGCCCGCGTCGGGGCCGTTGCCGTTGTTGACGGCAGCAAAAGGCCCGTCGTTGTTGTTGGCCTGCAGCAGGGCATTCAGGGTCGCCGTGGCGTCGGTGATGAGCGGGAGCGCCCTGGCGAATTCTGGTCCGTTTTGGTTGTCGAGGGCCGCCCGCACGAACGACGGCGGCACGCTGTTATAGGCGTTGAGCAGGGCGTTGTCGACCAGCAAACCTTCGTTGATGGCCGGACGAGCTAACTGCTCGACCTGGACCACACCCACGCCGTTCTGGGCCTGGGCGGGTTGAGGGATAATGTCGGAACTGGTACCGCAACCGGTGACGAACAGGCTGGCGGCCAGGGCGACTGATGCAAGGAACTTGTAAGTCTTCATGTTAGCTGCCTCCTATTGGTACACCGCGATGTTGCCGGGAATGGTGATGGTTTCCCAAGCGTCAAAGCTGGTCTCGCCATTCGCCTGCAGGAAGGCGATGGGAACGCGCATCACGATGGCGTTCACGTTATAGCCCTGGGCGAAGTCGACGGAAGTGGCCGTGCTGGGAGCAAAGCCGATCGGGTCGACATCGGTGGGGCTGTTCGAGCCGCGCAGCGAGGCGCGCAGCCGGAAGTAGGCCTCGACATCGAAGAAGAACGGGTCTTCGCGCAGTCCGGCAAACACGTCGATGTTGGTGCCGTTGACGTTGAAGCTATTGACCACGGGGGTGTTGGTGCCGGCCAGCAGGGGGCGGGCGGCGGTGGTCACCGGGTTGGTGGCCACGCCCAGAGTGGTGTTGGTGGGCACGCCGTTGGCCACGGTGTGCACGTTGAAGCGGATGGCTTGCTGGTTGTTGGCGTCGGGGGCGCCGAAGGAGAATTCGAAGCGCAAATCTTCGCGGCCACTTACGACGTCGTTATTGGTGGCGTTGCGGGTGACGTGGAAATTGTAGAGCGCGTTGGTGTTGAAGTAGTAGTGCTGACGGGGCAGCGAGCGAGGATTGGTGCACATGATGAAAATCAGGTTGTTGGCATCAGCTCCGATGCCGGTGTACCAGTCTTCGCGGAAGACGAACAGGTCGGTGAGACCCGTGTTACGAGATTTAATATTGGTTTCGCCGTCATCGTGGTCGGAAGCTTTCACGCGATCGCTTCGCAAACCGACGATGGAAAACGCTAGGCCGGCGACGAGAGCGCCGAGGACAAAGCGAGCGGCCCATTGCCGAAGCTGCATATTGACCTCCCTGGGATTTGCAAGTCTGGTTCCGTTCGCAGAAAATCTCGAGGGTCCTCTTATACGTTTGGACCCCATGCCTCGATGGTATGGAAAGCCATGAGGATTTACCACTGCTTGCTTGTTGTGCTAACGCTGACCATGGTGGGCTGCCAGTCGACCCCGACGAAGCCGAAGCCACCAACACAGCAAGAGATCGTCAAAGAGGCCGAGCTGCAAGTAGAGGTCACCAGGGTCATCGAGGGGGGCAAGCTTGAAGAGCTAAAGGGCCTTCTTTCGGGCAGCCCGATTTCGGTGAACGGCCGCAATCAGTCTCAGTTTGCTCCACTTCATACAGCCGCCCACTATGGCCAGGTCGAGATGCTCGCCTATCTGCTCGACCAGGGCGCCGATATCGAGGCCCGGGGCGCCTTTGACAGCACCCCTTTCTTGGTGGCCGCCGGGGGTGGCCACGTCGAGGCGGCCCGCTATCTGCTGGAGCGAGGGGCCCAGAAAGACGCCACCGACTCTATGGGTCTGTTCGCCCTGCACACGGCGGCCATCAACGGCAAGACCGAAATGTGCAGTTTCTTGCTAGAACAGGGGGCCGACCTCAACGCCCGGGATGCCACCAACTCGACCCCGCTGCACTGGGCCGCGGCCAGTGGCCAGGATGAGGTTTGCCAGCTGCTGCTCGAGGCCGGGGCCAACCCGGGCGTGGTGGATAACGACGGGCGCACCCCGGCCATTCGGGCTCGCCAGAACAAGCACGACGCCCTGGCCGACAAGTTGGCCAAGCTCGAAAAGAAGTGAGCAAGCTGTGGTGGCTGCTGCTGCTCGGGCTGGTGGCCTGTAGCCGGCCGGCGGCAAACCCCTACGACTATCAATATGTCCAGGCCTCGGGCCCCACGACCGATGAGCTGATCACGTTCTATCGGGACCGCGTGGAGCGCAACCCGAAAGGCTTCGTGGACCGGGCCACTTTGGCGGAGGCTTATCTAGAGAAGGCCCGCCTCACCCGGGACCCCAGCTTTTTCGAGTTGGCGGCTCAACTGGCGCGCGAGTCGATCGAGCGCCAGCCCAATCCCGGCGCCACCCTGGTGTTGGCTCAAGTCCATGAGGCAACGCATGAGTTCGCTCAGTGCGTCGCTCTTTGCGAAGACGTGCTGCATCGCGACTCGAACAACGAGGGCGCTTTGAGTCTGCTGACCACGGCGAATATCGAGCTGGGTCGCGTCGATCAGGCCGAAGCCTGGTTCAAACGGTTGCCCCGCGAGCCGGGACCGGGTTATCTGGGTCTCAAGGGTCGTCTGGCCGAGGCGCGCGGCCAATTCGAGCAGGCAGCCGAGTATTATCAAGAGGCCATCAATCTAGAGCAACCCCAGCAGCGCAGCTTGTCGGCCCTGCTGCGGGTCGAGATGGGGCGGTGCTTGATGCGGCTAGAGCGTTTCGAGGCTGCTCGGCAGGCCTTTTTGGGGGCCCTGCAGGCCCGCCAGGATGACCCGGCCGCTCTGCTCTGGCTGGGGCATCTAGCCCGTGAGCAGATGGATTACTCCAGGGCCGGCGAGTTCTACACCCGGGCTTTCGCCAAAAATCAAGAAGCGGCACCCCTGGTGTGGTTGGGGTTGTGTCATCATCTGGCTGGACGTGATCAAGAAGCCGAGCGGGTGTGGGAGCAGGCCCAGACGATTCTTGAAGGCGACCTTGCCCGCGGTCACTACGGCCACGGCCGGGATTTGGGCCGACTTTATCTCGAGCGCGGGCGGCCCGAGGACGTGGCGCGGGCGGTCGAGGTGATGAAGAACGAACTGGAACGCCGGCGGGACAACGAGACTCTGACCGTGGCCGCCCGGGCCTTCGCGGCTGCCGGCCAGCCCGCCAAAGCGGCCGAACTGGTCAAAGAGGCCCGCCGGTGGGGTTACGATTCGCCCGAACTCGAGGCCATCGTCACACCAGCTGGCTGAACAGCTCGATGAGGGCCTGATGGGGGGGGCCGTTGCTGGCGCAGACTCCCAGGTTGTTCAGCAGCCGGGTGCCGGTGGAAAAATCCAGAGGGCGCGCTTGCAAATCGGTAATGATCCCCCCGGCCTCTTCGACGACCAAAGCGCCGGCCGCCTGGTCCCAGATATACTCCCGATGGATTTTTTCCCGGTGGGGAATGCGCAGATAGACCTCGCCTTCGCCCGCCGCCAGCACGGCGTATTTGGCCTGGCTGTCCATGGGGATGGCGGTGGCGCCGAAGCGTTCGGTCACCCGGCGGGCCACGGCGTCGTCGGAGTGAGCCGGTTCGACCGAAGTGAGAATGCGCAGGTCGTGCTCTCGCTCGCTGGTCTTGAGCTGGACCCAATCCTGGCCCTGGAGCAGTCGAGCCCAACAACCCTGGCCACGCGCCGCCGTGACCAGGCAGCCACGACCTCCCAGGCACTCGAGGAGCAGGTTCGGGCAGCCCAGCACGGCCACTTGCACCCTTCCCTGTTTTACCAGGGCCAGGGCGATGGCATACTGATCCCCTCGCAGAAAGCCTTTAGTGCCGTCGATGGGGTCGAGCACCCAGCAGGCCCCCTCCTCCAGCGAGCTCGGTTTGAACAGATCAGGGCCGGGGACGAAGCCGAGCAGTTCGGCGAGCTGGGCGGAGAATTCAGGATTTCGCTCCAGCAGATCGGACCCTTCTTCGCCCACCAACCGGGTCTGGGGACCCAGGTGGTCGCGCAGCGACCGGGTGACCACCGCCTGGGAGGCGTAGTCCGCCAGGGTGACGGGGGAAGTATCGGCTTTAGCCAGGCTCTCGGGCCGGCTGACCCGACCAACCACCTCGGCCGCTTCGGCCACGGCAGCCACCGCCGCCTCGGCCATCCTCGAATCAAACATCAGTCCTCATCTCCATCGCGCAGGTACACGATGCGGTCTCCCGGGTTCACCGGGGTGTCGTTGGGGGGGTTGAGCAAGACCTCACCGCCAGCGCGAATGAGGCCGATGACGAGATAGCGCCCCCGCTGGCGCACCTCGTCGCCCACCTGCTCGAAGGAGGCCGGCAGGGCCAGCCCCTCGGGTGGGGTAGAGATGTCGATCTGCTGACCCCACCAGGATAACAACTCTTTGACCACACTGGCCATGCCCGGTCGGTTCGAAGAGTGGGCGATCAGGTTGCTGCCGATCTGGGCGGTATGGACCACCTCGTCGGCCCCGGCCGTCTTGAGGTGGTCAAAGTTCTCGGGATCCATCAGTTCGGCGCATATATGCAGTGGCCGCTTGCGGTGGACCTCGCGCCGGCTCAACTTGGCCTCGAACGAACGGACAGTATAGACCACCAGGGCCGTGTGGCCATCCGAGGCCGACAGTGCCTCGCCCGGGGTGGCCAGCACGATAGCGGCCGAGGCCACCGCCATACGAACCTTGTCCAGTTCGGCCTCCCTGGTTGGATCGCCGCGGATATGGGTGGCCGTCGAGGGTAGATCCTCCGGCGACTCGCCCGCCGAAAAGACCACTACCGAGCGGTCGGGATCCAGGGCGGCCAGTTCTTCAACGATCATCGGGCCGCGGCTGTTCCAGCCGCAAACCACTACCTGGTCCACCACCGAACTCATACGCACGCGCTCTTCTCGCACGTCCAAAAGGTACCCTACCATGGTTTGGGACATGACACCGGCGAACACGGCCAGCAAGATCATTCCGGCCAGCATCAGAACCAGTGCCACCACCCGCCCGGCCGGAGTGGCGGGCACGGTGTCGCCGTAACCCACGGTGGTCAGTGTGACCACCGTCCACCAAAGAGCGTCCCAGGGAGTCTGAACCCTTTCGTTGACACGGCTTTCGACCACAAAGAAGCTGAGCGACCCGATCAGGACGGTAACTCCTACCAGACTGAAGGCCACGAGATAGAGCAGCGTGTTGGAACGAAAGGCCTTGGCCAGTTTGACGAAGGTATCGTGATAGACGAAGGCTCGATAGAGCCTGAGCAGGCGCAGCACCCGCATCACCCTCAGCAAGCGCAACGAATCGGCCAGCGAGAACAGTGGCAAAAGAGCCAGCAGGTCGATGAGAGCCAGGGGAGTCAGGGCCCAGGCAAGACGCGCCTTGAGATGATACCAGAGCCGCTGGCTGTCGCTCAGTTGGAGAACTTCGGGTAGTTCGGGGTCCACCACCCAAAGCCGGGCCAGGTATTCTACCAGGAACAGGCCCAGAATGGCGTGGTCGAGGTTGACCATCCAAGCGGGTGGAGTGGCCTCGCTCAGGGAGTAGTGAATGATCTCGCCGGCCGAAAACACGATCAAGAGTGCGATGAAGCCATCGAGCCAGCGCTTGGGAACGAAAGTGGGGTCGTTCATGAGGCGACCCACCATCTGTTTGGGACCGGTTGCCCGGGGCCGTTTCACGAACTCTCGACGGGGGTCCTGGGCTCTTCGGCGCTCTCTTCACTGGTTTCGGGCGGGGCCGTGATCAGGCGCACGTTCCAGCGCCAGCCGAAGTACTTCCAGGTCCAGCGCAGGAGCACGATCAAGCGATTGCGATAGTCGACCAGAAACATCAGGTGAACGAACAGCCAGGCCAGCCAGGCCAGCGGCCCGGTCATTTGCAGATTGAAGGGAGTGTGGGCCACGGCAGCACTCCGACCGATGGTGGCCATGCTGCCCTTGTCGAAGTAGTGAAAGGGCTGAGTCGGCTGGCCGTCGAGTTGACGCAGAATGTTCTTGGCTGCCAGCTTGCCCTGTTGAATGGCCACCTGGGCCACCCCGGGAAGCAGCTTGCCGTCGTTGGTTTGGGAGTGCTCGTAGTGGGCCATGTCGCCGACACAATAGACGTTGTCTCGGCCAGGTAGGTGCAGGTCGGCTTCGACCGTCAGCCGCCCGGCCCGGTCCCGGTCATCCCCCAGCCGCGGAGCCAGTTCGTGACCACCCACGCCCGCCGCCCAGATGATGTTTTCGGCCTCGATGGTGCGGGCCTCGGTGACCACGCGGCCGGCTTCGATGGTCTTGACGCGCTCGTTGAAGAGCAGCTCGACGCCGAGGTTCTCGAGCTTGCGGGTGGCGTACTTGCCGAGCCGCTCGGGAAAGGCTCCCAGCAGCCCCGGTCCGCCCTCCACCAGCAAAACCCGAGCCTTGTTGGGGTCGATGTTCTTGAAATCCCATCGCAACACGTGGCGACGCAGTTCGGCCATGGCTCCGGCCAGCTCTACCCCGGTGGGGCCGCCGCCGACCACCACGATGGTCATGAGCTTTTCGCGTTCGGGGCCGTCCTCGAGTTTTTCGGCCCGCTCAAAGGCCCACAGCACGCGCTGGCGGATGGTCAGGGCGTCTTGCAACGACTTGAGGCCCGGCGCCACTTTCTCCCACTGGTCGTTGCCGAAGTAGCTGGTGCGGCCTCCCATGGCCAGGACTAGATAGTCATACTCGAGAGTGATCTGGCCCCCGTCGAGTTCGACCCGGTTGTGCTCGTAGTCGACGCTGGTGACGTTGCCCATCAGCGAGGTAAGGTTTTTCTGCCGGCCCAACACCGCCCGCACCGGACTGGCGATCTCGGAAGGGTTGAGTCCTCCCGTGGCCACCTGGTAGAGCAGGGGCTGAAAAAGGTGATGGTTGGTGCGGTCGATGATGGTGACTTCGACATCCGAGCGGCGACGGAAGGTGCGGGCGGCTTGCAGCCCGCCAAATCCGGCTCCCAGCACCACGACTTTTTTCTTGACCATACTCTGGCGGCTTCGGCCGAGGGGGCGGGAATCCTGGCCGGGTGGGCGGAACAGCCGCCTATGCAAATCCGAATGACCCAATACGCAGCCTGCGCCGGTTGAGCCTCCAAGATCCGACCTGAGGATCTGGAGCAGGTGCTGCTCCGTTTAATCAAGCCAAAAGACTCCCGGGTCCTGGTGGGGGATTCGGTCGGTGACGATGCGGTGGTCGTTCGCCTCAACGATTCGACCGTGTTGGTACAGACCGTTGACTTTTTCACGCCCGTGGTAGACTCGCCCTACCACTACGGCCGCATCGCCGCGGCCAACAGTTTGTCAGATGTCTATGCCATGGGCGGGCAGCCGGTCACGGCGATGAACATCTGTTGCTTTCCCACTCGCCAACTGGGGGGCGAGGTCCTGGCCGAGATTCTCAGAGGAGGCCTCGACACCATCCTCGAGGCGGGCGCTCTGCTGGCCGGCGGGCACACTGTCGAGGACCAGGAGCCCAAGTACGGCCTGGCGGTGACCGGGGTGATCGATCCCGATCGCATGATGACCAAGGGAGGGGCCCGTCCGGGCCAACGGCTGGTGCTCAGCAAGCCGCTGGGAACGGGGGTGCTCACCACCGCTCATAAGCGCGAGGCGGCCAGTGCGGCTCACCTGGACGCGGCCGTGGAGTGGATGGAGCGACTCAACCGTGAGGCGGCCGAGGCTCTGGTGGCGGCCGGCACCACCGGTGGTACGGATATCACCGGCTATGGCCTGCTGGGACACCTCTTCGAGATGGCCCGTGCTTCCCAGGTGACCATGCGGCTCGAAGCGAGTCGCATTCCCTGGCTTGACGGGGTATTTGACTACTATCGCCAGGGCCACTTTCCGGGGGGCTCGCGGGCCAATCGAGCCTGGTTGGAAGGGGCCGGCGCCCTGGGCTGGGAAGAGGGTGTAGACCCTGAAGTGCGCGACCTGCTCAACGATGCCCAGACCTCGGGTGGCTTGCTCGGAGCCATTCCCCCCGAGCATCCGACTCCGGCCGGCTTTTGGGAGATCGGGCAGGTGCTCGAAGCCGAAGAAGTGAGTCTACGCGTGTGTCCTTGAACAATCTGCGGCGCATTCCCAGTGTCGAGTCTCTGCTCGGGCATCCCCGGGCAGCGGACTGGTGCGCCCGCCACGGCCGGCCCATGGTCGTCGAGGGGTTGCGGTTGGCCGCCGACCAACTTCGCTCGATCCGCGATTTTCCCGAGCCGGGAACCGAGGCCGAGTGGGTGATGGAGCGGCTGGCCGTCTGGCTCGAGGTCCGGCTGCAGAAAATCATTAACGCTACCGGCGTCGTGTTGCACACCAACCTGGGCAGGGCCCCGCTTTCCGCCCAGGCCCTCGAGCACGTGGTCGAGACCTGCAGTGGCTACTGCAACCTCGAGTTTTCGCTCGAGAGCGGGGGCAGAGGCAAGCGCGACAGTCTCGTCAAGTCTTATCTGACTCGTCTGACCGGGGCTGAAGACGCGCTGGTGGTCAATAATTGCGCGGCTGCCATGGTGTTGATTCTCGACACCCTGGCCCGGGGCAAAGAGGTGATCGTCAGTCGCGGCGAGTTGATCGAGATTGGAGGCAGCTTTCGCATCCCTGATATCCTGGCCCGGGCCGGAGCCCGACTGGTTGAAGTGGGCACCACCAACAAAACGCGCTTAGCCGACTATTCCTCGGCGATCACCGACGAGACGGGCTTGCTGCTGTCGACCCACTCCTCGAACTTCAAAGTGGTGGGCTTCACCGAGTCGGTCGACCCGGGCGTGCTCACGGCCCTGGGCCGCGAGCGCAAGATCCCCACCTGTCTCGATCTGGGTTCGGGGCTGATGCATCCGCTTTGGCCCGATGAGCCGACCGTGAGCGGTTCGTTGGATTTCGACCTGGTGGCGTTTTCAGGCGATAAGCTGCTGGGGGGGCCTCAGGCCGGCATCGTCGTGGGCCGGGCGACCTGGGTCAAGCAGCTGGCCGCCAATCCCCTGATGCGGGCGCTGCGGGTGGATAAGCTGGTGTATGCGGCTTTGGAAGGCACCTTGCGGGCCCATCTGGGCGCCCTCGAGAGTCTGCCGGTGTGGGCCATGCTCAAGGCGACCCCTGACCAGCTGCGCCAGCGGGCCGAGGGGCTGGCCCACCGGCTCGAATCGATCGTGTCCGAGACGGCCACCGTGGCGGTGGTGGAAGGCGGCTCGAGCGTCGGGGGCGGCAGTTTGCCCGGTCAAGAGCTCCCCACCTGGCTGGTCGAGGTTCGCCCCCACACCCGCTCCGAAGATGAACTGCTTGACGGTTTGAGAAGAGCGCGCCCGCCGGTGGTCGCCCGCCGGGCCAAAGGCGCCGTGTTGCTCGACCCGCGGACTTTGCTGGCCGGGGACGAGGACCATATCGAGGAGGCCTTTCGATGGCTCACTACATTGTAGGCACGGCTGGTCACGTTGACCACGGCAAGAGCACGCTCATTCGGGCTCTCACCGGCACCGAGACCGATCGGTTGCCCGAAGAGCAAGCCCGCGGGCTGTCGATCGATCTGGGCTTTGCCTCCCTCGAGCTTGACCGGGGGGTGACGGCCGGGATCGTGGACGTGCCCGGTCATGAACGCTTTCTCAAGAACATGCTGGCCGGGGTGGGTGGTTACGACCTCGGACTGCTGGTAGTCGACGCCCAGGAAAGCGTCATGCCCCAGACCACCGAGCATGTCGAGATCCTGGACCTGCTCAAGACGCGGGCCGGGGTGGTCGCGCTGACCAAGGTCGATCTGGCCGAGGAAGAGTTCCTCGAGTTGGTGGAGGAAGAGCTGGCCCAGGCTCTGGCCCCGACCTTCTTGCACCAGGCCCCGGTGGTGCGCGTATCAGCCCGCACCGGCCGTGGCATGGACGAGCTCAAGAAGGTGCTGGCCGAGCGGCTGGCCGGACTGGCGCCTCGCTCGGTCGATGCGCCCTTCCGGCTGCCGGTGGACCGGGTATTTCTCAAATCTGGCTTTGGTACCGTGGTCACCGGCTCGCTCTGGAGCGGCACCCTCAATGTGGGCGACCGGGTCGAGATCTTGCCGGCCGGTATCGAGGCGCGCATTCGGGGGTTGCAGGTTCATGGGGCCAAAGTCGAGCAGGCGCTGGCCGGCCAGCGCGTGGCCGTCAACTTCTCGGGGGTCGAGCCCGGCAGCCTGGCCCGTGGACAGGTACTGGCTCCTCCCGGCTTGATGCGGGCCACGACCTGTATCGATGCTCGCCTCGAGGTGCTGGCCTCGGTGCCTCGGGCCCTCAAGCACCGGGCCCCGGTGCGCTTCTACGCCGGGACCCAGGAGTGCATCGGGCGGGTCTATCTGCTCGAGCAGGACCGTCTCGAGGCCGGCCGCAGTGGTCTGGTCCAGATTCGTCTCGAGGAACCCACCGTGGTGTTGCGGCAAGACCGCTACATCTTGCGCGAGTTCACCTCGAGCTTTACGGTGGGGGGCGGGACCGTGCTCGACCCCTATTCGGCTCCCTATCGTCGGCGCAGCGACCCTAAGCTGCTCAACCGGCTCAAAGACCGCGAGCAAGGCGGCACCGAAGGCGGTCTCTTGGCCGTGCTCGAGTCGGCCGCCGGCGGGACCCGCACGGCTCAGGCGCTGGCCCAGGAGCTGCAGCTCGACGAGGCCACCTTCGACGAGCTGGTGCAACGCCTGCTGGCCGAGGGGGCGGTGGCCCGGCTCGGCAAGTGGTATGCCAGTGGGCCGGCTGCTCAGGCTTTGAGCGCTCGCCTGGAGTCGGTGCTCGAACGGTTGCAAGAGGCCGCGCCCTGGCGGGTGGGCTGGCGTAAGGAAGAGTTGCTCAAGTTGCTCAATAGCGACAAGCCGCAACTGGCCCAGGCCGTGCTGGCCGATGGTCTGGCCCGGGGGCGTTTGCAGGAGCGTCAGGCCCTGTTGTCCCTGGCTGGTCACGAGGCCGTGCTTGACCCGGAGCAGCGAAAGGCTTGTGACCGCGTGGTCGAGCTATTGCGGTCGGGCGGTTGCGCCCCGCCCGATTGGAAAGAGCTGGAAAAGCAAGCCGGCCTACCCCCCAGGATGTGGAACGTCGTGGCTGGCTTTCTGATCGAAACCCAGGCGGTCAAGAAGGTGGCCGAGGGAATGTATTTCCTCGAAGAGACGCTGGAGGCGGCTCGCCAGGCCTTGCGAGAACTGGGCGATGGCTTCACCGCCTCCGAAGCCCGGACGGCGCTCGACACCACCCGCAAATATATCATTCCGGTGCTAGAGTATTTTGATCTGACCGGATTCACCCAAAGAGTCGACGACAAAAGGGTTGTGCGGACATAGAAGGAAGGTTCTGTCATGGCCCCACGGCGCAAGCACCCTCGTCCTCGCACCGGAGAACTACAAAAGCTTCTAGATGACCTGCCCAGTCCGCTTCGGGTGGTGGCCGAAGATGGGGCCCTGCTGTATGCCAACCGGGCCGCCGAGACCAGTTTCGAGCCCCCGGTCAAAGCGACTCCCTGCCAATGGCAAAACCAACCCGCTCGACTCGAATTGGCCGTAACCCTGAACCCCCTCGAGGGTGAAGTCGAGCAGTTGCGCGAGAAGCTGGCGGCCCTGCAGCGGACCCAGCGCCAGACGGCTCGCAAGAAGCGTCAGGCCGAGTCGGCCCAGCGCGATGCCGAGCGCCAATTGCAGCAGGCTCTGTCTAAGTTAGCTCGCTCGAAAAACAAGAATCAAAAGCTCGAGGACCAACTCGAGCAGCAACCCGAGCCGGCCATCGATCGTTCGGCCGACCTGGCCAGGCTCGAGAAGAAGCTCGAAAAGGCCCTTGAAGAGCGTGATGAGTGGAAGGCCAGGGCCCAGGCCGAACCTCTTACCGATCCCGCCGTAGAGCGCCTGGAGGCCGACCTGGCTCGAGCCGAGGCCATGGTCGACCACTTGAGGGGCGAACTCGAACAATCCATTCCGGCCGAGCTGGTGACCGACCTCGAAGAAGAGCTGCGCCTGGCCAGGGTCGAGCTAGAAGAGGCCAGGCGGGCTGAAGAACTGGCCCCCAGGCTGGAAGAGGCGACCGAGAAGGCGGCCGGGCTCGAGCGTGAAGTGGTGCGACTAACCGCCCTTTTGGCAGCTGCCCAGGAAGCTACTTCTGCTCCGGCCGACGAAGGGCTCGAGCAAGAGCTGCAAAAACAGCGGGCCGAGGTGGCCAGGGCCGAGCGCCGGGTGCAATCGTTGCTGGGCCTCAACGAAGAATTGAACGAGTCGCTGCGGGTGATGCGCCAGGAGCGCGAGACCGCCCGCGAACGCGAAGAAGTGCTCAAAGCCCGCCTGGAAGGGCTCGAGGGGTTGCGCGACGAGTTGCAACAGACGCTCGCCCTCAAGCACGAGTCCGGCGTCGACCCGGCCGCTCTCGAGCAGCTCCAGCGCCAGAACGACAGCTTGCGCGAGCAGCTGCGGACGGCCACCGCCTCGCTCTCGACCGGCTCGGGAGACGAACTCGGAGTGCGCACCAAGAAAGCCGAGACCATGCTCGAGCAAGCCCGCACCCAGGTCAACTGGCTGCAATCGCGGCTCACCGAGACCGAGAAGAAACTCGACGCCACCGTGATGGAACTAAAGCAGGAGCGGGGGGCCACGGCCAACGCCAAAGAAACCCAGCGATTGGCTTTTGAAGACAGTCTCACCGGCTTGCCCAATCTCAATATCCTCAAGAAGTATCTCGAGTTCGCACTGCAACAGGCCAGCCGTTACAATCGAGTGGTGGCTTTGATGGTCATGGATCTCGATCACTTTCGGGTGGTCAACGAAACCATGGGACACCAGGCCGGCAATGAGTTGTTGCGAGCGGTGGCGACTCGCCTCAAAGAGTTGGTCCGCAACTCCGACGTGCTGGCCCGTCGAGGCGAGGACGAATTCGCTTTGCTGCTCTCGGAGATCGAGGGACGCAATCCGGGTCCGCTGGTGATGGGGACGGCCGAGCGCATTCTCGAAGCCCTCAGTTATCCTTTCACGGTGCAGGGTCAGCGTTTCCACCTGGGAGCCAGCATCGGCGTCAGTCTCTATCCTTCCGATGCTGATTCGGGCGAGGCCCTGCTTCACCAGGCCGAAACGGCCATGTACCAGGCCAAGGACGAGGGGCGCGGCCGCATCTGTGTTTTCACCGGAGAATTCAAGCGCTGGCGCCAACATCAGCAAAGCCTCGAAGGGCAGCTGCGCACGGCTGTCGAGAAGAACGAATTCTTCGTGGTCTATCAGCCAGTCATTCAGCTGGCTGGACGCAAAGTGGTCCAGGTCGAGGCGCTGCTGCGCTGGCGTCATCGCCAGATGGGCGTCCTGGGGCCAGAGAATTTCCTCGAGACGGCCGAACGCTCCGGCGTGCTCATCGAGATCGGTCACCGCATGTTCGACATGGTGGCTGCCCAGATCTTGCAATGGCGCCAACAGCGACTCGGATTGGTAGTCTCGATCAATCTCTCTCACCGGCAGTTGCTCGAGCCCGACCTGGGAATGTTGCTCTCTCAGGTGTTGGCCCGCCACGGCGTGAGCCGCGACCAGGTGATGCTCGAGGTGCGAGAGGGTGGCCAGGTGCGAGGCACCGACCGCTGGAACGCTATCATCTCTGGGCTTGAGCGCGAAGGCTTCAAGATCTGCCTGGACGACTTCGGCTTTCGCGAGTCGCGTTTGACCACTCTGGCCCGACCGGGCATCAAGATGGTCAAGATCGAGGCTTCGATGGCTGAGGCCCTGATGCCCCTGGTGCGGTCTTTGCTCAAAGACCGGGGTATTGCCGCCACCATCAAGTCGGTGCAAGAGAAGTTCGATTATCGCAATCTGATGAGGCTGGGCTTTGACTTTGCTCAGGGCTACGCCGTGTCCGAGCCGCTCGAGCCGATCGAGCTCGGCCAGAAGCTGCTGGGCACCCCCCGCTAGCGCGGCGGAACCAGCAACGTGCGCGAGCGGTTTTCGGGGGTATTGCGCAAAAAGGCCAGGCAATTGCTGTCTTCATAGGCCAGATACCAGCCCGGGGGCAAGCGGGTGGCCAGGTTGCCCTGCAACCGGTTGACCAGCACCATCTCTACCTGGTAGCGATCCAGCAAGGCGCCGAGGTCGCCGCTGGGCGGGGCGAACCCCTCGCGTTCGAGCAGGCGAGACCAGGGCTCGCCGAACTGGGTGAAAAGACCGTCGATATAGACCTGCTCGGGATAAACGGTGTGGGCTCGGCCGTCGAAAAAGATTTTTCGTTGCGGGCCGAGCCTCCAGAGCAGGTAGCCTCCCCACTCGTAGGGATTGAGAATTCGTCCCGGCAAACCGGGATTGGCCTCGATCCAGTCGCAAGCGTGCACAGGAAAGAAGGTGTGCAGGCCGGTCAGCCGCTCGACTCCACCGCTGGCCCGCTGCCATAGCAGCAGGCCCGCTGCTAGACTGAGCAACGGACCGACTATCCAGCGCGAGGGCCAGCGGATCTCGGGCACCAGGCCGGGCAGGATGTAGGCCAGAGCCAGCCCGGCCAGAGGCTCGTGGCGCCAGGTCTTGAGCCCGGCAGCCAGAAAGAGCAGGGCCCACAAGCATAGCACTCGGTCCTCCCGACCTCGCCACAGGACCAGGACGGCTGCCACCAGAGTCAGCAGCAAATAGGCCAGCTGGGCTCCCGACAGGTCGGGGGCGGCCCACTCGTTGAGTCCCAATCGAAAGGCGTCGCGGCCCAGCAGGCTGAAGGGGAACATCCAGATCGAGGTTCCATAGGGGTTCAGGGCCGTCAGCAGATAGCCGAGCAAGGCTCCGCCCGCCAGCCAGCCGGCCTGGGGCCGGCGACCCTCGAGCCAGCACCCGAGGGCGGCGCTGCCCAGCGCCGCCGCCCCCAGCACGAACGCTCCGTGGCAGTTGGCCCAGAGCGGTAGGGCCAGCACGGGGCCCAGCAGCCAGGCGATCTTCTCGCTCTCGCGATAGAACAGAATGCAGAGAAAGGTGAGTGACAAGAGCAGATAGCTGACCAGATAGGCCCGCAGGTCGATAAAAAACATGGTTTGGCAGGCCCAGGCGAGCACCACCAGCATCGGCCACCCCAGCGGCTCGCTCTGGCGACGCCAGGCCCACACCAGCGGCAGGCCCACGAAAGCGACGACCACCACCAGGCTGCGCATGGCGTAGAGCAGGGTCAGGCCGCCGGCTCGATAGAGCAGTTCGAACCACACCGTGACCAGCCACTCATGGTTGACCCAGGGGTGGTCGCCAGCGGTAAAGGAGAAGGGATCGGTGGCCGGCAGGCCATGCTCGAGAATGTAACGGCCGGCGGCCAGATGCCACCAGGTGTCGGCCGGCGGCAAGGTCACCAGGGTGAAGGCGGCCATGGCCAGACCGGTAGCCAGCGCGAGCCAGACCCGCAGGCGGTTGGTCAACGCCGGCTCACCACCGACCGGGCCGCAGCCACGATCTGTTCGAGCGAGGGCAGTACCTGGTCTTCCAGGGCGCGGGCCGACGGAATGGGAATGTTGGCCGCGCCCACCCGTTGGCCGGCCCGCAAGCAACCGGCTTCGGCGCAGCTGGCCAGCACCTCGCTACCCCAGCCACCGCTGGCCGGGCCCTCTTCGACGGTCACGGCTCTACCGCCGCAGCGCTGCAGGCTCGCTTCGATGGGCCCCAGTTCCAGCGGTTGCAGGCAGCTCACCACCACCACTTCGGCCCGGATCTCGTGCTCGACCAGCAGGCGCACCGCCGCCTCCATGGTCATCTCGCCCATTCCGCCGTAGGTGATGAGGCTCACCTGACCCGGTTGGAAGCCGGTGGGCGAGAGGGTCACGGTGGGATAGGGGTGATCGCTTTCGCGCCAGGCCAGATCGTCGAGCCATCCTTCAGCGTCGGCGACTCTGGGGCGCCGGGTGTAGAGCAGTTTGTTTTCGATGAACAGCACGGGAGCGAGATCGGCCACGGCCGTGCGCAGCAGGGCTCGAGGGTCGTGCAGCGCGCTCAAAGCCACCAGCCGCAGTTCGGGGATACCGAGGAACAACCGCTCCAAGGATTGGCTATGGGTGGGGCCATAGCCTCGCCGGCCACCCATCGGGGTGCGCACCACCAGGGGGCAGCGAACCTGATCGTCATACATCTCGCGGTACTTGCTCACATAGTTGACCAGCGGGTCGACGCAAAGCGTAACGAAGTCGCCGAACATGATCTCGACGATCGGTCGCATGCCCGCCAGGGCCAGGCCGGCGGCGGCGCCGGTGAAGCCGGTCTCTGACAGCGGTGTGGCCAGAACCCGGGCCGGGTAGGCGGTGGACAGCCCGCGAGTAGCCTTGAAGGCGCCGCCGTAAGGGTCGAGCAGGTCCTCGCCCAGCAGGATCACCCGTTCGTCCTCGGCCATCAATTCGTGCAGGGCCGCGTTGAGCACCTCGACCACCCGGCCCGTCGAGGGTTGGCGCGGGGTGGGCTCGGGCCAGGGCAGGGCCGGCAGCACCGCCTGGTCGGCGATGGGGGCGGTCAAACTGGCGGCCACCGCGGCCTCGAGTTCGGCCTCGACGCGCTGGCTGAGCTCGCTGGCTTGGGGCGCTGCCAGTTCTCGGGCCACCGCCAACAGCGGGTCGCGCTCGCGCCACGGCTCGATGACGCTCTCGGGACGACCGTCGTCGCTTTTGGAGTGAGAGCAAAGGCGAAAGGTGTCAAAAACCAGCGCCCGTGGCTTGCCGTCGGCGCGCAGGTCGGCTACCGCCTGGCCGGCCACCCGCCAGCAATCCTGCAAACGATTGCTGGTCACCTCGAGGGTCTCGATGCCAAAGGCGCGGGGGCGGGCAGCGATCGAGCCGGCCACCTGAAGATTGCTGGGGGTGCTCTGAGAATAGAAGTTGTTCTCGATCACGAACAGCAGCGGCAGATTCCACAGCGAAGCCAGATTGAAGGCCTCATAGGTCTGCCCTTCGCCCAGGGTGCCGTCACCCATGAACACCGCCACCAGGCCCCCGGGGGAAAAACGGGTGGCCAGCGCCAGGCCCACCGCCAGGCTCAAGGTTCCGCCCTGCACTCCGTTGGTGAAGAAACCGTCGCGGCATAGATGCTGGCTGCCCCCTCGACCTGAGCAGACACCGTTGGCCTTGCCCATCAGTTCGGCTAAAAGCGCCGTCATGTCGCGGCGATGCATCAAGAAGTGTCCGTGGCAGCGGTGGTTCGAGACCACCCGGTCCGTCGGCTCGAGGTGGCTGAGCACTCCCACCGCGATGGCTTCCTGACCGATATAGGCGTGGGTCGTGCCATGCAGTTCGCCCTGCGAGAACAGCTCCAGGATACGCTCCTCAAAACGCCGGATGCGCAGCATCTCGTAGTAGAGGCTGGCCAATTCCATCAGATGGGGGTGACCGTCTGCTCGAAGCTGCACTTGACGGCGTGACGGTCGGGTACATCGCGAATGACTACCGCTCCCGAAGAGAGGCGACAACCGGTGCCAATCCGCAGCGAGGGCTGCACCACCACTCCCGAACCAAAGAGCGTCTCGTCACCTACCGTCACCAGGCCCGAGAGCAGGCAACCGGGACCCATGAAGACGTGGCTGCCCAGCTGGCAGTGGTGGTCGATGCTGCTGTGGGCAGCGATGAAGTTGTTGTCACCCAGACACGCCCCCACACCGACATGGACGAAACTCAGCAGTAGATTGCCCTGACCCAGTTCTACGCCCGAGTTGAGGCGAGCGCTGGGGTCGATGACGTTGGCCAGTGGTATTTCCAGGGCCCGGCAACGCTCGTACCATCCCCGACGCAGGTCGATGCGGTTGTTGCCCATGGCCACCACCGCCTCGTCGAACTTTTGCTCTTGCCACAGGCGTTCCAGGTCGGAGATCGCCCCCAGGACGGGGGCTCCCAGCACGTCCCGGCCCCAGGTCGAGGGCGAGTCGTCCAGGCATCCGATGACGGTGCGGGAGTAGTCGTGCAACAAGATATCGGCGGCTTGCCAGGCCACGCTGCCGGCCCCCATCAAGAGCACGCGCTTTTGCCTGGGCAGCCTATCCCAGACGTTGGGCCGGGCCGGAGCGACCATGGCTTGCAGATCGGTCAGAGTGACGATACCCCGCTTCTTGAGGGCGCTCACCTCGAGCTGGTGCTCGGCTGCGTAGCGCTCGGCCTCTCGGGTCAGGCGAGGGCCACCGCTGTCGCGTTGAACTGTCTCTTCCTGAGGGCTCTCACCGGCCTGCAGCAAACGGGCCAGGGGAGCGCCAACCTCGATCTCCTGTCCCTGCTCCACCAGTCTCTGAACGCGACCCGTGGCGGGGGCGACCACGGCGAAGACCGTTTTGGTGGTCTCCATTTCACAGATGGTCTGACCCGCCTGGACCTCCTGGCCGTCTTCTACCAGCCACTTGACCAGCACGGCGCTGTCGTCGTTAGCGTCTTCTCGCGGCACTCTGATGTCGGACACAGCCACCCAGTTCGCCGCTCTTGTCTTGCCCCCCTAGACAGATCGCCAGCCGGGCGTGAAATAGACAGCAGTGGTCCGGATTGTCCGCATGGAAACTTCCTTGCAACAATTCTGTTACAGTTTCAGGACTTTGTTACCTCTTCGTAACGACTTCGGGTTGACGGGTGTGCTATTCTAGCCCCGGAAGAACTGCACAAAGAGCCCGATAAGAGGCCAGATTGCTCATCTCCACGACCACGCCCTGATCCCCCTCGACGGATCGCGACCCCCCCCACATTACAGACATCGATATGTGTCATTGAACACTACTGTCAGTATTTTTTTCTGGCAGTGTGAGTGTGTGTGCGAAATTTGGTTAGACAGGTTCCGCGAGAGTCTGTCGGCCAGAAAACATAGGGGAACGGTTTCTTGTTCGATTTTGGTAGCGTCCAACCACGCTCATCCACTTCCTCCTTTTCCCTCGAGTTCCGCGCCAACAGCGACGTCCTGGTTCAAGGTGTCGCCAGCGGGCTCATCAACCGTAACCAGTTTGTCGCCCTCGACCTCTACCATCAGCAGGCAGGGCTCCTGGCCCAACAGCTAAGAGCCGGCGGCTACTCGCCAATCGAAGCCGCCTATCTCGACCAGCGGATGCAACAGTGGCGAATGCTGGCGGGGCAGTTCATGATGGGCGACTACCAGGGTGGCCCCTTGATGGGTCCGGGGGCCACCCGCTCGTCTTTTCAGTATGACGAAATGCAGACCGGTCTGGCTCGCTCTAACGACCTTCAAGGTGTTCGCTCGGGCATGATCAACCGGAGCGAGTTTCAGTATCTCGACGCTTTCTCGGGAGAGACCCAGCGCTTGCGCGCTCTCTTTCGCGAGGGAGGCTACTCACCTCAGGAAGCGGCTTTCCTTGACCAGCGTTATCGCCAGTATCAGGGGCTGCGCAACCAGTTCATGGTGGGCGACTACCAGCCGGAATTGGCCACCAGTGACGAGACTTCCATGCAGAATTACCTGCGGGCCGGGCAGATCTTCGATGGCGTGCGCAACGGCCAAATCAACCAGAGACAGGCTATCGAGGGTCTGCGTCAAAACGACAAAGCCGCCTATGGCGAGGCCGTGCTCGACCAACACGGCATGGTCTATGAAGAAGAACGCGAGGCGGTGCGGCGCTACCACAGCCAGGGGGACTTTCGGCCCGGCCAGGGCCCGGCTCAAGAGCCCACCCAGGCTGACGCCAACTTGAGTCAGGCCCTGAGTTCGCGGCTGGACAAGTGGGATCTCGACCATGACGGTCGGGTCTCGCGTCAGGAGATGGACCGGGTCTTGAGTGAGCCTGGCAATCGCGGCACCGAGGCCGAGCTCGCCGCGGTGGCTCTCAATGCGTTCGAAGAGCTGGCCGGCTTGAACAACGAGGGTGGTGGCCCAGGACTGTCCCGGGCCGATCTGCAGGCCTACGAGGCCGGCCCTCGAGGGGCTGGTGACCAGCAGTGGACGACGGCCCACAAGCGCATGCAGTCGGGCTGGCAGCGAACCCGCCAGCGGGCCGGCGCCGAAGAGCGGCTATTCCAGGGACGGCCCGATCCCAACTCGATCTCGCAGGGGCTGGCCGGTGACTGCTGGGTGCTCTCGGCCATGTCGCGGCTAACTCCCGACCAGATCGAGCGCATGCTTACCCCCCTCAAGGGAGGTGGCTACCAGGTTACCTTCCCCGACGGCAACACCCAGGTCGTGGCCGGTTTGACCGAAGCCGAGCGCGGTATCTACGCGACCTCGAACGGCGATTGGGCCGCCCTGCTCGAGAAGGCCGCCGCCCAGCGCTCACAGCAAATGGGCCAGGAGATCAGCGAAGGCGGCCCGGCCGCGGCTGGTATCGAGTTGTTCACCGGACATCGGGCCATGACGGTGTCGATGCACGGTCTCGGCGCTCACGGCAATCACTACAACCTCAACTCCAACATCGACGGCCGCGACCCGGCCGTGGTGGGCGATATCCTCGAGGCGACGCTGGCTGAAGGCAAGATGGTCACGGCCGGGGTTCTAAACAACGACGCCAACGGCAATCAGATGGTCACCAGCCACGCCTATGCGGTGATGGCCTACGACCCGGTCACCCAGATGGTTACGGTACGCAACCCCTGGGGGCGCGATCCGGCCGACCACGACGGCAGCAACGACGGTCTCGTCCAGATGCCGCTGTCCGAGTTCCAGGCCAGCTTCTCGACCCTGGCCTTCGAGGCGGGTTAGCCCAGCAGCCGTTTGTGGGCCTGCTCTTCAGCGGCCACGATGCGCAGGCCGCCTTTTTCGACCAGTTGGCGAGCTCGCTCGAGCTGAGCGGGCTCGCCCTGTTCCAGAGCCTCCGCGGCCAGCGTCAACCCTTCGAGATGCAACTCGCCGGCTTCGGCGAAGGCAGTATCGAGTTCGCCCACCAGAGCTTGCAGGCTATCAGGCGGTTCTGGCAAGACCGTAAAGGCGGCGTGAATGTCCTCGCTGAGGGCTTCGATCTCGTCGAGCACGTGGTCAACGTCGAGTTGGCCCCGCAGGGCGCGAGCGGTCTGGTCGATGAGGTTGAGCGCGCGCTGGTGGTATCCGCCTCGATTGGACATGGGCGACCATTCCTCTTCCTGCAGTCAAAACCCCCCGAGAAGTAAGGATACTTTCAGGGCCGCGGCCTACTCTCATGCCAGGTCTCTCGTTGTGCTCTCTCCTTTCTACAGGAGGAGAAAAATGTCTTCGATCGGCATTCCCGGCCAGGCCAAGCGGCCTGTTGTTTATAGCGCGCCTCGGGCGAGCATCCCCCACGCCAACCCCATCGACGGTCTGGACCGTCAGGCCCCGCCAGGAGCCCAAAGCCTCGGCCTGATCCAACCGACCCCCGAACTGCTGGAGCCGGCCGCTCCCGAAGCTCCTGAAAGGCAAGAGTCAGGCTGGCGTAAAGTTGCTACCCTGAGCGCCCTGGCGCTTTCGGCCGTGGGTGCCGGAGCCGGACTATTGGGCGCCTCGTCACCGGCGATGGCCCAGTCCATCTCGGTTCCGGCCGCCCGTAACACCGACCCGGTGCGTATCACCAGCGCCCAGGATCTGGTCAACCGTTTCACGGCCGAACGCCAACTCTATATCCAGGGGCGTCCGGTCAGCGCCGATCAGGAGCATCGCCTCGAGCAAATGCTGGCTCGCCATCCCAACATCTATGTTGTAGTGGTCGACAACGCCGGCCAGCTCGAAGGCTATCACGGCACGGCCAACCATGGCATCGGCGAAAGCGGTGCCTTCCATTCGGTCGTCGACGAGACTACCGGCCAGAAAGATGGAGTCGTCTTCTTCGTCTACATGGACAGCAGCCAGGGCAAGAAAATCTACATGCGGGCCGAGGGCCTGCCTGACCAGCTCGGGGTGGGTGAAGAGAATTTCGCCGGACCGCGCAGCAACACGCTGGTGGACATCTTCAAGGCCAACGTCGGTCAGGGCGACCTGGCTTCGGGCATCGGCGCCGTGGCCAACCGCATCAATACCACCGTCCACAACTATGTGGTCGGACTCGCCGACGGAGCCAACTCGGCCGTCCGTCGGGCGGAGTCGGCGGTGGCCGAAGGGCGCCAACAGGTCCAAGAGTTTCGCGAGAAGAACGGCAGCACCTCGGTGCCGGTCGACGTGGGCAGTTGGGAGCAGGACCTGGCTCGAGCCCGGAACGCGCTCGAGCGCAGAGACTACCAGACGGCCAAGAATTTGGCCGAAGGCGTGCTCTCGGGCGTGACCGGGGCCCAGACCGCCATGGCCAACTTCGAGCGCATTCGCAGCCAGGCTCTCAGCACAGTGGCCAGCGCCCGCACCGCCCTCGAGGGCATGCGCGAGTCGGTCAATAGCTTCCGGGTCGAACATGGCGACGGCGGCTTGGCCAGCCCCAATCTCTCGGGCTGGAGCGCCACTCTGGACCAGGCCGAAAAGAACGCGGCCGCCGGTCAGTTCCAGGTGGCCCGCGACACGGCTCAGGAGGTGCTCGATGCCATTCGCACCCAGCAAGAACTGATGGCTCGCTTCGAGCAGGCGCCGGCCGCTTCTGAACGGATCGCCGGGCAACTCGCTCAGGCCGAGGCGAAGTTGGCGGGACTGCCCGAGTCCGAACAAACCCCCTTGCGGGGGGTCCTCGAGCAGGCCAGGAGCAGCTACGCCGACTTCCAGGCCAAACTCCAATCCAAGGATGCGGGCTTCTATACCAGCCAACAACACGCCGCCCACGACGCCGACACCGCGGTCGAGGTAATCGAGGGCGCCGAGAATCGGGTCCACCAGGCCGAGACCATGCGCAAACTGGCCATCGGGGGTGTGGCTGCGGGCATCGCGGTGCTGGGTCTGGTGGCCAACTATCGGGCTTCGTCGCGCCGTAAAGAGGCAAGACTGGCCCTCGAGGACGCCAATACCGAGATCGCGGCTAAGACGAAGGCTCTGATGGACCTGCTCGACGAAGTGGACGTTCACAAACTGTCGAACTATTCGGGCGAGATGGGCGACCTGGTCGCTTCTCTCTCGGAGAATGTGGGTGCGGCCCTGACCTTGATGGGCGGGGCCGAGAAGGTGCTGGCCGAGGCCTCGGAACGGGTGGATTCTAAGTCGGCTCTCAACTGGGTTTCGCCTCACAACTACAACAAAGCGCTGGCCCTGTTGACCAAAGAGGACGAGCGCGTGCGCTTTAGTCTGAGCGACCCCTCGCGGGCTGTCATGGAGGGCTCGGACCAGGCCCGCAGCTGGAAAGAAGAGCTGCTCAAGCGAGGCGCCTCGCGCGAATACGAAAAGTCGCTCTACGAGATTTTGCTGGCCATGGCCGAAAAGCGCGACAACGCACAGGAATTGCTCGACCGGCTGGCCTTGCTCGAGGCTCTGGAACGGGCTAAAGCATCCGGCAACGGCGACCGCTTCCAGGCTTGCTTCGACAGCATCGCCTCGGTTCGCGCCAGTCTCGAGAACACCGCCGCTGACATCAATACGGCCAAAGGCAGCCAACTGGTCGATGTGGGCAACAGTGTCACCACCACCATGGCCAGTTCCGAGATTCAGCCGGCCGAGACGGCTCTGGGCCAGGGTCAGCAGGCTCTGGCGGCGGCCGAGAATTCGCTGCGCCAGAATCAGGTCGACCAGGGTGAAGAGCACGTGCAAGAGGCCCGCGCCAAGAACAACGAAGCCAAAGCGGGCATTCGCTCGGCCAATGATGCCCTCAAGGAGCGCCACGACAACGTGGTGGCCGCCGTGGAAGAGCAGGCCCGCCAGCGTGCCGAAGAGGCCCGGCGTTATCGTGACAGCTACAGCTCGGGAGGCTGGGACCGCGATGACAACTACTCTAGCGGCAGCTCGAGTTCAAGCTCCAGTTCCTGGAATTGGGGCAGCAGCGACAGCGGCTCGTCTAGCTCGGGTTCTAGTTCCAGTTCTTGGAACTGGGGCGGCGGCTCGTCGTCGAGCGACAATGACGACAGCAGTAGCAGCAGCTGGGGCTCGAGCGGTAGCAGCTGGGGCTCTGGCTCGAGCGACAGCGGCTCGAGCGGAAGCAGTTGGGGCTCTGGCTCGGGTTCCAGCGGCGGCTCGAGCGGCGGCAGTTGGAGCGGCGGCTCCAGCGGTTCTAGCTGGTAACACGCGCGTTTTGCGGTAGGCCCGGGGCGCCGGGCCTACCGTCTGACCACTGCCATTTCTCAGGTCACCACACACACAGCACCAGGCTCGTCTTCTTTTCTAATGGAGGAAGAAAAGGATGTCGTTGAATCCCGTGATCGGTCAGGCCAGCCGGCCTGTTAAATATACTGCTCGTAGCACGAGCACCCAAACCAGCCACCAGTCTCTCGACCGGCTCGAGTATCAGGCCCCGCCTGGTTCTCACCGGCTCGGTCTCATCACCCCCACGCCAGAACTCAAAGAAATGTCTGCTCCCGAGGCTCCCGACAGAGCCGAGTCCGGGTGGCAGAAAGCCGCCACCATCGGCGCCCTGGCCCTCTCGGCCGTCGGGGCCGGAGTGGGCCTGATGGGAGCCGCCTCGCCGGCTATGGCCCAGTCGATCTCTCAGGAGGCCATACGCAGCACCGATCCGGTCAGGGTAAACAGCGCTCAGGATTTGATTCGCAAATTCAGCGCGGACCGCCAACTCTATATCCAGGGCCACCCCGTGAGCGCCGACCAGGAGCAGCGTTTGGAGCGTATGTTGGCCCAGAACCCCAACGTCTTTGTGGTGGTGGTCGACAACGCCGGCCAGCTCGAGAGCTATCACGGCACGGCCAACCACGGCCTGGGAGAGAGCAGCGCCTTTCACTCCGTGGTCGACGAGACCACCGGCGAGAAAAAGGGTGTGGTCTTCTTCGTCTACATGGACAGCAGCCAGGGACGCAAGATTTTCATGCGCTCCGAGGGTCTACCTGACCAGCTGGGTGTAGGCGAAGAGAACTTCGCCGGTCCGCGCAGCAGCACTCTGATCGAGGTCTTTAAGGCCAACGTCGGTCAGGGCGATATCGCCTCGGGTCTGGGGGCGGTTGCCCGCCGTATCAACACCACGATCCAGACCCACGTGGTGGAAGTGGTGGAGGGAGCCAACTCGGCCGTTCGCCGGGCCGAGACGGCTTTGGCCGAAGGGCGCGAGCAGGCCCAGGAGTTTACCGAGAAGAACGGCAGCACCGCGGTCCCCCTCGACACCACACGCTGGGAAGAGGAGCTGGCCAGGGCGCGCGGCGCCCTCGAGCGCAAGGACTACCAGGCGGCGCGAGAGTTGGCCGAGGGAGTGCTCTCGGGCGTGACCGGCGCGCAGACGGCCATGACGAACTACGAGCGCATTCGGGGCGAAGCCCTGAGCGCCGTGGCCAGCGCCAAGACCGCCCTCGAGGGCGTGCGCGAGTCGGTTAGCGAGTTTCGGGCCGAGCATGGCGACGGAGGCCTGGCCAACCCCAATTTGTCGGGCTGGGCATCCACCCTTGACCAGGCCGAAAGGAACGCTGCCGCCGGCCAGTTCGAGGCCGCCCGCGACGCAGCCCGCGAGGTGCTCGACGCAATCCACTCGCAACAGGAACTGATGGCTCGTTTCGCACAGGCCCCTGCCGAGGCATCCCGTATCGGCAGTCAGCTGACCCGCGCCGAGACCATCATCGCCGGTCTGCCCGAGGGCTCACGAGGCCAGGCTCAGGCAGTGCTCGAGCAGGCTCGGGCCAGCTACGCATCGTTCCAGGCCAAACTCTCATCGAAGGACACCGGCTTCTACGCCAGCCAGCAGCAAGCCACCCGCGATGCCAATCGTGCGGTGTCCGAGGCGCAACGATTGGAGAAGTTGGACCAGCAGGCAGCCAACGTGCGCAAGCTGGCCATCGTGACGGTGGCCGGAGGCATCGCGGTAGCGGCCCTGATGGCACATCAGAATTCCAAGCGGCACCGTAAAGAGGCTCAAGAGGCGTTGACCGACGCCCAGACCGAGATCGCCGAGAAGACCAGGGCTCTGATGGACCTGCTCGATGAAACAGACGTGCACAAGCTGTCGAACTATTCGGGCCAGCTGGGCGACCTGGTGGCTCAGCTGTCTGAGAATGTCGGCGACGCCCTCACCTTGATGGGTGGCGCCGACAAGGTTCTGGCCGAGTCGTCGGAACTCATCGAGTCGAAGTCGATGATCAACTGGTTCTCGCCGCGCAACTATGATAAAGCCCTGGCTCTGTTGACCAAAGAGGACGAGCGGGTCCGCTTTAGCCTGAGCGACCCCTCGCGGGCCGTCCTGGACGGTTCGGACAAAGCCCGCAGCTGGAAGGACGAGTTGCTCAAGCGGGGTGCCTCGCGCGACTTCGAGAAGTCGCTCCATGAGATCTTGCTGGCTATGGCCGAAAAGCGCGACAACGCTAACGAACTGCTCGCCAGGCTCGCTCTCCTGGAAGCGCTTGAAAAGGCCAAAGCGGCCGGTGAAGGGGATCGCTTTCAGGATTGCCTGGATGCTATCGTCGAGGTGAGAGGCCTGATCCAGGCCAGCAGCGAGGATGCTTCTACAGCTAAAGCCGAAAAGCTGAGCCGGGCCGGCGTGGTCACCGGCATGAAGAGCGAATGGATCAAACCGGCCGAAATGGCTCTTCGGGACGGCGAGCTATTGTTGGAAGGCGCTGAGGCTCATCTCCGCGAGAGCGACATTGATCAGGCCGAGGGCAATATTCAGGGCGCTCGTGAGAAGGTTGACCTGGCTCAGAAAACCGTCTCTGAGGCGCGCGACCAGCTTAGGGACTTGCACAATCGGGAGGTGGATCGGGCCATGGAGGAAGCGGCCGAACGCGCCCGCGAGGCCGCTCGTAGGGCTGAAGAGCAGCGTCGCTATCGCGAAAGTCACCGCCACGACGACTACTATGGTGGCGGCTATGGGGGTGGTGGCAGCTCCTGGGGTGGCAGCAGCGGAAGCAGTGGAAGCAGTGGAAGCAGTGGAAGCAGCGGTTCGGGTAGCAGCAGCTCTGGCGGCAGTTCGTGGGGCAGCGGCTCGAGCGGTAGCAGCTGGGGTTCTGGTTCAAGCGACAGCGGCTCGAGCGGCAGCAGTTGGGGCAGTGGCAGCGACAGCAGCAGTGGCTCTAGTGGCAGCAGCTGGGGCAGTGGGTCGAGTGGAGGCTCGAGCGGCGGCAGTTGGAGCGGTGGCTCCAGCGGCGGCAGCTGGTAACAGACCCAGGCGGGCCCGCCTTGAGGCGGGCTCGCCGGCTACGGGAAATGGCGTCGTTCGTGACGAAATCCCACCTGATGAGACCCGCCATTCTTTGGGAAGACGAACTGGTCATTCCGGCCGATTCCGGCCGCATCGACGCCTTTCGGGAATGGGCCCGCTCGGACGCGTTTCCTGAACGGGGGAGAATCGACTTTCTGGACGGAACCCTCGAGATCGATATGTCTCCCGAAGAACTCCAGAGCCACGGCGCCCTCAAGAGCGAACTCCACGCCGCCCTCCACAGGCGGGTCAAAGCCGAGAATCTGGGCCAGTTGTTCATCGATCGCGCTCGCTTGAGCAACGACCGTGCCGGTCTGTCCTGCGAGCCGGACCTTCTGCTGATCTCATTGAAGGCTCTGCGAGAGGGGCGCTCTCGCTATCTTTCCGGGTCTCGTCCTGAACGCCTCATCGAGATTGAGGGCAGCGCAGCCCTGGTGGTCGAGATTCTCAGCGACAGCTCGGCGGGAAAGGACAGGAAGCGACTGCCCCCGCTCTATGCCGCTGCCGGGGTAGAGGAGCTTTGGCTGGTCGATGCCCGCAGTGGAGAGATTTCGTTTCATCTCTGTCACCTGGTGGATGGAGAATTCCGATCGGCGCCAACGACGGAGGACGGCTTTGCCTACTCCAGGGTGCTGGACCGTCACTATCGCATCCGTCGGGAGCCCTGGGAATTCCCGGGCACCTGGAGCTACCAGATTGACGAACGCTAGGCCCCAGTCGGCTCGCCTGGGCGTTTCCAGTTGCACAACTCGGCCAGACGTTCGAGACCGATGCCGCTGCTGAGCATGGTTTCGCGGCCGTCTTCGAGTAGCCTGGCAGTCCAGTCGAGAAAACCGCCATCTCCCAGTTCGAGGTCGTCGACCCAGAGCTTGAAGCAGCAGCTACGATAATAGGCCCCGACCTCGCGGTCCGGGTCGAGTCCGTAGCTCACGGCTGGGAACTGGCTGCGCAACGGCATGAAGAAACCCGAGTCGAGCCCGGCTCCCAGGTCGGTCAGGCGCACCTGGATCTGGCGGCCCTCGCAGAGGCGGCTAAAGAGCCTGAGGTAGAACTCCAGATGCTGTCTCAGGCTCTGGGTTTGAAAGGCGCGACTGTAGCGGTCGGCCGAAGCCAGGGCCAGCATGCGGAAGTGAGCATAGAACCCCGGCCCCGGCAGGGCCTGGGCCCGGACCACCCGCTGGCTGGCGGCCAGGCGGGCGGATTGGCCCCGGCGACGACGCAGGGCGCACTCCATGGCCAGGCCACAGGTTGGGTCGGCGGCTACCTCGAGATTGCGAGACGTGCTCACCACTTTATTCTGGTGCACCGGTCCCAGCACGGAACAGGCTCCCAGCGGAGCTAGCGGTGATAACTCGAGGGTCTCGAAGCCCTCCGGCAGGCATTCGAAGGCCGCCACCTCGAGGCGGCTCGAGGTAAGGCCGTCCAGGGGGCTGGCGGGGGTGAAGCGGCTCTGTCGATATTGGGCCAGCACCTGGGGCGGGGTGAGCTTTTGGCTGCGCTGGTGATAGACGGCCAACAGCAGGCTTTGAAGGTCGCCGGCGGGCAGATTCGCCAGCCTCTCGGCGAGCCCGCTCAGGCCGCTCTCTCGCTCGATGCGCGCGAGGATGGCCGAGCCCGCCTCTGGATAGGCGCGCCGCAGGGCCAGCCGAGGCTGGCCCACTTTCTCGAGCGGTTGAGGGGGCTCGAAACCGACTCTTTGGTAGAAGGCCAGAGCAGCCGGATTGTCCGGGGTAGTGGTCAAGAAGAGATGGGCTCTGGCCTGGCTTTGCAGCTGCTCGAGCAAAACTCGACCCAGTCCCCGACCCTGAAAATCGGGGTCGACGGCCAGCAGATAGACATATAGCGTAGAGCTTTCGCGAAAACTCGGCAAAGCCAGCACGGCGCCCGCCAGCCGTCCTTCCCGCTCGACCACCCAGCTGGTCGTGGGAAAGAATCGCCAAAAAAGCCACAGGAGCGAAGGACGCTCGCTGCCCAGCTGGGGGCAGCGCTGGATCAATTGGTCCAGAACGGGTAGATCCTCTTCACGCAGGGGCCGCACCACCCCGGGGACTTCGGCCGCCGGCTCGAGTCCCCTAGCTGTAGCGCGCCAGATACTGCTCCAGGTTGAACTTGCGCCGGGTGCTATCGCTGGTCATATAACGAATCTTTCCGAAAATCGGGCGCTCGGGGCCCCAGGCCCTGTCGTAGCGCCCGAAGATCCAAAAGATCCCGCTATAAGAATTAGGGTTGCGGCCGTCCAGGGCATATTTGTTGTTGAGTTCAATCAAGATCTCGAGAGCTTCACGAGGGTGGCGGGTCCAGTGGAGCACCTTCTTGCCCCATAGCATGCGCAGATAGTTGTGAATGACCCCCTCCTGGCGCAACTGGTTCTGAACGGCATTCCAGAGCGGGTCATGCGTGTTCGCCTGTTCGAACCGGTCCAGGCTATAGACGTGGTCGCGGGGGTCGTCGGCGTGTTCTTCCAGACTGGCGCTAGCCCATTGGGGCAGAGACTCCCAGCGGTCATAAGCGGGCTGGGTGGCGCACATGTTGTAGCCCAGTTCTCGCCAGGTGACCAACTGGTCGAGGAAAGACTCGGTAGCCAGTTCGAGGCCCCACCATCCCGTCCGCTGTCCCCTGGCCTGAGGGCCCAGGCGTGCTCGGCGCCAGCCGGCCCTCTCGGCGACCTCGTGAAAGACCTGGTGGCTCGAGAGGTGGCCGAAGTGCAGGTAAGGAGAGAAGCCGCTGGTGGCCTTGCGTTCCGGGTCGTTGCGTTCGTCATAGCCAGCCAACCGTTGGTGCAGAAAATGGTCCAGCAGCTCGGTGGCTGCCGCCGAACCGCCTTGAAAGCGGACGGGGCCGGGCAGCGCCGGTACCGGCAGGTCCTCGAGGCGCAGCTGGCTCAGGTCGCTGGGCCGCCAGCGGCCCTGAGGCAGAGACGAGAGTCTTTTGAGTTCGAGTCGGGCCAGGGGGGAGGCCTGAGGAAAGTGGTCCAGATGGCGTTCCAGGTGCTTCTGGAGATAGCGACGAAAGTCGACAGCCCGAGCAAAGGTTCGGTCGGTGGCTCGCATAGGAAAGAGACCGTTGGAGTCTACGGCTTCGAGTTTTGGTTGGATTCGTCGCGCTGCCGCCGTTAGCATGCGAGGCAGGAAGAAACACGGAAAGTCGTCGGTGACCACCACGGCCGCCCGCTCGGCCAGCCACTCGAGCAGGCCGCTTCCTTCGCCGGACCTGGTCTCGAGATAGGGAAAATAGGTGATGGGAGAATCCGCAAACGCAGCCTGGTTGGCGCGCATGCCATCGATGACGAATTGGTGAAGGCGCTGACTGGCCCACTTGTAGTCAAGCCTCAGGGCTTCGAGGACCAGTAACGGTTTGGCCAGCGCGCGCGCGTAATCAAGGGCACGATCTAGGGAAAAGTTCCAGCAGGAACGCCGGTTGGCAATCATCCAATAGAGAACAAATTCTCCTTCTGGATGGATGGAGCCCCCGTTGAGGTCTCGAAGTCTGGTGGTAGGGACGCCTGTTGGAATCATTGTGTAGATATTGTCTAGGAATCGTGGAATCCCTGCCCTGGTAGTTCATGCCCAAGTATCTTTGCAAAATTATCGACGACACCGGCGCTGTCAGGACCTTTCGCCTAGTCGCTGATGATGAACAACATGCTCGTGAGACGCTGGCAGGGCGTGGCTACCGAATTCTCCACCTGAGCCGTTTGACCCAGGGGATGCGACCCTTCATGCCGGCTCTGACCGCGCTCGGCATCGGAGTGCTGTTGCTGTTGGTGGCCCTGCCGGTGGCCCATCGACTCATGTTTACCCAGCCGGTCGAGTTGCCCACTTTTGAAGTCCGCGGGAGCGTCCGCGGCCTGACCACCGGCCAGGACCAGATTCGATTGATGGTGACTCTTCCTGAGTCCGGCCGGCAAGTCGGTCTCGACACGGTCCGGGTCGCTGCTGACGGGTCCTTCAAGGCGGCCGTCGCCTATCCGGGGAACGACCCTCCTAGACTTTGTTCGGTCACGGTCGGAGCCGAAGGCTACGCTCCCATTTCTCACAGCGACCTCAAAATCCAGGGCGAACCGCCGGTGGTGGAGTTGCCCGAGAGCCATCTGGTCGAGGCCAGAGAGGCCGCCCCCCCTGAAACCCCCGAGCCGGTGGCTACCACCGAACCTGCTCCCGAAGTCACCTCGACTCCCAGCCCCAGCCCCGTCCCAGTGAGTACCCCCGCACCCACCGCCACCCCCACGCCTGAGGTCGAGGTGCGGGGCTGGGACAAGATGCGTTTGGTGGTCCTGCCTGGTGAGGGGCTAAAAGAGTTGGCCAGCCTGGGGGAACCGATGTCGGGCGAGGCCTTCACGCTGCTGGGTCCCCCCGCTTCCGAGACGCCGGCCTCGCTGGTCTGGGGCGGCGGCGCGAAGATGCTCAAAATCGAGCGCGACAAAGAGAATCTGCGCGTGACGCGAGTGGTCCTTCGTGGTCTGCGCGCGACCACATCCGAAGGCCTTTACCTGGGAGTGCCCGTGGACAAGCTCAAGGAACTGGCGCCCGAGGCTCAGAAAGAAGCCGGCCCCGATTCGAACAGCAGCGATTTTCTGACCCCCGGCCTGGTTCTGCGCGTGCGGGCTCGCCAGCTCGACGAGATGATTATCGAACCTCCCAACCGGGAGGGTTGGCGTTTCGAGAAGCTGGTGGTGGAGCCAGGCCTGGGTGTCGGGCCCATCAAACTGGGCGAGAAGGTTTCGGCCGAAGCCTACCAACTGCTCGGCGAGCCAACCTACACTCGTCCCCCCGAACGAGGCCAGGCCAACAGCGGGCTGGTGCGCTGGGGGACACCCGGACACATGGTCGAGGTGACCACCCACAACGGTCGTGCCCCCGACGCGGTGACCTCGATTACGGTCCAGGGTGTTCGCGCCATTACCGAACGCAAAGTCTTTTTGGGCAGCTCCCAGGCCAAGCTCACGCGGGCTTATCCCGACGCCAAGGAAGGTCTGTCTGAGGATTTCTCCACCACCGTCTACAAGCTGCCCGGGATTCAGTTCGTGCTCAAGCAGCAACGACTCGTCGAGATGCGCGTCTACTAGACGTCATAGCAGGCAGGGCCCGGGGCCGCGAGGTCTAATCTGCAGCGATGCAAACCATCACCGAAACCAGCCAGGACAAACGGGATGTCCTGGCCCAGTGGGCTTTTGACACCCGACCGATTTTGGGACGCTTCCACCTCTGGCTAGAGGATGTCGAGACGCGCTGGACCCGCGGCAAGCCGCCGGCCCCGACGCCCCAGCCCATGTCGTTCGTGAGCGGGCAGATCGAGCGCCAACTGGCGGTGACCGCCGCCGTCACCGCCCTGGGTACCAAGATTTACGGTCGATTCGGCGAGGGCGCCGGCTTGGACAAAGCTGGGCTCAACCAGGTCAAGAAAGAGGCCGACGCCATCTCGGCCTACGCTATGAGCGAGAGCCTCTGGTATCTGACCCGCCACCTACCCGAGAATCACGCTATCATGGTTTGCCTGGGTGAGGGCCTGATGCCGAAGGCCGGCGAGACCCCCGAGATGGGCTCTAACCCTCAACTAGGCTTCGGTCGGGTCTATGCCCGCCCCGAGATCGCCCGCTGGCTCGACGCTCGGGTGCTGCGCCTGCTCAATGACAGCAGCTATGGCTGGAGCGAGTTTTACGGCGAGATCAAAGCCTCGGGCATCACCGTCTGGGGAGCCGCTATCGATACTTTAGAGAACACTTCTCGTTTCGCTCTGGGCAGGGCTCCCGGCACCATGACGATCCTGCACGTCTTCAATCAGCCGCTGCATGTGTTGCGACCTTATGAGGGCTACATGGGCACCTTGACCCTGCCCAGGCAGGTGGTCGACGCAGCCGCCGAGCGAGCCATCCTGATCGATTATCGCACTCCGCGCAGGCTGGTGCTCAAGGCTATCGAGGCCACCTATCCCGGCATCAAACCCGAACATGTCCATGTCTGGACGCTGGCCGGCAAGAGCCGGGAAAAGCGTCTGTCCGGACTGTGGAACGACTGGAAAGCCCTGGGCGTCCATCTGGTCGAAGACGGCTGGGTGATGCCCACGGGTGGCGAGGCTTTCACCGAGTCGGGCACCTATTCGCCCACCTATCGGGTGGGCAGTTGGTCCGACGAGCAGGGCAATACTCACCTGTTTCTATGCGATGGCTATGCCGCCTCGGCCGAGGCTTTGCAGGCGGCCAGTCTGGCCCCCATCCTGGGGCTGCACGCTTCACTCTCGGTCTTCACCTCGGCCTTCGAGCTGCCCTACGAGCGCGAGCGCAAGATCATGCACCTCGATCCCGAAGCAGACGACTTTGAGGCTCGTCTCCATGAGGTGGCCGGCACCGAGCTCGACGCCAACCACTATCGCGAGATGATCGAAGAGGCCAGCGGAGCCGGCTTGCCCCTTCACAAGGCGGTCCTGGCCGCCGATGACTTCTTCCCCGAGAAACGTTGGGAGGTCCTGGCCATCTCGGGGTACATGGGTCCCGAGCCCTACACTGGCTTACCCGGTGTCGAGAAGGTCGGGCCCGACACCTATAAGGTCACCGTCCGGTTGGTGTCGGAGCGGACCGACAAGCACAGCATCCTGACTTTTCGACTGATGGAAGGCCAGGACAAGAGTCGGCTCATTTTCAACCCGCTCTTGAACCGTTTCCTGGGGGGTGAGGACTATCAAGCGCGACCGGTCAAGATTTCCGACTCGGGCCGCATCCGCAACGAGCTGCAAACGCTCTGCGCCGAGGCCCTCGAGTTTCCCGGCAACGAGCGGATGGTACTGCATTTTGACCGAATCCCCACCTCGGTGATTCCGGCCCAAAAACAGAAGCGTTTGCTCGAACTCTTGCAGTGGTATCGGCAGCGCCACCCGCTCTGGTTCGGTTGGCTAGATGTGGTGCCGCCAGGAGAATCGACCGCCGAGCGTTAAGAACCCGCCATGCAAAGACCTTGGGTGGCCATTTTCCTGGCCCTGCTCCTGACCGCGGCCGGCTGGGCCGACAAAACCGACTACAAAGGCGAAGACAAGGCCCGCGACGGTGTCAAAGCCTATCAGGCGAGGCGTTTTCAAGAGTCGGTCCAGCTGCTCAAGTCGGCTCTCGACCTGGGTGTGAAAGAGCGCCCGCTCATCTTGACCATCCTGGGCAATGCCTACGATGAGCTCGAAGACTATGACCAGGCCATCGCTTCCCACAAGCAGGCCTTGCGCGAGAATCCCAAGCTCTATCAGGGATGGACCAACCTGGGGGTGGCTTATCGCCATGTCGGCGACTATGATGCGGCCGAAAAGGCCTATCAGAAGGCACTCGAGATCAAGCCTGACTACGCCGAGTTGCATGCCAGCCTCGGAGCTCTCTACATCTATCGCGAGCAGCCCAAGAAGGCCATCGCGAGCCTCGAGAAAGCGATCGAACTCGATCCCAAGCTGCCGGTGGCTTATGCCAATATCTCGTTAGCCTACGCCATGGCTGACCGCTTCGAAGAGGCCGAAGAGGCCCTCGAGCAGGCAGTAAAGCTAGGCTACCGCAACGGCCCCGCCATCCGCAAACAGATCGACGGGCTCAAGGCCGAAAAGTAGCCCGCTGGCGGGTGCGGGGTTCCTAATCAGCCTCGTCGAGTTTCCACGCGACCAGTGGTAGATCCGTCTGCGGGAAGTCATCTCCCACGCACAGTAGCGGGAGTGCGGCGATTCGGGCCACGGCATAAGTTAGACAGTCTCCAAAGTTGAGGCCTGCAGGATGCCGGCCCTTTCCAAAACGCCGGTAGGCTTCCATAGCCTCGAGCCAATGGCCGGTTTCGAATGATATTATGTTGACATCGAACAGTTGCAGGAAACGATGAAGGATCGGCAGGTGTTGAAATCCCAGGCGACTGCCGAGCACGACCCCCGTCTTCGAGAGGGTGGGGGCGCCTACTCCTAGCAACGGGGCGTCACGGACCGCTGCCACCAGAGCAGGCGCCTCTGCTTCTTTCAGAAGAATGGCCAGGATTGACGAAGAATCCAGGATCAACTAGTAGCCTTCTGGGCCGAATCCAAGAATGCCGTCGATAGCCTCGTAGGCTAATCCCTGACCGAGAGCCTCGGGCGGCAAAGCGCTCCAAATCTCGGCTTCGAGAGTCTGCAGAATATTCCGCTCAGACGTGGACCTATGCAGTGTCAGTCTGCGCCTTCGCTCTTCAAGCGCCTTGCGGACCGCCTCGGTCTTGGTCTCGCCGGTGAGGGCGGCCACCTCGCTAGCAAGTCTTTCGACTTCCTCGTTCTTGATGTTCAGAGCCACAATGAAGAATTCTTCATTGATGGTGTAAATCCTCCCTGGCGAACCCCGGCGAAAGCACCCCAAGCTAGTCGAGTTTGATGATGCGCTTCGGGGGCGGAGGGGCTACGGTTTGCGACAGCTCGGAGAATGGCGCCGGCACGGCCGGCGCTTGAGCGGGGGCGGGGACGGGTTCTGGCTCAGGTTCTGGCTTGGATTCTGGTTCGGACGGCGGAGCCACGGGAGCGGGGGCGCTGTTGACCGAGGGAATGAGTTCGGCCGCTTTGACAGCCTGACGATTCTCGGCCGACCTGGCCGCTTCGGCTACCGCCACTTCTTCGTGCTGCTTGAGAATCGTGTGGTAGACGATGCGAGCCATCGTGGCGTCGCGTTCGTCTTTGAGCTTGCTCGAGAAGAAGCCGCCCAGGCCCGAAAAGCGCCCCATCAGGCGGGACCATCCGGTCTTCTGGTCGTCTTCTTCGGGCACGGCGTGAGCCAGCAGGTCCAGGCGGGCTTCGGTGGCCAGCCCTTCCAGGGCTCCCGATTCGAACATGGTGCGGCGGGCTGCCTCTTCGGCCAGGCGAACCTTGCTGCCCTGGCGGGCCGAAGTGGGGGTCAGCTCGTTCTGGTGGCGCCAGAAGAGGTCGTTGACTCGGGCCAGAATGTCGTTGGTCTGTTCGCGAGAGATGCCGATCTGCTCGGTGCAGTGGCGGAACAGGCGTTCTTCGTCGACCGAGATGCGGCCGTCCACCAGGCAGATGATCACTCCTACTGTCAGACAGTCGCGGCCCCGATCGCCGGCTTGTTTGAGCTGCTCGAGTTCGGGTTCGAGCTCTGGCCGCGGATCGCCCCCGGTCCAGCGTTTGCACAGCTCAGACCACTCGGCTCTACGCTCGCGCAGGGCCGTGCGCGAGGGAACCGCCAGGGCGGCTGCCTGCTCGAGCATAGCCAGCTTGGTGGGCAGGGTGTTGGCCGGGCCGGCCGACATCAAGGCGCACACCAGTCGCCACCCCGGAGTCAGGAACTCGGAGGCGGAGGCGGCAATGTGCAGGCGCAGTTTGCGCTCGAGATCGTCGGTCGAGATCGACTTGTCGAAGGCAACGTCCAGGCGCCGAGCGGTCCACTCCAACACCAGTCGTTCTACAATGTCCTTCGAGGAATTCTCGCACCCCACCGATTTGCCCATCCAGGCCACGGCCTTCTTGCGAGTTTCGTCGGGGGTGGCGCCTTCCTCGATGCCGGTCAAGGCGGCCACAGCCGATAGTTCCTCGGCTCCCATCAATTCCAGTCCTCTGATCATATACCCGGGGTCCTCCGTTCAGGAGAATTCAGAAGTCGACCCAAAGTCCCTTCGACTCGCTCAAATTTCGTCAGAATCAGGGGGGTTGAAACCGACGCCTAGCTGGCTCGGCGAGCCTTGCCAAAGAACGAAAGAACCCAGCCGGCGGCCAGGGCAACGGCCATCCCGACGATGTACTGCAATTGGGAGGTAGCCAACAGCAACACGCACACGGAGAGGGCCAGGATGGGAATGGTCAGGCCGCCGGGCAGGCGGTAGGGTCGAGGTCGGGCGGGCTGGGTGAAGCGCAGACGGATGACGGCTCCGATGGTGGCCACGTATTGCAGCAGGCTAACCAGCACGGTGCAGCGAGCCAGCAACTCGAAGTTGCCGATCACCACTAGAGCGGCCGTGGCCGCTGAAGTGGCCAGGACGGCGTGGGCCGGGCTGTCCAGGCTCGGGTGTCGCCGGGCCAGCCACTCGGGCAGCCAGCCCTGATGGGCCAGAGCCCACAGACTGCGCGGACCCGTGAAGGCGATGGCGGCATTGACACTGGCGATGCTGGCCAGCCCCCCGAAGGTGACCAGTCCGGCCAGCCAGGTGCCTTTGGCCGCCTCGGCCAGGGGAGCATCCGAGCCATGCAGTCCGAGCGAGACCACTCCTGCCTGGATGGCCATGTAGAGCACCGCAGCCAGAGCCAACACCGTGGTCAACGCGAACGGGACGCTCTTCTGGGGCTCGCTGACCTCACCGGCCGGCACGGCCAGCCATTCGAAGCCGCTAAAGGCATAAAGGATGAGCAGAAAGCCCAGCAGGTGATCCTCGCCCTGGGGCAGTCCAACCACCCGGGAGGGGGCCACACGGCTTAACGCCCAGGCGGCGAACAAGACCAGCGGCACGAACTTGAGCAGGGCCAGGATATCGTTGCTCAAAGCTCCGGCCCGGGCCCCGAAATAGTTGAGCAGCGCCAGCAGGCCGACCGTCACAAGGGCCACCGCAGTGGCTGGAATCGCCCTCCATAGTTCGTGGACATACTGGCCCAGGCCCACGGCCACGCTGGCGCCGCCGATCAGGCCCGAGAGCCACATCACCCAGCCGACCATAAAGCCGGGCCTGGGTCCGAAGGCCTCGGTGCAGTAGAGAAAGGCTCCCCCGGTGCCTTCGATGGTGGCCGCCATCTCGGCAAAGCAAAGTGCGATCATCAAACACAAAGCGGCGGCCAGGGCGATGGCCGGCACCGAAGCCGGTCCCAGATTCTTGGCGATGCTGCCGGGTGCCAGAAAAATGCCTGAACCCACCACACAGTTGAGTCCGAGGCAAACCAGGTCGGCCCTTCCGAGGCTCTCTCGCATTCTTCAATGTTCTGAACAGAAGGTAACAAATCCGTCATTAGGAGGGCTCATTTCGCTCGCAAAAGTGACGGAAATGTAAATTCGACAGCAGCCAAAAAAAATGTGCTTCAAGGGGTTGCCAAACTGCACTGCTGGTGTGCTAATATCGTCACACGAAAGGAGGTGTCTAGCATGAGCGCTACCAAAGATCTCTCCAAAGTACGCGAAACGATTCTGCTTCTGATTGCTCAGAAGAAGAAGTCCGCTCCTGCGACCAAATGACTCCTATGGAATCTGAATCATCCTGGCCCTCCGACACAAAGGTTCGGGGGGCTCGTCATTTCTGGGGGTCGTAGCGCTCGAGGACCGAGAACAACTGGTCTTCGTCGATGGGCTTGGTGACATAGTCGTCAAAGCCGGCGGCTAGCGCCTTCTCCCGGTCACCCTTGATGGCATGGGCGGTCAGGGCCACGATCGGGACCCCCTCGAGTTTGCCGCTCTCGCGCAGCGCCTGACAGGCCTCCCAACCATTCTTGCGGGGCAGCGACAGGTCCATCAGGATCAAGTCGGGTCGAGATTCGAGGGCGAGGTCAATGCCTGTTTGCCCGTCTTCGGCGGTAAGGATGTCATGGTCGTCTTCGAGGAGCTGGACGACGAGGTCGAGGTTGACGGGGTTGTCTTCGACCACCAGGATACGCATATCGGCAGGTTCAAAAGAGGAGGGCCCCTACCCTCCTTGGAACACTGCAGGAATGGTCGACCCCCCACGCCTGCTTCTGATCACGGAGAGGGCCGAACTCGGGGCCAATCTCAGAGAATTTCTTCAAGCAGACTACCGTCTCGAGATCGGCTGGTGCCTGCCCGACGAGGATCTTCCCGATTTGATTCTGCTCGACCAGGCGAGCGGTCAGTCGTCGACCATCCTGGCCCAGACCGACCGGCCGCCGGTCCTATTGATCGTGGCCTCGAACCAGCCCGATCCGCGCGCTGACGAGTTCATCCGCCAACCGCTGGCGGGCTGGGAGGTGCTGGCCAGAGTGGGCAGTCTGTTGGCCTGTGGCAGGACCGACGGCGAGAAAGGTCGGGCCCTCGAGACCAGCCGAAGTCTGATGGCTCAGTTGCGCCACCTTCACGTAGAATATGAATTGGTCTCGGCAGCCCTGGCCAAGGAGCGCGAGCGCCGCGACCTGACCTTCCGCCAGACGCTGCACGACTTGCGCAATCCCCTCAATGCTATTGTCGGCTTTGCTCGCCTGGTGCGGCGTAAGGCCGAAGATGTCCTGGCCGACAAGCAGCTGGCCAATCTCGACCAGATCGAAGCCTCGGCGCGCCAATTGCAGGCCATGCTTGAGGAACTCAAGGAGCACGAAGGCGGCTCTGGCCACCACTCGCTTACTCGGTTGGCTCCCCTGGATTGTGCTGAACTTTTCGACGCCCTGGAGCGGCGTTTTGCTCTTGAGGCCTCGCAGCAGGGAACGAGATTGTTCACCGAGGTGGTGGCGTCACCACTCTGTCTGCGCAGCGATCCCGAGCGCCTGCGCCAGATCCTCGACCAGTTGGTGTCCAACGCCTTGCGTTTTGGTGGCCACAACGAGGTAGTGGTGCGCTGCTATCGCTACCCCGCCCACGAGCCAGAGGAAGTGCGGTTCGAGGTGGTCGACCAGGGGCCGGGGCTGACCGACCCTGAGGCCGTCTTCGAGCCGTTTAGCAAAGACCAGAGTTCCGAGGGCAGTGGGCTGGGGCTGAGCCTGGCCCGCCGCCACGCCGAGGTGCTCGGTGGTAGCCTCGCGGCTTTCAATCGCCCCGAGGGAGGCGCTCTGTTTCGCCTGTCGCTGGCCCGAAGCTCGCTGCTCGAGCGTATCGAGCTGCCCCCTCTCGGAGAAGGCCCCGACCTGCTGGTGATCGATGACGAGGTGCCGACCCTCGAGGTCTTGCGCGGACTCTTGAGCGTGCGCGGCTTCACCGTCCACGTGGCCAATACGGCCGAGGCCGGCCTCGACACCGCTCGCCAATTGTTTCCCAAGCTGATCATCACCGACATCACCATGCCTGGCATGACCGGGCTTGAGCTGATCGCCGAACTGGCCAGCCAGGAGGCGACCTCGGGCATCCCGGTGGTGGTCTTTAGCGGCGGCGAGCAGCAGGCTGATCTGCCCGGAGTGGCTGCCTGGTTGACCAAGCCGTTCGACCTCGATGAGATTCAGGCTGTGGTGGGTCGACTGGTGGACGACCAGCGAAACCTTTAGGGCCTCTAGCGGTTAAGGGAGGAATGTGATCTGCATCGCAGAACAACCTCGCCGCTAGTAGGAGGGACCTGGTGTGATTGCCGCTAACAAGCTCACGAAGGTTTTCGGAGATAAAGTGGCTGTCGACGGGTTGACTTTCGAGGTCCACAAGGGGGAGATCCTCGGTTTCCTCGGCCCCAACGCCGCCGGCAAGACCACTACAATGCGTATGCTGACGGGTTATTTCCCGCCGACTTCGGGAACAGCCAGCATCGCCGGTCATGACGTCTCGGATGAGTCCATCGAGGTGCGCCGCAGCGTTGGATACCTGCCCGAACATGTGCCGCTCTATCACGAGATGACCACTCGAGAATTCTTGACCTTTGCCGCCGCCGCCAAGGGCATTCCCGGCAGCGAGCGGGAGAAGGCCGTCAAGCTGGCCATGGGCCGCTGCAACCTGGGCTCGGTCGAGAACCAGTTGATCGGCACCATCTCCCGAGGCTACAAGCAGCGGGTGGGATTGGCTCAGGCCATCGTCAACAATCCCAAGGTCTTGATCCTCGACGAGCCCACCGTGGGGCTCGACCCGGCCCAGATCCGCGATATCCGCGAATTGATTCGGGAACTGGCCGAATCGTCCACGGTCATCCTCTCGACTCACATTCTGCCCGAGGTCTCGGCCACGTGTAGCCGGGTCATCATCATCGCCGAAGGCAAGATCAAGGCCATCGACACTCCTCGCAACCTGACCTCGAGTCTGCAGGGCATGGCCCGCATCCTGGTGCGGGTGGGGACCGACAGCGACAAGGTTTCCAGTGTGCTAGGGACCGTGGAAGGCATTAATGAGGTGCGCAAGGTCGAGGGCAACCTCTACGAGGTCGAATCCGACACCGGGGTGGATGTGCGGGCCGAATTGGCTCGCACCGTGATCGCTCAAGAGTGGGACCTGCTCGAGCTGACTCCCCAGAGTTTGAGCCTCGAAGACATCTTTCTCAAAATCGTGCGCAAGGAGGCCAACTGATGCTGGCAATCTATCGGCGCGAACTGGCCGCCTATTTCAACTCGAGCCTGGCCTGGGTGCTGATGGCCATCTACCTGTTCGTGCTGGGCCTGATCTTCACCGGCATGGTCAACAGCTATTCGCAGTACTCCATGAGCGCCGGTATGAATCCGTTCATGGCGCGCAGCGTCAACGTCATGGACGATCTGGTGGTGCCGGTGCAATGGTGGATGGGCTTTCTCATGTTGTTCATCCTGCCGCTCTTGACGATGCGCCTCATCGCCGAAGAGAGTCGCTCGGGCACCCTCGAGATGCTGTTCACCTATCCTCTGACCGAGTGGCAGATCGTGGGCGGCAAGTTTTTTGCCGCGCAGACGGTGGTGGCCACCATGTTGGCTTTCAGTTCGGTGTCGGTGGTGATGCTCAGTCGCCTCACCGACATCGAGTGGAAGCTCATCGGGTCGGGCTATCTCGGCCTGCTGCTGCTGGGAGCCGCCTTCACGGCCTTTGGCCTGTGGGCCTCGAGCACCACGTCGAGTCAGATGATCGCGGCCGTGGTGAGCTATGGCGGGCTGATGGCCAGCTGGTTGATCATGATTCTCGACGACCAGATCACGGCCGTCAAAGAGACCTTCGGTGACCTGTCGATGATGTCGCACGTCGAGGCCATGGCCAGAGGCAATGTCTCGACCCATAACATCGTCTACTACCTGGCCTGGACAGCGCTATTCCTGTTTTTGACAGTGCGCATCCTCGAGAGCCGGAAGTGGAGGCTCTAATCGTGAATCGGCGCAGCAAGCTTTTTCTCTCTACCGTTTTCTCGGCCGCCCTGGCTTTGTCCATCTACTTTTTGGTGCTGGCCATCTCCAAGCAGAACCAGCACACCTTTGACTTGACCAAGAATCAGCGCAACACTCTCACGCAACAGAGCCTCGACCTGCTCAGGCGGTTGGACAAGCCCGTCAAAGCCTGGGTCTTCGAGGCCGACGGGCGGGGCCGCAAAGAGGTCGAGTCGCTGATGGAGCGCTATCAGAAGGTCAACCCCGGGAAGTTCGAATACGAGATTAACGATGTCGAGCGCCGGCCCACGCTGGCTCAAGAACTCGAGGTGCGCACCAATAGTCAGGCCGTGCTCGAATTCAAAGGCGAAGAAGCGGGCCAGCGGCGCGAGCGCGCCACCAATTTGGAGGAGGCGGCCATCACCTCGGCTTTGCTCAAGCTCTCGCACTCTAAAGAGCGCAAGGTCTATTTTGTCCAGGGTCACGGCGAGCGTGGTCTCGAGCAGAAGGACCAGGGCTCGGTTTCGGAATGGAAGGCCGCTCTGGCTACCGAGGGCTTCGTTTCCGAGCCGTTGAGTCTGGTCTCTGAAAAGGAAGTACCCAAGGATGCCGCCGCTTTGATTCTAGCCGGCCCCACCAGCGCCATGCTCGAAGGCGAACTCAAGAAGGTGAAGGACTTTCTCGAGGCCGGTGGGCACCTGATGCTGGCGGCCGAGATGGAAACTCCCAAGCAGTATCAGGAACTGGTGGCCGAATACGGAGTCGACCTGAAAGACGAGGTCATCATCGACGAGGCTTCGGCTCTGGTCAACGCCGAGCCGGTCTTCGCTGTGGGCGCCGTCTATTCGCCCAACAGCCCCGTCACCCGCGATTTCAAGACCAATACCCTGTTCCGCCTGGCCCGCCCCGTCGAGAAGGGGACCGAGAAGGAAGGCTTCCGCGTCGACCCGCTGATCAAGACGCCTCCCAGCGCTTACCCGGTGCCCCTCTCCGAGGTGGTGGGCAAGACCCAGTTCGCCTTTACCCCCGATGCCGAGAAGGCGGTTTCGCTGGGACTGGCAGTAGCGGTGACCCGAACGATCGACCAGCCAAAACCGACCGAGACCCCGGCGCCTGACCAGCCCGAGGCCAAGCCTAAAGAGCAGCGGCTGCTGGTCTTCGGCGACATCGACTGCTTTTCTAACAATATGCTGGCCCTCAACGGCAATCGCGACCTGGCTCTTAATGCCGTCAACTGGCTGGCCGAGGCCGACGACCAGATTACCATCCGGGATGACGAGTCCAAGTCAAAGCCCCTGGTGCTCGAGAATAACCAGCTGGCCTGGATCCGTTTGGTGAGTATGGTCCTGGTGCCTTTACTGGTAGCCGTGACCGGCTTCGTGACCGCCTCGGGTCGCAACAATTCTCGCTAGGGGCCGCTCATGAACCGTTCAACTGTGATTATGCTGGTGCTGGTCATCGGGCTGGCCGGCTTCTATGTCTGGTCGACCAAGCACAAGGCCGACGAGGCCGAGAAAGAGGCTCTAGCCAAGCGCCTGTTCGCCAAAGTCGAAGAGAACCAGGTGGACCGTCTCGAAGTCGAAGCTAAAGAAGCCGACAAGAAGCTGGTCTTCGAACGTCATGACGGTCGCTGGCTCTTCGGTCAGCAGCTGCTCAGCGCAGCCCAGCTGGATCAGTTGGCCAACGACCTGGGCCAACTCTCTCACGAGAAGGTGATCATCGAGACCCCCAAGCCCGAGGATTTGGCCGAGTTTGGGCTCGACCAGCCCAGCTATCGTCTCAAGTTGCATGTCGAAGACGGAGCCGAATACGACCTGGTGCTGGGCTCGCGCACGCCTGACGGCCAGAATTTTTATGCTCAGGTGGGCGGCAGCGGACCTATCTATATGGTGGCTGGCGCCTTCGGCCAGACTCTCGAGCAAGACATCGAAGCGCTGCGCGAAAAGAGTCCGATGCCGGTGATTCCGGCCCAGGTGAGAAAGCTCAAGCTGGTGACTCCGACAAACACCCTGGTGATTGACGGCAAAAAGCCCGAAACCAAAGACGAGAAGAAGGATGAAGACGAGCCGGAACCGCTGGTCGAGTTCTCGCTGGTCGAGCCCATCAAAGCACCCGCCGATCGCCAGCAGGTCAACGATTACATCTGGGCACTCAAGTCTCTCTCCGGTGGACGTTTTCTCGGCCCCGACGAGAAGGTCAAATGGGACCATCCGTGGCTGCGAGTCGAGGCCACCCTCGAGGACAACCCCCGCCCCTTCGTGATGGAAATCGGTCCGGAGGTGGCCGTCAAACCGGGAATGTACTATGTCCGCCGACTCGACCCTGAAGAAGCCATGGTGGTCGAGCTCGGTGACAAAGCGGCCAAATTGCTGCACCCCGAAGTGCACGAGTTCCAAGAGCGCCACCTGGTCGACTTCGAGGTCGAAAACGTCGAGAAAGTCACCGGGCATCTCGGCGACTACAAGCTCGAAGCCAAACGCACCAGCGGTGGCTGGAAGGTCAGCGAGCCGGCCCACTCCGATAACGGCGCCGAAGTGACCGATCTGCTCTGGAAGATCAAGGACCTTCGTTGGGAGGAATCTTTGCCTCAAACGGCGGAACTGAAGGAGCCTGTCGCCGACCTGGAGTTTTTCGACAAGTCGGGCAAGAGTCTGGGCCACGTTCGCCTGGGAGCTTTCCGGGATGGAAGCACTCAAGTTGACAACGGCGCCAAGCCTGTCTACAATGCGTCGGGCAATCCCCTGGAAGAGTGGCGCGGAATCGTCGCGCCGCTCTACTCCAAGAACGAGACGCCGGCCGCGAGTCCCACTGCGGCGGCGACGCCCTGAAGGAGGCAATACCGTGGCCAAAACGATGGAGGGCCAGATCCTGGTAGCAGGCTCGCTGGCCTTTGACAACATCATGTCCTTTCCCGGCTACTTCAAGGAGCACATCCTGCCCGAGAAGCTGCACATGATCAACATCTCTTTTCTGGTGGACAAGGTCACCAAGCAGCGGGGCGGCTGTGCAGCCAACATCGCCTACACCCTGTCCCTTCTGGGTCGCCACCCCCGCATTATCGCGGCGGCCGGCAACGATTTCGACACCTACGCCGACTTCCTCGAGAAGAACGGGGTCGACACCTCGGCCATCCTGCGAGTCGAAGACGAGATCACGGCCACCTGCTACATCACCACCGACCGGGCCAACAACCAGATTACCGGCTTCTATGTGGGCGCCATGCCCCACTCCAAGAACATCAGTGTCAAAGCCTCGGCCGGCCCCTCGCCGGCCCTGCTGATCGTCGCCCCTGACGATCCTGAAGCCATGCTGCGTCACTGCCGCGAGGCGAAAGAGGCCGGCATCCCGCTGATTTACGACCCCTCCTTCCAGGTCACGGCCATGGAGGGCGGACCCTTGCTCGAAGGCGCTCTGGGCGCCCACGCTATGATTCTCAACGACTACGAGTTCTCGGTCTTCCAAGAGAAGACCGGTCGCACCACCGAGCAATTGCTCGACCAGATGGACATGCTGGTGGTGACCCTGGGCGAGAAAGGCAGTCGCATTCTGCGCAAAGGCGAGACGGCCATCGAGGTCCCGCCCTGCGTGATCTCGAAAGCGGTCGACCCCACCGGCGCGGGCGACGCCTATCGCGGCGGATTCGTAGCTGGCCTGGTCGCGGGCTGCGAGTTGGCCGAATGTGGACGCATGGGCAGCGTGGCCGCCGCTTACGTGGTGGAGAAGTACGGCACCCAGAATCACAGCTACACCCGTGATGAGTTCGCCGATCGCTATCGCAAGAGCTTCGGCCGCGCTCCCTCCTTCGTAGCCACCGCCTAGCGGGCGACGGCTTCGCCGTCGAGAAGGGAGCGCTCGCTTTGCTCGCGAGAGAGGAGCCGGGCTGCGCCCGGAGAGGGGAGCGCTGGCTTCGCTTGCGCTCGCCAGCGAGAAGGGAGCGAGGTTCGCTGGGCTCACCTCGAGTTTTGAGGTACTCGCGACGGCTTCGCCGTCGAGAAGGGAGCGCTCGCTTTGCTCGCGAGAGAGGAGCCGGGCTGCGCCCGGAGAGGGGAGCGCTGGCTTCGCTTGCGCTCGCCAGCGAGAGGGGAGCGAGGTTCGCTGGGCTCACCTCGAGTTTTGAGGTACTCGACGCTTCGCGTCGTCATTCTGGGCGGCTTCGCCGTCGAGAGGGGAACTCACCAGCTTCGAGTGGGCGGGCCCGGGCGCCGTCAGGGAAACAGGAGAGAGCCGGCAGCGAGCCGGCAGCGAGATGCGGCTCTCTACCGTCTACCGTCTACCGTCTACCGTCTACCGTCTACCGTCGTCCCTCTAGCCTGTCATCGGGCACGGCCACGTCGCCTTTGATCTGGACGGGTTGGGCGACCTTGCCCTCGAGTTGGGGCTCTTCGGGCTGAGGGGGCGCGACGGCGCCGGCGGGGTGGGGTTCGACGGGGGGGACGGCGTTGCCGTCGATGTCGGGCGATTGGCAGCTGGTGGGAGTCTCGCAGGTTTGAGGCACGTCGGTCGGCGAGGTTTGGCCGAACTGGGCTTTGGCCAGAAAGGCCGCGGCCGTCAGGCCTCCACCGGCGAACAGGATGTCGGCTAGAAATCGGCGGCGTTTGATCTTGTCTTCGCTCATTTGCACTCCCTCGGTTCAGGCATCTCTACCTCGCCCTCGAGCTGAAGCTCGATCGGCCTGGGGTTGGGGGCTTTCATTTTGCCGGGCACAGCCGGCTCGGGCTGGGTTGGCGGTGCTGGTTGGGGTGGCGCCACCTCGCCTTTGACCCGGAGGTCTGGCTCGGGGGGGTGGGCGCAAGTGGGGGTTTCCCGCGGCGATGGCTTGACGAGGGGCGGGTCGGGTTGGCCGAACTGGGCTTTGGCCAGAAAGGCTGCGGCCGTCAGGCCACCGCCCGCGAACAGCACGTCGGCCAGAAATCTGCGCCTTTTGATCTTATCTTCGCTCATAGCTTCTTGTCACCGGCTTGCTTGTGATATTAGCAGGAAGAACTTCCTTGCCAGTTTGGCGCGGCAGCTTGACCATGCCGCCAACTTTGATGGTGCCCTGGTCTCCGGGGCCCGGGATGGGTTCCCGCGTCTCCAGGGCTGGAGTCTCGGGGCACTCTTGGAAGGACGGCGAGGCGGCGGGCTTTGCGGCCAGTCCCGCCGGGGTGGGTGGGTCGACGGTCCCCCCGACCTTGGCCAGAAAGGCCACGGCAGTGAGTGTCCCGCCGGCAAAGAGCAGATCGGCGAGAAAGCGTCGGCGCCGAGTCTTGCCTTTGCTCATCATTGGTCACGGGGCACGGCGACTCGGCCGGGCAGTGCCTCGGGTGGGGGTTGGGGCGGGCGCATGCCGCCGGCCACGTTGGGCTCGTCTTGGGGCGTGAGGGGCGGCTTTTCGCAGGGGGTCTGCTCGGGTTCGGGCAGGGCTACGTCGCCCTCGATCTCGGGGTCTTCGCAGGTGGGCGAGGCCACCGGAGTGTTGGCGGGTTGGGGCATTTTCATGTCGCCGGCTACGCCGGGGTTGGGCTCGTGACGGTCCAGGCCGGCTTTGGCCAGAAAAGCCGCTGCCGTCAGTCCGCCGCCAGCGAAGAGCACATCTGCTAGAAATCGGCGTCTCTTGATCTTGTCGTCGCTCATTTGCACTCCCTGGGGGCGGCTACGTCACCATCGGGGATGACCTCGGGCGGTTGCTGGGGCAGGGCCATTTGGCCGGGCATGGGGGGCTCGGGGGGCATCGGTTCGCCGCCCAGGCTGGGATCGTCGGGGGTGGGCGCACAGCTCGGGGTCTCTTCGCAGGTCGGCGTTTGGCCGTCGTTGGGCACGGCCACCGCTCCGGGCAGTTGGTCGGGTTGGTCGCGGTCAAAGCCGGCCTTGGCCAGGAAAGCAGCCGCGGTCAGCCCGCCGCCAGCGAATAGCACGTCAGCCAGGAAGCGGCGCCTTTTGATTTTGTCTTCGCTCACGCGGCCACCTCTTCGAGGCAGGCTGCGGCGGCGCGGCACGCCTCACCGGTGACGTCCGTGAACATCTTGACGTTGACCAGCTGATAGTCGACATCGCCCGGCATCAGGGCCAGGCACTTGCAGCCTCCGCTGCCGCACTTGGAGAGGCTGGCCTCAGAACAGCTGTTGAGCTCTTCGATGCGGGCCAGGTCAAAGCCGTTCTCCAGATTGCCGATGCGCACCTCGGGGCGAGTATCGGGGCCGACCAGACGGGCGCAGGGGTAGAAGTTGCCGGCGGGCGAGACGGCCACCTCGTCGCGGCCGAAGTTGCAGCCACCACGACCGCCGCCGTTGCCGTTGCTGCGAAGGTGAGGATGCAGTTCGGCGAAGGGGCTGATATACATGGGCTCGTCGGTCATCATCGAGAAGTAGCAGACACGGGCCAGTTGCTGGTAGACGTCCGAGAGAAGATGGCGCGACTCGCTCCAATCGGCTTCGGTTTCGGGCAAGAGCGAAACCTTCGAGACGCCCAGGCGGTACATTCGCTCGATGGCTTCGGGCAGGCGGGCCACGGTGTCGGGGCGGACCACCATCAAGACCCGAAAATCGTCGAGATAGTGGGCGGCCCGTTCGAGATTGCGCCAGACCAGGTCGCCGGAGCCTCGTCCCCCCACGAAGGGGCGATGGCGATCATGCTCTTCCTCGACGCCGTCCACCGAAATGCCGACAAAGAAGTTGTAGTCGCGCAAGAAATTGAGGTGCTTTTCGTTGAGGATCGTGGCATTGGTGGTGACCGCGAAGCGCAGTTGGCGACCGGCGCGGTCGGCCCAGCGGCGGGCCACCCGGGTGAGGGCGGCCATCTGAGCGAAGGCGATCATCGGTTCGCCGCCAAAAAACGAGACTTCGACAGGCCCTTCCTTCGAGAAAGCCAGAGCGAGACTCTTGAGGCCCGACTCGTAGCTCATCGTGCGTTTGAACTTTTCGCCCGCGTAACAGTAGCTACAACCGAGATTGCATTGGTGGGTGAGAACCAGGCAGACCTTCAAAACTACCTCCCCTGTGAATCACTTGGCTAGTCCCGTCGTCAAGTCGTACATCTTATTCCTTCGCCCTCGCCCACTCTTCTTCCCGCCCCAGTTAACGCTTCGGCAATGAGCTGTTCACGTCGACACCATCTGGGCAGCCGTTGGGCAGGTCAGAGCCTTTAGAATGCAAGCGTGTTGATTCGAGAGGCTGGCCCGGTCCGGGCCGAAACCAGACTGGCTAAACACCCCAAGCCGGCGCCGGGGCCCGCTGCAGCCGTTGCGGCCGACCGGGCCGAGGTCTCGCCGCCGGCCCGGCTCCAGGTGGGCACCTACAACCTGGGCGCCGGCAACGCCGGGGCTCGCCAACACTTTGACGAGACTACCCGGCAGGTGTCCGAGCAGGTGACCGGCGGGGGTCTCGATGTCGTGGCTTTTCAAGAGGTCGACGTGGGGGCGGAACGCACGGGCCGCCAGGACTACAATGAAGAGGTCCTCAAGGACGTCTTTCGGGCCGAGAGTGGGCCAAACTGGAGCGAAGCTGAGTCGGTGGATAAGTTCAGTCTCGACGAGCACGGCCAACCCGTGGTCGATGAGCAGGGCCACCGCGTCTACGACCCGGTCCGCTATGACCGCACCCAGTATGAGGCCGACTTCGGCGACCACCGCGAGCAGCAGGTGGTGGAGCGGGTCGCCCAGGGCGCGGATCACGTCGTCTATGAGAGTAACGGTGCCAGCCTGGTGGTTAGCAAAGAGAGTTACGACGAGCACGGTCAACCCTATCTCGAGAATGGCCGGCGAGCCTTTGACGACAGCAATGACACTCCCATCACCGTCTACTCGGCCGAAATCGAAAAAGACGGGGCGCAGACCGACTACACCGTGGTCTTTGGCTCGTCCCTGGCCCATTCGGGCGCAGGCACCTATGGCAACGCCGTGCTGCTGGGTCCCGAGGCGCAGTTGCGCCGCGACGCCCAGGGCGAGATCGAGCCCGGCAGCCTGCGTCGCCACGACCTCGGCGCCAACGACCCCGACAACGAGAACCGCACCGCTCTGGCGGTGGGCTTCGAGGCCGGTGGGCAAGAGGCGACTTTCGTCAGTACGCACTTCACCTCGGGCGGCGACGAAGCCGACCAACAGGCCCGGGTGACCCAGTATCAAACCCTGGGAGATATCGTCGAAGGTTATGGCGACCACACGATCGTGGCGGGTGACTTCAATTCGAAGGCGGGTGGAAGGTACCTCGACTTTCGCTGGCGCGGTCTGCTGCCGGACAATCCCGTTCATCACTATCCTTCAGCCGACTCGCTGGGATGGAGCGACCCCGATGCGGACAACTCGATCGACCGGATTTACACCAGCCACGGCAGTCAGGCCTCGGGACGGCACAGGGTCGAGGGTGGGGGCAGCGACCACGAGCTGGTGCGCTGGGACGTTACGGTCTAGGGGTTGAGCAAGCGCTCGGCGCTGCGGCGGTCGAGCTGACACGTGACCGGCCAGCCCTCTTTCTTTTGATAGAGTCCCAGGGCCTCGCGGGTGGCCCGGCCCATCTGGCCGTCGGGCTCGAGTCCGAGTTTTTTCTGCAGCTGGCGCACCAGCTGGGGATTTTGCTCCTGGGAAAGGCCCTCGAGATCGGCCAGCGATAGTTCGTGGCCTGTAATCCAGACTCTGGTGCCGGCGGCCAGAGCTGGCTGAGCGAACAACTCGTCCATATCGGCGTTGCGCAGGGCCATACAGCCGGCCGTCCAGTTGCCGTTGAGGCCACAGCCGTGGATCTGGATCTCGCCACCGATGCCGGGGTCGTCCAGGCCGAGGTGTCGCCGAGCAAAGCCGTAACGGAAGTGGTCGATCCGGTTGGGATAGTCGATGTCGTAGGCCCGATAGAAGGTGGCCTGAGGCTGCAGATTGTAGATGGTGTAGATGCCCTCGGGCGTGGAGGCATTGTCGCGACAGAGCTTGCGCTGGCGGGGTTTTCCGCCCATGACGAAGGGATAGCGTTTGACCCGCTGGGGACCGTCGAAGACCGAGAGCGTGTAGTGGATTTTGTCGACCACCAGCCGGGGGTGGGTCAAGGCCGGAAGGGACGTGGCCGGGACCTGGACCTGACTACTCTCGAGCACCCGGTCGCCGTCGATGAGCGAATATTGATAGGTCACCCCCGAGGCGACCTCCCGGTCGAGATAGGGGCTGGGGCCTTCGAGTTCGGTGGCGGGTGGATTGGGAAAGTCGAGCGGCGTCAGGCTGCGGACCAGACGTCCCCCGGAATACTCGACCAGGACCTGCCCTGGTCCCTGAACCTCGACCTTCAAGCCGGGCGGGGCCAGGGTGGCCTGGGGAGTAGGGTCGGGCCTGACGGGCGTGGTGGCCACCGCTGACGGCGTGGGATGGGGTGGGGACGAGCAGGCCAACAAGGCCAGCAGACTCAGTTGGACAAGATACCGAAACATGAAGTGTATCCGTGGACGTAGGTCGAGCCGCCGATCTGGCCGATCTCGCCGTTGCAGAAAAAGCCACCCAGCGGGACATCGGGCATGATTCTGGTGAAGAGGTTGGATTCGTGGTTGGCCAGTCCGTACAGACCTTGACCGCGACCAAGACAGGAAAAGAGCAGCGCCCCTCGGGCCTGGCTGAGGCTCTCGGGCTGCAGCCCCGAGAAAGCGCGCTCGAGATCGAGGGTCGAGGCCCGGGCATCGCGGAGATGGAATTGCAGGATCTGTCCGCGTCGGGTCGGGGCGGCAATGCCGATGCTCTCGCTGGGCGCATGAACCCCGAGAATGTTGCGAATGAGGAAGTCTTCGGGCGTGATCGAACTCAGGCTCTCGGTAGCCAGGCCCACGAAGAGAGAGTGGCGAGCCAAAAGTCGGTCATCGGGCGAAAGGGCTGCGACGGTCGAGGCCAGTAGTTGCAGGGCGGGGCGATGGTCGAGTTCATAGACGTTGGTATCCTGGCATCCGGTGATCACCATGGGCGCGCCCACGGGGCGGCAACCCTGGGCTACCAGCGAGTTGATGGACAGTCCCGACAGAGACACTCCGATGGCCCCGTTGCGACAGATGTCGCCGTCAAGGAAGAGGGCCACTTCGTCGGGTTGGCGGGCTCCACTGGCCAGGCCGCCGATGCGAACCGCCCGGGGAAAGGCAAAGTCGAGGCCCGATAAGAGATGGGAGATGAAGTCCGAGAAGGGGTCGACCAACAAGATTTGAGAGGCGGAGCGGTCGAATCCGATCATGTCTTGCCAGGCTTCGGGGGGATCGTCGGGACCGGGAAGGTTGCTGCCGTCGGCCACCCGGAAGCTACGCACTTCGGCACCGGGCAACCAGCCCAGGTTCAAGCTCAGAGCCGGGCCACCCTCGATTTCGAGTCCGGCGCCGATGACACCGTCGGCCGAGCAGCCGATCATGACCGGCGCTCCCAGTCGGTCTTGCACCTGGCCGATCAGGGCAAAGTCATCCCGAAAGGCCGAGGTGGCAAAGACGATGGCCAGATCTGGCCGGCCCCGGGGGGGCGAGACAGAGAGGACTTCCTCCAGGCAGTCTTGGAGGCGGGGGCGGCGTGACAAAAGGGAAATCCAGTCCACTTCGAACCTCAAGCAGGTTCCTCTGATCAAGGAGGGAACCGAGTACTATAGTGTTCCAGAATCAGCTAACCATTTCCTTGGAAACGGCGGAAAGATGAGGGTTGCCCAGGGCCGTGTGGCGCGGATTCTCACCCGTACCAGCGGTTACCTCAGCGAGGTGACCTCGCATTCACTCCAGCCCTATCGCGGTTGTTCTTTCGGCAAGAGTCTGTGCGGCCAGAGCTGCTATGTGGCGCACAACCGTTTCTTGACTCGCGGCGAGCCCTGGGGTAGCTTTCTGGAAGCTCGTCTTAACGCCGCCGAATCGTATCTTGAGCGGGCCCCGGCCGAGCGACGCTGGGCCCGCCGTCAGGGTCGAGATTTTTCCATCTTCATGGCCTCCTCGACCGAGCCTTTCCTACCTCAAGAACGCCAGTTTGGCGTTACTCGGAGCGTTCTCGAGGCTATGCTCGACGAACCTCCGGACGCCCTGGTGGTGCAGACCCACTCGGCCGCCGTGGCCGAGCAGGCCGAGCTGCTGGCTCGCCTGGCCCAACGTTGCCAGTTGCGGGTGCATCTGAGTATCGAAACCGACCGCGAGCGCTTTGAAGGGCTGCCTGCTCACGCCAGCCCGGTGGCGGCTCGATTCGAGGCGGCCGGCCAGTTGCGGGACTGCGGGCTCAGGGTAGTGGTGACGGTCTCGCCACTGTTGCCGCTGGAGGCTCCCGAGCGATTCTTTGAGGCCATCGATAGGGTGGCCCAAGCGACCGTGCTGGACCACTATATCGAAGGTGACGGCAGCCAAAATGGCAGCCGAACCATCGCCACCGGCCTGCCCGCCCTGTTAGGGCCGCGCTATCCTGACTGGCCCAACCTGGCCTATCGTGACGCCATGGCGGCGGTCGCCTCCAGGGTGATGCAAGGTGAGGTGGGTATTAGTCGCGACGGCTTCGCAGCTCGTTATCTCAGCCCCATCCAGCGGCGTGAATTGGAGGAGCGATACCCTTGCAGTGGCTAGAAATGGGTCATCCCGCTTACATCGAGGCGGGGACCTATCTTTGGTACCAAGAAGACCCCTGCTGCGGGGTCGTGATTGTGGTGGAGGGCGAATTGGAGGTGCTTGAAGAGAGCCCGGACGGTGAGGTCGTGGTGTTCAAGACGGTCGGGCCCGGCGCTCTTTTGGGCGAGATGTCGAGTTTTGACGAGGGACCTCACTCGGCGACGGTCAGGGCCAGAACCGACTGTTCGGTTCGCCGTCTGGCCGCCGAAGAGTTTCGACGCATCGCCCGCGGTCAACCAGCTCTGCTAGAGGATCTGTTGCTTCGTCAAAACCAGCGGGTGCGGCGCCTGTCCCGTCAGATAGCCCAGCTCGGCTTTGAAAGCGTGAAGCACCGGGTGGCGCGTTTGCTGTTGGACAGGAGCGTCTCGGAGAACCCTCTGGCGCTGACTCATCAAGAGATGGCCGCCCAGGTGGCCGCCACCCGAGAGAGTGTGACCAAGGCCCTGGGAGCGATGAATCGGGCTGGTTGGCTCAAGCTCTCGAGGGGGCGAGTTGAGGTGCTTGAGCGAAAGGCCCTCGAAGCATTCTTGCCAAAGGAGTCAAGGTGAGATTTGGTCTGACTCCTGAGTCGACTTTGAGCGACAAGTTGGCCCTGTTGCTGTCGGGGGCCTTGAGCCCATTTGTGGTAGTGCCCATCTTCACCGCTTTTCTGGTCGGGTCGGTAACCGAGACCTGGTCCGCCTTCTTCGGTTGGTACCTCCTGTGCGTGGCTCTATCGACCGGTGTGCCGTTTCTCTACATCGGTTGGCACGTGCGTCATGGATTGATTACCGACATCCATGTCAGCCTGCTCGAGCAGCGCGACGGCCCCTTCCTGGCCGGGGTTGTAGGTTTGGGCAGTCTTACTCTGGCGCTGATGGTGCTGGGGGCCCCATCGGCTTTAACCCATCTCGTGGGCGTGGTGTTCATGAACTCGATCCTCTTCGCCAAGATCTCCCGCCACTGGAAAATCAGTGTCCACACCGGTTCGCTCGGCGTTTGCCTGGCGGGGGGCATTCAGTTGATGGGCTGGAGTTCGTGGTGGATCTTGCTGCAGCTGCCGCTGATCTGGGCCCGGGCTGCTCGCAAACGTCATCACCCGGTCCAGGGGGTGACCGGGGCTTTTCTGGGCTACACCCTGACTGCCTATCCCTTGCGCTGGCTTAGCTGATAGCGGCCAGATCGTTGGCCGCGTGCTGATGGCCCGGGTTGAGTTCGAGAGCCTTTTGCAGGGCTCGCCTGGCCGCATCCATCTCGCCACGTTGAGCCAGAATGTTGCCCTCGAGATAGTGTAAATCCGGAATGCGATCGTTGACCTCTTTGGCCAGATCGACCTGCTCGAGAGCTAGCTCGAAGTAGGGGCCGCCGATCTGAGCGTAGAGATTGATCAATACGATCCAGGCCGCCATGTTGTTGAAGTCTTCGGCTAGCGCCAGTTGGATATAAGAGACCGCTTGCTCGTGGTAACCCGCTGCGCCGTAGAGTTGACCCAGCAGCTGCCACGTACGTCCGTCGCGAGTATCGTGGCCTACCGCCAGACGTAACTCGTCGATGGCCTCGGCCATCCGGCAATCGTTGGCCAGTCGGTGAGCGCGGTCGCGATGGATGCGGGCTTGTCGTTCATTGGGCAGCATGAGGGTACGGTTCGACAGACGCCTTCGGGAGCCTTCACTGGGGTAGCGGGATCTTGTGGACGCAGCGATTCGAGATGTCGGTGAGATAGAGCGTGTTTTTGTAGATGGTCGAGCCGCCAAATTCGGGGGTTACGAACTCTCGGGGGGCCTTAAAATCGATCAGTTCGCGGACCTGCAGCCGATCGCTCAGGACCAGGAACTGTCCGTAGTAGGGAATGAGCAACCCGCCGTGCCAGGGCAGAAGATCCTGGTCGACGCTCAGGGCCACCCGGCTGGTGAACTTGTTGGGCAGATGGAAATTCTTGTCCGAGCCGCCCACCGTGGCGATCTCGCCCCCTCGGGCGGTGAAACGTTTGAGTTGTGGGGCGCCGCTGTCGCCCGACGAGTTGTAGACGAAGAAGTCTCCGTTGGGGCTCACAGCCACCTTGACCACCGAGTCCTGGCTGGCCGGGCCCAGATCTTGCTGTCCCAGCAGTTTGCCGGATGGATCGCGCCGATGGAGCACGATCTGACCCCGATTGTCGGGAGGATAGACCACGCAAAGAAGGTAGCCTTTGCCGTCCACCGCCAGATGGCGTGGGTGAGCGCGCTTGGCGCCGTCGCGGATTCCCACCGTGATGGGCTTGAGCCAGCCACCCTGATCGTAGTCGAAGCGCTGCAGGCGGAAGTTGGACGGATCGGCGATCCAGACGGTCCCGTCGGGACTGACGGCCATGTCGGTGGCGGCGACCATCAATCCTTTGGGGTCTGGGGTGGGCACATAGCTCAGGTTGCGCTCGACCTTGCCGCCGGGGTGAAACTTCAGTGACTTGTGGCGCTGCTGGTTCCAGACGTGGAGACGGCTCTGGTAGTCGAGACGAAAGCCGGGGTCGGGGGAGGACGGGATGCGAATCGGTTGGACAAAGTCTTGCTTGAAGGTGCCGTCAGGCTTGAGCAGCACGATACTGCCTGAGCCCTCGACCGGGTCGCGGTAATAGATGGTGATGTTCTCTTCGTCGTCAAGCGAGATGGCACTGACGGTTTTGCCCTTGCCTTCGCGAGGCGCGTCGAGGTCAAGCTCGAGACTGCCGCCGGGTCGATAGCGACGGATCCATCCGTCCCCCCCGGCGGCCAGGCGGTCGGCTCCAGTCAGGTAAAAGGCTTGGACTCCTGGGAAGTTGTAGGCAGGGGAGCCGTCGGGACCGAAGACATCCAGCCCGTTGAGGCCGAGCAGGTAGTAGTTGTGGCGACTATCGACAGCAAATTGCAGGACCCGACGACCATTGCCAGCCAACGAGAGTTTGGACTGAAACTTGCCAGTGGTGCCACCAAAGACATAGATGGTATGAGTCTGTTCATGATACACGAAGATGCGGCCGGCCAGATCTCTGGCGATAGCGCCCAATCCGCTCAGCTCGGTGGGGCAGTCGGTGAGACGAAGAACGTCGATGCGATCGTCTTCTGGAATGAGTACCCACTCCAGCTGGCCTTGCCGGGGGTCCTCGGCCAGTAGCAGGCTCTTGGCCATCCGGCCGACCCACTGCGAGACTACCCGAATTTCGTCGGGAGCCTCGCGATCGGTGGCCTTGCTGCCCCGCCGTTCCAGGCGATGTCCGTCGCTGTTGTAGACATCGATGTAGCCCTGGCGCCCATAGAGCACGTAGGCCCGACCGGCTTTGTCGAAGCCGATCTCGGTCGGGCCTTCCGAGCCTTTGAACAGCTGGGCCTTCGAGACCAGGGGAGGGGTCGCCCAGCAGGGCAGCGTCAGTAGCAGCAGGCAGGTCAGAAACGGTCTCATGCTTGCCCCATTCTGCAAGGGGCGGCCCAGGCCTCCGCGACTCTAACCGAGTCCTTCGGCCTCTTGATAGATCAGCGGAATGTGATCCAGGCGCGTCACCGTGCGGCATTGCTCACACTGCTGCAGTTGGCCGTCGAAGTCGACGGTCTGAGTGACCACCTGCTCGGTGCGAATCGGTAGCGAACTCACCATCAGACGCCAGCCGGGAGGCACGTGAAAGGTCACGCGGCCATCCGCTTGCAGGACGATTTTCTCGCCGTGGGGCGAGACCAGTGCGATGGCTTCCCAGCCCGGCAAGAGATCGCAGAGGTCTCCGCCACAGACGTGAGGACCTTGCAGCAGTCGACCGGGCGACTCGAGACCTGGTGGCACAGGAAATCCCTCTTGTTCTACCAGGGAGGCCAGGGTCTGACGCGAGTCAAGACCAGTGCGCATCCCTTTTTCAAAGCCCGGGGATGACCTGCGGGTTTCTTGATTATTTTTCAAGCTCACCTTGCTATCATACAGATGTTCGAGACGGCTGGCAACCCCGCTTTCATGGAAATTTTAGGCCGCCCGGATACCCTGTGCAGGGAGGAACACGCCACCATGCAAGTCAACGGTCTGCCGTCAGTCAACTTCAAGTCTTTGGCTCGCATGCTCTCCGTGGTGGGTCAGGCCGCTCTCAAGAACGGGATTCCCGTGGACCGATTCAGTCCCAGCCGGGTGCCCAGCAAAGTCGAACTGGCCGCGCTACAGACTCTGGCCGGGCGCGATGACGTGCCCGAAGAGTTCGCCGAGATCTCCTCGCCTTTGAGCCTCACCCGCGAAGAGTTCACCCAACAGTTTATCGGCGCTTGTCGCGAATTCGCCAACGGCCGGCCCATCACGTACATGAGCACCCCGGTCACGGGGGGCACTCGGAAGTACGATTTTTTGGCTGATCGTGGCAAGAGGAGCAAGTCGCAGTTAGCCGAGCAAGAGCAGGCAGACTTCGCCCGCGACGTCATTGGGGGCAATACCGACCAGGCGTTCAGTATCGCCGAATGCCTGCGTGACGTGCCCGAACTGGGACTGGTCATGGACCCCTCCGAGATCAGCATGCCTGGCTGGACCCAGCAGATGTATCTCGAGCACTGGCTGGACGTGGTTCACCAGTTGGCCGATCGGGTAGTGGTTGCTCCTGGCTGGGAAGTCAGCAAAGGTTGTGTTTACGAAGTGCGCGACGCCCTCGAGAAGGGCGTGCCCGTCGAAACCGCTCACGGCAAGCCCCTCGACCGCGAGACGGTCCTGGCCTGCATCAGCGGAGAAGTCCAGCGCCTATCTCAGGCGGGCTTTGAAGAACTCACCATGGAAGAGATCCTCGGAACTCAGGGCTTCTTGCCCGAATGGTATCTTCGCCACCAATAGAGCTCCCGCCTCAGCCTGTCGGCCTGGGGACGACCCCCTGATTAATACCCCGCGCCGGCCTCTTCTCCGGCCAGGATCTTCTCGGTCCGGCTGGCGCCGAAACGGTCGGCTCCGGCGTCGGCCATCTGGCGAGCGTCTTCCAGGCTACCGACTCCGCCGGCCGCCTTGACCTTGATGTGGGGCGAGACCGACGCTCGCATCAGGGCGACATCCTCTAGCTTAGCCCCGCTGCCCGCAAAGCCGGTCGAGGTTTTGACGAAGTGGGCGCCGCCTTCTTCGACCAAATGGCAGGCCTGGACGATCTCGTCCGGCTGCAGGTAGTGATTCTCGAGAATGACTTTTACGGTGTGACCGCCGGCCGCTTCTACCACCGCCGCGATGTCTGAACGGACGGTGTCGTAGTCGCCGTCTTTGAAGGCTCCGATATTCATGACCATGTCGATCTCGTCAGCTCCGTCGGCGATAGCGCTGCGAGTCTCGAAGGCTTTCTGGGCGGTAGTGGTGGCCCCCAGCGGAAATCCGATCACGCTGCACACGGCCACGCCGCTTCCGATGAGGGCGTCGGCAGCCAACTTGACCCGGTACGGATTGACGCAGACCGAGGCGGTCTTGTGCTTCTTGGCCACTTCGCAAGCGGCCAGAATGTCGTCGCGGGTGGCCTCGGGCTTGAGGTTGGTGTGGTCGATCATCGAGGCGACCTGCCGGGTCGAAAGAGGGGCAGCCCGGCGTACAGGAACAAGGGAGGCGGCGTGGATCATCATAGTTCTTCCAGCTTAGCCGCGATGCCTAAAAAAAAGTAGAAACGGCCGCCACCAACCCGTCGATGGTGTGAGGGTCGGCTTCAACCACCACCTGATAGCCTAGCTCGCGGGCGGTGGCCGCCGTGACCGGACCGATGGCTGCGCAGTCGAGCCCGCTGCTGCCTGAGAGGCGATGAAAGTTGGTGACCGTCGAGGAGGAGGTGAAAAGCACCAGGTCGATGTGCGGCGGCAGTTCGGGGGCTGGATCGGGAGGCAAGGTCACATAGGTGGCCAGCACCTGGACCTCGGCTCCTCGGGCCGTCAACTCGCCCGGCAGCGTGTCGCGAGCCACGGCTGCCCGGGGCAACAGGATGCGCTGGCCTTTCAGGTCGTGGTCGCTCAGGGCTTCGACGAGCCCCTCAGCCACGAAGCGTTGGGGGATGAGATCGGCGCGCAGATGGTACCGCTCCAGGCGGCCGGCCGTGCCGGTGCCGATGGCTGCCAGCCTGGCTCCGCCCAGACTACGCAGGTCGAGCCCGGCGTGGTCGAGATGACGGACCAGAAAGTCGACTCCGTTGGGGCTGGTCAAGACGATCCAGTCAAACGGGCGTCGCAAGGTCGCATAGACCTCGTCGAGATCGGGAGGCTCCACGAAGCGCAACACCGGAAAACGATGGACGATGGCTCCCAGTTGTTCGAGCGCCTCGACCAGCCGTCCCGATTGCTCAGGGGCTCGGGTCACCACCAGGTGTTTGCCGAAGAGGGGTAGCCGCTCGGCCCAGCCCGCCTGGGCGGGACGCGGGCCCACCAGCAACAGCCAGTTGGGGGGCTCCTCCTGGGCCGGCTCGAAGAGGCGGCCGCGGGCGTCGCAGGCGGTCAACTGGTGATGGGGCCCCAGGCCGGCCAGCTCGAGGCCCGCCACCACCTCGGTCAGCGAGCCGCAACCCGGACCGATCAGCAGGTGGGCAGGTAGGTCAAGCCAGCTGTCCCAGACCTCGACGGGCTGATTGACGAGAGCCACCCGAGCGGTCGGATCGAGCCCCAGAAAGCGAGCTTGAGCCAGCAACGGCTCGTTGGTCAAGCCCGCTCCATCAGGTAGGCCGCCAGACTTTGTCCCAGAGCCTCGGCCTGGTCGGGCCGGCCCTCGACTCGATGGCGATGGATGTGGCCGCTCTCGGTGCCCAGGAACCCATCGGCCACTAATACGTCGGACTCGAGCCGGGCCAGGGCTCCCGCCGGAATATGGCAGCCGCCGCCCAGGGTGCGAAGGAAAGAGCGCTCAGCCTGGCTGGCGGTTTCGGCCTCGGGTGAACAGAGACGGCCCAGGAACTCGAGCGTGGCCTGATCGCCCTGGCGAATCTCGAGACCGAGAATGCCCTGACCCGGGGCGGGCAGGCATAGTCGGGGTGAGAGGGGATGGATTTCGGATTCGAGCAGTCCGGCTGCCTCGAGTCCCAGCCGCCGCACCCCGGCCATGGCCAGCACCACCGCGTCGTAGGAACCCTCTCGCCACTTGCGTACCCGGGTGGGCACGTTGCCCCGAATCTCGCGAAATTCGAGGTCTGGTCGGGCCGCCTGCAGTTGACATCGGCGGCGGGCGCTACCAGTCCCCACCACGGCCCCAAGGGGCAGGTCGTTTAGAGCCGTCGCGGAGATGAGTACGTCGCGCGGGTCGGCCCGGGGCGGCGAGGGCGCCAGGCACAGTCCCTCCGGCAATTCGGTGGGCAGATCCTTGAGGCTGTGCACGGCGAAGTCGATGCCCCCGGCGAGCAGTTCATCCTCGATTTCCTTGGTGAAGATACCCTTGCCCGGAAAGCTCGACAGAGCCGAATTCTGGTCGCGATCACCGTGGGTCTTGATAATGATCACCTCGACTTCCAGGCCTGAACAGGCGGCCTCGAGGTCGGCAGCCACCCCTCTGGACTGGGTCAGCGCTAGCTTGCTACCTCTTGTTCCCAGGCGCAGTTTCATCGGTGCACTCCTCCGGGGACGATGAAGCTGACCAGCACACAGCCGAAGGCGACCAGTAGCATCATGTTGACTTGACGACCGTGCCAGCCGGCGATACGGGCGTGCAGGTAAAGCGTGTAGACGGCGCCGGTGGCGGCCACCAGAGTCTGCTGAAAATCCCAGTCCCAGTGCCAGTGGTTGAGCAACAGGCCGGTGACGATTCCCAGCACCATGAAAGGAAAGCCACCGCGAATCAGTCGATAAGAGACCTGATCGAGGGTTTCTAGTGGGGGCAGTACTCCCAGCACGCCGCCCAGTTTCTTTTGCTTGAGCAATCGCGACTGGATGAAATAGAGCAGGGCACAAAAGGCGGCCAATGAGAAGGCGGCATAGCCGGCGATGATCGACAATACATGCACGGTGATCCAGCTGTTATGGGGAGCTTGAGCCTGCTGTCCCCACAGGGCAAAGGCCGAGAAAGCGGTCATCGCAAAGGCGGCGGGGGCGGCCACAGTGCCCACGACCTCGACCCGCCAACGTTCTCCAAAGATCAGGTAGAGGGCCATGACGACCCAACCCAGGGGGGCGATGGTCTCTTCGATATGGCCGATAGGCAACCGCCCCACCGACAGGATGAAGAGGAACAGGCCAAGGGTGTGCAGTGCCAGCGCACCCCACAACAATTTGCGCCACCCCGCCAGATCACCGCGATTCTGGATGAAGGTCTGGCGCTGAATGCCAACAGTAGCCAGTAAGTATCCCAGGGACGAGATCCCCAGGACCACCAGGGCGGGTTTCATTCAAGCTCCTCATGTCCCGAGAGGCCCAGAATCTCCAGGGATCTGGTCAGCTCTTCGGGACACGCACCCCCGCCCCCTAGTTGCTTGAGTCGTTGGGTCGGCTGGTGCAGCAGTTTGTTGACCAGAGATTGCGAGAACCTCTCGACCAGAGCGGCCTGTTCGGGAGTGAGCTTGTGTTTCTTGGTAAAACGCTCGAGTTCGCGCTCGCGGATGCTGTCAAAACCCGAGCGCAGATGGACGATGGCCGAGCTGGCCTGGCGCCCTTCGACATAGCGGAAGAACTCTTCGGTCTCGCTTTCGATGATGGCCAGCACCTGCTTGACCTCGTCATGGCGGCGGGCCAGATTCTGGTCGACGGCCGATTGGAGGTCGTCGATGTTATAGAGGTAGACGTTGTCGAGCTCGCCGCAGGCGGGGTCGAAGTCGCGGGGCACGGCGATGTCCACCAGAAAAATCGGGCGGCCGCGGCGGGCCCGCATCACCTGACCCATTCTCTCCTTGGTCACCACGTAGTGAGGCGCTCCGGTGGAAGAGATCAGCACGTCGACTTCGGCTAAGGCCTTGTCCAGGTCTTCGAAAGGCACCGCCTCTCCGCCACACTGCTCGGCCATCTCACTGGCCCGCGAGAAAGTGCGGTTCACGACTTTGACTCGCTCGACCCCGGCCGCCAGCAAGAGCTTGAGCGATTTGCGGGTCATCTTGCCGGCCCCCAGCAGCATCAACCGCCGGCCCTTGAGGTCTCCGAAGATTTTCTGGGCCAACTCGACGGCAGCCGCGCTCACGCTCGAGGCGCCCTGGCAGATGCGGGTTTGCGAACGAGCCCGCTTGCCGACTCGTAGGGCCCAGGGGAAAAGACGGTCGAGGAAAGGCCCGGTGACCCGGGCCTCCCTGGCGGCCATATAGGCCTTGCGCACCTGTCCGAGGATCTGGTTTTCGCCCAGGATCAGCGAGTCGAGTCCGCTCGACACCGAGAAGAGGTGATTGATGGCGATCTGGTCCTGGTGTTGGTAGAGGTGCGTCTCGAGGGTTGCCCCGTTGAGGTGGCGCGATTGCTCGAGAAAACGCTGAATACCGTGGCCGCAGCTGGCCGGATCGGTCTCGGTCACCGCATAGAGTTCGGTGCGGTTGCAGGTGGAAAGAATGGCGCACTCACCGACCCCTTCGCAGCGACGAAAGGCTGCCAGCAGTTCGGGCACGTCCTCAGGAGACATACTGACCTTCTCCCGCAGTTCGATGGGAGCGGTCTTGTGGTTCAACCCAACCAGAAGTAACGCCATTGTCTTGCTGATACTATTCGCCGTCGGCCGGCGCGACACTAGCCTACTCGAAAATTAGCTCGATCACAAGGCGCTCAACACATGCCTTCTCTTTGCCCGAGACCATGTCGGGGTCTTGTTCGGACAAGAACAGGTAGCGGCAGATTTGGCTGCCTTCGGCCCCGCCCTTGATCTTGGCTTCGAAGTAGTTCTTGACGACTTCTCGGGCCTTCTCTTCGGTGGTCAACGGGGTGGCGGCGGCCGTGGGCGTGGCCGGGTTGGCCCGGGATGTCGGCTGCGTGCAAGCTGGCAACAGGGCAGCCAGGCCGATTTTGCAACGCCCGCGCTGGTAGGTTCCGGGGAGGCCCCCTCGAAAACGCGCCTGTGGAGCTATTGAGCCAGCTGTACGAACGCTATCGCGATCTCGACGAAGGAGTGGTGGCTAACTACATTCCCGAGTTGGCCAAGGCCGACCCCAGCTGGTTTGGCATCAGTCTGGTCGGGGTCGACGGACAGGTCTCGGAGGTGGGTGACAGCCGCCGCAACTTCACCATTCAAAGCGTCTCCAAGCCGTTCGTTTACGGCATGGCGCTGGAGCACCAGGGCCGCGCGGCCGTGCTGGAACGGGTTGGGGTCGAGCCCACCGGCGACGCCTTCAACTCGATCATTCGCCTGGATGAAAAATCCAAGCGGCCGTACAATCCCATGGTCAATGCCGGCGCCATCGCCATCACGGCGCTGCTGCCGGGGCAGGGCCCAACCCAGAAGCTCAATCGCGTGCTGGACACTTTTGGGGCCTATGTCGGCCACGAGGTGCTGGCCGACATGTCGGTGTTCATGTCCGAGCGCACCAGCGGCCATCGCAATCGAGCTATCGCCCACCTCATGCTCAACTTCGGCATGATCGAAGAGAAAGTCGAGGAAATTCTCGACCTCTACTTCCAGCAATGCTCGCTCTTGATCAACGCTACCGACCTGGCCGTCATGGCGGCCACCCTGGCCAACGGCGGCGTCAACCCGACCACGGGCGTGCGGGCCATCGAAGGCGATTATGTGCGCGACATTCTCTCGGTGATGTTCACTTGCGGTCTCTACGACTACACCGGAGAATGGGTCTACTCGGTCGGGCTGCCGGCCAAGAGCGGCGTCGGCGGAGGTTTGCTGGCAGTGGTTCCCGGCCGCATGGGGATCGGGGTCTTCTCTCCGCCTCTAGACGCTCGCGGCAACAGCGTGCGCGCCATTCGCGTCTGCCAGGACCTCTCGGCTCGGTTGGGTTTGCATGTGTTCGAGCAGAGCCTGCCCAGCGAGAAGACGGCCGAGTTCGAGGCCGTCAAAGCGGACCATCAAAGTCCCAGCTCTTGACTAGTTCGAGAAAGGCCCTGACGGCGCTGGTCATCCCTCGCTGGCTCGGATAGACCACCCAGAATTCTGCCCGGGGTCCACTCCAGGCCGGTAACACCCGGGCCAGACGACCCTGGGCTATGGGCTCCCGGCAGTTGCCGCCGGGCAAGAGCGCCACGCCCAATCCTTTTTCGGTCAGGGAGGTCAATCCGGCCAGATTGTTGGTGACCAGACGGGGCGTGATGGCGACTTCTAGTTCGCGTCGAGCCGACTTGAGCCGCCAGGGCCGGTGGGAAAGGCTGAGCAGCGCATGCTCGTGCAGCGACTTGAGGTTGGTGGGGCGCGAACGACGCTTGAGGTAGGCCGGCGAGGCCACCAGGACCGAGGGGGAACCGCCGACTCTCATTCCCTGCAAGGTCGGGTCAGGAGGCCGTCCCCCCCGCAGGGCGAGGTCGAACCCCTCGGCCACCAGGTCGACCACCCGGTCGGTCTCTTCGAGCTGTAGGCGCACCTCGGGATAAGTCTCGAGAAAGGCCGCAAAGAGAGCCCTGGTCTGGTTCGGCAAGCCAGCCGGACAGGTGACCCGCAAAAGCCCTCGGGGCGTCTTGGCAAATCCGGAGACCTGAGATTCGAGGTCCTCGATGTCGACCAGCACCCGCAGAGCCCGGTCAAAGTAGGTTTCACCCACAGTCGTCAAACGCAGCGAGCGGGTGGAGCGGTGGAGCAGGCGCACCCCCAACCTCTGCTCGAGCCCGGTCAGGCGCCGGCTGAGGCTAGACTTCGGCAAGCCCAGGGTCTTGGCGGCGGCCGTGAAGCTGCCGGCCTTGACCACGGCCACCAGAATCTCCATCTCGTGGATTGTTGTCGCCATGGCAACAATATGTTCCAAAATTGCTATCTAGTCAATCTTGGGAAACAGTGATAGTCTTGACTTCAAGATAAGTTTGGAGGTAACGATGAAGAAGATTCTGGTTCTCTACTACAGCAGCTATGGCCACATCGAGACCATGGCCCGCGAGGTCGCCGACGGCGCCGCCGAGGTGGAGGGGGTCGAGGTGACCCTGAAGCGGGTGCCCGAGCTCGTGCCCGAAGAACGGGCCAAAGCCGCCGGCATCAAGCTCGAACAAGAGGCGCCGCTGGCCCAGCCATCTGAGCTGGCCGATTATGACGCGATCATCTTTGGCACACCCACCCGCTTTGGCAACATGGCCTCGCAGATGCGGAACTTTCTGGATCAGACCGGCGGTCTCTGGGCTCAGGGCGCCCTGGTTGGCAAGGTGGCCAGCGTCTTCACGTCGACCGGCACGGGCGGTGGTAACGAGTCGACCATTCTCACCTTCTGGCCGACCCTGGCTCACCACGGAATGATCATCGTGGGCCTGCCCTATGCCGCGCCCGAATTGTCCGACATCAGCCAGGTACGCGGCGGCTCTCCCTACGGGGCAGCCACCATCGCCGGAGCAGACGGCTCGCGCCAGCCCAGCCCGGCCGAGTTCAGCCTGGCCCGCTTCCAAGGGAGACACGTAGCCAGTATCACGGCGCGGCTGCAGTAACTCGACAGGCTCACCCCGAACCGCCCGGGGTGAGCCGTATCGACCTGGCCAGAGCCTATCTGCACACCCTCGAGGCGGGCGCCACCGGCGAAGAGGTTCGTCTCTACTTCACCGACGACGCGATCCAGACCGAGTTGCCCAATCGCCTGCTACCCCAGGGGGCCACGCGCGATCTGGCCGCCATCATGGCGGGGGCCGATCAGGGCCGCAACCTGCTATCGGCCCAGACCTACGAGGTCTTGCGAGCCTACGAACATCAGGACACGGTCATTCTCGAAGTGGACTGGACCGGTATCCTGGCAGTGCCTCTCGGGCCGCTGGCTCAGGGCGAGGTGATGAAGGCCCATTTCGCGGTCTTTCTCGATTTCGTGGGCGACCGCATCCACCGCCAACGCAACTACGACTGCTTCGAAGCCTGGTAACCCGGTTGTAACATCCGCGCCTAGCCCCTCGAGAAAGGGAGCCTTTCGCTTCGCTTCGCGGCCCGCCAGACAAGGTTGGCCCCACCCGGAGTGGGCGATCGCTAGCCGGGCCCGCCAGACAAGCTGGCCCCAGCCGGAGTGGGCGAAATCCCCCAGCCGGAGTGGGCGATCGCCAGCCGCAGCCCGCCAGCCGAGCTTCGAGAGCCGCTTCGCGGCCAACATCTCCGCGCGGAGCGTTCGGCTCCTTATCCCGGTTGCGTAGCACCGCTCCCTGTCGCCCGCAGGGCGAAATCTCGGCGCTAGCCGCTCCCCGGCGCTCCCGGCGAGCTTACTCGGATAGGCGAGCCACGCCCTCGTCCCACTTGGTGTCTTTGGCGAATTGGGTGTTCTGGTATTCGCCGCCGACATTGCTGAGTTCGATGGTGATCCCCTTGGCGTTGGGATAGGCCTGCTTGTCGTGCTGCTCGGCAATGACAGCGTCTTTGGCGGCACTAATCACGTTGCGGGCGGCGCTCCACAGACCGAAGTCCCAGATGCGCCAGTTGCTGCCGACTTTTTCGGCGAAGTCGGTCAGGTCTTTGTAGCCGGTGAACTCCTGAGTCTCGTCGGCCATGCCTTTGAGGGTCGACTTGCTGGTCCAGGTGGTCCCGAGTTTGTCTCCGAAGTTGCTGACGGCGGCGGCCAGGTTGTCCATCTTGGACAGGTCGATGGCGCTCATGGTGGGCAGGTTGTCTTGATCCTTCTCGGCCGTGGCGACGACCAGCTTGGCCAGCTCTTTGGGGTCGAGGTTCAGGCGGGTCGATAGGGTATCGGTGAAGGTGGCCAGCATGTTGCCGTTGAGCAGGCGCGTGTAGGGCCAGCCCGAGGCGCCTTCGGTCTCTTCTGAGGCGACCAGATAGCTGGCTTCGTTGCGCAGCTCATAGCCGACTTCGCTCGAGGCCATCAGGCAGGCGTCAAAGCCCAGCACGTCGATCTTGCGACCGGTCTCCTGGCGGGCTTCTTCCAGGCCCTGGCGAATCTGGGGCAGGCTCATCCAGCCATCGTGGCTCCAGTCCTGGCAGGCGCCTTTCCAGCCGTCACCGTGGTCGGAGATAATGACCATGTAGTTTTCGGCGGGATAGTTCTTGACGCCCCACTTGATGAAGTCGGCCAGGGTGTGGGGATCCGACATGTTGGTGCTGCCGAGGTCCTGCACGACCGGCGAGTGAATGCCGCGGGCCGGGTCTTTGATCAGCTGCATCCTCTGGCAGCCGCCGCGGGAGCCGTGGTCGACCTGGGCCACCAGGTTCATGGTATCGGTCGAGCCCACCACCTCGGCCTCGTCGATATCCTGGACCATCCAGTTGTAAAGGTCGTTGTCGGCGGCGGAATACTGCAGGATGGTCCACTTCTTGGGAGCATCCGCGGGGCGCGGTAGGGCAGGACTGATATGCATGGCGTTCTCCTTTGTTGCTAGCCATGGAGTATCACGTTCCGGCCCCCGAAAGTGTGTCTCGATTGTTGCATGTTTGGCAACAGAAAACGGAGGCCCACAGGCCTCCGCTCCTACCGTCTTCGATCTGCCGCTACCGGTTGGTTACGCGTTGACGGCCACGCCCTTGAGCTTTTCGGTCAACTTGGGCACGACTTCGAAGAGGTCGCCCACGATGCCGTAGTCGGCCACTTTGAAGATGGGCGCTTCGGGGTTGTTGTTGATGGCCACGATGCAACCCGAGTTCTGCATGCCGACCAGGTGCTGAATGGCGCCCGAGATACCCACGGCGATGTAGAGGTCGGGAGTGACCACCTTACCGGTTTGACCCACCTGGTAGCGATGTTCTTTCCAACCCGCATCGACCACCATGCGACTGGCGCCGACCGCACCGCCAACAGCGCTGGCCAGCGAGTCGATGAGGTGGAAGTTCTCGGGGCCTTTGAGCCCACGTCCACCTGAAACCACGATGGAGGCCTCGGACAGGTCGACCTGGCCGCTGGCTCCGCCCTTGACGGTGGTCTCGACCAGCTCGGCGCCCGGCTTGGCCGGAGCAGCCGCGGCCAGGTCGCTGACGCTGGCGCTCTTGCTGGTGTCGGCCTCGAGGGCGTTGACCACGTTGGGGCGCAGGCTAGCTACGCGAGGCTTGGGACCCGATAGTTTGACGGTGGCGCGGACCTTGCCGGCGTACATTGGACGCACGGCCCGAGGGTCGCCGTCGGCCCCGAAGGTGACGTTGATGGTCTCGGCCGCCAGGGCGGTGCCGAAGCGGGCCGCGATGCGGGCGCTCAGCTCTTTGCCGTGGGTGGTGGCCGGGAAGAGGATCAGGTCGGGGGTGTTGCCTTCGATGGCTTTGGCCAGGGTTTCGGCCTGGGCGGCCAGGTCGTATTTGTCCTGGTCGCAAGCCATCGCTTCGTCGGCACCATAGTGACCGGCGCTGGCGGCGGCGGCTTTGGCGCCTTTGCCGATGAGCACGCAGACCACTTTGGCGCCCGAGTCGGCCCGACGAGCTTCGCCCAGGCACTCGGTAGTGGGCTTGGAAAGTCCGTCGCCCGAGGGTTCTCCTACAATCCAGATAGTGTTAGCCATGGTCTTGGTGTCTCCTTAGATAACTTTCGCCTCGTCGCGCAGCAGGCGAACCAGTTCATCGATCTTGGCGTCGAGGTCGGCGCCGTCGATGACGCGTCCGGGGGGACGCTCGGGCGGATATTCCATCTTCTCGATGGTGACATGGGTCAGCGAGCCCGCGTCCACACCCAGGTCAGCCAGGGTGGTGGTCTCGATGGGCTTCTTCTTGGCCTTCATAATCTGCATCAGCGAGGCGTAGCGGGGCTCGCCCCGGATACCTTTCTGGGCGCAGACGACGGCGGGAAGATTGACCTTGAACTTTTCCTGGGCTCCGCCTTCGATGTCGCGGGTGCAGACAGCGGCTCCACCTTCGATTTCGATCGAACCTACCAGACCCACATAGGGCAGGCCCAGCAACTCGGCCAGCATCGGGCCGACCGCGCCACGATCACTGTCGGCACCACGGTTGCTGGTGAAGACGATGTCGTAGTCGCCGATCTTCTTGATCTGCTCGGCCAGGGCTTTAGCCAGCACCAGGGCATCGTCGGTTTCGTTGCCCTCGGTGTTGATATGGACGGCCGCATCGGCGCCCACCGCCAGGCACTGGCGCAGGGTTTCGGTAACCCGGGCCGGGCCTACCGAAACGGCGGTCACGTTACCGCTGCTCTTTTCCTTGATCTGGACGGCGGCTTCAAGAGCATACTCGTCGTAAGGGCCAAGCACGTACTTGACGCCGTTGGCGTCGATCGACTTGGCGTCGCCACCGATCTTGATGAGTGTCTCGGTGTCCGGGGTTTGACGGACACAGGCGATGATCTTCATCGATATTCTCCTTTTGTCTTTTTAAACTTAATCGGCCAGCAATTGGCGGGCGATGACCAGTTTTTGGACCTCCGAGGTCCCCTCGTAGATCTGGGTCACCTTGGCGTCGCGCAAGAAGCGCTCCACCGGATATTCTTTCGAGTAGCCGTAGCCTCCGTGCACCTGGATGGCATCCAGGGCGGCCTTCACGGCCACTTCCGAAGCGAACCATTTAGCCATCGAGGCTTCTTTGGTGAACTTGTCGCCGCTGTCGCGCTTCATGGCGGCGCGATAGACCATCAGGCGAGCGGCCTCGATGTGAGTAGCCATGTGGACCAGCATCTCTTGGACCAGCTGAAAACTCGAGATGGGGCGCTTGAATTGCTGGCGCTCCTTGGAGTATTTAATGGCCTCATCCAGGGCTGCCTGGGCGATACCCACTGCCTGAGCGGCGATGCCCACGCGGCCGGTGTCAAGGGCGGCCATGGCGATGTTGAAGCCTTTGCCCTCTTCGCCCAGCAGGTTCTCCTTGGGCACTTTGACATTGTCGAAGGCCAGTGGACAGGTGCCCGAGGCGCGCACGCCCATGGTCTCTTCGTGCTTGCCGATCGAGAAGCCCTCGAAGTCCTTCTCGACGATGAAGCAGCACACGCCCTTGTGGCCCAAGGCCGGGTCTTTGGTGGCGTAGACGATGAACAACTCGGCGGCGGTCGAATTGGTGATCCAGTTCTTCTGGCCGTTGAGCACCCAGTGGTCGCCCTCCAGGCGGCAGGTGGTGGCCATGCCGGCTGCGTCTGAGCCCGAGCCGGGCTCGGTCAGGGCGTAGGCGGCGATCTTCTCGCCGCTGGCCATCATGGGCAGATACTTGCGCTTTTGCTCGTCGGTGCCGAAGGCCATCAGCGGGTATTCGCCGAGCGAGTTCTGCACGGCCGTGATGACGCCGGTCGAGGCGCAGGCTCGTGACAGTTCTTCGATCACCAGCACGTAAGCCAGCGAGTCCATTCCCGAGCCGCCGAACTCTTCGGGCACGGTCACGCCCATCAGGCCTAACTCCGCCAGCTTCTTGACGTTCTCCCAGGGGAACTCCCGGGTGCGGTCGTACTCGGCCGCCCGCGGGGCGATATGCTCGTTGGCCATTTTGCGAACCATGTCCTGGACCATGCGATGGTCCTCAGACAGTTCGAAACACATTCCGGCGGCTTCTTTGGTCAATGTCATTCGATCTCCTATTTAGTGCAAGTTGCGCAGAATTTCGCGGGCGATGACCACCCGATGGATTTCGTTGGTGCCTTCACCGATGGTGCACAACTTGGCATCACGGAAGGCGCGGCTGATTTTCGAGTTCATCGAAAGGCCGAGGTCGGCAAGATGAGCGACGGCCTTGTCGGTGGCCCGCATGGCCACCTCGGAGGCGAAGAACTTGGCGTAAGCCCCATCCAGCGTCCAGCGGGGCAGGTTGTCTTTCTGCAGGGCCGCGTTGTAGATCATGTGGCGGGCAGCCGCTACCTCGGTGGCGATCTCGGCCAGCGGGGCCAGCCGGTACTCGTTGTCCCACAGGTCGTCGAGCAACTCTTCACCGCGCAGTGCTTCAATCATCTCGTCGAGCACGCACTGGGCCAAACCCAGCGACATGGCGCCGATGGTAATGCGGCCACCGTCGAGGGTCTGCATGAAATACTTGAAGCCCATACCGCGCTCACCCAGCAGGTTTTCGACGGGCACGCGGCAGTCTTCGAAGATCAGGGTGCCGGTGGCCGATGCTCGCAGTCCCATCTTGTCTTCTTTCTTGCCGAAAGAAAAGCCCGGAAAGTCGCGCTCGACGATGAAGGCCGAGATGCCGTGGTGACCTTGCTCGGGGTCGGTGACGGCGCTGACCACGTAGCTGTAGGCTTCGGTGGCGTTAGTACACCATGCTTTGCCGCCGTTGAGGACCCAGTGATCACCCTCGAGGACGGCGCGCGTCTTGGTGGCTCCCGAGTCCGAGCCGGCTTGAGGCTCGGTCAGGCCGTAGCCGCCCAGGCGCTCGCCTTTGGCCAGGGGGGTCAGATACTTGGCCTTCTGCTCTTCGTTGCCCCACATGTTGATCGGGTTCGAACCCAGGCCAATGTGGGCAGCCACGATGATGCCCAGAGAGCCCCAGGCTCGCGAGAATTCTTCCACGGCCATCGCCAGCGACAGCGAGTCGAGGCCCTGGCCGCCGTAATGCTTGGCGAACGGAACGCCCAGGAAGCCCTCCTGCCCCATTCGTTTGAGCAGTTCACGAGGAAACTTCTCGCTAGCCTCATATTCGGCCGAGATGGGGTCGACATGCTCGTGAATGAACGAGCGCAAACGCGACCGCCATTCGAGGTGACGAGGTTCGAGCAGATGGCTCTGGCTGATGAATTCGTTCGGTCGGGTCATGGTCTCCATTTACGACACCACCTTGAGGCTAGAGTCGACTTTGAGGTCGGCGCCGGTGGCCGCCTGAACGGCCTCGACGGTGCAGCCCTCCATTACCTCTTTGAGCAAGAATCCCTCCGGGGTGACCTCGATGACGGCCATGTCGGTGACGATCATGTCGACCACGCCCTCGCCGGTCAGCGGCAGAGTGCACTCTTTGAGCAGCTTCGGCGAGCCGTCCGGGGCGGCGTGCTGCATGGCGATGATGACCCGCTTAGAGCCCGCTACCAGGTCCATGGCCCCGCCCATCCCCTTGACTTTCTTGCCAGGAATCATCCAGTTGGCCAGATTGCCCCTTTCGTCCACCTCCATGCCCCCGATGACGGTCAGGTCGATGTGACCCCCCCGCACCATGGCGAAGGAATCGGCCGAGTGAAAATAGGACGAGCCATCGATCTCGGTGATGGTTTGCTTGCCGGCATTGATGAGGTCGGCGTCTTCTTCGCCTTCAAACGGAAAGGGTCCAATCCCCAGCATGCCGTTCTCGGAGTGGAGCACGACCGTCATCCCGTCGGGGATGTAGTTGGCCACCAGGGTGGGGATGCCGATGCCCAGGTTGACGTAGTAGCCGTCTTTAAGTTCCTGAGCGACTCTTCGGGCGATTCGTTCTTTGTTCGATTCGTTTTTCATAGTTTTCTCCCTTGATGACCATGTCCACGAAGACACCGGGGGTGACGATGGTGTCGGGGTTGAGTTGGCCGGCTTCGACCACCACTTCGGCCTCGGCGATGACGATCTCGGCCGCGGTCGCCATGACCGGATTGAAATTGCGGGCCGTCTTGCGATAGGTCAGGTTGCCGTGGGTATCGGCGTGGTAAGCTTTGATGAAGGCCACATCGGCGCGCAGGGCCTGTTCGAGCAAGAACTTGCGACCGCTAAATTCGCGAGTCTCTTTGCCCTCGGCGATCTTGGTGCCCACCCCGGTGGGGGTGTAGAAAGCGGGAATTCCGGCGCCGCCAGCGCGCACGCGCTCGGCCAGGGTGCCTTGAGGATTGAGCTCGACCTCGATGGTGCCTTCGATGATGCGGGTCTCGAGGGCTTTGTTCTCGCCGATGTAGCTCGAGATCATCTTCTTTACCTGGCCGTTCTTGATGAGCAGGCCGATGCCGGCGTCGTCGACTCCGGCGTTGTTGCTGATGATGGTCAGGTCCTTGGCGCCGTTAGCCAACAGCGCGCGAATCAGGTTTTCGGGAATACCGCACAGCCCGAAGCCGCCCATCATCAGGGTCATCCCGTCGCGCAGGTGCTCCATCGCCCGCTCGAGCGTCGATACCTTGTTCACGGAAAACCCCTTTCATGTGGAAAATCAGGGCAGTGGCTGCCCTGTCTAACCATTTCCCGGGGCAGGCGAGGATGAAACAGGTTTTTAGGGTGGTTCCGCAGCAAAAGAAGAGGCCGGACCTGAGAGTCCGGCACAAGATCCAGAGGAGTAGATGGTCGAATTCGACGATGCGGCGCAAGCCCCCAGGCGCCACTTAGAAAGCATACCGCCAAATGGCCGCTAGAGACTTGATCTCGATCAGTTTCTCTGGCGGGTCAGTCGATAGAGGAAGTAGGCCGCTGCGGCCAACAGGCTGAGGCCAGCCAGTACCATGGAGAAGAGTTCGTCAGGCGTAATCGGAGCCAGTTGCCGCAGCATCGGCTGCCTGGCTTCCAGCCGTTGGAACATCTTATTGTATTTGGGGGTCAGGTCTCGCTTGAGGTCGGGGAAATTGGTGGTCATTTCGTTGATGATGCGGTCGATGACCGCCACCATCGCCTGCTGCTCTTCGGGGCTGGCCTCGGTGAAGATGATCTCGCCGGGCTCGGGCTCGAACTCGACAAAGCGGGCCTCGACTCCGTAGAGTTGGGTGGTGGCCGTGTCGAGGGTCATCGAGATGTAGGGCTGACCGTCGCGCAGTAGGTAGATGCGCTGACGCCGGTCCACAATGGTGAGCACGGGGCGCATCACCAAAGGGTCGAGACCCGCCGCTCGAACTCGCTTGATAAATTCCTCGCGTTGCGGCCGCTTGATCAGGCCCAATAAAGGATGATTGTCCAGGGGCTTGCCGGTCCCGCGGCCGCTGCGTACTTCGTATTTGAACTCGCTCCGCTCGAGACCGGCGCCTCCCTCTCCTGATAGCTTGACCTGAACGAGTTCGCGCCCGCTCTTGCGGTCCTCCGGGTTGGTGAGGTTGACGCGGCGACGGTGGCGAATGCCGGCTTGCATCGCCAGAGCCTTCAGTTCGGGCACGTCATAGTAGGTGTCGGTGAAAAGCTCTTCGGCCGCCGTCGAAGTAAAGCGAGGATCCAGGCTCTGAATGAAGGTGTGGTCGGCCAGAAATCGGTCGCGCATGAAGTTCCACACAGCTTCGGCCTGCTCCGTCGGAACCAGCAGGCGGTCTTCTCGTTCGCGTCGCTCGGTGTCATAGCCACTGGCAGGTGTTTGAGCCAGCCCGGGCAGGCTCAGCAACGCCAGCAGCAGGGCAAGAATCGTGCGATAGGCCACCTAATTGTTATACCGGGCCCAGGTCGGCCGAAAACATCTCGGCGGCGCGTTCGGGGTCGTCGGGGTCGGTCACCATCCGCAGGTTCCAGCCGGTGGCGGTCTCCCGCGCATCGAGCCCCTCGACCTTGACGGGAAGGTCGAGTTGCCAGGTCGGGCCGAGACTGCCATCGGCCTCGAGCACACCGACCAGAGAGCCCAAAATCTGGCCGTCTTCGTAGGTGCTGGCGGTGGCCTCGGCGGCGGCCGCGAAGAGGGTCCTGCCGTGATCGAAACTGGTCACGTCGGTAAAGGTCCAGGGCACGTCGGCCAGGGTCTGGCCAAGGTCGACCCGGCGCTGACTCACCAGCAGTTCCGGCCCCAGGGGCCTGCCCTCGACGATAGCCGTGAGGGTGGCCTGGAGGTCCAGGTCGATGACGGCGTTTTGACGGTCTTCACCGTTGCCGCGCTGGACCAGGCGAAAGCGCTCGCCGCAGGGCGCGATGCCCTCGATGTTGAGGCGAGGAAAGGTCTCTTCCAGATGCAGATAGAGCGGGCTGAGGTCGATCGTTTGGACCTCTCCCGTGGGGCGCCCCTGCTGATCGAGTCGAACGGCCACTCCTTCCCGTCGATTTGGCCTGGACCCAGACCCAAAGCTGACCAGCAAAGGTCCGTTGGGAGCCTGGAATCGGGCCAGGCTCTCGAGGTCGGGCTTGACCGCCTTGCGCTCTTTCTCGTCGGCCGGCAAGTCTGGCCGGTCGAAGAGTCTGAGCCCGTGGCCGGGCCCCGGACCGCAAAAGACGCCCAGGTGCAGCGAATCATCGGGAGCCACATAGGCCGTGTCACCCTCTGTCACCAATCCGCTGGCGGCCGACACATGCGAGGGGAGCCCGGGCGTCATCGGACGCTCGAGCAAGAGATCGCGAATCTTGACCAGAGAGAGCTTGTTCACTCCCAACAGACTAGTCCGCCAGCCTTAAAAGAACCTACTTGCCGGTGTAGAAGATCATGCTGCCCAATTTCAGGGCGCTGCTCTTGTTGACCCACCGCGGGGCCCCGATGCTGTCATCGTGGAAGTAGATGCGATTGGCACCGACCTTCGACTTGCCCGCCAGGGCGTCGCCAGCGGCTTTGTAGAACTTGTCCCAGCCGGCGATCTTGCTGGTCGGCATGGTGTAGAACTTCTTGTTGCCGTCGCGACTCGACGAGAGATAGGGACTGTTGATCAGCTTGGGCAGGTTTTTGCCGAACTTATCGGCGTAGTTCATGATGGTCTGAGCCACGCCGACCTGGGTGTCGAACGGCTCCCCGCGCGCTTCGGCCGCGATGGCCCGGGCCAGCAGTTCCTGGTGCTGGGCGTATTTGGCGTACTTGTCGGCCACCGGGCCAGTGGGCCCGGCCTGGCCGGTCTTGGGGTCGCCTTCGCGGCCCAACAACTTGTTGCGAGTGTCGCTACCGAAGATGCCGTCAGGGTTCAAGCCGTTCTGGCGCTGGAAATCCTCGACCGCCTGGCGGGTGTTGCGACCATAGTCGCCATCCGTGGTCAGCTCGAGCCCCAGCTTATCGTTTAGGGCTTTCTGCAGTGCCTCGACCTGGGGGTTGTCCTTCATTCCCTGGCGCAGCGTCTGGTCGCCCAGAGCCTTGGCCAGTTCTTCATTGTTGGCTGGCGCCGGAGCTGGCTCGTCCTTCTTTGGCTCGGGCTGATTGGCCGAGGGGCCCAGCAGTTTGTCCCGGGTGTCGGGGCCAAAGATGCCGTCAGGGTTCAAGCCGTTCTGACGCTGGAAATCCTCGACCGCCTTCTGGGTGTTTCGACCATAGTCGCCGTCGAGAGTCAATTCGGTGCCCATCTTCTCGTTGAGAGCCTTTTGTAGGGCCTCGACGTGAGGGTCGTCCTTCTGGCCTCGACGCATGGTTTTGTCTCCGAGCGCTTCCCCCAGTTTGGCCCGTTGCTCCTCGGCTTGAGAGGTCTGCGTTTGGCCTGTCTCGGCCTTAGGCTGGCCCGTGTCGGCCTTGGGCTGGCCTGTCTCGGACTTGGCCGGCTGATCACCGCCCATTCCAAGCCAATTGCTGGCGAAAGACGACAGGCTGAACTTCGATTTCTCTTCGGGCTTGGCGGCTTCGGGCGTGAGTTGTCTGGTGTCGCCGGACGGTTTCTGGGTTTGACCCTGGGCGGGTCTGGGGGTTGGGGTGGGAGCCGGTTTGGCAGCGGGTTTGCTAGCCGGCGCTTTGGGGGCTGGTTTGCTTTGCGTTTTCACAGGCCTCTCCGAGTGCAGGATCTTGATTCTATGGTAGAGGTCCAACCTTGCTCAGGTTCTTGGAAAAAATCCGGATCAGGTTAACTTTTTGTAAACGAGATTGTTAAGGTTCGCGAAACTGACCGAGCGAGTTCCAGAGAGGGGTCCAGTGATCGCTGGCGCGGGGCAAAAAGCGGGAGCGGTCGACGTACTGATTCCAGGCGCTGTTGGTCATGATGCCAGGCATGACCACGAACTGGTGGGGATGGCTGCGGGCATAGGCGGCCACGCGAGCCCGTTCGGCGGGCGACACATGGTTGTGGGTGCTGCCTACCGCCGCGTCATGCAGTTCGATGCGGTCAAAGTCGCGCAACTCTCCTCGGGCCAGGGCCTTGGCGATGACCGAGCCACCGGCCGAATGGCCACTCACGGTGCGACTGCCCGCCGCCGCGGGATCCAGGCCCAGTCCTCGGAGTCCGTCGTTCATGATGCGACCCAGGTTAGACGCGTTATTCCAGTCGCTGCGGGGAGCCCTGTCTTCGTTCTGAGCCTCGGGCAGGATAAAGACGGTATCTTTGCTCTTTTGCCAGGCTCGCTCGACCGCCTGGCCGAGCTCTTTGTCATAGCCGACTCGCTGGTCGAACAACTGGTCACCGTGGAAGTGCATCTGGGCGTTGTAGCCATCCTTCTTACCATCGGCATGGCGCAGCATCACCACCGGCTTGCCGCCATTGCCGGGACTGGCCACCACCTCGATCTGGGCCCCGGGGATGTGTCCAAAGCGCTGCTGGGCCCGGTCGTAGGCCTTCTGTAGCTCTGGTGTCAAGCGGCGGGTCGGGTCCGGCGATGGGGTTGGGGCCGGGCGCGGAGTGGGTGGCGAGGCCGCTGGCTGGACGGTCGGCCTGGGCTTACCGGCCGCCTCGCCCTGGCCAAGCCATTTGCTGGCGAAGTCTTCAAAGTTCGGGCTGGGCCTGCCCCGGTCACCACTAAGCGCCACTACATCCGGGCCTCGGCTAGCCGGCTTGGGCTTAGGTGCGGCTTGGCGCGGACGGGGGGCGGTGGTCGGGGCAGCCTTCGAGGTGAGGTTGTTGGTTTTCACTCTGACATCGTAGAAAACACACCTGAGGCCGAGTTTGTAGAAACTCGGCCTCAAGTAAACAGCTTGTTAAGGCTTGCTGGCGCCTCGCCTCGGCGGGTCCCGGCCGGCCCTTCGGCAGCCCCCACCGCCGAATCACGCTAACCCCCGGCCAGCTCTACCGTCTGACGACTAAACGAGCCGGCGTGAGGGGCGGCGGCGTCCCACCGGAATGGCCTGATAGGTGTGAATCACCTTGCCTTTTCGCACCCGGGTGTTGGCCTTGACCCGGACATCACCCGCTCGGGGTGAAGCCGTGGTGCCCCGGATCAAGACGGCGTCCGAGGCCCGCTCCCGGCGGCCGACGCGACCGAGCAACTGCTCGATCTCGGCTTCGCCGAAGTGGTCCGAGTCGGTCACCAGCACCATGTCGGCCATGGGAATGTCGAGGCCCGAGCCCACCAGATTGGTAGCCACCAAAATGGCGGGCTTATTCTCGCGGAAGGTCTTCATCATGGTCACGCGGTCTTCGGTCGGACCCTTGCTACGCCCACGCATGCGCCGACGGTGCTCGCTGGTGTCGGCCATCTCGCCGTGCAAGATCGAAACGGGCACGCCCAGGCGATCGCGTACATACTGGCCGATGACCGGCACCCGGGCGCGGGTGCGGCTGATGATGTAGATGCGGCTGCCCTCGTCGATGTGGTGCTTGAGCACCTCCATCCCCATGTCGATCTGAGAGAAGATGTTCTCGTTCCAACTGGCGTCGATCTTGTGGATCTCGGTAGGAGGCGAGTCGAACGGCATCTGGCTCATCTCGAACATGTTGTCGAAGGCCTTTTCCTGGCGCAAGAAGCGCGCCACCGCGTCGGGAGTGGCCGTGGCGAACAGGACGGGGGTCGGCAGTCCGCGCAGGTGAGCCAGGTCTTCGTCTTCGTCGAAGGCGTTCACGTCGTCGACCACGATGAGCGCGGCAGTCTCGAGCAGGTCACGATACTTGCGGTGCTGCAAGAGCATGGCGCTACCGACCACGAACTGGGTCTCGCGCTTGGTCACATCTTCGATGATCGAGCGACGAGTGCGAGGAGGAACCCCTCCGTGCATCTGGTCGGCGGCCAGGCCGGTGTCGGCCAACCGGTCGCTGAAATACTGGTGTTGCTGGCGAGCCAGGTCGCGGGTAGGGATCAGCAACACCACGTGGCCGCCTTGTTCGAGGGCCTGGGTGACGCTCACGCGTAGAAAGACCTCGGTCTTTCCAGCCCCGGTGGGCGCTTTGAGCAGGATGCGTTTCTTGCCGTCAGCCACCATCTTGTTGATGGTCTCTACCGCCTTGCTCTGGTCGTTGGTGAGACGAAAGGGGTCGCCGGGCAGGACCAGCTCGTTGGCTTCGGCTACCCTCTGGCTATTTTCGTCGATAGTTGTCCATATTTTTTTCTTGTTCATAGGTCAGCGGGAGTATATCACCTGCCCTACAGAGTGTCAAAGGAAAGGATTCGCAACGGCCGTGTCAAAAGCGGGCCCGACGAAACGAGCGGAGGCTTAGAGGATGTGTGCCAGGGCGGTCAAGGAAGCGATCCGAGTGATTCTGCTGACGAACACCTATCGCCTCGAAGGCGATGTCCACGTCGTGCCGGGGGGGCGCCTGCTCGATGAGATCAACAAAGACCGGGGGTTCATTCCCCTGACTCGTGCCGACATCTATGAAGTCACGGGTAGCACTCCGCTCGACTCGCTCGAGTTCATCGCGGTCAATAAATCTCAGGTCGTCATGGTGGCACCAGCCAGCCGAGGATACTAACCGGAGGAAGAGATGAACGTTCGCTATCTTGGTCATGCCAGTTTTCGGGTCGCCTCCACCAAAGGCACGGTGGTAGTGCTCGACCCCTACGGCACTCACATTCCCTATGAGTTCCCACCCTTGGACGCGGACGTCGTCGTCATCTCTCACGAGCACCGCGACCACAACGCCGACTTTCGGGTCAACGGCAACCCGATGATCATCAAGCGCACCCACGAGTTCCAGTGCGAGAATGAGTTGACGATTCCTCGCACCGGCGAGACCCTCACCTTTCATGGCATTCCCACGCACCACGACAACTATCAGGGCCGCAAGCGAGGGCCGAACACTGTTTGGCACTGGTTCTGGGAAGGTATCCACTTCGCTCACCTGGGCGACCTGGGGCACATCCTGACCGACATGCAACAGAAGATCATCGGCAAGGTGGACGTCGTCTTTCTACCTGTTGGCGGCAAGGAGACCATCGACCCGACCGAGGCGGTGTTGGTCATCAACCAGCTCGAGCCAAAGATCGTCTTCCCCATGCACTACAAGACTCCGCAGGTCGAAAATCACGACCTCTGTGACTTCAAGATTGAAGATTTCACCAGCAAGATGAGCAACGTCGAGGACGCGGCCACCATGGCCACCGATGTCGAACTCGCCCGTTTGCCATCCGACACGAAGGTCATCATTTTAAGGCATGCATAAACCAGTTCGCTACATTTTCGTCACCGGGGGCGTCGTCTCGTCGCTTGGTAAGGGCATCGTCGCCTCGTCCATCGGCTGCCTGCTCAAGAGTCGGGGCTACTCGGTCACCATCCAAAAGCTCGACCCTTACATTAATGTCGATGCCGGGACCATGAATCCTTATCAGCACGGCGAGGTCTACGTCACTACCGACGGGGCTGAAACCGACCTCGACCTGGGTCACTACGAGCGTTACGTCGATTGCCAGCTCAAGGCCGAGAACAACGTCACCACCGGCAAAGTCTATGGCGCCGTGATCGAGAAAGAGCGCAAGGGCGACTATCTGGGTGATACGGTGCGTGTGATTCCTCACATCACCGACCAGATCAAGCTGATGATTCGCCAGGTCTCTAACGAGAGTAACGCCGATGTTTCGATCGTCGAGGTCGGCGGAACGGTTGGTGACATCGAGGGATTACCTTTTCTCGAGGCTATTCGCCAGGTGAAGAACGATTTCGAGCCAGGGCGGGTCATGTATGTGCATGTCACGCTGGTTCCGCACATTGGGGCGGCCGGCGAGCTCAAGACCAAGCCGACCCAGCACTCGGTCAAAGAATTGCGCGCCATCGGGATTCAGCCCGATGTGATCGTGTGTCGAACCGGCCGCAGTCTGGCCGACGAGCACATCAAGAAGATCGCCCTTTATGGTGATGTTTCTCCCAACGCGGTGTTTGCTTGCCGCGACGTGCCCACCATCTACGAGGTGCCGCTGCGCCTCGAGAAGCAAGGCCTGGGCGATTTCATCACCGATAAGTTGGGCCTCGAAAAGCGTGAGCCCGAACTCGAGGATTGGCACGAGATGGTGCGCAAGCTCAAAAAGCCCACCGAAGCCATTCGCATTGCCCTGGTGGGTAAGTACGTCGAGATCAAGGATGCCTATCTGTCCATCGCCGAGGCCCTGACTCACGCCGGCATCGCCAATGATACTCGCGTCGAAATCGACCGCCTCGACGCTTCGCGCCTATTCGAGGGTGAGGGTTTCGACATCTTGCAGCAGGCCGACGGGGTGCTGGTGCCCGGCGGCTTTGGCGCTCGCGGAGTCGAGGGAAAGCTGCGGGCTATTCAGTATGCCCGTGAGAATAAGGTTCCCTACTTCGGTATCTGCTATGGTTTGCAGTGGGCCGTAGTCGAGTTCGCCCGCCACGTGTGCGGGATGGAGAAAGCCCACTCGACTGAAGTCGAACCGGGCACCGCTCAGCCCGTGATTACGCATATGCCTGACCAGCGCCACATCGAGCAGATGGGTGCTTCCATGCGACTCGGCGAGTTCGCCTGCCAGGTCAAGCCCGGCACCAAAGCCTTTGCGGCCTATGGCAACGAAGAGATTTCCGAGCGGCATCGACACCGCTTCGAGGTCAACAATCAGTATCGTGACAAGTTGGCCGAGCACGGACTGGTCTTTAGCGGGATCAACCCCGAACGCAATCTGGTGGAGATGGTTGAACTGCCAGACCATCCCTGGTTTTTGGCCTGCCAGTTCCATCCCGAGTTCCTCTCCAGGCCCTACCGATCTCATCCGCTCTTCCGAGATTTTGTGGCCGCGGCCGTAGAGTTCCACAAAACGCGCGCCCCCATCGCCACCCCTGCCGCCGTATCGTGACCTGGCGCCGGCTGGCCCTATGCCTGCTGTTGTGGGCTCATGGTTGGGCCGAGCCGGTGCTGACCGGGGGAGCCCTGGTTGACATCCGCTACGGAGACCTTTTGCTCGACACGATCGACGAAGGACTCAATCTCGATGCCAGCGGGGTCTCGTCGGGCTTTCTCAATGGCCGGGTGGTGCCGCTCGAGCAGTTGCCGCGCCAGCGGGCGGCCTTTGTTCGCTGGGATGACAAGACAGGTCGGGTGCTGCGTATCGACGTGGTCGACGCGGCCGCCGAGCGCGAGTCCGTCGACGGTGCTGCCGACCTCTGGCAGGTCGGTCTAACCTCAGGAGGGCCTTTTCGTCAGGGTCAGGTGCTCGAGGTCGAAATGCGCGCCTCGGCTGGTGGGCGGGCCAGCTTTGACGTGGTGGGACTGGCCTGGGGGGTCGAGGCGATCGAGGTCAAGCCCGGAATCTACCGTGGTCGCCTCACCGTCAAGCCCGGCATGGATGCCCGTCAGACCTATGTGCTGGGCCGTTACGAGCGAGCCGGGCTCAGCTATCCGGTGAGGCTCGGCCCGCGAGTGAGCCTGGCCGCGACGCCTCCTGTGCTACTCGAGACCGGCGGCGGGCGCACCACGGTCTTTGCCCGCTATCGTTCCCTCGGCACCCTGGTGACCGGTGCCAGCCTGTCCGTTGATGGGGTCGAGCTGCCCTCCCAGGCTACCTCCGAAGTGGTGCTGGGGCGGGGGCTAGCACTGGCTCCGGGGCTACATCAGGCGCGAGTTTGGCTAAAAGACGCCGCCGGCAACCAGGTTCATTACGACTGGACCTTCTCGGTCGATTGACACCGGCAAGGCTGGTCGTTATACTATTCGCCTGCGCGAGACTCCCGTCAACCGTGGCCCGAGGACCAGATGCTATACGTCAGTATCAAGGAGATATTAAAAAGCCCCGGGTTGTGGAAGGACTTCGACTACGAAGGTCCTTTAGAGATCGAGGGGGCAGAACTTGACGGACCGGTGGATGTCCACCTGCGCCTGAGCAATGCGGGCAGCCGCATTGTGGTGCAGGGAACGATCGGTCTGACGGCTCTGCTCAGCTGTTCTCGGTGTGCCGAGAGCTTCCCGCAGCCGCTAGAACTCGACATCGATGATAGCTTCGTGCCCGAAGGCAGCCCCGAGGCGATGGCGGAGGGCGTGGATGTGCTCAACATCCTCACCTTCGTCGACGACCGGGTCGTCTTTGACGAGTTGATTCGACAAGAAGTGGTGGCCGCCGAGCCGATGCAGCCGGTCTGCAAAGAAGACTGCAAGGGCTTGTGCGACCAATGTGGGGCCGACCTGAACAAAGGTAGATGTACCTGCGAGCCCGAAGGGTTCGACCCCCGCTGGGCACCTTTGATGAAGCTCAAAGGCGCTAATGGCAAGAAGGAAAGCATTTCATAGGAGGCTTCAAGAGCGATGGCTCAACCGAAATATAAACTGTCCCGCGCGCGCACGCGCAAGCGCCGCTCCCACCAAGCTCTCAGCGCTCCGAACGCGATCAAGTGCCGGAACTGCGGAAGCCCGACGCTGCCTCATCGGCTTTGTCTGACCTGTGGCACCTACAAGGGTCGTCAGGTCATTGCGTTTGAAGTAGACGACGAAGAATAATCCCGAGCGCTGTGGCCAGCCCTAACGCCATCAAGACCCAACCCGTCGGGGTAGTGGGTCTTGGTCACTATGTACCGGAAAAAATCGTCACCAACAAAGAGTTGGAGAAGACGGTCGACACCACCGACGAGTGGATTCGCGCTCGCACCGGCATTCACGAGCGCCGTATGGCGGCTGCCGAGGAGTGCTCTTCCGACCTGGGCGTGCGAGCGGCTCGTCTGGCTTTAGAAGACGCCGGCATTACCGCCGAGCAACTCGACCTGGTGGTGGTAGGCACCATGACTCCGGATACTCCGATGCCGGCCACGGCCTGTCTGATTTCGCACAAGCTTGGGGCCACCAACGCCGGCGCCTTCGATGTTTCGGTCGCCTGCTCGGGGTTTGCCTACAGCCTGGCAGTCGGCGCCCAGTTTATTTCCACCGGGGCTCTGCGCTACGTGCTGGTGGTTGGGGCCGACACCATGACCCGGGTAATGAACTGGAAGGACCGCTCCACCTGCGTGCTCTTCGGCGACGGTGCCGGAGCGGTAGTGTTGGGCCGGGTGGACGAGGGCCAGGGCATTCTCTCTTACCACCTGGGGGCTGACGGCAGCGGAGGGCCGCACCTTCGCATCCCTGCCGGCGGTGGAGCCCAGCCGGGTGGGACCGAAGGTCTCACCAAGGCAGATTACAGCTTGCAGATGAACGGCAAGGAGGTCTATCGTTTTGCCGTGTCGGCCCTGGGCGAGGCGGCGGTGGCGGCCGTCGAAAAGGCGGGCCTGACCTCAGAGGATGTCGACCTGTTTATCCCGCACCAGGCCAACATGCGGATCATTCGCTCGGCCGCCAAGCGCCTGGGAGTGCCCGATGAGCGAGTCTTCATCAATCTCGAGAAATACGGAAACACCTCGTGTGCTTCGATCCCGTTGGCACTTTCCGAGGCTCGCGATCAGGGTCGGCTCAAACCCGGTGACCTGGTCGTGCTGGTCGGTTTCGGAGGAGGCCTGGCCTGGGGGGCCGTGGCCCTTCGCTGGACGGGCGGGGCCCGAGGCTAACAAGGAGGTTTCATGGAGCTTCAAGATCAAGTAGCGGTCGTCACCGGCGCGGGTCGCGGCATCGGGCGGGCCATCGCCCTCGAATTGGCTGCCCGCGGCGCCAAAGTCGTCCTGGCGTCGCGCAGTCAGGACCAGCTTGAAGAGGTGGCCGGGCAGATCACCCAGGCTGGCGGCACCGCCCTGTGCGTGGCCACCGACGTGAGCGACTCCGAGCAGGTCGATGCCCTCATTGCCCGCACCCTCGAAGAGTTTTCGCAACTGGACATCCTGGTCAACAACGCGGGAGTGACCCGGGATACGGTCTTGCTTCGGATGAAGGACTCCGACTGGGACACGGTGCTCAACGTCAATCTCAAGTCGGCCTTTCTCTGCACCCGCGCGGCTTCCAAAACCATGCTCAAGAAACGCTACGGTCGCATCGTCAATATCACCTCGGTCATCGGCCAGATCGGCAACGCCGGCCAGTCCAATTATGCCGCTTCGAAAGCGGGTCTGATCGGGTTTACTCAGTCCGTTGCCAGGGAATTAGCTTCGAGAAACATCACCGTAAACGCCGTTGCGCCCGGCTACATCGAAACCGAGATGACCAGTGGTCTTCCCGAGAAGGTGCAGCAGCAGATTCTGGCTCAGATTCCGATGGGCAGAATGGGCCAGGCCGAAGAGGTCGCTCGCCTGGTCAGTTTTCTGGTCAGCCCTACGAGTGCCTACATTACCGGGCAGGTTTTTAATGTTGACGGTGGAATGGTGATGTGACCTAACGGAGGTGTTAGTATGGCTAGCGTTCAGGAACGCGTGACAAAGATTGTAATTGAACAACTCGGCGTCGAGGCAGAGCAGGTCACTCCTACCGCTCACTTCGTTGAAGACCTCGGCGCGGATTCTCTTGATACGGTAGAGATGGTGATGGCTTTCGAGACCGAATTTGACCTCGAGATTCCTGATGACCATACCGAGAAGATTACCTGCGTCAAAGAGGCGGTCGAGTACATCGAAAAGCGCAAAGTCGAAGCTTAGACCTTAGCGCGCAATCGCGAAAAAGGCCGGCGGCGCAACGCTCCCGGCCTTTTGCCTATGAGATGGATGAACTGGTCGCACAACTGAGTCAGCGCTTGGCGAGCCACGGCTGGCGAGTGGCCGTGGCCGAGTCGTGCACCGGCGGCCTGGTGAGCGCCACGCTGACCGAACAGCCCGGCTGTTCAGCCTGGTTTGTGGGCGGTGTGGTGGCTTACGAGAACGAGGTCAAGTGTCGCGTGCTCGGCCTTGACGAAGCCCACTTGAGAAAGACTGGAGCCGTTGCTCCCGAGACGGCCCTGGCCATGGCTCAGGGAGCCTGTGAGCGACTGGGCGCCGAGGTCGGCCTCGGACTGACCGGCATTGCCGGCCCCGGTGGGGCCACCTTCACCAAGCCGGTGGGCCTGGTCTATGTGGCGCTGGTTTGGCCCGGAGGCCAAAAAGCGGAGAGCCACCAATTTGGTGGCTCTCGCTCAGAAGTTCGCCGGCAAGCCTGTCAGGCGGCCCTGGAGTTGGCTCTTACAGCACTTTGAAGGTCTTGACCACCTGCTCGAAGTAGGGCTGGTAGGACTTGAATTCATCCTTTGGCGCGTGTACGGCCAGGGCGTAGTGATAGCCGTTCTTGGAGAAGTGGACCTCGATGCCTCGCATTTCGAGTTTACCGTTGCCGTAGGTGAACTCCATGCGGTAGGCGTCGCGCCCATCGACCTTGATGTAGGTCTGATTGCTGATCTCTCCCTCGCGCTTGATCACGGCCATGGCGATCTTGTTGAGGGTGTCCTGATCGTTTTCGAGTTCGACGACGTTGCCTTTGGCATCAGGGGCCAGGGGCTCGTTGGTGACGGCGATATGACCTTTACCGCTGGCAGGCTCAAAGACGACCGCCATGATATCGTTGTCGTTTTCTGCGATCGCCTGCGTGTGCTTCTTCCAGTCGGCTGGCGGAGGAGAAAACTCAACTTTCTGCTTGAAGATGGTGAACGTAGCCGGAGGTTGAGAAGGCGGTCCCTTCTCTCCACATCCCATCAAGAGTGCGAACAAGAGAGCGAGAATGGCGTATTTGTGGGGCTGGTTTGACATCAGCCCGCCTTTCTATTCGGCCGCGCGAGGCACCTGCAGGACTGATGTTCGGCCTCGAGAACGCCCGTAACCATGCTGCTCGAATATGAAAAAAATTCCCCTTCCCTGGGTGCGGGTGTTTTCGTGGCTCCCAATGCAACCTTGATTGGTCAGGTCGTGCTCGAAGCCGAGAGTTCGGTCTGGTTTGGGGCGGTGCTGCGAGGCGACAACGATCGGATCACCATCGGAGCCCGCTCGAACCTGCAAGAGGGCTGTATCGTGCATGTCGACCCCGGGCTACCGGTGACCGTCGGGGAGGACTGTGTCATCGGACACGGAGCCATCCTGCACGGCTGCACTGTAGGTAACCGGGTGCTGGTGGGTATTCGAGCGACCGTGCTCAATCATGCTCACATTCCCGATGACGTGATTGTGGCCGCGGGGGCGCTGGTGCCCGAGCGAGCCCGGCTCGAGTCGGGTCAACTCTACATGGGGTCTCCCGCCCGGGCGGTGCGGCCACTCAAGCCTGAAGAACTCGAGCGAGTGCGCTATGGGGCCGCGCACTATGTCGAGAAGGCGGCTCGCTATCGTCAGTTAGTGTAAACCCAGAAAGTGCGCCACCGCGGCGCCGGCTCCTTGCATTTGAGCGGGCTAGCGCCGCAATCCGGCGGCCCGGCTATGCATCATCTGGGTTTAGGGCGTCGAGGCCCTGCTGGTAGCGGGGTTGGGGGTCGAGCCGCATGGCCGCTTCCAACTCGCGGCGGGCCTCGGCCTTTTTCTCCTGGGCGGCCAAAGCCGCTCCCAGAAAGGCATGTGCTTGCGCCTTGAGTTGGGGCGGGGCTTCCAGGGTCTCATAATCCTGTAAGACGGCGCGCAAGGCCGCCTCTCCCTCGGCATGATGGCCTTGCCCAATGGCCTGAATGGCTTGCTCGGCCACGGCGTGGACGTCTTTGATGCTCTGTTCTCGGCTTTGTTCGGCTGCCTTGCGATGGCTGGTGATTCGGGCCAACTGGTAACTGGGATTGTCTGGATCGAGGGACGTTGCCGTCTGTAGAGACCGGCGAGCCTTCTCTGAGTCACCCTGACGCTCATAGGCTACGGCCAGCCAAAAATGTGAAGCCGCCAGGGTCTGGTCGGGCGCTCCTTCCCGTTGGAGGGCATCGATCGACTGATGGACAAGACTTTCTCCGTCGGCAATGCGGCCCTCATTGATGAGTCGCGCCCCTTCGCGCAACAGTTGCTTGCCTTTGCTATCAGGCCCCCGGGGCGGGCCCGCTTGAGCGGCAACTCCACCTACTTTAAGGGCCTGCAACGGCATGGGCCTGGTCGTGGCGGGCTGCACTGTTAGGGCAAGAAGCAGATAGAGGACGAACATTGCGCTGACGGTGATCATGATTCCGCCCAGCCAGCGATCCGGTGCGCTGATGGTCCAGGGGGCCGGCCCGCTCTCGGGCACCTCGAAGTCTTCCAGTTGAACGGGCACCGTTCTGGTGCGATTCTCTTCGCTGGCCGGACCGGGCTGGACGCCTTTGGCCAGGCATTGCTGGCAGGGCACCAACGAGCCCAGCACGATTTCGCAGTTAGGACAGCCGGTGGCGAAGGGACTTTCCATGATGTTGGTCTCGCGACCAATTTTCGGCTGGTCTATCAGGTTCGTTCGGTAGGGGTTGTCGGCCAGGCACTTTTCGCACCAGACGACACTTCCGTCCTGGATCGTGCAGTCGGGGCAGGGCTCGTCCCAGCTCATTGGGCCACCAGTCGCGCGCGCGCTTCGGCACTCACGGGGAAAAGCCCGATCAAGGTGGTGCTGACCAGTTCGAACCCCCTCCGCTGGAGGATGCGCAGCCCGACGGGCTCGTCATTGTAGCTAAATAGCAAGAGCGCCGAATCGGGGTCGCTGTCGGCCGAGGATTCGAGGCGATAGGTCTGGCCGTTAACGCTCATTTGGGACAGTTTTGTGCCCTGGCTCTGGCGCGTGAACTCGCGGTCGAGAGCACGTTTGTCAGAGTAGGTGGTCCGCATCACATCGAGCCAGACCAACTGTTCGCCGGTCTTGCCATAGTAAAAGTGCCTGGCTTGGCGACATCCAGGCCACCACCAGGCCGTGCGATCCTCTTCGATCCGTTGCAGGTCGGGAGCCCAATCGATCAGGACTTCGATGCCCACGGTGCCATCGAAATCGCCAGGGCGGGTGGCGGTGGGAGTACCGATCTCGTGGAGGCCCAGGATGGCCAACAAGACTGCAACGAGACCCAGAAAAATCGCGATTGGAATTCTCAAAATCCTGCCACCCAAGAGATGCTTCGGTTTGCGAGCGCAGCCGACCTTCTGTGACCTCCGCTACCGGCGCTCGGGCCAAGCGGGTGCTATACTTGAGCCATGCAACGTCAGGGAGATCTCCTTCTCATCCCCGTGGATCAGCTTTCCGAGTATTCCCGACCCGTCGATGGACTGGTGGTGTTGGCTGGCGAACATGACCACCGTCTGGCCGAAGGGCGCCTGTGCGAGGACCAGGCCGGACAACTCTTCGTCACCGTCGCCCGCGCCACCGCCCTGCTCCATGACGAGCACCGCGCCCTGGAACTCGAGCCGGGCAGCTACGCCGTGCGGCGCCAACGAGAGTACGCTCCCCAGAGGCCCCGGCCCGCCTATGATTGACCTTGCCCGCAAAGTCCGCCGATTGGGGCGCGAGGCCGGTGCCTATCTGGACCGTTGGCGGGACCACGGCCGGCACGAGGCCGCCGTCAGCCAGGAGTTCGCGCGGGGCCGTTTTGCGGCTACCGACCAGGTCAAGGCCACTCTGGTCGACTTTTATCAGCGCGGCCTGCGCCAACCCGCCCCAGCCGTCATCGAGGTAGAATCCCTCGAGGCGGCGGCCCGGACCTTCGAGCCTTTCGGACGGTTGCCGCTGCTGGCTTCGGCTCGGCTCGCGGGGTTGCACCAGGAACAAGCCACCATGGCGGCGGCCGTGGCTGGATGGAAAGAACGTCTGGCTCTCACCTGGTTGCTGCCCCGGGCCGCTCAAGCACACGTGGCCCTGGCCTTGTGGTCACAGACCCTTGGACTGACCACGCCCACGGCCCCGAGGCTGGTCTACCACAGCCGCTCGGGCACCGGCAGCCTGCTCGAGCAATTGGCCGGTCGGGTCATCGAAGCCGGCGTCTGGTGTGCCTGGTTGTTGCCCGGCGAGGTCATCGCCCTGCGGCCGCCTCGAGCCATTCATCTTGACCCCGAAGGACGTCTTCATTCGCGCGGGCGACCGGCGCTACAATGGACTGATGGCACAGGCTTCTGGGCCAACCACGGCCAGGCTCTGCCCGCCCACCTGAAAGACCCGGCCCAGATTCCGGCCTCAGCCCTGCTTGACGCTCGCGATGGCTGGCGCGACTTGCTGATCGAGCTGATCGGCTACGAGCGCATCCTGGCAGAACTACCGTGTCGCCTGGTCGATTTCGACCTCGAGCCCTCAGGCTACCCGCGCCGTCTGGTCGAAGTGCCCATGGAGGATGAACCCTTGATGTTGGTGCTGGTGACCTGCCCCTCTACGGGCAAGACGACGCAGCTGCGCGTTCCCCCCGACATGAAGAACTGTCACCAGGCGGTGGCCTGGACCTTCGGCTTCGACCATCCCGACGACTACCGACCCTGGCGCCAAACCTGACGCTGGCTGGGCCAGCGAGAGGGGAGCGGCCTTCGGCCGAGAGAGGAGCCCGGCCTTGCCGGGAAAGAGGAGCGAAGCTCGCTGTCGCTCGCTTCGAGACGGATCTCCGAGGCTCCCTATTCCCGGCGTTGCCGGGGCTCTACCGTCTGACGACTACCGTCAAACTAGAACGGATAGCGTCCCAGTTCGATGGCGCGGTCGGCCAGGCGGCGCAGCGGTTCGACGGTGTTGATGGGGGTGTGAGCCATCAGGCGGTCGATGGCGCCCAGGTGCATCTTCAGTTCGGCCGGGTCGGCGACCACGTCGGCCAGCAACTGGCGGGCCAGCTGATGAACGCGCGCAACCGACTGGTGGATGAAGACACGAGTGATATCGATCTGCAGGGCGTTGTCGGCCTCGCCCCGCTGGTCGACGAGCTTCTGGCACCGCAGCCAGCCGCTGTCCTGGGCGAAGACTTCCATGACCAGGTCGGCGATGCGCATCAGCACTTCCTGGTGTTTCTCTTCGGGCTGGTCGAAGCCCACGGTGTTGATGGCCAGTCCGGCGGCCAACAGGGTGGCCTTCTTGCTGGCCTTGACCAGGGCGCGCTCGGCGCCGATGGGGCCCGCGGCGGCCTCTTCGGTGACGCCTTGCTCGAGTTCGGTCTGGATCTCCATCAGGCTGTCCATCAGCATCAGGCGGCCGGCCATGGCGCGCTTCAAGAGCATGCCGGTGATGGTCAGGCGGTTGATCTCGTTGGTGCCTTCGAAGATGCGGTTGATGCGCGAGTCGCGATAGGCGCGCTCGGCCGGATACTCGCGAGAGTAGCCGTAGCCGCCGAAGATCTGGACACACTCGTCGACCACGAAGTCGAGGAATTCACTGCATTTGACCTTGAGCACGGCGCATTCGATGACGTACTCTTCGATGCCCTTGAGGATACCAGAGTAGTCTTCGGGGTCGAGGGCCTTGAGACTGCGGTCGATGAGGCCAGCGGTGCGATAGTTCATGGCGTCGCCGATCCAGGTGTAGACCAGCATCTGCCCAAACTTTTGCTTGATGGCGCCGAACTCGTGGAGGTGCTTGCCGAACTGAGTGCGCTCGCGGGCGTAGCTGATCGCGTCGTTGATGGCGAACTTGGCGCCAGCGATGCACCAGGCTCCCAGTTTGAAGCGGCCGATGTTGAGCACGTTGAGGGCCACTTTATGACCTTTGCCGATCTCGCCGACGACATTCTCGACGGGCACTTTGACGTTCTCGAGCACCAGACCCGTGGTCGAGGAGCCGTTGAGGCCCATCTTTTTCTCTTCCGAGGCGGGGGCGAAGCCCTCCCAGGCGGTCTCGACGATGAAGCAGGTGAACTTGTCGCCGTCGACCTTGGCAAAGACCATCGACAGGTCGGCGAAGCCGCCGTTGGTGATCCACATTTTGTTGCCGTTGAGAATGTAGTGGGTGCCGTCTTCCGAGAGCACGGCCTTAGTCCGGGCGGCCAGAGCATCCGAGCCCGAATGGGGCTCGGTCAGGGCATACGACGAGAGCAACTCGCCGCTGGCCAGCAGGGGCAGGTACTTGCTCTTTTGCTGCTCGTTGCCGAAGTAGAGCACGGGGGCCGTGCCGATCCCGGCGTGGGCGCCAAACGAGACCGAGAAAGAGGCCAGGCGCGAGATCTGTTCCCCGATCAGCATCAGCGACAGCAGGTCGAGGGCAAGACCGCCGTAACGTTCGGGAATTTCGGCTCCCAACAGACCAAGGTCGGCGGCCTTTCTCAGCACGCTGCGCATGAAGTCGAGGTCTTTGCTCTCGATCCGATCGACATTGGGCATGACCTCTTCGAGCATGAAACGCTCGGCGGTGGCCCGAATCATTCGGTGTTCTTCCGACAGCTCGTCGGGCGTGAACAGTTCTGCCGGAGGAAAGTCCTCCAGCAAAAAGCTTCCCCCCGCGTATTGTGTTGCGTTGTCCTGGGCGATGGTCATGTCCTCTCCTTACAAACCTTGGTCTGGAGACTATCATATCCTTCGAGGCAAAGGCTGAAACTCCCCATTTGTCGAATTCTCATGGCGTGTCGGTAACCTCGTCAGACGGCTCCTCGGTCGTCAAGATCTTTCGGCCAGGTAGTGCCCTGATTCAGTCCCGTCTTTTGGTCGAGAATCTGCTGCGCTCTCACGGCGTGGATCCGGGCCGCCACGTGCTCACCGACGAAGAAGACTCGTGCTCGTGGATGCTGCCGTTTTCGCCCCATCAGATGTTGGTGATTAGCGTCTTTCAAGCCGGCGAGACGGGCTATATCAGGGTCAGTTCTCCACTGGTCAAGATTCCCGAAGGGGCGCTCGAGAGCTTCTATCGCCGCCTGCTCGACTTCAACGCCGAGATGGTGACGGCCAGTCTGGCCACCATCGGCGAAGACGTCTATGTGGTGGCCCTGCGTCCGCTCAAGGACCTGGATCCTGGTGAGGCCGTCGATCTGATCGGCCGGGTTTGCATCTACGCGCACCAGTGCAAAGACCGACTGTCCGTAGAGTTCAACGTCGAACCCTGGAGGCCGTAAACGGCCGGTTCGCGAAACAGCGGGCCATGCGCACTCTACTAGCCATCGTCCTATCCGCCTTTCTGGTCCTGCCGGTTTGCGCCGACACCACCATCGTGGGAGGCAAGCGCGCCGGGGACATTCGTATCGGTCAGCCCGTCAGCGAGGCGCAGAAGGTGCTCGGCAAACCTTCACGGGTGAACGAGGCCGAGTCTGACAAGAAGGCTTCTATGCAGTTCTATGACGCCCGCGGAATGGCTCTGCTCATCGATGCCAGCAAGAACGTCCTGGGAATCACCGTCACCTCGTCAAGCTATGCCACCGCCGAGTCGATCCGGGTGGGCACGCCCGAAGCCACCGTGCGCAAGCTCTATGGCGCCGGCCTGGCCCGGGGGACGGGCAACGTTTCCTATCCCGAGCGAGGCATCTCGTTTAGCTTCCAAGCCGGCAAGGTGACCCACATTTATGTGGTCAAGCCCGAGAAGGACCGGCCGCTTTTGGGCGACCGTCTGGTCGTGCCCGGCAAACGGGTCGGCGATCTTCAGTTGGGCTCGCCCTTTGCGGCTGTAGAAAAGGCCTGGGGCAAGCCGGACCATCGCTCCGACCTTTCCAACCACAGCGGGGAGATCATCGCTTATCGCCAGCACGGCGTGCGCTTCGTGGTCATCGGCGGTCGCATCGACGCCATCATGTTGACCACCGGCGATTTCATCACCAAGCAGGGCGTCAAGATCGGCTCCCATAAGGACGAAGTCGTCAGGGCTTTCGGGAAAGATTTCAAAACGAACGATGCCTTCCATTCCTATCCCGGTCTGGGCATCGGTTTCATGCTGGGTCAGGGCGACGTTATCGAGATTCAGATTCTTTATCCGAGCAAGCCCGAGCCCGGCCGCGGATGAACCCCCTCGAGGATTTTCTCAGGGCCCAGCACGACCAGGGGGTGTTGGAGTCGACCGGCCAGATCACCCTCGACCCCAGCCGCGCCCTGGCCAAGCTCGCCCGCCATCAACTCGAACAACCCGGTTTGTGGCTGGTCAAAATGGTGCAGGCAGCGGTGTCGGCCGGGGCTTCTTCGTTCAGCATCCGGGTCAATCGCCGGCGCCTGCGGGTGGCCTTTTCCGCCCCGCCTGCCTTTGATTGTGACCAGGTCCTGCAAGAGCTTTTTTCGGGGCGGATCGCCTCGGACTGGAGCTTGCGTCACTTGATCACGGGCATGCGGGCCTCCTTGGCCCGGGTGCCCGAATCGATGTCTTTCGCTCAAATCTCGGCCGACAAGAATCGTCAGTTTACCATCCGCCCCGATGGCACCGAACTCGGTGTGGTGGAGACGCAGCCGGCCACGATCGAAGGCGAGACCACCTACCTCTTCGAGTTGCATAAGGCGGGCGAGGAATGGAAGTTGGGCGACTCGTTGCGGGCTACTCTCACCCAGACGGTCGACGAGATCAGTGCTCTCACCGAGCGCTGCTGGATGTCGCCCATGCCGATTCGACTCGACGGCTACGAACTGCCGCGCCATTTTCCCAAGCTGGTGGGCTCACCCCCGCCCGGCTCGTTCTTTGCCTCCGAGTTTCATCTGGCTTCGCCCTCGGGCGACGGCTTTCGCCCCAACTATCGAGCTCACGACCCGGCTACCGAAGACGAGCCGGGCATCTTCGTGAACCGCAGGCCCGGGGCAGAAGGGACGCTGATTCGGCACATCCAACCGCCCGACGCGTCTGCCCTGGGGCCCTTTTTGGCCGGGGGCTCGATCACGCAGTACTGGCCTCCACCCAAGCCCATCCCGGTCTACTTTTGTCATCACGGTGTGGTGGTCGAGCAAGACCATCTCACCCAGACCTGCCCCGGGCTCGAGCTTTATCTGAGCGTAGACGGACTGGATTTTGACCTGTCGACCATGAGAGTGGTTCGGGACAAGGCTTTTGAGGAGCGCTTTCAACAGTTGGTGCTGGCCTTCGTGGCCCACCAGCCCGTGATGACTCGCTATATGCACTCGCTGACGCCGCCGGTGCCGTGGGCCAAGATGATCGGTGGCCTGGCCACGACTGGAGGCCTCTATCTGGGCATTCTTGGTGGTCCGGCGGCCGGTCTCTTTGGAGCCGTGAGCGGCGCCGCGGGGGGTCTCGTTCTGGGGGTCATGGCTAGAGGCCGAGGAGACGCGGTACTGTCGACGGTCAACATCCGGCTCGGTCGCCTGCGGGGGGTCTGGCGACTTAGTGGCCAAAATACAATTTAGCAGGATCTCGTCGCCCTTCGGAATACTATACACAAGCGACGGTCGCAGCCAGACCCCGCCTAGAATAGAGAGAAGAGAGAGGTGGCCAAGTTGAGCTACAAAGTAACGCTGATACCCGGAGATGGAACCGGCCCTGAGATCGCCGAGGCGACCGTCCGCGTCCTCGAGGCCACCGGAGTGAAATTCGAGTGGGACGAGCAGATCGCCGGTCAGCAGGCTCTCGAGGAGCACGGCACGCCGCTGCCGGAGCACGTGCTCAACTCGATTCGCAAGAACAAGATCGGGATCAAAGGCCCAATCGGCACGCCCATCGGCTCGGGCTTCCGCTCGGTCAACGTGGCTTTGCGCAAAGAGCTCGACCTGTATGCCAACTTGCGCCCCGCCAAATACTACAAAGGCGTGCGCACTCGCTACGAAGACATCGATCTGATCTGTTTTCGCGAGAACCACGAAGATCTTTACGCCGGGCTCGAGTTCGAAAAGGGCAGCCCTGAAATGGAGAAGTTCCGTAAGGCTGTCAAGGACTTCGCCGGTATGGACATCCGCGAAGACGCGGCCGTCACCTTCAAGGTGATTTCGGTCTACGGCACCACCCGTATCGTCAAGCGCGCTTTCGAGTACGCCCGCGCCAATGGTCGCAAGCGCGTGACCGCAGTGCACAAAGCCAACATCTGTAAGTTCACCGACGGCCTCTTCCTGCAAGTGGCCGGTGAGATCGCCAAGGATTACCCCGATATCCAATTCGACGATCGTATCGTCGACAACATGTGCATGCAGCTGGTGCAAAAGCCCGAGGATTATGACATTTTGGTGCTGCCCAACCTGTTCGGCGACATCCTCAGCGACCTGTGCGCCGGTCTGGTCGGCGGTCTGGGTATCGCTCCCAGCGCCAACCTGGGCGACGACTACGCTCTCTTCGAGCCCGTCCACGGCAGTGCGCCCAAGTATGCCGGCCAGAACAAGATCAACCCGATGGCAATGATGTTCTCGGGCGTCTTGATGCTCGAATACCTGGGCGAAAAAGAAGCCGCCCAGCGCCTCGACCGGGCCATGGCCGAAGTCATCCGCAAAGGCGACAAAGTCACCTACGACATGAAAGCCGACCGCAACGATCCCACGGCCGTAGGCACCTCGCAGGTGGCCGACGCCATCATCGAGCAGATGAAAGCCGGCGTAGCCAGCTAGGGCCGCTTTGCGGCCGAGGAGTTCTTCGCTTCGCTTGAAGGAGCAGGAGCGGCCCTGCGGGCCGGGATAAGCAGCGAGGCTCGCTGAGCTCGCCTCGAGAGGGGTGCCGAAAGGCACCCTTTCTTATGTTGCGAGGTTCTCGGCTCCGCCGCTCCTCGTCGCCGCAGGCGATAGCTCGGCGAAGCCGCTCCCTGTCGCCCTCTGGGCGATTATCTCGGTCATGGTTTCATGTTAACAATATCGAGCGCTCCTTGGTGGGACAGCGTGATACCTTCCTCACACACGCACACACCATTAGGAGAGCATCGTGATTATCAATCAGAACCTGTCCGCGATTAATTATACCCGCAGCGCCGCCCCCAAAGCCGCCGCTGCTGCTGCTTCGGCCGAACCCGCCGGACCCAGCGAATCCTCCAGCTTCACCCAATTGCCCGCTCGCATCGCTAGCCTGAACCCGACGGCGGTAGCCGCCGTGGCCAAGGAATTCCAGGGCCACGAGTTCGTCGACGGCGAACTGCTGGTCAAGGTAAAACCCGGAATGGACTTTTCTCTGATGGGCGACTTCGCCTCGGAGTACGGCGCCACCGTCGTCGAGAAGTTCGACATTCCCCAGAACATCTACAAAGCTTTCGACGGCGACCTGCTGCGCCTGAAGCTGCCGGCCGGCATCACCCTGGCCGAGGCCGTGACCGCGATGCGCGCTGACGCTCGGGTAGCCTACGCCGAGCCCAACGATGTCATTCGTCTCGACCCCCAGGAAGGCCAGCAGCCTCCCAGCCAGAACCCGCCTCAGCAGCCCCCTGCTCAGCCGGGCGTGCCCAACGACCTCAACCCTCAGCTGTGGGGTATCAATAACACCGGTCAGACCGGTGGAACCGCCGGCGCCGACGTTCACGCAATGGACGCCTGGAAAGTCACCACCGGTAGCCGCGAGAACGGCCCCCTCATCGCCGTTATCGACACCGGTGCCGACTACAACCACCCGGACCTGGCTGCCAACATCTGGACCAATCCCGGCGAGATTGCCGGCGACGGTATCGACAACGACGGCAACGGCGTCATCGACGATGTCCACGGCTACAACGCCTATGCCAACACCGGCGACCCCCTCGACGGTCACTCCCACGGCTCGCACTGCTCGGGCACCATCGCCGGCGTCGGCAATAACGGCCAGGGCGTAGTCGGTGTCAACTGGGAAGCCCGCGTCATGCCGGTCAAGATCTTCAGCGACTCGGGCAGCACCAGCGCCGACGCCATCGTGCGCGGGATCCTGTATGCTACCGCCCAGGGCGCCGACATCACCTCCAACTCGTGGGGCGGCGGCCGGCCTAACGACGCCATTCGCGACGCGTTCGCCAACTCGCCCGCTATCCACCTGTGCGCCGCCGGGAACAATGGCAGCAACACCGACCGTGGTCCCTTCTATCCGATGGGCTACGACCTGCCCAACATCGTATCGGTCGCCGCCACCGACCACAACGACAACCGCGCCAGCTTCTCGAACTATGGCACGGTGACCGTCGACGTGGCCGCCCCCGGTAAAGACATCCTTTCGACCGTGCCCAACAACGGCTACGCCAGCTACAGTGGCACCTCGATGGCTACCCCTCACGTTTCGGGCGTGGTGGGTCTGATGAAGAGCGCCCACCCCGAGTGGACCAACGCTCAGATTAAAGACCGCCTCATCTACAGCTCGGACAAGAAGGCTCAGCTGTCGACGGTGAGCGCCAGTGGTGGTCGTGTCAACGCCGCCCGGGCTCTCGAGGACGACAACGTGGCTCCGGCCGCTCCCAACGACTTCGCCGGTAGCGAAGCTTCGACCCGGGGCGTGACCCTGAGCTGGACCGCCACCGGCGACGACGGTTGGTGCAACGGCCCCGCCGCTGCCTTCGACCTGCGCGTCTCGGATGCGGCCATCAACGCCGACTCGTTTGACGAAGCCAGCCCGATCGCGACCAACGGCCCCACCGCCACTGGTAACATCGAGAGCCTGCGCTACGACCTGGCTCCTTCGCTCGAGCCTCGCCAGCTGCACTTTGCGATGAAGTCCATCGACAACGTGGGCAACCGCTCCGAGCTGCGCTCGGCCACCGTAACCATCCCGGCCGCCACCCTGGCGTTCGGCGATGCTTTCGACGGCGAAGAGAGCGCCTGGTCGGCCGACGCCAACTGGGGTCGGGTCGATGTCGAAGGTCGTGGCAAAGTCTGGACCGACAGTCCCGAGGGCGAATATCAGAACGGTACCAACACCGCTCTGACCTCGCCCACCTTTAGCCTGGCCAACACCACCAACAACCTGATGACCTTCGATGCCAAGACCGACTTCGCTTGGGGCGACAACGCGATGGTCGAGATCACCGAAGACGGTGGCCAGAACTGGACCAGCCTCAAGACCCTGCCTCGCACCAGCGACTGGGGCGAGCAGTCCATCGACCTGTCGGCTTTCGATGGCAAAGAAGTGCAGCTGCGCTTCCGCGTCGAGACCAACGAGCGCACCAGCCGTGACGGCCTGCTGCTCGACAACCTGAAAGTCTTCGGCGACGCGTAACTAGACGGTAGTCTTGAGACGGTAGTCGTCAGACGGTAGACGGTAGAGGAGTGGCTCGTAAGGGCCGCTCCTTTCTTGTTGGGGGGCCCGGGCGAACTCGGCCCGGCCCGGGCGGCGGTGTGGTACGCCGGATTCCGGCCGTTCGGCAGCGTGGTAAGCCGGATCCGGCAGTGTGTGCTGCCGAATGCCCTGGAGCAGGCGAGATCGGCCGCCCCGGCCCGGGTACGGCGCCGTCAGGTGCCGAATTGCTTGGCCCGGGCGGGTTTGGCGGGGGGCGGGTCGTAGGAGGTCGAGGTGAGAGTGTGGACGATTCAGCCCCTGTGTGTCTGGGAGCAGCTCGAACAGGGCGGCGTCGCGGTGGTGGATCCGGCTTTACGTCGCGCGCCGGTCCAGCCTTCTACTGAGTGGCTGGTTGACCAGCTGCGGCGGCGGCTGGATGGATACGAAGGGAACTGGCCGTGGTGGGCCTACTGTAGCCAACCTGACCTGAGGGTCTTTCGTCACGGAAGCTTGCCGGGCGGGCCAGAGCAGGTGCGCTTGGAGCTTGAGGTGCCGGCCGAGAGGATCGTCTCGTTCCCCATCTGGGCCTGGGACTTCGTCTTTCGGCTCGACTACCTCGGAACGCGCCAAGCTCAGCAGGATTGGCGTCGCAGGCTGAAGGCGGCGGGGCTGCTCGAGGCGTCGTTCTACGACCTGCCCCGCCAGTGGCGCGAGGGGCTGGAAAAGAGCTGGCCGCGCTTGTTCACCAGGTTGCCGCGCAGGAAGAATCGGAGGGGGCGCTGGGGTGGCCGGGAGGCTGTCTTCGAGAAGATCTTGCTCGCTGACATCAGGAAGGTCGACCGTTTCACGACCCGGCCCCGCATTGGGGAGCCGACCTTCTAGGTTACCGGCCAGGGGACGAGGGGGAGGGGTCGAAGTTACTCCGGTGAGATACAAGATTTTGGCTTTGCTGGTTGCTCTAACAATGCTCGCCTGGACGCAACCGCTCAACGCGTTTCAGAAGGCCAGTCAGTTGGCGGCCCAGGGCGAGACGGGCCTCGCTGAGGACGAGATGCGCAAGGACTGGAATCAGTTTCAGATGATCCGGGTGCCGGGTCCAAGCGAGAAGCCCAAATTTATCCAGGTTCAGCTCAACAGGAAGGGCTACGGCATGGATGGCGTCCGCTTCATGACCCCGCCGAATAACCACCACCTGGTCTGGTTTTTCTCGCTGGACGCCCAGAACGATTTCTCAAGCTGGTATATCTTCCCGCGCAAAGGACGTGACAGAGACTACTTCACCCACTTTCAATCGTTGCGCGATGTGCAACTGACGGGCTATCGGCTACCGCCTCGCAATCGGTCTTTCTTTCAGCAGACCAGCGTGCCCCTGGCTGGCAGACACGAGTATGCCATCTGGTTCCACTCGACTAGCAACAGGCCCTATCCAGTCCACATCAAGGCCAAACTCGTCGACCCGGACACGTTCGAGGGCGGACTCGATCAGATCGCTGAAGCTCTGGAAATCGAGCCCAAGCGCTAGCGAGGCTTCTCCGGCCAGGCCCCGGCACAAGGCCGCGCCGGCGTCAGCCAAACCAGCCTGTAAATCGCTTCCAACCGGCCGAAAGCGCTTCGCCGGTGGCCGAGACAGCGTTGCTGACCCCGGTAGCCACGGTGTCGGCCGCCCGCCCGGCGAAGTCGACGGTGGCGTCGGCGGCGCTCGAGATGGCGTTGCCGATGGCCTCGCGGTGTTGATAGACGGTGGCGCCCACGTAGGTAGCGGCTCCGCCGACCATCAGAATCGGGTTGGCGGTGGCGGCGCCAGCGATCATCATGGCCCCCGCGGCGGTCTTCACTCCGCCCACGGTGATCTTCTCGCCGTCTCCCTCGCGAATGCCGTTGATGACGTCGCGGCCGCCGTCGATGACGGCGCCTACTCCGCCCGCCCCGGCGGCCAGAGTTCCCGCTCCGGCGAGCAGAGCCACGCCGGACGTGGTGTTGGCGGCGCCGGCTGTGAGGTCAGCCGAGCCGTCCACAATCTTGCCATCGGCCAGTTCGCTGACGCCGACCGCCATCTGAATCCCGCCGCCACCCACCGCCAGCGCTCCGCCGCCATAGCGGGCCACGGTGGCCAGCCGGCCAGCTCCCGAGGCCACTTCGGCCGTCTCGCCAGCGACTCGGGATGCGCCGGGGGCGGCGTCGGCCACCTCGCCGGTGGTGCGCGCCAGGGTGGCTGCCTCGCCCGCTTCGCCGGCAGCGCCCACTCCTTCGGGTCGGAGCGGCAGGCGCGAAGGAGTGTCGAAGTTTCCGCCCTGTTCGACCACGCTCATCTGGACCTTGCGGCTGGCGGCCGCGGTCAGGTCTTCCTGGAGCACGCTCACCTTGGGGTCGCCCCCCGGGATGTTATAGGCGCGGATGACGCCGTTTTGCAGGTTGTTGCGAAATCCCCTGGCTCCGCGGCTGAGGGTCGAGGCGTCCAGGGCCTGCAGATCGTCTAACGATTGCACCGAGGCGGGGATCTTGCCCTGCTGCTGCATCTCGCGAATACTCTGCATGGCTAGCTCGTTGAAGCGCTCGGGGCTGACCCGGGCGGCTACGTCGATATCCGAGGCCTTGAGTCCGCCGTCACTAAAGCGAAAGCCTCCGCCTTTGCTCGAGGCGTTGTTGACGGCGCTGCCCTGCACCACCAGTTCTTCGTTGGCGAGTCCGCGCGAGGCGTAGATGGCTCGCACGTCGTCACTGAACTCGCTAAAGGGCTGCTTGAGCCCGATCGGTCCGCCCTCTTGCAGATTCCTCAGGTAGGCTCCGTGCATTTCGGCTCGCTGGGCGTCGGTAAGTGCGGGGTTGGTGTAGATATCTTCCTGCATCGTGCGCAGCAGGTCGGTGGTCGAGGTGCTCAAGCGTGGGGCCTGACCTTCGACCGAGGCGATGTGAGCGGGGTCTACGGTGGAGGGAGCCTCGGCTACCGCAGCCCAACCTTCGCCGAGCTGGCCGTTGGCCAGACGGGCGGGACTGACGCCGACTTCTTTGATGGTGGGATCGACCGCCGTGGTGGCGGCGGCGGGCCTGGGGGCCGCCACGGGCGTAGGCGTGGATGAGCCAGAGACAGGGCGAGTCATGAGCAGATGGACCTCCAGTAGTCCTTTACCGACCCCCGAGTAAGCAGTCTAGCAGACTTTTGTTGCTGAAATGTAAATTTGCCTAGCGCCAGGCGAATCGAGCCAGGGCTTGCTGGGCCTGGCGGCGCACGCTGGGGAAGGGGTCTTCTTCGGCGGCGCCCTCGAGTAGGCGCCGGGCCTCGGGTTGGCCGGTAACGGCCAGGGCCAAGACGGCCGAGCAACGGACCCGTTCGGACGGATCTGCCTGCAGCAGTCGGCCGAGGCGTTCGAGTTGAGCCTCGTCGCTGCCAAACTCGTAGTAGCCCTCGAGGGCGCGAGCCCGGATCTCTTCCTCGGGGTCTTCAAAGAGAAACTCAAGAGCGGCCATGGCCTCGGGATTGCCCGCTTCAGACAGGACCTGCACGGCGTGAAAGCGTTCCTGAGGGCCAAGTTGGGACAGCGCTTCGCCGAGTTGCTCGAAGTCGGACTCTTCTAGCTCGTTGAGCACCTCTATCAGTTGACTCAGCGGAGCGGATTGTTCCAGCAATTGCCAGATCTCGTCGAGTTGCATGGGCGGTCTTTTCGCCTCCCAGACCGCTGTTCCTTGGGCGGCTCTAGTCGTGGATCTCGAGCGAGATGTCCCCGACCCAGAGCTGGTCGATTTCTAGTTGCAGTTCGCGGGTGATGGGGGCGGCCTCGCCCACCACCAGGGTGCGCAGGGCTCCGGCGTGGTCGAGTCCGTTCTTGCGGGCCTCGGCATAGGCTCGCAGGTCGGCGGCCACCTCGCGTAGTTCGGCCCCCGGGCGCGCTTTGAGAGTGGCCGCGAAGCCCGGCCAGTAGTCGGCCAGGTTGTCGTCGCCCACCTGTTGACTGAGATAGCGCGCGATCTCGAGCGAGTGGCCCTGGGTGCTGACCTCAGCCAGTTCGCCACGCCAGTCGGTGCACTCGGCCAAGCCTCGGTGGAAGGCGGCGGCTGAAGCCTGCCAGATGTCGCCCCGGTCGAGGTCGTAGACTTTATCCGCCATGATCTGATTTTTCACCACCAACGAGAAGGCGCAAGACAGATCGCTCGGTTGGGTCAACTGGTCGAGGTTGGCCTCGATTTGCTCGCGTCGCATCTGGTCATAGGCGGTGCGCAGGCCCGAATCGCCGAGCTTCTCAAGGCGAGGCCCCATCCAGTCGAGAAACTGCTGGCGTTCGCCGGCATCCTGGCGCGTCCAGTTTTCGTAGAGCAGGAACGAGGCCTTCTGGTCAGGGGTCAGTTTTTCGAGGTCCGATTGATGGAAGTCGTTCCACCAGGCGTCCGGCTCGACCGGGGCGGCGGAAAGAAAGTCTTGCAGATGAGCTTTGGTGAGCTTGGCCGAGTCGCCGGCCATTAACATGCGCAAGCCCTGGCGAGGCTCGCCGGCGAAGTTGGCCAGGGCCCGGGTGCGAAAGTGGTTGACCACGTCGGTGAGCACGAAGTAGCTCTGTTCGCGCTCGAGTTCGGCGCCAAGCAGGGGTTGAAGGCGTTTGGGCTCGAGGCGGTCGAGCATCACCAGGGCGGCCTCTTCAGGCTTTTCCATGGCCTCGATGCCACCGCGGCTCAGGCCGGCTTTGACCAGTTCCTCGAGACGCTCGAGGTCGGGCGTGGCCAGTTGGTAGAATGCCTGGCTGACAGGACCGTCGTGAGAGAGAAAGAGCAGCAGGCCAGGGTCGGGGTCGTGGAGGATACGATCGAAGAGAGCCTGACCCAGGGGCTTGCTCTGGCCCTGGCTGTCGGGAAGGTTCAGCTCGGGGGGTTGCTTGGCGAGCAGCACCAGGCTGGTGCCAAAGACCTTGTCGTCCAGCGTGACACCCTCGCCTCGAATGAGGCGGCTGGCCAACCAGTCGGCCTGTTCGGGCTCGGGCCGCCAATCGCGGCGAACCGCTTCTTGCAGCACTAACAGGTCGAACGAGCCCGGCTCCTTGGGGCCGCGTCGGCCCAGATCGTCCAGGCAAAGGGCGAAAGTTTCGGGCTTTCGTGACCACAGATCCCGCCAGAGTTCGGTGGCGCGGTCATTGAAATACAATTCGTGGGTGAGAGGCAAAAGCTGCTGTTGAACGAGGTCGCCGTCGACCGCCCTGGGAAAATTGGGTATGAAGTTGGCGTAGTAGTCGTGAAGCGGCTCGCGCCCGTAGAGGGGTTCGGGCTCGGGATACTGCCAGCTGAGACTTTGCATGCGCGAGGCCATCTGGCCGAGGTAGGAGGCGTGAGGCCGAAAGAACTCGGGCTGCTCACAGAAGGCTTTCGTCAGCTTGGTGAAAGCTTCGCCGGAGGGTCGTGCCCGGACCAGGAAGGTGGCCGCCAGGGCCGATTCCGCCGCCGTGAGGGGGGTCCCGTCGTCGAGCAGAGCGCGGGCCTCGGCCCAGGCCAGGGGAGGTAGCTCGGGCGGCGTTTCGTGGGCTGATTTGACCTGATTTTTCTCGACCGCCAGCGGCCCCTCGAGCAAGACTTTCCAGTCGCCTTCGGGAGCCATCAGCTCTCCCGATTGGCGCCATTTCTCGAGCAAACCGATGGCCTGCTCGGCCAGGGCCGGTTGGCCTTCGTGAAAGAGCGCCTGGGCGCCGTGGGTGACGGCCCGAACCGAATCTTCATCAGGGCCAAGACGCTCGAGGGTCGAGACGGCCAGGGGCACCGATTGCTGCAGCATAAATTCGTTAGGCAAGCCGCCGAGCAGGTTGAGCAGCAGCTGGTCCGACCCGGCCTGGTCCCCTTCGCGGGCCAGTCTGCTTTCAGCCAGGCTGGCCGAGGGCTGCTTTTGGCGACCCAACCAGCTGAGGCGCTGGCTGACCGCGTCGGGGCATGACGAAGCCGGGCGGGTGGGGGCCCCTCGGTAAGCGCTAAAAGGCAAAGCGTGCATCCGCTCTTATAGAACACGATGTGCCTTAAAAAGATCTAATGGCGGAGGTTGTGGACTTTATCGTTGTTGGTGCCACCCCACTCTTTGAGTACCTGTGAGACGCTCTTGCGGCCTCTGGCGATGTCGGTGTTGGCCACATCGAGCGGGCGGCTGCCGGCTTGGTAGCGATACTCGGTGTGGTCGGACTTGCCGCGTTTTTCGGTTTTCTCCCAAGTGGCGGTGGTCTCGGCGTTGACGTCGGCGTCGGCCGCCAACAACGCCGCGGCCGCCTCGCCGTGACCACCCAGGGCCGCATAGTGAAGTGGGGTCCAGCCGTTTTCATCGCGAGCATCCACCTTCTGCTCGCCTTTGTCGATCAGGGCCTTCATCAGCCTGCCGCTGTCGCTGCAGCGGGCGGCCAGATGCAAATAGGTGAGGTCGCGGTCGGGCGGGTGGCCAACCCGCGCTCCGCCCTCCACCAGCGCGGCGGCACACCGGGATTGCAGGCTGGTGATGTGCTTGGGGTGGTCTGCGAAGAGGGCCTCCCAGGCCGTCCGCCCTTTGGCATCCTTCACGCCCGGGTCGGCACCTTTCTCGAGCAGCCATTGGACGGCATCTTCCTGACCGCGTTCCACCGCCTCGTGGAGGGCCGTCACGCCCCCTTTAAGCTGGTTGATATCGACGCCCGTGTCGAGAGCGGCTTGCATCTTCGCAAGGTCGCCGCGCCGGGTGAAAGCGTGCAAGTCATCTTGCTCAGGAGCCTTGCACCCGGCCAGACCAACCAGTAGCAGAATAAGAAGCAGGTGGACGCGCATCTCGCGTGTTTTCTGACGGCCGGGCCGGGTTCCTGTCGCCTAGCTTCCCTTGCGAGCCTCGATGATGGCCCGGTGAGCCCGCAGTCGCACGGCGTTGGTCTTGATGAAACCCTCCGAATTGCGCGGGTTGAAATCGCCTTCGAGTTCCATGCTGGCCAGGTCCTGATCGTAGAGCGAACTGGGCGACCAGCGGCCGCGTACCATGGCCCGGCCACGATACAGCTGCAGCTCGACCGTTCCGTCGATCAGCTCCTGAGCTTTGTCCATGGCGGCCATGAGAAACTCCATCTCGGGCGAGAACCAGAAGCCGTTATAGACGAGTTCGCTGAACTTCGGGCTGAGCATGTTACGCAGGCGCAGTACTTCGCGGTCCATGGCGATACCTTCGATGTCGAGATGGGCTTCGCGCAAGATCGTGCCGCCAGGAGTTTCGTAGACACCACGCGACTTGATCCCCACGAAGCGGTTCTCGACGATGTCGATACGACCGATGCCGTGGCGGCGACCGAGTTCGTTGCAATACATGAACAACTCGAGGGGATCGCTCTTGATGGTGCCGTCTTCGAGGTTCTCGACGCGAACCGGCACACCGTCCTTGAACTCGATGGTAACCCGCTCGGGCTCGCTGGCCGCCTCGGTCGGATCGACGGTCATACGGAACATGTCCTTGGGCGGGGGTTGGCGAGGGTCTTCGAGCACACCCGATTCATAGCTGATGTGATAGAGGTTCTCGTCCATGCTGTAAGGACTGGCCGGCGTGACCGGCACCGGGATGCCGTTCTCGGCGGCGTAGTTCATGAGGTCGGTGCGACCTTTGAAGCGGTCGAGAAACTCGTCCATGCGCCAGGGGGCGATCACCTGCAGGTTGGGCTTGAGGGCGTAGACGGCCAGCTCGAAGCGAACCTGGTCGTTGCCTTTGCCGGTGGCCCCGTGGGAAACGTATCGGGCGCCTTCTTGCTCGGCCACCTTGATGTGCGAGCGGGCGATGCAGGGGCGGGCCAAACTGGTGCCCAGCAAGTAGCGACCCTCGTAGAGAGCATTAGCCTTGATGGCCGGGAAGATGAAGTCGGTGACGAATTCTCGACGCAGGTCCTCGACATAGACCTTCGAGGCGCCGATGGCCAGAGCTTTGCGCTTGACCTCGTCAAAGTCTTCTTCTTGACCTACGTTGCCGACAAAAGCGACCACTTCGTATCCTTTGTCGATGAGCCACTTGAGAATGCAGGAGGTATCGAGGCCTCCGCTATATGCGAGCACTACTTTTTCAGCCATGGGGCGGGTCGTTCAAGACACCTTTGCCGACTCCTGTCAGCGGGTCAGCCATTCCAACACCTCTCGGTTGGCTCCGGCCGGGGGCGAGATATGGAGCAGCTCGGAGAGAGTGGGGGCCAGATCGCGGGGGGTGCATTTGCGGTGATAGATGCCGGCCGGAACACCAGGGCCGACCACGATCATGGGCACGTGCGAGTCGTAGTTCCAGGGGGCGCCGTGGGTGGTTCCCGCCGGCTTGTTGAAGCTGAAGATGGTGTAGGGTTGGGTAAACACCATCACGTCGCCGCTACGATGCGGGTGGAAGCTGTTAGCCGCCAGCTGGGCCAGTTCGGTGGGTGGCAGGTCGCCTTGCTCGAGTTGCTGACGGGTGAAGGCAGCTTGCAGACCGGGCAAGGTGCGGGCTTTCTCGGCCACCAACTGACACGCCTCGGCGAAGTGCTCGGCCGGGATGGTCGCGCGATTGAGATAGAGGTTCGGCTCGTTATAGGCGACCAGGTGGTTGCCCGGTCCGAAGCGAGCCACCAGCACATCGTTGAGCGACTTGCGAAACTGATCAGGAGCCAGGCGCCCGCCTGGAAAGCGGAACTTCTCGGCCAACTCGGGCAGGGGAGCGACGCCGTGATCGGACGAGAAAGCGATCAGGGTGTGGTCGAGCCCGACCTGAGAGTCGACGAACTGAAGAAAATTGGCCAGTTCGCGGTCGGTCTCGAGGGTGATGTCGAGCATCTCGGGGCTGAATGGACCCCACGCGTGGCCGGCCTTGTCGTTGCTGCTGAGACTGATGACCAGCAGGTCGGGATAGTCGCCCTGCCCGAGCTTTTCGGCCTGGCACAGACGGCGGGCCACCTCGAAAGTCGAGGTCACGCCATGGGGGGTGAAGCTGATGGCTTCGTAATACTTGGGGCCGGGCTTGTCCAGGCCACCTGTGAATTTGTGGGGATAGGACTCGCCGATATCGAGATAGGCGCCGTTGGCGCCCACGAAGACGGCCGGCCGGCAAGTGGCGTAGGCGCTGGCGGGGTGATAGGGCTTCCATTCCCAGCCGAAGAGTCTGTCGGCCCAACCGGTGGCGTTATAGGCCTCGAGCCAGGCCGGCAGCTTGCCGTCGGGCAAATAGTAAGTGCTCGAGATCCACCGGCCGGTGTGATGGTCATAGAAGACACAGAGATCGGCGGCCCGGCCGGTAGTGAGCATGGCGGCCCGGTCTTTGATGGCCACCCCGAAGATGCGGCTGTGGCCCATGCTGGCCAGCTTGAGTTCGTCACCCACGGTAGTCGAGAGCAGAGCCCGGGGAGAGACCCCGCCTTGGGCAGCGGTGCCCACGAGCGGGAAGTCGGGGTCGAAGGCCACGTCGTTTTTCTCGCCCTCATCGCGATCGTACCAGCGGTTGCCCACGATTCCGTGCACGGCCGGCAGGGCGCCGGTGGCCAGCGCGGCGTGACCAACGGCCGTGTGGTTGGGCACGTGATCGTAGAAGCAGCGCGTGTGCACAGCTCCGTGCTCGAGTAGATAGGAAAAACCGCCGGGGCGGCCCGGAGCATCGGGCTGGAACTGGGCGTGGAATCGGTCCAGATAGTCCTGGCGAAACTGGTCGATCACGAGAACCACCACCAGCCTTGGCTCTTTAGCCAGGGCTGGCGCCAACTGCGCGAGGATCATCAGCCCGACGGCTAGCCATCGACGAGCATTCATGCAGGATGGCTATTTGAGTCTCGGGACTCGGCTCCTGCAGGGATGCTTGGGGCCGAGGGGAACCAAATTGCGTGCTCCCCAGGCTTGAAAGGTTCTGCCGGCGTTTGACCAGTCACGCCGCCTTCGATGTGGTGGTGTTGGCGCTCATTGTGGCCTCGGTGGTGCTGTTGAGCTACGAGATCGCCGTGCCGCAAGAGTCGGCACTGCATCTGCGACTGGTGCGCATCAGCGAGGTGATCACCGCCTTCTTCGTGATCGAGTTGATCATTCGCTTCATCGCCATGAAGCGGCGCGACCGCTTTTTGCGCGAATACTGGATCGACATCCTGGCCGTGTTGCCGCTGCTTCGTGTCTTCAGGGTCTTTCGCTTTCTCAGGCTGCTACGATTGTTGCGTCTGTTTCGCCTGGCTTCGTTGCTGACCAGCAACAGCCGCATTTTCAAGTTCCTTTTGCAGCGCCGGGCGGCCGAGTATCTGTTCACCCTGTTCTTGCTGGGCTTTGCCACGGTCTTCGGTACCCTGGGGATGTCGCACTTTCGCGAGTCGGACAAGCAGGGTTGGGAACGGCTGGCCGAGTCGTTCTGGGAGACGCTCTTCAGTCTGGTGGCGGGGGAGTATATCAGCACGTTCCCCTCGACCCTGGGCGGCAAGATGGTCATTCTCTTTGTTCAGTTCTGCGGGCTGGCATTCTTCGCGTTGTTGACAGGTACCGTCTCGGCGGTCATGATCGAAAAATTGAGGGAAGGAACGGTCCTCAAGCGGATGATGCTCGAAGATCTAGAAGACCATATCTTGATCTGCGGCTGGAACTCGGGGGTCGAGACCATCCTCGTCGAGTTGCAGAGTAGTTCCACGCTCAAAAACCGCGATATCGTGGTGGTGGCCGGTCGGGACGAGTTGCCGGTCATGAACTTGCCCAATCCCAGCAACGTGCGCCTCTTGACCGATGACTTCACCCGAGCCGAGGTCCTCCTCAGGGCGAACGTGCTCAAGGCCGCCATTGCCATCATCGTGTCCGACGTTTCCAGCGGCCGTAGCCGCCAGGACGCCGATGCCCGCACCGTATTGGCGGCCCTCACTATCGAAAAGCTCAATCCGGCCGTCCATACCTGCGCCGAACTCTCCAATGCCGTCAACGAGACGCACCTTCGCATGGGCGGAGTCAACGAGGTTATCATCACCCGCGACCTGGCCGGACATCTGCTGGCCCAGGCCGCGCTCTATTCAGCCAATGTCCATTTACTGCAAGAGCTGCTGCGTCCGACCAAAGGCAATAGCCTGATGCCCTTCAAGATGCCCGAGGAACTGGTCGGTCAGACCTTTGATTCGGTTCTGACGTCGTTTTACCAGAAGACGGGCGCCATTCCGGTGGCTATCGAAAGAGCCGACGGCAAGGTCCTGGTCAATCCCAAGACCTACCGTCTTTGCGGCGACGACGCCCTGCTCTGCGTGGCCGCGGCCGAAGAGCAGGGGAACAAGCCTTCTACCAGTTGATGGCCGAGCGTTCGCCTTGCTCGTAAAGGTCGATGAAGTTGCTTTCGGGCCGGGGGAAGGTGAAGACGACCTGTTCGGTCCCGTAGACGTCGAGCAGGTCAGAGACTTTGTCGGGCAGTTTTTGCAGGTAGGAAGAGAAATCGGCGAGTTGTTGTTCGGTACTGGCTGCGCGAAAGCAGATTTGCAAGGTCATTCCCCCTAATGGTGTTCGAGGTGCCCATAGTATCAATGGAGGCTGCGGTCATGCATCCTGAAAACTAACCATTGAAAGGGATTCCTCACGAGAGGCGGCGGATCGACCGGCGCCGAAGTCTGCTCGGTGAACCAAGAGTCCCGCCTGGCTATTCGGCTGCTGTTGACGCGCTCGCGCGGGTTCTGGCTGGTGAACACGGTCAATCTGGGCGACAACATCGCCTATTTTTTGATCCTGACGCTGCTCACGCTTTTTCTCGGTGAATTGGGTTGGTCCGACCGGCCAGCCGGCTTGATGGTCTCGTTCTACACGGGTCTGGTCACCATCACCATGTTGTGGGGTGGACGCGTCAGCGATCGGCTGGGGGTGGGACGGGCCATTACCGTCTCGATGGTGCTCACCGCGCTTGGACGCACGTTACTGGCGGCTTCGTCGGGGTTGGGATGGGGGGCGGCGGTGGCCGGGCTCTTGCTCTCGGCCGTGGGCTCGGGGATCAGTCAGCCGGCCCTCTACACGGGTGTCAAGGTGCACGCCGAACCCCGCGCCGCCAGTCTGGGCTATAGCGTGCTTTACGCCACCCTGAGTCTGGGTATCGGAGTGGGCAGCTTTCTCAGCCCTCTGGTGCGCACCAAGGCAGTTTTCGGGCCCGCCTGGTTTCAGGTTCACGGGCTGGGCCTGGGTATCACGGGCGTCTTCTGGGTAGCGGCCCTCTTGACCTGGGCCACGGTGGCTTTCCATCTAGCCTTCTATCAACCCCCCGCTGCGCTCGAGACCGGTCAGGCGGCCGAGGTGGGGGGAGGCTTCGACTCGCGCTTCATCTTTTTCATCTTCATCCTGCTGCCAGTGCGGACGCTCTTTGCTCATCAGTTCCTGACCCTGCCCAACTATGTCTTTCGCACCTTTCCCACGGAGATTTCCGACCGCTTCGAATGGCTGATGGGAATCAATCCCCCGATTGTGTTGGTGCTGGTTCCGCTGTTCACCCTCTGGACCCGCCGCGTCCGCATCGTAGACGTGATGATCGCGGGCACCGGCCTGACGGCCGTCACTACCTTTTGTCTGGCCGGTCCACCGAGTTTGCGCAATCTGCTCATCTATATCGTGCTGTTTTCGGTGGGCGAGGCCATGTGGGGCTCGCGCTTTCTCGAGTATGTGGCCGAGATCGCGCCACCCGGACGGCTGGGAGCTTACATGGGGATGGCCGGCATTCCCTGGTTCTGCGCCAAGTTTACCACCGGGCTCTATTCGGGCTGGATGCTCGAGCACTACCTGCCCCTCGGCGGCCCGGGTCGCCCCGAGGTGCTGTGGCTGATCTATGCCTGTATCGCCCTGGTCACTCCCCTGGGCCTGGTCGCGGCCCGGAGGTGGCTCGCCGACGCTCAGGGAAATGCCTCGGGTGAATCTCCGTTATGAAGAACTGACCTTCCCCGAAGTCGAACAACTCGACCGCAGTTGGCCCGTCATCCTGCCCCTGGGCAGGGGGCCTTTGCCAGACGACTTGCCCGGGCCCGACCGCATCCTCTTTCCGGCTCTGCCGTTTGGATTTGCGCCCCCGCTCAAGGCGGACAGCTTCGAGCGGGTGCTCGACTCGCTGCGAGCCGTTCTGGCCGAGGACGGATTTCACAACCAACACCTGGTGGAGTGTCCCGGCCCGGTCGAGCTACCGTTGACCGAGGTTGCTCTGCTGTGCACCGGCCATACCGAGCAGCACGGCTTTCATCTGCCACTGTCCACCGACACCGTCATCGCCGGCGCGCTGGGTGAGGCCCTTGGTCGTCGGCCGGACGTAACTTGCCTGCCGGTCTGGCCTTATGGAGTGAGTACCCACCGCCGCCAGTATCCAGGCACTCTAACCATCGAGCCGCGCGCCTGGGAAGACTTCTGGGTCGACATCGTAGGCTGCCTGCGGGGGCTGGGTTTCGACTGCGTCTATCTGCTCAACGGCCACGGAGGCAACCACTCGTTTCTGGTGAACGTGACCAAGTTCGCCGGTGACCGCTGGCCCGAGATGTTCGTGACGACTTCGTTTTTGCACACCTCGTCAGGCGCGGCGGCAGAATTACTCGAGCGGACCCGTGACTCGAAGTTGATGGGCCACGCCTGCGAACTCGAAACCAGCTATCTGCTCCATCTGCGACCAGAGTTGGTGCACATGGAGCGAGCGGTCGACGAGGTCGACTTCGTGGCCACCCCGCGCTATCAGGTCGACTGGATTTCAGACGGGGTGTTGGTCGCCAATCCGCCCTGGAGCGACGACACCCGCACCGGTAGCTATGGCGCTCCGAGTGTGTCCACCGCGGCCAAGGGCAAGTTGTGGATGGAGGCAGCCCTGGTCGAATTGGGTCTCCACCTCGACGAGGTCAAGGAGCAGCAGCGGCTGCGCCGGCACCGACGCGCCACGGGGTGGGTCGAGGGAGCCTGGCGCCAATAAAAAAAGCCACCCCGAAGGGTGGCTTTTCGCGGGTCGGGGCTGACTACGGGTTGGTGCCCGGGGGCAGCACGGTGACCGACTCGGGAGCGGTGCGAGCGATGGAAGCCGAGGGAGCCCGGTTGGGGTCGGCGGCTACTGGCACGCGCACGGCGTCAAAGCGCAGGATCTGGCCGTTGGACTTTTCAGCCACATAGAGGTTGGCTCCGTCGAAGGCTACGTCGACGGGGTTGCCCAGCTGGGTGGCCGCCCCGGCGATGCGCACGCTCGGGGTAGGGTTGTTGTTGGCCGCCGTCAGCGTGCCCACGTTGGAGATGACGTAGAGCTTGCCGTCGGTGGCATCGGCCGGCGAGCCGATGTCGGACACGATCAAGGCGTCGTTGGCCGCATCATAGATGATCCCGTGAAGGTTCATCGAGGCCGGGTTGACGTTGGGGGTGATGATGCGAGTGGGCGCTCCCGTCGGGTTGTTGGCGAAGTAGTTGTCATAAACACCGACGGTGCCGTTGGTGAGGGCCACGAAGAGACGGTCGTTGCGAGGGTCATAGTCGCAATCCCAGGGGTTGACGCCGGGAGTGGTCACCAGGGTCGGAGCTACGTTGCCCTCGGCGTTCTTGCCGAAGCGACGGATGGTGCCGGTGCCCAGGTCGGCCACCAGGATGGCGTCGCGAGACTCGACCAGGTCGAGGCCTTTGGGAGACTGCAGGCCGGTGGCGGCCCCGAAGATGGCGCGGTCTTCCGACAGGTTGAGAGCCCCGCCGTTACGCTGGGTGCCGACGCGGTTGAGGACGAAGATACCACCCGGGCCGGCGGCGCCCATGTCGAAAGTGGCGAAGACGTTACCGAGACGATCGACTTTGGCGCTCTCGATGGCGAAGTTGGCCGCCGGGAAGGTGCCGTTGTTAGCCGTGAAAGTCGTCACCACGTTATTGAGAGCCGGAGCCAGGCGCGAGATCTCGCCGGTGGTTCCGGCGCCGGTGCCCGGGTTCGAGCTGCTCAGCACCGAGGTGATGGTGTTGATGCCGTCGAGGTCCGAGGTATCGTTGCTGGTGACCACCGTCTGCGCCTGGTTGACCAGCGACTCCGGACCGGTTTCGTCGACCGATACGTCGGGAGCGGCGTTGGTGGTGGTGTCGAGATACAGGCTGGCGAAGATCAGCAGTTTGTTATTGGCTTTTTCGGCCACTCGCAAGTTGAGACCGTCATAGGTGATGTCGACCGGGTTGCCCAGCTGGGTCTGGTCACCGCGAATGACGCGAAGAGGCTGCACGTTGCCCGCCGCGGTCGCGGCGTTGCCGATGACATAGATGCGGCCGTCACTGGCGAAATTGGCGCTTTGCCCGGCATTGACCGCACCCACATCAGAGACGATGACGCGGTTGAAGAGGGGATCGAACACGATACCATGCAAGTTGATCGAGAGTTGGGCGTTGTTGCCGTCGACCGGGGTGATGACGCGGGTGGCTGCCCCACCGGGAGCGAAGCCGCCGCCTACGAAGGTGTCGAAGACGCCGATCGTGCCGTTGGTGAAGGCCACGTAGAGGCGGTCGTTGGCCTCGTCATAGGCGACATCCCAGGGGCGGGCACCGACGTTTCGCATGGCCAGGGGGGCCTGGTTGCCGCCGGTGTTCTCGCCGAAGACGGTGAGGCCCGAGGTGGCCAGGTTGGTGCCGAAGTCGGCGATGATGACCAGGCCGCGGGCGTTGGCGCGAGCGATACCCTTGGGGTTGGTCAGGGTCGTGTTGGCCCCGGTGAGCTCGCGGTCAAGGGTGGCGTTGAAGGCGGTGGTGCGGCCCTTTACCTTGGAGAAAACGCGCAGCGAGCCGGCGGCCAGGTCGCCGGCCTGATAGAGGTTTCCGAAAGGATCGAGTTCGACACCTTCGTTGTTGCCCGGCGTCGAGGTGGCCTGATTGGTGAAGACCTGGTCGGTCTGGTCCACCTGGCCGGCGTTAGCAGCGCCGTTGTTCGAGACATACACGGTCAGGCCGAAGATGTTGATTGGGCGACCCTGTCCTCCGGGAATGCCCCCGAAAATGTCGTTATTGTCACTATCATTACAGCCAGTGAAGAGAAGCGCGCCAGCGAGCAGGGCTCCGGCGGCCGCTTTACGCCACGAGAAGCGTTCTCGGGCTCGGGAAAGCTGTCTAAGCATAGGACCTTCCTTTCATACCAGAGGTTGGAGTCATGTTCTGGTTGCCCCCGCTTCTCCCACTAGTATATTTTGCCTGCAAGATGCGAATAGAATTTCGGTCAAGGTTCGACCCCTTCCAGGAGTAGAGGCCCGGGTTGCGAAGCACCGGCGATGCGACGTTTCATGGCGATAGTTCTGCTGCTGGTGGTTTCTTCGGGCGCCTTTGCCGAAGAACTGACCCTGACTCCCGAGAACACTGATTCCCTGGGGGTTTTCCTGGCCCGGGCCAGGTCCGGTGACGTGATCGAATTGCGCTCCGGCCAGTACGTCCTGGACCAGGGACTGGTGCTGAGCGGGCTCAACAATGTCACCCTGCGCGGTCGGGGCGAGGTGGAATTGATCCTCACCAATCTCGATCAGGCCGTGATCCGGCTGGAAAAGTGCTCACGGGTGTTTCTGGTCAACCTGTCGGCCCGTCACCAGCGACCCGCCAACGAGTATCAATGCGAGGGCGCGGTCATCGACATCTCCGAGTCGTCCAAGATTCTGGTGAAGAATTGCGACCTCAATGGTTGTGGCGCGGCCGGCGTTTATGCCCACGATGCGAAGGAGGTGGTGGTGAGCGGTTGCCGCATCCATCACAACACCTATGCCGGAGTCTGGGGCTACCGGTCGAGCCTCATGCTCTACCGCAATCGCATCGAGAAGAACGCCTCCGCCGTCAAAGTCGATGATTGCGACCTGCAGATGAACGAGAACGTGGTCAAGGACAACGACCACCCGCTCTACTATCCAGATTTCGCTACCGAGGTCCTCAACAAATAGTTTGCTCTTCGAGCCAGGCGGCCAGCCGCGCCTGGCGGGTGACCACCCGCCCGTCCACCTGTCCCCGGGGGGTTACTACGATGAAATCTCCCGGGTCGAGCGACTCATCGCCTTCCAGGCGAAAACCTCGGGTCACCGAGCCCGCCAGGTTGAGACTGAGAGGATGCACTTTGACCACGACTTCGTCCATGTCTCCGAAAAGCTCGACAGCCCGCCGAACCTCGCTCACGGGTAGATGAGCCATGTGCTCGGGCCCGACCAGCTTGGCCATCATGGCCTGGGCCAGTTCCACCACCGACTGGCTCAGCTCATCGCAAAGTTCGGCCCAGCGAGCCTCGGCGGCTTCTTGCAGCACCTCGAAGTTGGCCCGAAAGCGTTCTTCTCGCGAGTCTTGTTCGCGGCGGTAGGCCTCGCGGGCCTCTGCCCGTCCGGCCGCCAGGCCTTCGGCGTAGCCTTCAGTGCGGGCCGCCTGGCGCTCGCGATTGGCTTCGCGTCGGGCCATCTCGCGAATGTCGCGGGCTTGCTCGACGGCCTCTTCCAGCAGGGCCAGCTCAGCGGCACCGCCTGGTTCCTCGGTCTGGCGATAGGTTGAACAGAGTTGGGGAATGACCCAGGCTTTGGCGCTAGACAAACTTTTCGTCCTCGCGGCTTACGTTGATTTCGCCAGATTCTTCCAGACGACGCACGATGTTGACGATCTCGGTCTGGGCCTTGTCCACGTCGCGCACGCGCACCTTGCCCATCGAGGCAACGTCCTCTTTGAGGATATTGCGGGCGCGCTCGGACAGGTTGCGATGGATGAGTTCGACGATCTCTTTGGAGGCGCGACGCATGGCCAGGGCCAGGATTTTGCCGTCGACCTCCTTGAGCACTTTCTGGAAGGCGCGGTCGTCGAGTAGCATCAGGTCGTCGAAGACGAACATGCGCTTCTTGATCTCCTCGGCCAAATCGGGCTCTTCTTCCTCGAAACCCTGCAGGATGTTTTGCTCGACATCGCGGCCCACGTTCTTCATGATGCTGACCAGCGAATCGACCCCGCCCACATCCTCGGTGACCCGCTCGGCCGCGCCCAGGAAGCTGAGGCGATTGCTGAGGCTGCGCACCAGATGGGCGATCCCCTCGCGCTGAGGCGGTTCGGTGCGGGCGATGCGACGCGCAATCTCTACCTGGCGCTCAGGGTCGAGCGAGGCTAGCAACGAGCTGGCTACATCCGAATGAATGTAAGAGAGCACGAAGGCCGCCACCTGGGGATGCTCGGTCTCGACGATGTCCTGCAACTGGATGCGGTCGAGGCGGCGCAGAAAGTCGATGGAGGCGGCCTGGTCTTCGCCGAACGACCGCTTGAGCACCTCGGCGGCGAATCGCTTGCCCGAAGGCGAGCGCTTGAGTTCGGGCAACTGCTCGTTGAAATCCTTGAGAACCTCCGAGATCTCTTCGGCCTCCAGAGCCGAGATCTTGGCCGCCTCGCGAATGACGTCGTAGGCCAGAGACTGGTCGAGCCGCTTGGTGATTTCGACGGCGGCGTCGACTCCCAAACAGAGCAACAGAGTGGCAGCGCGCTTCATACTCACGATTATCGTTCTCCTTCGTTGGCCCAACGCTCGACCAGGCGAGCCACCAGGGCTGGTTCTCTTTCGACGGCCTCGAGGGCCTTGACCAGAAGTTCTTCCACGCCCTCCGTGGGCAGGGGGGGCATCTCGGCCGGCAGGGCCAGATCGAGCCTCTCAGGGAACATTTCTTGTTGAGGCATGTTCGGATTCACGTCGACATCCATCCAGACCACTTCGCGAGCCTTACGGCGCTTGAGGATGAAGCCGATCAGAAGTCCCAGCACGGTGGTGCCACCGATGCCGGCCAGCAGATACATCAGCAGAGCCTTCTGGTCGGCCTCCTTCTGATTTTCGGCCGCAACTTCTTCTTGCATAGCCTCAAGGTGGTCGCGGTTGAAGGTGAGCGCGCGCAGTTCGAACGCATCGCCTCGCGCCTGATCGAAGCCGATGGCGGTCTTGACGCCGTCGGCCAGAGCAGCCATTTCGTCCTCACTGAGGCCGGCCTTAGAGTCGACGATGACCGAGGCGCTCAGACGGGAAGTGGCGCCAGGCCTGGTTTCGAGCACCTCTTTAACGCGCGAGACGGCGAAGTCGGCTTTCGTGCTCTTTTGCTGATAGGATGGGGTTTTGCCGTTGGCTTGTTCGGCCGTAGGGGGGGTGGTCGCCGTCACCGGGGCAGCCCCCTGTGCGATCTCTTGGCGAGCGTTGGGCTTGGTGCCCTCGAAGGTTTCGATTTGCTCCTCCTGATGGAGTAGCACCCCTTTGCCATCGTTGCCGGGCTCGACCATTTCGCGCTCGGTGGTACGGGCTTCGCGGGCCAGCTCGATGCGCACGGTAGCCATCGCTTTGCCCGGGCCCAGGACGCGGTCGACCAGTTCTTGGGCCACCCTGGTCATCTCTTTGGAGCGGTCGTTGTCGTCACCGCCCACGCCGCCCTGCTCGTCGAGCTGGTCGCCGCGCATGTGCAGGGCTCCCGAACCGTCCATCAAGGTGACCTGGGCTGGGGTCATTCCCTCTACCGAGCTAGCCACCAGGTTAATGATGCCGGCCATCTGGTTCTTGTTGAGCGAGGCGCCAGAGGCGAGCTCGACATAAACGGCGGCGCTCGTCTCTTGCTTTTCGTCAAGATAGAGCGGGCGACGGGGGAGATTGAGGTGGACTCTCGCCTTGCGCACCTGGGGAATGGCCTCGATGGTGGCGGCCAGTTCGCCCTGTAGGGCTCGCAGATAGGTGATCCGCTCCGAGAAGTCCGAGCGGCTCAGAGTCGTTTTTTCGAACAGCTCAAAGCCCGGATTCTCTTGATTGAGCATGCCGTTGCCGGCCATCTCCAGGCGCAGTCGCTGGCGATCTTCTTCGGGCACCAGGATGAGCGAGCCGCCATCGGCCAGCTCGAAACGATGGTTGCCCTCTTCTAGTTTCTGGACCATTTCGGCCGCCTGGGTCGACGAGAGACTCCCGAACAGGGGCACCATGGCGTCACTCTTCTGGGTGGCCATCACGCCTACCAGGCTGGCTACCAAAAGGCAGATCACTGCTACGGCGATGAGCTTCTGGTTGACGGGTATATCCTCCCAGCGCTCGCGCAGGTCGGCCAACATGTTATTGTTAGGACGAGTTTCAAGCATGGCTATGACCTGATGATGTCAAGAGTGTTCAGGAAGAGCTCGCGGGCCTGGCTGTAGGCCGTCAGTCCCGCTTCGTAGGCCCGGCGGGCGGCCATCATTTCGGCCAGCTCGTCGGTCAGCTCGATATCGGGAATCCTCACCATGCCATTGGCGTCGGCGTCGGGATGGCCGGGGTCGTGAACCAGGCGGGCCGGGCGGTTCTCTTCCACTGTCTCGGACTCGACCCCCTGGCCGCGGGATTGCCAGCGCAATTCGTTTTGAAAGCTTTCGTATGCTTGGGACAGTTTGACCCGACGGGGTTGGTAGACCGGGCCGCCCACGGGGGCGCTCGACTCGGCGTTGGCCAGGTTCGAGGCCACCGCCTCCATGCGCTTGCGCGAGGCTTCTAGCCCGCTGGCGCTGATATTCATCGATCCGAACATCGACATTAGCGTCCCTCCCGAATGACCGTCCGCAGATCCTGGTAGCGGCGGGTGAGTAGTTTGGTGTAGGCGGCGTTTTCGAGGTTGGCCTGCGACAAACGCTGCATCTCTTTCTCGAATTCGAACCTGGCCGGTCCCTGGAGAGCCTCGAGGTAGAGGTCAAAGCCCTGCCCGCGGGTGGGGGCCGCGCCCTCCTGGTCGGGCATCAGCAGCGAGCGAAAATCGGTGTCCTTGGGTTGAAACCCCGGCGTCTCGGCGTTGACGAGGTTGTTGTTGACCTCGTTCTGCTCGCGCCAGGCCACTTCCATACCGGCTTTGAGATGGGCCAGATCATGATTGTTGAGGAAAGGCTCTAGCATTAGACCTGCATCCTCATGACTTCTTGATAGGCATCCATGGCTTTGTTACGCACGGCTACCATCAGCTGCATCGAGAGGCTCGCCTCTTCGGCCTCGAGCACGACCCGGTGGATGCTCTCGGCCGAGCCTTCACTCAAGGCCTTGCCAGAGTCGGCCGACTTCATCTGCAGGCGGTTGACCTCGTTGATGGCGTCGCTCAAAGTGCCCGAGAACGACCGGGACGAAGTGCCCTGGGTGGTCGTGGGGGCCGCGGTTGGAGCGACCGGGTTGGTGCGTAGACCGGCAGGGATGTTCACGAGGTTTTCTCCTTTCACCGTTTCGCCCTTAACATTGCCAGTCATCGGCCGATGTACTTTCCGTCGGAAAAAAATCGAGCCGCAAGGGCCGGTGCCCTGGTTAAGCAATGGTTCGGACGTGGAACCTCTCGACGCCCTCAACCTGGCCCGGCTGATGCTGATCACCGCCACCGTGGTGGTCACCCCGCCCCTGTTGGTGGTGGGTGGTGTGGGGCTGGTGATCAGCCTGATTCAAGCGCTGACCCAGGTGCAGGAGCAGTCGATCTCGTTTGTGCCCAAGTTGCTAGCCGGTATCGGCACCACCCTGCTGCTGGCGCCCTGGATGCTCTCGAAGTTGGTCAACCTGGCCGTCACCATGCTGACCTCGATGGGTCAACCGCTGTGACCGCTCTGGTATTGGGAGCCGCTCTGGTCTTCTTGCGCCTGCTGGGCTTTATCGTCTCGGCGCCGGTGCTCAACAACAAGCAGCTGCCGGTGGCTCTCAAGGTGCTGATGGCAGGCCTGCTGACCGGTGTGATGCTGCCGATGCTCGAGGCCCCTGAGCTGACCCCGACCCTGGCGACCATGGTGGTGGCCGGATTATGGGAGCTGCTGCTCGGCCTTGGCCTGGGCACGGTCACCAACTTCACGGTGGCCACCGCAGCCACGGCCGGAACCATCGCCGACTATCAGATGGGCTTCGGCAATTCGGGAATGCTCAACCCGGCCGGCGACCAGAGCCAGCCGATGATGGCCAGCTTCTATCAGGTTTTGATGGTGCTGGTAGCCCTGGCCACCGACCTGCATCTGGCCCTGACCCGCATCCTGCTCGAGAGCTTCTACTGGCTGCCGTGTGGCCTGCCCGACCTGCGCCACGCTCGCCTGCTGGGGGTGATCGCCGAGAGTGCCGGCAACTTCTTCATGGCCTCGGTCTGGTTGGCGCTGCCGGTGACCATTGGTCTGCTCTCGGTGGAAGTGGCGGTGGCTTTTCTCTCTCGCCTTTTGCCCCAGATGAACATGCTGATCGCGGCCGCCCCCGTGCGGGTGCTGGCCGGGCTGGTGCTGATCAGTCTGAGCCTGCCTCTGACCACCCAGGTCATGGCCCGGGTGCTACAGGGCGGTATCGATATCCTCGGAGGCCTGCGTGTCTGAGGAGAAAACCGAACAGGCAACCGAGCATCGTAAGCGCGAGGCCATTCGCAAGGGACAGGTGGTCAAGAGCCAGGAGTTGGTGGCGGCCGTAACCATGGCCGTCTCTTTCGCCATGCTGGCGGCTTCGCTTCCCTTCCTGGTCGAGAAGTTCATCGGCCTGTTGCGCACGGGCCTGGTCACGGCCTTCACGGGGGTCGATCCCCTGGGGGCGGCTCAGGGCTTCATCTGGGATCTGATGCTTTTTGGCAGCACGACTTTGTTGGGCATGATGATCGCCTCGGCCGCAGCGGCCGCCCTGCTGCAACTAGCCATGACCGGTTTCGTGTTCACGCCTGGCGTGCTCACCCCGGATCTCAACAAGCTGAACCCGTTCGAGGCCATCAAACGCTGGTTCTCCAAGAAGATCCTCATCGAGGGCGTGAAGATCAGCCTCAAGACGGCCGTGGTCTTCTGGGTTTGCTGGAGTTTTTGGAAAGAGCACATTCAGGAGATGACCAGCCTGGGCGCCAGCCAGCTGGCCTATTATCTCGGCCGTATGGAGATGCTCAAGGACTTTATCTGGCGCTTGATCGGCGTCCAGATTGTGTTCGGCGCCGCCGACTTTGGCTATCAGTGGTGGGAGCACCGCCAGAGCCTGATGATGACCAAGCAAGAGGTCAAAGAAGAGTACAAGCGCCAGGAAGGCGACCCGCGCATCAAGGCCCAACGCCGGGCTCGGGCTCGCAAGATGCTCAAGAGTTCCGGCATGCAAAAGCTCGACGAGGCTCGCGTGGTCATCACCAACCCCACCCACTACGCCGTGGCCCTCAAATACAACCGGGATATGGATGCCCCGGTAGTGGTCGCCAAGGGCGCCGATGCCATCGCGCTCGAGATTAGAAAGCGCGCCGGCGCGCTCGAGATTCCTATCGTCGAAGACCAGCCCCTGGCCCGGGCTCTCTATAAAGTCGAGCTCGACTCGACCATCCCTCCGGCTCTCTTCCGAGCTGTGGCGGAAATCTTGTTAGCAGTAACCAAAGCGGAGGACTACCTGTGAAACGACAAGGCGCGGCCATCGCGAGCGAATTCCTGATGCTAGGCGGCATGATCGGCATCCTTTTGGTGATGGTGCTGCCGTTGCCCAGCGTACTGCTCGATGTCTTTCTGACCTTCTCTATCGCCTTCTCGCTGGCCATTCTCATGGTGGCCATGTACACGCGCAAACCTCTTGAGTTTTCAGTTTTTCCGCCGCTGTTGCTGCTGGTGACGCTGGGACGTCTGGCCCTCAACGTGGCCAGCACCCGCCTGATCCTGCTCGAGGGTTTTGCGGGCGACGTGATCGCCACCTTCGGCCGTTTCGTGGTGGGTGGCAACTACGTGGTGGGTATCGTCATTTTCTTGATTCTGGTGCTGATTCAGTTCGTGGTCATCACCAATGGCGCCGGCCGCGTGGCCGAGGTGGCTGCCCGTTTCACCCTGGATGCCTTGCCGGGCAAACAGATGAGCATCGATGCCGATCTCTCGGCCGGGCTCATCTCGCAGGAAGACGCCCAAAAACGGCGCCGCGAGGTCGAGCGCGAAGCGGACTTTTACGGAGCGATGGATGGCGCTGCCAAGTTCGTCAAAGGCGATGCCATCGCATCCCTGGTGATCACCTCGATCAATATCCTGGGCGGCTTCTGTGTGGGTGTGTTCCAAAAAGGAATGCCGCTCATTGACGCCGTGCAGCGCTACACCCTGCTGACCATCGGCGACGGCCTGGTGGGCCAGATTTCGGCCCTGTTGGTCTCGACCGCCACGGGTCTCATCGTGACTCGGGCAGCCTCCGAGTCGCATCTGGGCGCCGATCTCACCCGCGAGGTGCTGGTTCAGCCCACCACCCTCAATCGTATTGGCTGGTTGCTGGGGGGGTTTGCGCTGATCCCCGGCATGCCGAAGGCCCCCTTCCTGCTGCTGGGCACGGCCGCCGTGCTCACGGCCCGGCGGCTCCAGGCTACTACCGTCGAAGAACAGGCCCCCGCCCCGGACCCGGTGGGCGAGGACGGGCCTGAAGACGTGCGCCAGTTGCTCGACCTCGAGCCGGTCGAATTGGCCATCGGCTATGCCCTGGTGCCGCTGGTCGACGGAGCTGCCGGCGGCGAGCTGCTCGAGCGAGTGGTAGGCGTGCGCCGTAGCCTGGCTACGGACCTGGGTATCGTGGTGCCCCCCATCCGTATTCGTGACGATCTCGAACTACGCCCGGGCCAGTACCAGTTTCGCCTCTATGGCCAATCCATTGCCGACGGCGAGGTCTATCCCAATCGCCTGCTGGCCATGGCCTCGCAACAGGAGACCACCGTCAAGGGTATCGCCGTGCGCGAGCCGGCCTTCGGTCTGCCGGCCCTGTGGATTCCCGAGCAGACCAAGGAGCAGGCCGAAATGGAGGGCCTGATGGTGGTCGACCCTGCCTCGGTGGTGGCCACCCACCTGTCCGAGATTCTCAAGAAGCACGCCTGCGAACTGATCGGTCGCGAGGACGTCCAGGCGCTACTCGACCGGCTCAAAGCCCTCTATCCCAAGCTCGTCAGCGAGGTCATTCCCTCGATGCTGTCGGTGACCGAGCTGCGCAAAGTGCTGCGCAACCTGCTCAGCGAGAGCATCTCGATTCGCGACCTGCGCCTCATCCTCGAAACCCTGGCCGATCACATCGACAATGATCGCGACCCCGCCTGGCTCACCGAGAAGGTGCGCGAGTCGCTCAGCCGCGCCCTGTTGAGCGACTATCTTGGCCCTGACAAACACCTCCCGGTAGCCGCGCTCTCGCCGGCCCTCGAAGAGGTCATCGGTCGGGTTCTGCCCGGCGGTCCCGGCCTTGACCCGGACACCCTCCGCCGGATCATCACCTTGCTCAGCGAAGGGGCCGGCCAGGTGGCCGCCCGAGGACACCATCCCACCATCATCACCTCGCAGAGGGTCCGTCCCCTGGTGCGCCGCATGGTCGAGCGGGCCATCCCCGGCCTGACCGTCTTCTCCTATGAGGAGCTACCGAAGGACATCAGCCTCGACACGGTGGCCGTGGTCGAAGCCCGCGAACTTCGCGGTCTGGCCGGAGTGGCCTAGCCCTCTGATGAAGTTCAAGTTTCGACTACAGCCCCTGTTGGACCGGGCCGTGCGTGAGCGCGACCAGTGCCTGCGCGTGCTGGCCTCGCTCGAACGGATGAAGCAAGAATGCCTGGATGCCATGGCTGACCTTCAGCAACAGCAAGAAGCGCTGGAAGAGCACTTTTCTCGTTCGCTGCTGGGCAAGTCGGCGGCCATCGACGCCACCCGGCCGTTCTTTTCTCACGCCGAGGCCTTGCGACTGAATTTCTCGACGCTCAACCTGCGACGGGCCGAGATCGAACTGGCCATCAGCCGCACGTCTCAGCTGCGCCAGCAACTCGAGTTCGAGGTACGCCGGTTGGAACGGGCTCACGAGAAGGCTCTGGCTCACTTCAGGGCCGCTCAGCAGGTCAAAGAGGACCGTGAACTCGACGAATTGGGCACCCTGCGCTACAAGCGCTAGGCCCGGCTGGACTCAAACGCTGGATGGGCTCTCGAGGTAGCGCAGGCACAGGCGCATGAAGTCGGTCGTGCTGACGATGCCGACCAGCGTTTCTCCACGGACCACGATAGCCCGGTGAATGCGAGCATTGAGCATGAACCGGATGACCTCGTCGACGGGCTCGTCTTCTTGCACCTGATAAACGACCGGATTCATGATCTCGCGCACGGTGGAAAAGCGCAGTGACTCGTCGTCGAAAGGAGCTTCCTGGCCGTGATGCAGTCGTAAGACCTCGCCCTGGGTGCGGGCCGCTTCCGAGGCGACGTCGCTCAGGGACACAATCCCGATGACGCGATTCTGCTGGTCGACCACCGGGGCTCCCTGGATCATTTGCGTCTGGAGCAACTGAATCAGCGCCGGGACCGACATCTCGGGCAGAACCTTCATGACCTTGGCTTGCATCACGTCTTTGATCTTTAGCATCTGGCACAGTTCCTGGTCCAGAGGGTACTTCCTGGAAGCAAGAACTCGATCATACCAGGGCGTATTCTTCCCTCATGGTCAAGAGAACAATACTTCTGCTGTTAGTGCTCGTGATGTCTGTGGCCGCCGAGCCACTTGCGACCGCCTCCCGGGAACTCGAGGTGGAGGTCGCGCCAGGCCTGCGGTTGGGAGCCACTCTCGAGTATCCTTCTGCCCCGGGAACGTATCCCGCCGTGGTGTTGGTTCACGGGTCCGGGCCTAACGATCGCGACGAAACCATGCCGGTCGGCCTGGGCGTGATTCGTCCTTTTAAGGAGCTGTCGCATGCACTGGCTCAGGCGGGCGTGGTGGTCTTGCGTTATGACAAGCGGACCTTCACGCTCCTGCAGGCAGGCCGCTGGGACGAACTCCAGACCATCACTCCCATGGACTTCGTCAGTGACGCTCAAGCCGCTCTGGCTCTGCTCGTCCGGCAACCCGAAGTCGACCCCCACCGGCTCTTTGTGTTCGGTCACAGCCAGGGAGGAACGCTGGGACCCTGGGTGGCTCAGGGACGTCAACTGGCGGGGTTGGTGCTGCTGGCCCCAGCGCTGTTGCCGATGCGAGAGCAGATCGAATACCAGGCTGCTTACCAGTTGGAAGTGGTAGCCAAGCAAAATATCGGCGGCCAACTGGACGGGACAATGAAGGAGATCGAGGCGGCCCGAGACACCTTCCGCCAGGTCTATGCGGCGCTCGACAGTGGCCAGGTGGGTCCGGGGCAGATGATGGCTGGCGCCTCTCGAGAGTTCTATCTCGAGTCGGACCGCCTGGGTGCCGAAGTGGTGGAGAAGATCGTGACGGTGAGCTCTCCGGTCTTGATCGTCAACGGAAGCGAGGACCTGAAATGTCCCGAGCGCTTGTTGCGGACCAAAGCAGACAAACTTCACCAGAAGACTGACTTGACGATTTTCTACCAGGAGGGTATGGTGCACGAACTCTATGGCCAGGATTATGGCCGTTTCGACCATACCATGGTGGCCAGGGTGCTGGAATGGATGGACTCCCTGGTTCAAAGCCAGAGGTGAAGGTTAAGGCTGCTTTAGCGGCCACGGAATCTGGCCGATGCCGCCGAAGGGGCCGCGGCGAACGGACCTCGAAGACGACCAAGACATTCGGCGAGTTCGAGGAGGCGCGGTGCAGCGCTATGAGTTAAAATTCCTGGTCGACGCGCAGGTGAAGGCTCGACTGCTGCAGGCGGCTGCGCCGGGACTGCGCGATGACCCCAATGGCGACCAGGGAGTGTATCGCGTCACCAGTCAGTACTTCGACTCACCCCAGCATACGGCCCTGACCGAAAAACTCGACGGAGTGGCCCTGAGGCGCAAGCTGCGCGTGCGCTTTTACGGACTGGCCCCGGCTCGCTCTTACCATCTCGAGATCAAAGCGCGCCAGAATAACCTGGTTTCGAAACACCGTCTGCCTTTATCGCCGGCCACGGTGGCGGCCCTGCTGGAAGACTCGGCCTGGAATCTTCCGCGTCTGCACCAGTTCACCGACCTGGCCTCGTTGAGCGTCGACGAGCGCTACCTTCTGGCCGCCATCGAACTGCAGGCGGCCCAGCAGAAGCTGCAAGCCACGGCTGTGATCTCGTACTTGCGTGAGGCCTGGGTGGGCCGCTACGACGATCACTTGCGGGTTACTTTCGACCACCAATGCGAGGCGTTCGGGCCCGCCGATATCGAGTCGCCCGGACGGGTGGCCGGAGCGAGCTTTCTAGCTCCCCATCAGTTCATTCTCGAGACCAAGTTCAACCATCGCATCCCGGCCTGGCTCAGGGACATCCTGGCCCTCGAGGGAGTGATGCCGGTCCGCTTCTCGAAATATGCTCAGGGCATGTTGGCTCTGGCGGTGCCCCGATGAAACTCGGTTTCTGGCGCAGGCTCGGTCCTGGTCGCGCGCGCTTTCTGCACTTGCCGGGGATTCTTGGGCTACTGGCTCTGACGGTTATGGCTTGTCTGGCGGGGACGTTCTTGGCGATCAATCGAGAAGATTCGACGGTGGCCGTGTTTCTCTCACGCCAAGATGGCTGGCCCTACGCCCGCCGGCTGATGGGCCAGCATCTGCAGGCCTCTTGGGACGCAGCCTGGGCACCTGCGCCGCCATTGCACGGCGGGCTTCCCGAGGTGAGGCTTTACCTGGCCGACGGGGCCATCGAAACGCTGGTGCGCTCGAGCCGCAAAGGAGAGGAATCCAAGCTATACCTGCCTGCCTACTATCGCGAGGCCGATGGGGCGCCCTCGGCCTGCAAGGTCACCCTGCGCGGAGCCAACGACTGGCACCATTCGCCCGCTAAGCCTTCGTTCCGCGTCAAGATCAAGAAATCCGAGATTAGAGCGGGTCGTCGCTTCGTCGAGTTGTCGCGGCCCGAGGACGCCCTGGCTCTATGCAACTGGCTGCCCGAGGAGTTGGGCCGCGAAATGGGAGTCGTGACCGGAGTCAGTGACCACGTCGCCGTTTATATCAATAACCACTATGCCGGCCTCTACCTCCGCTCTCATCGCCTGGGTGAAGATCTGGCCTTAGCCAATTCACGCCTGAACGGCACCTTTTTTAAGGGTGACCGGTTCGGGGGAGGCGAGCTGTGGCGTGAGCCCGAGCCGGTGGGCTGGAAACTCACCGGCGACGAGGCCGATCTTTCTCGGCTGCAAGACCTGCGGAGGCTGGTCGCTCAGCCCCCCACCCCCGAGCTCATCGTAAAGCTCTGGGACATCCTCGATTTCGAGCAGTACGCTTCCTTTGTCGCGCTCACCGCCGTGACCGGCACGGGCCACGTCGATAGCTTTCACAACCAGAACTTTTTCTACGACTCGACCCGCGGGCGCCTGGAACCGGTCGTTTGGGACTTCAATAGCTATGGAATCAATCTCGGTCCCGAGGCCAGGCTCGACAGCTATTCCCATCAGCTGTTGATCACGGCCGGCTATGATCCCCGCTGGCGTCATTTGCGCAATCAGAAGGTTTATGAGTTGCTCCACTCCAGCGCCAGTCTCGAGGCGGTCCGAGCCCGGGTCGATACCCAGCTCGAGTCGACTCTGCCCTACTTGAGGTCCGACCCCAAACTGGGACAGCTACGCTTCCATTGGCCCGACACACTCAAGCTGGGCTATGTGCTGGCCTGGCTCGAACCGGTATCGCCTTCGGCCTCGTCGCTGGCCGCGCGACGGGAGCAATTTCTCGCTTACGTCGAGCAGCGCAATCGCTTTCTCGAGCAACAGCTTGGGCAAGCCTATGTCTCGGTCGAACCCTGGAAGGACGGCGGTAGCCAGGTGACCTGCTTTGGGGTGGTGGCCGTGGATGTGTTCTCCCCCAATGGCGTCACCGACCCCTGGGACCAGACCAATCCCAGTCAGCGTGTCTACCCTGGCTTGAGCAAGCAGTTTGAACGGGTCGACGAGCCGGGCGGCGCCATCTTCTACCACAGTCCAGCCCCGCTGGTCTACTTCTTCAAGACCCCCCCGGAAAGCCTGAGCTTTCGCAACGCCATCACCGGTGAAGCGGTTCAGCCATCGCCCCCGCCAGCCGCCTTCCAGGGCGAGTTGTTCTGCATCCACCCCTGGTTCCTGGAGCGACTGCGCCCGAAGCCGCGGCGCTCCCGTCTTGGGCCCGGTATAGTCAGGGTCGACCAGGACCTGGTCGTCGAAGAGGGCCAGACTCTCGAGATAGCGCCCGGCACTCGCCTGTTGATGGGTCCCGACGTGAGCCTCTATGGCCGGGGCAAGCTTTTGATTCAAGGCACCCGGGCTGCCCCTGTCGAGATCGCGGCCGCCACCGAGCGGCCCTGGGGCTGTCTCGGTCTGCAGGGCGCCGGTAGTGCCGGCAGCCAGTTTCGTCACTTGAGGGTCTCGGGGGGTAGTAGGGGCCGTTTTCGCGGCATCCGCTTTCAGGGAATGGTCAACGTCTATACCAGTTCTGGAGTGGTGATGGAAGAGTGCGAGGTGGGCCCCAACCAGGTTGGCGACGTTAGCGTGAGTCTGGCCGAAACCGGGGTGGTCATCCGGAACTGTCGCTGGCGTGAGGCCCGCGCGCACGGACTGGACCTCGACCGCTGTCAGGCCGTCATCGAAGGCTGTGCGTTTTCTGGCTGTGGCAAGGCTGGCCTGACCGTGAGGACTTCCCGGGTAAAGCTTGGCAACACGACCTTCGCAGACTGTGGTGACAAGGCTTTAAGCGTCGGCGAGGGAAGTCTGCTGACGGGGCGGGACCTGACTACGCGCCGTTGCAACCTCGGCGTCGAGGTCAGGGACAGCTCGCGGGCCGCCCTTATCGATTGTCGGTTTGAGGGCAATCAGATTGGGGTGGCTTGCGCTCAAGAGAAGTGGCTCTTCCCGGTTGGAGGCTCGGCCCTGTTGTGGGGGGTCGAACTGGTCGGCAATCAGCTCGATCTAAAGACCGGTGGAGCTTCCTCTATCGAACTCTGTCAGACCACGGCTCGGGCCACTCCTGAAGTGAAGATCACCCGTGTTCCCAGTTCCGAATGGCACGACCTGGTAGGCGACTAGCTGGTCAGACATCCTCGGTGTGAAAGTCGTAGTGGTAAGTGACTTTGATGTTCTCGCCGGCCGCCCGGATCTGCTCTAGCACCTCGACCGCGTTGAGGTCAGGGCGCTGGCGAACCGAAAACACGGCCTCGACCGCCAGCCCCTGCTTGGCCGTTCTCACCAGGGCCAGGCTATAGCTCGTGAATACCTTCTGGAAGGTCGCGTCAAGCAGGGTAACCGGATCGACCCCCACCGGCATTTGGACTCTCAAGAGGCGCTCGGGCGCAAGCGGGCTTGATGCGTAGTCTAGTCGGGTCAGCAGCATCAAGGTCAGGCAGATAAACGCCGTGGCCACAAACGCTACGGCGTAGAATCTCGTTCCGGCGGCCATGGCCATGGCCATCGAAAAGAAGATGTAGCCCACGTCGCGCGTCTCTTTGATGGCATTGCGAAAGCGGATGATCGAGAGAGCGCCTACCAGCGAGAAGGCTCGGGCAATATTGGACCCGATCACGATCATGATGACGGTCGTGACCAGCGAAGTGAGCACTAGCGAATGGACGTAGGACTGGGAGTATCCCGCACTGCGATGGCAGGCGCGGTAGGTGGCCCCGATCACCAGGGCGCAGAACAGGGCGACGCAGAGGGCCAAAATGACCTCCCAGAGGGGAAGCACATCGGTGTTTCCGCCCTCGAGCCGCAAGAACCGCAGGACTTCGTTCACTCGGCGCCCATTCGCGTCTGCTCGACAAATTCTTGCCGGTCGGAAGAACCATTCCCGGACTCAAGCCCGGGTGTATTCGGGTGTCGACTCTCGTACCTCGTCGAGGGGCGGTTGCGGCGGTAGCGCGGCCAACACCTCGTCACGGTCAAGGCTGAGGTCGGGATCGGGCACCTCGACCAGTAGCGGCGAAGGCGTCACCAACCAGTCCTCGGGCACACACTGGGAGCCTGAGCGGTCGCCACAGCTGACCAGCAGACCCGGCGGGTTGGTCCCCTAAGATCTAGTCTTCGTGAGGGCCGGTCGAGGCGTGGCGTTCGCTCGGGTGGATGTCCTCACTGTGAGACTCGTCGTGTTTCTCCCTGGGTGGCTTCTTCTTCGAGCCGGGTTGCTTTTTGTGGAAAACCACGATACTGACGCGGCGATTGCTGGCGCTCATCGGGTTCTTCTTGTCCCGCAGGCGCTGGTCGGCATAGCCGCGCACGGCCTGGATGCGACTGGCCGAGACGCCGGCTTCCTCCAGCAGGCGGCGGGCGGCGTTGGCTCTGTCGGCCGAGAGTTCCCAATTGCCGTAGTACCCGTTGTGAAATGGCCTGGAGTCGGTATGGCCTTCCAGGGCGATCGGCTTGTCGCTGTTGGCCAATTGCTTACCGATGGCGCGCAAGGCTTGCTGGGTGTGAGGCTTGGGCAGAGCGCTGCCGATGTCGAAGAAGGGGGACGTGGCCAGGTCGATCAGTTCGATGCGCAGACCTTCGTCGGTGAGTTCGATGATGATCTGGCCTTCGAGTTTGTCTTCCCAATCCAGGGCCTCGAGCGCATTGCGGATGCGGTCGGCAAGATCGACCATCTCTTCGTCGGGCTTGTCTTCTTGCGGTTCGAGCATCGGCTCGGGCTTGATCTCTTCCGCTTCGGCCTTGGCCCGGCTCAATTTGATGGCGATCTCTTCGGGGCTCAGCGAGGGATCGATGAAGTATTCCGAGACGGCTTGCTTGACCGGGTCGCTCTGTCCGATAACCCAGAGCACGATGAAGAGCGCCATCATGGCCGTGACGAAGTCGGCGTAGGCCACCTTCCAACTGCCACCGTGGTGACCGTGACCACCCTTGACGATCTTTTTGACGATGATCGGAGGTCCATCGAAGTCGCTCATGCGGCCTCCACTGATGCGCCGTCACGACAGGCGGCTTCTAGTTCACTAAAGCTCGGGCGAAGGTGAGAAGGCAGGGCTCGGCGGCCAAATTCGGCGCAGAGTAGTGGATGCAGCCCGCGGGCGTAGGCCAGCACGCAGCCGCGCACCGCGTTGAGTTTGAAGTGAGTCTCATGGCTGGCGAATTCGAGCTTGGACGCCAGGGGGCCGATGACCCCGTAGGCCATCAGAATACCGAGGAAGGTTCCTACCAGGGCGGCGGCTACGCTGTGGCCGATCTCGGCGGGTTCGCCATCGATGTGCTGCATCGTAATGATGATGCCCAGCACGGCCGCGACGATTCCCATACCTGGAAGGGAGTCGGCAATCTTGGTCAGGACGGCCGGTGGGTGATGAGCCTCCTCCGAGTGGACATCGAGGCTCATGTCGGTCAGTTCGGCGATCTGGTGCTCGGGCACGCCCCCGATGATGATGACTTTGAGCGTATCACACAAGAACTCGATGACGTGGTGGTCGTGCACCAGGTCGTGATTCTTGCTGATGATGTCGCTACTTTCCGGGTTCTCGACGTGGGGCTCGAGACCGTTGCTGCCCTGATACGACCCAACCTTTACCAGATGGAAGAGGGTGGCCAGCAAGCCCAGCATCTGGGCTTTCCCGCCGCTCTTGCCCTTGAGCAGGCCGATGAGACCGTGCAAGATTTCTTTGAGCACGTGACCGGGAGCCATAATGATCATCGAGCCCAGGGCTGCGCCGCCGATGATGACGAACTCTGAGGGCTGCCAAAGCACCCCGAATGGTCCGTGGTGCATGGCGAAACCCCCGGCCACGCAGCCAAAGACGACAATCACCCCAACAATGATCAGCATGAAGAAACCTCCGTAAGTCCGGTGTTCCGGTTCTTACGGAGGTTATCGGTCCAAACCCCGAGAGCTAAAGGCCTAAGCCATAGCGATTGCAACCTTGCGAGCTTTGTGGCGAGCCCGGAAAAGGGCGTTCTCGACGGTTTTCGGCGAGATACCCATGGCCTCGCCGATTTCGGCTACCGTGATACCGCGGATGCGGGCGAACAGAGCTTCGAATTCCAGGCTGGATAGAGCTTCTTTCAGACCGCGCAGCATTTGCTCGAAGGCCATTTTGCCTTCCACCACACGCTCGGGTGACCAGGTCGAGGAGGCTACCGGCACCACATCTTCCAGGGCGGTGGCGTCAGAGAGTACCTGCTGTTTCTTGCGCGTGGCCTTGCGCACACTGGCCACTACCGAGTTGCGCATGCACATGCAGAAGTAGTCTTCTACCCGGGTGCCGTGCTGGGCGCGATAGCCGTCGAGGGCTTTGGCGAAGCCGGCCACGGCCTCTTGGAACAGGTCTTCCTTCTCGGCCCCGGGCAGGAAGAAGCGCCGGGTCAGGTAGTGGGCGTAGCCCTCGAATTTCTCGAAAAGGATCTGGCAGTCTGTCTGGTCGCCGGCCTGGGCGCCTTCCACGATCTCCACCAGCTGCTCTTGCGTGTATTCCATCTTGTGAGTCCCCATTTTGTTCCGTCCTCCGTGTCTCTCTTGTGGCTCCATCATAGGTCTGGCCAGAGGCTGCTTGTAGTGGGGATAGACGGTGTAGAGGCCGGTATGAAAACCACCCTCCCGAGGGCGTACTTGTACGACCTCGGGAGGGGAAACCCGCATTCTGGATCCCTCTCAAGGGGGTTGGCCCTCGGCTGGCAATGATACAAGCGAAATCGGATAGGAGGAATCGCCAAATGGGAGCGAGCGCCGAGAAGAATCGCCTGAGTCCAGAAGAGCGGGACCTGTATGCCAAAAAGCACGCGGGCCTGGTCAAACACATCGCCTCGAGAATCGCCATGACGCTACCAAGTCATGTAGATACAGAGGACCTGCTTCACGATGGAGTGGTGGGGCTAATGGACGCCCTGCATCGCTTTGATCCCAGTAAGGGAATTCAATTCAAGACTTTCGTCTCCAACCGCATCCGCGGTGCCATCCTGGATGCCCTGCGCAGCAAGGACTTCGCTAGTCGAGGTGCGCGCCGCCGCTTACGCGAACTCAACCAGGCTGAAGAGACCCTCTGTCATCGCCTGGGACGCTATCCCGAACGGGTCGAGCTGGCCGCCGAGATGGGTATCACCGAGAACGAGATCGAGCGCCGTCGCAACGAGAGCAAGACGGGCTTCGTGGGTTCTTTGCAAGAGTCGCGCCTGCGCAACGAAGAGGGCGAGACATGGTTGGATTCGCTGGCCGACGAAGGCCCGAGCGTGGACGCCCTGGCCGACAAGGCCACCAAGAAACAACTGCTCAAAGAGGGCCTCAAGATCCTCAAGGAGAGGGACCGTCTGTTGTTATCGCTGTATTACTTCGAGGACCTCAACATCCGCGAGATCGCGGCCATCCTCGAAGTCTCCGAAGCCCGTGTCTCGCAGTTGCACGGAAGAGCTCTCAAGAAGCTTCGGGAGTACCTCGAGAACACCAGCCTGGAGACGCTCAAAGTCGCTCATTAGGGGAACCGACAGCGCGGATGACTGACCCGGGGACGGCGCCCCCGGGTCAGTTTGCGTTGTTCGAAGAGCAGGCGGCCTAAACCGGTCGAGGTGCTGGCGTTCCGCTTCGCTAAGCCTGGATGCCAGCGCCTCTTTGGCCTCACGCTCGAGGCGACGAGTGGTCCGGTCGAAGGCCACCAGGCCAAGCACCCACATACCCGCCGCCGAGCCGACGCCGGAGTAGCGCGGTCGCTGGCCAAAGAGATCATGACCACCAGCAGACGCGGTCCAGAAATAGGCCAGAAGGCCCCAGAGCCCAGGCTCACCACCGTTGCCGGTTCATCTTCGTCGACAGCAGCCGGCCAGCCCGGCCAGCCCGCAGGTCAGCCCCGGCAGCCAAGGCAAAAGGCCGGCGGGATTGCCGGCCAGTCCTAAGGTGACGAGAATAGCTTGAGAGAGGAGGCTTGCCGCACTGCTGAGGTCGCTAGCGCCTCGTCTATTCTCTTTGGTCAGGTGCGGCAGTCGATAAAGCGACTGGGCTTGCCCCGAGCTTTGAGGCGTTTGGCCGGACCCACCCGGGTGAGGGCGTCGCCCAGGCTTTGCCAGCAATGGTGAGCGCTGCGCACCAGTTGTCGGTCCTGTTCCACCAGGCGCTGCTGGTCGCCCTGCGACAGGCCTTTGACCACGGCCGCGTCGAGCCAGCCCTGACGGCAGTTCACGAGCCGGAGGATCTCGTTGACGTTCGGCTCGGGTTGCTGCAAGGCCCGCAGCAGCTCGTCGCCCACTGAGAACAGTTCCATGGCTAGACCGCTCTCTTGGCCTGGCGCGTCTCGGTGCAGGCCACCGACCAGGCCTCGCGCAACTCGGTGAGCATCTTGATGACCGGGACCAGTCCCAGAGCGTCGCGCTTTTCCAGGGCCTCGGACATGACCCACAGCATATGCAGGTAAAGGTTGTGCAGACTGTCGGCCAGCTCGGGTCCGGCCTCGAAGTTGAGAGTGCGGTCGAGCTCCACCACCCCCATCTGGGCTTTTAGCAGGCTGAGTTCGCCTCCCTGGGGCTCCGAGAAGGCCTCTTGAGCTTTGCGTAACTCTCGCAGGATTCCATCGTGCAAGAGCAGGAGCACGCCACCTTTGTCGGTAGTCGAATGCTGGACGTTTCTATACTTCTTGGCCAGGTTGTTCATCGAGATCCTCCGTTCTAAGTGCCCGAGGTCGAGACCGTCGCGCTGCTAATCTGGCTGGCTAGTTGAGAACTTTGAGAGCGTAGGGCGGCCAGAGCCGTTTCCATGGCGGCGAATTGCTTTCGTAGCAAGAGCTCGGTGGCGTCGGCCCGGCGCAGAATATCGAGGCGCTTGTCGTGGATGGCCTCGAGTTCGGTGTTGATACTCTTTTCTTGAATGTCGACCAGTCCGGTCGAGACGGTCTTGGTCTGGTCGATGAGTTTGCGGGTCTTGGTGATGACGCCGTGACTCGAATCGTTGAACAGGGCTTTCAGTGACTCGGGATTTTCGAGGGCCTTCGAGAAGGCAGCCTCGTCGCTGATGGACAGATGCCCGCCCTGGTCCAGCGTGATACCGATCTGGGCCAGAGAGTAGTAGTCGCCCTTGACGTAACGGGTGGAGGTGACGGTGCTCGAGAGCTGATCCTGTAGTGAGAGCAGACCCGCGTCGCCGAACAGAGTGCCGGTCGCTCCGGTGGCCGCATCGTATTCGAATTGCTCTTTGAAGAAATCCGACATGGCGTTGAATTGACTGAGGAAGTTGGTCACGGCCGTGCGCGCGGCGGTGCGGTCCGAGCTGATGGTCAGGTCGATCGACTCGCCCGGTTTGGCCTGTTTGAGGTCGAGCGTGACGCCGGGCAGCACGTCGCTGATGGTGTTGCTGCTCGAGGTGATGGTAATGGCGTTGGCGCCCTTACCGAACTTGATGGTTGCGTCGGCGGCCGTTTGCAAATCGGACAGGGCCGGGGCGGTGCCACCGGCCAGGTTGAAGCTGATGTCCATGGCTCCTTTGGTGCCGGTGTTCTTGCTGTTGAGGATCAGGTGATAACGGTCGCTCCCGGCGGCTTCGCCCGAGTCGACGATGGAGGCGGTGACTCCCACATTGGCCTGGTTGATGGCGTCGCGCACGCCGGCCAGGGTCGAGTTTTGGCTGTCGATGGTGATGGGATTGAATTGGGCACTGCCAATCTTGATGGTGATGGTCCCCGAGCCCACCGACGAAGTCGTCTCGGCGAAACCTTGAGAAATCTGTTGGTGACGGGTGGCCAGGCTCTCGACCGAGAAGCTGAAGGTACCCAGGTCCTTGCCCGGTGAGGCTATCACGGTGGCCGCCGCTGAATCCGAGAGAGAGGCTTTGCGGGCTTCATAGAGCGTGTCGGAGGTCAGCCGACTGGCGGTGGTATCCATGGCCAGCAGGCGCGTGTTCAAGGAGCGCCAGGCAGTCAGCTCGTTGTTATACTCCGCCTCGCGTTCGTCCAGGTTGGTCAAGGGCGCTTTCTCGATGCCGACCAGGCTCTGGATGATTCCATCGGTGTCGAGGCCCGAGATGATGCCGCTGACTTGAAAGCCTGAATTGGATGTGGAGGTGACGGCCACGGTGGGCTCCTCTCAGAAAAGAAATGGGCCGGAGGGGGCATGATACGGGGGGTCCCCCCCCGGCCCGAGCTAGGTTTATCGGAACAGACTCAGGACGGACTGGCCGGCCTGGTTGGCCTGGGTCAACATCGACATACCGGTCTGGCTGAGGATCTGCGAGCGAGAGAAGGTCATCATCTCGGCCGCAAAGTCAGCGTCGCGGATGTTCGATTCGCTGGAAGCCAGGTTCTGCTTGGCCACGCCCAGGGTCCGCACGGTGCTCTCGAGGATGTCCTTTTGGAACGAACCGATCTGAGAGCGGAGCTTGGAGACCTGGGAGATGGCGGCGTCGAGGACCTTGATGGCATCCTGCGCGCCCTGGCCGTCACCCGACGAGACATCGATGTTAGACACGCTCACCGAACTCATGATGCTGACGCCAGCGGCGTCGGTTCCGAGACTGGTGGAGGTCATCGCTCCGATGGCGAGGGTGGCGGTCTGGTCGGCGAAGGCGCCGATTTGGAAGGTCAGCGAGTTGTTGGCGGCGGTCACCGTTCCGTGAGCGCCGGTGCCACCACCGCTGACTTTGATCTCGAGTCCTTCTACGTCGGTGCCTGCGTTGCCGGTCAGGAACTGGCCCGAACCGGTAGCCGCAAAGCCGCCGATGGTCCCGGCTACGTCGGCACCGTCAGAACCGTCCGCGCCCGAAAGGGCCGCGCCGGAGCCAGCGATGTTGTAGCTGGTGCCCGCTGCGCCGGCTAGTCCGGTGCTGTTAGCGCCCGACAAGTTCGACGAGAAGGTGTTGGACACGGTGCTGCTCGAGCCGTAAGCATCGTTCTCGAGGGTAAACACCGCGTCGGTGCTGTCGAAGCCGGCCGTGACGCCGATGCCCGCGTTGTCGAGGGCGGTATTGATGGCGCTCACCGCGGCTGCAGTGGTCATACCGGCGGTCAAAGAGACGTTGACGGTGTTGGTGCCGTTCGAGAAGGTCAGCAACTCGTCATTGCGCAGCTTGGTCGCGCCGGTGGCATCGTCTTGGGAGTAGGTGTTGGCGCCAGCAGCGGCCAGGCCACTCACGGCCGTCCCGCCGTTGGCGTTGGTGATGGTCATGTCGAGCTCGGCGGCGGTTCCCGCTCCGAGTCGATCAGAGGCCAGCTGGATCTTGCCACCCACGTTGGAGGCGGTCAGACCAGCCGACTTGACATCGGCGTTCTGGTTGATCTTGTCGATCATGTCGTCGACGTCGTCGCCGGTGGTCAGAGCGATGGCGATGTTAGCGCCACCGGACATGGCTCCCGTGATGGTGAGGGTCTCGGCACCGGTCAGAGCGTTGCCGTCGGTGGCGTTAGCCCCGGTGGTGTTCTGAGTGCCGCGAGCCACGGCCGCGCCACCGTTGGCGTTCGAGGTCACCTTGCCCTTGGCGGCGGCGGTGGTGATATTCACCGCGTAGGTGCCATCGGCAGTCTTGGTGGTTCCCGATACGAACCTGACGTTGGCGTTGGTGACCGTGCCCGTTACGCCGGCCGAACCATCGAGCACCTTCTTGGCACCGAATTGGGTCTGGCTGGCGATGCGGTCCAGGGTCTTGATGGCTTCACGCATCTGGTTCTGGTCAGCTTCGAGGGTGGCTGCGTCGTTGGGGCCGGTGTTGGCCGCGTGAACCGCCACGTTGCGCATATTGCGCAGCACCTGGCTGACCTCGTCGAGCGCACCTTCCGCAGTCTGAACCATGTTGATACCGTCTTTGGCGTTGCTGACCGCCTGTCCGAGACCTTCCACCTGGGCGCGAAAGCGCTCCGAGATGACCAGTCCAGACGGGTCGTCGGCGCCGCGAACGATGCGCAAGCCGGTCGAGAGACGTTCGATCGATTTACTGATCGACATGTCGTTCTGCTGCAAGTTGTTCAGCGCGACCATCGCGCCGATGTTCTGGTTGATTCTGAAACCCATGTTTGTTACTCCTCCTTGAGTGCTTCCTCACGCTCTCTGTGAGCGAGCGACATCCTTGTCGCCCGGGGCTCGAAAGCCCGAAGATCGCGGGACGGCGAATTTTGCGAGAGCAGGTCCCGGGAGAAACTCCTTCCGGTTGGGGTTATCGGCACCGGCCTGAGCTTCGTAACCCTGACCCGGAAGAACTTGCTGTGACTGGCATCGCTTGCTAAAATCAGACTATGGCCGTCGAGTCCAAGCACAAATTCACCTATGAGCACTACACTCAGTTGCCTGAGGGGCTGCGGTTCGAGCTTCTAGACGGAGACTTCTTCAGGATAACACCAGCCCCGACGACCCGCCATCAATGGATCTCGCGCGAGCTGCAATTTGCTCTGGAACTCTATCTACGCGAAACCAGGTGGGGGTTACTGTTCAATGCTCCAATCGACGTCAAACTCTCCGAGCATGACGTGTTGCAGCCCGACCTCGTGGTCCTTGCCCGGGGTCGAAAGAGCATCATCAAGCCCAAGTTTCTTCAGGGTTGCCCTGACCTGGTGGTCGAGACCCTCTCGCCGGCTACCGAAAAGCGCGACCGCGGAGTCAAACGGTCCACTTACTCGCGTTACGGGGCTCAAGAGCTATGGCTGGTGGACCCCGCCGCGAACACCATCGAGGTCCACGTGGCCAGTCAGGATGCAGAGCTCGAGTGCTGGAAGACGTTTGGCGTCGACCAGCGCCTTCAGTCCAAGCTTCTGCCGAATCTGAGCCTGGAACTCGAGCCCATCTTCTCGGCCCCTGACGAGCCCCAAGGCCCTAGTAGGCACCCCCAACCAGCTGAGAAGCCTGGCCCCAGCTGACCGAAGCGGGCGCGGCGTAGCTGGTCCCGCCGGCGCTGGTCGGTGAGTAGGCGGGAGCCGGTTGATACAAGCCGTAGGGGGCGGCCCCGAGGTATTGGCCGCTCAGCGTTTGCACGAGGCACACCAGTGACTGCACGGCGGCGGCCTCGGCAGGGGTTGAAGTGGTGGGGCTGGGAGCGCTCGCATAGCCATAGCTCGTCGCCCCATAGGCGTTAGGCGCGGGGGCGTAGGCGACGGGTGGGGTGGCCTTCTTGGTGCCAGGGTGGTGCTTGCCGGGGTGAATCAGCTCGCAGACGATGCCCAGGGCGTTGTTGATCTTGCCGCCCAGCAGCGTGGCGGCTTGTCCGACGGTGTCGGTCACCAGGCTCACGGCGCCCGTGAGCGCACCCCCTACGTCGCCGTGGAGGAGATCCCCGACCAGGCCCACGGCTTCCTGCGCCTTGCCCCCCACGCCCAGAACCAGGTCGCTGACGGTATCGCTGGCCAGGTCCCCCAGCGAGATGGCCGCGTTACCGAGGCGGCTCAGGGGCCCGGCGTTGCCCGTGTTGCCAGCATTCCCGGCGTTACCCGCATTACCCGCGTTGCCGGCGTTCCCAGCATTACCGGCGTTACCCGCGTTGCCAGCGTTGCCCGCGTTGCCGGTGCCCCCGATTCCCTGAGCGGAGCCGCCCAGATAGGTCAACAGGTCGGGACGAGCGGCGCCGGCTTCTTGCTTGGTGATGGAGGTGCCCAGGTTGGGTGGATTCTGAGTGACGGCCTGGATGGCCCGGTCGTAGAGGTCATTGTCGGCGATCTCGATGGAGTGACGACCGAGCGCGTCCTGGCCGGTCTGGGGGTCGTAGATCTGGCTCAGGCTCAGCGTCCCGCGCTTGAGCGCCGCGGTCACCGCGCTCAGGGTCTGGACGTCAGCGGTGCCCACGCCTGAGGATACCAGGTCCTGGTTGCCGGTGGCCTTCAAGAGGCGGACCAGTTCCCGCTTGCTATAGTTTCCGTTGGCATTCTTAAAACGACTGGCCACCAGAGCGAAGGTCGCCGCCTGTTGGGCGTTGGCGCCACTCTGGCCGGACAGGTCGCGGTAGAGCGTGCTCTGGTGCTGACTGAGGGTGTTGACGTCGGTGACGCGCCCGCCGGCGTAGAACTCGGAAGCGTAGCCGTTAACGAGACTGGAACGGGCCTCGTATTCGCCCACCTGGCCGACGCCCAGCCGCTGGCTGTTGACGCCCCCCGAGTTGTCGACGGCGTCGATGTAACGCTGCAAGTCGGCCACAGGTGAGGCATAGGCCTGGATACCAGAGTTGGACACGGGGGATTGGGCGGAGGCGGGCGCAGCCAGGCCTCCCCAGCCCTGCTGCATCTGGGCCAATGCGGTGACCATAAGTTCCAGCACCGGGAGGATCTCTGACATCGGGGACGCGAGCGGGGCTGGCGTTCCCCATTGGCTGGCGTTGTGAAGATGGGCGGCCTGGGCGAATCCCCCGATTGCTGTGCTGTTGAAGGTGCCAAATGCGTTGCTTGTGGTCATCGTGGTGTGCTCCTTAAGTTGTCCTGCCAGCCCAGGTTACTCGCCAGCAGTGTGACCCATGTGTTCAGGCATCCCGAGATGTGAACAAAGTGTAAAATGGAGCGGTCATTCCCAGGGCCATGGGTCGCGACCTGGGCTGTCGAATCAGCTTGACCGTCTTTTCGGACCGCGCCCGCCTCGACCAGATCCGCTCGTGCCTGAATAGCGACACACGCTTTGGTGACGAGTTCTTTGCCGAGCCCGCCGCAGTGCCCCTCTTTGATGAGCCGGATTGGGCCCGCCAATCTTGGCCGGCCTGCTCGGGTTGGCTCGCCAGTGGTTCGGCTCGAGCGGCACGGGCAATCACTTCGTCGACTTCGGTCTGTTCGAGCCCCTCGAGGCGGTGGGGGGTCTTAGCCCCGCCCGGCGCTACCAGGCGCTGCTCACCCACAGCGGCAGCCGCGGCCTTGGCCTGGACTGAAACCGCCGCACGAAAGCATTGCCAATTTTTGAGCCGCGATCCATCCTCTCTGCCGGCGTCGCGCCTCTCTCAAATACAGCTCGGTATTATGCGTTCGGCGCTTCTTGGCAGAGAGGCGCCTCGCGACTCAAATTCCCGGCCCTGCTTCCGCGCGGCGGTTTGGCCCGCCACTATCACCGGTTAGCCCGTCAGCAGAGCCCGCGCCTGCCCCCCGAGTTGCGTGAATGGGCCTGGCTCTCACAGGACTCGGCCGATTACGAACCCTTCTGGCGCGCGGCCGCGGTTTGTCTGGCGTATTCTGAAGCGAGCCACCGCTGGCTGCACCAGCGCATCACTCAAAGCCTGGGCTTGAGCGCGATCTTTGGTTTGTCTTGTCCACACAACTTCGCCAGCCTCGAAGATTACCAGGGCGAGCGAGTGGTCGTCCACCGCAAGGGAGCGATTCGGCTGGGACCAGGCGAGCTGGGCTTGATCGCCGGTTCGATGACGGCGCCGACCTATCTAGTCCGGGGCCGCGACGACCCGCAACTGCTGTTTTCGGCTGCCCACGGGGCGGGTCGGTTGCTTAGCCGCGCCACCGCCCACCGGGCCTACCGCGGTCGGGCTGTGGCCGCCTCGCTAGGACGAGTTCGTGTGCTGCAGTCGGCCAGCGACGAGTGGCCGGCCGTCTATCGCGACATCGAGTCGGTGGTCACCGCCCACGGCCCGGTGCTCGACCGATTGGGACGATTCTGGCCCCGGATGGTGCGCATGTGCGGGCCCGGCTTCGTGGCCGAGGACTAAAGCTGGGCTTAGCTTCGGGCGATGAAGTCGGGCACGGGGGAAATCGGGACCAGGACATCCTGGTTGGGGAAGATACCTTTCATGACCCTGCGAAATCCGAATCGCGACGGATTGATCATCCCACCGGTGTCGTGACCCTCAGGAACAATCTGGCCGAGGGGGCCGGGCGACTCTAGAAAGCCACTCCATCCTTCGTTCCCTGCCTCCCCCTCGGACTGCAGGTAGAGCTCGTGATCGAAGGTCTCTCGCTCGGGGACCGTGCGGTGGTGCACATGCACCGTCGGAAAAAAGGCATGATCCGGAAATCGAGTCGTGAACTTGAGCCCCATGGGATGCACTTCGAGGTTGCCGGCTTTGAGCTTGAACACCGCGAAGCCATAGTCGGCGTAGTCGGGAAGCTGAGCCCACACCGTGGCGTCTAGCCGGAAACGAGGGTCGAGCCTCTCGAAGTCCTTGAGTTGAGGGACGTACGACGCCTCGAAGCTTCCGACATCGACGACGGGAAGAAGGTCGAGCGAGAGCGAGCCGCTCGCCTCATCGAGATCGAACCCGAGCGAGGCTGGCTCGAACGCCTCGCGAAGCCAGGTGAAAAGGTCGGGACAGCCGCTTAAATCGATGAACGTCACGGCGACATCGCGAGGACCAGCGGTAGGCAGCGGTAGGACCATGGCCATCTCCTCAGGCAGCGTCGCCGCCATCTCGTAGGCCAGATACTGCTCTTTCGCCGGGTTGACCCGGGCGAAGATGCTCGTATTGCTGACGGCCTCGACTTCGCCGGTGAAAATGCACATAGACTTGCGATAGGGCACTTCTTCGGGCCGGAAACAAAGACCTCGTGGCCGCGGGCTCCCCCAGCGGCTTTTCGGGCTCTAGCCCGGGGAAAAAGCCTGGGCGAGGCGAAACGCCCGCGATGGCTGATACGATTCTATTCACCGAGCGTTCCATGGATGGCCGACTGGGGGCAGTGGTCGACGCTACCGACGGCGTCGTGTATCTCTATCTGCAAGAGTTGACCGAGGGCAAGACCTTCGGCATGAAGGCGTGCTGGGTGCGCAATCTCAAGGCCGCCCCCAAGACGGTGGCCCTCGACGGGCGGGGGCGCCCGCCGGCCTTGCCGGCCGAATGCTGCGGTCATCCTCAGGGCGGGGCGCCCATCGATCCTAAGAGCCTGAGCGTGGTCTGGTTTGAAGAGGGTGACGGGGTGGCCCTGTTCGAGCGCGATCAGCTGCTGGCGATCATTCCCGGCTGGAGCGGTATTCAGGGCTTTGCCGGCTATGCCCGCGACTGCATCGCCGACTCGCCGCTCTGCTGGCCGCTGCCCGAGGGCGAGGACATGCTCGAGCGCATCGAGCGAGCTCGCGAATACTGGGCCAGCTGGCATCAGCCTCCCGGCAAGATGTTCTGGCCCGGCTATCAGGATAGTTTGTTGAAAGCCTATCAGAGCCTGGGAACCCAGACCAACTACTACTCCATCGACAGTGGAGGATGGCCGCCGATGGGCGTGGTGCAGCTATCGACCGGCGATGGCGTGACCGTGCTGGCCACGGTGGGCATGAGCGTGAGGCCTATGCCCGGGGTCGAGATGGCTCTCGAGGACCCGGTGGGTCACCGGCGGGTCGAGTTGGCCATCGCTCTCAGGGGCCACGACACCGAGGCGTTGGCCCGCCAGCTGAGTGGGTTGGCTCGCTATCCGTGGGGATTGATGACCTGGTTTGGACAGGGACACACCGTGCCTTTTACCGGGCTTGCGGGTAAGCCGGCGGTGTTGCTTTGTAAGGCCGGTCCAGACATCGCGATGCCGGGTTTTCGCGGCGATCCGATCAATCTGCTCTGGCTGGTGGGCATCACCGAGGCCCAACGCAACCAGGCAATGGGACAGGGGAGCGACAGCCTGGCCGAAGGCCTCGACTGGGTTAACTAGAAGCTGGCCAGGGCCGGGCCTTCCGGGCGGCCGTAGCCGGCCACGTAGTCACCGAGCTGGTTGACGGGTTGCATGACCACCTTGCCGGCCGAGGACGAGGCAGCCAGCATCAGGCCGTCGCCAACGTACATTCCCACGTGGGTCACTCCGTTGTAAGCCAGGTGACTCTGGCGGGTGGGCACGTTGAAAAAGACCAGGTCGCCTGATTCGGGGTGTTGGCGTCGGAAGGACAATCCGCCCTGATTTTGGCGAGCGGCCAGATACTGCAGGTCGGCCAGTCGGCTGGGGGTGTCGTCGACACCGGCCTGGCGCAGGGCCGACGAGGTCAGCATGCCGCAGTCGGTGCTGGATTTGCCGTCGCCGCCCAGGCGGTAGGGGACTCCCAGTTGGCGCGAGGCGTGGTAGAGCATCGATTGGGCCGGAGTCTTCTCGGGGGGGTTGTCCCAGAACGAGCCATCCTCCATCTGGCGAAGATAGCCGGCGGTCTTGTTGTCGATCTCGGCTCCTCCACCCTGGCCTCCATAGATGGCTTTGTAGAGAGTCAGCGCTTTCTGGGTGGCCTCGTCGTAGCGACCCGTGTCTTTGACCCCGAGTTTGTCGTTCCACTTGGCCAGCACCTTTTGGACCCGACTGACATCGGCCCCGCGGGCGCCGCGTTTGAGGCCCTCGAACGGCTCGACCTCGGGCAACTCGACTCGGGTCGGCTGGGGCGCTTCGGCCTCGACCCCAGGAGTGGCCAGGGTGCATGTGCGGGCCAGCATCGAGCGAAAGCTCTCGCTCGGCACGATGGGGACGGGAGTCGCCCTGGGAGCTAAAGTTCCTAAGCTCCGAATGTCCATGTCGGTCCGCATGGGGCCTCCTAACGATATTCGATCTCGCCGGGCAGAGCGCCGGCCTGGTGCAGGGCTTCGAGCACGGCCACGACATCGTCGGGTCCGGCACCCGCTTTGGATAGCGAGTCGAGCACCGACTTCAGCGGGACGCCTTGCGGCCCGATGTCGACGGTGATTCCCTTATGGTTGATCAAAGCTTGACGAATGTGGCTGGTCGAGCCGACCACCACCACTCCACTGCGGCGGTCGACCACGATGGTGGCGCGACGGTCGGGTTCGACGGTGATGTCTTCCATCTGGGCCAGGGCCCCGACGACGGTCAACCCGGTTCCCTCCAGGTTGACCTCGACCATCGAGTCAGAGAGCGGCCGGGCCGTCACCGACAGGCGCAACGAGATGGCGTCGGCGACTTTCTGGGCGGTCGAGTAATCGGGCTTATGCAGTTCGAGAATCAGGCGGGGGCGCGAGAGGGCCGGGCTGGTCAGTTCGCGGCTGACGGTGCCGCCCATCTCGATGCGGCCGGTGACAGGGCCCTTCTTGCCGGGGTCCGAGCCACCGCTCACCTTGCCCTGGGCGGCTCCGTAGACCTGGCCATCGGGGCCGGTCAACAACGACTGCAAGAGCACGCCGCCGGTAAGATCCTTGGCGTCTCCCATCGAGGCCACTTCGACATGGATGGGGTCGCCCGAGCGAACCACGGCCGGCAGCGCGGCCGTGACCGCAACCACGGCTACGTTTTTGCTTTTCAGGCCGGTGACGGCGCCAGGCCCGGCGTCGAGACCCAGGCGCTTGAGCATGTTGGTCATCATCGGCGAACTCAGCGACATCGACGAATCGCCCGTGCCGGGCAGGCCTACCACCAGGCCATAGCCAGTCAGGCTATGGTTGTTGAGGCCGGCCGGCCGAGCGATATCCTTGAGGCGCTGGCCGCGAGGGATCGGATCGTGGATCGTCCAGGCGCTGGCCGGGGGCTCCTGAGCCAGGGCCGGTGTCAGCAGGGCCACGAGCATCAACAGCACCAGCCGCATCAGAAGAGTACCCGCAGGATTCTGGTAAGGATGCCCGGCTCCACCGGGCTCTGGTGCAGGCCGTCGACCTTGACCACCGAGTTGGCCAAAAGCGACGACGAGACGGTGTTATCGGGGTTGACATCCTGGTTGCGAACCTGGCCCTGCAGGGTCAGGGTGCGCGTCTTGCCATCGAGCTGAACCACCCGGCTGGCCTGCAGGGTCAGGACATTTCCTTTGACCTCGGTGACGGTGGCCGTGACCGTATCTTGGAACTGGCTGACCGAGCTGGCCGCTTCCTTGCGGTCGGCCGAGTCTTCGTGTTGGGGCGCGATGCCGAGAATGGCGGCGGATAGTAGTTGCACCAGGGGTCCTCCCGCTTGGGATTTGTCCTGCGACTTGAGGTCGACCGACTGGGTGGTCGTGACGCGATCGGTGATCACGATGGTGACCAGGTCTCCGGCCTGCAGGCACACCGCCTTGTAGAGGTCAGGGTGGCCTTCGGGCAGGAGCGAGTCGGCCCACGCTCCCGTAGTGAGCAGGGCTATTAGTAGCATTGCCTTGAGGAGATTCATTCCCTTGCTCCCGAATCAGAAAGTTCGCGCACGTTGCCCTCATAGTCGAGCCACACCTTGACGGTGGTGCCGGCGGCGGTCTTGATGGGCAGGATGCGCCCGGGATAGCCCGGACGGGTGGCCTTGCCCTCGATGGTCAAGACCATGCCGTCGCTGTTGTGAGTAACGACGACGCGTTGGCCCCGCTCGATGATGGGGCGGACCACCAGATCGCGCTTTTCGAGCACGGTGCCGGCGGGCAGGTAGCGTCGAGTTTGGCGGCCCAGCAGTTCGTCGGGGTCACCCAGCGGGCGACCGGGTCCGTCGAAGGGGGCGTGAACCACCTTGATGTCGTCTTTGGTGACGAGTTGACCGGGAGGAAGGTCGTGGGCGGCCACCAGACAGTCGACCATCTGGCGGCGGCGAAAGACCACCGTCCAGACGTGGGCGCTGCGACCGTCCACGGTGGCCTCGACCCGCACTCGCGGCATCTCGCCCGATTCTAGCACCGAGGTATTCCAGTGCAGTTTGCCGGCGGCGACCTGAGTACCACCCGGTCGATAAACCACCGTCAGCGTCTCGGGCCTTTCGCCCAGGGCCTGGTAGGCCTGGGCGAGCACTTTTTCACCCTCCAGCCAGGTGGGCGCGGCCAAGCAGACCCCGCTCAGGGCCATCAGCACGAGGATCAGATTTCTCATCGGACCAGTCCGCTGGCGACTTCGAGCATCTGGTCGGCGCCCTGGATGACCCGCGAGTTGATCTCGTAGGCGCGCTGGGCGGCGATCATGTTGACCATCTCTTCCACGACATCTACGTTGGACTTTTCGAGAAAGCCTTGCGAGACAGTGCCAAATCCGGCGGTTCCCGGCGGGTTGACCACCGGCTCGCCGCTGGCGGGGGTGCGGGCGTATAGGTTCTTGCCCATCGAGTGCAAGCCGGCCGGATTACTGAAGCTGGCCAGGTTGATCTCTCCCAGCACCTGGGCGTCCTGCTGGCCGGCCACCTGAGCCGACACGGTGCCGTCCGACGAAATGGTGACGCTGGTCGCATCGGGCGGGATGACGATGCTGGGCTCGAGAGCATAGCCGTCCGAGGTCACCATGGTGCCCTCGGCGTCACGCTTGAACGAGCCGTCGCGGGTGAAGGCGACGGTGCCGTCCGGCATGGTGACCTGGAAGAAGCCCTGTCCCTCGATGGCGAGGTCGAGAGGGTTGTCGGTTTGCTCGAAGGTGCCCTGAACGAAAATCTTCTGGGTGGCCGCGGCGCGCACGCCAAGGCCGACTTCGAGCCCGGTGGGCAACTGGCGATCGGCCGTTGGCGAACCGGCCGCGCGCAGCCCCTGATAGAAGAGATCTTGAAAGTCCATGCGGGTCCGCTTGAACCCGGTGGTGTTGACGTTGGACAGGTTGTTGGCGATGGTGTCCACGTTCATCTGCTGGGCCCGCATGCCGGTGGCAGCGGTGCGAAGTGCACGAATCATAGTAATCCTCCGAGCACTCTATCGGCCGCCGGTCATTTCTCGTAAGGCCCGTTCCACGGTCGAATCTTGCAAGCTGGCGGTGGTTTGAAAGACCCTGGCCCGATTCATGGTGGCCACCAGTTCCGCCATGCTATCGGCTACCTCCACGTTGGAGCGCTCGAGGCTGCCAGCGGAGATGGGGCGAATGTCCTCGGTGATGTCGGCGTTGGGCGCCGGCGTGAACAGAACTCCACCCTTCTCATTGACGGCGCTGACCGTGTAGCGAGGAATGCGGCCTATCGATTTTCCGTCCACGCTGACGCTGCCATCTTCGGCGATGCGGGTACTGTCCATCTTCTCTATCTTGATGGGGTTGCCGGTGGCGTCCAGGACCTGTTCGCCGGAGCCGGTGGTAAGAAAGCCGTCCTGGTCCATCTTCAGGTCTCCGCGGCGGGTGAAGAAGGTCACCCCCTGGCTTTTAACCTGTAGATAAGAACCCTCGGGCAGTCCCAGGTCGAGCTGGCGCTCGGTGACCGTCTGCGAGCCCGCCCGAGCGTCGCGCCACTGTTCGAGCTTGCCGGCCCGCAGGCCGCTCATCGTGGCTTGAAAGCCGGGTGTGTCGGCGTTGGCCTGGTTGTTGGCCAACTGGTCGAGCCGCCAGAACTCTTCGCCCAGGCGCCTGGTTACCTTGTCAATACCGGGTACGAGCATAGTTCACCTCCAGTTGAATCTATCGGCCGCAACTTTTTGGGCTAAAGGCCTCAAGTTTTTTTGCTAGCCACCGATAGACAGGGGTGAAATCGGGTTCCGAAAGGAGTGCTCAGTGATCACGGATCAAGAGCGAAAAACAGCACGGATTCTCATCGTCGACGACGAGGAGATTAACGTCAGGATCGTCGAGCGCTTGCTCGGCAAAGCGGGTTATCAGGACCTCAAAGGGATCAGCAATCCGCTTCACTTCGAGAAAGCCTTTCGAGAGTTCAGGCCCGATCTGGTGATACTGGACCTCAACATGCCGGTCCTGGACGGCTTCACTATCTTAGAGACCGAAGAGTTTCACGACGGCACCTATTTGCCGGTGCTGGTGCTGACCGGGGACACCAATCCCGAAACCCGTCGTCGCGCCCTGGGTTTGGGGGCTCGCGACTTCGTCTGCAAGCCTTTTGACCGCTTCGAACTCTTTTGCCGAGTAGAGAATCTGCTCGAGGTTCGTTTGCTGCATCGCAAACTTTATGCTCAGAACAAGGATTTGGAGAACCGGGTGCGCGAGCGCACTCTGGCTCTCCAAGAGGCTCATTTCGAGATGGTAAGGCGCCTGGGCATGGCCGCCGAGTATCGCGACGACGAAACGGGTCTGCACATCAGCCGGATGAGCCGCTACGCCGTGGTCGTGGCCCGAGCCATGGGAATGCCCATCGAGCAGCGCGAGCAGCTGCTGCACGCGGCCGCCCTGCACGATGTCGGCAAGATCGGTATTCCCGACCACGTGCTGCTCAAGAAGGGCAAGCTCACCCCCGAGGAGTGGGAGATCATGAAAAGCCACGCCAAGATCGGCGCCGAGCTCATGCGGGGTGGGAGTTCCGAGCTGATGAAGATGGCCGAGCGAGTGGCTCGCTGGCACCACGAGCGTTGGGACGGCAAGGGCTATCCTGACGGCTTACGGGGCGAGCAGATTCCTCTCGAAGCCAGGATCTCCACCGTGTGCGACGTTTTCGACGCGCTTACTTCGGAGCGACCCTACAAGCAGGCCTGGACGGTCGAAGACGCGGTCGCCGAGATCCAACGCTGTTCTGGGACCCAGTTCGATCCCAGGCTGGTGAACATCTTTATGCAGGTTTTGCCCGAGATTCTCGACATCAAGGAGAGATATTCGCGTGAGGGCGAGCCCTTTAATTCTGGCAACGGTCGCTATCAAACCAGTCAAGACTCAAAACCCCAGGAGGTTCCAGCGTGAAGAGGATTACCTACGGCAGAGCCGCTGCCGAGCAACCCGTGGAAATCGAGAATCTCGACACCGAGGCACTCAAACAAAAGATCCACTCGCGACTCAGCGATCTGGATACGATGCCGTTTGTGTATCGCAAACTGCTGAGCCTGTTGAACTCGCCGTTCGTCTCGGCCCGCGACCTGGGCAAGGTCATTTCGACCGACCAGTCACTCTCCATTCGGGTATTGAGAATGGTGAACTCGGCCTACTACGGCGTCACCCAGCGGGTGATGTCGGTGACCCAGGCGGTCAGCATGCTGGGACTCAACGTGGTCCGCAGCTTGTGTTTCTGTCTGGCCTCGTACGACTCGTTCTTCGCCGGTACCGGCAACGACCAGGCCGTCCATTGGAAGCGAGCCATGGGCACCGGTCTGGTAGCCAAGAACCTGGCCAGACTCGCCCGCCAGGGCTGTCCCGAGGAACTCTTCGTGGCCGGGATGCTGCATGATGTCGGCTACTCGGTCCTGCGGAAGTATGCTCCCCGCGAGCACACGATGTTGATGGCCAGGCTGGCCGACGCCGAGGACCCCCTGGCGGCCGAGCGCGAGTTTCTGGGAACCGACCACGCCGAGATTGGGGCCACCACCTGCGAGGCGTGGAAGCTTCCCGAAATGCTGATCGAGTGCGTGCGCTATCACCATAGCCCGAACAAGGCCGGCAAGCACGAGAAGCCCGCCGCCCTGGTCGCCCTGGCCTGTTCAGCCTGGGAGGGGCAGGAGGTCAACTCCCTCTATCTCGAGTTGCTCGACTTGACCGTCGAGGAAGTCGAACGGGCCGTTGCGGCCGCTCAGGACGAGTTCTGTGAGATCGGCAACTACGTTGGTGTGGGTGCTAACTCCCGAGCCTCATAGGGAAAACCCCCATACGGGGTATTAAGGAAACCCCCACCCGGTCGATAATACTAGCAGACAATAGTGCTAGTAGGAGGAATAGGCAATGACTGTATCAGGTAGTTCAAACAACATTCCCAGCAAAATCAACGGGGTCAGCGAGGTCCGGACCCCGGCCTCGACTAGCTGCGCCTCTTCGTGCTCGAAGGGCGGCTCCAGCAGCGTCGAGGTGTCGACTTCCGCCAAAGAGATGAGCGAACTCTCGAAGCTGGTCCAGGACTCGCCCGACGTTCGCACCGATGTGGTCGAGAGCTTCAAGTCCCGCATCGCCTCGGGCGACTACAAGGTCGACCTCGACCAGCTGGCCGACAAGCTCAGCGATGTCATCTGAAGCTGGTTTGCTCGCCCGACTGGCCGAGCTGATGACTCTAGAGATCGAGTGCCTGCTCGATCCGCGACCTGAAGTGTTGGGGGAGATCCTGTTCGAGAAGCAAGCCTTGCTCGAAGAGCTGCCCCGTCACCAACTCGACCCTGACGAGCTTCGCCACGTGTGGGCACTCAACCGGGATCTTCTGGACACCCTCGGTGGACCCGTCAGGACGACCTATTCGCAAAAGGCGGCCCACTCTTCGAGATGGCTCTCAACTCACTAAATATCGCCTCCAGCCTGCTGCGCTCGAGTCAGCTCCAGATCGAGCTCACCGGTCGCAACCTGGAAGGTGTCGATCTGCCCGGCTACAGCCGGCAGAGGGCTGTGGTCAGCAATGTCGGACCGGCGATTTCGACCTTCCAACAGCACCACGACGGGCTGGGCGTGCAGGTCGAGGGCTTCGAGCGAGTTCGCGATGGCTTACTGGATACTGCCTATCGCCTTCACCATCGCAACGCCGAGGCCTCGCGCAGTCTTGACCCCCTGACCAGTCGCCTGGAGTCGATCTTCAACAATTCCGAGGGTCTGAGCAGCCAGGCACAGGACGTCCGAGCGGCCCTGCTCGAGGTGGCCACCCATCCCGACGATATAGCTTTACGCAGCGACCTGTTGAGCAAGCTCGACGGATTCACGCGGACCTTTCAGGACACCTCGAACTCGCTTGACCAGCTGGGCGACGAGGCCCGCGCTCGCGTCGGCGATCTGACCGACCGGGCCAACCAGATTTTGGTCGAGCTGCAGGGCATCAATAAGCAACTGCCGCCTCTCGACGGCAGCGCCGGCAAGAACGTGCTGCTCGACCGGCGCGACGTGCTGCTCGACGAATTGAGCGGCCTGGTCAACGTGCAAGTGCGCGAATCTCACGGCGGGGCCACCTCGGTCTATCTCGATGGCAAGCAGCTTCTCTATGGCGTCCAGCTCGACCAGCTGCAGTGGGACGCCACCAATGGCCTCCGCACCCAGACCGGCCAAAGCTTGAGCCCCCGCGGCGGCTCGCTGGCCGCCAACCTGAATTTCGCCCAGACCGAATTGGCCGGCTTTCGCACCGCCCTCGATGCCAGCGCCAACAGCTTCAAAGATCAGCTCAATAGCGTTCACCAACTCGGCTACGGTCTTGACGGCGTGGCCGGGCGTGACCTCTTGCAGGGCAGCGGGGCTGGCGACCTCCGCCTGGCCCTCACCGATCCCCGGGCCATCGCCGGAGCCCTGGCCCGAGTCGAGGGCACCAGCGGGGTGGGCAACGCTAGCTTCACTGCCGGCGACAGCCTGGTCAACCAGGCGGCCAACCTCAATACCCCGGCCACCGCCTCTGGCACCATCGAAATCAACGGAATCGCCGTCAGCTGGGATGATAGCCAATCCACCGACCAGATTCTGAGCAACCTCAGCGCCGCCGGAGTCAAAGCTCGATTCGACTCACCCAGTGGTCGGGTGGTGCTCGAGCGCGACCCCTCAATGGCCGGTCCGCCTGGTATCACCGTCAACGATCTCGGCGGCAACCTTTCGCAGGTGCTCGGCCTCACCGGTGCCGTGTCTGCGCCAGCCGTGCCTGGCGACGGTCGGATGTTGCGTCAGATGGCCTCCAAGCTCGATAGCGCCGCTTTCGGCTCGGGTGGCGACCGCACTTTTCAAGAGTCCATCGACGATTTGGCCACCTCGGCCGGAGCCGCTCGCAGTCGCGAGATGGTGATGGCTCAACGGAACACTCTGCTAGAAACCGATGCCGACGAGCGCCGCCAGCAGATCTCGGGAGTCAACTCCGACGAGGAGTTGCTCAACCTGCAGCGTTACCAGCAATCGTTTGCGGCCGCGGCTCGGGTGGCCACCGTGGCCGACGAAATCATGTCGACTTTGATCAGCATGGGAGCCAGATAGTATGCGTGCTAACGATGCCCGCTTTCAGCGAGCCATCCTCAACAATCTAGAATCGGCCCGTAGCCGTCTCAACGGCCTGCAAGAACAGATCGCCTCGGGCCAGAAGCTCACCCGCCCCAGCGAGGACCCCTCGGCCTACGCCCGCAAGACCCGAGTGCAGGCGGCGATCACGCGGCTAGAGACCGATCAGGGCATGGTCGCAGAAAGCGCCGGCTCTCTACGCTACGTCGACGAGATGCTGGGCGACCTGACCTCTAAAGTGCGCAGCTTGCGCACCATCACCCAGCGAGCCGCCAACGGTAGCACTGGACCTCAGTTGGGAGAGTCGCTGGCTCAGGAGGTCGACAGCATCCTGCAGTCGGCCCTCAACTTGAGCAACAGCGAGATCAACGGCAGCTACTTGTTGAGCGGCTTCAAGAGCCGCACTCCCCCTTTCCAGACTACCGAATCGGGGGGCAAAATCACCTCGGTGAATTACGCAGGCGATCTAGGCTCTCCGCCTTTGAACCTGCCCGACGGCAAGACCCTCAACATCAGCCTCAACGGGCAGTCGGTTTCGGGCGGGTCGGGAGAAGACTTCTTCCAGACCGTGATCGAGCTGCGCGACGCCCTGCAAAAGCCAGACTTCGACGCCGCTCCCTTTCTCGACAAGCTCGAGAAAATCGAGAACAATTTGCTGACTCGGCGAGCCGAGGCTGCCAGCGCCGGTCAGTATCTCGAGAGCCTGTCGACCCACACCGGCGAGAAGCTGATCAACTTGAACATGGAACTGCAGGATTTGAGCGGAGTCGACCTGCCCACCGCCATCACCCAGATGCTCTCTGCCGAGACCACCGTCCAGGCCACGATGCAGGTGGCCTCACGAGTGTCTCAGCTGAGTCTGGTCAATTATCTTAGATAGAAAACAGTCGAGGAGATTAGAATGCAGTTGGATAGCCTGAGATTCGGCCAGTTAGAGGTTCCAGAGAGCAGCTTGATCGAGTTCACCCGACCCCTGGTGGGTCTCGAAGAAAGTCGCCGGTTCGTGCTCTTGGAAATGCCCAAGTATCGCCCCTTCGTCTGGCTTCAGTCGGTGGACCAGGCCGACCTGGCCCTGGCTCTGGCCGACCCGTTCACCTTTTTCTCGGACTATGAACCCGATCTCGACAGCGCCTTTCTGCAGGCTTTGCGAGTGGAACGGGGCGACGAACTGGCCATCTATTGCGTGGTGACTTGCGACCAGGACGGCTGGACCATGAATCTGGCGGCCCCGGTGGTATTGCACCAGCGAACCCGGACGGGCGGTCAGGTCGTACTTGACGACACTCGGTTCGGAACCTGTCACAGCTTATCCAGGAGGCCGGTAGCATGCTCGTAATCTCGCGCAAGAAGAAGCAATCCCTCAAAGTGGGGGACGATGTCATCATCACCGTGCTCGAGTCCCGAGCCGATCAGGTTCGGCTGGGTATCGAGGCTCCCCGCGAGGTGTCGGTGGTGCGGGGCGAACTGCTGGAAGAGGTGCGTCGTCAGAACCAGGCCGCCTGCGACACCTTGCCGGAAGAACTCGAGACGTTTCGCCGGCAGTTGCTCGACCAGATGGCCGAAGGGCGCGAGGCGCCTGCCTTCGCGGCGCTGCGCCGCATGGCCGACCGAGTGGCTCACGACCTTCGTAACGTATTGGCGGGGGTCAAGGGCGAGGCCGAGTTGGCCCTGCTGGATTGTAATCAACCCGAGGTGACCGAGGGTCTGCAGTCGATCCTGGAATCTTGTCGCAAGCTCGAAGACCGAGCCAACGCCTTCTCGGTTTTCTATGGTGCCATCGATCAAGCGATGGAGGGCACGGCCGTCGTGCCTTTGCTGGGCAACCTGGCCCGCTGGGTGAAAGAGCGATCCCCCGGCACCCGTTGCGAGACGAAGTGTCCGCCCAGCCTGACGTTGTTGGCTCGGTCCTCGGTTTGTGAAGAGATGTTGCGAGAGATCTGTCAGAACTCGCTCGAGGCAATGGCCTCAGGGAGCGGTTGGCTTCAGATAGAAGCCGAGGATTCTCCCGACGGCTGGCTTCGCCTATCGGTCTCGGATAGCGGTCATGGCATGGATCGAAGTACGGCTCGGCACCTGTTCGAACCGTTCTACACCACCCGCCTGGGGCAGCCCGGTCTGGGCCTGGCCCGGGTGTATGGCTGGGTTCGTAGTATGGGGGGCAAGATCGAAATCGAATCAGCCCCGGGTCAGGGCACCACGTTGACCCTGGTTTTGCCCCGTGCCGGGAGCGCCGCCGCCCCGGGGGGCAAAGAGTGTATCTTGCTCCTGGGCCAGCTGGGCGGAGTGCTTCACCGCCAGCTGGAGGAGGCTGGTTACCGGGTGTTGCTGGCCGAGAACCGCGAGCAACTGATGGCCCTGGCCCGACATTCCAACACCAGTGTGCTGGTGGTTGAAGAGAAGCCGAGTTTCTCGGTGGAAGAATTCAGCTTGGAAGTGGTCGAACCCGATCTGTCCTCCGAGGTGCTTCGCCAGATTCGGCGGGCGCTGGCAACTCCCCAGAGGTTCCGACGCTAACCGCCCCTCCCGCGAACGGTTGCAAGTGCATCCGTTTTCGGTATAGACTGGGGCCATGCGAGTCCTGGCGATCTGTTTGCTGCTATCCACTCTTGCTCTGGCCCACACGGTGAACCACGAGGTGACCCAGGCCGAGGCGGTGGTGGTCACGGTTCAGCTCGGCGATGAAGAAGCCAGCTATTCTGAATACGAGGTCTTCCCACCCGGAGGTGCCGAGGGCAACCCCTTTGCCATTGGCCGCACCGATTTTCATGGCCGGGTCGTGTTCGTGCCAGACCAGCCCGGCCAATGGACGGTCAAGGTCAAGGCCGATTCCACCCATGGCTTGCATGGCGCCACGGTAGAGGTCGAAGTGGACGAGCACCAGGTGGTGAAGTCGTTCTCGCAGCCGCTGGTGGCCACTCACACCCGCCTGCTGGTCGGCATCAGCGTTCTCTTCGGTATCTTCGGCGGCTTGAGTCTGCTGCGCGGTCGCCGCAGCTCAAGCGACTAGACCGTGGCGTAGCAACAGTTCGCGGTCGGCCAGGGCGGCCTCGAGGGGTCCGTCGTAAACCAGCTTTCCCCCGTCGAGAATCAGTCCCCGCTCAAACATTTCCCTGGCTAGCTCCAGGTCATGGGTCGCCACCAGCATGGTGGTAGCCAGAGCCTTGAGCACCTCGATGACGCTGCGCCGGGCGCGCGCATCCAGCCCGGCGGTAGGCTCGTCTAGCACCAGCAAATCGGGACGCATCGACAGGACGGTGGCCAGGGCCGCTCTCTTTTTCTCTCCGCCGCTCAGGTTCTGGGGAAACCGGTCGGCGGCTTCCAGCAGATCCACCTGCTCGAGGGCTGCTTTGACCCGGGCTTCAAGTTCGGCTCCGGTCAGGCCCTGATAGCGAGGGCCATAGGCCACATCTTCCGCCACGGTAGGGCAAAACAGCTGGTCGTCGGGGTTCTGAAAGACCAGTCCCACCCGGGCTCGGATCTGGTCGAGGTTGTGGCGAGCTACCTCGACCTGGCCGATTTCCAGCCGTCCCTGGCCGTGGTGGATGCCGTTGAGATGCAGTAAGAGAGTGGACTTGCCGGCTCCGTTGGGCCCAAGTAGCACAGCCTTTTCGCCGCTGGCGAGTGCGAACGAGACCTGGTCGAGGGCCCGCTGGCCATCGGGATAGGCAAAGCTCAGGTCGGTAGCCCGCAGCCAACTCACCCGGGCCAGACCGCTGTCCCTAGCCAGCCCAAGCTCAGGCCGACCAGGGCGAAGTCGGCGCCCCGCCAGGGGCGGAACTCGACCGCGAACATGGGGTCGGCCGAGCTGTAGCCTCGGCAGCGCATAGCCAGGTGGACTCGCTGAGCGCGGTCGAGCGCTCGCAGAAAGAGAGAGCCCACCTGTTGGCCCACCACCGCCAGACGAAAGCCCAGGCCAGGGCGCCCCGGACCACAGCTGCGGCACTGGCGGGCCCGGGCCATGCGAGCGGCCTCTTGTTTGAGCAGGTCGAGATAGCGCACGCAGAGGCGCACCACCATCAACAAGCGGGCCGGCATGCCCAGACCTCCCAGGGCTTCGACCAGCTGGGTGGGGCCGCCGACCGCCATTGCTAGTAGGAGCGCCTGCAGGCAGAGCCAGCAATGAACGACGATGGAGAGAAAGTGCTCGACCCCGGTGTGGCTGGCGGTCAGGCCCATCACCTGAATCCAGGCCGGACCGGGATCGGTGAAGACCAGGGGCAAAGCCGCCAGGCAAAACGGCAAGACCAGTGCCGAACGCAGCCACCAGGCCAGCAACGGCACTCCCCACAGCAAAGCCAGAAGCGTCAGGGCCAGCGCGGTCAAGCCCAGGCCTGCCCAGCTTTCGGTCCAGGTAATAGCCGCGATGGCCAGCAGCGCGCTCAGCATTAGGGCCCGGGGATCCAACTGCCAGGGCCGGCTGGCCCTGGGGCTGAAGGTCGCGATCATGGCTTGCCTCGCCAGCCGATGAAGCGGGTCACCCCATAGCCAATAAGACTCAAGCCACAAAGCGCCAGCCAGCAGAACAGCGGGGCCAGGGGCCGGCTCGGCAGTAAGAGAGCTGCAGCCAGGCAACCGGCCAGAAGAAGGCCAAACCCCACCCCTCCGGGCCAGGCCGAGTCTTGTCGCCGGAGCAATCCGGGGCGCGTGCGGGCCAAAAAACCGATAGCGCCGGCCGTGACCAGTCCTTCGCCTACGCCCACCAGACTCTGGGTGGCTGCCATGGCGGGCAACGAGACCACCAGTGGCGAGGCGTTGCCAGCGGCCAGCTCCAGGCAGGTGGCCAGACTGGCCGCCTGCGTAGCGATCCAGGCCGCCACCAGGCCAGCCGCCGGGCGGGGGGCGCCTCCACGGGTCAGCCACAGGAAGAGGCTGCCGCCGCAAAATCCGGAGAGGACCCCCATGTTGGTGAGGTTCCAGCCCATCACCACCAGGCCGCCGTCGCCGAACAGCAGAGCCTGCAGCAAGATGACGCAGGTGAGCACCAGAAAGGCCAGGCCGGGGCCGGCCAGGATGGTTACCAGGGTGGCTCCGATAAGGTGTCCGGTCGTGCCTCCGGGGATGGGAAATTGGAAACTCTGGGCCGCGAACACGAAGGCGGCCAGCAGTCCGGCCAGGGGTAGTTCGTCCTCCTCCTGGCGTGAGGCTTGATAGAGGCTCCAGAGCAGGGCCGGCAGGGCCAACAACCAGCCGGCTGCCCCGACGGGTCCGGGCAGAAAGCCGTCGGGTATGTGCAGGGCCAGCATCATAGCACCCCGGCGCTGACGAGCGCCCGCCAGGCCATGACCAGCCCCAGCAGACAGACCAACCCGTAGGCCACCACCGAGATGCGGGCCACCGTTTCTCGACCGGGCATGAAGCGATCGGCCACCCGGGCGGCCGATACTACCGCCACTCCGATGGCCACCAGCACGGCCGCCAGACCGAGGCTAAAGGCCACCAGCACCAGCAGTCCGAAGGCCAGGCGATTGAGAGCGATGGCGCTCAACAGCACCAGCAGCGCGTCGGGGCAGGGCACCAGGCCTCCGCTGATGCCAAGGCTCAGCAAAGCCCAACCAGAGACCTTCTTGGCGACCTCTGGCTGGTGGGGATGCGAAGGAGGGTTGCCCTCGGCGTGGTGGTGCCCCAGGTGATGATGCCCCTCGAGGGAAGCCGCCAGGTCGGTTTCCTGGCAGCTCCCCCGATGGTCGGCGGCGTGACCGTGATGGTCGTGGGAGTGGTCGTGACCGTGGTGGTCGTGGTCGTGAGCGTGACTGTGATGGTCGTGGGAGTGGTCGTGACCGTGGTGGTCGTGGTCGTGAGCGTGACTATGATGGTCGTGGGAGTGGTCGTGACCATGGGAGTGGGAGTGGCCATGCCCCCAGTCTGCCCCGCGCAAGCGCCCAACCAGCAGCACAGCCCCGACCACTACCACCAACACGCCCGAGGCGAAGGCGATCCAGGGAATGGTCTGCTCGGGTACCACCTTGTCGAAGTAATAGAAGCAGGCGATTCCCAACAGAAAGACACTGATGGTGTGGGTGAAAGTGACCACCAGTCCAAGAAAGACAGCCTGTGAGAACGTTCCTCGCGAACCGACCAGGTAGGCCGCCACCATGGTCTTTCCGTGCCCGGGCGTGAGCGCATGCAGGGCTCCGAAGACAAAGGCCAGCAAGAGGGCGGTGGCGATGATTCCGGGGGTCAGGTTGGCGCCCACCAGTTCGAGTAGCCGGTCGTCCGAGGCGGTGGTCGACTGCTCGGTCGCAGTTCGCGCTCGCGCCTGGCTGCCCAGGTCGACCACCAACTGGTGCTTGCGTCCTCGGCTGGGACCCTCTTCGACCAGCCCGGGGCCAAGCCCACCCCCCAGTTCGAGTCGAGTCCATCCGAAAGCTTTATCGCTAAACTCCAGGCGAGCGTGAGCAGAAGGTGACTCGAAGGGGTCGGATTCAAAGGAATGATAGACACTGATTTTGCTCAAGCCGGTGACGGAGTTAGTATCGACTTCGACCTTGCGGGCAATGGGTCGCAGGGCTAATCCTTTGCCGTCCATGCGTAAACTGGCCTGCTCAAGAAAATCCAACTCGCGGACCCCCAGAAAAGCCTCTTTCTCGAAATCAGAGTATGTCTCGTCGCCGTTGCTGTCGAGCGAGCGGATGCGGGTGAAGCTCTCGGTTCCCGAAAAGTGGATCTCGTAGTCCAATCGGATCACTCCGGGTTCGACCACCAACTTCAATAGAGAATCGGCCGTCTCGTCATGGGCCCAGGCCGGCCAGCCCAAGAGCAGGAAGAAGAGGAGGAGCCAAAGCCGCAAGTGTCTCACCCGGCCGTCTACCGCACACTCCCCTTGGGCTCCTTCAAGGGCGGGAGATGCAGCCACCGTCTCGAAGGGGCGCTCGTGAAAGAACACGCTGACCTTCTGCGCTCCCACGGGCTTCGAGTGACCGCCCAGCGGACGACCTTGCTGGGCTTGCTCCGGGAGGTCGAGGGGCACCAGCACCTGACCGCCAAAGAACTTTATGAGATGGCTTCTCCGACGATGCCGGGTCTCAACCTGGCCACCGTCTATCGAACCCTCGAGGGCCTGCACGAAGCCGGTCTAGTAGACCGCCTCGACGCCGCGGTCGACCAGATCCATTACTCTTTTCGCGACCCCGGTCACCTGCACGGCCACCTTTGCTGCAAGCAATGCGGCCAGGTCGAAGAGTGCGATTATGACTTGATCTTGGGCCTGGCCAAAAAGGTCCGGGCTACCTACGGATTCCAGATCGATCGCGAACACCTGAGCCTGGCCGGGCTGTGTTCTGCCTGTGCGAAAGTCCCACCAGGGTAACTGCACCCTGACGCTCGGCGCCTCTCGGAGTGGGAGTAAATCTAGCTCAGGAGGAGTTTTGCTTGGGGATGAAAATGGTTGCAGGTGACTTTCTTTGCAGAAAGATGTTGTTTCAGATGCATTTGGGTGCTCCTGGTTGTATTGACTTTTAGCCCGGCCTGGGCCTACCAGGGTGGGTCCAGCACCTCCCAGGGTCCGCAGCCTAACAACACCGACTCGTTCCGTTTCAGCCGTCGGCTGACTCTATCCACCATCTTCTAAGGAGAAACTCAAAATGCGACATCGCTTCGTCTTCTTTTGCCTTCTGGTCTGCGCTCTGCCGGCCTGGGCCCACGACTTCTGGCTCAAACCTGACAAAGACGGGGCCGTGCTGGTCTATGGTCACGCAGGCGAGAATACGCCCTATGAGCGCGATGTGCTCAAAGGCGTCGCCGGCTGGTCGGCCCAGGGAAAGAGCGTCAAGGTCGACAGCGCCTACCAGGGCCAAACACTTCATCTGGTGGCCCCTCAGGCCAGGACTCTGGCGGTCGACATCGACAACCGCTTCTGGGTCAAGACGGTGCACGGTTGGAAGCACCATTCCAAGCGGGAACAGAGCAGCTATCTCAAGAGCACCTGGGACCTGCATTACGCCAAGCTGGTCGAGGGTCCCGACTACACCCAGAAGGTTGGCCATCCCCTCGAGATCGTGCTGCGCTCGGTGGGCAAGACTGTCGAAGGCCAGGTCCTGCTCAACGGCAAGCCCCTGCCAGGAGCCGAGCTTTATACCGAGCATAAGACGGTGGCTACCGCGAACGCCCAGGGCAACTTCAGCCTTTCCCGGCCCGATGGGTTGCTGGTGCTCAAAGTCGAACACATAGAGCCGCTGGTTGGTAACCCTGATGCCGATACCAGGGTGATGTACGCTACCTTGACCCTGCCCGCCAAATAGAGCAAACTGCGGGAGTGCCCTTCGATTCGCTGTTTGCTTATCTCGAGCAGCTTCACGGTGGCGCCCCCTGGGGGCGGGTGCTCGACGCCGGCACGGGCTGGGGGTCGTTGGAATGGCTGGCCGGTCTCGAGACCGAGTCCATCACGGCTGTCACCGGCGACAGTGCATGGAAGGAGCGGCTCGAGCACGACCTGGGACCCCGACTGCGGGCCCAGGACCGAGTGGTGGTGGGCAATTGGACCGACCCCGACCTGCTGTTGGGCGAGCGGTTCGAGGTGGTGCTGGTCGACTATCTGATCGGAGCCGTCGATAGGCTGGCCCCATATTATCAGACCCGATTGCTGGGCCGGCTCAAGCGTCATGTCGGCCAGCGCCTCTACGTCATCGGTCTAGAACCCTATCCGCCCGCAGGCCAGCACGCGGCCGGCCGACTGGTCAACGAGATCGCCAACTTGCGCGACGCTACTCTGCTGCTGGCGCGGCAGCGGCCGCATCGCGAGTATCCCCGTTGGTGGGTGCTCGAGCAACTGGCTTTGCAGGGCTACGAGGTGATCTCGGAGCGAGCCTTTCCCATCCTCTATGGACAGCCCTTCGTGCAGGCCGAGCTTGATGTCTGCCGGCGGGCTCTCGAAGGGGTTCCGGCCGCTCTGCGAGCGAGTCTAGACGCCTATGAGCGCGAGTTGCGCCAGCGCGCCCTGGCCTATGTGGGCGAGCACGAGGGTGGTTTGCCCTGGGGCGCGGACTACGTCATCGCCGCCGTCCCCAAATCGCCCCGGGGACCTTAAGGGGAGGCGTATCTGGCCGATGTCTTGGAGGCTAGACATAACGGAGGTGCCCCTTGCTGAAAACCAATTTTGCCACCGCCTTCGCGGAAGCCGCGACCGACGTGCTGGCCACTTATCTCGAGAAGCCGGCCACGACCGGCCGTCCCACCGAAGTGGCTGACCCTCAAGAACTTCAAGAGGTAGCCGTGATCATCGGCATTACCGGAGGGATGGAAGGTCGGCTGGTGCTCGAACTAGACACAGCTTGCGCTCTGAGGGTCTGTGAGGCGATGAACTTTGGCGAGCCGTTCGACAGCCTGAACCCCATGGCCAGATCGACGCTGGCCGAGTTGGCCAATCTGATCGCAGGGCGGGCGGTGACCCTTCTCAACGACAACGGCTCGGCGTTTTCCATCACCCCTCCGGTCATCCTCTGTGGCATCGGTATGCGAGCCTCCGGTGTCCTGAGTACGACGATGATCATTCCTATCGACACCGAGCTGGGTCGTCTGACCGTCAACATTGCCCTTCGAGAACATCGTTGAAGATGGGCGGGGCGAGTCAAAAACGGCGAGAGTCCTCTCGCCGTTTTTTGTCTGGAGCGACAAGGGTTTGCCTGACCCCATGACAATGACCCCAGTGAGGTGAATCGATGTCGGCCAATTTAAGCCAGTTAGAAATTGATGCTCTGATCAGTTCTCTTGGTCAACAAGAGATGGCTTCGCCTACGACCATCACTCCGGGCGAAATGGGTGCAGGGCGCCACCGCAAGACGTTTCGCAGCTCGCGAGGCTATCGGCTCTACGACTTTCGTCGACCCGAGAAGCTGTCAAAGGAGCAGATTCGGCTGCTTCGCACGAACTTCGGTCGCTTTACACGTAGCCTGACCAACTATCTGACCGGACTGACCCGGACCAGCATCGACACTACTCTGGTCGAGGTAGATCAGACAAATTACGGTGAGATCTTCAAATCTCACGGCATTCCCACGCTGATGTGCACCTTCGCCCTCGACGAAGAACGCCACGGGATGCTCAAGGTCAACCTCAACCAGCTCTACGCCGCTCTGGACCGCCTGATGGGCGGGCCGGGAAGCGGCAGTATCATCAGCCGTCCCCTGACCGAGTTCGAGCGGGGGTTGATGGGCGAGATTTGCCAGAAGATCCTCAACTTCTATGCCGACGCGGTCGAACTGCCCACCGCCCCGGTGGTCGAGCTGATCGACACCGACGAACGGGTCATTCCGCGCACCCTGGCTCCTGACGAGTTCATGGTCCGTGCCCTCTACGACCTGCGTCTGGGCGCGACCAGTGGGCACCTGAGCATCTACACCCCTCTATCGGCCCTCACCCGGCTGGTGGGCGGCGTGAACAGAGCCAAGCGAGACAGCGAGACCGAGCATCGGCACCGCGAGCTGCCGCCAAATCTCGCCACCCTGCCGCTGCCGGTCACGGTGGAACTCGGGACGGCTCGCATGTCCGCGGCCGACCTGACCAAGCTGGCCCCAGGCGACGTAATCAGTTTGCAGCAAGAACAATCCAAACCACTCAGAGTTCGGGTAGGGGGGGTGCCGCGTTTCGCTGGCCGCCCCGGTATGGTGGCCCGTAAGATGGCAGTTATTATCGAAGGCCCTTGGAGGGAAAGAACATGAGCAGCGATCCTACTGTGCTGGTATTTCAAACCTGGATCAAGAATTCCGCCGAGACTTTGGCGGCACTGTTGAGCCAACCAGCTGTCCCCCAGCCGGGCTCATCCTTTATCGTGACGCCCAGCGAGATGACAGGGCAGTTTCACGATGGCGCCTTCCATATCCCCATCACCACGGGAGGGGCTCTCACCGGGCCACTGATCCTGGCCATCGACGGTGCCGAGGCGGTCATGTTGGCCTCGAGCATGCTGGGCGAAGAGAGCCCGGGAGAGACCTTCGGCGCTCTCCACGGCGAGGTTCTCGGTGAGGCCTTTCGGCAGATGGTGAGTTTCTTACCCGCCGCCCTCACTCGCGCCCTGGGCCAGGAGGTCACGGTGCGGTCCACCGAACCGAGCTACGGACCGCTCCCCGATCTGGGAGCTCCTCTCTACGTCTCGCTCGAGTTCCCGGTCAAGGTCAGTAAAAGCGACACCATTTCGCTGTATCTCTTCTTGCCGGCCACCCTGGCCGAGGAACTCTCGGCTGCGGCCGGACCCTCGGTGCTGGTCGATGATCAGTCAAAGGATGACGATGAGCCGGAAGAAAGGACTCGCAGTGACTCGCCGCGAGTGCAGGCCAATGTTTCGCAGGCGAGTTTCTCGGCCCTGCCCGCAGGCCGCGAGGGTCCGTCGGTGTCCGGCGGCGCCCTCGACATCCTGCTCGACGTACCCCTCGAAGTGATGGTGGTGCTGGGCAAGACTTCGTTGATGATCGAGGATCTGCTGAGCATCGGCGAGGGATCGGTCCTGGAGCTTGACAAGATGGCCGGCGAACCGGTCGAGCTGTTTGTCCACGATCGACTGGTGGCTTACGGAGAAGTGGTGGTCGTCGACGAACGCTTTGGTGTGAAAGTGCTCGAAATGGTCTCGGGTCGCCCTCGTCGAGCCGCCCGCTCAGCGGTTTAAGCGGCGGCTAGCTGGCAATGGCCTTGAAAACGTCGGGCCAGATCATCCGAGAGAGCTTGCGAATCTCGCTATTGGCGAGCTTGCGACCGCCGTTGACACTTTCGAGTTGAGCGAAGAGATCGGCCATCGCCTGGCCGGTCTTTTGGACCAGCTCGGTATAGGCGCGGCGGTCGATCCCGAGCATCAGCAAGATCTCTAACTGGGCCGGCGGGGCGACCGGGCTCGATTGAAGCGCCTCTCGCACCTTTTCTTGGAGTTGCTGAACTTTGATGGGCTTGGCGATGAAATGAGTCACCCCCAGGCGAGCCACCTGAACGACCTTCTCGACCGAACTATCCATGGTGCAGACGATGATCGGGATCTTCTTGTGGGTGGGGTGGCTGCGCACGGTCTCGATCAGTTCGAGGCCGTCCATCTCGGGCATGTTGAGGTCAGTGATGATCAGGCCGACATCCTGGTTCTTGGCCAGCATCGACAGGGCTTCGCGCCCGTCGCAGGCCAGCAGGGTGTTGCAGCCCAGGCGATCGCCCAGGGCTGACTGGATGATGGTTCGATTGAGAGGATGATCCTCTACGACAAGAATTTTCACGACATCTATGGTATCGGCCAGCTAGCCCGGTGGTTTAGTTCAGCAGGCCCAATTCTTTGGCCCGTCCCAGAGCCTCGATCTGGTTGCGACAGTCGAGCTTACGCAAGATCTGACCGCGGTATTTCTCGACCGTCCGGGGACTTAGATAGAGCTTGCTGGCGATCTCGCGGGTAGTGAGGCCGTCGGAAATCATTTGCAAGACTTCGAGCAAGCGGCCCGAAAGGGGGTTGGTGGGGCTCTGGGTGCGGGTTCGCACGGCCGTGGCCAGGGCGCCGGCGGCGGCGCGCGAGAGATAGGTCTGGTTGGTCTTGACCGAGCGCAGGGCTTCTAGAAACTCGGTGGCCGGCGATTCTTTGGACAGATAGCCCAGCACCCCTAATTCGAGCAGAGATTGGACCTCGGCCGGATCCAGCCGGGCTGAAATGACCAGGATGCGCGCCTCGGGAACCGACTCTTGCAGCAGCGTCACGGCGTTGCGGCCCGATAGACCTGGCAGGGCCAGGTCGAGGGTGACAATATCGACCTGGCACTCCCGCAGCAGCGGCAGCGCTTCTTCGATAGAGCTTGCTTCGCCAACCACCTCGAAGCCTGGCAGTTGACAGACCAGACGCGAAAACCCTCCCCGAACCAGGGAGTGGTCATCGATCAGAAAGACTTTACCCACTCTTTAAATCCCCGAGAATGTCGCGGACCTCCACGCTGGCCGCGTGCAGAAACCGAATGACCTTTTCCACAGCCGGGGGCGCCTGCCCTTGTAGCTGCAAAAGTTCCAATTCGAGTTTGGCCGCGGTCAAATCCTGGCAGACCTTATCGTGAAGGCGTTTGGAGAGAGCGTGGTGGACTGAAGACAAGGCTTTCAGGCGGGCGTCTGCTAGAGTATGCGCACTTTCGGTTGCCAGCGTCTCGAGGCGGGCCTGGATCTCTTCGGGGGCTGACTCAGAGAGCCCCAGACTCGCCTCGATTTCGAAGTCCCCCATCTGTCTTCGGTAGGAGAGCTCGGCCCCCGAGCGATCCCCGTATTCCGCCAGCGGCCCTGCCCCCTGGGGGCTGGTCAGCCAGAGGCGACCGTAGCTTGCCCCCGAGTCGTGACACAAAGTTCGAAGCTGATCCGCGAGCACCCCGACTTCGGTCTGTGTAAGTCCAACCTGATCCATGGAATCGATATACATGTCCACAACCTATCAGTCGTTGTTCAACATCCGTTCAACAGGAGCAGATGCCAAGACGACAGAACTAACGATGACCGGGGGGTTCACTAAGTCTAGCGGATGTGTGCAACGGAAGTCAATCACCCAGATTTCGAGTTCTTGGACCTTTTGCCTGTGCCGATGTTGCTGGTCGACAGCGAAGGCCGAATCAGGCGTTCCAATGCCGCCGCCTTTGAAGCGTTAGGCGTTGTTTCCGAGAGGTTGGACGAGACTTTTCGACCGGCTCCCGTGTTGGGGCCAAGGCCGGCTACCTGCCAGGTCGAGGCGATCTCGGTCGGCCGGGCTTTTCGTTTGCATCTTCAGCCGCTGGGAGAGGTGTGGCTGGTAGCGCCAGTCGAGGACACCTCCATCCGCACTCTGGGGGCCTTTCTCGAGACCATCCCCGACGCCACTATAGTAGTGGATGCCGAGGGAACCATTCACCAAACCAACCGCCAGGCGACCGAGATGTTCGGCTATGCTCAAGAGACTCTGCTCGGGCTCGAGGTCGAGGCTCTCTTGCCCGAAACACTGCGCCAGGCCCACCGCGCCCACCGCCAGGGCTATCAGGCGGCGCCCGCCACCCGGGGCATGGGATCGGGAATGGAACTCGAAGGCCGGCGCGCGGACGGCTCGACCTTTCCCGTCGAAATCAGTCTCAGTCCTTACACCACCGCCAACCGGCAGTTCGTGGTGGCAGCCGTGCGCGACATTAGCGAGCGCCGCAAATTTGAAGGGATCAAGGCCAGAGCGGATCGGCTGGCTGACGAATACGACGCGCTGCAGCGAAGTCGGACACTCGAGGCCCGCCTGATGCAGAGCCAGCGCCTCGAGAGCCTGGGCATGTTGGCCGGGGGAGTGGCCCACGATTTCAACAACCTGTTAGTGGGCGTGCTGGGCAACGCCAGTCTGGCCGCGCTCGAGGTTCCCGAGAACTCTTCGGTGAGGCAGTATCTGGCCCAGATCGAGGCGGCGGCCGTGCGGGCCTCTGAATTGACCAACCAGATGCTGGCCTACGCCGGCAAGTCCCCTTTCAACAAACAACCGGTCAGCTTGAGTCGGGTCGTCAAGGAGATGTTCGAGCTCTTGCGTTCGTCGGTGGCCACCGAGGCCACCCTGCAGACCAACCTGAGTGACGATCTGCCCGAGATCGAAGCCGACCTGGGCCAGTTGCGCCAGGCCATCCTGAATCTGGTCACCAACGCGGTCGAGAGCCAGCGCAGCAAGGGTGGGCTCATCACTATCTCGGGCGGTCGCATGGAAGTCTCGAAGGAGTACATCGAGGCTACCGTTGTGCCCGAGACAGAGCCTGGCTGGTTCGTCTATCTCGAGGTGGCGGATACCGGTTGCGGTATGACCCCGGACGTGCTCAAACAGGTCTTCGATCCCTTCTTTACTACCAAATTTGCCGGTCGAGGGTTGGGCATGTCGGCCGTACTGGGAATCATGCGGGCTCACGGGGGGACCTTGCGCATTTACAGCGAGCCGGACCGGGGAACGGCAGTGAAGTTGCTCTTTCCGATCTCGAAAGAATTGGCTGAGTCGACCCCTCCGGCCACGGCCGTGTTCAAGGGCGGCACGGTACTGGTGTGCGATGACGATCCGGTGGTTCGCCAGACCAGCGTCAGTTTGCTCAACGCTCTGGGCCTAACGGCGGTGCCGGCCTCGGGGGGGTTCGAGGCCATCGACATCCTACGCAGCAGCCCTCACATTGACCTGCTGGTGCTCGATTTGACCATGCCGGGCCTGAGCGGAGTCGAGACCTTTCGCAAGCTGCGCGAGCTAAAGATTGACGTTCCGGTCGTCGTCAGCAGCGGTTATAGCGCCGACTCGTTACCGCCCGAGATGGCCTCCAGGCGCATCGGAGGATATCTACAGAAGCCCTATCGCCTGGCCGAACTGGTCGAGGTCCTGCAGCCTTTTTTTGGGGCTAGTGACCCGATTCTTTCTCAGGCTCAGAACTCGGCCAACTCCTCTGAAGAAAGCGAGTGACCGCCATCCTCCGGTCGGGAGGCACCTGACGTTGCCGATAGCGGACTGCGGCGCGGCGGTAGAGAGGCTCGGGGTAAACCCGGACCATCCACCAGGCACAGGGGGTGCCCTTCTCTGGCGGCGGGGCATCCGGCACCCTGAGCCGGCGCAACCGTTCCTGGACAGCCTCCATATCGGTTTTGCGCCCGGTGGCCTGATACAGCTTGGTCAGGTTCGAGAGCATCTCACCGCGCTGACCGCGATAGAAGTTCTCTTCCTCCAGCACCTCCAGGCCGCGTTTTAAAGCTTCGATCGCCTCATCATTGCGCTCGGCGGCGTAGCGAGCGGCGCCCAACTTGTTCCAGCAGGCGGCCAGCATGGCCCGGTCGGGGTGGACCTTTCGCTCTTCCAGCCGTATCGCTTCCTGAAAAAGCTCGATGCCCTCATCCGGCCGACCCTGGGCCAGTCGCACCTTACCCAGGTTGTGCAGGCTGGTCACCAGATTCGTCTGTTGATCGGGCTGGCGGGCCAATTCCAGGGCCTCGATGCAGAGTCGCTCGGCTTCATCAATCTCGTGATTGGTCAGCGCTTCTTGTGCTTGACGGGTGGCCTGCTGCCAGGGCGAGGCCTCAGCCTTCTGGCCGTGACCTTCCTCGGCAGATTTGCCGTGTGCGTCCTCGGGCACCGGGCCGTGTTCGGCCGCGGGCGTCTCGTGGGCCGCCGCGGTTGGCTGCTCCTCGGGCTCGTTCGGGGCCTGATGGGAACCACAACCGATCAGTACGCCTACTAATCCCAGCAGACAGATCAGTCTAGTGACTCTTGCCATGGGCCGATGCCTTCTCTTTTTTCGGCTCTGCCTCGCCGTCAGCGGGCTCCTCGTCTTTCTGGCCGTGTTCGCCACCGGCGTCTTCGCTCACCCAGGCAAAGGTCTCTCGCACTCTGGCCCAGGCTTCGTCTTTCTCGCCGTCTTCGTGCGGCAGCCGATAGTCGAGCATGATCTCGCTCGGAGGCTGATTGTCGGCCACCAGCAAGAGCAGATGGACATCGTAAGGCTGCCCTTCCTGGCGGGTCTGAAAGGATATTTCCAGGGCAGGCTGGCCGGCCGCGTCGACCAGACGGCTGTCGAAGTCGTGAAACTCTTCCAGATGGGAGCTGAGGTCGTGCTCGAGTTCCCGGGCCACCTGCCCCAGATAGGCCTTCTTGCCGTGGTCGAGCAAGGCCGAGCGGCGGCTGCCCTCCATGGGTTGAAAATCGATGGCGAACAAGGCCCGACCATCTTCACGAAGCCAGGTCGTGCCCTGCTCGTTGTTGGGATTGAGGTTGGTATCGACGGTAAACCCGGCCGGGATCTCCAGCTGGAAGCCCGGATTCTGGTCGAGCACGGTCTTGGCTTTCTTGCAGCCGGGCAGAAACACCAAGCCCAGCAGCATCAGGCTGAGAATTCTACGCATTGCGAGCCTCCCGCAGGGTGTGGCGAGTCACCAGTTCTCTGACCTGGCCGCGAACCAGGGCCAGCGCCAGATAGAGATCCTCCACCTGGAGGGGACGGGTCAGATAAGCCGACACCGACAACTCGAGGCAACGGGCGGCATCGCCGCGTTCGCCCCGACCCGTGGTCACGATCAGGTGGGTGGTCAAAGGGACCTCCTGGCGTAGCCGGGCCACAAAGTCGAACCCGCCCAGATTGAGATCGACCACGAGGAACTCTGGGGGATGCTGGCGCACGCGCTCGAGACACCCCGCAGGCTGATTGACCTGATCGCAGATTAGCCCCAGACCGACCAGCCAGGTGGCCAGGATCGAGGCGCCGGCCTCGGTTCGGTCGGCCAGAAGCACCGAGGCTCCCTCGAGGTCTAAGCCGACGCTCAGGTCGCTCTGCTGCTCGACCGCGGCCAGGGGCAGCCAGAGCCTGAAGCTGCCGCAATCGAGCAGTTCCAGGCGACCTCCGAGTTGCTCGACGATGGCTCGACAGAGGGACCCTTTGAGGCGGTCCTGGGGTCGGCGCGCGGCCAGGGCCACGCAATTGGCTTCTTCCAGTTCGAACCGGACCTGCTGTTGGTCGGGCAAGACACACAGGACCAGTGCTTGACCCCGCGAGGCTCGAGCCAGCAGTAAGGAGAAGAGTTGACGCAACCGCCCGGGGTCGGCCTTGACTCGGGCGGGAGTTCCTTCGGTGACCTTGCACTCCAGGGGAATGCCCAGCGACCCGGCCGTATCGACCAAACAGTCGATCAGCTGAAAGGACTGCTCTTCGAGGCGCAGCCCCTGGGCGGCGAGCAGTCCCAGGTCCTGGAGGTTGCCGGCGAAGGTTTGCAGTTTCAAGAAGGCTAGCCAGACTTCGTCCAAATGCGTTCGGACAGGCTTGCTCAGACTGGCTTCATCGAGCGCCGAGCGTAGCGAGCCGCTGGCCCGGCCCAGATTCTGGCGCAGTTCTTCGGCGATGCAGAGGAGCAGGTCCGTTGGCTCCAGGAAATGCGACTCGAAGGTTCGTTGAGGTAGGTTCATTGGATCCTCCATCTGCCCGTTTCTTCGGCATTTTGAGAAAAGACTTAAGTCGGGTCCCGACCCGCCGATAGGCGATAGGTGAGAGAAAATCATGAAACCAAGAGCTACGGCAGCCGCAGCGTCACCGACTTGATTCGAGCCCTGGTCGATCCGCTCGAAAAGCTCAAGATCCTCAACGAGGCCTCTCCTGATGGGGTTCTCGTGCTGCAGGACGGGCGACTTCTATTTGCCAACCGCCAGGCCAAGACGTTGCTGGGCCTGCCCTCGGTCGGATTCATCTCGACTCATCGCGAGCTGTCGGAAATGCTCCCCCCCAGTGGGGATGCCCGATGGGCCGCCCTGGTAGCGGTCCTGCGCGAGGCTCTGACTGCGAACGAAGTCTTTCAACGGCGTCTGCCGGGACATGGGCTTGAGGTGCGTGGCCAAAACACTCGCTTTGGCGATGGCTCACTGGTGGAGGTCAGGATCTGCGCCCTGCCCGAGTTGGATTTGGAGACGGGCGAAGAAGTGACTTCGAACTCCCTGCTGGCGGCCGGGACGGCCCACACCTTCAACAATCTTTTGACGGCGGTGGCAGGCCTGACCGAGTTGCTGGTCCGCGAAATCCCCCACCAGGGACCGGCGGCCGAGCTGGTCGAGCAGATCCAAAAGGCCATCAGTCGAGGTTTGTCACTGACCAATCGCCTGGCCAGCTTCGAAGGCGAGGCCGCCTCGCAAGTGGTGGACGTCAACCCCTTCGAGCTGCTACGAGAGCTGATTCCGCTTTTGCGCCACACTCTGCCGCGAACTCTCGAGGTTCGTTCAGAAATCGTCTTTCAAGAAGCCAGCCTTGCGGTCGACGCCGAGCGATTGCGGCGCCTGTTGATGATGATGGCTCTCGATGGCGCCGATGAGCTGAGCGGGCGGGGGGTTTTGACATTTCGGGCGAATCTTACCGGTCATAATTTGCTGGTAGAGATCGTTTCCCACGGCGAGACCTTTACCGGTCTTGGATTTGAAGCCGATCAGAGCCCTCGCTTGATGGCTATTCAGAAGGCTGCCCGCGAATTGGGGGGCAGAGTCGCTCTGAGTTCGGTCGGCTCGGATCGGGCCCGCATCCTCAGCCTGCCGGGTCGTCGCAGCGAAGGCGTGCCTGCGCCTGCGGCACCGCGACGAGAAGGGCTGGCTCGGCCCGGTCGGGGCGAAACCATTCTTCTGGTCGACGACGAAGAGGCCATCCGGGCCGTGGGCCGCGCTGCGCTTACCAAGTCGGGCTACAACGTCGTGCTGGCTAGCAATGGGATAGAAGCGCTCGAGCTCTATGAGCCAGAATCGATCGATCTGGTGGTGCTCGACCTGGTGATGCCCGAGATGGGCGGCGCCGCCTGCTTCGAAAAGCTGCGGGCCATCAATCCCCAGGTCAAGGTGGTCTTGATGAGCGGATATACGGCCAATGTGCGCGTGTCCGAGATGCTCAAGAATGGCTGTCTGTCGTTTCTGCGCAAACCGTTCGATCTCAGCGAGTTGATCAAGATGATCGAGGCGGGGCTGGGCCGGGCCAGGGTCAGCGTCTGAGAAGCTCATGCAAAGAGGGCCCGTAATCCTACGGGCCCTCTTCGTGGGTTCAGGCTGTCGGCCCTAGGCGGCGGCTTCCGTAAGGTAAGCTTCTACGGCCTCGATCAGGGTATCCACATTGAAGGGCTTGGTTACATAGCTGGTCGCGCCCAGGCGCCAGCCATTGACGATGTCGTCGGCCCTGGTTTCGCCCGTCAACATGACACAGGGAACCTCGGTCTGTGAACTCTCTTCTCGTAGCCAGCGCAGCACTTCGAAGCCGTCGACCTGGGGCATGACCACGTCACAGATGACCAGGTCATAGCGGTTCGAGCTCATGAGTTCGATTGCCTGTCGGCCATTTTCGGCCTGGGTCACGCATGCTTGGGGATAGCTTCGGGTTAAAGCATCAAAGACAAGCCGCCGGAGCAAGGCCTGGTCGTCGATAATCAGGATGTTCTTCATGTTTCCTCCGAGTCTCTCGGTGAGAATATTGGGGTTGTTCTCACCGAGTTTCTCGGCAGAAAGCCCGAAGACTTAAGGGCGCGATCGAGAAGAGATCGGCCTGACGAGATCGAAACCCGCTGCGTGAGGGTGCTACTGGTAGAGGACAATCCAGCCGACGCGATGCTTTTGCAGGATGAACTCGAGACCAGCATGGCCGACAAGGTCTCGGTAACTCTGGCAAGCTCGCTGGCCGAGGCTTCGCAGTTGCTTGAAGCTCAGGAGTTCGACGCCGTCTTGCTCGACATGGGCTTGCCCGACGGCCGCGGGCCCGACTCCATCTTTCGGGTGAGGTCGTTCGAATCCGATATCCCGGTGGTGGTCTTGACCGGGCTCGACGACCGCGAAATGGCCAGTCGGGCCTTGCAGGCAGAGGCTGAAGACTATCTCATCAAGGGGGTCGATTCGGGGCGGGTCATCGCCCGTGCCCTACGCCACGCCATCGAGCGCCACGCCTCGCGGGCCACCATCAAGAAGGCGCTGCGGGTCAGCGCCGACGGGGTGGGCGTCATCAGCCTCGAGGGTAAGGTGCTTTACAGCAATGAGGTGGCCGAGCAGCTCATGGGTTGGAAGCCTGGCCTGCAGGTCGAGCTCGATCCCGAGGCGGAAGAGTGGGTCAGTCCCGGCCAGCTTATCCTCGAGTCTCGGGTGGTCGAACTCGATTGGGAGGGCGTACCGGCCCGCCTTTTCTCATTGCGCGACATCACTGCCCGCAAGGCCGCCGAAGAGAACCTGCGTGAAGCTCAGGCGCAGTTGTTGCAGACCCAGAAGATGGACGCCATCGGGCGTCTGGCCGGGGGAGTCGCTCACGATTTCAACAATCTGCTGATGGGCATTCTGGCTCACGCCGACATCTTACTGAGAGGGGTGGCTACCGACCCCCAGACCACCAGAGCCTCGCTCGAATCCATCGTCAATGCGGCCGAGAAGGCTTCTCACCTTACCCGCCAATTGCTGGGGTTCGCTCGCCGCGAGGTGCGCGAACGGGTGCCCCTGGATCTCAACGCCAGCGTTCGCGAGAGTCTCGAACTGGTCAGGCCTACCTTGGGCAAAGACGTGCACACGCGCTGCAGCTTCGAGGCCAGTCCGGCCGTTTTGCTGGGTGATTCGACCCAGTTGTGCCAGATTTTGGTGAACCTGGCCGTCAACGCCCGCGACGCCATGCCCGACGGCGGAACCCTGACTTTCCACACCAGCCTCGAGGGCTCTCAGCTGGTGTTGCGGGTCGAGGACACCGGGGCCGGCATGGAGCCTGAGGTCAAGGAGCGCATCTTCGAGCCGTTCTTCACCACCAAGGCCCGGGGCGAGGGAACAGGCATGGGTCTGCCTATGGTCTACGCCCTGGTCGAAAGTCACGAAGGCCAGATGACGGTCGAGTCAGCCCCCGGCAAAGGTACGACCTTCGAAGTGAGGTTTCCGGCTTTGAAGAGCGTTCCCGCCGAAACTCCTCCGGCCAATTTGAACCGAGACAGCCGGCGGGCGCTGGTGGTCGACGACATGCAGGTGGTTCGTGAGACTGCCACCCAGCTCTTGGTCTATCTCGGCTACCGAGTCGATTCGGTGGCCAGCGCCGAAGAAGCGCGCAGCTATCTGGAGCGAGAGGGTGGCGAGATTGATGTGATCATTCTCGATCTGGTGATGCCGGGCGTCAGCGGGCTCGAGGTCCTGCCCATCCTTCGCCAGCTGGCGCCGTCAGCCCGGATCATTCTCTCCACCGGCTATCGCCGCGCCCTCGACGGGGGAGACCTGGAGCAGGCCGATGGCGTGATGATGAAGCCGTATACCATCTCGACCCTGGAGCAGACTCTTAAGGACATTGGGCTTTAGCCCCGCCAGGCGGCGGAGGTAGCGCTGCGACGGGCGTCGAACGCCGCCTTGTGCTCAGCGATCTGCAAATCGAGAAGTTCCAGAGCAAGTTCGACTTTCTGGATGTCGACAAAAACGGTGTGGTCGAGCGGCGTGACTTCGAGAAGGCCTTGCATCGCCTGGCCCAGGACCGCGGCGTGCAAGACGATCCAGGCACCCTCGAGCGCCTGAGCGAGCGCTACTATGGCATGTGGCGATTGCTGCAGAGCCTGTGCGACGCTAACGGAGACGGCCAGATCAGCCTGCAAGAGTGGCTGGATTATCTCAACGCCGCTCTGGAGGAAGACCGTCGCCAGCGCGCTGAGTCGAGTGACTATCGCAGTCCGTTCGAAGCGATGGCTCGCCAGTTTTTCGAGTTGCTCGATGTCCGCGGCAACGGGACGGTGAGCCTGGAGGAATACCGAGCTTTTTGCCTGGCCCACGGAGTCGATGCGGGCAGGGTCCAGGAGTGCTTCGGCAAGCTCGATGTTCATGGTGACGGTCGCCTGGGTCGCGACGAGGTCATCGACATGGTGTTGGAGTTCTACTTCTCGGACGACCCGGCCGCGCTCGGCAACTGGCTCTTCGGCGGTTATTCCAGCCCGTCGACTAACTGACGGGCGGCCTGCATGCCGGGATCGAGTTCGAGGGCCCGATGGGCGGCCCGGCGTGCCTCGGCTAGATAACCGGGCTCGGTCCTGGCCAGCGCGACGCAGGCCACCGCCAGGTTGAAGTGGGCGATGGGCGAATCGGGAGCGAACCGGGTAGCCTGGCGGAGCGCTGTGACCGCTTCTTGCGACCGGCCCATCCGATGCAAAATGGCGCCTTGCTTGAGCCAGAAGAGATAATAATCGGGATGCAGCTCCAAGCCCTGCCGGCACAACTCCAGAGCTCGGTCGAGTTGCTGCTGGCTAAGGGCCAGCTCGGCCTCTAGCTCGATCGGCTTACCGGCCCGGGGGGCCAATTGGCGGGCCCGTTCGAGTTCGGCGGCCAACTGGTCGGGCGGGCCGTCGAGCGGCTGGTCCGTGCCCGGGCGCAGCCACTTGAAAGGTGGGGTAGGGCTTTTGCCGCGCCAGAACATGAGCCCGGCGTCGTCGAAATACACCAGCTGCCACTGGGGAGCCTGATAGAGATAGTGGACCAGGCCGATCTCGGCGCCCTGGGGAGAGTGCATCAGCACCACTTCGATCTGGTAGCGGTCCAGCAGTTCGGCTCGCTTGTCCTGATAGAGAATGTCGATGTGGTCGGTGAGCAACTGATCGGGATAGATCGAGGTGATCCCGTGGACGAAGGGGGGCAGGTGGCGCCAGGCCAGAAAACCTCCGTATTCATACGAGTTGAAGATTCGACCCGTGGGCGGATGTTGAGCCAGGTATTCGACCGCTCCTAAAGGGTAGAGACCAGCACTCAGATTGAAGTCATGGCGCCGCGGGCTGGCCGCAAAGACCCCTGTCAGAATTAGCCCGGTACCCGCCAGGGCCGCCATCAGTCGCCGGCCCCAGACGGGGTCGAGTCGCAGTCCACCGCGGGCCAGGGCGGCCCCGATGAGCGGGGTCGCTACCGGAATCAGTTCGCCCAGGGCCCGATTGTAGCGAAAGGCAAAGAAGAAATAGGTCAGGCACACCAGTAGATGAGACCAGCGAATCCGGCGCCGGGTGGCCAGAGCGAAGGCCACGACGGCTACAGCCACGTAGGGTCCAAGCGGTGTCAGCCACCAGCCGTGGCCGATCGGTTCCCACTCGAGCACCCAGTCCAGGGGCAGCTTGCGTCGCATGTGCTCGAGCGTCCACGGATAGAGAAGATAACCTCCCGGGCGGCAGATGGTGCCCAGCAGGGCCAGGCCGCCGGCCAGCCCCAGTTGGCCGGGCCGTAGCGGCGCCTCTTTGCGCTCCAGCAGGCTACCGAAACCGTAGGCACCCAGCAGGATGAGTCCGCTGATCGAGCCCTGGTGAAAGTTGGACCAGATGGCAAAAAGCGGCAGCATCAGCCAGGCGAAGTGCTTGAGCTTGCCGCGCTCGGCCAGCAAGACCAGCACCACCAACAGACTCAGAAAAACGTCGGTGAAGAGTACGGCCCTGAGCATGAACCGGCTCCGTAAGGCCAGCATGCCGAGCGCGGTCAGCAGGACCGCCGGCACGGGGTCGAGTTCTTCCAGGCGCGCCCCCGCATAGATCAGGGCCGCCAGCCCGGTGAGCAGCAGGGCCTTCGTGGCTACCAGCCCCAGGTTGCCGAACGCCTGGTGGACCAGATAGACCAGGACCGAGGTGCCCCACTCGGGGTTGATGTCATAGCTGGGGGGATAGATGTCGTTGGTCGAAAGAAAGTTCACGTAGTGCGGGATCGAGCCGCTGGTCACGATCTCTTCTCCCATGCGGAGATAGAACCAGAGGTCGAAAACCACGAGAGGTTCGAAGGTCCAGGCGAAGACAGCCAGTAGCAAGGCCCCCACCAGGAGCCCCTCGCGCTTCAAGTTTCGCCCTCGTGGAGATAGTGATGGAGTTGCCCGGCCAGCTTGGGACCGATACCCTCTACCTGGGCCATCTGCTCGGGGGTGGCCGCCAAGAGGCCCTTCAGGGAGCCAAAATGGGTGAGTAGCGCCTTCTTGCGTCCGGCCCCAATGCCGGGTGCCTGGTCGAGGGCCGACTGGCGCAGCTTACGCTGGCGCAAGCTGCGGTGATAGGTGATGGCGAAACGATGGGCCTCGTCGCGCAGATGGGTGATGAGGGCGAGCCCCTTCGAGCCGGGTGCCAGTTCGATCGGCTCTGGATGTCCGGGAGCGAAGATCCATTCATTCTCCTTGGCCAAACCCACCACCGGCACGCGGTCCAGCAAATCCAGCTCGCGCAGGGCCCGTACGGCCATACCCAGCTGACCCTTACCGCCGTCGACCACCAGCAGTTCGGGCAAGCTCTCGAACTTACGGCTGTCGGAGAGATCGCGAAAGCGGCGGGTGAGCACTTCGTGCATCATGCGAAAGTCATCGGGGGTGTCTCCTGAGCGAATGCGAAAGCGACGATACTGGTCTTTGCGGGGGATACCGTGCTCGAAAACCACCAGCGAGCCCACGGCCTGTTTGCCGTGGGTGTTGGAGATGTCGACGCACTCCAGGCGCCAGGGCGGCTCTTCGAGCCCGATGGCGCTGCGCAGCTCTTCCAGGCCGACTCGACGGGCCTCGAAGCGAGAAGGGTTAGCCGACTCGGCTTCCAGGGCCTGGCGAGCGTTCTTGTGGCACAGTTCCATCAGCTGTTTCTTGTCGCCGCGTTGGGGGGCTCGTAGTTCCACCCGGTGTTGGCTGCGCGATTCGAGCCACTCGGCTACCACCGGCGCGTCTTCAGGCCAGAGCGAGACCAACACGCGGCGGGGGACGGTGATATTGGCTCCGTAGTACTGCTTGAGGAAGGCCGACATCTGCTCGGCCGGGTCGGCCCCCCCGTGAGAGTCGAGAAAGAAGGAACTCTGGCCCGTCAGCTTGCCCTCGCGTACCTGGAGCACGTGAGCCACGACCAGGTCCCGGTGCGACTCGATGGCGATATAGTCCTCGAAGTCGTTGCGGTTGCGACTGACGATCTTCTGTTTCTGAGCGATGCGAGACAAATCGGTGACCATGTCGCGCAGGCGGGCACAGCGCTCGAAGTTGAGCGCCTGGGCCTGGACCTGCATCTCGTCGGTGAGGCGGGTGATCAGAGCGTCAGAGTGGCCCTCGAGAAACTCGATGGCTTGATCCACCTGGGCCCGATAGTCGTCGACCGACACAAATCGGGTGCAAGGGGCCGTGCACAGCTCGATATAGTAGTCAAGGCAGGGCCGTTCCTGAACCTTGTTCATATCGAGCTTGCAGGTGCGCAAACGGAAGACTCGCTGCAGGATCTTGATGGTGCGGCGCAGCGCCCCCGCATCGGGGTAAGGACCGAAGTAGCGGTGCTTGCCCGAGCGGGCCCGGCGGACCACCTTGAGGGTGGGATAGTCGTCGCCCGTGGTCACCTCGAGCATGGGATAGCGCTTGTCGTCGCGATACTTGACGTTAAAGTAGGGACGGTACTGTTTGATCAGGTTGCACTCGAGGATCAGGGCCTCGAGTTCGCTGTCGACCAGGATGGTCTCGATGTCGTGAACGCGGCTGACCATCCAGCGTAACTTGGGAGAAAGGTCGCTGCCTGCTTGAAAATAGGAACGAACCCGACTTTTGAGCGAGGCCGCCTTGCCCACGTAGAGAACTCTCCCCTGTTTATCTTTATGCAGATAAACTCCGGGTGAATCGGGCAGTTGGCGCAGCTTTTCTGAGAGAAGCGAGGCCATTTTGGGCTATTTCTTGGCGAGCTCCTTGCGTAGCTGGGCCTGAGCCGCTTGGAGCACGAGATCCTCTTTGGCGTCGGCGGTGAGATTGACGGTCAGGTCGGGCTCGATCCCTTTGCGGTGGATGTCTTTGCCGCTGGGGGTCAGATAGTGAGCCACGGTGTACTTCAAGGCCCCACCGTCGGGGTATTCATAGACCTGTTGAACGCTAGCCTTTCCGAACGAGGTCTCGCCGATCAACTTGGCCCGCTGGGTGTCTTGGAGGGCGCCGGCCGTGATCTCTGAAGCACTGGCCGAGTAGCGGTTGATCAACACCACCACCGGCATCTCGAGCGGTGTCCTGCCCACCGCGTAGCTCGGCTCATCGCGGCCGGTGCGGGCGTTGACCACCGACACCAGCACCTGTCCCTTCGGCAAGAAGTTCGAGAGCACGTCGATGGCTCCTTGAATATAGCCGCCGCCGTTGTTGCGGAGGTCTAAAATCAGGGCCGTGGCGCCCTTTTTCTCGAGCTTTTGTAGCTCTTCGTCAAACTCTTTCGAGGTCGAGTCGCCAAACATCCGCAGGCTCAGATAGCCGATGTGGTCCTCGAGCATACGGGCGTGGGCGCTGCGCACGTGGATCTGCCCTCGCTTGACCTTGACCTCGAACGGCTGGGGGCGACTCTTGCGCCGAATGGTGAGGGCGACCTCGGTGCCCTCTTCGCCGCGGATACGCTGGGCGGCAGCCTCGATGTCGATGCCTTTGGTGTCGAAGCCATCGATGGCCAAAATCTGGTCGCCCGCCTCGAGGCCGGCCTCGATAGCCGGGCTGCCCTCCATGGGCTCGACCACGGTCAGCTGGTCGTTGTTGTTCTTGTCGAGTTCGATGTAAACGCCGATACCGCCGAAATTGCCGCCGCTCATGTGCTCTTGGAACTCGGCATATTCGGAGGGGGTCCAGACGTTGCAGTAAGGGTCGTCGAGCGAGGCCACCATGCCGGCCAGACCGGCATATTCCAGAGCCTGAGTCTGGTCTGGCTTGACTTGCTGACGAGCCTTTTCGCGCAGATTGTCGAACCGGGCAAAAAGTTCGTCCCCTTTGAGTTCGGCCGAAAGAGCCTCGAGCTCGTCGGGGGACTTCTTTTGCTCTTTGAGATAGTCGCGATAGCCGGCCAGGGCGCCGTTGAGCAGCTCGCGGGCTTGCAGCTCTTTGACATACTGCGCCTGCAAGATCGTAATGGTGGCCCGGACCGGATCCTGGCTGGCCCAGTTATCGTGGGCCAGCCGGCGCAGGGCAAGCCCAAATAGAACCATCATGGCCAGCACGCTGACCACGATGGTTGCTAGGATGAGTTTGCCGTTATTGCGTTGGGACACTAGCGGCCGATGTAATCAGAAATGTCCAGTCTCACGGTGCGAGGTTCGCCGCCTTCGGCGAACTTGACCTTCAGTTCCTCGACCAGTTGGCCGTCTTCTTCAAAGACCCGCCGCTCGAGCACCTCGGGGTGCTTGCCCAGCGAGCGAAGATAGGCCAGCTCCTGTTCGACCGAGAAGATGCGCACGGCGCCTCCCGCGGTGCGCACAGCGCCGTGATTGGCCTGATCCACCTGAAGCTCTTCCACGATGACGTCCAGGGCCGTTTTCAGCTGATTGTCGTCGCTCGAGGCCAGACGCTTGCCTTCCATCTTGACCACCACGTCAGGGTCCACGCCGATCTTGTTGATGTCGTGGCCGGCCGGAGTGTGGTAGTGGGCGGTGGTGACTTTGAGCGCCGAGCCGTCGGGCAGGGGAAAGATCTTCTGGACGCTGCCTTTGCCGAAGGTCTTGACGCCGACCAGTTTGGCGCGGTGGAGATCCTGCATGGCCGCCGCCGTAATTTCGGAGGCGCTGGCCGAGAACTCGTTGACCAGCAGGGCCAGGGGCAGGTTCTTGCGCACGTTGGGGCGAGACAGATATCGGGTGTTGGGAGCCCCTCGTTCTTGCACCGAGACCACCTTGCTGCCGGTCGGCAAGAATTTCGAGCATACGTCGACGGCCGAGATGATATAGCCGCCACCGTTGTTGCGCAGGTCCATGATGAAAGCCTGAGCACCGTCGCGCTCGAGTTCGCGCATGGCGGCTTCGAGCTCTTCGTTGGTATCTTCGCCGAACATTCGTAGCCGGACGTAGCCCACCTTGGTGCCGTTGTGGTCGAGCATTTGGTGGCGCACGCTGTTGACGTGAATGCGGTCGCGCTTGACGTGGACATCGAAAGGTTCGGCCTGGTTGAGGCGACGGATGGTGAGCACGACTTCTGAGCCGATGGGACCGCGCAGTTTGGTCTGAGCCATTTGGATGTCATAACCCACGGTACTCTCGCCGTCGATCTTGATGATGACGTCGCGGGGTTTGAGCCCCGCCTCGGCCGCCGGAGTGTCTTCGATCGGTTCGACCACGGTCAGGCGGTTCTCGTTATTCTTGTCGAGTTCGATGTAGACGCCGAGCCCGCCGAAGTTGCCGCCAGACATCGATTCTTTCAGCTTGGAATACTCGTCGGGGTCGAGAAAGACGGTGTAATCATCACCCAGGGTTTTGAGCATTCCTTTGATCGCTTCATAGGCCAGCCAGTTGTCCTCGAGCAGTTCGGGATGCTCCTGCGTGAGGGGGTGGAACTGGGCCTCGAGCTCTGAGAAAGCTTCTTTCTCGTGCTCAGGCACCACTTTCTGCAAAGGGGCGTGAGCGATCTTCTTCTCTTCTAGGGCCGCCTCGATGCCATCGAGAGCGCCGTTGACCAGTTGGGCCGAAGGCACTTCGTCAATGAATTCAGTGTGGATCAGGGTCATCATGTCACGAACCCGGGCTACCGACGCCTGGCTTTCGGCACTGGGGTCGGCCGCGGCCGCCAGGGTCATGACAATGACTAGTAGGGCACTCAACAGGTGAGATGCACGTTTCAAGAGATCACCTCGTATCGGGAATTTCGTTATCTACTAACCCGGCGCCCAGGCGCCAGGTTCCGGCTCTCTTGATATTAGTTCGCAGTCGGGGGCTATAATCTTCCCAGAGGGTTCACGGGAACGCCATTTTGGCGCACCTCGAAATGCAGGTGGGGACCGGTGGACATTCCGGTGCTGCCGACTCGGGCTACCACCTGACCCTGAGACACCGCCTGTCCGACCGAGACGTCGAGGCTCGAGCAGTGACCATAGAGGGTGGAATAGCCGCCTCCGTGATTGATGATCACGCAATAGCCATACCCTCCCAGCCAGCCCGCGTGGACGATGACCCCGTTGTCGGCCGCTCGGATCGGAGTACCCCAGCCCACGCCGAGATCCAGTCCTGAGTGGAAGCGGGTGCCGCCTGTTACCGGATGATAGCGATAGCCAAAGCCGGAGGTGATGGGGCCGTTGCAGGGCCAGATGTAACCGCCGGCGCTGCGCGGCAGGTTGGGCATGTCGCGCAGGTCCATCAATCGCTGCAGTTTGGCTTCGAGGTCGCGACTCGAGTGCTCGAGTTCGGTCACCTGGCGAGCCAGCTTGCGGCGATGAGCCTGGTACTCAGCAAAGATGGCGTTCTGCTCTTTCTTGAGCTTGAGAATGGCGGCCACCTCGACCTCTTGCTGGGCTCGCAGGCTCTTCATCTCTTCGACCGTCTTTCGAGCGGCTGCTTTCTGGACTTCGAGTTCGGCCTTGCGAGCCCTGACCTCGAGAATCAACTGGTGATCGGTCTCGAGGATGCGCTCGACGAACTCGGATTGGTTGAGAAAGTCGGTGAAGTCTTCGGATTGAAGCATCACGGCCAGATAGCTGACATCGCCTTCGATGTAGAGCTGGCGCAGCCGGCGCTCGAGGGCCAGCTGGGCGCGACGCAGGTGGACCCTGGTGATCTTGACCTTGTGCCGGATCTTTTCCAATCGCTCTTCGGCTCGGGCCAATCGATCCTTGATGTCGCGCAAGATTTCGCGGGCTCCGTCGAGTTTGATCTGAGTGGCCGCCAGCTTGCGCGACATCTGCTCTTCGCGCGCGTTGGCCACTTTGAGGTCCTCGCGAGCACCGTTGATTTTCTCGTGAACCGAATGGATCTTTTGGCGGGTCGAGTCGACCTCGTCGGGCCGGGCCAGAGCCCCGGCCGTGAGCAGCACCAACAGCCCCAGGGTGAAGACTTTGCGCATTACGATACCTTCAGGAAACGGTTGACCGACAACAAGCTACCCATGGCTCCCACCAGACCGCCCAGCAGGATCAGTCCGGGCACCAGGCCTGGTAGTACCGACATCGGTGGCAGCACGGGCAAGAACGGCACGGTCTGGCTCAGGGCCGGCACTACCAGTTGGTAGCTACCGCACACCAAACCGGCCGACAGGGTGGCTCCCAGCAGCCCCTGGAAGATCCCTTCGAGCACGAAGGGCCAGCGAATGAACCACTCGGCTGCGCCCACCATTTGCATGATTTCGATATCACGACGGCGGGCGAAAACGGTCAGTCGGATGGTGTTGCTGATGATCAGCAAGGTCGACAGAAAAAGCATCGACAGCACCACGACCCCTACCGAGCGTACCAGGCTATTGAAGGCCAACATCTTGTGGGCCACTTCTTCACCGTATTTGACCCGGGCCACTCCGGGCAGGCGCTCGACCTTGTGGGCCACCTCGCCCAGTTTGTTGGCGTGACTGACCCGAATTTCAAAGGCATCGGGTAACGGGTTGACAGCCACGTCGCTCATCTCGATGCGGCCGTTCATCCGCTCGATCAGTTTCTTGAAAGCGGTCTCTTTCGAGATGAAGTGGGCGTTCTCGACGTATTGCAGCTTGCGGATCTGGCGGCTGAGCGCCAACCGCTCGGCTCCGTCGTCGAGGTAGGCCACCACCTGGATCTCGGCGATGAGCGAGTCGGCCAGCCGTTCGAGGTTGACCATGACGACCGTGAAGTAGCCCAGAATCAGGGTCAGCACCATGACGGTGGTGACCGAGGCGATGCACATCAGCGGGCTGCGCCGGATGTTGGTAAGAACCTCCCGCAGGAAGAAGCCGATCATCATAGCGCCACCGCCCCGGCGCGCTCGTTCTGGAAATAGGCGCCTCGCTCGATGTCATGGACCAGATGACCCCGCTTCATCACCAGCACGCGCTTGCGCATGGTGTCGACCATCTGCTGGTTGTGGGTGGCCACCACCACGGTGGTCCCGCGGGCGTTGACCTTGGTAAGAATTTGCATGATGTCCCAGGTCGAGTCGGGGTCGAGGTTGCCGGTGGGCTCATCGGCCAGCAGCAGGACCGGATCGTTGATCAAAGCGCGGGCAATGGCCACCCGCTGCTGCTCGCCGCCGGACATCTGGCCGGGAAGCCGGTCGGCCTTGTTGTGCAGGTCGACCATTTCGAGGGCCCGCTTGACCTTGGGCGGAATTTCACGCCAGGAGGCGCCGGTGATTTCGAGGGCGTAGGCCACGTTCTCGAAGGCTGTCTTGTTAGGCAAGAGCCGAAAATCTTGAAAGACTACCCCAATCTTGCGGCGCAACCGGGGAACGTCGCGGCGCACCACCTCGGCCAGGTCTTGATCGTCGACGACCACCGCGCCGGTGGTGGGCTGGAGCTCTTTATACATCAGCTTCAACAAGCTGGACTTGCCGGAGCCGGTGGAGCCGACCAGAAAGATGAACTCTCCCCGTCGAATGCCCAGCTCGATGTCATGAAGAGCCTGAACGCCGTTGGCGTAGACCAGATTCAGGTCGTGCATCTCGACCATGGTCTTGCTCTTGGAAGCGCGCCGCTCGGGACTTCTCTCCCATTTGGGCGTACGCAAAAATCTGGTTAGGGTCCGCATCCCTGCCTCCTCGCCTGCTCTAGCGTGCAGCAGCACGCCAAGGTCAATCGGAGGCGTCGAGTATCTCTAGCGCCGTCGAGACGGGCTCGCCTTTGGCCAGACTGAGGGCCACCTGGACTGACCGCTCGGCCTGGTTCACCATCGGCTCGAGGCATTTCTGCTGTTGCCGACGCTGATGGGCGCGTCCTTCCAGCAAGTGGGTGAGCGCCTCGACCAACCTTGTTGAAGAAATTTCTTCAAGGTCGAGGGGCAAACCACCTGCTCGTCGGCAAAACCGCTCGACTTTAGGGTCGTAGCTCAGTCCAATCAAGGGGATCCCGGCTGCGCAGGCCAGGATCAGCGAGTGCAGTCGCATGCCGACTACCATGTCGCAGCAGCGTAGAAGACCGGTGATCTCGCGGGGCGCATAGTCGCCCTTGATCAGATAGGCCTGGCCTTCGAGAGCCTCGACCAATCGCTGCGACGGTTCGCGGTCTTTGCTCGGGTGAAACGGGATCAGCAAGTAGCGCGCCTGCTCGCGTTCGCGAAATTCCTTCAAGGCCTGGGCGATCGCTTCCAGGGGCAGGTTGGGCCAGGGGCGCACGGTCACGGCCACCAGCGGACCCACCCCGGGGTGGCGCCCGGTGGGGCCCTCTAGTCGTCCGATTTCACCGCTGAGGCCTTCCTGGCTCAGAATCTCGCGCAGGCGAGCGGTGGGGGCCGGTTCGAGCAACAGGGCCGGATCGGCCGTGACCCGTAGGGGCGGGCGCTTGACTCCGAGCTGGCGCATCTCGTCGGCCGACTGGTCATCCCGCAGGGTGATGAGGTCGAGGCGGTTGCCCAGCCAGCGCACGGCTGCCTGACAGGAACGGCTCTTCACCGGGCCAAACCCCTGGCAGAAGAACATCACTCGCTTGCCCAGTAGTTTTGCCAGCGCGCACACTCCTAGATAGTAGAAGACGCTGCCGGGCCCGGTGGAGTCTTGCAAGAGCCCACCGCCCCCCGAGAGCAAAAGGTCGCAGCCGGCCAGGCTGCGCAACACCGGCCAGGGGCTTTTGCGCGGCACCGACTGGATGGCGAGGCTGTGGGCCAGCTCAGGGTTGGCCATCAGGGCCGTGATCTCGACCTCGGGGCAGTGCTTGCGCAAGCTGGCCACGGTGGCCTCGAGAATGGCCTCGTCGCCCAGGTTGCCAAACCCGAAATATCCCGACAGAACAAGCCTTGGCGGCGCCATGGGGCGGGCTTCCGTCGAGTCGGGGGGGATCCCTGCGGCCGAGAAGAACACCCTGGCGTGTTCTGTCCACAATGTGGCCTGGCCATCACCGGCGGGCATCGCTTCTGTCCTGGCTGTCGAGCCGAGCTGCCCGACTTTCCCCTCAGCGCTGGCACCAGGCTCGACAAAGACCGCTACGAGATTCTGGCTCTGCTCAAGAAAGGTGGGATGGGGGCCGTCTATCGCGCCCTGGATCATCGTCTCGAGAAGACGGTCGCCCTCAAGCAACTCTTGCCGGGAGCCGACGAAGGCTATTTCAAAGAGCGCTTCCAGGCCGAAGGCAACTGGCTGTCGCGGCTCTCCCATCCGGCCTTGCCTCGGGTCACCGACAACTTCTCTGATCGCGACTGTTTCTTTCTAGCCATGGATCTCATCCCCGGGGAAGACCTCGAGAGCTATCTTGAGGCCAACGGGCCGCTCGCCACCGAGCGGGTGGTCAAGGTCGCCCACCAACTGCTCGACGTGCTCGAGTTTTTGCACACCAGCGACCCGCCCGTGGTGTATCGCGACCTCAAGCCCGCCAATATCATTCTCGGTCCCGACGACCGGGTCACCCTGGTCGATTTCGGGCTAGCCACCGCCCCGGCCGCGGCTACCGGCACGGCCATCGGCACCGAGGGCTATTGCCCCCTCGAGCAGTATCAAGGCAAAGCCGAGCCGCGCTCCGATCTGTACGCCCTGGGAGCCACCATGCTCTGTCTGTTGACCGGGGTCGCTCCCACTCCACTCCAGTACCCCGGCGCCCCCGCCCTCGACTCGGTCCTGCGCAAAGCCATGGCCCTCCAGCTCGAGGACCGCTACGCCGATGCGTCCGCTTTTCGCCGGGCCCTGGCCGGTGACGAGTCTTTGGTGGCCGTGGCCGCCGATGGGGCCGAGATGGTCTCGATCGCCGGTGGGACCTTTCGGCTGGGTCGCAGCGACGACCCCGACTATAGCCGCCCCCGCGAGGTGCAACTCGAGTCGTTCTGGGTTGACCGGCTGCCGGTCAGCAACGGCCGCTTTCGTGCCTTCGTCGAGGCTACCCGCTATCGGGTCGAGGGCAGTTGGCCCGAATGGAAGGGTGACCAGGCCGACTATCCGGCCGTGGGCCTGAGCTGGAACGACGCTCGCGCTTACTGCGCCTGGGCCGGTAAGCGCCTGCCCACCGAAGACGAGTGGGAGCGGGCAGCGACAGGACCCGAGCCCCGCAAGTATCCTTTCGGTGACGAGTGGGATCCGGCCGCCTGCCAGCATGGCACCTCGCGCGACGTGCCGATGCTCGACCTGGTCAACGGGCGGGGGCCGTCCCCGGTGGGCCACTATCCGGCCGGAGCCAGCCCCGAGGGTTGCCTCGACATGGCCGGCAACGTCTGGGAGTGGACGACCACGGCCGAGGGCCCGGGGAGGGTGGTCAAGGGGGGATGCTGGGCCAACCGCGACCCCCGCACGCTGGCTTGCGCCGCCCGTCTGCTCTTTGCCCCCGAAAGCCACGATGCCCGGCGTGGCTTTCGAGGGGTTAGCACTACCAGGCCAACGTAGCCGGGAAGTAGCGAGCGATCATTTCTGCATAGATGGGCTTTAGTGCCTCGACATCGGGGGGCTGATCGGCTTTGCTGTAGAGGTCGTAAGGGTTGAAAGCCCTGACCCAGTGGAACATCTCGCGGTCCTGGTCGTTCATCAGGTGCTGGTAGGCGCCCTCGCGGTGGGCCGCGTAGAACGAGTGATAGCGCAGCATATACTGGGCTTCGATGGGCAGATACTTGCCGGCAGCCAGGTAGATATACTCGTCATGACCCCACGACATCGTCACCTGCTCGAGGCCGCAGCCAGCCTCATAAATACCGCACTCGGAGGCGTACTCCGGCACTTTCGCGTCGGGGTTGCTGGCGAAGAACTCGGGATAGACGATCTTGTCCGAGAAGGCGCAGCCCAGCGGAAAGGTGTCGCCCACCACCGCCCACTGGGGCTCGTCCCACAGGCAGAGAATCTTGCCCAGGTCGTGCACCAGGCCGGCCAGCACGAACCAATCGGGGTGACCATCGCGGCGGATGGCCTCGGAAGTCTGGAGCAGGTGCTCGAGTTGGCTCAGATCGGTGTCGGGGTCGCTCTCGTCCACCAGTTCGTTGAGATACTCGCAAGCTTGCCAAATGCCCATCTGGCGCCGGTTGAGTCGGCCAAAATCGGCCTTCTTGGCGCGCGCGAATGCGAGCGTCTGGTTGAGATGGTTGAGGCGATAGAACTCCTTGACGCTGTCGCGCGCCGGGTCTTCATAATCGCGAAACTCGCGGTCGAACCGGTTTTTGCCGTTTTCGGGATAGCGTTCGAGCAGGTCGTCTTCCCATTCGTCGAGAGAAGCTAGCGGGTTGGGTGAGAGATCGTTGGTCATGGCCGGAAATTCGACGTTCTGGCGAGGTCGGCCTGCGACGACTTCGTCGTCGAGAAAGGAGCCGACTGCGTCGGAGAGAGGAGCCGGGCTTTGCCCGGAGACGGGAGCGGAGCAGAGCTCCGAGGGGGGAGCGGCGACGACTTCGTCGTCGAGAAAGGAGCCGACTGCGTCGGAGAGAGGAGCCGGGCTTTGCCCGGAGACGGGAGCGGAGCAGAGCTCCGAGGGGGGAGCGGCGACGACTTCGTCGTCGAGAAAGGAGCCGACTGCGTCGGAGAGAGGAGCCGGGCTTTGCCCGGAGACGGGAGCGGAGCAGAGCTCCGAGGGGGGAGCGAGGTTCGCTTAGGCTCACCTCGAGATCTTAAGATAGGCGACGCTGCGCGTCGTAATCTTGGCGCGGCAAAGCCGTCCGAGGCTCCACCCGGAGTGGGCGCTCGCCAGCCTCGGCCAGGCGGCCTTGGCCTAGCCGGAGTGGGCGATTGTCAGCCTCGGTCAGGCATCCGGCCTTGGCCCCACCCGGAGTGGGCGAGATCCCCCAGCCGGAGTGGGCGATTGTCAGCTTCGGCCCAGGCATCCGGCCTTGGCCCCACCCGGGGTGGGCGAGATCCCCTAGCCGGAGTGGGCGATCGCCAGCCTCGGCCCGGCATCCGGCCTTGGCCCCACCCGGGGTGGGCGAGATCCCCCAGCCGGGGTGGGCGATCGCCAGCCTCGGCCAGGCAGCTTGCCTTGGCCCCACTCGGAGTGGGCGAGATCCCCCAGCCGGAGTGGGCGATCGCCAGCCTCGGTCAGGCAGCTTGCCTTGGCCCCACTCGGAGTGGGCGAGATCCCCCAGCCGGAGTGGGCGATTGTCAGCTTCGGCCCAGGCATCCGGCCTTGGCCCCACCCGGGGTGGGCGAGATCCCCTAGCCGGAGTGGGCGATTGTCAGCCTCGGTCAGGCAGTCGGCCTTGGCCCCACCCGGGGTGGGCGAGATCCCCCAGCCGGAGTGGGCGATTGTCAGCTTCGGGCCAGGCATCCGGCCTTGGCCCCACCCGGGGTGGGCGAGATCCCCCAGCCGGAGTGGGCGACTGTCAGCTTCGGCCCAGGCATCCGGCCTTAGCCCCACCCGGGGTGGGCGAGATCCCCCAGCCGGAGTGGGCGATTGTCAGCAACGGCCGGAGGCCAAGAACTCGAAACGAGCGCAGCGAGTTTCGCTCCTTCCCCGGCCGAGGCGTTAGCCGGAGGCCGCTCCCTTCTCCTGAGCGCAGCGAAGGCTCCCTTCTCCTGAGCGCAGCGAAGGCTCCCTTCTCCTGAGCGCAGCGAAGGCTCCCTTCTCCTGAGCGCAGCGAAGGCTCCCTTCTCCTGAGCGCAGCGAAGGCTCCCTTCTCCTGAGCGCAGCG
>JBFWNU010000001.1:0-519997 GCA_050250895.1 Vulcanimicrobiota bacterium | reverse complement strand
GCTCCCTTCTCCTGAGCGCAGCGAAGGCTCCCTTCTCCTGAGCGCAGCGAAGGCTCCCTTCTCCTGAGCGCAGCGAAGGCTCCCTTCTCCTGAGCGCAGCGAAGGCTCCCTTCTCCTGAGCGCAGCGAAGGCTCCCTTCTCCTGAGCGAAGCGAAGGCTCCCTTCTCCTGAGCGCAGCGAAGGCTCCCTTCTCCTGAGCGCAGCGAAGGCTAGGTCCGCTGGGGCATCCAGTGGGCGGGTTTGTCGAGGGGCAGGTCTTGAACGTCGTGCCAGACTTCGGCGCTAAGCTTGGCGAAGTTGGCCATCTGTAGGGGTAAACACAGGGTCTGTACGAAGGCGGCGCCGATGGGTTCCTGGCGGAAGATGGCCCGCGCCATGGTGGCCATTTCGGCGGCTTTGTTCTGGTGCCCGCCGCAGCCATTGAGGGCCAGGACCTTCTGGCCGAACAGCTTGTTCTGCTGCAGGCCGCCGCCCAGCCAACGGCCCCACTGGGCTTTAGCCTGGTCGTGGCCCACTGCGCCCATCGAGGGCACGTTGATGTTGGGATCGACGCGGGTGGTCGAGCCGCAGGCGCCAAGCAGGTTGCCGAAAGCCGAGTCCTCGGTTCGCATCCCGGGGATCACCTCGTGGATGGCCCGATGGCCGGCGAAGAAGTCTTTGGTTTCGTAGAGGGCGTAGGCTCCGTTGAGCCATTGGTAACCCGGCAGGCCCTGGGTGCGATTGGTGGCCAGGTTGTGGGGGGCGAGCTGATAGCCTTCGGGCACCTCGAAGGTGAACTTACCGGCCAGGGCGCTCAGACCCTCGGTCTCCATCCGATCCCGCATGTAATCGATGTGTCCCCGACCCAATTCGGTATCGGCGTCAAGCGATAGAATATACTGGGGCAGAACGCCCGAGCCTTCGAGTCCGGCCTGGGGCCGAATCATGGCGCCGAGCTTGCCAGGCTCGCTGCTGTCCCACAGGAAGATGCGCTGGGCCGAGCCGTCGCGCTGACGGGCAGCCGGCAGCCGGTCTTCCTGGGTGACCACGTGAGCTTCGACATCGGGACGTTGCCGGGCGTAGTCGAGCACCACCTGGCGAGTGTTGTCAGAGACGTTATTGAGCGAGACGATGACATCGCAGTCGTGACCGTTCCGGCGCAGGCTCTCGAGGGTCTCGGCGATGTGACCCTGCTCGTTGCGGGCTGGAACCATCAACATGACTTCGCCTTTTTGAACGGGCACCGGCTCAAGTCGCTCGCGTTCACCGAGATAGGAGTCCACCAGTTGGAAGGTGGTGTCGGGAAGCTCGCTGAGTTCGGCGCTAGACAGTTTCTTCAGGCTTGCCTTGTCGGGCAGGCGGGCCATGGTGGCTGCTCGGTCGATTCGTCCTGTGTTCATGTCGAAGTCCCTCTTTTGTCTGCGTTGGTTCCGAGTTTACAGGGCGCCCCTGAAAAATTGCTGGAAATCAGCACTATCGGCTAGAGTGGGGCAGCTTCGGGCCGGCGGCCAGCAGGTGTAGGGCGATGTCGTGGGCGGCGTTCGGATTGACGAAGGCCTGGGCCATCGAGCCCAGTCGCTGGCACTGGTCAGGGGCACCGATGAGTTGGTGGACAGCGTCGGCGGCTTTATCGGGGGTCTCTCCGAAGACGGCCACTCCGGCGTCCACCAGACGTCGCACGTTCTCTTCTTCCATCCCCGGGTAGGGTGATACCATGACCAGGGGCTTGCCCTGGGCCATCACCTCGGTGGTGGTCAGTCCGCCGGGCTTGGAGATGACCACATCCGAGGCCTTGTAGTAGTCCCGCATTTCGACGAAGGGGACGGCTTTGACCGGTAGGTCCAGGCCGGCGGCGAAGTCTTCCACCTCCTGGCGACGAGCTTCGTTGCGGCCGCACAGGGCTACCACCTGAACGGGAGTGCGGTTGCGGGCCAGGCCGCCGAGAATCTCTTCGTATTTCTGGTCTCCCTTGGAGCCGCCCATCACCAACACGGTGGGAAGGTTTGGGTCGAGGCCCAGTTTGGTTTTGACTTCGGCCTGGGGGCGGTGGTCGGGAGCGGCTAGTTGGGGCGAGATCGGGATGCCCGTGACCGAGATGCGCTCGGGGTCGATGCCGTAACCGACCAGATCCTCGCGAACCTGAGGGGTGGCCACGTAGTAGTGCTGAATGTTGTCGGCTTTCCAGACGCTCTGGGCCACGTAGTCGGTCACCAGGCTGTGGACGGGGGCGTCCACCTGGCCCTTGTCTTGCCAGGTCTGCGAATACTGATTGCTGCACATGTGGACCGACAGGACCACGTCCGGCTCGTGAGCGGCGACCATGCGATGGGCTTCGGGCATGACCGCGTTCTGAATCCAGGTCATGGCTTTCCACATCGATTTGTAGAACCAGGAGGGATTCATGGCGCTCTGGAACATCGGCCGCGCTAGCCGCGGAGAGGTGTTGCGCAAGGCGTAGTAACGGTTGTTGAGGGCTGTGCGCAGGCCGCTGCAGAGTTCGTGGAATTCGAAAATCTTGGTGTCTTCGGACTGGGAGGGCTGGTAGGAGTCGAGGGCTTCGCGGACAGCCTTGGCGGCAGCCCGATGGCCGCCATAGGGGTCATCGGAGATGATAGCCGTTCTGAACGATGCGGGCTGGTGGCCCACGGTCTTCAACATCCTGTCCATTCCTCTCGATTCGAGCTTAGCGGCTGGCCCGGAAAATTACCTGAAGCGCTGGGCATCCACGACGGATTCTGGGTGGTCCCTCTCAGGGCAGGTGTCAACTGTCAGAATAGAGAAATGTGGGGAACTTCGCTGGGCCTATCTTTCTTGCCCGGCGGGCCGGAGGCGAATGCAACAATCCGTGGACAGACCAAGGTTCACGATCCTGTCTCTCCCGGGTTGCGGGAGGTGGCGTGGACCAGTCTGCTGACCCCGGACAGTCGCTCGTTTCGGCCTCCGAGCGTCTGCGTGAACTGCCTTTCGCGGCAACCACTTCCGACGGACAAGCTTCCCACGAACTGGCCGGCGTACCAAGACGCAAGATCAAACCGCCTTCGGCCAGTTTCTTGAGCCGAACCCCTGACAAGGAGAACAGTGTGACCGAGTCGCAACCAACCCAGCCTACCGAGACCCCTCAAGCTGCAACCGCGGCCGAGCCTGGCCTGGAAGGCCCACCAGCCGGCCAAGCCCCGGCAGAATTGGGGGGGCCGCCTCCGCGAGGCGAGCCAGCGACGGAACTCGGACCGGTCTCGAGTCCTTCGCCCTCTCCTGCCCCCGCCGCTAGCGAGGCGCCGGTGGAAGACGAGCCAGTCCCAGCCGAGCGAACGGCAGCCGAGATCAACGAGCTCGAAGATCTGATCAGCGGCATCGAATCGCTCAAAGTGCTCAAGCCGCGGCTCACCCGCTGTCGCAACGAAGGGGTCAACAACTCTACTCTGATCAGCTTCTACCGTCTGGCGGCCCGCTCTCTCAAAGAAGAAGTCGCCAAGACCAACGAAAACATGGAGCACTATCGGCGCGAACTGCAGAAGATGCGTGGAAAGCTCAACGAGGCGGACATCCGGCTGGCCATGGCCCAGGCTGCCGCCGGCGGCCAGCCCGTGCCGGCCGCTCCGGCCCAGGCTGCCAGCGGAGGGGGGGGCGGTGGCGCCTCTTCGGAACAGGTTGAAAAGCTCGAACATGAACTCGAGAAGGCCAATGCCCAGCGCGAGAGATTGCTGATGGATATGCAGAACATGCGCAATCGGGCCCAAATCGATGTCGAAATCAAAGCCTTCAAAGCGGTCGAGAAATTCACGGCCTCTTTGCTGCCGGCCCTGGATGCCTTCAACCAGGCCATGGGCACGCTCCGCAACTCCGAAGATGTTGACGCCGTCTTGACGGGGGTGGAGATGATCCACGGCCTGTTGACCGACTCGCTCAGCGGCGCCGGATTGGTCAAGGTCGAGTCGGTGGGCAAGCCGTTTGACCCCAACTTTCACGAGGCCATCGGCGAGGTCGAAACCGAAGAGTTGCCGGATGAGTATGTCTACGATCAGTACCAGCCCGGCTACTTGTTCGGGGAGCGTCTGCTGAGGGCGGCCATGGTGCGCGTTGTTCGCAACCCGAAGGGGGCCGCACCCCCACCGCCGCCCCCGCCAGCTGAGACTCCTCCCGCTTCCGAGGCCCCACCCCAAGCCGAAGCCGCGGCCGCGCCACCTCCTCCGCCGCCGGCCGCCGCTCCTCAAGCCGAGGCTAGCCAGGAAAAGGGCAGCGAGCAAGGCGTCGAGAAAGTCGAACAGCAGCAGGGTAGTCAGGCCTCTCCGGCGCCTGCCGCCGAGTCGGCTTCCCCGCAGCAGGCTGCTACCTCGGCCGAGCAATCATCGGCCGTGGCCAAGCCTGATGGCGCTGATTCGGGGACAGCGCCTGACCAGGAAAAAAGTTCATAAGGGGCGAACATTCTAAACCGGCGCGCAGGGTAGTTGCCGACGGTATTTAAAAAGGAGCGGACACGCGTGAGCAAAATTGTCGGTATCGACTTGGGGACCACCAATAGTCTGATTTCGGTGGTTGAAGGCGGGGCACCCGTGGTGATCCCCAGCGCCGAGGGTGATTACCTCTTCCCCTCCGTGGTCGGATTTTCGCGAGGCGGCGAACGTCTGGTCGGCTCAGTGGCCAAACGGCAGGCCATCAGTAATCCCGAGCGCACCATCATCTCGATCAAACGCAGCATGGGCACCGACTTCCGCGTCACCATCGACGACCGCTCCTACTCTCCACAAGAGATTTCGGCCATGATCCTGCAGAAGGTCAAAGCCGATGCCGAAGCTTATCTGGGCTTTTCGGTTGAAAAGGCCGTGATTACGGTCCCCGCCTACTTCAACGACTCCGAGCGTCAGGCCACCAAAGACGCCGGCTCGATTGCTGGTCTGGAAGTGGTGCGGATCATCAACGAGCCTACCGCCTCGTGTCTCGCTTACGGCCTGGACAAGGTCGATAAGCAAGAGACCATTCTGGTGTGGGACCTCGGTGGCGGCACCTTCGACGTGTCGATTCTCGAGATCGACGGCGGCGTGTTCCAGGTCAAGGCTACCGCCGGCAACGCTCGTTTGGGCGGCGACGACTGGGACCAGCGGATCATGGACTGGCTGGTCGATGAGTTCCGCAAGCAGTATCAGATCGACCTGCGCACCGACCGCGTGGCCATGCAGCGCCTCAAAGAGGCTTCCGAGAATGCCAAGATCAAGCTCTCCACCGAGACGACCACCAACATCAAGCTGCCTTTCATCGCGGCTGACGCCTCGGGTCCCAAGCATCTTGATTTGGAACTCGACCGGGCCAAGTTCCAAGAGTTGACCAGCGACCTGGTCGAGAAGACGGTCGAGCCGGCCATGACCGCCCTCGAAGACGCCGGCATGGGCAAGAACGAGATCGACAAGGTTTTGCTGGTGGGAGGCTCCACCCGCATGCCGGCCATCCAAGACAAGGTCCGCAGCCTTTTCGGCATCGAGCCGTCCAAAGAGATCGACCCCGACAAGGTGGTGGCCATGGGGGCCGCCGTCCAGGGCGCCGTGATGGCGGGCGAAGTCAAGGACATGGTGCTGCTCGACGTAACCTCGCTATCGCTGGGTATCGAGACGGTGGGCGGCGTGTTCACCAAGCTGATCGAGCGCAACACCCAGATTCCGGTGGCCAAGACCCGTGTCTTTACCACCGCCGCCGACGGCCAGACGGTAGTCGAAGTCCACGTGCTGCAGGGCGAACGTGAACTGGCTGCTCACAACAAGTCGCTGGGTCGGTTCGAGTTGCGCAACATTCCGCCGGCCCCGCGCGGCGTGCCTCAGATCGAGGTGACCTTCGATATTGACGCCAACGGCATCGTGAACGTGTCGGCCAAGGACCTGGCTACCAGCAACAAGCAGAAGATCGTGATCCAGTCGCCGACCAACCTGACCCAAGAAGAGATCAACCAGATGGTCAAAGAGGCGGCCATTTACGCCGAAGAAGACGCCAAGCGTCGCTCCGAAGCTCAGGCTCGTAACAAGGCCAATATCGAACTCGATACGGCCGAACGCACCCTGCGCGAACTGTCTGACCAGATGACCTTCGAGCAGCAGCGACGCCTGCGCGACAGTATCGAGCGCCTGCGCATGTCGCTGCAGACCTACGACAACGACAAGATCAAAGAAGACACCAAGGCTCTGCAAGACGCCATGTATGCCGTCTCGACCGAGGCCTACCTCAGCACCGGCAGCACCCGCGCCGCCGACGCCGCCTCGAAAGCTGGCATCAAGGTGGATGGCTCGGGTCCGGCCTCAGACGACGGTATCGAGGTTACGGCCGGCGCTCCGGCCGGCGGTGGCGGCGACGATCCTTCCGAAGAAGACCTCTTCGGTTGGTTCAACAAATAGTCTAACGCTTCTCTAATTGAAACTCGATCGCCAACCTGCTAAGGTTGCCGAGGACCCATGAGCAGACGCGATTATTACGAAATTCTCGGCGTTTCGCGCGATGCCGACACCAAGGACATTAAGCGTGCCTTCAAGCGTTTGGCGCGCCAATATCATCCGGACGTAGCCGAGAATAAGGCCGAGGCCGAGCAGAAGTTTGGCGAGATCAACGAGGCCTACTCCGTTCTGGTCGACGACGAGAAGCGTCGCTATTACGACCAGACCGGCCGCGCCCCGGGGGTCAACAGCCCGGGCGGAGCCGGCTTCGAAGACTTCGGCTTCGGTGGCTTCGGCGGCTTCGGCGACATCCTGGATTCGATCTTCGGCATGGGTGGTGGCGGCGGTGGCCGCCGACGGGGCCCCTCGCGGGGGGCCAACCTGCGCATGAACTTGACCATCACCCTGGAAGAGGCTTACCAGGGCGTGAGTAAGGACATCGAACTCACCAGCGACGTGCGTTGTGAGACCTGCGACGGCAAGCGCACCACCGACCCTAACGGGTTTCGCAACTGCCGCCAGTGCCACGGTACGGGTCAGATCCATCAGGTCGTGCGCACGCCCTTTGGCCAGCTGACCCAGGTGGCTCCGTGTGCGGCCTGCCGAGGCGAAGGGCGCGAACTGGTCAAGCCGTGTAGCGCCTGCGAAGGGCGGGGAGTCACCGCCCGCAAGCGCACTCTCAAGGTCAAGATTCCCGCCGGGATCGACACCGGTAAGATGATTCCTATCCCTGGTGAGGGGGCTCCGGGTGCCATGGGAGGTCCTCCCGGCGACCTCTATCTGGCCATCGAAGTGGCCGCCCATAAAGAGTTCGAGCGGCGCGCCGACGACCTGATTCGGCGCGTCAAGCTGACCTTCACCGACGCCGCCCTGGGCGGCACCGTCGAGGTGCCGATGCTGGTGGGCGAGTCCAAGCAGCTCAAGATTCAACCCGGCACTCAGAACGGCACCATCCTGCGCATTCGCGGGGCGGGCATGCCGCGCCTCGAGCGCTCGAGCCACGGTGACCTGCATGTGATCATCGAGGTGATGGTGCCCACCAAGCTGAATTCCAAGCAGAAGAAGCTGCTCAAAGAGTTTGCCGAGGCTGGCTCGCAAGAGGCCGAGCCCAGTTTCTTCAATCGCTTGAAAGACGCCATCTTTGGGTAATCCCTGGCTCGAGCTCGAACTCTCGGCCGAGGAAGAGGCCGCCCCCTATCTAGAAACCGCCCTGACCGACGCGGCCTTTGAGGGTTGGGTGGTCGAGCAAGAGAGCCCGCGCCTACAGTGGGTCCTCTATTTACCTCAAGAGGGCGACTGGCCCGGACGCCTCGACCAGTTGCATCGCATCGCCGCCGACCATCAGGCGGTGGTGGCTCAACGGGGCGAGGTGCGCGACGAGGATTGGGCCGAGAACTGGAAAGCGTTCTATCATCCCAAGCGTGTGGGCGAACGGCTGGTCATCTGTCCTTCGTGGGAGAAGTTCGAGGCCCGGCCCGAGGACGTGGTGGTCATTCTCGACCCCGGCTCAGCCTTCGGCACCGGCTATCACGAAACCACTCGTCTCTGTCTATTGGCCCTGCAAGAAGACGAACTGGGTACGGTGCTCGACTGTGGTACCGGCTCGGGTATTCTGGCCATCGCTGCCGCTCGGTTGGGAGCCGACTCGGTGCAGGCCTTCGATCGTGACCCGGTGGCCGTCAAAGTGGCCCGCGAGAATGTCGAGATCAACCGCGTCAGCGTCGCGGTGCGCGAGGCGGCCGAGCCGCCTGAGGGCGTCTTCGATACGGTCGTCGCCAACATCACCGCCGCTGCCCTGATCGGCCTGCGAGACCGGCTGCTGGCCGCCACTGGCCGTCGTTTGATCTTGAGCGGCATCATCGAGGAGCGGGCCGAAGAGGTGGTCGAGGCCTTCTCTGGTCACGGTCTCGAGCTGGTGCAACGCCACCACGAGGGAGAGTGGGTGGCCCTGGTCTGGGCCCGGTGAAGCGACCCCGGCTGTTTCTCGACCCGGCCTGCTTTGGCGACGAGATCGCCCTGGGGTCTGACGATGCTCACTATCTGACTCGCGTTCTGCGGCTCAAGCCAGGCGACCGCTTTCTGGCCCTCGATGGGCAGGGTGGCGAGATCGAGGCAGAACTGCTCGACCGCCAGCGGGCCCGACCCCTCGGCCAGAGCCATCCGGCCACCGAGGCGAACCTCGAACTCGACCTGTATCTGGCTTTGGCCAAGGGCGAGCGCTTCGATCGGGCCATCGAGAAGGCGGCCGAACTCGGGGTGGCGCGTCTGTTTCCGCTGGCCACCGAACGCGCCGAGGTGCGTGACCCGGGTCAAGCCAAGCAAGAGCGCTGGCAGCGCCTGGCCCTTTCAGCCTGCGCCCTGGCCGGCCGGGTCAAGCCGATGCTGGTGCAGCCGGTAGTGGCTCTGGGCCAGGCTCTGCGCCGTCCCGGGTGGCTGTTGACCGAGGGGGCCCCGCCCCCTCCGCCAATTCTTTCCAAACAGCTCTCGCTCTATATCGGTCCCGAGGGCGGTTTTAGTCCCGACGAGCAAGCTTTGGCTGGCGCAACGGGTCTCACTCTGGTGGGATTGGGTCCGCGCAACCTGCGGGTCGAGACGGCCGCCGCCGTGGCCGTGGGACTGGCCCTTTTTCTAGCCCAGGATTTGCATCCCCGACCACAAAGTCTCTGACCTATGAATCTGCCCACTCTTGAAGACTTTCGCGGTCTGGCCGGGCCGGGGCGGGTGATTCCGCTCTATCGCGAGCTGCCTGCCGACCTCGAGACGCCCCTTTCGGTCTATCTCAAGCTGCGCTCTGACAAGCCTTCCTTCCTCTTCGAGAGCGTCGAGCGCGGTGAAGAGACCGGGCGCTACTCGTTTCTCGGCACGGCGCCCGAGACTTTGCTGCGGGTCGAGGCCGGGCAAGAGGGGGAGGATTCTTTCGAGCTGATCCGGTCGGCCATCGCCCGCTTCGAGGCGGTCAATCTGCCCGGCTTGCCCAGCTTTTGGGGCGGTGCGGTCGGGTATCTTGGCTATGACGCCGTGCGAAAGGTCGAAACGATCGGCCAGGCACCTCCCGATGACGTCGGTCTCCCCGAGGCCCTGTTCGTACAGTGCCGCCATTCGGTGGCTTTTGACCACGTGCTGCAGAAGATGTTCGTGGTGGTGGCCATCGAGACGAGCACGGATGCCGAGGCCGATTACGCCCGGGGCTGCGCGGAACTCGAAGGGTTGGTCCGGCGCCTGCAACGAGCCCTCGACTATCAGCCTCCGGGCGGCCCGAGCAACGGCTATCAGCCCGAGGAGGCTTTTAACCGCACCGAAGCCGACTATATGCAGGCCGTGGAACAAGCCAAAGAATACATTCGCGCCGGCGATATCTTCCAGTTGGTGCTCAGCCAGCGCTACCGCCGGGCCACCTGGACCGACGCGGTCTCGATCTATCGGGCCCTGCGCATCCTCAATCCCTCTCCCTATATGTTCTTGCTCGACCTGGGAGAGTTCCAACTGGTGGGCTCGTCTCCCGAGATGCTGGTCAAGCTCGAGGGGGACCTGGCCGAGACCCGTCCCATCGCCGGCACCCGGCCGCGGGGTAAAAGTGAGCAAGAAGACGCGGCCCTGGCCCAGGATCTGCTGGCTGACCCGAAAGAGCGCGCCGAGCACGTCATGCTGGTGGATCTTGGCCGCAACGATCTGGGGCGGGTTTGTCGCTACGGTACCGTCGAGGTGCCTCACTTCATGGAGGTCGAACGCTATTCTCATGTGATGCACCTGGTCTCGAAGGTCTACGGCCGCTTGCGCGAGGGACTCACCGGCATCGACCTGGCCCGAGCTTGTTTTCCGGCGGGCACGGTCAGCGGAGCACCCAAGATTCGAGCCATGCAACTTATCGACGAGCTCGAGCCCACCCGGCGGGGTCCCTACGCCGGCGCGGTTGGATATTTCAGCTATTGGGGCGCAGTCGACACCTGCATCACCATCCGCACCCTGGTCATGAAAGACGGTTATGTCTATCTTCAGGCCGGCGCTGGCATCGTGGCCGACTCTGACCCGGCCGCCGAATACCGCGAGACGTTGGCCAAACTGGCCGCCCTGCGCCAGGCCGTCGAGTTGGCCGAAGGAGATTTGCTGCGATGATTTTGGTGCTGGACAATTACGACTCGTTCACCTACAACCTGGTGCAGTTGCTGGGGCAGCTCAAACAAGAGGTAGAGGTGGTCCGCAACGACGCCGCCACTCTTGACGAGATCCTGGGCATGGGCGCCGAGCGCCTGGTCATTTCGCCCGGGCCGGGTCGGCCCGAAGATGCCGGCCTGTCGGTCGAACTGGCCCGTCAAGCTGCCCTGCCCACCCTGGGCGTGTGCCTGGGTCACCAGGCCATGGCGGTGGCCTTCGGCGGCGAGGTGGTTCGGGCCGACAAGCTGGTCCACGGCAAGACCTCGCGCGTCTATCACGACGGCCTGAACCTGTTCGCCGGCCTGTCCAACCCGTTCATCGCCACCCGCTATCATTCGTTGGTGGTGCGCGAAGAGAGTCTTCCCAAAGAGCTGGTCGTCACCGCCTGGACCTCCGATGGCGAGATCATGGGCCTGCGCCATCGCGAATTGCCTCTCGAGGGGGTCCAGTTTCATCCCGAGTCGATCTTGACCGGCGAAGGCGAACGGTTGCTGCGAAACTTCATCCAGCTGCAGAGATAGACACCTGCTTTGCCGGTGTCAAGTTGCTAAGAAGTTGCATATGTTAACAATTTGTCTGCAATCTTAACTGTGTCAGAATTCGCGGTATAATTCTCCTTGCAGAAGGGTCTCTGGACCGAGAATCGTACCAGCGAGGTGGTTAGCTATGGATGCAATCCCGTCAGCAGATCTCAAACTCCCTGATAAGATAGGGACCGAGTTTGACAAGGCGGATGCCAAGCTTCGCAAAGCTCGCAAGAAGCGCAAAGCCCGCAAGAAGATCAAGCAAGAGCACTTCGACTCGATTCGGCAGGGCAAGAGCCAGTCGGTTTCGGGCACCAAGCAGGGCGTAGCCTCTCAGAAGGGCGCTGGCGAGACCTATAAAAACAGCGGTGGCGCCCGCAAATCCGCCAGTGGCGGTCTGGGGCTCGGGGGCGACCTGCGCGGTCAAATGGCCAACGCCGTAGCCGGGGGCAACACGGGCAGCTATTCACCCCCTTCTTTCAACGTCTCGCGCATTTCGGGCGTCGACGGCATCAAGAGCGTAGACCAGTTGCAGGGCATGCTCGGCACCCAGCAGAGCCAGCGTTCTCAACTGAGTCAGGCCCTCTCTCGCATCGGCCAGGACCAGAAGTCCCAGACCCAGACCAATCAGGGCCTGAGCAAGACGTTCCAAAAGTACGCCAAGATGGAGAAGACCTTCGGCCAGAAGGAGAAGTTCTATAACGTCAAGGAGAAGGTCTTCAAGGGCATCTCCAAGACTCTCAAGGGCGTGGGCAAGGCTCTCAACGCGGCCGCCACCGCCATCGAGTCGGCCGCCCAGGCGGTTCAAGCCGCCGCCAGCGCGGTGGCCGCCATTCCCTTCGTCGGTCCCGCGCTTTCGGCCGCTCTCAAGGCGGTGGCGGCCATGCTCAAGGCCATCGCCAAAGGCCTCAAACAGGTGGCTAAGATGATGGACCAGATGGCCAAGAAAATGGACATGACGGCCCAGAAGATGAAGGGCCTGTCCGAGAAGATGAAGGCCCAGAAGCTGGCTCAACAGGCCAAGAAGCTGGCCACCAAGACCAAGCTCGACCAGGGCATCAATCGTCTCAAGCAGATTCAGGAAGCTCGCTCGAAGGTCTCGGAAGCCCTCGGCGTCAACGTCTCGAACCAACAAGAGATCGCCGCCCGGATGGCTCAACTGGGCCGCACCGCCAACGTGGGCAGCCAGGGCGGACAGCAGAATCAGATGGCCGGACTGCAGGCGATGCAGGGCATCGGCCAGATGGGCGACCTGGCCAAAGGCATGCTGCTCGGTGGCGCGGCCGCGATGGGCGCCGGCATGGCGGCTCAAGCGCTGGCGCCGGCCGCTCCCGCGCCGACCCTACCCACCCCTTCGGCTGCTCCCAGTTTCGTGCCGGCCATGCCGATCTCAAGCGGGCCCAGCTTTGGTGGAGGCGGCGGTGGACCGTCTTTTGGCGGAGGCGGAGGCGGCCCGTCCTTTGGTGGTGGCGGTGGCTTCAGTCTCGGTGGGAGAGGAGATATCGGCGGTGGTGATTTTGGTGGAGGTGGCGACATCGGTGGAGGCGGCGATGTCGCCGGCCCGGTCGATGTGGCTCCCGTGGCCGACGTGCCGGCTCCGGTCGTGGCGGCAGCGCCTGCACCGGTTGCTGCCGCACCAGCGGCCGAGGCCAAGGTCGAGGCACCCGCTCCGGTGGACGGGCCCAGGGCGGCCGGCCCGGCCGAGCCGGTAGCCAAAGCGACCGGGACCGCTGGCGAGGGCGCCAAAGCCGACGGACCTAAGACCGAGCCCAAAGCCGAAGGCGAGACGCGCAAGCCCGAGGCCGATAAGCCGGGCCAGGCGGACAAGACCGAAAAGACCGGCAAACCCGACAAGGCTGACAAAGCCGAGAAGGGCGACAAAGAGAAGAAGGCTGACGAGAAGTCCAAGAAGGACGAGGCCAAGGACAAGAAAGACGACAAGCTGGCCGATAAAGAGAAGAAGGCCAAAGAGAAAGGTCGCAACAACAAGTCGGGCCGCAATCGCAGCCGCGGCGCACGCGGCGCCAACCGCGCCCGGGGCGCTCAGCGCACCGGTCAGGCCAGCGAGACCCGCACCGCCTACGAGGCTCAGTTGCGCGAGTTGGCCGGTCAGGTGATGGAACTCAAGGGTGGCGAAGGTGCCACCGAGCGCAAACCGACTGGCTCTCAGAAAGCCCAGCTGCAGGCCGCTCAAGGCCAGCTGGTCGACCTCTACAACAAGATCGCTCAGGACGGCGTCGAGATCGGTGGCGACACCGAGTCGATGGCCCGCAACGCCCTCAAAGGCTCGGACCGCCAACCGGCCGGTCGCATCCGCACCGCTGGCGGTGGGGCCGCTGGTGGGCTGGGCCTGGCGGGCCTGGCTGGTGGCGACGGTGCGGGCGAAGCCGGCCGCGAGGGCGGCTTGCCCAACCAGGATCTGCTAGCTCAGGGTGGCCTCGACCAGCTGGGTCAGGACTCGCCGATGGGCCAGGACCTGGGTGGTGAGGTCGACCTCGGAGGCGAACTCGACGGGCCCGAGCTGGGCGGTTTGGACGCCATCGCGTGATGACCGAGCAAGCTGAAGAGTCACGCCTACAGATTCCCCTCGACCTGCTGCGGAACGTGTCCGAGCGGATGGTGCGGCGCGAGATTCCCCTCACCCGCGAGCGTCTGGATAGCCTGTTCGCCCACATCCAGGGGGCCGTGCGCGAGGTCCTCGATTACGCCTATGACCACATTCATGACGGCCTCGACGAGCTTTCGGCTGCCGGCGAGACAGCCGCCGAGAACTTCGAGGAAGATCCCGAGGCGGCCGCCCAGGCCCAGGGACTGGTCGAAGACTTCGAGACCAGCCGCGAGCATATCGACGAGAGCCTGGCCACTTTGCGCAAGTTCTTTCTCTCGGCGACCAGCTTCGAGTCGCTCGAGCAATCGCAAGACTTGCTGGCGATGGCCGAGGCTCAGATGGAAGAGGGCTTCGCTCGTCTCGAGCAGGCCATGCTCAAGGCCGAAGACCCCTCGATGTTCAATCTATCGCCCGAGGCCGATAGCCTCTCGGCGGGCATCGCCCTCGACGCCCTGGCCGAGTCGCTCGAGGCCATCAACTCGCATCTCGAGACCGGAAAACGCGCCGAACTCGAGGCCGCTCTGCGCCACGTCGAGCACGCTCGCGAGGCGCTACAACGGGCTTTGAGCGACATCCCGGCTGAGGCTTGACAGAGCGGAACCCTTTGCTATAATAGGGAAGCCTACGGGCGGATAGCTCAATTGGCAGAGCACTTGCGTCACATGCAAGGGGTTGGAGGTTCGAGTCCTCTTCCGCCCACCAGGAAATTAGTGACATACACGGGGGCGTGGCCTAGCGGCTTAGGGCGCCGGCCTGTCACGCCGGAGATCGCGGGTTCGAATCCCGTCGCTCCCGCCAAAACGAACGAGGCCCGGGATAACACCCGGGTTTTCCCTGTCAAAAGGGGTTCGTTCGAGCCGAGGTAGCTCAGTCGGTAGAGCATGCGACTGAAAATCGCAGTGTCGGCGGTTCGATTCCGTCCCTCGGCACCAGAGAAACCCCGCAGTTTTGTGGGGTTTTTCACTTTTCAGCGACTCATTATCTTCGGGAACATGAGGCTGGGGTTAGTTGGGGGGTCAGTAGGCTCCCCTGGTTTCGCGAACGAAGTTCGTCCGAAGCCGTCAAGCTCCGGTGGATGACTCGATAGCTTCCCGCGAAGATTCGTTGACGAAGCTCTGGAATCTCGTAGTCGGGGACCATCCTCCCAATCTCGGGATGCTCGATGAGGACCTCGACGAATTCGACAAGCCTTAAGAAGAAGCGCTCAGAAGCTGCCGGATCGCGCTGGGAGATGTAGTCGCAGATCTGGTTGAGGTTATCCTCGGCCTCCTCGGTCCAAACGAGTCTCAGTATTCAAATCTCTTCTTGAACCGGGCGACGAATTCATCGTGTGGGCTCACTCGCCCAGCGTCTGCTTGCTCAAGCCCCCGTGAGACTGAAACCGCAAAGCGCGCCCGCTCGAGTTCGGCTGCAATTCGGTCCAGAGGAGCCCCATCGGGAAGCTCCAGCAGTTCTTTGATCAAGTCCTGCTTCGTCACCGTCAGATCTTAACAACCCCCTCGGAAGAAGTCACGCTAAAGTCGGGCGGCTTCTTCTACATTCTACGTGCTTCTCGACATCTACAGCCGCTTTGTGGTGGGTTGGATGTTGGCCCGCGCGAAAGCGGAAGTCTGGCCGCTCTGCTTATCGCATCATCCCGACCCCGGCATCCGGTCAGAGCTCAAGCAACTGCTCACGGAATAGTGCCTTCCAGGTCTGCGGCTGCCAACTGGAGTCGGGCCTCCAGGTCTGACTCCAAGGGTCTGATGGCCTGGCCGAACTCGAGAAACTCTCGCAGAGCCTTCGGCTTTGCTCGGTGCGCCACGCACGATGGCCCGAATTCTTTCACCCAGCGGCCGACCGTGCAAAAGGGGCCTTGCATCTTTATACCTCCCGAGTAGGTTCGCCCTATTCCCTGATGAGTCTGGTGCCATCGTTCGAATAGAATACGTCAAATCGCCCAGCTTTCAATTTGACTGAGGGAACCTCGATGGTTTTGGGGTCTTCTGCATTGAGCCAAAAGGAAGCAGGTTGCTTTCTCTCGAGCAGGATGACGATTTCCATCTTGACGACGCGCTCATCTTCAGATTTTCCTTCATTCCATTCGTTGATAAAGTATCTGGCCACGTTCTCTGCAACACGCTCGTCGCGGCGCAGTTTCTGGAAACACTTGTACCAGTGGTTGTTCTTGGGGCATTGCCGCGGAGACGTCCAGTCCAAGTCTCGCCCGGTGTGCAGGTCAATCTGTCTACCGTTGGCAAGAGTTGCTGCGAAGACGAAACGTCTGGAGCCACCTGGATCGGTCCACAGGCTAAATTTATCTTGAGCCAATCCCGTTGCGCTCAGGAGGTACTGTAGGACATGGGGGACTTGAAATCGGGGGGTGGCGCGGGCAAGTGTCGTTGACCAGCTGATGACCCAGATGGTGCAAACAACCACGCTTGTAACCCGAGACCAGGACTGGTTTGGCACAGATTTGGGTCTGTCGGACTGGAAGCGATGGATGCCACACTTTGGCAGCAGCACATCCCAAAACCACCCAGGTAAAAGCGCGAACCAAACGACTGCGAGCGCCCCCCCCACCAGGCCCAGTTTCATCATCAGTCCTATGCCAAAGAGATGGAACGAGACAAACGCAAAACATAGTATGGTGCGAGGCATGCCGCGTTTCCAGGTGCACAAGAGCAGGATGGGACCGACAAACTCGAAAACCAGGGTGGCTTGACCCGCAAATTTCAGCAGGCCAGGGAACGCGAGCAGGCTCCTTCCCAAGTCAGTCGCCACCGCATCAGTGCGCATCGCCTCGATGAGGATCGAGCCTGTTCGCCAGGTTTCGGTGAACGCTTTGTACGAGGCTGCGATCTCGTAGATTCCAACCACTTGCAATAGCAGAAGCAGGCTAACAATCGAGCCCGTCTGTGTGGCATCCTGAGATGCCTTGTCCAAGCGACGACGATCGAGTGAAAAACGCAAATGGGTCGGTAAGAGTAGGGCGTAGACGATCCAATAAATATAGACTCGATCGGCGATCTGAAGAATCCAAGGGTTGCGATGATTGAGGGAAGCGAGAAGTGCCCAACACGCAGCCAGCGCTACTTTGGTATGGTACCCGACAACCACGCAAATGATGGCGATACCCTGCATTGCAACGACGAGGACCTGCCAAATCGTCGAGTTTGATAGGCCGTGGATGAAGGACTTTGAGTGGAGTGCATCTAGACCAGGCGGAAGAATTCCACCGTCTGCATAAAAAACTGAGAAATCGGCACACCGATAGAGCAAATCCGCCAAGAGAAGGATTCCCAACAGAATCCGAAAGAGGGCAAGGGAGCGTAAGTCAAGGCTTGGCCATTTGCCCCTGCTGGTTTTCTGCTCCTGTTGCATTCGCTCAGACTAGATCAATTCGACATCTTGAGCAATCCGGCGATCCAGTCCGCGGCCTCGTCGACCTCGCCTCTCACTCCGGTGTAAAAGCTCCGGGCGAACTCGGGAAGAGGCCGGCATCGGCCTCAAGATTAAACGGTACGCCATAACACAAGAAGCATCTGGTGACATGCTTTTGCTTCACGGCCATCATGTTCACCGCCGGGGTGCGACTGCCTCGTTGTCGGGCACACCAATCGAGGCTTCAGGATTGGAAGGGCTTCGTCATCGCTCTTCCCAATAGACCGTCATGGAACAAGTCAACGTGCCTGGTAGCCCGACGCCGCTCCTCTCTCCCCAGGCTACCGACTTCTCTCAAGTTGCCGCGGAGATCTTTGAGGGCGACCTGTTCGACAAGCAGTGGAAGCTCTTCCCAAGAGAACCCCTTCGCACGTGCGTCACCGGTCTGGTGACCCAGCGAGACATCGAAGCCAGATTGAGATTTTCTCCCGCCTATGCCGAGGAGCTGAGAGTAGTGTTCTCAGGCCATCTGCTTGACAGGAGTGAATACACTCATCCGGGCGGTGGTCTCGACTACGATCGGTTGGAGGTGCTTCTCCAGGCCGGCGCGAGCACATCGGTTCATCAGATCCACCGGTATTCGAGCCATCTCCGCAGCCATTTGCTTCCCTTCGAGCGATACATCACAGGATGTATGGGCGTGAACTACTACTACACGCCTGCCGGTAGCCGGGCTTTGGGTAGCCATTACGATACTCACAACATCCTGGTGGCCCAGATCAGCGGCCAAAAGCACTGGCGGCTGGGCGAGCTCAGGCAGGGCAAGCCTTTGCGCAAGGTGGGAAAACGTGCCGGAGTGAAGTTTGAGGATGAAAGATTTGAGCGGCTTGTGTTAAAAGAGGGCGACCTCTTCTTTCTGCCTCGGGGGCTCGAGCACGATGCCGGCTGCCGCGAAACTCACTCAGCCCATCTCACCCTCGGTTTTCACCCGGTAACCAATCACTCGCTGCTGGTAGACTTGCTGGAACAGGCCAGTCTGAAGCGAGACCGCCTGCGAAGTTACCTGGCCAAAAAGGCCGAGACGACTCTCGACTCAGCTTACCTGCGCGAGCTGCTCTCCGAGGTCCAAGAGAGCCTGACCCAGGACAGCCTGCAGCCCGCACCTCAAACGTCACCTCACAACCAGTCCAATTCCATCCGCCGCGACCGAGCGGAGGAAGTGGCACAAGAGCGCCGGCGAGTCGGCGACTGGTCGCTCGACACCTCACCCAGAGATTTCATCCTCTGTCAAAGTGGTGCGCGTAGCAACAAGCTCAGGCTGAGGAAAACACTCTTGAAAACGATATCCGGCGTTTTGCCTCTGAAGAGCTTGTCCGCAGATAGCTTCCCGGCCTTGGAAGAAGAGCTGGGCAAACTACTGCTTCATTACCTCTGGATTAACGGCTTTGTGGACTGACCTCGCCTGCCGCCGCCCGTAGAACTCTATCTCGTGGTAGAGTTCCCGCACCCGGGAATAGCGTCGCTCCACCGTCTCGTAGCACTCTACCGGTATGGCTCTGGGGTCGAACGGCTTTCCTGTGTGAGCGTGGAAGTTCAGGGCGCGGCGGCCACGTGCGACGTTTTCGGCGCTCAGTTGCAGATCAAAATGTTCCGCCGCCTGCTCGAAGCCTTCTCCGTGGCACAGCTTTTCATAGGGCACCACCAGGCCGGAACGGGGAAGCACCTCGAGCACGGCCCGATAGATGTTGGTAAGAGCGGTCATCACTCGGGCTGTCAGGACATCTGGAGAAGCCCCTTCCGCCTTCCCATTTCGTAGCCATCCACCAGTCTTGCGTAGATTGGAGTCCAGGATCTCGGCCGGATGGCGCGACACGAAAACCCAGGGTATCTCCGGAAAAGAACGGAGGAGCTCCGAAATGTGGAGGGCTGTAGCAGAATTCAGTTTGCAGACCACGGACCTGGTTCCCGGATTGAGCACCCCGAGAGCGCGCATCATCGCACGGAAGGAGAGGGGGGAACCGAACTCTGTCGATAAGGCCGCCAGTCGGCCAAAGGCCGTCGGCTCGGAGAGCACCGTTATTTCTTCGCTCAGGGTGAAAAACCGTGACAGCAGGGTGGACCCCGAGCGGGAACCGTGAAAGATGAAACCTTTGGGAAGTTGGCGGTCCTGCAGTTGGATCAGGCAAGGCAGGGGCGCCTCTGTCACCTCGCCTCGAGATTGGGCCTCGCTCTCTTTTCTATCCTCCCTGAAGAATGGGGCTTGAAGCCCGCCAGGGAACTCAAGCCAGCGCACTCCCAAACTGAAATTCTGGGGCAGCGCGTCGACTGGAAGGTGCCGTGGCCCAGGCGGTGCGACGTGAAGGCCGGTTTGAGGAACCAGAAGACTTCGTCGCATCAAACGGGCCAGTACCAGCTCTTCGGTCGGGGACAAGTCGCAGTTGGGAGAAGCTGGTTGAGGTGGGTTGTTCGAATCTGTCCAAAGATGGCCGTAGGTTTGACAGAGGCGGGCCAAGGTCGGGGCCCTTTCTGTCCACCTCACCTCCCGACCGAGGCGAAAGGAAACCTCCGCCCCTGAGGAGGCCACTTCGAGTGAAGTCGGCCAGCATAATAGCTCAGGGCTGAGTATTGGAGATTACCGTCCTAGATCCCGGATGCGCCGAATGACCATCTGCATCAGTCGATCAGCCGGTAATTGTCCCGGTGAGGTCGGTGGTGGTTGCTGTATCACCCCCGGGACCGTCCATCGATGCAGCCCGAGCGGCCTCCGGGACCGCGATCGAGGCCACCAGGGGCAGAACGGCTACGAGTTTGCCCCAACGGGCGAAAAAGTCCCGGCGGTTAAGTCCCTCAACCGGAGTCTCCAACAATCCTTTCTCGTCGAGCTCCGCCAGGGTGAGCAGAACCAGATCTTCAGAGCAATCGCCTGAGGCCAGGCGTCGACTGACCTCGGCCACGGAAGTCGAGCCGTCGCAAGCTTCAAAAACGATACGGGCCACGGAGTTCAGACAAGAAGCCGTTTCGGTAGAAGGGTTGTAGACGATGAGTTCTTCACCCAGATCCTCTAAATCGAGGCCCGGCTTACGTCGCGGTAGGTTTTCCATGCAGTACCCCTTTTCAGCGTAAGATTTTTCTGTTCCTCCAATGACTTAACTCGTGCAGCAAACCGGCGGCGGCCAGAACTCGGTGACCAAGCCTAAGAGCCAAGCAGCTCTCTGGCCCAGGCGGGGAGGGGATGGTAAGCCTTTTGCACAACGCCAGCGTTGAGGGTGGCAATGTGCTTAAAAGGTCTTCCGTGCCAAGAGTTATCAAACAGAAGCGCCCGATCAACCCCACGAATAGCCACCTTCACTTGTTGAAGCAGGCGCTGGTAGCGTAGTTCTATCTTCTCTGGCGGCACTGGATGCCCACCTCGAGAGACGCGTTCTTCCACGCGCTTAATGGCTAACTCTGCCTCGGACAAATGGATATATACCAGCCAGACGCGGTAGCCATAACTTCTGGCCATTTCCAGCAGTTCGAGCTTGGAGGGATGAGAAAAGACAGTCTCGGTTACGAAGCTCTTGCCTTGTTCTATGAGCGCTTGCCGCTGTTGCGCGATTTGGCGACCTGCTTCATAAGCGTGGGCATCGGGCTCATCAGGCCACAGCTCTTTGGCTAAAACGTCGGCATTCAAAAAAGGAAGCTGTAGGTGCGCGAGCTTTTCTCGATAGTAGGTGGACTTGCCCGCGCCATTGACTCCCACCAGGCAGATCATGAGAGGCTGTTTTGAGAAGCTCAAGAGTTAGTGCCGGACGATCTTGCCGCCATGATCCAGCCCCGAGTGGCCAAGTCCCTCGTTAAGTTCGCGCTCAAATTCAGCCGAGGGCTCGAATCGCTCCAAGTCCTCCAGAAGCGCCTCCGCCGCCACCGCCTGCTCCAAAACGGACAGCGCGTCAAAGCTAGCTTCACCAGCCAGAAAACCACGAAGCTGAGCGAAGCTGAACGCGCCAGAGCTTTCCAGTCGACGTCCCAGTTCGGCCCAGTGTTCTATCTGCTTAGCCATCGAGCGATTCATAAACTCTGCCTCCCTGGCAGCCGCACTCGCTAATTTCTGGGAAACCTTGACAGCCTTGGACACACCCCTATCTTATCGGCTCGGGTTGCAATTTGCAACTGGAATTAGTCCGCTAAGCCGCTGGAATTGGATCCGTTTTGAGAGCGCCACCAAATCTAAAGCGAGGCCGACGACCTCCTGGGGTTGGCCGGACAGGGCCAAGCAGACCTTCACCCCGCGATTTCTCGGTGTGAACCCCCGAGGCAGACGTGAACGTTACGGTCGCCTACTTCAGCAGCTCTTTCCAGCGTTTCCAGGCTTGGTCGCGGGCCTGCTTGTTTTCGGCCGAGCCTTCCGGGTCTTCGCCGGCCCGCATGAAGCCGTGGCCCGCGCCCTGGTAAATGACCGGCTGATAGGTCTTGCCGGCTTTTTTCATGCGGGCGGTGGTGGCTTCGAGGGTGGCGTTCACTCGGGCGTCGTTCTCGGCGTAAAAGCCATAGACCGGGCAAGCGATGCTGGCCACGTCCTCGGGGCCGGTGCCGTAGAACACATAGGCCGCTTTCAGGCGCTTTTCGTTAGTGGCGAAGCGAAAGCTCTCGGTGCCGCCCCAGCAGAAGCCGGCCACGCTGACCTGGCCGTTGGCGGCCGGTAGCTTGAGGCCATAATCGACGGCTGCTTTGAGGTCGGCCGTGACCTGGGCGGGGGGCAGCTCGCGGATGGCTTTACGGGCTTCGTCTACTCCGCCCAATGAAGCCGTGCCACCGCCGTTGGGGCCTGAGCCGCTCAAGAGGTCAGGGGCGATGGCGATGTAACCGGCGGCCGCCAGCTCGTCGGTCATCAGGCGGGCCCAGTCGGTCAGGCCGAAGATCTCGTGGATGACCACCACGACCTGGGCTTTCTCGGGGCGCTCGGGATAAGCCACGAAGGCCTTGACCACGCGGTCGCCGTGTTTTAGGTCAACCCACTCGAGGTGGCGGGGAGACTTTTCTAAGCGAGCTTTGGCCCAGTCCTGGGCCAGGGCCTGGACGGGCAAAAGCAGAGCTAACAAGAGAATCAGGTTTCGCATAGGGCGGCCATTCCCGGCCCTGGCCGGCCAGACCTTTACCGCTCCCGCTGGCGGAATTGGATGACTTTGGCGTTCCAGAGGCCTCCCACCCGAGCCCAATCCCAGTGGAACAGGGCTGGTTGCGCCTCGAGCCGGCGGATGAGTTGGCCCCGGGACCAGGCCGGAGTGTCCGCAGGCGGCGAGGTCATGGCTTCCTGGACCGCTTCCGGCGGCACCAGGCTGGGCACATAGCCTGCCCGCTCGAGGGCGGCCAGGTAGCCTGTGCCTAACTCGTGATACTTGAGGTCGAGCTTCTTTTTGACCTCGAGGCAGTCCGAGCCGGATTCCTCGAGCAGAATGCGCTTGGTTACCCAGTCGATGCGCCCGAAGAGTCGGGCCGGGTCTTGTCCGAGCAGGTCCAGGGTTTCACCCCACAGGGTGACCAGCCGAGCCGCCTCGAGGCTCGGAGAGTCCGCCACGAACTGGCGAGCTTTGTCGAGGTAATAGCCTTGCAGAGCCAGAGCCGAGAGCCGGCCGCGGTCGGTAGCTACCTGGCAGGCCAGGGTCGGGTCGGCCGAGACGGCCTTGTAGGCCCAGACCGGATCCTCGAGCCGGGGTGCGTCGTGGAGCAAGCCGGCTTCGACCATATCGAGCACCAGGCTGGTCGTTCCTATCTTGAGGTACTCGGCCGTTTGAGCCATGTTGGCGTCCGAGCAGCCGACTTGCAGTCGCTGACGCCGCCAAAAGAGGCGGGCCACAGGGCGAAACCCCAGCAGCCAGAGCATCTGCTGATGCAGGTGGGTGGTCTTGAAAAGACTATACTCGCTGATCCGGCGCATCGAGGTCATCTCGGTCGAGACGGCTGCCGCTCGCTCGGAAAGTTCGAAGCAGCCGTCGTCGCGCAGGGTGCCGGCCCCGGTAAAGAGCTGGCGGCTGATGAAGAAGGCGGTGGCCTGGCTGCGATAGTCGCGAAAGGCGAAGCGGTCGAGCACCCGGGCAAACAGGCGCCCGGGAGCCGAGAAGAGACGCCAGCAAAGCTCCTCCAGGCCCTGCCACAAGACCTCCTGATAGGCCGGCAGGATACGCCAGAGCAAAAGTCCCATCCCGAAACAGAGGGTCATCAGACTGTAGGGCAGCAGGGTCAAGACCAGCACCAGTCCGAGCAGGGTTCGGTAGGCCAACAAGCCCCGGCCCGAGGCGATCTCGACCTCGTAGTTTTCTTGCGCGCCATAGGTGTTGCCCAGAGCGTCGCGGCAGTTTTTCACCAGGCCCAATTTGCCGCCGCAGGGAAGTCTGGCCTCGGCCCGCCCGAGGGCGGTCAGCAACATCGCTTCTTGAGCCTTCTGCGAGGTCAAGAGGGCCGCCACGGTGCGGCATTCGGGAGTCTTGGCCTCGAGCAACCCACCGTCGGGGTCGAGGCCGCCGTGTTCGAAGCTAAGGGCCTGGCCGTTCTCGAGGAAGATGCCCTCGATGGCCGGAGCCCAGCGCAAAAGGCTTTTGACCGCCGTCTCGATGGCCTCGTAGAAACACTGACGGGTTGGGCGAGGGGCTCCTCGCCAGAAATCCGAGCCGTCCTGGCTGCTATAGCGAATGACGTACTCGGTCTCGAGGCCCATCAGGCGCTCGAGCATTACTCGCCGCCTTCGGGTGCGGTGGCCTCCCAAAGATAACGCCCGGGCAAATCCCGGGCGTCGGTCAAGATCCAATCGATGGTCGAGCGCAGGGCGAGGGGAAGTGGTGTGGCCGGTGGCTGGCTTTCAGGTTTTGGGCTTTCCAAGTGATCCTCCAAACCTGGTTATACCCAGATGCCGGGGGATGTCTCAGGCCGGAGGAGTTCAATCCTGGTTCAGGCTGGGCCGGCGGGCCACGGCCTTCTCGCCGAAGCCGAGCAGCACGATGCCGCCCAGGATCAACAACAGGCCTCCGAGCAACCAGCCGCTCACCTGCTCGTCAAAGGCCCAGGGGGCGATCAAGACGGGCACCACGATGGCCAGGGCCGTGTTGGAGGGCACGACCTGCACGGCGTCGCCCTGTTGGTAGGCCCATTGAATGACTACGAAGCCCAGGGCACTGGCCCCCAGCCACAACGCCCCGATGGCCAGCCAGGCGTCTTTGACCGCCCCCACTTTGAGCATTAACAGCGCCAATCCGTTGCTGGAACCGGCCAGGCAACCCAGAGCCAGAGCCTGGAAGGGCGAGCCGGTCTGGCGGGCCCAGAGCGCCGCCAGGGCCGGAATCAGCAGGGCGCACAGGGCTCCGATCAGCATGGCTGCAGGGTGGAAGGTGGATGGGTCCTGGGCTTGCTCGGAGTAGTAGCCGATATAGCCGACCCCGGCCATGATGGCTACCAGAGAACCGATGTGGGCCGGGGCCAGCGGCTCCTTGAGGACCAGGCGGCAGAAGAGGTAGAGCGGCACCAGGCCGAAGGCGCCCAGGACGGCGACCAGGGAGGCCGGACCATAATTGAGGGCCACCCCCTGAGCCACGATGCCGGCGATGCACATCAAGATGCCAAAGACCCAAAGACCCAACTTACTCAGGCGGGGTCGGCTCCAGGGACCGCCTTCCATCCAGGCCACCCCGGCCTTCTGGACGCCCAGCCCGAGGTTGCTCAGGCTGGTCTGCACCAGGGCCAGGATGACGCAAATCCAGATCGCATCCACGCGATCCACTTGTTAGCTTGCCGGGCGTCATTCCTTCCTGGGGCCGTAGAGATAGATATCGAGCAGATTAGCCTCATAGAAGCTGTTAGAGTGGATCTCGCGCACCAGAGGCCGGCGCGAGGCCAGCACCGGCGCCACCGGCTGGTTGGCCACCACTTCGTAGGAGGGGATGCTGATCAACCAGACGGCCTGGGCGCGAGCCAGCTTGGCTTCGATGGCTTCCAGGTCGCTGGGGTAGTCGGCCGTGAGGATCGGAGTTTGGCCGCGATAATAGTAGGTGAGGGCGAAACCTCCCATGCCGGGCTGGACCAGGATGGCGTCGTCGGGTCCGGCGAACCGGGCCAGCAGCCCTCCGACTCGTCGCCAGTCCTGGTTCTCGCGCACCAGGGGATGAAACTTTCGAAAGCCCCAACCCACCAGATTGGTGCCGATCAGCAGCACTCCCAGCCCGATGGCGACCGGTTGGGACCGCTCGTAAAGCCAGCAGAGCGCCTCGGCCAGCAGCGCCAGAAAGGCGGGTAGCACCGCGATGAAGTACTTCCAGACGAAGACATCGACGCCGATGGTTAGCGGCAACACGATGGTTTCGGCAAAAGGACCAATCACCCACAGCCCCAACCAGATGGCCAGATCCGGCCGGCGCTGCCAGAGGCTATACAGCCCCAGCATCAGCAAGGCCAGGCTGAGTAGCCCCACGATAAAGGTGATGGGCCCGGTCGTTAGCAGGGCAAGCTGGCGATTGGGATAGGTGTGATAGATGGTCAGCTCGTGAAGCAGTTGCATGAGGTCGGTGAAGCCGGGAGGGTGACTGATGACATAGCCCTGATAGGCTGCCTGCTTTTTGAGGTGGGGCCGCATAAAGAGCAGCAGGGGCAGGACGGTGGTCACTACCGCCGCCTGAGCCGAAAACCAGAGGGCCCAGCGAGGACGATGCTGGGGCCGGGCCAGCACTACCAGGCTGGCCACCGGCAGCATCACGAACGAGAAGAAGTTGGCGTAAAGACTGATCAGGCTGACCCCCATCCAGGCCACCAGCCAGCCGTGCGAGGCCCCTTCTTCGAGCCACTTCCACTGCAACACGACCGCCACCGCCAACAGCAGCGCCGTGGGAGCGTGGTTGCGGGCCTCCATACCCAAATTGCACTGAAACAGCGAGCAGGTCATCAAAGCGCTGGCCACCAGCGCGAGCTTTTCCTCTTTGGCCTGCTTGAGGAAATAGTAGGTGACCGGAATAGTCAGCCAGGTGGCTAGAGCCGAGAGCAGGCGCAGGCCGAACTCGTTGAGGCCGAAGAGCTTGCCCCAGAAATGGCAGACGACGTAGTAGAGCGGTGGATGGACGTCGGTCTGGAAGGTGGCCAGCAGGTCGGACAAGCTCTTATGGGCCTGATAGAACGTGACTCCCTCGTCGGTCCAGAAACTGGGTGCGCCCAGGCCATAGAGGCGCAAGCCGGCGGCGAGCACCAGCAACCCGAGGAGCAGGCGGCGGTCCGTCAAGGCGACAACTCCAACAACAGCTTCTTGAGGCCGGCCTGGTTGACTCGCTCGGCGGCCTCGGCCGGGCTCAGCCAGGCTCGTTGGCGAATCTTGGCCTCGGGCCAGTCCGCGAGTTCCCGGTTCACCTCCAGGGCAAACACGAAGACCCGATATCGGTAGCCGCGCTTGCTGTAAAAGTAGCTTCCTAACGGGGGCCCGATGGTACCGACCAGGCCAGCCTCTTCATAAGCTTCCTGAGCGGCCGACTCCTCCATGCTCAGATTTCTCTCCCAGTGACCCTTGGGAATTACCCAGTGGGTGCCGCTCGACGACGTGACCAGCGCGACTTCAAATTTTCCGCGCTTTTGACGGCGCGCAATCACGCCTGACTGGAGGATTTCTTTGCCAGCCTCATACATTATGTTGACATCGATTCAACGGAAGGTTTATCATAGTGTCATTGTGAAGGAAGGAGTCTACTTTTGATGGATGATGGAAGTGGTGGAGGCTTAGGCGGCATTATTTTTATGGTCGTCTTCCTCGGCATCATGATCTTTTTCGTGGCTGCCGGTTGGCGGCTGTTCGAAAAAGCCGGTAGAGCTGGTTGGGAATGTCTGATTCCGTTCTACAATCTCTACGTTATGACCCAGATCGTTGGTATGCCCGTCTGGTCGATCCTATTGTGTTTCGTACCGTTCGTCGGTGGTATCATTTTCCAGATTTGGTGGGCCGTGTACCTGGCCCGGTCTTTCGGTAAGGATACGGTATACGCGATCGGCATTATGCTGTTAGGGTTCATCTTTATCCCGCTACTTGCCTTCGGTGACGCCGAATATATTGGCCCAGCCGCCTAATAGGCAAATCGAGAAGGTCCCCCGTTTCGTGCGGGGGCTTTTTTTTTTGCCTTCAATCCGGCGCCTCGAGCAACAGGCTCAAGGTCAGGCGTTGATAGGAGAAAGGTTGACCGGCGGCCGTCACGGTCAAACGAAAGGGGCGCTCGGCCACCATCAAGCGCTTGACTCCCTCGCTGACGTCGGCCACGGCATGACCCCCGTCTGGGTTCAACTCGGCCAGGCAACGGACATCCTGGCTGGGCGTCTGGGGCGAGAGCCCGGCAGCGTTGAGAAAGACTCGCACCGGTGCCTGGGACTCAAGACCCGAAACTCGGACAATAGCCCGCTTCAGGCGAGCCCGAGAGACCGGCCCCGCCGCTCGTTGCGAGACCTCGTGCAGGTTGGTGGCCTCGGTGGGGGGCGGAAAGACCAGATCGAACTGGTTGAAGCTCTGCTCGCCGCGGTGCGAGATGGCCAACTGCACGCCGGCCTCTCGGCCCGATTCCAGGGCCAATAGCCACATGAGTTTGGTTAGAGCGGCTTCGGGGGTGAGGTCGAAGCCGCTCGAGAGGCGCTCTTCGAGGAGCGCGCTGCTGGCGTCGTAGCGCCCCAGGTCGACGCTGCCCTCGTAGCACTGGGTGATCACCAACAGGGCCAGGCCGCGGCGGGCGGCCTCGCCGATGGCCTCGAGCAGTTCGGGGTTGCGCGGGGTGGTGCCTGAGCCGAAAGTGCGCAAGAGCAACCCTCGTAAACCGGGCAGGCTGGTCATGGCCTGAAATTGCGAGGCTTTGACGCCGGGAAAGAGGGTTACGTCCATGACTTCGCCTTCGAGGCGGCGATGGATGTAGAAGGGCGCCTCGGCATCGGGGACCGGTCGCAGGCGGCTCTTGTGGATGACGATGGTCTCGCCCAGGTCTCCCAGTCGGGGATAGTTTGGCGAGGCAAAGCCCTGCCAGGCTGCCGTGCTGTATTTGCGGGTGCGGTTGCCTCGCAACAACGCGTCACCGAAGCAGACGGCCACCTCGGCCACCAACGGCAACCCGGTAGCCTTATAGCCGGCGATGTGGAGCGCGTTGATCAGGTTCTGGTGGGCATCGGTCCGCTCGCAGAAAATGGGTCGCTGGGCACCGGTCAGAATTACGGGCTTGGCCAGGTTGACCAGCAAGAACGACAGGGCCGAAGCGGTGTAGGCCAGCGTATCCGTGCCGTGGAGCACCACAAAGCCGTCGTATTTGGCATAGACGCGCTCGAGGGCGGCGGCGATGGTCACCCAGTGGGCGGGACTCACGGCCGAAGAGTCCAGGGGACCGACCTCCGAGCCGTCTTCCTCGGTGAGCGAGCCGAGTTCCCACGCCACCCCGGACTCTTCACCAAGGCCCGTCAGGCAGGCCAGCAGTTCATCCCGTGAAGCCGGCACGAGCGCCCCCGTCGAGCCCGGCTTCATTCCGATGGTCCCACCGGTATAGAGGATGTAGACGCTGGTCTTCACAGCCAGTCGACCAGCATGCGGCTGATGACCGAGCGGGGGATCTCCACTCCCAGGCTCGTCTTCTCGCTGGTCCAGTGCAACGAGGGCGGGCTCTCGTCGCCGTCATCGGCCGTGACCCGGCTGAGCAGGTCTTCGAGGCTGGCGGGTTCGTCATCGAGAGCCGACAGCAGCTGGGTCAGGCTGTCGAGATAGGCTCCTCCGAAGCGAGCCAGCAGCTCGAGGTCGAGCTGGCCCTCCTGCCCAAATCCGACCAGAATGGCGCCCAGAAACTCGCCCATGGGTTGGGCCAGAGGAATGCCCACCACGTGGAGGTCGGGAAAGAATTCGCCGGTAAGCTCCTCGGATAGGCGACCAGGGCCGCGGCAATCACGCACCAGACCTAGCAGCTTTTGCTGCTCGAACTCGTCGAAATCGCGGGCCTTGAAGACCCCGCGCACGCTGGCCTGACCGCTGAGTTCGTCTCCGTGGAGCATCAGAGCGGCCTGGACTTCGAGCTGGCGTTCCAGGACCTCGAGCCCCTTCTCGACCAGTTCTTTGATGGATTCTGCCTCGTTGAAATCCCAGATCAATGCCCAGGGCTCTTCGCCAGGGCCGCCGTGGCCCCTGTTGGGCGCTCGACCGGACAGGGATTCGGGAATTGGCTTAGAATAGGGCCCTACGATTTTGGAGGAACGGACCAACTATGGCTTTGAAAGATGTAGGCAAGAGCACCCCGGCGGTCGAGGTTATCCGCAGAATTCTCGACGACCACGGCAAGGCGATGAGCGTGGAAGAGTTGACGGTCAACATGATCAACTCCTGGGGTCGCGACTTTCCCAATACCCCCTATGAGAGCATTCCGCTCATCTACAAGCTCGCCACCAACGTGCTGCATTGCGAAGTTTCTTATGAGGATATCGGCGGCGAAACGCCCATCATCGAGCGCGAAGAGGGCGCCGAAGACAAAGTGCCGCTGTCACCGGCCCTGGGGCCCCACGACTTGAACCTGATCATCGACAAGCTGCGACTGGTAAAAGTCGGTCTGCCGGGCGAGGGCGACGGCAAGAAGAAGAAGAAGTAGGGGTCCTTCGAAAGAGGGCGAGAGTGTGGCTCTCGCCCTTTTTTATTGTCTCATGTTCGATCGTCTGGTCTACTGGGGTCTTCCCTATTGGTGGGTCATCCGACCCGAGCAGGTCGGCGCCCAGGCCATGCGCATCCGAGACTTGACGGCCTGGTGTTGGCGTTCGAAGCCACACCATCCGTGGCTGGTCTTCTATCACGGCAACGCCGGAAACCTGTCCTTCCCCAGTGCTCGCGGACGGCGTTTGCAGAGGCTGCACGAACTAGGCTTGAACGTGCTGGCCATCGACTATCGCGGATTCGGCAAGAGCCCGGGGCGGCCCAGCGAGCCAGGCCTCTACGAAGACGGCCAGCACGCCTATGACTACGCCCTGGCCCAGGCCGACCAGGATCCCGACCGAATCATCATTTACGGTCGCTCGCTGGGGGGTGGGGTCGCCTGTCGCATCGCCACGGCCAACCTCTGCAAGGCTCTGATTCTCGAGTCGACCTTCACCTCGGTGCGCGAGGTGGCCCATCGGATCGTGCCGAGGCTGCCGCTCAAAGCCCATTTTCCCAACCTCGAGCGCGTCCGCCAACTGCAGGTACCCCTGCTGGTCATTCACGGAACCTGCGACGCTCTCGTTCCCTACCAGATGGGCCGGGCCTTGCATCAGGCAGCTCCTCAGCGCAGCACGCTGCGGCTGGTCCTGGGGGCCACTCACAACAATCTGCTGAGTGTGGCCGGCGCGGACTATTCAGGTTGGGTGCGGGATTTTCTGGAGGGCCTCTAGTCGTGGTCATGGCGCTGGTTCTGGCCATGCTCTTCGGCTGGCAGGTGGCCACTCGCTGGTTGCGGACCCGCCAAACGGTCGAAGCCATCGCCGTGGGTGGTGGCCTGGCGGTGGTCGGGTTGCTGGTGGTGGCCAACACCGGGCTGCGCCTCGGCTTTGGCCTCGGGGCCAGCTTGACGGTGGGTCTGCTGCTGCTGGGGACCGCGGGGATGCTGTGTGGACGCCTTGAGCCGGGCGAACTCGAGGGTCTAGACTCGGCCAGCTGGATCGGTCTATTTTTGGGCGTGATGGTGGTGGCCCTGTCTTCGAATTGGGGTCAGTTCACCCACGTCGACGACGACTTCTGGCTCCACGCGCCTTTGCAAGCTCATATGCTGGCCGGTGACTTTCCCCCCCGCAATCCCTACTTCCCCGAATTGACCCTGCGCGGACACTACGGGCGCGACCTGCTGGTGGTGAGCGTGGCCTATCTGGCTCGAGTAACACCCTGGTTTTCGCAAATGGTGGTCACCACCGTAACCCAGGTGCTCTCGCTTCTCATCTACTTCGTCACCTTCTGGCGCTTTACCGGGTCGAGGTCCCAGGCGGTGCTGGCGACGGGGTTCATCTATCTGGGAGTCAACGCCGGTTACAAGTTCGGTTTACTCGAGTTCTATCAGAACAACACCTGTCCGGTGTATCTGGTGCTGGGATTGCTCTGCTATCTGATCCTGCTGGCCTGGCAGAGCGAGCGGCTCGGGGTGGCCGTGGCCTGCGGGTTGGTGTTGGGGGTCTATCCCATCGTCTACGAAACCCACTTTGGTTTGTTCATTCTCGGGTTGGTCGGAGTCAATGTCTGCCTGCTCGACCGCAAACTCGCGCGCCTGAGCCTGGTGGCCCTGCTGGTGGCTATGCTCTTTTCTTTGACCCAGGGCGGAGCCTTCACCAATCTAGCCGCCCGCGCCCTGGGGGCGGGCCCCACCCAACCCATGGACCAGGCCATCCAGAACCAGTCTCAGTCGGTCAGCATCCACTTTCCCAAACGACCCTTCCTGCACCTGAAGATCGCTGTGGGCGAGGGACAGCAGGTCTCCTCGGCCTATCGCTTCCGCCCTCCTCGCATCTTTTTCGAGTGGTTCGACCATCAACCTGAGCGGAGTGACCCCAACTATCTGCCGCTCTGGTCCTGGGTGGTGCTAAAGATCCACTGGCTGGCCCTCTATCTGGCCCCCCTGACTTTTCTCGAGTTGATGCGGACCCGACATCGAACCGGGTTGCTGTTCTGGTGGTTCGGCGCCTTTGCCTTTCTGGTTCCGGGGGCGTTCGACTTCGGTCCTGTTCACGAGGCCGAGTATTTCCGCTGGCAGTTCGCCGCCAGCTTCGGATTGGCCGCTGCCCTGGGCATGGCGCTGGTGACCGCGGCTGTCCGTCTGGCCGGTGACCCCGAGTTGAGGCTGACCTCAGAGGAGGGGCGCTTTCAGTTGGAGGGACGCACCAGAATCCTCGGCTGGCTGCCGGTGCTCTTGCTGGTCTGGTTGAACACCCAACCCGGGCGCCATTTCGTCGGCCAACTGCCCGAGCGCCTGCGCACCGAGGGGGGCTGGCTTCGGGTGGCCCGATTGGGCCTCTCTGAACGGGATTGGCTGGTGCGTCATCGCGAGGCCCTGCGTTTCGGGCCGGCCGACTTCGAGGCGAGCGAGTGGCTCAGGGGTAAGTGCGAGCCGAACCAGCGGGTGCTGGTAAATTTCAACGAAGGGGACCCGTGGGCCATTCACTTCGAGTCGGCTCTGGCGGGACGCACCGGCCTTTGGTGCGTGGGACATGCTCTGCCTCTGGATAGCGACGCTATCGGCTTACCCCCCTTTAGAATGCAGCCCGAGGCCCGGGCTTTGTTGACCGAACCGACTCTGGAGCGGTGCCGCCAACTAGACCTGGACTGGATCTATCTGAGGGTCGGAGTCAACGCCGACCAGGTGCTCGAGACTTATGGGAGGGTTCCCGGCCTGGAGAAGGCCTATCATGGCAATCCCGGAGATGACGGGGTCACGCGTCTGATTTACAGGATCAGCCCATGAACGGTCTGTTGCTCGCACTCGGCTGGTGGTTTGGCCTGCAGGTGGCGCGCCATCTCTTGAAAGAGACAGACCGCGTCCTGGCCACCGTCCTGGGGGCCGCCTTCGGCCTGGTCGGCTTTTTGCTGCTGGTCAACTTCTTGAGCTACCTGCTGCCACTGGCCTGGGCGGCTGGTCTGACCGGTGTTTTGTTGGCGGCGGCGGGGGTAGCTCTGTCCAGGCAGGCACCTCCCGACTGGGGCGAGCCTCTGCTAGAGCCACGTGTGTTGATGATCACCCTGGCCGCGGGCCTGTTGATGGGGCTTTACTGCAACCAGTCGCAGAACCTCAACATTGACGACGATTACTGGATTCACGCGCCGTTGCAGGGCATCCTGACGCGAACCGGGCTGCCGGCGCATCATCCGTTCTTTCCCGACATCAAGCTGAGGGGTCACTATGGCCGCGACTTGCTGATCGCCTCCATGGCCTCGCTGGGGGGCACCACCCAGGGTTGGCAGATTGCCCTGACCAGCGCCTGGACGGTGCTGGCCTGGGTCCTGCTGGTGCTCACCCTGCGTCGCTCTATCGGCCTGACCGAGCCGGCTCTGGCCGGCGCCGTGATGGTCTTTTTCGGGATCGCGGTGGGAGGCCGCGGGGGTGCCCTGGATACCTTTCAGAACAATAATAGCCTGGTCCACGTGCTGCTGGTACTGGTGCTCTTTTTGATCGAGCGCACCTGGCGTGAGGGCGGGCCGGTGCTGGCCGCCCTTTGCGGCGTTTGCCTGGGCTCGTTGGCCATAATCTACGAGACCCACTTCGGGCTACTTTCGATGGTGCTGTTAGGCGGAACGCTGTTGGGATGTGGCCGGCAGCTTGCCTCCCGGCTGCGTTCGGCGGCCACGGCTGTGCTGATAGCTGGCCTGCTGGCCATATCGGCCGGCGGAGCGTTCACCGGCCTTCTTCAGTCAGGGGGCGCCACCAACGAGGTCGAAATGACCCAGCATCAGACGGTGCGACTGCAGTTTCCCAAGCACAACCTGTTTTGCATCCGGCTCGGCTTCGGCGGATTTCAGCGGCTCAGCTATGCCCATCGCTGGCTGGCCCGAGCGCGGCCGGCCCCCGAGGGGGGCAACTTCTATGCGCCGATCTGGTCGACCGAAGTCTTGCAACTTCACTGGTTCGCCACCTGGTTGGCCCCGCTCACGGCGCTCTATCTGTGGCGGCGTCGCTTGTGGCTGGCAGGCGGCTACTGGCTGTTCGGTTTGTTCGCTTACCTGGTGCCAGGCGTGGTCGACTTCGGACCCGTCTTCGAGTTCGAATACTTCCGTTGGCAATATGCGGCCGGGCTTGGTTTTGCTTGTGGGCTGGGGGTGATGGCCGGAGGGCTCTGGCGCGAAGCAGGTCGGCCAGGGCGGGTGCTGGCGCTGATTTTAATGGGACTGTGTCTGGCTCCCTGGCTGCCGACCTTCGGTCGACCGGCCTGGCGGGCCGCTCTCCGCGCTCCGGTCCGACTCTTCTCGCTCTCGGGGCCGCGCTGGGTGCGCGAGCAGAGCCATCGCCTCGGGATCGACGACACCGACCTGGCCATGGCCGCTTTCCTGCGGGAGGCCTCGGCCCCAGGCCAGCGTTTGCTGGTAGATTTTCCGGCCAGCGGTGGATGGGACATCTATTTCGAATCGACTTTTCACGCAACCGCGGGACTTTTCTCGGTGGGGCACTCGCTGCCCGAACCGGGGGACCCGGTAGGCTTCTTTCCTTATCGGGCTGGCTCGTCTACGCGCGCCTTCTGGGCCCGACCGAGCAGCGAACGGCTGGCCCTGCTGGCTCCCGACTGGGTGTTGCTTCGGCCGGGGTCGATGGTGGGGCCGCACACCCTCGAGCAGTTGCAAGCGTTGCCCGAACTGGAAGCGGTCAAAACCATCGGCGAAACTCACCTCTTCAGGGCGCGAGTGCGGCCGCTGCAAGCTCGATTATCCGCCGAGCGGGCCTCGATGCGACTGGGAGGCCTCGAGACCTCGGACCAGATGCAGGCCGGCAATAGCTATCTGGCCACGGTATCCCTGCAGAACCTGGGAGAAGAGACCTTGCCAGCCCAGACCTTGATGGTCTATCGAACGCCGCTGGCCGGCCAACCCCTTTCGCGGATCGACATGGTCCCCTTTCGCTTAGGCGTAGACCTGCCAGCCGGCGCCACGGCCCGGGTGGAGATACCCCTGTCTGTGCCCTACGCCGGTGGCCAGCGGCTCGTATATTTTTACCAACTGGTCGACGATCAGTTGCGGCTCTTGCGGGGGGCAGCCCCCATCTGGGTTCAGAAAGGAGCTAGTCCCTGATCATGGTCCAGGGGCGGCCCAGCCCAGAGGACGGCTTGGCGGGAGCGGCTGGAGTCGAGTTTTTCTCACGCTCGATAAACCCCTCGAGACGCCCGAGTTGGTCCTCCGGCAGGTCCACGAACTCGGCCCCCAATTGAAACATGCCCGAGACGGTAAGTTCTTTCTGCCAGACGATACGAGCCCTGGCTTCGAGGGGCTCTTCCTCTTTCGAGAGCGCGACCGACACTTTGAGCTCTTCTTGCTCGGGCAGCGGAATGTGACTGGTGGCCCGAAATCCCGATGTGCTGATATCGATAACGAAGAGTCGAGTTTGCGTCACTTCGCCGCGATGCTCGATGGTGGCCCCCAGCACCTTGTTGAGTCGATAGGCCTTGCGCCGCTCTTCGAAGTTCTCTTCTTGAGCTGCGCCTTCGGTCTCGACAGCTTTCTCTTCTTCCATAGGAAGAGATTCCGGGCCCTTGGCCCCGGTCCCTGGTAGGCATTGTCTCAGACCGCCAAGAAAGCTCCCGAGTGGTTGTCATCACCTATCTAGAGCGCCGAGAGGCGCCGTCCTCGTCCGAGCCCACGCCTCCGACGGGTGGCCTGGTGATGGAGGCCCAAAATCCGACCATTTCTTATTATCGCTATCTCTACGAGCAGGTGGGAGGCGAGTACCAATGGACCGACCGCAACAAACTCACGGACGAGCAGCTACGGGCTGAACTCGACGCACCCGGAGTCAGCGTGTTCGTCCTCTACCTGGACGGGGTGCCAGCCGGCTACGTCGAGCTGGCCGAACAGGGTCCCCAGACCCAGATCGTCTATTTCGGCCTGATACCCGAGTTTCAAGGTCGAGGGTTGGGGCGGTTTTTGCTCGACTGGGCTATTCACCGGGCTTACCTACGCCCCATCGAGCGGCTCTGGGTCCACACCTGCACTCTCGACCACCCCCGCGCCCTGGACGTCTATAAGAAGGCGGGCTTTCGAGAATACCGGCAGGAAGTCAAGCCTTAATTCATCGGCAGGGATAGGCGGGCGATGGTCTCGGTCTCGTCGGCTGGCCAGTTGGGATTGGGATCGGGCACCTCGTAGCGCTCGAGCAGCATCTGGGTGTCGAGTTCGAGATCGACGCTCCAGTAACCACCCAGAGGTTCGCCGCTGGCCGCGAAGACCTCGAAGTCACAGCGTGCCTTGCCGTTCAAGCGCGGAAAGGCCACCGGCAGGCGAAAGTTTCCGTCGGCGTCGGTGCGCGCCCAGGACAGCTGCTGCTCAGGCGGGCGTTGAGCCGAACTGAGCAGTTCCCACGAATCCAGCGAGAGAATGGCCAGGGGCAGGCCTTTGCCGTCGGAGGTGACCAGCTGTCCCGAGACGATCTGCAACTCGATATCGAGGGGCTGGTCGGTCGACTCTTCAAACTCTTCGAGCACGAGGTTGCCGCGGGCGGTCACTCGGAAGCGGGCGTTGGGGCCCGGCATGGGCAGCTGGAAGACGCCATCGGGACGCGAGAAAGCGGTGGCCTCGATCGGCTCGAGAATGTCCACGCGCAGACCGCCTAGAGGTGCGCCATCAGTGCCTCGCAAGACCCCCTCGAAGGTGGGCTCGGTGATCTCTTGCTCGAGGCCGATCTCGACCGAGCCCTGCTCATCGGCCGCCTGGCGCAGCCAGGCCAGGCTCTCGGGACGCAGTTTGTCCTCGAGCAGTTCGAGGGTGGCCGGGCGGATGTTGTAGTCGGCATCGCCTTCGAACTCGTCGACCAGCACTTCGTGCAGCAGGGCGGCTTCTTCGCCGCTGAGGGTACCCAGCACCGAACCGTCGGCGCGATTGATAATCGTAAGCATAGCCCCGGTTTCCTCAGCCTGAGGCAAAAACCTTTCCTGAACTGGTCGACGTGTTTTTCTGAAACTGGACCTTTTCCGCGGTCCACTTCGAGGCTAGGATGGCAGCATGCGACGACAAGAATTTCTCATCGAGGACCGAGCCGAGGTTCGGGCGCTACTGAGTCGGGCTCGTTACGCCAGTCTGGCCACCGTCGACCCCGAGGGAGCCCCGGAGGTTCGGCCCATGAACTACGCCGTGGTCGGCGAGCACCTCTACTTCCATACCGCTCCGGGCGGTTCGCTGGCAGCCCGAGTCGGCAGTCTTTGCGCGGTGACGGTGGTCGATCTGGCCGTCTGGATCCCCTCCACCTGGCGCCATCGCTTCATGGCTTGTCCGGCCACCACTTACTACGCCTCACTGGTGGTGCGGGGGCAGTTGCTCGAGGTCGGGCAGCTCGAGGAAAAGGCGAGGGTGCTCGAGGCCTTCATGACGCGCTACCAGCCCGAGGCCGGCCATCTGGCCTTGACCGACCCTCGCTATCACGGCCCCTTGCGGGCTTTGACCGTGCTCAAGGTCAGCCTCGAGCGGTCGAGCTTGAAGTTCAAGTTCGGTCAACATGTGAGCGCCGAGCAACGCCAGGTCATTCATCAGCGGTTGCTGGCTCGCCAGGGTCCGGGGGACGAGCAGTGTGCGGCCTGGATGCGAAGGCTCGCGTTAGTTTGTCCCGAACCGGGCAGGCATGAATAGAAAAGAGCGAGTCGAGACCTTCTTCAAGCACTGAGCTTGTTCCAGAGCGACTTCTCCAACTCTTGAAAGTAGCCCTGAGGGAGGGCCTCGAGACTGGCGCGCAGTCGAGAAACCAGGCTCTGGACCTCCTTTTCCTCCTCTACCTGGACCTCTTCGAGGGCCTGGGCGATGGCCGGCTCGTCGGGCTGTTTGCGAGCACCCAGCAGTCGTCCAAAGAGGCTGCCCACCTCGGCCAGGGTCTTTCTCATGCCTTGAAAGGTGGCCCGAACCGCCCCGGCCATCGGACTCGTCTCGGCCTGGCGGGCCACCTCCATCACGCTTTGACCGAGTTGCTCGGCCTTGGCGGCGCTGCCGTCGGGGGTCCACCAATTGTTGCGCAGGGCTGCATCGAGCAGAAAGCCGCGGGTCAGGGTGAAACTGGCGATATCGGTGGCCCGCTTGATCTCGAGCACGAAGAGCAGTTTGCGGACGATCTTCTTGATGGGCCACAAGATGGCCTTGGTGAAACATCCGAGCACCAGGCAGCCGCTGGGTGGCTCTTTGACCAGCACCTCGAGTTCCTGATCGTTGAGGGTATGCCCGTGACTGCCGAAAATGGCCGACACCATGGCTCGTTCGACCCGGGCCAGCACGATGTCGTCGAGAAACGGCACGGGAATGAGCGGCGTGGCTCCTGCCAACACAGCATACTTGAGGACGAGGTCAGAGCCGGTGAACACCGCTAGGGCCTTTGAGCCTTATGCATAAAATAGAAAACCCCGCCGCGCAGGCGAGGTTTCGCTGACACCCTTAAGCTTAGACGATATGGGCGCCGAAGCCGGGGAAGAATACGTTGGTGCCGCCGGTCCCGTTGACGTTGTGCCAGGTGAACACGGTGGGCATGGGGCCAACCTGGGGAACCTGAGGCCAACCGGGACGATCCCAGGGGCTCGAGGGGCCGATATACTGACTCCAGCCGTTGCCGAGTTGCAGGTTGCCCTGGAAAGAGGCCCCGAAATTGTAGCCGAAGTTGAAGCCGCCCCCATAGGACTGGCCGACGGAGGGGAAGCCGTAACCGCCACCAAAACCACCGATATTCTGGAATGCGTTGTAGCCGAAGTTGAAGCCGAAGCCACCACCGATACCTGCCACGTCATGTTCCTCCGTCCAAAAATCTCTGGCCCCCATTATACATTAAAAATTCGTTCGCGAATGCAACGAGAATGTTAACATGTTGTTGCGAATTCTTGAATATTCACGCAGGGCCCCAAATTATCGGTAGACGTCGATCCAACCCAGTTTGAGTTCGGGGCAATTGGCCAGAAAGTCCCCTGGAATGGTCAGCACCGGAACCTTTCCATCCAGGCTAAGCGTTGGCTTGCTGGCCGACTCGATGGCGGGACGAAACTGGGGGCGAGGGGTGGATGTTTGCCAACTGCCCTGATTGGTCTCGAAGCCCAGGTTCTCGATTCGGGTCATGGCGGTTCCGCCCTTATAGGTGAACCGAAACACCAGCTGTTCTGGCCAGCCGGCCCCGGCCTGCAGGCGGATCCTGCCGATGCCCATGTGGCTGATGACGGTGATTCCGTTGGGGCCGAAGTGGAACTCATCGCCTTCGCGCTGTTCGACGATGGTCAGCCAGAGCAGTCGTAACTGGTCCACGAAACCCGGCGCTCTAGCCCATTGGACCAGCTCGGGAAGGTCGGTCCGGCTCACCAGATAGTTCATCACGGCTCGGTAGCTTCGATAGCTGCCCCGTTCTTGACTGGTCACGACCTGCCACAGCTCGGGCTTGCTCAGGCTGGCGTCGGTGAATTGATCGCTGGCATAGACAGCGAAGCCTTCGAAGAACCAGATCGGCCCCATGGCTTCTTCGTCTCCCTCGAGGATCCGGATGTGGAGCCGATGGGCCAGCTCATGACAGAGCAACTTCTCGAAGGCGTCGGGCTCGTCGCCCTGGGGTACTAGTTGCCGATAGAGCGCCGGGCTGACCGCCACCAGCACTCGCTGTTCGAGGGCGGCCACGTAGGTGGGCGGGATTTCGCCCTGCAGGCCGGTCAGCTCCCGCAGGCGCCGGTCGTACGCTGGTTTCTGGTCGTAGAACTCCACCCGGTCGTAGAACGGCTCTTGCACCAGTCCCTCCCAGCCATGGGTGTGGGCGAAACGGGCCAGGCGCTGGTTGGCGGCCTCGAGGGCAGCCGTCAGGGCCGGTCGCTCGGGTTCGAGCGAGGGCGTTAGCTGCAATTCGGGCCCGGCCAGCAACGGCCCGGTGACGACGAAGAGCAGCACAAGAGCCATTGCAAAGCGCATTCTCCGGCATTCGCAAAGGGCAGGTCACTCCCTTTTTAGGGAGTTTTCAGCCGTCTGAGGCAGACTATAAGGGTGATCTATCCGGATTCTCCGCGGCTGATGGTCAAGCATCGGCAGCAGCTATGCCACCAGATGCTCGACGGCCCGCTCGAGCCGGCCGAGCGTGACCAGTTGGCCTCGAGCCTGAGTCGCTACGACACCGGCGTGCTCGAATTTGCTCGCCAGGCCGGTTTGCGCATTCAAGTCGCCCGCGTAGGCGAGGACCTGCTTTCCAAAGAGGTCTTTCGGACTCACAATCTCGAGCACTTTCGCCAGCAGACACCCGAATTGGCCAAAGTCGCGGCCGCCTATCATCAGGAGTTCGCCCAGGCGCGGGGCGAACTCGACGGACCGCAAGCTCGCCAGGCCTATCGGGTCAGGCTTCACAACTGGCTCACCGAAGCGGGTTTTGACATGGCTGTCTACAGCCCCAAATCGTTTCAGGTTTTGCGGCCCGACCTGCCACCCGATTCGCTGCTGAGCCAGGAGGCGGTTGCCCTGGAAGGCATGGCCATCGCTCATGGCTGCGACTCGCCGGCCGAAAAGAAGGCCTTCTTCGAGTTGACCGAGGCCATCAACGGGCCTCGTCTCGAAGAGGCTCGCCAGGAGACCATCGAGGCCACCCGCTCGCGATTGGCCGAACGTCCCGAGTTTCTTCAGCAAGTGCTCGGTCAGTGGCAAGAACGGCCCGAACTGATTCCCGTCGACAGCCTCAAGCACACCCTCCTCATGCCCGGCGTCTACCTGGCCGGACCGCCATCGGATCGGCGCTTGCTCGACAACTACGACTTCGAGGCCCTGAGCCTGTGGCAAGGGCGTGAAGGCCACATCGTGGACCGCTGGGTCGACCCTTCGGCCGATGTCGACTATGACCTCAATGGCGAGTATCTGCTCAGCAAGAACATTCTGGTCCGCGACCGCTGTCTGGACCCGACCGACAAGACGGCCGTTCATGAGTTTGCCCACGCCGTCGATTGGATTCTCGAAGAGAAGGCTCCCGATTGGTACAAAGGCTGGAAGACCCGGCTCCTGCGGGCCTTTCACCAGATGCGGGGTGATCCTCAAAGGGCCATCACCCCCTACGCCCGGGCCAATCCGCGCGAGTATGTGGCCGAAGGGATCGCCCACTATTATTACGAGCCCGACAAGCTCAAGGCCACCGACCCTGGCTGCTTCGAATTGATGCACGAGATGGTGCAGGTGGCGGCCCAACTGGGCGGAGTCGACCCCCATATCGAGGGTTCTCACCTGGAGATTCTGGCCGAGACCCGGGCCCAGATTGTAAAAGTCCTGACCGAGCCCGACCGGCCGGCCTTAGAGCAGGCCGCCCAGACGCTCCAGTCGCGGGGCCTCGAGGCCATGGCTCGCAGCGGGCGCCAGGCCGCCCTCGAGGTGCTCAAGTTAGGCTCTCTGGCCGGGGCCGTCGACGCCGTGCTGGGCAAGGTGCTCGAAGAGCAACCACCCACCGAGCTTTCCTATCGGGCGTGTGCAGCCGCCAGCCGAGGCCAACTCGAGCAAGGTTACCAACACGCTTACCTGGCCGGGGCTGCCCTGGTTTCGGCCCTGAAGGCCCATGGATCCACTGGCGATCCTGCATAAATACTACCGCCCCGAGGATCCGGCCTATGCCATTCTGGTCGAGCATTCGCGGGCCGTTACCGACCGCGCTCTGGCTATCGGCCAGAGAATGGGCGCCGACTTGCGCTTCATCGAAGAGGCAGGGATGCTCCACGACCTGGGGGTCTTCAAGACCCACGCCCCGGGCATCGGTTGCCACGGGCCCGAGCACTACATGCGCCACGGTATCCTCGGTCGCGAGCTGCTCGAACAAGAGGGCTATCCCCGCCACGGATTGGTGTGCGAGCGCCACGTGGGCACCGGTCTGACGGCCGAGGAGATCGAAAGACAGGGCCTGCCGTTGCCGCTCCGAGATATGCGACCGGTCAGCCTCGAAGAGCAGATCATCGCCTACGCCGACAAGTTCTACAGTAAGGGGTCGGGCGCACTCGAGGTAGAGGAGGTGCGGCGCCGCCTGGGACGCCATGGGCCTCAGAACCTGGTCACTTTCGATGCCTGGAGAGCACGTTTTGAGCCGGAAGGGATCCTCTAAGAGCACCCGAAGCGGGGCCGCATGAGATTTCCGCTTCGCATCTTCGTGCTTCTTTTCGCCCTCTGTCTGGCGGGCTGCTCTACCGGCGACTCCGAGGATGGGGTCAAGGACTCTTTCGGGCTCTTGAATGTCGGCGCGCCTCCCGTAGGGGCTGTGCAGCTACAGTTTCAGGACGCCGGCGCCCATGGCCGCTTTATTCAGGCCAGCCAGTATCAGGTGCGGGTGGTCAGTTCGACCGGAGGCACCGACTTCGACGTCATCAATCCGGTAACCGTCGCCAGGACCTTCACTCAGTTCGACCAGAACCTGACCATTTCGGACGTCCCCACCGGCACCTACGATATTCTGGCCCTGGCTCTTGACGCCAACGCCACCGAAGTGGGCCGAGCTCGCGCCAGCAACGTGCCGGTCATTCAGGGTCAGACCACCGTGATCGACGGAACGACCTATTCCCTCATCGGCGAAGGCGTGTCGGCGGGGGTCGACTTCACCGGGGTCAACCTGGCCCCGGCCGCCAACCCGGCCGGCGGCATCACCGTGACGGCCGGTCCCGGGACCACTCCCACCTACACTTTTACCGGCGGACCGGTGCGCGACATCTCGGTCTTGCGGATCGCGGCCGACGGCAGCGAAAGGCTGGTCTGGGGGGCGAGTTCGGTGACCAACGACGCGCTCAACTCGCCCATCATGCACGGACCGCAGCCGGCCGGAGCCACTTTGCTGACGGCCAATATCGAGCCCAATCTGGCCACCAACGCGGCTTATCGGGTGGTCGTGGTTCGCACCAACGGGCAGTTCGGCACCGCCAACTTCACCCCTTAGCCGCCTGGGTAATGGCCTCCCAGGCCTGGCGAATGTGCTCGGGCCTGGTGCGGATGTTTCCGATAGCCAGCCTCAGGCTGATGCGCTCTTTGAGCTTGGTGTGGGATAGGAAGATCTCGCCTGTGGCGTTGAGGCGTTCCATCAGGTCGAGGTTGAAGGCGTCCACTTCGGGGCCGGTGAGGCCTGCGGGCACGGCTCGAAAGCAGACCAGGCTCAGCGGGGTGGGAGCGGTGCGTTCGAATTGGGGATGCTCGTCAATCCATTCGGCCAATTGGCGGGCCATGGCGATGTGAGAGCGGATGCGCTCGGCCATTCCGTCGCGGCCGAAGTAGCGCAAGATCATCCACAGCTTGAGCGAGCGGAAGCGCCGGCCTAGCTGTATTCCCGTGTCCATCAGGTTCTTCACTTGGCCGTCGCTGGTCTTGAGATACTCGGCTACCAGCGAGAAGGCTCGCCTCAAGATGTCCATATCCCGGCAATAGAGCACCGACAGGTCAAAGGGGACGAACATCCACTTGTGGGGGTTGACCACCAGCGAGTCGGCTCGTTCCCAGCCTTTGAAAAGCGGTTGGAACTCGGGGGCCAGGGCGGCCGCACCCCCATAGGCGGCATCGACATGCAGCCACAGCTTGTGGCGGGCGCAAAGGTCGGCGATAGCCTCGACCGGATCCAGGCTGCTGGTCGAGGTGGTGCCGACGGTGGCCACCACCGCGCACGGTCGATAGCCGGCCGCCAGGTCTTCTTCGATGGCCGCAGCCAACGCTTCGGGCCGCATGCGAAACTCGTCATCGCTGGGGATCTTGCGCAGGTTGTCGAGACCCATCCCCAGCAAAATCACGGCTTTGTCGATGGAGTTGTGAGTCTGATCCGAGCAATACACCCGCAGCGGCGGGCCGCTGAAGCCCTGTTGCCGGACATCGGGGCAGACCACTTCGCGGGCGGCGGCCAGGGCGTGCAAGGTGGACACGCTGGCGGTGTCATAGATGACCCCCTCCCAGGCCGGCAAGCCCATCATCTGAGCCAACCAGGCCAGAGCCACCTGCTCGAGTTCGGTGGCGGCCGGAGAGGTGCGCCACAACATCGCCTGCTGGTTGAGGGCCGAAGAGAGGAAGTCGGCCAGCACTCCGGGTGCGCTGGCCGAAATCGAGAAGTAAGCGAAGAAGCGGGGGTGATTCCAGTGAGTAAGCCCGGGCATGAGCTGGCGCTCGAAGTCATCGAGAATCTCTTGCATAGAACAACCCGTCTGGGGGCACTCGCGCGGCTGGCCGGCGGCAATCTCGCCGGGCGCGACCTGGTGCAGCACCGGATATCGTTGCGAATCGTCTAGATAGTCCCCGATCCAATCCGCCAACCGGCGGGCCTGGGCCACAAACTCTTCGCGGGGCATGTCGAGGTTTTGCATCGGCCCCGTTTCGCCTCGCCCGGCGCCAATGCCTCGCCGCGGCAGGCGTAGCCCGGCCGAAGGCGTATTCCTTAAACGAGATGGAACCGGAACTCCCCGCCTATATCGGCAATTATAAGGTGGTTCGTGAGCTCGGGCGGGGGGCCATGGGCACCGTGTTTCTGGCTCATCAAGAATCGCTGGGGCGCGATCTGGCCATCAAGGTGCTGGCTCCCGAGTTTACTCGCGACCCGCAGTTCGTCGAGCGCTTCAAGCGCGAGGGGCGAGTGGCCGCCGGTCTTCGCCATCCCAACATCGTGTCGATCGTCGACGCCGACTCGCGCGACGGCCGCTACTTCATCGTCATGGAGTATGTCAGCGAGAAAGACCTGCGCGAGCTGCTCAATCGCGAGGGCAAGGTCTCGGTGCGGCTGGGGATCAAGATCATGGACCAGGTGTTGCAAGCCCTCTATCACGCTCACCAGAAGGGCGTCGTCCATCGCGACGTCAAGCCGGCCAACGTGTTGCTGCGGTCAGCCGAAGAGGTGGCCCTGAGCGACTTTTCCATCGCTCACATCAAGGATGGCGACAAGCTGACTCGCACGGGCGTGATGATCGGCACCCCCGAGTACATGGCTCCCGAGCAGTTCGAGGGCAAAGGGATCGATCATCGCGCCGATCTTTACGCGGCCGGTCTGGTGCTCTACGAGATGTTGACCGGGGTCCAGCCCTTTCGCGGCGACACCATGCCCGAGGTGATGAAGGCCCACATCATGGATTTCGCCCCCAACCCCTGCGAATACAACCCCGAGATCCCGGCCGCCCTCGGTTCGGCCATCCTCAAGGCTCTCGAAAAGCTGCCCGAGCGGCGCTATACCGACGCCAACGTCATGCGCCAGGCCCTGCTCGAGGCGGCGGGCATGCACGAGGCCCAGTCTTCGCTCGACAACTTCTTGCGCTCGGTGGCCGAGGGCCAGGTCAGCATGGATGACGCCATTCGGGCCAACGAGATGGTGCGCGAAGCCATCGACCAGGGTTTCAAAAAGGTGCTGTCGGTGCTGATGGTCGATCTGGCCGGCTCGTCGGCCATCAAGATTCCCAATCAGACCCTGATTGCCGATCGCGCCTTTCGCGACTATCGTTCGACTATCAATGACATTCTCAAGAAATACGGCTGCCAGCGTTTTGATTGGGCCGGCGATGGGGCCATCTGTCTGTTCGACACGGCCGATCAGGCGGTCAATGCGGCCCTCGAGATCCAGACCACTATCGCCGAGGTGGGCCAACGTCATCAACAGTTGCCGGGCAGCCTCAAATGCCGCATCGGCATCAACACCGGCGAGGTCTATGTGGACCCTCGGCGTTCACTAGGCGAGTTCGCCAGCCGCACCGTCGACCACGCCGGCCACCTCGAGAAAGACTGCCCGGTTGGCGGCATCCACGTCAGCCAGGCAACCATGGAGTTGACCCGGCATCTGGCCGAGTATCGTCACATCGGCACCAACCGGGACAAGGTGGTGGTCTACGAAGCGGTGTTGCCGAACGCCCCGGCGGCGCCACCGGCAGCGCCCCAGGCCAGCCCGGTTCGACCGGCGGTCACGGCGCCGATGCCGACCCCCCCGGCCAGCCAGCCCAAGCTTACTCCCCAGCCGGCTGTGGCCGCCCAGACCAAACCGATGGTCGAAACCCCGCCCGCCCCGGCACCCACGCAACCGCCGGCGGCTGAGTCAGGTTTTCGATTGTGGTGGGGATGGTGGGTCGGAATCGCCGCTTTCTTCCTGGGGGCTCTGGGCGCGACCGTGTCGGCCATCGGCTTTGCGCAGGTGGGAGGCTCGCCGCTGCTGGCGGGCTACCTCACACTGATCTTCATGACGCTCGGCTGCCCTGGCTTTGCGGCTTTCTACCTGATCAAGAAGCGCTATCTGGCGGCCGCCCAGGCCGGAGCGGCCTTCTTCGTGTTCCTGATCTTGTTGGCCGTGTTAACAAGTGGCGTGCAAAATCTTTAGAAACTAGCAATATCCTGACCGGGTTTGTTGACCGTCCCGGAGAGCCCGGACCGCTACCATCGGGCTAGGAAAGGTTGGTCACCATGGGAGCGAAACACGGCAATTTCACCTCGGGACGCCATCAGCAAAGGCTTTCGTTGCTGGGACTTCTGTCGGAGGGGCTCGTCCACGACGCCCGTAATCGGCTTTGCAAAGCTACCCTGTCGCTCGACCGCATCGGCCTGATGCTCGACGAAGAGGAAGGGCCTTTGCAGTCGGCCCTCGAGCATGCCAACACTATGCTGATCGAACTTGGCGACCTGCTGGAAGCGGTGGTCGACTTTAGCCGGGAACGCGACGCGGTCACCGAGGTCAACCTTTCGATGCTGGTGGAAGAGACCGTGGCCATGGTTCGACCCACCCTCAAGCGAAGCTGCACCAGCCTGGTCTGCGAGGTCGACCCCGACCTGCGGATCCAGGGTGTCACCAATGAGTTGCGCCAGCTACTCTCTCAGGTCATCCTGCGGGCCGGCGAAAAATGCGGCCTGGGGGCGGCCATGGTCTCGGTTCAGCTCCATCACCTCGACGGTCACCCGGTACTGATCGTCGACAGTACCCGCCACTCGACCCTTTACGGCCTCGAGGAGATTCTCAACGAGCATGGCGCGACGGCTCACCAGGAGGAGTCCGAACTCGGCGGAGCCCGCCTCTCGCTCACCTTTCCCCCCGCCGCCGCTCCGGCGCTGCGCTCGGTCGCCTAGCAGCACTCGCTTTGCTCGTGAGAAGGGAGCACTCGCTCTGCTCGTGAGAGGGGAGCACTCGCTTTGCTCGTGAGAAGGGAGCACTCGCTTTGCTCGTGAGAAGGGAGCACTCGCTCTGCTCGTGAGAGGGGAGCACTCGCTTTGCTCGTGAGAAGGGAGCGAGGTTCGCTTAGGCTCACCTCGAGTTCTTGAGGTACTCGACGCTTCGCGTCGTAACCCTGGCGCGGCGAGGCCGCCGATGGCCTGGGCGGCGATCGGCAGGCAGCTTACTCGACGGTGACCTGGAAGCTCTGGTCGAGTTTGACCCGGCGGGGACCGGATTGGAGCCACCCAGGCTGCCGGCGGCGGTACGGCGCCAGGCGGTGCCGGATTCGGCACGTGGTAGCGCCGTACTCGGCCGAGGTTGCTCTTCCGTGCGGAAGTCGGCCGGCCCCTGCGACCGTGGTCGAGCCACCCAGGCTGCCGGCGGCGGTACGGCGCCAGGTGGTGCCGGATTCGGCACGTGGTAGCGCCGTACTCGGCCGAGGTTGCTCTTCCGTGCGGAAGTCGGCTTGCCCCGCGATCGTGGCCGAGCCACCCAGGCTGCCGGCGGCGGTACGGCGCCAGGCGGTGCCGGATTCGGCACGTGGTAGCGCCGTACTCGGCCGAGGTTGCTCTTCCGTGCGGAAGTCGGCCGGCCCCGCGACCGTGGTCGAGCCACCCAGGCTGACGGCGGCGGTACGGCACCCGGTGGTCGCCAGGACGCTCACGCCACGCCTCCCACAGGCCTCTCCGTGCCCTCCTGGTCTCCGCGGTTTATTTCTCAGGCGCCCCACTGGCGAGCCACACCGAACTGTGCTTCGCCACGCGGCGAGGCCGCGGATGGCCTGGGCGGCGATCGGCAGGCAGCTTACTCGACGGTGACCTGGAAGCTCTGGTCGAGTTTGACCCGGCGGCGGCTCTGGTCCAGGAACCAGAACTCTAGCTCATAGCTGCCGGGCAGGTCCGGAGTGAGGATCGGCAGGTCGAGGGCCGGTTGCTCGGGCAGGTTCAGGTCGGTGGGCTGGGGGATGGAGTCGACCTCCCAGGCGTAGTCGCCATCGGGTCGCTTGAAGCGGTAGTAGAACTGCAGCTCGCCGGTGGAATGGATGGGCCGAGCCGAGAGCCACTCGCCCTGGAGGCGATAGAAACGGTTGGCCTTCATCTGGGGAAACTCGATTTTGGCCTCGAGGGCCTGCAGACGAGCCAGGAAGTCGATGGTGAAGTCGAAGCCGGCCAGCTCTTTCTCGTCGAGGGTCTGCAGGCTGGCGTGATAGGTCCCCTCGTCAAGCGGCGTGACCAGCGACCACTCCAGTTCGTGGTCGCCGCTGGGCACGGTGAAGCGCAGGGGCACCGAGGTCAGCTTGTCGAGCTTGAGCACCACCCGTCCGGGCTGGCCGGGGTTGTTGGTGCGCACCGTCAGGGGATAGCGATGGCCGATGCGCAGCTCGGCGTTGTCGGGGGGGACGACCGCCTCGACGGCGATGGGGGCCTTGGGGTCGAAGGGTTCGACGGGGGGCACCTCGGCCACCAGCCGGCGGCCAAAGACCTGGTGGTTGAGGCCTTCGAGGCTCTCCTGGACTTTGGGGTCGAGCTTGTCGAGGTCGGCCACCAGCCAGCGCACGCCGGTGTCTTCGAGCACGGTCAGGTCGCCGGTGGCCCAGAAGGCGCGGTAGAACTCGTTGGCGTGAAAGGCCGGGTTGCCGTGGGGAATGCCCTCGGTCTCGGGCGGAAAGGCGTGGCCGGCGGGGAAGGTGCCGGCCAGCATGGCCACCACCGTGTCGGGCCACAGGCCGGTGGGCGAGTCGTCGAGTCGGTTGGTCAGAATGCGCGAGCCCGGCTCGGTGCGCTCGCGCAGCCAGGCGGCCGCGTCGAGGTCGTCGGCGGTGACCTGGAAGGTGGGCTCGTTGAGGCGCCACTGGCGGGTGGAAGGAAACCACACGAACCCCTTTTTCTGTGAGTCGATGATGGCGTCGTTGAGCAGCTTCTCGCCGGCCAGCAGGCTGGCGAAGAGAATCAGCAGCGCCAGGATGAAGCGCTTGCTGCCTTCGGCGAACTTCAGCGTGCGGTTTTCGCGGTCAAAGCGGATGGGGTTGCCCTCGAGCCACTCGCCCAAGCCCAGGCCCAGGGCGGCGGCAAAGCCGAAGGCGGCCGAGTACTCCCAGCGGAAATACTCGTATTCGAAGATGGGGCCGAAATAGAACAGGCCCGGGATGATAAACGAGATGAAGGCAAAGATCCAGTAAGACAAACCCAGCGGGCATTTGCGAATCAGCCACAGGCTGAGCGGGGCAAGATAGAGGGGTAGCCAGTGGGTGGTGAGCAGGCGCGGGTCCCAGATGTAGAGATAGCCCGAGCCGCGGGGCGGGCGGTAGAGGCCCTTGAACAGGCTGGTGCGATAGGCCACCGAGGTGCGGTAATAGTCGGCCGTGGTGGTCAAAAGCTTGAAGGTCTGCTCTTTCGGAAACTGCAGGGTCACGCGCAGGCCCTGGTTCTGCACGGCCTTGGTCTGCTCGGGGTGAAGGCCGCGTCGGGCCAGATCGGTGAAGGCTCCGCCCTCGGTGAAGGCCAGGGTCATGGCCAGAACGGCGGTCACCACCAGGCCGATCCAGGCCTCTTTGGTGCGGGCTTTGAGCACGAACAGGCACAACCCGGTGACCAGCATGAGGGGGAAGTTGGTCATATAGCACAGCTGATAGTTGCCCAGCACGATGCCGGCCACCAGCCAGGTAGGCCACTTGCTCGGGCCCAGCACCCGGTGCATCAGGTGAAAGAGCAGCACCAGATGGGGATAAGCCAGGGCGTTCGAGCCGTCGAACGTGTCCACCAGGCCGACGCGAAAGCCGCAGTCCATGCCGTAGAAGACCATGGCCGCCACCAGCAGGCCTTTACGGGGCGAACCGGTCAGAACTCGGGTCGAGGCAAACAGGGTGAGCAAGGCTCCGATTTGCAAGAACGGGCTGACCCACCACACGGTGAAGACCGGGTCGGCTTTGTCCTCGGTCAGGGCCGACATCAGCAAATCGCGGCCGAAGTGGCCGTTCATGGCCAGCTCGGGAAAGAACGGATTGACGGGAGGATAGATGCCCCGTTGAAAGGCCACGATGTGGCTGTCATGCAAATAGCGGTCGCTGTCGAAGACCCGCACTCCGCTATAGTGGGTGTAGACCAGGGTGCACAGCAGCAACAAGCCGAGCGCGCCCTTTTCAAAGCGGGTCAGCGGTAGCCATTGGGGCTTTTCGGCGGGCACGAACCACAGGCCCAGGCTAGCTACCGCCAGCAGCAGCACGGCCGGGTTGCGCGGGCAGCCCCAATTTGCCAGTTGCACGATGGCCGCGCTGGCCAATAACGGAGCCGTTCCCAGAATCAGCAGCCAGGATGTCTCTTTGAGGGCGCGGCTGGTTAGCAAGCCTCCGAAGAGACAGGCAAAAGCTAGATAGAGAAAGGACATCAGCGCTTGCGGGCCAGCACCAGATAGCCCGTCGGGCAGGGCAGCCACAGGGCCGAATCGGCCAATCCCAGCCGGCGAGCCAGGTTGCGCAGCCGGCTATGGCCGGTCAGGGCCAGGGCCGAGTCCAGGCGCACCCAGCGCCACTCGCTGGTCATCTCGAGCAGTTCAAAGCCCGCTTGAGCCAGCAGTAGCCTGGTGTTGTAGCGATTGAAGCAGAACAGGCTGTTGTAGAGAATCTTGCTGTCGCCCAGCAAGAGCGGCCGCAAGGGGTGGTCAAAGTCCCAGAAGTTGAAATAGACGTAGCCTCGCGGCTTGAGCAACCCGTGCACCCGGGCAAAGGGCGGCTGGTAGAAGTTCGAGTCGCAACCCCAGAAGGTGATGGCGTCAAAGCTGGCGGCTGGCAGCTCGAACTGAGAGAAGTCGGCGATGGTGATGTCGACGCCGTACTGTTGGCGTCCGAAGCGGGCCATGTCGGCCGAGAGTTCGACTCCCTGGGCGGCATAGCCCAACTCCTGGGCGGCTTTGAGGAAAAAGCCCGTAGCACAGCCGATATCGAGCAGACTCGAGCGCGGCGAGAGATACTTGCTTAACTCGCGAATGCGCTGGCGGCCGAGCTTGAGGCGAAAGGCCTCGTCGCGGGCATAGTCTTTATAGCCCATGCGATGGCCGTGCTCGGAGCGCTCGTCCTTGAGCCAGTAGAAGTCGGAGTTATAGATGGCCCAGAGGCTGCTGGGCTTGAGGCTGGGATTTTGGAAGACCAGACGGCAATGGTTGCAGCGAGACCAGTGGAAGTCGTGGCCTAGAAAGCGACGTCGGTAGGCCGACTCGAAGTGGTCACTTCCGCAAGCCGCACAGGCCCCTACCGGCGAGAACTCAAGCTGTTCGGCAATCTGTCTCGCGAGGTTATCCATGGGCGCGGCTTACTTCTTGGTTTTCTTCTCTTCGGCCGGGGCCGCCGTCTGGATCTCGACGTTGTCTGCGTAGAAATCGGTCAGCAGCGGAATGCCATCGACCACCGGGTAGGCCCGGTCGGACTCGCGGCAGACATAGGTTTCGCCCTCTTTGGTCAGCGGCGCGCCGCTGGTGGGACAGATAAGGTGCTCGTCCCAGACGAACCGGGTGGTCTTCTTGGGGTCGGGCGTGCCCCGCTTTTGGGCCGTCACGAAGAGGTAGCCGCCGCACTGTTCGCGGTAGCACAACTCTTCGTCAAGGCGAATCAAGGGAGCCACCACCGTCTTGAGCATGGGCCGATAGGTGGCGTTGAGGCGCTTGAGCCCCTCGGCCCCCTCGAGTTTGGACTGGGCGTTGAGATTGAACAGCGCCTGCCAGTCATAGAACAGATACGACAGCTGGGTCAGCCGGGGGCTGAGCAGATAGCGGGCCGTGATGTTCTCGAAGCCAAGTTCCATCAGGGTTTCGGTGTAGAACTCTTTCTCGCCGGGAGTGCCGTCGGCGCCGAATCCGCTCAGGAAGTAGCGGCTGAACTCGGCTCCCAGTTGGCCGAAGCCGAGGCTTTCGAAGAACTGGCGCAACGGCTTCATATCGGTGAGGAAAGGGCTGATGTCGGTCAGAGCGACCTGCCCACCCGGAGCCAGCACCCGCGAGATTTCCTCGAGCGCTTTGCGCCGGCCCATCTGCACGTGGTAAAGGCAGTTGAGGGCGTAGACGCGCTGGAAGGTCTCGTTGGCAAAGGGGATGTTGCCCATGTCCATGGCCACGAACGACTTGTGGCACTTGCGCTGGCGGGCCTTGATCAGATTGCTGACCATGATGTCGGCGCCCACGTCGAGGGGACGCCCGCCCAGGGTGAACTGGGAGTTCTGGCCCTGGCCGATGCCAAGATCCAGGGCCGGCGAGGCCGGAGCCACCAGGCGGAAGACCTGGCGGTTGAGGGGGAAGATCATGGGCGAATGCGAGAGATTGTGCAGGTCCTTGTCAAAGACCTCGTTGATCTCTTGAAACTGCTGCTCGCACTCGATCTCGTGAAGCTTCTCATGCTCGCCGGCGGCCCGGATCAAGACCGGCAAGAATTCTAGGAAGTAATGCTCGAGGAAAGCCTGAGCACCGTCGCCCAGAGCTTCTTTAAGTAGCTTGCCGACGCGGGTCTTGAAGTCGAGGTAGCGGGCTTCTTGAGGGTCAAAGCGCGGCCGGACGGGCGGTTTGACATCGAGTACGCGCTGTAGGTCGAGTAGCGCCCTGTCACGGACATCCATTAGTCTAGCCTGCCCTCGTCAGTTCTGGGCGGAGGTTCCGAAACCCCCCCGTCCGTAGTCCCAGGTTGGCCGGGACCATCGGGCGTCGCAGCACGAACCATTTAAACCAATAGTAGAAGATGTCCGCCATGGTGCGGTAGATCAGCTTGGGGTTACCGCCCGTTGCTTTGCCAGCGTGGCGCGGCAGATATTCGATGCCCACTTCCTTGATCTTGAAGCCGAGCTCGGTGGCCTTATATAGCATTTCGGAGCACAGGAAGGGAGTCTTCGACTCGAGCCCCACGCTCTGGAGGAAGTCGCGCCGATGAATCTGCAGGGTGTGCACGGCCTTGAATTCGTAGGGGAACATGGCCCGCTGCAGGTAGACGTTGACCATCGTCTGCAGCTTGCGAAAGCCTGGATGAGCCACCAGATCGGTGCGGTAGGCGCTGACGGCGTCGTTTTCTTCGAAGTGCACCAGCAGCGACGGTAGGACTTTGGTGTCATAGAAGCCGTCGACGGTGGCGTAGGCCACCACGTCCTTGCTGGCCATCGAGTAGGCCTTATAGAGGTTGGCGCCGGGGCCGTGATTGCCCTCGAGGTCGATGACATGAACGTTGGACTTGCCGCTGGCGAAGTCGTTCATGATCTTCAGCGAGTTGTCGGTGCTGCCGTCGTTGACGAGCATCAGTTCCCAGTCGATCTTGGCCTCGTTGAGGTCATTCTGGGTCTTTACCAGAAAGCGCTCCAGCAGAATCTCTTCGTTGAGGACTGGAACGACGAGTGTGAGCGAAACCATAACTACATCCAAGCTGTAAATTCTGCGCGTGCATTCTCGCAGGGGATTGACATTCCTCCACCCAGGAGGATGGCGAAAAGTTCAGGCTATTATAGGAGCGTGACCATGGCCCGTCAAGTCGGGGGCAGACAGACGGTAGTCGGAAGACGGTAGACGGTAGTTCGGAAACGATGCTAACGCGTTTCCGGCTCGCCTCGGGTAAGAAGATTCACGGCGGATGCGCGGAGGCCGATTAAACCAGGTTCGCTTGCCAGGTCACCCGTATCAGGCGAAACATCGCTCCCGCAAAGGGATTTCCGTCGAGCAACGCGGTCAGGACATCTCCACCCATTAGTGCAAGGGCTGACCGTCGAGTCGTCTGACCCTCCAACCCGAGCGGATTGGCTACCAGGCGGGCAGGTGTCAGAGCAGCCAGCCCCGCCGAGTGATGGGCTTGCGGACTGCCGTATTCGAGCAGCAGGCGAGGCGGGCTGTCGCCTTCCTTGGAGGAGAAGCGGATGTTCCCGAAGCGGCTCTCGTCTTGCTTGCGCACGAGCCAGCCGTGGGCCGCGCCGTTAAGTACGTCCTGGGTCACGTCGAATTCGACCACACCGGTCTGGCCGTTGACCACCAGAACCGATGGGGCGGTCGGCGGCGCCAAGGCCAAACGCGCGCCCTGCCATTGCTCGGACCCATTGGGTCCGGTGTTGGAGATGTCGTTGTCGATGGGGGAGAACCAGGTGGCTCCCTGGCCGTTACCGCGCGAACTATGCCGCGGCAAGAGCAGCAAGTCCTTTCCGTTGCCCTCGACCCAGGGTGACAGGATGCGCTGGGCCTGGAGATAGCGTCCGTCGGGTCCCCAAAAGCGCGGCAAGCTACACTCGCGCACATCGAGGGCCAGGGTGGCCCGGGTGAGACCGGCCAGCTCCACCTGGGAAAGATCGAAAGCTACGATGGGGTTGTTGGCTCGACCGCGTCGTTCCGGCATATGGCTCAGGACCAGTTGCGGGTTGGCTCCTTCATTTTGGTGCGGATCGGCCGAGCGGAGAGTGGAGTCCTTCGATGGCGGGATGGTAAGCGAGCTCGGCGTGCCCGCTGCAACCGTAATCGGGACGCGAACGAGTTTGGAGCGACCGAGGTTATCCGTAGCGCTTAGGCTCAGGAGGTACTGGCCGGGAGGCACCAAGAATCCTTCGGGATCGCGTCCATCCCATTCGAAGTGGCACATTCCGTCTGGGGCTTCCGTCTTGAAGAAGTGATAGAGCTCGAGCGGCAATCGCTCAATGCTGGCAGTAATACTCACCGCAAATTCGACGGGCTGCCAGGAGGGATCAGTAATGGCTGAACAATCAAGCACTACATGGCTGTTTGGGCCAGCAGTGTCTGATACAGCAGTCGTTTGCAAGATGAAGGGTGGGGCAGCCTGCATGCCCGCGGCCGCCATCTTGTTGGCTACTGCGAGGGCGATCGGCTTGAGGTTTATTGCGTCGTTCTCGCTGACGGATGATTGCTCCAACCCGCATATCCCGCGGTCAAGAACAAAAACGTAGCTCCTGCTCACACCTTCGGCGAGGTCACCCACAGGGTCAGCCACATCGGTCGGCAAGATTCCGTTTCGAAGCCCCCCTATATAACGCAGGGCATCAGCAGCGTCCCTCTTGGACTCAAACACGCCATAGAGAAGTGTCAATCTCTTGCCGCCAGGGGTGATGTAGTGGTCTTCTAAGCCGAAATAGGTTTGTGCAAAGTCGTCAGGCGATGGCCATTCATTTTGGGGGCGTAGGCCCATTGCAACAGCTACGGTCTTCTCTCGGCGAGCGCCAGGGACGAAGGAGACGACCTCGGATTCGCCGAGACGAATGCGCTCTGCGCTTGGGTCCGGTAATTGCTGACCCGAGACCGGGAGCGCGAGGACCAGGATGGGGAGCAGGATCAGGGCTAAGCGTCTGTTTCTCATTGGATAATCACCAATCTATCCTTCTGGACACGACGAAATCGCGAGGCGAACCCCGTGACATCTAAAACCGGGAAGTCGGGGACGTTGGCGTCCAGAATTAGCAATCTCGAAAGGTAGTCTCTCTCGGGAACTCCGGCGGATAGTCCGGCGTCACTGCCCCCAAACATATGGAGGTAGTCGGCGCCGATGGATCCGCTGAATCTGTCCGGCGCGAGACCCTTGGCCTCCAAAAAGGCCTGGAAGGCTTGGACGTTGGAGACGTTGTACTGATTGAGAAGTGCGGCGGTCATTTCGGTGGGTGTTGGCTTTAACTTGACGACAGAGTCATAGATTCTGCTATCCTGCGGGTCCAGGATCCATTCGTGGAACTGCCACGGGATTTGAGTCCACTCGTGAAGGACATCCTTTCCATCCGTCGTGCTGTCCAGCATATACCGATCCTTGACCGGACTCGGGACGAGTGTGCGGGGAAGAAGGATGAACGCTGGTAAGAGACTTCCGGCGGCGTCCGCATAGTTAGTGTAGATCCCTTCGCCTGCGTCGGTGTTTGCTATAATCGCGATGGTTTTGACTTGGACCCCCAGAGTGGCCGCAAGCACACGACCCAAATTGGCAAAGGAGGCGCAATCGCAGGTCTGTGAGACCAAATGGGCTTCGAGACGGTAGTCTCGCTGAGCAGCAAGGTGGTAGCCTCGGGGGTAACTGTTATCGACAAAGGCGGCGCTTTTTCTAAAGTAGTCGTATTGGTAACCGCTCTCCTCATGCAGACCTCGTGCGAGCTCGGCGAGCAGAGCAGGCCGGGAATCCATCCCTTGTGCCCAGCGGCAAGCCATATCAAGCGGGCTGCGCTGACTCGTGAGCGCCGCGTCGCTATCGAACTGAAAGGAGGTGGGATGATAGTAGGGGTATCCAAACATCGGATTGACGAGCTCTCCTCGGTAGGTGTTTCCCGTCTGGTTGAACTGTAAAGGCGGCGCCAATCCCGTGTATACCAGGTGAGCCGGATCCTCCGGCACCTCGGCCGAAGGGGTGACGCTCTGAGACTCCGCCACAACCTCGCCGCTGCTATTCCGAAACCAGAAGGTCCAGTAGAGCTTCACACGATGGCGTCCCACGACGGGCGGAAGAAGGAAGGAGTAGGCGAGCTTTCCTGAATGGAAGTTCTCGCGATTTTCCCATTCGTCGCGGATTAATGTCTGGCTGCCTAGCGATTCATTCTGGGGTCCGTCGTTGACATTCATTTCTACTTGGACCTCGAGGGTCTCCCAGTCCTCTGGGGTGTCCTCCACGGCCAGCTCGGCTCCGAGCCAGGCTGTCTGTCCTCCGACGAACAGAGCGGGAATCATCTCGGGTAGACCACCGAGTTCCCAGTGGGCCTCCCCGGGGACTTCCAGGCTGCCCCGAAGAATGTCGTTGACGTAGTCATAGACAGGAAACGGCCCTACGTTGTCAGACTTCGTGAGCTGGGCATTCCCGCCAAAGCGAATCTTCTGCACGATCACAGGCGCTCGTGTCAGGTCCTGTCCCAGACCAAAGAAGGTAGAGAGCAAAGGAAGCTGCGTGCAGCTCCCGTTCGTCTGCGCCATGATCGTCTCGGCGCCGCGTTGCAAGGCAACAGGCCGGTCAGGGCCAGTCGCGCCGCAGACCTGAGCGCGGGTGACAAAGCTAGCGTTTTGCGCTGTGGTCACCAGTTCTCCAGCATCGTCGAGCCCGTCCCACTCGGCATAGACTCCAACTCCCTCGCCGCTCGCCACAGCGGTCCGCAGGACCTGGCCGTCTTCGCCCACCACATCCACGGTCCATTCGGCGTTCATGGTGTCGTCGGGAAGTGCGAGGGTGGCGCTGTAAGTCACCGTCTCGTATTCAGGAGGGTCCTCGGGGTCTCCCTCAGGATCGCGAGGAAGCTCTGCGGGGTAGAATGGGTCGGGATAGACCTCTTCGTCGAAGACGGTGACGGTATCGACCCCCGCCGACCCGCTCACGTAGAGGTCACCGGTTCCGTCCGGCAAAGTTCGGGCCTGAATACGATACCGGTAAGCACCGCCCCCCGGAAAGGTGGCACTGAAGTGACCGATCTGGCCGCTCTGACCCCAGGGATGAGTGATGACCCCCTCTGCAAATCCGAGGGAGCCGGCATTGACGTAGTCAGCCCTATCGACACGCCACTCGCTCTCGACATCGTAGCGAGTGGGGTCTGCTGTCGGATAGTTGAGGGGATACCATCCGCTTGGATAGAGGTCGCTGGCTTCAGGCAGGGCTACGATATCACCCTCCACCACCGTTTGTCCGCCAACGTTGGTGGAAGTGACGTCGTCGAGAAAATAGCCCCTCATGTCGAATTGGCCAGACTGTCTCTGTCCATCGGCCAGTTCGGTCTCGAAGGTCCACGTTCTCAGATACTGCTCCTCCAGCAGCGGCCGGGGCAGGTAGCGCAAGCCGACATCATCGATGAAGAGAATGAGTTCAAACTGAACACTTAGCAGAGGCGGTCCAAAGTAGGCCCCGCTAGTGTAGGGTTCGACGCCATCACCACTCACATCGACGCTGACTCGCGCGTTGCCATTAGTCTCAGTGTAGCGTATCACCATTTCCAGATTGATCCCCTGGCCGTTCGACCAACGGACCGTCGTTTGATCTCCGTCGTGCGGGGGACCGTCTGTTTCCATGGCGCCCTTATAGACCAGGTAACGGTCGTTGAGCAGCATCCAGTCTTTCGCCACGCCCACTTGAGCTGGACTGATGAAGTCAAGGAGCGGCGTCTCTCCGATGACAGGGTTCGTGGCGGGGTGGCCGGTTTCCATATCGCGGCGGACTCCCCTACGTTCAAGAAACCCACCGCTGCCGCGGGCTCGGACTTGCTCGTCGGATGGCAGATAGTTGCGCGCGCGCACGGCTGATGGCAGGGCCGGGGCCTTGTGTCCCGGTTGGTGGGGCCCCGCCCCCACCGCTAGCTTCAGCGTTCCACTCGCGCTTTGGGCCTGCACGACGACGCTATCGCGGCCGTATGTGCTGCTGGGACGGTTCTTGCCTTGCAGATCATCCGGAGACACACTCTGGCAGCCTAACAGAGAAACGGATAGTAGAATGAAGATTGCTGCTAGAAAACGGTTGAGCAAATTGCCCCCCCCACTTAGAAATTGTTGATTTCTTGTGTTCCACCTTGAGGTTACGAGTCCTGGGTTGACCTCAATTCAATTCCCGGGGGCGGCCTCAGTTGAGCTACGAGGGACGACTCTGGTCGGTTCACCTCGGCCATCAGGAAGGTCGACTCTGGCTGAGACCGAAGGCTTATTTCTGACAACATGCATTGGGGGTGGGTAGCATGAACGTTCTTCCAGAGCGACTTGAGGGCGTGATGACCGTGGAGGTCGGCGACGAGCGGTTGGTCTACAACCAGGCCAACTCCCGCGTGCTTTTGCTCAACAGAGTCTCGGCCTCGGTCTTCGAGCACTGCGACGGCAATACTTCGGTCGCGTCGCTCATCGAGACCCTCCAGCCCCTGCCGCCCAAAGCAGCACGTTCCCTGATCGAAATCGCGGTGAATCAAATGTACGAGGCCGGGCTTCTTGCCGAAGGCTGCTCGGCGGTGACCCGCAAAGAGTTTCTGGCGACCTGGGGCAAGGTCGCCGTGATGCTTCCTTTGATCACGTCAAGCGCATTGCCCACGGCGGCGGCCGCCGCCTCGGGCTGCCCCACTTGTATCACCAGCGGCGACACAGGCTGTGGAACTCAGTTCGGTGGGGCCCGGCCGAACACATGTTGCCCTTGCACCCTGGGCACGGGCAGTTGCAGCGGCGCCTTCAATTGTGCCGTGTTCGCCAACAGCAGCACCGGCACGAGTTGTCTCGACGACGCCCTGGTCGGGTCGGGGGTGGCCGCCCAGTGTACGATTGTGCCTTCGACGCTGTGCGGCGGACGCAGTCAGATGGACTGTGCCTGCGCCCGTTGCTGCGCCATCGTCTCGCCGTTCAACAACTATATTTGCTGCGAGTGCGATGGCACCGTCATCGCGGCCCCGTGCGCCGGTTGCGACTGTAGCGGGGGCGGGACTTGTAGCTGACCGCTAGTCGAATTTGACTTTATAGGTCTCGCTCAGGCGCTTTTGCTCGGCCTGGAGTTGGGTCAGAGTGTCGGCATACTGTTTCTGGATGGCGTCGCGCTCACCGGTAATTTTCTTGACCTCTTCAGGATCGATCACCCCGATGGTGGCCGAGGCTTTTTCGGCAAAGCTGGCAAAATGCTCGTGAAGCTGAACCAGCAACTCTTGATAGCGAGCCGCTTCGGGCGGCGTCTCGACCCCGCGCAGGCTGGCGACTTGGCCGCGGATCGTTTCCACCAGGTGCTGATAGGCTTCTTTGCGGGCCTCTACCGGCAGGCCTTGGACTTGCTTGAACTGGGTCTGAAGAGCCTGCAGTTGCTCTTCGAAGGGGACGATGGCCGTAAAATACTTGCGGATGCGGGCTGATTCGGGACTCACGCATGAGACCAGACACACGAGCAGGCTTAAAAGAGCAATAGCAGCGGGTTTGCGCATCCTTCTCGGTTACACATCGGTGGCCGCCATCCTTCCTGGAGGACCGCTCTCGGCAAGCCCGAAAAGCCGGGGCCTATGAAGCTCTGGGGTGGAAGATTTGAAGGCGGGACCCATCCCGTCATGGAGAAATTCGGACGTTCGCTGGCCAGCGACAGCCGGTTGGTGACTTATGACCTGCGGGCCTGTCTGGCTCATGTCACGATGCTGACTGAAGTGGGAGTCATCTCCGCAGCGGACAGCGCCACGCTGACGCGGGCGCTCGAGGCGATGCTGGCTGACCCCCAACCCGGCGGAGACCACGAGGATATTCACTCCTGGGTCGAGGCCGAGCTGGCGGCCCGGGTGGGACCCCTGGCTTCGAGCATTCGCGTCGGCCGCAGCCGCAACGATCTGGTGGTGACCGACTTTCGCCTCTGGACCAAAGACCAGGTGCGCCGCAGCCAGTCGATGGTGCGCTTGCTGCAGACCGCTTTGCTCGAGCAAGCCCGGGCCCATCCCAACACCTATTTGCCCGGCTACACCCACCTGCAGCGGGCTCAGCCGGTGCTACTGGCCCATCATCTGCTGGCCCACTTCTGGTCACTCGAACGCGACCATGGCCGCCTCGAGCGGGTTTATCACGAAGCCGACTGCTGTGCCCTGGGGGCGGGCGCCCTGGCCGGCAGCTCGTGGCCGATTCGCCCCGAGCGCACAGCCGAGCTGCTGGGCTTTTCGCGCCACTTCGACAATTCGCTCGATGCGGTGTCTGACCGTGACTTTGCGGTCGAATACCTGGCCGCCGCGGCCCTCTGCGGAGTGCACCTTTCCCGGCTGGCTGAAGAGCTGGTGCTGTGGACCACTCCCGAGTTTGGCTTTGCCGCCCTCGATGACGCCTGGGCCACCGGTTCCAGCCTGATGCCCCAGAAGAAAAATCCCGATCCGGCCGAGCTGGTGCGGGGCCGCTCGGGTCGCCTGATTGGCCATCTGATGAGCCTGCTGGCGACCCTCAAGGCCCTGCCGCTAGCCTATAATCGCGACCTGCAAGAAGACAAGCCTCCGGTCTTTGAGGCCGCCGACACCCTCGACGCCTGTCTTGAGGTGATGGCCGGCACGGTGGGCAGCCTGACTTTTGTTCCGGCCGGCATGGCCGCTGCCTGCGCCGACCCCGGCCTGTTGGCCACGGACCTTGCCGACGGGCTGGTGCGAGCCGGTCACCCTTTCGCCAAAGCTCACGAACTGGCCGGTAAGAGCGTGGCCGGTCGCCTCGATGCCGAGGAGCAGGCGCTGGTTGACCCCATCCTGGCCAAGCTCGACGCTCGCAGTGTGCTCACCGACCGCGCCCACCCCGGGGCCGCCGGACCGGCCTCGGTCGCCGTGCAGCTAGAGAAGGCCTCGGCCCGACTGGGCTAAACGTCGTTTTCAGGCTGCCGGCGGTTGGTTGCGTTCGAGCTCGCGCAGTCGTCGCTCGTGAGTATCGACCTGACTGGCCACTTCGGCCAACGTGCCGTGCACGCCCGTCAGGTGAGAGCGCAACGTGATTTCTTGCTCTAGCAGAGCTGTCTGCACTTGCTCTCGCGCTGGGTGGCCATGACCAGCAGCAGGTGCTCTAAATCCCGCTCCAGGCGCTTGACTCGTGCTTCTAGTGCCATTCTTCCATGTTCCCATTGCCCTTCGTCTGTTCCTGGAGCTGATCAGTGAGGGCGACCTTAAGCAGTGAGTCCCCTCACCGGGTCGGAGGCGCCTCTAATAACGTGAGCGCCCGCTAGACCAGCTGTCGTCGGGGGGGTCGTCGGCGCCGCGGGCGGCGATGCGCTGCAGATAGACCCACTCGCCGCCCCATGGGCCCCCTCGTTGGGTCACCAACCGTTGGCCGCTGGTTTGGTCGACCCAGGAGTGTTGAACTGCCGCGGACAATCACCATCGATGAAACACATCAAGGCCTTCGGCCTCACACTTTTGCTCCTTCTCGTAGCCAGAGAAGGATTCGCACAGGATACTACTTCGGCTCAATGGTTGATCAACAACACTGATCGTGAGGTCCTGGCGGTGGAGGTCGTCGGCGCCCAGGCACAGCCCGGCACCAACGAGAGGCCACCCCGCGTCAGCCTGAAAGTCACCCGCATCGCCAAACTCTTCGCCGGCCAACCCTACGGAGGCCAGTTCACCGTGGGTGGAGACAAACCCGGCGCCGGCGCTGTGCTCGATGACGTGGTCTGGAATTACGACCTCTTGCGCGGAGAGCAGCTCCGCCAGAGCGGCGGCCGCCAGGCTTTTGACGACTTTATGCAAGAAACCCTGGCGGCTCCGGCCGTGGGCTCGAATTGGCTGGTGTTGCTCAGGCGCAACGATGAGGGGCACTACGAAGTCGACGGCACCTATCGTGACCTCTTTAGCGAAGAGAAATTCACCGAGTACGTCGACATGCTGGGGGCCGACCAATTGCCGCCTGGCGTGCGAGAGGGCGACGCCGACCTGATCACCGGCAGCGGTGACGAGATTCTCCACGTCAACGTCATGGCCAATGGCCGTCTGATGGTTCTGCAAACTCTGCGCGGCAACCGTCAGCAGAGTTCGACCCTTCAAACCGACTGGAGCGACGCCATGCCAGGCGAGCAATGGGTGGTGATGGGCCACATGGCCGACGATGGCCTTTTTCAGGTGGACCCAAGAGTTCGTTATCCCTACGTGTTGGACGTGACCGCCTGGGTTCAACGCCTGGTGGGGCACTGACCTGGAGGCTTTGAACCACATGCAGTCGCGGGCTCAGGGTGCTGACGACCGCGTACCAGCAGGCTAACTGCGCTCAAGCCCGACCGGCACGGTTATTGCGTGGCTCTGGCCGGCTGGCGGCTCTGCGCCAGGCCATCGAGGAATAAAACCCGCCCGCTTAGCGACCCCTGGAAATATGCGCGTGAAGAAGCGGTATCGGGTGGAGCGCCGCCTCGGCCAGGGCGGCATGGCGATCGTTTACCAGGCCATCGACGAGCAGACCGGGCAGCCGGTGGCCCTCAAGGAAGTCCAGCTTGACGGGCTCAGCAGCGAGCAGGCCCGCACCGGGCGCGAGCAGCTCAAGCGCGAGGCCAACCTGCTCAAGCAGCTGGATCATCCCGGGCTGGTGGCCGTGCGCGATTGCTTCCAAGAGAAGGGTGTGCCCTATCTGGTCACCGACTACGTCGACGGTGTCGACCTGCGGCGCAAGACCGAGACGGCCATCACTCCGCCCTCGGTCGAATTGGTGCTCGACTGGGCCGACCAGTTGTGCGACGTGCTCGAATACTTGCACGCCCAGCAACCGATCGTTCTCTTTCGCGACCTCAAGCCCGATAACATCATGATTCAGAGCGACGGCCGGTTGCGCTTGATCGACTTTGGCATCGCTCGCTTTTTCTTTCCCGGCGAGATGACCACGGCCACCCTGCGCGGCTACGGCACGCCCGGGTTCGCCCCTATCGAGCAGTATGCCGGCGGCACCGATGTGCGCAGCGACATCTATTCGCTGGGGGCCACCCTGTATGCGCTGCTGGTTGGCAAAGCGCCGCCCGACGCGGCTTTAGTAGCCTCGGGCAGCATGTGTCTCGAGTTGCCGCGCAAGCTGCGGCCCGACCTGCCGGTCGAGTTCGAGCGATTGATCATCAAGATGATGTCCATTCGCAAGGTGGACCGGCCCAATAGCGTGGCCGAAGTGAGGGCCCGTTTGAAGATGGTGGGCCGGGCTCAGGCGCCCTCGCAAGAAGTCAGCTTCTGCCCCCACCGCGACCAGACCCTGCGAGCCGGGGCCGGGTTGCGCCACGCTCCTTTTGCGGTAGCCTATGAGGGCGGCGACGAGGGATTGGCGCGTCAGTTGGGAGCGGCCTTTGGCAGCCAGGGGCGGGCCGCCCTGGCTCTGTTTCGCCAGGACTATCCCGATCTGGTGCCCGGCACCTGGATGGTGCTGGTGGCCAATCCGCCCCCCTGGTGTCGTTAAACTAAGGCCGCGGCGATCAGGTCGGGGCGGTCCAGGGGCAGCTCGTGGGCCCGGCCCAGGGGGTGAAGGCTGGCAGTCAGCCACACCTGCGATTCTGGCAGCACCGGGGGCTGATCGCGCACCACCTCGAGGAGGGGGAAGGGGCCGGTCTTGTAACCTTCGACCAGAATGAGGTCCACGCCGGGGCTGAGCAGCTCGACGAGTTGCAGCGGGTCGAGTTGGTCGGGCAACCAGAGGCCGCAGAATCCCGGACCGGTGAGAGCTGTCTTGATGGCCCCGGCCTGGCGGTGGCGATGGCTGTCGCTGCCCGGCCGGTCGGGGTCGAGGCGGTGGTGGGTGTGCTTGACGGTGGCCACTCGCCCCGATATCAGGGGGAGAACGGCCTCGATGAGCGTCGTCTTGCCGGCTCCGGAGCGGCCCACCACGGCCACCACTTTAGCGCACATCGGTCAGGCGGCCCCGTTCGTCGAGTTTGACTTTCCAGTCGTTCCAGCGCGGCAGCATGGCGGGCGATAGGGGAGCGTTGCGCAGCCCGCTCTGCCAGTGCAAGATGACCAGCCGTCGGGCTGGCTGGTACTCGACCTCGAAGCGAGCCGAACCCGAACTGAAGCTGGCCGGGTACTTGCGAGCCAATTCTTCGAGCTGCCAGCTTTCCAATCCGGGAAAAGCCAGGTCTTCGGGGCCGAGCAGAGTCCAGTCGGCCTGCTCCTGAACTCCCAGCTCGGCCAGCCGGGCCAGCAGCCAGGGTCGGGCCTCGACCACCTCGGTTCTGCCCTCGAGGGCCCCGGCCAGATTGTGATAGAAGAGGGCCTGGCGCAGCTCGCTGCCGGCCGGCACCAGCAGCCGATCAGCCAGGATGAGTTCGGCCAGAGCCGCCCGCAAGCTAGGGCCACTGAGGCTTTGCTCGAGGCGGCCCAGCGTTCGACCGGCATAGGTTACTTTGAGGTCGGCCACTACCTCGCCGTCACGCAGGCTAGGAGAGACCACCTCGCGCTCGCCCAGCCCTGCCTCGAGCAGCATCGAGAAGGTGCAGGGGAGGGGATTGCGTCCGCGCAGCTCGGTGCCCAGGCCGCGGCCGGCCACGGGCTCGATCTCGAGCATCAGGGCGGCCTGCACTCCCTCGGGAAGAGTGGCTTCGCGGCCCAGCCGGACCTCGTTGGAGCCGTTGCCCCAGGCCTCGCGCTGCTTGCGCTTGACGTAGGCTCGCTCGGGCAGGCGCTCGACCAGAAAGCGGGCCAGCTCGCGCCGCGGTTGGCCTTCGCCGGGTGGAGCCTGGGTCAGGGCCCGCAATTGCTGGGCCACCTGGCGGGCCTGGCTCAGGGCATCGGGATGAAGGTGGTGCTCTTTGACCTGGCCGTGGCGCAGAGCCAGGATCGAGGCGATAGGAGGCGGCCCGGCCAGCTGGGTGCGCCGAGCCTCGAGCACGTCTTCGTGGTTGGAGAACAAGAAGAAGCCACTGCGCGATTCGAGCACCGCGCATAGATCGCACAGGTCGGGCAGCAACTCGGGCGGAGCCTCGACCAGCAGGTGGGCCAGTTCGGCCGGCAGCGGCAGGGCGCTCATGGCCTTGCCCCGGGCAGTGAGTCGCTGATGGGCGTCGAGGGCGCCCCAGCTTTGTAGCCGCTGCACCGCGCGCTCGAGGGCAAAGGCCGGAGGCGGGTCGACGAAATCGAGCTGGGCGGGGGTCAACCCCACGGCCGCGATCCAGAGCACCAGCTCGGTCAACTCGACCCGGCACAGCTCGGGCGGAGTGGTGGCGGGCAGTTCGCCCTCGGCCGACCAGAGGCGGTAGCACCGGCCCGGAGCCACCCGCCCGGCCCGGCCGCGCCGTTGCTCGGCTGAGGCTTGAGACACCGGCACGGTGGCCAGGGTCGAGTAGCCACCGCGATGGATGTGCTGCTTGACCAGGCCGCTGTCGACCACGGCCGTGACCCCGGGCACGGTCACCGAGGACTCGGCCACGTTCGTCGACAAGATCACGCGGCGTTCTCCCTCTTGAAAGGCTCGGTCCTGTTCGGCGTGCGAGAAGCTGCCGTGCAAGCGCACCACCGGGGCGTTGCGGACACGGTTGGCCACCTCGCTGATGGCTTTCATGCCCGGCAGAAACACCAGCACGTTGCCATCGGTCTCGCTCAGGGCTCGGGTGACCGCGGCCGTCACCCGCTCGGGCAACCCTCGCCCGGAGGGCACCTCGCAACCGCCCAGATGGGCCAGGCTAACCTCGAAGCGGCGCCCCTCGGCCTTCAGCCAGCGGGCCGCCAGCCGCGACGACAGCAGGGCTCCGTCGAGGGTCGCCGACATCACCACCAGGCGGGCCCGAGGGCAGAGCTTCTTGACCAGGGGAACGAAGAGGTCGGTTTCGACCCCTCGCTCGTGAAATTCGTCCACCACCACCGTGTCGAAGCTCGAGAGCTCGCCGCTGGCGGCATAGCCCAGGGCTACCCCGGGGGTGACGAACTGGATGCGGGTCTGGCTCGAACCGCGGCTGTCAAAACGCACGGCATAGCCGACTTCCTGGCCAACCTCGCTGCCGAGCTGGCGGGCTACCCAGCCGGCCAGGGTGCGGCAGGCGATGCGCCGGGGCTCGACCACCAGCACGCGTCCGGGACACCAGGTGGGTACCCGGGTCGACTTGCCGCTGCCGGTGGGCGCCGACAGCACTACGTCACCCTGGCTCAGGGCCTGGCGAAAAGTGGCTTCAAGCCCGTCGACCGGAAACTCCATGGCCCAGGCCTGCGTCGATGAGCGGCTTTCTCCTTCCAGTAGGGGGCTCGGAGCCCGGCCTTGAAGGGCCCACCCGTGTCCCGCCAGACCGTCACGCGCATCGTCATTCGCTACGCCGAGACCGACCAGATGGGAGTGGTTCACCACTCGTTTTATCCGGTCTATTTCGAGGCCGGCCGCACCGATTTTTTTATCGAACATATCCGGCCTTATCACCAGCTCGAAGGGGAGGGATTGTTGGCCCCGGTGACCCACTACGAGGTAAATATCGAGGGACGAGCCAGCTACGGCGACGTGCTGCTGGTGAGAACCCGGCCCGATTGGCTCAAGGGCGTGCGGGTGCGCATGGCCTATGAGCTGAGCCTCGAAGGCGGCGCACTGGTGGCCACCGGCTCTTCCACCCATGCCTTGTTGGGAACAGGGATGAAGCCGGTCAACCCCCGCAAGTTCGGGGCCATCTACCAGCAGCTGTGCGAGGTCTTTGCGTGACCACGCCTTTAGAGCCGGGGGATTTCTACATGGAGGATGGAAAGATGGTGCTGACGGAGAGATACCATCTGCGCCGTGGCCTCTGCTGCGGCAGCGGCTGCCGACACTGCCCTTATCAACACGAGCGGGTCGCGCCGGCAGTCCGCAAGACTCTGACACCGCCCTGGCCCTTCTACCAGGGAGAGGAGAAGTGAAAGTGCGCTATCTGATCGTATTGTTGCTGATGCTCGCGGCCTCGCCTGCCTTCGCCTGGGAGCTGTTCGTATCGGGACGGCCCTTCGAGGCTCCGGTCGAGGTGGTGGAAGGCACCCTCGAGGCGCCCCTGGCCGAGTTGCTGGAGGCGTTCGGATGTGGCTGGACCCGGCAGGGCGACCAGGTGATGATCGTGGCTCACGGGCAGCCCGATGGAGAGATCGGCCCTCGCGACAAGCTCTATTTCGAGGGCGTCCGCCTACGTTTGGCCCGGGATTATCGAGGCCGGCGCACCTGGGTGCCGGTGCTGGAGTTGGCCAACACCCTCGGCTCGCGTGCCGAGGTCAGCCAGGAGCTTCGCTCGGTAGACCTGTGGCCTCCGACCCTGACCCCCACGCCGAGCCGCCTGATGGAGGTCGGAGACGGCAAGCGCCCCGGTGACCCTCTCCACCTGGACGACCTCTCTTTTTCCGTGCAGCCTCACGACGGCAAGGCCTGGCTGCACGGTTATGCGGTGGTCACCAACACCTCGGCCCGCACCCAGAAGGACGTGGTAGTGTGGGTCCGGGTCGTGGACGCTGCAGGCAAAGTGGTGGGCCAATTCGGGCGAGGCTTTGCCCGGCTCGAGCCCGGCCAGCAAGTCAGCTATCAGTTTCCGACTTTTGAGGCCGAGGCCGGTGCTTCGCTCAAGCCGAGTGTAGAATTGCGCTGGTCACGCTGAAGTCCGCCCAACGAGGCGACGGCGTCGAGTAGCTGCTGTTTGCGGACCGGCTTGCCCAGGTGAGCATTCATGCCCGCCTCGAAGCACAGTTGGCGGTCGCGATCGGTGCAGGCAGCCGTCAAAGCGACAATGGGCAGGGTGTTGGAATCGTGGATCTCACGGATTTTGCGAGCCGCTTCGAACCCGTCCATTCCCGGCATGTGGCAATCCATCAGCACCAGGTTGTAGTCGCTGCTGCGCACTGCCGTCACGGCGGCCTCGCCGTCTTCGACCAGATCGACGTTGTGGCCAGCCCTCTCGAGAATCTTGACCACCACTTTTTGATTGACCGGATTGTCCTCGGCCACCAGAATGGACAGTCCTGGACCGGCGGCTTTCTTGGCCTGCTCTTCGTGAGCCACTTCCAGGGCGGCGCGCAGGCGGGCGGTGGTCACCGGTTCCTGGAGGGATTCTTCGGTGATGCCGGGCAGCGGGCCCCCAAAACCGAACCAGCGGCAGGGTTGGAAGGGTGGGGCGCCCAGTCGCGGACACCAGAAGACGGCGTCGAAGACCTGCTCGCGCATCAGGTCGGCGGCTTCCCGCGGCGAGTCGGTCGACTGGGTCAACCATCCCAGCCGTCGCAAGGCGTTGCACAGGCCGGCCCGGTGGGCCGGATGGGGATGGGCCACCAGGGCCCAGGTGGGGCGGGCGGTGGCCGGCGGGGGCCCTGGCTCGGGACGGACAGCGATGGTGAAGGTGAAGGTCGAGCCCTGGCCAGGGCGACTTTCGATCCCGATTTCGCCTCCCATCGCCTCGACCAGGCGCTTGGAGATGGCCAGGCCCAGTCCTGTTCCGCCGTGGCGGCGGGTGGTGCTGTTGTCGACCTGCGAGAACGAGTCGAACAAGCCGGCGAAGTGCTGCTCGTCGATCCCGATGCCGGTATCCTTCACCTGGACCTGCAGGCGGCCGTTTTCCCAGGCGGCGATGACGGTGATTTCGCCCACCTCGGTGAACTTGATGGCGTTAGACAGCAAATTGAGCAACACCTGGCGCAAGCGGCCGGGGTCTCCGAGCACATGGAGGGGCACGGTGGGTTCGATGATGATGGCGAATTCGAGCCCTTTGGCCCTAGCCCGGGGAGCCACCAGGCTGGCCGCGTCGTCAATCACCGTGGGAAGCTGGAAGCTCTCTTCGACCAGGGCTAACCGGCCGGATTCGACCCGCACCAGGTCGAGCAGGTCGCCGACGATGCGGTCCAGGCACTCGGCCGAATAGAGCAGGGTCTCGACCTGATCGGTGAGCACGTGGTCCAATTCGGCATCGCGCAGCAGGCTGGCCATTCCTAGAATGCCGTTGAGGGGGGTGCGGATCTCGTGACTGACGTTGGCCAGGAACTCGTTCTTGGCCAGGTTGGCGTCGTGGGCCTGGCGGCTCTTGAGTTCTACCAGGGCCTGGTCCAATTTGCCGGCCCACAACATGCGGTTGTAGCGAACGGCCATGACGCTCATGAAAGTGAAGAAGACGGCCACCGTAGCCGCCACCGCCAGATCGTAGACGACCAGCGAATAGAGCAGCGGCGGCGTCAGCAGAATGGCGATAAAGCCGAGAGCGGTGCGGCGGCAGGGCGAGGAAGAGTTGACCCCGCCGGCTGTCAACCCGGCTGTCATCATCAGCACCATCAGACTGTTGGAGTGTTCGGTTCCGAACACCCACAGGGTTAGAATGAGCCACACCGACCAGGCGGTGGCGGCGCCCAGGATGCCGGCCCGGACCCGGCCGGGTGCGGCCGGAGTCCGCCCGCTCAACTGCAAGCGTAACTGGGTGAAGCGGACCACAGCTACCACCGTGACCAGGGCTCCTCCGAGGTAGAGAGCGCCGGGTTGCAGCTTGGCGTAGTCGGTGAACAGAGCGATGATGCCCCAGAGCATGATGTGGAAAGGGGCGCCAATCGCGGCCTGTTCGGCCAGATCGCGCTCGGCGCTGTCGACCACCTGACGGCGGAATTCTTCGGGAAGCTCGGCTAGGCGTTCTGCCGACATCGGGTCAGAACCCCCAAACTCTCGGCCTCGAGTTCTTGATACGAGTTGTAGACCTTGATGCGGTCTCGCTCGAGAAAGGCATCGAGGGAAGCATTGCGGGGCAGTTCGGGCACGGCGGTCAGCACGAGTTGCAGCAACCGTTTCAGATTGACCACGGCGCTGCTGGCCATCTCTTCGCCGAGCACCTTGTAGACCAGTTGGCGACCCTCGAAGGCGAATCGCTTGGGACCTTCGGCGGTCTCGACGTAGAGATTGCCAAAGGGCCGGCCACGGCCTCCTTCGAGGTAGGGGTCGCGAGCTTTGAGGCCTTCGTTGGGTCGGATTCCCAGGGTCATTAGCAGCAAGTCTTTATAGGCTATCAGCAGTTGCTGGTTGTCGGTCAGTTGCAGGTGTAGCCCTTCGCCAGTGGGGCGCAGTTCGCGCAGGTCTCCACCGAAGCCAGGAATGACCACCTGGTCGCCGGGCAGGGCTATGGCTTGCAGGCCGGCTTGTTCGAGCGAATCGGCGAAGGGACGGGCCAACTCTTCGACCATCCCGGCGCAGACGATGGCTCCGTTATCGGGGCGAATCACGAGCACCGCCTCAGAAACCGACATGCCGGAAAGGTGGGCCAGTCGCTTGGCCAGATCGACGGGGTTCTTCTGCTCGGGATTGACCAGCATCACCACCCAGCCATCGGCCTGCTGATGAGAGCTGGTCAGGGAGTGTTTGCCGCGCTTGACCTCCATCACCGCCAGGGTGGTATTGCCGCCGTAATGCTCGACCAGTTCGGTGGCCTGGGCCCGGGTGCAGTTGAGGCTGACCATGACTTCGTGGATGGGATCGATGGCTCGGCGCAGCTTGGCCTTGCGGCGGGTGGTGGCGCTCAACAGGAAAAACGCAATCAGCCCGACGGCCATCACGATGACGCCGGGCGGCAAATCGCGCAGCGCGGCCGCCAGGTCCATGGACGTATGATTCTCTCTTGGTCGGCGCGCTCCCTTGGCACAAATGGCTCATTACAGCACAGGAGGGGTCACGAAGCGGACCGAAGCCGGGCCCATGTTGCTCTGGCCCGCGTTGCTCGGCAGTCTGGTGGGCGGTTGGTTGGGCGGACCAGGCCTGGGAGCTCAGGGTCGCCAGCGTGTCGTGCTGGCGCTGCCGCTCGGTTTATCTTTCTTCTTCACCTGGGCCCTGCTGTTGGGCTTGTTCTTGCCCCCCATCCTGCTGGCCGGACTGGTTCCCTGGCTGGCCGTCGGGCACGGATTTTGGCTGGGCCGGCACTCTGCACCCCCGCTCGGCCAGCCGGGCTGGCCCCATTGGCTGTTAGCGGTGTTGTTGGGCCTGGTGGGTTGGCTCTTTCTGGTGGGCGGATTTCAACTGGCTCCTCCCCAGCCGTTTCTGTATGTCGAGTTGCCCCGCATCGCCCAACTCGGTTTCGGGTTCAGCGGAGTCCATCCCCTGGGGCCTGAAGCGGGTGAACTGGTCACTCCGCTGGCGACGGTGCTGGCCCTCGGCAACGAGTGTCTCAGCAGTTCGTTGGCCCTGGGTGGGGCGGCTCAGGTGGCGGCCGTGCTGGCCTGGCTCTGGCTGTCGACCCGCCTGCATCGGCGGGCCCCGCTGGCGGCGGTGCTGGGTTGTCTGTTTCTCTTCATGGGGGCGGCCGATGCCTGGCTGGTCACGCGTTTGCCTCAGGCTGGAGTGGGCCACTTGCTGGCGGTGATGGCCTGGTGGCTGAGCAAGTTTCGACGTCCCTGGCCGGCTCTGCCCCTGACCCTGGGCCTGGCCTGTCTCGATCTTCAATTGGCCGCCGCCCTGACCGTGGCCGCTCTGGTCCCGCTCAAACGCAAGTGGGAGTTGGCCGCCGCCGGTCTGATGGTCGGCCTCTATCTGGCCGGTCCGAGCCTCGGTCTGCTAGCGGCTCTGGTGTTGTGGCTGCGTCACCCTAATCACGAGGTTCGCCGGTTGGCGGCCCTGGAATTCTTCGTGCCTGGCCTGTTCGGGATGACGGCCCTGGGCATCGCCCTGGGACGGGCCTTGACGGCCGTTTGGCGGCGCCATCCCGGCGGGCGGCCGGGATGGTCTCGCCAGCCCCAATGGAGCCTGTCGATTCCCTTGCGATGGCTGGTGTGGCTGGTGGCGGCCCTGGTCGTCTGGCGAGGACTGGCCCCGGGAGAAGAGGTCTTCAACGACGAGATTCTTATCGCATCCCAGCAACAGAAGGTGGCCCTCGAGAAGCTCCTGGTGCCTCGTTCGCTGTTGGGCTGGGCCCACTGGCGCGGGGGCGCGGTGGGGCTTGCCCCGGCCGACCTCGAGGTGGCTCGACAACTGGCCTGGCTGAAGGGCTCGGCGGTCTTCTCGAGCGGTCAGGCCCCGGAGTCGCCCACGGTGGCGGGAGTAGTCTCGGCGCTGGCCGGGGGGGCGCCCCTCGAGGGCTGGTATGTCTCGAAGGAAGGGGCCTGCTTATTGCCGGCGGTGGCCGCTTATGCCGTCACCGGCCAGTCCGAACTCTTGCGCGGCACCGGCGCCGCCTGGCTGCTCAGGCGCGACCATCAGCCCGAGGCCATCGAGCCCTGGCCCGACTTTCACTCGGAACTGTCGGCGCTCGAGCTCGAGCGACTCGAAGACTGGGGGCGGTTGCTCTGGTTTGGAACCGATGGGCCGGCCAGCTATCAGCTCAGCCTGGACGGCCACCCTTTCGGCCCGGCCGTGTTGACCGGGGGCGGCTCCGTGCCGCTGGTCGTGCCCGCCCTGGCCGGCCACTATCAGGTGGAGTGGTCCAACGGGCAGGTCCAACCGCTCACCTCGCCGCCGAGCCTGCCCCTGAAGGCCCGGCTCGAGACCGAACTCGAGTTACCCTCGCGCAGCCTGCTTCCCTGTCCGTTGCATCTGACCAACGGCTCGCAGCAGTTGCTCGACCTCTCGGGCTTGCGGGGAGCGCGTTTGCAACTGACCAGCGAACTGCACGACATCGGCAACGAGGTCGCCCCCATCACGCCGCTCGAGCCCTTCACCCTCGAGCCCGGCGCCAGTCGAACCGTGATCGTCTACCTGCGCACGCCGGTCCCGGTGGGCACCTTTACGGTCCACCTGCAACTGGTCGACGAGAGCGAGGCCGGTCACCCGGTGAATTTTTCTGAGCCCCTGGTGATCCGCACCTGGCGGCGCCAACCGCAGGTCGATGTGCCCGACGGAGTGGTGAGGCACTAGTGTTCTTGTTGCTGGCCCTGCCCTGGGTGCTGGGCGCACTGCTGGCGCATCGTGTCCTCAAGCTCACCGACCCACTGGCCGTGCTGGCGGTGGGGTGGGCGGCCGGCTGGCTCTACGCCGCCATGGGGGTCAACCTGGGTTTGCTTTTCGGATTGAGCCTCTCAGGCTCCCTCTGGAGCGTGCTGGGTCTGTGTCTGGCCGGCTCGGTCGCCCTGGCTTGGCGCCCGGGTCCGGCCTGGCAGAGACCTCCCTACACCTGGCTCACCTGGCTCTTTCTGGTGGTGGGGGTGGCGGCCGTCCACTTCACCACCAATACCATCTTGTATCTCAATCCCGATGACGATTTCTTCCTCCACGCGCCGCTCCAGGCCCACCTTCTCAAAGGCACCTTCCCCATCGTCAATCCGTTCTTCACCGACATCCCCTACGGTGGCCACTACGCCCGCGACCTGGTGACCGTGATGGCCGCCCGCCTGACTGGCCTGACGCTCTATGGGGTGCAGGTCCCGGTCACGGTGGCGATGCAGCTGGGAGCGTTCCTGGTGCTTTTTTCGGGCCTCTACCGACAAACCGGCTCACAACTCCAGGCCGGACTGGGCACGACTTTCGTTTTTATAGGAGCCAACGCCGGTTTTCGCGGCGGTTGGATCGACACGGTGGCCAACAATAACGCCCTGGCCCAGATGGTCTTTGCCCTGTGTTTTTTTCTCACCGTCGAGGCCCTGTTTGGCCAGCCTGGCTGGGGCGTCACGGTCATGGCCGGGGTGGCTCTGGGTGGATCGGCCTGGGCCTATGAAACCAACTTCGCCTTGACCTGCCTGGGACTGTGCGGCCTGGCCCTGTCCACCCTCTGTCTCAAGAGCCTCACTCGGCGCCAGTTGCTGACCGCCCTGACCATCGTGGCCATCACTCTGCCTCTGGGGCTGGTCCAGGGAGGAGTCTTCAAGAACCTTCTTTCCAAGTTGCGGGGGGGCGGCTCTCTGACCACCACCTCGGCCGACACCACCTTGCAGAGCCAGAACCTCGAGGTGTCCGTCAAGTTTCCCAAGGCGCGCCTCTTCGAGATCAAGCTCGAGCGCAGCGGTGAAGAGATGTCGATGGCCTATTCGACCTTGCCGTGGTTGCGAGAGCTGCCCAAGCATTCCGGTCAGCCCGGCTATGTCTCGGTCTTTTCCTGGTATGCGATACGCATCCACTGGCTCGGCTTATATCTTGCCCCGGTCAGCTTGTGGTTGCTGGGCCGCCGCCGCAACTGGGCCGGTCTGTTGCTGTGGTGGGTGGGTTTTGCCGGCTATTTTCTGCCCTCGGTGGTCGATTTCGGCCTCTGGGAGGCCGAGGTCTTTCGCTGGGAGTTCGTGGCCTCGTGGGGGTTCTCGGGGGCGCTGGGAGTGGCCCTGGCTCACTGGTGGCTTGACCTGCCGGGCCCGGTAGCCACCCTCTCGGACGGTCGCCTCCACCTGCCTCAGAAGGGCCTGGCCGCCGCCCTGGTGGCCCTGGTGGCGGTGGCCAATACCTATCCCGCTCTGCAGCAAATGCACAAGCGAACGGGTCAGCTCGACCGCCTGGCCAGCGGCCTCTATTTTCACTCGGCGGCCCAGTGGGTCGAGCGCCAACCCGACCTCAACCTTTACCCGGCCGACTTCCAGGTGGCTCGCTGGTTGGATGAGCGCGTGGGCGAAGGCGACCGGCTACTCACCAACCCCCGCGACGAGAACTATTTCAACGTCTATTTCGAGGCCGCTTTCGCGGGACTATGCGGGGTCCACCCGGTGGGCCACACCTTTCCCCTGCCCTTCGAGCGCTTAGGCACCTGGCCGTTTCGCCAACAGGCCGCCGCTCGCGCCTTCTGGGCCTCGCGCGATGTGGCCTTGCTGGGCAATCTCAGGCCCGACTGGATCTATCTGCGCGGCGGCGAGCCTCTGCCCCTCGAACCGGCCTTCCAGGTCGGCGATCGCATCCTCTATCGGGTCTCGAGCCCGCCCCTCGAGGCGGGGCCGCCGGCCACCCTCGCCCTCGACGCCTGGCACCTGCCGAGCCGGCTCGAAGTCGAGCAGTATCACAGCCTCGAACTCGAGCTGTCCAATCCGACCTCGCGCCAGCTGCAGCTGCAGACCACTTTTCACTACGAACTGCTCGCTCCCGACGGCAAACCCGTCGAGCCCTGGGAGCGATTCTATCAGCCCGTCTCGTTAAAGTTGGCAGCCAACGGCCACCAGCAGCTCGCTTTGCACTTTGTGGCTCCTCATCAACAGGGAACTTATCGAGTGCGGGCCTGGCTGGGCAGCCAGCCGCTGGCCTCGGAGTTCGCTCTGGAGGTGGGCAACCGGCAATTGGTGGAGGCGCTCGAATTGCGCTCGGCCGAACCCCTGGACCCGCTGGTGCCAGGCCGGGTGGCGCGCTTTCGCCTGAGCCTGGCCTCGCCCGCCGAGCTCACGACCTCGCGACCGCTGCTGGCCACTCTTGCCCGGCAGGTCGAACAACCGCTCTACAAGGTGCGTGACTTTCAAGAGTTGTCGCTGTCGCTCGAACCGGGGGTGGAGCAGCAAGTAGAGGTGGCCACGGTGGTCTCTGACCAACCCGGCTTCGAACTGATGCTCCTACCCCGCGACGGCTGGTGTATCTGGCCCCTGCCTTGAGGCGGCTAAGGCGGTTAAGACTATCTTCAGGGCGCCCCTCTAGGCTGAAGAAAACGCAGGAGGAACCCATGATTCGTTCGACTTACAGCGCTCACGGCATCCACAGTCGGCGGGCGACGGCCGAGGCCAAGCAATACATGGTCAAGCGGACCTTCCTGGGCCCGGACATGGGTCCGATGGGACAAGAAAGCTACAGCCGCTACGTGAAGACCGACAGCCCCAACCCCGGAGAGACCCTCTATCACGGGGCCTTCGAGAAGAAGTTCGACTACGGCGATCAGAAGTATGATCAGCCGGTCGCCTACTACGTCCCGGTCGATCCAGAGAAGATCACGACCTCGGTTTTCGAGGGTCCCGCCAGGGCCGACTCTACCGTCGAGTTGTTCTAGATGAACAGGGTGGAAGGGTCGTGACGAGCGATCTCTTCTTCCAACTGGCGGATGTCCACCGCCATCAGGTCGCGTCGCGAAACCATTCCGACCACCCGGTCACCGTCGACCACCGGCAAATGCCGGCAGCTGGCCGAGACCATGCGACGCAAGGCGGTCAGGTAAGAGTCGCCGGGTTCACCGACCACCAGCTGGGTGGTCATGACCTCGTCGACTTTGACCTCACCGGGATCCCGTCCCTCGGCAGCCACCCGCCGCAGCAGGTCCCGCTCGGTAAAGATCCCGGCCAGCTTGCCGTGCTCGGTTACCAGAATGGCTCCCTTGTTGGCAGCCGACATCAACTTCGCAGCCTCGGCCACGGTGGTGCCCGCCGGTGTGCTGACCACCGGTCGCCCCTGAAGCATTTCGTGTAATGATACTGTTTTGAGCATGATATTGCCCCCTTTGTCTAAGTAGGCCCAGTCTAGGCTCCCCCAGTTGCTTCCCAGTTGCAACCTCGCCCTAGTCGAACTGAACCAGCACCAGGGTGGCATTGTCGCCGTCGTTGGCGGTCGCCTTCTTGAGCATCGGGCCGAGCAGGGCTTCGGGAGTGAAGCCGTTACTGGAGACATAGCGTTTGAGCATGCCGGGGGAGAGGCCTCGGCCGGGACTGCAGACGCCGTCGGTCATCAGTAGGTAATAGTCGCCGGGAGCGTAGTCGAGGTCGCGAATCTCGACGCGGGTGTCGCCAATCAGGCCCATCGAGCGGGTGAGCTGGTGGGCGTCCTTTCGTGTCACGGCTTCCTTGAGGGTCATCTTGCCCTCGGCCAGGGGGCGTCCGATGGGGGTGTGGTCGACCGTCAGCCGCGACATCCGGTCGCCGCGCAGGCGGACCACGCCGCTATCCCCGATATGAAAGAGGATCAACTGGTCGGGCGGCTGGGCCGCAAAGCCGGCCAGGGTGGTGCCGGCCTTGCGCTTCTTCTCCAGGCGCAGCGTCGCCTGAAGGCGTTGCAGGCTGGCTTCGAGCGACAGTTCGACGCGGGAACGAAGGCTGCCCTCGGGCAGGCGATAGAAGACGCCGATCAGGGTCTCGAGGGCGGTGCGGCTCGCCAGGGAGCCCCCCTGATAGCTGCCCATTCCGTCGGCCACGGCTACCAGCAGCCCCATGCGCTCGAACCAGGCCGAAGCCCGATCCACGCGCACCGTCAGGGTCTGCTCCTGGCCGATCTTGTCGGCGATGCAAAAGTGGTCGTCGTTGTATTCCCGCGCCCCAGGAAGGCTGGCCCCGGCCACATGGATGCTGCCCTCCAGGTTTTGATTCACCGCAGGCTTCCGCTATCGAGCTTCCAGCCGTCATCCGTCTTGAGGGCAATGTAGGTGCCGGCGTATTTGCGGGTGTTGGCCCCTTCTTGTACGGCCAGAACCACCTCGAGCTGAACCCGGTCGCTTCCCAGAGGGACGGCTTCTTCGATGGTATAGCGAAGGTCGCGGGCCGAGGCGTAGCCCTTCGAGAAGCTCTCGAAGGTCAGTTCTTTCTGCCAACCGGGCGAGAGCTGGCTGTAGGCGCTCTGGTGGTCGCCCTGGTTGATAGCCTCGAGAAAAGTAGTCAGTGCTTGCTTGGCTCCCTCGGACTTGTTGCGTTCGGGCAGCGGCTTGAAGCTGGGTCGGGTGGTGCGGCTGGCGACCGGAAAGGGGTGGCCGCGCCCGCGCGGCGGAGCTGTCGAGTTGGGGGTAGTGGCGTCGGTGCTGGTCTTGAGCACCGGGTGCAGGCCCCGACCCAGCGAGATCCCGAGCAGCAGGGTAAAGGCGAGCAAGACCAGAGCGATGACGGCTTCAAGCAAGGCGCTCGAAAACGGGCGCACCACGTTGTCGCCAAATTCCTTGCCGCGCGACGAGGCCGAGCGGCCCAGCCCTACCAGGAAGGCTCCGAACTCGCGGGTAAACCAGGATGCTCCCGAGCGCAACTTGACCATGCGCTCGTCGAAAGATGGCTGGGGCGCCCCCGGAGGCGTCGAGGTGGGAGCTGGCGGGATGGGACTGGTGGCTATCGGTAGGGGCGCTGTCGGGTCGTTCTCGTCATCGGATTCGACACTGGCCGGAGAATCGTCGGATGATTCGTCGCCAGCGGCCTCTTCGCCGCCAGATTCTTCGCCTTCCTCGTCCTTTTTGCCAAGTTTTCTCTTGGACAGGGAACGGCCTAATGCACGGCGCTTGAATTTCGGTCGCTCGGGCTTATCGGCCATCTTCAGTCGTTCTCGTCACCGTCGTCAGAATCCCGCCGCACGAACACTTCGAGCAGTCCGATCAACTGCTCGGGAACGGCCTTGATATGGGTGATTTTTTCGACCTCGATCAACGGCCCTTCCAGTTCTTCTAGCAGAATGCGCGCTTGCTCTTCGTCGACCGCGTTGACGAAGGTCATGCGCCGGGGGCTGTCGAGACGATAGAGAGAGGTATCGGGGCTGCGCTCGTTGCGCAGCTCGCGCAGGATCAAGAGCACTCGCGGATTGGTGGGGTCCAGAGCGTAGGCCCGCCGGGCCAGCGCTCCGGTGACATCGTCGTCGGGGTGTCCGTAGGCAACGGCCGCCAGGGCGTTGGCCAATTCGGCGTCCGTCAGGTCGGCCGACTCGATTTCGGCCATCGCGTCTTCCGAGCGTCCTCCCATGGCCATGGCCGAGAAGCGATGCAATTTGGCCGCCGGATGAAGATTCTCGGACTCAGGGTCGGCCAACACCGACTCGGCCCGCTCAAGAGCCTTTTCCCACTCGTGGGTGCGCAAATAGACCAGCGCCTCGTTGACCGCGATCGACATCTCTTCCGAGTCGCAACTGCGCGCCCGCTCGAAGGCCTCCAGCGCCTGTTCGTGGCGGCCGTCTTCCGAAAGGCAATAGCCAAGCTGGCTCCACAAGACCCACACCGAGGGGGCCTGAGCCACCCCTTTGCCCAGCACTTCGATGGCCTCGGCCAGGCGGCCACGCTCGAAGAAGACCCGGGCCACCAATTCGTAACCCCCGGTGTAGCGGCGAGCCAGCAGGCGCTCACCGACCCTCAAAGCGCGGGTCAGGTCCCCGTCTTCGACGAAGCGATGGCCACGCTCGAGTAGCTCTTCGGCTTCAGAGCGCAACCGTTGTTCGGTGGGATAGCGGCTAAGAAACCAATAGGCCGAGCCAAATGCGGCTGCCCCGGCCCCCAGCGCCCACCACCATTCCTTCTTCATCCCTTGGTCCTTTCGTCTTTGAGGTGGACCTCACGGCCACTTCGCGAGACCAGAAAAAAGTCCAGACGATAACGATTCGCCGGAGCATCCTCGACAGCCTGGTAAGGCAGCCATTCTGCGCCTCCATCCCAGACGGTCGTGCCCACAAACCCGAAGGGGGTAGGGTAGCGCCGCTCCTCGAGGTCGTACAGGCGCCAGCCCACCCGCAGCGGCCCCTCGACCTTGAAGCCGTCGGGCTCGAGCCGAAACCGGTCACGCTCGACGGCGGCCAGGCTCACCTGGGCGCCCTGGTCGAGAAACGAGTAGCGGTACTCTCGTTCTCCCAGGGGAACGCCGTCGGCCAACACTTCGACCCGGTAGCCGCCCTCCACCAGGGGGGGCACCAGCCAGTGGTCGACGGTTTTCTCCTGGCCAGGCTCGAGTTCGAGGTCGACCCACAGGGCCAATGGTTCGATGGTCCCGCCGGGGTCGGTGCCTTCCAGGGGGAGCTGGCGCAGACTGAGGTAGCCTCGCCACTCGAGCTTTTGGGAGCCGTCGTTGCGCAGTCTCACCGGGGTGGAATAGGCCACTTCGCTCTGCAGGCGGGCCGGGTCGGGCAGGGCCAGTTCTTGCAAACTCAGGTCTTGGGCCGGGCTGGCGCCCCCGGGGGGGGTGTAGCGATAGGCTGCCACCTGGCCCGAGCGGTGGGCCTCGACCAGGCCGGGGATGGTGGCCAATCGCTCGCCCAGGTCGCCGTCGAGCCGGCAGAACAGCCAGGTGGCCCCGCTGGCCGGCAGGGCGCGGGCGTCGAGTTCTTGCCAGAAGACGGTGGGGTTGGCGGTGCGAAAGAAGGGAGCGATGCCGTCGGGCATCCAGGGCGGTGGTGACTGGTGGCCGATGGAGCGCATTCCGGCCAAACCGGCGATGGTCGACTCGGCGAAGATGTCCCAGTGGGCCCGGGGGTCGAGGTTGACCAGCATCCGGTCTTCGGGGCGCGAGTTGGCGCCCAGCCAGCGGGCCACCGCCACATCGTCGGGGCTTAAGTTGAAGACCTCGGTCTCGACGAACCAGCGCTGGCTGGATGGATAGAACGGGCTGGCATAAAGCTGGGCCAGGCGCGGCGAAGCCTTCTCGGCCTCGATGAAGGTCTTGTTGAGGCGTCGCTCGCCGCCCAGCATGACCAGGCCCGCCAACAGGATCAGCAAGGCCTTTTGCCAGCGTGCCGGGGCTCGCTCGAAGAGGTCGGCCAGGGCCAGGGCCAGAGCGCCGGCGAAGCCAAAGGCGGCGGCAAACTCCCAGCGGAAGTACTCCTTCTCGTGGACCGGCCCGAAATCGACCACCGCCGGAGCCAGATAAGCCAGCACCGCGAACAGCCACAGCAGCAGGCCAAACCGGTGGCCCCGCTTCCACAGGTAGAACCCCGCCGGAAAGCCGAGATAGAGAGCCAGCCAGTGCATCAAGAGCACGCGCGGCCCGAAGATGTAGGCATAGTCGTAGCCCTCGTCTCGCAGCGGAGGCAGCAGATTCGAGAAGAGCTTGCCTTCGTAGACGTAAGAGCGCCGGCGATAGGAGTCCGGTCCCAGGCAAATCTGGAGAAAATTCTCTTTGGGAAAGTGGACCTGCACGGTTTGAGCCTGATAGCTGTCGGCGTGGGTGACGGTGTCGCGCCGCTCGAGGCCGAGCCCGCGCAGGGCCAGGTCCTGGATGGGTCCGCCCAGCAGGGCCGCCAGCCCCAGGGCCAGCGCGCAACAGGCCAGGCTCGGGCCGAGCAGCTTTCGACCCTGTTGCTGCCAGGGGAACAAGACCACGCAGCCGAGCACCAGGATGAGGTGGGTCTCGTAGACGATGCCATAAATGCCGAGCAGCAGACCCAGTGCGACGAAGGGGGGATAGGTCCCGGCCTCGACCGCCCGCATCAAGACCACCAACAAAGCGAGTAGCAGGGCATACACCAGCAGGTTGTTGTTATCGTAGGTGTCGACCATTCCCACCCGGCTGCCCACGCTGATGCCGAAGAACAAGAACATCGGCAGGAACAGGGCGGCGGCGGTGCTCTGGCCATAAAGGCGGCCCAGTCCGCAGGCCAGCACGAACAGGCTGAGCGAGAGCAGGTGGTTGAAGGTCCAGGTGCTCAGCATGATATCGTCGCTCAGCCAGGTCAGCATCGCGATCAGATAATCCCGGCCGAAGTGCCCCCCCAGGTCCAGGTTGTAGAAGAAGGGATTGGGCGGTGGAAAGTTGCCTCGCTCGAGCAGCGAGATGATGGGGAAGTGGACCCAGTAGTCATCCTCGGGACCGCTGACCTCGCGGGTGTGCATGATGAAGTAGGCCCCCGACATGGCCGTCATCAGAATCCCCCACACAAAGGGCGAGAATCCGACCTCCGAGAGCGGCGCGAGCGTCTTGCGGCGCGAGAAGAGCCAACCCATCAGGGCCACCACCGCCAGGCTGGCCAGCGTCCAGCCCAATGGTTGGCCGAGCAGTTGGGCCAGCCCGTGGCCCAGGCCCAACAGCACCAGCAGAGCCAGCGGCAGCGGCAATCCTAGCGCTACCAGGGGATCGGTAATCCCCAGCCCCTGGCGCACGGCCAGAAAGCCGGTGATCCACAGGACCACCAGGCCAAGAGCTAGGGCGAGCACCGATTCCATCGGGCCGGCTGTTCTGCGGACGAGAGTCCATCCCTGCGGCCACGCGCGCCGCGCCGCACAGGAGAGGGGGCCAGCGCACAGAAACACCGGGCCTCATGGCCGTGCTACTGGTCATACCCCTGCTGCTGGGCTGGCTGCTGGCCCGGCGCGGATTGGGCGAGGCCGATCCTCTCACGGCCGGGGCTTTGACCGTTCCTCTGGCGGTGGCGCTGACGCTGCTGGGGGTGAATGGTTTCTATCTGATTGCGGGGGTCGACCAGGCTGTTTTCTGGACCCTGGGGCTCCAGGCCCTGGCCTGCCTCGGCCTGTGGTTCGTCAACGCGCCCGAGACGGCCCCTCTGCCTCTGGGCGGTCCGACGAAAGCCTTCCTGATCGCGGTCTGTCTGCTGATCTATCTGTTCAGCAATGCCCAGCAGATCGGTAGCCCGGATGATGATTTCTGGATTCACTCGCCCCTTCAGGGTCTGATGCTCCACGGCAACTTCCCTCCCTATAACCCGTTCTTTTCGGACATTCCCATGAACGGCCACTATGGACGCAATCTGTCGCTGGTGACGGTGGCCTACCTGACCGGCCACGATACCTTCAAAGTGCAGATGGTCATGACCACCCTGTTGCAGATGGCCACCTTCCTGCTGCTCTTCGCCTCCCTGCGCCGGGCTACCGGCAGCGAACTTCAGGCCGTCTTGGGAGCCGGATTTCTCTACTTCGGTATCAACGCCGGGGGGCGGGGCGGTCTGATCGATACCCTCCAGAACAATAACCCCTACGTGCACCTCTATCTGGCCCTGGTGGCCGATATGACCTTGCGCCTGTGGTCGGGTTCGCGCATGGCGGCGGTGGTGGGCGGGCTGGTGCTGGGGGGCTACGCCATCGTCTACGAAACCCACTTCGGGGTGTGCGTGCTGGTCCTGGTGGGGGTCACGCCGATCCTTTTGGCGCTCAAGCGCATCCCCTTACGCTCGCTGGCTCTGGTGGCTCTGATGCTGGGTCTGGCCTTTCCCCTGGCGGCCACCCAGGGGGGGCCGCTGACCAACATCGTCGAGCGTCGCCTGGCCGGGCATCAAGACCAGCAACCCGAGCAGCTGTCGAAGGGGATGCAGAATCAGGCCCAGGTGGTCAAGGTGACCGTTCCCAAGGAAAACCTCTTCCAGATTCTGCTCGAGACCGGCGAGTATCAGCGTTGCGCCTATATCTATCGTCTCGACACGCCGCTCAAGATCTTCTACAAGCCGGCTCCCGACCGTGGCTATCGCTATATCTGGAGCTGGGATGTGCTGCGCATCCATTTTCTGCCACTTTATCTGATGCCGCTCTCGGCCGTCTTTTTGCTGCGCCGGGGTCACCCGGCCGGCTTGTTCCTGGGGGCTTTCGGCCTGATCGCCTACCTGGTGCCCGCCCTGGTCGACTTCGGGCCCATCTACGAATCGGAGTATTATCGCTGGGAATTTGCCGCCGCCCTGGGCTTCACCGGGGCGCTCGGCCTTTTTCTGGGCGCCTGGCTCGAAGAGCTCTACGCTCGGCCGGGCCTGGATTGGACTTTTGACGAAGAGCCCGGCGTGCTGCGGCTGCGCTTTACCACCAAAGGCCTGGCGGCTCTGCTGGTGATTGGCCTTTGCGCTCTCAACAGCCTGGCCTGTCTATCGCTGGTGAGCAGCCGTCTGAGCGAGGCCTGGAGCAAGGGTCTGGTGGGGGCGGCCCTGGTCTTTCCGTCCACGCCAACCTGGCTCGAGAGCCACGCCATACTCGATTTCGATCCGGTCGACTATGCGGCCGCCCACTGGCTCGAGACCAAAGCCCGCCCGGGCCAGCGTTTGCTCACCAATTTTCGGCAAGAGAACAACTTCAGCATCCTGTTCGAGTCGACCCTGACGGGAGTGTCGGGAATTCGGTGCGTCGGTCACGCCCTGCCGCTGGACGACGAGAAGATCGGTACCACCCCTTATCACATGGCTCCCCCGGCTCTGGCCTTCTGGGCCACCCGCGACCCCTACTACCTGCGCCTGCTGGGAGTGGACTGGGTCTATCTGCGGCCCACCGAAGAGGTGCCCGATCTCGAGGGGGTGGAAGGGCTCGAGTTAGCCCACGAAGAGAGGCTGGGCCCGGAGCGCCGGCTGGTCTATCGCTTCTCGCTGCCTCCGGTCGAACTGGTCGAGCCCGACGGGGATTCGTCGCTCTTTCTCGGCGGCCTCGAGTTGCCGGCCCACGCCCGCTCCAATCAGGTTTTTCCGCGCCGGGCGCGGGTCGAGAATCGGGGGACTCAGGCGGTTGCCCTGGACGGGTCCCTGTTCTATCGCACCCGCCTGCAGTCCACCGGCAAAGAGAGCGTGCCCGTGGAATGGGTGGCCGTGCCTCTCAAAGAAAAGCTGCAGCCGGGCCAGAGCCTGGAAGTGCCGTTGGCCCTGGTGGCTCCTCCCGAAGACGGCGACTATGACCTGCTGTTTGGCTACTGCGACGGCTCGCGTAGCCTCGAGATCCCGAGCGACACCGGTCCCCTGGTGGTCGATTTTGCTCGCCTGCTGGCCCAGGTCAAAATCGCCACTCTACAGTTCGACCAGACCCGACCCAGCCATCTCAGTGTGCCACGCCTGGAGTTGAGCTATCCCGACGGCTTTCAACTGGGCCAGCCGGTCCTGGCTAGCCTGGCCGCTTTTGACCCTGAGCGTCGCGAATACGACCTTCTGCCCGATATTCATCTGCGCAAACTGCCACTAGTAAACGGGCCCCTCGAGTTGCCGGCCGTGATGCCGCGGCAGGCGGGTAGCTGGTTTTATAGCCTTTATCTATCGCCCGAACAGGGCGAAGTCGAGTTGCTGCCGGGCAGCCTGGTGGAGGTCAGGTGAGAGTTCCCGCCGCCCTCATACCGTTGCTGGTCGTGATGAGCCTGGCCGCCTGGCTCTACCCGGTGGGCCACTGGCAGGTCGAACTCGAGCATGACTTTTTGGTGCGCCAGTTGCCCTTTGCTCTGGGTTGCTCGCTCGGGCCCGAGGCCGCTCCCGACCTGGCCTTGCCGAGCCGTCTGATGGGCTGGCTGGGAGGCTCGGCCAGCCTGTTCAAAGCGGCCACCGGCCTGGCCCAGGTCGCCGCCTTCCTCGGCCTCTTCCTGGGTTTGACCCGCCGGCGCGGCTGGCTGGCCGGTTGGCTGGGAGCCAGTCTCGGCTTCTGTTGGGGTCCCGGAGCCTGGTTGCTCACCGCTGACCTGAACCTGGCCGTGGGGCATCTGCTCTTCACCCTGGCGCTTTTGAGCTGGCTCGAAGAATGGACCTGGGCGGTGCCTGGGCTGGCCGCCCTGCTGCTATTGGTCAGTCCGCCGCTGGGCTGGGCGCTGGTGCTGGCACTGGTGCTCTATGGCCGCTGGGAGCGGCCGGCCGCAGCCGCGGTGGGCGTGGCTTTGCTGGCCGCCTTTCTCGGTCGCTGGCCGGCCCCCGAGTTCAGTTTGGGGCCGGTGCTGGTGATGCTCTTGCTCAGTCGCCTGCATTCCCAGGGCAGGCTCTGGCTCTGCCTCGAGCTAGGTAGCCAGCTGGCAGGCCTGCCGGGATTCGGGGCTGCCGTGGGCCTGGGCGTCTGTGGCGGCGAGTGGGTAGCCAGACGCTGGCAAGCTTCACCGGCGGTGAGGCCGGCCCTGGTCTGGTCGGAAAGGGGCCTCGAGTTGGCTCTGCCCCATCGAGCCATGTTGGCGGTGGTGGTGGTAACGCTGTGCGCCCTCGGATTGAGCCCGGCCGAGTCGGTTTTCAATCGTCGTTTATTGGTTGCCGCCCAGAAGAAAAAGATTCCTATCGGGTCGCTGTTCGTGCCCATCAGTCTCGAGGAGTGGGTCAAGGGCCGAGGCCAGTTGGCGGGCCTGGGGCCCGACGACCTGAGGCTGGCCCAGCAGCTGGCTTCTCATCGGGGCGAGGTGGTGGTGCTTAGCCCCGGCGAGGCTGACGAGCCGCTGGTGGCAGCAGCCGTGCTGGCCTGTCTGGCGGACCGTCCCCTGGACGGCTGGTGGGCCGATCCCGATTCGCCCGAACTGTTGCCCGGACCGGCCCTGGTCCGCCGTCTGGGCGATCCCTCGTTGATCGAGGCCACGGTGTTCTTTCGCGGGCCGGTTCAGGTGGCCGAGCCGATGACCGGTCCGCCCGCGCCGGGGCAACTGGTCGATCTGGGCCAGTCGGGTTATCAGGTCGAACGAAACGGCAAGCCCTGGGGCCAACCGGTCAAAAGTCGGTATCTGGTGGTGCCCGCCACGCCGGGGCGCTACACGGCCGCGGGGCAGACCTTCGACTCCAATCTGCCGGCGGCACTGGCGGGCCTGCGCGCCCACTGGTCGCTCACCGAGAAGCTGCCTTCGCGCAGCCTGGTCAAGGTGCCCATCGAACTCGAGAATACGTCCGGGCTCCCGCTCGCCCTGGACTGGGCTCGCGAAGTTCGCCTGAGCGCCGAGCCGGCCACCGGACCTATTCCGATTCAAAGTCTGGCCGGTGGCCTGCTGGAAGGACGAAAGACGGTCCAACTGTGGCTGGCCACTCCCGACGCTGGCGGCGATCACGAGCTACGCCTCGAGCTGACGGGGCCTTATCAGCAGAAGGTCGAGGTGCCCTTCGACCCGCCCGCGGTCATGCGCAGCTGGCAGCGCCTTCCTCCCCTCGGAACCTGGGAGGACCCGCCTATTTCGGAGCGGCCTTGACCCGCTGGACTCCCATCTGGGGGTGGGCGTCCTCTTCGTTGAAGACCGCCAGATGGGGGCGGTCGGCAAAGCCCCGGCTCTCGAGAAACCCGTCCCGAGCCAGGCCCGCCAGGGCTTGAGCCACCCCCTGCAGAGCCATCTCGAGATAGGCTCGCAGCTTGGGATAGTCGTTGAATTCGCCCTCGGCGTAGGCGGTATAGAGATCCTCGAAATCCTCGCACCAATCAGGTACCAGGCCGGCCTCGACCTTTTGGTCAAAGTAGCTGAGCTTCCACTCTTCGCAATTGACCGGGCGGTGCTCACCGTGGTGCAGGTAGACATAAACCGGGCCGCCGCTCGACTCGATCTCGATGGCCAGCGCGGTGAACCTGGCTTCGGGGTGCTGACGGTGGGCCTGGGTGATCAGCGCCCGCAGGTAGGCTTCGGTTTGCTCGGCGATCAGCTCGACGGTCATCGGTGGGCCACTCGATCCAGATTGACCAGAAAGCCCTCGAGGGCCGACCGGCAAGCCTTGACGATCTGGCTCTTGTCGTAGGCCGACTGCAGCAGTTGGGCCCCCATCAGAGCCGCGACCATGGATTTGCCCAGGCTGGGCACGGCGGCCACCACGGCCAGGCCGATGCCTCCGTAAAGGGCCACATGGGAGCCGAACGGCAGGGAGTAGTGCTCCTGCAGGGCCACCTCGACCTCTGCCATCTGCGGAACCAGGGCTCGCAGAGCCCGCTTCAGGCGGCCACTCAGCGCGCGCTCATCGCGCATGGCAAAGCCCGAGATGTCGGTCTCGAGGTCGTCGGCGCTCACATACAGCGTCAGGCTGATCGGGCTCGATTCGAGAGCCTCGATCCGCTCCACCTGACAGGCCACCCCGTCGCGTAGCCAGCAACAGCGCGAGCCCTGGGGCAGGCTGTGGAAGCGAAAGTCGCTTTCTCGGCTACGGTGGCCTTCGATGCGATAGTGATAGTCCAGGCGCCAGAGCAGGCTGACGGCGGGTGCCGGTTGGCCCACCAGCGTCAGCGGGCGAGCGTCAGTGAAACGGTCGCTGGGGCGCCAGCTCGACTGGGCTTTGGGCAGTCCCTGAGGTGGCCCGAACGGGTGCAATCCTTCCACCCCGCTGTTCCAACCTATCCCCAGCAGACTGCGGGAAGACTCGATGACCTGCAACTGACGCCGCTCCAGGGTGTCGATGCGGCGGCCGTCGACCAGGCAGGGGATGGGGCAGGCCGAAGCATTGTTGACCAGTTCCTGGTATTCTTCCACGGCGCGGGTGCCGGAGCGGAAGGCTCCCCCGAAGACCTTGCCCCGGTCATCGGGCGGAAAGCTCACCCCCAGCCGTAAGAGTCGCCCGACCTTGGGGTCAGGCCGGTCTCGCCGGCGCAATTCCTGGCCGTCCCAGCCGATCAAGGTCTCGACGCCCTGGCTGCGACAAGAGAGCGTGAAGGCTCGTTGGTCGGCAAATCCAACCGAACGAAGCCCCGCCGAGAGATGCTGCAACCAGCGCTCAGGGCTGGGCTGCACCGAAGCCAGCCACTGTTGCAAATCGTTGCCGGAGGTGGGTTGGCGCGGCTCGAACTCGAACAGGGTCACGTCGGCATGCTGGGCGATCTGCAGGTGGGGAGCTCCGGCCGCCACGGCGGCCTGCACGATCTTGAGGATCCAGGCGCTGGCTCGGGGCAGGCCAAAGGCAGCCAACTTGCCGATGGCCGCCTCGGCTGCGATGGTGAAAAAGCCTTTGGACTCGAGTTCTCCGGCGCCGTGCTGCTGCCTGAGAAAATCGCTAAGCTCGTCACTCGTTCGTCCGGGCCAGCCAGGCTTCATGCTGGGATGCCTTCGCCAGACGCGATGGGCTTGTCCTGTCCAAGTGTTCGAAAGGAACCTCGGATGGCTGCCCGAAGGCGTGCCGGCCATGACCGACCCCGGCCTGACGCCCACCAACACACCCCAGCGGGGATTGAGGTTGCCCAGCTTTCGCAGCCTCATGGATTTTGGTCTGGTGCTGGGGGGCACGGCCTTTGCCACCGCCACCGGATTCATCCTCAAGGTGGTCATCGGGCGTCGCATGGGGCCCGACGAGTTGGGCATCTTTGCCATGTGCTACGCGGTGCTCACCGTGCTCAGCATCCTGGCCGATGTGGGCGTCCGCTACTCGATGGTCAATCTGGGCTCGCGGGTGGTCGACGAAGAACCAGAACGGGTCAAGCGCCTGATCGGCAGTGGTCTGGCTGTCAAGGTCGTGGCTGGCGCGGTGGTCATGAGCCTCGGCTGGCTGCTGGGCAGCACCATCGCCGAGACCGTTTTCCGTAAGCCGCATCTGGGTCCGTTTCTGCAAATCACCGCCGTGGGAGTCTTCTTGTGGGTCCTCTGGGACGGTCTGGAAGGGGCCCTGCACATCCAGCAGCGCTTCTCGACCGCTTCGGGTTTGCGCATCATCATGGACGCGGGTCGCCTGAGTTCGTTCTTCGCTCTGTTCTTCTACCGCGACGGGGTCTTGCTGACGATGGACCGCTATATGTGGCTCTATTTTCTTTGCCCCGGCCTGTCGGTAGCGGTGGGCCTTGTCCTGGTTCGCATGCTCATGCAACCGAGCCTGAACGAGTGGCGTGCCAACGTCGGCGAATTGATGCACTTCGGTCGTGGGGTGTTCGTCTACCGAGCCGCCACCCTGATTTTGCTGTGCATCGACTCGTTGATGCTGACCCGCTATGGGGCGCTCGAGCAGGTGGGCCAGTTCGAGGCCGCCAAGGGTCTGGCCTACGCGCTGTTGCTGGTCAGCGAGTCGGTGGGGATGGTCTTGCTGCCCAAGGTCAACCGCATCAATTCGCTCGAGCAGATTCGCGACCTGATTCGACGTTGCGGCACCTATTTTGGCGTGCTCGCTCTGGCCGCTTTGGTGTGGCTGTCGCTGGCCGGCCGGTTCCTGGTGGTCTTCGGAGAGAAATTCACGCTGCCCTCGGTGGTGCATACCTTCCAGATCATGGTGGTGGTGACGCTCTTCACGATTCCTTCCACCATTCTGGGCACCGTTTTGCTGTCGTTGCGGCGTCCGGACGCCCTCGGCAAGATTGCGGGTTGCCAGGTTCTGCTGGCCGTGTTACTCTACCCCGTGACTTGCGTCCAGGGGGGGATCATCGGTACGGCCCTGACCGGAGTCTTGCTGCAATGTATGGGAGCGGTCGCCCTGGCGTTGGTTTTGCGCAAGGAGATCCGGGGAAAAACGACACACCCGGCTTTCCTCAAGGAAAACCCAGGGAACGACTGACGGTTTGTTAAAAAATAGGGCCTGGCGATTGCATGACCGCCGGGCTATGGTGCTTAGAATTTGAACAAACCAGGCCGCCTGGCGGTCTGCGGAGGAATGAAATGTTTTCACTGTCTATGGTCGTGCCGGCCTTCAACGAAGAGGTGCTCGTCGACGAGTTCTTCGAGAAGTCGGTGAAAGACCTGGCGGCCGTTTCCAATGACTGGGAGATCGTCCTGGTCGATGACGGCTCGACCGACCGCACCCACGAGCTGGCCAGCGTGTGGGCCGAAAAATACCCGCAGATCAAAGTCGTGCGCCTGGAAGAGAACGTCGGCAACGGTGCCAATGTCGAGGTAGGCTTTCGCCACGCCAGCAAAGAGATCGTCTTCAACAACACGGTGGACGCCTTTTTCGACACCGAGGACCTGACCTGGATTCTGCCCTACCTCAAACAGTATGATTCGGTCAGCGGTTGCCGCACCGACCTATCGGCCAACAACCTCTATCAGAAGCTGCTGACCCTGGGCAACCTGACGCTCATCAGAACGCTCTTCCCCCTCAAATTGCGAGCCTATCAGACGGTCCAGTTTCACCGTCGCTCGCTGTTCGAGCAGATTCGCATCGAGGGTCGTAGCTCGTTCGTGTCCCCCGAGTTGCTGCTCAAAGCTCACTATCTCGGCTATTCCATCGGTGAGGTCGAGGTGGTGTTCCATCCTCGCAAAAAGGGCACGGCCAAAGGTGGCGGAATCCGCCACGTGCTGCGCAGCCTGCGCGACGTGTTCGTGTTCTGGTTCCGCTGGGTGATCCTCAAACGCCCCATCGCCATCAAGCGACCGGTGGCCGTGCGCGGCCCCGGCCAGGTAGACACTCGTCCCGAGCCGCTCAGCCAGCCCGGTAAGACCCGGGCGGCCGGCTAAGGCCCTACCAGCCCAGGGTCGCCGAGACTTGCTCGGATAGGGTCATCGGGTCGAAGGGCTTGGGAATGAGCCCCGATACGCCCAGTTCTTCAAACCGCTTCTTGTCGGCGGCCTGCACTTTGGCGGTCAGCAGAATGACCGGGATGCCCCTGGTATCGTCGCGTTCTTGAAGCCTCTGGAACGTGGTCGGCCCGTCCATGTCGGGCATCATCACATCGAGCAGGATGGCGTCGGGCTTTTCCTTGGCCGCGACTTCGATACCCATCGAGCCGCAATTGGCGGTGTAGATGGTCCAGCCGCCCACCATTTCCAGGCTGACTTGAGCCACTTCTCGGATATCGTCTTCGTCATCGACGAGCAGAACGCGCTTGGACATGATTCCCTAGATTCCCAACTCCTTAAGGCTATCTGTAGAGTTTCCGTTGGACCCCCGATCTCCTTCAGGAAAAGCGGCCGGCGACGATAGTGGAGCCTTTGTTTCTCGCCGCCGGCCACTTCTAGCCTAGCCGGCCGATGTGAACCGGCTGATGCCGGGGCGTTACCATCTTTTTGCCGGGAGATGAAGAAAAGATGAACGGCGGGCGCCGACTTTGTCGGCGAGAGGGGAGCGGCGCCGACTTTGTCGGCGAGAGGGGAGCGGCGCCGACTTTGTCGGCGAGAGGGGAGCCGGGCTTCGCCCGGAGATGGGAGCGCTGGCATCGCTTCGCTCGCCAGCGAGGAGGGAGCGAGGTTCGCTTTGGCTCACCTCGAGTTCTTGAGATACTCGACGCTTCGCGTCGTAACTTTGGAGCGGCAAGCCGCTGGGAGCGGCGCCGACTTTGTCGGCGAGAGGGGAGCGGCGCCGACTTTGTCGGCGAGAGGGGAGCACCGGCTTTGCCGGTGAGAGGGGAGCCGGGCTTCGCCCGGAGATGGGAGCGCGGCATCGCTTCGCTCGCCAGCGAGGAGGGAGCGAGGTTCGCTTTGGCTCACCTCGAGTTCTTGAGGTACTCGACGCTTCGCGTCGTAACTTTGGAGCGGCAAGCCGCTGCGAGCACCGGCTTTGCCGGTGAGAGAGGAGCCGGGCTGCGCCCGGAGAGGGGAGCGCGGCATCGCTTCGCTCGCCAGCGAGGAGAGAGCGAAGCTCGCCACCGGTTAGGTTGCACGATTTTCGGCGAGACGAACGACGAGTTCTAGCCTGCCCTCGATGAGTTCCCTCACTTCCGGGCCGAGTTCCCCGGTCAGGCGGGATACTTCGTCGGGGCGGACTAGTCCGTGGTGAAACAGGGCGATTAGGTAGCGGATATCCTTGTCTCGGCCGGCAGCCAACTTGCTGATGGCGATGTCCACCGCACTCAAGCAAAGTCCTGTCACTCCCCGCGTGTTTTCGTTCGAGAGAGGGACGAGCCTGTCACGCCAGCTCGCAGGAAGCACCGCAGTGGTGGGTGAGACACCATCGGCATGGTAGCCGAATGTTTCGTGAAATATCGAAAACTCACCGAGAGAGCCGGTGATGAGATCCGCCTTCTCCGGGGCGTCCCGGGGATAGAGATCGGCTTCGGCGGAGAAGGTAAGCTCTTCCGGAGGTTCTGGATGAGAGGCCAGGATAGCCTGGCTTCCGATCACGATCATGACATCCTCGGCGACCACGGCACCGGCGGCCCTCAGAATATGTTCAAGCTGGTCGCGTCGCACGAAATTCTCGGAAGATCTCTAGCCTCTCGCGAGGGTCAAGCACACCACAAAATGGGGCGCTTGAACGAAGACGTTGCCCTTCATCACCCTCGTCAAGCAGACGAACTCTGAGCTTGTCCCAGGGCAGCTCCAGCAGAGCGAGCCACTCGGTGGTGGCTCGATTGGCCCCGTTCTCGTGCCAGCGTTGCAACGTTACGCGAGCCTTCTCCAGGCCGCGCCGCTCAGGGTCTGCATCGATCCTGGCCACGATTTCCGTCATCATCGCCAGCGACCAGGCATCGATTCTCTCGTGATCATTCACCTTTAGGTTTTCGCGGATGGCGAGCCTTCGGCCTTTCGGGCAAAGGCCAGCCCGGCCCAGGTGGAAGTCGGCGTCAAGCGGCCAGGCAGGCATCGGCGGCAAGGGATGTCTGACGCAACCGCGACGAGGGAATTACGGACGAAGTCAGCTTCCGTTGCTTGCCGGCAGCTTGGAGCGGAGGTGGGCCTGGAAGCGGTCGAGCTTGCCTGCCCGGTAGCCGGTGTAGGCGGGCAGGTAACGGTCGGCTCGGCTGTTGACCTGCTCAAGGAATTGGCGGGCCGCCGCGCGGATGGATTTAAGGCGGGCTTCGTAGGCGGCGTCCTCGATGACCTGAAACTCGCTCAGGTCGATCGCCAACCCCTGGCCAGAGGCCACGCACTGCAAGCCCGGGCAACCCAGCTCGACCTGCTTGGGCCGGGCCGGTGCGCCGTCGAGCATCAGGGTCAACCGGGCCGGGCCTCTGAGTTCCAGCGGTAGGCAGAAGCGGGCCCCATAGCCCGTCCCATACTGCAGGGCGGGATCGGCATAGAGAAACAAAGGGGTGGTCAGCCAGCCACCCACCAGGATGGCCTGGTCCTCCCACGTGACCTGACGGGAGCGGTGGATGCCGCCGCCCTCGGCCTGAAACTGACCCAGGGTGGGGGCGGGTCCGTGATAGTCTGGCAGGCCAGCGTGGGCAGCCAGGAAGCCTTCCATCAGGTGGTATCGGATAGAATCGTCCTGATACCAGGCAGCTCCGACCTTGGGGGGATAGGCGAAGCCGCGCTCGGTGGACCGGCCGTCAAGGCTCACCGCGACGCTCGCGTAGCGGCCCATCTCGCTAGCCACCGCATGTTCGTCGGCGCGTTCCTCCGAGCTGGCAAGCCCGGCCAAGAGGCCGCCTCGCGCCAGCACGAAGCGCGCGCAGACGGGTTCGGCGGTCGGTTGGGCTGGTTGGTGCACCTGGACGCGACCGGCTCCGATTTGTAAGGATTGCGAGCCGACCTGCCATTGCACCCAGCCGCTCGGGCCAAGCGCGCCCCGCACGGCCAGGCCCAGGTGGCGGGCGGCGGGGGCCACCCAGTGGCCGCGTCCGGTCATGGCCTCGGCCAACCGGACCACGTTCATCGAATCGTCGTAGTTGCAGGCGAACTCGGCCACCGTTCGGAGTAGCCCGATGCGCACCTCGAATTTCCGAGCTTGCCACAGCGTGGCGGCCTGAAAGAGTTTGGCCAAATAGTGACCGGGGCCGGGCAGCTGATAGGCCTGTAGCTTCTGAAGGGCTCGTTCGACATCGACGGTGAACTGGCCGGCGGAATGCGTTTGGCCGGCCAGGCGGGCCTGCTCGAGAAAGCCTTCGAGGCTCACTTGCGAAAGTTGAGCCAGTGACCGAACTCACGGCCGGCGATTCCACCAGCCACCACTCCGGCCAGCGCCGCCGTCGGCACACCCGGCAGCACGCTCATGCCGGTCAGGATGCCGGCCAGCGCTCCGCCCATCATGCTAATACCGCGCCAGTCGAGGCCGCGAACCGTATGGACCTGAGCCACGGGCTCGCGCCTGGGCAGCGACAGATCGCGGCTGAAGCTGCTGTTCTGGTGGCGGATGTCGCGGAAATTTTCGCCCACGATGGCCTGGCCCTGTTGATTGTCTCTGACCACCGTTTGCGTCAGGCTCTCGAGTTCGGAGTAGACCCCCACCATACCCTCGGGCAGACCGTGGGCGCCGGCCACTCCCGCCAGTTGCTCGGGGTCAGCGAGCGGGGTCAGCTTGTACGCGAAGGTGCGCTCGATGACCTGCCGATCTTCTAGCCGCAGCACCGAGCGCATCGCGTTACGCGACTCGACCCGGTAGTGATGCACCTGATCCTCGGGCTCTGCTCCGTTGACGACGTAGACTTTCTGGCCGGCGGCCAGCATTTGCTCGGCCAGTGGGGCCTCGACCAGGTTGAGGGCAGCGTAGCCGTAGTGGGACTTTTGCCCGAAATCGGCCACCAGACGGCGGGCCTGGCCCAGCGAGGCCAGGACGGACCGATGAGGTTTCCAGGCCGCCAGCCTGGCCGGGTCGGGACTGGCTGCCTGGCCCGTGTGGGCGCTGATGCGGTCGCCCGCGTAACCGTCAGCCAGGGCCTTGAGCTGGCGAACTTCGTTGGGCACCTCGAAGTGGTCGGGCTTGAGATACCACCGGGTCTTGCTTTTGACTCCGTCTACCTCGAGGTCGACCGTGCCCTGCCGAGTGCGGGCATTCTGAGACCAGGCCACGTAGACCCCCACCATTGCACCGGCAACCGCTCCCCACGGAGAGAGATTGCTCAGCGCCAGGCCGGCGGCCCCACCGAACACCCCCTTGCCGACCGACTCCCACAGCAACTGGGAGCGGTAGGTCTGTCGGCTGTGGTGGGCCATATCGAGTTCGCCCATAAAGATGGGCTGGCCGCGACGGATCGAGCGGTCGAACTCGGCGCTAGGGCTAAAACCATCTTTCGGCGCGATGGGAAAGCGACGCTCGAATGAGCGCAAGCTCGCCACCCCGCCCGGGGTGACGCCCGCCGGATTGGCTCCGATACGCATGTTAGTTCTCGGCGACTTCTCTCAGGCGAGTGTAGCCGCCATCGCTAGAGGTGATGTTGTTGGTGGTGAAGATTCCCCAGTTCTCGGTGCGCAGGCGATCCCATCGGCTTTCGAACTCGCGCGAGATGGTGACCGGCTGTCCCGAGGCGGGTAGGGTCGGCGTACCCGGCACGCCGGCGCGATTGTCGCCCTGGAAGAACTCGAGGCTTTCCCAGTCGTGCAGGGGGGAGGCGGTGTACTCGGCTCGCACCGTGCCCTCACTGTGGCTGGAGCTGTTGCGGCTGATGTCGGCCGGGTTGATCAAGTGGCCGTCGTAGTGCTGAAAGTAAGCACTGGCCGAGGAATTGCTCGATTGGTGGCCGATTCGCGTCACGACCTCGACCGGCTGGCCGCCGTCGAGGCGCTCTTTGGCCGTGGCGGCGTGAATGCGTTCGAGTTGGCCGTGTTCGTTGCGGGCCCACAGGCGGGCGGATTTGTCGAGCTCTTGCAGAGCCGAACGGAAGGTTGCTCGCTGGGCCGGATCGAGACTGGCGTAGGTCGAGCCCGTGCTCGCTGGCGCGGGATTGGGCGTCGGGGCGGCGGTGGTGGGAGCGTTCTGGGGAACGCTCAAAGTCACACTCTCGTGTTGCTGGGCCAGGCTTTCTTCGGTGACGGTAGCGTCGCCTTTAGCAAAGCGGACTTTCTCGCTGGTGGACGAGGCGCTGGAAGCGCCGGTTTCGACGATGACCTTGCGGCCCGCGGCGTGCGGACGTGCGGATATAGAAATGGCGTGAAACATACTACATACCTCTCTGCCACCAGCTTACCTCGAGCCGCTGAAAAATGCTGGAAAGAAGCTAGTCGCTCAGGCCGAGGCTTTTGCGCAGTTCGTTGCGTAGGCGGGTCAGGTTGGCGTCGTCGGGGCGTTGTTTGAGCAGGTCCTCGGTCAGGTTGAGCGATTTGTAGTCGAGTCCGAGATCGAGGCAGACGGCCAGGAGCTCGGTTTTGCCGGCTACGCCGGTGGCGCCTTGTTCCAGACCGCTGACCCGTTGGGCGGTCTCGGTGGCCAGCACTTTGACCGACTTCTTGAGCACCACTTCCTGGCCGCTCATTCGGTAACCCGCCAGTTCTACTTCATAGGTGTGGCCGGGCTCGAGCAGGTCGGGGGCCAGAGCCAGTTGCCTGGTCTGGCGCTCGACTTCCTCACGCAAGAGCCGGCGGTCGCCTTCCCACAGGAAGATCTGAAAGCCGTTGATGGTGTCGGCCGCCTGCCAGTGGATGGCGTCGCCCGGCAAGATGGCCTGGCCGACGGTCAAGGCCAGTTCGGGGTCGCGGCGTACTCCCCCGCCACGGGCGATGTTGACATCGCGGGGGAGGGCCTTGCCCTGGCGAGTCTGGGGGCGGGTGCTGGTGACCGCGGTCGGGTCGCCCTCGAGCAGCTTGACCCCGGATTCTTCCAGGGCCACCTGGCAGGGCCCGGCCAGGTTCACGCGTAGACCGCCCTCGACGAAGGCCAGGCTGGCCCTGGCTTTGGGGCCGAGTTCCAGGCGAGTGCCCGGGGCCAGATAGCTCAGTAGAGAGGCCTGGCTCTTCTGGCCGGCTTGCACGAGTTGGACCTGGCCCTGGGCGTCGGCCACCAGGGCCACTGTTTTCTCGCGGGCAAAGGTTGCGGTGGTCAAAAGGACCAGAAAGGCTAACGTCCAGGGCAGTTTCATGAGACCTCCAGCTCGTAGACTCTGATTTCGCCGCGCCGGCCCTTGACAGGGTGCACGCCGCGGTCGGCAAAGGTAAGTCCGGGTTCGTCTTTGACCACGGCATAGACGTCTTCGCTGAGCAAGACACCAGCGCCGGTGGGCTTGGTCAAGCTCAGCACCCGGGCGGCCATATTGGTGCTGTCGCCGATACAGTTATAGTCGCTGCGCTCGTGGCTGCCGATGCTGGTCAAAATCATGTCGCCTACATGAATTCCGATTTTGATCGAGTAAAAGCCTTCCTTCTCGTCGGGATCCTGTTGCCGCAGCTCTTCGAGGCGAGCCACCATCTCGGCGGCCGTGCGCACCGCCGAGCGTTCCTGGTGAGGATCGGGGCGGGGGGCCCCGAACAGCACCATGAACTCGTCGCCGATAAAGCGAATGATGGTGCCCCGGTTGCGAAAAATGACCCGGCTCATCTCGGTGAAGTGATGATTGAGCCGGCGCGTGACCTCTTCGGGCTCGAGCTTTTCGCAGGCCGTCGAGAAGTCGTTGATATCGCTGAACATGACCGTCACCTTGCGGCGCACGGCCTGTTCGGGCTGGTGCTCGCGCAGCATTTCCTCCATCACTTCGGGACAGACGTAGCGGCCGAAGACTCGCTTGACCCGTTGGCGGTCCCGCTCGACGAAAAGATAACGATAGGCGTAGCCGCCGGCCAGAGCCACCGGCAGAGCCACGATCATGGGGGCCGAGGTGAGCAACCAGCCGCCCCGGCAGAAAAGCAGCAGGCCGAGGCCCAGCCAGGCCAGGCCGGCCAGCCCGGCAACCGCGGCCGCCGGCAGTGGAGCCAGGCGCAGGCTGGCCAGGGCCACCAGCCAACTCAGCAGCAGCAGGCCCATCCAGGTGGCTGCCGGTGGTATGGGAGTCAGGTAGAGGTTGGACAGCACCGTGTTGAGGAAGTGACCGTGGGTTTCCACTCCGGGCATGGTCTGAAAAGCCAGGGTGAAGGGGGTCTCGACCAGATCGAGGTCGGCTCTGGCCACCGAGCCGACCAGGACGAGTTTCCCTTCGAAGAGCGGTCGTAAATCTTCGCCGGCTTCGATGCGTTGCAGCACCTCTTGCATCGGTAGTTGCGGAAAAGTCTCGGCGGGAGGGCCGGCGTAATTGATGGCCAGCCGTTCGGGCAGGGCCGCGAAATGCCCAGTGTGGGCCCGCAACAAGGCTACCGAGAAAAACTCGATGTTCTCCAATTCGGCCACCGGCTGGGTCAGTTGCCGGCGCAGGATGCCATCGGCATCGCGGGTGAGGGTGATCAGACCCAGGTTGTCGGTGCCCACGGCCGCCACCACCGGCGAAGCGGGCACGACCAGGCGACCATCGAGATTGGCCGCACAGATGAGTTGGCCCGGATGGGCCAGGGCGGTGGCTCCGAAGGTCTGGAAAAGTTCCGGCGGCGCGTAGCTGGGGATCCAATCCAGGCCGATGGTGCGGGCGCCGGCGGCGTAGAGGCCTTCGAGCAGGCGACCGAAGTGGGGCAGCCAGAGTGCCGGCGGCTCTTCTAGAATATGGTAGGTCTCTTCGTCGATGGTGACCAGCATCAGGTCGGGGTGAACCGGCACTGTCACGCCCAGCCGCTCGCGCTGCAAGAAGCGCTGGTCATAGAAGAAGTGCTCGACTCGCTGGCCCAACCGCCCGGAACCGGCAATGGCCGCCACCAGAGTGGCGGCCAGGGCCAGGCCCAGAGCGGCTAGAGCCGATTTCACTGAGCCGAGACCAGGGGGAAGTCCTGACCCGAGCTATACTGGACCACATGCTGGCGCTGACCGTGATACTTCTCGGTCAGGTTGGGCACCGTGCTCGAGACCGCCTCGAGCAGGGCGTTGACGGTCACTGCGCCCTGGGCGTTGGTGCGGGCAGTGGGTTTGCCCGATTCGCCCAGCGCGTTGAGGATAGCATAGGTCAGCACACCATGCTTGAGGTCGGGCAGTTCCAGTGCATATTCCTCGGCGGTGGAAGCGGCGATGAGAAAGGTGCCGGCGGTGCGGGCCAGCATTTGCTGCGAACGCACGTCGTCGAGTCCGCTGCGGCGGGCCAGGTATTTGCCCAGGGCGCCAGCGGCGGCTCCCGAACGACAGGTGTCGAGAACCACCAGTTGCTTGGTGGCGGGAATGCGGCTCAGGCGGTCGGCCAAGGCCACCGACGAAATACCAGAGTCACGAATCTCTTCCTGAGAGGCCACTTTGGCGTCGTAGGGGAGGAAGTAGTACATGTCGCCCACCACGGTTCCGTGACCGGCCACATAGACCAGCAGGGCGTCCTGGGGCTCGGTGGCCGCTTCGATCTCCGTCATCATTTTGTCGATTCCGGCGCGGGTTGCTTGCTCGTTGACCAGCAAGTGGGTGCGCACGTTCTTGAACAACCCGGGCTTGAAGAAGCCGGCGATGGCTTCGGCGTCAGACTGGGCGTAGCTCAGGCTCAGACCAGCCTGGTACTTGTCGACGCCGATGGCTACCACGTGTAGTTCGGGTTGACGACTGTTGGCTGCCGAGCAGGTGACGCGCACGCGGTCTTTGCGGCTTTCCACCGACTCATCCGAGTTGTAAGCGGTGGCTTCGAGGTCATTTTGGCCTTCAATGAGTTCAACCCGGAACTCGAAGGTTTTCGGGTCAAGCTGTTGGCGCCGATTGTCGGGGAGGCGGTGGCCGTTGTGGTAAAGGGCCACCCCGGTCACCCCCCCTCCCGTGTCCAGGACCTCGACCTTGACGGCGACGCTTCGCTCACTCGTCTTGGCCCCGGGGTCGGGGCTGACGAAGCGAACCCGTGGCGGTTGTTTGAAGTCGTTGATGGAGCGAGTCACCTCGAGCGGCTTGGCCGCCGCCCCCGAGGGGGGGGCCAGGCGGTGCAGCAGCCCCGGAGTGAAGTAGGCGTTGAAGAACTGTTCGAGGTTGTAGAGTTTGTTGTCGATGCGCCAGTCGAGCAGTCGCTGACCTTTGGTGGTGCCGTCGAACAGGCCGCCGGGAGTGGTCACGACCCAGTCCTGGCCGTGGTCGAGTTCGACCAGGGTGCCCAGCAGCTTGAAGTCGGAGGCGTTCCACAGCTTGACTTTGCTGTCACTGCCTCGGGTGACCAAAACCTTGCCGCCAGCCAGCACGGCCAGATCACCGATGGAGTCTCCGTGGGCCACGACTTCGCGAGCTTGGCGGGTGGTCAGGTCCCACGAGCGCATTTTGCCGTCGCCACCCACGCTGAGCAGGTGGCCGTCGTTGGTAAAGCGCAATCCGAAGTATCCGGTACCCTTGTAGGTGAGCTGCACGGGCTCGTCTTCGAATTCGGTTTCCCACACCTTGAGCACGCCACGGTAGCCGCCGGCAGCCATCCGTTTGCCGTCCGGACTGTAAGCGATCGACCAGGCGTCGTCTTGCATCTTGCGGTCACTGACCACGGTGCGCGAGCTGAGCAAGAACTCTTGGAGCTTTTCTTTGGTGGTGCCCACGGCCAGTCGAGTGCCGTCGGGATTGAAGGCTAGTCCGACCGCCTGGCCTTCGATGGGTAGGGCCATGCGGCGCCGGCCGCGGCGGGCGTCGATCAGTTCTACTTGCGGCTTGTCGGTGCGGCCGATGGCCAGATTCTGGCCGTCGGGGCTAAAGACGACGCGTTGGATGCCTTCGGCGAAGCGTGGGCTGAAGCGGTCCAACTCGTAGGTGGAGATGGTTTCGGCCGTCTTGGCGTCCCAGACGATCAGTTTGCCCCAGTACAGGTCGGAGGCGGCCACCAGTGAGCCATCGGGCGAGATAGCCACTTCACCGACATAAGCTTCGTGGCCGGGATAGCGGCGCTCGATGCGGCCAGTGCTCAGGTCGTAGAGCTTGACGGCGCCCTGGCGGCTGCCCGTGATCAGGTAGCGTCCCTGGGGATCGGTGGCCAGAGCGGTGATCCAGGAGGTCTTGCCGGGCAGCAAAACGGGCTCTTTGGACCCGGGCTTGACCAGATAGATTTCCCCCTCGCTACCACCGGCGGCAATGGCGCCATTCGAGCTCGAGGCCAGGCTGGAGATACCGGTCTCTTTAACCACCGGGGCGCCTAACGGACCGAAGCCGAAGTGGCCGGAGCGTTGATTCGACAACCACAGCTTGTCCCCAACGAAGGCCGCCTGCGTAGAACTGCCCTCGATGTCCTGGCTCGACAACACTTTGAGCGACGGGGCGGCCATCAGATCGAGCTTACTGCCCACCACTACCAGCTTGCTGCCGTCGTGGCTGAAGGTCAGGCTTTCGCCGTCGCTGCTGAGCTTTTGGCGGGCCAGTTCGCGCCCGTCGTCGGCGTACATCACCAGCGTCTCGCGGTCGGCCACGGCGATCATCTTATCGTGAGCGGCCAGAGCCCGGCCGGTGATGTCGAGCGCTTGCTCTTTCACCAGTTGTCCGTTGGCAGCGTTGTAGAGGTAGAGCTTCTGCTCCTGGGCCACGGCCGCCAGGCGGTCGCCGGGCAGGCCTGCAATTCTGAGGTAGCTACCGTAACTGACCGGTACCGCCCACTCTCGCACCAGACTGCCGTCGGCGGTGCTAAAGACGCGGACCTTGCCGTCGCTCGCGCCCGAGACGACCCACTTGTCGTCGTGCATCAGAGCCACCGAGTTGACTCGGGGACGATAGGCCCCCTGCTTGTCGGCGTCGGCGCTGAGGTAAGTGAAGACCACGCGACCCGTGTCAAGATCCCACTGTTTGATGGTTCCGTCTTCACTGGCCGAGAACAGGTGGTGACCGTCTCGAGAGAAGACCGAAGCGGTCACTCCGTCGGAGTGACCATCTTGCAAGATCAGTTCGGGGTCACTCTTGGCAAAAGCCGGAGCAACCCAAACAAAAAGAGCGAGCAGAATACTGGCTGCTGACTTGGATGTCATATATCCTCCTGCCGTCATCATGCCACGATGGGCTCGTCACCGATGTGACGTTTGATCCGTCAGGCCTCGAGGGCAACGCTCTCGAGACCTTCCAAATCGATAATGCGAAAACGACGGCCCTGACGCGCCAACAAGCCCTCGTCGATGAGCTCGCTGGCGGCCCGACTGACCGACTCACGATTGGCGCACATCAGCCCTGTCAACATCTTGTAGTTGACGATGGGCCGCAGCAGGACGGCGGTGCCATCTGGTTCGCCCTCTTCTCTGGCTAGCTTGGCCAAAACCGAGGCCAGCCGCTGGCGGATGGTGCGAACCGCCACCTCCTCGAGGCGGGTGGTGCTCTGGCGAATCCGCTCGCACAAGACCTGGATGAGGCGTTGGCCAGCCCGGGCGTTGCCTTCGAGCATCGCGTCGAAACTGTCTTTGAGCACCACCAGGCACTCGCACTCGTCGATGGCATAGCCCGAGGCCGAACGGGGATGCCCGTCGAGCAGAGCCATCTCGCCGACGAAGCTACCGGCTCGCCGAATGGCCACCGTCACCTCGCGGCCGTTGAGGGTTTCGAGGGCAATGCGAATCGCCCCCCGCACCACCAGAAAAAGCTCTCCCCCCTGTTCCCCCTGCATGAAGAGCTGCTCGTCAGGGGCGTAGCGGCGGGGTACCACCTGCTGGGCCAGATGGGCGATCTCGTCGGGTTCGAGCACCTCGATGAGGGGAACCTGCTTGAGGGCGGCGATGACGTCTTGTGGTTTCACGCGCCCAACTTCGGGTTGGGAGCGAACGGCGCCTTCCTGGATTACTCGACGGCTTCGAAGCTGCGCGAAGGCAGACAGCCCATCTCGGCGCTGTAGAGGCCCTGGGCAATCATCTCGACCGATTCTTCGCTCACCTCGGCGCTGTCTTCGCGAGAAAGATCGACTTCGCGCTGCAAAATCTGGCGGGCTCGGGCCAGATACGGCCGAAGATCGACCACTTCGCCCTGAGCCGGTCGCCCCAGCGGAACGACGTTGTTCTCTTTCTTGATCGGCTCGGGCGCGCTGGCTTCGGGTACGATGCCGCGAAACTCAGCCTCGATGGCATCGAGATAAAGACGGATGCGACTGACGTTCTGCAGGCCCGTCTCGGCGCCCTCGACGGTCACCCCGCGCGGCTGCTCGCCAAAGAACCACCAGATGGGCTTGCCGGTCAAGCGGGCAAAGCGGAGCAACAGGCCCACGCCCATTTCTTTGCGACCAGACAGATACTCGGACATCTCGGCCGGCGACCCCACCCCCAGTTCGGCGGCTAGTTGACTGACAGACTTACCGCTGTCCATATGAGCAGAGTGCAAATGAGCGCGGAGCCGCGCCAGGGTTTCTTCTACGGAGTTAGCCATGCGTGCCCCTGGCTTCGCCGGCCGGTCCGAGCCGCCCTGCGACCTGAGAGGAGCCGCGGCCGAGCGATTTCGTCGTCCGGATTGCTCTGGGCCGGGCCGACGCTGGCCGAAGACGAGTTCAAAATTCGGACAAAATGGAAAGTCAAGACCGCGCATGCTGGCTATCATGGCCGGTAGGTCCCACCACTACGCTGGCCCTAGATTTTCTCCAAACACGTAAAGGAGCACCATGAGAAGACTTCTTCCGCTGATACTAGGATTCTTGGTCCTGGGTTGCCTGCCCGGATGTGACGACAGCCAGCTGCCTGACCAGACCACCGGTTCCCAGGGGGACGCCAACCTCATGGCCCCTCCGGCACTCGGACGGATTATCATCAACTTCAATCTGTTGAATCGCGGGATACCGGCGGAGGTAGCGAGCTTTAGCTTCACGGGCTCCGAGAGAATATCCACTCCAACCGGCCAAGTCTCCAACATTCTCTTTAGTCAGAACGACGTCCCGAAGCAATCTCAGGTCATCTTGGACAACGTTTCCCGTCGGGTCCAGGTCCTTACCATCGAGTTGTTCGATGGTAGCGGCTTTCTTGTCGGCCGAGCCATCATCGATTTAGACTTTGAGAATCTGACAGTGGTGATTGACGATCCTGACTTCGAAGATGTCGTCCGGGACCTCTTGGACCAACTCGAAGTCGCCAGCTTCGAGGGCGACGACTTTGGCTCCGTGACCCTAAACGTGAAGTTCAAATCCTCAAGCTCTTTGAGTGGTCAAGTTGGGGGCTTCAAGTTGAAGCAGTCCGACAACCCGAATTTTCCCCTCGGGTCGATCATCCGCGATTTCTCGAACTCTCTGATCGATGTCAACAATCCAACCGCTCCACCCATGCACTTCACCACTAACGAAAGGGAGGCTGACGGGTCGATCGTGTGGCAGAACGACACGCCCTTGACTTCCAACCAGAGCATCTTCCTGGATCTGCTCATTACGGGAGGCTTGCAGCCGGGTGATATCTTTACTTTTGCGGTGTTGGATTTGAGCGGCCAGGAGATAGGCACGTTCCAATCTCCGTTCGCGGTTTTCGTCAACGGCAGAACTCGATAGAGAAGGACCGCTTGCAAAGATCGAGTAGTCTTCCCCTGGAGGGACGGGGGAGTGTTACTCGATTTTTCGCATCTGGCCAAGAAGAAGGCGACTCAGCTCGAACTTCGTTCCTCGGTCTTGCAGGCAGTGCGAATCGTGGAGTCCGCCCTGGCCAACCCGCCTTCCGCCGCCGAAATGGCGACCCGGGTGGGTCTTTCGCGCTCTCATTTCCACCTGGCCTTTCGTAGCGTCGTGGGTGAGTCGTATAAAAGCCATGTCTTGAGGCTACGGCTGGAGGCGGCCGCTGGCTTTCTCCTCTTATCCGACCTGTCGTGTTCGGAGGTGGCGGTAACCTGCGGCTTTTCCACTCCCTCGAGTTTTACCCGTGCTTTCGGCAAGCTTTTCGGCCTGGGGCCAAGCGCCTTCAGGGAGCGGGCCCTTCACTTGAGCGATCAAGGGCGCTATCACCCCCCCCGCCAGGAGGTGGCCTCGGTGAGAGTCGAGGGGTGGCCTGAACACCGGGTCCTCTGTCTGCGAACATACTCCTCCGTCGCGGGCATCGCCCAGGCTTGGGCCGAGCTGTTGGGCTGGCTCGACAGTCACGCGCCTTCGGCATCACTTCGATACTTCGGCCTATGGTTTGACGACTGGAGCTGCACCGAGCCGTCAAAGTATCGCTACGAGTGTGCCGTTCTCGGAGATGAGCTTCTGGCTATCGATCTTCCCAACCATCTTCATTCTCGAACGCTGCCTTCGGGGTTGATGGCGATTATGCACGCGCATGGCAATGTGGTCGCCCTCGAGGCCTCATGGAGGAGGTTCTATGAGGAATGGCTTCCTGCTTCGACTTATCGACTCCGCACTCCGTTCGGATTCGAGGAGTATCCGGAGGAGTTCATGCGAACGACAGACTTCCGAAAGCTCATGCTTGGAACTTTTGGCGGATTGTCGCTAGACCTTTGCCTCCCCGTCGTGGCCGGCGTGCCGGACATCGCCGAGGCGACCCGATCCATGTTCTCTCAGCCTTGAATCCTGTCGCTACACCATGTTGTCCTTGAGCAGGCTCATGATGTACTTGCCCAGCAGGTCGACCTCGGCGGGGGAGGTGCCCTGGAAGCGAAGCCCCTGCAAGAAAGAGTTGCTGGTGGGTTCATGGCGGCAGGTCACCACCTTGCCCGAGATGTTGAGATACTCCATGTTTTTGTAGGGGCCGATGTGCAGCTTGACGATCGTGGGCAGTGGACTCTCGGATTGGAGCAGCGCGCCGCCAGCTCCGAGATTGAGGACCAGCCCCTTGACGGGGCCATCTGGAGTGCGGGTTTCGTAGGGGATCGAGGCCATCACGCGCACGATTTTGCGGCGCTGGAAGATGGTCGATTCGTCGAAGCCGATCTCGCGCAGGATCTTCTTGACCCAGGACCGGCCCATCCGCTGGGGGGTGTCGACATAGCGAAGTCCGGCCTGGATCTTCTTGGAGTAGCGGTCCTGGCGACACCAGGTCACTTCGCAGTGGACTCCCTCGCCGCGGGCGGCCTCGAGGTCGCGCTGGATGTCGGGCAGCGTGAGCACCGGCTTTTGGCCCACCGCGCCCCGATAAAGCAAGACAGCCGGGATGCCCTTTTTGAGTTTCTCGCGCACGTCGAGCCGAATGCCCTGCAGGCCCATGTCGACGGCGGTGGCCGTCAGGACCTGGTTCTTGTAGAGGACATAGACCGAATAGCGGCAGCGTAGCCGAATGACCTTGCGCCGGTCGACGCCGTCATAAGACTCGCTTTGAAAGAGGGCGACGAAACCGCTGAGGATGTCCTTGAGCATCTAGCTAGATTGCACCTCGGCTGACCGGAACCTCTCGGCCCTTCTCGAGGCAACATTGTTTTAACAAGATCGCGCCTGGCTCGCCCGCGGCAATCTACAGTTCATAGCCGTCCGCTAGACTGAAGGCATGCGACACTGGCTGATTTTGAACGGGCAACTCATAGACAACCGCACCGTCGCGGGGCAACAAGAGCAGCCAGACACGGACCGGACCTGGCTGGGGAGGTAGACTGACGGCGAGTTCGAGTTCGCTGGCGCCGGCCGGCAGGCGGCGGTAGTCCCTCCACTCGTGCAGGCCGGGTTCCTCGGCGCCGGCCTGAAGGCCGGCCAGAACCTCTACCGGCAGAGGGGCGCTCAGCTGGATTCGGTAGCGCTGCAGCTGGCCAGGTCGGGTCGGGTCGAGGGGAGTGGCCGCTGCGATGGCCAGTTGGCCGAAGGCGGTTCGGGCCTTGACTGTGAGCGGGGCACGACTCATGGCCAGGGCTTTGCCGTCGAGATAGAGTTGCAACTGATAGTCGCCCTCGAGGTGGGGCGTGACCAGATGCAGCGCCACCTGCTGGCTTTGACCCGGCCGCAGTTTCAGATCGATCGGCTGCAAGAAACGCTCGCGCGGGTCGATGAGGCCATCCCCAGAACTCAGCTCATAATAGAGATAGTGCCCCTCGATGGTCTGCGAAGAAGGATTGGACAGGGTGAACTCGAGCTGCCGGTAGGCCTCGATGGGTAGCTTCTCGGGCAGGACCAGGTTCTCGGCCACCAGGGGAGACTGGCCGTCTGACGCGGGCAGTTCGACCTTCGGGATAGAGCAGGCAAAAAGGTAGCGGTCCTGGCTTTGGTAGGCCAGCTCGAGTTGCGATCCGAGGCGGGCGGCCACCTCGGGAGCCCCGCGCACGAACAGCCAGCGAGCTTCGAAGTTGACCAACAGGCTGGTATCGAGGCTCTGCCAGAAGGCTCGAGCCGGCGCGGTCTGGCGGAACGGCCAGGTGCCCAGGGCCTCATGAGGTAGGGGAAAGGCGTGGCCCAACGGCTGGGCTCCGCACAGACCCAGGAAGGCGGCCTCGAAGAGCACGTTGGAGGGACCTTCCTCGCGAAAATTGGTCAGCAGTCCGTCGCCCGATTCGAGGTTTCTCCCCAGCCAGAGGGCGCAGTCGATGTCGGCGGGGTAGAGGTTAAGGTTGGCCCGGCGCTCGGCCCAGGGGTGGAGGGATTCGAAAGCCAGCCCTTCGGTCGGGTAACGCAGGTGACTACGTCGCTCGGTGAGTTGATAGGCGCTGGGGTAGAGGCTGGCCCAGACCAGCAGGGCGGTGACCACCCCGGCTAGACCGCGGGGGCCCAGTTCGAGACAACCTGCCCGAAACAGGACGCCGGGTCCGGGACGTTGCTCGAACCAATCTCCCAGGGCCAGTCCCAGGGCTCCCGCGAAGCCCCACGAGGCCGCGTATTCAAAGCGAAAGACTTCAGCCTCCCACAGTCCAAAGTCGATCAGGGCCGGCAACATGTAGGCCATCAAGCCGAAGTACCATAGGAGTAGGCCGGTGGGGTGGCGACGGCGCCAGAGCCATATCAGGGTGAGCGGGGCTAGATAGAGTGGAAGCCAGTGGATTCGCAACACCGACCACGAGAAGACGTTCACATAGCCAGGCCGCTGGGGCCGAGGGGCGTGGTGCCGAAAGCCAGGCAGGGTCTGGTAGGCCAGCGAGAGTTCTTCTCCCTCGCCTCGCTCGAGCTTGATGGCCCCCAGGTTTTCTTTGGGAAAGCGCAGCGAGACTTCGAGATTCTGGCTCTGGAGGATGGGGTCGAGGGGCTCGGCTGGAGCCGGTCGGGTGACCTTGTCTACCAGGTTCTTGAGCAGGCCGCCCTGGACGGCGGCCAGGGGGGCCGATACGGCCACGATGACCGCGGCCGTAAGGAGTTGGCGTCGCTCGAGTTTGTTCCACAGGGCTACGGTGGCGGCCAGCAGGCACAAAGCCAGGGCCGTCATCACGAAGTCGGTCTCATAGGCCCAGGCGAACCCGCCCAGCGCGACGCCGGCCAGGGTCGAGGCCGCGGGCGAGGGCTGCTTGAAGAGGGCCTCGAGCAAGAGAAAGAAACACAGCGAGAAGGTGAGATGGGCAATGGCGTTGTTGTTCGTGACAGTATCGATCCAACCCCCGCGAAACCCGGCGTTGACGCCGGCGAAGACCAGGCTGGTGGCCAGGCACGCCTGGGTCTGAGAATCGGTCTGGCGCAGACAGGCCAGATAGAGCACCAGAAAGCTGACCACCTGAAGGAGCGAGGTGACCGGTGTCTGACAGGTATAGAGGGGCCAGCCGCTGGTCTCGGCCCACATCACGATCAGCAGGTCGCGGGCGTAGTGGCCTCCGTACGACACCTCGGGAAAGAAGGGGTTTACCACCGGAAAGGTGCCGTGGAGCAACTGGGCCTGCATGGGGGCGTGCAAGAAGAAGTCGTCATCGGCATAGGTGCTGGCCACATAGAAGTGGACCAGGCCTGCTCCCACCAGTAAAAAAGCCCACGATGCCCGTGAAAGCCCGAGCCGTTCCCACCTGGGCCGGCCCCGGGTGGCCAGGATGACGGCGCTCAGTCCCTCGAGGCCTAGCGTCAGCCAGATGGCCCTGCCGACCTCGAACCCCAGCAGTAGCCAGCAGTTGGTCACCATCAAAGCCACGACCCAACCGAGAGCCGTGCCGACCGCCACCACCGTGAGGGGATCTTTGAGCCGCAAGGCCCGGTAGCAGAGCATGGCGCCGAAGGCTGAAGGAGCAGCAAGCGCGAGGGCCCAGAACATGCAGCTAGCATTTTGGCTCGCGGCGACTGCACCCTGCGAGCGGTCGAAAATAGGGGGGAAATACTCATTGGTAACCTCAGCTGCCTTCCGATAGGACGAAGGTGACCACGAAGCCTATGAAGCAATATCTGTGGCTGGCTCTGGTTTTGGCCACGGGGGCGATCCTGAGCCTGGCCTGGGCCGGGATGCTGATGGAGCAGGGCGATTTCTGGCTGGCCCGCGGGGGCTTATTAGGGTCTCTTGTCTTGAGCTGGCTACTGGCTCGCCAATACTCCCAGCACGACGCTCGGGCTCGCCAGTTGGAGCAAGCTGAAGCCAGTGCCCAGCGGCTGCAGTCAGTCTTCGAGAACGTGCTGGAGGCGATCATCACCATGGATGACTGCGGCACCATCCACTCGGTCAATCGGGCGACCACAGAAATGCTGGGCTACGAAGTCGAGGAGCTGGTTGGCCAGAACGTGGGTATTCTGTCGGATCGGACGGCTGCCGCACAGGACCAGTTTCTCGGGGACTATTTGAAGACCGGCCAGGCTCCGGTGGTGGGTCGGGGACGTGAGGTCTACGTTCGCCCCAAGCAGGGCCGGCCGTTTCCGATCTGGCTTTCGGTGACCCGCGTGCGCAGTCTCGGTTTCAGCGGCTTCACGGCGGTGTTGCGCGACTTGCGAACCGAGAAAGAGTTGGCCTCGGAGTATCAGAAGAACCTCCAAACCAATCAGATCGTCATCAAGATTCTCGAGCTTTCGCTGACGGAGCTGAGCCTGGAAGAGAAGTTGCGCCAGGCGCTGGGGGCCGTGCTCGGGACCAGCTGGTTGAGAATCCAGGATAGCGGTGCCATCTTCCTCACCGACCCTGACCATGATCCGGTCCTGCGCCTGACCGTCGAGCATCGGCTGGCCCCCCAGTTGCGGGTGCTCTGCGACCAGGTTCCTTTCGGACACTGCCTGTGCGGGCGGGCCGCCGCCACCCAAAGGTTGCAGTTCGCTTCCTGCGTTGACTGCCGTCACGACAATACTTATGAGGGAATGCGGCCTCACGGAAACTACAATGTGCCGTTCGTCCACGGCGACCAGACCCTGGGCGTCATGGTGCTGTATCTGGCCGAGGGGCATCGTGGCTCGTTGCAGGAGCACCACTTCATGCACGCGGTGGGCCAGGCTCTGACCGGTCTGGTCGTGCGCGAGCAGATGCTGGCTCATCTGCGCCGAACCGAGCTGCGAGCTTCGTTGGCCGTCAAGGGCGCCGACCTGGGGGTGTGGGATTGGAACATCCAGACCAACGCGGCCTTTTTTAACGAGCGGTGGATGTCGATGCTCGGCTATGAAGCTGCCGAGTTGGCAGGGCACTTCGACACCTGGGCGACTTTGTTGCATCCTGATGATCGGGAAAGGGTGACTCCCATTCTTCAGGCCCACCTGGCCGGCGAGACCGATTATTATGAGGCCGAGGTTCGGCTCAAGACCAGGAAGGGAGGGTGGAAGTGGGTCCACACCCAGGGACAGGTCTATGAACGCGACCGGCACGGCGCGCCGCTCAGAGCGGCCGGAACCCACCGTGACATCAGCGAATTGCGGGCCACCCAGTCTGAACTCCGTTGGAATCTTGAACGTTTGGAACAGACCGAGCGAATCGCCGCGATGGGAGGATGGACCATTGACCTGGCCGACTATCGATTGCACTGGTCGCGGGAGATCTTTCGTATCCACGAGCGCGAAGACACTGATGCCCCCACCATCGAGGAGGCAATCCGCTACTATGTCGGCGATGCTCGCCGCCAGATTGCCGAGGCTGTCCGGGCGGCCTCTGAAGAAGGTATAAGCTTTGATCTTGAACTTCCGCTGCGCACCGAGAAGGGAAACCTCCTCTGGGTCAGGGCTCTGGGAGGACCCGAATACGAACTCGGACGCCTCGTTCGCGTCTCGGGAGCCTTTTTGGACATTACCGAGCGCCGCCAGAAGGACGACCAATTGCGCCAGCACGTCGAGGAACTCGAACAGAGCCGGGCCCGTGAGACTCTCCAGACCCAAGCCCTGACCGCCCAGGCCGAGTTGCTGGTGCAGGCCAAGGCCCGAGCCGAAGCTTCCACTCGAGCCAAGAGCCAGTTTCTGGCCAACATGAGCCACGAGATCAGGACCCCGATGAACGGAGTCCTGGGCATGACCAATCTACTGCTCGACAGTGAACTCGACCACGACCAGCGCGACCTGGCTCATACGGTGAAGCAGTCTGCCGAAGCTTTGTTGCACATCATCGACGATATCCTCGACTTCTCGAAGATCGAGGCCGGGAAGCTGGAACTCAAGCCCACCGAATTCGAGTTCCGGCGTCTGTTGACCGAGTTCGAGCGCCACCATCGAGTGCGCTTCAGCCAGAAGCGGCTGGAGTTCGAGTGTCGCATCAGCCCGGCTCTGCCGGAACGGGTGGTCGGAGACTCGGGGCGACTCAATCAGGTGCTGGTAAACCTGGTTGGCAACGCCATCAAGTTCACCCCGGAAGGCGGGCAAATTACCCTGACGGTCGACCTGGAGGCCGACGAGCAAGACCTGATTGTGGTTCAGTTCGGTGTGGCCGACAGCGGCATCGGAATCGCCCCCGACCAGCAACGACGGATCTTCGAAGCCTTTAGCCAGGCCGACACATCGGCCACGCGGGTGTTCGGCGGCACGGGCCTGGGCCTGACGATTTCGGGCCAACTGGTGGAACTGATGGGTGGCAAGTTGGCAGTCACCAGCGAATCTGGCCAGGGGAGTCTCTTCCACTTTCAAGTCAAGTTCGCCAAAGCCGGAAGCCAGCCCGCCCCGGCTTGCGACCCCGACGAAGCTGGCGAAGGGCCGGGTCTCGCGCCGATGCGGGTCCTGCTGGCCGAGGATAACCCCATCAACCAGAAGTTGGCCCTGCGTTTGCTGGAGAAGGGCGGGCACCAGGTGGTGCTGGCCAAGAACGGACAGCAGGCCCTCGAGGAGTTCGCCCGGCAAAGCTTTGATCTCGTGCTGATGGACATTCAGATGCCGGTCATGGATGGCGTTCAGGCCGTGCGCGCTCTACGGGCCTGTGAACGAGGACGCGACCTGCCGGTGGTGGCGGTGACGGCCCACGCCCTGGCTGGGGACCGGGAGAAGTATCTCGCCTACGGCATGGATAGCTATGTGACCAAACCGCTCAACTCGCGAACCCTGCTGCTAGCCATGGAGGAGGCCCGCAATAGCCGGGCCGCCCGCCTTGCCTAGCTATCCCTGCAAAAAAACCATGCTCGGATGAAATAATCCGGGGAGCAACCGCGTTATAACCTCGCCCTGGATTGAAATTCGAATCATCGGGGTATGAAGCGGGGAAGGAGTGTCTAGCTCCTTTTTTCTGCGAGGTTTTTAGCGCATGCAAGCGATTTCTGAGTTAGGACAGAGGGGGCTGGGGTGGCAGCCGGGCCAGGGGGATATCGAGGTCGGCCTGCCCGCGATTCAAGCAGCCCTTCTAAGGCTGGACGAGCCTTTTTGCGTGGTCGAGAGCGACCGTGGACTGGGGGTCCTTCGCGACGCCCAGTTGTCGCTTGGCGGGGGTGGCAGCCCGGTTGGGGCCTATGTGCCTTCCCTGCCTCCCCAACGCCTGGGTGATCCCCAGTTCTGTAAGGCTCATGGCGTGGACCTGGCCTATGTGGCCGGGGCCATGGCCAACGGAATTTGCTCGGTAGAGATCGTCGAGGCCATGGCTAAGGCCAGGATGCTGGCCTTTTTCGGCGCGGCGGGACTGCCCCTGGCCCGAGTCGAGGCCGCCATCGATCGGCTCCAAAAGAATTTGGGCGAGCTGCCCTTCGGCTCCAATCTGATTCACAGCCCCAACGAGCCCGACCTCGAGGCCGGCGTGGTCGACCTCTATCTTCGCAAAGGGGTGCGTCGGGTCAGCGCCTCGGCTTATCTGGGCTTGACCGCACCGCTGGTGCGCTATCGGGTCAGCGGGATTCACCGTGACGCGCAGGGCAATATCGTGGTGCCCAACAAGGTCATCGCCAAGGTTTCGCGCATCGAGGTGGCCTCGCGGTTTTTCGCTCCCCCGCCAGAAAAGTTGTTGCGCCAGCTGGTCGAGAGCGGCCAGATTACGGCCGATGAGGCCAAGCTGGCCGAGAGCATCCCGATGGCGGAAGACCTGACCGCCGAGGCCGATTCGGGGGGGCACACCGACAATCGTCCCGCTCTGGCTCTGGTGCCTACCATGATCGCCCTGCGCGACGAGATGGAAAAGACCTATGGCTTCCAGAATCTGCGGGTGGGTGCAGCCGGTGGGGTAGCCACTCCCGTATCGGCCTGTGCCGCCTTCACCATGGGCGCTGCCTACGTCCTGACGGGCTCGATCAACCAGGCCTGCGTCGAGTCGGGGTCGTCCGACCTGGTGCGCGAGATGTTGGCCAAAGCCAAGCAGGCAGACGTGGCCATGGCTCCCGCCGCCGACATGTTCGAGATGGGTGTCCAGGTGCAGGTGCTCAAATACGGCACCATGTTCCCGGTCCGAGCCAAGAAGCTCTACGAACTCTACCGCAACTATGGCAGCCTCGACGAGTTACCTGAGAAAGAGCGGACCACGCTGGAACGGGACTACTTCCGGGGTAGTCTCGAGCAAGAGTGGGCCAACACTAGAAAGTTCTTCGAAGAGCGCGACCCACGCCAGAATGAACGGGCCGAACGCGACGCCAAGCACAAGATGGCGCTGGTTTTCCGTTCCTATCTAGGTCGGTCCTCGGGCTGGGCCAACGCCGGCCTGGCCGACCGCAAAGTCGACTACCAGATCTGGTGCGGTCCCGCTATGGGAGCATTCAATCAGTGGGTGAAAGGCACTTTCTTGGAAGGGACCGAGCACCGTAAGGTGGTCACCCTGGCTAAGAACCTGATGGTGGGCTGTGCCGTGTTGACCAGGGTCAATTGGCTGCGTCAACAGGGAGTGGCCCTGCCGGCCGAATTCTCGAACTTCGCGCCGCTTGAAGAAGAACAACTGAATCAGTTGCTGAAACGATAGGGAGTCTATCCAAGGTGAGCAAAACCAACGCCAGTCAACATCAACCGATCGCCGTGGTCGGCATGGCCTGTATTTTTCCCAAGGCCAAAGACCTCGACGGGTTTTGGCAGGTTATCCGCATGGGGGTCGATACCATCTCGGAGGTGCCTGACACGCACTGGCGTCCCGACGACTATTTCGATTCGGATCAGAAAGCCCCCGACAAGACCTATTGCCAGCGCGGCGGGTTTTTGGATGCGGTTGGTTTTGATCCCACCGAATTCAGCCTTCCTCCGACCGTCCTCGAAGCCACCGATACCTCGCAGCTGCTGGGTCTGGTGGTGGCCAAGGCGGCCCTCGAAGATGCCGGATATACTCCCGAGCGCGAGTTCGACAAGGAGAAGACGAGTATCATTCTGGGCGTGACGGGATGTCTCGAGCTGGTGATCCCGCTGGGTGCCCGCCTGGGCCATCCCTACTGGCGCAAAGCTTTGCTCGAGTCGGGCGTCGACCCGGCCACGGCCGAAGAGGTGATGGAGCGGATTGCCGACGACTACGTGCCCTGGCAAGAGAATTCGTTTCCCGGCCTGCTCGGCAACGTGGTGGCCGGCCGCATCGCCAATCGCCTCGACCTGCACGGCACCAACTGCGTGGTAGACGCGGCTTGCGCCAGCACGCTCTCGGCGGCGCATCTGGCCATGATGGAACTGCAGACCGGCAAGGCCGACGTGGTGGTCACCGGCGGCGCCGACACCTTCAACGACATCTTCATGTATATGTGTTTCTCGAAGACGCCGGCGCTGAGCCCCAGCGGCAAGATCCGGCCCTTTGACGCCGACAGCGACGGAACCCTGATCGGGGAGGGTATCGGCATGGTCGTGCTCAAGCGTCTGGATGAAGCCCAGCGCGACGGAGACCGCGTCTACTGTGTGATTAGAGGCATGGGCACCTCGAGCGACGGCAGCCAGAAGGCTGTCTATGCCCCTTATTCGCCGGGTCAGGCCCGCGCTCTGCGCCGCGCCTATGAAGCAGCCGGGGTCGAGCCTCAAACCGTCGAACTGGTCGAGGCTCACGGCACCGGCACCAAAGTCGGCGATGTGGTCGAATTCGAGGCCCTCAAAGGCGTCTACTCCGAGGCCGGTCAAGGCAAACAGTGGTGCGCCCTGGGCAGCGTCAAGTCTCAGATCGGCCACACCAAGGCGGCCGCCGGCGCGGCCGGCCTGATCAAGGCAGCCCTGGCTCTCTACCACAAGGTCTTGCCGCCGACCATCAACGTCACCGCCCCCAACCCCAAGCTGGGCATCGAGGATAGCCCCTTCTATCTCAACACCGAAGCCCGCCCCTGGCTGGCCAATAGCCAGCATCCGCGCCGGGCCGCTCTGTCGTCGTTCGGCTTTGGCGGCAGCAACTTCCATACCGTGCTCGAAGAGCATGACGCCAAGAAGGCTCAACCCTCATGGGATAATTCCCTCGAGTTGGTAGCCTACTCGGCAGCTACGCGGGCCGAGCTGATCGCCCAGCTCGAAAGCGAACTCAAAGCTAGCCACGAGCTGGCCCGAGCCGCTCACACCTCGCGCCAGAACTTCAAAGCCGACCATCACTGCCGGCTAGTGCTGGTGGTCGAGGCGGGTAAGTTCCAGGCACGGCTCAAGGCAGCTAAGGAGAAGCTCGAGGCTGGCCAGAATCCCGAGTTCTACGGCGAGGGTCCGGCCCCCGGACCGGTGGCTTTTCTCTTCCCCGGGCAGGGCAGCCAGTACGTGGGCATGGCTCGCGAGCTGGCCTGCATCTTCCCCGAGATGCTCGAGTCGCTGCACGCTATGGGCGAGCCGATTCCACAGAAGATCTATCCCATCCCGACCTTCTCGAAGGCCGACCAGAAGCTACAGCAGGCCGAGCTGACCAGCACCGACATGGCTCAGCCGGCCCTGGGCGCCATCAGCCTGGGAATGTATCGCATTCTCGAACGTTTTGGCGTGACCCCCGAATTCACCGCCGGTCACAGCTATGGCGAACTGGTGGCCTTGCACGCCGCCGGTGTGTTCGACGAGGCGGCCCTGGCCGAGCTTTCGCGCCTGCGCGGCAGCCTGATGGCCAACCTGGGTGACGATTTGGGCACCATGCTGGCCGTGACCGGTCCCCTCGAGCAGGTCGAAGAGGCGCTCAAGAAGGCTAAGCTCGACCTCAAGCTGGCCAATCGTAACAGCCCTACCCAGGGCGTGCTGTCGGGCTCGAAAGAAGAGATCGCCAAAGCCGGTCCCATCATGAAAGAGGCCGGCTTCTCGGTCATCGCCCTGCAGGTGGCGGCCGCTTTCCACAGCCCGCTGGTGGCCGGAGCTCGCGGTCCTTTCCGCGAGGGTATGAACTCGATCAAGTTCAAGAAAGCCAATCTACCGGTTTATGCCAACATGACGGCCAGGGCTTATCCGAGCGCCGAGAAGAAGGCCAAAGACCTGCTGGCGGACCAGTTGGTCAACGACGTTCATTTCGTGGCTCAGATCGAGAAGATGCACGCCGACGGCGCTCGCGTCTTCATCGAAGTCGGGCCGAAACGGGTTCTCAGTCGTCTGGTTCCGGCCATTTTGGGCGACAAAGAGCATGTGGCCGTGGCCCTCGATGCCAGCCAGGGCAAGAAGCGCTCCCTGGTCGACCTGGCCCGGGCTCTGGCCGAACTGGCCGCCCTGGGATTGCCGGTCAACTTGACCGCCTGGGAGAAAGAGCCCAAACCCGCTCGCCTCAAGCGGATGGAGATTCCCATCAGCGGCGCCAACTATCGCGCCCCCCGCAAACCGATCCCGCCGCGGCCGAAGAAGGCCGTTGCTCCGGCAACTCCGACCGTCAGTCAGACGGTGGGTCAGACGGTAGACGGTAGTCGGCCGGCGACGAGTCAGACGGTAGCGGCGCCGAAGGCGCCCGTGGTGACTGCCAAAGTGGCTGCGCCGGCTCCGTCGGCGGTGAATAGCCAGGTGTTCCAGGATGCTTTCCAGAGCGTGCAATCGACTTTGTCGGCGATGCAGGCGATGGCTCAGCAAACCGCCGAGGCCCATCAGCGCTTCTTGGAGGGGCAAGAGCAAGCTCAGCGCACTTTCCAGAAGATGGTCGAGGGCCAGCAGAGTTTGGTGGCTCAGATGATGGGCCAGACGCCCAGTCAAACGGTGGGCCAGACGGTAGGTCAGACGGCGAGTCAGACGGTAGACGGTAGTCGGAAGACGGTAGTGGCGAAGGCTGCGACGGTTGCGCCCGCTCCAGTGGTGGCCGTGGCGTCGAAGTCTGTGCCCGTGGTGAAGGCTGCGCCGGTGGCTAAGCCGGCGGCGGCGGGGGATAAGGTCGCTCAGACGATTCTGGCGGTGGTGGCCGAGAAGACGGGTTATCCGGTGGATATGCTCCATCTCGGTATGGACCTCGAAGCGGATCTGGGTATCGACTCGATCAAGCGGGTCGAGATTTTGGCCGCAGTGGAAGAGGCGGTGCCGGGTCTGCCGCGCATCGAGCCCGACCAGATGGGCAGCTTGCGCACGCTGGCCGAGATTGTCGACAAGCTGGGGGCGGCTGCTCCGGCCGCCCAACCGATCACCAAGCAGGCCGATTCGGGGGTCACTACGACCCTGTTGGCAGTGGTGGCCGAGAAGACGGGGTATCCGGCCGAGATGCTCAATCTCGACATGGACCTCGAGGCCGACCTGGGGATCGACTCGATCAAGCGGGTCGAGATTCTAGCTGCCGTCGAAGAGGCGGTGCCGGGTCTGCCCCGGGTCGAGCCCGACCAGATGGGCGCCTTGCGCACGCTCGGCCAGATCGTGGAGGCCCTTGGCGCTAGTCCTTCGATGGCTCAGCCGGCGACTCGACCGGCGGCCGTGGATGCCGGGGTGACCACCACCCTGCTGAGCGTGGTGGCCGAAAAGACGGGCTATCCGGTGGATATGCTCAACCTCGAGATGGACCTCGAGGCCGATCTGGGCATCGACTCGATCAAGCGAGTCGAGATTCTGGCTGCGGTCGAAGAGGCCGTGCCGGGACTGCCCCGGGTCGAGCCCGACCAGATGGGAGCCTTGCGCACCCTGGGCCAGATTGTCGAAGTCCTGGGGGTCAGCCCCGTGATGGCCCACCCGGTTAACCGGTCGGCAGTGGACACGAGTGTGACCACGACGCTGTTGGGCGTAGTGGCCGAGAAGACGGGCTATCCAGTGGACATGCTCAATCTCGACATGGACCTCGAGGCGGATCTGGGCATCGACTCGATCAAGCGGGTCGAAATCCTGGCGGCGGTCGAAGAGGCCGTGCCGGGTCTGCCCAGGGTGGCACCCGACCAGATGGGCTCGCTGCGCACCCTGGGTCAGATCGTGGAAGTGCTGGGCGTGAGCCCCGGTGTGACCGCGGTCGCCAGTCAGCCGGCCCCCGTGGCCACAGGTGTGACGACCACGTTGTTGACCGTGGTGGCCGAGAAGACGGGTTATCCGGTGGATATGCTCAACCTCGACATGGATCTCGAGGCCGATCTGGGCATCGACTCGATCAAACGGGTCGAGATCCTGGCGGCGGTGGAAGAAGCCATCCCCGGCCTGCCCAAGGTGGCCGCCGACCAGATGGGCAGTCTGCGCACTCTCGGTCAGATCGTCGAGGTGCTGGGCGTGGGCCCGGCCCCGACTCAAGAACCGGCAGACCAGACTCAAGACGTGCTCTTGAGCGTGGTGGCCGAGAAGACGGGTTATCCGGTGGAGATGCTCAATCTCGACATGGACCTCGAGGCCGATCTGGGCATCGACTCGATCAAGCGAGTCGAGATCCTGGCTGCCGTCGAAGAGGCCATTCCCGGTCTGCCCAAGGTGGCCGCCGACCAGATGGGCAGCCTGCGCAGTCTGCGCCAGGTGTTGGGCGCCCTGGGCCACGGCAGCAACGGCGTGGCTCAAGCCGCCGCGCCGGCCAGGCCACTGGGACGCAAGGTGTTGCGGGCGGTCCAACTCGAGGCCGGACAGATGATGGGATTTCCGGTCACCCGGGGCGTGTTAGCCGTGGCTGAGGACCAGCCCGGATTGGGCGAGTCGATCGTGGCCGCCCTCAAAGGCCGCGGCCTCAAGGCCGAAGTGGTCCAGGGCGACCTGCCCGGTGACCTGTCGGGCTTGATCCTGGTGGCCAACGGCGGCCAGTGGGAAGCAACCGAGAAGTTTCTCAAGCAGGCTTTCTTGCTGACCAAGCAGGCGGCCAAGAGCCTGCGCGAGACCAAGGGCATGCTGGTGACCGTGTCGCGCACCGATGGCTCCTTCGGCATGGCCGCCAAGAGTTTCGACCCTCTCGCCGGCGCCCTGGCCGGGCTGCCCAAGACGGTGGCCCACGAGTGGCCTGAAGTCTGGGTTCGGGCTCTGGACGTGGCTCGCGAAATCGACGGCGAAGCCGTGGTGAGCGAGCTGTGTCTGGATGGTCCCATCGAGGTGGGCCTACAGCCTGACCGGCGCCTGGGTCTGGTCATCGATTCGGTAGCCACCGAGGCCGGCCCGCCGGCTCTGGGCCAGGGGGACCTGGTGGTGATCACCGGCGGGGCCCGGGGCGTAACGGCCCACACGGCCATCGCCCTGGCCAAAGCCGTCCGACCCAACTTCATGTTGTTGGGTCGCTCGGAAGTGCCCAGTGCCGAGCCTGAGTGGTTGGCCGGGCTGACCGACGCGGCCGCTATCAAGAAGACCTTGCTGGCCCGCGAGTTCAACGGCAAAGCGACCCCGGTCGAACTCGAACAGTCTTACCGCTCGCATATGGCCAACCGCGAGATTCGCCAGACCCTGGCCGCTCTCGAACAGGCCGGCAGCAAAGCAGAATATCGTTCGGTCGACATTCGTGACCGCAAGGCGGTCAAGAAGGTGCTGGCCGATACCAAGCTTGGCCCGGTAAAGGGTGTCGTGCACGGGGCCGGAGTGCTGGCCGACCGTCGTATCGAAGACAAGACTCCCGAGCAATTCGACTCGGTCTTTGACACCAAAGTGAGCGGTCTGCGAAATCTGCTCGACTTGACCAAGAACCTCAAGGCCCTGGTGCTGTTCAGCTCGGTGACCTCGCGCTTCGGGCGCCCGGGTCAGCTCGACTACTGCATGGCCAACGAGGTTCTCAATAAGGTGGCCCAGCAGTATGCTCGTCAGAACCCCGATTGCAAAGTGGCCTCGATGTGCTGGGGTCCGTGGGAGGGCGGCATGGTCACTCCCGGGCTCAAGAAAGAGTTCGAGCGCCTGGGTGTGGGCCTGATTCCGTTAGACGGTGGGGCGCAGGCTCTGGTCAAGGAGCTTTCGCACCCGGCCAAGGACGAGATCGAGGTGCTCATCGGCGACGGTTTTCCCGAGCCCGAGCGTCCCGCCCCGCGTTTGACGGCCACCGCCAGTACTCTTTCGCCGGTGCTCGAGCGCAAGCTCTCGACCGAGAACTTCCCCTTCCTGGAGTCGCACGTGATCGGCGGACGACCGGTGCTGCCGGTGGCCGTCATTCTCGAGTGGTTCGCCCACGCGGCCCTGCATGGCAACATCGGTCTGCGCTTCTTCGGTATCGAAGACCTGCGGGTCTTGCGCGGTCTGGCCTTAGAGAACGGCGTCGAGCCGACCATCGCGGTCTCGGCCGGAGAACTGGTCCCTGATGGCGACGGCTTCCGCGTCGAAGTCGAGCTGCGCGACCAGACCCGCAATATTCTGCACGCCCGAGGAACCGTCTTGTTGGCCCCCGATCTGCCCAGCGCTCCGACGCTCGAGCCGGTCAACGGGCTGGCTTCGCAGGCCTACCCTTACGAACCCGGTCAGATCTACGACAAGCTGCTTTTCCACGGCAGTCACTTCCAGGGTATCAAGGCCGTGGAAGGCATCTCGGACGAAGGTCTGGTGGCCGACCTCAAGGCGGCTCCGAAACCCTCGAAGTGGGTGCTCGACCCGGTGCGCAGCGAGTGGTTGACCGACCCGCTGGTGGTAGACAGCATCCTCCAGTTGGGCATTTTGTGGTGCATCGAGCAGATGGAGAAGCCTTCGCTGCCCAACGGTGGAGCGCGTTACCGCCAATACCGGCGCCGCTTCCCCCGCGAGGGAGCCCGGGCCATCTTGCGGGTGAGCAGCCACTCGGCTCACCGCATGTCGGCCAATGTCTATCTGACCGACGCCGCCGGCGAGGTGGTGGCCAGTTTCGAAGGAGTCGAGTGGACCGCTGACGCAAACCTGCGCAAAGCTTTTGCCAAGAAAGTCCTGGCCACTCCGTAACGATGCCGAAAAGCCCCATCGCGGTGGTCGGCCTCGGGGGGATCTTCCCCGGGGCCGATTCGCCACAGACACTCTGGAAGAACATCCTGGCGAGGTTTGACGCTACGCGAGAGGTGCCCCCCGAGCGTTGGGTGATGGATCCCGCCCAGGCGGTGGCCCGGCCCGGGGCTGACCGGGTGGCCTCGACCCGGGCTTGCTTGGTCGAGCCCTTTGCCGTCGACCCCACTCCGTTCGGCATCGATTTCGAGCAACTCGACCCTGTTTATTCGCTGGCTCTGGTGGCCTCGGCCACGGCGCTCGGCGAGGCGGTCACCAAAAACCTCGACCGCCGCCGCATCGGAGTGATGCTGGCCTCTATCGCGCTACCCACCGACCGCTCATCAGAGCTCACCCAGCAACTGTTTTCACCCACTCTCGAGGGCAACCTGACCGGCCAGGCCAAAAGTCCGCCCCGGCCGGTGCACCCGGCCAACCTCGATGTGGTAGGACTGCCGGCCGCGCTGGTGGCCCGCTGCCTCAACCTGGGCGGCTCGAGCTTGACCCTCGACGCCGCCTGCGCCTCGTCACTTTACGCCATCAAGCTGGCCTGCGACGAACTCGAGGCCGGTCGGGCCGACGCCATGCTGGCTGGCGGGGTTAGCCGTCCCGATTGTCTTTACACCCAGATGGGTTTTACCGCCCTGGGAGCGCTGTCTCCCACCGGCCACTGCTCTCCCTTCGACCGCAAAGGCGATGGCCTGGTGGTGGGAGAGGGGGCGGGCGTGGTCGTGCTCAAGCGGCTCGAGGACGCCCTGCGCGACGGCGACACGATCTATGGCCTGCTGCGCGGCATCGGACTGTCCAACGATCTGGGAGGTAGCCTGCTGGCACCCTCTCACGAGGGACAGTTACGAGCTATGCGCGACGCCTATGCCCAGGCCGGCTGGCGCCCCAACGACGTCGAGTTGATCGAGTGCCACGGTACGGGTACACCCATGGGCGATCGCATCGAGATCGAGAGCCTGCGCGCCCTGTGGCAGGACGAACCGTTCCGCCCCGGCCAGTGTTCGCTGGGCTCGGTCAAATCGATGATCGGTCACTTGTTGACGGCGGCTGGCGCCGCCGGACTGATCAAGGTCCTGATGGCGCTTCGCGACCAGATTTTGCCGCCGATGATCAATTTTTCTCAGCCGGGTAAAGACATCAGCCTCGAGGGTGGGCCGTTCAAGGTGCAGACCGAACCCGAGCCGTGGGCCGACCCCGGCCACCCCAGGCGAGCCGCCGTTTCGGCCTTCGGCTTTGGCGGCATCAACGCCCACGTGCTGGTGGAAGAGTGGGTGGGTCAGCAGCCCGTGGCGGTCGAGCCAGAGCCCTCGGCCCCGGTGGCCATCGTGGCCGTGGCCAGTCGCTTTGGCAAGCTCAAGACCCAGCACCAGTTCATGCAGACCGTCTTCGCGGGCGGTTCGGCCATCGAAGCTCGGCCGGCCACTCGCTGGAACGGCAATCCGCTGGGCCCCATCGACACGCCGGGGGCCTACATCGACCAGCTCGAGATCCCGGTGGGCAAGTTCCGCCTGCCTCCTAGCGATATTCCGTCGAGCCTGCCCCAGCAGCTTCTCATGCTCGAGGTGGCCGCCCAGGCGGCCGAGCAAGCGGGTCTTGATCGCGCTCCCAAAGCCCGAGCCGGAGCCGTCATCGGCATCAATCTCGACGCCGATACCACCAACTTTCATTTGCGCTGGGCTGTTGACGCCCTCATCGAGCAGTGGGGAGCCCAGGCCACCGCCGAGGAGCGAGAAAAGCTGCGCCAAAGCGCCTCGCCGCCGCTGGATTCGACGCGCACACTGGGGGCGCTGGGCAGTATCGTGGCCAGCCGCCTGGCCCGCGAACTGGCGGTGGGCGGGCCGAGCTTTGCCATCTCGGCCGGCGAGGCGTCGGGGATTCGGGCGCTGGAAGTAGCCGTTCGGGCGCTGCAGAAGGGCGAACTGGACACCTGCCTGGTGGGGGCGGTCGACCTGGCCGGAGACCCCCGGGCCGTGCTGGCCGCGCACCAGCGGCGACGCCTGGCTCCCGACGGCAAGGTCAAGCCCTTCGCGGCCGAGGCCACGGGCTCGGCCGTGGGCGAGGGAGCGGTAGCCCTGGTGGTCAAGCGTCTGGCTGATGCCGAACGCGCTGGCGACCAGGTGCTGGCCGTGGTGCGCGGAATGGGCGCTGGCAGCGGATCCGGGGCTTACCAGCTGGCGCTCGAGCGAGCCTACGCCGAGGCCGGCGTCGACCCGGGACGGGTCAGTCTGGTCGAGGCGGCCGCTACCGGCGACGCCGACGAAGACGCCTACGAGGCCGGCGAGCTGAGTCGCTTTTTCGGAGCGGGCCTGCCCCTGGCGCTGGGCTCGGTCACCCCTTTCGTGGGCCAGACCGGGGCCGTCTCCGGGCTGGCCTCGCTGGCCAAAGCGGTGGGCTGTTTGCAAGAGTCGCTGCTGCCGCCCCTGCCCGGCTTCGAGCGGCCGGCCCAGAACTGGCCGGCTCACATTCATTTTCCGCGCCAGGCGAGCTTCTGGTATCGCAACCGCCAGGATGGACCGCGATTGGCCGGGGTTTCGAGCGTCAACGGCCAGGGCGAGGCCTATCACGTGGTGCTCGAGGGGCGTGATGCCCCCAGCGCCCACCTCTGCCCCGCCGGTGCTCCCCGGGCGGCCCTGTTCTGGCTGGACATCACCGAACTCGACCAGCTGGCTCGACTCGAGGGCGAGCTGCAGCTACGGGCCCGCAGCTGGCATCAGGGCCACCGCCGCCAGCCGAAGAGACCGCTGGCCCTGGTTGCCCGCACCGTCGAAGAACTCGAGCTGGCCATCGAGCAGGCTCGCCTGGCCGTCGCCAAAGGCGAACGCCGGCAGGGCCAGGCGGGAGTCTTCTATTCGCCTGAGCCGCTGAAGGGCCAGGTGGCGTTTCTCTATCCTGGTTCGGGCAATCACTTCGCCGGCATGACCAGCCAGTTGATGGTGGCTTTCCCCGAGGTGGCTCGCCAGCTCGACGCCACCACCGACCGGCTGGCCGATCACGCCGTACCCGAATTGATCGTCCCCTACCGTCAAGAGTGGGGCGAAGGCTGGCAGCAGCGGGCCAATCGCGCCATCGAGGCTGACGCTCACGCCCCCATTTTCGGACAGGTGATGGCCGGCATCACGGCCACCCGGGTGGTCAACCTGTTTGGTCTCGAGCCCCAGGCCGTCATCGGCTACTCGCTGGGCGAGTCGGCCGGCCTCTTCTCGAGCGGCGTCTGGACCGAGCGCGACGTGATGTTCGGTCGCATCATGAACTCGGATCTCTTCACCCGCCAGCTGGGGGGCGAATGTCTGGCCGCCAAGCAGCGCTTCGGGCCCGACTTCGTGTGGAAGGTGGCTGTGGTCAATCGCCCCGCCGCCGCCGTTCGCCAGGCTCTGGTCGAGGGCTGCGACCTGCTCATCGTCAACACCGCCGAGGAGTGCGTCATTGGCGGTCACGCGCCGGCCGTGGCGGCCACCGTCGAGCAGCTCGGTTGCGACGCCTTCTATCTCGAGGGCATCACCACCGTCCACTCGCGCGTACTCGAGCCGGTCAAGCAGGCCTATTACGATCTTCATCTGCTCAAGACCACACCCAAGCAGGGCTTGCGCTTTTATAGCGGTAACTGGGCCAAGGCCTTCGAGCCGAGCGCCGAGCGGGCCGCTCAATCCATTGTGGATAATGCCCTCAAAGGCATCGACTATGCGGCTACCATCGAAGCTGCCTATGCCGACGGAGTTCGCATCTTCCTCGAGATGGGACCCCACGGCTCGTGTGCTCGCATGGTCGGCCGCATCCTGGGGGACCGGCCGCACCTGGCGCGGTCGGTCTCTCTACCCGGGGAACCGGAAACCTTTACCCTGTTGAAGTTGCTGGCCGCGGCCGCGGCCGAAGGATTGGAAATCGATATGTCTCCTCTCTACGATCTGTCCGAACTGGCTCCCGAGCCCGAGTCTCGCGGAGTGGTCACCGTCCCCATAGGCAAGAATCTGCCTACCCCGTTGGCCACGCCCATCGCTCCTCAGACTCCGGTCAGCCGGGCCAACGGCCGACCCGCCCCGACCCCGACTCCGGTCGCGCCGCCGCCAGCCGCTCGGGCCACCCGTCCGGCGCCGGCTGCCGTGAGCACCCAGGCGCTCGAGCCGCTGGCCGCCCAAATGCTCGAAACCTCGACGGCTACGGCCAAGGCCCACCAGACTTTCCTGCGCATGTCGGGCGAGACCCTCGAGGCCATGGCTCGGGCTGTCGAGTTGCAGAACCAACTACTGGCTCAACTGGTCGGCGAGGGTGAGTTGCCGGCCAGCCTGACCGCTCCCGAGGTTCGGGTGGAGGCTCCTCGCGATGATGTCCTCTGGGACTACGATCAGTGCATGGAGTTCGCTGTCGGCTCGATCGCCAAGGTGCTCGGGCCCAAGTTCGCCGAGGTCGACCATCACCCCACGCGCGTGCGCTTGCCGGATGAGCCGTTGATGCTGTGCCATCGTATCACCCATGTCGAGGGCGAGCCGGGCTCGCTGGGTAGCGGCCGCCTGGTGACCGAGCACGATGTGCATCACGACGCCTGGTATCTCGATGCCGGCCGCACGCCGGTCTGTATTTCGGTAGAAGCCGGCCAGGCCGACCTCTTCCTATCGGCCTACCTGGGCATCGACCTGCGGACCAGGGGCCATCGGATGTATCGGCTGCTCGACGCCACCGTCGAGTTCCATCGAGGGTTGCCCCAACCGGGTGAACGGATCGTCTATGACATTCGCATCGACCGCTTCGTGCGCCAGGGGGATGTCTATCTGTTCTTCTTCGAGTTCGACGGCACCATCGACGGCCAGAAGCTGATCACCATGCGCAACGGCTGCGCCGGTTTCTTCACCTATGAAGAGATCGAGAATTCGGGCGGCATCGTGCTGACCGCCGAGGAACGCAAGCCGGCCGCCGGGCATCGCCAGGCCGACTGGCGCGATTTAGCTCCGCTGGGCGGAGTCGAAAGCTACGACGATGCCCGAGTGGCGGCTTTCCGCCGCGGCGACCCGGCCGCCTGTTTCGGACCAGCCTTCGCCAATCTGCCTCTGCGCCGGCCCTACGGTCTGCCCGACGGTCGCATGAAGCTTTTCGATCGCGTGTTGAGCCTGGACCCTCGAGGCGGGCGCTTTGGCCTGGGCACCATCCAGGCCGAGGCCGATATCCATCCCGACGATTGGTTCTTGACCTGCCACTTTGTCGACGACATGGTCATGCCCGGCACCTTGATGTATGAGTGCTGCGCCCATACTCTGCGCTTTCTGCTGGCCCGGATCGGTTGGCTGGCGGAAGTCGAACAGGTGGCCTTCGAGCCGGTGCTCGAGACCCCCGCCGCTCTCCAGTGCCGGGGGCCGGTCGATGTCGACACCAAAAAGGTCGTCTATCAGGTCGACATCAAGGCCATCGGCTACAACCCGGCTCCCTATGTCATCGCCGATGCGCTCATGTTCGGCGACGGCAAGCCCATCGTGCGCTTCGTCGACATGTCGATGCAGCTGACCGGGGTAACCCGGGCTGAGGTCGAGGCCCTCTGGCAGAGCCAACCTCAGCCGCAGGCGCTCTACGACAAACAGTCCATTATGGAGTTCTCCAACGGGCGGCCTTCGCTGGCGTTTGGCGAGCCGTATACGGTCTTTGACTCCGAGCGTCGCATCGCTCGCTTGCCAGGACCTCCCTATCAATTCATGGACCGGGTGGTCGAGGTCAACCAGCCCCCTTTCGTGCTGCAATCCGGAGGCTGGATCGAAAGTCACTATGATGTCCCTCCGAATGCCTGGTATTTCGAGGCAAACCATCAGAGTTCCATGGCTTATTGCATTCTGCTCGAGGCCGCCCTGCAGCCATGCGGCTGGTTGGCCGCTTATGTCGGTTCGGCCCTGCGCAGCCGGGTCGATACCCACTTTCGCAATTTGGGCGGCACCGCCACTCTGCATCACGAGCTGTTTCCCGACGTCGGAACGGTGCGGGTTCGGGTGCGCATGTCCGATGTCTCGGAAGCGGGCGGCATGATCATCGAGAATTTCGAGATGCAGATGCTGGCCGGCGACCGCCTGCTTTATGAAGGCACCACCTATTTTGGCTTCTTCACCGGCGCTGCTTTGTCCAATCAGCTGGGTGTGCGGGATGCTGGCGAGCGGGTCTGGACCCCCTCGGCCGAGCAACTGGCCTCGGCCCGCTCTTTCGAGTTGGCGCGCCTGGCCCCGCTCGATCCCGATGACTCCAACACCGTAGCTGGCGAGCCGATGCCCGGCGGAGCCTTGTTGATGATGGACCGGGTCGACGCTTACTTGCCCCAGGGCGGGCCCAGGGGTCTGGGCTTCATCCGCGGTAGCAAGACGGTCAATCCCGACGAGTGGTTCTTCAAGGCTCACTTTTATCAAGACCCGGTCTGGCCCGGCTCGCTTGGGCTGGAAGCCTTTCTGCAACTGCTCAAAGTAGTGGCTCTCGACCGCTGGCCGCAGTCCCGCAACACCCACCGCTTCGAACCCATCGCCGTGGGCGAGCCTCACACCTGGGTCTATCGAGGGCAGGTTATTCCCTCCAACAAGAAGGTGGTGGTTGAAGCTTACGTCAGTCACAGCAGCGAACACCCTCACCCCACTTTGAAGGCCGACGGCTTTCTCGTGGTCGACGGGTTGACCATCTACGAGATGAAGGACTTCTCGATTCGTTTGGTTCCGACTGAGGGAAGATGAAACGCCTTGGCGAAGGAAGGGTCTCGATGAGGAGGATGGTTGGCAGCTGACACGCTGACTGCAAAGGAGTTGGGCGTCCCGAGTCTACCTCAGGGAAGCCCCTCCCACCTCGAGCACCTGCTCGAGGAACTGACCGAGTCGCTCGACCTCGACGCGCCCAGTACTTCGTATCGGGTCTTGAAGCGAACGTTTCATTTCCTCATGGGTTATTTCGCCGATCTGGCCGCCTGTTTGAGCAAGGTGTTCGGCGAGTTGCAGTTTCCCGAAGAGAACTATCTCGACCCCGTCAATGCTGAAGACACCCTGCGGATCGCCCTCGAGTTTCTGGCTTCCGACGCGCCTCAAGACCTTCCCGAGGTAAAGTCGCTGCTCAATGTCTTCTACGATGGCAAGAGCGCCCGTAAGTTTACCAAGCTGATGGGCATCGGCGGCAAGCCGCGCCGGGGCACCCCCCAGCTGTCGGCCCTGATCGCTTCCACCAACGTGCCCGTGCGGAAAAAGTGCGTGCAAGAGGTACGTCGTTATCTGCCTTTCTTGCAAGAGTGGCTCGAAGGAGCCGCGCCTTTTTTCAACGTGGCCGGCATCTTGTCCGAACGCACCTCGCTGGGTGGCGAGCAGGCAATCAAGGTTCGCATCGGCAAGCAGGACCTCACCGCCGGCCAGCGGCTCGAGCTGTCGAGTTGCCCGCTTTGCATTCCTGAAAAAGAGATCGACGTTCCGCGCAACCTCTACGAGCGTGAAGTCTATTTCTTCGTCCCTCAGCGCGCACCCAAATACCTGTTAGAGATTCTCGAGCGGCTCGACGAAGCCATGAAAGAGCAGAACCCGGTGGCCGGCTGCCTCGAGTTGCGCAACGCCCTCGAGTTCCTGATTCGCTATTTCGCCGGTGTGTCTTCGAAGGTATGCGAAGACATCGACATGCTGCCGGCGCAGGCCCAGGACTTGCTCGATGCGAGCCAATCGGTGTCGGCCTCAGAGAAGCTGCTCAACACCTGTCTCAACATCCTCAAGAATCAGCCGGACAGCCTGGCCGCCAAGTCGGTAGTGGGTATTTTCTATCGCCGCAACGAGCTGTTCGAGTTCGTGCCTCGCTGGCACACCGAAATCCTGGCTCTCTCCGGTCAACTCTCTGCCTGGTGTCAGCTCGAGCCGGGCTATGGCGAGTGGGAAGACCCCGAGACCTGCAAGATCGAGTTCGAGAAGCACGTCCCGACCCTGCGCGAGTGGCTGCTGTCGATCGGTGCCTATCTGCAGAGTACCGAGCATTTCTTCGAAGACCCCAATCCCGACGGCAGCGTCGAGTTTTCGGTGCGCATCGGAGACCGCTTCATCGAAGTGGGCGAGCCCGGCTATCAGCTCTGGCTCAACAACCCGCGCCCCGAGGGCGAGATGGCCCAGGCCGGCGACTCGGCGCCCAAGCCGCTCATTCGCGAACCCATCGAGATTCCCGAGGGCTGCCCCAAGGTGCTGGGCAAGATCCTGACCCGTATGGACATCTATCTGCGCGTGGGCGACCCGGTCGAAGCCTGTATCTCGCTGCGCGACGCTCTGGACTATCTCACTCGCTACTTCGCGGGCCTGGCCGCGGCCGCTTTTCGCGAGCTGGGAACCCTGCCTGAAGAGGCGGCCCGCATGGCTCAAGAGTCGCTGTCGGTGCGCGAGTGCGAGAAGCTGTTGATTCTCTCGCTGCGGTCCATCGGTCGCGAATCTACCGAGAGACTCGGTCAAGCGGTGCGTAACGTCTTCTACTATCAAGAAGAGTTCTCGGACACGGACCGTCCTACCGGTGCCCACGCTCGCATCTTGCAGATGGACGCCGACCCCACCACCAAGATGCAGAACCTGGCCGAATTCTGTTCGCTCAAGGCGGGGGAAGGAATCCTGGCCAATCCTGCCCGGTCCAAGCGCGAGATCGAGCGTTTTCTGCCCAGTGTGCGCGACTGGCTGGCCATGTCCGAGCCGTTCTTCCGCGATTGCACCCACTATGAAGAAGAACCCGACGAAGACGGCAAGACCGAGCTGGTGGTCGAGTATGGCGATTACTATCTCGAGCTGGTCGAGCCCGACTATGTCTTCTATATCCGCCGCGGAGCCGACGAGATCCCCGATATCGAGGCACCCGAGCTGCCGCCGCCCGACCTGGAACTTGACGAAGAAGCGGCCGAAGAGTTGCCCGTGCGCCGCAAACTCAGTCCCGAAGAAGCAGCTCTCGAGCGGCCTTTCCTGGTGCACCGGGTCGAGTATGTGGGTATTCGCGAAAACAGCCGCGGCAAGAAGTGCGAGTCGGGCTATATCATCCTGACCAATGCCGGCGGCGGCACCCTTTCGGGAACGGCCACCTCGACCCATCACTCGCTCGAAGTCACGCCCACCCGCTTTCGCGGTAACAAAGTCCAATTGAGTTACTGGCTCGACCAGGAGTCGTTGCCCGAAACCCACGAGGCCTACATTCTGCTGCGCACTCCCGACGAAGAGCGCACGGTCTCGGTCTTTGACATGGCCGACCGAACCGGCAAGGAGGTCCTCTCTTCTGACAAGGGCTTCAGCCGTTTGATCAGCCCGCTCTTTGTCGGTTTCTTCTGTTTCGCCGGAATCTGGGGCATGGGGTGCTATTACCTGACCGACTATCTCAGAACCGAACTGGGCGGCAACTGGGTCAATATGGACCTGGTCGAGTCGGCGCCCGAAGTGTTGTCCCACGCGATGGGTCCGGTTCAGCTCCTGGCCTGGCTCTATCTCTTGATGGCCTGGGCCCTGCCGGCCTCGTTAGGAACGGCTTATAAGAAGCTTCCACCCAGCGCCCAGGCGGTGGAAGAGACGCGAGCCAAGAAAATGATGATGATGCCGTCGTTGATCGTCTTCATCTGCCTGCTCTTCTTGCTCATACCCAAGTTCCGGCTGGGGGTCTTCTTTCATCCCGACTTGCGCTACATGCATCCCATCAGGCTGTTCCCCTGGTTCCTGGGCTTCAATCTGGTCTGGGCCACGTACATGGAGCTATCGCTCACCGAGAAGCTCGACGACTGGATTCATGACACCTTCATCCGCAAGTCGGTGCCGGTGTTGCTATTTTGCGCCTTTCTCGTGGCCGTAATGCTAGGACTACAATCGTGACCCTTCCCCCCGAAATCCAGTCTCTCTATCCGTACGAACCGCACTTTCTCGATCTCGACGGGCTGAGCTATCACTATGTCGACGAGGGCCAGGGCGAGCCCATCCTGATGGTCCACGGCAATCCCACCTGGTCGTTCTATTATCGCGAACTGGTCAATGCCTTTTCACCCAACCACCGGGTGGTCGTGCCCGACCATATCGGGTGCGGGCTGTCTGACAAGCCGCAGAGCTATGACTACCGGATGCGTCAGCACGTCGACAACCTCGAGCGCCTGGTGCTCGCCCTCGATCTTCGCAAAATCACCCTGGTGGTCCACGACTGGGGCGGACCTATCGGTCTGGGAGTGGCCGTGCGTCACCACGACCGCTTTTCGCGGCTGGTCATCACCAACACCGCCGCCTTCACTTCCAAGCACATGCCGTGGCTGCTGCACCTTTGTCGCATTCCCTGGCTCGGAGCCCTGCTCATTCGCGGTCTCAACGCCTTCGCCGGCTTGTGCCCGGTGCTGGCGGTGGCCGACCGCTCGCGCATCACCCCCGACATCCGCAAAGGGTATCTTTATCCCTACGACTCCTGGGCCAATCGCATCGCCACCCATCGCTTCGTTCAGGATATCCCCATGGATCCGACTCACCCCAGCTGGGCGGCCCTGCTCACCCTCGAGAAGGACCTCTCATGTCTGGCGGACCTGCCCGTGCAGATTTTCTGGGGCGAGAAAGATTGGGTCTTTACGCCCCGCTACATCTCCCGCTTTCAGGAGTACTTCCCCGACGCCCAGGTGCATCGTTTCGCCGAAGCCGGACATCTGGTGGTGGAGGAGTGCTTCGAGCGCATCATTCCGAGGATGCGGGACTTTCTCGAGTGACGTTCAATGTAGCCGAGTTTCTCGACGACACGGCTGCTCGCTATCCCGCCCATACCGCTCTCATCGATGGTGCCGAGCGTTGGAATTTCGAGCAATTGCTGGGCTTGTGCAACACCCAGGCCGAAGACCTGCAAAGACTAGGGTTCGTAGCGGGCGATCGGGTGCTGATGCTGGTCAACAATAGTGCCCAGTTCGTCTCGTTGACTTTCGCCCTGTTCAAGCTCGGCGCCCAGCCCATCCTGATCGATCCCGGCATGGGGCTAAAGCCCATGTTGCGGTCCATCGGATCGATCCGCCCCGATGGTTTGGTGGCGATTCCCAAAGGCCATCTGGTCAGTCGTCTTTTTCGCCAGCCCTTTCAGGCTGTCAAGAAAAGGGCGGTCTTGGGTCGCTTTCCCGGCGTGCCCGAGGTGGCGCGCCGAGCCCGAGCCACCAGCTTCTCCACCCTGGCTACGGATCCCGACCAGACGGCCGCCCTGCTCTTTACCTCGGGCAGCACCGGCCCGGCCAAGGCGGTGGTCTATCGCCATCGAATTTTCCAGGCTCAGGTCGAGGCTTTGCAAAGGATGTACGACTTCGAGCCGGGGGAGGTCGACCTGCCGGGTTTTCCCTTGTTCGCCCTCTTTTCCACGGCCATGGGCGTGACTTGCGTGATCCCGCCGCTCAACCCCAGCCGTCCGGCCACGGTCGACCCGGCTCGCATGGTGACGGCCATCCATGCCCACGGCGTGACCAGTCTGCAAGGCTCCCCGGCGATCTGGAGCCGCGTCGGCGAATACTGTCGCAGTCGCAAGATGCCACTGCCCACCGTGCGTCGCGTGCTGACCTTCGGGGCTCCCATCGCTACCGAGTTGCTCAGGACCTGGAAGGCGATTCTGCCGGCCGGGGCTGAGGTGCATACCCCCTACGGGGCCACCGAGGCGCTGCCGGTGACTTCGATTTCGGGCAGCCAGGCTCTGGCTGCCGCCCCGTCGCGGTTGGCCGGGGCCGGAACCTGCGTAGGTCCGGCTGCCCCCAATATCGAGATTCGCATCCTGCCGATCAGCGACCAGGCTTTCGACTCTTTGCCCGACGCACTGCCTCCAGGTGAGGTGGGTGAGGTTTGCGTGCGGGGTCCGGTGGTGACCTGGGCCTATCAAGACCAGCCCGAAGCGACTCGTCTGGCCAAGATCGAGAGCGAGGATGGCCTTTGGCACCGCATGGGCGATCTCGGCTATCTCGACCCCGAACACAATCTGTGGCTGGTCGGGCGCAAGGCCCATCGGGTCGAGTGGCAGGGACAGACGTTCTTTCCGGTGGCCGCCGAGGGCATGGTCAACGGCCACCCCGAGGTGGCCCGCTCGGCCCTGGTGGCCGGCAAGTCGGGCCCCACCCTGGTGGTCGAGCGTCGACCCGGCAGCCGGTCCAGCGACACGTTGTTGGCGCACGAATGCCGAGGCCTGTTGGCCCGGCATCCGCTCTATGGGCAGGTGAAAGAAGTGACCTTTCACCCCCGGTTTCCCGTCGACCCGCGTCACAATGCCAAGATCCATCGCGAAGAGTTGTCCGCCTGGGCGGGCGGGAGGCGCAGTTGAGAGCATTGGTTACGGGAGCGGCCGGCTTTCTGGGTCGGGTCATCACCGAACAGTTGCTGGCCGCGGGCCACGAAGTGGGTGTGCTGGTGCGTCGCGAGGTACCCGAACTCGAGGCGCTGGGCGCCTTTGTCGTCAAAGCCGACCTGCGCGACCGCGAGAGCGTCCTGGCTGCCTGCGCAGGATTCGACACGGTTTTTCATGTGGCCGCCAAAGCCGGTATCTGGGGTCCTTACAGTGAGTATCACGAAGCCAACGTCCTGGGCACCCGCAACATCTTGCACGGCTGCCGCCGCCATGGGGTCAAGCGCCTCATCTATACATCGTCGCCTTCGGTGACGTTTTCGGGCAAGCCCACCGCCGGCATCGACGAGAGCTATCCCTATCCTAAGAAGTTTCTCAACGCCTATTCGGCCACCAAGGCCGAAGCCGAGAAGATGGTGCTGGCGGCCGACGGCAAAGACGGTCTGCAGACGGTGGCGCTGCGGCCTCACATCATTTGGGGGCCGCGCGACAGCCACATCATCCCCCGGCTACTCGAGGCGGCCGGACGCGGCCGCCTGGTGCGGGTCGGTTCCGGCGAGAATCTGGTCGACATCACCTACGTCGATAACGCCGCTCAGGCCCATCTGCTGGCGGCCGAGCGCCTCGACCAGGCCCACGGACGGGCGTTTTTCATCAGCCAGGGCGAGCCGGTCAACCTGTGGGCCTGGGTCAACCAGCTGCTGACCCGCCTCGACCAGCCTCCGGTGCATCGAAGCCTATCGCTGCCGGTGGCTCGCCTCCTGGGAGCTTTGCTGGAAAAGATCTATCTCTTCTTTCGATTGCCCGGTGAGCCCCGCATGACCCGATTTTTGGCCGCTCAGTTGGGCACATCGCATTACTACGACATCAGCGCCGCCCGCGAGCTACTGGGCTATCGGCCCACCGTTTCGACGGCCGAGGGAGTCGACAGGCTGGTGGCCTGGCTAAAGGCGTCAAGGCGGGCCAGCCACGACTGAAACTCTCCCAGGCTAAGCCGCTGGCCGGCCAGTTTGCGCAACAAGCCTTCACCCTCGTATTTCAAGCGGGCCGCCCCCCGCAGCAGCCGGGCCCGCTCACAACACTGCTCGAGTAGTTCCAGCAGCGCCACCAGCATGGCCTCGGTGGCCGGTCCGACCTGGCGGCAGACCATACCCAGTTGTTGCTCCGGTCGCAGATAGTGAGGCGGGCCGGCCGCCAGCGGAGCGGTGCGCGGCAGGGGACTGTGCTCCAACCAGTCCACGGCGGCCTGGAGGGCGGCCCCGGGCAGGCGATAGCCGACTTCGCCTAGCAGTTCAGCCAGAACATGCGAGACCAGCGAGCCCCGTCCCTGGAGAATGCCCAGACATTCGCCCAACTCGGGTGGACGATACTCCTCGCTGGCTGCGGCCACGAAGGCGAGGTCGCGGCTCAGGGTCGGCTGGCTGGGCCCCACGGCCGGGGCGCACTCAAGGCTTTCGCCGTCAGCCAGAGACAGTCGCCACTCCAGCCGCTGGTCGGGCGCCAGGCCGCCCACCCGCAGGCATAGCAGGCTCTCGCGACCGCGCTCGACGAGAACCGAGGGATGGCCGCATTCGAGCGCCTTTTCGTAGGCAACCCGGGCCCTCCAGCGCTCCTCTAGTCGAGCGCGATAAAAGACGCCATCGACGGCGATGCCGGCTCCATCGACCTCTGGCTCGAGGGTGATGCACTGCATCTGCTCCCAGCTCTCGCACGGCTCGAAGACAATTCCGGTCAAGACTTCCGCAGCCCGCCCCTGTTCGAGCGAAAGGCGGCGAGTTTCCAACCCCATGCTCATATCGTCAGTTTAACAGCTAAGCTGTAAGAGAGATAGGTATATTTGTCCTAGTCGCTTGTCCCAGGCGATGCGCGCGGGCTATCCTGGGACCTATGGTTCAGCTATTCAAAGACACTTTTCAGCAATGGCAGAAGGACGACGCGGCCACTCTGGCTGCGGCCCTGGCCTACTACGCTATCTTTGCTCTGGGTCCATTGTTCACAGTGCTGTTGGGGCTGGTGAGCGTGTTCGTCGACCAGGACACGGCCGCCTCGGGTCTGATGCAACAGGTGCGAAGTTCGCTGGGGCCGGGCGCGGCCGACCTCTTGCAGCAGACCATGGCTAACGGGGGCGGCCAGACGCTGTTGGGCGGGGTGATCCTGGTCTTCTCGGCCTCAGGCCTGTTTGCCCACCTTCAGAAGGCCCTCAACATCATCTGGAACGTCAGCGAAGACCCCGACTCGACCTGGAAGGACAAACTGGGCCAGCGGCTACTTTCTGTCCTGATGGTCTTCGGAGGAGGCTTGCTGCTCACGGTGTCGTTGTTGGCCAGCGCCGTCCTGAGCGCCTGGAAGGGCAACATGGCCAGCTTCCTCTTGCCGCTTCTCAACGAGTTGCTGACGCTGGTGATGACCGTCGTGCTCTTTGCGCTGATTTTCAAAGTGCTGCCCGACACCAGGGTCGCCTGGAGGGATGTGGGCGTGGGGGCTTGCCTGACGGGTTGTCTTTTCACCCTGGGAAAGGCCTTGATGGGCCTCTATCTCGGCAGCTCAGAGCAGCAGTTTGGAGGTTCGCTCATTCTGCTGCTGGTCTGGGTCTATTATTCAGCCCAGATTCTCTTTCTGGGCGCCGAGTTCACCCAGGTCTATTCCCGACAAAACAAAGACGGCAGCGCTTAAGCGCTGCCGCCCAGGAAGTCAGTGTTGACGATTAGGCGCTCTTCTTGCCGGCCGCCAGGCCGACTCCAATAAGGCCGAGGATCAACACGCCGGCCAGAATCATCATCCAGCTCTTGCTGCCCGAGGTGGCTCCGGCGGCCACAGCGGTCGAACCGAGCTTGGCCTGAGCTTCGCTCTGGATGGCTGCCAGTTTGGGATCCATCTCGAGGGCCGGCTTTTCGACCGCGACCAGGGTGACGTCGCTACTGGCGGCGTCGGCCGTGACGGTGGCCGAACTCGGGAACGACAGGGCTTTCTTGATCTGGTCTTCGGATTTGCCGGGCATGAAGTCCTTGAAGTAGAGGGTTACGGGCTCACCCGCACCACTGCCGTCGGGCTTGAAGGTGAAGTCCATCTTGACGCCTACGAGGGTGCCCTCGAGCTGGGCCGCCCCCTTCTTCAGGATGGCGCTGACAGCGGGAGTCAGGTCGGTGGTCTCGCCGTAACCTTTGATGGTCAGCTTCGAGCCGGTCAGGTTCAGATTGAACTCGGACTCTTTGATTTCGAGTTGTTTGACGATGTCTTGAGCCTCGGCCGCACCGGCCTGGCCCAGGGCGCCGATGAGCATTCCCTTGTAGTAGCTGATCAGGTCGCCGTCGGTGTACATATAGGCCTTACCGACCAGACGGTTGCTCTCCATTTGCAGGTCGCCCAGCAACAGGGCCTTTTCCGCTACGGGAATGCCTTGCTCTTTGGCCTTCTTGACGAACTCCTCATAGCCTTCGGTCGAAAGATCGGCCTTGGCGTCGAGGCTCATCTTGTCTTCGGTCTTGCTCATGTTGAGGCTGCCGGAGCCTTTGAAATCGAGCGGCGAGTCGAGCATCAGGCGAATCATCTTGAGGCCGTTTTGCATGTTGATGTCGTAGAAGGCCTCGACAATCGGGGCGGCTTCGCCATATTGGTAGAAATTTTGCTGTTGTTTGGCCGTCTTGAGCACGGCTGGCATGATGGTCAGGTAGCCTTCGAAGAACTTGTCGACTTGCGAGAGGTCACCCTCGAGGGCTCCGCTCACTTCGCCTTCCTTGACCTCCATGGTGAACTGGAACTTGTTGAGGCGCACTTCCACGATGTTGTTGAAGGCCTGGGCCATCACCTCGCCGGAGATCTCGGGCGAGCCCATGTTGGGGCCAAAGGCGTCGATGGCGCGGTGGAGCGTGGCGCGCACGTTCTTGAGCACCAGGGTCGCCCTGGCGGTGTTGCCCTGGGGCGTTTCTTCGACCTCGGGAAACTCGATCTTCTCGATCTCGATCTGTGCTTGTCTGAGATTCTGCTCGAGGGGATCTTTGGCCTGGGGCAGCATCTTGAGCTGATTGGCGAACTCACCCGGCGGGGCGCTGATGGTGAGTTCGATGGTGGTTTTGTCCTCCGCTTCGGAGATGGCCACGACCAAGTTGTTGAAGGGGATCTCTTTGAGGTCGCCGTCGTCGCTCTTGACGCTGTAGGTGAGGCCGCCCTTGAACGCCTTTACCGAGCCTTCGCCGTTGGCGTCGAGCTTGACGGTGGGGATCTTCTCGGGGGTCTTGGTCACCAGCGCCAGATCGGCCTTGGCCACCGAGACATCATTCTGGGTCACGCTCTCGATAGAGGCGGTGAGCTTCTCGGGGGCGTCCTCGGCGGGAACGGGGATGTCGGCCGAGCCGACCACCTCCAAAGTACCCGAGTTGACCTTGGCATTAGCCAACATCGAACCGTCGCCAAGCTGCTTGGCGTCTTCTATATCAAGGTTGAGATCCAGAACCGACTCGCCCTTGGGCAGGTCGATGCTGGCTTTGATGGTGCCCTCGGTGCCGGTCTGACCTTCGTCGGTCGAGATCTTTACGGCCGCGTTGCGGTTGCCATCAATCAGAACTTTGAACTCTTCCTTAGCCTGGCTCAGCGCGAAGGTGGCCAGTACCAGCGTAAGCAAGAGGGGAATCAATTTCTTGCGCTGTTTCACTTGATACCCCGTCCCTTCATTAAACATCCTCGCGGCGAAAGCCGCGAGCGGCGCCTGTCTTCGCCTCAGAGCATTGCCTTCCTTTAATCGGCCTGGCTTTACCGGGGGCGGGGCTCAAAAGGACCCGGGCCGATGGCGTGGAAGGCGCCCGGACCAGATTGTAAAGGAAGCTCACCGTGGCAAAGAAAAAAGCGAATCCAAATCAGCTCGTCAACGATAAGTTGGTCGACCTGTTGAACCAGCAGATCCAGAACGAATTCAAGGCCTCGGCGCAGTATGTCGCTATCGCCGTTCATTTCGACGATGCCAGCTTGCCGTCGCTGGCCAAGCATTTCTACAAACAAGCCGAAGAAGAGCGCGTGCACGCGATGAAGTTCGTCCAGTACATGCTCGACGCAGGCGCCAAACCCGAGATTCGGGGCCTTCCCAACCTGCGCAACGATTTCACCAGCGCCGCCGACGCGGTCCAGTGCGCCCTCGATGGCGAACTCGAGGTGACCCGCCAGATCAATAACCTGGTGGATGAAGCAGCCAAGAACAAAGATCACATGACCCACACCTTCTTGCAGTGGTTCGTGACCGAGCAACTCGAAGAAGTCTCGTCGATGAGCACGCTCCTCGACACGATTCATCACGCGGGCGATGCCCTGCTCCTGGTGGAAGACTTCGTGCGTCGCGGCGAAATCGGCCACGACGATGGCCAAGCCTGACCCGCCTGGGTCTGACCGAGGAAGCCTCCGCCAGTCTCTGCGGGGGCTTCTTCGTTGGTGAGACCCGCTACAGAGCGGCGGCCAGTTTCGAGAGGGGCAGCAGAGTCGAGATGAGCACGAAGCCCACAAAGCAAGACAAGCCGGCCAAAATCAGGGGCTCGACCAGGGCCGTGAGGCGTTCCAGGCGATAGCCGGTGTCTTCTTCGAGCATCGAGCAAGCCTTTTGCAGAAAGCGATCAAAACGACCGACCTCTTCCCCCAACCGAACTAGCTGGCAGAGCAGGTGAGGGTAGTGCAACTGGTCCTCGAAAATCTCCGAGAGTTTGCCACCTTCTCTGATGGTGCGCTGGACCCGCTGGCTGTCTTCCCAGATCAACAGGCTGCCACTGGCTTCGGCCGAGATATTGAGCGATTGCAGAAAGTCGACTCCGGTAGCCGTCAACATCGAGAGCGTGAAGGCATAGCGCGAGGCGCTGGAGTGGACCACGATCGGTCCGACCACCGGCAGCACGGCGGCCACCGCCTGGAGGCGATAGGTGCCCTCGGGGGTGCGCAGGTAGAAAACGACCAGGGCCACGATCAACCCGGCCAGCACCCACAGCCACGGCTTGCCGAGGGCGGCTACCAACCCGGCCAAGATGCGGGTCGGTAGAGGAAACTCTACCCCGAGTCCCTCCACGGTGTCGAGAATCTTGGGCACGACCGTTCGGAACAAGGCCACCGTTAAGCCCAACGACAGGATCAGCACGAAAACCGGGTAGGTCAGAGCATTGGACACCCGGCGCTTGAGAGCCACGGTGCGATCCAGCCACTCGCTGAGACGGTCCAGCACGGCGACCAGGGCGCCGGTCTGTTCGGCCGCTCGCATCAAAGCCACGTAGGTCGGCGGAAAGACACCCGGAAAGCGGAGGAGACTGCGCGACAGGGTGTGGCCTGAGGCCACCTGGCGCACCAGTTCGGGAACAACTCGCTGGTGCAGCTCTTCACCGTCTTCTCGCGAGAGCGCTTCCAGGGCCTTGTGCAAAGGCACGCCCGACCCGATCAGGGCCGACAGTTGCTTGGTGAAGGTGCTGAGGGTCTCGGGCTTGCAGCGCGCCGGCCGCTCGCGATCGAAAAACGGGATCTTCAAAGCTGGGGAAAAGTTCCTTCACGCCAGACTTTGAAGCTGAAATCGGTCAGGTCCAGTTCGCCATAGATCGTGAACATGGCCCCTTCGGCCCGCAGCCCGCCCACGAACCCCCGCGACTCGATCCGCAAGACCTTCTGAGGGTCGCGGTGGGAGCGATCGACGGTCACCCGATAGGTGCCCAGGGTGCGGGCGGGGTCATCCAGGCTGGTGACTGCCTCGGTATAGCTGAAGACGACCTGCTCGTCGCCAACCCCGGTGGGGTAGAAGGGGTCTTTGGCCAACTTGACCCGGATGTCTTCCATCCCGGCGATGGCCAGCGCCCTGGCCTGGGCTGCCTCGACTCCTGCCATCGAAGTGGCATAGCCGCCGCGCCGCATGCTGAGGAGGCCCAGGGCGATAATGGCGATCAAGACCGTCAACAGCAGCGAAAGGACCAGCAAAAATCCGCGGTGCCTCATGGCATGACCCTGCATTGGAAGGCGTAGATGCGAGAAGAGCGCTCTTTCTCGATACCGACCTTGATGGTGATCAGGCTCAAGGTGCGGCCGGTTTCAAACGACGAGCAGGCCAGCAGTCTCTGGTTGGCCCTGAGATTGCCCAGCGAGTCGTAGACCTGGCGCCTGAGAATGCCGTCACTGCGCTCGTATTCGACCCGAATTCTTTCGGTGCTGTCGAAGGCGTTGCCGTCGGCCACGCGGGTCAAGAAATCCTGACTTTCATCGATCTGGCGCACCACGATGCGATGAGCCGAGGTGCCGGTGGGTGTGTCCACTCTGATGGCCGTGGCCAGATCGCGTCGGATCAAGCCGATCGCGTGGCTGAGTTCGGTGAAGCTGCCCACTTCTTCGACGCTGCCCCGCACGGTGACAGCCTGCTGCAGGATATAGACGACGGCCGAGAGCACCAGAAAGGTGATCAGCATCCCGAAAAGCGCCTCTAACAGGCTAAAGCCGCGCTTACTCATTGACCACCACCCTGGTGGCCCGCCGCTCGATCCCGGCAAAGACCGCCCGAACTTCCAGTTCGCACTGGCCCGGCTGCACCTTATACGAGCCGTCATAGTCGCGAAAGTGGTTCTTGTAGAGGCATTTGGTGCCGTCCCGCGAGACTTGCGAGATGGTGCCCAGGCCATCGAGCGGGTTGACATACCAGGTTAGCACCAAATCATCCAGGCGGCGACCATCGTCGTCGGTGGCCACGGCCTCGAATTCGAGCGTATCTCTGGGCGGGATGGGGGCGGGATTGTTGGGGGTGATGCTGATGTTGAAATTGCCCCGGCGCCAGTCGCCCACATAGCTCACCAGGGTCACCCGGTCGGCCGGACGCTCCGACCAGCGGACCTCGACTTCGACCTGCCAGGCGGACTTTTCCAACGTTTTGCGTTCGGGCTGGGGAAAGACCGCTCCGGGAGCATATTGGGTTTCGAGTTCGGTACAGGGCAGATACATCTGCTTGCGGGCTGCCCGCGTTCTCACCTTGAGATTGGGAGCCTCAGGGGGCTCGATCTCGAGGCCGTCAAAAAGAGCCAGGCCCGACCCGAAGTTGGTATCGGCATAGGCGCGAATCTCGTCGAGCCGGCTTTGGGCCACCAGGGTGGCCTGCATGCGGACGTCGTTTTCGGCCTGGGCGCGCAGCGAAGCGTCGAATAGATAGACGCTCATCGTCACGGCCGTCAGCAGCAAGAAGCTCGAGAAGACGGCCTCTACGAGGGAAAAAGCGAAATCAGCGCGATAGCGCAAAGCTCTTCACTCCTGGCAGCGTGTCACTGAGCTTGACGGCTGTGGCTCCCCGCTTCGCCTCGATGCGGAAAAGGTGGTCACCGCGCAGAAAAAAGACGAATTTTCCGTCGGGCGACAATTTTGGCGAAGAGATGGGCACGTCATCAAGGATCAGCTCCGCGGTCGAGCCGGTGTAGCTAAAGGAGCCATTGAAGACGTGTTGGACCAGGAGATCGTAGCGGCCTGCGCTGGCGTCATGGAGATAGGTTAGCCATTGACCGTCGCCTGACCAGACGGGACTGCCGCTCAAGTTGAGGTTGGAGCGCAGGGTATGGGATTGAGTCCCGTTCTCGAGCAAAAGTTTGGAGGGGGTATAGGCGTCGCCCGGCGCAAAGCGGACCCACCAGCTGGGGTCCTTGAGATTATAGACATAGCTCGGAGTCTCGGGAGGGAGGCTGATGGACTCGGCGGTGGGTGGAAAGCCCACCAGGTGAGCAGTGCGACCCTTGATCTCGATGCCGGGCGGCCCGTCGACCGTCTCGGCCTCGGTAAACCGGAAGCCGAAGCGAGTCCGCGAGTCCCAACTGAGATTGCCGATGGCCACGCTGCTGATGTCCCAGGACTTGCCGCTGGAGAGATGGAGAATCGCCAGCGAGTTGACGTTCTGGGTAACCGTCACCGTTTCGGTAGTGGAGTTGCCTTCGGAGTCGGTGGTGGTGATGGTGTAGGAATGGACCAGAACTCTCTTACTGTGGACGAAAGAGCCATACATGAAAAGCGGATCGAAGCGAATGCTTCCGACCGAGACGGGCAAGGGATTGACGATACGCCGGTTGGTTCCGTCACCGTTTTGCTGCACCAGCACCGTGTCCGAGCCGGTGCTGTTGAAGGTGTAGAGCTTGGTGCCGTCGGGCGAGAAGAAGGGGTCTTGATCGTGCTGCGACAGCGGGGTGATGCGAACCAGGTCGCCTCCGTCGATGTTGCCGACGTAGACCAGGTTATGGCTGGATTCGACCGCTAACCGCGAAGGCACCAGAGCGGTCACACTGGGCAGAAGGCCGGCCCCCGAGGTGGTGGCTACGCGGTTGCCGTCTTTGTCCTTGACGGCCACCTCGAACTCATATTCGGTGTCGGCGGCGGCCCCCGGCGGGGGTCGCCAACTCACCGAGGCGCGCCACTTGCCGTCGATGAAGCTCATCCGCCCTTCGTCTTGAAAGACCGTGAAGCGACCCCGGTCGCCAGCCGAAGCCTCGCTTTCGACCTCGAAGAAGAGAGGGCCACCGTCTTCGTCGATGGCCTCGAGGACCATCGTGGCCAAGCCGTACTCGAGATCGTCACCCTCTTTTTGCTCGGGATGGATTTCGATATAGGTCTGGCTTAAACCGACGCTACTGAGGGCCGGGTTGCTGGAGGGCAAAAACTTGATGTCAGAGATACTGGGAGACCTCGAGGCCAGGGCCGTGGCTGCAGGGGTGGCTGCCACCACCAGCGGGGCGGCCGTCGAGGGCAGCTGGGCGGGAGCCTGGTTTTCGACCACCTCGATCGCTCCCGAGCCATCGACCCAGACGGTCTGGGGGGTGGCGATGGCCTGAGGGGCAAAGAATCCATCCCCGGCGGCCTGATAGCTGACGTTGCTGGCCACCACCAGAGGCAAGCGGCCGTCGACCAGAGGCAGGCCGCTGGTGAACATGGTGCCGTCGGGGCGAAAATAGACCATATACTCTTGCTGGGTCACCGGGGACCAGTCGACCGGCCCGACCGACGGGTCGGGTGCCGAACCGGGCCAGGAGCCGACGAAGATACCTGCCTCGAAATCGCGGTCGAACGAGCGAATGCGCAGTGCGTCACCGAGTTGTTCTCCCGCTCGAAGGGTGAAGCTACGACTGACCGGAGTGGCTCCGTCGTCACACGGCAGACAAACGGCTACCAGACAGCCGCGACGCTGAGCCTCAGCCCGGGCCGAGCGCAGGTCGGCAGCCAGAGCGTGGGCCATGCCCTGGGGCCCGGCCTGATGAATACTCTGGCGTAACGAGAGGGCGGTCACACCCACGAAAATCGCCAATAGAGAGCAAGTCACGACGATCTCCAATAGCGTGAAGGCCCGTCGTGATTTGATTTTTAACTGGCTGCCCCTGGTTGCGAGCACCAATCGTTCCCCCTTGCTGGGCTTTTGTGAAAGGAGCGAGTGGATACTAGTAACTATAGCAGATGGGACAGGTCGATACCACCCCCGGGAGGCACCCGGCTGACCCCGTGGAAGTTTGGCGGGTGAACCAGGCTTCGTCGACCACAGCCTTCGCGGCGCTCCTGCTGACGGTGGCCTGGGGGGCCGTTGTCTTCATCTCGCAGCCCACGCCGCCCCTATCCCCTTTCTTCTTACTCTATCTGCTGGGTGCTCTAGCCCTGGAACTCGGGGCGGCGCGCCTCGAGCACTGGGGGTTCATCAGTCTAGCCTGTGGTTGCTACCTGGCGGCGGCCAGCGACCATGACGTCGGCACCCGGGCGGCGGCTTTCATTCTGGCCGTCTGTCTGACGGCTCGGCAGGTCACTCGCTCTGGCGGATCCTGGTCCAAGCGCCTGACCGAAGCGGCCAGCGAGGCCGTTCCCCTACTGACCTTGCTGGGACTCGTAGAGGCCTTCGACAGCCCGCTGGTCTTCGGCCTGGGGCTGTTGGTCTATCTCGGGTTGAGCTATATCATGCCCGGCCTGGTGAGCGGACGAAAACAGCTGCTCAATCGGGTGACCTGGAATATCCGCCTGCACTCGTTGCTCTTTCTGGCCGGAGCTTGCGCGGCCGGTCGACTGTTGGCGCTGCATCCCGACCGAACGGCCTGGACCATTCTCTCCTTTGGGCTGGTGCTGCTAGCCCTGGCCTATGGCTTGCTGGGAGCGGTGCGCTCGCGCGAACTGCAGGGGATGTCTGCGCTGAGCTTTCGGCTGAGCCGGCGCGAGCGCGATCTGGCCCAGCTCGACGCCGAACTCAAGCAACTCGAGGCCGGCCTGGCCCAGCGCTCTCAGGAACGCCAGTTTCTCGAGACGGCCAATCGTCGGCTGGCCTCGGTAACTTCGTTGACCCAGGCCCAAGAAACGCTATTGGACCTGCTCGAGGGCCAGTTCGATAGCCAGGTAGTGGCCCTCTTTCTGGCCGACGAGCACCGCCTGGCGCCGGTGGCCGTGCGAGGTGCCTCGCCCACCAGGAAAGAGGCTCGCGAGGCGGCGGTGGAGGAGGCCTGGCGCGAGGGCCGCCCGGCCGGCGGGCGTTACACCCCGGGCCCCGAGCGCCTGTGCAGCGAGAAATTCTGTCTGGCCGCGCCCCTGTCGGGCTTCGGAGTGGTGCTGCTGGCCCGCTCGCAGAAGCCCTACGGAGCCTCGGAACGCGAGATGTTGTGGTTGGTGGCTCGCCAGGTGGCCCTGGTGCTCGATGGACTTTCGCGAACCGAGACCCAGAATCGCGAAATCGCTTATGTCTCGGCCGAGCGCCGTAAGCTTTCGCGCTGGCTCTATCGGCTCAATCGGCTGTTGGACGGAGCCCGGGCCGTCTTCTCGGCCAACGAGCCCCAGGAGATCTTCGCCCAGGCCCGGGCCACTGTCGACGCGCTGGTGCCCAACGAGGGCTTCTATCTCATCCATCGCGAGGGGGGCTGCGAGTTTCCGGCCGGGCAGGTCGCGGCCGAGTTGCTCTCGGTCGCCGAGCTGGTTACCCGCACCGCCCGCCCGGTGCTGGCCGAGAGCGCCGACAAGGCGCCGATGCGACTGCCCGATGGGGTGGCCAGCTTGTTGGCCGCGCCGCTGTCGAAAGAGCGCGCCGTGGTCTTGACCAGCGCCGAGCCGGGCCACTTTGACCGCGAACATCTGAGTCTGGTGACCCTGCTGGCCCAGCAGGCAGCCATCGCGCTCGAGCGGGTCGACCTGACCCGAGAATTTACTCGGGCCTCGAAGATGGCCGCTATCGGTCAGATGGCGGCCGGCCTGAGCCACGAACTCAACACTCCGCTGGGGATCATCCAGCTGGCTCTCGAGTCGGCCGCCGCCCAGCTCGACACCAACCCGGCTCGCAGCCACGGCCACCTGCGTGATGCCGAGCGCGCTCTGCGCCGGGTCGAGGGCGTGGCCGAGGGTCTGCTCTATTACGCTACTTCCTACGGAGTGTCCGAGCGCGAAGCCGTGGCTGTAGACGGGCTGGTCAGTTCGGCCCTGGCCAAGCTCGACGAGAGGAGCATCGAGGTGCGTGGCCTCGAGCAGCCGGTGGTCGTGCGAGGCCACCTGTTGGACCTGCGCCAGGCCCTCGTGCAGCTTCTACGCAACGCCTGCGACGCCGCCGGCGACGAGGGTCGAGTGGTGGTCAAGGTGGTGGTCGAACCCGACACCACCAGCATCGAGGTGCACGACGACGGTCCCGGCATCGACCCCGAGATCTTCGAGCGCATCACCGAGCCGTTCTTCACCACCAAGCCCGTCGGGCAGGGCCTGGGGCTGGGACTCTCGATCTGCGAGCGGGTGGTGAGCGAGCACGACGGCCGTTTAGAGTTCGGCTACTCTTTCCTGGGGGGCACCTGCGCCCGCATCCGCCTGCCCGGCGAACGCCGAACCCGAACCTGAGCCACTTCGGCCTTCGGCCGACAAGGAGCGCCGGCTGCGCCGTCGAGAGAGGAGCCACTTCGGCCTTCGGCCGACAAGGAGCGCCGGCTGCGCCGTCGAGAGAGGAGCCACTTCGTGGAGATGGGAGCGGCGCTGGGCGCCGAGATGGGAGCGGCGCCGGGCGCCGAGATGGGAGCGAACTGAGCTGGCGCTCAGTTCGAGGGCCATAGTTCCGTAGCCAATGTATCGTCCACAAGGGCGTGACTTCATGCGTCACGAGAACCCCGTTGCGGCAGCTTTGATGGCCAGGATGAAGTTGGCATGTCTACGGCTGCTAGCCAACCCAATCTCGACTCGACAATGATGGCCACATGATCGCCCGGGTTCTCGACCCGAGCGGTACGCCAGCGACGACCAACTACTTCTGGGACGACTTCGACCGCCTGACGGCCGTCGAAAAGCCCGACGGGACCACCGTCAACGTCTACGACTCGGGCAACCTGCGCAAGAAGAAGGTGCGTGATGACGGGGTAAAGCTAAAGAGCTTCTACTCCGGCTTGCCGACGGTCTCTGAGGTCGACGGCTCCGACGCCTTCAGCTACCTGATGGGGCACCAGTTGATGGGCTTCCAGAAGGACAGCGACTACTTCTACTTTCTAACCGATGGGCTGTCCTCGGTGCGGGTGATGGTTAAGGCCTCGAACGGGGCGACCTCGAACTTCCTCCACGACGAGTGGGGCGTGAAGGACCCGAGTTCTGACTCGGATAGCCCGAAGACCTACGTGGGCGGCCTGGGCGTGCACGACGACACGGCCGACACCGGGCTGCTCTACATGCGGCAGCGGCACTACGACCCGACCTTGGCCAGGTTCTTGAGCCGGGACCCCATTGGGGTCGAAGGGAGTCTAAATCTCTACGCCTACGTCGGTGGCAGCCCAACCAACTCCGTCGACCCCCTCGGTCTGAAGCAACAGTTTGAATTCACCAACTTGACCCCTCCAAGGCGAGGTCAGAAGGTCGCGAAGGTCGTTCCGCAGCCATTCGTGCTCTTCGACAACGGTGAACTCGTGGGCAACATCAAGCTTCAAAAGCTTAGTGGATTTCCCTGTAAGAATCAACGTGCAGGTGCATGCATTCATTCTCAATTCTAAGGGCGATGGAACCGGCTTGAAGAACGTTGGACCCGGCATGGGACCCGTATTTAACGAGGACGTCCTACTTTCACCCAAAGATCTGTATCGAACGGGACGAGATGTTGGCCTTCTCGTCAAAGTTCCGGTCCCCAAACTTTCTGATTGCGAGGAATTGAACATCGTCATCACCGCCAAAATGTCACGACCAGCCGACGATGATATCCAGGCCATGTTGAATCGAATGCCAAATAACCCCGAGTTTCTCTACGTGGTCGACAAAGCTACCAAATTGGCAGGGAAGGCGCCTCAATTCCTGCAAGGGGCTCTTTTGTGGGTAAGCCGGCCGTTCAAAGGAAGTGATGATGAACATAGCCACAGATCACGACGTCTATCGACACCTTCTCAAAGAGAAGTTTCAAAACCCGCAGATCATTTTCCCAAAGACCGTCCCGAGAGTGTTGACGAGTCACTACGATTCAGGCGTTCTTGGGTTTTATCAGGGTCAACTATCGGGCCTGAAGGAATCGACGCTCAAGAATTACTTTTCGCTAAATATCTTGACCGCAGACCTCGGGTGTCCAAGCGAATTGCTTTTGCAGGGCGAGTTGTTGAGCGAGCACGAACTATGCGACATGTCCGTGTTCGAGAAGATGGACAGTGCCGATCAGGACGAGATTCACGATTGGGTGGTTGACTTCAAGAAACGTTATGACAGGGACCCTGGATTGATCCAATTCTCACGAGTCGCATACTCAACTGAAGTAGACCAAGCCCTTGTGGCATATTCAGAACTCTACGACCCGAACGGGAACAATCACTTCTTGCTCCTTTTTGAAAAGTCGAAGTCAGGGTGGAGGTATAGCGCCGAAAAGGCCCTCTTCCAAAACTGGAAGTAGCTGAATGCGTGGCCCCAGAAATACTGAAAACGCCACCGGGGCGCTGGCGCGCCCTTTGGACAAAGGGCGCTCGCCAGCGCCGCGGGACGTGAGCAAGGACTGCAACGGAGAAGGGCGTGACCGTCGCTGAAAGGCGCTCGGGCGCAGTTCTCAGACCACGTTGAACCTGATATAACTGCGCACGAAACGAGCGCGCCCGGGGGCGACGGCTCAGCGACCCCCTCCGCGAGAGAAAGGTCTAGTATCGGGGGTCACTTCTCCGTCGCCGCAACTTAGCCAGCTCGAGCCCATTCCAGCAGCCATTCCAATAGCCCGCTCTCTCGCTGGCGTTCGAGGTCACGGCCGCGACGATCGCGCCAGACCAGCTCCTGGGGAGCAACCCCGCTCACATGCAGGATCCCTTTGTGGATGTTCTTGTGGCAGCGCGAGCACACCACCACCAGATTCTCGGGCACCGTCGGTCCGCCCCGACAGTAGAACACCACGTGATGCACATCGAGCCAGAGACGGTTGGGGCAACCCGGACAAGAGCAGCGATAGCCATCCCGCCGCAGCACTGCCCGGCGCTGGGCGGCAGTCGCCTGCCGCTTGCTGGGATTGAACCTCAACCGTCCGGCCAATTGCAACTTCGACTCGCCCGGACACACGTGTGTCTGCATTGCCAGCGCCTCGACGGGAGCGGCCAGCTCCTGGCCGGCTTCAACCTTGAGCTGCTCTACCTGCCCACCCAGAAAGTCGGCCAGGATCCATTCGAACGCCTCGGCCGGATTGAGCGTACCCCCATTGTCTCTCGAGATTACGGTCACCGCTCGCGACCACAGCTCGGACACCTCGGGAGTCACCCGAAAACGAAGCTCGACCTCTTCTACCATATTCAGCGCCGCCTCGGCCGGAGTGTCACCGCGGCTGGCTCCGCTCACTAAACGAGCCAGGCGATGAGGCTTGAGGCGCACTGCCAGGTCAAGCCAGGCCTCTTCGGTCTCGGGCGTCACGATGCGCGTGACCACACGCAGATTGGACCAGCAGATTCGGTTCTCTTCGCAGGCTTTGGAGAACAGCGGCAGCTCTTCGAGATGGCCGGCGATCCGCATCGAATCTAGCGCCTCGCGCTTCTCAACTTTGATTAGCCGGGCGAAGTGGATAGCCGAATGGCAGCCGGTCTCGGCGCAAAAATCGGTGCGCTCGATAGCCAATAGACATCGCCCCAGCAGGATGCGAGTCAGGGCCAGGGTGTTGGCCAGGCGACGGATCACCCTTTCCAGCCGCTCGTGAGGAAGCTTGCTCAAGTTTTCGACGGTCCAGAATTCGCGTTGCTTTTGATCGGTAATCATAAGTCCATGATAGCCTTTGCCCCCGTTGTTCGTCAAAGATTCGATGCGAAGCAATCCATTGTTTTACAAGCATTTGCGCGTTTTCTGAGTGATGATTATTCGAGCTTTTCGAGGCCAAAATGAAGATTTCTTCAAACTCGGCTGTTCAAATGCCTGAGGGGGTCCTGGAGGGGCTATCACGAGCAGTCTAGGGGCGAGGCTCCTCCGAGGCGGTTGGGCGGCCGCATCTGAAAAATTTTTGACACACGTGTGCGCGGAGGGGGTTAGGGTCCTCGACCCGAGCCGGACGCGAGCAACTACGAACTACTTCTGGAGCGACTTCGACCGCCTGACGCTTGGTTGTGAAACCTGACGCGACCACCGTCAACTCCGGCAACCTGCAGCAAAAAGAAGGTGCGCGCGCCGGGGTGAAGCCCAAGAGCTTCTACTCTGGGCTGCCTACCGTCTCCGAGGTCGACGGCTCGGACGCCTTCAGCTACCTGATGGGGCAGCAGTTGCTGGGCTTCCAGAAGGGTAGCGACTTCTTCCACTTTCTAACCGATGGGCTGTCCTCGGTGCGGGTGATGGTCCGGGCCTCGAACGGGGCGACTTCCAACTATCTCCACGACGAGTGGGGGGTTAAGGACCCGAGTTCCGACTCGGATAGCCCGAAGACCTACGTGGGGGGCCTGGGCGTGCACGACGACGCGGCCGACACGGGGCTGCTCTACATGCGGCAGCGGCATTACGACCCGACCTTGGCCAGGTTCCTGAGCCGGGATCCCATCGGGTTTGCTGGGGGGTTGAACTTGTATGGATATGCCCGTCTGAATCCCATCAATCGGGTGGACCCATCAGGTCTCTGGGAGGCTGCCGTTGCAAAGGAACTCGCCATTAGTGGAGGAGAGGACATCGGTGCTGGAGCTCTCCTGATCGCCGGAGATGGACCGCTGCCTTTGGGCGACGGTCCCGGAGCCGCCCTCGTCGCGAGAGGCGTGGTGAAACTCGGGGCAGCAGCGGTGGTCGCCGGCGTGGCGGCGATGACCCTCGCGCCCTCGGATTTCCGCTTGATGACACCTCAAGAATGGGCAGCTAAGACACTTGAGGCTGGCGTCTATAAGGGTGAACCGTTGAGCAAGAACAAGAAGCGAGCGCTGAGGAAGATCAAGGATCACCGCTGCGACTCCGAAGAGATCCTCACCCGGTATGGCAATGAATGGGAGAGTGCCGAAAGCATAGACCAAGAATCGAAGAAAAATCAGTCGGAAAAATTCGGAATCTTCGACATGATGATTCACGGCCTATCGGTCACAGCTCGAGATCAGAGCTTCCGGCCCGACGCTAGAACAGCCAAAGGAAACCTGTTAAGGAGCCAGTTCAACGTGATATACTCGCCGAGTTGGACCGATCCGCTGCATCATTACGTCGAGTTCTCCGACCCCGTGACGCGTCAGGAAGAGGTTCTCTTTAACCGCGCATTTGGAAGGACGCCATAAATGCTATCTTCATCAGAAGTCAAAGAAATACTACAGAGTCAACTGGAGCTTTTCCGAGATCGGACCTACAGAACTCAGCTTGAAAGTCTCTTGATCGAGCCCCTATTGCAGATGCGTTTCTGTGATTTTGATTCCGACCCACCGGAGGAACCGGACTGCCCTTGCTGGATCATCGCCAGATTTGACGACCGGGAGGGAATCGCTTTCTCAAAGCATTGTCAAGGGAAGCCTCCACGCGACCTTTGTTGGGGGCTAGTCCAACTGAGTGAAGACTTCTACGATCAGGATTCCCTATGGTCGGAAAGCCTTGAAGACCTATGGCGAAGGTTCGGCGTCATTCGGGTTTCTAGTCAGCAGCTCGGCGGCTGACAGACTGAAACGCCACCGGGGCGCTGGCGCGTCCTTTGCCCAAAGGGCGCTCTCGCCAGCGCCGCGGGACGTGGGCAAGCACTGCAACGGTGAAGGGCGCAGGCGTGACTGAAAGGCGCTCGGGCGCAGTTCTCAGACCACGTCGAAGCTGATATAACTGCGCGCGCAAGGAGTGCGCCCGGGGGGCGACGGCTCAGCGACCCCCTCAGCGAGAATAAGGACAAAGCTCGCTCTTTCTACATAGCTCACTTTGTAGAATCGTATCTAATGAAAGTCACCAACAGCTGGTTCGAGCGGGGCCTGGAACAAGGGTCTTCGAGAGGGACTCGAGCGGGGGCGCCAGGCGATGCGTGAGTCAGCCATCAAAATTCTCGAGAAACGATTTGGACCCATTCCACCCGATGTTCGGAGAGCGGTCGAGGCGCTGGAAGATGACACCCAGCTCTCTTCGGTCATGGTGGCCGCCGCCGAGGTCGCCTCGTCGGAGGAATTCCTGAAGCGTCTCTCCTCAGGCAACCTCGACTGAATCTCTGATCTCGGCGGTTTCGCCGGGCGTTAACCTGGCCGACCTGGGTATGTCCGCCTGGGGGTCTGGGCTCTCCACTGCCGGGTTGATTCCAGAACCGCTACTGACCGCAAGGCGAGCGCACCCTGGCAGTATACGCGGGGGCAACGTTGGACCTGGATGTGCGCGCTTGAGTCGTGACCACGGACTGGGGAGGCGCCAGCGGCGGCTACCTCCAAAAGCTTGGTGCTCGGAGGTTGCCGATCAAAACCTACGGTGGAACGACCTTTCAGCCGCACCGGCGTCAGCCATAAGAATCGTTAGAAGCATACTCCCCAAAACCTGCAACCCCCTCCGTGCTCTCCGGTTCTCCGTGTTCGATCTAACCTGCGCCCACGTTTCGTGAAGGGCCGACGCCTGTGCGCCACTCCTTCGCGCCCCCCGCGGATCCCCGCGGTTTCCCATTCGAGCGCCTACCCCGGTTTTAGTCGAGGATGATCTCGGCCCGGCTGCCGCGGGGGCCGGGCCGCACTTCCAGGCGGGCGTCGATGCGCTCGTTGAGCTGGTCGACATGCGAGATGACCCCGATCAAGCGGCCCTCTTCCTCGAGCGCCATCAGGGCCTGAATGGCCAGTTCCAGCGACTCGGTGTCGAGGTTGCCGAAGCCTTCATCGATGAACATCGTCTCCAGGCGAGCTTCGCCGTCGCTGGCCCGCACGGTGTCGGCCAGCCCCAGGGCCAGGGCCAACGAGGCCAGAAAGCTCTCGCCTCCGGAAAGGGTGGTCACCGAGCGGTTGGCCCCGCTGTTGCGGTCGTAAATCTCGAGGCCGAAGCCCTTGGGGTCGGACATCAGCCGATAGCGGCCCCGCGTGAGCAAAGCCAGGCGACCGTTGGCCGAGGCCAGCACGCGTCCGAATAATCGAGCCAGCAGATAGGCATGAAAGCTGAGCTTGGGTTTGTTGTCGCCCCGGGCCACCCGGGCCAGTTTGCGCAGGCGAGCCACTTCGGGATCCAGCTTTTGAATCTGGGCCACCAGGTCATTGTATTGCTTCACCGACTCTTCCAGCCGGCGGATTTTGTTCTCCAACTCGGCCTTCTGGGTCATCCGCTCGCGCAGCTCCTCGCGACTGGTCTCGCGGCGAGCGCGCAGACGGTGCAGGTCGTCGGCCGGCTCGACCGATTTGTGCAGGGCAGTCTCGGCCCGATCGAGGCGCTCGCGGGCGGCCTCGAGGCGCGCCTCGAGTTCTTGCAGGTCCGAGGTAGGGTCTGAACCCGACTCGCCCAGGCAGCTCATCAGGTCGACCTCATCCACAAAGCCCGCCGCCTCGAGCCGGTCGCTGAATTGGTCGAACAGCTCGCGCACCCTTCCCAGCGCGGTTTCGAGGGCCAGCTCGCGGGCTCGGGTCTCGGCCAGCTGCTCGGCATAGACCGACGCCAGGATCTCGGCCTGGGCACTGGGGGTGGGCATCGCCTCGAGTTCAGCCAGACGCTGTCGGGCAAGCTGCTGAGATTCTTCGATCGAGTCGATGTTGGCAAACTCTTCGTCGAGCTTCTCGCGCCGGCTGAGCACGGCTCCCTCGGTCCGGTCGCGTTCTTTTTCGGCCTGGCGCAAACGGGGAGCAAGCTCGGTCAATTTGGCCTCGATCTGGGCCTGGCGTTTCTTGAGACGGTCGAGGGTGTCCAGCAGCTTGGGCCGCTGGCTGACCAGTTGCTCGAGATACTTCAGTTGCTGGGTTGCTTCGGTGACCTGTTTGTTGAGTGCCTCCCAGTCCAGGTCGGGGTCGAACTCCTCTTGCAGGCCTTCCAGGCGCTCCTCCAGACGGGCCATCAACAGCACCTGGTCAGCCTTCTCGCGCAGATGGCGAGCCAGCATTCCCTGGGCTTTGCCCAACTGGGCCTGGCGATGCTCGAGGCGGGTCTCGGACAGCTCCTCCATTTCGTGGCGCTGACAAGGCTGGGGGTGCTCCTGTGAGCCGCACACCGGGCAGGGGGCTCCGGACACCAGCGTTTCGGCCAGCTGCCAGGCCAGCGTGCGCAGGCGCTCTTGTTCGAGTTCGGCTACCTCGCCGGTAATCTCGACCACCCGCTCTTCGAGGGTCTCCTGGCGATGATCCAGCTTTTCGATGGTGACGCGCAGGTTAGCCAGACTGGCGGTGAGTTTTTCATATTGCTCGACCTGGCGCAGCTGGCGACGGGATTGCTCTAGTTCCAACCGCAGGGTCTTGGCGTCGGCGCGGGCGGTGGCCGAGTCGTGGAGTCGCTTGTCGGCGGTCTTGAGCTTGCGGGTGCCCAGGGCCAGAGCGGCCTGCAGCTGGTCACGGCGCTCGCTCAGCGCGATGACCTCTTGTTGCTGCTCGGCCAGACGATTCTCCAGGTCTTCGAGTTCCTCGAACTCCTGGCCAGCTGTCTCGAGTCGCTCTAACAGGTGCTTGAGTTCGAAGCGCTCCTCTTCGCGCTCGTGGGCGGCCGCCAGCGTGGCGTCTAACCCCTCACGCTGTTGACGAGCCTCGCGCAAGGCTTCGCGCGACTCGAGCAACTCGGCCTCGCAACGAGCCACCTCTTTGCGACTGCGCTCGAGTTCTTCGCGATAGGGAAGCAGTTCGTGGGCCTTGCGGGCTCGTTTGAGGTTCTGGCGCTGGTCTGGCTGCGCTTCTAGCAGTCGCAGGTCGCGACTGGCGTGTTCGCGCTCTTCCGAGAGCGAGCGAAAGAGGGTCGCTCGCTCGATGGCCTCGGCCATCTGTTCTTGAGAATTTTCCAGCTCGGTAATAGCGCTCTCGGTGATGCGCAACAGTTCCTGGCTGTCTTCGAGCTCGCCATAGAAATCGTCGGCCCCGGCCACTTCGGCTTCCACCACCAGGGCTTCGCGAGCCTTCCAGATGCCTTTGAGCTGGTTCTTGCCTTCTTCGGCCCGGCGGCGCAGGCGTTCTTGCAACTCCAGCAGTGGGCGAGTGGCGAACAGGGTGGCCAGAATTTCTTCCCGTTCTTCGTTATTGGCCAGCAGAAACCGGCGAAACTGGCCCTGGGGCAGCACGGCCGCCTGGCAGAACTGGTGACTGCGTACCCCAAGAAGCCGCTCCACGGCCCGATTGACGCCGCTCCAGCTGCCGGTCACCAGGTCTTCGTCGCGAGGGTCGCCCGCCTCGGGCAAGCCCCACAGGGTGGCCGAACGGGGCTCGAGGGTGGTTCCTTCGCCCACTTTCTTGGGTCGCTCCTGGTCGGGCATCCGCTCGACGCGATAGGCCTTGCCCCCCACTTCGAAGTCGAGAATGCAGCGACAAACAACGCTGGCCGCCACCTGGCTCGACCGCAGCTGGTCGCCGCTCCGTTCGCCGCCCGAAGAGACTCCGTAAAGAGCAAAGCAGATGGCGTCTAGAATCGAGGTCTTGCCGGCCCCGATCGGTCCGTGGATGACGAACAGGCTCCGTCCCCGCAGCAACCGAAAGTCCAGCACCTGCCGTTGGGCATAGGGTCCGAAGGCTTGCATTTCGAGTCGAAGGGGCCTCACTCGTCCTCGCTTTGAGCCAACTGATGGATGACCTCACGCTGGTCGGGTTCGAGTTCGGCGCCGGTGACCTCGCGAAAGAACTGTCCGAAGAGATGGACCGGATCAAGACGGCGCAGATCCCAATCGTGATGGTCCGGCGGCGGGCCCTCGATGTGAAGCAGATTGGGAAAACGCTCGCGCATCTCGTCGGCCTCGTCGACGGTCAATTCGCGGTCGGTGCTGATCAGGGCGATATAGTCGCCGCGGGCCCCACCGTGAGCCCCGGTGAGCAACTTCTTGACCGTTCCCTCCAATCGCCGCACTTCGCGTCGTGGACTGAGCGGAAAGAGTTCCACCCGGACGGCGTCCGAGGTGAAGTCGGCCACTACGATCGATTTGTTGGCGTTGGCCTCGGCAAACGAATACTTGAGCGGAGAGCCGGCGTAGCGAACACTCGAGGCCTTCAGTTCGAGAGGGTGGTGAACGTAGCCCAGGCCACTGTAGAGGAAGGGTTCGAGCAGCTTGCGGGAGAGCGCGGGTGTGGAAGCGGGAGCGAGGCGTCGCTCCGAACCGGCCGGTTCGATGCCCTCGACCAGGCCGTAACAGAAGAGGGCGCGCCGGGGGGACTTCTTCGGTAGCAGGGTATGGATGTGCTCTAGCATCACTCGACAGGCGGCCAGCGAGTCGTGCACCTCCTCGCGCCGGGTGAAGGCTCGCACCGTCTTGGCTTCGAGATAGGGCACGGTCCAGAGGTCGACCTCTTCGATGGTCAGGGGAGTCAGGCATTGGGCCAGGGTGGAGATGACGTGCAGGCCGCGCTCGCGCAGCAGCCGCGAGGCAAACCCCAGCCGCTCGAGCCGGTCATGCTGGCCCTCCATCAAAACCACCTGGCACTTGAGATCGAGGATGATGGTCGACAACACCTGCTCGAGCACGCGGACCGAGTCGGGCGTCGGAGTGGAACGGTCGAAGACATCACCGCTGACCACCATCACCTTGACCTTGAGATCGCGAATCAGCGAGACGATCTGGTCGAGGATGTAGGCCTGATCTTCAAGCAACGACGAGCCATGGAACACTTTGCCCAGATGCCAGTCGGAGGTATGCAGCAACCGCATTCGGGCAAGCTTCGAGACGTCAGGGGACAGCCCTGCGCCAGGAACCTTCCGGCAACGCTTGACGGTGGCCGTCAGCTAGGGTAACGTGGCCCAAATCAAACTGTGGGAGTGTGTCGATGCGACAAGTAGTAGTCGTCTTGTGCCTGTTGGCGCTAGTTGCGTGTGGTGGGGGCGAGGGCGTGGCCGGGGGCAGTCCCTCCTCGACCGGTCAGGTACCGCGCACGAACTTGAGTCTGCGGGTAGACTTCTCGGCCCTGCCGCGCTCTGAACAGGTGCTGGCCCAGGGCACCACCGAGAGCGTGGCCGTCGATGTGTTGACCACCACCACTCCCAATCAGCCGGTCATTCCGCAGACTCGGGTCAGCCGCCCCGCCAACAGCCAGACGGTCACCGTGAACGTGCTCGACGTTCCGGCCGGCACCTTTCTGATTTTGGTGACGGCCCTCGACAATAGCGGACAACCCATCGGCAACTTTCAGACCACAGCCACCATTTTGGTCGGGCAGGTTACCAGCATCGTGGCCAACTTGAGTGACCCGCTGACCGGGCTGCAGCCTCTGCTTCCGGGGCAGCTTCGTTTCGTGCTGACCTGGGGCAGCGAGCCCCGCGACCTCGATTCGCATCTGTGGCTGCCCTCGACGATGCCTTTTCATGTCTTCTTTTCGAGGAAGGGCTCTTTGACCAGTTGTCCCAACGCCTCGCTGGACATCGACGACACCAGCAGCTTCGGACCAGAAGTCATCACCATCACAGGCTTTAGCCCCGGCACTTATCGCTATGCGGTCAATCGCTTCTCGGGCACGGGAACGCTGGTCGGCTCGAACGCTCAGGTGCAGGTCTTTGACGTCAACGGCCTGGTGGACACTCAGGTGGCTCCCACCACCGGAAGTAACGACGACTGGTGGTATGTCTACGATGTCACCAGCGCTGGCGTGACCCCGGTCAACACCATCGTGCCCGAGGCCTCGGTCACTCCTTATCCCGATACTGCTAGTGGTTGTGGGGGCGGTGGGGGCTAAGGCTTTTCGCGTAGGCTTTGGCGGCCCGGCTGGCGGCAGCCGAAAAGTCGAGTTCTGGGTGCTGCTCATAGGCATAGAGAATGGCGGACGAGACGTTGACCCGATGGCGCCAGGGCTCGGCGCCCAAAGCCTGCATGACGGCCGTGGCCTCGCCGCCCTGAGTTCCCACGCCGGGAATTAGAAGCGGTACCTCGGGGCCCAGCAACTCGACAGCTCGGGCTAGATCCTCCACCGAGGTGGCTCCCACGACCGCGCCCGCCTTCCATTCGCGCACCCGCGTGGCCAGACTTTGCCAGGTAGCCGCCTGCAGATCGGCGTGACCGGGGTTCGAGGTGCGCACCAGCAGGTAGGTGCCTCGCTGAGGAGCCCGTGCTAGGAAAGGAGCTATCGAGTCGGCTCCCATCCACGGCGAGACGGTGACCGCGTCGGCCTTCAGGTGCTCGAACATGGCTCGGGCGTAGGCCTCGCTGGAACGACCGATGTCGCCGCGTTTGGCGTCGGCAATGATCAGGCATTTCGAGGACCAGCCCTCGAGCAGGCGCTCGAGCATGGCCCAACCCTTCGAGCCGAATTGTTCAAAATAGGCCAGGTTTGGCTTGAGGGTCGAAGGCAGACACTCTTCGCCCTCGAGTCGTTCGAGGATGCGCTCGAGAAAAGTCTCGATGTCGACTCCGAGCGGCTCGATACGCTCGGGCACCGGGTCAAGACCCAGGCAGAGCAGATTGCCGGTGGCTCGCGCCGAGCCCTCTAAGCGTTCAAGGAAGGTCATCGCTCGAGATACTCCCGCAGCGCTCGATGGTGGTCCGGGCTGATTTCACCCTCGAGTTCGTCGGCCAGTTCGCGGATGGTGGCCACGGAAAACACCGGCAGGCCGGTTTCGGCCGTAAAGGCCTGGGCCGCCGTGACCGCTCCCTCGGCTTCTTGCCGGTCGACCCCTACCACCACGGCCTCGAAGCGGGGCGGTTCGAGCCCCAGCCGGCAGGCTTCGGCCCGAATCATCTCGAGGGCCTCGAGCTTGGTCTGGCCCGAGGTCATCACGTCGTCGACCAGCACGATGCGGTCGCTGTTGCTGAGGTGGTGCCCCAGGAACATTCCGCCCTCGCCGTGAGCCTTTTCTTCCTTGCGAAAGGTTAGAAAAGCGCAGGGCTGGCCCCTACGGTCGAGTTGCATGGCGGTGGCCACCGCCATGGAAATGGCCTTGTAGGGAGGACCCAGGACCACGTTGGCTCCGGGGACCCGGGCCTTGATCAGCCCGGCCAGAAAACCACCCAGTTCGCGCAACTCGGCCCCTGAGGACACCTCGCCAAAGTTCAGGAAATAGGGAGAACTGGCTCCGCTCTTGAGTCGAAATTGACCGAACTGCATCACCCCCGAGCGCAGCAAGAACTGGGCAAAACTCACATCAACCTCCTCTGAGGGCCAGGGCCAACCGGTGGGGCAACCCCGGGCCTCGATAGACAAAACCGGTGTAGATCTGAACCAGGTCCGCGCCAGCGGCCCGCATGGCCCGGGCCGACTCGGGGTCGTCGACCCCACCCACTCCGATGATGGGATAGCCTCTTCCGGTCAACTGGCGCAGGCGGCTCACCACCTCGAGAGCCCGTTCGCGCAGCGGCCGCCCGGACACGCCCCCCAGGGGATCGACTCCGGCCAACGCTCCCTGGCGCAGCGAAGTGGTGTTGGTGGCCACTACCCCGGCCGCCTGCTTGGTAAGCACCTCGGCCACTCGGGCCAGACTCTCATCCTCTAAGTCGGGACTGACTTTGACCAGAATGGGCCGTCGGGACAGGCCGAATCGGTCGCTGCAAAGCTGGTTCGAGGCCTGCAGTCGCTCAAGCAGGCTGGCCAGCTGGCTCTGCAGGTCGCGCAAGCCCTCGGTATTGGGGCTCGAGACATTGACCACGAAGAAGTCGCTGTAGCCGAAAAGCAATTCGAGACTGGCGCAGTAGTCCTCGGCCGCCCCCTCCAGGGGCGTCTCCTTGCCCTTGCCCAGATTGACCCCGACGGGGATGCGTGCGCTACGGCGGGCCAGCCGGGCCCCCACGGCTAGCGCTCCCTCGTTGTTGAAGCCCATGCGGTTGCGCAAGCCCTGTTGCTGGGGCAGACGAAAAAGGCGGGGGCGGGGATGACCGGGCTGGGGCCTCGGGGTGACCGCACCCACCTCGACATGGCCAAAGCCGAGGGCTTCAGCGGCCGCGATAAAACGGGCGTTTTTGTCGAAACCGGCCGCCAGACCGATGCGGTTGGGAAAAGTCAGGCCCAACAGCTGGACGGGGTCTTGCACCTGCAGCACGGCCGTCAGGGCTCGTTGCAGCGGGCGAATGCGACAGAGCTGGCGCATCCCGTCGCTGGCCAGGTGGTGGACCGTTTCTGAATCGAAGCGAAACAGCAACGGTCGCAAAACCGATTCGTACATCAGCCGACTGCCACCCCACTGCGAAAGACGACTCCTCGAGCCACGGTGCATTCGACCTGGCCCGGAAAGGTGACCCCCTCGAAGGGCGACCAGCCGGCTTTGGTGTGCAGCTGGTCGGCCCGCACGGTGGTGGGTCGGCCCAGATTGAGCACGGCCACATCTCCAGAATAGCCCTCGGCTAGCCGGCCCAGCTTCTTGCCCACGAACTGTCCCGGCAGCAGGCAGGCGTGACGGGCCAGGTGGGCCGGAGCCAGCCCTTGTTCGACCAGCAACCAGCTGACGAACAGGCCATAGGTATCCAGATGGGGCACGCCCGAGGGATTGGTGGTCGTCTTCTCTTCTAAGGTGTGAGGCGCGTGATCGGTGGCCAGAAAGTGGATCTGGCCCTGCTTGAAGGCTTCGAGCAGAGCCCGGCGATGGTCGGGACCGCGCAGGGGCGGGTTCATCTTGAGCAGCTCGGAGCGTTCGAACTGGTGGCGATTCTCGGTGTCGAAGAACAGGTGCGTGGGGGTCACCTCGCGGGTGATGTGGGGATGAGCAAGCAGCAGCTCGAGCCCCGAGGCCGTCGAGAGATGGGCGATGTTGGCTTTCAGGTGGAGTTTTTGGGCCAGCTCGATGGCCACTTTGACGGCCGCTGCCTCGGCTTCGGGAGGACGGTTTTCTTCGTGGCTCTTGCCCTCGGTCAGCAGCTCGGGGTCTTCGCAGTGAAAGGTCACCTGGCAGCCACGATAGGGCTCGAGGGCGGGACCGATCTCGCTGAGCTTTTCGAAGTAGAGCGGCCCGATGCTGTGGGCCATGAAGCATTTGTAGTGGTCGTGGCCAAAGGGCCGGGTGCCGGGCCCGGTGGCCGCGTAAAGGCCGATCTCGATGGGCGGATCGCCCACTTTGGCCTGCTTGGCCGCCATCGTCTCGGCGTCGACCGGCGGCACCGGGTTGTTGGGCATGTCCAGGCAGAAAGTGACCCCGCCGGCCAGGGCGGCGGCGCTGCCTGAAGCATAATCCTCTTTGTATTCCTGGCCTTCGCGCAGATGCACATGGATGTCGCCAAACCCGGGAAAAACCAGGCAGTCGTCACCGAATGCCAGGTCGGGACGGCCCAAACCGTCGCCCACCCGGGTGATGCGACCGTTTTCGATGAGCACCTGGCCGTGGCGCACTCCCCACTCGGGGTCCACCAGTCGGCCTTGCACCAGCAGACGGCTCACAGCAACTCGATGGCGTCGCCCGAAGAGATGTGGCGGCAGTAGTGGCAGCGCAGCTGGACGGGCTCGCGATTGAGGGTGTAGTAGCGAGCCGGAGCCGGTTCGCCGTGGGTGATGCAGCCGGGGTTGGTGCAGCGCACCAGGCCGGTGATACGGTCGGGCAAGCGCACCTTGAACTTGTCGACGATCTGCGAGTCTTGAATACGGTTGATGGTGGCGTTGGGAGCCACCAGAGCGATGCGGTTGATATCGCGAGCGGTCAGCTCGAGATTCTCGACCTTGACCAGATCTTTGCGACCCATCTCTTCACTGTTGAGGCCAAAGCCTACGGTCACCAGCGAGTCGGTGCCGCGCAGGCCCAGGATATCGAGCACTTTATAGGCGCTCCAATGGGGGATGTGGTCGATGACGATCCCGTTCTCGATACGAAAGACGCGGAATTCTCTAGTGGTTTTCTGGGCTGCCACGGTCACTTGGAACCTCCCGTCAGGATCAGCCAGAGCAGGGCCTTGCGGACATGGACCCCTCCGGCGGCTTGCTGGAAATAGTAGGCATAGGGCGTGTCGTCGACACAAGGCGCGATCTCGTCGACCCGGGGCAGGGGATGGAGCACTCGCAGCCCTTCGCGCACCCCCTTGAGCATGTCGGCTGTGAGCCGATAGGCTCCGCGAACCTGCTCGTACTCCATCTCGTCGGGCATGCGCTCGCGTTGGATGCGGGTGACGTAGAGGATGTCTACCTCGTGGGTCACATCCTCGAGGCGCTCGTGGACATGCACCTTGACCCCGGAGCGGGTCAGGTGGTCCACCAGATAGGGGGGCATTTCCAGGCTGGGCGGGGCGGCCAGATGCAGGGTAATGTCGGGATACAGCGACAGGGCCTCGGCCAACGAGTGAACAGTGCGCCCGTATTTGAGATCGCCGGTCAGAGCCACCGACAGACCTTCGATCTTGCCGTGGGTGGCCTTGATGGCATACAGGTCGAGCAGGGTCTGAGTGGGATGCTGGTTCTTGCCGTCACCGGCATTGATTACCGGCACCCGGCTCACGTCGGCGGCCCAGCGGGCGGCGCCGTCTTTGGGGTGACGCAGCACGATGGCGTCCGAGTAGGCCTCGAACATCTTGATGGTGTCGTGGAGGGTTTCTCCTTTTTGCACCGAGCTACCGGCCGCCCCGGCAAAACCGCACACCGAGGCGCCCAGCTGATGGACGGCGGTGACGAAGCTGTTGTATGTGCGGGTGCTGGCCTCGTAGAAGACCAGGGCCACCTGGTGGCCGCTGAGGGCATCGAGATGCTGGCCCTCGAGTTCGGCGGCCACCTCGAGCACCTTGTCGATTTCGTGGCGGTCGAGGTCGTCGATAGCCACTAGAGAACGTTGCTTGAAACTTTGTGAAGACACGGTTGCGGCTGACATCAGGGCGGCCGTTCTCGCCCCAAAGGTCGTGAACCTGCTTTCAGATTTTGTTCAGCCTCTTGACCTAAACTACTAGAAAATAAAGAGGAGGAACCTCATGAAGTCCTATGCAACGGGTACTCTGCCCCCGACCATTCAGAGTATCTTCGAGTCGCCACCAGGCACTACATTTGGTCAGATCGCCCAGCGCGCCGTTTTCGAACTAGAGCGGATCGCCAATCCCGAGGTCCAGTCGGAAGCCGGAACCTATCTGTTGCGCTTTCTTCAAGGCCGCGGCGATAGCTTTCAGCAGGATTTTGTCGAGCAAGCTTTGCAGGTGATGGAGAAGTTCCCGCACTTTCCTCGTCCGCGCGCCAAAGTGGCGATGCGGGCTCTCACCAAGCTGGCCAGCCAGGCTGCTGCCTAGTTCAGTCTTCAGACGTTAGACCCCAACACGTGGTCTCTGGCGACGAGATATTCGATTTGCAGCGGGCCATCGAGGGTCGCGATGTCGATGTCTTTCGGGCTTTGCTCGAGCCTCTGACCGCCCGGCAGTTGAGCGAGATGCAGCTTTATGCTGACGCAACGCTGCTGATGTACGTGTGTGAGCGGGGCACGAAAGCCATGGTGCAAGCCCTGCTCGACCGCGATATCGACCCGTTCGAACTGCCGTTTTCAGACAATAACGAAATCAAGGCTTGTCTGAAAAACAAGGACCAGGCGGCAGAGATTCTACCCCTGGTCCTGGATTGGTTGCCGGCCGAACTCGTCGGCGAGATGATCGAGAGCCCCTGGGACCCGGACCCTGAAGAACCCGGGGTGTTCAAGAGCGCCTGGGAAATGGCCCAGGTTCATCCTGATCCGGGCCTGGCCCAGCTGCTAGAGGCTAAGAAAAACGCTCTTTGAGTTCCTTGTTGGCGGCTAGACCAAGATACATACGATAGAGGGCGTAGCCGTGGGCGGCCACTTCGAGCCACTGTCCCAACAGCATCCATAGGCCGGCGTCAAGAGCGTAGAGCACCATGGCCACCACAAAGGCCCAGGCGTAGCCACGCTCGGCAAAGCGCGCGAAGAAGAAGGCGCCGGCACAGCCCACCAGAGTGAAAATCAGCGAGATGGCGTTGCCGATGGCTCCTGCTTCGGCCACCTGGGCTACGGCCGTGAAGATCGAAGTGATGCCGAGTCCGAAGATGAACTGCAGGTCGGCGCCGGTCATGATCAGCACCGAGTTGACCACGGCCAGGATGCCGACGATGCGAATCCAGCCGGCCCCGCCAGCGCGCTGAGCCGCCTATTCCATCTTCTCGGGGTTGACCACGATCACTTGCTCGCCGGGCTCGAGTGCGATGCCCTGGATCTCGGGGTTGACTGGTTGCATACATACCCTCCACTACCAAAGTCCTTACGGATTATAGCACAGATCGTCAGTTCTGACTCTGTGACTTTTGTCGTTTTGTCGGGCTCGGACATTCGCCCGAGGATTCGGGGGGCGAGCCACGAAGCTGAGGCAATGCGTGTCGTTTCTGGTCTGACCACCACCTCGGTGGGTGACGAATTGTTAGTTTATGAGCCCCGCACCAGGGCAGTGTTCTGCCTGTCGAAGGATGTGCGTGAAGTCTTCGAAGCGTTGCGCGAGGGCCGGGCGGCTCGCACCGACCACTCCCGACTCGCAGCTTGTCTTCAAAGCCTGATCGAGCACGGGCTGGTGAAGTCGGGTCAAGCTCCTCGACGGCAATTTCTCCGGATTGCGGCCGCTGTCGGACTGACGATGATCGCTTGTCCCAGGCCGGCCGCAGCCGCTTCCTGCGTGGCCTGCTCCAACGCCGTCACCTGCGGCGCAGCCTGCTCGGACAACGGCAACTGCGCCGGCAACGTCTGTGCCCTGAGTGGCATCAAGGATGGATTTGGCATGGATTGTAGCGGCGATTCGCTGTCGACCGACCAGTTCTGCTCGTTCGGCGAACCGTTTGCCGCTAATTGCAACACTGCCCGCGATATGGTGGCCGACGGCGAGCCTTACGCTTGCTGCAGCTGCGTGACCTGAGCAGCTACTCTCGGCCATAGGCCAGCAGCCGCAGGGCGTTGAGCACCACCAGAATGGTGCTGCCTTCGTGAAAGACCACCGCCCACGACAACTGCACGAGCCCCAACACCGAGGTCAGGATCAACACCGTGATCACGCTCAGGGCGATGAACAGATTCTGGCGGATGATGGCCTGGCTGGCCCGGCTCAAACCGACCGCGAAAGGCAGCTTGCCGAGATCATCGGCCATCAGGGCCACGTCGGCCGTCTCGAGGGCCACGGCCGTGCCGGCTCCGCCCATGGCGATGCCGACCGTGGCCGTGGCCAGGGCCGGGGCGTCGTTGACCCCATCGCCGGCCATGGCAATGGGCCCATGCTCGCTTTCGAGTTGCCGAATGGCGGCCAGCTTGTCTTCGGGCAAGAGCCCGGCGCGTATGTCGGTGACGCCGAGTTCGTGCCCGATCTGGCGAGCCACGACTTCATTGTCACCGGTCAGCATCACCAGCCTTTGCACGCCCAGGCGGGTCAACTCTTGCAAGGTTCTGGCCACCCCCGGGCGGGGACGGTCGGCCAGACCCAGCACCCCCAGGAAACGGTCGGCCTGACGCACCACGATGGTGGTGCGCCCGCTCTTTTCCAGGCGGGTGACCGCCTCGATGAGCTGGGGCGGGGGGTCTTCGAAGAATTTTAGCGAGCCCAGTGTGATGGGCTGGCCGTCGATGTGACTTCGTACTCCCCGGCCGGCCACGTTCTCGAGGCCTTCGGCCGAGGGCAACTCGAGTTCTCGTTCCTTGGCCGCGCGGGTCACCGCCTGGGCCAGCGGATGGTTGGAATGTTGCTCGACGGCGGCCGCCGTGGCCAGCAGTTGGTCTTCGGATTCGGCCTCGGCCAGCACGATCTCGGTCAACTCGAAGCGGCCTTCGGTGAGGGTGCCGGTCTTGTCGAAGGCCATCACCCGCAGGCGACCGAGGTTCTCTAAGTGCAAGCCGCCCTTGATGAGCACCCCCCCGCGGGCCGCCTGCCCGATGCCGGCCAACACGGCCGCCGGGGTGCCGATGGCCAGGGCGCAGGGCGAGGCTGCCACCAGCAAGAGCATGGCTCGATAGAAGCTGGTCGACCAGTCCAGCCAGTCGACCAGCGGGGGCACCACCGCCACCAGCACGGTGAAGAGCAATACGGCCGGCACGAAACGGCTAGTGAAGCGCTGGGTGAATTGCTGGGTCGGGCTCTGTTGGCTCTGGGCCTCTTGGACGATCTGCATCACCCGGCTCAGGGTATTGTCGGCAGCCAGTCGGGTCACCCGCACCTCAAGCGAGGCGTTCTGGTTGATGGTGCCAGCGAAGACCTCGTCTCCGGGGCGCTTCTCGACGGGTAGGCTCTCGCCCGTCACCGGGGCCTGGTCGACGGCCCCCTCGCCCTTGACGACCTGACCGTCGACCGGCATCCGGTCACCCGGCCGCACCACCACCACATCGCCGAGTTGCAAGGCCTCGACCGAGACCTCTTCCAACTCGTCCCCCTGGCGACGATGAGCCGTGCCAGGCATCAGTTCGCCCAGGGCGTTCACGGCGTCGCGGGCCCGGTCCAGGGCATAGTGCTCGCCCACATGGCCCAGTCCGAACAGCACCAGCAGAAAAGCCCCCTCGGGCCATTGGTTCAAGATGGCCGCTCCCAGAGCGGCAGCCAGCATCAGCACGTCGGTATCGAACTTGCCTCGCACCAGACCTGGCAGAGCGTGGCTGGCCACGTCGTAGCCGCCGGCCAGATAGGCCAACAGATAGCAGACCATGGCCGCCCGGGGGTCGAGTTCAAAAAAACGCTCGCCCCCAAACCCAACCGCCAGAAAGAACGCGGCCAGGGCCACCAGCAGCAGGGCCCAGCGCTCTTGCATCCAGTGAGGGAGAAAGGCCGGGGCGTGGGCGTGACCGTGGTGGTCATCGTGAGCGTGGTCATGCTCGTGGTGCCCCTCGGCGGGGTGGGTGCGCCACCGATGCATGGCTTGCTCGATGGCCGAGCGGTCGAGTTGCCGGCTGTCGTAGGCAACCAGCACTAACCCGGCCGCATAGCTGACGCTGGCGTGCAGCATTCCGGGCAGATGGCTTAGCTCGTGTTCGAGGCCCGAGGCCGTATCGGCCGCGTCGAGGCCCGCGAAAGGGATCTGCTCGTGGCGATAACGGTCGGTGACCTCGGCCCCACTGGCTTCCGCCAGCCGCTGGACTCGGTGCAGCGAGACCAGGTTGGGATCGTAATGCAAACAGAGTTGAGCCTGCCCATCCTGGCGCACTACATGGGCCTGGTCGATGCCACGAGTTCTCTGCAGGCGTTCAGTAAGCAGGTGGGCGCAGCAATCTTCGCCCTCCATTTCGGGCAGCAGTAGGGGCAGGGCAAGTTTGAGCTTTTCCACGAGATCAGTCCTGGCGAATCGGCAGCGAGACGAAGCGTGACGGGTCGCGCTCGACCCCGAGGCGGTCGAAATAGTGCTGGGGGATGCGGGCCGGGTCCTTGTAAAGCTTCCAGGCGCATGGGCGGCTGGGATCGGGGTCGAACTCGGTGACCCAACGGGGATAGCCAAGCCGTCGCACCGACTCCAGTTCGTTGACGGCGCAATGAGCGCAATAGGCCGGCACGCCGGACCGACTCCAGGTCATAGGGCTGGCCTCGGAAAAAGAGCCGAACTCAAGGCGTTGACCGGCTTCACCCGCCCGCATCGCCTGACCGCTGCCGCAAGGGGCCAACTCGATCACAAAGAAATCGGCCTCTTCGCGAACGGTTGCCTGGCCGGCCCGGTCGGGGCCGCTAAAGTGGGCTCGCAGGTGCTCGGCTAACACGGCCGCCATCTCGCCCGTGTCTAAGATCATGCCGCCGGCCCAGGCCCCCTCATAGAAGCTGCACGAGCGCAGAGTTTCAGACAACGCCTGTTCGGCTCGAGCCTGTCCCAGCTCTTTAAGCACCGCGCTGGCGTAGGCCCAACAGAACTCGAACAGCCGATCGTGAAAGGCGGCGGCCAGGGCGTAATAGTCTTGCCAGAGTGGGCCGGCGGCGGCGTAGTCGCCCTGAGTCAGGGCCTCCATAAGAGGGCCTCCCAAAGCTTGGACTTTGGCCATGAAGCCGTCGGCATCGACGGCGTCGGGGCGTAAATGGGCCAACACCATCCGGCCCGCCTCGGCCTCGGGGCCCGACAGAGCGCTGGTGACCTGTTCCAGGGCCTGATAGGCCTGCTGGTGGAACTGGGGATGGGTGGGAAAGTGGTCGATCCAGAGGGTGCTCCACTCCAGCCCGGTGGCCAGCATGCCGGCGTGACCGGCCAGCAAGTAGCCGGCGAAGCCCGCCGCCTCGCTTGAACCGGTGGCGATCAAGTCGGCCACGCGGTCGCGGTCGCCCTGGACCAGGGCTCCCATCCGGAACGGGCGGCCCAGCTTGTCCCACAATTCGACCCGGTCGCTACCTTCATAAACTCGTGTCATCCCCGCCGTTTCGCCGTTTGGAGGGGGAAATCTTTTTGCAAGTCCCGGTCCTGGGGTGGGGGAAACTACGGCCGAAAGACGTATTTATCCCAGGTGGCAACTCTAGATGGCGATGGAGTCGAGCTGACCCGCGAGCAGGTGCTCGAATTCGCCTATGACCTGGGCTGGGATCCGCTGAGCGCTCAGGAGCAGCTGGCGCCTCACTTCAAAGATTCGCCTTTTCAGGCTCTCGGCTATCGACTCGAGACCCTCACCCGGGCCCGCCCCACCCGACCAGGTTCCTTGCAGGGCTGGGTCGGCGACGACTTCATTTACGGCTGGAAGTATCTCAAGGTCTCGACCACGGCCGGCCCCCTTTGCCTGGGCTTTCCCAGTCCGATGTCAGAGGAGGCGAGCCTGGAGTGGCTGCGCGATTACTATCAAGAGCCGGGGCTCAAGACCTATCTACGAGCGCTGGCGCACTACCAGGCCGGCCGCCGCCAGCTGGTGGCCGTGACCGTCGAGGGTCTCTTCAGTTGGACCGATCTGGCGCCTCATCTGTACAATCTGCTGGGAGTGTTGATGGTGGGCCACGGAGATTGGGACAGCGCCCTGCGCCTGCTGGGCCTGGCTGACCTTGACGGCGCCCGCTACAACCGGGCCCGGATTCACCTGGCCCTGCGCCAGTGGGAGGAGGCTCGCGAGTTGCTCGAGCCGCTCGACTTCTTCGATAGCCAGCGGCTGCTCAATGGGCTCACTCTTGAGCGTCCCCAGCCGATCTATGATCCGCAGCTGGGAGTGATCTATCACCCGGCCGAACGTCAGGTTCGCGGCCGGCCCAGGGTCGGGGCCCGCAGCCCGGCCGAAGCCATGGCTGGCACCGCTCGCGACCCCCTCTGGCTGTCGGTGTTGCGCGAGGTCGAGGGCGACTTTAGGGGAGCCATCGAGGTGCTCGACCAGGCCAGCCAGAAGGCTCGCCTGCATCGTCTTTTGCTGATGTTGCGCGCCGACCAGGTGCAGCGAGCCATGTTGTTGCTCGATGACCCCTGGCGATTGCAGGTGCCATGCCGGCTGGCCCTCGAGCGCCTGGACAAGGCCATGGCCTATCACGGCCAGAGCGAGCTGGCCCGGATGCTGCGCGAGCGGCTCTTTTCGGTGCTTTTTCAAGTGGGCTGGGTGGGTCCGGCCGCTCGCCTGCTCGAGTCCAGTGAGCAGCCGCGCCTCAAGGCTTTGGGTCGCACCCTGTATCGGTTGTCGAAGGGCGAGTGCCGACTGCTGCGCGAGGACCCCTATGGCCAGGCCGGCGAGTATTTGCTCGATGAGAATCTCGAAGCGGCGGCGGTGGGTTTTGCCCTGTGCTGCCATCCCCCCGACGAGCGCTCGCGCAGCCTGGTTGGCCTGGCCCGGGTCTATCGGCGCCTGGGGCAAGCCGACTGGGCCGCGACCATGCTCGAGCGGTCCTGGGCCCACGGGGGCCAGCAGTTTGGCGCCCACCGCACCGAGATGGCTCGCCATCTCCTCGATTTCGGCTCGCCCGAGAAGGTGGCCGAATACCTCGCCGACCCGGCCTCTTCACTCACGCTGGGCGAGCAGGCCGCCATCTTCGAGAAGCTGCTGACCACCAACCCCCAATTCGTGCTCGACGGCCTGAAGCTGCTGGGCGAGTACGGGCTGGCTCCTTTGCTCGAGGTGCGTGCGCGCCTGGCCCTGGGCCACCACGAGAAGGCCCTCCAGCGCGTCGAGGAGATTCGCGAGGGCGTGCCCGTTTGGCCAGCCTTGAGCGTGACCGAGGCCCGGGTCTGGCTGGCCCTGGGCAAGCCCGAAGAAGCGGCCCGGGTTTGTCGCCAGGGTCTCGAGCAGCGGCCCCGCCAGCGGCGCCTGCTGGCTCTGCTGGGGGCGGGTCATCAAGAGGTGCTCGAACGCCCCGACCCCCTCGACCCGGCATTGGTCGGCAGGTGGTTTCTATGACCTGCGCTATTTGCCACGCCACCGGTCCGGGGGCTTACAAGCTGGGCCGGGGCCAGGCCATCTGTGACGCCTGTGTGAGAGCGGCGGCGGCCGCCTGGGGCTGGGGGCCCAGGCCCGAAGGACCGCCGGCCAGGCTCGACCCCCACCTGGCTGAGGGCCTGGAGTTGCTCGACCACGACGTGGTCTATCGCCCGGTGGTGGCCATCGACCGGCCGTTTTCAGCCCAATCGGCTCGCCATCGTGATGAGGCAAACCCCCTGGGCGGTCCCGGTCGGCTGGTGTGCCTGGCCGCCCCACCCCGAAACTGGGATACGGTGGCCCTCGATTGCGCCGCCGGGCTGTTGCGCTTTCGGGTGCCCGAGGGCGACGAGCCCACGACCATGCAGAGCCTGCTCGAGCACTGGAACAGCTGGGCTAACTATCTCGAGCTGTTGCCGCCCGGAGCCTTGCGGAGCTATCTCGAGGCCGTCCAGGAGTTGCTTTGCAACCGCTGGCAGCAGGCCGCCGACCTGCTCGAGGAGTTTACCAGCCACCCTGACTCGGTCAACCTCAAGGCCATCTGCCACGCCTTGCTGGGCGATTGGACCCGGGCCAACCTGGCCTGGGAGCGGCTGGCCCAGACCCGAACTCCCGTAAGGCGCCTGGCCGAGCACAACCTCGACGAGCTTCGCCTGGCTCGTGGCCGGGAGCATCGCCTGGTGATGGATCTGGTGCTGTTGGCGGGAGCCATCGGTACCTTCGAGCGCATCTCGGGCACTCTGCCCGAACGCCTCGAAGACCTTTATCCCCGCCATTTGAGCCATCTGCCCCGCCATCCTGAGGGGCGGTCCTATGTTTATTGTCGCCGCCCTGGCGGCTTTGCTCTACACGCTCCTGGGTCGGCCTTTCCTTGCTGGCAGCCGGGACTCGGGGTCTTGCTGCGGGCCGAGGATAGGCCGCCCGGGCGTTTTGACCCCTATCGCTTCGTGCACACTCCCCTCGAGGCCGTGGCCGGGCGGCCTCAGGGGGCCTGGGTGGCCGCCTGTCGCGAGAGCCTGGGCGACCTGAGCGGGGCGGTCCGAAGCCTGCCCCAGGGCAGCCTCGAGCGGGACTTGCTGCAAGTGGCCGCCGGCCTGGGCTTTCCCCAGCAATGGGGCAGGGTGGTCGAGCCCGAGCGGGCGCGGCGCCTGTTTTTTCGCGTTCTGAGCCGCGCCCGCCGTCATCTGCCTCAACGCCTTCAGTTGGTGGTTTCATTGACCCTCGGCGGCCTGGACCGGTTGGCCGCCTACCTGGCCGGCCCCGGCGAGAACTATGCCGAGCAGGCCACGGCGTGGCTGCTCGCGGCTGGCTCGGATCTCGAGATGATCGGGGCCGCCGAGAGCTACACCCTGATGTTCGACGGCTACACCCTCGAAGCGGCCGTGGCCCTGGAATTGGGGCCCGACACCGAAGTGGCCAGCTGGCTGACGCGCCTGTACGGCGTGGGCGACTATCCCCGCTTTCTGGATCAGGGGCCTGATCCGGTCAACGAGGCCCTCGAGCGCATCGAACAGGGCAAACCCGAAGAAGCCCTGGCCCGGCTGGCCGCCAACACCTCGCCGTCGGCGGGACTGGTGCGGCTGCAGGCGGTGGCCGCCCTGGGCGACTGGGAGCGAGCCAGCATCGTGGCCGGGGTGCTGGTGGCCCAGAACGGCTGGTTCGAGCCCGACTACTGGTTGGCTCGGCTGGCCCGAACCGAGCGACCCGAACTGGCTCTGGCTGCTGCCCGCCGGGCCGTCGAGGGGCGGCCCGGCAATCTGCGTTATCGGGCCTTGCTGGCCAGCCTGCTCGAGGGCGACGAGGCCGAAGAGCACCGCCAGCTGGTGGCTGGCCATCGCCCCGACCTGGAAGATCCGGTAGCTAACCTGGCCAATTTACCGCTTTTGCCGCTACGCCGGCCGGTCGATTCACAGGAGGAGTAGCGGCCTCGCCGAATGCACGGCAGCGAATGAGCGACGGAACCCGTATTTTGCTGATTGAAGATGACCCGGCCGTGGCCGCCTCGGTGCGTCGCCGGCTGGCCTTTGAAGGCTTTGCCGTGGCGGTGGCCCAGGACGCCCCGGCCGCGCTCGAGGCGATGAGCCAGGAACCGGCTCTGTTGATCCTCGATGTGATGTTGCCCGGGCTCGACGGCTTTCAGCTGGCCGAGAAGATTCGCGAGACCAGCGACGTGCCCATCCTGATGCTGACCGCGCGCGACAGTCTGCAAGACAAAGTGACCGGGCTCGAGCGGGGGGCCGACGACTATCTGGTCAAGCCGTTCGAACTGCCCGAGTTGCTGGCTCGCATTCGGGCGCTGCTGCGACGCAGCCGGGTGGCCACGGTGTCCCGAGTAGTGACGCTCGATTTTGAAGACCTGCATCTCGACGCCACCTCGCGCGAGGTGCGCCGTGGTAGTCAAGTCTTGCAACTCACGCCCCGCGAGTTCTCTCTACTGGAGTATTTCATGCGTCACCCTCGCCAGGTGCTGACCCGCGAGCAGATCCTGGAAACGGTGTGGGGGTACGACCATGAGGGCAGTTCCAACGTGGTCGACGTGTTCGTGCGCCAGCTTCGTGACAAAACCGAGGCTGGCGGCGCCTCTCGCTTGTTGCAGACGGTGCGCGGGGTCGGCTACGTGCTCAAGTCGGACTAAGCGGTAGACTCACGGTAAAAGTGGAGCCTTCTCCCAGGCTGCTCTCGACCGAGATCTCACCTCCGTGAGCCCGAGCCAGGGCCCGCGCCAGCGGCAGGCCAAGGCCCGCGCCCCCCGATACGCGGTTGCGCGACTTGTCGACCCGATAGAATCGCTCGAACAGCTTGGGAAGGTGTTCGGGGGCGATGCCGCAACCGTCATCGCTCACCCTGACCAGGCCTCGCTGCTGGTCGAGATCGATGGCCACCCGAACCTGCCCCCCGGAATGCCGCAGGGCGTTGCCGATCAGGTTGATCAGGATCTGCTCGACCCGCTCGGGGTCGGCCCACACCAGCGGATCGGGGCCCGGCTCGAGGGTGAGGCTGGTCTGCTCGGCCTGGCCGAGGCGCTCCACCAGTCGCTCCACCAGCGCCCGTAAGTCCACGGACTCGGGTCGAATCTTCTTCTCGGTTTCAGCCCAGGAAAGCTCCATCAGGTCCTGGACCAGCCGGATCATGCGACCGGTCTCGCGCGATGCCTCGTCGGACACCTCGCGGCGCGTTTCGGCGTCAAGCTCGCGGCCCAGCAGGTCGAGGTCGGTCTGGATCACGGTCAGAGGGTTGCGCAGTTCGTGTGAGGTATCGGCCAGAAACTCGCGCTGGGCGTCGAGCAGACCGCCGACCCGCCCGATGAGCACATTGAAGGTCGAGGCCACCTTGGCCACTTCGTCTTGCCCTGGCGGCACTTCGACCCGGCGTGACATGTCGCCGGTGCGCACGATGGTATCGATGGTGTTGGCGAGGCGTCTCAAGGGACGCAAACCCTGGTCGAGGGCCATGCCGCAGAGACCCAGGGTCAAGCCCAGGGTGAGCATGGCAATGGCCACGGTCCGCTGGGCCGCCAGGGCCAGCGAGGCGTCCATGAGGTGCAGCGATTCGCCCACGACGATGTGGAGCAGCGGCGCAGAGCCGGCCGGATACGGCACCGTCAGGCGGCGTAGCCGCATGCCGTCGACGCTCACGGTCTCTTTGGGTTGCCCGCTGGCGGTCGGAGGCAGGCTCACCCCGTGCAGATTGGATGAGGTTTTGACGACCTCGCCCGCGGGGCTGACCAGTTCGACATACACCTCGGGACTCGAGCCCATGGCAAACGGCGGTGCTTCATCGAGGTCGAGCCCGCGAGCGGCCTCCAGAGTACGCACCCCGCTGCTCCGCAACTGCTCCCCGACGTTGGCGGCGCGCAACACCAGGGTCTCGTCGATCTCGGTGAGCAGGGCGAGATGCATGTTCTCGTAGTGGAGCAGCCCCACCAACGAGAAACAAACGGCCAAAACGCCGGCCAGCAAGAGAGCCAGCCGGGCTCGAAGAGACAGGCCTTTGAGGGTTTCCATGGCTCGGGCCCTTCCGCCGAGCCGAGCGAAAAGCCTGCGGCTATCCGGTGATGGCCACTGCCTCCCGGGTCTGTTTGAGCACATCGATTTGCCCCGAAGCGATGTGATAGATCCAGCCGTGCAACCAGAGATCGCCCTCTTTTAGGCGAGCGGAGACGCAGGGATGGGTCTTCAGGTTCTCGAGTTGAGTCTTGACGTTATGAGCGATGGCGAACTCGACCCTGTCGTCGCCCTCGCGGGCCAGCACGGCTTGCCTGGTCGGGGTGGCCAGCCGCAGCCAATTCCTGACCTCGGGGAGGGAATCGAGCACCTTGGGCGAGACCACCGCTTTCATGGCTCCGCAGTCAGAGTGGCCGCAGACCACGATGTCGGTCACCTTGAGCACACTGACCGCGTATTCGAGGCTGCCGCTCTCGCCGCTGCCGGCTGCAGCCGCGTAAGGGGGCACCAGATTGCCGGCGTTGCGGATGACGAAGAGTTCTCCGGGACCTGTCTGGGTAATCAGGCTCGGCACGATCCGAGAATCGGAGCAAGTGATGAACAGCACTCTAGGTTCCTGCCCATTGGCCAGCTTGTGAAAGCGCTCGCGCAACTGCGGATACTGTTCCTGGCGAAATTTTTCGATACCCTGCTTTAGAATCATGCGTCCTCCATTTGGCGACGGTGGCGGTAGTTCGGTCGGGGAAGGGGCGAACTTTCCTGCGACCGCCCATTTCACAGCTACCGCCACCGTCACGTTTCAGGCTACCCCTCCCAGGTGAGGCGTGCAAGCGGAGAAAGATGAGGGAATGATGAGGATTTACGAAAGTTGGCTCATCTTTTCATCGCGATCTCACCACTTCCTCATTAAATCCTCACGATAGACCGATACCGTGGTTAACAATGAGTCCAACGCTACCTAAAATCACCAATAATCCGAAAGCCGATCTTTTTGGGGGCTTGACCGCGGCAGTTACCGCCCTGCCGCTGGCGATCGCTTTCGGGGTGATGGTCACGGCCCCGCTTGGTCCCGAGTGGAGTTCGGTAGGAGCGGTTGCCGGTCTCTACGGGGCCATTTTTACCGGCTTTTGCGCCTCGGCCTTCGGAGGCACTTCCAGCCAGGTAACGGGGCCGACCGGACCGATGTCGACGGTGTTGGCGGGTATCGTGGCTACCTTCGTGGCTCGCTTCGGAGCTCGTCTGAGTGGCGAAGAGATCCTGCTGGCTGCCTTCCTTTCGGTCGCTTTAGCCGGGCTGTTTCAGATTGCGCTGGGCTTGCTTCGCTTCGGTGGGCTGGTAAGATACATCCCATACCCTGTAACGGCCGGCTTCATGAACGGCATCGCCGTAATCATTTTTCTCAGTCAATGCAAGCCTTTCGTGGGGGCCGAAGACGGAACCATCGACACGGCAACCACGCTGATTGGGCTGCTGACCGTGGCCGTCATCATGGTAACCCCGAAGGTCACCAAGGCAGTGCCAGGCTCGCTGGTGGGGCTCACTTTCGGCACGGCGCTATACTACCTCGTGCACCATCTGGTGCCGGACACCGCTCTGGGTCGAGTAGTGGGCGAGGTGCCTACGGCCATTCCCAGTTTGAAGAACGTTCCCGCCTTCCTGGCCATGCCCTCGAGCCCAATCTTCACCGAGATCTTTCCTCTCATCATCACGGCCGCCATTTCGCTGAGCCTGCTGGGAGCCATCGATAGCCTGCTCACCTCGCTGGTGGCCGACACCGTGGTCAAAACCCGTCACGACAGCGACCAGGAGCTGATCGGCCAGGGGATCGGTAATGCCGTGTCTGGTTGTTTTGGCGGCCTGGCCGGCGCGGGCGCCACCATTCGCACCCTGGTCAACATCGACGCGGGCGGTCGCGGCAAGCTCTCGGGCATGTTCCACAGCATTTGCCTGCTGACCGTGGTGCTTTTGATCGGCTCGACCGCCGGTAAGATTCCCAATGTGGTTCTTAGCGCCATCCTGATGGTGACGGCCTGGGGCATGATCGACACCTGGAGCAGCGGGCTGCTCAAGAAATTGGCGAGCGCTGCCGCCAACAAGAAAGAAGTCGCCGTCAACCTGGCGCTGGTGGCCGTCGTGACCGTGGTTACCGTCGTGGTGGACTTGATGGTGGCAGTGGCCCTGGGTTTGGTGCTGGCCAGTCTCTACTTCGTGGGCAAATCCAGCGCCACCGTAATTCGAGGCATCTACACCGCCGAGACCCTGCGCTCGCGCCGGGTTTACCCCCACCGGGCCCAGGAAGTGCTGGCGGGTCACGGTCTCGAGACGCTGGTGGTCGAACTGCAGGGACCGCTGTTCTTCGGCTCCGCCGACCGGTTCTCGCGCGCAGTCGAAGACAATCTCAAGCCCGAGACCCAGCGAGTCATTCTCGATCTTCATCGCACTACCGGTATCGACAGCTCGGGTGGTCGCGCCATCGCTTTGTTGCAAGAGACCATCTCGGCCAGCGGTCGAAAATTGGCCGTGGCGGGCCTGCCTAAAGAGGGTCCTCAGTGGAGCTTTCTGCAGGACCTGGGAGTGATCGAGGCGGTAGGACCGGCCTTCTTCTTCCAGGATCGCGACCGGGCCCTGGAGTGGAGCGAGGTCGAGGTGCTCAAAGCCGAGGCCAGTGCCGACGGGGCCTATCACCAGCACGCCCTCAAAGAACTCGAACTGTTTGCAGACTTTGGCCCGTCCGAGTTCGAGGCGGTCCGCTCGGCCATGACCGAGGTCGACTTGAATCAGGGCGACTTCCTTTTCCGAGTGGGTGACCCCGGAGACTCACTCTTTATCATCACGGCCGGGGCGGTCCACCTGTTCCTGGGCGACCAGCCCGACAATGGTCGGCTGAGCCATTTTGGCCCCGGTGCCGTGATCGGAGAGGTCTCGATGCTGATGAACGAGACGCGCCAGTCGAGCGCCGTGGTCGACCTGCCTCTCAAGGCCTTCTGCCTGAACCGTGACAGCCTCGAGCAGCTGCAGCGTCAGCATCCCCAGGCCGCCGGACGCCTGTTGTGGATGTTGGGCGGTGAGCTGGCGGAGCGCATTCGTTTGATGCGGCGCGAGCTCCATGCCGTCGAGGCGTAGGATAGGTCCAGCCGGATAGGCCCGAAGAACTCTTTTGAGCGGCGACACCGCTCCTCTTCTGCCTCACAATTGGCATGAGGAGAAAACCGAATGTTCACCATCATCGTCCGCTATCCGGCTAAGAATCTGGTGCTTCGCACCGAGGGGGATGATTGGCAGGCAGGCGTCCGTCCTTCGCGCAGCGACGGCGAGACCCACCACTTCCACCTCGACTATGACCAGCCCACCCTCTCGTTCAAGCCCTGCTTGGAACGCAAAGGTGAATTGCACTGGGCAATCGGTGCCGACATGGTGGCGGTCAATCGCCAGAAAATCATCGTTTACCCTCGTTTTTTCGAGGCTGCCGGCCGACTCGAGCCGGCGGCCGACGTGACCTCATGGTGGGGCGAGAGCTATCGCATTCGCGTGCTCTTGCCGGCCGGCTACGAAGAGAATCGCCTGCGCCGCTACCCGGTGGTCTACATGCAAGACGCCGCCAACCTGTTCGAACCGCAAGAAGCCTTCCTGGGCCAGACCTGGCAAGTGGGGGAGAGTCTCGAGAAGCTAGTCCATCTGGGCGCCCTCAATGAATTCATCGTGGTGGGCGTCTATCCCAACGACCGCCACCAGAACTACACCGCTCCGGGCTATCACGCCTATGGGCGATTCGTGACTCAGGCCCTCGTGCCGCACATCGACAACCACTATCGCACCCTCGCCGAGCCCGGCCAGCGCCTGGTCATGGGCTCTTCGCTCGGAGGGGTGGTGTCGTTCTTCCTGGCCTGGGAATACCCCGAGATCTTCGGGGCGGTGGCAGCGATGTCGAGCACCTTCTCGTATCGCGACGACCTGTTGGAACGTGTCATGGCCGAGACTCCCCGCGACCTGAGAGTCTATCTCGACAGTGGTGCCCCGGGCGATAACTATCGGGTCACCCGCGAGATGGCACTGGCCCTGGAACGAGCCGGCTTCGCCCCGGGCCGGGATTTCTGCCACCTGACCTTTCCCGACCACCGCCACGACGAACGCAGCTGGGCCGAGCGGTTTCCGCTCGCCCTGCAATTTCTGGCCCGACGCGAGGTGGCTGTCGAGATCTGGCCCGACTCGCCCAAGGTCGTCCCCCTGCGGATTCGTCGTCGCCGTCGCCCGGCTGCGCTTCGAAGCCGTTAATGTAGAACTAGCTGGAGATACCGCTGCAAAGCGTCGAGATCGGCGGGTTGGCTGCGATGAGCTACATGGCCATCGGGGCGAATCAACACCAACGACTCCTGGGCGGCCGCATGCTGGTGGTGTAGATCATGCTGGGGATCGTGTAACAGTCCGGGCAGGTCGGTGGGCGCGTCGGGGTGAGCACAGACGATATGGGGTGTGATCAGGTCCGCGTGGTGGGAGCCCACCCACTGGGCGATGGCTTTGAGACGACCGTAGTCGGGGCCGGGACTGATTCCGCTGAGCAAAAGCAATTGGAAATGCGGCTCTCGCAGTAACTCGAAGAGGCTTACCGGTTGGTGATCGGAGCCTCGAAAGACCACAGCATTGGGCGCCCGGTTGCCACTGGCGACGCCGCCATTGAATAGCCAGCCGTGAGGCAGGGCGTGAGGCTCGAGCGACAGCGGGCTCTGGCGGTAGTGAATATCGATTTCGGCGGCCACGCGGGGAACTCGACTCTGGAACAGGGGTAACTTCGACACCAGGCCCATGACCCGATTGCGGATATGCTGGCCCACTGTCGACTTTAGCGTCATGGCGTGGGTTCCCCAGGTGGTGCCCCGGATCACCTTTTCAGCCACCGGATGGCGCTCGAGGTGATAACTATCGAGTAGCCTCTCCCCGGCCTGACCGCGCACGACCATAGCGAGCTTCCAGGCCAGATTGAAGGCGTCTTGAATGCCGGTATTCATCCCCTGTCCGCCCATCGGACTGTGAATGTGGGCGGCGTCGCCGGCCAGAAAGACTCGACCGACCCGGTAGTGAGGAACCTGGCGCTCATGGATACGAAAATACCATAGATTCTCGGCCCCGCTGACGTTGAGCCCGGCCGGTCCGCGTTTGAGGATCGCTCCCTCGAAGATTTCGGGGCTGGGTGACTGGCTATCAGGGTCGTGATCGGGGCCGGCAATGGCCGCCACCCGATAGCGATGGTCGCCCAGCGGAAAAAGCGCCATGGTGCCCTCTTCGGCCAGATACACAAAGATCTCGTCCTCGGGCAGCGGCCCATGAATGGTGACGTCACCTACCATCCACATGTCGTCTTCCGGACGACCTTCGAAGGGCAGGGCCAGTTGCTTGCGCACGGTGCTGTGGGCCCCGTCGCAGCCCACCACATAGCTGGCTCGGATTTGGGTGTCTCCCAAGCCACAGTCCACTCCCTCGGCATCTTGCTGCAGGCTGGTCAGGGCCAACCCTCGCTCGACTTTGCCGCCCAACTGCTCGAGATGCTCGACCAGCAGGAGCTCGGTTTCATGCTGGGGCAACATCAACAAGAAGTTGAAGGGACTATCCACGGCGGTCAGGTCGAGATGCACCAGTCTGCGCCCCTCGCCGAAGATGTTGCCACCGTGAGCCAGATTACCCGCCTCGATGAAGCGCTGGGCGAGGCCCATCGAGTCCAGCACCTCGGTGGTGCGTGACCAGATGCCGGCCGCTTTGGTCAGCACGCTAGGGGCCTCGAGTTTTTCCACCAAACGACAATCGATGCCGTGGTGGCGCAGTAAACAAGCGGTGGCCAGCCCGACCGGGCCGGCCCCCACAATCAGGCAGTCGGTTCTTTCCATCCGGCCCGCTTCTTCGATCAGGCCGTGCGTGCCTCTTAACGCTTGGCCTGGATCAGCTCTTCGGCCGAGGCTCTGAGGCGATGAATCGAGTCGTCAAAAGTGATCGAGGAGTCTGAGTAACGGGCTTTGACCATGTCGACGAACTGGTGAAAACGGCCCTTCTCGGGCTCCCAGAACTCGATCTGGATGGGCTCGACGTTGACCAGCACGGCCCGTTCGAATTTGTCGGCTTCGTCGAACCAGATATCCCAGTTGTCCTGCCAGAGGTCGCGCAAGAGTTCAGGGTCGTCTTCGAACTCCACTCGGCCATACAACGTGATCCAGGCGCCGTCGCTCGAGCGCAGGAAGGATAGTTGCAGGCGCGGGTTGTGGCGCAGGTTGGCGGCCGACTTGCAGTCGCGCACGGCTACGAACCAGATGGCTCGCTCCTCGCTCGGGTCCTGCAGGGTCATTGGACGAGTATGCCAGCGACCATCGGCTCCTTCGGTGGTCATCATGCAGAAGCGAAAGTCGCTTAGCAGGTCTACGAATTTCTCGATGTCATTCATGGGTTACTCCTTGTTTTGAAATCGGGCCGCGCGAAGAATCGCGCGGCCCGGAGGACGGGGTTGGGAGGGTCATACGGCGGTTCGGGTTCGTTGATAGTACAAATATGCATAACGGACGTATGTGCCGTCGCGCTGCCAGTCGCCCGGATAATCCTCGGCCAACCGTCGGTCCAGGTCGGCGTTCCAGGGCAGGTCGTGGTGGGCCCCGGCAGCATAGCCGTAGCGAAAGGCTGGCTCGTGCTCGTCGAAGCTGCCGACCGGTATGGGATCGTCGCCAAAGATCTGAGACAGCGTGTTTCCGGCGCTCTGCTTGAGGTCGCGAGCACGGTCGGAGCCGAGATCGTGACGGGTTTGTTCCCAATCGCGTCGAAACGCGGCTTGAGCCTTTTCCCAACGGCTGTCGTAGAGCTTGAACCAGGTCATAACTAGACTGTAGCCGGCCCTCGAGTCGAGATCCCCCTCCCTGGGTGGCTCGAAGGCCCATCCCAGGGGATGAGTAAGTTTTTACAGTCCGTTAATAACTTTCCCAGAAATTTCCAAAGTTCGGCGCACAAAAGCTCTCGTATCCTGACAACAGGAGGTCTCCTCGCTCGGGGTCGAGGTTCAATCGAGAGGAGACTGTGAATGGCAATCTATGGTCTAGGTGGTTATCCTGGCCTCAACCCCTACGGCATGGGACCGCAAGCCCTGCCGATGATGGGCATCCCGCTGCAGCAAATCCTGATGGCTCTGGTGCAACAGATGCTGGCTCAATTCACCGGCGGAAGCGGCTTCGCTGCATCTCAAAACCCTGGCTTCGGAGGCGGTTCAGGAGGCTGTGGATGTGGAGGCGGCTCGCCTTCCAACTTTGTTCCCAACGCGCAGGGGGGACTGAGCGATTTTCTTGGGGGGACACGTCCCAACTCCCAAGCGGGGTCGGAACTGCCCGCCAGTTCGACGGGCAACCGACTGGCCGACTTCGCCAAGCGTTGGGACGGAAAGAACTTCAAGCCCGGCCAGACCAAGCGTTGTGCCGACTTCGTCAGCACCATGCTCGAGCAATCGGGCACGGCTCCTCCGGGCTTCAAGCACACCGCCCGGGCCGCCGACTTCGCCAAGTATGGCAAGAAGGTTGGTCGTGACGCGCTCAAGCCCGGCGACATCGTTCTTTTCGACAACACCTATCGGCGCGGCAAGTATACCCATGTCGGTATCTACATCGGCAACGGCAAATTCGTCCATCGCCCGACCGCCAATGCGCCGGTCAAGATCGACAGTCTAACCAGTGGCCGCTACGCCCAGAAGTTCTCCGAAGGGCGCCGGCTCTAGTCCTCCTGGGGTCTGGCGGCTCTGAGACAGCACTCGGAGCAGCCGGGCTTGCCCAGGGTTTTCGAGCACCAGGTGACCTGTTGTCCAACCGGCGCCTGGGGCTCGTATTCAACGACTTCGGGTTGGTGAGTTTCGGGGCACGTGACGTGCTCGAGAATGATGACGCGTTTAGCCATGCTCGCATCTTAACCCGGTCTTGAGCACCTTGCCTTGACCTGGGTCAAATTACAATTCGAACCGCGTTCCCACCTCCACCACCCGGTCCGTAGGGATATTGAAAAAGGCGGTGGCATTCAGCGAGTTGCGGGCCATGGCGGCAAAGAGTCGCTCGCGCCACAGGGCCATCTTGTCTTCGGGATCGCGGGTGGGAACGATGGTCTCGCGACCCAGGAAGTAGGTGACCTCGTCGCCCAGCAACGGTTGCCCATGAACACGGAGCGTCTTCAGGATGCTGGGGACATTGGGTTCGGTCATATAGCCGAAGGTGAGCTTGACGGTATAGATTTCGTCGTCGATCTTCTTGATCTCGGCTCGTTCTTCCGCCGGCACCCGGGAGCGCTCCGAGACGATCACGGTCACGATCAGCACTCGCTCATGGAGGGTGTGGTTGAAGTGCAGGTTGGCCAGCAGAGCCGGCGGGGCGACTCGGGGCTGTCCGCTCATGAAGACCGCCGTGCCGGGCACCCGCTGAGACGCTTGCTCGAGCCGTTCGTCCACCAGTTTCTCGAGGCTGACCGAGTGGGCGGCGATCTCTTGACCCAGCAAGCGACGTCCCTGTTTCCAGGTCTTCATCAGCAAGAAGAGACTGCTACCGACGACCAGTGGAAACCAACCGCCGGTCGGGACCTTGGTCAGGTTGGCCCCGAAGAAGGCAAGATCCACCGTCCAGAATATCGAGCACAGCCCCAGGGCTCGAGGCCAGGACCAACCCCAGGCGTGGCGACAGAGATAGAAGAAGAGAGTGGTGGTGATCCCCATCGAGCAGGTGACGGCCACGCCGTAGGCGGCCGCCAGGTTGCTCGAGGAGCGAAAGGCCAACACGAGCGTGATGCAGGCCACCATGAGGATCCAGTTGACCACCCCCACATAGACCTGGCCTCTCTCGTCGGACGACGTGTGCTCGACCTTCATGCGCGGTAGAAAACCCAGCTGCACGGCTTGCATCGTGATCGAGAAGGCTCCCGAGATGAGGGCCTGCGAAGCGATCACGGTGGCCGCTGTGGCCAACACCACCATAGGGTAGTAGCCCCACTGCGGAATCATGCGAAAGAAGGGGTTGGCGATCGCCTCGGGTTGGCGCAAGACCAGCGCCCCCTGCCCCAGATAGTTGAGCAGTAGAGCAGGCAGCACCAGCACAAACCAGGTGAGTCGAATGGGTCGCTTGCCAAAGTGGCCCATGTCGGCGTAGAGAGCCTCGCCACCGGTGACCACCAGAAAGACCGAGCCCAGCACCAGAAAGGCCGACCAGCCGTGGTTCAGGAAGAACCCGATGGCATGGGTGGGCAGGATGCAAGACAGCACCAGCGGTTCTCGAGCGATGTGCCATAGCCCCAGCGAGGCCAAGCAGCCAAACCACGCCAGGGTCACAGGGCCGAACATCCGCCCCACTTTTTCGGTGCCTCGCGCCTGGGTCCAGAAAAGCCCCACCAAAATGGCCACGGTCAGCGGGATGACGTACGGCTGAAAGACCGGAGTAGCCTCACCGAGGCCTTCTACCGCGCTCAAAACCGAGATGGCCGGCGTAATCATCCCGTCGCCGTAAAGCAAGGCCGTTCCGAACAAGCCCAGGGCCAACACGGTCCGGCCGCCCCAGGCGCGGGCGGCCGAACTCTCGGCCACCAGCGACGAGAGAGCCAGGATGCCGCCTTCACCCCCGTTGTCGGCGCGCAGTACGAAAGCCAGATACTTGATGCAGATGACTAGCACCAGCGCCCAGAAGATCAAAGAAAGAACGCCCAGCACATTAGCCGGGCTAGGCTGGAAGCCATGCTGGGCGTGAAACGACTCGCGCAGGGCGTAGATCGGGCTGGTGCCGATGTCGCCATAGACCACGCCCAGGGCGCCCAGCATCAATAGAGGAAGTCGGTTTTTCTTCTGCTCGCAAGGGTCGGTCAAGTGGGGGGGGCCTCCCCCTGAGCCTATGCTAGCGGTCTGCGGCCGAGCAGATACTTCCTGAACCGTCGAGGGCATCCCAGCGGATAGCCCCTAGACCTGGCGCTTGACCCAGGAATGGGTTCCAGCCACCATCAGGCCACCCAGAATCGCCACGTTCTTCATGAAGTTGACCATCTGCGTGTGGGCGGCAGCACCCTGCAGGTTCCAGAAGTCGTGGAAGATGAGGGTGGCCGGAATCAAAAAGATGGTCAGCATGATTGCCGCCACGTGACCTTTAAGGTCGAACATCAGCATCAGGCCGCCCCCCAGCTCGAGCACGATCGCGCCGAGCAAGAAGACGGGTACGGCCACAAAGCCGGCCGAGGCCATCATTTCGGCGGTGGAGCCGAGGTTGAAAATCTTGCCCAGGCCGCTAAAAACAAAGATCAGACTGAGTAATACCCGGCCGATGGCCGGCACAGTGGATACCCAGCCACCCACGGCAGGAACGTAGACCACCGGCTTGGCGGTGGTGACGGTAGCGGGCTTTTCAGAATAGGTGGTTGTGCTCATAGTAAATCCTCTCACTTCACTATGAACGGTAAAGGACCGGCGCAGACAACCTGCACCGGTCTAAGAGGGGGGCACCCGATCAGTTAGTGGCCACGTTTCATCACGGCGTCGACCTTGCTCTGGCTCCAGCTTGTATAGGCTGGCAGCGTCAAGCTGTAGGTGCTGGCGTCAGACGACATCGACGCTTTGATGTCGGTGGCGGCCGGGTCGTAGGTGGCGGTTAGAAAGAACTTGCCAGACCGGGGCTGGGCAACCGAGCCGATCGGATAACCCAGGCGATCCAGGCCATCGACGGTCTGCTTTTTCGAGGTGTCGTCAGGAGTGAAGCCGAGCACCAGTTTGACCGCCAGCTTGTCCTTCCAAGAATCCATCATGGCGAGGACCGGGGGGCTGTTGCCCTTGCGCCCGCTGTCCTGGTCGAGGCGCGCCAGGTCGCCCCAGCCCATGTTGTTGGCCAGCGCGATCATGTTGCTGACCACGATTCGCAACGATTGGCGGGCACCGCGCTCTTCGCCGGGATCGAGCATAATGGCCCACCATTCCGGTGACATCTCGACTTCGACGTAGCGCGCCATCACTTCGGCCTCGAGAGGGAAGCCGTCCGAGCGCACAGCCTGGACCAGGTCCGCCTTTTGATCGGCTATTCCGGGAGCGCACCAGAGCATGGTCAGGGCCATGGCAAAGAGAAATCGTTTCATACTACCTCCGACCCAGACCTTAGCTCGAATGAGCGCTAGACTCTGTGACAAAAGTCCCGGACATCTAGCCCAGGAACGCGTTGGCGAGCACGGCAGCCAAACCCAGTACCACCATCACCACCAACATCAATTGGAAGGGCTCAAGACCCATAATCTTCGGCGCCGGAGCGACCCCTTTGGCGCGCCTGGCCTTTTGACGACGCTTTCTTCTCGACACCCTGAGAGTGTAGCATTCGGCCAGTGCAACAGGCAAGCTGACCGGAGGTAACCTGATGGAAACATCTGGTGAGGGCAACCCAAACTCTGGCCCAAACCGGCTGGCCTAGTCTGTTGGTATGAGAGTTTCTGCTTTGATGACCCCACCCCTGATCCGCCGAGCGGTGGCTGCCCCGCCCAAACCAGAGACCGACCCCGCGACGCCGGCCGACACCACCGACGTGAAGGTGTCTAGCACGCCTTTGCTGACGGGCAAGACGCTGGCCCGGGTGGCCCGCTGGGGCGCCATCGGTGCTCTGGCCGGGGCCGTACCCTTCATTGCCGGGGCCAAGGTCGGTTCGATCGCTACTATGTTCGCGGCCGAGAACCTGGTCGAAGCGGTGGCCGAGGGGCGGCAGGGGTTGGGCCAACAGCTGCTCGCCCTGGCGGGCGGCGCGGCTCTGGCTGTGGCCGTAGGCATCGGCGGCACCTATCTGGGCGCCATCAATGACGGCTTTGCCCTCAACCAGTGCCTATTGGGGGCCGGCGTGCTGGGGGCCTACTCGGCCGGTGTCAGTCTGGCCGGCGAGACGGTGCGCTGGGCCCGCGGCAACAAGACCGACTAGTAGGGATCGTAGGAATAGGTTCCATCGGGACCGCTGTAGGTCTCCTGGCGGCCGTTGTCATACTCGTCGTAAACGTCATCCGGGCCATTGCCGTAGTCGCGCCGATTGTCGAACTCATCGGGCACGTCATCGGGCCCGGGTTGAGTGGGCGCCGCCTGCTTGCGAGCTGCCGAGTGGGCGAAGGTCTGAATTGGCTGTCTGATGTTCATCTGTTTCTCTCCTGTGATTCGTTGGGGAACGTAATCTCGAGCCCTTAAAAAAAGCTGAAAACTAGTTGTTCTCGAGGTAGCGCAGCAACAGATATTCGGCCGGCAGAATGGCCGCCATGATGGCGATCGAGGCCAGGGGGTGGAGGCCGGTCCGCACGGCGATATTGGCGAAGTCGTTACCGGTGGCGGCCGTCTTGGCTATGTTGCCGAGAGCCGAACTGGCGTAGAGAATGTCGTTGACTACGCTAAAGGCGGCGTAGCCCATCAGGGCCGACCCCACGTAAGGATGCTCTTTGCGAATCTTGTAGCCGACCCCGAAGGTGGTCATGGCCACAGCCATATCGACCAGCGGACCCGCTGCCGAGACGGCCGCGCGGGCGCCGTCAAAGCCGAGCTGTTGGCCGCGTTCGGTCAATGGGCCCGGGCGCCAGTAGGTAACGCCGCCACCGAAGGGAGTCACTTCGACGATGGGGTTGGCTCCCTGGAAGAGCGCTTCGGCCGTGAGAGCGTGGCCCATTTCGTGCATCCACACGGTGGGATAGGCCGAGCCCGCCACATAGGCCAGGCTGCCCATGGCGCCGGCCCGAATCAAGGGGTCCTTCTCGATGCCATCCCGGATCAGCTCGATGGGATCGAAGTCGTCTTTCGACGGCGGGGGAGTCTTGGGCGCGGGGGGGGTCGGTGGCTTGGGCCGGGCTGGCGTAATCAACATTGCCACTCGAACTTATGTTGGTACTGCGTCGGGGAGGTTGCCGTGATGTTAACCCTCGAGTTGACTGACCGCTTCCGAATAGCTGGAGTGCAGCCTCGACTTGAGCTGGGCGAACTTGGGGCCGACCTGACGGCGAAAGAAGGCGTTGGTCGAATAGCGCACGCAGGACAAAAAGTATCGGGCCTGGTTGCGCTCGACCATGGCGAAATAAGCGGCTTCGGCTGCGGGCGCCACCACGAAGTTGTCATAGTTGACCACCGCCTTGCACTTGCCGCCCAGGGCCGAGAAATAGTCGTCGAGGCGTCGGCTGAGTTCATCGACCTGAGCGGGGGTATCTAGCCTGAGTCCTTCAAAATCGACGAAGACAGTGTTGGTCTCGGGATCGTAGTACAGACGCTGGCTGACCAGGTCGCGGCTTTGCGAGTCGAGCCCCATCAGTTCGGCCCGGAAAATGCGCGGGTCCATGCTGGCCAACGGATCGGCGATGGCAGGCTGAAAGTCCATTTGAGCCAGCACCTGTTCGAGTTCGACCCCGGGCGCTAGTTCGATGAGTTCCAGGCCCTCTTCGGCCAGTCGAAAGACGGCTCGCTCGGTAACGTAGTAGACTTTATGGTGGTGTTTTCTGGCGTAGGACGCGCTGAAGGTGACCTGATGAACCTGGTCCACGAATTTGCGGGCTCCACCGTCGGCCAGAATGCGAAGTCGACCGTCTTCAACAGCCACCTCGGTCTTCGAGGTGAAGGTGCCCATAAAGCAGACGAACTCGGTGTTCTGGCTGATGTTGATAAAGCCCCCGGCCCCGGCCAGGCGGGGGCCGAATTTGCTCACGTTGACATTGCCGTGGCGGTCGCATTCGGCCATGCCGAGAAAGGCCTGATCCAGGCCGCCTCCGTCGTAGAAATCAAATTGCGAGGGCTGATCGATGATGGCGGCCGGGTTGGCCACCGCGCCAAAGCTCAATCCGCCCGCTGGGATGCCGCCCAGGCCCCCCGGCTCGACCGTCAGGGTGATGAAGTCTAGAATACGCTCTTCGTTGGCCACGCGAGCGATGCCCTCGGGCATACCGATGCCCAGATTGACCACCGAGTTGATCTTGAGAAACGAGGCCCCGCGGCGGGCGATCACCTTGCGGGCGTCGAGGGGCATCGGGGCCAGCGAGGTCGAGGGAATGCGGACCTCTCCGGTGTAGGCCGGGTTGTAGTCTTCGCCAAAGGTCATCTGGTGCTGATGGGGCTGGGCCACCACCACGCAGTCGACCAGGGCGCCGGGTATCTTGATCATTTGAGGGTGCAAGTGGTGCTGGGTGGTGACTCGCTCGACCTGGACCAGCACCACGCCGCCGCTGTTTTTGACCGCCTGAGCGATGGCCAGGGCCTCGAGGCTCAGGGCTTCTCGCTCCATCGAGATGTTGCCGGCCAGGTCGGCGGTAGTGCCACGCAACAGGGCCACCTGGATGGGAAAGGCGTGATAGAACAGATACTCGCGTCCTCGCACGCTCATCACCTCGACCAGTTCCTCACGGGTGCGGTTGTTGAGACGACCTCCCTCGAGACGAGGGTCCACGAAGGTCTCGAGGCCGACGTGGGTGAGCACTCCTGGCTTACCGGCGGCGATATTGCGATACAGATGCGAGATCACGCCCTGGGGCAGGTTGTAGGCCTCGATCTTGTTCTCGAGGGCCAGCCGCCCCAGGCCGGGCACCAGCCCCCAGTGGCCGCCCACCACCCGCTTGACCATCCCTTCGTGGGCGAAGTGGTTGAGGCCCCGTGTCTGGCCGTCGCCCTGGCCGGCCGCATAGACCAGGGTGAGGTTGGCCGGTTCGCCGGTGTCGAGAAAGCGTCGTTCGAGCGCCTCGGCCAGGCCCTCGGCGAAGCCGCTTCCCACAAATCCTCCGGTGGCGACGGTGTCTCCGGAAACGATGACTTCGACCGCTGCAGCGGCAGAAACGACCTTGTTCTTGAGCATGGGCCAGAGGCTTCGCGCCCGCGCGGCCTTAAACTTGCCGAACAGGATGGTTTGTTGGCAGGATAAGTGTATTTGATACACTAGCATAGAAAGATGAGTCTTGCCACGAACCCCTTGCTGCAAGGCTTGACCCGTGCGCGCCGCGGGCTCATTTTTGGGGACGCCCGGCGAGGATCTCGCCAACCTCGCCGCCGTCCACAGCCTCGATTTACCGTGTAAGTTGCTCACTTGCCTCGGTTTTGGGGTGGACAGCTTCGACGGTGTCAGTCACGCTCACGTGCTGGAGGCGGTGGCTGAACTGCAGCCCAAGGAACTCGACGCCGTGGTCCGGCGCTGCCTGTCCTTGCCGGAGCTTAGAAAAACCAAGAGCTACCTCGAGGTCGAGCGAGTCATCGACGATTTTCGCAGGAGCTATCCACCCCGACGGAACTGGGAGCCAATCCCTTACTGACGAATCCGGTCGTAGACCGACCTGGCACCCTCGAGCAGGGCGCTGCCAAAGCGGGCTCGCCAGGGCCGCATCGAGTCGATCACCTGGCTCCACTCTTTTAAGCCGGTGCGTTTGCCATAGTAAGCCTTGAAGTGGATCGGGCTGGGCATACGCAAGGACAGGCCGTGGGCCTGGCCCTCGTAGCTGGGGTGCACCTGGTTCGAGACCACCGAGGTCTGCAGCCCCTGGCGCACCTCGGCCACGACCTGGCGCATCTTCTGGTCGGAGAATTCCCGGTCGAGACCATCGAGAAATCCACCCAGATCGCCCAGATCTGGATAGAAGATGTCCCGCTTGACTTTGTTATAGAGGCGCTCGCCCAGGCCCAGCAGACCCTTCATTCGAGGCTCGGGAGCCCTGGGGAAATGGCGGGTGGAGGCAAAAGCGGCCCGGACCTTTTCTTTGTGGCCGCCCTCGATTTCGTCTTGCAAATGCGCGGCTAGCTTCTCGACCGAACCGCAGAGCCCGGCGAGCTTCTCGAGATCGATCAGGGCCATCTGGGGGATTTTGACTTCGCCTTTGTGCTCGACGCCACCGCTGGTGGCCACGATGGCTCGACCCAGTTGTTCGGGATCAAGCCCCGCATCCATCTTCTCGAGAATGGGCTTCCAGGGCAGGCCCACATCCCAGATGGCATCCTCAGAAACGATGGCCAGGCGGGCTCCCTCGGCCAGCTTGGCCAGCCCCTCGAGGTTGCCCATCTTGCAGGCCTCGAGCACTACCAGGTCGACCTTCTTGCCCGTCTGGCGCCGATTGGCGGCCAGCGTCTCGGCGACTTCCTCGAGCTTCTGGCCGGCCACTTTGCGATAACCGTCGCCGTGGCCCGACACCAGCATGGCTGTGTAGCGAGCTGGATAAGCCTTCATCTTGTCGCCCAGAAAGTCGTTGAAGGGCTGCTCGGTCCTGGACGTCTCGGGCAGACGAGTCGGTCCGGCCGCCGCCTGGGCGTTCAGGTCGAACGACTTGACGCCTTTCCAGGCGGGCTCTTGGTGGAAGGCTTCGTTGCGCTCGACCGACTGCAGACGCTTGTTGCCGTCGAGCCAGGCCATGACTCCCGTGCCGATGGCCTCGACCGCCAGTCCGGCCGTGACCAGAGCTGGCAAACCGAGGGTGAAGGCGGCCGCTCCTACCGCCACCACGGCCGCGGGCAACACCAATTTCTCGAGCTTGCCCACGGTCCGCTGCCAGCCCGCCGAACGGGTCTTTCGGGCCAACTGAAAGCTGACGGCCGTCTGCTCGGGTGCGTGCTGGAAGAAGTCGACCGCCTCGCGGGTAGTGGGGGCGTCGAGTTCATGATTGCGGGCGTCGAGAAAGCCCACCAGGTTCCAGTGCCGAGTATTCGCCGGTTGAAGTTGCATGCCCCTACAGTCTAGCTAGGCGGTCTGAAAAATTTCTTCACGACGGCTTTCAGTTTGCTTTGAGGGCGGGCCCATAGACTGAGTCTGGAGGTCACAGGTCATCTAACTTCATTTCCCGCGCCCACGTTCGACTTTCCCAGGAGTAGTTTTTCAGGGTCCCCCGCCCGGGTGGATCTTTTCAGCCTGTTTTCAGCTTGCCTCGTTACGGTTGGGCTGCGAACAAAAAAACACGCGCGGAGGAATGAACCATGCTCAACACTGTCAACGCTCGGGCCGCTGTCGCCCAGACCGCTCCCGTTCGGGCCGCCTCGGGCGCCACCACCCCTCAAGAAGTGCACCACGACGGCTACGCGGGTAGCGTAGAGTCGCTGGACGCCGGAGCCATTTATGGCGACAATCCCGCCCTATCGGGGGCCAACGGCGATAAAGAGATGTCTTTCGGCGAAGTCGCCATTGCGGCCTTCGCTGGCATCGCCGCCTTCTATTGTCTCTGTGGTAGCCAGAACCAGAACTCGTAGTCAGACGGCAGACGGTAGATGTAGCAGGCGGCCTCAGGTCGCCTCTTGCTTTTCAGCCTGATTTCAGACTGGTTTTTTAGAGTAAGGCTGCAAGCATAGAGATTCAGAGGAGAGCACGATGTCCACTATCAACCCAGGGGCCTCCGTGGCCCAGACCGCTTACGCCCGCAGCGCCAGTTCTCAGAGCGCGCCCCAGGCCGGCAGCCAGACCGACGGCTATTCCGGCAGTGTCGAGAGCCTCGACGCCGGCGCGATCTATGGTAACAATCCCGCTCTTTCGGGCCCTAACGCCAACAAAGAGATGACCTTCACCGAAGTGGCCATGGCCGCGTTCGTCGGTGTAGCTGCCTTTTATTGCCTCTGCGGCAGCGGCAACAACAGCTAGAACCAGGGCGATTCTTCAGGAAAAACGGCGGTCGACGGGCCGCCGTTTTTTAATGATATTTCAGAGTCTCGGGCTAGGATAGTCTTGCATGAGCATCGGTGGACGCATAGCAGACGGCGCGGTTCGAGTTTATCAGCGCTACATCTCCAAGGACTTCAACGCCGAAAACGGATCGAACTGCCTCTATTTCCCGTCTTGCTCGGCCTACATGCGAACCACGGTCAAGCAGAATGGCCCGGTAGCCGGCGGTCTCGACGGGGTGCTTCGTTTGCAGCGCTGCAATCGCGAGGGCGCGGCCTTTTACCTGCGCCAGTTCGGCGAAGCCGTGATGACCACTCCCATGGACCGTCTGGCCGATCGCTTCGAGTTCGACCACGACGGCGATCAAGAACGCCTGACCGAACTCAAGCGTTTAGTCGACCGGTCGGCAGCTCTGCATGCGGGGGGCAAACCCGAAGAGGCCCAGCAGGTCACCCAACAGTGGACCAGCATGCTCAAAGACGAAGTTCATTTTCGCGTGGTCGACCGGCCCGGCCAGGACCACACCGCTCCCACGCGCTTTCTGGTCACCCACCATGGTCCTCGCCAGACCAGTTCGCAGAGCCAGCGCACGGCTCTGCAGACGGCTCTTGGCATAGTCGGCGGCGTGGTTGGCGCGGCCCTCGGAGCCACCGCCTTCGGTCTGGCCCATCTGGCCGCTGGAGCCGTGCTGGGAACGGTGGCCGGCCGCGGCCAGACCAACGAATTCAACCAGAAGCTGGCAAAGCGTTATGGGCCGGCCACCATCCACGGCCTGGCTCCCCTGGAAAAGAAGCTCGGCAGCCTGGGGCACCAGGTCCACCAGAAGGTGGCCTCGTTCACCGGTTCACGCCTGGCCGGTTCGATTGCCGGAGTGACGGTCGGTCTGCCGGTGGCTCTGGCCAAAGGTTTGTGGCACGGCCTGCGGGTCGGGGGCGAGAGCGGCTATCACGCCGGCTCGGTGTTAGGCCGCAACCTGGCCCCAGGCGAGCAGCATCCCGCCGGCTGCAACTGCGGAAACCACTAGCCCTACTTGTGCTGGCTCAAGAAGTTGGCCACGATCTTGGCTCGGTCGTTGACGTGATTCTTCCACATGAAAAACAGCGTGTCGAGTTCGACTTCTTCCCGGTGGCCGCGGCGAGTCAGATAGATGACCAGTTGCTCTTTTTCTTCCACCTGGTGCCCCATCTCGCGCAGGCCTGAGTGGATCGCCTCGGTGAATTCGGCTCGCAGGTCGGCTTCGCTGGGGCCGGCGGCCACGGGTTCAGGAACGGGAGCGGGGGTTGGCATCGGTGGGGGCGGGAGGTTCGGAGTGGGAGGACCCGACGGCGTCGGTTCGGAGCCGCCCTCTTTCTCGACCGAGGCCTGACCGGTGAGCACGGCCACCAGCACGTTCCATCCGACGATGAGCACCAGGGCGATACTCCACCAGAGGACCCGGTAGGGAGGCACGAATCCGCCCTTTACGCGCTTGTTCTCGGCGAGATGGATAGCGGTCTTGCCGGGTTCTTCCTCATCAGGCCCGATGGCCACCATCACCAGTTCTTCTTCGCCTGCTCCGTCGGGCAGAAACTCGGCCTGATAGAAGCCGTATTCGTTGATGAATTCTACCTTTGGATAGGCCTGGTGGTAGAACTCGTAGACATCGCGAGGGTCGGCTTGAGCCTTCATGACCCAGGTGTAGGTCCACAGCTCATCGTCAAGCATTTCCAGCTCGTGACTGACCGTTTCGGCGGTGAGATAGGTTTCGAGTTTTATAGGCGCCCGTTCGGGAGTGGGAGCCTCGGGCGGTCGGCTTCGATTGAGGAACCAATCATGGATCGGAGTGGCGATCAAATGCACGAAAACCACCAGGATGATCGTGCCTACCCAGCTCAAGATGCTTTGCATCGCGGAGGATTCTTGCTTTTCGAGGGTCCAACCTGCAGCCCCCATTGCTCGACTAGTTTGAATCTACTATACTGTTCGGGTGGAGAAACGCTCTTCAGCATACGACAACATTTACACCAACGCTTTAGAAGAGGCCCTGGGCGATCAGAAGGGCCACGAAGCCAAGCGCAACGAGACCCGCAAGCAAGAGGTCGCCGAACGCGAGAAGTCGGGCAAGCTGATCAAGGTCTTTCTGTTGCTCATTGTGATGCTGGCCCTCATCGGAACCGGCTATTTTATCAACGCCGAACCCGAGAACGCCGGGCCGCTCAGCATCGGGCTGGCGGTGATGCTCGGCATCTCTGGCATCATCTGGTGGCTTAACCGCTAGAGGGCACAGGGTCACCAACGGGAAGTAATTACGGTGAGCATTTCTATTCGTTGTCCCAATTGTGGTGGCCGCATCGGCTCCGAAGACGTTAACCTCGACCGTCTGGTGGGGCGCTGTCGCGTTTGCGACGACCTCTTCGACTGCTCCGAGCAGCTACCGGCTTCGAGTGGCGGGGGGGTTGCCGCTACGCCGGTCCCCAAACGAGCCGAGGCTGCCTGTCCGTCGTCGATCGTCAGCACGCCGCGCGGTCGCGACATCACCTTCACCAGGCGCTGGTTCTCGCCCCAGATTTTCGCCCTGCTGTTCTTCTGCGTGTTCTGGGACGGCTTTCTCATCGTGTGGTATAGTCTGGCCTTTTCGGCTAAGAATCCACCGCTCGCCATGCTGCTGTTTCCGCTATTGCATGTGGCCGTGGGGGTTTTGTTGAGCTACACCGTCATCACGGGCTTCTTCAATCGTTCCGAGCTAAAGGTCGACTCGATGGATTTCGAGGTGTGGCACGGGCCCCTGCCCTGGCCTGGGGGCAAGAAGCTTCGCACCAACGAACTCAAGCAGTTTTTCGTGGTTCAGCACATCGGCAACAAGGGCAGCCGCTCTTATGAGTTGTGCTGTCTGTTGGCCAACGGCGATCGAGTCAGCATCCTGAGCGGCCTGCACAACGTCAACGAGGCCTACTATCTCGAGCAGCAGCTCGAGAAGCACCTCAACATCGCCGATGAGGCCGTGACCGGCGAGTTCAAGTAATCACGGCTGAGTTCGCTCGACCGCGCCACTGAGCGTGTTCTCTCCCAGTTCGGGATTAGCGGGGGCCTCGATCACGATGGCCGCCCGGCCATTGTCTGAAATGACGTTGCCTGAGGCCTTGCCGGCCGCTTGTTGGTAGTAGGACAGCCCGGCGATGGTGTTCTTGACCAGCCGATTGCCGGTGAGTTCAGGAGTGGCTTGCTCTCCGACCTCGATCCCATGCAGGGCGTTCTGTTGGCACTGGTTGCCTTTGACCAGACCGGTCTGGTCGCCGTCTAGATTGATGCCCAGCTCGGCGTTGTGCGAGCACGTATTGCCGACCAGCTGGTAGCCACCCCCGATCTGGATGCCATGCTGACCATTGTGGCTGCACTCGTTCTCGTGAAGCGTGGCCGAGGTTTCTTCGGTGGCCAAAATTCCGGTGGCGGCATTCTGGCTGCATTTGGTCTTGGTGGAGGTGAGCTTTCCGCCGGCCCAATCCAGGCCGTTGCGAGCGTTTTCATAGACTTCGCTCTGCTGGATGTCGAGCACGGAGCTCTCGTCTCCGAGCCATCCGGACAGCTGATTGTCGAAGGCCTGGCAGTGCTTGGCTACAACGTTGCTCTGGCCAAGTTGATACACCCCGCACGAACGATTGCCGCTAAATTCGCACAGTTCAAGCGAGGCTTTGGTCTTACCGCGCAGCACCAGGCCGTTGCCGGCCTCGAGGGTATCCTCGGGAGCGGCGCCATTCCTCAAAGCGCAGGCCATCATGGTGAGGCTCTCGGCCTCGATGTCGACCACATTGGCGGGCTTGTCTCCCTGGTGCTCGATGGTCAGGTGACTCAACTCCACCTTGCCTCCCTGGGCAAAGCCCAGGGCCATGCGGCTACTGGTGCTCACGATGCGAGTGTGCAAAATTCCGGCCCCCTGAATGCGGGCGTCACCCACCAGCATCAGAGCCTGGTCGAGTTTGTAGGTACCCGGCTCGAGATAGACCCCCTTAGCCAGCTCGGCGCCCTCTAACTGGCGCCACCAATCCGGGCCCGGCTTGATCACCAGATATCCCTCGGGAGCCGGTTGGATCGGCGAATTCTGCACCAGCTTGGCCGGGCTCGGAGTGGCCGAGGGGGTGGCCTCGGTGTGGGCTGGGGGCGTAGGGTTACAACCCAGCCAGAGGGTCAGCCAGAGGATGGCCAGGTACCGGCGCATAGTCGCTCCTTCACGTCTGTCGATAGAAGGACAGGGCCGTCTCGCCGTGACGCTCGCGGCGATACAGTTCCAGTCCTCCCATCGCTTCGGGATAGTCCTGCTTGTGGTGGTGTTCGAACACGGCCACCGCGGCCGGGTTCAGCAACGGGCCCAGTCGTTCCAAGCAGCGAGGGCCCTGGGGAGCATCATAAGGTGGGTCAGCCAGCACCACGTCGAAAGTGCCCTTGACTCGGCCGAGCGCTTGGGGCAGCTTGCCGGTGACCAGGCGACAGGCCGGCGTCAGGCGAGCCCGCAACTGTTGAGCCACTTTGGGGTCGCCCTCGACAAAGACCACCTCGCTAGCCCCTTCGCCGAGACTGGCCAGACCCAGCGAGCCACTCCCAGCGAACAGATCGAGTACCCGGGCCCCCTCGAGCTGATCGGCCAGAATGGCCATCAACGACTCGCGCACCTTGGCGGTGGTGGGTCGCACCTTGGGAGCACTCAATGGACGAGCTCCGCCGTGCGCAGCGAGCGGGCCTCGAGGTGAGCCTTGAGGTTGGGATGCCGCTCGAGTTCGGGATCGGCTGCGAGCAGGGCCCGCGCCTCATGGCGCGCTTCTTCGAGCAGGGGTTGGTCGCGCAGCAGATCGGCCACCTTGAGTTCGGGAAAGCCCGACTGGCGAAAGCCGTAGAAGTCGCCGGGGCCGCGAATTTGCAGGTCTTCTTCGGCCACCTCAAAGCCGTCGGACATACGGGCGATAGCCTCCAGACGCCGTCGCGAATCGGCACTCTTGGCGTCTCCCATGAAGATGCAGCGCGAGGCATGGGCGCCGCGCCCGACCCGGCCCCGCAATTGGTGCAGTTGGGCCAGACCAAAGCGATTGGCGTCTTGCACCAGCATGACGGTGGCGTTGGGTACGTCGACTCCGACCTCGATGACGGTGGTGGAGATGAGAATCTGATGCTGGCCGCTGCGAAAGGCCTCCATCACCGCCTCTTTTTCGGCGGCCTTCATTTTGCCGTGGAGCAGGGCCACCGAGAACTCGGGAAAGACCCTTTGCTGGACCACCTCGGCCTCTTCCACCGCGGCGGTAGCTTCGACCTTTTCGGTCTCTTCCACCAGTGGGCAGATGATATAGGCCTGGCGACCCTCGCGAATCTGGGCCCGAATCTCTTCATAGACTCGCTTGCGCTCTGAAAACGGCACCGATTCCGAGCGAATGGGCTGGCGCCCCGGGGGTAGCTCGTCGAGACGCGAAACCTCCAGATCGCCGTAAAGCGTCAGGGCCAGGGTGCGGGGGATGGGAGTGGCCGTCATGACCAGCAGATCGGGGTTGCCGCGGTGGCCTTTCTGGCGCAGCACGGTGCGCTGCATAACGCCGAATTTGTGCTGTTCGTCGACCACCACCAGGCCCAGCCGGTCGAATTCCACTCCCTCCTGGATCAGAGCATGGGTGCCTACCACCAGGTCAAGCTCGCCCGCCGCCAGTTGCGCATACACCTCGAGCTTGGCTTTCTTGCGCAGACTGCCCGACAGGCGGCCCACCTTGAAGCCGGCCGGCTCGAGCATGGCCGATAGCTTGTGAAAATGTTGTTCGGCCAGGATCTCGGTGGGAGCCATGATGGCGGCCTGATAGCCGCTCTTGATGGCGCACCAGGCGGCGAAGGCCGCAATGACGGTCTTGCCGGCTCCCACATCGCCCTGCAGCAACCGATTCATCGGAGCATCGCGTCCCAGGTCTTGGACCACTTCAGCCATCACTCGACGCTGGGCGCCGGTCGGGGCAAAGGGCAGCAGTTCTTCAAAATTGGCCGGGGCAATGGCCGCGAAGTCGTAGTGGACGGTGCGCGGGTCGAGCTCTCGAGTGGCGCGAGCCTGGGCGATCTCGACCTGGAGCAAAAACAGCTCTTCAAAGGCCAGCCTCAGGCGGGCCTGCTCGTGGCGGTCGTGATTGCTGGGCCAGTGATACTCCAGCAGCGCGTCAGGGCGGGGCGGAAGGCTTCGCCTGGCCAACAGGCTCGATGGCAGCGGATCGACCGATTTTTGCGCATAGGTGGGCACCACGCCGAATTGGACCTTGCGGATCCACTTCTGCGACAACGAGCCGGTGAGCGGATAGACGGGAATAATGCGCCCGGTGTGAATGCCGGCTTCGCTGACCGGCTCGATTTCAGGGGCTGTCATCTGGGTCTGGTGAAATTTTCGCTCGACCTTGCCCACCGCCACCACCTCCTGGCCGGGACACAGCTGCTTGGCCAGGTGGCGCTGATTGAAAAAGGTCAACTGCACGGTGCCGGTGGCATCCGACAGTTCCGCATTGAGAATCGACAGCCCCCGGCGCGGTTCTTTCTTGGTGAAGGCCCCCAATACGCCCCGCACGATCTCGACGGCGCCGTCACGTAGTTGGCGGATCTGGCGAAAATTGGTACGGTCCTCCCAGCGCCGGGGCAGATGCTCGAGCAGATCGCCCACGGTACTGATGTTGAGGCGCTTGAGCAGACCGGCCATGCGAGGTCCGACCCCCTTGAGATACTGAACGTCTGAGTCTAGCCCCAGTTTGGGGGTCCCGGCGGGGGGGTGGGCCACGGTGGTCTGGGCCCGAGGACGCTCGATGCCGGCCAGGCGCCCCAGGTCCTGGCCCACCTGAACCACCACGTGCTGGCGCTCGCCCTGACTCAACTGCAGATAGCCTCGACTTAAAGGGCGCACGGTGCTCATGAGCAGGCGGGATTCTTCGCTCTCGAGCTTTTGCACCTCGACCGACCAGCGCTCCAAAACCTGGTCGACCCCGCGGCGTCCGCGCAAGCCGTCGCGATATTCTTCGCGCAGCGCCCGGATGAGACTATTGCACAGAGATTGAGCCTGCTCGGAGAGGCTCACACCTGAACCTCGCTTTTGTCGTTGGGGCTCTTGGCAATCAGCTCGACGACCTGCTTTTCGACGGTTCGGGCGGCCACCCGAATGCCGTTGGTGATGGCTTGGGCGTCGGCCCGGCCGTGGCACTTCACCACCACCCCGCGCAGACCCAGCAAGACCGCGCCGCCGTGGTCAGAGTGGCTGATGTCTTGCTTGAGCAAGCGCAGGGAAGGGCGCAGCAAGTGCCCGCCAATCTTGGCCGCCGGAGTGCGCCGGGCGGCGTTGCGCACCCGCCCCATCAGCCATTCCGAAACGGCTTCACTGGTTTTGAGCACCATATTGCCCACGAAGCCGTCGCAGACGGCCACATCGGTCTCACCCGCGAAAAAGCCCATAGGCTCGATGTTGCCCACAAAATTCAGCTTCGACTCAGCCAGCAACTGATGGGCAGCCACCACCGCTGCACTGCCTTTGGTGGGCTCGGTGCCGATATTGAGCAGGCCCACCCGCGGATTGTCGATGCCCATCACCCGGGCCGCGTAGATCGAGCCCATCTCGGCAAATTGCAACAAGTATTCGGGCTTGCAGTCGGCGTTAGCGCCCATGTCGAGGGCCAGCGAGGGGCGCCCGTCGGTGGGTAGGACAGCCGCCAGGGCCGGGCGGCGAATGCCCTGCACGCGGCCGATCTCGAACAGGGCTACCTGCAACAAAGCGCCGGTATTGCCGGCGCAAACCATCGCCTGGGCCTCGCCGTCGCGGACCATGCGGGCGGCCACCACCATCGAGGCGTTGTCGCGCTTGCGCAGGCCAGGGCCGGGACTCTCGTCCATGCCAATGTGGTCGTCGGTATGAACGATCTCGACCAGATCGGCGCTGAGCACCGGCTTGTGCTCTTCGCCCTTTTTCTTGCGCCGGCGGCGGTCGCGCAGACGGCGCTTGCGCTGGGCCAGTTGCAGGTCGCGCTCGGCCAGGGCAGCACGAATTCGCTGCTCGTCGCCGACCAGCACTAAAGTGGCCGCGACACTGCTGGCCGCCTCGGCAGCCCCCATCACGACCTCTTCGGGGGCGTAATCGCCCCCCATGGCGTCAATCACGATTTTCATCGATAGACTCTGAGGCCATATTGCTGCCGGTGAGGTTCGTTTCCTCCCTCAGATTTCGCCGAGTTCCCGGATGCTGGCAAATCCCCAGCGCCCCACCACGATGTGATCGAGCAGTTCCACCCCCAATAGTTCGCCGGCCCTGACCAACCGTCGGGTCAGGGCCACATCCTCGGCACTCGGGGTAGGATCCCCGGAGGGGTGGTTGTGGGCCACTACGACCGTGGCCGCCCGCCGCTGCAGGGCCGGGGCAAAGACCTCGCGGGGATGGACCAGACTGGCTGTCAGCGTGCCGACCGAGACCGTTTCTTGCCCGATCACTCGCCGCCGCGCGTCGAGATAGAGGGCCACGAAGTGCTCGCGGTCGTAGTCGACCATGTCGACCAGCAGTTCGAAGACGTCTTCCGGACAGCCGATTCTCGGCCCGCTGGGCACGGCCAGCCGGCGACCCAGTTCGATGCCGGCCAGCAAAGCCGCCGCTCGGGCTTGACCCACCCCGGGAGTCCGGCACAGGCTGTCGGCGGTGGCCCGGCCCAATCCCTCTTCCACCAGTAGCCCGGCCACTCGACTGACCGGATGGTCCTTGACCCCGTGCCCCAGCAGCACGGCCACCAGTTCCTGGTCGGTCAGGCTGGCGGGCCCCTCACTCAGTAGTCGCTCCCGGGGGCGTGGCGCCCCCTCGCGCAGACAATCAGGATAGCTCATCGGTCGCTCCTCTCGCCAAGAGCATAGCTCAATCCAGCTGAACACGCGGCGAACGAAGAGTTGGCTGTTTGTTAAACTCCGGGAGGGTCAGTCTTGACGGACGGCCACGGCGTAGTCGTTGATGACGACCTGCTCTTGTTCGGTCTTGAGTTCGCCAGTCGAGGTGGGCTCAAGAAGATTGGTGACCTCGAGCAGGGCGGCTGCCTTCTCGGGGTCGGCGATGGCTTTCTCGGGCTGGAGCCTGGCCAGGCAGTTGACGGCCAGTTCTCTCCAACTTTCGTCGCCGGCCTGACGCAAAGTGTTGACCGCACTGACGGCGGCCTGGCCGGGTCGGGTCGAGAACTGGGAGAGGGCTTTGCCCAGGGCTTTGCGAGCGCCCGGACCAGTGCCCAGGGTGACGCTGGCTAAAAACTCGAGGTTCTGCTCATCCAACCCGGCCGTGCTGGCGGCGCTTTGGAGGGTGGCGCGCACGGCAGCCTGGTCGGCCACCCGGCTGCTGTAGCTGGCCGGGATCGAATCGGCCACTCGCTGGCCCATGGCGGCCAGATCGGTGCAGAGGGGGTCGGCCAGGACCGCTTCATAGAGTCGCACGTCCGAGCCCGGAGCTGCCGTGGGGGCGGCCGAGGCTACAGCCAGGGCCAGGTTGCGGGTGGCGGGAAACTCCTGCAGCCCTTCCACAAAGGCCAGACCGGCTTTGCGGGAGTCTTTCCAGGCGCAGTCGTAGGTGGTGCCGCGCAACTCGACGCTGATGCTGTTTCCCAACGCTCCGAGAGCGACCGGGTCGTTGACGGTGGGCTGGGCCAGCACCGCTTCGTAGGTGCGGGTGCGCGAACCAGGGGCTGCCAGCTCGGGCCGCAGCGCGGCCCTGGCGGCCACCCCCTCGGGCAGCTCGGCCAGCGCTTCGACGAAAGCTCGCCCGGCCCGATCGGCGTCTTGCCAGGCGCATTTGTAGGTGGTGCCGCGCAGCTCGATGCTCAAGTCGCGGCCCAGTTTACCCAGTTCTTCGGGGGTGCTGGCCAGGGGAGCCCCCAGCACGGCTTCATAGAGGCGGGTCCGCGAGCCGGGCGCCTCCAGGCCCTGGGCCCGCAGGGCCACCCCCATGACCGGGGCGGTTTCGGGACAGTTGGCCAGTGTCTCGACAAAGGCCCGGCCCAGCTTGTCGGCGTCTTGCCAGGCGCTCTCATAAGTCGTCCCGCGCAAAGTCACCGACAGCTCGCGTCCTAGCGCGGCCACTTGTTCGGGCGACCGGCCGGGGGCTGCCATGACCGCCTCGTAGACGCGGGTGAACGAGCCCGGGGCCTTCATTGCTTCGGCCCCCAGGGCAGCCTGGGCGCTCAAAGCGAACTCAGGCCGCTGAGCCAGCTCTTTGACGAAGGCCCGGCCCACCTTGGCGGCGTCACTCCAGGCGTGGTCGTAGCCGGTGCCCCGTAACCCTTCGGACAGCTCGTGTCCCTGAGCAGCCAGCTCCGGGCCCGTAGCCGCTGGCTGGTCCAGGGCGGCCCGATAGAGCCTGACTTGCGACCCCGGATGCTTGAGCGGTTCGACGCTCAGGGCCACCTGAGCCGAAAGATTGTCAGGCAGGCACTCGCAGGCGGCCTGGCCGACTCGGGCGGCGTCGGACCAGCCCTGGTTGGTGTTGCTGTCGCACAGGCTCTGCATCCAGCCGCTGGCCCGTTTGGCCAGGTCTGGCTCGACCGTGCCGGCCAGGGTGGCTCGGGCCACCATCAGCCGGGTCGACTGGTGAATCTGGTCGTCGGCCAGCAGCCTTTCGGTCAACGGATCGGTCCGGCGCTCCTGGAGGGCTTTCTGAGCCACTTTTAGCTCGTCGGCTGCGGGCAGGGGGGCTTGAGAGAGCTCGCTCAAATCGGCTTTGGGGTTGGCAAAGAGCCGGTCAGCCAGGGCCACTCTCGCCTGGCTCGACAGGCTGGGGTCAATCTTGCCCAGAGGCTCGACCGAGGTCTTCTCTAGAGCCAGGTCCAGCAGGGCGGCCCGTTCGCCGGTCTTCTGGCCGAGCGCCATCAGAGCCTGGACCGAGGCCAGGTCGCCCAGCTCTTCGATTCGCTCGCGCAGGGCCCGGGGGGTGGTCTGACCGACCGGCAGCGACAGCTCGCCGCGCCGGGCGGTGAGTTTGCTCAGGCCGTGATTGGGGTCGGTGAGAGCGTTGTAGGCTCCATACAGCCCGACTTCACCCTGCTCCTCGCCCCGGTGGGCCCAGAAGCGAAAGCCCTGCTCGGCTAGAAACCTCAGGTCTTGCTGCAGCTTGGCGGCCTGATCGCCGTGTCCGGCCAGGCTGGCCAGCTCATGCAGGTCTTGGCGGCTGCGTACCGGCAGGGTCAGCTGCTCGGGCGCCGACACGCTGAGGCGCTCGGTCTCGCCCCGGGCCAGGGTCGACACCACCTCTTCGGCCGACATCGGGCGGATGGGGTCGCTCCAGGGCATGTGCCACTTCGACCGCCAGCTGAAAGCAAAGCCGTCCCGCTCGAGCTGCTCGACAGTTTCGCGAGAGACGCCTTGCTCCTGGCTGCTCGCCCGAGCTACGTGGGGGGGCGAATATGAGGATTTGATTCGGAGCGGTTCCATGCCCATGGCGAGACTAGCCGAACCAGCCGAAAAAGCCCTGAAACCCCGCGGGCACGAGAGGCTTTGACATATTGACATGCCGCTGATATGATCTAGCATATATGAAGAGAACGACCATCAGGATGGATGAAGAACTGCTCGACGAAGCCCGCAGGTTTGCGTCGGCCACAGGACGCACCCTGACGGCCCTGATCCAGGACAGCTTGCGCCAGGCGATGGCGTGCACGCCGAAGCAAATGGCGGATGAGACGATCGATTTGCCCGTTTCCAAGGGAGGTCGTGGGCTCCAAGCAGGGGTTGATCTTGACGATACTGTTGACTTGCTCGACCGGATGGACCGGTAGTGCTACTTCCAGATGTGAATGTGCTGGTCTACGCCTTTCGCCCAGACACGCCGAACCACCAGGCCTATCGTTGTTGGTTACACGAACTCGTCAACGGTCAAGAGGCTTTCGGGCTTTCCGAGTTGGTGTTGAGTGGCTTCCTGCGTGTCGTCACCCATCCACGAGTCTTTGACCCACCCGAGGGCCTGCCCGAAGCGCTGGAGTTTGTCAACGCCCTGCGGCGCACCCCACGGGCACGCGTGATTTTGCCGGGGGCCAGGCATTGGGGTATCTTCCTACGCCTGTGCGAGCAGGCTGGGGTTCGGGGGAACTTGGCGGCAGATGCCTACCACGCCGCCCTGGCCATTGAGGCGGGCTGTGAGTGGGTCACGACCGACCGAGACTATAGCCGGTTTCCGGGCCTTCGCTGGCGTCATCCCATAGCCTGAGATCAGTCTGAGTTCCTTTCGTCCACAAGGTCTCCTAAAGCGGTTTGGGCACAGTGCCCAGTTCGACGAAGGCCTGGTCTTGCATCACGACATAGGGCCGTTGTTCAAAGCGCAGGTTGCCCTTGCCGTCGTGCTGGCAGATCTCGACCTTGCCCATGCCGTAGCCCATCGGGCCACGGCTATAGTAGTGGATCGCGAGCTTGTAGGGAAAGGCAGCTGGCTGGGTCGGGATGTTGAAGCACTCGGGTCCGTAGCCGGTGGTCACGTCGCCATAGAGTTCTCCACCCGAGGGCAGCTTGGGATCGCTGTAGTAGGCGTGCCCACCCCGGCTGTCGTGGATGTGAAAGTCGACATCGTTGGCGTCGGTCTCCCAGGTGAGCACGAACCGCAAGGAGGGTTTGGTGGCCAGCTGGGTTCCCAGAGCTTTGAGTTTTTTCTCTACTTCCGGGCGGCGGGAAGGGTCGCGCGCCAGCCAGGCGGCCGCGATCAGGCCGGCGTCGTCGCGCAAGATCCGCTCCCACGACAGAAAGCGGTTGTCAGGGTAGTCGCGCTGTAGCCCGGCCGAGATGGCCGCAAAAGCGGCGGGCAGATCGCCCTGGCGCACCAGAGCGTAGGCTAACATGCGGTGGCCGCTGACGTGGTCAGGGCGCTGTTCGACGGCCTTGCGATAGGTGTCCACTGCCAGAGGGTGGGCGAGTCGGTCGAGACGGCAGCCGGCAAAGCGTCGCAGGTCGGCTCGCGAGGGGTAGAGATCGATAATCGAACCGTAAGCCCGGGCCGCCTCGTCTTTCTGGCCGCGAGCCTCGAAGCACTCGCCCAGGGCCACCAGAGCCAGCACATCGCCGGGAGACTGCTCGTGCCACTTCATGGCCTGAGCCAGGGCGGCATCGAGCTTTCCGACCTTGATCAGTTTCATGACCTCGGCCAGCCGTCCGGTCAGGGCCGGTCTCTTTTCGATGTCTTCGGCGGCCGCCTCTTCTTCGACCGAGGGCTGCTCGTTGCCGCCCGAGCGAAAGCCGTCATTGGACCTGGCTCTCGTTTGCGCCGCCGGGCCCGGCGCATCCTGGGCGCGGCGATACTCGGTCTGGGCGCCGGCCGCCCCGGCCGGCGCCTCCGCCAGCCGGGCCTGCCGCGCCGTTACCACGGTATCGTCAGCCGCTGGCGTGAGGACATAGAGCGTGTCGGTGCTCGTTTCGCCACCGTCGGCGGTCGCTTTGTCGAGGCCGAGGTCGCTTTCTTTGTTCTTCTCCATCATCTCGACCGGCCTCTGGGCGAATTGCACAGGCGTGCGCTGGTGCAGCTCGAGCCCCTGCTGACCGACCACCAGAATGTCGGTGAGCGCTTTGCGGTCGATGTTGAAGCGGGCGTAATCATCCTCGGTTTCGAGCACCAGCAAAGCGGTGTGCTCGCTCAAGACCCGTTTGCTGGTCGAGAGCTCGACGATCTGGTTCCGCAGCTTTTCGCGTTCGGCCGAATTCGAAGCGTTGCGCAGCTGACTTTCGAGGCGGGCCACCCGGGCCAGGGCGGCAGCCCGATCGAGCAGCGGCTGGGCAGCAGAACTGAGGGCAACCTCGCTGGTCTGCCCGTCGATGGTGATGCGCACGGATTGACTGGTCTGGCGCAGCTTGGCATAGATCAGCCGCTCATCGCCGGCCTGCAGATTGTCGAGTCGCTCGGGCCACACCCAATCAGCGCCTTCCACGCTCACCGACAAGCCGGAAGCGGCGGCCAGGGTCAGACGGTGAGCCAGCTCGTCGACAGTCAAGTCGCCGTCGAGCACCATCCCTTCGCGGTCGAGGTTGCCTCCGACCAGCGCCAGGGCGCTTTCTCGGTCGCGAATGCCCCCTACCAGGATCAGGTCGAGCCGCTTTAGGGGTAGCGATTTCACCCGGGCGGCGAGAGCCGTCTCGCCGGCGGTGGGGAGAGCGTCGCTCACCAGCAACAGCCTGTCGAAGCCCTTCTGGCCGGCCGCCCACTTCAGGGCCTTCTCGAAGTCGGTGGCTCCGCCCGGCCGCCGTTTAGTCAAAACGTCACTGGTGAGTTGACCGGCTGGGCCGTCGAACACCTGGACCACTTCCTGGTCAAAGCAGGCGACACGAATCGGCACCTTTTCGCCCAGAGCGGCCAGGACCTTGACTACTCTATCCATCTGGGCATCAAAGCCCGGCCCGCGGGAAGCGCTGGTATCCACCAGCACCAGCAGGCTTTCGACCGGGTCGCTCTGGCCTTTGGGCTGGGGGCTGACGCGGGCCACTATCAGGCCCTGGCTCACCAGCCCGGCGATGGCGCTCTGCTGAGGGACTTCGAAGTCTCCTTCGGGAGCGTAGTCCTGTCGGCTGGTCTTGACGACCTCGTTCTTGAGCCCTGAGCCCGATTGGCGGCCGACCAGGATTTTGAGGTCGAGCTGGCTCATCCTGGGCAGCCCCTGGAGCGGTAGCCGGTAGGGTTGGGACGATGCACTCATCTCTTGCGAGTAGGAGATTTTGAGCTCTTTGCGGCCTTTGGCAGGGATGGGAAAGACGCGGGCCTGGAACTGGTTGCCGGCTTGCTTTTCCATCAAAGCCGGGTCCTGGCGGCGGTGGAGAAAATCCTCGTAGGCCTGGCGGGCCGCCTGGCGCTCGACCACTTCGGCCTCTTGCCAGCCCAGTTCGCCCAGCATCGCCAATCGGCTGATGGCGGCACCATCGGGCATGGTGATTTCGAAGGTTCCCTCGAGGACCCGGTCCTCGGGGTTTTCGAAGATCAAGTGCAGCTCGGTGAAGGCCAACGGTCCATCGACGACGGCGCTGGCGCTCAGCGACACCAACCTCAGTCCCGTTCCGTCGGCGGCCGTCAGTCGCATCGGGGCGGCCTTGCGGTCGGTGGGCACGAAACGACCCTCGACCTTCTGGGGCGGGCCGGGTGGGGGAGTCGGATTTGCGGGCGGGCCGGGATTGGGACCACAGCCGCAGACAACGAACAGTAGCACGAACTGCGCCAGGCGAACTTTCATAGGCCACCCGTCGCCAGCGGTCGGTAAATCTTTCCTTCCCGCTTTTTGCCTGGGGACACAGGCTCCGCACGGCGAAGCCGTGGCGATGAACAGGTGGCTCGCGACGTTTTGTCTCGTTTTGGTGTTGGTGGGTTCCGGGGTGGCTGACGAGTGGCCGATTTTCAGGCTGAGAGTCCGGCCCCAAAGTCTCGCGACGACGACCTTTGCGATTCGGGGAACCGTCGTCTTGCCAGCCCATCATCCACCTCTCCGGCTGCTGACGCAAGAGGGACAGGAGTATGGACTCCCCGAGGTGCTACCGGCCGACCTCAGGGAGTTCTCGTTGGCTGGGACCAGCCGGGTCGACCACCCTCGCTGCCAGGCGACCGGCGACGAAATCTATTGCCTGACCCGGGTGGGTCTTCAACCAGAGCTTGAGGTTCCGGCTGCTCTCTACGAGGTTGACTTCGAGTTGCCCGACGGCTACGCGGCACTCATCTCGGATCCAACCGTTCCACAATCTCAAGGCCTGGTCTTTCAGGTCGCGCGCCTGGCTCCACCCTTCGCCAGGGGCCGGTTCCAGTTTGTCTTTCCATTGGACTTCGACTACGAGCCGAAGTATTTGGATTGGATCGTCGACTCCACCAGCTGGTTGGAAGAACGGTTCGGTCCGTTGGGATTGGAGACCATCAAGGTTGGAGCCATCGGGCGGGGAGGAAACACCCAGATCTCGGGCACTCCTAGCGGGAACTTGATTCTCTACTCGCGCACAGCCCTGGGAGCCGCGGTCGACCACCGCGCCCTGGGTCCGGAAAGCGGCCCCGAACTGGTAGAACCCCTCCGGCGCCTCGTGATTGCCCACGAAATCAGCCACTTCTGGTTTGGCCTGCGGTATTTGGGCCACGATGGCTGGATGGTGGAGGGGATTCCTCAATATCTCGCCTGGCGAGTCGTGGCCGAGGAGTTCCCCATCCAGGCCCCGGTCCTGTTGGCGTTCTTTGAACGTATGGCCAGGGCGAACTCGAAACCCGTGGCTCACGCCACTCTCGAAGAGAATCCGCTGGGCGCCTATTATCAGGGACCTCTCGTCCTTCATCAACTGGGCGAGGCGGTTGGCCATGGTGAGCTCATCCAGATGCTCCAGGCGGTCTATAAAGCCCACAACGACCCGACCTTCGAAGACTTCGAGAGAGAGTTTCAGACTCGCTTCCCCGCCAATTCCCGGCTGTGGGCCCAGCAGTGGGGTTAACTCTGCCCCCAGTTGATCCGGCTCCTCCGTTTGGACCGGTTCGTGTCGGGTAGAACCACTAGAGACAAAGCTTTCGGAGGATCTTAATGCAAACCATGACTGCTCCCACCCAGGGTGCCGCCGTGTCCACCTTTCCAGCCGGCAACGGGGTGTTCATGACCCCCAACCCCCACAACGAGACCGTGAATACTTACGCCCCCGGCACGGCTGCCAAGAAGGAACTCAAAGCCGCCCTCAAGCGCATGGCGGGCGAAGAGATCGAGGTTCCGCTGGTGATCGGCGGCAAGAAGGTTACCACCGGCAGCACCGGCGACATGCGGATGCCCCACGCCCACGGCCATCTGCTCGGTCGCTATCACAAAGCCAGCAAGGAGCACGTCGACCAGGCCGTCGAGGCAGCCATGGCGGCCCAACCCGCCTGGGCGGCTATGCCCTGGGGCGAGCGCGCGGCCATCTTCCTGCGCGCGGCCGAGATTCTCTCGACCCGGATGCGCCCGGTGCTCAACGGAGCCACTATGCTCGGTCAGAGCAAGACGGCCCACCAGGCCGAAATCGACTCGGCTTGCGAGCTGATCGACTTCTTGCGCTTCAACGTCAGCTTCATGGGTCGCCTGTTCCAGGAGCAGCCGATGTCGTCGGCCGGCATGTGGAACCGCCTCGAGCATCGTCCGCTGGAGGGATTCGTGTTCGCGGTGACTCCCTTCAACTTCACCGCCATCGCCGGCAATCTGCCTACCTGTCCGGCCATGCTCGGCAACGTGGTGGTGTGGAAGCCGGCCTCGAGCGCCATCTATTCGGCTCACTACATCATGCAGATCCTCGAAGAAGCGGGTCTGCCGGCCGGGGTGATCAACCTGGTTCCCGGCTCGGGCTCGAACGTGGGAGACCCGGCCATCGCCAACCGCAACCTGGCCGGCCTGCACTTCACCGGCTCGACCGAAGTCTTCCAGTCGATGTGGGGCCAGATTGGCGCCAACATCGCCAACTATCGCACCTATCCCCGCATCGTCGGCGAGACGGGCGGCAAGGACTTCGTGGTGGCTCACCCGACGGCCGAGGTCGAGGCACTGACCGCCAACCTGGTCCGGGGAGCCTTCGAGTTCCAGGGTCAGAAGTGCTCGGCCGCCTCGCGCGCCTACATCGCCGAGAGCGTCTGGAAAGCCATGGGCGACCGCCTGGTGGACGAGATCAAGACCATCAAGATGGGCGATGTTCGCGACTTCCGCAACTTCATGGGCGCGGTCATCGACCGCTCGGCCTTCGACCGTATCAAAGGCTACATCGAGTTCGCTCGCTCGTCCAACGAAGCCGAGATTCTGGCCGGCGGCAAGTGTGACGACTCGGAGGGCTACTTCGTCGAGCCCACCCTGATCAAGACCAGCAATCCTCGCTTCAAGTTGATGGAAGAGGAGATCTTCGGCCCGGTCCTGACCGTCTATGTCTACCCCGACAACCAGTTCGACGAGGTGCTGCAGTTGTGCGACCAGACCAGCCCCTACGCCCTGACCGGAGCCATCTTCGCTCGCGAGCGCACGGCCATTCTCCAGGCTTCCAATGTGCTTCGCAACGCGGCCGGCAACTTCTACATCAACGACAAGCCGACCGGCGCGGTGGTCGGGCAGCAACCCTTCGGCGGCGCCCGCGGCTCTGGCACCAACGACAAGGCCGGCAGCATCCTCAACTTGCTGCGCTGGGTCTCGCCCCGCACCGTCAAAGAGACCTTCACGCCGGTCACCAACTATCGTTACTCTTTCCTCGACGAAGAGTAGCCTTCAGACGGTGGTCGTCAGACGGTAGAGGGTCGCTGCGGCGGCCCTCTTCCTTTTGGCAGGCGGCGCCGGGCCAAGGCCTTTCAGGTTGCCTAAATCGGTAACACGGATTTAATGCTACTGTAACAATTCCAAGCTTCTCTCCGCTCTCACTTTAGAGTTCCTTAATAGACTGAGAGCATGATGAACCCGCTTACCTCACCCAGCTTCTCGAATTTGTTAGACCCGACCAACCCCGGGCCGTTCGCCAATCCACTGGCTGCCACCCCGATGGGGGACCTGGCTACCCTCTCGCCCGAGGCGACCGAACTGGAGACTCCTCAGGTTCCATTGGTCAACGCGCTTAGCGATTGGCTGAGCCAGGACCCACTCGAGCAGCTCCAGAAAGAAATCGAGCAAGTGCTCTCACAACTGGCCCAGGCCCAGGCCTCGGGTGACCGCGGAGCCATGAAGTCTCTCACTCAAGAGATCGAGGCGCTGCTGGCCCAACTGGCTCAGATGACCGGCGGTCAGACGCCCTCGGCCGGAGCCGGTTCGGGCGGCGGTTATTCGCCTTCTTCGGGCGCAGGCTCGGGTGGCGGCTATGCTCCCTCGAGTGGTGGCGGGTCGGCTCCCTCCGGGGGTGGAGCGGCTCCTTCCGGGGGCGGTTCGACTCCCGACTCGGGTGGTTCGGCGCCTTCCTCGTCTGGGGGTCAGGTCAACGCTCTGCCGCCCAAGCTAGCCGGGGACGACAAAAAGCTGGCTCAGTTCATTGAGGGCAAGCTAGCCGGAACGCCGGCGGCCGGTAAAGGTCTGGGGGCCCAGTTTGTCGCGGCCGGTCGCAAATACGACGTGGATCCGCTGGCGCTGGCCGCCATTGGCAAGCACGAGACCGGCTTTGGCGCCCTGGGCGTGGGTCTCGACAAGATGCTCGGCGTGGGCGCCTACGACAGTAGCCCCAGCACGCCCAGGCAGTGGGATGGCGCCGTCCAGCAGATTTACGCCGGGGCCGAAACCTTCGCCAACCTTCGCGAGAAGGGCGGCTCGAACGCCAAGGCTCCCATCGCTTCGCAGTTGTCGGCGGTCAACAAGGCCGGCTGGGCCACCGATCCCAACTGGCACAGCGGAGTCGGTCGGGCCTACAACGAGCTTTCCAAAGGCTCTGGCTCGAAAGCAGCTTGAGGCTTGGGGGAGCGACGACTGCGTCGTCGGGAGAAGAAGCCGCGTGGCTTCGCCGCGGAGACTTCGGCCTGCGGCCGACAGGGGGCGAGGTTCGCTTAGGCTCACCTCGAGGTCTTGGGTTAGTCGACGCTCCGCGTCGTAACTCTGGGGCGGCTGCGCCACCCGGGCGGCCTCACCCCGGCCTGCTCGCCCGCCGGTCCAGCCCTGCGATTCGGTCCAAAGCCTGAGATAAGCAAATGCATCTCGAGAGGCGCTCGTCGTAAAAACCGCCGAGGTCGCCGAGACGCGGAGATTCTTATCTGGCGCTGCTGCGTAGTGGCGTGCTGAAGGTCGGTGGGCGCGGCCTGGAACGGCTGGCTGGTCGAATTTGGGATGGAGGCGCGTGGTGGGTCCAGGTGGGGCTCGCACGATGCCGCGCTGGCCTCCCCCGTCCGCTTCCAAAAAATTCCGCCCCCCTCGTTCCCCATTGGAGTGCTCACCCCTCGAGAGACACGTCCCCCTCGGCGCCTTCGCGGCTCGGCGGTTTCAATCATCGAGAGCGCCAAGGGCACCCCTCTCCTGATCGCCTTGGTCCATCCGTGACCTCTGCCGGAACCCCGCGGTTGGCCCAACCCCCGTACAAAGTCGAGCCCGCACGGGCTGGCTCCGTGCGGGCTTGGTGGTCGCGGCCGGTCGAGCCGGCCGGGTATATCGTATATCTAAAGAACGCTGTCTTCGGGGATCGTTCCGAAGAGCTGTTCGAGGGCTAGAGCGAGATCTTTGAGGGCTTCGTGGTGACTTTTCATACTCCCAGCCTAACCCACAGCCGATGGACAGAATTGGAAATCGGCCTGATTGTGTTAGCGGAATGTTAACTTTCGACTAGCACCAGCGGACGGGGTTGCTGGTCTGGATCGAGGCCTCGAAGAGGCGCACCAGGGCGTCGGTGGCGTAGGCATAGTCGGCCGGCACCTCCAGGCGACGCTCCACATGGAGGGCTTCGGGATAGGTGCTGCGCCAGAGCTTGCCGATCTGGCGCACGAACCCCGGGATGGCCAGCGGGCCCCGCCAGACCGTGCCGCTGCCCAGGTCGGTCAGTTCGGCCGAGACGACCTCACCGTTGCGATCGGTCTTGACCTTCTGGCCGACCCGGGCGGCCTGAAAGACCACCTCGCCGGTCTCGCGTCGCTCGATGAAGACGGTTTCGTTATCGAGGCCGATGTCATAGCCGGTGCGGCCCCCCAGCACGAATTTGCCGTCATAACCGACCACGCGTTCCTGAATGACCTCATCGCTGGCGGTCTCGAACAGGCACACGTTGAGGCCCACCTCGGGCAGATCGCGAAAGTAGAGGAGCTCTTCGAGCGCGGCTCGGGCTGCCCGGGCCGGCAGTTGACCGCCGTTGGCGTTGGGCAGATGTTCGGCCAGGGTGGGATAGTTCTCCCACCCGGTGCGCCCGAGAGCCTGTTGAAAGCAGCGGTAGCCTGCCCAGTTCGAGACGCGCTCGCAGACCAGCTCCATGCCGGGGTGGGGACAAGCCGAGGATAGCCAATCATCAAAGGCCGCGAAGTCGCCCTCGGGCACGGTGAGATAACCCTCCTCATCGAAGAAGGCCCCGGGAAACGGCTGGCACAGGCCGTCTTGATAGCAGCGACACATCACGGTGGCGTCGAGTCCCATAGGCAACTGTTCCACAGGGATGGGGTTTTTCCGGCTGAGCACGAAGGGTAGTCCATGTTCAGCCGTCTGGCCCAGCGGTTCGAATGCCGCCATCGCCGCTTCACCCGTCGACGCTTTCTACAGCTTTCTTTGGGCCTGGGAGCGGGCCTCCTGGTGCGGGCCCCGGCCCGGGCCGCCAAGCGTCGCAAAGTGTTGGTGCTGGGTGCCGGCCTGTCGGGTCTGGCCTGCGCCGACCGGCTGCAGCAGGCCGGCTTCGAGGTCACCGTGCTCGAAGCGCGCCAGCGGTTGGGCGGGCGCACCTGGTCGTTCACGAACTTTGCGCGGGGCGGCGTGGTCGAAGGGGGCGCCGAGCTGGTTGGGCTCAATCATCCTCACTGGTGGCAGTATGCCCGCCGATTCGGTTTAGACCTCGACGAGTTGAGCGAAGAAGCCGAGCGCTTCGAGTTTCAGGGGCGCATTCTCGAGGACAAAGAGGCAGAGGCGGCCTATGAAGAGGCAGACGAGGTGCTGGCGGGGCTCTATCCCCTGGCCGCCGGTATCGACGCGATCGAGCCCTGGCGCTCGCCTCAGGCCCACGAGCTTGACCACCGCAGCGTGGGTGCCTGGCTTGATCAGCACGAGCTTTCTCCGCTGGCTCGCGCTATTCTCAAAGCCAGCCTCGAGAGCGACGATGTCGGCTCGCTCGAGGAGCTGAGCTTGCTGCAGATGCTGGCTCTGATCAAAGGTGGAGGCCTCGAGAGCTTTCACACCGACAGCGAAACCCATGTCTGTCGCCAGGGCACTCAGGCCCTGTCTCTGGCCCTGGCCCGCGAGTTGAAAGTGGTCACCGGCGCGGTGGTCGAGAAGGTGCAGATCGCCTCGGGGGGCTGCCGGGTCCAGACGCGCCGCGGCAACTTCGAAGGCGAACAGGTGGTGCTGACCTTGCCGCCGCCCACCTGGAGCGCCATCGACTTTGCCCCCGCCCTGCCGGCCGGACTGGCTCCACGACTGGGAGCCGGGGTCAAATATCTGGCCGATGTCGAGGGCAAGATCGACAATCCCACCAGCCTGAGCGACGGGCCGGTTGCCTACACCTGGGGGCGCTCGGGAGCGATGGTTTGCTTCTCAGGCGGCCCCGCCGCCAGCGGGGTGCTCTCGGCTGGACGGGCCAGCTTGGATGAGTACTACCTCGAGCAGCTGGCCACGCGCTTTGCTGATTTGGGCTCGAAGTTGCGGGCAGGTCGTTTCATGAACTGGCCGGCCGCCCGCTACACCGGCGGCGCCTATTCCCTGGGAGCCCTGGGAGAGGTTACCACCTGTGGACCGGTGCTCCATCATGGGCTTTTCGACCGGCTTTTTTTCGCCGGTGAGCATACCAGTCGGGCTTTCACTGGCTTCATGGAGGGGGCGCTCGAGTCGGGCGTGCGGGTAGCCGACCGCCTGCTGGCCATGGTCGGTCAGGAATCTTAGCGCCTATCGCGAAGAAAGAGGTATGGAACGCCTCGCCCGAGTGGATCTGGCGGCCGCACCCGCCTGCCCCAACTGCCGTCAGCGCGTCACCGACCTCGACCTCGATGAACTAGCCGGTGGGGCTGAGCACCAGTGCTTGTTCTGCGGGCACTTCATGCGGGTACCCGAGACCCTGCTCAAGCGCCTCATCGCCCAGCGCGACGCAGCCCTGGCCGCCCAGGCACCGCTCTCTTTCTGGCAGCGCCTGAGCGGCTTTTTGGCCAGGATGTTCGGCAAATGATGTCAGGTTTTTTAGGCGGTCTCGGCTAGTCTGAAAAGGCTCATCTTGCTCGAACCCTATGCAGATTCCGAGCAAGCCATACTACGCTAAGCGCAAGGCGCCCGATTTCCAGCGGCGTCTGGCGGCCTCGGTGGCCGCTCTAGAAGACCGCGGCCAGATTCGCCAGGCCCGTGACCTGGTGGTCAATAGCCTGCTGCTCGATAGCTATTCGGGCAAGGACCTGCAAGCCATGCGCCGGCTTGGCAACCTCAAGGTGGGGTTGGGCAAGGTGCTGGCCACCCAGCCCGGCTGGCCCATGATGGTGGGTGCGGGGCTCTGCTCTTTGGCGGCCTTTGCGGCCTTTCCCCACGGCGTCGGGGCCGTGGGGGCACCCGAGATTTGGACTGCCGGGTTTGGGGTGGGCGCAATGGCCGGCCTGGGGGCTTCGGTTCTGGCTAAGAATTCAGCCGAGTTGGCCGAGGTGGAGCTGAAGGCTCTGGGCGAGGTCGAGCAAGTGTTGGCCGACCACCCCGGCGCGCCAGGGCCGCCGGTCAAGTCCAAGACCTCGGGCACGGTGGCTGAGTTGGCCGAATCGGCCCGCGCTCACAACAGCCCTTATCATACTCGCCAGGCTGGCCTGCTCGAGCAAGACTTTCAATGGTTTCAACAGCGCGGGTTGGCCCAGAGGCCGCTCGAGCGTCTGCGTAGCGGACTGCAAGTCGAGCAGCGCCGCATCGAGACCCTGGGCAAGCTGGCCGAATACACCTGGCCACTGTCGCTGGGGGCCGGTTTGGCCGTGGGCGTGGGCACGCATCTTCTAGGCGCCGGTTGGCTGGGCGCCGGTTTAGCCGGGGCCGGCACGGCAGCGGCCGGAGCGGTGTTGGGACGGATAGGACACAGCCGCTTCGAGCAGTGGAAGTACGTGCATCCCAACTGGGAACAACGCCTCGACCGCCTGGAGTATGCCGCCAACCCCGAGGCCTCGCAATTCGCGTTGGCCGCGGCTCTGCGGCAACTCAAGGCCGAATCGTTGGGTCTTGACGCGGGCCAGACGGCGGCCCTGGAGCCCGTGCTGACCAAGCTAGAGAGGGTCTCGCCCCGTCTTGGGCTGGGTGAGGCGGCCTGGCGAGCCGAGCTCAAGCCTCAAGAAATCAAGCTTCTTTCCGAGGTGTGGAGCCGCCGGTCCCGCCCTGCGGCCGAGGCCGCCCTGGACGTGAGCGAAGAGGTGGTCACCATCGGAGACCACCAGCTCGAGGTTCAAGCGGATCTTGCTGGACCTTTGATTTAACATCCTGATAACGAGCGCCGACTAATCTCAACATATGCAGATCGGTCCGGTTCTCTCGCTTCGTTCGCCTTTTCTCTCCAGGCCCTCGGTCGCTACCACGGTTTCCCCTGACAGGGCCGAGCTGCAGGCCGATCTGGCAAAAGAATTCCCAGACCTTCGAGCCACCCTGCTAAAGCCCGGGGTGGCTCCCACCGTCGCCATCGAGCAAGCCCGTCAGGCGGTCGAGAGCTGGGTGAGCAACCAGGTGGTTCCCGCCGACCCCAAGCATCAACACTTCTGGAAGGGGGTCGCTCAGTGGCGCGCCACCCGGGCTATCGACGACCTTCGTCCCGATTGGCACACCCGCGCCATGGAGAATCGACAGACCGCGGGCACCCTCTGGGATATCGCCGAGGACCCCTTCACGGTGACCGATTCGCTGGTTGAGGACAAGTGGAACCTCTGGCCCGAGTTTGCCGAAAAAAAGACCTGCGTGCTGCTCGACATGGTCGACAACTACCTGGGTGCCGACCAGGTGGCCCGGGCCATCGACAAATTCGTGGCCGCCCAGGAGGGCCATTCGGCCACCCCTGGTGACCTGTTCGCCAGCCTGCCCGGCGACTGGAGCAAGGTGATGGACGGTTGGCTTGCTCAACCTCACCTGCCCATGGTGCGGTCGAAGCTAGAGCCCGATGGTAGCCTCGCTTTAAGCCAGGAGGCCTTCAAGCTCTACCCCGATTCAGACGGGAGCTACGACCAGAGCTGGACCATTCCCGTGGCGATTCGTTATGAGGATTCGCAGGGCCTTAAGACCCACCGGGTAATGCTTTCCGAGCCGCAGGCCAGAATCGAACTGCCGGCCGTGGGTCAGGTCAAGTGGGCCTATCCCAACGCCGGAGGCAAAGGGGTCTATCGCACCGATACTCAGCTTTGCGATCAGGACTTCGACAAGCTAGAGAACGACGAGCGGTTTGCCATCACCGCCAACCAGTGGCGCCTGGTTCGCCACGGCGAGGTGAAGGTCGGCACCTTTCTCGACCTGGCCGTCAAGATGTCAAAGCAGGCCGACGACAGCACTCTGGGTTTGCTCAATACCGAGATAGACTACCTGGGACGCTGTCGTGTGAACCCCCAGGATCGAGAGGCCTTTCAGGCTCTGGCCAGGACCCTGTTGCGCCCCGGGCTCGAGCGTCTCGAGGCGGCCGGACCCGCTCTCCACCGCCCCCGCCTGGCCGAGCAAACCACGGACCTGTTGGCTCTCAACGGCGACCAGCAAGCCCTGGAACAGGTCAAGCCGGGCCCCTTCAAGGCGGTTCTCGAAGGCAAGGCCGAGGCCCTGATCGGCGAACTGGAAACTCATCCCGACAAGGACCGGGCTCGCGAGCTGGTGGTCAATCTGTCCAACACCGCTGAGCCTGAGGTGGCCAGGCGACTGGTGAGGGTGCTGGCCGATTGCCCGGAGGATACGGCCGCAAATGCCGTCTGGGGGTTGGCGTTTGGCGTCAGCGAGCCCAACCGTGAGGCCTTCATGGAGAGTCTGAGCCAGAACTGGAGAGAATTGCCGGCCTTTGAATCCTGGTTGCGAGTGGCCGCGGGCTGGCCCGCTCGTGGCCATTTGCGCGAACTGGCCCAAGCGAAGAATGACGCCCAGGCTTTGGAGTTTCTCGACCAGGAAGTCTTTCGGAACGAGATTCGCTATATGGACCCGGTAGCCGGCGACCTGGGCGCCTGGCTGAGCGGGGCGTCGGCCAGTTTCAGCTTCTTTTCATGAATTGCGACTAGCCTTGACCGATGCAGATTGGTCCAGCTCTCACGCCTCGTTCCCTTTTCCCGACCAGACCTTCCGTTGGCGCCCCCAACTCGCCCGACAGTGCTCGGTTGCAGGCTGTCCGTGAGGTCGCATTCCCCGACCTTCGCGCCCACTTGCTCGTTCCGGGGGTTGTCCCGGCGGTAGCAATCGAGCAGTCTCGTCAGGCAGTCGAGAGCTGGGTGGCCAACCAGGTGACTCCCTCCCAACCCAAGCACGAGCACTTCTGGAAGGCCGTGGCCGACTGGCGAGCTGACCGGGCCATCGGCGACCTTCGTCCCGACTGGCACACCCGCGCCATGGAGACCCGCCGCACCGCCGGTACCCTTTGGAGAATCGCCGAGGAGCCCTTCGCGGTGACCGATTCGCTGGTTGAAGACACGTGGAACCAGTGGCCCGATTTCGCGGCGGCAAAGACACGCGCTTTGCTCGACATGGTCGACGACTACCTGGGGCCGGACCGGCTAGCTCGGGCCATCGACAGGTTCGTGGCCGCTCATGACGGCCGTCCGGCCACCCCCGGTGACCTGTTCGCCAGCCTCCCGGGCGACTGGAGCAAGGTGATGGACGGTTGGCTCGCCCAACCTCACTTGCCCATGGTGCGCTCGAAGCTAGAGCCCGATGGTAGTCTCGATTTGAGTCAGGAAGCCTTCAAGCTCTATCCCGATTCGAAGGGCACCTACGACCAGCGCTGGATCATTCCCGTGGCTATTCGCTATGAGGATTCGCAGGGCGTCAAGACCCACCGGGTAATGCTCTGCGAGCCGCAGGCCAGGGTCGAGCTACCGGCGGTGGGCCAGGTCAAGTGGGCCTATCCCAACGCCGGGGGCAAAGGGGTGTATCGCACCGACACTCAGCTTTGCGAGCAGGACTTCGACAAGCTAGAGAACGAGGAGCAATTCGCCCTGACCGCCAACCAGTGGCGCCTGGTTCGCCACGGCGAGGCGAAGGTCGGCACCTTTCTCGACCTGGCCCTCAAGCTGTCAAGGCAGGCCGACGACAGCACCCTCGGATTTTTGAACACCGAATCGGACTACCTGGGTCGCTGCCGGGTGAGACCGGCGGACCGAGAGGCCTTTCAGGCTTTCGCCAGGACCCTTTTGCGACCCGGGCTCGAGCGTCTCGAGGCGGCTGGGCCGGCTCTCCACCGTCCGCATCTGGCCGAGCAGACCACCCGCCTGCTGGCCCGCAACGGTGACCGAGCAGCCCTGGAAAGTGTAAAGCCGGGCCCGTTCAAAGCCGTTCTGGAGGGCAAGGCCGAGGAGTTGATCAGCGAGCTTGAAACGCGACCAGGCAAAGACCGCGCCCGTGAGTTGTTGGTCGATCTATCCAACAACGGCGACCCTGGCGTGGCCCGGCGTCTGGTGAAGGTGCTGGCCGAAAGCGACGAGGATACAACGGGCATGGCTCTGTGGGGATTGGTTCATGGGGTCAGTGAGCCCAACCGTGAGGCTTTCATGGATTGCCTGAACCAGAAGTGGAAGGAGTTGCCGGCCTTCGAATCCTGGTTGCAGGTGGCCTCCACCTGGCCCACCCGCGACCAATTGAGAGGCCTGGCCATTAGGAAGAATGACCCCCAAACGGCGGAGTTTCTCGAGAAGAACGTCTTTCGTGGCGAAGCGCGCTACATGGAGTCGGTCTCTGATGATCTGGGTGCCTGGCTGCGCCAAAATGGTTTCTGACGCGCGGAGCTGAGCGGCTGGCTGGGCGGGGGAAAGGTCCGTTAGCGCGAATTGCCGGGGATGGGAGTCTTTGGTAAGAGCTGGTATGAAGGTCTGGCCAGCGAATTGGGCGCTACCGTCACCGACGGACAGACGGCCGGGGTCAAGGTCGTCTGGGGCGAACTGGGCTACTTCGATTTCGCGGTGTTCGGTAGCACGACCGGTCCGGCCATCGTGATCGGAGTCTTCCCCGAGGGAGAGTGCATCTACCAGTGTCGCCGGCGACTCGACCAGGACTTAGAACTGGCCGCCAGCCTGCGCCAGGCGAAAGGCGAGTTCGATCTGAATCGCTTTCAGTTGGAAGACGGAGCGCTACAACTGGTGCTACCCGACACCTGGAGTGAGAAACCGCCCAAAGCCCCCGCCCTGGCGGGCCTGATGCGGCAACTGAGCGCCGCCATCCTGGCCGGGGCCCCGGCGGGGGACCGCTTCTGCAAACTGTGTCGAAAGGTCGAGGCGCGGCTTGAGTATCACGATGGTCCCGAGCGTCTGTGCCCGGAGTGCGCCCAGTTGCTGGCCAAGCAGCGCCAGGACCTCGAGGCTCTCGACGCGGGCCAAGCCGGCGAACAAGCCGAGGAAGGCATCGAGTTTGATCACCAGCTGAGCCCGAAGGCGATGCTCGCGCAATCCCGAGACCTACAGGCCAGCCTCGAGCGCAACCCGGCGGGCTACTGGCGCATGTTGCTAGGATGGGTCTTCCTGGGGCAGCTGGCCATGGCCGGAGGATTGCTGATTCTGCTGGCCGTGATAACGGGGGCGGTCGGCCTGGTGGTGGCGGCGGCCAAGGCCCACTCGGGGGTCGCCATCTGGATCGCCCTCAAACTCTTTCTGGCCAAAGGAGCCAAATTGCTGGTGGTTGGGCTGGGCCTGATGGCGGCGCTATGGAACAGCGTGACCTCGTGGTTTCGCATTCCCAAAGGCGACGATCTGCCTCCCGTTCGCCTCACTCGCGATCAGGCGCCCAGGTTGTATGCCTGGCTCGACGAGCTGGGGCACAAGGTCGGGGCCCCCAGGGTGGATCTGTTCGTGATCAACGACGAGGTCAACGCTGCCGCCACCGAGCGCCAGTTAGGTCGAGGAGACTATCGGCGCGTCGTGATGGCCGGGGTGCCTCTGCTCGAGATCGCCGATGTGGAGGAGTTCGAGGCGGTGATGGCCCATGAACTGGCTCACTTGCGTCACGACGATCCCAGGTCGCTACGTATCTATCGAACCGTCCAATCCTGGTCCCGGGTTGGGGCTTCGGTCGGAGGAGAAGGCGGGTTCGGCTCTTTCGCTTCCTTTGCCCAGTGGTACATCCCGCGCTTTCTGGTGCGGGCCCAGGTCTATATTCGCCACTGCGAACGGGCCGCCGACGCCCGGGCCCATCAGCAAGTAGATCCGCAGATAGAAGCCCGCCTGTTGATCAAGCTGGCGGTGGTGAGCCGGATGTTTGGCGAGGCTATCGGGACGGTGATGCGCCGGCAGATACGCCAGGCCGAGAGCGAGCGCGATCTGGTGAGGTTGGCCCTGCGCGAGGTGGGTCAGGCTTCGGACGAAGCCGTGCAGAAGGCCTATCGGCGGGCCCTCGAGCAGGAGCAGACCTGGCTCGACACCCATCCCGTGCTGAGTGAACAGCTCGCGATCCTGGGCATCCAACCGCCCGAGCGGATAGAGTTGGACCTGCAGCCGGAGCACCCGGCTTCGTCTCTGGTTGACGACTACGAGAGGGTGCGGGCGCGGGCCCTGGGCCCCGTAGCCGAGCGTTGGGAGATCACCTTGCCGGTGGCGATGCGGGCCTCCGAGGGCGAACTGCTCGACATCGAGCGGCTCGAGGCCCGACTGGCCAACACCGAGTCAGACACGCTCCATTTTCGGCTGGGGCGACTATACAATCGGCACGATCGCGACGAGTTGGCGGTCGAGCATTACCGTAAGGCCCTGGCACTGAACCCGGCTCACCGAGGGGCTCTCCACGAGCTGGCTGGCCTGCTCGATTATCTCAACCGTGGGCCCGAGGCGGCCGATGTGCTGGAAGAGCATCTGCCCGAGGATGGCGAGAGCGTGCCCCTGATGATGACGGCCGTCGAAATTCTCCATAGCCAGGGACGCAAGGCAGGCCTGGCCGAGTGTTGCCGGAAGCTGCTGGCGCTCGACCCTCCGGCCAGCATCCGCGAGCATCTCGAGCAGCGCCTGGCCACTTGACCGCGATCAAATACAACCCGGCCGACCACCGGCTAGGGTCGAGCAATGAAGGAATTTCTACTCGCCCTGCTGGCCACCGGCGTCTTCGGAAGCGTGCTGGAGTGGATCATCCACCGTCACATCATGCACGACCCGCGCTTCAAACTGGCCTTTCGCCGCCACACTCTCGAGCACCACTCCCATCGCCGTGCTCCCGGCCAGTACTACGCCAAGTGTGAGGCCGAGCGCGAGTACCACCTGTTCGAGACTTCCTACATGCCCGTGGTCTTTTTGGCCAACACTCCCTACTATCTGCTCTGGTTCTGGCTGGGCGGGCAGGCGGGGGCTCTGGGCGCCGTGATCGGCACGGCCGGTTATATCATCACCTATGAGCTGCTCCATTGGGCGATGCATTCGGCCTCGCGGCTGGGCAACGTGGCTCTTTTTCGCTTTCTGTGCGAGCATCACCGCCGCCACCATCGCCGGGCCCGCGTCAACTACAACGTAGTCTGCCCCCTGGGCGACCTGCTCTTTGGTACCTTTTCCTTCGAAAAGATTCCCCCCGAACCGGAGGACACCCATGTCTGATTTGCTGCCCGTTCTCTCACCGACCACCCAGGCCGTCATCAGAATGGCCTACGGCTGGCTGCTGGTCGGTACCATCCTATGGACGGCCCTGCCGGGGCGATGGTTCTATCGCAGCACCCGCTGGGGTGGCTATGGGGATCGCAACACCGAGCTACTGGAGAACCCTTTCGCGCACACGTTGCTCACGGGCCTGTGGTTGGTCTCGGCAGCCATGCTCATCCGCGGCGTGGATACGGTGGTCTTCGCCGCCGTCAATCTGGGCATCTGCTGGTATTACTACGTTCATACCCGCTGGAGCAGTCTGCTACGGGGAATGGGCGCACCGGGATTCTTCTGCTACTGGTTGGCCGCCTGCGTCTTCTGCCTGGAAGTGGGTCGTTATCTCGACCTCAACGGCTGGGTCCTGGCCGCCACCGTGCTGGTCTTCCAGGTCGACTACGCCGTCATCCAGATGTGTGCCGGCAGCTACAAGTCGGTCTGCGGTTATGCCGGCAACGCCGGTATGCAACTGGGCCTGGCCAATCCCTTCTGGGGCCGCTTCTGGAAGCTCTATCGTCACACCGACCCGGGTCACCCCATCTATCGCTTTCTTAATCAGAGCGCATTCCGGGTGCAGATTGCGGCTGGCCTGCTGATGCTCTATCCTCCCACCCGCTGGGTGGGCGCGCTGGCCATCGCGCTTTCGTTCTTGTTCGTGATGACCCAGATTCGCCTGGCCTTCTTGCTGCCGATGGTCATGACGGCCGGTCTGCTTTTTGTGCCCGCCGGCAGTCGCTTTGACCTGTGGTTGGCTCAGTTCGTCCATCAGACTCAGGTGCACCAGAGCCTGCCCATCCTGCCGGCCTGGCTGGCCGCCGGCCTGACCGGCTTCTTGCTGATGTATCTGGTATTGCTCGGTCCGGCCAAGTTCTGCCAGTGGTATAACTTCATCGAGGGGCGACCGCTGGCTCGACCCTGGCAAGCCTTTCTCGAGCGCTGGGCCAGCGCCTTTGGCATCATCATCTGGCGCGTCTTCTCGGTGGATGTGATCGACTTCTTCGTGCGCGTCTACATCGTCGACCAGCACGGACAGCGAGACGAGTATACCGGCAAGGTCGACGCCCGCAACCTGGGACGCTACCTGCATGTGGCCGAGTCGATTGCGCTGACCTCGGTCTTCACGGCCCAGAAATATCACCCTCGATTGTTTGAAGAAAAGTTGGTGCGCTATGCGCGCACCGTGCCCTGCCCGGCCGGCGGTCGGGTGCTGTTCGCCCACTATACAATCGACTATAGCGGCCAGAAGTTCGAGTTCGTGCATCGTGCCGACTATACCGTCGAGCCCGTTTCGGGTTCGGTCGAAGCGACCGGCGAGGGGGCCACCAAAGCCGAGGTGAGCCCCGTCCGCCCGTCGGTTCGGCCCGGCACCTATTTGCCTGCCACCGGTTGTCGTTAACCTCCTGTTCATAGCTCATCCGGCGTTTTGCGGCTAAGCTGAGGCCGTGAAACGCTGGATTTTTCTTTTCTTTGTTTTGACCGCGCCGCTTTGCGCCCAGGATTTCGGCAAGGTCATCGTCCCGCCCGTGTCCCAGCGGCCGCCCGTGCCCAACCGCGTCCAGGGGGTCGTTAACAACCCCAACATTTGCGCAGGGCTCGACTACTACTACGGCAGCGGTCGGGCTCGTCAGGGCTCCTACGTGGGCGGCGGTTATCCGTCGTTGGGCTACGACACCTACAACTACGGCCGCCCCGGCTATCGCGACCCGGAGGTCGATTCTTATCACACTCGTTGTGACCGCAAGCGCAAGGATCGCCTGGCCGACCCCGATTACCAGCGCTGCGATCTCAAGAACAGGCATTGACCCTAACCCTGCGTCAGGGTTTAGGCTGGGCTCGTGACCCTCGGAGAACTTGCCAGGCGGGCCGGCGAGTCGTTTCGCATCCAGCGAAGGAATTCTTTCAGGAAAACTTCAGTTCGGGCCACTACACTGAGGACGATGGTAAAGTCCGTAAATTTCACGCCTATCGCCCTTCGATACAAAAACACCCCTGAGGAGCGGGCGGCTGAGGATGTCAGCACCGCCCTGCTAGCGGCTGGACCCGCTCTTTCCGACCTGGTCGAGGCCGGCCCGGTGCCGCTTTTGATGGGCGGAGTGGTCGGGGGGGCCCTGACGACCGGCAGGGCATCGAGGCCTCTCGCAGGTTTATGCAAGATTTTGCCCGTGAACTCGACGCCCAAAGGACTCACAATACTCGCAACGCCGACGGTCGCTTTCGGGTCAAAAGCGGCCGCACTCAACTCGAGACTCTACGCGAGCAGTACGGAGCCAACTTCGCCGCCGGGCTGCCCGGCAATATGCCCCTGCAAGTGTTGCGGGCGGCCACCGGGCTGTCCTTGACCCAGCTGCTCAAGCAGCCCGAGGCCATCGACAAAGCCCGACCCGAGCTCTCTGAGTGGAAGGCTCCCGAAACCGCGCCGGGTGAGCGCAGCCGCAACGCCAACGGCCAGATCCGGGCCAAGCGGGGCGATACCCACATCGACACCCTGCGCAAGAATTACGGACTGGATTTTGCGGCCGGGCTGCCCGGCAACTGGCCCCTGGCCTTTCTGCGAGAAGCTACCGGTATGACGCTTTCCCAACTGGTGGCAAATCCCGAAGCCCTCAAGGAAGTGACCCCCGAACTAGCGGCTGCCAGCCTCGCCGCCAACTAGCAGCTCGACAGTGACGGCGGTGGCTCCGCTGCCGGAGCGACTGTCGTCCGAGATGGTGCGGTTGAAGGCGGCGTAGATGGTGTGGTTGGGTTCCCCTTCCTGATCGCTTTGGCCGGCCAGAGCGAAGAGATAGGGCGAGTTCATCGAGTCGGTTCCCCGAGAGTTGGTCCAACTCAGATACTCATTGGCCACCACGAAATCGACCGTCTGACCGGAGTGGGCGAAGCCGACCACCTTCTTGAGCAGACGCTCCTGTCCACCCATCGCGTCCGAGCCATAGATGGCCAGCGTGTCTCCGGCCACCTGCAGCTCGCAGTCGCGACTCTGGGTGGCCCCGTCACCGCCGTAACCGTTGTTGCTGACCGAGTCGCCGATGTTGACCGTCCAGGCCTGGAGCTCTCCCTGGCCATATTCGACCCGAAACCTGGCCGCCCGGTAAGGGCTGCCGTCGAGCTTTAGTTCGAGGACCGGGCCTGACTGGCTAAACGAGGCCAGCCGCACGGGTAGATTCTCGGGGAGAGTGGGTGGATAATCCTCGCCGAGCACGATGCGAAAGCTTGCCGGGGGTTTTGTCTCGGCGGTGGCCCAGAAGGACACCGCCAACAGGCTGAGCAGGCCGAGAAGCCAGAGAAGGTTTTGAGTACGCCGCATACGTCCTCTGGTCGCAGGCCGTGGCGAGATCTTCCTACAAGCCCAGGTCTTTGAGGTTGGGCCAGCGTCGCAGCAGCCGTTCGGCCAGTTCAGCCTGGCGCGCCTTGAGCGACTCGAGGTCCCAGTCCTTGGTCAACGAGTGATTGATCTCGAGGCTCGACTGCTCGAGCGATCCGCCCGTCTCGACGAAAGTCATATTGGCCGGGCTGTGCAGCCAGCGCTGGCTCTGAGCCCGCGAAATGCCCAGGGCTTTGAGGTGCGAGTTGGGCAAGTCGGTGGCCAGCAGGTGTTTGACCTCGAGCTGGTCGGCCTGCTCGAGGTCGAGCAGCTGGCTGAGGAAGGTCCTCCAGCGCTGGTCCAGCCGGTTGAGGCGCAGGTCTTTAAAGCCCGACAGCAGCTTCTTGTCCTCCACCACCAGCGGGCCCAGCTCGGCCAGCACCGCCGAGTTGAGGGCCATCAGGGCCGTCACTCCGAAGGCATCGAAGTCGGAGACCCCCAGCTCTAAGGCCAGGCGCTCGCGCACCAATCGACAGGTGCGCGCATAGGCCGATTCGAGGGCGGCCGGCGTGACCGACCCGGTCAACAACCGCGAGCGTACCGTGATGACTTCGCACAGGCGGGCCAGCCAGGACAGCTCTTGCGGATAGAGACGCCAGCCGAGCAGTAGCAGCGGCCGGCAGGTCTTGGCTCCGAAAGCTTTGAGCAACTCGAGCGGGCGACGGGCTCGGGCCGGGCAGCTCACCTTGGGGTCGTCGGGGTTGAGCAGCACCTGATAGTGCTGGGCCGAGGTCCACAAAGCCCGGGTGAGCTCGAGCACCTGGTCGGGGGCGCGGGCGTCCAGATGGCGTCGCACGGCTTCATACAGCTGGGCCTGCGAGACCGGCTCTACGAAGGCGCACCAGAAATGGCGCAAAAAGCGGGGGAGCTCGTCGCCCAGCAAGTCTTCTAACTGGCCCCACAGCCGGGTGACTTCAGGTAGGGCCTCGTCGGTGGCGCTCCACAGAAACTTGTTCTTGGTCAGGTCAGGAGAGGAGAGCTCGAGGCCGCGCTGATTGAGGGTCTCGAAGATCTGGAAAGCGCGGCCTCCGTCAGGGGCCACGATGCGGACCATTTCGCACTGCTCGAGCAGAGTGAAAGCCAGTCTTTTTTGCTTCTTGGCGGGCTGGTTATCGAGAAAGTTGCAGAGGACCACCATGGCCTGGCCGAGGGGGGTTGATTTGCGGGCTTTGGCGGGCTCTTTCAGAAGCCGGGCATAGACCTCGAGATCGCGATTGCGCAGTTGCAGCACGGGCTCACCTGATGCTTGCCAGAGAAAGGTCTTTAGGGCGGCATTTTTGACGGCCAGGGCGGCCAGCAACAACGAGGCCGTGACCAGACGCTGTTGCCCATCGACCACCCGAAAGCGATTGGGGCTCTCTTGCTCGAGCACCACCGCCCCCAGAAAATAGTTGCCCAAATCAGAGTAGCGCGGCGAGAATATATCGTCGAGCAGGGCCTGAACCTGCTCGGAGCCCCAGGCGTAGCCACGCTGAAAGGCGGGGATGACGAAGCTTTTGCCCCGCAAGAGATCCCCCAGTCGAACCGTTTCCGCCTGCAGCCAGGTCACTAACGGCCTGTTCGTCAAGCAGGCAAAGGAACCTGGTTGGCTCTCGACAAACGCCCTCGGATGGACGTGCGAGAGGGCCTGGTGCTGCCCCGCCTGGTGGAAGAGCGCATGCTGCTGGCCCTGCGTCAGGGGCAGCTTTCGAAGTGGTTCTCCGGTATCGGCCAGGAGGCCATCGCGGTGGGAGCCACCCTGGCGCTCGAGCCCCACGACTTCATTCTGCCACTGCATCGCAACCTGGGAGTCTTCACCTCGCGGGCCGTCCCCCTCGAGCGCATCTTTGCCCAGATCCTGGGGCGCGACGGCGGCTTCACCTGGGGTCGCGACCGCTCGTTTCATTTTGGGGCTCCCGAGTACCACATCGTGGGGATGATTTCGCACCTGGGCGCCCAGTTGGGCGTAGCCGATGGCATCGCCCTGGCCGAAAAACTCGACGGTTCTGGACGGGTGGTACTGGCCTTCAGCGGAGAGGGAGGGACCAGCGAGGGAGACTTTCACGAAGCCCTCAACCTGGCCGCCGTCTGGGATCTGCCCGTCATCTTCCTGATCGAGAACAACGGCTACGCTCTCTCGACCCCCATCGACCAGCAGTTCCGCTGCCGCCACCTGGTCGACAAGGGAATCGGCTATGGCATCGAGGCTCATCAGGTGGACGGCAACGATGTGCAGGCCGTTTACCACCTGATCAAGCGACTGGCTGATGAGCGGCGCGAGCAACCCCGCCCGGCCCTGGTCGAGGCTTTGACCTTTCGCATGCGCGGGCACGAAGAGGCCTCGGGAACCGCCTATGTACCCGAGGCTTTGCTGGCGCACTGGGCCGAGCGTGATCCCCTGGCGGTGGCCGGCGTCGACCTCGACCACACCGACCTTCGTCAGCAGATTGCCACGGCCTGGGAAAAAGCTCTCGAGGCCCCTTTGCCGGGTCCGGGTCCCGAGGTGTTGGCTCCCGCGCCAATCTATCCCGAGCCGGTCGCGGCGGGCCCCGAGCGACGATACATCGACGCTCTGACCGAGGCCCATCGTATCGCCCTCGAGGAGCACCCCGGCCTGGTCATCATGGGTCAGGATGTGGCCGAATACGGCGGGGTGTTCAAGATTACCGAAGGCCTCTGTCACCGCTTCCCGGGGCGCGTGCGCAACACTCCCCTGTGCGAGTCGGCGGTGGTCGGCGCGGCCCTGGGACTGGCCATCCGCGGCCGGCCCAGCATCGTCGAGATGCAGTTTGCCGATTTCGCCAGTTGCGCCTTCAACCAGCTCATCAATAACCTGGCCAAGGCTCACTACCGCTGGGGTCAGACCGTGCCCGTGGTGATCCGCTTTCCCACCGGTGGGGGAGTGGGGGCCGGTCCCTTCCACTCCCAGTCGCTCGAGGCATTTTTCACCCACGTGCCCGGCCTGAAAGTGGTCTACCCGGCTTTTCCTCACGAGGCCAAGGGCATGTTGCTGGCGGCCGTGGACGACCCCAACCCGGTCTTGTTTTTCGAGCACAAAGCCCTCTATCGCCGCCTCAAAGGCCCGGTGCCCGAGGGCAGCTATCGTTGCCCCCTGGGCCAGGCCAGGGTGGTCAAGAGCGGCTCGCAAGCCACCATCGTCACCTATGGCCTGGGAGTCCACTGGGCTCTTGACCTGCTAGCCCGCCGTCCCGAACTCCAGGTCGGAGTGGTCGACCTGCGCAGCCTGGTTCCGCTGGACTTCGAAACGGTATCCAAGCAGTGCCGCCACACGGGCAAGGTGCTGGTGTTGCACGAAGACACTCTGACGGGAGGGTTCGGGGCCGAGTTGGCCGCTCGCATCGGCGAAGAGTGCTTCGAATACCTCGACGCCCCGGTCATGCGCTGCGCTTCGCTGGACACCCCCGTGCCCTTCCACAAAGAGCTCGAGCGCGAGTTTTTGGCCGAGAGCCGGCTGGAGGCAACCCTGGAGCGGCTGGTGGCCTACTGATGCGCTACACGCCGCGGGCCGAGCGGGCCATCTGTCCGGGCTGCGGAGCGGCTCTACAACTCGAGGCCAGCGAAGCCATCGTGACCTGCGAGTTTTGCGGCACTCCCAGCCGTATCTTCGTGCGCCTGCGACGCATCGAGCCGAGCTTGACTTTCGAGCACCGCCAGCCCACCCGCCGCGCCGAAGGGCCCTACGAAAAGCTAGGGGTCGAGCAGTTGCTGACCGCTTATGACGAAAATCCGGCCGACCGTCTGGCCATTGCCAGGGCCATGGACGGCTGGCCCCACGCCCGCCTGGAGAACGTGGTCTGGCTGCCGGCTTTGCTCGAGCGCATGCGAGCGGCCTCGCCCGAACTCGACAAGGCCCTGGCCGGCCTCATTGGCAAGATGATCTGCAGCGACGATCTCGAGCTGCGCCGGGCCGTGCTCGACTTTGGCAACGAGAACGCTTTCTGGCCGGGCGGCACTGCCGGCCTGTTGTTCTCGCTCTCGCTGGGCGATGCGGCCACCGTCAAGCTGCTGCTCGAAGTGGCCGACCAGGCGTCGCGCCAGGCCGTGGAGGAGTATGCCAAGCAGGCCATGATCGGCGTGCGCACGGCCATCGGGCGTGAGTCCAAGCGCCGGGCCCTTTGCACCCGGGTGCTGATCTATCGCTTTCTCGAGCTGACCCACGAGGTGCAGGTGTTCGTGGCCGACTTCCTGCGCAGCCAGTTCGATGTGGGCTACACCGACCACTTGCTCGACCATCTCGAGCTTTTCGAAGACTGCCTCTCGAAAGGGGCCAACGAGCTGGTCGGCATGCTCGAGTCGGCCCTGCGACCCTGCCGCCGCCCTAAAGACCGCGATGACCTCGAGGGTCGCCTGGAGGCCCTGCGCTGGCTGACCCACGAACGCAGCCGTCGAACCCTCTGCACCTACATCGAGCCGCCCTACCCGTGCGGCGATGACGAGGTGGCTCTGGCCGTCGAGGGGCTGGCTCCCTATCTCGAGCTGCGCGAAGCGGTGGACGCCCTGAAACGCTTCGTTTGGGTGGGCGACCAGGTACCCACCCCTCTGGCCGACTGGGCCGCCCGCCAGGGCGATAGACTACCCCCTGAGCTTGCTCACGAGATTGGGCGCCGCGGCTAGAGGAACACGGCCTCGGGATCCTCACCGAAACGGGGACGAAGTTCTAGGATCGGCTACTGGGAAGAGGCGGACCTGTTCCGCTCGTGAGGGACTCTATCGGGGCCGAGTCTCTTTCGAGCCAACCGAATTTAGCTTCCTCCGAACTTCCTCAAAGGCAATTGACCTGCATTTGCAAAAAACGAGGGGCTATGGTTCTCCGTCGACAAATGTTCCTACTCTTGGTCTTGCTCCGCGTTGGGCCCCTCTTAGCTGCGGACGAGCAACGAGACACCGAGGTCATCCTCGGTCGCGAGGCGGCTTTTCAAGTCGCTGCACCTACCGGTTGGACCTTCGAGCCAGAGAGCCGTCGAGGTGGGGCGTCTTCCGCTGTCATCTATCCATCTGGAGAGGCACGGAACGGGACCGACTCGACCGTCATCTTCGCATCGATAAAGAACAAGTGGGGGCGAGCGCTCGACGATGTTATGGCCGACGACCCCATTCGGCGCGCTGGGTCAAGCGTCTCGGAAGTGCCCCACATCGACCTCCCTGTCATTCGCACGAGTGACGGCCGAGCGGCTAGAGTGCGAGAGTTTAGAGGAGACGGGGCCGGGAAGGTTAGACGAGTGGCCTACATCGACGCGCCTGAGGTTTACGGCTACGTGATTTTGTCAGCTCCTGACCAAACCAGTCTTGACAAAGGCGCCAGGCCTTTTGAGGAGGTGGTGAAGTCGTTTCGGTACTTCGGGCCGGACTCTGGGGTCTATCTGGCCTGTTCGACCGCGCGACGAATTCGTCTTGCCAATGGGAATCCTCCAGACGTTCGATGGACACGGACGGAGGGCTGGAAGTTGCTGACCAGAGAGCCTGATGTGACGGTTTATAGTCGTGCCGAGGGGAAGGCCTATGGTGTGATCGCAGTCTACGCCTTGAAGGTGAGCGAGGGGAATCCAGGGGCCGATTACGAGGCGGCCTGGGCGGATCTGGCCCAACGCACCTTCGGCGCTGGTCCAGCCCCAATGCCAGAAGCGAAGTCTACCCGAGAAGGCTGGCAAGTGAGAGTTGGCAACGCTGAAATTGAACGAGAGGGGCAGCCGGCGCGCCTGATGCTCGTCCTTTTTTGTGGTTACGGCAAACAGTCGAGTATCGTGGCCTTGTTCAACGACCAGTCACTGCTTCCCCACCTCGATGACTTTGTCGACTCGATCCAGCTCCAGGGCGCTCTCCGCGGCGAATGGGCCGCTGCGGACTACAGCTCCCCGCGTTACCTCCATGGAGAATGGATCCCGTTGAGTGAAGGCGGCTATGACAGCAGAATCCTGGCGCTGGGCCGCGATGGCACCTATCTCTTTCTACGCGAGGCCAAAGTGAACTCGGGACAGTATTGGGCCCTAGAGGAGAGGGGCACTTATTCGGTGAGTGAAAATCGGCTGACCTTGCACGGGCAGGGTGGTACCCAGCGCGAACTCGGCGACGATGGTCGGACCATCAGCAGCGAGCCATTGCCAACCTGGGAGAGGACCTACCTTTTCAAGCTGGTGGACGTGGAAGAGGCGGTCCATGGACCCTACATGGTTTTGCAGGGTGTAGCAGAGAACAATCTCGATGGCGGTTACACCGACTTCTTCCCCAATGCCTTCGTCTACGTCCGCGGCTACCATCCCGAGTGGCGTTTCCGCTGATGCTCGCCAGGCTTTTTCAAGCGGGTCTACTGCTGGCTCTTTGCTTGTTGCCCGCCGTTGCCCAAGAGGGAAAGCGCGTGTCCTACGACTTCATCGAGGTCGACCTTCGGTTCGTGGTGGAGACACTGGCGAACCAGCTTGATCGCCCGGTGGTGGTCTCTGATCGATTTCGCGGCACCGTGTCGCTCAGAGTCGAGAATGCTCCGGTGGAACGGGCGTTGGAACAGGTCCTGCGAGTCTGCGGCGGCTGGTCCAGGCAGTATGGCGACACCTTGTATATCAGCACCGGTGTCTGTTCAGGTTGCCGGGACCTCAGAATCGCTCCGGGCGAGCAACCTATCGAGGTTTTGCTCGATAGGGCTTATCATCGACGAGTGAGGGAGTTGCTGGGTCAGCGGTATCCTGAGCTGCGATTCTTGCCCCACGAGACACACAATGGGTTCTACGTCTCGGGTCCACTCGAGAGCCTGAAAGGAATGGGGCAAGACCTGCCTTACCTGGATTGCGTGCCTCCGCCATCTCCGTTCACTGACAGAGTCTGGGACCCCAATATGGAGGAAATGGCCCAGTATCTCTGGACGTTTGTGCCAGGTTCTCGCTGCGCTCTCGACGGGTCTCGCAACCTGCTCACTGTCGAAGGAGATGCCGAGGAGGTAGCCAGGGTCAAAGCGGAGTTCGCCCACATCGCTCGCCTGTCTGCCTTGAACACACTGCCTCGCCGATTCCACATAGCCTATCGCATCTTCGGGCCTGATGGCGTGCGAGAAGAGCCGTCCGAGTATTCCAGCGACGCCGAGGTTGAAAACGCCCGCCAACGTTGGCGTAACGAGTCTTCCGGACCTGGCCATAGCTGGCGATTGCCGGGCGGTTGGTTCACCCGCTGAGCCTGGCTAATACTCGTCGGGGCGCTTGAAGAGGAACCAGTCGAGGTGGACGCCCAGCGGCCAGAGGCGGCCGTAGAGGTCGTCGGGCGAGTCGGGGTAGCGGTGCTGCTCGGCGTCGTAGAAGTAGCGGTGCCATTGGACGATCAAGGGTCCCATCACGATCTCTTTGCCAGCATAGCGAAAGAGAACGCGGGCGGTGGGCGCATATTCGGTCATACGCTCGCTGCCGTCGGCAACCCGCCGGCTTTCGGTGACCGTCTGGGGGATTGCATAGCGGCCGTAACCCCGGCGCTGGGTCACCACCGTCTCGTAGCGATAGGTGGGGCGAGACCAGTCATAGTGGGGCACCTCACCCAGCTCGAGGGTGATCAGAAGGTCGGCCTGGTCGGGTTGGGCGGGCACGGTCTTGACCCCGCAGGCGTGGACCAGCCCGGCCGCCATGAGTGGCAGGACGCGGGTCAGCTCCTCCTTGTAGCTCTGCTGAAACTCTCCCTTGGTAACCACGGCCAGCCTCACCGTCCGGGTTGAACCGAGCAGGTCGATCAGCTCGGCCCGCATCGAAAGCGCCTGGACGGCCAGTTGGCCGGCGTCGCGAAAGGCGCTACTCCAGGCGGTGAACACCCGCGCTCGCTGGGTCTCGGTGGCCAGGTCGGGAAAGTGCATGCAGGCCACCACCGCCGGTTCGAGGGCGTGCCAGTCGGCCCCGTCGAGGGTCGAGACATAGTCGGCGAGGGTCCGGGCTACCTGCTCGCGCGAGAACAGGCCGCAGGTCAGGCCCTGCTCGGGGTCGGGCTGCAACGGTGGGTGAGTGGCCGGCTGGTCGGGCCAGGCATCGGGCTCGGCCAGCAGGGCTCCCATCAGCAAATTCTTTCCACCCGGCAAGCCGCGCAACTGGTCCCAGTCGAGACCCTGATCGAGCAAGCTAGCCATAACCAGCCGCGCCGCCAGAGGCTCGGTGAGCAGTTGGTCGCGTTCGACTAGCGTCTTGAGCAGGGCCGCGTCGGCAGTCAGATAGGGACCGACCTGCGGGTCGAAGAGTTCACGCGAAAGATCGCCCCGCAATCCGTCTTCGTAGTTGGTGACATGCAGGTTGAGCCGATGGGTCTCGAACTTGATCGCCTGATACCGTCCCCAGGGCAAAAAGAAGAAGACCACCAGGGCAAGTCCGCAGCCAGCGCTGACGACCCCGATCCAGCGAATTCCCGTGCCGTAGCGAGAGCGATTCTGCCAGGGGCGCGTGGCCACCAGCGCCAGGCAGGCCAGGACCAGCCAGATGCCGAGTGTCTGGGCGTCTCCATCGAGACTCAGGTCGGCGGTGTGGCGGTAGGTGATGTTGGGTCGGTAGAATAAAGCGGCCGCTGGCAACCAGGCCAGCACGGCCAGGGCTAACTCCCACCAAAGGACGGCGGGGCGATTGGCATCAGTCATGTGCGACCTTTGGTAACATTTTGCAGCAAAATGGCAATCTTTGTAATGACTTGTTCAGGTTTTCGGGTCGAACAAAGCTTCACCCTGGTCTACACTCTAGATATTGGTGATCGGCTCCTGAGGCAAACCCGTCTCGAAGTTTGTATCCCAGCCAAGCGCTAAGTTGTGGACCCTCCAGTGTAGTCCGGCTCGAACAGACCGGGCTCTTTTTTTTGTAGTCTCATTTAACAGCTTGTTTACAACGGTAACTTCGTGTTCAGGATTGACGGGTTGTGAACCCCTGGACTCCAGCCTACACTAAGGTCAACCAAGCATCTGCGCGAGCATCCCCGCGCAAAGTGGACCCTCCAGTTTAGGTTCCCGGTTTCGACCGGGACTTTTTTTTGCGCTCCAACCATTTAAGCGCCTCGCGCCGCGACAGTCCAGAGAGTTTGTCGGCGTTGGTTTCGACAAAAGAGACGACCCGGTCCGGTTGGTGCTTGGAATATTCGCGCAACGCCCAACCGATGGCTTTACGCAAGAAGAACTCGCCACTGTGGCAGACCGTCAGGATGTAGCGCGACAGCCGCTCGAAGTCGGTTTCGTCTTTGTAGCGTAGCTGAAAGAGCAGCGCCGAACGGGCCAACCAGAGGTTTGGGCAAGCGATCCAGTCGTCTAGGTGCGAGCACAGCTCGCGATAGCGCCAGAGCAGACTCCCCAACACGTGGCTGGCCAGAGGGTCGACGCTGTCCCACCAACTGTGGGTGGTCAACAATCCTCGCAACCAGGGCAGATCTTGCTCTTCGAGCACCTTCTGGTGTTTGATCAGCAAGTCGATGGCCAGATAATGCAATTCGCGTTGCTCTTTCGCCCACAGGGCCTCGGTGCTGGCCAGCAGTTGGGCGCGGTCGGGTCGACCCAGCTTGAGGTCGCGCACCAGGGCTTTGCGAGCTGGCTGAGGCAGTCCGAAGTAGGCGAAGTGGTCCTTCATGTAGGCGGCCATCTGCGTTGCCTTCTCGGCATCGGCGTGCGCCGCGAACAGGCTCTCGGCCCGGTCAGCTAGAGCCTGCCCCCAGGTCATTTAGTTGACGGCGGCCCGGGTGGGACGGGTGGCTGGGTAAAGGCAGCAGTCGGTCGGACAAACGTCGTGGCTGGGCCCCTGGCTGCCCAGGCAGCGCTTGGGGACGCCGCCATCCATTCGCTCGCGGATCAACTCGGCGATCATCGACACGAACTTGGGATGCACCCCGACCGTGGGCACCCGCTCGACGGCTACGCCCTTCTCGTGGCAGAGCTCGACGGCCTCGGTATCGAGGTCATAGAGCACCTCGAGATGGTCCGAGATAAAGCCGATGGGCACGATGGCCAACTGTTCAAGGCCCTGCTCGCACCGCTCTTCGATGCGGTCACAGATGTCGGGCTCGAGCCAGGGTTGCTGGGGCGGGCCGCTGCGGCTTTGGTAGACGAGTTCCCAGCGGGATACTCCGGCTTGCTCGGCCACCAACCGGCAAGCTTCGGCCAGCTGCGATTCGTAGTTACAGTGCTGGGCCATCACCGAGGGGATGCTGTGGGCCGTGAAAAGCACCTCGGCCCTGGGTAAGCGGGTGAGGGTTTCTTTGAGGGCCTCGGCCATGGGCTCGATGAAGCCGGGGTGGTTATAGAACTTGCGCAGGATGTCGATTTGAGGGGCACCTTCGCCGACTTCCGCGCTGGCCTGGGCGAGATTTTCACGATATTGGCGACAGCCCGAATAGCTGCTGAAGGCCGAGGTGAAGAAGGCCAGGGCCCGCTTGACCCCGTCAGCTCGCATCTGGGCCAGGGCGTCGGGCAAAAGCGGATGCCAGTTGCGATTGCCAAAATAGATGGGCAGTTTGGGACCGTGGGCTGCCAGCTCTTTTTCGAGAGCGGCGATCAGAGCGAGGTTTTGCTCGTTGATGGGACTCTTGCCACCGAAATGCTGATAGTGGTCGGCTACCTCGAGCATTCGCTCCCGGGGCACGTGTTTACCGCGCAAGACGTTCTCGAGAAAGGGAATGACATCATCTGGTCCGTCGGGGCCGCCGAACGAGACGACCAACAGAGCGTCATACTGCATGGCTAACGGTCCGGATACTGCTCGGCCAGATCGTAGGTCTGGACTTCGATGGTCTTCCAACCCAGCTCGTCTTCGCTCACCTTGCCCCCGGCCAGCACCCACTGGCCGATGTAGAGGAAGAGCTCTTTGCCTTTGCCGGCGTTGGACACCAGGTAGGGCTCTTCTTCGTCACCCACCACGATCTCTACCGCCAGAACGTTGCCGCGGGCGTCTTCTTCGGCGACGCGCACGAAACCCGAAATGATCGCTTTCTTGGTCGAGGCAGCCTGAGCGGTCTCGACCGCTCCTGCCAGCAGCAGGGTGAAAACGGCTGTTAAAGCCAGAAAGTAACGATAGTTCTTCACCCTGGCATGGTTGTTTCCCAGGGACGATGGCTCCTGCTGAAGAAAGTTGAATTTGTGCGACAACAACTGCCGTTTCTATTACAGTTGGCCGATGACACTTCGCCGGTGGTCCGCAAAGAAGTGGCCTCGGCCCTGACGCAGATTCCCGACCTGAAGTCGTGTTACGAGAAGCTCGAACCGACCGCCGGACAACGGAGAGCCGTGCAGTCTTTGTTGGCCGAGTCCGGCTATACCAGCCGGCGACTGCTCGAAGGTTGGGCCGCCTGGCTCAAGACACCTGATGACGAAGAGCGGCTCGAGTCGGCCCTGAGCCTGGTGGCCAGTTTCCAGAGCGAGTTCTTGCATCAACCGGCCCTGCCCGAGTTGCTCGACAGTCTGGCCGAGACCTTTCGTCGCCGTTTCGGGCCCGCCGATGTCCGCACGCTGGCTGAGTTTCTTTTCGGTCGCGATGGCCTGCGAGGCGAGACCGAGAATTACTACGACCCCCGCAACAGCAACCTGGTCGATGTCTGGATATCGCGCACCGGCATCCCGATCAGTCTGTGCGCCTTCTACATGCTGGTGGGTCGGCGGCTTGACCTGCGGATCGAGGCTTGCAACTACCCTGAGCACTTTCTGGCTCGGGTGCGCGATGAGGGGCAGACCTGGTTCGTCGACTGTTTTCACCAGGGACGGTTCATGGATGGGCGATTGGTGCCCGAACTGGCCGGTCGGGTGCCGCTGCATGCCATGAGTGGCGTGCTCAACGCTTCGGTGAAGGCCACGGCCGTGGTGGCCCGGGTTTTGAAGAATCTGGTCTCGGCCTATCAACAGGCTGAAGAGGTGGCCGATGCCAACCTGTTCACCTTCTTGCTCAAGGCCCTCGAGAGAGGGGGCGGCTTGCCCAACTGGCCCCAGTTCGCGCCGGGAGTGCTGGTGCGGCACCGCTCGCGAAAGTTTCGCGGGGTGGTGGTCGACTATGATCTGGCCTTCGAGCCGGATGGCGACCGCATGGCCCGCGACCCCAATCTGGAACAGCAGCCCTGGTATCGCATCCTGGTCGACGGTTCTTCGGTGGTCTCGTATTCGGCCGAATCGAATCTGCGGCCCGACTCGTCCAGCGACGAGGTGCGTCACCCGTTCATCAACTACTTCTTCCAGAAGTTCGAAGACGGGCTCTATTATCGCAACAATCTGCCCTGGCCGAAGTGATCAGACTTCGGTGAGGGCATTTGCAAGCACGGGCAGACTGACGTTGTAGGGGGCGGTGATGCCGCCCAGGTCGTAGATGGTGGTGGCTCCGTCGAAACCTTTCATCTTGACCCGCAGTTGACCGTCGACGCGCAAGCGGCCCGCCAGCTCTTTGACCGTCGCCTCCGAGGCCAGGATTTGGCCTCCGACCGTGAACGACTCGATGCGAGCGGTCATATTGACGGGGCTTCCGACCACTCCGTATTTGGCTCGTCGATCGCAACCGATGTTGCCGACCACCACCTCGCCAGTGTTGACCCCGATCCCCATGGAAACCCGCGGTGCCCCCAACCGCTCGCTCTCGTCGTTGAAGTCGTCCATGGCCTGCTGCATCTCGATGGCACAGGCCACGGCGCGGCCGGCCGCGTCCGAGAGCACCAGGGGAGCGCCGAAGATCACGAGCAAGGCGTCTCCGATGATCTCGTCGATGGTTCCCTCGTATTTCTCGATGACGGCCACCATGCGCTCGAGATAGCGATTGAGCAGGTTGACCACCACTTCGGGACTGATGCGCTCGGACATGTCAGTGAAGCCCCGCAGGTCACTCATCAAGACCGTCACTTTGCGACGCGAGCCCCCGAACTTGAGGCCCTCGGGATGGGCCAGCACCATGCCGGCCACCTCGGGGGTTACGTAGCGGCCAAAGACCCGCCGGATGAAGTCGTTATGCTTTTGCAGCTGTTCAGACTGCTCCATGAGCTGTTTCTGCAGGTGCAGCGAATCGAGCAGGTTGAGTTCGGTTTGAGCGATGAAAGCGACATCGCGCAGACGATCGACCAACCCGTCATCGACCGAGGAACGTGGCCTGAAGTCCATGATGCAGAAGGTGCCTACTTTGTGGCCGTCGAGGGTCGATAGGGGATAGCCCAGGTAGAAACGCACCCTGGGGTCGCCGATGACGAAGGGATGGTCCTGAAATCTTTCGTCTTCGTGGGTGTCGGCCACTACCACCGCGTCGTCGGCCAGGATGGTGAAGGCGCAAAAGGACAGACTGCGGGGCGTCTCGGTGAGCCCACCAATACCGCAAGAAGCCTTATACCATTGGCGTTCTTCGGCAATCAGCGAAACGTAGGCCACCGGGGTATCGAAGGTCTCGCAAGCCAACCGACAGATCCGATCGAACCGTTCTTCGGGCTCGGTGTCGAGCAGCTTGAGGGCGTGGAGCGCTTTGAGACGTTGCTCCTCGTTAGGAGGAGGCGGGGGAACGATCATCGGGCTATTCCATCGTCAGGGTGGTGGGATTGTGATTGGCTTTGGGTTCGGGTGGCGGCGCCGGCTTGCCTCCCTCGAGCACCAATTGGCCGGCCTCGGTCCCGATGCGGGTGAGGGCCATTTTGAAGTTCTTGGGAATGAACACACCGGTGTCGATGAGAAAGTCCTGGCCGCGCTGTTGGACATGCATCTCCTGGAGATCCTTGCCGGTCAGGGCCGAGAACAGCTCCACCACCAGCCGCGGCACGGGCAGACCACCGAAGATGTGGGCCTTCTCGAGCGAGAAGCGGACTTTGTTACCCTCGAGCCCGAGCTTGCCCGACACCTCGAAGGGCACATCCAGGAATCGGCGGACCGACCCGGCCAGGCGGATGCGATCGCCACCCATGGGTTGCACCTCGAGTTCTTTGATGCCCTGGCGGCGCATGGCGTCACGGCCAATCGCCTGGGCCGAGCGGGCGAGCGTGCGTCCGGGCAGCTTGAGCTTGAAACTGTCGACCTCGAAGGGAGTGTCTTTGAGTCCGTCGAGCTTGGGCAAAACGAGCTCGCCCGGACGGGCCAGCAGGGCATCTAAGGAGAGGGTCTGTTCGAGCAGGGTGTCGACCGCTTCGGTTCTAGCCTCGAAGGCACAAATCTCGAAGTCGCGAGTCTTGAGCCCCTGGACCGAGATGCGGTTGTGGTCTGGATCGAAGCTGACCGGGCTGCGATGGCTCTTGAGTTGAGCCAGTTCGGCCTTCAGGCGCTGGTTTTCGGCCAGCAGGTCCTGGGGGTCGAGAGGGGGGGGCTCGCCGTTGGGGGCGCTGCCATGCGCCCGTCGCTGGGGGACTGCCCCCGCCGCGCCAGCTTTGCCAACCCCTGAAATCACTCTAACTACTTGGCGCGCGGAAGGTCGAAGTCCTCTTGGAGGGTCCCTAGCCGCGCTGGGCGAAAAAATAGAAATGCCGCTACGATGTCCTGCCTGCAATATCGCCATGAGCCCGGCCAAAGATCCCCAATCCGGCCTCGAGATCGACAACTGTACCGCTTGTTTCGGTATCTGGTTTGACGCTGACGAACTTCGAGAGTTCTTCTCTAGCGCCAGGCTAAGCAAGCAGTTTATGCTGCCGGCCTATCGCTTCGAGGGGCAGAACACGGTGGATATCACCATGCGGGCCCGCCGTTGCCCTCGCTGCAGCAAGACGCGTCTGGCCCGCATCGATGTTGGTGGCATTGCGGTGGACGAGTGTGAGATCTGTCGGGGCATCTGGCTCGATGCTGGCGAAGTTGCCCGGCTGGTTCAGCAATACAACCTCGACGGCCTCAAGGGCGGTCACGAGACGGCCAAGCAGATTCGGGCGGGGATGCAAGACCAGACCTCTCTGGGCAAAGCCTCGCGTTTCATCACCGAGAAGCTGCGCTCGCTCTTCAACAAGAAGCCACCGGTCGAGCAGCCAGCCGTCGCCGAAGAGTCCGAGGCAGAGTCCGACGAGCCGATGGACCCCAAAAGCGAACTGCAAGCGTTGGTCGAGCAAGCCAGCGCCGAACATCTTTAAAAAAAGAACCCGCCATTCGGGCGGGTCGAAGGTCACGCATCTGTCCGTGGTCTGTGAGTTCAGTCTACTCGGGCGAGCTGACGTAGCCCTTACCTGCAGGCCTGAGTTGTGAACCCGGGGTTACACCTTTGTAGCCGTGTCCCACGTAGAGAGCGTATTCCCGCAGGGGTTGACCTCCGCGATAGACGACCAGGGGCTCGAGTTTCTCGTAGCCGTCGAAATACATCGTCATCAGTCGCTCGTCGAAGGGTTCGCGGGGGATGGCTACGATGATTCCGGTCTGGCCTCGATAGTCATTGACATCTTGCCAGAAAGTGTAGCTCTTGGCGATTTCGCAGAAAAGATTGCGCGAGAGCGTGTGCCGAGGGTCGCGGCGATGGAAGGCAAGTTCGCTGGCAACCTCATAGCCGTAGCCGCCCACGAAGCTCGCCCGGTGGCGCTCTCTTTCCTGGTCAACGCGAACCGCGGCCTCAGACCAGCCGTGGACGGTGTCGATGCTGTTGAGAGCGGCCCAGGGTATCAGAGTGCCGAAGTAGGGTATCAGGCTCAAGAACCCGGTGGTCAGCAACGTGGCCGTCACCCAACCGCGGTGGCGACCCTCCTCGAGTCCTTCGCGCCAATAGGCGGCCACCAGAATGGCCGCGGGCAGATAGGCCGGCAGCGGCCAGTTGATCTGGACCAGCCGTTTGAGCGAAACCAGAGAAAGCAGTCCCAACAGGGGCATGCACGACCACCATAGATACAGCAGGCCGGGGTTTTCTCGTCGACGCCAGGCCCAGACCAGGGCCGCCACCAGGGCCACCAGGCCGAAGGGGCTCCACAGGATGGCTTGAAAGGCCCACGAGCCCAGCCGCTCAGCCACACTGGTGGCCTGGCCGTAACGCTCGACCCCCTGGAAGAGAAACGAGGCCCAGCCGTTGTTGGCGTTCCAGATCACCACCGGCGAGAAGACCAGCCAACTCAGCCCGGCCCCCAGGGCCATCTGAGGGCAAAACAGCAGTTTCCAGTCCCGACGCTGGGCCAGGTAAGCGAAGATTCCGAAGGGTAGGAGGGCTCCCGTGTACTTGCTCAACATGGCCAGACCCGTGCAAAGGCCGATTCCCAGCCAGAGCCAGGGACGTCGCTGCTCTACCATCTGCCAGCCCAGATACAGGCCCAGGCCCCACAAGAACAAGAGGGGAGGGTCGGGGGTCATGGCGAGCGAGTAGAGCGTGAAGGCGGGAACGCAGGCCATCAGGATGACCGTTCCGTCAGCTTCTTTCTGGCCGAGTGTCGCCAGGGCCAGTCGGTAGGCGACCCAGCTACTGCCCACAAACAGCAACACGGCCGGCAGTCGGATGAAGAAGGCGTGGTCGGTGCCGAGGCGGGTGGAAACGCCGATGAGCCAGGCCACCATGGGGGGATGGTCAAAGTAGCTCAGCTGGGGATGCTGGGCGTAGTTCCAATAGTAGGCCTCTTCGAAGGCCGGACCCGACCAGCCGATGACCAGCAACCGCAGGAGGGTGGTTAGCCCCACCACCCCTAGAAAGATCTTGCTCGCCTTCATGGCCCCGGCTTTGGTCTGTCTGAGCAGATCCCTCTTGCAGAGGGGGCGGATGGTGTCGGGTCCAAGACTCGAGCATGCTCACCTTTCGCCGGCTCACCAACGAGTATGACCAGCTCCTGGCCTTGTTCGAGCGGGCCCCCGCCTATTTTCAGCTAGCCGAGGGACGTCCGCCCTGCCTTGAGGACGCCCGCCAACTGCTTCAAGAGACGCCCCCGGGCACACCGCCCGAGCAGAAGTTCGTCTGGGGGTTGGAGCAGGATGGTCTGCAGGGATGCCTGGATCTGGTCCAGGGCTACCCCGACGCCGAGGCAGCCTTTCTGGGCCTTTTGCTGTTGGCCGAAGACCGACGGGGTCTGGGATTGGGTCGTGAGGCCGTCGACTTCACCAAAGCCCAGGCCGCAGCCTGGGGTTGTCGGCGCGTGCGCCTGGGGGTGCTGCGCGACAATCACGATGGCCTGGCCTTCTGGGCTCACCAGGGATTCACTCTAACCGGCGAGTCCAAAGGTCGGATTCTGCTGATGGAAAGGCTCTCTTCCTAAAACCTACATATTTTAGATACAAACTAGGGACTTTTCGGTGAACATACAAAGTAACACTTCTGGCAGACCCTGGAGGGGCTGTGGGAGGTATGATGGAGAGGCATTGGGCGAGGCTCTTGGCGGCCTTATTTGTTCTGGTTCTGGCTGGCTGCGGAGGCGGCAGCGGGGGCACGGCAGGCGGAACGTCGTCCGAGCCATCTGCGGGCGGGACGGCTGCGGTGGCCAATCCAGCTGTGTTGACAGGACCCTTCGTCTCGAACGTTCGGGCTGATCTGGTGCCGCGAGGCGCCTATGTCCAAAACCAGGTCATCGTCAAGTTCAAGAACGGGATCAACCCTCGCTCGGCCCTGGGCAGAGAAGTGTCTGTCCTGCAGCGCGGGCAACGCCTCGAAGTGCTGGCGCAGCAGACCGGCGTGGATACCACCGTGGTCGACGTGCTCGACGGCATCGAGGCCGGAGTCCTCGAGATCAATTCGGGCCAGACCGTTCCGGCCACTGTGTTCGCCTTGAGCGCTAACCCCGATGTCGACTATGTCGAGCCCAACTATCTGATGGAACTGGAAGATACGGTGGCGCCCACCGATGGCTTTTTCGGGCAGCAATGGGGTCTCAACAACGATGGGGCCTCGAATGTGCCGGGAGACAGTAACTTTCCAGCCGGAATTGCCGGTGTGGATTCGCGAGCCTGCGATGCCTGGAACACCTCGACCGGTTCGGGGGTGGTGGTGGCCGTCATCGATACGGGGATCAGGACCACCCACGTCGAGGTCGATGACAACCTGTGGGTCAATCCCGGCGAGACGGCGGGCAATCTCATCGACGATGACGGCAACGGCTATGTCGACGATATCAACGGCGCCGACTTTCGCTTCACCAGCACCGACGACGGCGACGTCACCGACGAGAATTCCCACGGTGGAAACGTGGCCAGCATCATTGGGGCCGAACGAAACAATACCGGAATCGTAGGTCTCGCCTATGATTGTCAACTGATGATTCTCAAAGTGGCGGGCGCTTCCAATTCGGTCGAACTGGCGGCCGTCGTCAAGGCGGTCGACTATGCTACCGACAATGGCGCCAACGTCATCAACCTGAGTTTGTCTTCTAATAGCGCGAGTCGGGCTCTCAAAGACGCCATCGATCGGGCCGCTGACAGCAACATTCTTTGTGTGTGCGCCTCGGGTAACCAGGCCAGCGATCTCGAGAGCAGCCCTCGCTTCCCGGCCGCTTACAAGTCTCCCAACATCGTCACCGTGGGGGCCCATAGCCCGGCCGACACGGTGGCCGAGTTCTCCAATATTGGCGCTACCGCCGTCGATCTGTTCGCCCCCGGTGGCGACACCGCCGATTCGGGCGCGACCGCACCGACCGGTGGCAGCGGTTATTTTATCCTGGGGATTTCCCACACCAGCGACACCGGCATCGGAGGAGCCGTCGGCACCTCTCAGGCCGCTCCCCACGTGGCGGGCGCGGCCGCCCTGCTCTATGCGAACTTCGCCGGCATCAGCTATTCTGACGTGCGCAAACGTTTGATGGAGTCGGCCAACGCAGGCGCCGGCAACTATGCGGGCCAATGTCAAAGCGGTGGACGCCTCGATGCCAATGCGGCGCTCTCGGCCGATATCACCCACACCATCTTTCTCGACGGGATCGCGCCCGAGGGCGGCAGCGAGGGCACCCAGGTCACCCTCACCGGGGTCGGTTTCGGCTCGACCACCGGCACGGTCAGTCTGACCATCGGAGTCAACCCGGCCGTCAACCTCACCATCGACAGTTGGGACGAGAACACGATCATGGCCACCATCCCCAGCGGGGTGGCGACCGGAACGGGCACCATCGCCGTCACCAACGCCGGTAGCGACACCTCGAACACGGCCGATTTTACCACCAATGGGGCCGGCGTCGTCTATCAGGTCACCCAACAGCCCTTCTCGCCTCGCACCTTCACCACCGGCGCCATTGCCAGTCTTTCCGGGCTCAATCCCGGGGGCGCCAGCCCCTTCGGGATCGCGGCCTTCACTGTCTCTTCAGGCTTCCACTTCGAGTTCTACGGCACCGACATCGCCGACGCTCTCCTGGCGGTGACCAACTTTGGCATCGCCCAGTTTGACACCTCGACCTTCACGCTCAGCAACCAGCAACTGCCGTCGGCCACCAACCCCGACAATCTGCTCGCTCCCTTCTGGGGTACGCTGCATCCCACGGCCAACACCGAGGTCCGTCTCGAGGGCGATGGTACTTTTCTGGCCATCGAGTGGAAGAACGTCGGCTATGGCTTGCCGGTTTTCGTCAGCGGCTCTCAGGTGGGTTATCTGGCCGTGGGCGAAGGCACCTTCCAGCTCGAGATGCTCGACAATGGCAACAACGATATCTTCTTCCACTTCATCGATACCGACTTCGGACACCCCGATGCCGATGAAGGGGGAGCAATGACCATCGGCATCGAGAACGCCGACGGGTCCGAGGGCACTCAATGGACCGCCCCGGTCCCCAGCGGCACCACCTTGAGATTTCGACCCTAATAGGAGAACAATAGAATGAAGATGCCGAAAGCGAATACCCGGGTGCTGGCCACCCAGGTCGGTGAAGAAGTGCTGTTGATGGAGCCCGATGGGGGCAAGGTCCACAACCTCAATCCCACCGCCGCCCTGGTGTGGGGATTCAGCGACGGTCGGCGCAGCCGGGCCGAGGTGGCCCGGCAATTGGCCCACCACCTCGGGCTGCCCTCAGAAGCCGCTGATGAGTTGGTGGCCATGACTTTAACCGAACTGCACGGCCGAGGACTGGTCTCGGATTGCTTTCCCAGTCAGGTCAGTCGGCGCGATTTCTTGCGGCGCTGGGGAGCGGCTGCGGCCGTCCTGCCGCTGATGGCGTCAGTGACCACTCCGGCGGCGGCCGCTTCGGCCTCGAGTTGCCCCTGTCCCACCGCCCCTCCCACCCTTGGGTTCACGGATACCTGCACGGGCACCAGGACGCATACCTGGGACCTCTCCGGCTCGACCCACACCTGCATGATTTGCGAGTATGCCGTCGACATCGGTGATGACGGGACTTTCGAATTCTCCAGCGCCACCCAATCGATGTTCAGCTTCACCTTCTTAAGCGCGGGTAGCACTGACGTGACTTTCCGGGTGCAGGGACCGTGTGGGCCAACCGACACCGACACCTTTACCACCACGATAACCCACGACTGTTAGAAATAGCTGTTGTCGCGCTCGATGGGCAGAAAGACATCGCCCAGCTGCACGCCTTCGTCGTCGATCTGAATATCGGCGACGGGCGCGGGTTGGAGGAGCTCTTCGACCTGGTGGCGGGAGTCCACCGCGATGGCCTGCAAGCTCTGGATGCGCGAGTCCAGGCTGTCGAGTACTTCCCCCACGGCGGGCTTTTGCACCCCAAAGGTAGCCACGGCCATGGTGGCCACACCCAGGGCGCCCAGCCCTGCGAAGGCGAGAGAGAAATCGCGACCCGAGATAGCTCCGGTCAGGGCCAGGCAGGCCCCCGCCACGGCCCCGGCGCCGATGGTGAGTGCGGCTCCGTGAACCAGGCTGCGTCCCAGAGCCAGGTTCGCGCGCATTTGCTCGACCGTCTCGCCGCGGGCGCCCTGAAGCAGGGCTAGATCGCGCTCGACCAGTCGAATCGCCTGCCCTCGACGGGGCTCCGGCAGGTCGCTCTCTTGCAACGTTTGGCGCTGCCGTTGGAGATAACCGGCCAGCTGGTCTTTTTTGACCGATGGGATCCTCACACCTGGACTATCCCAATCGGGGCTGAATCAGAGCTTAAACGGCTAAGTGTCGCGTCGACTGAAGCTGCTGATCCCTGCGAAAACGAGCGTCAGCAGCACGGTCAGGACCAGGCTGCCCACGATAGAAATGGGCAGGCCCAGTAAATACTTGAGCGCCGCCAGCACGAGGATGAAGATTCCGAGTTGAGCAAGCCAATTCATAAGGCCTCCCTTCCTCTCAGCCTAACCCGAGCCGAGGCGCCAGGCGAGACCTGGGCGGATAGGCAGACCCCATCCGGAGGACGCACCCGGGCGGGGCCGAACCCATCGGCCATGCCCGAGATCGATGCCCTGAACACGTATCTACAAGAGTTTGCGCAGGGGGGCGAGTTCGAATCGGTGGGGCGCTTTACCATCAGCTCCGAGGCGGCTGACGAGAAGCTGCGCAAATTTCAGCTGCTCGACCCAGGGCTTTACGTGGTGCAGATGGTGGCCGCGGCCGTAGCCGGACAGGCGACTTTTCTCGAGGTGAAAAGCAGTCTCACCCGTTGCGAGTTTCTCTATGACGGCGAGGCGGCCACCGCCGAGCAGCTCGAGCACTTGTCGGGGTTTCTCTATGACACCACCGGCATGCCGCGCCACCTCACCGAACTGGCTGTAGGGCTGCACGCTGCTCAGGCCATCGAGCCAAAGCAGATCATCGTCGAATCTTACCGCCTCGACCAGGCCAATCGGCTGACCTGGCGAGGCAGTCAGCAGAAAATCGAGAGCCTCGAGCCGCGCACCGGCCTGTCCCTCAATCGGGTGGTGGTGGACAAAGGGTTTGGTCTGACCAGCCGGGTGATCAAGGTTCATCCCGAATTGGCCAACCTTATGAGGGTGTGTCGCCATGCCCCTTTGCAGCTCAAAGTCGACGGTGACCTTCTCAACGAGCCTATCCAGTTGCCCTCTCCGTGCATGGGGGTCAAGATTTATCCATCCCTCGACCCCCGGGCCAAGGTTTCGGCGCTACCCGATGGTCGCTTCCCCTCGGCGCCCGCCGGGCCAGCCCCGGTGGCTGCCGTGCTGGCCCTGGGTGGAACCAGTCGAGGCCTGGCCTTCATCCATCAGGGCATCCTGTTTCGTCGCCCTCACAAGTTGCTCGGCCTCAACTGTCTGACCGGTCTGGTGGTAGCTCCCGAGCTGAAGAAGAACCTGTCTCATTCTGACCTGGTCGAGAACGATACCTATACGGCCGTCGTCGACCAGCTGAAAGCCTGGGCCGTCGACCTGCTGGTCGAGGTGTGTCGCAATCCCGACGCACTCGCTGGCAGCGATCGCGAGTATCTGGTGGCCGACGTGCAGGCGGTGCTGGCCCAGCCGCCCGAGCAACTCGCGGCCGAGAACCTGGGAGTGCTCGAGCACTGGTTGGCTCATCACGGGTTGGCCACCGGCAGGCAGAAAGATCTCGACAGCAACCTGGCCCTGGCCGACCACCTCGATAGTATGGGACTCAGCGGGCGGGCCCGCCATCTGCGACTAACCATCCGCTCGAGCATGGTAACCGGCATCAAGACCCACCTGGAGAAGCTCGAGTTCGAAAGGGCCCGGGGCGCTTGCCAACCCCTTCACGGGCTACTGGACAAACTGGAACTGCCCGAAGCTGAACTCGAACTCAACGAACTCGAGCTGATTCTAGCGAGCCTGGAAGCGCCTCACAAGCTCGCCCGACCCGGGTTCGAAGAGTTGTTGGGCCGACCTATGCAGCCTCGGGCCCGACTCTGGGTCTTGCACCGTGCGGCCCTGGTCGACCGGGCTCGAGGAGACCTGGCTTCGGCCCGCCAACGCCATGGTAGCGCTCTGAGCGCCAGCTTGCAGGAGAACCGCCTCAAAGCCTGGGGCCATCGCTTCGAGGCCGAGATGCTGAGGGTCGAGGGCGACGATGCGAGGGCGTACGAGCAACTCTGCTCGGCCCTCGAGGCTCAGCCTGACGATCGCGACTTGCTCGAAGAGCTCGCCTTTGCCGCCCGCTTTTCAGGGCCGGCCGGTCAAGCCCGAGAACGAGCTTTGGGCTATCTTTTGCAGGCCATCCCGCTGCCTGAGCGCGACGAGTTCGTTCATTGGCGTTTTCTAGAATGGCTGTTGCAAGAGGGGAAGGGTGGACTGCCTCTCGACGAGTGGGCCAGGTATCGGGCTCGAGCCAGCTTCGCACAGTTGAAGGCTTTGCTCGACACCTCGCGGGACGCCATCGAGGAGCTACTCGAGCCGAACCTGGACTTGATGGGCTATGAATCGTTAGTCCAGGCTCAGCTGAATAAAGTCGAAGCGGCCATGGTCAGCGAGCGGCAATTCGGCCCTGTCTCGGTCTACACTCAGTTCGTGCGGCGCCGGGCCGTCTATCAGCTTTACCGGCTCGAGGACCGTCACCTGGCCAGCACTCTGGTGGTGCGCGGACACTTGCTCGGTCAGGCCTTTCATCTGCTGAGTCGCATTGATCAGGCTGGACACGATTCGTAACAAACCCGACCGGCCATTACAAAGTCCGTTCAAGAAGCGGGTGCTATTCTGAGAGCATGCAGGTCACCAGTCAGGCCGCCGCCGCTGTCAATCATACCCCAGCCACGCTGGCTCCTCGGCCCAAGAAAAAGCCGAGCGCCAAGAGCGATCGGGTGGCCTTTTCAGACGAGAGCCGCAGCCGCGAAAAATCGACCAGCGGCCTGGACCTGTCCTGGGCCAACCAGCCGGCCGAAAACAAGAAGCGGCAACTAGACCTTCCGCATCGCAACCTCAAGCAGGGCGATCAGGACGAAACCAGGGTTCGTCGTCTGCAGCAATTGCTCAACCAACGCGCCGAGGCCGGGCTCGAGGTGGATGGCAAGTTCGGCCCGCGCACCGAGAGGGCGGTGGCCGAGTTTCAGCACGAAAACGGGATTCGGCCTAACGGCCAGGTAGGTTCTCGCACCCTCGACCGGCTCAATCGGGGCCTTTCCCCCGAACACCGACTAGACCTGCCTGAGGCCGCCTTGCGCACGGGCATGAAAGACAAGCCGGGGCTGGGTGAGCACGTCGCCAATCTGCAGCAGATGCTCAACGACTTTGGGGGCTCGAAGCTCAAGGTCGACGGCGCCTTCGGACGCAACACCGAGGCCGCCGTCAAGGCCTTCCAAACCAAACAGGGCCTCGAGCCCAACGGCCGGGTGGAGGGGGCCACCCGAGATGCCCTCAACGGTCTGGCCAATCCGTTACCCGGCGACAAACAGGGCTGGGGTTCCGCCGTCAAAGCCCAGGGCCCCGACGGACAAAAGCCCGCACCCATCGCCCAACCCCAGGACCTCTCCCGGTTGCCCATGGCGGACCGCCTGCGCATTCTCAAGCAGGGCGAGCAGGCGCTGCCCCTCACCCGCGACCTCAAGAAGCGACTACCGGGGGCCATCAAGACCCTCGAAAAGTTGGCTGGGGAAGACCGTGTCTGGGATACCCGCGACCGGGCCAACAACCTGGTCCAACTGCGAGGGGCCATCGAGAAGGGGGCTCATCGTGAGATCGACCGCCGCTTCGACCAGGAAGTGGGCCGCCAGGCCGACCAGAGCTGGGTGTCGAGGAACCTGCCCCTGCTCAAACCGGTGGTCCGCGGCCTCTACGGTCTGGGGGCTGAGTCCCAGCGCGAGGGAGCGCACAAGCAGTATGGCGACGAGGCCGTGCGCACGGGTCAGCAACGAGCACTGTTCGACCTCAACGACGGCTTTCGCCAGATGGGCATGCAGCCCAGCCAGACCCTCGACCCCGCCTCGCGCCGACGCGCCCTGGGCCAGCGCTTGCCCCAGGTGAGCGAGAAGGAGATGACCGAACTCAAAGATGTGCTCACCGGTCTGCAGAAGCAAAGCGGCCAGCTGGGGCTGCCCAAAGGCACCTTCGCCAAAGGGCTGTCGGTCGATTTCCTCAAGGCTATCCAACAAGAAAAGCCACTGGGTCTGGTCGGTGTCGCCGGCCAGGAGCCCGGCCTCTATCAGGCCGCCTCTAAGGCGCTACCACTCAACTCTGGCGAGAGGCAAGAAGTCAAGACCGCTCTTGGCACCCTGCGCAAGCTAGCGGGCAAAGACGGTGTTTGGGACCGCGGCGATGTCGGGAACAACGTGCGTCAGCTCGACGGCGAGTTGCGCCAGGAAGTCAGCAAGCGCATCGATCAGGAGTTTGACCAACGCTTCGATGGCGAGTTCGACAAGCGCTTCGGCAAGGAGTTCGACAAGCGTTTTCGGGCCGAGGCCTCCAAGCGCATCCGCAGCGAGATCGATCGACGTATCGAGAATAGTCCCCTGTTGGGTCTGCTGGCTGCCTTCCCGGGCGGGCGCGGCCTGATGGAATCGCAGGGCTGGGCCGAGGCCGAGAAGCAGCGCCCTGGCATCTATGCCAAAGAGCGCCAGGCCGCCCGCGAGAAATACTATCCCATCGAGAAAGAGAAAGCCCACCGCGATTATACTGCCTCAGGCCTCGAACAAGCCCGCGCCATCGCGGGTAGAGAGTTCGGCTCGGGGCTCGATCGGCTGGGCGTTGACGGCAGTGCCGCTCCTCAGGCCTGGGACGACAACCTCACTCCCGTCACTCAAGCCGAACTGGCCCAGCTGCGCCGGACTTTGACGATGCTAGGAACCAGGCTCGACGCCGGCGGCTTCGGCAGCCAGGGCGCCCACTTCACCAAAGGCCTTCCCACCGAGTTTCTCGAGCACATCTACGCGGGCAAGCCGGTAGGCCTGCTCGGTATCCTCACCCGCTAGCCGGCCCGCAGCCGGGCTAACCCGCGGCGGCCGGCGCCGCCCGGGCCACTTCCGCACGGAAGAGCAACCTCGCCCGAGGACGGCGCTACCACGTGCCGAATCCGGCACCACCTGGCCGGCGGCGTCTTGAGCCGAATCGCGCCGACCCGCGGCGGCCGGGCCTAGCCCGGCCACTCGGCACACCCCGTTGCCAGCGGGCCCACCCAGCCCGCCCTCCGGGGCCCAGAAGGAAAGAGCCGCCCGCGTTCGCGGGCGGCTCTGACGACTACCGTCTGACGACTACCGTCTGACGACTACTGTCTGGCAAGTGCCAGGCGTCGGCGGCGTCGATATAGCCAGCAGGCGGGCACGAAGCCGAGGGCCAACACGAGCAACAGCGGGTATTCCACCGAGTAGACGATGGGGGTGAGTGCCAATCGGGTCAGGCCCATCAGCATCGGCGATTGGCTGATCCTCTCGGCGATGGGCGGCGAGTTGCGATAGTAGAAGTCGACCACGGCCCGGCCGGGGCGGTTGGTCAAGAGATAGTCGTCGCGGAAGTCCCGCAGGGCGGCCACATGGGGATTGAGGTACGAGCCGTAAGCAGCGGTGGCGATGAAGCAACCGAACGACGAACCAGAGAAGTCGTCGAGGTTGGTGCCACCGCTCGAACCGCTCACTCCACCGCCGGTCTGGCCGCCCCCGGTGAGGAAGGCTTGCAGAGCCATCTCCAGGTCTTCAAAGTTGACCTGGGTCACTTCGGACGGCGGCGAGTCGCCCACGCCGGTGACGTTAGCCACGACCTGGTAGAAGAAGTTGCCTGCGCCGGGGCTGTTGTCGGTGTAGGTGGTCGTGCCCGGACCCACGGTGTCGATGGTCTGGAAGTTCACTCCGTCCGAGCTGCGCTGGATCTTGAAGGAGGCCGTCCCGCCGCTGGTGTCATCCCAGGTAATGGTGATCGAGTCGGAGTCGTCGGTCGTTTGGCGGACGTTGGCGGGAGGCAGCAGAGCCGTGCCGCCTCCGCCGGGGACCAGGTCGACCAGGGTGGCCACCGAGGCTACTCGGGTGAAACTGGGCACGCTGCCGGTGTTGAATGGGTCTCCACCCGGCTCGGCGGGCAGGATGCCGGTGGCATACTGGGCGTTCGAGCCGTCGTAGGTGATGGTGAATGTATAGGTTCCGTTGTCGGTGTAGTCTTTGAAATAGCCTGAGTAGATACCGTCGTTGGCTACCAGGTCACCATTGGACAGGTCGCCGTCGTCACTCAGGGTGATATTGGTGATATTGCCGGACGGGTCAGAGACCTCGACGGTATGGGTGATGTTGGTCAGGGCCTGGCCGGCCGAAACCCGGGCGGTAACCAGAATGGGTGCCGGGAAGGTGACGGCGGCGCTGTCGACCTGGGCGGTCACGATGAGACCGGGCGAAATCGCCAGCAAGCGCAGGTCATAGTTTTGGTCGGCGGCCGTGGCCGTGGCATCGACGGTGGCGATCCAGTCGCCACCGGCGGGATTGACGACGTCGACAATCACGGCGCCCTGTTGGATCGAGACGGTGACGCCCGCTGGGGGTGCGTTGAGGTCGATGTTATTGCCGTTGGGGTCGGTCAGGGCCAGGCTCAGCGGATCGGCTTCGTTAGCCGACACCAGCAAGAAGGTAGCCCGCTCGACGAAGCCGTCGACGGTCAAGGTGTGTTGGGTCGATTGACCGGCGATAGCCTGGCCGTCGATACCGGCCACCTGGCTGCCACCCCGCGCCTCGTTGAAGAGGGTGGCCATGATGCCCGGCAGAGCTTCTTCGCCTACGCGAAAGAACACGCCGCGGGCCGAGACCTCTTCTTGCTGGCGGGGCAGAAAGAAGAAGTTGCCGCCGGAACCGGTGGCGATGGCCGAGAGTTTGGCCGAGTCGGCGCCCGAGCCGATAGCAATGGCGTGGACGGTGGCCTTGGCCGCCTGGATGTCGGCCACCAGCGCGGCCACGTTGGTGCTATCCTGACCGTCCGAGAGCAGAAAGACGGTGCGAGAGCAGAACTCTTCGCCGTTGTTGGTCTGGGCCGTCATCAAGTCGGCCAGGGCCTGGCGCACACCGGCTCCGATGTCGGTTCCGCCACTAGCATTGATCGTTCCGATGGCGGCTTTGGCAGCGGCCTGGGTGGCGGCCGTCATCTCGGTCACCGCAAAGTTGGTCGAGGCGCCTGAGCTAAAGGAAGTGACGCCCAGGTTGTCGCCAGGCATCATGCCCATCATGGTGCGAGCCAGGTCGACCACGGTGGTGCCGCCCAGACGGGCTTTGACGATGCGGTCGCCGGACATACTGCCGGAGCGGTCGATACAGATGTTGTAGGCGTCGCCGTCCACCGTCTTGAAGGTCGGGTTGGCGTTGACCGCGCTGGTGTTGTTAGGAGGTGAGGCGGGAACGTTTCCGCCCACGGCCGCGGCCACCTCGTTCCAGCAGGCATGGCCGTTGACCTGTTGCTGGTCGGTGATATAGCGCTTGGAGCCCGACACGCGGCTGGTCACATGGTGATCGGCGTGAGCGCCGTCGAGACAGAAGTTCATGCGACCCGGCTTCCAACCGTTGGCGAAGTCCATGATGCACGAGGTCGTGCCGTTGGCTTCGGCCTGAGTGGCGCAAAACCAGGGGTTGGTGGCAGGGTCGCCGGTGCCGTCGAACCACACCGAACCTCCGGTGGTCTCGGTTTGCCAGGCGGGCGGCATTCCGGCCCAGGCCCAGCGACGGCCTTTGTATTCGTCGTAGCAGCCGAAGGCGTAGTGGCCAAGTTCGTGGACCAGAGTCTTCGGCTCGTTCTTGTTCGAGTTCTTGTAGAGCTGAATGAAGCGCCCGTTGGTTCCCAGGCCGGGGATTCCCCCGTCGGCGAAGGCGCGTCCGGCGCCATCGTTGATGATGATGTCGGCCTTGGCGCGAGCGCCAGGGCAGTCGGTGAAGCGTATCTCACCGAAGGTCAGGCGCCCGTCGGTGGCCTTGAACATCACCGGGTTGGCATCTTTGAAGAGCTGTTCCCAAGAGGCTTTGTCCTGCTCGTCGTAGTTGAAGAAGACGGTCAGGTTGAGTTTTCCGTTGTCGATGTTGCCGTCTCCCGCCCAGCCTGGCAGCGCCAGCAACCCAAGCAGGATTGGCAAAATCCATATGTTTTGTTTCACGTTTCCCCCTATTTCGGTTTGTTTGGTCGATACTCGAGGACCAGCACTCGGTGGATTCGATCCTGCAGCTCGAGAAAGAATCCGGTTGGTTCGATGGTCGACTTCTTGCGTTCCCAGGTTTGGCCCGGAGGCCCGGCTCTGACCAGTCGACCCGGCTGCTCGATCGACATTCTCAGGGCTGGGTGCTTGGCCAGTTGGGCCACGGTTGCGTGCACCGGCTTGTTCTCGCCAAGCAAAGAATGGTCGGTCAATTCATAGGTTCTGAGATAGTCCCCGGGCGGGGCCCCGTCAGGAAACTCGTAGACGTAGTTGAGAATTTTCTGGTGAATCTCTTGAAGCTTCTGAGGTGAGTCGCGCAGGCTGTAGACGATGACCTTCTTCTGGCCGGCCCGTGACCATTCGAGCCGGGCCTGGGAGGGATCTACGCTGGGAAGGCCCCCTCTGGGAGGGGCGTAAGTGGCGGCCAGTCCCTCCAGGCCGGCCTTCCTCAAGGTGGACAGAAAGCTGGCCACTCGGTCAGGATCGATGCGACCCTTGCGAAATTCCAGAACTTCGTACCAGTTGCTACGAGTGAATTCCACCGCCCCGCTGCTCTCGATGCGAATATAGCGATGAGAGTCTTGCTCGTTAACTCGTAGCTCTAGATAGTCTTTGTCTTTTGCGACAGAAGGTTTGCAAAGAGTAAGTAGGAAGAGCAAAGCTAGGCTCAGCTTCATTTTGAGATGCACGAGGTTCCCCCGATAGTTTATCGCGACTTGTTTGAGAGGTCGTGTCCTCCGGCCGCGCTTCTTCATTGTCGGGATGAGGACAATAATCCTTCCTCCCAGGCGCAAACCGCCATGTGGCTATTCATGGTGGCCACATGGCCGAGGCTCTTTCAGACCCTTAAGGTAGGCTTGTTAAGATAACCCCTGTGTCTACTTTACTCGAAAGGGTTGTGAATGAATTACCTTAAGAACCTGGTTCGACTGCTCGTCGCACTGGGGTTTGCCTTGACATCCTCAATTGCATCTTCGACATGATCGACTTCGGCTTCGTTAACTGTGATGTCGAGCGCTTCGATATGCTAAATGGCGGCCCGCTGACTGCGGTGAACAATATTACGACCATCGTCGGCGACTCCTTCGTGACGCCCAGACCGGCAGGATTCTGTAACCTCTAGAGGCAGAACCTCAGACCGGAATGGTGGTGAGTAACCGGGCTCCCTGACCCGGCTCTGACTGCACCTGCAGTTGCCCTCCGGCTTCGGCGGCTCGCTCGCGCATGGTGGTCAATCCCAGGCCTCCGTTGCAACCTTCAGGGACGAAGCCCTCACCGTTGTCTTCGATCTCGAGTTCCACCTGCCGTTGACGTTGCTTGAGACTTACTCTGAGTCGGGTGGCCCGCGAGTGCTTGATGGCATTGTGGAGGGCTTCGCTGGCGATGCGATACAGAGCGTGTCGAATCGAGGGAGAAAGTGGCGGTTCTTCTCCCAGGTCAAGCTCGACAATCAAGCCGTAACGAACCCGCAGCGATTCGGCCTGGCGGGTGAGAGCGACCACCAGGCCTTCGTCGTCGAGGACCTCGGGTCGCAATTTGAACAGCAGAGCGCGCATGTCGTCGAGACCCGAGCGGGCCAGCGACAGGATGTAGTCGATTGTCTGGCGCGTCTCGTCGGGTGACCCGGCCTCGAGCGCGGCCAGGGCGGCCTGGGCGCCCAGGCCGATGCTGTAGAGGCTCTGCGAGACCGAGTCGTGCAATTCTCTTCCCAGCCGCTGGCGTTCTTCGGCCACGGCTCGCTCCTCGGCCTCGGCAAAGAGGCGTGCGTTCTCGATGGCCACCGTGGCGAATCGGCCCAGCGTTTCGAGAAACGAGAGGTCGTCGGGAGTTGGCAGCAGGCGCTCGGTGAAAAAGCAATTCATGACCCCTTTGCCAAGGGGAACGCAGACCAGGTGCTGCCAGCCCTGGGCCTCGACCAGTTCGCCCAGGCGAGTGCCGGCCAAGAACTCTTCTCGCTGCTGCGGTGGCACCACCAGCGTCTGGCCGGTCTCGTAGGCTTCGAAGGCGGGCACCCTGATGCCGCTAGCGAACATTTGAAAGGCCGCCTCTAGCACCTCGCCGGGCACGCCGGCTCGACCGACTCGATCGATTCGCGGGCCAGGGTCGAGCAACAGCACCACCGCCGCCACCGCATCGGTGGCCGCGACCACCTGGGCGGCCAGCAGATCCAGGGTGGCTTCCAGTCCGGTGGACAGCGTCACCGCGCTCGAGAATCGGTTGAGAGCCTCGAGTTTGCGCCCCAACCGGCGCGAGTCGGTGACGTCGAGCATCACCATCAGGCTGTAGCCCATCAAGAAGACGACCACAATCTCGACTTCGCGCCAGTATCCGTCCAGGGTCTGGACGCGCCCGGGCCAACGGATCGGCTCATCGGCCTGGCGTCGCTCCAGGGCCTCGCGCACCCGTTCGAGTTCGTCGCGGCTAAAGCACTCGAAGGGTTGACTGTCATGCTGGCGGCCGGTCAGGCGCACAAAGGCCGGGTTGCAATCGATGGGTTCGAGATGCTGGTCGAACAACAGCATGGCCGCTGGCGTCAGCTTGGCCAATTCGGCCATGAAGGTCGGGCCGAGTTGGAGCGCGCGCTCAAGAGGCATCGCGGCTCACCAGCCCCTTCTGCCAGGCAAATAGGGCCGCCTGAGTGCGGGTGCGGGCCCCCAGCTTGGCCAGCACGTGCGAGACGTGAGATTTGACCGTTTCTTCGCCGACCACCAGGCGTTCGGCGATCTCGCGGTTGGACAGACCGTGAGCCAGGTGGTGCAAGACCTCGACTTCGCGGGGGGTCAGGCTCTCGTGACTCGAGGGGGCTTTGAGTTCGCGCATCAGACGCTTGGCGGCTGCCGGCGACAGTTGCACCTGGCCGGCGGCGGCTGCTTTGATGGCCTGGCGTAAATCGTCTCCACGGGTGTCCTTGAGCAGATAGCCGATGGCGCCGGCTTTGACCGCGCCCACCACCGAGGCGTCTTCGAGCACGCTGGTGAGGGCCACCACTTCCACCGATGGTAACTCATCGCGAATGGCCTCGGTGGCGGCGATGCCGTCCATCCGAGGCATGAGTAGATCCATCAAGACCACGTCGGGGGTCAGTTGACGGGCTTGCTCGATGGCTTCGGCTCCGTCTGAAGCTTCGCCCACCACCTCGAGGTCAGGGTCGAACTTGAGCAGCATGCGCAGGCCCTCGCGCACGATGGCGTGATCGTCGACCAGCAAGACACGGATGGGCATGCCTTCATCTTCTCATGCTCGATGTGTCTCTCCCTCCCTCTTTCGGGGGAGATGCACTCAGCCCAATCTTTGCCGGAGTAGCTCGAAAGCCTCTGGCGTGGGTTGCATCCGAAGGCACAGACTAGCCTGGGCGAGGTCGCCTATTACGTCAAGCCAGGGGCCGATTTCGCGCAGGGGGGTCAGCTTTGCCTCGAACAGGCTTGCCGCCGCTCTGGCCGCTCCGAGGTTCTCCCACGGCTCCCTCGTCGAGGGAGCGAGTTCAGCCAGGGCCACCACCTCCATCGGCTCCCCGGGAGCCTCTAGACTGGTGACTCGACCGTTGACATCAAAAGCAACAGCGCTACATTCGCTGAGCCCCACCTCGGCCACGAATTGACCAAGCACCACCACCGCTGCCTCGCGATGACGCAATAGTCGCGCTTTCACAAAGAAGCGCTGATGTTCGAGTAGCACGATCAGGAGGCGAAGCTCCTCGAGGAACCGGGCCAGTGCGGATGCGAGATTGTTTGCTTTGGCCTTGACGATAGTATTGATCCTGATCACGAAGGAACCCCCCTCCTGGGTCAGTTCGATGCGGACCAGGAACTCGCCGGTCTCTCGTGTTTTCCAGCCAGGCGGCAGGGCCTGCACGATAGACTCCAGCAAGGGTTCATCAGCCAGGATGCCGATACTGTCGGAAAACGGCTGAACGACGAGGCCCTGGCCAATCTTCGAAAAGCGCCCGGAGCCAGGAGTGGGCGTCTTCACGGACATCGGCAACAGGCATAGCCGCCAAAGGTGTCGGCTTGAGTCGAGTTGCGGGCGTCCGCGCACGAATCTTGGGCGTTAGCGAACGGGTGGCCGGAGTCGATGTAGACAAAGCAGCCCGTCAGGCCGCCGGTGTCGGGGGTGTCATCCAGGCAGTTGTTGCCATCTTTCAAATAGGGTCGTTGACAGTTTGCATCGCCGGGGCATGGGGGAGTCGCATTCGCCGTGCACGGACAGCAGGTCGTGAAGACTCTGGTCGAGCCCGGAAAGAGAGCCTGGCAACCCGCATCTCCATTGACGATGCATGTCGTACTGTCAGCAACGGCTGCGTGCGGAGCGGCGGCCGAGACGATCACCGGGAACAGGGCGGCGGCAGCCGCCCACCTGCTCAGAAACGCCCGTCGCGACAATCCGTGGTGCAACGGCGCCAGGAACAGCCCCCGGTCACGCATCGCCTTCAGGCTTGCCCAAAGCAGCTCTTCGGCCGTATCGGGCGCGATCTCGAATTTCTTGCTCAGTGCGTCGATGGCAAGTTCGACGGTAGTCTCACCATCGCATTGTGGTAGCAACGCGGCGATGGTCTGGTTGAGGAGCATGGCTGTACCTTGCACAGGGTGATAGACCAGCACCTCGTTTGCGAGCTCGATCCTCGTCAACTGGTCCTGGGGAATTCTAGGTAACACGTCAGGGGCGAGTAACCCCTGGTCGCGCAGTTGTTCTTCGGCCGCTTGCAGGCATGGAAGCCCAAGTTCTGACTCGGCTTGGTGTCGGGTCTTTCCCTCATAGTAGAGTTGGAAAAGTCGTGCGGTGTCGCCCTCTAGTGAGCAGACGCACTTTCCAAAACGCTTGAAAATGAGAAAGTCGGAATCTATCTGTTTGATCGAAAAATCGGAAATTAATCTCATCGGCGACGAACGTTCGATCATCCGAATCTGTTCCCTCCTGAACGCCCTGCTTGCGAAGGGTTGGAACCCGGGCGAGCGAATCCAGCCACCAGGGGGATGTATGTCATACGTAAACCATGCTGGCGTGCCGGTCGACTCGGAGGCCGACTTTTTCATACCGCCACCGCCTGCCATCGGCGACCCGTTGTCGGGCTACTCTTCTTTAAAGAAGAGCCAGGAGCCGATGGAGGCAGGGCGCCGCTTCTTCTGGAGCACGCTGGTCGCTGCGGCCTGCGCCGGGATTGGGTTTGTCTTCGGCAACTGGATCGACGCCGGGGCGACCGTGCTCTTTTTCGCCGGGGGCGGGCTGGGCACCGTGGTGGGCGTCGCCGGAACGAGCTTTGGTGGCAAGCTAAGCTACATCGGCACCGAGGGCTATGCAACCTACAGTCTCTCGGGCAGCCGCCAGGCCACCGCCAAAGGCCAGATCTGCGAGTTTTCCAGAGCCGAGGAGCTGCGCGTCAACACCACGCGCCATTTCACCAACGGTATCTATACCAGCACCACTTATGACTACTCCTGGTACGATGCCTCCAATCGCAATGTCTTCTCGCTCAACGGCTCATATTCTAAGAAAGATGGGCCTCCTGACGATACCAGCCACGATTTCTACCTGGCCGACGGAGCCGAAATCGCCTGGACACGTCACTATCTCAAACGCTGCCTGGCTCAGCTCGAGCAGGGGCGGCCGGTCAGCTTCAATATTCGAACTGGCGGCATTCGCATCGACATCGGCCAGTCTCACTTCGCCCTCACCAAAGGCTCGGGCACCGAGCAGTGGTCGCTGTCCGACTTGCGCGGGCTGGACGTCGAAAAGGGCTACGTCGTTCTCACCAGCGAGAAGTTCGAGAACAGCGGTTGGCTGGGGCGCCTCTTTGGCTCCGGTCAGATTCGCTTCCAGTACGACAGCCTGCCCAACGCCCGCGTCTTTTTCCTCCTCTTCGAACACCTTTTGGGCTGAATCCCCCGATCGGGGGAGGCGGGTTTACGACCCGTCGGGGATGCGCTTCGGGCTGGCTTGTTCTAGTCTGACGGTGGTGAGATGGTTGTTGGTCATACTGCTCTTGAGCGCTCCTGTCTGCGCCGACACTCTGGTCGAGGCGGTGGCTCGAGCGCTGGCTGTGAGCCCACGCATCGACGAGGCCCGGGCCAGGGTCGACGAAGCCACTTTCGCCATCGACGAAGCACTGGCTCCCGGCCGTCCCCAACTGGGTATGAACGCTTCCTATACCCATCTTGACCCCACCGTCACTGTCCCTTTCGCCAATCTAGAGATCTCGGCTGAGCACAACTATCTGGTGGCCTTGCGACTGCAACAGACGCTGGCCGACTTCGGCCGCGTGCACTATGCCAACCAGGCCGCCGAACAGCATCGCCAGGCCAGCCAGTTCGAACTCGAGGAGAGCAGGCTGGGGCTGGCTCAAGAGACGGCGCTGGTATTTTTGCAGACGCTGCTGGCCGAGCAGGCCGTCACGGTCGCCCGCGATGAGCTGGTCAGTCGGGGTGTGCAGCTCGAAGTGGCCAGACAGCGTCTCGAGACCGGGGCGGTGGCTCGCTTTGACGTGATCCGCAGTCAGGCCGAAGTGGCCGCTGCCCGCCAGCGCCTGTTGGCGGCCGAGAATGGACACCGTCTGGCTCAAGCGAGACTCGCCTCACTCACGGGCGGTCCCCTAGCGCCCGCTGAACTGGCCAACTTGCCGGCTCCGCCCGCTGGTCTGGAACAGGCCATCGAACTGGCTTTAAACAGGCCCGCCCTGGCAGGAGTGAGAGCCGAGGTGGAAGCGGCGCGGGCCCGGGTCGGTCTGGCCGAGAGCGGCGACAACCCCCGGGTATCCCTGCAGACCGAGTATCTACGCCGTAACGCCACGGGGTTTTCGCCGGACCACCAGTGGACCGTGATGGTCCAGCTGGAAGTTCCGCTGTTTGACGGCGGGCTGACCGAGGCCCGCGCGGCTCAGGCCGGCAGTCGCCTCGACCAGCTCGAGGCCAGATTAAGGGAAGCCGAACGCCTCACCCGCCTTGAGGCCGAAGACGCTTTTCTCGCTCTCGGTTCGCGCTGGCTCCAACTCGAGGCCAGTCGAGAGAAGCTCGAACAGGCCAGTGAGGCCCGCCGCATTTCGGTCTTGCGCTATCGCCACGGTTTGGGTACTCTGGTCGAGTTGCTCGACGCCGAGGCCAGCCTGACCGCCGCCCGGGTCGATGCCAGCCGGGCCCGCTACGATTATGCCGCCGCCTGGGTGGCCTGGGGGAGGGTCACCGGTCGCCTGACCGAGACCTTGCAGAGCCTGTGCGAGGAGGATGGAAATGCTTAAGAAGGTCGTGCCCCTGGTGGTGCTGGCGGTGGTCGTGTGTCTGCTCTACTGGGGGGCGCATCGGGCCGACCCCAAGCCGGATTTCTATTCCGGCGTGGTCGAGGCCACCGAGACTCAGCTGTCGTTTCAGCTGGGAGGCACCCTCGAGCAGATCGCTTTTGATGAGGGGGACGCCATCAAGAAGGGCCAGCCGGTGGCTAGCCTGGATGCCCGCGATCTCGAAGCCGAACTCGCGGGAGCCAAAGCCGAAGCGAAAGCGGTGGCCGCCCAACTGGCCGAACTCGAAGCCGGTAGTCGTCCTCAAGAGATCGCCCAGTCTCAGGCTGCGTTGGAGCAGGCCCGGGCCGAATTGAGGCTGCTCCAAAACGGCGCCACCGCCGAGCAACTGGCTCAGGCTCAGCATCAAGCCGAAGCGGCCCACCAGCAGTGGCTACTAGCTCAAAACGGCCCCCGTGAAGAAGACATTCAGGCGGCCAGGGCGGCCCTGGCTTCGGCTCGCTCGGACCAATCCACGGCCCAGGCCGATGAGGTTCGCTATCGAGCCCTGTTTCAAGAAGGCGCCGCTCCCGAGAGCCTGCTCGAAGAAAAAGTCAACCGCCTCAACCAGAGCCAAGCCCGGGTCAAGCAAGCGCGCGAGCAGTTGCAAAAGCTCGAGACCGGGACCCGAGTGGAAGAGCAGCGAACGGCCAAACAGCAGTATCTGACCGCCCAGGCCCGCTATGAAGAGCTGCAGCGCGGCACCCGCTCGGAGCAGGTCGATCAGGCCCGAGCCCGGGTCGAAGGCCTGTCGGCCCAGTTGGCTCTGGTCGAGGAAGGCCCTCGCAGCCAGACCGTCGAGGCCACTCGAGCCAGACTCGAGGCCGCCAAAGCCAGGGTCGAGGCTCTGGAAGTCAAGCTTTCCAAGACCCGGCTGGTGGCTCCCACCGACGGCATCGTGGTGCTGCGCAACTTCGAGCCAGGCGAGATGGTGGGGCCGGGCGTGCCGGTCTTGAAAGTGGCCGACCTGGGCCACCCCTGGGTCACCATCTTCGTGCCCGAGCCGGACCTGGCCACCGTCAAGCTGGGAGCGGCCTGCCAGGTAACGGTCGACTCGTTGCCGGGCAAGACCTTTGACGGCAAGGTGCGTTTCCTCTCGTCGGCGGCCGAATACACCCCCCGCCAGATTCAGACCCAGGCTCAGCGAGTGCTGCTAGTCTTTCGCGCCGAGGTCGAGGTGGACAACCCCGAGTTGCTGCTCAAGCCCGGCATGCCCGCCGACGTCAAGGTGGCCCGATGAGCGCCGTTCGCTGTCGCGACCTGCGCAAGAGCTTCGGCTCGACAGTGGCTCTCGATGGCCTCGACCTGGAAGTTTCCGAGGGCGAACTGTTCGGCCTGGTCGGTCCTGACGGAGCCGGCAAGACCACGTTGCTCAAGACGCTGGCCGGGCTGCTCAGCTACGAGGGCGAGCTGAGCGTGGTCGGCAACCGCGAAGAGATCGGCTACATCCCGCAGCGATTCTCGCTCTATACCGATCTCTCCATTCAGGAGAACGTCAATTTTTTTTCGGCTCTTTACCCGCGCAGCGACGAGCCGGCCCGACTGCTTGAATTCGTCGGGCTGCAGCGTTTTCGCGATCGGCTGGCCGGCCAGCTTAGCGGCGGCATGAAACAGAAGCTGGCCCTGGTCTGCGCTTTGATTCACAAACCCAGCTTGCTGTTGATGGACGAGCCCACGGTAGGGGTCGACCCGGTCAGCCGCCGCGAGTTCTGGGCGCTGGTTTTTCAACTGCAATCCGAGGGGCTGACGGTGGTGGCCTCGACCCCGTATATGGACGAGGCCGAGCAGTTCGATCGGGTGGCCCTCATCGATCGCGGGCGCTTTCTACGCCTCGGTAGCACCGACGAAATCAAAGCCTCGGTGGACGGCCAGGTGGTCGAGGTGTTCTGTCGCGATCCGGTGGCCGCTCGCCAGCGGCTTTTGAAGGCCGGCCATGTGGAGGATGCCGAACTGTTTGGCGACCGGCTGCACGCCTTTGTGCCCCAAGCCGACCAGGCTACGCTCGAGACCGTGCGCCGGTCGCTCGAGGGGCTCGAGGTGTGGGAGGTCGAGCCGGCCGAGTATTCGGTGGAAGACGTCTTCTTACGCCTGACGGAGGCTGCCCGTGGCTGAGCTGTGTGTCAACGTCGAAGGCTTGACCAAGAAGTTTGGCGACTTCACCGCCGTCGACTCGGTCGACTTTCAGATTCCTCGTGGTAGCATCTTCGGCTTTCTCGGCCCTAACGGGGCGGGCAAGTCCACCGTCATTCGCATGCTGCTGGGCATCATTCCCCCCACCGGGGGCCAGGGCCAGGTGCTGGGTCGCGATATTCGCACCCAGGCCGACGAGATCCGGGCCCGAGTCGGCTACATGGCCCAGAAGTTCAGCCTCTATGAAGATCTGACCGTGCGCGAAAACCTCGAATTCTTTGCCGGCCTTTTCGGCTCGGAACGAGTCGATCAGACCATCGAGACCGCGCGCCTGGGTGAGTACGTCGACCAGACCGCCCGCAGTCTGCCAGGTGGGGCCCGCCAACGACTGGCCCTGGGAGTGGCCCTGGTCCATGACCCCGAACTCATCTTCTTGGACGAGCCCACCGGCGCTGTCGACCCGGCCTTGCGGCGCTATTTCTGGGAACTGATCGTCGAGATGTCGCGGGCCGGCAAGACGATCATGGTGACCAGCCACTACATGGACGAAGTCGAGCGCTGCGACACCATTTGCTTTATCCACTCAGGCAAGTTGATCGCCCGCGGCAGCCCGGGTGAGCTCAAGCGCAAGACCCTGCGCGGCGAGATGCTCAGCCTCACCGTAAAAGACCGCAACCGGGCTCTGCAGGTACTCAACGACATCGAGGGGGTTGGCCACCCCTTCCCCAGCGGCCCCACCGTGCGTTTCACTTATCAGGGCGATCGGGCCAAACTCCAGGCGCGACTGCAAGAGCAGGGCCTGCCCGACCCGCGTGGGGCCTCGCCCAATCTCGAAGATGTTTTCGTCTCGCTGACCCAGGGAGGCGCCTGATGTTTCGCCGCTTGCGAGCCCTGATCGCCAAAGAGTTTATCCAGATGCGCCGGGACCGGTTGACCCTGGCCATGATGCTGATGCTGCCCCTGATCCAATTGGCCGTGTTCGGCTTTGCCATCAATACCGACGTCAAGCACGTGCCCATGGCGGTGCTCGACCGCAGCCTGGACCGCCACAGTCGCGAACTCATTCAAGCCTTCACCAATTCGGAATACTTCGACGTGGTGGCCACGGTCACACGCGAGTCGGACCTGGCCGACATGATCGACCGGGGCACGGTCAAAGTGGGCCTGGTCATCCCCCCCGACTATGCCAATCATCTCAGCCGCGGCTTGCCCGCTAAGGTGCAGGTGGTGGTCGACGCCACCGACCCGATCATCGCCTCCTCGGCTCTGTCTAACTCTCAGGGGGTGGCCAACTATCTTAGCCTGCCCATCCTCTATCGTCATCTCGAGGCAGGGACCGCCTATCGCCTGCCAGATATGCCGGTGTCGATGGAGATCCGGGCTTGGTACAATCCCGATCTGGTCACCTCGCACTACATCGTGCCCGGCCTGATCGGCGTGATCTTGACCATGACGATGATGATGATTACCTCGATGGCCATCGTGAAAGAGCGCGAAACCGGCACCCTCGAGCAGCTCATCACCACCCCTCTGCGGCCGGTCGAGTTGATGATCGGCAAGATCGTGCCCTATATGGTGGTGGGCTATGTTCAGGTCACCATCGCCTTGTTGGTGGGCGTGCTGGTTTTCGGAGTGCCCATCCGCGGCAGCCTGGTGGCCCTCTACTCGATGGCCTTCTTCTATATCTTCTGCTATCTGGGGCTGGGTCTCTTGATCTCTACCGTGGCTCGTTCGCAACAGCAGGCGATGCAGATGTCTTTCTTTATCTTCCTGCCCACCATCTTGCTGTCGGGATTCATGTTCCCCCGGGCCGGCATGCCGGTGGCCGCTCGCTATCTGGGCCTGGTCATCCCCCTGACCTACTTCCTCGAGATCTTGCGTGGCATTATCCTGAAAGGCGTAGGTTTGGGGATGTTGATTCGATTCATCGTGCCGATGGTGATTCTGATGACCTTGTTCTTCAGTCTGGCCGTCCTGCGCTTCCAACGCCGCGCGGATTAAGTGCGCGCCGCCCGCTAGTCCGAAAGTCGCTCTGGTTGCCTGGAGGAGGTCCGGCTCGAAGGGCAGAATAGCTCGGCAGGAATTGGGAAGAGAAATGATGCCCGTTTTTGCATTTCGCGAGGGCGGGGGGGTCGAATGAACTTACGTCGCCGCTGCGACCAGGACAACCTGGCCAGAATTCAGGCTGCTCTTGCTCAGGCCACTCACCTGCTTCCCGAGCAGGCGCCTTTGCGCCGCTTCGTCCACCACAACCCTCTGCACCATCTCGAGCACCTGCCTTTCGACCAGGCGGTGGCCGAGGCGACCCGCAAGTTGGGCACCCAGGGCTACCCTGGCCTGGCAGAGATGCATCGGGCTCTCACCCAGGGCCGCATTCTGCCGGAGGATCTCGAGGCGGTGCTCGACTGTCCCCCGGAAGAGACGGCCTTTGGCTGTCGTCGGCGGCTTCGCCTGGCGCGTCTACAGTGGCCCTTGCGCTTGCCCGACGGGTGTGCCCTTGAATGGCATCTCACCGAAGGCCAGGGTTTGAGCCGTCTGGCCGACTGGATCGAGCCCGAGGCCGGAGTCGCCTTTTTGGCCGGAAGTTCCCCGGAGCGGGCTTTGGGAGACCTTTGGCAGCGTCTGTGCCAGGCCTTGCCCAGCCGCCCAGCCAGGCTCGTTCCTCCAGCCAACGATCAGTTAGCCCATCCGATCTTGATTCGATTCTGTGCTGCCTATCTCGATTGTGGGCTGGCCTATTGGCCCATGCCCAACCGAGAAGAAGGCCTGTTCGCTGCCTTTCGAGCCCTCTATGGAAGCCACTACGGGTGCCCGGAAGACGCCGTGCTGGCCTGCCTCGAAAAGCTGGGAGTCGAGGATTGGTCGGCCTTCATCGAGGGTCGTTTGTTGAGCTTGCGGGGCTGGGCCGGCATGATCTTCCGTCTCGAGCTTCATCCCGAGCTGGCCCCCGGTCCGGTGGGGCCCGTTCGTTTGTTGGACTTTCTGGCCATCATGCTGCTGCTCGAGGTGGATACACTCCAGCCGGTCGTAGAAGAGGCTCGACCAGATCGGCTACTGGCCTATGAAGCTCTGTTGGTGGCTCAAGCTGCCGGCCTCGGGCCGGCCCAACTGCAGGATTTGAGCGGCTTTCTCGATGAGGTGGCAGCCTTCGGCGAACTGGAGCGACGGCGGCTGCTCCATCTGGCCTATGAGCGTCGCTATCGCCGCACCATCCTCGATGCCCTGGCCAGTCACACTCCCAAGCCCGCCAAGGCTCCAGAGTTTCAGGCTATCTTCTGCATCGACGAGCGCTGCGAGTCGCTAAGGCGCCATCTGGAAGAGAACAGCGCGGTCGAGACCTTCGGCTACCCCGGCTTTTTCGGCCTGGCGATGGCTTATCAGGGTCTGGAGGACCACCACCCTTTGCCGCTGTGTCCGGTGAGTGTCGAGCCCACCCACCTGGTGCGCGAGGTGGCCCTGGAGCCCGACCGGCGCCGCCACTGGGGCAGTTTCAAGCAGGTCTGGCGGGCCAGTCGCAACAGCCTGCTGCGAGGCGGCCTTCTCTCGTCTCTGGTGGGAGTGGGGGCGGCCCTGCCACTGGTTGGGCGGGTGATGTTCAGTCGGCTGTTCGAGAAGACCAAGCTGAGCTTGCAAGGTCGCCGTCCCGCCACTCGTCTGTTGTTCGAACGCGAGCCCGGGGCGCAGCCTGGCGAGCACGGTTGGTGGCCCGGCTATACTCCCGAAGAGATGGCCGGGGTGGTCGAGAGCGTGTTCAAGGCCGTGGGCCTAAGAGAACTAGCCCCCCTGGTCGTGGTGGTCGGGCACGGCTCGAGCAGTCTCAATAACCCGCACGAAGCCGCCCACGACTGTGGAGCCTGCGGAGGAGGTCGAGGGGGACCGAACGCCCGGGCTCTGGCTATGATGGCCAACCATCCCGAGGTGCGTCGACGGCTGGGCTTCCCGGCCTCGACCTGGTTCGTGGGAGCCTATCATAACACTTGCGACGATGCCTTGACCTACTACGATCTGGACCTGTGTCCCGAACCGTTCGCCGAGAAGGTGAAAGGGATGCAGCGGGCCTTCGGCCAGGCGTGCCAACTCGACGCCCAGGAACGCTGCCGACGCTTCGACGCGGCCGATGTGGGCTGGAGCCCCGGCCGCTGCCTGGCCCACGTCCAGGCCCGGGCCGTGGACCTGGCCCAGCCCCGGCCCGAGTATGGTCATGCCACCAACTCGATGTGCATTATCGGGCGACGACAGAGTACTCGCGGATTGTTTCTTGACCGGCGAGCCTTCCTGGTCTCCTACGACTATCATCAGGACCCCGATGGGGTCGAGTTAGAGAAGCTATTGCAGTCGGTAGCTCCGGTGGGGGCCGGTATCAACCTCGAATACTACTTCAGCTACGTCGACCCCAACGGGTTTGGGTGCGGAACCAAGCTTCCCCATAACATCGTAGGATTACTGGGGGTGATGGATGGGCACTCGTCGGATTTGCGCACCGGTCTGCCCTGGCAGATGGTCGAGATCCATGAGCCGGTCCGCCTGCTGTTGGTGATCGAGGCCCCGGCCGACCTGTTGGAACGTCTGCTCGAGCGGCTGCCCGCTCTGGCCCGACTGGTCGACAACGGCTGGCTCTGGCTGACCAGTTGGAATCCGGACAGCGGCCAGATGGTCAAACACACCGCGGTCGGCGTCCGCGGCTACGAGCCCCGGCCGAGGGTGAGCCAGGCCACGGACTCGGTAGCCTACTTTCGCGGCCAGCGAGGTCCGCTGGCTCCGGCCAGCCTGTCACGATGAGCCTGGTCGTTCTCGGTCCGGTGTTGGCCTTTCTGGTCCTGATGGCCTGTTGGTGGTTCGGGGGCAAGCCTGGCGAAGGCAGGATCAGTCTGCTCGTGGCGCTCGCCTTCACGGCCGCCAGTCTGGCCTGCCTGATGGGCGGTCCGGCCGTCCTCGAGCTTGGCCTGTGGTACGCCAATTTCGAGCTGGCTCTGCAGTTTGATGCGGTGGGTCTGGCCTTTGCCACCTTCACCGCCTGCATGGTGGGTCTGGTGGGTTTGTTTTCGGCCCGCTATCTTCACCGTGAACCGGGTTTTTTGCGCTTTTACCTGCTGCTGAGCCTGTTTGGCGCGGGAGTCATCACGGTGGCCCTGGCGGCCAATCTGGACCTGTTCGTGGTCGGCTGGGAACTGGTCGGCCTGACGTCGGCCCTCTTGATTGGCTTCTTTGCTCACCGTCCCGGTCCCGCCCGTCACGGTCTGCGCGCCTTCGTCACCTATCGCGTTTGTGATCTGGGCCTGTTGGCCGGGCTGTTGTGGCTGCATCACACCACCGGCACCACCCGCCTGATGGGACTCGCCCTGCCCGGGCAAGCCTTCGATCGTCACCTGATTGGACTGTTGCTGGTGCTGGCGGCGATGGGCAAGTCGGCCCAGTTTCCCGTGGGGGGCTGGTTGCCCCGCGCCATGGAAGGGCCGACCCCGTCGAGCGCTATCTTTTACGGAGCCATCTCGATTCATCTCGGACCCCTGCTGCTGCTGCGCGTAGCCCCGCTGATAGCTTCCTCGTGGCCGACCAGCCTGGCTCTGGTCTTGACGGGCAGCGTCACCGCTGTCTATGCCACCGTCGTGGGAAGGGTCCAGCCCGACGTGAAGAACGCTCTGGCCTATGCCTCCATGACCCAGTCGGGCTTGATCTTCGTCGAGCTCGGGCTGGGCTTCGAGCATCTGGCCCTGCTGCATATGCTGGGCCACGGGTTGGTGCGCACTCTCGAGATTCTGCGCTCGCCCAGTTTGCTTCACGACTATCACGAACTCGAACAAGCCCTGGGCGAGTTGCCTCGCATGGGCGCCCATCTCGAGCGGATTTTCCCGCCGACGCTGCAATCCCGACTCTACGCTCTGGCCCTGGCCCGGTTCTATGTCGACGAGGCGCTCGAGGCGGCCGTGGCGGCCTGGCTCCGTCTGGCTCGGGGACTCGACGGGCTGGAAAGGCGGTTTTCGCGATGGCTTGGCTGAGCATGCTGACTCTCTGTCTGAGCGCGGGCCTTGGCCATGGGCGCGGGATCCCGAGTGCGCGGCGTCGGGGAATGGTGGGGGCGGCCCTGGCCCTGGTGGCGGGCTTGTTCACAGCGAGCTGGTGGCTGGGGCTGGTGGGCCTGTTAGCGGTGGGGCTGGCCAGTCAGCCGCGGACTACGACCCGCAGCCTGGTTTACACCCAGTTGCTGCTGGCCACCGGCTGGCTGGGAGCGGCCGGTCAGCCCCTGGCGGCCGGTGCGCTCGGCTGGCTGTTGATGTATCGCTTCTCGCCTTCGCGGGGGCTCGCTCTGGCCGGGCTTTTGAGCAGCCTGAGCGTGGGGGCGGGACTGGCCTGCGAGCAACCGGAGCTGGTGGCTGTGGGTTTGGCAGTGCGACTCGGCCTCGTGCCTTTGCACAGCTGGCTGTTAAACAGCTTCGAACGAGGGCCTACCCCGGTGGCCGTGGCTTTTCTCGGCGCGGGCCTGGTGGTGGTCCACGACGCCGTGGGCTGGATGGGCCCCCTGGGAGCCTTGACCATGCTGTCGGGGGCTGTCCTGGCCAGCGCGCAGAGCCGACTGCGCCGGACCGTGGCCTGCCTTGTCCTTTCCCAGGTCGGGATGTTGGCGATGGCCGTCGGTTGGGCGCCCGGGGCCGTCGGCACGCTGGTGGTGCTGCTGGCTGTGGCGACGGTGAGCTGGGCGCTTTGTGCCGAACTGGTCGAGGTGCGTTACGGCGAAGACCCCCGCTTGGATCGTTTTGCGGCCAGTTTCGAAGCCATGCCCCGGCTGTCGACCGCGTTTCTCTTTTCCGGGTTGGTGGCAGTCGGGCTGCCCGGCACTCTTGGTTATGTAGCCGAGGACCTGCTGGTCCAACCGCTGGTCCACCACCAGGCCGGCTTCGCGCTGGCTTTGCTGGGGGCCAGCGCCCTCAACGCCGTGACCCTGGCCAGGGCGGTATTTCACCTTTTCTCTGGTCCCTTGCCGCGGGGACCGGGTTGCGACCTTCTGCCCCGCGAGATGGTGCTCTTGACGTTGGCCTTTGGGGTGTTGGCCGCCGTGGGCTTTTGCCCGCAGAACCTGTAAAGGTCGCCGCCCCGGCGGAGCGGCGACCCCGGGTTTTAGCGGGCTAGCGGGCGCCTGGCGATGTAACAGCAGATACACCAATAGAGATTGAGCCCTCCCCGGACGCAGGCTGTTGAGGGCCTGACCGTCTAGCGAGAGCGAAAAGCCCCCCAGAACTCGGATCGTGAGCCCCTGGGCGGGTGTTTTGCCTAGCCCAGGTACCAACCCCACGGCTCTTGGGAGTCATAGCTGGTGACCTGTTTGACCTCGAGGTAGTTGGCCAGACCCCATTGGCCCAGTTCGCGTCCGATGCCCGACTCTTTCATGCCCCCCCAGGGAGCCTCGGTGAAGGTGGGTTGCGAGCAGTTGATCCATACGATGCCGGCCTCGAAGGCCCGGGCCACCCGCTGAGCCCGTTCGAGGTCGGCCGACATCACGGCCGCCGCCAGACCAAACTCCGAGTCGTTAGCTCGCTCGATCGCCTCCTCCTCGGTCTTGAAGGTCGAAACCGCCAGCACCGGGCCGAAGATCTCCTCGCGCCAGGCGGGGGAATCGTCGGTCAGGTCGGTCAGGATGGTGGGCTCGTAGAAATAGCCTTTATCGAAGCGACGTCCGCCGCCGCAGACTTTGCGCCCCCCGGCCTCGGCCACGAACTTCTCGACCTTGTCGCGCTGGGGAGCGCTGACCAGCGGTCCCAGCTTGGTTCCGGGCGCCAAACCGTTGCCCATCTCGATCCGCGAGGCCTCTTGACCCAGGCGGTGCAGCAGTTCTTCGGCGATCCGTTCGTGGACCAGGAGCCGCGAGGTGGCGCTGCAGACCTGGCCCTGGTTCCAGAAGATGCCGAACATGGTCCACTCGACGGCGGCCTCGATGTCGACATCCTCAAAGACCACCAGTGGCGACTTGCCGCCCAGTTCGAGGCTGACGTTCTTGATATGCTGAGCCGAGGCGGCCATCACGCCGCGTCCGGTGGGCACGCTGCCGGTGAAGGCCAGCTTGCGCAGCTTGGGATGGTTAGCCAAAGGCGCCCCGGCTTCGGGGCCAAAGCCCGTCACCAGATTGAAAACCCCGGCCGGCAGACCGGCCTGGGAGGTGATCTCGGCCAGCTCGAGAGCCGTCAGGGGCGTCAGCTCCGACGGCTTGAGCACACAGGCGCAGCCAGCGGCCAGCGCGGGGGCCACCTTCCAGGCGGCCATCAGCAGGGGATAGTTCCAGGGGATGATCAGGCCGGCTGCGCCCACCGGCTCGTGGAAAATCTTGGTGGTGAAGCGCTCGTCGGGAACCTTGATCACCTGGCCCTGGCGTCCGTCGAGTTCTTCGGCCAGGTTGGCATAGAAGTCAAAGCAACCGGCCGCGTCCCCGATGTCCCACTCGGCCTCGGGCAACGGCTTGCCGTTGTCGCGCACTTCCAGGCGAGCCAGTTCGTCCTGGCGTTCGCGAATGCCGGCCGCGATGCGCCGCAAAATTGCGGCCCGCTCGGTCCCGCTGGTGCGTCCCCAGCTCTTTTGAGCCTGGCAGGCCGCTGCGACGGCCTTGTCGACATCAGCCGGGCCGGCCGCCGCCACCTGGGTGATAACCTCTTCGGTGGCCGGGTCGATCACCTCGAAGCGCTTGTTCTGGCTGGGGTCTACCCACTTACCATCAAGAAAAAGCTGAGCACGTTCCAAAACTTTCATAACAACCCTCCGACTCGGTTCATACCCATCCCGGCTGCTCTCGAAGCAGGCGGAAATGAACTGAACTTGCAGAATGGACAGCCATGGATAGTTTTGGCAACTGCCAGTTGGGTCAACTCATCGGCAGCGGTCCCATGGGGCTGGTCTACTCGGCTCGTCACGAGTTGCTGGAAGAGCCTCGGGTGGTCAAGGTCTTCAGCCAGAAGTCAGCCGAACTGCTCGAGGCCCTACGCCGTCAGGCCGGACTGCGCCATACCAATATCGTCACCATCTATGACGCCGGCGAACGGCTCCACCCCTACCTGGTGTGTGAGCGACTCAGCTCCAACCTGAGGGCGCTGGCCAAGCCGGTCGCGCCCGAGCGAGCCCTGAGGTTGATCGAGCAGGTGTTGGCCGGTCTTGACTACGCCCACTCGGAAGGGATAGTGCATGGTCGTTTGCATCCCGGCAACGTCTTGCTGGGCGCCAACGATCGGGTGGCCCTGAGCGACTTTGGGCTAAGTGGCGTGGCCCGTCCGCAGCCCGGAGAACCGGGTCAGAACGGCGTGCTTCCTTCTCGCTTCGAGGTGCTGGCCGACCTGGGCGGAGACGCCGGTTGCGACATCTATCAGGCTTTCGACCGGCTCAACGGCTGCGAGGTGACGGTCAAGCTGCTCAAAGAATCGGGTGACTCGGCTCGCTTCGAGCGAGAATCCCGCGTGATGGCGGCTCTTTCTCATCCTAATGTGGTCAGCTTCCTGGAAGTCGGGCGCCACGACGACCGTCCCTATCTGGTCTCGGAGTTTCTCGATCGCACCGATCTCAAGACCATGACCGCCGGCAAAGACCCGGCCACCATTTTGGAGGTCTTCTGCGGGATTGCCGATGGGCTCGAGCATCTGCACAGTCGCGGCATCGTCCATCGGGATCTTTGTCCTCAAAGCGTCATGGCCGGGGTGGACGGCAGTCCCAAAGTAGCCCGTCTGGGCACCGTTCGCCCCCTGGACAGCCAGACTCGTTTGACCGAAGCAGGGAAGATCCTCGGCTCGTACGCCTATCTGGCCCCCGAACAGATCTTGAGCAGTCAGGTGACCCCGGCGGCTGATGTTTACTCGTTCGGGATTTGTCTCTTCGAGGCCCTGACCGAGCGTTTGCCCTTTACCGGCAAAGGGCAGTTCGAGCTACTCCACGCTCATATCAACGAGCCCCCGCCCCGGTTGGCCGAGTTGCGCCCCGAGCTGCCGGGAGAACTCGACTCTTTGCTCGATGACATGCTGCGCAAGAAGCCCGCCTTGCGGCCCACCAGCACTGAGGTGGCGAGCCGGCTGAGGGCGTGTCTGGACCTTTTGCCAGCCCGGCCCCAAACACGCCAGCCATTGCTTGCCTACCCGCGCGGCTCGCTCTACGTGTCGGCCGACTACCAGTCGCCCGAGGCCGCTGCAGGTCAGCCGGCCGACGGGCGAGCCGACCTGCACGCGGCCGGCCTGGTGCTGTATGAACTGCTGCTAGGGTCGCCGCCCGAAAGTGCTGATCCAGCCGTGCTCAAAGCCCGCCTCAAGGCCATTCCTCAGGGACTGGTGAGCCCCTTGTTGCGCTCGCTATCGGCCAACCCCGAAGAGCGTTTCGCCTCGGCCGGCGAGATGCGCGAATGTTTGCTGGCCGGTATGGAAGGGGTCGTTTCGGGCTCGATGCAGGTCTATCTCGAGGAACTCGAGGCGGGCAAGGTGAGTCTGGATGAGGCGGTAGCCACTAGCACCACCCTCAACCGAGCCATCGACACCTGCTTCAAGCGCGAGTTCTCGATCCTGGCTCTGGATATGGCCGGTTCGTCGCGACTCAAGCGCCCCGATCGTCCGCTGCTGGTGGATAGCGCCTTTCGTGATTTTCGCACCCTGGTCAATCGCGTGGTCGAGCGCTATGACTGCGAGCGGTTCGGCTGGTCAGGCGACGGAGTCGTATGCATCTTCAGGCGGCCCGACCAGGCGGTGCTGGCGGCGGTCGAGATCCAGCGTGAACTGAGCGAGACTCGCTATCCCGGTATGGACGGACCCTTGCTGGCCCGGGTGGGCGTGCACACTGGAGAGGTCTACTACGATCCGCGCCGCTCTCTCGGAGAATTCACGAGTTCGACGGTGGATGTGGCCGGACACCTCGAGAAGGAATGTCCGGTGGGTCGGGTGAGGGTCAGCAAGCAGACGGCCGATGGCACCCACGAGGTGGTCAGCTATCGAGCCGTGGGCACCAATCGCGACAATATCGAGGTGTTCGAGGTTGTCGACCGGGTCGAAGAGGCTGCCCCCGAAGTGTCGGTGGAACCGCCAGCACCCGAACCGGAGCCCGTGCCGCAGGGGCTGCCAGAACTCTCTCCCCGGGAGCGCACCCGGGCCCTGGCCCAGCAGTTCGGGCTGCTCCCTTTCTTCTTTGACGAGACCCCCTGCGACCCGGCCGCCGCAGCTCGCTTGAGCCCGGAGCGAGCCCGCGAATACCGAGTCATGCCGGTTGCTCTCGCGGGGGAGAGTCTGGTGGTGGCCTGCCAGCGTCCCGGCACCCCCTATGAGCGCGCCTATCTCGAAGAACTTACGGGTTGTCCGATCGCCTACGTGGTCAGCGATGAACGCTCGCTGGATGAAGCCCTGGCCAACTACCCCGAAGCCACCTGCCCCGAACCCGAACCCGATTTGCCCGAGCCGACCGCAACCAAGAAAAAGTGGTGGCAACTGTGGGGCTAACGGGCCGTGGCTAACGACCGATGGTAAGGTTATGGCCGTACCGACTTTCAAGCCGACCGGCGTCGAACGACGCTTCGGCACCGACGAGATCATTGTCAGCAAGACCGATTCCAAAGGGATCATCACCTATGCCAACCCGGTCTTCCAGCGGGTAGCTGGCTACACCGAGAGAGAACTCCTGGGAGAGGCCCACAACCTCATTCGCCATCCGGGTATGCCTCGCTCGGTGTTTGCCCTGTTGTGGGACACTATCGGGGCCGGTAACGAGATTTTCGCCTATGTCCTCAACATGTGCAAAGGCGGCGACCATTATTGGGTGCTGGCCCACGTCTCGCCCACCTTCGGGCCCGATCACAAGACCATCATAGGCTATCACTCCAGCCGGCGCTGCCCGGCCCGGGCCGCCATCGCTGCCGTCGAGCCGATCTATGCAGCTATCCTGGCCGAGGAGCAGAAGGTGTCCAACCCCAAGCAGCAGGTTCAGTTAGGCTTGAATTTCGTGACCCAGTTCCTTCACTCGCAGGGTCAGAGCTACGAGGAGTTTCTCTTCTCGGTCGTGGCCGCCACCGCGGCGGCCTGAGACGAGGGGAACGAGCCCATTCGCTCGAATTCTAAAGGCAATGATATCGAGAGTTTCGGGCATCGGTCCGTTTCTGCCGCCGGCCAAAGCACACCGGTCTGAGAACCCCGCGCCCGACCCCGTCGACCAGGTCACCATCAACCAGCCAGTTCCGGCCAGTCGACCTATTCTCTCTCGTCTGGCCCGCTATTCCAAGCTCTGGCACGGACTGGCCATTCTCTCGTCGCTGAGCGTGGCCCTGGGTGCCGGCGCCTCTTACGCCGGTCAAGACCCGGTGGCTCAGATGACCGCTCGCGATCTCGATCTAACGCCCCGGCAACGAATCGAGTTGGGGGACGAGTTAGCTGCCTTCGACCGCGACGAGTTGACCTTCGTGGCTCGGGCCGGGACCGAGATTCAGGTGACCGAGTCCGACGCCCAGACCTTGCAAGTCTTGCGCGAGCACGGACGCCACACCCGGTCGGTGCCGATGACCACTCTGGTGCAGCAGGCCAACGCCCTGGACCGACTGGGCAAAGAACTGTCCGTGCATCCACGGCTGTTGGAACTCAACGAGCGCATCGAGCGTCTGGCGGAAGAAGCCGCCGGGCAGCCCAGCCCGGACCCTTGCGCCCCTCCCGTAGCGAGCCCGTTAGAGCAGGCCCGCAGCCAACGCCACCAGTTTCTGCTCGAACAGGTGCGCCAGGCCGGACTCGACCCGACCGTGGTCGTCGAGGGTCGGTTCGATGTGGCCGGCCTGGTGCGACGCAGCGGAGCGCGCGACGACAACGAGAAAGCCGAGTATCGCTCGCTGGTCGAGATGGCCGCGGGAGGCAGGTTGACAGCGGCCGTCGACCTCGAAAGCCAGGCCATCCTCGTGCCAGCCGCCCGCTATGCATACCCCTCCGAAGGGGTGGCACTGCGGGTTCACCCCAGCTTCAATCTCGACCACCTGACCGGCGGAGCCCACGGCTTCCACTCCTCAAGCGACGGCCTGCTGCAGGTTGACGCCAACACTCTGGGCACCCGCCACACCACCCGTCACGAGACGGGGCACGCCTTGATGGCGCGCCTGCGCGAGGTCGAGCCGGCTTTCTATCGAGAATGGTCAGCCCAGCTTGACGAAGCCTTTTCGCAAGCCAATCAGACGGCCCGCTGTGGCGGCCCCCGCAATACCGACTACGGTCTGACCCAGGTGGGCGAGTATTTTGCCGACGGGGTGCGCAGCTTCAAGACCGACCCCGAGGCTCTCAAGGTTAGCGATCCCAATCTCTACCGACTGGTCGATCAGGCCATGGCCCAGGCCCGCCGGCACGAACAGGACAGAAGCAATCTCTTGCTCGGGTTGACACTGGCCGGCGGGGGCCTGGGACTGGCCGGGGCGGCTCTCTTTTTGCGGCGTAAGCCTTAAGCCGGCACGTGGCTGGGAACCAGCACCATCCACGGCACACCGAACTTATCGTTGCAGATTCCGAAGCTCGAGGCAAAGAAGGTCTCGGAGAGGGCCATACGCACTTCGCCACCTTCCGACAGAGCGGCGAATTTCTTCCTGGCCTCATCGTCAGTGCTCAACGCCACCGACAGCGTGATCCCTTTGAACTCGGCCTGGCCGGTATTCATGCCGTCGCTGACGTGCAACCGGTCATCGCCCAGCTTTAGCTCGGCGTGCATGATCTTGTCGGCATACTCACGGGGATTGCCGCCCGCGCAGGCCCCCTCGGGGGCGTCTTTGCCCCGCATCAGCATGGTCACTTCGGCCCCCAGCACCTTCTGATAAAAATCGATGGCCTCCTGGGCGCGGCCTTCAAAGCAAAGATAAGGTAGAACTTTCACGGTATTACTCTCCTTTGGTCGTAAGGACGATTCTCGCCCTCCATCGGTTGGTCGACCGACCAGGGCCGAGATCGACACAACTCTTCTTTCGATGAATCATTTCGGCGAGAGGTCCCCAAAACCGGCCTGTTGAATTTTAATCAAGTGTCCCGTCGCGTCTTATTCTTAACCCTGGTAGTCTCCCTCCTCCATTCCCCTCCCGACCAGTGCGAGCTAGCTTGTCGCCTGCTCCGTCTCGACCGGCCGGCCGAAGAACAGCGTCTGGGTCGCTATCTGCGCGAAGGCCGTGAGCGATTTGCGCCGCAGATGCTCGAGTTCGCGCGCTCCGCGCCACCCCAGCGGGCGCTGCACGTGCTGAGCCTGCTGGGCAGCGGAGAATCCTTCGAAGACGGTCGCCTTTACCTGGGCGACGAGAGTCCTCTGACAGAAGTCCAGAAAGAGATAGCCCGCCGACTCTATCTGCGCAAGCGCTTCGAGTTGGGTCCGGCCAATCGCTGGTGGTGGCAACAGTATGACAGCGAACTCGAACTTCTGGCCCGAGCCGAGGCCGAGCCGAAATCCGAGTTTGCCCAGGCCTGCCGCGAGTATTCCCAGATTCGCGGCGGCACCTACTTCGGCGACGAATACTACTGGTCTCACGTGCGTTACGGCCAATCGCCGTCAACCCGCCCTCGGGGCACGGTCGAGCAATGGCAGGCCTGGCTCGAACGCCATCCCGACCACCCCGGCGCCGACGATGCTCTCTATTGGAAGGGCCGCTGTCTCGAGTGGCGTGGCGAGCGGGTCGAAGCTCTTTACGTCTTTCTAGGCCAGGTGCCCGGTGACGGCGACATGGGCTGGCGCTTTAGCGACCACCTGTTGTGGCTGCTCGACATCGGCACCACCGGAGACGACCTGGCCGAGTTCGTGCGGCGCTACCCCGACCATCCCGCCAGGGATCTGGTGGTCTATGCTCAAGCCCTGCGGCTGGCTCGCCATGACGCCTATCGCGAAGCGCTCGAGCTAACCCGAGAGTTGAACCTCACGAAAGCCTGGCGTCCCTATGCGGCCGACGTCTACAATGACTGGGACTTTAGCCTGGCTCAGCCGGATGTGGCCAACTCGAGCCTGCACCGTCTGCCGCCCGCCATGAACGAAGAGCTGCAAGCCCAGCGCGCCCTCTGGCGGCGTTGCGCCTGGTCGACCCGACCCGGGCTCGTGAGCCAGTGGTCGCAGGCTGGCGGCTGGCGCATTGGCTATCTGCTGCTCCATCGGGGCTCGCGCTCCTTTCGTTGGGCCTATACCTGGGATGCCTACATGTCCGACCTCAACCGAGCCGACGGCCAGCAGCTGCAGGCCGAAGCCCGGCTGGCCAATCAGAACGAGCATCTGCTGCAACTGTGTCAGGGTGATGACCAGCGAGCCCGTTACAACCGACTGAGCGCCTGCTATGCTCAGTGGACCTCGGCCAGCTTCAACGAGACCACTTTTCTTGGTCGCGACTATCAGGCCAGAGCCAGAGACGAGGCCCGCGCCATTTTGCGCGACCAGCCCGGCAGCCTGGCCGACGACGTCTTTCTGACTCTGGGCGAGATGAACGAGCGGGAAGGGTTGCGAGAGTTTCTGCGAGTTCACTTTCCCAACGGAGATAGAACGATCTAGTCGCGCAGCGCGATACCCAGAAAGCTATCGTCGTCGTCACTGACGGGGGCGGATGGGGTGGGGGGATCCAGCCTCAAGCGTAGGCTGAGCAAAACGGTAGCGAGATACTTCATTGATGACCTCCTGCCCACTTAGTTTAGGGGGGCGAGGTGGAATTCTGGTTTGAACTTCCATGGCTAGATATTACAAATTTGTTGCAACTCTATGCCGGTGTGTATCCGTGAGCCAGGGCCGTATAGTCGATGGTATCGCCCAGACTGACGGTGCCCCCTGTTTTGTCGTGCAGGGCTCGGGCCGGCGAGAACAAGAAGGTCGTCTGGCTGGCTGCATCGTGATAGTGCCAGTCTTTCACCACCGCAGCGTGCTGGTCGGCATCGAGCCCGAAGCGCTCGCTGATGGCGTCGGCGAAGCGATAGAGGCCCGCCAGTCCACGCGCGTCCACCATCGGCAAGATGGGCCAGAGGTCACTCGGAGAGCGAATCTCTCCGTTGTCGTTAGCGGTCTTCATGGCGGCCACCTGGCGGGCCCGCAAGAGGGCCAGGCGCTGTCGATCAGGAGCTTGCCGGCCTTGTAGAACCAGCAGGTCGCCACTGTAGCTGTGCACATGCAGACGCTGCAAGTCGAGAGCCGACTTCAGTTCTAAAGCCGAGTCGAGCTGAAACTTCAGGCTTTCGGCCGTGGTCGGGTCGGGAAATCGCTCGCCATTCCAGTCGGTCTGCCCGTCGTCGGCCAGGCGACCCAGCACTCCGGCCATTTCCACCGCATTGAGCGACATCGAGTCGAAGGCCCCGTGCAGGTGGCGATAGAGCTGGGCTTCGGTGGCCGGGTCTTTGGGAACCACATACTGGTTGTGGCGCACCAGTTCGGGATTCTCGTCTTTCATGGCCAGCAGTCGGGCCGCGAACTCTTCGGCTTCGGCTTCTGGCCGTTTGGTCAGGTAGTGGGCCCCCGAGACGAAGAAGACATCGTTTTCAGCGGCCAACTGCCGGGCTACGCTGTCGCTGGTGTGGCCGAAATCTGGATTGAGGTTGGTGGGAGTGCCCAGGATGACTCGCGAGGTTCCGCTGACCTGCAGGTCGCGCACCTGCCCGTTGAGGCTGAGCTGCTGGTTACCAAAGAGTTCGAAGCTCTCGCCCTGGCGGTATTCGGCCACGTAGTTTACCCGCTCTTTGAGGCCGGGGTCGATCTGACCGTCGGGCCCAGAGGCTCGGCCGCTTTCATCCACTGCCTGGAGTTCTGGCGAGAATCTCTGGGCTAATCGGTTCGACAGCTTGCCGGGAGCGAAGAAGCATCCGTTCACCTCGGGCAGGGCGGCCGAGAGGTTGGCGCAGAAAGCGCCGGCCCCACCCACCGCCTGGGTTAGGGGAGAGGAGTCGTCGAAGTGTTGCTCCAGCCATTCGGCCAGCCCGTGGTCGAGGCCGAGCTGCAGCGACGAGCCCTGGCCCACTACCAGATGGCGTACCAGGCTGGCCACCAACTCTTCGGGGCTGCGCGGATGCGCCCAGACCGGCGCTCCGTCGTCAGGTCCGCCGTCGATCATCCGGGTCAAGGCGGTCTGGTCGCAGCTACCGGCCAGCTTGTCGATGAGGGCGGGACTGAGGTGGAACTTGGCGTCGATCAGGCGGCTGAAGCCGAACAGCGCCTGGTGTTGATTGGGTTTGAGCTCGGTGGCCTGAGCGGCTCGCTCGATAGCGGTGGCCAGGTCGGCGGTTGTAACGCGGGGCTCTAGTTGCTGGGCTCTGGCCAGTTCGGCTTGAGCCAATTCGGTGGGGGTGGCTCGGCCGCTGAGCGAGAGACTCTCGAGGTGCCCTCGCACTTCTCGGCGGGCGGCTTCGGGCCAGTGCAGGGTCGCAAAGTCAAGCGAGACGGGCGTGCCGGCCAGGGGGATACCGGTAGCCGGGGTCAGGCCGGCCAGCAGCAGGCCTTTCAAGGAAGGGGGAGTGGTCGACAGTTCGACCCGGTCGGGTGCCTCGACAGCGGCCGTCCGAGCTGTGGTTGCTCGGTAGGCTTGAGGAATGGGAAGCCCGGGACGGATGACCATACCGCAGTCTAGACCATCTGGCTAAAAGGTTTCTGAAAGAATTTTTGCTAACTTTGAGTATAAATTTGACAGGGCGCCAGGTCGGAGCTATAATGCTCATTGTGAGCACAATGTTGATAGCAAGACGATGTCCGAACTGCGGTGCCCCGCGCCAAGACGAGGTGGTCTGCGCCTACTGCGACTCGCAGCTCGCGGAGGCTCCCGTTCGTCCCCAGGCCCGAACCCGCCCCGAGATTCTTCCCCAGGGCCTGTTCACCGTCGAAGTCGGCGACACGCCTTACTGTGTGTTGGGGCAACTGGCTCAGGGCGAGAACGCGCGTGTGCTGCTGGCCCGGCGGGCCCAGGCCGCCACCGAACAGGTGGTGCTTAAAGTTGCCGAGCCCGGCAAGGCTGAGGTGCTCGAGCGAGAATGGGCCACCCTGCGGCATCTGCACGGTCGCAGCGATTATCTGGATTGTCTGTTGGCTCATCCGCTGCAACTGGCTCAGGCCCGGGGCCGACTGACGCTGGTGACGCGCTGGCGCAGCGGTTTTGTCTACACCGCCGCCCAGGCTCGCCAGCAGTACTCGGAGGGGGTCGATCCGGCCGCTACCGTCTGGATGTGGAATCGCATCCTCGATCAGCTCAGCTGCCTCGACGAGCTTGGCTATAGCCACAACGACCTGCGCCCCGAACACTTGCTTCTCCATCCCCGCGATCACGGGGTGGCCTTCTGCGGCTGGGGTCGGGCCGAGCTTGGCCCAGGCAACGACCTGGCTCGTAGTGGCCAGTGTATCGCCGCTCTGCTCGGGCGCAAGGCCCCCAGAGCTCTGGTCCAGCTGGCTCACGACGCTCACCATTTTGACTGCCCTCGCCAACTGCGAGCGGCCCTGAAAGATGTTGCCGCGGCGGCTTTCGGCCCGCCGCGCTATCGACCGTTCGCCCTACCCCGGGTGAACAAGCCTTAGGAGGAAACATGGGATACGGAAGTTATAGCTACACTGCCCACCAGCGGCTGGTCTCGACGCGCAGCACCCGAAAGCGCGAAGAAGTCTTTCGCCAGCGCGAGGTGCACCCGCTGATGAATCCCCACGGAGTTCGTCTGCGCGAAAGCCGCGACAGCGCCGACCATCCCAACTCGCTGCCCATCATCTTTGCCCTGGACGTGACCGGCTCCATGGGGGCCATTCCCGAACTGCTAGCCAAGAAGGAGCTGCCGGGCTTCATGCAGGGCCTGCTCGATGCCGGCGTGGCCGACCCCCAGGTGCTCTTTCTTGCCGTCGGCGACGCTTTCTGCGACCAGGGACCGTTACAGGTTGGTCAGTTCGAATCGGCGGCCGAAGACATCGACCGCTGGTTGACCTGGACCTGGCTCGAAGGCGGCGGCGGAGGCAACGGCGGCGAGTCTTACGACCTGGCCATGTACTTTGCCGCCCGCCACACCGTCACCGACTCGATGGAGCGGCGCAATAAGCGAGGCTACTTCTTCATGACCGGTGACGAGCCACCCTATAAGAAGACCTCGAAGTCGATCGTCAAGTCGCTGATGGATGTCGATCTCGAGGCCGATCTGCAGTTGCGCCAGGTAGTCAAAGAGCTGTCGGCCGGCTACCACGCCTTCTTTCTGATCCCCGACCCGGGGCGGGCCTCGGTGGAACAGATCTGGCGCAAACACCTGGGTGACCATGTGCTGGTGCTCGACAATCCTGGCGATACCTGCCATGTGTCCGCCGGACTGGTGGCCCTGGGCGAGGGTTTAGTAGCCGACATCGACGAGTTGGCCGCCAGGCTCAAGCGAAAGGGACTGGCCTCCAAGCAGATCGGCGGGATTGTGCGAGCCCTGAGCCCATTCGCGGCCACCCTCGACAAGGACGGCGCCGGTCGGGTGCCGGTAACGGCGGTGGCGCCATGGTAAGAGGCATCATCGTGGCCGATCTCGGGTTCGGCGATTCCGGCAAGGGTACGGTAACCGATGCCCTGGTGCGTCGCCTGGGAGCTCGCCTGGTGGTTCGCTATAACGGTGGAGCCCAGGCGGGCCACACGGTGGCGCTCGAAGACGGGCGCTTTCACACCTTTTCTCAACTGGGAGCCGGCAGCTTCGTGGCCGGGGTGCGCACCTATCTGTCGCGTTTTATGGTGGTGCATCCCAGCGGCCTGCTGGAAGAGGGCCGGGTGCTGGCCGGCAAAGGGGTGCCTGACGCCCTCGAGCGGGTGAGCATCGATCCCCGGGCCCGGCTCATCACTCCCTTTCATCAGGCCGCCAACCGGCTGCGCGAGGTGCTGCGCGGAGAGGACCGGCACGGCTCGTGCGGCCTGGGGGTGGGCGAGACCATGCACCACTCGCTCGAGCACCCTGACGAGGCGGTGGTGGCCGCCGACCTGGCCCATCCCGAGAGCTTGCGCCAGAAGCTCTGTCGCATTCAGCAGCGCTACTGGCAAGAGTTCGCGGGCCAGCGCCGGCAGCTCGTCTCGCACCCGCTGGGTTCGGCCGAGGTGGCCGTGCTCGAGAGCTCCCGGGCCGCCGCCGAGTTTCTCGGTCTGGCTGCTCGGCTGGCGCCCCTGGTGGAGTCGGTGGTGCCCGAAGGCACCGTCATTCTGGAGGGCGCCCAGGGGGTGCTACTTGACGAGTGGCGGGGCTTTCATCCCCACACTACCTGGTCCACCTGCACCTTTGCCAACGGTCTCGAACTGGTGAAGGAGTGGGGCGGCGAGAGCTTTCGGCTGGGAGTGGTGCGCAGCTATGCCACCCGCCACGGGGCCGGGCCCTTTCCCACCGAAGACCCCGCGCTGGCCTGGCCCGAGCCCCACAATCGCTGGGGCCCCTGGCAGGAGGGCTTTCGCCTGGGCTGGCTCGACACGATGCTGTTGGGCTATGCCGTCGATGCCTGTGGAGGCATCGACGGCCTGGCCGTGACCCACCTCGATCGGGTCGGTCCCGGCTGCAAGTTGGGCCTGGGCTATCGGCGGCTAGCCCCCGAGTTCTTGCAGGGCGATCGGTTGAGGTTGGGTCGCTTCACCGATCTCGACTATCAAGAGCGGCTGGGGCGTGCCCTGGGCGCGGTCGAGCCGGTTTATGCCTCGGTGGCCGACGCCCCGTCGCTTTGCGCCGCCTTAGCCGAGGTGGTCGAGGCGCCGGTGTGTCTGACCTCGCGCGGGCCGAGGCCGGCCGACAAGCGGTTCAAGCCCAGCCTCTCGGCCCATCACGCCTGGGTCTAGCCGCCCTTCTTGTTATCGAGGGAGATTTTGATCTGATCGCCGCCGGGCACGACCTCGAGGAAGGCCGGCGGGCCCTGCGACTTTTCGCCGGTGAAGAACTCGTAGAGGGGATCCCAGTGCTCGTAGATGGTGGTTCCGGCGGTGCCCGCCAGCCCGATGATGCCCAGGGCCATGGGCGCCTCGGGGCCAAGGATGGCCGAGGCCAGCATCACGCCCCCGAACACGATCTTCAGCTTGCCCACCGTCACCTTCTTGCCGGCTTCCTTCTGCAGTTCTTCGAGCACGCGCATGACGTGAGTATAGTCGGCCATCGCCCGTTCCAGGTCGGGTCCCGAAAGTTCTGACGAGAGTTCGTCCATGCGAGCCTGGGCCACGGCCACGGCCCCTTCGATGAGAGCCTTTTCAGACTTGCCCTGGCTCAAGCCCATCCCACCGTCGACCATCTCGAGGGCTGCTCCCACGCCCATCATGATGCGGGCGACCTCGGCCGCGTTCTTGGCCGTCTGGCCCTTCTTCATGGCCTCGGCCCCCAGCTCTTTGGCTCGGCTACCTAGCTCGCGCGCCTCATTGGCCAGGGCGGCCGCCTGGGTCAACTGACCGGCGCTGGCAGCCGCCTCGGCTGCCGCCTTGGTGGTCAGGGCCGCCGCGCCCAACGCCTGGGCGTTCTCGGCCAGGCTGAGGGCTGTCGCTCCGCGGGTCAGAGCCACGCCCGTCTCGACCAACGTGCCCACGGTGGCCACTCGGGTGCCGGCCTCGAGCAACCCGGAGCCGTCCTCATCGACCAGTAGCGCCGGATTGGCGGCGGCATACTCGAGCAGCGACATGATGACGGGATGCCGTTGGGCATAGCCGGGATCACGGGCTTCGAGTTGGGCGGCCAGTTGGTCGAAGCGCGCCCGGGCCTGGCGCAGCGGCTCTTCGGGGTTGATCTCGACCCGCTGATCTCGACCCGGTTTCTGGATCAGCATGACATCGCCGTCACGAATCAACTTGTAGTCACTCCACCCGCGCGAGCCGTCGACCTCGGTGATGACCCCGCCGGCCGACCGGGTCACCTTGGCGCGACCGGTCTGGGCCACCACTTCCAGTCCGGCATCGCTGAGGGATGATCCACCGGTGACTCGCCCCTCGGCATCGGTCACGCGAATCTCGCCGGCCACCCGCAGTACCGACAGGTTCTGGCCCGCCGAAAAGATGGCGAAGCTGGACCCCTGCGGGGTAATCGTGTAGTCGAGACCGTCGGGTCCCAGGACATGAATTTGCCCCTGCTCGTTTTTTTCGATGGTGGTACGACCGCGGGTCGACTGAATGTCGACCGAGTGGTCGTGCTCGGTAAAGACGAAGCGCTTGCTCGCTGAGGGGCTGTAGTGGACGGTGTGGCCGAAGCGGCTGACCGTGCGATTCTGGAGGTTGACCATCTCGAAGTTGTCGATGGTCAGATTCCAGTCGTGGGCCAGGCTGGGTATCATGGTGAGGTTGCCGTTGGCGTCATGCACCAGGCCGCCGCCCAGGTGGACCCCGACCGGCGAGTAGTCGGTGCGGGTTTCATGGGTGCCGCCCGAGGTATTGAACTGATGCACCTCGCGAATCACGTCCAGGCGCGGGGTGCCCTCGGGAATGATCACCACCGGCAGGTCGACCTGCTGTTGCTGGGTATCCTGGTTTAACACCGCCATGGGCGCGGCCATGGCGTTGCCGGCGATTCCTGTCAGCGCGCTGGTGGCCAGGGCTACGGCCAGGACTGTCTTGCGCCATCCTGACAACTGAGGCTGTTGCGGGTTCAGAGTCGGCTCGGGCGCCTGGAGGCTAGAGGGCGCGAAGGCATCTTGCGGTTCGGTGGCCCCCTTTCTGGTGGTCTTGCCCCGCGGGGGGGCGAGATAACGCGTGTTTTGAGTCTGTGTGATCACCATGGGTTATTCTTCTTTCTCTTGAGGCAGGCCGAGGTTGCGCGCCTGCTGGCGCTGGCGCATCAAGACCTCGAGGGCTTGTTCGTAGTCGGTGCTGCCGGCCTTGAAACCGTCAAAGAGGACGCCGCTCTCCTCGAGATGGCGCATACGCACCTGCACCCTGGGGTCGTCGGTGTGCTGGGCCGAGAAGTTGATGTCAGAGCGATCATGGTCCTGGAAGCGCACGTAGAGGTCGCCGTACTGCTTTTCTAGCTGGCCGAGGTTGCGCAGCTCGTCGGGGGTGAAGCCGTCGCTGGAGTATTCGGCACGAGTCTCTTCGTAGCGGTTGGCAAAGGCGTTGAGTGCCTGAAATTCGTTGCGATTGAAAGTGCCTTCTCGGGCCCCGTCGAGCATTAGACTCATCTCCAGCGTGGCCCGGCCGTTGCCAGCCGGTTCTGTTGGCCTCGAGATCTCGGGCCCTTTGGGCAGCTCTGGCTCTTTGGGCCGTTCTGGTGCTGCCGGCGGTTCTGGTTCTTGGGGCGGCTCGACGGGCCGTTCGGTCTCGGGCTCTCGAGGCGGTTCGGCGGGCTTGGGAGCCTCGGTTGCGGCCGGCTGGCGGCCAGGCACTTCGATCTGCTGCCCGGCCCGAATGCGGTCAGGCCTGGTCAGACCATTGGCGGCGGCCACCCGATCGATCATCGTTTTGCCCTGGTCGTCCCTGGCATAGATCTCGGCGGGGCTGTAGCCCTGTCCCTTCAGAATGCCTTCCAGGCTGCTGTTGGGACCTTTACCCCAGGGGTCGACGGTCACCCTGGTCGAACTGGCCGAGTGCTCGGGCTCCGACGACGCTTCGGCGCGGATGGGTATCTTGAGTCTCTGGCCGGGGTGGATCAGGTCGGGATTTCTCAGCCCGTTCTGGGCAGCCACCCGCTCGAGCATAGTATGTCCCTCGGCATCGCGGGCTGTCAGCGCTTCACGCGGATAGCCCTGATTGAGCAAGATCCCCGAAAGGGAACTGTTCTTGCCCTTGCCCCAGGCATCAACCACCACCTCGATGGTCTTGGGATCGCCCTCGGGGGGACGGCTGAGAGAAACGACATCACCCGCTGGTGATGGTGGGCTCTGGGTGGTACTTGCTGTGGTCGCGACCTGGCGACGACCCGGCAACAAATCCACCGGCCCCATGCCGTTCTGGACGGCAGCGGTCACGGGATTCATAGGCGTGGACACTCTCCTGCAGTTTGCAGTCAAGAGTCGAGCCAAAGGTTAGTGAGACGCAAATGGTGGGACCCCCGCTGCCCCCATAGCATAGGTGAGGAACCTGAAAAATATCTGACCGGGCTAGCCGGTCAGGCTTCGGTGATCACGGTTTCGACCTCGACCTGAAAGCGGCGTCGTCTGACCTCTTCGAGATAGGGCTCGACCTCGAAATACTCCTCGGGAGCCCACACTCCCGGCACCAGCGGTCGCCGCAAGATCTGCTGAACGCCGATCGACATGTTCATCGAGGTGCCGGCGTCGACGTAGCCGTCGTAGAGGGGATCGGGTCGGCCCGTCACCCGCACCGTTACTCGGGTGGCGTGGCCAGCCTTGCGGCCGTGCCCGATAGCGAAGTGCAGTTCGTGGGCCTCGCCCTCGGGTCGGTCGGGATGGGCGGCCAGGTTGCGGTTGATGACCGCTTGCAGCACATCGAGCGGCCGCACCGTGCCTCCGGGCACGCTGACCGGGTTGTCGAAATCGCCAAAGCCGGCCTTGACCAGACCCACCCAGGCCTCGTGTTCGCGGTGGGGCAAGGCCAGCCGCCAGGTGAACTCGCGGATACCCTTCTCGGCGATGCCTTTGGCGAAGGGAACCGTCAGCGGCTCGCTGTGCTGGCTGAACATGAAGGTGGTCGGCCCGAACGGCGCAGGCAGGTCGATGGTCTCGACCCCTGACCGGGGCGGCATCTCTTGCAATCGACCGTCGACGAACTGCTGGCTGGGGTTGGCGTACTCGGCCAACACCGTCGAGACGGAGTAAGGAGGCACCAGCACCGGGCACTCCGGGCCGACCGAGGTGGCCGTCCAGTAAAGGTTGATCTTGTCGATCTGATCGAGGCGATCGGCTACGGCCCGGCAGATGACGTTGGAGAGACCCGGATCGGCTCCCAGCCCTACCACCGCCGTCACCCCGGCCTCGACGAAGCGCTGGTGCTCGGCCTTCTGCTGCACCGTATAAACGCCCATGCCGCCATAGTCGACGTAGGTGCGCCGGGCCGCCAGACAAGCCTCGAAAAGCTGCATCTGGTGGCCGGCGAAGGTGGGCACGCCGTTGACGCACAGGTCGCATTCGGCCAGCAGCGCCGCCAGCGCCGGCTGGTCGTTGACGTCGAGGGGCCTCTTGACCAGCCGGGGGTCCTCAGGCAGGCGTTCGAGGGCGGCCGGGAAGTCGGCCGCAATCACCTGCGAGATGCCCCGGGAAAGGTCGGAGAGCAGATCACGAATGGTGCCGGCTCCCATCATGCCAGCCCCTCCCAGCACCAACACGCGCATCTAGAAAAAGACCTCGTCGGAGTAAGGATACCACCAGTCGTGAATCTTGGGCACGGGATCGATGACGGCCATCTTGGTGCGCCGGAAGGCGTTGAGTCCCTCGCGCCCCAAAGCCCGCCCCAGCCCCGACCACTTCCAGCCGCCGAAGGGCAGGGCGTCGTTATCGATGAGGGGATTGTTGACCCAGGCCATGCCTGACTCGACCTCGTCGACAAAGCGCAGTGATTCGGCCAGGTCGTTGGAAAAAAGCGAGGCCCCCAGGCCAAAGCGCGAGTCGTTGGCCAGCCGCAGGGCCTCGTCAAACGAGTTCACTTTCAAGACCGAGGCCACCGGACCGAAGACCTCTTCGTGGAAGATTTCCATCTCGGGAGTGACGCCGGTCAGCACGGTCGGTTCATAAAACCAGCCGCTCGGGTGCTCGGGCGGAATACGCCCGCCCGTCTCGAGGCGGGCGCCTTTGGCCAGTGCCCCCTCGACCAGTCGCACCACCTTGTTGCGGGCGGCTTCAGACACCAGCGGACCGAGCTCGCTTTTGCCCAGCCCCGGGCCGATGCGAAGCTTTTTGGCCCCGGCCACCAGACCTTCGACGAAGCGGTCGTGGACGGCCTCATGCACCATGAAGCGCTCGGCCGAGGTGCAGATCTGGCCCGACAGGTGAAAGGCGGCCGTGACCGAGCCGGCGATGGCCACCTCGAGGTTGCACTTGTCCGACACCAACAGCGGGTCGCTGCCGCCGGCTTCGAGCAGACACGGTTTGAATTGCTCGGCACAGGCCACCCCCACCGAGCGGGCCGCCGCCACCGAACCGGTGAAGGCCACCACCTGGGTGTGCTCTGAGGCGACCAGGGCTTTGCCCACTTCGGCTCCGCCGGCCAGGCCGCTGATCACCCCCTGGGGCAAGACCGCCGCGATCAGCTCGAGAAAGGCCCAGGTGCACAAAGTGGTGGGCTCGGCCGGCTTGACGATGGCCACATTGCCGGCGGCCAGCGAGGCGGCCAGAGTCCAGCACAACAGCAGGATGGGAAAGTTGAAGGGCACGATGTGCAGGCTGGTGCCGTAAGGAAAACTGCGCGAGTATTGGAACGAGCCGGGCTGGATAGGAGCGGCCACCTTGCCGGCCTCGTCGCGAGCGATCTCGGCATAGTAGCGAAAGATGGGAGCGACATTGGCCAGTTCTCCCATCGCTTCAGGAAAGGGCTTGCCCATCTCGCGGCTCATCAGCTCGGCGATGGGGCGCAAGTTGCCTTTCTCGATGACCTCGGCCACCTTGTGCAGAAAATTGGCCCGCGTCTTGCCGTCGAGATTGGGCCACGCGGGAAGAGCGGCCGCGGCGGCTGCGAAGGCTGCCTGCATCTCGGCTTCGGTGGCGTCGGCGATGTAGCCCACCGTCTCGAGGGTGGCCGGGTCTATCACTGGGCGGGGCGTTCCCTGAGCCGGCACCAGCCCGCCGAGAAAGTGATGGGCGCTCATCGGATGCAATAGACCTTTCTCACCGTCTCGTGGACCGCGCAAGTGCCGCGCCAATCCTGGGGAAAGAAGGCGACGGTGTCGGGCACGATCTCGAGCACCTCGCCCTCATCCGAGGTGTAAGTGCAGCGGCCCAGCAAGAAGTGGCACAGCTCGTCACGGGTCACGTGACAGGCCCACACTCCCGGGGTGCAGATCCAGATGCCGCTCTCGGCCCGGCCGTCGGGCTCGCGCGAGAGCAGCACGCCGCTGGTGCGCGACTCGCCCTCGAGCATGGTGGGGATGGGACCCCAGTCCTTTTCGGGCAGGCTGCCGTTGACCTGGCGCAACACCGGCGTCTGAGCGGCGGGCCCGCCTTCACACTGCATGTAGACGTAGTGGAGTGGCTCGTCCACCTCGATCGTGACGGCCGTGCCCTGCTTGAAGTGCACCAGCATGTCGGGTTCGAGCAAGAGGCCGTCACAGAGCGCCCGACCGGCGGTGATGTGGGTCACCTGGTCGCGCTCGAAGCGCCAGGCGTGGCTGCCCACCGTCAGGTGGGCCACGGCCACGTCGGGGTGCAACTGGTGGGGCAGGTCGGTACCCCGCACAGCCACCGCCTTCACAGCAGCCCCGCAATCAGGTTGGCAGCCTTCTCCGGGCCGGGCGCGGCCTGCATGCGGGCCGAGGTCTCGGCCAGTTTGCCTTTCATGGCCGGGTCGGTGAGGATGAAGTTCAGGTTCTGGGCCAGCTCTTCGAGGGTCCAGTCGGCCCGGTGCATCTTGAGGCCGTGGCCTGTTTCTTGCACCCGGGTGGCGTTGTCGTGGCCGTCCCAGACGTAGGGCATGATGATGGCCGGCTTGCCGAAGTAGAGACACTCGGTGAAGGTGTTGTTGCCGCCATGGTGGATCACCGCGTCGACCTGAGGAATGACCGAGGGTTGGGGAAACCACTTATCGAGGTGGACATTGGCCGGCACGTTCTGATAGCTGTCGAGGGCGGCGCCTACATTGACCAGAGCCCGCACCGGCAGCTGACCCAGGGCCTGGATGAGGCGATCGAGAGTGGCCGTATCACCGCACCCCAGCGAGCCGAAGCTGACGTAGACCAGCGGCTGATTCTGTTTATCCTTGAAGGTGGGCACGGTATAGTCGGCCTCCTTGCGCACGCAGCCCTCGAGATACTGAAAGCGGGCCGGGTCGAGGGGCTCGCGTCGTTTGAACTTGACCGGCTCGGGATAAAGCAGCAGATTGAGATAGGGCGAGGCCTCGAAGAACTCGCCCGAGGGGTACGGGTCTTCGCCGTGCTCATCCAAAAAGGCGTTGAAGCGTTGGTGGATCGGGCCGATCACCTCTTGGAAGCGCTGCTCGTAGGCCTCGAACCCGTCGTGGTCGTCTTGCCCACAGCCCGAAAGATGGGGCGGAATGTCGGGGTCGGGAATCTCGTTTTCGCTACACGAGATGATGCGCACCCACGGCTTGCCGTATTGCTTGATGGCCGGAAACAAGATGACGTTGTCGACGCAAATGACGTCGGGCTTGACCCGTTCGAGCACGTCGGGCAGCGTCTTCTGGGCCCAGATGGCTGTCTCGACGATGGCCTCCCAGCAGTCTTTGACATAGTTGTCGATCTGCTCGTAGGGGGTCTTGTTGAAGTTGGGAATGTGACCGTCGATGAAGTTCTGCCAGTAGGCCGCCACCTCTTCGGGGGGCATGGGGGCCGACATCGGCACCAGGTGCTCTTCGAAGCCATAGGCTTTATAGGTGCCCTCCATGTCGGGGGCGGTAAGAAAGACGGCCCGGTGGCCCTGGCGTTCGCACGCCTGGGCGATGCCCACCGAGTTGAGCGCCGGCCCGTAGGCGGCTTCGGGAAAAAAAGCGATGACCTTTTGTGACATAGAAGGCCCCGATTCGGCAATTCTGACAATCGCTCCTGGCCGAGATTTCACGGTGTGAAACCCCCGAGGCCCCGGGCCGGCCGAGTGTGACGTTAGCAGCGCGGTCGGTCTCCTGACGGCGTTCGTTGACAGGGCAGACCCTGGATGCTACTGTGATGCTGTGAAGAATATCACAGTTTCTGTGCCGGAGGAAGTTTATCGCCGGGCACGTGTACTCGCGGCAGAAAAGAATACCTCCGTGAGTGCTTTGGTCCGCGAGTTTCTCTCCGGGTTAACGCAAGAGGAATCGGACTTCGACCGCAAGTTGCGGAGACAGGAAGAGTTGATGGAAACCTTGCCGCCGTTCTCGGCCGGTTGCCGGTTGAACCGAGATTCGCTCTATGAGCGATCTTAGGTTTCTCGACACCAACATTCTCCTTTACGCCATCAGCCGAACTCCGAACGAATCGACCAAAGCAGCCACGGCGAGGAGAATCCTTCGCTCGAAAGACCTGGCCCTCTCAGTTCAGGTGTTGCAAGAATTCTACGTCCAAGCGACCCGTCCAGGTCATCCGGCCCCTTTATCGCACCAGCAAGCCGTCGAATTGGGGGAAACATTCAAGCGATACCCGGTAGCGGACTTGACCCTCGATCTCGTTGATGCCGCTCTAGCGTCCAAAGAGCGATATCAAATCTCCTACTGGGACGCAGCTATCGTCGAGGCGGCAAGGGTGTCGGGATGTCGAGTGTTGCTTTCCGAAGATTTGAATCACAATCAGGACTTCGGCGGTGTCCGAGTCGAGAATCCGTTCCTGTGATCAGGCCCAGCCAGCGCCGTCTTGAGCGCAGCCCGACAAGTTAGGCGGAATGTCGGGGTCGGCAATCTCGTTTTCGCTGCACGAGATGATGCGCACCCACGGCTTCCATACTGTTTGATGGCCGGAAACAAGATGACGTTGTCCACGCAAATCACGTTGGGCTTGACCCGCTCGAGCACCTCGGGCAGTGTTTTCCGGGTCGAACGCTTGCAGTGTGGTCGGAAGGTTGACCCAAGAAGGCGACGAAAGGTCCAACGTTGGGGTCGTCAGGTTCGCGACGAAAACGCCCTCTTCTAATCGAGGATTGGGACCAGGGGTGTTTTCATGCGGATTTTTAGCGTTTCTACGCTGCTGTTGTGTTTGCTGTTGGCCGCGCCCGCGGCCGCCCAACGCATCGACAAGGTATTTCACAATGCCACCACCGTGCTGCGATCCGGCGACGACCTGCATGTGATCATGACGGGCACGGGCGGCGGCCAGGCTCAGTTCGAGATTCTTGGCAAGACCAAGAAGTTCTCGATGCAAGAAACGTCGTTTGGGCGCTACGAGGCTCACTGGAGCATCCCCCGAGGGCTTGATGTCCAAAATGGGGTGGTGCTGGTCACTCTGGTAGTGCAGGGACGGCAAGCTACCGAGGAGGCCTCTCGACTGATCACCGTGGCCGCCAACGGTACCCCGGTGGCTGCGGCCCCGGCCTTTGTCGTCTCGCCGATGGGTAGCGTTCGGTTCGCTCGCCCGGTGATTCGGGTCGAGTTTCCCGAACAGGTTCGTTCCAACTCGGTCGACCTGTTTGTCGACGGAGTCAACTTTAGCCGCCAGGCCAATGTCAGCGGGCAGGTGTTGACCTGGACGCCGGGCTTTGACCTGGGTCTGGGCAACCATAAAGTCGAGGTGGCCGCCCGTGGCTCTAGCGGCCAGAATCTTTCCCACAACTGGAACTTCGACACGGTGAGGGGTGCAAGCACGCCGGTCTCCCCGTCACCGGTCAATCCCACGGCGCCGGCTCCGGTGAGCCCCGCGCTGACGGTGACGAACATGCGCAACGGCACCATTCTGGGCCCCAACTTCAACGTCCAGGGGAAGGGCATACCCGGTTCCACCGTGAGCGTCACCGTCGAGCACCCGAAGATGGACGTGCTTTCTCAATTGGCCGGACACAAATTGCGTTTTCAGGGCCAGGCTCTGGTCGCCAGGGACGGAACCTATTCGGTTCTTCTCGATGCCGGCGCGGTCAAGCGTGGCCAGCCCATGGAAATCACCGTCACCGATTCCGCCAACAGCCCGGCCGTCAACTTGACGACCGAGCGGGGCAACGCCACCCAGACCACCAGTACCGGGACGGCTCCCACGGCCGCGATGAACTTCACCCCGACGCCTGCCGACGGCAGCGTCACCACCGAGCGCCGCCCCCGTATCGGTTCCACCTTCGACCAACGCGCCTCCAAAGCCAAGCTGGTCATCGACGGACGCGACTTTACCCAGCAGGCCCGGTTCTCTGGCCAGGAGATTGTCTGGGACGCCCAATGGGATCTCGATATGACCCAGCATAGCGCCACCGTAACGGCCTGGGTCAACGGCGTGCAGCAGTCGCGCAGCTGGAAGTTCAAGATCGACAAAGTGGCCGTCGCGCCGCCGCCGGCCCCCAACCCGAACGGTAGTCAGACCTATTTCGACACTCAAAACGGCTTTGGCCTGACCATCCCCTTCAACTGGGTCAAGGCCACCCCCGACCAGAACACCGTCTTGAAGTTGACCCGCGGCTCGCAGAGCACTCTCGAGGTGGCGGTCGCTCCCAACAACAACGATGTGGCCGGGGCAGTCAGAGCCCTGCGCGACGAGCTGGCCAAACGAAGCGTGACGGTCGACACCGAGAACCAGAACAAGCTGGGGGGCTTTCCGGCCACCGTGCTCGACTGCACCAAGCCCAATGGGGGAGCCCTGATGACCATCGTGGCCACGGCCAACAACCGCCTCTACATCGTGGCCCTCGACTCAGACACTCCGGGCGACCGGGACGTGCTGGCCGAAGTCGACGAGATGCTCAATTCCTTCGTCATTCGCTAGGCGACGAAGGAGGCGCCACCCCCTCGCGGTTCAGGCCCAGCCGGCCTGAGCGTTGCTGTTGACCTCGAGCAGTTCGAGAAACTCGTGGACGCGGGTGAACTGGCCCTGGATGTTGCCGAACTTGATGGGCCCCCACTGACTACGGGCCACGTGGGCGCGCACGGTGGCTAGATCGACGAAGATGACTCCCTGGAAAATGATGGGATGCAGGCCGTGCCAGTCGGGTTGCAGTTCGACGGTCGCGGTTTCCCAATCGAAGGGCTGGCCGAGGAAGAAGGCGATCGCTCCGATTTGAGAGAGCCAGCCCGCTTTGAAGTGCGTGGTCAGGCGAAGCCGCAGCGTCTGCAGTTGTTCTTGGCCCGCCACGCCGCTGGTCCAGCGGGTTACGGCCAGCGCATAGCGGGCCCCGACCGAGCGCAACTGAAAGAGTCTAAGCACCGACTCGGGGCCGTCGGTCGATTCGGTGTAGGGCTCGGGTAGAAAAGTGGTGTCCACCAGTCCGAGAAAATCCGATTCCGTCACCCTGATAGTGTAGCACACAAAGGGGCCTAGGAAACGCCAGTTTCTGCTGCGAAAACGCTCAACCAGTGACCTTCACCACCCTCACCTACGTCCTGTTTCTACCCATGGTGTTCGCGCTCTATTGGGGGCTCAAAGAGCCGCGGCGCCAGAACGTCTTCTTGGTGCTGGCCAGTTATTTCTTCTATGGCTGGTGGGACTGGCGTTTCTGCGGATTGATGCTGTTTTCGTCACTGGTCGATTTCGTAGCCGGTCGCAATCTGTTTCGGGCCCGGCAAGCCGGTTCGAGAAGGGGATGGTTGTTGGTCTCGCTGGTCTGCAATCTGGGCTTGCTGGGCTTCTTCAAATACTTCAACTTCTTCGCCGAGAACGCCGTGGCCCTGGCTTCGTCCCTTGGCCTTGCCCTCGATCCGTTCACGGTCCATGTGGTGCTGCCGGTGGGCATCAGTTTCTACACCTTTCAGACGATGAGCTACACCATCGATATCTATCGCGGCCAGCTCGAGCCCACCGACAATCTGGTCGATTTTCTCGCTTTCGTAGCCTTCTTTCCGCAGTTGGTGGCCGGTCCCATCGAACGGGCCACCAACCTGATCCCCCAGTTCACCCAGCCACGAGCTTTTGAACTCGAAGAAGCGCGCGAAGGGTGTCGCCAGATCCTGTGGGGCTTCTTCAAGAAACTGGCCGTGGCCGACCAGCTCGCTCCCATCGTCGATCTGGTCTATGCCAGCCCCGAACGGGTCAGCGGGCCCACCCTGATTTTCGCCACCGTATGCTTTGCGTTCCAGATTTATGGTGATTTTTCGGGCTATTCCGACATCGCCATCGGCACCGCTCGGTTGCTCGGATTTCGGCTGATGCGCAACTTCGCCTACCCCTACTTCAGCCAGAGCCTCGACGAATTCTGGCGCCGCTGGCACATCTCGCTGTCGACCTGGTTTCGTGACTATGTCTTCATTCCGCTGGGCGGCAGCCGAGTCAGCTCGGGTCGCAAGCTGGCCAACATCCTGATCACGTTTTTGGTCAGCGGTCTCTGGCACGGAGCCTCGTGGAATTTCGTCGTCTGGGGTGGCCTCAACGGGCTTGGGATCCTCCCCGGCAGCGCAACTCGGCGCGACCGTCACGGCCCGCCCGGTGGTGAGGGTTGGCTGCCCACCCCGGCGGCGGCCCGGCGGATGCTCACGACTTTTGCTTTGATCTGCTTGACCTGGGTCTTCTTCCGGGCTCGAACCCTGGGCCAGGCCGTTAACATCGTGACCACCATTCTGCTCCAACTGTTCGACCTGGCCCGCTGGAAGGCCACCGCCCTGGTCATTGCCAGCTCGGGCAGCGAGATGCTCTTGCCCATCGCCCTGACGCTGGCCATGGTGGGGCTGGAGTGGGCCCACCGCGAACGCGAGAATCCGTTGGGATTTCCCACCTGGCCGCGGGCGGCTCGCTGGTTTTTCTACTCGATGTTACTCTGGCTCACTTTGTCGGTAACTCGTCAGACAGGACCCTTTATCTATTTTCAGTTCTAATCCACAGATGGCCAGATTCGTCAAAGAGGTGACGCTCTTCTTGCTGCTCCAGTTGCCCCTGGCCGGCTGGGTCGCCTATCAATACACACCCAACGAGTTCGCTTATTTCGCTTCGGTCATCGACAAGACCGCCCGACTCGAGAGCCTGCCCAGCCCCAAGGTGGTTCTGGTAGGAGGCTCCAACGTGGCCTACGGCTTTGATTCGCAGCTGCTCGAGTCCGGCCTGGGACGGCCCGTGGTCAACATGGGGATTCACGCGCCGTTCGGCCTCGATTATATGCTGGCCGAGGTCGAGTCGAGCCTCAAGCCCGGGGACCTCGTCGTCGTCTGCCCTGAGTATGAGCTGTTGGCCTCGGACCTCAAGCCCGAAACACTGGTCTGGATTCTCGAATTGCGCCCTCACAATCTGGCCTACGTACCACCGCGCCAGTGGCCGGGACTGCTCGACGGCGGTCTGCCCTATCTCGGCTCGGTGCTCCGTGGCTTCGGACGCAGTCCTGACCAGCGCAAACTCAGGGCTCAGGCTTTACCGGTGATGGTTCGGTCGGCTCTTGATGAGCGGGGAGACGTGGTGGGGCACCGGGAGTGGACGCCACCCGATGCCCGCGAGCATCTGGCTCGCATTCGCTCGGGAGATCTCTTCAAAGAGGGCTATGACACCCATCGGCTCGAGCAGGCCGTAAAGACACTAAAAGACTTCGAGCATCGGTATCAGGCCCGGGGCGCCCGGATGGTGGTGAGCCTGCCACCCACCCCACAGTTCCTCTACCAGCGTCATCGAGAGCAGCTCGCTGGCATCGAGTCGGCTCTGCGTGCGAGCGCCATCCCCGTCATCAACAGCGCTCAGGAGATGATTTTTCCGGCCGCTGACTTCTATGACACCATCTATCACTTACGCGGCCCGGCAATCCGGGCCCGCACCCAAAAGGTGCTCGGTGGCCTTAGGGCCCCTTAATTGGCTGGGCGATCGGTGTAGTAATAGCCGGTGTCGGCCTCTTTCTCCCTTTCCGTGATCTGCTGAAAGCCCGGGCGGACGTTGTTGGAGCCGATGGTGCGGCCCCCGCCCGCTTCGGTTACCAGTTCGGTGTGTCGGCCCTGGTCGGGCTTGGTGATCCAGACATCGCCGGGTTGGGCCTCATCCCGGGGAATTTGTCGCCAACCTTCCTCTTGCAGCCGCTCGCGAAAGTCGTCGACGTTGATTTCGTGGCCATCGAGCCGCCCGGTGGCTTGCAGCACCGAGCTGACGAAGTCGGCGCAATTGTTGGTGTTGCCGCCGGCAGCCTCGAAGTTGGGCAGTTTGCCTTTGACGTCGGCCGAGTTCATCCCTTCGAACTGGCGAGCCAGATCCACGCTGGCTTGGCCGGGACTATTGCTGGTCGGGTTGGGCGCCGCGAAGTTGCTGGTCATGGTGGCGGCCAACCCGGCCGCGCCGGGGGAGGGGGTTTCATTGCGCTGGGCCGGCGGGTTGAGCTTGCTGCCGTCCTTGGCTCCACGGGTGGCCGGTGGAGCTGCCACTTTGGCGGGTGGACGTGCTTGCGGCGGCCTGGCCTTCGGAGGCGCTTTCGGAGGAGCTTTGGCGACGTAGTTTCCCATACTCAGAGAATAGGCGGACCTTTCTGGACCCGACTTTGGGGGCGCCTCGTGAAGTGTTGCCAGGATGTTAGAGAGATGTTGCCGTTCTATGAACGAGGATCGTTGCCGGGTGCTCCGTTGACGTCTTTCAAGACCGTCGCGGCCGGCTCGTCCTCACCGTGCAGCACCGAGACGTCGCCCGTCGTCTCGAGCACCACCGCCCGCACCTGGTCCAGGCGCAGAATGTTGGCTTCGCGCAGCTTAGCGTAGATGTCGATTTCGGTGACCCGGGAACGGCGCATCGCCTCGTGCCGAAATTCGCCGTTCCACATCAACAGGACCGGACGATTATCCACCGCCCAGGCCATCCAGCCGTGCTCGCGCAGGGTAGCGAGCAATCGCTGGGCAGCCACCAGCAGCACGATGGCCAAGATGCCTTCGGCGCACTTCACTTTGGCGTTGACGATGGTGGTCGCCATGATGGAACCCACCGCCACCGTGGCTGCCAGGTCAAACGACGACATCTTGGAAAAGGTGCGCAGGCCGTTGAGACGGGTCATGGCCACGACGCCGAAATAGACTGCGGCGGTGGTGCCGAGAATTCGGTAAAAGGTCTGCATATCCATAGTTCTCAGGGTAAAGACCGAGCTGATGCCCAGACCAGATCCGACTGGATGCAGAGGGGGTAGCCCCGGGTTAGGCGCCTAGCAGGGTGACGGCCGCCAGCGAGCCGACGCTGATGACCACCCACAAGATTACGCCCTGGACCAGGGCCGCAGGCTGGACCTTGCTCAGAGTGGTGCGGTTGATGCCGGCTCCGATCAAGAACAGGACCAGCTGCAAGCCGGGATGGGCCAGGTGGGCGATGTAAGGGGCTATCGCAGCCACCATCGGGACGGTGCTGCGCAACAGCGAGGCGAACAGAAAGCCGAAGATGAACCAGGGCACCCGCAGCTTGGCCTTGGGGGCCTTCTCGCCTTCTTCACCATCCGGCTCGCCCTGCCCGAGCAGGGCCCCAAAGGCCAGCGCCACCGGGATGATCCATAAGGTTCGCGACAGCTTGACGGCGGTGGCCGTGTTGAGGGCGTCGGGACCGTAGCTCGCCGCCGCCCCCACCACGCTCGACACATCGTGAATGGCCACCCCGGCCCAGGTGCCGAACTGCAACTGGGTGAGATCGAGCCAGTGACCCAGCGGGGGAAAAATGAAAAGCGCGGTGGCGTTGAGCATGAAGACCGTGCCCATGGCCACCGACATCTCGATTTCGGTGGCGGCGATGACGCCGCCCACGGCCGCGATGGCGCTGCCGCCGCAGATAGCCGTGCCAGAGCTGACCAGGGCGCTGGTGCGGGGATGAATACTGAGCACCTTGCCCAGCCACCAGCCCAGCCCCAGCGTGACCAGGATCGAGACGGCCGCAAAGAGCAAGCCGTCGCGTCCCGCCCGCAAGACCACCCCCAGATCCATGCCAAAGCCGAGACATACGACGGCGATCTGCAGCAAGGTCTTCGAGAAGGGGCCGGTCTTCTTGGGATAAGGATTGCCCAGCGACAAGCCCAGCACGATACCCAGCGTGAGGGCGATGGGCGGCGAGGCCCACGGGCTCAGGCAGAACAGGGCGGCTATGAAGAAGGCGATCTTCATGCCCCCCACCATACGTCGTGGGCGAGCAGAAATCAAGGACGCCTCGGCGCTCATGCCGAAGAAGCTCTGGTGCCGACTACGCTTGAACTCGAATTGGCCCAGGCCTTTCGCCACGGCTGCCAGGATGCACTGGGTGAGGACCTGGTCGAAGTTCGCATGGACGGCTCGCGGGCTCGCGGCGACGCACGGCCCGATTCCGATCTCGACCTATTGGTGCTGACCCGGCGCAATTGCGCTGAACTCCGCGAGCGGGTCCACGAAGTGGCTGCCAGCGTATCTTTGGGGCGAGGGTGGCCTTTTACGCTGATGCCGCAGAGCATGACCTGCGAACACTTCGAAGGCCTGCTGCGAGGCGAGCGCCTCTACGCCCAGGACATCCAGAGAGAGGGCATCATCATTTGACCGCTCACTTCAGGCGCTCTTTGAGCAGCTCGGGGCCGGTATGGCTCCGCTGCGAGACCAGAAGAGCGCGCTCGAGCACCAGCTTCTCAGCCGGGCTCAAGCTATCAGGATATTCGGCGGCCCGGCGATAGAGCGTCTGCAGATAGAAGTCGGGAAACACCAGGCTCGAGGTCTGATCGAGTTCGGCGGCCTTGCGGTCTGCCTCGTTCTTCTGGATTCGGATGCGCTCGCTGGCGAACTCGAGGGTGCGCACGTTGGCTACGTTGGTATCGAGAAACTCCTTGACGGTGTCGGGCTCGAGCTGCCAGATAGGGTCGGTCGAATTGGTGTCGAGGCCAAACCAGGACAGGCCGCTGGGAATGCGGTCCTGGGGCGGGTCGCGCTGGGGCAGCACCTCGCCCAGTTGCTCGACGATGTGGCGGGCCCGGATGGCCCGACCGCGAAGGGTGGTGTCGGCCGAGTTCTCGACCCAGCCGGCCGTATTGAAAACCAGGCCGGGAACGGTGGTGCGCGCCTGGAAGTCGACCAGCCCCTGGTCGCCGAGTTGTTGCAGGAGGGGGCCGGCCCGCATGGATTGCCCGTCGTAGCCGACGGCAGTGACCATCATCTCGACCGGCGCTAGTTCGGTTCGCTCGGGCCCGATCAAGCCCACCTCTTGAAAATGCCGCGCTTCGCTCTCGAGGTTTTGGAGCACGCCGGGATCGGTCACGCGCAGGCCGATGGCCCGGCCACGCTCGGTCTTGACCTCTTGCAGCGCCACGGTGTCCGGGCTCAAGTGCCGCCCCAGCGTGCGCACCCGCACTCGGCCCTGTTGCTCGGCTTCGAACAGGCTCAGCAGGCTGCGCGGCGTCACCGGTGTTTTAAAGGCTTTGAACTTGTCGAGTGATTGGGCGGCCAGATCGGGGTGGGTGAGCAGGCCTTCCACCACCCCCGGGTGGAGATGTCCGCTCGGCAACTGGGTCTGATACGCCTCGAGAGGCTCGCTGGTGTAGTATTCCACCCCGATGCCCGGGTTGAGATGCAACAGCTCGAGCACGGCTTTGATGCCCGATTCGCCGCCCCCGGTCACGCCGACGTGCGAACCCTCGGGCAAGGCTTTCACGTAGTCGCGCACCCCGGGTTGGCCCAGCAGACGGTCCGAGCAGACGAGGTTGTGCTCGACCTTACCCTGCTCGAGTTGACGGGTCGCCTCGAGCAGAGCGCCGGTGTTGGCCATTTCGTCGTGATTGTCAGCCAGCCAGAGCCCCTGGTGAGCCTGGGTGAATTGTTCGAACTGAGCTAGTTCTCGGGCATGCTCGCCGTGGGTGCCGACAAACCCCGTGGCCATTACCAGGCTGCGAGTCAAAAGCTTGTGACCCACGGCGGTGGCCACCTCGAACAGACCGTCGGAGCGCCGGGTGACGCTGGAGACGGGGGCATGCTCGGTCATGAAGGTGTCGGGATAGTGCTCGGCCAGGCCCAGCGCCAGGCGAGCCATGTGGTCGAAGAACTCGGACCGATTGAGGGGCAGAAAGCCTTCGCTCTGGTGGGCGGGCGAGAGCCCTTGCCAGCCCTGACCGGTGGCCTCGGTCCACTCCTGGCGGGCCTGCCGGGCCAGGGCGCGAGACGGACCCAGCGATTGGGCCAACGAGACCTCGATGCCCTCCTGGCGGTTGTCGTTGGTATAGATCAGGTCGGTGGCGGCGCTGTTGGTGCGCAAGGAATGCACGCTCATGGCGTGGCCGTCAGAGAAGGCCTGCCCCGCCAGCCCGGCCTCGAGTATTACCGTGTGCTGACCGGCCTCAGAAAGATGATAGGCCGAGGCTAGCCCACCCGGCCCGGCTCCGATCACCACGCTGTCAGCGATAGGCAGACCGCTGGTCTCGTCGAACTCCCAGCCGCGGGCGGCCGTGGCCAACTGCAGGCCGGCCGGCGAGATATAGTTCACCGAAGTGCGCGTCAGGCCGTCGGCCGAGGCGCGGGGCAAGTCTTCGAGGGCCAACCACTCGCCGGCCAGCTCGCGAGCGGTTCGGGCGCGGGGGTCGCTTCGACTTCGTTCGATGAGACCATGGACCAACCGCAGCGGGGTATCGGCCCGAGGCCGCTCGAGCAGGGCCTTGAGTTCGGCGGCTCCGAGGCTGTCGAGTTGCTGCCCGAGCTCGGACAGTAGTTGCATCCGGCGCTCTGGCAGAGACCGGCCGTCGAGATAGATGCTCTTGAGGCTGCCGTTCTCGGCAGCCAGTGAACTGGCCAGGCTGGCGCAGGCCGGGCTGCCCGGGGTGGGTTCGGTCTCTTCCAGGGTCGCGAAGAACTGGATCGTCGACTGGTCGGGCCGCTCGAGGTTGATGTGGTGGGCCACCTGGGTTCCGTTGGGGGTGACCCTGAGATAGTCGATGCGAGGACCATCGAACTCGATGAACTCGAAAGCCTGGGGAGTGACCCCGGTGAGGCTTCCACGATTTGAGTCGCCGTCGTAGCGAACGGTGTAGCGCTGGTCCTGGAAGACTCCCTCTTCGTTTTTGGCCTGGTCCTGGGGGCCTTCGTCATTGCCCCGGGCCCAGAGCATCAAACCTCGGTGACTCCAGCCCTGGACATTCGAGGTCTCGGGCAAAAAGGTGTCCACGGGTTGCTCGGCTTCGATCTTGCCGGTGCCGCGAAAATGCTCCAGCGGGCGTCGTGCGTATTCGGGTACGAAGCTGTTCGAGAAAAGTGAATCGCCTGGTTTCACTCGATCAAGATACCACCTCGGATTGAAATTTCCGTGAAACAAAGGTCTTTAGGACTCGATCCTAAACCAGGTCTGCAAGGGAGGGTATGGGACGATGAAGCGTTTAGCCTGGGGATTAATATTGCTGGCCGCCCTGGCCGGCTGTGTGGTGGGAACCAATGACGAGCAAGATGCCTCGACAGGCTCGGCCAACGTGGTGGCGGGTCTGCAGCGTCCACCCCAGGTCGTGCTGGTGGCCAATCGCACCTCGGGCGATGTCACCGTCATCGATGCCAGCACCGACACGGTTTTCGCCACCATCACGCTGCCGCCAGCGGCCAACCCGTCCCGGCCAGGATACGTCGTCTATTCGGCGGCTTTGAATCGGATCTATGTGGGCGACGACGCCAACGACCGCATCGTGGCGCTGGCGGCCAACGACTTTTCGTTCGTGGCCACTCTGACCGTTCCCATGGATGTCTTCCACATGTGGCTCAACCAGACCCAGTTGTGGGCTATCGACCGCCAGGACAAGAGCCTGGTGGTCTTTGACCTGATCACCAACACTCGCCTGGCTGTCATCAAGATTCCGGCCGATCTCGAGGCGCTGGGCGGCGTTCCCCATGATATCGTGGTCGACGACCAGGCGGCCTACGCTACCATCCTGGGGGTCGGGGGTGGCGGCCCGGACGTGGTGGTCAAATACAGCACCACCACCCTGGCCGAAGTCGGCCGGGCCAACGTCGGCCTTGACCCTCACGTCATTTTGCATCCTACTGACAACCGGTTGTTTGTAGCCTGCCAGTCCACCGACAACGTGTTTGTATTCAATCGCAACACCCTGGCCCAGCTCGATGTGATACCGATCCTCGGCGGGCACGGGGTGTGGGTGCCTCCCCATGGGCAGAGCCTCTACGTCACCAACTTCCCGGGCCATGTGGTGGGCGGCCTGCCGGGTCCCAACCCCGATGGTCTGTTCGCCGTCAATCTCAACAACGACACGGCCATCGGTTCGTTGGCCACGCCAGTCGCCCAGGCCCACAATCTGACCAGTACCGCCGACGGCAGCAAGCTCTATCTCACCCATTCCAACGCCGGCCGAACGGTCTCGATCTATACCGTGGCCAGTCCCACCAGTTTGCCTGTGCTCGCCGGCCAGGTCCAGGCGGGCACCAACCCCTTCGGCATCGTCTTCATCCCATAGCGCCCTGTCAGAGCTTGTCATTTTTTCTCGGAGCCGGTCTGTTAGAATCGCCGCATCCTCGGCGAGGCCGAGAGATTCATCCATTTGGAGACTAGAACCATGGGGTTTCGTTTTTCCGTTCTGGCTCTGATGGTTGCCTTGTTTACCAGCGCCGTTTCGGCGGAGCCGCGCCTTCAGATTCGGCTCGACCTGGGCGGTAACAGGGGCAATTATCAAGGCCAGTGCCCTCCGGGCTATTACTACTGCAACCAGCACGGGCAGTATTGCAACCACGGTCAGAATAGCTATTATCAGACCAACTACAACCAGGGTTATTACAACCAGGGTTACTATAATCAGGGCTATTCCAACCAGGGGGCCTGCAACACTGGCTACAGCAATCGGGGCTATCGCGGCCACAACTACGGACAAAGCCGCGGGCGTGGGCACAACAAGCACCACCGCGGTCACGGCTGTCGGCGATAGACCTCCTTCCCCTCGAGCAGGGTCAAGACCACGTTGGTCTCGGAGATCTGCTCGGGGGGAATTTCATAGAGGTTGTGGTCGAGCACGATCAGGTCGGCCCATTTGCCCACCTCGAGCGAGCCGCGCTGCCGCTCTTGAAAGGTGACCCAGGCACCTCCGTTGGTGTAGGCCGCCAGCACCTCGGTCAACCGCAGGCATTGCTCGGCATGCCAGGCCGGGGTGGCGGGGGCCGAGGGGTCGTGGCGGGTGACGGCTACCTCGATGGCTTCGAGGGGGTTGAGGCTCGACACGCTCCAATCGCTACCCGCCGCTACTACCGCCCCAGCGTTGAAGAGGCTGGCGAAGGGATAGAGGCGGGCCGAGCGCTCGGGTCCGATTACCGGCTCGGTAAGTTCGGTGATGTATTGGTCGGGAAAGGCCCACAACGGCTGGATGTTGGCCACCACTCCCAGTTGGCGAAAGCGAGCATAGTCGTCGGGATGGACCAACTGCAGATGGGCGATATGGTGGCGGGCGTCGCGTCGAGGCAGGGCCGCGAAGGCGTCGAGGCCGGCTCGCACAGCCTGGTCGCCGATGGCATGCAGGTGCACCTGAAAGTCCGCCCCGTCGAGAGCCGCGATGATGGGGGCCGGTTGCAGGTTGAGCTCACCCTGGGGCCCCTCGCCCAGATACGGCTCGAGCAAAGCCGCCGTCCGACTTTCGATGACCCCGTCGAGAAACAACTTGGCCGCCGTGGCTTTCAGGCGGGGGCCGTCATAGCGGCGGCGCAGTGCCTTGAGTTTGTCGAGGTCAAGGGGCATGTCGACCTGGAGTGAGGCCAGCACGCGCAGGTGGAGTTCCCCTCGCTTTTCCAAAGCCTGGTAGGCTTGCAGCATGGGCTCGCTGGTGTTGGCCTCGTCCACGGCCGTGATGCCGAAGCTGTTGGCCAGACGGATCACCTCAGGAAGGTGCTTCTCGTAATCGGCGGCGGTGGTGGCGGGCACGACCTTCTCCATGAGCGCCATGGCCGATTCTCGCAGCACTCCCCGCGGATTGCCTTCTGGATCGCGCTCGATGCGGCCGGCCGCAGGATCGGCAGTGGCGGCGGTGATGCCGGCCAATTCCAGAGCTTTACTATTGGCCCAGGCCGAGTGACCGTCCGAAGTGTAGAGCCAGGCCGGCCGGTCGCCAACCAGCTCGTCGAGCTGTTGGCGGGTCGGTCCCTGGGGCCCGAATTCGGTGGTGTCCCAGCCCGAGCCGAGAATCCACGGCCGGTCTGGGTGGTTCTGGGCATAAGTGCGAATTCGCTCGAACACGGTGCCCGCGTCGGGGCTATCGGCTAGCGGGCACTGGTCGGCCTCGATGCCGCCGAGCACGAGGTGAACGTGACTGTCGGTAAAACCGGGCAAAACCATCTGGCCTTCGAGGTCGACGACCTCGGTGTGGGGGCCGATCTGGTCGGCCGGGTCCCAGCCGACCCACGAGATCTTGCCCTGGTCGATGGCCAGGGCGCTGGCCCAACTGCGGGCCGGATCCATGGTGGCAATCTGGCCATTATAGAGAACGACTTCAGCGGGGGCGGCCAGGGCCGACGAGACCAGACCCAACCACAAGAACCAGGCGAGACAGCGTTTCATCCCGCCCGGTTCGGCGGGCGGCGCCGTTTAACTTTCCAGGCGCGCTCGTGGTGGCAGATTTTGCTGGGCGATGTTGTAGTCGCAGATCGGTTGACCATCGACGAGCAGCCAGGCCTCGGGAGCACGCTGATCAGGCCCGAAGACGGCCTGCTTCAAAGCGCCAAACAGGCCTCTGGGTTTGGGTTGTTCAAGGGGGACCTCATAAGCCACTCCATTGGCCCGCTCCAGGTTCTCGGCGTCTAATTTGGCCATCTGTATGGCGAAATCACCGAACGGGCAGGTCTGGCGGAGACTACCCATGATCGTTTGCTCGAGAATGCCCTTGAGCTCAGAGGTCATCGGGGCAGTAACCACTTTGAACTTGGTGGCGTCAGGATCCGGATCGAGCCAGACATCATGGTATGGGTTGGCGCTGACAGGGCCCTCGGGCTGTTCTTTGGCGATCAGGCCATCGCGGCTCGGGATCCCGACCAGCCCGCACCGCGCCAGGGGATGTGTTGAAGCACCATTGACTCTCATAGATAAACCCTCCTGCGTGTTACATATTAACGGACTATTGTTGCCAGAGTGTTTCCTATGGTCCGTTCTCGATAGAAAATTTTTTTCTTGGCGAGATTGCGAATAGGGAGGCTCGCCCCGACTCGGCCTTTCCGTAACATGTCTGAAACACCAGCAGGGCACACCCTGAGTAGTATGTCTCCATCACGGAGGACCTATGATCGTACATCGCGCCTGTCACAGCCCTGTTCACCTTCCCCAACGGCCGGTAGCCCCGGTCGATGGTGAGCCCCACGACCGCTACCATGTCATCCTCAACGACACCCAGGTGCCGATTCTCGAGCGCTTCACTCCCATGGCTCGGGCCATGGACGCCGACGGCGATGGCGTCGTCTCCTCTGACGAGATTCTCAGCCCCGACACCGATCTGGCTCCGATTCAGATCGACCAGCCCGACTTTACCTTCGGTCTCAAGCACGCCCTGACGGGACTGGCCTCGCCTTACGCCCAGGCCTATCCCAGCGCGGCCCAGATCGAATCCAAGCTCGAACAACTCGAGGCCGCCTTTCCTGACCTGGCTCATCGCGAGCAGATCGGCATCAGTGAAGAGGGGCGCCCTCTGTGGGCCTTGCGGGTGGGCCGGGGACCCACCGGCGAAAAGCCCGGAGTGCTGGTAGTGGGTGGTCAACATGCCCGCGAGTGGGCTCCCAACCAGGCCGTGACCGAGGCCGCCGAGCGCCTGCTCAAAGGCTATGAGAACGACCCCGAGATGGCCCGCCGGGTCAACAACCTCGAGCTGTGGTTCGTACCGATGTCCAATCCTGACGGCTACGAATTCTCGCGCAACGCCAATCCAGACTGGCGCAAGAATCGCGGCACGGTCAACGGCGAGAAGGTGGGAGTGGACCTCAATCGCAACTATTCAGCCGATTTCCGTTTCTATGGCGACGCCCCCGACACCACCAGCGATGATTTGGGCGCCAGCGACGACCCCTTCAACCTGACGTTCCGGGGTCCCCACGCCGTGAGCGAAAAGGAGAGCCGGGCCCTGACCGACTTCATGGAGACCCACTCCAACCTGGCCGGCGCCCTCGACGTGCACGCTTTCGGCCGTCTGATCCTCTTTCCCGGAGTGAAGAGCGAAGAGCGCCAGCAGATGTATCGCGACATCGCCACCCGCATCCAGGGCAAACTGGATGTTCCTTACACGCCGCTGGCCATCCCGGACCTCTATCCGACCACTGGCGACATTACCGCCTTTGGCGAGGCCAAGGGGATGCTCAGCATGGGACTCGAGTTGGGCACCGCCTTTCAGCCCTCGCCCGACAAGGTTCCGGCGGTGCGTGATCAAGGCGCCACGGCCATTTTGAGCTTCCTCGACGAGGTTTTGGCCCAGAAAGGCCAGGGATGAGGCTTCGCTGGCTGCTGCTGGTCCTGATGCTGGCCGGCTGTGGTCCCCAAAAGCCGCCGGTTCCCGAGTTCACGCCGGGTGAGACGACGATGGAACCGCGCGTTCCCATGCGGATCGCTGACGGTAGCCAGCAGGTCTTTCCGGCCGGTCAGCCGCTCGAGGTCTGGACCGACTACAACGGCGAGGGCCACCTGGTCTTAGCCCGCCTGCGACGCGGGGGGACTCAGCGCGAGAACGTCTTGCGGCAGGCGATCACGGGAGCTCAGAAGGTGATCGTGACGCCGCCCGACCAGGAACGGCCCATCGAGAACTATCAGTTGGAGTTGTGGCGGGCCGGAGACCCCCTGCCGTTGGGCTTTGTGGCCTTTAGTCTCAGCGTCGACGAAGTTACCAACGCAACTCCTGCGCCCAAATAAAGTCGACCGGCATCAGCCCGGCCAACTCGGCTTTGGCGATCTTCTCTCGTCCTAACAGACGATAGTAATGTCCGATGATGAAGTGAGCCTGCGCCTCGGCGCTGGCCAGGTGGGCGCGATCGGTCTCGGTCATCTGCACCGTGCTCAGATAAGCCTGAGGGGGAATGCGGTTGAGCAGCATCAGCAGGGCCGGGTCGTCGCGCCCTTCGGCAAATCGCTTGAGTTCGTCTTGAACCGGTGCACCCGCTTCGCGTTTAGAGAGATAATAAAAGAGAAATGGCGAGACAGCCTCGGGATCGGCTTGGCGGGCCCAGGCAAAGTCCTGGCCGGCCGCTTCGAGGCGTCCCATCTTCCAATAGGCATGGCCGCGCAGCAGATAGGCTTGGGGCCGATCGGGCCTATTCGAGATAGAGCGGCTGGCATCCAGAATAGCGGCGTCGAGATTGCCCCGGCGAAAATAGAGGCTGGCCCGTCGGTAGAAGGCCGGTGCGTTGTGCGGGTCGCGCTTCAACTGGGTGTCGAGATCCGACAAGCTCTCGGCTCCGGCCGAGGCTGCCACCAGCAAAACGATGAGAAGAGTTTTCAATACATCCATAGGACCCTCTGGCGAAGCTGATTGGTAAGGCGATAGAAAGCGTCGTTGTGAACGACGCCGAACTCGGAGAGGTCGACCTCGAGTTCGGCCGCGCTGACCACCGCCTGAAGACCGGGCCGGTCGAGCACGTTGCGTTCGCTGGTCAGCGCCACCCCATCGAGGACCCAGGTCAGATCCGACCACGACTCCCACACCCGCTGCAACATGGCGTGACAGGCGACCATCGGCCTGCCGTTCATGGACAGACCGGCCCACTCGGCTGCTGGTTGGTCGCTTTCTTCTTCGCTGACCAGCGAGGTATAGTGAAGGCGTCGCTCGTTGGGATAGTCGGCCGGAGCAGGCAATAGCGACGGCCCGCAGGCGGGCGAGGTGACGAAGGTGATCGGCGTTGCTCGTGACGGTTTGGCAAAATCGACCCGAGTGCCCTTCTTCTCGTAAGCCAGGCGCTGGCCGAACAGTGGCCGGTTGACCAGCTTGCCGTCAAGCCACACGGGGATGGGACAATAGGCGCATCGAGTCTTGAGTAGCTCGAGTTCAGGTCGGCGTCCAACCAGGCCGAAGAGCCTCGTCGGACGCTGAAAGAACCAGGCGCGAGCGGCCGGACTGGCCAGCTGGCTCGGGGTTTGCTGGGTCAGGCTGGTGAAAGCGCCCACGGCTACCTGGAAGTGGCGGTCGGCCGCCTCGTTGCCGGGACCATCGTGCTCCAAGCGCAAGCCCTGGGCCTCCTGGGTGATGCGAATCCAACTAGCCTCACCCCGGACGGCCGCCTGGACCATCTTTAGCAGGTACGCGTGGGGGTCGGCCAGCTTGAGCCGGCTCAGCAGCTCGGTCGCCCGCTCTTGATTGAGGGTGAAGACCCCCTCATCCACCGAACTACCTTCAGAGCGAAGAGCGTGGAGATGGCGCTCAAGATCGGCCACTAGTCAGCCAGGCCTCGACCAACAGCAAAGCTCATTCCGAAAACGCATCTCTCGAAATTTCTAGCCCCGGACGGGGCGCACCTGTGGTCGGCGTCAAATAGCTAGCCTTTGTTGAGGCGCATGAAGTTAAGAGCCAGCCCGCAACCCGTGCAGAACTTGATGGCGATACCCACCGACTGGGCCCCATCGTCCCCCACGGGAATCTTCCCGTGAATGGGCAGCGTTCCCCATTCTTTAGTGCCGCAGATTGGGCATTTGACGTCATTGTGCAAATTGCCGAGTTCTTCGATGAACTTCTTCACGGTGATCCCTCCCTTTTTGAAAAGTTCCCGGAGCATTCCAAGCTCGGCCTATTTCTCCCTCCCTGGGAATAAATCCACTCGAGCCACGACGAAACCGTCCGTCAAGGAGGAGCCCCCATGGAGCAACATCGATGCCCGGCCTGCGGTGACCGAGGATATGTAGGAAATGACTTGATTTGTGGATCGTGCGGGACCAGACTGGCCTTAGCCGGCAACCAGCTTGAACTAGCCCCAACCCGAGCGACGAATCCCTGGCCCTGGATCGCGGCCGTGCTCATCGGGATCTTGATGGGGGCGGCAGCCCGCTGGCTCAAGCCGATTCCGGCGGTGGCTTCGGCCCCCCGTATCGACGTGGCCTTCGTGATCGATACCACCGGTAGCATGGATGACGAGATCGAGGTGGTCAAGACTCAGGTCCGCAACATGATGGAGCGAGTCCAGAACGGTAACCCTCGTCCTCAGGTGCGCTTCGGGATGGTCCTCTTCCGCGACCACGGCGATGCTTACGTCACCCGGGTGCTGCCCTTCAGCGAGGACGTCGAAGCCCTGGCCCGTCAGCTGCAAGGCGTCACGGCCGAGGGCGGCGGAGACGTGCCGGAGGCGGTCAGCGAAGCGCTCCACGTGGCCATCAATGATCTGGAGTGGGATCCCTCTCAGAACACGGGTAAGATGCTGGTGTTGATTGGCGACGCCGCGCCTCACACCGACTACGGCAATTTCGACTACCGCCAGGAGCTGGCGGCGGCCCGTAAAAAGGGCATCAAGCTGCACGCCTGGGGTTGTAGCGGGATCGTCGAATCGGGCCAGAACGAGTTTCAAGAGATGGCCGCCATCGGCGGCGGGCAGTTCCAGTTTCTGACTTACCGTCAGCAGGTGGTCAAGGCCGATGGCACCAGCGCCAGTGTGGTCTTTGAAGGCGACAAAGCCTATGAAGTCGAGAAAGGGGCCGACTGGAAGGCCGGCAGCGTGCGGATCGGCAAAAAGGCCACCCCGCTCCCGGCGGCCAGCTACTCGGCTCCTACCGCCTACGGCAGCGGCAGCTTCAAGACGAAAGACTACCGCTCCGCTGGCGGCGGGCTCGAGAACAACCTCGACCGGGCTCTCACCGAACAGGTGATGGACGAGGCCCGGGCGCGAGGTGTCGCCTACTGATCCTGCAGCTCTTCGAGCTTCTCCAGATCGCGCTGTTCGATGCGCAACCCTTCATCCGTCCGGGTGGCCGCGAGGTGGCCCTGGCGGATGAATTCTCTTAGTTGGAACTCGTCAAAGCTAGATTCTTTGACGGCTTGAGACAGAGTCAGCTGGTTTCCGGGGTGTGCTTTTACGTGTTTTCGAATAGACAAAATAGCCTCCTTTGTCTCTTAGCCTAACCTGCTGCTCGCCTGGGTCCGAGATCCACCCGGGCCCGATGGCCCTATCCTATCGGACCGCTCGCTCCGAGGAGCTCTCGCTTCGCTCCGAGGGATAAGGAGCCGCCCTGCGGGCGGGGAGAAGGAGCTCTTGCTTCGCTCGAGGGAAAAGGAGCCGCCCTTCGGGCGGGGAGAAGGAGCTCTTGCTTCGCTCGAGGGAAAAGGAGCCGCCCTGCGGGCGGGGAGAAGGAGCTCTTGCTTCGCTCGAAGGAAAAGGAGCCGCCCTTCGGGCGGGGAGAGGAGCGAACTGAGCTGTCGCTCAGTTCGGGAGCGGCTTCAAGGCATCTCAGCAGGCTGCTCCCCGTCGGCCGCAAGGCCGAAATCTCGACGGCGCAGCCGGCGCTCCCTGTCGGCCGCAGGCCGAAATCTCAGCCGCAGGCTGCTCCCCGTCAGTAGCCGGAGCAGCCGCCGCCGGTGGGGACGTCGCGGCCGCCCTGATGGGTGTGGCCACCGGTGGGGCCGCCTCCGATGTTGCCGGTGTTGCGAGGGCCGCTGCCGGTGAAGCCGTTTTGCCCGCCCCCCTGGCCGCCCATGGTGCCGCGTTGGATTCTGTTGTTGGCCCGGGGCGGCTCGGGATAGCGGTCGCGGATCGAGGGTGGCAACTTCTCCCAGATTTCTCGCCATTCGTCGATGATGTCGGGGTCGTCGTTTCGGATCGAGCGAGCCAGGGCCAAGAGGCGCTCGCGACTGGTGTTGCCAGGACCCAGGCCCACGAATCCGCTGCCGGTCCCAAAGATCCAATGATTATACCAGGCTTGTTCCGGAGTCAGGCCCTGACCCATCCAGGAGTCAGGGATGTAGGCGTCGCCCCAGGTCCATGGCATGTCGGGGTCGGCGCCCGGGGGCAGATTGACCACCGGAAAGACGTGCCCGTTGGTGCTGTTCAAGACCTGGACCTCGACTCCGGCCTCGCGCAAGATTTCGGCTACCAGGTGAGCGTGCTCGGTGCAGGCTCCCAGACCCAGGTCCCAGGCCGCTTGTTCAGGGCCGATTTCTCGCCAATAGTCGAGATTCTGCTGTTGCTCGGGAGTCTTGGGTTTGATGGTTCCTCGGGCATAATCCATCACGGCTTCGGCCCGATCGCCGTAGGTTCTAGTGGGGATGGGGGCGTCGGGATGCAGGCCATCTCCCCAAAATTTCAAAGGCTGGAGGGGGTTGACTTGCCAGGCATAGCCCGAAACGTCGTTGACCACATCGACCCGAGTGGCCACGATTTGGCGCGCCGCCTCGGCCCGCATGGCGTTCTGGGTGGCCGGGTCTTCGTGGTGAATAGACGAGATCCACTGAGCCGCCTGGGCTCGGGTCTCGATACCTTCGGGCACGGCCGGAATGGCGGGAATCTGCGCCTGACGGGGTCGGGCGCTCACGTCGCCAGCGGCTCCGCCGGCCCGCATTCCCCAGGGATCGGCGCCAGCTGCCAGGCTGGTGGCCAGTAGGATCGTGAGTATCGCTCGTTTCATGGTGTTTCCCCCGTTCCGAAGGTCCAGACCTCGCGGTCGACCTTCCAGCCGTCTTGGGACAGCAACTCGATTCTTCCGGTGGCCGGCATCAGCTTGAATTGGCGCGGTTCGGGCACCCTGGCCCGGATGGTCACGAGCACTCGCTCGCCTCGAGGCTCGACCTCGACCACTTCGGGCTCTTTGGGCAGAAAGAGCTTCATATGCTGGAAGCGCTCGGGTCGCTCGGCCAGTTGGCTGAATCGCTCATAGGCGCTCTGGCTTAGGAACTCTTCTAGCTCGGCCGGCTCGCGGGCCGAGTCAAAACGAGCCAGATAGAGCCGGTAGAAGTCCTCCACAACCTGCTTGTCGGGCGCGGGTTCGGCCGCCACCACCGCCGTCAGGTAGAGTAGTGTAAGAAGTAGTCTCACGTCTTCTATTTTCTCGATGAAGGGGATGAGGCCTTCAGAAGCGGTGGAAGTGATCGGGCCCATAACCCAATCCGCGCGCCATCCGGTTCATGAAGTTGTACCAGCTTACGGTCAAGGCGACCTCGAAGATCTCGTCCTGGCGGAAGCCCGCGCTTTCAAGCTTGCGCAAATCCTCGGGCCGGGTATCACCGGGATAGAGAGTGAGTTTGCGGGCATAGTCCAGTGCCGTTTGCTCGCGAGCATCGGGCGGGCCGCCCCCGCCAGCTGCCAGAGCGCTTTGAGCACTCGAAAGACAATAATCACACCCGTTGGCTCGCGACACCTCGACGGCTAGCAACCAGTAGAGACGGGCGGGTAGCTTGGCCCGGCTGGCGCGGTCGAGCCCAACCACCAGGGGAGCGAGCTCGGGTCGGTAGAACAGCGCTTTGACCGAGTTGGCCGTGTGTTCGGGGGAATTCTCGACCCCGATGGCGCGATGCAGCTCCTCGAGTTGGGCCGGGCTGGGCTCGGGCAGTTCAATCCAGGCAGGCTCGGCCCAGGCCAGGGCCACCGACAGAATCACCAGGTAAAAGACACGCATGGCCCAGCCTTCGGCAGGGAGGGTCCGTGCCCTCGCCAAACCGCGCCAGGTGCGCATCGTGATGACGGCCGCCCACGGCGGTTATGGTTCAGAGAAGGTGCCGCTGGGCGGTGGGGCGGCCATTTGCGAGCGCCTCTGCCGGGTTTGGGCCGGCGACCCCGAGATCGATCTGCATCTGTTTGCGCCCGGGCCCAACCCGCCCGAGGGGGTCACCTACCATCGGCTCGAGCTACTCGAGCAGCCTCCGTCTTCGCTTGACGAGCTGACCTATGCCCGCTTTTGCCGCCAGTTCGAGCGAGGTATCACCGACGGCATCCTGGCCCTGGAAGGGGTGGACGCGGTCTTTAGCCACGACATCTCGGAGGGCCCCGACTTCGCGCGCCTGGCTGCGGCCGGAGTGACCTGCCTGCCCATCTTTCACGTGGATGTTGTGGACTTTTTCAACCGCATTTACCTCAAAGGCATCTTTCCGGTCGAGCGGGTCGCTCGTTGGGCCGCTAGCATGCCTTTGCCCGATGTGCTCAAGCTGGTATTCACTAAGCAGCAGGCGGCCGTGCGACATTGTCCGGCCCTGATCTTGCCCAGCGCCGCCATGGGCGAGGTGATGGCCCGCTGCTACCCCGAGCTTGGCCGTACCGAGGTGGTGGGGTGGGGCTCTCCCGAGCCGGTCTTTGCCCAAGACCAGGTCGACGAGGCGGCTCACGAGCTGCGCCGCGAGCTTGGGCTCGGGCCCGGCCAACCCTTTCTGGTGACTCTCTCGCGAATCTCGCCCGAGAAGGGGCAGGACCGTTTGCTCGAGGCCCTGCGGCTGGGGCGCCAGCGGGGCGAGTTGCCACCGGGATTGCAACTGGCTATCTGCGGCCAACCGGCCTTCATGCAGGGGCAGCGTTTCTTCGCGCGACTGCAGAAGCTGGCCGGCGATCTGCCGGTGCTTTTTCCCGGCCATCTGGGTGGGCTGCGCAAGCAAGCCTTTCTGCGGGCGGCCGACCTGTTCGTGGTGGCCTCACGCCACGAGAGTTATGGCCTGACCACCCTCGAGGCCCTGCAACAGGGGTGTCCGGTGGTAGCGGTAGAGAGCTACGGCACTCGAGCAACCGTCGAGCCGAGCTTCGGCCGATTGGTTCCACCGGGTGCCGAGTTGAGTTTGCGACTATGGTGTACTGTGCGCGACCTGCTCGAGCGCGAGGCCGAGCCGCTCAAGGCAGCGGCCCGAGCGTATGCCGACAGGCACACCTTTGCTCGGGCCGCGCAGCGACTTAAGAGTTTAGCTGGCGAGCTGGCTTGAGCACGTAGCGGGCCGGGTTGAAGCCGGCGGCCGGGGCATCTTCGACGGCCAGCCGAGCCTGCAGTTCTTCCAGCGAGACGCCGCTGGTCTCGGGCATCACCAGGGTCACGTAAATCAACTGAGCGACCATGGCCGTAGCGAAGAAGCCGAAGACAGCGGCCGGGCCCACAGCGCCGGCAGCCACCGGGAAGAAGTTGGCCACCAGAGCGGCGCAAATCCAGTGGGTGAAGCTGCCCAGCGATTGGCCATTGGCCCGCACCTGGCTGGGAAAGATTTCGGAGAGATAGACCCAGAGCACGCAACCCTGACTGACGGCGAAAGAGGCAATGAACAAGAAGATCAGGATGGGGACGCCGGCGAAAGAGTTGAGGTAGAAGGCGCGAGCCACTAGAGCCAGCGAGGTGATGAGGCCGACCGAACCGACCAGCATCAGCGAGCGGCGTCCGAAGCGGTCGATGACAGCGATGGCGGCCACGGTGGCCAGCAGGTTGACCAGCCCTACGCCGGCACTCGACATCAGGGCGGCGCTGGCGCCAAGACCGGTCATCTCGAAGATGCGGGGAGCGTAGTAGATGATGGCGTTGATGCCAGAAACTTGATTGAAGATGGCCAGAATGACGGCCAGTGAAATCGAGAAGCTATAGCGGCGTGAGAAGAACTTGCCGGTGCAGCCGGCCTCTTCGGCTTTCTGCTTCTTGATGGCTTCCAGTTCGGCTTCGGCGGTCGAGGGGTCGATCAATTCGAGCACTTCGCGGGCAGCCGCGGCGTCGCCGAGCTTGCTATAGAGCCAGCGCGGGCTACGGGGCACAGCCAGCACCATCAGGGTAAAGGCCAGAGCCGGGAGCGCTTCGACGCCAAGCATCCAGCGCCAGGCGGTGCCGCCGATGCCGGTGAGCAGATAGTTCGACATGTAGGCGCACAGGATGCCGGTCACGATGTTGAACTGGAACAGGGCGGTCAGGCGACCGCGCTTGTCGGTAGGGGAGATCTCGGAGATATACATGGGGGCAGCCACCGAGGAAGCGCCCACGCCGATGCCGCCCAGAAAGCGGAAGAACATAAACGAGAAGACTTCGGGGGCCATGGCCGAGCCCAACGCCGAGACCAGGTAAAGAACACCGACACCGAACAGCGTTTTCTTCCGGCCGTAACGGTCAGCGGGCACGCCGCCGAAGAAGGCTCCCAGGACCGTACCATAGAGAGCGATGGCCACGGCCAGGCCATGCATTCCGTCACTCAAGCTCCACAGTTTCTGGATGGACTGCTCTGCTCCCGAGATGACCGCCGTGTCGAACCCGAAGAGAAAGCCTCCCAGAGCTACCGTGATTGACCAGAAGATTACGCGTTTGTTCATTTGATTTGTCCTCCGCCTTAAAAATAACGAAGGACCCTTAAAAATCTCTCGGTCAATCCGCGCAATCCGAGCATTAGCTGGGAAAAGATTAAACTTTCACGAGCTTTCGGCGACCCAGTTCGACTCCCTGAGCGAGCAGGCGTTCACGCTCCGGTCGGGTCAAGCCTGGCTTGGGTCCACTCAGCAGAAACCGGCATATCCACTCTTGTCCCAGCGGGTCGGCTATCAGCGCCTTGTGGTGTAGCGGCAAGACGGCCAGGGCCGTCAATCGCGAGCCGGCCGGTAACGCCGCCGCGCTCTCGATGGTGACGATGCCGTCGCCAGGCCCGGTGCGATCGTTCTTGATCAGGGGCATGGAAGGGGAGGCTCCGGCCAGCACACCCACCTCGATGTCCGAGTGGGTGGGCTGCTCGGCCAATCGGTCGATCAGCCGGCCGCCATATTCGATGAAGAAGTCGATCCCCCGCGACCGACTCTGCTCGCCTTCGCCGCCATGATAGGTGCTCTGGACGTCCACTCCCTCGTCGGGTAGGGGATGGCGCCGGTCCCAGCGGGCCAACAACTGGCTCTGCCCAGGCCAGAAGCCCGAATCGTAGGCCTGGTGGCGCCAGTCGCTCCAACTGTTGGCCAGTTTGACCTCGTCCCACGACATGGGCCAGTTCAGCAGCGGGTTGTCGTCGTCGCGCATCAGGTTGAGATTGAACTCGGGGTGGCGAAAGAAGTAGTCGACTCCACCGTTGGGCACCCCCACCAGCAGCAACCGACGCAACTGCCCTCGATAAGGCCGGTGCAGATCGCAGGCCAGAATGCGAGCGGCCACCCCCGATTTGCTATGGGTCACACAGTCGACCTGATCGACCCCATGAAGGGCGCAGATGCGGTCGATAGCCGCCCCGATCTGGTCAGCCCAGATGAAGTTGTCGTCCTGACTGTGCGAAAAGGTCAGGGCATAGACGTGGCAACCCCGGTGGCGCAGCCGTTGAGCCAATCCGTGGCGGGTTCCGTTCTCTTGCGGGTCCCAATAGAAGTAGCCGGGCTTGGTTGCCCCTGGCACCAGCAACACCGGCGCCGTCAAAGCCGCCGGAAAGGGCGGGCCGGCATAATGCAACAGCAACTGCTCGGGGCCGGGCTCGACGCTGCCGAAGGCCTCGATGAGTTCGCTGTCGGCGTATCTCGTGCGTGGATGATACGGCCGCTCGCCCGCCTGGACCAGCTTCGCCTTGAGCGATTCGGTCCAGTGCCAGGTGTTGGATTGATGTCTATCGACAAGTTCCCAGGTGTCCATGGCCCCACTATGACCCCTGGGCGTTGCAGGCCGATTGCACGAGGGGCGGCGGCTACGCCGCCGAGATTTCGGCCTGGCGGCCGACAGGGAGCGCCGACTGCGTCGGCGGGAAAAGGAGCCGTGGGCTTCGCCCGGAGATTTCGGCCTTGCGGCCGACGGGGAGCGCCGGCTGCGCCGGCGGGAGAAGGAGCCGTGGGCTTCGCCCGGAGATTTCGGCCTTGCGGCCGACAGGGAGCGGCGGCTACGCCGCCGAGGGCGCCTCGTCTCGAACTGAGCGACAGCTCAGTTCGCTCCTTCTCCCGGCCCGAAGGGCCGCTCCTTTCCCTCGAGCGAAGCGAGAGCTCCTTAGTAGTTGACCTGGAGGGTCGAAGCTTTCTTATACTGGCGTAGTTTCTCGCGCAGGTCGTCGATGGTGGGGAAGATTTCGCCGGAGAGGTGTTCGAGACCGCCCCGGTCGACGTCTTCGATGCGGATGATCTTGGTGGTGGTGGCGAAGACCGAGTTGAGCTGGTGATTGATCTTGACCTGACCCATGAGCGGCACTTTCAAGATGTTCTGGATGTCGGTCTTGTACATGTGCAGCAGGTCGTCGGGGTCACACAGGAAGTTCTTGACCTCGGCCTGGAAGGTGAGGGTGGCCACGTTGCCAACCACCTTGGCGGTGAGTCCGGCCGTCTTGCGGTCGAGCGTGATGATCACGCAATGCAACACCTCGTCACCGACCATGCGGAATTGCACCTGTTGGCGGTCCATATCCGACCGGATGGCCAGCACGGGATAGCCTTTGTCGACCATCACGGCAATGATCTTGCCGACCAGAATCTCGTCCATGCTCTCGCGCATCTCGCGACCGTGCGAGAACTTTTGCATCAATTCAAAAAGGCCCATTTTACACCCCCGCCGCGATATTGAGACGTCCCCGCAGATACTTGCGGAGCGAGTGAACGACACAATCGAGGTCGCGGGTGAGGTCGGCGACCTTGATCGAGTAGTGCGATTCGAGATAGTTGTCGAGATTGAGGATCAGGGGCAGGTTGGCGTAGATGTAGCCGCCGGTGATATCGGCGTCAAAGCTCACCACGCCTGGCTCATTGGTCAGGATGAACGCGCTTTTGAACTCGTTCTTGAAGGCATTCCAGACGGACGACATGTTGCCGGCCTTCTCGCCGTAACCCACTTCGACTTCGGCCAGATGACCCTGGACCTTGGCCGAGATGAAATCCTCGGAGAGGTTGTTGAGCTTGACCAGCAAGCGCGTGTTGTCATCGGGATTTTCGAAGCGCAAGAAGTGATTGGTGCCGTCGGAGTTGAGGTCGATCAGCATGAAGCCGATCTTGACGTAGGCGGTGATGACCGCTCCTAACAGGACCTCATCGAGCTTTCTATTGCGAAATCGCTCGCCGTAGTAGTGCCAGCTTTGCTGGACGAGATTGGTAAAAACCTTTTCTTTTTCGTCTTCTGTCAAAAGAGAACCCTCCTCGATAATAGGCGGACTCTTTGTGGTAATTTGCCTATAATCCTGCCCTGTGGGCCGAGACGACCCGCCAGCGGGCTAGCAGCACCAGAGGCAGCAGCACCCGGCACCAGAGGCTGCTGGCCTGCTCGGGGCAGGTCAGGAGATAGGCCCCAAAGCCGTAACTGACCAGGGCCAGTTCGGTCATGATGTCCTGCCAGTGGACCAGGCCCACCCCGATGTAACTGGCCAGCAGCAAGGTCAGGGCAGCGGCTGCTGTCGCCAGCAGAACGCTCGGCCAGGCCCACAGCGTCAGGAGTCGCGGGGTCAAAGCCAGCAGCATTGCCAGGGCGGGCAGCCAGGCGGCCAGCGCCCAGCCATCGACCAGGACGCTCGCTTTCAGGCTAGTCTGGCGAAGCACATCGAGGGTGGCCCGGGCTCGCTCTTGTTGGGCGTGCATGTAGCCGGAACCGGCCGCCAGCATCAACAAGATAGAGGCCGCTACTGTCAGGAACCAGGGGGGCGCCAGCAACCCTCCCAGGCACCAGAGGACCAGTCCCAGCGCAGAGAAGGCCCGCAGGCGAGGCTCGGCCAGGGGAGCTGCCAGTCTGGCCAATACCGGATTGAAGTCCCACAGCGCAACGGAAATGGGTCTCGGCGACCGGCTTCTGGCCGGCTCACGAACTCTCAGGCCCCGAATCGCGCCCCAGCGGGCCAGCAATCCAACCCCACCGACCGCCAACAACGCCAGGGGCCAGGGCGAGAGGCCCAGGCCCTGGGCCGTCGCTTGCGTGGCCAGGCCCAGGCCACTATACGACAACGGCACCCCCAAAAACGCCCAGACGGAGCCGAGATTGGTCCAGGTCGTCCATACCTGAACAGTGTAGATGATAGCTATAGGCAGCAGCATCAGGGTGCCCAGCAGGGCCAGCGTATCGAGGCTCGCCTGGCGGGCCAGAGTCAGGCCACCGAAGGTCAGGCCCGGGAGTAGGAACAATAGCGCGATGTGCTTGAGGGTGTAGCCGGTCACCTCGTCCACGAGCTGCCTCGGTAGCAGCGAGGTCGAGGCCAAAGAGTCAAAGGTCTGTTGGTCGCGCAGGCTCAACCACAACGAGGCATAGCGCCAGATCACCGTGGCCAGGTAGCTGGCCAGCCCGGCGAGTGCCAGCGGGCAGAGGATTCGAAGCGGTTCGACCACGACCGTGAGAGTGGTCAACCACGAGAACGCCCACCCCCAAGCTTCTGGCGCCAGCTTTGCCAGGCTACGCCGACGGCGTTCGAGGAGATAGGTGATGGCCATCAGCTGTAGGCCCGCAGGGTCTTGTGGCGCACGTAGACCAGGGCCCCGACGGCGTAGACGAAGAGGACGGCCATGGCCCCGGGTGCGACCAAACTGGGTTGGCCTCCGCCCAGGCCCAGGAACAGCAGCACCCCGAGGGCTACCACCACAAAGGCTGGTTTGCACTCGCCAGGCCGCACGGCGGCGGCGCCCAGGTGGGCCCCGGCCAGGATCAGCAAGGGGGCGGTCAAGAGGAGCACGGCTGCCTGGGCCTGGCAACCGGTCATCCAGGCGCCATAGGCCACTCCAGGCAAACTGGAGGCGAGCAACAGCAGGGGCCCGAGCGAACCCCAGGTCACCCAACCGCCCACCAGTTGGGCGGCCGGCACATTGGCGAGTTGCACCAGTTCAAGCGAAGCCGAGCGGTGCTCGCGGTGCACCTGGAAATAGGTTAGGAAGGCCGCACCGGCAAAAAGAACGAGCAAGCCGGTCAAGATGGCCTTGAGGCCGGGCTCGGGATCGAGAGGCAAGGTGTAGCCGGGTCCCAGCCAGGCGTTGGCACTGGTGGAGAGTTCGTGGGCTAGTTCAAGTCCCATCAGCGTCGAACCGATCACACCCATCAGCACTCCGGTCCGAACGGCGGACCGGGTGTAAGGAGCCAGCAATCGCGCCAGTACGGGGTTGGCGTCCCACCAGCGTTGGCTCACAGGCCGGCGGTCGCGAAAGCTAAGCCGGGCCAGCCTGGCGCGCACATCCTCGCGATGGCGCAAGCCGAGCAGCGTCAAGCAGCGGGGGATGAGGACCATCCCGGCCAGGGCGATGGGGATGGTGAGCCAGAATAGCAGCTCCACCTCGGTGACCGCCGAAAGGCCCACCGTGAAGCCCATACAGCCGGCCAGGCACTCATAGGCGATGGGGATGCCGAAGATGCTCCAATACCAGGCTAGAGCGCTCCAACTCGACCAGGCCTGAACCGTGTAGGCCAGCGAGATGCCTAAAACGGCAAAGAAGGCGAGGGCCATCAGGCCCACCGGGGCCTCCGACACCAACAAGCCCACCACCAGGGCTAGCAAAGGAACACCGACCACTTTGAGCGCCCGTTTGACCGTATAGGCGGCCGTCTGGTCGACCATCTGCGTCAGATCGGCCGGGGTTGCGGCCAACTCTTCCAGGCCGCGTCCGGCCTGCAATTCGGCCCAGATCGAGCCGTAGCGCCAAATCTGCCAGGTGGCGTAGGCGAAGGCACAGGCCAGGCAACCCAGCCCCAGACTGATGGCGAAGACCCCCCACTTCCAGTGGACTTCGCCAATGAGCATCGGCACCAGAAAGAAAAGCACACCGACCACACCGACGCCGGCCATGAGGTTCTCGTCAAGCTTGCTGTCGAGCAGGCGACGACGGCGTTCGAGCAGATAGGTGATGGCCATGGCGTAAGTTTCGCCGCCAGCCGACCGGGAACCTAGGTGGCTTTGAACCACTCCCGCGTCTGCTCTTCATTGAGGGCCGGCGCGTTGGGGTAGCCGTCGTAGTCAGGCAGGTTTTCGGCGAAGTCGTGGGCCACCAGGCCTTCGATCTCGGCGCTCGTCTTGTCGGGGTTGCGTCCGTGCAACTCGGCCATCAGGCCGCCGGTGCGTGGGGTGGCGAACGAGGTTCCCCAGGCCTGACCGATATCCCCGTCGGCGTAGACATCGATGCCCGGGTCGGGGTTGGTGTAGCCGGCCACCCGCTCGGAGCCGCCGTAGCAACGAGTGGCGCCCACGGTGGTGGTCTCGGGGTTAGCCAGGCGGTTGTTGAAAAAGCCAGGGGGCAGGTTGGGCTGACCTCCGTCTTCGTGCATCATGGGCAGGATCTCGCCCGAGTTGGCGGCGGCCACCACTACCGAGTTATGGCCTGATTCAAAGGCGTGCACCAGTTGATCGTAGGCTTGCTGGGCCTCGGTCAAGCGGTGGTCGCAAGCGCTACCTGCCACCAGATCGATCAGCGCCTGTTGCAGCCGATTGCGCTCGGGACCTCGCTGTTGCACCCGCTCGGCATCCAGGCCAAGGGCCGGCGCAATCTTGGCCAGCCGCCGTCGAGCTACGATCTTGTCTTGAGGATAAGCCGACACGTCCCAGGCCAGGCGCAGCCGGCTATAGATGGCCTCGACCACCTGGGCTTGTCCCCAGCCGCGGCTGAGGTTAAGCACCGAATTGCGGGCCTCGCCCAGGCTCTGCAGCTCGAGGCTGGCCGATTTGAGTTCTCCCACCTGACGATTGAGGGCATAGTCATAGACGAAAGCCCGCATCTCGTCGGGGGTGAAGTTGCGATTGTCGAGACGCGAAAAGAAGCGATCCGCCAGCACCATCTCATGGGTGCGCTCGGCCTGATGTCGCTCGATGGTGCCGGTGAAGCCGAGGTCGCGGGCCGATTGCTCCACGATATCACCGTGGGTCGGCCCCCCATGACCATCGAAGAAATCGCTGACCACCAGCGAGCCGGGCTGTACATAGCGAGGACGGACGGGCTCGATTCTCATCGACACGAGCCTATCCGTCCGGCGTCAAACGGGCGTTAAGCGGGGCTACTTGTCCTGGTCGTGGTGGACGACGTGAGCACCAGAATCCTCACCAAAGCTAAACGTGATGCTGCCGTCCTCGTTCTTGCGCATCGCCTTGGCCAGATCTTCCATGGTGAACGGCTTATCGAAGGTCACCGTGGTTTTGACCTGGACGCAATCCAGGAAAGGGTCGGCCTCAGGTTTGTCGGCGGGGGGTTTGCTGCCGGTGGCGGCCAGGCTCGGGGTGTTAAAAGCGAAAGGCTTGATCATCGGTCGTGGTCTCCTGCACGGAAGTTGATGACCAAACCTTAATAGGCCGCTCTGAAATCAGCCTTAACGGATTGCTGCCGGGGGCCTTGACAGATCGGCTGACTCGTGGTAACTTGCGTGAGCGATGAGTCGCATCGAAGAGCCTTCGGACGGAACCCGGAGGTTTTTCTGCTTTTATCGACCTTTAGCGTACGGCCGCCTGGGGATGCCAGTTAGGCTTGCGCTTGTCGAGAAAGGCCGACAGCCCCTCTTTCCCTTCGGCTGAAGCCCGTGCTTTGGCTGTCGCCTCAGCCGTGATGGGCAACTGCTGGTGATGGGGGGTGTCCCAGATTTCACGAATCAAGGCCTTAGTGGCCGCGTGGGCTCCGGTGGCACCGGCCAGCAACTCTTGCACCGTTTTCTCCACCTCGGCATCGAGGTCATCGGCTACCGCGTGGACCATGCCGATGCGCAGGGCTTCTTCGGCCCCAAACCGACTGCCGGTCAAAAAGCGGGCTCGAGCCTCGGAATAGCCCAGGCGGCGCATCACGAAAGGCGAGATGACGGCCGGAATAATGCCCAGGCGAACCTCAGTGAAGCCGAACAGGGCGTTGGGAGCGGCGATGGCGATGTCGACGCAGCAGGTCAGCCCGCTGCCCCCACCCAGGGCGGCGCCCTGGATGCCGGCCACGATCGGCTTGGGGCAGTGGTCGATGGTGGTGAATAGGCCGGCCATTTTTGCCCCCGAGGCGCGGTTCTCGTCATCGGTGGCGTGGGCTTGAGAGCGCATCCAGTCGATGTCGGCCCCGGCCGAAAACGATTTGCCGGCGCCGCGCAGCACAATCACCCGAACGTTGGGGTCCTGACCCAGGTCGGTGATGGCCATGTCGAGCTCGCGAATGACAGTCTCGTTGAAGGCGTTGTGCACTTCGGGCCGGTTGAGGGTAAGACGGGCAACACCCGCCGAAATTTCTAAGGTGATGGTCTGCATGGGCGGGCCCTTTTGGCTAGACAGCTTGCATTCCTCCCCAGGAGGTCCCGCTTTACCACGGGCAGAAGCTTGGGCCCATATGAAAGCAGAGAGCAAGCGATACGGCATCCTGGTGGGCGGCGGTCCGGCGCCGGGTATCAACTCGGTGATCAGTTCGGTCACGATCGAGGCCACCAAACGGGGTCATACCGTCATCGGGATCTATGATGGCTTCAAGCATCTCATGGACGGCAATACCAAGATCGAATTCTTGACCATCCCCAAGGTCACTCGCATCCATCGGCGCGGCGGCAGCATCCTGCACACTTCCAGGGCCAATCCCACCAAGAACGATGTCCATCTGCGCAATACCGTCGAGACGCTCAAAGATATCGGAATCACCCACCTCGTGACCATCGGCGGTGATGATACCCTGTTCTCGGCTACCACCGTGGCCGAATACTCGCGCAAGTATCTCAATCATGAGCTTTCTTTCTGTCATGTGCCCAAGACCATCGACAACGACCTGCCCCTGCCGGCCGGCGTGCCGACCTTCGGCTTCGAGACGGCCCGCTCCGAGGGAGCTCGTATGGTGAGCACCTACTTCACCGACGCCCGAGCCACCGGGCGCTGGTTCGTGGTGGTAGCCATGGGGCGCAAGACCGGCCATCTGGCTCTGGGCATCGGCAAATCTGCTTCGGCCACCCTGACCTTGATTCCCGAGGAGTTTCCCAATCGCATCAGCCTGCCGCTGATCGTCGATACCATCGCCGGTTCGGTCATCAAGCGCATGGCCATGGGCCGCCCACACGGTGTGGCCATCGTGGCCGAGGGCTTTCTCGAGTTTCTCAACGAGGAAGAACTCAAGCGGTTGCTCACGGCCCACCAGTTCATCGAGCACGATGAGCATGGTCATCTTCGCCTCTCCGAACTCAATTTTTCGGACATTCTCAAGTTCGCCCTGCGCAAGCGTCTGAGCGAGTTTGGCATCGACTTGCGGGTGATCGATCAAGAGATCGGCTATGAACTGCGCTGCGTACCGCCTTGCGCCTTTGATATCGACTACACCCGCAATCTCGGCTTCGGAGCGGTCGACTTTCTCGAGAACGGCGGCTCCAACGCCATGATCACCATCCAGGGCGACAAGTTCGTGCCCATGACCTTCCAAGAGCTGCAAGACGCCGAAACCGGCAAGACCCGCATCCGGGCGGTCGACACCGATAGCCTGTCCTTCCGCATCGCCCGCGAGTACATGATTCGCCTCAATCGCTCTGATCTCGATAACGCCGAGACGCTGCGCCGGCTGGCTTCATCCGCTCACGTCTCGCCCGAGCAGTTCAAGCAAGAGTTCGAGCATATCCTCACCGACTATGAGCCGGTCGAACCAGTGCCCATCGAGGCTGTCTAGAGTCTTTCATAGCCTTTTCAGGGGGCTGGTCTAGAGTAAGAGCATGCGAGTCATGTCCGGCTCTCGCGAGAGTATGGTCGCCACCATCCGCCAGCGCGCCCAAGAGAAGCAAGCGCAGGGGATTTCTCCATGGCGAGAACAGCAAGACGCCGCCACCATCGAGGCCATGCCGGGTTCGAGCGTCGGTGAGACGCTTCACTTGTTGCAACTCGAGCGCCAGGGGTTTAGCCGCAAGAAGCACACCTGTCTGATGGCGGGTTTGGGTCTGATGGGGGCCCTGGCCGTCGACTTTACCCTCAATCCTGGCCCGACCAGCGTGGCTCATATGCTCTTGCGACTGGGGAGCGTAGTGGGCGCGGTCGGGCTGATGGTGACCGGCGGAATGACGGGCGATAAGGTCGACGAGGCCTGGAGAAAGCAGCACACTTTGTCCTACTGGAGCCAGCAGCTGCGCCATCAACAGCCGAGCGACGCTCGCGCCGAGGCCGAGCTGGTGCAAGAACTCAACTCCCACCCGCCCCAATCCAACCGGCAAGAATTGGTGCAGATCATGACCTCGGCCCGAGACTGGCTGAAGGCTCATCAGGATAGCGATGGGGCCGGCAACGCTCTGGCTCAGGTGGAAGATGACCTGGCTCGGGTGCATAAGGGCAAGGGTGACACCCTCGACGAGATGCGCCAGGCCATCAAAGCGACTCAGGTTCGCCAGGAGAAGATCAAGAACGCTTGTCTGATCGGGGCTGGAGTATCCACCTTGAGTTGCCTCTTCGTGCCGGGCCTGCAATTGCCGGGTCTGATCGGCATGGGAGGCCTCTTACTGGGCGGGATTATGGTCCAGGATGACGATCGCCCAGCCCTGTTGCGCGACACCCTCGACCGTTGGCAGCCTCAGCTGGAGGACATCCAAGAAACCCGCCGGGTATTGGGTAAGGCGCCCGAGGCGGGCGAAGTAGCCACCGACTGGGACTTTGTCGATGTGGGCGGCTTCGAAGTGCCGGTCAGCCGCGACTAGGCGAGACCGCCGGCACGTCGGGATTATACCGAGAGAGCTTTCTGATTGATGCGTTGGGCCAAAGCGTTGAGCTTTTTGTTGGCTTCGCCTTCCTCGTCGAGGGTCTCTTGGAGCAACTGCATGGCCTCTTTTTTGCCCAGGATTTGGGCATAGGTGCGAGCGGTCCCGTAGCCGGCCATTTCGTAGTGTTCGACTCGCTGGGCGGCGCCGATCAGGGCGGCGTCTCGCACGGCTCCTTTATCGAGTTCTTTGATGATCTCGTCTCCTTCAGAGATGAGGCCCTCACTGGCTTCGCACTTTTGGCCGCCGGGCTCGTAGTCGAGGCCCGCGAAGATCCTTTCCAACCTGGCTACCTGGTTGCGGGTCTCCTCGAGGTGGTCGCGAAAGGCCTGAGCCAGTTCGGGATCGCTGGCCGCTTCGGCCATCTTGGGCAGAGCTTTGGTGATTCGGTTCTCGGCGTTGTACAGATCCTTGAGTTCATGGACCAACAACTCGTCGAGTGTTTTGACTTTCATAAGTCCCTCCATCATTTAGAGTGCTGGGTCTAGTCTAAGACCAGGACCAGCGAACCGGCTCCTTCTCGGGGACACCAGCAGGGCATCCGGACGGCACCTACCTCGCCAGGCAGGCCTGGAGCGCAACCGGCAAAAACCAACGACTCAGCAGCTGGGCCATCAGCTGCTCGGGATTCGACAGCGCCAGTAGCGCTCCGGGGCTGCTAAAGAAGTCGGCTCGGATTCGCTCGCTGGTGGTCAGGGTGTAAAGGCCCCGAGCCACGGTCCGAATGGAGTCGGCCACCTCTGGCGGGGCGGCCAGGAGGGCCGCCTCGGCGACTTCGGAGGGGATCGAGGTCAGCAGAACCCAGGCTTTGTATTGAGGGCTCATCAAGGCTAACGAAGGTCGCATGAGGACCAGGGTCTCGAGCGAGTCTGTGTGGTTGAATCGAACCTCGCGAAGCCAGAGTTGCAGCAGTCGTCGTGCGATCAGGTCTGGCTCTTCATCGAGGGCGCAGTTGCCGCTGAACCGCTGGCGGACAGCCGCCAGGTCAAAGACTTCTCGACGAGGCTGGGAGAGTTGCCAGAAGACCGCTTCGGTCCAGGCGGGACCGAGTTCTTCGAGCACCTGAGCGGCAACGAAGGGGTGGATCGATTCGAGCAGCATCAGCGTGGCCTGCAGGCCGTCGGGTTGGGGGAGGTTGAACATGACCCTCTCTGTCGCGAAGGGGGCGTGGGCTATTCCGGCTAGCCGTCGTGCCAGCGGCGCAGACTCTCGCGGGCCGCCTCGGACAGACCCAGTCGGGGAAGATCCTGCTCGAATTGCTGCTGGCTGCCATAGCCACCGAGATAGGCGTTGATTCTGGCCGCGGCCGTCGAGTCGATAAAGTCCCCGAGAGCGGGGTAGAGCTTGAGGAATTCGCTGGCCACCTGAGGAGTCTGACGCAGGTAGTATTTCTGGTGATAGTCTTCAGCTAGAGTGAAGTTAACCGGCACCACGGCCGTGGTCACTTTGGCTCCTAGTTTTTGCTCGAGCGCTATCCGGCTGGCCAGCGCGGCCCGCTGCTGGCCCTGGTCGTGATACAGAATGGCGTTGCTGTACTGACGCCAGCCCGGCTTTTCGGTGGGCGCCACCCCCTGCCAGTAGGCCTCCAACAGCTGCTCGTAGGTGATCTGGTTGGGGTCGAAGTCGAGTTGCACCACCTCGGCGTGGTCGCCGATGCTGGCGTAGGTCGGGTTGGCGCTGGTGCCTCCACCGAAGCCCACCCGGGTCCGGATGACTCCGGGAATGGCTCCAAAGCGGGCCTCGGTGCCCCAGAAGCAGCCCATGGCGAAGGTGGCAGTCTGGTAGTTGGCGGGCGGGTCTTCATCGATGGCAGGCCTGCCGTCCAGGCTAAACGCGCCGGTCAGACTGCGGGGAGCTTTGCAGGTGCCGGTCGAGCACTGGTCGCGGGCGGCCACCCGCCAACCGGCCGCCACCACGCCCATCAGAAAGAGCGAGAGGGCGAGCAGGCGGAAGTAAGTCTGGTTCACGCTGCTAATAACGATCGGGGAGGTGGAAAAGTTCCAGCCTCAGGCCCGTAATTCGCTATAGCTAGCCGACGGGTCGTGGCGGTCGAGGTGGAGGCCCTGAGCCACCAGGCCGCCGCTGGTATCTTCAACCCAAATGGCGTCGACCCGCTCGGGAGTGAAGTGGCACTCGAAGTAAGTGGGGGCGAGCGCGTCGACATACTGCACCAGGCAGCCCTGCTGAGCCGAGCCCTGGTACTGGCTGGTAACCTTGAACTGGCCCCGCTTGAAGGCCACCAGGCCAGGCTGCCCACCGGCCAGATCGGCCGGAGACTCGTCCATCAGATGGACCTGATCGAGGCTGCCGGCCAGGGCCTGATCGAGTTCTTCGGCCACTTCTTTGGTATGCGACTGTCGCTGACCCCCCGGCAGTCTTCCGCTGTCGAGAAAGGCCCGGACATCAGCCGCAGCCCATGAGGGAATCCTCATCGGGCCTCACCAGCTTTGGGCAGGGGATGCGGCACTGGCCCAGGCTAAACCAGGAGCGTCAAGACTTCGTCACCTGGTGGCTGCCTGGATGCGGGCCACCAATTCCATGGGGTCGAACGGCTTGTCCATCACTTCGACGCCTTCGATGCCCAGCGCCTGGGCCACGTCGCCGACCGAGGTGAGCAGCAGGATGGGAATGTCACGGGTCGCCTCGTCGGCCCGCAGCCTGGCAATGACCTCCCGGCCGTCGACGACTGGCATGATCAGATCGCACACGATGAAGTCGGGCTCGAGCTCGTGAGCTAACTCGAGCCCGCGCTGTCCGTTGCTGGCGGTGTGCACCTCGAAGGTTCCGAGGATCTCGAGCGAATCACGGGTGACCTTGAGCACCGCCGGGTCGTCATCGATGAGCAGCACTTTCGGACCGGCCATGGGTGAAGGGTTCGACCTAGAGGGGAATGTTCCCATGTTTGCGCGCGGGGGTCGTGACTTTCTTGCCTTCCAGCGTGCGCAGGCCTTCGATCAGGCGAGTGCGGGTGTGGGCCGGCTCGATGATGTCGTCGAGATAACCGCGCGAGGCAGCCACATAGGGCGAGGCGAAGCGAGCGGTATAGTCGTCGATCAGTTCCTGACGACGCTGCTCGGGATCCTGGGCCTGGTCGAGTTCGTGGCGGAAGATGATGTTGATGGCGCCTTGAGGGCCCATCACGGCAATCTCGGCGGTGGGCCAGCCCAGGTTGAGGTCCGCCCGGATGTGGGACGAACACATCACGTCATAAGCCCCGCCATAGGCTTTGCGCAATACGACGGTCACCTTGGGCACGGTGGCCTCGCAGTAAGCATACAGCAGCTTGGCCCCGTGCTTGATGATGCCGCCGTGCTCTTGTTGCACACCGGGCAAAAAGCCAGGCACGTCCACGAAGGTCACCAGCGGGATGTTGAAACAGTCACAAAAACGCACGAAGCGGGCCCCTTTGAGCGAGGCGTTGATGTCGAGCACTCCGGCCAGCACCTGAGGATTGTTGGCCACCACCCCCACTGGCGCACCGTCGAGACGAGCGAACCCGACCACGATGTTCTTGGCATAGTCGCCGTGGATTTCGAAGAAGTCTCCGTCGTCGACCACTTCGGTAATGACGTCGCGCACATCGTAGGGCTTGTTGGGGTTAGAGGGCACGACCGACTCCAGGCGCGGACTCTGGCGCGAGACCGGGTCGCTGGTGGCCTTGCGCGGAGGCCGCTCGAGGTTGTTTTGAGGCATAAACGACAACAGTAGCTTGAGCTGGTCGAAGCAATCGTCTTCGTCCTCGGCGGTCAAGTGAGCCACCCCCGAAGTGCCTGCGTGGGTTTCGGCCCCTCCCAACTCTTCGAAGGTCACTTCTTCGTTGGTGACGGTCTTGATGACATCGGGCCCGGTAATGAACATGTGCGACTTCTCTTGCACCATGATGATGAAGTCGGTGATGGCCGGAGAATAGACGGCGCCCCCGGCACACGGGCCGAGAATAGCCGACAGTTGAGGCACCACCCCCGAGGCCAGGGTATTGCGATAGAAGATTTCGGCGTAGCCACCCAGAGCTACCACGCCCTCTTGAATGCGGGCTCCGCCCGAGTCGTTGAGGCCGATGATGGGGGCGCCATTCTGTAAGGCCAGGTCCATCACCTTGCAGATCTTGCGGGCGTGCATGTCGCCCAACGAACCGCCCAGCACGGTGAAATCCTGGGCAAAGACGTAGACCAGCCGGCCGTCGATGGTGCCGTGCCCTGTGACCACGCCGTCCCCCAGGAAGCGCTTGTCCTCCATGCCAAAGTCGGTGCAGTTGTGGGTTACGAAGCGATCGAGCTGGCGAAACGAACCCGGGTCTAACAGCTTCTCGCAGCGCTCGAGGGCGGTCAGCTTTCCGCGTTTGTGCTGGGCGTCGATGCGGGCCTGGCCGCCACCGAGTTCGCTTTGTTTGCGTTTCTCACGCAGCAGGGCGATCTTGTCTTGCATGGTCTGCTCTCGAATCTGGGTCTTCACGGTTCACCTCAAAAAGTGTGGGGCAGGATGAATATCTCCGGCGCGCCCGCAGGGTTCTCGAAAACTCGCGAGGGCTCCCCCCAACGGCCTACCCGTCCTGCCTTGTCGACAAACGACGAGACCGGCAGCAGATCGGGAAAAAGCTCGCGGTTGGTGAAGGGGGTGCGATAGTGCATGGGGATGGCCCAGCTCGGCTGCAGTTGCTCGATGGTGGCCACGGCCTCGACCGGTCCGATGGACTGACCGCCTCCGCAAGGCACCAACAAGACATCCACGCGCCCAAATTTCTTCGCTTCTTCTTGGGTTAGGGGTCGGCCCAGATCGGATAGATGCACGACCCTGACGCCGTCGAGTTCGATGGCAAAGCAGACCACCTTGCCGCAATCGTGACCGTCGTGGGGATCGTGATCGGCCACCACTCCACTGATGTTCACGCCGGCCACCTGGCGGGACACCGCTCCTCGAATGACGGTGGTGCGCCCGGTGACCGCGCTGACGTAATTGTGGTCGAAATGGTCGTGACTCACCAGCGTCAGGTCGGCGGGACGCAGCGGTGGTGGATAGCCCACGCAAGGCTCATAAGGGTCGATGACCACTCTCACTCCAGACTTGCCGTGCAGACAGAAGCAGGCGTGAGCGTAATACTCGATGCGCATCGAGCCTAGTTAGGGAAGGTCCCGCCGGTTCCTTCTATCGATTATTGACAGTTTAACAGTAATAGTGTAAGATAGGGTCATGGTAAGTGAACGGTTTCGCCTCGATGACCTCACCCTCGACCTTTCCAACGATGGAATCTGTCGGGCTCACGACAAGCTTCTGCTGCTCTTCGAGCGCTGCCCAGCAGGCACGGCCGAGGTCTGGGAAATGTGGAACCGCTACGAGCAGAAAGGGGGTCTCGACACTCGAGACCTGATCCGACTCTCGGATCTATCCCGCTCGCTCACTTCCCACCCGTGGGACCAGAGTTGCCCGTGTTGCCGTCACCATGTCGGGCGACTCCCCTGGAGCGAGCGACCGGACCGCCTCACCCCGCCGAGGACCGGTCGCGGCCTTCAGTTCGTCCCGCGGCGCCTGCTGGGTACCCTTCTTCTTCTGCCGGTGTTGATGGTGGTGCCGCTGTGCACCGGCCTGGTTCACCTGGTTCGATTGAGCCTGTTCCCCAACCTGATCACTAGCGGAACTGCCTACTCATGGCGCGATCGGCTCTGGCGAGCGGCTCAGTTCGTCTTTTATCAAGACATCTCGGTTCGCCACCTGGGGGCGGCTCTGGGTGTTTGCCTGAGCTACCTGGCCGTGGGCTATTACTTGCTGTCGTTCTGAAAAAAGGCGGCGTTGCGCCCCAGCCAGGCCAGCTGGTCTTCGGGAAGTTCGTCGTGGGGGAAGATGGCCGCTACCGGACAGACCGGCACGCAGGCGCCGCAGTCGATGCACTCGTCGGGATCGATGTAGTAGCTCGGCTCGTCGGGCTCGGAGTGGATGCAGTCCACGGGGCAGTATTCTACACAGATACCGTCTTTGACGCCGAGGCAGGCATCGGTAATGACGTGGGTCACAGGCGTTCGAGGCTTTCTCTTTCTAGAATCATCAAGATGCGTCCCTGGCGACTGAGAACCCCGTCGCGTTCGAGGCGAATCAAAGCCCGACTGAGGCTCTCTCGGGCGGCACCCAGGAAAGAGGCCCACTCGGCCATGCTCATGGGCAACTCGACCTGGTCGTCGGTGCCCTGCTGGCGCGACCACTCGAGTAGCGTTCGAGCCACCCGCTGTTCGACGCTCAGAAGGGCTAGCTCCTCGATGCGTTCCTCTAGATTTTCGATGCGCCGGGTGAACTCCCGCAAAAAGGCCATGGCTAGTTGAGGGTGCTGGCGGGTCAACTGGCGCACCCGCACGATGGGCAGGATCATCACGGTGGAACTCTCGAGACAAATCGCAAAAGACGAGTGCTTTTCGTCGGTTCGAAAGAGCACCGACTCGCCCAGGGTGTGAAAGGGGACCTCCACCGCCAGGGTCTGCTCGCGGCCCTCGTGTGAGGTGCGGAAGGTGCGGACTTTACCCTTGACCAGGATGTGCAGGCCGCGCGAGTGGTCGCCAGGGGAAAACAATCTCTGGCCGGCCAAGAGTCCGTGAAAGCGTGCACAGCGGGCCAGTTCGTCGAGCACGTCTTCGGGCAACCGGCGAAAAGCCGGCACCCGCCGGAGGTAGGTGCGCATTCGCTCGCGGCGCTTGCGCTCTTCGGGCGGTTCTTGATGGGCCACCTCCTCGCCCAGTTCGCGCCGGATGCGGTCGATGTCGGCGCGATGAAAGCGCCGCCAACCGCGATGGTCGCGCGTGGCCTGGCTGATGCGCCCCTCACGAAACCAGCGCAACAGGGTGCTGCGACTGACTCCCAGCGCCTGAGCCGCCTCTGACGATGATAGATATTGCTTCATCCGGGGCCAGTATACGGCTAGGGGGCGAGCCAGACAAGGCAGGGTTTTTCTGGGGCATCTGACAATCACAAGGCATGAAGAAAGTCTTGATCACCGGCGGAGCTGGCTTTGTGGGCGGTGCCCTGGGGAGCCTTTTGACGGGCAAGGGCTATAAGGTCCGAGTCTTCGATAACTTCTTTCGTGGAACCCGCCTCGAAGAGACCGAGCAACGCGAGGTGATCGAGGGCGACGTGCTCGACCTGCCGGCCGTCGAGCGGGCCGTCGAGGGCTGCTGTATGGTGGTTCACTGTGCCGCCATTGCCGGTATCGATACGGTGCTCAAAAGCCCGTCTTCGACCCTGCGCGTCAACCTGGTGGGAGCCTCCAATGTGCTCGAGGCCAGCCGGCGAGCAGGCACCATCGAGCGAGTGCTCAACTTTTCGACCTCAGAAGTGTTCGGCAACACCGCCTTCGGGGCTAGCGAAGAAGACAACGCCGTCACCGGTTCGGCGGGGGAGGCCCGCTGGTGCTATGCGGTCAGCAAGTTGGCGGGCGAGCACCTGGCCCAGGCCTACTGGAAGGAGCATCGGCTGGGCACGGTGACGGTGCGCCCTTTCAATGTCTATGGCCCCGGGCAGGTGGGCGAAGGAGCGCTGCAGATCTTCATCAAGCGGGCTCTTCGCGACCAGGATCTCACCATCTATGGCGAGGGCAACCAGATTCGGGCGTGGTGCTACATCGATGACTTCGTGCGCGCCCTCGAGCTGGTATTGGAGAGTCCCGACGCCCTGGGCGAGTCGTTCAATATCGGCAATGCCCGGGCTGTGGTGACCATTTACGGGCTGGCCAATACCGTCATCAGGGTGCTCAACTCTAAATCCAAGATTGTTTTCGAGCCTCGCCGCAGCGCCGACATCGAGTTGCGCGTTCCCAGCGTCGAGAAAGCCCGGCGTATGCTCAGCTTCGAGGCCAAGGTCGACCTCGAGGAAGGCATCCAGCGCACGGCCGAATATTACTCCAAGCTTCTCTCGTCGTGATCGCGATCGATGGCCAATACCAGGAGGGCGGCGGCCAGATTTTGCGCAGCTCGCTGGCTTTTTCGGCCATCACCGGCAAACCGTTTTGCATCGACAAGATTCGAGCTGGTCGCAAACCGCCCGGCCTCAAAGCCCAACACCTGGCAGCGGTGGAATTGGTAGGCTCGATGTGCTCGGCCCAGGTGGAGGGAGCGCATCCAGGCTCGACCAGCCTGACCTTTCGTCCCGGCCGCCTGGTCCCCGGGCGCTATGGCCTCGACGTGGGTACGGCCGGCTCGGTCACGCTTTTGCTCCAGGCGGCCATGCTACCGGCGCTCTTCGCCGGGGGTCGGGTCGAGCTGCGGCTGGTCGGGGGCACCGATGTGTCGTGGTCGCCCCCGGCCGACTACATGAGCCAGGTGGTGTTGCCCTACTTCCGGGCTCTAGGCTCGATTCGCGAGCATGTCGGCCCCCGCGGCTTCTTTCCCAAAGGCAAGGGGGTGCTCGAGTGCCAGGTCGAGGGACGGTTTGCCAGTTGGCAGGCAGTGCAGCTGCCCCCGCTTGACCTCACCAGAGCCCTGGTCCCGACGCGCATCCGCGTTCACTCGGTTTCGTCGGCCGATCTCGAAGAGCGCGAGGTGGCCCGGCGCCAGGCGAGTTCGGTCTGCAACCAGCTAGCGGACCTCTCCCCCCAGGCCACCTTCGAGGCGGTCAAAAGCCGTTCCACCGGATCGGTGGTGACCATCTGGGCCGAAGGCCCCGAGACCGACTGGCCGCTTCGACTGGGTGCCGACCGCCTGGGCGAGCGCGGGGTGCCGGCGGAACGGGTCGGCATCAAGGCCGCCGTCGCCTTTCGCGAACGCCTGGAGCAGCCCGCTCCCGTGGAAGAAAACCTGGCCGATAACCTGGTGCCGCTGCTGGCTCTGGCTGGCGGCCGGATCGGCTGCCAGGTGGTCAGTCCCCACACCCTGGCGAACATCTATGTGGCCGAGAAATTCACCGAACGGCCCATCGCCGTAGAGGGAGACGAGCTTGTTCGATCTTAGAAAACCGTTTTTGACCGCCCGCTGGGCCAACCTCTGTCTGTTCAACTACGAGGTCGAGCAAGAGCGCTTGCTGCCTTTCACTCCGGCGGGTTGCGAACTCGAAGCCTCGGAGGGCAAAGCCTTTCTCTCGCTGGTGGCCTTCGATTTTCTCGACACCCGCGTCATGGGGGTCGGCTGGCCCGGCTATCGCAATTTTCCCGAGCTGAACCTGCGCTTTTACGTGCGCCGAGGCCACCGCCGAGGCGTTTGCTTCATCCGCGAGTTCATCCCCCAGCGATTGCCCTGTTGGATCGCCCGAGCCCTCTACAACGAGCCTTACCTGGCCGCCGAACTGCACCGGTTTACCAGCCGCCGGGCCGACACCGAAGAGTTCGAAACCCGCTTGCGCTGGGCCGACGCCGCCCACGTGCTGCGCCTGACCGTGGGACCCGAACGCTCCATGCCCGAGGCTGACAGCGAAGAGCACTTTTTCAAAGAACACAAGTGGGGCTATGGCCGCGACCACCAGGGGCGCACCCTGGAATACAAGGTGCTCCATCCTGCCTGGCTGGTGCGCCCTGTGCTCGACTATCAGGTGCGTTTCGAGTGCGGCAAGGTCTATGGCCCCGAATGGACCTTCATCGACCACCTCGAGCCGCGCTCGGTATGCTTTGCCGTGGGCTCAGAAGTCGCCGTCTTCCCCGGTCGCATCGTCTAGAGGCGGCGGGCCAGGGCTTCGGGAGTGAAGATGGGTGGGGAGCAGCGGCCGGCGGTGCACACGAAGGCGGCCGCTTTGCCCAGATCGGGATATTCGGTGTCGGTATTGGGGGGCAGGGGAGTGCCCGGGTGCCACCAGTCAAGGCGTAGATAGGTGCTGGGGCTGGCCTGGGCACGGGTGAAGAGGGCTTTGCCTTGGGGCGAGGCGGGGGCGCTGACTACGGTGATGTGGAGAGGGTCGCGGGCGTTCTCGGCGGCAGCCAGCAGCAGGCCGCCGGGGTTGAAGCCATCGGTGACGCCTTCGATAGCGAAATAGGCCAGGGCGCGCCCGGCCATGGCCTGGTGGGTCGGCTTGCCGGTGTGGTGGTAGAGCAGGTTGGCAAAGCGGGCCAGAGCCACGTTCTCTTTGGGCTGGCGCGTCAGACCTTCGGTGGAAGTGTAGTAGCCGTCGTGGTCGGGCCGGGTGAAACGGCTGTCGATGAAGTCGGCGGTGGCGCTGGCGCGCTCGAGCCAGGTCGGGTCGGCGGTGGCCCGATAGAGGCTCAGAAAGGCGCTGGCACAGGCCAGGTTGTCGCCGAGGTAGAGACCCTGGCCGTCGTGGCTAAAGCCGCCTTCGAGGGCGCGGTGAGCTACCAGCCAGTGGGCCCCGGCCAGGGCCCGCTCCAGCGCCGCCTGATCGCCGGTGATGCCCGCGTAGACCGTGAGAGCGTCCACCGCCCAACCGGTCTCGCGGGCGTAGAGATGCTGGTCGATGCGAGGGATGCCTCGGGCCCGGCGACCGGCGTCGTCGAGGGCGAAATAGTCGGTGGCCTTTTCGCCTTGTTTGACATCGGCGTCCTGACTGACATAGAAGCCGCCGGAAGGGTCGCTGAGAAAGCTGTCGAGATAGGCGACGATGGCCTGGGCGGCGGCCAGGTAGCGGGGGTCGCCGAATTGGGCGTAGGCCAGGCTGTAGCAGCGCAGGTTGGCTGCCTGAGTGGACATGATCTTCTCGTAGTGGGGCGAGTTCCAGACGGCGCTGTCCGAGTATTGATAGACTCCGCCCCAGACCGGATCCATCAGGGCCAGGTTGGCCTCGAGCGTGCGGCGAGCCATGGCGCGGTTGCGCTCGTCACCGGCCAACGAGCGCTCGAGACAGTACTCGACCACCGGGCCGTTGACGAACTTGTGGATGCGGCCCCAACCGCCTCGCTCGTCGTCATAGAGGTCAAAGTGGCGCCGCTCGAGACTCTCGAGGTCGAGGGCCCCGTTGGCCCGGGCGGGCGGGGGAGGGGTAACCGAGTCGAGGGGCCGCGGGTCGGCCGAGAGCTTTTGCACAATGGCCACGAAGCGGTCTGGCTCGACATAACCTGACAGGCGGGCCAGCTCGTTGCCCTGGTGGTCAAAGATGATGGTGGCCGGCCAGCCATAGTCCTCGTAGCGGTGGCCTAGATCGGGGCGGGCGTCCTGGTCGACCTTGACCGGCACGGCCACCCGGTTGAGCAGTTCGATGACCCGGGGGTCGGCGTAGGTGGTCTTGTCCATGACGTGACACCAGTGGCACCAGACCGCCTCGAGGTCGAGCACCACCAGGCGTCGCTCGCGCTGGGCGCGCTGTTGGGCGCCCTCCCACGGTTGCCAGTCGATGCCGTCGGCGCACGCCAGGCCAGAAAGCAGCAACAGGACGAGCAGTTTCTTCATTTCACTGGACCCAGAATTCGTAACAGACTGCCGTTGCAGTCGATGAGGTTGGCCTGGCGTAACCCCCAGGGCTCGTTCTTTGGCGGCGTCAGTCGGGGGATTCCCTGCTCGGGCAGGTTGGCTTCGCACCAGTCTTGATAGAGGCTGTCGACCTCGTTCACCCGCACGCAAGCCGAGAACCACGATTCGCCCGGGACCAGCCCGGAGTGAGGAAAGAACTCTAGCTCGAGCGCCCCGCGATGCATCACCATCCAGCCCTCGTCCTTGAAACCGGTAGAGAAGCCGAGGCGTTGATAGAACGCCTCGGTCTGGTCGAGATCCAGGGCCGGTAGGTTGGCCGTGACCCGGTCGCTCACTTGGGCAGAATGTCCTTGATGATGGCCGAGAGTTCACCGGCTTTCCACTCCGAGCCGCGCACGACCTTGGCCAGATAACCTTTGGGATCGATGATTCCGGTTCGCATGTTGTGCTCGATAACCCCGTTTTCTTCCCAATAGACCAGCCCGAACAGGCCGGCCACATTGGCGATCTGTTCCGGGGTGCCGGTCAAGAAGTCCCAGTTGCCAAAGTCTTTGTCGTTGCCCTGAGTATAGGCTTTAAGTCGCTCGGGGGTGTCGTACTTGGGGTCGATGGTGATGCTCAGCACCTGAAACTTGTCCGAGGCGTTGAGCTTTTGCATCAGAGCCCGGGTCTGGCCGAGTTTTTCCGAGATCATCGGACACTTTTCAGGAAAAGGACAGCGGGTGTAGAGAAAGGTGACCATGATAACCTTGCCCTGATAGTCGGAAAGGCTGACCTTCTTGCCATCTTGATTGAGCAGGGTAAAATTCGGGACTTTCTGGCCCACACTGAGCGGATCCGCCCAGGAGACCGCACTCACCAGGGCAAACAGGACTAACCAAGCGGCAGCCTCACGGCTGCGAAATCTAGACATCATTCCTCCTATGCTGGGCAACCTTCGCGAAACACTGGCTCCCCTGAAAACGAAAGTGGCGACACCACTGGCGCGGGCCGGCATTTCTCCCAATCTGGTCAGTTTCATGGCCGTGCCCACCAGCGCGCTGGCCGCCTATTTGTTGGTGTATAACCATCCCTTGCTGGCCTTTGTTGTGGGGGTAAGCTCTTCTCTGTTCGACTTCATCGACGGCGAAGTGGCCCGCCTGCAGAATCGGGCCTCGGCCTTCGGCAACTATTTCGAGGCCATGGTCGACCGCATGGTCGAGACCATCTTGATGGTGGGACTGGCCTATTTCTTCCCGGTGCTGGCAGCCTCGGCGCTCGGGTTGTCGCTCCTGGTGAGCTATGCAAAGCCTCGGGTGGGCCTGGTGATCGTCACCGACAACCGAGATTGGCCCGGGGTTGGCGACCACTCGGACCGCATGGTCCTCATCCTGGGTGGGTATCTGTTCCTGCCCTGGGGCCTGGCCCACTACTGGCTGGGAGCCCTCATCGCCCTGTGCCTGGTGGGGTTTATCCAACGCCTTCTCTATGCCCGCAAATTGATCGACGAGGCCGAGCGAGACGGCAACCTGCTGCCTTATATCTCGGCTGACCACTAGCGGCTCTTTTCATACCAGCGATAGAAGATAAAGGCTACGGCGTAGAAGGTCGCCACCATGGCCGCCAGCTTCATGATCACGCCCCCCAGCACCTGATCTTCGATGGGAGTCAGGCTGGTGATCCGCGCTGCCTGAGCATAGGTGGGGTAGAAGACCGTGGACGAGAAGGTCAGAAACGCAAACAGGGGCGTCTGGGCCAGGCCGATGGCCAGCACATACAACAGCTGCGGACCGTAGTCGAGGCGAGGCAGCTCTTCGGTCGGGCTCAAGGTTGGCCACCACACCAGCATCGCGGCGCCCATGAAAGTGGCGTGCTCGAGAAAGTGGATGGAGGGGTCGCGGAGGGCCCACTCGTAGAGGCCCGGCACGTGCCAGAGATAGAACAGGCCGTTGAATACCAGCCAGGCCACCACCGGCCGGGTAAAAAAGCGGAACAGCGGGCCGCTCCACTCCATGGCCAGAAGCGGCCGCATCATCCAGGCCGGCAAGCCCTTCAGGAACAGCGCTGGCACCAGATAGATGAGCAGCACGTGTTGGAACATATGGGCCGAGAAGAGGTACTCTTCGCTGAGCTTCTCGAGCGGTGAACCAACCGCCAGAAAAAGCACCACCACTCCGCTGAAGAACCATAGAGTCTGGCGCTTGGGGAACGGCTGGCTTTCGTCGAGGTACTTTCTCAGTGGCCCGGCCGCTAACAGGTAGAGAAACGACAGCACCACGATGCCGTCGAGCACTCCGGGCTCGGGATGCCAGTGCAGTTCAAGATTCATGTTTTGGCTCCAAGCTGAGCAACCAGTCGACCAGGGTGTCCAGTTCCTGCGGAGACAGCTGGTCTTTGAAGGAGGGCATCACGTTGAGAAAGCCCTCGGGTTGAAAGGCGGCTGGTTCGAGAATCGACTGTTTGACGTATTCCCGGGCGTCGATACCCTTAACCCTGGTAGCCGCTCGCTCGGCTAATCCATCCAGCGGGGGCCCCAGAGTGCCGTTGGCGCCCTCGAGTCCGCTGACCGCATGGCACTGCACGCAGCCGAGACGAAAAAAGGCCTCCGCCCCCGGTTCTCCCGCCACTTCGGGCGGTGGGGTGAAGGCCCCCTTGCGTGTATGGTAGGCCCATCCTCCGAACAACGCCGCCAGGGCGATGAACAGAGCGATGAGTTGCTGCCTGGTCACATCAAGCGCACAGCTCCTGTCGGGCATGAAATTCAGCCAGACTACGTCCGAAGCTCTGGTAGCTGTGCCCTGCCCCGGCTCCTTCGTCCTCGGCCGGCATGTGGTGAACTTCGCGGGAGGGATCGACATGGACCGCGTCTTTGGGGGGGCTATACACACCCAGCAGGGTCACCAGCGCAACCATCGTGCCGCAAGCCAGCACCAATCCCAGGCCGAACAAGGCGGTGTAGAGGAAAGGGTCTTGCCACAGATGCATGAAGAGCGCTACCACCAACACGAACTTCAGGACCGACAGGACTACCAACAAGACGATCTTGGGGGTGTCCTGAGCGTGGGCTAACGGTGGATAGAGTACGGCCACCTCGAAGGCGGTAATGAGGCCCAGAACGAGGGCCACGATCGTGTAGCGAACGGCCGCCGAAAAGGTTCTTTTCTGGTTGAATTCGTCGGACATTGTTGCCTTCCTTAGATGATGTACTCGAGTAGATAGACGGCCGTGAAGATCACGATCCAGACAATGTCGACGAAGTGCCAGTAGAGGCCGGCGATTTCGACGTCAAGAGCCCGGGCCGGAGTGACTCCGTTTGGCACGAACGAGTAGATGAATAGCGCGCTGAGCCACAAGACGCCGATGGCGACGTGGCAGCCGTGAGTGCCGGTCAGCACGAAGAAGGTGCTGCCGAAGATGTTCGACGAGAGCGTTAGACCGTTATGTACGAAGTGGGTGAACTCGTAGATCTGAAAGCCCAGAAAGATGCTGCCGAAGAAGGCGGTACCGGCACACCAGAGTCGGAACCTGGCGATGTCGCCCCGCTCGACGGCATTGAGGGTCAGCACCATCAGGTAGGAACTCATCAGCAGCACGAAGCTGCTGGTGGAAGTCAGCGGGATATCGAAGACCTCTTCGGGCAGCGGGTGAGCCACGCTGCGGCCGCGATAGACCAGATATGTGCTGATCAGGCTGCCGAAGAACATGCAGTCCGAGGCGAGAAACAGCCACATCAGGATCTTGCGGTGAGGATAGCCGGTACAGCCTATCTCGTGGGGATTCTCGATGGGGTGTGCGTGTGAACTCATGCTTTCTTGGCTTCCTCGAAGTGAATGTAGTATCCGCCGATGGGCTCCATAGCCCAGCAGAAGATGCCAGTGACGCCCAGCAACCCACCGACAATGGCCAGCGGGAACCAGCTATGGATGAGGCCCCAGCCACCGATGCAGAAGCCGAGCGCGGCGAACATCGGAAACCATGAGCCGCCCGGCATGTGAATACCGTGCGCATCGTGATCGTGGTGGTGAGGAGGGTGCTCCTCATCGTGCCCGTCGTGGTCATCATCCTCGTGGTGGTGAAGAGCGTCGGGATACTTGGTGTACCAATAGTCGTCGAGATGGTTGACGTGAGGGGTCTCTTTGAAGTTGTAGACCGGCGGAGGCGAAGGGATGCTCCACTCGAGGGTGCGAGCATCCCAGGGATCCTGTTCGCAGGCCGCGCCCTGTTTGACCGAGCGTAGCACGTCGATGAAGAACATCAGCACGGCGCCGGCCATCAGGAAGGCCCCGATGGTGCACAGCATATTGAGTTCGTTCCAACCCATGTCCGAGCTGTAGGTATAGATGCGGCGAGGCATGCCGTTGAGGCCCAGCCAGTGCATCGGGAAGAAGGTGAGGTTGAAACCGATGAAGAGCGCCCAGAAGACGGCCTTGCCCTTCTTCTCGCTCAGCATGCGGCCGGTGATCTTGGGGAACCAGTAATAGATGCCGGCGAAAGTGCCGAAGATGGCGCCCCCGATCAGCACGTAGTGGAAGTGGGCCACGATGTAGTAGGTGTCTTGCTGCTGCATGTCGTGGGGCGGCGAGGCGTGCATCAGGCCCGAGAAGCCACCCATCATGAACTGGTAGATGAAGCCCAGGGCAAACAGCATGGGCACCCGCATCAGCAACTGGCCTTTGTAGAGCGTGCCCACCCAGTTGAAGATCTTCACGCCGGTCGGTACCGCGATGGCCATCGTGGTCAGGGCAAAGGCGGCCACGGCGATGTTGCCCAGGCCGGTGGTGAACATGTGGTGGCTCCAGACGGTGAAGCCCATGAAGCCGATGGCGGCACCCGAGCCGACCACCAGAGGATAGCCGAACAGGGGCTTGCGCGAGAAGACCGGCAGCACTTCGCTGACCATGCCCATCGGGGGCAAGATCAGGATGTAGACTTCCGGGTGACCGAACACCCAGAAGAGATGCTGCCAGAAGATCGGCAGCCCGCCCTTTTCGGCGATGAAGAAGTTGGTGTGGAAGAGACGGTCGAACATCAACTCGACCAGCGCGATGGTGATGGCCGGGAAGGCCAGGATCAGCAGGAAGGCCGTCACCAGCGTCATCCAGGTGAAGACCGGCATGCGCATGAACGTCATACCCGGCGCCCTCATGTTGACGATGGTGGTGATGAAGTTCAGGGCGCCGGCGATGGATGCCACGCCCAGAATCTGCAGACCGACGATCCAGAAGTCGACCTGATGGCCCGGATTGTAGGCATGCTCCGTTAACGGCGCGTAGCCGAACCAACCTTGATTGGGGGCGCCGCCGAGAAACCAGCTGGCGTTGAGGATCAGGCTGCCGAACAAGAACATCCAGTAACTGAATGCATTGAGCCGGGGAAAGGCCACGTCGCGAGCCCCAATCTGGAGGGGCACGATAAAGTTGAAGAAAGCCACGGCCAGCGGCATGACTACCAGGAAGATCATGGTGGTGCCGTGCATCGTAAACAGCTGGTTGTAGACCTCGGGGGTAACGAAGTCTCGCATTTCGGGACGATGCAGTTGCACGCGGATGGCCAGAGCTTCAAGGCCGCCGACGATGAACCAGACCAGGGCGGTAACTCCGTAGAGGATACCGATCCGTTTATGGTCCACGGTGGTCAGCCAGCCGACCAGTCCGTTGGGTTCTACCTGGCGGCCCAGGATGCTATCGAAAAATCCCTTTTCGTGGGCGGGTTCTATGTGCATATTCTCGGAGGACAAAACGTCTACCTCACTTCAGGCTGTACAGATATTTGGCCAGGTTGACCACGTCGTCGTCGGACAATTGGACGCCCATGCCACCCTCTTCTTTGGGGGCATAGCCGGTCTTATACATGATGTTGCCCGGCTTGTAATAGTTGGGAGTGTGAATCCACTTGATCAAATTGTCGACGTTGTTGTCCATGATGCCGGCCGCGATGCTGACGCGGCTGCCGACATGGGTCAGGTCGGGACCGACCATGCCACCCGCGCCTTTGACGCCGCGAATGGTGTGGCAGCTGGCACACTGGTTCTTCATGAACGCCTGCTGGCCCAGGTCTTCGGCTACGGTGGACGGACTCACGGCATCGCTCTTTTGATGTTCGACCCACTTCTGGAAATTGGTGTCATCGAGCACCACCACGCGGAAGCGCATGAAGGCGTGGGACTCGCCACAGAACTCGGCGCACTGACCGTAGAAGTAGCTGCCCTGGAAGGGCGAATCCTCAGGCAACGGCACGGCGTCCTTCATGTCCGGGTCGGCCTCGAGCCAGAGCCAGTTGTCCTGGCCCGGCATCAGGTCCATTTTGCCGCCCAGGCGGGGAACCCAGAAGGAGTGAATGACGTCGGCGGTGTGCAGTTCGAACTTCACCGGCCGGCCGGCCGGAATGGCCAGTTCGTTGCCGGTTACTACACCCTCTTCGGGATACTCGAAGCGCCACCACCACTGCAGGCCGGTCACTTTGATGACCAGAGGGTTCTCTTGAGGCGGTAGAGTGCCGACCCAGAAAATGCCCTGCAGGGTCGGGAGCACCATGATGCCTACCAGGCCGACCGAGACCAGGATCAGGCCCAACTCGACAATGGCACTGCCGTGCCCCTGGTCAGGAAGGTTCTCGCCCCGCTTGACCTCGCCCGTGTGGCGGAACTTGTAGAGGCAGAACACCATGAAACTGCCGACTACGAGAAAGATGCCCACCGACACCCAGAAGGTGACGAGAAAGACATTCATCTGGTATTGGGCTACCGGCCCGGAAGGGTCCAAAGTGCTTTGTGGGCCTTGCAGTCCGCAGCCCGCCAGGGTGAGAAGCAGCAGGGCGATATAGCCCGTTAGACCTGCTCGTTTCCAGCGACGTATATGCATAACTTTCCTCTGAGGATCCAATCGATCGGTCACCATCTCGGCGCCCGATCCACAACCGTTTTCAGTCTATTCACGAGTTTCCTTCCCAACCTAACGATTGATCATCATCGCTCCGTAGAGGAGGGGAAGGTAGATTACCGAGGCCATCAGCAGTTGACGGGCGCGAACAGTTGTTCTTTCGCGGCTCATCCTCACGCCGAAGACCAGATAGATCACCCCGAGAACCAGGGCGATAAAAGAATATAGCAGGCCGGTCATGCCATAGAGGGTCGGGGCCAGGCTGATGGGTACCAGCGCCAGACAGTAGACCAGCGTTTGCAGAGAGGCCAGGCCACCGGCGGGGTCCACCACGGTTAGCATGGGCAGTCCCGCTTTGGCGTAGTCTTCTCGGCACAGCCAGGCAATGGCCATGAAGTGGGGAAGCTGCCAGACGAACAGGATCAGAAACAGGATCCAGCCGCCAATATCGAGCCGACCTGTGCCGGCCGTCCAGCCGATCAAGACCGGAAGAGCGCCGGGCACGGCTCCTACCAGGGTGCACATCGGGGTCGTGCGCTTGAGGGGAGTGTAGATAAAGAGATAGCTGACCATGGCCAGCAGGGCGAGGATGCCGCACAGGGGGCGAACCGCCACTCCCAGGAACAGCACGCCGCCCAATCCCAGAGCCGCTCCGACTCGCTCGGCCATGACCGTCGAGACTCGGCCGGCCGGCAGGGGGCGATTGCGGGTGCGGGCCATCAAAGCGTCGGTCTCAACCTCGAAGACGTGGTTGAGCACGCTCGAGCCGCCACCCAGCAAGAAGATGCCGACCACCACCATAGCCAGGACGCTCCACCGAGGTTGGCTGGTGCTCAGCCAGTAGCCACAGCCGGCCGTGAAAGCCGACAGGGTAACCAGCCGCATCTTGGCCAGCTCCATCCAGTCGGCGCGCGTGCCGGTGGCGGTCGTTTCGACGATGCCAGATTGGCGGCGCGCGCTGGTCAGCCGGTAGGACCAGAGCACGATAGCGAAGGTGGTGGCCAGCACCAGCGCGCCATTCATCACATGCAGCGAGGTGGGAAAGAGACCGCGCCGGCTCCAGACCGTGAGAGCGCCCAGCGTAATCTGGACCAGAACCAACCCCGAAAGGCCCAGAGCCAGTTTGGGCAGAGCGGGCTGCTGGCTGTGTTCGCGGTAGATTCGAGCCACCAGCAGGCCGACGGCCAGCAACACCATCACCGCCAGGCAGCGATGGGCAAAATTGATGCAGATCTCGAGGGTGACCAGGGGAGGCACCAGCCGTCCCATCGAGGTGGGAAAGTCGGGGATGATCAAGCCGGCCCCCATATGACGCATGGTTGCCCCCACCACCAGCTGGAGAAAAACGATGATAAGAGCCGTCACCGAACCGAGTCGCAGACTCGAGGCCGAAGGTCCGGTAATGCGGCAGTCGGCGTCCACGAAAGCGGGCGTGGTCAGCAGCACCAGCGCCACGATGGTGCACAAGAAGAGTTGGGCGGTGCAACCGTGGGCCACCGAGACGGCGGTGGGAAGCTTCATCAGCACCGTCAAACCGCCCAGCAGGCCCTGCAGGATGACCAGGCCCAGAGCAAACCAGGCGGCCCGACGCACGAACCGGGGAGCCTGCACCAGACTGGCCCAAAAGGCGGCGATCAGAGTCAGAAAACCGACCGCAGCTGCCACCAGACGATGGCCGTGCTCGAAAAACACACCCCCGACCATGCGGGGGTTAAGACGTCCGAACGATAGGGGCCAGTCGGGCACTGACAATCCAGAGCCGGTGGTCGTGACCATGGCTCCAACGAATACGAGCAGGGCTGTGCAAACAGCCAGAACTCGTACAAACGAAGTAAACCGGGCGGGCGTTACACCCTCCTCGGTCTGATGATTCACGGTCTCCATACCCCCGTCTCGAGACCTTTCTGTCTGGTCTTGGGCCAGCATGAAAGGCTCCTGGCTTCCCACGTCCCCTAAGAAATTAGTCCCCACATTGTGAAGGAATTCACAAGCTTTGTCAACCGCATCGACGGACTCTCTCGTACATCAACAGGGCTCCACTAACGGCAACGTTGAGAGACTCACACCCCCCCGCCATGGGGATGGTGACTAACCGGGTCGCCGCGGTCAAAAGTTGGTCAGATAGGCCGCGCTTTTCGTTGCCTAAAGCTATGGCAATCCGTCCCTCCAGCTTCGCCTCGAACAGAGGCTGGCCGCCTCTGGCCACGGCGCAGACCAGTTCCGGTCCAGCCTTTAGCACCTCGAGCGGGTCTTCCAGGCGAGTTACCGGCAAATGAAAGAGGGCGCCGGCGGCCGCCCGCAGAGCTTTGGGGCCGTAGGGATCGGTGCCGCCCGTGACCACCAACGCCTGCACGGCGGCGGCCCGGGCGGTGCGGGCCAGGGCGCCCAGATTGCCGGGGTCATGCAGGTCTTCGAGCAGCAGGGCAAAGTCGACATCGGCGAGATGGACGCGAGTTTCGGGGGGGCGCGCAATAGCCACCACCCCCTGACTGGTCTGAGCGGACGTCAAGCGGCTCAACTGCTGGGGCTCGAGCGCGAGTAACTCGGCTCGGCCCTGGGCCTGCCGTTCGAGGTGAGGATGGCGGCCGGCCTCGACCAGCACGGCCTCTACCTCCCACGAGCTGGCCAAGAGCTCGGCCACGACCTCGGGCCCTTCGGCCAGGGTCAAGCGCTGTTCGCGGCGAGCGCGGGCGTCGCCCAGGCGGCACCAGGCTTTGAAACGTGGGCTATGTTTTCCGAGGGTTTGCAAGGTCGGCTCCGAACCGGCTATTCCGGAGTAGCTATGACGGATCCTGGATTTCGCGTCTTCAAACAGCTCAACCATGACCGGGCCTGGCTCGACCAGGGCCGGCACCGTATCGACCCGGCCAGCGCTCTTCGCCTCGGTCAGTCGGGCCGGGTCGGTCGACTGGTCGAGGCCCTGGCCCAGAGCCGAGCCGTCCGCTTGCGCGAGTTGATCGAGAGCTTCGAGGTCTATGCGTGTGTCCGTCGCCGCCTACGGGCCCCCCGGGTGGCCGATCTGTGCGCCGGCCACGGCCTGACGGGCCTGCTCTTTGCTGTTTTTGACTCGGGGGTGGAAGAGGTGGTCATGCTCGACAAGACTCTGCCCAAGATGGCCGCGGTGGTGCGCGACAGCGTGGTAGAAGCGTTTCCTGAGGTGGGCTCCCGGGTGCGCTACCTCGAGCAGCCCCTCAAGCAGGCTCGGCTCGAGCCGGGCACCGCCCTGGTGGCGGTCCACGCCTGTGGCACCCGCACCGACCGCTGTCTGGAGCTCGGTCTTCGCCTGGGAGGGCCGATGGCGCTGGTGCCCTGTTGCTACGCCGGCACCGGGCGGGCAGGCCCTCGGGCCGTGCGCGAGGCACTGGGGGTCGAGCTGGCCAGCGACATCGAGCGAACCTATCGCCTCGAGGCGGCCGGCTTTCGGGTGGAATGGTCGGCCATCGCGGCTGCCCTTACTCCTATGAACCGGGTTCTGATCGCACTACCTCAGGCCCAGAAATTGTCTTCTAGCAACTGAGCCTGGTTTCTCTCTTTGATAGTGGCGATGGTGGCCAGCAGCTTCTCGATGAGTTCGTGACCCTCCGAGACCCGGTCGTAGCCTGCCTCGAGCGCCTCGTCGTCGCCTTCTTCCAGAGCTCTGCGCACCTGGGCTAGGCCGTCGAGCATCTCCTGGCACCCCTGGATGCCGGCCGCGCTGATGACTTCTCCGTCAGGATAGTCGGCGGGCAGCTTCAAGCGCCGTAGCTCGCTCAGCCAGCGGCGAATCAGCCGCTCCTCGCGGTTGACGATGGACAAGAAGCGTTCGGGCTCGAGTTCGTCTTCCAGTAGTCGGGCCAGAGCATCGGCTACTGCCGAGAAAGGACTGAGCTTGAAATGCTCCTCACTCATCAGGCGTAGTCGAGGTTGGGACTGAGCCAGCGCTCGACCTCCGAGGTCTCTCGCCCCCAGCGGCGCGCATAATCTTCGACCTGGTCTTTGCCGACTCGACCGACGGCGAAATAGCGGGCCTGAGGGTGGGCAAAATAGAGGCCGCTGACCGAACTGGCTGGCCACATGGCCAGGCTTTCGGTCAATGTGATCCCGGTCGCCTGTTCCACCTCGAGCAGCTTCCACAAAACCACCTTGAGCGAGTGGTCGGGGCAGGCCGGATAGCCAGGCGCGGGGCGAATGCCTCGATACTTCTCGGCCAGCAACTCTTCGACCGTCAGGTCTTCCTGCTTGCCATAGCTCCAGTCGCTGCGGGCCTGGCGATGCAGATATTCGGCGAAGGCCTCAGCCAGACGGTCGGCTAGAGCCCGAGCCATGATGGCGTGATAGTCGTCGTGGCTAGCCTCGAACTCGGCCACCAGTTCGTCCAATCCCTGGCCGGTACTGACCGCAAAACCGCCGACGTAATCGCGCACCCCGGCCGGAGCCACGAAATCGGCCAGGGCCAGATGCGGGTTGCCGTTGCGCCGCGGGGCTTGCTGACGGAGGGTGGGCAAAACGGCGCTGGGGTCTTCTCGCTCTTCGTCGTTATAGACCACGATGTCGTCACCCCGAGCGTTGGCCGGGAAGAAGCCGTAGACTCCCCGGGGCTTGAGCAGCTTCTCTTTGACGATCCGGTCGAGCAATCGGTTGGCGTCGTCGAACAGCTCCTGAGCCCGGGGCTCGGCCAGAATCTTGGGATAGCTGCCGCGCATTTCCCAGGTGTGGAAAAACGGGCTCCAGTCGATGAGGGGAACCAACTCTTCCAGGGCCGGCTCGACTATCCGCCGACCCAGGAATTCGGGCTGGGGCGGCTCGGCCTGTTGCCAATCGGTCACCAGAGCGGCCTGGCGGGCCTGTTCTATGTCGACCAGGGGGGTCTTCTCTCGGCCCTTGCTGTGGCGCTCGCGCAGCCGTTCTTGCTCGGCCTTGACCTCTGCCCAGTAGCCAGCCGAGCGCTCACCCAGCAGCGCCTGAACCACTCCCACCGCGCGCGAGGCGTCCAGCACGTGCACGGTCGGGTGGCTGTAGCAGGGGGCCACTTTGACGGCCGTGTGCATCCGGCTGGTGGTGGCTCCACCGATCAGCAGCGGCAGGTCGATCCCCAATCGCTCCATCTCGCGGGCCACATGAACCATCTCGTCAAGCGAAGGGGTGATCAGGCCCGACAGCCCGATGACTTGCACCTGGTGCTCTTTGGCGGCGGCCAGGATTTTGTCGGCCGGCACCATCACGCCCAGATCGATGATTTCATAGCCATTGCAGGCCAGCACCACGCCCACGATGTTCTTACCGATGTCGTGGACATCGCCCTTGACGGTGGCCATCAAGATCTTGCCGGCCGAGGTGGCCCCGCCGGCCTCTTTTTCGGCTTCCATGAACGGCGTCAGATAGGCCACCGCCCGCTTCATCACGCGAGCGCTCTTGACCACCTGGGGCAAGAACATCTTGCCGGCCCCGAACAGGTCGCCGACCACATTCATCCCGTCCATCAGGGGGCCCTCGATGACCTCGAGCGGCCGAGCGAGTTGCTGGCGCGCTTCTTCGACATCGGTTTCGACATAGTCGACGATGCCGTGCACCAGCGAGTGCTTCAAGCGCTCGGCTACCGACTGGCTGCGCCACTCGGCCGTGCGGGCGGTGGTCCTCTCGGCTCCTTCTTCGCGATAGCTCTCGGCCAGGTTGACCAGGCGTTCGCAGGCGTCGGGTCGACGGTCGAGCAGAACGTCTTCGACCGCCTCGCGCAATTCCTCGGGAATATCCTCATAGACCGTTAGCATGCCGGCGTTCACGATGCCGAAGTCGAGTCCCGCTTTGATGGCGTGATAGAGAAAGGCCGCGTGCATCGCTTCGCGCACCACGTTGTTGCCGCGGAACGAGAACGAGACATTACTGATGCCACCGATGGTGCGGGCTCCCGGCAGCTCGGCCTTGATGCGCCGCACCGCCTCGATGAAGGCCAAACCATAGCTGTTGTGCTCTTCCATACCGGTGGCCACGGTCAGCACATTGGGGTCGAAGATGATGTCTTCGGCTCGATAGCCGGCCTCATCGAGCAGTAGCCGATAGGAGCGAGTGCAGATCTCGAGTTTGCGCTCGGCCGTGTCGGCCTGGCCTTGCTCGTCGAAGGCCATCACGATCACGGCCGTGCCGTGGCGCCGCAACAGCCGAGCCCGGCGTAGAAACTCTTCTTCGCCGTCCTTGAGGCTGATCGAGTTGACTACCGACTTGCCCTGCAGGCAGCGGAGTCCGGCTTCGAGCACGCTCCAGCGAGAACTGTCGAGCATGACCGGTACCCGGACGATATCTGGCTCAGAGGCCAGCAGGTTGAGAAAACGAGTCATCATCTGCTCAGAGTCGAGCATGCCTTCGTCCATGTTGACATCGAGCAGGTTGGCTCCGGCTTCGACCTGTTGGCGGGCGATGGACAGACCGGCATCGAGATCGCCGGCTTTAATAGCCTTGGCAAAGCGCGGCGAACCGGTGATGTTGGTGCGCTCGCCGACCATGGTGAAGCCGGTGGTGGGCTTGATGGCGTAAGCCTCGAGCCCGCTGGCTCGAAAGAGGCCGTCGGGTTCGGGCGGCTTGCGAGGGGCTATTCCCTCGACGGCTTTGGCGATGGCGGCGATATGCTCGGGTCCGGTGCCACAGCAGCCGCCCACGAAGTTGAGCCATCCGGCTTCGGCGAACCCCCGCAACAAGGCGCCCATCTGCTCGGGAGTCTGATCATACTCGCCGAAGGCGTTGGGCAGCCCGGCGTTGGGATAGCAACTCAGGTAGCAATCGGCCAGGCCCGAAAGTTCCTCTACGTAGGGGCGCATCTCTTCGGCCCCCAGCGCGCAGTTGATGCCCACCGACAGCGGCCGGGCGTGGCTGACCGAGGCCCAGAAGGCCTCGACCGTCTGGCCCGACAGGGTGCGGCCCGAACGGTCGGTGATGGTCACCGAGATCATCACCGGTACCCGCCGGCCGCAGGCCTCGAAAGCGTCCTCGAGGATGAACAGCGCCGCCTTGGCGTTGAGGGTATCGAAAATCGTCTCGACGAGCAGCAGGTCGACCCCGCCGTCGAGCAGGCCGCGGGCCTGTTCGAGGTAGGCGGCGGCGACCTCATCGAAGGTGGCGGCGCGGGCCCCGGGATCGTTGACGTCGCTCGACAGCGAGGTGGTCTTGTTGGTAGGGCCGATGGCCCCGGCTACCCAGCGGTCGGGGTGCCCGAAGCGCTCGATGGCCTGGCGGGCCAGTTTGGCTGCCTCGACATTCTGCTCATAAGCCAGTTCTTCCATATGATAGTCGGCCTGAGAAATACGGTTGGCGTTGAAAGTGTTGGTCTCGATGATGTCGGCCCCAGCCTCGAGATATTCGAGATAGATGCCCTCGATGACGTCCGGCCGGGTGAGATTGAGCATCTCGTTGTTGCCCTTGAGGGGGTGAGGCCAGTCTTTGAAGCGCTCACCGTAGAAGTCCGACTCGTCGAGCTGGCGGCGCTGAATCATGGTGCCCATGGCACCGTCGAGAATGACGATTCGTGCTTGAATTAGTTGTTCCAGGGTCATCTTCAATTGCTCTTTCTTTGGGCGGCCTCGGCCAGTTGTCGTATCTGGCGTTCGGCTCGTTGCATCTTCTGAGTGGCTTCTTTAATACCCACCACTCCGGTCATCAAATGTTCCTTATCATGATCGTCCAAAAAGACGGCCATGAGATTAAGGCTGTCGCGAAACTCGTCGATGGCCTCGCGAATCTGGCCACGCTTCTGGGTCAATTCCTCTTCCAGGCCGGCCAACTGCTCGCGATCGGCCTCTTTGAGGTCCTGATTGGTCAGCAAGTCGGGCACGTCGGGCAGCCCCCGCCGGGCTTCGAGCATCAGACCGTCAAGCCAGGCCAGGATCTCTTCAAAGTCGGGGTCTTCCATAGTGCCTTCTGCCACCGCGTTGACGGCCTCGAAAAGGCGCACCAGGTTTTCGGTCATCTCGAAGTCGTCCTGGCCGAAGCTCGCCTCGCCATCGGCCTCTTGATAGTTCACGGTGGAGCGGTCGCCCCCGGCCGGAGTCGGCAGCTGAGCCCCGCAGCGGCTGCAGATGCGAGCCGTCGGATCGTTGGTGGCGCTGCAGAAGACACAGGTGAGTTTACCGGCTTCGTCGGCGATCTGCTCGAGCGAGGCTTTGCAGTCGCTGAGGGTTTCTGAGGCCACCACCAGGCGCTCCCGGGCGGCCTCGTAGCGCTCGCTGTTGCCTTCTACGTATTCCTCGAACCATTCCAGGGCCTGGGCGTGAGCCTCGTAAGCGTCTCGCACCAGTTCGACCTGTTCTTGCACCAGTTCGTTGTCGTTGGGAAGCGAGGCCAGCCGCTCGACCCGGCCTTGCTCGGCTTCGAGTTCTTGATAGAACCCCTCGATAGCGTCCAGAAAGACCTCGTCGGGCAGCTTGCCCTGATGATAGTTCGAGGCGATGTTGAGAAAGACGTTGGTGCGCTCCATTCGGCAGGGGCCCTCGATCATGATGGCCCGATTGAGGCCGGCCATGGCCTGGCGAACCTGGTGACACGAGGCTATCAAGGCTTCTTCCTCGAGGGGAGCGGCCTGGTCGAGTTTAGCCTTGTAGTTCGCCAGGCACTCGTTCTGGCGCTGATAAGCCTCGATCAGCGTGACCATCGGAGGGGTCCGCCGAGCAGACTTTTCGAGCTCGGCGATGGCAGTCTGACTCGTTTGCATCAGGTTGTCGATGGCTCGCGTCACCTCAGCGCGTCCAACGGCCTGCTCGAGATAGGCGGCCCGCAGCCTGAGAATCAAGTTGAGGACGGGAATCTCAGTTGGGCCCTCCTGGAATTCGGCCTGCTGGTGCAGGTCCATGGCCAGTTTCGATGAGTGGGCCGCCCGCACGATCAGACTGCGGGTCGCTTCGAGCACATCATCATCGGGATGGTTGGCCAGCAGAATCAACGACTCGAGGGCCTGACTCATGTCGTCAAACGAGCGCTCGAACACCTCGAGTTGAACCGACACGTCGGTTCCCTGGGCCCGTTGGCGCAGGTTTTCGAGGGTTTGCTGCTGAGCCCTGGCCAGCCCCTGGCGCAGCTGCGAAGCGATGGCGGCGAGTTCTTCGCCTGAGAGCTCGCCTTCACTAAAGGCATCGACATGCAGCAGTAACTGGTCGCACAAAGGTGATGGGGTCATTGGGTTGGCGAAGTCAGGCACGGCGCCTCCTGGGGCTCGTCGTGAGCCCTGCTTTGGGGGCCGTATTGGCTAATCTAAAGCGCGTTTCCTGGTGGCTAGGTAGTGGGGGTGGGACACCACTGCGAAACGCAGTCTTCCAGGCGATTTGCCACCTCGTCCACCGAGCCCTCGCCGTTGACTACCCAGAAGCGCCCTTCGTTGATGAAGTGGTCGATCACCTGGCTGGTTCGATCGTGGTAGATCTCGAGGCGGTGGGCCACTGTATCGGGGCTGTCATCGGCGCGGCCTCGACCCGCGAGACGGTGTTGAACCACGCCATCCGAGACATCCAGGCCCACGACCTGCAGGTTGGCGATACCCTGGCGCTGGCAGAGGTCCTCGAGCAAAGGCACTTGCTCGAGTTCGCGCGGATATCCGTCGATGATAAAGCCGTTCTTGACGTCATCGGCGGCCAACCGCTGCTCGAGCACCTGAAAGACCAGTTCGCCGGGGGCCAGTTCGCCACCGTTGACGGTGTCCGCGACAGCCCGGCCGAGTTCGGTGCCAGCGGCCATCTCTTCGCGCAACAGATTGCCCATCGAGATGTGGACCACGCCCAGCCGTTCGGCCAGTTCAGCCGCTTGCGTGCTCTTGCCTGAGCCTGGGGGCCCCAGCAGCAAGACTTGCAGGGGAAAGCCGGGCATGGCACCAGCGGCGGCGCCAATGGCCGAGCCGGCCCCCAGGTCGGGGCCGGGCACAGGGCGGGGCTGCGCTGGTCCGGTGACCGACGTCCCGGCTCGATGGCTGGGCACGTATTGGTCCATACGATCCAGCCGACCACCGTCGAGCTTGCGGGGGGCGACCGCACCGAACGGGCTGCCCGCACGAGCGGCGAGAGCGGTATTCTGGCTAGATATCATCATCGCCTCTCAGCATAGGAAGGCGATGTTGACGCGATCTTACCGTTTTATGAACAGACGGTCAGAAGTCGGGGTCGTGCAACAGGCTGATCATTTTCTTGGCATACGGATCGTTGGCCGAGTTCTTGAGCACGTCTTGGAAGGCGATGCGAGCTTCGTCGAACTCGCCCAGTCGGTAGCAGGTCAAAGCGTAGTTGTAAGCCGCCTCGCGGTGCTTGCCGTCATACTTGAGAGCCAGTTTGAACTCGCCCTTGGCCTGATCGAGAAAGGACTCGTTGTCGGACATCGACAGGCCCAGAGTGAAATGGACATCGGCTTGCTTGGGATCAGGGGTGCCGTCTTTGCCGCTGTCTTTCTTGAACATCCCCGAGAAGAACTTTTGCAGGAACGACTCTTTCTTGGGTTCTGCCTTTTTGGTAAAGGCCGCTTTGTCGGGTTTGCGGCCTTTGGCATGTTTGCGCAGCTGAAACTGGGGCTGGTTGTCGTAAAGCTTGCGCTTGTCCTTGTCGTTGAGAGTATTGTAGGCCTCGACCAGTTCTTTCATTTTCTCGTCGGATACATGTTTCATATCCGGATTGAGGTCGGGATGATACTTCTTGGAAAGGGCCCGATAGGCTTTCCTGATCTCCTCCGGCTGCGCGATTGGAGGCACCTGGAGAATCATGTAGTAATCGCGCTTTGCGGCCAAATCGAGCGGTCTCCCATTCCCAATAGTGATCTAAATTTTCGGGTTCTTTCGCATCGGCATCTTTCCCTCCTGCCCAAAAAATCTGACCTGAAGGTAGGGGGCGGCTCGGGCCGAAAAGGATTTACAAATGCTGCGACTGCTGACCAGACGCGAGAAATGGCCGTTCGAGAGTCCCAATGGTCGGCTTTTGCTGCGCCCCCTGCAGCGGGCCGATATCGATCATATCCGTCGTTGGTTCCACGACAAAGACCTGATTCGGCTGGCCTTTGGCACCTCGGCCGACGGGCCGACCCTCGACCGGCTGGCCCGGGAGTACTGTGAAGAGATCCAGTCGGGTCGGCGCAACGCCCTGGCCATCTGGACGCCTGACGGGCGATTCATCGGCTTCGTTCGCTTCAATCTGCGCCGCCGCGGCCGTGAGCGGATTGCCCGGGTCGGGATTATGATAGGCCAGCGAATGTATTGGAACGGAGGCTTCGGAACCGAGGCCATGATGGCCCTCAATGCCTATCTCTTCACGCGCCGCCAGACCAACTTGATCGAGCTGGATACGGCCGACTTCAACACCCGAGCTCAACGCTGCTTCGAGAAGTGCGGCTTCCGACGCAAGCGCGAACAGAACCTGGTCAGCCTGGTCGACGGCAGCAGTTCGACCAAAATCTGGATGGAACTAGACCACGCTCGCTGGCAGCGCGATTTCGCTTACTGAGGCTGATGGGCCGAGGCCACCCGGATGCCGGAGTTGTAAAACTCTTGCTCGAACTCCGATTGGCCGGTAGGCACATCGGCACTGAGGCGACGGTCGGGCTTGCCCGCCTGGGCCTGCAGCCAGTCATGCCCGCGGTTGCGGCCGGCCACCCAGCGCCACTGCGTTCTCTCGCCGTTGGCACCCACCCACTCGAACTGGCCACCGGCCAGGGCGGGACCGGGCAGCTCGCCAAATCCCAGGCTCTCGGCCAGGTCTGAGCCCTGCGGGCGAGCCTGGCTGGCCTGCCCCAACAGCTGGGTCCAGTGGCTCAGGCTATCAGGAGTCAGGGTGTCGCTTGATTCCAGGCGCAGGCTCTTGCCCGTGACCGAGGCTCCCAGCCAGCTGGCCAGGCGGGCATCGGCCACCAGGCTAAAAGGCTGGTCCAGAGCCGGGGCGCCCAGGGGGCCTTCGGGCTCGAGCTTGTCTTCCTGGTGAAAACCTTTGACGCTAAGACTTCCTCCCTGGGGATCCAGGTGGGCTTCGAAATAGCTGTATTTGCCTAGATGCGCCTGCAGTTGTTCGGGCAGAGCCGAGGGCGGAAAGGTCAAATTGGCCGGTTGCTGGCTGGCCAGAATACCGGTCTGGTTGACGAAGTGCCACACCGGCTCGTCGCTGTCTACCTCGGGATGGCGACCGGCCCAGGGCCAGACCGAGTCTTTGACCTCGACCACCGGGCGACATGCGGCCGCTACGGGAGCCGTTTCCGGGCTCTGGTAACCGGTGAGCGACGAGTAGGATAGCTTCTGATAGGTGAGTTCGAAATCCCGGCCGTCGGTCGAATACCGGGCCTGCGGAAACTCTTCGGCCAGCGCGGTGGGCAGCTCTGACGGATAGGCTCCCTGCTCGAGGAAGGCTTGCTCGAGCGTGTCGATGGCGGCGCGGAACTTGCGGCCGTCGAGCTGGTTCGGACCCAGCGGCAAGCGGGTGCCCAGGTCCACCACGACCTTCTGATTGCCTGCGGGCAATTGAGAAATCTCGACCCCATAGTCCTGAGAAAGGCTACGCATCTGGTCGGCCGGGCCGGCCAGGTAAGCGTGCTTGGGGGCTTCCAGCGGGTCGCCGCCGGTCATGGACCAGGCGAAGCGGCCCCCCACTCCGAGAACTCCACAGGCGGTAACGGCCACCAGCCACCACCGAACGCGACGGGTGCGTCGTCCCCTCCTTCGAGGGGTCGAAGAATACGAATTTTTCACGAAAAGGACTCCCTGAGAAAAAGCCTAGAAACTTTGCCTGACAGCATCTGGCCGCCCCCCTCGGACAGCCAAACGAGTAGATAAAATTTTTCAAGAAGTGGGATTTTCGTCCTGCCTCAATCGAAGACATTTTCGAGAAATTTTAACAAATCCAACCGAAAGCGACCCTTCCAACCGTTGAACCCAACCTGACAGGCGTTTATAATGGTGAGGCTCATGGAGATTCGCGGACCGAACTTCGGCAACTACGACGCCCAGCACATTCAACATGTGCAGCGCGAGATGGCCCGCAGCATCAAGCCGAACGTGCTCAAGCAACTTGAGGACGAGCTTGATGGCGAAACCCTTCTCCGCCTCCTTTCTGAAGACCAGGTCAACCTCTCGCCCGAGGCCAAGGAATTGCTGCAGAAGCTGCGGCGCGACTTGCGGCGCAAGAAGAAAAAGGGCTACCTGGAGGATGAAGAGCAGCAGCCTGAGGGCTTCGGGGCGTTGCTCGAGACGCTCGAAGACCTCAGTCGCGAACTGGAAGAAGAGCGCGAGAAGATGCCGCGCCAACCGGTGGCGCAGGCCTTCATTCCGCCCGTCATCCAACTCTCGGGCAATGCCGCCGGTAAGCCTCGGGCTCCGATTTCGATGGCTCCCGGCGGTCCGGCGGCCGAACTGGTGGGTCGCATGATCAACTACGCTCCCAGCAATCAGGCCCGCCACCACGTGATGCGCGAGCTTTCGGTCTTTGGTATCGAGGCTATCAACGAAGTCAAGTCTTTCGGCGTGCGAGTCATCGTGCTCGAGCGCAGCAAAGCCCTGTCCGACCTCAAGATCAACAACATGTTCGTGGTGGGCCCCGGCGAGCGCAGCTTTGACGGGCGACCGTGGGCGATGGTGCGCGGTCTATACGACCCCTCCCGCCGGCTGTTGGTGGTGGGCGAAGAGTTGTTGGCCATGCGCAACCGTTCGTGCGCCCGCCACGAGTTCGCCCACGCCTATGAACACGCCTACACCACTCGCAAGCGGCGGACCCACGCTCTTTCGGTCGAGCTTTGGAATTCCTTCGCCCGCCAGCGCACCGGCCTGGTTTCAGAGTATGCCAGCACCAATCCAGCCGAGTACTTCGCCGAGTCGGTGGAAGCGTTTTTCGAGCCTGGTCCTCGCGACTATCTCAAGAAGGCCGACCCCCAGATGTATCAGTTCCTGTGCGAACTGTTCCCCGCGGCCTGACCCCAAAGGGAAAGCCCGTGCCAATAGCCAATTTCTCTAGTTTGGAGGATTGTCTTGAGCACGCCCATCAACTCTCACATCAACCCCTACCGGTTCACCCATTCTGTCGACTCCCCGCAACGGGCCAAAACGCTGGCCACCGAGTTGGCTACCGATGCCGACCGCACCCTGGATAAACTCGAGTCGGCTCAACGCAGCGAGGCGGTCCAGGCCGTGGCCAAACTCAGCTCGCGCTTTGAGGCCAAGGGCCTGGGAGAGCGTCAGCTCGGCTCGGCCCTGATGGTGGCCGGGGCGCTGGTGGGCGGCGTGTCGGGTCAGTTGACGGCGCTGATCGGCGACGATGTGGCCGAGGCGCTGGTGGATCGCAGTATCAAGCTGCTCCAGGGCGAGCAGGGCGAGAAGCTGCAGCAGTTGGGTGAAGAGCTTCGGGGGGCGGCCACTAGCGATCTGGCCGTGGTGGCCGCGGGCGGGCTGCAGGGCGAGCGCAGCAATCCCAAGTATGGCATCAAGTGTGGCTCCTTTCTCCGGCCCGACCCATTTTTCGCCTACAAGACCAAAGCCGTGTTGTGCACCGAGGTGGGCGAGAACAATCCCAACGGACTGCAGCAGTTCGAACACAAGGGCAAGAATTGGGTCAGTCTCGACCACCTCTTCGAAAACAAAAACGAGGTGGTGATCGCCTTTGGCAAGCCCAACGTCTATACCGTCATCCCCCGCGAAGACGGCAAAGGCTACGAGAAGCTCGACGCCTTCATGTATTTCCGCAAGGCCGCCAAGCGCACCAACGTCGACCGAGTTCAATCCGGCGTCCTGCTGCGCGCGCGAAATCTACCTCCCGAGGCCGCCACGGCCCTGCGAGAAGCCATGGACACGGTGGCCGGGCACACTTCCATCAGTTGTGCCCGGGCCAACGCCAAGGCTCTCACCCGCGCGGGCTTTACCTCGGGCGGCAAGTCGCTGGCCGGACAACTCTTTCCGTTCCGGCTCTTTAAACGCATTGCCGAGCACGGCCTCGAGTATCAGGGCAAGAAGGTCGAATTCGACCTCATCAATACCACCGATACGACGATCGAAGACCACTTCGCCAGCGTCATCATGAAAGAACTTTCGAGCCCGGTGCGCACCATCGAGAAGATGCTGGGCAAAGACGAGGCCCCCGGCGACATCAAGGACCTGGCCAAGAAGGTTCGCGAGACCGAGAAGGCAGCCCGGCAGGCGCCTAAACTCAGCCAGAGTGAAGACGGCCCGCCCGTGCGCTTGCGCAACTCTCGCCCCGGCTTGCTGGCCGCCGCCATTCGTCGCTATTGGGGCGCCCATGTGCTCTTCGAGGCTTTGCCTAATCCCAAGCAGACGAATGTCGATGACTTCCTGCCGAAAACGCTGGCCGACAAATATAGCAAAGACGAGAAGATGGGTATGGTCGACAAGCTCAAGAGCCTGGCCTTTTCCAAGCCCGCCGTCAACGCCATGCGCGGGGCCCTGGGAGCCACCTTCGACGAGACCGGCGCCTACACGCCCAACGAACTGGCCCGCATGCTGCAGGTGGGTGAAGAGGGCAAGCCGGCCGTCTTCAACTTCATCATCACCGGCAACAAGGCAGAAAATCGCATCTCGGTGACCCGCATCGACGTCGACAAGAAAGTGCCCGACTGGGTCTTGTCCAAGCATTTGATGCTGAGCAACTATAGCGACGATGTGCGCATGGCCGGCGAGATGTGGGCCGAGACGTACACCAAAGACGACGGCAGCAAGGGTATTCGCGTCCACATCAACAACAACTCCGGCACCTATCGCCCCAGCGCCGAGCAAACCCACGCCGCGGCTCGTTATCTCGAATCGGTCTTCCCCGGTGTAGAAGTGGTGGCTGAACCGGTCGATCCGCCCAAGCCTAAAGCCAAGAAGGACTACCAGAAACACTTCGTGATCGATGCCGCCGGGGCCGATTCGGTGCGGGGGCTCGAAGGCAAGACGCTGACTTTGGCCGATGCTACCGGCAAGATGCGCAGCTACAAGGTCAAGCATTACAAGACCATCACCCTCGACACCGAGTATCTCGACACTGCCGACCATAAGCTGCTCGACGCTCGCGCCGAGCTGCGGGCCCGAACCCGCACCGACAACGGCAAGCTCAAGGACATCGAGGTCGAAGCCAAGATTCCGGTCGAGCCGGGGTCAGAGTTGCGGGCCCGCGTGAAAGGGGCCGAGTTCGACGACCCGGCCGCGTGGCAGGCCCAACGAGCTCAAATGATGGGGCCCGACAGCGACGACAAGGCCGTCAGTCTGGCCCAGACCATCACCGGTAAGGACCCCCTGGCCACCGTGGCTCATAAGAATGTGATTCGCGAGCTGTTCTTGCTCACGCCTAAGTTCCCGCCTCTGCTGGGCTCGGTCATTCCCCAATTCGTGATGAGTCTGGATACCATCACGGCCAATCGGCCGGGCGAGGCACCCACCGACAGCTGGCACGCCGTCGAGCCCCAGATCTTCACCAAGCTGCCCTGGACCAAGAAGGTCACTCAAGAGCGGATCGCTCAGTTCGAAGATCTCTCGAGCCAACTCAGCAGCCAGCTGGGTGTGCAAGAGAGCCAGCAGACCACCTACGCCGAGACCATGGAGCATCTAGGCGAGGCCCGGGGCGCTTAGCTGCGCCTCCTCAGGCGCGTTGGTATTTCCAGTCGCCGAACGCTAAACCAGGTAGTTGATTCGGCTCGCCTGGCTGCTGTCGGCCGGCGGCAAAATCGCGGCCAGATAGGTGACCGGGTCGAGACTCGGGCCCTGGCCCGGGATCTCGCGTTCGCGCAGATGCATGGCTTGCGAGCCGGCGTAGCCCGTGATCAGGTGGCCGTCGATCTGTCGGTGTTGGGTGAGAAAGACGTTGCGGTTACCCACCGACCCGCTGATCGACACCTCGTCGCCATAGCGGGTGGTGGAAAGGCGCACAGGTTCGCCGCCCACCGTGCCCGAGACGGTGGTGTGGTCCCCCTGGCGCAGCACCTCGAGCTTGAGCCGCCCGGCCGGGCAATAGCCGCTGAGGTGATCGCCGTCGACCTTGACGTCGAGGCCGTGACCGCGCAGATGCAGGCAACCGTCAGAGGAGGGGGCGGCGGCTACGCGGGCCTGCTTGCCGCCGATCTCGAGGTCGATGAGTCGTCCCCCGTCAGGAAGGCCCGCGCTGGCCAGCAGGCGGGTGGCGCCGACCACTCCGAGCACGGTAGTCGACCGGGGCATAGCCAATGAGGATTGAGTCCACTTCACAACAGAACGACCATACTGAACGGCATTCCCCGAGATGTTGCCCAGCTGTAAACGACCCGTCGGAGGGCCCGGCCCGACCCGACGAGAAAGGCCAGGCGTGTCCTTTCTGCAAGAGGCCGTGCGGTCGCTCTCTCTGGGTTGTAACCTGACCACCGAGGCCAGTCGTCAGGCCGTCGAAGAGATCATGGCCGGCGGCGCCGAGCCAGGGTTGGTCGGTGCCTTTCTCATGGGACTGCGAGTCAAGGGCGAGACCGTCGACGAGTTGGAAGGGGCAGCCCTGGCCCTGCGTGGGCACCAGGTGGCCCTGCAGGTAAGGCGCCGCCCGCTGGTCGACACCTGCGGCACCGGGGGCGACGGAGCTTCGACCTTCAACATCTCGACCGTGGCCGCCCTGGTGGTGGCCGCCGCCGGTGGGGTGGTGGCCAAGCACGGCAATCGCTCGGTATCGTCAAAGTGCGGTAGCGCCGACCTGCTCGAGGCGTTGGGGGTTGGTCTGGTCTCTGATCCCCTTCGGGTGGCCAGCTGCGTTGACGAGGTGGGTTTCGGATTTCTCTTCGCCCCTCATTTTCATCCGGCCATGCGCCATGTGGCCGTCGTTCGCCGCAGCCTGGGCATTCGTACCGTCTTCAATTTGCTCGGTCCTTTGTCTAACCCGGCCGGGGCCGAAGCCCAGGTGATCGGAGTCTTCAGCCCCGAGTGGGTGCGTCCGGTGGCCGAGCTGGCTCAGCGTCTGGGCATCAAAAGCTGCTTGGTGGTGCACGGGCACGGTGGTCTTGACGAGTTTTCTCCCTCGGGGCCTTCGCGGGTGGCCCGCCTGCGTCAGGGAGCCATTCAGGAGTTCGAACTCCATCCCGCCGAACTCGCCCTCGAGCTGGCTCCCCTCGAGGCGCTGGCCGGAGGCGGACCGGCCGAGAACGCGACCATCGCCCGAGCCATTCTGGCCGGTGAAGCCGGTCCCCGGGCCGACACCGTGGCGCTCAATGCGGCCGCCGCTCTCGTGGCCGCGGATTTAGCCGAGGATTTCACGGCCGGATTGGCCCTGGCCCGCCAGGCGCTGGCCTCAGGGGCCGCCGCCGGGGTGCTCGAGCGCCTGGTCGCCTACACCTCGGTCTGATTGATGAGATGGATGACGTAGTTGCCCAGCAACTTGACCTGATCCGGCTCCATCTCTAGAAACAGCAGGCTGCTCAGATAGGGGCCGCCCGACTTCTCCTGGCGGGTCTGCAGCACGCCGGCCTCGACTCGCAGGGCCGGCAAGATACGCCACTGACAGACCTCGAGCTGGATGCGCTCTTCGGGCACCAGTGGCGATTCGGTCTCGAGCAGAGCACCCCCCATGCCGACGTTGACGACCCGCCCTTTCTGGCTGGGCTCGCTCAAGACTCGGGCCGGAATCGAGGCTTCGGCGCGAATATGCTTGCGGCGCTGAAAAGTCTTGGTCTCGTCGAAGCCCAGGCCCTCGAGCACATACTTCACCCAGGAACGACGCATATTCTCGCCGCTATCATGGTAGGTCAGGCCGGCCACCGTTTGGTCGCGCTCCTGGCGGGTCCAGACGGCGCGACAACGCACGTCTCCCTGACTGGACTCGGTGTAGCGAATCAAGACCTCGTCACCCTCGCTCAAAGGTTGGGCCAACTTGATGCGCACCCCCTCCATGCTGAGGTCGGTGACGATGCCCCGACCCAGCTCGCCCAGGTCGACCTTGACATAGCATCGCACCCGCAGCCGGCGGCGCCGCTCTTCGAGACTGAGGTGAGAGTACTGGGGGTCGTCGGATTCGATAGCCTGAATCTTGTTGCGCAACATCGGCCGGCTATTTGTGCCGAGGCGCAAACTCCCTTCCGCTCAGGTGTTCGGGGAGGGCCCCGGTCGCACAAGTGAGAATGTTGCAGGGCAAAAAGGGAGGTACTATGTCCGCGTCAACCAGTGTTCAAGGCTACTCGGCCGAAGCTCAGAAAGTCATCGATCAGAATAAGGAGTATTCGCTTTTCTCCTGGTCTGTCCAGGGGGCCATCACACCCGCTCCGATCGCCCGGGCCAAGGGCGTCTATTTCTGGGATATGGACGATAAGCGCTACATCGACTTTTCGTCCCAGCTGATGAACGTCAACATCGGACATGGTCACCCCAAGGTCATCGAAGCCATTCAAAAGCAGGCCGCCGAACTCGCCTTTGTCTATCCCGGCCTGGCCAGCAAAGCTCGTGGCGAGGCCGCCCAGTTGCTGGCTGAAGTCACCCCCGGCAAGCTCAAGAAATCGTTCTTTACCCTCGGCGGCGCTGACGCCATCGAGAACGCCATGAAAATCGCCCGCATGGTCACCGGCCGCCAAAAGGTCTTTACTCGCTACCGCAGCTATCACGGCGCTACTTTCGGAGCCATGACCGCTGGCGGCGACCCCCGCCGTCTAGCCAACGAGCCAGGCGTGCCCTGGATCGTGCGCATGCTAGACCCCTATTCCTATCGTAGCCCGCTCTATCGCCATTGCAGTCCCGAAGAGGGGGATCAGGCCCTGATCGACCTCATCGAGGAACAGATCCAGATGGAAGGCCCCGACAATGTAGCCGCCATCTTGCTCGAAGGCTACAGCGGCTCGAGCGGCATCATCGCACCTCATTCCAAGACCTACTGGCAGGGCATTCGCCGACTCTGCGATCAGTACGGCATCAAGTTGATCGTCGACGAGGTCATGTCGGGCTTCGGACGCACCGGCAAATGGTTCGGCATCGACCATTACGACGTCGAGCCCGACATCATGGTATGCGCCAAAGGACTCACCTGCGGTTATGTCCCCCTCGGGGCCGCCGTGGTCTCGGAAGAGATCGGCGCCTACTTCGATACCAACGCGCTCTGGTGCGGACTCACCTACAGCGCGCACCCCATCGGCTGCGCCGCCGCCGCCGCGTGTATCAAGGTCTACCAAGAAGAAAACCTCATCGAGCGAGCCGCGCAGATGGGTCACAAGCTGCGCTCGGAACTCGAGAAGCTGCAGGCCAAGCATCCGTGCGTGGGCGACGTCCGCGGTGTCGGCCTGTTCAAAGTGCTCGAACTGGTCAAGAACCGCGAGACCCGCGAGCCGATGTGCGGCTGGAACAAGCCCCTCACCGAGCCCATGGCGAAAGTGGCCGCCCGCCTCAAGGACCTCGGCTTCAACACCTTCGTGCGTTGGAACTGGGTCTTCGCCGTGCCGCCCCTGTGCATCACCGACGAGGAGCTGGCCGAAGGCATGGAGATGCTCGACGACGCGCTGTCTCTGGCCGACCCTTACTGCGAATGAACCTGCTCAAGCTAGCCGGCCGTATCGCCCTGGCGGGCCTGTTCGTGACCGCCGGGGTGGCCCATTTTACCGACGCCGAGTCGTTCACGCGCATCGTGCCGCCGGCCCTGCCTTTTCCTCGTGAGCTGGTTTACATCAGTGGCGCCTGCGAGATCCTGGGCGGGGTGGGTCTGCTCACGCCTGCCCAGCGAGGCGCCGCTCTCGGCCTGTCGGCCCTGCTGGTAGCCGTCTTTCCGGCCAACATTTACATGGCCGTCTCGGGAGTGAAGTTCCATGGCTTTCCCTCCGAGCCGTGGATGGCCTGGGCCCGCCTACCACTGCAACCGGCTCTCATCGGCGCTCTGCTCTGGGCCGCCCCCAAAGAAGACGGCTGAGCGGCGTCGTCGCTTCGCGCCGACGGGGAGCGCCGGCTTCGCCGTCGAGAGAGGAGCCGCGTGGCTTCGCCGCGGAGATTTCGGCCTGCGGCCGACGGGGAGCGCCGGCTGCGCCGTCGAGAAAGGAGCCGCGTGGCTTCGCCGCGGAGATTTCGGCCTGCGGCCGACGGGGAGCGCCGGCTGCGCCGTCGAGAAAGGAGCCGCGTGGCTTCGCCGTCGAGATTTCGGCCTGCCGCCGGCCAGCCTGGGTAGCTCGGCCACGGTCGCGGGGCAAGCCGACTTCCGCACGGAACAGGCGCGGCGCGTGGTCGAAGCAAGAAGCAAGAACTGAAGAGCCGGCTCGTTTGCGGCGACTCAAGCTTTCGTGCGGAAGTGGCCTGTCGCCTGGCCGATCTCATGCTGCCTCAACCAAGAAAAATCGCCAGAGCAGCACGCGTAGCGCGTAGCCCAGGCCGGAAACCTCTCCGTGTTCTCCTTTTCTCCGTGTTCAAAGCCGTCAGAACACCACGGTTTCGAGTCCCGCGAACCTTCTCCGCGCCCCCTCCCGCGAAACCCTGCGGGCTTAGCTTTCGGGGGCCAACCGGCGTAGGACGTTGCGACAGGTCTCGTTGGAGTAACCACGGCGTCGGAGGAAGCGGTAGAGGGCTTCGGGGCCGCGGGACTGGCGGGCTTCGGCTAAGCGGAAAGCCTGCTCTTCTTCATCGGGCAGTTCGGCTTCGGCTACGGCAGTGCCGGCGATGTCCGAAGGCAGCCCGCGGCTGATCAGCTCTTGCCGCAGGCGCTCTTTCCCCAGGCCTTTGCGAACTCGTGAGCGGATAAAGGCATCGGCAAAGCGCCGTTCGTCGAGCAGGCCACGTTCGGCCAGCCGCGCTAAAAGGCCCTCGACATCCTCATGGGTGGCCCCTCGCTGCAGCAGCTTCAGGCGAAGCTGCTGGCGAGAGTGGTCACGCCGCGACAGGAGGTCGAGGGCCTTCTGTTCTAGCTCGTCAGGCTTCAACAGCGACAGCTTCGCCGTTGCGGGTCGAGCGGTCCATGCCCGAAAGGGCGCGAACCTGGCGCTCGATCTCGTCGGCGACCTGCGGATTTTCCTCGAGGAAGACCCGAGCGTTGTCGCGGCCCTGGCCCAGGCGAGCATCGCCATAGGAATACCAGGTGCCGGACTTGCTGACGACGCCGGCTCCCACACCCACGTCGATCAGGCTCGCCTCGCGGGAGATGCCCTTTCCGTACAGGATGTCGAATTCGGCCACTTTGAAAGGCGGAGCCAGTTTGTTCTTGACAACCTTGACCTTGGCCCGGTTGCCCATCAGTTCGCCGCCCTGCTTGATCGAGTCCATGCGGCGCACCTCGAGGCGCACCGAGGAGTAGAACTTGAGCGCGCGGCCGCCCGGGGTGGTTTCGGGGTTGCCGAACATCACTCCGACCTTTTCGCGGATCTGGTTGATGAAGATGACTGCCGTCTTGCTCTTGGAGATGACGGCCGTCAGTTTACGAAGGGCTTGCGACATCAGGCGGGCCTGCAGGCCCACGTGGGTGTCGCCCATTTCGCCTTCAATTTCTGCGCGCGGAACCATGGCAGCCACCGAGTCGACTACCACAACATCTACCGCGTTCGAGCGCACCAGCGTCTCGACGATCTCGAGGCCTTGCTCACCGGTATCGGGCTGAGCCACGTAGAGTTCGTCGACATCGACGCCCAGATTGGCCGCGTAAAGCGGGTCTAGAGCGTGTTCGACATCGATGAAGGCTGCTACGCCGCCAAGCTTCTGCGCTTCGGCAAGCACGTGTAGGGCCAGGGTGGTCTTACCGGAAGACTCCGGTCCGTAGAGTTCGGTTACACGGCCACGGGGGAAACCGCCGATGCCGAGAGCAGTGTCGATGGCGATCGAGCCGCTGGGGATGACCGGCACTTCAAAGCGCGCGGTAGCTTCTCCCAACTTCATGATCGCTCCCTTTCCATACTGGCGCTCGATCTGGCCGATGGCCATATCGAGAGCTTTCTTTCTATCCATTCCAGTGTACCTCGGTTTCAGTGTCTCGAACGCTCTCGCTCAGAGACTTTTTTTCAAACTTTCTTTGAACCAGATTCACAACCTAGTGTAGCGACCTTGGCCCCGGCATGCAACCCGAAACTTGATAGAACATGGTATTTCGGTCCGGCCGGTGTCAGCTGACTGCGGATCAACTCGAAACTCTCCACTCGAAATCGGGCCAATCTAGCCTGGGGCAGTTGCAGGTCGGGTTGGCGGGTGGGCCGCTTGATGCGTCCGATCGTGAGATGGGGCTTGAAGGGTCGCTCTTCACGGGGACGGCCAAGCACTTGCTCGATTTGCTCGGCTAGTAAGCTCATCGGCTGAGCGCCGTCGCTCACCCCGACCCAGAGCACTCGGGGGCGTCCCTGGTTGGGAAAGGCCCCGGCAGCTTCGAGCTGCACTTCGAAGGGAGCGGCTTGCACCTGGGCCAGGGCGGCCTGGATTTGTCCTAGCCTGCTCGGCTCGGTCTCACCCAGAAATTTCAGGGTAAAGTGCATCAGGCCGGGGTCGACCCACTTTACTCCCCTGACCTGCGGACGCAGTCGCTCCACCAGCTCAGAGACACTCTGGGCGGCGTCGGTCGGCAGTTTGACTGCGATGAAGAGGCGCATGGCGGTGGTTTTCTGGGGCCCAAAAGGCCTTCCTTTCGAACAAACGTCCCGACTTTGCGCGCGGGCCAGGTTGCTCGGGGAGAACGGCCGGAGGGCGGCGAAAGCTCGAGCATGCGAAAGACTCTGTTGTTGCTGTTGGTGCTGCTGCTGGGGGCCAGGGCCCAGGATGGGCTCGAGCTCGTCGTTGGGGCCAAGGGTCCGACTACCGTGAAGGTGGGAGACAACATCGAACTCGAGGCCTGGTTGATCAACCGAGGCAAAAGGACAGTGACCGTGGTCAAACCGGGCGATGGCTCTGAATCGGCCTGGCGCGAGCCGTACGTATATTTCTCGGCCGAGCGCCGTCAGGGGGACCGGTGGACGGCGGTCAAACGGCACGGAATCGGGCGCTGCGGCCTGTATGATCCGGATTGGGAGAAGGATAGAGTCGGCCTCGAGCCTGGAGACAAGCTCGAGCTGATGAGCTGGATCCCGGGGCCGCAGGCTTTCTTCGACCTCGAGCCAGGGCAATATCGGTTCAGGGTTCACTACGAATTCGCCGAGGGGGAGCACGGCAAAGGCCGGCCCAAAGAGGTGAAAGCCACGCTCACGGTGGTGTCGGAGCCGATCGAAGTCACGGTCACCCCATGACGGAACTGAGTCGGGACCGGGCTCGGCGCTTGTTCATGGCCGGGCAAGACCTGCTCGAGTCGCCACGGCGAAAGGCCAGCGCCGACCGGGCGGCCGAGATCATCGAGCATCTGGGATTTGTTCAGATCGACTCGATCAACGTGCTCGAACGGGCCCATCATCTGATTCTGGGAGCCCGGATGGACGGCTACAAGCCCGAGTTCCTGGCTCAGCTCCTCGAGAAGAAGCGGCGGTTTTTCGAGCACTGGACTCACGATGCCTCGATCATTCCCGCCCAGAACTTTCCCTATTGGCATTATCGCTTCGAGCGCTTCAAGCAACGCATCCAGCGCAACGGCTGGTGGATGGAGCGGCTGGGAGCCGAGCCCGAAGCCATGATGGAGCAAATTCGACAACGGCTCGAGCAAGAGGGCCCGCTGCCGACCAGAAGCTTTCGCGAGGCCGGTGAGCAACGGGGCAAATGGTGGGGCTGGACCCCCGCCAAGGCGGCTCTCGAGCATCTATGGCGTTCGGGAGAGTTGATGATCGCCGGGCGCCAGGGCTTCGAGAAGGTCTATGACCTGACCGAACGGGTCATTCCCGAAAAGCATCTTCAACAAGAGAAGCCCGGTCGGGAGGTAGTGCTGGCCTGGGCCTGCCGCAGCGCCATCGAGCGACTGGGCGTGGGCACCGCCAGCGAGATCGGGGCCTTCTGGAACCTCTTCACCGGGGCCCAGGTGGACAAGTGGTGCGACCAAAATCTGCCTAAAGTGAGAGTAGACGGGCGCGAACTTTATGCTCGCGCCGACTTCGAGCAGTTGGAAATTGGCGAGCCGGCCGCGCGGATGCGCCTGCTGGCGCCTTTTGACCCGCTGGTGCGAGACCGCAAGCGAGTGGCCTGGCTGTTCGATTTCGACTATCGCTTCGAGGCCTTCGTGCCGGAGCAGAAGCGGCAGTATGGCTACTATGTTTTGCCGATTCTGGAGGGGGAGCGGTTGGTGGGCCGGCTCGACGCCAAGTTCGAGCGTCCGCAGAGTCAGATTGTCGTGCGGGGGTTGTGGTGGGAGAACGGCGTCAAACCTGGGGTTGCCCGGTCGAAACGGTTGGAGAAGGCGCTCGAGGGGCTGGCCGGACGCATCGGGGCCAGCGCAATCAGCTTCGAAGGGTAACCCGAAACAGGGACCGAACGGAGGGGTTCTACTCGCTGGAGGCCCTATGAAAAAGACTTTGTTGACCCTCTTTTGCCTGTTGCTCGGCTGGGGCGTGGCCCCGGCCCAGACGCTGCCGGCCGGCGTGCAACAGGTGACCTCGGTGGAGGGCATTACCGAATATAAACTCGACAACGGCATGCGAGTGTTGTTGTTTCCCGACCCGACTTCGCCGAAGATCACGGTCAACATCACCTATCTGGTGGGTTCGCGGCACGAAGGCTACGGTGAGACGGGCATGGCCCATCTGCTCGAGCATCTGATGTTCAAAGGCTCGACCAATCACACCAATGTTCCCGAAGAGCTGACCGCTCACGGGGCTCGCCCCAACGGCACCACCTGGTATGACCGCACCAACTACTTCGAGACCTTTCCGGCCTCTGACGAGAATCTGCAGTGGGCGCTCGATTTAGAGAGTGACCGCATGGTCAACTCTTTCATCGCCAAGAAGGACCTTGACAGCGAGATGACCGTCGTTCGCAACGAATTCGAGTCGGGCGAGAACAGTCCCACCAGCATCTTGATGGAGCGTGTCTTCTCGACCGCTTTTTTGTGGCAGAACTATGGCAACGCCACCATCGGAGCTCGCAGCGACATCGAGCGGGTGCCCATCGAGCGGCTGCAAGCCTTCTACCACAAGTACTATCAGCCCGACAACGCGATCTTGATGGTGGCTGGCAAGATCGACCCCGAGCAGACGCTGGCCCTGGTGGCCGAGAAGTTCGGCAACCTGCCTCGTCCCGAGCGCAAGCTCCTCCCGACCTACACCGTCGAGCCCACGCAAGACGGCGAGCGCTCGGTGACGCTACGCCGGGTGGGCGAGGTGCAGGCGGTGGCCACCGCCTATCACATTCCCTCAGGCGCTCACGAAGATTTCGCAGCCTGCGACATCCTGGGCGAGATTCTCGGGGACACCCCCTCGGGACGTCTTTATGAGGCCCTGGTCAAGACCAAGCTGGCGACCTCGATCTATGGAGGGGCCTTTCAGTTGCGGGAGCCGGGCCTGATGCTCTTTATGGCCGAGCTGCGCAAAGACGGCTCGACCGACAAAGTGCGTGATGCCATGTTCAAGGTGGTGGAACAGTTCAAGAATCCCACCCCGGAAGAAGTCGAGCGGGCTCGGACCTCGCTTCTCAAAGGTCTCGAATCGACCTTTCGCGATAGCGAGCGGATCAGCTTGCAAATCTCGGAGTGGGCGGCCATGGGCGACTGGAGGCTTTTCTTCCTCCACCGTGACCGGCTCGAGAAGGTGACCCCCGAACAGGTGGCAGCCGCCGCCGAAAAGTATCTAAAACAGTCTAACCGGACTCTGGGTGTGTTCATTCCCACCGCCAGTCCCGAGCGAGCCGAGATTCCCGAGGTGGCTGACCTCAGCGCCGTGGTCGGCGACTACAAGGGACGCGAGGGGATGTCGGCCGGCGAGGCTTTCGACCCCAGCCCCGATAACATCGAATCGAGGGTCACCCGCTATACCTTGTCGTCGGGCGTCAAAGTAGCTTTACTGCCCAAGAAGAACCGCGGTGAAGCGGTCAATTTCACCATCACTTTCCGCTTCGGAAATCTCGAGAACCTCCAGGGGCTCGAAACGCCCGCCAGTTTCGCCGGCTCGATGCTGATGCGCGGCACCACCAAGCACACTCGCCAACAACTGGCCGACCTGTTCGATCAGCTGAAAGCCAACGGGGGCGTCGACGGCGACACGAATTCGCTAGAGGCGGCCTTCGAGACCACCCGCGAGAATTTGCCCGAAGTGTTGAAACTGACGGCTGAAGTGATGCGCTCGCCGAGCTTTCCGCAAGACGAGTTCGACACACTGGTGCGAGGGACGCTGGCGGACATCGAGTCGAATCTGACCGATCCTCAGAGCCTGGCGGCCACCAGGCTGCGCCGCCACCTGGCTCCTTATCCCAAAGGCGACCCGCGTTACGTGTCGACCCTCGAGGAGGATATCGCCGAGGTCAAGGCGGCTAAACTCGAGCAGGCCAGGACCTTCTATCAGAACTTCTACGGCGCCAGCCAGGGCGAGATCGCAGTGGTGGGAGACTTTGACCCCGAGACGATCAAACCGCTGCTCGAGCAACTCTTCGGCGATTGGAAGAGTCCGGCTGCCTACGCCCGGATCCCCGAAGAGGCGAACCTGGTCGGGCCCATCAACGAAACCATCCAGGTGACCGACAAAGCCAATGCCATCTTCTTTGCGGCCAACAACCTGGCTTTGCAAGACACCGACCCCGATTATCCTGCTCTGGTGCTGGGCAACTACATTCTGGGCGGAGGCTTTTTGAACTCGCGTCTGGCCACCCGCATTCGTCAGAAGGAGGGCCTGAGCTACGGAGTGGGCTCGCAGGTCTCGGCTAACGCCCTGGATAAATCCGGACGGTTCTTCGTCTATGCCATCGCTGCCCCCGAAAACATGGCCAAAGTCGAGGTGGCGGTCAGGGAAGAGCTGGCCAAAGCCCTGTCTGAAGGCTTCACGGCCGACGAGGTGGCGGCGGCCAAGAAGGGCTATCTCGAGTCCTTGAAGGTCTCCCTGGGCAAAGACGGCGCCCTGGCCAGCACCCTGGAAAGCTATCTTTTCCTGGACCGCACCATGGAATGGCGGAAACAGTGGATGGCCAGGGTCGAAGCGCTCACGGCCGAGGATATCAAGGCAGCGATGAATCGGCACCTGGCCGTCGACAAGCTGTCGATCGTCAAAGCCGGCAGCCTGTAACGGCTATTTGACGGCGCGTAGATGACGAGGAGCCGCGGCCACCGCGGCTTCTCTTGATTTGTGGCGGGCGATGAGGTCGATGAGGGCCGAGGCCAGCCGGGTAGAATCGTGCCGCACCAGATCGTCGGCGCTGACCAGGCTAGCGGCCACGGGAGTGACTCCCAGGGCCTCGAGGTCGGCCAACTGGGGGGCGACCGTGTCGGCACCGTGGGCCTTATAGTTGAGCAGGCTGACCTGAGCGGGTGACTCGATGTTGACCAGGGCATAGTCCACCACGGGTGCGCCGGCGTGTTGGTGCAGGGCGGCCAGGTGATCGGCCGCGCCCATGCCTTCGCTCTCGCCGGGCTGGGTCATGACGTTGCAGACATAAATCTTGGGGGCCGAAGTGGCCAGCAGGGCCTCGACGATGCCATCTACCATGAGGTTGGGAATGACGCTGGTGAAAAGACTGCCGGGACCCATCACGATGGCGTCGGCCTGGGCGATGGCTTCGAGCACCTCGGCTGGAGGTCGGCAGCGAGGCGGGTCGAGATAGACCTCGGCGATAGGCTTGCCCGCGGTTGGAATGGCCGATTCACCGCGCACTTCGCTGCCATCGGCATAGCGAGCGCACAGGGTCACGGTCGAGAGGGTGGCCGGCAGCACCCGGCCCCGGGTGGCCAGGATCTGGCTCGACATCTTGATGGCCTCTTCGAAGTCGCCGGCCATGTTGGTCAGGGCGGCCAGGAAGAGGTTGCCGAAGGAGTGGCCTTCGAGACCGTGGCCGTCCTGGAAGCGATAGTCGAAGAGCTCCGACAGCAGCGACTCGTCGTCGGCTAGCGAGACCAGGCAGTTGCGTATGTCGCCGGGGGGAAGAACGCCCAGCTCTTTCGATAGGCGCCCCGAACTGCCGCCGTCATCGCTAACCGTGACCACCGCGACCAGGTTGCTGGAATAGGGCTTGAGACCACGCAACAGGCAGCTCAGGCCGGTGCCACCTCCGATGGCCACGATTTTCAGGCCGTGTTCGAGCTGACGGCGCTCGTAGAGAACGTCCACCAGCAGCTTCTTCTCGTTGGGCGCGACGGCTGCAAAAATGGTGCCAAACCAGCGATAGAGCGCCACCACCATGATGACCAGGCCGGCTAGAATGCTGAAAACCCCCACCGTGGCTCGGATCGAGACCCGAGCCCTCAGGAAAGAGTAAAAGTCCGCCGGCACATCGGCCAGCACCAGGATGCCCAGGGTGAAGCAAAGCAACCCGGTCACTGACAAAAGCAGCCAGCGCTTGATGCCGATGCCCGGCGTCAGCCATTTGCGAAATCGGGATCTCACGAGGGGGTTTTGACTTTGTCGACCTTCATGTCTCGATGCTGGACCGAGACGAAGTGCCCTTCTTTGCGATATTCCTTGGCCAGGTGTTCGGAGATCGAGGTGGAGCGATGCTGGCCGCCAGTGCAGCCGATGGCCAGGGTCAAATGCTGCTTTCCTTCGGCGAAATAACGGGGCAGAACAAAGTCGAGCATGGCCTTGAGACGAGCCAGGAACTCTTCGGCCTGGGGCCGATCCAGCACGTACTGGCGGACGGCCGGGTCCATTCCGGTCAGCGGACGTAACTCTTCTACATAATAAGGATTGGGCAAGAAGCGCACATCGAAGACATAATCGGCGTCGCGAGGCAGACCGTGTTTGAAGCCGAAGCTGACCAGATGGAGCGCGATTTTCTGTTCGCCGACCATGTTGAACAGGCTCTGCAGACGGCGCATGAGCTGATGGGGAGTGAGCGTGGAGGTGTCGAGAATACGATCGGCCATCTTGCGGAGCGGGGCCAGTAGCTGGGTCTCTTCACGAATGGCCTGCAGCACTCCCTGATTTCGACCTTTGGGGTGGCGTCGGCGCGACTCGGCGTAGCGTCGTAAGAGCACATCTTCGGTGGCCTCGAGAAACAGGATCTTGGGTTCAAAGCCCAGGGCCGGCAGTTGCTCGAGAGCTTCTTTTAGTTCCTGGCGCTGCTCGCTGCCGCGAATCACCAGCGCCAGCCGATTGGAGCTGGAGGTCGCAAAGAGTTGCGCGAACTTGGGGATCAGCACCGGGGGCAGGTTGTCGACGCAGAAAAAGCCCAGATCCTCGAAGCACTTCATGGCCAGACTTTTGCCTGCCCCGGAAAGCCCCGTCAAGATTACGAACTCAGCCGCTTCGCTCATCACCACTGTTTGGTTGTCGACGGGCTTTTGCCCTTCCTCATGCGGGAATTGAGGGCTTGAGAATCTACGGTCTTGGCCGATAGAGACTTTGTGGAGGTTCGGATAGGAGGCCCGGGCAGGCCGACCACCGCTTCCAGTCAACTCATGAATGGGGACCTCGGGCTTGTCTATCGCATCTTTGCTGCCGTCGACCGTCGCCGCCTACGAGCAGGCTATCTTGTCGCCCGGCTTCACCCTCAATGAGCTACAAGTGCTCAAAGGGCTGGTGAGTCCGGGCGGGCACCATGAAGCTCATCTGCTGGTGGAAGAGGGCGACCGCTGGGCGGTCAAAGCCTCCGCCGGAGCCAGGCGCCCGGGCCGGCGGTTTCGAGCTTCGCTCGAGCCGGGTTTCGGACCGTTGGCCGGCGATGGCCTGGCCAAAGCACTCGGTATGGATAGGCCCGCTCTGGCCTGTCGTTTCGCGAGAGGCGCCGTGCTGGTCAGCCATCCCGCTAATGAGCGGCTGGTCGAGCGGGCCGCCGCCTATCTCGGTCGACACGAGGCCGCCACTCGAGAGTCGCGGTGGCGGACCTGGGTCAAATCCCAGCTCGAGCGGACCGCCGGTCGACGCCGGCAGATGCGCGACAGCTTGCATAGAGTCCCTTGCCAAGAGTTGACGGTGGCTCGGCTCGAGTTCGAACTGATGTGCATGGCCGGGGGACCCGACAAGCTCGAGTCGACCGAGATGGTGTCCGGCGCTATGACCCGCGCGGCCATCCACCTGCGCGAACTGCTCAGTGGGCCTCTAGCCGAGCCGAGCGTAACCCACTTCGAATGCGACGGCCAGTTGATCGACCTGCTCGAAGAACTCGAGTATCAACTGGGATCGCTCACGACTTCGGGTCGGGGTCGCATCGAGCTACCGGCTCATCTCGAAGCCCCGACCGAACTGCTGCTGGAGTTGCTGGAAGAAGCCGGATGTCGTAGGGAAGGTCCCTATCTTAGTTTGCCCGTTGTGGAGGATACGCTGTGATTCGTGTAATGCTACTGGAAGACCATCTGATGGTGCGCAATGCTTTCTCTCGGCTGATCAATTCCCAGAATGACATGGAGGTAGTGGGCGAGGCCACCACCGCGGACGAACTCTGGGCCACCGTCCGGCAGGCGCGACCCGATGTCGTCTCTATCGACCTCGAAGTGCCGGGGTCCAGCGGGCGCGAGGTGGCTCTGCGCCTGCTCGAAGAGCAGCCGGACACGGCCGTGCTCATCTGCACCTGTCGCTCGGAACCCAACGAGGTGCAGATGTTAGTCGAGTCGGGGGTGCATGGTTACCTCTCCAAGTCGGCCGGGGCCGAGGAATACCTGCAGGCTCTTCGTTCTGTGGCCCGCGGACACCATCACCTCTCGAAAGAAGCCGCAGCGGCGCTGGCCACGGCCGTCCGCAGCCGCGAGCCCGGACCCGAGAATCCGCTGACCTCTCGCCAACGCGAAGTCATGCTGCGCATCTCGAGGGGCTTGACTACCCGCGAGATTGCCGACGACATGTGCCTGAGTCCCAAGACCATCGAAAAGTATCGCAGCGGCATTCTCAAACGGCTCGATTCGAAGAATCTGTTCCAGGCCCTCGAGACGGCCCGCCGCCGCAACCTGATCTAGAATTCTGACCCTGCTTCCGGGCGGCGCTTAGCGGAGAACCAGCACCGGTCGGGTGCGGGGATCGTCGGCGTGAATCGCCTTCTCGTCGATCAGGGAAGCGTTGGTGAGCTGGCCAAAGCGCGGGTTCTCGGACAGCTTGGCCCTGGCCACCGTCAGCATCTCGTTGGCCAGGATGGCGTGGCCGACATCGCTGGGGTGGATACCGTCGTAGCTGAAGTAGCCGTCCTGGTTGGCCGCGTTGCGGACTCCGGCGAAGTTGTTGATGACCGTGTCCTCGGGGCCTTCGCCGCGAAGGGCGACTCCGTTGCGGGAGCGCTGCAAGAGGGCAGCCACATCCACCAGATGGATGCGCTCGCTGCTGTTGGCAGCCTGCTCGATCAGCTGGTTGAATTCGGCGGTGCGCTCGCGAATGGTCTCGAGTTCGTCGGGGTCGAGCACCTCATCTTCGGTGAAGCGTTGCTCTTTGGACGAGAACTTGGCCAGGACGAACCCGAGACCGACCTTGGTGCCGGCCGGGAAGCGATCGCGGGCGCCGGGCTGGGGCGAACGAACCTCGTCAGGGATCTTCCAGTTCTCGAGCGACTCGGTGATGTCTTTGCCGCCGAGCGTCACCACCCGGAACGGCAGGCGCCCCACCGGTTGACCGACCTCACGCAGATAAGGGATGAGGGTCACGTCGGGCAGATTCATCATCAGGATCTCGGCACTGGTCTCTTTGAGCAGCCGGGTGACCAGGCTGTCGAGCGAGCTGCGAAAACCGGGCATCACCTGCTGGGTCTCGTAGGGAGTCCGGGTGCCGCTGAGCGGGTTGTAAGCGTGATAGGTCCAGCGCTTGTCCTCGAGCGGAGTCAAGGTCTGGTCATCGACATGGCCCATCAGAGCGGGCTCGAGGGCGTCGTTGGAGCCGGCCCACAGGGTGATCAGATCGGGATTGGCCTCGACGGCGCGGGTGACTGCCGATTTACCCTGGCTGCAGTTGCCACCTTGTTGGAGCACGGCTTTGACTACCGGGGCGATGATGGGCATCTGACCCATGAAGGTAGCCCGTCCTGCCATCTCGGCCATCAGATCGTTGGTGTTGGCAATGGTCTCGAGGTGGCGCAGCTCAAAACCCGGGACCCCCAGATTGTCGGCCGGGCGCTGGCTGGCCTGGCGACTGCCCAGCAGCCAGTTCAGGGGCAGGAGTGTGCTTTCGGGGGGCACCCAACCGCCGGCCAGAAAGGCTCCGGGAAGAGCCATTCCCAGCGCCACTTTGCAGACCTGGCCCAGGGCATGCCAGGCGGTTGCTCGACCCCCTCGGAAAAGACAGGGCGGGGCGCCGGGATTGCCGACCGCGGGGGTCTCGAAGTCGATATCGGCCGCGTCGGCGATCAGCTGGGGAAAGCCTTTGACCTGGCTCTCGCCGCACAGCGTGAGGTCTTGAAAGCCCGCCGTGAGGCTGTCACCTAAAGCAACGTATCTCAACCCTGGCGTGGGTGGGCGCACGTTCACTCCTGCAGCCTATCAAGCCATGCTTACAGAAGGTTGAAACGATGGAGTTCGCAAAGTCCTGGGAGGGAGATTTTATGCGTTCGTGGGTTGTCTTGGTGTTCTTTCTTTGCCTGCTGGGAGGGGCCGCCCAAGCGGAGGAATTGTTCATTCGCAATCGACCCTTCCAGGGTGCGGTCAGCGGTAGTGGAGCCCAGATGATGGTCGAATTGGCGCCTCTGGCTCAGGCCCTGGGAGTGCATGCCCGCGCCGTCGAAGGCGGCTGGTTGGTGACCCGCCAACCCGACGACCAGAACGGTCGGGAATTGATCTCCGAGGGCGTAGTGGTGGTCGAAGGCAAGCCGGTCAGCAGCACCTCTGGAGCGGGCCCAGTGATGGTCAACCTGGCGGAAGTGGCCAGGCAACTGGGTGCCAAGGTCACTCCCAACAAAGAGCTTGGCACGGTCGATGTGTATCTGGTCGACCAGGTGGTCGCCCCGAGCGGGGGCGACTGGAGTAACGAGCCGGCCGTGGGCAAATCGCCCGGCGAAGTGGTGATGGCAATGATGGCGACCATGAAGAACCTCCCTTCGGCCGAGTCGCTGCTGGCCATGAAGAACGAGGCCGATCTCAAAGCCGGCATGGAGGCCATGGAACAGCTGGCGGTCCAGCAGATGCCCTACATGTCCAAAGCGCTGCGCAAAGAGATGAAACAAAAGATGAAGGCTTCTCGAGAACAGATGGCCGCCCAGAAGCCTGCGGCTGCGGGTGCCGAAGGTGGCGGCGACAACCCTTTCGTGCAATTGATGCTCAAGACGATGTTCACTTTCCTCGAGGATTTGCGCACCGGCACGCCCACGGTGGTCGACGAGCAGGTCGGCTCTGATACGGCCACGGTGGTGGTCGAGATGCCCATTACCGACCTTCAAACCGGTGAGAAAGTGCCGAAAAAAGCCACTCTCGAGCTGGTCAAAGAGGGCGGCTGGAAAGTGAACTCACCAGTCAACTTCAAGTAGCTTCTCGCCCTTCGGCCGACAAAAAGCGCCGGCTTCGCCGACGAGAGGGGAGCCACTTCGTGGAGATGGGAGCGGCGCAGGGCGCCGAGATGGGAGCGAACTGAGCTGGCGCTCAGTTCGAGGCTTCAGTTCGATAGCGAACGAGTTGGGCGTGAAAGTTCACAATTCTATCGACGGGAGCCCCCGGGCGGCCCGAGAAGAGGCGCCAATTCCGGTCACAGACGACCGAGATGATCGAGTTCTTCGACAAGGAAATGTTCACCGAATTGGGCCTTGGGGGACCGTCGCGAGGCCGAAGCAAGCCGGACAAATTGACGCAAGCATCGCTGTGGCTAGTAAGGAGTTTGAAGGCAGAAGGGTCACCGCGACTTCAGCCCTCGAAGAGGGTGTCTCGGGAAAGCCACTCGGCGGGCCTCTCAGCTCGTGGGTTCAGCCACGGAGGCGTTGACAGAACAGTCGCTGAGAAGCTCTTCGAGCCTGGAGCGGAGGGAGTAGCTCCAGGGGGCCTGAATCACCTGGAGATCGACCGGGTTGGAGCGCCAATCGCGAGCCTGCCCAGCCAGTTCTTGCAGTACCTCCGGATCGGGATAACCACGCACCAGCGCCCGCTTAAGCAGTCCAAGGTCTTCTTTGAGGGCGGTGGCCGCCGAGTTGACGAACGCCAGCAGGTCCTGAGCGCGACACCAGACCAACCCGCGGCCCCGATGCCGACGCTCGAAGTCGAGCCAGAAGGCCTGTCCGTCTGCATAGCAGACGTTGTGGGTGGCCGCATCGCCATGAGTAAACCAGTTGCCATTGACCTGAAGATGGTGCAAGCGTCTTAGTTCCGCCAAAGCGCTTGTTATCGCTTCGACTTTAGCCGGCCCAGAGTCGGAAGAGGCCAAGTATTCAAGGAGCGTTGTTCCAGGCAAAGCCGGCGTGTGCAGGGTCACCCCATCGACCCGAACGGGCCGGCTCAAGACCTGAGTGTGCACGGCGCGCTCCCAGGCGAGCCATTCTTGGCAGGTGAGCATGCGAAACCCCGCGCCCGTGACGCGAAGATACCAATTGGCCATTCCCACCGCCAGCGGAGCCCAGCGCCGCCGCCGCTTGGAGAAGCCTCCACTACCGGCCTCGACCAGGTTGAGCTTGAGGCGGGCCGCCAGCCGACCGCTGGCCACGAGCGCTGCGTAGTAGGCTGGTTCCCAAAATCTCGTCCAGGCCTGGTTCAGGAGAGGGCGGGCGGGCCAGGGCCGGGCGCCGTGTTCGCTATGAGCGGAGCAACTCCAGAAGGGCTTCATCGGGCAAGGGCTTCGAGCTACTCAGGGGGCGCGACCAGCGTTTGTTGTTCTTTCCGAGCTTTGAGCTCAGCGTTCACCCAGGGGGGCGTTTCTCCACGAAAGAGCAGCACGAAGTCGTCCTCCTCGTGGTTTCGCAGCAGCCAGAGATCGGGTTCTAGGGCCACGAAATAGAGCAAGAACGAGTCCTGGTTTTCAGGAACTGCCACCATCCGCACTTCGCCCTCAGCGTCCGGGACCAGGGGAATGAGTCGCGCCCGCAGCTCGCCGCTTGGGGTTGGCAGAACCAGTTGGTCACCGGTGAGGTTGGCGCTGGCCAATTGGTCTGCGACCAGGGCCTTCCAGTCACCCTGGAGTTCCTCCACCAGGCTCGTGTCCGCCTGGCGAAGGGCCAGAAACAGCCGGTTCTGTCCCGACACCCAGATGAGTGCGTCGTGGTCGGAGCGAAATCGAAGGTAAGCTCGAAAGGGCTCCCGCTGCTCGGTGCCGCGAAGGTGATAGAGTCTGGCCCCGATGGCCGTGACTGTGAACTCCACCGAGGGCGCCTCTGCCGGCTCGAGCTCACTCAGAGTCCCTCGTTGGCCGTTCAGGGTCAGCCGGCGGCGAAAGTCATCACCTTCGGATTCTCCGACCATGAAGATTCCGGTGGGTTGTGCCGACGCCAGAGCTGATAGGCAGAAGAAGGCGCTAAGGAGCAAGAGGAGTCTGGGCTGCATAGATAGCCGGTTCGCGCTCGGCACCTTTCGCCCTCCGCGCCACGACGTCCATCGGCAGAGAAGTCGGCCAACCGGATGGGGTCGAACTCGCCGGCTAGTTTAGGTCGAGGTGGGCCACGAGGCCACAGACAGTGGAATCGCAGTCAGGGCGACCAGGGCCGCGCCGACGCTTTCGAAGCGATCTTCCGGCCTGGGGGCCAGCATTCTGGCGACCACCTCACGCAGCCCCGGGGGGATCTCTGCGCAGGAGGGGGGACGGCCCCCTACCTGGTCGGGGCTGAGCAGGGCGCCCGGCTCGACGGGGAAGGGCAGATGGCCGGTCAGGCCGCGATAGAGCATCACTCCCAGGGCATATTGGTCGGCGGCTCCGGTAGCTGGGCGACCCGAGAAGCGCTCGGGCGCAAGATAGCCCGGGGTTCCCAACAGGCGGCTCTCCTGCTCGGGCTGTTGCTCGAGCAGGCGGGCGATGCCGAAGTCGGCCACCTTGGGGGTGCCGTCGCGGTCGACCAGCACGTTGGCGGGCTTAAGGTCGCAGTGCACGATGCCGCGCTGATGAGCGAAATCCACCGCCGCCATGACGGGTTGCATCAGCGCCAGCAGCCGTTCGGCCGGCATCGGCGTCAGCAGCTGCTCCTCGAGCGTCGTCCCCTGGACCAGCTCGGTCACCAGGTAGTAAAGGCCGTTCTGTTCGCCCCAGTCGTCGAGCCGGACGATGTTCGGGTGCTGCAACTGGCGTAGCAGATTGGCCTCGCGCTTGAACGCTTCATGGTCCTGTCCGTAGTTGAGCACCTTGATGGCGCAGGGAGGACCGCCGAACGCTTCGTCGGGAACCGCATGATAGACGCTGGCCATTCCCCCGGCGCCCAATGGCGCCAGCAAGCGGTATTGGCCGAGGCGCCTGCCGACCAGGCTGGCGCTCTCGCTGGCGCGAGCGTCCTCGAGCACTCGGGCCCGGGCCAGACGGCGCCCCAGACCAGAGGCCAGGGGCCAGCCAAGGCTGAGCAGGACCACGGTCAACATCAAAGCCGAGGCGGCTAGCGTTGGATTCTGTCGTAACCAGGACCAGGCGCGGACCGGCCATCCGCCAACCGGCCTCAAGCCATAGGCACCATCTGGCGGCCACAGGTTCGCGCGGCCGGGTCCGAAGAAGTGGTTGGAGATGGGGATCGTCTCGGCGTGATAGCCGTCGAGGCGGAATTGGACCTGAAAGAAGCCGGATTGGGTATCGCCTAGTAGTTGGGCCAGGCTCAGGCTCAAGACCTCGTCGCTGCGGCCCAGATACTCGTCGGACTGCCCCGCCCTAACCGCCCACACGGCGGCTCCCGCAGGGCGAGTGTGAAAGGTCGCCTGCACCAGTTGTGGCTGCAGTCGCAGGTAGCGGGTCGAGTCCGGGGGCCAGCGAATGGGCGAATGGTTCAGCCGTTCGCGAGGAATGTGCACCTCGAGCGTCTCGTAGCCGTTCTTGATGAGTCGAAAGGTGAGAATGGCATCTTGAGCCCGGCTGGGGTCGAACTCCACCGCCGGCCCCCGGCGAGGGAGGGCTTGCTCTCCGTGGCTGGTCTGTAGCAGGACGCTGGCGCCGGCCGGGACGGTCTCGAAGTGAATCTCGACAGGGTCGGCCAGGACCGCCAGGCTGAGAGCCAGCCACATCGCGAGGACCGTTTTCATCCGCTCAGCGACCTCAGCTTGGAACGCAGCTCCGAGACTCCAAACGGTTTGCTTAGAAAGGCTCCCTGGCCGGGTAGCCCGTGGTCGCGGATGACGTCGGCAGGATAGCCCGAGACGTAGAGAATCTTGCCGTCGGGTTTCTTCTGAGCGTAGACGGAAGCGATTTCGGGGCCGCTCCGCTTGGGCAAGACCAGGTCTGTCACCAGCAGGTCGATCTCGTCGACGTGTTGCTGGATCATTCCCTCGCCTTCTTCTCCATCGCGAGCTGACAACACCCGAAAGCCGCAGCGAGAGAGCATGGTTCCGATGGCGCTGCGCACAGCTTCTTCGTCCTCGACCAGCAAGGCCGTCTGGCCGTGACCCTGGCAACAGGCTTCCTCGACGCTGGCCTGATTGGCCTCCACCGCCGACTTGTGGGCCGCTGGCAACAGAACGGTAAAGGTGGTGCCCTGTCCGAGCTGACTGTCAACTTGAATTTGGCCTTGATAGCGTTCCACGATAGCATAGACGGTGGAAAGGCCCAGTCCGGTGCCGCGGCCGCCGATCTTGGTGGTGAAATAGGGTTCGAAGATGCGGTTGAGATAATCCTCGGGAATGCCACAACCGTTGTCCGAGACCTCGAGAAAGACATACTCGCCGGGCTTGAGCCCTTTGGGAACGCCACCGTCGATGCGACGACGGCCGGTCTGCACGCGCACCCGCCCCTCGCCGTTGAGAGAGTCGCGAGCGTTGACCAGCAGATTCATCAGCACCTGTTCAAGCTGGCTCTGGTCGCCCATCACCAGGTCTGGCTTGGCCTCGAGCAAGAGCTGCAGATCGATCTTCTCACCCAGCAGGCGCTCGGCCAGGCGGGTCAGATCCCGGGTCAGGCCGTTGAGCGAGAGCACCACCGGCTCGTCGGTCTGGCTTCGGCTAAAGAGCAGAAGCTGGCGCGTCAGGCCGGCAGCGCGCTCCGACGCCTGGCGCAACTCGCGCACGTACTCGATCAACTCCTCGTGCTCTTCTGCCTCCATCTCGAGCATCGAGGTATAGCTGAAGATGATGGTCAGCAGGTTGTTGAAGTCGTGGGCGATACCCCCCGCCAATCGACCTACCGCCTCCATCTTCTGGGCGTGACGAAAGCGCTCTTCGGCTTCGCGCTGAGAGGTGACATCGCGAAAGATGCCCATGATCAGCTGGGGGCGGCCCTCGACCTTGGGAGTGAGGTGGAAGGAGCCCTCGAGCGTGGCCGGGGCGTCGCCCTGGATCTGCAGTTCGAACGGACCGGCCCGGCCCTGCATCAGGGCCTGATAGAAATACTCCTGACAGCCGAGGCGATGTTTGGGAGTGACCGTCATCAACAACGTGCGCCCGATCGACTCTTCTTCGCCGGTGAGATCGCGCCAGCGTTGGTTGGCATAGGCTATAGTGCCGTCGGCGGTGACGCTGACGATCAGGTCGTTGGCGTTGTCACAAAGGCTGCGGTGTAGAGCCTCGAGTTCGCCCAGGCGCTCGCGCACGCGCCGCCCGCCCGAGGTGCTGTCGCGCATCACGACGACCACTTTCTCGAGTTCGCCGGAGGGGCTCAAGACCGGCACAGCCGAGACATGCGAGGCCAGCGGAGCGCCGGCCTTGGTCAGGCAACTGGCCTGTTGTTCCTCGATCTGGTCGGGCCGAAAGCCCTTTAGAAAGGCGGTGATCGGCTTACCCACCATCTCGGTTCGAGCATAGCCCAGACCCTCGAGCGAGCCGCCCACCGAGCGGATGGTCAGGTCACGGTTGAGCTCCAGCACCACGCTGCCGGCTCGCAGCTGGTCGGACAGCTCGCGAGCCAGGGCTTTGCCGGCGTCGGTTTGCCCGACCTCTCCCAGAGCGCTGCGAATCGATCCCGTCAGATTCTCGGGTAGCAATGCAGGCGTTGGCGGGGGAGAAGTGGCGGCCACCAGACGGACCGGCTTCGAGGTCGAGGCCAGGGTGAGGGCCGTCATCAAGAGCACGGCCACCAGAGGCAACGGACTCCATTTGACGGCAGCCGTATTGAGCCTGACGCTGCCGATGGCCTGGCCGGCGGAACGCACGGTGAAGAGCTGTCCCTGGCCACTCTCGCCGAAACGCTCGAGGACTTTGCCCTCATTGTCGGCCACCTCTAGCCCTCGTAGCTGAGGAAAGGCCCGGACCCACTCGAGATCGAGCTGCTCGTTGATCCCCAGAAGGAGCGGCTCGGCCCCCAGGGTGGCCAGCCGAGCCAGACCCTGGTCGGCCTGGGCCCGAGCCTTCGTCTCCTCCAGGCGCAAAAAGACCACCAACATCAGACCGATAGCCAGGACCAGGATTGGGGGGAGCCATCTTTTCATAACACAGACCTCATCAGTTCCAAGAAGGGGGACAGAGTGGCCGCGATCATCAGGGCCACCAGTCCACCCAGAAGCAACATCACCAGCGGTTCGAGCAAGGTGACCAGACTCTCGAGCAGAAGCTCGAATTCTTCTTCGGCCATGGTATTGAGCGACGGCAACATCTGCTCGAGCCGGCCCGTTTCCGCTCCCACTTTGAGAGCTCGCCGATAGGCCAGGGGGAGCAGGTCGAGCCGCTCGAGAGCGTTGGCCAGCGAGTGCCCGTTGCGCATGTCCTCGATCAAGCTGCGGACTTGACTTTGGAAGAGCCCGCTGCCAGAGGCCTCAGCGCATAGACTCAGGCCCGTCATCAGAGGCGCCCCACTGGCCAGCACACCCTCGAGTCCGCGGCCGAAGCGAAGCGCCACCAGATTTCGCCAGCCTCGCCCCGCCGCCGGCAGCCTGAGCAACCGTTGCTCCCACCCAGGGTCGAGGGGAGCCTGCCGGTTTTTGAAGGCTCGATAGGTCAGGCCTAAGAGCACGGCCGCGCCCAGCCACAGCAGAGGGTTGCGTAGGGCCGCACACAAGAAGAGAGCCAGTCGGGTGGCAGTGGGCAACTCACCCCCGGTATTGGCCAGAAATTCGAGCACCGGGCGAAAGAGAAAGCCGGGTAGCCAGGCCAGCACCGCCAGGCACACCAAAAGCACCATGGCGGGATAGGCCAGGGCGCTGAGAATGCGTCCGCGGGCGCGGTTGAGACAATCCAGAAACTCGGTCAGGCGGTCCAGCACCTGGGGCAGGTTGCCCACGGTTTCGCCTAGCCGGATCATCTGGATGGGTACCCGGTCAAGTACTCGAGCCCGCTGCAGCGAGCGCCATAAGGGCTCTCCTCGCATCAGGTAGGCCACCGCCTCGCGCTGACCCAATACGGTCAGACTGCGATGGATGGGCAGGCCGGCCCGGTACATCATCCCCAGGGTTCGGCAAAAGCTGGCGGCGTCGCGAGTGTTCATCGGGTGGGGGTCCTCAAACCAAAGGTCTCGGCCACGCAATAGCGATTGCCGTCGAACCGGCCAAGCAGGCCGACTTCGATACGCAGCGGCAGGGTCTGACCCTCGACCGAGAAGTGAAAGACGTTGGTGGCCACTACCCGATCCAGGCGCGCCTGGTTCGAGAGACTCAAGAGCTGGTCATCGCTCAAGGCCAGCGGTCTTCTCAGAGAGGCACCGGCGGGGGCGTCCCACTCAAGTCGCGCCACCTGTCTGCGCTCCTGGTCGTAGCGAAAGAGCACCAGCCCGGGCGTCCAGCTGAGCGTGCCGTCGGAGGCCACGGAACCGAGCGGTTGAATGGCCACCACCGCCTGGTCGGGCCGCACCACCGTCCGGATCCCGGCCGGATTGCTGGCACCGAGGTCGCGGCGCAGCAGGCTGAGAGCCCGGGTGGTCTGGTGCTGCAATTCGGCTCGTTCTAACCCACGGGCCTGGAGGCCCATCATCGGCAGCAGCCAGCGCACGGCCCAGACGAATAACAGCAAGCTCAGGCCGGCAGCCACCAGCGTTTCGACCAGGGTCATGGCCCGGTTATTATTGCGGTAATGCTGCAACATAGCTTGAAAGGTGGGTCTGGTGCGAGCCGACTTTGTCGGCCCAGCGCACCTCGACCTGGAGTTCGACCAGATAGGTCGGGTCTTCGCCGCTCACGGGCACGACCCGAACCCGCGCTTGATAGGAACCGCTTGCCTGGGGGCTTACGTCGAGGCCCACCGGCAGTTGGGAATAGGGTCGGCTGCGGTAGTCTTCGAGCAGGCTTGCGGCCAGGCTCTCGGCCTCCATCCGCTGGCCCGAGGTGCGCAAAGCCATGAAGCTGGTGGGGAAGAGATTGGCCACCAGCATGAAGACCATGGCCAGAATGGAGGTGGTGACCACCACCTCCATCAAGCTCAAGCCTCGCCGGGCGATTATATCGACCTCCACACCAGCACTGACCATTGGGCGTCCCGGCCCAGGAACTCGTTGAGGTCGAAGTGACCGAGCCGCGGCGAGAGCTGGGCGGGGGGTCGAGCCGAACTCAGCATCTCGTCGAGCTGGTCGCCATACGCACGCTCTTGACGGCCCACCGTCTGGTTCGGGTCCCAGACCTTGAAGTCGGACGGTGCGACCAGCTGGCCAGCCTCGTTGGCCGCCGCGGCCAGCAGTTGGCCGGCCTGGCTTTCGTCGCCTTCCAGGATGGCGCCGGTGAAGGGGTTGGTCACCTGCAGAAGGCGCCGGCCGTGGGATTCGATCAGGCGCACCTTGACGATGAACGTGTCGGTCAGGGCCGGACCCGTGCCGGTTTGATACAGCAAATCGGGCATGCCGGCGCCGGCATCGCGAAAGCCGAAAGCGAAGTCTTGTTCGGCCAATACTTCCTCCAGGTCAAGACGCGTGTAATCGGGCTGAGCCACCAGGCTGGCCCGTTCGAGCACCGTCTTGCTATCAGGACCATTAGCTACGAAAGCCCCCACCACTCGAATATCGCTGGCCGAGAAGTTTCCCTCGGTGTAGACCAGCCCTTGAAAGCTGCTTTGCTGTTGCGAAGAGCCATTCAAAGTGACATCGCTGCCGGCCAGAAAGACCGACTGGTTCTGGCTCGAGAGCTCGGCTCCGCCCAGCTTGACCTGGCCGGTGACGACCACCAGGCCCTTGCCGGTCACTCCCCCATAGACGGTCAGGTCGCCATCTACGAAAAGGGTCGCGCCCGATAGGTTCAGGTCACCCACCACGGTCAGATCGCCGAGACCGCGGTGAACTCCCACCAGGGTCTGGCCGACCATTTCTCGCGGCAGGTCCTGATAAGGGTCGCCCGTGCGTGCCGGGTCGAAGTCGCTCAGGGCGATGCGGGGGAGTTCGACCGGGTCGCGAGCGGTCAGTTGTTGGCCGCGCACCTCGATGGTGGGATCGAGGGTGATGCCCCCCACCGACCGCAGGTTGCCGGCCACAAAGCCCGAGCCGCGCAGCTCGATGGCTGAAAGCTCCGAACTGTTGCTGGCCAGGTGTCCAGGCAGTAGCTCGTCGGGCCCGGCCTCGAGGTTGCCCGAGTCGTCCAGGGTGCCGACCACCAGGCCATCCTGGGAAATGATCGGCCCCGAAGCGGCCACCACGAAGGGGAAAGGGGGACGCGTGATTACCATTTCCGAGCGCCGCACCACGTTGGCGCAGCGGGCATAGCCGACCAGGTGGATGGAATGGGGTGGAACGACCCGGCCGCCAAAGCCCTGGACAGCCGTCTCGCTGTCGAGGTTGTAGGTGGAGTAGGGGGTTTCGCCGACCACGAAGGTCAATCCGCCCCAGGCTCCGGCCAGTTCGAGTTCAAACTGCTCGCCAGCCTGGCCGTAGCTGTCGTTTTGCAACAAGCGAGCGGCTGCCATCTGGGTGGCCGACTCGGCCAGGTTGAGGGCGCGACGCTCGTTGCCGATGCGTTGGGCGTAACCCAGTTCGGCGAAGCTGCTGCCGGCCAGGATGAAGGCGGCCAGAAAGGCCAGGCTTCCGACCACTAGAGCGGTGGCTAGAGTGGCTCCCCTTTTGGCCCGACAACCCATACTCCATTATGTCGGTGGGCGAACCCCCATTCCAAGTGGGGAAAACACCCATCTCGTGCGGTAAATACCTACTAGTCCAAATGTCCGTGGACTCGCGACGGCAGGGGCGCTCTCGCCGCTCCCTGCCGGCGCTTCGCGCCGCGCCGCTGGGCCGACCAGAAGTGCGTCGGCCCGGCCGCGGCTTGACGGGAGCGACGAGAGCGAATGTCCAGGAGGCTGGACTCGCGACGGCAGGGGCGCTCTCGCCGCTCCCTGCCGGCGCTTCGCGCCGCGCCGCTGGGCCGACTAGAAGTGCGTCGGCCCGGCCGCGGCTTGACGGGAGCGACGAGAGCGAATGTCCAGGAGGCTGGACTCGCGACGGCAGGGGCGCTCTCGCCGCTCCCTGCCGGCGCTTCGCGCCGCGCCGCTGGGCCGACTTGGGCCCTTCGGTGGACAGGACAGGTAGACGACTCGCCCAATTCTTCACCATGCCCGACTATGTCCGTCTAGAGGCCCGGATCCGCACCATTTGCTTGCTGGTTCTGGCTTTGGTGGCGGCGGGCATGGCGGCCTACTGGCTGCGCAACGTGATGGTCCCCTTCGTGCTGGCGGTCTTTCTGGCTTCGGTCATGAGTCCCCTGATCGATTGGTTCACCTTGCGGTGGAACCTGCCCCGGCCGCTGTCGGTCTCGCTCACCCTGGCCCTGTCGCTGGTGGTGCTGTTTCTTTTGGCCGGTGTGGTCACCACCTCGGTGACCGAACTGACCGAGCAGTCCCAGACCTATGTGGCCCGCTTTCGCTATGTGCTTGACCAGACCATCGACCGTCTGCCTTTCGCCAAGGAGCGCCAGGACGAGATGTTCGAGCGGCTGACCTCAGAATTCACGGCCAGCATCGGGTCGGTGTTGGCGGCGACCACGAATGGCATTTTCTTCCTGCTATCGCAGCTGACGGTGGTGCTCCTCTCGCTGGTGTTCATTCTCTTCGGTGGTGCCACTCGCACCGATCCGCTACCGGGGGTGTGGGGTGACATCGACCGCCACGTCAGGAGCTATATCGCTACCAAGACCGTGCTCTCGGTCATCACGGGGGTGCTGGTGGGCGCGGTGCTGCTCATCCTCAATATCGATCTGGCCATCGTGTTCGGGCTGTTTGCCTTCTTGCTCAATTTCATTCCCAACATCGGTTCCATTATCTCTACTCTGCTGCCCCTGCCCCTGGTGCTGTTCTCGCCAGGGGTTTCTCCCAGTGCGGCCGTAGCCGCCATCCTCATTCCGGGCTTGATCCATTTCACCATCGGCAATGTCGTCGAGCCCAAGGTGATGGGAGACTCTCTCGAGCTTCACCCCGTCATCATTCTTTTCGCCCTGACCGTTTGGGGAGCTATCTGGGGCGGCATCGGTATGTTATTGGCTACTCCCATCACGGCCATCTTCAAGATTCTGTGCGAACGGCTCGAGTTCACTCGTCCGATTGCCTACGCCCTGGCCGGGGATTTCGCCCCGCTGATGGGGCAACCGGCCCGCAAGCCCCTGGTGTTAACGGAAGCTAGTAAGCAAGCCATGCGCAATCAGGTTCCAACCGTCGGCCATGACGAAGAGCAGAAGCTTGAGGGGCAGCGAGATGGTGCTGGGCGGGACCATAAACATGCCCAGGGCCATCAGGACGCCGGCCACCACCAGGTCGACGGCCATAAAGCTGAGGAAGATTAGAAAGCCCATCGTGAAGGCCGCCTTGAGTTCCGAGAGGGCGAAGGCCGGCACCAGCACGCGGTCGGGAATATCCTCGAGTTTCTCGGGCATCGGCAGGCGGGCCGACTCCATCAGGGTCTCGAGTTCGGCCCGTCGGGTCTGCCGTCGCATGAAGTCACGCAGCGGGGCGGCCGCCTTGGCGTAAGCGTCGAGCGGCGCCAACTCGCCGTTGAGCGAGGGGATCAGTGCCTCTTCATAGACGCGGTCCAGGGTGGGGCCCATCGACAGCAAGGTCAAGAACAGGGCCAGTGGGATCAAGACCATGTTGGGGGGTATCGAGGGAGTTCCCAGGGCTTGACGCATCAGGGCCAGCACCACCACGATGCGGGTAAAGGAGGTCGTCAACACCAACAAGGCTGGGGCCAACGTGATCAAAGTCAGAATGATCAGGATGTGCACGCCGGTGGCGAGTTGTTCGGGACCGCCCCCGGTCATCAAGGTCTGGACTGTCGGACTCGTTAGCATCTCGATCCATACGATTGTCCTCGGCCGGGGCGCGCCCTTGTCGAGTCTCGAAAAGAACCACCACTCGCCGATTGGCCGCTCGACCCTGGACGGTATCGTTGCCCGCGCATGGGCGCTGCTCGCCAAAGCCCATCACCGACAAGTGCTCTTCGGGTACACCGGCCTCGAGAAAGAGCCTGGCTACCGAGCAAGCGCGATGGACCGACAGATCCCAGTTGGAGCGGTAGAGTTCGGTCGAGATGGGCACATCGTCAGTGTGGCCCTCGATGCGCAGAGGAACTTTGACCACCTGAGCCACCTCGATGAGTTGACCCAAAAGGTGTCGGCCCTCGGGTTTGATCTCGGCTTGGCCTGAGTCGAACAGTACCCCGTCAGCCATCAGGGCCACCGCCACGCCCCGCGCTTCGCGCTCGACCCTGAACCTGCCGCCCAGCCGGCGCAAGGCCTGCTCGAGCAGAAGATCGGGGTCTTCGACCTGGCCGGTGGCCGGCTCTAGCGGGCCCGGCTCGACATCGCGCAAACGCTGGTTGAGCGCGATGGCCAACTCTTCGAGCTTGGCGTTGTCGACCGACGAAAGGGCGAAAAGGATCAGAAAGAGGGCGAACAACAGCGTCACCATGTCGGCATAAGAAACCAGCCAGCGGGTTCGTCCCGATTCACCGCCGCTACTCATCGGCCGGCCTGACCGGTCCCAGATAGACCTGTAGCCGCTCTAGCATCAGGGTGGGGTGCTCGAGACGCTCGATCGCCAGCAACCCGACCAGAATCATGTCGAGGGTTTCGAGACGGTCCTGAGCGATGCGGTTGACCCGCATGGCTAGCGGTAGAAAGACCATGTTAGCGAACAAGACTCCGTAGAAGGTGGCGATGAAGGCCTCGGCTACTCCCTGGGCCAGCATTTCTGGTCGGTTGAGGTGACCCAGCACGCCCACCAGGCTCATCACCGTGCCCACGATGCCGAAGGTCGGGCAGAAGCCTCCCAGGCTGTCGAAGAATTTCTCGGCTGCCTGATAGATCTTGCGCTCCCGCTCTTTCTCGAGTTCGAAGACCTGGCTGATGAAGTCCCCGCCCAGGCCGTCGACCAGAAGTTGCAGGCCGCGGCCGAGGGCCGGTTCTTCGGCTTTGTCGACCGACGCCTCGAGGCGCAGGTGGCTCTCGTTGCGGGCTACGCGCGCGCAGCCGATGAGATAGGTGGCCAGCCGCTGACGAGCCTCGCTGTCGGTGCCCAAAAGGGCAGGCAGAACCCTCAACAGCGAGGCCACGTCCTGGGAGCGGATGGCCACCAGAGAGGCGCCGAAGCTGCCTCCCACCACGACCAGAAAGGCGTGAGTCGAGACGAAGGCCGATAGCTTCCCCCCTTCGCCCATCAGGGTCCAGGCAATACAAAGCCCCCCCAGGGCAAAACCCACCAGGGGAGCAATGTCGAGCCTTTTCCAGAGACTTAAGAAGTTCATCTATCTCTTAAGATTGTTCACTTCGTTCAAAATCTCGTCCATCGTCGTGATGACTTTGGAGTTCGCCTGGAAGGCGCGCTGGGCCAGAATCATCTTCGAGAACTCGCCGGTCAGATCGACGTTGGACATCTCGAGCGAGCCGGGGTTGAGCGAGCCGCGCGGACCCGAACCGGGCACTCCGACCTGAGCCACGCCGCTGTTGGCCGACTCGAGGAATCGACCCCCGTCGGAGCCCTGCAGGCCCTTGGGATTAGCGAAGAAGGCCATGCCCACCTGGCCGATAGACCGCAGCTGGCCGTTGGTGAAGCGGCCTGTGATGATCCCCTGCTGGTCGATGTCAAACGACAGCAGAGTGCCAGCCGGAAAGCCGTCCTGGCTGGCTGGCAGCACGCTATATTCGCCGTTGGTGACAAACTGGGTCATCCCGCCAAAGTCCAGGTCGACCGTAAAGGGGTTGGCGCTGTTGGTGGGGGTGAGGCTGACGGAGGTGCCGGTCGAGTTGGCGGGGTCATAGAGGCCGTTGGCGTCGAAGGCCACCGTTCCCGAGCCGACGTTGGTGCCACCGAAGTCGGCGGTCCAATCCCAGGCGGCGGCCACGCCCGCACCCGGAGTCACCCGGGTAAAGGTGACCGGGACCTTGTAGGCGCCGCCGATGTCGTCATAGACGGTCATCTCGGTGGTGTACTGGCCGCCCGTAGCCGGGGGGCCGGGGCTGTAGACGCCCGAGGAGGCATCCAGGTTGCCGGCCATTCTGACGTTCTCGGTGACCTTGGCAATCATCTGTTCACCCAGGGGAATGTTGACCTTGCCGAGCTGGCCATTGGGGTCGACCAGACCGTCGGTCGCCTGCCAACCCTGCACGTAGTGGCCCTGCGAATCGACCAGGTCGCCCGCCGTATCGACGGTAAAGTGGCCGTTGCGGGTGTAGGTGTTGATGCTACCGTCCTGGACGATGAAAAAGCCGTCGCCGGTGATGGCCAGGTCGGTGTTGCTACCGGTTTGCTCGAGAGCGCCCTGGCGAAAGACGCGGTCGATGGAGCCGACGGTGCTACCCAGACCCGTCTGGATGGGGTTGCGTCCCCCCATCTCGCCGCGCGGGGCGGCTGCCGGCAGATGGGTCTCGCTCATCAGCGATTGAAAGTTGACCCGGCTGGCTTTGAAGCCGGTGGTGTTCATGTTGGAGATGTTGTCGGCCACCACATCCAGCATTCCCTGGAAGTTGTTCAGTCCCGACACGGCGGTAAAAAGCGCAATGCTCATCGATGTTCCTTTCAGCTCTTGACAGCGGTAATTTGGCTTATGGGGTGGGCCACCCCGTGAATGACGACCTGCGGCTCGGAGCCGTTCAGGCGAATACTCTCGACGGTTCCTTTGATGGCGTTGCCATCGACGGTTAGCTCGACTTGCTTGTTGAGCAGACCGAAGGTGTCTACGGCGCTCGACTTGGTAAGGCCGTCCATGCTTTGTTTGAGGCCTTCCAGTCGGTCCAGGGTCTCGATGCCGATGATCTGGCTCATCAGTTTTTCGTTGTCCATCGGCTCGAGCGGGTCTTGTTGAGTCAGCTGGGCCAGCAGCAGGTTGAGAAAGTCCTGGCGCTGGCTGGCGTTGGTCAGTCCGGATGAGGACGACGCCGCCGAGGTGTTGGCGGAAGCCCCCCCGTTTTGGATTGTGAGCACGTTGCCTCCTTAGGCATAGAGTCCGCGTCGCGCCTGGTCGCTGGCGACCGGCGTCTCGTCGGTGGCGAGGTCGGGGCCCGCCGAGGCGGGTTGCGACTGCTGTCGCGGTTGACGACCTTCCCCCTTACTATCGGCAGCCACGCCGGGTCCGTAAGGGTCGGCCACCACCTGGGTGCGCAACTCGATCCCTTGCGAGGCGAGGGCCTTGCGCAGTTCGGGCATCTGGCTCTCGAGGGCGTCGCGGGCGTGGTCGGCACTCACGTGCAAAACGCCTTCGATTTTCTTGCCGTCATCCGAGGCCCTGAGTTCGATGCGCAAACGCCCCAGGCGATCAGGGTCTAACTCGATCTCGATATGACCGTGCTGGTGCTGGGGGATCTCGCGGGCCAAAAAGCGTCCAACCGAGCCCACCGGGACGGTGTGGCGAGGCAACTCGGGACCCTCGTTTCGGTGGGGGCTGGCGGCAGCCAGTTCGAGTTCGGGTGCCGGCTCTGGCTTGTCTTCTTTGGGAACGACCCTGGGCGCGGTCTTCACCGGCAGGGCCGGTTCAAACACTTGCGGCAGGCGAGAGGGCGTGGCTTCGGTGGTGTTCGGCGCGGGGGCCGGGGCGGCGCCCGTTGCGGGTTGCTCCATCATCACCAGCCTCGGCCGGGGGGCGGCCGGGGCCGGGGATCGGTCGGGGTCCTGGCTGACCGGAGCCGGTTGTTTGGGCTGGGGGTCCGTTTGAGCCCGGGGTGGAATCACGACCGTCGGCGCCTCCCGGGGCAAAAGCGCTGGGGTCGGCGCCGGTAGGGTCTGGGAGGCCGGCTGCGAGGCCGGTTGCTCTTGGGGCCCCGCGGCCGGCGTTTGGGGGCGGGGGGAACCCTGTCGTGGCGGCTCCGGGGGAGCAGCGTTTCCCGGTACCGGCTGCACCCTCGTGGTGGGGCCACCGGGCTCGCTCATCGCGACCTCGCCCCGGCTGACTTCTGGTTTGGAGAACTCCTGGTCAGGAAGGAGGAGCGGCGAGAACGGCTGGCTGGGCTGGACGGGCTGCGGCTCCATCGGAAACGGCCGAGGGGTCAGAAAGGCCGAGGCCGGAAGCTGCGAGGTCGACAGGCTCTGGGCCTGACGGCCGGATGGCTTTCCGATAGGGGTCATGGCGGCCAGTTGGAGGCGTAGAGCCGGCTGGAAAACGGGCACCGGTCCCGGGTCGGCAAGCGGAACCATCCCGGCGGAAGGCTGGGCTGGTGCGACCGGTTCGATAGCCAGGGCGGTCGGTTCGTGGCTGCTCGGTGGCATCGCCTGGACCTGGATGGGCACGACCCTGGGGGTGAGAAAGGCGGCCGCCGGGAGCTGAGGGACGGTGGCTCGAGGCTTGCTGTCAGGCAACTGAGGCTGCGGTCTGGCGGTCGGCTGAGGCTCGCTGGCGACCCCGGCCCGGGGGGTCGGTTGGGCCGGCACCGGGGCCACCGACGGTTTTAGCGCCGGGGCCGGCTGGGGGACTGCCACCGTCGGCGAGATTTTCGGGCGCGCGCCATAGACAGGCACGAGTTCGTCGACAGGGGACGGCTGCGGCCGCGGCGCGCAAGCAAAGACCGGTAGGGGGACCACTCGCTCAGGGCCGGGGTTGGTCCGGGCTTGCTCGGGAGCAGGTCTGGGAGCAGTCTGGGTGACGCTCGCTTCGGGGGGGGAAGGCTGAGGGAGCGGCTCGGGTCGTTCCACCGGGACATGACCGGGCACCTTGGCCGGGGCGTGGTCCGGCGTTGACTCCTGGGCGTCCAGGTTCTGAGGCCGGCCTTCGGTCGGCTGGGGGCCTGGCGTGACGGGCTCGAGCTCGGAGCTGGGCTGGGAAAGGGGCAAACCGGCTGCGAGTTTTGGGTCGAGCCCTTCATCCTGCTCAGGCTCCTGCTCCAACCGAGGTAGCTCGGGCTCCCAAGAGTGGTCCACCTGATGAGCCACCGGCTCCTCCTCCGGTTCTGGCTGCTCCTCGCTTGGCACGTCTGGCGCGGGCTCGTTGGGTGAGGCGGTGGGAACCTCGGGGCTCAGAACACGGGGCGCCCAGCTCGGCTGGTGTTCGACGGCCACCAGGGTCAGGCTCTCCGGCGGAGTCGGCTCGAACGCGGAAAGCCCGGCCCCAACCAGGGTCGGTGGCTCCTTGGGCACGACAGGCAAGGTGGCTATCGGTTCGAGCACGGTCTCGACAGCGCCGACCCGGGTTGCAACGGGTGGTGTCATCGTGGGTCTCTGGGCTACGACCGGAAGGCTGGAGCACGAGGGTTGAACTCCGGCTGGCCGCTCGGAAGGCTGCCTCTGGTAGCCCATCGGGTCTGAAGCCACGGCCCGGGTGGGGGGGGCCACGACCGGGCCCGCCGCGGGCTGGGGAACGGGCTTGGGTGCAGCTTGAAAGACGGGGATCCGAGCGCTCTCGATCGGTTCGAGGGTGGTCTCTGCCGGCTTGACCTCGAGCGAGGGAGCGAGAAGGTGGGCCTGAGCGACCGGCTGGCCAGCGGGCGCCGGAAGAGCCGGCTCGGCCGGGCAAATGAACGGCTGCGGGTGCGGCACGCCCCAACTGGCCACGACTTGTTCGGGAGTGGGCATGGTTGCGGGCTGAGATTGCTGCCACAAGGCTAGAAGCTGCTCCGAGAAAGGCACCCCCGGGGTCGCTTGGAGTTGGACCTCGGTCGGACGGAAACTGGCCGGAAAGCCGGCGCTAAGAGAGAAATCTAACATCGTTATACCTCACTCATCCTGGCCACGAGCTGGGGAAAGGCTGTGGGGTTAGGGTCGTCTTGACGCAAGAAGTCGTTGAGCGCCGGCTCGGCCGCCAGCGCACGATCGAATTCGACCGAGTTGCCCCGTTCATAACCCCCCAGAGCCAACAGCTCGCGGGCCTCGGCCAGATCCGCCAGAAGCACCCGCAGCTGGCCGGCCGCCTGACGGTGCTCGGGTACGACCATCTGATTCATTACCCGGCTCACACTGCCGAGGATGTCGATGGCCGGGTAGTGATTCTGGTGGGCCAGTCTTCGCGATAGAATGATGTGGCCGTCGAGGATTCCGCGCACCGTGTCGGCCACCGGCTCGTTCATATCGTCGCCCTCGACCAGCACGGTATAGATTCCGGTGATCGAGCCCTGGGTGTTGTTGCCGGCCCGTTCGAGCAGGCGGGGCAGGACGGCGAAGACCGAAGGGGTGTAACCGCGCGAGGTGGGAGGCTCGCCCACGGTGAGGCCGACTTCTCGCTGAGCCATGGCCACGCGGGTGACCGAGTCCATCATCAAGCACACGTTGAGCCCGTCGTCGCGATAGGCCTCGGCGATGGCGGTAGCCAGCATGGCTCCTTTGATGCGCTCCAGCGGCGAGCGATCCGAGGTAGCGGCCACCACCACCGAGCGGGCCAATCCCTCGGGACCGAGGTGTTGATGCACGAACTCGCCGACTTCGCGACCGCGTTCTCCGATAAGAGCGATGACGTTGATGTCCGCCTCGCTGCCTCGAGCCAGCATGCCCATCAAGGTACTTTTGCCCACGCCGCTCCCGGCGAACAGCCCGACCCTCTGGCCGCGACCCAGGGTCAACAGGCCGTCGATGGCCCGCACACCGGTGGTCAGCGGCTGGTCGACCGGGGGACGTTCCAGGGGCGAGGGCGGATTGCGGTCGAGAGGAACCTTGCGAGTATGGACCGGCAGGGGCCGGCCGTCGATGGGTCGTCCCAACCCGTCCAGAACCCGGCCGCGCAGATCCGGCGTGTAGCCGAACCGAAAGCCCTCCGAGACGACCGTGACCGGACTGCCCGGACGGATGTTGCCCATAGATTCGATGGGCATCAAGAGCACCCGAGTTTCGGTAAAACCGACGACCTCGGCCGGCAGCGACTGACCGGGACCGGTGTCGATCCGACAGAGAGCGCCCAGGCCGGCAGGAGGGCCCTGGGATTCGATCAGCATTCCGGTGACCCGGCAGACGCGTCCGCTCGCTTCCAAGAATTCCAGATTGTTCAGCTCGGCAGCCAGTTGGCGTGCGCGCCGGGCCGGTTCATGCTTCATGGCGATATTCACGCGGTGAGTATCGGGCGATCCCTACTTTTCTAAAGGGGTATTAAACGCCCGTCTGGCTGGCCGATATTGGCAAAGGCAGAGTGACATATATTCAAAGGAGACACCATGGCATACAGGATACCTGAGCAGGAGATACTGGATTCGCTCGACCAGGATCGTGCTCTCTTCTATGATCTTATCGACTGCTTCCTCGAGAACGCACCGGAGCAATTGGTAGAGGTCGAGCGAGCCCTCAACAGTCGGGACAGCGCGCGTTCTCGGCTTGAGGCACACTCGCTCAAAGGCTCGCTGGCCATCTTTTGTGCCCCGGATGTGGTGCGTCTGGCCCACGAGGTCGAGCAACTGGCTCGCCGCGGGGCCATCGACCGGGCCCTGGACATCATGCCCCGACTACGCTACGAGACCTACTCGCTGTTGGACGAGCTGCGCCGCTATCGAGGAAGTGTGGCAGCGTGAACGATCTCGGGGAGGACAAAGGCCTGATTCTGGTCGTCAACGACAATCTGACCCAGCTGCGCAAAACGGCCCGGATCCTGCAAAATCAGGGCTATGAAGTCGAGGCTTGCGCGAGCGGGGTGGAGGCGGTGGCCAACCTCGAGCGCGGAATTTCGGTTCGGCTCGTCGTCACCGACCTGCACATGCCCGAGATCGACGGCTGGAAGCTTTGTCGGCTGCTTCGTTCTCCGGAATTCGAAGTCTACAACGACGTCCCCGTGCTGGCCATGTCGGCCATCTTCTGTGGCGAGGACGCTCAGAACATCGCCGCGGGCCTCGGTGCTAACGCCTTTTTGGCTGCTCCTTTTACCGCCGCCGAGTTGCTCGATTGCGTGCGCGAGCTGCTCAAAGGGGCTCTCCCGCGTATCCGGCCGCGGGCCCTGCTGGTCCCTTCTCGGACCACCGGATTGGCGGGACTGGCATCGAGCTTTCGGCGGTGTGGGTACAATGTCACCATCGCTGACTCGGTCGAGGAGGCCGTGGGTCGGCTAGAGAGTTTGCGACCCGAGGTGGCCATTCTGGCCGAGGGTCACGCTCAGGGCTGGACGCGCCAGATTCTCCATCGCACCTGGGACCAGACCTCGGCCTGCGTCTCCATCGTCGTGCTCGAACCCGGTACCTCCTCGTCTCAAGTGGATTGGATTCGCGAAGGCGCCGATGCCTGCGTGCGGGCCCCGGTCGAACCGGACTATGTGGTCAACCTGGCCGACAAGGTCGGTCGGGCCCGAGCTCTCATGCGCATCCACGACCTGCTCGAGCAAAAGGACGACGAATTACGGGCCTCTCAAGAGACCTTCCAGTTCCTGTATGAGGGAATCCCCGACATGGTGCTGGTGTTCGACCGGCAGGGTCAGGTGCTCAGCGTCAACGAGAACTGCTCGATGCGCCTGGGAGCCCCGGCTTGCGCCCTGGTGGGCCGCAAGATCTGGGACCTTTTGGCTGCCGAACACCTGGCTCGTTCCTTTGGGTCTGCCTGGGTCGATGGCGACTCTTGTTCTTACCAGGCCACCTGTTCGAGCGAGGATGGCCTCACCTTCAAGGTGGAAGTGCACCAGCGCCCGATGAAGTTCAGAGGCGAGCGAGCTACTCTGGCCGTGGTCAAGGACGTCACCGACCGGATGGCCGCCCGCGAGGCCGTGCGCATCTCCGAGACCAAGTGCCGCATTATCGCCGAGAACACCTACGACTGGGAGTTCTGGCGCAGCCCTCAGGGCCACTTTCTCTACTCCTCGCCGGCCTGCAAGCGGATCTCGGGCTATGAGCCTTTCGAGTTCGAGATGGACACGAACTTTCTGTTCCGCATCGCTCATCCTCAGGACCGGCATCTGGTGCCCGACCCTGATGACTGTGTGCCTTCCGAGGAGGTCGAGTGCGAGTTTCGTATCGTGGACCGCAACGGGACCACCCGCTGGGTGGACTACGTCAGTCGGCCCGTTTATGACGAGATGGGCAATCTGCTCGGCTCGCGCGGAACCCTCCGTGACCTGACCCAACACAAGACCATCGAGAATGAGCGCGGGCGCCTGGTGGCGGCCATCGAGCAGTGTGCCGAAGCGATCGCCATTACCGACCTGGATGGCCTGGTGCAATACTCGAACTCGGCCTTTCAGGCTATTGCCGGTTCGGGTCGCCACCAGTTGGCCGACGATCCCGAGATTCGCGCGGCCATCGACCGCCAGATGGTCTGGTCCGGTCGACGCCGTCGGCACGGCCCCGAGGGCGACAAGCTCGAGGTCGAACTCACCGTGTCTCCCATCCGAGACCCCGAGGGTAGGGTCCGAGAAATGGTCTGGGTGGAGAAGGACGTGACCCAGGAAGTGGCCATGCAAGAGCGCCTCCATCGGGCTCAACGGATGGAAGCCATCGGCACGCTGGCCGGCGGAGTAGCCCACGATTTTAACAACCTCTTGAGCGGCATCCTGGGTTACTCGAGTCTGCTGAAATGCTCCCATGAAGATTGGGAGGAAACCTATCAGGCGGCCGACGTGATCCACAAGGCCGCCCAACGGGCCGCCGACTTGACCCAGAAACTGCTAGGCTTTGCTCGTCGCGGCAAGAACAAGCACGAAGCCTTCTCGATGCATGAGACCATCGCCGAGGTACTGACGCTGCTCAGCCGCACCACGGACAAGAGAATCCTGGCCGAGGGTCTGCTGCACGCCGAAAAGGCCTGGGTGCGAGGCGATGCCAGCCAGATGAGTCAGGTGCTGCTCAATCTCGCCATCAATGCCGGTCACGCCATGGCCGACCAGGGTGGGCGACTCAGCCTCAGGACCTCGAATGTGGACTCGATGACCGACCCCAAACCGTCGGCCTCGGGGCCCATCCTGCTGGTCGAGGTGATCGACGAAGGTCAGGGCATTCCTCGCGAGAATCTCAAGCGCATTTTCGAGCCGTTCTTCACGACCAAAGAGAATGGCAGCGGTCTAGGTCTGGCCATGGTCTACGGCATCGTCCAGAACCACGAGGGACACATCGAAGTCGAGAGCCGGGTCGGACACGGCACCACTTTCAAACTGTTCTTCCCGGTCTACGAGGGTGTCCGCAGCGTGCCGGTGCCCACTCCCAAAGCCGCCCCCGTCCCCGGTCGCGGCCGCATCCTGGTGGTCGATGATGAAGAGATTATTCGTAACATGGCCAACAAGATGCTGCGAAGACTCGGCTATGAGGTCGTCACCAAATCCGACGGACTCGAGGGACTGGACTATTATAAAGAACACTACCGGGACATCGACCTGGTGATCCTCGATATGATCATGCCAAACCTGGACGGGCGAGATTGCTTCCGTGCCCTCAAGCGAGTCAACCCCGAAGTCCAGGCCATCCTCTCGACTGGCTATAGTCTCAATCAGACGGTCCAGGAGATTCTTGACGAAGGCTTGCTGGGCGTCATTAACAAGCCCTACGAGTTCAACCAGATTGCCGATGTTGTCTCGCGCGCTCTGCGCGGGGCCCGGCTGAGTGCATGAAAGGATAGACGATGCTCAACCTGAGGCGAACCTTAACAGTTGCGGAACCGTGCGACCGCAAGTTCTATCTGGACTCCCTTCGGGTGGCCCTCTATTGTCTCAAGAGATTCAGCCTCGATCTCGAGGAGGTGGACAACCATTCCTTCCTGGCCTCCATCGACGAACTCCTGAGCACATTGGCCCTCGACCAACCCCGCCAGTGGGGGCAAGCCCTCGAGACTTGCCGCAATGCGGCCCTCGACCAGAGCAAACGCGAAAAGACCTACATCCGCGAGCGGGAAGAGGAGTTCCGCAGCATCGTCAGCGTGATGGCCGAGAACCTGAGCGGTCTGACCGGCGAGAACAAAGACTTCCATCACCGAATGGAGCGCAGCGTCCATTATCTCGATGAAGCCGCCCGCCTCGATGACCTGCGCAAGATGCGCGAAATTCTTAGCCAACAGGCCACCGTGATCCGCCAGGAACTAGAAGAGCGGCAACAGCGCGAAGAGAAGATGCTGCGGGAAATGAACCAGGAGATCCGGCGCCTCAACTGCGATCTCTCACGGGCCGTGGACGCCAGCTTGACCGACCCTCTGACCGGGTGCGCCAACCGGCAGGCTCTCGAAACTCGGGTGCGCGAGCGACTCGAGCGCCACGTGTTGGGCGGATCGCCGTTTGCCATCTTGATCTGGGATATCGACAACTTCAAACAGATCAACGACACCTATGGGCATCCGGCCGGCGACAGCGTCTTGAAGGCGCTGGTGAAGCAGAGCTACAAAATGACTCGGACCAGCGATCTCATCGCTCGCTACGGCGGCGAAGAGTTCGTCATCATTCTCGAAAACGTCAACCTGAGCCAGGCTTTTCGCCGGGCCAAACAGGTGGTCCGCTCGATCGCCAGCATCGACCTCTTGCTCACCGTGGCCGGTCGGGTTACTCGGCTACAAGTCACGGTTAGCATGGGGGTCGCCCTCAGCCGTGAAGAGGACACCATGGCCAGCCTCCTCGAGCGAGCCGACCGAGCCCTCTATCAGGCCAAGCGCTCCGGCAAGAATCGGGCCGTCTGCGAAGACTAGCAATTCTCCCCGAGAAGGCCACCCGGGTGACGTTCTCTAGTTAGGCGTGGTCGTCGAGAAGCTTCTTGAGGTTGGCCTCGGACTGGAAGCCGTTCTTGCGGTCGACCGGTTCGCCGTTCTTGAAGACTACGATGGTGGGAAGACCCCGGACCTGGTATTTCACGGCCAGGGGCTGGTCGTCTTCGGCGTTGACCTTGACCACCTTCAGGCGGCCGGCGTTGTCGGTGGCCAGCTTGTCGAGCAGGGGCTCCAGGCGCTTGCAAGGAGCGCACCAGTCGGCTCCGAATTCCACGAATACCGTGGTGTTGGAGTGGATGACCTCAGCTTCGAAGTCATCTTTTGTTACTTGCTTCATACCGGGCCGTTCGCTTCGCTCGGTCGACCACCTTTCGAACAATCGACCGCTTTAAGGCTCCCAAGACTCGTCTTCATCTTCGCCATCAGAATCGTAGGCTGGGGCCGGTTCCTGGTCGTGGGCGAGGGCAAAGGCGCTTCGAAAGTCTTGTAGGAGGTCACACAGGTGCAAGAAGGTCATCGACATGCCGCTGAGGTCCTCTTCCATGGTGGCGCTGGATTCTCCGTTGGCGTTGGTTAAACGGGGAAGCGAGGTCGAGTACATCCGCTTGGCGGCGACCATGATCTCGGCGATACGGTAGGCGACGGTCTCGCGCTCACTGGGCTCGAGACACTTTTCGCGTCCAAGTCGGTCCCGGATCAAGCGGGTGATTTCCACCTCTTCGTTGGGATAACCTATGCCTTGAGGGCCGAACGCTTCAACCATAGTTTCTTATACAGCCAGGCCTCGGGTCTCAAACCCGAGCGGCCCCGCTTCGATCAAATAGCTTCCCCGAGCGAAGGCCGATTCGGGCCGTCGTCGAATGTTAAGAGTTAGTCGTTCCCAGCGCAAAGGGCGGTAGGGAGTGATGAGGACGCGGTCAGGTCTCACCGGTCAGGGACGCGTTCTCGGTGAAAGGCGGAGCCAATGCACCAGTCGATCCCGGTCAAGGAGTTACCCAACGGCAAATTCATCTACGAGGATTGTGGGGGCACGTTCTCCCATCAGCATCCGCGGGAGGTTTGGTGGTGTGAAAGGCACGCCACCCTCGACGAGGCGATGGCGTGTTACAGCCGCCAGGCTCTTGAAGAGAGTCGCGAAAGGCAGTAAGTTCACTTCGGTCGCCGGGCAAAAAAAAAAGACGCGTTCCTCGGCACGCGTCTTTGTGGTCTGCCATCTTCACCAGTCCGACAGACGCATTTCGCTTTTATCGAGGCGATACTCTATCATCCGCCTTGGACGCTGGCACGTCACGGTAGATCGGATGCTACCGTTGCCTGGCCGCCTTCCCACCTGCACCAGGCTCCCGGGAGTCCGCCTAAGCCGGCATCTTGTCTCCAAGATTTTATCCCTCGCGGGTCCGTTTAAGGCGCCGGGCCTCGCTTCGAATGCCTTCAGACGAAGCGCTGCGCATATCTCTGGTCTGCATGCTACCCCTGCTCCATTTTTCACGCTCTCGCGTCGCGGTTCCTAGCAGTTCCGCCCCCGCGTTTGACGCCTTTGCGTCTGGTCCGAGTTACCCCCCATCGGCTCCACCGCCGTGGGTTTCAGACGATGCCTCGTCTCCCGTTTTCTACCAGTGCGGCTCTGGGCGAGTCTGAGGTCTGTTCGCAACCCCGAAGTCTTTGACGAGGATTCTCACCCTCGTGCGGCAGCCTTCGCTCCGCTGCTCGAGCACCGTCCTGCTCTCGAGCACCCCGCTTCTACCCTGGGTCGGCTCTACTCCGAGTGTTCCTCGCAGTAGTCTTGATCCTCGCGGTTCCAACCTGGGCTGCGGGCCCTGTCACCCCATTTGATGGATGACTTCAGCATCTTTCTGGAGAGATGCACCCCTGCGCTCTTTTTCAACGGTCTGCCGACCGTCACGGCTTGAGTTCTCGAGAGAACCGTCGCAGCTCCGCTCTGTGCTTGTCAGGGCACTTCCCACATCCCGCGTGGGCCGGACACCTCAGGGAAGGTGCTCCCCACTCTCTTTGGCCACCGTGGAGTGGCGCGGCGTTTGAGTGTTCCGCTGTTCGGTCACCAACCGAACTCCTCGCTCACCTTCATCTGGCGGATCTCCCGAGTTGCCCCGGGCGCCCTTTCCCCTCGCGGGTTCCAGACCTGGCTGTCGAGCCCTGTCTCGATTTTTCCAGTCGAGACGCTGGAGACGCTTGATGGTGCTCCGTCTAGGACGGTGACCACGAAGGTTTGCGTCTAACCTCTGACCCTTCGACCGATACCCGTCGGGGGTGCCAGACCCCTCCGCCTCTCTCGCTTGGCGGGGCGACTCCGTGACTGGAGTGAATGCAAGATACCGCACCTCGGCTATGATGTCAAGACCCTGATTTTATGGAGGTTTTTTGCTTTCATGCGGCGTGCCTTCGGGCTTTTGCCTGTTTGTCCACCGGGTTACCCACAGAGCTGTGGAACGAAGTTCACAAACTGGCAAGGGGCGCTCGCGTTGCTCGCGAGGAGCGTCTCGCTTTGCTCGTGAGAGAGGAGCAACTCGCTTTGCTCGTGAGAAAGGAGCGACGACTTCGTCGTCGAGAAGGGAGCCGGGCTGCGCCCGGAGATGGGAGCACTGGCTTCGCTTGCGCTCGCCAGTGAGACTTTGAGTTACTCGACGCTACGCGTCGTAACTCTGGCACGGCAAGCCGTGGACTGGCCTCCGCCGGGCCACTTCCGCACGGAAGTCCGGCCGAGTCGCGGACCTTGCAGCTTGGCCTAGCGGGGCGACGACTTCGTCGTCGAGAAGGGAGCCGGGCTGCGCCCGGAGATGGGAGCACTGGCTTCGCTTGCGCTCGCCAGTGAGACTTTGAGTTACTCGACGCTACGCGTCGTAACTCTGGCACGGCAAGCCGTGGACTGGCCTCCGCCGGGCCACTTCCGCACGGAAGTCCGGCCGAGTCGCGGACCTTGCAGCTTGGCCTAGCGGGGCGACGACTTCGTCGTCGAGAAGGGAGCCGGGCTGCGCCCGGAGATGGGAGCACTGGCTTCGCTTGCGCTCGCCAGTGAGACTTTGAGTTACTCGACGCTACGCGTCGTAACTCTGGCACGGCAAGCCGTGGACTGGCCTCCGCCGGGCCACTTCCGCACGGAAGTCCGGCCGAGTCGCGGACCTTGCAGCTTGGGCTAGCCGTGCTGGCCTCGCGCCGGCCGAGAACTGGCAACTGGCATGTCTTCCAGCTGGAAGTATGGAAGTACGAGCCGCTCGGCATCCCGCGGGCGGGCCATTCTCGCCGAGGAAGTCGCGGCGGGGGCCACTTCCGCGCGGAAGACCGGCTGCTAACCAGCGAGCTAGATTCGGGCAGCCCCCACTACCGAATTCCGAATTCGGCGCGGCTACGCGCCCGAAGGATTGCGGCCGCAGGCCGCCTAACCAGAACCTCGAAACGAGCGACAGCGAGTTTCGCTCCCTTCTCCGCGCAGCGGCTCCGCTCTCCGGGCAGCGGCTCCCTCCTCCGCGCAGCGGCTCCCTTCTCCGCGCAGCGGCTCCCTTCTCCGGGCAGCGGCTCCCTCAGTCGACCCAGAGGTTACCGAGGAAGCGGTCGCGGTGGCCGTAGCCGCCGTCGAGGGCTTCCAGCAATTGCGGAGCCAGGGGAGGATGGAGGGTTACGCCGGCCAGTTCGTCGAGGGGCACCCAGCGAGCTCCGCAGACGCGGGGGTCGAGCGAGGGTCGCAAGTGTCCGCCGGTCAAGGTTCCGGCAAAGGTCAGGTGCAGCAGGTGCCTCGAGCCGTCGGGAGCCAGGGTCTCGTTGACCAACAACAGCTGTCCCATCTCGATTTCCAGCCCGGTCTCCTCCAGCACTTCGCGCCGGGCGGCCTGATGAGCCGGCTCGCCGAAGTCGATGCCGCCCCCGGGTAAGAGCCAGTAGCGACGACCCGCTTTCTCGTGACAGACGAGTAAGATCGACTCGTCGTGGCAAATCGCCACGGCGGCGCGCACGCGGGGGTTGGGAGTGGTTTCGATGGAGTCCATGGACCTAACACCGGCAATTCTAACCAGCCCTCGAAGCGGCCTGCTTGCGAGCAAAGAATCCTGAGCTGGAACAAAAAAAGACCCCGGCAAAACCGGGGTCTTTTCGAGAAAGAGAGAGTTACTTGATAGTAATGGTGGCGCCGACCTCTTCGAACTGGGCCTTGATCTTCTCGGCCTCTTCCTTCGGCACGGCTTCTTTGACGTTGGTGGGTGCGCTCTCGACGAGCTCCTTGGCTTCTTTGAGGCCAAGGTTGGTGACGGCGCGAACGACTTTGATCACGGGGATCTTGCTGGCGCCGGCCGAGGTGAGTTCGACGTTGAATTCGGTTTTTTCTTCTTCAACAGCGGCAGCGCCGCCGCCGCCGACGGGCATCGCCATCGCCATGGGAGCCGCGGCCGATACGCCGAGCTTTTCTTCGAGTTCTTTCACGATATCGGCAGCCTCGAGCAGGGTCAGGTTGCAGATAGCCTCAACGAGGTCAGCTTTGTCTACTTTAGCCATTGGTATTTCCTCCTAATTTCTTGCGGTCGGGGAGCTAGGCCCCGCCCTCCTCTTGTTTCTTCTTCCAGGCGTCGATGACGGTTGCCATCTGGCGTCCGGGTGCGTTCATCACGCCCATGATGTTGCGATGCGGGGCGAGCATCAGGCCGAGGAGCTGCTGCTGGATTTGCGGCAGGCTCGGCAGGTCGGCGATGGCCTTCAGCTTTTCGTCGCTGAGAACCTCACCTTCCATGTAGCCGCTGCGGACCTCAGGAAGTGAACGATCCTTCTTGTCCTTGGCGAAGTCCAAAATGGCCTTGGCCACGGCGGCCGGGTCTTGATAGCCGAAAGCGATGGCCATAGGACCTTTGAAGTGATCGTCGAGCCCCTTGACTCCCGCTTCGGCGGCGGCGCGCTTGGCCAGGGTGTTCTTGACGACGCGAAACTCGCCGCCGTTCTCCCTGAGCTTGCCACGAAGTTCGGTAATTTCCTTAACGGTCAGACCGGACCCGTCACCGCGATAGTCCGCCAGAATGGCGATACTGGCTCGCTCGAAGCAATCTTTGAGAGTGGCCACCGACTCTTGTCGGCGTTGCATTTGCTCTGCATGAGATTTCATCGCGTTCCTCCTCTCTCTCTTGTCGGAGACCGGGGGATACGAAAAAACCTCCCGCGCCGACAGGAGGTAGAAAGCCAGAGGGGTCTCTGACTTTGCTGCCTCGGCAGGCTCACCCGGAGGGCGATTTATGCAAAACCTGCTGTCTGCGGCCGCGGCCTGGCTTTTCCGTCGAGCGGCCCGCGCCCGGGTCGCTCGGAAAGAGTCGAAAAGGCTCTTCCTTCCTCTGTTCTCAGTGCGACATTATAGGGTGAGGCGCGGATTGTGTCAAGGTAGATGACCATCAGGAGGATGCGCAGCAGGCTTGGGGCCCGACTTCAAGAAGGCTACCGAGTGTCTCTGAAGATTCCCAAAGAGCGACGCGAGGTGATCATCTTCACCCGCAATCATCGGGTCGAGGGCGAACTGTACCTGCTGATGGACGCCCGCCTTTCTGACGAGCTCAACAACCGGATTCGAGATTTTCTGCCCATCACTAACGCCGAGGTCTATTCCATCTCGGGCGACAGCTTGCTCTACCGTGCTGACTTCGTCACCGTCAATAAGCACGCCATCGATCTGGTCGTTTCCAAGTCGGCGTTCCAGGAAGGGATCTACTGAGCCAAGAATAGCGCGGCTCGAGGTAAGCATGGATCAGATCGGTAAATATCTAAATCTAATCAATACGGTCGCCGTGAATCAGGCCACGGCCTCGGTCAACACAGCTCCCGGAGGAGCGCTGGCGGTGGCTGCGGGGATCGACTCTGTCGATCTCAGCGCTGGCGACGGCAAGCTCGAGGGTCTGAGCTTCCAGCACCTCAAATTCGGCCTCGAAGACGTGATCCCGCCTACCCCCACCGACCCCTCCATTCGGCTCAAGCCAGTGGTGGGGCACATGGTGTTGAAGATGGCGCCACCCTTTTTCGCCCGTCTGGCGGAGGTCATCAAAGAACCGCTGGCCGCGCGGGCCCACGAACTGTTCGACACGGTGATCCTCGACAACCTCAAACTGAGTGTCAAGCTGACCGCCAAGAAAGTGCTAGAACTCGAGGTCAAGCTGGACAAGGTCAGGCTGCTGCTGGGCGACGAGGAGTGCGTGGTGGTCAAGGACGTGCTGGTGCGCCTTTACGACTTCGACCTCAACAATCCTAACAAGAAGGCGGCTCTGGCCAATACCATGGTGGTCATTCACGGGCTGCGGGTCGAAGTGGCCGAGAAGTTCCTGGGCCGGGCCCTGGCCGTGGGCAAGAGCAAGGCTCCCGATGTGGTCCATGATCTCCATATCGAGTTGCCGGGGCAGAAGATGGTTGTCGGCGGCAGCGTCAAGATGGGTCTATCGCTTTCCTTTCGCGTCGACTTGCGCCTCGAGACCAAGCACAACCTGTTCGGCATCTACTTCGACCGGTTCTACGTGCCGGGGACCAACATCGGGCTGCCTGGATTTTCGCGCAATCTGTTGCTTGGCCTGATCCGCACCTTCGAGAAGAAGGCCCGCGGCCTCATCGAGGTGACTAACGAGTCGGTGATGATCAATCCCTGGCCCAAGGTTCCCTGCCAGGTCGAGTGCAAGGTGTCCCAATTTGGTGTAGAGAACGGTCGCATCGTGGTCGTGTTCGCGGATGTTCCGGGTCGCCCGGCTCAGTCCGAAGAGGGCGAAGAGGCCCGGCCGAAAAGGGTGGTCCTTCCCCCCGGACCTCCTCTCTAAACCCTGATTCTGCTTGCTTTCGTGCGTTTTAGAGTCAAAGGCCCGAGGGTATACTCTGGTCGTGACTCAGGAACTGCGACAGTTTGCTCTGGAAATTCCCGCCCGGCCCGAATTCATTCGCATCGCCCGCTTGATCATGGCGGGACTGGGCAACGCCCTCTGCTTCAACATCGAAGAGATCGAGGACTTGAAGCTGGCGGTTGGAGAGGCCTGTTACCAGGCTTTCGATTCCGGGCTCTCGAGCACATCGCGGCTCAATATTCGTTCTTTTCTCAATGGCGACGGAGTCGAGGTCGAGGTGACCCTCTCGCGAGTCGGCGAAGATGGGCTGGGTCGCCTGCCTGGTCTTGGCCCCGGCGAACGACGTCTCGGACTGACGCTGTTGCGCCACCTGGTCGACGAGTTGGGCTTTTCCTACAACGCTCAGTCCACCGAGATTCGCCTGCTCAAGCGCCGTCTGCTCAACTAGTTCTCCCGCTGCGCAAAAAAAAAGGCCACCGTTTTTAGGCGGTGGCAAACAGGAGCTAATGAACGACGCTATCGGTAAGAAACTTTGTTACTTTCCATCTTGGCGAAGCATCGCCTGGATGTAGTCTCGAGCCTTGCTGGCGAGCACGTCCGCCTGACCGTGGCGGCGAAGGTGCGACCAGTGAGCGCTAGGGCCAACGGCAGGCTTGGCACTGCTTTCTGCGCGAGGCTCCGGTTGGTAAGAATATGACTGCATTGCCTGGTCCTCTCGACTTGCTTCCGGGTTTTTTCCCCCCCGGGACGACGTCATCATAAGCCGGAAATTCGCCCTTGCTGTTACCAATCTGTTACAGGGATGTCGAGTGGCCCAATCGCGTTCGGGGGGGATCCGGGGGCGCCCGGGTAGAACAGACGCGGGTGTTTAAGGAAATAGAGTTCGAGGGTAACGACGGGCCTGACCTGCGTTCCCTCTTGAAGATGTTCTTTGGCGTCGTTCTGGGTGGGATGGCTGCCTTCTTGCTGCTGATGGTAGCCCGTAGCGGTAGCTGGTCGACGCTTTTAGTCAGTGGCGAGCCGCGTCGCGAAGACGAGGATGAGCAGCCCGAAGAGAGCGCGGGGGCGGCTGATGAGCCGGCCGCCGAGGAGGGGGCTAGCGCCTCTGACGACACGGTCGAACTGTTCGGCTTCGATTGGCTCGAGGGCTACGCCACTACCCACCAGGGTCTGGTCCGCAGCGAGAATCAGGACCGCTTCTTGCTCGATGTGGGTCGCGAGGGGGTTTTGGCCTTGGTGGCTGACGGGATGGGCGGACATTCGGGTGGGTCGGTGGCCAGTAGCGTGGCCGTCAAAACCATCGGAGGGATGCTCGGCAAGCTCGATTCTTACGAGGCCAAAGCGGTCCATCGAGCCATGCATGATAGTTTCGAACGGGCCGATGAAGCGATTCGACACCGGGCTTCTAAGGAACTCAAGCTTCAGGGGATGGGGACCACCGCCGTGGCTGCGGTGATCACCAAAGACTTCGCGGTTCATGCTTATACCGGCGACTCTCGCCTGTATCACTTCCGCGACGGCGAGGTGATCTATCGGACGCAGGACCACTCGGTGGTGCGCTATCTGCAAGAAGAGGGCCTGGTCAGCGAGGAAGAGGCTCGCACCCATCCGATGCGCAGCCGGCTGACCTCGAGCCTGGGCGGCTCGCCTCCCGAACGCAAAGTGCTGGTCGAGCCGGCCTGGAAGAAAAAATCCAGGACTCAGGCCGCGGTGCTGGATTTTCAACCGGGTGACGTGCTGTTGCTGTGCAGCGACGGTCTCAACGGAGAGGTCGACCCGGGGGTGCTCGAGCGGATCGTGGCCGAGCAGGGCGACAACCTCAAGACCTGCGTTCAGGCGCTGCTCAATGAAGCCCTCGAAGCCGGTGGCCGCGACAACGTGACCATCCTGGCCCTGCGCCGGCGCTAGCCTTCGCGCGAGGGGTCGAGAATGCCGATGTAGGGCAGGTTGCGGTAGAAACTCTTGTAGTCGAGGCCGTAACCCACCACGAAATGATCGTCGATCTCGAAGCCCAGATAGTCGATGGGCACATCGACCTTGCGGCGCGACGGCTTACTGAGAAGGGTCGCGATTTTCACGCTGGCCGGATTGCGCAGCTTGAGCACGCCACGCAGATAGTTGAGCGTCAGGCCGGTGTCGACGATGTCTTCGATCACCAGCACGTGGCGTCCGCTGATGTTCTCTTCCATGTCCTTGACGATGCGCACTACGCCTGACGAGCGGGTCGACTCGCCATACGACGAGATGCCGATAAAGTCGACCATCACGCGCAGGTCAAGATGGCGCATCAGGTCTGAGGTGAACATCAGCGAGCCCTTGAGTACGCAAAGCAGAATGAGTTCTTCATTCTGATAGTCGCGTGAAATGGTCTCGGCCAGTTCGCGGATGCGTTGCTGGATCAGCTCCTCAGCGAGGAGAACACGGGTGAGTTCTGGCGGTAGGGCCCTGGTCATCGGCTCACCTTTGCCAGTTAGAGATGGGATCCTTCAGCTCGGGATAGTGGGAAAGAGCACGGCGATCATCAGGCTCTCGCCCAGGACTAGGAAGGAGGCGGCCAAAGAGGCCCGCCGCCAACCGTCACCCAGCCAGGTCTGAAATGCACCGAGCAAGAGGATGAAGCTGACCAGTTGCAGCAAGACGATCTTGCCCATCACCGGCGTCAGGCCCAGTTGAGCCAGTTGCGACGGAAGCAGATAGACCATGACCGAACCCACCAAAAACAGGGCGAAAGCGGTCAAATTGAGCCAGAGTGAGGCTGTTTTCCAATGTCGCAAGCGCTAAATCCCCTTGTGTTGAGAAAAATTCCAGCAGCACCAGGGGTCTCCTGCCTTTGAGGGAAGGTCAACTTTCGAAGCGGTAGCCTACTCCCCAGATCGAGCGGATGGGAGCGGGCTTTCCGGGTCGGCTGAGTTTGGCCCGGATCTTGCTGATATAGAGGTCGACCCGGCGGGCGTCGCCGAGGTACTCCGGCCCCCAGACGCGATCGAGTAGCTCTTCTCGGGTGAAGTTCTTGCCCGGAGCCAGGGCCAGCGTCTTGAGCAGGTCATACTCGCGGGGGGTCAGGTCGACCGGCTCGCCCTCGAGCAACACCCGACGGGCATTGGGATCGACCACCAGTGGTCCGCTCGACTGGCTGCCCAGCGAAGGCAGCCGCGAGCGTCGCAGCAGGGCTTTGACGCGAGCCACCAGCTCGCGGGGTAGAAACGGCTTGGTCAGGTAGTCGTCGGCTCCGAGTTCGAGTCCGGTGACCCGGTCGGCCCCTTCCCCTCGGGCTGACACGATGAGGATCGGAATTGGACTAAATTCGCGCAGGCGGCGGATGATATCCAAGCCGTCTGGACCGGGAATGCCAAGGTCGAGCACCAGCAACTCTACCTGCTGGTGGACCAGGTCCAATGCCTGGTGTCCGCTCGAGGCGGTCAGGACTTCAAAGCCGTCGTCTTCGAGGTAGCGACGGATGAATTCACGGATCTCGGTTTCGTCCTCAACCACCAGCACGCGTCCGCGATGGCCGGTTTCACTGGGGGGCATCGAAGAATATTTCAAGCTCGACCTCCTATCCAGGCCACTCTACCTGAAGTTGTAGTCAATCTTTGTGGGGAAATGTATCAGAAGTGTACTGCTTTTCTCCCGCCAGGACTTCAAAATCGAGTCGATTTTGGCCTGGGGGGAGCGGACATGTAGCAAAATGTGTAAATGTGCACGGGGGGTTGTAGGCTTTGTTGAAGTCGAGCCAGACGCTGCCATCGGCCTCGGGCGCCTCGGTGTAGAGAAATCGCCCTGCCCCATAGGTCGACTTTCCGTTGGTCTTATCGGCGAAAATGATGAACAACCCCGTCTCGCCTGGCTCGGCCAGGGCTTTGAGACGATATTCCCGTCCCTGATGGGTGAAGACGACCTCTCCGGGAGAGTCTTCGCTGGTCTGACCGCCCAGCACCGACGGCACTTCGACTTTTCCCGGATGGGCCACCAACCGGGCGGCGACTCGCCATTGGGCATCCACGGGAAAGCGTTCGATGCCGGTGAAATTCGTTCTGACTGGGCTCTGGCTATCCTTGATCCGCAGACCCACCTGGCCGTCGCGTTCGATCGCATACCACAACAGGCTGCCGAAGCGGAAGGGCTTGGCTCCTTCGGGATCGCCGGTCGACACCTCGGCCTGGGAGACTTGCTCTTCGCCCCACTGCACCGGCTGGGTGAACTCGAAGCGAACCTGTTTGCCCTGGCGACTCACGCGGGCCAACACGGGCGGAGCCGAATCGGGCAGGTCGAGGTCGGCCTGCGAGCCGAGGGTGTAGGCGCGGCCATCGTCGAGCCAGTGCAGGGCGACCAGGCTCAACCAGCCGTCGGGCCGGTGCAGGCTCTCGAGGCGGGTCCGGTGCCATTCGTCAATCTGGTCGCGATAGGGATCAGCCTGAATTGGATTGATCAGCATGAGCACCAATACCAGCCCCAGTAGCCACCCTCCTGGCGCTGCGCGCCGCGCCGCTGGGCTGACTACGATGTGAGCGTCAGCCCGGCCGCGGCTTGACGGGATTGACGAGAACGTATGATCAGGGGGCGACTCGGGAACGTGGGTGGCGTTCTCGTCACTCCCTATCGGCGCTGCGCGCCGCGCCGCTGGGCTGACTACCAAATGCTCGTCAGCCCGGCCGCGGCTTGACGGGATTGACGAGAACGTATGATCAGGGGGCGACTCGGGAACGTGGGTGGCGTTCTCGTCACTCCCTATCGGCGCTGCGCGCCGCGCCGCTGGGCTGACTAGGATGTCAGTTTCCACCCAGAACTTCTACCGTCTACCGTCTGACCACTACCGTCTGCTCGACTACCGTCTGCTCGACTTCCGTCTGCGTTCGGCGGCGTCTCGAAGCGTCGCTGGTGGAACTCTTCGGTGGTGTTGGCCAGGGCGCAGGCTCCGGCTGAACGGCCGATGTCGAGAATATCTTCTTCTTCGGTGGTGCCGGGATGGAACTTGCCGCCGTCGTGGGTCGGCTCGAATCCGTTGTCTTCGCCGCTGACCCCGTCGACGTAGCGATCGAAGAGGAAACCCAGAACCTTGTTGAACGTGCCCGGCTTCGAGGTGGCGCTGTCGACCACGGCCCGGCTATCCTCCATCGAAAGGCGAGCAAAGCCTTGCAGCTCGGCCAGTTGGTGTAATTCTTCGGTCTGGTCATAGTTCGAGCCCAGCAGGGCCGGAAGCTTCTGCTGGCTGTCGGTGCCGAGATTGAAGGCCATGACTGTGCGCTCGGTGCCCAGCTGGTTGGCCTGATGAAGCAGTTCGCTCAGCTGCGGGGTGAAACGACGATAGAGCATCTTGTTGTGCTCGTCGATCTTGTCGAGATTCGAGGTGTCGAAGTTGAGGGTGTCGAGACTGATGACTTCGCCGGTTTCGGGGTCGACGGTCTGGTAGTGGGCGGGGAGTACCAGCAGGGCGCGCTTGTCGGAGTCCTTGGTGGCCGAAGAAATGGACAGGTTGTCGACCACGCCTCCGTCGCTAAATTGCATGCGATAGCGACGAATCTCTTGATTTCCCTCGTCATCGGTGCCGGCTCGGGCCACCTCCATCTGGGGAGAGTGAAAGTAGCCGGGGACGGCTGAAGAGGCCAGCACTGCGCCCACCACGTCGAAATTGGGTGTGGTTTCGCTGCTCATGACGAACCGGCCGTCGTCGGCGATGAGTTGGCGCAGCGGATCGTCTTCGGGCAGGTCGGTGTTGAGCACGATGGTGACCAGCTTGAGCTTGTTGGGCAGATCGCGGAACAGAATCGGTCGCCCTTCGATGCCCAACTTCTCTGAAAGCAGCTGATAGACGGTCTTGTACATCTTCTGCATCGAGAAGATGCCGGTGCGGTTCACCCCACGCACCTTCGGGTCCACCCCGCCCATCAACCAGATGGCGTCGGAGTTGAATTCCTTGAAGTCGACGCGCTCGAGCACGCCCCGCATCTCGTTGGGTTGAAAGCCTGCAGCCCGGAACATGGCCGTGATCGACCCGGCCGAAGTTCCCACGAACTCGTCGATGCGGAAGAGGCCTTCGTTCTTCTCAAGGCTCTCGTGCAACTGTTTGAGACACTCGACATAGGCAAAACCGCGGCCGCCGCCGCCCTCGAACACCTGCGAAACGTTCATGACTTTGGGCTCTTGCTGGCCTTCGGCCAGCTTGACCTCGGCCGGCTTTTCGGGCGGGAACATGCTGACGTAGCCGGTCTGGCCGGGCTGATAATACTCGCTCACCGCCAGCGGACTCTCGCGAAATAGCGGCGCGTCGGCCAGCAATCCGATATCCACGTCGCCGTAGCGGCGGTCGGCGTTGGCATACCAGTCGAGAATGGCGTAATGGCGATGTACCTCGAGGTTCTGGTCGCGAGGTAGTTCTTCGCCGTTGAGCGAGGCCTTGAGCTCTTTGAGCCGCTCGTTGACTTCGCTCAATTCATACTCGCCGCGCAGCACCCGGCCGATGTCGAGCCCCCCATAGTTGGGAACGGCCTCGCGCACGCGCAGTTCGCGGCGCTCGAGGTTGCCTTTGTGGGCGGCAATGCCGGCTTTGGTTTCGGTGACATAAGCCCGGCGCTCGCTGATGCCCAACCCGTCGAGACTGTGGTCGACCACCTCGCCAATGGCTAGCGAGCGGTCATAGGGACGCCGATGGATGACGGGCGGCGGACCCTCGAGCACCTCCAGCAAGGGAGCCTGCGCGGGAGAAACGAGATCGAAATCGGGGTGGCTGGGGTCGATGATGTTGAGGTGAATCCAGGCGCGTTGCAGCGGCTTGAGAATGTCATGACGGCCTTCGTGACCGACCTCTCGCAGCAACTTGATCCAGTGGGTCTGGACCCCGGTCAGCAGATCGCGGTCCAGGGTGACGGCGGCATCGGCGAAGGCGCACAATCCCTCGGCCGTCTCCTTGTCGTAGTCGACTTTCTTGCCGAGCTCTCGAAAGATGTCGAGGGCCTTCCCGACGGCGCCGGTCGAGGGCCAGGGGCCCAGGCCGCTCTTGCTACCGCCGAGCCAGGGTGGGGTGAGGGCCGTCTTGATCTGATCGGTCTGGCCGACCAGCTCGGGATTGCGCTCGCGCAGCCAGGGCTCGAGCACCTTATAATACGAGTCAAGGCGGGTGGTCAGCCAGCTGTAGTAGAGCCCGGCATCGAGGAAGCCATCCCCGAAGTTGTTGTTGCGCTCGACCATCGAGGCCAGCGTGCGCTTGGCCATGAACTCGGTGCCGGTATAGGTGAAAGCGTTGTTGTCAAGGTCGACGAAAACGGGCAGGGTGTTCTCCTGGGACATCTCGCCCAGCGCCTGCCAGATGCGGTGGCGATCGTCGGTCTCGTCAAAGGGATTGACCGGGGGGCGGTCAGGGCTGTTCCACAGAGTCATGATGTGGGCGGCGTCGGCTTTGCGCTGGTCACCCAGAAAAACGAAGGCGCTGTAAGGGGTGCCCGGTGGACGAAACGGGGCTTCGGCGAGTTCGCGGATGAAAGGGGGCACCTGTTTGATGCCGGTGGCGTTCTTGACCGGAGCCAGCACTTGATAGAAATGGCGCTCGACCTCGAGCAGGCTATCCAGGGAAAGACCCATCGATTCACTAGGACCCGACGCCACGTCGAGCAGCCCACTGATATTGCGGGAGTAGAGTCCGGGGGCTCGGGCGCGTAGGTAGTCGATGGCAGTCATCGGCTCTTTGCCGGTCACGAAACCTTCGAGGCGGGCCAGCTCGCGGGCGATCACCAGGTGTCCCAGGGTGGGAGCGATCGCCATGGCGGTCTTGGTAGCGTCATAGGCGCCCGCCAGCCAGCGGCCCACCCGCCGCGCAATCTGCCCGGCCTTCTTGAGAGGGCCGTCTTTAGAGATGTCGACCGAGTCGACTTTCTCTGACTCGGGGGGCGTGGGGCTGGTTTCAGCCCGTTGCACCGGGGGGGATGTTGGCTTGATATTTGATGGATTGACCCGCATTGGTACCCTCTAGGCTACCTCCTGCGGCTGAAATATGCATGAAAGGGTCAGAGCCGTGTCCATCAGGCGAAAGAAGACCTCGTTGGAAAGGTCGGCGCCGGCTCGAGTCAAGCGCACCACTTCGCCGTTCTGGGTCACCCACTCGGGAGGAAGCGAGGCGAAGAAATCAAGCAACGGGGTCAGGTCTAGCTCGGGGTAGCGGCGGCGTAGCCGCTCCAGGGGCAGGCCTTCGAGGGTTCGCAGCCCCAGCATGACGGTGTCCTTTAGGGCTTTTTCGGTGCCCAGTCGCTCGCCCTCGCTGAGGGGGTTGCGACCCGACTCGATGGCAGCGCAGTAATAGTGGGGATGCATGATGCGCTTGCTGCGCCAGCCGTCCAGGTACGAAACGGCCCCACAGCCCAGCCCCAGGTACTGCTCGTCGCGCCAGTAGATCAGGTTGTGGCGGCAGTCGCGGCCGGGTCTGGACCAGTTCGAGATTTCGTAGCGCCGGTAGCCGGCTGTGGCCAGACGCGTTTGGGTGAGGGCGTCCATGGCCAGCATCACCTCTTCCTCGGGAAGACTCAGTTCGCCGTTGGCGATCTGGGCTTCGAGCCGGGTCGAGGGCTCGACCGTCAGCTGATAGACCGAGAGGTGCTCGGGCTGGCACTCGATGGCTTTGGTCAAAGTGTGCTCCCAGCCCGCCACGGTCTGCTGCGGAAGCCCATAGATCAGGTCGAGACTCAGGTTGTCAAAGCCCACCCGGCGGGCGGCCGCCACCGCCTCTTCGACCTCTCCCACGTCGTGAATGCGATTGAGCAGCTTGAGAAGGTGGGGCTCGAAACTCTGGACACCCAGCGACAGGCGATTGATACCGGCCGCGCGCACGGCTGCGAGTTTGGCCTCGTCCACGGTTCCGGGGTTGGCCTCCATGGTGACCTCGGCCTGGGGACTCAGGCGAAACTGGCGCCGGCAGGCCTCGAGCACGGCCACCAGATCTTGCGCGCGATTGAGGCTGGGGGTACCGCCCCCCAGGAAGATGGTCTCGATGGCATGATCGGGCTGGTTGGCAATGTCGGTCAGCAGGGCGGCGATGTAGCGGGCTTGCGGCTCGGGCGTCTCGGGGGCGGCGTGGGCGTTGAAGTCACAATAAGTGCACCGGCTGCGACAGTAAGGAAAATGAAGATATAACGCCAGCCCAGCTCCCACATGATAGAAATACCCCACGGTCGGCAAAATGTCCTGGAAATGGGAACGTTGCGGCTGCCTCGAAGGTTTGCACTAGCATGACTCGCTCCCACTGGTTGCCGCTTCTGTTGGTGTTGGCTCTGGCCTGTGCCCAACCGCCGAGCCTCGAGCAATTGCAGCAGGCCACTCCGGAAGGCATGGTGCTGGTGCCCGCCGGCGAGTTCCTGACCGGCAGCAACGACGCCGATGCCGACAGCGAGGTCGGTGCCTTGCGGCCGGTCCGGGTGGCCAGTTTCTACATCGACCTTACCGAAGTCACCAACGCCCAGGTCAAGGCCGTCAAGCCGGAGCATCGTTTTGCGGCTGGCGAAGACGACCATCCAGCCACCGGTTTCACCCGACCGCAGGCAGCCGAGCTCCTGGCTTTGATGGGCAAGCGACTACCCACCGCACTCGAGTGGGAGAAAGCCGCCCGCGGCACCGACGGACGAACCTATCCCTGGGGCAACCGCTACGACCAGAAGCTGGCCAACGTGGGCCGGGCCGAGCATCGACCCAACGTCTGCTCGCTCACCTCGAGGCTGGCCGCGGTCGGCAGCTTTCCCGGCGGAGCCAGCCCGTACGGGTGTCTCGACATGGTGGGCAACGCCTGGGAATGGGTGGCCGACGACTACCCCGGCAGGCCGGTCCGCCACCTGATTCGCGGCGGCGCCTACGGCTACCCCGCCCGGGATAACAGAGTCTATGCCTTTGCCATCGAGCAAGTCGGGGTGACCTGACACGATGTCGGTTTTCGCGGCGCGAAAACTCCAGGTAGGTAGAGGCGGCTAGAGCAGCTGTTGGACGGCCCGTCCGCCCGAAACGAGCACTCGCCAGGCAAAGCGCGGCAGGGCCATCATGCGCAGGATGCGCCGTGGTTCGCGCAGCAGGCGATAGAGCCACTCGAGGTGGAGAGCGATCATCCACCGGGGAGCGCGTGACAATCGACCGCTGATGACATCGAAGCTGCCACCGACGCCGATGCCGACGCGGGCGGTCAGGCGATGGCGATGGCGATAGAGCCAGTCCTCCTGGCGAGGCGAGCCGAGACCCACTAGCAGTACGTGGGCTCCTGACTCTTCAATGGCTTGCAAGACCGCCTCGTCGTCTTGGAAGTAGCCGTCCTGGACACCCACGATGGCCAGACCCGGGTATTGGGCGCGCAGGTTCTGGGCCGCTTGTTCGGCCACTCCGGGGGCGGCTCCCAGCAAGAAATACTTGACCTCCCGCGGCAGGTGCTCCATCAGCTGCACCAACAGTTCGATACCGGCCACCCGTTCGGGCGTATGGAGGTTGCAGAGCTTCGAGGCCAGCACCAACCCGACCCCATCGGCGGTCACCAGATCGGCCTGATTGACTACCTCGCGAAACTCGCCATTTTCTTGGGCTCGCATCACCATCTCGGTGCCCAGGGTGACGACCTGGTGAAAACGATCCTGAGTTAGCATTTCTCGCACCCGGTCGACGGCCTGGGCCCGGGTCACAGGGTGGAACTTTACACCTAGAGCTTGATAAACCATGCAAATCTCCCCACTTGGGCAATTGCCTGGGCGGCTTATCATCCCTCCAGTGAAAGGGAAATTAGTTGGCGCAGTAGGCCAGCTTGGGCTTGGGCTGGGGCCGACACTCTTGCAGATACTGGGCCCGCAGGTTGGCATCGGCCTGGGCTAGCAGAGCCTGCTTGTCGTCGGGACTAAGGCGCAAGTGAAAGGCCGCCATGTCGAGCCACAGCTCGGGAGCCACTTGACCGCGCAGCTCGGCCACCATTTTCGGCAGCCCGGGCAGTTCGGGCAGTTCGCCTTGCAACGCTATCTGCTGAGGGATCTGGCCGACAGCCAGGACTCCCTTGGCGGTGTGCATCTCGATGAGAGAACGAAATCTCTGCAGGCCGACCAGGTGCACGGCGTAGCCGGTGGCGTTGCGGGTCACCGAACGAACCTCGGATAGGCAGCCCATCTGAGCGCCGGGGTGATCGCGGCGCACCCAGAGAAAGTTGCGATGTTCGGCAGCGAGTCGGACCTGACGCAGCAGCTCGGGGTGACCAATCTGGAGGGTCACGGTGCAGCCCGGCAAGAGCACGAAGTCGGGAACCGGCAGTGAGGGGGCGGTCAGATCCATAGGGAATCATTCTACGGCGCGGCTCCAGGAGCCTTCCTCACCAGGGGAGCTTGCGTTTGAACTTGGCTAGAGCCGAGCGCAGGCCGCTGTAGTCATCGATGGTGATGCGGTGCTCGCGTTTGGGCTCCCCCGGTTTTTCCACCGTGATCTGCAACAGTTTGAAGCGCACTCCGTTGAGGCGGCCGTGAATGGCCGCCAGGGTGGCCTGGTCGGATTTGAGCGTATCGAGCACAGTGAAGCCATCGTCTTTGAGCGAGTTCTTGGAGCGGTGCAGGCCCTCCACCAGCTCTTCGAACTTCGCAAAGCTATCAGCGTCGAGTACGATGTCGGCGTCGCCCTCTTCGTCGTTGCTCTTGAGTTTGAAGAGGGCATAGTCCTTGCCTTGATAGCGCACCAGCCAAAAGCTGCCGAGGTTGCCAAAGGAGTCGTGAAACGAGCTGACCTGGCTGACCTGGTCTTGCCCGAAGGCCAACAGGGGGCAGAGCAAGAGGAAAAACAAGACTCGACGCATGGTCGGAGGTTGGAGAGCCGGGCTGAAAAGACCTGCTTCTAACGCGGAGGCTTGCCCTCCAGCAGCAGGGCCAGAAACTGATCCAGACGGCGCTGGCGGGTCTCGGGTCGCCTGGCGTCGTGGAGCCGATAGAGAATGCTGAAGCGTTGCGAACTGGTCAACCGTTGGAAGGTTTCGAGCGCTTTGGGATTGGCCGTGAGCGCTGCCTTTAGATCGTCGGGAACCTCGATGGTCGCCTGGGAAGGATAAGCAGCCTCCCAGCGTCCGTCGGCTTGGGCCGCCTCGACCTGAGCGCGTCCCGAGGGAAACATCTTGCCCTCGGCCAGAAGTTGCTCACACAGTTCGCGATTGATTTTCGACCAACGGCTGCGGGGCCGGCGGGGCGAGAACTTGATCAGGTGATAGTCGTCGTCGAGGCGATTCTTGAGGCCGTCGATCCACCCGTAGCGCAGGGCCCCCTCGCGTGCCTCCTCGTAGCTGAGCGAACGCTTCGAGCTGGCCTTCTTGGCGAACTGCAGCCAGATGCTCTCGGTCTGAGTGTGGTTCTGGTCGAGCCAGTCGAGCCAACCCTGGTATTGCTCGAAGAGGCAGACCTCCAGCCCCTGGTGGATCAAGCCGGCCGGTCCGCTGGAGGCAGCACGGCCAGATAGTGGGCGGTGAAGCGTTCGACATAGTCATTGACGAGGACTTCCACTCGATGGGCCGTCTCGGCGGCCACCACCAGGCCGGCGTGGTTGCCTTTCTGCAAACGCCAGACGATTTCGGGGTCGTCGAATTCGCGCAGGTCGGGATCACAGATCTTCGACAGGCAGACCACCAGCCCGGCGCAGCGATTTCTGGCGCCCTCGAAATGATACGAACCCGCCAGGCGGGAAAGTTCTTGACGGGCCAGTTCGTCGAAAAGGTTGACTCCCGTGGCTGCCTCGACCAGGCGATCGAGGTTGGCTCCGGCTACCCGAGCTCCTACTTCGAGGAAATAGAGCTTTCCGTCCTGGGTTCGAATGAATTCGGCATGGGTCACCCCGCGCTCGACCTCGAGGGCCTGCAGGGTCTGGCGATTGATGTCTGCCAGCCCGCGGGCCACCGGGTCGTGGTCCGGCAGGGTGCGCGAGCTGAAGACGCCCCCTTCGTGCCACACGTTGAAAGGGGGGCGGCCATAGCGGCTGGCCACCGAGAGCAGAATTTCGCCATCATAGAGCAACGAGTCGACGTGATAGACCTCGCCGGGGATAAACTGCTCGAGCAGGTGGTCGGCCTGACGGTCCCCCAGTCGCTCGATGGTCTTCCACACTTCCGGAGGGGTGTGCAGCTTTTCGATCTGAACAGCCCCGCCTTCGCAGCGCGGCTTGACCATCCAGGGCGGGGGCACCGAATGGGTAAAATCGTCCACCTCGGGGTGGTGACAAAGATGAACAAACCCCGGCACGGCCACCCCTCGTTGGCGGGCCCGATGGCGCATGGCCAGCTTGTCGCGCACCAGCCGGGTTTGGGTTTCACCGATCCCCGGCAACTGGAACTGCTCGCGCAAGAAGGCGGCCGTTTCCATGACATACTCTTCCAGAGGCACGACGAGTTCGAAGCGGCGGGTCCGTGCCAGGTAGGCGATGGCGCGCTTCAGGTCGCCCAGGTTGCGCATGTCATAAACAAAGAACTTCTCTTCCAGAAAGTCGGGCCAGGGCTGGTCCTTGAGTTGTGCCTCGGCTACCAGTACCAAACTTGCCCCATGCTGATGATAGGCTTCCAGCAACCGTTGGCCTTTGAAAAAGCTAGCCAGGCAGAGAACGATGGGACGGCTCACGCAGGGTTTGGCTTGGGGGCCGGTCCCCCCAACAGAGGATTGCTGCGCTTAGAGGTCTCTTCGTCCCGTTGGGGGGCAGCGGCAGGCGCGGCCGGCTCCTGCTGCTCTCTTTGCCTCTTGAGCTGGCGTCCCGAGGGGCCGAGCACACGGTCGAGATCCTCTTCGTCGAGAACCTCGGAGACGATCAGCTCAGACGCCAGCAGATCGAGTTTGTCGCGCTGCTCCTCGAGCACCATCTTGGCCCGTTCGTACTGGCCCTGGATGATCTGGCGAACCTCCTCGTCGATCTGGCGGGCCACCTCTTCCGAGAAGTTGCGGGTCTCGTGCAGGTCGCGGCCTAGAAATACCTGGGAATTCTTGGCCCCTAGATTGACCGGTCCCAGGATGTTGCTCATGCCGTAGCGGCAGACCATATCGCGGGCCAGGTCGGTAGCTCTTTCGATATCGCTCTGGGCGCCCGTGAAGATCTCGCCAAACGCGATCTCTTCGGCGGCCCGGCCGCCCATCAGCATACAGATGCGGGCGACGAGGTCGTCTTTGCGGAAGTTGTAGCGATCTTCTTCGGGGGTAGAGTGGGTCACGCCCATGGTCATGCCACGAGGCAGAATCGTCACCTTGCGGACCGGGTCGCATTCGGGCAGAGCTCGCGCCACCAGAGCGTGGCCGGCCTCGTGGTAGGCGGTGTGTTCGCGCTCGCGCTCGGGAATGATGCGGCTCTTGCGCTCGGGACCCATCAGCACGCGGTCGATGGCCTCTTCGCAGTCAGCCATGTTGATGCGATCGCGACCGGCGCGGGCTGCTTGCAGGGCCGCTTCGTTGAGCAGGTTTTCGAGGTCGGCCCCCGAGAACCCGGGGGTGCGGCGGGCCAGCAGCTGCAGTTCGACCTCGCTGGCCAGTGGCTTGCCGCGGCTATGGACCTTGAGAATGGCCAGGCGCCCGGCGATGTCGGGCTTGTCGACCACCACTCGGCGGTCGAAGCGGCCCGGCCGAAGCAGGGCCGGGTCGAGCACGTCAGGGCGGTTGGTGGCGGCCAGCACGATCACGTTCTGGTTGGCCTCGAAGCCGTCCATTTCGACCAGCAACTGGTTGAGGGTCTGCTCGCGCTCGTCGTGGCCCCCGCCCAGGCCGGCGCCACGCTGGCGGCCGACGGCGTCGATCTCGTCGACAAATACGATGCAGGGTGAAGTTTTCTTGGCTTGCTCGAACAGGTCGCGCACACGCGAGGCGCCCACGCCCACGAACATCTCGACAAAGTCAGAACCGCTGATGTAGTAGAAGGGCACGCCCGCCTCGCCGGCCACGGCGCGACCCAGCAAGGTCTTACCCGTTCCCGGGGCACCGACCAGCAGCACGCCTTTGGGGATGCGCGCGCCGACCTTCTGATACTTCTTGGGATACTTGAGATAGTCGACCACCTCGGTCAACTCTTCCTTGGCTTCGCCCACGCCAGCCACATCATCGAAAGTGACCTTGACCCGGTTCTCTGAAACCAGTTTGTGCTTGGAGCGCCCGAAGGAGAAGGCCTGGCCGCCGGACGATTGAGCCTGGCGCACGATAAAGAAGAGAAATCCGAAGACCAGCACCAGCGGTAACAGTTGCAACAGGTAACTCCACCACTGGTCGCCCTCGGCCTGTTTGACGGTAAGGGGCACGCCTCGATCGACGATCTCTTGCTCGGGCGAAGGGTTCATCTCGGCGCGGAAGTTGGTAAAGAACTTTTTGGGGGCCTGGTCGTCTTTGACGTTTTTGTAGGTTCCGGTAAGGCGGGTGCCCGAGCCCTCGATGGTCACCTCGGCGATGTTGTCCTTCTGCAGTTCTTGCAGGAACTCGCTGTATTTGATCGCCTTGGGGGCGGTAGCTTGCTGGACGCTGTAGAAATACAGCAGCACCAGTAGGCAGGCCACCGACAGTATGATCACATGTCGCACCATTCTGGACAATGAAATGTTCTCTCCTATCCGCTTACACCTGAAGAAGGGCCCCCAGAGTCTTCGACAGTTGCGAGTCGGCGGCCTTCGATGGGTGAGACCTCACTCCTGCGTAAGGGTTTCGGCTTGCAGCCGATAAGCCCGGCTCGTAGACTCGCCGGCCAGGTAGCGAACATCGACGCAATGGCCGATGACCCATACCGGAGCGCCGCGATGAGCCAGGATAGGAATGAAGTCTCGCTCGTGATCGGGTATTGCCTGTTGCTGGAAGAACTTCTTCAAACTCTGGCTGCCCTCTGCTCGGGTCAGGCGCATTTTGTCGCCGGGGCGGCGCGACCGGACCACCAGGTTGCCGGTTAGCCGGTCCGCATCGAGGACGACCTCCCACGACGAGCGGGCCGCTGCGGCCGAGCGCTCCACTCGTAGACGCAGGCCGAACCCGGCAAAATCCTGGACTCCCGGCCTTAACTCGAAGGGGGTCGGGGAGGGGGGCGGCCGCTGGCTGCGCAGCTCCTCGAGAATCAGTTCGCCTTGCTGGCGACGCACCTGGCGACGTCCGGGCAAGAGGATCCGCTTGCCTGATTCTTTGTCGAGCAATTCGACCAGGGCCTCCAGGTGGACGCGTCCCAACCGCTCGCGGCAGGCCAGCCGCAGGACCTGGCGCTGCAGGGCCGGATGCAAAGCCTTGAGGCGAGCGATCGACAAGCGCTGAGGATCGGGTTGGCGGTCGAGTTCTCGGCGGGCCATCTCCGTGAGCATATCGTTGGTCAGCCGGGCTTCGTCGGCCAGACCGACGAGGGCTTTGCAGACTCTGGGATTCCACTCCTCGAGCCGGGGCAGCAGTTGGTGCCGAATGCGGCTGCGGGGTTGGTCGGACTGGTTGGTGGGGTCTTCCCGCCAGCTTTCCCCCAGGGCCCTGAGGTAGGCTCGCAACTGCTCGCGGCGAAAACCCAGCAGAGGGCGGTGGACGCCGTCCTGGCGCTGCGGCTCGATGCCGCTCAGGCCGGCCAGACCGGTGCCCTCGATACAGCGCATCAGTACCGTCTCGGCCTGGTCGTCGAGGGTGTGAGCGGTCAGCACCGGCAATCCCAGTTCGGCCAAGAACCGGTAACGGGCCTCGCGGCCGGCCGCCTCGGAGGATTGTCCCAGGCTGGCCACTTCGACCCGCTTCCAGTGGAATGGCACAGCCAGGCGGGCGCAAAGTTCCTGACAGAAGATTCGGTCGGCCTCGGACTCGGCGCGCAGAGCGTGGTCGAGATGCGCGGCCTCGACCGGATAGCCCAGTCGGACCACCACATGCAGCAAGGCGACCGAGTCGCCGCCCCCCGAGAGGGCCACCATCCAGGGCCCGGAGGGCAGAAGCTCGGCCGAGAACCGGCGCTCTAGGTCAAGATCCGACATCCCTGGCGATCCACCTCGAGAGTCTGCCAGGCAGCCTTCACTCCGGCCGCGGCGAAGGCCTCGACCATGGCCTGCCCCACCGCTTCGGCCTGGTGGCGACGGGCGTCGACCAGGGCGGCCATGGTGGGCCCGGCGCCGGAGATGAAGGCGCCCTCGGCGCCGGCCTCGCAGGCCGCCTCGATGACCTGGGCGGCCCCCGGGATCAGCTCCAGGCGATAGGGCTGGTGGATGGCGTCGCGGGTCCCCTCGCGAACCAGGTCACCCCGGCCCTGGGCCAGTCCGGCCGTCAAGAGCGGCAGGCGGGCCAGGTTGAAGACGGCCTGCTGGCGGGTATAGCGGTCGGGCAGGGCCGCTCGGGCCCGGGCCGTGGTCAGCTGAAACTCGGGCACGGCCACGGCCACTCGCCAGCACTCGTGAATGGGCAGGCCGCAGGCAAAAGTCCGCTCTCCGCTTTGACAACTGGCCACCAGACCACCCAGATAGCAGGGAGCTACGTTGTCAGGATGACCTTCCAGGGCGGTGGCCTCGGCCACGACGTCGACGCCCTCCAGCCGCAACAGACACACCCCCGCCACCACGCCGGCCACGATGGCGGCGGCGCTCGAGCCCAGGCCGCGGGCCAGGGGCAGCCGGTTGAGCTGGCGCAACCTCAGCCCCGAGGCCAGCTTCTCTCCGGCTCGCTCGAGCACGCGGCCGAGCGCTTTCACAGCCAGGTGCGAGGCGTCGGCCGGCAGTTCGGCGGCCCCTTCCCCCAGCACCTCGATGTGAATGCCGGGCTCGTCGGTGGTGGTCACCTCGAGTTCGTTGTAAAGGGCCAGGGCCAGGCCGAGGGTGTCAAAGCCGGGCCCTAGATTGGCGGTGGTGGCCGGAGCCAGAATTTTCACGCCAGCCGTCCACGGGCCTGGCTCAGCAGCGGCAGGGTCAGGGCAAACAGTTCCTCGAGTCCGTCGAGGCCCGCTCGCAAGGCCTCGGCTTGACGCTCGGCGGCCTGTTGTTCGAGGCGCTCGGCCTGTTCGTGTAACCGGTCGGCCCCCAGCCAGCCTGAATCCGAGTTGAGACGGTGCAACATCAGCTCGGCCGAGGCCAGATCATCCTGCTCGACAGTAAGGCGGATCTTGGCGATGTCCATCCCCAGCATGCGGTCCAGCAGTTCTAGCACCAGTTCACTTCCGAACGATTTCACCATCTCGTCGAGCTTGTGCTGTTCCAGCAATTGCATGGGCGGCGTGTTCGAAATGAGGGCTGGCGTTTCCCGCAAAGGAACCACATTTAACGGCCAGAATAGGCGGGGGTGGAACCCGTATTCCAATGTATACCCAACCTCTCCGAGGGTCGGCGTCCCGAGCTGTTGCTCGAGCTCGCCGAGCGCCTGACGGGCGTTGAGGGGGTCCATCTCGCCGATCATTCCTGGGACCGCGATCATCATCGGGCCGTTTACACTCTGCTGGGGTCGGCCGACCCGCTGCGTGCGGCCATGCTCGAGATCTTTGACTGGGCCAGCCAACACCTCGACCTGGAGGGGCATCAGGGCGAGCACCCGCGGGTGGGTGCGATCGACGTGGTGCCGTTCGTGCCGGTCTGGCAAGCTACCATGGAGCAGGCTCGCGAGCTGGCCGTGAGCCTGGCCGAGGCCGTGGCCGAGCGTCACCAGGTGCCGGTTTTTCTCTATGAAGAGGCGGCTCGCAAGCCCGAGCATCGACTCTTGCCCGAGTTGCGCCGGGGCGGGCTCGAGGGGCTTCGCCTGAGGCTGGCCCACCAGGAGTTGACTCCCGACCTTGGGCCGGCCCAACTGCACCCGCGTCTGGGCGCCACCGTCATCGGTGCGCGCGGGCCTTTGCTGGCCTACAACATCGTGCTCGGGACCGACAAGCTCGAGATTGCCCAGGCCATCGCCCGGCGCATTCGCGAGGGCGGCGGGGGGTTAGTGTCGGTGCGGGCTCTGGGGGTGTCACTCGAGCACCAGGGTCGGGTGCAGGTGTCGATGAATCTGACCCGGCCCCTGACCACCGGCTTTTATCAGGCTTTCGAAATGGTCAAGGTCGAGGCGCGCCGCCACGGTGTCACGATCGAGTCGAGCGAGTTGATCGGACTTTGCCCGCTCGAGGCCCTGGCCGAAGTGGGAAGATATTATTTGCAGCTAAACGGTTTTCGGGCCGAGCAGGTGCTCGAGCATCAGCTGCTGCTGAGGGGGAACTATGCAAACAGCTGATCTGATCGTCTCGGCCCGCCAGGTGGTGACCTGCGCGCCCGGGGGGAGTGCGCGCTCGGGCCACCGGATGCAAGAGGTCGGGGTGATCGAGAACGGCTCGGTGGCGATGGTCAAAGACCGCATCGTGGCCGTCGGTCCCACCGCGCAAGTTCGACGCCACTGGTCGGGCGATCATCTGGAGTTGCCCGATTCCTCGGTCATTCCCGGCCTGGTCGACGCCCACTCCCACCCCCTCTTTGCCGGCTCGCGCATCGGCGAGTTCATCATGCGGGCCCGGGGGGCGAGCTATCAAGAGATCCACGCCGCCGGCGGCGGCATCGCCAGCACCGTCAAGGCTACCTGTGGGGCCAGCGACGAAGAGTTGCTACGGTCGACCTGCCAGGTCATGGAGCGCATGCTGGCCCATGGCACCACCACCCTCGAGGCCAAGAGCGGCTACGGCCTGGCTGTCGAGCAAGAGTTGCGCCATCTGCGCATCTTGCGGCAAGCGGCTGAACAGGTGCCGGTCGAGGTCGTGACCACCTGTCTGGGGGCCCACGCGCTGCCCCCCGAATACGCCGACCGACGCCAGGACTTCTTACGCACCGTCACCGACGAGCTGCTTCCGGCCGTGTGCGAGCAGGGACTGGCCGAGTATTCCGATGTCTTCTGCGAGGTGGGCGCTTTCACTCTCGAAGAGTCGCGCCAGGTGCTCGAGGCCAGTCGCGATCTGGGTTTTGGCCTTCGCATCCACGCCGAAGAGTTCAACTATCTGGGCGGGGCTCGTATGGCGGCCGAGTTGGGGGCGGCCACCGCCGACCACCTGCAGTGCCTGCGCAGCGACGACTTCGAGGCCTTGCGAGCGGGAGGAACGATCCCGGTGATGATTCCCGGCACCTCGTTCTTTCTCGACATGGATCTCTACGCTCCGGCCCGCCCGCTGCTCGAGGCCGACCTGCCGGTGGCGCTGGGCACCGATTTCAACGCCGGCTCGTGTATGACCGAGTCGATGCCGATGTCGATGGCCCTGGCCGTCATCAAGATGAAGATGACTCCCGAAGAGGCCCTGCTGGCAGCCACCGTCAACGCCGCCCACAGTCTAGGCCGTGGCCAGCGGGTGGGCAGCCTCGAAGTCGGCAAGCAGGCCGACCTGCTGGTACTCGACGCCCCGGATTGGCGTCATCTGGTCTATCGCTTCGGCGTCAACCTGGTGCGGGTGATCATCAAGAACGGGGTCACCGTCAACACCATTCTCACCTCGCCCTGCGGCGCTCCGGTTTAGAGGATTTTGGCTTCGGGCGAGCGCAGGTTAGGCTGCCATGACATCACTTCCACTTTGGGTTGAACTTTCTGAAGAGGTGGCCGACGCGCTCGCTGATGGCAAGCCGGTGGTCGCCCTCGAGTCTTCGGTCTGGGCGCAGGGCTTGCCGCGTCCTATCAACTATGAGGTAGCCCTGGAAATGGGCGCCCAGGTCCGCCGCGGTGGCGCGGTGCCGGCCGTGGTCTGGCTCGACCAGGGCCGGATGCGGTTCGGCTTTGATCAGACGCAGTTGCAAGAGCTGTGTGGACGCCGCGACCTGCTCAAGGTCGGAGTCGGCGACCTGCCCGGAGTGTTGGCCAAAAAATCGAGCGGAGCCACCACCGTGTCCGCCACGCTCTGCGCGGCCGAACACGCCGCCATCGGGGTCATGGCCACGGGCGGAGTGGGTGGGATCCACCTCAACTGGAACCAGCGCCCCGACTACTCGGCCGACCTGGGGCAGTTGGCCCGCACCCGCTGTCTGACCGTCTGCTCCGGAGTCAAGTCGGTGCTCGACATTCCGGCCACCGTCGAGATGCTCGAAACCCTGGGCATCCCGGTAGCCATGTACGCTACCGACGCCTTTCCCCAGTTCTACACCGAAGGGCGCAAAATTCACATCGGCTTTCGGGTCGACTCGCCTAAGGAGGCCGCTCGGGCTCAGCAGCTCTCGCTACAGGCGCTGGGCCGCGGCGTGATGGTGACCCAGCCCGTGCCCCACGAGTTCGCCATTCCGATCAAACAGGTGGACCAGTGGCTCAAGGAGGGCCTGGCCCGGGCCGAGGCCGAGGGTCAGACCGGCAAGATCCTGACTCCCTTTCTGCTCGACTATCTGGCCCGGGCCAGCGGCGGCCGAACCCTCGAAGCCAACCGCGCCTTGCTGTTGCAGAACGCCTTTCTGGCCGCTCAGATCGCGGTCGCCCTGGGAGACGATTAGTGGCCCGCTCGGCCGACATCGTAGCCTTTCTCGACGATTACCTCGACACGGCCGGGGTCGTGGACCGCTACAGCAGCAATGGCCTGCAGGTCGAAGGGGCTGACGAGGTTCAGCGGGTCGGTTTTTGTGTCGATGCCTGCCTCGAGACCTTTGAACTCCTGCAAGACTGCCAGCTGCTGGTGGTGCACCACGGCCTGTTCTGGCCATCGATTTCTAGCCTGACCGGACCCAACCGCCGCTCTTTTGGCTATCTGCTCGAGCGCGACATCGGCCTCTACTGCTCGCATCTGCCGCTCGACCTGCATGCCGAAGCGGGCAACAACGCCCAGCTCATCGAGAAGCTGGGCTTCTCGCGGGCTGAGCTGTTCGCCCCCGTCGGCTGGTTCGCCACCGGCCCCGAGACGACGGCCGAGGCGCTGCAGGCGCAGGTTTCCCAACTCCTGGGGGTCGAGGCCCGGCTGCTGGCCTTCGGACCAGACCGGGTCAGCCGCATCGCGGTCAGTTCAGGCGGGGCCTCCTTGGGCATGGTTTATCAAGCCCTCGAGGCCGGAGCGCAGCTATTTTTGACCGGCGAGGCCAGCCACCCCATCTACCACGCCGCCAAAGAGGCCGGCCTCAACGTCTTGCTGGGCGGTCACTACGCCACCGAGACCTGGGGCGTGAAGGCCCTGATGCCGGTGTTGCAGCAGCGCTTCGGTGTGACCACTCGCTTCGTCGATGTGCCTACCGGCTTTTAGAGGCCCGCGTAGATTTCGGCGCTGTAACCCACTACCAGGGTTTTGTCCTGGACCAGGGAGGGAGCCCTGAGGTTGCCCGACCGCCCGATGGCCGTCTCGAGGATCTGCTCAGACTCACGCTGGGGATCCAGTTCGAGGATCTTCTTTCCGTTGATGACCACGACCCGGTCGAGTTTGGCCAGCATTTCGGCCACGGCCGGCCGATCCAGGGGCTGCTTCTTGCAGTCGACCTGCTCGGCGGGTTGTAACTGTTGAGCGGCAAGAGACTCTTGCGCACGTTGACAAGATTTTCACCCCTTGCGGTGATAATACCAATCGATCATGGCGCGCCCTTCGGTCTGGCCGGGACCGTTCCTGGGCGCGAGATGGTAAGCAGGTTGTGAACTTTTGGGCGCCGTTTTGACGTCCCTTTAACGCCAGAGCCGGCTCTTTCAGACTTTTTTGTACCCGCTAGCCTATTCTGGCTTCATGATCCGAGTAAACTACAGCACGCCCAAGGCGGGTTCTGCCCGCGCCCAGTCCAAACAGTCCGAACCCAAGGACGTCGAGCCCAAAGAGTTCTTCCAGGCTCGCGGCAGTAGCGGAGGCTGGGAGCCCCCCGGGCGTGTGGCCCCTCCCGGAGCCGAGCACAAGGTCATCGAAGCCGCCTCGCCGCCCGAACCGGGCGTCGCCGCCCAGGCGGATGCACCCGATTCTCACGGCGACTGGGGCGGTAAGGTGGCGGCCGGTGTCGGCCTGGCCCTGGCCGGATTCGGAGCCCTGGCGGGTCTAGCTTCACCCGCCCAGGCGGCCGAGGTGCAGATGGTGGCCAATGTCGACACCACTCCCGTCCACGCCACCTCGATTCAGGATGTGGTCAACCGCTGGACGGCCAATCGACCGCTGTATGTCATCGGCAACCCCCAGTACCAGGGCAAGCCGCTCTCGGCTCAGGACATGCAAGTCTTTCAAGACGCCGTTCGCAAGCATCCCAACTTCACCATCGTGCTGGTGGAAGAGACCCGCGATCATCTCGGCGACGAGCGCATTCTCGGCCCTGGCATCGGCAACAACCAGGAGTACCTCAACCTTCGTAACCCCGCCACCGGCGAGCATCAGGGGGCCATCATCATGATCGCCTTCAAAGCCAACACCTCGCAGGGTCGCAGTATCTTCATGCGCACCGAACCCGGCAGTCTGCCCGACAAGCTCGGAGTCGGCGACGATCAGTTCTTTCCCGGCGGCAACCCCGGTTCGTTGGGCCGGATTTTCGTGGATGGCGTCAAGAACGAGGGGCTCTCGCCGGGCGCCGCTATCGAGAAGGTCATGGAGCGGGTCGACAACACCATCGCCCAGCACGTGGCCCAGCGCGTGGGCAGCGCCGAATCGGCTCTCACTGCGGCCGAATCGGCCGTGGATGGCGTCAAGCCGGCCGTGCGTGAGTTTCAGCGAGAATTTGGCCAGGGCGGCAAGCTCGGCTCGCCCGACATCCCCGGCTGGGAGGCCAAGCTGCGTCAGGGCCGCGAAGCCTTTGCTCAGCATGACTTCGAGCGGGCCACCAGCCTGGCCGGCGAAGTCGTTTCGAGCGTGCGCACGCAAGAGCAGGCCATGGCCGCCTATCGCACCGCCCCTGATACCGCCCGCGGTCTGCAGTCGACCCTCGAGCAGGTCAACGGCGATATCGCTACCCTGGCCGACAATTCTCAGGCCCAGTCGGCTCGCAACCACCACGGTCAGGCCACCAGCGCGCTGGCCGCCTATCGCCAGGCCTACGAAGCCAAGGATCCCTCTTTCGTCGACCACCTCAAGTCAGCCGAGAGCCACACCAGCCAGGCCGCTGGCGATGTCAAAACCTCGCGCGACGCCACCGAGCTGGGCAAGAAGGTCAAGCTCTACGGCACCGCCGCTGTGGTGGTGGCGGTCATGGCTACCGGCGCGGTGATGAACCACAAGGCCCGCAAGAGCAAAGGCAATGCCAAGCGCGAGCTCGATGAGGCCGTCAACGAGATTTCTGAGCGCACCCAAGAACTGGTGGCGCTGATGAACAAGGCCGACTACCACACCGTGGCCGGCTACACGGGCAAGACCAAGAAGCTGGCCGATGAGCTGGTCGAGAACACCGCCAACGCGCTCACTCTGGTGGGTGGTTGCGAGAAGTTTCTGGCCGAAGCCGAGACCCTCATCGACGGTAAGGGCCTGGGCGGCAAGCTGCAAAACATGTTCCTCAGCGGTAATTTCGACAAGGCTGTCGCTCTGTTGACCGACCCCGAAGCCCGCCTGCAGTTCGACACCGGCGACTCGGCCCGGGCGGTGATGGAAGAGAACAGTCGCGCTTCGACCTGGCGTCAAGAGATTCTCAGCACCGGCAAGACCCGCCAGTTCGAGAAGTCCCTGAAGGAAGTCTTACTGGCCATGGCCGACAGCCGTGACACGGCCGAGTCGATCATCCGCGAGATCGACCACAAGAATTCAGAGATCGACCAGTATCTCAACGGCATCGAGACCGACGCCCAGGCCGCCAGCCAGAAGGCCGCCGACCTCGAAGAGAAAGGCAAGCCCGACGGGCTGTTTACGGCCCCGTCGGTCAACTCGAACCTGTTGGCCTCGGTGCTGGGCTCGGCGGACGAAGGCGGGCTGATCGCCAAGGGCCGCGAACTCAAGGTCAGCGACCCGGTCCGGGCCTGGGACGACTACGGCACGGTGGCCAAGCGCATGACCGGTGACGCCGACGCCATCGTGGCCCTGGGCAACCATGGCCGCGACGACCTGCTGCCCACCCTGGCCAAGGGTGACGAGGCTCTGCATCCTCATGAGGTCAAAACCGACTGGGCCCACCAGGCCAAAGAGAAGCTCTCGGACCAACTCGACCTGACCGCCAACACCGCCATGCGCAAAGGTGTGGGTGACGACGTCAGTGGAATTCGCAAAGAGGTCGACCGGCTGGGTGCCCGGGTCAACACCGTGGTCGAGCAAGACACCCAGCGGCGCGAAGTGTCTCCGGTGCAGATCAGCCAGGCCGAACTCGACGTGGCTCAGGCCCGCACCGACATCCATCACCTCTTGCAAGAGGTCGGAGCCTTCAAGCAAGGCACGCCCGATCAGGTCCTGCGCGAGCCCGATCGCGATCCCACCGACCGCACCACCGATGCCCACCAGCATCTTGACGCCATCAAGCCGCGGCTGGACGTGGGCGACATCGAGACGGCGGGCCAACATCTGGTCGACATCCACGACCTCACCCAGGACGCTCACCGGCTGGTCTCGGAGACCCGCCTGGCTCTGGCCGAATACCCCGACACCTTGTTTGAGCGCCAGCAGCGCCACGTCTCCATCACCGACAGCATTCCGGCCACCTACCAGCCTTCGTTTGACCGCATCAAGGCAACTTACGAAGACAAGGTCATGGGGCAGGTTGCCGCGGATGTGGGGGCCGGCGACACCCTGGCCGACAACATCAAGGAGGCCAACGAGAAGCTAGACAACGCCCACAACCTCACCGAGGGAGCCCGCGACAACCACGACAAAGCCTATTTACTGACCGCCCGCGACCTGCTCAACGACACCGACAACGTGCTCAAAGGCGCTCAGACCAATCTCGACTCGGTGACCAAAGCCGAGGCCTTGCTGGCCGAAAAGCAGCAAAAGGCCGAAGCCGAGCTGGGTCAGCTGGAAGGCCGCGTCTCGGGCACTCAGGCCCGCTCCAACGAGCACTATGTGCGCGATCAGGCCAAACGCCTGGTGAACGAGACGGTCAGTCACCTGGGAGGGGCCCGCGAGGCGGTCAATCGCTCGCCTAAAAGCCCTTATGACGCCGAATCCTCGCTCTCGAAGACCGAAGGCAGCCGCCAGTCGGCCGAATCGGCCATCGAGGCCGACCACCAGGCCTATCAAGAGGCCCAGTCGGCCATCGCCGGCGCGTCGGCCGCCATCCTGGCCGCCCACGCGGCTATCTCGCGAGCGGCCAGCTGGAGTGACAGCGACTACGTTTCGGGCCACGGCACCGTGTCCACCTCGGTGAGCTCGAGCGACCTCTCGGGAGCCCGTTCCAGCCTGGCCACCGCCGAGGCCCTGATGGTCACGGCCGGCATCGAGATGGGCCAAAAAGAGTTCGAAGACGCTGAAAGCCACGCTAATTCGGCCGCAACCGCGGCGGTGATGGCCACCAGCGAGGCCGAGTCGGCCATCTCGCGGGCCCGCAGCCGCCATAGCAGCGACGTCTCGTCAGCCCGGGCCGAAGTCCAGCGCCGCGAAGACGAAGAACGGCGCCGCCGCGAAAGCTCGTCGTCGAGCGGCGGCTCCAGCGGAGGCTGGAGCGGCGGCGGTTCGAGCGGCGGCTCTAGCGGAGGCTGGTAGCTACCAGGGCCCGCGGGCTCGAGCCATCACCTCTTCCAGGCCTAGCTCAGCCAGACCCCGGGCGAGGTATTCCTGATCCAGGGCCTGGCCCTGGACATCGAGGATTTCTGAGACATCCCGCAACTGACGCTCGGACAGCGAGTCTTTGGCCCATTCCAGCTTGGTCAGGATGGTGTCTTCAGCGCTGGCCACGAAGACGTTCTGGTCGAGTAGCCTCACGGCCAGGCGGCGTTCGAATTCGGTTCGGCTAAAGGGCCGGTTCTTCTTGACAATAATGTCGACCTTCCAGCCACTGGCGGCGTGCACGATGTTGAACATGCCGCGTCGGCGCACGGCCTCTTTGGCCGCCTCGTTGCTAACATAGAATCCGTCCTCGGCCGGAAAGCGTGCCAGCAGGTCGGGCAGAGTGGCACCGTCGAGTTGGCAAACGATGTCCAGGTCGCGGGTGGTGCGGGGCATGCCGTGATAGGTGCTGGCGAACGAGCCCACCACCATGTACTCGATTCGGGCTTGCTGCAGACCCTCGATGACTCGGGCGAAGAAGATGGCCAGATCGTCCACATCGTTGTCCTTTCTGAATCGAGCAATGGCGGTGGAGGAGCCCAGCAAACGCGCCAGTCGCTCCGCGCCCGACAGGCCGCGATTGGCCGCGATCAACATGGACCAGGCTTCGGGCAAGGTATCTCTGGGGCAAGAGAGCAGTTCCATCTAAGCCTACGATTCTCTAGGGGGTGGTAGGGGGCCTACTCGCCCTGGACCTCCGTCAGAGTTTAGTCGGCAAGTGACAACCCGGGGTCGGGCGGCAAGAGAGCGATGGCGATGGCCAGAGTGAAGGCGGCGTTGTGGCTCTGCTCGCCCAGGCGTAACCTCAGGGCCGAGCAGGGGACTTCGAGTTTGGACTGAGCCGCCTCGGCGATCTCGTCCCGGGCGGCCGAACCGGTGAGATAGACGGCCTCGATGGGAATCTTCTTGCTTTGCTGATAGAGCACGTTGCGGTCGATGGTGGCCAGATAGTCGTCGCGCTGCTCGAAGCCCGAGATCTGGCCGGCCAGGTGATAGCCTTGCGGGCAACCGAAGCAGCGCACCCACGGCCCGTCGACATGAAAGATGCAAAAGCCGGAAGGGCAGGCGGGATAGAGCAGTCGCACCAGGTTGGTCAGGGCCTCGCGCAAGCGCGTCTCGTAACTCTGGGCCCCCAACCCCGCCGCCCTCAAGAGGCGGGCAGCCTGTTGGCGTTGCTCGTGGGCCACCGCGTCCACGGCCACCAGGGTCTCATGGTCTTGCTGGGACAGCACTCGAAAGCTGATGTGAGCCTCATCAAGGTTGTAAGGGACGTAGCGCTCGGCATCATAACGCACCGCCTGCAATTGCTGGGGCGGTGAGAGGCCGGCGAGCTCGACCGGCCGGCGCTTGTCGAGAATCTCGTTGTAGTAGGCCGAGAAGAAGGTGGTGGCGGGCGTACCTCGGGGGACTGCGGCGGCTGCCACGGCTGCTTGAAGCGCCTCGGCCTGCGTGGAATCATCGCAAGCCCGCCGTTCGGTCGCCAGGATCTGACCGTCTTCGAGCCAGCTCAGCCGCACCTCGCCGGGGCCAAAGTCCACCCCCACCCGGCCGCGGTGTTTCTTGGAAAAGAGGCTACCCATTGGCGGGCTCCAGGCGGCGCAGCTCGGCCTCGAGTAAGGTCCAACAGTAGTCTTGCGGCTGCCTGGCCTTCCAGACCTCTTCCGACCAGGTTTTGAAGCGTCGCATGTGGGCGTCGTCCTGCTCGAGGCAAGTCTCTTCAACGGTGGCCCATTCGCCTTCGTTGATTAAAGTCGGGTCGTCGGGCGGGTTGTCTCCATCGGTGCCTACCCAGCCGCGCCAGGTGCCCGAGGCGGTCTTGCCGCCGTGATGGAGGGTGCCTTCGAAGCTACCCACATAGTCTTCGCTCTCGCCGCCCCGCGTCTGGACCCTGCCACGAATGGTGCCCCGCAAACGGTCGTCCTGATAGCTGCCCAACCATTCCAGATCTTCTTCGTGGTCGAGCCCCTCATAGCGCAAAAGACCCGTGATCGAGCCCTCTTCGAAGTCGAGCTCCAGGCGGCCCAACGAGCGGTCGAGGAACTCGTTCACCGTGCCCAGATGGGTCATCACCTCGGGGTCGCCCAGGGCCGGACCCAGATTGCCCAGGGGCACGAACAGGCGGGGCAGGCTAAAGATGATGAAGGGTAAGCGGCGATGGCGCTCGATCTCGAAGCGCTCTTCGCGATTGAGGACCGTGATCAAAAAGTGCTCACCCTCTTGAGGGTGCATGAAGATCGACAGTTCGAACTGCAAACCGCTGGCGAGGATGGCCAGGTTGAGCTGCAAGAGCAGGCTGGGGTCAATGCGGTTGTCCCGATCGTGGGCTTCGAGGGTATAGGTTTTGCCGTCTTGCTGATAGCGGATCTCGACCGGACCCTGTGGGCCCTTCCAGGCCTCTACGATCTGGCGCGGACGAAAAGCCCCTCTCGAGATCTTCTCGAGTTGCTGCAAGATCTGGATATAGACCTTCTTGTCAGGGGCCAGCGCTTCGACCTTGGGACTCTCGAGCATGGCCCGAGTGGGGTCGCAGCCGAGTAAGAACAGGTCGTAGGCGGGATTGTTGTCGTCAAAGTCAGCCAGCGGCTTGTCTTCGGTCAGATAAGTCGTCAGGCGTGCCTTGAGGTTTTCTTCCTGAGACGCAAAGAAGCCGAGTTTCTGGTAAAACTCGACTGCTTTGTCTAGCCAGATGGAAAACTTCGAACTCACACCATCGGGGTGAAGGTATTCTGGATTGCCGCCAGGGTCGATGCGTTGTCGGTGGCCGGGTTGGGCATGCTGCCTGGATTAATGCCGACGTTGGCTAACTCTGGGCTGGGCAGGAACTGATCTCCACCCGCGGCTGCGCCCCCACCTTCTTCGCCGCCGCCACCGCCCTGAGCCATGCCAGCGATCTGGCCGGCCAGGTCGCCACCGGCCTGAAGCAGGCTGCCGTCCATCGGCAGGCCGCCGCCGCCGCCACCGCCGCCCTGAGCGCCGCCGGCACCCTGTCCGCCGCCGCACTGACCGTTGGCGCATCCGCCGCCCTGGCCCGCGCCCTTCGGTCCGCCGGACTGCTGGCCGCCACGAGCCGGCGAACCTACGCTGTCAGCGCCGCTGCCCCGGCCTCCGGGACCCTGGCCACCGCCAACGCCCTGGCCGCCGCGTCCTTTACCCAGACCGCCGCCGCCGCGTCCGCCACGCGCGCCGCGCATTCCTCTAAATCCGCCGCCTCTTCCGATGCCTCCGATGCCCATTTGCACACCACCTTTCTTGCCCTAACCTTAGCGGACTCGGTCGTGCCCTGGCTGAGAATTAGTGTGAAAACTAAGTAAACAATGTAACCGGGTTGTTACAGTTTTATGGTGCGGTTGTGAGTTCCTCCAAGTCGACATACAAGCTGCCCTCGGGCGGCGAGCGGCGCGCCAGGGGTGGGTTCGAGAGCCCGATCACGAACACGTGGGGACCGATTCGCTCGCTGTCGAGATGGGTCACGAGGCGATGTTTGAAGAGGTCGCCAACCAGCTGTTCCAGCGCTTCTGGCACCTTTTCGAGGGGGCAACCCAGAAAGTCGGCGCCAAAGGGATCGTGAGGATGGTACATCGAGACCGCCCCGCCCTCGCGCAGATGTTCTCGCTGAGCGGCCAGAAAGTCTCGCACCCGCTGGGGCCCGACGGTGCTGTCCTGGTGGGTTCGCAGATAGTCCCAGTCGTTGAGAATCACGTCGAATCGGTCGCTCTGTTGCTCGAGCCAGCGCAGGGCGTCGGCGGCCACCAATTCGACCCGAGGGTCGTTGAAGGCGTTGCCGGTGACCTTCTGCATCAGCGGATGGTCTTTGGTCAAAGCCAGCATCTCGGCATCGATATCGACCACCACCAGGCGCTTGAGGCTGGGAAACTTCAAAGCCTCGCGGGCCGCCAATCCGTCCCCCCCACCCAGGATCAACACCGATTCGGCTTGCTCGGACAGACACATCGGCAGGGTCATCATCCGTTCATGGTGGATGGCCTCGTCTTCTGAGTGAAACTGAATCCCGGCATTGTTGGTCAGACACACCGCCCCGTCCCGTTCATAGAGACAAATGGTTTGGAACTCGGTCGAGCGCGACTCGACGAGATCCATCTGGGCCGCCGTGAGATTATCGGCCGCGATGGTGGGGGCGTATTCTAGCAGATCGGCCCATAGAAAGGGCTGGTCGAGCAGGGTGGCCCCCAGATGACTGGGTAGCCCCAGACCCTCGAAGAAATTCATCCCCCAGATGCGCAGATGTTCGGCCAAAGGATAGAAACTGAAGCCCGGAGTGAACTTCAACTGAGAGAGACCTTGCTGGGCCGCGTACTCGTGCAGGTCCTCGGCGTCCTCCACCAGGATCAGGCAGGTGGACAGAAACAGCCGGCTCGAGGCCGCGGGCTTGAGTGCACCGGCGCAGCAATGCAAGAAGAAGCGCATGCCGTCGCGGTTGTAGGGCGGGTCCGAGATGACGATGTCGTAGCTCTCTTTGAAATCGGCGTCCAGGCCCATCGAAAGGTCTTTCTGCAGGATCCGCACCGAGGGAGCCGAGCGAGCGAGAAACTCGACCAGTTCTTTGTCGAGCTCGAGCACATCGATGGAGTAACCCTCGTGCCGGGCAAGAGCCAGGCTCATCAAGTCATCGTCTCCTAGCACCAACACCCGGGCGGGGGGAGGGCATTGGGCCACGATACGCTCCACCCGGTCGAGGGTGGTTCGGGGGGAACACGGCTGCTGATGGAGATGCTCCTTCTGCGGCGGGCGGTCGGTGGTGGCGGCCAGAAATTCCGGACACAAACCTCGGATTGGCTCGCCGATGACGGCATCGACAATCATGCACAAATGGTCGAACATGGCCCGCACGAACAGATCGGGCGCCTCATAGAGCCAGGCGCCCTCCCCCACGTGGTCGCCTTTGGGTTCTACCGCCGGTCCCGCGATTTCGCGGCCGGCGAAATAGGTTTCGAGCCCCTTGAGCCAGATCTGGCAGGCCGCCTCGAGCTTTCGTCGCAGGCACTCTCGATAGGCTTTGAAATCCGAAGCGGGCGCGCTGGGAAAGTGTTTTTCGAGCTCGAAATCGGCGGGCAGATACTTGCGCAGAAAGGCGTCGAGAGCCTCTTCGAGTTCTTCGAAATGTTCGCTGACGGTCTCGGGCTGGCCCGCCTCGACCACGATGCGCGCCTGGCGCAACTCTTCGAGCAGAGGCTGGCCGTTGGCGCCGGCCAGGTCCTTGAGCAATGTCCACACTTCGGGTCCCGCCTCGACCTCGGTGTTGTGATAAAGGTTCTTGAGCACGACCTGGTCCGGGTCGAGAAGGCTGCGTTCGGCGATCACGTAATCACTGACGGTCAACATAGGCCCCACTTTCGCGCCCCGGCTTAGAAGTCCTCACCGCTTACGCAGGACGACCACGTACTCCGGCGTGGTGGGGTTTTTGCGCCAATCGGCGCTGAGCCGAAAACCGGCGTAGCGCCCGGCGATGTCGAATTGGCCGCTGAGCTCGACCAGGGCAGCAAACTCTTGAGGATAATAGATCTTGCCCGTCTCTTCGGTGACGAACTCGTGAGTGACTCCGTCTTTTTTTACATACATCTTCAGGTTGTGGCGAAAGAGACCGAGCATGGGATCCACCCGCACTTCCTCGTGCCCGAGCCAGTAGACGGTGACGTCATAGCCGGCTTCGCTGCCGCGCTGGGGCTCGTCAGGAGCATAGCGATACACGATCCAGGGGGGCTCGACCCGCAGTTGCTCGAGAGGCAGAACGGTCCAGGAGCGAGCCATCTCGAGGATGTAGAGGCCTCCCGGCTTGAGGTTGGCGGCCATCGCCTGAAGATGCGTGACCATCTGGTCGTGGCTGCGCAAGACGGCCAGATTTTCGCCGATGTTGGTGATAAAATCCACCGGTTCCGGGGTTTTATAGTCCAGCATGTTGCCGGTCTCGAACTTCACCTCGGACTGGCGGCAGTGCTTACGAGCGCACTCGATGACCTCGGGGTGGAGGTCGACCGCCGTCATCGAAAGCCCGCGCTCGCACAGGTCGGCCGACAACAGCCCGGCGCCACAGCACATCTCGAGGCCCACTCGGGGCTGGCCCTGGCCCAGTTTGCGACAGGCTCTCACTACGAAGTCAGCCACATGGTCGCGGTGGTTGGCCCGGGCCACGATCGAGTGGTAATAGCTCTGGGCGTAAAACGAGTGGAGAAACGTGTCTGAACTCATCGTGACTGGTTAGACCAGGATTACCGACCACCTTTTACCAAACAGCCAGAATGGATCGATTCGAGCGCTTCCATCGCTATTTCTTCACCTGGCATTGCCGCAATTTCTTCAACTTTCGTCGGGCTGTCACGCCGGGCGAGTGGGCCTATCTCGAGGCCTGCTTCAAACTGGCCAAATCAGAAGAGGCCCATGATTGGGGCGACGGACCGCATTTCAGCTATTACACGTACAGCCATCGGGTCAAGGACGAGCGATGCAACTCGACCCGCCTGGCCTACGGCACGGTGGCTCACGCCCAGCCACTGGCCGAGCTGGCGCGGCCGCTGGTCGAAGCCCGAGCGGTGCCCCTGGATCCCGTTTTCTGGGAGGCACCGGGCTGTCATTTCTATATGCTCGGTTGGGACTTCGAGGCCGAGCAGTTCAAAGTCTATTTTCGCCTCGACGAGATCGAAAAACTGCCACTGCCTCGTTTGCGCGACTTGCTGGTGAAGTCCACGGCCGCGCGCCACCCCCAGGGCCTGGTGTCGTTTTCCTTCGTCGGCACCGAGCCGGTGGAGGAAAAGGTCTATGTCTATCCCACCGAAGGCGAGCTGCCCGAGGGGGCCTACGCGCAAGCTCACATGATCACCGACCAGCGGGGGGTGGTTGCCCAATACGACGTGTCGGGCAATTGGGCCGATCGGGTCAATTCCGTGGGCCAGGACCTGCTCGACCGGTATGTGGCGATGGGGCAGCCGCTGGACACCATCGCCTATCACGACTATGACGACTTTACGCTTTACTTTCCCCCCCGCCAGCCGGCCGGCAGACAATGAAAAAGGACCGCTGCGTGCGGTCCTGTCTTCTTTCGAGCCGGCTCTGCCTGGTTTAGGCGAGCGCGTTGACCTTTTTCATCAGGCGCGACTTCTTGCGCGCGGCGGTGTTTCTGTGCACGGTGCCTTTGGCTACCGCGCGATCGATGGCCGAAACGGCTTTGCGGGCGGCTTCGGTGGCCTCGTCGGCCTGACCGGCTTCGAGAGCCTGAGTGGCTTTCTTGAAAGTGGTCTTGATGGTGGTGCGAATCGACTGGTTGCGCTTGCGCCGCCGTTCGTTCACCTTAATCATTTTCTTGGCGTTCTTGGTATTAGCCACGGAATCGTCTCCAGATTGCTCGAAAGTCGTTGCATCATAGCAACTTCTTGTCAGGGAGTCAAGAGAGTGCTATGATGCGGATTAAGTCCGGTTCCTGCGACTCTGGTGTTGCTCGGGCACTAGTACTGAGCCAACGTTTTTACCTGGGGAGCATGACTCCGGCCCCTGTGTTGAGTGCCCCTGTCGTTCGCGGCGGGGGAGTCCTGAAGGGGTCCGGGTTAGAGGTGCGCCCGCCTGCTTTGGCAGGTTCAGGTACTGGCTCGCCACCGAGCTCGCAGTGCCGGACCCATTTGTTTTTCACGGCAGGTGTCTTTGCCCCCAAGGGGAATGGCGCTCCCCAGGGAGTGTGGAGGTAAGGACTATCGATGTCTATCACCGCCGAGAGGCACATCCAACTGCTGGAGAACGCCTCCAATCTGGCCCGTGAGGCGGCCGAGTTCGCCCTGGCCCACGGCATCATCCGTTACGTCGACGGAGGAGGGGTCACCCATCTGCCCCTCTCGCTGGTCCCCTGGAAGGCCGAATCGAGCTTCGTCGAAGAAACTCGCGAGCTGACGGTCCTCTACAACGACCTCTATCACCGGGTCGCCCAGGACACCGACTTTCTCTCCCGGCACCTTGGTACCGCTCGCTCGGCCGACGAATTCATCGCCCATCTTTTTCAGGCACTCGAGCAAGAGCGGCCTGGCAAGCCTGCGCTTTACCTCAATCGCAACGACTGCATGCCGGCCAGCACCCCCACCGGTGTCTGGCCCAAGCAGGTCGAGATGAACCTGATGGCCTCGGCCCTGGGCGAAGCCTCGGCCAAGGTCTACGAGATGCATCGTTATCTCTACCGGCACAATCCGCTGGCCGCCAACCTGGTCGACAACTCGGCCGGAGAAGGCCTGACCTGGGCTCTCAACGAGGGTTACCGGGCCATCGGCAACCCCGGCGTGGTGCTCTATCTGGTGCCCGACGGCGAGCCCAACGCCTTCGGCCAACGCATCTCGGAGGTTCGTCTCCATCGCCTTTATGGCGTGCCCACTGCCCGCACCAACCTCGAAACCCTCGGTCGCGAGGGGGAGTTGCGCGATGGGGTGCTCTATTTTCGCGACGAGCCGGTGGCCATCGCCTACTTCCGCAGCGGCTACGCTCCCCACCACTATCCCAACGAGTATGCCTGGAAAGCGCGCCAGTTGATCGAGGCTAGCACGGCCGTGTCGGTGCCCAACGCCCGCACCCAGCTGGCCAATACCAAGATGATTCAGCTCAAGCTGGCCCGCCGCGAGCTACTCGAGCAGTTCGTCTCGCCCGAAGTGGCCGATCGCCTGCTCAAGTCCATGGTGGGTTTCGCCAACCTCGGCCAAGAGATCGAGTGGCACGGCCAGAAAGCGCCCGCTCGCGAGTTGGCCCTGGCCAACCCCGACGCCTGGGTGCTCAAGCCCCACCGCGAGGGCGGCGGCAACAACTATTTCGGCGACCAGATGGTGGCCAAGCTCGGTTCCATCACAGAACGCGAGGCCGAGGCCTTCATCCTGATGGAGAAAATCGTGCAAGACCCGTTCCGCTCGGTGCGGCTGGTCAATCACGAACCGGTCCCCTGTGAATGCTTCACCGAGATGGGCTTCTTCGGTCTGGCCTATTACCCCGATGTCGAGCGCGAGCCGGTCTTCAACCAGGCCCGCGGTTACCTGCTGCGCACCAAAGACACGTCCATGGACGAAGGCCTGGTGCTGGGTGGCTTCTCTTTCCTCGACGCCGCGGTCGTCTAACCCGCGTCTTTGCGACGGCGGACCTCGGCGAAGACCTCGATGGGGTCTGAGTGGCCGGCGTATTGCTGGATAGCCGGCTGGTCGCAGCGCATGAACGGGTTGGTGGCCTTCTCGAGGCCCACCTGGAGGGGAACGGTGGGCACCGACGCTTTAGCCAGGCGTTCTTTCAGGGCAGAGTTGTCGGGGTCGACCCCGGCTGCGAACTTGAGGTTGCCCAGGGTATACTCGTGGCCGCACCAGATGTTGGTGTCTTCGGGCAGCGAGGCAATCTTTTGCACCGAGGCGTACATCTGGGCGGGCGTGCCTTCGAAAATGCGGCCGCAGCTGGCGCCGAACACGACATCGCCCGAGAAGACGTGGCCCGGAGTGTAGTAGGCGATGTGGCCCGACGAGTGACCGGGCACCTCGAAGATGTCGACGGACTGGCCGGCGAACTCGAGCTGGTCGCCTTCTTTGAGTTCGTGAGTCTGGTCGGGCACCCGGCCCCGGTCGGCCGCCGAAGCGTAGACGGGCAGGTCGTAGCGTCGGCGCAACTCGGTCACCCCGCCGGTGTGGTCGTGATGGTGATGGGTCACCCAGATGGCCACCGGTCTCAGGTTGTGGCGCTCGAGCACCTCTACCAGGGGCTCGACCACGGGCGGATCGACCAGCACGGCCTGGCGGGTGGCCGGGTCTTCGAGAATGTAGCAGTAGTTGTCGCTAAGAACCGCTACCCGATGGACCTTGAGCTGGCTCAAGTGGGTTGATGAAGGGCCATGCCGATGACAAAACCGGTGGCCAGTACCACGGCCGCAAGAACGGTGGCAACAGCGGTGTTGCCGTTTTTCAGTTCCTGCATCTCGTCGACCCCGGGAGTCATGACGTCAAAGAGCTTGATGGCCAGACCGGTGCCGAGCCCCATACACAGGGCGGCCACGATGGACCATCCGAAAGTTCGCGCAAATTCCTGGAGTAAAGTTTCCACAATACACCTCCCCGGTTTGAAGCGCCTCTTCTGGAGTAGATATTTTCCTCCTGCCCGTGCGTCGGGGGCAGGGAACTTGCGTTCTTCAATTTAACTTTTAGGAGAGGAGGAGATCGCTTGCTCAAAGACCTCGAAGAAGTCTACTTCCCTGAGAATCTGGCAGACGCGATTCAGAAACGGAAAGAATATGCCCGGGCGGCCGCGGTAATCGCGGGGGGAACCGACATCGTGACCGATCCACCTCCAGGGATTCGTTGTCTCATCGACATAACTCGTCTCGGACTTGATCGCATCCGAGAGACTACCGACCATATCTGTCTTGGTGCCACCATCACCATGCAGCAGTTGGCGACCTCGCCCCAGGCCACCAGTCTGGGCGGAGGCCTGTTGGCCCGGTCGAGCTGCGAGGGTTGGCCCACCCCCGTCCGCAACGCCGCCACGCTCGGGGGCAACCTGGCTGGGGCCGGTCCCTTTGCCGACACGCCGCCGGCCCTGTTGGCCCTCGACGCCCAGGCCGTGGTTTTTGACGAGGCCGGCGAGGGAGTGATCCCCGTCGAAGAGTTCTTCGTCGATTACCGAACGACGGCTGTCGGCGATGGGATCCTGACCGAGGTGCGCGTGCCCAAGACTCCCGCCAACGCGCGCGGGGTCTTCGTCAAACTGGCCCCCACGCCGGTTGACCAGGCTCTGGTCAACCTGGCCGTCTACATCGAGTTTGAAGACGGTTGCTGTCGGGTGGCCCGTATTGCCATCGGGGCCGTCACCAGAACGCCCCGGCGCGTGCCCGAGGCGGAGGAGGTCTTGCGCGCGCAGCCGCTCGAGAGGCGGGTGATTCAGCGGGCCGAGACAGTGCTGACCGAAGCCGTAGAGCCGATCCTCGACATGCGCGCTAGCGCTGACTATCGACGAAGAATGAGTGGAGTTCTGGTGCGGCGCGCCTTGACCATGTTGGCGCCCGCAAGTTAAACTCTCATGGTAAACCGGAGGGGGTAGAGGAGCGACATGCAAATCGAGTTGACTCTCAACGGCCAGAAAATCTCTCCCGACATCGCGCCGGGGTTGTTGTTGAGCGACCTTCTCGAACAGGAAGGTTGTCCCCCCGAAGGTGGCCTGATCCTGATTGACGGAGTCGTTTTCGACGCTCGCATTCGCCTGGCCGCACAAGCTCACGGGCGCATCATCGAGACCTGCCAGGTGACGCTTGAAGAGCCCGTTTCGGCCCAGGTGGCCGAGTTGCCGGCCCTGACTCATTGACCCGGCCAGGCCCTAACCAGTGATCGTTCCCGGGCAAGCCGGAAATTCGGGTCGGCTTCCCTTTTTGCAGACCGGAGTCGCCGTCTCGAAACCCTCCACCACGCTGCCGGACGGAGGCCCGCGCAACGGAGCCTCCATGGTCTCGTTTAGCCTCGATGCCAGCAAGGCTCTGGCCGATCAGCAGACCCTCACCCTGATGGTCAGACTGTTTGGCGAGAACAAGACGCCTCCACCGCTGGTGCTCAAGGCCACCGCTCAGAAGCTCACCGAGAGCACCTATTCGTTCCTGGCCAAGGCCTTTCCCAATATGAGCGCCGACGAGGCCCTCGACGCGGCCATGCAACGGCTGTGCCCCGAGAGCTATCGACATTGCGTGCGGGTGGGCGAGCTGGCTTCGCGATTCGCCCGCATGCTGGGACTGGATCGCAAGTTTCGCAAGGACCTCAAAAAAAGCGCCAAGCTGAAGGAAGGCGGCTTTTTAGCGCTGACCCTGGCCTCTTTCGACGCCTACGACCAGGACGAATTCATGGAGGCCATGTTGATGGGCGGAGAGTACCACGACATCGGCAAGCTGGCCATGCCCGCCGAGATCATCAACAAGCCCGACCGGCTCACCGATGAGGAATACGAACTGGTCCGGCTGCACCCCGTCATTGGCGAGGCGATGTTGTTGCCTTTAGAGGCGCCCGAGATGATTCTGGCTTCGGTGCGCGGCCACCACGAGCGCTGGGACGGCCAGGGCTATCCCGACGGTCTGGCCGGTGACGAGATTCCACTGGTGGCGCGCATGTTGTCCATTGTCGATACCTTCGACGCCATGACCGGCAGCCGGCCCTATCGAGAACGAGTTAGTTGCGAAGAAGCGGCCGAAGAGATCTTGCGCCATGCCGGCACCCAGTTCGACCCCGAACTAGCTCGCCTCTTCAGTGAATTGGTGCTCGAGGAGAGCTAGTCAGGTTTTCCTATAGTGATTCTGACTTTGCGAATTTTTGCCTCTCCAGAAGGATGGGTTTCCGGTGGTGGCAAAGCCTCCCGCTCTCGAGTTGCGGCGCATCTCGAAAATCATGATTACAGGATGGTTTGATTAGACCATGGGGAAAGCACGAAATTTTTGCATCGCACTGGCCATGGCCGGTGCTCTGTTTTTCGCGGGGTGTGACGATAGCACCGACGCGATTGTCCTCGGTAACAGCCAGAGCGGCGTGATCGAGCATATCTTCGTTCCCAGCGCGGGCGCGGGCATCAACAACGTGGCCGTCAAGAACATCAATACAGCCAACGGCGCTACGGCCGATATCACTCAGGCCAGTGCCGGCACCACCCCGGTGATGGTGCGCACCCACCCTAATCAGAATCTGATCTATGTGGCCAACCAGGGCAGCGACAACGTCTCGGCTTTCACGGTTGGGGCCAACGGTCTGCTGACCGCCGTGCCCGGCTCGCCTTTCGCGGCTCCGCTGGGGGTAACGGCCATCGCCGTCGACCCTACCGGCCGCTTTCTCTATGCGGCGGGTGGCGGTGGCGCCCAGATCCGCACCTTCACCATCGCGGCTAACGGCAGCCTGACCAACCCGGTCAACCTGGCTCTGGTTTCGAACCCGACCCAGGTGGCCCCGGTGTTCACCCGCACGGCTAACGGCCTGTTCCTCAACGTGGCTGGCGCCAACGGCGGCGTGGCCAGCATCGAAACCTTCACCGTCAACGAGACCAACGGCAACCTCACGGCCAACAGCATCAGCAATGTGGCCGGCGGCACCTCGGTCGACGGCCTCTCGCTGCACCCCTCCGGAACGGTCTTGGTGGCTTCGGTTGAAGATGCCGGCGCCAACAGCTCCAGCTTGCTGCCGCTCACCGTCAACGCCAACGGCAGCCTGACTCAGGTCAACGGCAGTGCCGTGGCCCTCGGCTTTGACTGCGGCGGCACTGCCCTCTCGGGCCAGGGGGTGGTCTATGTCGGTAGCGACAGCAGCAACAACGTCTCGGCCTTCACGGTCAACGGCACCAACGGTGCTCTGGCCGCTCTGGCCGGTTCGCCCTTCGCGGCTGGTCAACTCTCGAACTTCGTGGCTCTCGACCCCCGCGGCGGCCTGCTGTTCGCGGTCGATTTCGCCAACAACAGCCTGACCAACTTCACCGTCAACGCTAACGGCGCTCTCACTGCGGGAGCCACCACCGGCACGCAACTGACTTCACCGCGCTTGCCCGACTTCGCTCAATTCGCCTTCTAAAGACGAACGGAGCCTAATCGCGGAAGGGCCGGTGCCTGCGGGTGCCGGCCCTTTTTCTTAAGTGAGCAGAGGCTCGGCCAGGAAGTAGGGGCTGCCTTTACCCGCCTGGCCGACCTCTTCCACGAACTCGACCACCTTCTCGATGAGCCACGAGAAGTACATGGGAGTGATGACCTGGGGCTTGGCCTCGGGAACCGGGTTCATGAAGTCGATGGCATACGGCACACCGTCACGAATAGCAAACTCGACAGTGTTGATATCATAGCCTAAATAGCGGCAAATCTTAATGCAGTCGCCCACGATGCGCTGGCCCAACTCGGGAGTGAGATGGCTGTGATCGACGATATAGCGACGCTCGACCGGATCGTAGTGAGTCGGAAGCACGTGCTTTTTGCCCACCACGAAGCAGCGCACGTAGTGCTCGAACTCGATGAACTCCTGCAGCATCATGACGTCCATCATCGACTCGTTGTAGAGTTCGAGCAACTGCTCCATCGATTCGACCTTATGGACCTCACGCCAGCCATAGCCGTCATACGGTTTGAAGATTGCCGGCAAGCCGACCCGGCTGACGATCTTGTCCCAGTCGAGCGGATAGCCCAGATTTTGCAGGTCTTCGGGTTCGAGCACCCGCTCGTCATACTCGCGCGAGGGCAGCAATACGGTCTTGGGAACGGCCACGCCGATCTTGTCGGCCAGGGCGTAGTTGAAGAACTTGTCGTCCGAGAGAAAGCGGAAGGGGTTGTTGATGACGTAGGTGCCTTTGAGGGCCGCCTGCTTGAGGTAGGCCTGGTAATACTCCAGGCAGTGGCTCAGACGATCGATGAGCACGTCATATTCGGCCGGAGTCTCGAGATGGGTCTCGTAGAGACGGACAAACTCGGCCTGGACGCCGGGACGTGCGTTGAGAGCCTCGACCAGCGTGGTGGTGAAAATTTCCTGGCCCGATATGACTCCGACTCGAATCATGACCTCAGTGCGGTGCGAAAATTGTGCGGCAATGACACTAACCGCTGGTGAGTTTGACCGTCGTAGAACCGCAATCCTTCTACCTGGCGGGCTTGGATGCGGCGGTCAATCTCCCTGCTGTCGAGAAGGCCCGGGTCCCAGCGCTGCGAGGCGGTGGCAAAGCACCACAGGCAATGGAAGGACGGGATGGTGCACAGCAACGTGCGGACGCGTTCAAAGGCGGTGAGCAGGTTGCCGCGGATAGCCTTGTGGCGGTCGAGCTTCTGAGGAGAGCCGTGAGAGGCTTGCAGGCTGAGGATGCCCTCTGGATCAAGCCGCCGGCTGAGCAGGTCGAAGAACCTCTTGGAGAACAGCGAGGCCGAGAGTTCGCTGAGCTTGGGCTCGGTCAGGTCCGAGATGATGACATCGATCGGTTGGTTGGTGCGCTCGACCCATTCGCGGGCATCGCCGAAGATCAGTTCGGCTCTCGGGTCGTCAAAAGCGCCGGCCGACTGCTCGGGCAGGAAACGGCGGCAGGCCTCGACCACTTCGCGATCGATGTCGATCATGACGGCCTGCTCGACGGTGGGGTGTTTGAGCACCTCGCGTAGGGTCGCCCCCTCGCCGCCGCCCAGAATCACCACCCGGCGAGGATTTGGATGGGCCAGCATGGCCGGATGGACCAGGGTTTCGTGATAGATAAACTCATCGCTCGAGGCCGACTGCAGTTCGTTGTCGAGCAGCAGCAGCTTGCCCAGGTCGGGGTTTTCCGCCAGTTCGATGGTTTGAAATCGACTACGACCGCGATACAGGGTGCGGGTCGTGCCGTAGGCCGTCATCACGCTGCGGCCGATGCGCTCGAAAAGCCACGAGGTGATCTTGTTGCGGCGTGTCTTCTCAGGCGCTTCTTGCGGCAATCGAGTCGTCCTCTCGTGGGGCGGTCACCACATGAGAAAAGGCGCCTGACGGAGTCAGCGAGCCTCGCTCGATCACCGAAGTGGTAAGGGTCTGGCTGCGAAACTGCTCGGCCAGATATTGAAGAGCCAGCCAGGGGTCGGCGGAAGTCCCGCAAGTGTAGATGTCGATGGCTGCGTAACCGAGTTCAGGCCAGGTATGAATCGACAGATGAGATTCAGAGATGACCACCACGCCACTAACCCCGTGGGGCACAAATCGATGAAAAGCAACTTCTCTAATCTCGGCCTTGGCTAGTTCCGCGGCCCGTACCATGGCATTTTGCACCGTCTCGAGACAGGTGAGTAACTCGCCATCACAATGCGAGAGTTCGGCCACGATATGACAACCCAGAGCTTTCACAGCGCGCTCCTTTCTACCTTGGGAAAACTTCCCACCTCCAAATTTCAGGTGCCCGGCACCCGTTTACAGACCGCTATGATAACGACCTGGGCACCTTTTGTAAAGAGGGAGGGATGAGCTGGAGCGGGTGGAAACCCACCAGTAGCCCGCACCGTCGGGCAACGCTGGCGCCGGAGCGTTATTTTTATTGGAATTTCTGCTGCAATTCCTGAATCAGGTCGAGCTAACCGATTTCTTCGACGTGTTATTGGTTGCTCTGTGTCTGTATTTCGTGCTCCTGGCCATCCAACGCACCCGCGCCGTCCAGATCATCCAGGGAGTCGGCGTCATCCTTCTGTTGCTGCTGGTGGCGCACGCTGGCCGGCTGCAGACCCTCAGCTGGCTGCTCAACTGGTTCCTGGTTTCCCTGGCGGTGCTCGTTCCCATCGTCTTCCAGCCCGAGTTGCGCCGCGCCCTGATGCGTCTGGGACAGCAAGGCATGCTTCCGGCCGCGGGTCTTGGCAAGATGGACCGGCAAGAGTTGGCGACTTTGCTCGATGACCTGGCCTATGCCGCCTCTTCGCTGGCGAGCCTGCGCCACGGAGCTCTGATCGTGCTCGAACGCGAAGCCGGTCTCGAGGACTTTATCGAAACCGGTCAGCGTATCGAAGGTTTAGTCTCGGGCAAGTTGTTGATCTCGCTGTTTCATCCCAAGACCCCTCTCCACGACGGAGCGGTCATCGTGCGCGGTAACCGCATCGTGGCCGGCGGCTGCTATCTGGCTCTTTCGGCCCAGACCATCGACGCCAAGTTCGGCACCCGCCACCGGGCCGCGCTGGGTGTTTCCGAGCAGTCTGATTGCGTAGTGGTGGTGGTCTCGGAAGAGTCGGGCGAGGTGCGTCTGGCCCACGACGGCGCCTTTTCGCGCCCGCTGGTCGATGAAGGAGAAGTCAAGAAGCAGTTGGGCAAGTATCTGGTGAGCGAGCCTAAGAAATGAAAGAGAACCTCGGACTACGCGTTCTCGCTCTCGTCATCGCCATCGTGCTGTGGGCCTACGTCCGCGTCACCAACAGCCCGGCCGGGCGCGAGGTGCTGGCCCAGATCACGCTCACTTTGCCCCTCGAGCGCCAGGGCAACGCTCCCAACCTGATTCCCTATGAGTATTCGGCCGAGACGGTGGACGTGACCCTCGAAGGTGAGTCGCGGGTGGTCAAGCAGTTGCGCGAAGGTCTGGTGCGCGCCTACGTCGACCTCAACGGTATGACCGCCGGCAGTCACTGGCCGGAAGTGAAGGTGCTCTATCCTCCCGAGGTGCGCCTGGTCGATCAGGAGCCTCGCTCGGTCAATGTCAAGATTTCTCCTCTGCTGGCCAAGGAAGTGCCCGTCGAGGTCAAGGTGGGTGGCAACCCGGCCGAAGGGATGTCCACCGGAGACGTCTCGGTCGATCCCGACCGGGTCAAGATCCAGGGTCCCGAAGCGCTGGTCAACGAGGTGGCACGGGTGCGCGGGCGCATCTTGCTCGACGGCCAGAGCCGAACCTTCACGGCCGACGTCACCGGGCTGGTTCCGGTGAGCGAAAACGGCACGCCGGTAGCCGGCAACAACTACCAGGTCAGGGTGGCTCCCAAGCGGGTGGCGGCCACGGTGCCCATCGAATCCAAAGGAACTCTGATGGGAGTGCCGGTGGCTCTCGAGAACGCGCGAGTAGCCATTCGCGAGGGGTACCGTTACAGTATGCGGGCTGACCCCAGCGTGGTGACCATCCGCGTAGCCCAGGGGCTCTCGCCCCCCACCGTGATCAAGACCGAGGCCGTCGACTTTGGCGCGCCCACCAGCGTGATCGAGCAAGAGGTGGCCCTGCTGCCGCCCAAAGGCGTGACCCTGGTGAGCGCCACCCGGGTGCGGGTGCGGGTTACCCCCGAGAAGAAGGAAGTGCCGTCCGAGGTTGGCACCGAGGCCAGCCCATCGGCCGGAGGGTAGCGCCCCTCGAAGGCGAAAAGGCCCGCCATGAGCAAGCTTTTCGGTACCGACGGCGTCCGCGGCGTAGCCAACCAGGAACTGACCCCCGAGACGGTCTTTGCCATCGGGCGGGCCCACGGTTATTTTCTCCGGCAGCAGCACGACCGCCGACCCACCGTCGTGGTGGGCCGCGACTCGCGCCTGAGCGGACCCATGCTCGAGGCCGCCTATGTGGCCGGCGCCACCTCCTCAGGTGCCGACTTGATCCTGGCCGGCATCATCCCTACCCCCGGCGTGGCTCACCTGGTGCAAGTGCTAGAGTGCCAGGGCGGGGCCGTGCTCTCGGCCAGCCACAACCCCATCGCCGACAACGGTATCAAGCTCTTTCGTGCTGACGGCTACAAGCTCGACGACGCCCAGTGCCGCGAGTTCGAGAAGCTCATCGCCCGGACGGCCGAGTTGCCGCGACCTACCGGAGCCGACATCGGCCAGGTTCTTCCCTCCGACAACGTGGCCCAGATCTATCGCGACTATCTCGGCCAGAAAGGCCAACGGCTCGAGGGCCTCAAACTGGTCCTCGACTGCGCCCATGGGGCCGCCTGTGGCCACGCCGCCGAAGTGTTCGCGGCCCTGGGCGCCGAGGTCGTCTTGCTCAGCAGCCAGGCCGACGGCAACCTCATCAACGTCAAGTGCGGCTCGACCGACCTCACTCAGATGGCCGAGGCGGTGGTGCGCCAGGGAGCCGCGCTGGGGCTGGCTTTTGACGGCGACGCCGACCGTTGCCTGGCCGTCGATGAGCAGGGTCAAGAGATTGACGGCGACCACATCATGCTGATTCTAGCCAGCTGGCTCAAGCGCCAGAACAAGCTGGCCGCCAACCTGGTGGTGGCCACGGTGATGAGCAACCTCGGCCTGGAACTGGCCCTGCGCCAACTGGGCATCGAACTCGTTCGGGCCCAGGTTGGCGACCGTTACGTGCTTGAAGAGATGCAGAAGGCCGGAGCCGTGCTGGGCGGCGAGCAGTCAGGCCACATCCTGCTCTTAGACCGCAGCACCAGCGGCGACGGCATCCTTACCGGCCTGACCCTGGCCGGTGTGCTCGTAGAGAGCGGGCTGGCTCTATCGGCCCTGGCTCAAGACATGCAGCGCCTGCCCCAAAAGCTGGTCAACGTGCCCGCTCGCAACAAAGAACTCCTCTTCTCTGACGCCGAGATTCAGGCCGGCATCGAGGCCATGGAAAAGCGTCTCGAGTCACGCGGCCGCATCCTGGTGCGCCCTTCCGGCACGGAGCCCCTGGTCCGCGTGATGGTCGAAGGGTCAGACCAGTCCGAACTCGACAGCGTGCTCGACGAGCTCGCCAGCCTACTCCGCGACCGCCTGAGCTAGGCGACTTCCGCGCGGAAGTCGCCTGGCCTGTCCGCCGGGCCTGGCGGGTTGCTCCCACGAAATCCCGGAGCACGCCGCGGCTGGCCGGGCCTGGCGGGTTGCTCCCACGAAGCCCAGGAGCACGCCGGGGCTGGCCGGGCCTGGCGGGTTGCTCCCACGAAATCCCGGAGCACGCCGCGACTGGCCGGGCCTGGCGGGTTGCTCCCACGAAATCCCGGATCATGCTCCCACGAAAACTCGGAGCACGCCGCCTCCAGCCGGGCCTCGGGCTGTGCTCCCACGAAATCCCGGATCACGCTCCCACGAAAACTCGGAGCACGCCGCCTCCAGCCGGGCCTCGGGCTGTGCTCCCACGAAGCCCCGGAGCACGCCGCGGCTGGCCGGGCCTGGCGGGTTGCTCCCACGAAATCCCGGAGCACGCCGCCGCTGGCCGGGCCTGGCGGACTGCTCCCACGAAATCCCGGATCATGCTCCCACGAAAACTCGGAGCACGCCGCCTCCAGCCGGGCCTCGGGCTGTGCTCCCACGAAATCCCGGAGCATGCTCCCACGAAATCCCGGATCATGCCGCGGCTGGCCGCGCCTGGCGGGTTGCTCCCACGAAAACCCGGATCATGCTCCCACAAAAACTCGGAGCACGCCGCCTCCAGCCGGGCCTCGGGCTGTGCTCCCACGAAATCCCGGATCACGCTCCCACGAAAACCTGGAGCACGCCGCCTCCAGCCGGGCCTCGGGCTGTGCTCCCACGAAATCCCGGATCGTGCTCCCGCAAAACCCCGGAGCACGCTCGCTTCCAACCGGGCCTGGGCCGTTGCTCCCACAAAAGCAGGGAGCACCCCCGGCCAGTTCAACCACTGCTACCGTCTGAAGACTACCGTCTGATTAGCGGGGCTTGATGACCTCGGCCAGCATCATGACCGCGGCAAAGAGCACGGCGCCAGTGCCCAGCGAGGCCAGCAGACCTTTGATAGAGAAGCCATAGGCGACAAAGCCGCCGATCAGGCCCAGGGCCGCCACCGATGGGCCGGCCCACTTCTTGGCGAAGGTGATCGTCTCGAGACGCTTTTCGTAGCAGGGCCGATGATAGACTTTGGCGTTGGGAGACGAACTGGGTGAAAAGCCCTTGGATCGCACGAGGTGGAGTTTGCAGATGGGACACTTGACCACCTCGTTGGCAAAGCCGCAGTCGGCACACAGAAGCGGCTTTTTGGTCTTCAGCTTCTCGATCCCGAAAATGTCGTGATGATTGATTTGCTTGTCGCACTTCGAGCAGTTCAGAGGATGTTTTTCACCACAGCTCGGACACGCCACGTTGGTGACCGGGTCGTAGAGGGCCTCGCACTGACGGCAGGGATAGTGGGGCACGTTTCTCCTCCTTAGCCGAAAGCCGGCTCAATGATAGCGGACATCGAGCCTTTGCATCGCTCTAGCCGGGGATCGGCGCCATAGGCATGAATTCGATCCCTTTCTAACTCGGCCCGTTCGCGATGCGTCGATAAGACAATCACGCGCCCGGCCGTGTCAACCTCTCGGGCCATCAGATAGCAATCGGGGACAGGATGCCCGAAAAGCCGATGCAGCATCTCGATGACATACTCATAGGTGTGGTCGTTGTCGTCCAACAGGACAACGTTCCACAAAGGCATCGTCTTAGTTTTAGCTGCTTCTTCCTGGTCCTCGTAAATTGAAGGAAGAACTTCTATGGCCATACTTAACAAATTCCGCTTGGTAAGCCAAACTCCTCCGGCGTGCCTTAAGTTTGTTAAGAGTTTGTAAACGCCGTCTAGTATTTGACTGGATTGTCTTCTTTGGGTTCTTGCTCGATGCCGTCGACCTCGATCTCGTGCTCCTGGCCGCGTTCGTCGGTCCAGGAGAGCTTGCCGATGACCTTGTATTTTGGCATTTCTCCATAGACGGGCTGGCTCTGCCAGTTGAACTCACCGGTCTCTTTTCGCGAAGCCCAGAGTTCTGCGAAAGCCTTCTCCTGGGTTTCCATCGGCTCGTTCTTGGGAGAGATGAAATAGAGGCGAAGCTTGACTTTGGTGACTCGCTTTCTGGTAGGATTGCCGATCCTGTAGGTGCCGAAAACCCTGGCATAACGTTGACCATACTGGTCCTGATTGACCAGGTTGGGGTCGTAATAGGTCACCTGGTTAGAGAAGACGATCTCGCATTTTAGGTTGTCTTTCTCTCCCGCCAGGCCCGGCAGGGTCAGCAGCAACAGGCAGAGCAGCCCCCATCTCACTTGGTGGTCACCCGCACCGGTTCGATGTCCCAAATCTCTTCGGCATACTCGCCGATCGTTCGGTCCGACGAGAACTTCGAGGTGCGAGCTACATTGCGAATGGCCATGCGGGTCCACTCCTGGCGGTCTTTGAAGGCTTTGCTGACCTTCTCTTGACAGCGCACGTAGGCTCCGAAGTCGGCCATCACCATGAACCGGTCCGAACTCAGGAGCTCGTCGAGGATGGGGTGGAAGATGCCGGGCTCTTCGGGCGAGAAGTGGTTGTGGGCCAACAGGTCGATGACCTCACGTAATTCGCGATTGCTCTCGTACTCGCGATATGGGTTGTAGCGGCTGGCCTTCATCTCGCTCACTTCGTTGGCCGTCAGGCCGAACAAGAAGAAGTTCTCGAGGCCGACGCACTGGCGGATTTCGACGTTGGCACCGTCGAGGGTGCCGATGGTGACAGCCCCGTTCTGGGCGAACTTCATGTTGCCGGTGCCCGAGGCTTCGTAGCCGGCCGTCGAGATCTGCTCGGAGAGGTCGGCCGCTGGCACCAACAATTCGGCCTGCGAGACGCTGTAGTTGGGCAAGAAGACGACCTGCAGGCGTCCGTCGACGTCAGGGTCGTTGTTGACCACATCGGCCACGGCATTGATCATCTTGATGATGCGCTTGGCCAGGAAGTAGCCGGGAGCCGCCTTGCCGGCGAAGACAAAGGTCCGAGGCACGATCTCCGCAGCCGGGTTCTTCTTGAGCTGATTATAGAGATGAATGATGTGCAGCACGTTCAGGTGTTGGCGCTTGTACTCGTGGAAGCGCTTGATCTGAACGTCGAAGATCGAATCGGTGTTGACCTCGAGCCCCTGGGTGCGGCTGATGAAGTCAGCCAGACGCTGCTTGTTCTGCAGTTTGACCTTGCGAAACTCGTTGCCGAAAGCCCTGTCTTCGACGAATTCTTCCAGGCCTTCGAGCTTCTCGAGGTCGGTCTCCCAGCCTTTGCCGATGGTGCGGGTCAAGAGCTCGGCCAATCCCGGATTCGAGCTGAGAATCCAGCGACGGGGAGTGACTCCGTTGGTCTTGTTGTTGAAGCGCTCGGGAAACATGTCGGCGAAATCCTTGAGCACCCGGGTTCGCAGCAGTTCGGTGTGCAACTCGGCCACACCGTTGACCGAGAACGACCCGACCACAGCCAGGTGGGCCATTCGGATCATCTTGGGATGCTCTTCCACAATCGACATGCGGCGCAGCCGGTCGAGTTCGCCATAGTAGCGTTTGCGCACGGCGTCGAGAAAGCGCGAGTTGATCTCGTAGATCAGCTCGAGGTGGCGCGGTAGCAATCGCTCGAAGAAGCTGACCGGCCAGCGCTCGAGGGCCTCGGGCAAGAGGGTGTGGTTGGTGTAGGCAAAGGTCTGCTGGACCGTTTCCCAGGCGTTGGCCCAGGGCAGCCGGTTCTCGTCGAGCAGAATGCGCAGCAGTTCGGGAATCGCCAGGGCCGGGTGGGTGTCGTTGAGCTGAATGGACACTTTGTCGGCAAAGCGCTCGAAGGTATCGTTGGTCTTGAGATAGCGACGCACCAGATCTTGCAGCGAGCAAGACACGAAGAAATACTGCTGCTTGAGGCGCAACTCTTTGCCCTGCATCGAGTTGTCGTTGGGATAGAGCACCTTCGAGATGTTCTCGGACTCGGTCTTGGCCCGAACCGCCTCTTCATAGTCGCCCTGGTCGAACTTCTTGAAATCGAACTCGTGGTCAGAGGCCGCGCTCCACAGACGCAGATTGTTGACCGTGTTGTTCTGGTAGCCGGCGATGGGGGTGTCGTAGGGCACTCCGAGCACGTCATCGGTGTCGACCCAGCGAATGCGATAGTCGCCGGTGCTGTCGAGAAAAGCCTCGGTGCGGCCACCGAAGCGAACCTTCACGGTGTACTCCGGGCGGGCGATCTCCCAGGGATTGCCGTGCTCGAGCCAGTGGTCGGGAGCCTCGACCTGATAGCCGTTCTCGACTTTCTGCTGGAAGATGCCGAACTCGTAGCGGATGCCATAACCCATCACCGGCAGGCCGAGGGTGGCCGCCGAGTCGAGAAAGCAGGCCGCCAGGCGTCCCAGACCACCGTTGCCAAGGCCGGCATCGTTCTCGGTCTCTTCGATGTCGGCCAGATCGACATTGAGTCCTTTGAGAGCCTTCTCCATCTCGCCGTGAATGCCCAGGCTCTGGAGGTTACTGCGCAACAGTCGCCCAATCAGGAACTCGGCCGACAGGTAATAAACCCGCTTGACGTTCTTATCGTAATAGACCCGCTGGGTGTCGATCCAGCGCCGGATCAGCCGGTCGCGCACCGTATAGGCCTCGGCCCGAAACAGGTCGTGAGGAGTGGCCGTGTCGAGTTCGCGGCACTGCAGATAGCGCAGGTTGTCTTCGAAGGCGCGCTCGAGCACCTCGGCGCTCATCCCGGTCCGGTCGTCTTCGACGATCACGGTGGGCTTGGGTGGCTTGGGAGCGGCAGGCTTCTTTTTGGCGGGCGCCTTGGGTTTGCGTGGTTTTGCGTTCTTGTTTTGTGTCTTTTCTTCGGTTTGCTTGCGAGCCATCGGCGAACTCCTGGGGGGATTTGATTTTGGATTGCCCTGTTAGTCGGGCGGGCAGACCATTCCTCTAGGTTGCGCTTGCTCGACCGGTTCGTGAAGGCAAGATGATCATATCAGGCGCAGAGGCGCCGAGAGGGTTAGGCGTTTGGAGTGTATGCTCAGCGGATGAGATGATGAGATGAAACCGCGGGGCTCGCCCGAGTACGGCACCATCTGGTGCCGTACCGCCGCCGGCCAGCCTGGGTAGCTCGGAATCCTCGAATCCTCCTCCGTGTTTCCACCTTCAACCCATCAAGCCCAAACTTCCCAGTCACACCACCCTCCCCGCGCTTCCCTGCGGACCTCCGCGGTTGCCTCTACGGGCTCTAACCCTCTCGGCGGTATCTCGGCGGTTTCATCGAACCAGCGCCCAACTAAGAACGGGCGGAAAGTTGGCGTTGGTGCCAGGCCACCGCGTCGGCCACGATCTCGGTGATGCCGTTGGCGGCTTGCCAGCCCAGCAGGGTCGAGGCAAGCGAGACGTCGGCCACCAGGCTGGGTGGGTCGCCGGCCCGGCGGGGGGAGGGGACGGTGGGCACCGGGCGTCCGCAGCATGCTTCGATGACCGAGCAGCACTCCTGGACGGTCTGGCCCTGGCCGGTGCCGATGTTGCAGGCGATGGTTTCCGTTCCCGAGGCCAGCTTGTCGAGCGCGGCTAGATGAGCGCTGGCCAGGTCTTCGACGTGGACATAGTCGCGCTCGCAGGTGCCGTCGCGGGTGGGATAGTCGCTGCCGAACACCTTGAGAGGGTCGCGCACTCCCAGGGCGGCGTCGATGGCCAACGGTAAGAGGTGGGTCTCGGGGTCGTGCGCTTCGCCCAGGTCGCCGTCTTTGGAGGCTCCCGAAGCGTTGAAGTAACGCAAAGCGGCATAGCGCAGACGGTGGGCCACGTGGTGCCAGTGCAGAGCGCGCTCGGTGGCCAGTTTGGTCTCGCCGTAAGTGTTGATGGGCCGCTGCACGGTCGACTCGGTGATGGGCAATTGGTCGGGCACGCCATAGGTGGCGCAAGACGAGGAGAAGACGATCGCCTCGACCCCTTCCGAGACCATGGCGTCGAGCAGCGACAGGCTTCCCACCACGTTGTTGCGGTAATAGGCGCGGGCGTTGGCCATCGACTCGCCGACGTAGGCCGAGGCGGCAAAGTGGATGACGGCTTTGATGCCGTGCTCTTTGAGGGCCTGACGCAGGCGCTCGGTGTCGAGAATGTCCGCCTCGACCAGCGGTCCCCATTGGCAGGCCCAACGGTGCCCGGTCGAGAGGTTGTCATAGACGATCGGTTGATGGCCGGCGGCGGCCAGGGCTTTGGCGGTATGGCTGCCGATATAGCCGGCTCCGCCGGTGACGAGTACGTTCATTGGTCCTCCTTGATCAGGTCGGGCCGCCGTTCGAGGGTTCGCTGGCGAGCCGCTTGATGGCGCCATTTCTCGATCTTCTCGTGATGACCCGAGAGTAGCACCTCGGGCACTTTCATGCCCTCGAACTCGGCCGGGCGGGTATAGTGGGGATGGTCCAGCAGACCCGAATAGAAACTGTCCTGCTCATACGACTCCTGGGCGATCACTCCTGGTTGCAGGCGGATGACGGCATCGGCCAGGACCATGGCCGGCAGCTCGCCTCCGGAGAGCACGAAATCGCCCAGCGAGATCTCGCGGTCGATGAGGGCCTCGCGCACGCGCTCGTCGATGCCTTCATAGTGACCGCAGATCAGCAGCAGGCGAGGCAGGACGGCCAGCTCGTTGACCAGGGGCTGAGTCAGGGGCTGGCCCTGGGGGGTTAGAAAGATCGCACAGGCGGGCTGCTCGCTCTGGCTCTGGATGTCGCGAATGGCGGCAAACAGCGGTTCGGGCTTGAGCAGCATGCCGGGGCCACCCCCGAAAGGCACGTCATCTACCTGACGATGCTTACCAATACCCCATTTTCTCAGGTAGTGCAGCTCGAGTTCTACGGCTCCGGCCTGCTGGGCTCGGGCGGGAATGCTGGCGAATAGAGGCGAGAAGACTTCGGGAAACAGGGTGAGGATGTCGATGCGCATCAGAACTCGGGCGGAGTGACCACCATGAAGCCCTCTTCGAGGTTGATTTCGCCGACGTACTCGCTCACCGCCGGAATGAGCACCTCTCCGCCCGGACCCTGGACCACGTAAAGATCGTGACCCGGGGTGTTGAGCACCTGGCTGACCTTGCCGATGACCTGGCCATCGGGCTTGCGCGCTTCGAGTCCCTCGAGCTCGAAATGCCAGTATTCGTCCTCTTCAAGCTCGACCAGGTCGTCTTCGGGCACGGCCAGAATATAGTTGCGCCAGCGCTCGGCCTGTTCGATGGTGTCGACCCCTACCAGCTTGAGCAAGATACTGCCGTGATGAAAGCGGGCCGCCTCCACGGGCACTTCGTGGACGGGGTCTTGATTATTGTGCAGATAGACCGACTCGGTCTCTTCGAAGCGCTCGGGAAAATCGGTCAGAATGGCGACCTTCAGCTCACCGCGGATCCCGTGGGGTTTGAGGCACTTGCCGATGGCTACCAGGTCGCCCCAGTGCAAGTCGGCTAGCCCTGACGAATCTCGACCACGGTCCAATCCTTGAGGATCACTTCCGTTGAGACTTTGTCCAGATAGTTGTCGCCGACGGCCAGTTCGACGGTGCCCTGCACGGTCTGCAGGGGCAGTTCCGCTCCGTCCCTGATCGATTGGGCTTCTTTGATACGCCACTCAAGCTCTTTACGCATCTGGTAAAGCCGGCTTCGCTCGCTTTCGATTCGCTGACGGTTGAACTCGACCTCGTGGGGGTCGGTCTGATCGGAGGACTCGGATTCGGGGGTCATGTCCGTCAGGCGAGCGAGATTGTCGTCGATCTTCTGGATGGATTGCTCGGCTTCTTGCACCAGTTGACGCCGAAAGTCTTCGGTGACGATGACCTTGATGGCGATCGGCTGCTGCAGAGTGACCTTCACAGGATCTCCACCGTGACGCGCTTGCCGTCGCGCATGCCGGCAGCTTTCACCAGCGTGCGCAGCGCCTGGGCGATCTTGCCGTTCTTGCCGATGACCTTGCCCATGTCCTTGGGGGCCACGCGCAGCTCGAGAATGACCGTCGAGCTGTCTTCGTCGATCTCTTTGACTTCTACAGCCTCGGGCTCTTCGACCAGTTGTTTGGCCAAATATCGCAGGAGTTCTTTCACGAAACGACCTTCCTGGCCGCCAAATGGCCGCAATAGCGGGCCTTTGCGGCTCCACCCAAATGAACTACGCCGTCCGTGCCGCTTCAGGCGGTCTCGACGGGTTCTTTTTCGCGCTCGGCGGCGGCTTCTTCGGCTTTGGCCGGCTCTTCGACTTCAGCAGCCGGAGCTTCAGGCCATTTGTGGGGTTTGCCGGTGTGCTTTTGCCAGATACCACCGTTGACGAGCAGACGTTTCATGGCCTCGGTTGGCTGCGCGCCTTTGGCCAGCCAGTCGAGGATGCGTTCTTCCTTGAAGACCACCGTGGGGGGGTCTGTCAAGGGATTGTAGTGCCCAAGAATCTCGATGAAACGACCGTCTCGGGGCGAGCGAGAATTGGCCGCCACGAGACGATAGCTCGGTTGTTTCTTCTTACCAACTCGAGTGAGTCTTAACTTAACCATGAGTGATCCGTTCCTCCTGTATGCTACCTATGAACAAAATCTACTTGAAGGGCAGCCGGAAAGGTATACCCTTGATCTTGCGGCGGCCCTTCTTGTTTTTCTTTTTATTTTTCTTGCCCCCGCCTGGACCGCCACCACCCGTAAGTTGGCGCATCATTTTGCGGAGCATTTCAAATTGCTTGAGAAGCTGATTCACTTCGGACACCTCGTTGCCGGATCCTTTGGCAACACGCTTTTTGCGGGAGGCGTTGAGAATGTCGGGGTGGCGCCGCTCTTCCATCGTCATGGATCGGATGATGGCCTCCATCCGGCTGAAGCGCTTCTCGTCGACCTGCAGATCCTTGAGGGCGGCATTTCCGCCCATGCCGGGGATCATCTTGATGATGTCTTGCAAGGGGCCCAGCTTCTTGATCTGCTGCATCTGACCTAGAAAGTCGTTGAGGGTGAAGTTGTCCTCGCGGATTTTCTTTTCCAGCAGGGCCGCCTCTTCTTCATCCATGGCCTGCTCGGCCTTTTCGATCAGGCCCAGCACGTCGCCCATTCCCAAGATCCGTGAGGCCATGCGGTCGGGATGGAACAGTTCGAGAGCCGAGATCTTCTCGCCCATACCCACGAACTTGATGGGGCTGCCGGTCACGTGGCGCACCGACAGGGCGGCGCCTCCGCGGGCGTCGCCGTCGAGCTTGGTCATCACGATGCCGGTGACCTTGATGCGCTGCGAGAACTGCTCGGCGATGTTGACCGCGTCTTGACCGGTCATGGCGTCGACCACTAGCAAGCACTCGTGGGGCTTGAGCGCCTCGTGGGTCTTCTGCAGTTCTTGCATCAGCTCTTCATTGAGCGTGAGGCGACCGGCGGTATCGACCACCACCACATCGTTGCCCTCGCGTTCGGCGTGGGCCACGGCGGCTTTACTGATGTTGACGGGGTCGTTCTTGTCGCCCATGGCAAAGACCGGAACCCCGATCTGTTTACCCAGAATCTCGAGCTGTTTGATGGCCGCCGGACGATACACGTCGGTAGCGGCCAGCAGGGGCTTCTTGCCGTTCTTCTTGAGAAAGTTGGCCAGCTTGCCCGAAGAGGTGGTTTTACCCGAACCGTTGAGGCCCACCAGCATGATCACGGTGGGACCTTCTTCGGCATAGCTCAGTTCAGAGGTGTCGCCGCCCATCAGCTCGGTCAGTTCGTCGCGAACGTGCTTGACCACCAGTTGGCCGGGGGTGAGGCTCTTCCACAGCTCTTCACCAATGGCGCGCTCTTCGACTTTTTTGACAAAGTCGCGCACCACCGGCAGGCTGACGTCGGCTTCGAGCATGGCGCGGCGAACTTCGCGCAAGGCTTCCTTGACATCGGCCTCGGTGAGTTTGCCGCGGCCCCTCAGCTTCTTGATTACGCCGCTGATTCTCTCTGAGAGCGATTCGAACATAGTCCGACGTAGTATAGGGGCCCGGTGGGAGCCCTGTCAACCGCTCTTTTCGCCCGTTTTATCGGGTGCTGGGGCCGCCCATATAGGCTTCGTGAACCTGGCTCGAAACCTCGGCCCAGAACTTCTGTACCTCGTCGGGGTGTTCGAACCCCTGTCCGAGCAGTACCAACACGTAAGAGCCGTGGTCGGTATAGATCAGTCCGGCGTCGTGTAAGACCCGCAAAAGCTCGCCCGTCTTATGGGCCACGCGCGTCCCTTTGGGCAGCTTGGCCGGCAGCATGTCGTTGCGCTTCTGGCCTTCGAGAATCTCGTGCATGGCCGTGGCTCCGGGCAGACGCCCCTCCCCTAACTCTTTAAAGAGTAAGGCAACGTCGTTAGCGCTGGTGAGGTTGTCGTGCCCGCGTTCGATCTCGTCAAAATCATAGATCCGCCGGGCCAGCACGGTGTGGGTCAGGCCGAGCAGGCCCATCTCCTGATTGATCTTGTCCATGCCGAGACGCTCGATGAGCATGTCCGTAGCCACGTTGTCGCTCTCCTGGACCATCAGCCGGGCCAATTCGGTCAGCTTGTATTTGCGGCCGGGCTTTTCGGCCTTGAGCAAGCCTGACCCCTCGACCCTAAACCGCGCTTCATAGACCATCTCTTCTTCGATCGACAGTTCTCCGGTCTCGAATTGACGATAGAGTTCGACCAGGATAGGAATCTTGATGAGACTGGCGGCCTCGAACTGCTCGTCGCCGTGAACCGCGATAGTCTGACCCAGTTCGAGATCGTAGAAGACCAGGGCGGACTGGCCGGGAAAGTCTTCGGCTGCTTTGTCCAGCACTTTGCGTACGGCTTCGAGCTTGTGGCTGCGAGGGTCTTCAGGGGAGGGCGAAGCGGGGGCGGTGGGAGTGGCCACCAGGCCGATCGAACGCAGGTGGGAAGGCGTTGCGGTGGCGTCGGGTTTGGTCAAGCCACAACCCGCCAGCAACAGTAGCCCCCCCCATCCGAGCCACAACAACGGCCGCATATCCCGCGGAATTGGAGGCTCGTAGGGGAGTTTCCTGCCGAACGTGGGCAACCACGCCAGGGGATACGTTTGAGATTGGTGGAAATGTTGTAATCATTGGAATTGAGGGGGCGGGGGGACAGACCAGGATCTTCAGCTTCGGAATAGAACTTCGCACTCCGTATGTACAAAGAGATTTTAATCACCCGCGACGAGCGGGAGGGCCGAGCAGCCGTGCTAGAGGACGGCGTTCTCTCGGAATTCTTGATCGCGCGCGAGGAGCGCCAGGTCGGTAGCGTCTACAAAGGCCGCGTGGCCAACGTGCTGCCCGGCATGAACGCCGCGTTCGTCGACGTGGGACTCGAGCGCAACGCCTTTCTTTGCGCCGACGATGCCGCCGCCCATCTGGGCGACGAGGCGGCCGCCAGCCTCAAGAAGCCAGACATTCGCGACATTTTGAGGGTAAACGAAGAGGCCCTGGTCCAGGTGGTCAAAGAGGCCGTCGGCACCAAAGGGGCTCGGGTCACTACCTATGTCACCCTGCCCGGCCGCTATCTGGTCTTGATCCCTTCGGCCAACTACGTAGGCGTGTCGCGGCGGGTCGAAGACGATCAGGAGCGGGTCCGCCTACGCGCTATCGCCGAAAAGATCCAGCCCGAGGGCATGGGGGTCATCGTGCGTACCTCTTCCTGCGGTCGCCCCCTCGAGGACCTCAAGCGCGAGCTAGACTTTCTGGTGCGTTCCTGGCAGCGTATCCAGCGCAACGCCAAGCGGCGCAAAGCGCCCTGCATCGTCCACCAAGAATTGGCCCTGATCGATAAGATCCTGCGCGACATCCTCACCCCCGACGTCAGCCGGCTGATTATCGACAACGCCGAGGAGCACGCCAAGATCGTCGAGCGGCTCGAGTCGACCGCTCCCACCATGGCCGACAAGGTCTTTCTCTACAGCGACCGGCTGCCGCTGTTCGAGTTTCACGGCATCGATCAAGAGATTGAAAAGGCTCTCGATCGCAAGGTCTGGCTCGAATCGGGCGGTTATCTCATCATCGACCGCACCGAGGCCCTCTGGGTCATCGACGTCAACACCGGAAAATACACCGGCAAGACCAGTCTGGCCGACACCATTCTCAAAACCAACCTCGAGGCCGTCACCGAGATCTGTCGCCAGTTGCGCTTGCGCGACATCGGCGGCATCATCATCATCGACTTCATCGATATGGAGTCGGCTTCCGACCGCCGCCGCCTGCTCTCCGAGCTGGTGGAAGAACTCAAGAAGGACCGCACTCGCACCCATCTGGTGGGCATGACCGAGCTGGGTCTGGTGCAACTCACCCGCAAGCGCGAGGGCAAAGACCTGGATCTCGTCATCCGCGAAGAGTGCCCCTATTGCACTGGCCGCGGACGCATCTTTTCGCCAGGCACCGTGGCCTTGCGAGCCCGCCGCGAGATCATTCGCCAGGCGGCCGACTCCAAAGAAGAGGCGATGCTGGTGCGCCTGCACCCGCGCGTGGGCATCGACCTGGTGGGTCAGGACGGAGAAGGCATCGAGGCTCTCGAGTCCCAGACGGGCAAGCTGATTCTGGTGGCCGTCGACGAGGACTTCCATCAAGAGGACTATTCGGTGAGCACGGGCCGCCGCAAGGACCTGTCCCGTTCGCTGCGACCTTTGAGCAAAGGGCGCCGCGAGCGGGTTTATCTAGAGGACGGATTCGGCAAAGACAGTCGCAGCGCGCTGGCTGTGCTCGACGGCAACCTGATCGAGGTCATGGGCGCCGGCGACAAGATCGGCGAGACCCTCGAGGTGCGAGTGACCGACTGCGAAGGGGTTATAGCCCGCGCCGAAATCCTGCGCTGAGCGCTCTACTCTTCCCCAGCAGGCCAGGGGCGCTTTCCGGAGAAGCTGAGTAGAATTATTTTCACCTGAGGGGAGTCACTGGTGGAGCTGACCTTCTGGGGCGTCCGGGGTTCCTTTCCCGTGGCCAGGCCTCATGTGCGGCGTTTTGGCGGCAACACGTCGTGCTTGGAGTTGCAGTCTCAAGGGTCTCATCTCATCATCGACGCGGGCACGGGCATTCGGGCCCTGGGTCAGCATCTGACCGCCCACGGGTTGGGCCAGGACCAGCCGCTCCACTTGCTCATCAGCCACACTCACTGGGACCACATCCAGGGCTTTCCGTTCTTCGCTCCCGCCTATTCCGAAGAATACAAGCTCATGCTACACTCGGTCGATCGTCCGCGGCATTCCCTCGAGCGCCTGCTCAGCTGGCAGCAGGACAGCCACTTTTTTCCTGTCCCCCTCGAACAGCTCAAGTCCAAGATCGAGTTTTCGATCCTCGAAGAAGAGTCCCACTATCAGATCGGCCCCTTCAAAGTCATGTGCCTGCGCCTGAACCACCCGGGGGTCTCGACCGGCTTCCGCGTCGAGACCAGCGAGGGAGTGTTTGCCTACGTGAGCGACGTGGCCCCCTCGCGCGACCTGCTCATGGCCGAATATCTCGAGGGTGACGAGCAAGAGTTGCTGGCACGCCTCTACGACAATCAGTTGCGCCTGGCCGACGGCGCCGACATGGTCGTCTACGACACCATGTTCACTCCGCAGGAATACAGGGAACGCAAGCACTGGGGCCATTCGACCCCTGACGACGGCATCGAGGTCTGCCTGCGCTGCAAGTCGTCGAGCCTGTTCCTCTTTCACCACAACCCCGAGATGACGGACGAGGGGCTCGATGAACAGGTGGCCGACTACCGTCAAAAGCTGACCAACAAGCCGCTGGCGCTTTACGCCGCGCAGGAGGGCAGTCGCTGGAAGATTCGCCCAGGGGGGGTGGAGCGGTGCGCGTAGAGTTCTGGGGGGTCCGGGGAATGATCTCCACCCCGGACGAGGCCTATCTGGGCTACGGCGGCAACACTTTGTGCGTGCTACTGCGCTGCCCGGGAGCACCCGCGATCGTGCTCGACGCTGGCATGGGCTTTCGCTGGCTGGGCAGCCATCTGCTCGAGAGCGAACCCGGAAAATCGCACCACCTGGCGTTGTTCCTGGCCCACTGCCACTGGGACCATATCCAGGGCATCCCCTTCGCTCCACTCATGTACATCCCCGGGAATCGGGTCGACATCTGGGGCTATGGCGGTCGCACCCTCTCTCTGCGCGACAATCTCTTGCGCCAGATGGAGACCGACTATTGCCCGGTGCCCAATTTCTTCTTGCGCGACGACATCGGGGCTACCGTGGCCCTGCACGAATATCCCGAGCACGACCTCGTCTTCGGCTCGGTCCGTGTCAAGGCCATGCTGGTGCCGCGCAGCAGCGACAACGTGGTGGCTGGCTATCGGGTCGAATGTGGCGACCTTTCGCTGGGTTATTTGACCGATGTCGAGTATGCCGGAGGGCCGTCGCGATGGCCCGAGGTGGCCGATTTCGTGCGGGGCGTCGACCTGCTCATTCACGATGGTCAATTTCTCGACGAAGAGCGAGAGTCCAAGCGCGATTGGGGCCACTCAACCTGCGGCGAGGCGGTCGAGATGGCTCGTCTGGCCCAGGCACGCCGTCTGGCCATTTACCACCATGACCCGGGGCGCGAGGACGCCGCCCTGGATCGCATCGCCGCCGAGCTACAATCCCTCGATTTGGACGCCTTCATCGCCCGTGAGGGCGAAGTGGTCGAATTGAAGTGATCGCCCGGGTCGGTCAGCTTTTCGACCGGTTCGCCCGGCGATTCATGCCCGACCCCTTCGTATTCGCGATCCTGCTGACCCTGGTCACCCTGCTGGCCGCCCTGGTGGCAACCGGCCACGGCCTGGTCGAGGTGATCGGCTTCTGGGGCGACGGCTTCTGGGAGTTCCTCTCTTTTAGCATGCAGATGTGCGTGATTCTGGTCACCGGTCACGCGCTGACTCAGGCCGGCCCGGTCCGCAAACTGCTGGCCGCGCTGGTGGGAGTGCCTCGCACTTCTTCGCAGGCCATCGCGTTGGTGGCAGTGTCGGCATGTCTTGCCGCCTGGGTCAACTGGGGCTTCGGCCTGATCGTCGGAGCCCTGCTGGCCCGCGATGTTGGCCGCGACTGCCGCCGCCGGGGAGTGGCCGTGCACTACCCCCTGCTGGGGGCCGCCGGCTATACGGGTCTGGGCATCTGGCACGGCGGGCTGTCGGGCTCGGCGCCGCTGACGGTGGCCGAGGCCCAACACTCGATGGTCGACATTTTAGGCGTCGTGCCTATCAGCCAGACCATCCTCTCCCCTCGCAACCTGGTGGTGACGCTGGTGTTGCTGGTAGTGATCCCGCTGACCCTGGTCTATCTCCAGCCCGAAGACCCCGAAGAGTGCCCTGCGGCTCCACCCGAGCCACCGGCCCCCGCCCAGGTCGAGCAAACCCCGGCCGAGCGCCTCGAGCACTCGCCGTTGCTGGCTTTCGCGGTCGTCCTTCTCGGCACCATCTGGCTCTTGAGCCGCCCCTTCAGCCCGGGCTTGAATACGGTCAATCTAGCCTTTCTGGTGCTGGGCCTGGCCCTGCACGCTTCGCCTAAAGCCTATGCCGAGGCCATCGCCGATGGCGCGGGAGGCGTGGCCGGTATCGTGCTGCAGTTTCCGTTTTACGCCGGCATCATGGGCATCATGAAGTCGGCCGGCCTGATCATGCTGATCGCTTCGGCTTTTGTGACCATCTCGCAGTCGGTCTTTCAGGCCACCGGTGTCCAGGTGTTCTACCTATTGACCTTCCTGTCGGCGGGGCTGGTCAACATGTTCGTCCCCAGCGGGGGCGGCCAGTGGATCGTCCAGGGCCCCATCGTGGTCGAGGCCGCCTCGCGCCTGGGCCTGGCCCAGCCCGAGGCGATCATGGCCATCGCTTACGGCGATCAGTGGACCAACCTGCTGCAGCCCTTCTGGGCCCTACCTCTGCTAGCGATTACCGGCCTGGAAGCGCGCCAGCTCATCGGCTATACCATCCCGGTGTTGTTCACGACGGGGGTGGTCTTTGGGGTGGCTTTGCTCCTTTAGGGGGGCTTTACGGCCGAGGGGGCGATGAGGTTAACCGCGGAGTTCCGCGGGGGGGGTGAGCGTCGGGCCGACCTGGGTGGCTTGGGGCTGGAACGCTTCGAGTTGGTTGGGGGTGGCGCCGTTGGTTTTACCGCCGAGGCGCCGAGGTTGTATGGGTTGCTGGGCGGGGACCTCCTTGATGTTGGGTGGCCTGTCGTGAGGCGGCTTGAGGGTTTGGGTGGTGGGGCGACGGCGTGGCGGGCTCATCGAGGTGCGACTAAGGTTGGATACCCGTCGGGTCGGGGTGGCTCGCCAGTGGGCGCTTGGGGGATGAACACGGAGATCAGGAGGCGTGGGGTGGGCGCTCGATCTTGGAAACCGCCGAGGCGCCGAGACGCAGAGGTTGTAGGGGTTGCGGCGCGGCGGCCTCTCTGATGATCGGTGGCCGGTCGTGAGACGGCTTGAGGGTTTGGGTGGAGGGGCGTGGGGCGACGGCGTGGCTGGCTCATCGAGTGCGACGGAGGTTGGATACCCGTCGAGTTGGGGTGGCTCGCCAGTGGGCGCTTGGGGGATGAACGCGGAGATTAGGAGGCCACGGAGAGGGTCGCGTGGGGCGTGGGGTGGGCGCTCGATCTTGGAAACCGCCGAGGCGCGGTATCGAAGCCCATTCAGTCGAGGTTGCTCGTCGAGAGACGCTTCAGGAACTCCGCTGACGAGGTCACCTCGGTCGCGGCCACGATGGCCAAAGAGAGCTGGGCGTCGTCTTTCACTGCCTCGAGCGCTCTTCTTAGGTCGGGGTGAATTGGTCCGAACCGCTTCTCGAGGATTTTCGAGGCAGACTCACGCATGGCCTGACGGCCCCGTTCGAGTCCCTTTTGAAGACCCTGCTCCAGGCCTTGTTCACGGCCCTGCTCCAGGCCTTGTGCTCGTCCCTGCTCGAGGCCTTGTTCAAGCCCGCGCTCGAACCAACTGTTGGTAACCTTCCTGACTGCCTCCCTTTCTTGAGGAGCGATACTCTCTATTTCGGCAGAGAATTCTTGTTCTTCCTGCGGATTGAGTCGTAGATACTGTTCCACGAAGTGGGCCACGTAGAAGGAACGAGCCCTGTCAATATTGAGGTTGGCCAGCAGCCGTAAACAGGCCAGCTTCACCCTCGCACGCTCGCGTTTGGGTATTTTCATTCTGGCCATGAGAGCGGCTGCCACGGGGTTCTCGTGGCGGGCGAAGTCACGCCAAGCAAGCCGCTTGAGGTGAATCGCCCGGAACCTGAATGCAACTGGGGTGAAGCCAAGGGTGGTAACTTCGTATCCTTCTGGAATAGCCAGCCTGGTGGAGTATGAGAAAACGGCGATGGGATAGACCGGCAGGTCGTAGCGCTCGTAGAGGATGTTCCAGTAGCGAAACATCCGGCGGGCGAAGACCTCGTCGTGCTGAGCCTGGTGCTCGACGTGAACCAGGCAGAAGGCGGGTCTTCCGTCGATAGCGACACGAGCCACCAGATCGGCCTCGCGGCGGTCACCAAGGCCAAGTTCCGTGAACATTTCCTTGTCGAAGAACTCGATCCAGGCCGGGTCGATGGCCTCGGCGATTTCGGCCAGGAACAACTCGAGGAATTCGTAGAGAAAGAGGGTCAGCAGCTCTTTGAACAAGCGATCGTGACGTTTTGACATGGCGCTCCAATCACGGTCGTCAGTGTCGACAACCGGAATTGGTGCCTCTTCTCGGAGGGCTCCGGGGCTCCCGTCGATGGAATTGTGAACTTTCTAGACAGATTCGTTCGCCATCGACCTGTAGCCTCGAACTGAGCGAGCCTAGGGAAAGGTTCTGGTGAAGCCGACCAGGTCTTTGTCCCCCAGTTGGCGGCGGCGGCCGTCGAGCTGGAAGCCGGTGGCGTGGTAGAGGGCCAGGGCTGGCGCCAGGGCGGCGTTGGCTTCGAGGGTGATGTGGGTGGCGCCGGCCTGACGGGCCCAGGCCAGGCCGGCCTCGACCAGTTGACGGGCCCAGCCGTGGCCGCGGGCGTCGGGGGCGACGAACACTCCCCAGAGGTCGGCGTGGTCGGGTTCGACCAGCACCACGCCCAGGATTCCGCGTAGCTGCCCGAGGTCGAGCACGAAGACGGCCTGGCTCTCGGACTCGGCCCCGCGAAGGGCGCGGGCCTCCCACTCGGCCTCGGGCAGGGCCGATTCGCCGTCGAAGGTCGAGCAGAAGGCGGCCGGGTCGGTGGCCAGCGACTCGAGGCGGATAGCCTTGAGGGCCTCGACTTCGTCGGCTTGCAGGCGGCGGATCATCGCTTTCACTTCGGGGCACGAGAGGCTACGCCTTCGGGGGAGGAGTGCCAGCAGGTGTCAGGAACGGGGGCCGCATGCAGTTGACCGTGCGTGGCGACCTCGAGCAGCTCGAGTCCGAGGCCATCTACATCTTTCGCGAGGCGGTCGCCCAGTTCGAGCGGCCGGTGCTGTTGTTCTCGGGAGGCAAAGACTCCATCTTGATGGCCCATCTGGCCCGCCGGGCTTTCTTTCCCGCCCGCTTGCCCTTTCCCATGATGCATATCGACACCGGCCACAATTTCGACGAGACCATCGCCTTTCGCGACCGCTTCGCCCACGAGTTGGGGGTGGACCTGATCGTCAGGACGGTCCAGGACTCTATCGACAAAGGGCGAGTGGCCGAGGAAGGGGGCGCGCGGCCCAGCCGCAATGCCGCCCAAACGGTGACTTTGCTTGACGCTGTGGCCGAGTTTCGTTTCGATGCCTGTTTCGGTGGAGGACGTCGGGATGAGGAGAAGGCCAGGGCCAAGGAGCGGGTGTTCTCGCACCGCGACCGGTTCGGCCAGTGGGACCCCAAGAACCAGCGACCCGAGTTGTGGAGCCTTTACAACGGACACAAGGCTCCCGGCGAGCATTTTCGGGTGTTTCCTCTGAGCAACTGGACCGAACTCGACGTCTGGCGCTACATTCAGGCCAAGCAGATCGAGCTTCCCTCTTTGTATTTCTCCCACCAGCGCGAGGTCGTTCGCACCGGGGGAACGATTCTGGCCCATAGCGAGTGGGTGAGGCCGCTGGCGGGCGAAGAGGTCGAACTGGTGACCATTCGCTTTCGCACCATCGGCGACATTACGTGCACCGGGGCCACCGAGTCGACGGCGTCTACCATCGAAGAGATCGTGGCTGAGGTTGCCCAGGCTCGCCTCACCGAGCGTGGCGGGCGGGCCGACGATCGGCGCTCGTCGGCGGCCATGGAAGACCGCAAGCGGCTGGGCTATTTCTGATGTTTCTTCGTTTCACCACGGCCGGCAGTGTCGACGACGGCAAGAGCACCCTCATCGGGCGGCTGCTGCACGATACCAAATCGCTTTTCGAGGATACCTGGGAGGCGGTGGAGGAGGCCAGCCGTTCGCGTGGCGACGAGGAGATCGACCTGGCCCTGGTGACCGATGGCCTGCGGGCCGAGCGCGAGCAAAAGATCACCATCGACGTCGCCTATCGCTATTTCAGCACACCGCGGCGCAAGTTCATCATTGCCGACACGCCGGGCCACGAGCAGTACACTCGCAACATGGTGACGGGCGCCTCGACGGCCGAGCTTGCCATTTTGTTGGTGGACGCTCGCAAAGGCATCACCACCCAAACCCGGCGCCACGCCTTTATTTCGACCTTGCTGGGCATACCTCACCTGCTCGTGGCCATCAACAAGATGGACCTGCTCGACTTTGATCAGCGTGTCTTCAACTCCATCAGCGAAGAGTTCCAGGCGTTCGCTTCGCGCCTCGAGGCCGCCAACGTCACTTATGTCCCCATTTCGGCCCTGCGCGGCGACAACGTGGCTCATCGCAGTCAGAACACGCCCTGGTATGACGGCCCCACGCTGCTCAACTTTCTCGAGCGCGTCAGTGTCGGAGTCTCGCGCAACATCGTGGATTTTCGCTTTCCCGTTCAGACGGTGCTGCGACCGAACCAGGATTTTCGCGGCTTTGCAGGTCAGGTCAGCTCGGGGCGCATTCGACCCGGAGACGATGTGGTCGAGCTGCCCACCGGTCAACGCACCCGGGTGAAATCGGTCATGACCTACGATGGCCCTTTGCAAGAGGCCGTGGCTGGCGACTCGGTGGTGTTGACCCTCGAAGACGAGCTTGATGTCAGTCGCGGGTCGATGCTGGTGCGGACAAGAAACCTTCCTCAGGTGAGTTCTCACCTCGATGTGACCCTGTGCTGGCTGAGCGAGCACCCGATGAAGCTGGGCAGCCCGTATCGGTTGATGCACACCACTCGCGAGGTGCGGTGCTACGTCGAGGAACTCACCTATCAAATCGACGTCAATAGCATGCATCGGGTGCAGTCGCCGACCCTGGGCCTCAACGAGATCGGCCGGGCCCAACTGGTGACCACGGCCCCTCTTTTCTTCGACCACTACCGCACCAACCGCGCCACGGGCAACTTCGTGCTGGTCGACCTCGATACCAACTCGACGGTGGCCGCCGGCATGATTCGCGGGGCCGCGTCTTCCATCGAGGATGTTACTCCGCATAGGGTGCAGCGGGCCACTAACGTGATCTATCAAGCGGGCGCCGTGCCGCTGCACGACCGCGAGCACCGTTATGGGCATCGGGCCGCCGTGGTCTGGTTTACGGGCCTGTCGGGCTCGGGCAAGTCGACCATCGCACGAGGCCTGGAACGCCGTCTGTTCGAGGCCGGTCGTTCGACTATGTTCCTGGATGGAGATAACTTGCGGCACGGTCTCAATAGCGACCTCGGTTTTTCACCCGAGGACCGCAGCGAGAACATCCGGCGAGTTGCCGAAGTGGCTCGATTGGCTTATCTGCACGGGCAGATCGTGCTATGCAGCCTGATCTCTCCCTTCGCGGCTGACCGCGCCTTTGCGCGCAGCCTGGTGCCCGAGGGGCGCTTTGTCGAGATTCACGTAGATTGTGACCTCGAGACCTGCCGCCAGCGGGATCCTAAGGGCCTCTACAAACTGGTCGACCAGAACGTGATCCAAGAGTTCACCGGCGTGAGTTCGCCCTATGAGGTTCCCAGTCACCCCGAACTTCGCCTCGATACCCGCGCGCTGAGCGTCGAGGAGGCGGTGGAGCGGGTGCTGGCGCTGCTCGCCGAGGCGCTCTAGGGCCGGCCCCGGCCCAGCCTGGCTAGAGCCGCGAGCCGGCGCGCCCGGCCACAGCCCGGCAAGCTCAGTCCCAGCCCAGCCTGACGCGAGCGAGGCAGAGCCCAGGCCCCCGGCGCTCCGCCTGGCAAAGCCCCCCCGAAACCCGCTTCACACCGCGATTCTCGGGGTGAACCCCCGAAACCGACCTTCACACCGCGATTTCTCGGGGTGAACCCCCGAATTCGACCTTCACACCGCGATTCTCGGGGTGAACCCCACGAGCCCGGCCCCCCGCGCGCCGAGGCAAGCCTCGCAAAAGCTCCCGAAGCCACTCCTCGAACCACCCCTTCGGTGACCATGATCACTGATTCGGCTCGGCGTGGAAGGTAAGGTGGCCCAATGTTGAGCGACTACAAACACGTCGACCTGTGGACGGCCAGCCGCGATGGAAGCCAGGCAGGGCCTTCGACCAATGATGTCGAGCTAGCTATCCTCGGCGCCAGCATGTGGGGCTAGAGGCCACTCATCGAGTAAGGATATCGCGGGCGTGAGCCCTGAAATGATGCTCCTGGTCGAAGTAAGTGCGCCAGGTACGCTCCTTCCAATCGGCTAGCATCTCAGGGTCGCGACAGAGCAGTACTCGACCCTTTGTAGCCTCGTATTGAAAGCCCAGCGAACTCGCCGAGAGGGGAGTCAGGTCCACCGGCACACCAGCCGCTCGCTCGAATCGGCCACCCCAGACCAGCACTTCCGTAAGCGACGGCGAGCCTGTTGACAGAAAGGCGAGATCCAGGTCGCGAAAGGGCCGACCCTCAGCGGCCGAGCCCATCAAAATGACGATAGGGAAGGGACATTCCTCCAACACCGGCCCGAGCCGCGTAAGAGCCGGGCCCAGAACCTCTGACGGGTAGCTCACAGGTCCTCTCCTACAACCTTGGCAACGGCCTCGAGATATTCGCTGAAATCACTCAACCCGGTGGCCAGAAAATCGTGGACCATCCCTAGATCCACCACCCAATACCGGTGCACCAGCAAGTTGCGAAAGCGCGCCATTTGAGCCAGGCGCTGAGCCAGGTCTTCACTGTAGACGCCCGCGGCAGCGAGTCGCTCGAAACAATCGCTCATAGAACTCGGAGCTGCTGTGGCGAGCCTGGCGGCCAGATGGGCGCAGATGGCTTGGCAAGCTTCGATGGCAACTATCAGGCGGAACATCGTCGCATCTTGCTTGTCCCGGTCGGCGAGAAAGTCGTCGACGCCACCGAGCGCGGCTTTCTCGAGCAAAGCAGCGTTTTCTCTGATCTCCGCTGCCCTGTGGCGCAGGAGTTCCTGATTGAAGCTCACCTACACCGCTTCGCTAGGCGGAACTTGTTGGCCTATCGTGCGGTTTAACATTTTAGCAATGGTTTCATAATGACAATAGGATAGGATGGAACCGGAGGCAAAATGAGACATTTACTAGCACTGACAATTCTACTCGCCCTCATCGGTCCGGCTGCCGCCCAGACCCTGGACGCTCCCGGCTCGAAAGTGATGGTCGGGCCCTCGAGCGCTATGGGACCGCCCGTTTCGGCCTCGCGTACCACCGTCACCGTTCAGGTGCCGCCGTACTACGGCAACCAGGGCTTCTATGCCAACGGCAACTACTACGACAACTCTTATTACTACGGATACGGCCAGACCAACTACGGTTACTACAACAACCAGGGTTACGGCGTCGGCCCGGTGATCGTCACGCCCCAGCAGCCGCGCCACTTCCGCCACTATCACAGCGAGCGGCGTCGCCACCGCTAGTCGTTAGGCACAACCGAATATTCGGGCTGCTCGAGCACTTTGAGCCAGCCCCGCACGACCAGGTCCGCCACGCCTTCCGGAACCTGGTCGAGTTTTTTCAGGTCGCCGCGCACGGCTGCCAGCATGAGGCCTAGCGCCGTTTCGCCCAGTTTCTGAGCGAGCTCGCCGCGAGCGGCGGCGGGGGAGGGGGGATGGCGGTCGAAGACCAGGTGATAGACCCGGGCCAGCACTTCCAGCTCTTGCTCGAGGCGCTCGCGCTCCGAGGCGAGGTCGCTTCCCCAGGGCGAAGGCTCGGGGTCGTGGCCCAGAATGTGGCGCGGGCCGCGGCGGTCGGCGCAGGCGTCCAGCGGCACCAGGCAGGGCCCGCTCGACGAGTCGAGCAGGGCCAGGCAGACCAGATGGTCGGCCCGATCCAGGGCTCCCTGGTCGAACACCCAGCAGGTGGCTACCAGCGAAGGGAGTTCGAGATGCCGCAACAGTTCGGCCACCATCAGGTTGAGCTCGTAGCAGATGCCGCGTCCCAGGTGTACCTCGTCGGCCGAAGCGTGAAGAAGCTGTAGATGGTGGTTGCCCTGCCCGCTGCGCAAGCGACGGCGGGCTTTTTCTACTTCGGGTCGCAGCGAATAGCTTTCGTCATAGAGATAGTGAGTGCGCACGAACTCGCAGGCCAGCTGGGCGGCCCGCCATGGGGCCAGACCTGCCTGGCCGGTTTGTTCGATCCAGCGCTGGGCTCGCTGGGGCAGCTCGGCCAGAGGCATAGTGGGCTCGACCAGGGCAGGGTCGTGGCTGGGAAGGCCTCGGCCCTCGAGCAGCGGAATCTCGGTCAGCTCGACTTCGTAGCGGACTCCCACCGATTGCTCGCCCTTCACTTCGAGATACCACTGGCCCAGCGGGTCGGGGCCGCTGATGCGCACGCTGCCGGCTCGGCCAAAGACGCGGGGACGCTCTTTCATTCGGCTATAGAGGGGCACCGGCAAAAGGCTCAGACCGGGCAGCACCCGCCCCCGGAGGGTGAGGGGGCGGGTCGACACGCCGGTGCCTTTGCCCAGTTTCAAGGCCACCGGCAGATAGGTCTGGTCGGCCGGATCGAACCTTCCGCCTACTCCCTGCAGGCCGTAGATGTGAGGGCTCGACAGCCGCGCCGGGTGATGGGTCAGACGGGTTTCGGGAGGGTTTTCTAGCATTTGCCGCATATGCTCGGGGCGTAGACCCAGTTGGGGCAAGACCCCCGGCATCGGGACCAGGCTGTTGTCGGGGAATTGGATGGGGCCGGCTTCTTCCGGCTGGCGAGCGGCCGGCACCCAGGAGAGCAGGCGGTCCCAAAAGGCCGGTCGTTCGGGCTCGTCGGCCACCGGGGCGGGCACCATCTCGGGTTCTTCCTGGCTGGGAGCCACCGGTGCCGGGGCCGGCTGGCTGGGCGCTAACTGGCTGGGCAGGGACAGCTGCGGCTGGCTCAGCATCTCGGCCAGGGCGCTAATCAACTCGCCATCGGGCGCTTTGAGGCCCAGCTCGTCGAGCAGGCGGGTGGCCACCTGGCGGGGCCAACTCGGCTGGCCGAGCAGGGGCTCGAGGCGCGGGGCCAGGCCGTCGCCTCGCCAACGGCCGAAGTCGGCCTCGGCCAGTTGGGGAAAGACCTGGGCCAGCCGCTCATGCAGGCGATAGTCGAGAATCTCGCCCAGGCGCTCGAGCAGCAGATCCACCGGACGCCGCGCCGAGGCGCTGGCGGGAAAGTGCCGGCGGTCGAGATAAGCGTGCATGGCCTCGGCCCGACCCAGCGGGATGAGTAGCTCGAGGATGTCGACGAGCTGCTCCTGGCCCGGCCCCTCATAGAGGCAACTCACCAGGGCTTCGGCCAGGCCCACGGCCGCCTGGCCCGGCTCGCGCGCGCTGGCCAGATCCAGCAGCAGAGCAGGTTTACCCGGGTCATAGGCGGCCGCCGCCCGGCGCGACACCGAGCCCACTCCGTCGAGTTGATAAACCACCTGGAGGCCGTCGATGAGGCGAATCGTGGCCGTGCCCGCCAGACCGCCGAGACGCTCTTTGTAGAGCCAGCCGCCATTTTCCAGGCCGCTCCGTTGCAGCCTGACGCGAGGAGCCACCTCGAGCAGGGCCCGCAAGAGCGAGCGCACGGCCAGTAATTCGGCCGCGGCCTGCTCGGTCACGTCCCGGCCCGAACGGCCGTCGACGCTGACCCGATAGGCATCGCGCAGGCGGCGAATGCCCTGGCGAGCATAGAAGATGTCGAGGGCCACCGCGTCTTGCGGACCGCCGGGTTCGGCCACCAACAGCTCGCCGACCTCGGCGAAAAGCGCCTCGAGCGTCGGCGTATCGCTGCGCACCAGGCCCGGACGGTGGCTGGCCACCAGGCGCGGGCCGCGGGCCAGGATGACCGGCCAGGCGGTGGGCACCGTCGACCCGGTGGCCACCAGTTCGGCGTAACAGGCTCGCAGCATGCGGGGCAGAGCTGGTTCTTCTTCGAGCGAAGCCGCGGGGGCGCGGGCGATCTCTTCGAGAAACGAGAGGATGGCCGAGGGCTCGAGGCGGTCGGAGATGGAGAAGAGCTGGCAAAGGCGGGGAAAGTCGCGGGCCGACTCCCAACACCCGCGCCGGTCGCCAAACCAGCGAAAGACCGGGACCGCAAAGACCTGATCGGGACGGCGATAGCGGCCGTCGTCGCAGTAAATGAAGGCCTGGTCGGCCAGGGCTCGGTGCAACTGGTCGGGGTCGATCGAGCCGCGGGTCAGACCCTCTTCGAGAAAGCGATAGAGATGCTGGCCGACCGCCTGACCAGCCTTGACCCGCTCCAGCAGATTGCGCACCACATCAGGAAAATCGAGGTCTTTGGCCGTGCGCAGCCCCAGCCACTCGAGCAGGCGCGCGTCGAGCAAGGCCGACAGGTCGGGATGGGGATACAGTTCGGGGAAGGTGCCGGCCAGGGCCTCGACTTCGGGGTGGGGGCTCAACAGCTCGGTGGGATAACGCTTTTTAGCCTGGCCATCGAAGAGCCAGGCCGTGTCTCGGGCCAGCGTTCGCAGCTCGGATAGGTCGTGCTCGCGCAGCCAGGCAGCCAGACTTGTGACCAGGGCCGCGCAGTCGGCCAGCCCCGTCACTCGCAAGGCGGCCTCCAGGTGATGGCGGCTGGGCACCCGGGCCATGCCCAGTTTTTCGAAGAATTCGCGGCGTTCTTGATAGCCATCCGGGCACGGGATAGTGACCAGCGGCGGGCAGTGGGCTGGCGGCAGAACCAGCGCCTCGAAGGGCTGGACCAGCCCGCTGATGTCGCGCACCGGCAAAGAGCCCACGAGCGCGCGCAGCAGGCGGGCCGGCAGCCGGGTGGTCAGCTTGATGATATAGTCGAGCAGCGGCCCTTCGCGGCCTTGCTTGAGGCGAGCGTGATAGGCGGGCAGCAGGTGGGCCTGCAACACCTCTTCAGGGTCGGGGCTGCCCACGTCGAGTTGGCGCCGCAACAGCTCGAGACATTCGGCCGGGATCTCGGGGTGAGGCAGCCAGTCGATGTCGAGATCGGGAAAGTCGGGGTCGAGCACCAGCTCCTGGGCGGCCAGCCAGCGTCCACCTGACGAGAGAAACAGCTTGTCTTCGGCCAGGCTGCGGCGGGCCTCGGGGTCGGTGAATATCTCGCCCTGGCACTCGAGCAACCAGCCGTAGAAACGCTGGCGCACTTCTGGCTGTTCCAGGTCGATCAGCCTGGCCAGCACGGCGTAGGCCGGCAAGCGGCGCGCTCCCGGAGCGAGTTCGGGGGGCCAGTCGGGATGAAGAAAATCCTGGTCGGGTAAAAGTGCGATGGTGGTCGGTGCGGCCATGGGCAACAACTGGTCGCCCAGCCGCTGGTCGGCAGTGACCACCAGCAACTGCCCCTCGGGCAGACGGCGGGCCACGGCCATCACCCCTTCGAGCTCGTTGAGGGGCACGGGCTGGGCTTCTAGGGGCTGACCCAGGCGGGCCTTGCGGCGCAGCCAGTCGTTGAGATAGACCTGGGGCTTGCAGGTCTGATAGTCGTCTAGCGCCGGCAGTAAAAGCTGTTCGACGGGAGTGGCGCCTGGATCGGGCAACAGCTCGAGCAGCTCGGGATCATCGACCAGTCGGCTCGCCGACACCACCTGGTCGGCTGCGTTTCGCCATACGGCCAGGCTGCCCAGCAGCGAGGTGGAAAAGCGCTCGAGCAAGGCCTGTCGATGAGCCAGCAGGGCCGATTGCACCACTTCTAACTGCTCGAGCTGGGGCTGGCGGTCGGCCAGGGTCGAGACCAGCTCTTCGAGGCCCAGAGGGGTCCAGCCGGCCGCCTCGAGCAGCGGCGCCACCAGTTGCGATTGCTCAGGTTCAAGCACGTTGACGCCCAGGCACGCAAAGACTTGCTCGAAACCGGGCTGGCAGCGGCACAAGACGCCAGCCTGGGGCCGGCGGCCCAGCGGCAGCCCGTCGAACAGGGGCAGGCTCAAAAGGCGCTCGAGCACATCCTGGTTGAGGCTCTGGACCTGGCTGGCCAGATAGGCCAGGGTCTGGGTGGGCGGCAACTTCCTTTCGGCCAGCCAGGCCACCAGCAACTCGGGAGTGGCCTGCTCTAGATAGGGCAAGAGGTTGAGGCGGGCGGCCACCTGGCCTGAAAGGGCCTCGGCGTCAAGAAAGAACTGGGGCCCGAGCAGCTCGACCAGGGCCGGCGAGGCCGGACGGTAGAGGCCGGACAGTCGGCAGAAGGCTCCGGCCTGATTGGCGAAGAGCGGCAGCTCGAACAGCAGCCCCAGATTGGCCGCTGTCAGCCTCTGGCCGTGGGACAAGAGCAACTCGAGCAGCTTGGTTTTCTGGCCGTCGTCGGGCTGCCAGTGGCCCCGCGCCATGGCCAGTAGCACCTCGCTGAGGCCGGTGGACTCGACCCGGATGGTCTCGAGGACGGGATGGTCGGCAAAATGGTGAGCCAGATAGCGGCGTGCCTCGAGCAGCTCGACCACCTCGGGAGGGTCGGCCCGAAACAGGCCTTCCACATCGTCGGGGTTGCGAGCCAGCCGGCCAAATCCGCCGCCGGCCGCGGGGAAGATGGGCAGCAGGCAGGCCCTTTCGGTGACCGTCCAGGGAGCCTCGGTGAGATAGGCATAGAGCGCCTCGAAACGGGCCAGAAAGGGGGTCACGTCGCGGGCCAGGTCGTCGAGCAGGCGTTCCCCGTCCAGACGCCGCATCCCCAGCCGGTCAAACAGGGTCTCGACCCGCGGACGGCCCACCAGTTCTGGCCAGACCAGCGGCACGAGTCCGGCATACAGCTCAGCCAGGTGCCCCTCGGCTCGGGCCACCTGATTCAGGGGGCGCAACTGCTGGTCACGATCGGGCACCAGCAGGCAGGCCTGCAGTCGGGTTACCCACTCGTCCAGGCCGCTTTGCTGGCGCTCGAGGCGCTCGAGCTCCTCGAGCAACAGATCGTAGAAGTGAGGCCAGTCCACCGCTGGCGGTAGCAGACCCTGTTCCAGGTCGGACACCAACTCTTCCACCCCAAACTCGCGGCAACCCAGGGCCTGAGCCAGTTTGCGCGGGCGTTCGCCCACCTCGGGCGAGAGAAAACAGTAACGCTGCGAGTGGTCGGCGAAAAGCGAGACCACTTCTGGCCGGGCCAGCACCACCCGCCGGGGCGGGTGCAGCTGGCCGTCGTGCCCGGGCAGCAACTCGACCTCTTGCAGACGGGCATAAATGGCCTCGGGCAGACCGGAGAATAGCGGCGAAAGCATCTCTTCAGCCAGAGGCAACACCTCGAGGATGCCGGCTCCGAAGCGCCGGGCCAGGGCCTCGACCAGCTCGGGCACCTGGGCCAGGATCCAGCGGTTCCAGTCAGACTCGTGCGAAATGCGCTCACGGTCGACAGGGACATCGAAATGGCCCTGGATGAAGAACTTCAGCCCGGTATGTTCGTCGGTGGGTAGATAGCTGTAGACGGTGGCCGCTTTGGGCGGAAAGGCCAGCGGCCGGCCGGGCTCGCTCAGCAAGAGGCCCACGCACACCTCGGTGTTGTCGGGCCGATTCTGCTCGCGGGCGCCCTGGTAGCTATAACGGCGTCGTTCCAGGGCAAAGACCCGGCGGGTCGACCCGACCTGGATGGCGCTCAGTTCGCCCTGATCAAAACGCTCCAGGCGATAGCTCTCGTCAGCCAGCCGAAACTCGATACAACGCAGCTCTCGGAGCGTCAACAGCACGCAGGGGTCGAGGCGGCGGGCCCGCTGGAACAGCCCTTCCGGTGAGCGGTCGGGATCGTCAGGGGCCCGTAACGGCAAGATGAGAGCGGTGCCTTCGGCCGGCAGCCACTCGGGTCGCTGGTGCAGGTAGCGAGGAATGGACACGTCGGCGATTTCAAACTGATAGACATCGGAATAGATGCGGGGCCGGTCGGTCACCTCGTAGACCGACTTGAAGCCGACTCCGAAGAAGCCGATCTGCTGCTTGCGCTTGGTGGTCTGGCCAATCGAGGTCACCCCGACCAGGTCGCGGGCGTCAAAGGGCAGGCCGTCGTGCCAGACCAGCACGTGCTGGGTCGAGAACTCGACCCGGAAGGTGCGGGCCTCGGCATCGTCGGCGTTCTGCAGCAGCTCGATGAGAAAGTGCCCGGGGTCGGTGTAGACCCGGCGCGACAGCAGCTCTTCGGCGTTGGACTGCGAGACGCCCTTAGGGGCGGCTTCGAGAATGCTGATGACCTGGCGAGCCAGCTGTTGCCGGGCTTGTTCAAACCGGTCCGTCACCCCGCCCTGCTGGGCCGCCTGTTGCAGCCGGTGCAGCGCCCGGGCCGGCAGGCGCACCAGTTGTTCTAGGCTTGGGCACTGGCCGCCCTCGAGCAAGTTGCAGCACTCCTCGACCAACTGCCCCAGGTATCGGTCGCGCCGGTCGGGGTCGTTGTGCTTGAGAAAGCGGTCTAGCAAGCACATGGCCGAGAGCTTGGCCAGCTCGATGGAGCGCAGGGCTTCGAACACGGCCGCGGCCACGCCCGGGTCGCCGGCCGCCCCTTTGAGGCTGGCCTGGATGGCGGTGTCCTCAAGACCCGTCAGGAAATGGCCGAAAGACTGCTGGTTGGCCGGCTGGCCAAACCACCCCAGCTGGCGCAGTCGACCCACCAGCCAGCTGATCGGCGCGCCATCCCGCAGGGCCGCCGCCATCTCTAGCAGTTGGCCCCGTTGCCCCTCGGCCAGGGCCTCGTCAAGGTAGGCCAGTTGTCGCTCGAGAGTGAGGCCCGAGAATTGGGCTAGATCCATAGGCTTAGGAGTTATCCACAAGCCCGGGTGAAACCTCGCGAACGCGAAAGGAGTCGACATTTCTTCCGGGGAAATATCATTCCAGCTCATTTTGCAGAAAAGAGAAGTTGTCTTGGCCTACCGAAATTGTCCCCACTGCGGCTCCTCCAATCGAGCCACCGATCCTACCTGCTACAGTTGCGAACAGACCTTTGACGAGGTGGCCGTGGCCGCCCACCCTTCGATGGCCGCCGGGGTGGTCAACGGCGCCGTGATGGCCCCCTCGGGGCCGCCGGCCCCCAAACCCATCAACAAAGACCGCGACTCGAACCTCGGCCAGGGCATCAAGGCCGGCCTGATCGCTTCCTTGTGCTGGGGCATCCCCTCGGCCATCTATCACACTTTCTTTGCCAGCATGCTGTGGGGAGCCTATGCCGAATCGGCCAGCCAGGTGGGCGCGATCACGGCCACGGCCTTCGGCTATTTTCTAGGCTGGAACCTGGTCTACGGCCTGATTTTGGGCGCCATCCTCGGGGCCACCAACAGCCTCTGCTATCAATCCGATTCGGCTCGCATCGGCGGCTTCTTCGGGGCGGTGATGGGCCTAATCCACTTTGACCTGTTTCGCTTCTTCTGGTGGTGGAGCACTTTCGGCGCCCTGGCCGGCATGGCCATCTCTCATGTCGAGAAGAAGTCTCGGGGTCAATTCTCGGAGTTTTAGTCGGCTTTGGTTGTGGAAACCGCAAAGGCGCAGAGGCGCCGAGGGGCAGAAGGCGCTCGACTTTGGGGAAACCGCGGAGGTCCGCGGGGGGCCACGGAGGAGTGGGCGTTGCGGCGCGGGTGGCGTGGTTATGGGTTGGTGGCGGTTCTGGGACGGATTTAAGAAGTTGAGGGCCTTGGACGAGACCGTGGTCGGCTGACCGGGACCAGCCTGGTTCAGGCTTGGTGGGGACCCCACGTTAGAATAGTAATAGTAGCAATGGGTGGGGGGGGCGGATTTTGAAGGGCGCTCGACCTGGTGGAAACCGCGGAGGTCCGCGGGGGCCACGGAGGAGTGGGCGTTGCGGCGCGGGTGGCGTTTTTATGGGTTGGTGCGGTTCTGGGACGGATTTAAGAAGTTGAGGGCTTTGGACGAGACCGTGGTCGGCTGACCGGGACCAGCCTGGTTCAGGCTTGGTGGGGACCCCACGTTAGAATAGTAATAGTAGCAATGGGCCGTGCATTTTGAAGGGCGCTCGACCTGGTGGAAACCGCGGAGGTCCGCGGGGGGGTACGGAGGAGGGGGCGGTTGCCGGCACGGGTGGCGTTTTTATGGGTTGGTGGCGGTTCTGGGACGGATTTAAGAAGTTGAGGGCTTTGGACGAGACCGTGGTCGGCTGACCGGGACCAGCCTGGTTCAGGCTTGGTGGGGACCCCACGTTAGAATAGTAATAGTAGCAATGGGTGGGGGCCGTGCATTTTGAAGGGTGCTCGACCTGGTGGAAGCCGCGGAGGTCCGCGGGGGGGCCACGGAGGAGCGGGTGGCGTTTTTATGGGTTGGTGGCGGTTCTGGGACGAGATCGTGGCCGTCTACAGCGCCGAGTCGACATCGGTCAGCGTAAAGTCTTTGCCCTTGTACAGCAAGGGCTCCCCAGAGTGCTTTGACAGCGCATAAGAACAGCAGTCACCCAGGTTCAGGCGAGCCGGGTGTCGTCCTTCTCCAAACTGCCGATACGCCCATCTGGCCAACTCCGTCTGCTCATAGGTCATGGCCGCTACGTCGATTTGAGCGGCGTGAAGGAACAAGTCGAGTTCACGTCCGCCAGCGGGGCCTTTCTTGGTCTCCACCACGATAGCGGTCTCGAGAACCGAAACTGCTGCAACCAGGCGCTTGCCCGCTGTCGCGATAGCCTGAATAAAGATGGCGGCCTCGGGTTCGCCAAGCAAGATTGCCACCAGCGCTGAGGCATCAATAATCATCGTCGAAGCCTCCCACGTCATCGTAGCCGAGAATCTCGTCCGTAGAGCGAGCGTCCAAGTCTGGTAGGGCTGCGCAACGCTGGGAGATCTCGTTAAGGACCTGACGCAGGTCGGGGGTTCGCCGCCTGCCACGGAGCCTTTCCAGCCTTTCCTCGAGCGCAACGGTTACTGCTGTGGTTAGATTTTCTCCGGTTTCGAGAGCCACCTGCCGCGCTAATTCCTCGGTTCGACTGTTTTTGATATTGAGCGCCATGTCCACCTTCTGTGAAAAAATCCACCTTCTGCCTTTAGGCTAGCACGCCTGGGATCGTCCGTCAACCGACGCTCGACAAGTTAAGCCGAGCGCAATCCTTCGTTCGCTATCGACCGGCTAGACTGGTGATATGCGATGGTTATGGCTGAGCTTGATTTTGGTCGGTTGCGCCTCGGTGCCGCAGCCCGAGGAGGGACCCCGTGCCGGGCGGGGGATTCGGTTGGCTACCTGGAATGTCCACAACCTCTTTGACGAGATTGACGACACCTATAACGATGATGTCTTCACGCCGGCCGAGGTCAGGACCAAGCTGAACCGGTTGGCCCGAGTAATCGGCCAGATCGAGCCCGACTTCGTGGGCCTGCAAGAGATCGAGCACGTTACGCTGGCCGAGCGCCTGGCTCGCCGTCTGCCCGGCTATCGCGCGATTCTGGTGGAGGGGAACGACCATGGGCGCGGCATCGATGTGGCCGTTCTGACCCGCTTGCCGATTCAGCACATCAAAAGCCACACCGAGATGGCCCTGCCGCATGTCGACGGAGCGCCCGAGCACTATCGCTTCTCGCGCGATTGCCTTGAGGTTCGCCTGGGAGGCGACCTGCCGCTGACGGTGTTGGTCAATCACTTCATCAGCAAGCGCGAGCCCGGAGTGACCTCAGACGCCAAGCGCCGCGCCCAGGCCCTGGGCGTGGCTCGGCTGGTGAGCGGCTTGCAGGGCCGGGTGGCTGTATTGGGCGACTTCAACGACGATGCCGACTCGTGGGCTCTCGAGCCGTTGCGAGGCGGTCTGCTCGACAGCTTCGCCGCCTGGCCGATGGAGAAGCGCTACACCCACCTCTACCGCAAGAGAACGCTCGCTATCGACCATATCTTCCTCGATGCGGAGTTGGCCGGCCGGGTGGTAGAGCGCCAGGTCTGGCGGGATGGGGTGAAGGGGCTCAGCGACCATTATCCGATCTCGGTGGATTTGCGCTAGCAGACTCGTTCGCCATCGGATCCCTACTGTGGTAGGATGAAAGCTACCAGAGCGAGGAAGAGCGAAAGCGGCCACGCAACCACTATCTGCTCTGGCGCGAGGGCAAGGCGCCCGATGTGGTCTTCGAGGTTACCTCGGCCTCGACCCGCAACGAGGACCTGGGCAAGAAGCAGCGCCTCTACGCTATGATGGGCGTGCAAGAGTATGTGCTGTTCGACCCCCGCCAGGAGTATCTCGACCCGCGCCTGCGCCTGTTACGGCTGGCCGGTGACAGCTACGTTCCCGTGGTGGGCAAGCTCTTTCTCGAGACCATCGGCCTGGAGCTCGTGGTGGTGGATGAGCAGCTCCGCCTGGTTGGACCTGACGGCAAACTCTTGCCGACCCCCCGGGAGGCTTCGGCCGAGAAGGACACGGCTTTGGCGGAGAAGGACACGGCTTTGGCGGAGAAGGATGCCGCTCTGGCCGAGAAGGACACTGCTCTGGCCGAGAAGGATGCGGCTCTGGCCGAAGCTGAGCGCAAATGCCGGGCGCTGGAAGAGCGGCTACGCCAGCTCGAAGGCTAGAGCGACGAGATTTGCCTGACGGCCGTAATGGTCAACAGGAGTTTTCAATTCGATCGCCTATGAGGGCAGACTCGTTCGCCATCGGGTCCCTATTGTGGTAGGATGAAAGCTACCAGAGCGAGGAAGAGCGATGCTAGACATCCACCCAGACGATCTCGAATATCCCACCAGCGACGGCAAGCCGATGGCCGAGACTGACCTCCATCGGGATCAGATGTTCCTGCTCATCGAGACGCTTTCAGACTACTTTCGCGACGACCCGCAGGTTTACGTCTCCGGCAACATTTTGCTGTTTTACCAGCAGGGCGACAAACGCAAGCATCTCGCTCCCGACGTGCTGGTCGTTCTGGGCATCGAGAAGCGGCCACGCAACCACTATCTGCTCTGGCGCGAGGGCAAGGCGCCCGATGTGGTCTTCGAGGTTACCTCGGCCTCGACCCGCAACGAGGACCTGGGCAAGAAGCAGCGCCTCTACGCTATGATGGGCGTGCAAGAGTATGTGCTGTTCGACCCCCGCCAGGAGTATCTCGACCCGCGCCTGCGCCTGTTACGGCTGGCCGGTGACAGCTACGTTCCCGTGGTGGGCAAGCTCTTTCTCGAGACCATCGGCCTGGAGCTCGTGGTGGTGGATGAGCAGCTCCGCCTGGTTGGACCTGACGGCAAACTCTTGCCGACCCCCCGGGAGGCTTCGGCCGAGAAGGACACGGCTCTGGTCGAGAAGGATGCCGCTCTGGCCGAGAAGGACACGGCTCTGGCAGAGAAGGACACTGCTCTGGCCGAGAAGGATGCGGCTCTGGCCGAAGCTGAGCGCAAATGCCGGGCGCTGGAAGAGCGGCTACGCCAAATCGACGGCTAGTGTAACATCCGGCAAATGCACGTTAGTCAAGCAGGGCTGCGATGCTTTTGCCGATAGCCAGGGAGGCGGTGGCGGCCGGCGAGGGCGCATTGAGGACGTTGATGATCTTGCCCTGGCGCAGGATATTGAAGTCATCCTCCAGGCTGCCGTCGGCTTTGACCGCCTGAGCTCGGATGCCGCAGGGAGCGGCCACCAGGTCGGCCTCGGTCAGGGCGGGACAGAGCCGGTTGAGGGCCTTGACGAAAGCGGCCTTGGAAAGCGAGCGATGGACTTCTCCCAGGCCCATGCGCCAGTGCTTGGCGGCCAGTCTGAGAAAGCCTGGATAGGTCAAGGTTTCGGCCAGATCGGCGAGATTGAGGTCGGTCTTTTTGTAGGCCTCGCGGCCGAGGGCCAGCACCGCGTTGGGGCCGACCTCGACACCGCCACCGATCATGCGGGTCAGGTGGACCCCGAGGAACGGAAACGCCGGGTCGGGCACCGGGTAGATGAGGGTCTTGCAGAGATGGACGGCCTGGGGCTTCAGGCAATAGTACTCGCCCTTGAAGGGAACGATCTTCAGGCCCGGGCGGGCTCCGGAGAGCCGGCAAACGCGGTCGCTCTGCAAGCCGGCACAGTTGATGAGCCAATCGGCCTCGAAAGTGCCACTACTGGTCTCGAGCACGATGGTGGAACCTGAGCGGATGCTCACCACCTCGGTGTGGCGGTGAAGCTCGCCGGCAAATCTCTCTCGCAGGGCCGAACAGACGGCCCGATAGTCGATGATGCCGGCATCGGCCACCCACAGGGCTGCGATGCCCTGGGCGTGAGGCTCGATCTCGGCCAGTTCGGCCGGGTTGATGCGGCGGCAATCTACGCCGTTGGCCTGGCCGCGCCGATGGAGTTCTTCCAGCCGAGGAATCTCCTCGGGGCTGCAGGCCACGATCACCTTGCCGCACAGTTCGTGGGGGATATCGTGAGTCTGACAAAACTCGAGCAGTTCTGCTCGTCCGGCCCGGCAATTGAGGGCCTTGGTCGAGCCGGGTTTGTAGTAGATTCCTGAGTGGATGACGCCCGAGTTGCGTCCAGTCTGGTGAAGCGCCGGCTCGAGTTCTTTCTCGAGGATGGTGATTTGGGCCTCGGGGTGAGCCTGGTGAAGCTGATAGGCGGTGGCCAGACCCACGATGCCTCCACCCACGATGACGATTCTTTCTGACACGGGTAGGGCGTTCGCCCGGTCTAAGGAGATGCCTTCGTGTCAGGAGGCCGCCTGGCTGTTGCGCTAGGTCGGGTCGGCCTGGCGCGTCATGATAGCGATCCACGAGATCGCGAACCCGGCCAGGGCCGTCACCGTGCCCGAGAGCGAGAGCACCTTGATGGCCTGTTCGGCTTTCACCGAGTGATGGACGATGAAGTACCAGAGGGGACCCACCATCAGCGAGAAGCGCAGAAACTCGCGCAGGGCGTACAGTTCCTGGCGCTGCAGGATGTCGACCGATGGCTCGAGGGGGTTGGAGACGAATTGGCAGAAGAACATCGGCGCCAACATTTGCACGTATCGCCCGGCGTCGTACCATTCCTTTCCGAACAGGAAAGAGAACAGCGGCGGCGCGCACAGGGCCAGGGGAACGATGGTGATTGCACCGATCAGGGCCTGAAGCTTGGCGGTCTTCCAGAAGAACGTGCGAAGGCTGGCCGGGTCCTGATGGAACTGTCGGGCCGCATCGCCCAGAAACACCCTCGCCACCGCCTCGCCGATTAGATTCATCGGGGTGGCCACAATCTTCTGCGCTAGTCCCAACAGACCGGCCACATGCGAACCGAAAGAGCCCAGAATCAGCAGGATGGGCGTTTGCATTCCACCTGCTTTGAGCAAAGAAGCCCAGGTGGTGAAGAGAGGAAAGCGTCGGTAAACACGGGCCAGCTGCATTAGAGCACGAGCCGACGGCGGTCTCTGGGCCAGCGCGTGGCGAGCCAGTACGCAAGCGCCGGTCACATAACCGGTGATGAGGCCCCCGACTAGTCCGAGAGGACCCATTCCCAGGCCGCCAGCGGCTATCTGGCAGGTGAGCGAGCTAGAAGTCTGATAGAGTCGGTTGAGCCCCAATCGGCCATAGGCCGCTTTGCGTACGGTCCAGGCCTCGACGGTGCGGAAGACGCCGGCCGCTCCGACGGCGACCGGGACCAGCCAAATCAGCTGGTGGAGATCCTTGAGCCGGTCGAGTCTCGATCCCACGAAGGCGAGCATCCCAAACAGGGCTATAAGCCAACCCCCGACGCAGGCCAGAGACAGGTAGACCAGACCAGAAGCCTCCTCGTCCTTCGGGGCGACTGGAATGGCCAATTCGAAGCGCAGGCAAGCCACCACCGTGAGAATAGTGAGCACTGAGGCAAAGGCTGCCAGGACGCCGAAGTCGTTGGGTGAGTAGAGGCGGGTGATGATCGGGGAAAGCAAAAAAGCAATGGATTGGCTGATTGTGGCCAGCCCGGCCAGCTTGGTAATCGAACCGCCGTACCCTTGTAGGTGCTGGCGAATCGCACCCAGGGGCCTTGCCTCTGTCTTCGTTTCCTCTGCCTCCAAGGTCCCAGTTCCCATAGGGCGCCGCTGTTTCGAGTTCTTCTTTCCCAAACCTGCTGCGTTGACACCCACGATCGCACTTGATATGCTGTTGCGTCATGCCGCCTGGGACCTTTCGCCCGGCCGATATCCTGCCCGGAAAAGCTTGGACCCTGGCGCTGGTGCTGGTGGTCCTGGCCAATTTGTTGGTTTTGGGGGGGCAACGAGCCGGATATCTGTCGGAGGGTGTTCCCCGCGCGCTCATTCGCGAGTTTGACCGTACCACCCGTGAGCCAGCGAAGGTCTGGCTCATCGGCAACAGCACCCTGGCCGATTCGACCGACCTCGACACCCTCGAGAAAGAGACTGGCTGGTCGATTCATGAACTGACCCTCGGAAGCGCAGTCTTCGGCGCCCAGACTTTGCTGGCCCAGCACTGTCTCGAGCAGACGAAAGAGAAGCCCCAGGCTATCTATTTTTTCGTCACCAAGGACGACTTCAATCTCAACGGCAGCCGCGCCCGCGTCTCGCGGGAGTATTTCAAAGCCATCGAGCGACCCACCTGGAAAGACTTGCTAGCAGCAAGACTCCCCGTGCATTCTTGCCGTGCCAGCATTCGGCTCGAGGCCAAGGGCGTGCTGTTTCGCCTCAAAAAGCGCCTCACCGGCAGTCGTGAGCAGGCCCAGGCGGAGCCCGCTCTCGACACGCCGCTTCGTGATCTGAGCAACGACTATCGTACCGCGTATCTGGCCGATCTGGGTGAGAACTACGAACTCGAGGCGCGCGGCTTCGAACAGCTACGCCAGCTTCATCGGGCCTATCCCGACGTATGCCTGTTGGTGGTGCTCCCACCCATCACCGGGGCCCCAGTCCGCTGGCAGAAAGAATTCTGCCCCCGCCTTGACTGGCCCGCCGTGAAAACCCGGCTCGAACTCGAGTGCGACCAGGCCGGCGTGCAACTACTTGATTTTTCTGAACTCTATCCTTCCGATACCACCCTCTTCAAAGATGTCTATCACCTGAACGCGCGGGGCCGACAACAGTTTACCCAAGTCTTCGGGCAAGAGCTTCGCCAGCGGCTCGCGCCATGATCTTCAACTCCCTCGACTACGCGGCCTTTCTTCTCATCGTTCTGCCGCTCTACTATCTACTGCCCCATCGCGCCCAAAACGGAATGCTGCTGGTGGCGAGCTACATCTTCTACGGGTGGTGGGACTGGCGCTTCTGCAGCCTGCTGGCCCTATCGACCGGGGTCGACTACTTCGTTGCCTCCAGGATACCCAGGGCCGAGCCAGAGCACCGCCAGCGCTGGCTTATGATCAGCCTGGTCGTGAACCTGGGCGTGCTGGGGTTCTTCAAATACTTCAATTTCTTCATCGACTCGTTCCAGGGGCTCTTTCAACTGTTGGGCTGGACGGCCGACTGGCCGACCCTTCATATCATCCTGCCGATGGGTATCTCGTTCTACACGTTTCAAACCCTGTCGTACACGATTGACGTGTATCGGGGCGAGAAGCCTGCCCAGGACCTGCTCTCCTTTGCCCTCTACGTGGCCTTCTTTCCCCAGCTCGTGGCCGGTCCGATCGAGCGGGCCGGTCGCTTGCTGGGCGCTCTCGAGAACCCTCGCACCGTCACTCGCCAAAACCTGCGCGACGGGGCCTGGCTAATCTTGATGGGAATGTTTCGCAAGGTGGTTATTGCCGACACCGCGGCAGGCTTTGCGACCAAGTGCTTTTCGGCTCCCGAGCAGCATTCTTCCATCGCCCTATTGATCGGGCTCTACCTGTTCTCGCTCCAGATTTACGCTGACTTCGCCGGCTATTCTGAAATCGCCCGGGGAACCGCACTATTGCTGGGAGTCGAGCTGGTGGTCAATTTCCGCCAGCCCTATTTCTCCAAGAATATCACCGAGTTCTGGCGGCGCTGGCACATTTCGTTGTCTTCATGGCTGCGCGACTATCTCTACATCAGCCTGGGTGGCAATCGCAAAGGAGTGCGGCGCACTTATGTCAACTTGATGCTGACCATGCTGCTGGGCGGCCTCTGGCATGGAGCCAACTGGACCTTCGTGGTCTGGGGCGGGATGCACGGTACCTATCTGGCCGTGCATAAGTGGCTGATGGGCTGGGTGCAAGAGGTCAAGGACCACTGGCTGGTGAGCTTTGCGAAGATGGTGGTCACCTTCAACCTGGTGGCTCTCACCTGGATCTTCTTCCGGGCCGCTGATTTTGCCCACGCCTGGTCCTATCTGACCGGGATGATGGCTCTGCGTGGCCCCTGGTTGGCTCTGGGCGAGCCAACCTTGATTCTCGAACCGGCCGTTTCCCTGGTGTTGTTGACCTTCTGCTTGCTGATGCTCGACATCCCCATCGCCGCGGCCGACGACCACACGGTGGTCAATCGCTGGCCCTGGGTCTGGCGAGGAGTGTTGATCGCTTTTCTAGTGCTTGAGATCATGCTCTTTTCGGGTGGTGACGACGTGCCGTTCATCTACTTTCAGTTCTGACCTGGCGCCGTTTGCCAGGATTTAGAAGGCGTCAGGGATAAGAGGCTGCGAAGGTCATGACGCTTCAGGATCTCATAGGTGCTCTCCGCCGCTGGAAACTCGTGCTGGTCCTGGTTTTCGTGCTGAGCTTCATTCCGCTCTACAAGATGGCGAAGAAGAAGGGCCCGCAGCAGGGGCCCACAACCTACGTGTCCACGGCCAAGCTGATGGTGAGGCCCGAGCGAGGGGATTTGATCGTCATGGGCGACCAAACGGGGCCCGACGCGGGCGCTTCCCAAACCACTGACTTGTGGTTTCAGGATTTCGACCAGGTGCGTGAAATTCTCCGCGAGCCGAGTTTCGCTAGCGGGGTCATGGAGCATCTTCCCACCAAGATACAAGGACTGGACGCGGACAGTCTTGCCGGGCGTATGGCTGTCTACCCGCGCTCGGTCAGCCTCGACCAGGTTAGTCTAATGCAGGAGCAAGCCAAAGAGCAGGGTGCGGCTCTTCTCGATTCTAAGTTCGAGCAAGTGGAGGGTCCCATGGGGGCGCCCATCAAACGCGAGACTTCGCTCTGGGTGTGGCTGGTCAATCAGGAGGCGGCCGATCCCTACACCTTTGAGGTTGACGACTATCGCGCCGGAGTCACTCAGCAGAAGCGAATGTTGGAGATGATCGTGTTGACCTCGATGGCCCAGACGCCCGAGGACGCGAAGAGCCAGTTGATCGGCATCGTTGCACAATTCTTAGACGAAGCCCGCAAGCGCGTTTCCAAAGAATTCACTCAACGTCGCGTGACGATAGAGGGTCTGGTCGAGGACGCCCGTAAGCGCTCTGAGCGCGCCGAGAAGTTGTTGCGTGGATTGCCGGCCGAAGAGCCCGAATTGTTGGGTGAGGTCAATCGGCTGCAGAGCGAGGTAGCTCGCTATCAGAGTGAACTGCGATTGGTTGAGGCCGAGGCCGACGCGATCGCAGACTATATGCGCGAGGGCGGCGAACTCCCGGGCAACGTGTCCAGTCAGGCTGTCAACCTGATGGCGCGTGAAGTCTCGCAGAGAGTCGTCGAGTTGGCCGCGCTCGAGGACACCTTCACTCCCGAGAGTCGGCGCGTTCAAGATGCCAAGCGTCACCTGGCCAGACTCAAAGAGCTTGAAATGGCGACCGCCCGCTCCAGCGCAGAGTCTCTCCTGGGTGAGAAAGAAACTCACGCCGAGGCTTTGAGAATCAATATTAGTAGCTCATCGAACGAACTAGAAGCCGCTCGAGCCCGCCTGCATGCTCTCATGCAGGTGACTCGTGACCGCAGCCAATTGCTGCGCGAAGCTCAGATATGGCACACAAACTATCTGAATTTGATGGGCAAGTTGTATGTGGCGCGCATCGAAGAGCAACAGAGTCTTGAGAAGGGTACTCTCTTCGTACTCGAAGAGCCCCATGATGGGGTGCTTCTACAGACTCCTCAGGCTGTCGCAGCCCCGGTATGGAAGGCCCTCTCGGTAGTGCCCTTGTGCATGCTCCTCTCGGTTGGCGCGGTAGTGGTGATAGAAGCGCTGAGAAAGTACTTCGACTTCTCCGCTCGGGTGGAGAATATGCTGGACACTCAAGTGATCATAGAGATGCCAGCTCTCCCCCGCCGCTTTGTCAGAGACTGGGATATCAAGAAGAAGATGGCCACTCGGTCCCCATCTGCTCTCGAAGGAGCTGGTGAGGAATAATCCACGAGGAACCGTGGTAAGAGAAATATCAAGCAAATCGTATACGGAGTATTCCTATGAGCTTCCGCCTGACAATCTCTCTGCTTTTGCTAGCGCTGGTGCGCGTCGGTTGGACCGACCCCATGGACCGCCCGTTGGTTCCCGAGACAGCTTCTCCTAGAAGTCTTGAGGCCGGAACCAGCGGCGCACCCGGACGTCAACTGCGGGTCGGCGACGAACTCGAGATTCAGATTTTTGCTCTGCCCGAGATCGAGAAGAAGTATGTCGTTCGGGTAGACGGTAATTTTTATCACCCGGTGGCCGGAGAGATCGAGGCAGCGGGCAAGACTCTGCCCCAGGTCCAGGCCGCCATCGCCAAGCGATTGGCAGCCGAGTTGCGTAATCCTGGTTTTCGTCTGGGCTTGCTCGGATACGCCAAGAGCGAGATTGCCGTTTTGGGGGAGGTCAAAAGTCAGGGTCGCTTCCCGATCGTGCCGGGCTCTACCATCTTCGATGTCGTCGCGATGGCGGGAGGTCTGAGCGAGAAGGCCGACCCTCGCGATGCCATCTTGATGCGAGGCGAGACGCAGATTCCGGTCGATTTGCTACCTTCCTCCGGTCAACAAAGTCTTGAGATTCGCGACGGCGACATCTTATATGTCTACGCCGGCAAGCGGATCAGTGTGGCTGGTGAAGTGCAGAAGGCGGGGGTGTTCGCGGTCTCGCGTAACTCGGCAAATCCCGTGGCCGAGGCCATCAAAGCCGCCGGCGGGCCGAAAGAAACCGCCGCCCTTCGACGGGTGATGCTGGTGCGCCCCACCCTTCCCAGGCCGTTGATCGTCGATATTTTGCCGGATGACCAGGGACAGATTTCGGATGTAGCCCGCAATCTGGAGGATGGCGACACGCTGGTGGTGCCTCCTCTGCAGGCCGTCTTGCTAGGCGCGGTGGGCAAGCAGGGGCCGGTGGACCTCAAAGGCGGCGAGACCTTGCTCGACATCGTCTCGGCTGCCGGGGTCAACAAAGAAGGCGAGTTGGATAAGATCACCGTGGTGAGGGCCAAGGATGTAGCCGCTGGCAACAACACCAAAGAGCAATATAATCTCAAGGAGTTCTTTGAGAACAAGGACAAGGTCATCGAACCCGTGCCGATCAACGACGGGGATCTGGTGTACATCCCGGCGAAAGCTGATAGCAACGGTGGACTTCTGGGCGGAAGCAATATTTTGCAGCTCATCTTGCTGGCCAGAAATTTCTTGTTCTAGGCGTTAATCACCGCTTGCTGGTGGCACAAACCTCTCGATGCGGATGATGCCCGAGGGTAGATAAGCCGGTGACTGTTCTGACGCGGTTCTCGTCCAGTGGGCGAACCGTGAGTCGAGCTTTTCCTGTAACACGAATGGATGAAAGGGGGTGGTGACCAGGTAGACCGCTGGTTTCTGGGCCAGCGCACTCAACTGCCCCTCATCGAGCTGGTCGGTGGGTTGCAGGCGATGGGGAGAGATACCGTAGTAGAGCAGCGGTGTAGCCATCATCGACGGATGCACGAGGATGGCGTCGTCGGGCCTGGGCACCGCACGAAGATAGTTGGCCACCGTCCTCCAGTCGCCGCCATAGCGGCTGCCGGCCTCGAACACGATGCCGCAGGTCACCAGATTGACCAGCACCATGCCGGGTACCACCAGGCGTCGTGGCTGCAGGCTCGCTATGAGCCAGCAAAGAGCAGGAGTGGTGAAAACGAAGTACTTGAACTCGAAGATCCGAATCGAGGTCAGGCTCGAGACGGTGAACACCGCTAGAATCGGCACCAGCAGCCAGCTCAGACACAGGCGGGCGCCCGACTGTGGGGCCTCCCGCGCGGCCAATCCGAGAGCGCCCAGCACCAGCACGCCGGCCGCCATCCAGCCCGCAACTCCGGCCGGCCCCACATCGCCCAGAGCCATCCGGCCAAAGAGTTCCAGCAACAGCGAGAGGGAAGGGGCCTGACGCAGCAAGAGATCCTGACCGCCGACCTGGCCCAGAAGAACCGGGACCCAGGCCAGGAAAGGAAGGAACGAGGTGGCGGTGGCTCCCAACCACCACTTCCAGGCTTGGGGGCGAACCAACCAGAGCCAGACGAGGGCCACAGGCAGGCAAAAGAAGGATAGATAGTGCACCCAGTAGCTGCCGGCGAAGCACGCGCAGTAGGCGACCAGCCCGCGATGGTCTTCGGTTTTGAGCCAGTAAAGCAGACCGGCCAGACCCAACGTCACCAGCAAGGTCAGCAGGCTATACATGCGCAACTCACGACAGGCCGCGACGTGATAGCTTGAAAAGGCGAGAAGGCAGAGCGCCGCCACTTTGATCTCGTACGCGTCCTCTAGCAGCCCGAACAACCAGTAGCCGGCTATCAGCGTCAGGATACCAAACAGAAGAGATGGCAGCCGCAGCCAGGTCTCGCTGAGCCCCACCTGCATCAGGCCGTGAAGGAACGTCAGGTAGCCCGGGGGGTGGACCTCATGAGTGGCAAGCAGCACCTGAGCGAGCTGACCGGGTGGAAATGCCGAGAAGTAGACGGTGGTGGCTTCGTCGACGGTGAGGCTCGGGCCGCCCAGTTCCCAGGCTCGAAGAACTGTGCCTAGCAGCAAAAGCGCCAGGGGAAGAAGTTTCTTCAACTTTGTGGGAACCGCGCCATCGGGCGGACTCATCGTATATCCTTCTGGATATTCGGTTTTCTCTCCTGGAATGGGTGGAAGGATCCTTGTCTCCGGCCGTGAACGGCTGGCTTGTTCTTGTTAATTGGAGAAACTAAAACAATGTATAAACCAAAACGGCTCGCGGTGATTGGACTTGGTTATGTGGGGCTGCCTCTGGCCGTGGCGTTTGCCCGACATTTGCAGGTGCTGGGTTTCGATACCCAGCAGCGACGCATCGAAGAACTCCGGAGCGGAGAGGACCGCAACGGCGAAATTTCGGCCGAAGAGCTTGGACAAGACTCTATAGCCTTTAGTTGCGACCCGCGCGATCTGGGTGACTGCGATTTCATCGTGGTGGCTGTGCCAACTCCCATTGATGAGGCCAAGCAACCCGATTGCTCTTACCTGGTGAGGGCCAGTCAGATGGTCGGTAAGCATATGCCCAAAGGCGCCATCGTCGTGTATGAATCGACGGTGTATCCGGGATGCACGCAAGAGGTTTGTCTACCCGAGTTGGAGCAGGCTTCGGGCTGGAAGTGTCCCGAGGATTTTTCCATCGGCTACTCGCCAGAGCGTCTCAACCCGGGCGACCCCGAGCACTCGCTGGATAAGGTGATCAAGATCGTCTCGGGCTATGACGATGCCACCCTCGAGAAGGTGTGCGATGTCTACGGCCTGGTGGCCCACGCCGGCATGCACAAAGCCTCCAATCTGGCCACTGCCGAGGCCGCCAAGGTCATCGAGAATATCCAGCGTGACCTCAACATCGCCATGACCAACGAGTGGGCCATGCTTTTTCACAAGCTGCGACTCGACCCCATCGAGGTGCTCGAGGCTGCCGGTACGAAGTGGAACTTTCTGCACTTTCGGCCAGGCCTGGTGGGTGGTCACTGCATCCCCGTCGACCCGTTCTATCTAGCTTATAAGGCTCGCCAGGTTGGCTTTCACACCGACGTGCTGCTGGCCGGGCGCCGCGTCAACGATGGCATGGGCGAGTTTGTGGCTCAACAAGCCATCAAGTTGTTGATTCAAGCTGGCAAGGTCATCTCGGGCTGCCGCGTCTTGGTGCTGGGTCTCGCCTTCAAGCCGAACGTGAGGGATACCAGGAACTCTAGAGTCTTCGACATGATTCGAGAACTCGAGAGCTATGGGGTTCAGGTTTCGGTCTTTGACCCTCTGGTCGAACGTGATGGCCACGGTTTCGACCTGCTGTCCGATGCGTTTGCTGGCGAGGACCGCTTCGACTGCCTGATCCTGGCTGTGCCCCATCGAGCTTTCTTGAAGCGTCCGTCCGATGACTTCTGCCGGTTGCTGCGAACGAACGGCAGCTCGGACGTGGTCGTCGACGTTCCGGGTGTGCTCGACCGAGAGGTCGTCAGCCAGACCGGCGCTGTTTACTGGCGTCTCTAAGCCACTCTTCTACCGCCGCCAGGGCCGCCGCGAAGCGCTCTTCTCCCGCCCCACGAATCATTACGTAGGGGCGGTTGTGCTTTTCGAGTTCTTGGATACAGCAGTCGAGAAAAGCCGGTCCCTGGTGAGGTAGATACCGCACGGCGTCAGGCTGCCAGGCCAGATCCACATCCGTCAGCAGGGTCAGGTCATAGGCTGCCTCGTCAAGCATGCTCTCGAGCCAGGGATTGGTCGTGTTTAGCAGCCAGCGACCCCAGATCCTGGTGGTGAGCAGGTCGGTATCGCAGAAGAGCAGGTGGCGGGCTCGTCTGGCCAGGGCCTGCTCAGAAGCTAGTTGACCACGCCCGATCGCTTCGAGATCGGATGCTTCAAAGGCGCCTTTGCACTCAAGAAAGCCGCGAGCATATTCCGGTACGGCTACTGTCTGATAGTGCTCGGCCAGAGCGCGGGCCAGGGTCGTCTTCCCGGTCGACTCGGGCCCGAAGAGACAGATCTTCTTGACAAAATGGGGCCGCACGCAACTGGGGATGTGGTCCCAATAAGCTGCGGGATCTTCGCGAATCTGGGTGGCACTGACGGGCACGATTTCGCGCCAGCCGCTGGTGGCCACGAAGGTTGCGCCCAGTTCTTCGGCCAACCGCTGGCCGTATTCTTCCGAGGCGAACAGAAAGTCGGGCTGCTCTCCTCCTAGAGCGCGTTCGAGGCTGCGGCGCCAGATCGCCCAGAAGTCGGGGTGTTCGTGAGGCAGTTGGGGATTCTCATCGGTGATGTGCACGACCCGCTGATTTGGAAAGAGTTCTCGCAGCCAGGCCACCCGGAGTTCGCCAGGGATGGGTTCGCCGGGCAGGCTTCCGATCAGGATGGTGAGCTCGTCACAGTAGTGGCGGGCAAAGTCGATGAGATAGCGGTGGCCGTTGTGGACCGGCATGAATTTGCCCAGGACGACTCCTTTAGACATCGCGCCAACAAGCCTCCAGCAGGTCTTCGGGCGGAGGGCAGCGCAGGCCTGTCAGGCTTTCGGTCAGGCTACAATCGAACTCGACCTCGCTGGCCAGAAAGAGATCGAGGCTCCGGTCGGGGTTGCCGAGCAAGCGAGGCACGCTCAGGCGGAACAGGTCGTCGCCGCGTACGGTCTCGAGCCATAGGGTTGCGGGGACTCTGGCGATGGAATAGCCCCGCCGCTGGGCCGATGCCACGATCTCGGCCAGACTCAGGGGGCGGCGGTTGGCCAGGTGGTAGACGCCCGGGGGAGCGACCGCGGCCAGGCTGGCAATCGAGCGGGCCGCAAAGTCGACCGGAGTCAGATCGAGCCGAAGTCTCTCGAAGTCTCCGTCGGGCAGGCAGCGCCAGCGGACCAGGCCACGTAGGAAGGCTAGAAATTGGTCGTCACGCCGAGGGGCGCCACCAACCAACAGCCCAGGCCGATAGACCCAGGTCGGGCCGCTGGCCATCACCAGGCGCTCGGCGGCCAGCTTGCTCCGGGCGTAGGCGCCGTGGGGCCGGCTCAGAGGTGAGCTGGTCTCGTCGATGACGCCGGAGCGGGGGCCGGCCACCAGCACGGCCAGCGTCGAGATGTAATGAAAACGGGCTTCGAGTTCCAATAGTCGCCGTGTGCCTTCCAGGTTGAGTTGATCGTGCTGCCAGCGCGAGAGGGTCAGGGCGGTCCGTCCAGCACAGTGGATGATCGTGTCGACCCGGGGTGGAACAAAGGGAGTCTCGAGGTCCATTTCGGCTCGGGAGGGCGCATAGAGTTGGCAGCTGCCGAGATGTTTCCTCAATTGGCTTCCGAGAAAGCCCGAACCGCCCGTCAGCAAGGTCCGTCCCGCCGGACCGAGGCGAAGCTTGCGCCGGGCCGGGCAGGGACGGTCTTGGGCAAGGCGTGGGAAGAAGTCGCTCGGGGACAGGCGCTGGCCGTTTTGCTGGGCCTCGGCACAGCGCTTGAGGATGTCGAGCGAATTCGGCTCCACCACGAAGGTGCTTTTGGAGCCGTCGCCTCGGTAGCTTTCAAAACGAGTCGGGATCATGAAGTCGGGCAGGCGGTCACGAAGATAGCGCTCGGCAGCCAGCGGGCAACCCTCGAGTTGGGCCACCAATTGGTCGCCGTTCAGGCCGACGGCGGCCCGGCCCACCCCCGGGGCCTGGCGCAGGTGGGTTTCTACTTCCTCGAGGGCCACCAGACAGCCACGGATCTTGACCTGCCTGTCGGTGCGCCCGAGGAACTCATAGTCTCCGTCGAGTTGACGCACCCGGTCCCCGGTCCGGAAATAGCGCGAACCATCGAGTTCGACGAATTTGCGGTTCGTCAGCTCGGGGGCCAGGTGATAGCCGGTGGCCAGGTGGTCGCCCCCGACGAAGAGTTCGTCATCGACGATTCGATACTCGACGCCGGGTATGGGTTGGCCCAGCAGAGCCCGGTCCCAATCGGGCGTGCCCAACGAAATGCTGGTGCAGATGGTGGCCTCGCTGGGGCCATAGACGTTCAACAGGCGGTGGTGGCCGGCAAACCGCCGCACTGTATTCGGCGGACACACCTCACCCCCGATGACCAGCGTCTTCAGGTGGGGGGGCAGGCTGTCGTGGGCGCTGAGCAATGCCGGTGGCAGGTCGAGGTGAGTGATGTGGTGGCGTGCGAGTCGCTCGCGCAAAGACCCGAGTTCGTCGATGTAGAGCGTGGCCCCGGCCAGCAGGGCTGTGAACACGTCCGACAGCGAGGCGTCAAAAGCCGGTGAGAGAAGCCAGAGGCAGCGGCTTTCAGGTTGAATCTGAAACACCTCAATCTGGTGCTCGAGCACGGGCAAGAGGCCTGTGTGAGGCACCTTGACCAATTTGGGGCCCCCAGTCGACCCGGAGGTGAAGACCAGATAAGCAAGTTGCTCCGTCGGCGGCGGCTCGAGCAGCGAGCACAATTGTTGCTGACGGGCTCTGGGCCAGGTGGGATCGAGAGTGACAAAGGGCTTGCCGACCATCCAGGCGGACAACCACCGGCAGATCGTCTCACTGGAACGGCCTTTGGCAAGCACCACCGGTTCGCTGATTTTTTTGGTCTGGCGGCGACTTTCGACCATGAGCTCGTCATAGGTCAACCTGGCCTCGGCGCTAACGATAGCCGGGTGAGTCGGTCGGCGTCGACAGAGTGCTTCGAGCCTCTCCAGGATCATGACAACCTGCGATATTCAGGTAGGGTAGTCCCGCGGCTGGCATTGTCGGGGTCGGGCGCGCCCAGCCCCGCCTCGTGGTCGGGCAGGTAGACGGTGCGAAAGTCGATGGAAAAGCGGGGTAGGCCGTGGTCGAAAGCCAGCGTCTGATGCAGATGGGCGGCCGAAAAGACCAGCAGGTCACCCTTCCGAGCCGCGAATCCCTGGGTCTGCAAGTGAGTCAGCTTACCGAGGGCACGCGGATAGATAGCCCCTTTCGGGGCGGCCGAGTTGGCAAATCCCACTTGCTGGCGCCAGTGGCCATAGTCGAACTCGTGGCTGTCGTTGGCCACAGGTTGGTTGAAGGCCTCGGGATAGATGACGAAGGTTTGTTGCTGCTCGACATCGTGAAGGGGAAGCCACCAGTTTAGTTGACTTCTTGGATTGCCATACCACGTGTCCCGGTGAGCGTAGTAGGCGGGCTTGGCGGCTTCGAGCTGGTGGCCCCGGGGGAGGATGACCCGCAGGCGCGGCGGGTCGACGACGGTCTGCTCGAGTCCGTGATGAGCCTGGAGTAACTCGGCTACTGCGGCTGACACGGTGGGGTCGTCTCGCAGCCGTTGACGGGCCAGGGATAGACTTTCGAGAAAGGCTGCGTTCGGCCACCCCGCCAGGCTCTCGCGCGGCAGCAGCGGCTCGACCACCTGGCTGGCGGTGTTCGCCAGGGCCAGGGCTGCCAACGGATAACTTCGGGTCTGCCCTCGATAGAAAACGTGTCGGTCAACCATAGCCGACCTAAGAGAAAAAGTCTGCCTCGGCCAGCTGGTTCTTCTGGATGAACTTCTCCAGGGCCAGACTGGCGTTGGTCTGGACCTTCTTGTGAAAGAAGGGCGCCCAGCCCAGCAGTTTGCCGGGAAAGCCCATGGCCTGGCCGGCCCAGCGGTGCAGGTCGAAGGTGTCGCGATGGGTCAGGATGAGACCGTCGCGGAAGGTGAATTCCGCCTGAATCTTGTTGTGGACCGGGCGACCGGTCTGGCTGAACGTGTAGTGGGCTTCCCAGAAGGCTCTGCCGGCTCCGTCATTCGCTGCGATGCCGCTGGCGGTGACGATCAGATCGGTGCCCCGCTCGCACAGCATCCGCCACATGGCGCAAGCACGCCAGCCGCTGAGGGCGGGAAAGACGGGATCGGAAAAGGCCACCTCCCGGTGATAGGAGGCGGCCATTCCGGCGTGGTCGCGCCGACTGAACGCTTCGTAAAAGCGTTCGATGGTCTGGGCGTTAGCGTGCAATGCCCTTACCGACAAAATAGCCGATGGTTCCGCCAGCGAACGCGCCGGCCGCGAATCCCAGAGCGTTGCCAGCACCCGTGCCGACCATAGCGCCACCGATGGCTCCAGCGATGCCGCCCACGGCGCCGCCGGCCATGGCGCCGACCATGAAGCTGCCCAACTTGGACCAACCGTCACCGTGAGTGAAGTGCGCGGCTACCGCTCCGGTGCCGATGCCAACGACGCTGGCGGCCGTCAGTCCGCCGCCCAGGCCCCCCACGGCCATGCCGGCTCCACCCGACATTCCCGAGGTGGCAAACCCTACGGCTGCAGCCCCAACGGCCGCTCCCACCAGGGTCGAGATGCCCATCGTGCGCGACGCATCGCGAAAGCCACCTTCGAATACGTCGAGGGTTTGCGGTTGGGCGGGGGGGGCCGCTTTACGAGTAAGAGTCTGAGTTGGCGTGAAATTTTGAATCTTCATTTGATGAACCTCCTGCTTTAGGGCACCATAGCCCGCACGCCCAGCGGGTGTGTTGCCGCTATGTTAGAGGCTGGTCAGGTGAGGCGGTAGGCCTGCTCGAGTAGAGTGGCCGTGGCCACCCAGGTCAAAGCGGGCGCCCATTCGGGCCCCCTCTGGTCGAGAGCGGCGAGAACCCGCGAGCGGTTGAAAAGCGAGCCGGACTCCAGCAGCATCTCGCGGCAATCCAGAGCGGGCGTCATGAAAGGCTGCTTGGTTCGCAGGCGGGTGTCCTCTGGCATCAGGCCCCGCATAGCCTCGCGCAGCGCCAACTTGTGTTGCTTTTGGGCCACCGGAAGCCGAGCTGCCGCCTCCCAAAGTCGATGATCCAGAAAGGGAGTACGGCCTTCCAGGCCGTGGGCCATCTCGGTTGCATCCGAGAGGGTCTTGAGGATGTACTGGCACAAAGCCGTCTTGGTCCAAAGATAGGCGGCTTGCTCAAGTGGTTGTTGGCGACGGGCGGTCTCTTCTAGCAACCCGGAGAACGGCCGGACGGGCCTGCCTTCGGCCAACAGGCCGGTAAGCTTGAGGCCCAGGGCGGTCTTGGCCTGCACAAATCCCGGCACCTGTCCTAGGATCCGGTCCAGGCCCTCCAGGGGCAGCTGCTGTTGCCGTGTTTCCATGATTCCCAGCGATGAGGGGTGGGCTCCCGCCTCGCGGTCAAAGAAGTGGGCATAGCCAAGAAAGACCTCATCCGAGCCTTCACCGGTCAAGACCGTTTTGAAGCCCGCCTTTCGCATCGCCTGGTGCAACAAGAACTTGGCCGGCAAGTGACCGTTGACAGCCACGCCTTCGGCGGCGCGCACCGCGGCCGGTAGAGTTTCTAGCAGGCTTTGGGGCGAGACCTCGACCATTTCGACTCTAGCCCCCAGGTCCTGGGCGAATGACCGGGCCGCGGCCGCCTCGTCCCAGTCGTGGCCAGGAAAGGAGACGCAAAAACAATGCGGCTCGACCGAGCGACGCGCTAGGGCTACCACCGTGCTCGAGTCAAGACCTGAGCTCAAGGCAAAGCAGGGCTTGTGAAGGCCGCGTAATCGCAAGCAGACCGAATCTTCTAGCAGCGGCCCGATGTCGGCTCCTTCCTCCACCCAATGAGGCAGATCCCAGTAGCGCTTCGGGCCGGCCCGGCCGTAGAGATGACCCGGTGGCAGCTGGTGGATGCCGGCGAAGAAGGTGCGGTCGGGCGGTGGGTATTGGGTCGCGGCCGCATGAGCAAAGGCAACCAGGTCCCAGCGAGCGGGCCATCCGGCGGCCAGCAAGGCTTTCGATTCCGAGGCAAACCACAGCTCCTCGCCCCACTGCAGATAGACCAGAGGCTTGACGCCGAACCGATCCCGCGCTGCCAGGACCTGACTTCGGGCCGCGTCCCAGAGGACGAAGGCGAACTCCCCCCGCAAAGCCTCGAGGCAATCAGGCCCTCTCTCTTCATAAAGGTGAACCAGCACCTCGCTGTCGCTGTGGGTTCGGAATTGGTGCCCGCGTGCCACCAATTCGCGCCGCAGGGGCTGGTCGTCGTAGAATTCTCCGTTGACCACAGCCATCACCGAACCGTCTTCGTTGCTCAGCGGCTGGTGACCGCCGCCCGGATCCGTCAGGGCCAAAAGCCGATGAGCCAGGCCGACCTTTCCGTCGGGCGAGATCCACTGCCCATCTCCGTCTGGGCCCCGGTGTTGCAGAGCCAGACTGGCGCGGGCCAGCCGCTCGGGGTCGATTGGCCCCCGGCTAAGACAGGCGACAATCCCGCACATCGACGAACTCCTTAAGGGCCTCCGAGCGATCCAGCGCCAGCAGGGCCGGCGCCTGGTCCAGGCGGTAGGTCGGCCCGAACAGGTCCTCGACCTCCAGGCTCTGCACCAGTTCGATCGCCTGCTCGTAGCTCCCACACCAGGCCCCTTTGAGTTGCAGTTGCTTCTGGGCGATGGGCAAAAGGGGGACTTCGGCTCTCGGCACCCGGCTCTTGATGACCACCGTGCCCCCCGGTTCGACCGCCTCGAGCAAGGCGGTCAGCGAGTCGGGATCGGTCTCGACGGCATAGCGGCTGGGCCCCGAGGAATGGGGCGCATAACCCAACGCCCCCAGCACCCGTCGAGTCAAAGCCGCGATGCGCCCCTGGCCGGGGACCAGCACGTCGGCCCCCGCGGGCAACAGGGCGGCCGAGGCCAGCGTGGCGGCCACGGGTTCGACATAGGCCGCGCGTTGCGGCCCAAGCTCGACCGGATAAAGTGCCCTCTCGGGCACCGCCACCAGCGGGGCCAGGGCGCCGGGTCGATGCAGCCCCAGCATCTGCGCCCCAGCGCAGGCGTAGGGGTGGCCAGAGCTGCAGCGAGGGCAATGCCCGCACCAACTCCAGGGATTCACGGCCACACGTTGACCGACAGGCCAGGATGCTGACTTCAGGATCTTGGCCGAGAACTCATGGCCGAGGGGCATTGCCCCAGGCACCGGCAGGCGGCCGTAGGCGGCCAGGGCGTCGGTGCGACAGATGCCTACCAGTTCGACTTCTAACAGCGCCTCGCCGGGTGCCGGTTCGGGTGGGGGTACCTGCTCGAGGCTCGGCCCCTCACCAGCGGCCACTACGGCCAGCACGGTCAGGCTGCTCGGGCGCTATCCTGGCTGGCCAGCAGGTCGTTCCAGCCCTGCAAGTGCGGGGCAAAAAACACCGAGTCGGCCGCCAGTTGGCGATTGACCGCCAGGCCCTGCTCGAGGCGGGGCAGTTGCTGGACCAGTTCTTTGTGGTTGGCGCGCGCTTTGGTGATGGAACGGATGGCCATAGCGGCCGCTCCTGCGATGACCAGGCCGGTAATCGGGTTGGGAAGGATGCCGCCCAGCACCAGGGCGCCCGCGGTGGCTCCCATCCAGGCGATCGATTTCACCACCGATTTGTTGTAGGCGGTCTTCAGGCTGCGCCGGACGGCGTCGAGCTCGTCGACCTTCTGTTGCGCCTGGCCGCCCACGACGATGGTTGCTGCGCCCAGTTGACCGATGGTGACTCCGCCGGCGGTCAACTCGGCCAATTCTTTCAGGGTTGCGCTGATGTCCCTGGTCTTCTCGGAGGGAAGGTCGCTCGAGTAGGGATTCGGCGCACCGGCGTCGGCCAGAAAGGCGTCGCAGCCCGAGGCCAGCCGGGCTACGCCGATACCGTTGGGGTCGGCCTGGCCAGGCAGGTGAGGTCGGGTGGCCGCGGCCAATCGCTGGGCGGTGTTAGGGCTCGTGATGTTCATGTCTGCTCCTGGAGATGAGGTCGCCGAAAGCCTATGACAATTGGGACTTCGGGTTGTGGCGGGAATGTTAAATCTCGGCCGGGAGGAGTTGGGGGTGAATGGCCCAAACCGCCCCCGATGAAAGTCTGCATGGTGGGAACAGGCTATGTCGGGCTGGTGTCTGGCACGTGCCTTGCAGAGATGGGAAACCGCGTCACCTGCGTCGATATCTCGGCGGAGAATATCGAGAATATCCGCAGCGGTGTGCTGCCCATCCATGAGCCGGGACTTGAGGAACTCGTTCACATGAACGTGCAGGAGGGCCGGCTTCACTTTACCACCGATCTGGCCGAGGGACTCCGAGACGCCATCATTTGCTTCATTGCAGTCGGCACCCCTCAGGACGCTGCGGGGGCTGCCGACGTGTCCGCGGTCTTGAAGGTTGCTGAGGATGTCGGCGCACTCATCACCAGGTATACCGTGGTGGCGGTCAAGAGCACCGTGCCCGTGGGCACCGCCCATAGGGTCGCAGAGATTCTTGGCCGGCAGGCGAAGGTGCCATTTGCGGTGGTTTCAAACCCTGAGTTTCTCAAGCAGGGGGCGGCCGTGATGGACTTTCTAAGGCCCGACCGGATCGTTGTCGGCAGTGAAGATTCTAAGGCGCTCAACATCATGCGGGAACTCTACGAGCCTTTCCTGCGGACAGGAAATCCAGTCATCACGATGGACACGGCGTCGGCTGAAATGACCAAATACGTGGCGAATGCGTTCCTGGCCACCAAGATTTCTTTCATCAACGAAATGAGCAGGCTCTGTGAGGCCGTGGGGGCTGATATGGAAAGCGTCCGTCACGGAGTGACTTCGGACCCCCGGATCGGCCGCCTCTTTATGTTTCCCGGCGTCGGATACGGGGGGTCGTGTCTGCCGAAGGATGTCAAAGCCTTGATTCACGTCGCCAACGAGCGCGGCCAGGGCTTGTCTATCATGGAAGCGGTCGACCGGGTGAATCACGAACAACCACAATTCTTTTTACAAAAGATCTTCAATCATTTTTCAGATCCGGCTGGTAAGATCATCGCAGTGTGGGGGTTATCCTTTAAGCCCAACACAGATGACCTACGTGAGAGTCCAAGTCTTACTGTGATTCCGGCTCTTTTGGAGCGAGGTTTCGTGGTGCGGGGTTTCGACCCCAAAGCTGGCGAGAAGGCTCGCAACCTGTTTGCGGGGGCGCAGATCGTCGGCAGTGCCTATGAGGCTCTGGATGGTGCGGACGCGCTGGTGATTTTGACGGAGTGGAACGAGTTCCGCCGTCCGGATTTTCGGCGAATGAAAGAACTGATGCGAGAACAGACGATATTCGATGGACGAAATCTCTTCGCCCCCGACCGGATGGCCAGCCGGGGATTTCGTTATTATTGCATTGGAAAGGCCACGGACGCGTATCCAGCGGTCTGGGCCAGGGGGCGGGCAGTTGAAAATTATTCTCCAGGGGTTCCGATGAACCAGACCGAACGGGAAGCAAACTCATGAGAATGCATGGCATGTGGTGCCTTTTGGCCCTGATTTTTCTGGCTATCGAGCCAGTCTTGGCCCAGGACCACTATCTATACTATAGGGTGAACGGTAGCGATACGCTCGCGTCCGTAGCCAAGCGCTACGGCCTGGAGCGAGGCGAGTTGCTGGCTATGAACCCGACCATTTCCCAACGCGGGGGCCGAGTGGTCGCTGGCGATGTGTTGTGCGTTCCAGATCCTTCTCAGAAAGAGCCCGAGCCCTACTATACTTATCATCGAGTTGGACCCACCGAAAACCTGACTCTCATCGCCGAGAACTATGGGACCGACCGACGAACGTTGCTGGAAATGAATCCGACCGTTCGATCAGGCTCGATCGAGCCGGGCACCGTTCTCTTCGTGCCCAATCCGGAATACAAGCCCGAGAACGCCCAGCTGGCCTACGCCTGGGAGAAGATTAAAGGCAACCCCATCTATAAGTTGCCCGAGCCCGAGGTGCCCAGTCCGGTGCTGGCGGCGGAGTCGCCAGCGGACATCCAGGATGGTCTCGAGGCCCTGCCTCGTCTGAGCGAAGACCCCACCTCCGAGGAGTGGAACCTGCTCACCGGGTTTGGTGTGCTCGGCAAAGAGATTCCCAAGTTCACCCAGCATCGCAATCTGATGATTTTTAGCGACCACGAAGTGATCGAGGTCCCCACTCGCGGGGCCAGGCCTCACCGCCAGGCTCTCGCCTCACGCCGTGGCCGCCGCATCTATGGCTTGCTACGCACCGCTCGCAGTTTGCTGGGTATTCCCTACGTGTGGGGTGGCGAGTCGGTCACCGGTGCCGACTGCTCGGGTTACGTCCAGCTGGTCTATGGTCGCAGCGGAGTTCGTCTGCCTCGCACCGCCGATATTCAGTTCGAGGTCGGCCGCCCCATTCGCAAAGGGAAGGAGCAGCCGGGCGATCTGGTCTTTTTCGAGACCTACGCCCCCGGTGCGTCTCATGTAGGCATCTATGTAGGTCGGCACAAGTTTCTGCACGCTTCTTCAGGGGCCAAACAGGTCACCATCGGCAGCCTCGAGGACCCCTACTTCAAGAGTCGTTACCTGGGAGCGCGTAGACACCTGTAGTGAAGAGACGGTTCATGGTAGTGGCTTTGCTGCTCTCGTGCGCGTGCTCGCAGTCTCCCTCGCCCCGGCCGGTGACGGCCTTCCGAACTCCGGGGCAGCCAGTTCCCATCCCTCGGGTGGCGGTCACCCCGGTGCCACCCCCCACACCCGAAGTGACGCCTGCGGATGAGCCCTTACGACCCACACCCCGCGCCAGCGAGACGCCCGTTGGGGACCCTGGCCTGGTAGACTGGGAGCCACCTCGGGCCATCCATTGGGAAGCCCCCCGTCGAGCGGCCCATCGAAGTGAACGCACGCGTCCTCAGGCCCGGCCCACCTCAAAGCCGGTCGCGCCCAGAGCGCCCAAACTGACCACGCTTGCCCAGGTTGACGCGCTGGCGCTCTCCGTTTCTTCGTCGACAGACGTCGACCAGTTGGCTCGGAGCTTGACCACTAACGTGGCGGGTGAAAAGTTGAAGGCACGAGCGATCTTTCGCTGGATGACTGCCCATATCAGTTACGACGAGGGCACCCTCGACGCCCCGGTGGTCGGTTCAGACAGCGACGAGCGGATCCTCAAGAGGGGAACCGCCACCGAGGATGAGTATGCCTATCTCTTTGACAGCCTGGCCCGGCGCGCAGGTCTTCAGACCCGCATTATCCACGGAGTAGCTAAAGGCTATCACTCCGAAGGGGCTCCCACACGCCATACCTGGAATGCGGTGATGATCGACGGGGCCTGGCGTCTGGTCGACTGTACCTGGGGCACGGGATTCGTGAATTCCAGCGGCCGGTTCGAGCGGCGGTTCAATCCAGAGTATTTCCTAGCCGATCCGGGACGGATGAGCTTTACTCATCTGCCCGATGAGAGTCGCTGGCAGCTCTCGAGCCGGCCTGTGAGTCCCGACGAGTTCAGCCAGCGCCCCCGGCTTTGGGATGCCTACTTTAATTATGGACTACAGCTCAGGAGCCACGCGGGGGGAATCGTGAGCGCCTCGCCCAGTGCCAGCGTCGTGGTGGATTGTCCCTCGAGCGTGGAATTGACCGCTCAATTGTCGGGACCCCGGGGGGAAGAGCAGGTCACTGCCGAGGCTCGCGTGGGTGGCTACGCCTTTCGGGTGGAACCGGAGTCTACAGGGGAATATATTTTGACCATCTTCGCGGGGCGACGGGGGGAGAAGCCTTATTGGAATGCCGTCCGCTACCGAGTAAGGTGTGAGAAAACTGGTTAGGAAATTTAACAAGCTCGGGGAGGAATCCCTACCCCTGGCTCAAATCTGTCGAGAGACATTTCTGAGCCATGGAGGATCGCCTTCGAGCCCCTCGAAGGCATCTTGGAAATGACTCGGTCTTAACATTCTGGCGATGCCTGGTGAGTCCCGTCAGGCTAGACTGAGGTAGATAGACTAAGGAGAAGACTATGAAAAAGTTTATGGCGTCTAGCCTAACAGCGGCCATCATGCTGATGTCGATTCCTGCGCCTGCCGTATGGGCCAATAGCGGCCCCAGTAACGGTCACCAAGTGATCCGTTACGATGAGGCAACGTCTGGAGTCGTTAAGCTAGATAACAACACCACCTTGCGACTCGCTCCCGAGACGCAGGTGACCACCGCTACCGTTGACGGCGCGACTCAAATCGCCGTTACCAGCGGACGTGTCTATGTGAGCTTGACCGGTGAAGGCTCTGCCGTCACCGTTTCTAACGGCGTAAACGAAGTGACGGCCAGCAATGGCGAGTTTCTCGTGGACGCCAGCGGTGAGCAGTTGCAGTTGACCACGTTCAGCGGTAACGCCAGCATGCGCGCCGCGACGGCGGCTGTCGAAGTCGCTGCTGAAGTAGGTACCTTTACCCCTGTAGCAGAGCTTGCTGCTATCTGGGCTGACGACGCGATGCTGGCCCTGGAAGGTCCGGACGTTCGCGCTCGTGATCGTGACCGCGACGAGTTCGTCGGTGGCGAAGAAGGCACCGGTCGTGACGCTGGCGAGCAACCGCCTCGTCCGCCTCGCCAGCCTGCACCCGCTCCGGCACCTGCGCCCGCTCCGGCACCGGCGCCCGCTCCGGCCCCCGCGCCGGCTCCGGCTCCTGCGCCCGCTCCGGCCCCTGCCCCCGCTCCCACGAACGTGGGTGGTGGCGGTGTCAATCCCGCCATTATTCTAGGTGGTCTCGCCGGTATCGCTGGTATCGTCGTTGCTATCTCGAACAGCAATGATGATGATGGGGATCAGTTTGTGACTCCTGCTTCTCCGTAAAACTTCGAGGAAGTGAAAGATAAGAGACGAGAGTCCTTCTCGTCTCTTTTTTTTTGTACGTCCAGAGACGACCCACAGCGAGAGGAAGAGCAGTGTGAGCTGTCGGCAAGCGTGCTTGGAAAGGCGAGTTGAGGGTGGTATGGTGGCCGAAATCTGACCGAGGAGGCCGACGAATGCTAGACCGCCTGGAGAAACTGAGAGAGGCCCTGGAGCTCTGGCGCCAAGAGAAAACCTGGATGGCAGCACCGATTCCGGACGAGATCTGGGATGGGGCTACCGAGCTGGCTTGCGAGGCGGGAGTTGGGCCGGTGTCCAAGGCCTTGAGGCTGGACCACGCCAAGCTCAAGCGGCTCTGCGAGGAGCGGTTGCCGGCACCGGCTTTTCTTGAGGTCCGCTCGGGCTTGCGACCAGGTCAGAACCTCGCTTGCGTGCTCGAAGTTGCCCCGGGAGGTGGTCTCCGGGCTAGCATCTCCGGGGCCACCGCCGCCGACCTCGGCATCATCTTCCGGGCCTTCGCAGGCTGAGCGTGCTGCAGCTGACGCCACACATGCGGATCTGGTGGCCATGGAGCCGGTCGACGGGCGTAAGGGGATCGACTCGCTGGCTGCGCTGTGCCGGCAGAAGCTTCTCGAGGACCCGTTCTCCGGTGCCGTCTTCCTGTTCATCAATCGACGTCGGACGGCCGTGAGAGTTCTCTGCTACGATGGCGGGGGCTATTGGCTCGCACAGAAGCGGCTCTCGAAAGGGCGATATGGGTGGTGGCCGACCTCCAACTCGCCGAGCCAGTCGCTTGAACCGCATCAGGTCCACGCTCTCCTGGCGGCGGCGGCGAGCCCGACGATTCCTAACGCGCGGGTCTGGCGGCCCATCACGCCAGCTGGCCGAAATTAGTGCCCTTGTCAGCATGAAACTCGCCAGGTTTGCAGAAGTCTGCACGCCGTCACGGGGCTCCCGCGGCGGAAAGGTTTCTCTTGAGCAAACGGCGCAACCCAAAGGTCGTGGAGATCAATGTCCAGGAAATCGAGGACATCATCGATGCGACTGCAACCGGTCCGTTGGCCTCCGATGAGCGGGAGAAGCTTCGTCAGGCGGTCCGCCTGCTACTCGAGCACGTCCGGCCAGAATTTCGAAACTCCGAGAAGCTGAAGACCCTGGTCAAAGACCTTCTGGAAGACCAGCAGGAAGGTGCCTCGTCTGAAGACGGAGCAGAGCAGCCGCCCCCAAAGAGGAAGCGCAAAGGCCACGGTCGCCGTCCGACCTCAGAATTCACGGGCGCCCAGAAAGTCCCGGTGGAGCACCAGGAGCTGCACAAGGGCGATGATTGTCCCGAGTGCAGCCGAGGCAAGCTTCACGACACCAAGAAGCCGAAAGTGCTCCTCCGAGTTGTGGGTAGCCCGCCGATTCAGGCCACCGCCTACGAGCTACAAAAGCTGCGCTGCAATCTCTGCGGCCAACTCTTTGTTGCCAAGCCTCCGGCAGGCATCGGCGAAGAGAAGTATGACGCTACGGTGGCCAGCATGCTGGCCATGCTCATCTACGGCAGCGGGTTGCCCCGAAACCGTTTGGAAGGCCTGCAGGGCAGGCTGGGAATCCCGATGCCGCAGAGCACTCAATGGGATCTTCTCGACAAAACGGCTTCCGTGGTTGGCGCGGCCTACGAAGAGTTGATCCGCCAGGCGGCACAGGGCGATGTTCTTCACAGCGACGACACGAGCCGAAAAATTCTGAGGCTAGAACGGCCCGACGGTGACACCCGCACAGGGGTCTTCACTTCAGGCATTGTGTCCTCTTCGAACGGGCGGCGCATCGCTCTGTTCTTCACCGGCCGCCAGCATGCTGGCGAAAATCTCGCTGAGGTGCTGGCCCGTCGCAACGTTGAACTGTCGGCCCCGACCACGATGCACGACGCTCTGTCGCGAAACTGGCCCAAGGAAGCCAGCGGTCAACCCATGGACGTGAACACTGCCAACTGCCTGGCCCACGGCCGGCGATACTTCGTCGACCAGTTCGACAACTTTCCACAGGAGTGCACCAAGGTGCTCGAAAGTCTGGGACAGGTATTCGAGTTCGACCAGCAGGCCCGGGCCGAGAAGCTCAACCCAAAGCAACGTCTGGCTTTTCATCAGCGTCACAGCGCGCCGGTGATGGCGGCTCTCAAGGCCTGGCTCCGTGGCCAGCTAGACGAGAAGTTGGTGGAACCCAACTCTGGCCTAGGGAAGGCCATCGGCTATTTGCTCAAGCACTGGGAGCCTTTGACCCTCTTTCTACGGAAAGAAGGGGCCCCCATCGACAATAACCTGGCTTATGCCGCGGGCAGCATAAGCCAGGTTATGCCGACCTCCAGGTTATGCCGCGTAGCAGATCAACGCCCCTATTTGCGCCATCTGCGAGAGCAAAGCGCGGCATAATCTCGTAATCCTACATCTGGCAGATAGCCAGAGAGGAGGACGATCGTGAACATGTTGATGCAGGGGCGCAGCAGCTTGCCGAAGGTCAGCGCCCAACTCGAAGGGTGCTGGGAGGAAGTCCGGGCGAGCGGCTATTCCAAAAGTACTCTCAAGAAGAAGCGGACAACACTCAGAGCTCTGCTTCATTGGTTGGAGCAAAACGATGCTGATGATGCTATCACCGAAGAGCGGCTCACTGCCTTCTTGGAGCGAATACCCTTGGCACGACAAGAACAGCGCCGGATTGAGTCGGCGGGATAGGAAGTCTACGTGACTATCTCGGTTTGGAGGCTGCCACTTCAGTTTCGACCCCATCTGCTAAGATGAGGGCGGTCGAAGCCTACGTGGCCTACCTCCGCAATGAGAAGGGGCTGGCCGAGAACTCTGTCAATGCATACCTTCCCGGCGTGCGGGTCTTCGTCGATGATTGCGTCGCTCGGGATGGTGACTTTTATCCTGATCGGCTCGATGCCGCGGCAGTCGAGAGCACGCTCCTCGACAGGATACCTGAACTCTCCGCCTCCCGTTCGCGACTACTGGTCGCTGCGCTACGTTCCTTTCTGCGATTTCTTTTCTACAAGGGCCAGGTGGGACTTGATCTCTCAGTATCGGTCCCAGCCTATCGTGGGCACAACTACATAATTCCCGCCTTTCTATCGCCCGAGGAAATGGAGACTGTTCTCGCTACACCTGACCGGGCGACTTCCCGCGGCCTACGCGACTTCGCCATCCTGTTGCTCCTGGCTCGTCTGGGTCTGCGAGCGAGCGAGGTCGTCCATCTTGAACTTGACGACATCGGCTGGCGAGACGGGTGCATCGTCATTCGAGGCAAGGGACGAACGCTCGAGAGCCTGCCGCTGCTTTCTGAGGTGGGGGATGCCTTGGCCGTTTACCTCTGCGAGGGTCGCCCGAAAAGCCAGTCCAGACGAGTCTTTATCAGGACAAACGCGCCTCGAAGTGGATTCCGAGGGCCCGCCGCGATTGGGCACATCGTGCGACTTGCACTTGCTCGGGCAGCCATACGTCCATCTCGCCGGGGCGCGGCTCATCTCTTTCGGCATGGGTTGGCAACCAAGATGATTCGAGCGGGTGCAACGCTCACAGAAATCTCGCAGGTCTTGCGGCATCGAGTGGAGACCAGCACCGAGATCTACACCCACCTGGCCTTTGAAACCCTAAGAGAAGTAGCTCGGCCCTGGCCAAAGCGGACGGGTGGCCATCCATGAGCACCATCCGCGAATCTTTAGAGCAGTACGTGGCCGTGCGTCGAGCGTTGGGCAGTCAGTTCCTTGAGCCGGCCGGGGCCCTTAGCCAATTCGTCGACTTTGTTGAAGGCAGTGGATCGGAGTTTATTACCATCGAGCACGCCGTTCGATGGGCGACGAAGCCGCAGTTTGTCCAGCGCGCGACCTGGTCCCGGCGTCTGTGCCAGGTGAGAGGATTTGCAAGATGGCTGAGCGCCATCGAGCCTCGCACAGAGGTTCCCCCTCGAGGCCTCCTCCGGATCGGCCATCGAAGAAATCGACCTTACATCTATGCCGATGAAGAGATCGAGAAACTCATGAACGAGGCCGCAGCTCTCCCATCGGCGTCAGGACTGAGGGGCCAAACCTACGAGGCTCTTATCGGGATGCTGGCCTCGACTGGTCTGCGCCCGGGGGAGGCTTTAGCGCTCAATAGAGCCGATGTCGAGTTGCAGACTGGCATCCTATCGGTTAGGCAGACAAAGCACGGCAAATCCCGATTCGTCCCCGTCGAGCATTCTGTGCAGGAGGCTTTCAGAAGATACACGCGGCGGCGGGACGAACTCTGCCCACACCCCCGGGATGATGCTTTTCTTCTGTCGGAGCGGGGGTCGAGACTAAAGGGACATTCAGCCCGACGGACCTTCGCGCGAATATCTCGCGCCATCGGCATTCGCGAGGCACTCGCACGACCAGGCATTGGCAGGGGGCCGAGACTTCAGGATTTTCGGCATACCTTTGCCACCAAGAAAATCATCGAGTGGTACCGCGCCGGTCTGGACATCCAACAAGAGCTGCCCAAGCTCTCAAGATACCTCGGCCACAGCCAAACCGTGGACACCTACTGGTATATCCAGGCCGTGCCAGAGCTTCTTCGCTTGGCCACCGAGCGTCTTGAAAGGGTGGGTGACCGATGAATTCGCCAGAACTACCACGCCTCATACAATATTTCTTCACGGATTGGCTGGTTCGCCAATTCGGAGCTAGCCAACAGACGGTGGCGGCTTACAGGGACACGTTTCGCCTCTTACTTCGCTTTGCTGGTGCCGAACTCGAACGAGAACCGTCGAAACTTCTTGTCGAGGAACTGGATTCCGCGTTCCTGGAGAAGTTCTTGGAGTATCTTGAGCGTGGGCGCGGCAACAGTGTCCGAACACGAAACAGCCGTCTCAGTGCGCTTCACGCCTTCTTTCGCTATGTGGCCATCACGGAGCCCTCGCTGGCACTTCATTGCCAGAGGATTCTCGCGATTCCCCGGAAGCGCCACGAACGCCGCCCCATGGAATTTCTCTCAGAGGAGGAGGCCAAGGCGATCGTTGCCGCACCGAGTCCCCTAACCTGGATCGGCCAAAGAGACCGAACCATCCTTTTGTTAGGGATCCAAACCGGACTGCGCAACACCGAACTGCGAACACTTCGCTGGCTGGATGTGGAACTCGGCGCTGGGGCGTTCGTCCGGTGCTACGGCAAGGGACGAAAGATGCGGTGTACGCCTCTCAGCAAGGAGGTTGATGTGCGACAATTATAACTGCCGGCGCCTTGCCTCACCTAGAATGTAAACTCTTGCGAGGCCGTTGCCTCACGAGTAGAGTAACCCGATATCATTCGATGGTCGGGGGGAAGTTTGTTTAGGACATCAAGGATGAGTCGCCAGTCCAGGAGAGAGCTGTTGTATCGGGTGGCGCCCCGTTACCGGGAGGCGCGCGGGGACCAGAAGACCGCCATTCTAAATGAATTCGTGCTGGCGACGGGCTATGCCCGTAAATACGCCATTAGACTCTTGAATAAGCCGGTCCCAAACTCAGCACCTTCGGCCATAAGAAGGCCCCGGGCGCGGACGTACGGCCCGGAGGTGGAGGCGGCGCTGGCCATCGCGTGGGCAGCCTCCAACTACATCTGTGCTAAGCGCCTGATTCCTTTCCTTCCAGAGCTGGTGCGGTCTCTGGAGCGCCATGGTCATCTCGAGCTGAGCGATGAACTCCTGGCTCAGTTGCTCTCGATGAGCGCCGCGACTGCGGACCGCATTCTACGGCCCTATCGACGAGATTCTCGACGGGGAATCTCCACAACGAAGGCGGGCAAGCTTCTCAAGAAACAGGTCCCGGTGCGGACCTTCACTGACTGGGAAGACGAGCGGCCTGGATTCGTTGAGGCGGACCTGGTCGCCCATTGTGGGACGCGCGTACACGGCTCCTTTGTCTGTAGCCTAGTCCTGACCGACGTTGCCACCGGCTGGACAGAGTGCCAGGCTCTTTTGTGCAGAAGCCAGTGGAATGTGATTCAAGGACTCGAGAAGACCATCGCCTCTCTTCCGTTTCCGCTGCTTGGGCTGGATACCGATAACGGCAGCGAGTTCCTGAACAATTCACTGATCGACTTCTGCGCCCGGAACGAAATCACGTTCACACGTGGTCGCGCGTACAAGAAAAACGATCAGTGTTTCGTCGAGCAGAAGAACGGCTCCGTCGTGCGGCAGTTGGTTGGTTATGACCGCTATGAAGGCTCTCAGGCACGACGCCAGCTTGCCGAGCTGTACAGGGCCGTCCGCCACTACGTCAACATCTTCCAGCCTTCCATGAAGCTTCGACGCAAGAGTCGGGCCCCGGGAGGAAAGGAGCAGCGCTCCTACGACCGCGCTCAAACGCCCCTGCAACGGCTGCTGGCAAGCAGCATCCTGGACCCGGAGATGATGCACCGGTTGAAGGTCGTCCGGGACGCCCTGGACCCGGTCCAGCTGCTTCGGC